>NZ_CP117432.1:122500-4922500 GCF_030687435.1 Pseudomonas sp. FP597 | reverse complement strand
AGCAAGCGGCGTATCTGGCTGCTCAAGCTGTCGCCTTCGTCCGGGCGCGCGAGCAAGTCGGCGGGGGAGCGTTCGAGGAAGTGCTTGAGGGTGCGTTCATCCTGCAACAGCGGCAGGCTCAGGTAGCGCGCGGGAAACACAAGGCTGGTGTCCGGCGCACCGAACACCAGGGTGCAGGGAAACAGCAGGTCATATTCACTGGCGTGGGCCGGCATCGGGTAACTGAACGTGGCCTGGTGCAGACGGATGCGCTGGCCGATCAACCAACTGCCCAGGCGATGCCAGATCACCAGCAGGCATTCGCTGAGGAAGTGGTCCGGGTCCCACAATGGCGAGTCATCCAGGCTCAGGCGGGCCATATCGCCTTCGCGTGTCAGCTGCCAGCGCGGGCCTTGCGGGAATAGGCTATAAAATAACAAGCCGCGCTCCAGTGCTTTCTCCAGGGTGCGGCAGTGGATCAGCGCGTGGCACATCATGGCGAAGGTGCCGCGTTTGCTCGGGCCATCGGCGAACCCCATGTATTCGTCGTCCAGCCCCAGCCAGAGCAGTTGCAGCAGCCGGGTAAATTGTTCCGGAGCGATGCGGGCGCGGGGTTCGGCCAGCAGTTCCGGTGTGATGCCCACCTGTTGCAACAGGCCCGAAGCATCGTAACCGGCCCGACGCGCACCGCCGAGTGCGGCTCGGGCATAGTGACTGGCGATGGTACGTTCACGCATGCGAGGCCCCCGGTCCATGAAGTGGCGGATGGTAGTCACCAGCGGGAGCGGGCGACAAGGCGGATATCCGCCAAATTGTAGGACGGGATTGGGTAAGTGGGCGGAAATCCGCCACCTGACTTGGCGCATGGGAGGGCGCCTGGAAACCGCCAACCCTGATGTCTAAAGGCCTTTAGCGCTTTTGCGCAAAGTGGCACGACGTTTGCGATAAGGACTACAGCGCAGGCCTGGAGCACAGTCCTCGCAAACAACAAATCCCTCCAGTGCAGGAGGGTTCGCAATTCAAGTGTCGTGGGCAATGGCGGATATTTGCCACACGGGACGATTGAGGAACTTTGCAATGACGACTCGTCAGCCACTCTACAAATCCCTGTATTTCCAGGTGATCGTCGCAATCGTTATCGGTATTTTGCTCGGTCACTTCTACCCCCAGACCGGCGTGGCTCTCAAGCCGCTGGGTGACGGGTTTATCAAACTGATCAAAATGGTCATCGCCCCGATCATCTTCTGCACCGTTGTCAGCGGCATCGCCGGCATGCAAAGCATGAAATCGGTGGGCAAAACCGGCGGCTACGCGCTGCTCTACTTCGAAATCGTGTCCACCATTGCCCTGCTGATCGGCCTGGTTGTCGTGAACGTCGTGCAACCGGGCGCCGGCATGCACATCGATGTGGCGACCCTGGACGCCTCCAAAGTCGCGGCCTACGTGACCGCCGGTAAAGACCAGAGCATCGTCGGCTTTATCCTCAATGTGATCCCTAACACCATCGTCGGCGCGTTCGCCAACGGCGATATCCTGCAAGTGTTGATGTTCTCGGTGATCTTCGGTTTCGCCCTGCACCGCCTGGGCGCCTACGGCAAGCCGGTGCTGGACTTCATCGATCGCTTCGCCCACGTGATGTTCAACATCATCAACATGATCATGAAGCTCGCGCCGATCGGTGCCCTGGGTGCCATGGCGTTCACCATCGGTGCCTACGGTGTGGGTTCGCTGGTGCAGCTGGGCCAGCTGATGATCTGCTTCTACATCACCTGCATTCTGTTCGTGGTCGTGGTGCTTGGCGCCATCTGCCGCGCGCATGGCTTCAGCGTGTTGAAGCTGATCCGCTACATCCGTGAAGAGCTGCTGATCGTGCTGGGGACTTCGTCTTCGGAATCCGCACTGCCACGCATGCTGATCAAGATGGAGCGTCTGGGCGCGAAAAAATCCGTCGTCGGCCTGGTCATTCCGACCGGCTACTCGTTCAACCTCGACGGTACCTCGATCTACCTGACCATGGCGGCCGTGTTCATCGCTCAGGCCACTGACACCCACATGGACATCACCCACCAGATCACGCTGCTGCTGGTGCTGCTGCTGTCCTCCAAAGGCGCTGCTGGCGTGACCGGCAGTGGTTTCATCGTACTGGCTGCGACCCTGTCGGCTGTCGGCCACCTGCCGGTTGCCGGTCTGGCGCTGATCCTGGGTATCGACCGTTTCATGTCCGAGGCCCGTGCGCTGACCAACCTGGTGGGTAACGCCGTTGCCACCATCGTTGTGGCCAAGTGGGTCAAGGAACTGGACACCGACAAGCTGCAAAGCGAGCTGGCGTCCGGCGGTACCGGTATCTCCGAAACCCGCGAAATCGACGACCTGGGCGTGGCCGAAGGCCCTGCACCTACTGTCAAGTAAGTCGCTGATGGCGTGAATGCACGCTGACAGTTATCCGCAAACGCCCCGACTGGTTCGGGGCGTTTGCTTTTGTGGCGGGGAACTTGGGTTTTTTTTGGTTTACAGTGGGCACGACATTGCTTGTGGGAGGCCTGATGGACAGTGTGGATCTGAATGTCCTGCGCAGCGTGCTGGAATGGCGTCGCGCCGGGCAGCGTGTGATGTTGTACAGCGTGGTGCAGACCTGGGGCAGCGCGCCGCGCCCGCCGGGAGCGATGCTGGCCCTGCGCGGTGACGGCGTGGTGATCGGCTCGGTGTCGGGCGGTTGCATCGAAGATGACTTGATTGCCCGACTGCAGGATGGCCGCTTGCCCGCTGACGGCCCGCCCGTGCAACTGGTGACCTACGGCGTAACGCGTGATGAGGCGGCGCGGTTTGGCCTGCCCTGCGGCGGCACCCTGCGCCTGACCGAAGAGCGTGTGGACGATTGGGCTTGGGTCGAGGCGCTGCTGGCGCGCTGTGAGAATCATCAGGTCGTCGCGCGTGAGCTGAACCTGGCCACGGGCGAGGTGACGCTGAGCGACGCAAGCAAGACCGATGTGGTGAGCTTCGACGGTGAGCGCCTGCGTGCCATCTATGGCCCACGCTGGCGCCTGCTGTTGATCGGTGCGGGGCAGCTGTCGCGTTACGTGGCGGAGATGGCGCGCCTGCTGGATTTCGAAGTGCTTATCTGTGATCCACGCGAAGAGTTCGTCTACGGCTGGGAAGAACAGCACGGCCGCTTCGTGCCGGGCATGCCCGATGAAGCGGTGCTCACGGTCCAGACCGATGAACGCACGGCCATCGTCTGCCTGACCCACGACCCGCGCCTGGACGATATGGCGTTGTTGACGGCGTTGAATTCCAGGGCTTTCTACATTGGCGCGCTGGGGTCGCGGGTCAATACCCAGAAACGCCGGCAAACCCTGGCCGCGCTGGGGTTGTCAGCCGAGGCGATTGCACGTTTGCATGGGCCGATTGGCTTGCATATCGGCAGCCATACGCCGGCGGAGATTGCGTTGTCGTTGATGGCGGAAATCGTCGCGATCAAAAACGGCGTCGCGCCAATGCAGAAAAAGCCGCTGCCGGTAGCTGCTGAGTGACGGTGACGGCGATTGTGCTGGCGGCGGGGCAGGGGAGCCGGTTTCGTGCCGAGGCGGGGGCTGATCAGGATAAATTGCTCGCGCCCTGCGTAGGTCGGGACGGCGTGACGCGGCCGGTGATCGAACAGGTGCTGGTGAATCTGCCGGGCAGTATCGTGCAGCGGTGGTTGGTGACCTCGCCGGAGCGCCTGGAGGTGATTCGATTGGCCCAGGTGCATGGTTGCCAGGTTCTGCTGCTGGAATCGGCCGGTATGGGCCACAGCATCGCCGCAGCCGTTGCGGCCAGTGCTTCGGCAGACGGCTGGCTGGTGCTGCTGGGGGATATGCCGTTTATTCGATCCTCGACCATCGAGCGTGTGCTGGCCGATCCGGCAGACATCACCGTGCCGGTGTATGCCGGGCAGTATGGGCATCCGGTGGCTTTCGGTCGTGTATTGGGGCCGAAGTTGATGGCGTTGACCGGGGATCGTGGCGCGAAGCCTTTGTTTTCACAGGCGCAGGTGCGGGACGTGCAGGTGGATGATCCCGGCGTGCTGTGGGATGTGGATGTGCCGCGGCGGTTGGCGTTCAGCGCGGACTGAATGGGGGGAGGGACGGTGTGTTTGAATTTTTTGCAAGAAAAAGCCCCGCCTGATCACTCAGGCGGGGCTTTTTAGTCACTGCTGGAATCACACGAGGGGTTTAGTCTCGAGCTTCTGTTTCCTGTGCAGCAGCTGCAGCCGCGGCTTCAGCTTCCTTGCGACGACGACGCACTTCACGTGGGTCGTTCGGTGCGCGACCGTTTTCGGTCAGGGCGCTGGCCGGTGCGGCTTCAACCACTGGCGCGACAACTTCGGCAACCACCGGCGCTTCAACCACAGGCACTGGTTCAACGACCGGAGCCGGCTCAACCACTGGCGCAGGTTCGGCAACCACGACATCAACAACCGGTGTTGGCGCTTCTTCTACCACAGGGGCAGGGGCGGGCGCTTCAACCGGAGCGGTGGGTTCGGCAGTCCATTGGAAGGCGGTCTGTTCTTCACGAACTTCTCGCACTTGCGGGGCCGCTTCTGCTTCCACAACGGCTTCCACCACTGGCTGAGGCTCAACCACAGGGGCCGGTTCAGCAGCGGCCACTTCCACTTCCGGTTGCGCTTCAGGCGCCTGGGTCACTTCCACATCCGGAACCACTGGGGCTTCGATTGGGGTAGTGGCCTCGACAACCGGTGCTTCCACGACTGGCGCTTCAACAGCCGGCGCTTCAACCTCTGGGGTTTGGGCGGCAGGTGTTTCGACAACGGCGCTTTCTTCGACAGCCGCAGTGGCGCGTTCAGCCTGCTCGTGAGCCTGGGCTTCGGCAGGTGCGCTGATGACCGAGCTGGCAACGGCGGCGGTCACGGCCAGGCCGGCAGCCAGTTCGGCGCCAGTCGGTTCGTTGGCTTGAGTTTCTGCGCTCTCGCCGGCTTCTTCCGAACCTTCGATCACATTGCCGTTGGCATCACGCTGACGCTCACGACGGTTGCTGCGACGACGCTGGCCACGGGAGCGGCGGCGTGGACGATCGCCTTCGGCGCCTTCCTGCCCGTCTTCCTGCAGTTGCTCTTCGCCGGTCAGTACTTCTTCTTCGCTGGCGGCAGCGGCTTGCTCTGCGCGTGGTTGACGCTCTTCACGCGGAGCGCGTGGTTGGCGTTCCTCGCGTGGCGCACGTTCTTCACGCGGCTGGCGAGCCGGGCGTTCTTCGGTGGCCACGGCGGCGGCAGCGGCAACAGCTGGCGCTGCGTCCAGCGGCTCGCGCAGTTCACGCACGCGTTCTTCACGCTCGCCACGTGGCTTGCGATCTTCACGCGGGGCGCGTGGGGTACGTGGTGCGCGCTCTTCACGCGGTGCACGTTCTTCACGGGCTACGGCCGGGGTCTCTTCACGGGCTTCGCGAGGTGCACGCTCTTCACGTGGCGCGCGTTCTTCGCGAGGTGCACGCTCTTCGCGCGGCTTGCGCTCTTCGTCACGACGACCGTTGCGGTTTCGGCTCTGCTGGCGACCGTTGCGACGTTCTTCGTTGCGCGCCGGGCGTTCGGTAGCAGGTTTTTCAACCACGACCGGCGCTGCGGGCTCTTCCTTGGTGGCGAACAGGCTCACCAGCGACTTCACCAGGCCCTTGAACAGGCTTGGCTCAGGCAGGGCGGCCGGCGCGGCAACCGGCGCCGCAGGTTCAACCGGCATCGGTGCGTTGGCACGGGCAGGTGCGGTCTTCACGGCCGCTTCCTGGCGAACCAGGGTGCGGGTTGCGGCGGCTGGCTGGACTTCTTCCACTTCGGCGGCGGCCGCGGCGATTTCATAGCTGGACTGGCCGCTGTGGGCTTCCGGGCTGTCATCACGCAGGCGCTGCACTTCGAAGTGCGGTGTTTCCAGGTGATCGTTCGGCAGAATCACGATACGGGCACGGGTGCGCAGTTCGATCTTGGTGATCGAGTTGCGTTTTTCGTTGAGCAGGAACGCGGCAACCGGGATCGGCACTTGCGCGCGAACCTCGGCGGTGCGGTCTTTCAGGGCTTCTTCTTCGATCAGGCGCAGGATCGCCAGGGACAGCGATTCAACGTCACGGATGATGCCGGTGCCGTTGCAACGCGGGCAGACGATGCCGCTGCTTTCGCCCAGGGATGGACGCAGGCGCTGGCGGGACATTTCCAGCAGGCCGAAGCGCGAGATGCGACCGACTTGCACGCGGGCGCGGTCGGCTTCCAGGCATTCACGGACTTTTTCTTCCACGGCGCGCTGGTTCTTGGCCGGGGTCATGTCGATGAAGTCGATCACGATCAGGCCGCCGATATCACGCAGGCGCAGCTGGCGGGCGATTTCTTCAGCCGCTTCCAGGTTGGTCTGCAGGGCGGTTTCTTCGATGTCGCTACCCTTCGTGGCGCGTGCCGAGTTGATGTCGATGGACACCAGGGCCTCGGTCGGGTCGATCACGATGGAGCCGCCGGAAGGCAGTTCGACCACGCGCTGGAAGGCGGTCTCGATCTGGCTTTCGATCTGGAAACGGTTGAACAGCGGAACGCTGTCTTCGTACAGCTTGATCTTGCTGGCGTACTGCGGCATCACCTGGCGGATGAAGGTCAGGGCTTCGTCCTGGGCTTCAACGCTGTCGATCAGCACTTCGCCGATGTCCTGGCGCAGATAATCGCGGATAGCGCGGATGATCACGTTGCTTTCCTGGTAGATCAGGAATGGCGCGGAACGATCCAGCGAGGCTTCTTTGATGGCGGTCCACAGCTGCAGCAGGTAGTCGAGGTCCCACTGCATTTCTTCGCTGCTGCGGCCCAGGCCGGCGGTGCGCACGATCAGGCCCATGTCGGCCGGTGCAATCAGGCCGTTCAGCGCTTCGCGCAGTTCGTTGCGCTCTTCGCCTTCGATGCGACGGGAAATGCCGCCGGCACGTGGGTTGTTCGGCATCAGCACCAGGTAACGACCGGCGAGGCTGATGAAGGTGGTCAGGGCGGCGCCCTTGTTGCCACGTTCTTCTTTTTCGACCTGGACGATGACTTCCTGGCCTTCGCTCAGGACGTCCTTGATGTTCACGCGGCCTTCGGGGGCTTTCTTGAAGTATTCGCGGGAGATTTCTTTGAGGGGCAGGAAGCCGTGGCGCTCGGAGCCGAAATCGACAAAGGCAGCCTCAAGGCTTGGTTCGATGCGAGTAATACGGCCTTTATAGATGTTGGCCTTCTTTTGCTCGCGTGCACCGGATTCGATGTCCAGGTCGTAGAGGCGTTGGCCATCTACCAGTGCAACACGCAACTCTTCGGGTTGAGTTGCGTTAATCAGCATTCTTTTCATGTTGTACCGTCGGTTTCCGGGCTGCCGGAAACGGCGTTCGGCACACACGACTTCTCACGGTCGGTGTCAGGTGCGTCAAGAGTGGTTGGCCACTCCAGTGTCCAGCAATAACTCGCCAATTGGGGCGGTATCGCGACGGACGCGTCCTGCTTGTTAGCGGTGGTGACAAAGGCACCACTTCAACAAAAGCTAAGGTCAGGAGGAGGAATCAACCGGCGACTGTGGACGAGATGAAGCGTCTAAATATAAGCCTAGTGCTACACGGTCCGACGGTTGTGCATCTCCACCCTACACGTATCCCTGATAATTCGGGTGCTGCCGCGCGCAGAATCCGCAGCGGGTTGGCATTTACCGTGTTCTCCAATGGGGAGTCCACGCTCATGGCTAAACAAGACTGAATGCGGGCGGTTGCGCTCTCACTCAGCTCTTAACAGGCGTTGTTTCCGAAGCATTCGCCATGGTCTGGCTCAAGGCTGACTGCACTTTGTGAACTGGCCGTAAATATCGGCGCAAAAGACGAGTATTCACTCTGCTTCTTGCACTCGCTTCAGGCCTCATGTCACCTGCGCTTGTTACAATCCTGAGCCTTCCAAGGTGGCCAAAGCCCCGTAGGACGGCCTCGCGTCCTGATGAATTGCGATGGTCAGGGCCGGCAGTTTGCCGCTAGTCCTCTGTCCAGGCCGCTTTTGGCGGCGTTCGCGACTATAGCAGCAATGATTAAGTGCTTCAATTCCATAAAAAATTGTTATCATCGCCGCCATGACGACTAACGCCCCCCCGACCCCCAGCGTCCAGCTGCTTGAGGTCTCGCCGGAATATGCCGGCCAACGCATCGACAATTTTCTCCTGGCCAGGCTCAAAGGCGTGCCCAAGACCTTGATTTATCGCATCTTGCGTAAAGGCGAAGTGCGCGTGAACAAGGGGCGGATCAAGCCCGAGTACAAGCTGCAGGCGGGCGATATCGTCCGTGTGCCGCCGGTGCGCGTGCCTGAGCGCGATGAGCCCGTGCCGCTGGCCCAGGGCCTGCTGCAACGCCTGGAAGCGTCGATTGTCTTCGAAGACAACAAGTTGATCGTGATCAACAAGCCGTGCGGCATTGCGGTTCACGGCGGCAGCGGTCTTAACTTCGGGGTGATCGAAGCGTTTCGTCAGTTGCGCCCCGATGCCAAGGAACTTGAGCTTGTGCACCGCCTGGACCGTGACACTTCCGGCCTGCTGATGATCGCCAAGAAACGCAGCATGTTGCGCCACTTGCACACCGCCCTGCGTGGCGATGGCGTGGACAAGCGCTACATGGCGCTGGTGCGCGGCAACTGGGCCAGCTCGATCAAAAGCGTTCGCGCGCCGCTGCAGAAGAGCAACCTGCGTTCCGGCGAGCGCATGGTTGAGGTGGACGAGGAGGGCAAAGAGGCCCTGACCCTGTTCAAAGTGCTGCGCCGCTTCGGTGACTTTGCGACGATGGTCGAGGCCAAGCCGGTGACCGGGCGCACCCACCAGATTCGCGTGCACACCTTGCATGCGGGTCACTGCATTGCGGGCGATACCAAATACGGTGACGAGGGTTTCTCCAAGGAGATCCGCGATCTGGGCGGCAAGCGCCTGTTCCTGCACGCCTACATGCTGACCGTGCCGCTGCCCGATGGTGGCGAATTGAAGCTGCAGGCGCCGGTCGATGAAATGTGGGCCAAGACCGTGGAGCGCCTGAGTGTCGCACCCTGAATACAAACTGCTGATTTTCGACTGGGACGGCACCCTGGCCAATTCCATTGGCCGCATCGTCGAGTCGATGCACGTGGCGTCGACTCGCTCAGGCTTGCAGTTGTGCAGCGACCTGGCGGTCAAAGGCATTATCGGCCTGGGCTTGCCCGAAGCGATTCGCACCCTATACCCGCAGATCGCCGACGATGAGCTGGTCGCGTTCCGTGAGCACTACGCCGATCACTACATTGCGCTGGAGGCCGAGCCTTCGCCGTTGTTCGACGGTGTGGTGCAATCGCTGGAGGCGTTTCGTGCCGATGGCTATCAGTTGGCGGTCGCCACTGGAAAGGCGCGTCGGGGGCTGGATCGGGTGCTCAAGGCGCATGGCTGGGAAGACTATTTCGATATCACCCGTGCGGCCGATGAAACTGCCAGCAAGCCTCACCCTCTGATGCTGGAGCAGATCCTGGCCCATTGCGGTGCGTCGCCGCGCCAGGCATTGATGGTGGGGGATGCGTCTTTTGACCTGATGATGGCGCGCAACGCGGGCATGGACAGTGTCGCGGTCAGCTATGGGGCGCAGTCTGCCGAGGCGTTGCAGTCTTATGAGCCCAGGGTCACGATCGATCATTTTTCGCAATTGCAGGCCTGGCTCAGTCGGGCCCGATAAGTATTAGCTGGGGTTGATGACACATGAGTGACGACTGGAAAGCGCCCGAAAAGGCTGAAAGCGGTGATGGCAAAAGCTGGCAGCTGCTGGAGAAAACTCTCCTGGCCAGCGTCCAGGAGCAGCGCCGCGCACGGCGCTGGGGAATTTTCTTCAAGCTGCTGACCTTTACTTACCTGTTGCTCATGCTGGCGCTGTTCAGTCCGCTGATGGACATGGAAAAAAGCGCGACCCGTGGCGCCCACTACACCGCCTTGATCGAGGTGCGTGGGGTGATTGCCGACAAGGAGCCAGCCAGCGCCGACAACATCGTCGGCAGCCTGCGTGCCGCGTTCGAGGACCCTAAGGTCAAGGGTGTGATCCTGCGTATCAACAGCCCGGGCGGCAGTCCGGTGCAGTCGGGTTATGTGTATGACGAGATTCGCCGTCTGCGCGGGCTGCACCCGGATATCAAGCTGTATGCGGTAATTTCCGACCTGGGCGCCTCGGGTGCCTATTACATCGCCAGCGCCGCTGACCAGATCTACGCCGACAAGGCCAGTCTGGTGGGCTCCATTGGTGTGACGGCGGCCGGTTACGGCTTTGTCGGCACCATGGAAAAGCTGGGAGTGGAGCGTCGCACCTACACCTCGGGCGAGCATAAGGCGTTCCTGGACCCGTTCCAGCCGCAAAAGGCGGATGAAACCCAGTTTTGGCAGGGCGTGCTCGATACCACCCACCGCCAGTTCATCGCCAGCGTGAAGCAGGGCCGTGGCGATCGCCTGAAGGATAAGGAGCATCCCGAGCTGTTTTCCGGCCTGATCTGGTCGGGTGAGCAGGCATTGCCGCTGGGTTTGATCGATGGCCTGGGCAGTGCCAGTTCGGTGGCGCGGGATGTGATTGGCGAAAAAGACCTGGTGGATTTCACGGTTGAGGAATCGCCGTTTGATCGGTTTTCCAAAAAACTTGGTGCCAGCGTGGCCGAGAAGCTAGCCCTGTACATGGGCTTCCAGGGTCCGAGCCTGCGCTGATAGCTCAAGCCTGCTGTAGATCAAATGTGGGAGGGGCGGGCTTAAGGGATCTGCACGCCTTCGCTCAGTAGCATATCCACCAGTCGAATCAGAGGTAAACCGACGAGGCTGGTCGCATCCGGGCCTTCGGTGCTCTGAAACAGGCTCACGCCGAGCCCCTCGGCCTTGAAGCTGCCTGCGCAGTCATAGGGCTGCTCGATCCGCAGGTAACGCTCGATACGCGCCGCATCCAGCTCGCGCATATGCACGGTAAAAGGGATGCAGTCGACCTGGCAGTGCCCCGTCTCGCTGTTGAGCAGCGCCAGCCCGGTGAGGAAGCTCACGCGCTGGCCGCTGGCCGCCAGCAGTTGCTCGCGGGCGTTCTCGAAGGTGTGAGGCTTGCCGATGATCCGGCCTTGCAGTGTGGCGACCTGATCGGAGCCGATGATCAGGTGCCCTGGATGGCTGGCGGCAAGCGCACGGGCCTTCTCTTCGGCCAGGCGCCTGACCAGCGCCTCGGCGGGCTCGTTGGCCAGGTGGCTTTCGTCGATATCCGGCGAGCTGCAGATGAACGGCAGGTGCAGGCGGCTGAGCAATTCCCGGCGATAAACCGAGCTGGAAGCAAGTAATAAAGGCAGCATGGGCATCTCCTTAAAGCCGCTGCGGATTCTAGCGGGGCGACCAGCTGACGCACAGGGCTGAATTTCCTTTGACATGGCCGGGTGCATCCCTATAATGCTGCGCCTATGTTGAATGACCCGATTCCACCTCACGTTGACCCGCGCAAATTGGCTGATCGTGGCACCACCCTCCAAGGTGAAGTGCTGCTGGCCGATTTGGAGAGACTCTGCGACCCGCTTTCCGACACTGTCGGTACGGTGCAGGCCAAATTCGTTTTTGAACGAGATGAACGTAAATCTGTGGTAATCCACAGCGTTATCGACACCGAAGTCAAAATGGTTTGCCAGCGTTGTCTTGAGCTGGTCACCCTGCCGATCCACAGCGAATGCAGTTATGCTGTGGTGAAAGAGGGTGCGAATACCCAGTCGTTGCCGAAAGGTTATGACGTGCTGGAACTGGGCGAAGATCCATTGGATCTGCATGCACTGATCGAGGAGGAGCTTTTGCTCGCCTTGCCCATTGTGCCTGCTCATCATCCGGAAGAATGCCAGCAGCCGGAGGGTCTCGATGACGAGGCCGAGCCGAGCGAGGACGAGGTAACGCGGTCCAACCCGTTCAGTGTATTGGCGCAGTTAAAGCGTGACCCAAACGTTTAGGAGTTAATCAATTATGGCTGTTCAGCAGAACAAAAAATCCCGCTCCGCCCGTGACATGCGCCGTTCGCACGACGCTCTCGAGGCTAGCACCCTGTCCGTGGAAAAGACCACTGGTGAAGTTCACCTGCGTCACCACGTATCGCCAGAAGGCGTATACCGTGGCCGTAAAGTGATCGACAAGGGCGCTGACGAGTAATCACTTGTCTGCTCAAGTCATCGCGATTGACGCAATGGGCGGGGACTTCGGTCCCCGCAGCATTGTTCAGGCCTGCATTGCCAGCCTGTCTGCAACACCCTCGCTGCACCTGACCCTCGTCGGTCAACCCTCCCTTCTTGAAGCACTGATTGCCAGCCATCCGGTTGTGGATCGCGCGCGCCTGACGATTACGCCGGCCAGCGAAACCATCACCATGGATGAAAAACCGGCGACGGCCCTGCGCGGCAAACCCGACTCCTCCATGCGCGTGGCGTTGGAATTATTGCGTGACGGCAAGGTGCAAGCCTGCGTCAGCGCCGGCAATACCGGGGCCTTGATGGCGTTGTCGCGGCATGTGCTCAAGACACTGCCGGGGATTGACCGGCCGGCGATGGTGGCGGCGATTCCGACGCAGAAAGGCTATTGCCAGCTGCTGGACCTGGGGGCGAACGTCGATTGCAGCGCCGAGCACCTGTTTCAATTTGCCGTGATGGGCTCGGTGGCCGCCGAAGCGCTGGGTGTCGCCCGTCCGCGGGTGGCTTTGCTCAATATCGGCACCGAAGACATCAAGGGCAACCAGCAAGTCAAGCTCGCCGCCACCTTGCTGCAGGGCGCGCGAGGCTTGAACTACATCGGTTTTGTCGAAGGTGACGGTTTGTACCGGGGCGAGGCCGATGTGGTGGTGTGTGACGGGTTTGTCGGCAATATCCTGCTCAAATCCAGTGAGGGCCTGGCGACCATGATCGCCACGCGCATCGAGGCATTGTTCAGGCGGAATCTGGCCTCGCGGCTGGTCGGTTTGCTGGCGCTGCCGTTGATGCGTCGCCTGCAGGCCGACCTGGCCCCGGCGCGGCATAACGGTGCGAGTTTCCTGGGGTTGCAGGGCATTGTGGTGAAAAGCCATGGCGCGGCCGGTGTGGAAGGCTTCCAGAGTGCGATTGCGCGGGCCTTGATCGAGATCCAGGAAAACCTGCCGCAACGCTTGCACGGCCGTCTTGAGGACCTGTTGCCTTAGGCGAATCGGCCCGAGAGTGCTTAAATGTGACCGGCCAGTTCAATTGACCATCCAATCTGTCAGTTTCGTGCGCTCCCATCATTCATTTTAAGATCGGGAGCGACTATTTCCGACGACCCGATCATTTAGGGGCTTGTTAAATGTCTACATCCCTCGCATTCGTCTTTCCAGGGCAGGGTTCGCAGTCCCTCGGCATGCTGGCCGAGCTGGGCGCGCAATACCCGCTGATCCTGGACACCTTCAAGGAAGCTTCCGATGCCCTGGGTTACGACCTGTGGGCGCTGACCCAGCAAGGGCCGGAAGAGCAACTCAATCAAACCGATAAAACCCAACCGGCCATCCTGACCGCTTCGATCGCCCTGTGGCGCTTGTGGCTGGCCGAAGGTGGTGCGCGTCCGGCATTCGTTGCCGGTCACAGCCTGGGCGAATACAGCGCCCTGGTTGCCGCCGGTAGCCTGACCCTGGGTGAGGCGGTCAAGCTGGTCGAGCGTCGTGGCCAACTGATGCAGGACGCTGTTCCGGCGGGGCAGGGCGGCATGGCCGCTATCCTGGGCCTGGACGACGCGGTGGTGATCGAAGCCTGTGCCGAAGCGGCCCAGGGCGAAGTGGTCAGCGCGGTGAACTTCAATTCCCCTGGCCAGGTGGTGATCGCCGGTGCCAAGGCAGCTGTCGAGCGTGCCATCGAAGGCTGCAAGGCCCGTGGCGCCAAGCGTGCGTTGCCGTTGCCGGTGAGCGTGCCTTCGCACTGCGAGCTGATGCGTCCGGCGGCCGAGCGCTTTGCCGAGTCCATTGCTGCGATCAATTGGCAGGCGCCGCAGATCCCGTTGGTGCAGAACGTCAGCGCGGCCGTTGCCGCCGACCTCGAAACCCTCAAGCGTGATCTGCTGGAGCAGCTCTACAAACCGGTGCGCTGGGTTGAATCGGTCCAGGCCCTGGCTGCCAACGGCGCCACCGAGCTGGTCGAGTGCGGCCCGGGCAAAGTCCTGGCAGGCCTCAACAAGCGCTGCGCCGATGGCGTGTCGACCGCTAACCTCAATACCCCTGAAGCCTTCGCTGCCGCTCGCGCGGCACTGGCCTGAATCCCTTACTTAGGAGAAGCCTGCATGAGTCTGCAAGGTAAAGTTGCATTGGTTACCGGCGCAAGCCGCGGCATTGGCCAGGCGATCGCCCTGGAACTGGGCCGTCAGGGCGCCGTTGTGATCGGTACCGCCACGTCCGCCTCGGGCGCCGAGCGTATCGCCGCGACCCTCAAGGAAAACGGCGTTGAAGGCACCGGTCTTGAATTGAATGTGACCAATGATGAATCCGTCGCCGCCGTGCTGGCTGCCATCACTGCACAGTTTGGCGCGCCCGCGATCCTGGTGAATAACGCCGGTATCACCCGCGATAACCTGATGATGCGCATGAAAGACGACGAGTGGTACGACGTGGTCGATACCAACCTGAACAGTCTGTTTCGCCTGTCCAAGGGCGTTTTGCGCGGCATGACCAAGGCGCGTTGGGGTCGAATTATCAATATTGGCTCTGTAGTGGGTGCCATGGGCAACGCAGGCCAAGTAAACTATGCAGCCGCCAAGGCCGGTCTGGAAGGTTTCAGTCGGGCACTGGCGCGTGAAGTCGGTTCGCGGTCGATTACGGTCAACTCGGTGGCCCCAGGGTTCATCGACACCGATATGACCCGCGAACTGCCCCAAGCACAGCGTGAAGCCTTGCTGACGCAGATTCCGCTGGGCCGTCTGGGCCAGGCTCAAGAGATCGCGAATGTGGTCACTTTCCTGGCATCCGACGGTGCGGCATACGTGACTGGGGCTACAATCCCGGTGAACGGCGGGATGTACATGAGTTAAATTGTGACGGATCGCTTCAAAAAAATGTAATACGAGCTGTCTAAAATCCGTTATAAAGCTGCAACTTAATTTATAGGCCGGTGGCCGAGCGGGTACAGGGTGAAGCTTTCAGTTGAAAAGCTGAAATGGCTTTCTATACACTTACCCACTGGCCAGCTGCCTGAATTTGTCCATTAGGAGTTAAACAAGGTATGAGCACCATCGAAGAGCGCGTCAAGAAAATCGTCGCCGAGCAACTGGGCGTTAAGGAAGAAGAAGTGGTCAACACGGCTTCCTTCGTAGAAGACCTGGGTGCCGATTCCCTTGACACCGTTGAGCTGGTGATGGCTCTGGAAGAGGAATTCGAGACCGAAATCCCGGACGAAGAAGCTGAAAAAATCACTACTGTTCAAGCTGCCATCGACTACGTTACCAGCCATCAGGCGTAATAGTTTGTAGTCGTCGCTTGCTGTCAGGGAAAAACCGCACTGCTGTAACGGCGTGCGGTTTTTTCTTTAGCGGCGATGAAAAAGTGTCGTCATTAGAAAAAGGAGAGTGCTGTGTCGCGTAGACGCGTCGTAGTCACCGGTATGGGTATGTTGTCGCCACTGGGTACGGATGTGCCGAGCAGTTGGCAGGGCATTCTGGCTGGCCGCAGTGGTATTGGTCTGATCGAACACACGGACCTTTCTGCCTATTCCACCCGTTTCGGCGGCTCGGTAAAGGGGTTCAATGTCGAGGAATATCTCTCGATCAAAGAGTCCCGCAAACTCGACCTGTTCATTCAATACGGTCTGGCAGCCGGTTTTCAGGCCGTGCGTAACGCCGGGCTGGAAGTCACCGACGCCAACCGTGAGCGCATCGGCGTGGCCATGGGGTCGGGTATTGGTGGTCTGACCAATATCGAAGAAACCAGCCGCATCCTGCACGAGACCGGTCCGCGTCGAATTTCACCGTTCTTCGTGCCCGGCTCGATCATCAATATGATTTCCGGTTTCCTGTCCATCCACCTGGGCGCGCAGGGGCCTAACTACGCGATTGCCACGGCGTGCACCACGGGCACCCACTGCATCGGCATGGCGGCACGCAACATCGCCTATGACGAAGCGGATGTGATGATTGCCGGCGGCGCCGAAATGGCTGCCTGCGGCCTGGGCATGGGCGGTTTTGGCGCTTCCCGTGCACTGTCGACCCGCAACGACGAACCGGCGCGTGCCAGCCGTCCGTGGGACAAGGGCCGTGATGGCTTTGTGCTGTCCGACGGTGCCGGTGCCCTGGTCCTGGAAGAGCTGGAACACGCCAAGGCGCGTGGCGCCACCATTTACGCCGAGCTGATCGGCTTCGGCATGAGCGGCGACGCCTACCACATGACTTCGCCACCGTCCGACGGTGCCGGTGCTGCGCGTTGCATCACCAACGCCCTGCGCGATGCGAAGGTGAACGCGGACCAGGTGCAATACATCAATGCGCATGGCACCTCGACCCCGACCGGCGACCTGGCGGAAGCCCAGGCCATCAAGTCGGTATTCGGTGAGCATGCCTACAAGCTGGCGGTCAGTTCCACCAAGTCCATGACCGGCCACCTGTTAGGTGCGGCGGGCGCGGTCGAGGCAATCTTCAGTGTGATGGCCATCAAGGATCAGGTCGCTCCGCCGACCATCAACCTGGATGAGCCGGACGAAGGCTGCGACCTCAACTTCGTGCCGCACGAAGCGCAACCGATGCCGATCGATGTGGCGATCTCCAACTCCTTCGGGTTTGGTGGCACCAACGGTTCCCTGGTGTTCCGCCGGTTCGCCGAGTGATGCACAGCTGGGTCGACGGTCAGCCAGCGGACACCGTGCCCCTGAAAGATCGCGGCCTGGCGTATGGCGATGGGGTGTTCGAAACCATCGCCATCAGGAGCGGCCGGCCGGTACTGCTCGATCGTCACCTGCAGCGCCTCGATGAGGGCTGCAGGCGCCTGGCTCTGGTGGTTGATCAAACGCTGATCCGTAACGAAGTGCTGGCCTATGCCACCGCCCTCGGCGACGGCGTCCTCAAGTTGATCCTTACCCGTGGCGACAGCCTGCGCGGTTACGGCGTCAACCCCGGCGCGCCGGTGCGTCGTATCTTGCAGGGCAGTCCGCCCGCTACCTATCCCCACGCCCATGCAACCGATGGCATCCGCCTGTTTGCGTGCGCCACGCGCCTGGCCGAGCAACCGCTGCTGGCCGGTCTCAAACACCTCAATCGCCTGGAGCAGGTGATCGCCCGCGCCGAATGGCAGGATGCCGAGCACGCCGAAGGCCTGATGCTGGATATGTCCGGACGGGTCATCGAAGGTGTATTCAGCAACCTGTTCCTGGTAAGCAACGGCTTGTTACTAACCGCCGATCTGAATCGTTGCGGGGTTGCCGGGGTGATGCGCGCCGAAATCCTGGCCCAGGCACAAACGCTGGGCGTCCCGGTGGCCGTGGCCGACATCGGCATCGAGCAGTTGCGACAGGCTGACGAAGTCTTCGTCTGCAACAGCGTTTATGGCATCTGGCCGGTGCGCGAGTACGCTGCGATGCGCTGGCCGGTTGGCCCGCTCACCCGTAAACTGCAGGGCATTGTTCGCGCGCTATTGGATATTTGAGTTGATACGAAAACTGGTTGTACTGCTGCTGGTCGGTCTGTTCTCGGCGGCGCTGCTGTTGGGCTTTGCTGCCTGGAAATACGACGCGGCCTTGAAGCAGCCGTTGCATCTGACCCAGGAGCAATTGCTCGATGTACCGGCAGGGGCCACCCCCACTGGCACCTTCAATCGCCTGGAAACCGACGGCGTGCTCGACGGCGCCTTCTGGTTGCGTCTGTATTGGCGTTTCAACCTCGACGGGCAGCCGCTGCACAGCGGCGAATACCGCATGACGCCCGGCATGACCGCCCAAGGCCTGATCGGCCTGTGGCAGCGTGGCGAAGTGGTGCAATACAGCCTGACCCTGGTGGAAGGCTGGAATTTCCGCCAAGTGCGCGCGAGCCTGGCCAAGCATAAAAAAATCGTGCAGAGCCTCTCGGGGCTGAGCGACAGCGAAGTGATGGACAAACTCGGCCATCCTGGCGTGTTCCCCGAAGGGCGGTTCTTCCCCGATACCTACCGCTTCGTGCGTGGCATGACCGATGTCGAATTACTGAAAAAAGCCTACAACCGCCTGGATGACGTCCTCGCCCAGGAGTGGAGCAAGCGCGCCGCCGATGCGCCCTATACCGACCCTTATCAGGCGCTGATCATGGCTTCCCTGGTCGAGAAGGAAACCGGCGTACCTGAGGAGCGCGGGCAGATCGCCGGTGTTTTCGTGCGCCGGTTGAAGGTCGGCATGTTGCTGCAAACCGATCCGACGGTGATCTACGGCCTGGGTGAGCGCTACAACGGCAAGTTGACCCGCGCTCACCTCAAGGAAGCCAACCCCTACAACACCTATATGGTGGCCGGCCTGCCGCCGACGCCGATCGCCATGGTTGGTCGCGAGGCAATCCATGCCGCGCTCAACCCGGTGCCGGGCAGCAGCCTGTATTTCGTGGCACGGGGCGACGGCAGCCATATTTTCTCCGATGACCTGGATGCGCATAATGCCGCCGTGCGTGAGTTTCAGCTCAAACGCCGCGCCGATTACCGCTCCAGTCCGGCACCCGCATCCGTGGCAAAACCTGCCGAAGACGTGATGCCGCCCGCTGATGCACCCGCCGAGCCCGCGCCGGACACCGCCGCGCCGCAAAGCCCGCAATGACTCTGACTAAGGACCGCCTGTGACTGGCTTGTTTATTACCCTGGAAGGCCCGGAAGGCGCCGGCAAAAGCACCAACCGCGATTACCTGGCCGAGCGCTTGCGCAGCGAAGGTATCGAAGTGGTGTTGACCCGGGAGCCTGGCGGTACGCCGCTGGCCGAGCGCATCCGTGAAGTGCTGCTGGCTCCAGGCGAAGAACAGATGAACCCGGACACCGAGTTGCTGCTGGTGTTTGCCGCCCGTGCGCAGCACTTGTCCGAGGTGATTCGCCCCGCCCTGGCCCGAGGGGCCGTGGTGATTTGCGACCGTTTCACCGATTCCACCTACGCCTACCAGGGCGGTGGCCGCGGTTTGTGCCTGACACGTATCGCTACCCTGGAAAGCTTCGTGCAGGGCGATTTGCGCCCGGACCTGACCCTGTTGTTCGATCTGCCGGTGGAAGTGGGCATGGCCCGTGCCAGCGCGCGGGGCCGCCTCGATCGTTTCGAACTCGAAGGCCAGGCGTTTTTTGACCTGGTGCGCAGCGCGTTCCTCGCGCGTGCCAAGGCTGAGCCTGCGCGCTATCACCTGCTGGACGCCGCCCAACCATTGGCCCAGGTACAACAAGCCATCGATGCGCTGCTGCCCTTGTTGCTGGAGCGCGCCCGTGGCTGAAGCCTACCCGTGGCAGGACAGCCTCTGGCAGCAGCTGGCCGGCCGTGCCCAACACGCCCACGCCTACTTGTTGCACGGGCCGATCGGTATCGGTAAGCGCGCCCTCGCCGAGCGCCTGATGGCCAGCTTGCTGTGCCTGCGTCCGGTCAATCTGCATGCCTGTGGCGAGTGCAAATCGTGCCTGCTGCTCAAGGCCGGCAGCCACCCGGACAACTACCTGCTGGAGCCCGAGGAAGCCGACAAGGCGATCAAGGTCGACCAGGTGCGCGACCTCGTCAGTTTCGTGGTGCAGACCGCGCAGATGGGCGGGCGCAAGGTGGTGCTGATCGAGCCCGTGGAGGCGATGAATATCAATGCCGCCAACGCTTTGCTCAAAAGCCTGGAAGAACCGTCGGGCGATACTGTGCTGTTGCTGGTGAGCCACCAGTCCAGCCGCCTGTTGCCTACCATTCGCAGCCGTTGCGTGCAGCAGGCATGCCCCTTGCCAAGCGAGGCCATGAGCCTGCAGTGGCTGGGGCAGGCGTTGCCCGAATGCTCCGAGCAAGAGCGCATCGAGTTGCTGACTCTGGCGGCCGGCTCGCCGCTGGCTGCGGTAAAACTGCACGGTCAAGGCGTGCGTGAGCAGCGGGCGCTGGTGGTGGACGGCGTTAAAAAACTGCTCAAGCAGGAACTCTCCGCGACACAACTGGCCGAGAGCGCCTGGAAAGATATTCCACTGTTGCTGCTGTTCGACTGGTTCTGCGACTGGTCGAGCCTGATCCTGCGCTACCAGTTGACTCAGGATGAAAGCGGCCTTGGCCTGCCGGATATGCGCAAGGTGGTGCAGTATCTCGCGCAGAAGAGTGCACAGGACAAGGTGCTGGCTATCCAGGACTGGATTCTCGCCCAACGCCAGAAAGTGCTCGGCAAAGCCAACCTCAACCGCGTGCTGTTGCTCGAAGCGCTGCTGGTGCAGTGGGTGGGCTTGCTCGGCCGACGTTAATTTCGGTGGCTGACGGGTTTATCGTTGGTCAACTCTCTTTGAATGACTCAAGTTGTAATTGCCTATGCTCGTAGATTCCCATTGCCACCTCGATCGCCTCGACCTTGCCCGGCACGACGGCTCACTCGACGCTGCGCTGGAAGCGGCGCGCCAACGCGGGGTAGGGCACTTCCTGTGCATCGGCGTCAGCGCTGAAAACGCCGCCGACGTCAAAGCCCTGGCTGATCGCTATGCCGACGTGGATTGCTCGGTGGGTATCCACCCGCTGGACCTCAAGCCCGGTGAAGCCCCCGCCCTCGATTGGCTGCTGGGTGAACTCAACCACCCGCGCGTGGTGGCCATTGGCGAGACTGGCCTGGATTACCACTACGAGCCCGAAGCCGCCGAGCTGCAGCAGGCGTCCTTCCGTCTGCACCTGCAAGCCGCCCGGCAGACCGGCAAGCCGGTGATCGTCCACACCCGTGGCGCGCGTGCCGATACCCTGGCCCTGCTGCGCGAAGCCGCGTTGCCCCAGGCCGGCGTGCTGCACTGCTTCACCGAAGACTGGGACATGGCCAAGGCCGCCCTCGACCTGGGTTTCTACATCTCGTTGTCGGGCATCGTGACCTTTCGCAATGCCGACGCCCTGCGCGATGTGGCGCGCCAGGTGCCGGCCGATCGTCTGCTGGTGGAAACCGACTCGCCGTACCTGGCGCCGATCCCGCATCGCGGCAAGCCGAACCTTCCTGAGTACGTGCGCGACGTGGCGGACTACCTGGCGATGCTGCGGGGTGAGTCCTATGAGCGTTTCGCCGAGCAGACCACCGAGAACTTCAAGCGTCTGTTCCCACTGGCTCATGTCAGTGCGTAGCAGGTCAAGCCGCAGGCAAAAAAAACCCGGCTTCTGGGGGGGGAATCCGGGTTAAGACCATTAGGAGTAAAACAAGGGCACGCAGTCCGTCGGTACCCAGGTCGACGCTTCACTTGGGGGAGATGTCGCGCCGACAGTTGAAGTATTGATCATGTTCTCATTCAGTCCAGTCGCGACTGATCGTTTTTTAAACAGATTTGGAATACAGGCGCTTTGCTTGAGTTCTCATTGGACGGGCGTACGGCGGCAGATGTTGCGTATTATTTCTGACTGAGAGTCATGAAAACGTTGGCGTGCTGAAAGTAAAGTGCATGGCCGGTTCACATAGGCGTTGCCCAACGACCGTTCAGTCGGGATAATCCCTCGCACTGGGTAAATCGTATCGCCATGTATTCGTGGTCGTGCGCAACCCTCCCTTTCCCGACCTTTGCAGACCTCTTCCTCATGCACAAAGAACCCCGTAAGGTCCGTGAGTTTCGCCGCCGTGAGCAGGAAATTCTCGACACCGCGCTCAAGTTGTTCCTCGAACAAGGCGAAGACAGCGTCACCGTCGAGATGATCGCGGATGCCGTGGGTATCGGCAAAGGCACCATCTACAAGCATTTCAAATCCAAGGCCGAGATCTACCTGCGGCTGATGCTCGACTATGAGCGCGACTTGAACGAGCTGCTGCATTCGGCCGATGTCGACAAGGACAAGGAAGCGCTGTCCCGCGCCTACTTCGAGTTCCGCATGCGCGACCCGCAGCGCTACCGTCTGTTTGACCGCCTCGAAGAAAAAGTGGTCAAGGGCCATCAAGTGCCGGAAATGGTCGAGGAACTGCACAAGATCCGTGCCTCGAACTTCGAACGCCTGACCCTGCTGATCAAAGGCCGTATCAGTGAAGGCAAGCTTGAAGACGTGCCGCCGTATTTCCACTATTGCGCCGCCTGGGCCCTGGTGCATGGCGCCGTGGCGCTGTACCACTCGCCGTTCTGGAGCAATGTGCTGGAAGATCAGGAAGGCTTCTTCCAGTTCCTGATGGACATCGGCGTACGCATGGGCAACAAGCGCAAGCACAGCACCGAGCCGGCACTGGTCGAGACGGCATCGATCGATACGCCTGCCCCGTAATGATTTGCTGCCAGGCGCAGTACCCCAGGAATATACTCAGGCAAGGACCTTGCTAAAAGCTGATTTATAAGTCAGCTTTTAGTGCGCCCGAATTATCCTCTGCCGGAGTGATCCATGATCGTTGATCGTCAAGGCAGGCGTTTTCGCAATTTGCGGATCAGCCTGACCTCAGCCTGCAATTACGCGTGTACCTACTGCGTGCCCAACGGCAAGCGGCTGGTGGCTGCCCAGGACGAACTCTCGGCCGAGGCCATGGCCCGTGGCGTGGCGTATCTGATCGAAGCGGCGGGCATCGACCGCTTGCGCATCACTGGCGGTGAGCCGCTGGTGAGCCCCAAGCTGGAAGCCTTCATGGGCGCCGTGGGGCAAATGGGCCTCAGTGATATCAGCCTGACCACCAATGGCCAACTGCTCGCCCGCAAACTGCCGTTGCTGGTGGAGGCCGGGATCAAGCGCATCAACGTGTCCCTCGACACCCTCGATGCCGATGCCTTCCGCAGTATCGCCCGGGGCGGCGACCTGGCTACCGTGCTCGATGGCATGGACCAGGCTCGCGCCGCCGGAATCAAGATCAAGGTCAATATGGTGCCGTTGCGCGGCCAGAACCTGGACCAGGTGATGCCGCTGCTCGACTACTGCCTGGAGCGGGGCTACGAGCTGCGGTTTATCGAGTTGATGCGCATGGGCCACCTGGCCAAGGATTCCAATGCGTTTGTGCAGCAATTCGTCAGCCTGCAACAACTGCTCGGCTTGATCGGCGAACACCACGAATACCTGCAAGCCAACGCTCCCGTGGATGCCACGGCGGTGCGCTATGAGGTGCCGGGCAAAGGTTTCTTTGGCGTGATCGCCAATGAGAGCGTGCCGTTCTGCCGGACCTGTTCGCGGTTGCGGTTGTCGTCCACGGGCTGGCTGCATGGTTGTTTGTCGTCGAGCAATCGTCATTATGTCGGCGACCTGCTGGACAAGCCGCGTCATCAAGCGCTGCCGGCGCTGCAGGGGCTGCTGATGAAGGCTTTGGGCGACAAGCAGGAAGTGGCGTTCTCGGGTGGGGCCACCATCATGAAGATCATTGGCGGCTGACCCTATCCCAGAAATTTCACGTAATTGAATGTGGGAGGGGCTAGCTCCCACATTTAGTTATGCGTTGTTTCCAAATGGCGCGGTTTCTGCATCTCACGCCCATTCGCCGGTTTTCCGTCACCGGCTTCTGGAGGATTAGGATGCGTAGTCTGGTTTTGTTGCTGGCGTCGTTGGTGCTCAGTGGTTGCATGACCGTCAGCGATATGGCCGAAGGCACCCGCTATCAGATGAGTGACGCCGGGTTGCTCGACCATAGCGATACCCGTCGTACCGCCTCGGTTCGTATACAGCCGGACTCCTTTGTGTTTATCGCCCAGGGCTCGTTCGTGCCGCCGGGCAGCGCCTACCCGCGCCCGAACGTAGTGGCCGAGGAAGCCTTCAACGGTTTTGTCGAATACTTCCCCATGGTGCGCCGCGCCCGCCACCCCGAAGGGCTGGAGCAGGCCATGGCCGAAGCCCGTGCGGCGGGTGCGCATTACTTGTTGTACTGCCGCTTCGCCAAGGCGGATGACCGTATCGGCAACGCCGATGAATGGGCGGACCAAGAGGCCTTGGACCGTGTCGGCCTGGACAACGGCGTTATCCAGATCATGTTGATCGAGACCAGCACCCAATATTTGATCGATACTGCACGCATTCGCAGTCGTGGCGGTTTACTGACGTTCCATGATAACAAGCCCGAGGACCTGATCGCCCGCCCGCTGGCCCAGTACGCTCGAGGCCTGCTCGGTATGAGTGATCAGTAGGTCCTGCACGTAAAAAAGGGAGAACCCCATGACCGATTCCGCCAAGGCCAACGATCTGCTGGCCCAACTGCCCAAAGGCAAGGGGCCGGCACCGGTGCACCTGTGGAACCCGGATTTCTGCGGTCACATCGACATGCGCATCGCCCGTGACGGCACCTGGTTCTATCAGGGCACGCCCATCGGGCGTAAGCCGATGGTCAAGTTGTTTTCCAATATCATTCGTCGCGATGGCGATGATTACTTTTTGGTCACTCCCGTAGAAAAAGTCGGCATCAGCGTCGATGATGCGCCCTTCGTCGCGGTAACCCTTGAGGTTGAAGGGCAGGGCGAAAGCCAGGTGCTGCGCTTTACCAGCAACGTTGACGAGCAGATCGAAGCAGGCCTCGAACACCCGCTGCGGGTGGTGATCGACCCTGTCACCCAGGAACCGTCACCCTACCTGCATGTGCGCGCCAACCTTGAAGCCCTGGTGCATCGCAACGTGTTTTATCAGTTGGTGGAGCTGGCGGTAAGCCGTCCGATCAACGGCCAGAACTGGCTTGGCGTATGGAGCGGTGGCGAGTTCTTGCGCATTGGCCTGGAGCCCTGAGGCCGGGTTTTCATCACACTGAAATAATTCGCTTGCCCTGACTCGCGGCTTTCGGTTATCAATTTGTACATGATTAGACATGTTCGATTTGATAAGAAAAAACGCGTCGTCGACGAGCTCATCCGCCGTATCGAAGGTGGGGTGATGGTCGACGGTTTCCTGCTGCCCGGTGAGCATCAATTGGCCGAGGAGTTTGCGGTCAGTCGCGGCACGCTGCGTGAGGCCCTGGCCGAACTCAAACGGCGCAATTACATTGCGACGCAGAGCGGTGTCGGCTCCATCGTCACTTTTGACGGCATGGTGCTGGATCAAAACAGCGGTTGGGCCCAGGCCCTGGCTGACACCGGTGCACGGGTGACCACCGATATCCTGCGCCTGGAAGCGGTGACCCGGCCGGACCTGTTCAGCCGCTTCGGCAGCGACCAGTTCATCGCCCTCGACCGCCGCCGGCGCACCACTGACGGTACCGCCGTGTCCCTGGAGCGCTCGTTGATGCCCGCCTGCGGTGGGCTGGAAAGCCTGCCCCGGTTGGGCCTCATCGACGACTCCCTGACCATTACCCTGGCCGCCTACGGTTTCATCGGCGCCGAGGGTGACCAATGGATCGGTGCCGAACCCCTGAACGATGAAGACGCCGAATTGCTCGGCCGCTCGACGGGCAGCGTGTTTCTCAAGGCGTCGCGTACCACCTACGACCGTCGCGAGCGTTTCATGGAGTACGTCGAGAGCTTGCTCGACCCGCTGCACTTTCGCCTGCACCTGCAGTTTGGAGCGTCAAAATGACCCCGCAAGCCCGCGCACTCGGCGCCTTCTACGGCTTGGCCCTGGGCGATGCTTTGGGCATGCCTACCCAGTCCCTGAGCCGTGAGCAAGTGCAACAGCGCTTTGGCAGCATCACCACCTTGGAAGACGCCGGCTCTGATCAGCCCATCGCACCCAACATGCCGGCGGGCTCCATTACCGACGACACCGAACAGGCGATCCTGGTCGGTGAGTTGCTGGTGGAAGGCCAGGGCAAGATCGAACCCGGCGTACTCGCTCAGCGTTTGATCGACTGGGAAGCGGTGATGCGCGCCAAGGGTTCCCAGGATTTGCTCGGGCCCTCGACCAAGCGCGCAATCGACATGGTCCTTGCCGGGCATACGCCGCAGGAATCCGGACGTTTCGGCACCACCAATGGCGCCGCCATGCGCATCACGCCGGTGGGGATCGCCGCGGATGTGCGCGAGCCGGCGCAGTTTATCCAGGCGGTGATCCAGGCGTGCCAGGTCACCCACAACACCACATTGGGCATCTCCAGCGCGGCGGCGGTGGCGGCGGTGGTGTCCGCCGGCATCAACGGTGCCGACCTGGGCGAAGCCTTGAACATCGGCACCCAGATCGCCCAACAGGCGCAAGGCCATGGCCATTGGGTTGCCGGCGGGCGTATTTCCACGCGTATCAGTTGGGCGCGCACCTTGAGCGTCGGCAGCGGCGACAAGGCCCTGTTTGCCGACTTGTTGTATGAGTTGATCGGCACCTCCGTGGCCTCCCAGGAGTCGGTCGTCGTGTCGTTTGCCCTGGCCCAGCAAGTGGCGGTGGGAGACATGAACGCGTTCGAAGCCCTGTGCCTGGCCGCCAGCCTGGGCGGCGACACTGACACCATTGCTGCGATTCTGGGAGCGATGCTGGGGGCGTGCCTGGGCATGCAGTGCTGGCCCGAGGCGATGATCGAGCAGGTCAAACGGGTCAACGGCCTGGATTTGCAGCCGCTGGTTCAGGGGCTGATCAAAATTCGCCAAGCGCCGCTGCCACACTGAACTCGTTGCGTCAGGAAGACCAAGAGTCGATCCACCTTAAGTATCTGCCACAACCACAACAATACAGGCACCAGGGAGCATCTTCATGAGCAGCACCTCTTCCGGCCAAAGCGCCGGCCAATTGGAAACGCGTGGCATCGAACCAGTCCCCGAAGGCGAGTGCAACGGCCATCCGCTGCAACTGTTCTGGGTATGGTTTGCCGCCAATATCAGCATCCTCGGTTTGCCGCTGGGCGCGACGCTGGTGGCGTTTCGTGGCCTGGCGATCTGGCAGGCGATCATCGTGGCGATCCTCGGCGCCGCCGGTTCCTTTGCGGTGGTGGGCATCATCTCGATTGCCGGCCGTCGTGGCCGTGCGCCGAGCCTGACCTTGTCCCGCGCGATCTTCGGCGTCCGCGGCAATATCGGGCCCACGCTGGTGTCGCTGATGTCGCGCCTGGGCTGGGAGACGGTCAACACCACCACCGCCGCATTCGTGTTGTTGTCGTTGTGTTCGATCCTGTTCGGTTCGGCGGTAGAGGCGAAAAGTGCACCGCTGCTGACGCTGATCTTTATCGGCATTTTCGTGCTGCTGACCCTGGCGGTTTCCGGCCTGGGTCATGCCACGCTGCTGGTGATCCAGAAGTGGGCCACCTACGTGTTCGGTGCGTTGAATATCCTGGTGGGCGGTTTCCTCTGCGCCACCATCGACTGGAGCGCCGTATTCAACGCCACACCGGCCCCGCTGAGCGCGATGATCATCGGCATCGGCACCATGGCCGCCGGTACCGGTATCGGTTGGGCCAATGCCGGCGCCGATATGTCGCGCTACCAGCACCGCAGCGTCAAGGCCGTGCGCCTGGTGGCATCCGCCGCGTTCGGTGCGGGCATTCCGCTGGTGTTGCTGATCACCCTCGGCGGCCTGCTGTCGGTGGGTAACCACGACCTGGCCTCGGCCACCGACCCGATCATCGCGATCCGCGATATGTTGCCCACCTGGATGGCCGTGCCGTACTTGATCACCGCGTTTGGCGGGTTGCTGCTGTCCAATAACCTGTCGGTGTACTCCGCCGGTCTCACTACCTTGACCCTCGGTTTGAAGGTCAAGCGCGTGCATGCGGTGATTGTCGACATCGTGGCGATCTTCGCCGGTTCGATCTACTTCATGCTGATCGCCGACAGTTTCTACGGCCCGTTCATCACCTTTATTTCGTTGCTGGCCGTGCCGATTACCGCGTGGGTCGGCATCTTCGTGGTCGACCTGATCCACCGTCACCACTACAGCGCCAAGGACCTGCTGGACGTCAGCCCAAGCAGCGCCTACTGGTATCGCGGCGGTGTGGAGTGGCGCGCATTCGGCGCCTGGGCCGTGGCCATCGTGCTGGGGTTCTGCTTTACCACCATCGGCACCACGGCCGAGAACATCTGGTTCGCCGGACCGTTGTCCGACTCCTGGCTGGGCCATAACGGCCTGGGCTGGATCGTCACCTTCCTGGTTGCCGGCGGGATATATGCGGTACTGGGCGGCGCGACTGACCGTCGCCGGGCGTCGGTCGAGAGTGCCCATGTCTAGATTGCTGCACACCGGCCAGGTCATCGTCGACCTGGTCATGGCCTTGGATACCTTGCCCGCGAGCGGCGGTGATGTACTCGCCAAATCGGCCAGCTTCGAGGCCGGCGGTGGCTTCAATGTGATGGCTGCGGCGCGGCGCAACGGTTTGCCGGTGGTGTATCTGGGGCGCCACGGCAACGCTCGTTTTGGCGACCTGGCGCGCGCGGCGATGCAGGCCGAGGGGATTGAGATGGCTTTGGCGGCCAGCAGTGACAAGGACACTGGCGTGTGTGTATCGCTGACCGAAGCCAGCACCGAACGCACCTTTATTTCCCACCTCGGGGCAGAGGGCGAACTCAGCGCCGAGGACCTGGCTCGGGTCGTGCCGCAGGTTGATGACTACGTCTATGTCAGCGGCTACAGCCTGCTCCTTGAGGGTAAGGCGCAGCCGCTGTTCGACTGGCTGTTGGCATTGCCACGGGCAATCGTGGTGGTGTTCGATCCGGGACCGTTGGTCAAGGCAGCGGATTCGACCTTGATGCGCCGGCTCTTGCCGCGTATCGACATCTGGACCAGCAATGGGCCGGAAGCGCTGGCGTTTACCGGTGCGTCGGACATCAGCGCCGCGCTGCCCGCGTTGAGCCGGCACCTGCCCGCCGACACCCTGCTGGTGGTGCGCGATGGGCCGAATGGCTGTTGGGTGGGGCGTGTGGGGCAGGTTGAGCGCGTGCCGGGTTTCAAGGTGCAGGCCGTGGACAGCAATGGCGCAGGCGATGCGCATGCCGGGGTGTTTATTGCGGGATTGGCCAACGGTCTGGCGCCGGCTGTGGCCGCACGCCGAGCGAACGCGGCGGCGGCGTTGGCGGTGACGCGCTGGGGGCCGGCGACCTCTCCCGGCACCACTGAAGTTGACGCATTGCTAGCTGAATAAACACGAACAAAAATGTGGGAGGGGGCTTGTTCCCTCCCACATTTTGAGCTGTGTTCAACCGGCCTTTTTCAGCGCCGCGATCAGCTCATCCTTGCGCATCGTCGACCGTCCGGGAATATCCTTGGCCCGTGCTTCTTTCATCAGGCTTTCCTTGGTCTGAGTCCCCAGCGAAGCACCGCTGTTGCGCGGATGCCCCTCCCGGCTGGCCGCCGCTCGCTTGGCCGAGTCCTGTCGGTCCTGGGCCTTCTTCGCCGGCGCCTTGCGCAGGCCCCCACCGGCCTTTTCACCACCGCCGGACTGCTTGTTGACGGTGGCCCAGGCGCGGGCTTCGGCTTCGTCCTTGGAGACGCCCTTGTGCTCGTAGCTGTCCTCGATATGAGCGGCTTTGCGCTTCTGTTCAGGGGTGTATTTGGCTTTGCTTCCACGAGGCATCGCAATACTCCTTCTGGCCCTGATCATCGGGCCAGGCCAGATCAATGGATTACTGAGTGCGCTCACCGTCGAGCTTGCGCGCCTCATCCACTCCCGACGCGGTCAGCTTGATCGGCAAGTTCAACGCATATTCGCCGGCGTCGTCGGTGGTCACATGACCATCCTTGATAAAACCGCGGTCCTGCAGGCCGGCCAACACACCGGCCACTTCCTTTTCGCCACGGTAGTTGTCCAGCACCTCCTTGCCCAGGCCCTGTGGGTGGGCGTGCAACAGGCGGGTGAGGACTTCTTTTTCAAGGTTTTTATCGACGTTCATGCATACCTCTTCACTGGAAAATGATCGGGTGTCGGTCTTGCGTACGCAGGCTCAAGGCGCGGGTTGTTTCGGTGCGCCAGGGACGTTGGAATCATCACCCTTATTGACGCCGGGCTGATTAACGCCCGGGCCCATCTTGCCATTGCCGACAGCAGCAGGCGCCTGGCGCTGGGTGTCCTGGCCACGAGTGCGTGGGTCGGCGCCGTTATCGATGATCGCGCCACCATTGGTGTCGAGACCGGTACCCATCGAATCCTGGGATTCCTGAGTAGCGGGGCTTGGCGGGCTACCGACCGGATCGGTAGGGCCGGTGGTCGAGCCGGCGGCAAATGCGCTCAGCGAAGCGGCGGACAGCAGGCCGGTGAGGGCGAGGGCAGCAAACTTGGCATTTTTCATGAGTGCGTCTCCATAGGATTAATGTCCTTACCCTTAATTGGTCAGTTTTCAATTATTGATCGTGCCTTGACGGCGACGAACGGTTTGCCCTCACCTGTAAGTTTTTGTGTGCCGGCGTCAGTAATTGCACTGCAATCAGTCATCAAAGCGCCTTAGTATGTGCACTTCGACATTGCCCAAGGCTTGCCCATGACCATCGAGATTCGCCCTGCGGTGCCCAGCGATGCTGCGCAGATCCTGACGTTCATCACTGAACTGGCCGAGTACGAGAAAGCCCGGCATGAAGTGATCGCCAGTGTGGTGGACATTCAGCGCAGCCTGTTCAGCGAAGGCGCAACCGCCCATGGCCTGATCTGCTTGCGCGATGGCTTGCCGATTGGCTTCGCGGTGTTCTTCTTCAGTTACTCCACGTGGCTTGGCAGCAACTGCCTGTACCTGGAAGACCTGTATATCAACCCCGAACAACGCGGCGGCGGGGCCGGCAAGAAGTTGCTGCGCCACCTGGCGAGGATTGCCTTTGATAACGGTTGCGCGCGTTTCGAGTGGAGCGTGCTGGACTGGAACGAACCGGCGATTGCGTTCTACAAATCCATCGGCGCCCAGCCCCAGGAAGAGTGGGTGCGCTACCGCATGGAAGGTGATGCATTGCGCGACTTTGCCTTGGGCTGATTCACGTCGCCTTCAAAAAAACCGGCCTTGAACAGGTCGGTTTTTTTATTGTTTTGTTCATAATATGGGATGCAAATTTATATATTGAGATATTTCTGAATCTGGGTTTATAGTCGACGGCATCAGCACTCACTACCAAAAATAAAACAGGTGAAGCGATGCAGGCACAACCGTTGTCACTCCCTGCCGTGCCCGAGCCCACTTACGGCGAGCGGCTCAAAGGCAAGGTGGTGATCATCACCGGCGCCGCCCAAGGCATTGGCGAAGCGATCGTCGCGTGTTTCCAGGCGCAGCAGGCGCGGCTGGTCATCGCCGATATCCAGGGCGAAAAAGTCGAGCGCGTTGCCGCCCATTGGCGCGAACGCGGCGCCGAGATTTACGCGCAAGCCATCGACATCACCGCCAACGAGCAGTGGCGGGCGTTGGTGAATATGACCATCGAGCGCTTTGGTCGCGTGGATGTGCTGGTCAACTGCGCCGGCGTCAACGTGTTCCGCGACCCCCTGGAAATGACCGACGAAGACTGGCGCCGCTGCTTCGCCATCGACCTCGACGGTGCCTGGTTCGGCTGCCGCGCGGTACTGCCGCACATGATCGAGCAGGGCATCGGCAACATCATCAACATCGCCTCCACCCATTCCAGTCACATCATTCCCGGTTGCTTCCCGTACCCGGTGGCCAAGCACGGCTTGCTCGGCCTGACCCGCGCCTTGGGCATCGAATATGCGCCCAAGGGCATTCGCGTCAATGCCATCGCGCCGGGTTATATCGAAACCCAGCTCAACGTCGATTACTGGAACGGCTTCCCCGACCCCCACGCCGAGCGTCAGCGCGCCTTCGATTTGCACCCGCCCAAGCGCATCGGCCAGCCGGTCGAGGTGGCGATGACGGCGCTGTTCCTGGCTACCGACGAAGCGCCTTTTATCAATGCCACTTGCCTGATGATCGATGGCGGGCGGTCTGTGATGTACCACGACTAGTCCTTGAAACGCTCAATAACAAGAAGAGGTGCTCCATGCTTGGCAAAAACAGGTTCAAGAAGACACTCGGTGCCCTGGCACTGGCGATGGCGTTCAGTGGCGTTGTATCGGCTGAAGAAGTGAAGATCGGCTTTTTGGTCAAGCAGGCTGAAGAGCCGTGGTTCCAGACCGAATGGGCCTTCGCCGAAAAAGCCGGCAAGGAACACGGTTTTACGGTGATCAAGATCGCCGTGCCCGACGGTGAGAAAACCCTCTCGGCCATCGACAGCCTGGCCGCCAACGGCGCCAAGGGCTTTGTGATCTGCCCGCCGGACGTGTCCCTCGGCCCTGCCATTGTGGCCAAGGCCAAGCTCAACGACATGAAAGTCATGGCGGTGGACGACCGTTTCGTCGATGCCAAGGGTAATTTCATGGAAGACGTGCCGTACCTGGGCATGGCTGCTTTCGAAGTGGGCCAGAAACAGGGCGCCGCGATGGCCGCCGAAGCGAAAAAACGCGGTTGGGACTGGAAGGAGACCTACGCGGTAGTCAACACCTTCAACGAACTCGACACCGGTAAAAAACGCACCGACGGTTCGATCAAATCCCTGGAAGAGGCCGGCATTCCCAAGGATCACATCCTCACCGCCGCGCTGAAAACCCTCGACGTCCCCGGCAGCATGGACGCCACCAACTCGGCGCTGGTCAAACTCCCAAGCGGCGCAAAAAACCTGATCATCGGTGGCATGAACGACAACACCGTGCTCGGCGGCGTGCGCGCCACCGAAAGCGCAGGCTTCAAAGCGGCCAACGTGATTGGCATCGGCATCAATGGCACCGACGCCATCGGCGAATTGAAGAAAGCCGACAGCGGCTTCTTCGGCTCCATGCTGCCCAGCCCGCACATCGAGGGTTACAACACCGCGCTGGCGATGTACGAGTGGGTCACCGCCGGTAAAGAGCCCGCCAAGTATACCGCCATGGACGAAGTGACCCTGATCACTCGTGCCAACTTCCAGGAAGAACTGACCAAGATCGGGCTGTGGAAATGACTGCTGCGGCCCTGCGGTTTGACGGTATCGGCAAAACCTTTCCCGGGGTCAAGGCGCTCGACGGCATCTGTTTCACCGCCCACCCGGGGCAGGTACACGCCTTGATGGGCGAAAACGGCGCCGGCAAGTCGACGCTGCTGAAGATATTGGGCGGTGCCTATATCCCCAGCAGCGGCACGCTGCAGATCGGCGAGCAGACCATGGCCTTCAAGTGCGCCGCCGACAGCATCGCCAGTGGCGTGGCGGTGATCCACCAGGAGTTGCACCTGGTGCCGGAAATGAGCGTGGCCGAGAACCTGTTCCTGGGGCATTTGCCGACGCGTTTTGGCGTGGTCAACCGGGGCCTGCTGCGTAAGCAGGCCCTGGCCTGCCTCAAGGGCCTGGCCGATGAAATCGACCCGGACGAGAAGCTCGGGCGCTTGTCCCTGGGCCAGCGCCAATTGGTGGAAATCGCCAAGGCGCTGTCCCGTGGCGCCCATGTGATCGCCTTCGACGAACCCACCAGCAGCCTCTCGGCGCGCGAGATCGATCGCTTGATGGCGATCATCACGCGCTTGCGCGACGAGGGCAAAGTGGTGCTCTACGTGTCGCACCGCATGGAGGAGGTGTTCCGTATCTGCAATGCGGTCACGGTGTTCAAGGACGGCCGCTACGTGCGCACGTTCGAGGACATGAGCGCGCTGACCCACGACCAGTTGGTGACCTGCATGGTCGGTCGCGACATTCAGGACATCTACGACTACCGCCCGCGCGAGCAGGGCGAGGTGGCGCTCAAGGTCGACGGTCTGCTCGGCCCTGGCCTGCGTGAGCCGGTGAGTTTCGAAGTGCGCAAAGGCGAAATTCTTGGCCTGTTCGGGTTGGTCGGGGCAGGGCGCACGGAGTTGTTCCGCCTGCTCAGCGGCCTGGAACGCGCCAGTGCCGGCAGCCTGGAACTCTGTGGCGAGCCGTTGCAGTTGCGCTCGCCTCGCGACGCCATTGCCGCCGGTGTCTTGCTGTGCCCGGAGGACCGCAAGAAGGAAGGCATCATTCCGCTCTCCAGTGTGGCCGAGAACATCAACATCAGTGCGCGGGGAGCCCATTCGACCTTCGGCTGGCTGCTACGCGACGGTTGGGAAAAGGGCAACGCCGAGCATCAAATCAAGGCGATGAAAGTCAAGACGCCGAACGCCGACCAGAAAATCATGTACCTCTCCGGCGGCAACCAGCAGAAGGCCATTCTCGGCCGCTGGCTGTCGATGCCGATGAAGGTGCTGCTGCTGGACGAACCAACCCGAGGCATCGATATCGGCGCCAAGTCGGAGATTTACCAGATCATCCACAACCTGGCGGCCAACGGCATCGCAGTGATCGTGGTGTCCAGCGACCTGATGGAAGTCATGGGCATTTCCGACCGCATCCTGGTGATGAGCGAAGGCGCCCTGACCGGTGAAGTGACCCGCGACCAGGCGGACGAAGCACGGCTGCTGCAATTGGCACTTCCGCGTACGCGGGCTTGAAGAATAAGAGGGTGTAGGCATGTCTCAGGTAAAAACCGCAAAAAGCTTCTGGCCAGGGTTCAACCAGCGCAAGTTTCTCGATGACTGGGTGATGTTGTTGGCTGCCCTGAGTATCTTTTTGCTCAGCGCGTTGTTCATCGACAACTTCCTTTCACCCCTGAACATGCGCGGGTTGGGCCTGGCGATTTCCACTGTGGGTATCGCCGCGTGCACCATGCTGTTCTGCCTGGCGTCGGGGCACTTCGACTTGTCGGTGGGTTCGGTGATCGCCTGTGCCGGCGTGGTGGCGGGGATTGTGATTCGCGATACCGACAGCGTGGTGCTTGGCGTATCGGCAGCGTTGGCCATGGGCCTGGTGGTGGGGCTGATCAACGGCATCGTCATCGCCAAGCTGCGGGTCAATGCGTTGATCACCACCTTGGCGACCATGCAGATCGTACGCGGCCTGGCCTATATCTTCTCCAACGGCAAAGCGGTTGGCGTCATGGATGAACGCTTCTTTGTGTTCGGCAACGGCCAACTGATGGGCGTGCCGGTGCCGATTATTATCACCGTGTTGTGCTTTGTGTTCTTTGGCTGGCTGTTGAACTACACCACCTACGGACGCAACACCATGGCGATTGGCGGTAACCAGGAAGCCGCGTTGCTCGCTGGGGTCAACGTTGATCGCACCAAGATCATCATCTTTGCCGTGCACGGCTTGATCGGTGCGTTGGCCGGGGTGATTCTCGCGTCGCGCATGACCTCGGGCCAGCCGATGATTGGGCAGGGTTTCGAGCTCACGGTGATCTCGGCGTGCGTGCTGGGCGGCGTGTCGCTGAGCGGCGGTATCGGCATGATTCGGCATGTGATTGCCGGGGTGCTGATCCTGGCGATCATTGAGAACGCGATGAACCTGAAGAACATCGACACGTTTTATCAGTATGTGATCCGTGGTTCGATCCTGCTGTTGGCGGTAATCATCGACCGCATGAAACAACGCTGATCAAAAGCCCTATGAGGGACAAATGTGGGAGGGAGCAAGTCGAATCGTCGCACCGCCCCTCCCACAATGGATCTCCTCTGTTCCGAAGGGCAGCATTTGCCATAATGGCGCCGTTTTCGTACTTCCCAATAGGCCCGATATGCAGGAAACCCCTCACACCCCCGTCAAAGACGCCGCCCCCACCGGCACCCAGACCCTGCTGCGTGGCCTGGGCGTGGTGCAAGCGGTAGCGGCCGGTGCGCGGGATCTGAAAGAGATCGCCAAGCGCATCGGCACCACCCGCAGCACCACCCACCGCCTGGCCAGTTGCCTGGTGGAAGAGCGTTACCTGCGCGTGGTGCCGCAAGTCGGTTATCTGCTGGGGCCGAAGTTGATCGAGCTGGGGTTCCAGGCCCGCGAAGAATTGCCCTTGGTGACGCTGGCGGTGCCGTACCTGGATGAATTGTCGGCACTGACCGGCGATACCATCCACTTGGCCATTCGCGAATACGACGACGTGCTGTACCTGCACAAGAACCCTGGCCGCAACGGCCCGGAAATGCGTTCACGGGTCGGCCATCGCATGCCGTTGGCGCGCACGGGCGTGGGCAAGGCGATGCTGTTGGATGACTCGGTTCAGGAGTGGCAACGCCTGTACGAAACCAGCTTGCCGGCGGGTGGGAAAAACCTGCAATGGCCGCAGCACCCGGAACAGTCCTGGGCGCAGTTCGAGCAGCGCATGCACGAGTATGTGCTGGGTGGTTATGCGTTCGATCTGGAAGACAACGAACCGTCGATCCGTTGCGTCGCCGCACCGGTGCGCGATGCCAGCCGGCGAATCGTCGCCGGCATCAGCATCGCCAGTACCGTGCCCTACATGCCGCTGGAGAAAATGGCCGAGCTGATACCCGTGATCAAGCAGGTCGCAGCGCGGCTGTCGGCGGAGTTGGGCGCGAAGGCCTGATCAGGCCTTCAAGGTCGCCATGTCGATGACAAAACGATACTTCACATCACCGGCGATCATGCGCGCATAGGCCTCGTTGATCTGACGGATGTCGAGCATCTCGATGTCGCAGGTGATGCCATGCTCGGCACAGAAATCCAGGACTTCCTGGGTTTCGGCAATCCCGCCGATCAGCGAGCCGGCCAGCACTTTACGGCCCAATACCAGTTTGGCGGCGTTGACCGGCGGGTCCACCGGCTCGATCAAACCGACCAGAATATGCACGCCATCAAAGCGCAGCACGTCGAGGTAGGGGTTCAGGTCGTGCTGCACCGGGATGGTGTCCAATAGGAAGTCGAAGTGCCCGGCAGCGGCTTTCATCTGCTCGGCGTCGGTGGACACGATCACATGGTCGGCGCCCTGGCGGCGGCCTTCTTCAGCCTTGCTCGCGGAGCGGGTGAACAAGGTGACTTCGGCGCCCATGGCCTTGGCGAACTTGATGCCCATGTGGCCCAGGCCACCCATACCGAGAATCCCCACCTTGTCGCCGGCCTTCACACCGTAGTGCTTGAGCGGCGAATAGGTCGTGATGCCGGCGCACAGGATCGGCGCGGCGCTGGCCAGGTCAAGCTTGGCCGGGATCTTCACCACGAAGTGTTCGCTGACCACGATGCTGTCGGAATAGCCGCCCATGGTGTTGCTGCCATCCACACGGTCCGGGGTGGCGTAGGTCATGGTCGGGCCTTCGAGGCAATATTGCTCAAGGTCTGCTTTGCAGGCGTCGCAGTGGCGGCATGAATCGACCATGCAGCCGACGCCGACCAGGTCGCCGACTTTATGGGCGGTGACGCTGGCGCCGACGGCGGTGACTTTGCCGACGATCTCGTGGCCCGGCATCAGTGGGTACACGGCGATGCCCCACTCGTTGCGCGCCTGGTGAATGTCGGAGTGGCAGACGCCGCAGTATAGAATCTCGATGGCCACGTCATCGGCGCGTGGGCTGCGGCGTTCAAAGGACATCGGGGCGAGGGGAGTGGTGGCCGACTGGGCGGCGTAACCGATGGCGGTGTACATGGGGGAACCTCGCAAAAGCAGTGAAAAGTGAGGCGGGCCATTCTCCCCACCGCGCCTGCGGGCGGCCATGGCGATTGCTCCGAGTCTCATGCCTAAAGCTCCGGGGGAGCAGTTGAAAGCGGCAAGCGCCAAGCTACACGCGATAAACTGCGAACTTTCTTGCAGCTTGTGGCTGAAAGCTTGCCGCCCTGCACCGAGTCGTGAATTTTCCGAGAACTGCTTTTATGCTGCTGACCCGCCATCTCGACGCCAACGCCACGCTGGTTTCCTTGATCGAAGGGCTTACGTCCCGCGACGGTTTTTCCCCCACCCACCTGCCTGGCGTCAGGGTATTGCGCGCCAGTTGCGACGTGGCGCGCGGGCCGCAGATCTATGAGCCGAGCCTGATGTTCGTGGCCCAGGGCAGCAAAGTCGCGTACCTGGGCCCGCGCACGCTGGAGTACGGCGCCGGGCATTACCTGATCCAGGCCATGCCGGTGCCGTTCGAATGCGAGACCTTCGCCATGGCGCCGGGTGCGCCGTTGTTGGGGGTGACGGTGGGTATCGACCGGGTGGTGCTGGGTGAATTGGTGATGGCCATGGGCATGCAGGCCGGGCCGCCGCCGACGGCGCAGACCCTGGCGTCGATGAGCTCGGTGGTGCTCGATGATGCGATGCGCGGCTGCGTCGAGCGGCTGTTGCAGTGCCTGCACGATCCGCTGGAAAGCCGGATCATCGGGCCGGCGCGGGTGCGCGAATTATTGTTCACCGCGTTGCGCGGGCCCCAGGCCGATGTATTGCGCGCGCTGGTGGAGCAACAGGGGCAATTTTCACGCATCGCCACTTCATTGAACCACCTGCATGCGCATTTCGCCGAGCCGCTGAATATCGAGACATTGGCCGGGTATGCGCACATGAGCGCGTCGACTTTTCACGAGCACTTCAAGCGCTGCACCTTGTTGTCGCCGGTGCAGTATCTGAAGCGCCTGCGCTTGCTCAAGGCCCAGCAGTTGCTGCTGGTGGAGGGCGTAAGTGTGGCGCAGGCGGCGCACAGCGTAGGGTACCAGAGCACGTCGCAATTCAGCCGCGAATACAAGCGCTACTTCGAGCGTAACCCGGGCGAGGAACGTGCGGCCTAGTAGTAACGACGGGGGTCGGATTCAATCAGGCTGGCCAGTTTGGTCAGGGCGAAGCGCAGTTCGTCCTGGCTGGTGGGCGACATCAGCACCAGTCGCACACTGCGTGTCGTCCCGGAGCGTTCGGCCTGGAATTGCGTGCCACTGAGTACCAGCACGCCATTGGCCCGCGCCAGCATGGTGAACTCGTCGCTGGTCCATGGCTCCGGCAAGGTCAGCCAGGCATGGTAGGAGTAGGGCTGGGCCTTGAGTTCGAACCTGGCGAAAATCTCGCGGGCAATCGCTTGCCGCGCGGCCGCTTCGTTGCGGTGGATGCTGATCAGTTTTCTGTCCATGCCTTCGCTGATCACATTGCTGGCCAGTTGCGCGGTCAGCGGTGATGGCATCCAGACGCTGCTGCGCACCATCGAGCTTAGGCGCGACAGCCATTTTGGCGGGCTATGCAGATAGCCGATACGCAGCGCGGGCATTACAGACTTCGACAGGCTGGTGAGATACACCGAACGCTCCGGCGCAAACGCCGAAAGGGGTTTGATGGACGGGTCGGTGGCGAGAAAACCGTAGATGTCATCGTCAAGAATGATGAAGTCGAACTCTTCAGCCAGCGCTGCGATTTGCGCCCTGCGCTTTTGCGACATGATCGCCGCCGTCGGGTTCTGGCAAGTCGCCACGCACACCAGCATCGCCGGTTTTTCCCGCAGGCACAGTTCGCGCAGCGCCTCGGGAATGATGCCTTCGTCATCCATCGGTACGCCACGTAGGCGACGTTCAAGGCCGTGAGCCAGGGAAATGATGCCGGGATAGCACAGCGCTTCGCAGAGCACCAGGTCGCCGGCGTTGGTCAGGGCGCTCATCGCCACCATCAAGCCATGCTGGGCGCCAGCGGTGATGATCACTTGCTGCCATTGTGCATCGGGCAATGCATGCCGCAGCCACTGTGCCCCCGCCTCGCGATGCGCCGGGTGACCGCCGTCCGGGGCGTAATCCAGGGCGCCGGCGAAATCGGTGCTCCTGGCCAGGTTCACCAGCGCGTCGCGCAGCCAGTGCTCCAGGGTTTCGCTGCCAGGCTTGATGATCGACAGGTCGAGCAGTTCCGGCTGCCCCAGATTCAGCGACGCCGGGCTGTTGCTCGTCGCCGGTTCCGGTTGTTTCTGACTGAGCACGTACGTACCGCGGCCCACTTCCCCCTGCACCAGGCGACGGCGCTGCGCTTCGCTGTAAGCGCGGCTGATGGTGCCCGGCGTTACATCCAGGGCCGTGGCCAGCTCCCGCAGGGTCGGCAGGCGATCGCCTTTGTTCAACACGCCATTGCTGATGTCGCGCGCCAATGCGTCGGCAATCGCCAAATACATCGGCTGGTTGAACTCGCTTAGCTGGGGAACCCACATGAATGATCAATGCCCATCGTAGAAATGATGAAGGGGCGAGCATATCACAGGCGGTTTTCTGCTAATGACGCGACTTAATCCATTGATTGAGTCGATTGAGTCAATTTTTTGGAGTGATGCCTGTTTTTTGGTAAATATTTTCTATGAAATTATTGATACGAAAATCAATAGGTTAATTGGATATTGCGGAAAGATTTCAGCTGTGGCCATAAGGAATTTTGGGTGATGGTTTTGTTATGTGTTGAATCCATTCAATTTGATCAAATACACTCGCATTGAATCGAGTCAATCGACTCAATCATCCCCTGGCCACTGCGCGACGCTATCGCGCCAAGTCGAGACATCATGAACACACTCAGAAAGGATCTATCCCTGTCAGCTGTGATTGCCGGTTTTATCGCCGTGATCATTTCGTATGCCGGTCCCTTGATCATCGTGTTTCAGGCGGCCAAGGAAGCGCACCTGCCCAATGACGAGGTGTCGTCGTGGATCTGGGCGATTTCCATCGGCAGCGGCATTACCGGCCTGTTCCTGAGCTGGCGCCTGCGGGTGCCGGTGATCACCGCGTGGTCGACACCGGGAGCGGCGTTGCTGGTCTCGATGCTGCCTACGGTGACCCTGGCGCAGGCCATCGGCGCGTACGTGGTTGCGTCAGTGATTATTGCGGTGGTGGGCTTGTCCGGCGCATTCGACAAACTGATGAGTCGCCTGCCCAAGGCCATTGCCGCCGCCATGCTCGCCGGCATCCTGTTCCGCTTCGGCGCCGAGCTGTTCACCTCGATCAAGCTGCAACCGGCGCTGGTGTTGGCGATGCTCGCGACTTACCTGGTGTTCAAGCGCTTTTCGCCGCGTTACGCGATTCTCTCGGTGCTGATCATCGGCTGTGCGGTCGCTGCCTCGTTTGGTGAATTGAACAGCGGTGCAATCACCATCGCCGTGGCCCAGCCGGTGTTTATCGCGCCGCAGTGGAGCTGGCACGCCATCATCAACATCGGCCTGCCGCTGGCGTTGGTGACTCTGACCGGTCAGTACGTGCCGGGCATGGCGGTGTTGCGCACCGCAGGCTACAACACGCCGGCGCGCTCGATCATTTCAGTGACGGCGATCGGCTCGATCCTGATGGCGCCGTTCGGCTCCCATGGTTTTAACCTGGCGGCGATTACCGCCGCCATCTGCACTGGCCGCGAAGCCCATGAAGACCGCGACAAGCGTTACATCGCCGGGATCGCCTGTGGGGTGTTCTACATTCTGATGGGCATCTTTGGCGCGACCCTGGCTTCGGTGTTCTCTGCCTTGCCCAAGGAACTGATTGCTTCCTTGGCGGGCCTGGCGCTGTTCGGTGCAATCAGCGCCGGGCTGACGGGCGCCATGGCCGACGAAAAACAACGCGAAGCGGCACTGATTACCTTCCTGGTCACCGCTTCGGGCATGAGCTTCCTGGGCCTGGCCGCTGCGTTCTGGGGCCTGATCTTTGGTCTCGTCGCGCACTTCGTGCTGAGCTACACCCGGCAAAGTAAAGCCACCGCCGTTGCCGAGGTCAGCCGGTCATGATCGCGTCGGTTTAGCCGCCGTGCGGATACAAAAAAGCCAACGCATGAAGCGTTGGCTTTGGTGTGTGGCGAAGGGCTTTGTGAGGAGTCGTCTTACATATTCGGGTAAGTCGGCCCACCTGCGCCTTCCGGCGTGACCCAGGTGATGTTCTGCGAAGGGTCCTTGATGTCACAGGTCTTGCAGTGCACGCAGTTCTGGGCGTTGATCTGGAAGCGCTTCTCGCCGTCTTCTTTTGTGATCACCTCATACACGCCGGCCGGGCAGTAGCGCTGTGCCGGTTCATCGTAGAGCGGCAGGTTGGTGCCGATCGGGATGCTCGGGTCTTTCAACTTCAAGTGGCATGGCTGTTCTTCTTCATGGTTGGTACCGGAGATGAACACCGAACTCAGCTTGTCGAAGCTCAGCTTGCCGTCAGGTTTGGGGTAGTCGATCTTCGTGCTGTCCTTGGCCAGCTTCAGGCAGGCATAGTCCGGCTTGGTGTCGTGCAAGGTAAACGGCATTTTGCCGCCGAGGATGTTCTGGTCGAACCAGTTGAAGCCGGCACCGATGATCGGGCCGAACTTGTGCATCGCCGGGCCGAAGTTGCGGGTGGCGAACAGTTCTTCGTAGAGCCAGCTGGCTTTGAAGCTGTCGACGTAGTTGGTCAGTTCATCACCGCCTTCGGATTCGGCGAACAGGCGCTCGGCGACGGCGTCGGCGGCGAGCATGCCGGACTTCATCGCGGTGTGGCTGCCTTTGATCTTGGCCACGTTCATGGTGCCCAGGTCGCAGCCGATCAGGGCGCCGCCCTTGAAAACCATCTTCGGCAACGAGTTGATGCCGCCCTTGGCCAGGGCGCGGGCGCCGTAGCTGATGCGCTTGCCGCCTTCGAGGTACTGGGCCAGCACCGGGTGATGCTTGAGGCGCTGGAACTCGTCGAATGGCGACAGGAAGGCGTTGCTGTAGGACAGGTCGACGATCAGGCCGACCACCACCTGGTTGTTTTCCAAGTGATAGAGGAACGAGCCACCGGTGTTCTCGTTGCTCATGATGTCCAGCGGCCAACCGGCGGTGTGCACCACCAGGCCAGGTTGGTGCTTGGCGGGGTCGATTTCCCAGATTTCCTTGAGACCGATGCCGTAGTGCTGGGCGTCGGCGTCGCTGTCCAGGTTGAAGCGCTTGATCAGTTGCTTGCCGATGTGGCCACGGCAACCTTCGGCGAACAGCGTGTATTTGCCGCGCAGCTCCATGCCTGGGGTGTAGACGCCTTCTTTGGGGTGGCCTTCGCGGTCGACACCGAGGTCGCCGGTGATGATCCCGCGGACCACGCCGTTTTCGTCGAACAACGCTTCCTGGGCGGCGAAGCCTGGGTAGACTTCCACGCCCAGGTTCTCGGCTTGCTGGGCCAGCCAGCGGCACAGGTTGCCCAGGGAGATGATGTAGTTGCCTTCGTTGTGCATGGTCTTGGGCACAAAGAAGTCAGGTACCTTGGTGGAGGCATCGCTGCTGCGCAGTACATAGATGTCATCGCGCACCACAGGGGTGTTGAGCGGGGCGCCGAGGGCTTTCCAGTCCGGGAACAGTTCGTTCAGGGCGCGTGGTTCAAACACGGCGCCGGAGAGGATGTGCGCACCGACTTCGGAGCCTTTCTCGACCACGCAAACGCTGATTTCCTTACCGGCTTCGGCGGCCTTCTGCTTCAGTCGGCAGGCGGCGGACAGGCCCGCCGGGCCAGCGCCGACGATGACCACGTCGAATTCCATGTATTCGCGTTCCACAGGCTATCTCCTACTCAAGGCTCAACAGGCTTTTTTTCTAATGGGTGGAGGTTCGGTGTCGTCCTGCGGCAACGGCAAGACCCACCTTTCTCTCTAGGTGGCGCATTATATATAGACCACTGTCAGCGTCCAATACAAACGTTTGTTTGAATTGCCCGCAGGCTAGGTAAATCAAAGCAACGCGGCTTATGACTGGCCATTTTGCCGTATTGACCAGAATAGGCGTTCCGGTCAATATACGGTCGGTTTTGCGCTTACCGTAGGCAGACAGCAGGTTTCAAGAGCACGTCCAAAAGCGAGACAGGTGACGCACGCTGAAACGATGGCGCGCAGTTTACACGCCGCGATAAAGAATGACCTCTCAGTCACCACTGACGAACGGTCATCATTTCCCGTGAGCAAGGTCACTTGCCCAGGTTTTTGGAGGTGCCCTTGTGTGCCGATGAGCATCAACCGCCAGGTTCGCCTAGGCGACTTTCTTTTCACCGGAGAGTAACGAGGAATCCATGAAGGTTCTTGTAGCTGTCAAACGCGTTGTCGATTACAACGTGAAAGTTCGCGTCAAGGCGGACAATTCCGGCGTCGACCTTGCTAACGTCAAGATGTCGATGAACCCATTCTGTGAAATCGCCGTGGAAGAAGCCGTACGCCTGAAAGAAAAAGGCGTCGCGACTGAAATCGTGGTGGTGTCCATCGGCCCGACCACTGCTCAAGAGCAGCTGCGTACCGCCCTGGCGCTGGGTGCCGACCGTGCCATCCTCGTCGAATCCGCTGAAGAACTGACCTCCCTGGCGGTTGCCAAGCTGCTCAAGGCGGTTGTCGACAAGGAACAGCCTTCGCTGGTGATCCTCGGCAAACAGGCCATCGACAGCGATAACAACCAGACCGGCCAGATGCTGGCGGCGCTGACCGGTTACGGCCAGGGCACCTTCGCGTCCAAAGTGGAAGTGAGCGGCGACAGCGTTGCCGTGACCCGCGAAATCGACGGCGGTGCACAGACGGTTTCGCTGAAACTGCCGGCCATCGTCACCACCGACCTGCGTTTGAACGAGCCGCGCTATGCGTCGCTGCCAAACATCATGAAAGCCAAGAAGAAGCCTCTCGAAGTGCTGACTCCGGACGCTTTGGGCGTTTCCACCGCCTCCACCAACAAGACCGTCAAAGTCGAAGCGCCGGCTGCACGCAGCGCGGGCATCAAGGTCAAGTCGGTGGCTGAACTGGTCGAGAAACTGAAAAACGAAGCGAAGGTGCTTTGAATTGGAGAGCCGGATCATGACTATCCTCGTAATCGCCGAACACGACAACAAAGTGCTGGCCCCGGCCACGCTGAACACCGTGGCTGCTGCTGCCAAAATCGGCGGCGACATCCACGTTCTGGTTGCAGGCCAAGGCGCTGGCGCCGTGGCTGAAGCCGCTGCGAAGATTGCTGGTGTGAGCAAAGTCCTGAACGCTGACAACGCCGCTTACGCGCATCAGCTGCCGGAGAATGTTGCGCCATTGGTTGCAGAGCTCGGCGCCGGCTACAGCCACATCCTGGCCGCCGCCACCTCCAACGGCAAAAACATCCTGCCACGCGTTGCCGCGCAGCTGGACGTTGACCAGATCTCCGAGATCATCTCGGTCGAAAGCGCCGACACCTTCAAGCGCCCGATCTACGCCGGTAACGCCATTGCCACCGTGCAATCGACCGCTGCCATCAAAGTCATCACCGTGCGCGCTACCGGTTTCGACCCGGTTGCCGCCGAAGGTGGTTCGGCTGCCGTTGAAGCGGTTGCTGCTGCCCACGACGCCGGTACTTCGAGCTTCGTTGGCGAAGAGCTGGCCAAGTCGGATCGTCCTGAGCTGACCGCTGCCAAGATCGTCGTTTCCGGCGGGCGTGGCATGCAGAACGGTGACAACTTCAAGCACCTGTACGCCCTGGCCGACAAGCTGGGCGCGGCCGTCGGCGCTTCCCGCGCGGCTGTCGACGCAGGCTTCGTGCCCAACGACATGCAGGTCGGCCAGACCGGCAAGATCGTCGCGCCACAGCTGTACATCGCGGTCGGTATCTCCGGCGCGATCCAGCACCTGGCCGGTATGAAAGACTCCAAAGTGATCGTTGCGATCAACAAGGACGAAGAAGCGCCGATCTTCCAGGTAGCCGATTACGGCCTGGTGGCTGACTTGTTCGAAGCCGTACCCGAGTTGGAGAAGCTGGTCTAATCCAGCCGCTTCACTTATAAAGAGCCCGGTCTTGTGACCGGGTTTTTTTTATCCGGCCTTTTGTGAATATCGGAGAAAACCGCCATGGAACTGCGCCCCTGGGTAGTCTTGCTGGGCCTTTCGCTGCTGCCAAGCCTGGCGCTGGCCGCCGGTAGATGTGAGCGCCTGGTGATCACCGGCAGCCCGGACGCACCGCCCTTGCTCTGGCGTGACCCCCAGGACCCCACTCACCTGATCGGTGCCACTGCCGATGTGTTGCAGCAGGTAGCGAAAGACCTGGGTGTGAAAATTGACCTGCTCTACGGTGGCAAGCGTTCAATGGCCCTGGACGAAGTACGCAGTGGGCGCATGGACATTTTTGCCGATGCACCGCTCAATCATGCCGAGCTGGACAACTTCGACTACATCCACCCGGCTCTGGTGCAGAGCGACTATCTGGTGTGGACGCGCAAGGATTCGGCGCTTGCCTATGCCACGGCGACCGATCTGCACGGTTTCAAGGGTGCGGTATCGGAACGGGCCCGTTTGAGCCGTGAATTCGACACCCTCGCCGAGCAGCACCTCACCCTGCAACGATTCCCGACCTTGACCCCGGCATTCCAGAAACTGCTGTTGGGCGAGGTGGACTATGTGCTCGCCGGGCGCTATTCCGGCATGGCCATGGCCCAGACGCTGGGCATGAGCAATGACTTGATTGCCCGCGATATGCCCATCGATCAACCCGGCCTGTACCTGGCGATTTCCCACAACTCGGTCTGCAATGATCCGTGGTTGCGCGGACAGCTCGCCAAAAAGATGACAGAATTGCCCGGGTCTGGTGTGACGGAAGCCGCGTTGCAGCGCAATCTGGAGCGTTGGAAAGCACAATTGCAACAACCCGTCGGCACCCCAACACAGTAGGGATTTTCAGTGACTCTTCGACCTTTTTTCGCGGCCCTCGCCGTTGTTGCCCTGGCGGGATGTGCAGCCGATCCTGCGCCGAATGAACAGATTCGCCTCACCCGGCAGGCCTTGGAACAAGCCAATGCGGTTGGCGCCAGCGCCGATGAATCACCCGAATTGAAACTGGCCGAGGACAAATTCGCCCAGGCCAAGGCCGACATGGCCGACCAATCCTATAAGGACGCGCGCATGCAGGCCGAACAGGCCGAGCTGGACGCACGCCTCGCAGAAGCGCGGGTACTGACCGGCAAAAGCCAGGAACAACTCAACGTGCTCAATACCCGCATCACGCGCCTGCGCAAGCAATTGCAGTTGGGAGAAGCCCAATGAGCCCGATGATGCGTGGTGTGAGCTGTGCCGTGCTGCTGGGCAGTGCGGTGTTGGGTGGTTGCGCGAGCCACCCCAATGGCGAGCAGGCGTTGCAACAGGCCGGCAGTGATTTCCAGAAGGTCAAGGAAGACGCGAATGTGCTGCGCATCGCGCCCAAGGACGTGATTCGCGCCGGTGAATCGCTGGCACGCGCCGATCGCTTGTCCAGCTACTGGGGCAGCGGCGCGGACGTGGTGCACTATGCCTACTTGAGCCAGCGCTACAGCGCCATCGCCCGCGAACACACCGAGCAGGCGCTTAACGAAGAACGCGCCGCCAAGCTCGAACTGGAACGCCAGCGCCTGCAGTTGGCCTTGCGTGAAAGCAAGCTGATCAGCGTGCAGCAACAGGGCAAATGGCTTGAGGAGCAGATCGCCAGCCTGACCACCACCCAGACCGACCGTGGCCTGGTGATGACCCTGGGCGATGTGCTGTTCGACACGGGCGAAGCAGAGCTGAAAAACTCGGCCAACCGCACCGTGTTGAAGATCGTGCAGTTCCTGCAACTGAACCCCAAGCGCGTGGTGCGCATCGAGGGTTACGCCGACAATACCGGTGGCCAGCAGGAAAACCTCAAACTATCCCGCGACCGCGCGCAATCGGTGGCTGATGTGCTGGTGGATTTGGGGATCGACGAAAAGCGCATCCAGGTCGAAGGCTACGGCGACCAGTACCCGGTGGAGGCCAACGCGTCCGAACGGGGCAGGGCGCAGAATCGTCGGGTGGAGATTGTGTTCTCCGACGAGAAGGGCCAGCTCGGCGCCGCCCGCTGAAGTCTGGTGTGGATCAATGTGGGAGGGAGCAAGCCCCCTCCCACATTGTTCGATGTACCTCCGAGAATCCATGTGCCCCCATAGTTTTTACTGTCACTCCCGCCCGCGCTCGACTATTGTGGCAACTGTGCCCGTACACTTCTAAACTGTGCCGGTATGTTTCACACAAAAATAAAATACCCGTGAAATCGAGTGCTGCGTCATGACCAATCTGTTGCTTTATCAACGTATCGCCCAGCAACTGGCCGAGGACATCCGGCGCGGAGTCTATCAACCGGGCGAACGTGTGCCTTCGGTGCGCAAGATGAGCTCCCAGCTCAACGTGAGCCATGCCACGGTATTGCAGGCCTACGCCAACCTGGAAGACCAGGGCCTGATCCGGGCGCGGCCGCAGTCCGGCTATTACGTGCACCAGACGCCGGCGCTGACCGCGCCGACACCGGATATCGCACGGGTCGAACGTCCTGGGTTGGTCACCCGCAGCAGCATCATTCAGCAGGTATTGGGCGAGTCGCGCCGCGAAGGCGTATTTCCGCTGGGCGCGGCCGTGCCGAGTGTCGATTACTTGCCGGTCCGCGCATTGCACCAGCAACTGGCCAAGGTTACGCGGTTCCAGAGCCCACGGGCGTTCAGCTACATGTTCAGCCCCGGTTTCGAGCCGCTGCGTCGCCAGGTGGCGATCCGGATGCGCGATGCCGGTGTGGTAGTGGACCCCTCCGAAGTGGTGATCACCCACGGCTGTGTCGAAGCGTTGCAGATGTCGCTGCGGGTGCTGACGCGCCCTGGCGACCTGATCGCAGCGGAATCGCCGACTTACTATGGCTTGCTGCAACTGGCCGATTTGCTCGGCCTCAAGGTCATTGAGATTCCCTGCGATCCCTCCACTGGCATGAGCCTGGAGGCCCTGCAATTGGCGGCCAACCAATGGTCGATCAAGGCGCTGGTGCTGACCACGCGCCTGAGCAATCCACTGGGCGGCACCATGCCCGAGGAGCGGCAGAAGCAGTTGCTGCGCCTGGCGTCGGATTTCGATATCCAGATCGTCGAAGATGATATCTACGGCGAACTGATGTTCGAACTGGGCCGCACCAAGGCCCTCAAGGCCTATGATCGCCTGGATCGGGTGATCTACTGCTCGAGCTTCTCCAAGACCTTGTCGCCGGGGGTGCGCATCGGCTGGATGATCGCCGGCAAGTATCAGCAGGAAATCCAGCGTCTGCAGATGTTCAGCACCCATTCGGCGTGCAGCGTGACCCAGATGGGGGTTGCGGCGTACCTGGAGAACGGTGGCTACGACCGGCACCTGCGTTACATCCGTCAGGAATACCGCAAGAACCTCAGCGCGTTTCAACTGGCGGTGCAGCAGTATTTCCCGGAGGGCACGCAGATGACCCGACCGACCGGCGGCTTTATCCTGTGGGTCAGTTTGCCGGGGCGGGTCAATACCCAGGAACTGCATGTGCGCGCCCTGCAACAGGGCATCAGCATTGCGCCGGGGTTGATCTTCAGTAACACCGAGCAGTTCAATCACTGTATTCGCCTTAACTGCGGCACGCCGTGGAACCGCGAGGCAGAGCGGGCGTTGATGACCCTGGGCATGCTGGCCAGCCAGTTATGCCAGGAAACGGCAGCGGGTTTTTGAGGCGCACACAGGGACAACTCCGATAGCAGGCGCATCACCGCGCTTGTCATGCCACGCACAACAAGCGAGCATATGGCCCTCTGCCGTTAATGCTGTAGGCGATATGACCTGTATTTTTCGCGCTGCTTTGGTGCTTGGCCTGTTAAGCCTGTGTAACGTCAGTCCGGTGCTGGCGGCAGCGCCCGTGACTGAAAACAAGCCCGCTGCCAGCAGCGAAAAGCCCACCGCAAAAAAATCCACGGCAACCCAGCAAGCCCCCGCCGCGAAGAAAAAAGCCGCTACGGCTAAAAAACGCGCCTCGGCGAAAAGGTCCAAATCATCCCAGGAAGTGGCAAAGACCCAACTGCCACCGGCACAGTTGGACCTCACCTTGCCGTCCGACATGGTCCGGCACCTGCAGCCACTTGGCACCATGCCCAAGCCCAAGAGCGTGCCGTTGCTGCCGCCGATGTTCGGCGAGAAACCCACGGATAACAGTGCCTTCCAGATCAACGGCCGCTTGCTCAGCAATGAGATGAAGCTGCAACTGCGTAATGAAGAGCGTCGGGAAGTCGAAGGCGCCGCGTTGGAATTCGAGTTCAAGCAGTAACTTTTCCCCTGAGCGTGACGCGGGCCATTGACCATCTGTCGCAGACTGGTCAGTCATATTTGTTTTATGCGAAAAACCCCTGTTAACCCATTTTAAAACGGCTGTTTAGGGGCGTACCCTAGCTGCGCCATCCCTGTTGAGCCGTTGAGGACCTGCCGTTCATGAATTGCCGCGAAGGCTGTGGCGCCTGCTGCATCGCCCCCTCCATCAGTTCGCCGTTGCCCGGAATGCCCAATGGCAAGCCGGCGGGCGAACGCTGTCTGCACCTGTCGGTCGAACAGTTATGCCAACTGTTCGGCCAGCCGGAACGGCCGGCGGTGTGCAGTGATTTCAAGGCGGATATCGAGGTGTGCGGCACCGACCAGGCCGATGCGATCCGGTTGATCGGCTGGTGGGAGCAGATGACGGCGGCTTGATGGGCTTTACTCTCGCAACTTCAACAATAAGGAATATAACAATGGGTTCGCTGAAACGACTGGCTGTGCTGTGCGGCTTTACGGTGTTGTTCGCTGCCACTGCGCAGGCTGAGGATTGGCAGGTCGCCAAGGACGAAGACGGTATCAAGGTGTCCCTGAGCGAAGTGGCCGGTTCCAAGTACAAAGCGTATCGCGGTGTCACGGTGATCAAGGCGCCAGTGGCCAAGATCGTTGCGTTGCAGGAAGACGTGGCGGGTGCCTGTAAGTGGATTCATGAATGCAAGCTGCAAAAGTTGCTGAAGCATGAGGGTGACGTCAGCTACACCTACACGCAATTCAACGCGCCGTTTCCGGTGAGTAATCGTGATTCAATCTTGAAAATCACCACCACCAAAGGGGCTGACGGCAGCGTGACGCGCAACTTGCTGGAGGTTCCGACCTATCAGCCCGAGGAAAAAGGCTTTGTTCGTGTCGCCCAGGTCGAGGGCTTCTGGAAACTGGTGCCAAAAGGCGATAACCAGACCGAAGTGACCTACCAGGTGCACACCGAACCAGGCGGTAGCGTGCCGTCGTGGCTGGCCAACAAGTTCGTGGTGGACGCGCCGTTCAACACACTGAAAGCCTTGAAAGACCACGCTGAAAAATAAGCGCGATTGATCCGGTGCCTCCGGCCTTTGAGTGGAACGTTTGCCACGCCCTCAAGGTCCAGATACCTGTGAGCCCACACGCGGGCTTTATCGAGGAGGCACCGATGCAAACGTGGCAAATTACCTTCGTTGATGATCACGGCGAGCAGTCCGTGGAGCAGTTCACCTGCGAACAAAAGCCCAGCCTTGAAGATGCTGCGCACATGATTCGCAGCAAGCTGGTGCCGGTAGCCGCCGAACTCGACCTCAACGACCTTGAAGGTCGCCAATCCGAGCCGACGGTCAAGATCCTCAAAGACCAGAACAGTATCCAGATCCTCGACATTTCTCTCGCTGCCTGAATATTCCCTTTATGCCTATCAAGCGCCTCTGGTGGAGGTGAAAGCTTCGCGCTACTCTGCAAGTGAGATCAGCGAATGAATCGCTAAGGTCTGGTCTTGTCAGCTACATGCTTGTTTTCCAGCGGTGATGTCATTGCCGTCCCCGCGCCAGCAGGGCGCGGGCTTCGGGAAGCACGGAAAGTCTATCCATCGGTTTGAGGAGGACGTTTCATGAGCACAGCCTATCAAGAAGACATCAGTACCCACGTTCTGCGCCGCATGAAAGAGGGCGGTTTCGACTTTTCACGTTTTCACCCCATCGAGTTCTACGCCATTTTTCCGGACGAGGAACGGGCGCGCAGGGCTGCGGGTGAGTTTCGCGGAGAGTCGCTGAACGCTCAGGTCAGTGCGCGCGACGATGGCGCCTGGTACCTGGAGTTGAGCAAAGTCATGTTTGCAACCTACGACGGCATAGGAGACTTCGAGCAGGACTTTGAAGCAGTGGTGGAACCCCTTGGCGGGATTATAGAAGGGTGGGGCGTCAAGCACCCGGTTCGCCCGTTACCCATGTAGTGGGTTGTCACGCGCAACACCGTGTATCGGCTGACCTCAGGGTCGGCCGATTTTGTTTGTGCAATAAAAAAAGGCCACCCGACGAGGGTGGCCCAAAGGGAAGAGCGGAGCGCCAAAGGATATTCAGCAGATGGCGCGATTATCCGCAGACTTGGCCGGGCAGTGAAATCAACTCTGGCTATGCTGTTGATAGTCAAAGCCTGCATTGCGATGAGGCGCACGACAACACACCGGGCATTCTGCGCACCAGGAAGGTGCGACAAGGTGCTCGTATTTATTTAACACACTGATTTTTAAGTGTTTATGCCGATGGCACGGGCCTTGCGATGGTTCTTGCGTCCCGAGTGACAAGGAGTACGGCATGATCCGCACTTATTACGATGAAATGTACGATGGGGCAGGGCAGGTGCGTCCTCACTATCGCGAGTTCGCCCGCTGGTTGGCCGAAACCCCGGCAGAGCTGCTGGCCCAGCGTCGGCGTGAAGCCGATTTGCTGTTCCACCGCGCCGGCATCACGTTCACGCTTTACGGGGACGAGCAGGGCACCGAGCGCCTGATACCTTTCGATACCATCCCGCGCAGTATTCCGGCCCGTGAATGGCAGATCGTCGAGCGTGGCTGCATCCAACGGGTCAAGGCGCTGAACATGTTTCTCGCCGACCTCTACCACGAGCAACGCATCATCAAGGCGGGCATCATCCCGGCTGAACAAGTGCTGGCCAACGAGCAATACCAGCTGGCCATGCAGGGCCTGAACTTGCATCGCGATCTGTATTCCCACATATCCGGGGTCGATCTCGTACGCGATGGCGATGGCACCTACTACGTGCTGGAGGACAACCTGCGTACACCCAGCGGTGTCAGCTACATGCTCGAAGACCGCAAGATGATGATGCGCCTGTTTCCGGAGCTGTTCGCCGCCCAGCGCATTGCGCCCATCGACCATTACCCCAACTTGCTGCTCGATACCCTGAAAAGCGCCAGCCCGCTGGATAACCCCAGCGTGGTGGTACTGACGCCGGGGCGCTTCAACAGCGCATTCTTTGAACACGCGTTCCTGGCTCGGGAAATGGGCGTGGAACTGGTGGAAGGCGCCGACCTGTTCGTGCGCGATGATCGCGTGTTCATGCGCACCACCGACGGCCCCAAGGCGGTGGACGTGATCTACCGTCGCCTCGACGATGCGTTTCTCGACCCGCTGGCGTTCAACCCGGACTCGATGCTCGGCGTGCCCGGCCTGCTCGCGGCCTACCGTTCGGGCAACGTGGTGCTGGCCAATGCGATTGGCACCGGGGTGGCGGATGACAAGTCGGTGTACCCCTTCGTCACCGAGATGATCCGTTTTTACCTGGATGAAGAACCGATTCTGAAGAATGTGCCGACCTTCCAGTGCCGCAAGCCCGATGAACTGTCCCACGTACTGGCTAACCTGCCGGACCTGGTGGTCAAGGAAACCCAGGGCTCCGGCGGCTACGGCATGTTGGTGGGGCCCGCGTCCACCGCGGCGGAAATCGAAGCCTTCCGCGCGCGCATCAAGGCCAAGCCCCACGCCTATATCGCTCAACCCACCCTGTGCTTATCCACCTGCCCGACGTTTGTCGAAAACGGTATTGCTCCACGGCATATCGACCTGCGCCCGTTTGTGCTGTCCGGCAAGGAAACCCGTGTGGTGCCCGGCGGCTTGACCCGTGTGGCGCTGCGCGAAGGCTCGCTGGTGGTCAACTCGTCCCAGGGCGGCGGCACCAAAGACACCTGGGTGGTGGAGGACTGATGCCATGCTGAGTCGAACCGCCTCGGATTTGTATTGGATGTCGCGCTATCTGGAACGCGCGGAAAACCTCGCGCGCATGCTCGATGTGAGCTATTCGCTGTCGCTGATGCCCCAGGACGGGCGCGGTGACGGTCTGCACGAACTGGCCATGCCATTGTTGATCACCGGCACCCTGGAGGATTACCGCGAGCGCCATGGGGAACTGCATGCCGAAAACCTGTTGCACTTCTTTGCCCTGGACGCGGCCAACCCTGCCAGCATCTACAGCTGCCTCGGCGCGGCGCGGGCCAGTGCCCATGCTGTGCGTGGGCGAATTACCGCCGACATGTGGGAAAACATCAATGCCACCTGGTTGGATATTCGCGACATCGCCCAGCAAGGGCTGAGCCGCTACGGCATGAGCCGGTTCTGTGAGTGGGTCAAGGAGCGCTCCCATCTGTTCCGGGGCGCCACCTACGGCACCATCATGCGCAACGATGCGTTCCGTTTCATTCGTCTGGGCACTTTTATCGAGCGTGCCGACAACACCCTGCGTTTGCTGGACGCGCGCTATGAAATGGCCGGCGACCGCGCCGACGCCGTCACCGACGGTACGGCTCACGCCTACTATCAATGGAGTGCTTTGTTGCGCGCGCTGTCGTCGTTCGAGGCCTATACCGAGATTTACCGCGACGCCCCCGGCGCCCGCCAAGTGGCGCAGCTGCTGCTATTGCGCGCCGACGTACCGCGCTCGCTACGGGCCTGCAGCGAAGAAATCGACCAGATTCTCGCCAGCCTGCCAGGCATCAACGGGCGACCGGCGCAACGCCTGGCCGCCGAGATGGACGCGCGCCTGCGCTTTACCGCCATCGATGAAATCCTCGAGGAAGGCCTGCACGCCTGGCTGACCGACTTTATCCCTTTGGTTCGCCAGTTGGGCGACGCCATCTACAGTTCCTACCTGGAGGCGGCATGAGACTTTCCATCAGCCACGAAACCACCTACCACTACGAAGACCAAGTGCGCGCCAGCATCCAATACTTGCGTGTGACCCCCCACGACAGCGAACGCCAGCAGGTACTCAGTTGGCAACTGGACCTGCCGCGCCCGGTGCGCGCCCAGGTCGACCCCTTCGGCAATATCCTGCATGTGCTAACCCTGGATGAACCGCATGACACCATCATCATCGGCGCCCGTGGCCAGGTGGACATCGACGAATTGCGCGAGGCCGAACACGAGAACCAATCGGCGCTGCCGTTCCTGCGCTGCACGCGTCTGACCGAGCCCGACGAGGCCTTGCGCCGTTTTGCCGAGCAGCATTGCCATCAACGTCGCGACCGCACCGCCTTGATCGACCTGATGCACGCGCTCAACCAGGTGATGGTCTATACGCCAGGGGCCACCGCCGTCGACACCTGCGCCGCTCAGGCCTTTGCCGGCGGGGCAGGTGTGTGTCAGGACCACACCCACGCGTTCCTGGCCTGCGCGCGCAGCCTGGGAATTGCGGCGCGCTATGTGTCAGGGTATTTGTACACCGAAGACAGCGCGCACCTGGCCAGCCATGCGTGGGCCGAAGCCTGGTTGGATGACGCCTGGTACAGCTTTGACGTGACCAACCAGTTGGCGCGGCCGGAGCGGCACCTGAAACTGGCCGTGGGCCTGGATTACCTGGACGCCTGCCCGGTGCGCGGCATGCGCCGTGGCGGTGGGCATGAGCAGATGCACGCCAAGGTGTTCGTGGCGCCGACGCCGGTGATCTCAGTGCAGCAGCAATGATGTTCAGGACGCAGCAGATTAAATGGGGGAGGGGGCTTGCCAGTCTCAAGGTTGTTGTTTGCGGCCGGCCATATGCTTCAAATACCCCACCAGCAAATCCAGCTCGCTGTCAGGCAATACGCTGACAGCGAACGCTGGCATCTTCGCCTGGGGCCAATGCCGCAGGCTTTGCGGATCGCGGATATAGCGTTTGAGAAACGCCTCGCCGAAATATTCGGTGGGGCTGTAGGGGATATTCAAGTCCGGTCCCACCTGGGCATCGCCCGCGCCGTTTAGACGATGGCAGGCCAGGCAATTCTTCTGGAACAACGCAAAGCCTTTATTGATCGGGTCACTTGCAGCCAGTGCCGGGTCAGGCAACAGCGCCGGAAAACGCTCGGCCACCGTCCGCAGTTGCTTGATTCTGGAGACTTGGAACGGCCACTGCTCAGGGCTGATATGCCCGGCTTGCGGGTCGGTCCACACCAGGTAGAACGGCCCGGCACTCGATTTGCCATCGCCCAATGCAGGCCATGGCTTGGCCGGGTCTTCCACCGCCAGCCAGGCACGGGCGCCATGGTTTTGCAGCAGTGGGGCGGCGGTGAGTTCGGCGGCGAAACCGTCGAGGGCCACGGCTTGCAGGTGAGTCCCAGGCTTGAGGCCCGCGAGAAGCACCGCCAATGGCACTGCGCGATAGGTCATGTTGCGTTTGTAGGAAACGTCATCGACGATCTGCACCGTCTGCGCATCCGGGTGCTTGAGCAGGTCGGCGGTTTGCCAGATCCTGCTGCTGTGGTCCAACTCGATGGTCAATTGCGCCGCATGCGCGGGCAGGGCAAGCAGTAGAGCGATAAATGCGAAAATCGGTTTCAAGGCGCAGGCCCCATGTTAAGTGGCAATGGGACTCACGATAGCGGAAAAACGCGCGTAAAAAGGCAGCGCCTGCAACAGGATCGCTATACACGAAGTCCCGGCAGGAGCTGCCAAAAAGCGGTAGTCCTGATGCAGCGAATGCGGCGGACGTGGGATCACCCAATGACCTTGGTCAAATTGGGCAAGATCAGAATCAGTGTGGTGGCGAAGAGAATAAGTCCCGCCTGACGTACTTTTGTATGCTTGAACATGGCTGGCTGCCTTTTGTTGTTATTCCTGAGCGTCAAATGCGTGCCGTTTTATTTCAGTATGCCGCGATGACGTGTCACTTTTCTTACGGCTGCTCCAGCAAAACCCGGCAGCAACTTCCTACTGATAGAACCTTAGAGCCCTCGTTCTACGAGGCTTAGATCCATTTCGTATCAGCTAATAAGAATTTCAGCCTAAAAAGGCATGAGGCATAACGCCATCTTGGCGCCAATGCCTTGGCTAGACAGCTAAAACGATTAACCCGGCGATTCACTTAGGAACCTACCGTTCGTCCGAGCGTGAGGGTCAAAAGCAATGAGCGCATCCGTCATTGAAACCGTGTCAATCGGGCCTAAGGTAGAGGCACTACGGCGCAATGGTTCGAGGATGTCATGACCCAGGCTTTGATCTTTGATGCGATACGCACCCCCCGAGGCAAGGGCAAGGCGGACGGCGCCCTGCACAGTGTCAAACCGGTCAACCTGGTGGCGGGCCTGCTCCGCGCGCTGGCGCAGCGCAGCGACCTCGACACACACCAGGTGGATGATATCGTGCTCGGCTGCGTGACCCCGGTGGGCGACCAGGGGGCCGACATCGCCAAGACCGCCGCCCTGGTGGCGGATTGGGCCATCAGCGTCGCCGGGCTACAGATCAACCGTTTCTGCGCCTCAGGCCTGGAAGCGGTGAACCTGGGCGCGATGAAAGTGCGTTCCGGCTTTGAAGACCTGGTGGTGGTCGGTGGTGTCGAGTCGATGTCCCGCGTGCCCATGGGCAGTGATGGTGGCGCCTGGGTGCTCGACCCGCAGACTAATATGCACAGCCACTTCACGCCCCAGGGCATCGGCGCGGACCTGATCGCCACCCTCGAAGGCTTCACGCGTGAAGACGTCGACACCTTTGCCCTACAGTCCCAGCAGAAAGCGGCCAGGGCCAGCGCCGACGGTTCCTTCAAGAAATCCCTGGTCCCGGTGCAGGACCAGAACGGCATTGTGCTTCTGGACCATGACGAATTTATCCGTGGCGACTCCACCCTCGACGGCCTGGGCAAGCTCAAGCCCAGCTTCGAGATGATGGGGCAGATGGGCTTCGATGCCACCGCGTTGCGGGTCTACAGCCATGTGGAACGTATCCACCATGTGCACACGCCGGGCAACAGTTCGGGCATTGTCGATGGCGCGGCGCTGATGCTGATCGGCTCGCAGGCCAAGGGCCGCGAGTTGGGCCTGCTGCCGCGGGCGCGTATTGTCGCCACGGCGGTGACCAGCACCGATCCCACCATCATGCTCACCGGCCCCGCGCCGGCCACCCGCAAAGCCCTGGCCAAGGCCGGCTTACGCGTGGAAGACATCGACCTGTTCGAAGTCAACGAAGCCTTTGCCTCGGTGGTACTCAAATTTATCAAGGACATGCGCATCGACGCTGCACGGGTCAACGTCAACGGCGGTTCCATTGCCATGGGCCATCCGCTGGGCGCCACCGGTTGCGCGATTCTCGGCACCTTGCTCGACGAACTCGAAGTGCGCCAGCAGCGCTATGGCCTGGCCACCCTGTGTGTCGGCGGTGGTATGGGGATCGCCACCATTATCGAACGCCTCTGAGCCCAAGGAATTTCTGATGAACGATGCCATTCGTTACGAAAAAGGCCAGGACCGGATCGTGGTGCTGACCCTCGACATGCCCGGCCAGAGCGCCAACACCATGAACAGTGTGTACCGCGAGGCGATGGCGGCCACTGTTCTGCGGCTTGAAGCGGAAAAGGACCACATTGCCGGTGTGATCATCACCTCGGCGAAGAAGACCTTTTTCGCCGGCGGCGACCTCAATGAACTGATCAAGGTCGACAAGGCCCACGCCAGAGACTTCTACGACGGCGTGCTGTTATTGAAGGCGCAGTTGCGTCGCCTGGAGACCCTCGGCAAACCGGTGGTGGCCGCGATCAATGGCGCGGCTCTGGGCGGTGGCTGGGAGATTTGCCTGGCATGCCATTACCGCATCGCGCTGGATGACCCGTCGGTGCAACTGGGGTTGCCGGAGGTGACCCTGGGCTTGCTGCCGGGCGGCGGTGGCGTGGTGCGCATGGTGCGCATGCTCGGCCTGGAAAAAGCCTTGCCTTATTTACTGGAAGGTAAAAAAGTGCGCCCGCAACAGGCGCTGCAAGCCGGTTTGATCAATGAGCTGGTGGTGGACCGCGACGCGCTGCTGGCCAAATCCCGCGCTTGGATTCTGGCCAATCCCGAGGCCAGACAAGCGTGGGACAACAAGGCGTATTCGATCCCCGGCGGCACGCCGTCGAGCCCGAAAGTCGCGCAGATGCTGGCGATTGCGCCGTCGATCCTGCGCAGCAAAACCAACGGGTGTTTTCCGGCTCCGGAGAACATTCTCTGCGCCGCCGTCGAAGGCGCCCAGGTGGATTTCGACACCGCGCATCTGATCGAAGCCCGCTACTTCACCGAACTGGTCACCGGACAGGTGGCAAAAAACATGATCGGCACCTTCTGGTTCCAGCTCAATGAGATCAAGGCCGGTCGCTCGCGGCCCCAGGGCTTTGCGCCGTATGTGACGCGCAAGGTCGGCGTGCTCGGCGCCGGTATGATGGGCGCGGGCATTGCGTATGTCAGCGCCTGCGCGGGGATCGACGTGGTGCTCAAGGACGTCACCCAGGCCGCCGCCGAGAAGGGCAAGGCGCACTCGGCGGCGTTGCTGGACAAGAAAGTCGGCCGTGGGCAATTGAGCGCCGAGCAGCGGGAAAGCACCTTGGCGCGGATTCATCCTACGGCCTCGGATACCGATCTGACCGGCTGCGACCTGATCATCGAAGCGGTGTTCGAAGACCGTGAGCTCAAGGCCAAGGTCTCGGCCGCCGCGCGGAATATAGTCGGCGCCGATGCGGTGATAGCTTCCAATACCTCCACTTTGCCCATCAGCGGCCTGGCCAAGGCAGTGCCGGACCCAGGCAAATTCATCGGCCTGCATTTTTTCAGCCCGGTGGACAAGATGCCCCTGGTGGAAATCATCAAGGGCGCACATACCTCGGACGAAACGCTGGCGAGAGGTTTCGATTTCGTCCTGCAAATCAAGAAAACTCCGATCGTGGTCAACGACAGTCGCGGCTTCTTCACCTCGCGGGTGTTCGGCACCTTCACCAACGAAGGCATCGCCATGCTCGGCGAGGGCGTGGCGGCGCCGATGATCGAGACCGAAGCGCGCAAGGCTGGCATGCCGGTGGGGCCGTTGGCGGTGTCCGATGAGGTGTCCCTGAGCCTGATGAGTCATATCCGACAGCAGGCGACCAAAGATCTGCAGGCCGAAGGCAAGAGCGTACCGGAGCATCCGGCGACGGCGGTCATCGATCTGTTGGTTAACGAATGCAAACGCCTGGGCAAGGCGGCAGGCGCCGGGTTTTATGAATACCCCAGCGGCGGGCAAAAGTACTTGTGGCCCGAACTCAAACGCCGCTTTGAACAACCGGCCCGACAGATCTCGGCGCAGGATGTGCGCGACCGCTTGCTGTTTATCCAGGCCATCGAAACCGTGCGCTGCGTGGAGGAGGGCGTATTGACGTCGACCGCCGATGCGAACCTGGGGTCGATTTTCGGCATTGGTTTTGCGGCGTGGAGCGGTGGGGCGTTGCAGTTTATCAACCAGTACGGCTTGAACGACTTCGTCGCCCGCGCGCGCTATTTGGCGGAGCAGTATGGCGAGCGGTTCTCGCCGCCGGCGTTGTTGCTCGATAAAGCCGCACGAGATGAACTGTTTCGGTGATCAACGTGTGGGAGGGGGCTTCCCCACAAAGAGCCCCTGCGGGGCTTGCCTTGGAGGGGTGTTTCAAGGCAGGCTCTGGGTGTTCGATATTCCCATCGCCGTGTCAGGTATTTTTTATGTCGCTACGCGTCTGCATCCTGGAAACCGATATCCTGCGTCCAGGCTTGATCGATCAGTACCAAGGTTATGGGCAGATGTTCAAGCGCCTGTTCGCCAAGCAACCGATTGGCGCCGAATTTGTGGTCTACAACGTGGTGCAGGGTCAATACCCTTCGGACGACGAGGTGTTTGATGCGTACCTGGTGACCGGCAGCAAGGCCGATTCCTTCGGCAGCGACCCCTGGATCCAGACCCTCAAGACCTACCTGCTCCAGCGCTATGAGCGTGGCGACAAATTGCTGGGTATCTGCTTCGGTCACCAGCTATTGGCGTTGCTGCTCGGCGGCAAGGCTGAGCGCGCGAGCAAAGGCTGGGGCATGGGCATCCATGATTACAAGCTCGATACCCAGGCACCCTGGATGAGCCCTGAGGTACCGGAGCTGACGCTTTTGATCAGCCATCAGGACCAAGTCACCACCTTGCCCGACAATGCCACGGTCATTGCCTCCAGCGATTTTTGCCCGTTTGCCGCGTACCACATCGGCGACCAGGTGCTGTGCTTCCAGGGGCACCCGGAGTTCATCCATGACTATTCCCGCGAGTTGCTGGAGATTCTTCAGACAACGCTGGGGGAAAAGGTCTACACCAATGGTGTTGCAAGCCTGGAGCGTGACCACCACGGAGCCACGGTGGCGGAATGGATGATGCGCTTTGTAGCGCATAAACCCGAGACGGGCGCTAAAGCCAACCAGAGCGCTTGAAGCTGGCCCACAAGCCGGTGCAACCTGTCGCAATCAACCCGAGCACCGCAAAATAGCCGTAGTGCCATTGCAGCTCGGGCATATTCTGAAAGTTCATCCCATAAATCCCTGCCACTGCGGTGGGGAATGCCAGGATCGCCGCCCAGGCGGCGAACTTGCGTTGTACCACGCTCTGGCGTGACGCCTCGAGCAACACACCGATCTCAATGGTCTGGCTGGCGATATCGCGCAGGGTGGTGAGGTCTTCCATCTGCCGTGTCACATGGATCTGCACGTCACGGAAATACGGGCGCATGTTCTTGTCGATAAACGGGAAGCTCAGCTTCTGCAGTTCCTGGCTGATCTCCACCATCGGCGCGACATAACGCTTGAGCCGCAGCACGTCGCGGCGCAGGCCGTGGATCTTCTGAATATCGCGCTCGCTGAGAGAACTGCACAGCACGTTGCGTTCCAGCTCATCGATCTCGGCGTGGATGGCCTCGCTCACTGGCTGGTAATTTTCGGTGACGAAATCCAGCAGCGCATACAGTACGAAATCTTCCCCGTGCTCCAGCAACAGTGGTCTTGCCTCACAGCGTTGGCGCACAAAGCCGTAGGACGCTGAGTGACCATTGCGTGCCGTGATGATATAGCCCTTGCCGGCGAAGATATGGGTCTCGATAAACTCCAGCTTGCCGTTCTCGCGCACCGGTGAGTAGGTGACGATGAACAGCGCATCGCCGAAGGTTTCCAGCTTGGGGCGGCTGTGTTTTTCCAGCGCGTCCTCGATGGCCAGCTCGTGCAGGTTGAACTGGCGTTGCAGGTTGCTGAGCTCCTGGGCGTTGGGCTCTTCCAGGCCGATCCACACAAAGTGCCCCGGTTTGGCGGCCCAGGCCGCGCCTTCATCAAGGGTGATATCCGTAACTTTCTTACCGGCGCTGTAGACGGCGGCCGCAACGACTCTACCCATGGTGCTGATCACTTCTTATCAGGGGGACTGGTGTTGGGCAGCTTAGCTGGACGGGAGTTCTATTGTCGGGGCACTTTGCAGTTCGCGGTCGATTGCGGCGATACATTCATCCATCTGCGCCTGGCAGGCCTGCATCAATGCCGGTACGTCTTCCGTCGTCAGCCCGGCGGTAGGAATCGGCGCCAACGAGCGTATGAGCACTTCACCGCTGTTCCAGCGATTGAGCTTCATATGCGTGACGTAATTGCTCACGCACACCTGCACGATCGGCACGCCCGCCGCGATTGCCATATGAAAGGCGCCTTTCTTGAATGGCAGCAGGCCTTTGCCGAAGTTGCGCGTGCCTTCCGGGAACACCCAGATCGACGTGTCTTCATGCTGCAGCGTGCGTGTGGTGGTGAGCATCGCGCGGCGCGCCTTGTGCGCATTGCCGCGATCGATCAGTACATTGCCCGCCAGCCAGAACAACTGGCCGAACAAGGGCACCCATTTCAGGCTCTTCTTGGCGATGCACACCGTACGGTGGGGCACCACGTTGCCCAACACAAACAAGTCATAGTTGGACTGGTGGTTGGCAATGACCACGCAGGTGCCGGGCTTGTCGCGCAGCGAATCGACATCGCTCGTCACCTTCAGCCCCAGAATCTTCATGGCGGGCCGCGCATACAGGCGAGCGCACAGACGGCTGTTATCCGGATTGAACGGCCGGCAAATACCGATCAACACGCCCAGCACACCGGCGAACATAAAATGCAGGCTCATCAACAGCATACGCAACAGAAAAAGCATCGACGCGGCCTATCGGAACAAAAGGTGGCGCAGTGTACGGATGTGCACTGTATTCGGCAATTGCCCCTGAATAGGTAGGAGATGGACGATGTTTAAGCGCATGTTTCAACATCCAGCGACAGGTCAGGCTAGAGCGGTTAAAGATGTTTCGGAGTCATCTGTAAGAAAAAGCCCGACGTGAAGTCGGGCTTTGGTGTTTAGCTTGTAAGGATCAGCTCAGAATATGACCCTGATCCTGAATGATCGCCTCGTCCAGGGCTTCCAGCAGCGCCTTGCGCACTTTCAACTTGGTGTGCTTGTGCGCGTTCATATTGAGCTTCTTCAACTGGCGCGCCGCTTCCAGCGCCGCAGCGTGCAGTTCCTCCGGTGCCACCACCTTATCGAGAAAGCCCGCTTGCAACGCACCCTGCGGGTCGAACATCTCGGCATTGATCACTGAGCGATGAAACGCCGACTTGCGCAGACGATCCCGCGCCAGCTCGATCCCCGCATGGTGCATGGTCATGCCGATGGCCACTTCATTCAGGCCGATGCTGAACGGGCCTTCCACACCAATCCGATAGTCCGCCGACAACAGCAGGAACGCGCCTTTGGCCACTGCATGCCCAGGGCACGCCACAATGACCGGGAACGGGTGCGACAACAACCGGCGCGCCAGGGTCGAGCCCGAGGTCACCAGGCTGATGGCTTCTTTCGGGCCGGCCGTCATTACCTTCAGGTCATAACCCCCTGACAGAATCCCCGGCGTCCCGGTGATCACCACCACTGCCCGATCTTTCTCGGCCTGGTCCAGCGCTTCATTAAACGCACTCACCACCGCCGGAGAAATGGCATTTACCTTGCCGTTGCTCAAGGTCAGGGTCGCGATACCGTCTTCGAGGTGGTAGGCAATCAGCTCACTCATGACGCGGTTCCTTGTAGGACTTGTTATAGAAGAATGCAGCAGACGTTACCCACCACGCCCGTCCCGGTAAAGCGCTGTGACTGACTGGCCAGTCAGACTTTTCCCGCTTCCATGCCCGCAATTGGCCTGCGGCAGGGTGCAGTGCCTCGCCTGGACCCTCATGAACCCTGCTCGAGATTGGCACAATCACCCCCAACGCCAGGCCGGTTCCGGCATAACGGTCTAACCGCATGAAAATTCTCAAAAAAACCTTTGCCATCAGAACCGCTTTCGACTACATTAGCGCGCCTCGACAGACTGAACTGGTTTGACGAGATACGGTGAAGTGTCCGAGTGGCTTAAGGAGCACGCCTGGAAAGTGTGTATACAAGAAATTGTATCGAGAGTTCGAATCTCTCCTTCACCGCCACATTCTTGAAGAAATCCCGCGAGTTAAACGCTCTGCGGGATTTTTTTTGCGTGCGATTTGAAAATGTCCCCCCGTTCCTGTTATTGCGGCAATACGGGGCATGTCCCAGGCATGTCGATACGCCATTGGCCCCTCGCCCTAATTGAACGGTTGCACCTTCATCAACAGTTGCTTGAAATCGCCGGCTGCCTCACCTGGCATGACGCTGCGAGCGAACCGTTGCACCTTTGATCACGTCGGCGCGAATGGCCGACGGTTGCCCAGCGCTGTTGCGTGCATAGCTGCATAACGTGATCGGCAGCTCTGCTATTTCAAGAAAAATGCCATCCAAGGCCAGGGTGTAGCGATCGTCGTCAATATCGCCGCAGGTGTTGCTGATCGCCGAGTTCACGCTGTAGTAGTAATGCTGGCTGAAACCGTTGTGCTGGTTTTCCCAGGCGATGTGATAGCGGTGTTTGAGCTGCGGTGCCGGTGCCGGGTTGGTCAGGAATACCGAATGGGTGAACACATTGCGCAGCAGCGCTTCGGTCAGCGGCTGGTCCGCTTGTTGCACCCCGAGTATGCACAGCACATGCGGCCCCAGCACGGGTCCAATGGCCTGGTTGATGTAGGCTTCGTCTGAGGTGATCGCCGCCTGATAGCCGAGCGTGCTTGAGCAATCGCTGACGTTATTCACGGCTTTGAATCGGTAGAACGGTTCCTGGATCGAGAACCTCAGGTTCCAGGTCGGCCGGGTAATCTGGTCGGTGGCGTCACGTTGTAAATGCACATAGGGTTTCAGGTTCCACGGCTCGTCCAGCGTGATTTCAACCGCCTTGAGCTGGCAGGTCGGGGTGTCGTTACGGAAAACACCGTCTACAAAGCAGTAGTGCAAGTCGTTGACGGGATAGCTGTAGTTGAATTTGGCCGCTTCGCACGCCGAGTTGTTCTGGCAGCTGTTGAGAATGTCTTTCTGAATGGCAAACGCGACCTTGCTGATGATGCTGGTGATTTCATTGGTGTTCCGGTCCAGCATCGGACTGCCGGAGCTGCCTGGGCGCAGGCCGTTGCAGCGGTTTCGCAAGGCGCTGGGGAACACGCCGGGGTGTTCGGCAAAACTGTTGATGGTCGATTCCACGCAGACACTCATGCGTAGGCCCTTTTTCAGAAAGCCGGTCGGGGCTCCCACGTTGATCACGCCTCGATCCGTTACCTGACGATGAGAGGCCAGCTTGAGTGGCATGATCGCGCTGGCCATCAGCACGGCCAGCGACGTATCCAGTTCGAGTACGGCCAGGTCGGTGCCTGCCATGCTGCTCCAATGTGCTGTCTTGACGGCATAGGTGACACGCCGTTCGGGGGTGTCATGAAAGTAATTGAAGGTGACATCGGCGGTGAACGCCTGGCGGATGCGCGCCGTACCGTAGCTGTAGAACACACAATGCCCGCTGGTCAGCACATAAGCCGGGCCGACGGCCTTACGCTGGCGATTGCGCGTGTCGAGCAAAACCGCATTGCAGGTCTGGCCTAAAGCGTTTTTCAGTGAACCGATGCCGGTCCATTGCGGGTAACGGAAGTTTTTATTTTCGAGTGCCACGGACGGTGACTGCTCGGTAAGGCCCTCGGTCAGGTCTCTGGCGTGGCTGGGCCAGGCGGTGCTGAGCAATAGGACATACAGAAAGACGCAAGCGGTGTGAGTCAGTGCCATAAGGGCCTCGGCAAGGAAGTCATTGATTGGCTGAAACTACCCAATCAGGTCGAGGCAGAAGGCATACATGGCTATTGCGTAACCCTTGACGGGTTGACGTTGAAGGTGTGAGTGACCTCGCATTGACTTTGCAGCGCCCGTTACCCATTTTGTATTTTTGATGTGGACTGCGTAGATGACCACCCGACCCAAGCCCAAGCTCAACCTTCGCATTCTGATTCTGATTTTTGTACTGCTCTCTGCGGTCGCGACCCTGGCCAACAGTTTCTGGGTAATGTTCAAGATTCGTAAGCAGGAACTGATCGAGAATGCGCTGCAAGTCAACAAAGCCTACGCTTTTCGGATCGCCACGAGTGTCGAGCAGGTGCTGCACTCCGACCTCGACAAATTGAAGTACGCTTCAGCCGTGGTTGGCAAAGCGTTTGACGACAGGCGCCATCTGGCCGAAGAAACCCAGCGTCTGCTTGGGCAGGACGCCAGTTTCAACTCGGTGATTGTCGCCGATGCCACCGGAACCATTATTGCGTCCGCCCCCGAGAGCCTTGCGCTCAATGGCCGCATCCTGCAGCACAAAGAACCGCTCAGTCTGCGCGCGCCGATAATCAGTAATGCGTTCGAGTCCATTGCTGGCAATCTAGTGGTGTTTATCTCCCAGCCCGTATTCGACGTGAGTGGAAAGTACCTGGGCGTTATAGGCGGCAGTGTGCGGCTTGAGCAGAGCAATACACTCCAGGCGCTGATGGACACGAATGTGCGCAAGGATGGCGCACATGTGTATTTAATCGACAGCGCCCGTCGCGTGCTTTATCACAACGATCCCGAGCAAATCGGCAACATCGTCGCAAAGTCTTCAATCGCCGACGCCGCACTCAGCCAGGACGCGGGCACTTTGCAGGCGGCGGATGAACATGGCGTGGAAATGCTCGCGGGGTTCGCCAAGGTGCCCAGCAGCGGTTGGGGGGTGATCTCGCAGCAGCCGTTCGACAACGTACACGCCCTCCTGCGGCAGACCATGGCCAAGGTTGCGCAAGGAATCGCGCCCCTTGCGCTGTTCGGAATTCTCTTGATCTGGTGGCTGGGGGCAAGGATCTCGGCGCCCCTGTCCAGGCTCGCCGACTGCGCCAAACGCCTCGACACGCCTGACAGCTACGAGCGGATCAGTGCAGTCCCTGCGCACTATTTCGAAAGCTGGCAGATTCGCAGGGCGCTGCTATTGGGTGCCACGTTGCTGCAGGAAAAAATCGGCAAGTTGAATCAGCAAGCGCAAACTGATGCGCTGACCGGGCTGGCCAACCGTCGAGCGATGCAGGACATCCTGTCGCGCTGGCAGGCCGCCGACAAAATGTTCGCGGTCGTTTCCTTGGACATCGATCACTTCAAGCGTGTGAATGACACGTTCGGCCATGCCGTGGGGGATGAAACACTGAGGGCCATCGCAGCATTGATACAGCAGAATTCACGGTCCAATGACCTGGCCTGCCGGGTGGGAGGAGAGGAGTTTGTGGTGTTATTGCCCAATAGTTCACTTCAGGCCGCCGCCGACGTTGCAGAGCGCCTGCGCCATTCGATTGCGGCGGCGACTATTGACACCGTCGGGCACGTCACCGTCTCGCTTGGCGTGGCGCTATGGCGCCCCGGCGGTGACTCGATTTCTGCCGTACTTGAGCGGGCTGATCAGTTGTTGTACCGGGCCAAGCAGGACGGTCGTAATCGTGTCGTGGTCGAGCAGGCCTGAAGGGGCTGTCCGGTGAGATCCACGCGCGCCAGCTTCAATGCCTATGGCGATGATGCACATCCGGAAAATGCGCATGACTATGCCGCATCGGACTGTGCACATGCACATGACTATGCGGCACCGCCGGGTCCCACTCAAAGTCGTGTGCGTGCTGATGATGTTCATCATGTACATGCCTGTGCCCGTGTTCCGTCGGTTCATGTTGATGTTCATGGGCATGCCGCTCCGTCAGGTGCAGCCACACGCCCACGGCCATCAGTGCCGAGGCAATCCAGAACGCCACAGTGACCGACTCGTCCAACATCATCAGCGCAATCGCGGCCCCCAGGAATGGTGCCGTCGAGAAGTAGGCGCCGGTGCGTGCACTGCCCAGTCCGCGCAGCGCGAGCACGAACATCACCAGGCTGATGCCATAGCCGAGGAACCCCACCAGCAGGATGGGCGCCAGTTGCGCCAGGTCAGGCAGCCGCGCCCCGAGGTACAGCGCCAGGCTGCAATTCACGACACCTGCAATCAGCCCCTTGGCCCCCGCGATGAACAGCGCGTCAGATGCCGACACCTTGCGTGTCAGGTTGTTGTCGATCCCCCAGCACACACAGGCGAGCGCAACCCCAAGTGGCCCCGTCCAATCAGCGTTCGCGCGGCCGCCTTCGGGCCATGACAGCGCCACGCCGCCCAGCACGATCGCGAGCATGCCGAGGACGATGCGGCGGTCGGCGTTTTCCCGGAAGACGAGCCAGGCGATCACGGCGGTCAGCACCGATTCCAGGTTCAGCATCAGCGAAGCGGTTGCGCCGGTGGTGCGGGTGAGGCCGAACATCAGCGCCACGGGGCCGAGGATGCCACCGAAGGCGATGGCCCCGAGCAGCCAGGGCCATTCAGTTCTGGTGAGCCCGGAAGGTCGCCAGCCGCGGTCGCGGATCAGGCGTACGCCGGCGAGGCCGACGCCACTGCCCAGGTAGAGCAGGCCGGCGAGCAGCACGGGCGAGAGGCCCAGGCCGAGGCTTTTGGCGAGTGGGGTGCTGGCGCCGAACAAGGCGGCAGCGGCGAGTGCGTATACGATGCTGAGGTTCATGGGCCATCCTCGAAAGTTGGGCCCATGATAAGTCTCTCGCTGGGCTCAGGCCCCAGGCATTTTTAACGTATTCACCTTGGCTGGGCGGTTTTTCACCCGCTCGGCCTCATGACTAAAGTTGCAACCACGCCAGGCTGCCCAGCACCACGGCAACCCCCGCCGCCGTATACGCCAGGCGTTTCAACCATTCCTTCCTGGTCAGCAAGGTAATGGCCGCCAGTGAAATCGCGATCTGAATCGCGGTCATCGCCTGGGCCCAGCGGTGATGCCGGTGCAGTGCCTGTTCCGACTTTTCATCCCATTCCCGGGAGGTCGCCTCCAGTTTTTCCGCCTGTTTGCGCACGTCTTCCTTCTGGTTTTTGTAACGCTCGATCTCGTCCTTGTAATGCGCCGCGTCCACGCCAGGAATGTGCGTGGCCAGTTCCGCGAGGTTTTGCCGGCTGGATTTGGCCTGGTAGTAGTTCCACTGGTTGGCGGCGTCGGTCTTGAAGATGGCGGCGTTGTTCTTGTCCATCGCCGCTTCGCTCTCGGTGGAGCCGGCCTGGTAGCTGAGCATGGCGCCGAGGGTGGCCATCAGCGCGGTCATCACCGCGATGCGGCTGGCGAAATTGTCCCCGCGGGCGTGGGCATGCTCGGTGGTGTGTTCGATGTGTTTTTCGTGGGGGCTGGGGACTTCAAAGGCTTCGGACATGGGGGCGTCTATGAAGGGACTGAGGGACTCTGATTCTTTACCACGGCACCTGTCTCAAGCCTGTCTGGAACGCCGGATCAGCCGGGTGTACACCGCGATATTGATCAACAGCACCACCGCGCCCAGCACCCACTGGATCTGTGGCGTCAGCCCGGCCGGATAGATCAGCGTGAGAATGTAGTGCTCGATAAACCCGCCGCCGTAGCCGTCCTGACCCGCCACATGGCGAAACAGGTTTTCCCAGCGTGTCAGCGGGCAGGGCAGGTGGAAGACCTCGACCGCCACCCCCCATGCGGCGGCGGGCAGGTGCAGCCAGATAAGCGGTCGCCACTTCAGGGCCAGCAGTCCGCCGAATAATACAAACAGGATGAAGCACAGGTGAAACAGCACCAGGCTGTCGGCAGCGAGACGGTAGAGCATGGCATGCACTTCAAAAAAAGAGACGCACAGTCTAAAGGGTTGCCCGCACGTCAGCGCGGCCGCTATTGTGCTGAATCCTTTTAGTCCTCCCCCAAGAGTCTGTTGTGATGAACGCACTGCGTAACGCTGCTCCGATCAAGGCTGTGATTTTCGATATGGACGGGTTGTTGCTGGACACTGAAGGCATCTACACCGAAGTCACGCAGATGATCGCTGAACGCTATGGCCGTACCTATGACTGGGGGATCAAGCAACACATCATCGGGCGCGGGGCGCAGGACTTGGCGGATTACGTGGTCAAGGCGCTGGACTTGCCGATCACACCGGCCCAATTCCTGGAAATTCGTGAGCCGCTGATGAGCGAGCGGTTCCCCAAGGCCCTGGGCATGCCCGGTGCCGAGGCACTGGTGCGGCATTTGAAGGCGCACAATATTCCGATTGCGGTGGGTACCAGTTCGTCGCGCCATTCGTTTGGTCACAAGACGACCTTGCACCGCGAGTGGTTTAGCCTGTTCGACACCATTGTCACCGCGGACGACCCCGAAGTCGGCGCCGCCAAACCCGCGCCGGACATCTTCCTGACCGCCGCTCGCCGCCTCGGCGTGGCGCCGCGGGATTGCCTGGTGTTCGAAGATTCACCGTTCGGCGTCACCGCCGCCAAGGCCGCCCATATGACCGCCATCGCCGTGCCTGATGAGGCCATGGCCGACAGCAAATACCAGCATGCCGACCAGATCATCCGCAAACTCGCGGACTTCGACCTGGCTGCCTACGGCCTGCCGCCTCTTCCCTGAATAAACACGGTAAAAAAATGTGGGAGGGGGGTTGCTCCCTCCCACCTTGGTTTTGCATTGAGCTTTAGAAAATCAGGCGCTGAACCCGCCATCAATGGTCAGGCTGGCCCCCGTGATGTACCCGGCTTCCGGTCCTGCAAGGTAAGCCACAAAACTGGCGATCTCCTCCACGTGCCCATACCGTCCCACCGCCATCAACCCAATCAAACTGTCAGCAAAATCACTGTTCGCCGGGTTCATGTCGGTGTCCACCGGCCCAGGCTGCACATTGTTGACGGTGATGCCCCGGGGCCCCAGGTCTCGCGCCAAGCCTTTGGTCAGGCCCACCAGCGCCGACTTGCTCATTGCATAGGTCGCCCCGCCGGCGAACGGCATGCGTTCGGCGTTGGTACTGCCGATATTGATCACCCGGCCACCTTCACCCATATGCCGTGCCGCTTCCTGGGTAGCGATAAACACGCTGCGCACGTTGATTGCCAGGGTCTGGTCGAAGTCTTCCAGCTTGAAGTCTTCCAGCGGGGCGATGGCCAGCACGCCGGCGTTGTTCACCAGGATGTCCAGGCGTCCGAAGGCTTCGACGGTGGCGTTGACCGCGTTGCGAATGGCCGTGGCGTCGGCACTGTCGGCGTGAATCGCCAGGGCTTTGCCGCCGGCGCTGATCACGCTGTCCTGCAGTGCTTGAGCCTTGGCGGCCGAGCTGACGTAGGTAAAGGCGACGGCCGCACCCTGCGCGGCGAGACGTTGGACGATGGCGGCGCCGATGCCGCGGGAACCGCCCTGAATCAAGGCGACTTTGCCGCTGAGGTTTGTTGTGGTCATGTCGATCTCCTGAAGGTTCAAGGCGGGAAGCCTTGGTGTGGAGCCGAGTATCGACCTCGCTCATCCGTACCGGTAGACCGTGATTGCTATAGTCTGTGTAAACCAAAAGTTTAGAGTGAGGCCAGATGGAGAGCTTTGGCAGTATCGAATGCTTTGTGCGCAGCGCCGAAGGCGGCAGCTTTGCCGAAGCCGCCCGTCACCTGAGCCTGACGCCTGCGGCGGTGGGTAAAAGCGTGGCCAAGCTGGAAGCGCGGCTGGGTGTGCGGTTGTTCCAACGCAGTACCCGCCGCCTCACACTGACTGAGGCCGGCAAGCTGTTCCTCGAAGAAGTCGGCGGCAGCCTTATCACCATCCAGAATGCCGTGGCCAACCTGGCCAGCGCCGAGGGTCGACCGGTGGGCACGCTCAAGGTCAGCATGGGCACGGTGTTTGGCAACCGCTATGTGGTACCTCTGCTGGGGGCGTTCATGGCACGTTTTCCGGATATCAGCCCGGACTGGCATTTCGATAACCGACAGGTCGATCTGATCGGCCAGGGCTTCGATGCCGCCATCGGCGGTGGTTTTGAACTGCCTCAGGGCGTGGTGGCACGCAAGCTGACGCCGGCGCATCGGGTGCTGGTGGCCTCGCCGGATTACCTGGCGAAGCGTCCGCCCGTGTTGGCGCCAGAGGGTTTGGCGCGCTGCAATGGCATCCTCATCCGTTCTCCGCAAACCGGCCGCGTACGCACCTGGCAATTGACCAGCATTGAGCGTGACCACAGCCCGCTGTCGCTCAAGCCTGGCATGACCATGAGCGACTCCGAAGCCGCCTGCTGCGCCAGCGCGCAGGGCCTGGGCATTGCGTTGGTCAGCATGCCCATGGCCGTGCCGTTTCTCGACAGCGGTGCGGTGGTGCGGGTGTTGCCCGACTGGTATGTCGACGACGGCAATATTTCCATCTACTACGCCGAGCACAAACTGCTGCCCGGCAAGACCCGGGCGTTTGTGGATTTCATCATCGAGCAGTTTGCCGAACGACAACTGGCTCAACGATTCAGCGCAATTTAAAGCCAGGCACATTTGGTTTTCAGTGGCCGAACTTAATCGGCCAACCCAAAACCTTTTTCGCCCTGGGTGTCGCGTAAGTCCGAATCTTCGACGTCGACAACCCCAACCGTACCAACGATTCGGCAATCGTCACCGCCGCCGTCACCCCATCCACCACCGGCACGCCGGTGCGCTGGCGAATCTGTTCATCCAGCCCGGCCATGCCGCCGCAGCCCAGGCAGATCACTTCGGCCTTGTCTTCTCGAATGGCCAACTCCGCCTGGCGCACGATGGCTTCCATGGCGGCCAGCGGGTCTTCTTCCAGCTCCAGCACCGCCATGCCACTGGCCCTTACCGAGGCGCAGCGCTGGTACAGACCGGCCAGTTTCAGGCGGTCTTCGATCAACGGCACGGTGCGGTCCAGGGTGGTGACCACCGAATAGGCGTGGCCAAGGAACATTGCCGTGCTGGCGGCGGCTTCGGTGATGTCCACCACGGGCACGTTGAGCAGTTCCTGCAAGCCTTCGCGGCCGTGTTCGCCGTAACCGGCCTGGATCACCGCGTCGAAGGGCTGGTCGTAGGCCATCACCCGGTCCATCACCGCGATGGCCGCCAGGTAGCTTTCAAAATTGCCCTCCACCGATTCGGCGCCGAAGTACGGGGTGAGCCCGACGATTTCGGTGCCCGGGGCAGCCACCGCCCGCGCTTGCTCGGCGATGGTTTCGGTAATGGATTCAGTGGTGTTGACGTTGACCACGAGGATACGCATGGAGTGTCCTTGATTAATGACTGACGTTATCGACTGCAATGCTTTCGCCGCTGACATCGGCGTAGAACGCCTGGCGCTTGGCGATCAGCAGGTACAGCAACCCTGCAATACCGGCGCCAAACAGCCAGGAAAACGGCGCGACACCGGCAAACCCCGGCAACAGTGCCAGCAGGATGGCGATCACCGCCGCAGGAACAAAAGCCGCCACCGCGCGCAGATTGACCCCGCGGCTGTAGTAATAAACGCCTTTGGGGTCTTCGCTGTACAACTGCGGCACATCCACCTGGCTTTTACGGATCAGCCAGTAGTCGACCATGATCACTCCATAGAGCGGCCCCAGCAGCGCGCCCAGGCCGGAGAGGAAGTACACAATCACCAGCGGGCTGTTGTAGAGGTTCCACGGCAGGATCAACACCGCCACAGTGGCGCTGATCAAGCCGGCCCGGCGGAAGTTCAGGTACCTGGGCGCGAGGTTGCTCAGCACAAAGGCCGGCGCGACGAAGTTGGCCATGATGTTCACCGCCACGGTGACAATCAGGAACGCCAGGCAGCCGAGCACCAGGAAGAAGGTGTTGGGGATCGCGGCGATGATTTCAGTGGGGCTTTCGATCACCCGGCCATTGAGTTGGAATTGCCCGCCGCACAGCAGCACGGTGATGGCGGCGAACACCAGAATGTTCACCGGCAAACCCCAGAAGTTGCCGACCTGGATGGTTCTGCGGCATGGCGAGGAACGGGCGAAGTCACAGAAGTTGAGGATCAGCGTGCCGTAGATCGCCAACCACAATGCGCCACCGGCAAAGATATTGCGCCACATCTCGCCACCGCTGAGCGGTTCGCGAATCGACCAGGCAATGTTGCCGCCTGCCTGGAAGTACATCCAGCCGGCCAGCGCAGCCATCGTCGCCAGAATCACCGGCCCGGCGAAGCCTTCATAGCGCCGCACCATCTCCATGCCGTAGGCCAGGATTACCAGTTGCACGAACCAGATCACGACAAAACAGGCCCAGCCCAGGGTGGATAAACCCAGGATCGCGTTGTGGTCATAGTCGGCAAACCCTGGATGAATCGCCGTCAGCAGCACGCGCAAGACCACCGAGGCCAGGTAGGTCTGGATACCAAACCAGGCAATTGCAATCACCGCGCGGATCAACGCCGGAATCTGCGCACCGTGAATGCCGAAGCTGATACGGCTGATCACTGGAAACGGCACCCCCGTCTTCTGGCCCATATACCCCGACAGGTTCATGAAGAAGTACACCAGCGCGGCGCCGATCCCCAATGACAGCACGATCTGCCAACCGCCCAGGCCCAGCGCATACAGGCCGATGGCGAACGAGTAATTGGCGATGTTGTGCACATCGTTGGTCCACAGCGCGAAGATGCTGTAGCGCCCCCAGCGCCGCCCTTCGGCCTTGGTCGGAGCCAGGTCCTTGTTGTGCAGGCGTGGACTGAGCACCAGCGGGCCGGGGCTGGCGGCTTCGGGGGTCAGGGTGGAGGAGGGCAGATCCAGTGCGAGGTCATTCGACAGGCTTGTACGCATTCCGGCAGGCTCCAGCACATCTGCTGGGAAACTGCAGATGGCAAAGTGTATGTAGGTTTTGTATTTATTGTATACAAAGCGTATTCCACCTTAAGCCACATGCGTGCCAGTTTTGGATCTATGAAAATCGCGGGTAATTTCGTTTTAATAGGTAGGTTAAATAACTGGCTGAATTTAAAGATTTATAAATTGACCGATTGAACAGGTATTTATTTTTCTGTTGAAAGCGGTGGATTCAGCAGCACAAACGACCATTGGGGTAGGTGTTACGTTATGGTGCGGCTGAATAAAAATTGCACACATAAATGGCACGAATGGTTACATGTGTGTGTACATCTCTAGCGTACAACACAAAAAAATGTGGGAGGGAGCAAGTCGAATCGTCGCACCGCCCCTCCCACATCTTTCCTGCGTCGGTCTTCAAGCCTTGCTGATGATGTTCCCGGCATGCAGCCCGCATTCCTTCTGCGTGGCCTCTTCCCACCACCAACGGCCTTCACGCTCATGCTGGTTCGGCAGCACCGGCCGGGTGCAGGGCTCGCAGCCAATGCTGATAAACCCGCGTTCATGCAGGCTGTTGTACGGCAGCTCCAGCATGCGGATATAACCCCAGACTTCTTCGCTGGTCATTTGCGACAACGGGTTGAACTTGTACAGGGTGCGCTCCGGGGTGGAGAAGGCTGTATCGATCTCCAGCGCCGCCACCTGGCTACGGGTGCCGGGGCTCTGGTCGCGGCGCTGGCCGGTGGCCCAGGCGCTCACGCCGGCAAGCTTGCGGCGCAGCGGTTCGATCTTGCGCACGCCGCAGCATTCGCCATGACCGTCCTTGTAGAAACTGAACAGGCCCTTTTCTTTGACGAATGGCTCCAGCTTGCTCTGGTCCGGTGAGATCAGTTCGATGTCGATCTTGTAGAAGTCGCGTACCTGCTCGATAAACCGATAGGTCTCCGGGTGCAGGCGACCGGTGTCGAGGCTGAACACCTTGACGTTCTTGTTCAGCTTCCAGGCCATGTCCACCAGCACCACGTCCTCGGCGCCGCTGAAGGAGATCCACAGGTCATCGCCGAACTGGCTGAACGCCAGCTTGAGAATGTCCTGGGCGGATTTGTTGGCATAGGTCGCGGCGAGTTCAACGACGTCGAAGGCTTGGTTCATCAGGACGGTTCCTACAGGTCAGTGGCGCTGAGCGCTCTATAGGGGAGCGATGGTATCAAAATCCGCTCTGCGTTGCGGCGGCGAGCTTGAATCGCTAGAGTTCGGCAGTCCTTTTGCCCGCTCAACCAACAACAGATAAATGGGAGTGTCTTGTGGAAATTGCCTGTCTTGACCTGGAAGGGGTGCTGGTTCCGGAAATCTGGATCGCCTTCGCCGAAAAAACCGGGATTGAATCCCTGCGGGCCACCACCCGGGACATTCCCGACTACGACGTGCTGATGCAGCAACGCCTGCGTATCCTCGACGAACACGGACTCAAGCTCGCCGATATCCAGGCCGTGATCGCCACGCTCAAGCCGCTGGACGGCGCCGTCGAGTTCGTCAACTGGCTGCGCGAGCGCTTCCAGGTGGTGATCCTGTCCGACACGTTCTACGAATTCTCCCAGCCGCTGATGCGCCAACTGGGCTTTCCGACCCTGCTGTGCCATCGCCTGATCACCGATGAAAACGACCGGGTGGTGAGCTACCAACTGCGCCAGAAAGACCCCAAGCGCCAGTCGGTGCTGGCGTTCAAGAGCCTGTACTACCGCGTGATCGCCGCTGGCGATTCCTACAATGACACCACCATGCTGGGCGAAGCCGACCGTGGGATTCTGTTTCACGCGCCAGAGAATGTGGTGCGTGAATTCCCGCAATTTCCGGCGGTGCATACGTTTGAGGATTTGAAGAACGAATTCATCAAGGCGTCGAATCGGACGTTGAGTCTTTAAGTCATCTACACAACTTCCGCTGAGCGAAAAATCCAGGGAGGATTTTCAGCTTTTAAAATTTGTGTGGCTACTAGCCCCCGATAGGGCCGGCCCTGCCATTGCTTATCCCTCTGTCAGCAACCGCTCATAAGGAATACTCAAACCTTCATGCAGGCGCTTGATCATTGACAGGCTCAGCTTGCGCTTGTGGTTCAGGACTTCGGAAACGCGACCACTGGTGCCGATAAAGGGCTCCAGGTCGCGGGCCGTCATGCCCAGTTGTTCCATGCGAAATCGAATGGCTTCCACGGGGTCGGAAGGTGGCATTGGATAATGTGCCGCCTCGTACTTTTCAATGAGTACAGCAAGGATTTCCAGTTCGTCGCCCTCGGGCGAGCCCTTCTGCGCGCCCCAAAGTTGCTCCACCCGCGCCAGCGCAGCGGTCAGGTCTTCCTGGGAATGTATAGGTTTGATGTCCATCACACGGTCTCCGCGTTGATCTGGTCGTACTGCGCGTGGGTCCCCCGAAACGTATGAACCCAAGCTGTCGTTGATAATCGATCGCCATGATCACTCGATATTTGTTGCCGCCCACATTGAAAACAACCCTGCCACTTTTGAGAACGCTCGCCGTTCTGAGCTCGGCCTTGAGCGCCTGCGGCGACGGGTATGAGGCCTGCTCCAGATGGCGGTACAGCTCGACCAACGGCGTTTTTGCATCAATGTACGCAGGGTGGCTGTCCCAAAATATTCTTAAGGTAGAGCGCGCGATTATCCGCATCGCCGACGCCTCCCATTTTGGGAGATGTTAGGGGTGGTTGGTTGGAAGTGCAATCCCTGAAATAAATTCTGACGAGTAGGCGGTCGCTTCATATGATCCTTCACAGATGGCGGATGGAGAGTCGGAGTGGGACGCTATCTCCCGGCTCGCGCCTCGTCCATAGCGGTTCTGATTCAGATTTTTTCGGTTTCCAGAGCCGGTGCCCGGAAGAGGGTCATGCGTTACAAACTTTCCAACGTTTGTAACAACACCTGCACCTTGGTCAGCGACTCCTGGTACTCCGCCTCCCACTGCGAGTCCGCGACAATCCCGCCGCCGCCCCAGCAGCACACCTGGCCATCCTTGACCAGCAAGCTGCGGATGGCGATGGAGCTGTCCATCTCGCCGCGCACGTCCAGGTACACCAGCGAGCCGCAGTACAGGCCGCGACGGGTCGGCTCCAGCTCGTCGATGATCTGCATCGCGCGAATCTTCGGTGCGCCGGTGATGGAGCCGCCGGGGAAGCTGCCGGCGATCAGGTCGAGGGCGTCCTTGCCGTCGGCCAGCTCGCCGATAACGCTGCTGACCAGGTGATGCACGTTGGGGTAGCTTTCCAGGCTGAACAGCTCCGGCACGCTCACCGAACCGGTACGACAGGTGCGGCCCAGGTCGTTGCGCAGCAGGTCGACGATCATCAGGTTCTCGGCGCGGTCCTTGGCGCTGGCCAGCAGTTCGGCGGCGTGCGCAGCGTCTTCTTCAGGCGTTACACCGCGTGGACGGGTGCCTTTGATCGGCCGGGTTTCAACATGACCTACGCTGATCCTGACGAAACGCTCCGGTGACAGGCTCAATACCGCGCCTTCATCCGGCAGGCTCTGGAAGCCGGAAAAGGGCGTCGGGCAGGCTTCGCGCAGTGCGCGGTAAGCGGCCCATGGATCACCGAGGCACGGTGCGCGAAAACGCTGGGCAAAGTTGACCTGATAGCAGTCGCCCGCCTGAATGTAATCCTGGATGCGCACGATGGCCTGGCGGTACGCTTCAGCCGTGAGGTCCGGTGCCATGGGCCCTTGCAGCGTGAACGTGGCGGTGCTGTCTGCCGTCGGTTGGCTGAATAACGCGACCAATCGTTGCCGTTCGCTGTCGGCCAGCGCCGGGTGGAACACCAATTGACTGGTCTGCGCCTGGTGATCACTGACCAGTGCCCAGGCGTACAGCCCGAAGCGCGCATCCGGCAGGTGCAAATCATCCACTGCCAAGTGCGGCATCTGCTCCAGGTGCCGGCCAAAGTCATAACTCAGGTAGCCGATCAAACCGCCGGCAAACGGCAATGTGTAGCCGTCGGGCAGGGTGGCGTTACCCAGCTGTGTCAGGTTTTTGCGCAAACGCTGCAGGAAATCGCTGCCGCTTTCATCAGGCGCTACCGTCAGGGTCGCCTCAGGCCAGGCGCTGAGCAGGTCATAACGCCCGCGTTCGGCCACCGGGCGGCCACTGTCGAGCAGCACCGCGCCCGGGGCATGGCGAATCGCCGCAAAATACTCGGTGGGGTTGGCCCGGTAGGGCAGCGGGTGTACGGAACAGGTCGACATGCGGGGTGGATCAGCCAAGGCGGGGGGAGGCGATTGTAGTCCCCTGTAGGATTTGCTCCTAGAGGGGATGTCGGGGATAGACAGTTCGACGACCGGATCAGCCCTCGACGGGCGGAATATGCCCAAACATTGCCTGTACGAACTTCACCCGTTCTTCCACGGTTTCGGTCACGCCGGCGGCTTTCAGCTCTTCCAGCCGGGCCTCCACCGCATGGGTGCGCAAGGTCAGCCCGCAGTCGTTGGCGATCTGGATATTCAGTCCTGGCCGCGCGTTCAGTTCCAGGATCAGCGGGCCTTTTTCCTGGTCCAGCACCATGTCCACGCCGATGTAGCCCAGCCCGCACAGCTCGTAGCAACCCGCGGCGAGCTTCATGAAACCGTCCCAGTTGGGCAACTGCACGCCATCCACCGCGTTGGTGGTGTCGGGGTGTTTGGTGATGATATTGTTCAGCCAGGTGCCACGCAGGGTCAGGCCGGTAGCCAGGTCGACGCCCACGCCAATCGCACCCTGGTGCAGGTTGGCCTTGCCGCCGGACTGGCGCGTGGGCAAGCGCAGCATGGCCATCACCGGGTAGCCCATCAGCACGATGATGCGGATATCCGGCACGCCTTCGTAGCTGATGCTCTTGAAGATCTGGTCGGGCACCACACGGTACTCGATCAACGCACGGTCACGGTGGCCGCCCAGGGAATACAGGCCGGTGAGGATGCTGGAGATCTGATGCTCGATCTCTTCATGGCTGATGATCTTGCCGGACACCGTGCGGTAGCGCCCTTCAAAGCGGTCCGCCACGACCAGGATGCCGTCGCCGCCAGCGCCCTGGGCCGGTTTGATCACGAAGTCGCTGCGCCCGGCGATGATTTCGTCGAGCTTGTCGATTTCCTTCTCGGTGGAGATCACCCCGTACATTTGCGGCACGTGGATACCGGCCGCAATCGCCCGTTCCTTGGTGATGATCTTGTCATCCACGATCGGGTACAGGCTGCGCTTGTTGTACTTGAGCACGTAGTCGGCGTTACGCCGGTTGATGCCCATGATCCCCCGCGCTTCGAGGGCCTTCCAGGTCTTCCAGAAGCCGAACATTACGAGTCAGCCTTGAGGAAGGCCTTGAAACGCACCAGCTCGGTCAGGCGGTAACCGCGATAACGCCCCATGGCCAGCATGAAGCCCACCAGGATCAGCAGGATCGCCGGGAAGGTGAACACGAAGTAGATCAACTCCGGCACGCTCATGATGATGTGCGCCAGGGAGGCGGCGAACAGCGTGCCGATCGCCACTTTCATGGCGTGGCCACCGCCGCGCTCTTCCCAGGTAATGGACAGGCGTTCGATGGTCATGGTCAGGATCACCATCGGGAACAGTGCCACCGACAGGCCGCGTTCCAGCCCGAGCTTGTGGCTGAACAGGCTGATGGCCGCGATCAGCACCACCACGAACGTCAGCACCACCGACAGCCTCGGCAGCATTTGCAGTTTCAAGTGTTCCAGGTACGACCTCAGGGACAGCCCGAGCGCAGTGATCACCGTAAACAGCATGATGCCGAAGCCCAACTGCGTTTCGCGAAAGGCCAGGGCTATCAGCACCGGCGTGAACGTGCCCAGGGTCTGCAGGCCGATCAGGTTGCGCAGGATCAGGATCACCAGCACGCCGATCGGGATCATCACCATGATCATGAAGGTTTGCTGGGTTTGCAGCGGCAGGCCATACAGCGAGTATTCGAGGAAGTTGGCGTCGGTGTTCTCGTCGGTCAGCTTGGCCAGGCGAATCGCGTTCATTTCGCTGTTGTTCAGGCTGAAGGTGACCATGGCTTTCTTGCCGCCATCGACGGTGATCAGGTTTTCATCGCCGGTCCACCACAGCAGCCGGTCGGCGGGCAGGCCCGGTTCGCCGGTTTCCGGGTTGAAATACAGCCAGTCATTGCCATTGAAGCTGCGCAGCCATAGTTCCGGGGTTTGCGGCTGGTCGGCGACCAGGCGGATGGTGTGGACCTTTTCCACCGGCACATGGGCGATGGACAGCAGCAGCTCGACGATCTTGGCCTTGTGCGGTGTCGACGGGTCGCCCGCCAGCAGCAGCTTCACATTGTCGTCATTGAGGTTGTTGGTGCGTTTGATCGCTTCGGTAATGAAGGTCTCGACGTCGGCCGAATGCTGGCGGATCGGCGCCAGCAGGGCTTCGGCTGCGATTTTTTCCGGGCCTTCCACGGCGATGCTGTCGCGGAAGGTCGGACCCTTGATCTTGGCTTTCTCGCCACTGTAACGCTTGGTCAGCACCAGTCGGTAATACAGGGTCTGGTTACCCTTGGCGCGGCGCGCCGACCAGGTGACTTTGCGGTTACCGTCGATGCGGTTGACGCTGACCCCGTAGTTGTTCGAGATAAAACTTTCGTTGAGGCTGACGAAGTCGCGGCTCAAGGGCGGCACGAACATCTGGATCTTGACCGGGTCTTTCGGGTTGGCGACGAACTCGACCTTGGCATCGATGTTCCACAAGTCGTCGGTGGCGTCCTCGGTGACGGGGATACCCAGCACGAAAATCTGATAGGCAGTGACCGAAATACCCAGCACCACCAGGATGGCGATCAGGATTTTCAGGTGCAGGGTAAGAGAGCGCATTCGGTTTACTCGGCGGTATGAGCGTCGGCGGCGCAGGCGGGTTTGCCTGCTGCGTATTTAAGACTGGGATCGACCAGCGCATCAAAGCGTTTCAGCGCTTCGGAGCCGATCAGCAGCGGGTATTGGAAAGCGCTGCGGTCAGTCAAGTTCACTTCGATGCTGCGCAGTGCGGTACCCATGCAGATATCCAGGGCAATCACTGGGCGCGCGGTGTAATTCTTGTCCTCATCGGGGTCGTAGTCGCCGGCGCGACGCTTGATCTTGCTGACGCGGGCCAGGGGACGTTCGATGGGGTGGGAATGGGCGGTGTCGATGGCCAGGTAGAAGCGCACCCAGGATTCGCCGTTGCGCTTGAAGCGCTTGATGTCACGGGCGCTGAGGGAGGCGGTCTTGGCACCGGTGTCCAGTTTGGCGGCCACCTCCAGGTCGATACCGGCCAGTTGGGCGTATTCGTTGAGGCCGTACACGGTCTTCTCGGCGGCAACGCCAAGGCTCGGTAGGCACACTAGGCAAAACAGGGGGAAGGGCTTGAGTCTCATAAATCCTGAGGCGGTGCAGTGCGATGTTCAATTCAAGGCGACTGGCATTGCTGCGCAAACTCCCTCGTGCGCCGTTTCATCCAGTGATGTCAGGCAAAAGCGGCGGGCATTCTAACATGATGCTTTTTTGGCGCCAGCGCTGGCAGGCGGCCATGCCTTGTGGGAATACACCAGGGCGCTATTAGACGATTGTCGACAATATGCATTTATTCTTTGACTGTATGGGTGTTATTGGCTAGTTTTTGCCTCATTGCTTTTAAAGGTGTCGACAATATGCTGGATCAACTGGAAACCCCAGTGATGACGCAAGACGATTCGCAGACCATGTCCGAGAACGTCTTCCGACGCATCCAGGCCGCCATCGTTAAAGGCGAGATCGCCCCCGGCAGCAAGATTTCCGAGCCGGAGCTGGCGCGCACCTATGGCATCAGCCGCGGGCCGCTGCGCGAGGCCATCCACCGTTTGGAAGGCCAGCGCCTGCTGGTACGCGTGCCCCACGTCGGCGCACGGGTGGTGTCCTTGAGCCATGCCGAACTGGTCGAGCTGTATGAAATCCGCGAATCCCTGGAAGGCATGGCCTGTCGCCTGGCGGCCGAGCGCATGACCGACGCGGAAATCGAAGAGTTGCGCCAGGTGTTGCACACCCATGAACGCGACGAAGCGTTCCAGGCCGGCCTGGGCTACTACCAGCAGGAAGGCGACTTCGATTTTCATTACCGGATAATTCAAGGCGCCGGCAACCGCACCTTGACCCAAATGCTCTGTGGCGAGCTGTACCAGTTGGTGCGCATGTACCGCATCCAGTTCTCCGCGACCCCGAATCGTCCACGCCAGGCTTTTGCCGAGCATCACCGCATCCTTGACGCGATTGCCGATCGCGACGGTGAATTGGCCGAGTTGTTGATGCGCCGCCACATCGGCGCTTCCAAACGCAATATTGCCCGTCACTTCCCGGACGGCACTCCCCAATAAATAGAGGTGAGTCATGAGCTCCAGCAACAACAGCACCCCAGGCCAGCGTTTCCGTGACGCGGTCGCCAGTGAACAGCCGTTGCAGGTGGTCGGCGCGATCAATGCCAACCACGCACTGTTGGCCAAGCGCGCCGGCTTCAAGGCGATTTATCTGTCGGGCGGCGGCGTGGCGGCCGGCTCCCTGGGCGTGCCGGACCTGGGTATTACCGGCCTCGACGACGTACTCACCGACGTGCGCCGCATCACCGATGTGTGCGACCTGCCGCTGCTGGTGGACGTGGACACCGGTTTCGGCTCCTCGGCATTCAACGTGGCGCGCACCGTCAAGTCGATGATCAAGTTCGGCGCCGCGGCCATCCACATCGAAGACCAGGTCGGCGCCAAGCGCTGCGGCCATCGTCCGAACAAAGAAATCGTGTCCCAGCAGGAAATGGTCGACCGCATCAAGGCCGCCGTGGATGCGCGCACCGATGACAGCTTCGTGATCATGGCGCGCACCGACGCCCTGGCGGTCGAAGGCCTGGAGTCCGCCCTGGAACGCGCCGCGGCCTGCATCGAAGCCGGCGCCGACATGGTGTTCCCGGAAGCCATCACTGAGCTTGAGATGTACAAGCTGTTCGCCGCCCGGGTCAAAGCGCCGATTCTGGCCAATATCACCGAGTTCGGTGCGACCCCGCTGTACACCACCGAACAGTTGAAATCTGCCGATGTTTCCCTGGTGCTGTACCCGCTCTCGGCTTTCCGCGCCATGAACAAGGCCGCCGAGAACGTCTACACCGCGATCCGTCGCGACGGCACCCAACAGAACGTGATCGACACCATGCAAACCCGCATGGAGCTTTACGATCGCATCGACTACCACACCTTCGAGCAGAAGCTCGACGCGCTGTTCGCCGCGAAAAAGTAACGAACGCGCCTCCCATAACTACAAAATTGGAGAACGAACATGGCTGAAGCAAAAGTATTGAGTGGTGCCGGCCTGCGTGGCCAGGTCGCCGGGCAGACCGCACTGTCCACCGTGGGCCAGGCGGGTGCCGGCCTGACCTACCGCGGCTACGATGTACGCGAACTGGCCGCCGACGCGCAGTTTGAAGAAGTCGCCTACCTGCTGTTGTACGGCGAATTGCCTACCCAGGCCGAACTGACGGACTACCGCAACAAACTGAGCAAGCTACGCGACCTGCCGCAGGCACTCAAAGAAGTGCTGGAACGCATTCCCGCCGACGCCCACCCGATGGACGTGATGCGCACCGGTTGCTCGTTCCTGGGCAATATCGAGCCCGAGCAAGACTTCAGCGTGCAGCGCGACGTGACCGACCGCCTGCTCGCCGCGTTCCCGGCGATCATGTGCTACTGGTACCGCTTCAGCCATGACGGCAAGCGCATCGACTGCGTGACCGACGAGCCCAGCATCGGCGCCCACTTCCTGCACCTGTTGCACGGCAAGAAGCCGAGCGAGTTGCATGAGAAGGTCATGAACGTGTCGCTGATTCTCTACGCCGAACACGAATTCAACGCGTCGACCTTCACCGCGCGCGTCTGTGCCTCGACCCTGTCGGACCTGTATTCCTGCGTCACCGCCGCCATCGGCTCACTGCGCGGCCCGCTGCACGGCGGCGCCAACGAAGCGGCGATGGAGATGATCGAGCGTTTCTCCTCGGCCGAAGACGCGGTGCAAGGCACCCTCGGCATGCTGGCGCGCAAAGATAAGATCATGGGCTTTGGCCACGCGATCTACAAAGACAACGACCCGCGCAATGAAGTGATCAAGGGCTGGTCGAAAAAACTCGCCGACGAAGTGGGTGACACGGTGTTGTTCCCGGTCTCCGAAGCCATCGACAAGACCATGTGGGAACAGAAAAAACTCTTCCCCAACGCCGATTTCTACCATGCCTCGGCGTACCACTTCATGGGCATCCCGACCAAGCTGTTCACACCGATCTTCGTCTGCTCGCGCCTGACCGGCTGGGCCGCGCATGTGTTTGAGCAGCGTGCCAACAACCGCATCATCCGTCCAAGCGCCGAGTACACCGGCGTCGAACAGCGCAAGTTCGTGCCAATCGAACGTCGCTGAAGACCGGCGATCCTGAAGTGGAAATCGAATCAAAGGTGGGAGGGGCTTGCCCCCTCCCACCTTTGAATCGCACTCCAGCCCCGGATCAGCCGGCTCCGTTTGCAACCACCGTGACCGAGTCCTGACGATGAACACTGAATTTCGCAAACCGCTCCCCGGCAGCCGCCTGGATTACTTCGACGCCCGCGCGGCCGTCGAAGCCATCACTCCCGGCGCCTACGCCACCTTGCCCTACACCTCCCGAGTGCTTGCCGAGAACCTGGTTCGCCGTTGCGACCCGGCCACGCTCAATGCGTCCTTGAGCCAACTGATCGAGCGCAAGCGCGACCTCGATTTCCCGTGGTTTCCGGCCCGTGTGGTGTGCCATGACATCCTCGGCCAGACCGCGCTGGTCGACCTCGCCGGCCTGCGCGATGCCATCGCCCTGCAAGGCGGCGACCCGGCGCAGGTCAACCCGGTAGTGCCGACCCAGTTGATTGTCGACCACTCCCTGGCCGTCGAAGCCGGTGGGTCCGACCCGGACGCGTTCGAGAAGAACCGCGCCATTGAAGACCGCCGCAACGAAGACCGTTTTCACTTTATCGAGTGGACCAAAAAAGCCTTCAAGAACGTCGACGTGATCCCGCCCGGCAACGGCATCATGCACCAGATCAACCTGGAAAAAATGTCTCCGGTGATCCAGGTGCGTGACGGTGTGGCGTTTCCCGACACTTGCGTCGGCACCGACAGCCACACCCCGCATGTCGACGCGCTGGGCGTGATCGCCATCGGCGTCGGCGGCCTGGAAGCCGAGAGTGTGATGTTGGGTCGCGCTTCGTGGATGCGCCTGCCGGAAAGCGTTGGCGTCGAGCTGACCGGTAAATTGCTGCCAGGGATCACGGCCACCGACATGGTGCTGGCCCTTACCGAATTCCTGCGTCAGCAGAAAGTCGTGGGTGCCTGGCTCGAGTTCTTCGGCGAAGGGGCCTCGGCACTGACGTTGGGCGACCGTGCCACCATCTCCAACATGGCCCCGGAGTACGGCGCCACGGCGGCGATGTTCTACATCGACCAGCAAACCATTGCCTACCTGAAACTCACCGGTCGCGAAGACGAACAAGTCGCTTTGGTCGAGCAATACGCGCGTCACACCGGGCTGTGGGCGGATGACCTCAAAGGCGCGCAATACGAGCGCGGCCTGACCTTCGACCTGTCCAGTGTAGTGCGCAACATGGCCGGCCCGAGCAACCCGCATGCCCGTGTCGCTACCCGCGATCTGGCCTCCAAAGGTATCTCGGGCCAGTGGGACGACGTGCCGGGGCAAATGCCTGACGGCGCGGTGATCATCGCCGCCATCACCAGTTGCACCAACACCAGCAACCCGCGCAACGTGATCGCCGCCGGCCTGCTGGCGCGCAACGCCAACAGGCTGGGGCTGACGCGCAAACCGTGGGTCAAGTCATCCCTGGCGCCCGGTTCGAAAACCGTGGCCATGTACCTGGAAGAGGCCGGCCTGGGCCATGAGCTGGAAAAGCTCGGTTTTGGCGTAGTGGCCTTCGCCTGCACCACCTGCAACGGCATGTCCGGCGCACTCGACCCGGTGATTCAGCAGGAGATCATCGACCGCGACCTGTATGCCACCGCCGTGCTTTCGGGCAACCGCAACTTCGACGGGCGGATTCACCCGTACGCCAAGCAAGCGTTCCTGGCGTCGCCGCCGCTGGTCGTGGCGTATGCGATTGCCGGCACCATCCGTTTCGACATCGAAAAGGACGTGCTTGGCCTTGATGCCGATGGCAAAGAAATCCGCCTGCTGGACATCTGGCCGAGCGACGAAGAGATCGACGCAGTGGTCAAGGTCTCGGTCAAGCCCGAGCAATTCCGCGCGGTGTACATTCCGATGTTCGCGATCCATGAAGACACCGGCCCCAAAGTCACGCCGCTGTACGACTGGCGCCCGCAAAGCACCTATATCCGCCGTCCGCCCTACTGGGAAGGCGCATTGGCCGGTGCGCGCCCGCTCAAGGGTATGCGCCCGCTGGCGGTGCTGCCGGACAACATCACGACCGACCACCTGTCGCCGTCCAACGCGATCATGCTGGACAGTGCCGCCGGCGAATACCTGGCGAAAATGGGCCTGCCGGAAGTCGACTTCAACTCCTACGCGACCCACCGTGGCGACCACCTGACCGCGCAACGCGCTACCTTCGCCAACCCGAAACTGTTCAACGAAATGGTGCAGGAAAACGGCAAGGTCAAGCAGGGTTCCCTGGCGCGCATCGAGCCCGACGGCAAGATTACGCGCATGTGGGAAGCCATCGAGACCTACATGGAACGCAAGCAACCGCTGATTATCATCGCCGGTGCCGACTACGGCCAAGGTTCGTCCCGCGACTGGGCCGCCAAGGGCGTACGCCTGGCCGGTGTGGAAGCGATTGCCGCCGAAGGGTTCGAGCGCATCCACCGCACCAACCTGGTGGGCATGGGCGTGTTGCCGCTGGAGTTCTTGCCGGGCACCGACCGTCACACCTTGCACATCGACGGCAGTGAAACCTATGACGTGGTCGGCGAACGCACCCCGCGTGCGCAGTTGACCCTGGTGATCAACCGCAAGAATGGCGAACGTATCGAGGTGCCGGTGACCTGCCGCCTGGACACCGCCGAAGAAGTGTCGATCTACGAGGCGGGCGGCGTGTTGCAACGCTTTGCCCAGGACTTCCTGGAATCGGCGGCGACCGCCTGAAGAGGTTAACCATGGCACATGTAGCGCAAATCAAGATCCCCGCCACTTATATGCGTGGCGGCACCAGTAAGGGCGTGTTCTTCAGCCTCCGGGACCTGCCCGCGTCGGCGCAGGTCCCGGGCGCCGCGCGCGATGCCTTGCTGCTGCGGGTGATCGGTAGCCCCGATCCCTATGACAAGCAAATCGACGGCATGGGCGGCGCCACGTCGAGCACCAGCAAAACCGTGATCCTCGTCAAAAGCACCCGCGCCGATCACGACGTGGACTACCTGTTTGGCCAGGTCTCCATCGACAAGCCCTTTGTCGACTGGAGTGGTAACTGCGGCAACCTGTCGGCGGCGGTGGGTTCGTTCGCCATCAGCGCCGGCCTGGTCGATCCGGCCCGCGTGCCCCGCAACGGCGTGGCCGTGGTGCGGGTGTGGCAGGCCAATATCGGCAAGACCATCATCGCCCACGTGCCGATCACCGATGGCGCGGTACAGGAAACCGGCGATTTCGAACTCGATGGCGTGACCTTCCCGGCCGCCGAAGTGCAGCTGGAATTCATGGACCCGGCGGCGGAAGAAGAGGGCGGCGGTGGCTCGATGTTCCCTACCGGTAACCTGGTCGACGACCTGGAAGTGCCCGGTGTCGGCACCTTCAAGGCCACACTGATCAATGCCGGTATCCCGACAATTTTCATCAACGCCGAAGACTTGGGTTATACCGGCACCGAGCTGCAAGGCGCGATCAACAGCGACCCCAAGGCCCTGGCGATGTTCGAGACCGTGCGTGCCCACGGTGCGTTGCGCATGGGCTTGATCAAGCACCTGGACGAAGCGGCCCAGCGCCAGCACACGCCGAAGGTCGCGTTTGTGGCCAAGCCTGCCGATTACGTGGCCTCCAGCGGCAAGGCGATCAAGGCCGGTGATGTGGACCTGCTGGTGCGCGCGCTGTCCATGGGCAAGCTGCACCACGCGATGATGGGCACGGCGGCGGTGGCGATTGGCACGGCGGCGGCGATTTCCGGCACGTTGGTCAACCTCGCGGCCGGCGGCGTGGAACGTAATGCGGTGCGCTTCGGGCATCCGTCCGGCACCTTGCGCGTGGGGGCTGAAGCCACCCAGGTGAACGGCGAATGGGTCGTGAAAAAAGCCATCATGAGCCGCAGTGCGCGGGTGTTGATGGAAGGCTTCGTGCGCGTTCCCGGCGACTCTTTCTAAAGCCCAACACCAATCTCTGTGGGAAGGGGTTTGCCCCCTCCCACATTGGATTTCTATTCCAAGGCAGGCACCCAAGACCTGCTTTCAGTAACCGTGAGCCCGAGGATTAACCCACCGCATTTTTGGAGCACTGCCATGAGCACCAACGTCGACCAGAACAATCGTCCCGACTACGACCAGGTCCTGCAGGACATCGCCGACTACGTCCTCAGCTACCGAATCGACTCCCCGCTCGCGCTGGACACCGCACGCAATTGCCTGATGGACACCCTCGGCTGCGGCCTGCTGGCCCTGCGTTTTCCCGAGTGCACCAAACACTTGGGGCCGCTGGTCGAAGGCACCGTGGTGCCGTTTGGCGCGCGGGTGCCGGGCACGTCGTTTCGGTTGGACCCGGTCAAGGCGGCCTGGGACATTGGCTGCCTCGTGCGTTGGCTCGACTACAACGACACCTGGCTCGCCGCCGAGTGGGGGCACCCGTCGGACAACCTGGGCGGCATCCTCGCGGTGGCGGATCACCTGTCGCAAAAATGCGTAGCCAATGGCGACGCTCCGCTGACCGTGCGCGCGGTGCTGGAAGCAATGATCATGGCCCATGAAATCCAGGGCGTGATTGCGCTGGAAAACTCATTCAACCGCGTCGGCCTCGATCATGTGCTGCTGGTGAAAGTCGCCTCTACCGCCGTCACCGCCAAGCTGATGGGCGCTGACCGTGAACAAATGCTTGCGGCCTTGTCCCACGCGTTTGTCGATGGGCAGGCGCTGCGCACTTACCGGCATGCGCCGAACGCCGGTTCGCGCAAATCCTGGGCGGCGGGGGATGCATCCAGCCGTGGCGTACGCCTGGCGGATATCGCATTGCGTGGCGAGATGGGCATCCCCGGTGTATTGAGTGCGCCGCAGTGGGGGTTCTATGACGTGCTGTTCAGCCACACCAACAAGGATTTGGCCCTCAAGCCCGAAGACAAGCGCAGGTTCAGCCTGTCCCAGACCTATGGCACCTATGTGATGGAAAACGTGCTGTTCAAGATCAGCTTCCCCGCCGAGTTCCATGCACAAACGGCTTGTGAAGCGGCAGTGACCTTGCACCCGCAAGTCAAACATCGCCTGCACGAAATCGAACGTATCGTGATCACCACCCATGAGTCGGCGATCCGCATCATCTCCAAGGTCGGCCCACTGGCCAATGCCGCCGACCGCGACCACTGCCTGCAGTACATGACTGCTGTGCCCCTGGCGTTCGGCAATCTGGTGGCCGAGCAATACGAGGATGAATTCCACGCCGCGCACCCGATCATCGACGAACTGCGCGACAAAATGGTCATCGTCGAAGAGCCGCGCTACAGCCGTGAATACCTGGAAGCCGATAAACGTTCCATCGCCAATGCGGTACAGGTGTTCTTCAAGGACGGCTCCAGCACCGAGCAAGTGGCGGTGGAATACCCGATCGGCCATCGCCGTCGTCGGGCGGACGGTATTCCTTTGCTGGAAGACAAGTTCAAGGCCAACCTGGCCACACGGTTTACTGCGCAGCGCAGCGCCGAGATTTTTGCGTTGTGCAAGGACCAGGCACGGCTTGAGGCCACGCCGGTGAATCGCTTCATGGACCTGTTCGTGATCTAAAAACCTGTGCAGGACTAAAGTGTGGGAGGGAGCCCCCTCCCACATTTATGATCACATTTACTCAAATCGCAGTATCACCCTGCGGTTGTGCTTGCTCTTCTTCTCGATCTTTTCGCAGAACACCCGGCCGATTTCCTCGGTGTTGATCACATGCGTGCCACCGCACGGCTGGATATCAATGCCGGCAATTTCAATCACCCGTACCGAACCCTGGATCACCGGCGGCGCCACCGCCTGAGTGCGGGTGATCTGCAGCAGGGTGGAATACTCCGTGGCGGCCATCGACAGGGTTTTTACCGGGTGAGCCTGTTCGATCAGCGCGTTGAGGTCGCGGGTGATGCTGTCTTTGTCGAGGGTCATTTCCGGCAGGTCGAAATCCAGGCGTCCCTTGTCGGCGCTGATGCTGCAACCGGTGACCGGTGCATCGATGATCGAGCACAACAGGTGCAGGCATGTGTGCATTTTCATGTGCTGGTAGCGCCGTTCCCAATCCAGGCCGGCGTCCACCTGCACACCGGCAATCAGCTGCTCGGGACACTGTTCCACCTGGTGCCAGATGATCGAACGCAACACCGGGTCGCGCACCGTTCCGGTCACGTCGAGCCGCGTACCGTCAGGCAGGGTCAAGTGGCCGGTGTCGCCCGGCTGTCCGCCGCCCGTGGGATAGAACAGCGTGTGTTCCAGGGCAATACCCTGTTCGCTGACGGCAATCACCCGTGCGCTGAAGGCGTTTTGATAGGGCGCGCTGTCGAACAGCGCCAGGGTTTCCATGGTATGCACGGACATGTTCAACCTCCGACGATCAGTGGGCTGGCTTGTAACAGGTGACGCACCATTGCACTCAAACCAGGGGGAGAGAGCAGGGTGATTTCAAATTCGGGGCCGCAGACTTTAAGGTTCAGCGGCAGGCGTGGCAGGTGTTCGCCAGACGCCACGCGGTGCAGGCGAAATTGCAGGTGGTGGCGTTCCTTGACCGTGGGTTCGAGCATTAACCCCGGCAAGGGATGGAAGTCGGCGTCCAGCACGGTGACCTTGTGGCTGGCATTGATCTCGCCGACCACATGCAGGCGCTCATCAAGGGCAAAGGCGCCGAGGTACTTGCTGTGGTCCGATTCATCATTTTTTTGCAGTTGGATCTGGTTGACCACCTTGACCTTGGTGCCGGCCGGCACATCCTGGGTGATCACGCAGGACGGGCTGATGAACACGTTGTCGCCGATCTGCACATAACCCAGCACCCGGGCGCCGGAACCGACTTCGACATTGTTGCCCAGGCGCGGGTGACGTTTGCCGTCGGGGTTGTTGGCGATACCGCGGGCACCCAGGGTCACGCCGCAGAGGATGTAGCAGTCATTGCCGATCTCGCAGGTTTCGCCGATCACCGTGCCGTAGCCGTGGTCCAGCACAAAGCGCCGGCCGATGCGCGCTGCCGGGTGAATCTCGGCCCCCGACAGAACCTTGCCCTGGTTGCTCAGCTTGAGGGCGATGCGCGAGAACACGCCGTTGGTCTGGTCGGGGAAATTCCACACCAGATGCGCGAGCCGGTAATACAGCACGGCCTTGAACGAGGCGTAGGACTCCAGGATCAGCTCACCCCGCCCACGGGACGCCGGGTCGCGATAGGCATAGGCGATCAGGTCCTCGGCCACCGCCTGGGCTGCGTTCTGGACCAGCGGCGCCAGGTGCGGTTCCAGCTGTTTCATCTGCACGGGTGTAAGGGTCTTGATGAGGTGGGTGAGCAACTCATCGTGCAGTTGTTGCATGTCGATAAAGCCGCCCATGAAGGCACCCCCGCAATCTGGATGGTAGGAAACCCGGTTATTCGAAGTGGGGCAGGTAGCTGTCGGCATTGTCGTAGACCATGGTCAACACCACTGTTTCGGGTGCAAGTTCCGGGGCGAGCCTGGCGATGGCCACCATGTTGGCGGCGGAGGACAGGCCCAGGCTGATGGCGTCGGTGCGCATGATGCGTTTGATCATGTCGAGGCAGTCCTGGTGCGAGACCTTGAGCATGCCGTCGATCACATCGAGGTTGAGGATGCTCGGGATCAGGCCGATCGACAGGCCCTGGATATGGTGCGGCGCGTGCTGGTTTTTCAGCAGGTCGCACTCCTCGGGTTCCACGCCCATTATCCGAAGTCCGGGCCAGGCGGCTTTGAGGGTTTCGCCGATACCGGTGATATGGCCGCCGGTGCCGATGCCGCTGACGAAGTAGTCCACGCGACGGTCGCCGAAGGCGCGCAGGATCTCCGGTGCGGTGGTGTCGCGGTGGGTCTGCGGGTTGGCGCCGTTGCGTTGTTGGTTGAGCATCACGTAGCTGGGGTTTTCCAACTGCAGCTCCATGCATTTTTCGCCGTGGGAATTGTTGCCCAGGCGGCTGTCCGACAGCACCACCTTGGCGCCGTACAGGCGCAGTAGCTTCTGCTTTTCGGGGCTGTAGTTGTCGGGAATCACCAGCACCACCTTGTAGCCGAGCACGTTGCCGGCCATGACCAGGCCAATGCCGGTGTTGCCGCCGCTGGGTTCGATGATGGTTTGCCCTGCATCGCGGATCAGCACGCCCCGGCGTTCGGCGTCGAGGATCATGCCCAGGGCAATGCGCGCCTTGTGGCTGCCGCCGGGGTTGAGGGATTCGAGCTTGGCATAGACCTCGATGCCGAGGTCTTCGGAAAACTGCGCCAGACGTACGATCGGCGTGTGGCCGATGACGTCGAGGATTGAGTGATGCAACATCGGTCAGTCCTCCGCTCAGTACAACGGCATGTCGGGTTCGACGTCGCGAACCCAGTGTTTCATGCCGCCTTGCAGGACCTTGGTGTTGGCAAAACCGGCGGCCAGCAGTGTGCTGGCGGCTTGCTCGGCGCGGGTGCCGGCGTAGCAGATCAGGTAGTGGGTGTTGTCGCGGCTGAGGCGGTCGAGTTGGCCGTCCAGCTCGGCCAGGGGGATATGCACCACGCCCGGCAACTTGCACACCTCCAGTTCGCTGGCGTCACGTACGTCCAGCAGCACGTCGGCGCTGCGTGGGTGTTCGAGCAGTTGCTTGAGTACCCGTGGCTTGATGTAGCGCTCTTCGGCCAGTGACGGTGCGCTGGGTACGGCGTCGGCGCATACGGCCGGGGCCATGTTTTCGCTATGACGCAGTGCCGAGCAGCAAGGGCAGTCGGCGCGACGTTTGAAGCGGATCTCGCTGAATTTCATCGCCAGCGCGTCAAAGCGCATCAGGCGCCCGGACAGAGGTTCGCCTATGCCGATCAGCAATTTGATTGCTTCTGTGGCCTGGATCATCCCGACCACGCCGGGCAGCACGCCGATCACGCCGCCGGCGCTGCAATTGGGTGCCAGTTCCGCCGGCGGGGCCTGGGGGAACAGGCAGCGATAGCACGGCCCGCCTTTGTAGTTGAGCACGCTGATCTGCCCGTCGAAACGGTAGATGGCGCCGTACACCAATGGCTTGCCCAATTGCACGCAAGCGTCGTTGACCAGGTAGCGCGTGTCGAAATTATCGGTGCCGTCGATCACCAGGTCGTAGGCGCCCACCAGTTCCAGGGCGTTGTCGGCATTCAGGGCGGTGTTATGCGCGTTGATCCGGATATGCCGGTTGAGGTCCTGCAAACGCTGTTTGGCGGACTCGACCTTGGGCATGCCCAGGGTGCTGTTGCCGTGGACGATCTGGCGTTGCAGGTTGCTGCTCTCCACCACGTCGAAATCCACCAGGCCCAGGGTGCCGATGCCGGCTGCCGCCAGGTACAAGCTGATGGGCGAGCCCAGGCCGCCGGTGCCGATGATCAGCACCTTGGCTTTTTTGAGGTTCAACTGGCCTTCGCGACCGACGCCCGGCAGGGTGATGTGGCGTACATAGCGCTGTACCTCTTCATTGCTCAGGGCTGCTTCATTGCTCGGGGCGTCGACGTCGATGCCGCCGGACGTCGCGAGCAACACTTCGATCCTGGCTTTTTCCGGCAGTGGTTCATCGGCTTCAATCAGCGCTTCCTCGGCGGTGAACAGGAAGTGCTCCTTGAGCTGGTTGTTCTTGTCGTGAAACAGGTGCTGGCGCAACTGCGGGTGGTGGGTGCAGAGGTTTTCAATGACTTCGCGCAATGTCGATCCGGAACCCTCAAGGGTCGATTCCGGCAGCTTGGCCACGCGAACCAGAATGTCGGGGAAAGAGACAGCGTTCATGGACAACTCCGTGTTCAGGTCGTTGAAAGGTTTAAGGGCGAACTGCTTGCCATCCCAGGCAAACAGCTTGGAACCCAGGGCCTGGCCCCGGCGAACGTCGACTACCAGGTAGCTCACGGGGTAGATCGGTTCGCCCATGAACAGGGCCTTGTCCTGGTCTTCATCGCTGAAATAGGCGCCGACGTCCGGGTGGGAGTGGTAGATCACCACCACCGGGTTGTCGCTGCGAAACGCCTTGTTCATCAACAGCGTGTCGGCCACCGAAAAGGTGTAGCCGTTGGCCGCGCTGCGCGGGTACATCTCGGGGTTCTTGCGGTGCAGCTCATTCTGGATATTGCTGCCCAGGTACACGCTGCCGTCGGCGAAGACGAAGCCACAGCATTCCTCGGGGTAGCTGCGGCTGGCGTGGGCGTAGATCTGTTCCAGGGCGGTGGGGCGGAGGACTTCCATGTTTCTCTCGCGTTGATGAAGGGTCAATTTTTCTTGGCCAGGAGTTTTTCAACGGGCAACTTGGTGATCGCAAAGCCGGCCAGCAGGATGGCCGAGTACAGCATCAGGTCGCGGGAAATCGCCACGCCTTCGTACCAGGCGCCGATGATCACCGCGAACACCGGGAAGATGATGAACACGAACGACAGGATGATCGGGCTCAAGCGCTTGAGCAGCATGAAGTACACGATAAACCCGCCCACCGAGGCCACCAGCCCCAGGTAGAACAGTGCGCTCCAGGAGCGCAGGGTGATGTTTTCGAAGGTGGGCGTCTCAAACCACAGGCCGGCCACGAACAGCATCAACCCGGCAATGCCGATGGGCAGGGTGTTGTAGGTGATGACGCTGATCGCACTGCCTTTTTGCTTGGTAATGACGTAGCACAAGGCGTGCATGATCGCGGCGCTCAGAATCGCCAGTACCCCCAGGAACTCGGCGTGGTCCAGGTGCAGGCCCTGGCTCCTGATGATCATGTAGAGGCTGCCGAAGCCGATGCCGATGCCGACCACCTGGGAAAAGTAGATACGCTCGCGCAGGAACAGCGCGGAAAAGATCAGGATGAAGACGGGCATGCAGCTGAACAGCAGGGCGGTGAGGCCGGACGATACGTGCATTTCGCCGTAGTTGAGCAGGTAGTAGGGAACGCTGAAGTAGGACAGGGTCACGAATACGAAGAACCAGCGGCTTTCCCGGGGAAACAGGATCGGCTCGCGGCGCACCATGGCAAAACACAGGAACAGCGGGAAGGCGATGAGGAAGCGCAGGCCGGCGGATGTCAGGGGCGGCACGCTTTCCACGGCAATCTTGATGCCCAGCCAGGTGGTGCCCCAACTCAGGCAAACGACCAGGAACATCACACTGGTTACCAGCCCGGCCAACCACTGTTTTTGCGTTTTGGTTTTGGCGGTGTTTTCGAGAACGGCGGACATTGGCATCGTTTATTGCTTCCCTGAGCCGGAATTGAACTCTATATTGAGCTTGTAATGAGTTGTAAAAATCGGCGATTGAACCCGTAAAAGCACACTATTAGGGCTAAAGATGGCTGTCAAAACAAATATTGACATGGTGTCAATTATGCGTGAGGGCTTGTCCAGCGGGCAGGGCGTGAAATACAAACGCCTGTCCGATGTCATGGAACGGGGCATCCTCGAAGGCTTGATTGAACCGGGAAGAAAGTTGCCGCCCCATCGAGTGCTTTCCGATAACCTGGGCGTGACCATCGGCACCATCAGCCGGGCCTACGGCGAGCTGGAGCGCCTTGGGTTGGTGGTGGCGCGAGTAGGTGACGGTACTTTCGTACGCAAGCGTGGGATGGAGCGCCAGCGTGATGAAGGTTTTCGCAACGTCAGCGAAGAGCCACGCCAGTACTTCGACATGAGTCGCAACATGCATATTCCGGGTCAGGAAACGGCCTTCCTGGCGCAGAGCCTGCAAAACCTGTCGATCAACGCCAAGTTTCTCCAGGACATCAGCGCCTACACCCCCGATGCCGGCCTGCCACGCTATCGCGAGGCGGGAGCACAGTGGCTGGTGCAGCGTGATTTCCATCCGATTCCCGAGCAGGTCATCTGCGTCAACGGCGGCCAGCACGGCCTGCTCTGCACGATGATGGCGCTGCTGCGGGCCGGTGATACGGTGGTCACCGAGCAACTCACTTACCCAGGCTTGATCACGGCGGCGCGGATGCTCGGCATACGCCTGATCGGCCTGGAGATGGATGAAGAAGGCCTGCTGCCAGGCGCGTTGGAGGAAGTCTGTCGCAACCACCGGATTTCGGCGTTGTACTGCACACCGACGATCCAGAACCCCACCACCGCAGTGCTTTCGGTGGCGCGCCGCGAAGCGTTGGCCAAGGTCTGCCGCGAACACAATCTGCTGATTCTTGAGGATGAAGCCCACGGTGTGCTGGTGGAAGACCGTCCGCCACCCCTCAGCTATTTCGCGCCTGAACGTACGATTTTGATCAGCAGCCTGAGCAAGGCGGTGTCCGCCGGGTTGCGCGTGGGTTACGTGCATGCGCCACCGGCGCTGGTCAGCCGTATTTCGGCAGCCCTGCGCTCAACCTGTTGGATGGCCACGCCGGTGACCCTGGAGCTGGCCACGCAGTGGATCGAGAACGGCACGGCGCAGTACCTGCTGCGCCAGCAGATCAACGAGATCAGCCGGCGCAAAGCGTTGGTGCGTGACCTGCTGGGCGGGCTGGCATACCGCACCCACCTCAATAGTCCGCACTTCTGGATTGAAGTACCGGAGCCCTGGCGCGCCTCGGAAATCGAGGCGGAGCTCAAGCAGCACAATTACCTGATCGCCACCGCCGAGGCGTTTGCTGTCGGGCAGACGGCAGTGCCGCAATTTATTCGGGCGAGTATTTGCAATACATCGGGCGATGATCAGTTGTTGCGGGCCGGGTTCGATGCGCTGGCGACGGCGCTGGGGCAGGGAGGCGGACGGTTCCATCTGTAGGTCTGAATGTACACAGACCCACATGTGGGAGGGGCAAGTCAATCGTCGCACCGCCCCTCCCACAGGTTATTTGAACCGCCGCTCGACACCCTTCTCCACCAGAATCTTCGCCGAAATTTCTTCCACCGAAAAATGCGTGGAATTGATGTGCGCAATATTCTCGCGCCGGAACAGATTTTCTACTTCGCGCACTTCGAACTCGCACTGGGCGTAGCTGGAATAGCGGCTATTGGGCTTGCGCTCGTTACGAATGGCCGTGAGGCGGTCCGGGTCGATAGTCAGGCCGAACAGCTTGTGCGAATGCGCACGCAGGGCGGCCGGTAGGGTCAGGTGCTCCATGTCGTCTTCGGTCAGCGGGTAGTTGGCCGCGCGAATGCCGAATTGCATGGCCATGTACAGACAAGTGGGCGTTTTGCCGCAGCGCGACACGCCGACCAGGATCAGGTCGGCCTTGTCGTAGTAGTGGGTGCGGGCGCCATCGTCGTTATCGAGGGCGAAGTTCACCGCCTCGATACGCTCCATATAATTGGAGTTGTGCCCAATGGAATGGGACTTTCCGACGGAGTAGGAGGAATGTTCGCTCAACTCCTGCTCAAGCGGCGCCAGGAAGGTGGAGAAGATGTCGATCATGAAACCATTCGACGTTGCGAGAATCTCACGGATGTCCTGGTTGACGATGGTGTCGAAAATGATCGGGCGAAAGCCGTCTTTTTCAGCCGCCAGATTGATTTGTTGTACCATGGCCCGCGCTTTATCCACGCTGTCGATGTAAGGCCGTGTGAATTTGGCGAAGGTAACGTTTTCGAACTGCGCCAGCAGGCTTTGGCCCAATGTTTCGGCTGTGATGCCGGTGCCGTCGGAAATAAAGAAAGCAGATCGTTTCATTTGAGCCCTGGGCCTTAAGCTGATGACGAATCTTGGATATGATAGGCGCGATTTTGCCGTCCCATGGTGGGCCGAATTCTCACTTATTTTCCAGGTCCAGGCCACAAACGGCGGTATTCGCTCCTACTGAGCAGCCGGCGTCCTGAGCTTTTCCAACACAGTTAGTGGAGAGATCACCTTGGTAGAGTACGTAGTTTCCCTCGATAAGCTCGGCGTCCATGATGTAGAGCATGTGGGGGGCAAGAACGCATCCCTCGGCGAGATGATCAGTAATCTTGCAGGCGCAGGTGTGTCGGTGCCCGGTGGTTTCGCCACCACGGCCCAGGCCTACCGTGATTTCCTCGAGCTGAGCGGCCTCAACGCTCAGATCCACGCCGCGCTGGATGCCCTGGACGTCGATGACGTCAACGCCCTGGCCCGGACCGGTGCCCAGATCCGTCAATGGATCATGGAAGCCGAGTTCCCCGAGAAGCTCAACGAAGAAATCCGTACCGCCTTCGCCGTACTGTCGGCCGGTAACCCGGACATGGCCGTTGCCGTGCGCTCCTCGGCCACCGCCGAAGACTTGCCGGACGCGTCCTTCGCCGGCCAGCAAGAGACCTTCCTGAACATCCGCGGCGTGGAAAACGTGATCCGTGCGGCCAAGGAAGTGTTTGCCTCCCTCTTTAACGACCGCGCCATTTCCTACCGCGTGCACCAGGGTTTCGACCACAAGCTGGTCGCCCTGTCTGCCGGCGTGCAGCGTATGGTGCGTTCGGAAACCGGCACCGCCGGCGTAATGTTCACCCTCGATACCGAATCGGGCTTCCGTGACGTGGTGTTTATCACCGGTGCCTACGGCCTGGGCGAAACCGTCGTACAAGGCGCGGTCAACCCGGACGAATTCTACGTTCACAAGCACACCCTTGAGGCCGGCCGCCCGGCCATCCTGCGCCGCAACCTGGGCAGCAAGGCCATCAAGATGATCTACGGCGACGAGGCCAAGGCCGGTCGTTCGGTAAAAACCGTTGAAGTCGACAAGGCCGAGCGCGCGCGTTTCTGCCTGACCGACGCTGAGGTCAGCGAACTGGCCAAGCAAGCGATGATCATCGAAGAGCACTACAAGTGCCCGATGGACATCGAGTGGGCCAAGGACGGTGACGACGGCAAGCTGTACATCGTGCAGGCCCGTCCGGAAACCGTGAAGAGCCGCACTTCGGCCAACGTCATGGAACGCTACCTGTTGAAAGAAACCGGCACCGTGCTGGTGGAAGGCCGTGCCATCGGCCAGCGCATCGGCGCCGGCAAGGTGCGGATCATCAAGGACGTGTCCGAGATGGACAAGGTCCAGCCCGGCGACGTACTGGTTTCCGACATGACCGACCCGGACTGGGAACCGGTCATGAAGCGCGCCAGCGCCATCGTTACCAACCGTGGCGGGCGTACCTGCCATGCGGCGATCATTGCTCGTGAACTCGGGATCCCGGCGGTAGTGGGCTGCGGCAACGCCACCCAACTGCTCAAGGATGGCCAGGGCGTAACCGTTTCCTGCGCCGAAGGCGACACCGGCTTCATCTTCGAAGGTGAGCTGGGCTTCGACATCAAGCAGAACTCCATCGACGCGATGCCGGACCTGCCGTTCAAGATCATGATGAACGTCGGCAACCCCGACCGTGCCTTCGATTTCGCGCAGTTGCCGAACGCCGGTGTGGGCCTGGCCCGCCTGGAGTTCATCATCAACCGCATGATCGGGGTGCACCCCAAGGCCCTGTTGAACTACGACGGCCTGCCGCTGGATATCAAGGACAGCGTCGACAAGCGCATCGCCGGCTACAACGACCCGGTGGGCTTCTACGTCGAGAAGCTGGTGGAAGGCATCAGCACCCTGGCTGCTGCGTTCTATCCGAAAAAGGTCATCGTGCGTCTGTCGGACTTCAAGTCCAACGAATACGCCAACCTGATCGGCGGCAAGCTCTACGAGCCGGAAGAAGAAAACCCGATGCTGGGCTTCCGTGGCGCCTCGCGTTACATCAGCGAAGCGTTCCGTGACTGTTTCGAGCTCGAATGCCGTGCCCTCAAGCGCGTGCGCAACGAGATGGGCCTGACCAACGTCGAGATCATGGTGCCGTTCGTGCGCACTCTGGGCGAAGCGAGCCAGGTGGTGGACCTGTTGGCTGAAAACGGCCTGTCCCGTGGTGAAAACGGCCTGCGCGTGATCATGATGTGCGAACTGCCATCCAACGCCATCCTGGCCGAAGAGTTCCTGGAGTTCTTCGACGGCTTCTCCATCGGCTCCAACGACCTGACCCAGCTGACCCTGGGCCTGGACCGCGACTCGGGGATCATCGCCCACCTGTTCGACGAGCGAAATCCTGCGGTCAAGAAGCTGCTGGCCAACGCCATCCAGGCCTGTAACAAGGCCGGCAAGTACATCGGCATCTGCGGCCAGGGCCCATCCGACCACCCTGACCTGGCCAAATGGCTGATGGAACAGGGCATCGAAAGCGTCTCGTTGAACCCCGATTCCGTGCTGGAAACCTGGTTCTTCCTGGCTGAAGGCCAAGCGTCCGCCTAAGGCCGCTACGTCAAAAAGTGCCGGTCACTCGTCGAGGGTGACCGGCATTCTTATCTGTACAGGGCGGGAATCCTTGTGGACGCCGCCCTTTTTTGTGCAAGAGCATTATGCAAAGCAGCAGCAACCTGTTTCCTGTCGCCCTGATCAGCGCTGAACGTCGTGGCGACCTGAGTGAAGATGTGTACCGCCTCAAGCCCGGCAACAGCCCCGACGGTACCGTCGAGCTGGCGGTGACGCGTTTGGGCCTGGCCGATGTTCCGGAAAACCGCGGCATTCCGGTTATTTTGTTGCATGGCAGTTTTTCCAATCGGCGCTTCTGGTATTCCCCCAAGGGCATCGGCCTGGGCGCCTATCTGGCACGCCAGGGCTTTGATGTGTGGATTCCGGAAATGCGCGGCCATGGCCTGTCCAAACGCAATCACGATTATGTGAGAAATCGGGTCGCCGACTATGCGCGCTACGACTTGCCGGCCATCGGTGCGTTTGTGCGCGAGCAAAGCACGCAGATCCCGCACTGGATCGGTCATTCCCTCGGCGGGATAACCCTGGCTGCCGCCTTGGGCGGGCAATACCTGGGGCCGCCGGCGGTGGCGTCGGTGGCGTTGTTTGGCAGCCAGGTGAGTCGCACGTATTGGCCGTTGAAAATCCCGCCAGTGGAGTGGGGCAGCCGCTTGGTGCTCAAACGCCTTGCCCAGTTGTCCGGGCCGCGATTCAAGCGCGGCCCCGAGGATGAGCCGGCCGGAGTGCTGATTGAGGCGATGCGCTGGAATGGCCTGTTCGGGCGGTTCGGCGAGCGCGAGCGTGATTGGTGGAAGGGCTTGGCGGACGTCGATGTGCCGCTGCTGGCTGTCAGCGCCGCGGGTGACCAGCAAGACCCGGACTGGGCCTGCCGCAAGTTGTTCGAACAAGTCGGCGCCGAGCATCGCCAGTACCTGTGCCTGGGCCGCCGGCAAGGTTTTACCGAAGATTTCGGACATGTACAGATGCTGGTCAGCAAGGCGGCCCAGGTGGAAGTGTGGCCGCTGGTGGTGCAATGGTTGAAAGACCCGCTTACACCGTTGCTTGGCGCACCGGCCGAGGCGCTGGCCACGGTATGACGCAGAGCGCTGCCAAGGGCGTTTCGCTCCTGCGAGGTTGCGGCTAAGATATGACGCGTTAAACGCTTCTGGTCATATTCAGTCGCTTCGTCGCTATTGCGTTGCGACGAAGCGAGTGGGATGTTGCGCACCGGCCTCGCTGGCGCTTCTTTCGAAAGACACTTCTTTGGCAGAAAGGAATTTTTCAATGAACCATTACGTGACCCCAGACCTGTGCGACGCCTACCCGGAGCTGGTGCAGGTGGTCGAGCCGATGTTCAGCAATTTCGGCGGCCGAGATTCCTTTGGTGGCGAAATCGTCACCATCAAGTGCTTCGAAGATAACTCGCTGGTCAAGGAACAAGCTGACCAGCCGGGAGCTGGCAAGGTGCTGGTGGTCGACGGCGGTGGTTCGCTGCGCCGCGCGTTGCTGGGCGACATCATTGCCGAAAAAGCCGCGAAAAACGGTTGGGAAGGGCTGGTGATCTACGGTTGCATCCGTGATGTCGATGTCATTGCCCAAACCGACCTGGGCGTTCAGGCCCTGGCCAGCCATCCGATGAAGACCGACAAGCGCGGCATCGGCGACCTGAACGTGGTGGTCACGTTTGCCGGTGTGACGTTCCGCCCGGGTGAGTACATCTACGCCGACAACAACGGTGTGATCGTCTCGCCCAGCCCGCTGCAAATGCCTGAATAAACCGCAATAGCCGATAGGGGGGAGGATGTTCGAGGAAGAAAACGCGCAATGGGGGCTGGTGCATGCCCTGGTGCTGGACGGTAAAGGCGGTGCGCGTTCGATTGCCCGGACTGAGCTCGACGAGTTGCAGCTGCAACCCCAGGAAAGCCTGTGGCTGCACTGGGATCGCAGCCATCCGCAAACCCAGACGTGGCTGCGCAAGTCCAGTGGGCTGAGCGAGTTCGCCTGTGACCTGCTTCTGGAGGAGAACACCCGTCCACGTCTGTTGCCGTTGCCGGATGCCGAACTGCTGCTGTTCCTGCGCGGGGTCAATCTCAACCCAGGAGCCGAGCCGGAAGACATGGTCTCGGTGCGTATTTTTGCCGCCGCCAGCCGGGTGATTTCCCTGCGCTTGCGTCCTTTGCGGGCCACTGACGAGCTGTTGGTGCAACTGTCGGAAGGCAAAGGGCCGAAAACGGCGTCGGAACTCATCCTTTATATGGCGCAGTACCTGACCAATAAAGTGCAGGATCTGGTCACCGACCTGTCCGAAATCGTCGATACCGAGGAAGAAAAGCTCGATACCGACGAACGGTATACCCCCGAGCACGGCAGCATTTTGCAAATTCGTCGACGAGCCGCTGGGCTCAAGCGATTCCTGGCGCCGCAGCGGGATATTTTTGCCCAACTGACGCGGATCAAATTGCCCTGGTTCTGTGACGACGATGCCGATTACTGGAACGAATTGAACAACAGCCTGACCCGTTACCTGGAAGAGCTCGAATTGACCCGGGAGCGCGTGGGGCTTGTACTTGAGGCCGAAGACCGCCGCCTGAGCGTACGCATGAACCGCACCATGTACCGCTTCGGGATCATCACCGGGATCTTCCTGCCGATGAGCTTTTTGACCGGCTTGCTGGGCATCAATGTGGGGGGCATACCCTTCTCGGCGAGCCCTTACGGATTCATGATCGCGTGCCTGTTGATGGTGTCGGTGGCACTCGGACAATGGTGGCTATTTCGACGATTGCGCTGGGTTTGAGCTGAATATGACCTGAACGTAGGAAGGGTCCCATGTGACCCAACGAATTTTACCCTCGTCTTTTAAAACACTTGCGAGAGGTCTTTATGCACGATCCGTTCGAACAGTCTTTGCGTGACATGCTCAATGCCTCGCCGTCCAACCGCGACGACGACGCCTGCCTGGGCCGCGTGTTGAAAACCGCCAACCGTCAGGTTGGGGCGGGTGATCTGTTCAGTCTGCTCGGTCGTTGGTTGCCGGCGTTGATGATGGCCCTGAACAATGGTTCGGCGCACGTCTCACCGGTTTCCCGTCGTAAACCTCTTGCTCGCACTGCTGATAAGGCTGATTGAATATGGAACTTGATCTCTGGACCCAGAGCCTGGTCACCGCGATGACCGCGTTGTGGACCAAGGTGGCGAACTTCATTCCCAACCTGTTTGGTGCCCTGGTCCTGGTGTTGCTGGGCTTTGTCGTGGCCAAGCTGCTCGACACCTTGCTGTCCAAGCTGCTCGCAAAACTGGGCCTTGACCGCCTGATGGCGGGTACCGGCCTGACCAAATTGCTGGGACGTGCAGGGCTGCAGGTGCCGATCTCCACGTTGATCGGCAAGATCGTCTATTGGTTTGTCCTGCTGATTTTTCTGGTTTCTGCGGCTCAGTCCCTTGGACTTGAGCGAGTTTCAGCTACGCTCGACATGCTGGCGCTGTATTTGCCTAAGGTTTTCGGCGGCGCGCTGGTATTGCTGGTGGGCGTTCTGCTGGCGCAACTGGCCAATGGGCTGGTGCGTGGCGCCGCGGAAGGCGTGGGGCTGGACTACGCGGCCGGCCTTGGGCGAATTGCCCAAGGCCTGGTGATCATCATCAGTATTTCGGTCGCGATCAGCCAGTTGGAGGTCAAGACTGACCTGCTCAACCACGTGATCGTGATTGTTTTGATTACCGTTGGTCTGGCCGTTGCGCTGGCCATGGGCTTGGGAAGCCGGGAAATTGCCGGCCAGATTCTTGCGGGAATCTATGTGCGTGAGTTGTATCAGGTGGGCCAACAGGTACGTGTGGGCGAGGTCGAAGGGCAAATCGAGGAGATCGGCACAGTCAAGACGACCGTGCTGACCGATGACGGCGACCTGGTGTCGTTGTCCAATCGGATTCTCCTGGAACAGCAGGTCAGTAGCCGCTAACCCGGCAAACCCTGCTAATGTACGCCGCCGCGAACCCGGCTGACCGGGCTGTGGCGGACATTGACCTGACTGTCGGCACGACTTGTTTTGAATAAAGCCCAAACGCTGTCCACGCGCTATGACCCCCGTGAGCTCTCTGATGAGGAGTTGGTCGCGCGCGCGCACACGGAGCTGTTTCACGTCACACGCGCGTACGAAGAATTGATGCGCAGATATCAACGCACTTTGTTCAACGTTTGTTCAAGGTATTTAGGGAACGATAGAGATGCGGATGATGTCTGTCAGGAAGTGATGCTCAAGGTGCTGTACGGCCTCAAGAACTTCGAGGGCAAATCGAAGTTCAAGACCTGGCTCTACAGCATCACGTACAACGAGTGCATCACGCAGTATCGTAAGGAACGGCGAAAGCGTCGCTTGATGGACGCTCTGAGTCTCGACCCCCTTGAGGAGGCGTCCGAAGAAAAGGCGCCGGCACCCGAGGAAAAGGGCGGACTTGATCGCTGGCTGGTGTATGTGAACCCGATTGACCGGGAAATTCTGGTGCTACGTTTTGTCGCAGAGCTGGAATTTCAGGAAATCGCCGACATCATGCACATGGGTTTGAGTGCTACAAAAATGCGTTACAAACGTGCTCTAGATAAATTACGTGAGAAATTTGCGGGCGAGACTGAAACTTAGTGCTTGGCAAATATCTCTTACGTGTAGGCAAGTTCTGTTAGACTTGTCGCCGAGTTGTCCCCCGGTTTGTGGGACTGCTTTACAATCACCAGATGGGGATTTAACGGATGAAACTGAAAAACACCTTGGGCTTGGCCATTGGTTCTCTTATTGCCGCTACTTCTTTCGGCGTTCTGGCACAAGGCCAAGGCGCAGTTGAAGGCGAGCTGTTCTACAAGAAGCAGTACAACGATAGCGTCAAGCACATCGAAGACGGCTTCAATCCTGGCGCTCGCATCGGTTACTTCCTGACCGACGACCTGTCCTTGAACCTGTCCTACGACAAGACCAACCACACCCGTTCGAACGACGGTACTGGCAACCAGAAGATCAAAGGTGATACCGGCAGCCTCGTTGCCCAATACCACTTCGGTCAAGCTGGCGTAGACAGCCTGCGTCCATACGTAGAAGGCGGTTTCGGCCACCAGAGCCGTACCAACGTTCAAGCTGACGGCCACAGCGGTCGCGACCAGACTACCTTCGCTACCGTTGGTACTGGCGTGAAGTACTACTTCACCAACAACCTGTACGCTCGTGCCGGTGTTGAAGCTGACTACGGTCTGGACAACGGCAAGTGGGACTACTCCGCACTGGTCGGCCTGGGCGTGAACTTCGGCGGTAACGCTGGCGCAGCAGCTCCAGCTCCTACCCCAGCACCAGCTCCAGAGCCAACTCCAGAGCCAGAAGCTCCAGTTGCTCAGGTTGTTCGTGTTGAGCTGGACGTGAAGTTCGACTTCGACAAGGCCGTTGTTAAGCCTAACAGCTACGGCGACGTGAAAAACCTGGCCGACTTCATGGCTCAGTACCCAGCTACCAACGTAGAAGTTGCTGGTCACACTGACTCCGTAGGTCCAGACGCTTACAACCAGAAGCTGTCCCAGCGTCGTGCTGACGCTGTTAAGCAAGTCCTGGTTAAAGACGGCGTGGCTCCTAGCCGTGTAACTGCTGTAGGTTACGGCGAATCCCGCCCAGTTGCTGACAACGCAACTGAAGCTGGTCGTGCTGTTAACCGTCGCGTAGAAGCGTCGGTTGAAGCTCAAGCTCAGTAATTACTGAGTGGTAGAAAAAAGCCCGGCTTAGGCCGGGCTTTTTTTCGCCTGAAATTTGCCTCAGGCACTGGCTGCTGCGAGGTATGCGGCCTGTTCGCTGCCGGCGACACGGCCGATCACCAGGATCGCCGGGCTCTTCAAGGCAAATGCCTGCGCGTCCTCATGCATGCGGGACAGCTCGCTGCGACACTCACGCTGCTGAGGCAGCGATGCGTTTTCGATCATCGCCACCGGCATATCCGCCGCCATCCCGCCGTCGAGCAATTGCCGACGAATCTCTTCCAGCTTCGCCACACCCATGTACACCACCAGCGTCGTCCCGCCTTCGGCCAGCGCGCGCCAATTGAGGCTGCTGTCGTCTTGCGTGTGCGCCGTGACCAGGGTCACACCTCGGCTCACACCCCGCAAGGTCAAAGGAATCGCGCAATGGGTGGCACCCGCCAAGCCGGCGGTAATTCCGTTGACCAACTCTACCTCGACGCCGCGTTCGCGCAGCCACACAGCCTCTTCGCCACCGCGTCCGAAAATGCATGGATCACCGCCCTTGAGCCGCACCACACACTTGCCCTGGCGCGCGTAACGCAGCATCAGGCGGTGGATAAAGTCCTGCGGGGTCGAGCGGCAGCCACCGCGTTTACCCACGGTGATCACTCGCGCCTCGGCGCAGTGCTCCAGTACCGCCGGGTTGACCAGGTCATCGATCAACACCACATCGGCTTCGTGCATGGCGCGTACCGCCTTGAGGGTCAACAACTCCGGGTCGCCGGGGCCTGCGCCCACCAGCCAGACTTTTGCATTCATGGGGGTTCCCTCGTGTAGAGATGACATCAGCCGTGAAAAAGTGAATACAGCAGCACCAGGTTGATCAGCAGAGACAGCAGTGCCAGGGTTCGCCAGACCTTCAAGGGTTCACGCTCCAGCAACGGCCTGGGACGAATGCTCAGCTCTTGGCGGTCTGCGTGTTCCAGGACCAGCAACCATTCTTCTGCGGTTTCGTAGCGTTGTGCCGGTTGTGCGGCCACCGCCCGTTCCAGGCTCAGTGGCAGCCAATCCGGCAGGTCGGGGCGATAACGACTCGCGTTGACCGGTTGGGCGAATTTGGGGCGTTGGAAGGCTTCGATTTCGCCGTAGGGGTAGTGCCCGGTGAGCAGGTAATACAGCGTGACGCCCACGCTGTATAAATCCTGCCGGGCCGTAGGCCGCTCGCCATTGAAAGCCTCGGGCGCGATAAAGCTTGGGGTGCCGGGCAGCATATGGGCGCGGTCTTCTGAAAGGCCTGGGCAATAGGCCAGGCCAAAATCCAGCACACGCAGTTCACCGTCGTCCCCCAGCAGCAGGTTTTCCGGCTTGATATCGCGGTGCAGGATCTGCCGCCGGTGCAGCATGCCCACGGCCCGCAGCAAACGCTCGGCCACGGCCTGCCATTGCGCCAGGGGCAATGGGCCCTGGCGCTGGAACAGTTCGGCCAGGGTTTGCCCGGAATATTCGCGCATGACGTAGTACAAATGCTGGCGTGCACTGGCCGCATGCACTTCAGGAAACGCTCGCCCGGCCACCCGCCGTAAAAACCATTCCTCCGACAGCAGTGCCTGGCCGGCGTCGTTGTCGTCGTCACGGGTCAGAGGCAGTGTTTTCAGGAGCCAGGATTGTTGTTGGGCATCGCGCACCCGGTACAGCAACGACTGTCGGCTGTGGGCCAGCACCGCATCTACCTGCCAACCTTCAAAGTGTTGGCCGGGTTTCAACGGCGGTGGCAGAGGCCATTGTTGTAATTGCACCAGGGCATCGCCCAGGGTGGCTTCGCCGAGGGTATCGATACGTACCAGCAAGGCGCTGGCATTGTCTTGGCTGCCGGCCAGGTGCGCAGCGTTGACCAGGGTGTTGACTGCCTGGTCCAGGTCAGCTTGTTCGCGCAGGATCGCACGGATGCTGTGATCGCCCAGGGTGGCCCACACGCCATCGCTGAGCAGCAGGAAACACTCGCCTTCGCGCAACTGGCCATCGAGAAAATCCACCACCAGGTGCTGATCCAGGCCAAGGGCGCGCTTGAGCACATGCTGCATGCCCGGCTGCTCCCATACGTGATCTTCGCTGATGCGCTGCAACTCGCCGTCCAGCCAGCGATAGGCCCGGCAGTCACCCACATGCGCCAGGGTAAAGCGCTGGCCGCGAAACACCAGGGCACTGAGGGTGGTCAGCAAGGGCTGCCCACCGCCATTGGCCTGCAGCCAGCGATTCTGTGCAAGCAGCAAGCGCTCCAGCGCCTGGGCCACGCCCCAGGTTTGCGGCGTGGCGTAGTAATCCAGGGCCAGGGCCTGCAAGGTTGAGCGTGCGGCCAGGCCGCCGTCGGCGCACTGGCTGACACCGTCGGCCATGGCACACAGGTAACCTTTGCTCGCGGCCAGTTCCGCCACGGGTGTCACCACCCGCAGCGCATCCTGGTTTTCGGCCCGTGGGCCGATGGCGCTGGCCTGGGCAACGCTCAGTTGCAGGCTCATCAGACGCGCGCGGCGGTCACGGCGGCCGAACCCCAGGTGGTTCTCCAGCGACGCTTGACGCCATGCAGGCCAAACCAGGCCAGCACGCCCAGGCTGGCGAACAGCCACAGGGCCAATTGATAGCTGCCGGTGCTCTGCTTGATCGCACCCATGCCCGCCGCGAGGGCGAAACCACCGATGCCGCCGGCCATGCCGATCAGGCCGGTCATTACGCCGATCTCACGACGAAAGCGCTGCGGCACCAGTTGGAATACCGCGCCATTGCCCGCGCCCAGGCCGAGCATGGTGCAGACGAACAGTGCCAGCGCCGCGTAGGAGCTGGGCAGGTTGAAACCCACCGCCGCGATGCAGATCGCCGCCACGCTGTACATGCCCAGCAGCGTACGAATCCCGCCGAAGCGATCGGCCAGGGCGCCGCCCAGGGGACGCATCAGGCTGCCACCGAACACGCAGGCAGCGGTGTAGTAGCCGGCGGTCACCGGGCTCAGACCGTACTGGTCGTTGAAGTAGCCGGGCAGGGCACTGGCCAGGCCGATAAAGCCGCCGAAGGTCACGCTGTAGAAGAACATGAACCACCAGCTATCGCGGTCGCCCAGGGCCTTGAAGTAGTCAGCCATGGATTTGGCTTTCGGGCGCTCAGGGGCATTTTGCGCGAGCCAGGCAAAGACGATCAGGGTCAGGATCAGCGGAATCAGCGCGAAACCGAACACGTTGCTCCAGCCAAATGCCGCCGCCAGTACCGGCGCCAGCAGGGCGGCGAATACAGTGCCCGAGTTACCGGCACCGGCGATGCCCATGGCCTTGCCTTGATGCTCGGCCGGGTACCACTGCGATGCCAGCGGCAGGGCCACGGCGAACGAGGCCCCGGCCATGCCGAGGAACAGCCCCAGCAGCAAGGCTTGCTCGTAGCTGTGGATCCCCAGTTTCCAGGCGCCGAACAAGGCAACGATCACAATCACCTGGCCGATCATCCCGGCGGTCTTGGGCGACAGCCTGTCCGCCAGCATGCCCATCAGGAAGCGCAGCACCGCGCCGGCCAGGATCGGCGTAGCCACCATCAGGCCGCGTTGCTGGGTGGTCAACTGCAAGTCCGCGGCGATCTGCACCGCCAGGGGGCCCAACAAATACCAGACCATGAAGCTCAGGTCGAAATACAGGAACGCGGCAAACAGGGTCGGGGTGTGCCCGGATTTCCAGAAGCTTGATTTCATCACGCACCTCAACGGTTGGGAGTCTTGTAAGAAGGCCTGTGATGGAGTCGCCGACGAAGGCCACCCCACCGGCCCCGTGCTGCCGGGGCCAAAACGAAAAAACGCCGCCACCGGGTTCGCGAGGGCAAACCGGATGTGCGACGTCTTTGTCGTGGAGGGGCAACCGCCGTTGGTTACCTGTAATGTTTGTTTAGCAAGAGATGAGCCAAATCAGCCGAGCAACTCACTCATGGCGATAATCTGCTCCGCCACCTGGATCAGTTTCTGCTGGCGGCTCATGGCCTGGCGGCGCATCAGGGTGTATGCCTGCTCCTCATTGCAGTCCTTCATTTTCATCAGCATGCCCTTGGCCAGCTCGATGCGCTTGCGCTCGGCCAGTTGCTGGTCACGGGCCTGCAGCTGGGCGCGCAAGGCCTGGTCGCTTTCGAAGCGGGCCATGGCCACGTCAAGGATCGGTTGCAGGCGCTGGGCCTGGATGCCTTCGACGATGTAGGCGCTGACGCCGGACTTGATCGCCTGGCGCATCACGTTCGGGTCGTGTTCGTCGGTAAACATCACAATCGGTCGCGGCTGGTCGCGGCTGACCAGCACCACTTGCTCCATCACATCACGGCCTGGTGACTCGGTATCGATCAGGATCACATCCGGGCGCACCGTTTCGACGCGCGCCGGCAAATCGATAATCAGGCCGGACTCATCGATCACCTCAAAACCGGCCTCGATCAGTGCGGTTCTGAGGCGCCCGACTTTGCGTGGGGTGTCATTGATCAACAGGATTCGCAGCATGGACGTGCTCCTGTCAGCGCGAGGCTTGGCGGTTGGCGGGTTCGGCCAGCGCGTGCAGGCGAAAGCTGCGGGCGTAGGCGGCCGGGTCGGAGCCGTCCCAGACTTTGCCGTCGATCAATTGGCTGCTGCGCATGTCCTGGTCCGCAGCGGTGATGCCCAGCGCCTCGGCGGCCTGGCGATACAGCGCCAGTTGCTGCACCTGGCGGGCAACGCCGAGGTAGTCGGGGTCGTCGCGCAGCAGGCCCCAGCGACGAAACTGGGTCATGAACCACATGCCGTCGCAGAGGTACGGCAGGTTTACCTCGCCACCGGCAAAAAAGCGCAGGGCGTGGGGGTCCTGCCATTGGTTGCCCAGGCCGTCGTCATAGGCGCCCAGCAGGCGCGGTTCGATGCAGTTGAGCGGGGTGTCGAGGTAATCGCGGCCGCTGAGCAACTGCGCGGTGGAGCGACGGTTTTCGCGGCTCTCTTCAATAAAACGGCTGGCTTCGAGGATGGCCATCACCAGCACGCGGGCGGTATTGGGGTATTGATCGACGAAAGCCTGGGTGCAGCCGAGGACCTTTTCCGGATGATTGGGCCAGATCGCTTGGCTGGTGGCCAGGGTAAAGCCCTGTTTTTGCACGACGGCGCTGGCGCTCCAGGGTTCGCCGACGCAGAAACCATCAATACGTCCGGCTTGCAGGTGCGCGACCATTTGCGGCGGCGGGACCACGACGCTGTCCACGTCCTGCAACGGATGAATACCCTGGCTCGCCAGCCAGTAATACAGCCACATGGCGTGGGTGCCTGTGGGAAAGGTCTGAGCGAAGGTCAGTTTTGTTCGGCTTTGGTGCACATGGCGGTCCAGTGCCTCAGGAGTGACCACTCCTTGCTGCTGCAATTCGTGGGACAGGTTGATGCTTTGACCGTTCTGGTTCAGGCCCATCAACACGGCCATGTCGGTGGGCACGACGCCGCCGATGCCCAGGTGTACGGCGTAGATCAGCCCGTACAGGCTGTGGGCCGCGTCCAGTTCGCCGCTGACCAGCTTGTCCCGCAGGTTGGCCCATGAGGACTGGCGCTTGAGGTTCAGGGTCAGGCCATAGGGTTGAGCGAAGCCCTGGGTGGCCGCGACCACCAGGGACGCACAATCGCTCAAGGCCATGAAGCCCAGGTCGAGGCTGCTCTTTTCCGGGGCATCACTGCCGTTGACCCATGCCAGCGGATCGTTCATCGGGCTGTTGCCAACCGAATCGTTCATCAACACCTACCTTTTCTTTCAAAAAAAAGCGTCGCTCCCTCGGATGGCGCTGCAAGCCATTGCGGGTAACGACGCCTTTGTCCGTAAGCCCGTTCCGCCGTTGGCGCGTGCTTTGATACAGAGTGCAAAGCAAGGCACATGCCACGGATCGATAGGTCAGCCGGCCGTCAACTTTCCATCAAGATTGAAACCGGGCGGCCTCGCAGTATGGCCGCTTCCCACTCCCGGTCCGCTTCAGGAAACCCAAGGTGTACGCTGACTTCACTGCATTGATGCTTCGCCTCGGGCTTTGCCGCTGGCTGCTGTTTGTCGCGCTGATGTTGGGAAACAGGCTGGTCGGTGGCGCGACCTATGAGGCACGGGACGAGAGTCTGCACAGTGTCTTCAGCGCCTTGTCGGTGCCCTTGGGCGTGCCGGTGGTCGTAAGCCGGGAGGTTGCGCGCAAGCGCTTCACCGGGATGCTGGAACTCGACGCGCCGCAGCAGGCCCTGGAGTCGCTGGCGCTGCAATATGGCTTGATCTGGTACGGCGACGGGCAAGCGCTTTACCTCTATGACGCCAGCGAGGCGAAAAGCTCGGCGGTGGCGTTGCGGCATCTTTCCATAGACCGTTTTCGCAACCTCATGCGGCGTTCGGGGCTCGATGAGACGCGCTATCCCCTGCGCGGGAGCGAGGGGCGGACATTCTATGTGTCCGGTCCGCCCAACTATGTCGACCAGGTGTTGCGCCTGGCTCAATTGATGGACCGCCAACGCGCCGACCTACGCATAGGCAGCCAGGCCTTTGGTGTGGTTCAAGTGCTCAACACCCATGTGGACGACCGCGAGTACGTCTTGGGCGACCAAAAGGTCAGGGTGCCGGGCATGGCATCGACGATTGAAGCCCTGCTGGTCAGTGAGCACAAGGGCCCATTGGCAGACTCAAGCCTAGGGGTGATTGCCTATACCGACACCAATAGCCTGCTGATCAAGGGCAAACCTGCGCAGGTGAAGTTTATCGAGCAACTGGTGGCGCAGTTGGATACGCCCAAACGGGCCATCGAGGTCTCGTTGTGGCTGGTGGATGTGAGCCGTGACGACATGAAGAAGCTGGACCTGGCCCGGAAGAAAAAAACCAGTGCTTCGAACGCACACATTCTGGAGCCGCTGGAGGACAAGCAATTGATGGAGCAGATCACCGCCCTGGAGCGCCGGCGCCGAGCCAGGGTGGTCACATTGCCGGTGATTCTCACCCAGGAGAATGTACCGGCCGTGTTCGAGGACAACCACACCTTCTACCTGCCGGCCTCGGATAACGACCCCGCCGACTGGAAACCTGTGCCTTATGGCGCGCAGGTGAGTGTGCTGCCGCGCATTGCCGAGGCGAATCAGATCGAAATGCTGATCAAGGTCGAGGATGGCCGCCAGGTCCGTGAAGTCGGACGACGCGGTAAACCCACCGCCGTCGGGCGCGTGAGTGTGAGCACCGTGGTGCGGGTACCTCAAGGCCGACGCCTGTGGCTCGGAGCGTTCAGGCGGGATGTGCGTGAGCAGGGGGAGGGTACGGCACGCAACGGCCTTGCCGAGGTTCGTCTGTTCGTGCTTCAGGCCCGGGTCGTCAGCAGCGAATGACAGGAGATGCCTGCAGGCTCGGCGCCAAGGCCGTTGACCGTGGCGCGCTACGACCGCGTGCAACCTGCGTGTGTGCGACCGGCTCGTGATCTCTCTCCATCAATAAGGCCTTCATCCATGCACCTGGAAATTCTTCTGCAGGAACAACTGGTAAGCCGCAAGCGCTTGGCCGCCTTTGCGCCTGGGAAAGTATTGCCGTTGGCTCCGACGGTCATCCACGGCGTCGAGGTACGGGTCAATGGCCAACTGTTTGCCCTGGGTGAACTGGTGCAGTTGGAAGATCGGCTGGGGGTTGAGTTGCACGAGGTTTATCAAGAGTGGGCGCCGGATGGATAAGGAAAGGTCCTACAGGGGCATTCCTGAAATCGCTGAATGTATGGCTTTTCTCTTAGCGTGGCTTGTGAGGCGGGTTCTTATAGTCATGACGTGGGCGCTAGCCAGTGCTGAAACTAAGGATTTCAATGTCAGTAGTCGGATGCCGAGGTCGTTATGACCGTCGTGAATGAAGGGGGGACGACTTCCCTGGTCTTCGCCCAGTGGACGCTGCACAGCGATGGGCGACTGACCGGCGAGAGTCTGGATGTTCAACTGCCGCCCAAAGAGGGTCAGGTGCTGCGGTTGCTGCTGACGTCCGGCGGTGTGCTGATGACCAAGGATCACTTGCTGGAGCAGGGGTGGCCCCAGGGCGAGGTTTCCGAGGAATCGCTGACACGCTGCATCTATTCGCTGCGCAAACACCTTGGCGTCGACAAACCGTTCATCAAGACGATCTATGGCCGAGGGTATCGCTTTATATGCCCGGTGCGGGTCGAGATGCGTGCGCCGGCCCCTGTCGAAGAAGCGGCAACGGTGTGCTCAGCCTGTGGGCACGTCTGCCATGGGTAGTTGCTGGCGCGCAGTGCTGTTGTTTGGGATTCTGATGAGCAGTCAGCAGGCATTGGCCTTTTGCTGGGAAGAAACTGCCCGTCGCTACAATATCGAACCGGAGTTGTTGCAGGCCATCGCTGCCGTGGAGTCGGGTTATCGTCCAGAAGCCATTAACCCCGCCAACCGTAATGGCACCCGGGATATCGGCCTGATGCAAATCAACAGCATCCACTTGCCCCGTCTGCTCCAGTCAGGCATTACCGAGCAGCGGCTATTGAATGAGCCCTGTCTGTCGGTGGAGGTGGGGGCGTCAATATTGGCCGAATTCATCCAGCGTTTTGGCTATAACTGGACGGCGGTGGGTGCCTATAACGCGGGCCCAGGCACTGGGCCGCAGCGTGAGGCACTGCGCAGGCGCTACGCAGAAAAAATCTGGGCGCATTACGAGGCCCTGGTGCAGCGGCGTTATTGACGATTGGACGGCACGCCTCGCGTGCATGGCGTGTCCCCGGCTATAATCGCCGCCACCTTTCGTCGCCATCCGAGTCTAGCCCGCCCATGTATACCCTGGCCCGCCAGCTGTTGTTCAAACTCTCCCCGGAAACCTCCCACGACCTGTCCCTGGACTTGATCGGTGCCGGTGGCCGCCTGGGGCTCAATGGTCTGGTATGCAAGGCGCCGGCAAAGATGCCGGTGTCGGTGATGGGCCTGGACTTCCCCAACCCGGTCGGGCTGGCGGCCGGTCTGGACAAGAACGGCGCGGCCATCGACGGTTTTGCGCAACTGGGGTTCGGCTTTGTCGAAATCGGCACTGTGACGCCGCGCCCGCAGCCGGGCAATCCCAAGCCACGCATCTTTCGCCTGCCGGAAGCCGAGGCGATCATCAACCGCATGGGCTTTAACAACCTGGGCGTCGATCACTTGCTGGCGCGGGTTCAGGCGGCGAAGTACAAGGGCATCCTGGGTATCAATATCGGCAAGAACTTCGACACGCCGGTGGAGCGTGCGGTGGATGACTACCTGATCTGCCTGGACAAGGTCTATGCCCACGCCAGCTATGTCACCGTCAACGTCAGCTCGCCTAATACCCCGGGCCTGCGCAGCCTGCAGTTCGGTGACTCGCTCAAGCAGTTGCTCGAAGCCTTGCGCCAGCGTCAGGAAGACCTCGCGGTGCGTCATGGCAAGCGCGTGCCGCTGGCCATCAAGATCGCCCCGGACATGAGTGACGAAGAAACCGTATTGGTCGCCCAAGCCCTGGTGGACTCTGGTATGGATGCGGTAATTGCCACCAATACCACCCTGAGCCGTGTCGGCGTCGAAGGCCTGGCCCATGGCGACGAAGCGGGCGGGCTGTCGGGTGCGCCGGTACGCGACCAGAGCACCCATATCGTCAAGGTGTTGGCTGCCGAGCTGGGCGGGCGCTTGCCGATCATCGCGGTCGGAGGCATCACCGAAGGCAAGCATGCGGCCGAGAAGATTGGCGCCGGTGCCAGCCTGGTGCAGTTGTACTCCGGGTTTATCTATAAAGGGCCTGCGCTGATTCGTCAGGCGGTGGATGCGATTGCCGCTTTGCCCAAACGCGCCTGATCGACGGCCATTAAAAAGGGCTCCATAAAGGAGCCCCCTGGGCCGAAGCCCGCCGCCCGGATAGGACGTGCGTGGTTAAGTCGTTACAGATTCAAAGGTGGTATGTCGGAATTAAGTGCCCTGATTAGCCGACGGCGTGAAGTTCGTTGAGTCTGTGGATGCCCGCAGTGCCTGTCATACCGTCCCAGTTGTCGCCGCGTCCTTCTCGCCAGCCGTTAATCCAGGCTTGGCGTACCGACGGTAGAGTAAATGGGCAAAGCTCACGGGATTTGCCATGAACGCCATATTGATATCCGCGTAAAAATGCTCTTTCCAACGGATCACGCTTAAGTCTTCTCATAGGGTGTTTCCCTCACTTGTTGACTGTCTAGATATCCTTCGGCCTCGTCTGGGGCCGGGCAGAGTTTTTCTGCCGTTGGTGGGCTCGCTGCCGGCGTGGCGAGCCGATGTGTCGGCGTCGTTACGGCGCCAACCTGTGTTGAGTTCTAACCAATAGGTCACATGGATTCAATGATCGTTTTGTCATAAGCACGTAACGATAACGATGCTATAGCCATAAGCTGGGATGGCTTTTCGCCCCATTTGTCGGGCAAAGCCAGCTATGATGCACCCTGCCAAGAAAAAAGATTCAAACCCTGGCTGAGAATGCCCGCCTGTTGCAGTCGGTTATTATTCGACGAAGGGTCGGAATATTTCTTTTTGTTGCTTCAAATTCTTCTTCTGCCCCGTCAATAAAGGCCCAAGGGCCCGTCAGACAGGGTGGAGCGGCACATTCGTGCCACGCGAGCACTCTTCAAGAAAAGTGCTTGATTGAAAACCGAGCCGGCGATGCGTCGCCCGTTCATCTATTGCTGAAAAGCCTGGAATGCCCATGTCGGACCGTTTTGAACTCTTCCTCACCTGCCCCAAGGGCCTCGAAGGCCTGCTGATCGAGGAAGCCGTCGGGCTTGGCCTTGAGGACGCCCGCGAGCACACCTCGGCCGTGCGCGGCATGGCCGACATGGAAACCGCCTACCGCCTGTGCCTCTGGTCGCGCTTGGCCAACCGTGTGCTGCTGGTGCTCAAGCGCTTTCCGATGAAGGATGCCGAGGACCTGTACCACGGCGTGCTGGATATCGAATGGGCCGACCACATGGTCCCCGACGGTACACTGGCGGTGGAATTCAGCGGCCACGGCTCGGGCATCGACAACACCCACTTCGGCGCGCTGAAGGTCAAGGATGCGATTGTCGATAAATTGCGCACCCCGACCGGCGAACGTCCGTCCATCGACAAAATCAACCCGGACCTGCGCATCCATCTGCGCCTGGACCGTGGCGAAGCCATCCTGTCCCTCGACCTCTCCGGCCACAGTCTGCACCAACGCGGTTATCGCTTGCAGCAAGGTGCGGCGCCGCTGAAGGAAAACCTGGCGGCCGCGATCCTGATCCGTTCCGGCTGGCCGCGTATCGCTGCCGAAGGCGGCGCGCTGACCGACCCGATGTGCGGCGTCGGCACCTTCCTGGTCGAAGGCGCGATGATCGCCGCCGACATGGCCCCCAACCTGAACCGCGAACTGTGGGGCTTCACCACTTGGCTTGGTCACGTCCCGGCACTGTGGAAAAAACTGCACACCGAGGCGGCCGAACGCGCGGCTGTCGGCATGAACAAAGCGCCGCTGTGGATTCGTGGCTATGAGGCCGACCCGCGCCTGATCCAGCCCGCGCGTAACAACATCGAGCGCGCAGGCCTGAGCCACTGGATCAAGGTGTATCAGGGCGAAGTGGGCACCTTCGAACCGCGCCCGGACCAGAACCAGAAAGGCCTGGTGATCTGCAACCCACCCTACGGCGAGCGCCTGGGGGATGAAGCCAGCCTGTTGTACCTCTACCAGAACCTTGGCGAGCGTCTGCGCCAGGCGTGCATGGGCTGGGAGGCGGCGGTGTTCACCGGCGCGCCGGACCTGGGCAAGCGCATGGGCATCCGCAGCCACAAACAGTATTCGTTCTGGAACGGCGCCTTGCCGTGCAAGTTGTTGCTGATCAAGGTCAACCCGGACCAGTTCGTCACCGGCGAGCGGCGTACCCCGGAGCAGCGCCAGGCCGAACGCGAGCAGGCCGCCTACGACCAGGCGCCGACCGAGCCGCTGGAACGCCAGTACAACAAGAACGGTAACCCGATCAAGCCCGCTCCGGCCCCGGTGGTCGAGCAGGCACGCTTGAGCGAAGGCGGGCAGATGTTCGCCAACCGCTTGCAGAAGAACCTCAAGTTGCTGGGCAAGTGGGCCAAGCGCGAAGGCGTGGATTGCTACCGCGTGTATGACGCCGATATGCCCGAATACTCCATGGCCATCGACCTGTACCACGATTGGGTCCATGTACAGGAATATGCCGCGCCCAAGTCCATCGACCCGGAAAAAGCCTCTGCACGCATGTTCGATGCGCTGGCGGCGATTCCCCAGGCGCTGAACATCGACAAGAACCGCGTGGTGGTCAAACGTCGCGAGCGTCAGAGCGGCACCAAGCAGTACGAGCGCCAGAGCGCCCAGGGCAAGTTCACCGAGGTCAGCGAAGGCGGCGTGAAGTTGCTGGTCAACCTCACCGATTACCTGGACACCGGTCTGTTCCTCGACCACCGCCCGATGCGCATGCGTATTCAGAAAGAAGCGGCCGGCAAGCGTTTCCTCAACCTGTATTGCTACACCGCCACCGCGAGTGTGCACGCCGCCAAGGGCGGGGCGCGCAGCACCACCAGCGTCGACCTGTCCAAGACCTACCTGGACTGGGCCCGTCGCAACTTCTCCCTCAACGGGTTCTCCGACAAGAACCGCCTGGAGCAGGGTGACGTGATGGCGTGGCTGGAGGCCAGCCGTGATGAGTTCGACCTGATCTTCATCGACCCGCCAACCTTCTCCAACTCCAAGCGCATGGAAGGCATCTTCGACGTGCAGCGTGACCATGTACAGTTGCTCGACCTGGCCATGGCCCGCCTCGCGCCGGGCGGCGTGCTGTACTTCTCGAACAACTTCCGCAAGTTCGCGCTCGAGGACAACCTCAGCGCCCGCTACGCGGTCGAGGAAATCAGCGACAAGACCATCGACCCGGATTTTGCGCGCAATGCCAAGATCCACCGGGCCTGGAAAATCACCGCTCGCTGATAAGGCGTAGCCAAAAAGCCGTAAGCCTGGTTTATTCCGCGCTTGCGGCTTTTTTGCGCTGGTCAAACCCTGGGGTGATAGCTATAACTTAAGGCCTAGCCAAAGTGACACCCCCCGCACGCTGGCGTTGTGAGTGTTGCTTATGTCGTTGCAAGCCGTCCGCCCGAAAATCCTAGGTTTTATCAGTGAACAGGCCTCGGCCTGGCTGGTGGCATTGGTGGTGTTTTTGGCAGGGTGTGCCTTGACGGTCATCGTTGCCTGGGCCGCCTCCGATCTCTACCAGCAACAGGTGCGCCAGCGCTTTCAGTTGCTGGTCAACGAGCGCTATACCCGCCTGCAGGAGCGCTTCGAAGATCAGGAGCAACGCTTGAACAGCCTGCGACGGTTCTTCGTCAACTCCAGCGATGTGTCCCGCGAAGAGTTCGATGGCTTCGCCCAGCCTTTATTGCTGCGTGCCCGCGCCTATGCCTGGGCCCCTCGGGTGTTTCGCGAGCAGCGCAGCCGGTTTGAGCAGGAGGAGTCACGCCTGCGCGGCGAGCCCTTTGCGATCCGTGAATTGAACTCCGCCGGTGAGTTGGCCCCTGCGCCTGCGCGCGATGAATACGTGCCAGTACTCTACATTCAGACACAAAGCCTGGTGGGCTCACCCCTGGGCTTTGACCTTATGGCCCAGCCCCTGCGACGCTCAGCTCTTGAGCGTGCGCAGACGAGCGGTGGTTTGGCGGTGTCCCAACCCATGCAGCTGGTGGGCGTGGAGCCCGCGTACGCCGCCGGAGTGCTGCTCGTAGCCCCGGTCGCCTCCGAACGGTCGGCGACTGAGGTGCGTGGCTACGTGATGGCGGTGATCAGCATGCGCCAACTGGTGGCCGACGGCTTGCCCAAGCCTGCGCGGGACAACCTGGTGATGCAGATCGTCGATACCTCCGATGTGCAAAAACGCGTGCTGTACGCTTCCAGCAATGCCCCGGCGGACAGTGAGCTGGTCGGCGCGCGCCGCCTCACCCTGGGTGACCACGTCTACGCCCTGACCCTGCGTCCGAGCCAGGTGTTCGCCCAGGCCAACCATTCCTCGCTGACGACTGTCCTGACCATGGGTGGGCTGCTCAGCCTGTTGTTCAGCGCCTTGCTCTACGTGTTGGTCAGCCAGCGCCAGCGCGCGCTCAAGCTGGTGGAGCAGCGCACCGCGCAGTTGCACCAGCGCGAACAGGAGTTGCGCGGCGCCCATGGTCAACTGCGCAGCGTGCTGAACGCCGCCACTCAGGTCGCGATCATTGCCACCGACCTGCGCGGTGTCATCAACACCTTCAATGCCGGTGCCGAGCAGATGCTCGGGTTCAGCGCCGAGCAGGTGGTGGGGCGGTTGACCCTGGAGAGCCTGCACCTGGCACCAGAACTGGAAGCGCGCTCCGCCAGCCTGAGTGTGACCCTGGGCAAACGTATTCCCGCGAACCAGGCGATGCTGGTCGAAAGCCCCGACTCCTTGCATGAAGCCCGTGAATGGACGTTGATACGCTTGGACGGCAGCCCGTTGACCGTGAACATGCTGGCCACCGTGTTGCTGGATGATCACGGCTTATGGGTCGGGCATTTGGCGATTTACCTCGACATCACCGAGCAGAAGCGCGCCTACGAAGCGTTGGCCGCGCGCGATCGCTTGCTCAAGAAACTCAGCGCCCACGTACCCGGCGGGATCTTTCAATTCACCCTGGAACCTCAGGAAAACTGGCGCTTTATCTACGCCAGTGATGGTATGCGCGACATTTACGAAATCGAGACAGGCGTGTTGCAGCAGGACGCGAAGAAGGCTTTCGAGCGTATTCACCCGCTGGACGTGGAGCGCGTGCGCGCGTCGATTCGTTTGTCGGCGTTGCAGTTGAGTCATTGGCGCGAAGAGTACCGCGTGCAGTTGCCACAACGCGGTTTACGCTGGATTCGTGGCGAAGCGACCCCCGAGGAATTACCGGGCGGCGGTACGCTGTGGCACGGTTACGTGTCGGATATCTCCGATCTCAAGCGTGTTGAAGAAGAACTGCGCGCGCTGTCCATCACCGATTCCCTGACCGGGATTCACAACCGTCGGTATTTCCAGGATCGTCTCAAGGCCGAGATGGTAAGGGTCAACCGTACGTCCGGGGCCTTGTCGGTGATCATGCTGGATATCGATCATTTCAAGCGCATCAACGATAAGTACGGGCACGCGGTCGGTGATGGGGTATTGCAGGAACTGTGCAAGCGCATCAGTCAACGTTTGCGCCGCACCGATGTGTTCTGCCGTTTGGGTGGTGAGGAGTTCATGGTGCTGTGTCCCGGCACCGATGGCGAACAGGCCTACAGCCTGGCGGAGGATTTGTGGCGGGTGCTGCGCAACGCGCCGATGGAGCCGGTGGGCATCGTGACCGCCAGCTTCGGCGTGGCCAGTTGGCGCGTCGATGAGGGCATCGACGGGTTGCTGTTGCGCGCCGACTCGGCGGTGTACGTGGCCAAGCAGGCGGGCAGGGATCGGGTGGAGGCAGAGAAAGTACAGGCGTGAAAATGGGGAAGGGGGCTTGCCCTGATGCCAGTCAGTTAAGGGACAACACTGTATTTGTGGCGAGGGAGCTTGCTCCCGTTGGGCCGCGAAGCGGCCCCGCTCTTGTTTACAAAGAATGGGACTGCTGCGCAGTCCAACGGGAGCAAGCTCCCTCGGCACAGATCACTTTTTACCCCTTCCTTAATTGACTGGCATTAGGGCAAGCCCCTTTCCACATTTGTCCGGCGTCGCTTCCCGGGGCGGTGTTTGTTAGAGCACTGGGGCAGCCGCTGCCAGTTTAGGCTGGCGATACAGGTCCAGCAGCACCTGATCCAGCACCGACGAAGCGCCCCACGGCTTTGGATCGTTGAGAATCGCCACCACCGCCCAGGTATTGCCGTTGTTATCGCGGCTGAACCCGGCGATGGCACGCACGGTGTTCAAGGTGCCGGTCTTGACGTGGGCTTCGCCGCGCATGGCAGTGGTCTTCAGGCGCTTGCGCATGGTGCCGTCGGTGCCGGCGATCGGCATCGAGCTGATGAACTCCGCCGCGTAGGGGCTTTTCCATGCTGCCTGCAGCATCGCCGCCATCTCGCGGGCACTGACCCGTTCGGCGCGGGACAGGCCGGAACCGTTTTCCATCACCAGGTGCGGTGCGGTGATGCCTTTTTTCGCCAGCCATTGGCGCACCACGCGTTGCGCAGCCTTGGCATCGTCGCCGTCGGCATCGTTGCGAAACTGCGCGCCCAGGCTCAGGAACAGCTGCTGGGCCATGGTGTTGTTACTGTATTTGTTGATGTCGCGGATGATTTCCGCCAGGTCCGGCGAAAACGCTCGGGCCAGCACTTTGGCGTCCTTGGGCACCGGCGCCTGGATATCACGGCCCTGGATGCTGCCGCCCAATTCCTTCCAGATCGCGCGTACGGCACCGGCCGTATAGGTGGCGTGGTCCAGCAGCGACAGGTAGGTTTGTGAGCTGCAGCCGTCGGCCAACTGGCCGCTGACGGTCACCGTCACGCTGCCATCGGCGGCCGTGACCGGGCTGTAGCGTACGTCGCCGGTGCATTGCTTGGCGTTGGAGACTTTTACCTGGTTGTCGATGCGAATGCTGGCAATCGGTGGCTCGACCGACACCAGCACCCGCCCGGCGTCATTGCGCGTCACAAAACGCAGGGCCTTGAGGTTGACCAGCAGTGCGTCCGGCTTGACCAGGAACGGTTTGTTCTCGTCATTGCCATCGTCGTTGAACTCGGGCAATTGCGGCGGGATGAAGAAACCGCGGTCCAGCACCAGGTCACCGGTGACTTGCTGCACGCCGTTGGCGCGCAGGTCGCGCATCAGCAGCCAGAGTTTTTCCATGTTCAGTTTGGGATCGCCGCCGCCCTTGAGGTACAGGTTGCCGTGCAGCACGCCACCGCTGAGGGTGCCGTCGGTGTAGAACTCGGTTTTCCACTGGTGGTTGGGGCCGAGCATTTCCAGGGCCGCGTAGGTGGTGATCAGCTTCATGGTGGACGCAGGGTTGACCGACACGTCGGCGTTGAAGACGGTGGCGGTGCCAGGGCCGTTCAGTGGGATCATCACCAGGGATAATGCGGTGTTTTGCAGTTTGGCTTTTGCCAGCGCCTGCTGGACATTGGGAGGCAAGGTGTTGTTGATCGGGGCGGCGGTAGCGCAGAAGGCCAGGGGCAGTAGAAAACCGGCAAGCAATAATGGACGCAAAGATTTGATCATAAGAAGTGAAACCCTGCTGCTGAAGGCGGGTGAAAAGGCGAGGGGTATGGATGAAAATCCCTCAATGGTCATGAAAGTGTCGGCATTATGCCCCAAGGCAGCGGCACTTGTGGCTGAACGATAGCTGCAAATCGGCGTTTTTTTTGCCGGCATTGTGCCGCCCGTCCCAGAGAGTCGGGCAATCGCCGCCTTAAACTGCTAGAGTGCCGGCCGTTATTACTTAAGAGGATTGTTCCAATGGCGACTAACCGTTCCCAGCGTCTGCGCAAAAAACTGTGCGTTGATGAATTTCAAGAGCTGGGTTTCGAACTGAACCTGGACTTCAAAGAAGGCCTGAGTGAAGAAGCTACCGATGCTTTCCTCGAAGCATTCATCAAAGAAGCCATGGAAGCCAACGGCCTGGGCTATGTCGGCGGCGATGACTTCGGTCTGGTTTGCCTGCAGAAGCGCGGCTCGGTCAACGAAGAACAGCGCGCAGCTGTTGAAGGCTGGCTCAAAGGCCGCAGCGAACTGAAAAGCGCTGAAGTCAGCCCGCTGCTGGACGTGTGGTATCCGGAAAAGCCGATCAACGCGGCTAAGTGATACTGAAAAAGACGGCGACCTCAGGGTCGCCGTTTTTTTATGCCTTGCGCCAATTCAGAATCAACAGCGTCAACACCCCCGCCACAATCCCCCAGAACGCCGAGCCGATGGAAAACAACGTCAAGCCGGACGCCGTGACCATAAAGGTGATCAGCGCCGCTTCCCGCTCCTTCGGTTCATTCATGGCGATGCTCAAGCCATTGATGATCGAGCCAAACAACGCCAGGGCCGCAATCGACAGCACCAGTTCCTTGGGCAGTGCGGCGAACAGTGCCGCCAAGGTGGCGCCGAACACCCCGGCAATCCCGTAGAACACCCCGCACCACACGGCCGCCGTGTAGCGCTTGTTACGGTCTTCATGGGCATGGGGCCCGGTGCAGATGGCCGCGCTGATTGCCGCCAGGTTGATGCCGTGGGAGCCGAACGGCGCCAGCACCAGCGAGGCCAGGCCGGTCGCGGTGATCAGCGGCGAGGCGGGCACGGTGTAGCCGTCAGCCCGCAATACGGCGACGCCCGGCATGTTTTGCGAGGTCATCGCCACCACGAACAGCGGGATGCCAATGCTGATGGTCGCGGCCAGCGAGAAGTGCGGGGTGGTCCAAACCGGTGTCGCCACTTCCAGGTGAAAACCGCTGAAGTCCAGCAGCCCCATCAGCCCCGACAGCAGGGTGCCGATGATCAGGGCCGCCAACACCGCATAGCGTGGCGACAGGCGCTTGATGATCAGGTAGGTGAAAAACATCCCCAGTACCAGCCCGGTGCGATGTTGCGCGGCGACGAAAATCTCGCTGCCGATCTTGAACAGGATCCCTGCCAGCAGCGCCGCCGCCAGCGACGCCGGAATACGCTTGACCAGCTTTTCAAAGCTGCCGGTCAACCCGCAGATCGTCACCAGCACCGCGCAGGTGATGTAGGCCCCGATGGCCTCGCCATAACTCACGCCACCCAGGCTGGTGATCAGCAGCGCTGCGCCGGGGGTGGACCAGGCGATGGTGATCGGTGTGCGATAGCGCAGGGACAAGCCGATGCTGCACACCGCCATGCCGATGGAAATCGCCCAGATCCATGAAGAAATCTGCGCCGTGGTCAAACCGGCGGCCTGACCGGCCTGGAACATCAGCACCAGGGAGCTGGTGTAGCCGGTCATCATGGCGATAAAGCCGGCAACGATCGCCGAGGGGGACGTGTCGGCCAGCGGGCGCAAGGGCGCTTGAGTGGCGTCGGTCATGGGGAGGTGTTCCTTTTACCGGAGAAATTGCGGATTCAAGCCTAAACTCAAACGTAACCCGTCATTGCAATACAGCCGAGGCCGCAAACAGCCGTACAGTGTGTTGGCGCATCGGGTTGTGTACAATGTGCCACGCTTTTAGGTGATACTTGCCAGCGACCCCATTGTTGCCGTATTACCTTACAAGTCACCGTATTACCGTTAATTCGCCGCCGTTCTCCCTACCCGAGTGCCCATGAACGAACAGTTGCAACCTCTCAAGAAACAACCGCGAGCCGGCAAGGCCGGTCGCAGCGGGACCCAGGACGATATCGTCTATGCACATATCTTCGAGGCCATCCTCGAACAACGCCTGGCGCCCGGAACCAAATTGAGCGAAGAGGCACTGGGCGAAATCTTCGGCGTGAGCCGCACCATCATTCGTCGCGCTCTGTCGCGCCTGGCCCATGAGGGCGTGGTGCTGCTGCGGCCCAATCGCGGTGCGGTGGTGGCCAGCCCCAGTGTCGAAGAAGCGCGCCAGGTGTTTCTCGCGCGGCGGCTGGTGGAGCGGGCGATAACCGAGTTGGCGGTGCAGCACGCCACCGCTGAACAACTGGCCGAGTTGCGCCAGATGGTCAACGACGAGCGCGACAGTTTTTCCCGTGGCGACCGCGGGGCGGGCATCCGCCTCTCCGGCGAATTCCACCTCAAGCTGGCCGAAGCGGCGAAGAACGCGCCGCTGATCAGCTTCCAGCGCAGCCTGGTGTCCCAGACCTCGTTGATTATCGCCCAGTACGAAAGTGGCAACCGCTCGCACTGTTCCTACGATGAGCACACCCAATTGATCGATGCGATCGAAGCCCGCGACGCGGCGCTGGCGGTGAACCTGATGATGCATCACATGGATCATATCGACAGCAAGCTCAACCTCGATGAAGAGAGCGCGTCGGATGATTTGCATGCGGTGTTCTCGCATCTGTTGCAGACCAAGAAGCCGGGGCGTTCTTCAGTCAAGCTGTAATTGCCCTGGCTCACCCTGCACAAAATGTGGGAGGGGCGGTTGAGATCAGCGTTGGTGCACGAGTTGCCCCGCCGCATACGTCTGCAACACCGCCCGATCATCCCCCAGCGTCATCAGCACGAACAACGTCTCGGCAATGTTATTGGCCTGCTTCAAGCGATAGCTCAGCAGCGGCGTGGCGTTGTAGTCCAGCACCAGAAAGTCTGCATCGGTACCCGGTTGCAACGTACCGATCTTGTCTTCCAAACGCAGCGCCCGCGCGCCACCCAGCGTCGCCAGGTACAGCGACTTGAACGGGCTCAACCGCGCGCCCTGCAACTGCATGACCTTGTAGGCTTCGTTCAGGGTTTGCAGCAGGGAGAAACTGGTACCACCGCCCACATCCGTGCCCAGACCTACGTTCAATTTGTGTTTCTCCGCCATCGGCAGGTTGAACAGGCCACTGCCGAGGAAGAAGTTCGACGTCGGGCAAAAGGCGATCGCCGAACCGGTCTCCGCCAGCCGCGCGCATTCGTCATCGCACAGATGTACACCGTGAGCGAGCACCGAACGCTCACCGAGCAGTTTGTAGTGGTCATACACATCCAGGTAGCCGTTGCGCTCGGGGAACAGCGCTTTCACCCATTCGACTTCCTGCTTGTTCTCACTGATGTGGGTCTGCATGTACAGGTCCGGGTACTCCCCCAGCAGTTGCCCGGCCAGCGTCAATTGCTCCGGTGTGCTGGTCGGCGCGAAACGCGGCGTGACCGCATAGTGCAGACGGCCCTTGCCATGCCAGCGCTCGATCAGTGCCTTGCTTTCCTGGTAGCCGGATTCGGCGGTGTCGGTGAGATAGTCCGGTGCGTTGCGGTCCATCATCACCTTGCCGGCGATCATACGCAGGTCGAGTTTCTCGGCTGCTTCAAAAAACGAATTCACCGACTGCGGGTGCACGCTGCCGAATACCAGCGCGGTGGTGGTGCCGTTGCGCAGCAGTTCCTTGATAAAGATGTCCGCCACTTCTTCGGCATGGGCCTTGTCGGCGAACTGGCTTTCACACGGAAACGTGTAGGTATTGAGCCAATCCAGCAACTGCTCGCCATAGGCACCGACCATGCCGGTTTGCGGCAGGTGGATATGCGTGTCGATCAGGCCAGGGGTGATCAGCGCGTCCTGGTAATGGGTAATGTCGATATCGGCCGGCAGGGTCGGCAGCAGCTCACTGGCGTGACCCAAGGCGCTGATCTGGCCGTTGTCGATCACCAGCAGGCCGTCTTCGAAGTATTCATAGGACGCCTCAATGCCCACTTCGGCGGGGTCGGCGAGGCTGTGCAGGATGGCGGCGCGGTAGGCTTTACGAGTCAAAGGCATGGTCATCTCAATGCGTGGCGTGGCTGCGGCGTGACACCGGCAGCAGTTTGGCAATAGGTTCGGCGCCTGCAGTGTGCTGGCCGAAATGGGCGTTATAGGTGGCGATGATTTCCCCGGCGATGGAGATGGCGATCTCCACCGGCAATTTGCCCTTCACCTCGGCGAGGCCCATGGGGCAGCGCATGCGTTGCAGTTGCGCGGCGTCGAAGCCGCGGTCACGCAGGCGGTGTTCGAACTTGACGCGTTTGGTCTTCGAACCGATCAGGCCGAAGTAGGCGAAGTCATTGCGCTTGAGCAGGGCGGCGGTGAGTTCCAGGTCCAGCGCGTGATTGTGGGTCATGACAATGCAGTAACTGCCCGCCGGCAGGTCGGCGATTTCATCGACCGGCTCTTCACTGACGATTTTACGTACGCCCTGAGGGATATGCTCCGGAAACTCCTGCTCACGCGAATCGATCCAGCGTACCCGGCATGGCAGGCTTGCCAGCAGCGGCACCAGCGCGCGGCCGACATGGCCGGCGCCGAACACCGCAATCTGCGCCTGCACCTGACCCATGGGTTCGAACAGCAGCACCGTCACGCCGCCGCAACACTGGCCCAGGCTCGCCCCCAGGCTGAAACGCTCCAGGTGAGTGTTCTGTTGGCCGCGCGCGAGCATGTCTCGGGCGATTTGCATGGCTTTGTATTCCAGATGTCCGCCACCGATGGTGTCGAAGGTCTGGGCGGCGCTGATCACCATTTTGGAACCGGCGTTGCGTGGGGTGGAGCCGAGTTCTTCGACGATGGTCACCAGTACGCAGGGTTCGCCTTGGTTTTGCAGGTCGGCGAGGGCACTGATCCAGTTGTTCATAGTCACCTCTTGTGGTGTCTGTCAGGCCGTCATCGGGGGCAAGCCCCCTCCCACATTTGGAATGCATTCCCATGTGGGAGGGGGCTTGCCCCCGATGGCAGCGCCTCGGTCTAAAGCGAAGCCAATTCGGTTTCAGTCTCTACAGGCACAACCGCCTGCAACCGCCGCATCTGCTCACACCCCCACAACACCCGCTCCGGTGTCGCCGGCGCATCGATCTGCGGCTGATGACGATAATTTCCCAGGCTCGCCACGGCATCCTTGATCGCGCACCACGAAGCAATCCCGAGCATGAACGGTGGTTCGCCCACGGCCTTGGAATGGAACACGGTGTCTTCCGGGTTCTTGCGGTTTTCCACCAGCTTCACGCGCAGGTCCAAGGGCATGTCCGCCACGGCCGGGATCTTGTAGCTGGCCGGGCCGCAGGTCATCAGCTTGCCCTTGTTGTTCCACACCAGCTCTTCCATGGTCAGCCAACCCATGCCCTGGATGAAACCGCCCTCCACCTGACCGATGTCGATGGCCGGGTTCAGCGAGGCGCCGACATCGTGGAGGATGTCGGTACGCAGCATCTTGTATTCGCCGGTCAGGGTGTCGACGAGCACTTCGCAGCAGGCCGCGCCAAAGGCGTAGTAATAGAACGGTCGCCCGCGTGACTGGCTGCGGTCGTAGAAGATTTTCGGGGTCTTGTAGAAACCCGTGCTCGACAGGGAGACTTGGGCGAAATACGCCTGCTGGATCAGTGCCTCAAAGGTCAGGATCTGCTCGCGCACACGCACGTGGCCGTTATGGAATTGCACATCCGCTTCGCTGACGTCGTACTTGCGGGCGGCAAATTCCACCAGGCGCTGTTTGATGGTTTCGGCGGCGTTCTGGGCGGCCTTGCCGTTCAGGTCGGCGCCGCTGGAGGCAGCGGTCGGCGAGGTGTTGGGTACCTTGTCGGTGTTGGTGGCGGTGATCTGCACCCGGTCGATGTCGACCTGAAACACTTCGGCCACTACCTGGGCGACCTTGGTGTTCAGGCCCTGGCCCATTTCGGTACCGCCGTGGTTAAGGTGGATGCTGCCGTCGGTGTAGATATGGATAAGCGCACCGGCCTGGTTGAGAAAGCTGGCGGTGAACGAAATACCGAATTTTACCGGGGTCAGTGCCAGGCCTTTCTTCAGGATCGGGCTGTGGGCGTTGTACCGGCGAACCGCTTCGCGGCGCTCGGCGTATTGGCTGCTGGCCTCAAGCTCGGCGGTCATTTCTTCGAGCATGTTGTGCTCGACAGTCTGGTAATAGTGGGTGACGTTACGATCGGTCTTGCCGTAGTAGTTGGCCTTGCGCACCGCCAGCGGGTCCAGCGCCAGGTGGCGGGCGATGGTGTCCATCACTTCCTCGATGGCGACCATGCCTTGCGGGCCGCCGAAACCACGGTAGGCGGTGTTCGACGCGGTGTTGGTCTTGCAGCGGTGGCCATTGACCGTGGCGTCGCCCAGGTAATACGCGTTATCGGCGTGGAACATCGCACGGTCGACAATCGAGTTGGACAGGTCCGGCGAGCAACCGCAGTTGCCCGCCAGTTCCAGGTTGATGCCCTGCAGGCGCCCGCTGTCGTCAAAACCTACGTCGTATTCAATGTAGAACGGATGGCGCTTGCCGGTCATCAACATGTCTTCCGCACGCGGCAGGCGCATCTTGGTCGGCTGGCCGGTGAGGCGCGCGACCACCGCACACAGGCACGCGGGGCTGGCGGCCTGGGTTTCCTTGCCGCCAAAACCACCGCCCATGCGGCGCATGTCGACGACGATCTTGTTCATCGACACGTCCAGCACCTCGGCCACCAGTTTCTGCACCTCGGTGGGGTTCTGCGTGGAGCAGTAGACGATCATGCCGCCGTCTTCGGTAGGCATCACCGAGGAGATCTGGGTTTCCAGGTAGAAGTGTTCCTGGCCGCCGATGTGCAGCGTGCCCTGGATACGGTTTTTCGCCGCTGCCAGTGCGCCGGCCGAATCCCCGCGCTGGTGGGTGTGGCTGTCGAGCACGAAGTGCTTGTTGCGGTAGGCCTCGACCACATCCAGCACCGGTTCCAGGTCTTCGTATTCGATCACCGCAGCCATGGCGGCCTTGCGTGCGGTGTCCAGGTCGCGGGCGGCCACGGCCAGCACCACCTGGCCGACGAACTGCACGGTGTCGATGGCCAGCAGCGGGTCGCCGGGCAGCAGTGGGCCGATGTCTTTGAGCCCCGGTACATCTTCGTGGGTAATGACGATACGCACGCCGTCGAAGGCGTAGCACGGCGCGGTGTCGATGCTGATGATGCGTGCATGGGCGCGGTCGGACAGGCGCGCATACAGGTGCAACTGGTTGGGGAATTCCAGGCGGTCGTCGATGTACTGCGCCTCGCCGCTGACGTGCTTGGCGGCGCTGTCGTGCCTGACGCTGCGACCGACCCCGGTGGTCAGGTCCTGGGCGAACAATTGGGCGAGTTCGGCCTGGGTTTTTTCCACGGCGTGATGATTAGACATAAGCGGTCACCCGAGTCTCGATGTGCGGCGTTTGCAGTTCGATGAAGTACTTGCGCAACAGGTTCTGAGCGCTGAGCAGGCGGTATTCCTTGCTGGCGCGGAAGTCCGACAGCGGGGTGAAATCCTCGGCCAGGGCGGCGCAGGCTTTTTCCACGGTGGCGGCGTTCCAGGTGGCGCCAATCAGTACGCTTTCGCAGTGTTTGGCGCGTTTTGGCGTGGCCGCCATGCCGCCGAACGCCACGCGGGCATCGCTGATCACGCCGTTGTCGAGCTTGAGGTTGAAGGCCGCGCACACCGCCGAAATATCATCGTCCAGGCGCTTGGACACCTTGTAGGCACGGAACAGTGAATGGCCCTTGGGCACGATGATTTTCTCGATGAATTCACTGTCCTGGCGGGCGGTGACGCGGTAGTCGATGAAGTAGTCTTCCAGCGCCAGCGTGCGGCGGGTCTCGCCCTTGCACAGCACGATCCGTGCGCCCAGGGCGATCAGCAGCGGCGGTGAATCGCCAATCGGCGAGGCGTTGCCGATATTGCCGCCCAGGGTGCCCTGGTTGCGGATTTGCAGGGACGCAAAACGCTGCAGCAGTTCGCCGAAGTCCGGGTATTCGCGGTTGAGCGCCGCGTAGCAATCGGACAGGGCGGTGGCGGCGCCGATTTCCAGGCGGTCGTCGAAGGTTTCGACGCGCTTCATCTCTTCAATATTGCCCACGTAGATCATCACCGGCAGCGTGCGGTGGAACTGCGTGACTTCCAGCGCCAGGTCGGTACCGCCGGCCAGCAGCCGCGCTTGTGGGTAGGCGTCATAGAGATCGGCCAGGTCGGCCACGGTGAGCGGCACCAGGCAACGCTTGTCGCCACTGTTGAGTTCGCCGGTTTGTGTGGGGGCGATGGCTTTAAGGCGGGCAATGGTCTCGGCCCGGCGGTTGTCGAATTGATCCTGCGGCTTGTTGCAGCAGGCCTGTTCGGCGGCGGCGAGGATCGGGCGGTAACCGGTGCAGCGGCACAAGTTGCCAGCCAGGGCTTCATGGGCTTTGGCGCTGTCGGGGGCGTCACTGTTCTTTTGCAGGGCAAACAACGACATCACAAAACCCGGAGTGCAAAAGCCGCATTGCGAGCCGTGGCACTCGACCATGGCCTGTTGCACGCTGTGCAGTTGGCCCTGGTGCTTGAGGTCTTCGACGCTGATCAGCTGCTTGCCGTGCAGGGACGAAACAAAAGTGAGGCACGAATTGAGGCTGCGATAACGAATCTGCTCGGCGCCTTGATCGTCCGTATGCAACTCGCCGATCACCACGGTGCACGCACCACAATCGCCGCTGGCGCAGCCTTCCTTGGTACCGGATTTGCCCAGGTGCTCACGCAAATAGTCGAGCACGGTCAGGTTGGGGTCCAGGGCGTGCTCGCTACGGAGTTCCTGGTTGAGTAAAAACTGGATCACGGAAGGCCTCGCAGACTCATTATTGTTGTTAACCGCTTTGCGCCGAATCTAGTCATGTCTGACTTTTCGGTCAATTGTTTTCTGACTTAAAGGTCAAGAAAATGCGCTCACAACACGTTCAATTATGGTTCAGTCTTCTGGAACCGGTGTTTTTGCGGGCTTGTACGCCTGAAACATTGCTTATTTCATGCCAAATTCGCCCCCGTGGGCGTAGCGCCATCAGCGGGCCAATGCGCTACACTGCCGCGCTTGTACCGATAGAAGATTTTGAAGGTAAAACATGACGTTCAAGGCGCCGGACAGTCTCGCCGAGCAAATCGCTCACCACCTCGCCGAACGCATCATTCGCGGCGATCTCAAGCCTGGGGAACGGATCCAGGAACAGAAAGTCACGTTGGCACTCAATGTCAGTCGTGGGTCCGTGCGCGAAGCCTTGCTGATCCTCGAACGCCGCCACCTCATCGCGATCCTGCCGCGCCGTGGCGCCCACGTCACCGAACTCACCGCGCATAAGGTGCAGAGCCTGTGCACGCTGATGAGTGAGCTGTACATCCTGCTCGGCAATGCGGTTGCCCTGGGTTGGCAGACCCAGGCCGACATGGCGCCGTTCGTGCAGATCCAGCAGCGGCTGGTGAGCAATTTCGAGCGCCAGGACATCCGCGCCTTTGTCGAAGAATGCTTCAATGTGATGCGCGCCGCGTACCCCTTCGCCAATAACCCGTATTTGCAGGAAACCGTCGAAAACCTGCAACCGGCGATGAACCGCGCCTATTACCTGGCGCTGGATCAGCGCAAGGCGTCCATGAGCGAGTACCTGGCGCTGTTCGAGCAACTGCTCGCCGCCGTGCTGGCGCGTGACCTGCCGCAGATCCGCCAGGTGCTGTCGGCTTATTGCCAGCGCAGCAGTTCATTGGTGATCGCAGCGTTGGCGGACGCCTAAGCGTGCGGCTCAAGTGCATCAAGTTGGCGGGGTTCAAATCCTTCGTCGACCCGACCACGGTGAACTTCCCCAGTAACATGGCGGCGGTGGTCGGACCCAATGGGTGCGGCAAGTCGAACATCATCGACGCCGTACGCTGGGTGATGGGCGAGAGCTCGGCGAAAAATCTGCGTGGCGAGTCGATGACCGACGTCATCTTCAACGGCTCCACCAGCCGCAAGCCGGTGAGCCAGGCCAGCATCGAACTGGTGTTCGACAACTCCGACGGCACCCTGATCGGCGAATACGCGGCTTACGCCGAGATTTCCATTCGCCGCAAAGTCACGCGCGACAGCCAGAACAGCTACTTCCTCAACGGCACCAAGTGCCGGCGACGCGACATCACCGATATCTTCCTTGGCACGGGTCTTGGGCCACGCAGCTACTCGATCATCGAGCAGGGCATGATCTCCAAGCTGATCGAAGCCAAGCCCGAAGACCTGCGCAACTTTATCGAAGAAGCGGCCGGCATTTCCAAGTACAAGGAACGCCGCCGCGAGACCGAAAACCGCATCCGCCGCACCCACGAAAACCTGGCCCGCCTGACCGACCTGCGCGAAGAGCTGGAGCGCCAGTTGGAGCGCCTGCACCGCCAGGCCCAGGCGGCCGAGAAGTACCAGGAATACAAGGGCGAGGAGCGCCAGCTCAAGGCACAACTGTCGGCCCTGCGCTGGCAGGCCTTGAACGATCAAGTGGGCCAGCGCGAAGCGATCATCGGCACCCAGGAAATCAGCTTCGAAGCGCTGGTGGCCGAGCAGCGCAATGCCGACGCCAGCATCGAACGCCTGCGTGACGGCCATCATGACCTGTCCGAGCGCTTCAATCTGGTGCAGGGCCGCTTCTATTCGGTGGGCGGCGATATCGCCCGCGTGGAGCAGAGCATCCAGCACGGTCAGCAGCGTTTGCGCCAGTTGCAGGACGATCTCAAGGAAGCCGAGCGTGCGCGCCTGGAGACCGAATCGCACCTGGGTCATGACCGCACCTTGCTGCTGACCCTCGGCGAAGAGCTGGACATGCTCACCCCCGAACAGGAAATCACCAGCGCCGCCGCCGAAGAAGCCGCCGCTGCCCTGGAAGAAGCCGAAACCACCATGCATGGCTGGCAGGAGCAGTGGGACACATTCAACCTGCAATCGGCCGAGCCGCGTCGCCAGGCCGAAGTGCAGCAGTCGCGCATCCAGCAACTGGAAACCAGCATGGAGCGCCTGGCCGAGCGCCAGCGGCGGCTGCAGGAAGAGCGCGTGTTGCTCGCCGCCGACCCGGAAGACGCAGCGATCATGGAGCTGAGCGAGCAACTCGCCGAAAGCGAAATGACCCTCGAGGAACTCGAAGCCAGCGAAGAACAGCAAGTGGAGCGCCTGGAGCAACTGCGTCAACAATTGCAACAGGCGACCCAGGCGCAGCAGCAGGCCCAGGGCGATTTGCAGCGCCTCAACGGTCGTTTGGCCTCCCTGGAAGCGTTGCAGCAAGCTGCGTTGGACCCCGGTACCGGCACCGCCGAATGGCTGCGCGACCAACAGTTGGCCGAGCGCCCGCGTCTGGCTGAAGGTTTGAAGGTCGAGGCCGGCTGGGAGCTGGCGGTGGAAACCGTGCTCGGCGCCGACCTGCAAGCTGTACTGGTCGACGACTTTGGCGGTTTTGACCTCGCCGGGTTTGCCCAGGGTGATCTGCGTTTGCTCAGCCCCGCCGCCGATGGTGCGCGGGTGCCGGGCAGCCTGCTGGACAAGGTCGAGGCGGCGATTGATCTGTCGCCGTGGCTGGGCCAGGTCAAACCGGTCGAATCACTTGAGCAGGCCCTGGCCCAGCGCGGCCAACTGGCGGCCGGTGAAAGCCTGATCAGCCGGGATGGTTACTGGGTCGGCCGCCACTTCCTGCGTGTGCGTCGCGCCAGTGAAGCAGAAAGCGGTGTGCTGGCCCGTGGCCAGGAAATCGTCAACCTGAGCGCCGAACGTGAAGAGCGCGAAGCCACCCTGCACAGCCTGGAAACCGAACTGCAAACCCTGCGCGCCACCCAGCGCCAGCAAGAGACCGGCCGCGAACACCTGCGCCGCCTGTTGCAGGACGAAGCGCGCCAGCAGGGCGAATTGAAAGCACAACTGTCGGCCAGCAAGGCCAAGGCCGAGCAACTGACCCTGCGCCGTACGCGTCTCGACGAAGAAGCGGCCGAGATGGGCGAGCAACGTGCCCTGGAGCATGAACAGATCGGCGAAGCGCGCCTGCACTTGCAGGAAGCCCTCGACAGCATGGCCCTGGACACCGAGCAGCGCGAACTGCTGCTGGCCCAGCGCGACAGCCTGCGTGAACGCCTCGACCGTGTGCGTCAGGAGGCGCGGCAACACAAGGACCACGCGCATCAATTGGCGGTGCGCCTCGGCTCGCTGCGCGCCCAGCACGACTCTACGCGCCAGGCCCTTGAACGCCTGGAGATGCAGTCCGAACGCCTCACCGAAAAGCGCGAGCAACTGAGCCTCAACCTGGAGGAGGGCGAAGCGCCGCTGGAAGAGCTGCGCCTCAAGCTCGAAGAATTGCTCGACAAGCGCATGACCGTCGACGAAGAACTCAAGACCGCGCAAATCGCCCTGGAAGACGCCGACCGCGAACTGCGCGATGCGGAAAAACGTCGGACCCAGGCCGAGCAGCAATCCCAGTTGATTCGCGGCCAGCTCGAACAACAGCGCATGGAATGGCAGGCCCTGACCGTGCGCCGCAAAACCCTGCAGGACCAGTTGCTCGAAGACGGCTACGACCTGCACGGCGTGCTCAACACGCTGACCGCCCAGGCCAACGAGAAAGACGCCGAAGAAGAACTAGAGCGCATTGCCGCGCGTATTCAACGCCTGGGCGCGATCAACCTCGCCGCCATCGACGAATACCAGCAGCAGTCCGAACGTAAACGGTATCTGGATGCCCAGGACGCCGACCTGGTCGAAGCCCTGGACACCCTCGAAAACGTGATCCGCAAGATCGACAAGGAAACCCGCAACCGCTTCAAAGATACCTTTGATCAGATTAATGGCGGTTTACAGGCGTTATTTCCAAAAGTTTTCGGCGGTGGCAGCGCTTACTTGGAACTGACGGGCGAAGATCTACTCGATACAGGGGTGACGATCATGGCGCGGCCTCCGGGCAAGAAGAACAGCACCATCCATTTGTTGTCCGGCGGCGAAAAAGCCCTGACCGCATTGGCCCTGGTATTTGCCATCTTCAAGTTGAACCCGGCGCCGTTCTGCATGCTCGACGAAGTGGATGCCCCGCTGGATGACGCGAACGTGGGACGCTATGCGCGACTGGTCAAAGAGATGTCCCAGACCGTGCAGTTCATCTATATCACCCACAACAAGATCGCCATGGAAATGGCTGATCAACTGATGGGCGTGACGATGCACGAACCGGGCTGTTCGCGTTTGGTGGCGGTGGATGTCGAAGAAGCGATGGCGATGGTGGAGTCCTGACCCGCGCCGAGAGAGAATTTTCTTGGCATGCTGTAGGACGATTTACCGGTCTGGCGAAAGTGGCAAATGGACATATTTGTTCAAGGCATTTTGACAGACGGTGTAAAGTTATCTTTGGTCGTGCTAGTTTAATGTCAATTTTTCGTGTGCGTGGGCAAAACGTCAGTCAGAACATAGAGTTGGCGCCACGTTTTAAAGCGGTTTGCACGGTGCTAAACCCCTTATTTTTCAGCATTTTTTATAGAGGCACGGGATTACATGGAAATCGGTCTGCGCGAGTGGCTGATCGTCATCGGCATTATTGTCATTGCCGGTATTCTTTTTGATGGCTGGCGCCGCATGCGCGGTGGCAAGGGCAAGCTCAAATTCCGTCTGGACCGCAACCTGTCCAACTTGCCCGACGACGACGGCAGCGCCGAGCTGCTGGGGCCACCCCGTGTGCTGGACACCCATAAAGAGCCGCAGCTGGACGAGCACGACTTGCCGTCGATGAGCGCGCCGGTGCGTGAAGCCCGTGAACCGTCCACCAAGCGCGGCAAGCGCGCCGCCGCCGGCGTGGCCGAGCCGCATCAGGGCGACCTGAACCTCGACGTCGACGACGGCCCGAGCTTCAGCAGCCGCGACGATGATTTCCCGGATGAAAATGTCGGCAAGGCCGCCAGCGCGTCGCGCCAATCGGTCAACGATCAGCCGGCCGCCGAAGAAGTGCTGGTGATCAGCGTGATCTGCCGCGACGCCGCCGGCTTCAAAGGTCCTGCACTGCTGCAGAACATCCTCGAGAGTGGCCTGCGTTTCGGCGAGATGGATATCTTCCACCGTCACGAAAGCATGGCCGGAAATGGCGAAGTGCTGTTTTCCATGGCCAATGCGGTCAAGCCGGGCACCTTCGACCTGGACGATATCGACCTGTTCAGCACCCCGGCGGTGAGCTTCTTCCTCGGCCTGCCAGGCCCGCGTCACCCGAAACAGGCGTTCGACGTGATGGTGGCCGCTGCCCGCAAGCTGTCCCAGGAACTCAACGGCGAACTCAAGGACGACCAACGCAGCGTCCTTACCGCCCAGACCATCGAACACTACCGTCAGCGCATCGTCGAATTCGAGCGTCGCGCCCTGACACAGAAACGCTGAGGTTTGGCCTCGAGCGTTGTCGATAGAATAAGCGCACCAACATTTGAGCAGCTTCGGCTGCTCTTTTGCTTTATGAGAGAACACCCATGACCGCCGCCCACACCCGCATCCTCGAACTGCGCGCTGAACTGGATCAGCACAACTACCGTTACCACGTGCTCGACGAGCCGAGCATTCCGGACGCCGAGTACGACCGCCTGTTCCACGAGCTCAAGGCCCTGGAGGCCGAGCATCCGGAGCTGGTGACGCGTGATTCGCCGACGCAGCGGGTCGGCAGTGCGGCGTTGTCGGCGTTCACCCAAGTGCGGCATGAGATCCCGATGCTCAGCCTGGGCAACGCCTTTGATGAAACCACCATGTTGGAGTTTGATCGCCGGGTCACCGAAGGCCTCGACCTGCCGGTGGGCGATCTGTTTGGTGGTGGCGCGGCGGTGGAATACAGCTGCGAGCCCAAGCTGGACGGCCTGGCGGTCAGCCTGCTGTACCAGGACGGCGAACTGGTGCGCGGCGCCACCCGTGGCGACGGCACCACCGGTGAAGACATCAGCGTCAACGTGCGCACCGTGCGCAATATCCCGTTGAAGCTGCACGGCACCGGTTGGCCGGCGACCCTGGAAGTACGCGGTGAAGTGTTCATGTCCAAGGCCGGTTTCGAGCGGCTTAACGCCTCGCAACTGGACGTGGGCGGCAAGACCTTCGCCAACCCGCGCAACGCCGCCGCCGGCAGCCTGCGCCAGTTGGACTCGAAGATCACTGCCAGCCGCCCGCTGGAGTTCTGCTGCTATGGCATCGGCCAGGTGACCGCCGATATCAGCGACACCCATATCGGCAACCTCAAGCAGTTGCAGCAGTGGGGCATGCCCATCAGCCACGAGTTGAAGCTGGCCAAGGGTATCCAGGAGTGCCTGGAGTACTACCGCGACATCGGCGAGCGGCGTAACAGCCTGCCCTATGAAATCGACGGTGTGGTGTTCAAGGTCAACAGCATCGCTTCCCAGCGCGAACTGGGTTTCCGCGCGCGTGAGCCGCGTTGGGCCATCGCGCATAAATTCCCGGCCATGGAAGAACTCACCGAGCTGCTCGACGTGGAATTCCAGGTCGGCCGCACCGGCGCCGTTACCCCGGTGGCGCGCTTGAAACCGGTCAAGGTCGCCGGGGTGACGGTGTCCAACGCCACCTTGCACAACATGGACGAAGTCGCGCGCCTGGGCCTGATGATCGGCGACACCGTGATCATCCGTCGTGCTGGCGATGTGATCCCGCAAGTCGTGTCGGTGGTCACCGAGCGCCGCCCGGAACACGCCCGCGCCGTGCAGATCCCCGAGAGCTGCCCGGTGTGCGGCTCTCACGTTGAGCGCACACAACTGGTCAAGCGCAGCAAAGGCAAGGAAACCGTCAGCGAAGGCGCGGTGTACAGGTGCGTCGGGCGCCTGGCCTGTGGTGCGCAACTCAAGCAGGCGATCATTCATTTTGTCTCGCGCCGGGCCATGGACATCGACGGCCTGGGCGACAAGACCATCGAGCAACTGGTGGATGAAAAGCTCATCGGCTCGCCGGCTGACCTCTACAAACTCAAATACGAGCAGATCATCGACCTGGAAGGCTTTGCCGACATTTCCAGCAAAAAGCTGATCACCGCTATCGAACACAGCAAGGCGCCGACCCTGGCGCGGTTTATCTACGCCCTGGGCATCCCCGATGTGGGCGAGGAAACCGCCAAGGTGCTGGCGCGCTCCCTGGCGTCCCTGGAGCGGGTGCGCAAGGCTTTGCCCGAAGTGCTGACGTACTTGCCTGACGTGGGCCTGGAAGTGGCGCACGAGATCCACAGTTTCTTTGAAGACAGCCATAACCAGCAGGTGATCGGCGCGCTGCTGTCGCCGGACGAATGCGCCCTGCAATTGCAGGACCAGGGCGAACTGAGCGCCGAGTTCGCCGCCAGCACCACCCTGGGCGGTCTGCTCGACAAACTGCACGTACCCAGCGTGGGCCCGGGCGCCGCGCAGAAACTCGCGGACAAGTTCACCAGCCTCGAAGGCGTGATCAAGGCCGACTGGCTCGACATGCGCCAGGCCCTGCCCGAGAAGCAGGCCAAGGCCGTACGCGAGTTTTTCGACAATGCCGACAACGCCAATCGCGCACTGGCCATCGAGCAGCAGCTCAAGGACTTCGGCATGCACTGGCAGAGCGAGAAGAAAGTCGTCGAAGGCCTGCCGGAAGCCGGCCACACCTGGGTACTCACCGGTTCCCTGGAACTGATGAGCCGCGACGTGGCCAAGGAAAAACTCGAAAGCCTGGGTGCCAAGGTGGCCGGCTCCGTGTCGGCGAAAACCCATTGCGTCGTGGCCGGGCCGGGTGCCGGTTCAAAACTGGCCAAGGCCAGCGAACTAGGCCTGAAAGTGCTGGATGAAGAGGCGTTCGTGGCCTTCCTGGCCAAGCACAACATCCCGATTGATTGATTTTGTGGTGAGCGGGCTTGCCCCGCGCCGGTCTGCAAAGCAGCCCCCCAAAGAAAGTGGAACGATCCCAACCCCCAAATGATCTAGTCTCAGTCACCCAGGGAGAGATCGCCATGTTCCGCTACTTCGAGCAACTCAGTTCGCGCATCGCCGCGCCGTTCATGGCCGACACCTCGCGTAACAGCAAGGTCTGGCACTGCCGTTGCGGGCAATCGCTGTTCTTTCGCAACAGCCAGTGCCTGGCCTGTCAGGCGCTGTTGGGCTACCAGCCGCAGCAAAGCCGTTTGTCTTCGCTGCAACCCGGCCCCGTCGAAGGTACCTGGCTGCCAGACGACAACCTCGACGCCGGCGCTTTCCGTCGCTGCGCCAACCTCGACACCCCAGCCGCCTGCAATTGGCTGATCCCCGCCCATAGCACCGCAGCGCTGTGTGTGGCCTGCAGCCTCAACCGCACCATCCCCGATCTGTCGATGCCGGAAAACCACGAGCGCTGGCTCAAGGTAGAAACCGCCAAGCGCCGGCTGGTGGCGCAACTGATCAGCCTGGGCCTGCAAGTGGTGCCCAAGCGCGTTGACGAAGACACTGGCCTGGCATTCGATTTCGTCGGCGTTGACCTTGAGGGCAACGCGCCCATGACCGGCCACGCCAATGGCCTGATCACTCTGGATATCAAGGAAGCCGACGACGCCCACCGTGAAAAGATCCGCGTGCAGATGCGCGAGCCTTACCGCACCTTGCTCGGCCATTTTCGCCATGAGGTCGGCCATTACTACTGGGACCGCTTGATCGCCAATAGCCACTGGCTGGAGCCTTTTCGCCAGTTATTCGGCGACGAACGCGCCAGTTACGCCGACGCCCTCGACCAGCACTACCAGAACGGCCCGCGCCCGGACTGGCAACACACCTGCGTCAGCGCCTACGCCACCATGCACCCCTGGGAGGATTGGGCGGAAACCTGGGCGCATTACCTGCACATGATGGACGCAGTCGACACCGCATTGGGCTTTGGCATGAGCGCCCGCGAGATGGACCTGGATTACCAGCCGTTTCCTCTCACCACGCTCTACGACCCCGAGCACCCAGGCGGCCCGGCGTTCCTGTCGTTCGTCAACGCCTGGATCGAACTGGCCGGCATGCTCAACGAACTGTCGCGCAGCATGGGCCAGCCGGATTTCTATCCCTTCGTGCTGCCACCGGCGGTGATCGCCAAGCTGCACTTTATTCACCTGGTGATCCAGGAAGAGGGCGGAAGGGCAGATGAGGTGTTGCAGGCTTAGTGATGCGCCAATGTGGGAGGGGAAGCCGATGGCCGTGGCAAGTGCTTGAGCCCCTTCATATTTTTAATCCGTCACCAACGGTTGTAACTTCCGATCAGATCGGTACAATGGCGCGGCTTGCCGAGAGGCCAGCGTCGTTATGGTGACCCCATCGGTCCCCCCGCAACGATTACCCGTGAACCTGGTCAGAGCCGGAAGGCAGCAGCCACAGCGGGAACATTGTGTGCCGGGGTGTGGCTGGTGGGGTTGCCTCCATAACGCTCTCCCTGATTCACCCCCTCCAATCCAAAATTTCATACACGCTTTGCTGGCAACGCTGCCCGCGAATGGATGTGTGCTGTGCGCTTAACCGCATTACGGGCGGTACAGCGGGAAGGCCTCTATCACCGGCACTATTTCGCGGCCTGTCTCTATGGCGATTTCAGACGGGTTGCTCGGTTTTGGAATATTGCGCGCGTAGTGAAAAATAATGGTTTGGCCGCTGGCAGTGTCCTTGTAGTACTTGAAATAACTGATTTCAGAGAACTGTCCGTCCTTACGCAGTGCCGTGGGGAAAAACATCATCGAATAATCGATTCCGGTTTTATTGTCCGTCAGCAGGATCGCCGGCATGTTCGGGTTCTCCTGCTGGTGCAGCGCGATGGCGCGCTTGGCCAGGTCCAGCGGCTTGAAACGGTTAAATTCCGGAGCAACGACGGTGAAGTCCACCATTTCACTCCAGGCATCGATACTTTCCCGCGCAGGGAAAAACTCCCAGAGACCCGCTTTGTGGAATTTCAAAACGAACGTCTTGCCGGCGAACTCTACCGATTGGGTTTGGGCAATCGAAGGGCGTGACAGGTCGGGGGGCACAGGGGCTGGCGATGTGCAGCCGCAGAGTAGAGCCAAGACAGACAGAACAAGCAGTGTGGCTTTCATTTCATTCCTTGAAAGTGGGGCGAAAGGGCATTTTGCGCGAGTGACAGTAGCCCAATGAGTGACTGAATACTGCGCCTGAATCAAAAAATCTGCCTTTCGCGCACCTACCCGTGAGGGTTCTTTCACAGGTTTTATATCTGCTTCTGGACAACGTGAAACCACCTTGTTAGTTTCCGCCAGCCACTTGTTTCAGCGTATGACAGGGGCGCCGATTTGATATTGAAGTGCTATCACTTCTTTAACTAACAAGGATGTCTGTGATGAAAAGCCTGCAAGGTTTACCCCGTCTTATCAGTGCTTCGGTAGGCGCGCCGGGTAAAGCCCGTAACTTGCCCGCCGATGTTCAGTGCATCCAGTATCTGTTCAATTTGATCATTCCCAAGATGGGTTTTCCGCTGGCCGAAAACGGCAAGTGTGATGGTCAGTTGGTGCAGTGCATCAGTCAGTACCAGTTCCGCCATCTGAAGTACGCGCACCCCGATGGTGTGATCGACCCCACCGGTCGCACGTTCAACAGCCTGATCGAAGAAGCGGTGAAAGTGCCGGTCAAGGCCTTCCCGACCCAGCGCATCCCGACCTTTCTCAACGCCTTCGGCAACAACAACGGCGATGCGGTACAGGCCACGGTCAATGTGTACCTGGACCGTATGCGCGCGATGATCGAGGCCGAACGGCGTAACCGGCAACTGATGCTCCAGGCCACGTGCGACGGGGGCATGACCCTCAGCGAAACCGACTATCAGAACGCCGCCACGCAACTGGGCAACGGTATCCCGGTGAATATCATCAAGGCCTTCGCCACCGTGGAATCCGGCGGACGCTCCGGTTTCGGACCGGCCAAGTTGCCGGTGATCGCGTTTGAAGGGCACTTGTTTCGCAAGTACACCAAGCACATCTACGACCAGGCGCACCCTCTGTTGTCTTACCCGTACGTGAAAAAGGCCGGGCCGCAGTGGCAGACCAACAACAAGGACCAGATCAAAGCCTGGGAAACCATGGCGACTGCGTTTGCCCTGGACCAGGAAGCGGCATTGATGTCGGCTTCGTGGGGCATGTTCCAGATCATGGGCTTCAACTTTTCATCGTGCGGTTACAAAACAGTGTTTGAATTTGCGGCGGCGCTGAAAGTGAATGCCGGCAACCAGCTAAAGGCATTCCTCGGCTTTTGCAGCAAGAGCCCGGCGTTGATGAAGGCCATGAAGGCCAAGGACTTTACCGGCATGGCGCGTAACTATAACGGTGAGGACTACGGCAACTACGACGTCCTGATGAAGAAAGCCTACGAAAAACTTGAAGGGAAAAAATAGGATGATCCGTTTTCTAGCGATAGGTGCGTTGTCGTTGTGCGCCGTGGCACCGGCCATGGCCGGTTCGTCGGCGTTGCATTCGGGCAAGTATGAAGGGCTGATGCTGGCGGTGACGCCGGACCATCAGGTCGAAGGGTTCTATTCAGAATCAATGGGCGAGGGCGTCAGCCGCGGTTGCACGTTCTACCTGCAAGGCAAGCCTGGCGCGCTCACCACTTGGCTCGACAGCACCTACCCCGGCAGCGTGGCGCCTGCGTCGGATGGCGTGACCCTGACCGTGCAGGAAGGGCGTCAGCATCCCGGTTGCCTCAACGTCCTGATGCCGGAGATTGCCACCGGCCTGGACCTGACCCAGACCGCCAACAAACAGTGGATCGGCCTGGTCACCGTGTCGGCCGACAAGGCGTACCTGCAGAAGACCCCAGGCGCCAAGGTCGCGAAACGACCGTACATCGTCAAAAATGACGTGGTGGGTGTGTTGGCGTTCAAGGATGGCTGGGCGCAGGTGGAATTCATCAACGCCGATGACCGTTCGTTCACTGGCTGGATCAGTCAGGATCAATACAGCCGCTTGGCTGCGCCGAAAAGCTGATCCGCAGTCCTTGTATCTACTCAATGTCGGCCGTGTTATCAACGGCCGCGTCGGGTGGCGTGTGCCCCCCGCAGACACGGATGTCCTTCATGCGTATTTATTCAATCTTTTTGTTATCCGCGCTGGCGCTTGGTTTGCCCGGTTGCGTGATGATTCCTTATGAAAGCCCCGAAGCACGGGCCAAGATTGAACATGACCTGGGCGTTGCGCCGGCCGATGTAATCGGGATTACCGAAACCAACTGGTGCCCTTACACCTATGGGGTTGCAGAGATCTGTCATGCCACGCAGGGCTTGGGTGTCCTGACCAAAAAAGGATTTATTCTCAGCCTCTACCAGAATAAGTCCTACATTCCGGTCAGAACGTTGCGGGTCGATGAGGTGACGTGCGCAAAAGTGACGGAGGGCCGCGACAAGCCTGAAATCTTCTACGTGTTCACTAAAGACGATGCCTTCATGCTGGCCCCCATCACGCCGGGTGGTCGAGTGAACATACCGATGAAACTCAAGATTTTCGATTACTTGCTGGGTAATCGGCAGAAGGTATTCAGCGGCGTCGAAGGCTCATTTGTGAAGTTCACTGGTGAGCGGGTCATGCGCTATGTGACCGTGCCTGGCTATAAACCGGGGTGGGCTATTGTCGACGAGTTTGCGATTGTAAACCCGTGCCCGAGTGCGACGCAGTCACAGCCAGCGGCGCAGAACTGAACAAAGCCTTTATGCCGCAAAGTGTCAGGCACCTTGCGGCATTTTTACAGGCGAACTCAGTCTTTGTTACGGCCGAACAACTTGCGCACCCCAGCGAGCAGCGCGACCACGCCAATCACCAGAAACTTCTTCGCCGCCAGCAGGAAGATGCCTATCTTGGCGAACAGCCCGGCTTTGGCGGCAATCCCGCCAGCTACCAGGGCTGCCAGGCCATAAGTGGCCAGCTTGTCGGTTTTCGGGTTGAAGTCGGTGTAGAGGTTGCCGTCGGTGAAGTTGGTAAAGGCCAGGACCTTGGGCAGTTCCTGCTTGATGGTCGGCAAATCGGCCATGGCCGCTACGGCGTTGAGCTCCAGCACGCCTTCACGACCCAGTACGCGGATGCTGTAGTTGAGCGTGTTCTGGTCGGCGTCGTCGGCTTTGAGCTCGCGCGCCCAGTACATCTTGTGGGAGGTGTCGTCATAGTGCGGCGGTTCGGCCCAGCCCAGCAGGTGCAGGCCGGCATAGCCTTGTTTCTTGCGTTCCTGGTTTTCGGCTTCGTCTTCTTCCTGCATTTGCTTGAGCAGGTCGGCGTAGTCGATTTTCGCGGCGTCTTCGTCGGAAATATGCCCGTCGGCCTTGTAGCTGACGATCACGCCCCAGCCGCGCTCGGACAACGGGCTGACCGCTTTGGGCACGATCATACCCAGGGTCTTGAAGCCCGGCGGGTTGCCCCAGCCATCGGTGAGCAGGCGTTCGGTGTCGGCGGGGTTGAGGTAGTAGAACTCATCGTTGAGCTTGAGCGTTGCAATGCCGCTGGGCAGGGTGACCGTGCCGGTCTGTTGCTTGAGTGACGCAAGAAAATGCTCGGCGGTCTCGGCGGGCGCACTGGCTTCAACCGGCGTAGCGGGGGCGGAAGCAGCAAAGGCGGGGGCGACAGTCAGGCTCAGCGCGGCTGCCGCCAGCAATAGGCGGAAGTAATTCATGGTAGTCCCTTACATTTTGAATTAATTTCGCGGGAGGATAACTGAAATAATCCGTTACAGGTTAGCCAAACGTCTCGCGCAACAGCCCGGCAAATGCATCCCGCGCCAGGTGGCGCTGGGTGTCCTTGTGCCAGAACAGCAGGTTGTCCACGGCCTGCAATTCGTCAAACCGGTACGACGCCAGCTGATCGGCCTGCTCATAGCGGGCCAGAATGCCTTCCGGCGCCAGCGCCACGCCAATCCCTGCACTCACGCAACCAATGATCGTGCCCCAGCTGGCATAGCTGGCGATGGCCGGCTTGAAGTCGTGGGGCTTGAGCCAGTTCTCCAGCGCCGCCCGGTAAGGGCAGCCCGGCGGCCACACCAGCAGGGTGCGGCCGGCGAGGTCTTCGGCACTGCGGATCGGTGCGCTGGAGGCGCTGGCGATCAGCACCAGGCGTTCGCTGTAGACCACACTGTGTTCGAGCTTGACGCGCTTGTTGCTGGCGGCCACCAGCGCGACATCCAGTCGATGATGCTGCAGGTCGTCGAGCAACTGGGCCCAGGCGCCAGTCACCAGCTCCAGGCTGACGTCGGGGTAACGTCGGTGATATTCCGCCAGCAGCGGCGGCAGGCGGCCGCTGGCGCTGGACTCCACCGCGCCGATGCGCAAGGTCCCACGGGGAATGGCGGTGGCGTCCACCGCGCGCTTGGATTCGTCCACCAGCGCGAGGATGCGCTCGCAGTACTCCAGGAAGATCTCTCCGGCCGCGCTGATCGCCAGCCCGCGACCGGCGCGAATAAACAGCGGCGTGCCCAGCTCGCTTTCCAGCTGCTTGATGCGCGTGGTGATGTTGGACGGTACGCAGTGCAGTTGCAGGGCGGCCTGGGCCACGCTGCCGGTTTGCGCCACGGCTCGCACCATTTTCAGTTGGGCCAGTTCCATTGCTCAGTTCCGCTGATTTCAGAAGTCAGAAACACTTAATTGTCCTACTGCCTGCCGGGGCCAAGACTGACGGCATTCCTTGTCAGTTTCGGACACCATCGATGAACACCCCGTCACCCGTGAAGCTTACGCTAGTCATCGCCAGCGTGATCCTCTGCTGGGCCTTTTCGCCGACTGGCGTGCACATGGGCCTGCACAGCTACAACCCCGGCCAACTGGCGTTGCTGCGGTTCCTGATCGCCTCGGTATTCATGGGCGGGGTGGCACTGGTGATGGGCATCGGTCGTCCGTGTCTGCGGGATACGCCGTGGTTATTGGTGCTGGGTTTTTTCGGCGTGTTCCTGCACCACATGAGCCTCAATGCCGGGCAGCAATGGGTAACGGCGGCGGCGTCCAGCGTATTGGCGCAGTCGGCGCCGCTGTTCAGTGTGCTGATCGCGTCTTTCTGCTTGAAGGAACGCGTCAGCGCCTGGCGCTGGAGTTGCGTGCTGGTGGGGTTGCTGGGGGTGCTGGTGGTGATGTGGGGCGACCAGGGCGTGGGCGATATCGACCCGCATGGCTTGCTGATCCTGCTGGCGGCGTTTTCGTGGAGCGTGTATTTCGCCGTCCAGAAGCACTACGCCCATCGCTACAGCCCACTGACGATGGCGTGCTACATGGTGTGGTCGGGCACCCTGATGCTTGGCGTCAACCTGCCGGGCCTGCCTGCCGCTGTGGCACAGGCGCCGTTGGCGGATAACCTGGCGGTGCTGGCGCTGGGGATTTTCCCGAGCGCCTTGGCGTACCTGGCCTGGGGCTATGTGCTCAAGCATGTCGAGGTCAGTCGCGCGACAGTGGCGATGTACCTGATCCCGCCAGTGGCAATGGTGATAGCCGCGACATTGCTGGGAGAGCACATTGCCCTGCAGGTGGTGCTCGGCGGGGTGATTGTGCTGGCCAGCGTGGCGGCCATCAGCCTGGAGCGGCGCTGGCGCTCAGTCGTTCAGGCTGAACGCACGCAAGCGGTGACCGTCGGGGTCCTGGGCGACGAAAGTGTAGCCAAAGTCCACAGCGGTCGGTGACTGCAGGATCGGCGCGCCGCGCTCAACCCATTGATCGTGCAGTGTCCGCACGGCGGCGGCGTCAGCCAGGGCAAAGCCCACTTCGCCCCCACCGCCGGTGGCCTCGGCGGCCGGCTGCACGGTGTGGCGCGACCACAGGCCCAGCTTCACGCCGTTGTCGAGCATGAACAGGGCAAAGGTCGGATTGAGCTCCACGGGTGGCTTGTCCAGCAGGCGGCTATAGAAGTTGGCACTGGTGGCCGGGCTGTCGACATACAGCAGGAAGTAATGGGCGACGGTGTTCATGCAGGCTCCTTGGGAACGGACGTTGAGTGGCGCCGAGTCTATAAGGCGGCCCTGTCAGTTCTTGTCAGGAGTGTGCAGCGGCACCGGATCCTCGCCGGTGTACAGTTTGATGATGTCGTCGATTTCTCCGGACCTCTTCATCTGCAGGAGCGTGCGCAGAATCTGTTGCACCGGCACGCTCGGGTCATTGCGCACGAGGCAGCCGAGGTCTTGCTCGTCAATCACGGCCACTTTGTGCAGCCGGTGGCCGACCGGCATTTTCTGGTTGAAGCGGTCGATGATCCATTCGTTGCTCGCCGCGTAGGTGTAACGCCCGGCCACCAATTTGTGCAGCACTTGTTCTTCGCTGCGCGCATCGTCCCGGCTCAACTGGCCGCTGGCGAACAGCGGATCGAGGATGGCATAGCGGTAGTTAAGCACCGTGCCGATCGCCTGGGGTGCCAGCTTGAGCACCTGTACCGGCCGGCTGTGGGCACTGACCAGCACGTTGCGCTGCACCATCAGCGGCACACTCCAGATGTAATCGCCCGACAGGTTATCGACCCATGACGGCGTGACATAACAGCGCACATCGATTTCGCCATGGGCCATGGCCGTAGCGATGCGTGCTCGTGCGAGCACATGGAATTGCGCCGGATGGCCCACGTGGGTGGCCAGGCTCGACATCACGTCATACAAAATACCTTGGATGGGCCGGCCATTATCCAACTGCACCATGGGCATCGCCCAACTGTCGGAAACCGAGAAACGCAGCGGCGCGGGCGCCGCGAAGCTTGCCGTGGTCATCATCCATAAAGCGCCCAGGACTACGCGCATACACTCTCCGGGTTCAGGCCCTTGCCGGGCCACTGCGCAGAGCTTAGTCAGATTAGACGAGCGTGCCGGATGCAATTTCCCCCTTGCTCCGCTAGCATTACCGGCTTCCGCTTCCCAGTTGCGACGGTTTTCGATGAGTTATCAGGTTCTTGCACGTAAATGGCGTCCGCGCTCGTTCCGCGAAATGGTCGGCCAGACCCATGTGCTCAAGGCTCTGATCAATGCCTTGGACAGCCAACGGCTGCACCACGCCTACCTGTTCACCGGTACGCGCGGGGTGGGCAAGACCACCATTGCGCGCATCATCGCCAAATGCCTGAATTGTGAAACCGGTATCACTTCGACGCCTTGCGGCACCTGTTCGGTGTGCCGGGAGATCGACGAAGGGCGTTTCGTCGACCTGATCGAGATCGACGCCGCGAGCCGCACCAAGGTCGAAGACACCCGCGAACTGCTCGACAACGTGCAGTACGCCCCCAGTCGCGGCCGCTTCAAGGTCTACCTGATCGACGAAGTGCACATGCTGTCCAGCCATTCCTTCAACGCCTTGTTGAAAACCCTGGAAGAGCCGCCGCCCTACGTCAAATTCATCCTGGCCACCACCGATCCGCAGAAGCTTCCTGCAACGATTTTGTCGCGGTGCCTGCAGTTCTCCCTGAAAAACATGACGCCCGAGCGCGTGGTCGAGCATTTGACCCACGTGCTGGGCGTCGAGAACGTACCGTTCGAAGACGACGCGCTGTGGTTGCTCGGCCGCGCCGCCGACGGCTCGATGCGTGACGCCATGAGCCTCACCGACCAGGCCATCGCCTTTGGTGAAGGCAAGGTCATGGCCGCCGATGTGCGTGCCATGCTCGGCACCCTCGACCACGGTCAGGTGTTCGACGTGCTGCACGCGCTGATCGAAGGTGACGCCAAGGCATTGCTCGAAGCCGTGCGCCACCTGTCGGAGCAGGGCCCGGACTGGAACGGCGTGCTCTCGGAAATCCTCAATGTGCTGCACCGCGTCGCCATCGCCCAGGCCCTGCCGGAAGGCGTCGACAACGGCCATGGCGACCGCGACCGCGTGTTGGCCCTGGCCCAGGCGTTGCCGGCCGAAGACGTGCAGTTCTATTACCAGATGGGCCTGATCGGCCGCCGCGACCTGCCGCTGGCGCCGGACCCGCGTGGCGGTTTCGAGATGGTGCTGTTGCGGATGCTGGCCTTCCGGCCTGCAGACACGGCCGATGCACCGAGGCAGCCGCTAAAGCCAGTGGGGATCAGCCAGGCCACAGTTGATTCCGCCAAACCAGTGGCTGGCGCGGCGGTGGTTGCGCCAGTGGTCGCTGCGCCTGCGCCTGCCCCGGAGCCTGCGCCTGTCGCAGCGGCGCCGGTGGCCGCGCCGGAACCGGTTATCGAGCCCGAGCCGGTCGTGGACCTGCCATGGAACGCCCCGGTGGAAGCCGAAGTCGAGCCCGAACCCGAGCTGCAACCCGTCGTGGAGCCCGTGCTGGAAACCATCGGCGAGCAGCCCGAGCTGACACCGATGCCTGCGCCCACCCCGGACAGTGTCGTGCCCGCCGCGCCGGAATGGGTATCCGCGCCGCTGCCCGAGCCGACCGTGGCCCAGGTAGACGCGGCCACGCCGGGCATCGATCTCGACGACGACGAGCCGCCGCTGGACGAAGACTACATCGAGCCGGACATGGATTCGGCCTACAGTTACCTGGACGAGTTGGCCAGCGAACACACCGCCGAGCCTGCGCCCGAGCCCGAGCCTGAACCCGCCGCGGCCCCGGCCACCGGTTTGGCGTTGCAGTGGCTGGAACTGTTCCCGAAACTGCCGATTTCCGGCATGACCGGCAGCATCGCCGCCAACTGCACGCTGATCTCCATCGAGGGCGACCATTGGTTGCTGCACCTGGACCCGGCCCATAGCGCCTTGTTCAACGCGACCCAGCAACGTCGCCTCAACGATGCCTTGAACCAATACCACGGGCGTACGTTGACCATCGCCATCGAGCTGATCAAGCCTGAGCAGGAAACCCCGGCCCAGGCCGCCACGCGCCGGCGTATCAACCGTCAGCGCGAGGCAGAGGATTCGATCCATGGCGATCCGCTCATCCAGCAAATGATGCAACAGTTCGGCGCGGTCGTGCGCCCGGATACAATTGAACCTGTCGAAGCCCCGGTGCCTCAGGCGTCCTGACACCGGGCTACTTACTTGATCCACGTACTTTGAGGTGATTCCCATGATGAAAGGTGGCATGGCCGGCCTGATGAAGCAGGCACAGCAGATGCAGGAAAAGATGGCCAAGATGCAGGAAGAACTGGCCAACGCTGAAGTTACCGGTAAGGCTGGTGGCGATATGGTCAGCGTGGTGATGACCGGTCGTCACGACATCAAGCGCGTGAGCATCGACCCAAGCGTGCTGCCAGGCGTGGGTGAAGATGATCTGGAAATGCTCGAGGCGCTGTTCGCCGCGGCCGTCAACGACGCCGTGCGCAAGATCGAAGCCAACAGCCAGGAAAAAATGGGCGGCGTGACCGCCGGCATGCAACTGCCGCCGGGGATGAAGCTGCCGTTCTGATCGAGCAGCGTCAGCTAGACTCCAATGCCAGGCCCAGCGCCTGGCATTTTTTTTATCACCGCTCCCCCCCGTAGCAGCTGCCAAGTCGAACCTGTGCGTCTTTGGCGGTGTCTGCACTTGAGGCTATTGAAATTTCGATCATTGTTAAAGGAGCCCCGTGATGCCTCAAGAATTGACCCTGAACCAACGCATCGTGCTGGTCTCACGCCCCCAGGGCGCCCCCACCCCGGAGAACTTCCGCCTGGAGCGCGTCACTCTGCCGGAACTGGCGGACGGCCAGGTGCTGCTCAAGACCCTTTACCTGTCTCTCGACCCCTACATGCGCGGACGCATGAGCGATGCACCGTCCTACGCGGCGCCGGTGGAAATCGGCGAGGTGATGACAGGTGGCGCTGTCAGCCGTATCGAACAATCGCGTAATCCGAAATTCGAAGTGGGCGACCTGGTGGTCGCGGCCACCGGCTGGCAGAGCCACAGCATTTCCGATGGCCGCAACCTGATGCCGGTGCCCCAGGGCCTGGCCAGTCCTTCCATGGCCCTGGGTGTGCTGGGCATGCCGGGCATGACCGCCTACATGGGCCTGACGGACATCGGTCAACCCAAGGCCGGCGAAACCCTGGTGGTCGCGGCGGCATCCGGCGCGGTGGGCTCGGTGGTAGGCCAGGTGGCCAAACTCAAGGGCTTGCGTGTAGTCGGGATCGCTGGCGGCGCCGAGAAGTGCCGCTATGTGGTGGAGGAGCTGGGCTTCGATGCCTGTATCGACCACAAGAGCGCCGAATTTGCCCATGAGCTGGCGCAGGCCTGCTTCAAGGGTGTGGACATCTACTTCGAGAACGTCGGTGGCAAGGTGTTCGACGCCGTCGTGCCATTGCTCAACCCCAAGGCGCGCGTCCCCCTGTGCGGGCTGATTGCCGGCTACAACGCCCATGAGGCGCCCAGCGGCCCTGATCGCTTGCCGGCGTTGCAACGCACCTTGCTGACCAAGCGTGTGCGCATCCAGGGCTTTATCGTGTTCGACGACTACGGTGATCGCCAACCCGAGTTTCTCAGCGCCATGGCGCCCTGGGTGCGCGAAGGCAAGATCAAGTTCCGCGAAGACGTGGTCGATGGCCTGGAGCAGGCCCCTGAAGCCTTTATCGGTTTGCTCGAAGGGCGCAACTTCGGCAAGTTGGTGGTACGGGTCGCGCAGGATTGAGCATTTGACGCTAATCCGAGGCGCGGGTATAAACCGCGTCTCGTTGTTTTGTCGGACCTTTCGCCCATGAGCTTCAGCCCCCTGATTCGTCAACTGATCGACGCCCTGCGCACGTTGCCGGGCGTCGGCCAGAAAACCGCCCAGCGCATGGCGCTGCAACTGCTGGAGCGTGATCGCAGCGGCGGCACCCGGTTGGCCCAGGCCCTGAGCCAGGCCATGGAAGGTGTCGGCCACTGCCGCCAGTGCCGCACCCTCACCGAAGAAGAACTCTGCCCGCAATGCGCCGACCCGCGCCGCGACGACACGCTGCTGTGCGTGGTCGAAGGACCGATGGACGTGTACGCGGTGGAGCAGACCGGTTATCGCGGGCGCTACTTCGTGCTCAAGGGCCACCTGTCGCCACTGGACGGCCTGGGCCCCGAAGCCATCGGCATACCGCAACTGGTGGCGCGGATTGAAGAGCAGGGCACCTTTAGCGAAGTGATCCTGGCCACCAACCCGACGGTGGAAGGTGAAGCCACTGCCCACTACATCGCCCAATTGCTGAGCAACAAGGGCTTGATCACCTCGCGTATCGCCCATGGCGTGCCGTTGGGGGGCGAGCTGGAGCTGGTGGACGGCGGCACCCTGGCGCACTCGTTCGCCGGTCGCAAGCCGATCGCACTCTAAAGAACACCGCAGTACCCAATGTGGGAGGGGCGGTGCGACGATTCGACTTGCCCTACTGCCAGTCAGTTAAGGGACAACACTGTATCTGTGGCGAGGGAGCAAGCTCCCTCGCCACAGGTCACTTTTTACCCCTTCAAAGCCTTGACTGACTGGCATTGGGGCTTGCCCGCGATGGCGTCAGTCAGGCCAAGCGTTAACGTTCAGTCAGCGCAAACTGCGTCAGGCAAAAAGTCGGAATACCCATATCTTCCAAGCGCTGCGAGCCGCCCAGTTCCGGCAGGTCGATAATCGCCGCCGCTTCAAAGACCTTGGCGCCCATGCGCCGCACCAGGTTCGCCGCCGCGATCAAGGTGCCGCCGGTGGCGATCAGGTCATCGAATATCAGCACCGAATCACCTTCACACAGGCTGTCGGCGTGCACTTCCAGGAAGGCTTCGCCGTATTCGGTCTGGTAACCCTCGGCCAGCACGTCGGCCGGCAGCTTGCCCTGCTTGCGGAACAGAATCAGCGGCTTGTTCAGTTGGTAGGCGATGATCGAGCCGATCAGGAAACCACGCGCATCCATGGCGCCGATATGGCTGAAATCGGCTTCGACGTAGCGCTGGGCAAAGCTGTCGGCCACCAGGCGCAGGGCCTTGGGCGATTGGAACAGCGGCGTGATGTCACGGAAGATCACCCCAGGCTTGGGGAAATCGATGACGGGGCGGATCAGGGATTTGATGTCGAACGAATCGAAGGTCATCGTCGAAGAGTCCTGGGAGGAAAACGGACCCGGAGTATACCTGCGGCCTCGCCGGTTGGCGCGGCCGCGGGCGTCTGCTTCAGCCTTCCAGAGAACCGCCGGCCAGCGCGCACAACTGGATCGGATCGAGGATATGCACTTCCTTGCCTTCGGCGGCCAGCAGTTCGTTCTGCTGGAAGCGCGTGAATACGCGGGAAACGGTTTCCACCGCCAGGCCCAGGTAGTTGCCGATTTCGTTGCGCGACATGCTCAGGCGGAACTGGTTGGCCGAGAAACCACGGGCACGGAAGCGCGCCGACAGGTTGACCAGGAAGGTGGCGATGCGCTCATCGGCAGTTTTCTTCGACAGCAGCAACATCATTTGCTGGTCGTCACGAATTTCGCGACTCATCACGCGCATCAACTGGCGACGCAGTTGCGGCAATTGCAGGGCCAGTTCATCCAGGCGTTCGAAGGGGATTTCGCACACCGACGTGGTCTCCAGCGCCTGGGCCGACACCGGGTGAATCTCGGTGTCCATGCCCGACAACCCGACCAGCTCGCTGGGCAGGTGGAAGCCGGTGATCTGTTCTTCGCCGCTGTCGCTCAGGCTGAAGGTCTTCAAGGCGCCTGAACGTACTGCATAGACGGAATCGAACGTGTCGCCCTGGCGAAACAGAAACTCGCCTTTCTTGAGCGGGCGACCGCGTTTAACGATGTCGTCCAGCGCATCCATGTCTTCCAGATTCAACGAAAGTGGCAAGCAGAGGGGAGCCAGGCTGCAATCCTTGCAGTGGGCCTGGCCGTGAGCGCGCAGTTTGGCTGGCTCGGACATTTCTTAAATCCTTGTGGGAAAACACACATAAGACGTAAGGGTACAGCACTCGGGGGCGGTGAGGCCAGCCTGTACAAAAAAGCCGACGCGGTATAAAGAAACCGAGAAAAGCGCCGATAGTCTGCTATCGACTCTCTATCATCAGGCATCGCTCATGCTCTCGTTAACCAGCAATCTGACGGCCAGTGTCAACATTCCCGCGGCGCAGGCGACCCAAGACAAGGCGGTGACGCCGAACGATGATGGCAGCGGTGTTGACGAAAAGGCCAAACCTGGCGTTTCGGTCACGATCTCCGGTGCCGCGATGCAAGCGCAGACGGCGCAAAAAACCTCCAACAGCGACATCGACGACAGTGGCCTCTCGGATAACGTCAAGCAACTGCTGAAGATGATTCGTGAGATTAAAAAACAGATCGCCGAGAAACAGGCTGAAATGGCTGCCGTGATGGCGGACCAGAGCCTCAGTCCTGAGCAGGCCAGGGCCAAGCTGTCCGGCCTGCAAGCGGCCTTGGGCGGGCTGCAGGCCGGCTTGATCACGGCTCAAACCTCCCTGGCCAAAGCCATGAAAGGCATGAGTGCCGGTGATGCGATCAAGGCGGCCGGCCTGGCAATGAAGTAACGCCTAGATCACCCGCGAGAACCGCTGCCGGTTCTGGTGCTCAAGGTAGGCGTCGAACACCATGCACACCGATCGCACCAGCAACCGCCCGGCAGGCAATACACGAATGCCCTTGGCGTCGAGCTCGATCAGGCCGTCGGTGGCCATCGCCTCCAGTTGCGGCCAGATGTCGTCGAAATACCCGCGAAAATCAATGTTGAAGGTCTGTTCGATCGGTTCGAAAGCCAGGTTGAAATTGCAGATCAACTGTTGAATCACTTCCCGCCGCAACCGATCGTCCGTGGTGCAGACCAGGCCACGGCTGGTGGCCAGTTGCGCGCCGGCCAGGGTGTTCTGGTAGCCATTGAGATCGCTGCTGTTCTGGCAGTAGAGGTCGCCGATCTGGCTGATCGCCGACACACCGAGCCCGATCAGGTCGCAGTGACCGTGCGTGGTGTAGCCCTGGAAATTGCGTTGCAGGGTGCCTTCTTCCTGGGCGATGGCCAGCTCGTCATCCGGCAGGGCGAAATGGTCCATGCCGATGTAGCGATAGCCGGCCTGGGTCAACTGCTCGATGGTGGTTTGCAGCATCAGCAGTTTTTCGGCCGGTGACGGCAGGTCGTCGGTGTTGATCCGCCGCTGGGGCATGAAGCGCTCCGGCAGGTGCGCGTAGTTGAACACCGACAGGCGGTCCGGTTGCAGCTTGATCACTTCTTCCACGGTGCGCGCGAAGTTGATCGGCGTTTGCTTGGGCAGACCGTAGATCAGGTCGATGTTGATCGAGCGAAATTGCAGGGTGCGCGCGGCGTCGATGACCGCGCGGGTTTCTTCCAGGCTCTGCAGGCGATTGACCGCCCGTTGCACCTCGGGGTCGAGGTCTTGCAGGCCCACGCTGACACGATTGAAACCCAGCTCGCGGAGCAGGCCCATGGTGGCCCAGTCGGCTTCGCGCGGGTCGATCTCGATGCCGTAGTCACCGGAATCATCGTCGAGCAAATTGAAGTGCTGGCGCAGGCAGGTCATGACCTGGCGCAGTTCGTCGTGGCTGAGAAACGTGGGCGTTCCGCCGCCGAAATGCAGTTGCTCCACCGGCTGTTTCGGGTCCAGGTGGCAGGCCACCAACTGGATCTCCTGCTCCAGGCGTTGCAGGTAGGCGTGGGCGCGGCCACGGTCCTTGGTGATCACCTTGTTGCAGGCGCAGTAGTAGCAAATGTTCGCGCAGAACGGCACATGCACATACAGCGACAACGGTCGCGCGGCCTTGCGGCTGTCGCGCAGGGCGTGAAGCAGGTCGAACGTGCCGACCTGGCTGTCGAATTGTACGGCGGTGGGGTAGGACGTGTAGCGCGGTCCCGCCAGGTCGTAGCGATGAATCAGATCAGTGTCCCAACGAATGGCGTCGAGCATGCGGGCGTCCCCCGGATAGGCTAGTGGGCCGAGTCTAGGGGCTGGCCGGTGCGGGCACCTTGATTTGCATCAACAGGCAGCGGCGCTATGCCACATGGCCCTTTAATGGCCCATCAGCCAGTGCTGATGCGGCCCCGGCAAGGTCCATAGGCCAAACACCATCACCAGCAACCCACCGGCCATGCGCACGCTGCGTTTGCGCAATAGCGTGGTCACGCGTTCGGCCGCCAGCCCGGTGGCCAGCAGTACCGGCCAGGTGCCCAGGCCGAAGGCCAGCATTAGCAGCGCACTGTCCAGCGCATTGCCTTGGCTCGCGGCCCAGAGCAGGGTGCTGTAGACCAACCCGCACGGCAACCAGCCCCACAGCGCGCCCAGCAGCAGGGCGCGCGGCAGGCTGGACACCGGCAGCAAACGGTTGGCGACGGGCTGGATATGCCGCCACAGGCCGCGCCCGAGGCGTTCGATGCGCGTCAGGCCGCTCCACCAGCCGGCCAGGTACAGGCCCATGCAAATCAACAGCACACCGGCCAACACACGCATGACCAGGGCCGCCGGGCTATTGGCCACCGCCCAGCCGGCCAGGCCGATCAACAGCCCTGCCGTGGCGTAACTGAGGATGCGCCCCAGGTTGTACGCCAGCAGCAGGCGAAACCGGCGACTGCGTTGCTCCCTGGGAATCGCCAGGGTCAGCGCGCCCATCAGTCCGCCGCACATGCCCAGGCAATGGCCACCGCCCAGCAGGCCCAGGATCAGCGCGGAGGCCAGCAACGGCGCCAGTTCAAGCATGGGGCGGGTCTTTGGGCGTGGGCGGTTGCGCCGGGCCGTTGGCTTCGTCGACGGCGGCCAGGTGGTTGGGGTCCTGGTCGTCGAACAGCACGCTGTGGGCCGGGCCGTCGAGGTCGTCGTACTGGCCGCTGTCCACGGCCCAGAAGAAGATGTAAATGGCGATGGCCACTATCAGCAGCGCCGCCGGAATCATCACGTATAAAGCTGGCATCTGCACTCCATGCCCGTGCGGCTCACGCCGGCAGCGGGCGGGTGATTGAGGGGGTACCGGTGACCGGCGCGCTCGGCAGGCGAGTCAGGCGCAGGGCGTTGAGCACCACGGTCAACGAACTGATGGACATGCCGACCGCCGCCCAGATGGGGGTGATCCAGCCGAGGGCGGCAAACGGCAGCATCAGGCCATTGTATAGGCCTGCCCACAGCAGGTTTTCAATAATCACCCGTCGGGTGCGTCGCGCCAGGCTGAAGGCCTGCACCAACGCGTCGAGGCGGTTGGACAACAGCACCGCATCGGCGCTGGTCTTGGCCAGGTCGGTGGCCGAGCCCATGGCCACGCTGATGTCGGCGGCGGCGAGCACGGGCACGTCGTTGACGCCATCGCCGAGCATCAACACCTTGCGGCCTTCCTTGTGCAGTTGTTGCAGCACGTGCAGCTTGTCGTCGGGGCGCAGGCCGCCGTGGGCCTCGTCGATACCCAACTCGGCGGCGACGCTGGCGACCATCGGCGAGCTGTCCCCCGACAGCAGCAACGTACGCCAACCGCGCGCCTTGCAGGCCGCGAGCAGCGCGGGGGCGTCGCTGCGCAGGCGGTCGTCGAGCACGAACCAGGCGAGGGCGCCGTCGCGGTCGCCCAGCAGCAGCCATTGCCCGGCGTCGTCCGGTGCAGCGGGGATCGGGCAACCACTGAGTTCACAGACAAAACCCGGCTGGCCGATGCGTAGCAAACGCTCGCCCACACGCCCTTCCAGGCCAAGACCAGGGGTACTGAGTACTTCATCGGCGGCCAACGGCGCGCGGCCGAAGGCGCGAGCAATCGGGTGTTCGGAACGGTTTTCCAGGGCGGCCGCCAGGCTCAGGCAGCGGTCGCTGTTCAGCTCGCCCAATGGCCGGATCGCCCGCAGTGCCAGGCGGCCCTCGGTGAGGGTGCCGGTCTTGTCGAAAATCACCGTGTCGATTTGGTTCAGGCCTTCCAGCACATGCCCGCGGGTCAGCAACAGTCCGAGTTTGTGCAGGGTGCCGGTGGCGGCGGTGAGGGCGGTCGGCGTGGCCAGGGACAGGGCGCACGGGCAGGTCGCCACCAGCATCGCCAGTACAATCCAGAATGCTCGCGATGCATCCAGCTGCCACCACAGCAGGCCGATCAGCGCCGCGGCGATCAGCGAACACAACAGGAACCACTGTGCGGCGCGGTCGGCGATTTGCGCCAGGCGCGGCTTCTCGGCCTGGGCCCGTTCCAGCAGGCGCACGATGGCGGACAACCGCGTCTCCTGACCCAGGGCGCGCACTTCGACGCTCAGTGCGCCCTCGACATTCAGGGTGCCGGCAGTCACCGCATCACCGACCTGGCGCGGCTGCGGCAGGTATTCGCCGGTGAGCAGCGACTCATCGATGCTGGACTGGCCGTCGAGGATCACGCCATCGGCCGGCAGCACCGCGCCCGGATGCACCAGCACGCGGTCGCCCAGCGCCAGTTCGCTCAACAGGATGCGCTCGCTCTGGCCGTCGGCTTGCAAGCGCAGGCACGAAGCGGGCAGCAGGTTGACCAGTTGCGCCGTGGCGGCCGCCGTGCGCTCGCGGGCACGCCGCTCCAGGTAGCGTCCGGCCAGCAGGAACAGCGCAAACATGCCCACTGCATCGAAATACAGTTCGCCCACGCCGGTGATCGCGGTCCAGATCCCGGCCAGGTAGGCCCCGCCAATGGCCAGGGACACCGACACGTCCATGGTCAGGTGACGCGTGCGCAGGTCACGCATGGCACCCTTGAAGAACGGCGCGCAGCTGTAGAACACAATCGGCGTTGTCAGAAACATCGCAACCCAGCGCAGGATCACGTGTAGTTCCGGGCTCAGGTCGATATTGAATTCGGGCCAGGTGGCCATGGTCGCCATCATCGCCTGGAACCACAGCAGCCCGGCCACCCCCAGTTGGCGCAAGGCCAGGCGGTTTTCGCCGGCCAGTTGCTCGGCGGCGCGATCGGCTTGATACGGGTGGGCGGCGTAGCCGATATGGCGCAGTTCGCTGAGCAGTTGGCTCAGGGGCAGTTGCCCGTCGGCCCAGCGCACTTGCAAGCGATGGTTGGACAAGTTCAACCGCGCCTCGGCGACGGCGGGCAGGTTGCGCAGGTGTTTTTCGATCAGCCAGCCGCAGGCGGCGCAGCTGATGCCCTCCATCAGCAGGGTGGTTTCAGCCAGTTCGCCCTGGTGGCGCACGAAGGGTTTTTGCACGTCGGCGCGGTCGTACAGCGCCAGTTCGTCCACCAACTGCACGGGCAGCGTTTCGGGGTTGGCCGACGCTTCGCTGCGGTGTTGGTAGTAGCTTTCCAGGCCGCCGGCGACAATCGCTTCGGCCACTGCCTGGCACCCCGGGCAGCAGAACTCGCGGCGTGCGCCGAGGATGTCGGCGGTGAACCGGCTGCCGGATGGGACGGGCAGGGCGCAGTGGTAGCAGGGGGTTGGGGTGGTCATGGTTAGGGGTCTTGGCTGGCTGGGAGGGCCTCATCGGGGCGGTGCGACGATTCGACTTGCCCCGATGCGCAAAGCGCGGCTTTTACTTCTTAAGGTCTTCGGCCCCCTGCAACGGTTCATCCCCCAGCAGCAAGTCTTTGTCGTGGGTGACCTCTTCTTCCTCGAACAGGCGCCAGGTCTTGTCGCCTTCCACCCCCAGCAGTTCCACAAAACGACGCCCCTCGACCTTGTCGGTGACCTGGCCGATGTAGCGACCGGGTTCGCTGTCGCTGCGGGTCAGGTTGACCTTGCGATCTTTCTGCGGCTGGGTCGGAGAAATCAGGTTGAGTTCCAGGGTATTCGGGTTGCTGTAGCCGGTCAGGTTCAGCTCGACTTCACCGGTCAGCTCATCCAAATGCAGCTTGGCGCGCAACTGCAGGGTCTGGGCCAGGCGTTCGCGGTCCAGGGAACGGTTGATGCCTTTGCCGGCCTCGTAGTAATTGTCGTTGACCAGGTTGTCCGGGTTATTCACCGCGATGGTCACCATGGACAAGGTCAGGGTCACCGAGCAGGCGAGGATCCCGATGATGATCCAGGGCCAGAGGTGCTTGTACCAAGGGCTTGCGGCAGTGGTTGCGGGCATTCTCGTGTTCCCTGTTTAACGAACTTGTGGGCCGATGAATCGGCTCTTGGCTTCAATTTGGATGCTGGTGTCGTCGGCATCCTTGAGGATGAAGGTCACTTCGTTGGTGCTCGACGGCAGTTGTTCCGGTGCACTCGACAGCTCCACCGGCATGCTTACGATGTCGCCGGCGGCCACTTTGATTTCGCGTCGGCCTTGCAGCTTGAGGTCCGACAGGCCGGCGGCGTCGAGCACGTAGGTGTGGTCGCGCTGGTCCTTGTTCATGATCTTCAGGCTGTAGACGTTTTCGACACGGCCTTCGGCGTTTTCGCGGAACAGCACGCGGTCTTTGCTCACGTCGAAACCCACCAGCGGACGCATGAAGAATGCGCTGGCCAACAGGCTCATCATCGCCAGCAACACCAGGGCATAACCGATCAGGCGTGGGCGCAATTTGTGGGTCTTTTGCCCGGACAGGTTGTGTTCGGTGGTGTAGCTGATCAGGCCGCGCGGGTATTCCATCTTGTCCATGATGTTGTCGCAGGCGTCGATGCAGGCGGCACAGCCGATGCACTCGATCTGCAGGCCGTCGCGGATGTCGATCCCGGTGGGGCACACCTGCACGCACATCGTGCAGTCGATGCAATCGCCCAGGCCCTGGGCCTGGTAGTCGGCGCCTTTTTTGCGCGGGCCCCGCAGTTCGCCACGGCGTGGGTCGTACGAGACGATCAGGGTGTCCTTGTCGAACATCACGCTCTGGAAACGTGCGTACGGGCACATGTAGATGCACACCTGTTCGCGCAGCCAGCCGGCGTTGCCGTAGGTGGCGAGGGTGAAGAAGCCCACCCAGAAATACGACCAGCCATCGGCCTGGCCGGTGAAGAAGTCGAACACCAGTTCGCGGATCGGCGAGAAGTAGCCGACAAAGGTCATGCCGGTGACAAAACCGATCAACAGCCACAGGCTGTGCTTGCTGAATTTGCGCAGGAACTTGTTGGCGCCCATCGGCGCCTTGTCCAGCTTGATGCGTTGGTTGCGGTCGCCTTCGGTGACTTTTTCGCACCACATGAAGATCCACGTCCACACGCTTTGCGGGCAGGTATAGCCGCACCACACGCGGCCGGCATACACGGTGATAAAGAACAGGCCAAACGCCGCGACGATCAGGATGCCCGACAGCAGGATGAAGTCCTGGGGCCAGAAGGTCGCGCCAAAAATAAAGAACTTACGCTCCGGCAGGTTCCACCACACCGCCTGGTGACCGCCCCAGTTCAGCCACACCGTGCCGAAGTAGAGCAGGAACAGACCGGCGCCGCCGAGCATGCGCAGATTGCGGAACAGGCCGGTGAAGGCACGGGTGTAGATCTTCTCGCGCGCAGCGTACAGATCGACAGTTTTACTCTCGGTTTTGGCAGGCGGGGTAACGTCATGTACCGGTATCTGGTTGCTCATCATTGCATCCCACGGCGGTGGAGATTTGCCTCGGCCAGTACGTGCCAACCGCGGTCAAATTAAGGGTCTTGCAGTGGCTTAATGATACGCCCCCGAGGATACGCCAAGGGTGCGACCTTTGGTCGCGTTGGGGGAAATCAATTGATGGTGTACGTGATCTGGATCAATTGACTTGGGAAGTATGGACGGTTTTTGCCGGTAAGCCGGTCATTCGTCCCACGGATTTATCAGTGGAACGCCACTGGATTTGAAATCGCTGACGTTGCGAGTAACAACGGTCAGTCCATGAACCAGAGCAGTCGCAGCAATCAACGCATCGCTTTCATTGGCCTGATCCGGCACATGCAGGTGCGCGCAGCGCAACGCGACTGCTGCATCCACCGGTAGAATTCTGGCATCGAAAGCGGGCATCACATGACGCTTCAGCCAGGTACGTAATACCTTCCCCTGCGCAGGGTCTCGACGCTCCATGCGCAGCACCCCGGTCTCCAGCTCTTTCAACGTAATTGCTGAGATGAACATGCGGGGGGCAATGACGCTTTTGGCCCAGGCGACGACCTTTGCATCAGCCTGGGGTTTACGAAGTTCGGAGATAACATTGGTGTCGAGTAGATACATCAAGAGAGGTCCACGGGGCGATGAGTGATTACGGCGCGCTCGGTTTCGAAGTCGATTTCGGCCGCTTCCGGCATCACCAGCAGGTCAACGATGTCAGCGTTGAGACCTGTCAATTTGTGATAGTCCTCAATGCTTAGCAGTACATGGGCAGGCTTGCCGCGATCAGTGATGAAAACCGGTCCTTGCCGGGCGGCTTTTTTGGCACCGCTTGTGTCTTGATTGAATTCGCGGCTGGAAATGGTCGTGATGGTCATGGGGCCTCCCGCTTATCGGCGTGAATGTAGCTACGTTACTACGGCCCAGTTGCAAGCTTCAAGCGGCAAGCCACAAGTGGTAGAGCGTCGTTTCAATTATCGCTGCATCCTTAACGAAAAAAGCCCCGCCAGCGTTCGCTGTACGGGGCTTTTTTCTTGCAGCTTGCAGCTTATTCTTGCTTCTGCGACAAGCTGTACACATACGCCGCCAGCAAGTGCACCTTGTCGTTGCCCTGCAGTTGTTCCTGCGCCGGCATCTGGCCCTGGCGGCCGTAACGGATGGTCTGCTGCAGTTGCGCGAAGCTGGAGCCGTAGATGAACGCGCCGGGGTGGGTCAGGTCGGGCGCGCCCATGGCGGGTGTGCCTTTGCCGGCGGGGCCGTGGCAGGCCACGCAGTTGGCGGCGAAGAGTTTTTCGCCGTTGGCCACATCGGCCTTGGCGCCTTCCGGCAGTTTGCGGCCGTCGAGCCTGGTCACCACAAAGCCCGCTACGTCAGCCACGCCTTGCTCGCCGATCACTTCGGCCCAGCCTGGCATCACCGCGTGGCGGCCCTTCATGATGGTTTCCTTGATGGTGTTCGCCTCGCCCCCCCAGCGCCAGTCGGCGTCGGTCAGGTTGGGGAAACCATAGGCGCCCTTGGCGTCGGAACCGTGGCACACCGAGCAGTTGGAGGCGAACAGGCGCCCACCCATCTTCAAGGCTTGCGGGTCCTTGGCCACTTCCTCAATCGGCATCGACGCGAATTTGGCGAAGATCGGCCCGAACTTGGCGTCCGACCTGGCCATTTCCTTTTCCCATTCGTGCACGCCGGTCCAGCCGGTCTGGCCGTTGGCGAAGGGGGTTTGCTTGTCGTTGTCGAGGTAGTTGTAGCCCGGCAGCAGGCCTTTCCAGTTGCCCAGGCCGGGGTACAGCACCAGGTAACCGAGGGCGAAGACGATGGTGCCGACGAACAGCATGAACCACCACTTGGGCAGCGGGTTGTCGTACTCCTCGATGCCGTCGAACGAGTGGCCGACGGTCTCGTCGGTTTGCTCGGCACGCTGGCCCTTGCGGGTCGACAGCAGCAGCCAGGTCAGGGCGAAGATGGTACCCAGGCTGAGGACTGTGACGTACAGACTCCAGAACGTAGTCATTCTTTGTTACTCCTAGAAGCTTGCTCGACGTGCTTGATGGCTTCGGGGTCATCCGCAAAGGGCAGCAAGGTCGCGTCTTCAAACTCCGACTTGCGCTTGGGGCTGAACACCCACAACGCCAGGCCGATAAAGGCCACCATCACGACAACGGTGCCCAGGCCACGAATCATCCCGATATCCATGAAGAATCACCGTTTGCTTTTGATGATGGTGCCAAGGCCCTGCAGGTAGGCCACCAATGCGTCCATTTCGGTCTTGCCCTTGACGGCGGCGGCGGCACCGGCGATGTCTTCGTCGGTGTAGGGCACGCCCAGGGTACGCAGGACTTCCATCTTCTTCGCGGTGTCCTTGCCGTCGAGCTTGTTTTCCACGAGGAACGGATACGCCGGCATTTTCGACTCGGGCACCACGTTGCGCGGGTTGTACAAGTGCGCGCGTTGCCAGTCATCGGAGTAACGCCCGCCCACACGCGCAAGGTCCGGGCCGGTGCGTTTGGAACCCCACAGGAACGGGTGGTCCCACACGCTTTCACCGGCGACCGAGTAGTGGCCGTAGCGTTCGGTTTCGGCGCGGAACGGGCGGATCATCTGCGAGTGGCAGCCGACACAACCGTTGGCGATGTAGACGTCGCGGCCTTCCAGTTCAAGGGCGGTGCGCGGCTTCATGCCTTCGACCGGCTTGTTGGTCACATCCTGGAAGAACAGCGGAACGATCTGGGTCAGGCCGCCGATACTCACGGCGATGACCATGAAGAAGGCCAGCAGGCCGATATTCTTTTCGACTACTTCATGCTTCATCAGTGAGCTCCCACGACGGCGATCTGGGCGGCGGCTTCGGCTTGTGCAGGGTCCGAGGCACGCACGGTGCGCCAGACGTTGTAGGCCATGAACAGCATGCCGGCGGCAAAGAACGCACCGCCCAGGGCGCGGACGATGTAGCCCGGGTGGCTGGCTTGCAGCGCTTCGACGAAGGAGTAGGTGAGGGTGCCGTCATCGTTGATTGCACGCCACATCAGGCCCTGGGTGATGCCGTTGACCCACATCGAGGCGATGTAGAGCACGGTGCCGATAGTGGCCAGCCAGAAGTGCGTGTTGATCAGCCCGACGCTGTGCATCTGCGCACGGCCGAACAGTTTGGGGATCATGTGATACAGCGCGCCGATGGAGATCATCGCCACCCAGCCCAGCGCCCCGGCGTGTACGTGGCCGATGGTCCAGTCGGTGTAGTGGGACAGCGAGTTGACGGTCTTGATCGCCATCATCGGCCCTTCGAAGGTCGACATGCCGTAGAACGCCAGCGAAACCACCAAAAAGCGCAGGATCGGGTCGGTGCGCAACTTATGCCAGGCGCCCGAGAGCGTCATCATGCCGTTGATCATGCCGCCCCAACTGGGCGCCAGCAGGATGATCGACATCGCCATGCCCAGGGACTGCGCCCAATCCGGCAGGGCGGTGTAGTGCAAATGGTGCGGACCGGCCCAGATATACAGGGTGATCAGCGCCCAGAAGTGCACGATGGACAGGCGATAGGAGTAAATGGGACGTTCGGCCTGTTTGGGCACGAAGTAGTACATCATCCCCAGGAAACCGGTGGTGAGGAAGAACCCCACGGCGTTGTGGCCGTACCACCACTGGATCATCGCGTCCGTCGCGCCGGCGTAGGCCGAGTAGGACTTGAACAGGCTGACCGGCAACGACGCGTGGTTGACGATGTGCAGCATCGCCGTGACCACGATGAAGGCACCGTAGAACCAGTTGCCCACGTAGATGTGCTTGATCTTGCGCTTGACGATGGTGCCGAAGAACACCGCGCCGTAGGTCACCCAGACAATCGCCAGCAAAATGGCGATCGGCCATTCCAGCTCGGCGTATTCCTTGGTGGTGGTGTAGCCCAGCGGCAGGCTGACGATGGCGCCGACGATGACCGCCTGCCAACCCCAGAAGGTAAAGGCGGCGAGGCCGTCGGAGATCAGTCGCGTCTGGCAGGTGCGCTGCACGACATAGTAGGAAGTGGCAAACAGTGCGCATCCGCCGAAGGCGAAAATCACCAGGTTGGTGTGCAGTGGGCGCAGACGGCCGAAGGTCGTCCAGGGCAAGTCGAAATTCAATTCCGGCCAGACCAGTTGCGAGGCGATGAACACCCCGAGCCCCATGCCAAGGATCCCCCAGACCACCGTCATGATGGCGAACTGGCGGACTACCTTATAGTTATAAGCAGTCGGACTGATTGCTGTGCTCATTCTAAGGTTCCACGGTTTAGGTTTTTTTATAGGTAAAATCGGCCGCAAGTATGTAGAAAGCGAGGGGTCATTGCAACGCAATGGCTGACCTGGATCAATGCGTTCCACGCCAGATTCTGCGCCCTTTCCATGTTTGGCGTAAGGACAAATCCGAAATGGAAAGCTGATCGATTGGACAGGAAAATTGCAGGGGCACAACGGGTGTCGTTGGGTACGCCGCAATCGCTCCGCTTGAAAGCAAGCGTAGACCCGAATGGCAGGAGGGGAAAGGTGTGCTTTGGAAGGGTGTGACACTTGGTCACACGGCTCGGTCACTGTGGCGAGGGAGCTTGCTCCCGCTGGAGTGCGAAGCGCTCCCACGATTCTGGGGCCGCTTCGCAGCCCAGCGCGAGCAAGCTCCCTCGCCACAAGTAACAGTTATTGAGGTTGGCTTTCTGGCGTTGCGCCATTGGCGTTATGGGACAGGCTATACACGTAAGCCGCCAGCAGGTGCACCTTGTCATTGCCTTGCAGCACTTCCTGCGCCGGCATCTGGCCTTGACGGCCGTGGCGGATAGTCTGCTGCAACTGCGCCAGGCTGGTGCCGTAGATGAAACCGGCGGGCTCGGTCAGGTTCGGCGCGCCCATGGCTTCGGTACCGTGGCCTTGCGCGCCGTGGCAGGCTACGCAGGTGGTGTTGAACGCCGCTTGACCGGCGGCCAGGTCGGCGGTGCTGTCGGCCGGCAACGGCAACTTGGCCAGGTCGTGGCGTACATAGGCGGCGACGTTCTTCACACCGTCTTCGCCCAGGACTTCACCCCAGGCCGGCATCGCCGCGTGGCGACCGTTGAGGATGGTGGTCTTGATCGCTTCGGCCGAACCGCCCCAGCGCCAGAGGTTATCCGCCAGGTTAGGGAAACCGTACGCGCCCTTGGCGTCCGAGCCGTGGCACACCGCGCAGTTGGAGGCGAACAGGCGACCGCCCATTTTCAGCGCTTGCGGGTCCTTGGCCACTTCTTCCACCGGCATGGCCGAGAATTTGGCGAAGATCGGTCCGAACTTGGTGTCGGCCTTGGCCATTTCCTTTTCCCATTCCTTGGCCGACGTCCAACCGTCCTCGTAGCCCGGCAACACCCCTTTCCAGTTGCCCAGGCCCGGGTAGAGGATCAGGTAGCCGACCGCGAACACCAGGGTGCCGGCGAATAGCATGAACCACCACTGAGGCAGCGGGTTGTCGTATTCCTCGATACCGTCGAACGCGTGCCCCATGGTCTGGTCGACGCTGCCCTTGGTTTCGCCCTTGCGGGTGCCGATCAACAGCCAGGTCAGGCCGATCAGGCTGCCGAGGGTCAGTACGCAGATCCATGTACTCCAAAATAGGGTCATGGCCGAGTGCTCCTTATTGCAGGCTCTTCTTGAGCGTCGGATGGGGTGGCGGTGGGTTCATCGGCAAACGGCAGCAGGCGTGCCTGCTCGAATTCCGCATTGCGCCGGTTGTTGAACACCCACAGCGACAGGCCGATAAAGGCGATGGCGACGACCAGCGTGCCAAGGCCGCGGATGGTGCCCGCATCGAATTCAAATCCCATGGCTCACCTCTTGCTCTTGATGGCGGTGCCGAGCACTTGCAGGTACGAAACCAGCGCGTCCATCTCGGTCTTGCCCTTGAGGCTGGCGACGGCGCCACTGATGTCATCGTCGGTGTACGGCACGCCGAGGGTGCGCATCACCTTCAACTTGGTCTCGGTGTGGCTGTTGTCGACCTGAGCCGTGACCAGCCACGGATAGGCCGGCATTTTCGACTCCGGTACCACGTTGCGCGGGTTGTACAAGTGCGCGCGGTGCCAGTCGTCCGAGTAGCGTGCGCCGACGCGGGCCAGGTCCGGCCCGGTACGCTTGGAACCCCACAGGAACGGGTGGTCCCACACGCTTTCGCCGGCGACCGAGTAGTGGCCGTAGCGCTCGGTTTCGGCGCGGAACGGGCGGATCATCTGCGAGTGGCACTGCACGCACCCTTCGCGGATGTAGATGTCGCGGCCTTCCAGTTGCAGCGCGGTGTAGGGCTTCATGCCTTCGACCGGCTTGTTGGTGACGTCCTGGAAGAACAGCGGGACGATCTGGGTCAGGCCGCCGATACTCACGGCGAGCACCATCAGCAGCATCAGCAGGCCGACGTTCTTTTCAATCGTTTCGTGTTTCATCACAGACTCCTCAGGCCAGCTGCGTGGCGGTGGCGGCTTCGACAGGCTGCGCCGAACGCACGGTGCGCCAGGTGTTGTAGGCCATCAGCAGCATGCCGCTGAGGAACACCGCACCGCCCACCAGCCGCACGATGAAGCCTGGGTGGCTGGCCACCAGGGTTTCGACGAAGGAGTAGGTGAGGGTGCCGTCATCGTTGATCGCACGCCACATCAGGCCCTGGGCGATGCCGTTGACCCACATCGAAGCGATGTAGAGCACGGTGCCGATCGTGGCCAGCCAGAAGTGCGCGTTGATCAGGCCGATGCTGTGCATCTGCTCGCGGCCGAAGATTTTCGGAATCATGTGGTACAGCGCACCGATGGAGATCATCGCCACCCAGCCCAGCGCCCCGGCGTGTACGTGGCCGATGGTCCAGTCGGTGTAATGGGACAGCGAGTTGACGGTCTTGATCGCCATCATCGGCCCTTCGAAGGTCGACATGCCGTAGAACGCCAGGGACACGACGAGGAAGCGCAGGATCGGGTCGCTGCGCAACTTATGCCAGGCGCCCGAGAGGGTCATCATGCCGTTGATCATGCCGCCCCAGCTCGGTGCCAGCAGGACCAAAGACATCACCATGCCCAGCGACTGTGCCCAGTCCGGTAGCGCGGTGTAGTGCAAGTGGTGAGGGCCGGCCCAGATGTACAGGGTGATCAGTGCCCAGAAGTGCACGATGGACAAGCGATAGGAATACACCGGACGCTCGGCCTGCTTGGGCACGAAGTAGTACATCATCCCCAGGAAGCCGGCGGTGAGGAAAAAGCCTACCGCGTTGTGCCCATACCACCACTGCACCATGGCATCCGTCGCACCGCCGTACAGCGAGTAGGACTTGGTCAGGCTGACCGGGATTTCCAGGTTGTTGACGATATGCAGGATCGCCACGGTGATGATGAACCCACCGAAGAACCAGTTACCGACGTAGATATGCTTGGTGTTGCGCTTCATCACCGTGCCGAAGAACACAATGGCGTAGGCCACCCAGACAATGGTGATCAGGATGTCGATCGGCCATTCCAGCTCGGCGTATTCCTTGGAGCTGGTGTAGCCCAGCGGCAAGGTGATCGCGGCTAGGAGGATGACCAACTGCCAGCCCCAGAAGCAGAACGCGGCGATTTTCGGCGCGAACAGCTGAGTCTGGCAGGTGCGTTGCACCGAGTAGAACGAGCTGGCGAACAGTGCGCAGCCGCCGAAGGCGAAGATCACCGCGTTGGTGTGCAGCGGGCGCAAGCGGCCGAAGCTGGTCCAGGGCAAATCGAAGTTGAGCGCAGGCCAGACCAATTGGGCGGCGAGAAAAACCCCGAGCCCCATGCCGACGATGCCCCACACCACCGTCATAATGGCGAATTGGCGGACCACCTTGTAGTTATAGGCGGTACTTAAAGTAGTGTTCATGGTTCCCCATCCACGGTTCAACCCAAGCAAAGCGGCACTTGGGCTGGAGTTATAGGCAGACTGAATAGCGAGGCAAGCATGGGCAAAGAGCACAAGGCCAGTATTGACGGGGATCAATGGGCGCGGTGTGCGCGCGAACACGGCTGGTTGTGGGACGCCGCCTCGGACGCGGCTGCGGATGCGCCACCAACGCTGATCCTGGCCCATGGCGCCGGTGCGCCGATGGACTCGGCGTTCATGAACGACATGGCCGCACGCCTTGCCGCACACGGCGTGAACGTATTGCGCTTCGAGTTTCCCTACATGGCCCAGCGCCGGCTGGACGGCGGCAAACGCCCGCCGAACCCGGCGCCGAAACTGCTGGAGGCCTGGCGTGAGGTGTATGCCGAGGTGCGGCGCCATGTCGCTGGGAAACTGGCCATTGGCGGCAAGTCCATGGGCGGGCGCATGGCCAGTTTATTGGCTGATGAAGTGGGGGCTGATGGGCTGGTGTGCCTGGGATACCCGTTTTATGCGGTGGGCAAGCCCGAGAAACCAAGGGTCGAGCATTTGGCCCGGCTGAAAACGCCGACGCTGATCGTGCAGGGCGAGCGCGATGCCCTGGGGAACCGGGCGGCGGTGGAGGGGTATGACTTATCGCCGAGCATCGAAGTGATGTGGCTGGTGGCGGGGGATCATGATTTGAAGCCGTTGAAGGCTTCCGGGTTTGGCCATGAGCAGCATCTGGAGGCGGCGGCGGTGCAAGTTGCTGGATTTCTGGGCGCCGGTTAGGGCCTCATCGGGAGCAAGCCCCCTCCCACATTTGACTGTGTTCACAAATGTGGGAGGGGGCTGCTACTGTCAAAGTGTCCACTTTTCTAAGGTGACACTTTGATGGTCGTAGCCAGGCGGGTACAAACGCGCTTTCATGTGGACAGGTACAGGGTAAAGGAGCCAGCAGGCTGAATGCGGTAGCCATGGCTCTTGAAGTGTGCGTTGAACTTACCCTGGGCCGCTCCCTTAACGAGATCAATAGTGATGATAAGTTCGGCGCTGTCGGCGTTGACGGTGCGATAGCCGATAAAGCCCGGAGGGGCTCCGATGCTATGGACGTGCCTGAAAGACAAGCCGTTTTCTAATGTAAATTCTTTGTCTTTGGGTGGTTCGCCTATGTCGGGAATAGACATTAAAAATTGAAAATAGTCTGGGCTGTCAGGTTCGTTTACTGACCCTGAGAATACCCAGGATTCCTCACCCGTCGGCATGTATACGTTATGGAAGAATCTTGAATAGTCGGCTTCCGTTTGCGGATTATCACCAAATTTCCATCGGAAGGTGTTCTTCGGATTATTGATACGTGTTTTTTGCGGAATAAAAATGTCTTGTGCACTCATGGCGAAAATCCTTCTCAGGTCAAGCCCGCTTGGGATAAATCAATGGAGGACGCCTTGACGTTTTAATCTATACGTAAAAACCTATCTACTGTCAGAAGTACCAGTAGACATTCTCTGATTATCTATCTTGGTAATGCCCGGTATGCGATGGCGGATCGAGTAGGAGGCGGCTTCACAACCGCCGTCCTCTCACACCACCGTACGTACGGTTCCGTATACGGCGGTTCAGATTATGCGGATAAGCCGGCTGATCGTATCCAGTACTGAGACCAATCCGAGCTGATTCCACAGTTTCTTCGGCAGCGCCTGGTTCATATGCGACGCTCCCCTCTTCGCTGAACGTGGGATCAGTCACCAGCCTTTCGAGCGTTAAGCCACGCTCGGGATTTCTCTCGTGGCATATCTGGAGTGCGGCTATGGCGGTGACCGCGACTTTTTCTTCGTTTTTCGGTTGAGCGGCGTCTGAGTAGGGTTTTGCAAAAGCTTTGCAAATCGCGGGCAATAAAAATCCTCGATGTCTATCGAGGATTTTTTGTTCTACGTAGATCGGTTCAGCGGTTAAAACGCTCCACCAGCGAGTACTGGCTATTGGCCGTATGCGTCAGCTCTTCACTCAGCTGCGCCGAGTTCAGCGCCTGCTCCGAGGTCTGATCCGCCAACAGCGCAATGGTGCTGATATTGCGGCTGATCTCCTCGGCCACCGAGCTTTGCTCCTCGGTCGCGGCCGCGATCTGGGTGGTCATGTCGGTGATATGCGCCACCGCTTCGCTGATCCCCACCAGCGCCTGGTCCGCTTCCATCACCCGCGCCACGCCTTCCTCGGCCTGGCGATGCCCGGCGTCCATGGTCTGCACGGCGGCGGCGGCGGTTTGCTGCAGCTTGGCGATCAGGGCATGGATCTGCCCGGTCGATTCGGCCGTGCGCTGCGCCAGTTGGCGAACCTCGTCAGCCACCACCGCAAAGCCACGGCCCATCTCACCGGCACGCGCCGCTTCGATGGCCGCGTTCAACGCCAGCAGGTTGGTCTGGTCGGCAATGCCCTTGATCACATCGACCACGCCGCCGATCTCATCGCTGTCCTTGGCCAACTGAGTCACGGTCACGCCCGTCTCCCCAACCGCCACCGACAAACGCTGAATCGCCTCGCGGGTTTCCCCGGCGATATCACGACCGCGGCCGGTCAGGCGATTGGCCTCCTGGGTCGCATCGGCGGTGCGCTGCACATGGCTGGCCACTTCCTGGGTAGTGGCCGCCATCTGATTGACCGCCGTGGCCACCTGCTCGGTTTCGACGCGCTGGCGTTCCAGGCCGCTGGAACTGTTGTGCGCCAGGGTGTTGGACTGCGCTGCCTGGTCGTTGAGATGCTCGGCCGTGTCCTGCAAGCGCGTAAGGCAAGTCTTCAGACGCGCCTCCTGGCTGAGAATCGACATCTCCAGGCGCGCCTGGGCGCCACGGCTGTCGGTGTACATCTGCGCGATCAACGGGTCGGACGTGGTCTGCTCCGCCAGGCGCAGCAGGCGCTTGAGTCCACGCTGCTGCCAGCTCAGGCCCAGCAGGCCCAACGGCACCGACAACCCCGCCGCCAGGGCAAAACCCCAGTGGGAATTGAACGACGCGCCGATCATGAAACTCACCTGGCTGATCAGGATAAACGGCACCCAGTCCTGCAACACCGGCAGCCACTTGTCCCGCTGGGGAACGGCCGACTTGCCCTGGTTGATGCGTTGATAGAGCGCCTCGGCCCGGCGGATCTGCTCGCTGGTGGGCTTGACGCGCACCGATTCGTAGCCGACCACCTGATTGCCGTCGAAGACCGGCGTCACATAGGCGTTAACCCAATAGTGATCGCCCGTCTTGCAGCGGTTCTTGACAATGCCCATCCATGGCAAGCCTTGTTTGAGCGTGGACCACATATGCCCGAACACCGCCGCCGGCACATCCGGGTGACGCACCAGGTTGTGCGGCGCGCGCAGCAGTTCTTCGCGGGAAAACCCACTGATCTCGACAAACGCGTCGTTGCAGTAAGTGATCACGCCTTTGGCGTCGGTGGTGGAGATCAACCGTTGCTGAGCGGGGAAGGTACGTTCGCGCTGGGTAACGGGCTGGTTATTACGCATGATTGTTCAATCCGCAAGGCTTTCAGGGGGTATCGGCCGGAGGCGGGGGTTATTTAACTTATTTTTGCAATAATCCGCCGGCCGATATCAGGGGGCGACCTAGCCTTGAGCGAGTGTTATGGCCAGTGTTTGAGCCATGCGTTTCACGTACTCGCGCAGTTCAGGTACCGCAGTGGCTTCCCAGTCACGCGCCTGGAGGAAGGGGCCTACGTAATATAGCCAGTCTGACGGCACTGCATTGCAATCGAGCAGCGCGCCCGACGGTGCGATATCCATCCCTGTTCCGAGCGCGTCAGGTACCAACAGGCCGTCTGCGCGCAGGGATTTGAGCAGAGGGTCGTCCAACTGGTGAAGGTCCAGCGCGGGCGTCGTGCAATTGATCACCGCTTTGACCGTCAGACGGTCCTCGGTGCTTGCGCCACGACGACGTACGTAAACGCTAATGTTGTGGGGGGTGGGCTCGTAACGGACGATACGTCCGGCCATGAGTTGCAGTCCGCCACTTTCAAGCTCTTCGTGCAGGCGCGCTCCCGGTTGCGGCGCACAGCGATGGCGGTGGGCATCCCAATAAGGGCGTACATGCCGCAGAAATCGCCGGCGTTCATCAAGCGGTAAGGCGTGCCACAATTGTTGGGTGGCGGACCTCAGGCCACCGATGATGTCGCGCCAGTCTCCTCCGGTTTGCGCGTGCTGCCGGACCGCATCACGAACCGCGCGTACGTAGTGGCGCACAGTGCAACGGGTCAACATGTGGTCGGACAACCCCTCATCGTAAGCAGGGTGTGCGCTCAACTCGCGGTGGGGCTGTGGAAGAAGGCCTCGGCGTGAGACTGCCTGGATAGTGCCGGTGTGCCCTCGGTCACGTAAGTCGAGTACCACGTCCAGCATCGTGAGCCCGCTGCCTATAAGGAAGACCGGGTCATTGGCCTCGATAGCATCGAGCGCGCCGGGTTGCCATGGGTCGTGCACATAGCCTGGGTTCTCGTAGAACTGTCGATGTTCTGCTGCAATCGAAGGCTCTTGGCGTGCACAACTGCCAATGCTTAAAACGACATTGTCGGCCTGAAAGTGTTCGCCGTTTTCCAGATAGAGAGAGGCGCCCCTTGCATTGGGCAGGGGCACTACCTTGACGACTTCCCCAATAATTGTCTGCACTTCACAACCGGTTGCAACAGTGTTGGATGCTTCATGAAGCAGCGCTTCCAAGTAATCGCCGTAGATGCGCCGCTCAACAAACGAGCCCGGCGTGGCGGTTGGGATTTTACGTTTTACGTAAGCATAAAAGCTGTCGTCTTCACCGGTCAGGGCATCCATTCTGGCTGCCGGTACATTGAGCACATGTGCGCGGGCCTGGGTGCTGTAGGCGACCCCCCGAGCCATGCTGCCTGGTCGGTTGATCAGCAGGATCTTGAGGGGTGTGACCGGTGGGTGGCGCAACAAATGCACTGCCAGCGTTGAGCCGCAGAAGCCTGTGCCGATGATCGCGAGGGTCTTGGTATTCATTACAGCTCCATGTTCAACGCTGCTCATATTTTCATTTGACAAAGTGGTTCACTTACTCTTTTGGAGTTGGTGACGATAAGTGTTGGGTCGGTTCGACCGAGCGTTGGGTAGGCGCGGGATAATGAAGTAGGCCGGGTTTCTCATCCACTACGCAACTGCGGCTATTGAGCGTTCGTTGATGCAGGTCAGTCTGTATTCATGGCTGAAGTTGTCAAAGTATTCTAACTGAATATGAGTTGAACTTTTCATGGTTGGATTAGTCTCGCTGGCGGTACACCCATTCGGATGTTGCTTTTCGCACACAGTCGCATTGTTTGGTGGCGATGGCGCTTGAACAGGATCGCACCCGGATTCTGGCGCTGTGCCTGGATTTTTGCTGGCAGACCGTCTGGAATGCAGTTTTCATCGCTGCAACAGCTGGCCGTAGAGGCTTTTAAGGGCTGAGGGCGAACGACGGTTGGTCACGGGTGAGATTGTACTTACAGACCAATACTGTAATAATTCGCACATTATCGTGGTCCATGTCCTACCTTCCCGTAGGACGTAGTTAGCTCGCAAGGGATATTGTGCCTATTTCCGCATCGTGTAGTTTCCCCAGCGCTCTGTCGGACGATGCTCGCCCTGCAAAAGTCGCGATTTTGATGTGTTCGTACAACGGCGAAACGTTCGTTGCGGAGCAGCTCGACTCCATTGAGCGGCAGAACCACCACGACTGGACATTAGTTGTCTCGGATGATGGCTCCAAAGATGGCACTTTGGCGATTTTTAACCAGTACGCTGATCGTTGGGGCAGCGACCGGCTGAGCGTCGTGTCCGGACCGCAAAAAGGCTTCGTGGCCAATTTCCTCTCGCTGACGTGCCGTACTGATATCCAGGCGGATTATTTTGCATGGTGCGATCAGGACGATATCTGGGATGACGAGAAGCTGCAGGTGGCCGTCGACTGGCTGCGCAGTCAGCCCTCGGACGTACCTGCCCTGTATTGCGGGCGCACGCGCTTGGTCAGTGATGCGGGTGTTGCGTTCGGTTTCTCTCCGCTTTTCTCCCTGCCTCCGCACTTCTCCAACGCTCTTGTTCAGAGCATTGCGGGCGGCAATACCATGGTTTTCAACCAGGCTGCGCGGGAGCTGATCACCGAGGCGGGTGCGGATGTCGTTGTCCCTTCGCATGATTGGTGGGCCTATCAGCTCGTCACGGGAGCGGGCGGGGTCGTTCACTACGACCCTGTGCCTAGAATGCAATACCGCCAGCATGATGAAAATTTGATTGGCAGCAATTCCGGCTGGGCAGCGCGCCTGGCTCGGGTATGGATGATTTTTCAAGGACGTTTTTACGAGTGGAACGATCAGAATATTCGTGCGCTCGAAGCCATGCAGCATCGTCTTTGCAAAGAGCATCAAACGACCCTCGCGCGCTTCAAGCGTGCGCGAAGTCAAACATTATTTAGACGAGTGCGGGGGTTCCGGTCGGCTGGTTTATACCGGCAGACGTTGATGGGAAATCTCGGGCTAATTCTTGCAACACTACTGAAAAAGATCTGACTCAATGACTATCTTAGTAACCGGCGGTGCTGGCTTTATTGGTGCAAACTTTGTACTGGACTGGGTTGCCCAGGCGGATGAACCGGTCATTAATCTGGATAAGCTGACGTACGCCGGCAATCTGGAGAACCTCAGCTCGCTCGAGGGCAACAAGCGCCACATATTCGTGCAGGGCGATATCGCCGATACGCAACTGGTCCAGCGCTTGCTCGCTGAACACCAGCCGCGCGCGATCTTGAACTTCGCCGCCGAGTCGCACGTTGATCGTTCTATCCACGGCCCGGAAGATTTCATCGAGACCAATGTCGTCGGTACCTTTCGTCTGCTGGAAGCGGTGCGCGCCTACTGGAAGGCGCTGGATAGCGATGCGCAGCAAGCCTTCCGCTTCCTGCACGTTTCGACTGACGAGGTCTATGGCTCCCTGGCCAAGGACGATCCGGCATTTACCGAAACCCACCAGTACGAGCCCAACAGCCCCTACTCGGCGAGCAAGGCGGCCAGTGATCACTTGGTGCGTGCCTACCACCACACCTATGGTCTGCCGGTACTGACCACCAACTGCTCGAACAACTATGGTCCATTCCATTTCCCGGAAAAACTGATTCCGTTGATGATCGTCAACGCGTTGGCAGGCAAAGCATTGCCGGTGTATGGCGACGGTCAGCAAATTCGTGACTGGCTGTACGTAAAAGACCATTGCAGCGCCATCCGCCGTGTACTGGAAGCAGGTACCGTGGGCGAGGTCTATAACGTGGGCGGCTGGAATGAAAAGCCGAACCTGGACATCGTCCACACCGTTTGCGCCCTGCTCGATGAGCTGCGCCCGCAAGCCGACGGCAAGCCGTACAGCGATCAGATCGCTTACGTAACGGATCGCCCAGGCCATGACCGCCGCTACGCCATCGATGCACGCAAACTGGAGCGTGAGTTGGGCTGGAAACCGGCCGAGACCTTCGAGACCGGTATTCGCAAGACTGTGGAGTGGTACTTGGATAATCAGGATTGGGTGAGCAATATCCAATCGGGTTCGTACCGCGAATGGGTAGAAAAAAACTACGCCGAGCGCTCGGCATGAAGATCCTTCTACTTGGCAAAAATGGCCAGGTAGGGTGGGAATTACAACGCAGCCTGGCCCCATTGGGCCAGGTGCTTGCGTTGGATTCGAAAAGCCAGGACTACTGCGGCGATCTGAATGACCTGCAAGGCCTGGCCGCCACTGTGCAGCGGTTTGCGCCCGACGTCATCGTCAACGCAGCCGCATACACCGCCGTCGATAAAGCCGAAAGCGAGCCCTCCCAAGCGCTGCGTGTCAACGCAGAAGCCCCGGCGGTACTGGCGGCAGAAGCGCTCAAGCTCAATGCACTGCTCGTGCACTATTCGACGGACTACGTGTTTGCGGGCGATGGCGATACGCCTTGGCAGGAAACTGATCCGGTGGGGCCGCTGAGCGTCTACGGCACGACCAAGCTGCAAGGCGAGCAAGCCATTCAGGCCAGCGGTTGCGCGCATCTGATCTTTCGCACCAGCTGGGTGTACGCCGCGCGTGGCAACAACTTCGCCAAGACCATGCTGCGTCTGGCCAGGGAGCGCGACAGCCTCAACGTGATTGACGATCAGTTCGGCACGCCGACTGGCGCGGATCTGCTGGCCGACATCACCGCCCATGCGATTCGTTCACTGCACTTGAACCCGCAATTGAGCGGGGTCTATCACCTCGCGGCCGCGGGGGAGACCACCTGGCATCGCTACGCTCGTTTCGTCCTCGAACAGGCGCAAGCAGCTGGCGTGCAGCTTTCGGTGACGCCTGCGAACGTGGGTGCAATTACCACCGCAGCCTACCCGACGCCCGCCAAGCGCCCCGGCAACTCCCGACTAAACACTCAAAAACTGCAGAATGCCTTCTCACTGCGCCTGCCTGAATGGCAGGACGGCGTGGCACGGATGCTCATAGAAATTCTAGAGAAATGAACATGCTTAAACGTAAAGGAATTATTTTGGCCGGCGGTTCAGGCACACGTCTGCACCCTGCAACCTTGGCGATTTCCAAGCAGTTGTTGCCGGTTTACGACAAGCCGATGATCTACTATCCGCTGACCACGCTGATGCTGGCGGGGATTCGCGACATCCTGATCATTTCCACGCCGCAGGACACCCCGCGTTTTGAACAGCTGTTGGGTGACGGCAGCAAATGGGGCTTGAATATTTCCTACGCCGTGCAGGCGTCCCCGGATGGCCTGGCCCAGGCGTTCATCATCGGTGAAGACTTTATCGGTAACGATCTGTCGGCGCTGGTGTTGGGTGACAATATTTATCATGGGCATAATTTCAATGAGCTGCTCAAAAGCGCGATGCACCGTGAGGACGGCGCCAGTGTGTTCGCCTACCACGTGAACGACCCGGAGCGTTATGGTGTCGTCGAGTTCGACGCGCAGGGCAAGGCTATAAGCCTGGAAGAGAAACCGCTCGAACCCAAGTCGAACTACGCCGTCACGGGTCTGTATTTCTATGACCGGGACGTGGTTGAAATCGCCAAGAGCATCAAGCCGTCGCCACGTGGCGAGCTGGAGATCACTGATCTCAACCGTATCTATATGGAGCGGGGCAAGCTGTCGGTGGAGATCATGGGTCGCGGTTATGCGTGGCTGGATACGGGGACTCATGATTCATTGCTCGAAGCCAGCAGCTTCATTGCCACGCTTGAGCATCGTCAGGGGCTCAAGGTTGCCTGCCCCGAAGAGATTGCCTTCCGTCAGAACTGGATTGGTGCAGAGCAACTGGAGCGCCTGGCCGCACCGCTGCTCAAAAACGGTTATGGCCAATACTTGAAACGTCTGCTGACCGAGAAAATTTATTGATGAAACACACAGCGCTAGCGATACCGGACATTGTTCTTATTGAACCCAGGGTCTTCGGTGATGAGAGAGGCTTCTTTTTTGAAAGTTTCAATCAAGAACAGTTTGAGAGCGCCATTGGCCGTTCAGTCAATTTTGTTCAAGATAATCACTCCCGCTCTGTGAAAAACGTATTGCGCGGCCTCCATTATCAAGTTCGCCAGCCTCAAGGGAAGTTGGTGCGCGTGGTCTCGGGCGAGATCTTTGACGTGGCCGTCGATATTCGTAAAGGCTCTGCCACGTTCGGTCAGTGGGTGGGGGAGGTATTGAGTGCCGAAAACAAGCGCCAGCTCTGGATCCCGGAAGGTTTCGCCCACGGTTTTGTGGTGCTGAGCGACTCCGCCGAGCTGCTGTACAAGAGCACGGATTACTACGCACCGGCTCACGAGCGCTGCATTGCATGGGATGACCCGAGCTTGGCGATCAAGTGGCCAATCGATAGCACCCCGACACTTTCGGAAAAAGATACCAAGGGCCAGTTGTTATCGGTTGCCGAGGTGTTTGACTGATGCAGAATTTTTCTGTTTCTCCCTTGGAAATGGTTGGAAGCCTGTGGCGCAATCGCCAGCTGATAAGAACCCTGATCCAGCGCGACGTATTGGGGCGCTATCGGGGCTCAATCATGGGAGTTCTCTGGTCTTTCATCACACCGATCCTGATGTTGGCGGTCTATACCTTTGTCTTCAGCGTTATCTTTAAGGCGCGCTGGAGTTCGGAGAGTACCTCCATGTCGGAATTTGGCATGGTTCTGTTTGTTGGGTTAATCGTATTCAACATATTTGCTGAATGTATTAACAAAGGCCCAGCACTCATTTTAGCCAACGTCAATTACGTCAAAAAAGTTGTGTTTCCACTTGAGGTGCTTCCCTGGGTGTCGATGGGCGTTGCCTTGTTTCATGCTGCAGTTAGTGTGGCTGTGTGGTTGGCTGCCTACGTAATCCTTTTCGGTATCCCTCACTTGACGGTGCTATTGCTGCCGATTGTGATGCTGCCATTGTTGTTCTTGATCATGGGGCTTACCTGGTTCCTTGCTTCTTTGGGTGTTTATCTGCGAGATGTCACTCAATTTGTAGCTATCTTGACGACCGTGACCATGTTTCTTTCTCCGATCTTCTATCCGGCGAGTGCGCTGCCAGAAAAATTCCAGATTCTTCTGCTGCTCAATCCGTTGACCTCCGTGGTTGAAGGAGGACGTGACGTGCTGTTCTGGGGGGTGATCCCGGATATGCAGTTCATTGCTATTTACCTAGTCGGCTCCCTCTTTGCTGCATGGGTGGGTTTTGCTTGGTTCCAGAAAACTCGCAAAGGGTTTGCAGATGTCCTCTGATACCGCGATCACAGTACAAAACCTTAGCAAGTGCTACCAGATTTACGCTAAGCCACATGACCGATTGAAGCAGTCGATCTACCCGCGTGTCCGTCGGACTTTGGGTATGGAGAAAAAACAGTACTTCGACGAATTCTGGTCTTTGCGAGACGTGTCTTTCGAGATTAAGAAAGGCGAGACGGTCGGTATCATCGGACGCAACGGCAGTGGTAAATCCACCCTGCTTCAGATCATTTGCGGCACGCTCAGTCAGTCCGAGGGTTCGATCAAGACCAATGGTCGCATCGCGGCCCTGCTGGAGCTCGGCTCGGGTTTCAACCCGGAATTTACCGGCCGGGAAAACGTTTACATGAACGGCGCGATTCTCGGATTGAGTCGCCAGGAAATTGAAGACCGCTTCGACGAAATTGCGGCGTTTGCCGACATTGGCGCGTTTCTTGAGCAGCCGGTGAAAACATACTCCAGCGGTATGTTTGTGCGGCTCGCCTTTGCCTGCAACATCATGTCCGATCCGGAAATCATGATTGTCGATGAGGCTCTCTCCGTCGGAGATATGAACTTTCAAGCCAAGTGCATGACTGCCCTGACGCATATCAAAGAGCGTGGCGCCACCATTCTCTTTGTCAGTCACGACGTTGGTACTGTTAAAAGCCTTTGTTCCCGCTGCGTCTATTTGGACGGCGGCAAAGTAGTTGCCGTCGGGCCATCGGCAGATGTCACGGAACTTTACGTTCGCTCGATGCGCGAGGAAATGAACGCGGAACATCGCAAATTCTCGCGAGTTTCCAAGCCTTTTGCCGAGCCGTCTGACACTCCGATGAGGCTGCCTGTTGTCGGTGATAAGTCGTTCCGAGTCGATCACTCGTTTGAGGCTCGAGTGGCTCAGTTTCGTTACGGCACGGGCGAAGTCAGGGCGCGTTCCGTCGAGTTGTTAGACATGAACGATGAGCCCACGACCTTTCTTGATTTTAACCAGCAGGTCAAGATCAGGGTGAATTTCGAGGCCTATGCCGAGAAGTCTGTTTCTTTGAATGTCAGTGTCTTTGATGAAAAGAAAAATAACATAACGGGCTGTGGGTTCCAGCATGTCGGTCAGCCCTATCTTCAGACGAAGGAGGGGGGCAAGTACGTCGCTGAGTATTTGTTCAAGATGCCGCTGCAGGAAGGTTATTACTCATTACGGGTCAATATTTCTTCGGTGATTATCGATAATGAAACGGCTGAATTCATTGACTTGATCAATGATGCTGTCGTTTTCCGCGTGGCTCGATGGGAAAAGGCTCGGGTTTGGTCCCAAGTCCATCAGTTCGCAGAGTTGAGGCTTGAGGAGCTTGTGTGAGCGAAAAAATCAAGCAGGCATTCATCATCGGAACCGGACGCTGTGGCACCACTTGGCTTGGCCAGATGTTGAACAGCAACCCAGCATTGTGCGTGCCCCCGGAAATTCAATTGCTATTCGAATATTCCGGCAACGGCAACCGGCTGTATGAAGAGTATTTGCTTGCTGGCGAGCAGGGGCTTGATAGTGATCAATTGGTCTCGATCATAGAGCGCGGGTGCCCGCATAACCTTGATCAGTTTTTTGACTATCCTGCGTTCTGCCGTCAAGACACCACGCCAAAGAGTTCACTGCGTGATTTTGTCAGCGCGTTTTATTCGGCAGTCGCTCAAAGCCACGGTAAACAATGGCTTATCGAACAGACGCCCTGGTATGGACAGCGCCTTGACCTAGCGAAAGCATTGTTTCCCGATGCGAAATTCATCCATGTGGTGCGTGACGGTCGTGATGTCGCATTATCGTTCGCCCGTACCACGTGGTGGCACCGATCTGCGCGTTTGAATCTCTCAAGGTGGCAGCGGGAAATCAAGAAAATCGCGCTGGACGCAAAGTTCTTCCTGAAGCCTGAGGCTTACTTGGAAGTTAAATATGAAGATCTGGTGTCGGATACGACGGGTGAGTTGGACAGAATATGCCAGTTCCTCGGAGTCGATTTTGATCCGGCAATGCTGGATCCCCAGGCTTTCATCGATTACGACCAGTTCTGTAAGTTTGACATGAGCCAAGTGTCCTCACAGGCCTACTCAGCGTGGCGCAAACAGAAAAGCAAAACTGTGTTTGCAGATAACGTAGAAGCGTGGCGCAAAGATGAAAGCGCTTTCGACAAAAGCTTGCCGCCAGAGATCGCTTGCTGGTTGTCTCATTATGGCTACCCGGTGGAAACCTCAGACGCGACGGAAACGCAAAACCTCCACCTTCATGAATATAGCCTGAATGCGTTGGAACAAAACAATCTCGAAAAGTCTCAGCATATTCAGAAGCTGGAGCAGTCTGTAGCGGATTACGTTACTTACCTCGGCAACGCAAGCCTGGTCGAACAAGACTGGGCTGCGCGTGGTGAGCTGCTGGAACATCTGGGCGGCACCGTTCAAGCTATCGAGCAGGACAATGCCGCGCTCCAGGGAAAAATCCATGCTCTCGAACACACGCTTGCTGGACAGACAGAGCACATCGTGCTTATCAAGGATGAGTGGCAAGCTCGCGGTGACTTGATTGATCAGTTAGGCGAAAAATATCGATCGCTTGAGCTAAGCCTTGCTGCCCGGAATATTGAGCTTGATGAAGCGGGGCAGTCCATCGACGAGTTGAAGCGAGAGATTGATGCTCGTGCGGATGCGTTGGCCGCTCATACCGAGCAGACTGCACTAATTGAGCAAGCATTGCGGGCTCGCGAACTTTTGTTGGAGCAGGCAGCCGAAGCCAATGAAGCTTTGAAAAGAGAAAGCGCATTGCGTGACGAGCATATCAATGTGCTTGAACGAACGCTGGCCGAACACAAACAACAGTCTGAAGTTGCGGAAAAACATCTCAGCGCTCGCGAGAGTTTGATCCAGCAGCTGACGGCATCTGTTGACGCGTTGAATTCAACCAACAATAAACAGGCAGAAAAAATCGAACAGCTGATGGCTGATTGCGTTGTGAGTGCTAATACAAACGCTCAACTCGTTCAGGAAATCGCCGATCAGAAACTATTGATCGAGGATTTGGAAGGCCGTCTTAATGAATTTGAGCGTTCGTGGTATGGAATCCTGAGAAAACGTTTCACTAAATGAACGTTTATTAATTTTCGCTTGAGAACTTCATGAATATTACAGTCACCAAACCCTTTATGCCGCCGTACGCCGACTATCAAAACTATTTGGCAGGCATATGGTCTCGAGAATGGTTAACAAACAACGGCCCCCTTCTGAACGAGCTGGAAATCAAGCTTAAAGAGTGCCTGTCGGTTGATAACCTTCTGTTTCTGAGCAACGGCACCGTCGCACTGCAGATCGCGATCCGTGCGCTTGAGCTCGAAGGCGAGATCATCACGACACCATTCAGCTACGTAGCGACGACGTCCAGCATCGTCTGGGAGCATTGCGAACCTGTAATGGTCGATATCTGCCGTGACACGCTGAATATTGACGTCAAGCTGATCGAACAGGCTATTACTGAAAAAACTACCGCCATCCTTGCGACGCATGTGTTCGGAAACCCGTGTGATGTAGATGCGATTGCCATTATTGCCAAAAAGCATAACTTGAAAGTGATCTACGATGCAGCGCATGCGTTTGGCACTGTGCACAACGGCAAATCGCTGCTGGCCTATGGCGATGTATCTACTTGCAGTTTCCACTCGACGAAGCTTTTCCATACTGTCGAAGGCGGCGCAGTCATTAGCCCGCACGCAGATGTGTCCAAGCGCATGGCTATGATGAGAAACTTCGGTCACTCCTCGGCCACTGATTTCGGCGATGTTGGTATCAACGGCAAGAACTCAGAGTTTCATGCTGCCATGGGCTTGTGCAATATCAAGCATGTACCCGACATCCTGGCAGTGCGCCGCAAGCTGTCGGAACGTTATGTGCACAATCTTGAAGGGCTGCCCGTCACCTTTCAAAAGATTCTGGCAAAGACCGAATATAACCACGCTTACTTCCCGGTTGTTTTCGAAAGCGAAGCGGTACTGTTGAAGTTGGTTGAATTTCTAAACCTGAACAGCATCTACCCACGTCGTTATTTTTACCCGTCGTTGACAAAACTGCCTTATGTTCACGGGCAAAGTGCTAGCGTCGCCGAGGATATCTCCCGTAGGATTCTATGCCTGCCGCTGTATCACACGCTTTCTCTGGAAGAGGTGGATATGATCTGCCGACTTGTGAAGCAAGACCTGTCTTGAACGATAGCGTCCTGTAAATAGGGAAATTTAAAATGGCTGTAAATAATAGTGAATGTGCGGGCGGGAATAATAACGTGAGTGGTACTGAAATCTTTAAAATTGATGATTTCAGCAACGAGGATAAACTCGAGCTGCTGAATTTTCTCATGCAGGAGTTCGGTCTTGAGCAGCCACTCGTGTTGAAAGGGGCCGACGCTGCGGTGTCGGCTCTTTTCATTACCAAGCAGTATTCACTTCGTGGGAAAAAAATCGATCTGTTGCTAACGGATTCGAATCTGCTGCAACAGTCCGACGCGTCCGTGGTCAAACTTTTTGATTTGCTATCGGGGCGCGGGCTGCTCTGTGTTGAATCCAAAGGTACTGCGCCTGAGGCGCTAAACCGCCTGCACAAGGCATTTGAACCTATATGGGTCACCCCCGGTTTTTCGATTTTTGCAAAAAAAGAAGGTGAACGTTCAATTCGAAGTGCTCGTTATCAAGTTGATCTCTTTTTACGCAAGCTTCATTTCCAAAAAAGTTGCCAGCTTGGACTAGCGCACGGCCATGTGCCACTGGTGACCGTTATTGTTCTGACGTATAAGCATGAAGCGTATATCGCTGAATGCATCAACTCGGTATTGCGCCAGAAAGGCCAGTTCCGCATGCGCATCATCGTGATTGATGATGTGTCGCCTGATAACACGGCAGATGTCGTCAGGGCAACGATCGAAAACCAGCAAAACGACCGTATTTCCATTGAGTTCCATGCGAACAAAAAGAACGTAGGTGTAGTTGGGAACCTGGCGACGTCGGTTAACCTCGCCAAGGGTTGTGACTACCTGACCTTTTGTGAAGGCGACGATTTCTGGACTTCAGACACGCGTATTCAGCAGCATATTGATTTTCTCGCGACTCATCCGGAATCGGTGATGTCGTTCAATTCGATTGAGTTGTGTGTGTCTGACGGCTCTTCGCGAGAGCTCTTCTCCGAACATAAAAATTTGATAAGTGACACGATAAGCGGACTTGAGCTGGCCGAAAATAATGTCATTGGTAACTTTACTGCGTGCTTTTATCGTGGTCCGATCCTCGATGTTATTCCCGCAGAAATATTTGATATTTATACAGTAGATTGGTTTTTTAATATTTACTGCGCGCAGTTTGGTAGTATTGCTCATCTCAAACAGCCGCTGTCGGTCTATCGTCAACATATCGGCGGTGAGTGGAGTGCTCGCAAAGAGCTGGACAAGGCAACGACTTTGCTCGGTTTGATCGACCAGTACAATACTTTTATCGACTTCAACTATAACGAAGGCTTTCAAAAGTACAATTGGAAGCTGTATTCATGGGTGAACGGCAGCTACTCTGACAGCTTTGAAAAATTGGATTTGATTGTCGTCGATGATGTGTTTCCGTCGCGCCGCAGCGGCTTCCGTCATGTCGAATTCACGGCGTATCTGAAAGCGTTCAAGCGTTCGTTGGTACTGACTACGGGCGCCACGTTGCACGTGCTCGAAAATGCGTCGATAACCAGCGTGGTTCGCGATTACCAGCACACCTATCCCGAGTTGGGCAATCGGGTAATGGTTGCGGATGAGTCGTTCCCGCTGGCTATCGGCAAAGTGCTGTATGTCAACTTCATTTCTAACGCTTACACTCTGTTGCCGCAGGCCGAAGCGCTTAATATTCCGTTTGTGTTTACCTTGTACCCAGGCGCCGGTTTTGCCCTGAACAGCCTCGAATGCGACAAGAAGCTCAAGCGCATCTTTGATTCGCCTTGCTTTCAGAAAGTTATCGTTACCCAGCAGGTCATCTATAACTACCTTACTGAAAAGCACTTGTGCCCGGCTGACAAGATCGAGATGATTTTCGGCGTGGTCATGCCTGAGCCCGTCAGTGAGCGGCCGCGTCTTGAAAAAAACCGCTGGGGTTTTGGTAAGGAGCGCCTGGATATCTGCTTTATGGCGCATAAGTACACAACGTATGGTGAAGACAAAGGTTATGATGTCTTTATCAACACCGCGAGTGTCCTGTGCCAGCGTTATGACGACATTTTCTTCCATGTTGTCGGCCCCTTTAACAAGACGGTCCTTGATGTCAGCTTGTTCAGTGATCGGATCAAGTTCCATGGCTCGCTTAATCCGGATGAGTTTGACGGCTTTTTCCAAGACATGGACATCATCATGTCGCCGAATATCAGCGGGAAAATATTCCCTGGCTCATTTGATGGTTTTCCTACCGCAAGTTGCACCGAAGCAGCATTGCGCGGCACCGCGATTTTCGCTTTCGACGAATTCAATTCCGCTCTGGGTCGGTTCACTGACGGCGAAGATATCGTGCTGATCAAGTATGACTTGTGGGACATCATCAGCTTGGTCGAAAAGTACCATGGCGATCCTGCAGCATTGAAAGCAGTGGGTGAGGCTGGTATCGGTCGTGTTCGCGACCTGTACAGCTATGAGGCTCAGCTTGCGCCACGGATAGAAATACTGCGCCAGGTTATCAATAATCCGGTGATTTCGTCGGTGAGCGTCGACCCGCTGCCGCTGGCCATGCAGAACGTAGCGACTACGGTGGCTCCAGGCCCGCGCGGCAGGCTAAGTACCTTGCGTAAATACTGCCCTGAACCGATCAAAAAAGCTTATCGCCTTTGGAAGGCTCGCCATGTCTCATGAGAAAGTAGATACCGCCCTCAATGCTGACGTGCCGTTGGTCAGCGTTGTGGTGCCGTCCTATAACCACGCGAAACACATCAGCAAGGCCATTGACAGTGTGTTGGGCCAGAGCTTTTCAAACTTTGAATTGCTGATTTCCGATGACCACTCGCCGGACAATAGCTGGGAGGTTATCTCAAGCTTCACGGACCGACGTATTCGGACGTTCAGGCAGGAGAGAAACCTCGGCCCTGTGGGCAACCTTGTATTTTTGATCCGGCAGGCGCGAGGCAAATATATTGCACTGCTCAATTCCGATGACGCCTGGTACCCGTCCAAACTCGGCAAGCAAGTGGTGATCCTCGACGCTCAGCCTGAATTGGGTGCATGCTTTACATGGGCTGATTTGGTGGACGGTTCGGGCCGGGAAATTTCCGGGCCTGAGGCGATCTGGAACGATGTGTTCCGGCAGGCGAATCGCACTCAGGGAGAATGGCTGAAGCATTTCTTCTTGAAAGGCAACTGCATTTGCCATCCAAGTATGCTCGCGCGCAAAGAGGTGTTTGAAACCCTCGGTTATTACAATCCCGGTCTGAGGCAACTGCCGGATTTCGATATGTGGATCCGGCTGGTAAAGCATTTCCCGATTCATGTGATTCAGGAAAATCTGGTCGCGCATCTCCGCGATGGTAATAATACTAGCGCGGTCTCGCCTGAAAACTCAGCGCGGAACTTGACCGAACTTGTTGAGATATTTGGCTCATTCTTCGAATCGCTTTCGGACGAAGTCTTTATTGACGGATTTTCTGAATATTTCCGCCTCAAAGACGTATCGATGACTTCTTCCAGATTGGAAGCCGAAAAGTTTTTCCTTCTGTTGGACAGTGCGTTCGTTCAACCCTCCGGTAAAGCAGCGGCGTTGTCCCTTTTTATCAAGCGCTGTGCTGACCCGGACTTCGAACGTGTGCTGCGTGATGAGTACATGTTCTCGGTGTTCGATTTTTATCGTATAACCGGACAAACGGGCTTTGGACACTTCCTGATGGCGGCCCACAGTGCTTCCATTCCTGCGGTGACCTCGCTGGAGGGGGCGAGCACGTCGAGCCAAGGGCATGTTGTCTACTTTTTAAAACGGGTAGTACGCCGTTTACGCAGAGCGTTACAGCGTATCAATGCTTGAACACCGGTTTAAGGTGTGCTGGCAGGCGCGCGTATCATTGCGTGCCTGCCAAGACAGCGAATAATTCTTCAGAGTACATTATGAAAACATTTTTTGGTCTTATTGGCGCAGGCGGGCATGGCAGAGAAGTGATGCCAATGTTGCGATCAATGATCAACGGCACACCAGCCGGATTGAACTCTGAGTTATTGTTCGTCGTGGAGAACCTGGAGGCGCCCACGCTTATCAACGGGTATCGTGCGGTCAGCCTCAATGCCTTTTTTGAACTTAACGGCGTTAAGCGCTTTAATATCGCGATTGGTGACTCCAAAGCTCGTCAGAGGATTGCCGACGCTTGCCTGGCGCGCGGTATCGAGCCTTTTGCCCTAATAGCGCCCAGTGCGATTTTGTTGGACAACAACGAGATCGGAGAGGGGGTCATGGTCTCCGAGCAGACAATCATTACCTCCAATGTGAAAATTGGACGTTTTTTTCAGGCTAACTGCCAGTGCAACATCTCCCATGACTGCGTGATTGGCGATTTCGTCACTTTCGGACCCGGTGTGAAATGTAATGGCAATGTCACGATTGGCGACCATGCTTACGTAGGTGCTGGTGCGCTGATTAAGCAGGGTAAGTACGGCGTGCCCTTGAAAATCGGTGCGGGAGCGGTTGTCGGTATGGGCGCGGTTGTCGTCAAAGACGTTGAGCCTTTCACCACGGTAGTGGGAAATCCTGCAAGGCCCCTGGTGAAGTAAATGACAGACGAAAGCTCGCACTTTGAATTATCGGTGCTGTTGGTTACCTATAATCATGAACTGTACATTGAGCGCGCACTGGACTCGCTCTTCAGCCAGGATTTCAGCGGTGCTATTGAGCTGGTTGTTGCCGACGATGCTTCATCTGATGCCACGCTAAAACGTATCCAGCGTTATGAAGGCCGAGATGCTCGGTTTACGTTCAAGTACCTTTCTCCCGTGGCCAATCTAGGGATTACCAGGAATTACCAACGCGGGTTTTCGGCCTGTCTCGGCCGCTATGTTGCGGTGCTCGAGGGTGATGACTACTGGAGCAGTCCCTATAAGTTGACGCGCCAAGCGAGATTCCTCGATCAGCACTGGGAATGTGGCCTTTGCTCGGTCAATTACTTTGTTTTTAACGAAGATGACGCAAGCTTCGTCAGTCGAGTCAAGCGAAGTGACGGCTATCGGCTATTAACCGCGCGAGACCTGATTTCAGACAATCTGGTAGGCAACTTTTCTACTTGCCTTTATCGAAAATCGGCGCTGGAAACGCTGCCGGCCGAGCTGTTCGATATCACGTCGTATGATTGGATCGTCAATATCTGCGTGGCAAGAAATAGCCTGATTGGATTTATCGAAGAACCCATGTCGGTTTATCGCGTGCATTCAAGAGGGGCTTGGTCCAACGTGGCCCGTATCGAACAGTTGGAGCAGCAGCTTAGTCTGATTCCCGAGTATGACCAACTCACCCGTCAGCTGTTTCATGCCAGCTTCGCCAAACTGCAACGCCGTCTGCGAAAGGCAGTTTTACTCTCACGACGCGGTCAATCATTAGGTACGGTTGCGCGTGCATTAGCCTGGAGTGCAACCAACCTTGAGCAGTTCATCCCGCCTGTCGTGGTGATAGTTTTAAAAGGTCTTACGCCTCCGGTCGTTAAAAAAATCTTCCTGAAGATTATCCGTCGTGGAGGGGGAATATGAACGGCCCCCTGATAAGCGTGATAATGGCCACCTTCAATCATGCTGAATACGTGGGGCAAGCGATTGCCAGTGTACTGAAGCAGCGCGGCGTCGAACTGGAGTTCCTGATTGCCGATGACGGCTCCACTGACAATACTCGGGAGGTCGTTGAGTCGGTTGTCGACCCTCGAATTCGTTTTTTCCCCTATCAGGACAATCGCGGTGCCTGTGCGGTCACCAACGAGTTGATTGCTCGCTCGAAGGGCCAATTCATAGCGTTGATCAATTCCGATGATTATTGGTGTGATGAAGATAAGCTTGCCTATCAACTTCAGATACTGCTTGGAAATCCTCAGTTAGGTGCGACCTTTGGTCGAGCTCGCTTCATTGATAAGCGAGGCGAGGTCATCAACAAGAAGCGTCTAACCTTTGGCTCGGTGTTTGACCAGCAGAATCGGTCTCAAGGTCAGTGGTTGCGTCTTTTTTTCGATCAGGGCAACTGCATTTGCCACCCCACAGTGCTCATTCGGCGTGAATGTTATGACGAAGTAGGTGTCTACAATAACAATCTTCGACAATTGCCTGATTTTGATATGTGGGTCCGATTGGTAAAAAGATTTCCAATCCACATCTCTGAGCGTGAGCTGATCAGTTTTCGTGTGCTGCCGGGACAAAGTGCGAGCAGTCAAACGGTCGCCAATTCTGTACGTACGATGAACGAGCATTACTTAATCGCCACTTCCTTCTTCCGTAACGTCGGGGCGCAAGCGCTTAAGGATGGCTTTTCTGATCTGTTGAGATATCCTGACGTGCCTAGCGACATACATCTGGATATCGAGAAAGCGCTGCTTTTTTTCGTGCCAAACAGAGGGTTGGGAAAGGCCTATGAGATGGTGGGCATTCTTGAACTCAATCGGCTCCTCAGCTTGGATGGGCATCGAGATGTATTGGTGAGGGATTACGGGGTTGATGCCGGTTGGTATCATCGCAAGATGCAGGATGTTGACGTGCTGCGCCCGAAAGTTTTGGCAGCTATTGCCAATAAAATCGCTGGTTTGAAAAGTGTTTGTTTTAGGCTTTTCAAATCTTAATTGGCTTGAAAATAGAAATTTAAAGGAAGATTTATGCGTACGCTCTACCTACCGGCTGTTGCTCTTCTCGGTCTTCTTGCAGGCTGTGATGCAGACAAGATGAAAGATGTTGCCTCCAACAACTCATGCTCGCTGGACGCTCCTGTTTCGGGCGCACAAGTCCTTGCAAATGTTCCTTTTGAGCCGTGGGGCTGGGCTTACAATGTCGTCGCTGGCACCGTCCCGAAAGATGTAACCTTGCAAATTATCAACGCAAAGAACGACGTTGTTCTGACTTCGCCGGTCACACGTGCCCCTCGTCCGGATGTTGCAAGTGCCTTGAACAAACCTGACTTGGCGATGTCGGGCTTTGTTGGCAAGCTAGACATCAGCAAGCTGGAAGCAGGTACTTACTCGATCAAAGTGATTCAGCAGGAAGGCAACGTCCGCTACAACTGCACCTCGCCAACAAAGTTTAAAATTCAGGCTAACAAAGGCTGATTGAACTCTGGCCAAGCCGCATGCATAACTGACCTTGAGTCGGTTGTGAGCTTCTGTCGTTAATGATTGCAGATATTAATGAACTGAACGACGCCTACCCTGCCACCCGCAGGGTAGGCGTTGTTAAAGCTGTGTGACATCTTTATTTGATGATATCCGACAGTTTGGAGAGTGCCTGTTCGAGGTCAGTTTGCGCAGTATCAATTTCAAGATCAGCTTCAACGGGCGCTTCATAAGGACTCCCCACCCCCGAAAGATTAGGCAACTGCCCAGCCCTTGCCTTCTTATACAACCCCTTCACATCCCGCTCTTCGCACACTTCAAGTGACGTACTCACATACACCTCGACAAACCGATCCTCGCCAATCAGCTCCTTCGCCATCTGCCGTTCTCTCCTGAAAGGCGAGATAAACGCCGTCAACACGATAAGCCCTGCATCCATCATCAGTTTTGCCACTTCGGCAATACGGCGGATGTTTTCCACGCGGTCGGCGTCGGTAAACCCCAAATCTCTGTTCAGGCCTTGGCGTACGTTATCGCCGTCGAGGATGTAGGTGCGGTGGCCCCTGGCGTGCAGTTCCAGTTCCAGCGCATTGGCCAGGGTTGATTTGCCTGACCCTGACAAGCCGGTGAACCAGATGACTTTGCCTTTGTGGCCATTCAGTTTTTCGCGATCTTCCCGTGTGATCGAGAGCGCCTGTCGGTGTACGTTCTGCGCGCGGCGCAGGCTGTGAGTGATCATCCCCGCCGCGACGGTGGCGTGGGTGACGCGGTCGACGAGGATGAAGCTTCCCAGGGCTCTGGAGTGTTGGTAGCTGTCGAATACCAAGGGCTTGCTGGTGGCCAGGGTGCATACGCTGATGTCGTTCAGCGAGAGGTGCCTGCTGGCGTCACGGGCAAGGGTGTTGGTGTCGATGCGGTATTTGATGTTGGTGATGGAGACGGATGCCCACTGTGTCGCCAACTTGATGTCGTAACTGCGGCCGTTCAGGCCAGCCTCTTCGTCCATCCAGATCAGCACCGCTTCAAACTGGTCGGTGACTTCCAGCGGGCTCTGGCTCAAGGAAAGTATGTCGCCGCGCGAGACGTCGATTTCCTTGTTCAATTTCAGGGTAATGGCGTCTCCGGCGCTGGCGGACGGCATCGAGCCGTTCATGCCGATAATCTCGGTGACCGTGGATGTCTGACCGGACAGGCTGGCGCGCACGTTGTCGCCGACGCGGACCTTTCCTTCGGCAATCGAGCCGCTGAAGCCTCGGAAGGAGGCATCCGGTCGATTGACCCATTGCACCGGGAATACCAAGCGCTCGGATTCAGGTGAAGGGATCTCCAGTGTTTCCAGGCAACCCATCAGGGTTGGGCCGCTGTACCAGGGGGTATGGGTGGAGCGTTGGGTGATGTTGTCACCCTTGAGCGCGCTGAGTGGGATCGGGACGATCGTTTCGAAGCCCAGGCTTTGCGAAAACTCACGGAACTCGTCGGTAATCTGGCGGAAAACCGTTTCGTCGAATCCGATCAGGTCCATTTTGTTTATGGCCAACACCACCTGACGAATGCCCATCAATGACACCAGGTAGGCGTGGCGTCGCGTTTGCGTGAGTACGCCCTGGCGGGCGTCGATCAGAATCACCGCCACATCGGCGGTGGATGCGCCGGTCACCATATTGCGCGTGTACTGCTCGTGGCCCGGGGTGTCGGCGACGATGAATTTGCGTTTGGCGGTGGAGAAGAAGCGGTAAGCGACATCGATGGTGATGCCTTGTTCACGTTCTGCGGACAGGCCATCGACGAGGAGTGCAAAGTCGAGATCCTTGCCCTGGGTGCCGTGTTTTTTTGAATCGGCCTGGAGTGTCGTCAGTTGATCGTCCGTCAGCTGTTGGGCATCCCACAGCAAGCGCCCGATCAGCGTGCTTTTGCCGTCGTCCACGCTGCCGCAGGTGATGAAGCGCAGCAGGTCCTGATCACGCTGTAGGGCGAGATAATCGTCGATGGTTGCAGGGGCGGTAAGCGCAGGTATGTCGAGTGCCATCAGAAGTAGCCCTCCTTTTTTTTCTTTTCCATGCTGGAGGCGCAGTCGCTGTCAATCGCTCGGCCTTGGCGCTCGGAGTGGGTGGAGCCCAGCAGTTCCAGGATGACATCGGCGGCGGTGAGGGCGTTCGACTCGACCGCGCCGGTCAGTGGGTAGCAGCCTAGCGTACGAAAGCGGATGTTGCGCGCTTCGATTTTTTCGTTCGGCAGCAGTTTCATGCGTGAGTCATTCACCATGAGTGCCACACCGTTGCGGATGACGACGGGCCGTTGTTTTGCAAAATACAGAGGAACCAATGGGATGTTTTCCTGGTGGATGTATTGCCAGATGTCGAGTTCTGTCCAGTTGGACAGCGGAAATACGCGAATGCTCTCGCCAGGGTTTTTATGGGTGTTGTAGAGGTTCCATACCTCGGGGCGCTGGTTTTTGGGGTCCCATTGATGGGTTTTGCTGCGGAACGAAAACACACGCTCCTTGGCCCGGGATTTCTCTTCATCGCGGCGGGCACCACCAAACACCAAGTCAAATTTGTACTTATCCAGGGCTTGCTTCAGGCCTTCGGTCTTGGTCAGGTCGGTGTGCAACGCGCTGCCATGGTCGAAGGGGTTGATATCTTTACTGATCGCCTCTGGGTTGACGTGCACCAGCAGGTCCATGCCGCTCTCACGCGCCATGAGGTCGCGGAACATATACATTTCCTGAAACTTCCAGCGTGTGTCCACATGGAGTAGCGGGAAGGGCGGCACCGAGGGATAAAAGGCTTTACGGGCCAAGTGCAGCATGACTGCGCTGTCTTTGCCCATGGAATAAAGCATGGCCGGGTTTTCCGATTCGGCCACCGCTTCACGGATGATTTGCACGCTTTCTGATTCAAGCCGTTTGAGATGCGGAGCAAGGCGCGTCGCGTGGGTGTGCAGTGGGTTGGTTGTAGGTTCATCCAACACAGGCGCATAGCTCAGCAACCCGAACTCCACGTTTGCGGGAGCGGCGAGTTGCCTGCAGAGGCCGGTGAGGCGTCCACCTGGAAAAACGACGATGTATTTGGATATATGCGTTTGCAAGCGTTGAAGGGCGTTGAGCAGCCCGTCGGCATCGAGCGGTTCGGTGCCCAGAGGCAGCCAGTAGCGCGCACCTCGTGCATCGTTGGCGTGCAGGAATTCTTGCCCGTCAACTGTGCGCCACAGTTGCGCGAATATCACCAGTCTGCGCTTGGCTCGGGCCCTGTCGATATCCCAGGTGAGGACGGAGTGGGTCGGCGGGCGTCCCAGTTCATCCTCCAGGTTGTGGACGGTCAACTCTGGGGGCAAGAGGCCGATCTCATGAAGGCGCCGCTCTGCAGTGCGCTTGGTATCGGCCTGTTGAGTCCCTTGAAGATGCTGGTAAGCCGACTGCGTGTTCCATACCTGGACCGCATCAAGACCGAGAAAGCCGGGATTAGACATTTTTGAGCCTTGTCGCATTTTGCGAAATTATCGATATATCTATGTAAAATACATTTTTTTATTGGTTTTGTTTGTTTTTATTGTTGTTTTTGCGAATTGCGACATCTTTGCGCCAGTTCTTGGAGCGCTTACTTTTTTCAAGCCAGCATCGGATACACAAACAAGCCAAAATGCAGCAAATTCACTCCGAAATGTGTCATCACCGCCGCGCCCAGCCCGCCAAACCGGTACGCCAACCCGTACCCAACCCCGGCAATTCCAGCCAACAACGTCCACTGCCACCCAGCGCTGACATGCACCAGCCCAAACAACAGTGAGGCCAATAGCAGTGCCAGGTTTTCCCCATAAGGCAGTTGCTTGAAGCGCCGGCTCAACCCGCCCTGGATGTAGCCACGAAACAACGCCTCCTCCACCAACGTCACCAGCAGCAGGTTGTTGAGCACCCAGATCCACGCCTGTTCCGGCCATTTCGGGGCCCAGCTGGTAATCCCCAGCAATACGGCACCGCCCAATGCGACGATGGCCGTGAGGCTCAAAGCCAGCGCCGTGACGCAGAGTGTCAGGCGCAATGAGCGCCGCGCCACGATCCACGGGCAGGCCAGCAGCAGCCAAAAGCCAATCAGCGGTTTGTCCTGGTTCAGGTACATCGAGAACGGTACGGCGTCAGGCGTAAAGCGCTGCGGGTCAATCGCACGGCCATTGTAGAAACCCGGCAGCCAGTGCATCGCCAGCCCCAGGGCCAATACGATGAACAGTCCATGGCCGAGGTAACGCGCCCAAGGCGTGCGCTGCCGGCGCACCGCGTAGCCGGCAATCAGCAGCAGGGCGACAGAGACCGCCGCGAGCGCGCCGAGTTGCCCGTAGGTCAAGGCCAGTACATAGCCAATGGAGAGAAGCGCCAGGTACAGCCAGGGCAGAGCGAGCATGTAAAATCCTTGGATCAAAACCGGTCGGCATTATAACGACCGTGTGTTTGCCTCAAAATGAAAACTCCTCCACGCGAACGGACCACTGCGCGGGTGATTGCACAATAGGTCGAAGGCTGGTTATAGTCGGCGCTTCTCCATCCCTTCACACAAGATCAGCCCATGCCTGCTTCTCCTCGCATAGCGGTAGTCGATCCAGCGGTTAACGCTGTGGTCGTGCCGTGCGGGAATAAGCAGCCTGCGCAGATCAGTCACTACCCCCCTCCTGTCAGTGGCATGCCGGTGTACGCAGTCGTATCACCGCCGGGTGTTGGCATTTCGGGCTGATCAGCGACTCGCTGTTCCCCTGTGCCCGCCTGAAAAAACCTACTGAGTTTCAGCCTTACTGAGCTGAATTGGCTTTTTGCCTGATGACAGGTGGTATTCATGTCTGTTCTTTCGAAACAATCCGTGGCCGCGGCGGCCTCGACGAGCCTGTTTGTACTGCTGTGGAGCAGCGGGGCGATTTTCTCCAAGTTGGGCCTGGCCCACGCTTCGCCCTTTGCCTTTCTGTTGATCCGTTTTGCCATCGCTTTGGCAGGCCTGGTGATTCTGGTACCGGTCCTCAAGCTGAAACTGCCTCGCCCCGGCAAACCTATGTTGTATGCGGCGGCGACCGGGTGGGTGCTGTTGGGGGCGTATCAGATTTTCTATCTGCTGGCCCTGGACCTCAAAGTGACGCCCGGCGTGATGGCAACCATCATGGGCGTGCAGCCGATCCTGACGGTTGTGCTGGTGGAGCGTCAGCGTTCGTTAAGTCGTTTGTTCGGCCTGGCGCTGGGGTTGGCCGGGTTGATCATGGTGGTCTACCAAGGCATCGGGTTGTCCGGGATGTCCCTGGCCGGCATGCTGTTCGGCCTGCTGGCGCTGGCGAGCATGACCTTCGGCTCGATCATGCAAAAGCGTATCACCGACAACCCTTTGGGTACTTTACCGGTGCAGTACCTGGCCGGGCTGCTGCTGTGCTCGGTGTTTGTGCCGTTCCAGCCCTTCCATTTTGAACACACCGCCAGCTTTTACCTGCCGGTGTTGTGGATGGGGTTGGTGGTGTCCTTGCTGGCGACGCTGTTGCTGTACCGCCTGATTGCACGAGGCAATCTGGTGAATGTCACCAGCCTGTTTTACCTGGTGCCGGCGGTGACGGCGGTGATGGATTACCTGATCTTCGGCAACCGGCTTGCGCTGCTGAGCCTGCTGGGGATGGGCTTGATCATCATCGGCCTGGTGTTTGTTTTCCGTAAAAGCTGAAGCTTGCAACGCGGTAGGGGCATCACGCCCCTACCGCGCCTTGGCCAGTTTCCCCACCCCCAAGACCAACCCCAACGCCCCCCCAATCAACACCCCGCCATACACATGCGCCATCGACAACGGCTCCCCCAACAACAAAGCCCCCCACAACACCCCAAACGGTGGGATCAAAAACGTCGTGGTCATCGACTTCACCGGTCCGATTGCCGTCAGCAGCCGGAAGTACAGCACGTACGCCAGCGCCGTACACACCAACCCCAACCCCAGTAACGACGTCCACACCTGCCACCCGCCCCAGCTCGCGGGCGGGTGGCTGATGGCGCTGTAGGCGAAGAGCGGCAGCAGAAACAGCGTCGCGCCGAGCATGCTGCCCAGCGCCGATAGCCGGCTGTCCAGCCCGCCACGCTGGTCCAGCCAACGCCGTGCCAGGAATCCGGCAAAGCCATAGCAGGTGGTCGCCAGCAAACAGGCGAGTGCGCCCATCAACAATTCCAGGTCAAACGCTACCGGTCCGGCGCGGGTCAGTACGCCGACGCCGAGCAGGCCCAGGAATACGCCGGCGACTTTCGAGGGGGTGAGGCGTTCGCTGAAGAACAGCCCGCCGATCAATACGCCCATCAGCGGTGTGGTGGCGTTGAAGATCGCCGAGTAGCCGGCCGGCAGGACCTGGGCGGCCACGGAGTACATCGTCGCGGGGATGCCGGAGTTGATCACGCCCAGCAACAGGACGGTCTTGAATTTGCCCTGGAAATCCCATTTCACGCGCATCACCGCCAACATCGCCAGCAACCCCGCGGCGGCGATGGAAACGCGGAAAAACGCGGTCGGCACGCTGCCGATCTCTGGCGCGATGATGCGCATGAACAGGAAACTTGCGCCCCAGATGGCAGCCAGGCCCAACAGGTACAGGGTGTCGACAGCTCTCACGGAATAGTCCTGTGTCAATAAGGCCGCGAGTGTTGCCCAGCGGCCTGTTCGACACAATCACTGTTTACACGATAAACCGCGTCACCAGGCCGTTGAGGTCTACCGCCAGGCGTGACAGTTCCTGGCTGGCGGCGCAGGTTTGGGTGGCGCCGGCGGCGGTCTGGGTGGACAGGTCGCGGATGTTCACCAGGCTGCGGTCGACTTCGCGGGCCACCAGCGCCTGTTGTTCGGCGGCGCTGGCGATGACCAGGTTGCGCTGGCTGATCTGTGAGATGGCGGCGGTGATCTTCTCCAGGGCGTTGCCGGCGCCGTTGGCGCGTTGCAGGGTTTGGCCGGCGTGTTCGGCGCTGCTGTTGAGGGCGTCGACGGTGTCCTGGGTGCCTTGCTGGATGGCGTTGATCATCTGTTCGATTTCTTCGGTGGAGTCCTGGGTGCGCTGGGCGAGCGAGCGCACCTCATCGGCGACCACCGCAAAGCCGCGTCCGGCTTCGCCTGCGCGGGCAGCTTCAATCGCGGCGTTGAGGGCCAGCAGGTTGGTTTGCCCGGCGATGCCGCGGATCACTTCCAGCACCTTGCTGATGTCCTGTGCCTGTACCGCCAGGCCTTCGGCCTTGTTCGAGGCACCGAGCACTTCGTCCACCAGGTTCTGGATCGAGGTGATGGTTTCGCTGATCTGGTAGTGGCCGTGCTTGCTGTCTTCGTCCGAGGCCTGGGATGCTTCGGCGCTGGACACGGCGTTGCCCGCCACCTCGTCCACGGCGGCACTCATTTGGTTGACGGCGGTGGCGGCCTGTTCGATTTCATCGTTCTGCGCCTGCAGGCCACGGGTGCTCTGGTCCATCACCGAGCTCATCTCTTCGGCGGCCGAGGCCAGTTGCTGCGCGGATTCGCTGATGCCACGGATGGTGCTCTGCAACTGCGCTTGCATGCTGGCCAGGGCGCCGAGCAGTTGGGCCGGTTCGTCGTTGCCCTGCACCTTGATCGGCTGGCTCAAGTCACCGGCGGCGATGGTGCGCGCCACGCTCAGGGCCTGGCCGATGGGCGCGGTGATGCTGCGGGTCAGCAGCCAGGCCAGCAGCAAGGTGGCGAGCAGTGCGGTAACGATGATCAGGCCGACGATCCACTGCGCGTTTGCGTACGTCTGCGCGGCTGAATCCGCGGCGGTTTCGACGCCGTTCTGATTGAAGGCGATCAGGCCTTCCAGGCTCTGGCTGAGGATCGTCCCTTGGGGGGCAAGGCGGCTGACCAGCAGGTCGAGGGCGTCCTGTTGCTGGTCTTTGTCCACCAGCGCGGTCATCTGGCCGACGATGGCGAGGTAGGTCGCCACATTGCGCTTGAGGGTTTTCAGCAGCTCGCGTTCTTCGTCGTTGCTCAGCAAGGCTTCGTGCCGGTCGAGCAAGGCTTGCAGTTCGCTCCCGGTGCGGGTGATCAAGCCTCGGCTGGTGTCACGCACCCGCGATTCGTCGGTGCTCACCATGCGCAGGGACTCCAGGCGGACCGTGGCCACCAGGGCTGCGCTGTCGTGGATGTTCTCGATGCTTGGCATCCAGTTCTTTTCAATGATCAGCGCACTTTCGCGCAGCTTGGCCATCTGGCCCAGGGCAAACACCCCCACCATCACCAGCAGACTGGCCAACACTGCAAAACTCAGACTGGCGCGCAGGCCGATCCGCATATTCCTGAATGACATCTCAATGCTCCTTGTGCGATTAGAACCTGCTCCCGGGTCGGTCTTTTGACCTTGTCAGGGCGGGAGAGGGCGCGCTGTATATCAAAGTGCCATTAATGTGGTAATCAGGGTTTCCCTTAGTTGGATCCAAAGTGCGCGCGGGGGAGGGTGTTCGACCGAGCAAGTGGTTGCCTGTGTTTAACCGGCCAGGCCAAGCGTCCAGCGGCGTACAGGTAAACGCCGAGGCGACTGGCGCGCGTATTTATTGACCGCTTGGTCGACTTATCAAAATTGAAAATAAATGTAAGAACTGAGCGATGTTGTAAAAGACGCCACGAAAAATCGTCCTTCTCCTGCCCACCGGTACGGGCTTAGGCCTCTACACAATTCCCGGTGAACGAAAAATCTATGGCGAATGGGCTGTTGTGGTGAGCGGGCTTTACCTAACAAGCCAGTCAGTTAAGCGCAGATCCCCTGTGGGAGGGGGCTTGCTCCCGATAGCGGTGGGTCAGTTGATATTTAAGTCTCTGACCCACCGCTATCGGGAGCAAGCCCCCTCCCACCTTTGATCTTTGTTGCTTTGAGCATTGCGTTCGCTTAACTGATCGGCGTTGGGGCTTGTCCCGCGCGGGACAAGCCCCGCTCACCACAGAGAGGCGTTTCAGCTGTTAGAAATTGTGTAGATACCTATGCCTGTACTGGCTAAGCTCAGGGCTTCCCGATGCCCGTTCGAGGTTTCCCGCATGCCGCAGTCCGCCCTCGCCATTGCCCGGATGATCCTCGATGGTTTCGACGATTACCGTGAGCACTTCCGCCAGATCACCGACGGCGCCCGCGAGCGTTTCGAGAAGGCTCAGTGGCAGCAGGGGCAGGCGGCATCGGCGGCGCGTATCAACCTGTATGAGGAGAAAGTCCTTGAGGTGACCACGCGCCTGCGCGCCGGTTTCGATGTCGCGCTGTTGCTGGACATCGATGCCTGGCCGCTGGTGAAAAGCGCCTACATCGGCCTGATCGACCTGCGCTTTGACGATGAGCTGTCCGAGACCTGGTACAACTCGATCTTCTGCGGGCTGTTCAGCCATGACCTGATCAGCGACGGCTGCATGTTCATTCACACCACCCGGCCAAGCCTGCGCCGGGCGCGGGCGGCGCAGACCCGCACGTATGCGCCGGCCGGCAATATCCCAGGCATGCTGGCGCAGATCTTTGCGGACTTCAGTTTCAGCGAGCCCTATGCCGACTTGAGCGCCGACCTGCAACGCCTCGAAGCGCAACTGCGCGAGAACCTGCCGGACTGGGTCTGCAAGGACCCGGACCTCAAGGTCGAGCTGTTTGCCTCGGTGCTGTACCGCAACAAGGGCGCCTACCTCGTAGGACGCATCTACACCCGCGACGAACAATGGCCCCTGGTGATCCCGCTGCTGCACCGCGAAGGGCAGGGCATCCAGATCGATGCGTTGATCACCGACGAAGCCGAGGTGTCGATCATCTTCTCGTTCACCCGTTCCTATTTCATGGTCGATGTGCCTGTGCCGGCCGAATTCATCGGCTTTCTCAAGCGCATCCTGCCGGGCAAGCACATCGCCGAGCTGTACACCTCCATCGGCTTTTACAAGCACGGCAAGTCGGAGTTCTACCGTGCGCTGATCAACCACCTGGCGACCACCGACGATCAATTCATCATGGCCCCTGGGGTGCGCGGCATGGTCATGAGCGTGTTTACCCTGCCGGGCTTCAACACCGTGTTCAAGATCATCAAGGACCGTTTCTCACCGTCGAAAAACGTCAACCGCGCCACGGTGATCGAGAAGTACCGACTGGTCAAAAGCGTCGACCGCGTCGGGCGCATGGCCGACACCCAGGAGTTCGCCGATTTCCGCTTTCCCTTGAGCAAGTTCGAGCCCGAGTGCCTGGCCGAGTTGCTGGAAGTCGCCGCCGGCACGGTCGAAGTGGAGGGCGACACCGTGCTGATTCGCCACTGCTGGACGGAGCGGCGCATGACCCCGCTCAACCTCTACCTCGACAACGCCAACCCCGCGCAGGTGCGCGAAGCCCTGGAAGACTACGGCCTGGCAATCAAGCAACTGGCGGCGGCGAATATCTTCCCCGGCGACATGCTGCTCAAGAACTTCGGCGTCACCCGCCACGGCCGCGTGGTGTTCTACGACTACGACGAGATCTGTTTTCTCACCGAAGCCAACTTCCGCCATATCCCCGCGCCGCGTACTCCGGAGGACGAAATGGCCTCCGAACCCTGGTACTCCATTGGCCCGCTGGACGTGTTCCCGGAAGAATTCCCGCCGTTCCTGTTTGCCGATGCCGGCCAGCGCAAGCTGTTCGATGAGTTGCATGGCGAGTTGTACAACGCCGATTACTGGAAAAGCCTGCAAGACGCGATTCGCGCCGGCAAGGTGATCGACGTGTTCCCGTATCGCAGGAAAGAGCAGCGATAAGCGTCGAGCTTCAAGCTGCAAGTAAAAGCGGTGGTGATCTTCCTTGCAGCTTGAAGCTTGACGCTAGCCACTGCTTTTCTGCCACACTTGCCGGCCGTGCATAAACAGCTGACCTTCAAAGTACCTGATGACTGACCAAGCACCCACTATCGACCAACTGCTCAAAAACCTCGATCACGCCATGCTCGCCGACCGCCAGCGCTTGCGCCGGCAGTTGCTTGAGCTGCGCAAGAAACCCGACGAGGAGAAGCTGGCGCACTGGGTGACGCGCATGCAGGCGTCCTGTGCTCAGGTCACGGCGCGGCGCGCGAGCCTGCCAGTGATCCGTTACGACGACAGCCTGCCGATTGCGGCCAAGCGCGACGAGATCAAGGCGGCGCTGCAAAAGCACCAGGTGCTGATCATTGCCGGCGAAACCGGCTCGGGTAAAACCACCCAGTTGCCGAAAATCTGCCTGGAGATCGGCCGCGGCCAGTACGGCCTGATTGGTCACACCCAGCCACGCCGAATCGCCGCGCGCAGCGTCGCCAGCCGGGTGGCCGAAGAGCTGGCCACACCGCTCGGTGCGCTGGTCGGCTATCAAGTGCGCTTCGAAGACCAGAGCGATTCCAACACCCTGATCAAGCTGATGACCGACGGCATCCTGCTGGCGGAAACCCAGAACGACCGTTACCTGGAACGCTACGACACGATCATCGTCGACGAAGCCCACGAACGCAGCCTGAACATCGACTTCCTGCTGGGCTATCTGAAGACCCTGCTGCCACGGCGTCCGGACCTGAAAGTCATCATCACCTCGGCGACCATCGATCTTGAGCGCTTTTCAAAGCACTTTGACGATGCGCCGATTGTCGAGGTCTCTGGCCGCACCTTCCCGGTGGACACCTGGTACCGCCCGCTGACCCTGGAACAGGACGAGGAGGGCAACCGCGTCGAAGACGACTTGACCGTTGACCAGGCGATCCTTGCCACCCTCGACGAAATCGCCGCCTATGAGCGCAGTGAGCGACGCAGCCCCGGCGATGTGCTGGTGTTTTTGCCGGGCGAGCGCGAGATCCGTGACGCCGCCGAGATGCTGCGCAAGGCCCAGCTCAAGCACACCGAGATTTTGCCGCTGTACGCGCGCCTGTCACCGGCCGAGCAGCAGCGGATTTTCCAGTCCCACCCGGGCCGCCGTGTGGTGCTGGCGACCAACGTCGCGGAAACCTCGCTGACCGTGCCGGGCATTCGCTATGTGATCGACAGCGGCACTGCGCGCATCAGCCGCTACAGCTATCGCGCCAAGGTGCAGCGCCTGCCGATCGAGGCGATTTCCCAGGCCAGCGCCAACCAGCGTAAAGGCCGTTGCGGCCGGGTCGAGCCGGGCATCTGTATCCGTTTGTACAGCGAAGAAGACTTTATCGGGCGCCCGGAATTTACCGACCCGGAGATCCTGCGCACCAACCTCGCAGCCGTGATCCTGCAGATGCTGCACCTGCGCCTGGGCGAGATCACCGATTTCCCGTTTATCGAACCGCCGGACGGCAAAGCCATCAGCGACGGTTTCAACCTGCTGCAAGAGCTCTCGGCGGTCGACCGCAACAGCCAGCTCACGCCGTTGGGCCGCCAACTGGCGCGCCTGCCGGTGGACCCGCGCATGGGCCGCATGCTGCTCGAAGCCGCCAAGCTCGGCAGTTTGCAGGAAGTGCTGATCGTCGCCAGCGCCATGTCGATCCAGGACCCACGCGAGCGCCCGCCGGAGCGTCAGCAGGCCGCCGACCAGGCCCACGCCCAGTGGAAGGACCCGGATTCGGATTTCGCCGGGCTGGTCAACTTGTGGCGCGGCTTTGAGGAACAGCGCCAGGCATTGACCGCCAGCCCGCTGCGCAATTGGTGTCGCAAGAATTTCCTCAACTACTTGCGCCTGCGCGAGTGGCGCGACTCCCATCGCCAGTTGAGCCTGATCTGCCGCGACATGCAGTTGACCCTCAACAAAGAACCGGCGGATTACCCGAAACTGCACAAGGCGGTGCTGGTGGGCCTGCTCAGCCAGATCGGCCAGAAAACCGAAGACGGCGATTACCTCGGCGCGCGTCAGCGGCGTTTCTGGATTCACCCGTCATCGGGCATCGGCAAAAAGCGCCCGCAATGGCTGATGACCGCCGAGCTGGTGGAGACCACCAAGCTGTATGCGCGCATGGTGGCCAAGATCGATGCCGACTGGATCGAACCGCTGGCCGGGCACCTGATCAAGAAAAACCACTTCGAACCGCATTGGGAAAAGAAGCGCGGCCAAGTGGTCGCCTTTGAGCAGATCACCCTGTTCGGGCTGATCGTGGTCGGGCGCCGGCCGGTGCATTACGGGCCAATTGACCCGGTGGTGTCTCGTGAGCTGTTTATCCGCGAAGGGCTGGTGCGCGGCGAAATCCAATCGCGGGCCAGGTGCCTCACGGCCAACCAGCAGTTGCTGGAACAGCTCGACGAACTGGAAGCCAAGGCGCGCCGCCGCGACATCCTGGCCGACGAAGAAACCCTGTACGCCTTCTACGACGCGCGCTTGCCGGCGGAGATCCACCAGACCGCGACCTTCGACAGTTGGTACAAGGTCAACAGCCAGAAAGACCCGCAGTTGCTGATCATGCGCGAGGAAGACGTGCTGGCCCGCGAAGCCAGTGAAGTCACCGCCGCGCATTACCCGGACACCCTGCACCTGGGCGACCTGGCCCTGGCGCTCAGCTACCATTTCGAGCCCAACCACCCGCGCGATGGCGTAACCCTGCGCGTACCGGCGCCGTTGCTGCCGGCCCTGCCGCCGGAGCGCCTGGAGTGGCTGGTGCCGGGGCTGATCGAAGCCAAGTGCATCGCCCTGGTGCGTAACCTGCCCAAGGCGCTGCGCAAGAACTTCGTGCCAGTGCCGGACTTTATCAAGGCCGCGCTGCAACGCATCGAATTCGCCCAGGGCTCGCTGCCCCAGGCGCTGGGCCGCGAATTGCTGCGCATGACGGGCGCGCGGGTCAGCGATGAAGCCTGGGCCGAAGCGGCGCAGCAGGTGGAAAACCATCTGAAGATGAACCTGGAAGTGGTCGACGCCCAAGGCAAGTTCCTTGGCGAAGGCCGCGACCTGGCTGAGCTGACCGCGCGTTTCGCCGAAGCCAGCCAAGCCGCGTTGGCCGTGCCGCAAACCGCGAAAAGCCAGCAACCGGTGCAGGCCAAGGCGTTCGCGGCGGTAGCCGAGAAGACCCAGCAGAACATCGCCGGTCTGTCGATGACGGTGTATCCGGCGCTGGTGGAAGAAAACGGTACGGTCAAGGAAGGGCGTTTCTCTACTGCCGCCGAGGCTGAGTTTCAACATCGCCGTGCCTTGCAACGCTTGCTGATGCAGCAATTGGCGGAGCCGGCCAAGTTCCTGCGTGGCAAATTGCCCGGCCTCACTGAGTTGGGCCTGATGTACCGCGAATTGGGGCGTATCGACGCGCTGGTGGAAGACATTCTGCTGGCCAGCCTCGACACCTGCGTGCTGGAAGGCGAAACCAGCCTGCCGCGTGACGGCGCGGGCCTGGCCGCCTTGGCCGAACGCAAGCGTGGCAGTTGGACCGAGCATGCCGAACGCCTGGCGCGCCTGACCCTGGAGGTGCTGAAACTCTGGCACGGCCTGCAAAAGCGCTTCAAAGGCAAGATCGACCTGGCCCAGGCCGTGGCGCTCAACGATATCAAGCAGCAATTGAGCAACCTGGTGTACCCAGGGTTTGTGCGCGAAACCCCGGCGCAGTGGTTCAAGGAACTGCCGCGTTACCTCAAGGCCATCGAACTGCGCCTGGAAAAACTGCCAGGCCAGGTGCAAAAGGACCGGGTGTGGAGCGGCGAACTCAGCGGATTATGGGCGCAGTACCAGAACCGCCTGAACAAGCACGCCCAGGAAGGCAAGCGTGACCCTCAGTTGGAACTCTACCGCTGGTGGCTGGAGGAATATCGGGTGTCGTTGTTTGGCCAGCAGTTGGGCACCAAGGTACCGATCTCCGACAAGCGCTTGAGCAAGCAGTGGGGCCAGGTAGAGCCCTGACCCCTTTCAGCGCCAGGAGCAAGCCCCCCCACATTAAAATGGGCAAATCTGCGAGAGGGCGCCAAATCCCTGGGTTTGTGGCAAACTTCGCCGCTATAAATACCGGGATTGTCGCAAAAGGCTGCGGCGCGATGGAATAAAGCGATGCCAGTTTGATGTCCGCTGCGCGGAATCGGACTACTTACAGTTTGGTACGACGGTACCAATATTATCTGCCTGACAGATCTAGAGGAACGACCGTGCATAACGTCGTCATCAGCGGCACTGGCCTGTACACCCCTGCCAACAGCATCTCCAACGAAGAGCTGGTGCAGTCTTTCAATACCTATGTGCAACAGTTCAACCAAGACAACGCGGCCGCCATCGAGCGCGGTGACGTGCAGGCGCTGACCGAGTCCAGTGCAGCTTTTATCGAGAAAGCGTCGGGCATCAAGAGCCGCTTTGTGATGGACAAGGACGGTATTCTCGACCCGCAGCGCATGACCCCGCGCCTGCCCGAGCGCAGCAATGACGAGTGGTCGGTACTCTGCCAGATGGCCGTCGGCGCTGCCGAACAAGCCCTGCAGCGCGCCGGCAAGACCGCCGCCGACATCGACGGCGTGATCGTCGCCTGCTCCAACCTGCAGCGCGCTTACCCGGCCATCGCCATCGAAGTCCAGGAAGCCCTGGGCATCGAAGGGTTTGGTTTTGACATGAACGTGGCGTGCTCCTCGGCCACCTTCGGCATCCAGAACGCCGCCAACAGCATCCGGCTGGGCCAGGCGCGGGCGATCCTGATGGTCAACCCCGAGGTCTGCACCGGCCACCTGAACTTCCGCGACCGCGACAGCCACTTCATCTTTGGTGATGCGGCTACGGCGGTTGTGCTCGAACGCGCCGACCTGGCCACCTCCGAGCATCAGTTCGACGTGGTGAGCACCAAGTTGCTGACCAAGTTCTCCAATACCATCCGCAACAACTTCGGCTTCCTCAACCGCGCGGCGCCAGAGGGTATCGGCGCGCCGGACAAACTGTTCGTGCAGGAAGGCCGCAAAGTCTTCCGCGATGTGTGCCCAATGGTGGCCGAACTGATCGGCGTGCACCTGGCGGAAAACCAGCTGGAGGTCGCCGATGTGAAACGCTTCTGGCTGCACCAGGCCAACCTGAGCATGAACCACCTGATCGTGAAGAAACTGCTGGGCCGCGAAGCGACAGTGGAAGAAGCCCCGGTGATCCTCGACACTTACGCCAACACCAGCTCGGCGGGTTCGGTGATTGCGTTTCACACCTATCAGGATGACTTGCCCAAGGGTGCCGTGGCGGTACTCAGCTCGTTTGGCGCCGGCTATTCGATCGGCAGCGTGATCCTGCGTAAACGCTGACCGCAACTTAAGGCTTTGAAGGGATAAAAAGTGACCTGTGGCGAGGGAGCAAGCTCCCTCGCCACAGATACAGAGTTTGTCCCTTAACTGACTGGCATCAGGGCTTGCCCAACCCCTCCCACACAGGAACCGGGTTTGCAGAGTGAAATCGAGGTAGACAATGGCAGCAGCGGACGACACGCACCTGCTTGAACGTTTGCTCAAGGGTGAGCAGCGGGCCTACAAGGAATTGGTCACCACCTACCAGAGCGCCATGCGCACGGTGGCCTATGCGATCGTCGGCCAGCGCCACGCCGATGAAGTGGTGCAGGACGCCTGGCTGTCGGTGGTGCGCAACCTGGGCAAGTTCGAAGGGCGCTCCAGCCTCAAGACCTGGCTGTTGACCATCACCGCCAATGCCGCCAAGGGCCGCTACAAGCAAAATCGTCGCGAGGTGTTGCTCGATGATTTGCCTTCGCCCCACGGCACCATCGGCGATGATCGCTTCAGCCCCGACGACGGTCACTGGGCTGTCGCTCCGTATGCCTGGCACCAGGACACGCCGGAAGCGCTGCTCACCGAAGATGAACTGCGCAAATGCCTGGAACATACGATACTGAGTTTGTCTGAGCTGCAAAGCAGCGTGCTGGTACTGCGCGAGCGCCAAGGCCTGGAGTTGGAGGAGATCTGTAATCTCCTGACACTCACGCTCTCCAATGTCCGTGTGCTGTTGCACCGAGCACGGCTTAAAGTCTTCGCTACGGTGGAGCATTTTGAGGAAACGGGCGAATGTTGACCTGTAAAGAACAAGTGGCGCGGTCCAGTGACTACCTCGATGGGCAATTGACCTTTCGCGAGCGCCTGCTGGTACGTCATCACTTGATGTTCTGCCCGAACTGCCGCCGGTTTATCCGCCAGATGCGCCTGATGCAGGCGACGCTGAGGATCATGCCCGAAGAGCCGGTTGAGGATGTGGATGCCCTGGCGCAGCGGCTGGCGGCCGAGCGTCTTAAGGGTCAATAAGCAGTGACAAGCTGCAAGCTACAAGTGAAAAACGGCAAGTGACACGCTTCTCCTTGAAGCTCGCCACTTGCCGCTCGAAGCCGCTTTTTTAGAACTTGGCTTCTGCGTCCAGCTGCAGGGTGTTGGTGTTGGCGTCACGCTGGGTACGGCTGGCGAAATCCGCCTTGGTCAGGAAGTAGGTGGCGCCGACCGCGAAGTTCTTGTCGATGTCGTAACCCACTTTGAGCTTGTGGCCGCGCGAACCGGTGGTGCCGTTGGCGAAGTCCGAGTCGGTGAAGGCGCCGACCACGGCGTTACGTTGCGTATCGCGGTAGTTGTAGTCCAGGTTGAAGCCGAAGACCTTGGACTTGGCGCCCAGCAACCAGGCGGTGTCCTGATCGGTGGAGGCGTCGTTGTTCTTCACGTATTGGCCATACAGCGACAGCGGAACGGCCAGGCCGCCGATGTCCAGTTGGCTGAAGCCTTCGTACAGGCGGAACTCTTCGTTGGCCGAGTTACCGTTGACCGCCAGCGCACACGGCGTGGTGGTCGTGGTGCAGCGGCTGTCTTCGTCGTTCTGGTAGGCGTAGACGCTGCCGCCCACGGTCAGTTTCAGGTTGTCGGTGAGTGAGAAACGCGAGCCCAATTGGCCGGCGGTCAAGCGCAGGTCGTGGCGGAACTGCACGCCGTCGCCGTCGACGTTGTCCTTGAGGTTGTAGTTGCCGATGCTGCCGAACAGCTCGGCGCTGCCGCCCAATGGGTACTTGTAGGTCAGGGCCAGGCCTTCTGGGTTGATGTCGCTATCCCAGATTACGTCGCCCATGTTGACCCACGGTTGCAGCATCTTGCCGCCGATCACGTGCAGGTTCTTGATCTGGTCGGGGTGGTAGTCGATGTAGCCCAGGTCCAGCCAGATCGACTTCTTGTCGAAGTAACCATCCTGGTCCTGGTTGGTGGACCGCGCATCGTCGCCGCCGCCGGTGGCGATACGAATACCGGTGTCCACTTGCGGGTTGATCTCGGTGTAGGCGCCCAGACGGGCACGAATGCGCTGACGGTCCTTGTCGCGCCCGCCGTTGTTGGGTTCGCCATCGATCTTGATGGTCTCCTGGCGGAAGCGCACATCACCCTTGAACTGGGTCTTGGCGGCCCAGGCCAGCTTCTGGTCGAAGCTGCTCAATTCGTTGGTTTTTTTAGCGGTGGCGGCGATTTGTTCGTTGGTCTCTTGTTGAGCTTGCCGTGCGATCTGCTGTTCTTTCTGGTCTTTGGCCAACTCGTTTTGCAGTTCGGTGTACTGCGCAGCGGTGATCTGGCCGTTGGCCTTGAGCATGTCGAGCAATTTAGCGTCGACTGCGGCGCTGGCCGGAATGCTCAGGGCCAGTAACAGGCCGCCGCACAGGATCGCCGCAGTTTTGGTGGAAGCAAGACGCATATCAATCTCCGAAAGTGAGGAGGGATGGCAAACCATCCAGGACACAACCGACCGATGACGGACGGAAAATAGCCGCCCGGCAGCACCGGGCGCTCTAAAAACAGGCGTCAGTATCGCGGCGGTTTGTGACCACGCAGTGGCGAAGTGATGTCATCTACATGACAATTTTTTCATCTTCGGAACTATTGTTTTAGAGCCTTGTCATGCCGATTTAAGGGTGTGCCGGGGGCGGCGATAAGCGATACTCGCGAGGCTTTCACGCCCCGACGTAGTGAGGATGCCGATGCCGCTGCAACGCCTGCAAAACCTGTCCGAAATCACCTCGGATACCTGGGATGCCCTGGTGCCGCAGGCCCAACCGTTCGTGCGGCATGCGTTCCTGAGCGCGCTGGAAGACAGCGCCAGCGTCGGCGCGCATACGGGTTGGCAGCCTGAGCATCTGCTGCACTGGGAGGGTGATCGGCTGGTGGCGGCACTGCCGGGTTATCGCAAGTGGCATTCCTACGGCGAGTACGTGTTCGACCATGGCTGGGCCGACGCCTGCGCGCGGGCCGGTATCGATTACTACCCCAAGCTCCTCACCGCCGTGCCGTTCAGCCCGGTCAGCGGCCCACGGCTATTGGCTGCGAGCGCCGAGGATGGCTTCGAACTGCTCAACAGCCTGCCGGGCTACCTGGAAATCGAAGGGCTCTCCAGCGCGCACATCAACTTCACCGATGCATTGGCCGACGAGGCGTTGGCCCTGCAACCGGGCTGGATGCAGCGCCTGGGCTGCCAGTTTCATTGGCAGAACCGCGGCTATCGCGACTTCCAGGATTTCCTCGACGCCCTGAGTTCGCGCAAGCGCAAACAGATGCGCAAGGAGCGCGAACAAGTGGCGGGGCAGGGTATCGATTTCGAATGGCTGCAGGGCCACGAGTTGAGCGAGGCGCAATGGGATTTTGTCTACGCCTGCTACGCCAATACCTATGCGGTGCGTCGCCAATCGCCGTACCTGACCCGTGCCTTTTTCAGCCTGCTGGCCGAACGCATGCCCGAGGCCATCCGCGTAGTGCTGGCCAAGCAAGGCGCGCGGCCGGTGGCGATGGCCTTCAGCCTGATCGGTGGCGACAGTTTCTACGGCCGTTACTGGGGCTGCCTGGCGGAATTCGACCGCCTGCATTTCGAAACCTGTTTCTACCAGGGTATGGACTACGCCATCGCCCACGGCTTGCAACGTTTCGACGCTGGCGCCCAGGGCGAGCACAAACTGATTCGCGGGTTCGAACCGGTGATCACCCGTTCATGGCACTACCTGCGCCATCCGGGTTTGAAGAACGCCGTGGAGGACTTCCTCGAACGCGAGCGGGTGGGGATTGTGGCGTATGCCGAAGAGGCGCGCACGGCCCTGCCTTATCGGCAGGGCTGAGCATGGCCCATCAAGGCTGCTACGGGAGTTTCAGGTGTCAGTTTCCTCCTTGCCCAGCCATCGATAGGTAATACCGCCGATTACCGCGCCGAGGATCGGCGCGAGCCAGAACATCCACAGTTGCTGGATCGCCCATCCGCCCACGATCAGCGCCGGGCCGGTACTGCGCGCCGGGTTGACCGAGGTGTTGGTCACGGGGATGGAAATCAGGTGGATCAATGTGAGGGCCAGGCCGATGGCGATGGGGGCGAAGCCCTTCGGCGCGCGCGGGTCAGTGGCGCCGAGGATGATCAGCACGAACATCGCGGTCATCACCAGCTCACAGACCAACCCCGCGGTCATCGAATACCCCCCCGGCGAATGCTCGCCATAGCCGTTGGAAGCCAGGCCTGCGGCCAGTTCAAAGCCCGGCTTGCCGCTGGCGATCAAGTACAGCAACGCGGCGGCGACAACCCCGCCGAGTACTTGCGCCACGATATACGCCGGTAACTCCCTGGCCGGAAACCGTCCGCCGACCACCAGCCCCACCGACACCGCCGGGTTGAGGTGACAACCGCTGATATGACCGATGGCGAACGCCATGGTCAGCACCGTGAGCCCGAACGCCAGGGACACCCCCAGCAACCCGATCCCGACCGCAGGGAACGCTGCGGCCAGCACCGCACTCCCGCAGCCGCCCAACACCAGCCAAAACGTACCCAATCCCTCTGTGACTGAACGCTTGAACAACGACATGCCGCACGTCCTTGATAGATCGCTCTACCGAAGCAGTAAATCAGTGATGCTCCCTGCAGATTTACTTCAGCGCCCCTCTGGGCACTGCACTGATTACAGCAGGGTTTCGGGACAAATCCAGGGCATAAATGTGCTTCAGTCGATGCCGACAAACCCCCCGGTCTGGTGCTGCCACAACCGGGCATACAGCCCCTTGTGGGCCAGCAGTTCGGAGTGGCTGCCGCTCTCGGCAATCTGGCCTTTCTCCAGCACGACCAGGCGGTCCATCCGCGCGATGGTCGACAAGCGGTGCGCAATCGCGATGACCGTCTTGCCTTGCATCAGGGTCTCCAGGCTTTCCTGGATCGCCGCTTCCACTTCCGAGTCCAGCGCCGAGGTGGCCTCGTCCATGATCAGGATCGGCGCGTCCTTGAGCAGTACCCGGGCGATGGCGATGCGCTGGCGTTGGCCGCCGGACAACTTCACCCCGCGCTCGCCCACATGGGCGTCCAGCCCGGTGCGGCCTTCGGCGTCCGACAGCAGCGGGATGAACTCATCGGCGCGGGCCTTGCGCACGGCGGCCCAGAGTTCTTCATCGGTGGCGTCGGGTTTGCCGTACAGCAGGTTGTCGCGGATCGAGCGGTGCAGCAACGAGGTGTCCTGGGTGATCATGCCGATCCGCTCGCGCAGGGACTCCTGGGCCACGTCGGCGATGTTCTGGCCGTCGATCAGGATACGCCCGCCCTGCAGGTCGTAGAGGCGCAGCAGCAGGTTGACGAGGGTCGACTTGCCCGCACCCGACGGGCCGATCAGGCCGATCTTTTCACCGGCGCCGATCTCAAGGTTCAAGCCGCCAATGATCCCGCTCTTTTTGCCGTAGTGGAAATCCACCTGCTCAAAACGCACTTCGCCATGGGGTACGTTCAGGCGCGGGGCGTTGTCGCGGTCGACCACCGCCAGCGGCTGGGCGATGGTCTTGAGGCCGTCCTGCACGATGCCGATGTTTTCGAAAATACCGTTGACCACCCACATGATCCAGCCGGACATATTGACGATGCGGATCACCAGGCCCGTGGCCAGGGCGATGGCGCCCACGGAGATCAGCGACTGCGTCCACAGCCACAGGGCCAGGCCGGTGGTGGTGACGATCAGCAGGCCGTTGAGCACCGTGATCACTGCATCCATGCTGGTGAGTACGCGTGCCGCCAGCTGGGTTTTTTCGGTTTGCTCGACGATCGCTTCCTTGGCGTATTCCTGCTCACTCTGCGTATGGGCGAACAGCTTCAAGGTGGTGATGTTGGTGTAGCCGTCGACGATGCGCCCCATCAGTTTGGAACGTGCCTCGGAAGAAATCACCGAACGCGCCTTGACCCTCGGCACGAAGTAGCGCAAAGCCAGGCAGTAACCGATGATCCAGGTGATCAACGGAATCATCAGGCGCCAGTCGGCCTCGGCAAACAGCACCAGGGAGGTGATCGCGTAGATCGACACGTGCCAGATGGCCTCCGCCGTTGCCACCGCGGAGTCACGCAAGGCGTTGCCGGTTTGCATGATGCGTTGGGCAATGCGCCCGGCGAAGTCGTTCTGGAAGAAATTCAAGCTCTGCTTGAGCACGTAGCTATGGTTCTGCCAGCGGATCTGGCTGGTCATGCCGGGGTTGATGGTCTGGTGCACCAGCAGGTCATGCAGGCCGTTGAAGATCGGACGCAGCAGCAGGGCGACCACGGCCATCCAGATCAGCTCGGTGCTGTGCACCTGGAAGAAGTTGGCGGGCGGTGTGCCCTGGGCCAGGTCGATGATGCGGCTCAGGTAGCTGAACAGCGCGACTTCGATCAACGCGCCGACCAGGCCCACCACCAGCAGCGCGGCAAAACACGGCCACACCTGGCGCAGGTAGTAGAGGTAGAAGGGCAGGACTTTATCGGGAGGGGCTTCGCTGGGCGCGTCGCGGAAAATATCGATCAGTTGTTCAAAACGACGATAGAGCATTGGGGTTGACGCCCGCCGGGCGGGCTCTCCTTTCAGATGCGCGCGCAGCCTTGTGGGCTGCGCGCGGAGCTTCCTGCCGACCTCAGTCGATGCGCTTGGCCGACTTGATCAGGACAGGATCGATGGGCACGTTCTGCATGCCCTGCTTGGTGGTGGTCTGGGAGTTGACGATGATGTCGACCACGTCCATGCCCTTGACCACTTTGGCGAACACGGCATAGCCGGCGTCGCGACCTGGGTCGAGGAAGGCATTGTCGGCCACGTTGATGAAGAATTGGCTGGTGGCCGAATCCGGGTTCGAGGTGCGCGCCATCGACAGAGTGCCGCGCACGTTGTGCAGGCCGTTGCTGGCTTCGTTCTTGATCGGCGCTTCGGTCGGCTTCTGCGACATCTGCTGGGTGAACCCGCCGCCCTGGACCATGAAGCCTGGGATCACACGGTGGAAAATCGTGTTGGTGTAGAAGCCTTTGTCGACATAGGCCAGGAAGTTCTTGGTACTGATCGGCGCCTTGACCGGGTCCAGTTCGATTTCAATGTCGCCATTGGTGGTGGAGATCAGCACGTGGGGCGCCTTGGCGGGCTCGGCCGCCATCAGGTTGGCAGCAAACAATACGGAACCGGCAAAGAAGGCGATTTTTTTCAGCATGGGTCAGTGATCCTGGGTTGTGGTGTCGACGGTCTTGAGAAAGTCGAGCAGGGTAGCGTTAAAAACGTCGGGTTGATCCAAGGGCGTGGCATGGCGGGAATCTTCGATTACCACCAGCCGCGCATCGGGCAGCAGTTTTACATAGATTTCTTTGTGGGCCACGGGGGTGTAGTCGTGGTCGGCGCTGATGACCAGGGTTGGACAGGTGATTCTGGAAAGTCGTTCCAGCACGCCCCAGCCCACAATCGCATCGAAGCTGGCGAGATAAGCACGTTTGTCGTTTTTTGCCCAGCGTTCGGCCATCTTGCGGCGCAGGTCGGCCTGGTGCGGTTTGGGGAACAACCGCTCACCCAGCGCCTTGCCGATGGTGCTCAGGCTCAATACCCGGGCCAGGGTCCAGCGCTTGGCCCACTGCCAATAGTCATCGGCGCTGCGCACCTTGACCTCGGGTGCGCTGTTGACGATGCACAGGCTCCTGACCAGGGCGGGTTGGTCCACCGCCAACTGAAACGCGATCATGCCGCCCATGGACAGGCCCACCACATGGGCGGCGGGCAGGTTCAGGTGTTCGAACAGCGCCAGCAGGTCAGCGGTAAAGCCTGGGATGCTGTAGCGCTCGCGCGGTTTATCGGAGCGCCCATGACCCCGCACGTCCACCACGACCAGGCGGTAGTGCCTGGCCAGCAGCGGAACCTGCAGTTCCCAGTCCTGGCTGCTGGAGCCCAGGCCATGGATCAGCACCAGCGGGGTGCCGTGGCCGTATTCTTCGTAATGCAGGCTGCAGCCGTCGTGGTCGAACCAGGCCATGCATGAACTCCGTTTCAGGCTTGCCGGGGAGCGGCGAAAGGCGCATCCAGCGGGGCCGTGTCAAAGGTGCGCAGCAGTTCCACGAGGATCTGCGTCGCCGGCCCCAAGGGTTTGTCCTTGTTTGAATACAAATAGAACGTGGGGTGGCGGCTGCCGCCCTGTTCCAAGGGTAGCTGCTTGAGCACACCCTCGGCGAGTTCGCGTTCGATCATGTGCCGAGGCAGCCAGGCAAAGCCCAGGCCGCTGCCGACGAAGGACGCCGCGGTGGCCAGGCTGCCGACGGTCCAGCGCTGTTCGGCGCCGAGCCAGCCCACATCGCGGGGTTGCTGGCGGCCGGAGTCGCGGATCACCACTTGCATCTGGCTTTCCAGGTCCTGGAAGCTCAGCTCGCGATTCATGCGGTGCAGGGCATGTTCGGGGTGGGCCACGGCGACGAATTCCACGTCGCTCATTTCCGTGCCCAGGTAACCGGGGATGCTGAAACCGCAAATGGCGAGGTCGGCCACGCCTTCAATCAACAACTCTTCGACACCGGACAACACCTCTTCGCGCAGGCGCACCCGGCAGCCACGGCTCTGCGGCATAAATGCGCTGAGGGCGCGTACCAGGCGTGCGTTGGGGTAAGCGGCGTCGACCACCAGCCGCACTTCGGCCTCCCAGCCCTGTTCCATATGGTGGGCGAGGTCTTCCAGCTGGCTGGCGTTTTTCACCAGCTGCCGGGAGCGGCGCAGCAGCACTTCGCCGGCATCGGTGAGCACTGCCTTGCGCCCGTCGATGCGCAGCAGTGGCACACCGAGCTGGTCTTGCATGCGGGCCACGGTGTAGCTCACCGAGGACTGCGAACGGTGCAGCGCTTCGGCCGCCTGGGCGAAGCCGCCATGGTCGACCACGGCTTGCAGCGTGCGCCATTGATCGAGGGTAACGCGGGGCGCTTTCAAGATAGGTTCCTCTTGTCCTAAGCTGGCGGTCCTTATTGGAGACTGCCGAATGAAAAAATTGTGTTGTGTGTTGCTGGCGCTGTTGCCGATGAGCGCATTTGCCTACCCCATCGACGTGACAAAAAAGATCGAGGGCGTGAGCGTGGACTACACCGCCTCCGATGTGGACGGCGACATCAGTTCGATTCAACTCAATAACTACGGCACCCGAGACGCCGTGTGTTCGGTCATCTTCACCAACGGCCCGGAAGCGCCGCGTCGTCGCATGGTCACGGTACCGGCGGGCAAAAGCACCAACACCACCGCCAAGTTCAACCGCGCCATTATCAAGATGCGCATTGCCCTGGACTGCGCGCCGAAATAAAACGGCAGCGGAGCATGCCGACAGGAATACTCCGCTTATCAACAAATTTCTAGATGGGTTGCAGCAGTTTTTTGCGCTTTTTTATCGAATGAGCCCTGGTTAATCTTTTCTCCATCGACTTACAGCAGTTTCAGATGGAGCCTACGAAGCCATGTCCAATGTTCTGATCATCGAAAGCAGCGCCCGCCAACAGGATTCGATCTCCCGCCAACTGACCCGGCAGTTCATCAGCCAATGGCAGGCCGCCCACCCGGCGGACCGGATCACCGTGCGTGACGTGGCCCTCAACCCGGTGCCGCACCTGGACGCCAATTTACTCGGCGGCTGGATGAAACCGGCGGAGGAGCGCAACGACGACGAACAGATCTCCCTCGACCGCTCCAACGAATTGACCGACGAGTTGCTGGCCGCCGACGTGCTGGTCATGGCCGCACCGATGTACAACTTCGCTATTCCAAGCACTTTGAAAGCCTGGCTGGACCATGTGTTGCGGGCCGGCGTGACGTTCAAGTACACCGCCACCGGGCCCCAAGGGTTGCTGACCGGCAAGCGCGCCATCGTGCTCACCGCGCGCGGCGGCATCCACACCGGCGCCAGCTCCGATCACCAGGAACCCTACCTGCGCCAGGTCATGGCCTTCATCGGGATTCATGACGTCACCTTCATTCATGCCGAAGGCGTGAACCTGAGCGGTGACTTCCAGGAGAAGGGCATCAATCACGCCAAGGCGCTGATTGCCCAGGTGGCGTGATCCTTTAATCGCCACGTAATCGCGCGGTGTTTATATCGCTGCACGCCACCCCTTCAAGTACGCGTATCGAACCTCCCTTTGCACTTGTTGCTCCTGAGTGCTCCTGCCCGACTGACGCTTTAGCGAGGTCGGGTTTTTTTTGTCCCGAGTTTCTTCAAGCGCCGAAAACCTTTAATGTCCCGCCCATTCGAAACGAGGCGCGCATGGGCTATCTACTGGTTGTCACCCTGATACAGGCATTTTCCTTCAGCTTGATCGGCGAATACCTCGCGGGGCACGTCGACAGTTACTTCGCGGTGCTGGTGCGCGTGGTGTTGGCCGGGCTGGTATTTATCCCCCTGACCCGCTGGCGCTCGGTGGAACCTGCGTTCATGCGCGGCATGCTGGTGATCGGTGCGTTGCAGTTCGGCGTGACCTACGTGTGCCTGTACCTGAGCTTTCGCGTGCTCACGGTGCCGGAGGTGCTGTTGTTCACCATTCTTACCCCGTTACACGTGACCCTGATCGAAGACGCCCTCAACCGGCGCTTCAACCCCTGGGCACTGGTCGCCGCGCTGGTGGCGGTGGCGGGCGCGGCGGTGATTCGTTTCGACCAGATCACCCCGCACTTCCTGATGGGCTTTGTGCTGCTGCAACTGGCCAACTTCACCTACGCCGCCGGGCAAGTGATGTACAAGCACCTGGTGGCGCGTTATCCGAGTGACTTGCCGCATTACCGGCGTTTTGGCTACTTCTACCTCGGCGCCTTGTTGGTGGTGTTGCCGGCATTCCTGTTGTTCGCCAAGGCCGACTTCCTGCCACAAGCGCCGCTGCAATGGGGCGTGCTGGTATTCCTGGGCCTGGTCAGCACCGCGCTCGGCATGTACTGGTGGAACAAAGGCGCGTGCCTGGTGCATGGCGGCACGCTGGCGGTGATGAATAACCTGCATGTGCCGGTGGGGTTGTTGCTGAATTTGCTGATCTGGAACCAGCACGAGCCGCTGGGGCGTTTGGCGTTGGGCGGGTTGGTGATTCTGGGGGCGGTGTGGATCAGTCGGTTGGGTGTGCGTTCTGCGGGGGCAGTTGTGCCACGCAAAACTTAATGAATGCCTGCGTCTTCTGTGGTACCCGGCTCCTGTGCAACGCTGAGCCTGGAAGCGCGCCGTAGCAAAAAACGCAATCGCCAGAAATGAGGAGGCCCCGCAGAGCGGGGCCGTCACATAACCTAGTCTCATCACCGTTTCGTGTTGCACGGGAGTGGAGGTTCCTAGGGCTGCGGGGGTAGATTACCAGCCCCGATTTGCACGTCAACCCCTTGCGGCGCGTCGGGTGAGCTACCCCATGATTTGGCAATAGTTTGTTGCTTTGAGGCGAAGAAACCAGCCTGTACCATCGCTCGTGCTTGTGACATTTCTTAGCGCTGAAAGGAGCTTGCGTATAGATGGTCTGGCAAACGCTGGAGGCGAAGCTCTCCACTCCAAGGATGAGTCGCTATCTCAAAGGGCATCGGGGCAATCAAGATCACGCGGCTGCAGCTTATGTGCACAACATGCGGATTGCAGAATCCCTTGTTTCGATTTTCCACGTGCTTGAAGTGAGCTTACGCAACGGTATCCAGCGCGAGATGGTGCGAGAGTACCAGCGGGATGACTGGTATGAAGTGTTCAGGGCCAGTACCAATGTGGAACTTCTTTCCAGCTATCAAAAAGTGGACGCTGCGCGTACGGCGCTTCAGAAAAGAGGTGTAAATCCTGGTCCGGACGAAATCACCGCTGAGTTGAGCTTCGGCTTCTGGACTTCACTGTTCAACCGTAGAGCATTTCCGGACGTCTCCAAGCCTTTGATGAAGGTGTTTTTCTACTGCCCAAAAAACGCCAAAAAGGCACACGTTATCCGCAGCCGCTTGAATAATGCCAGGGATCTGCGAAATCGTTGCTTTCATCACGAGCCGCTTCTGTGGTAGCCGCTTTTCAACCTGCATCGAGATATCACAGAGATCGTTCAGTGGATCGACCCGGGACTATGCGTTTGGATCAAAGGCCATGACCGACTTCCCGCTGCGCTGGTTGATTGGCGTAACTGGAAGGAAGCGGCGAAGCGTCAGGCCGATCAGGCAATGTTAGAAAAAGTAGGACCCAGCTAAAGATCGAGGGGACAGCGCAGCGCTTGAAAGGCTGCGCTGAATCGCTCTAGATCGTGGCTTTTTCCGGCGCAGGCAGTTGGCTGGCCCCCAGCACGGCAGGCAACATCCCCGCCCTTAAATCATTCCCACTCGGCTGCTGATACAAACTCAAGCCGAACTCCGGCAGCACCGCTAGCAAATAATCGAAGATATCCCCCTGGATGCGCTCGTAATCGGCCCACGCCGTGGTGCGGGTGAAGCAGTAGATCTCCAGCGGTACGCCCTGGGCGGTGGTTTGCATCTGGCGCACCATGCAGGTCATGTTCGGCTGGATGTCCGGATGGCTTTTCAGGTAGGCCAGGGCGTAGGCGCGGAAGGTGCCCAGGTTGGTCATGCGTCGGCGGTTGGCCGACAGTTGCGCGCTGTGGCCCTGGGCTTCGTTCCAGGCCTTGAGCTCGGCCTGCTTGCGGCTGATGTAGTCGGTGAGCAAATGCACCTGGGTCATGCGCGCTTCTTCGTCGTCATGCAGGAAGCGCACGCCGCTCGCATCGATGAACAAGCTGCGCTTGATGCGGCGCCCGCCCGAGGCCTGCATGCCGCGCCAGTTCTTGAACGACTCGGACATCAGCCGCCAGGTGGGGATGGAGACGATGGTCTTGTCGAAATTCTGCACCTTGACCGTGTGCAGGGTGATGTCCACCACATCGCCGTCGGCGCCTACCTGGGGCATTTCGATCCAGTCGCCGACGCGCAGCATGTCGTTGCTGGTCAGTTGCACACTGGCGACGAACGACAGCAGGGTGTCCTTGTACACCAACAAAATCACCGCCGACATCGCACCCAGGCCCGACAGCAGCAACAGGGGCGAACGGTCGATCAGGGTGGCGACGATGATGATCGCGCCAAACACGAACAGCACCATCTTCGCCAACTGCACGTAGCCTTTGATCGAGCGGGTGCGGGCGTGTTCGGTGCGGGCGTAGATGTCCAGCAGGGCATTGAGCAGGGCGCTGATCGCCAGCACCAGGAACAGGATCGAGATGGCCAGGGCCACGTTGCCGATAAACAGGATCGCGGTCTTGCTCAGGTCCGGTACCAGGTACAGGCCGAACTGGATCACCAGGGACGGCGTCATCTGCGCCAGGCGGTGGAAGACTTTGTTGTGCCGCAGGTCATTGAGCCAGTGCAAAGCTGGCTGGCGGCCGAGCAGTTTGACCGCATGCAGGATGAGGTAGCGCGCGACGCGTCCGAGCAGCAGCGCGACTACCAGCAACACCACGAAACCGAGGCTGGCATGCAGCAGCGGGTGTTGGTCGAGGGCGCCCCAGAGGTCTTGGACGTTGCGCCAGAGCTGTTTGATATCCATGGGTAGAACCGATTCTTCTGTAAGACAAGACGGGCGCGATTAGAGCATTTAAGTGCGACAAAGTTGACGGCGCGGACAAACTCCCTGACAAAAAAGCAGCTGTTTGGCACCGTTCGCGTAAAGAAACTCGGTTTGGACGCCCGAAACCGTTACCCTATGCAGCTGATATTTTGTATTTCTTCGAGGTAGCACCCGTGTTTTCCCAATTCGCCCTGCACGAACGCCTGCTCAAAGCCGTGGCCGAGCTGAAATTTGTCGAGCCTACGCCTGTGCAAGCAGCGGCCATCCCGCTCGCGCTCCAAGGGCGTGACCTGCGGGTGACGGCACAAACCGGCAGCGGCAAGACCGCCGCTTTCGTCCTGCCGGTTTTGAATCGTCTGATCGGCCCGGCCAAGGTCCGCGTCAGTATCAAGACACTGATCCTGCTGCCGACTCGCGAGTTGGCCCAGCAGACCCTGAAGGAAGTCGAGCGCTTCTCGCAGTTCACCTTTATCAAGTCCGGCATCATTACCGGCGGCGAGGACTTCAAGGTCCAGGCGGCCATGCTGCGCAAGGTGCCGGATATCCTCATCGGCACGCCGGGCCGCATGATCGAGCAACTCAACGCCGGCAACCTCGACCTCAAGGAAGTCGAAGTGCTGGTGCTCGACGAAGCCGACCGCATGCTCGACATGGGCTTTGCCGACGACGTACAGCGCCTGGTCGCTGAATGCGTCAACCGTCAGCAGACCATGCTGTTCTCCGCCACCACCGGCGGTTCGACCCTGCGTGACATGGTCGCCAAGGTCCTGAACAACCCCGAGCACCTGCAGGTCAACAACGTCAGCGACCTGAACGCAACCACGCGCCAGCAGATCGTCACCGCCGACCACAACGTGCACAAAGAGCAGATCCTCAACTGGCTGTTGGCCAACGAGACCTATCAGAAGGCCATCGTGTTCACCAACACCCGTGCCGCCGCCGACCGCATCTACGGCCGCCTGGTGGCCCAGGAATACAAGGCGTTCGTGCTGCACGGCGAGAAAGACCAGAAGGACCGCAAGCTGGCGATCGACCGCCTCAAGGCGGGCGGCGTGAAGATCCTGGTGGCTACCGACGTCGCCGCGCGCGGTCTGGACGTGGACGGCCTGGACCTGGTGATCAACTTCGACATGCCACGCAGCGGCGACGAATATGTGCACCGTATTGGCCGTACCGGGCGAGCCGGCAACGATGGCCTGGCCATTTCGCTGATCTGCCACGGCGACTGGAACCTGATGTCGAGCATCGAGCGCTACCTCAAGCAGTCTTTCGAGCGCCGCACCATCAAGGAAGTCAAAGGCACCTACACCGGGCCGAAAAAGGTCAAGGCGTCGGGCAAGGCCGTTGGCGTGAAGAAGAAAAAGACCGACGCCAAGGGCGACAAGAAGAAAGCCGGCGCCAAGTCGCCGACCAAGCGCAAGATCGCCAACCGCCCGAAGACCGACAACCTGTCGCTCGTCAGCAAGGACGGCATGGCGCCGCTCAAGCGCCGCAAGCCGCAAGCGCCAGCTGCCGAGTAATACGGGGCTGATGTAAAAAAACCGGACGTTGTCCGGTTTTTTTATACGTTCAGTTTTTCGCTTTGGCGGCAGCTTCTTTCAGCTCTTGCAAACGGGCGTCGATCAACTGGCACTTGTCGGGGAATTGCGCGCTTTCAGTGTCCAGGTCCATCTTTTGCAGCTCGTCGTTCATCTCCTTGGCTTTGGCCGGGTTCTGTTCGGTGAGTCGGGTCACTTCCTTGGCCAATGCTTCGCGCTTGGCCGTGGCCTCGTCGGGCGTACAGGCCCAGGCGGGCAGGGCGGTGAGCAGCGTGGCGGCGATGGCCAGGTTTTTCAGGGTGTTCATGATCGGACCTCCTTGGCGATGATGCTCAGTTGAGGTGGCGAACGTCTGGAAAGTTCAGAGAAATGACGCCCGTCGGTTGGTCTGAACGGCCACAGGCGCGCAGGGTCACTTCTACTGACGGGCTACTTTCCTCAGGCCCGCAGGAGGAATCAGGATGACGACTTACAATTGGGATTTGATCGAACGTCTGCTGCATGAAGTGCAGAACGGCGAAGGCAGCTTTGCGCCGCGCAAATACGCCGAACAGGAAGCGGCCGAGAAGGCCACGGCGGGCGAGGACACCGGCAATCTGGATGCGCTGAAGAAGACCGCTGCCGATTACGAGGCGCTGCTGTTCAAGCGCGGTTTCATCGAATCACGCCCGGAGGAAGAAGGCGGCAATGGCGAGAATTTCATTTTGACGGCGCTGGGCGCGCAATTGCTGGCGCTGATCGACAGTTCCATTCCGGGCAATGATCATCCGCGCCAGGTGCTGGATGAGCAGGCCGACGTACTGGACCCGCAGACCTTCGCTGACGTGGCGTCCAAAGCGCAAATCGCCTGACCTTGTCACGCGCCGGCACCCGCATGGCCGGCGCGAAACTGTCGGATCGGTAATCTGGCGCTAAGGTTGCTGACAGCCGGCGCCGCCTAATCTGCTGCCATTCAACTGACGGGCTTGAATTGGCATGCACCCTCTCACTTCTCGACGCACTTTCGTCAAAGGCCTGGCCGCCGGCGGCCTGCTGGGCGGTTTCGGGCTTTGGCGTACCCCGGTCTGGGCGCTGAGCAGCCCAGGCCAACCCACAGTGCTGGCAGGCACTGACTTCGATCTGTCTATCGACCAGACGCCGGTCAACCTCACCGGCCAGGCACGCACCGCATTGACCATCAACGGCAGCCTGCCGGGCCCGTTGTTGCGCTGGCGTGAGGGCGACACGGTGACCCTGCGCGTGAAAAACCGCCTGGCCGAACCGACCTCGATCCACTGGCACGGCATTCTCCTGCCCTCGACCATGGACGGCGTACCGGGCCTGAGCTTCAAGGGCATCGAGCCGGGTGGCGTGTTTGTCTATCAGTTCAAGGTCAAGCAGCACGGCACGTACTGGTACCACAGCCATTCTGGATTCCAGGAGCAGCAGGGCGTGTATGGCCCTTTGGTGATCGACCCCAGGGAACCCGAGCCTTATACCTACCAGCGCGACTACGTGGTGATGCTGTCGGACTGGACCGACGAAGACCCCGTCGCCCTGATGAAAACCCTCAAGAAGCAGTCCGACTACTACAACCTGCACAAACCCACCGTGAGTGATTTTGCACGCGATGTGGACAGGCAGGGCTGGTCGGCCACCGTCGCCGACCGCTGGATGTGGGCGCAGATGAAAATGAACCCCACCGACCTCGCCGACGTCAGCGGTGAAACCTACACCTACCTGCTCAACGGCCAGCCGCCGCGTCACAACTGGACCGCGCTGTTTCAGGCCGGAGAGACGATGCGCCTGCGCTTCATCAACGGCTCGGCGATGACGTATTTCGATGTACGTATTCCCGGCTTGAAGATGACCGTCATCGCCGCCGATGGCCAGCCGGTGACGCCGGTCAGCGTGGATGAGTTTCGCATCGCGGTTGCCGAAACCTTCGATGTGTTGGTGGAGCCCACGGCTGAGGCTTACACACTGTTTGCCCAGTCGATGGACCGCACCGGCTTTGCCCGAGGCACCCTGGCCCGGCAGGCCGGCGCGATGGCCCCGGTGCCGGCGCTTGATCCGCGTGTCTGGCTGAGCATGCAAGACATGGGCATGGGCGGCATGGACCACGGCGCCATGGCGGATATGCCCGGCATGGAAGGCATGGACCACAGCGCCATGGGCGCGATGCCGATGCCGATGCCGATGCAGAGCCATGCGGCCAGCGAGGCGAACAACCCGCTGGTGGACATGCAAGCCATGAACCCGGTGCCCAAGCTCGACGACCCCGGCATCGGCCTGCGCAACAATGGTCGGCGGGTGCTGACCTATGCCGACCTGCGCAGTACCTTCGAGGACCCTGATGGCCGCGATCCGGCGCGGACCATCGAGTTGCACCTCACCGGGCACATGGAAAAATTCGCCTGGTCATTCGATGGCGTGAAGTTTTCCGATGCCGAGCCCTTGCAGCTCACCTATGGCGAGCGCGTGCGGTTGGTGCTGGTCAACGACACCATGATGAGCCACCCCATTCACCTGCATGGCCTGTGGAGCGACCTGGAGGACGAGAACGGCCAGTTCCAGGTGCGCAAACACACCATCGACATGCCGCCGGGCTCGCGTCGCAGCTACCGCGTGAGCGCCGATGCCCTGGGCCGGTGGGCCTATCACTGCCACCTGCTGTACCACATGGAAATGGGCATGTTCCGCGAAGTGCGCGTGCATGAATGAGGAGGCGAGTATGAGCCATCGTGTTTTAGCGGTTTGCATGGCGCTGGTATTCAGTCCGCTGGCGATTGCCGAGGAAGCGTTCCAGGGGATGAGCCCGGCGGTGCCGGCGTTGACCGAAAGCCGCACACCGATCCCGGCGCTGACCGACGCCGACCGCGCTGCGGTGTACAACGAGCCGGGCGGGCACCTGGTGCATGACAGCGCCGTGCATTCGATGCTGCTGCTCAACCAGTTGGAATGGCAAGGTGGTGAAGGCAGTGCTGCGTTGAACTGGGACGTCAAGGGTTGGATTGGCGGTGACGTCGACCGGCTGTGGCTGCGCAGCGAAGGTGAGCGCAGCGCCGGGCGTACCGACAGCGCCGAAGCCCAGGCCCTATGGGGGCATGCGATCAGCCCGTGGTGGGACGTGGTGAGCGGCGTGCGCCAGGACTTCAAGCCCGGTGACAGCCAAACCTGGGGCGCCGTCGGCGTGCAAGGCATGGCGTTGTACAACTTCGAAGCCGAGGCGACGCTGTTTGTCGGCGAGTCGGGGCGTACCGCCGCGCGACTGGAGGGGGATTACGACGTCCTGCTGACCCATCGCCTGATCCTGCAACCGACCGCCGAACTCAATTTTTATGCGCAAAACGATCCGCGGCGCGGCGTGGGCGCGGGCTTGTCGGACAGTGAACTGGGCCTGCGGCTGCGTTACGAAGTCCGCCGCGAGTTTGCGCCTTACGTGGGGGTCAGCTGGAACCGCACCTATGGCCAGACGGCGCACTACGCCCGTGAGGACGACGAAGACATCAGCCAAGTGCGCTGGGTCGTCGGCGCGCGCCTGTGGTTCTGAGCCTTTTCTTATACCTATAACTCGCCGCCTGGAGCGGCCTGGAGCCTTGCATGTCGATGTTGAAAACTGCGTTAGCGGGTGGTGCGCTGTGGGTCGGATTAATCCTCAGCCTGCAGGCTGAGGCCCATCCGAAACTGCTGTTGTCCGCTCCGGCAGCCGGCGCCCAGGGCGCGGCGCCGGCCGTGATAGAGCTGCGTTTCTCGGAGAAGCTGCTGACGCAGTTCTCCGGCGCCAAGCTGACCATGACCGATATGCCCGGCATGCCCAATTCGCCGATGCCGGTGAAGGCCAGCGTGGCGGCCGGCACTGACCCCAAGGTGATGCTGATCAAGCCGGCATCTATGCTGACGGCCGGCACCTACCGGGTCGACTGGCGGGCGGTGTCATCCGACACCCACCCGATCACCGGGAACCTGGTGTTCAGCGTCCAGCCATGAGCGAACTGAGCCCAATCCTGCTGCGCTTTGCGCTCTATCTGGACTTGATGCTGGTGTTTGGCCTGGGGCTTTTTGGCCTCTACGGGTTGAAGGCCGCAGAGCGCACGCTATTGAATTTCAAGAAGCTGCTGGGGTGGACGGCGGGCATGGGCGTGCTGCTTTCGATCGCGTCGATGCTGAGCATCACCCAGGCCATGAGCGGTGCCACGGATTGGCCGACGTTATGGCCGCACTTGCAGATGATGCTCTGGCAGACCGATTTCGGTATGACTTGGTGGCTGCGTGTCGCGGCGCTGGTTGTGGTCGCGTCCAGCGCTCGTTTATCGCTGGCCACGCTGTTTGGCGGTATCGCACTGGTGACCCTGATGTGGACCGGCCATGGCGCAATGCACGAGGGAGCGCCGGGGGTGTGGCACATGCTCGGCGACAGTGCGCACCTGTTGGCGGCAGCGGGCTGGGTGGGCGCGTTGGCGGCGTTTGGACTGTTGCTGATGCGCGCGTCAGTGGGGGATGCCCGCCGCGCAGAGTCATTGGCCGCCGCATTGGCGGGGTTCGGGCGCATAGGTACGGGATTCGTCGCCGTGCTGATCGTCAGCGGTGTGGCGAATTATCTGTGGGTGGTCGGGCCGAGTCTGGACGGCCTTGGCGGTGGTCTCTACGCGCTCCTGTTGAGCCTGAAACTAGGCGTGTTCGGCGTGATGCTGGGGCTGGCGGCGCTCAATCGCTTGCACCTGACGCCGTTGCTGCAACGCGCCGTGGCGGCGGGCGACACGGCGCCAGCCATCGCCGCGCTGCGGCGCAGCATGGTCCTGGAGTTCGGCGCCGTGGTGCTGATCCTCGCGCTGGTGGCGTGGCTGGGCGCACTGTCGCCCACTTAGGACTCGGTGCTCTTCAGGCATTTGAGTGCCTTGAAGTCGCTGCGTACGCCGTCGATTTTTTGCGTGAGTTTGAGGCGTTGCTGCGCGGTGCTTTGCGCCATGACATCGACCAACAGGCTGCGTGCGGCGGCTTCGGTCTGCGCATACGCGGCGCGGTAGGCGGGCGTCCACAGGCTTTCGCGGTCTACCAGCAGTTGCTGCATCTTTTGCGGGAAGTCGGCGTTGTGGCGTTGTTGCACGGCGTCGATAAATTGCGCCTGCCAGTGCGCGCGGTTGCCGATCCACTGCGTATTCTGCTCCCCCAGGACGATGGACCAGGCCATGACGCGGTTCTGCTGGCTGGCACTGAGCGGGCCCATCCAGGTGTCCAGGCGTTTGTTCATGCGCTCGGCGCGTTGCTTGATTTGCTGGGCCAGCGGCGGCTTGAGGTATTCGTCCTGGCGCTTGCGCAGGTCTTTGGCCAGGGCGTCGTTCATCTCTTGGACCTGTTGATCATCCAGGCCCTTGAGCAACTCGATGGCCGATGGCGTGATCTCGCGGGCGACGTCGGCGATGGCTTGCTTGGCCTCGAGGGTGCGGCTTTGCAGCGCTGCGTCGTTTACCTGGTTGTCATCGACCATCTGTTGCAGACGGTCGAGCCAGTCCAGGTAACCGGGCAGTTGTGTGGTGCAATGCCAGGCCAGGTGTTCCTTGAGTTTGTCGTTGAACCAGCTCTTCTGCCCGGCGTTCATGTCCAGGTAGTCATTGAGCGTCCAGGGGATGATCACATCCAGGTTGCGATAGGCCAGGCCTACGCGACTGCAACCGGTGAGCACCAGGCTCAGGGTCAGCAGGACCATCAGAAGTTTAAGCCGACGCAGCATGGGCATGTCCTGGCAAGAGTGGGTTATTGCATGTGAACCCACGCCGGGCGCGACAGTTCAGCCCATCAATAAAACGAGCGCACGGCCTTCAAGGTCAACAGGCCGTCACATTGCGAATTGTGTCCGGAGTAGGCCGAGCAATCGCCGCCGCTGAGGCTGGAGTCGCTGTAGATCAGGTCCAGGTCAATGCCCTTCCATGCGCGCGAGAATTGCACCGACCAGTCGCTGAAACTGCTGATGGTGCCGCCGTCTACCGAAGCCGGCGTGCCCAATTGATGGGTGGTGTACTTCATGCTCACGCCGATGCCGAAAGGCTGGGTGCCACCGAGGTCGGCGAACAGGGTGCTGTCCTGGCGGTCGGGGTCGTTGCTGAAGGAGGCGCCGAAGCGATTGCCCAGCAGGTTAAGGCCGCCGTAGAACTCCTGGCTGTCGAGGGGGCTGAGCTTGGGGTAGCTGTAGTGAATCAACCCCACTTCGTAGCCCAGGGTCTGGTCGAAGGGGTGCTTGAAACCCATATAGGAGTCGACTTCGAGGGTACTCGCCGAAGACAGGCCCATGTTTGGCGAAAATTGGCCGAAGTACAGGCCGCTGTCATGGCTGAGGTCCAGGCCACCATGGAACGAATCGCTGCCCGGTGAAGTGGGCTTGACCAGGCCCTGGGCCATGCTACGACTGGGGGTGGTGCCTAATTTCAGGTCGAAGTCGCCCAGTTCGCGCTGGAATATCTGCGCTTCGGCGAGGGGACACGCCACTAAGGTGCTGACCAGGAAAATGCAGGGTTTGAGCATGCTTCACTCCATGAAAAGCGAGGAGCAGTAACGGAGAAAATCGGGCGCAGGCCCGTGCTAGACGTGTGCAAGGATACCGACGTATGCCAGGCGGTGAGGCCCGTTCGTCGATTAGCACGATATTGAGTGTGTCGGCAGGGTGTTTCGGGCTCTAGTCCTAGCGCCTTGAGAGCAAGACGCTTAGGGACCAGGTGTGTTGCGCGGTTTTACTTTTTACCCAGGCTGATCTGCTTGGACGGGCCGAAAGTCTGGCCGCTTACGCCCTTGGCAATTTGCTGGATTTCGCCACCGGACTTGAGGAACGCCGCGATCTGGTTGTTGATCGATTCGCTGGTTTCAACGGCGGGAGCTGGCTTTGCTTTGCTGTTGGATGCTTTTACGCGCATGGCGGCCACTAACCTGTAAAAAATTAACTTGGCCATGCATCGTACAGGAAATACTTGACAATTACTTGGTAAATATCCCCGAAGAATTAGTGCGGTGCCTGAAAATAGCCCCCGTTCATCTGTGAAATCGCCTGCTAACGTGCTGTTTTAAATCGAAACCCTGGGCATTGATCGAGACGGTCCGCCTGCCTGAATTCAGCCGATCGATCGGACGAGCGGGGCGGTGCCATTGGAACGCCACATCAGCCCGCGATTTTTCAGGTGCGCGCGCGTGGCAGGCGCAACTCGGGTAGAATGCCGCCCACGTAATGAGGGTATTGGACATGGCTTTAGTCGGGCGCTACAACAGTTTGCAAGTGGTTAAACACACTAACTTTGGTTTGTACCTCGATGGTGCGCAAGACGGCGAAATCCTCTTGCCCAATCGGTATATTCCCAAGGATATTCCCAGTGAAGATGAAGACTGGCTTAACGTTTTCATTTATCTGGACAGCGATGACAAACTGATCGCCACCACCGAAAAACCCAAAGTTCAAGTCGGCGAATTCGCTAGTTTGAAAGTGGTGGAAGTCAACAGTATTGGCGTGTTTCTCGATTGGGGGTTGCCAAAGGACCTGTTGCTGCCGTATTCCGAAGAAAAGCGTCAGATGACCGCCGGCGAATACTGCGTGGTCCACGTCTATCTCGACAAACACACCCGGCGCATCACGGCCACCGCGCGTCTGGACCGTTACCTGGACAAGACGCCGGCCAACTATCAGGTCGGTCAGGAAGTTGACCTGCTGGTCGCTGAAGCCACCGACATGGGCTTCAAGGCGATTATCAACAATAAGCACTGGGGCCTGATCCACAAGAACGAAGTGTTCAAGTTCCTGCGTCCGGGCAAGGAAGAGAAAGGCTTTATCAAAGAGATCCGTGCCGATGGCAACATCAGCCTGAGCCTGCAACCGGTCGGCCAGGAAGCGGCCTCCAGCCTCAACTCGAAGATCCTCGCCAAGTTGCGCGAAAACAACGGCACCCTGCCGGTCAGCGATAAAAGCGATCCGGCGCTGATCAGCAGCTTGTTCGGTGTAAGCAAGGGCAACTTCAAGAAGGCCATTGGTGCGTTGTACAAGCAAGGCCAGATCGTGATTCATGCCGATCGCATTGAACTAAGCTGAGTGCGTTTTGCTCTTCTGTAGGCGCCAATCGGCGCCTACAGAGGCTGCTTTGATGACCCAGAAAACCGTGTTTGCCTACCTCGGCACCTTGCTCGCCTTTCTGATCCTGGACGGCCTCTGGCTCGGTGTGTTCATGGGCCCTACCTACAAATCCCTGCTGGGCCCGCTGATGCTCGATCAGCCCCGCCTGTTGCCCGCAGTGCTCTTCTATCTGTTGTATGCCGTCGGTTGCATGGTGTTCGTGGTCTTGCCCAGCGCCAACTGGCAACGCGCGGCGCGTCTGGGGGCTCTGCTCGGTGTGGTTGCCTACGGTACCTATGACCTGAGTAATTGGGCGACGCTGCAAGGTTGGTCCGCCGGTTTGGCTGTGATGGACATGGCCTGGGGGGCTTTCCTGACAGCGGCGTGCTGCACGGTTGGGTACTTGTGTGCACATCGGGTGCACCGGTGATTGTGTACAGGATTGATATGCACCGTTGCTGAGCGCACGCCTCTCGTTTAAAGCGCCATCACCGACTTTGAGGTCCCGTTATAGAGGGATTGTGTGCCATTGGCACGTATTCTGCTGACTGTCTCGTATACAAACCATGCCGCCTCGCGTATGCATCCCCGTGATGCAAGTCCAGGCCGGTATTTCGAGGACTCAGCGATGACCGAACAATTGCCCAAAGGCTACAGCCCGCGCCTGTATAACCAGGACCTGGGCCCACTGCCGCAAAAGTGGACCTGGTACAACATCTTCGCTTTCTGGATGAGCGACGTGCACAGCGTCGGCGGCTATGTGTTCGCCGCCAGCCTGTTCGCCCTGGGGCTGGCCAGTTGGCAGGTGCTGATCGCCTTGCTCGTCGGTATTTGCATCGTGCAGTTGATCGCCAACCTGGTGGCCAAGCCCAGCCAGCAGGCCGCCGTGCCTTACCCGGTGATCTGCCGACTGGCGTTTGGCGTGTTCGGTGCGAATATTCCTGCGGTGATTCGCGGCCTGATCGCCGTGGCTTGGTACGGCATTCAGACCTATCTGGCTTCCAGCGCCTTGATCATTGTGGTGCTGCGCTTTTTCCCACAGATGGCAGTGTTTGCAGAGCCGCATTTCGCCGGCCTGTCTTACCTGGGCTGGTTTGGTTTCCTTAGCCTGTGGGTGCTGCAGGCTGCGGTGTTCTGGGCCGGCATGGAATCTATCCGGCGTTTTATCGATTGGGCGGGGCCGGTGGTGTATGCGGTGATGTTTGCCCTGGCCGGTTGGATTGTGTGGAAGGCCGGTTGGGCGAATATCAGCTTTACCCTGTCGGAAAAGTCCCTGTCGGGCTGGCAGGCGTTTGGTCAAGTGATCGTGGCCACTGCGTTGGTGGTGTCGTACTTCTCCGGGCCAACCCTGAATTTCGGTGATTTCAGCCGCTACTGCCGCAGCATGCAGGACGTGCGGCGCGGTAACTTCTGGGGGTTGCCGGTGAATTTCCTGGCCTTCTCCCTGGTCACCGTGGTGATTGTCTCGGGCACCTTGCCGGTGTTTGGCGAAATGCTGCATGACCCGATTGCCACCGTTTCGCGTATCGACAACAGCATGGCCGTGCTGCTGGGTGCCTTTGCCTTTGTGACGGCCACCATCGGCATTAACATTGTCGCCAACTTCGTTTCGCCGGCCTTTGATTTCGCCAACGTGGCGCCCAGCAAAATCAGCTGGCGCGCCGGCGGGATGATCGCCGCCGTGGCCTCGATCTTCATCACCCCGTGGAACCTGTTCAACAACCCGCTGATGATCCATTACACCCTGGACATCCTCGCGGCGTTCATCGGGCCGCTGTTCGGGATCCTGCTGGTGGATTTCTACCTGATCAAAAAGCAGAAGATCGACGTGGATGCGCTGTTCGATGACAGCCCGAGCGGGCGTTACTACTTCGACGGCGGCGTGAATTGGACGGCGGTCAAGGCCTTGGTGCCCGCCACGCTGGTGGGCGTGGCGATCACTTTCACTCCGGCGTTGCAGGGCATGGCCAACTTTGCCTGGTTTACCGGCTGCTTCCTGGGTGGGCTGTTTTTCCTGGTGCTGGCACGGCGCGAGCAGGTTCGCGCGCCAACACCTTTGGTGGCGGGCTAAGCAGCACCGCACCTGCCACTAACAGGCCCGCACCGGCGATCACCAATGCCGGTTGCAGGCCGCCGCTCAGGTGGCTGCTCACCGAGGCCAGTAATGGCCCGCTCAATTGGCCTATGGCGAAGCTGGCGGTCAGCAGTCCGGTGCTGCGCTGGTAACCGTGTGGCGCGACATCGCGCAAACGCGCCATCACTAATTGCATGCACGCCAGGAACGGTGCGCCGCACAGCAGCACGCCCAGTGCCAACCCCCAGCCGTTGCCCAGCAAACAGGCGAACACCCCGGCCGCTTGCAGCCACAAGGTGGTCATCAGCCAGCGGCGTGTGGTGTGCGGGTCCTTGCGACGCAAGCTCGCCACCCCCACGCCAATCGCGGCGACCAGCCCAAAGCATGGCCAGAACAAATCGGCCTGCCAGGCGCCGTTGAACTGGGCGCTGGCCATCTGCGACAGGAAGGTTGCCGGAATGATGTAGCCCAGCCCGAACAACACATAAATCCAGCACAGGTGCGTGATGCTGCCATTGCTGCCCGCAGCGCCATGGCTGGCGACTGGAGAACTCACGCTGGGCTGCGGTAAAAATGGCAGGATCGCCAGCAACATCACCAGCGCTGCCGCACCATATAACAACCATAAGGTGGCTGAATCCTGCCCCAGCAGGTTTGAGCCCAGCGCCAGCAACCCGCTCAACAGAATCCCCAGCCCCGGCCCGGCAAATACCAGGGCGCCCAATCGTGGGCGTCCGGCGGCAATCGCCAGCGGCTGGCTCAAACTGGTGATCATCACCAATACCCAGGCACTCGCCACGCCGGTACCGAAGCGCAACAGCAGATGCGGCCAGAAACCATTGGCCCAATACGAGGCGAATGTCAGCAGCACGCACAACCACAGCCCGCCGTACAGGCGACCGCGTACGTGGTGATGGCTACGGGCGAAAATCGAGTCCACCGCACCCACGAAGTACCCGAGGTAGTTGGCGGCGGCGATCAGGCCGGCGCCGGTCAGGTCGATCTGCCCTTCGCTGAGCAGGTGTGGCATTTGCGGGGTAAGGGCGAAGCGGCCAATGCCCATGGCCATCATCAGGGCAATAGAGCTGGCGATCAGGCGAATCAGGGGGGACATGGTCGGGTGCCTGTTAAGAACGAATGACCTTCAGCCTAAAGCGCTTTGTTTTTCTGTAAAAATGAATAATAGTGAGTAACTTGTTCAGTTTTGGAGAAAGGTATGGAGTTCAGTCAATTGCGTATTTTCCAGGCCGTGGCGCAAGAAGGCTCCATTACCCGTGCGGCCGAGCGCTTGCATCGTGTGCCATCGAACCTGTCGACCCGGCTAAAACAGATGGAGGAACAACTTGGCGTGGAGTTGTTCGTGCGCGAGCGTCAACGCTTGCAACTTTCTCCCGCAGGCAAGGTGTTGCTGGGCTACAGCAGTCGCTTGCTGGCACTGCATGACGAAGCCCACGGCGCAGTGCAAGGGGGGCAGCCGGCCGGCGACTTCGTGCTGGGCAGCATGTACAGCACCGGCGCGGTGCATTTGCCCAAGCTGCTGGCGCGTTATCACAAAGCCTACCCGATGGTGAATTTGCAGGTGCAGTCGGCGCCCAGTGGTGAGCTGCTGGAAGGGCTGATCACGGGGCGTCTGGATGCGGCGTTTGTGGATGGTCCGTTGAGCATTGACACGCTGGACGGCGTGCAGCTATGCGAGGAAAAGCTGGTGCTGATCTGCGAGGCCGACCATCCGCCCGTGCGCGGCCCCCAGGATGTCATCGGGCGCTCGGTGTTCACTTTCCGACGCAGTTGCGCCTATCGCACACGCCTGGAGAGCTGGTTTTCCAGTGCACATGTGGCCATGGGGCGAGCCATTGAGATTGAGTCGTACCAAGGCATGCTCGCGTGTGTGATTGCCGGTTCCGGGGTCGCGTTGATGTCCCAATCCATGCTCGACAGCCTGCCGGGCAAGGACAGCGTGTCCGTTCATCCGCTGACAGGGCATTTTGCCACTGCAACCACCTGGCTGATGTGGCGAAAGGGTATGCTCGGCGCTAACCTCAATGCATGGATCGACCTGCAGCAAGACGGCAAGGCCGAGGTCCTGCAAGCCAAACGCGCGATTGCCTGACCGGTCCGTCAGCATTTGGATGAATTCAGTAATAGTTCGTTGTGGTTTCGTACAAGCAATACGTAGGACTTAGGGCTACTATCAGTGTAGGAAAAGGCGACAGCATTGCGCCGTGCCGTACTACCCTCAAAGGGGGCAATCATGAAAGAGAAAATCCAGAACTGGCTCCATGACCTCGGCGTAGCGTTGGGTTTGATCGAGCCGCCGCTGCAACCCGTGCCGATTCGCACGGATGATGAGCAGCGCCGTCCCCGTCGCAGATAAGCTCGGTCTTAATGACTCCGGCTTGCCTGTAGGAGCGAGCTTGCTGTAGTGAGCAGGCTTGCCCTGCGCCGGCCTGCGAAGCAGGCCCCCACCCAGCCCCCTCATCCCCAGCGAAATATGTGCGGGCTTTCATATTCAGGTATCGGAATAGGACTACCGGTTTGTCAGAATCGGCTGGCTTATTCAATTCTCAAGATAAGCGTAGGTTGAGTTCCATCAGTTTTTCCTGAGTTTGAACTTACTCAAAAGCGGCAACGTGCCTGAGTAAGTCAGAATTGTTGGAGATAACGCCATGGTGCTCTCTTGCGTTCCGCCCGTTGCCGCGTCGCTCATCGCCACTACCGAAAATATCCTGCATATCGCGCCTGTATCGAGAGGCTGGAAGGCTGAAGCACCGGCAAACATCGTGTTTCTTTCTCCTTCATTAACCCAGCAAGCGCTGCTCATACAGATTGCTCTTCTGCGTCCAACCACGATCATTGCGGGAGACCAGGCCATTGATGCCCAGGTCATTGGCCAATGGCGTACATCCCGCCCGTTTGGAGAACTCTGCCTGGTGCGCAGAGGCACCAGCCTGGATAAGGTGCGGCTGGATCTGTGCGAGTCCAACGGTATCCAAGTGATCAATACGCCTGGGGTCAACGCGCCACATGTTGCTGCCTATATCGCGCACTGGCTGACCCTGGCCGATGGTTCACTGCCCCACGATATCTGTGTGCTGGGCTACGGCAATGTGGGCAAGGAATTGGTCAAGTTGCTGCTTGATCGGGATCCGGCTGTCCGGATCAGGGTATTGGAACGGCAGGGGCGAACGACAGACTTCCCCGACAGGCGTGTGTCATTCGAGACGGACGGGTTCGAGGTGCTGGAGGGCGCTCGCGCTGTCGCCCTCTGCGTGTCCCTGAATGATGAATCCGTTCACCGTATCGATCGAGCCCTTATTGAACGCCTGCATGCGCGCGCTCGCCTGGTGTGTGTCGCCAAACCGGACGTCTTCAGCGATGACGCTTTGCGCACGCTGGCGGCTGCCGAAGAGATCCAGCTGGTATTGGACTACGGGCCTGCGACGTTGGACGCGTTTCGAATGCGCATACAAGCGCTCGGTTGTGATGTTGCCTCGTGGCGTAAACCGCCGACGCTGACGACACGCGCAGCAACGACCGAAGCCTGTCATGGCGATCTTGATTACGCCGTTTGCGTTCAACTGAGCCTGATGGCCTTGCGCGGCCTTGTCAGGCGCAAACTTGCGCAGTCATTGACGATCCCCACTCACCCGGTCGATGTCGACGCGCCGCGTGTGTCGGTCATCGGCCGAGGGATCAATGGCCTGCTCCAAGCCGTAATGTTGCGCCTGGCGAATTATCGGGTCGCGGTATACGGAGGTAATCGGCAAAGCGATGGCGCCAGCCACAAGCAGGTGAACATGCGTCATCTGTCAGCCACGGAGACGACAGCGAAGCCGCTGCACAATGACTATCTGTTTCCCGCCAACCAGCATCTGAGCGTTGAGTGCAATCGTGCAGGCATTGAGCTGTTTGAAAAGCTCCTCGCCGACAACCCGTCGCTTGCCCGATTCGCGCGGGCGCGAATTGTTCGGGCCTATAGGGAAGATGCCGGTGATGTGGAGGCCGCGATTCGCGAGCAACGCGAGATCGAAAACAGGCCCTGGCCGAGTGGCAGGGCGGGAGGGGAGTTCGCAGAGATCAGTCGAATGCAATTGCAGGCCCGCTATGCAATTCCAGGGATCGGCCGGGCGATTGAAGTCTCGGGCTACGATCTGGAACTCATCCATTTCATGCATGAACTGGAAGCGCTTTTGCAGCGCGGTGGGGTTCAGTTTGTGCCTGGGCATCTGAGCCCGGCCGAAATCGCTGAGCTGAGCAGGGAACATTACGTCGTCACTGCTATGGGCGCAGAGGAACCGGGGGTCATCGCGATCACTGGCTGGTTTTTCAAGCTGCGTGCTGTTGGTAATGAAGGTGCTGACATGCGCGGGCTCAAGTTGCAGTACGAGTTGCCAATCGGGGTGATGAATTGCCGCTTGGATGGGGACGATATTCTTGTCTCCGGCGGGCAGGTTCCACCCGATTCAACGCCAGAGAATAAGGCGCAGATACTGGCTGCGTGCCTAGGCGCTGTTTCCCGACACTTTCCAGCGTCCTACCGCAGGGCCGTTGAAAGAGACGACTTGCATATTATCGAATGTACCAGACCCGGCACGTCAGACGGACTCTCGATCGTTTACTGGTCCGCCTACCATCAAGTTACAGCCGGAGGAACCTATGCCGGGGGCACGACACAGGGATTGGTATGGGCCTCCCTGGTACAGGAACTCATCCAGACGAGAACCCATGCCACTTGAATGAAAAAAACGGGCGCGACCTCCGACGTCGCGCCCGCTGAAGAAATCGCTCTACCTCATACAGCCCGAGCCGTCGCTTGCTCCGGGCGACGCGAAACCAGGCTCACCAGCACAAAACTCACCAACCCAACCGCCAGGCTGTAGTAGATCGTTGTGTTTGCATCCAGCCCATCCTTGAACATCAACACCAGCGCCGTCACGAAGCCCAGGGCCATGGAGGCAATGGCGCCCGGCGTTGTTGCGTGCTTCCAGAAAATCGCCCCCATCAGTGGGATCAACATGCCACCGACCAGCAGGTTATAGGCCAGTGTCAGCGCACTGATCACGTCGTTGACCACCAGTGCGATGCCCAGCACGGCGATGCCGGTCAGCATCGTAAACAGGCGGTTGACTGCCAGGCTCGACTGCTTGCCGCCGCGCAAACGCGGCAGCAGGTCTTCGGTCAGGACAGTGGAGGCGGCCAGCAGACCGGCGCTGGCGGTGGACATCATTGCCGCCAGTGCCGCAGCGCTCACCAGACCCCGGATGCCGTCAGGCAGGGACATTTTGACGGCCAGGAACAGGTTCAGCGCGATGATCCCGGCACCCAGTGCGGCACACAGCCAGAACCCGGAGATGCCATGCACGTAACCCAGGCGCACGGTGCCGACGGTGGATGCACCGCCCAGCACGGTGGCGGCCATGGTGCCCATGTAGCGAAGGGCCAAGGTTGCGACCGGCCACCAGGTAATCTTCGTGGGTCTTGGCGCGGCGCATGCCGTAATAGCCGAGCACGAGCATGCCGGCGGCGTAGATGAGTACGACGAATAAATCCAAAGCCATGACGGCGAGTCTCCGATGTTCTTTTTATGGTGTAGGGGCGCTTTTGGTGGCGCGGGAGCTGGTCGAATCCGCTGGGCTGCGAAGCCGCGCTTTGGGGCCATAGACCGAAGCCGGCTCCGGGAACACAAACAGCAACGTCAGGTACACCACCGACGCCAACCCCAGCGTCACCGGCAGGCTGATATCAATGCCGTCGGCCAGATTGCCCAGCGGCCCGACGAATTGCCCCGGCAGGTTGACGAAGCACAGGCCCGCCAGCGCGCTCGGAATCCAGGCCCCCAGCCCGCGCCAGTTCCAGCCATGGCTGAACCAGTAGCGCCCACCGGTTTCACCGCGGGTGAACACCTGCAGGTCATCCGGGCAGTAGAAGCCGCGACGGACGATCAGGCCGATGATCATCATCACCATCCACGGCGTGGTGCAGGTGATGATCAACACGGCGAAGGTCGACACGCTCTGCACCAGGTTGGCGGCGAAACGTCCGATAAAGATGAACGCAATCGACATCACCCCTATCAGCAGCGTGGCCTTGACCCGCGTCAACAGGCGCGGGAATACGCTGGACATATCCAGGCCGGTGCCATACAGCGAGGTGGTGCCGGTGGACATGCCGCCAATCACTGCGATCAGGCACACCGGCAGAAAGAACCAGGTGGGCGCCACCGCCAGCAGACCGCCGACGTAGTTGTTGGCCGCGATGTAGTCCGGTGCCTTGATCGCCACGATGGTCGCGGTAGCCAGGCCGAACAGGAACGGGATCAAGGTGGCGATCTGTGCCGCCACTACCGCCAGCATGATGCGCATTTTCGGCGTTTCACGCGGGATGTAGCGCGACCAGTCACCGAGGAACGCGCCGAAGGAAATCGGGTTGCTCATGGCCACCAGCGCTGCGCCGATAAACGCTGCCCAGAACCCGCTCTGGCCCAAGGCCACGGTACCGGCGAAGTGGCTGTCGAAGGCTGGCGCAAATGCGAAGATCCCGAGCAGAAACAGCAGGCTCGCCGCCCACACCGCGATGCGGTTGACCCACAGCATGAAGCGAAAGCCGTAGATGCACACGGTAAGCACCAGCAGGGCGAACAGGCCATAGGCCAGGCCCAGGGTCAGGTCTGTTTCCGGCAGGCCGATCAGACGTTTCGCACCGCCGACCAGCGCATCGCCCGAACTCCACACCGACAGTGAGAAGAAGGCAATCGCCGTCAGCAGCGAAAGAAACGAGCCGACAATTCGCCCGTGCACCCCAAAGTGCGCACCGGAAGACACAGCGTTGTTGGTGCCATTGATCGGTCCGAACAGGCCCATGGGCGCCAGGATCAGCGCGCCCACCAGCACGCCCAGCACAATCGCCCAGACACCGGCCTGGAACGACAAGCCGAACAGCACCGGGAACGCGCCCAGTACGGCGGTGGCAAAGGTGTTGGCACCGCCGAAGATCAGGCGAAACAGATCCGTGGGGCTGGCGGTGCGTTCGTGGTCCGGGATCTGTTCGACCCCGTTGGTTTCTATCTTGCGAATACTGTTTTCGTTGTTTTTATTATTCATGATCAGCTCCGATCACATTGGCTAAGGGGGCGGCAGCCCTTCCGGCATAGCGGACAAATGTTCGTGACAGGCCAGCCACGGGCCTTGTTGTTCTTCGCGTAGCCCTTGCCGTTTGAAGACAATGGTCTCGCGTTCCTGGCTGAAAAATGGCTCCCCGTTCATGCGCAGCTCGGTGGCCACGTCATGCACAAATATCGCCACGTCGTCACCTTGCAGGCTGACAAACGCGTTGCTTGAGGTGCACGACAACACCTCAAAGCCCTCGTCCCGACGCCAGCTGTCCCACAACGCCTGGTAGGCATCGCGACTGAGCAGCGGCTGGGGGAGGGTGTAGAACACGAAGCTCGCATCACTGCTGAACGCGCCGAAATAGGCGGCGCGATCATTGCGGGCGAAGGCCGCCACCAGGTCGGCGGCAGCGTGCAGCACCTCGTGTGTGCTCATCAGCGGTGCGCCACGCCGGGCAGTACGCAGAGCATCTCGTACAGCAGGTTGGCGCCCAGCAGCGAGGTGTTGCCGGTGGTGTCGTAGGGCGGCGAAACTTCAACCAGATCGCAACCAATCAGGTCGAGGCCCTGGCAGCCACGAATGATCTCGATCGCCTGGATGGTGGTCAGCCCACCGATTTCCGGGGTGCCGGTGCCGGGTGCCCAGGCCGGGTCGATGCCGTCGATGTCGAAGCTCAGGTACACCGGGCCGCCGCCGACTTTTTCACGCACTTCGGCCATCAGCGGCGCGAGGGAGTGGTGCCAGCATTCCTCGGCCTGGACTACGCGAAAACCCTGCTTGCGGCTCCAGTTGAAATCTTCGGCGGTGTAGCCCTGGGCGCGCAGGCCGATCTGCACCACGCGGTCGCAATCGAGCAGGCCTTCTTCGACGGCGCGGCGGAAGGTGGTGCCATGGGCGATTTTCTCGCCGAACATATGGTCATTCACGTCGGCGTGGGCATCGATGTGCACCAGCCCGACCTTGCCGTGTTTCTTATGGATCGCCCGCAGGATCGGCAGGGTGATGGTGTGGTCACCGCCCAGGGTCATGGGGATCACGTTGTGCTCGAGGATTTCATCGTAGGCCTCTTCGATGATGCGCACGGCGTCGAGCAGGTTGAAGGTGTTGATCGCCACGTCGCCGATGTCGGCCACCGACAGCGAGTCGAACGGTGCGGCGCCGGTGGCCATGTTGTAGGGGCGGATCATCACCGATTCGGCGCGAATCTCACGCGGCCCGAAACGGGTGCCGGCGCGCAGCGAGGTGCCAATGTCCAGGGGCACGCCGATAAAAGCGGCATCCAGGCCCTTGGCCGTTTGCAGGTGGGGCAGGCGCATCATGGTGGCGATGCCGGCAAAGCGCGGCATTTCGTTGCCGCCCAGTGGTTGATGGAAAATCTTGTCCACGGGAGTGCCTCATCGTTGTTGTGTTTATCAGGGGGCCGATTCTGCGAAAAGTGCAGACGGGGAAGAATCGGCTGGGGCAAATACTTAGTTCAGAATTTTCTAAACTAATGCAGGCGGGTAGACTGCCCCGATCCATACCCGGAGCCGACCAATGGCCAACGCCTTGCCCGACCTGAAACTCCTGCGCATCTTCGTCAGCGTTGTGCGGCACCAGGGGTTTGCCAATGCCCAGCACGAACTCAACCTGTCGACCTCGGCCATCAGCACCTATATGAGCCAGCTGGAATCGGCGCTGGGCCTGGTGTTGTGCCATCGTGGCCGGGGTGGCTTCAGCCTGACCAGCAAGGGCGAGTTGTTCCACCAGGAAACCCTGCGCCTGCTCGCTGAGCTCGAAGGCTTCGAGCAATACGCCGCCGCGCTGAAAGGCGAGTTGCGCGGTACCCTCAAGCTCGGCGTGCTCGACTCCACCGTCAGCGACAAGGCCCTGCCGTTCGCCGAAGTGATCGGCGCCTACAGCCTGGAACACCCGGCGGTGCACCTGCATTTATCGGTGATGAGCCCTTACGAGCTGCAACTGGGCGTGCAGGACAACCGCCTCGACCTGGCCATCGGTGCGTTCTCCAACCGCATGAGCGGGTTGATCTATATGCCGCTGTACCGCGAGCAGCATTGGTTGTATTGCAGCACGCGGCACCCGCTATTCAATGAACGACGCATCCCCGAACAAGTGATCACCCAGCAGCGCATGGTCGGGCGTGGCTACTGGAGCCAGGCGGAACTGGCGCGCCACGGCTTCAAGCACAGCGCCGCGACGGTGGAGAGTATGGAGGCGCAGCTGATCCTGGTACTGTCCGGCGCCTATATCGGCTACCTGCCGGAGCACTATGCGCAGGCTTGGGCCGACAAGGGGGACCTGCGCGTGCTGCTGCCGGCGACCTTCGGCTATCAGGCGCCGTTCTCGATGATCATGCGCCGGGGACGCAGCCGCGAGCCGCTGATCCAGACCTTTCGCGATTTACTCAAAGCCCAGCTCAACCAGGCCTGAAAAACCATGTCCAGACCCCAGTGTTCCCGTTGTCACAGGCCAATCAGCCACTGCTTGTGCGCGCTGATCCCCAGCCTCGACAGTCGCACCCGTGTATTGCTGTTGCAGCACCCGAGTGAGGTCGGACACGCGCTCAATACTGCGCGGTTGGCGGCGTTGGGCTTGAGCAATGCGCAATTGGTGGTGGGGGAGGTGTTCGATGATTTGGCGACGTTGTTGAGCCCGCCCGGTTATCAGGCACGGCTGTTGTTTCCAGCGGACGACGCCCAGCCACTGCACGCCTATGCGCCCGGCGATCAACCGCTGCTATTGGTGGTGCCCGACGGCACCTGGCGCAAGGCGCGCAAACTGCTGCATCTGAATCCGCTGCTGGCGGCGTTGCCTCGGGTGACCTTGGCCGAGGGCGGCGTGTCGCGTTATCGACTGCGCAAGGCGCCGGGGCCGGGAGCGCTGTCGACGGTAGAAGCCATCGTGCAGGCGTTGCAGGTGCTGGAGGCGCCGGTTTCGTTTGAGCCGTTGCTCAAACCTTTCGAAGCATTGATTGAGGGGCAGATTGCGGCGATGGGGGAGGAGGTTTTTCAGAGAAATCATGGCGACGGGCATTTGGGGTAGGAGGGCGCCTGCCCAGCCACTCCACCCCTCGCTTATTCCTTTAGGCCATAAGTACCACACTTTGCGTGATATGGCCTGCCGGTCTTTCCCGGTATGATGTGCGCCCCGCAGTCTGGATTGCGAATACGCCATGACCTTGCAGTACCCAACAATCGCCGATTGCGTCGGCAACACGCCCCTGGTCCGCTTGCAACGCATGGCGGGTGAAACCAGCAATACCCTGTTGCTCAAGCTCGAAGGCAACAACCCGGCCGGTTCGGTAAAAGACCGCCCTGCGCTGTCGATGATCACCCGCGCCGAGTTGCGCGGGCAGATCAAACCCGGCGACACCCTGATCGAAGCCACCTCGGGCAACACCGGGATAGCCTTGGCCATGGCTGCGGCGATCAAGGGCTACAAGATGATCCTGATCATGCCCGACAACTCCAGCGCCGAGCGCAAGGCCGCGATGACGGCCTACGGGGCCGAGCTGATTCTGGTCACTCAGGAGCAGGGCATGGAAGGCGCCCGCGACCTCGCCGAGCGCATGGCTGCCGAAGGTCGTGGCCAGGTGCTGGACCAGTTCGCCAACGGCGATAACCCCGAGGCGCACTACACCACCACCGGCCCGGAGATCTGGCGCCAGACCCAGGGCACCATTACCCATTTCGTCAGTTCCATGGGCACCACCGGCACCATCATGGGCAACTCGCGCTACCTCAAGGAGCAGAACCCGGCGATCCAGATTGTCGGCCTGCAACCGATGGAAGGCGCGGCCATCCCTGGCATTCGCCGCTGGCCCGAAGAATACCTGCCGAAGATCTACAACGCTGCGCGGGTCGATCGCATCATCGACATGGCCCAGCGCGAAGCCGAAGACACCACGCGCCGCCTGGCTCGTGAAGAAGGCATCTTCTGCGGCGTGTCGTCCGGCGGCGCCGTGGCCGGTATGTTGCGCCTGTCCAAAGAAGTGGAAAACGCGGTCATCGTCGCGATCATCTGTGACCGAGGCGACCGTTACCTGTCGACCGGTATCTTCGACGAACCCAACTGATGGCCAAGCACGAGAGAGGCCTGCGCTTTCAACCGACGGGCGGTAGTCGGGCCCCGCAGATTCCGGTGGGCAAGAAACAGCGCCTGACCATCGAGCGCCTGGCCAACGACGGTCGTGGCATCGTGTTCTTTGAAGGTCGTACCTGGTTCGTCAATGGCGCATTGGCCGGCGAAGACGTCGAAGCGCGCGTATTGGGCGCCCACGGCAAAGTGGTCGAAGCCCGCACCGAGCGGGTGTTCAAGGCCAGCGAGCTGCGTCGTCCGGCACCTTGCGCGCACTTCGGCCGCTGCGGCGGTTGCAGCGTGCAGCATCTGCCCCACGACGAACAACTTGCCCTGAAACAGCGCATGCTCGCCGAGCAACTGTCGCGTGTGGCCGGTGTCGAACCGCAAGAGTGGGCGCCACCGTTGAGCGGCCCGGAATTGGGCTACCGACGCCGCGCCCGCGTGGCGGTGCGTTGGGATGCCAAGGCGAAAAAGCTCGAGGTGGGCTTTCGCGCCGTGGCCAGCCAGGACATCGTCGCCATCGATGATTGCCCAGTGCTGGTACAGGCCTTGCAACCGATCATGCAGCGCCTGCCGAACATGCTGCGTCGCTTGAGCAAACCTCAGGCGCTGGGGCACGTGGAGCTGTTCAGCGGTTCGTCCATCGCCGTGTTGCTGCGGCACATGGCGCCGTTGTCCGACGCGGACCTGCAGGTGCTGCAAGAATTCTGTGCTTTCCATGAGGCCCAATTGTGGCTGCATGGCGAAGGCCAGCCGCAACCCGTCGAGCCCGATCAGGCCCTCGGCTTTCGGTTGGAGGCCTGGGATCTGGCGCTGGCTTACCGGCCAGGCGATTTTGTTCAGGTCAACGCCGGGGTCAATGAGGCGATGGTTACCCAGGCCCTGGAGTGGCTGGCACCCCAGCCGGATGACCGCGTGCTGGACCTGTTTTGCGGCTTGGGCAACTTTGCCCTGCCACTGGCCAAACAGGTACGCGAGGTGGTCGCGGTGGAAGGTGTGCAGACCATGGTGGAGCGGGCGGCACTCAACGCCGTCAGCAATAATCTGGATAATGTGCAGTTTTTTCAGGCCGATTTGTCCCAGCCTTTGACTGACGCGGAATGGGCCAAACAGGGCTTTTCTGCGGTACTCTTGGACCCACCCCGCGATGGTGCCCAAGAGGTTGTGCGCAAGCTCGCCACTCTGGGGGCCAGGCGCCTGGTGTATGTGTCCTGCAACCCGGCCACGCTGGCACGGGACACGGTTGAGCTGGTCAAGCAGGGCTACCGGCTAAAACGGGCCGGGATCCTCGACATGTTTCCGCAGACCGCGCATGTCGAGGCCATGGCATTATTTGAAGCGGGCTAGGATGCCCGTTTAATCCGACCGGCCTGCGTTCTCCAGGGCCTATGACCTGCCACGGAGCTTGCAGTAAACAAGGTCGGCGATGATTTTGGCGCATCGAAGATGCGCCGTAGGGAAGGTAAGAGAAATGGTACAGGTGAGAGCACACCAGCCGATCAATACTGACGGCAGTATCAACCTGGAGGCATGGCTGGACCATGCCATCAGTGTCGACCCGGCACTGGACCGTGAAACCATGAAGGCCGCCTGCGAGTTCGCACGTGAGTCCGAGCAACAAGACAATGCGGCCAAGAACCTGTGGGCCGAAGGCACTTCCAGTTTTCGTACCGGTCTGGAAATCGCCGAGATCCTCGCCGATCTCAAGCTGGACCAGGATTCGCTGATCGCCGCCGTACTCTATCGCGGCGTGCGCGAAGGGCACATCCCGTTGGCGACCGTGGGCCAGCGTTTCGGCTCGGTGGTGGCCAAGCTGATCGACGGCGTGCTGCGCATGGCCGCCATCAGCGCCAGCCTCAGTCCGCGTCAGTCCCTGGTGCTGGGCACCCAGGGCCAGGTCGAGAACCTGCGCAAGATGCTGGTGGCGATGGTCGACGACGTGCGCGTCGCGCTGATCAAGCTGGCCGAGCGCACCTGCGCAATTCGTGCGGTGAAGACCGCCGACGACGAAAAGCGCAACCGCGTCGCCCGCGAAGTCTTCGACATCTACGCGCCGTTGGCGCACCGCCTGGGCATCGGCCATATCAAATGGGAGCTGGAGGATTTGTCCTTCCGCTACCTGGAGCCCGACCAGTACAAACAGATTGCCACCCTGCTGCACGAGCGGCGGCTCGACCGCGAGCGCTTCATCAGCGACGTGATGGGCCAGTTGCGTTCGGAGCTGCAGGCCACCGGCGTCGACGCCGATATCAGCGGCCGTGCCAAGCACATCTATTCGATCTGGCGCAAAATGCAGCGCAAGGGCCTGGCCTTCAGCCAGATCTATGACGTGCGTGCGGTGCGTGTGCTGGTGCCGGAGATGCGCGACTGCTACACCGCGCTGGGCATCGTGCACACCCTGTGGCGGCACATTCCCAAGGAGTTCGACGACTACATCGCCAACCCCAAGGAAAACGGCTACCGCTCGCTGCACACCGCCGTGATCGGCCCCGAGGGCAAGGTGCTGGAAGTGCAGATCCGCACCCACGCCATGCACGAAGAGGCCGAGTTGGGCGTGTGCGCGCACTGGCGCTACAAGGGCACCGACGTCAAGGCCGGGTCCAACCAGTACGAAGAGAAAATTTCCTGGCTGCGCCAAGTGCTGGAATGGCACGAAGAACTCGGCGACATCGGCGGCCTGGCCGAACAGCTGCGCGTGGACATCGAGCCGGACCGGGTCTACATCTTTACCCCCGACGGCCATGCCATCGACTTGCCCAAGGGCGCCACGCCGCTGGATTTTGCCTACCGCGTGCACACCGAGATCGGCCACAACTGCCGGGGCGCCAAGATCAACGGGCGCATCGTGCCGCTCAACTACAGCCTGCAGACCGGTGAACAAGTCGAGATCATCACCAGCAAGCACGGCACGCCGAGCCGCGACTGGCTGAACCCGAACCTGGGCTATATCACCACCTCGCGGGCGCGGGCCAAGATCGTACACTGGTTCAAGCTGCAGGCGCGCGACCAGAACGTCGCCGCCGGCAAGACCTTGCTCGAACGCGAACTGGCGCGCCTGGGTCTGCCGCAGGTGGACTTCGACAAGCTGGCCGAAAAGGCCAACATGAAGATTGCCGAAGACATGTTCGCCGCCCTCGGTGCCGGCGATCTGCGCCTGGCGCAACTGGTCAACCTGGCCCAGCAGTTGGTCGAGCCGGAGCGCGGCAATGAGCAACTGGAACTGATCCCACGCAAGGCCACCGGCTACAAGCCCGGCAAGCGCGGCGATATTCAGATCCAGGGCGTGGGCAACCTGATGACGCAAATGGCCGGTTGCTGCCAGCCGCTGCCGGGCGACGCCATCGTCGGCTACATCACCCAGGGCCGTGGCGTGAGCATTCACCGTCAGGACTGCGCCTCGGTGCTGCAATTGGGCGGGCGCGAGCCGGAAAGGATCATCCAGGTCAGTTGGGGCCCGGTGCCGGTACTCACCTACCCGGTGGATATCATCATCCGTGCCTACGACCGTTCCGGTTTGCTGCGTGATGTGTCGCAAGTGCTGCTCAATGAGCGGATCAACGTGCTGGCGGTCAACACCCGCTCGAATAAAGAGGACAACACCGCGTTGATGTCCCTGACCATCGAGATCCCCGGGTTGGACGCGTTGGGGCGGTTGCTGGGGCGGATTTCTCAGTTGCCGAACATCATCGAAACCCGGCGCAATCGTACCCCATGATTCGCGGAATGAATGCAGGCTAAATGTGGGAGGGGGCTTGCTCCCGATAGCAGGCTGTCAGTTGATACATCGGGTGGCTGACGCACCGCTATCGGGAGCAAGCCCCCTCCCACACTGATCGGACACAGAAAGATGTATTCACTTGAAGACCTGCTGCACCTCATGAGCCGCCTGCGGGACCCGCACTACGGCTGCCCGTGGGACATCAAGCAAACCTACGCGACCATCGTGCCGCACACCCTCGAAGAAGCCTACGAGGTCGCTGACGCCATCGAGCGCGGCGACTTCGACCATTTGCAGGGTGAACTGGGCGATCTGCTGTTCCAGGTGGTGTATTACAGCCAGCTGGCGCGGGAAGAAGGGCGCTTTGAATTTGCCGGGGTGATCGACAGCATCACCCGCAAGCTCATCCGTCGCCACCCGCACGTGTTTCCCAGCGGCGATCTGTATGCGCCGCTGGATATCCCGCAATTGAGCGAAGAGCAGGTCAAGCTGCGCTGGGAGCAGATCAAGGCCGAGGAGCGTGCAGAAAAGTCCGACGCGCCGGAGCAACTCTCCTTGCTCGATGATGTGCCCGCCGCCTTACCGTCATTGTCCCGCGCCGCCAAATTGCAAAAACGCGCCAGCCAGGTCGGGTTTGACTGGCCGTCAGCGTTGCCGGTGGTGGATAACGTGCGCGAAGAGCTCGATGAAGTGCTCGAAGCCATGGCCGATAACGACTCGGTGGCCATTGCCGACGAGGTCGGTGACCTGCTGTTTGCAGCGGTCAACCTGGCCCGCCACCTCAAGGTCGACCCTGAAACCGCGCTGCGTGGCGCCAATGCCAAGTTCGAACGACGTTTCCGATTTATCGAACAGGCATTGCGCGAGACGCATCAACCCATAGAAGATTGCACCCTCGAACAGTTGGACGCCCTATGGGGCGAAGCCAAACGTCAGGAAAAGAATGTGTCCAGCTGCGGTTGAGCAGTTGCCTAAGTGAGTAAGCACCATGAGCCTTTCCCTTCGCGACCAGTTGCTCAAAGCAGGTCTGGTCAACCAAAAGCAGGCCAAGCAGGTCGGCAAAGAGAAACAGAAGCAGCAGCGTCTGGTCCACAAAGGTCAGATCGAGGCGGATGACACCCAGGCCCGCCTGGCCATTGAGGCTCACGCCGAAAAGGTCAAGCGCGACCAGGAACTGAACCGTCAGCAGCAGGAAAAAGCCGAGGCCAAGGCCCGTACGGCCCAGGTCAAGCAACTGATCGAGACCTCGCGCCTGCCCAAGCTGACCACCGAGGACTACTACAACTTCGTGGATGACAAGAAGGTCAAGCGCCTGTCGGTCAACACGCTGATGCGCAACAAACTGAGCAACGGCTCCCTGGCGATCGTGCACCACGGCGGCGGTTACGAAGTGATCCCGCGCGAGGCAGCGCTGAAGATCCAGGAGCGCGCGCCGGAGCGTATCGTGCAGCTCAACATCCTCACCGAAAGCCAGGTGCCGGATGAAGACGATCCGTACGCGGCCTACCAGATCCCTGATGATCTGATGTGGTAAGGCTGTAAAAACAACAAACCCCGCTCAACAGGCGGGGTTTTTGTTTGCAGGCACTCCAGCTGCTGTGTGGGGCCGGGTGCCTGCGGGATTTCAGTGTTTCAGGAGCTTTGTGCCTGGCGTTTCATCTCAAGCGATTCAAGCTCGTTTTTATAATTATGAGCATCGCTCTCGTTGTGAAACATGCCGACCAGCAAGTCTTGTTGGTGTACATCCCAGATGTGAATCCCATGGCCCAAGGCTTCGTGGGACATATGTTCGTCGTCGCGTTCAGTCACTTTTACAGTCATCTGCTTGCTCCAATCTCTGGTGGGTCTGCGGCAAGTCGTCGCAGGCCTTTTTTATACGATTTGTTAGCTTGCTAAGTAAACCGCTTTAGCGGTTTATGACAGAAGTTTCATGTTGGTCTCAGGCTTTGTATTGGCTCTAGAAGCTTCAAGGCAAAATATTCAGGCGAAAAAAAGCCCCGCATTCAGCGAGGCTCCCGTTCAGCTCTTCTGCGCAATCAGCTGCCTTTGACGGCCTTACCGTCAACGGTACCGTCCTGCAGCATGATGTTGTATTCCTTGCCGTCGGTTTCCACCTGGCGCAGGGCAACCAGAATGCCGCCCTGGTCCTTGGCAAACCACATCTGGGTGATGCGTTTGCTCTGCGACGGGTCACGCACGCGCTCGACCTTGATCGCATCGATCGAGCCGACCTTGGTCTGGACCTTTTCCGGACCTATCACGCGAAAGTCGTAGGTGTCGACATCAGTGCCTTCGACGACGCGGTAGCTCATGCTCTTCTTGCCGGCCGCCACGTCACGCTGAAGGGCGAGCTGGTAGGTCGACTTGTCGAGCATGCCACTTTCCAGGGTGACGTTGACCGCGTCCTTGTTTTCAAACCCGGTGACTTTCTTCGCCGTCTGGTCGAAGTCCAGGTTGACCTTCTTGGCCTTGCCCAGGCCGCCGCGTTCGAAGGTGTAGCTCTTCGGTTGCAGGGTGTCCTTGTCAAACAGGATCACGCTGGTTTCGGTCAAGCTGGCGATCATCATGGAAGCCTTGAAATTCAAGGTCCAGGTGCCGTCGCCGTTCTTGGTCAGGCTGCGTTCAGCCGAACCACTCATGGGCAACTGTTTCCAGTCGGCGGTATAGCTGACGGAGAAAGGGTGAAGGTCTGCCGCTTGCACGGCAGGCAAGGCAAACAGAGCAAAAGCGAAGAGCAAGGCGCGACGCATAAAATCTCCTAGGTTCGAATCAAGTGGCCGCTGGCCCCGAGTAACTGACCGTCCAATAATGCGCCGTGGTCACCAAGAATCAACCGCCCCTCGGCAAACCAGCGCACGGCCAGCGGGTAAATCCTGTGTTCCTGGGTATGAACCCGTTGCGCAAGCGTCTGCGCCGAGTCGTCAGACTCTACCGGAACTACTGCCTGTACGACCAGAGGGCCGCCATCGAGTTCCTCGGTGACGAAGTGCACACTGCAGCCATGCTCGCTGTCACCGGCATCGAGTGCCCGTTGGTGCGTGTGCATGCCTTTGTATTTGGGCAGCAGGGAAGGGTGGATATTCAGCAGGCGCCCGTCATAGTGCCTGACGAAATCCGCGCTGAGGATGCGCATGAAACCGGCCAGTACCACGAGTTTTGGCTTGAAGGCGTCGATCAGTTCGATCAAGGCGGCATCGAAGGCCTCGCGACCTTCGAAAGCCTTGTGATCCAGCGAGCGGGTTTCGATACCCGCATCCCTGGCGCGTTGCAGGCCGTAGGCGTCGCTGCGGTTGGAGATCACCGCTGCGATGCGCACCGGGCTGTCGCCGGTGCGCGTGCTGTCGATGAGGGCCTGCAAGTTACTGCCGGTGCCGGAGAGCAGCACCACGACATCACAGGTCGGAGACATTAATGAGCCTTGAGGTTCTTCAGTTCAACCTGAGCCGCGCCTTCTGGAGCGGTGGCGATCTGACCGATGACCCATGGCTGCTCGCCGGCTTCACGCAATACGTTCAGCGCGGTTTCCACGTGCTCCTGCGCCACGCAGATGACCATGCCCACGCCGCAGTTCAGCACGCGGTGCATCTCGGTTTCGTTGACGTTGCCTTTTTCTTGCAGCCAGTCGAAGACCGCGGGACGCTGCCAGCTGGCCACGTCGACAATCGCCTGGGCGCCTTTTGGCAGCACGCGGGGAATGTTGTCCAGCAGGCCGCCGCCGGTGATGTGGGCCATGGCCTTGACCGCGCCGGTGTCCTTGATCAGCTTGAGCAGTGGCTTGACGTAGATGCGGGTCGGGGCCATCAGCAGGTCGGTCAGTGGCTTGCCATCGAGCTGGATGTTCTCGATGTCGGCACCGGACACTTCGATGATCTTACGGATCAGCGAGTAGCCGTTGGAGTGCGGGCCGGACGATGGCAGGGCGAGCAGGGCGTCGCCGGCGGCCACTTTGGAGCCGTCGATGATGTCGGCTTTCTCTACGACGCCGACGCAGAAACCGGCCAGGTCGTAATCTTCGCCTTCGTACATGCCTGGCATTTCAGCGGTTTCGCCGCCGACCAGGGAGCAACCCGACAGTTCGCAACCCGCGCCGATGCCGGTCACTACCTGGGTAGCGGTCTCGACGTTGAGCTTGCCGGTGGCGTAGTAGTCGAGGAAGAACAGCGGCTCGGCGCCGCACACCACCAGGTCGTTGACGCACATGGCGACCAGGTCGATGCCGATGCTGTCGTGCTTGTTCAGGTTCAGGGCCAGGCGCAGCTTGGTGCCCACGCCGTCGGTGCCGGAAACCAGTACAGGCTGTTTGTAGCCGGCCGGGATTTCGCAGAGGGCGCCAAAACCGCCCAGGCCGCCCATGACTTCGGGGCGCGCAGTGCGCTTGGCGACGCTCTTGATGCGTTCGACCAATGCTTCACCGGCGTCGATGTCTACACCGGCGTCCTTGTAGCTCAGGGAGGGTTGCTTGCTCATGATCCAGGCCTTTAGGGGGGATTCAGGGGTAACGACCGAGTGGGCAGGCGCTTTTGGTAAAAGGCCCAGCCGTTGACGGTCTGCGAAGGCGCGCGATTTTATCAGGCTTGAGGGGCAGCGGCCATCCTCGGGCCGACGGGCAGGGCCATATAGCTTAAAAAAGCGCGTTAAAAAAATGCTAATCGGCTCTGCTTCGGGCCGTATTAAGGTATAGCCTTGAACCCGCTATCGTTATGACGGCGCGAAAACTTACCGAGGCCCTGTGAATGTTTTGTCGGTCGCCCTGGTCACAGCCTTGGCAAACCGAGTTCATCCGGTCTGTTCCAGCCGCTAAATTTGTCGTTCGGGAATCTTCCATGCGTCTGTGTAAATTCTTCTTTGTGGGCTGCTTGTCGTTGGTCAGCCTGGCGAGTTATGCCGAAACCCTCAATGGCCTGTATCAAGTACTTGAACCGGTTGGCAGCCAATCGCCGCAAGAGCGCGACCAGGCGACCCAGCGAGCGCTGCAGACGATGGTGATCCGCCTGACCGGCGATGCCAAGGCCGCCGAAGGCCCGGGCCTGGCGGCGATTCGCAAGGACCCGCAGCAGATCATCACCCAATATGGCTACGACGCCGGCCCGCCGGAGAGCCTGCAAGTGGATTTCGACCCGGTCAGCACCGATCGCGCCCTGCGTGATGCGGGCCTGTCGATCTGGGGCAGCAATCGGCCCTCGATCCTCGGCTGGTGGCTGAACGACTCCACCGAAGGCAGCAGCCTGGTCGGCGATGGCCAGACCGTTGCGCAAACCCTGCGCCGCGCGGCGCAACACCGTGGTTTGCCGCTGCGCCTGCCGCTGGGTGATCTGGACGAACAAGTCGTCGCCACCGCGCCGAATCTGGAAAGCACCGACGCTGCGCCACTGCGCGCCGCCTCCGAGCGCTATGGCGCCGACGCCCTGCTGGCGGTGCATGCCCGCCAGGAAGGCAGCCAATGGCAAGCCAAATGGCGCCTGTGGCTGGGTGACAAAAGCGAGCAGGGCAGCGTGCAAGGTGCCGACACCGGGGCGGTGGCCGACGCGGTGATGTTGGCGATCAGCCAAAAGCTGGCGCCGCGTTTTGCGGTCAAGCCCGGTGTGAGCACCGAACAATTGCTGGAAGTGCAGGGGATGACCCTGGAGCGCTATGCGGCGCTGGGGCATTTGCTTGAGCCGTTTGGTGGTCAGCCGCTACGGGTCGAGGGTGATCGCATCGTGTATCGCGTCAATGGCAGCGCCGATCAGTTGCGCACCCAGTTGAGCCTGGCCAGGTTGCAGGAGATCCCTGCGGGCGAGCCTGCGCCGCAACCGGTAGCGGCAGGCACGCAACCGCCCGCCGCCCCTGAGCCGCAGGCGCAACTGCGGTTTCGTTGGTAACAGTTCTTCCTTATATAGATAGAAGCATGGAGTGATGTATGGCGGATACGCGTCGTTGGGTGTGGCTTGGCGGGATCGTCCTGCTGTGCGTTTTTGTGTTCTTGCTGCATTCGATCCTGACGCCGTTCCTGGTTGCGTTGCTGCTGGCCTATCTGTTCGATCCGGTGGTGGATCGCCTGGAGAAAGCCGGGCTGTCGCGCACCTTGGGCGTGGTCGCGGTGTTCGCGCTGTTCACCTTGATCATCACTGCGTTGGTGCTGGTGCTGGTGCCAATGCTGGCCAAGCAATTGTTTCGCCTGTATGAGCTGGCGCCGCAGATGCTCGACTGGCTGCAACACACGGCCATGCCGTGGGCCCAGGCCAAGCTGGGGTTGTCGGACGGCTTCTGGAAGTTTGACAAGGTCAAGGCCGCCATCAGCGAGCACATGGGCCAGACCACCGACATTGTCGGCGTGATCCTCAGTCAGGCCACGGCCTCCAGCCTGGCGCTGATCGGTTGGCTGACCAACCTGGTGCTGATCCCGGTGGTGGCGTTCTACCTGCTGCGCGACTGGGACATCATGATGGCCAAGATCCGCAGTCTGTTGCCGCGCGATCGTGAGGAACGCATTGTGTCCCTGGCGGGCGAGTGCCATGAAGTGCTGGGTGCTTTCGTGCGGGGTCAGTTGTTGGTGATGCTGGCCTTGGGCATCATCTATGCCGCCGGCTTGATGGCGATTGGCCTGGAGCTGGGCCTGTTGATCGGCTTGATCGCAGGGTTGGCCGCCATCGTGCCGTACATGGGGTTTGTGATTGGTATCGGTGCGGCACTGGTGGCCGGGCTGTTCCAGTTTGGCGGCGACCTGTACCCGATGCTGGGCATCGTCGCGGTGTTCATGGTCGGCCAGGCCTTGGAGGGCATGGTACTCACACCACTGCTGGTGGGTGACAGGATTGGCCTGCACCCGGTGGCGGTGATCTTTGCGATCCTGGCGGGCGGTGAGCTGTTCGGCTTTACCGGTATCCTGTTGGCGCTGCCGGTGGCGGCGGTGATCATGGTGCTGGTGCGCCATATGCACGATCTGTACAAGGATTCGGATGTGTATACAGGGGTTGAAGACCCCGATCTGTAATCGTGTTGTCACAGACCCGGCCCAGGCCGGGTTTGTCGTTTCTGGCGCCGGGTGCTCCAAACAAGCCGGGTAAACCTGCAAGTTAACGCAAACCTTTGATTTTGCTTGTGGTCTGCCGCATTGTGCACCCGGCTTCACGGGTATAAACTTTGCAAACTTTTCACAGAGGCCACTAACGGTTCGATGGGAGCCGTTCAGTCAGCATGAAACCGATTCAGCTGCCCTTGGGTGTGCGTCTGCGTGACGACGCCACCTTCATCAATTACTACCCAGGCGCCAATGCCGCTGCACTCGGCTATGTCGAGCGGCTTTGCGAAGCCGACGCCGGGTGGACCGAAAGCCTGATCTATCTGTGGGGCAAGCAGGGCGTGGGGCGTACCCACCTGTTGCAGGCCGCATGCCTGCGCTTCGAACAAATGGGCGAGCCAGCGGTGTACCTGCCGTTGGCTGAGTTGATGGATCGCGGTATCGGCATCTTCGACCACCTGGAGCAATACGAGCTGGTGTGCCTGGATGACCTGCAGGCGATTGCCGGCAAGGCGGACTGGGAAGAAGCGCTGTTTCACCTGTTCAACCGTTTGCGCGACAGCGGCCGGCGCCTGTTGATCGCTGCCGCTACCTCGCCGCGGGAACTGCCGATCAAGCTGGCCGACCTCAAGTCGCGCCTGACCCTGGCGCTGATCTTCCAGATGCGCCCATTGTCCGACGAAGACAAATTGCGTGCCCTGCAATTGCGCGCCTCCCGTCGTGGCCTGCACCTTACCGACGAAGTCGGGCACTTTATCCTTACCCGTGGTACTCGCAGCATGAGCGCCTTGTTCGATTTGCTTGAGCAGCTCGATCAGGCCTCTTTGCAGGCGCAACGAAAATTGACGATACCTTTTCTCAAAGAGACGTTGGGTTGGTAAGGCGTTGATCTATCACGATTCGGCAATTTCCAGGCGCCAGGAAACCTGCGTCTGAGCCAGGCCGGCTACGCATTTACGTCATTAATTGGAATTAGGGCTTAGATGTCACGGTCCAATCGCGAAGTCACATAGAGCGCGATTGAATTTGCAAATCGATCTGATAGAGGGCATAGTCTCGTCTTCTTTACATACCAGCCACGGTCGTGCCCATGCTAAATCGCTTCGCACCCCTCGTGCCTCTCGCACTCGTTACCCTGTTGTTTGGTTGCGCCTCCCACCCTCAACAGGTGGCTGAGCAGCAGAAGCCTCAACAACAGTCCCAGGCAAAATTCGTCGCTGCGCAGTCCGCTTCCGTTTATGAGGAAGAGCTGGCAACCGAGAAGGAATTGGCCGATTTCTCCGGCAACAAGCCTTATCAGTTGCCTGTTCTGGCCGACAGCATCCTTGAGCGCGGCATGTCCCTGATCGGTACCCGTTATCGTTTTGGCGGTACCTCTGAAGCCGGTTTCGATTGCAGCGGCTTTATCGGTTATCTGTTTCGCGAAGAAGCCGGCATGAACCTGCCACGCTCGACGCGCGAAATGATCAACGTGAATGCACCGTTGGTCGCACGAAACAACCTCAAGCCCGGTGATCTGCTTTTCTTCAGTACTGCAGGCCGTGGTCGCGTCAGTCACGCCGGTATCTACCTGGGTGACAACCAGTTTATTCACTCCAGCAGCCGTCGCAGTGGCGGTGTACGAGTCGACAACCTGGGTGACAGCTACTGGAGCAAAACCTTCATCGAAGCCAAGCGTGCACTCGCCATGGCCCCGACCACGGTTACCGCCAGCAAGTAAACTTAAAGTGATACTTGAAGTTTGACGTGTAAGCGCTAGAATCCCTGGACATTGTTGTAATCCGTTCGCGCGAGCTTTGCTTGCGCGTTCTGGTTTTCAGCGTTCGGCAGCGAAAGCCGCATCCAGTCCAGGATTGTTCTGCACATGTCGACCTCGGCCCGCCTGTTTCTATTAGTTTGCGCCGCGCTCCTCAGCGCCTGCGCCAGCCGCACACCGCCGCCCGCGCCTGTCGCGGTCAAGCCAAAGCCGGTGTTCAACTATTCCACCCAGAATTTTTCGCCTGCTGCCGAAGACGTACTCTTTCGCGCGCTGGGTCTGGTCGGCACGCCTTACCGCTGGGGCGGCAACACACCGGATTCCGGGTTTGATTGCAGCGGCCTGATTGGCTTCGTCTACCGTGATGCCGCCGGCATTTCCTTGCCGCGCACCACCCGTGAACTGATCGTGATGCGCGCCCAGGATGTGAGTGAGCAGAACCTGCAAACGGGTGACCTGCTGTTCTTCGCCACCGGCGGTGGTTCGCAGGTCAGCCATGCCGGCATCTACGTGGGCGAAGGCCGCTTCGTGCATGCGCCGCAAACCGGCGGCACGGTGAAGCTGGATACCCTGTCCAAGGCGTATTGGCAGAATGCCTACTTGAGCGCCAAGCGTGTATTGCCAGCAAACCTGGCACGAAATCCCTAAAAGCAGCGATAAGCTTCAAGTTGTAAGCTGCAAGAGGGTGCACCGCCACCTTGCAGCTCCTAGCTTGAAGCTTGCGGCTTCGCTACCTAGCGGCCCACACCCGCCATACTTTATTCCCCACATCATCGGCCACCAGCAAATCCCCTTGCTGATCAATCACCACGCCCACCGGGCGGCCCATGGCTTTCTCGTCTTTATCGAGGAACCCAGTCAGTACGTCCACCGGCTTGCCCTTAGGCTGGCCTGCCTCGAACGGCACGAAGATCACCTTGTAGCCACTGTGCGGCTTGCGATTCCACGAGCCATGCTGGCCGATGAACGCGCCGTTGCTGAACGGCGCCGGGAGTTTGCTGCCCTCGTCGAACGTCAGGCCCAAAGACGCGGTGTGAGGCCCGACCGCATAGTCCGGCGCGATTGCCTTGGCGACCAGGTCCAGGTTCTGCGGCGTGACGCGCACATCCACATGCTGGCCGTAATAGCTGAAGGGCCAGCCATAGAAACCGCCGTCCTTGACTGAGGTGATGTAGTCCGGCACCAGGTCGCTGCCGATCTCGTCGCGCTCATTCACTGCGGTCCACAGCTTGCCGCTCTGTGGTTCCCAGGCCATGCCGTTGGGATTGCGCAGGCCCGACGCGAAAATGCGGTGCTGGCCGCTGGCGCGATCCACTTCCCAAATAGCCGCGCGGCCTTGTTCCGCTTCAAGACCGTTTTCGCCGACGTTACTGTTGGAACCGACGCTCACATAGAGTTTGCTGCCGTCCTTGCTGGCGACCACGTTTTTGGTCCAATGGTGATTGATGCTACCGCCCGGCAGGTCGACCACCTTGGTCCCCAGTGCCTTGATCGCGGTTTCGCCCGCGTGGTACGGGAAGCGCAGCAGCTTGTCGGAGTCAGCCACATACAGGTCGTTGCCAACCAGCGTCATGCCGAACGGTGAATTGAGGTTTTCCAAGAACACCGTGCGCGTTTCGGCCACGCCGTCGTGGTCGGCATCGCGCAGCAACGTGATGCGGTTCGGGCTCGGCACACCCGCGCCGGCGCGGCCCATGACTTTTTCCATGACCCAGCCACGAATGCCCTTGGCATCATCGGGCTTGGGCGGCGCGTTGGTTTCAGCCACGAGCACATCGCCATTGGGCAACACATACAGCCAGCGCGGATGGTCCAGCCCTTCGGCAAATGCTGCTACCTGCGTTCCGGCTGCAGCGATGGGTTTGGCGCCCTCGGGCCAGCCAACGGCCGGGGCGATGTTGACGGTGGGGATCAATGTCTTGTTCGGCTCCGGTAATTGGGGTGACGGCCCTGTGCCGTCGGCGACCTGCAAGGTCGAAGTTTCTCCGCAGGCGACGAGGCTGCCTGCGAGCATCATCAGTAAGGCGAGTCTGGTTTTATGCATGATTTTCTCCGGTATACCTGTAAGGGTAGAGGAGTGCGGTGATGCGATGGTTCAAGTACACGGCCAGCTTTCATTGACGCTCCCCCATCAACCCACTAACCTTCGCCGCTTGTTCCAGGTGCTCTGTGACCCACGGGTCGACAGGGTGAAACAGGGAAGCCGGTGAGTGAGCGCGCTTGTACACAGCGCCGCCGCAATTCCGGCGCTGCCCCCGCAACGGTAAATGAGTCAAGACGCTGCCTTTTGCCACTGTATCGCTCGCGATATGGGAAGGCGCAGCGTCGGTCTGTTCGCTTCAGAACGCCGCTCATGAGCCCGGAGACCGGCCTGGATCAATCAACAGCATCACGGTGGGCGATGCTTGGCTGTTTGTGTTTCTTTTTCCTGCCCGCCGTTTTTGTCCAGCCCCAACGGAGAGCTGCCATGACCGATACCCCCGACCGCGACGAACGCCACCTGGCGCGCATGCTGCGCAAAAAAGCCGTGATCGACGAGCGCATCGCCAACTCTCCCAATGAATGCGGATTGCTGCTGGTGCTCACCGGCAACGGCAAGGGCAAGAGCAGCTCGGCGTTCGGCATGCTGGCCCGGGCCATGGGGCACGGCATGCAGTGCGGCGTGGTGCAGTTCATCAAGGGACGTAACAGTACCGGCGAAGAGCTGTTCTTCCGCCGTTTCCCCGAGCAGGTGCGCTTCCATGTCATGGGCGAGGGCTTTACGTGGGAAACCCAGGATCGCCAGCGCGACATCGCCGCCGCCGAGGCCGCCTGGGCCGTGTCGCGCCAATTGCTGCAAGACCCGTCCATTGGCCTGGTGGTACTGGACGAGCTGAATATCGCCCTCAAGCACGGCTACCTCGACCTCGACCAGGTCCTCAGTGACCTGCAGGCCCGCCCGCCGATGCAACACGTGGTGGTTACGGGGCGTGGCGCCAAGCCTGAATTGGTTGAAATGGGCGATACCGTCACCGAAATGGGCATGCTCAAGCACGCGTTCCAGGCCGGTATCAAGGCACAGAAGGGCGTCGAACTTTGAATCAGCCCCGTCAGTGCCCCGCCGTATTGATTGCCGCACCGGCATCCGGCCAGGGCAAGACCACCGTCACCGCCGCGCTCGCCCGTTTGCACCGCAACCTGGGGCGCAAGGTGCGCGTGTTCAAATGCGGCCCGGATTTCCTGGACCCGATGATCCACGAGCGCGCCAGCGGTGCGCCGGTGTATCAATTGGACATGTGGATGGTGGGCGAGCAGGAAAGTCGCCGCCTGCTGTGGGAAGCGGCGGGGGAGGCCGACCTGATCCTGATCGAAGGCGTGATGGGCCTGTTCGACGGCACGCCGTCCAGCGCCGACCTGGCGCGGCACTTCGGTGTGCCGGTGCTGGGTGTGATCGACGGCACCGCCATGGCCCAGACCTTTGGCGCGCTGGCGTTGGGCCTGGCGCGTTACCAGCCCGACTTGCCGTTCGCCGGCGTACTGGCCAACCGCGTCGGCACCTTGCGCCATGCGCAGTTGCTCGAAGGCAGCCTCACCGAAGGCCTGCGCTGGTACGGCGCGTTGTCCCGCGAGACCGGGATCGAACTGCCCAGCCGCCACCTGGGCCTGGTGCAGGCCAGTGAACTCAATGACCTCGATGTGCGCCTGGACGCCGCCGCCCAGGCCCTGGGCAGCAGTTGCGAAGTCGCGCTGCCACCGCCGGTGACCTTCGCCGCACCGCAGGTGATCGAGGCCGAGCCGTTGCTGGCCGGCGTGCGCATCGCGGTCGCTCGCGACGAAGCGTTCGCCTTCACCTACGGTGCCAGCCTCGATCTGTTACGGGCCATGGGCGCCGAGCTGAAGTTCTTTTCGCCTATCCACGATAGCCATTTGCCTGACACCGATAGCCTGTATTTGCCCGGTGGCTACCCGGAACTGCACCATCAAGCGCTGTCGGAAAATACCCCGATGCTCGCTGCGATCCGCGCCCATCACGCCGCCGGTAAGCCGCTGCTCGCAGAATGTGGTGGCATGCTCTATCTGCTGGATTCGCTCACCGATGTCGACGGCAGCCGCGCCGAACTGCTCGGCCTTTTACAGGGCGATGCGGTGATGCAAAAGAAACTTGCGGCCCTGGCTTTGCAAAGCGTCGAGTTGCCGGAAGGCGTGTTGCGTGGGCACACGTATCACCATTCCCTGACCAGCACCGAGTGCCAGCCGATTGCCCGTGGCCTGAGCCCGAACGGTGGGCGCGGTGCCGAAGCGGTCTTTCGGCAGGGGCGGATGACGGCCTCTTATGTGCACTTCTATTTTCCGTCGAATCCGACTGCGGTAGCCGCCTTGTTTGCACCCAATGTGGGAGGGGGCTTGCCCCCGATAGGGCCATGACCGACTACGCCTTTCCCCAGGCCGACCGCGACGCCGTCTACCGTGCCATCGCCGAACGCCGTGACATGCGCCACTTCAGCGGCGGCACGGTGGCCCCCGAGTTGCTGCACCGCCTGCTCCTGGCCGCACACCAGGCGCCCAGTGTCGGCTTGATGCAACCATGGCGTTTCATCCGCATCAGCGACCGTCACCTGCGTGGGCAAATCCAGCAGTTGGTGGAAGAAGAGCGCGTGCGTACCGCCGAGGCCTTGGGCGAGCGTTCCGATGAATTCATGAAGCTCAAGGTCGAGGGCATCCACGACTGCGCCGAAGTGCTGGTGGCAGCGTTGATGGAGGGGCGCGAGCGGCATATCTTCGGCCGCCGCACCTTGCCGGAAATGGACATGGCTTCGTTGTCCTGTGCGATCCAGAATCTATGGCTGGCGGCCCGTGCCGAAGGCCTGGGCATGGGCTGGGTGTCGTTGTTCGAGCCTGAGGCCCTGACCGACCTGCTGGGCTTGCCGCCCGGCGCCAAACCCCTGGCCGTGCTGTGCCTGGGGCCGGTGACCGAATTCTATCCGGCACCGATGTTGCAGCTCGAAGGCTGGACCGAACCGCGGCCGCTGAGTGACATGCTGTACGAGAATACCTGGGGAGTGAGTCAATGAGTGTGGCCTTGCTGTGTGTCGCCGCGGTGGCGTTGGATGCACTGCTGGGTGAGCCCAGGCGCTGGCATCCGCTGGTGGCGTTCGGCAATTTTGCCGGGCGCATCGAGCAACGCTTCAACAGCGGTGGCCGTGGCTGGCGCAGCCATGGCGTGACGGCGTGGTTTATCGCCGTGGTGCCGTTGACCCTACTGGCCACTGCGCTGTCGTGGGCGCCCTATATTGGCTGGGCGTTGGAGATTCTGGCCTTGTACTGTGCCCTCGGCATGCGCAGCCTCGGTGAACATGTGATCCCGGTAGCGCAGGCGCTGCGCAGCGATGACTTGGAGCAGGCGCGCCAACGCGTGAGCTACCTGGTGAGCCGCCAGACCAGTGAGCTGGACAGCACCGAAGTGGCCCGCGCCGCCACCGAATCGGTGCTGGAAAACGGCAGTGATGCGGTGTTTGCGGCGTTGTTCTGGTTCGTGGTCGCTGGCGTACCGGGTGTGGTGCTCTACCGCTTGAGCAATACGCTTGACGCCATGTGGGGCTATCGTAATGAGCGCTTCGAGCGATTTGGCTGGGCGGCGGCGAAAATCGACGACGTACTGAACTACATTCCCGCGCGCCTGGTGGCTTTGACCTACGCGTTATTGGGCAAAACCGCGCTGGCCCTCAAATGCTGGCGCACCCAGGGGTCGACATGGGACAGCCCCAACGCGGGGCCGGTGATGGCGTCCGGGGCCGGCGCACTGGGTGTCGAACTGGGCGGCGCGGCGATTTATCACGGTGAGCTGCATCAGCGCCCGCCATTGGGCGAAGGCCCGGCGGCGGATGCCGATGCTATCGAGCGGGGCTGGCAGTTGGTGCAGCGCGGCGTCTGGTTGTGGCTGCTGATCTTATGCGCGGGGGCGCAATTCTATGCTTGAGCACGGTGGTCGGCTGCGCAAGGCGTCCGTTCGGTACGGGATCGCCGAGGCCAATTGGCTGGATCTCTCCAGTGGGCTCGCGCCTTGGCCCTGGCCGATTCCGGAGATTGCGCTGCGTGCCTGGGCGCGCCTGCCGGAAACCGACGATGGCCTGGAGCAGGCCGCCAGCGAGTATTACGGCGCGGCGCATGTATTGCCGGTGCCCGGTTCCCAGGCGGCGATCCAATTACTGCCGCGCCTGCGCCGTGCGGGCAAAGTCGGCGTGTTATCGCCGTGCTACGCCGAGCACGCCGAAGCCTGGCGCCGCGCCGGTTACGTGGTGCGCGAAGTGCAGGAGCAGGAAGTCGACTTCTTCCTCGATGGCCTCGATGTGCTGGTGGTGGTCAACCCCAACAACCCCACCGGCCTGAGCCTCAGCCCACAACGCCTGCTGGACTGGCACACGCGGCTGGCCCAGCGTGGCGGCTGGCTGGTGGTGGACGAAGCGTTTATGGACGTGACCCCGCAATTGAGCCTGGCGAGCCAGGCCCATCAGGTCGGCCTGATTGTACTGCGCTCGTTCGGCAAGTTTTTCGGCCTGGCGGGTGTACGCCTGGGCTTTGTGCTGGCCGAGCGCCGGCTGCTCAAGTTGCTCGCTGAACAGGTCGGGCCGTGGGCGGTCAGTGGGCCGACGCGGGTGGTCGGCCAAGCGTGCCTGCGCGACACCGCCGGCCATGCGCGTCAGCGCGCGCGTTGCCTTGAGGCTGGCCGGCGCTTGTTTGAATTGCTGCAGCGCCATGGCTTTCAACCTCAGGGCGGCTGCGCCCTGTTCCAGTGGCTGATTACCCCGCACGCCGAACGCATGCACGAATTCATGGCCCAGCGCGGCATTCTGCTGCGCCTGTTTGTACACGACAGCAGCCTGCGCTTCGGCCTGCCCGACACCGAGGCCGATTGGCTGCGCCTGCACGAGGCCCTGGGCGCCTATAAGGACGCTGCATGAGTACGCTGATGGTGCAAGGCACCACCTCCGACGCGGGCAAAAGTACCCTGGTGACCGCGTTGTGCCGCTGGCTGGTACGCCAAGGCGTGGCGGTGGCACCGTTCAAACCGCAGAACATGGCGCTCAACAGCGCGGTGACGGCCGAAGGCGGCGAAATCGGCCGCGCCCAGGCCGTGCAGGCCCAGGCGGCCAACCTGGCGCCCCATACCGATATGAACCCGGTGCTGCTCAAACCCAACAGTGACACCGGCTCCCAAGTGATCATTCATGGCCGTGCGGTCACCAGCATGAACGCCGTGGCCTATCACGACTACAAAGCCATCGCGATGCAAGCGGTGCTGGCGTCCCACACGCGTTTGAGCGAAACCTACCCGGTGGTGATGGTGGAGGGTGCGGGCTCGCCCGCGGAGATCAACCTGCGCGCCAATGACATCGCCAACATGGGCTTCGCCGAGGCGGTGGATTGCCCGGTGTTGTTGATCGCCGATATCAACCGTGGCGGGGTGTTCGCCCATTTGGTCGGCACGCTGGAGTTGCTCTCGCCCAGCGAACAGGCGCGGGTCAAAGGTTTCATCATCAACCGTTTTCGCGGTGATATCGCCCTGCTGCAGCCGGGACTGGATTGGCTGGAGGCGCGCACCGGCAAACCGGTAGTGGGCGTATTGCCATATGTGATGGACCTGCACCTGGAAGCCGAGGACGGCATTGACCGGCGCCAGATCGACAAGGCGGCGCAGGTGCTCAAGGTGGTGGTGCCGGTGCTGCCGCGCATCAGCAACCATACGGATTTCGACCCGCTGCGCCTGCATCCCCAGGTGGATTTGCAGTTTATCGGGCCGGGCCAACCGATTCCCGCCGCCGACCTGATCATTCTGCCGGGCTCGAAAAGCGTGCGCAGCGATCTGGCGTATTTGCGCGCCAATGGCTGGGACACGGCCGTGGCGCGGCATTTGCGCTATGGCGGCAAGGTGCTCGGCATTTGCGGCGGCCTGCAGATGCTTGGCGAGCAGGTGCACGACCCGTTGGGCCTGGAAGGGCCGGCAGGTTCCAGCGCCGGCTTTGGCCTGCTGGCGTTCAGCACCACGCTGGAAGAAGAAAAACAGCTGCGCAATGTACGCGGACGTTTGTTGCTGGAGGATGCCGAGGTCAGCGGCTATGAGATCCATGCCGGCGTGACATCGGGCGCAGCGTTATCGAACGCGGCCGTGCAACTGGATGACGGCCGTACTGACGGCGCCCGCAGTGCCGACGGGCAGATCCTTGGCACTTATCTGCACGGCCTGTTCGAAACCCCGGCCGCGTGCAGCGCCCTGCTGCGCTGGGCAGGGTTGCAGGATGTGCAGGAGGTGGATTACCACGCCCTGCGCGAGCGCGACATTGAGCGGTTGGCGGACTTGGTGGAGAACCATTTGGATACGGATTTATTGCGCAGGTTGTGTGGGATTTGATTTGGAGCAGGGCGTCTGTTGTGGGAGCTGGCTTCCGTGACGATCGGACAGCTACCTGATGCACCGCGATCTAAATGTGGGAGGGGCGGTGCGACGATTCGACAAGGCAGCTCCCACATTGGACCGCGTTATAAATGAAGGTAATGCCTCATGTTTCAACTGATCCTCGGCGGCGCCCGTTCCGGTAAAAGCCGCCTCGCCGAAAGGCTTGCCAGCGACAGCGCCTTATCCGTCATTTACATCGCCACCAGCCAACCGCTGGACGGCGAGATGAATGCGCGCGTCGCTCTGCATCGTCAGCGTCGCCCGGCGCATTGGGGCTTGATCGAAGAACCCGTCGAGTTGGCGCGGGTGCTGCGCGAGAACGCCGGCCCCGACCGCTGCCTGCTGGTGGATTGCCTGACCTTGTGGCTGACCAATCTGCTCATGCTTGAAGACCCGGAGCGCCTGGCGTTCGAGCGTGAGCAACTGCTGCAAAGCCTGGCCACGCTGACGGGTGAAATTATTTTTGTCAGCAACGAGACCGGTCTGGGTGTCGTGCCGCTGGGCGAATTGACTCGCCGCTATGTGGATGAAGCCGGTTGGCTGCATCAAGCCTTGGCCGAGCGTTGTCAGCGTGTTGTCCTGACGGTTGCCGGCCTGCCCCTGACCTTGAAAGGTACTGCGTTATGACTGACACCTGGTGGCTTAACCCTTGTAAGTCCATGGACACCACGGCGTACGAACACGCCCTGGCACGCCAGCAGCAATTGACTAAACCGGCTGGCTCCCTCGGCCAGTTGGAGGCGCTGGCGGTGCAATTGGCCGGCTTGCAGGGCCAGGTCAAACCGTCGATGGATCGGGTATGGATCGCGATTTTTGCCGGCGACCACGGTGTGGTTGCCGAAGGTGTGTCGGCCTTTCCCCAGGAAGTGACCGGGCAGATGCTGCATAACTTTGTCACTGGCGGCGCGGCCATCAGTGTGTTGGCGCGGCAGTTGGATGCGCGGTTGGAGGTGGTTGATCTCGGCACGGTGAACCCTTCGCTGAGCTTGCCCGGTGTGCATCACCTGAATCTCGGCGCCGGCACCGCCAATTTCGTCAAGGGTCCGGCCATGACCGTCGCGCAGGGACGATCGGCGCTGCAAGCGGGTCGCGAGAGTGTGCTGCGTGCCCGTGAAAACGCTGCGCAACTGTTTATCGGCGGTGAAATGGGCATCGGCAACACCACCGCCGCCAGTGCGCTGGCGTGTGCGTTGCTCGAGTGCCAGGTCAGCGACCTGACCGGCCCGGGTACGGGCTTGAACGCCGACGGTGTCAGCCATAAGGTGGCGGTGATTGAGCGTGCCTTGGCGCTGCACGCCGGGCAGCGCGATGATGCGCTGCAAACCCTGTTCAATCTGGGCGGTTTTGAGATTGCTGCGCTGGTGGGTGCCTATCTGGCGTGTGCCCAGGAAGGCGTCGTGGTGCTGGTGGATGGGTTTATCTGCACGGTGGCCGCGCTGGTCGCCACGCGTCTGAACCCGGCGTGCCGCGACTGGCTGGTGTTCGGCCATCGTGGCGCCGAGCCTGGACATCGGCATGTGCTGCACAGCCTCGATGCGCAACCCTTGCTGGAACTGGGCCTGCGTCTGGGTGAAGGCAGTGGCGCCGCGTTGGCCGTGCCGCTGCTGCGCCTGGCGTGTGCGCTGCATGGGCAGATGGCGACCTTTGCCGAAGCGGCCGTGGCGGACCGCCCGGCATGATCTTGCACCTGGACCTGCTGCGCCACGGTGAAACCGAGCTGGGCGGCGGCCTGCGCGGCAGCCTCGACGACGCGTTGACTGCCAGGGGCTGGGAGCAGATGCGCGCCGCGGTGGCGGAGCGAGGACCTTGGGACCGGTTGATCAGTTCGCCATTGCAGCGCTGCGCGCGGTTCGCCGATGAGTTGGGCGCACGGCTCAACCTACCGGTGCACCTGGAAAAAGACCTGCAAGAGCTGCACTTCGGCGCCTGGGAAGGGCAAAGCGCGGCGGTGTTGATGGGCACCGACGCCGAAGGCCTTGGGTTGTTCTGGGCCGATCCCTACGGCTTTACGCCACCCGAGGGTGAGCCGGTCAGCGCATTTTCCGAACGGGTTCTAGGCGCTGTCTCACGCCTGCACCAGACCTACGCCGGTGAGCGCGTGTTGTTGATCAGCCATGGCGGCGTGATGCGCTTGCTGCTGGCGCGTGCCCGAGGGTTGCCCCGTGAACAGTTGCTGAATGTGGAGGTCGGCCATGGCGGCTTGTTCAGCCTGCGGGTGGCCGCCGATGGTGGGTTGAAGGAAGGAATCTGACGATGCTGCCATTTTGGATTGCCCTGCAATTTCTCAGCAGCTTGCCAATTCGTCTGCCCGGCATGCCGCAACCCCAGGAGCTGGGACGCTCGCTGCTGTTTTACCCGGTGGTGGGGTTGCTGTTCGGGCTGCTGTTGTGGGGGCTGAATTCGGCACTGATGGGTACGCCGCTGTTGCTGCATGCGGCGCTGCTGCTGACGGCCTGGGTGTTGCTCAGCGGCGGCCTGCACCTGGACGGCCTGGCGGACAGCGCCGATGCCTGGCTGGGTGGCTTCGGCGACCGCGAGCGCACCCTCACCATCATGAAAGATCCGCGCAGCGGGCCGATTGCCGTGGTCACGCTGGGGCTGGTGCTGCTGCTCAAGTTCACCGCCTTGGTGGCCTTGATCGAGCAGCACAACGGCGCGGCGTTGATCCTGGCACCGCTGATCGGGCGGGCCTCGATGCTGGCGTTGTTCCTCACCACGCGCTATGTGCGCGCAGGCGGGTTGGGCCAGGCACTGTCGGATCATTTACCGAGGACTGTCGGCCAGCAGGTACTGATCCTCAGTGGCCTGGCCTGCATGCTTATTGGCGGTTTCAACGGCGGCGTTGCCGTGTTGCTCGCTGCGCTCTGCTTTGTGGGCCTGCGCCAGTTGATGGTCAATCGCCTTGGCGGGACCACCGGCGATACGGCCGGAGCCTTGTTGGAGCTGCTCGAAGTCACGGTTGTGGTCGGCCTCGCCCTGTAACACTTTCTTGCATTCTCTTAATCGCGGGTATATACACGTTCCATGCTTGCTTCCCAATGTTTATGCACCAACCTGCGACGCGCCGCCCGTGGCGTCAGCAGGCACTACGACGGCGCCCTTGACGGCTTCGGGATCAACGTCGCCCAGTATTCCTTGCTGTGCAACCTGCAACGTCTCGATCAACCGAGCATTTCCAGTCTGGCGGATGCCATGGGCCTGGATCGCAGCACCTTGGGGCGAAACCTGCGGGTGCTGGAATGCGAAGGGTTGGTGCAGTTGGTCGAGGGCAATGACCTGCGCAACCGCCTGGTGCTGCTCACCGAAGCCGGTGCAGAACGTCTGGCCGCCGCCTTGCCGGCCTGGGAAGCGGCGCAACAGAAACTGATCGATCGACTCGGCGTGCAAAAACGCGAAACCTTGTTGGCCTTGCTGGACGAACTCGCCTGAGGGCGGGTTTGTTCGAACATAAGCGGGTATATACCCGCGAGCGGAGAATAAGAAATGACCTCGATGTGGCGCACCAGCGGTTGGATCCTTGTGGGGAGTGCGCTGATCCTGGCGCTGTCCTTGGGCGTGCGGCATGGTTTCGGCCTGTTCCTGGCACCGATGAGCAGCGAATTCGGCTGGGGCCGTGAAACCTTTGCTTTTGCCATCGCCTTGCAGAACCTGATCTGGGGCTTGGCGCAGCCGTTTACCGGTGCGTTGGCCGACCGTTTCGGCGCCACCAAGGCCGTATTTGTCGGCGGGGTGCTGTACGCCGCCGGCCTGGTGCTGATGGGCATGTCCGATTCGGCCTGGACGCTGTCGTTGAGTGCGGGCCTGCTGATCGGTATTGGCCTGTCCGGCACCTCGTTTTCGGTGATCCTGGGCGTGGTCGGCCGCGCGGTGGCGCCGGAAAAACGCAGCATGGCCATGGGCATTGCCAGCGCCGCCGGCTCGTTCGGCCAATTCGCCATGGTGCCGGGCACCTTGGGCCTGATCAGCTGGCTGGGCTGGTCGGCCGCCTTGTTGGCGCTGGGCTTGATGGTGGCGCTGATCCTGCCACTGGTGACGATGCTCAAGGATCGACCGCTGCCGGTCGTGGTTGGTCAGCAAACCCTGCGTGAGGCCTTGAAGGAAGCCTGCTCCCACTCCGGGTTCTGGTTGCTGGCTTTTGGCTTTTTCGTCTGCGGTTTCCAGGTGGTGTTTATCGGTGTGCATCTGCCGGCATACCTGGTGGACCAGCATTTGCCGGCCACTGTCGGCACCACTGTGTTGGCGTTGATCGGCCTGTTTAATATCTTCGGCACCTACACCGCCGGCTGGCTCGGTGGGCGCATGTCCAAGCCGCGCTTGCTGACCGGTTTATACTTGCTGCGCGCGGTGGTGATTGTGCTGTTCCTGTGGGCACCGGTCACCGAAATCAGCGCGTATCTGTTCGGCATGGCGATGGGCTTTCTGTGGTTGTCCACGGTGCCGCTGACCAACGGCACGGTCGCCACGCTGTTTGGTGTGCGAAACCTCTCCATGCTCGGTGGGATCGTGTTCCTGTTCCACCAGTTGGGTTCATTCCTGGGCGGCTGGTTAGGCGGCGTGGTCTATGATCGAACCGGTAACTACGATTTGATCTGGCAGGTGGCGATCCTGCTCAGCCTGCTCGCCGCCGCCCTGAATTGGCCGGTACGTGAGCGGCCGGTCGCGCGATTGCAGGCGCAGATGGAGGCAGCATGAATTCGACTGGATACCTGTTCGGTGGGGCAGCCGCGATTGCGCTGTTGCTGGCCCTGGCCTGGTGGGGCTGGCAGCGGGGTGGGTTGGCGTTGATGCAACTGGGTATGTCGATCTGTTAAGTTCGATGCCTGGATTCTTTAAAGGACGTTTCGACATGCAGATGCGCTGGCTGGCTGTACCTGTGTTGATGGCTGCATTTGGCGGTGTGGCCCTGGCCGCCGATTGCCCGCCCTTGCTTGAAGGCCAATTGCCCAAGCTGCGCGCCAAGGAGTCCATCGACCTCTGCCAGCGCTTTGCCGGCAAACCGTTGGTCATCGTCAATACCGCGAGTTTTTGCGGGTTCGCGCCGCAGTTCAAAGGCCTCGAAGCCTTGCATCAACGCTACAAGGACCAGGGGCTGGAAGTGATCGGTGTGCCGTCCGATGACTTCAAGCAGGAAGCCAAGACAGGTGAGGAAACCGCCAAGGTCTGCTACGTGAATTACGGCGTGACCTTTACCATGACCGAACCGCAGAAGGTCAAGGGGCCGGACGCGGTGCACCTGTTCAAGGTGTTGGCGCAGCAGAGCAACGCGCCGAAGTGGAATTTCTACAAGTACGTGGTGGACCGTCAGGGCAAGGTGATTGGTGATTTTTCCAGTTTGACCAAGCCGGACAGCCCTGAGTTGATCGAGGCGGTAGAGAAGGCAATCGCCTCCAAGCCCTGATCGACACCGACTAAAAAGCCCCGCCTCCTTTGCAGGAGAGCGGGGCTTTTTTACACCGGTCTGGATCAGAAGGTGTAAGTCATGCCCAGGCCGAAACCGTTGGCACTGTTTTCATACTTGGCGCGGTAGCTGGCCGTCGAAGGCGGGTTGGCTGTCTGGTTGACCTTGACGTCTTCTTCTTTCAGGTACGAGTAGGCAAGGTCGACCGTCATGTTATCCATGACTTTGTAGCCCAGACCCACGCTGAAGATCGTGCGGTCACCCGTTGGGATGCGTGGCGAACGATTGGTGTTGTTGGTCGGTGACTGGTCGAAGGTCAAACCGGTCCGCAGCACGACTTGCTTGGTCAACTGGTACGAGGTACCCACGGCGTAGGCCCAGGTGTCATGCCAGTTTTGTTCTTCGGTGATAGCGCCGAGCTGGCTAGGCGCGAGCAGGCCACCGGCAGCGGTTACGCCTTCGTTGTTGACGGTGATTTCTTTGAGGCGGCTCCAGCGCGTCCAGGTTGCACCGCCATAGAGTTTCCAGGCATCGGTCAGGTCTTGAGTGACCGACAGGTCGTAGGACTCTGGGGTATCGATTTTCAGCGAGGCGTCGTAACGGTTGTTACGCAGGAACGGCTGGGTGGCGGTCGGGCCGCTGACGGTGGTGTGGCCTTCGAGCTTGTACTTGACCTTCGAGTGGTAGGTCAGGCCCACGCGCGTGGTGTCAGTGGCTTGCACCAATACGCCGACGTTGAAGCCCAGGGCGGTATCGTCACCCTTGATTTTGACGTTGGTGTCGGAGGCCAGCGGGTTCAGTGTCTTGTCCGACTCGAGCACACCGGAAATACGGTTGATGGTCGGGCCAAAGCCGATGGATACCCGATCATTGAACGCATAGCTGACAGTTGGCTGGAAGGTCATGACCTTCACTTCGCTCTTGCTGCCGAAGCCACGGCCCTGGAAGCCGTTTTCATAGTCGGTCACCAGGCCGAACGGTGCGTAGACACCGAAGCCGACAGCCCACTGATCGTTGAGTTTGTTGGTGTAGAAACCAAATGGCACCGCGGTGAACGGAACCATGTCACCTTTGTTGGAGCCGCGAGAATTGCCGCCGGTATTACTGATGTCGGTCGACGCATCGATGGCTGCGACGCCACCGGTGATCTGCTGGCCGCTCAGGCGAGCCATACCGGCAGGGTTACCGTACACAGTGCTTGCATCATCGGCAGAAGAAGAGCGACCTGCGAAACCGGTACCCATCCCGCTGACGCTCTGTTCGTTGAGTGCGAAGCCGCTTGCGAACAGTTGGGAAGATGCCATGGCAACGGCGAGGCTAAGTGTGGTCTTGAGCATTACTTTTTTCATTATTAGAACTCCGTGTGATCACCGCTGCGGAAAGTATCAATAAAATTAACATCGCGCTATAGGCTGTAATGCAGGAGATAGAGCGGTTTTGTAGGACAATCCGACCAGAATTCGGTGTTTTTGGCGAATCTTGCAAATTGCCCGGTCAGCAAGCCGTGTGATTCATGGGGGAAACGCTGGTTTGCCATGCGCGGGTGAAATCGCACAGTCGTCCTTGTGGATGAAATATTTCTTTCCAGATACGCGCCATGGCCAATACATCACCGGGTGGTGGCAGTGCCGGGCTGTGTTGTTCAACCAGTAACCAGGCAATGGCGGTGGCGTAGCGCAGGTTGACGGTCAACTCCAACTGGGGGGCACTGAGGAATGCATGTTGGCTGGCCAGTCCGCGTACCAGGCTGGCACGTTCGGGATCCAGTGCCAGGTAGTCATCCCATAGGGCGCGATGGCGAAGTTCGGTGATGCTGTACAGACCATGGCCGTGCCGGTCATGCAAGGCGGAGCCGAGTTCCGACTGGCTGGCGGCAATGCCCAGCAGCAGGGATTCGGCCGCAGGGTCATGGCGGCCGAGGTACATCAGCGTGGGCCGGATCACATAACGACACAATTCGCTGGCGGCGATACCCATACAGGCCTCAATCCGTAAAAGTGGACGGCGAGGCCTGAGAAGGGGGTTTGGCAGCAGTTGAATCGAAGTCTCAGGCTCGCCGGAAGCGGATCATGCCGCTTGAGTTGAAGTGTAGTGTCATATTCATGATGTAAAGGACTGTTTTTAAAACATCTTGTCTGTGCAGTTATAACGGTTATATCCATTTGAACTTAGTGCAAAGGCTCAATTACCGAATCGCGGGCAATAAAAAACCCTGTGTGTTAAACAGGGTTTTTTGGGTTTCAGCGACTCTGGTCGATCAGGCAACCAGTGCCTGACGGGTACGCTCGATCACGGCCTGCAGCGGTTCTGCGCTGGAGTATTGATCGGGGTACAGGCGTTCGCTGTGACGCGCGATGCCGTGTTCGTTGACCAGAGTGAAGCTGAAGCAGCCTTTGCGAGCAGCCATGATCAGGCAGTTCATTGGGGCAAAAGCGTTGGTGAGGGTGCGAATGGCATCCTGAGTATGGATTTGAGCGTTCATGTTATGGGTGTTCCTACAAATGACACGGATTAAGAACCGTGCAACGTTAAAACGTTCCAGTAACGTTGATCACCATTGATCAAACGAAGAACCCGACTGGAACAAAGCAGCCAGTTTGAAGCGCTGATAAATTAGGCGCGCTTGGGCTGGCAGGTAGGTACTTAGGAGGGCAGGCAACACAACAGGGGCAAAGGTTCTGGGCCCAGGGTGAAGATCCTGATCAATTTGCAGGTTGGTTCGGTCAGAGTATGGAAACTTCGCGGCACCCTTTGCTTATTCAAAGGCAGTGTCGTCGCAAGTGATACCTGGAAACCATCTAGGTGGTCGATCCCGTGTTGTTCAGGGGAGTGTTCGACCAGAATTGACTTTCAGCTTGGTACTAACGCCGCGGATAGTAACGGATTGAAACGGCCAATGGAAGGGGCATCACCAAAAAGATTCAATCAGCCGCCCAGCAGGCAGCGATAGACCAGCACGGTAGCGGCCGCCGCCAATGAACAACCCAGCCCATAGGCGGCAAGGGTGAGGCGCAGGGACTGACCGGTTTCGATCGCCTTCATCACATCGCCCATGTCATTGATGCGGCCATCACCCAGTTCGATGCACAGGCTCGCGGCGGTGAAGGCGGCCGACAACAGGATAGCGATGGCAAACAATGCGCCATCCGGCGACGGCAGTGCGGCGTTGATCCCCAGGGAAATGGCGCAGGTGGCCAATAACAACACGGCAAATAACAGAATTCCTTTCATTGACCCCTCCACGTTGCGTTGCCGGCCGGGCAGTGTGGCGAGGCTGCAGAGATTTGAAAAGTCCTGTTTGCGCCCATGCGGTAACGCTGTTGAAGCTGTTGCTTTAAAAAAAAGGGTGGGATAAACCGACGAATAGTGACTTGTGCACATTAGTTGCGGTCACTGTTACCACCCTGTCAACGGCCGCGCCGGGCCGCCATTTGCCTGCAATGGAAATTTAAGTCAATGAAAAATCTGGCTTTTTTTTATTGGTGAAAAAATCGTCAGTTTGACTGCGAGCCCCGTTCCATGGGCGTTTGCGCGGGTTAAAGGGGGGTTGTCCACTGAGTTATCCACAGCTTCTGTGGATTGTCCCAAGCGCTTGCTCTAGCACGGGCGTGCAAGATTTTTTCAGCTTTACCTCGACGAAAAAAAGGGTAGAGTGGCGCGCCTTCCGATCTGCTCCCACAGTGCTTTATGAAGTTTCGCTCAGTATCACTTTCTGTTACCGACACGCCGCAGGCTGTTACCGCGCCCAAGCGGTTCTCCTTGAAAGTCGCCTTGTGGTTGCTCGACAGCCCGCGCCTGGGGCACAAGCCCAACGTCCAGCACTTCGCCGGGCGCTTGCTCAAGCAGCCGGCCCGCGAAGGTGTGGTCGTCGCGCAAAGCCGCCTGGGCCAATTGATGTGCCGTGAATGCGGCAACGCCCGTGATCGCCGCATCGGTCACGACCTGTTGCGCCTGGCCGCCCGTGCCGGCGATCGCCGCGCCCAGCGCGAACTGGGCCAGGTCGAAGACTGAGCTGTCCTCCCGCGCTCTGCTTGGTTAACCTTGCTCTTTTTCGGTAATGGCAGAAATGGCTATGGTGTTTGACTGGACCAGTATCGCCCTGGGGCTTGCGGGTGCTGCAGTGCCGTTATTGGCCGTGTGCTGGCGGATTCAACGGCGACTGACCGAGCGCACCACCGGCTGGGAATTGCTCGAAGAACGCCTGGCCACGGCGCAACTGGCCCAGGAAGGCCTCATCGCGCAACTGGATGCCAGCCGCGATGAGATCAGCGACCTGAGCCAGGCCAACGCCGCCAAGCAAGCCGACCTGGCCGCCGTGCGCCGCGAAGTCGAGCTGTTGCAGATCGACCGCGACAACGCCCGCGACGCGGCGCATGCCTGGAACCTCGACCGCAGCGCCAAGGAAACCGAATTGCGCCGCCTCGACGCACTCGCCGCCGCCTTGCGCGCCGAACTGCGCGAGCAGCAGGAAAGCCACCAACAGCGCCTCGCCGACCTGCAAGGCTCGCGGGACGAGCTGCGGGCGCAGTTTGCCGAGTTGGCCGGCAAGATCTTCGACGAACGTGAGCAACGTTTTGCCGAAACCAGCCAGGAGCGTCTGGGCCAGTTGCTCGATCCTTTGAAAGAGCGCATCCAGTCGTTCGAAAAACGTGTCGAAGAGAGCTACCAGAACGAGGCGCGCGAGCGTTTTTCCCTGGCCAAGGAGCTCGAACGCCTGCAACAACTCAACCTGCGTCTGTCAGACGAGGCCACCAACCTGACGCGAGCGCTCAAGGGCCAGAAGACCCAAGGCAATTGGGGCGAGTTGATCCTTGAGCGGGTGCTGGAACATGCCGGCCTGGAAAAAGGCCGCGAGTACCAGACCCAGGTCAGCCTCAAAGGCCCGGACGGCGAGCGTTTCCAGCCGGATGTGCTGATCATGTTGCCCGGCGACAAACAGGTGGTGGTGGACTCCAAAGTCAGCCTGACGGCGTATCAACAGTACGTCGCCGCCGATGACGAAGTGATCGGCCAGGCGGCGTTGAAGCAGCACGTGCTGTCGCTGCGCAATCACGTCAAAGGTTTGTCCGGCAAGGATTACAAGCGCCTGGAAGGGCTGCACAGCCTGGATTTCGTGTTGCTGTTCGTGCCGATTGAGGCGGCGTTTTCCGCCGCGTTACAGGCTGAGCCGAACCTGTTTCAGGAGGCCTTCGACCGCCATATCGTGATCGTCAGCCCTACCACGCTGCTCGCCACGCTGCGAGTGATCGACAGCCTGTGGAAGCAGGAACGTCAAAGTCAGAATGCGCGGGAAATTGCCGAGCGCGCCGGTTGGCTGTACGACAAGTTCGTGCTGTTTATCCAGGACCTGGATGAAGTGGGCAACCGTCTGCAGCAGTTGGACAAGGCTTACAGCGCGGCGCGCAACAAGCTGACGGATGGACGCGGGAATCTGGTCAGCCGCACGGAGCAGCTAAGGCTGCTCGGCGCCCGCGCCAGCAAAAGCCTGCCGGCGGATTTGCTGGAGCGGGCGATGACCGACTCAGACGGCGTGGCGCACCTTCCCGAGTAAACGCAGTGCCCCTCCCAGATTTTGACTGAGTACAGCCGTTCTAAAGCGGCAAATGCCGACTGATCAACGCGCGCAAAGCCGCAGGCTTGACCGGTTTGGCCAGGTAATCCAGCCCCGCCGCATGCACCTCGGCGACCATCTCCGGACGGCCGTCGGCGCTGATGACCACGCCGGGAATCGGCTCTGCCAGTTGCGCGCGCAGCCAGCCCATCAACTCAGTGCCGGTTTCGCCGTGGTCCAGGTGGTAATCCACCAGCGCCAGTTGTGGCCGTACGCCTTCGGCCAGCAACGCGGCGCATTGCGCCTGGTCGCTGGCGGTCCATACCTCGCAACCCCAGCGCGTCAGCAAGCTGCGCATACCGATCAGGATGCTCTCTTCGTTATCCACGCACAGCACCTGCGCGCCGCTCAGCGGCAGACCGGTTTCCTGGGGGAGCTTGACCTGCGGGCTGGCCTGGTTGCGGGCCAACGGAACGCGCACACTGAATACGCTGCCTTTGCCTGGCCATGAGCGCACGCGGAGACGATGGCCCAGCACGCGGCACAGTCCGTCTGCAATCGCCAGGCCCAGGCCCAGGCCTTTTTCAGCACGGGTCTGATGGCTGTCCAGGCGCTTGAACTCTTCGAAGATCACTTTCTGTTTATCCACCGGAATGCCGGGGCCACGGTCCCAGACTTCCAGGCACAATTCGCCCTTGCGTCGGCGCACGCCAAGCAGTACCGGGCCGTCGGCATAGCGAAAGGCGTTGGTCAGAAAGTTCTGCAGGATTCGCCGCAACAGCTTGATGTCGCTGTCCACCCGCAAGCGACTGCCACGCAGGCGGAAGCGCAGGCCTTGCTCCTGGGCGAGTGCCTTGAATTCGGCGCCCAGGGTGTCAAACAGCTCGTTGAGCACAAAGGGCTGGCGCTGCGGGTTGATCTTGCCGTTTTCCAGGCGCGATATATCCAGCAGGTCGCTGATCAGGTCTTCGGCCGAGCGCAGCGAACTGTCCAAGTGCTGCACCAGTTGCCGGGCTTCGCTGGACAGTCCTTCGTTCTGGTGGGACAGGGCGGCGGAGAACAGGCGTGCGGCGTTCAGCGGTTGCATCAAATCGTGACTGACGGCCGCGAGAAAGCGCGTTTTCGACTGGCTGGCGGATTCCGCCACACCTTTGGCATCCGTGAGCGCGACATTGAGCTGCGACAGTTCATGGGTGCGTTCGGCCACGCGCTGTTCCAGGCCTTCGTTGGCCTCGGTCAGCGCCTGCGCGGCTTCGCGGAACGCGGTGATGTCGGTAAAACTCATGACAAAACCACCGCCGGGCATCGGGTTGCCGATCAACTCGATCACTCGCCCATTGGGGAACAAACGCTCGGAGGTGTGCGCACGGCCCTGGCGCATCCAGTGCAGGCGTCGCGCAACATGCACTTCGGCTTCGCCCGGCCCGCACAGGCCGCGCTCGGCGTTGTAGCGGATGATGTCGGCGATCGGCCGGCCCACGCTGATCAACCCCTCCGGGTAGTTGAACAGCTCCAGGTAACGGCGGTTCCAGGCCACCAGCTTCAGGGACTGGTCCACCACACTGATGCCCTGGGTGATGTTCTCGATGGCGCCTTGCAGCAACGCGCGGTTGAATTGCAGGACTTCCGACGCTTCGTCAGCGATACGTACGACATCCTCCAGCTGCATTTCCCGGCCTTCAATCGCTGCCTTTACGACTGCGCGTGTCGACGAGGCGCCGAGTACACCGGCCAATAGGCGCTCGGTGTGGGCAATCCAGTCGTTGTCGGCGTTCTGGTTGGGGTTGAAGCCCTTGCCCTGGCGATAAGCGAAGCGAATGAAACTCTGCTGGGCACGCTCTTCACCAACAAAACGCGCCGCAAGACTGAGCAGGTCACTGATCTGCACCGACAGCATCGAGCGCGCGCTGGCGCGCGGGCTGGTTTCCTGGCCGATAAAGCGACCGGCCTGCCAGTGTTCGGACACTCGCGTGCGCGACAGCATCGACACCCACACAAACAGGGTGAAATTACCCGCCAGCGAGAACACGGTGCCCAGCGTCAACGACGTGACGGACAGCCCCAGCGGGTGCGAATGCAGCCATGTCAGTCCAGGGAAGAGGCTGAGGGACCAACCCAGGCTTTTCGCCGTAACCGGCAGGACCAGCGTGTAGAACCACAGGAATGTACCGGCAGCCAACCCGGCAAACACCCCCCGCCGGTTGGCCTGCTTCCAGTACAGCGCGCCGAGCATGGCGGGAGCGAGTTGGGTCACGGCGGCAAACGCGATTTGGCCGATCGTGGCCAGGCTCGCGGTAGACCCCAGCAAGCGGTAGCTGACATACGCCAGCAACAGGATGATCACAATGCTGACCCTGCGCACCGAGAGCATCCAGTGGCGGAACACTTCGAACGGCCGCTCGGCGCTGGAGCGGCGCAACAGCCAGGGCAGCAGCATGTCATTGGAGACCATGGTCGACAGGGCGATGCTCGCCACAATCACCATGCCGGTGGCCGCCGAGGCGCCGCCGATAAACGCCAGCACTGCGAGTGCCGGATGGGCTTCGGCCATGGGCAGGCTGATCACGTAGGAATCCGGCAGTACCGAGCCGGGCAGCAGCATTTTGCCGCCGAGGGCGATGGGCACGACAAACAGCGCGGCAAGGATCAAGTAGGCGGGGAACACCCATTTGGCCAGGCGCAAATCCTGCGGGTCGATGTTCTCCACCACCGTCACATGGAATTGTCGCGGCAGGCAGATGATCGCCATCATCGCCACCCCGGTCTGCACCACCATCGACGGCCAGTTGACGGTTTCCTTCCAGTATTCCTCCAGCCGTGGCGCGAGCATCGCCTGGCTGAACAGGTCGCCGAAACCGTCATACAGGCCGTAGGTCACAAACGCGCCGACCGCGAGGAAGGCGAACAGCTTGACCAGCGACTCAAACGCAATGGCCAGTACCATGCCGCGATGGTGTTCGGTGGCGTCGAGGTTGCGCGTGCCGAACACAATGGTGAACAGGGCCAGCACCAGTGACACGATCAGCGCCGTGTCCTGGGCGCGAGTGCCGGTGGTGTCCGCCCCGGCACCGATCAGCAGGTTCACTCCCAGCACGATGCCCTTGAGTTGCAGGGCGATGTAGGGCAACACACCCACCAGGCAGATCAAGGCGACCACCACCGCCAGGGACTGGGACTTGCCGTAGCGCGCGGCGATAAAGTCAGCGATGGACGTGATGTTTTCCTGCTTGCTGATCAGCGTCATCTTCTGCAGGACCCAGGGTGCCAGCACCATCAACAGCACCGGTCCCAGGTAGATCGGTAAAAACGCCCACAGCTGTTCGGCGGCCTGGCCTACGGCGCCGAAGAAGGTCCAACTGGTGCAGTAGACCGCCAGCGACAGGCTGTACACCCACGCACGCATGCGTGGCGGCAGCGGCGCATGGCGACGGTCACCGTAGAAGGCGATGGCGAACATAATGGCCATATAGGCCAGGGCAACGGCGGCGATCAGCCCGCTGGACAGCGTCATGGTAACTCCGAGCATAAGAACGCCCGGGCCGTCCAGGCCCGGTTGGACAGTCTCGCATGATGCTTGGGGTTAGTCAGTGTCGACCATGGTCTGAGCGCGACGTGATGTCGCGGCTTATCGAGGGGGCAGGGTTTTCTGGCGCAGGATATAGATCGTTACCAGCACGGCACTGGTCAGCATGAACCCGCGCGCCCATGGCAGCGGCACCAGGTAACAGGAAATGCTGATGCTCAGCCACATCAAACCGATGGCGTAGACCTTGCCCTTGAGCGGGATACCATTGCCGTCCAGATAGTCACGAATCCACGGGCCCAGGCGCGGGTGATCCACCAGCCACTGGTAGAAGCGCGGGGAGCTTCGAGCGAAGCAGGCGGCAGCGAGCAGGAGGAAGGGCGTGGTCGGCAACACCGGCAGGAAAATGCCGATCACTCCCAGCGCTACGCTCAACCAGCCGATGGCCAGCAGCGCGTAACGCAGGAGCAGCGAGCGATTGCCCATGGGTGTCACGGGCAAACGGCTCAGTGGTGACGTGGCTTGAGGATCGCCGGTTTTTCGTCAGGTGCGTTGCACAGCAGGTACAGCGCGGTCAGGGCTTCCGGGATCTGGACGATCATGTCGTCCATCAGGTTGGCGTCGGCGGCGATGTCGGAGAACTCCGGCTGGTCGTCGAACAGGCCGGAACCGACCATGATCGGCAACAGCATTTCGCTGACTTCTTCCTCGGCGGTTTCGAACCAGGCGGCTTCGCGCAGGAACACGCCTTCCATGAACCCGATGCACCAGCCGCGCAGGTCGGAGTCGTCCGGGTCTTCACCCAGGTCCAGCTCGCAGGGCAGCTCGAATTCCTCGTCGGAAGCCAGTTGGCGACCGATGTGGGCCTTGAGGGCCAGCAGGGTGGCTTCGATTTCTTCGCGCTGGGCGTCGTCGGCGTAGTGTGGCTCTTCGGCGAACAGTGCATCGATCCACTCGCGATCGGGAACCTCTTCGGCGCAAATCGACAGGGCGGTCAGGTAGCCGTGGGCGGCCACGTAGTCCAGCGCCTCGTCATGCAGCTCGTCGGCGTCGAGGAAGGCTTGCAGGCGGGTTAGTTGCTCAGCGAAGGACATTGAAGGACTACCTTGGGAATAAACGATGCTGAATTCTAGGCGTTCTTGCGCGCCCAAGCCAGTCGCCATGCAGATTTGCCGGGTTTTAGAGACGGGCTGCAATTCGTCAGTGGTGCCCTTTGGCGGATGACGCTCGGGTATACTGCCGCGTTTTGTGATGCCCGTGCAGGCCAGGCGCCAGTCCGCGAAAACTTCGCTTACGGATTATTTTCCGTGAGCGCGTATTTTTTCGGCCAGCCTGTACAGAGGGTTTCGGGACTATTTTTTGGAGTTATACATGCTCGAGCAGGCTCAACGCGTCCTCAAGGACATCTTCGGCTACGACAGTTTTCGTGGCCGCCAGGGTGCGATCATTGAGCGCGTGGCCAGCGGCGGTGACGCGCTGGTATTGATGCCTACCGGTGGCGGTAAATCGTTGTGCTTCCAGGTGCCGGCGTTGCTGCGCAACGGTCTGGCCGTGGTGGTCTCACCGTTGATCGCGTTGATGGACGACCAGGTCGCGACCCTGGAGGAGCTCGGCGTCGCCGCCGCCGCCCTGAACTCCACCCTCAGTGCCGAGCAGCAGCGCGACCTGGCCGCGCGCATCAAGCGCGGTGAAGTGAAGATGCTCTACCTGGCTCCCGAGCGCCTCGTGCAGCCACGCATGCTCGCGTTCCTGCAGAGCCTGGAAATCGCCCTGTTCGCCATCGATGAAGCCCACTGCGTATCGCAATGGGGTCACGATTTCCGTCGCGAATACCTGCAACTGGGTCAGTTGGCCGAGTTGTTCCCCGACGTGCCGCGTATCGCCCTGACCGCCACCGCCGACAAGCGTACCCGCGAAGAAATCGTCGAGCGCCTGCACCTGCAGAACGCCGAGCGATTTCTGTCGAGCTTCGACCGACCGAATATCTTCTACCGCATCGTGCCCAAGGAGCAGCCGCGCAAGCAATTGCTCGCGTTTCTCTCCGAGCGGCGCAGCGATGCGGGCATCGTCTATTGCCTGTCACGCAAGAAGGTCGATGAGGTGGCCGCGTTTCTCTGTGAGCAGGGCTACCCGGCGCTGCCGTATCACGCGGGCTTGCCGAATGAAACACGCTCCGCTCACCAGAAGCGCTTTCTCAACGAGGAAGGCCTGATCATGGTGGCGACCATCGCGTTCGGCATGGGCATCGACAAATCCAACGTGCGCTTCGTGGCTCACATGGACCTGCCCAAATCCCTGGAGGCGTACTACCAGGAAACCGGGCGTGCCGGTCGCGATGGCCTGCCGGCGGATGCGTGGATGGTCTATGGCCTGCAAGACGTGGTGATGCTCAAGCAGATGCTGCAGAACTCCGAAGGTGACGAACGCCACAAGCGCCTGGAGCAGCACAAGCTCGACGCCATGCTCTCGCTGTGTGAAGAAACCCGCTGCCGTCGCCAGACCTTGCTGGCGTACTTCGACGAAGACATGCCCCAGCCCTGCGGTCATTGTGACAACTGTATCGACGGCGTGCAGACCTGGGATGCCACCGAGCCCGCGCGCCAGGCGTTGTCGACTATCTACCGTACCGGCCAGCGCTATGGCGTGGGCCATCTGGTGGATGTGTTGCTGGGCAAGGACAACGAAAAGGTGCGCAGCTTCGGCCACGAAAAACTCTCGGTCTACGGCGTCGGCAAAGCCCGCGCCGAAGGCGAGTGGCGTTCGCTGTTCCGGCAAATGGTCGCGCGCGGCCTGGTGGATATCGATATCGAAGGTTATGGCGGCCTGCGCCTGAACGACAGTTGCCGGCCGCTGCTCAAGGGTGAGGTGAGCCTGGAGCTGCGCCGCGACCTCAAGCCTCAGACTACCGCCAAGACCAGCACCAGCCAGGCCAGTCAGTTGGTGCGCGGTGAAGAGCGCGAGCAGTGGGAAGCCTTGCGCACCCTGCGGCGCAAACTGGCGCAGGAGCACAGCGTGCCGCCTTACGTTATTTTCCCCGACTCCACGTTGCTGGAAATGCTGCGCGAGCAGCCGACCACGATGGCGGAAATGGCGCGGGTCAGCGGTGTGGGCGCGCGCAAGCTGGAGCGCTACGGCCAGGCCTTCCTCGAAGTGCTCGGCGGCCAGGCTGAAGCGCCGAAGGAAATCGCCGATATTCGCCACGAACTGATCAGCCTGGCACGTGCCGGCATGACTCCGATCCAGATCGCCGGCCAGTTGCAATGCTCGGAAAAAAACGTCTACACCTTGCTTGCCGAAGCCATCGGCAAACAGCAGTTGTCGCTGGAGCAGGGCCTTGATTTGCCGGAAGATTTGCTCGGTGAGATCCAGGATGCGTTTCTTGATGGAGAGGGCGAATTGCCACCGGTTGCCGAGATCGCGCCGCTGTTTGCCGGGCGTGTGCCGGAAGGTGTTTTGTACTGTGTGCGGGCCGCTTTGCAGTCTGAATTCGAAATTTAGTGTGCCAATTACGACAATGTAACGAATCAGTACATAGCGACGCTTGCCTACGGGCAAGGCTCATGCTTAGCTGACTAATAATTAGCCACACTTTATTTTCAGTCTAAATCATGAGTTTTTTATGCCTTTAACCGATCAACACCGTTTTGGCATGCAGCTGGCGCAAATGTCCCGAGGTTGGCGCGCCGAGCTGGACCGCCGTTTGGCGGGGCTGGGTTTGTCCCAGGCGCGCTGGCTGGTGCTGTTGCACCTGGCTCGTTTTGAAGAAGCACCCACACAGCGTGAACTGGCGCAAAGCGTCGGCGTAGAAGGGCCAACCCTGGCCCGCTTGCTCGACAGCCTCGAAAGCCAGGGCCTGGTGCAACGCCAGGCCGTGGTGGAAGACCGCCGGGCCAAGCGTATTTTGCTGTGTGACACCGCCCGGCCGTTGATCGAGCAGATTGAGACCATCGCCACGGCCCTGCGTCATGAGCTATTCGTGGGGGTGAATGAAGAGGATCTGAGAGTGTGCATGCGGGTGCACGGGCACATTCTGGCGAATCTGGAAAAGTCCTGACCTGAACGCTGATTTATCCCAGGCAGGTTTGCTGTGGTGAGCGGGTTTGTTGTGGTAGCGGGGCAAGCCCGCTCACCACAAATGTCCCTCCCACAGTGGATGTGTGTGTGGCGCTAGAACGTCTGGCCGAGGTTCAGGTACACCGCCTTCTGATTGTCGTCATTGAACCCATAGCTGAAATTCAACGGCCCCAACGGCGTATCAAACCCGAGGAAAATACTCGCTGCGTTGATATAGCCGCTGTCGAATTCGTTGTCGTTGTTCCACGCCCGGCCCCGTTCCAGCGACGCTCCCATATACAGCGGGAAATCCAGCGGCAGGTACGAACGCGGCGTCAGCCGGCGGTAGTACACGGCACGCATCAGGCTGATGTTCTGCCCCGAGACCGCATCCTGGCGGAACCCCGACAACTGCCGCGCACCGCCCAGCAGGAAGCTCGAAATCACCACGTCCGCACCATCCAGAGTGCGCCCGTAGCGTCCGCCCAGAACGAGGGTGTCCGGTCCATGGCTCATGGCCTTGTCCAGCTTGAATTCCCACTGGCGGTAGCGTTGGTCCGAGCCCAGCCCCGGTTCGAACTCACGGAAGGCCAGGCCGATGTCCTCGCCGGTGTGGGGGAAGTACACGTTATCCAGGGAATCGAAGGAATATTTGAGTTCGTAGAACCCTTCGTTGAAGCTCACGCTGGGTAAGTTACGGTCGCCGATGCGCACGTCCGCCTTGCCCCAGGCCTCGCCGACGCCGAAGCGGATCTCGCCGCTGTTGCCGATCTGTCGACCCACATTCAAGCCGAAGCCGTAACGTTCCAGGCGGTATTCGGAGATCGGGTCGTTGTCCAGGATCAGCTCGACGTTCTGCGCCTGGGCGCTGAGGTAGGGCGCGACAAAGTAGCGCGAGCCGGTGTCCATCGGTTGGTAGAACTCGCTGTACAGTTCCTGCCGATCACCGATCTGCACGCGTGTCAGCCATTCGGCCCCGAGGCGGTTGATGCCGTTCATGCGATAGCTGGCGCCGAGGTTGAAGGCGCTGTCGCCGCGCATGTCGTCCGACAGGTTCAGGCCCAGGCGCAGGTAATCGGTGCCGGCGCGTTTGCCGCGGGCGCTGATCACCAGGGTGTTGTCCTGGCCCTTTTTCACCACGCGGTATTGCACCTGCTCGAAGTAATCCAGGCCGTACAAAGTGCCCATGTCGGTTTGCAGGCGGCCCAGGTGCAGTGGTTCGCCCAGAGGTTGGCGGATGTAGTAGCGGATCACGTCGTCGCTGACCTTGGAGTCGTTCTCCACCTTGATGGCGGTGATCACCGGGGTGCGCTCACCCGGCGTGCGTGCCGCGACCAGCGTCGGGTCGATGGGTTCGGCGGGGCGCAGGTGGGCCAGGCGCAGGTCGAGGGCGCGGGTGGCGCGGTAGCCGGCGTCGATCATGTCCTTGGCACGGCCGAAGTCCGTCACCCCGTAAGCGCTCAGCGGCGGCTGGATCAGCACGTCCTTGGGGTGCAGGGCCTTGAGCTGTTCTTCGGAGTTGCGCCGGGTCATCAGGGTGATGGATTGGTTGAGCACGTCCACCACCGTGGCCAGTTGCTTGCGTGAGCGCAGCGGGGTGCCGATGTCGACCACGATAGCAATGTCGACGCCCATTTCCCGCGCCACATCCAGCGGGATGTTATCGGTCATGCCGCCGTCCACCAGCAAACGGCCATCCAGCTCCACTGGCGCGAACACTGCCGGGATCGACATGCTGGCGCGGATCACCTGGGGCAGGTGCCCCTTGCTGAACACGACTTTTTCGCCGGTGGTGATATCGGTGGCCACGGCGCGGAAGGGGATGGGCAGCTTGTCGAAGTTTCGCGTGTTGCTGCTGTGGGCGAACATGCTTTCCAGCAGCAGCGCGAGGTTCTGGCCCTGGATCACGCCCAGTGGCAGGCCGAGACTGCCGTCATCGCGAAAGCTCAGCTTCTGCTTGACCAGGAAATCCCGGTCATCCTGCTTGCGTCGAAACGGCACGTCTTCGCGGGGCGGCGCATCGGACAGGGCTTGTTGCCAGTCGATACTCAGCGCGAGCTTTTCCAGTTCGTCGATCTTGTAGCCCGAGGCGTACAGCCCGCCGATCACCGCGCCCATGCTGGTGCCGGCGATGGCGTCGATATGAATGCCCTGTTCCTCCAGCGCCTTGAGCACACCAATATGCGCCAGGCCACGGGCGGCGCCGCCGGACAGCACCAGACCGATTTTAGGGCGTGGCGGCTCGACGGCGTCGGCAAGCAAAGGGATGAGGCACAGGAACAGGCAGGACAACAGGCGGCGCATCATGAATCTCGAGGCTGGGCGACAAAGGCCGGTATTATAGCCGTCCGATCCGCCTCCCTTGTCATGCCTGGAGTCAGTCAAACCATGTCCGTGAGCAAACCCGAGATCGTCATCACCTATTGCACCCAATGCCAATGGCTGCTTCGCGCTGCCTGGCTGGCGCAGGAGCTGTTGAGCACCTTTGCCGAAGACCTGGGCAGAGTGTCGCTGGAGCCTGCAACGGGCGGCGCGTTTCGTATTACCTGCGACGGCGTGCAGATCTGGGAGCGCAAGGCTGACGGCGGGTTTCCCGAAGCCAAGGTGCTCAAGCAGCGCGTACGCGACCGGATCGACCCGCAACGCGACCTGGGGCATAACGAGCGCACGCAGTGAAGGTCACCGCCGCTGCCGCACGGTGACCGGTACGCGCGTGGCTACTTGTCGGCCATCTTGCTTTTGATGAAGCCCACGAGCCACGTCAACACCAGGCCTCCGAAGCCACCGCCGAGAATATTGCTGCCGACCGCCGCGACATCCAGTGCTTCGCCGCCGGCGGTGCCGGTGAGCGCTGACATTAGCTGGCCCAGCAGCAGGCCTCCGATAGTGCCTATGATGGTATTGGGCCCGGTGCCCAGGCTCTGTTTGGTCATGCCGGCCAGATTACCGCCAACGGCGCCGCTGATGACCTGGACCAGCACGTTGATGAGCATTTCCATGTTGAAACTCCTGCATAGCGTTTAGGGAGTGACCACTCGCTTGCAGCAACTTCAAACATCATGGCTGTCGTCGAGGAGTCTTATCCGGTGAACGACGACAGACTGTTGCGGATGCGCACAGTATAGATCAGGCCGCCGTAACCGGCGGCTTGGCCTGGCTGGCACTGCCCATCAGCCCCGACAGCACGATGGCGACGATGATCAATGCGCCCCCCAGCAGCATGCGCGGGGTGGGCGTCTCGGCGAACAACAGCCAGGCCACGGTGATGCCGTAGACCGGCTCCATGGCAAACACCACCGAGGCGGTACGCGCCTTGATCACCGCGAGGCTGGCGACAAACAGGCTGTGGGCCAGGCCGGTGCAGAACACGCCGAGCAGGCCGATCCACAACCAGTCCAGCGCCCGCACGTGCGCCAGCCCCGGCGCCGCCACCGGCAGCAGGCACAGTGCAACCACCACGTTCTGGCACAGCGCGGCCTGTACCGCCGGAATTCGCCCGGAACTGGCGCGATTGTTCAGCGACAACAGGGAGAACAACAGCCCTGAGGCGATGCCCCACAGCAGGCCGCCGGTGGCTTCGCTGGCGAGGTTGAAATCCGGCGTCACCAGCACCAGCCCAACGCTGACCAGTACTACCAGGACGATTTCATTGGTGCGGATGCGCTCGCGGAAGATCAGCCCTTCAAGGATCACGGTAAACGCCGGGAACGCCGTGAACCCTAGCGTGGCAACTGCCACACCGGCCACCTTGACCGCGATGAAGAACGTCACCCAATGCGCCGCCAGCAACACGCCGCTGACCAGCAGGCGTCGCCAGTCGCGTGGCTCAAGGGTTTTCCAGGCGGTGTTGCTGGCAAACCGGGCAAATACCGCCAGCGCCAGCACGGCAAAAACGGCGCGCCCAAATACGATGATCGACGGCGAGGCGGCCGCCAGTTTGCCGAACACGCCGGTAAGGCCAAACATCAGTGCGCCGATGTGCAGGGCGCCGAGGGCTGAGCGGGGAGTCATTGCAATCCTTTGAACGGACGAGGTAACCGCCTTGCAGTCTAAAGGGTTGGTCGTGCCGATGTCTTTGGGCTGCGGCGCGTTTTGCCTGACAGGGTGATGTGCTCATCGCTGTCATCAGACTGACGCACCGTTGTCATGGGCTATTAATCGCCAGGGCGCAAGCTCGCTAAAACAGCGCCGAGGGATGCCCATGAGCAGTGCCGAGTTCACCCAGCCCAGCCGTAAGCAGCGGGTGCGAACCCTGTGGATTTCCGATGTGCACCTGGGCACCCGGGATTGCCAGGCCGAACACCTGTCGCAGTTCCTCAAGGGTTACCACGCCGACAAGGTGTACCTGGTGGGCGACATCATCGACGGCTGGAAAATGCGCGGCGGCATGTATTGGCCTCAAGCCCACACCAACGTGATCCGCCGCCTGCTGACGATGGCCAAGCGTGGCACCGAGGTGATCTACGTTACCGGTAACCATGACGAGTTCCTGCGCCGCTACTCCAAGCTGATCCTGGGCAATATCCAGTTGGTCGACGAGGCAGTGCACGTGACCGCCGATGGCCGTCACCTGTTGGTGATTCATGGCGATCAGTTCGATGTGATCACCCGCTATCACCGTTGGCTGGCATTTCTCGGCGACTCGGCCTACGAGTTCACCCTGACCTTGAACCGCTGGCTGAACCACTGGCGGGCGCGGTACGGCTATGGCTATTGGTCGCTGTCGGCGTATTTGAAGCACAAGGTCAAAACCGCGGTGAGTTTTATCAGCGATTTTGAAGAGGCCATCGCCCATGAAGTGACCAAGCGCGAGTTGCATGGCGTGGTGTGCGGGCATATCCACCATGCCGAGATTCGCAAGGTGGGCGAGGTGGATTACCTCAACTGCGGGGATTGGGTGGAGTCGTGCACGGCGTTGATCGAGCACTGGGATGGGCATATCGAGTTGTATCGATTGGCGGATGCACAGGCCAGAGCGGCACTGCTCAAGGCTGAGATGGTCACAAACTGAAGGTCAACCACAGTCCAAATGTGGGAGGGAGCCAGTCTCTCCCTCATTTGGAAGCGGTTTCTTCAGTTGCAGACGTCTGCGATGGCTTGGGCCAATAGCGCCAACCGCGTTGCATCCGCTCCCGCCACGTTGGCCCGTCCCGAACTGACCATATACACACTGTGCTTCTCGCGCAGTTGCTTCACTTGCTCGGCACTCAAGCCGGTATAGGAAAACATCCCGCGTTGCGCGCCGATATGTGCAAATCGCTCAGCCAATCCATGGGGTGCCAGTGCGTCCACCAGCCCGGAACGCAACTGCGCGATTCGTGCGCGCATGGCTTCGACTTCGCTACTCCACAGGGCTTTGAGCTCGGCGTCACCGAGGATGGTCGCTACCACCGCAGCCCCATGATCCGGCGGCGTCGACCACAGGTTTCGGGCGATATTCGCCAGTTGGCTGCGCACGTCGGTGAGTTTTTCCGCGTCCGCCGCACATACGATCAACGCGCCGACACGGTCGCGGTACAGGCCGAAGTTCTTCGAGCACGAACTGGTGATCAGTACTTCCGGCAGTTCAGCCGCAAACAACCGCACCGCCCAGGCGTCCTGCTCCAGGCCGTCGCCAAAGCCCTGGTAGGCGAAGTCGATCAGTGGCAGCAACTGGCGTTCGCGCACGATGTGCAGTACCTGGCGCCAGTCATCCTGGGACAGGTCGAAACCGGTCGGGTTGTGGCAGCAGGCGTGCAGCAGGACCACGTCGCCTTTGGGCACGGTGGAGAGCGTCGCCAGCATCGCCGCCACATCCAGGCGGTTGTCCGCGCCCACGTAGGGGTAATGGCTGACCTTGACTCCCGCCTTGGCGAAGAGCGTTTCGTGGATCGGCCAGGTCGGGTCGCTCAACCACACGCCACGGCCGGGCAGGTTGTGGGCGATGAAATCGGCGCTCAGGCGCAGGGCACCGGTGCCGCCAGGTGTCTGTGTGGCACCGGTGCGGCGGTCGCGGATCAGGGCTGAACCGGCACCGAGCACCAGTTCGCTGATCAGCGCGCCAAAGGCTGCATCGCCATGGCCGCCAATATAGGTCTTGGTGGTTTGCTGCTCCACCAGGCGCTGCTCCGCCCGCTTCACCGACGCCGGAATCGGCGTCAGGCCCTGGTCGTCCTTATAGACACCTACGCCCAGATCAAACTTGTTCGGGTTGGGGTCCTGGGCATACAGGTCCATCAACCCGAGGATCGGGTCGCCGGGAACACGGCCTATGGCATCGAAATGCATTACTTGCGGCCCTCGGCGCTCTTGGCCACTTCGTCGGTGCGTGCGGCCATGATGAAGTCGTTGCGGTGCAGGCCCTTGATGGAGTGGCTCCACCAGGTCACGGTGACTTTGCCCCATTCGGTGAGCAGGCCTGGGTGATGGCCTTCGGCTTCGGAGATTTCGCCCATGGCGTTGGTAAAGGCCAGGGCAAATTTGAAATTCTTGAACAGGAAGACTTTTTCCAGCTGCATCACGCCATCGCGCACTTCGATGTTCCAGTCGGGGATCTGCTTGAGCAGTACCGGCAGTTCTTCGTCGCTGACTTGCGGGGCGTCGGCGCGGCAGGCTTCGCAGTGGGCTTGGTTCAAGGTGGTCATGTGCGGTGTCCTGAATTCGAATGATTGAAGATCAGTGAGCGTCACCCTAAAGCAACGCAGGGTCAGGGAAAAGACTCACCTGGCCTTAAAAATCGTGGTTTACGCGGCTTTGGGTTTGGGCGGGAATTTGGGGGCGTGCAGACCCAACTGCATGCCGCGTTCGACCATGCCCATGATGTCCTCCTGCGCCACTTCGAACAGGCGCTTGAGCTCGGGCAGCACGAAGTAGAGCGGTTGCAGGATGTCGATGCGATACGGCGTGCGCATCGCTTCCAGCGGGTCGAAGGCCTGGTGCTCAGGTTCGTCCGACAGGCAGTAAACACTTTCTTTAGGCGACGACAGAATCCCGCCGCCGTAGATGCGCAGGCCGGCGGGCGTGTCCACCAGGCCGAACTCGATGGTCATCCAGTACAGGCGCGCCAGGTACACGCGCTGTTCCTTGGTGGCCGCCAGGCCGAGCTTGCCGTAGGTGTGGGTGAATTCGGCGAACCAGGGGTTGGTCAGCAGCGGGCAATGGCCGAAAATCTCGTGGAAAATATCCGGCTCCTGCAGGTAATCCAGTTCTTCACGGGTACGAATAAAGGTCGCCACCGGAAACTGCTTGTTGGCGAGTAGCTCAAAGAAGGTCTGGAAGGGGATCAGTGCCGGCACCCGGGCGACTTGCCAGCCGGTGGTCTCGGCCAGCACTTTATTGATTTCGCCCAGTTGGGGGATGCGGTCCAGGGGCAGGCCGAGTTTGTCGATGCCGTCCAGATATTCCTGGCAGGCGCGACCCTCGATCACTTTCAGTTGGCGCGTGATCAGGGTGTTCCACACCGCATGTTCTTGCGGCGGGTAGTGGATAAAACCTTGCGCATCGGGCTCGCGTGCCACGTAGTGCGTCTGCTTCATACGGCTCTCCTGCTAGGCATTCGTTCTTGTTATGTCCTGCGATGCACCTATTGATAACCCGTGGAGGGCGGGATTCCATCCGGCTGCGAGGTGCGCGTGTAGGAAAAACGGCTGGATTTCGTAAAGTATTCGTTACGGTTGCGTGACTCGTTGCCGCATTGGGCTGGGAAAAGCGCACAAGCTGTCACATAATCTTGACGACTATCTGCGCCCAGCGACAAAAAGACGCGGCGCTTCCCCACTTTTCGGGTCTTTTCATGCGTATCAAAGTGCACTGCCAGAACCGCATCGGCATCCTGCGGGACATTCTCAACCTGCTGGTGGAGTACGGCGTCAACGTCGCCAAAGGCGAGGTCGGTGGGGAACATGGCAATGCCATCTACCTGTTTTGCCCGAACCTGGTGAACATGCAGTTTCAGGCGCTGCGCCCGCAGTTCGAGGCGATTGCCGGCGTGTTCGGTGTAAAAAGGGTAGGGCTGATGCCCAGCGAGCGTCGGCATATGGAGCTCAACGCCTTGCTCGGTGCCCTGGAGTTTCCGGTGCTGTCCATCGACATGGGCGGTTCCATCGTCGCCGCCAACCGTGCGGCGGCGCAGTTGCTCGGCGTGCGCGTGGACGAGGTGCCGGGCATTCCGCTGTCGCGCTATGCCGAGGATTTCGACTTGCCGGAACTGGTGCGCGCGAGCAAGTCGCGGATCAATGGCCTGCGGGTCAAGGTCAAGGGCGACGTGTTCCTGGCGGATATCGCGCCGCTGCAATCCTCCGAGCACGATGACAGCGAAGCCATGGCCGGCGCCGTGCTGACCCTGCACCGCGCCGACCGTGTGGGTGAGCGCATCTACAACGTGCGCAAGCAGGAGCTGCGTGGCTTTGACAGTATTTTCCAAAGTTCCAAAGTCATGGCGGCGGTGGTGCGTGAAGCACGGCGCATGGCCCCGCTGGATGCGCCTCTATTAATAGAAGGCGAAACCGGTACCGGCAAAGAGCTGTTGGCGCGCGCCTGTCACCTGGCCAGCCCACGCGGGCAATCGCCGCTGATGGCGCTGAACTGCGCCGGGTTGCCCGAGTCGATGGCCGAGACCGAACTGTTCGGTTACGGCCCTGGCGCATTTGAAGGCGCGCGGGCTGAAGGCAAGCTCGGGCTGCTGGAATTGACGGCGGGGGGTACGTTGTTTCTCGATGGCGTGGGGGAAATGAGCGCACGCCTGCAGGTGAAATTGCTGCGTTTTCTGCAGGACGGCTGCTTCCGTCGGGTCGGCAGCGACGAAGAGGTGTACCTGGATGTGCGGGTGATTTGTGCGACCCAGGTGGACTTGTCCGAACTCTGCGCCCGTGGCGAATTTCGCCAAGACCTCTATCACCGCCTCAATGTGCTGTCGCTGCATATTCCGCCGCTGCGCGAATGCCTTGATGGGCTGGCGCCGTTGGTTGAGCACTTTCTCGATCAGGCCAGCCGGCAGATCGGTTGCCCGCTGCCCAGGTTGGCGCCGGCGGCCATGGAGCGGCTGAGCCACTACCACTGGCCGGGCAATGTGCGGCAGTTGGAAAACGTACTGTTCCAGGCGGTGTCGTTGTGCGAGGGCGGGACGGTCAAGGCTGAGCATATTCGCCTGCCGGATTATGGCGTGCGTCAGCCGCTTGGCGATTTTTCGCTGGAAGGCGGCTTGGAGGCGATTGTCGGGCGGTTCGAGAAGGCGGTGCTGGAAAGTTTGTATGCCGAGCACCCGAGCAGCCGCCAACTGGGTAAGCGCCTGGGGGTGTCGCACACCACCATCGCCAACAAATTGCGCGATTACGAAATCCTCAAGACTGACAAATAACCACCTGACACCCTTGGGGTTAAAACTGTGGGAGGGAGCAAGTCGAATCGTCGTACCGCCCCTCCCACCTTTGACCTGTACTTGCCGCACGCGGCAGTAGTCCGCCGTTTTTTCGACTCTCTCCAACGCTCAAAAAGTCACGACCCGCCCGCAAACCCCCGTCCAGCCTGCACTTCACCCTCTTTTAGAAAGTTGGTTCGCAAATTGCTTAAGCCTCATCAGTACAGCGGTGGGCGGCAAGCCTGCGTCAGAAAGAGGAAAGAGCGTGGACAAGTACCTTTATGTGGCAATGACCGGCGCCAGCCAGAATGCACTGGCGCAGAAGGCCCATGCCAACAACTTGGCGAACATTTCCACCAACGGTTTTCAACGCGACCTGGAACAGGCGCGTTCGATGCCGGTGTTCGGTGACAGCTTTCCGGCGCGGGCCTTTGCCATGACCGAACGTCCAGCGACCGACTTCAGCCCTGGGGCGATGATCGAGACCGGTCGCGACCTGGACGTGGCCGTCAACGGTGATGGCTGGATGGCCGTGCAGACCCCGGACGGCGGCGAAGCCTACGTGCGCAGCGCCAGCATGAACGTCGATGCGTTGGGCGTACTGCGCGCCGGTAACGGCATGCCGATCATGGGCAACGGTGGCCCGATTGCCGTGCCGCCGCAGCAGAAGATCGAAGTGGGCGCCGACGGCACCATCAGTATCCGCGCCATGGGCGAAGGCCCGCGCGTCATGGCCGAAGTGGACCGTATCAAGCTGGTCCAGCCGGACCTGAAGAATATGAATAAAGGCCTGGACGGCACCATCCACACCAAGGATGGCAAGCCGGCCGTGGCCGATGCGAGCGTCAAGCTGACCTCGGGCTTCCTGCAGGCGAGCAACGTCAATGCCGTTGAAGAAATGACGGCGGTGCTGGCGCTTTCCAAGCAGTTCGAGCTGCACATCAAGATGATGAACAGCGCCAAGGAAGACGACCAGGCCATGACCCGCGTCATGTCGATGAGCTAATCGCCCCTTTTTGAATAAAGTTGGCTTTTAAATAAACAGCGCAGCACGGCGCCAACAAACAGGCGCACAGAGGAGAACAGCATGCTTCCGGCTCTATGGGTTGCCAAGACAGGTCTGTCCGCCCAGGACACCAACCTGACCACCATTTCCAACAACCTGGCGAACGTCTCGACCACGGGTTTCAAACGTGACCGTGCCGAATTCCAGGACTTGCTCTATCAGATCAAGAAGCAGCCAGGCGCCCAGTCGACCCAGGACAGCGAGCTGCCGTCCGGCCTGCAACTGGGTACCGGTGTGCAGATCGTCGGCACCCAGAAAAACTTCAGCGCCGGTAACCTGCAGCAGACCGGCCAGCCGCTGGACATGGCCATCAACGGCCGGGGTTTCTTCCAGATCCTGCAACCGGATGGCACCACGTCCTACACCCGTGACGGCACTTTCCACCTCGATTCCAACGGTCAGATCGTCACCGCCAACGGTTTTTCCCTGGAACCCGCCGTGATCGTGCCGGCCGATGCCAAGACGTTCACCGTCGGCAACGACGGCACCGTGTCCATCACCGTGGCCGGCAACCCGGCCTCGCAAGTGATCGGCAACCTGCAAACCGCCGACTTCATCAACCCGGCCGGCCTGCAGGCGATGGGCAACAACCTGTTCCTGGAAACCGCTTCCAGCGGCGCGCCGCAAATCGGCACCCCTGGCCTGAACGGTTTCGGCACCACGCTGCAAAGCACTCTGGAAACTTCCAACGTGAGCACCGTTGAAGAGATGGTCAACATGATCACCACTCAACGCGCCTACGAGATGAACTCCAAGGTGATCTCCACCGCCGACCAGATGCTCTCGTTCGTTACGCAGAATCTGTAATCAAGTCTATGGGGCGCCTTAGTCAGCGCCTGCAACACCGTGAGGTAAGGGTCATGAATCGCTATGTTTCCGTTTTGGCATTGAGTGGGATTGCCGTGCTCGCGGGCTGTGTCGCCCCGACGCCAAAACCCAATGACCCGTACTACGCACCGGTGTTGCCGCGCACGCCGTTGCCGGCGGCGGCCAATAACGGCTCGATCTACCAGGCTGGTTTCGAACAGAACCTGTACAGCGACCGCAAGGCGTTCCGGGTCGGTGACATCATCACCATCACCCTGAACGAGAAGACCCAGGCCAGCAAAAACGCCAACTCGCAGATCGGCAAGACCAGCAAGGCGAGCCTCGGCCTCACGTCCTTGTTCGGCGGCGTTCCCAACACCAATAACCCATTGGGCAGTGGTGACCTGAGCCTCGACGCAGGCTACAGCGGCGACCGCGCCACCAACGGCAAGAGCGCGGCGGCGCAGGGCAACACCCTGACCGGTTCGATCACGGTGACGGTGGCGGATGTGTTGCCCAACGGCATCATCGCCGTGCGCGGTGAAAAGTGGATGACCCTCAATACCGGTGACGAGCTGGTGCGCATCGCCGGGATGGTACGCGCCGATGACATCGCCACCGACAACACCGTGCCGTCGACGCGGATTGCCGATGCACGCATTACCTATTCGGGTACAGGTTCGTTTGCTGATGCGAGTCAGCCGGGCTGGTTCGACCGCTTCTTCCTTAGCCCGCTGTTCCCTTTCTAGGTGGCCACTTTGAAACTCAAACAGCTGATGGCGGCCGCACTCCTGCTTTCCTTGAGCGCTGTCGCCCAGGCCGAACGCCTGAAAGACATCGCCAGCATTTCCGGCGTGCGGTCCAACCAGTTGATCGGCTACGGCCTGGTGGTGGGGCTTAACGGTACAGGTGACCAGACCACCCAGACCCCGTTTACCCTGCAGACCTTCAACAACATGCTCTCGCAGTTCGGCATCAAGGTGCCTGCGGGCTCGGGCAACGTGCAGCTCAAGAACGTTGCGGCGGTGTCCATCAGTGCCGACTTGCCGGCGTTCGCCAAGCCGGGCCAGGTGGTGGACATCACCGTGTCGTCCATCGGTAACTCCAAAAGCCTGCGTGGCGGCACCTTGCTGATGACGCCGCTCAAAGGTATCGACGGCAACGTCTACGCCATCGCCCAGGGCAACCTGGTGGTGGGCGGGTTTGACGCCGAGGGCCGGGACGGTTCGAAGATCACTGTCAACGTACCGTCGGCCGGCCGTATTCCCGGCGGCGCCACGGTCGAGCGCACCGTGCCCAGTGGTTTCAACCAGGGCAACAGCCTGACCTTGAACCTCAACCGCTCCGACTTCACCACCGCCAAGCGCGTGGTCGACAAGATCAACGACATGCTCGGCCCAGGCGTGGCCCAGGCCCTCGATGGCGGCTCTATCCGCGTGACCGCACCGCTGGACCCAAGCCAGCGCGTGGATTACCTGTCGATCCTGGAAAACCTTGAAGTCGACCCGGGCCAGGCGGTGGCCAAAGTCATCATCAATTCGCGTACCGGTACCATCGTGATCGGCCAGAACGTCAAGGTGTCGCCGGCAGCGGTGACCCACGGCAGCCTGACCGTGACCATTACCGAAGACCCGATCGTCAGTCAGCCTGGGCCGTTGTCCAATGGTCAGACCGCGGTGGTGCCGCGCTCGCGCGTGAATGCCCAGCAAGAAGCCAAGCCGATGTTCAAATTCGGCCCCGGTACCACCCTGGATGAGATTGTCCGCGCGGTGAACCAGGTGGGCGCAGCCCCTGGCGACTTGATGGCGATCCTCGAAGCGCTGAAACAGGCCGGCGCCTTGCAAGCCGACCTGATAGTGATCTGAGGCCATGGTCATGGACATGCGCAAGAGCGGTCTCACCAGCACGGCGGACTCGGGGTCTTACTCCGACCTGAACCGGCTTAACCAGCTCAAGGTCGGTGACGACAAGAACAGCGAAGGCAACATGCGCAAAGTGGCGCAGGAGTTCGAGTCGCTGTTCCTCAACGAGATGCTCAAGTCGATGCGCTCGGCCACCGAGGTGTTGGGTAAGGACAACCCGATGAACACCCCGGCCGCCAAGCAATACCAGGAAATGTACGACCAGCAGTTGGCCGTTTCGATGTCCCGCGAAGGAGGGGGTATCGGCCTGGCCGACGTGCTGATGCGCCAGATGCAGAAGAACAAACCCGTGGACGCCCAGGCGGCCACCTTGCAGGGCCCGGCGGCTGCCGAGCCTGCGAAGAAAGTCGACGTGCCGACCGAAATTGCCGCCGGCACCCAGGCCTCCGGTCCGCTGGGCCGCTCCAATGGTCAGCGTCCATTGTGGGCCTATCGCGTGGCGGAACCCCAGGCCGGTGCGGCTGCTACCCACAGCAACGACATGGAGCTGATGAACCAGCGCCGTATCGCCTTGCCGAGCAAACTCACCGATCGCCTGCTGGCCGGTATCGTGCCGACCACCCAGGTCGCCACCGAAGCCAAGTCCGCGCCGCTGCGTAACAGTGCGTTGCAAGACAACGTGGTCAACAGCGCCGCGCGCAGCTTTGCCGTGCCCAGCGACCGCATGCAGATCTACAGCCGCGCCGTGGCCCAGCCACCGTTGGCGCCGGCGAAGAAGGCGTTCAGCTCGCAGGATGAATTCGTCGCCACCATGTTGCCGATGGCCAAGGCCGCTGCCGCGCGCATTGGTGTCGATCCGAAGTACCTGGTGGCCCAGGCCGCGCTGGAAACCGGCTGGGGCAAATCGGTGATGCGCGCCGAGGACGGCAGCAGCAGCCACAACCTGTTCGGCATCAAGGCCGGCCAGAGTTGGCAGGGCGGCCAGGCGCGTGCGATCACCAGCGAGTTTCGCGACGGCGCGATGGTCAAGGAAACGGCGCAGTTCCGCTCCTACGACTCCTACCAGGACAGCTTCCACGACCTCGTGACCTTGCTGCAAAGCAATGATCGCTATAAAGAAGTTGTGAAGTCGGCCGACAACCCGGAACAGTTTGTGCGCGAGTTGCAAAAAGCCGGTTACGCCACGGACCCTGCCTACGCCAGTAAGATTTCGCAGATCGCAAAAACGATGAACAGTTACCAGAATTACGCTGCCGCGGGCGCGACCACTCATTTATAAGGTCTGAACCATGAGTTTGCTCAATATCGGGATGTCGGGGCTTAACGCCGCTCAAGGATCGTTGTCGGTTCTGAGTAACAACATCGCCAACGTCAACACCCCGGGATACTCACGTCAGCAGACCACTCAGAACGCCGGCGCCAGCAACCCCTACGGCGGCGTGTACATCGGCACCGGTACGACGCTGGCGGATGTGCGCCGCATTTATAACGATTTTCTGGGCGCGGCCTATCAAGGCAGCACCGCCCTCAACAGTGACGCCACCACTTACGCGGGCCAGGCCGCTGCGATCGACAAGACCCTGTCGGACAAGTCGACCGGCATGTCGGCCGTGCTCAGCGCATTTTTTGCCTCCCTGCAGACCGCGGCGGCAACGCCCAGCGATGTGTCCGCGCGGCAGTTGCTGGTCACCAGCGCCCAGACCTTGAGCAACCGCTTCAACGCGATCTCCACGCAATTGACCCAGCAGAAAGAAGGCATCAACGCCCAACTGAGCACCATGAGCGACCAGGTCAACAAACTGACGTCGTCGATTGCATCGCTCAATGCTCAAATCACCACCGCCCAAAGCTCGTCGACCAGCGCGCCGGCCAACTTGCTGGATGCGCGTAACGAGGCTGTGCGTTCGCTCAATGAGCTGATCGGCGTGACGGCCACCGAGAAAAACGGTCAGTTCAGCATCAATACCGGCACCGGCCAGTCGTTGGTGGAAGGGAACATCGCCAATACGATCTCGGCGGTGCCGAGCAAGGCCGACAACAGTCAGTACACCATCCAGCTGAACATGGGCGACACGGCAATTGACATCGGTAATGTGGTCAGCGGCGGCAGTATTGGCGGCCTGTTGCGTTATCGCAGCGATGCGCTGATGCCCGCCATCAATGACTTGGGGCGCATCGCCATTGCCACCGCTGACAGCGTCAACAGCCAGTTGGGGCAGGGCCTGGACCTGAACAGCGATTTTGGCTCCTCGCTGTTCGGCGACATTAACAGCGCCATCGCGATTGCCCAGCGAAGCCAGGCGTCAACGGGTAATAGTGCGGGGTCGGGCAACCTGAATGTGACGATTGCCGACAGCAGCAAGCTGTCGACCTTTGACTACAAGGTGACCTTCACCAGCGGTAACCTGTACAACGTGGTGCGCTCGGACGGCAAAGCCATGGGCTCGTTCGATACCACCACCACGCCCCCACCGGTGATCGACGGCTTCACCCTGGCGTTGGATGGCGCGGGCCCGGTCGCTGCCGGTGACAGCTTCAAGATCAGTCCGACGGCCAACGGCGCCAGCGGTATCAGTGTCGAACTCAAAGACCCGAACAAACTTGCGTTTGCCGCGCCTTTGGCGGGTAACGCCAGCAAGACCAACACCGGTACCGGTGCGTTCACGCCGCCCACCTTGACGGTGCCGATCGATATCAATGGTGGCGCGGCCACCGCCCAGTTGCGCACCGGAATCGAAAACTCGATGCCGGTGAAAATGCTCTTCGGCAAGCCTGCGGCGGATGGTACCCAGCCGTATTCGATCAGTGATGCCCAAGGCAATCCGCTCGGCACCGGCACCATCATTCCGGGGCAGGGCAACAAGATCACCGTCAATGTGCCGATGCGCGATGCCGCCGGCGCGTTGATTCCGGGCAAAAGTTTCAGCTTTGACACCAGTGTGTCCGGTGCGCCCGCCGACGGCGACAGCACGACCTTTTCATTCAATAGTGGCGCCACGTCCGATGGTCGCAATGCCCAGCAGTTGCTGGGGTTGCAGACCAAGGCGACGGTCGGCGCGGTGGATGGCAATGCGGGCGTGAGCCTGGTCAGCGCCAACAGCCGGCTGGTGTCCCAGGTGGGCTCCAAGGCAGCCCAGGCCAATACCGACAGCACCGCCACCGGCGCCTTGCTGGCGGCGAACAAGGCGGCCAGCAACTCCGTGTCCCAGGTCAACCTGGACGAGGAGGCGGGCGACATGATCAAGTTCCAGCAGTACTACACGGCGTCGTCGCAGATCATCAAGGCCGCGCAAGAAACCTTCAGCACACTGATCAACGCCCTTTAAAGGAGTCTGGAACGATGCGTATCTCTACACAGCAGTATTTCGACACCAGCTCCACCAAGTACCAGGACAACTATTCTGGTGTGGTGAAGGCCCAGGATCAGGCCTCTACCGGCGTGCGTGTGCAAACCGCTTCCGATGACCCGGTGGCCGCGGCCCAATTGCTGATGCTGCAACAACAGAAAGACATGCTGGGGCAGTACAACGGCAACATCACCACCTTGCAGAACTCGCTGAACAACGAAGAAAGCGTGCTGTCGAGCATCAGCCTGGCGATGCAGACCGCCAGTGGCCTGGCGCTGCAGGCCGGTAACCTGCAGATGAGCAACGATGATCGCAAGGCGATCGCCGCCCAGGTGGGAGCGCTTGAGGATCATGTGCTGGGCCTGCTCAACAGCAAGGACTCCAGCGGCAACTACATGTTCTCCGGGGCCAAGACCGACACGCCACCCTACAGCCGTAACAACGATGGCACCTACACCTATCAGGGTGATGAAACGCCGTTGAGCCTGCAGGTATCGAGCAACCTGTCGATCTCCATGGGTGATACCGGCAAGACCCTGCTTGAAAGTTCTTCCAATGTCGGTCGCACCCAAACCACGCTGTTGCCGCCTTCGGTCAATGACGGCAAGGTCTCGATCTCGGCCGGCCTGGTGACGTCCGGCACGGCTTATACCAAGAGTTTCGCCGATGGCCAGCCGTACAAGCTGACTTTCGCCAGCAGTACCCAATACAGCGTGACCGACAACGCGGGTAATGACGTCACGTCAGAGATCACCGGCAACGGTACGTTCGACTCCACCAAGGAAGGCGCGGCCAGCGTCAACCTGCGCGGGGTCAAGTTCGACATCACCTTGAACCTGGGGGCGGGTGTCGCCTCGGGGCCTCCCTCCGATGCATTGGTGGCCGGCAAGGAATTCACCCTTGAAAGCAAGCCGGATACCTTCAGCAGCTCGCGTACGGCAAGCAATGCATCCACCGCGCAGCTGACCGGTGGTCGCGTCACCGATCAGGCCGCGTACGCCAGCACTTTCCCGAACTCGGGGGCGGTGATCAAATTTACCAGCGGTACCGCCTACGACGTGTACGCCCAGCCCTATACGGTTGATAGCAAATCCATTGCCTCGGGCACCATTGCTGCGGGCGCGACAACAGTCACCACGGTCGGGGTGACCTTTGATGTGAGCGGCACGCCGGGTGCCGGCGATCAGTTTTCGATCGGTGCCACGAGCAATAAGAACATGAACGCCCTGGATACCCTGGGCCAATTGCGCAAAGCCCTGGAGGCTCCGGCGGATGGTGATCTGATTGCCAGGGCCAAGCTCAAGGATGTCATCAATACCTCCATCGGCAACCTGGCCAACGCTGACGCGCAGATCAACCAGGTACGCGGCTCCATTGGTGCGCGGCAGAACGCCTTGGATATTCAGGGCCAGGAAAACACCAGCCTGGGTCTGGCCAACACCTCCACCATGTCATCGCTGGCAAACGTCGATATGGGGCAGGCTGCGATTGACCTGACGTTGCAGCAGACCATGCTGCAGGCGTCGCAACTGGCCTTTGTGAAAATCTCCCAGTTGAGCCTGTTCAGCCGCATGTAATGGGCTGTCGGCGCAAGCGGCCCACCCTGGCGACAGGGTGGGCCGTTGTCGTTTCTGGCGCCGTGAATGTTGCGGGGTTTTGCATAAAGCGCACAAAATTGAGTGACCTGTGAGTCATAAAGCGCATCTTCACTGTATCGTATGAAAAGGATAAGTTGTCGCAGCTTCTTTACGCGGCGGCTTTCAGCGATTTTTTACGGGGTTATCCCCTTTATTGTCAGCGCTCCCGGCGTAGCCCGAGGGGTGTTATCCAGCTATTTAGTATTGGGAAGCCACAATGATTGGCATAAAAAGCATCGCCAGTTACGTGCCGGCGGACGGTATCGATAACTACGCCCAGGGTGCCAAATTCGCCAAGGATGAAGAATTCATCATCGGCAAGATCGGTTCGGCGTTCCTGCCACGCAAGGAAGCGGCGCAGGAGACCTCCGACCTGTGTGTCGAGGCGGCCAATGCCTTGTTTGCAGCCAACCCTGGATTGTCGCGCGAATCGATCGATGCGGTGATCGTCGTGACCCAGAACGGCGATGAGGAAGGGCTGCCCCACACGGCCGCCATCGTCCAGGACAAATTGGGCCTGCCGACTCACGTGGCGGCGTTCGATATTTCCCTGGGCTGCTCCGGCTATGTCTACGGCATCTATGCGATGAAAGGCTTCATGGAAGCCACCGGCCTGAAGAACGGTCTGCTGATCACCGCCGACCCTTATTCGAAGATCGTCGACCCGGAGGACCGCAACACCACCATGCTGTTCGGCGATGCCGCCACGGCCACCTGGATGGGTGAAGAGGCTCCATGGCAGTTGGGCAAGGCGAAATTCGGCACTGACGGTTCGGGCGCGCCGCACCTGAAGGTCAGCGACGGTGTGTTTTTCATGAACGGTCGCCAGGTGTTCAACTTCGCGTTGCTCAAGGTTCCCGCGCATTTGCACGAGCTGCTCAACGAATCGGACCTCAAGGCCGACGAGATCGATGCGTTCTGCATCCATCAGGGCAGTGCGGCCATTGTTGACGCCGTGGCGCGGCGTTTCGAAGACGCGCCGGTAGAGAAGTTCATCAAGGACATGGTCGAGACCGGCAACACCGTGTCATCGAGCATTCCGTTGCTGCTGGAAAAGCACGTGATGGATGCCACGTGGAAGCGCGTGGCGATCAGCGGTTTCGGCGTGGGCCTGTCGTGGGGCTCGGCGATTCTCTATCGTCCATGACGTTTCAGTAGACCGGTTCTGCATAAAAGCAAACGCCGATGATCAAAAGATCATCGGCGTTTTTTATTTGGCGCCAAAAAAAACCATAAAATCACGGGTTGGAGTCGGCCTAAGGCCTTGAATTACAAGGGGTGGCACGGCGCCATTAAAAAAAATCAAAAAAATCCTCAAGCAACCGGCTACCACGACGATAACTATTACGTAGGTTCTCTAGGCCACACCCGGCGGTTGCCAGGGCCGGAAGCCGCAGTACACCACCCACGAGGATTTCGTCATGGCATTAACAGTAAACACCAACCTTGCTTCGTTGACCGTTCAGAGCAACCTGAACAAGGCTTCCGGCGCTCTGCAAACTTCCATGCAGCGTCTGTCCTCCGGCCTGCGTATCAACAGCGCCAAGGACGATGCGGCCGGCCTGCAAATTTCCAACCGTCTGACCAGCCAGATCAACGGCCTGGGCGTTGCAATCAAAAACGCCAACGACGGTAGCTCGATTGCTCAGACCGCTGAAGGCGCGATGCAGCAGTCCACCAACATCCTGCAAAGCATGCGTACCCTGGCCCTGCAATCGGCCAACGGCTCGCCAAGCGCTGAAGACCGCAAGTCGAACCAGGCTCAATACGCTGCTCTGACTGCTGAACTGACCCGTATCGCTACCACCACTACCTTCGGTGGCAAGAACCTGCTGGACGGTTCTTTCGGTACCACTTCGTTCCAGGTCGGCGCCAACGCCAACCAGACTATCGACATGAGCATCGGTAACGTTGCAGCCAACAACATTGGTTCGCAGCAGCTGAAAACTCAAGCCCTGACCCCTTCGGCAACCGGTATTGCCGGTGGTGCTGTCACCGTTACCGGTGGTGGCCAGACCGCTACTGTGACCCTGGCTGCTGGTGCTTCCGCCAAGCAGATCGCTGCGCAAATGAACGGCGCCGTTGGTGGCCTGTCTGCAACTGCCAGCACTGAAGCTCAGTTCACCGTGAACACCGCTACCATCGCTGCCGCCACTCCGCCGAGCGCTAACTTCACCCTGCAAGTGGGCAGCGGTGCAGCCGTTCAGTTCACTGGCGTGACCAAAACTTCCGACCTGGCTGACCAACTGAAGTCCAACGCTGCCAAGCTGGGCATCAGCGTCAACTACGATTCGTCCACCGACGCTCTGTCGGTCAAGTCCGACACCGGTGAGAACCTGACCTTCAACGCCGGTGACGGTGGTGCTGCTGGTATCTCGGTCGCTACCAAAGACGGCACCGGTACCTACGGTACTGCTACTGCCCTGGCCGCCACCGCGATTATCGCCACGGGTGCTGTTTCGCTGAACTCCTCCAGCAGCTACGCGCTGAATGGTCCTGGTGTAGCCGGTGTGTTCGCTGCCGGTGCCGCTACCGCCGCCAACTCGGCCAAAACCACCGTCAACAACACTGACATCACCACGGCTTCCAACGCGCAGAACTCGATCGACGTGATCACCCAGGCGATCTCGGACATCGACTCCCAGCGTGCCGGTCTCGGTGCTGTACAAAACCGTTTCGACAACACCGTTGCCAACCTGCAGAGCATTGCAGACAACTCCAGCGCCGCTCGCGGTCAGATCCAGGACGTTGACTACGCTGCAGAAACTGCTCAGCTGACCAAGCAACAAACCCTGCAACAGGCTTCCACCGCGATCCTGTCCCAGGCCAACCAACTGCCATCTTCTGTACTGAAGCTGCTTCAGTAATAGCCATCGGTAGATGACTGACGGAAGGGCGCGTTTACGTGCCCTTTTGTCTTTTGCGTGATGAGGAGATTGGACATGGACATGAGCATCAAGTTGAACCTGTCTTATCCTGCAGCGGCGCCGCAGAGCGTTCCTGCTCCCGTAAACAATGACCTGCAGAAGACCAAGGTAGATCCTGTGGCTGCCACGGTCGAAACCAAGCAGGACTCGAAGCCGTCCGACCTTCAACAGGCGGTAACGGACATTCGCAACTTCGTCCAGGCTGCCCAGCGCAACCTGGATTTTTCGATTGATGACAGCACCCATCAGGTGGTGGTCAAAGTCATTGCGACTGACAGCGGCGAAATTATTCGCCAGATTCCGTCGGAAACCGCATTGAAACTTGCACAGAGCCTTCACGACGCCAGCAGCGTACTGTTTGACGCCAAAGTCTGAGCTGGCATGAATTTTGTTGCTGTAGCTGCTTTAGGCGTCGTCCGTCAATAAAGCGCCAGCCCCGATCAGGAGAAGTGTCATGGGTGATATCACGGTAAGCGGCCCGGTTACAGGGATTAATACCGAGTCGATCGTTACTGCTTTGGTGAACGCGGAGCAAGCGCCCAAGCAGTCGCAGATCAACAAGCAGACGCAGACGCAGACCGCCCAGCTGTCCTCGATCGGCAAGATTCAAGCGGCATTGTCGGCCTTTCGCGGCGCCATGGACAACATGACCAAGGACGCCAGTATCGGTGGCCTGACGGCCACGACTTCTGACACCGCCGTGTCCACTGTCACCTTGGGGGCCGGTGCTTCCGCGGGCAGCTATCAGTTGGTGGTCACCCAGCTGGCGACCGCCTCGAAGATCGCGACCCAGAACTTCGCCGGTGGCGCCAAGACCGTCGTCAACTCCGGCAGTACCGCGACGACCCTGGAGATTTCCCAGTCAGGCCAGAGTTATGGCGTGAGTGTTGCGCCGGGCGCCACCCTGCAGCAGGTGCGTGACTCGATCAACTCGCAGTACAGCAGCGCAGGCTTGAGCGCCAACATCCTGACCGACGCCACCGGTTCGCGCTTGGTTGTCACTTCGACCAACACCGGCGCAGGCACCGACATTACCCTGGGCGGTAATTCCGGCCTGCAAGCGGGTACTTCGGTGGTCGGCGGTGCACCGCAGAATGCCAAATACACCATTGACGGTACGGCTCAGGAGTCCAAGAGCAACACCCTGTCCGATGCGATCAGTGGTGTGAGCATCAAGCTCACGGCCGTATCGCCACTGCCCACCGGCGTCACGGATGAGACCAAGCGAATTGCGTCGACCATTACGGTCACCCGTAGCAACGACACCCTCAAGAGCTCGGTCAAGGGCTTTGTCGATACCTATAACGCCTTGATCACCGCGATCAGCACCGAGACCAAAGTCACCACCAACCCCGATGGCAGCACCACGCCGTCGGCGCTGACGGGCGATGCCACCATGCGCTCTTTGCAATCGGCGCTGCGCAGCGAGTTGAACGCACTGAGCGGTTCGGGCACGTTGAAGTCTCTGGCTCAATTTGGCGTGAACACTGACCAGACCACCGGCAAGCTGAGCATTGACGACAAGATCTTCAGCGCGGCAGTCGCTAGCAACCCTACGGACATCGGCGGCATTTTCAACGGTGACAAGGGCCTGCTGGCGCGCATGAAAACCGCGACCGACAGTTATGCGCTGAGCGGCACCGGCGTGCTCGCCACGCGCAGCTCGACGCTGTCGGATAACCTCAAGGACCTGCAGAACCAGCAGGACACCCTGACCGCGCGCATGGCTGCGCTGAAGACGAGCCTGACCGCCAAGTACACCACGATGAACAACCTGGTCGCCCAGCTCACCAACCAACGCTCCAGTGTCATGACCACGCTCAATGCGCTGAACAAAAACAACTCGGATAATTGATCCGCGTTGCAGTCGCCCCGGTGAGCGGCACCGGGCGCGGCGTCGCCTGATCGGCGGGTTAAAGTTTTGTGCAGTCCCGACGACATATTAGTCAGAGCCCATCCTATTTAGCTGTTGCCTGTCACGAGGTCGAAAAATGAATCCCATGAGAGCCCTTCGCCAATACCAGAAGGTCAATTCCCATGCCCAGGTCTCCGAGGCCAGCCCGCACCGTCTGGTCCAGATGCTGATGGAAGGCGCATTGGATCGCATGGCTCAGGCCAAAGGCGCCATGGCTCGTGGTGATATCGCGCAGAAAGGCCTGCTGTTGGGCAAGGCGATCGATATTCTGATCGGTCTGCGCGATGGCCTGAACCCGGAAAAAACCGATGACCCGGCCGCCTTGCAGCAATTGGACAACCTGTACGCCTACATGACCACGCGCCTGCTTGAAGCCAACAGCAAGAGCGATGTCACGATGATCGATGAAGTGGCGGGCCTGATGATTACCCTGAAGGAAGGTTGGGACGGTATTGCAACACAGTAGGCCGCTTGGCCTGAGGATGATGTCATGAGCCACGCCCTGCAACGGATTGACGAGACCCGCGAAGCCTTGGTGGACGCATTGGCGCAACGTAACTGGGACGCTATCGGCGAACTGGACCTGGGTTGTCGTGCGGTGATCGATGAGGCGCTGCACAATGCGCCGGTAGACGAAGGCGCACTGCGCGAGAAGCTAGAGAGCCTGCTGGCGGTGTACCAGCAGTTGCTCGAGGTGACGACCGGCGAGCGCCAGGCGATTTTTGAAGAGATGTCGCAGATCAACCGCGCGCAAAATGCGTCAAAGGTCTACCATCTGTTCGGCTGAACAGGCGCAGTTAATCCAACCGGCGCGTCATAAATTTGACCGTGCCAGCTTTTTTGACTTAACTAGTGCTGTTTTCAGAGTTCAGACGTCTATAGAGTAAGAAGTCCTACAGCCGTCTCGATTGCCCTTACACCGGGCAGGAAGTTTTACTAGGGAAGTTGCTATTGCATGTGGCGTGAAACCAGAATTCTGCTGATCGATGACGATAGCGTCCGGCGCCGCGATTTAGCGGTGATTTTAAATTTTCTCGGTGAAGAAAATTTGCCCTGCGGCAGCCATGATTGGCAGCAGGTGGTCAGCTCGTTGTCATCGAGCCGTGAAATCATTTGTGTGCTGATCGGGACGGTAAACGCTCCTGGCGCAGTTTTGGGCTTGTTAAAGACACTGTCTACCTGGGATGAGTTCCTTCCAGTGTTGCTAATCGGTGATATTTCTTCTGTCGAGCTGCCGGAAGACCAACGCCGCCGCGTGCTTTCCACCCTGGAAATGCCGCCCAGCTACAGCAAACTGCTCGACTCCCTGCACCGTGCCCAGGTCTATCGCGAGATGTACGACCAGGCCCGCGAGCGCGGCCGTCACCGCGAACCCAACCTGTTCCGCAGCCTGGTCGGCACCAGCCGTGCGATCCAGCACGTGCGCCAGATGATGCAGCAAGTGGCCGATACCGACGCCAGCGTGTTGATCCTCGGCGAGTCCGGCACCGGCAAGGAAGTGGTCGCGCGCAACCTGCACTACCATTCCAAACGCCGCGACGGACCCTTCGTGCCGGTCAACTGCGGGGCGATCCCGGCAGAGCTGCTCGAAAGCGAACTGTTCGGCCACGAGAAGGGCGCCTTTACCGGGGCGATCACCAGCCGTGCCGGGCGTTTCGAACTGGCCAACGGCGGCACCCTGTTCCTCGACGAAATCGGCGACATGCCGCTGCCGATGCAGGTCAAGCTGCTGCGCGTGTTGCAGGAGCGCACCTTCGAACGCGTGGGCAGCAACAAGACCCAGAGCGTCGACGTGCGCATCATCGCGGCGACGCACAAGAACCTCGAAAGCATGATCGAGATCGGCAGTTTCCGCGAAGACCTGTACTACCGCCTCAACGTCTTCCCGATCGAAATGGCCCCGTTGCGCGAGCGCGTGGAAGATATTCCGCTGCTGATGAACGAGCTGATCTCGCGCATGGAGCACGAAAAACGCGGTTCGATCCGCTTCAACTCCGCCGCGATCATGTCCCTGTGCCGTCACGGCTGGCCGGGCAATGTCCGTGAGCTGGCCAACCTGGTCGAGCGCATGGCGATCATGCACCCCTACGGGGTGATCGGGGTGGTCGAGCTGCCGAAGAAATTCCGCTACGTCGACGACGAAGACGAGCAACTGGTCGACAGCCTGCGCAGCGACATGGAAGAACGCGTGGCGATCAACGGCCACACGCCGAACTTCGCTTCCTCGGCCATGCTGCCGCCGGAAGGTCTGGACCTGAAGGATTACCTCGGGAATCTGGAACAAGGCTTGATTCAACAGGCCCTGGACGATGCCAACGGCATCGTCGCCCGTGCCGCCGAGCGCTTGCGCATCCGCCGAACCACCCTGGTGGAGAAGATGCGCAAGTACGGTATGAGCCGTCGCGAAGGTGATGAACAGCCGGAGGATTGACGCCTGTTTTTCAACTTCTTGATTTGTAGATAGTTTTTTTTAGGCACGGGTATTGCTACAGCCCTCGCAACGTTCCGTTTAACTGACGGTCAGCCAAGCGAGAGAGCATGATGCCCCACGCCGCCCAATTAGCTTCGGCCCCTGCCATCCAGGGGCTCGTTCCATCTGCAGAGCCCCTGGCCCGCCAGGGTCTGGAACAAGCGTTCTCGCAATTCAGCCAGATGTCGAGCCAGCTGACCGATTCCTACAGCCTGCTGGAAGCCCGGGTCTCCGAGCTCAAAGGCGAGCTGGCGGTGGTCAGCGCCCAGCGTATGCAAGAGCTGGCCGAGAAAGAGCGGCTGGCCAACCGCCTGCAAAACCTGCTGTCGCTGTTGCCCGGTGGCGTGATTGTCATTGATGAAGACGGTCGCGTGCGCGAAGCCAACCCGGCCGCCTGCGACATGCTCGGCCTGCCACTGGAGGGCGAGCTGTGGCGCCACGTCATCACGCGCTGCTTTGCGCCACGTGAAGATGACGGGCATGAAATCTCCCTCAAGGACGGCCGCCGCCTGTCCATCGCTACCCGTTCCCTGGACGCTGAGCCGGGCCAACTGGTGTTGCTCAACGACCTGACTGAAACCCGTCACCTGCAGGACCAACTGGCACGTCACGAGCGCTTGTCGTCGTTGGGGCGCATGGTCGCCTCTTTGGCGCATCAGATCCGTACGCCGTTGTCGGCCGCGTTGATCTACGCCAGTCATTTGACTGATGAGCAACTGCCCGCCGCCACCCAGCAGCGTTTCGCCGGTCGGCTCAAGGAGCGGTTGCACGAGCTCGAACACCAGGTACGCGACATGCTGGTATTTGCCCGCGGTGAATTACCGCTGACCGACCGCGTCACGCCTGACCAACTGATGCAAGCCTTGCAGGCGGCGGCCGCGGCCCATGTTCAAGACACCCAAGTGCGCTGGCAGTGCGACAGCCATTTCGGCGAGTTGCTGTGCAATCGCGATACGTTGGTGGGGTCATTGCTTAATCTGATCGAGAACGCGATCCAGGCCAGCGGGCCGGGCGCGCGGCTCAAGGTGCACCTGTACCGTCGCGAGCAAACCCTGCGTCTGTGCATCAGCGACAGCGGCAGCGGTATCGAGCCTAAGGTACTCCAGCGTCTGGGCGAACCGTTTTTTACCACCAAGACCAACGGCACCGGCCTGGGCCTGACCGTGGTCAAGGCGGTGGCACGTGCCCATCAGGGAGAATTGCAGCTGCATTCCCGTGTCGGGCGTGGCACCTGTGCATTGATGACCTTGCCGCTGTTTTCAGGCGCGGCAAGCGCGGAGTAAAGAGTCATGGCTATCAAGGTTCTGTTGGTGGAAGACGATCGCGCCCTGCGTGAAGCATTGGCTGACACGCTGCTGCTGGCGGGCCATGACTACCGGGCGGTCGGTTCTGCCGAGGACGCCTTGGAGGCGGTCGAGCAGGAGTCCTTCAGCCTGGTGGTCAGCGATGTGAACATGCCGGGCATGGACGGCCACCAGTTGCTGGGCTTGCTGCGTGTGCGCCAGCCGCAACTGCCGGTGTTGCTGATGACCGCCCACGGCGCGGTGGAGCGGGCGGTGGACGCGATGCGCCAAGGCGCGGCGGATTACCTGGTCAAGCCGTTCGAACCCAAGGCGTTGATCGAGTTGGTGGCACGGCACGCCCTGGGCGTGATCCCCGCCGGCGACGGCGAGGGCCCGATTGCCTTTGAACCGGCCAGTGCGCAATTGCTGGAGTTGGCGGCTCGGGTGGCGCGCAGTGATTCCACGGTGTTGATTTCCGGCGAATCGGGTACCGGTAAAGAGGTGCTGGCGCGGTATATCCACCAGCAATCGACCCGCGCCAAGCAACCGTTCATCGCCATTAACTGCGCGGCGATCCCCGACAACATGCTCGAAGCGACGCTGTTCGGTCACGAAAAAGGCTCGTTCACCGGTGCCATCGCCGCCCAGGCGGGCAAGTTCGAACAGGCCGACGGCGGCACGATCCTGCTCGATGAAATCTCGGAGATGCCCCTGGGCCTGCAAGCCAAACTGTTGCGGGTGCTGCAGGAGCGCGAAGTCGAGCGCGTCGGCGCGCGCAAGCCGATCCAGCTGGATATCCGCGTGGTCGCCACCACCAACCGCGACCTCGCCGGTGAAGTGGCGGCGGGGCGCTTTCGTGAAGATCTGTTCTACCGGCTCTCGGTCTTCCCGCTGGCCTGGCGCCCGTTGCGCGAGCGCCCGGCGGACATTATTCCGCTGGCCGAGCGCCTGCTGAACAACCACGTCAAAAAAATGAAGCATGCCCAGGCTCGGCTGTCGGCCGAGGCCCAGGCCTGCCTGATCAGCTACCCCTGGCCCGGCAATGTGCGGGAACTGGACAACGCGATCCAGCGCGCGTTGATCCTGCAGCAGGGCGGCCTGATCCAGCCTCAGGATTTCTGCCTGGCCATGGGCAGTGGTACTGCGCCATTGCCGACGTTGGCGCCCGCGCCGGTGGTGACCGAGGCTGAGTCTGCCGGTGCTCTGGGCGATGACCTGCGGCGCCGCGAATTCCAGATGATCATCGACACCCTGCGCGCCGAGCGTGGCCGGCGCAAGGAAGCGGCTGAGCGCCTGGGCATCAGCCCGCGCACCTTGCGCTATAAGCTGGCGCAGATGCGTGACGCGGGGATGGATGTGGAAGCGTATCTGTTTGCCACCTGACTTCACCCAATAGCTACGTATCTTTGGCGTGAGCCTGAACCTGTGGCGAGGGAGCTTGCTCCCGTGACGGCCGGACAGCTGGTACATATCTACCTAATGCCCTGCGATCCAAATGTGGGAGGGGCGGTGCGACGATTCGACTTGCCCCCGATGGCGGCTTGTCAGGCGACTATTTTTTGGATCTGACCGAGTACATATCCATTCCTGCGGTAACGGCCGCTTATGGTTCCGCTTTTACAGCGTGTCACTTTTGGAAGAGCGCTGGACCCAAAAGTAACCAAAAGGTCCTCGCCCCAACACTCGGCACCTCGCTTAGGCTCGGTGTGCCCGAACGCAGGCTTGAATCCGTGGGCCGCCGCCATGCGCCATCCATGGCGCAGGGCGGCTAACCCGGCGTCCTGCCGGGTTACCCACGGATTCAAGCCTGCGTTCGGCCAGCGTGTTTGACGGGGCGCCTTAGATCAAGATCAAAAGCCAAAGCCAGAGCCAAAGCCAGAGCAACAGCAAGCAGTTGTGTAGAAACCCATGCCTACAGCGGGTAACAAATTGGACAAGCTCTGTCGCCTTTTCTTACGAGCTGATACGGATCTGGCACCCTTGTTGCTACCTCCCTTAGTAATTGCGGCGTAGCGTCAAAAAAATACGGGTTGTCGGAGAGAGAAGGTCATGAGCCAGGGTATTGAGTTCAATCGGTTGATGTTGGATATGCGCTCCATGCAGATGGATGCCATGGCTCAACCGAAATCCGTCGCGCCAGCGCCGGAGTTGGGCCAAAGCAATTTTGCCGACATGCTCGGCCAGGCCATCAATAAAGTCAGTGATACCCAGCAAGCCTCCAGCCAGTTGGCCAACGCGTTCGAGATCGGCAAAAGCGGCGTGGACCTCACCGATGTGATGGTCGCCTCGCAAAAGGCCAGTGTCTCCTTCCAGGCCCTGACCCAGGTGCGCAACAAGCTGGTCCAGGCCTATCAAGACATCATGCAGATGCCGGTTTAAGGGCGAGATTTAAGTCATGGCAGAAGCAGTCTCCGACAACGTCCCCGCCAAGACAGACGGCAAGCCGCCGCTGTTTGGCCTGTCGTTCCTGGAAAACCTCTCGGAAATGACCATGTTGCGTCAGGTGGGCCTGATGGTCGGCCTGGCTGCCAGCGTGGCGATTGGTTTTGCCGTGGTGTTGTGGTCGCAGCAACCCGATTACCGTCCGTTGTACGGCAGCCTGGCGGGCATGGATTCCAAGCAGATCATGGAAACCCTGGCCGCCGCCGACATCGCCTACACCGTAGAGCCCAACTCCGGCGCCTTGCTGGTCAAGGCTGACGATGTGGCCCGTGCGCGCATGAAGCTGGCCGCCGCCGGCGTGACGCCGTCCGACAGCAATATCGGTTTCGAGATCCTCGACAAGGACCAGGGCCTGGGGACCAGCCAGTTCATGGAAGCCACCCGCTACCGTCGTGGCCTCGAAGGCGAACTGGCGCGCACCATCTCCAGCCTCAACAACGTCAAGGGCGCGCGCGTGCACCTGGCCATTCCGAAAAGCTCGGTGTTTGTGCGCGATGAGCGCAAGCCCAGCGCTTCGGTGTTGGTGGAGCTGTTTTCCGGGCGCTCCCTGGAGCCTGGCCAAGTCATGGCGATCATCAATCTGGTGGCCACCAGCGTTCCCGAGCTGAGCAAGTCGCAGATCACGGTGGTCGACCAGAAGGGCAACCTGTTGTCCGACATGGCCGAAAACTCCGCGCTGACCCAGGCCGGCAAGCAATTCGACTACAGCCGTCGCATGGAGAGCATGCTCACCCAACGCGTGCACAACATTCTGCAACCGGTATTGGGCAACGACCGCTACAAGGCCGAAGTGTCGGCCGACGTGGACTTCAGCGCGGTCGAGTCGACTTCCGAGCAGTTCAACCCTGACCAGCCCGCGCTGCGCAGCGAGCAGTCCACCAGTGAACAACGCACCGCCAGCAATGGCCCGCAAGGCGTGCCGGGGGCCTTGAGCAACCAGCCGCCGTCACCGGCCTCCGCGCCGCAAACCACCGGTGGCGCGGCAGCCACGGCCGGCGCGATCCAGCCTGGCCAACCGTTGTTGGACGCCAATGGCCAGCAGATCATGGACCCGGCCACCGGCCAGCCGATGCTCGCGCCGTACCCGGCGGACAAGCGTAACCAGTCGACCAAGAACTTCGAGCTTGACCGCTCCATCAGCCACACCAAACAGCAACAAGGCCGCGTCAATCGCCTGTCGGTGTCGGTGGTGGTCGATGACCAGGTCAAGGTCAATCCGGCCGATGGCGCCGTGACCCGTGCGCCGTGGAGTGCCGACGAATTGGCGCGCTTCACCCGCCTGGTGCAGGACGCCGTCGGTTTTGACGCCAGCCGCGGTGACAGCGTCAGCGTGATCAACATGCCGTTCTCCGCCGAGCGTGGCGAAACCATCGCCGAGCCTGCGTTCTACTCGCAACCGTGGTTCTGGGACATCGTCAAGCAAGTGCTGGGTGTGTTGTTCATCCTGGTGCTGGTGTTCGGTGTGCTGCGTCCGGTGCTCAACAACATCACCGGCAATGGCAAGAAACAACTGGCGGCTTTTGGCGGCGGCGACGTCGAGTTGGGCGGCATGGGCGGCCTCGATGGCGAACTGGCCAACGACCGCGTGAGCCTGGGTGGCCCGCAAAGCATCCTGTTGCCAAGCCCGAGCGAAGGTTACGACGCTCAGCTGAACGCAATCAAAAGTCTGGTGGCAGAAGACCCGGGTCGTGTGGCCCAGGTCGTGAAAGAGTGGATTAATGCAGATGAGTGATCGAGCCGCTGTTGCCAAACTGACCAAGGTCGACAAAGCCGCTGTATTGCTGCTGTCGCTGGGTGAGACCGACGCCGCCCAAGTGCTGCGTCACATGGGCCCCAAGGAGGTCCAGCGCGTGGGCGTGGCCATGGCGCAAATGCGCAACGTGCACCGTGAGCAAGTCGAACAGGTGATGAGCGAGTTCGTAGAGATCGTCGGCGACCAGACCAGCCTGGGCGTCGGGTCCGACAGCTACATCCGCAAGATGCTCACCTCGGCCCTGGGCGAAGACAAGGCCAACGGCCTGATCGACCGTATCCTGTTGGGCGGCAACACCAGCGGCCTCGACAGTCTGAAATGGATGGAACCGCGCGCCGTTGCCGATGTGATCCGCTACGAGCACCCGCAGATCCAGGCGATCGTGGTGGCGTACCTCGACCCCGACCAGGCCGGTGAGGTGCTCGGCCACTTCGACCATAAAGTGCGCCTGGATATTGTCCTGCGCGTGTCGTCGTTGAACACCGTGCAACCGGCGGCCTTGAAAGAATTGAACACCATCCTGGAGAAGCAGTTCTCCGGCAACTCCAATGCCTCGCGCACCACCCTGGGTGGTATCAAGCGTGCGGCCGATATCATGAACTTCCTCGACAGCTCGGTCGAAGGCCAGTTGATGGACGCGATCCGCGAGATCGACGACACCCTGTCCGGCCAGATCGAAGACCTTATGTTCGTGTTCAACAACCTCTCCGATGTCGACGACCGTGGCATCCAGGCGTTGCTGCGTGAAGTGTCGTCCGACGTGCTGGTGCTGGCCCTCAAGGGCTCGGACGAAGGCGTCAAGGAAAAGATCTTCAAGAACATGTCCAAGCGCGCGTCCGAACTGCTGCGCGACGACCTCGAGGCCAAGGGCCCGGTGCGCGTCAGCGACGTGGAAACCGCGCAGAAAGAAATCCTCACCATTGCCCGCCGTATGGCCGAAGCCGGAGAAATCGTTCTCGGTGGGAAGGGCGGCGAAGAAATGATCTAAGGCGCCCCGCATGTCGAACAAAGATGAGGCGCCCAGCGATCTGATTCGCGCACGGGATGTCGGTGGGTTCGACATCTGGTCGTTGCCCAGTTTCGACCCGCATGTGCCGGAGCCCGAGCCGGAACCGGTGGTCGAACTGCCGGTGGAAATGGAAGAAGTGCCGCTGGAAGAAGTCCAGCCGCTGACCCTCGAAGAGTTGGAAAGCATCCGCCAGGAGGCCTATAACGAAGGTTTCGCGGCCGGTGAAAAAGATGGTTTTCGCAGCACCACGCTCAAGGTGCGCCAGGAAGCGGAGGCGGCGCTGAGCGTCAAGCTGGCCAGCCTGGAGCGCTTGATGGGCGTGCTGTTCGACCCCATCGCCGAGCAGGACTCGCAGATCGAAAAAGCCATGGTGCGCCTGGTGGAGCACATCGCTCGCCAAGTGATCCAGCGCGAACTGTTACTGGACTCCAGCCAGATCGAAAGCGTGATGCGCGAGGCCCTCAAGCTGCTGCCCCTGGGGGTCGGTAATGTGCGGCTGTACATCAACCCGCAGGATTTCGAACAGGTCAAAGCCCTGCGCGAGCGCCATGAAGAAACCTGGCGCATCGTCGAAGACGCCGCGCTGCAGCCCGGTGGTTGCCGCGTCGAAACCGAACACAGCCGCATCGATGCCACGGTGGAAACCCGCATCAGCCAGATCATGGCCAAGCTGTTGGACCAGCAGCACGAGCAAGCATTGAACCCGGCCGAACCCGACCTGAGCGTGGACCTGGACACCGCCGATGCGCCTTGATCGCACCAGCTTCACCAAGCGCCTGGACGGCTACGTCGAGGCCACCGAGCTGCCCGGCCAGCCGATCCTCGAAGGGCGCCTGCTGCGCATGGTCGGCCTGACCCTCGAAGCCGAAGGCCTGCGCGCCGCCATGGGCAGCCGCTGCATGGTGATCAACGACGACAGCTACCACCCGGTACAGGTCGAAGCCGAGGTAATGGGCTTTTCCGGCACCAAGATATTTCTCATGCCGGTCGGCAGCCTGGCCGGTATCGCCCCCGGTGCGCGCGTGGTGCCGCTGGCCGACACCGGGCGCCTGCCGATGGGCATGAGCATGCTCGGCCGGGTGCTGGACGGTGCCGGTCGCGCGCTGGACGGCAAGGGTGGCATGAAGGCAGAAGACTGGGTGCCGATGGACGGCCCGACCATCAACCCGCTCAACCGCAACCCCATCAGCGTGCCGCTGGACGTGGGGATTCGCAGCATCAACGGTTTATTGACGGTCGGCCGCGGCCAGCGTCTGGGCCTGTTCGCCGGTACCGGCGTGGGTAAGTCGGTGTTGCTGGGCATGATGACGCGCTTTACCGAAGCCGACATCATCGTGGTCGGGCTGATCGGCGAGCGGGGCAGGGAGGTGAAGGAATTCATCGAGCACAGCCTTGGCGCGGAAGGCCTCAAGCGCTCGGTGGTGGTCGCGTCGCCAGCGGACGATGCGCCGCTGATGCGCCTGCGCGCCGCCATGTACTGCACGCGTATCGCCGAATATTTTCGCGACAAGGGCAAGAACGTCCTGTTGCTGATGGACTCGCTCACGCGTTTCGCCCAAGCCCAGCGGGAAATCGCCCTGGCCATCGGCGAGCCACCGGCGACCAAGGGCTACCCGCCTTCGGTGTTCGCCAAGTTGCCCAAGCTGGTCGAACGTGCCGGTAACGCCGAGGCCGGCGGGGGCTCGATCACCGCGTTCTACACCGTGTTGTCCGAAGGCGATGACCAGCAGGACCCCATCGCCGACTCGGCGCGGGGCGTGCTCGACGGCCACATCGTGCTGTCGCGGCGCCTGGCGGAAGAAGGGCACTACCCGGCCATCGATATCGAAGCGTCCATCAGCCGGGTGATGCCGGCGGTGGTCACTCCGGAACATATGGCCCGCGCGCAGCAGTTCAAGCAACTCTGGTCGCGCTATCAACAGAGTCGCGACCTGATCAGCGTGGGCGCCTACGTGGCCGGTGGCGATCGCGACACCGACCTGGCGATTGCCCTGCAACCGCAATTGGTGACCTACCTGCGCCAGGGCCTCAACGACAAGATCAGCATGGGCGAGAGCGAAGCGCATTTGCAGTCCATTTTCGCCCCCGCGCCAGGCGGCTAAGCCATGGCCAACAGCCGCGCCGCCCGCCTGGCCCCGGTGGTGGACATGGCCGAGAAGGCCGAAAAAGCCGCGGTCCAGCGCCTGGGTTACTTCCAGGGCCAGGTACGTCTGGCCGAGAGCAAGCTGGGCGACCTGGAGCGCTTTCGCAGCGAATACCAGCAGCAATGGATCGAGCGCGGCACAAAGGGCGTGTCGGGCCAGTGGCTGATGGGTTACCAGGGCTTTCTCAACCAGCTGGAAACCGCCGTGGGCCAGCAGCGCCAAAGCCTCGCCTGGCACCAGAACAACCTCGATAAAGCCCGTGAGAGTTGGCAAGCGGCGTTCGCCCGGGTCGAAGGCTTGCGCAAGCTGGTGCAGCGCTATATCGACGAGGCGCGGGCGCTGGAAGACAAGCGCGAACAGAAGCTGCTGGACGAACTGTCCCAGCGCCTTCCCCGCCAGGAACAGTTTTAACTAACGCAGCAGGGCAAATGTGGGAGGGGGCTTGTCTCCATACATTTGATGGTCTGTGTTGCTCATCGCCGGTTCAGCTGCTAAACCTTGTGTCTATGCCAATGACAAGGAAACAGTCGTATGTCAGTCGAGTCGGAAGTATCCCTGGATGGGAAGAAGTTGACGATCGCAATCAAGGGCCGGTTCGATTTCGGCAGTCACCAGGCATTTCGTGAATCGTATGAGCGCTATTACAAGGTGCCGGAGCTGTATGTGGTCGACTTGAAAGAAGCCACCTACATGGACAGTTCGGCCCTCGGCATGCTCCTGCTGCTGCGTGATCATGCGGGGGGGGACGAAGCGGAGGTCAAGCTGGTCAACAGCAGTTCTGACGTGCACAAGATCCTCGCCATCTCCAACTTCGAAAAGCTGTTCGACATCACTTGACGGGCCTCGCCTCCGTGTCCGAGCCGTTGACCGTCCTGATCGCCGAAGACAGCGCCACCGATCTGCTGTTGCTGTCGACCATTGTGCGGCGCCAGGGGCATCACGTGCTCACCGCTACCAACGGCGAGGAAGCCGTTGAAGTATTCGCCCGCGAACGTCCGCAACTGGTGTTGATGGACGCCCTGATGCCCGTGATGGATGGTTTTATCGCCGCGCGGCGGATCAAGCAACTGGCGGGCGAAGAGCTGGTCCCCGTTATCTTTCTCACCTCCCTGCGTGAAAGTACCGCCCTGGCCGAATGCCTGGACGCCGGCGGTGATGACTTCCTGCCCAAGCCCTACAACCCGGTGATTCTGGCGGCCAAGATCAATGCCATGGACCGCCTGCGGCGCCTGCAGGCCACGGTTCTGCAGCAGCGCGACCAGATTGCCAGGCACCACGACTACCTGCTGCACGAGCAGCGGGTGGCCAAGGCGGTGTTCGACAAGGTCGCCCACTCCGGCTGCATCAACGCCGCGCCGAATATTCGCTACCTGCAATCGCCCTATGCGCTGTTCAACGGTGACCTGTTGTTGGCGGCCTACACGCCATCCGGCGACATGCACGCGTTGCTTGGCGATTTTACCGGCCATGGGTTGCCGGCGGCGGTGGGGGCGATGCCCCTGGCGGATGTGTTCTACGGCATGACCGCCAAGGGCTATGGCCTGGCCCAGATCCTGCGGGAGATGAATGCCAAGCTCAAACGCATCCTGCCGGTGGACATGTTCTGCTGCGCCACCCTGTTGTGCCTGAGCGCGGAGCGGCGCGTGGTGGAGGTGTGGAACGGCGGCATGCCGGACGGTTACGTGCATGAGGTCGCCAGCGGCAAGCGTACGCCGCTGCAATCGCGGCATTTACCATTGGGGGTGTTATCGGCGCAGGCGTTCGATGACCGCACTGAAGTCTGGCCCATGGCCCTGGGTGATCGGGTGTTCCTGCTCTCCGATGGCGTGCTGGACACCGCCGATGGCAACGACCAACTGTTTGGCGCACAGCGTTTGCATGAGGTTTTCGCCGCCAACCGCGAGCCGGACCGTCTGTTCGAAGACATCGAGCAGGCCCTGGCTGCGTTTTGCGGTGAAGCGCGCGACGACGTGAGCATGGTGGAGATTACCCTGCAGCCTGGCCAGTCGCTGCGCGCGACGGGGCCGTTGTATGCCGACAGCGGCCAATCCTGCCCGCTGGATTGGTCGGTCAGTTTCGAATTTCGCGCCGAAACACTCAAACGCTACAACCCGCTGCCTTACCTGTTGCAACTGTTGCTGGAGGTTCATGGCCTGCGCGAGCAGAGCGGGGCGCTCTACAGCGTGATGGCTGAGTTGTATTCCAATGCCCTCGAACACGGCGTGCTGGGCCTGGACTCGCGGCTCAAGCGCGATGCCGCGGGGTTTGCCGAGTATTATCGCCAGCGCAATGACCGCCTGGCGGCGTTGAGCAGCGGCTACGTGCGCGTGCATGTGCAGGTGGTGCCCACCGAGACCGGCGGCAAAATGACGCTGCGCCTTGAGGACAGCGGCCTCGGCTTCGACGTGGAGCAAGTGCTGGCGCGGCCGCTGGATATCGACCGTCTGTCCGGTCGGGGCTTGAGCCTGGTGCGTCAACTGAGCAGCGCGGTGCGTTGGTCCGACGGCGGGCGCAGCGTCTGCGTAGAGTTTTGCTGGGGGGCTCTGGCATAATTCGCCGATTCTTGATCATGGAGCGAGCAAGTGGCTGAGATTCATATGGACCCTGAGGTGTTGTCGGTTTTGCAGGAAGTCATGGAAGACGGGTATCCGAAGTTGCTCGATACCTTTCTTGATGATTCCCAGAAACGCATCGAAGCGCTGCGCAAGGCGCGAGATGATGCAAAGGTGTTGGGGCAGATCGCGCATAGCTTCAAGGGTAGCAGCGGCAACCTGGGGGCCGTGCGGTTGGCGCAACTTTGCCAACAGCTTGAAGACGGCTCCGCCGAGCCTGCCGAGGTGGATCTGCGGGAGTTGGTGGACGAGATCGATCAAGAATTCGCGATCGTTCGGCCGTTGTACGAGCATGAGCGGCAACGATTCGAGCTGTGACTGAAGGTCATTGACCGACCTGGCCCGACTCTTGCTCTACCTCTTGATACTGCATCCCCGATCCCCATGCAGTGGAGACCTTTACCTATGCCAGTCGCCCCGAATTCGCTTCTCCAGGCTGCCCCCGCGGCCAAGCCTCAAGCGCCTGTCGCCACCCCTGCGGTGGTGGCCGCGGACCCGCAGGACAAGGGCCCTGGCTTCGCTCAAGTGTTCGCCAGCCAAGGTTCGAAACCCGTCGTAAAGGGTGACGATAACGCAGCCAGGCCGACCCGTGACAAGCCTGCCGATGCCGGCGCCAAGCCGGTGGACAGCCGCGATACGCCTGCCGCCACTACGCCGGCGGTTGCCGATAGCGGCAATACCTTGCCTGCCAAGCCGCCGGCCACGTCCGACGACAGTGCCGGCCAGGATGACGAGGCACCTGTCGATCCGACCCTGGTGCAGCAGCCCCCGGTTGACCCGGTGGTTGACCCGGCGTTGATTGCCGCTGTCACCCCGGTCGCCGTGCCCGTGCCGGTGGAAAACCCGGTGCCGGCCGCAGCCGTCACCGACGCCAAGGCGCAGCCGGTGGCGGCTGCGCCGATCACGGCGACTGAAGAGGTCAAGCCGGACTTCGACCCGGCAGCCGACCCACTGGACGCCATGCCGGTCGTGCGCCTGGCGATGGAGCAGGGCGGGCATGTATCGGCCAGCAGCCAGGCGCCCGCCAAAACCGCCGCGCCGACGACCCAGGATCAGCCGACCGCCGCGCAGAACTTTGCCGCGGGCCTGGCCACGATGGTCGACCAGCAAGCCACCAAGGACAGCACCGACACCGGTGGCGACAAGGCCTTTGGTGGTCTGATCGAAGATGGCCTCAAGGACTTGAAGCGTGCCGACAGTGACACCCGTGTCGATGACTTCGCCAATCGCCTGGCGGCACTGACCCAGGCGGCCACGCCGAAAACCGCGAATGCCTTGCCGCCGGTGACCAATGCACCGCTGGCCATGCACCAGAGCGGTTGGACCGACGAAATCGTCAACCGGGTGATGTACCTGTCCAGCGCCAACCTCAAGTCGGCGGAGATCCAGTTGCAGCCCGCAGAACTCGGGCGCCTGGACATCAAGGTCAACATGACGGCCGATCAGCAGGCCCAGGTCAACTTCATGAGCGCGCACCCGGTGGTGCGCGAAGCGCTGGAAAGCCAGTCCGGCCGCCTGCGGGAAATGTTCGCCCAGCAGGGCATGGGGCAGGTGGACGTCAACGTCTCCGACCAGTCCCGTGGTCAGGAGCAGCAGCAACAGCAGGCCCAGACCCGTGGCGTGAGCGGCAGTGGCGGGCGCGGTGGCGATAACGGCGACAGCGGCGGCCACATTGATGTGGCCGAGACAATGACGCCCGTGACTTCGACGGTGATCGGCTCCAGCGCCGTCGACTACTACGCCTGACCTGAGCCCAACGCAGCACAAAATGCGGGAGGGGTGGCGTTCCTTTTGTCTCCTACTTGCCAGACAACTCTGGCATAACACTTGCTCTTGCCTTTGCGTAGATCTACGAATCCCCGAATAGTGACGGATTATTGGCATGGCGAAGAGCGAAGACGCAGCAACAGCACCCGCAGGGAAAGGCAAAGGCAAGCTCAAGCTTATCCTGATGATAGTCGTGGGCCTGCTCCTGGCCATCGGCGCCTCGGTGGGTGGCACCTGGTACATCATGCACAGCAGTGCAAGCAAACCGGCTCCCGTCGCCGAAGCCGCCACCAACGCCAAGCAGCCGGCAATCTTCGAACCCATGCTTCCGGCCTTTGTTGCCAACTTCAACCAGAACGGTCGTCAACGCTACCTGCAGGTGAGCATCACCCTGCTGGCACGCAACCAGGCGGACCTGGAGGCGCTCAAAGTGCACATGCCGGTGATCCGCAATAACCTGGTGATGCTGTTCTCCGGACAGAGCTTCGATACCCTGGCCACGCCGGTGGGCCAGGAAATGCTGCGCCAGAAGGTCACTGCCAGCGTGCAGGAAGTGGCCCAGAAAGAGCTCGGCAAAGTCGTGATCGAGCAGGCGCTCTTCACTAATTTCGTATTGCAGTAGGACCACGACATGGCCGTGCAAGACCTGCTGTCCCAGGATGAAATCGACGCGCTGTTGCATGGTGTCGACGATGGTCTGGTACAGACCGAAATGGCTGCCGACCCCGGCAGCGTCAAAAGTTATGACCTCACCAGCCAGGATCGCATCGTCCGTGGACGCATGCCGACCCTGGAGATGATCAACGAGCGTTTCGCCCGCTACACCCGCATCAGCATGTTCAACATGCTGCGTCGTTCGGCGGACGTAGCGGTGGGCGGTGTGCAGGTGATGAAGTTCGGCGAGTACGTGCACTCGCTGTACGTGCCCACCAGCCTCAACCTGGTCAAGATCAAGCCACTGCGCGGCACTGCGCTGTTCATCCTCGACGCCAAGCTGGTGTTCAAACTGGTGGACAACTTCTTCGGCGGTGATGGCCGTCACGCCAAGATCGAAGGCCGTGAATTCACGCCCACCGAATTGCGCGTGGTGCGCATGGTGCTGGAGCAAGCCTTCATCGACTTGAAGGAAGCCTGGCAGGCGATCATGGAAGTCAATTTCGAGTACATCAACTCGGAAGTGAACCCGGCCATGGCCAACATCGTCGGCCCCAGCGAAGCCATTGTGGTGTCCACCTTCCACATCGAACTCGATGGCGGGGGCGGCGACCTGCACGTGACCATGCCGTACTCGATGATCGAGCCGGTGCGCGAGATGCTCGACGCCGGTTTCCAGTCCGACCTGGACGACCAGGACGAGCGTTGGGTCAAGGCCCTGCGCGAAGACCTGCTGGACGTCGACGTACCGCTGAGCGCCACCGTCGCCCGGCGTCAGTTGCGCCTGCGGGATATTTTGCACATGCAGCCTGGGGACGTGATCCCCGTCGAGTTGCCGCAGGAAATGATCATGCGCGCCAACGGCGTGCCATCGTTCAAGGTCAAGTTGGGTTCCCACAAGGGCAACCTGGCGCTGCAAGTGATCGAGCCGATCAATCGTCGCTGATCACCCCTTAATTTTATGAATGCTTGCTCCGCCGAGGACATGTAATGGCTACCGAACACGAAAACACTTCCGCCGAAGACCAGGCCCTGGCTGACGAATGGGCGGCTGCCCTTGAAGAAACCGGCGATGTCGGCCAGGACGATATCGATGCCCTGCTGGCCGCTGACGCCGCCACCGCGCCTGCCGGCAACCGCCTGCAGATGGAAGAGTTCGGCAGCGTGCCGAAGAACAACGAGCCGGTGAGCCTCGACGGGCCGAACCTGGACGTGATCCTCGATATCCCGGTGTCGATCTCCATGGAAGTGGGCAGCACCGATATCAATATCCGCAACCTGCTGCAACTCAACCAGGGCTCGGTGATCGAGCTGGACCGCCTGGCCGGTGAACCGTTGGACGTGCTGGTCAACGGCACCCTGATCGCTCATGGCGAAGTGGTGGTGGTCAACGAAAAGTTCGGCATCCGCCTGACCGACGTGATCAGCCCAAGTGAACGCATCAAGAAGTTGCGCTGATATGAAACGGCTGATGGTGGGACTGTTGGTCGCGCTGCCAGTTCACGCCTGGGCCGCCGAGCCGGTGGCCCAGGCTGCCGCCGCGCCGGTGACCGGCAGTGTCGGCGGGCAGTTGACCCAGTTGGTGCTGGGCCTGTTGCTGGTGGTCGGTGTGATTTTCGTGCTGGCCTGGCTGATGCGCCGCGTGCAGAGCATCGGCCCGGGCAACGCCCAGGTGATCGAGCTGGTCGGCTCGCGCGCGCTTGGCCCGCGTGATCGGCTGGTGCTGGTACAGGTGGGCGAGGAACAGATCCTGCTGGGTATCACCCCTGGGCGCATCACCCCGCTGCATGTGCTCAAGACCCCGGTGCAAACCACCCAGTCACAGCCCGCCACGCCGGAATTCGCTCAGCGCCTGATGGAGTTGCTGGGCAAGGATCAGAAGGATAAGAAGTGATGCGTGTTTTATTGACGCTCATGCTGTGGCTGGCCACGCCGTTGGCCTTTGGCGCCGACCCGCTGTCGATCCCGGCGATTACGCTGGGCACCAACGCCGCCGGCGCCCAGGAATATTCGGTCAGCCTGCAGATCCTGCTGATCATGACGGCGCTGAGTTTTATCCCGGCGTTCGTCATGCTGATGACCAGTTTCACACGGATCATCATCGTGTTCTCGATCCTGCGCCAGGCCCTGGGCCTGCAGCAGACGCCGTCGAACCAGATCCTCACCGGCATGGCGCTGTTCCTGACGATGTTCATCATGGCGCCGGTGTTCGACAAGGTGAACCAGCAAGCCCTGCAACCGTACCTCGCGGAAAAAATGACGGCCCAGGACGCGATCGACAAGGCCCAGGGGCCGATCAAGGACTTCATGCTGTCGCAGACCCGCTCCAGCGACCTCGAACTCTTCATGCGCCTGTCCAAGCGTACCGACATCGCCAGCCCGGACCAGGCGCCGCTGACCATTCTGGTGCCGGCGTTTGTCACTTCCGAGCTGAAAACCGCCTTCCAGATCGGCTTCATGATCTTTATCCCATTCCTGATCATCGACCTGGTGGTGGCGAGCGTGCTGATGGCCATGGGCATGATGATGCTGTCGCCGCTGATCATCTCGTTGCCGTTCAAGATCATGTTGTTCGTGCTGGTGGACGGCTGGGCGCTGATTATCGGCACCCTGGCCAGCAGTTTCGGCGGGGTATAGCGCGATGACGCCAGAAGTCGCCGTCGACCTGTTCCGTGAAGCGCTGTGGCTGACCACCATGATGGTCGCGGTGCTGGTGGTGCCGAGCCTGTTGGTGGGGTTGCTGGTGGCGATGTTCCAGGCCGCGACGCAGATCAACGAACAGACCTTGAGCTTTCTGCCGCGCCTGTTGGTGATGCTGGTGACGCTGATCGTCGCCGGCCCGTGGCTGGTACAGACCTTCATGGAATACATCCTGCAGCTGTACGGCAGTATTCCGCAGTTGATCGGCTGATCCGATGAACTCGCTGCTGGCGTTGACCGATACCCAGATCAGTACCTGGGTGGCCTCCTTCATCCTGCCGTTGTTCCGCGTGACGGCGATGTTGATGGCCATGCCGGTGTTCGGCACGACCCTGGTGCCACGGCGTATTCGCCTGTATTTCGCGGTGGCGATTACCGTAGTGATCGTGCCGGGGCTGCCGCCGATGCCGGCGGTCAATGCGCTGGATTTGAGCGCGTTGATGCTGATCGCCGAGCAGGTGCTGATCGGTGCCATGCTCGGGTTTTCGCTGTCGCTGTTTTTCCAGGCATTCGTGATTGCCGGGCAGATCATCTCGATCCAGATGGGCATGGGCTTTGCGTCCATGGTCGACCCCACCAACGGTGTCTCTGCGGCGGTGATCGGGCAATTTCTGACCATGCTGGTGACCTTGCTGTTCCTGGCCATGAACGGCCATCTGGTGGCGTTCGAGGTGCTGACCGAAAGCTTTACCACCTTGCCGGTGGGCTCGGGGCTGGTGGTCAATCACTTCTGGGAAGTCGTCGGGCGCCTTGGCTGGGTGTTGGGCGCCTCTCTGTTGCTGGTATTGCCGGCGATCACCGCGCTGCTGGTGGTCAACATCGCATTCGGGGTGATGACCCGCGCCGCGCCGCAACTGAACATCTTCTCCATCGGTTTCCCATTGACCCTGGTGTTGGGCATGTGGATTTTCTGGGTCGGCATGGCTGACATCCTCAATCAGTATCAACCGCTGGCCACCGACGCCTTGCAGTTCTTACGCGATCTGGCACGGGCGCGCTGAGCCATGGCCGAGAGCGAAAGTGGTCAGGACAAGACAGAAGACCCCACGGAGAAACGGAAGAAGGACTCCAGGGAAAAGGGCGAGATTGCGCGCTCCAAGGAACTCAACACCGTCGCGACCATGATGGCCGGCTCCGGCGCGCTGCTGATCTACGGTGGCGGTCTGGCGCTGGACCTGCTGGAGCTGATGAAACATAACTTCAGCCTGCCCCGTGAAGTGTTGCTCAACCCCGACTCCATGGGGCAATACCTGATGCACTCGGGGAAAATCGCGCTGCTGGCGGTGCAGCCGATCTTGATCACCTTGCTGCTGGCCGCGCTGATCGGCCCGGTCGCCCTCGGCGGCTGGCTGTTCGCGGCCGGCAGCATGGCGCCCAAATTCAGCCGCATGAACCCGGCCGCCGGGCTCAAGCGCATGTTTTCCGCCAAGGCGCTGGTGGAGCTGCTCAAGGCATTGGCCAAGTTCATCCTGATTCTGTTCGTGGCGCTGTCGGTGTTGTCGTCCGACGTCGATGATTTGCTGCGCATCGCCCACGAACCGCTGGAGTCGGCGATCATCCACAGCGTGCAGGTGGTCGGCTGGAGCGCGCTGTGGATGTCGGCCGGGCTGATCATCATTGCGGCGGTGGATGCACCGATCCAGCTGTGGGAAAGCCACAAGAAACTGCTGATGACCAAGCAGGAAGTGCGTGACGAGCACAAGGACCAGGAAGGCCGACCCGAGGTCAAGCAACGCATCCGCCAGCTGCAGCGCGAAATGTCCCAGCGCAAGATGATGGCGGCGGTGCCCGACGCCGACGTGGTCATCACCAACCCGACCCACTATGCCGTGGCCCTCAAGTACGACCCGGAGAAGGGCGGCGCGCCGATGCTGCTGGCCAAGGGCAGTGACTTCACTGCCTTGAAAATCCGCGAAATCGCCGTGGCCAACGAGATCCTGCTGTTGGAGTCGCCGGAACTGGCGCGGTCGATCTTCTATTCCACCGACCTCGACCATGAAATCCCCGCCGGGCTGTACCTGGCCGTGGCGCAGGTACTGGCCTACGTCTATCAGATCCGCCAATACCGCGCCGGCAAAGGCAAGCGCCCCGACCCGCTCAAGGACTTGCCGATCCCGCCGGAATTGCGCCGCGATTCGTAATCCGCATGCCGCCTTCCCTTTAACGGTTGCCGTTACCACCTATCGTCAATCGATGTCTACCTGTCAACTCTGACAGTAGCCAACCACCTCTTCTCACGGTTCTATGGCCGTGGGTGGTTACGAGCTGCGGGGAGAAGGGTATTGGAAGTGGGCAGTGGTGTCATCGAGTCCTATAACCCGGCGACGGGAGAGGGTTTGATTGCGCTCGATGGCGGCGAAGAACGTGTGCTGGTTAACCGACGCAACTGGATTGGGACCACGCTTTGGGTGGGAAGGCGGATGACGTTTCAAATGAGACATGGACGCGAAGGTGTTTATGCGTTGCGCATCGGTGCATTGCCAAACACCTGAATAAGCTCAATGAAAAGTACGGAGAACGGCAATGGCTACGGGTACGGTGAAGTGGTTCAACGCGGAAAAGGGCTTTGGGTTTATTACTCAGGATGGGGGCGGAGCTGACGTCTTTGTTCACTTTTCCGCGATCCAGAGTGACGGGTTCAAGACGCTCGAAGAAAACCAGAAGGTTGAGTTCGAAATCGAACAAGGACAAAAAGGACCTCAGGCTACGAGCGTGCGAGTGGTGTGAAGACTCATTGATTGATCGTTCGCCGGTAGCGCTGCACGCAAAAAAATCCAACTGTGGGAGGGGGCTTGCTCCCGATAGCAGTGTGTCAGGCAGCAGATTCATGGCCTGACTCACCTATATCGGGAGCAAGCCCCCTCCTACATTTGGATCGGTATATGGCCTTAGACACGGTCGCTTGTGAGGTTAACCAAACCCGAAACCAAAGTTGGAAGGCTTCTTGCACTACCCCCACCAGGACGCCTCCCGGCGTCAAAAGTTTGCTTTACGTTACGAGGAATACCGGTGGTGGATCGCTCTCAAATGCTCGGCACGGCCCGTACGACCCTGACTGACCTCTCGCGGGGTAATCTGGGTGTGCCGTTGTTGTTGCTGGTGATGCTGGCAATGATGATGTTGCCGATGCCGCCGTTCCTGCTCGACGTGTTCTTCACCTTCAACATCGCCCTGTCCGTGGTGGTGTTGCTGGTCTGCGTATACGCCCTGCGGCCGCTGGATTTCGCGGTGTTCCCGACGATTTTGCTGGTGGCGACCCTGTTGCGCCTGGCCTTGAACGTGGCCTCTACCCGCGTGGTGATGCTCCACGGCCAGGACGGTCACGCTGCCGCCGGCAAGGTGATCCAGGCCTTCGGTGAGGTGGTGATCGGCGGTAACTACGTGGTGGGTATCGTGGTGTTCGCGATCCTGATGATCATCAACTTCGTGGTGGTGACCAAAGGCGCCGGGCGAATTTCCGAGGTGAGCGCGCGGTTTACCCTCGACGCCATGCCCGGCAAGCAGATGGCTATCGACGCCGACCTCAACGCCGGCCTGATCGACCAGAACCAGGCCAAATCCCGCCGTCTGGAAGTGGCCCAGGAAGCCGAGTTCTACGGTTCCATGGACGGCGCCAGCAAATTCGTGCGCGGTGACGCCATCGCCGGCCTGCTGATTCTGTTCATCAACCTCATCGGCGGCATGGCCGTGGGCATCTTCCAGCACGGCATGACCTTCGGCGATGCGGGCAAGGTCTACGCCTTGCTGACCATCGGTGACGGTTTAGTGGCGCAATTGCCATCACTGTTGTTATCCACAGCGGCTGCAATCATGGTCACCCGTGCCTCGGGCTCCGAGGACATGGGCAAACAGATCAGCCGGCAGATGTTTGCCTCGCCCAAGGCCCTGGCCGTGGCTGCAGGCATCATGGCGATCATGGGTATCGTGCCGGGCATGCCGCACGTGTCATTCCTGAGCATGGCCGCCATGGCGGCGGGTGGTGCCTACCTGTTCTGGAAAAAGCAAAACGCAGTCAAGGTCCAAGCCCTGCAGGAAGTCGCGCGCCAGCAGGAGCTGCTGCCGTCCCCGGCCCGCGCCCAGGAAACCAAGGAGCTGGGCTGGGACGATGTGACCCCCATCGACATGATCGGCCTGGAAGTCGGCTACCGCCTGATTCCGCTGGTGGACCGCAACCAGGGCGGCCAATTGCTCGCGCGGATCAAGGGCGTGCGCAAGAAGCTGTCCCAGGACCTGGGCTTTTTGATGCCCACCGTGCACATCCGCGACAACCTCGACCTGGCGCCGAGCGCCTACCGCCTGACGCTGATGGGCGTGATCCTGGCCGAAGCCGAGATCTACCCGGACCGCGAGCTGGCGATCAACCCCGGCCAGGTGTTCGGCAGCCTCAACGGCATTACCGCCAAAGATCCGGCTTTTGGCCTGGAGGCGGTGTGGATCGAAATCAGCCAGCGCAGCCAGGCGCAGTCCCTGGGCTACACCGTGGTAGACGCCAGCACCGTGGTCGCCACGCACCTCAACCAGATTCTGTACAAGCACTCCCACGAGCTGATCGGCCACGAAGAAGTCCAGCAATTGATGGGTTTGCTGGGCAAAGCCTCGCCAAAACTTGCCGAAGAGCTGGTGCCCGGCGTGCTGTCGTTGTCGCAACTGCTCAAAGTGCTGCAAGCGCTGCTGGCCGAACAGGTGCCGGTGCGCGACATTCGCAGCATTGCCGAGGCCATCGCCAACAACGCCGCCAAGAGTCAAGATACCGCCGCGCTGGTGGCGGCGGTGCGTGTCGGATTGTCCCGCGCAATCGTGCAAAGCATTGTAGGGCTTGACTCCGAGCTGCCTGTGATCACCCTGGAGCCCAGGTTGGAACAGATTTTGCTCAATAGTATTCAGAAGGCGGGACAAGGCCAGGAAGAGGGCGTTCTGCTGGAGCCAAGCATGGCTGAAAAACTGCAGCGTTCTTTGATTGACGCCGCCCAGCGCCAGGAAATGCAGGGCCAACCGGTGATTCTACTGGTGGCAGGCCCGGTCCGAGCGATGTTGTCGCGGTTTGGACGCCTGGCAGTACCGAATTTGCACGTTTTGGCTTATCAGGAAATTCCTGACAACAAGCAAGTGACTATCGTCGCGACAGTAGGGCCCAACGGCTGAGGGTAGTGGGTTATGCAAGTGAAGCGTTTTTTCGCCGCCGATATGCGTCAGGCCATGAAACTGGTCCGTGATGAGCTGGGCGCCGACGCCGCGATTATCGGTAACCGTCGCATTGCCGGCGGTGTCGAGCTGACGGCTGCCCTGGATTACACCCCTCAGGCCCTGGCCCCGCGCGTGCCGAACATGGAGCTTGAAGACGAGCTGCGCAAGACCGCCTCGCGCATCGTCTCGGCCCAGGCCGAGCTGAGCATGCGTGGCGACAGCGATGCCACCACCAATCGCCAATTGTTCGCCGGGCTGCCGTTGACCGCCTCCGAGCCGCTGGTCGAGCCGACTTTCATCGAGCCACCGCGTCCTGCCGCGCCAGCCCCGGCCGCCGGCGTCGACCAGCGCGCGTTCGACTCGATGCGCTTTGAACTCAACGGCCTGCGCGAACTGCTGGAAGTCCAGCTGGGGTCGCTGGCCTGGACACAGTTGCAAGGCAGCAAGCCGCAACAGGCCAACCTCTGGCGTCGCCTGCAACGCATCGGCCTGTCTGGCCCGCTGTCCCGCGACCTGCTGGCACTGACCACCGAAATCGAAGAACCCCGCCAGGCCTGGCGCATGTTGCTGGCCCACTTGGCGCGGATGATCGCCACTCCGGAAATCGAGCCGCTGGAAGAGGGCGGTGTGATTGCCATGGTCGGCCCGGCCGGCATGGGCAAGACCACCACCCTGGCCAAGCTCGCCGCCCGTTATGTGCTCAAATACGGCGCCCATAACATCGCGCTGGTGAGCATGGACAGCTATCGTATCGGTGCCCAGGAGCAACTCAAGACCCTGGGCCGTATCCTCAACGTGCCGGTGACCCACGTCGATCCGGGCCAATCCCTGGCCAATGCCCTCGATCCGCTGCTGCGCAAACGCGTGGTGCTGATCGACACCGCCGGCCTGCAAGCCAGCGACCCGGCGTTGCGCCTGCAGCTGGAAAGCCTGGCTGGACGTGGCATCAAGTCGAAAAATTACCTGGTGCTTGCAACCACCAGCCAGAAACAGGTTCTGACCGCTGCGTATCACAGCTACAAACGTTGCGGCCTGGCCGGCTGCATCCTGACTAAACTGGATGAAACCGCCAGCCTGGGCGAAGTGTTGAGCCTGGCGATCAGCCATGAATTACCGGTTGCCTACCTGACCGATGGGCCGCGGATCCCGGATGATTTGCATCTGCCGCGCCGTCATCAGTTGGTCAGCCGTGCCGTGAGCGTACAAATGCAAGACGAGCCTAGCGAGGAAGCGATGGCCGACATGTTCGCCGATCTCTACCACCACCCGGCAAAACGGGTCGGTTGAAGTCGATGAGCACCGTGAAATGTATCTACATCGATGGTCTGCAAGCGATTCACGCGGCCAAGCCATGTAGCCTGCGTCTAAGCAAGACAAGGTAAAGAAATAAAATGGGCAGCATGCATCCCGTACAGGTGATCGCGGTGACCGGCGGCAAAGGTGGCGTCGGAAAAACTAACGTGTCAGTGAATTTGTCCCTGGCGCTTGCAGAGCTTGGCCGTCGCGTCATGCTGCTGGATGCTGACCTGGGACTGGCGAACGTCGACGTTCTGCTGGGGCTGACGCCCAAACACACCCTGGCCGATGTGATCGAGGGGCGCTGTGAGCTGCGCGATGTGCTGCTGCAGGGCCCTGGCGGGATCCGCATCGTGCCGGCCGCGTCGGGCACCCAGAGCATGGTGCACCTGAGCCCGGCACAGCATGCCGGCCTGATCCAGGCCTTCAGTGATATTGGCGACAACCTCGACGTGCTGGTGATCGACACCGCCGCCGGGATCGGCGAGTCCGTGGTCAGCTTCGTGCGCGCGGCGCAGGAAGTACTGCTGGTGGTCTGCGATGAACCCACCTCGATCACCGACGCCTACGCCCTGATCAAACTGCTTAACCGTGACTACGGCATGAACCGCTTCCGCGTGCTGGCCAACATGGCCCAGAGCCCGCAGGAAGGACGCAACCTGTTCGCCAAGTTGACCAAGGTCACGGATCGTTTTCTCGATGTCGCCTTACAATACGTTGGTGCAGTTCCCTACGACGAGTGCGTGCGCAAGGCTGTGCAAAAGCAGCGTGCAGTCTACGAAGCGTTCCCTCGTTCCAAGTGCGCCTTGGCGTTCAAGGCGATTGCCCAGAAGGTCGATACCTGGCCCTTGCCTGCCAACCCTCGGGGGCATCTGGAGTTTTTCGTCGAACGATTGGTGCATCAGACGAGCGCAGGACCTGTGCTATGACAGCGAACGGCTATAACGCTTATAAGAAGTCCGCCCGTGACAGCCAGGGTGAGTTGATCGAGCGCTATGCGCCGCTGGTCAAACGCATTGCCTATCACCTGCTGGGACGCCTGCCCGCCAGCGTCCAGGTCGAAGACCTGATCCAGGCCGGCATGATCGGCCTGCTCGAAGTGTCGACCAAATACGATGCCAGCAAAGGCGCCAGTTTCGAGACGTATGCGGGTATCCGCATTCGTGGCGCGATGCTCGATGAAGTGCGCAAGGGGGATTGGGCGCCACGTTCGGTTCACCGCAATACGCGCATGGTCAGTGACGCAATTCGGGCAATTGAAGCAAAAACCGGTCGCGACGCTAAAGATCACGAAGTTGCGGCCGAACTCCAATTGAGTCTCGACGATTATTACGGGATTTTGAACGATACCTTGGGCAGCCGCCTGTTCAGTTTCGACGACCTGTTGCAGGACGGCGAACACGAAGGGCTGCACGAGGACGGCGCGAGCGCACACATGGAGCCGTCGCGCGACCTGGAAGATCAACGCTTCCAGGGTGCGTTGGCGGACGCCATCGCCAATTTGCCGGAACGTGAGCGATTGGTGTTGGCGCTGTACTACGACGAAGAGCTGAACCTCAAGGAAATCGGTGAGGTCCTGGGTGTCAGCGAATCGCGGGTCAGCCAGTTGCACAGCCAATGCGCCGCCCGTTTGCGGGGGCGTTTGGGAGAGTGGCGAGCGCGCTGACAGGCAGTGTGGGGACACTGCAAAGCGATACCGCGAGGGCGTTTGATTTTCGTGGTTCGGCCCGTGGTGGCCCCGGCAGTCCTATTTGTGTAATGCCTGTTGATTGAAATGGCGCGTCCAGGTGCTGGGCGCGTTTAAGACTGCTTGGAGGTCGAATTGGACAAGAACATGAAAATCCTCATCGTTGATGACTTCTCAACGATGCGGCGGATCATAAAAAACCTGTTGCGTGACCTTGGGTTCACCAACACGGTCGAGGCGGATGACGGCCTGACGGCGATTCCGATCCTCAACAGCGGGAGCATCGACTTTCTGGTAACCGACTGGAACATGCCGGGCATGACCGGTATCGACCTGCTGCGCCACGTGCGCGCCGACGAAAAACTGCGCAGCCTTCCCGTGTTGATGGTGACCGCCGAAGCCAAGCGTGAGCAGATCATCGAGGCCGCCCAGGCCGGGGTCAACGGTTACGTGGTCAAGCCATTCACTGCACAGGCCTTGAAAGAGAAGATCGAAAAAATCTTCGAACGCATCCACGGCTAATGCCATCGCGGGGGAGCTATGGAGCATAACGAAACGTCACAGGGAGACTTTGAGTCCACCCTGAAAAAACATGCTCACCAGTTGGTCGAATGCCTTGAAAAAGGCCAGTTCGGTGACGCGGTGCAGTTGATCCATGAGCTCAATCAGACCCGTGACCGAGGCCTGTACCAGGAAGTGGGCAAGCTCACACGCGAGCTGCACAGCGCGATCGTCAATTTCCAGATTGACCCGCACATGCCCCAGGCCGAAGAAATCTCACAGATCACCGACGCCACCGAGCGTCTGTCCTATGTGGTCAGGCTGACTGAAGCGGCGGCCAACCGCACCATGGACCTGGTGGAAAACGCCACGCCGCTGGTGACCGGCATGGCCACCGAAGCCCAGGCCCTGAGCGTTGACTGGGGCCGCTTCATGCGCCGCGAAGTGGGCGCTGAAGAGTTCCGTGAACTGGCCCGCCGGGTCGAAGGGTTCCTGTCACGCAGCGAGCAGGAAAACCGTACGGTTTCCAGCAACCTCAACGACATTCTGCTGGCCCAGGATTACCAGGACCTCACTGGTCAGGTGATCAAGCGCGTGACCCAATTGGTCACCGAAGTGGAAAGTAACTTGCTCAAATTGGTGCTTATGGCAGGCCAGGTCGATCGTTTTGCCGGTATCGAACATGACCGCGAAGCGATCCTCTCGGAAAAAGATCCACAAAAACATCTCGCCAAGGGTGAAGGTCCGCAGATTCATGCCGATAAACGTGAAGACGTTGTGTCAGGTCAGGATGACGTAGATGACCTGTTATCCAGTTTAGGCTTCTAAGGAGCACCCACATGAGCTTCGGCGCCGATGAAGAGATCCTTCAGGATTTCCTTGTAGAGGCCGGCGAAATTTTAGAGCAACTGTCCGAACAACTGGTCGAGCTGGAAAGCCGCCCAGATGATGCGAACCTGCTCAATGCAATTTTTCGCGGTTTTCACACTGTAAAAGGGGGCGCCGGCTTCCTCCAGCTCCATGAGCTGGTGGAGTGCTGCCACATCGCCGAGAACGTTTTCGACATCCTGCGCAAGGGTGAGCGTCACGTTGATTCGGAGTTGATGGACGTGATTCTCGAAGCACTGGATGCGGTCAACGGCATGTTCAGCCAAGTGCGTGAACGTGCCCCGATCACCGCAGCCACGCCGGAACTGTTGGCCGCCCTGGCGCGCTATGCGGAGCCTGCGGACACCTCGGCGGCGCCGGTGGTCGAAGCGGAGCCTGAACCGGAGCCTGAGCCCGATGTGACGGACACTGAGTTCGAACAGCTGCTCGACTCGCTCAGTGCCGTCAAGGCCGAAGCCGAAGCGCCGGCCACTGTGGCCCCGGCAGCGGCGCCGACCAGCGAAGACATTACCGACGCGGAATTCGAGTCGCTGCTCGACCAGTTGCATGGCAAGGGCCAGTTCGCTGCCGATGCGGTCGCGCCTGCCGCTTCTGCACCGGCTGCACCGGCCGCGCCTGTCAGCACCGACATCACCGACGACGAATTCGAAGCGTTGCTCGACCAACTGCATGGCAAAGGCACGTTTGCCGCCGACGCCTTGCCGGCAGTCGCTGCCACCGCCACCGCCGCCGCGCCTGCAGCCAGCGCTGCGCCCGCCGCTGATGGCTTGATCACCGATCACGAATTCGAAGCCCTGCTCGACGATTTGCACGGCAAGGGCAAGTTCAGCGAAGCCGTCTCGACGGCAGCCGTCGCTGCGCCCGCACCGGTTGTCGCCAAAGCCGCCGCGCCGGCCAAAGCCGCCGCTCCAGCCGCCAAACCGGCTCCTGCTCCGGCAGCGGCCCCAACGCCGGCCCCAGCCCCAGCACGTGCCGCCGCCGCGGCACCGCCTGCGGACAAACCCGCCAGTGAAGCCGAAACCACCGTGCGCGTCGATACCGCGCGCCTGGACGACATCATGAACATGGTCGGCGAACTGGTGCTGGTGCGTAACCGCCTGGTGCGCCTGGGCCTGAGCAGTGGCGATGAGGCCATGCAAAAGGCGGTGTCGAACCTCGATGTGGTCACCGCCGACCTGCAAACCGCGGTGATGAAAACGCGGATGCAGCCGATCAAGAAAGTCTTCGGCCGCTTCCCGCGCCTGGTCCGTGACCTGGCGCGCCAGCTGAAGAAAGAGATCAACCTGGAACTGGTGGGTGAAGAAACCGACCTCGACAAAAACCTTGTCGAGGCCCTGGCCGACCCGCTGGTCCACTTGGTGCGCAACGCGGTCGACCACGGCGTCGAAACGCCGGAAGAACGCGAAGCCTCGGGCAAGTCCCGTGGCGGCAAGGTGATTCTGGCGGCGGAGCAGGAAGGCGACCATATCCTGCTGTCGATCACCGATGACGGCAAGGGCATGGACCCGACGATATTGCGCAACATCGCGGTCAAGCGTGGCGTGATGGACAAGGACGCCGCCGACCGCCTGACCGACACCGAGTGCTACAACCTGATCTTCGCCCCGGGCTTCTCGACCAAGACCGAGATTTCCGATGTGTCGGGCCGTGGCGTCGGCATGGACGTGGTGAAGACCAAGATCAGCCAGCTCAACGGCTCGATCAATATCTACTCGACCAAGGGCCAGGGCTCGAAGATCGTCATCAAGGTGCCGTTGACCCTGGCGATCATGCCGACCCTGATGGTGATGCTGGGCAACCAGGCGTTCGCCTTCCCGCTGGTCAACGTCAACGAGATCTTCCACCTCGATCTGTCGCGCACCAACGTGGTGGACGGCCAGGAAGTGGTGATCGTGCGCGACAAGGCGTTGCCGCTGTTTTACCTCAAGCGCTGGCTGGTGGCATCGGCGGCTCACGAGGAGCAGCACGAAGGTCATGTGGTGATTCTGTCCGTGGGCACCCAGCGTATCGGCTTTGTCGTCGATCAACTGGTGGGTCAGGAAGAAGTGGTCATCAAGCCTTTGGGCAAAATGCTGCAGGGAACCCCGGGCATGTCGGGTGCGACCATCACCGGTGACGGTCGGATCGCGCTGATTCTCGATGTTCCGAGCATGCTCAAGCGTTACGCCGCTCGGCGTATTTGATTCTGGTGGGGCAGGGCGGTCTCGCTCGCCCCACCTAACGGAGTGTTTATGGCAGTCAAGGTCCTGGTGGTGGACGATTCGGGTTTCTTCCGCCGCCGCGTCTCGGAAATTCTTTCCGCCGATCCAAGCATCCAGGTGGTCGGCACGGCCACCAACGGCAAAGAGGCGATTGATCAAGCCATTGCGCTGAAGCCGGACGTGATCACCATGGACTACGAGATGCCGATGATGGATGGCATCACGGCAGTCCGGCACATCATGCAACGCTGCCCGACCCCGGTATTGATGTTCTCCTCGCTGACCCATGAAGGCGCCCGAGTGACCCTCGACGCGCTGGATGCCGGTGCGGTGGACTTTTTGCCGAAGAATTTCGAAGACATCTCGCGCAACCCCGAGAAGGTCAAGCAGATGCTGTGCGAGAAAGTCCACAGCATCTCGCGCAGTAACCGTCGCAGCCTGTTCAGTGCGCCGACGCCTGCTCCGGTGGCGGCACCGGCCGCGCCCACCGGTTCCTCGTTCGGGCGCCCGGCACCCGCGCCGCTTGCACGACCCGCGCCGCCACCGGTACGGGCCTCGGCGCCGGCAACCGCGCATTCGCCGGCACCCAAGCGCAAAGCCTACAAGCTGGTCGCCATCGGCACCTCCACCGGTGGCCCGGTCGCCTTGCAGCGGGTGTTGACCCAGCTGCCGGCCAACTTCCCGGCACCGATCGTATTGATCCAGCACATGCCCGCCGCGTTCACCAAAGCCTTCGCCGAGCGCCTGGACAAGCTGTGCCGCATCAGCGTCAAGGAAGCCGAGGATGGCGACATCCTGCGTCCTGGCCTGGCGCTGCTGGCGCCGGGTGGCAAGCAGATGATGGTCGACGGCCGTGGCGCGATCAAAATCCTGCCGGGCGATGAGCGTCTCAACTACAAACCGTGCGTGGACATCACGTTCGGTTCGGCGGCCAAATCCTACGGCGACAAAGTTCTGGCGGTGGTACTCACCGGCATGGGCGCCGACGGCCGCGAAGGTGCGCGCCTGCTTAAGCAGGGCGGCAGCGCGATCTGGGCCCAGGACGAAGCCAGCTGCGTGATCTATGGCATGCCCATGGCCATCGTCAAGGCTGACCTGGCCGACGCCGTCTACAGTTTGGACGATATCGGCAAGCACCTGGTGGAGGCCTGCCTCTGATGGACGTGTTGAGCCTGATCGGCATTACCATGGCATTTGTCGCGATCATTGGCGGCAATTACCTCGAAGGCGGCCACCTCGGTGCGTTGGCCAACGGTCCGGCGGCGCTGATCGTGATCGGCGGCACCGTGGGCGCCGCGTTGTTGCAGTCGCCGATGAGTTCGTTCAAGCGTGCGATGCAGATCATGATCTGGATCATCTTCCCGCCGCGTGTCGACCTGCCCGGTGGCATCGACCGCGTGGTCAACTGGAGCCTCACCGCCCGCAAGGAAGGCCTGCTGGGCCTCGAAGGCGTGGCCGATGCCGAGCCCGACAGTTATTCGCGCAAAGGCTTGCAGTTGCTGGTGGACGGCGCCGAGCCGGAAGCGATCCGCAGCATCCTCGAGGTGGATTTCTACACCCAGGAAAGCCGTGACATCAACGCCGCCAAAGTCTTTGAAAGCATGGGCGGCTACGCGCCGACCATTGGCATCATCGGTGCGGTGATGGGCCTGATCCACGTGATGGGCAACCTCGCTGACCCTTCGCAACTGGGCAGCGGGATTGCCGTGGCATTTGTCGCCACCATCTACGGTGTGGCCAGTGCCAACCTGGTGCTGCTGCCGGTGGCGAGCAAGCTCAAGTCGATTGCCATGCGCCAGTCCCGTTACCGTGAAATGTTGCTCGAAGGCATCCTGTCGATTGCCGAGGGCGAGAACCCGCGTTCCATTGAATTGAAGCTCCAGGGCTTCATGGATTGATGGATATGTATAGCTGGCCTGCGGCCTTGTTGTGGCGAGCGAGCCATAAGTCCTGTGTACAGAGAGGTGCCTGCCAGTGAGCCGTCGCCGTCGCGAGCCTGAAGAGCACGTCAACCACGAACGCTGGCTGGTGTCCTACGCGGACTTCATCACCTTGCTGTTTGCGTTTTTCGTGGTGATGTATTCCATCTCGTCGATCAACGAAGGCAAGTACAAAGTCATCTCCCAGGCGCTGATCGGTGTGTTCAACGACGCCGACCGCTCGCTCAAGCCGATTCCCATCGGCGAAGAACGGCCCAGGACCGTGACGCCGGCCAAGCCGCTGGTCAATGACAGCGATGAAACCGCTGCCGGTGTGGGGGGCACCAGCGATCCGCTGAAAAGCATCGCCGATGACATCAGTGCTGCGTTCGGCGACCTGATCAGCTCCAACCAGATGACCGTGCGCGGCAACGAGTTGTGGGTGGAAATCGAGCTTAATTCCAGCCTGCTGTTCGCCAGTGCCGACGCGATGCCCAGCGACCAGGCGTTCACCATCATCGACAAGGTGGCGGCGATCCTCAAACCGTTCGAGAACCCGGTGCACGTCGAAGGGTTTACCGACAATGTGCCGATCAGCACCGCGCAGTACCCGACCAACTGGGAACTGTCCTCGGCGCGTGCCGCGAGCATTGTGCGCATGCTCGCGATGCAGGGCGTGAGCCCCGGACGCCTGGCGTCGGTGGGGTATGGCGAGTTCCAGCCGGTGGCCAACAACGCTACGGTGGAAGGCCGTGCGCGCAACCGTCGGGTGGTGTTAGTGGTCTCGCGCAACCTGGACGTGCGCCGCAGCCTGACCGCCACCGGCACCGCCAATGCAACACCGGACGCGGCTTTGAGGCGTGCTGGCACACAAACTGCACCGGCCCCTGCAAAGCCGCCGGTTCGTCAGAGTGCCGTCAATTCTCCGTCGCCGGCTCAATAACCTTATGCAATGTCTCGGTCGCGCCTGTGCCCACCGGGAGGAACCATCCGAATGAGAGTCTGGGCAGTTGCCAATCAAAAAGGCGGGGTCGGCAAGACCACCACCTCCATCGCTCTAGCCGGTTTGCTGGCTGAGGCGGGCAAGCGCGTGGTCGTGGTCGATCTGGACCCCCACGGCTCGATGACCAGCTATTTCGGTTACGACCCGGATGCGCTGGAACACAGCTGCTATGACCTGTTCCTGCACAAGGGCAGTGTGCCGAGCGACTTGCCCGGCCAACTGCTTTTGCCGACCAGCAGCGAGCGCATTTCCCTGCTGCCATCGAGCACCGCGCTGGCCACCCTTGAGCGCCAGTCACCGGGCCAGAGCGGCCTGGGCCTGGTGATCGCCAAGACCCTGGCGCAGCTGTGGCAGGACTTCGACTACGCCATCATCGACAGCCCGCCGTTGCTCGGCGTGCTGATGGTCAACGCCCTGGCGGCCAGCCAGCAACTGGTGATCCCGGTGCAGACCGAGCACTTGGCGGTCAAGGGGCTGGAGCGCATGGTCAGCACCCTGGCGATGATCAACCGTTCGCGCAAACAGGCGCTGCCGTACAGCATCGTGCCGACGCTGTTCGATCGTCGCACCCAGGCGTCGCTCGGCACCTTGCGCGTATTGCGCGATGCCTACCCGCAGACCATCTGGAATGGCTACATTCCGGTGGACACGCGTCTGCGCGATGCCAGCCGTGCCGGGCTGACGCCTTCGCAATTCGATGCCAAGAGCCGTGGCGTGATGGCCTACCGCGCGCTGCTCAAGCACCTGTTATCGCAGCAGCTTGTGGCGCAGGTGGCTTGATGATGAACCGCCCCGTCGAACTCAAGACCAAGACCCGGCCGCAACTGGCGCTGGAATCCTACCTGGATGCCTTGCTGCAGGACGCGACCGAGGAGCAATTGCCGGAACCGATCCTGGCGCTGGAACCGGCGGTAGAAGTACCGTCGTCGAGCAGCCTGGATGAGTTCCAGCTGGCTGTATTGGAAGAGCAGGCCCGCGATGCACATGCTGCACCGCTGATCGTGCCGGTCGAGGCACCGGTTGTGGTGGAACCGGTGACGCCGCTGATGGTGGTCGAGCCGGTGGTAGACGTGCACCTGCCGCCAAGCATCACCCCGCCGCCGGTGAGCGGCGACGATCGCCCGTCCTGGGCGGCGGAACCGTTCGAATGTTTGCTGTTCGACGTCGCCGGCCTGACCCTGGCGGTGCCGCTGGTGTGCCTGGGCTCGATCTATTCCCTGGAAGGCCAGGAGCTGACGCCGCTGTTCGGCCAGCCCGATTGGTTCCTCGGGATCCTGCCCAGCCAGGCCGGCAACCTCAAGGTGCTGGACACCGCGCGCTGGGTGATGCCCGACCGCTACCGCGATGACTTGCGCCAAGGCTTGCAATACGTGATCTCGGTTCAGGGCTACGAGTGGGGGCTGGCGGTGCATCAGGTCAGCCGCTCGCTGCGCCTGGACCCGAATGAAATCAAATGGCGCAGCCACCGGGGCCAGCGGCCTTGGCTGGCGGGCACTGTGATCGAACACATGTGCGCGTTGCTTGACGTCGCCGAGCTGGCGGAATTGATCGCCAGTGGCGCCGTCAAGGAAATGTCCGCCAATAAACGCAGTTGATTGAACAACAAGGGCCGTGCGCAAGTGCGGCCAACGAAGCACACACGCCGTACGCAACGGCATTTGAAGGGGTCATGAGTATGAGCAGCAATCCAAGTAAGAGCACTACAGACGATCCGATCCTGCAATGGGTTACCTTCAAGCTGGACAACGAGACCTACGGCATTAACGTGATGCGCGTGCAGGAAGTGCTGCGCTACACCGAGATCGCTCCGGTTCCGGGTGCGCCAAGCTACGTGCTGGGTATCATCAACCTGCGCGGCAACGTGGTGACGGTGATCGACACCCGCCAGCGTTTTGGCCTCAATGCCACCGAGATCAGCGACAACACCCGTATCGTCATCATCGAAGCCGACAAGCAAGTGGTCGGCATCATGGTCGACAGCGTGGCGGAAGTGGTCTACCTGCGCCAATCGGAAGTGGAAACCGCGCCGAACGTGGGTAACGAGGAATCGGCCAAGTTCATCCAGGGCGTGTGCAACAAGAACAACGAACTGCTGATTCTGGTTGAGCTGGACAAGATGATGAGCGAAGAAGAATGGTCGGAACTGGAGAGTATCTGATTGTTCCTTGAGGCGGCGGTAATTGTCCTGGCCCTGCTGTGGGCCGGGACGTTGGCGTTTTTGCTGCGCCATGTCAGTCAGCAACGCGAATTGGCCTTGCAACAGGCCGAGCGCGATGCCATGCGTGATCGGCGTGTGCTGGAGCTGGTCAAGCGGGTCGACCATTATCAGCAAAGTGCGGTGAAGGTCGGGGACGAGGTGCACGAGTTGCGCGCAATCCTGGCGCCGTTGCCGGACAAGCTGGTGCAACTGGAGCAGCGCGATCCCGCCAGTCTGTCGTTCGCTCAGGCGGCGAAACTGGTGGGGATGGGCGCGACGGTGGACGAGCTGACCCAATCGTGCGGCTTGACGCAGGCTGAGGCGCAGTTGATGAGTAAGTTGCACAAGAGCAGTTGAAGGCTGCGAGCTTCAAGCGGCAAGGTCGAGGCGTGCGACTTGTCGCTGATGACTTGCGGCTGCACTTTCCTTCCTGGTTTGAGGTCAACATCCTTCAAGCACTTTCAACCCAGGAGTAACCCACCCATGACCACCGCCAAGGCACTGTTGATTCTCCACGGCAAGCAAGCCCTCAACGAGGACGTGCGTGCGGCCGTGCAGGCGCGGCGTGGGCAGGGTTGGGAATTGGCGGTACGGGTGACCTGGGAGGGCGGTGATGCCCAGCGCCTGGTCAGGGAGGCCCTGGATGGCGGTTATACGCACATCATCGCAGGCGGCGGCGACGGCACCTTGCGTGACGTGGCCGAAGCGATGGTACAGGCACAGGCCGATGCCAGTCTGGTGTTGATGCCCCTGGGCACGGCCAACGATTTCGCCAAGGCCGCCGGCGTACCGCTGGAGCCTGCCCTGGCCCTGGCGTTGCTGGATGTCCCGGCCAGGGCCATCGACCTGGGCCAGGTCGGCGGACAAATCTTCCTGAACATGGCCACTGGCGGTTTCGGCAGCCAGGTCACGGCCAATACGTCGGAAGACTTGAAGAAGGTCCTGGGCGGCGCCGCCTATCTGTTCACCGGCCTGTCGCGGTTCAGCGAGTTGAAGGCTGCCTACGCCGAACTGGATGGCCCGGATTTCCACTGGAAAGGTGAACTGCTCGCGCTGGGCATCGGCAACGGTCGCCAGGCGGGCGGTGGGCATGAGCTCTGTCCGCAGGCCATGGCCGATGATGGGCTGCTCGACGTGAGCATTCTGCCGGCGCCCCAGGAGGTGGTCGGCACGTTGCGTGAGCTGATGAGCAATGGCTGGGGCCTGGAGACTATGTTTGTGCGGGCGCGCTTGCCGTGGGTGCAGGTCAAGCAGGCCGAAGGCCTGTACTTAAACCTTGACGGTGAACCGCTCGAGAGCGACGACCTGCGTTTCGAGGTCTTGCCCAAAGCCTTGCGTGTGCACTTACCGGTGGGGTCGCCGCTAGTCGTCCAGGCTGATGATCTGCTCGCGCACGGCAAATAACACCAAGCCCGCCACGTCGAATATCTGCAGGCGCTTCATGATCTGCGAGCGGTGCGCCTCTACAGTCTTGATGCTCAGGCCCAGGCCGTGGGCGATCTCGCGGGTGGACTTGCCGCGCACGATCAAGCGCAGGATTTCCAGCTGGCGGGCCGTGAGGTTGTGACTGTGGACGGCGGCGGCAGCCGGGCCCTGGTTGCGCACCAGCGCCTGGTTGATCACCGTGTGGGCGATCGCCGGGCTCAGGTAGCGTTCGTTGTTGCGCAAGGCCAGCAGCGCGTGTTCCAGCTCATTGGCGCTGGTGTCCTTGAGCAGGTAGCCATGGGCGCCGGACTCCAGCGCCTGCATGATCAGTTCCGGGTCGGTGTGCATCGACAGGATCAGCACCTTGCTCTTGGGGTAGACGCGCTTGAGTTGCTGCAGCGCATCCAGGCCGCCGGTGTGTTTCATCGATAGGTCGAGCAGTACGATATCCGGCTGCAAGACGCTGAACTGCTCGAGCAACTGCGCGCCGTCGCTGGCTTCGCCGACAACGGTGTAGCCGCAAATATCTTGGACCAGTGCGCGTACGCCGGCCCGGATCAGTGCATGGTCATCCACCAGGAGTAATGTGCAGGTCACTCGTAAACCTTAGGGGAACTGGCCCGTTCGAGGGCGCGCGGCGCCCAGGGGAAAAGCACGTCAATCCGTGTGCCCTTGCCTGGCTGGCTGTTGACGGACAGGGTGCCCCCCAGTTGATTGATCCGTTCGGCCATGCCGGCCATGCCTCGTTGACCTTCACGCCCTGGGTCGAGGGCGGGCGAAAAGCCCTGACCGTCATCGCTGATACTCAGCGACAGACCCTCGGGCAGACGTTGCAGGCGCACCAGCAGGTTGTGTGCCTGGGCATGGCGCAGCATGTTGGTCACCGCTTCCTGGGTAATGCGAAAGGCCGCCACGGCTATTTCTTCCGGGATGCCGGTCAAGCGCTGCTGACATTCCAGGCTCCAGTGCACGGGGGTGTTTTCCAGCGTCTTGAGCAGGTGCGCGCGCAGGCTGGCTTCCAGGCCCAGGCTGGTGAGCTGCCGGGGGTTGAGGATGGCCGAGACGTCGCGCACCTTGGCCAGGGTCTCGTTCAAGGTGTTGCACAGCACGTTGCACTGGTCTTGCAGGTCTGCCGGCAGACGACGCTTGAGCCACTCGCTCTGCAGCTTGGCGGCCGTGAGCAATTGGCCGATATCGTCGTGCAGGTCGCGGCTGAGACGATGGCGTTCGTTTTCCTGTACTTGCAGCAGGCGGTCGGCCAGCTCCTGCGGCTGGAACTTGATGGCGGTGCGCGAGCGCCACTGCCGCAGGCCCACTACCAGCAAGAGGATCAGATTGAGCAGCGGCACCATGATCGGCAGCGGCGCGCTGTACAGGTAGGCCCACAGACTCAACAGCAGCGAGCCGAGGCACAGCATGAGGATCAAGCGGCGTACATGGCTGCCTGACGCGGACCTGGCGATAAGTGTCTTGAGGCTGGCGTACATAGCGGAGGGAGCCGATGAAGGTTCACTGCGGGAAGACCGGTCATGGCGATTGGCCGGACTCTGTTGGGAACGCGTTGTCGAGTCTGTTTTATACATGATGAAGTTGAGTCACTTCGAGCGAGGCATAGTACCACCACTCTTACCGTTGGTCGCCTGGCGCAGTGGCCCGGCCGGCTCATTAATCGCGCCGATACCTGGGCGGTATTCCCAGTGTTCATGGCGTTGTGGGGAAGTCTAAAGGAGGTTGTATCGCTATGAGCAGTGATGGCTTATTGCTATTATTGTGTGCCGGGTAACGTGCAGTGCGTTAAAAGTGCAGTGCGTTAGTTGATCCTGTCGTTGGCAGGTGCATACGCCTCACAGTGCCGGATGCACACGTTGCTGCGGTTTATGACTGAAGTTTTTCTGCGGAATCTGCAAGGTGACGGTTGCGATCAGCGTGGCCTGTTCACTCTCATCCATGGTCAACTCGCCGGTCCGGACATCGATCAGCTCCAGTTGCCAGGCCAGCAGGGTCAGGCAGTCATGCAGCGCGTCCAGCGCCTGGTCATGCAATTGCATCGGGCTTTCGGCGTTGGCGATCAGTTGCTGGATATGCCGGGAGAACTCACTGATGGCCTGCAGTGCCAGGCTGTCGGCCTTTTCGGCCAGTTTGATCAGGCTGGTCTTCATGCAGTCGATGGCATCGCTGTCATCGCGAATCAGGTGCAGATGGCTCAGGCACTCTTCTGACTTGGTCAGCAGCTTTTGCGCCTCAAGCAAGAATTGGGGGAGTGTGGTTTGCCATTCATTTGCGCTGTTCATCATACAAGTCTCCACAACGTAAGGTCGGGCGATGAGATGCTGCACCGGGTGAATGACTTAAAAATAGCGCCGAAAATTGACTTTGACCTGTAGGTCGAATCCGATAATTCAGTAGGACGTTTATTTGAATGACAGGGACGGCGACGCTCGGCCCGGGTGAGTGGGCTCGGTTGCACACCGTCAAGGGACGTGACACTTACGTCTGAAATACCCGTGGGCCGGGGGCTTGGCGTGGCAAACAAAAGCCTGACTCCATTCATGCAATGAGAATGGCGTCACATTAATGGCTATTAGATATTGCGAATATCAGGTTGGGCCTGATTGCGCCTAGGGGAATCCCCTATATAGAGGAACTTCGCGATGCTTTGGATGTCGCGAGGTGGCGGTGCGGCTCTCTTGGAGCACCTGCGCAGTAGAGCATGATGTCAGTGTGACATCAATGGGTTTGCATGGCATTTTATTGGGGTCAAGATCCGGCGTTCGCCGCCGATAACCCGCTTACAGCACTGCATAATCCCTCGCGCATGATGTTATCTGCGCACACCAGGAGCATTTGATGGCCAGCATTCTCGACTCGGTAGACCAACGCACGCAACTGGTGGGTGAGAATCGCCTGGAAATCCTCATGTTTCGGCTGTTCGGGCGGCAGTTGTTCGCGATCAACGTATTCAAGGTGCAGGAAGTCCTGCAACTGCCCAAGCTGACCCTGATGCCTCAGCGTCACCCTTTCGTGTGCGGTGTGGTCAACCTGCGTGGCCAGACCCTGCCGGTGATCGACCTGTCCCAGGCCATCGGTATGCGCCCGCTGGTGCCGGGCCCGAACAGCACCATCATCGTCACCGAGTACAACCGCTCGGTGCAGGCGTTCCTGGTCGGCGGCGTGGACCGCATCGTCAACATGAACTGGGAAGCCATCCTGCCGCCGCCGACCAGCGCCGGGCGCCAGCATTACCTTACCGCGATCAGCAAGGTCGATGACCAGTTGGTGGAGATCATCGACGTGGAGAAAGTCCTCGCCGAGATCGTGCCCTACAACGCCAAGGTGTCCCGTGAAAAGCTCGAAGATCCGGTATTGGAGCGCGCCCGTGGCCGCGAAGTGCTGCTGGTGGACGACTCCAACGTCGCCCTGTCGCAGCTGCGCGACACCCTGGGCCAACTGGGCGTGAAGATGCACATTGCCAGCGACGGCCTCAAGGCGCTGAACATGCTCAAGGCCTGGGCCGACGCCGGCCACGTGATGACCGACAAGCTGCTGATGATCTTCACCGACGCCGAAATGCCCGAGATGGACGGCTACCGCCTCACCACCGAGATCCGTAACGACCCGCGCCTGCGCAAGTTGTATGTGGTGCTGCACACCTCGCTGTCCGGCAGCTTCAACGACTCGATGGTGAAGAAGGTCGGTTGCGACAATTTTCTGTCCAAATTCCAGCCCGACAAACTGGTGGATGTGGTGCGTCAGCGACTGATGCTGGACGAAGCCTCGGCTTGACCTTAGGGTGGGCATCTTTGCCCTCCAGGAATGCAGGCCCATGCTTCGTCTCAGCGCGTTGTACCGTTACCCCTTGAAGTCCGGCAAGGCCGAAACCTTGCAGGCGGTAGGCCTGGATAAGCTCGGGTTGGAGGGGGATCGACGCTGGATGCTGGTGGACGAGGCCAGTGGGCGTTTCCTTACGCAGCGCGCGGTGGCAAAGATGAGCCAGTTGTCGGCGTTGTGGAACGCGGCCGGCGGGCTCACGCTGAGTTCGCCGGGCTACCCGTCCCTGGACGTGGCATTGCCCGACAGCGCCAGCGAACTGCGCGGCGTGACCCTCTGGAACGACACCCTGCGCGTACCGGACGCCGGTACTGCGGCCGCCGCCTGGGTCAGCGAGTTCATCGGCAAGCCGACGCGCCTGGTGCAAATGCCGCTGGAACGGGCGCGTACCACCCAGGCGGGCTATGGCCGCGATGATGACCAGGTGGCGTTCGCCGACGGTTATCCGCTACTGCTGATCGGCCAGGGTTCCCTTGATGACCTCTCCCGGGAAATCGGCCGCCCCATGGAAATGCTGCGCTTTCGCCCCAACCTGGTGATCGAGGGCGGTGAAGCCTTTGCCGAAGATGGCTGGAAACGCCTGCGCATCGGCGATGTCGAATTTCGTGTGGTCAAGCCCTGCTCACGCTGCGTGCTCACCACCATCGACCCGCAGACCGGCGAGCGCAGTGCCGACCGTGAACCCTTTGCCACCCTTCAGACTTACCGCAAGACCGAACAAGGCGCGATGTTCGGCCAGAACCTGGTCAACGACGGGGTGGGGCGCCTGGAAGTGGGCATGGCGGTGACGGTCCTCGAGTAATAGCCGACGCCCATAAAAAATGCCCGTCTCGCAGGAGACGGGCATTTTTTTCAGCGGTGCAACCCTTAGCTGCGGTATTCGCACAGGTAAGCGGTGTCCACGGCGACCTTCAGTTGGAACTTGCTGTTGGCCGGCACGTTGAACTGACTGCCGGCGGCGAAGGTTTCCCACTCGGCATCAGGCAACTTGACGATAAGGGCGCCTGAGACTACGTGCATGATTTCACGCTGGGCGGTGCCGAATTCGTATTCACCCGGGGCCATGACGCCGATGGTCGCCGGACCTTCTGCGGTGCCGAAAGCGATCGACTTGACGGTGCCGTCGAAGTACTCGTTGACTTTGAACATGGGCGATTCCTCGGAAAAAAGGGGCTGGAAAGGTCGGCCAGTATGCCCAAGGGCGGGGAAGCTGCCTAGACCGGCAAAATCAGCGGCAGCAGGCGTGCGGTGTTACGTGCATCTTCCAATGCCCGATGTTGCTGGCCATGGAACTGCATTCCCGCCAATTGCAGCGCCCCATTGAGTCCCAGGGGCTTGTCCAGGCGCCGGGCCTTGGCGAAGCGCTGCTTGAGGTTCACATGGGGCGTGTCTGCCAGGGCGCTGGCCAGGCCATGGCGCTGCCATTCGAGCTCTAGCTGCACGCGATCGTAATCGCCCCAGCTGGCCCAGCCTTCCAGGCGCGCCTGATGCTGGCCCAACCAGCGCTCGAACAGGGGCCACACCTCGGTGACAGGGGCGGCGGCGTCGATGTTGGCTTGGGTGATGTGGGTCAGCTGACGGCAAAAGGGCGTCAGCAATGGACGGCGCAGCGGCCGCACAAAGCGCTGGAAATGGTCCAGTTCGCGGCCCTGGCGGTTGACCAGGCTTGCGCCGATCTCGATGACTTCCATCTCCGTCACGGGCCAGCCGCCTTCATCCGTTGTGGCTTCAAGATCAATAATCAGCCAATGAGGCATCGTGCAGGTTCCCGTACTCTTCCCTTCCTGATGGGGATAGAGCGTAGCCCGGCCTTGTAGTTCCGCCTAGGGTCTATTCGATCTCCAGCAACACCTGGCGATTGCGCACCTGATCGCCCGCGAGTACTTGCACGCCTTTGACGATGCCATCGATGCCTGCGGTCAGCGGATGCTCCATTTTCATGGCTTCCAGCACCAGCAGCAGTTGGCCTTTGCTCACGCGGTCACCGGCACTGACCCGCACGTCGACGATGGCGCCGTCCATCGGCGCCTTGAGCGTGCCGCTGCGAACATCGGCCTGGCGGTGGGCGGCTTGCCGGGTTCGGTCGGTCACCGTCACGCCTTGCAGCCACAGCCGGTTGCCGTGGAGGTGATAGGGGATGCGGCGACGGATGCCATTGAGTACCACGGTGGCGTGGCGGCCATCGGTGGTGAGTTGCAGGGGGCTGACGGTGATCGTATGGATGTCGTCGTTGACCTCGAGGCGACAGGTCCAAGGCGTGCCGAGGTTGTTCCGCCATCCCGTCAAGCCTGGGGGGTGCTGGTCGGCGCCGTGGTGATAAAACAGCGCGGCGGCCAGGGCGAGCTGTTCATCGGTCGGCGCCAGGGGTGGGATGACGTTGAAGTGGTCGGCGATAAACGCGGTGCTGAAGTCACCACGGATAAAGTCTGGATGCTTGAGCAGCTCGGCCAACAGGCGCTGGTTGGTGGTGACGCCGAGCAGAACGCTGTCCTCCACCGCCCGCAGCAGCTTGCGCCGGGCTTCTTCGCGGGTGGCGCCGTGGGCGATGAGCTTGCCTTGCATGGCGTCATAGAACGGGCTGATGGTGGCGCCTTCGCTTAGCCCATGGTCGATCCGGATCCCAGGCGCGGGCTCCCAGCGCAGCACCTCGCCGGTTTGCGGCAGGAAACCCTGGGCCGGGTCTTCGGCGTACAGGCGCACTTCCATGGCGTGGCCGCTCAGGGTCACCTGCGGTTGGGTGAGTGGCAGCGGTTGGCCGGCGGCAATCTGCAGTTGCCAGGCCACCAGGTCGAGGCCGGTGATCAGTTCGGTGACCGGGTGTTCCACCTGCAGGCGGGTGTTCATTTCCAGGAAGTAGAACCGGCCGTTGCGGTCGAGCAGGAACTCCACGGTGCCGGCGCCCACATAGTTCACCGCGCGGCCGGCCTTGAGCGCGGCCTCGCCCATGGCCTGGCGCAGCTCGGATGTCATCACCGGGCAGGGCGCTTCTTCGATGATTTTTTGATGGCGGCGCTGGATCGAGCAGTCGCGTTCGCCCAGGTAAATAAGGTTGCCCTGCGTATCGCCGAACAGCTGGATTTCGACATGGCGCGGTTCGATCAGGGCCTGTTCGAGGATCAGCTCGTCACTGCCGAAGGCGTTCTGAGCTTCTGAACGGGCGGTGCGCAAGTGTTCCAGCAACTGCTCGCGCTGATGCACCAGGCGCATGCCCCGACCGCCGCCGCCGGCGCTGGCCTTGATCATCAACGGGTAGCCGATGCGCTCGGCTTCGGCGTGCAGGGTGGTGTCGTCCTGGGCGCTGCCCTGGTAACCGGCGATGCACGGCACGCCGGCGTTGAGCATGGCCAGTTTGGACAGGCGCTTGCTGCCCATCAGTGCGATGGCTTCGGGGCTAGGGCCGATAAAGGTGATGCCGGCGTTCAGGCAGGCTTGGGCGAACTCGGGGTTTTCCGAGAGGAAGCCGTAGCCGGGGTGGATGGCGTCGGCGCCTGTGCGTTGGGCAGCGTCAAGGATAGCGTCGATGTTGAGGTACGACTGCTGCACCGGCGCCGGGCCGATATTCACCGCTTCGTCAGCCATTTGCACGTGCAGGGCCCAGGCATCGGCGTCGCTGTACACCGCCACGGTGCGGTAGCCCAGGGCCTGGGCGGTGCGCTGGATGCGACAGGCGATTTCGCCGCGGTTGGCGATCAGAATCTTTGTGAATCGCGGCATGGTTGTTTCCCTTGGGATCGAGTACATATCCGTTTCTTCGGTAACGCAGACCTTAAAGCCGACCGGTGTGGCAGGTCGAACTGGGTCCAGATGTGGGAGGTGGCTTGCCCCGATGGCTTCATTTGCACCACCCAGGCCTACGCTTCTGCACAAAAGCCTGTGTCCCTTCAATCCCTTCTTCACTGCTCACCGCCTCGGCAAACCACTGCGCCGCCTGGTCCAGCAGCGGCCCCAACGGCTGGTCCACGCTGGCCAGCAACAGCGCCTTGGTTCGTGCATTCGCCTCCGGCGCGCACTGCAGCACTTGCCCCAGCACTTCATCCAGTCGCTGCGCCAGCGCCTGCGGATCGCTTTCGGTAAAGTGCACCAGCCCCAATCGTTCGGCCTCAACCCCATCGAACCGCGCCGCCGTCAGCGCCAACCGCCGTGCCTGAGTCAGGCCGATGCGCTTGACTACAAACGGCGCAATCTGTGCCGGCAGCAAGCCCAGGCTGGTTTCCGGCAACCCGAACTGCGCCTTGTGATCGGCAATCGCAATGTCACTCACGCATGCCAGGCCAAACCCGCCGCCCAACACCGCACCTTGCAGTACCACGATCACCACCTGCGAAACCGCTTCCACTTCTTGCAGCAGGCTGCCAAACGCCCGGTTCAGCGCGGCCAAATGACCGCCCGCGGTGACCAGGTCCTTCACATCCGCCCCGGCGCAGAAGTGCCCGCCCGCGCCGCTGATCACCACGGCGCGCGTCTGGCTGTCCAATTGCGCCACCACCGCACGCAATTCGTTGACCATCTCCAGACTCATGGCATTGCGGCATCCGGGCCGGTTCAGGGTGATGTGCAGCACGCCGTTATGGGGTTCGAGCAGCAAGGTGTTCATGGTTTTTTCCCTGGCAGGGTGCCCATCAGCTTGCAGATGATGCCCAGCATGATCTCGTCGGCACCGCCGCCGATCGACACCAGGCGCACGTCGCGATAGGCCCGTGCCACCGGGTTGTCCCACATGAAGCCCATGCCGCCCCAGTATTGCAGGCAGCTGTCGCTGACGTCGCGGCCCAGGCGCCCGGCCTTGAGTTTGGCCATGGAGGCCAGGCGCGTCACGTCCTGGCCCTTGATGTATTGCTCGGTAGCTTGATAGACCAGCGCCCGCAGGCATTCGATTTCGGTGGACAGTTCGGCCAGGCGAAAGTGGATCACCTGGTTGTCGATCAGTGCCTTGCCGAAGGTACGGCGCTCCTTGCAGTACGCAATGGTGCTGTCGATGCAGTGCTCCAGGCCCTTGATCATGTTGGCCGCGCCGAACAGGCGTTCCTCCTGGAACTGCAGCATCTGCATCATGAACCCCGCGCCTTCATGGCCGATGCGGTTGCGCTGCGGTATGCGCACCTCGTCGAAGAACACCTGGGCGGTTTCGGAGCTGTGCATGCCGAGTTTTTCCAGGGGCGGGCTGACGCTGATACCCGGGGTGTTCATCGGCACCATGATCAGTGATTTGTTGATATGCGGCTTGTCGTCGGAGGTGTTGGCCAACAGGCAGATGAAGTCGGCGCTGGGCGAGTTGGTGATCCACATTTTGCTGCCGTTGATCACGTAGTCAGCGCCGTCCTTGCGCGCATGGGTCTTGAGCCCGGCGACGTCGGAGCCGGCGCCGGTTTCCGAAACGCCGATGCAACCGACCTGTTCGCCGCTGATGGCCGGGCGCAGGAATTCGTCGCGCAGTTCATCGGAGCCGAAGCGGGCGAGGGCGGGGGTGCACATGTCGGTCTGCACGCCGATGGACATGGGAATGCCGCCACAATGGATGGTGCCGAACTCTTCGGCGGCGACAATCGAGTAGCTGTAGTCCAGGCCCATGCCGCCGAACTTTTCCGGCTTGGAAATGCCCAGCAGACCGAGGTCGCCGGCCTTGCGGAAGATCTCGTGGATGGGAAAGCGCCCGGCCTTTTCCCATTCGTCCACATGGGGGTTGATCTCGCGGTCGACGAAGGCGCGCACGCTGCGGCGCAGCTCCTGATGTTCCTGGGTGAAGATCATTGTTGTTGTTCTCCTGTTAGAGACGCGCCACGCCGAAGCTGTTCGGTTGCAATTGCCGTACTTCGGCCTCATGGCAGATATCCAGCAAAAAACCGAGCAACGTTCGCGTATCCCGTGGATCGATCAGCCCGTCGTCCCACAGGTTCGCGCTGCCATATAGCGCAGTGGATTGGCTGTCGAGTTTCTGTGCGGTGACCTGCTCCAGCATGTCCAGCATTTTGGGATCGGGCACCAGCCCGTCTTTCAACTGCTTGGCCTCGGTGACGATACGCAGCACCTTGCCCGCCTGCGCGCCGCCCATCACTGCCGTGCGGCTGTTGGGCCAGGCGAAGATAAAGCGCGGGTCGAGGCCGCGGCCGCACATTGCGTAATTGCCGGCGCCATAGGAGCCGCCCACCACAATCGTGAGCTTAGGCACCCGCGCATTGGCCACCGCCTGGATCATCTTCGCGCCGTGCTTGATCACCCCTTGCTGCTCGGACTCGGTGCCGACCATGAAGCCGGTGGTGTTATGCAGGAACAGCAGCGGCGTGCGGCTCTGGTCGCACAGCTGGATAAACTGCGCCGCCTTGCTCGCGCCCTTGGGGGTGATGGGGCCGTTATTGCCGATCACGCCCACGGCGCGGCCCTGGATATGCAGGTGGCCGCAGACGGTGTGGGAGTCGAACTCCGCCTTGAATTCGAGCCAGTGGGACGCGTCGGCCAGGCGCGCCAGGATTTCGCGCACGTCGTAGGGCTTTTTCGGGTCGTTGGGGATCAATCCCAGCAGTTCGTCGATGGGGTACAGCGGTTCTGTGTAGGTGTGTCGTGGTGCTGGCGGCAGGCGGTCGTCCCACGGCAACAGCCCGACGATTTCACGCACGATGCGTATGCCGTCCGCGTCGTTTTCCGCCAGGTATTCGGCGGTGCCGGCGGTTTGCGCATGCATCTGGGCGCCGCCCAGCTCTTCATCGGTGGCAATCTCGCCGGTGGCGGCCTTGAGCAGTGGCGGGCCGGCGAGAAACAGCTTGGCCTTGCCGCGCACCACCACCACGTAATCCGACAGCCCCGGCTGATACGCCCCTCCCGCCGTGGCCGAGCCATGCACCACGGTGATCTGCGGCAGGCCCATGGCCGACATGCGCGCCTGGTTGGCAAAGCTGCGCGCGCCTTCGACGAAAATCTCGGCGGCGTAGTTGAGGTTGGCGCCGCCGCTCTCGGCCAGAGTCACCATCGGCAGTTTGTTTTCCAGGGCGATCTGTTGCAGGCGCAGGGATTTCTTCAGACCGGTGGGGGAAATGGTGCCGCCCTTGATCGCGCTGTTGTTCGCCACCACCAGCATGCGCACGCCGCTGACGTAACCGATACCGGCGATCAACCCACCGCCGGCGGCGCTGCCGTCCTTGTCATCATGCAACTTGTAGCCGGCCAGGCTGGCCAGTTCCAGGAATGGCGCGCCGGGGTCCAGCAGCAGGTTCAGGCGTTCTCGCGGCAGCAGTTGGCCGCGCTGGTCGAACTTGGGCTTGGCTTCCTGGGCCTTGTTCAACAGGTTCTGCTCCAGTTGGCGCAGGTGCTGGAGGCTTTCCAGCAGGGCGTCGCGGTTCTGCGCGAACTGGGGGCTGTGGGGGTCGATCAGACTTTCAATCACCGGCATGCGCTATTCCCCCGCCTTGAGTACATCCGGCAGGTACGCCCGGTGGAAGCCGTTGAACGGCGCGCCTGGTGGCTGTGCCTTGTGCAGCGGCCAGGCGCGGCTGCCGAGGCTGGCGGCACCGTCGATGCGCAGGGTGCTGCCGCTGATGAAGGCGGCGGCGGGGCTGAGCAGAAACACGATGGCGGCGCTGACTTCCGATTCGGTGCCGATGCGCTTGAGCGGCACATGTTCGCGCAAGCTCGGGATTACCGCCTTGAACGCACCCTCATAGGTGTCCATGCCGCTGGAGGCGATCCAGCCCGGCGCCACGGCGTTGACCCGCACACCGGCGCAGCCCCATTCAACGGCGGCGGTCTTGGTGAAATTGTCCATGCCTGCCCGCGCCGCGCCGGAGTGGCCCATGCCGGGCATGCCGCCCCACATGTCGGCGAGCATGTTGACGATGGCGCCGCCGTGCTTATTCATCGATTGATTGAACACCTCGCGCGCCATCAGGAAACCGCCGACCAGGTTGGTGCGCACCACGGTTTCGAAACCCTTTTGGTTGATCGAGGCCAGCGGAGCGGGGTACTGGCCGCCGGCGTTATTCACCAGGCCGTGGATTGGACCGTACTGTTGAATCAGATGGCTGACGAGGGTGGTGACGCTGCTTTCATCGCGAATGTCGCAAGCGCCCCATTGCGCGATACCGCCATCCTCGGTGATCTCTGCCGCGACCTTTTCCAGTTTTTCCGGCTTGCGCCCGACCAGGATCACCTGGGCACCAAGCGCCGCCAGCTCGTGGGCGGTGCAGCGGCCAATACCGCTGCCGCCACCGGTGACAATCACGGTATGCCCCTGGAACAGGTCGGCTTTGAAGATCGAGTCGAAAGCCACGGCAACGCTCCTTATTTGAATTGCTCGGCGATGTGTTGCGGTACGGCGATGGGGATTTCCAGCAACTGCTGGGCAAAGGCCTTGCCTTGGGGGTCGATGCGCAGGCTGGCGATACCGCCGCCGCCCAGGGCATTTTCCAGCAGGAAGTTCAGGCTGTGGCTGCCGGGCAGGTACCAGCGTTCGACACGCCCGTAGACGGGGTCGAGCACGTGGCCCATCCAGTCGACGACTACCTCCGGGGTCAGCGCCTCGGCGATCCATGGCAGGTACGCGGGGTCGCGGGCGATCACGCCGATGTTGCTGTGGTTGCCCTTGTCGCCGGAGCGCGCCACCGCGAGTTTGACCAGCGGCACGCTGGCATCGGCGTGGCCCTCGGGCTTGGGCACGTCGATAGGCGCGACCGGCGCTTGCAGCGCGGCGGCGCTGGGCAATTGGACGGGATGGCGTTGGCCCTGGTAATCGATGGCGACCGTGCAGCCTGCCTTGTCGATCAGGAACGAAAACAATCGGATCAATGGGTACACCGTCGGCCGTCCGCCGACGATGCCGGTGAGCCCCGGCGCCATGCCGGTGGCGGCCTGGGCGATCTCGCGAGCGAACAGCACCAGCGCCTGCTTGTTGGGGTGCCGCACGGCCAGCTTCACCACCACTTCACGGCAATCCTGGCGCTGGGCGTGGGCGCCGTAGGTCGCTTCACTGCCGAGCAGTTCGATATTCACCTCGGTGTACGGTGCCCAACCGCGCTGGCTGAATAACTCCGAGGTCTTGTGGATGATTGCCTGGCTGACCCGCTCGGCCTTGGCCACCGCATCGATCCCGGCGATCAGGCAACTGGCGGTGCAGCGAAAGCCATCGGGATATGTAGCGCTGACCTTGTAGTGAGCGGTCGGCGGCAAGCCCTTGGCGCCGTGCAGGCGCACCTGGTGCCTGCCTTGCTGCTGCAGTTTGACCTGGCTGAAATCACAGATCACATCGGGCAATACATACGCGCGTGGGTCGCCGATTTCATACAACAGTTGTTCGGCGACGCTGAGTTCGCTGATCAGCCCGCCGCTGCCATCGACCTTGTTGACGGTGAACTGGCCGTCGGCGCTGACCTCGACGATGGGGAAACCGATGTGTTCATAGTCCGGTACATCGCGCCAATCGGTGAAATTACCGCCGGTGCACTGGGCCCCGCATTCAATGATATGCCCGGCCAGTGCGGCCTGGGCCAGGCGGTCATAGTCGTGCCAGGACCAGTTGAATTCATGCACCAGCGCGGCACTGACCACAGCGCTGTCGACCACCCGGCCGGTGATGACGATATCGGCGCCCAACTGCAAGGCCTGGGTGATGCCCGGTGCGCCGAGGTAGGCATTGGCCGACACGCACATCGGCGGCAGCGGCGTGCCGTTGAACATGTCGGTCACACCGTGCAGCTGTTTGAGCTGGGGTTGCAGGTCATCGCCCAGCAGCACGGCGATTTTCAGCGGGACCTGCGCCGTGTCGCAGGCGGTTTGCAGGGCGGCCGCGCAGGCCAGCGGGTTGATGCCGCCGGCATTGCTGATCACGCGGATGCCCTGGCGCCGGATCTCGCCCAGCAGCGGGGTGAGCACCTCGATGAAGTCCGTGGCATAACCGGCCTGGGGATCTTTCATGCGCGCACCCGCCAGGATCGACATCGTGACTTCCGCCAGGTAGTCGAACACCAGGTAATCCAGCGCGCCGCCTTGCACCAATTGGGCGGCGGCGGTGCAGGTGTCGCCCCAGAAGGCGCTGGCGCAGCCGATACGAACCGTCTTGCTCATGAGAAATCCTTCCTCGAATGGCTGCGGTCGAGACTACCAAGCAAGCGCTTGGTTTGTAAACTGCCGATACAAGTTTTACCCAAGCGCTTGCTTGGCTCGCGGTCACAGCCTAAATTGCCGCCCAAGACGATAGTAGAAGTGAGGGCAGCATGGACGAGCAGAAAACCCTGGGGGTGATGCGCACCATGGTCGACGGCGGCCAATTGACCGACCCCGACAGTGCCCGGGGCAAGTTGCTGCAAACCGCGGCGCACCTGTTTCGCAACAAGGGGTTCGAGCGCACCACCGTGCGCGACCTGGCCAGCGCAGTGGGTATCCAGTCCGGCAGCATCTTTCATCACTTCAAAAGCAAGGACGAGATCCTGCGGGCGGTGATGGAGGAAACCATCCACTTCAACACCGCGCTGATGCGCGCGTCGCTGCTTGAGGCCACGACTGTGCGCGAACGCGTGCTGGCGCTGATTCGCTGCGAGTTGCAGTCGATCATGGGTGGCAGCGGCGAGGCCATGGCGGTGCTGGTGTATGAATGGCGCTCGTTGTCGGCCGAGGGGCAGGCCCAGGTGCTGGCCTTGCGCGGTATGTATGAAGACATCTGGCTGCAGGTGCTGGGCGAAGCCAAGGCCGCTGGGTATATCAAGGGTGATGTGTTTATCGCGCGGCGCTTTCTTACCGGCGCCTTGTCCTGGACCACCACCTGGTTTCGCGATGAAGGCAGCCTGACCCTTGAGCAATTGGCCGAAGAAGCCCTGTTGATGGTTTTGAAAGCCGATTGAGGCGCAAACTATTAATTTGCCAGTGGAAAGTTGTCTCGGCAGACAAAAACGCCTAGCTTATCGCCATCAATGTGATGAACGGTGTGTGCCTTGATGTTATCGCCATGGCGGCTGGCTGCAGGACTTACCTTATGGGCACTGGGCACCACGTGCTGGACGTCGGCTTCGGCTGCGCAACTGGTCCGCATCGGCGCGGCGCATTTCCCGCCCTACACCGTGCGCCCGGAGCAGGGCGCCGACACGGGGTTGTTACCGCAGTTGGTGGAGGCCCTGAACGCCTCGCAGACCGACTACCAGTTTGTGCTGGTGCCCACTTCGATTCCTCGGCGTTTTCGCGATTTCGAGCAGGGCCGGGTCGATATGGCCATTTTCGAAAACCCCGACTGGGGTTGGCAGAAAATTCCCCACACCAGTGTCGACATGGGCCTGGAGGACGCGGAAATCTTCGTCGCCCAGCGTGAGCCCGGTCGCGGCCAGGATTATTTCGTCAACCTCTCCGGCAAACGCCTGGCGGTGTTCAGCGGCTATCACTACGCCTTCGCCAACTTCAACCCCGACCCCAAGAACATGGCCGAGCATTTCAACGCGACGTTGACCTACTCCCACGACAGCAACCTGTTGATGGTCGCCCGTGGCCGCGCCGATATCGCCCTGGTGACCCGCTCTTACCTGAGTGACTTCATGGTGCGCAACGCTGACATGGCCGGGCAGTTCCTGGTGTCGGAGCGCATCGATCAGATCTATCACCACTATGCCTTGCTGCGGCCCAAGGCGCCGATCACGGGCGAGGCGTTTTCCGCGATGCTCAAGCGTTTGCGCGATGACGGCCAGATGCTGAAGATTTTCGAGCCGTATCGCATTGACGTGATGCCGACGCCCTGAGTGTCAGACCCTGCGCGCGAACGTATCGCTGTGGCTGCCCGACACCTTGCGGCAGTGCACCAGCGCATCGCGAATCATGAAGTTCACCAGGGTCGGCGAAACCCCCAGTTCCTTGGCGATGTCCTTTTGCGGCACGCCGTGCAGACGGTACATCTCGAACGCGTAGCGGGTGCGCTGCGGCAGCTCCGTCAAGGCGTTGGCGATGGTTTCCAGGGTGTTGAAATTGATATGTGACGTCTCCGGTGACGCGCCGTGAATAACCACATTCAAGCCTTCCTCTTCCGTCCCGGAGTATTTGAGCTCCAGGGCCTGCTTGCGGTAATGATCGATGGCCAGGTTGCGCACGATCTGGAATAGATAACTCAATTGGGCCTTGAAAGAAGAGGTGATCGTCGGCGCCGATTGCAGGCGGAAGTAGGCGTCCTGTACTACGTCCTCGGCTCGCGAGCGGCACCCGGTAATACGTGCCGCAATCTTCACCAGGATCAGTCGGTTGTCGACGAATGCCTGTAGAAGGGGTGAGTCGCACCTGCCTGTGGATACTTGTTCCGTCATGGAAATCACCTGGTTGCAAAAGAAGTTAGGGGAGGGCGTCCTTGCTGAGGCCTCCTACACACCGGGCAACAAATTATGATGAATGATAATGATTGTCAAATGAGAAGGCGAACTAATCTTATGCTTTCTTGTTCTGTGTGAGCGATGTCTTGCTCGCTGGCGGTGATTGATTATTTGCCGGTGTCATCGGTTCGTCTGGGTGAGAGGCTCGTTGGTGATCCGGCCAAGGATCAGCGCCTGAGAAAGGACGACCTGGGGGTTATCGTGCATACGGCGTGTTTCAGTTTGGCGTCGTGTGATGGGCACACCGACGCGACTGAGGCGGTGTGCCCGCCTTGAGCGAGCATTCCCTTGGCTGATCGTCGCTGATATCAATGGTTTAAAGGATTCCGGTGCAATGCCGGGCAGGTGGCCGCTGGTCGGCAAGTCCTGGCCCATTCGGTAGAACTGTCAATTCTGACAGTAGAAAGGCAGTGGGCAATTCGATCTGATGGGCCGGTGCCGACCTGGTGAATGCACGGGACGCGGCGCTACCTATCAATTGAACAGGAGTTTGAGTCATGTCCAAGTCATTGCCGGATATCGTTGAGTTTCCCAAGCCAGAACTGGTCGAGGCCGAGGGAGCAACGCAAGTAGATCCACTCAAGTTGCTCAATGGGGCCACCTGTCGAGTGTGTTATGACGATATGCTGAGCACCGATCTGATCATGTTGCGCTGGTGGTTGGGGGGGGATAAGTACGCGCCCATCGAGCCCCAGTATGGCGTCGATGCGGGGTGTGTGGATTTTCATGTCGACCCGCTTTATGTAAGCCAGCGGTTGGACGCTTATCCGGAAATTTCCTATATCGTGACTCGCAACGGTGAAGATATTCCGTCGCAGGTGCAGAATAGGGTAAGAATCAATCTGCCCACCAATTTTCCAAAACCCACGCTCATGCAAGCGCAAGATGGCGTGCTGGACCTTTCACTGTTGTGCTGCCAGGACCCCGTCATTTGGGTCGAGCCTTGGGTGTTTATCGACCCGATCCAGACCGTCAAGCTTTATGTCTATGGCAAAAAAAAAGACGGGACACGCTTTCGCGAGTTGTTTTTCGAGGACGAACAGGTGACCGAGGACGAGGTGCAAAACGGCTGGTCCAGAACGTTGCCGTTGGCAATGCTCAAGGAACTCGAGCACGGCTCGACGCTGCACTTGCAATTTGATGTCAATTTCCACGTTTATCGATTCTTCCCCTACCTCGAGGTAACGTTGCTCACGGAGGATCACCTCGACCTGATCGAACCCAAAGTACTCGAAGCCGTCGAGGTCTCACCGGGAAAATTTTCCATCAACCCGATCAACACCCTCAACGGCGCAACCTTGCGCGTCAGCTACGAACACATGTGCCCATGCGACTGGGTCTGTCCTTCCTGGGAAGGTGCCCCCGGAGCCGGCAGCCCGGCGCTTGAGTGCAAGCGAGCCGACAGCCGCGAGTTCGTGGATTTCACCGTACCGCCTTCGGCTATCAGTGCCAATTTCAATGGGCAGGTAACTGCCGGCTACACCGTGCGGCGCGACGGCGAGACATGGCCGTCGCCGCCGCTTGAGTTGGATATTCTGGGTATTACCGGGCTACCGAAGCCAGGGTTGGAAGAGGCCACTGGCGATGTGCTGGATCTCAACACCTTCGCCGATTCAGCGACCGCCGTAGTTCCAAAATGGGACTATGCGGCAGTGGGGCAATGTTGCTGGATGTGGATTACCGGCACGCATGAGGATGGCAATCCGTCACGAATCAACGTGCTGATGGGAGAGCCGCTCACCGCCCAATGGCTAAGCGACGGCGTTGATATTCAGGTCGCGCGCGACGAACTCAAACAACTGAAAGATTGCAGTGAGTTCGAGCTGCATTTCGCCGTGAACTTCAACGACGCCTGTGAACTGGCGAGCGCCGTCGAATTCCCGGTCAAGACCTTCTCCATCGAACAGGAGGCAATGGACCTGCCGCCTCCGACCGTGCTGCAGGCCGTGGGCTCGAACCTCACGGTTTACAACGGTAAGAACGGGGTGACCCTGCGGGTGAAATACCCGCTCATCAATGATCGGCATCAAATCACGGTGTTCTGGAAGCGCTCGGACGGCACCGACCTGCCATTGGCCTCCAAACCGGGCAACAGCAGCCTGGGCTACACGGATTTTGCCATCCCGCGTGAAGCGGTCATCCGTGGGATCGGCAAGACCGTCACCATCAACTACACCGTTGCCAGCCTGTGCAAGCTGCAAACGTCGGAGGATCTGGAACTGGTGATCAGTGTTCCGGTGCGACTGCCCACCCCTGTCATTACTCAGGCGACACCACCGGCGACCGATGGCGGCATTCTGGATCTTGCCACGTTCAGTAAAGATGCCAATGTTGAAGTTGCGCCCTGGTGGTTCATCCTGCCAGGTCAGACCGTTTGGCTGCGGGCGATCGGCACCAAGGCGGCGGGTGGTGATCACGTGATCACTGTTTACCTGGGTAAGGTCGTCTCGGCGGAGGAGGTCAGTGCGGGGCTGGCGGATCTGCTGAAGCGAACCGAGCTGGAGCAATTACGCGATGGCAGCGAGTTGACGGTGACCTGCAAGGTCGCCGCAGACGGCAGCGCCCATGAAAGTGCTGCGGTGGTATTCCCGTCGCTGACAGTGGAACTGCGCAGACCTTTATATGATTTCACACCATTTTCAGCGGGCTGGAACGCTTGGTACCCTGGATGGGCGGCAAATGGAGAGATGGTGTTGAGCTATCAACTTAACCGATATTGCGTAAAAAACGGCACCGCCAGTGTCGCGTATATCGGCCCCGTGCTGCAGAAAGTCTATAGCGGACTGCGCGTTGGGCACCGTTATGAATTCAGCATTCTGGCCTGCAGTTATAACGGGGCGTCGCCCTTGCCACGATTGTCGTTGATGGCCGGTAGCCAACAAGTTGCCGCAATTACTTACTTCTCTCAGTATTGGTCGACCTTGCAGGGATCCTTTACGGCCAATGCGACGTCAATGACCTTGGCGGTCCATAGCCACGAAAAGGATGGACAAAGTGGCAACGACTACGCCATTACCAATATCCTGGTCAAAGGGTAGTCGGCGGTAGCGCTATACGCTCGTGATCAGTGCTCCCACTTGGGTGGGAGCACTGTGTATCTGAATCAACGTTATTTAGGCCCCATTATTTTCGCCAGTTTATCCGGCGACGGCGCCCCTTGCTGTTGCTGCAACCCACCCTTGTCATCCAGGTAGAAAATCGCCGGCGTCGCCGACAATTCCAGTTCATCCATCAGTTTCATATTGGCATCAAGCTTGGCTTCGATGTCCGCCGGGATCTTGGCCAGGGCCTGCAACTTGCTGCCCTTGCCGGCGGCCTCGTGTTCTTCCAGGGCTTTTTGCGGGTCTTTGGCGGCGAACAGGGCGGCCGACTTGGCGGCGCTGTCCTCGCGGATGATGCCGACCATGATGTGGCGCAACTGCACCTTGCCGGCTTTTACCCACGGCCGTGCCTGTTCCCAGAACATGTTGCAATAGGGGCAGTTGGGGTCGCTGAACAGATAGACAATGCGAGGGGCGTTCTTGTCGCCGTCCTGGATCCAGCTGCTGTTTTCCATCTTGGCCCAGACTTGCTTGGCCATGGGCGCGTACACCAGTTTTTCCAGAGGCTGCGTACTCAGGTCATTGCCCTGGGCGTCGTAGAGGTTGCCGGCAATCACGCTGTTGCCGTCGGCGGTCAGGTACAGGGCCATGCCTCGGTTCTGGTACTGCGCGGCGTAGCCGGTGAGGCCGCTGGGAGCCTCGAACTTGCCGATGATTTTGGCGCCCTTGGCTTCGATCTGTTTGATCGGCGCCGGCCAGTCTTCGGCCTGGGCGAGGGTGGCGGCCAGCGTCAGAGGCAGCAGGGTCAGCAGGTGGCGGAGGCGAGGCATGTCGGTTTCCTTGTGGCGGCAGGGGCGAGGGTGTCGAAGGGTTCCATGGCGCGGGCCAGGCTGGCCTGGGACAACTCGCCCAGGTGGCTGTTGATCAGGCGCCCGTCGGCTGTGTAGAACAGCGTGGTCGGCAGGACCATGGAGCCCACGGCCTGGCCGAGGCGGCCGCCGGCGTCGAACAATACGTTGTCGAGGGTCAACCCCTGGGTAGCCAGGAAAGTACTCACGCTTTGCATGCTTTCGGCCTGGTTGACGAATAGGAAGGTCACGTCGGGGCGCATGCGCTGGGCACTTTCGAGTACCGGCATTTCGCGTCGGCACGGCGGGCACCAAGTGGCCCACAGATTGATCACCAGAGGGCCGCCCTGGTAATCGGCCAGTTGCACCACCTCGCCATTGGCCGTGCGCAAGGTGATGTCCGGCAGGCGCGTGCCTTTTTCATAGACGTTCAGCGACAGGCTGGTCATGCCCCAGAACAGCAGGCCGGTAATCACCCCGGCGCTCAACGGCTTGCGCAGCGCCGGGCGACGCCAGCCGTAGGCCAGCGCGGCGACGATCAGCACGACGATACCCGGCCAGGCGAGAAAGCCACCGTCGCGCAGGTCGACCATCTGCAGCGGGTCGTTACGGTAGTAACTCCAGTACATCGCCACGAAGCTGACGCGCGCGGCCAGCATGCCCAACAGGAACAGGCTGAACAGCACCGATTCCGGGTTTTCACCGCCACGCTTGGCCACGCGCCAACCCACTAGGGTGGCGAGAATCAGCGCGCTGATGAGCAGGATGTGATTGAGCGCGATGGCGAAGGTGCCGATGGTCAAGGTCAGCATCAGAGGGCGTCTCGGGTCTGGTTCCAGCGTTGCAGGAAGGCGTCGGCGTTTACTTCGCCGGTGATGCGCTGGGCGCGGCGTTCTTCACCATCAGGGCCGATCCAGACAAAGCTCGGTGGGCCCGGCACTTTGTAGCGGCCCAGCAGTTCGCGGCTGGCGGCGTTGTCGGCGGTGACGTCCAGGCGCAGCAGGCGCACGTCTTTCAGGGCCTCCAGCACCTGAGGTTGGCCGAACACCTGTTTTTCCATGATCTTGCACGACACGCACCAGTCGGCGTAGTAGTCCACCAGCACCCACTGGCCCTGGGCCTTGGCGCTGTCGAGCTGGCTTTGCAGCACGGCCGGATCGTTGATGGTCATGAAGGCATCGTGGGCGGTCGGCGCACCGGCTACCCGCGAGCCACTGTAGACCTTCAGCGGTTGCCACAGGTCGTCGCTGCCACCGGCCGCGCCCACCACCAGCACCGCGCCCCACAGGCCCAGCACCAGGGAACCGGCGCCGAACACTTTGGCGGCCAGGCCATATTCACGTGCGAGTGTCCAGCCGCAGTAGGCCATTACCAGAGCCAATGCACCCCACAGGCCAATCCACAGGCTTTCGCCAACGACCGGGCGAATCATCAGCACCGCGGTGCCGAGGAACAGAAAGCCGAAGATGCCCTTGAGCACGTTCATCCAGGTGCCCGGCTTGGGCAGGAAGCGATTGCCCACGGTCACCAGCAGCAACAGCGGAATACCGATGCCGATGCCCATGGCGAACAGGATCAGGCCACCGTGCAACGCATTGCCGCTCTGGGCGATATACAGCAGCGCGCCGGCCAGCGGCGCGGTCATGCACGGGCCCACCAGCAGGCCGGACAGCGCGCCGAGTACACCCGCGCCGACGAGACTGCCGCCGCTTCGTTGACGGCTGACGTTGTCCAGGCGATCACGCAGGAACGCCGGCAGTTGCAATTCGAAGAAGCCGAACATCGGCAGGGCAAGGATCACGAACAAGGCGGCGAAACTGCCGAGGATCCACGGGGTTTGCAGCAGCGCGGCGAGGTTGGCGCCGAGCAATGCGGCCAGCACACCGAGGGCGGCATACACCAGGGCCATGCACACCACATAGCTGCTGGCCAAGGCAAACCCGCGGCGCGGGCTGGCACCGCTGCCCACCACCAGGCCGGCAAGGATCGGCAGCATCGGCAACGAACACGGGGCGAACGCCAGCAGCAGGCCGAGGCCGAAGAACACCAGCAGGCTCCAACCCAGGCTGCGCTGTTGCAGGCCACTGGCCAGGCTCTGGTCTTGGGCCTGCGCGGTGGCTGCGACGGCCGGGTTGCCGCCCAGGTCCACGGTGATCGACTGCGGCGGGTAGCACAGGCCCGCGTCGGCGCAGCCCTGCCAGCCCAGCTTGATCTGGCCGGTGACACCGGCCGGTATCTTCACTTCCAGGCCCTGGCGATACACTTGCTGCTCGCCAAAGAACTCATCGCTGTGGGCTTCGCCTTCGGGCAATGCCGGCTTTTCGGCCAGGCCATCGAACTTCATGCGCTGCTTGTACAGGTAATAACCGTTGGCAATTTGCCAATACAGCTGCGTTTCGCCACTTTCAAGGCGTTCGGAGGTGAAGGTGAAGGCCTTGCCCACCGGGAGGAAATCGGGTTTGGTCTCGAAGGGGTTGCCCGGCGCTGCCTGGGCGAATCCCGCGAACAACACCAGCAGAAAGGTAAAAAGATGCCGCATGGTCAAGCCTTAGTTCGATGCAAGTGAGGCACACAATGTGTGGCGTTGATTAACCGATGATTAACCGAGGGCTATTCTAGAGTGTAGGGATTTTCTGATGTTGTGAACTTTGGCGGCATAATGCGCGCTTAATCCTTGGCTTCTCTAATCTCCCCATCTTTCATGAAGGGTTCAGCATGCACGTACTGGTCTGTGAAGACGACGAACTGATCGCCAGCGGCATCGTGGCCGGCCTCGGCGCCCAGGGCTTTACGGTCGAGCGCGTGGCGACCGCCGCAGCCGCGCGCGCGATGCTCAAGGCGGCGACCTTCGACATCATGGTTCTTGATCTGGGGTTGCCCGACGAAGACGGCCTGAAGCTGCTGCAGCAATTGCGCAGCCAGGGCCTGGAAATCCCGGTGCTGATCCTGACCGCACGAGATTCGGTGACCAACCGCGTCGACGGCCTGCAAGCGGGCGCCGATGACTACCTGCTCAAACCCTTCGACCTGCGCGAATTGGCCGCACGCCTGCAGACCCTGCTGCGCCGCATGGCGGGGCGCAGCGTCAACCTGATCGAGCACGGCCGCCTGAGCTACGACCCGAGCAGCCGCGAAACCCTGCTCGGCGGCCAGCCGGTCGACCTGTCGCGCCGCGAGCAGGCGCTGTTGCAGGCGCTGCTGCACAACAAGGGCCGGGTGCTGTCCAGCGAGCAACTCAAGGACAGTGTCTACGGTTTCAACGACGAGTTGGAAAGCAACGCGCTCAACGTGCACATCCACCATCTGCGACGCAAATTGGGCAATGGCATCGTCGAAACCGTGCGCGGCCTGGGCTACCGCCTGGGCCCGGCGGATGATGGAGAAAACGCTTCGTGAAGAGCCTGCGCCTGCGCCTGACCTTCAAGCTCGGCGCCGCATTCGTGGTGATCTGGGCCCTGGCGGCGGCCTGGATGCTCAACGACCTGCGCAACCAGATGATGTTTTCCCTCGACCAGCGTCTGGTGGCCTCGGCGCGCATGGTGGCCGGGCTCACCGAGCAGATGCCGGGCCTGGCCAGTGTTAGCGGCGGTGCGCATTTGAATTCCGAGCACTTCAATGTGCCCGGCGGCATGGCCTGCCAGGTCAGCTCGTTGCGTGGCGAAATCCTCGCGCGCAGCCACACCACCCCGGACCAGGGCCTGGAGTCGCAACGCAGCGGCTTTCGCGATCAGATGATCGACGGCGTGGGCTGGCGCAGCTTTACCCTGTCCCGCGGTGACCTGTTGATTACCACCGCTGACCGCCAGGTGGAGCGCGAGGCACTGAACATGTCGATCCTGCTGGCGGCGTCGGTGCCGGTGGGTGTGGCCATGCTCGGCTGCCTGTGCCTGCTGTGGCTGGGCATTGGCCAGAGCCTGTTGCCGCTCAACCGCATGCGTGACGCACTGATGCGTCGCAGTGCCGACTCCCTGGAGCCGCTGCAGATCCACCCGTTGCCCAGTGAACTCAAGCCGCTGCTCGACACCCAGAACCAACTGTTGCAGCGCATCGCCAAGACCATCGAGCGCGAACGCCGCCTCACCGGCGACGCGGCCCACGAACTGCGTAGCCCGCTGACGGCGATCAAGACCCACCTGCAAGTGGCGCGCATGACCGACGGCGCGGCCCGCGACCAGTCCCTGGCGCATGCCGAGGCGGGCGCCGACCGCCTGCACCGCACCCTTGAGCAATTGCTGCTGCTGGCGCGGGTGGAAGGCAGCCTGTCGTTTGACGATGGCGTGCAGTCCAGCGCCGAAGAGGTGGCCCGGCTGGCGATCCAGGATGCCAATGCAGGAGACAGCGCGCGTATCGACCTGATCCTGCCGGACAACCTTTGCGCCACTCCGGTGGAAATGCCCGTGGGCCTGGCGGTTGCGGCGCTGCGCAACCTGCTGGACAACGCCCTGCGCCACACCCCGGCCGACACCCGCGTCGAACTCAGCGTGCACGCCACCGCGGAGCAGGTGGTGTTCCGGGTGCGCGACCATGGCAAGCAGATTTCCAGCGAAGACCTGCAATACCTCACCCAACGCTTCTGGCGCAACGGCAACAGCGAGGGTTGCGGCCTGGGCCTGGCGATTGTGCAAGCCATTGTGCAGCGCTGTTCCTGCTCGCTGAAGTTCGACAGCCAGGTCGACGGTTTGCGCGTCGAACTGGGCATGCCGCTGCGGCGCTGATCCTTTTTTCAAGTGCCAAATAGTTACCGCCCGCCTGACGTACGGATCGTCAGGATGGCGGTAATTTTTTTGCGCTTGAACGGGCCGAACGACTCGGCCTGTATTGAAAAGGACGGTTCTTATGTTGGTCATCGACACCAGTTTCCCTGCCCTGGGCTTCAACGAACGTAACGGCGAGCCGGTGCGCCAGTTGATCGTGCATTACACCGCTGCCCCTTTCGCGTCATCCCTGCGCACCCTGACCCGCGACGGTGTCAGTGCCCATTATCTGCTGCCCGACCCACATGAGCCCGGCTACCGCGTCGCCGGTTATGACGAGTTGCGCGCCTTTCGCCTGGTGGATGAGGACAAGCGTGCCTGGCATGCGGGCGTCAGTCAGTGGGGTGGGCGCGACAATCTCAACAGCCGCTCGATTGGCATCGAACTGGTCAACCTGGCACGCGATGACGGCGGCGTGTTTACCTTTCCTGCCTACCCTGAGGAACAGATCGACGTATTGATTGCGCTGCTTCGCGACATCCTCGGGCGCTACCCGCAAATCGGCCCCACGGATATCCTCGGGCATTCGGACGTAGCCTACGGGCGCAAAAGCGATCCGGGCCCCCGGTTGCCCTGGCGGTGTCTGTTCGAGGCGGGAATCGGCGCCTGGTTTGACGACTCGACGCGGGCCATGTACCAGCGCCGGTTTTGCCTGGGGCTGCCGCCGGAGGTGGAAGTGGAACGCGCATTCCAGCGCTATGGCTATGCGCCGGCCAAAAATCGCCAGGGCTTTGAGCGCAGGACGCGGGCGTTCCAGATGCACTTTCGCGCACGGGATTATCGTGGGGGTCTCGATGCCGAGACGTGCGCGATTCTGTATGCGTTGAATGAAAAATATCGTGGGCTGTGAAGCCGAATGCAATTCAAATGTGGAAGGGGCCGGGATCTTCAGGCGAGCCCTGGCGGCCACAGCGGCCAGCCTCTAATTTTTTCACGGCGTGGTACGTCTCTATAGATATCAGCGTTGCGCGTGGTGCGCAGACAACCTTCAAACCCTGGAGAACAGCAATGACCTCAGTATTTGACCGCGACGACATCCTGTTTCAGGTAGTGGTCAACCATGAAGAACAGTATTCCATCTGGCCCGACTACAAGGCCGTGCCGGAAGGCTGGCGCACCGTGGGCAAGAGCGGCCTGAAGAAAGAGTGCCTGGCCTACATCGAAGAAACCTGGACCGATATGCGCCCATTGAGCCTGCGCCAGACGATGGATGGCACTGCGCTGGCCTGACTCATCCCTTGTGGCGAGGGAGCTTGCTCCCAAAATCGTGGGGCCGCTTCGCAGCCCGCGGGAGCAAGCTCCCTCGCCACAACAAGCCGGTTCCCAAAGGTTCAAGCGTTCTTGTCTTTCTCCAACCCGCCCGTTGCCCCCGTCACCACCTGCACACTCAAGCGCGGCGTGGCCAGATCCAGTCCGGCCTCATCCAGTTGCCGCTTGAGCGCCAGGTTGAACGCCCGCGACACTTCCCATTGTTTGATCGGCGCCGTCTTGAACCGTGCGCGCAGGATTGCGCTGCCTGACTCGAAGCTTTCCACCCCCTGAATCTCCAGCGGCGACCAGATGTTACGGCGCTGCAACGGGTCGTTGCGGATCTTCTGGCCGACCTCGCGAATCAGCTTGATCGCGGCATCGATCTCCATGTTGTAGGGGATCGCCACCCGGAAGATCGCGTAGCCGAACTCCCGCGAGTAGTTCTTGATGCTTTTGATTTCGCTGAACGGGATCGTGTGCACGATGCCGTCGATGTCACGCAGGCGCACGGTGCGGATGGTCAGGCCCTCGACCGTTCCGAGGTGCCCGCCGACGTCAACGTAATCGTCAATCGCCAGGGAATCTTCGATGATGATGAACAGACCGGTGATCAAGTCCGCCACCAGCGATTGCGCACCAAAACCGATGGCCAGGCCGATCACACCGGCACCGGCCAGCAGCGGGGTGACGTTCATGCCCATGTTCGCCAGGGCGACGATGGCGGCGATGATGAAAATGGTCACGAACAGCACGTTGCGGATCAACGGCATCATGGTCTGCGCCCGCGCATTGGCCAGGCCTTTGCGCGAACGGGTGAGGGCGTGGTGAATCGCGGTGTCGCTGAGGATCCAGATCAGCCAGGCAAACAGCAGCGTGCCGGCCAGGCCGAACAGCTTGACCGCGATTTCATGGCCCTCGCCTTCGGCAAAACCAATCAGCGACAGGCCCCACACCCGCAGGCCCAGCTCGATAAACACCAGCCACACCGCCAAGTGGGCCAGGGTGTAGATGAAACTTTTCAGGCGTTCGGAATACAGCGCATGGCGCTTGTGCCGTTGGGGTTTGAGTGCGTGACGACGCACCAGGCCGTTGATCACCATGCACAACACCAGTAACACCGTGCACAACAACGACTGGCGCAGGGCGGTGCTGGTGTCGCCGGCGGACAGGAACGTGGCAAACAGTGAGATGCCCACCAGCAACATCGCCGGCAGGTACCAGAAGGTGCCGATGATCGACAGCGTGTCGGTAAGCGCGCGGCGGGTGAGGCGCCGCGACAGCGGCTGGTTGCGTATCAGGTGCGCAATCGGCCGGCGGAAGCGCAGGATAAACACCCCGGTGGACAGCGCGGCCATCACATTGGCGACTGTCGCCGCGGTGTGGGCAAGGTGCTGGCCGAGTGCGCTCACCAGGCGCGGGTCACTGAGGGCTTCGCCGAAGGCGGCAAAACTGCCGATCCACCACAGCGGACGGAAGGCCTGGTGGCGCAGGATGTACAGCGCGCGATGGCGGTGCGGACCGTCCAGCAGGGAGAAGGCAATCACGCAGATCGCCGAGAAACAGGTACCGACCACCAACGCGTAAGCCAGCACCATCGCCAGGGATTTGCCCAGGGACGAGGGCAGGGCGTAGCTCAGGTAAACCGTGATCACCAGGGCGATCAGCCACGGCCCCAGTTTGCGCAGGGCGAAGCGCACCATGTCCCAGGTGCGCGGGTGTTGCGGCAGTTCTTCCGGCAGGCCGAAGCGCTCGCGCACACGGTGGCTGAGCCAGATCAGCACGGCGGCCAGCAGGCTCCACAGCGCGAGGATCAGGGCAAAACCGAAGATGATAGGCAGCCACTCGGTGGCCGGCAGCATCAAGGCATTGAGTTCATCCTTGGCCAGGTCGACCTCACTGGACCAACGTCCCAGCGGGCTGTCGTTGCCCGAGAACTGCTGCTCCAGGCCGGACAGCGTGCTGCCGATCAGCCCGAGCACGCCTTGTTCGGCGGCGGGCTGGGCCTTTTGCGTGGCGGCGCGCAGCTTTTTCAGGTCGCTGAGCAGTTGGCTGCGCTGCTGGTCGTTTTCCAGGGTCTTGATCACCTCATCCAGGGACTGCCCCAGGGGCACCTCGGCTTGAGGTTGAGCCTTGGCGGTACCGCCCAGCAGTCCAGGCAAGCCCACGGCGTGGGCAGGCGAAGTGGGAAGCAGGGTGAGCAGGGCGATCAGCAGGTAGCAGGGCAGGGCGAACAGACGGGAGAGCACGAGGCGGTCAACCTTGAAGACGACAGGTCGATCGAGTGTACGAGGGCAAGCGTCATTCGGCCAGTTTGGCGAGGATCTTGTACACCACAGTGCCCAGGATCAGCAGCATGCCGACCCACATGCCGAACACGCCGAGGGGCTTGTCGCGAAAATTGAAGCCGACCGCGAGCAGGAACATGCCGACCAGGATGGGGATAAGCATGGCGTGGAAGGCGGACATGGAGATCATGGGGCGACGGCCTTGTCGGAGTGGGAATACTGACAAGTCTAGGCCGGATTATGGGAAGTGCAGGTGATGCAGGTCAGATGTACGCCGAACTAAATGTGGGAGGGGCGGTGCGACGATTCGACTTGCCCCCGATAGCTGTGGGTCAGTCAACATTTACAGTGACTGATACTCTGCTATCGGGAGCAAGCCCCCTCCCACACTGGAGATCAGGGCAGGTCGTGGCTCGCGTAGAACGCCCCCAATACCTTCACCAAGTGCGCCAGATCATGGCTGCCACACAGTTCGCGAATCGAGTGCATGGCAAACGTCGGCAGGCCGATGTCCACGGTGCGCACGCCCAGGTGGCTGGCGGTGATCGGGCCGATGGTCGAGCCGCAACCCATGTCGCTGCGCACCACGAAGCTTTGTACCGGTACTTCCTGAGCCATACACAGGTGGCGGAAGAACCCGGCGGTTTCGCTGTTGGTGGCGTAGCGCTGGTTGCTGTTGACCTTGATCACCGGGCCCGCGTTGAGCTTGGGGCCGTGGTTGGCGTCGTGCTTGTCGGCGTAGTTAGGGTGCACGCCGTGGGCATTGTCGGCAGATACCAACAGCGATTTCTGGATGGTGCGTACGAATTCATCGCCTTCGGGCAACAGGCGGCGCAGGGTCTGTTCCAGCATCGGGCCATCGGCGCCACAGGCCGAGCAGGAGCCGACTTCTTCGTGGTCGTTGCACACCAGCACGCAGGTTTCCTCGCTTTCGCTGGTGAGCAAGGCTTGCAGGCCGGCGTAGCAGGACAGCAGATTGTCCAGGCGCGCCCCGGCGATGAAGTCGCCATTGAGGCCGATCACCGCGGCGCTTTGCGTGTCGTAGAAGCTCAGCTCGTAGTCGAGCACCACATCGGCGTTCAACCCATGTTCGCGTGCCAGTTGGTCGGTGAGCACGGCGCGGAAGTCCACGCGCTCGTCCCCGGCAAACTGCGCGAGGATCGGCGGCAGCTCGGTCTGGGCATTGATCGCCCAGCCCTGGTTGGCTTCGCGGTTCAGGTGAATGGCCAGGTTGGGAATGATGGCGATCGGTAACTTGAAGTCGATCAACTGGCTTTCGACCTTGCCGTCGCGGCGGAAGGTCACGCGGCCGGCCAGGGACAGGTCGCGGTCGAACCATGGCGCCAGCAGCGCGCCGCCGTAGACTTCAACGCCCAGTTGCCAGAAACCCTGGCGTTGCAGCTCGGGCTGGGGCTTGACTCGCAGGCACGGGCTGTCGGTATGGGCACCGACCAGGCGGATACCACCCTGCAGCGGCGAATGACGGCCGAGCTTGAAGGCGATGATCGAGGAGTCGTTGCGGGTCACGTAGTAGCGACCGTTGGCTTCGGTGGTCCAGGTCTCGCGCTCGTCGAGACGCTGATAACCGGCCGCTTCGAGGCGCTGGGCCAGGGCGGCAGTGGCATGAAAAGGAGTAGGGGAGGCCTTGAGGAAGTCGATCAGGCCTTGATTCAACGCTTCGCGCATAAATAGCTCCAGACAGCAGTGCGCGCAGTTTACCGTTCGATGGCTGCAAGTGCACAGAACAAATGTGGGAGGGGGCTTGCCCCCACATTTGACTGTGTTTACAGCTTAAAAAGGGGCAGGGCACTCGAAGCGTAGACGCTCGCCGCTTTGCGGATGCGTGAAGCTCAGCATGCTCGCGTGCAGGCACAGCCGCGGCCAGGCGGCCAGGGCTTGTTCATGGGCGTACAGGCCATCACCCAGTAGCGGGTGGCCGATGGACAGCATATGCACGCGCAACTGGTGAGAGCGCCCGGTGATCGGCGTCAGTTCTACTCGACACCAATCGCCACAACGTTCCAGCACCTTCCAGAAGGTCAGCGCATGCTTGCCGAACTCGTGGTCCACCACGTGACGCGGCTTGGTCGGTGGGTCATAGCGCAGGGGCAGGTCGATACTGCCGCTGTCCAGTGCTGGTTGGCCCCAGGCCAGGGCGGTGTAGGCTTTTTCGGTTTCGCGGTCGTGAAACTGGCGCGACAGTTCGCGATGGGTATCGGCGTCCCGCGCCAGCAGGATGATACCCGAGGTCTCCCAGTCCAGGCGATGGACGATACGGGCTTCGGGGTAGCCGTTTTCCTGCAGGCGGGTGATCAGGCAGTCCTTGTTGTCGTCGGCACGGCCAGGCACCGAGAGCAGCAGGGTCGGCTTGTTCACCACCAGGACAGCGTCGTCCTGATAAAGGATGTGGACATTGGACAGCGGCATTAAACAGCCTCGTAACAAACGCCAACGGCGACTCGCCCACCCAGTCCCCCGATGAGGGACAGGGTGAACGAGCCGCCGTGGCGGCCGCCTGTTCGATCAGCGATCAGGCAGGGTGATATTGAGTTCCAGAATCGAGCAGCTGCCGTCATTTTCCAGGGCGACATGCACGTCATCGTTACCGATATTGACGTACTTGCGGATCACCTCGACCAGTTCCTTCTGCAAGGCCGGCAGGTAATCCGGGGTGCTGCGTTGGCCGCGTTCGTGCGCCACGATGATCTGTAGACGCTCTTTCGCGACCGATGCGGTGCTTGGTTTTTTGTTGGCGCGAAAGAAGTCGAGAAATTTCATTGTTTAGTTGCCTCCAAAGATACGCTCGAAGAATCCCTTCTTCTTTACATCGAGGAAGCGATGTTCCACGGTCTTGCCCAGCAGGCGATCGACAGCATCGCTGTACGCCTGGCCGGCGTCGCTCTGGTCGTCAAGAATCACCGGCACGCCCTGGTTGGACGCCTTCAGCACAGCCTGGGATTCCGGGATCACGCCCAGCAGGGTCACCGCAAGGATGTCCTTGACGTCTTCAACGCCGAGCATTTCGCCATTGCTGACGCGCTCAGGGTTGTAGCGGGTGAGCAGCAGGTGTTCCTTGATCGGGTCTTCGCCTTTTTCGGCGCGCTGGGATTTGCTGGCCAAAAGGCCGAGCATGCGGTCCGAGTCACGTACAGAGGAAACTTCCGGGTTGGTCACCACGATGGCTTCATCGGCGAAGTACATCGCCAGGTGAGCACCGGTTTCGATACCCGCCGGGGAGTCGCACACCACGTATTCGAAGGTTTCCTTCAGCTCGGCGAGGACCTTGCCTACGCCTTCCTTGGTCAACGCATCCTTGTCACGGGTCTGGCTGGCGGCCAGCACGTACAGGTTCTCAAGGCGCTTGTCCTTGATCAGGGCCTGTTGCAGGTTGGCTTCGCCGTTCACCACGTTGACGAAGTCATACACCACGCGACGTTCGCAGCCCATGATCAGGTCGAGGTTACGCAAACCGACGTCGAAGTCGACGATGACTGTCTTGTGGCCGCGCAGAGCGAGGCCGGTACCGATAGCGGCGCTGGTGGTGGTCTTACCCACACCACCCTTGCCGGATGTAACCACGAGAATCTTGGCCAAGGTGTTTCACCCCTAAGGAAAAAGGACTTTTCAGCCCCTGAAAAACATCTCTTGGAACTCGCTGCAGGCGGACAGCCCTTGTAGGAAAAAGATGTGGTTTCCACGGGGGAAACGCCAACTTCCAATTATTCCTACGCAAGTCTTGCCGGTTTCGCTGTGCTATCAGAGTCTAGAGATGCTTGGAAAATGCGGCAGTATCCGTTAAAGCCGGGTGATGTTCAACACATCGCCCGACAGGCTGACCTGCACCCCGGCTCCCCACAGCGGATCACGGCGCAAATCTTCGGAAACCTTGTACCGGCCCGCGATGGACACCAGCTCAGCGGTCAACTGCTGACAAAAAATACGCGCCTTGGTATCACCCTTGATGCCGGCGAGTGCACGTCCGCGCATCGGGCCGTATACATGGATATTGCCATCGGCGAGAAGTTCCGCGCCGGGGCTGACCGAGGAGATCACCACCAGGTCGCTGCCTTCGGCGTAAATCTGCTGCCCGCCGCGTACGGGCGTGGTGATGATCTTTGTAGGCTTGATCGTCGGCTCCGGTGGTTTTTCCGGTTTTTTCTTCGCTTCGTCGACTAACGGTTCAAGCGGACGCTCACGCGCACCGGACGGCGGCAGTACTGGCAGTTCAATGGCGATGGCTGCGGCAATGTCTTCGATACGGCTGGCGCGAATGGCCAGGGTGCGCAGGCCATGGGAACGGCACACACGCATCAGGCCGGGCAGATCGATAGCGCCCTGGCCGGCGGGGAGTTTGTCCAGGGCCAGTACCAGCGGGGCATTGTTGAAGAAGTTCGGCGCCAGGGCGACCTTGGCGGCCAGTTGGCGGTCCAGGGCATCCAGGTCGTTGCGGGCCAGTTCCAGCACGGTGATGGCGAGCATGCTGCCTTTCAGCTGGAACACGGGATCTTGGTCTAGCGGTTCGGTTTGGCTCATGGTCGGCATAAAGCGGCTTGTCACGAAAAGTGTCGAGACTTATAACGAGAACACTCACCCGCCGCAAGCCGAGTCGAACCGTTGTAGAATGCGCGGCCCTGTCTTTACCGGAATCTGTAATGGATCGCCCGCGTTTTCGAGCTGTATTTCTTCACCCGCGTTTCTGGCTATTGTGGCTGGGGCTCGGCCTGTTGTGGCTGGTCACTCGGTTGCCGTACCGTGCGCTGCTTGCCATTGGTCGGTTGCTGGGCGCGGGGATGTACCGTGTCGCCGGCGAACGTCGCCGCATCGCCGCGCGCAACCTGGAACTGTGCTTCCCGGAAAAAACCGCCAAAGAGCGTAAGCACCTGCTCAAGCAGAACTTTGCCTCCACCGGCATCGCCTTCTTTGAAATGGCCATGAGCTGGTGGTGGTCGCGCCAGCGCCTGGCGCGTCTGGCCCATGTCGAAGGCCTGGAACACCTCAAACAGGCGCAACTGGACGGCAAGGGCGTGATCCTCATGGCCCTGCACTTCACCACCCTGGAAATCGGTGCGGCGCTGCTCGGGCAGAAGCACACCATCGATGGTATGTACCGTGAGCACGGCAACCCGCTGTTCGACTTTATCCAGCGCCGTGGGCGCGAGCGCCACAACCTTGATTCCCTGGCCATCGAACGCGAAGACGTGCGCGGCATGCTCAAGTTGCTGCGCGCCGGTCGTGCCATCTGGTACGCGCCGGACCAGGACTACGGCGCCAAGCAAAGCGTGTTCGTGCCGCTGTTCGGCATCCAGGCCGCCACGGTCACCGCCACCAGCAAGTTCGCCAAGTTGGGCAAGGCCTTGGTGGTGCCGTTCACCCAGGAGCGCCTGGCCGATGGCAGCGGTTACCGCCTGGTCATCCACCCGCCGTTGAGCGATTTTCCCGGTGAAAGCGATGAGGCGGACTGCCTGCGCATCAACCAATGGGTTGAAGCCGCCGTGCGCGAATGCCCCGAGCAATACCTGTGGACGCACCGGCGCTTCAAGAGCCGGCCACCGGGTGAACCCAAGCTGTACGAAAAACGCCGCTGATCAGTCAGATCTTTCCCCCTTTATGGAGTGACGCAATGCGCCCAGCTGAACCGGTTACAGGTTTGATTCTTTCCGGCGGCGGGGCGCGAGCGGCGTATCAGGTGGGGGTATTGGCGGCGATTGCCGAATTGTTGCCGCCGGGGGCACCGAATCCTTTTCCGGTGATCGTCGGTACCTCGGCGGGCGCGATCAACGCGGTGAGCCTGGCCAGCGGTGCAATGGACTTCACGGCGGCCGTGCAACGGCTTACCGCCTTCTGGCAGGGCTTTCGCAGCCATCTGGTGTTGCGCAGCGACTGGCCAGGGGTGGTTCGCCAGGCGAGTCGCTTCCTGATCCACAGCCTGTTGGGCCTGGGTCGGCAGTTCCCAGTGGCGCTGCTCAACAGTTCGCCGCTGCGCGATTTGCTGCAGGACAAATTGCACCTGGCGGGTATCGACGAGGCGATCCGGCAGCGGCACCTGCATGCGGTGGCGGTGACCGCGTTCGGCTACGAGTCCGGGCAAGCGGTGACCTTCTACCAAGGTCGCGGCACCCTCGACGCGTGGCTGCGTCACCGGCGTATCGGCGTCCCCACCCAACTGACGGTTGAACACCTGCTGGCCAGTTCCGCGATCCCGTTGCTGTTTGCCCCGGTGAAGCTTGACGAGGAATACTTCGGCGACGGCGCCGTGCGTCAATCGGCGCCAATCAGCCCGGCCCTGCACCTGGGCGCCAGCCGCGTGCTGGTGGTGGGGGTCAGCGGCAACCCAAGGGGCAACGAGCCGGCAATACAACGCACCTACACCGGCCAGCAACCGACCCTGGCACAGATCGGTGGGCACATGCTCAACAGCACGTTCATCGACAGCCTGGAAAGTGACATTGAGTTGCTGGAGCGCTTGAACCAGTTCAGCCATTTGCAGCCGGCCGACAGCGCAGCCCGTGGCCTGGCACCGGTGGAGGTGCTGGTGATCGCACCCAGCCAGCCGATCGATGAAATCGCGGCGCGCCATCGCCAGGAATTGCCGGCGGCGTTGCGTTTGTTCCTGCGTGGGCCGGGAGCGACCAAGACGAGCGGGGCGGGGGTGTTGAGTTACTTGTTGTTCGAGGCGGGCTATTGCAGCGAGTTGATCGAGCTGGGACGCAGTGATGCGTTGGCCAAGCGTGAAGAGATCACACGGTTCTTAGGTCTACCGACGACCTGAATGTGGGAGGGGGCTTGCTCCCACATTGGTTTGCAGCGGGGTTTAAAAGTGATACTTGACCAGGAAACTTGCCGTGTCCTGCGTCGTCTTGAACGCGCCCGAATCTTCGATCCCGTATTTGTTCTTCCAGTAGTCGTATTCAAAACCGACATACAGCTGCTTGTCGCCCCAGTGCAGCGCCTTGCCCAGGTCATATTTGACCTGTGGGTTGAAGTGCAGGTTGGCGTGGTAAGTGCCACGGGCGTTCTTGTCGTTGTCGACCACCCAGTCCATGAAACCGTCGATCAACACATCGGAGTTGCCCACGGGCAGGGTGTACGACCACACCGGGGTGATCTGCCACACGCCGTCGCCCGGGCGGTTGCCTTCGGTCTGGCGCTGGTAGAAGTTCAACTGGAAGTAGTCGAAGCCCGGGATGTTCAAATCGAATGCCGGACCCAGCAGATAGGACTCGTTATCGCCCTCGCCGAATTCGTAAGTGAAGGCCAGCAACACATCCTTGATCGGGCCGAAGGACAGGTACTTGTCGAGAATCTTGCCGAATGACAACCGTGGACTGAACTCGCCGTAGTAAGTGTTCGGACCGACGTTGCCGTCTTCCTTGCCGTTGTAAAAGATGCGGTCGAGGAAGAAGAAGTTGTCGCCGTACTTCCACGCATCGGCGTGTTCGAAGGTGACGGTCTGCTGGATCTGCGGGTTGACGGTAAAGCTCTTGCCCCACAGGTAGGTCAGGCTGTTGTTCTGCCACTGCAACAAGTCACCGGCCACGGCCTGGCCGCCGGCCAGCAGCGATCCTGCCAACACCAGGCTTTTGAACATAGGTTTCATTCGGTTGCTCCCGAGCTAAAGTTTTATGTTTTTTCTAATCTGGCGCTCTGGATGTGGCGCCTTTGGATTCGATGAAAAACTCGTCTGATTGGTCAGCTTTATGGCTACAGCAAAAGCCGCGCCAAGGCGGTAAAACCACCGTCGATTCAAGCGGGCGCGGAGAATACTGGCTCCCACGTCCGGGCTCAAGTGCGCCGTTACAGCGCGCACAGGGCGACAATGGGGCATGCTTCAGGTGTGGGAGGGAGCACGTCGAATCGTCATACCGCCCCTCCCACAGGGAGTTGTGTGAATCAGTTAGTTGGTATGTGCGCCCTGATTGATCCAGGTACCAATCAAGTCCCGCTCCTGCTGGGTCATCTGGGTGATGTTACCCAACGGCATGATCTGGCTGGCCACGGCCTGCGCTTGAATGCGCGCCGCCTGCTGTTGGATCTGCGCCGGGGTGTCGAACATCACGCCGGCTGGCGCGGTGCTGAACAGCGGGCTGGTCGGTTTGGCCGAGTGGCACACCGCACAGCGTTCCTGGATCACCCCGTGCACCTTGTCGAAATCAATCGTCGCCTGGGCGGGCGCCGGTGCAGGTTCAGCAGCCGGCGCCGCGGGTTTCAAACCACCGCCCAATGCGGTTTCCGGCAGTGGCTGGTACTCGATGGCCACCGGTGCCTTGGCTATCGGCTCTGCCGGCTTGGGCCCGGTGACGTACGCCAGGCTGATCATCGCCAACGCGCCCACGGGTAAGGTCCACGCATACTTCTGGCTGTTGTGGCGCGTATTGAAGTAGTGCCGCACCAACACTGCCGCCACCGCGATACCGGCCAGGATCAGCCAGTTGTATTGGCTGCCGTAGGTGCTCGGGAAGTGGTTGCTGATCATGATGAACAGCACCGGCAAGGTGAAGTAGTTGTTGTGACGTGAACGCAGCAAGCCCTTGGCCGGCAGGGCCGGGTCGGGCGTGCGGTTTTCGGCGATGGCCGCCACCAGCGCGCGCTGCGCCGGCATGATGATGCGGAACACGTTGCCCACCATGATCGTGCCGATCACCGCACCCACGTGCAGGTAGGCGCCACGGCCGCTGAACACCTTGCTGAAGCCGTAGGCCGCCGCAATCAACAGCACGAACAGGATGAAACCGAGCAGGGCGGGGCGCTTGCCCAGGGCCGAGTCGCAGAGGAAGGAGTAGATGAACCAGCCGACGAACAGTGAGCCGATGCCCAGCAACACGCCTTCGGTGCCGCTGAGTGTGCTGCCGGGGGCGAGCAGGTACAGCGTCGGGTTGAGGTAGAACACCACGCACAGCAGCGCGACGCCCGACATCCAGGTGAAGTAGGCTTCCCATTTGAACCAGTGCAGGTTGTCCGGCATGGTCGGCGGGGCCAGTTTGTATTTTTCCAGGTGGTAGATACCGCCACCGTGGATCGCCCACAAGTCACCGGCCAGGCCGCTCTTGGGGTTGACGCGATTAAGGTTGTTTTCCAGCCAGACAAAGTAGAAAGAAGCGCCGATCCAGGCGACGCCAGTGATCATGTGAACCCAGCGCACGCTCAGGTTCAGCCATTCCAACAGATGTGCTTCCACAGTCTTTACCTCTCGCCTGTCACCCTTGTTGTCGGGTGATCCGGCCTTCTCTTATTGGTGGGGGGCGAGGATCAACCGCTCATCCTCTTCAAAAAAATGCTCATCGCAGTTATTGCCTGTGCCACTGCGATCAACCACCAGGAAGTCATCCCGCTTTTCGATCGTCAGCACCGGGTGGTGCCAGACGCCGCGATGGTAATTGATGCCCTGCCTGCCGTTGGTAACGAAGGCGCGGACCAAGCCCGATACAGGTGCATCGCCAAGTGGCGCGACCACGATCAGAAAGGGGTTGCCGAGCAGCGGAATGAAGGCCTGGCTGCCCAGCGGGTGTCTCTCCAGCATGCACACGGTCAGCGGCATATCCAGCGCGTCGGCGCGGAAGATGCTGATGATGGCGTGGTCTTCAGGCTGTGCTGTTTCGACCGTCGCCAGTTTGTGAAAACGCATGGTCGATCCGTTGTTGATCATGAAGTGATCGCTGCCGTCGGTTTCGATAACGTCGCCGAATGGAGCGAAGGCTTCTTTGGTCAGGGGTTCGATCATCAGTGTGCGCATGGCTGTCTCTTATCCGAATGCTGTGTTGTTAAAACTACTGTGTGGCAATGCAGCTTATGTGGTGAGCGGGCTTGCCCCGCGCGGTGCAAGCCCGCTCACCACAGGGATCACTGCTTACTTTGAGACTTTGCCCAAGACACGCAGGCGACTCACACCGCCATCCGGGAACACATTCAAGCGGATGTGGGTGATCGGCCCCAGCGCCTTGATCTGTTCGGCGAAGGTGTGTTCGGCGTGCATTTCCAGTTTCTGTGCCGGCAGCAGTTCGCGCCAGAACAGCGACTGGGTTTCGATCTGGCTGTCGGTGCCGCCCTTGACGAAGGCGCCCTGGATCGAGCAGGTGTCCGGGTAGTTGCCCTTGAAGTGCAAGGTGTCGACGACGATCTTTTCGATCTCGCCCGGGTGGCCCAGCGCAACGATCACCCAGTCATTGCCAGGCGTACGACGACGTGCGGTTTCCCAGCCGTCGCCCATGTTGATGCCACGGCCCGGGTTGAGGATGTTGCTCATGCGCCCGAAGTGTTCATCGGAGCAGGCCAGTGCACGACCGCCGTTCAGGGCGGCCGCCAGGTCGACCTGTTCGTTGTCGCCCACCGAAGACCAGTCGCGGAACGGCACGCCGTACACACGCAGACGGGCCACGCCGCCATCCGGGTAGATATTGAAACGCAGGTGGCTGAACGCCTGGTCGTTGCTGATCTCGTGGTAGTGGTGGCTGTTGCCTTGCAGCTCGACGGCCGACAGCACTTCGGTCCACTGGGTGTGTTCGTCCGGCTCGCCCGAAGTCAGGAAGCAGGCTTCCAGGGAGGCCGACGGCGGGAAGTTGCCGGTGAAGAATGAAGTGTCGATGTCCACGCCCTTGATTCGGCCCGGTACACCCAGTTGGATCACCGCGCTGTCGTAGCCTTCGAAACGCTTGCGGCGCGACTCCCAGCCGTCCATCCACTTGCCGTTGTCATCGAAAACGCCCTCCTTCCACACGGCCGGGGTGGGCTGGAACAGGCGATTTGCGTCAGCGAACCAGTCATCGGTTACCGAGATAATCTTGGTGCCCAGGCGGGCGTCGGCCAGGTTGACGAACTTTTCGAAAGGTACGGGTTGCGCTTTCATTCTTCTTGTCTGCCTTAGATAGAGTGGCTGGGGATGGACTGCTAGAGGGTCAGTAAACGGAACAACGCGATCTTGTTGATCTCGTCCAGCGCGCACTTGAACTCGGCGTCCGCGGAGTTGTGGATGCGCGTTTCGAACGCGGCGAGTATTTGGTGCCGGTTGCTGCCTTTTACCGCCATGATGAAGGGAAACTTGAACTTGGCTTTATAGGCCTCATTCAGCTCGGTGAAGCGAGAAAACTCTTCGGCCGTGCATTGGTGAATACCCGCGCCTGCTTGTTCATCGGTGCTGGCTTGGGTCAGTTGGCCCTGGACGGCAGCTTTGCCGGCCAGGTCCGGGTGAGCGTTGATCAACGCCAGCTGACTGGCATGATCGGCACTCAACAGGATGTCGCTCATGCGCTGGTGCAGGGTTTCGATCTGGTCGATCGAGGTGTCCTGGCCCAGGTCGAACGCCTTTTCGGCCACCCAGGGCGAATGTTCGTAGATATCGGCGAAGGCGGCGACAAACGCATCGCGGCTCAGGGTCGAGGGTTTCAGGGTGTGGAACGCAGTCATATCGCCGCTCCCGTGCAGGGGTGGGTTGCGTGCCAGTGGCGGGCAATATCGACACGACGGGTGAACCACACCTGTTCGTGGCTTTTGGCGTATTCGATAAAGCGCTTCAACGAGGCCAAGCGGGCAGGGCGGCCGATCAGGCGGCAATGCAGGCCGATGGAGAGCATTTTCGGCGCCTCGGCCCCTTCGGCATAGAGCACGTCGAAGGCGTCCTTGAGGTACTCGAAAAAGTCATCGCCCTTATTGAAACCCTGCACCTGGGTGAAGCGCATGTCATTGGTGTCCAGGGTATAGGGGATCACCAGGTGCGGCTTGCCGTTGGGGGTGTTGGGTTCCCAGTAGGGCAGGTCATCGTCGTAGGTGTCGCAGTCGTACAGGAAACCGCCTTCTTCCATCACCAGGCGGCGGGTGTTGGGGCCCGTGCGCCCGGTGTACCAACCCAGGGGGCGCTCGCCGGTCAGTTCGGTGAGGATGCGGATGGCTTCGAGCATGTGCTCGCGCTCCTGGGCCTCGTCCATGTACTGATAGTCGATCCAGCGGTAACCGTGGCTGCAGATCTCGTGACCGGCCTGGACCATGGCGCGGATCACCTCCGGATGGCGCTGGGCGGCCATGGCCACGGCGAAGACGGTCAGCGGGATATCGAATGCCTTGAACAGCTTGAGAATGCGCCACACGCCGGCACGGCTGCCGTATTCGTACAGCGACTCCATGCTCATGTTGCGTTCGCCCTGCAATGGCTGGGCCGAGACCATTTCCGAAAGGAAGGCTTCGGACTCTCTGTCGCCATGCAAAATGTTGCGCTCGCCGCCTTCTTCGTAGTTGAGTACGAACGACAACGCGATGCGTGCCTTGCCCGGCCAGTGGGGGTGAGGAGGGTTACTGCCGTAACCGATCAGGTCGCGTGGGTAGTCAGCGCTCACTGCAGTCTTCCTTCTTGTGCGTGGTAGCAAGTGTGTGGCGGCCGGCGCGAAGACCTGGTGGCGTCACAGTGATGGGATGATTGTATACAACTTGCAGGTCACTTTGTAAGCCTGTATTTCTGCATTTTTTCCAGCCCACCGTCATCGCTTAGCGCTGCAAGAAACTTGCCCAAATGGTCAATAAATGGATGAAAGGTCTTTTAAAAGCAAGGCTCAATGAGTATCTGCTGCAAGGAGGGAGGTTCAAAGGCTCGCGCAAAACTTTGTGATTTTTATTGTGTACAATATTTGTCAAAAGTGTCTTAATCGGCCTGTCACCGGCTTTTTCATGCACTGCAAAGGTGCGGCCTATCTTCACTCGACTCAATAAGGGAGCCCGGATCCATGGGACGACTGACCACACACGTACTGGATGCGGCTCACGGCTGCCCCGGGAGCGCCATCCAGGTTGAACTGTACCGCGTCGAAGGCACGCTGCTTGAGCTCGTCGCCAGTGCCGTCACCAACAGCGATGGTCGTTGTGACGCGCCGCTGCTGCAAGGCGATGACTACCGCAGCGGCGTCTACCAGTTACAGTTCAGTGCCGGCGATTACTACCGTGCCCGTGGCGTGCAGTTGCCGGAACCGGCGTTCCTCGATGTGGTGGTGCTGCGCTTTGGCATCAGTGCCGAACAGGACCACTACCATGTGCCCCTGCTGATTTCGCCCTACAGTTATTCGACCTACCGAGGCAGTTGAGTCTTCACCGCGCTTCACACCCCCAAAGCGCTTCGCTGTTTTTTTCGCCCGCTCACACTGCGGGCTTTTTTTTCTGCCGATGTGGCTGATCGTCAACGACCTCGATCTATTTATGTAGTGCCAGAGCGGTGAGCCAGCCCCCTAATCTGCGGTTTTACAGCAGAGAATGGATGCAGGCATGGAACCCGAACAGTTGGCCGCGACTGATAAAACCCCTGAACATACTCAAGGGCCAGTGTCTTCCGCCGACCCACCAGGCTCCATGGCGTGGATGGAGTCGGTCCTGATTGAGCGCTTGTCCACCAGTGCTCAACCCAGCCAAATGCTCAATCAGCTTTACCATGCCCAGACGCGATCCGCGCGGTACGCGCACCTGTTGCAAAAGATGCAGGTTCGTTCACCAAAAATCAGTCGGTTGATCCGCAAAACGTTACGCGAAACATTCGAGACTGACCCCGATTCCCTGTTGCTCAATGTGCCATTGGTGCCCGATGCGCCGCCATGGCGTCGCAACTTGACCGACACGGTCATGCACCTGCTGGCCGAACGTGCGTGTACGAGAGCAGGTGCATGGAGCGAGCAGGTATGCCGACCGGAGGGCCAAGCCGGTAGAGTGCTGGATGAGATCTTCGATGTGGACCTGCTCGAACGCATCGAGGCCGCTGTGCCGGCGTATTGGCAAGTGCTGGCTGAAAACGAGGTCTGTTCGCGCAAGGATCGCTGGTGCACGCTTTACCGGAAGTTCGCGGCTGACCAGGCAGTGTTGGCCCATGGATTGAATCAACTGTCCGACGCCGGGTTGGCGATGGTCATGACCCTGGTCGAAGCGCCCACTCCTCAGGCCCGTGCACGGGCGGGAGGCGTGCGCGCGAAACTGCAAGTGGCGCAAGTAGTGTGTCCAGGAAAGGCTGACAGCCAGATCCCGCTCAGTGGGGCCCTGCATCTTTTCTACCAGGAGGAGGCTGAGGATAAGCGACAGGTGCTGTACCTACCCGGCCTGGCTCAAGCGTTTTATGAGTTCAGCAGCCTGCAAGAGTGGCAGGCTCAGTTCGCCATACTGGTCAATACGCATGCGCTGCTGTTGTGGCCGCTGTTGGCGTTGCCTCGACGTCACCAGTTAGCGCCGGCCACAGCAGTAGCACTGCAGCCCTTCGCCGCGGGCCGGATAGGCCCGCACATCAGCATGGATGCCTTGGCCCATAGCGCCGAGGCGCTGTTAAAGGTGCAGTGGGACAACGAACTGGCCACATTGCTGGAGATCAATATCCCCTATCTGTTTGCCGGCAACGCAATCAAGGGCGCGCATATGCGACCGCTCGAACGTCTGCTGCAGGTGGAACAGGAGCGGGGCGTGATATCCGTGCAACCCGAGTTGAACACCGTTCTGTCGCGGTTGCTGGAAAGGGACAAGCAACGGCGTCATCGGGAGATCAGCTTTTCCAGCCTCTCGACCCACTTACCCTTGCGTGCCTGCGAAGCGAAGGTGCGGCATCAGGAACTCGCCTTTCAACGTCTGCTCAACCCCCAGGCACCGGGCGAGCAGACCCAGGCATTCAACACCGCCGTGGCCCTGCACAAACAATGGCTGGAAAAACGCAATCAATGCGCGCAGCTGCTGCAAGCGCAGGCGCACCGGTTGCATGAGTCCGCGTCCTGGGCCGACATCGGCACCGGCCAGGTCAGTCTGGAGCAGCGCCTGCTGAACGCTCGTGGCGCGGCGTTGGAGCTCGAGGCACTGCTGGGACACCGGATGGGCTTGATTGATCCGACGCTCTTGGCACGCGTCACGGCGTTCACCGCGAAGGCGGTGCAGACCAGCGACACCTGTGCAGATCGGGTGTTGGCGATCAGTATCGGCTCGGCGTCGCAGCCCAGGTACCGATTGCGCGGTGCATGCATACTCGCCGGTGCGAATGAGCCCGCAGCGTCCACCCGCCAGGCCGTGTTGTTGTACGTGCCTGGCATTGACGGTGGCTTGCAACGGTTCAAATCCCTGGCGTACCTGAAGCAGTGTGTACAGGCCAGTTTCAAGTCCACTGAACCCGGTGCGCTCTGGCAATGTATCGGGCGTGCCGAGCGCAACGCTGCGCGTGACTGGGTCCGAAGCTTGGCGGTGGACGAAGCGCTGGAGGTGATTGTCGAAGCGCTTGGGGCCGATGCGCTGAAAATCGGCCTTCAGGAACAGATAGCGGCGCTGGTGGAGGCGCACGAGCGGCTTGGACGAGGCGAGCGGATGTTCACCGAAGTCAGCGACAGATCGTTGACCACGACCTTGCTGGCGATGGAAGCCGAGCAGAACCTGCAGGTGCCGGCCAACGATGCGCGGGAAATGGCCTTGAATAATATCCAACTGGTCATCGCCGCTGCCAGGTTCAGCGCCACGCTGCCCCCCCTTGGCACGGATCACCGGCGCTTGCTTTTGAGCCAGCAACACAGTGAGTTCAACCTCCAGCGTTGGTTGACCACTCAGTTGGGCGACGTAGAAAGTTTCGGCCGCCAGCGCTTGATCTTGCAATTGACCCAGGATGGTTTTTACCCTGGGTTGGATATCGACAAGCCGCTTTTTGATATTCCAGATGACGTGAGCAAGGTCTGGGCCACCCACCCCGAGCGCGCGGTGGGGGAAGCAGGCGCGAAAACGCTGGTGAGTCCGGAGCGCACCACCTACAGCTTCTTGCAACTGGCCCTGAACAATCTTGATCCGCAGGCGCCGTGGACGCGCTGGCGCCTGCAGCATATGACCTGCCTGGACCCGGTCTGGGCAACGCGCCTGAACGTGGATTACCTGATCAAGACTATCTCTGGCCTGGACCTTGGCGGGCAATTTGAGCGCAAAATCCTTGAGGTCTGTTATGGCGAAGAGGGCATGGCCCGGACCGCGCAGGTGTCGCCCTTGCTGCACGAGTTATTGCGCCGGCCGGTCAGGCACCAGGCGAAGCTGGCGCTGCTCGATCAGCAGCGTGTGCTGAGCGAGCGGGGTCGGCAGCTGTTTGCAAAGGTGTTGGCGAACAAGCGTGGCGTGAGCCTGGCGCCGCTGCAACTGTGTTTTCTACGGCTGGAGGCGCTGACGCTGCCATGGGCGCGGCATATTGCCGCGAGCGTGGTGATTCATGACCCTGGCAGCGGTTATTGCCTGCTTTACTGGCCCGGCGCCATTGGTTACCCGGCGCTGTCCGAATACACGAGCCTCAAAGCGTTGCGCGAGGCCTTGATGGCGCACCTGCAGCCCGGAGAACCCATCTCCAGGTTGGCTGCACATGTTGCACCTGGTTCCGAGTCGCAAGCCCTGCTTGGTTACCCTGGCTATATCAAAGCGCTGGTCGAGCCCGCTTCGATCTGGCGCCGCATGCTGGAACGCAACGGGATGTTTTCAGTCGTGAATATCGTCCACTCGGCGGTTGAGACGGGCAAATACCTGTATCGATGGTTCAAGACCAACCGAGTGTTCCCAGCGGCGGCCTTGAGCGAGATAGAGGCCGAGATCCTCGAGCAGCGAGCGCATGGTCCGCACGAATGGCTCGGCATCAGCGCCACGGACGCCACGGATATGCTCGGGCTCCTGGCTCACGCACGGGTGTTGCGGGTGCAGCGTGAGGCGCATGCTCAATCCAATTCCCTCGAAAGGCTGCAGGCGTATCGTCAGTGGCGATATGGCGAGGCGACGGGTCGAACCAACAGGGGGCTGTTATCGATGATCCCCCTGGTGGGTGTGGGGGTCGTGGCCTGGGAAGTGGTATTGGCCACGCGACGGCTTTATCACAGTGGAAGTGCCGATGATGTGATCGACCTGGTGTCCAGCGTGCACCTGTTATTGCTCGAATGCGCAATGCTGTTCCTGCCGGTAAAAGGGGCCAAGGGCTCGTCAAAGCACTTGATGGGCCCGGCGCTGAAGCGTCTGCATCAAGGCCAGCGCAGGCAAGCCAGCCTTACCGTGCGGCCTCCTTCGTCGTCCAGGTTCAAGGGGCCGTCTCCCTACAAGATGGCAGGCGCGGCGGTCGATGCGGTCGAGCTCAAGGCGCCGGTGGACAAGGGGACACGGATGCGCGACGGCGAGCAGTTCACGTTCGACGCCACCGGTCAGCGCCTGGGTGTCTATCGACGCAAAGGTGAGCAACGGCTGCGTTTCAAAAATACTCAAACACCTGGCGAGAATGAGCTGTTTGTATTTATCGAAGAGCCCCGCGAATGGCTGCTGGGCGCCGACAGCCCGCAGCCGGGCAGGAGTACCGACGCAAGTGCTTCCTGGCGGCCGACGCCCGCGCCCACCCCGGTCAGTTGGTCGCCACCGTCGCCACGCTTAGTGGGTGATTTGACGAGAACGCCGATCAACATCGCCGGTCAATGGCGCGAATGGGGGCAGGCGCTGAACATCAGAGAGCTCACCGAGATAACGCCAGGCAAAAACCTGTATCAGGTAACCGGCTCGCCGCGCCGGGTCGTTAAAGTGGGCGCGAACTTCTATGAGACACTTGCCGACGGCTCGCAGCCCCATGCCGACCTCGTCTTCCTCAGACCACCGGGCGGGTTGATTGACAGCCTCGAGGGTTTGACCATGCACCTGGGGCAAGCCCCCACACAGCAACCGTTGCTGCTCACATACGGCGTCGACCTGCGCTGGACCCCGCGTCAAGACCTGTTCTTCCAGCCGCTTTCACAATCACTGGCTAACCGTTTCCCGGGCCTGACACCGGCCAGTCTGCGACAGTTGATGCACAGAATGGTGGAGCTGGCCGACACTGGCACATCCGTCACGAGCACTCGCTTATTGAACATCCGTGCAGCGCTGAATAGATGGGTGCCTCCCGCACTGGGGCAGATGGCACCGACCGACGATCTACTGACAATGCTGCGGCCTGTCAGACCGCGCAAAAAAGCCGTTCTGTACGTGGGACTGGATGGCGAGGTGGGAGGGTACGAGCGTGTGGACTTCGGTCTGTCAGGCGCGCCGGAGGCCAGGCTGCGCGGACCATCACGCGGTGACGTAGCGATCACCAATGATCGGATAACCGTCAGTACCAATGCCGTGACCCGTGTCCTTCAGTCTCTCGGATTTACGGTCACGATGGAAAGCTTCTCCTCTTCCATCAGGCGGCTTGTCTATCTGGTCTGCACACATCCAGCTTCAAATAACCTGTATTTCATATGGATCAAATGGCTGGATGGGACATCCCTCCCGATGAAAACCGGACGGCAACGTCTGATGTCTCGTGCATGGTTTACGGACAAGCACAGCTTGCGTCCAACGGTCTATCAACGGTTCCTGACGGCCCAGAATGAGGGCCGACTGGTCAAGCTATTCGCCGGCATCCAGGATGCCGATCCGCCGACAATTTACTTTTTAAGGCCGGCCGACCTGGACTGACGCTAAATCGGCCCAGAGCGCCTACCGGCTGAGCAACGAAGCCGCGCCGGCGCCGCCGAACAGGCCGGCACTGACCCGGTTGAACCAGCTTTGGCCCTTGCCGCTGCGCAGATATCGCGCAGCGCCATGGGCGCCCAGGCCATAGGCCAGCTTGCACAGCAGATCGAGCAGTGTCCAGGTCGCGATCATCACCAGCAGTTGCGGCAAAAACGGCTGTTGGCTATCGAGAAACTGCGGCAGAAAGGCGGCAAAAAACAGGATGTCCTTGGGGTTGCTGGCGCCCAGTACGAAGGCCCGGCCAAACAAGGCGCGAAAACGCGGCACGGTCGGTGCTTGCGCAACCTCGGCTGCCCGGGCCGGTTGCCGCGATTGCTGCCAGCTCTGCCAGGCAAGGTAGAACAGGTACAGGGCACCCACGAGCTTCAAGGCATCGAATAACTGTTCGGACGCCAGCAACAACGCGCCCAAGCCGAGGGCCGAAGCGCTCAACAGACAGATCGAGGCAAACACGCCACCGAGAAACGCCGGGTACGAACGGCGCAGGCCGTAGTTGAGGCTGTTGCTGATCATCAGCAACGACAGCGGGCCGGGGATCAGGATCACGATCAAGGCGGCGCCGCTGAACAGCAGCCAGGTTTCAGTCGTCATTTCATTGCTCCAGTCTTCAGCGCCACGCTTCAAGCTGTCAGTCAACGCTTGTCGCTGGCCGCCGTTTTATAAAAATACAAACTTGGCGATAAAGATTGCGCACAGCACCCACAGGCTGACCGAGATTTCGCGGTATTTGCCGGTGCCGGCCTTGAGGGCCACGTAGGTGATAAACCCCAGCGCGATACCATCGGCGACCGAAAACGTCAGCGGCATCATGATCGCCGTGACGATCGCCGGAATGCTGTCGGTGGCTTCATCCCAGTTGATATGCGCCAGGCTCGCCATCATCAGCATCGCCACGTAAATCAAGGCGCCGGCGGTGGCATAAGCAGGAATCATACCCGCCAGCGGCGCAAAGAACATGGCGGCCACGAACAGCACACCCACGGTCACGGCGGTCAAGCCGGTGCGCCCACCCGCGGCTACCCCGGCGGCACTTTCCACGTAGCTGGTCACCGGCGGTACGCCGACCATGGCGCCGAATACGCTGGAGGCGCTGTCGGCCTTCAAGGCGCGGGACAGGTTGTGGATCTTGCCGTCGGCGTTGACCAGGCCGGCGCGCTGCGCGACGCCCATCAGGGTGCCGGCGGTGTCGAACATGTGCACGAACAGGAAGGCGAACACCACGCTGATCATGCTCACATTGAACACGCCCATCACGTCCATCGCCATCCAGGTCGGCGCCAGGCTCGGCGGCGTGGCGAGGATGCCGTTGTAATGCACCAGGTCCAGGCCCCAACCGGCGGCCGTCACGGCGATGATGCTGATCAGGATCGCGCCGAATACGCGGTGATAGCTGAGGATCGCGATCAGCAAAAAGCAGATGGCCGCCAACAGCGGAGCGGGTTCATGCAGCGAACCGAGCTTGATCAAGGTCGCCGGGCTGTCGACGATGATGCCCGCGGTTTTCAGGCCGATCACGCCGAGAAACAGCCCCACACCCGCACCCATGGCATGACGCAGGCTCACCGGGATGCTGTTGAGCAGCCACTCGCGAATACGCGACAGCGTGAGGATCATGAACAGCACGCCCGAGATGAACACCGCGCCCAGTGCGGTCTCCCAGGTGTAACCCATGGTGCCGACCACGGTGTAGGTGAAAAACGCATTCAGCCCCATGCCCGGCGCCAGGCCCACCGGCCAGTTGGCGTACAGCCCCATCAACAGGCAGCCCAGCGCGGCGGCGATGCAGGTGGCGACAAAGGCCGCGCCATGATCGATGCCGGCGTCGGCCATGATGTTGGGGTTGACGAAGATGATGTAGGCCATGGTGATGAAGGTGGTGAGGCCGGCGATCAACTCGGTCTTCACTGTGGTGCCATGCATGCGCAGTTTGAACAGGCGTTCCAGCCAGCCGCCTTGCGGTGCGGGGAGGTCGAGCGTTGGGGCTTCGGATTTGCGGCTATCCACAGCGAGTACTCCTCAAGCATTTTATTGTTATGGCCAGCGCGGGGCGCTGTGAGGTACTGGCGGGTTTGTTGACTAAAAGGTCAGGAACTCGCACGAAGCGAATTATGCTTTTGTATACAAATAAAGCAAATAATGTTTTTCATTATGTACTCAGCACTGGATGAAAGGCTAATTCACCCCACTCAGTGCCTGGTTGACCGCCAACCATCCGGCCACCGCCTCTTCCCCGGCTTCGCTGAACGCACGCTGCAAGAGCTTCACCTGTTCACGGCGCAACGACTGCTCGAAGCGCCGCCCTTCGTCGGTCAACTCCAGCAGGCGTTTACGCTTGTCGGTCTCGGACGCAACGCTGTCCACCAGGTGCATTTCCTGCAATTGGCGCAGCGGCATATTCAGCGCCTGCTTGCTCACACCCAGCAATTGCAGCAGCTCTTTGACGCTTGAGGCCGGGTAGCGCGCGATAAAAAACACGATGCGTTGGTGCACTCGGCTCAAGCCCCGGCGTTCGAGCATTTCGTCGGCCTTGGCGGTAAACGCCTGGTAGCCGAAGAAGAACGCTTCCATGGCTTGTTGCTGGCTGGTCTGGTTTTTAAGGTCAAGCATATTGACGTATCCGCCCAAGTCGTCGTAATTTCGGTCAACCAGTTTGACGTATTTCCCACAACCTTCGCCAGCGGTGACCTCCATGGCCTTCTCTGAACGTGTTACGCGCCTCAAAAGCTCCCTGATCCGTGAAATTCTCGCGGCAGCCCAGCGCCCGGAAGTGATGTCGTTCGCCGGTGGCCTGCCGGCCGAATCCATGCTGCCAGCGTTGAACTGGGACGACATGCCACTGAACATCGGCCAATACGGCATGAGCGAAGGCGAACCGCAATTGCGCGAACTGCTCGCCGCCGAGGCCCGCGCCCTGGGCGTGCCGTGCCAGGCCAGCCAGGTGCTGGTGGTCAGCGGTTCCCAGCAAACCCTCGACCTGGCGGCCAAGCTGTATATCGACAAGGGCACGCAAATCCTGCTGGAAGGTCCGACCTACCTGGCCGCGTTGCAGATCTTCCAACTGTTCGGCGCCGAGTGTCTCACCGTGCAGTTGGAAGCCGACGGCCCGGACCTTGCCGCGTTGCGTGCCAACCTCGAACGCCATCGTCCGGCCTTCATCTACCTGATCCCGACCTTCCAGAACCCCTCGGCGGTGCGTTACAGCGAAGCCAAGCGCGACGCCGTGGCCGCTTTGCTCGATGAATTCGGCGTGACCCTGATCGAAGACGAACCCTACCGCGAACTGACCTTCGACGCGGGCAGCGCACGGCCGATCGTCAGCCGCTTGCACAAGGCCAGCTGGATCTACACCGGCACTGTTTCCAAAACCCTGTTGCCCGGCCTGCGCATCGGCTACCTGATCGCCAGCCCGGATCTGTTCCCGCACCTGCTCAAGCTCAAGCAATCGGCGGACCTGCACACCAACCGTGTGGGCCAGTGGCAGGCGATGCAGTGGATCGGCACCGAGCGCTATCAGCAACACCTGGTCCAACTGCGCAGCTTTTACCGTGAGCGCCGCGATGATTTCCAGGCTGCACTTGAGCGTCACTTTGGCGACCTGGCGGACTGGCAAGTGCCCCAGGGTGGATTATTCTTCTGGCTGACCTTGAAACAGCCGGTGGATACCCGCACTTTATTGCCCCAAGCGCTGGAGCAGAACGTGGCGTTCATGCCCGGTGAACCGTTCTTCTCCGAGCCGGACCAACACCTGGGCTCGTTGCGCCTCAATTTCAGCCATATCGACCCGGCCCGCCTGGATGAAGGCCTCTCGCGCCTGGCCGGCGTGGTCCGTCAAGCACAGCACGCGCAAGCGGCATAAGGGGAGCCCCATGTACAAGGTTTATGGCGATTACCGTTCGGGCAACTGCTACAAGGTCAAATTGATGCTCAACCTGCTGGGCATCCCGTATGAATGGGTGAATGTCGACATTCTCAACGGCGACACCCAGACCGCCGAGTTCCTGGCCAAGAACCCCAACGGCAAGATCCCCGTGCTGGAGCTGGAAGACGGCACATGCCTGTGGGAATCCAATGCGATCCTCAACTTCCTCGCCGATGGCAGCGAATTTTTGCCGACGGAGCCGCGGTTGCGTACGCAAGTGCTGCAATGGCAGTTCTTCGAGCAATACAGCCACGAGCCGTATATTGCGGTAGCACGGTTTATCCAGTTCTACCTGAACATGCCCGAGGATCGGCTTGAGGAATATAAAACCACGCACAAGGGCGGCTACAAGGCACTGAGGGTGATGGAGCGCCAGTTGCAGGCCACGCCGTACCTGGTGGGCGAGCAGTATTCGATTGCCGATATCGCGTTGTATGCCTACACCCATGTGGCGCATGAAGGCGGCTTTGACCTGGCGCCTTACCCGGCTGTGCTGGCGTGGTTGCAGCGCGTGGCCAGTCATCCCAAGCATGTGGCAATGCTTGACTGACTCACTCGGTCAAAATGTGCGAGGGGGCCAGTCGAACCGTGGCACCGCCCCTCCCACATTTAGTTCCGTGGCGAGCAGGTCAAAACACTGCCGCGCCGCCGGGCTCAGCCCCATGCCGCTACGACTGATCAGGCCGATCTCACGGTTCACGCCGGGATGATCGATGTGGATGCGCTTCAACCCCTCCAGGCTGTCCGCCGCCGACTCCGGCAGCACGCTGATGCCCAAGCCCTGGCGCACCAATGCCAGCACCGTCGACATGTAGTTGGCCTCCATCCCCGCGTTCATCGTCAGCCGTGTTTCGTCAAACAAACCGTCCACCTGTTCGCGCACGCTGCTGTCGCGTCCGGTCAGGATGATCGGCTGGTCCGCCAGTTGCTCCAGGGTCAACTGGCGGTGGCGGGCGAGGGGATGCCCCAGCGGCACGAACGCACACAGCCGGTCATTCAGCACCGGTACGAAATCCAGCCCATGGCTCAGCCGCGCGCGTACGCCGATGCCGAAGTCCACCGCGCCCTCGCGCACCTGGGCATGAATACGGTGGGCGACCAGGTCGTGCAAACGCACTTCAATCCCGGCAAAACGCTCGCGAAACAGACGCAAGGCCGGCGGCAGGGCGCCTGCGCACACTGAGGGCAGGGCGGCGAGGCTGACCACGCCGCGGCGCAAGGCCGCGAGGTCGCGTGAGCCGGTGACGATGTTGTCCAGGTCCAGCAGCAGCTTTTCCATGGGGCCACGCGCCGCCTGGCCGGCAGCGGTGATGCTCACATGACGCGGGCTGCGGTCGAGCAGGGCGACGCCCAGCCAATCCTCCAGTTGCTGCACCTGCACGGTGAGGGCCGAGGGTGACAGGTGCAGTTCGTTGGCGGCCTTGGTGAAGCTGCCGGTACGGGCTACGGCAAGAAAGGCCTGAATGTGCTGGATAGAATTCTTCATAGCAATCGCTTCATTTTGTTTTTCCGAACATGCAGGTCTGAATATTCCAATTTACAAAGACTAACCCGCTTCCAATACTCCAGGGAAAACAATAACCGGCCAAAAAGGCCGCTCTGGAGTAACCCATGCTCGCTACCCTGGGTGTCATCACCATCCTGTGCCTGCTCGCTGCCGTCATGAGCAAACGCCTCTCGCCACTGGTGGCCCTGATCGCCTTGCCGATCATCGCTGCGCTGCTCGGTGGGTTCGGCCTGCAAACCAGCGCCTTCATCATTACCGGTATCAAGAACGTCGCCCCAGTGGTGGGCATGTTTGTGTTTGCGATCCTGTTTTTCGGGATCATGACCGATGCCGGCATGCTCGACCCCATCATTGATCGTATCCTGCGCACGGTTGGCACGCGTCCTACACGCATCGTCGTCGGCACCGCGACCCTGGCGCTGCTGGTGCACCTGGACGGTTCCGGGGCGGTGACCTTCCTGGTGACGGTGCCGGCGATGCTGCCGTTGTATACGCGGCTGGGCATCGACAAACGCATCCTCGCCTGTGTCTGCGCGATGGCCGCCGGGGTCAACTTCCTGCCCTGGACCGGGCCGGTGCTGCGCTCGTCGGCGGCGCTGCATGTGCCGGTGGCCGACCTGTTCCAGCCGCTGATCCCGGTGCAGATCGTCGGGCTGATCTTTGTCTTCGCCTGTGCCTGGTGGCTTGGCCACCGTGAAGAAAAACGCCTGGGCCTGGGGATCGGCTCCAGCGTGGAGGCGGTGCCGCAACGGGTGCTCAGCGATGACGACATCGCGCTGCGTCGCCCACGGCTGTTCTGGGTCAACCTGATCCTCACCGTGCTGGTGATGGTGGTGATGATCGCCGGTTGGGTCGACCCGGTGGTGATGTTCATGCTCGGCACCGTGGTGGCGCTGTGCATCAACTACCCGAACGTCGACGCCCAGCGCGCTCGCATCGACGCCCATGCCAAAACCGCCCTGACCATGGCCAGCATCCTGCTCGCCGCCGGGGTGTTCACCGGCATCATGCAAGGCACCGGCATGCTCAAGGCGATTGCCGAAGTGGCGGTGGCGCAGATTCCCGCCGGCCACGGCAAGCTGATTCCGGCGGTGGTGGGCTTTATCTCCATGCCATTGAGCATGCTGTTTGACCCCGATTCCTACTATTTCGGCGTGATGCCGGTGATCGCCGAAGTCGGCAAGGCCCTGGGTGTCGACCCGCTGCAAGTGGCCCAGGCCTCGCTGCTGGGCGTGCACACCACCGGGTTCCCGGTCAGCCCGCTGACCCCCGCGACCTTCCTGTTGGTGGGCCTGTGCAAGATCGAATTGGCCGATCACCAGCGCTTCACCATTGCGTTTCTGTTTGCCGCGTCGGTGTTGATGACCCTGACGGCATTGCTCCTGGGAGTGATTTAAATGAAAACCTTGCGCATCGGTTCCGGCGCCGGCTACTCCGGCGACCGTATTGAACCTGCCGTGGAACTGGCCGAACAGGGTGAGCTGGATTACCTGGTGTTCGAATGCCTGGCCGAACGCACCATCGCCCTGGCGCAACAGGCACGTATCAGCGATCCACAGGGGGGTTATGACCCGCTGCTCACCGAGCGCATGCAACGTGTGTTGCCTTACGTCGGCCGTCGTGAAGGGCACCGCCGTCTGCGGGTGATCACCAATATGGGCGCGGCCAACCCTGTGGCGGCAGGCATTGAAGTGCGGCGGATCGCCAGTGCGCTGGGCCTTGAGCTCAAGGTGATGGCCGTGGTGGGCGATGACGTGTTGGACGTCCTGCGTCCCGAGCAGGTCTTGGATAACGGCCAGACGGTCGGCGCCCTGGGTAAACGGATAATTTCCGCGAATGCCTACCTGGGTGTCGACAGCATCCTGGCGGCCCTGCGCGCCGACGCTGACGTGGTGATCACCGGACGCGTGGCCGACCCATCGTTGTTCCTGGCGCCGCAGATGTTCGAGTTCGGCTGGGCGCCGGACGACTGGCAGCGCCTGGGGCGCGGCACGCTGGTGGGGCATTTGCTGGAGTGTGCGGGGCAGGTCAGCGGGGGGTATTTCGCCGATCCTGGTTTCAAGGATGTGGAAGACCTGGCGCGGCTGGGCTTTCCGCTGGCTGAAATCGACGCGGAGGGCGAAGCCTTGATCACCAAGGTGGCGGGCTCCGGCGGGCGGGTCAGCCGCGCGACCTGTACCGAACAATTGATCTACGAAGTGCATGACCCGGCGGCGTACCTCACGCCGGACGTCACTGCGGACTTTTCCCGGGTGGGGTTTGTCGAGGAGGGCTTTGATCGCGTGCGTGTCCAGGGTGCAACGGGGCGCGCGCGGCCTGAGCAACTGAAGGTCAGTGTCGGTTATCTGGACGGCTGGATCGGCGAAGGGCAAATGTCCTACGGCGGCCCCGGCGCTGTCGCAAGGGCACAGCTGGCGCGGGACGTTGTCCTTAAACGTTTGGAATTGATGGGCGTGAAGATGCAGGACGTGCGCGCCGAGTTGATCGGCATGGATGCGCTGCATGGCCCGCGCAGCAGTATCGAGCCCTGGGAAGTGCGCCTGCGCGTCGCTGCACGCTGTGAAGAACGCAGCGAGGCCGTGCGGGTCGGCAATGAAGTGGAGACCCTTTACACCAACGGCCCGTCCGGCGGCGGCGGTGCGAGCAAGAGCGTGCGGCAGGTGGTGGCGGTGGCGTCGTTGCTGCTGGCGCGTGACGCGGTCAACCCGAGGATCGAAGCATGAAACTGCATAACCTGGCCCATTCCCGTACCGGGGACAAGGGCGACACCTCGAACATTTCGATCATTGCCTATCGCGCCGAGGATTACCCGCTGCTGTGCGAACAGCTCACGGCTGAGCGCGTTGCCGAGTTTTTTGCGGGACTGCTGGAACCGGGTGCGGCGCCGGTGCGGCGTTATGAACTGCCGAATGTACACGCGCTGAACTTCGTGCTGCCGGGGATATTGCGCGGCGGCGTAACCCGCTCGCTGGCGCTGGATGCGCATGGCAAGTGCCTGGGTTCTGCGCTGCTCGACCTTGATTTGGCCATGATGGACTAACTGTGGGAAGGGCTTTCTGTGGGAGGGGCTTTCTGTGGTGAGCAGGCTTGTCCTGCGCTGGGCTGCGAAGCAGCCCCCTTGGATCTGTGGTGAATCCGTCGGGGGGACAAGCCCCACTCACTACAGCAAGCCCCACACACATTTAATCCGCACAAGTCTGTCAGATGGCGGCGAAGCGTTTGTCCAGGTAATCGATGATCACCTTGGAGTCGTACATCCAGGTGGTCTGGCCATTCTCTTCGATACGCAGGCACGGCACCTTGATCTTGCCGCCTTGCTCCAGCAGGGTCTGGCGATCCTGCTCATTATTTTTCGCGTCCTTGAGCGCCACCGGCACGTTCAGGCGGTGCAGGGTGCGGCGGGTCTTCACGCAGAACGGGCAGGCGTGGAACTGATACAGGGTCAGACCCTTGGCCGCGTCGTTGACCTGCGCCTGCTGTTCGGCGGGGCGCTGCTTTTTACGTGGGCGGGTCAGGAAGTCGCCCGCGATGATGACGTGGCCGAGACCGACTCGAAGTGCTTTGACGAACATGGCTGAAAGCCTCTTGCCCATGAAGAAGGGGTCGCAGCTTACCTGAATTTTGTAAGCGAAAAAAAACCGGCGATGAACGCCGGTTTTTTCCTGCTCGGCCTGTTACTTGATCAGGCTGAGGAATTCGCTGCGGGTCGCCGCGTTTTCGCGGAACTCACCCAGCATCACCGAAGTGATCATCGACGAATTCTGCTTCTCCACACCGCGCATCATCATGCACATGTGCTTGGCCTCGATCACCACGGCCACGCCCAGGGCGCCGGTCACTTGCAGTACCGCGTCGGCGATCTGGCGGCTGAGGTTTTCCTGAATCTGCAGGCGGCGCGCGTACATGTCGACAATCCGCGCCACCTTCGACAGGCCCAGCACTTTGCCACTCGGGATATACGCAACATGGGCCTTGCCGATAAACGGCAGCAGGTGGTGTTCGCACAGCGAGTAGAGCTCGATGTCCTTGACCAGCACCATTTCGCTGTTGTCGGAGCTGAACAAGGCACCGTTGGTGACTTCTTCGAGTGTCTGTTCATAGCCGCGGCAGAGGTACTGCATCGCCTTGGCGGCGCGCTTTGGCGTGTCAAGCAGGCCCTCGCGGGAGACGTCCTCGCCGAGTTGGCCGAGGATCGCGGTGTAGTTTTGTTCCAATGTCACAGGACGGTTTCCGTATGGGTTTCAGAGCGGTACGGTGTGTGCCTGTACCAATGTGAAGCGTTGTTTCAGCGCGGATGACCCGTTGTGCGCTGACGATTGGCGCACATAGTAGCGTAGGTAGGTCGTCAGGTGTATTGCTGGGCGAAGCTGACGCTCAACACGAGCGCTGTAACCCAGAATTCGAGGCTTCCTCGGCTGTGGGTCTGTGACTACCTCGTTACGCTAACCTATGGTTTGTACGCGTGCCGCCTGTGAATATAAACATAGACGGCAATTGACATGAGTGCAGTTAAAAATGCCATGCATGCAGCGACTACAAAAGGCGCCGGGCGCCCGGCTGCGGCTATTAACGCCGTTCCTAAAGACGGTCCGGTGATAACGCATAAGATTTGGATGCTTCTGAAAGACATGGATATCCTTCCGATATTATCAGGCGGGCATAGCTGTTGAAGGATTATGTGTGAGGCTATTATTAGCATCTCATAGCCAAATCCGTTCACAAACCACACCACCGGATAGAGATGGTTTCTGCCGGGCACTTGGAAAAATACCAATACCGCAGTCAGTACTAATGCAATGGAAAAAATAATTAGTGCATTTGACCGAAGCAGGATCTCATTCATATCGTGTAATTTGAACTTTATCAGCAATGCCGCACATATCGCGCCTGCGGCGGTTGATGAAATGATTACTGAAAAACTGACGGGGGGCAAACCTTCATTGGCTAGAAAGGATGCCAAATGAGGGTCGTAAATTCCTAAAGCCAGCGAAGTGAGTAAAGAATACAAAAAGCCAATGCGCAGTTGAAAGGGCAAAGAATTAAATATAGAGAATCCTCTCAATATGTCACGATATAGCGAAAGAATTTTTGTAGAGGAATATTTAGGTTGTGTCTGGATCACTGAACAAATAGACATCAGGAGCGGAAGGCTTGCAAACATGGCCGCGGCCGACAAAAAGAATACATCCTTAGGTGACAGTATTACCGTTAACATGCCTGCAAGTAATGGCGCGAAAATTTTGGAAAATTGATCGGCGAGACTTGTGCAGCTGAAAAAAGATTTGCGTTCTTCAGCGATAATTAATTGCTGAACCGTAATGATGATCGAAGGGAAGTAAACCAGGTTGGAGACGCCTTTCAAAATGACAAAAAGCAAAAAAACCTGAAGGTTTGGAGAGAGTGCAAGCGCTACAGTAGATATTGCGCGAAGCAGAGAACCCAATACGAGTGTTTTCCTTACGTCATGTCGATCTATTAGTGTTCCTACGATAGGCCCTAGAAACAACATTGGAGCGCCCAAGCAAAATGCCAGGACAGCTATTGATGAAGGAGAGGCATTCCATAGATATACAGGTACAGTGAAAATCAGAAAAATATCAAGCCAAAGTGACAGGCTGGATAGTGCTTGTACGAAAATAAGTTTACTTGAAATATTTGTCATAACTATTGGGGCTTTAAAAAAGCTTGTCTTCAATTACGAATCCATCAAGCCTATTCTCAGTGGCGAAGCGGTGAAGGTCTCTCGGTTTATTTATGAAGCCACGACCGTTGAGATTGCGATGCACTTAAATCGTAGGGTGAGTTATTGTGGTTGTCAATTTGAATGTTTTTGCTCTTTGCTGTTTTTAATTGGGGTTTTGTGTTTTTTTTTTACTTGTAGGCTCTCGGATGATTCTGGATGGTTTTTCCTACATCTCACATCAGCGCTGGTTTTCAAAGCTACTTAGTTTATAAATGGCGCTGTAACATCCAGTTGCATAAAGTCGAAGGCTTCTTGTCTGCGTGGTACAAATACTTTCTTCGCAGGTAATAGGTGATCTCAATATGCCTGATGTGCGTACCGCAAGTTATGAAACTCTCGGTACTGGCGGTAACGCGTCGAAGATCAAGCCGATGTCGCTGGAAGCGATGTACCAGCAATATTTGAGAGGTGAGTTGAGCGCTAAGGTGAACCGTCAGCAAAGTCCGCAGCTGGGCGCTACAGGAGAAACTATGGGGTTGTTTGGGGGCACAGGTCTCGATACTGGATACAGCAAACTGGCTTGGTTGCGCGTCGTATACGGAGTTCGACGTAAGATGACGTGAGAGGACGGCGGAAGCGTAAATCCGCCTCCTACTCGATTTACTCGTCCCGCCCTTCCATCATCGTCCGCTTGAGCATCACATACACCGCCCCCGCGCCGCCGTGGCGGGCCTGGCAGGAGGTGAAGCCAAGTACCTGGGCATGCTGGCGCAGCCAGGTGTTGACGTGGCTCTTGATCATCGGTCGCTTGCCGTCCAGGCGCACGGCCTTGCCGTGGGTGACGCGCACGCAGCGGATTTCGAACTTGGTGGCTTCGGCGAGAAAGGCCCACAGGGTTTCCCGGGCTTTTTCCACAGTCATGCCGTGCAGGTCGAGGCTGCCTTCGAAGGGGATCTGGCCGGCCTTGAGTTTGCGCATCTGGCTTTCCTGCACGCCGTCGCGGGCCCACATCAGTTCGTCTTCGGGGCCGACGTCGATCACGAACTGGTCCGACAGGCCATCCACGGTGGTGGCGTCGGTGCGCACGGTCGCGGCCTGGCGCAGTTTGGCAATCTGTGCCCGGTCGGCCTTGGGTTTGCCGGTGTCGGCGCGGTCGTGCTTGATCGGCTTGACGCCGCGCAGCTCGTTTTTGAACAGGGAAAAGTCGTCGTCTTGCATGGTGGCCTCCGCGAAGGGCGGCAGTTTACCTAATTCGCGGCAGCCGGGCGCAGGAAACGCTATCCAGGCGCCATCAGTCGTGCTTTTTCATCAAGTGCGAAGCGATGTTCAGGGACAGCGGCTGGCGCATTTTCCGACGGCTACGTCGCCATAACCACACGCCTGTCCACAGCACCAACAGGCCGATCCCCAACAGGAGGGCCGAACCGCCCGGGCTTGCATTCAGCTCACCAAGGGCTGGCGAATGACCAAACAAACCGGCGCCACCAGCGCCAGCCAACAACAGACCTACAATCGCCAGCAGCGCGGCAATGCCTGCCACCAGGCGCAGACGCCAATTGCTCGGGCCCTTGGGGCGCAAGCGACGAGCGTCAAAACCATCGGATATCTTCATTCCGACCTTTCCTCCAGGGTATCGGCCCTTCGACCGGAAGATACACAGGTTGTTCCGGTAGCCGGGGCAAATGCGCCAAATGAGGTGGTTTTGTGGATGAGCGGAGCAATAAACATTGCCGCACCGCTCATCCGAAGGACGATCAGATCAGGTCTTTGGTTAGCGCGAGGGTGGCGAAGTTGTCGGCCATGATTGCCATTTCGGTCTGCTGCACGTGCTCGGCGCTCAGGATGCCGCCTTTGTAAGGCAGGTCGCGGGTGGCGCAGGCGTCTTCCACCAGGGTGCAGCGAAAGCCCAGGTTTTTGGCGGCGCGCACCGTGGTACTGACGCTGGAGTGGCTCATGAAGCCGCACACGATCAGGTCCAGGGAGCCGAGGTCCTGCAGGTGTTTTTCCAGGCCGGTGCCGTGGAAGGCGCTCGGCAGCAGCTTGCCGATGATGGTTTCGTCACGTTCAGGCTCAAGGCCGGGAATGAACTCGCCACGTTCGCCCTGGGGATCAAACAGGCCACCGACGGTGCCCAAGTGGCGCACATGCACGATCGGGCGTCCGGCGTTGCGCGCCGCAGCCACCAGTTGCTTGATATGGGCGACCGCCGCGTCCATGCCCGAAAGGGCGAGTGGGCCGCTGAGGTATTCCTTTTGGGCGTCGATGATCACGAGGGTCGCATGGGCAAGGTTGGCTGCTGCGTAACCGCGACCGCTGAGTTGAAACATCGTCTTTGGAACGGACATTCTGGGGCTCCTGTGAGGGGGGCTTTTGCGACATTGTCCACTGGCTGAGCGCTTCTGTGAATCGCTACTATCGTAAGGTACGCCGTTGCTGGCGTGCAGGCCTGTCAAGAGGTGGCCTCGTTTAAGCCAATGATGGCAATTAGGATGAAATCCGACGTGCGGCTAGGAGGTTTTCGTACGTCGTCGGTACAGGCGAAGGCTGTTAGAATCGCCAGTCGTTTTTTCCAGGAGTCTGCCCCCGTGATCACTTCCCGCCTGCGCACCTTGCGCGACCACATCCGTTGGGCTGTCAGCCGTTTCCACGGGGAAGACCTGTTTTTTGGCCATGGCACCGACAATGCCTGGGACGAAGCCCGGCAATTGGTGCTCGGTGCCGTGCACCTGCCGTGGGAAATTGCCGACAGCTATCTGGATTGCAACCTCGAAGAAGAGGAGATTTCCCACGTTCAACGTTTGCTGCACCGACGTATTCATGAGCGCGTGCCGACGGCTTACCTGTTAGGCGAGGCGTGGTTCTGCGGCATGTCGTTTATCGTCGATAAACGCGTGCTGATCCCGCGTTCACCGATTGGCGAGCTGATCGAAAACCGCTTCGAACCCTGGCTGGCCCAGCCGCCGGCACGCATTTTGGACCTGTGCACCGGCTCCGGCTGCATCGGCATCGCCTGCGCCTATGAGTTCCAGGACGCCGAAGTGGTGCTGGGCGACCTGTCCTTCGAGGCCCTTGAAGTGGCCAACCAGAACATCGAGCGCCATGGCGCGGATGAGCGCGTGTACACCGTGCAGGGTGACGGTTTCGGCGGTCTGCCGGGCCAGCGTTTCGACTTGATCGTGTCCAACCCGCCGTATGTGGATGCCGAAGATTTCGCCGACATGCCGGACGAATACCAGCACGAACCGGAACTGGGCCTGGCCTGCGGTGATGACGGCTTGAACCTGGTGCGCCGCATGCTTGCCGAAGCGGCGGACCATCTGACCGAGAAAGGTTTGCTGATTGTAGAAGTGGGCAACAGCCAGGTGCACGTCGAGGCACTGTACCCGGAGGTGGACTTCGCCTGGCTGGAGTTCCAGCGGGGAGGGCATGGGGTGTTCATGTTGACGGCCGAGCAGTGCCGCCAGCATCAGGCGCTGTTTGCCGCCCGGATCTGATGGCTGGCGCAGGCAAGCCAGCACCCATGATTAATCTGTGGTGTGTTGAAAAAATCACTCGCCAAGGCACCCCTCGGTCCCCCTAGAATGCCAGCTCCTTCATCGTTGGTCTTTTGGGGCGCTCATGCACATCTCTTCCGGCCGCTGGGTCTATGGTTTTTGCCTGACCCTGCTGACCGCGCTGCTCTGGGGTATTCTGCCGGTCAAGCTCAAACAGGTATTGCAGGTGATGGACCCGATCACCGTGACCTGGTTTCGCCTGACCGTGGCCGGCAGTTGCCTGTTTATTTACCTTGCGGCCACCCGGCGTTTGCCCAGTCGCAAGGTGCTCGGTCCCAGAGGTGGCTGGCTGGTGGCGATGGCCGTATGCGGCCTGGTGGGCAATTACGTCTTGTACCTGGTGGGCCTCAAAACCCTCAGCGCCGGCACCGCACAGTTGGTGATCCAGATGGGCCCCATCTTCCTGATGGTTGCCAGTGTCTTCGTGTTCAAGGAGCGTTTCAGCCTGGGGCAGGTGATCGGACTGGTGGTGCTGATCATTGGCTTTGGCCTGTTCTTCAACCAGCGCCTGGTCGAACTGCTGACTTCCTTCGGTGCCTACACCGCCGGCGTGCTCACCGTGCTGCTCGCCACGTCGGTCTGGGTGTTCTATGCCTTGGGCCAGAAGCAATTGCTCACGGTATGGAATTCGCTGCAAGTGATGATGGTGATCTACCTGAGCTGCGCCTTGTTGCTCACCCCGTGGGCGCATCCGCTGGAGGCGCTGCAACTGAGCCCGCTGCAAGGCTGGCTGCTGCTGGCATGCTGTATGAATACCCTGGTGGCCTACGGCGCGTTTGCCGAAGCGTTGGCCCATTGGGAGGCTTCGCGGGTGAGCGCGACCCTGGCCCTCACGCCCTTGGTGACCTTTGTCGCGGTGGCCTTGGCGGCCTGGTTGTGGCCGGATGACGTACAGGCCGAAGACATCAACGCGTTGGGGTATTTCGGCGCTTTTGTGGTGGTGTTGGGCTCGGCGGCCGTGGCGTTGGCGCCCTCGCTGCTCGCCGGGCTCAAGGCCCGGCGGCTGCGTGTGACGGCTTAGTTGCCCAGCATGTCCTGCGGGCGTACCCACTGATCGAATTGCTCGTCCGTGAGGTAGCCCAGCTCGAGTGCCGCGTCGCGTAGTGTCAGCCCTTCGGCGTAGGCTTTCTTGGCAATCTCTGCCGCTTTGTCGTAGCCGATATGCGGATTGAGTGCCGTCACCAGCATCAGCCCGCGCTCCAGATGCGCAGCCATTTGCTCGGCGTCGGGCTCAAGGCCGGCGATGCAGTGTTTCTGGAAGTTGTTGCAGCCGTCGGCCAGCAGGCGGATCGATTCCAGCAGGTTGTGGATGATCACCGGTTTGTACACGTTCAACTGCAAGTGGCCTTGGCTGGCGGCCATGCCGATGGTCACGTCGTTGCCCAGTACCTGGCAGGCCAGCATCGACAGCGCTTCGCACTGTGTGGGGTTGACCTTGCCCGGCATGATCGAGCTGCCGGGTTCGTTGGCCGGCAGCTTCACTTCCGCAAGGCCGGCGCGCGGGCCAGAGCCCAGCAAGCGCAAGTCATTGGCGATTTTCATCAGGGCCACAGCCAGGGTTTTCAGGGCGCCATGCAGCGTCACCAGCGGCTCGTGGCCGGAGAGGGCGGCGAATTTATTGGGAGCCGTCACAAAGGGCAGGCCGGAGAGGGCGGCCAACTCGGAGGCAATCGCCTCGCCAAAACCATGGGGCGCATTGAGCCCGGTGCCGACCGCCGTACCGCCCTGGGCCAGTTCACACACGGCGGGCAGGGCGCTGCGAATGGCGCGTTCGGCGTAATCGAGTTGGGCAATGAAGGCCGACACTTCCTGGCCGAAGGTGATCGGTGTCGCATCCATCATGTGGGTGCGTCCGGTCTTCACCAGCTTCATGTGCCGTGCGGCCAGCTCGGCCAAACCGCCGGACAGCGTGGCGATCGCCGGTAACAAGCGTTGATGCACCGCCTGCACGGCCGCGATGCTCATGGCCGTAGGGAAGCAATCATTGGAGCTTTGGGAGCGGTTCACATGGTCGTTGGGGTGTACCGGGCTCTTGCCGCCCCGTTCGTTGCCCGCCAACTCGTTGGCGCGGCCGGCGATCACCTCGTTGGCGTTCATGTTGCTCTGGGTGCCGCTGCCGGTCTGCCATACCACCAGTGGGAACTGGTCGTCGTGCTGGCCGTCGAGCACTTCGTCGGCGGCCTGTTCGATCAGGCGGGCGATGTCGGCGGGCAGGTCGCCATTACGGTCGTTGACCCGTGCGGCGGCCTTTTTGATCAGGGCCAGGGCGTGCAGCACCGCGAGCGGCATGCGTTGCTCACCAATGGCGAAATTCACCAGCGAGCGTTGGGTCTGGGCGCCCCAGTAAGCTTCGTCCGGGACTTCCACTTCTCCCAGGCTGTCGGTTTCGATACGGCTCATCGGGCACACTCCTTAATGTTCGTTTGCGCAGTTTAGGCCGTGATCGGCCAAGTGGGTTCCCTAAAAGACTTTTCATCGGGCAATCCGTGCCCGACAAGGCTCGGGGTTGAGCCGCAAGGTTTTTTAGGCGCAGAATGGGCGCCCTTGGGGTCTTACCTCGTCAGCTAGAAAGGAAACTCGATGACTCGTCTTCGTGCCATCTGTACCGCGGTTGCTCTGGTGTGCGCCAGCGGCCAGGTTTTTGCCGATACCGCCAGCCACAACGCCAGTGCCGAAGCCTTCCTGACCCTGGCCCATGCCGACAAGCTGGGTACCCCGGTGTACATGCAAGTGCAACAAATGTTCGCCCAGCGTTTCGAACAGACCAAGGCGCCTGCCGCCAAGCAGTCGGTACTCGACAGCTACCAGGCCAAGGCCAACGCCGCCCTGGACCAGGCCATCGGCTGGCCGAAGCTCAAGCCGGACATGGTCAAGCTCTACACCACCAACTTCAGCGAATCCGAGCTCAAGGACCTGGTTGCGTTCTACCAGTCGCCGCTGGGCAAGAAAGTCCTGGAAAAAATGCCGCAGCTGACCCAGCAATCGGCCCAGATGACCCAGGCCAAGCTGGAAAGCGCCGTGCCGGTGGTCAACAAACTGTTGGAAGACATGACCAACGAACTGGCGCCGAAAGCCGCCGCACCGGCCAAGAAGAAGTAAGCAGCAATGACCATGCAACAGCGTATCGAAACGGCACTCGCCGCCCTGGCCCCACAATACTTGAGCGTGCTGGATGAAAGCCACATGCACAGCCGCGGGTTGCAGACCCACTTCAAGGCCGTGCTGGTCAGCCAGCAGTTCGAGGGGCTCAACCGCGTCAAGCGTCACCAGACGGTCTACGCGACTTTGGGCGACCTGATGAGCGAGTTTCATGCGCTGGCGTTGCATACCTACACGCCCGAAGAATGGGCGAGAATCGACGCAGCCCCGGCTTCGCCGACCTGCGCCGGGGGACATTAAGCTCATGCACGGGTCTCAGCCGACGATTATTGGTTGAGGCCCTTGCAGCGCCCGTACATACCTGGATAGGCCCACTTTCCGGAGCATGATCCCTAGGCTTTTCTGACCATTGTGCAATTTGGGTCATGAAATGATGTCTAGCTCGCTCCATAAACATACCCCCTCCCTGACCGCTTTCGATCCGCGTGGGTTGACTGTGCGTAACGTCGACTACTACCGCGCCAACGCACAGGACGCAGCCCAAGCGCGCATCCAGCGTCAGGTCTATGACGGTCGCGGCTTGATGATCGAGCAGTGGGACCCGCGCCTGTATCAGTTGCAGCGCTCAGACCACGACACCCAAGCCACTCTACGAATAATCTACAGCCTTGGCGGGCAAGCCCTGCGCACCGATAGCGTGGACGCCGGCTGGCAGCTGATGCTGCGCGCAGAGTCCGGGCGAGTGCTCGAATCCTGGGACGCCCGTGGCGCGTATCGGCGTTATGAATTTGATGTTGTGCTGCGCCCCGTGGCGATCTACGAGCAGGCTGCCGATGAGCCCGCCCTGCGTTGTGTCGAACGCCTGGCCTATGCGCCATCCTCCTCCGAGGATGCCCGCTTGCAACGCTGTGGGCGGCTGGTGCGCCGTGATGATCCGGCGGGCACATTGCTGTATGAGGCCTATGGGGCACAGGGGCAGGTTGTGAAGCAAAGTCGACGGTTTCGCAAGGATCTACCGTTGCTCGACTGGCCGCAGCTTGAGGCGCAACGCGATGCTCAATTGGAGACCGAGCGCTTCGTCACTACTTGGCGGTACTCGGCGTCGGGGCAATTGTTGGAACAGGTCGATGCCAGGGGAAACCGCCAGCAACTGACTTATGGGCTAGATGCCCAGCTCAAGTCATGCGCTGTGTTGTTGGCCGATGGTCGACGTCAGGTGCTGGTGGATCATTGCAGCTACAACGCCAGCGGGCAGCTGTTGTTGGAGCGGTCTGGTAACGGCGTGACCGTTGCCGCGCACTACGCAGTGCGCGACGATCGGTTGACGGCACTGACGGTCTATCGTCAGGCGGACAAGGCCAAGCCGCTGCAATCCCTGAGCTATGAATATGATGCCGCGGGCAATGTGACGCGGGTCGAAGATAGTGCGCAGCTGGTTCAGTGGGGCCGTAACGCTCAAGTGCGAGCGGTCAGTACCTACGCGTACGACACGCTCTATCAGTTGGTTTGCGCGACGGGACGTGAAAGTGCGCAGTCGTCGATGGGGCCGGCGTTGCCCATCAGGGAAGTGTTCACGATGGAGGACGACAGTCGCTGGCGCAACTATAGCCAGCATTACATCTATGACGCGGGCGGGAATCTCAAGACGTTGCGGCACGTGCCGTCCACGGGCGCGGGGTACACCCGTCAAATGACTGTGGCCGGTTCCAGCAACCATGCCGTGTTGGCCGGTGACGGGCCCGCCGTTCCCGGCCTGGGTGGAGGTTTTGACGCCGCGGGCAATCAGCTTGAGTTGGCGAAGGGGCAGCCAATGGTCTGGAACGTCCGGGGGCAATTGGTGCGTGTCACCCAGGTGGTGCGCAGCGACGATGACGACGATGACGAGTCCTACGTTTATGATGGCAGCGGCCAACGTGTACTCAAGCGGCGAAGGATGCGCAGCCGGATAAGCACACACATACAGGAGGTGCGTTACTTGCCCGGCCTGGAGATCCGCAGCAACACGGCCACCGGCGAACGTTTGAGTGTGGTGACGGCCTTGGCTGGCCGCAGCCCCGCGCGCCTCTTGCAGTGGGAGCAGGGCCGCCCCGACACGGTTGCGGACATTCAGGTGCGTTTCTGCGTGTCGGACCACTTGGGGAGTTGTTCACTGGAGCTTGATCAGGCCGCACGGTTGATCAGCCAGGAGGTTTTTTATCCGTTTGGCGGTACGGCGTGGTGGGCATCGGCAACCGCCGTTGAGGCGACGTACAAGACGATTCGTTACTCTGGAAAAGAGCGCGATGCCAGTGGCCTTTATTACTACGGTTTGAGGTATTACGCACCCTGGTTGCAGCGCTGGATCAGCCCGGACCCGATGGGGGATGTGGACGGCTTGAATCGGTATGCGATGGTCAAGGGCAATCCATTGCGCTTCAGGGATGACGATGGCGGGCAGGCGACGTTTGGCGAGCTATTCCAGCCAAATCGAGGCGATATACTGTTTGGCCTGGCCGAGACGGTTGGAAGTTACCGCAGTTTCTGGTCGAAATTGAGCGAGCGTGGAGACGCGATGGTGGCCTATTTCTCCGGTGCGCAGTTGCAGCGATGGACGGCAGGGTTGGTGTCTCCCGTGCGTGCTTTCTCAAGCTTTCGCGCAGAGGCGCCAGACTGGTTCGCGGGCCTGGAGCACGAACCGGGAGAACTACCCGAGATACGACGTATCAAGGCGCAGCTCATCGAGAAAATATCCGTCGGTGTCCAGCCGTTCTATGAGGGGATTGTTTCGAGGTACTCAGGCTGTTTGGCAACGGCGTGCAATCAGCAGTTCGCGAGGCAATTTGTCAGTGATCTCAAGGCAGGAAATTATTCCGCCGAGGCGACTGCCAGCGAATATATTGGTGAAGGTTTACTCGGCATCCAGCAAAAAATGATCACTCGAAGCAGCAAGTCGGCTCTGCAAACCCTGATGAGTCCACAGAGCCCGGCGGTGGTGCATTTTGCCCTCGACGAGCTGGACATACCGAGCGTGGTCAGCAAATCGCGCCGTTCCACCACGGCCTCGGAGTTACGCTGGCTCTATCGGCATCGAACGCAACTGGCCGGCAAGGTGGTTTTCTATCGCGGTCAAATCAAGGTCGACGCGCCGTGGGAAACCCATCCTGTCCAGTGGCGTCATTACCGGCCAAAAAGCGCCGCCCGCACTATGCGGACAAGGACGCGTTGATTCATCCAACCACCGTGGCAGTGACTCGGCGGAGCCTGCCACGGTCGCCGCGGGCGGTTACGCTGAACCCTGGGTATCGTTTTCATCCTCGCTGACGATGTACCAGGCCCAATAGGTGTTTTGTCGTTTCCCGGCGCTGGCCGTCACGGTTCGGATAGGTCGCCCGAGAGGGTCGTAAAACTGTGTGTCGCAGTGCCAGAACCGGCGCAAGGACTCATCGTTAATATAACCGTGGCAGTCGCTGAAGCACGGGCGGTAGAGGCGAACGATCCTGCCCTCTAGGTCATACTCGGTGCGCTCACTCATGCACCAGCGCGAGTTGGCGTGCGCCGTTTGCGGCATGCTGTCCTTGACGCTCAAGTCGCCCGTGTTTGTCACGACGTGCGCGGGCCCCGGCTCTGCTGTTTGCGTGCGTTGCAGGGGACGTCCAAAACCGTCCCAGTGGGTCAGCGTCATGGCCACCTGCTGTCCGGTCTCGTCCGGGTAACGGTCGGCCTGCAACGTGAGCCCATGCACCGGCGTCTGCCGGGACGCGTCAAACCATGTTTTGAGTTCCTTTTCGTCGTCGCTGAGGGAGGCCTGTGGGGCTTTGAGGCGTAGCCGTGTGCGCATGGTGATATGCCCCGAGGGCAGCAAATGGCGATTGGCAATCCACTGCGCTCTATTCGGGTATGCCTTGTCGATCACGCCCATCCAACTGAAGGGATCGTAACAGTGAAAACTGGCCATTCTCTGCACGACGTGTTTGGTATTCGCAATCGCGAAGTCGGGGGTGACCGCGTGCAAGGGGGCATAGTCTTGCAAGGCTGAAAAGCCCGTTTCAACGCCTTGCTCGTGACGGTGGAACGTACTGACCGACAACTGTCCAAACCCGTCATAAAGGGCCTCTTGAACTCTGCCATTGGGATCGACGATTTTGTTCGGCATCAGCAATCGGTAGTCATATTCGGCCGTGGTAAAACACGTGTCCGGGGTTTTCACGGCGGTGACCAGCAACCAATAGCGGTCGTAGAAGATCCGTGTTTTGTCCTCAGATTGGGTCTCGCGTATGGCCTTGACCCGATAAAACGCTTTTGCCGGTTCATACTGCCGTGCGTGCTCGCGCCTTGACCACAGGGTGTCCGCCTTGTGCGGCTCTTCGTGCGCGAACGAAAAAAACACGGTCATGGGGCTGTAACCGGCCTTCTTGAGCCGCTGTGCGAGGTCGATCACTGCCGCGTCGGGCATGACGGGCAGGCTTCGATAAACGCTCAGGGCGTGTTCATCCAGTGCCGCTGTCTCAACGTAATCAGCCAGGGCCTGAAGGGTGGCGATGCCGCGCTTGAGCGTTTTCCCGGACTCGCCGGCTTCTCGATAGCGTTGCACCGACAAGCGACTTAATTGGCGTTTGGCGTTGGCGGCCAGGGGGCCTTTGTGTGGGGCGATGAAGCCTTCATAGCTCAGTTGCTCAATGGTCAGCCCGTCAGTGGCGGGTGCCTTGTCCTTCACCAGGACATTGTCGCGCTGACGGTAAGGCAGGGCCAGGCGCAGGTCCTGTGGGCCGTCCAGGTGGATGTATTGTGCCAACGTTTCCGTCAGGTAATAGCGTTGTTGTGCGCTGTCGTGGGTGTCCCGCCACCAGCGCTGCTGATGGTCGTCGGGGAGCGCAGATGGCGGGACGTCATTCGCGGTTTTACGCCGGGCATAGTGGATGGTTACCCCATGTACCAGGCTGCCATAGGCATCCCGACGCAAATGGATCTGGTGCTCACACACAGGGTCGTCCGCCACGCCTTCATAATGACGACTGATGGATTCCAGCGGCACGGGCAGCAACCGGGCATGGACGCTGTGTTCAGTGGCCGGCGCCAACAGGCGAACCAGGTAGCGGTACTGGTGCACCGAATAAGGCACGGCGTCCGGCGCCGCATCGGCCGCGATGACTTCAACCCGTCTGATTGTCCCCTGCAACGCACGTGCTGCGTCGCGTAACAGCAAGGGCGCCGGATTGTCGATGAGGTCGTCATGATGGTCGAGGGGGGAGGCGCCTTCGGTTGCCCGGTAGCGGCTCACCAGGGTGCTGGCCAACGTGGTGGCCTGCGGGTCGTGGAGACTATGGCCTGGAGCCAGTGATTCTGCGGGATGGCCGGTATGGAACCAGGTTTTGCGCAACAGCGGCCCTCTGAAACCCGTGGCCTGCGGGTCGCTGCTGCGGTCGACGTCGGTTTGCAGCAACAGCCCGAAGCCGCGGAACTCACGGTCTTTACGGTCGTAATAGGCGTGTCGATACCGCCAGCGCTGAATCAGCCGATTACCGGTGATTTCGTCCAGTTGTAACCGTTGGCTGACCAATTGCAGGGCGAATGGCAAGTGACTGATTGCCGGCTGGCTGGCGGCCATGAGTTGATGTTTTTCATCCAGCCATTCCTGGGCGCTGCTGCGGTACCTGATGCTGGTGCGAGCGCCCATGTTGTTGTAGGTTCGCGCCAGTAACCAGGGCTTTTTCGCGAAGAAGTCGTAGCGCCAATGCGTGGGGCTCTGGTGGGCGGCGGTCAGGATCAGGCTTGGGCAACCCAGCCCTTGCACGTCGGCCAGGCTGACCTGGCAACGGTTGTCATGCCGGATACCCGCAGGCCATGCCAGTTTGATTGGCTCTGTCGCGAAGCCGTTTCCTGCGTTATTGAGAAATATCCACAAGTGCTCCGTGGTTGCATACAGCAGGTCTGCGCCGCCGCTGCCATCCAGGTCGGCGAGCCACACATTGGCGGCCTTGAAGGTTTGATAGCTGAACGGCAAGGTACCCAGGACAAATCCCTTGGCGAAACGTCCTCGGCCCAGAGTGGGCCAGCATTTGATTTCGTCGTGACGGATACGTACCAGGTGCTGTTGCCCGCTGGCGAGCACATCGCTGAATGCCACCAACTCGCTGGGTGAGGACGAGATCACGGGCAAGTCATCGTCAGTCTCGGCACGCCTGACCTCGATAGCAGGGGCAAACCCCGACCTGCGGTGATGGGCGTACAGGCGCACGCTGCGTGGGCCGATCATTGCCAGGTCAGGCTGCCCGGCGCCGATCAAGTCGACGAACACCGAGTGGCGATGGAAGAACTCCTGCGGGAACGCGTCGAAGGGGGTGAAGGTTGACCAGTCGCCCTGTTCGTTCAGGCTGAATACACCGTTCATTCCCGGCTGGGCAACCAGCCAGTCCAGCCGACCATCGCCATCGACATCCACCAGCGCTTGATGGATCTGTCGGGTCTCATCCGCGACCGGTATGGGCGATAACGATCGGGCCGGGCCGTGAATCACGTCGTCCTCGGCATGCGGTGGCGCAGGCCTTATGGGTTCGCGGTAATACCAGTTTTTGGCCTCCCGATACAGGCACCCGGGGATGGCCTCGCCATACAGATCGACCAAGTGGTAACGAATGCCATCGTTGAGGCCGGGCAGCACGCTGAAGGGTTTATAGGCGCTGTCGTCCACCTGGAGCGTGCTCGATTGATAGAAACACTCCAACGGCGGACGGCTGGTGCTGTTGCCTGCGCTGTCGAACGCCTGTTCATGGATGCCGACCAGCAGATTGATTGTGTTGACTTGACGGTATTCCAGCAGTAGGCGCCTGACCAGCACCGGATCTGCCCCCATCGTTGCCTCATCGGGAAAGTGATGGAACATCAGTACCTGTTGGCACAGGCGCAAGGTGCGCAGTTCGAAACCGAAGGAAAAATCCGAGCAGGGGTCCGGGCGTGACGCCCATGCCCGGGTCGGCTGAAAGGTCGGCTGTTGATCCAGTTCAAGGGCGCGTTCGCCATAATCGAACAGTAATTGAAAGTGCCATTTCACCAGCGGCGGGGCCTCGGTCTGCCAGAGGTACAGCGCCTCTTGATCGCTGGCGGTAGAATTACCGTAGTAAACGGTTTGCAAGTAACGCTGGGCACGACAGTCCCGTGGGTGGCGGGTAGGGTCGGTTTCTTGCTGGTAATGGTAGTAAATGTGCTCGCCGTGGGGGGACAGGCTTTCTTGCAATAACCACTGCGCGACATGATGTGGCTGGTCCGGATCGGCGATGCGTGCCAAGTGGGTTTTGCCGTAGAAGTGTTGGCTGCCATCGGCCGCCTGTACCCGCCAGAACCCCGCCGTATCGGCTGCCGAGTGCCAGTGCTCGATGCGGTTGAAGCGGCTCTCGACCCTGGGGAAGTAGCGGGTCACGGTGTAGGATGTGTCCAGTTGCATGCCGTTGACGGTTGTGTGGTGAGTAACGACCAGGACACCGTCGGGGTGACGTTCGGGTAGCCAGTCCTGCGCATCGGGCCCCACGAACCCATCTTGCGCTGTGTAGGTGGGGACGCCACAGGACGTGCGACGGCTGATGGCGTGTATCGGCACCGTCCAGCCCAGCCCGAACGGTCCGTTTGCATGGCTGCTGTGGTAGGCCAGCGTCATGGACGGTGTGTAGCCGCGTATGGGGGAAATCGGCAGCGCGATCTCAAGCGTGGCCACGCCGTTGCCGCCCACGGCGCTCCATTGGCCGGTGCCGTGAAGGGGCGCGGCGCCATTGGGCAGGGCTGGCGGGGTGATGTGCAGAGTATCGCTGCTCATCGCACGGCCCCCCTGGCGGTGTAGTGCAGGTGAATCACAATGTCGTTGATCGATTCGAGCATGGCTTTTTGCCGGGCCGGCTCTGCAAACTTGAGGGTCCAGCTGGAAATGGCGCCGGTGTATTCGAAGGGCAGGTAGCGCTCCTGGCTGTCGAACGTCAGTGCGAATTGACCGTTGTCATCCAGGCCGGTGGAGAGCGCGATCTGTTGATGAGCGCGCAGGTCCGTGTGGGTTGAAAGGTCGGGCAGTTCAAGCCTATTACTGGTCTGTATCAGGATCGCCCTGATGTCCTCATAAGGTCCCAGTGTCGCCGGTAACGACACACTGATGCGTTTGATCCGTCGTAGACGATGCCCGGGGTAATCCTGCTCGAACAATGCCTTGGTCAACTTGAAGTGCAGAACGCCGGTGTCGACCAACTGGCGTTTTAGTAGTTGCCACAGAGCTTGTGTGTCCACCGTCTTGTCAGCCGTTAACGGGGCTTGCACGCCGGTGTCGAGGTCGCTGACGCGATGGCGCAGAGAGAGTGTCTTGACGATCTCCAGGTCCTGCACATGGTTGTCCAGATAGGCTGCGTTCATGTTGAGCAGCGAGAGCTTCAGCGCTTCGCCTGCCAGATAGCCGTGATAGCTGTTATTCCAGGCGTCGGTGTGAATAAACCGACGCGTGAAGTCTGCGATCTCGTATTGCCAGCACGCTTCAGCGGAGAGGCACAGCGACCTGCACAGATCGTAGGCCTGGTAGAAAAACCGGCTCAGGTGTGCATTCACCCAGTCGTAGAGCTGCGCGTTGGAAAAGCGTTTGGCCAGCAGTTGGTAGCTCGAACGCGCATGGGCCAATGATGTCTGGCTCAGACGTAATTGCAGGCGCGTGGCTTTTTCCTGCTCGGCATAGGCCTGCCGTTGCAGGTCGATCTGGACGATTTCCAGGCGGGCTTGCTCGCGGGCAAGGGTCCATTCCCGCGCGCGCCGATTGAACTGTTCGGTACGGTCCAGATCAGCAGCAGTGCTGCGTCGATCGCTCGCGGCGCCTTGGGCCAGAGATTGAGCTGCATGAAATGGACCTTCCCAGCGCGATCCGCCGACCGACATGCCGACGATGTTCGGCGCGAGCATCGCCATGCCCGCCGCTGCTCCCGCGAGCGCGCCCGCGGCCTCGAAGCTGGCGCTGGTCAGGTATAACTGGCCCGCCTCGGTTTCCGCGCGGCTGATACCTTCGGTGAGCTGCTGATCGTAGTACGCCTCACGGGCTTCGCTAATTTCACGGCTGGCATCCAGCGCCTGGCGGTTTTTCTCGTCGATCAATAACGCCTGGTTTTGTTGTGCGACCACTATATCGGCCAGGTCCCAGGCTTGTTGTTGTTGCAACTCCAGGTATTCGGCCTGTTCCTTGCGTTCGGTGAGACTCAATATCGTGGCGCCGAACTGAATCAGTGTTTCGGCGGCGCTCAGGGCATGGCCCAGCATCACCCGGAACCGATAATGGCGGGTCGGCGCCGGGGTCAACTGGGGAGCCTCTATAAGAGACGGCGTGCTTTTGTTTGGGCTGGCCAATAGCTGGCGCGGTAGCAGAGGTGTGGCATACAACGCCAGGCGCAGAGGTTTGCCGCTGATATCGAGGTTATGCCGCAGGTTATGCAAGCGGCTTTCCAGCTTGTCCCAGCGTGCGACCAAATCCGGGTTGAAGGGCAGGCACAGATGGTCGCTATGGGTGAGCCATAGCAGGTTGTGGCTATTGACCGGTCGATCGAAGTCGATGGGCGGCGCTTGCTGTTCCAGTTGTTTGAGCGCCTGCGAGGCGTTTTCTGTCAATTCGCCAAGAGTGATGGTGTCCCACGGCTCGACCGTGGTGATGGTGGGACGTGTCTGCAACAGCTGGTTGACGCGTATGTACCAGAGCTTGGCCTGGGTCAGGCTGTCGGGGCGTTGCTGACGATACGCCGCATCGCCGCAGTTGATCAGAATATCAAGATAAAGCAGATAGATCGCTTTACGAAAATGCACCGTGGCATCCATCGCCTGTTGGTGGGGGTCGATGGTCCAGTCATCAACGGTATCGCGGTCTCGGGTCAGCGCGCCGAACCCCCAATAGGCCGGCCGGCCTGTGGACGTATCGGCGGCCCGGCTTGGGTCGAAAATGTATTTGAGCCAGGCCAGGGCGTCGGCGTACTGCTGCTCCTGATTCAGACGGTGGGTAACCAGCCAGGGCAGGTGCAGGAACAGTTCCCAGAAGTACTTGCCGTTGGCGCCTTGAAAATCAATGGGGTCGGCTTTTCCGCCAAGTGTCAACGGTGGCTCCCGCCATTGTTCTGGGGTGAGTGAGTACAAGCGCTCGAGGCTGAGGCTGGCGGCTTCAACCAACTTGCCGGCGAAGCAGGTATTCATGCGGATCGGGTCCAGCGGGTAGGCAAGATGCCGGGTATTGAAGAAGTCGATGAATTCGGCTCTGCCCGATAACGGTGATGACAGTTGTTTGACCGTGGGTGCCAACCGTTGGCTGGGCGCGGTGTCCTCATTCGCTTTACGCACTTTCAGGGTAAAGGCCCTGACCGCGTAGCCGAGCACCTTAGGCCCTGCAGTGTCTAGCTCAAGCGTCAGCACGCCATGGATAAGGGTGATGGTTGGCTCCGCGTCGTCGTCCGGTACCGGAATATGTGCCGTGACGCTATGCCCTTCAGGCAATTCCGGGCTTGAGCCGGTCAAACTGGCGTGAGCCGCGTCCTGGAGGTTCAGGATACGGTTGGAGTTGGCGTCGATGGTGTCGGTGAGTGAGTACTCGGAGAAATTGGAACGCATGATGACGTGTTTGTAGGCACGTAGATTGGGCCTGATGACTGAGGCTTTTTCGATAATGTCGACATCCCGCTGGTGTAACTTCTTCACCTCGTCAATACGGTCCTCGTTGCTTTCCTGGGGGAGGGTGTAGGTCGTGTATCGATAGAGGTGTATGTCGAACGCCATGTGACTGTGGGTATACAAGTGGATAAAAGTGTTTTTGTCGATTAATTTGCCTTTCAGGTCAATGTTGGATGAGGAAGATGTACGGTCGACGCTAATCAAGCGATTGTGAGTGTCGTGGATAAAGTTGGGAAACTCTTCGAGGGTTTCCGTGTTTTTTAGATAGAAGGCATAAAAATCGAAAATAAAGTTTTTTTCTGTGCCAGGGATGTCCTGGATGGTGATCATGGACCCTTCGCTCAGGTGGAGTTGCGCGGTGTCCGGCGCATATAAGGGAGAGTCGACCTTCAACGTGATCGTTATTTCGTATTTGCCGGATATTTTGCTCAGCGTGACGGAGTAGGGTTCACGAAACGTTGCCTTGAGCGTAGAGGTGATAATCAGTTTTTTGGTGTTCGGGTCGAACGAAGGTGAGCGGTCAGTCATCTCGTTGACGTCGTTCTGTTTACTGCCGTAGTTCCAACCGGTGTTCGATGCAAAAGGCGATCTATGGTGTGTCAAAGAAACCGTGAGCGTTCTAGAGGGCGCAACCTTGTATTGCAGATTGTCCTTGTTGGTATGCCCGAAGAACGTGAAATACTTCCTGGCGTTGTCCGGCAATAACTCGCTGTAATAACCATTCTTGTCAGGCGTCTGGCCGGTGATCACCGCCTGTACTTCCCCTCGCTGGGGGGTATCGAAGACCTCCAGCAGTCGGTTTATCTCGGTGGCGACTTGCGATCCCGGTGCGTACTTATAGCGCTCGGGACTGCCGCCATCAGCGACTTTGGTGACATTGAAGTGCTGGTCGATTTCGACGGCCTGGAAAAATTTACCCCTGAAATGCTCTTGTTGTTCCGGGCCTTGCGCGATGGGCACGTGCACGCCCAGAAACAATGTGGCCGGCATGCCGGGGGCGGCGATTGCCACGGTTTGGGTCATCGATTGCACAATTGCCGCGGTCGCGGCGTTGACGTCTTCGGTTGCGCAGTATTCATCGATGCATGTCTGTGGTGGGCTCCAGCTGTCATCGTAATTTTTGTAAGAGAAATTGAGACGGAATTTGACGTAATGGCTGTTGACCCAGTCCGTCAGACGGTCTTTTTTGCCACCCTTGAATTCCGTGCCTTTAAAGGAGCTGGTGGGGGCGGGTTTGATGCATTCGGCCCAAATCAAATACAGACGGTTGTTAAAAAATACCGGGCGGATACTCTGCTTGGCCGTGGTGGCGGGCAGTGTCAGGTTGATCGTTTTCCAGTCCGACCAGGCGTGTATCGAGGGTTGCCTTGGGTTGTCAGCCGAGCGTCGGGACGCGTCCAGGCTGCGCCAGTAATAGGCATCTTCAGACGTGGACTTACCGACGAAATAGAAAATGCTGCTGTTGAGTTGGCTGGCGGTTCCATCGATGTAGCCGTTGAGCATATGGATGTTGGCGATGGCCTCGAACCTGGCCAAATAGTTCTGGACCGCCGTGAGCACGGTGTCCGGTTGCAGTCGGTAGTGGCTCAGGTCGTTTTCCAGACGTTGAAAGCTCTCAGTCTTGTTACGCCGCAATGCAGGGTCCAGATAATTGGCCGGGTAATAGCGCAATTGCTGGGCGGCGCTCCAGACGGGATACGCGTGAAACTGTTCGGTCCATAGCCGCTCGTGCTGCGCGCTCATCGGGTGTTGTTCGTAACCTGGCTCAAGGCCCAGATGAAGGCGCGTGATGTATTGCTGCAGGCTGGAAATTGCGCTGGCCACCGGGCTGGTGGGGACAGCCTGGCTGACTTGCACGTCCAATAGCCAATACTCGTAGAGGTCGTCAGCCGTGCGAATATTGAATTTTTCAATCTTGGGCGCCTGGTGGGTCAGGTAGTACGCCAGCATGGCGTCGCGCAGGCTTTCATTGAGGTGTTGAGGGGCGGCGTGAGACATGATCAGTCCTTGAGCAAGTCAAATGGATGGGATGACGATTGAAGGGCGCTGCTGACGGCTTCGCCCACAGCCCGCCACTCGTCGAATGTCGAGTGGGTGGTCAGTTGGCTGGCTTTGAGCAGCATGTCGACTGACAGGCCGCTGTCCATGCAGGTTTGCCGGCAGCGCAACACCCAATCCAGACGGTCCATGGAGTTAATGCACGCTGGCGTCAGGGTGTTGCTCAATACTTTTATTTCTTCCGCACTCCAGCCCAGCAATCGCGCAAGTTGCGCGTCAGCATCCGATGCGCAGGTGTTGGCCTGTTCCAGGTAGTCAAAGAGCTGTTCCTGGGAAAGGTTGTAGCGTTCGATGCACTGCTTGAATTGCTGCATCGACACCAGGTTGTTCCAATCCAGTTCGAGGAGTGAGTTCGGCTGATACCGCTCATTGAGCCAGTGCGGGTTGATCAAAAATCGTTGCAGGGCCTTGCGATTGATGGGCAGTTGCAGGTAGTCGGCGGCATGGGGCAGCAGCAATATCAGGTAGCCCAGGGTGTGTGAAGACGGCGCGGAGGAGGGGTGCAGACGCAGAAATTCGAAATCGTACTTGGTCAACACCAACACCTCGCCCTGATCCTGGAGGTCGTTGATGATTTTTTTGAGCTCGAGGTACTGCTGCCATACATCCCCTCGGAGTTTGGTCAGGATTGGCAGCAGTTTGCCCTTTGCCTGCTGGATTAATGAGGGCCTTCGCGTTTCGCCTTGATGGGTTATTTCGACGTCGGCGAGCTCTTTATCAAGGGCGTCTGCCGTGTGCATGTCCCTACTCCGGTGCACGACGCGCCGGGCCAGCGCTACCCAGTCGACCGCAGGTAAGCGTTGCTCGGTACTGCCCCTTTCATCCTCTGGCTGCTGAGGCAGCGCCGCATCGTTCACCATCGACGGCAGGTCCGGTGGCCGATGGGTCGAAAAGGCATCGATCAAGCGCTTGACGACGGGATCCAGGCTCAATGGCTCCAGCAGCAATTGGTGGCGCAACAGCGGCAGGCTGCCACCGCGCTCCTTGAGCCATCGACTTGCCCATTCCAGATGCAGCAGAACGTCGAGTATGTCAGCCGCCCCTTTTGGTTGCTGACGTAACCAGGGCTTGAACAGCTGCTGCGCAAAGGTCGCCTGACCCAGCATCGATACCAGGTCAATGCACGTTTTGACCGACAGACCAAAGAGGCGCGCGATGCGTGCGTGCCGGTAAATTGCACTGATCTGCTCAAGGCTGCGCCTGGGCGCCTGGCCGATCAGCAGTTGCAGCGAATCCGCTGTGTCGTGCAGGCCCAGCGCGGCACACAGTTGTTGGCGAGTGGTTGCGTTGAAGGCCTGATCGTCCAGCTGCAGGGCGGGCAGGACTGTCCCTGTTTGATTGAATACCTGATCGAACAACGGCGTGTGCTCGCCCGAGGCGTGAACCGGCAGTAAATGGACCAGGGCGGCGAACTCTTCGGCTTGCAGCCCGTAGTGCCTGTGCAGATAGCGATACACCCCGAGCGCGCGCAGGGTGTTGTGGTTGATCAGCAGGGACGTATTGGCCTCTGCTTCGCAGCGCATGGTGCTGACGAGCAGCGTATCGAGTTGCGCGAAGGGCGTAGCGAACCAGCGTTGCAGGCGAATCATGCGTTGCAGCCTGTCGAGCCGCTCGGTGGACAGGTTCAACAGCGTCGTCTGGTCGATATCGAGGGGGGGGTGGTTTGCCGGACCGTTGACGTAGCAAGCGCCATAAGCGTGCGTCGTTTCCAGCCTGCAGGACGGCGAGATACGTGGCTTCTGGATTTTTTGCGCAAGCAGCGCCTGAAGCGCCGCGGCATCGAGCTGCGTGTGGTGCAGGAACACGCCGAGGTCTGCCAGTGCCTTTGAGTCCGTGGTTTGGTTCAGGTTGTAGTAGTCGCGATAAAACGTTTCTTTATCCAGTGTATTGGCCACGTCGCTGACTAATGAGCGGCCGAGCAAGGTTAGCTGTGTGGGACTCAGCCCCGATAGCAGGCACTGGATGTCGTTGTTGTGGGCCAGGACTTCTCCATACGCGTTGGGCGCGCGCGCGACCACGGGCAACTGGCGACTGATTCGATAGTTCAACTCGCCGAGTGCCGGTGTGTTGCCAGACAGGGCCAGTTGACATTGCTGATGATAAAAGTGATAGGGCAGCGAAAAGGGATACCGGGCGTCGTTCAACAACGCGTACGCGCTTTTTGGCTGACCTTGGGTAATAGCGTCCGTCAGCATCTGGTTGATGATCGACAGCATCGGTCTCTGGACTGAAACGCTGTGTGCATCAATGACCAGTTTTTTCAGGTCCGGGCGTCGATCCGCCAGTTTGACGGCGGTGTTTTTGTCCGCACGTTTTTCCAGCTCGATCACAAATAACGACAACGCTCTTAAATAGGCTGCCGGTGAATCGAGCGCAGCAATGGAATGGCGAGCGCAGTATTGATGCCAGTTCTCATTGAACAGCGCGGGGTAGGTCGCACCGACCCTCGGTGAGGGTGTATTGGCGCTTTGCGTTGGCGGTAGGGACACTTGGCGATTGCGAAATAATGCATCCAGTTGCAGGGCGGCGCTCAAGGCCCTGCGATAGACCTGTTCGGCATCGTCGTCGTTATGTTGCGCCAGTTGTTCGGCAAACGCTTGCTTGGACAACTGAACGATGTCGAACACCGAATGGATACCCAGGTGTCTGAGGGCACTCGCGAGGTCGAGTCGACCGTTTTTTGGAGGGGCCGGCTGGTCGATCAGCCGGGCCAGTAGGGGATTTTCCATGTTTGTGGGCTTCCGTAGGCCCGCCGGTGGGTCCGGTGGGGGGCAGGAAACGCTAGCATCCGTGCCGTCGGCGGTGGCATAGGTATGTACCTGTCCATTGCCGCGGCAACAGGCGGGCACACCCACAAATCGCTAAATGCGGCGACTGCGCGCTTTTGTTAGAATCTCTTTCGCGCCGCTCAGCCGGCGTATTTTTTTGCATCCGGTTCACCCCTTACGAGGGTAGCCACCTGGAGAGAACATCCATGACCCAACCCATCGTCGTGGCGGCACTGTACAAGTTCGTCACCCTCGAAGATTACGTCGCCCTGCGCGAGCCCTTGCTGCAGGCGATGGTCGACAATGGCATCAAAGGCACCTTGCTGATCGCCGAAGAAGGCATCAACGGTACCGTGTCCGGCAGCCGCGAAGGCATTGATGGCCTGATGGCCTGGCTGAAGAACGACCCACGCATGGTCGACATCGACCACAAGGAATCGTACTGCGACGACCAACCGTTCTACCGCACCAAGGTCAAGCTCAAGAAAGAGATCGTGACCCTGGGCGTCGAAGGCGTGGACCCGAACAAAAAGGTTGGTACCTACGTCGAGCCCAAGGACTGGAACGCGCTGATCAGCGACCCCGAAGTGTTGTTGATCGACACGCGCAACGACTACGAAGTGTCGATCGGCACATTTGAAGGTGCAATCGATCCGAAAACCACCAGTTTTCGCGAATTTCCCGACTACATCAAAGCCAACTTCGACCCGAGCAAACACAAGAAAGTCGCCATGTTCTGCACTGGCGGCATCCGTTGTGAGAAAGCCTCGAGCTATATGCTCAGCGAAGGCTTCGATGAGGTCTACCACCTTAAAGGCGGGATCCTGAAGTACCTCGAAGAAGTGCCCCAGGAAGAAACCAAGTGGCAGGGCGACTGCTTTGTTTTTGACAATCGCGTGACCGTGCGCCACGACTTGAGCGAAGGCGACTACGATCAATGTCATGCCTGCCGCACACCCGTAAGCGTTGAAGACCGAGCATCCGAGCATTATGTGGCCGGTATCAGTTGCCCGCATTGCTGGGATAAGCTGCCGGAGAAAACCCGTCGCAGCGCCATCGACCGGCAAAAGCAGATTGAACTGGCCAAGGCCCGCAACATGCCGCACCCGATTGGCTTCAACTACAAGCAAACCCCTTCCGAGGTCTGACCCATGTCCGCGCGCCTGCTCTATGTAATGGACCCGATGTGTTCCTGGTGCTGGGGCTTCGCCCCGGTAGCGCAGGCGTTAGTCGAGCAGGCCCAGGCCGCCGGCGTGGACGTGCACCTGGTGGTGGGCGGTTTGCGCACCGGCAGCGGCGCGGCACTGGAGCCGACCACCCGGCGCTATATCCTGGAGCATTGGCAGGCCGTCACCGAAGCCACTGGCCAACCGTTCAAGCGCGAGGGCGCGTTGCCCGACGGGTTTGTCTATGACACCGAACCCGCGTGCCGCGCCATTGTTACCGCGCGCAACCTGGCGCCGGATTGCGCATGGAAACTGCTGGGGCTGATCCAGCATGCGTTTTATGTCGAGGGCCGCGACGTGACCCTCGCCAGTGTGCTGGTCGAGTTGGCCGAGCAGGCGGGCATCCCGCGCATCGAGTTTGCCGGCGAATTCGACCGTGCCGAACAGCATGCCGCGACGGCCGCCGATTTCACGTGGGTGCAGGATCTGGGCATCGCCGGGTTTCCGACCCTGCTCGCCGAACGCAAGGGCCAGTTGGCCTTGTTGACCAATGGTTACCAGCCGCTGGCCGAGCTGTCGCCTTTGTTGGGCCGATGGCTGGAGCGAGCCGCCTGTGTATGAACCGAACAAACGCACCGATCGTCTGACCTGGGCGGAAATTCGCCGGCTGGCCCTGCGTCACAGGAAATCCCTGTGGATCGCCAATGGCGTCGCCGTGCTGGCGACCCTGTGCAGTGTGCCTATCCCATTGTTGTTGCCACTGCTGGTGGACGAGGTGCTGCTGGGCCGTGGCGATGCCGCGCTCAAGGTGATGAACCACGCGTTGCCCCTGGGTTGGCAGAAAGCCGCCGGTTACATCGGCCTGATGCTGCTGGTGACGTTATGCCTGCGCTGCGGCGCGCTGGTGTTCAACGTTGTGCAGGCGCGGCTGTTTGCGCGCCTGGCCAAGGATATTGTGTACCGCATCCGCGTACGCCTGATCGAGCGGCTCAAACGCATCTCGCTCGGCGAATACGAAAGCCTGGGCAGCGGTACTGTCACCACGCACCTGGTCACCGACCTGGACACCCTGGACAAGTTCGTCGGCGAAACCCTAAGCCGTTTCCTGGTGGCCATGCTGACCCTGGTCGGCACCTCGGCGATCCTGGTGTGGATGCACTGGCAGCTGGCGTTGCTGATCCTGCTGTTCAACCCACTGGTGATCTACGCCACGGTGCAGTTGGGCAAGCGCGTCAAGCACCTCAAGAAGTTGGAAAACGACAGCACCTCGCGCTTCACCCAGGCCCTGACCGAAACCCTCGACGCCATCCAGGAAGTACGCGCCGGCAATCGCCAGGGTTTCTTTCTCGGGCGCCTGGGCCAGCGCGCCCAGGAGGTGCGTGACTATGCGATCCACTCGCAGTGGAAAACCGACGCTTCCAGCCGTGCCAGCGGGTTGCTGTTCCAATTCGGTATCGACATCTTCCGTGCGGCGGCAATGCTCACGGTGCTGTTTTCCGACCTGTCCATCGGCCAGATGCTCGCGGTGTTCAGTTACCTGTGGTTCATGATCGGCCCGGTGGAGCAATTGTTGAACCTGCAATACGCCTACTACGCCGCGGGCGGGGCGCTGACGCGGATCAACGAGTTGCTGGCGCGCGCCGACGAACCGCAATACCCCGGCGGCGCCGACCCGTTCACCGGGCATGAAACCGTCGGCATCGAAGTGCGCGGCCTTGACTTTGGTTATGGTGAGGACCTGGTGCTCAACCAACTGAACCTGGCGATCGCGCCCGGCGAGAAAGTGGCGATTGTCGGCGCCAGCGGCGGCGGCAAAAGCACCCTGGTGCAATTGTTGCTCGGGCTCTACACCCCACAGGCCGGCAGTATTCGGTTCGGTGGTGCGACTCAGCAGGAGGTCGGCCTGGAAACCATCCGCGAACAGGTCGCGGTGGTGCTGCAGCACCCGGCACTGTTCAACGACACCGTGCGCGCCAACCTGACCATGGGCCGCGAGCGCAGTGATCAAGCCTGTTGGCAAGCGTTGGAAATTGCCCAGCTGGATGCTACCGTCAGGGCATTGCCCCTGGGGTTGGACAGCGTGGTGGGGCGTTCCGGGGTGCGCTTTTCCGGCGGGCAGCGTCAACGCCTGGCGATTGCGCGCATGGTGCTGGCCGAGCCGAAGGTGGTGATCCTCGATGAAGCCACTTCCGCCTTGGACGCCGCGACGGAGTACAACCTGCATCAAGCGCTGGCGCGGTTTCTCAGCGGCCGTACTACACTGATCATTGCTCACCGTCTGTCGGCGGTAAAACAAGCTGATCGAGTTTTAGTGTTCGACGGTGGTCACATTGCCGAGGACGGTGATCATCAGCAGCTGATCGCGGACGGCGGCCTGTACGCCAAGCTTTATGGGCACTTGCAGCAAGTTCGTTGATGTTGATATAGCCTGGGCTGTGCTTTTGAAAGCAGGTGTTTGCGTGCGTATCCAGCTGTGCATGTGCAAGGGACTTCATGAAGCAAAAGCGGACTCTCGGAACGCCTCGACTACTCGGCATTGTCTGGCCCTTTATCGCCGTGGTGCTGTTCCAGGCATTGTTGGGCTGTGTCAGTCTTTACGTGCTTTCGGCGGTGCGTGGCTATGTGGCGGGCGAAAGCCTGTGGTCCAAGGGCCAGAAGGACGCTATCTACTACCTGACGCTCTACGCCGATAATCGCGACCAGACCACCTACCTCAAATACCAGCAGGCCATCGCCGTGCCTCAGGGCGGGCATGAACTGCGCATTGCCCTGGATCGCCCCATCCCTGACCTTGGCGCCGCGCGCCTGGGTATCCTCAAGGGCGGCAACCACCCTGATGACGTCTCCAGCCTGATCTGGCTGTACCTGAACTTCCGTCATTTCAGTTACCTGGAAAAAGCCATCGAGCTGTGGACCGTAGGCGATGGTTACCTGGTGCAATTGGATACCCTCGCTCAGGAAATGCACAACGCGATCGACCACGACCAGATCAGCGCCAACGATGTGCAGCAATGGAAGGCGCACATCACCGCGATCAACGAGGGTGTGACACCCGCGGCCAAAGCCTTCAGCGATGCGTTGGGCGAAGGCTCGCGCATGATCCTGCGGTTGCTGTTGATCACCAACCTGGCGACGGCCTTGGGCCTGATCGTGCTGGCGCTGCTGCGTACGCGCAAGTTGCTGGCTCAGCGCCATGCGTTTGCCGAGGCCTTGAAAGACGAGAAGGAGCGGGCACAGATCACGCTGGAGTCGATTGGCGACGGGGTGATCACCACCGACGTCGATGGCGCCATTACCTATATGAACCCCGCCGCCGAGGCGCTGACCCACTGGAAATCGGTTCAGGCTCAAGGCTTGCCCTTGGCAGCCTTGTTCAACCTGCTGGACGACGATGCCCAGCCCGACGGGTTGACGCTGATCGAACACATCCTCAAAGGCCGGCTGCGTGGTGGCAGCGAGCATTCCAAAACCATCCAGCGCGTGGACGGCAGCACGGTCTCGGTGACGCTCGTGGGCGCCCCGATCCGTAGCGCGGGCAAGATCAGTGGTGCGGTGCTGGTGCTGCATGATATGACCCAGGAGCGCCAATATATTGCCAACCTGTCGTGGCAGGCGACGCATGACGCGCTGACGGGCCTGGCCAACCGCCGTGAATTCGAATACCGCCTGGAGCAGGTGCTGAATCCGGCCCGGCATCAGGGCGAGCGGCATGCATTGATGTTCCTCGACCTTGATCAGTTCAAACTGGTCAACGACACCTGCGGTCATGCGGCGGGCGACGAGTTGCTGCGCCATATCTGCGCGCTGTTGCAATCGGACTTGCGCGAGGGTGACACCCTGGCGCGCCTGGGAGGTGACGAGTTCGGTATCCTGCTGGAAAACTGTCCGGCGCCCACGGCGGAAAAAATCGCCGAGAGCCTGCGCCATACCGTGCAAAGCCTGCATTTTGTGTGGAAAGGTCGACCGTTCATGACCACGGTGAGCATCGGCCTGGTGCATATCTCCAATACCCCGACCACGCTCGAAAGCTCGCTGCGTGCAGCCGATATGGCGTGCTACATGGCCAAGGAGAAGGGTCGCAACCGTGTGCAGGTCTACCATTCCGACGATTCCGAGCTGTCCGTGCGTTTCGGCGAGATGGCCTGGGTGCAGCGCTTGCACATGGCGTTGGAGGAAAACCGGTTTTGCCTGTACGCCCAGGAAATCGCGTCCTTGGGTCACACCGAAGCTGGCAGTGGGCATATTGAAATCCTGCTGCGCCTGCACGATGAGGCCGGCCGAATTATCCTGCCCGATAGTTTTATTCCGGCGGCTGAACGTTATGGCCTGATGACGTCGCTGGATCGCTGGGTGGTCGAGAACGTGTTCAAGATCATCGCGCGTTGCATGCATGAGCGACCGGCCCGGCCTATGGCGATGTGTGCGATTAATCTGTCAGGCATTACCATTGGCGATGACGATTTTCTCGGCTTTTTACGAGAAAAATTCGACAGTTATCGCATTCCTCCCGAAATGATTTGTTTTGAAATAACCGAGACAAGCGCTATTGCCAATTTAGGCAGCGCCATTCGGTTTATTAATGAACTCAAGGCCTTAGGCTGCCATTTTTCCCTCGACGATTTTTGCGCCGGAATGTCCTCATTCGCGTATTTGAAACATTTACCTGTAGACTTCTTGAAGATCGATGGAAGTTTCGTAAAGGATATGCTGGACGACCCGATTAACCGCGCGATGGTCGAAGTGATCAACCACATCGGCCACGTCATGGGTAAGCGCACAATTGCCGAGTTTGTTGAAACCCCGCAAATCGAACAGGCGTTACTTGAGATTGGTGTGGATTACGCTCAGGGCTACCTGATTGAACGACCGCAATTGTTTACCTTTGATAGCTTGCAGTGTCGACCTGCGCGGCCGCAGCCTCTGCTGTTCAAGGCGCCCGGCACATTCCGCTGAAACATTTGCTGGTCTGTACAATCACACTTAAAAAGGAGCCTTACAGTGATCGACACATTCAACAGAACCGGCCCGCTTATGGAAGCATCGAGTTACCCCGCCTGGGCGCAACATTTGATCCAGGCCTGTAGCGAGAGCAAGCGCCGCGTTGTCGAACACGAACTGTATCAGCGCATGCGCGACAACACGCTCAGTGCCAGGACTATGCGCCACTACCTGATCGGTGGCTGGCCCGTGGTCGAGCAGTTTGCCTTGTACATGGCACAGAATCTCACCAAGACCAAATTTGCCCGCCATCCGGGGGAGGACATGGCGCGACGCTGGCTGATGCGCAATATTCGGGTGGAACTCAACCACGCCGACTATTGGGTGCATTGGGCACGCGCTCACGGTGTCAGCCTGGATGAGCTGCAAGCCCAGGACGTACCGCCGGAACTGCATGCGCTGAGTCACTGGTGCTGGCACACCAGTTCGGCCGATTCGCTGATCGTGGCGATTGCGGCGACCAACTATGCAATCGAGGGGGCAACGGGGGAGTGGTCCGCGGTGGTGTGCTCCACCGGTGTCTACGCGGCGGCGTTCCCCGAGGAAGAGCGCAAGCGCGCAATGAAGTGGCTGAAGATGCATGCCCAGTATGACGATGCCCATCCGTGGGAAGCCCTGGAAATCATCTGCACCCTTGCGGGGATGAGCCCAAGCAAAGCCCTGCAGGAAGAGCTGCGCCAGGCCGTGTGCAAGAGCTATGACTACATGTACCTGTTCTTGGAAAGCTGCATGCGCCTGGAGAAAGAACAAGCGCCTCTGGTAACGCGTGAGCGCCCGCTGCGTGTGGCCAGCGAGGCCTGATGTGACGGCGGTGGCGGGGTCAGCCCGCCATTGCCAGGCGGTTACGGCCTTCGCGCTTGGCCACGTACAAGGCGTTGTCGGCACGACGTAACAGGCTCTCGGCCGATTCGGCCGCCAGCAAGGTCGAGCAACCCAGGCTCACCGTCAACGCTATCCGTTCCCCCTCGGCCCAGTAATCCTGGGTCTGCGCCGCCTGGCGCAGGCGTTCGCCGACCATCGCCGCCGCTTCCCGGCTGGTGTTGGACAGCAGGATCAGAAACTCTTCCCCGCCGAACCGAAACACCATGTCCACATTGCGCAATTGGCTCTTGATCGCTGTGGCGACGGTGCGCAACACGTTATCGCCGGCGGCGTGGCCATAGGTGTCATTGATGTTCTTGAAGTGGTCGATGTCCAGCATCAACAGCGACAGCGGGCTCAGGTGCCGTCGCGCCATATCGATTTCCCGTTGCAGCGTCTGGTCCATCGCAACGCGATTGCCGGTTTCGGTCAACGGGTCACGCAGGGCGCTGCGGGTGGCGGAGCGGTAAAGCAAGGCGTTGCGCATCGGGTAGAGCAAGGTCGCGAGTAACAATTCGAGATGGCTGAGTTCTTCTTCTGTCAGGCGTTGGTTGCGGCGAAAGATCAGCTCACCCAAATGCTCGCCTTCATGGCTCAAGCTGTAGCTCACCGAGTGGTGGCCGCGCTGGCCGAGTTCCAGGCGCAGGTCGCTGGTGACATGACGGTAATGGAGGGCGTCCAGCGGCACCAAGCGTTGGACCTCCCGGAAAAACACGGCGAGGATGCGCTCCGGCTCCAGGCTGGTCTGCAATTGCTGTCCCAACTGCTGGCGAAGTTGTGTGGCGGTGGTTGGACGGTGGGGGATCGCCGCTGGTTGGCCAAAGCCCAGGCGTTGCAATTTGGCGCTGTCGAAGTCGATTGCGTGAGTCTGGGTAGGTGTTTTCATAACCAATCGGCCCTCTGAGCACGTGAGTGTCTTACAGGCTCGATGGGTGTGGCGGGTACCAAGCGTCTTACTGTTCCCTCAGTTCCGTAAAACATTAGAAACAGTTTAGACCGCTTTGTAACGGGTTATAACCCCAAGGCACCGCCATACGTCTTGTCATCGCTTAACCTGCTTGAACAGTGTTAGAGCGAGAATCATGCCAAATCGTTTCGAATAAAAAACACCTTATAAATCAATCGACTGTTTTTAAATTAAACAACGGTCGGGCAATACCGACGTCAGTTATTTGGCTGTTTGAACCAGTGTGGTGTGATCGATCTGATCAATTGACGTCACACCGGTCAGCGTCATCGCCACGCGCATTTCCTTGGCAAAGATATCCAACAAGTTCTCCACGCCGCGTTGGCCGTCGGCGGCCAGCGCGTAGGAGGGCGCGCGGCCCAGCAGGCAGGCTTTGGCGCCCAGGGCGAGCATGCGCACCACGTCCAGCCCTGAACGAATGCCGGAGTCCACCAATACCGCCAGGTCATCACCCACCGCCTCGGCGATTGGTGGCAACGCCTTGGCGGTGGACAGCACGCCATCCAGTTGCCGGCCGCCATGGTTGGACACCACGATGCCATCGGCGCCGAAACTCACCGCGTCCTTGGCATCCTGGGGGTCGAGGATGCCCTTGATGATCATCGGGCCTTTCCAGAATTCGCGGATCCACTCCAGGTCCTTCCAACTGATCGAAGGGTCGAAGTTGTTCGCCAGCCAGCCGATATAGTCTGCCAGGTGGGTAGGTTTGCCGAGGTATTTGGAGATATTGCCCAAGTCGTGCGGGCGTCCCATCAAGCCCACATCGAACGCCCATTGTGGTTTGGTGATGGCTTGCAGCATGCGCCGCTGCGCCGCGTAAGGGCCGGACATCCCCGAATGGGCATCGCGGTAGCGCGCGCCAGGCGTGGGCATGTCCACGGTAAACACCAGCGTGGTCACGCCGGCGGCCTGGGCGCGTTCCAGCGCATTGCGCATGAAACCACGGTCCTTGAGCACATACAGCTGGAACCAGATCGACTGTGGGCTTTGCGAAGCCACTTCTTCAATCGGGCACACCGAGACCGTTGACAGGCAAAACGCAATGCCTTGGGCCGCCGCCGCCTTCGCCGCTTGCACTTCGCCACGTCGCGCGTACATGCCGGTCAGGCCCACCGGGCTGAGAACCACTGGCATGGCGAGTTCCTGACCGAACAAGGTGGTCTTGAGACTCAGGTTATCGACATTGCGCAGGATGCGCTGGCGCAGGCTGATATCGGCCAGGTCCGAACTGTTCGCACGCAAGGTGTGTTCGGCGTAGGCACCGCCGTCGATGTAATCGAACAGGAAGCGCGGCAGCTTACGCCGGGCGGCGGCGCGGTAATCGGCGGCGGACGAAATAATCATGGATGGGGTCTCGGCAGGGCAAGGGTGGCTCAAAGATAGGCAAATATCTGGCATGATAAAAACAACTTTTATCACTAGTATCCAGTCGCCAAGGGAATACCGATGAACCTGCGGACATTATTGGCCTTTGTCGAAGTGGTGCGCCAGGGTGGTTTCTCCCAGGCGGCCGAAGTGGTGTCGTTGACTCAATCCTCGGTGAGCAAGGCCGTCAAGACCCTGGAGGATGAACTGGGTATGCCGCTGCTCAATCGTCTCGGTCACCGTAACGAACTGACGGCTGCCGGCGAAATTACCTACCGTCGTGCCCTGGTATTGCTTGCCGAACAGAATGATCTGTTCGCCGAGATCAACGAACTGCGCGGCTTCAAGCGCGGCGTGTTGCGTATCGGCTTGCCGCCGGTGGGCTGTGGCGTGCTGTTTGCGCCGATGTTCGCCACTTACCGCAGCCGCTACCCGGATATCGAGATCGAACTGACCGAGTACGGCAGCAAAAAACTGCGCGAATGCCTGGAAGCGGGTGAGGTCGACCTGGCGGCGCTGTTGTTGCCGACGGATGAAGGCTTTGATTACCAGCCGGTGCGCAACGAACCACTGATGGCCGTGCTGCCCATGAGCCACGCTCTGGCCCGGCGCCAGCGGATCGATTTCACCGACCTGGCGGATTCGCCCTTCATCCTTTTCGAAGCCGGCTTCGCGCTCAACGCCAAGATCCTCGCCGCCTGCGAGCGCAAAGGCGTCAGCCCGCGAGTCACCGCCCGCAGCGGGCAAATCGACTTTATCGTTGACCTAGTGTCAGCCGGGCTCGGCGTTGCCTTCCTGCCCCGCATGCTGGCCCACAAGCATCAACACGCAGGTATCGCCCTGATCCCCCTGGACGAGCCCCACACCGACTGGCACATCGCCCTGGCCTGGCGCGCCAGCGCACACCTGCCACCGGCCGCACTGGCCTGGCTGGAGCTGGCCAAGGAGCAGCTGCTTCCAACCAGTCATCCGGCTTGAACGGTAAAATGCCGAAGGGTGCTTGACTTATCCTTTTTAATCAGTAACATACGGCGCATTCCGCGATAGCTCAGTTGGTAGAGCAAATGACTGTTAATCATTGGGTCCCTGGTTCGAGTCCAGGTCGTGGAGCCAGATAGGGAAAAGCCTGCAGCGATGCAGGCTTTTTTTTTTCCCTGAATTTCTCGGGGCGATCAAAGCGCACAGCGTGACCCGCATGAATGCATCTCAAATCCTACGATTTCGAGGTCAATATCATGAAAGTCGCTGCAGTCGTTTCAACCAAAGGCGGGCCGGGTAAAACCACGGTAGGCGTCAATCTGGGCGCGTTCTGCGCCGATGCAGGTATTCGTACACTGTTGATCGATCTCGATAACCAGCCGTCACTGTCCTCGAGTCCCTGGAGGAGCCTGATGAATACTGTCGTATATCTGGCAGAGTGGTCGTGGTTACAGGACGGATTTGTCTTTTGATCTGGTCGGTTTGGGATTTCCAAACATCCGATTCAATTCTCCCGGGACAGCTATCAACTGCTGCTCCAGCGCTTCGACCTCTGACACGCTGATGCGATTGTTGATGACTTGCAGGGTTTTGGCTTGTTTCTTCGAAGCAGGCGCGAGGTTATGTGCGTCCTGGGAAACCAACGTCTGTCGCAGCAAGTTGTTGATCACAGTCTGATAGCCGGTACCGGCATTTTCCGCACGTTCACGGGCAGCTTCGATCACTGCATCGTCCAGCATGATGGTGATGCGGGTTTTTCCTTTATTGCTGGCGATAGCGCCGCGCTTGGCGTTGCTGAAGTCGTATTCGTCTTTCATGGTTCAAACCTCCAGGTACTGACGCCGTTCGTTTTTGGATGCAAGCCGGGTACTGATAATGCGCACGAAATTGGGGTCGCGATAGGTGTAGGCCACCACCAATATGCGTCCTTTTGCATCTGCGCCCATGATCACCCAGCGCTCTTCTCCGTGATCGTGGTCTTGCAGCGTTAGGGCTGCCTCGTCATAAAACACCGGTTCTGCATCAGCAAGGCTTATGCCTCTGTGCTTGCGCTGGTTGGAAATGCTTTGCTCTCTCCTTGGCTAGAGGCGTGGGGTAGGGAAAAATTGCCCTAACCCAATACGCTATTCAGTAAAGGCTGCCGAGCGCTAGGTAAAGGCTGGTCTCCGGCTCGATCAACTTTGGTCCTTGATTCCTGACGTTACCCACAGCTTTGCCCACAGGGGACCATTAACGCTTGATGGGTCCGCCAGGTATTGGTGTCCGGTTGGCAGGGGGCAGTCCAGGTCGGTGGTAGGCATTGAGCCAGTAGCATCGTTGAGTTTTAAACGCAGCACCTCTATTTGTATAGCGTTTGTCGCATGCTTGAATCCAATCAAAGCGGAGTTGTACCCAGCATGATTATCACAATGAGATGGCGAAGTTGGGGGCGGGAGTTTGCATCACTGCCACGCGTGCCAATGACCATTCTGAAGGGATGACTACAACGTCCGTATGCGGTGTATAGGATGCTCCACCGACTTTACTGGTGTACCTCAATCAAATGTCGAGCACTTTCCAAGCGGGCTTACAGAGCGAATTTTAAGTGCCAACGCGCACTCCTTGGGTAATGCGCTTAATGCAAAACATTACTATAAAGAGGTGGCAATGAGCCTGCTCTGCTTTTTCATAAAGTCGTGTTTATGAAGAATTGTTTAGGTTGCGCTCGCAGGTTGTGCCTACGCGAGATTCTTCCCGGGGCGAGCGTTTTTGGGCGGGTGGATTTAATTTCGAATAATCAGGGTTTTAGAAAAAACATCGGCACTAAAGCAGAATCAGTGCTGTGATTTTTATTAGCTACCTATCATTTTTTTCTAGCTGTCTATTCCAAAAAGGTCTTTTGTCGAAAAATTCGGAGCATGTTTTATTGCTCACAGATGTAACAAGTTGTTTCATTTTTTTTGCCGTTTTTCGGTACCGACAAGGGGGCTTTCTGTCGGCGAACAGGTGAGTTCCGTTCGTTGCGACGCAGTGGGTTAAGCCTGGGACATTGATGATTTTGCGTGTGTCTGTCCGGCGCACTGCAAACAAGGGATTTGACAATTATCGAGGCTTGAACCCATGAATCATGTGATCAACTCCATACTGGAAAATGCATCAACTCGCCCCTCAATCGGCCATACCAACCCCGCGCTACTGCATGACGTTCTATGGCGAGCACTGGAGCACGCACTCAAGGCCAACACGGATGATGCTTCCCACACCCCGCATGCCCGTGCCTGCCTCAGGATCTATGCTGAAATCGATACGCTGTCGTATCTGGATAAGGGTGATTCGAAATTGGCCGCGGCCCTGGGCAAGGCGTTCTTCGAATCCCGCTCCAGCAAAGACGTCGAGGCTTTCTGGAAGCTGTTGCTGATCAAGCAACTGCTGTTCGAATTGTCGGTTAGGAGTGTGGCGACCCAGATCGCTTCGCAAGCCAGCCTGCCCCGTCAGTTGCTCACGCTCGACTCGCAGTTGATTGCAGCGCCGTCGGGGGTAAATATCAGCCTGGGGCTGCTGTGCAAAGAGACTGACCAGCTCAAGCATTCCGTCGTGCTGGTCTTGCAGAAACTGGCGCAGCACATCGAAGACCGTGGCATGAAAAAATCCCAGGCCACTGCGCAGCTCCTGCTGGAGTTGTACAACGCCGTGTGGTCGGGCAGTAATGGCACCGATATCGAGTCGCAGATTTTTTACGCCGACAGTGTGTATGACGCGTTACCCGACGTGCATCACGCCCTGGGCCTGGCGCCGCAGGAAAAATGGCTGACCTTGTTTACCTGGTTATACGGCGACAAAGATGGCCGCCCCTATGACACCAACCAGCACACCGAAACCCTGGTCGTGGCGCTGGAAACCGCGCTGCGCAATCGCTACATCGCTGATATCGACAGCCTGATCAAGAACGGCGGCGCACGGCATCGCCTGGAAGAGATTCGCGCACGCCTGGGCAAGGATCATCCCGAGCATTTCGAGCAGCCCGCCGAGCTGATCGAAGCACTGGGCAGCATCCGTTTTACCCAGCCGGCCGCCATTGACCGCTTGCTGCTGCGGGTGCATGCGTTTGGCTTTCACTACCTGGATATCGAGTTTCGTGAAAACGCCGAGATGTTCAGCAGCGTGGTCGATGAGATTCTTTCCAGCCAATGGCTGGAAACCATCGGCCTGGGCCAGGGCCGGCACTATCATGAGCTGGATGAGCGTGCGCGCCAGGCCGCGCTTGAGGTCGCGCTGGAAGGCGACGAGTCCCAGGCTCCTGCGGCCCTGTGGCAAGGCTATCTGCAACGCACCGCGTCGATTTACACCAAGAAAGCCCAGCAATACGCCGGCCAGGATTACATCGCGCTGATGGAGCAGGACCCGAGCTACATCCGCATGCACGATGCGCGCAATGCGCTCGAGCGGTTTGAAATGATCGATCGGTATCGCGACCGCATGAAAATCCACGGGATCGCCGAATACACCTCGGCCCTCAGCGCGCTGGAGGTGCTGTTCCTGATGAAGGCGGCCCAGGTGCGGGACGGAATCGACATCGCCCTGCAACCCGAAGACCTTGCGGGTGCCGAGCGCACGCTGGCGACGGTGCATGAGGTGTACGAAAACCCGTTGTACCGCCAGCACCTGGCAACGCGGGGCAACCGCCAATACATCACGTTTGGCCCAAGCGACACCGGCAAACAAGGTGGCAAGGCCATGCACAAACTGAACATGGCTATTGCCAACCAGCACAAGCGGATCGCGGCCCGCTACGGTGTCGAGGTGGTTGTCCACGTAATCATGGGCGGGGAACACGCACGGTGTAACGGAGTGATCGCCGAGACCTTGCAGGAGTTTGGTGCGCTGGAGGGTCCGGAAACCCGCTTCATGCTGGCCGGGTGCGCGGAGATGCGCGCTCATCTGCTGACCCGCAACCAGTCCGTCAACTTCCTCAGCCAGTTGTACCGCATGCACGCCGAGCCCCAGCCGCAACCGTCCGAGGAGGTCGTTATGGGCAGGATTCAACGCTGGGCTGAGGTGGTGCGCCGCTACCATGCGACATTCTTCGAGCATCCAGCCCTGCCTTCCCTGCTGCGGGACCTGGCGCGATTCGATGTGGTCAGGGCCACCGCCAAGGGCACCCGGCCGCCTTCTCGCATCTTTAACATCAAGGTTTTCGAGTCCCGCCCAGATGCCATTCGTGCGATTCCCTGGACCCGTGCGCTGTTGGCCGGTGGGTTACACAGCGAACTGATCGGCGTCGGGCAGTTTGCGCGAGAGCCGGCAGCGCAATTGTCGACGGCGTTTAACGAGGATGAGAGTTTTCATACCTACGTCAAAGGTATGGCCTATGCCATCGCGCGAACCGACCTGAAATGCGCCTGGCTGACCTTGACCGGCAGCATCCCGGAGAAGGCCAACATCCTGGCGCTGGCTGAAGCCTTGAAGACCGAAGCAGTCGGAACGGCAGAACAGCTGCTGGCCAGCCTGCACCTGGAAGTGATTGAAGGTAAGCGCTTCGTGTACAGAGCCATTACCGGCACCGAGTGGGTGGATCCATGGAAAATCAAGGAAAGCAGCTTGCTCAACCCGTGGCCTAGCCTCAAGGCAGAGGTCTACCGCAAGGAAAAGAACCTGAGAATCTATCGGTTGTTTCTTATCTACGCCAAAAGCAATCCCGAGTTCATCCAGTCTTCGTCGCTGAATGATTTCTACAGCGGGTTCCTCGCGGCCGCCAGTACCGATGCAGGTCTGGTCGATCCTACCAGCGCCCAACATTTCACTTGGTGATCAGTCCCGATATCCAGGGCAACCTGGGTATCGGCAGGCGCTACCCTCCAAGAGGATCAACTGAATGGCGTTTACTACCCTGATACTCGATGCCCCCGGGCCCCCGTTGCTGTTTGAGGAAGTCGATCGCTTTCTTAACCTGGGCCTGGCCGTTACCCTCAATCTGCACTATTTCGCGGACAAGGACCGCATCCGGCAGCATTACACCACGCGCATTCACTATGCCGAGATTAACTGCCACGACGAGCCTGACTTTATTGCCGCCGTGAATCAGGCCGGGGGTTATAGCGTGTTCAAGACACGCCTGAATATCCCCTTAGGCGCCAGCCTGATTCGCGCAGCCACCTCACCCGCGCTGTCTACACCACTGCGCGCCATTGCCCAGGCAGGCGCCGGGGTTAACCATATTGATCGGCTAGAGTGCGAGCAGTGTGGCGTGGCGATACTCAACACGCCGGGTTCCAACGCGGCCGCTGTTGCCGAATACGTCGTGGCCCAAGTGCTGTTTCTGTCTCGCGACCTGGATTACTACAACGCTGAAACCCACAAAGGTCATTGGGCAAAAGGCACCTTGGCACCTACCTCCGAATACGCTGAACTCACTCTTGGGCTGGTGGGCACCGGCAGCATTGCTCGGCAGGTAGCACGCAAGGCGGCGGCGTTAGGCATCAAGGTGATCGCCACAGGGTCGGAGCGTTTCACCGAACCGGTGGCGCGCAGCCTTGAGCTTGAACGACGAGCAAGCCTGGCGCAGTTACTGGCCGAGGCGCACATCATTTCGATCCACGTACCGCTAACCACGCTGACCCGAGGCTTGTTCGGCACTGCCGAGTTCCGGCAGATGCGCCAAGGTTCAATCCTGATCAATACCGCACGCGGCGGGATCGTTGACGAACACCAACTGGCAGCCTTCATGCGCCAGTTTCCCAGGCATATCAAGGCGGTCGCCATCGATACCTTTGCCCTGGAAAAGGACCGGTTCGACTCTCCACTGACCGGCATTCCCCGCGCGCAATTGACGCCGCATATCGCCGGCAATACCACCACGGCAATCAGGACGGCATCGCGCCAGATCGTCGACAAGATCCATGCATTCAGTAACGCCGCGATCGTGCGTTAACCGACTGGACACAAGGAAGGCCACATCATGCAGACCTCTCTTTTTACCCGTATCAACGCCCTGAGTTGCACCGACCTCAGCGATGCGATGGACCGCCTGAAAATCGTTTGCCAGTGCACCGACATCATGCCTCTGGACCGGTCGTTCAACCTCACAGGTAAAGCCTGGACCCTGCGCTACGGCCCTGTTGGCCTGGACGGCGGCTCGGTGGGTGACTACATCGACGACCTTGAGGCCGGTCAGGTGATAGTGATCGACAACCAGGCGCGGCTCGACACCACCGTGTGGGGCGATTTGCTGACCTCTACCGCCGCCCGTAATCAATTGGCCGGGACGGTGATTGACGGTATCTGCCGTGATGTCGATCGTGCATTGGCGCTTAACTACCCGATCTTTTCCCGGGGTAACTGGATGCGCACCGGCAAGGATCGCGTGCGTGTCGAAGCGATCCAGGCGCCCGTTACGCTGGGCGGCGTGCGGGTACAACCCGATGATTGGTTGCGCGGCGATGGTGATGGACTGGTGGTGATCCCGGCCGGTTCACTGAGCCAAGTGCTGGGGGTGGCCGAAGAAATCCACCAGGCCGAAGAGCATATTCGTGCGGCTATCGAGGCGGGCGTTCCTTTACGCAAAGCTCGCGCCGATTACGGCTACCACGCCTTGCAGACTCCGCGCCGCTGACTGGCCAACGACAGAAGCCGCAGCGGGTGCGGCTTCAGTTGATGCTGGCCGGGGGGCAGGGGCACCTTCAAACGTTTATGTCGTTCCCACCACACTATCCACAATCTGCGTGCTCTAAGAATAAAATCGGGGACTCCTCAGGCTCTGCCCCCTATTTTCCTCCAACCTGCAAAAGGCTCTGATCCGAATAACCTTTACTCCCCCGCAAAACCCTCAACGCCGCCGTTAAATGCCAGAATCTCCCAACTGGATTGTTTTGGAGAACTCCATGCTTGGCCTATTTGAACGACGGCTCGACCCTTTCCCTCCCGACGAAGCACCGCCGCCGCCTGAGGGGCTGGCGCGGTTCCTGTGGGCCTGCACACGCGGTGCGCGCGGTTATGTCCTTGCGCTCGCCTTGCTCAGTGCAAGTGTGTCGATCTACGAAGCGTGGCTGTTTTCTTTTCTCGGGCAAGTGGTGGACCTGCTGTCGACCTGGCAGGCCGGCGGCGAAGCGGCCGGGCAGGAAAGTCGGGTGTTGTGGGGCATTGGCATCGTACTGGTGACGAGTATCGGGTTGGTGGCGTTGCGTACGATGGTGCAGCACCAGGTATTGGCGATTAACCTGCCGTTGCGCCTGCGCTGGGATTTTCACCGGCTGATGCTGCGACAAAGCCTTTCGTTTTTTTCCGATGAGTTTTCCGGCCGGGTCACGACCAAGGTGATGCAGACCGCGCTGTCCGTGCGCGAGGTCTTGTTCACCCTGATCGAGATCGCCCCCGGCATCGGTGTGTACTTCATCGCAATCATCACACTGGCCGGCGGTTTCGATCCCAAGCTGATGCTGCCGTTCATTGCGTGGCTGGCGTTGTTCGGCCTTGCCATGGGGTACTTCGTGCCGCGTCTTGGCAAGGTCGGCCAGGAGCAGGCCAATGCGCGCTCGTCGATGACCGGGCGGATCTCGGATGCCTACACCAACATCACCACGGTGAAGCTGTTCTCCCACTCGAAACGTGAAGCCCATTTCGCCCGCGCGGCGATGGAGGATTTCAAGCAGACCGGCTTTCGCCAGATGCGCCTGGTCAGCCAATTCGAGATCGTCAACCAGGCGCTGGTGGTCGGGTTGATCATGGGCGCAGGCGGTTATGCCCTGTGGATGTGGCACCAGGGCGAAGTCGGCACCGGTGCCGTGGCGGCGATCATTGCCATGGCGTTGCGCATCAACGGCATGTCGCACTGGATCATGTGGCAGATGACCGCGTTGTTCGAGAACATCGGCACCGTGCAGGACGGTATGGAAACCCTGGCCCGCGGCCCCAAGGTACAGGATGCGCCGGATGCCGGCGTGCTGGTTACCACGGGCGGTGCAGTGACCTTCGACAACGTGAGTTTCAATTACAACGGCGAACGCCAGGTGCTCGACGGCCTCAGCCTGAGCATTCGCCCAGGCGAAAAGATCGGGCTGGTGGGGCGCTCCGGCGCCGGGAAATCCACGCTCATCAACCTGCTGTTGCGCTTCTATGACGTGGACAAGGGCGCGATTTATATCGATGGGCAAAACATCGCGCACGTCACCCAGGACAGCCTGCGCAGCGCCATCGGCATGGTCACTCAGGACACGTCCCTGCTGCATCGCTCCATTGGCGACAACATCGCCTATGGCCGCCCCGATGCGACCGACGAACAGATCCGCCGCGCCGCCGCCAATGCCCAGGCCGATGGGTTCATCAGCCAACTGAGCGACAAGCAAGGCCATAGCGGCTACGACACCCTGGTGGGCGAGCGCGGTATCAAGCTGTCGGGCGGCCAGCGGCAACGCGTCGCGATTGCGCGGGTCATGCTAAAAAATGCGCCGATCCTGCTGTTGGACGAGGCCACCAGCGCGCTGGACTCGGAAGTCGAAGTCGCCATCCAGGAAAGTCTCGATGACATGATGCAAGGCAAGACCGTGATCGCCATTGCCCATCGGTTGTCGACGATTGCGGCCATGGACAGGCTGATCGTCATGGATAACGGCTGCATCATCGAACAAGGCACCCACGCTGAACTGTTGGCGAAAAACGGGGTGTATGCGCGCCTGTGGCATCACCAAAGCGGCGGGTTTCTGGGGGAGGACCAGGGCGTGACCGAGACCGTGGAGTAGCCCTTTAAAAAATTTTTGGGTGCACCGCTTGAAATTTTTTCCCCTGAACCTACTTAGGTTTTACGCGATGCCGAATCCGGGTCGCGTATTAAATCACTTGGAGAAAACTCAGGAGATTTTGCAATGGCTACTACGCTTTCTTTGGCCCCACTGTTCCGTCATTCCGTAGGCTTTGATCGGTTCAACGACCTTTTCGAATCGGCGCTTCGCAGCGAGGCCGGTACCACGTATCCCCCTCACAACGTCGAAAAGCACGGCGACGATCATTACCGGATCGTCATCGCGGCTGCCGGCCTGGTGGAGGAGGACCTGGAGATCCAGGTGGAAAAAGGTGTGTTGACCGTCGCCGGCGGCAAGCGTGAACACGATGAAAACATCACCTACCTGCACCAGGGTATCGCTCAGCGCGCGTTCCGCCTGTCGTTCCGCCTGGTCGACCACATCGAAGTGCAGGGCGCGCAGCTGTCCAACGGCTTGCTGAGCATTGATCTGCTCAGGGTTGTACCGGAGGAAGCGAAGCCTAAGCGCATCGCGATTGGGGGTGCGGCCAAGGCTGAGGTGAAATCCATCAGCGAGCAGTAATGCCGCGATGAATAAAGGCGCTCTTCGGAGCGCCTTTATTATTTGGGCTATTGATGATTAACGGTGTTCATCCCCGCCCGGATTACCAGCGATAGGTCAACGAACTGACCAGCTGCCGCTCATCGCCATACCGGCAAATCGCAAACTCGCAGTAGGTATAGCGCTTGTTGGTCACGTTGTTGGCGTTGACCGCAACCTCCCAATGTTCGTCGATCTCATAACTGGCACGGGCGTCATACAGGGTGTAGGCGGGCATCGCGGAGGGCACGCCGGAGGCCTGGGTGGTGCCCTTGTAGCGCGCACCGCCGCCGATGCGCAGTTGCGGTACGCCTAGTGCCGCCAGGCGGTAGTCGGCCCAGAGCGCGGCTTGGTGGTAGGGCGTGTCTTCACTGCGTTGGCCGATTTCGCTGGCGATATCGCTTTGTGTGATGCGCGCGTCGATGTAGGCGTAGGACGCGATCAGGCTGAGGTTGGGCGTGACTTCGGTCTTGGCTTCCAGTTCGAAGCCACGGGAGCGCACCTCGCCGACCTGCACCGAGAAGTTGATATCGGTTCGGTCCTGGCTCAGCACGTTGCGCTGCTCCAGCTGGTAAACCGCCGCACTCAACAGCGTGGCGCTACCTTCGGGCTGATAGCGGATACCGATTTCATATTGCTTGCCTTCGGTGGGAACAAAGCTCTCGCCGGCCTTGTTGGTGCCAGCCACCGGGAAGAACGATTCGCTGTAGCTGATATAGGGCGCCAGGCCATTGTCGGCCTTGTACACCAGGCCGGCACGCCAGGTGGTGGCCTCATCGCTTTTGCCGCTGTCGGCCCCGTTGCGGAACAGTTCGGTGTGCTGGTCCGCCCAGTCGTGACGGCCGCCCAACAGCAGGATCCAGTGTTCGTCGAACTTGATCTGGTCCTGGAAGTAGATGCCTTTTTGCAGGGTGTCGATCTGCGAGCCACGGTCGGTGACGGGGTTTTTATTGATCACCACCGGCTGACCATATTGATAGGTCGCCAGGTTCAACGACGGTGCGTTGCCGCGAAAATTGTGTGAATCGTAACTGGTGTCGTAGCCATCGAAGCCCAGCAGGAAGGTGTGCTGCCAATCGCCGAACTGCCATTTGCTTTCGATATTGGTGTCGCTGGCCAGGCCCCGCGAGCGTTCTTCGCGGTCGCTGTATTGGCGACGCAGCAGGCCGGTGGTCTGCGCGGTGGCGATGTTGCTTCCGGCAGTGTTGACCTGCAGGTAGCGCCAGGTAACGTCCGACTGGTAGTAACGCAATTTGTGGCTGATGCGCGTGTGCTCATCGAAACGGTGCTCGAACTCGTAGCCCAGTGCCGACATCTCGCCGTTCATTTCGTCGTAGTCCGGCTCGCCGATAAAGTCGTGGCGGCCGATCTGGAACCGGCCGCTGCCCACGCCCTTGGTCAGTTGATAGGGCAGGGGGGCGGAGAAGCCGGTTTCGGTCTTCTGATAGAACGACAGCAAGGTCAGCGAGGTGTCATCGTCGGGACGCCAGGTCAGGGCCGGAGCGACATAGACCTTGTTGTTCTGGATAGAGTCGGTGGCGGTGTCGCTCTTGCGGTCGAGCAGGGTCAGGCGGTAGCTCAGGGTGTCGCTGTCGCCCAACGGGCCCGTGAAGTCGGCGGACAGTTGCTTGCGGTTATTCTGCCCGGCCTGCAGGTTCAGCTCATGGTAAGGCGTCTGACTGGGGCGTTTGCTCACAGTGTTGATCAGCCCGCCGGGAGAGAGTTGCCCGTACAACACCGACGCCGCGCCGCGAATCACTTCGGCGCGCTCCAGGCCATAGGGTTCCTGCACGCCATCGTACGAGTTGTTCTGCAGGCGCAAGCCATCTCGCAGGGAGCCGCCGGTGGCCGACTCTACATCGAAACCGCGAATGCGGAAGCGGTCCGAGGTACGGTTGAAACTGGTCGGTTGGCTGGTAAAACCCGGCGTCAGGTCGAGGGTTTGCGAGAGGGTTTCCGATTGCCGGTCGCGGATCTCGTCACTGGTGACCACCGACAGCGATTGTGGGGTTTCGATGATCGGCGTGTCGGTCTTGGTTGCGCTCAGGTTGCGCGTGGCCACGTAGCCTTTGAGGTGCTCGGCGCTGCGCTCTTCGGTGAGGCCCGTGATCGACGTCGGCCCCAGTTCCAGCGAGCCGCTGGTGTTGACAGGCACCAGCACATAGCCGTTGGCGCCTTGTACCGCCTGCAAGCCACTGCCGCTCAGCAGTTGGGCAAAGCCTTGGTTGATCGGGAAGTCACCGCGCAGGCCGGCGGTGTTCAAACCGGCGACGGTTTTGCTGTCGAACAGCAACGCTACATGGGCCTGCTGGGCGAACAGGTTCAGCGCCGGACCGAGCGGCCCTGCGGCGATGGCATAACGCGCCGCCTCTTGCGCGGTGGCCTGGCTGCACAGGCCCAGACTCAGCGCGGCAACGCCCACCAGGTTGATCGCCAGGGCGAGGGGCAAGGGAGAACGCTTGAAATGGCGCGGCATGGAAGACATTCCTGTGATTGAGGTGCTTTCTTCCTTGACGGGGCAGTGCCGAAAAGCGGAACCCTGCATGCGAGATTATTTTTCGTGGCGCTCAATCTGCAACCACAATGGGCTGAACGCACGGATACGCACCGGCAGCCCATCGGCAATCAATTGCAGGGCGCGGCGCGGGTTATCCAACGGCAAAACAGCGGATACGCGCAGGTCGCCCAGTTGCTCGCGATTGAACTGCACATGGCCGCCGTATTGGCGCGACAGTTCGTCGAGTACCTCAGGCAACGGCCGGTCCTGGACCACCAACTGATGGTGTTGCCACGCGTCGTTCGTGCTGCGCGGGTCCACTGTGCCCAGGCGTTTCACCGCGTTCGGCGTGATGTTCGCCTGCTCGCCTGCGTGGATATTTACGGTGTCGTGATGGCCGGCGTCGGAGGCTGCGACCGTTGATTCAAGCATCGTCAGCAGCGTACCCGATGCTTCGCGTTTGACCGTGAAACGCGTGCCGAGGGCGCGCATCTGGCCGTCGTCGGTTACCACCACAAACGGCCTCTTGGCATCGTGGGCCACTTGCACCAGGATTTCACCGCGCAGCAAGCGCACCTGGCGTTGCAGGTGATCGTAGGTCAGGTCCACCGCGCTGTTGCCGCTGAGGATCAGTTGCGAGCCGTCCTCCAGGTTGACCCGCTGCCACTGCGCTGGCGCGGTGCGCTGGTCGGCCAACAGGTAGCTCGGCGGGTAGGCCCGCAGCGCCAGGGCCACCGGCAATGCCAGCAACAGGCCCAGCAGCACCCGGCCGGCCGGGTTGCGCCGGCGGACCCGGGCGGCTTCCAGTGCGGCCTGTACCGGCGTCTGTTGCGGACGCAATGTCTGCAAGCGCCCGACGAACCCTTGCAGACGCTCGAACGCCGCCGCGTGCCGTGGGTCGGCGGCCTTCCAGCGTTCGAACTGCTGTTGCTCGCGCGCGCTGAGGTGGCCTTCATTCAGACGAATCACCCAGTTGGCGGCCTGTTGATCGAGGTCGCTGCTCATACGTCCAGCGCGTGGTGGCAGTGCAGCAAGGCGTTCATCAGATGCTTGCGCACCATGCGCTCGGAGATCCCCAGGCGGTGGGCGATGTCGCTTTGGCGCAGGCCTTCGAGGAAGTACAGCAGAAACGCCTGACGTGCATTCAGGGCCATGCCGTCGAGTACAAAGGTGATCTGCTCCAGTGCTTCAAGGGTGACCAGGATCTGTTCCGGTGACTGCTGACACTGTTCCATCATCTCAATGGTTAACGCCAGTTCGCGCAGGTAGGTGTCTTCCAACTGACGGCGGCGCGCGCGGTCGATGATCAGGTGGCGCGCCGTGGTCGTCAGGAACGCTCGCGGTTCGCGAATGGCGCCCAATGCGTCGCGTGAAGCGAGGATTCGCATAAAGGTGTCGTGGGAGAGATCCGCGGCGTTATGCGGGCAACCGAGTTTTTTTCTCAGCCAGCCGAACAACCAGCCATGGTGCTCGGTGTAGAGCACATGGACGGCCTGGTTCAAGGAAAGGTCGCTGGCCGACATGGAAGGTTAAGTCTGCGGATAAGAATTATTCGCAAGATTAGCGGTGTGCCATCAACGAAAGCAAGCGTGGCTGGCACTGATTGTGTATTTAAGCCTTCGAGTGCGATAACGGAGGCGTGATGGACGCGGCAACATCCCACGTCAGCAAGAGTTGGCTGATCGCCGCGTCGATGGTTGCGTGCGGCACGCCATCGCGGGCCAGTATCGAAACGCCCTGCAAGAAACTATCGAACACCGTCGCCATTACCGTCGCCTGGGTCGCTGCTGGCAGCTGGCCCAGGCGCACCGCCCGCGCCACACACGCCACGATCCCCGCCCGCGTGCGCAGCCGCGACTGCGTCAACGCATCCGCCACCCGCGCGTTTTCCGGGCTTGGCGCACTCATCACGCCGAGTGCCACCATGCAGCCCTTGGGATGGCCGTCTTCGCATTGCATGCGCGCCGATTGACGCAGCGCGGTTTCCACGGCTTGGCGTGGCAATAGGGATTCATCCCACAGGCATTCGGTGACTCGGGCGTAGGTTGCCAAGTAACGCTGCACGCACTCTTCGAACAACGCTTCCTTGGAGCCGAACGCGGCGTAAAAACTCGGCGCGGAAATGCCGCCGCCCAGTCCGGCCTTGAGCTGGGCGAGGGAAGTGGCGTCGTAGCCGTGCTGCCAGAACAGGTGCAGTGCCTGTTCCACGGCCTGTTCACGATCAAAATTACGCGGGCGGCCCATTTGTGCCATGTGAAGTCTCCTCTGGAAAGCGAGATAAATACTAGTCGATACATAAGTCGTTGACAACGCGTCATGTTCGCCTGCAACATTTGTATCGATCAGTATTTAAGTTGTCTTCAAGGAGCCTCCCGTGACCCCCTCACTGACTTTATCGGCCTCGTCCGAACGCTTGCCCGTCGGCGCCTTGCTCGCGCTGGCCATGACCGGCTTCATTTGCATCGTCACCGAAACCCTGCCCGCCGGTCTGTTGCCGTTGATCAGCGAAGGCCTGGCGATTTCGCCGTCGATGGCCGGGCAGATGGTCACGGCCTATGCGCTGGGTTCGGTGCTGGCAGTGATCCCCATGACCATCGCCACCCGTGGCTGGCGTCGGCGCAATGTGCTGCTGCTGACCATCGTCGGTTTTTTGCTGTTCAACTCGATTACGGCGTTGTCCTCCCACTATGGCGTGACCCTGGTGGCGCGTTTTTTTGCCGGTGTCGCGGCAGGGTTGGCCTGGAGCCTGTTGGCCGGTTACGCCCGGCGCATGGTCGCGCCCCATCAACAGGGCAGGGCGCTGGCGATGGCGATGGTCGGCACGCCGATTGCGCTGTCGCTGGGCGTACCATTGGGCACTTGGCTGGGCGGGCTGGTGGGCTGGCGAACCACCTTTGGCCTGATGTCGGGGCTGACCCTGATATTGATCGTGTGGGTGCTGGTGAAAGTGCCGGACTACGCGCCACAACCCGCGCACCAACGGCTGTCGCTGGGTAGAGTGCTGACCACCCCCGGCGTGCTCCCGGTGCTGGCGGTGGTGATCAGTTGGATGCTGGCGCACAACATGTTGTACACCTACATCGCACCGTTCGTGGCGCAAGCAGGGTTGGCCGAGCGTGTGGACCTGGTGTTGCTGGTGTTCGGGATCGCCGCATTGGCGGGCATCTGGATCACCGCTCGGTTGGTCGAGCCTTTGCTGCGCCGCACCGTGTTGGTGAGCCTGGCGACGTTCGCGCTGGTCAGTGGGGTGTTCGGCTCGTTGGGATCAAGGCCTGAGATGATCTACCTCGGTGTGGCGGTCTGGGGCCTGAGCTTCGGCGGCGCCGCCACGTTGTTGCAAACCGCGCTGGCGGATGCGGCGGGCGATGGGGCGGATGTGGCGTTATCGCTGAACGTAGTCGCGTGGAACAGCGCAATCGCCGGCAGTGGCGTGCTGGGGGGAGTGTTGCTGGACACCTGGGGGGTAGCGGCGTTTGCGTGGGCGATGCTGGTGTTGGTCGGCGTGGCGCTGTGCATTGTGTGGACGGCGCGGGCCCATGGCTTCAAACCGGGAAAACGCTCTGCCGATGGGCCGGCGGCGGTGGGGCATTGAGCCGAGCCTAAGCCAGTTTCACATTCATGGTGATGCGCGCGGTAAACACCTTGATGTCGCCTTCATCGAAGATATCCACCGCCACGATCTTGTCCCCGGCGCTGTGCCAATCGACGCTGCTGCCGTCGGCCACCGCGCGAATGCTGGTTTTCGCCTTGGCCAGGTATTCGACCGTCATGCCTTTGGGAATCCAGCGGGCGCCGGCCGGAATCGAAGCATCCGTCATCATGCCGCCGGCCAGTTCGGCGGCATTGCACAGCGCAATTGCGTGCACCGAGGCCAGGTGGTTGGTGATCTCTTTGCGAAACGGCACCGTGACCACCGCGTGGTTTGGGCGCAGCTCAGCGATCTCGGGGTTGATGGTGCTGAAGTACGGCGCCATCTGGCACGCCAGGTTGCTGAATGCAGCGGGGCCTACGCTATTGAACATGCTCAGTGCTTGGCTCATCGGATATCCTCAGGGTTAATTAACAGAATTATATTCTGTTGCGGAACAATATTCCGTTTTATCTGCGAGTGTCAACCCGGCCGATCAACCTATAAACTCCTTTTCATTTGGCGCTTTCCTGCATGCATTCCATCGACCTCATTGATCGCACCTTCCCCGGCCGGCGCAGCGACCTCAAGCGCACCATCCTGCGTGAGGCGCTGGCGTGTTTTAACGAGGTGGGCATCGAAGCGACCAACATCGAGACCATTCGCGCACGCTGTGATACCAGTGTGGGGGCCATCTATCATCACTTCGGCAATAAGGAAGGTCTGGTGGCGGCGTTATTTTTCGCGGCGCTGGAAGATCAGGCGGCGCTGCGCGATCGCTACCTGCAGGATGCCCATACCGCGCACGAGGGGATCGTTGCGCTGGTGTACAGCTATGTCGAATGGGTAGACGCACAACCGGACTGGGCGCGCTTTATGTTCCAAAGCCGTTTCGCGGTATCCAACGGCCCGCACAAGGACGAACTGGTGTCGCGTAATCGCCAGCGCAACCGGCAGTTGCAGGACTGGATGAGCGCCGAGGGACGCCAGGAATATTTCAGCCACCTGCCCGCTGAACTGATCCCTTCGCTGATCATTGGCGCAGCGCAAAGCTACTCGCGAGCCTGGCTGTCGGCCAAGGTTAAAAAGAGCCCCCAGGCGTATCGAGAACGACTGGCCGAAGCCGCGTGGAATTCGATCCGACAGGCGCCGCACTAAAGTGCAATGTGAGGGTCCATAAGTCCCGCTCAATCCTCACGATAAGATTTAAAAACATGCACTTACGCAAGCTTGCTGTTGGGCTGTCGGCCCTTGTTCTGTTGTCCACCGGGGCACATGCCCAGGTGGCGATGGACCTCTACTCCAGCCAGGAACAACGCCTCTCGTTCGACAGCTGCGCCGATATTTTCCCCGACGCTACACCGATCAAAACCGCCACTGTCCCCACCAGCATGAAGCCGCTGGCGCTGTGCTCCGACCATTTTGCCGTGCTGTATTCGCAAACCAGCAAGACGCCGCTGCTGGTGGTCGAGCGCTTGAACGCGCGTCAACTCAAAGACGCCAAAGGCGAAGAGCGCACCAACCATTTCTACGCCGACCCGCGCATTCCCAAGGCGGGGCGCGCGGAGTTGAGCGACTACCACGGCCAGCACCCGGCCATGGACCGTGGCCACCAATCCCCGGCCGCCGACGCACCCGACGCCAAAGCCATGGCCCAGTCTTTTGCGCTGTCGAACATGGTGCCCCAAGACCCCACCAACAATCGCAAGATCTGGAGCAAGGTCGAGGCCGACGTGCGCAAATTCGCCGTGCGCGCCGGCGGTGATGTGTATGTGTTCACCGGGCCGTTGTTCGATGCGGGCTACGGCACCATCGGCGATAACCAGGTGTGGGTGCCGACGCGGCTGTTCAAACTGGTGTACGACGCCTCGTCCAAGCGGGCCTGGGCCTATGTGCTGCCCAATGCCGAAACACGTATTCAGCGGCCGATGGATTACGCCACCTTTGTGAAGACCACCGGGCTCAAGTTGCTGGGCAACCTTCCGGTGTCGGGGTCGGTGGGGCGCGGCTGACAGCGGGGTGACCGTGTTCGCCTTTAACTGACTGGCATTCAGCCTTGCGGGGGCTCGAAAGCTCCCGCTTCACTCTATACTCCCTCCCTCGCACTCATCCCTTCAAACCAAGCGAGATTCGCCATGAGCACCTCCCTTCCTCTGACCCCCACGCGCAAGCCCCTTGCACCGTGGGTGGCCTTCATCATCCTGGTGCTGGGCGCCGTGCTCCTGCAAACCAGCGTCGGCTCGCGGCAAGTGCTGTTGCTGGCGGTCGGCGCCGCGTTGGGCCTTACGCTCTATCACGCCGCGTTTGGTTTCACGTCGGCCTGGCGCGTCTTCATCAACGAGCGCCGCGGCGCCGGTTTGCGCGCACAGATGGTGATGCTTGCGCTGGCAGTCCTGTTGTTTTTTCCCGCGCTGGGCGCCGGCACCTTGTTCGGGCAACCGGTGACCGGGCTGGTGGCGCCGGCCGGGGTGTCGGTGGTATTTGGCGCGTTTATCTTCGGCATCGGCATGCAGTTGGGCGGCGGCTGCGCGTCGGGGACGTTGTTCACCGTAGGCGGCGGTAATGCGCGGATGCTGGTGACACTGTTGTTTTTTATCTGCGGTTCGCTGATCGCCACCCACCACGTGGACTGGTGGTTTGCACTGCCTGCATTCCCGGCGGTGTCCATCGTCAAGAGCTTCGGCGTGCTGCCGGCCTTGCTCGCCAGCCTGGCCATGTTCGCGCTCATCGCCGCCGTTACCGTCCGCCTGGAAAAGCGCCGTCACGGCCAGCTTGAACCCGGCGTGCACAGCGAACACCAGGGCCTGCGCCGTTTCCTGCGCGGCCCGTGGCCATTGGTATGGGGCGCGATTGGCCTGGCGCTGCTCAACTACGCCACCCTGGCCCTGGCCGGGCGCCCATGGGGCATTACCTCAGCGTTCGCGTTGTGGGGCGCCAAAGTGGCGAGTGGTTTGGGTGTCGACGTCAGCGCCTGGGCGTTCTGGCAGATGCCCGGCAATGCCAAGGCCCTGGCCGCGCCAGTGTGGGAAGACATCACCAGCGTCATGGACATTGGCATCGTCCTGGGCGCGTTACTGGCCGCCGGCCTGGCCGGACGTTTCGCCCCCAGCCTGAAAATCCCGACCCGCTCGCTGATCGCAGCGGTGATCGGCGGCCTGCTGCTCGGCTACGGCTCGCGCTTGGCGTACGGCTGTAACATCGGCGCGTATTTCAGCGGCATCGCCTCCGGCAGCCTGCACGGCTGGGTGTGGTTGGTGGCGGCGTTTATCGGCAACGGCGTGGGCGTGCGCCTGCGGCCGTTTTTCTTTGCGGGGGAACGGCGCCCGGTGGGGTTGAGCGGTTGCTGAGTCAGCTTTGCGAAGAAAGATCGGGTACCTGAGCGGCTTCGGCCGCGAGCTTTTCGCGGTCGGCTTTGCTGATGTACCTGTCCTTGCTTTTCGGGGCCAATTTGGCGCTGGCCTTTTTGGCTTTGGCCTTGAAGAGTTGCTGGAGTTTTTTCTGGCGGTTCATGGGGCTTACCTGGTGTGTAATCGTGCGGATGATACCAGCTTGAAAACCCTGGTCGTTGAGCCCGCCGACAATCGCGTCGGCAGACTCACGCCGGTAGTCTTTCCAAGGGTTAAACGGCGGCGTTGCCGCGAGTGTTCGCCACCTCTGGGCGATGCTTTACAAACGTCGCCTTTACCCTTTTGGACACCAGCAAATAAGGCACCCACACAAACACGCCGATAAGCACCCTTATCATCTCTTTGGTTGTGTCGTAGTCGAAGATGGGCTCATTGACCAACACAAACGAGGACACCCAGGCATCAAGTGGAACAAAAACAGCCGATGCAACGAGCGCGGCGATATAGAGTCTGGGGAACAAGTAATGCTCTGTGAAAAAGAGATAAGTCAGGTAAATGGAAAAGGTCGCCATTATTGACGCGTAGAGGGCTTCCGAAATCAGAAACGGCGCCCAAAGCGCGTTATATAGATGCGTACCCGGCGTTGTCAGCGCGGTGAAGGAGCCATCCGTGAATATCGGGTAATACACCGCAATGACGCTATAGGAGAGGCGGGCAACCGTTAACACCAGGCCTATTCCAACCAATATGAGCCAGCCTCGTAGTCCTCTTGGATGCTTGCTTTCTTGCATGTTTCGCTCCGTAAATAACCTACATAATGAATCAACAGTGACGCGCATGCTTGCTCGATATCGCCCCGTGTGGGGTCAATCCAAATAGGACTTCGCCAAAAACTCAGTCATCAACTGCACCACCTGCTGCTGAATGATTGGCCGCGCCCGAGCCCCCTCGCCATCCCGACAAATCATCCCATCCCCCGGCGAATCCTCTTCAATCAACGCCATGCCTCCCGGCTTGCAGATCGCCATAAAACTGAAGTGGGTCGCATCGCCAATCTCCACATACCGCGTCGTCGCTTTCGGCATGCGCCTCACCATATCGGCAGACTCCAGTTCCGGCGCCATGTCCTCCGTCGGCACACCGCCCGCAATCACCAACACCGGCACCGACAGCGCCGCCAGGCTGGCATCGGTAAAACCGCGCGACAGGCCCAGGTCCAGCGACACAACGGCTGTTACCCGCGGATCGCTCAAATCCGCCGCCAGTTGCGCCTTACCGGCGGGCGTAGCGGCGGGGTTCATCTGTTTATAGCCAATGCAACCGCCCAACTTCGGGTGCACGCCGCAGTCCCGGGCAAACAAATCGGGATCAAACCGCGCACCGGCGATTTCCATCACTGTCCAGCCGCCGATGGAATGGCCCACTGCCGCAATCCGCCCCTTCGCCACCGCACCAAACGGCTGCGGCTGCGCAAGCACGGCATCGATGGCGCGGCTCAGGTCCCTGGGCCGTTGCCACAACTGCGCGGCAGCGGCGGGGCTGCGGTCCTTGCTGGTGGTGCCCGGATGGTTGACCGCCGCCACGATATAACCCTGGCGGGCCAACGCGCTGGCCAGCCACACTTGGTTGCCCCAATTGCCGCCATAGCCGTGGGACAGCACCACCAACGGATGCTCGCCCCCAGCCGGCGCCGCACCGGGCACGGCGAGAGCGCCGATGAACACCGCGTTGTTGGCAATCAGCTCAGGCGTGGCGGTAGTGACGGCGGGGTACCAGACGGCCATTTGCAGCGCACGCTGGTCGTGCGCGTCGGGCAGGGTGACGGTTTGGAAGCCGATGGCAGGTTCATCCGCAAAGCAAGGCAGTGCCAGGCAAAGCAGCAGCAGCGCACAGAAAGCCGTTTTCATTGTGTCTATCGTCCATGATGAGTTCGAAACCGCAGCCGTATCAGGGTAACGCGTAACCTTCGTAATCCAGCGCGATCGTATCGTTTTTCGGGTAACTCACATACACCACCACCGCATCACTGTTGTCGACCAGCGCGTAGGGCCATTTACCATTGGCTTTGCGCATATCCTCATAAAACGGCAGGAAAAAATCCTTGGTCTGACCTCGCGGGTCGTAGGGCGCCTGCACCTGGAAAATCGGATAGTGCCCGCCGTTGCAGAGCTGGATGCGTTCAAGCTGGAAGTGGTTTTTTTCCAGCAACGTGCGGGTGGGGTGCTGCCAGGTGGCCAGGTCGACGTCATGGCAATCCTTGGCCGTGTCGCTGTAGAGCGTGGTGTTTTCCAACGCGGGCAACGCATAGGCCAAGGTCGGTAGCGACAACAGCATTAAGGCGAAAAGGCGCGGCATGGCGGCGGTCCGGGAGGAGGGGAGCAGGATTGTAAATCTATTTGCCGGCCTCGGGACCTGTTGTTCTTTTGTGGTGAGCGGGCAAGCCCCGCGCTGGGTTGCGAAGCCGCCCCAATAAGGTCAACGCCGTGTGTCAGGATTAACCGAGTCCAGGTTTAGGGCTGCTTCACAGCCCTGCTCGCTAAGCGCTGAGGAATTCAACCGCAGTGCACGGCATTGGTACGTCCTAGCAATACTCCTACAGCATGACGGCAGGGGTTAGCCGTCTCAGATGAGTTTGGGATGTTGATTGAGCCCGAGCAGAATGTAGTGCCCGAGCATGCAAAAAATCTCGACTCAAGCGATGATAAGGCAAAATGCCACCTCTCATAAGGACATACCCGTGGAAGCCTCAACGACCATTCGCAGCATGCTGGCCAACAACCGCATCGTGGTGCCCGCCTATCAACGCGCCTATGCTTGGGATACGCCAGTTGAAGGTTCGACCCGCGTCAGCCAGACACAGGTGTTTCTCTCCGATCTGGAAGCCTACCGCAGCAGCACTTCCCGCAGCCCTTATTACTTCGGCCATTTCCTGTTTGAGCAGACGCAGGGAGAGTATCGGGTAATTGACGGCCAGCAGCGCCTGACCACGATCACGCTGTTTCTGGCGGGCGTGTTCGCATGCTTGCAAACCAAGCGCGCCCTGACCGAAGATGAACAGGACTGCTACAAAGACATGATCAAACGGGAAAGTCAGATCCACTTCAAGACGGTCGACTACGACAACCAGACCTTTGTCGATTATGTGATCAACCAGTCCAGAAGGGTCGCCCCTGCTTCGCTGACCACATCCGCCCAACGACTCATCAATGCGTTCGACTTCTTCAAAAAGAAGCTGGGCGCCCAGCCTGAAGCCTACTTGACCGACATGCTGCGGATTGTGTCCCAGGCATCGTGCAGTACGCACCCGGTACGAGACGAGGCTGAAGCCATCCAGATGTTCATCTTCCAGAACAACCGCGGCAAGCGCCCGTCCAACCTGGAGGTGGTGAAGGCGCAATTCATGTATGCCATCCATCTTCATGGCGAAAACCAACAAGCGAAAGACAGCCTGATCGAAGAAATCCAGAATCGCTTTGAGACCATCTACAAGTCGATCTCGGCGATTGAATATCGGATCAATGAAGACGACGTTCTGCAGTACACCTTGCGCGTTCACTTCAATTCCCTGTGGGAAAGCGGCGCGCTGGACCGGATTGAAAAAATGCTCGCAGCAGAGGCGCCTCTTGAATTTGTGAAAAATTTCACCCATTCATTGGCTATCAGTTTCGAGCATTTGTCGGTTTTCTTCGGTGATGACGAGCAAAGCAGTTTTTCGATCCACTCACTGGTGACCTTGGGCGGGATCGCCGTCGTATTACCATTTGTTCTCAAGGCCTATCGCTTTGGTCTTCCGCTATCGGACAAGAACCAGCTTTGCGTCGCCTTTGAGAGCCTGATCATCCGCCATCGCTTGATTGGCACCCGTGCGGATATCACGTCCCGCATCAATGATGCTTACGAGGCGTTTACCAGCGACGCGCCGTCGATAGCTCCGGTCCTTGAGCTTATCGCCTACCTCAAGACTACAAAAAATTGGTGGTGGGCCTATTGGAACAACGAAAAGCTGGCGGAGGCGCTGGAAGTTGAAATCGGTCACCCGACCGCCAAGCACCTGCTGTGGAAATATGAAGTGCACCTGAAAGGACAGGGTCAACGTGGCTACAAGCCGCAGCGCTACAGCGACATCAAGCGTCCAGAGCTGGAACATATCGCTCCTTCCACTGAGCCCACAGCTCGTCCACATGGCTACGGTACCTACGACGAAATCTTCAAAGGCGAATACCTGAACTGCCTCGGCAATTACCTGCTGGTGTCCAAATCCCACAACTGTGCCGTGGGAAACATCCCGTTCGCCGAGAAACTGGCAACCTACGAGCACAACGCCCAACAACAGGAAATAGCGAAGTTTGCCAGCGCTGGTAGCGTTTGGGATCAAGATGCAATCCAGGTTCGTCACGATAAAATCGTCGCCGCGCTGATGGCTGAACTTTAAATGAATTGCGCTCCGGCCCTGGTCTAACGAAGAAAGGGGGCGGATTATTTACCCTGCTCTAACGTCTGGTTCGGGTCGATTGCTGACTGTCGCGAAAGGCAGCAATCGACCCATAGCTGCCGGTGACAGCCACCAGAAAACGGCTAGAAGAAGTGGCCAATGGATGGCACGAACCTGTTGCGCTCTTAGCGTTGGACCGGTTTCACTTGGTAGATAAGGAGTTGCACGGCGATTATGGTCTGATCCTCGACTAAAAATAATAGCTTGAGCACCTTTCCATGACTAATATCAGGGAGTCCCGGCTATAGTAAAACATATACGCAGATATCCTGAAGGGAATGAAGAGCAATGACTGATACGATTCTGATTAAACCGAAGTTGGTAAATAGCGCCACCTCATATTGGGCCATGTTTTACTACGCTATCCTGAAAACTGTGGCAAATCAGAAAAATATTAAGTATCCGCTAACTCAGGCTTCTCTTGAAAGTTATCGAGGTGTACTAAAACATCCGGCAAATTTTTTTCATCAGATGAGAAGCGGCTTAAAAAATCATGGTTTTGAATATCTCATGATTGACTTTCTTCGATCTCAGGATGGTAGCGAAATTTTTGATCAGCTAACCAATTCTCTTCTGCAGGAAAATGGAATAAGCGATTTCGATGTAAAATTTTTAAATATATTTAAGCTGGGCTCTGATTCCCTCGTTAGTAATCGAATTTCTGGGTATCAAAACCCAGATGTGAAGATTTTTTTGCCAGGTCGCACAGAGTCAGTTTTTGCAAGAAAAAAGGCGGGCTTGTCAATTTCTTATTCCGCGGGAAATATATCCGCAGCTTTTAGCTTCTGCGACTTGTTTATCATGGTTTCCGATGGTGAGAAGCACACCTATGGTTTTGTAGGCGAAGTTGAAGGACAGCATGGTGAGCGTCTTTTTCGAGATGATTATTGGGGGAAAAAAGATGGTCTCAAATCAAAATTTGCTACTTTTGCCCTCGGCGCGTCTGACCGAAAGAAGAATATTGAAACGGTGAGCCCAAAAGGTAATATTGTTCTTCACCGAGATGTCGGTGGAAGATGGATAGTGCATTTTTCTGACTCTTTAGAATTTGTCAAAGATTTTACCCATGCCATTAGCAACTTGGAGCTTTGCCTAGGCGGGCATTCATCAAATATTCGAATAACCGATAAGGCACATGAGAACGTCCTGGCTTTAATAACTAAAAATTGGGGCGTGGATAAAGAGATCGTTTTTTCTCAACTTGAACAGTTGATAGATTACTCGGTCGACACACATACGTTTTACTATCAAAACAATCTCGAAGAGATAAGTATGGCTGGAGATGCGAATTACAGTCCATCTTTAATTGTTTTGGAAGATGAATTCTTTTTGCATAAAAAGAAATGACTAGAGTAATCGGCATTAGATTTGCTAGTTACGAGGATGATTTCGAATGGAGTGGTATGAGCAGCAAAATCGTGAAGTTATTCAGCGTGAGGCTGGTCACTGCGCTCCATCATGGAATCGATACTGACCATATAGAAATCGTCTCACGACGAAAACAGCTATTATGGCCACTGCAATTTAATTATCTTCCCAGGATTACATAAAATTGATGATGCAAAAGCATTAATCGAATCTAGGATTCGGACGTCGATGGCAGGCGCAGTGGCACAGCTTATTGAACGCAAAAAAGTGCAATGGAGTTGCATGATGAACATTTTCGAGAGTAATTGTGCAGATGATTTCGAAAAAATAAATGAATATTTGTCTTTTGTTTCGGGTTGTTATCCAGAGAGCTTTATGGATAGAGAGAATACGAATTTCGAGTCAGGATTTGAGCACCTGACGCGCTCAACAACGTTCTACACAGCCTCGGCCGAAAGGCCCCATTCACCCTCGACAGCTGTCCGAGTGAAGGGTTTCTTTTTGTCTTCATGCCACTTCCGGCGAATGAGCAAACGTGCCCACTCAAAACTCGCGATGTGAAAAACAACAAGCCCAAAAAATATCGCCGGGTCGTCGTAACTCGGTTATGACGACCCATCGATGTGAAGGATCAGCTACCGGGCCACAGCCCCCTCCCGCTCCATCAACTTATCCACCAACAAAACCCCCAACTCACTCAACTGATGAATCGCCAACGCCACATCCCGTTGCTTCCCCGTCAACTCGTCCGACAGGTCCAACAATAAAGCAGTCACCGAAGAAAACGTTTCATAGCTATTGGCGAGCAACATTTCACTGCTGGCATCGTCCGCCACACTGAACAGCGATGTCGAGGGCGGTGGAGGAGGTTCTGGCGGCTCACCGCCGGGATTCAGGTGGTAATCAATCGCACGATGCGCCGCCTGATCAAGCTTCAGGTCCGGGCCGTTTGGAGGGTTTGGCGTGACTTTGAACATACTTGGAATTTCCCATTTAAGGGCCGTCACCGCTTAGCTACTAAACAAAGGGTGGCAGCTGTGCGCAGGTTAGTAGACCGGGGAATTCCAAGAAAGCCGGCGCGCCCGAAGGCGCCCTGCGCACAGCCACCATCAAACACAGACAAAATGTCTGATGGACAGAGCTTATGCACTAGCTGGAATTGACCTCGGGCTACTAAACCCGATCACTGAGTTGTCAGCGACCGAACCACCTTAGAGACGCCCACTCAAGCGCACAAGCCGGCGGATTCTGACGCAACTGTAGGCAATGGAGCAAGATGGGAGGCTTCTTGTAGGACTTGTCCTCGTTCCGCAACGCCATCCCGACTCTCCACACAAAACCCGTGCTCCCATTTTTCCTCGATTCCCCTTGGTATTACCCAACATCCCCCCATAACTACCCCTGTCTCCATCAACCGCAAGGACAGACCATGACCAACCCAACCGAAACCGCCATCCTCGCCGGCGGCTGCTTCTGGGGCATGCAAGACCTGTTGCGACGCTACCCCGGCGTGCTGCACACGCGCGTCGGCTACACCGGTGGCGACGTACCCAACGCCACCTATCGCAACCATGGCAACCATGCTGAAGCGATTGAGATCGTGTTTGACCCGGCGGTGATCAGCTACCGGCAGATTCTTGAGTTCTTTTTCCAGATTCATGACCCGAGCACGCCTAACCGGCAGGGCAATGATCTTGGGCCGAGCTATCGTTCGGCGATTTACTACCTGAGCGAAGAGCAAAGGGATATTGCCGAAGATACCGCGGCTGACGTGGACGCCTCCAAGCTGTGGCCGGGGCCTGTGGTCACGCAAATCGAGCCCGCCAGTGCGTTCTGGGAGGCGGAGCCGGAGCATCAGGATTATCTGGAGCGGATACCGAACGGGTATACCTGCCACTTCATACGGCCGAACTGGAAGTTGCCCAAACGGGCCTGAACCGCAATCGCACCGGGAACATGCGGGCCAGCCTCAGCCCTCACAACTCTGCTTGTTGATTTCGAACTGTCCCACCTCTTTTACGTTTTTGCTGCCAAAAATGTAAATGAGGGTCCCGCCTTGGGACAGTATCGATTGGTCGCTGCGCATTTGTGCGGCGCAAGTCGCCTGGGTGATGTTTGATTTCATCACGTCCAGGTCAATCTCATTGGGATGGGTGTCGTAACGGGTCAAGGTGTAATAGAACTTGAGTGCGTGACTGTTGGCCGCTTGCGCCCGAACGAAGGTTATATCTTCGTCGATTTTTCGATTCTGGGGCGTTGTTCGCGCGGTCACGATGATGAGGTCGCTGAGAAAGGTGGTTTTGCTCGGCTGCGGTGTTTCCTGAAAAGCCTGTATGACCAGAACCCCCACCAGGCTCAAAAACAGCAACCCCCACGCCGAATACACGAGCGTCTTCCTGGATTTTTCGCTGGGCATGGATGTCATTCCTTTGAGGTTGTTCAAGGCGGGCATTCTACGGCAACCCGCCTTGTTCGACAGCCTTGCGGATCTGCGTTTGTGCGCACGGCTGCGACGCTGGGGGCATCAGATCAAAGGTGCAGCGCCGGTCTGGTCCGGGCACTGCCATGTGCAGAAGGGACCCGAACACGCAGCGCAATCAGCAATGCAGCCAGCAGCATCAGCACGGCCGCCGCTACGAATACGCCTGCGCTGCCACCGAGGCTGAACATCGCACCGCCGGCGGCGGCGCCGGTTGCGATGGCCGACTGCACAGAGGCCACCACCATGCCCCCGGCGCTTTCCGCCTGGTCGGGTACCGCGCTGGCGACCCAGTTCGACCACGCCACCGGCACGCCGCCAAAGGCCAGGCCCCAGATCGCCAGCAGCACCGCCTGCCCCGGCACCGAGGCCGGTAACAGCACCAACGCCAGTGCTGCAACGCCCACCAATGCGGGCATCAACACCAGCGTGGCCAGTGGGCGGCGCTCCAGCAACCAGCCGGCCAACAGCGTGCCGACGAAGTTCGCCACCCCAAACCCCAGCAACATCAGCGACAGCCCCTGTGGGCCGATGCCGGTCGTGCCTTCGAGAAATGGCCGAACATAGGTGAACATCGCGAAGTGGCCGCTGTGCACCAGCACACAACCGAACATCCCTATGGCGATGCCCGGGCGCCGCAACACCTCCAGGACAGTGCGCAGGCGCGCCGGCCGGCGCGGCGCAAGGCTTGGCAGCGTGAACGACTGGAAAACCAGGGTCACTGCACCCACCGCCGCCGCTGCAAAAAACGCGCTGCGCCAGCCATATAACGCGCCCAGGTAGCTGCCCAGCGGCACCGCCACCACCGTCCCGACGGCAATGCCGCTGAAAATGATCGAAAGCGCTCGCGGCAACAACGCACCCGGTACCAAACGCATCGCCACCGCTGCCGCCATGCTCCAGAAGCCACCAAGGGCAATGCCCAGCAGGATACGCATCACCAAGAGCACCGCGAGGCTGGAGGAAACGGCGACCAACAGGTTGGACACGATCATCAGTGTGGAAAACCCCAGCAACACCCAGCGGCGGTCGATACTGCGGGTCAGGCCTGGCACCAACAGCCCGGCGAACAGCGCCACCACGGCGGTCACCGTTACCGCCTGGCCAGCCAGCGCTTCGGACACCCCCAGATCGGTCGCCATCGGCGTCAACAGGCTGGCCGGAAGGTACTCAGCGGTCAGCAAGCCGAACACGCCCATTGCCAATGAGAAAACGGCCATCCACGCGGCGGTTGCAGGTTCTACCTCCGTCCCGGCGCCGGGACGGCTGTCGGATACGGCGTTACACATACAGTCAGTCATTGCACGGATCTCCCAATCTTCATTGCGATCCGCAGTCTAGGCGCGCGAAATCGGATGATCTATGATCAAGAAACTCGATTTTTTGACTGAAACACCTGAACGATGCCTACAGATCAGTTTGCTCTGTCCTCGAATCTCATCAACGAGCTGTTGCGCGGCATGCGCCTGCGTGGCGTCGAGTACCGACGTATCCAAGCCGGGCCAGTCTTCGGCCTGGGCTTCGCTGCCAAACCTGGGCACGCCTGGTTCCACTTCCTGGCGGTCGGCAATGCGCTGCTGCGCATGGACGATGGCACCACGTACGCGCTGTCTGCGGGCAACGCCGTGTTCATCTCCCATGGCGCGGCCCATCAACTGTTGTCCGATGCGGATGTGCCTGTTCAGGACATCGACCGTTTGGACGGTGCCCCGCTCGGTGATGCCGTCTGCGCGGTGGAGACCGGAACCGACGCCAGCCTTACGCCGGCCACCCTTTTGTTCAGTGGCTGCATGGAGTTTGAACTGGGCAGTATCCACGGCCTGGGCAGACTGATGCCGGGCCTGATGCTGATTGATGCCGGTGGCCAGCGTTACCCTGGACTGATGCCCATCCTGACCACCATGGAGCGCGAAGTCAGCGCCGCACGGGTCGGTTTCGCCGGCATCCTCGCGCGGTTGGCCGACGTGGTGGCGGCCATGGTCGTACGCGGTTGGGTGGAGTGCGCCTGCGCAAATGCCTCAGGCCTGGTCGCCGCCTTGCGTGATCCACGGTTGGCGGGTGCGCTGCTGGCGCTGCATCAACAGCCGGGGCGCGACTGGACCGTTGCGCAGCTGGCGGCACACTGCAACACCTCTCGCTCGGTCTTCGCCGACCGTTTCCAGATGACCATTGGCATGGCCCCGCTGCGCTACGTCACCGAATTGCGGATGCGGCTTGCGAGCCAGTGGCTGACACTCGAAAGGCTGCCGATCGAAGAGGTGGCGCTGCGCTTGGGCTACACCTCTCAGGCCGCTTTCAGCCGCGCATTCAAGCGCATCACGGGCACGACGCCAGGGTTAAGTCGCCAGTCGAGGCAGCTCACTGCTCCCTGACGAATTGACTGGCGCCCCGGTATTGATCTGATACACCGCGGTCAACCGCTTACATGTCTTGCAACTTGATCGCCTGCTCGACCGTCACGGGAGCAAGCTCCCTCGCCACGGGCTCAACCTGGTACTTGAGATGTGTAGATATCCATGAGGAAGCCGAGCGCAGGTAATGGATGAGCCAAGTGGGCGGCGAACGGTCGGCGCCCGCTGCTTTTGGCCAGCTATCAGTCACGAGAGGCGACTTTCGACCCATAGCTGACTTTCACTTGGACAAATCATGAATGCCTGGGTATTCCTGGTGGGAATGCGGTGCATAAAATCAATGAATTTTTATTATTTATGTTTTTGACCTAAGTTGATTCAAGGACATGGAGAACGGCCTTGAAATCACGACTTAACTCAGCTGAAAAGTTTGATAACGCTCGAGCCAATGAATACGGACGACAGAGCCGTATCGCACTGGCAGGTTATGACGCCTGTCAGGACTTGGTGGCATGCATGCTCGCGGCAAGCCTTGAAAATATGGGCTCTGCAAAAATTCTGGTAGTCGGCGCAGGCGGTACGGCACAGGAGATCATTGCGATGGCCAAGCTTGAGCCGGGCTGGCGCTTCACCGCCGTTGATCCATCTGAGCCGATGCTGGAAACCGCGAAACAGCAGTTAGCTGTAAACAGCGTGCTTGAAAGAACGGACGTGCATCTTGGGCACGTTGAAGACTTGGCCGCAGATGGGTCCTACGACGCAGCCACTTTGATCGGTGTACTCCATCACCTTGATGGGGATGATGCCAAGAGAGAAATTTTACGATCCATTCGGGCTCGTCTAAAACCTGGGGCTCCGCTGATTGTCGCCGGCAATCATTATGCCTATGCCAGCCAACCTTTACTCCTCGCAGCCTGGGGGCAGCGTTGGCGGCAGCATGGAGCCAGCCCGGATGAAGTGAAGGTCAAACTTGGGAAAATCCTTCAAGGCGCTGACCCTCCACATTCTGAAGCGGCTGTTCAGAAGCTTTTGCATGATGAGGGCTTTGGGGACGCTACCCGTTTTTTCAGCAGCCTGTTCTGGGGGGCTTGGTTAACGTGTAAAGCAGTCTGACCGGTGATCCAAGTGGCAGCTTTTGGCCGCACAGCCGACAGAGACAACCGGCTAAAAACACCCCAAAACGATCTGTCAGTTGCTTAAAGATCGGCCAAATCGAAGAGGGTCGGAGGCCGCTCTGTGAACTCACTTGCTTATCTGCTAAGCGTTACCGCACGATGCCGGCTCAAGAGCAAGGACCGGCCCCATGACCCAGCCCCTCGAACAAGAAATCTCAATGTGAATTCACCAGACTATACGGCTAAGGGCGACGACCTCGGCAACCGCATGATGAAGGTCGACCATGCGGGCGAGCATGGTGCGATCTGTATCTACAGCGGACAGTTGTTTATGGCCCGGCTTTTCGTCCCGGGCATGGTGAATGAACTCAAGGAGTTCCTTTCCCACGAGCGCCGCCATCGGACGGTTTTTCAGGAGGAGTTGCGACGTCGCGGTTATCCCCGCTGCCGTAGTTATTGGTTGTGTGGTATCGGCGGTCTTGCGTTGGGTCTGGTTACTGGCATCTGCGGCCGCAAAGCCATTGTCGCGACTACCGTCGCGGTTGAGAGTGTGGTGCTCAAGCACCTGGCTCATCAACTTGATGTGCTGGGCGACATCGATCTCCACGCGGTGGCTGCCATTACTTCGATTGTGGAGGAGGAGCAGCACCATCATGACCACTCGGCAGCGCAGATTGATGTGCGTGATCCCTGGTTCAGGGTACTGAAACCGATGGTGACCGCATGGACCGAGGCGGTAATCTGGATGGGTATGCGTTCTTAGAAAACGGGTGTTATTACCCCATTTCACTGTCGCAATCTTTTAGACACGTGACTGGTTGCTTCTGGTCGAAAGCAATCGAGCATGAGCCGCACCTACCCACTGAATCATCCCCGCGCCTGCCCCAACAACCAACGTGCAAACGCCCGAATCGGCGCACCGCTCAGCTCAAGAGGCTCGGGCAGCACGAGGCAAAACGTCTTGGCGATATTCGTCGCCTGCGGCCATGGCGCAACCAGTCGGCCTTGCGCCAACTCTGCTTCCACGTACAGGCGTGGTACGAGGGCCACGCCGAGACCGGCCAGTGCGGCTTCGATCAACATCGCATGCAAATCGTAGCGCGCGCCCATGGCGGCGTTGCTCAGGACGATCCCGGTTTCCTGGGCATAGCGCTGCCATGCATCCGGGTTCTGCCGCCGGTGAAGTCGCGGCAGTGAATCCAGCGCCGTTGCCTGCTTGCCCGGGTTCAGGAGGGCAGGGTGACAAACCGGAATCAGCACTTCATTCAACAGGCGGTGGGTGTGCATGCCTGTCCAGGCCGGGTGCTCGAAATGGATGGCAGCGTCCAAGCCGCTGCCTGCCAGCACAAACGGTTCCATGCGTTCCGAGAGGTGCACACAGATGTTCGGGTGTTGTTGGCCAAAGTCAGGCAACCGCGGAATCAGCCAGCGCAGGGCAAAGGTGGGGCTGACGGCGATATCCAAGCTGGCGCCGTCGCTGGGCTGGCCCATCAGGTACTGGCTGTCCCTGTCGAGTCGGTCGAGCAGTTCGCGTACTTGGGCGGCGTAGCGCTCACCGTTAGGCAGCAGTCGCACGCGGTTGCCAATGCGCTCGAACAGCGTAACGCCCAAAAAGGTTTCCAGGCGGCCGATCTGCCGGCTGATGGCGCCTTCGGTCAAGGCCAGTTCGTTGGCGGCGCGGGCGAAACTGCCATGGCGGGCGGCGGTTTCAAAGGCCATCAGGGCCGCGTTACTGGGGAGCTTTCGACGCATGGGCGTTCCTGGTTCGGGTCAAGGCGTCCAGCTTGACGTTTGATCATTGAAGGGTGCCGAAATATCGTTTTATGGCGGATTAGCCTGTCACTAGCATGACGGAACATCAATGAGTGGAGTGACACGATGATTTACACAGTCGAGTGCAACTACGCTGATCCCGCCAGCGAAGCCGAGTGGAATGCGTTTTATAGCCTGGAAAAACTACCGGCGCTGATCTCGGTGAGTGGATTTAAAACCTCACAGCGTTTCGAAGCCTTGAGCGGCGATTGCCCAGCCTACCTGGCCCTCCATTCAGTCGATACGCTTGCCATCTTGCAGAGCGATGAGTACCGCCAAAAAGGCGGAGGCAATTTTTCCCGTTGGCAGTCGCATATCACCGATTGGAGGCGCAACGTCTACGCCGGGCAGGACCGGGCAGTTGCCGTGGGCGCGGGCGAAGTCCTGTTGGTCAGTGAGCAAGGCCCTCAAGCACTGATTGGATTGGGCCTTGCGCCCATAGCGCTGCACGCGGTGGCTTTGGACAAGACCCCAGCACACCGTTGGCTGGCCAAACTTGAGAGCACTCAGGCCAGGGCCAGCGACCTGCGGGGGCTGAATGTCTATCGCGTAATGACCGTGCAGTTGCTGTCATGAGTCGTGTGTTGCCAGGGGGTTAGGTCGCTGCAGGGGCCACTAGATTTTCAAGGCCCTGGCCAGCCGCACCATCGCGGTTTCGATTTCATGCGCGGTCAGGGCGGAGTACCCCAACAGCCAGCCCTGTTGCTTCGGCTCGCCCGCATACAAACGGCTCAGGCCGGAGAGTTGCACACCCGCCGTGGCGGCCTGGCGGATGGTTTTTTCTTCGGACCAGCCGGCCTTGAGCACGCAGGGAATCTGCAACCCGCCCGGCGGCAACGGGGCGCTGACCATACTCAAGTGCCTGCAGATGGCCTCGTGCATGATGGACCGGCGTGAGCGGTACAGCTTGCGCATGGCGCGCACGTGCGCGTTGTAGTGACCGTCCTCCATAAAGCGCGCCAGCGTCAGTTGCAGGGTTTGCGGGGTGTGGCCATCCATGATGCTGCGCGCATAGGCAAAGGGCTTGACCAGTTCGGACGGCAGCACCATGTAGCCCATGCGCAGGCCAGGGTAGAGGGTCTTGCTGAAGGTGCCGATGTAGAGCGTGCGCTGGTACTTGTCCAGCCCCTGCACACACGCGGTGGGTGGCCCGTCGTAATGGAACTCGCTGTCGTAGTCGTCTTCGATGATCCATTTGCCTTTTTGCGCCGCCCAATTGATCAACTCAAGGCGCCGTTCCAGCGGCAGGGTCACGCCGGTGGGGTATTGGTGCGAGGGCGTGACATACACACAAGGGGCGCCGCTGCGGTCGGCGTGCAACAGGTCGGTGCGAATGCCGTGTTCATCGACGTCGATCGGCAGCACCTGGGTTTCGGCGATTTCAAAGGCTTTGCGGGCGCCGTAATAGCCAGGGTTTTCCAGCAGGATCGGCTTGCCGGCGTCGACCAGCAATTGCGCGCACAGGTACAGCGCCTGGCGCGTGCTGCTCAGTACCAGCACCTGGTCGGGGGTGCAGGTGGCGCCGCGCTCCAGGTTCAGGTAGGTGGCAATCGCTTTGCGCAGGGGTTCGGCACCTTGTGGGTCGCCATGCAGCAGCACGCTTGCCCGATGGTCCTTCATGACCTGGCGCTGCAAGCGCTCCCAGACATCGGTGGGGAAGCTGCGGGTTTCCGGCAGGCCGGTGGCGAACGCCTTGATCACTTGCTGATCGTGCACGCCGCCGGTGTCGAAGATCATTCGTCCACGTTGGCTGAGTTCGGCGCCCGGCGCGGCAATGCTGTTTCTGATGGCCTGGGCCTTGAGGCGGCGGCGCCCGGCACCGCGCAATGTCACGCCCAGTGTGTCGCAGACGTAACTGCCGGCACCTTCGCGGCGCACGATAAAACCATCCCGGTGCAATTGCCCATAGGCGTTCTCGACGGTGTCGCGAGCGCAACCCAGTGACTTGGACAAAACCCGCGTGGCGGGCAGTTTCAGGCCGGGGCCGAGTGCGCCATCAAGGATTAGTGCACGCAATGCGCGCTGGATGCGCTGGTGCAGATCCAGTAACTGAAACTCCGCGTCGTTGAAGCGCATCTTCAGGGTTTCCAGCTCGAAGGTGGTTGCCATGCGGTCTGCTCTCTTTCCATGAATTGGCAGGTAAAGGCAGGCCAGTCTATCCGTAGACTCTGGCCCTCGTCACTCAGCGGCCTTATGCGCATTCTCCAGGCGTGTCGCCGGGTAGGCCGTGACCCGTGCGGTGTGCGCCTGCTGCCGGTCAGCAAGACGTTCGATGAAGCCCACCTGCGCAGTGAAGCTTGATTTCTTAACCCAGGACCCTTTGCCCATGTACGACTCAACGCTGACCCTCAACGCTTTCGACCCTGAGCTGCATGCAGCGATTCACAACGAAGTGCATCGCCAGGAAGATCACATCGAGCTGATCGCCTCGGAAAACTACGCCAGTCCGCTGGTGATGCAAACCCAGAGCACGGTGCTCACCAACAAGTACGCCGAAGGCTACCCCGGCAAGCGCTATTACAGCGGCTGTGAATACGTCGACGTGGCCGAGCGGCTCGCCATCGAACGGATCAAGGCTCTGTTCAACTGCGACTATGCCAATGTGCAGCCCCATGCCGGGGCCCAGGCCAACGCGGCGGTGTTCCTGGCGCTGACCAACCCCGGTGACACGGTGATGGGCATGAACCTGGCCCAGGGCGGTCACCTGACCCACGGTAACCCGGCCAACTTCTCGGGGCGGCACTACACCATCGTGCCTTATGGGCTGGACCCGAAAACCGGCTTTCTGGACTACGACGAGATGGAGCGCATCGCCCTGCAAACGCGCCCGAAAATGTTGATCGGCGGTTTTTCGGCGTATTCGCGGTACAAGGACTGGGCCCGCATGCGCAGCATTGCCGACAAGGCCGGCGCGATTTTCTGGGTCGACATGGCCCATGTCGCCGGGCTGGTCGCGGCGGGCGAATACCCGGACCCGCTGCCCCATGCGCATGTGGTCACCAGCACCACGCACAAGACTCTGCGTGGGCCGCGCGGCGGTTTGATTCTGTCCAAGGGCCAGGACGAAGCGTTCTACAAAAAGCTCGACTCGGCGGTATTTCCCGGCGTGCAGGGCGGGCCGCTGATGCACCAGATCGCGGCCAAGGCCGTAGCGTTCAAGGAAGCACTGGCGCCGGCGTTCAAGGTCTATCAGCGTCAGGTGGTCATCAACGCCCGGGCCATGGCGGCGGTGTTGCAAAAACGCGGCTACGCAATCGTCTCGGGCGGTACCGACAACCACATGATGCTGATCGACCTGTCCAGCAAGCCCTACACCGGCAAGGAGGCCGACGCGGCCTTGAGCCGTGCCTTTATCACCGCCAACAAAAACTCGGTGCCCAATGACCCGCGCTCACCCTTCGTGACCTCCGGCCTGCGCATCGGCACCCCGGCGGTGACCACGCGCGGCTTCGGTGTCGAGGCCTGCGAGCAAGTGGCCGGCTGGTTATGCGACATACTCGACGCCCTGGAAAACGGCAACAGCGACAAAGTCGGCCACCATGTGCGCGAACAGGTCGTTGCACTGTGCCGGCGTTATCCGGTGTATCGCTGAGCCTGGCTTGGGCATTGTCGATTGGGGGGCTTTAAACATCAGGGAAACAAGCGCTAATAGTCTCGATCGGCTGCTCATGCGGGTGCTGGACTAGGATTTTTTCTTCTGGATCGTTCCGGACTAAAAATTCACTGGCATCGACAAGGAGTAGCCAGTAGGCTACAGGTCACGGCGTACCTGATGCTGTGGGGCAGTGATAAAACCGACCAGACGAGAGGATCAAACGGGCAAAAGAGATCCTCAATGCCCTGAGAGGTCAATGAAATGAGTGAGTCAAAATTCAAACCAGAGGACATGCCGATCCTCGATCTGGATACATCCGGCACCAGCGTCTACGAGGCGTCGCGCTTTCTCGACAGCTCGGAAACCATCAGCGCCTACCTGGCGCAGAGCATGAAATCCCAGGACCCGCAGGTACTCATGAAGGCACTTGCAGAGGTCGCCAAGGCCCAAGGCGTAAACAAGGTGGCCGAGGCGGCGGGGGTTAATCGGGAGAGTCTGTATAAAACCCTCAAGGGCGGCTCTAAAACGCGCTATGAGACGATTCAGAAGCTGATGCTGGCGTTGGGCGTGGAACTGACGGTGCAGCCGATTGCGGCGGTGGCAGTCAAGACAACGCCAAGAGCAAAACGGGCTGCGGCCGGTAAACCCTGACACCGAAGATCCCTGTGCGGTTTAGCGAGCGACCACGACCCTGCGCTGTTGCTGTTGCTGCTGCTCTGGCTTTTGATCTTGATCTCAGGCGCCCCGTCAAACACGCTGGCCGCAATTCGATATTGATTTGGGGGGCAAACCGGCAGGGATGCCGGTTTAGCCGCCCCGCGCCATGGATGGCGCGGGGCGGCGGCCCCCCAAATCAATGTCGGATTACGGGCACACCGAGCCTAAGCGAGGTGCCGAGTGTTGGGGCAAAGAGCGTTTTGCTTACTTTTGACTGGGCCGGCATTCCGGCTGTTCAAAAGTGAGCCGCCGTAAGGGCGGAACCTATAGCCGCCGTTACCGCAGAAACGGATATGTACTCGATCTGATCCAACACCGCTTGCTCAGCGCACCAGGCAAGGCTGTTTGTTGTTAAAACGCCACCCCGGAATCAAAAACTGCATCGCCACGCTGTCATCCCGCGCGCCGAGGCCCATACCTTGGTACAGCTCGTGGGCCTTGGCCACGGCGTCCATGTCGATGTCCACGCCCAGGCCCGGTTTGGCCGGCACCTTCACGTAACCGCCTTCGATTTTCAGTGGTTCACGGGTCAGGCGTTGGCCGTCCTGCCAGATCCAGTGGGTGTCGATGGCGGTGATGTCGCCCGGCGCGGCGGCGGCCACCTGGGTGAACATGGCCAGGGAAATGTCGAAGTGGTTGTTGGAGTGCGAACCCCAGGTCAGGCCCCACTCATGGCATATCTGTGCCACGCGCACCGAGCCTTGCATCGTCCAGAAGTGCGGGTCGGCCAGCGGGATGTCCACCGATTGCAGCTGGATCGCGTGGCCCATTTCGCGCCAGTCGGTGGCGATCATGTTGGTGGCGGTCTTGAGGCCCGTGGCGCGGCGGAATTCGGCCATGACTTCGCGGCCCGAGTAACCGTTTTCGGCGCCGCACGGGTCTTCTGCGTAAGCGAGCACGTGATGCTGGTCGCGGCACAGGCGGATGGCTTCCTTGAGCGACCAGGCGCCATTCGGGTCGAGGGTGATGCGTGCATCGGGGAAACGTTCGGCCAGGGCGGTGACCGCCTCGATTTCCGCGTCGCCACTCAGTACACCGCCCTTGAGCTTGAAGTCATTGAAGCCGTACTTGGCTTTGGCGGCCTCGGCCAAGCGCACCACGGCCTCGGGGGTGAGGGCGGTTTCATGGCGCAGGCGGAACCAATCGTCGTCGGCGTCCGCTTCGCTGCGGTAGGCCAGGTCGGTGGCGTTGCGGTCGCCGACATAAAACAGGTAACCGAGCATTTTCACCGCGTCGCGCTGCTGGCCTTCACCGAGCAGGGCCGCCACCGGTACCTCGAGGAACTGCCCCAGCAAGTCGAGCAGGGCGGCTTCCATCGCGGTGACGGCGTGGATGGTGATGCGCAGGTCAAAGGTCTGCTGGCCGCGCCCGGCCGCGTCGCGTGATGCAAAGGTGTTGCGCATCTGGTTGAGAATGCGCTGGTAGTGGCCGATCGGCTGGCCGATCACCAGGCTGCGTGCGTCTTCCAGGGTTTCGCGGATGCGCTCGCCGCCGGGCACTTCGCCCACGCCGGTGTTGCCGCAGCTGTCCTTGAGGATGACGATATTGCGCGTGAAATAAGGCCCGTGGGCGCCGCTGAGGTTAAGCAGCATGCTGTCGTGGCCGGCGACGGGAATGACCTGCAAGTGCGTGACAACTGGGGTATTCATGGCAAGTTTCCTTAAGTGCTCAAAGAGGTTTGCTGGCGGCAGCGCCGGTGGGCGCCGCGCTTGGCGAATGCATTGCGGCAGAGGGCGCGGTCCTGGCGAAGAACACCAGGATCGCCGCCAGTACCGAGGTGCCGGCCAGGCCGTAAAGGCCGCCCTGGATCGAACCGGTGGTCTGTTCCAGGAAGCCGAAAGTGGTCGGTGCGACGAAGCCGCCGAGGTTGCCGATGGAGTTGATCAGCGCGATCACTGCCGCCGCGATGCGCACATCCAGGTAGCCCTGGGGGATCGGCCAGAACAGCGAAGACGCCGACTTGAAACCGATGGCCGCAAAGCAGATCGCCACGAACGCGAAAATGGGCCCGCCGGTGGTGGACATGAACATGCCCGCCGCCGCAATCAACAAGGCTGCCGCCACCCAGGCCTGCTGGAACTTGAACTTGCCCGACAGCGACGCGAAGGCATACATGGCGATGATCGAGATCAGCCACGGGATCGAGTTGAAGAAGCCCACCTGCACGTCGCTCAAATCACCCATCTTCTTGATGATGCTCGGCAGCCAGAAAGTCGCCGCGTAAATGGTCAACTGGATGCAGAAGTACAGCGCGCAAAACAGCAGGATCTGACGGTCCTTGAGCAGCTTGCCAAGGGTTGGCTTGACGCTGGTCAGCGCCTCGCGCTGGCGTTGTTCCTCGTCGATGGCGTCGACCAGTGCGTCCTGTTCTTCGCGGGTCATCCATTTGGCATCGTGGGGTTTGGAGTCGAGCCAGAACCACACAAAAAAGCCGATCACCACCGAGGCCAGGCCTTCGAGGGCGAACATCCATTGCCAGCCGTGGAAACCAAAGCCTTCGATCTGCAACAGCGCCCCCGACAGCGGGCCCGAGATCAACGACGCTACTGCCGAGCCGCTGAGGAAAATCGCAATGGCCTTGCCGCGCTCCACGCCCGGCAACCAACGGGTGAAGTAGTAGATCACCCCAGGGAAGAAACCGGCTTCGGCCACACCCAGCAGAAAGCGCAGGATGTAGAAGTGGGTTTCGTTCTGGATGAACGCCATCATCGTCGCGACGATGCCCCAGGTGAACATGATGCGGGTCAACCAGATACGCGCGCCGACCTTCTGCAGCAGCATGTTGGAGGGTACTTCGAAGAGCGCATAACCGATGAAGAACAGCCCGGCACCGAAGCCATAGGCCGCCGCGCCGATGCCCAGGTCATGCTCCATGTGCGTGCGCACAAAGCCGATATTGACCCGGTCGATGTAATTGAGGATGAACATGATCACGAACAGTGGGAGCACGTGGCCCTTCACTTTGCGCACGGCGCGTGCGAGGACCGGATCACTGCTTGGAGCGGTAGCTGCGTGGATTGAATTAGTCACAATTCAAAACTCCCCCTGGATTATTTTTATGCGGGTTTGTGTGTCTTGTTGATAGACATCATACAAGTGCTTCTCCAGGAGCCGCAATCCGGGCTGGTGCTTTTTATTTTTATAAGGCGGCCGTTTGGATGGGTGTTTTGGTTATTTGTCAATGTTCATTGGGTCTTATGCCGGGGCTAGAGGGTTTTTTATTAGGCGTGATGGTTTTGATGCTGACCGGTAGGAAGCGTTTATAGATTAGTTGTCATACAAGTTGAGCGCTTTACTAAATCCCCAGCGATGTCACCGATCAGAGTGTTAAGCTCCCTCCAGCCCAGCCCCGTGGACTTGTCGCAATGCCCAATGAAAGCCCGTCGCCCATGCGTAAGCGTTCCAGCAACCTGGCCCAAGGCGTGGTCGACGACCTGACCCAGCGCATCCTGCTCGGGCAGTTGAAACCCGGTGAAAAATTGCCGTCCGAATCCACCATCGTGCTTGAACACGGCGTCAGCCGGACGGTGGTGCGCGAGGCGCTGTCCAAGTTACAGGCCTCGGGGTTGGTGGAGACGCGTCACGGCATCGGCACCTTCGTGCTGGAACCGCGCGCCCAACAAGGTTTGCGCCTGCATGTGGACACGGTCGCCAGTGTGCGCAACATGCTCGAGTTGCGCCTGGGCCTGGAGGTACAAGCGGTGGCACTGGCCGCGCTGCGCCGCAGCGATACGCAGCTGGCCCACATGCGCCAGGCGCTGGATGATTACCAGTCTTCCCTGGCCAACAACGACAGTTGCGTGGACGAGGACAAGCGCTTTCACCAGTTGATCGCCGAGGCCACCGGCAATACGTTTTTCAGCGAAATCATGCAGCACCTGGGCAATGCGATGATTCCGCGTACCCAGGTCAAGGGCGCCGAACGCGGCGGTGCGGACTTTGCCAAGCTTGGGCAATTGGCGAACCTGGAGCATGAGGCCATTTACAATGCGATCAAACGCCAGGACCCGGACGCCGCGCGGGCGGCAATGGTGCTGCACCTGACCAACAGCCGGGATCGGTTTTCCGGCGAATGACAAGGACCCGAGGTTGAACGAACACACATTGTCCCAGCGTCTGGAGCGCGTGGCGGCGTATGTCCCGAACGGCGCGCGCCTGGCCGACATCGGCTCGGACCACGCCTACCTGCCGGTGGCGTTGTTGCGCCGTGGCGTGATCGAGGCGGCCGTGGCGGGGGAGGTGGCCGCCACGCCGTTCCAGGCGGCCGAGCGTACCGTGCGGGACAACGGCCTGGAACCGCAGATCACCGTGCGCCTGGCGGATGGCTTGTCAGCCATCGGCGCCGACGACCGCATCAGCGTCGTCAGCCTGTGCGGCATGGGCGGCGAGACGATCCGCGACATTCTCGAAGCTGGCAAGTCCTACCTGCGCGGCGATGAACGACTGATCCTGCAACCCAATGGTGGCGAGCAACCGCTGCGCGCGTGGTTGATGCGCAACGGCTACCGTATCGTCAGTGAAGACCTGCTGCACGAACAGCGTTTTTACTACGAAATCATCGTTGCCGAGCGCTCGGAGCCGGCCGTGTATAGCGCTGAAGAATTGTATTTCGGCCCGCTGCAATTGCAGGCGCGCACACCGGTCTTCCTGGCCAAGTGGCAGCGCGCGTTGCGCCTCAAGCGCAAGACCCTGGCCGGCTTTGAACAGGCGCGGCAGACGGTACCCGAGGCGAAGCTGCAAGAGATTGCCCGGCAGATTCGGTGGATCACTCAATTGCTGGCTTGATCGCTACATGCACGCCAAATAGGGCGTTGCAACCGGCCTTGCGAATCACAGGTCCAGCCCTTCAAGTTTGATCGGTTCGCGGCCGATAACGTGTCTGTGACTGAAGGTGTTCAGGGAGGCACCTCGGGCAGCGTCTCCGTCGGTTACAGCGGCTTTGTCGACGCTGAGTGCTTTTGCCCCGTTTTCGTGCGCGCCACCGGCTCCATAAGCACACCGAGCGCCCTGTTTCGGGGCTCCGTGCCGGCGGCCCGTATCTTGCTAGTGCCAAGCTAATCAATGACATGGCATTTTGCCGTTAGTCATTTCAAGGCTTGGCCCGCCATTTAATTGTGTGGGTTGTTTTTGGGAGTGGTCGGACATGCACAGCTTGTTATCACCCGGTATCCGCCTGCTCGGACGTTTCGGATTCGCACGTAAATTCCAGATTCTGTTTTTCCTGTTCATGCTGCCCCTGGCCGGTAGCCTGTGGATGATCGGGCAGGACTATCGCGACAAATTAAGCGTGATTTCCAACGAGCAGTCCGGCGTTCGCCAACTGTTGGCCCTGGACACGCTGGACGGGCAACTGACCGCGCAGCGCAACCTGGCCGCGCGCTGGAAGGCTGCGGACATCCTGCACGCCCCGACGCCGGCGGCGAAGGCAGCCATGGACAAGGTCGATGCCAATTTCCCGCTGATCCAGCAAAGCCTGCAAGCCTTGGGCGAGGCACTCAAAGCCCAGAACGCCAGCGCCGATATTCTCGCGCGCTTCGATGCGTTGCAGGCCACGGTCAAGGGCATGGACTCCGAGTCTCTGCGTACCGTGGGCTGGTGGCCGGACGGTTACGACCGTTTCACCTCGGCCCTGAGCGCCATGCAGACCCTGCGCGAGCAGATCACCCTGGACGCCGGCCTGATTCTCGATCCCTGGCTGGAAACCTACATGCTGATGCAGATGGGCACGCAACAGACGCCGGACCTGATCGAGCGCATCGGCCGCATGGCGAGTGTCGGGCAGTCATCCATTGCGTCCGGGCAGTTCACCCTGCAAAGCCGCTTGCAGATGCGCGACCTGCGCAGCCGCATTGGCGACGCGCGCGATCAGTTGGCCAAGGCTGCGACGGCGCTCAAAGCCAAGCAGTTCGACGGCATGCAACCCTGGACCGCGCAGTACGACAACAGCCTGCAGCTGTTGGATAACGAACTCAAAGTGCTCGATGACGGCGTGTTCGGCGGCAGTATCAAGCTTGACACCGCCAGCTTCGAGCGCAGTGTCGACGCCACGCTCGCCTCGCTCGGCGCGCTGCGCGTGCAGTCGCTCACCTCCCTGGACGCGCGCTTGAGCTACTACCACAACCACGCCAACCAGCGCTTCATTCCCCTGGCGCTGACGTTCAGCCTGCTGGCCTTGGCCGCGCTGTACCTGTTCATGTGCCTGCAAGCCTCCATCCGCCGCAGTGCCAGTGGCATCACCACCCTGGCCGAATCCCTGCGCGACGGGAACCTGTGTGTGGAGGTGGAGGTGCAGGGGCGCGACGAACTGGCCGTCATCAGCACGGCATTGAACGTGGCGGTGGTGCAACTGCGCACCAGCCTGCTCGGGGTCAATCACGAGACTCAGCAGCTCGGCTCTGCCGTGCTCACGCTCAATTCGCAATCGGGCAGCACCCTCACCGAAGTCGAAGACCAGCAACATCAGATCAGCCAGATCGCCGCCGCCGCCACGCAGTTGGCCGCCACGTCCATGGGCGTCGCCAGAAACTGCGAGCAGGCCTCGGGCAGCGCCCAGCAAACCCGGCGCATCGCCGAAGACAGCAGCCGCGACAGCCAGCGCACCACGGCGAGCATCCAGCAGCTTAACCAACGCCTCACCGACACCGCCGAGGCGTTGCAGCAAGTAAGTCAGCAGGGGCAGCAGATTCAGTCGGTGGTCGACACCATTCGCGGCATTGCCGAACAAACCAACCTGCTGGCGCTCAATGCGGCGATCGAGGCGGCGCGTGCCGGTGAGCAGGGCAGGGGCTTTGCGGTGGTGGCCGATGAAGTGCGCAGCCTGTCACAACGCACCCAGGCTTCCACGGCGCAGATCGCCGGCACCGTGGACAGCCTGCGTGCGACTGTCAGCCAGGCGGTCACCCTCATGGGCGCCGCGTGCGAACAAGCACTCACCGATGCTGAATCCGTCACCGGCCTGGGCGCGCGGTTGGGCGAGATTGCCGGCGCGGTGCAGAACGTCACCGACACCCTGGCGCAAATTGCCACGGCGGTGGAGGAGCAAGCGGCGACGGCGGACGAAGTGAGCGGCAATATCCAGCAGGTCGACCAGGCGGCAGGGCGCTTGCTGGACGGCGCGCGGGCAGTCAATCGCGCGGCGGACACCCTGAGCAAGGGCAGCCAGGCGTTGAGCGACAACACCGCGCGGTTTCGTTTGGGCTGAAGGTCAAAATCGCCCGAAGAGCGAAAGGTCCATGGCGAATTTGCTGTTGTGGTGAGCGGGGCAAGCCCGGCTCACACATTTTTGAGCTGCATCGTTCGCGAATGGTACTGAGGGTTACTTCGCCTGGGTACGCAACACCTCAATCCACAACGCCCCCTTGCCCGACGCGGCTTGCGCCACCCGTTTCAGCGCCCCGTTGGCGCTGACCGCATAGGCACCGACCGTGTCGCTTTTTTCACCCGTCACCAACAACCACTGCCCGTTGGGCGAAAACGCGATATTGCGTGGCTGTTTCTCGGCCACCGGGTAATTGTCGAGAAAGCGCAGGCCGCCTGTGGCCGTATCCACCGCAAACGCCGACACCGAACTGCTGGTGCGTTCACTCATCAGCAGCAGCTTGCCATCCGGCGACAGGCGCAGGTCGGCGGCCCAGATCCGTGGCGTCGGGTCGTCCTTCAAATCATTGTTACGCGCGTCGCGCACTTCGCCGTGGGCCAGGTTCAAGCGCGCGGGGATGCCGTTGGCCACGCCGATCTGGGTCAGCGCGCCGGTGCTGTCGTCGATGGCGAACGCGGTCACGGTGCCGCTCATTTCGCCGACTACATACAGGTATTTGCCATCGGCCGAAAACGCCAGGTGCCGAGGGCCGGTATTGGCCGGCACGCTCACGAAGCCCGTGCCGATCGGCGTGAGTGCGCCGGTGTTGGCGTCGAAGCGGTATTGCAGCACATGGTCGGTGCCCAGGTTGCCCGCGTAGGCAAAGCGATTACTCGGGTCGGTACGCAGCGAGTGCGCGTGCAGGCCGGTCTTGTAGGTGAGGATTGGTTCGGCCTTGTCGACCGGCTGCACGCTGAGCAGGTCGGCACCGTAGGACGCCGCGAGCAGATAACGCCCGGCACGGTCGGTGGCCAGGTAAGCCATGCTGTCGGCCAATGGTGCCTTGGACGTTGGCGTCAAATGCCCGCTGGCCGGGTCAATGCTGAACGCCTGCACCTGAAACGGCTTGACCCGTAACGCGGCAAACAGGGTCTTGCCGTCCGGGCTCAGCGCCATGGGGTTGACCTGATCACCCGCCGTTACCTGCTCGACCAGGCTCAGCGCACCGTTGCTTTCGTCGAGGCGGTACTGGGAAATCAAACCATCGCCGGGGCTGGAGATGTAGGCAAAGGTGGCGGCACTGGCATGTGCGCCGAGGCCGCAGGCAATGGCGGCGGCCAGGATGAGGGGCTTATTCATGAGCGAACCTTTATTGTTTTGATTGTGGTCAGTCATCGTATGACTATGCGTGGATCTCGGCAATGGCTGTTTGGTCGGCTCACTTACTTCTTCATCTTGGTGCCTCACACGGGCATGATGCGGGCCATGAACGACGATCCCAACGCACGCTACTGGCGCTTCTATACACCTGATCCCGGCATTGGCCCGCGCGAACAGGCGCCGATACTCGCCCAGGAACTGGCCTGGGCCCGTGAGCATGCGAGCGGGCACCGCTTCAACTGGATTGTCGTGTTAACGCCGCCGTTGTGCTTTGGACTCTACCTGCCGAGCCTGGTGTTTTTACTCAGCCTGTTGTTGTATCGCGCTGTGTTCGAGGCGGGGTTGGACGTCGATCGCCTCATCGGTGACTCGTTTGGCTGGCAGGCGCTGGCAGGGGTGGTATTCACCGCCGCCTGGGCGCTGCGTAACTACCGCCGCGATACCCATGACCCGATCAACCTTTACTGGCAAGCCATGCCGGACCAGGGCGTGATCGAGCTGGAACGCCACACCCTGGTGTCGGCCACCAGCCTGTGGGCTTCGGATTTCGATCCGGACTGCAACGCCCTCATGCAATGGAAAAACGGCCGTCTTGAACGCACCCAGAGCAGCGGGGTGTCGCAATGGATTATCGCCATGACCACGGCGGGGCACTGGCTGGTGATCAGGGACGAATACCCCGGCGACTTCACCTACAACCGGGTCGGGCACATGCCGCCAGCGGACAGACAACTGCAACCCCGCCAGCACCTGGCGATTGCCTTTGCGCCCCGCACCAACCTGGTACTGGGTCGTCGATTTGACGGCGAATCGATGCCCCTGACCCACACCGCCTATTGGTTGTCGGGCGATGAACTCAAGCGCCTGACCGACGTTGCACATCACTGGCGATTCTTTCCCCCGGACCGCTATGGCGTGGTGAATACCCAGGATGCGCCGTGGGTGCAGCGGCTGTTGGAGAAGGCAAACGGGTACCTGTAGTGAGCGGGCTTGCCCCGCGCTGGGCTGCGCAGCAGCCCCAAAACCCGATACCGCGATCGACCTGAAGTACACGGTGTTTTGGATGGGGCCGCTTCGCAGCCCAGCGCGGGGCAAGCCCGCTCACTACAAGGTACGGATACATTCGGTCAACAAGCGATACGGGGTCGTCACACTCGTGATGATTGGGACTGCGGTGGTGATGAATGAGGTCTCTGTAGTGAGCGGGCTTGCCCCGCGCTGGGCTGCGCAGCGGCCCCAAAACCCGATACCGCGATTGACCTGAAGTACACGGTGTTTTGGATGGGGCCGCTTCGCAGCCCAGCGCGGGGCAAGCCCGCTCACTACAAGGTACGGATACATTCGGTCAACAAGCGATACGGGGTCGTCACACTCGTGATGATTGGGACTGCGGTGGTGATTGAGTCTATAGGATGATTGAGGTCTCTGTAGTGAGCGGGCTTGCCCCGCGCTGGGCTGCGCAGCGGCCCCAAAACCTGATGCCGCGATTTGCCTGAAATACACGGTGTTTTGGATGGGGCTGCTGCGCAGCCCAGCGCGGGGCAAGCCCGCTCACTACAAGGTACGGATACATTCGGTCATCAAGCGATACGGGGTCGTCACACTCGTGATGATTGGGACTGCGGTGGTGATTGAGTCTATAGGATGATTGAGGTCTCTGTAGTGAGCGGGCTTGCCCCGCGCTGGGCTGCGCAGCAGCCCCAAAACCTGATACCGCGTTTGCCTGAAATACACGGTGTTTTGGATGGGGCCGCTTCGCAGCCCAGCGCGGGGCAAGCCCGCTCACTACAAGATACGGATACATTCGGTCAACAAGCGATACGGGGTCGTCACACTCGTGATGATTGGGACTGCGGTGGTGATGAATGAGGTCTCTGTAGTGAGCGGGCTTGCCCCGCGCTGGGCTGCGCAGCGGCCCCAAAACCCGATACCGCGATTGACCTGAAGTACACGGTGTTTTGGATGGGGCCGCTTCGCAGCCCAGCGCGGGGCAAGCCCGCTCACTACAAGGTACGGATACATTCGGTCAACAAGCGATGCGGGGTCGTCACACTCGTGATGATTGGGACTGCGGTGGTGATTGAGTCTATAGGATGATTGAGGTCTCTGTAGTGAGCGGGCTTGCCCCGCGCTGGGCTGCGCAGCAGCCCCAAAACCCGACACCGCGATTGACCTGGAGTACACGGTGTTTTGGATGGGGCCGCTTCGCAGCCCAGCGCGGGGCAAGCCCGCTCACTACAAGGTACGGATACATTCGGTCATCAAGCGATACGGGGTCGTTACGCGCCACGCGCTAGCGTTAAAGCTCTTCAGGACTCTCAAGAGCAACGGAATGCGCCCTACGCCTCAATCACACCGTCTGCGTCACGGTCGTTACTCGGAATATAGCCGCAGCTACCTCATCACCCTCGTCGTTCATCATCGTCAGCGCCTGTTTACGGACCTTTATCTTGGTCGTCTGCTGGTTGCCGAGTTCCGGCAGGTTCACGAACTGGGGCTGGTCGATTCGCTGGCCTGGGTCATCATGCCCGACCACATCCATTGGTTGTTCGAGTTGAAGCAGCAGGGGTTGGCCGATGTGATGCGGCGTACCAAGTCGCGCAGTACGCTAAACATCAACCGGCGCCGTCAAAGCAAGGAGCGTGTCTGGCAACCCGGTTATCACGATAGAGCGGTGCGTGCAGAGGATGATATTCGCAAGATGGCGCGTTACATCATTGCCAACCCGTTGCGAGCCGGTTTGGTGGAGCGGGTAGGCGATTATTCGCTATGGGATGCTGCGTGGCTTTGAAGAGGGGAGCGGGCTTTTGTGGGGATTGAGGTCTCTGTGGTGAGCGGGACAAGCCCGCTCACCACAAAAGCGGGTGTGTCAGCGGCTGGCCCAGGAACCTTTCGCGCTCTACAGGGCTCACTTGTCAGGTCGCCCTGTTTCATCGCCGAAAGGAATCCGCATGCTTTCAGCCTCGCCAGCCATTGCCCGGCACGCCCCCGTCGAACGCGAACTCAGCCTGCGCGCCGTCATCATGGGGACGCTGCTCGGGATCCTGCTCACCCCTTCCAACGTGTACGCCGGCCTGAAGATCGGCTGGTCGTTCAACATGTCGATCATTGCTCTGTTGGTGGGGTATGCGATCTTTCAGGGCCTGGCCAAGCGCTCGTCCGGGCAACTGCCGTGGACGCTGCATGAAAGCAATATCAACCAGACAGTCGCTTCGGCCGCCGCCTCAATTATCTCAGGCGGGCTGGTGGCGCCGATCCCGGCCTACACCCTGCTGACCGGACACCAACTGGACGCGCTACCGATGATCGCTTGGGTGTTTTCGGTGAGTTTCCTGGGCATCTGGATCGCCTGGTACCTGCGGCCGTCGCTCCTCAATGACAAGGCGCTGAAATTCCCCGAAGGCATGGCCACTCTGGAAACCCTGCTGCATATCTATAACCACGGCCGCGAAGCTGCGACACGCCTTAAGGTGTTGCTCAGCGCCGCGTTGTTGTCCGGTTTGGTGAAGTGGGTGGATACCTTTATTTGGGCCTTCCCGCGCCTGTCGCCAACGGCCCAGCTGGAGCGCCTGACCTTCACGGCCGATCCTTCACTGTTGCTGCTGGGGTTTGGCGGCATCATCGGTATTCGCGTCGGCCTGACCCTGTTGCTCGGTGCCTTGCTCGCCTGGGGCGGCCTGGGTCCTTGGCTACTGGCGCAAGGCTTGGTGACTTTGCCGCCAGGCAGCACAGGCCCGCAGTTCGCCGCTTTGGTGGAGTGGCTGCTGTGGCCGGGCGTGAGCCTGATGGTGTGTTCGACGTTGGCGTCGTTAACGATCCGTCTGTGGGCGCTGCGCACCTCCACCAAGGCCGACGGCGGCGCCATCTGGACCCTGCCAAAACCTGGGCCTGCCGCAGGCTTCGTGTTGTCGATTGCATTCGTGGTGAGCCTGCAGGCGCTGTTGTTCGGCATCAACCTGTGGATGGCGTTATTGACCATCCCCTTGGCGATTTGCCTGGCCGCGGTGGCCGCCCGTGTAGTGGGAGCCACCGGCATTCCGCCGATTGGCGCCATCGGGCAATTGTCCCAACTGAGTTTCGGCATCGTCGCGCCCGGCCAGGTGCCGATCAACCTGATGAGCGCCAACACCGCCGGCGGCTCGGCCGGACAGTGCACCGACCTGATGAACGACTTCAAGGTAGGCAAGGCGATTGGCGCCACGCCGCACAAGCAGGTGATCGCGCAGATCCTGGGGATTTTCATCGGCAGCATCGTCGGCGTGTTCGCCTACCTGGCGCTGATTCCCGATCCGCAGTCCATGTTGCTCACCGAGCAATGGCCGGCACCGGCGGTGGCGACCTGGAAAGCCGTGGCGCAAACCCTCACCCATGGGCTGGATTCGTTGTCGCTGAGTATCCGCTGGGCGATTGCCATTGGCGCGGTGCTAGGCGTGCTATTGGGGGCGTTTGACAGCCTGTTGCCCGCGCACCGCTCCCGTTACCTGCCCAGTGCCGCCGCACTGGGGCTGGCCTTTGTGTTGCCAGCGTCGGTATCGCTGATGATGGCGCTGGGCGCGATACTGACCTGGCTGGTGAGCTGCCGCTGGCCGAGCCTCACCGAGCGCTTCGCGATTACCGCAGCGGCGGGGTTGATTGCCGGGGAGAGCATCACCGGGGTAGGGGCGTCGTTGTGGCAGATGCTCCGATAGCAGCCACAACTGAGTGCCTGTTATCTATTTGGCAAACGCATACTCGCCACCCTGTTCCAGCGCCTGTCGATACGCCGGCCGCGCCTGGAACCGCTGCACCCACGCCGCCAGATGCGGGTAGGCCTGCAGCTTGCCCTGGGCCTTGGCGATTTCGCCGATAAAGCTCATCTGGATATCCGCGCCGCTCAGCTCATCGCCCAAAAGGTACGGCGTCGTTGCCAGCGCGTCGTTGAGATAACCGAGGTAGTTGGCCACTTCCGATTCAATCCGCGGATGCAACGGCGCACCGGCATCACCCAGCCGCCCCACGTACAGGTTGAGCATCAGCGGCAGCATGGCCGAGCCTTCGGCGAAGTGCAGCCACTGCACGTACTGATCGTAGTCCGCGCTCGCCGGGTCCGGTTGCAGACGGCCTGCGCCATGACGGCGGATCAGGTAGTCGACGATGGCGCCGGACTCGATCACCACCTTGCCTGCGTCTTCGATCACCGGCGACTTGCCCAGCGCATTGATCGCCTTGAGTTCAGGCGGTGCGAGGTTGGTCTTCGGGTCGCGTTGGTAGCGCTTGATTTCGTAGGGCAGGCCAAGCTCTTCGAGCAGCCAGAGGATGCGCTGCGAACGTGAGTTGTTGAGGTGGTGAACAATGATCATGGGAACTCCGACGGGCAAGGGGTAGGTGTAGGAACAGACTGCTGTGCGGGCGCAGAGTGCCCTCAATCGGCAAACGCCGCCTCGATGAAAGCCTCCAGGCCTTTCTCTTCCAGAATCTCGATGGAGAAATGCCCAAAGCGCTTGGGCAGCCAGATAATGCGCCCGCCGGCCGGCGTTTGCAGGTTTGCCTTCGCCAGTGGCCGGCCGTTCTCATCTTCGGGTTGCACGCCCGAGGCCATCAGTTCGTCATAGGCGACCTCAATGTCCGGCGTCGTGTAGCAATGGCGATAAATCATGCCTTCGCCATGGGCGTCCAACAGCTCCCGCAGGTTGCCCGCGATCGGCTGAACCAGCATGAAGCGCTCCTGGCCCATCAGCGCCACGGCATAACGCACATGCAGGCCGCCACGGTCCCAGACGAACGTCTTGGAAATACGCGCCTTGAGGATTTGCGCGTAGTAGGTACAGGCCTCTTCAAGGTTGGCGACCAGTACGTCGACGTGACTGAATTTCAGGTCCATGGTGTGCCTCCATTACGAATCGACGACCATCGTAACCACGATAGGTATCACAGGGATATCCCATCTCGCCGACATCCTTTCAGGCACTGAAACACTGAATTGCCATTCGTGCAGGTTCCGTCCACGACCCGATAGCGCAAAAATCCAACCGCGCGCCGTGCTTGCTTAACCCGAGGCGCGACCGAGGAGAGCACCAATGGACGAGATCTCGACACTGCCGGCCTCACCCTGGCACGAAGGCGAGCTGGCCTTGCAACGCACGGTTGGCGCGGTAGACATGATGGCCGGCGTGGGCCAGCGGCAAATGGCTCGTGACTGGATGCCGGACCAGCACCGCGAATTCTATGGGCAACTGCCCTTTGTGGTGCTGGGCAGTGTGGATCGCCAGGGGGATGTGTGGGTGACCCTGCGCAGCGGGCAGCCGGGCTTCATGCACTCACCCACCCCGCATACCCTGCGGATTGCGCTGGCGCCACAGCCCCAGGACCCGGCCCAGGAAGGCTTGGGCGAAGGGGACGCCATCGGCATGCTGGGCATCGAGTTGCATACCCGACGCCGGAACCGCATGAACGGCATTGTGCGTCGGCAACTCAAGCAGGGCGTTGAGATCGAAGTCACCCAGGCCTACGGCAACTGCCCGCGTTATATCAACCTGCGTCAATACCGAGTGGTCGACGAGCTGCCCGGCGCGGCCATCGAATTACCTGCCAACGACCCGCTGATCCGACGCCTGGTGACCACGGCGGACTCATTCTACGTGGCCACTTACGTGATCCGTGACGGCCAGACGCAGGTTGATGCATCCCACCGTGGCGGGCTGTCGGGCTTCGTGCGCATGGAGGCGGACGGCAGCCTGACCATTCCGGATTTCTCCGGCAACCTGTTCTTCAACACCCTGGGCAATATTTTGCTGAACCCGCGTGCTGGCCTGACGTTCGTCGACTTTGGCAGCGGTGACTTGCTACAGATGAGCGGCAGCGCCCAGGTGCTGCTGGATGACCCTGAAATCGCCGCGTTCCAGGGCGCCGAGCGGCTGTGGCGGTTTACCCCGCAACGCAGCGTCTACCGCAAGGCCGCGCTCGGGTTGCGCTGGGAGGACCAGGCCGAAGGGGTGTCTCCCAGTTCATTGATGACGGGTAACTGGTCACAGACCGCCGAACGGCTCAAGGCCCAGGCCCTCAGCGCCCAATGGCGGGCGCTGCGGGTGGCGCGGGTGGTTGATGAGAGTGCTCACATCCGCTCGTTTTACCTGCATGCCGACGACGGTGCCGGGCTGCCCGTGTATGTGCCAGGGCAACACCTGCCGGTGCGCGTGACGTTGCCGGGCCATGCGGGGACGATGATTCGCACCTACAGCGTCTCCAGTGCGCCATCCGATGAATTCCTGCGCATCAGCGTCAAGCGCGACGGCGCAGTGTCGTCGTACTTGCATGAACAGCTTCAGGTCGGCGATCGGCTGGAGGCGCGGGCGCCGCAGGGGCACTTCACGGTGCGGCCCGCCGAGCGTCGACCGTTGGTGCTGCTGGGCGCGGGTGTGGGGATCACGCCATTGCTGTCGATGCTGCGCGAGGTGGTGTACGAGGGCAAGCGCATCAACCGCATGCGCCCGACCTGGCTGATCCAAAGCGCACGCACCCAAGAGGCGTTGGCGTTCGCCGATGAGCTAAAGGCCTTGGTGGCGCGGGCCGGCGACAAGCTGCGCTGGCTGCGGGTCGTCAGTCAGGCGCCTGGTTCGGGGCCGGGGGAGGGCTACGACGCGGTGGGCAGGATCGACCTCGCGCTGCTCAAGTCAGTGCTGCCGTTGGACGACTACGACTATTACCTGTGCGGCCCCGGTACCTTCACCCAGGCGCTGTACGACGGCCTGCGCGGTTTGCGTATCCCGGACGAGCGCATTCATGCGGAAACCTTCGGGCCGTCCACGCTGGTGCGCGACGCTGAGGTCAGCGTGACGGCACCGCCACAGCCGCCGGTCTCCAGCGAACCGGTGAAAGTGCTGTTTGCCACCTCCGGCAAGGAAGCGCGCTGGGAACCCGGCACCGGCACCTTGCTGGAGTTGGCCGAAGCCCGTGGCCTCAACCCGGAGTTCAGTTGTCGCGGCGGCTCGTGCGGTACCTGCAAATCCACCTTGAGCCGTGGCCAGGTGCATTACCTCAACACCCCGGCCGAGCCTTTGGCACACAACGAAGTGTTGATCTGCTGCGCCGTGCCGGCCCAGGGCAGTGAGCCGTTGGTGCTGGATATCTGAGCGCCCGCCGTGCCGTCGATTGTTGCGGATTCTGAAATGCTGAACTGTAAACCGTGGTTATTCCGCTGTTGAACGCCGTAGCTGAACATAGCGCCACCGACGCACAACGCGTCGTCAACCCAACCTTGGTAATGGAGCACGTCATGTCCCTGAACGCGATCAAACTGTACCGCCACCCCCTGTCCGGCCACGCCCATCGGGTCGAGCTGATGCTGTCGTTGCTGGGCTTGCCCGTCGAGCTGATCTCGGTGGACCTTGCCAACGGCGCGCACAAGGCCCCCGAATTTCTGGCCCTCAATCGCTTCGGCCAGGTGCCGGTGATTGACGACAGCGGCACGGTGCTGGCCGACTCGAATGCGATCCTCACCTACCTCGCCGTCAAATATGGCAACGGTCAATGGCTGCCCGCCGATGCGCTGGCGCAGGCCAAGGTGCAGCGCTGGTTGTCGGTAGCGGCCGGCCAGATCAGTGCGGGTCCTGCCACGGCGCGGTTGATCACAGTGTTCGGGGCAGCGTATAACGCCGAGGACGCGATCGCGCGCTCCCATGCCTTGCTCAAAGTCATGGAGCAAGAATTGGGCGACAGTGCGTTCCTGGCCGGCGACAAGCCGACCATCGCCGATATCGCCGCCTACACTTACGTGTCCCACGCGCCGGAAGGCAATGTCGACTTGAGCGACTACCCGCAGGTGCGTGCGTGGCTGAGCAGCGTTGAAGCGTTGCCCGGTTTTGTCGGCATGCAGCGCACCGCGATAGGCCTGCAACAGGCGTGATTCACACCACCACAACGGGTTTGCCATGGATCGCTTTCAAGAAATGCAGGTGTTTGTCAGCGTCGCGGAAGAAGAGGGTTTCGCCGCCGCAGCGCGTCGCCTGCATATTTCCGCGCCGAGCGTGACGCGGGCCATTGCGGCCATGGAGGAGCGCATCGGCACGCAGTTGCTGGCGCGAACCACGCGCAGCCTGCACCTGACCGAAGCCGGCCAGCGCTACCTGGAAGATTGTCGGCGTATCCTGAGTGAACTGGACGAGGCGGAGCAATCCGCCTCGGGCGGCTACTCGTTGCCGCGCGGTCACCTCACGGTGACCGCGCCGGTGCTGTTCGGCGAACTCTACATCGCACCGTTGCTGACCGATTACCTCGACCTGTTCCCCGCCGTGCAGGTCAACGCCTTGCTGGTCGACCGGCTGGTGAACCTGTCGGATGAAGGGGTCGATGTGGCCATCCGCATCGGCCATCTGCACGACAGCCAGCAACAGGCGATCAAGGTGGGCGAGGTGCGCCAGGTGATCTGCGGCGCGCCGGAATATTTCGCACGGCACGGCCGGCCCAGCCATCCACAGGATTTGAGCCGCGCCAACGTGGTGATGTCCAGCGCCAGCACGTTGTTGAGCGACTGGCACTTCAGCAGTGACGCCGGGCCACTGAGCGTGCGCGTGGAGCCGCGCTTGGTGGTCAGCGCCAACCAGGCGGCGATCCATGTCGCCCGTGAGGGCTGGGGGCTGACCCGGGTGTTGTCGTATCAAGTGGCGCAACGCGTGGCCGATGGCGAACTGGACCTGGTGCTCGAAGCGTTCGAGCCTGCCGCGTTGCCGATTCATGTGGTGTACCAGAACACCCCGAGGGTGCCGGCCAAGGTGCGCACCTGCGTGGACTTTCTGGTCGAGCGCCTGCGCGAGGATTTCAGGCTCAAACCTGTGAAGCCTGGCGCCGCTTGATGGACCGCTACCATGAGATGCGGATGTTCCGCGCCTTGTCGCAGCGCCCCAGCCTGGCCTCGGCGGCGCGCTTTCTGAATGTCTCCGGCCCGACGCTGGTACGCGCCATCGCCCGTCTGGAGTCGCGGCTTGGCGTGCCGCTGGTGGTACGCAGCACACGGGGCGTTGCGCTGACCGAGGCCGGTGCGGCGTTCATGGCCGACTGTTCGCGCATCCTCGATGATATCGAGCAGGCCGAAGTCTGCGCCAAGGGCTTGCACGTGCAGGCACAAGGCAGTCTGCGGGTGCATCTGCCGTTGCTGTTCAGTCGTTATGTCATGGCGCCGATGCTCACACGCTACATGGACCTGTACCCGCAGGTGCGGCTCTTTGCGCATTACCATGACCGCGTCGTCAACCTGCATGAGGAAGGCGTGGATGTGGCGGTGGTGATGGGCCATTTGCCCAGTTCCTCATTGATCGCACGCCCGGTCGGGCAGGTGCGCTCGATCGTCTGCGCCAGCCCAGCGTACCTGGCCATCCATGGCGAGCCCCTGGTTCCGGAGGACCTGCTGCGGCATCGGCTGATCGCCGTGCAGGCCCATCAGGACAAGGTGCAATGGCCGTTCCAGGTCGGTGCCGAGACCTCTCTGTTCAAGGCGCGCCCTCACCTCGGTTGCTCCACCGTCCAGGCGGCCATCAGTGCTGCCGCCCAGGGTGCCGGGCTGGTGCGGTGTGAAAGTTATCCGCTGTACGACTATTTGCAGAGCGGGCGGCTGCGCCCTGTGTTGGGCGCCTACGAGACCGCGTCGCTGCCGGTGCAGGTGGTCTATCGCGAAGGCCTCAAGGCACCGATTCGTGTGCGCAGCCTGGTTGATTTCCTGGTCGAGCACCTGCGCGAGCATCCGGCGTTGTGATTGAGCCGACAGCCGCCGACACCCACGAACGGGGCGGGCGGATTGCCTGCGTGTCGACATCAAGCATGACAATGGCGCAACCAGGCTACTTGGGCATCGCCGAGCGCACTTAAGGTGGTGCGCATTCGGTCGCAGAGAACAACAAGAACAATGAATAGCTTGAACTCCATGGATTCCAACGCTCAGTTGGCGCAAGGCTTCAAGCCGCGCCACGTCACCATGCTGTCCATTGCCGGGATCATCGGCGCGGGGTTGTTCGTCGGGTCCGGGCACGCCATCGCGGCCGCCGGGCCGGCGGTGTTGCTGGCCTATCTGGCCTCCGGTTTGCTGGTGGTGCTGGTAATGCGCATGCTCGGCGAAATGGCCGTGGCGCGGCCCGACACCGGCTCGTTTTCCACCTACGCCGACCAGGCCATCGGCCCTTGGGCGGGGTTTACTATCGGTTGGTTGTACTGGTGGTTCTGGGTGTTGGTGATCCCGATCGAGGCACTGGCGGCGGGGCATGTGCTCACCCAGTGGTTCCCGCAGGTGGATGGTTGGCTGTTCGCCTTGCTGTCGATCATCCTGCTGGTGATCACCAACCTGTTCAGCGTGGCCAAGTACGGTGAGTTCGAGTTCTGGTTCGCGATGGCCAAGGTGATCGCCATCATCGGGTTTATCGGCCTGGGGTTCAGCGTGTTGATGGGCTGGATTCCCGACCGCGAAGCCAGCGGCCTGAGCCGGTTGATGCAGGAGCACGGCGGTTTCGCCCCCAACGGCCTGTCGGCGGTGGTGGGCGCGTTCATTACCATCATGTTCAGTTTCATCGGCACCGAAGCGGTGACCATCGCGGCGGCCGAGTCGAGCAACCCGGCGCAGAACATCGCCAAGGCCACCCGTTCGGTGATCTGGCGTATCGGCATTTTTTACCTGCTGTCGATCTCCATCGTGATTTCCGTGGTGCCGTGGAATGATCCGCTGCTGGCGTCGGTGGGCTCCTATCAACGTGCGCTGGAGTTGATGAACATCCCCCATGCCAAGTTCATGGTTGACCTCGTGGTGTTGATCGCCGTGGCCAGTTGCATGAACTCCTCGATCTACATCTCTTCGCGCATGTTGTTCTCCCTGGGCAAACGCGGCGACGCGCCGCAAGCTCTCAAACGCACCTCGGCGGCGGGCGTGCCCAGGGCCGCGGTGATCGCCAGCACCATCATCGGCGCGGGTGTGACGTTGCTCAGTTACTTCATGCCGGCCGGGTTGTTCCAGTTCCTGCTGGCCAGTTCCGGCGCCATCGCGTTGCTGGTGTATCTGGTCATCGCCATTTCCCAACTGCGCATGCGTCGGTTGCTGCGGCGGCAAAACGTCGAGTTGAGCTTTCGCATGTGGCTGTTTCCCTGGCTGACCTACCTGGTGATCGTGTTCATCTGCCTGGCGCTGGGGGTGATGATGGTCACGCCGGAACACCGCACCGAAGTGTCGTCGACCATTGGTCTGGCGCTGGTCATTTCCTTGATCGGCCTGATCACAGCGCGTCCGCATGGCCCGGCGGCCAAGCCGGTTTCGCTGGGGCAATCCTGATCACCCACCGGGGAGTATCGGCCATGGCTCCTGACGCGCCTGCCTGCCAGACCATCGGCTTTTTGCTGCTGGACCAGTTCACCCTGATTTCCCTGGCTTCGGCGGTCGAGCCCTTGCGCATGGCCAACCAATTGGCCGGCGAAGAGCTCTACCGCTGGCAAACCCTCAGCTTCAACGGCCAGCCGGTGTGGGCGAGCGATGGCGTGCCGGTCACGCCGGATGCCTCGACGCAGGCCCCGCACAGCTTCGACGCCGTGATCGTGTGCGGCGGCGTGGGGATCCACACGGCGGTGAAGCCCGAACACATCGCCTGGCTGCGCAACCAGGCCCGCGTGCATTGCAAACGCCTGGGCGCGGTGTGCACCGGCAGTTGGGCGCTGGCCAAGGCAGGCTTGCTCGACGGTTTCCAGTGCAGCGTGCATTGGGAACTGATGGCGTCGATGCAGGAAGCCTTTGCACGGGTCACCGTCAGCTCCAGCGTGTTCACCCTCGACGGCAACCGCTTCACCAGCTCCGGCGGCACCGCGCCGCTGGACATGATGCTGCATCTGATCGGCCGCGATCACGGCCACGAACTGTCGGCGGCGATATCGCAGATGTTTGTGTACGAGCGCATCCGCAACGAACGCGACCACCAGCGCGTGCCGCTCAAACACCTGCTCGGCACGCAACAGCCGAAGTTGCAGGAAGTGGTGGCCTTGATGGAAGCCAACCTGGAAGAACCCATCGACCTCGACGACCTGGCGGCCTATGTGCAAGTGTCCAGGCGCCAATTGGAGCGCATGTTCCAGCGTTACCTGTACTGCACGCCGTCGCGTTATTACCTCAAGCTGCGCCTCACCCGTGCGCGCCAACTGCTGATGCAAACGCCTATTTCGATCGTGGAACTGGCGGTGATCTGTGGCTTCGTGTCCACGCCGCACTTTTCCAAATGCTATCGGGATTTCTTCTGCGTAGCGCCCAGTGACGAACGCTCCGACATGCGCCTGCACCCCCCGGTGGCGACTCGGCCGGTGGTGCATCCGCCTTCGCCGGCCCGGCCGAAGGACACCCTGGAACAGGCGCGCGATGAGCCGACGTTTGCGAGTGTGCAGATTCAACGACGTTGAGGCAGCGAGGAAGTCGGCGGGTGCAACGCGTCGGTTTTCAGATCCATAGATCATTCACGGCGGTGCGTTCGCCGCCTTCATGGCCGGTATTCAGGATACCGCGCGGTTCGATCATCATCAGTTTGGCTTCGCCTTCGGCGGCGGTCCTGTGTTCGACACCACGCGGCACCACATACAGCTCGCCCGGCGCCACGTACACCGGGCCGTCAGGCAGGTCGATGCGCAATGTGCCTTCGAGCACCAGAAACGCCTCGTCGGTCTCCGGGTGCGAGTGCCAGATAAATTCGCCCTCGATCCGCACCACCTTGAACTGGTAGTCGTTCATCTCGGCGACGACCCTGGGGCTCCACTGCTGGTCGATGAGCCCTGCTTTGTGTGTGAGATTGACCGGTTGTGCCGGCTGCTGTGACTGAACCATGGTGGAGCCTCTGGTGTGTGAAAGATCCCAGGCTAACCAAGTAAGCGGCAGGCAGGCTTGTACGATCATGCAAGGTGCCCGTTCAGAGAGCATCGATCATCCACACCGTCAGGCAAGTGGTGTTTATCGCGCATGGAGTGGCAGCGCCAACCCAAACAACGCAAAGAAACCGCCACACACCTTATTGAACCGGCGCCCCGTCCTCGCCAACCAAGGCCTGACCCTATGCGCTGCACTGGCCACCAGGTACTCAACGATGAATTCCACCACGGCGTAGGTCAGCGCGATGGCGGCCGTCTGCGCGATGATGCTTCTGTGCGGGTCCAGGAAGGGCGGGATAAATGCCGTGAACAGCAGCAGCGCCTTGGGGTTTGAAATGGCCGATACCAGCCCTTGGCGAAACAGCGACCAACTGTTGAAGCCAGTAATGCTGGGCGTATCAAGACTCACGGGGGCCGACCGCCACAGCCCTATGCCCAACCAGATCAGGTACATCCCACCGGCAATCTTCAACGCGGTGAACCAGGCGGTCGACGCTTGGATCAGTGCGCCCAGACCCAGCGCGCAGAGGGAAAGCACCACGGCAAAACCGAGCACGCCGCCCGTGATGGTGAACAGTGTTTTACGACGCCCGTGAAGGGCGCCATGGGTCAGCACCAATAAAGCATTCGGCCCTGGCACCACCGCAATGCCGCAGCATGTCATCAAATAGAGCAACCAAGTATCGAGGGGCATGATCAGCGTCCCGTATGAGTGGGTTCAGGCAAATCATTTTTGCGGGTGGGCAAGCTTCATGAAAAGCGCATAATTCACATCGCAGTCATTCGATAAACGAATAGAGGGGCAACCATGCCTGCCAGTGATTTGCAGATTGATTGGCTCAAGTGCTTCGTGGCGGTGGTGGATGCTGGCTCACTCTCTGGCGCTGCGCATGAGGTCAACCGATCGCAGTCCGCTGTGAGCATGCAAATGAAAAAACTGGAGGCCGCCCTCGGGCGACAATTGTTGAGTCGAGGCCCGCGACATTTTGAATTGACCGATGACGGCCAGACGCTGCTCGGTTACGCCCGTCGCATGCTCATACTTCACGCCGAGACCCAAGCGGCTTTTCACGGCGAAGTACTCACCGGGCGTATTCGCCTTGGCGTCGCCGAGGACTACGCCGCCAGGTACCTCACTCCGCTGCTGAAGCGTTTTGCTCCGCGCTACGCAGGCGTGGAGATAGAGCTGACGTGTGAACAGTCGACCACGCTTATCCCGCGTGTGCGCAGCGGTGATCTTGATCTGGCCCTGGTGTCCCGGGACTCGCCGCAGAGCGGTACGTTTTTGTTCAAGGAACCCATGGTGTGGGTGGGCTCGCCCCAGTTCGAGCTCTGGCGGCGCGACCCATTGCCCATCGCTGTGTATGAAAGTGAAAGCCTGGCCCGGCGCTATGCGGTGCACTCATTGACCCAACAAGGGCGCCAATTCAAGGTGGTTTACAACAGCTCCAGCCTGGCCGGCCAAGTCGCCGCCGTCGAAGGAGGGCTCGCCATTGCCGCGATCACCCAGTGTACGGTGCAGCCATCGCTGCAGGTCTTGGGCAGCGAGCAGGGGTTGGGGAGCATTGAGCCGATGGACGTTTCGATTCTGCGCAGCCGCGCTTCACGCGGGTCCAGGGCTGTCAGCAGCCTTCACGCTTTCATCATCAGCGCGTTGAGACATCAGGCCTAGGCCAGCGGCCGCAACTGCAACATCGCTGGGCTTCAAGGTTAGGCTCAGCCTTTTTGTTTCAACGCACTCGCGTCCTGCTCTGCACCGCCAGGTCCAGGGCCTTTTGCATATCGAGCCGCGCCGAGCGGCCTACGTCCTTGTCATTGAGCTGATAGTTACGCTCCGATGGCAGGATCGGCGCGGTAAGGTCCTGGGCGTCGCTGCGTTCAAAGTCATGGTTGTCGCCAATGGCCATCGAACTGCGGCGCAACAGCGTGCGCAATTGCTCGGGTTGCAACTGCGGGTTGATCGACAGCATGGCCGCCAGCAGGCCCGCGACCATTGGCGTGGCGTAGGAGGTGCCGCAATGCACGGCGCCTTGCTCGCCGGCGTCGGCGGTGGATGCATGGGCGCAGGCGGCGGCGGTGATGTCGACGCGCATGTCGACGTTCGAGGAACTGCGCGTGACCGCATAGGCCGGGTCATCCACGGCGATACCGGCCTGCTCGCTGCGCTGGTGGCCGCCCACCACCAGCAACTGTTCGGTGATGAACGAGGAGGGCAGGCGGTAGTCGTCCGTGCCCGAAAACGCCGAGCCGTTGCCGGCGGAGTTCACCACGATCACGTCGGGATGCTCCTTGCGCAGCCACAGGAAGAATTCCTCCAGCAATTCTTCGTAGCCGCTCATGGCGATGCCCGAGCGCACCAGCGAGTCGACGTCCTTGCCGTTGACGTCCTTGGTGCCGACGCGATGAATGCCCCAGCTCCAGTTGAGCACGCGAACGCCATCTTCCACGAGGTTGACCGAGGCGGCGATGTTTGCGGTAATTCCTGCATCGGAATTTCGCTCGACGATCACATCGAAGCCTCCGCCGGCCTTGTCCAGTCCACGCAGAAAACCGCTGTTGCCGCCGTCGTCCCAACGCGCTGCGAGGATGCCTGCGACGGTGGTGCCATGGTCGTCCGCCGCACCAGTGTCGCGTGCGTACACGCAGGTTCGCCTGGGCGCGCAGGCACCCAGATACTCGGCGAAGTCCGCCGTGTCGAAGTCGACGCCGCGCTCGATCACCCCCACGCGCACCGGTTGCGGCACGATCGGCGTGTGTTGCCCCGGGATGCGCCGCTGGTAGTAGGCCACCGCGTCGAGAAAACGGTTGGCGGCCCATTCATCGGAGTCGGGTGCCGGTTTTTTCGGTGCTTCACGGCGCGTGGCGGTTTGCTCGGTTTCTTCGGCGGCGGACTCTTCGATCACCACGGCGTCCACGCCGGTCTCGCTGCCCAGGCGCAGCACCAGCGCATCGCGTTGCGTCAGGTCCTTGGCCGGCAGGCGCAACTGGTAGACGTTCAGCGGCGCGATGCTGCCGACCACCGTCGCTCCATACTTGCGCGCCAGGCGCTCGGCCTCCTGGCGACCGTTCTGGTCTTCTTCGATCAACACGCTGACCAGGTCCACATAGGTGGTCAGGCCGTCCATGTTTTTCGCCACTTCGTTGGCGCCTGCGGCCACCACATGGCTGTTGCGCAGCGTCAGCCAGGCCGCATTGCTGACGCGCGGGCCGTCTTCCAGCCACAACGGGCCGCTCTGCTCGCGGGCGCTGTCCAGGCGCACGCGCAATTGATCGCCCTGGTGCTCAACGGTGCTCGCCGGCAGCGTCTTGCCCGCCAGTTTCAGCTGCGGTGTGGTGGTGCCCAGCCCGCGCACGCTGAGGCACCAGTCCTGCTGGCGGCTGTCCAGCAGGTTGCCGCAGCGTTTCAGGTTTTCCAGGCGCAACGCGTCCTGAGCCGCAGCGGGTGTGGCGGCAGCCAATGTGAACAGCGTGGCGAGTGCAGCGAAGCGTAAGGGCATGAGCGCATTTCCGTGCCGGGGCGTTTTGTTCCGACTGCGCCGGGGCGCGCTTCGTTCAGCGTGAACGCCATGCAACAACCGTTGAACTCGCCCTGGCCAAGCTCACTCCTAACCGAAGAGGGACTGCACATGACGGATGTGACCATGACCCAGCAACACCCACACTGCGGCGACACCGGCGCGGTCTTTGAAACCGACTTGCCCGCGCGCCTGGACCGCTTGCCCTGGGGCCGCTTCCACACCTTGCTGGTGTTCGCCCTGGGCATCACCTGGCTGCTCGATGGCCTGGAAGTGACCCTGGCCGGCTCGGTGTCCGGCGCGCTGAAAGACAGCCCCGAGCTGCGCATGAGCAACGTCGACATTGGCCTGGCCGGCGGCGTGTACATCGCCGGTGCCGTGCTCGGCGCGCTGCTGTTTGGCTGGCTCACCGACCGCCTGGGCCGCCGTAAGTTGTTCTTCATCACCTTGTGGCTGTACATCGGCGCCACTGCCGCCACGGCGTTCTCGTTCAGCCTGGAAAGTTTCCTGCTGTTTCGCTTCCTCACCGGCATGGGCATCGGCGGCGAATACACCGCGATCAACTCGACGATCCAGGAGTTCACCCCGGCGCGTTATCGCGGCTGGGTCGACCTGAGCATCAACGGCACCTTCTGGCTCGGCGCAGCACTCGGCGCCGGCGGCGCCATCGTGTTGCTCGACCCGCAAGTGGTCGGTGGCGACCTCGGCTGGCGGCTGTGCTTCGGCATTGGCGCGGCGCTGGGCCTGATCATCCTGGTGATGCGCCTGTGGCTGCCGGAGAGCCCGCGCTGGCTGCTGATCCACGGCCAACACGATGAAGCCCGGCGCATTGTCGAAGGCATCGAAGCGCGCCTGCGTGATCAGGGCCATGATTTGCCGCCCGTCACCAGCCCGCCCCTGCGCCTGCACGCCCGCGACCACACGCCGCTGGCCGAGATATTCCACACGCTGTTCGTCAGCTTTCGCCGCCGTGCGCTGGTGGGCATGACGCTGCTGACCGCCCAGGCCTTTTTCTACAACGCGATCTTCTTCACCTACGCCCTGGTGCTCACCGACTTCTACCAAGTGCCCGCCGAGCAGGTCGGCTGGTACGTCCTGCCGCTGGCCCTGGGCAACTTCTGCGGGCCGCTGTTGCTGGGGCGTTTGTTTGATGTGATCGGCCGTCGCGTGATGATCAGCTTCACCTACGCCCTGTCCGGCGTGCTGCTGGCGCTGAGTGGCTATGCGTTCCAGCAGGGCTGGTTAGACGTGACCCAGCAGGCGCTGGCGTGGATGGTGATTTTCTTCTTTGCCTCGGCGGCGGCCAGCTCGGCGTACCTGACCGTAGCGGAGACGTTCCCGCTGGAGATTCGCGCGTTGGCGATTGCGGTGTTTTATGCGTTCGGCACAGGGCTGGGCGGGATCATCGGGCCGACGTTGTTCGGGCAACTGATCCAGACACAGCAGCGCAGTAGTTTGTTGATCGGCTATTTGATTGGCGCGGCGCTGATGTGCGCGGCGGCGGTGGTGCAGGCGGTGTGGGGCGTGGCGGCGGAGCGCCAGGCATTGGAGCGGGTGGCGCGGCCGTTGTCCCAGGCCGCGGATTGAGGGGCTGGCGGTGGCCGTAATGTTCAGCGCTGCTTGCGTGATTCGAGACCTGCAAACACCAGCATGCCCGCCAGCATGGCCGCAGTGAACAGCACCGCCTGCCATCGCCCCGTCAGCAGCAAGGCCAAGGCCGGTCCGGGACAGAGCCCGGCAATCGCCCAGCCCATACCGAACACGATGCTGCCCAGCACCAGCCGGCGGTCGATGTTGCGCCGTATCGGCATCTGCATCGGCGCGCCGAGCAATGAGGTGTCACGCCGCCTGGCGAAGAAGAAAAACACGCTGCTCACCATCAGCGCTCCGAGCATGACCAAGGCCAACGAAGGGTCCCAGTCGCCAGCGAGGTCGAGAAAACCCAGCACCTTGGCCGGGTTTGTCATCCCGCTGAGGTACAGCCCCAGCCCGAAGATCAAGCCAGCAATCAACGCTGTGATTTTGCGCATGCTCAGGCCCCCAGTAGATGACGTAACACGTAGACGCCGGCAAAGCCGCTGCCCATGAAACAACCCACCGCTACCAGCGAGCGCATCGACAACCGTGAAAGCCCGCAGATCCCGTGCCCGCTGGTGCAGCCGGCGCCATAGCGCGTGCCGATCCCCACCAACAACCCCGCCAGTACCAGCGCCACGCCACCGGCCTGGAACGAGGGCTGCGGCAACGGCGCGCCGAGTGACCAGATCAGGGGCGAGGCGATCAACCCCGCGACGAATACCAGCGCCTCCCCACGGCCATCGCCACGCCTGGACAACAGGCTGCCCGAGCAGACCGCTGATACCGGCAATGCGCCCGTTGAGCAGAATGAACAGGCCGGCGGACAAACCGATCAAGGCACCGCCGAGCAGGGAGGTCCATGGGGTGAAATCGGCGGAGAAGCTCATGGTCGGGGCAGCCTTCGGGGATTGGAGGGGAGTGCATCGATAGCACAGTTTTAACCCGTATTGCGTGAAATGTCGGTGGTAGAGGGGGTGGCTCAAGCGATGGCGCGCAAGCACCGCTATGATGTTCGATTACCCATTCACAGGCTAAGCACGATGCCAAACGCCACTGATCAAAACGCCGCGGTTGTTTTAAGCCCGGCGAGCCATGCAGACCTGGAACAGCTGGTTGCCATCAGAATTGAAGCCATGCGCGAAAGCCTTCAGCGCGTCGGACGATTCGACCCTGCGCGCGCGCGGGAACGGTTTGTGGCCGGGTTCGATGCCACCTGCACGCGCGGCATTGAAGTCGCCGGTGAGTTGGTCGGTTTTGTGGTGATCAAAGACCAGCAGGGCGAGCTTTTGCTTGACCACCTGTACGTAAAACCGTCAGCCCAGGGCGCGGGCATTGGTGCAACGGTGCTGGCGCAGATATTCAAGGAGGCCGATGAGCTGGGCCGATCGATCAGGGTCGGGGCGCTCAAGGAAAGCGCTTCAAACCGTTTTTACCAGCGCCATGGTTTTGTGTGGGTGCGGAGCGGTGAGTTCGATCATTACTATGTGCGCGTGAGCGGCAAGGGCGTTGCTAAGCCAGGCGCTAGATGGCCTGCCGGCGCGTAATTTTCCATCAGATTCGCCATGCTCATCCGTCAGCGACGTGCCAACCGCACGCGCCAGTCGCCGGCGTGCTTCAACTGGCATTCTTCTTCAGAATCAAACTGCACGCAGCGCGCCATGGGCAGGGGCGGCACGTCGGACTTGTGCAGCGCAGCGGCGGTCAGCTCGCGCATGCGTTGATCGGCGCCGGCGGCGAGGGCTCGGTCCTTGTTGGCACGGGTGTCGAACACCCACGTCACGCGCAGGCTGTGGGGGAAGGCTGTGTAATCGACGGTGTGCGTCAGCCATTCGAACCCCGGGATTTCGGCTTTGGCGGTTTCGCAGGCGTCGGTCAGGGTGGTGATCAGTTGGCGTTCGAGGCGGGCGTTGTCGCGTTTGGTGGGCGGCATAGGGGGCTCCGGTTTCCGATAGGCTGTTGTGGTGAGCGGGCTTGTCCCGCGCTGGGCTGCGCAGCAGCCCTAAAACCGTCACCGCGGTTAATCCTGACACACGGCGGTGATCTTATTGGGGCTGCTTCGCAGCCCAGCGCGGGACAAGCCCGCTCACCACAGTGAGGATTTCCCGTTCTTAAAAACTGTGTAGCAAGGGCTGGAACAGGGTCGGCAGATAGCCGATCGTTTGTTTGGCGCAAGGACCGACGAGTAGCCTGAGAAGGTCACATCACTCAAGCTAAACCCGAAGGCGGCTGAACGGGTGGAAGGCTTGCCGGCGCTACTTGCGTTTTGCGCGAGGAGGGTTTGAGATAAAACCACCACCTGCGGCGCCTTGAGGCAAGGCGAGCTTAAACAAAACGAGTCGAGCAACGATCATGGAATACGACGAAAAATTGATTGAAGAAGCCGTACTCGCCCTGTTGGCAGCCTTCAGTTCTGATAGCGGCAACGCCTGGAAAGGTTTCGACTTCGAGGTCATGAACCGATTGCATGAACAGGGTTTTATCAGTAATCCGGTGAATAAGAACAAGTCGATCTGGTTGACGGAGCAAGGGCTGGAACGAGGTCGGCAAATAGCCGACCGTTTGTTTGGCGTAAGGTCCGACGAGCAGACTGTAGCTGACTCGGATGCCTGACTCAGGACTATCCGAAACGGCTTGTTGCCTGGCTCACAATAGGATAATGCGTTGCAGGGCTCTTTCAATATGTCAGATGAGGCTAAGGAGCCATGCCGAACTTGCCGCTCTCAGGGGCAGCACTTTCAAGGTCTTTGATAAAATCCCACAAAACTCAGTCAGGGTGACGAAAGCGATGTGGGCAGAAGTTCTAGCGCGGTTTGAGGCGTTGGTTGCACACGCCGCTCTTCACTTTCAGAAGATGCGTCTTTCCACCGATACTTCTGGAGGCGATGTGTTTTACCTGCGCTGCGGCTTCATGCGAACAGAAGATGTCCATGCCACCCACATCATGGAGCTGCTCAACCCCTGACCCGGCGGCTTTCGGCCAGAGGCAGCCCATCGCGGTCGTCAACGTTTGACGACAACGCGTTGCTCTTGCACTCTGTTTTGCGCCCTATTTCTTCACTAGGCTTCCCTATGTCATTCGCTACCGTAGTACTGCTTGACTCCTGGCCACAGCCAAGTACATCGCCCGAACCCATCGTGTTTGCCACGGACACGCAGCTATGTTTACGGTATTACGCCGCTGGGGAGCAAATAGCTGTAATCCATTTTCCCCTAGTTAAAAAATTTCAGTTCGGCTCACCAAACGACGAGGCTTTGGGCGGCCATCCGCTTATTGGACTTGGCCTCAAGCATTACCAAATTCATCGAATAGATAATTCTCCTTGGCTAGCAGAGCTTGAGCAGAGAAACGCCATTCATCCGCGACATGATAAACAGCGGTTTCTAAAAGATGCCATCCATTATGTCTTTACGTTTCAGGACTCTACCCTGGAGTGCATCATAATTGAGGGGCAGTTCTGGCATCCAAAAGTACAAGTCTTTACCTCGGAGCAGAAGGCAAGGGATGTCTGGCGCGAACTGGTAAATGACGTGGGCGCATGATCCCAATAGTCACGAGAGGCCGCTTTGGCTCGAAAGCAATCATCCACGACCGGCACCCATCGACCCGGAGCTGCCCAAGTCAATGGCGCGCCTCATCAACTGCCACCATCGGTTAGAATCCGCAGCTTATTTCGACAATACTTGCTACAAACGAGGAAATGCAATGACAAGGATGGCCGTTGTTTTCACTTTACTGAGTTGCATGGCGTCGACCTCTGCATTGGCGGCGTCTGATTGTCCGTTTCCGCAGGGAATGCAGGCATCCATCGGTGCGTCGAAGGAAGTTATTGCGGCCAGGCAAGCGGGCGTCGCCAAGGATGATCTGCTCACCAAGATTTCCCCCGCGGCCAACGGGCAGATGTCCCAGATGCTAAAGAGTATCGTCGACGAGGTTTACGATTATCCGGTACTGCTGCCCGAGGTGTACGCCGCCTTCCGGTTCGAGCGCTGCTTTGTTTCGCAGCAGCACGCCGAACAGGTCGCGGCGATGAAATTTGCCGATGCCTATCCGCTGCTGAAGAAATGCGAACAGCTCGACCCCCAAGGGGCTCGACCGCCTTGTGCAATGCGCGTAGTGCATACAGTGACCGGAATTCCCGAGTAAACGATCCGTTAATGTGCTCGCGGAATGCATGCGGTGTTGCTGCGTCCTTAAATCGAGAGCGAGAGGTCGCCTCCATTCTTGTCCGCCTCGAAGCCCGCTTCATTACCTCAATTTAATGACAGCTTTGGACCGAAAACAGCCATGAGTCAGATCTCCATCTCAAACCAAGGGACCTCCGTGCACATTCGTTGGCTGAAAGCTCTACGCCCGTTCTCATTGCTCCTCCTGATGTTTGGCGCTGAGGCCGCTCTGGGGGCGGCGAGCGACAAGGCGGTTAGCCTTTTCGAGGCAGGGCGGTATCAGGCGACGATTGAGGAAGCGGATCGCGTGCTTGCAACCGAGCCTGCCAACTCCGAGGCGTTGAATATCAAGGCGCTGGCAGTCTCCGTGCTGGGCGATGACCGTACTGCGGTCGTCCTGGTCACCCAGGCACTGGAGGCGGCTAAACAGAACGGACAGGCCTCCATTGCGCAACAGGCGACCTACTGGAACAGCCTCGGCTATTTTCACGAGCGACTACGCAATCTCGACATTGCCCTTGGCTACTATGAAAAATCCTTGAAAATGCGCCTCGCGGTACTCGGCACGGATGACCTGATGATTGCCGACAGCTACAACAACCTCGGTACCGCGCAGAGCAAACTGGGTCGATATGAAGAGGCCTTCGAAAACCTGCGCAAAAATATCGCGTTGAGAAAGCGACTGCTGGGCGAACACGACGCTTCGGTAGCCGTCTCACTGAACAACTTGGGCAATGCCTATAACCTTCAGGGCAATCACGAGGCGGCACTGCCACTTTTTCAACAGGCACTGGATATCGACATGGCCCTGCATGGTCCCCGTCATCCGACGGTCGCCATTCGCTGGAACAACCTCGGCGACGCCTATCGTGGCCTGGGCCAGTACGACAAAGCTGAAGCCTTCCTGACGATGGCGCTGAACAGTGACCGCGCAACTTTTGGAGAGAACCACCCCAAAGTAATTTTGCGCCACTTCAACCTTGCAAGAGTCTACGAGGCTGAAGGCGACACCGCCAAGGCGCGCGCCGCCTACACAAAGGCGCTTCAGATACTCAGGCAGGTCGACCCCGATGACTTGGCGCAAATCCGCTATTTCGAAGAAAAACTGCGGACACTGCAAGGCTAGTGTATGTAGGTCTTGGGCGCGTCGGAGAGAACTTGCGGGTTGCGTGCCAGTTCTCGATGGCCGGGGTTTTGGCCCAGGCAGCGATGGGTTGCTGGCGGATGTCGACGGCCACCCACCAGGATTTTTCCACGGCGGGGCCCATCTGCCGGAGGTTAGCGGTGGTGTTCTGGATCTTGGCGATCTCATCGCCCTGGGCTTGCGGATGCGCCGGCATCCTGCATTCAGGGATTGGCTTTCATCCGCCCCAGAACCGCCGTGCGCAGGCATTGCCAGGCGATAAACCCGATAATCAACACCTCGGCCACCCCCAAAAACACATTGAATGAAAACGCGACCGGTTGTTCGGCCCAGTAGAACGTCGTGTATCCCGATTTGCCGCTGATCCGCAACCTCCCGGTGAGCACCGCCGGCACCAGTGCGACGATCTGATTCAAATCCAGCACCGCCAGAAAAGCGCCCGCCAGCGTGAGCAGGGCGCGTGCGGGAATACCGAGTTGTTCGGTCGATTCAATCGTCGGCATGGGGCCTTGGGCTTTGCGCCGCCTGGCGATCTTCGCGGGTGTCGGAGTGGGCCGATAGGGTGCCGGCTGACCGACCGCGGAGCCAATGATGACCTCGGCTGGCACCGCCACGTTCAGGTAGTCGGCCAGCTCCCGCAGCCACGACTCGGTGCGTTTGCTGCCTGGCACCACCGGAACGTGATCGGTGGTCAAACGGTGCTCGCTGCCATCTCGCATCACCAGCCACAGCTGGGTATAGGCGGGCTCGGCCTGTTCGCGTCGACGCAGCTCCAAGGCGCGCGGGTTATCGAGGTTGAATACCGACTTCACCTGCTCGCGACGCCCGAAAAAGTTCTGCGTGCGGCGCTTGCCTTCCCCGTCGACGCGTGACAACAGCAACGACTCGCGCGAGCCCATGTACACCATCAGGGACAGGCCCAGGGCAGGCATCAGCAGCAGCGCCAAGATTAACAGCAGGGTCGACAGGGGATTCAGGTCGGCCAGTTGCGCTTGCCATTCGGTAAGCCAGAACCCAACGCAGGCTACCGGCAGGATCAAGGCGATTGCGCCGGTCAGCAGCATAAATGCGCTTTGCACAAGGTTGCGTGAGTGGATGTGCAGATCGCCGTTGGCGAGGTGTTCGAAGCGGTGGCCGATTAGCATGTCGAGATCCATAGGCGCCGGGCTCAATACCGCTTCAGGGGCCGGCAGGCTGGGGGCGAGGTTGATGCCGCGCAGAATACCGTATGCAGGGCCTGCTTTCTAAGCGCGCATACCCATCCAGATGACAGCCTCCGTCCATGCGGTCACCTTCGGTGCCAATACCCAGGGGTGGTTTCCGGGCTCGCCGACACCCTGTCATCGTCCCCCGTGAAACAAACAGATGCCCGCTGAACGTTGCTTAGAGTGAGCCAGCTGTGAAATTCATCTTCAGTTCTGTGGTCTGTACAACAATCCCGTAAAGGACTGGTTCCAATGTCTATTCGCCGTACCCTTTGTTTTCTGACGCTGCCGTTATTTGCCGGCTGTCAGTATTTTCCTCATTTCCATTACTTCAAAGCGCCTGAAAACGAGCCGAACCCCGCTTGGGTCAGAGTCGTCAACTTCACTCAGCATGCCGATATTTATCAATACGAGAACGGCGTGCGTTCGGGAGGCTCCGTCCGCACGGGGCCTCTTCCATTTACCCACACGCAAGACGTGGGCATGCCCAAGGCCGGGCAGAATTTGACTTCCGACTACTATGAAACACCCATAAGGCCGGGCATCGAGACGCAGGTGAGTATGTTCTGGAAGGGCTCGCGCACACGCTCGTGCTACGTCACAACTCAATTCACGCCACAGGCCGGGCGCTACTATCAATTCAGGCTGACATCCGGTTCGGGGGGGACTTGTACGTTGTATCCGTCGCTGATCGAACGCGATAACGACGGGACCGGATGGCATCTGACGCCCAATCCTGAGGTCACGTACATGGGCGAGGGGCCTACAGCCAAAATGCATTACGACAATAGCCGCTTTGAAGACCCCAATTACCACCCACCTGCGGATCTCTATCCCGGCATCGACGTTAACTGAAGGGGGGATTTCGTAGATCGAATGGGCTCGTCTGGCCGATAGGAGCCCGTAACCACTGGGAGCATTGACGAAGTTGAGTCAGGCATATGCCGGCGGAAGCCGCGCTGCCACTTGCCCCCAGCATCTTCTGATTTCTCTGATAATGCCGCTGTCACCCAGCTTGTTCGTAGAGACCTCACATACCGACAAATGCTCTAACAGCCATTCATCTGTCCATCCCGCCCATTCACCTGTAATGGACTTGAGGTTGCCTTCAAGCACAGGGAAAACTTCACCCCAAAGGATGCTGTGAATGTCTTGGGGCGCATAGCCTGTTTCCAGGACCACGCGAGCGACGTAGTCAAAAGTCGAGTCGGTGATTTCAGTATCGAGAAAAAACTCTGAAAGTGCCTGCCAGATCTTCAAGCGGTTTGCGTCGACAGTTTTCATGCAATATCCCGAAGCTTGGAGGGCGCCCAACGGCTAGAAGGCATAGTAGCCGAAAGCGTTCAGACAGATATTCGCTGTCAGGACGGGCCGCTTTCGACCCAGAGCGGACACCAGGCGATGGATGCTCTTGGCCAATAGCCGTGATCAAGCAACCAGCGTAATCTTTCGGCCTTCTCGCACAATTGAGGCAAACAACAGATGACGGAACAGCTTTGCGTTGTATTCATTCCGGCGCTTTCGGTGGCTTTGCAAAGCGCCGAAACGAAAAAAGGCTCCCCGCTTACAGAGTCCGAGGCACTCAAAATCCGTGATCAAGCGACGTGTGTTGCAGTTCCATTCGACGTCGCCCTGGATATGGCGAACGAACGTGGTTTCCGGGACTTAGTTGCCGAGGACTGCTGGAATGAATGGCAGCGACTACGGCTCTTGATGAAGAATGACTCTCTGAATTGCACCAATACTCAGTCATAAGATGCAGTCTTGACCTGCCCATTGTTGCCGAAATGAAAGGCAGCTCTTGGCCGAATTCAATCGGTCGTCACAGGCAGAAAACGGCCAAAAGCAGACCCTCAGAGTATGGAGGTGCGTGTTTGAGTCAATATTTTCGATAATGCTAGGCAGTTACAGAGGGATGAACTATCTGGAATCCTGCTATTAGCCGACTAAACCCAAATGGTATTTAGGGCATAAATCATGCGCTGCTATCTGTGATGCAACGACTCCAATCGCCATGAGAGCACGCAGAAGATGCCGGCCATTGGCTATCACTACTGATATTCATGGGATAAGATTAAATCGTGGTGAGTGAAATGTTGCCAAAGCGAATACGTTCGAGAGCGCTCCTGGACATTCGCATAAGCAGTTAACTATTGATTGATAATGGATTAATTAGTAATGAAGTTGACCCTTTTGCGTCCTTACAAATCACTAAAGACATTTGAAAGTGTAGAGCTACCAGACCTCACTATAATCACAGGTACTAATGGTGCGGGTAAGAGCCAGTTACTGAAGGCATTGGATGAAGGAGCGCTATCAATCGAGGGGGTCGCACATTCTCCGCATAACCGTTTGATTCGGTTGTTTGACGCAACAACATTGATTCCCTCAGATACAGGAGCGTTTGCTAGCATTCAGAGCAAACAAGAAAGAGACGGGACTTGGAACCACATACTTGGCTTGATCAACAATGCAAAGCCAGGAATTGAATCATACCTGCTTCAGTGGCCCGAACTCTCCAAGCTTGATTTAAAAAAATTGGCAACACTGACTATTTCAGAATTACTAAACTACGGAATTCCATCGGATCAAGTAGAAATCACACATCAAAACATCAAAGACAATTTGAACGCCCACAGCCAAAATGTCGCATCAAGCTTTAACTCAAGCAACCCAGCAATCAATTCGAGACTGCTTGATAAAATCACAGCCAAATGCAAAGTTCCGCTTATTGCGTTCGACATGGATTTATTTTACGAACATTACCCAATGGCATGGCAGCCCGTGGAGTTATTTCAACAATCATTCGCCAGGCTTTTCTCTGAATACCAAGGAGCTTTTCTGGCAAATGAATTTAACACCTTTCGTCGTGACATCCGTGGCGCTAATGTGTCGGCATTAAGTGACAAAGAGTTTTTTGAAAAAAATGGATCACCTCCTTGGGAATTTTTGAATAATATTCTAGAAACAGCTAACCTTTCATTTAGAATCAATAAACCTGACGAAGATAATGATCGCCCCTATGAGCCAATCCTCACAGACTTAGTCACAGGCGCACAAGTAAAATTCAATGACCTTTCCTCAGGCGAAAGGATTCTAATGTCGTTTGCATTGTGCTTATATTATACAAGGGAGTCAGGCGATAGAGTAAATTACCCCCAAGTACTTTTATTTGACGAAATCGATGCTCCCTTGCACCCGTCAATGACCAAGTCACTTCTCGACACCATTCAAAAGGTATTGATTAGCGAGCGCAAAATAAAAGTAATTATGACCACGCACTCTCCGTCAACTGTAGCGCTCTGTCCGGAGGATGCCATATTTATAATGACAAAGGAAGGAAGCAGTCGGCTTAGAAAAACCAATAAAGACAGCGCACTATCGTTGTTGATGTCGGGAGTGCCGAGTATAAGTATCAGCTACGAAAATAGACGTCAAATTTTTGTAGAGAGCCATCTGGACGTCCAATATTACGATCAGATTCTTAGAAAAATTAAATCCAGGTTACACCCGGAAATATCGCTGAGCTTTATTGCATCCAGTAATTCAAAAATCGGTGGATGCGATCACGTTAAGGATATTGTAAGGCAGCTATCTACCCATGGAAATCCGACAATCAGAGGTTTGATTGATTGGGACACGACCAATCACCCAAATGATAAAGTGGTAGTTCTCGGCCACAACCGTCGTTACTCTATAGAGAATTACATTTTAGACCCCTTATTAATTGCAATGCTATTATTTCAAGATAAGAGCATTGAAAGAAGCGAGCTCGGAATGGAGGAGCATGAAGGGAGCGCCGACATATTGAAAATGACTCACCCACGACTACAGCACATTGCAGACTATATTGTTTATAGTATTTTGCCTGGAGCATCTGGCGATGACGTCAAAAAATTAAAATGCGAGTACCTTGATGGACAATTTGTATTCCTACCAGAATCTTTCATGTTAATGCAAGGGCATGAGCTTGAAGAGTTACTGAAGTCAAAGCTTGATGGCTTGAAACGCTATCATCGGACTAACGACTTAAAAACAACAATTTTGAAGCGTGTCGTTGACGAATTCCCTTCACTTATACCTATTTGCCTGCTTGACGCCTTCAAAAACCTACAGGAGCCAATTCACACTTAAGATCCACAGCCTCACATCCCTTTAGACGGCGGCAATCCTCTATTTGCCGCTTTGCCCCCCCCCCAGCACTTTTTATATGTACAGTTGAAATTGCGACCAAGTTAATCGCCACTATTTTCGTAGACACGCCAAGTGATTGCCTTAGGCCGTATGAGACTTCGGACGATTGTCCGCTTTTGGCCGAAAGCAACCCCTCTCATCGCAAACCGGTCTACTATGCCTCCCCCGGCAGTGGTTCCAAGCGCTACCGACTCAACTGTTAAAGGTATCGCAATGTCCATCGATCAAATATCCCTGCCCAAAGGCGTAGGCCCTCACGCCACCAAGCTCCTCGACGCCATCACCGGCGCCGCCACCCATGAAGAACTCAACCGCGCTGGCGGCAAGGCCGAGGGGTTTGTGCTCGGCCTTGAATCCACCAAAGCCATCAAAAGCCAGATCGCCGAGTCGTTGTATGTGGCCTATGACGACGCGGCGAGCAATCGGGCGAGTGAGTTGAAGGGCTGATGATCAGCCGGGGCAGGGCGCTTTGCGGTCCAGAAGTCTGGCGGTGAGAAGTACGCCCAGTTCGCTCAGTTGGTGAATGGCCAGGGCGATGTCGCGGTGTTTGCCGTTGAGGTCTTCGGACAGGTCGAGCAGCAGGGTGCTGACGCTGGTGAAGGTTTCATAGCTGTTGGTGATGAGGGTTTCGTGGCTGGCGTTGGGTGCGACGCTGAAGAGGGTGGTTGAAGCGTTAACCATTGTTAAGTTCCTTGCTTGAGGCCACTGCCCAGTCGCTACTAAACAAGAGGGCGGTAGCTGTACGCAGGTTAGTAGACCGGTGGAACCTAACAAAACCGGCGCGCCCGAGGGCGCCCTGCGCACAGCCACCATCAAGCACAGACGGGAACGTCTGATGAGATGAAGCTTGTGCACTTGTTAGGTTAAACCGTGGGCTACTAAACCCGATCCCCGAGATGTCGGCGACCGAGCCACCTTAGAGACGGCTACCCAGGTGCACAAGTCGACGGATTCTGACGCACGCGTAGGCAATGGAGCAAGTTGGAGTCGCTCGATTTTCGCTTGTGAGATCTTGTACAGTCAGCCCCTGGACAAGGACTGCTTACCAAGGACGCACCATGACATTGACCGTCGACACCTTCCTCGAACTGGCCATGGCCAACCCCATCAACGTCGAAATCACTGCGCGTCTACCCGGCCTCGGTGTGGAGCAGTGCATGCTCACGGCGGGCTGTCTGTTCCAGGCGGTTTGGAATCATCAGATGAATCTGCCGGCCGATCAGGGGGTAAAGGACTACGATGTTTTTTACTTCGATACCGACCTGTCCTACGAGGCGGAAGATGTAGTGATTCGCAGGGCTGAAGGCTTGTTCAAGGACCTGGGCGTGAATGTGGAGGTCAAGAACCAGGCGCGGGTGCACCTTTGGTACGGGCAGCGGTTTGGTCGGCCTTACCCGCAATTGCAATCGGCCCGGCAGGGGGTGGATCGTTACTTGGTGGCGGGGACGTGTATCGCATTGGACATCGCCACCGGTGAGGTGTATGCGCCGTATGGGTTGGCGGATGTGGAGCAGGGGGTGTTGCGGATCAATCCGTTGCATCCGGAGCCGGCGCTGTTTGCTGAAAAGGCCAGGAGTTATCAGGCGCGGTGGCCTTGGCTCAGGATCGTGGAGCCGTCAGTCGAGCAATGAGGCCATTACTTCACGTTGATTATCCGGCAGTGAGGTTAAGTAACCCTCCCAGCCCGGCACTGGCCGCCACCACCAGCCACGGCGGCAACTTCCAGACCATCAACGCCACCAGTGCGAGCGCGGCCAAACCGAGGTCGTAGACGCTGAAGATCGCGCTGGTCCACACCGGGTGATACAGCGCGGCCAGCAGCAGGCCCACCACGCCGGCGTTCACGCCCGCCAAGGCCGCTTGGGTGCGCGGGCTGCGGCGCAGGGTTTCCCAAAAAGGCAGGGCGCCGAACACCAGCAGGAACGACGGGGCGAAGATAGCCAGCAGGCAGATCAGGCCGCCCAGCCAGCCGTTCGGGGCCGGCTGCATGGCGGCGCCGAGGAAGGCGGCGAAGGTGAACAGCGGGCCGGGCACGGCTTGGGCGGCGCCGTAGCCGGCGAGGAACAGGTCGTTGCTGAGCCACTGCGGCGGCACCACTTCGGCCTGCAGCAACGGCAGCACCACGTGGCCGCCGCCGAACACCAGTGCGCCGGCGCGGTAGAAGGCGTCTACCAGCGCCAGGCCTTGGTTGGGCAGCGTTTGCGCCAGCAGCGGCAAGGCCATCAGCAACAGCACAAACAGCAGTAACCACAGGGCCCCGGTGCGACGGCGGAGGGGCATGGGCAGTGCTTCGTGTTCGGCGTTTGGCGTGGGGGTTAAAAGCAGCAGGCCGATCACGCCGGCGACGACGATCACGCCCACCTGGCCCCAGGCCGAAGGCGCCAGCAGGGCCACGCACGCAGCGATCAGCATCAGGGTGATCCGGGTCGCGCCCTGGCACAGGTTGCGCGCCATGCCCCACACGGCTTGGGCGACCACGGCCACCGCGACGACTTTAAGACCGTGCAGCACGTCGAGCGGCAGGGCGTTGCTGTGGTGCGCAATGCCCAGGGCGAACAGCACCAGCAGCAGCGCGGACGGCAAGGTGAACCCGGCCCAGGCGGCCACGGCACCGCCGTAACCCGCCCGCGACAGGCCCAGCGCGATGCCGACCTGGCTGCTGGCCGGGCCGGGTAAAAACTGGCACAGCGCGACCAGGTCGGCATAGCTGCGCTCGCTGAGCCAGCGCCGCCGCGTCACGAACTCGGCGCGAAAGTAGCCGAGGTGCGCGATGGGCCCGCCGAACGAGGTGAGGCCCAGGCGCAGGAAGATCAGGAATACCGACCAGGGGGTGTTGGATTGATCGGCGCGGGTATTGGTCACGGCTGGGGTCTCTGGTGGTGCTCAAAAAGGGTAGAAGAGTGCCATTTTTGCCGCCGTCATTGAATTTATTTGCGGTAGTTCGAGTCACTCAAGCATAGCGTTACTTTCTACCCCTTCACCTCAAGGATCGACCATGACCTTCTTCATCTTCCTGCTCGCCTGCGCCGCCGCCGCCAGCACCGGCATTATCTTCAAGCCCGGTGCCTGGTACGAATCGCTGGTCAAGCCCAGCTTCACCCCGCCCAATTGGCTGTTCCCGGTCGCGTGGACGATCATTTACCTGCTGCTGGCCTGGGCCGGTTATCGCCTGAGCCTCATACCGGGCAGCGAAATGGTTCTGGCGCTGTGGGCTGCGCAAATTGCGTTGAACACGCTGTGGACGCCAGTGTTCTTCGGTGCGCATCGCTTGCTCGCCGGGATGGTGATCATCGTACTGCTGTGGCTCACCGTCGCGGCGATGGTGGTGTTGGCGGTGCGCCTGGATCTGATTACCGGCTTGATCCTGTTCCCGTACCTGGCGTGGCTGTGTGTGGCGGCGGCGTTGAATTTCTCGATCCTGCGCAATAACCGCTGATGGCTCTCCAACCGTGGCCGGCGAGCGAGGCCGAGCTGGCCCAGATGCGCCGCTTCAATCAAAAGCTTGCGTGGATGCCGCGCTTTAAAATCCGCAATCGCGTCACACCGCGTCTGATCCAGGCGCTGTTGCGTGCCAGCCAAACGTTCAGGCAGGCGCCCGTGGTCGAATGCAAAGTAGTGGCGGGCGTGCCCGTGCGCATCCTGCGCCCGAGCGGTAAGCCCAAGGGGGTGGTGCTGGATATCCACGGCGGCGGCTGGGTGATCGGCAATGCCCGGATGGACGACGACCTCAATCTCGGCATGGTCAACGCGTGCGACGTGGCGGTGGTGTCGGTGGATTACCGGCTGGCGGTGGATACGCCGGTTGAAGGGTTGTTGGAGGACTGCCTGGCGGCGGCGCGTTGGTTGCTCGGCGAGGAAGAGTTTGCGCATCTGCCGGTGGTCTTCGTCGGCGAATCGGCCGGCGGGCATCTGGCGGCGGCGACGTTGCTGGCGCTCAAGCAATGGCCTGAGTTGCTCAAACGGGTAAGCGGTGCGGTGTTGTATTACGGCGTTTACGATCTGACCGGTACACCGAGCGTGCGCCAGGCCGGGCCGCAAACGTTATTGCTGGACGGGCCGGGGATGGTCGAGGCGTTGCGCATGCTCACGCCGGGATTAAGTGATGAACAGCGCACGCAAGCGCCGTTGTCGCCGTTGTATGGCGACTTTGAAGGTATGCCGCCAGCGTTGATGTTCGTGGGCGAGTTGGACCCGCTCAAGGACGACACGCTGCTGATCGCCGAGCGATGGCCGCAGGCCGAGGCCCATCTGCTGCCGGAGTCGGCGCACGGGTTCATTCATTTTCCGGTGGCGATGGCGGATGGGGTGTTGGGGTATAGCCGAAGGTGGATCACGACGTGTATCGGTGCGTCAGGCCTATAGAGGTGATGCTGTCGGGGCCTGGGTCTAGGTACCTGCACAATTTTTAAACGTTGAAAATTCTCCCTGTGGTGAGCGGGCTTGTCCCGCGCTGGGCCGCGCAGCGGCCCCAATAAGATCGCCGCAGTGTGTCAGGATTAACCGAGGCGCAGGTTTTAGGGCTGCTTCGCAGCCCAGCGCGGGACAAGCCCGCTCACCACAGAGAAGATTTTCAGCTTTTAAAAATTGTGTGATACCGATGTCTACCGCAGACAAGCCAACGCCCATCGTTGATCTTTGGTGTTCTCGACGTCGTGATCGCTCAGTTGGAGCGCAACCGCAATATCCGCGCCCCATCAAACGGGTCCGTCAGATAATGCCCCCGCACCCCGAACGTCTCCTGCAACCGCTGCGGTGTGAGCACGTCCATCGGTTTGCCCAGCGCCACCAACCGCCCGCGATCCAGCACGGCGAGGCGATCGCAGGTCAGTGCCTGGTTGAGGTCGTGCAGCGCAATCAAAGTGGTCACCGGCAGCGCTTGCACGCCTTTCAGAATCGCCAGTTGATGCTGGATATCCAGATGGTTGGTCGGCTCATCCAACAACAGAATCTGCGGCCGTTGCGCCAATGCGCGGGCGATGTGCACGCGTTGGCGTTCGCCGCCGGAGAGGCTGCGCCAGGCGCGTTGGCTCAGGTGGGTGGCATCCACGTCGTGCAGGGCCTGGCGCACGATGGTATCGTCTTCGCCAGACCACGGGCTCAACGCCGACAGCCACGGTGTGCGGCCCAGCGCCACGGCGTCGAACACGCGGATGGCGTCGTCGGTGTCGGCCTGTTGCTCCACCACCGCCAACTGTTGCGCGATGGTGCGGCGCGTGAGGTCGCCCAGGCGTTGGCTGCCGAGTCGCACCTCGCCGCTGGCGGGCACACGCAAACCGGCGAGCAATTTGAGCAGGGTGGATTTGCCCGAGCCGTTCGGCCCGACAATCCCCAAGGTTTCTCCCTGTTGAACCTGCAGGTGGATATCGCGCAGTAACTCGGCGTCACGCACCTTGAAGCCCAGGCCCGTGCAACTGAGCACGGTCATCGCGCATTTCTCCGGCCAATCAGGATCAATGCAAACACCGGCGCGCCGACCAAGGCCGTGACTACACCGACGGGAATCACCTGGCCCTTGATCAAGGTGCGCGACAGCACATCAGCGGCGATCAAGAACAACGCGCCGCCCAACGCACTGGCCGGCAGCAGGCGCGAGTGCCCGGTGCCGAGCAACAGGCGCATGGCGTGGGGGATCACCAGGCCGACAAAGCCGATGGAGCCGACAATCGACACCATCACCGCCGTGACCAGCGCGGCGCAGCCCACCAGCACACACTGCACGCGGCGCACCGGGATGCCGAGGGACGCCGCCGAGTCGCTGCCGAAGGTGAACGCATCCAGCGCGCGACGGTGCCACAGGCACACGGCCAATCCCGCGACCGCCACCGGCACCGCCAGCCACACCGACGGCCAGCGCACGCCGCTGAGGTTGCCGAGCAGCCAGAACAGGATGCCGCGCGCCTGTTCCGAGCTGGCGGATTTGGTGATCAGGAACGCGGTGAGCGCATTGAACAGCTGCGAGCCGGCAATGCCCGCGAGGATGATCTGCCCGGTGCCGCTCAGGGAACCGCTGGCCCGTGTCAGCAGAATCACCAGCGCAAACGCCGCCATGGCCCCGACAAACGCGCCGGCCGACAGCGAAATCAAGCCGCCGCCCACGCCCATCAACGCCACCAGCACCGCGCCGGTCGAGGCGCCCGCGCTGATGCCCAGCAGGTACGGATCGGCCAACGGGTTGCGCAGCAATGACTGCAAAATCACCCCGCAGGTGGCCAGCCCGGCACCGCAGGCGGCGGCGACCAGGGCGCGGGTCAGGCGGTAATTCCACACCACGCCTTCGTCGATGGGGTCCAGCACGTAGCCGGCGTTCCACAGTTTGTTGGCCAGCACCTGCAACACCACCTGCGGTTCGATGGCGGTTTCGCCGATGGCCACGCCGGCAAGGACGGCGGCCAGCAGCAGCGCGAGGGCAAGTAAGGTACGGATCATTTGGACAGGTCGTAGCCGTCGATGGCCCCGGCCAATTGTTCAAGGCCATCAAAGGTGCGCAGGCTGGCCTGCAGCGCCAGGGCGTCGAGGATGATGATGCGGTTGTTTTTTACCGCGTCCATGTTGCGCGTGACCGGGTCGCTGCGCAGGAAGGCGAGTTTCTTTTCATGGTCGTCGGCGGGGTAGCGGCGGCGGTCCATGCGGGCGATCACCAGGAAGGTCGGGTTGGCCTTGGCGAGGGTTTCCCAGCCGACGGCGGGCCACTCTTCATCCGATTGCACCACGTTGTGCAAACCAAGGGTGTCGAGCATGAATTCGGGAACGCCCTTGTGGCCGGCCACGTACGGGTCGCTGGCCATCTCCGCGCTGGAGAACCACACCAGTGCGCTGGCCTGTTTCAAGCCCTTGCCTTGCGCGGTGGCGACGGACTTGGCCAGGCGCGCCTTGAGTGCATCGTTCAGTTGTTCGCCGCGATCCTGGACGTCGAAAATCTGCGCCAATTGGTGGATGCTTTTGTAGATTGTCTCAATGTGGAACTGCTCCAGCCGCGTGCCGTCGGCGCCCACCAGGTTGTCCTTGCCTTCGCAGTCGGAGGGCAGCACGTAGGTGGGAATCTTCAGTTCATGGAATTGCTCGCGAGTGCCGACCACGCCTTGCGGGCCGACCACCCATTCCAGCTCGGCGGCCACCAGTTGCGGGCGCTTGGCGATCACCGCTTCAAAGCTTGGCTCGTTGTTAGCCAGGCGTTCGATGCCGTCGTTTTGCGCCTTGAACTGCGGCAGCACGCTGTTGAACCACAGCGAGGTGCCGACCACGGTGTTGCCCACGCCCAGGGCGTAAAGCATTTCGGTGGCGGCCTGGCCGATGGTCACGCTGCGTGTCGGGGCTTGCTGGAAGGTGACGCTGCTGCCGCAGTTTTCGACGGTCAGCGGGTAATGAGCGGGGGCCGCGTGGGCCAGGGCACAGAAGCCCAGCCCGGTGAGCAGGGCGGTAACGTGTGGCAGCATGGGGCGATCTCCGTGTGAACCGTACGTGAAGCAGGGGAGGTACGGCTCGGAAATACGCCCTCGAACGCTGCCGCTCGGGCAGGCGAGGATGTCCTTCCCGGACACCCCGCCGGTAGTGATGTTGCTGGGCCGGCAGGTCTCCTGACTGATGCGTCGTCGCCTCGCTCCAGCCTTCCCGGACGGTGTCCAGTGGCGTTGAGGAGCAGGCTCGGCACCTACAGTTGCGGGGGCAGTTTCGATTGGCGCCGCGGGCGGCGCTTCGAATTCCCTATTAGTCCCGTGGGGGAACCGGCGGCGGTATGGTAGTTGATTCGGCGCGGGAGCGGGAGGTCGAAGTGAGCCCGGTCACACGCGAATATCTTCAGGCCCCCGGATCAGCGCTTCGATGCGCGTCCCGGTAGCGCGCTCTTCATTGCTGAACCCGTCGTAATCGGCCAGGTTGCCAAAGCGAATGCCGGTCAAGCCTTCGATCTGGATCACGCTGCGCTGGTAGGTTCTGAGCTGCCCGAAGACCAGGTCGAGCTGACCCAGTTCACGGCTTTGGTCGATCATGTAGGCGCTGGCTGAAGGCTTGCCATCGTCGCTCAGGTACGCGACGACTTTCCAGAATGCCTTGGGGATTTTGACGCCACGGTACAGGCGGTCGTCGTCGGCGAAGACCGGGCCGGTGAACACCGTGGCACGGGCTTTCCAGCGCTGGGTGTTGTCGAGGAGATAGTCTTCGAGTTCGAGCCAGGTCTTCTGGTTGAAGCCGCTCATCTGCGGTGAGCAGTTGGTGAAATGGAAGGTGTCGAGGTTGGCGGTGGTTGCCTCGTCGCCCCAGTTGGGGTCCTGGCGCCGTACCAGATGGCCGCGGTCCAGGCCGTTGCCGGCGTAGAGGTCCTCGCCCACTTGGGCGTCGAGCGGCAGGCGGCCGTCGTAGGCCCAGCTGTCGTTGCTGCGCACGATGTCCACATGCCGTGCGCCGTCGATGTTGACCCCCACATAGTGGGCCAGTCGTCGGGAGCGTGACATCGTGATGGAAAAGTGCGTGTAGTCCAGCCGTGGTTGCACGTCAGCCGCCAACGTTTCGTTGACCGTAGGCCATGGCACCACGAAACTGCCGAGGAAGTCTTCAGCGTAACCGCTGCGGTTGTGCAGGTCCTTGGCCGGCGTGGTGCGCGGCGTCGGGGCCCTGGCCTCCAGGAGTGTGGGAAAGGGCGCGATCAACGGGCGCAGATCGGCGAGCCTGGGGCGGTGGGACAGGTCGACATTGACTTTACGTGCGGGCATGGGCTGCTCCTTGCGGGCCTGAGATAAACATACTGCAACATAGGTTCATGACAATTTAGGCCAGGCACTGACAGCCGGACTATCCTGAAACGGTTATCCGGAGTTCACCACACGCCAGAATGGAGCCAGCTTATGTGTGTTCGCCACCACCGCAATCCGATTTTTTGCCTGATTCCTCCGTACATGCTCGATCAGATCGCCCGTCACGGTGATAAAGCCCAGCGTGAAATTGCGTTACGCACACGGGCCAAGGACAGCACATTCCGCTCGTTGCGCATGCTCGCCGTGCCTGCCCGAGGCCCGGCCCACATGGCCGTGGCCATGGGAGCGGGCAAACGCCGCTCAATCTACAGCGCCGACGGCACCGACACCCTGCCCGGCAAACTGATCCGCGGCGAGGGGCAGCCCGCCAGTGGTGATGCGGCGGTCGACGAAGCCTATGACGGCCTGGGCGCGACCTTCGACTTTTTCGACGAGGTATTCGACCGCAACTCCATCGACGATGCCGGCATGGCGCTGGACGCCACCGTGCATTTTGGCAAGGACTACAACAATGCCTTCTGGAACTCGACCCAGATGGTGTTTGGCGATGGCGACGGGCAGTTGTTCAACCGCTTCACCGTGGCCCTCGACGTGATTGGTCATGAGTTGGCCCATGGCGTGACCGAGGATGAGGCCAAGCTGATGTATTTCAACCAGTCCGGCGCGTTGAACGAGTCGCTGTCGGATGTGTTCGGCTCACTGATCAAGCAGCACGCGTTGCAGCAGAAGGCCGAAGACGCCGACTGGTTGATCGGCAAAGGGCTGTTTACCCAGAAAATCAAAGGCACCGCGCTGCGTTCGATGCAGGCCCCCGGTACGGCGTTCGATGACAAGCTGCTGGGCAAGGACCCTCAACCCGGACACATGGATGATTTTGTGCAGACCTACGACGACAATGGCGGCGTGCATATCAATTCCGGTATTCCCAACCATGCGTTCTATCAGGTGGCCACCCGGCTGGGTGGGTTCGCCTGGGAGCGCGCCGGTCGCATCTGGTACGACGCCTTGCGTGATGCGCGGCTGCGGCCGAACTCGGGCTTTTTGCGTTTTGCCCGTATCACTTACGATGTCGCCGGTCGGCTGTACGGCATCAACAAGGAAGAGCAGAAGGCGGTCAAGGACGGTTGGAAAGCGGTGGGCATCAATGTCTGACAAGCCGCCAGGGCGGCGAGGAACAGTCATGCGAATTTCAATCAAGGAAAACGGCGGCCCGGCGTTTTTTCCGGGCCTGGCCAAGCCTCACAGCGTCGAACTGGACGCGCTGCCCGAGCCGGAGAGGCAAGAGCTGCGGCAACTGGTCGAGGCGTCTGACTTCTTTCAGTTGCCGCAAAGTACCGCTCCAGAGCCGGGTAAACCCGGCCAGGTGCATTACACCCTGACGGTGACCGAGGGTGAGCGCGAGCACACGGTGTGTGTGCTGGCGCCGGTGAAATCCCAGGCGCTGGATGGGTTGGTGCAGTGTGTACGCCGGCATGTTCGCTGTTGAGGCATCGTTTAACGTCAAAACAGCGCAGCTCCCCAGGACCTGTTATTTGCGATCCAGCCACACGGTCTGCGCGTTGCAGAACTCGCGCACGCCGAAGTGCGACAGTTCACGGCCGAACCCGCTCTTTTTCACACCGCCAAACGCCACCCGAGGGTCGGACACGCTGAAGGCGTTGACGAAGATCCCGCCGGTGTCCAGCTGGTTGGCGATGTGCCGCGCCTTCGCCGCATCGGTGGTGAAAATGCTGGCGGTGAGGCCGAACTCGCTGTCGTTGGCCAGGGCCACGGCGTGGTCGGCATCGCGGGCGGTAATGATCGAGGCCACCGGGCCGAACAGTTCCTGTTTGAACGAGGTCATCTGGTCGGTGACGTTTGCCAGTACGGTCGGCTCGTAATAGTTGCCGGCACCGGCGACTTTATTGCCGCCGAGCAGCAAGGTCGCGCCTTCTTCCAAGGTCGCCTGGACCTGGCCATGCAGCTCATCACGCAGATCGAAACGCGCCATCGGGCCGACGTAGGTGTCGGTCGAAGTCGGGTCGCCCATCACCAGTTTGCGGCTGGCCTCGACGAATTTAGCCGTGAAGGCTTCCACCACACCGGCTTCGATAATCAGGCGCTTGGCGGCGGCGCAGACCTGGCCGCTGTTCTGGAAACGCCCGATCACGGCGGCCTGCGCGGCGGCATCAAGGTCGGCGTCGTTAAGCACGATAAACGGGTCGGAGCCGCCCAATTCCAGCACGCATTTTTTCAGCGCTGCACCGGCCTGGGAGCCGATGGCGATACCGGCACGCACGCTGCCGGTGAGGGTGATGGCGGCGATGCGTGGGTCGGCGATGGCGCTGGAGACGCCGTCGGTGGTCACGTTGATCACTTCGAACAGGCCCTCGGCAAAACCGGCTTTCTGGAAGGCTTGCTGGATCAGGTAGGCGCTGCCCATCACGTTCGGTGCGTGTTTGAGTACATAGGTATTGCCCGCGAGCATGGTTGGTACCGCGCCACGCAGTACCTGCCATACCGGGAAGTTCCACGGCATCACGGCGAGGATCGGGCCCAATGGGCGGTATTCGATGTGGGCGGTGCCGTTGTCCACCAGGGTCGGCTCCGGCTCAAGCATGGCCGGGCCTTGGGCGGCGTACCATTCACTCAGTTGCGCGCATTTCTCGATTTCGGCACGGGCCTGGGCGATGGGTTTGCCCATTTCCAGGGTGATCATCTGTGCCATGGCTTCGGCTTGCTCGCGCAATGCACTGGCCAGGGCCAGCAGCCGTTCGGCGCGCTGGCTCACCGGTTGGCGGCGCCAGGTGCGAAAGGCTGCGGTGGCGCGGTTGAGGGCGGCGTCCAGCTGCGAGGCGGTTTCGTAAGGGTAGCTGCCGACGGTTTCGCCATTGGCGGGGTTGATCGACAGGGCGTGGGTCGGGTGGGAAATCATGTTCATGGCACCGTCCGGCTGAATGAGTGGAATGAGTTCAGCCTACGGAGCTTTATGTTTTCTGGAAACTGAATAATATTGAGCAATACATTCACGATTGGAGAATGACTTGGACCTGGTGCAACTGGAAATCTTCAAGGCCGTTGCCGAGCAAGGCAGCATCAGTGCCGCCGCGCAGTTGATTCATCGCGTGCCGTCGAACCTGACCACGCGCATCAAGCAACTGGAGCAGGACCTGGGCGTGGAATTGTTCATTCGCGAAAAGAGCCGTCTGCGCCTGTCGCCGGCTGGCTGGAATTTCCTCGGCTATGCGCGGCGCATTCTCGACCTGGTGCAAGAGGCCCGCGCCACGGTAGCGGGGGAGGAGCCCCAGGGGGCGTTCGCCCTGGGTTCGCTGGAAAGCACGGCGGCGGTGCGTATTCCGGCGTTGCTGGCGGCGTACAACCAGAAGCACACCAAGGTCGAACTGGACCTGAGTACCGGGCCGTCGGGCACGATGATCGAAGGTGTGCTGTCGGGGCGCCTGACGGCGGCGTTTGTCGATGGTCCGGTGCTGCACTCGACCCTGGAAGGCGTGGCCGTGTTCGAAGAAGAGATGGTGGTGATAGCGCCGCTGCATCACGCGCCGATCACGCGCGGGCAGGACGTGAATGGCGAGAACATCTATACGTTCCGCTCGAACTGTTCCTACCGGCACCACTTCGAGCGCTGGTTTTCACAGGATGGTGCCGTACCGGGCAAGATCTTCGAGATCGAGTCGTACCACGGCATGTTGGCGTGCGTCAGCGCCGGCGCCGGGCTGGCGCTGATGCCGCGCAGCATGCTGGAAAGCATGCCGGGGTGTGCGGCGGTGAGTGTGTGGCCGCTGGCCGATACATTCCGCTTCTTGAATACCTGGCTGATCTGGCGGCGAGGCACGGTGTCGCAGAGCTTGAACAGCTTTGTAAACCTGCTGGAGGAACGCAATCTGAAAGCGTCGGTGTCTTAATGTGGGAGAGGGCTTGCCCCTCCCGCATTGACCCGGTTTCAGCCGCCGAACTGGAAGGTGCCCATGGCCAGTTTGGCCATGATTGCCGTTGCGCCCAACTGCACCAGCCATAACGCCAAGCCCCCCAGGAACACCCCCAGCGCCACTTGCAGCACCAGGCTTTTCTGGCGTTTGGCGTGCGGCGCGCGTGGGGTGTAGTTGTGCAGTTCGTCGCGGTCGGCACGCAGGTCCAGGTCATCGTTTCTCATAAGGCTCTCACAGCAAAGGGGCGATCAGGGTTCAGTCTAGGGGCTGGAGACGAAAAAGGGGAAGCCATCGGCTTCCCCTCCTGTGCCGCGCCAGCAGGTTTACAGCACCTGGACGATGGCCTTTGTGACCGCAGCAATGTTTGCCTGGTTCAGCGCCGCAACGCAGATACGCCCGGTATCCAGCGCATAGATGCCAAACTCGCTGCGCAGGCGGCCGACTTGCTCAACGGTGAGGCCGGAGTAGGAGAACATCCCACGCTGACGGCCGACGAAGCTGAAATCGTGGCCCGGGGCAGCCTTGGCCAGTTCGGCCACCATCTGCTCGCGCATGCCACGGATGCGCAGGCGCATCTCCGCCAGTTCGGCTTCCCACTGGGCGCGCAGCTCAGGGTTGTTCAACACGGCCGCCACAATCGCCGCGCCGTGGGTCGGTGGGTTGGAGTAGTTGGTGCGGATCACACGCTTGACCTGGGACAGGATGCGCGCGCTTTCTTCCTTGGAGTCGCCGACGATCGACAGCGCGCCCACACGTTCGCCATACAGAGAGAACGATTTGGAGAACGAGCTGGAGACGAAGAACGTCAGGCCCGATTCCGCGAACAGGCGCACCGCGGCGGCGTCTTCGTGGATGCCGTCGCCAAAGCCCTGGTAGGCCATGTCGAGGAAGGGGATGAGGTTCTTGGCCTTGACCACGTCCAACACGTTTTGCCAGTCGGCCGGGCTCAGGTCGACGCCGGTCGGGTTGTGGCAGCAGGCGTGCAGCACCACGATGGACTGCGGCGGCAGGGCATTGAGGTCTTCGAGCAGGCCGGCACGGTTCACGTCGTGGGTGGCGGCGTCGTAGTAGCGATAGTTCTGCACCGGGAAACCGGCGGTTTCGAACAGCGCGCGGTGGTTTTCCCAGCTTGGGTCGCTGATGGCGACGACCGCGTCGGGCAGCAGTTGCTTGAGGAAATCCGCGCCCAGTTTCAGCGCACCGGTGCCACCGACGGCTTGCACGGTGACCACGCGGCCGGCTTGCAGCAGTGGCGACGCGTCACCGAACAGCAGGGTTTGCACGGCCTTGTCGTACGCGGCGATGCCGTCGATCGGCAGGTAGCCACGGGCGGCATGTTGCGCCACGCGAATGGCTTCCGCTTCGGCAACGGCACGCAAGAGTGGAATCTTCCCCTCCTCGTCGCAGTAAACGCCGACCCCAAGGTTGACCTTGGTGGTTCGTGTATCGGCGTTGAATGCTTCGTTGAGGCCCAGGATAGGATCGCGTGGTGCCATTTCGACAGCGGAGAACAGGCTCATTTTTGCGGCAGCTCTATGGGGGAAGGGAGGGACGTGTCGCGCTCCAGCCGAATGCACTAGAGCGGTGCACAAACGGGGAGCTAGTATAGAGGCCATCACCGCTGAGGGCGACCACCGAAACGGCTTTTCGGCCAAGTTTTTCGGTTTATTTGCCGACCGTTAGTCTTATTGCAACAACGCTGCTGCACGGCTGGGAGGGCGATTGCCTTGAAACCCGTCACATTCGCCACCACTTCTACAGCTATCATGGTTTTTTCCTGCAGCCTGCGACGACTATTCGCGGGTTGCTGAGCTATTTCGTCCCTGGCGGTTTCGAGTCTGGGGTGACTTCACGAGGTACGTTATGTCGGATTTCCAGCTCGTCACCCGCTTTGAACCCGCCGGCGATCAACCGGAAGCCATTCGCCAGATGGTCGAAGGCATCGAAGCCGGCCTGGCGCACCAGACGCTGCTCGGGGTGACCGGTTCAGGCAAGACCTTCAGCATCGCCAACGTGATCGCGCAGATCAACCGCCCGACGCTGGTGCTGGCGCCGAACAAAACCCTCGCCGCGCAGTTGTACGGTGAGTTCAAGGCGTTCTTCCCGAACAACGCGGTGGAGTACTTCGTTTCCTACTACGACTACTACCAGCCCGAAGCCTATGTGCCGTCGTCCGATACCTTTATCGAGAAAGATGCGTCGATCAACGACCATATCGAGCAGATGCGTCTGTCGGCGACCAAGGCGCTGCTGGAGCGCAAGGACGCGATCATTGTCACCACCGTGTCATGCATCTACGGCCTGGGCAGCCCGGAAACCTATTTGAAGATGGTGCTGCACGTCGACCGCGGCGACAAACTCGACCAGCGTGAATTGCTGCGCCGCCTGACGAGCTTGCAGTACACCCGCAACGACATGGATTTTGCCCGCGCCACTTTTCGCGTGCGCGGCGATGTGATCGACATCTACCCGGCCGAATCCGACCTGGAAGCCATCCGCATCGAACTGTTCGACGATGAAGTCGAGAGCCTCTCGGCCTTCGACCCGTTGACCGGCGAGGTAATCCGCAAGCTGCCGCGCTTCACCTTCTATCCGAAAAGCCACTATGTGACCCCGCGTGAAACCCTGATGGGCGCCATCGAGGGCATCAAGGTGGAGTTGGCCGAGCGCCTGGACTACCTGCGCGCCAACAACAAACTGGTAGAGGCCCAGCGCCTGGAGCAACGCACCCGGTTCGACCTGGAGATGATCCTGGAGCTGGGCTACTGCAATGGCATCGAAAACTACTCGCGCTACCTCTCGGGCCGTGAATCCGGCGCGCCGCCGCCGACGCTCTATGACTACCTGCCGGACGATGCGCTGCTGGTGATCGACGAATCCCACGTCAGCGTGCCGCAAGTGGGCGCGATGTATAAGGGCGACCGTTCGCGCAAGGAAACCCTGGTGGAATATGGTTTCCGTCTGCCGTCGGCGCTGGATAACCGGCCGATGCGCTTCGACGAATGGGAAGCCATCAGCCCGCAGACGATCTTTGTCTCGGCCACGCCGGGCAACTACGAGGCCGAACATGCAGGCCGCGTGATCGAGCAACTGGTGCGTCCGACCGGCCTGGTCGACCCTGAGATCGAGATCCGTCCGGCGCTGACCCAGGTCGACGACCTGCTCTCGGAAATCAACAAGCGCGTGGCCCTGGAAGAGCGCGTACTGGTCACCACGCTGACCAAGCGCATGTCCGAAGACTTGACCGATTACCTGGCCGACCACGGCGTGCGGGTGCGCTACCTGCACTCGGACATCGATACGGTGGAGCGTGTGGAGATCATCCGTGACCTGCGCCTGGGCACTTTTGACGTGCTGGTGGGGATCAACCTGCTGCGCGAAGGCCTGGACATGCCGGAGGTGTCGCTGGTGGCGATCCTGGATGCCGACAAGGAAGGCTTCCTGCGCTCCGAGCGCTCGTTGATCCAGACCATCGGCCGTGCGGCGCGTAACCTCAATGGCCGCGCGATTCTCTATGCGGACCGCATCACCGGCTCCATGGAGCGGGCGATCGGCGAGACCCAGCGGCGGCGCGACAAGCAGATCGCATTCAACCTGGAAAACGGCATCATCCCCAAGGGCGTGTTCAAGGACGTCGCCGACATCATGGAAGGCGCCACCGTGCCCGGTTCGCGCAGCAAGAAGCGCAAGGGCATGGCCAAGGCCGCCGAGGAAAGCGCCAAGTACGAGAACGAGCTGCGCTCGCCGAGTGAGATCACCAAGCGCATTCGCCAGTTGGAAGAGAAGATGTACCAGTTGGCGCGGGATCTGGAGTTTGAGGCGGCGGCGCAGACGCGTGATGAGATCGGCAAGTTGCGCGAGCGTTTGTTGGCTGTTTGATTTGCAGTGGCTTCACCGGCCTTATCGGGGCCAAGCCTCCTCCCACACTCTTATGCGTGAACCCGGTCAAATGTGGGAGGGGGAGTTGCCCCCGATGGCCGCACCTCGGTTTTCCAGAAAACCCCCAGGCTGTTAACATTCGCCCCTTGTTTCAATTTTCAGCTTTATCGCCCATTCGAGACCCGCCATGACCACCGTCCGCACGCGCATCGCGCCATCGCCCACTGGGGATCCCCACGTCGGCACTGCCTACATCGCCTTGTTCAACTACTGCTTTGCCAAGCAGCATGGCGGTGAATTCATCCTGCGGATCGAAGACACCGATCAACTGCGCTCCACCCGTGAGTCGGAACAGCAGATTTTCGACGCCCTGCGCTGGTTGGGCATCACCTGGGCCGAAGGCCCGGATGTCGGCGGCCCGCACGGTCCGTATCGTCAGAGCGAGCGCAGCGACATCTACAAGCAGTACACCCAGCAACTGGTCGACATGGGCCATGCGTTCCCGTGCTTCTGCACCGCCGAAGAACTCGATCAGATGCGCGCCGAGCAACAGGCCCGTGGCGAGACCCCGCGCTACGACGGCCGCGCGCTGCTGCTGTCCAAGGAAGAAGTGGCGCGCCGCCTGGCCGCCGGCGAGCCCCATGTGATCCGCATGAAGGTGCCGAGCGAAGGCGTGTGCGTGGTGCCCGACATGCTGCGCGGCGACGTCGAAATCCCGTGGGACCGCATGGACATGCAGGTGCTGATGAAGACCGACGGCCTGCCGACGTACTTCCTGGCCAACGTGGTCGACGACCACCTGATGGGCATCACCCACGTACTGCGCGGTGAAGAATGGCTGCCGTCGGCGCCCAAGCTGATCCTGCTCTACGAATACTTCGGCTGGGAGCAGCCGCAGTTGTGCTACATGCCGCTGCTGCGTAACCCGGACAAGAGCAAGCTGTCCAAGCGCAAGAACCCGACCTCGGTGACCTTTTACGAGCGCATGGGCTTTATGCCTGAGGCCATGCTCAACTACCTGGGCCGCATGGGCTGGTCGATGCCGGACGAGCGCGAGAAGTTCTCGCTGCAGGAAATGGTGGACAATTTCGACCTGTCCCGTGTTTCGCTGGGCGGGCCGATCTTTGATATCGAAAAGCTGTCGTGGCTCAACGGCCAGTGGCTGCGTGATCTGCCGGTGGAAGAATTCGCCAGCCGCGTGCAGCAGTGGGCGTTGAACCCCGACTACATGATGAAGATCGCGCCGCTGGTGCAGGGCAGGGTGGAAACGTTCAGCCAGGTCGCACCGTTGGCCAGTTTCTTCTTTGCGGGCGGCGTTAACCCTGATCCGAAGCTGTTCGAGTCCAAGAAGCTCTCGGGCGACCAGGTGCGCCAACTGATGCAGTTGATCCTGTGGAAGCTCGAAAGCCTGCGCCAGTGGGAGAAGGACGCCATCACCGCGACCATCCAGGCAGTGGTGGAATCCCTGGAGTTGAAGCTGCGCGATGCCATGCCGTTGATGTTTGCCGCGATCACCGGGCAGGCCAGTTCGGTGTCGGTGCTTGATGCGATGGAAATCCTCGGTCCGGACCTCACGCGTTTCCGTCTGCGCCAAGCCCTTGATTTGCTTGGTGGTGTGTCCAAGAAAGAAAACAAAGAGTGGGAAAAGCTGCTGGGCGCTATCGCTTAAGCAGGGCGCTGCAGCGACGAAACCCCGGTTTTCCGGGGTTTCGTCGGTAAGTGATTGTTATCCCGGCAAAAAATTTTGGAAATTGTTGAAAATAAATTTGACACACTTCCAAACGGCCATTAAGATTCGCCCCGTCCTCACCGATGAGGGGCTATAGCTCAGCTGGGAGAGCGCTTGCATGGCATGCAAGAGGTCAACGGTTCGATCCCGTTTAGCTCCACCAATTTACAGGTTCAAGGTCTGGCCACACCGTCCTTGAATCGATCAGGTCTCAGCTCTGATCACGTTGTACAGAAGGTTTTGTCCCCTTCGTCTAGTGGCCTAGGACACCGCCCTTTCACGGCGGTAACAGGGGTTCGAGTCCCCTAGGGGACGCCAGTTTCAACCAGCGGTTCGAAAGGTCTGCTGCGTCGCGAGACGAAAAATCCGGGGCTATAGCTCAGCTGGGAGAGCGCTTGCATGGCATGCAAGAGGTCAACGGTTCGATCCCGTTTAGCTCCACCAATTTACAGGTTCAAGGTTTTGGCCACTCCATCCTTGAATCGACCGTTCTCAGCGCGGTCAGTTGTATAGAAGGTTTGTGTCCCCTTCGTCTAGTGGCCTAGGACACCGCCCTTTCACGGCGGTAACAGGGGTTCGAGTCCCCTAGGGGACGCCACGATTACCCGCTCTGCGGGATTTTTAAGGGTCATTCAATTATTGAATGGCCCTTTTGTTTGTCTGGCGTTTGGCCAATTCCCTTTCAATGCTCTTCCTGTGTTCTGACCAGTGGTCGTGGCGGTCGCTTGCTAAATATTATTATGGTAATAATATCCAACCCATGAGAGTCGGAGGCTTTGATGAGCGATAAAAAAGCACAAACCCGCGAACGCATTCTGCAAGCCGCCAGCGCTGCGTTGGTCCAGCGTGGCCCGGCCGAGCCGAGCGTCGGTGAAGTCATGGGCGCGGCGGGGCTGACCGTCGGTGGTTTTTACGCGCACTTCGAAAGCAAGGACGCGCTGATGCTGGAGGCGTTCAGCCAATTGCTGGCGCAGCGCCGCGCCTCCATCGACGATATCGACACTCAGCTCACCGGCGAAGAGCGTCGGGCGCTGGTGGCGGCCTTCTATCTGTCGCGCAAACACCGTGATTCCACCTCCCAGGCGTGCCCTTTGCCGGCCACAGTGGGCGAAATGGGCCGTTTGCCGGACGCGTTTCGCGAGGTATTGAGCGAGCATGTCGAGTTGATGGTCGCGCAATTGGCCGGCAGCCCGGAAGACACCGACAAGGCCCTGGCAGACATGGCCTTGATGGTGGGTGGCCTGACCCTGGCGCGAGCGCTGGGGCCGGGCGAGTTGTCGGATCGCGTGATACGTGCGGCCAAGTCGGCGGTGCGCTGAAGAGGGGAACATCATGGGCGCCTTCACCTGGATTCGTGGTTTCAATGGCACCGTTGGCCGCCTGGCACCGCGCATGGTTGCCGGCAGGATGCGTCGCACCTTCATGACCCCGCGCGACCTGCCGCCACGTGACTGGGAGCTGCCGTTGTTGGCGCAATCGGAGCGCATCACCTTGCGCTTCGGTTTGTCGGCCCTGCGCTGGGGCCAGGGGCCGACAGTATTGCTGATGCATGGTTGGGAAGGGCGGCCGACCCAGTTTGCCAGCTTGATCACGGCATTGGTCAACACCGGCTATTCGGTGATTGCACTGGACGGTCCCGCCCACGGTCGTTCGCCGGGGCGTGAAGCCCATGTATTGCTGTTTGCCCGCGCGATGCTGGAAGCGGCGGCCGAGTTGCCACCGCTGCACGCGGTGATTGGCCATTCCATGGGCGGTGCCAGTGCGATGCTCGCGGTGCAACTGGGCTTGCGTACCGGGGCGTTGGTCAGTATTGCCGCACCGTCACGTTTTCTTGATGTGCTGCGCGGCTTCACCCAGATGGTCGGCTTGCCACCACGGGCGCGTTCGGCGTTTATCCAGGAGGTTGAGCACACGTTCGGCATGCCGCTCAAGCACCTGGATGTGGCCCACTATCAGATGAACCTTCCCGGCCTGGTCGTGCATGCCGAAGACGATACCTTCGTGCCGGTCAAAGCCTCTCAAGCCATTCACGATGCCTGGTTCGACAGTCGCCTGCTGCGCCTGGAGCAGGGCGGTCACCAGAAAGTGCTGGCCGACACGCGGGTGATCGACGGCGTGCTGGCGCTGTTGGCGGGCTGCGGTTTACAGGAGCGCAAGAGCGCCTGATACACTGCCCGGCCGACATTAATCGACTGGGAGCAAGGCATGGGCTGGGACTTGGCAACGCCGTTTATCATTGACCTGCAGGTTTTTCCTGAAGACATCGACGGCCTGGGGCACGCCAATAACGCGGTGTACGTCTCCTGGCTCGAGCGCTGCGCCTGGCGCCACTCCCAGCGGCTGGGGCTGGATCTCACCGAATACCGCCGCCTGGATCGAGCCATGGCCGTGGTACGCCATGAGATCGACTACCTGGCCGCCGGCTATGAAGGCGACGAGCTGCAACTGGCCACCTGGATTGTCGATTGGGATCAGCGCCTGAAAATGACCCGCCGGTTTCAACTGGTACGTCCGTGCGACGGCGCAACCCTGCTGCGCGCGCAAACCACCTTCGTGTGCATCGAACTCTCCAGCGGCAAGCCCAAGCGCATGCCGGCCGAGTTTATCGAAGGCTATGGCCCCGCCCTGACAGGGGGTTAACGGTTGGCGTAGGAAACCCAGTAAACTGCGCCACGATTTTTGTTGAGTGTTTCCCATGCAAATTGCTTTGGCACCCATGGAGGGGTTGGTCGACAACATCCTGCGTGACGTGTTGACCCGCGTGGGCGGTATTGACTGGTGCGTGACCGAGTTCATTCGCGTCAACGACCGCCTGCTCACCCCTGCCTATTTTCACAAACTCGCTCCGGAGTTGCTGCACGGTGCGCATACCGCTGCCGGCGTGCCCCTGCGTGTGCAATTGCTCGGTTCCGACCCGGTGTGCCTGGCCGAGAACGCTGCCCTGGCCTGCGAGTTGGGCTCGCAAGTGATCGACCTGAACTTCGGCTGCCCGGCCAAGACCGTCAACAAGTCCCGTGGCGGTGCGGTGCTGCTCAAGGAGCCGGAGCTGCTCAACCAGATTGTCGAGCATGTGCGTCGCGCCGTTCCGGCCCATATTCCGGTAACCGCCAAGATGCGCCTGGGCTTCGACAGCCCGGACGGCGCGTTGGTGTGCGCCACGGCGCTGGCCGAGGGTGGCGCGGCGCATATCGTGGTGCATGCGCGCACCAAGACCGATGGCTACAAGCCGCCGGCCCACTGGGAGTGGATCCCGCGTGTGCAGGACGTGGTCAAGGTGCCGGTGTTCGCCAATGGTGACATCTGGAGTGTCGAAGACTGGCAGCGTTGTCGCGAAATCAGTGGCGCCGAAGACATCATGCTCGGCCGCGGCCTGGTGGCGCGCCCCGACCTGGCGCGGCAGATTGCCGCGGCGCGAGCGGGTGAGGAAGTGGTGGAAATGACCTGGGCGCAAATGCAACCCATGCTTCAGGATTTCTGGACTCAGTGCGTCGCTCAACTGACCGAAAAGCAGGCGCCGGGCCGCTTGAAGCAGTGGCTGGCGATGCTGACGCGCAATTACCCGCAGGCGGTGGAGCTGTTTACGGCCTTGCGCCGGGAGACGGATTTGCAGCAGGTCAGTCGCCTGCTGGGAATGGCCCATCCGGTGGCCGCCTGAGCGTGACCGACATTCGGCAGGCTCCTGTGACCTGATGCACTTCACCTGAAAAGAGCGCCTTTGGCGCTCTTTTTTTGCGCGCGCGAATTAGCACAAAATTTCGGCTGGAGGGGGCTTGAATGTTATCGATCAATTGCATGTCCGCAGTTTATTAGCGCGTGTGACGGTTCTTCAGGCGCATCAGCGGCTTGCCGCAAGGGCTTATGGCGAATGTCCATGGGGCAAAGTCTGATATTGCCTTTTGGTTTCCTTATATGAGTGGCGATTTTAGGAACTCGATAGCCTAACTTTCCACGAACATAGTGACTGTGAGGCGTTGTTGCTTCCAGTTCGTCAAAACATCTCTCTCTTTCCTGAATCTTTATCTGCTTCAGGTGTTTGAACTAAGGATTTCGCTAATGTCTGTATCGTTTAATAATCGGCCACATGTGAATGTTGATCAGTTTTCGCTGGATAACAAACCTGTTGCCTCAGCAAAAAGCCCCGGCAATTCTAATGTGCAGTCCAGCGGTACTCCGATCAGCCAGGCGGGGTTGCGGAATGAAAAACCTCCGGTTCTCAACAATCAAGTAATGGTGCCTGGCGCTGCGTTCACTAAGTTATTCGACATGCTTGAACAGATCTTCAGCGCCATGCGCGAAATGTTCATGGGGCCGAAAACAACGCCTGACATATTGCATGATTCAAACAAAACGTTGGTGAAAACGAATGCGCACCAGCATCCCGACAAGCAGAATATGAAGACGTTTGAAGTGAAGCTGCAACCCAGTACTCCTGGTGCGGTGACGTCAGAAGTGCCGGTTCAGAACCTGTCCGTTGGCATGCCGCGAGGACCACAACCCTCGATCGTCGTGACTAACGATGCCAAATCGGACGTACATTTAAACGTCAGTGTGGGTCATTGTCACTGCCCTGAATCTGCGGACAGTGACGCGAAGTCGAAGATGCGGCCGGATAATAGGATCGCTATCAAACCGGGCAAGGACGCTGATGGCAAGGTCAAGGTCGAGGTCGAGACCAAGCGGGGCACGAACGCTGAAGGTAACGCGCAGGCCCAGGCCAAGACCGATACCACACCGGGCACGAACGCTGATGGCAAGGTCAAGGTCGAGGTCGAGACCAAGCGGGGCACGAACGCTGAAGGTAACGTGCAGGCCCAGGCCAAGACCGATACCACACCGGGCACGAACGCCGATGGCAAGGTCAAGGTCGAGGTCGAGACCAAGCGGGGCACGAACGCTGAAGGTAACGCGCAGGCCCAGGCCAAGACCGATACCACACCGGGCACGAATGCCGATGGCAAGGTCAAGGTCGAGGTCGAGACCAAGCGGGGCACGAACGCTGAAGGTAACGCGCAGGCCCAGGCCAAGACCGGTACCACACCAGGCACGAACGCTGGTGGCAAGGTCAAGGTCGAGGTCGAGACCAAGCGGGGCACGAACGCTGAAGGTAACGCGCAGGCCCAGGCCAAGACCGGTACCACACCAGGCACGAACGCTGGTGGCAAGGTCAAGGTCGAGGTCGAGACCAGGCAGAGCGCGAACGCTGAAGGTAACGCGCAGGCCAAGGCCAAGGCCGGTACCACAACGGGCAAGAACGCTGATGGCAAGGTCAAGGTGGAGGTCGAGACCAGGCAGGGCACGAACGCTGAAGGTAGCGCGCAGGCCAAGGCCGGTATCACACCGGACGCGACGCCAACTTCTACCGTTGTACCGGATATCACCTCCAAACTATTGCCTGAAGAGCCCGGCGAGGTATTGACCAGCCCAGGCCCTGATGAAATTCAATTTAATGCAAGGAACTGGCAGTTAAATGTTCGGAATGCGTACAAGTCCTGAGTTGATTTCCCGGCGTTAACGCTTGAAGTAATACAGGTACCTGCGCGGATATAAGTATTCGCAGGGGTACCTGCTTAGGGGGAATACATGTCTATAGGTTCAATTCAAAACATTGCTCGTATCATCGATGCAGGAACAGTGGTAGGTGGTGATACGCGTGCTGTCAGTAATGAACTTTACCTTCAGCCTGTTGCTGTCGATAAATACATTGCGCGGGGAAGCTGTCGTTATTCCGATTCGGAACTGGTGCAAGCAATAGATTCAGGGCGGAAATCAGAAACGCGCACTCAGGTGCCGAATTCACTGGCTTTTTTCTTTGCTCGAATGTGTAACTTTCGGCTTAGTGAAAGTAATGAAGTGCCTGACAAAAAAACCGTGTCACCCGCGATCATCCCGCACGTTCTGCCTGAGCGCGTAGTACCTGCACCCAATCACTCACGGGATATCCCTGGCCTGTCCAGCAAACGCAACGGTGCCAAAGCGGACAATATCTGGAGCGGATTTCGCCAGGGCCCTGATGGTAACTGCGTGACGGTGTCGGCCATCAAGGCGGCGATGCATCGATTTGGCCAGAGCCCCACGGATATCTACAAAGAGGTCAAGCGCGTCGACGGAGGGTATCGGGTCATCATGCGTGATGATTTCCAACTCACCCTCAGTGACCGCGAACTGGCCGCAGGTGCCCGCGGTTCGAGGTTTGTCGGGCAAGACAAAGACATGCTCAAGGATGCGCATTTTTTGTTTGCGGTCAGTGCCAAGCGCGCGCAGATGGAGAATAACGATGGTATGGCGAGAAGGAGTTTCCAGGCGGCTATCCACAGTTTGAACGATGGCGAGGATGAGCGCGGGCCAGGGGAAGGGTTCATGCGGCTGGGGTTGAAGAAGCACATGAAGCGAGTGTCCGTACGCGACCTTGCGCGCGGGCAAGTGGGAATGTGCAACCGCACCGGGCATTCGGCGGCGGTCATCAATGGTCGTGAAGAAATGTGGGGTCGCAAGGGCGCGCCCCCCACCCGCGGTGACGCGGTAGCGCTGATGTGAGCATGGACGGGGCGCGATAAGCAGTATGGCCAGGGCACGGTGCCAACCGGGCCGTCGCTTCTGGCTGTCTGTTGGTCAATTTGTTTCAAACAACCAGGAAACCAGTCGATGAGTATCTCAGTAGGTGCCCCTTCGGTGCTGCCGGTGATAAGTGCGGGCGGTGCGTTTTCAGCGGTTTCCTCAGCGGGGGCAGGCAAAAAAAACAATGAGGTTGCCCCGTCGTTCGATATCGCCCAGAGACGCTTTGGCGAGGACTTCGATGTCAGCACCCACGGCGCGGTGATCAAGATGATGATGAGGGTGCTGGGCTCCACCCCGGCGGATATGTTCAATCAAGTCACCCCTTCCGCCGGGGGCTATGACGTGACGATGAAGGATGAATTCAAGGTGCATGTCAGCCAGGACGAACTAAGGCGAGTCACGCAGGCGTCGAGGTTCAGTGGCGCTGACGCCGAAGCCGTCAAGGCTGCCAATTTTGCGCTGGCTGTCTTTGTGAAACGCAAGCAGGCCATGGGCGGTTACGCCCGTTTTGACGAGGCCCTGGCAAAAACCCTGCAAGGCGAAACCACCTTCAGGTGTTTGCAGGGCATGGGTGTGCATGGTCTTACCCAATACGTAGCGCCGAGCGAGATGGTGGGTCAGGGGGTGGTGGCGGTGGTGGGCAGCCATAACCTGGGCAGCGCCCTGGTGGTGGATGGGGTGGCGCATCACTACGCCGACCGGCGCAAGGTGGGCAATCGGTATGGCTATCGCCTGTTCCCTGATCACTCGCGGTTGAGGCCCTCTCTGCACAAGGCGCCCGTGAAGCCAAAACCCAAGGATATCTGGCGCGGCTTCTACCAGGGGTACGAGGGTAATTGCGTGACGGTGTCGGCGATCAAGGCGGCAATGATGAGGTTCGGGCAAAGCCCGGCTGACATTTACCGAGCGGTGACAGTCAGCCCCGCTGGTTACGAGGTGGTCATGCGTGATGGTTTCACCCTGACCCTTACCCGTGATGAGCTGGATAAAGCCAGGCGTGGCGCTCACTTGCGCGGCGGCGACCAGGCGCTGTTGGACGATGCCAATTTCCTGTACGCCGTGAGTGCCAAGCGTGCCCAGTTGAACAATAACGACTTTCGGGCCAGGGAAAGCTTCGAGGCCGCCATGGGCACCCTGAACGATGGTGAGTACCCGGGACAAGCCCTGCGCCGGCTGGGACTGTTGGGCTATCTGCGGGAGAGCACTGTGCGCGAACTGGCCAATGGCGCCATCGGTACCCTGGCCGATAACGGCCATTCGGTCGTGGTCATCGATGGCGCCCTGGATTACTACGGGTCCAGGTACGACCTGCGCTCATCGGCGCATTGGATGAATCGCGGGTTCAGGGCCCTGAAGCTGGTCTAGCCCAACAACTGGCAGGCCTTCGATTGGTGAAGGACTGTGGCGCAAGTCTCTTAAAAACACGGCGCCCCACCTTTTACGGGTGTGCCGGAACTCGATCAGGAATCTGTCTTATGTACACCGGCGTATCAACTTACCCACTCGCTGCAAGGAACACTCAGTACTTTCCCTCCTTCGGAGACGGTGCAAGGGGTTCCAGGCAAGAAAAAACGCATCATGTCGTGAACGCCTTCGATGTCGCCAGGCGGCAGTTCGGCGAATACTTCGATGCCAGCAGCCATGCGGCCGCGATCAAAATGATGATGGCCGCTTTCGGGCCTGCTCCAACCGATATGTTCGAGCAAGTCACGCCTTCCAGCGGCGGCTACGAGGTGACGCAGAAGGACGGGTCCAAGCTCTACATCACCCAGGATGAATTGAGCCGAGCGGCGCAAGCCTTCAGGTTTCACGGTACCGATTCCGACGCGCTCAAAAGCGCTAACTTCGCAGTGACGGTCCTGGTAAAGCGCAAGCAGATGGAGGAAGGCCATGTCCGTTTTGACGCCGCTCTTGCGCAAAGCGTGCGGGGCGAATATCTGCGTGATTGTTTGGGCAGTCTGGGGGTGCTGGGTTTTGCTCAACCGGTGCGGGGAAGCGATATGGGCGAGGGCTTGTCGGTACTGTCTTTTGGCCGTGAAAGCTCAGTGGTGCTGGAGGGGGTCGAGCATTATTCCGTACACAGATTTGAGGTCGATAAACACGCTAAGGGGTACAAGTTATACGCTGATGCCTCATCTGCGAAGTCGCCTTTGGGCAAGGCGCCTCTGAGTGAAAAACCCAAGGACATTTGGCGCGGATTCTTTCAGGGCAGCGCGAATAATTGCTTGACGGTGGCGGCGATCAAGGCGGCGATGATGAGGTTTGGACAACGCCCTTGCGATGTCTTCCGGCAGGTCACTGCTCGGCCCTATGGTTTTGAGGTGACCATGCGTGACGGCTTCAGGCTCACGCTCACCCGTGAGGAGTTGCGCAAAGCCGGGAGTGCCTCAGACCTGCGCGGCGATAATCAGGCGCTGGGTGACGATGCCAACTTCCTGTACGCCGCGAGTGCCAAGCGTGCGCTGTTGGAGAACAACAGGTCCTTCAAGCGTATCCAGAGTTTTGAGAGGGCCCTGGAGGAACTGGGCCAAGGCGAACAACTTGGATACGCCTTGCATCGGCTTGGGCTGGTAGCCCACATAAGGGAAAGTAGTGCGCACGAGCTGGCCAATGGCGCCATCGGTGTTCTGGACGTAGGCTTCCACGCTGCGGCGGTGATCGAGGGTGCCGTCGATGATTATGGGGTGAAAAGCGCCCTGTCCTCACCCAAATGGACGGACAGATCGTACCGGGCCCTCAAGCTGATCTAGCCCAACAACCGCCTGAACCCCTCGATCGGCAGCGGCCGGCTATGCAGATAGCCCTGGAACAAATGGCACCCCAGCTGTTGCAGGAACGCCAGTTGTTCCAGGGTCTCCACGCCTTCGGCGATCACCTCCAGGTTGAGGCTGCGGGCCATGGCCACGATGGCACGGATGATTTCGGCGTCGTTGGGGTCGTGGGTTGCGTCGCGGACAAACGACTGGTCGATCTTCAGCGCATCCACCGGCAGGCGTTTGAGGTAGGTCAGCGACGAATAGCCGGTGCCGAAGTCATCCATGGCAAAGCTCACACCGAGTTTTTTCAGGCGGCGCATCTTGCTGATGGTGTCATCCAGGTTCTGGATCACGATGCCTTCGGTGATTTCCAGTTTCAGCAGGCTATAGGGCAGTGAGTGCTGGTTGAGGCTGTGTTCCACCTTTTCCACGAAGTCGTTCTGACGAAACTGGCGGGGGCTGATGTTGACGCACAGGCTGAAATTCAACGGGTCGACTTTGCCTTCCTTGATCAGTTGTTCAAAGGCGGCGCACGCCTCGTCAAGGATCCAGGTGCCCACTTCGAGGATCAGGCCGCTGTCTTCCAGCACCTTGATGAATTCGGACGGTGACTGCGCGCCCAACTCCGGGTGATGCCAGCGCACCAGCGCTTCGGCACCGATGATCTTGTTGCCGCGCGCATCCACCTGGGGTTGGTAATGCACGCTGAACTCGCCTCGCGACAGGGCCAGGCGCAGGTCGGTTTCCATGCGCAGGCGTTCGCTGGCGGTTCTCTGCATGCTGTTGTGGAACATCTGCGTGGTATTGCGTCCCGAGTCCTTGGCGCGGTACAGCGCGATGTCGGCGCGCTTGAGCAGGTCGGCCGGGGTCGAACCATGGTCGGGGATCAGTGCCACGCCGATACTGGGGGTAACCTGCAGGCGTTGGCCGTCGAGGAACATGGGCTCCGAGAGCAATTCGCGCAGGGTGTCGGCCAATGCCTGCACCTGCTTGCTGACTTGCGTGCGTGAGCCGTCCAGGCCGCTGAGCAGCACCACGAACTCATCCCCGCCCAGGCGTGCCACGGTGTCTTCCATGCGCACACTGGCCTCCAGGCGCGCGGTGACGATCTTCAATACGGTGTCGCCCACCGGGTGGCCGAGGGAATCGTTGATGTGCTTGAAGTGGTCGAGGTCCAGGAACAGCAGCGCACCGCGCAAGTTGTGACGCTTGAGCAAAGCGATCTGCTGGCTCAGGCGGTCCATCAGCAGCGCACGGTTGGGCAGGTTGGTCAGCGGATCGTGGTAGGCCAGGTGGCGGATCTGCGCCTGGGCATTTTTCAACAGGCTCACATCCCGGGCGGTCAGCAGCAGGCACGGGGTTTCGTTGAGGGTGATGGGCTCCACCGACACTTCCACCGCCAGCAAGTCACCGCGCTTGTTGTGCCAAATCATCTCCATGTGATGAATGCGGCTCTTGATCTGCAGCTCGGCCAGCAACGCCGAGCGCTGGTTCTCGTCGGCCCAGATGCCGATCTGGTACAGAGTGAGGCCAATCGCTTCTTCGGCGCGGTAACCGGTCAGGCGACAGAAACCGTCGTTGACCTCTACATAACGGCCGGTCTCGCGCTCGGTGATGGAAATCGCGTCGGGGCTGGAGTGGAAGGCCTTGGCGAATTTCTCTTCGCTGGCCTTCAGGGCGGCTTCAGAACGCTGTTGCTGGGTGATATCGCGCAGCGTGGTGACGATGCACGGTTGATCGCCGACCTTGATCAAGCGGCTGGAAATGACGCAGGTCAGGCTCTGGCCATTCTTGTGATGGACCACCACGGCCACGTTGCTCAACGCCTGGTCACGAATCACCCGCTCGATACGCTGCACGCGCTGGTTCGAGTCGTCCCACAGGCCAATCTGGTCGGCGCTTTTGTCGATCACCTCGGCGGCGGTCCAGCCAAACGTCTGGGTAAACGCCGGGTTGATTTCGACAAAGGCGCCGCTGTCCAGGCCGGTGACGCAGATCGGGTCGGGGCTGGCCTGGAACAGGCTGGCGAATTTCTCTTCGGAGGCACTCAGGCGTTGTTCGCGCTCCACCTGATCGGTGATGTCCAGCAAGGTGCCGGCCATGCGCAGGGGCGCGCCGCGCTCATCGCGGTACAGGCGGGCGCGGCTTTCCAGGTAGCGCGAAGTGCCGTCTTCCATGGGCACGCGGTAAGTCAGTTGATAGTTGCCGGCCGGGCCTTCGCGCAGGGTGCGGTAGGCGCTGCGCATGTTGTCGCGTTCTTCGTCGGGCATGCCCTCGAAGAATGCATCGAATGATTCATGGAAGGGTTCGGGCGGCAGTCCATGCAGTTGGGCGGCGCGCGCCGAGCCATAGAGCATGCCGGTGGGGATGTGCCAGTCCCAGGTGCCCAGTTGGGCGGAGTCCAGGGCCAGGTCGAGACGTTCCTGGCTGTCCTTGAGGGCTTGTTCGGCGTTCTTGCGTTCGGTGGTGTCGAGGAAGGTGCTGATCAGGTACGCCTCACCTTCCAGCTCGACCTTCTGCGCGCTGAGGGTGCCATCGTGGATCTGGCCGTTACTGGCGCAAAACTGCACCTCCATGGTGATGGGCTCGCCCTTGCGTTGGGTGGCCTTGACCAATTGCATGCGCTGTTCGGGGTGGTGCCACAGGCCCAGGTCCAGGGTGGTGCGGCCGATGGCGTCGGCCACCGGCCAGCCGAACAGCATCTCGAAATACTGGTTGGCCTCACTGATCAGTCCATCGGACTGGCGCGTCAGCAGGACCATGTTGGGGCACAGATGAAACAGCGTGGCGAAGCGTTTTTCGGAATGGCTGAGGGCGGCTTCACGCTCGCGCTGGTGGGTGATCTCGCGGATCACCCCGATCATGCGCCGCCGGCCGGCCTTGTCCGGCAGCAGACTGCCATTGATTTCCAGCCAGTGCTGGCTGCCATCCGGCCACCGGATGCGATGGTGCATGGCCTGCTCGAACGGCTCGCCGGCCAATACCGCGTGGAACGCGCGGATCACACGGGCGCGATCCTCCGGCGCCAGCAGGTCCAGGTATTCCAGGTCCTTGGGCAACGGCTGCCGGGGGTCAAACCCAAACAGCGCCTGGGTGCCTCGCGACCAGCTGATTTTTCCGCTGTCGATTTCCCAGTACCAGGCACCCAGCCGGGCGGCGTTGAGCGCGGCCAGCAATTGCGGAGCGCTGTCCCAGCTCTGTTCCGCCTCTTGCGGGTCGAGGGCGTAAATGCGGGGCAAGGGTGGCACTGAGTCGACGGGGTTGCGCATTATCAAAGGGCCTTGGCTCGATGGACGGACAGCGCGGGGTACTCATGCCTGAAGCCGCAGCGAATCATGCCGGTGTTCCTGGCAGATCCGTTTGTGCGTCCAGCAGGCTCATGAACGCCCGCGCAGCGTTCGACAGCGTCCTTTCGGTGTGCACGATATAGCCTAGCTGGCGACTGAGTTGTATGCCCGGCAAAGCGATACTCGCCACCTGATCATCGAGCATGGTGCGTGGCAGCACGCTCCAGGCCAGGCCGATGGACACCATCATCTTGATCGTTTCCAGGTAGTTAGTGCTCATCGCGATGTTGGGCGTCAGGCCCTGGGCTTCGAACAGTCGGCTGACAATATGGTGGGTAAAGGTGTTGCCGCCAGGGAAAACCGCCGGATGGCGAGCAATATCCGCCAGGCTGATGGTGCCGTTGCCGGCCAGGCTGTGTTCGAGTGCCACGACGAAATCCAGCGGGTCGTCCCACACCGGGGTGGCGCGCACCAGGTGGTGGGGATCGGGCGCCAGGGTAATCACCGCCACCTCGGCGCGGCCATGCAGGATTTCTTCGTAGGCCACTTCCGAATCGAGAAATTGAATATCCAGCGCCACGTTCGGGTATTCCCGGGTGAAAGTGCGCAACACCGGCGGCAGGCGGTGCAGGCCGATGTGATGGCTGGTGGCCAGGGTGAGGCGGCCGCTGACTTCGCCGGTGAGGTTGGTGAGCGCGCGGCGGGTGTCGTCCAGCACGTTGAGAATCTGATAAGCGCGCGGCAACAGGGCCCGGCCGGCTTCGGTCAGGCCGACTTCGCGACCCAGGCGGTCGAACAGGCGTACCTTGAGTTGTTGCTCAAGCCCGGCAATGCGTTTGCTGACGGCCGGTTGGGTCAGGTGCAAGCGCTCGCCCGCACCGGAGAAGCTGCCGGTCTCGGCGATGGCGATAAAGGCATTGAGGTTGGCCAGGTCCATGGTGGTATTCCAGTTGGTAATCCAAAGCATAAAAAATATGAATTTGAGTTATTTAATGTAGCGCCATACCATCAGCCTCACAAGCCAAAGGGTTATTGAAAAGCCCGGCGCATGAAACACCGCTGATGAGGACCGACTGATGGCCGGCAAAACGCTTTACGACAAGCTTTGGGATTCCCATGAAGTGAAACGGCGCGATGATGGGTCGTCGCTGATCTACATCGACCGTCACATCATCCATGAAGTGACCTCGCCCCAAGCGTTCGAAGGCCTGCGACTGGCCGGGCGCAAGCCATGGCGCGTCGACTCGATCATCGCCACCCCGGACCACAACGTCCCCACCACCCCGGAGCGCAAGGGCGGCATCGACGCCATTGTCGACACCGTATCGCGTTTGCAGGTGCAGACCCTCGACGATTACTGCGATGAATATGGCATCACTGAATTCAAGATGAATGACGTGCGTCAAGGCATCGTGCACGTGATCGGCCCGGAGCAGGGCGCCACTTTGCCGGGCATGACCGTGGTCTGCGGCGACTCGCACACCTCCACCCACGGTGCCTTTGGCGCCCTGGCCCATGGCATCGGCACGTCCGAGGTGGAACATGTGTTCGCCACCCAGTGCCTGGTCGCCAAGAAGATGAAGAACATGTTGGTCCGCGTCGAAGGCACTTTGCCGTTCGGCGTGACCGCCAAGGACATCGTCCTCGCCGTGATCGGCAAGATCGGCACCGCCGGCGGTAACGGCCACGCCATCGAATTCGCCGGCAGCGCCATTCGCGATTTGTCCATCGAGGGCCGCATGACCATCTGCAACATGTCCATCGAAGCCGGTGCGCGTGTGGGCATGGTGGCGGCGGATGAGAAAACCGTTGAATACGTCAAAGGTCGCCCATTCGCGCCAAGCGGCGCCGATTGGGACGCCGCGGTCGAAGCCTGGAAAGACCTGGTGTCCGACGCCGACGCGGTGTTCGATACCGTGGTCGAGCTCGACGCCGCGCAGATCAAGCCGCAAGTCAGCTGGGGCACCTCGCCGGAAATGGTCCTGGCCGTCGACCAGAACGTGCCGGACCCGGCCCGCGAGGCCGACCTGGTCAAGCGCGGTTCCATCGAGCGTGCGTTGAAGTACATGGGCTTGAAAGCCAACCAGGCGATCACCGACATCCAGTTGGACCGCGTATTCATCGGCTCCTGCACCAACTCGCGGATCGAAGACCTGCGCGCCGCGGCGGTGATCGCCAAGGGCCGCAAAGTCGCCTCGACCATCAAGCAAGCCATCGTGGTGCCGGGCTCGGGCCTGGTCAAAGCGCAAGCCGAGGCCGAAGGCCTGGACAAGATCTTCCTCGAGGCCGGTTTTGAATGGCGCGAGCCGGGCTGCTCGATGTGCCTGGCGATGAACCCGGATCGTTTGGAGTCGGGCGAGCATTGCGCGTCCACCTCCAACCGTAACTTCGAAGGGCGTCAGGGCGCCGGCGGGCGGACCCACCTGGTCAGCCCGGCCATGGCCGCCGCCGCTGCCGTCAACGGTCGTTTCATCGACGTTCGCGAATTGATCTGAGGAATACCCGATGAGAGCTTTTACCCAACACACAGGTCTTGTCGCGCCGTTGGACCGTGCCAACGTGGACACCGACCAGATCATCCCCAAGCAGTTCTTGAAGTCGATCAAGCGCACCGGTTTCGGCCCTAACCTGTTCGACGAATGGCGCTACCTGGATGTGGGCTACGCCTACCAGGACAACTCCAAGCGCCCGCTGAACAAGGACTTCGTGCTCAACGCCGAACGTTACCAGGGCGCCAGTGTATTGCTGGCCCGGGAAAACTTCGGTTGCGGTTCCAGCCGTGAACACGCGCCCTGGGCCCTGGAAGAGTATGGCTTTCGCAGCATCATTGCGCCGAGCTACGCCGACATCTTCTTCAACAACAGCTTCAAGAACGGCCTGTTGCCGATCATCTTGACCGACGCAGAAGTCGACGAGCTGTTCAAGCAGGTTGAAGCCGAGGTGGGCTACCAGTTGACCGTCGACCTGGCCGCGCAAACCGTGACCCGCCCGGACGGCAAGGTGTACCACTTTGAAGTGGATGCGTTCCGCAAGCACTGCCTGATCAATGGCCTGGACGACATCGGCCTGACCCTGCAGGACGGCGATGCGATTGCGGCGTTTGAAGCCAAACACCGGGCGAGTCAGCCTTGGTTGTTTCGCGACGCCTGATTTGCTGTAGGCAGGACTGCCGCCATCGGGAGCAAGTCGAATCGTCGCACCGCCCCTCCCACATTTTGATCTGTGAATGCAGTCAAGGGTGGGAGGGGGCTTGCCCCCGATAGGGCCAGTGTTAACAACACAACACCCAAGGAAAACCACCATGACCACCACCGCCCACACCCAAGTCGTGCAAAAACAATTCGGCGAGCAGGCTGCGGCCTACCTGAGCAGTGCCGTGCACGCCCAAGGCACCGAATTCGCGCTGCTCCAGGCCGAACTGGCCGGGCAGGGCAGCGCACGCCTGCTGGACCTGGGCTGCGGTGCCGGCCATGTCAGCTTTCATGTGGCGCCATTGGTTAAAGAGGTGGTGGCCTACGACCTGTCCCAGCAGATGCTCGACGTGGTCGCCGCTGCTGCGCAAGAGCGTGGTTTCACCAATATCAGCACCGTAAACGGCGCCGCCGAACGCCTGCCGTTCGCCGATGGCGAATTCGACTTCGTGTTCAGCCGCTACTCGGCCCACCATTGGAGCGACCTCGGTCTGGCCCTGCGTGAAGTGCGCCGCGTGCTCAAGCCCGGCGGCGTGGCGGCTTTCGTGGATGTGTTGTCACCGGGCAGCCCGCTGTTGGACACTTACCTGCAAACCGTCGAAGTGCTGCGCGACACCAGCCACGTGCGCGATTACTCCGCCGCCGAGTGGATGCGCCAGCTCAGCGAAGCCGGCTTGCATGTACGCAGCAGCAGCCGTCAGCGTCTGCGTCTGGAATACGCCTCGTGGGTCGAGCGCATGCGCACGCCCCAGGCCTTGCGCGCGGCAATCCTTGAACTGCAGCTGGCGATGGGTCAGGAAGTGCGCGATTACTATGAAATTCAAGCCGACGGCACCTTCAGCACCGACGTGCAGGTGGTGTGGGCCGAACGCTGATCAATTTTCCGACCTGCCCCCGGGCAGGTCGCTCGATGAAATGAGGAACGCATGAGCAAGCAGATTCTGATTCTCCCAGGCGACGGTATTGGTCCGGAAATCATGGCCGAAGCGGTCAAGGTCCTGACACTGGCCAACAGCAAATACAGCCTGGGCTTCGAGCTGAGCCACGACGTGATCGGCGGCGCGGCCATCGACAAGCACGGCGTGCCCCTGGCCGACGAGACCCTGGCGCGCGCCCGTGCCGCCGACGCCGTGCTGCTCGGCGCCGTAGGTGGCCCGAAATGGGACAAGATCGAGCGTGACATCCGCCCTGAACGCGGCCTGCTGAAAATCCGCGCGCAACTGGGCCTGTTCGGCAACCTGCGCCCGGCAATCCTCTACCCGCAACTGGCCGAGGCGTCGAGCCTCAAGCCGGAAGTCGTCGCTGGCCTGGACATCCTCATCGTGCGTGAGCTGACCGGCGGTATCTATTTCGGCTCGCCACGCGGTGTGCGTGAGCTTGCCAATGGTGAGCGCCAGGCCTACGACACCCTGCCGTACAGCGAGAGCGAAATCCGCCGTATCGCCCGTGTCGGCTTTGACATGGCCCGCGTGCGTGGCAAGAAGGTCTGCTCGGTCGACAAGGCCAATGTCCTGGCGTCCAGCCAACTGTGGCGTGAAATCGTCGAAGAAGTGGCCAAGGACTACCCGGATGTCGAGCTGAGCCACATGTACGTCGACAATGCCGCCATGCAACTGGTGCGTGCGCCCAAGCAGTTCGACGTGATCGTCACCGATAACCTGTTCGGCGACATCCTGTCCGACCAGGCGTCGATGCTCACCGGTTCCATCGGCATGCTGCCGTCGGCGTCCCTGGACACCAACAACAAGGGCATGTACGAGCCGTGCCATGGTTCGGCGCCGGACATCGCCGGACAGGGCATTGCCAACCCGTTGGCGACCATCTTGTCGGTGTCGATGATGTTGCGTTACAGCTTCAACCTGTCCGATGCTGCGGATGCCATCGAGAAAGCCGTGAGCCTGGTACTGGACCAGGGCCTGCGCACCGGCGACATCTGGTCGCAGGGTTGCACCAGGGTGGGTACGCAAGAAATGGGCGACGCAGTAGTCGCCGCGCTGCGGAATCTGTAATCTCTCGGGCCCGCTGGCAGTTGTTGCTGCCAGGCGGCCCACTTTTTAACAAGGTGTAGTTGCGATGAAACGTGTAGGTCTGATCGGTTGGCGCGGTATGGTCGGTTCCGTGCTCATGCAGCGGATGCTGGAAGAGCAGGATTTCGATCTTATTGAGCCGGTGTTTTTCACCACGTCGAACGTGGGTGGTCAAGGGCCGTCCGTGGGCAAGGATATTGCCCCGCTCAAGGATGCCTACAGCATTGACGAGCTGAAAACCCTCGACGTGATCCTGACCTGCCAGGGCGGCGACTACACCAGCGAAGTGTTCCCCAAGCTGCGCGAAGCCGGCTGGCAAGGTTACTGGATCGACGCCGCCTCGAGCCTGCGCATGCAGGACGACGCCGTGATCGTTCTCGACCCGGTCAACCGCAAGGTCATCGACCAGCAACTGGACGCCGGCACCAAGAACTACATCGGCGGCAACTGCACCGTCAGCCTGATGCTGATGGGCCTGGGCGGCCTGTTCGAAGCCGGCCTGGTCGAGTGGATGAGCGCCATGACCTATCAGGCGGCGTCCGGCGCCGGCGCGCAGAACATGCGCGAACTGATCAAGCAAATGGGCGCCACTCATGCGGCCGTCGCCGATCAACTGGCCGACCCGGCCAGCGCGATCCTCGACATCGATCGCCGTGTGGCCGAAGCCATGCGCAGCGATGCCTACCCGACCGAAAACTTCGGCGTGCCCTTGGCCGGCAGCCTGATCCCGTGGATCGACAAAGAGCTGCCGAACGGCCAGAGCCGCGAAGAGTGGAAGGCCCAGGCCGAGACCAACAAGATCCTCGGTCGCTTCAAGAGCCCGATCCCGGTCGACGGCATCTGCGTGCGCATCGGCGCCATGCGCTGCCACAGCCAGGCGCTGACTATCAAACTGAACAAAGACGTGCCGATCGCCGATATCGAAGGGCTGATCAGCCAGCACAACCCGTGGGTCAAGCTGGTGCCGAACAACCGCGATATCAGCATGCAGGAGCTGAGCCCGACCAAGGTCACCGGCACCCTGAATGTACCGGTGGGGCGTCTGCGCAAGCTGAACATGGGCAGTCAGTTCCTCGGCGCGTTTACCGTGGGCGACCAGTTGCTGTGGGGCGCGGCTGAACCGCTGCGTCGCATGTTGCGGATTCTGCTGGAGCGTTGATTGCTTGAGGCAATATGAGAAACCCGCGTTCTGGTGACAGGCGCGGGTTTTTTGTTGTGCTTTCGGGCCCCCGATAGCGCCTTCAGCCACCCCACAAGCCCAGGTTAATTGCCTCACCCCCAGCCACCCGGTAAAGTGCCGCTCCCCCCGTAATGCCCGAGGCAGACCCATGACCCAGACCTTTGAAATTGCCGTGATCGGCGCCACCGGCACGGTTGGCGAAACCCTGGTGCAGATTCTCGAAGAGCTGGAATTCCCGGTGGGCACCCTGTACCTGCTGGCGGGCAGCAACTCCGCCGGCGCGTCGGTGCCGTTTCGCGGCAAGAATGTGCGGGTCAAGGAAGTCGATGAGTTCGACTTCAGCAAGGCGCAACTGGCGTTCTTCGCTGCGGGCCCTGCGGTAACCCTGAGCTTTGCGCCACGGGCCACGGCGGCGGGTTGCTCGGTGATCGATTTGTCCGGCGCGTTGCCCGCCGACCAGGCGCTTCAAGTGGTGCCGGAAGCCAATGCGCATGTCCTTGACGGTCTGAAAAAACCGTTCCAGCTCGGCAGCCCAAGCCCGTCCGCGACCAACCTGGCGGTGGTGCTGGCGCCGTTGCGCGGTTTGCTGGAGATTCAGCGGGTCAGCGTGACCGCGAACCTCGCAGTGTCGGCCCTGGGTCGCGAAGCGGTCGGTGAACTGGCCCGTCAGACTGCCGAGCTGTTGAATGTGCGTCCGCTGGAGCCACAGTTCTTCGATCGGCAGATGGCTTTCAACCTGCTGGCACAAGTCGGCACGCCGGATGCCCAAGGTCATACAGACTTGGAGAAACGTCTGATACACGAACTGCGTGCCGTGTTGGACACTCCTTTGCTAAAGATTTCAGCAACATGCGTTCAAGCTCCGGTGTTTTTTGGCGATAGCCTGACTGTGTCGTTGCAATTGGACGCGCCGGTCGACCTGGCCGCCGTCAACCGCGTACTCGACGCCGCGCCCGGCATAGAGCTTGTAGAGGCGGGGGATTACCCAACGGCGGTGGGCGATGCGGTGGGCCAGGATGTGGTCTATGTTGGCCGGGTGCGTGCCGGCGTGGATGACCCGGCGGAACTAAATCTGTGGCTGACGTCAGATAACGTACGCAAAGGCTCGGCGCTTAACGCCGTGCAACTGGCGCAGTTGTTGATAAAACGCCTTGTGTAAAAGATACTTGGCGGCAATTTGTAGATTGATTCTAACCAGGCGCTATGCTTGGCCCCAAGCAGGAACAGTTGCGTGTCGGTGACCTATCGGCTCGCCATGCCTTATGGCAAGCGGTTACCAACCTTCTCGCAGGCCGGGGAGTGTTCAGACAAAGGATGAGGCTATGGTTCAAGTTCGCAAACTGGTGTTAGCAATAGCGGCCGCCTCGGCGCTGTCCTCCGGTATGGCGCAGGCGCTTCAACTGGGGGAAATGACCCTCAAGTCGAAGTTGAACCAGCCGTTGGCGGTGGAAATCGAATTGCTCGATGTCGGCGGCCTCAGCGCTTCCGAGATCACCCCCAGCCTGGCCTCATCCCAGGCGTTTGTGGATGCGGGTGTGGATCGCCAGGCATTTCTCAATGACTTGACGTTTACCCCGATCATCAACCCCAACGGTCGCAGCGTGGTGCGTGTCACCTCCAGCAAGCCGCTGCCCGATTCCTACGTGCGCTTCCTGCTTCAGGTGCAGTGGCCCAATGGCCGTCTGATGCGTGACTACAGCGTGCTGCTCGACCCGGCCAAGTTCGACCAGCAGGCCCCGACCACCGCTGCGCCGGCCCCACGCCTGAGCGCGCCCGCGACGAGCACCTCGGCCCAGCACACCACCACCGCCCGCGACACCCTGTGGGAAATTGCCGAAAAACACCGCAATGGCGGCTCGGTGCAGCAAACCATGTTGGCTATCCAGGCGCTGAATCCTGGTGCGTTTGTCGGCGGCAATATCAACCGCCTGAAGACCGGCCAGGTGCTGCGCCTGCCGGATACCGTACAGAGCACCGCACTGCCGCAACCCCAGGCGATTGCCGAAGTGCGCGCGCAAAACGAGGCCTGGCGCCAGGGGCGTCGCTCCGCCAACAGCCAGACGGCGGGCAAGCAGCAATTGGACGCCACCAAGCGTACCCAGGCGGGTGACGCGCCGGCGAGCACCAATGCCAAGGACAATTTGAGCCTGGTCTCGGCCGAGGCGGCCAAGAAGGGGGGTAAAGGCAAGGCGGGTGACAGCCAGGTTTTGAGCGACAAACTGGCAATGACCCAGGAGCAGCTGGACACCACCCGTCGTGACAACGAAGAACTCAAGAGCCGCGCGGCAGATTTGCAAAGCCAGTTGGACAAGCTGCAAAAGCTGATTCAACTGAAGAACGATCAACTGGCGCGTTTGCAGGCAGAAAAAGCCGACCCGGCAGCGCAGGCCACGGCGGCGATGCCCGCACAGTTGGCCAGCGATCCGGCAGCCACCCCGGCAGCCCCCGCTGAACCGGCAGCCACGCCGACCCCGGTTGCGCCAGCGCCGGAGCCTGCCAAGCCGGTTGCAGCCACGGACACCACCGAAGGCAAGTTCAACGAACTGCTGACCAACCCGGTTGTGCTGGGGGTCATTGGCGGTGCGGCGGGCCTGCTGGTGTTGCTGCTCCTGCTCCTGTGGGCGCGCCATCGCAACGCGCGCCGCGAGGAGGAGAAACATTTGCGCATGGCGCGTGCGCTGGCCGAAGAACCGGTGTTCAGCTCGAGCATCGACCAGGACCTGCCGTCGGACAGCTTCGAAGGCCTCGAAGTACCGCCGCCGAACGTCAAGCTGGCAGCCGCTCCCGTCCCTGCACCGGTGGTCGCGCCCGCCGCGGTTGTACCGACCGTTGCGTCGGTGCTGGCGCCGCTGGCCGTCGCCGTGGCCCCGGTCAACGCCAATGACGCGCTGGCGCAAGCCCAGTCCCATATCGACCGTGGCCACCTGAACCAGGCCGCCGATGTGCTGGAACAGGCGATCAAGCAAGAGCCCAAGCGCAGCGACCTGCGTTTGAAACTGATGGAGGTCTACGGCCTGCAGAACGACAAGGACGGCTTTGTCACCCAGGAGCGTCAACTGGTGGCCAATGGTGAAAACCATGCGCAGGTCGAACAGCTCAAGAGTCGCTTCCCGGCCATGGCCGTATTGGCGGCAGGTGTCAGTGCGGCAGTGGCCGCGGCCGCCCTGGACGCTCAATACGTCAAGGAACTGCTGGAGGACAAGCCGGCTGCACCGGCCCCTGAGCTCGACACGTTCGACACTGATTTTGATTTGAGCCTGGATGAACTGGAAGCGGCGTCGCCGGCCAGCCTGGACGATGAACAGACCTTTGCCGCGTTGTTGCAGCAACAGACAGACGCCAAGGCGGGCCCGGAAGAGGACCTGTCTGACTTCGATCTTGACCTGCAATTGGATGCGCCGGCCTCGGCACAATCGGATGACGACTTCCTTTCCGGGCTGGAAGAGCAGATGAAGGACGTGCCGGCCGTCGAGCCGCCGACCCTCACGCCTGCCGCCCTGGACGACTTTGACCTGCCGGAGGATTTCGATCTGTCCCTGGCTGACGAGCCGCAAGCTGCCGCCAAGCCCGATGCCTTCGCGTCGGAGCTGGATGACGTCAACGCCGAGCTGGATCGCCTGTCCCAGAACCTGGAAAACCCTGCCCTTGAGCCATCCTTCACCGCTGAAGACGCGGCGTTGGGCGATGATGAGCCGGAGTTCGACTTCCTCTCCGGTACCAATGAAGTCGCCACCAAGCTGGACCTGGCCCAGGCCTATATCGATATGGGCGATGCGGATGGCGCGAAAGACATCCTGGCCGAAGTGCTGATCGAGGGCGATGAGGTGCAGCGCGGCGAAGCCAAGGAAATGCTCGGCAGAATCTAACGGCTGGAGCAAGCCCCTCCCACATTGGTATGCGTCAATCCATAACAAAAGCGCGCGCAACGCACCTGTCGCCTTATAATGGCCGCCTTTGCGCAACTCATCAGGCTCTCAATTCTTGGCAAATTTAGATAACCCGGCCGCCGAAATGGCGGCCGCCGGCTTTTACCGCATCGCCCTGGGCGTGGAATACAAAGGCTCGCGCTATCGTGGCTGGCAGCGCCAGGCGTCGGGCGTGCCCACGGTGCAGGAAACCCTGGAAAAGGCCCTGTCCAAGGTTGCTGATTCGTCGGTTTCGCTGATGTGCGCCGGGCGTACCGATGCTGGCGTCCATGCGTGTGGCCAGGTGGTGCACTTTGACACCCAGGCCGAACGCACGATGAAGGCGTGGGTCATGGGCGCGAATATCAACTTGCCCCATGACGTCAGCGTCAGCTGGGCCAAGGTCATGCCGGCGCATTTTCATGCGCGCTTCAAGGCGATCGCCCGGCGCTACCGCTATGTGATCTACAACGACCAGATCCGCCCGGCGCACCTCAACGAAGAAATCACCTGGAACCACCGCCCGCTGGACGCCGAGCGCATGGCCGAAGCCGCGCAGCACCTGGTGGGGGTGCATGATTTCAGTGCCTTCCGTGCCGGCCAGTGCCAGGCCAAATCGCCGATCAAGGAAGTCCATCACCTGCGTGTGACCCGTCACGGCAAGATGATCGTGCTGGACATCCGTGCCGGCGCGTTCCTGCACCATATGGTGCGCAACATTGCCGGGGTGCTGATGACCATCGGCACCGGCGAGCGCCCGGTGGACTGGGCCAGGGAAGTGCTGGAAAGCCGCATCCGCCGCACCGGCGGCGTCACCGCGCATCCGTTCGGGCTGTATCTGGTGGATGTGGAGTACCGCGACGAGTTCGAACTGCCGGACCGTTTTATCGGGCCACACTTCCTTACCGGTTTCAGCGAACTTGGCGGCTGACGCCCGGAATAGCTTTTGTTACCATCCGGGACTTTCTCGGCCAAACCCTGAGGCTTCTACGACATGTCAGCCGTTCGCAGCAAGATTTGCGGGATTACCCGCATAGAAGACGCGCTGGCGGCAGTCGAGGCGGGGGCGGACGCCATTGGCCTGGTGTTTTATGCCAAGAGTCCGCGTGCGGTGAACGTACTGCAGGCGCGGGCGATCATCAAGGCATTGCCGCCGTTCGTCACCACGGTGGGCTTGTTCGTCAACGCCAGCCGTTGCGAACTCAACGAAACCCTGGATGCCGTACCGCTGGACATGCTGCAGTTCCACGGCGACGAAACCCCGGAAGACTGTGAAAGTTACCAGCGCCCGTACATCAAGGCGCTGCGCGTCAAGGCCGGGGATGACATCGCTGCCGCCTGTGCCGCCTATGCCGGGGCACGTGGGATTCTGCTCGACACCTACGTCGAAGGCGTACCCGGCGGTACCGGTGAAGCGTTTGACTGGTCGCTGATCCCCGAGGGGCTGAGCGCGCCGATCATCCTGGCCGGCGGCCTCAACCCGGCGAATGTCGCGGCGGCCATCGAGCAGGTTCGTCCCTATGCCGTGGATGTCAGCGGCGGGGTGGAGCAGGGCAAGGGCATCAAGGATCACAGCAAGATTCGCGCGTTCATGCAGGCCGTGCGCAACAGCCGTGGCGGGATGTGACGGCTGGCAGTCTGCCGCCGTCCATAACTACCACTGTGTAAAACAGCCCGGTGCCGCCTGTGGGTGTGCCGGAAACGAAGTGGCAACCCTGCGTTGGCAGGTTGTCTGGAAGGCTGAGGATGCAGGCTGGAAATGGCAGGTCGAACGTCTGACCCCGTCCAGCCCGCGTCATCGCCACATATGAATTTAGCTCAAGGGCATACGCGGGGCTGTGTTCAAGCCACCGGTACTGGAGAAAGAAAGCATGAGCAACTGGTTAGTAGACAAACTGATCCCTTCGATCATGCGTTCCGAGGTGAAAAAAAGCTCGGTTCCTGAAGGTCTGTGGCACAAATGCCCATCCTGCGACGCGGTGCTGTACCGTCCGGAGCTGGAAAAGACCCTGGACGTTTGCCCCAAGTGCAACCATCACATGCGTATTGGCGCCCGCGCGCGTATCGATATTTTCCTCGATGCCGACGGCCGTAACGAGCTGGGCGCTGACCTGGAACCGGTTGACCGCCTCAAGTTTCGCGACGGCAAGAAGTACAAGGATCGTCTGAGCGCTGCGCAAAAGCAGACCGGTGAGAAGGATGCGTTGATCTCGGTCAGTGGCAAGCTGCTGGGTATGCCGGTGGTGGTGTCGGCGTTCGAGTTCTCCTTCATGGGCGGTTCCATGGGGGCCATCGTCGGCGAGCGCTTTGTGCGCGCCGCCAACTACGCGTTGGAAAACCGTTGCCCGATGATCTGCTTCGCCGCCTCCGGTGGTGCGCGTATGCAGGAAGCCCTGATCTCCCTGATGCAAATGGCCAAGACCTCCGCGGTGCTGGCGCGTCTGCGCGAAGAAGGTATCCCGTTCATTTCCGTGCTGACCGACCCGGTCTACGGCGGCGTTTCCGCCAGCCTGGCGATGCTGGGTGACGTGATCGTTGGCGAGCCAAAGGCCCTGATCGGCTTTGCCGGCCCGCGCGTCATCGAGCAGACCGTGCGTGAAAAACTGCCCGAAGGCTTCCAGCGCAGCGAGTTCCTGCTGGGGCACGGTGCCATCGACCTGATCATCCCGCGTGGCGAGCTGCGTCCACGCCTGGGTAACCTGCTGGCGCAAATGATGGGCCTGCCGACGCCTGTGTACGTCGCGCCTAAAGTCGAGCCGATCGTTGTGCCGCCGGTGCCTGCGAACCTATGACCCAGCGTACCCTGGGCGAATGGCTCGCCTACCTTGAGCAGTTGCATCCGTCCGCCATCGACATGGGCCTGGAGCGCTCGCAACAGGTAGCGGCCCGCCTCGGGTTGGGCCGTCCGGCGCCGCGTGTGATCACGGTGACCGGCACCAACGGCAAAGGCTCTACCTGCGCCTTTGTCGCCGCGTTGCTGCAGGCCCAGGGGCTGAGCGTCGGCGTTTACAGCTCGCCGCACCTGCTGCGCTACAACGAGCGGGTGCAGCTCAATGGCATCGAAGCCACCGACGAGCAGCTCTGCGAAGCCTTCGCCGCGCTGGATGCGGGGCGCGGCGACACGTCCCTGACTTACTTCGAGATGGGCACCCTGGCGGCGTTCTGGCTGTTCGAACGTGCGCAACTGGACGTGGTGGTGCTGGAGGTAGGCCTGGGCGGGCGTCTGGACACGGTCAACGTGGTGGATGCCGACCTGGCGTTGGTCACCAGTATTGGCGTGGACCACGCCGACTACCTGGGCAATACCCGCGAGTCCGTTGCCTACGAAAAAGCCGGAATCTTCCGCCAGGGCAAGCCTGCGCTGTGCGGTGACCTGGACCCGCCGCAACCCTTGCTGGACAAGGTGCGTGCGCTGGATTGCCCGTTCTTCCTGCGCGGGCGCGAATTCAGGCTTGAGATTGGCGAACAGCACTGGCAGTGGCGCGGGCGTGATGCGCGTGGGCAGACAGTTGAGCTGCGCGATTTGCCGCTGCTGAACCTGCCGATGGAAAACGCCGCGCTCGCGCTGCAGGCCTATCTGTTGCTGGATCTGCCGTGGAATGCCGAACAGATTGCCGCGACCTTGCTGGCGACCCGTGTTGTGGGGCGTCTGGACCGTCGTGCATTCGAGTGGGAAGGCAAGCGCCTGAACCTGTTGCTGGATGTGGGGCACAACCCCCATGCGGCGCAATACCTGGCGCAGCGTCTGTCACGCACGCCGCCGGCCGGTCGTCGTCTGGCGGTGTTCGGGTTGCTGGCGGACAAGGACCTGGAAGGCGTGGTTGCGCCGTTGCTCGGCAGTGTCCAGACGTGGGCGGTGGCACCGCTGGGCACTCCGCGCAGCCGTCCGGCGTTGGAGCTGGAGGCAGTGTTGCAGAACCTTGGGGCGCCCGTGACGTCGTATGCAAGCGTGAGTGCCGCCCTTGAGGCGCAATGCGCGGTCGCGACGGCCGAGGACGAAATCCTGTTGTTCGGGTCATTTTATTGTGTTGCCGAGGCGCTTGAATGGTTGGCCCGGCGCTCCACGGAGGAAGCTGCACATGGCATTACTGGATAGCGCATACAAGCAGCGGATGGTCGGAGCCCTGGTTCTGGTGGCGCTGGCGGTGATTTTTTTGCCCATGCTGTTTTCTCGCCAGGACGAAGAGCGCCAGGTCGTTGTTGAAGCGCCGGCTGCGCCTCAGGCTCCCGCCGTGCCGCAAGTGCAGATTGAACCGGTCGTAGTGCCGGAGCCTCAGGCATTGCCGCAGGAAGAGCCGGTACCGAGCGATGAGGAGGTGGCTGCGCAACAGGCGCCGTCGATGCCGGTTCAGCCAAGCGTGCCGGTGGTCAAGCCCGTGCCAGCCGTTGCCGCCAAGCCTGCCGCGCCGGCACCTGCGCCCAAGCCGGTCGCGCCGCAACCCGCCGCGCCGGGCAAGCCGGATGTCGGGCAGAGCCGCATCGACCCGAATGGCTTGCCGATCAGTTGGTCGATCCAGGTGGCCAGCCTGGGCAATCGCGAAGGGGCCGACGCGTTGCAGAAGAAGCTGCGTGCCCAGGGGTATAACGCTTACATCCGCAGTGCCGACGGCAAGAACCGCGTGTTTATCGGGCCGCTGATCGAACGTGCCGAGGCGGACCGCCTGCGCGATTTGCTGGATCGTCAGCAGAGCCTGAAAGGGTTCGTGACCCGGTTCCAGCCTGAGCGCGGCTGAGCCTACATTGATTTGTGGTGGGGGTTGAAACGCGATTGGCTCGCCACAAACTACTGATTTGCAAAGCAGCCGCAATCACAGCTTACCGATAGCCCGGCGCTCTGCTAAAATGCGCCGCCTTATCTGTCCGTAGGCTCAAACGTGCCATTTACCTGGGTTGATTGGGCGATCGTCGCCATCGTCGCCATCTCCGCGTTGATCAGTCTAAGCCGCGGCTTCGTAAAAGAAGCACTGTCGTTGCTGACCTGGATCATTGCAGGAGTCGTCGCCTGGATGTTCGGTGGCTCGCTGTCGGTCTATCTGAGCGGATACATCGAGACACCTTCGGCTCGCGTCATTGCGGGCTGCGCCATCATGTTCATCGCCACGCTGCTGGTGGGAGCAATGGTCAATTATCTGATTGGCGAGTTGATACGTGTCACCGGCATCGAAGGGACCGATCGATTTCTCGGCATGGCCTTCGGCGCCGCGCGTGGCGCGTTGCTGGTGGTCGTGGCGGTCGGGCTGTTGAGCCTGGGGCCGGTACAGCAGGATTCGTGGTGGCAGGAGTCGGTACTCGTGCCAAAATTTCTATTGGTTGCAGATTGGTCCAAGAACCTCATTCTGGGGTGGAGCAGTCAGTGGCTGGCCAGCGGAATCAGCGTACCCGCTGATCTTCCGTTCAAGGAACACCTCTTGCCGGCCAAAACGCCTCAGTAAGCTGTGTTCAGTCAAGATTCATTAAGTAGGGGTTGCGTCGCATGTGTGGCATCGTCGGTATCGTCGGTAAGTCGAACGTCAATCAGGCGCTGTATGACGCGCTAACCGTCCTCCAGCACCGCGGCCAGGACGCTGCCGGTATTGTGACCAGCCACGACGGCCGGTTATTCCTGCGCAAGGACAATGGCCTGGTGCGTGACGTGTTTCATCAGCGTCACATGCAGCGCCTGGTCGGACACATGGGCATTGGCCATGTGCGTTACCCGACTGCCGGTAGCTCGACCTCGGCCGAAGCTCAACCGTTCTACGTCAACTCGCCTTACGGCATCACCCTGGCGCATAACGGCAACCTGACCAACGTTGAACAGCTGGCCAAGGAGATTTACGAATCTGACCTGCGCCACGTCAACACCAGCTCCGACTCGGAAGTGCTGCTCAACGTGTTCGCTCATGAGCTGGCCCAGCGCGGCAAGCTGCAGCCGACCGAAGAAGACGTGTTCGCCGCCGTAATCGACGTGCACAACCGTTGCGTCGGTGGTTACGCCGTGGTGGCGATGATCACCGGTTACGGCATCGTCGGTTTCCGCGACCCGCATGGCATCCGTCCGATCGTGTTCGGCCAGCGTCACACCGACGAAGGTGTCGAGTACATGATCGCTTCCGAAAGCGTGTCCCTGGACGTGCTCGGCTTTACCCTGATCCGCGACCTCGCGCCGGGCGAAGCGGTGTACATCACCGAAGATGGCAAATTGCACACCCGTCAGTGCGCCGTGGCGCCGACCCTCACCCCGTGCATCTTCGAACACGTCTACCTGGCGCGTCCGGATTCGATCATCGACGGTGTGTCGGTATACAAGGCGCGCCTGCGCATGGGTGAGAAGCTGGCCGACAAGATTCTGCGTGAGCGTCCCGAGCACGATATCGACGTGGTAATCCCGATTCCGGACACCAGCCGCACCGCCGCGCTGGAGCTGGCGAACCACCTGGGCGTCAAGTTTCGCGAAGGTTTCGTCAAGAACCGCTACATCGGTCGTACCTTCATCATGCCCGGCCAGGCAGCGCGCAAGAAGTCGGTGCGCCAGAAGCTCAACGCCATCGAACTGGAATTTCGCGGCAAGAACGTGATGCTGGTGGATGACTCCATCGTACGCGGCACCACGTGCAAGCAGATCATCCAGATGGCCCGCGAAGCCGGCGCGAAGAACGTGTACTTCTGTTCCGCGGCGCCTGCCGTGCGTTACCCGAACGTGTACGGTATCGACATGCCGAGCGCCCACGAGTTGATCGCGCACAACCGCACCACCCAGGACGTGGCCGACCTGATCGGCGCCGATTGGCTGATCTATCAGGACCTGCCGGACCTGATCGAAGCGGTCGGTGGCGGCAAGATCAAGATCGAGCAATTCGACTGCGCGGTATTCGACGGCAAATATGTGACCGGTGACGTCGACGAGGCCTACCTGAACAAGATCGAGCAGGCGCGTAACGACTCCTCGAAGATCAAGACCCAAGCGGTCAGCGCGATCATCGATCTGTACAACAACTGAGTAAACACCGGCCCTGAGGGGCCGGTTTTGTATGTTAAATAAAGCATTCAAGTAAGGAGTGGCAGCATGAGTCAGGAATGGGATGCCGGTCGGTTGGACAGCGACCTCGATGGCGTAGCTTTCGATACCCTGGCTGTGCGCGCCGGCCAGCACCGTACCCCGGAAGGTGAGCACGGCGACCCGATGTTCTTCACCTCCAGCTATGTATTCCGCACCGCGGCCGATGCCGCTGCGCGCTTTGCCGGTGAAGTGCCGGGTAACGTTTACTCGCGTTACACCAACCCGACCGTGCGTGCGTTCGAAGAGCGTATCGCGGCCCTGGAAGGCGCCGAGCAGGCGGTGGCCACGGCAACCGGCATGGCGGCGATCCTGGCGGTGGTGATGAGCCTGTGCAGCGCCGGCGACCACGTGCTGGTGTCGCGCAGTGTGTTTGGTTCGACCATCAGCCTGTTCGAGAAGTACTTCAAGCGCTTCGGTATCGAGGTGGATTACGTGCCTCTGGCGGACCTGTCCGGCTGGGATGCGGCGATCAAGGCCAATACCCGCTTGCTGTTCGTCGAATCGCCGTCCAACCCGTTGGCCGAGCTGGTGGATATCGCCGCCTTGTCCGAAGTGGCTCACGCCAAGGGCGCCATGCTGGTGGTGGATAACTGCTTCTGCACGCCGGCCTTGCAGCAGCCGCTGAAGCTGGGCGCGGATATTGTGGTGCACTCGGCCACCAAGTTCATCGACGGCCAGGGTCGTTGCATGGGCGGTGTGGTGGCGGGGCGCAGCGAGCAGATGAAGGAAGTGGTGGGCTTCTTGCGCACCGCCGGCCCGACCCTGAGCCCGTTCAACGCCTGGATCTTCCTCAAGGGCCTGGAAACCCTCGGCCTGCGCATGAAGGCCCATTGCGCCAATGCCCAGGCCCTGGCCGAGTGGCTGGAGCAGCAGGACGGTATCGAGAAGGTCCACTACGCCGGGCTCAAAAGCCACCCGCAACACGAATTGGCCCAGCGCCAGCAGCGTGGCTTCGGTGCGGTGGTGAGCTTTGAGGTGAAGGGTGGCAAGGAGGGCGCCTGGCGCTTTATCGATGCCACGCGCCTGATCTCCATCACCGCCAACCTGGGCGACAGCAAAACCACGATTACCCACCCAAGCACCACTTCTCATGGCCGCCTGGCGCCGCAGGAACGTGAGGCGGCGGGTATTCGCGACAGCCTGATCCGCGTCGCGGTGGGCCTGGAAGACGTGGCTGATTTGCAGGCCGACCTGGCCCGCGGGTTGGCGGCCTTGTGATCGAGTGGTCCCTGGAAGCTGCCGCGGCGACTAACGGGCGCGTCGCGCTGGTAACGGGCGCGGCACGGGGCATTGGCCTCGGGATCGCGGCGTGGTTGATCAGTGAAGGTTGGCAGGTGGTGTTGACCGACCTCGATCGCGAGCGCGGTGCCAAGGTGTCCAAGGTGCTGGGCGACAACGCGTGGTTTATCACCATGGACGTGGCGGACGAGAAACAAGTCGCCCAGGGTGTCGCTGAAGTGCTCGGGCAGTTTGGTCGCCTGGATGGGCTGGTGTGCAATGCGGCCGTGGCCGACCCGCACAATATCACTCTGGAAAGTCTCGACCTGGCGTATTGGAATCGCGTGCTGGCGGTGAACCTCAGCGGGCCCATGCTGCTGGCCAAGCACTGTGCGCCGTATCTGCGCGCCCACGGTGGGGCCATCGTCAACTTGGCCTCGACCCGTGCCCGTCAATCGGAGCCGGACAGCGAGGCCTATGCGGCGAGCAAGGGCGGCCTGTTGGCCCTGACCCATGCATTGGCGATCAGTCTCGGGCCGGAGGTCCGTGTGAATGCCGTCAGCCCGGGCTGGATCGATGCGCGTGACCCGGCCGTACGACGTGCCGAGCCGCTGACCGATGCCGATCATGCCCAGCATCCCGCGGGCCGGGTCGGCACGGTCGAGGATGTGGCGGCGATGGTCGCGTGGCTGCTGTCGCGCCAGGCCGGGTTTGTCACCGGGCAGGAGTTCGTGGTGGACGGCGGCATGAGCAAGAAGATGATTTACAGCGAGTAGGGTGGTCTTGACGCTGTTTTGGTTTTTTTAGAAAAACTTCAAGCAGGCTATTGACTTAGGTCCGCTACCTGCGTAAATTTCGCGGCCTCACGAAGCAAAGGGTGATTAGCTCAGCTGGGAGAGCATCTGCCTTACAAGCAGAGGGTCGGCGGTTCGATCCCGTCATCACCCACCACTTCTTGAGAGTTTTGCTCCAGGGCAAGACGCAACGTTAAAGGTTGCACCGACGCGCAGCGGTAGTTCAGTCGGTTAGAATACCGGCCTGTCACGCCGGGGGTCGCGGGTTCGAGTCCCGTCCGCTGCGCCATATTTTACAGGTCTGATTCGTCGGGCTTGAGATTGAACAGCCAAGGCTGATCGGTCAGATGTTTAAAGACAGTTGAGGTTTTACGCGCAACTGGTCAAGCGATACGCAGCGGTAGTTCAGTCGGTTAGAATACCGGCCTGTCACGCCGGGGGTCGCGGGTTCGAGTCCCGTCCGCTGCGCCATATCTGCCTCAAGGCCCACTGAACGCCTTGAAGCACAAAGCAAGCCACTGGCTACTTTGATCCGATAGCAAAGACCCTGGTCGAAAGACCGGGGTTTTTTGTGTCTGCGATTTGATGTTAAGTCAGGCGCGGTGAATGTGGGCGCTGGCTTGCCTGCGATAGCAGCGCAGGCAAACCTTTCCATATCCTCAGAACCCCAACTTATCCCGCAACCCGTAGTACCAGGCGCCCAGCGCCGCAAACGGCGTGCGCAACAGTTGCCCGCCCGGAAACGGGTAGTGCGGCAGGTCGGAAAACGCATCAAAACGCTCTGCCTGGCCTCGCAGCGCCTCCGCCAGTACCTTGCCAGCCAGGTGCGTGTACGTCACGCCATGCCCGCTGCAGCCCTGTGAGTAGTAGATGTTGTCCCCCAGTCGGCCCACCTGTGGCAAGCGCGACAGGGTCAGCAGGAAATTGCCGGTCCAGGCGTAGTCGATCTTCACATCCTTGAGTTGCGGAAAGGCCTTGAGCATTTTCGGCCGGATGATCGCCTCGATATTCGCCGGATCGCGCGCGCCATACACCACGCCGCCGCCGAAAATCAGACGCTTGTCGCTGGTGAGGCGGTAGTAGTCGAGCAGGTAGTTACAGTCCTCGACACAGTAGTCCTGGGGCAGCAATGTCCTGGCCAGTTCATCACCCAGCGGTGCGGTGGTGATCACTTGGGTGCCGCACGGCATCGATTTGGCCGCCAACTCCGGTACCAGGTTGCCCAAGTAGGCATTGCCGGCGACGATGATGAACTTGGCCCTGACCTTGCCTTCGGCGGTATGCACCACCGGGTTGGCGCCGCGCTCAATGCGCACCGCCGCCGATTGTTCGTAGATCGTGCCACCCAGCGATTCCACCGCCGCCGCTTCGCCCAGCGCCAGGTTGAGTGGGTGGATATGCCCGCCACTCATGTCCAGCAGGCCGCCAAGATAATTATCACAGGCCACCACGTCGCGGATGCGGCGTTCGTCCAGCAGTTCCAGTTGGGTGTGGCCGTAGCGCTCCCACAGGCGCTTCTGCGATTCCAGGTGGCCCATGTGCTTGCTGTTGAGCGCGGCGAACACGCCGCCGTCCTTCAGGTCGCACTGGATCTGGTACTTGGCGACGCGCTCACGAATGATCCTGCCGCCTTCGAAGGCCATTTGTCCCAGCAACTGGGCCTGCTGCGGGCCGACGCTGCGCTCGATCACATCGATATCGCGGCTGTAGCTATTGACGATCTGTCCGCCATTGCGCCCCGACGCACCAAAACCCACTTTGGCCGCTTCCAGGACCGTCACGCGAAACCCGTTCTCCAGCAGAAACAGCGCGCTGGACAGCCCGGTATAGCCGGCCCCAATCACGCACACATCGGTTTCAACGTCACCTTGCAGGGCCGGACGAGGCGGAACCGCGTTGGCGGACGCGGCGTAATACGACTGGGGGTAGGGGGTGTTCGCCATCCTGGAACCTCTGTTTTATATTTTTTACGAGTGCGCTGATCCTACCTGAGTTGAAAATTGCCCGCCAGCCACCGAAAAAACGCGAGTGTGCCAGGCGAAAATAAAAAATTCGCATATTCATAGGGTTAGCTGCAAAAAAGAGGTTGACACCCCTGCGCAATTCCGTAGAATGCCGCCTCACAGCAGGCACGTAGCTCAGTTGGTTAGAGCACCACCTTGACATGGTGGGGGTCGTTGGTTCGAGTCCAATCGCGCCTACCAAACAAAATCCGCTCTGCTGGGCGGTCTAGAAGGGCTCACCGAAAGGTGGGCCCTTTTTTGTGTGCGCCAGGCATGGCGCGTTGCGCGTAAGCGCAACCAGCTTGGCTGTGGTGGCCACGCTGGTGACTTGGAGGTGAAAGTCCTCTACACACCCGGCAAGGGGAAGTGTTAGCCAGAGGCAAGGGTGTCGCGGGTGACTGCGAATCTGAAGGAAGCCCGAGGCAAAATGCTGGCCTGACGAACAGGAAGCGGATAGAGGCGGCGTAGCGGGGTAAGACGGCGCAAATCGTTAAAGCCCAATACTTGCACGGAACGCTACGACGTAGATCCGACAGGCATAAGCAGGAAGGTCGCGCGAATTACCCTGGGAGATCTGTAGGTTTGCCACTGTGCTACCGGGCGTCGAGAGGCGACGGGATGAACCTGCAGAAGTCAGCGAGCCGGCCGTAGTAAGTGACGAATAACCACGTCATCAAGGGCTGAACAGGTTATGCCGCCGGTAGGCGTCAGAGTCTCGTGAATACCGAAATGCAGAAATTTCTCCCAGAGAAAACTGTTACTCCGAGTTCCGGACAGTATCCGAGGATGACGGCTGACAGCGCAGAGGTATCGGCGGCGTCTGTGGCGCGGACGAAAGCGGAGCCGGACACGCTGATGGCGCGGGTGCTCGCACCCGTCAACCTCAAGCGTGCGTATCACCGTGTGGTCAGCAACAAGGGCGCGCCGGGTGCCGATGGCATGACGGTCGAGCAATTGGCGGACTACACGAATCAGTATTGGCCGATCCTCAAGGCTCGGTTGCTGGCCGGTGAGTATCACCCGCAAGGTGTACGCGCCGTTGAAATCCCCAAGCCCAAGGGAGGAACGCGACAGCTGGGCATTCCCAGTGTAGTGGACCGCCTGATCCAGCAGGCTTTGCTGCAACAGCTCACACCGATCTTCGACCCTCTGTTCTCGGATTACAGCTACGGCTTTCGTCCGGGCAGAAGCGCTCACCAAGCTATCGAAACAGCTCGCGCCCATGTGGCGGCGGGGAACCGCTGGTGCGTGGAGCTTGATCTTGAGAAGTTCTTTGATCGAGTCAACCACGATGTATTGATGGCCTGCATCGAACGTCAAGTCGAAGACAAGCGAGTGCTCAGGCTGATCCGTCGCTACCTCGAGGCTGGAGTCATGTCGGGTGGGATCGCCAGCCGACGGCAGGGGGACGCCGCAAGGCGGTCCGCTCTCGCCGTTGTTGTCGAATATCCTGCTCAACGAACTCGACCGTGAACTGGAACGACGGGGCCACCGCTTTGTACGCTATGCCGACGACGCGAACATTTATGTGCGTAGTCGTCGCGCAGGCGAGCGTGTGCTGGCCGGGGTTGAACGCTTCCTGAATCAACACCTGAAATTGACGTTGAATCAGGAAAAGAGCCGTGTGGCACGGCCCTGGGCCTGTGACTACTTGGGTTATGGGATGAGCTGGCACCAACAGCCGAGACTAAGAGTGGCGACGATGAGCCTGGATCGCCTACGCGATCGGCTCAGAGCACTGCTGCGTAAAGCCCGGGGCCACAAGATGGCTAACGTCATTGAGCGGATCAACCCGGTGCTGCGTGGTTGGGCGGGTTACTTCAAGCTCAGCCAGAGCAGGAAACCACTCGAAGAATTGGACGGTTGGGTAAGACGTAAGCTTCGATGTGTCGTCTGGCGTCAATGGAAGCGGCCCTCTACGAGGGCGCGCAACCTGATGCGCCTGGGGATCCATGAAGGACGTGCTTGCACATCAGCGTTCAATGGCAGAGGTCCTTGGTGGAACTCGGGAGCGTCACATATGAATCAGGCGCTGCCGAAGAAACTGTGGAACCAGCTCGGACTGGTCTCGATACTCGATACGATCAACGGCTTATCCGCATGACCTGAACCGCCGTATACGGAACCGTACGTACGGTGGTGTGAGAGGACGGCGGATGTAAATCCGCCTCCTACTCGATCCGCGATTTGCAAAGCTTTTGCAAAACCCTACTCAGAACGCCAATTCGGCGCTCACTTCCAGATTCTCGATCCCTTGGCAACCGCTTACGCGCTCGATAAGGTGAGAAAGCGATTCACCTGCCGAAATCAGGAGTAAACAAGTGTTTTCAAGGAAAAACGCGGGGCTGTGGATACTGCTTTCAGCCGTCACCAGCGTCGAGGCAGCTACCGCCGCTCAACCGAAAAGCGAAGAAAAAGTCGCGGTCACCGCCATAGCCGCACTCCAGATATGCCACGAGAGAAATCCCGAGCGTGGCTTAACGCTTGAAAGGCTGGTGACTGATCCCACGTTCAGCGAAGAGAGCAGGTCCGAGTACCGCCGGGTCAACGCGGACCCTTCATACAAAGACGACGTCTCGGAAATGAAATCCTTTTTGTTACAGCCCCCACTGGCAGATGTCCTGCGTGATATTTGTGAGAATCTTAGAAAAACCAGTCCGGACGGCTATCGGTAATCGATGGTCTTCGCCGTGACGCTCTGATGCGTTGATTGGCCATCGGTAGCGTTCCAATAACCTGAGCACCAGGTCAATCAAGCGCCCGATACACTCCCGGCCTGTCTGCGTCCTGGCCCTCCATCCCCCACAAAATTTATTGGTTTGCAGCAACAATTTTTCTTGTTGGACACTCCCCGCCCCCAGGCAGCAAAGTTGCCGCCACTGACGCTCGACCTTCCGGGTCAACAATAAAAACCGAGCCGACTGCACGCTACTTCTTGCTGTGAACCTTTGTTCACATCCTGCTGTAACGGCGCCGCAGCGCGCACTTATAGGACCTTCCCGTCATGCAAACTGTTGTGAACTTATGGCCGTTGATCGGCGTACTTGTGATCGTGGTTGGCTTTGTCTTGCGCTTCAATCCGTTGTTGGTGGTCACCGCTGCCGCGATCGCCACCGGGCTTGCGGCTCACTTCCCGCTGGAAAAGATTCTCGCCAGCATGGGTGAGGGTTTCCTTCAGACCCGTGCCCTGCAATTGATCCTGTTGTTGCCCCTGGCCGTCATCGGCTTGCTGGAACGCCATGGCTTGCGCCTGCATGCACAGAACTGGATCGCGCGGTTTGAGCGGGCGACGGTCGGACGCTTGTTGATCATCTACCTGTTTGTGCGTGAATCCACCGCGGCCATGGGGTTGACCAGCCTGGGTGGGCATCCGCAGATGGTGCGTCCGCTGCTGGCGCCGATGGCCGAAGGTGCGGCGGAAAAACGCTACGGCAAACTGCCGGAAAAACTGCGCCACAAAGTCTTGGCCATGTGCGCGGCGACGGACAATGTCGGCCTGTTCTTTGGTGAAGATATCTTCGTGGCCTTTGGTGCGATTGCGCTGATGCACACCTTCCTGCTGGGCTCGGGCATCGATGTGGAACCGCTGCACATCGCGGTGTGGGGCATTCCCACGGCGATCTGCGCGTTTATCATCCATGCGATTCGCTTGCATCGTTTTGACCGAAGGCTGACCCGCGAACTGACGCCGTCCGTTACCCCGGTGGGAGCCGCGCAATGATCATTTCGATTCAATACCTGTACTGGCTGGCCGGGGTGCTGCTGTTGATTACCGCCGGCATGATCCTGATGGACCGTACTCACCCCAAGCGTTGGTCCAGTGCGGTGTTCTGGCTGCTGTTCGCGCTGCCGTTTTTGCTGGGCGAGCGCCTGCCGTCGGTGGCCATCGGCGTGGGCGTGGTGGTGATGGCGTTGATCGCGGGCTTCGGCGGGGTAGGCCGTGGCATCCATGCCGAACTGCATGACAAAGCGTCCCGCGCCAGTGCCGGACGCTTGGGGCACAAGCTATTTATTCCGGCGTTGGCCATCCCGTTGACCACCGTGATCGGTTCGGTCTTGCTCAAGCACACCGAGATCGGCGGCGTGCCGCTGCTGGACCCGAAAAACACCACCTTCGTTTCCCTGGGTATCGGCTGCCTGATCGCCCTCGGCCTGGCTTGCTGGCTGACCCGCGACACGCCGGTGCAAGCCTTGCGCGAGTCGCGTCGCCTCACCGAAGCCCTGGGCTGGGCCATGGTGCTGCCGCAGATGTTGGCGATGCTCGGTTTGTTGTTCAATGAAGCCGGGGTCGGCACGGCCGTCGCGCACGTCACCACCACCTATATCAACCTGGACTATAAATTGGTGGCGGTGATGGTCTATGTATTGGGCATGGCGCTGTTCACGGTCATCATGGGCAACGGTTTCGCCGCGTTCCCGGTGATGACCGGCGGGGTCGGCGTGCCGGTGCTGGTGGGTATTTATGGCGGTAACCCGGCGGTGATGGCGGCCATCGGCATGTTCTCCGGCTACTGCGGTACGCTGATGACGCCCATGGCGGCCAACTTCAATATCGTGCCGGCGGCGTTGCTGGAATTGCCGGACAAGAACGCAGTGATCAAGGCGCAGTTGCCGACGGCGTTGATGATGCTGATGGTCAATATCGTGCTGCTTTATCTGTTGATGTGAGGCCAGGATGCGAACCGTATTGCTGACGGGGTTCGAGCCCTTTGACCGAGACCCGGTGAACCCGTCCTGGGAGGCTGCGCGCCTGCTGGACGGCTGCATGATTGATGAAGACGTGATGATTGTGGCGCGTGAGCTGCCCTGCGCGTTCGCCACGGCAGGCGAGTGCCTGGTGCGACTGATCGATGAATGGCGCCCGGTGATGGTGATTGCCACGGGCCTGGCGCCGGGGCGTAGCGAGATTTCCATGGAGCGGGTGGCGATCAATATCAACGACGCGCGCATCCCCGATAATCTGGGCGAGCAGCCTGTCGACACGGCGGTGGTGGTCGGTGGCCCGGCGGCGTATTTTTCGACGCTGCCGATCAAGGCCATGGTCAAGGCCGTGCGCGAGGCGGGGATTGCGGCGTCGGTGTCGCAGACGGCAGGCACCTTTGTCTGTAATCAGGTGTTCTACCGTTTGCAGCATGTGCTGGCCGGCACGTCGGTGCGCAGTGGTTTTATCCATGTGCCCTGCGAGGCGTTGATGGCGCTGCCAAGCCTGGTGGAGGGCCTGCGTATCGCAGTCTGTGCGGCGTGGAGTACATCAGTGGATGTGCTGGAAGTGGGCGGTCAGGTGAGTTGATTCTGCGCGTGGCGCGCCAACTTGAACTAGAGTTCAACTACGCTCCCGCCTTGGATAATCGCCATGATCAAGTCTTTGAAATTCGTGTCTGTCGTGCTGTCGCTTGTGCTGTTTGCCGGGAGTGGCATGGCGCTGGCTGATCCAGGCAATGGCAAGGGACAAGGCAACAACAAGGGCAATGGCCAGGGCGGGCAGGGGCATGACAAGTCCAAAGGCAAAGGCGGTTCGAGCAGCCACGGCCCCAGTGTCGACCGTGGCAGCGTGCTGAATGTGCTGGGTGGTTATCGCGACTACTGGAGCCCGGGCCCGTCTTTGCCGCCGGGTATCCAGAAGAACCTGGCACGCGGCAAGCCTCTGCCGCCGGGCATCGCGAAAAAACTGGATGGGCGTTTAGTGGGACACTTGCCTCATTACGATGGGTATGAGTGGCAACAGGCGGGCACGGACTTGATATTGGTAGCCATCGCGTCTGGCATCATTTACGAAGTACTCAACGGCGCCTTCGATTGAATCGGCGGCTCCTCACCCTTCGCGCGCCGGGAAAAACAGCTCAAAACAGGTCACTCCGTTTTCACTGGTGACGCTGTACCGGCCGTTATGCAACTGCATGATGGTCGCCACGATGGACAGGCCCAAGCCGTTGGATTGGGCCGAACGCTCCCGTGACTCATCCACCCGATAAAACCGCTCGAACAGCCGCGCCAGGTGCTCGGCGGCAATGGTTTCACCGCTGTTGCTGACCCGCAGGTAAATGCCCTCGGCGCTTGGGGTGGCCTGTATCACCAACTCGCAACCAGGTGCGCCATACTTGATGGCATTGGCGCACAGATTCGCCAGGGCCCGGCGCAGCAGCATCGGTTCGGCCCAGATCACGCCTTCGCCCGTGGCATGAATGCTCATGTCCACATCGCTTGCCAATCCTTCAAAGTAATCCGCGATACGCTCCACTTCATCGGCCGCGCTGAGCGCCTGGCGCTGGCGCAGGGCGGCAGCCGGGTCGGTGCGTGCCAGAAACAGCATGTTGTCGAGCATCCGCGCCAGGCGCTCAAGCTCTTCCACATTGGAGGCCAGCAGGTGCTGATACCCCTCGATGCTGCGGTTCTGTTGCAGGGCGACCTGGGTTTCGCCCAGCAGATTATTGATCGGCGTGCGCAGTTCGTGGGCCATGTCGGTCGACACCTGGCCCAGTTGCACAAAACCCTTGGCCAGGCGCTCCAGCATGGTGTTGAACGAGTCAATCATCGGCAGCAGCTCTTTCGGCGCGCCGTGGCTGTCGAGGCGCTCGGTGAGGTTGCCGACACCGATGCCCTCGGCATGCCGGGCCAGGCGCCTTAATGGCAGCAGACCGCGATAGACCAGCAGATAGCCCGCCAGCGCGAGAATAATCGCGGCGATACTCGCCAGGACATAAACGCTCAGCCGGTAGCTGGCGAGCATGGCGGTGCGTTCGGTCATCAGGCGCCCGCTGGTGACTTGCAGGCTGCCCAGGTCGCCGGAGTCGATGGAGGCCGCCAGGGTGGAGAAGGGCACGCCATTTATACCCGGCAAATGCTGCACGTCGCTCAGCGCCAACACATGATCCTTGGGCACCGGCGTGATCGCGGGCAGGTCGATATTGGCGGGGTTCACCAACAGCAGCGGTTTCTGGCCGGGTGCGGCGATGCTCAGCACCGACTCGCGGTTGCCCAGCATGTTCTGGAACAGTTCCGGCTTGGTCTTGATCAAGTCCAGGGTATTGCTGTCGTTGAGCAGGTTTCGCAGTTGGTCCACGCGCGAGATCAACTGCGCGTCGTCGCGGCGGATCAGCTCGCGTTCCAGCTCGCGGTACAGTGCCACGCCCAGGGTCGCCAGCAGGGCAAAGGCGAGCAGCGCGAAAATCAGCGCCAGGCGCAGGGTCAGCGAATAATGACGGCGCGGGTTCATGGCTGGGTATCGAAGCGGTAGCCGATGCCCCGCACGCTGTGGATCAGCTTGAGCTGGAACGGGTCGTCGACTTTCAAGCGCAGGCGTCGGACGGCCACGTCCACCACGTTGGTGTCGCTGTCGAAATTCATGTCCCATACCCGTGAGGCGATCAGCGAGCGCGAGAGCACCTGGTCCTGGTGGGTGGCGAACAGGTGCAACAGGGCGAACTCCTTGTTGGTCAGGGTGATGCGGGTGCCGGCGCGGGTGACGCGGCGCTTGAGTACATCGATTTGCAGGTCGGCGATGTGCAGTTGCTCTTCTTCGCGGATCGGGCCGCGACGGGTCAGGGTGCGCAGGCGCGCCACCAGTTCGGCGAAGGAGAAGGGCTTGATCAGGTAATCATCAGCCCCCAGTTCCAGGCCCTTGATGCGGTCGGCAATGTCATCGCGAGCCGTCAGGAAAAGCACCGGTGTGTCGGTTTCCTTGCGCAGGCGGCGCAGTACTTCCCAGCCGTCCATCTTCGGCATCATCACATCCAGCACGATCACGTCGAACGGCGTTTCCAGCGCCTGGTGCAAGCCGTCCACACCATCACGGGCCAGGCTTACGGAGTAACCCAGTTCCTGCAGGCCATTAAGCAGGTAATTGCCGGCCTTGGGTTCGTCTTCGACAACGAGGATGTTCATGGGAAATATCCTGATTCAGTACGTGGCGCCAGTGTAGCCCGATCAATTGTCACTGGCGCAGCCGGTGCCTTGCACTTGGTAGTCCAGGACGTGCTCGCGGCCCTGGTGGTCGAGGTAGTCGAGACGCGCCGGGACGATACCGCATTGGCCGTAAGTGTCGGTGCTCGACAGGACCTTGGCCATATCCAAGTGTACGAAAAAACCGGTTTTGTCGTGGATGACCGTATTGTTGTCAGCCGCAAACACGGAGCCGGTAGCCAGCAGGGCGGTAAAGCCGAGGATAAACAGTTTCATAAAAGTTGCTCTCTTGAAGGGTTGGCTGCCAGGTCCGGCAGTGCATTCACGGTAACCAGGCGACCCGAACAGCTCACCAACAGGAGGATGACAAGTTTGTAATCATTGGCTGCGCGACACCCGCGCAGCGTTTACAAGTCATAAGGTGATCCGTAGATTGCATCGGGCCGATTATTCGTTTCAGCCCACGAGGAAGTCCCGCAGTGTCCATCCGAGGATCAGCTGTCTTTGCCCGCCCTTACCGCGCTTTCCTGTTCGATATGGACGGGACGTTGCTCAACTCCATCGCCGCCGCCGAGCGGGTGTGGAGCATCTGGGCTGAACGCCACGGGCTGGATGTGGCGGCGTTCCTGACGACCATTCATGGCGCCCGCGCGATCGATACCATCACGCGCCAAGCCTTGCCCGGCGTCGATCCAAAGGTTGAGGCGCAGTGGATTACCGAGGCTGAAATCCACGATGTGCAAGGCATTGTTGCGATTCCCGGGGCCATCGAATTCTTGAAGCGCCTGCCCGCTGACCAGTGGGCGCTGGTCACCTCTGCGCCCAGGGATCTGGCGCTGCGTCGGCTTGAAGCGGCGGGGATCGAGGCGCCGGCGGCGCTGGTCACCGCTGAAGACGTGGCCATCGGCAAGCCGGACCCCGCCTGTTATGTGTTGGGGGCCGCGCGTCTGGGGGTGCCGGTGCAGGATTGTCTGGTGTTTGAAGACGCTACGGTGGGCATTCGGGCCGGGGAGGCGGCGGGGGCGGATGTGATGGTCGTGACGTCGACGCATCTCAAGCCCATGCTCACCGAGCATCCGTCTATCGACGGTTATGAGGGGATGCAGGCCATGCGTGACGCCCAGGGTTTGTTGCGTTTGCAGCAGGTGACAGGCTGATACAAAAAGCCGAACCCGTTACCGGGCCCGGCCTATTTCGCAGGTGGCAGGACTCGGCGGTGCCTGCATTCGATCACTGCGCATGCTCTGGCGTGACAGCACCATCTCCTTGAGGATCTCGTTGGCAAGCCGCGAGATCGCTTCGGCGCCTCGATAGTGCGCGCGCACGATACCGGTCACGGCGAAGTGATCGGTTTTCGGGCCGCTGAGCACTGCCGAGAGGGTGCCGTCGGTGTGCAATGTGCAGGTCACCTGGTAGCTGGGCAGGCGTGCCGCCAATTCAGCTTCGATCTGGCTTTTACTGAGGGTATCCATCGGCTTCAGCACCTCTACTGACTGTGCAAACACACTCAAGAATAGGTCCTGCTGCGCAGCTGTAAATACCGGCGATCCGACAACGAGTCTTCAACGGTCCCTCAGGGACTACCGCGGATGGCTGCGGCACAACCTGCGATGCACCAGCTTGTGGATGGGCCTCAGGCAAAACAGGAACAGATAGCCGCACAGCAGCAATGCCAAGTCCAGCCAGGCATGCGAGCGGGTCACGCCTGCGTCTTTCAATACGCGCCACAGCGCATAGTCCAGGCTCAGAACGGCGAGCCCGATCAGTAGAGTGATCATCCATGAACGTTGAAAAAAGGGTTGTGCGGTGATTGGCCTCATCGACGTGCTCCTGAACGCACACGGAGATGGCGGGATGTCCGTCAGTGGATTCGTCTGCGACTACCACAACAAGTTCCAGGCATGAGGCAGTTTTATCTTGCGGCGGGAGGATCTTGCGGATGAAACCAGGTCACGTAGCGCAGGGACGCAGCGTTCGAAGAGGTTTTCGCCAGCCGTTACAATGAACGAAAAGGCTGGCTACTGAAGGCGCTTCAAGGCGTCTGGTTTTTGTCCGGCGCCGTCAGGCCCGCCTGGATGCGCTGGTAAATCTCCTCACGATGCACGGCAACATCCTTGGGGGCGTTGATGCCGATTCGAACTTGCTGGCCGCTGACGCCCAGGATGGTGATCGTGATGTCATCACCGATGTTTATGCTTTCACCGACTTTTCGGGTGAGTATCAGCATGGACTTCTCCTTGATTACTTTTAAGGACACATGTTTGGACAGGGCAGGTGTCGGATGTGTGTAGCTTACTGCTAAGCGCTTCCCTGTGACTGCCTCTTTTAGGACGCATAGAGGCGACATTAATTCCCATGGCGGCATCATACAGGTCTGGGATACATCATTCGCATTGTTTAAGCCAAGGTTTATGACGGCCAGAATAGACAGCGAATGATAAAGTCGCCTCTTTAATCCTTTAAGGAGCAGGGCAGTGCGTAAAGTAGCGATGGCAATGGCGGTGTTGGCATTGGCCGGTTGTGGTGAAGGCAAACGTGTCGACGCTCCGAAGACCAAGCCTGCCACGACCGAAAGCCAGCCACAAACCGGCGCGATTGCCGCTCAGGAGTGGGACCTGCGGGTAGGGCCGCCAGACCATAAGCTTCAGGCAATCACCGACCTGACCGCCTGGCTGCTGGAACATGGTTTCAATTTTTACATCGTGAAGGTCGACGGCAAGGACGAAGTGTTATTGGGCCCATTCGCAACCAGGGCCGAGGCCGAGGCCAAGCAGACGCTGCTCAACGAAAAAATGGCCCGGGCCAAGAAGAACGACACCGTGTCTGAAATCATCGAGCACAAGTCCGCGCAGTAACAGGCCCTTTGGGCGGCAGTGCCGCCCCTGTTCAACCGCAGGCTTTGAGGTTCACCGGGCCGACAAACGCATTGCCGCGCCCCATCACACAAGCCACGGTCTGGTTGCGCTGGCGCTCCCAGGGTTGCACCGGGTAGGTCTTGTTCCAGGCTTCGTACAGCTGGCGGTCCTGTTTCGACAGGCGCAACCCGTACTGCTTGCTCATGTAGAAATACGTACGCGCGATCATTCCGCGAATCGAAGGGCGCGGCATGACCTTCTTGGCCTTGAAGTCCACTTGGGTCAGGCATGAGCCGTACTGACCGGTTTGCACTGGCAGCCAGCCAAAACTGAAATTGTTGCGGTCGCCATTGACCTCGCCGATGCTCGGCACCAGGTTGTGCAAGTCGGCTTCGGCGCGCTTGAACACGTCGTCATGGCGTGTGCAGTTCTTGCGCCCGCCGTTCTGCCAGCACTGACGTTGATGGCCGATCTGCCAGGCCGGCACGATGTGTTCCCACTCGATACGTGCCGCGCGGTTGGCGTTTTTACGTGGAATGTAGCCACAGGCCTTGAGGTCTACGCGGTTGCCGGTGTATTTGCAGCCGCAATAGAACTCGGTGGATTGTGGCGCGTAGAGTTTCCAGGCGATTTTCTTGGCTTCGGTGAACGTTCGGGGCGCCTGGGCGTGGGCGCTGAAGGCAAAAAACAGGCAACACAATGCAATAAAACGCGCATTCATTGAGTCAATCTTCCTTCGGCACAACCCAGAAAATCTGCACACCGCCATCGTCCCGATAGGCGAGGGTGACGTTATCGTTCTCCGCGATTTCCTCCAGCAAGCGCTGCCACTCATCCTCTGGCTCATCCGGCAATCGGAAGATCAGGGCGGCCTTGGCTTTTTGAGCGTTGGTGGAATTGATGATTTTTTGCACGCGAATGGCCAGGCGTTCGTAGGCGTCGGGTGGGGTTGGCACTGCGGAAGAGGACTTTGCCACGGAGTATTCCTTGATAAGCTGTACGCACATACAGTATTTAACTGTAGGTGATTTCGCAACTACTTAAATTTCAAGAAGTTCGTCTGATAGCTATTCGGGAATTTTGGTGTAAGGCGGGAGCGTTGTCGAAGCGAGCGCAATGGGGTGAGGGCGTTCGCTCCCTCACCCCAGTCGGGGTCAGTCAGGCATCAATACTCCCAGAACATCCGTTGCAGCTCTTTGCTGTCCTGGGTCTTGGTCAGGGCGACCATCGCCAGAATCCGCGCTTTCTGCGGGTTCAAGTCGAGGGCGGCGACCCAGTCGTACTTGTCGTCAGGCTGTTCGGCGTTACGCAGCACCATGCCGCCGGCATTCACGTGGGACGAGCGGATGATTTGCACGCCTTGCTTGCGCAATTCGACCAGGGCAGGAACCACCTTGGACGACACCGAACCGTTACCGGTACCGGCGTGGATGATGGCTTTGGCGCCAGCCTGGGCCAGGGCCTTGTAGGCGGTGTCGCTCACGTTGCCGTAGCCGTAGGCGATTTCAACGTCCGGCAGGCTCTTGATGGTCTTGATGTCGAATTCCGAATCCATGGTGTGACGCTTGGCTGGCAGGCGGAACCAGTAGGATTTGCCTTCAACCACCATGCCCAGTGGGCCCCATGGGCTCTTGAACGCTTCGGTCTTGATATTGATCATCTTGCTGACGTCGCGACCCGACTGGATCTCATCGTTCATGGTTACCAGGACGCCCTTGCCGCGCGCATCCTTGCTTCCTGCCACGGCGACGGCGTTGTACAGGTTGAGCATGCCGTCGGCCGACATGGCGGTGCCTGGGCGCATCGAGCCGACGACAACGATAGGCTTGTCGGTTTTTTCCACGAGATTGAGGAAGTAGGCGGTCTCTTCCAGGGTGTCGGTGCCGTGGGTGATCACGATGCCATCCACGTCCTTGTTGTCAGCCAGCTCGGCGACGCGGCGACCCAGTTGCAGCAGGTTTTCGTTGTTGATGCTTTCGGACGCAATTTGCATCACTTGCTCGCCACGCACGTTGGCGATCTGGCTAAGCTCAGGAACGCCGGCGATCAATTGTTCGATACCGACCTTGGCCGCCTGGTAGGTGGCGCTGTTGGCCGCGCTGGCGCCGGCGCCGGCAATGGTGCCGCCGGTGGCGAGGATCACCACGTTGGACAATTTGGTCTTGGATTCAACGTCCTTTGCCTGGACGGCAACGGGGAACAGCAGCAGTAGGGCTAACGCGCCCGGAACAAAGTTCTTCAGTGCAGATTTCATTATTCTTCTCTCTGGTTTTTGATGAGTGCTGTAGCCGGTTCATCTAGAACACCCGGGCGATTCTGAGCGCCACGAGCGCAGGGTTAGGAGCAGAATCCGTACCAGGCCGAACAGGTTTGTGAATTTAAATTAACCTATTGATTTATAAGATTTTATACTGGTTTTTGTATGTGTCGTTCCCAGCGCATGTCCGGCTTTCCGAACAACTGGTGGGATTGTGTTCGGTTGCCCGAAAAGTCTGATGGAAAAGTCCTGGGTTAAACGTCGACGTCTGTCGTTTCGGACAATCGCATCGCGGGGAAGGAGTGAGGATGGCCGCCAGGTGGGGCGAGAGAAGGGGGCCGTGCATGAAAGGTTGTTTTATCCCGTTGACAAAACTCGACAAGGTTCGCATAGTTCGATCAACGCAAACGTTTGCGAGATGTTTCACGCAGGGCTCCCCGAGTCGGCGTGAACGCTCGTATCAGCCTCCCGGGTGGGCGGGCTGCCGAAGCGTTCTTCGGTGCAGGCGTTGCTCACAATAATCATAAGATCGGAGTACACCCATGAAGCTGCCATTTGCAGGACGTCTTCTTGCTGTCGCTGTGCTTGCTGCCGCATCCGCCGCTCTACCCCTGTCCTCTGCATTCGCTGATGACGCCGCCGCCAAACCCAAGGTCGGCCTGGTGATGAAGTCCCTTGCCAACGAATTTTTCGTGACCATGCAAGAGGGCGCCAAGGACTACCAGAAATCTCACGCCGCTGACTTCGACATGATCACCAACGGCATCAAGAATGAAACCGACACCAGCGCACAAATCGACATCGTCAACCAGATGATCCTGTCCAAGGTCAATGCCATCGTTATCGCACCCGCCGATTCCAAGGCACTGGTCACCGTGCTGAAGAAAGCTTCCGACGCCGGTATCAAGGTGGTCAACATCGACAACCGCCTGGATCCGGACGTGCTGAAAAGCAAAAAACTCGATATCCCGTTTGTGGGCCCGGACAACCGCAAAGGCGCCAAGCTGGTGGGTGACTATCTGGCCAAGCAACTGGCGGCGGGCGACAAGGTCGGCATCATCGAAGGCGTACCTACCACCACCAACGCCCAACAGCGCACCGCAGGCTTCAAGGATGCGATGGACGCTGCCGGCATGAAGATCGTGTCCACCCAATCCGGTAACTGGGAAATCGACCAGGGCCAGAAAGTCGCGTCGGCCATGCTCAGCGAATACCCGGATCTCAAGGCGCTGTTGGCCGGTAACGACAACATGGCCCTGGGCGCCGTCTCCGCCGTTCGTGCAGCCGGCAAGGCTGGCAAAGTGCTGGTCGTGGGCTACGACAATATCGAAGCCATCAAGCCAATGCTGAAGGACGGTCGCGTGCTGGCCACCGCCGACCAGGCCGCTGCACAACAAGCCGTGTTCGGTATCCAGAACGCGCTCAAGCTGGTCAAGGGTGAGAAAGTCGATGCCACCGACGGCGTGATCGAAACCCCGGTCGAACTCGTCATCAAGCAGTAATTCTCGCGGTACCCAACAGCGTCCGCTCGCCCTGGGCGGACGCCTGGAGATTTTCCTATGTCATCTTCCGCCCCGAACGCTGTCCTCTCGGTCAGCGGTATCGGTAAGACCTATGCCCAACCGGTTCTGTCCGACATCACCCTCACGCTCAATCGTGGGGAGGTGCTCGCGCTGACCGGTGAAAACGGCGCAGGCAAAAGTACCTTGTCGAAAATCATCGGCGGGCTGGTCGTGCCGACCACCGGGCACATGCAATTCAATGGTCAGGACTACCGTCCCGCCAGCCGCACCCAGGCTGAAGAGCTCGGCGTGCGCATGGTCATGCAGGAACTCAACCTGCTGCCGACATTGACCGTGGCTGAAAACCTGTTCCTGCATAACCTGCCCAGCCGCGCTGGCTGGATCAGTCGCAAGCAACTGCGCAAGGCCGCCATCGAGGCCATGGCCCAGGTCGGCCTGGATGCCATCGACCCGGACACCCTGGTCGGCAGCCTGGGCATTGGTCACCAGCAAATGGTCGAGATCGCCCGCAACCTGATCGGCGACTGCCATGTGCTGATCCTCGACGAACCCACGGCCATGCTCACGGCCCGTGAAGTCGAGATGCTGTTCGAGCAAATCACCCGCCTGCAGGCCCGCGGCGTGGCGATCATCTACATTTCACACCGGCTCGAAGAATTGGCGCGTGTTGCGCAACGCATTGCGGTACTGCGTGACGGCAAGCTGGTCTGTGTCGAGCCGATGGCCAATTACAACAGCGAGCAGCTGGTGACCTTGATGGTCGGCCGCGAATTGGGCGAACACATCGACCTGGGCCCCCGGACCATCGGTGGCCCGGCCTTGACGGTCAAAGGCCTGACCCGCTCGGACAAGGTTTGCGACGTTTCCTTTGAAGTGCGTGCCGGCGAGATCTATGGCATTTCCGGACTGATTGGCGCCGGCCGTACCGAATTGCTGCGCCTGATCTTCGGCGCCGACCAGGCCGACAGCGGCACTGTCGCCCTGGGCTCGCCGGCGCAGGTGGTGAGCATCCGCTCGCCGGTGGACGCGGTGGGCCATGGCATCGCTCTGATCACCGAAGACCGCAAGGGCGAAGGTTTACTGCTGACCCAATCCATCAGTGCGAATATCGCGCTGGGCAACATGCCGGAAATTTCCGCTGGCGGCATCGTCAACCGCCGTGACGAAACCGCGCTGGCCAAGCGTCAGGTCGACGCCATGCGCATCCGCAGTTCCAGCCCGGCGCAATTGGTGTCCGAGCTGTCGGGCGGTAACCAGCAGAAAGTCGTGATCGGCCGCTGGCTGGAGCGCGACTGCCAGGTGATGCTGTTCGATGAGCCGACGCGTGGTATCGACGTCGGTGCCAAGTTCGACATTTATGCCTTGCTCGGTGAACTGACCCGCCAGGGCAAAGCGTTGGTGGTGGTGTCCAGCGACCTGCGCGAGCTCATGCTGATCTGCGATCGCATCGGTGTGCTGTCAGCCGGTCGCTTGATCGACACCTTCGAGCGCGACAGCTGGACCCAGGACGAATTGCTCGCCGCCGCGTTTGCCGGCTATCAGAAACGTGATGCGCTGCTCAACGATGCCGCGCCTAGGAATACCCCATGAAAACCACAACTTCCCCCGGTAAAACTGGCGGCAACTTCTACGGCCTGGGCACCTACCTGGGCTTGGCGGGCGCGTTGCTGGCGATGATCGCGCTGTTCTCGGTGCTCAGCGACCACTTCCTGTCCTACGACACATTCAGCACCCTGGCCAACCAGATTCCGGACTTGATGGTGCTGGCGGTTGGCATGACCTTCATCCTGATCATCGGCGGCATCGACCTGTCGGTCGGCTCGGTGCTGGCATTGGCGGCATCGGCGGTCAGCGTGGCGATCCTGAGCTGGGGCTGGAGCGTGTTGCCTGCCGCCGTGCTCGGCATGGGCTGTGCGGCATTGGCCGGTACCCTTACCGGTTCGATCACTGTGGCCTGGCGCATCCCTTCGTTTATCGTGTCCCTGGGCGTGCTGGAAATGGCCCGTGGCGTGGCGTACCAGATGACCGGTTCGCGCACGGCCTATATCGGTGATTCGTTCGCCTGGCTGTCCAACCCGATTGCGTTCGGTATTTCGCCATCCTTTATCATCGCGTTGCTGGTGATCATCGCTGCGCAACTGGTGCTGACGCGTACGGTATTCGGTCGCTACCTGATCGGCATCGGCACCAATGAGGAAGCCGTGCGCCTGGCCGGTATCAATCCCAAGCCTTATAAGATCCTGGTATTCAGCCTCATGGGCCTGCTCGCAGGTGTGGCGGCGTTGTTCCAGATCTCGCGACTCGAAGCGGCGGACCCGAACGCCGGCTCCGGCCTGGAGCTGCAAGTGATCGCCGCGGTGGTGATCGGCGGCACCAGTTTGATGGGCGGGCGTGGCTCGGTGATCAGTACGTTCTTCGGTGTGTTGATTATTTCGGTATTGGCCGCGGGCCTGGCGCAAATCGGTGCCACGGAGCCGACCAAACGCATCATCACCGGTGCGGTGATCGTGATTGCCGTGGTCCTCGATACCTACCGCAGTCAGCGCGCCAGTCGGCGGGGCTGAACCATGGCAACGATCAAGGATGTGGCGGCGCTTGCAGGTATTTCCTACACCACGGTATCCCACGTGGTGAACAAGACGCGCCCTGTGAGCGAGCCGGTACGCATCAAGGTTGAAGCCGCGATCAAGCAGCTCGACTACGTGCCCAGTGCGGTGGCGCGCTCGCTCAAGGCCAAGACTACGGCGACCATCGGTTTGCTGGTGCCCAACAGCCTCAACCCGTATTTCGCGGAGTTGGCGCGCGGCATCGAGGATTACTGTGAGCGTAACGGCTACTGCGTGATCCTGTGCAACTCCGACGACAACGCAGAAAAGCAGCGCAGCTATTTGCGCGTGTTGCTCGAAAAACGCATCGACGGCCTGATCGTGACCTCGGTGGGCGGCGACGACAGTGGGTTGGCGGCAGGCTTGAGCGCGGTGCGCACGCCCATGGTGATCGTCGACCGGGCACTGGATGGGATTGATGTCGACCTGGTCCGTATCGATCACGAGGAGGGCGCCTACCTGGCGACCCGGCACTTGCTCGAGCTGGGGCATCGTGACATCGCCTGCATTGGCGGCCCGGCGCATACCCGCGTGGCGCAGATGCGTCTGGCGGGGTATCAGCGTGCGTTGCGCGAGGCGGGTATCGACGTGGCGGCCCATCGCATCCAGGCAAGTGATTTCACCAGCACCGGCGGTTACGCCGCCGCTGTGCAGCTGTTGGCGCAGAACCCGCCCAGCGCGATTTTTGCCAGCAACGACATGATTGGTTTCGGCGTGTTGCGTGCGGCTGCGGAGCGTAATATCCGCGTGCCCGGCGAACTGTCGGTGATCGGTTTCGATGACATTCAAATGGGCCGTTATGTGTACCCGGCGCTGACTACGGTCGGGCAATCGATCCTGCAACTGGGCGAGACGGCGGCCGAGCTTCTCCTGCGACGAATCGCAACACCCCAACTGCCGATCGATCAACGGATCGTGACGCCGAGCATCGTATTGCGTGAGTCGACGGCGCCCGTCGCCGGTGCGTTCGCCCAATACCGCTGAACCGAATTGATGAGTATTGATGTATGCCAGCAAAAGTAGTGGTTATAGGCAGCTTGAACATGGACCTGGTCACCCGCGCCAGCCGGTTGCCCCGTGCCGGTGAAACCCTGATCGGCCAGACGTTCTCGACAGTGCCGGGCGGCAAGGGCGCCAACCAGGCTGTCGCGTCTGCTCGCCTGGGGGCCGAAGTGGCAATGATCGGTTGCGTCGGTACCGATGCATACGGCGCTCAACTGCGGGATGCGTTGCGGGTGGAAGGCATCGATTGCCAGGCGGTCAGTACCGTGGACGGCTCCAGTGGCGTCGCCTTGATCGTGGTGGATGACAGCAGCCAGAACGCCATTGTCATCGTCGCCGGCAGTAATGGTGAACTGACGCCAGCCTCGCTGCAGGCGTTTGACGCGGTGTTGCAGGCGGCGCAGGTAATTGTCTGCCAGCTGGAAGTGCCGATGGACACCGTGGGGTATGCCCTCAAGCGCGGTCGCGAACTGGGCAAGACGGTCATCCTCAACCCGGCGCCGGCCAGTGGTCCGCTGCCCGCCGAGTGGTACGCCTTGATCGATTACCTGATTCCCAACGAAAGTGAAGCCACCGCGCTCAGTGGCGTGACCGTCGACTCACTCGACAGCGCCAAGCGTGCGGCAACCGAGTTGATCAAGGCGGGTGCCGGCAAAGTCATCATCACCCTGGGGGCCCAAGGCGCGCTGTTTGCTGATGGCCAGGGTTTTGAACAGCTGGTTGCGCCCAAGGTCCAGGCCGTGGATACCACTGCCGCCGGCGATACGTTTGTCGGCGGCTTCTGCGCGGCGCTGGCCAATGGCAAGAGCGAAGCCGAGGCCATCCGTTTCGGCCAGGTCGCGGCGGCGCTGTCGGTCACTCGCGCCGGTGCGCAACCCTCCATTCCTACGCTGCTCGACGTACAAGGTTTTGTGCCATGAAAAAGACTCCGCTGCTCAATATTGCCCTGTCGCGCGTCATCGCCTCCCTGGGGCACGGCGATATCCTGGTGATCGGCGATGCCGGTCTGCCGGTGCCGCCGGGTGTCGAATTGATTGACCTGGCATTGACCCAGGGCATTCCTGACTTCATCGGCACGCTGCGTGTTGTGCTGAGTGAAATGCAGGTTGAAAGCCACGTGCTGGCCGAAGAAATCCTGCACAAGCAGCCGCCCGCATTGGCTGAGTTGAACACCCTGACCGACCAGGCTGCCCTCGGTGAGCGGCGTCTGGTGAGTCATGACGCATTCAAGCAGCTCAGCCGCAAGGCGCGGGCCGTTGTGCGCACGGGCGAATGCCAGCCTTATTGCAATATCGCGCTGGTGTCCGGCGTAACGTTCTAGAGTTCCCCAACGACAAGGAGTGTTTTATGCAACGTGGTCTTCCCATCCTGAGAAATCTGTTTCGGAGTGTCCTGCTTTTGTCCGCGCTCACAGCAGCCAGCGCCCAAGCGGCGGAAAAAATCGATCTGATCATCGACACCGACCCAGGCGCCGACGATGTAGTGGCCTTGCTCTTCGCCATGGCCTCTGCGGACGAATTGAACATCCGTGCGCTGACCACCGTGGCCGGCAATGTGCGGTTGGACAAGACTTCGCGCAACGCGCGCCTGGCCCGCGAGTGGGCGGGGCGCGAGGACATCCCGGTATACGCCGGTGCCCCGGCGCCACTGCTGCGCAAACCGATCTATGCCGAGAATATCCACGGCAAGGAAGGCATTTCCGGTGTGGCCGTGCACGAACCCAAAAAGGGCTTGGCCGAGGGTAACGCGGTTGATTACCTGATCAAGACCCTTCGCGCAGCCAAACCTCACAGCATCACGATCGCCATGCTCGGTCCGCAGACCAACCTTGCGCTGGCATTGACTCAGGACCCGGAAATCACCCAGGGCATCAAGGAAGTGGTGGTGATGGGCGGCGCGCATTTCAACGGTGGCAATATCACGCCGGTGGCCGAGTTCAATCTGTTCGCCGACCCGATCGCGGCCGAGATTGTGCTCAAGAGCGGCGTCAAGCTGACCTACCTGCCACTGGACGTGACCCACAAGGTCTTGACCAGTGAGGCGCGGCTTAAGCAGATCGCCGATATCAAGAATAACGCGAGCAAGATCGTTGGCGATATTCTCAACGAATACGTCAAAGGGGACATGGAGCACTACGGTATCCCGGGTGGGCCTGTGCACGACGCCACTGTCGTTGCCTACCTGCTCAAGCCATCGCTGTTCAGCGGGCGTGAGGTCAACGTCGTGGTGGACAGTCGCGAAGGCCCGACCTTCGGCCAAACCATCGTTGATTGGTACGATGGCCTGAAACAGCCGAAGAACGCATTCTGGGTTGAAAGCGGCGACGCCCAGGGCTTTTTCGATCTGCTGACCGAGCGCCTGGCGCGCCTGAAGTAAATCCCCTGCCGGTCGGCGCTCGTCGACCGGCTCTTATCCGCGCTCGGGGTTGTGCGCGCCCTGGTGATCGGTCGGGTATTTCTCGAATACCTGGCCTATGAACGCCTGCGCGGCTTGAGTGCCCAGTTCCTTGACCAGCAGGTCGATACCGATGATCGCCAATTCTTCCGGGCTGCCGGGGCTGTAGGAACTTTGTCCTAGGGGCCATTTGGCTTTGATATCGGCTTGGAGCGTTACGGTGGTCATGAAAGTCTCACGGGTAGAATGCGGGGCAATGCGCTGGAATGCGGCTCTAACGGGCGCAGTTAAGCATTTTGCGCAGTATTTGGCACTGCTACTTAGGCATGAAGTGTTTCGAAGTGAGGCCCGCGCTGTGCGACACTGGCCCATTGTTTAATGGCCGGGGAACACCGCGTGCAGATCGATTTGAACAATCCCGAGAACCTGACCCTGGATAACGTGCGTCAATTGCTCGCCAGCGCCAGCGACGATCAACATACTCAATTGCGTGTCACCAAGGCGGGTATCGCCTATATTTCTTCCGGGATAGTGGGCGGCACTGATATCGGCGGCCTGCTGTTCCGTCTGGAGACCTGGGCCAAGGGCTCCGGCTATGTCGGTAACGTGGCCGCCAGCGACGAGGTCTGGGTCATGCAGATTTTCAACGCGCTGAAGCAGAATTGGCCAAAGCCTGCCTTTGACTACATTGATATCTATTGATTACGTTCATATCTGGTCACGATTGACTGGGCGAATGCCTGTCGAGACTCAGGCAGACTTGCCCATCGACGGTTTACGTCTTGAAACCAATCTATCAGACCGCTGTCGCACGATCTCTGTCCATTTTTTATCATTAGGAGGCTTCATGCCTTGGAAGCTCGCATCATTCGGTACTTTGTTGGCAGCACTCGCCCTGGCGGGTTGCAGCACCCCGGGTGCCTCTGAGCCAGGCAAAGACGCCACCGTGACCGACGCCGGCCATAGCCGCTGTGAGGCAAAGGCCGCCGAATTCACCGTCGGCCAGAAGGCTTCGCCGCAGTTGCTGGAACAGGCCCGTACTCGTGCCGGTGCGCAGAACGCGCGGATCCTCAAGCCCAACGATATGATCACGCTGGAATACCGTTCCGATCGCCTCAATCTCAATACCGACGACAATCTGGTGATTACGCGCGTCAATTGCGGCTGATCGCTTCCAGGCTTTTGCAGCGCCCATAAAAAACCCCGTCACATGGACGGGGTTTTTTAGATCGGCGCAGAAATTACTCTGGGCGAACCTGTGCAGCTTGCATACCCTTTTGGCCTTTCTCAGCCACGAAGGAAACGGTTTGGCCTTCTTTCAGGCTTTTGAAACCGTCGCTTTCGATAGCTTTGAAGTGTACGAACAGGTCGTCACCGCCACCTTGAGGAGTGATGAAGCCGAAGCCTTTTTCATCGTTGAACCATTTAACGGTGCCGGTTTGGCGATTAGACATGGTGTATCTCCAAGAAACATATATTTTCAGTAGTGCTGTGCTGCTCAGGCCAACTGGGCACACCGGGCTATCATAGTCGAAATGTTCGACTTGGGAGCCCCCCCAAGGCACTGTTTGCTAATCAATAGCGTTGCGTTTAGGGGCTGTGTTGGCTGAAAGCCCCGATTTACGGGGCTTTCGCACGAAATATCAGCTGGTAAAAAAAGCCGTAAAAGCTGCGTAATTTGTGAGAAATGGCAGTTTTCAGGCTGTTTTTACGGCTGAAAATCCGTCTGATCGCGGGTCGTTCTTACTTTTTCTTCACGACTTTGCAGGAAGAAATAGCCGCTACAGCTTTGTTTTTGAGCTCAGGGCTGGCGTTCTGATTGGTCATCAGCTCCTTGATTTCGGCGGTGCTCAATTCAGCGTTGATCTTGTCGGCGCCGCATTCGCAGTGGGCTTTGGCGGTCTTGGCATCCACGTTCTGGCTGGCGGCTGCGCTGCAATCCTTGACGAAACTGTCGCGGGCACCGGCAGGCCAGTTCGACGGGGCCGCAGCGTGTGCGCCGAGGGAAAGCAGGGTCAGGGAAGCGGCTAGAGCGAGGGTAGAGGTAAAACGCATCATGAGGATGCTCCTTTGGGTCGAGGACGAACGGCGATTCTCAGTGGGTTTGAGGGCTTGCGTACAGCCCAAGTTCACTTTTGCCGCTATTTTGTCTTCGCATCAGTGGGCGTCGGCGCGATGACCGTTCATCTGTGCTAGCATCGTTGCCCTGGCTCTTACGGGTGCGCTATTTGCCGCCTTGCCATGTTCTTTTCAGTTCACTCCAGTCACTCTGGTTCGATTATCGGTTGGCCGAAAGGCTCCTGCCGCTGTAAGGCAGGCGTTCATCATTTGAACGGCCTGGTATTGGATCTTGTACTGGCTCATCCCAACCCACGTGACCTTTGGTAGGGGTCACCACTAGGAGAGGAGGCGCCATGCCAACTATTACTCTTCCCGACGGCAGTCAACGTTCATTCGATCATGCGGTTTCCGTAGCCGAGGTCGCCGCATCCATTGGTGCCGGCCTGGCCAAGGCCACCGTGGCCGGCAAGGTCGACGGCAAACTGGTCGACGCCAGTGACCTGATCACTTCCGATGCCAGCCTGCAAATCATCACGCCCAAGGATCAAGAGGGGCTGGAGATCATTCGCCACTCTTGCGCGCACCTGATTGGCCATGCGGTCAAGCAGTTGTACCCCACCGCGAAGATGGTGATCGGCCCGGTCATTGACGAAGGCTTCTATTACGACATCGCCTACGAGCGTCCTTTTACGCCGGACGATCTGGCGGCCATCGAGCAGCGCATGCACGCGCTGATCGAAAAAGATTACGACGTAATCAAGAAAGTCACCCCACGCGCCGAAGTGATCGACGTGTTCACCGCCCGTGGCGAGGACTACAAGCTGCGTCTGGTGGAAGACATGCCGGACGAGCAGGCCATGGGTCTGTATTACCACGAAGAATACGTCGATATGTGCCGCGGTCCGCACGTGCCGAATACGCGCTTCCTTAAGTCGTTCAAGCTGACCAAGCTGTCCGGTGCCTACTGGCGTGGTGACGCGAAAAACGAACAACTGCAGCGGATCTACGGCACCGCCTGGGCTGACAAGAAGCAGCTGGCGGCCTACATCCAGCGCATCGAAGAAGCCGAAAAACGCGACCACCGCAAGATCGGCAAGCGCCTGAACCTGTTTCACCTCCAGGAAGAAGCGCCGGGCATGGTGTTCTGGCACCCGAACGGCTGGACCCTGTACCAGGTGCTTGAACAGTACATGCGCAAGGTTCAGCGCGAAAACGGTTACCTGGAAATCAAGACGCCACAAGTCGTTGACCGCAGCCTGTGGGAGAAATCCGGGCATTGGGCCAACTACGCCGACAACATGTTCACCACCCAGTCGGAAAACCGCGACTACGCCATCAAGCCGATGAACTGCCCATGCCACGTGCAGGTGTTCAACCAAGGCCTGAAGAGCTACCGCGAATTGCCGATGCGCCTGGCCGAGTTCGGTGCCTGCCACCGTAACGAGCCATCGGGTGCGCTGCACGGCATCATGCGTGTGCGCGGCTTCACTCAGGATGACGCCCACATCTTCTGCACCGAAGAGCAGATGCAGGCCGAATCCGCCGCGTTCATCAAGCTGACCATGGACGTTTATCGCGATTTCGGCTTTACCGAAGTCGAAATGAAGCTGTCCACTCGTCCGGAAAAACGTGTCGGTTCCGACGAGCTGTGGGATCGCGCCGAAGCGGCACTGGCCGCAGCGCTCGACAGCGCGGGCCTTGCGTACGATCTACAGCCGGGCGAGGGCGCCTTCTACGGTCCCAAGATCGAGTTCTCGCTGAAAGATTGCCTTGGTCGCGTCTGGCAGTGTGGTACCCTGCAGCTCGATTTTAACCTGCCGATCCGTCTGGGAGCCGAATACGTTTCCGAAGACAACAGCCGCAAACACCCGGTTATGCTGCACCGGGCGATCCTCGGCTCGTTCGAACGGTTCGTCGGTATCCTGATCGAGCACTACGAGGGCGCGTTCCCTGCGTGGCTGGCTCCGACCCAGGCAGTGATCATGAATATCACTGATAAACAGGCAGATTTTGCCGCTGAAGTTGAAAAAACTCTCAACGAAAGCGGATTTCGTGCCAAGTCCGACTTGAGAAATGAAAAGATCGGCTTTAAAATCCGCGAGCATACTTTGCTCAAGGTTCCCTATCTTTTGGTTATCGGAGATCGGGAAGTCGAGATGCAGACTGTCGCTGTGCGTACTCGTGAAGGTGCTGACCTGGGCTCGATGCCCGTCGCCCAGTTCGCTGAGTTCCTCGCGCAAGCGGTTTCCCGGCGTGGTCGCCCAGATTCGGAGTAATTATTATTAAGCGTGAAATGAGACAAGATAAACGAGCTGCACCGAAAGCCCCGATCAACGAGAATATCTCGGCACGCGAGGTTCGGTTAATTGGCGCTGACGGCGAGCAGATTGGCATCGTCTCGATTGATGAAGCGCTTCGTATCGCTGAAGAGTCCAAATTGGACCTGGTGGAAATCTCCGCCGACGCAGTCCCGCCTGTTTGCCGGGTGATGGACTACGGCAAGTCGATCTTCGAGAAGAAGAAGCAGATTGCTGCGGCGAAGAAAAACCAGAAGCAGATTCAAGTAAAAGAAATCAAGTTTCGTCCAGGGACGGAGGAAGGGGATTACCAGGTAAAACTGCGCAACCTGGTACGTTTCCTGAGTGATGGGGACAGGGCCAAGGTATCCTTGCGATTCCGCGGCCGTGAGATGGCCCACCAGGAGCTGGGGATGGAACTCCTCAAGCGGGTTGAAGCTGACCTGCTCGAGTACGGTTCGGTCGAACAGCATCCTAAGATGGAAGGACGCCAACTGATCATGGTCATCGCCCCGAAAAAGAAGAAGTAATCAACAGGGCACGGCAGGCCTTCTGATTATGTTTATCAACTGAATGCGGAGTATCCGAACATGCCAAAGATGAAGACTAAAAGTGGTGCTGCTAAGCGGTTTCTGAAAACTGCTAACGGTATCAAGCACAAGCACGCTTTCAAGAGCCACATCCTGACCAAAATGTCGACCAAGCGTAAGCGTCAACTGCGCGGTAGCAGCTTGCTGCATCCGTCTGACGTGGCAAAAGTCGAGCGCATGCTGCGCCTTCGTTAATTTTTGGATCAAGAATAGAGGAAGTAACTCATGGCTCGTGTAAAGCGTGGCGTCATTGCCCGTAAGCGTCACAAAAAAATTCTGAAACTTGCTAAAGGCTACTACGGCGCGCGTTCACGCGTATTCCGTGTTGCCAAGCAAGCGGTAATCAAGGCTGGCCAATACGCCTACCGTGACCGTCGTCAGAAAAAACGTCAGTTCCGCGCTCTGTGGATCGCTCGTATCAACGCTGGTGCACGTGTTAACGGTCTGTCCTACAGCCGTTTCATCGCTGGCCTGAAAAAAGCGTCCATCGAAATCGACCGTAAGGTTCTGGCTGAACTGGCCGTGAACGAAAAAGCGGTGTTTGCTGCGATTGTCGAGAAAGCTAAAGCCACCTTGGCTTAAGTACCCCCGACAGTCACCCTGGGCTACTCCTGTAGCCCAAGGTGGTAAACGTCATAAATAGGGGAAGAGCCTTCAAGCTCTTCCCCTATTTTGTATCTGGAGTCTGTACATGGAAAACCTGGACGCGCTCGTTGCCCAAGCTCTTGAGGCTGTGCAAAGCGCTGAAGATATCAATGCCCTGGAGCAAATCCGGGTTCACTACCTTGGCAAAAAAGGTGAATTGACTCAGGTGATGAAGACCCTGGGGAATTTGCCGGCTGAAGAGCGTCCGCAGGTCGGCGCGCTGATCAACGTTGCCAAGGAGCGCGTCACCGAGGTTCTCAATGAGCGCAAGGCGTCGCTCGAGGAGGCCGATCTTGCGGCCAGGCTCGCCGCCGAGTCCATTGATGTCACCTTGCCTGGCCGTGGCCAGGCTTCGGGCGGTCTGCACCCGATCACCCGGACTCTGGAACGTATCGAACAGTTCTTCACTCATATTGGCTACGGCATCGCCGAAGGCCCTGAGGTCGAAGACGACTACCACAACTTCGAGGCGCTCAACATCCCAGGCCATCACCCGGCCCGGTCGATGCACGACACCTTCTATTTCAACGCGAACATGTTGCTGCGCACCCATACCTCGCCGGTACAGGTCCGCACCATGGAAGCGAACAAGCCGCCGATCCGCATCGTCTGCCCAGGCCGTGTGTACCGCAGCGACTCCGATATCACCCACTCGCCGATGTTCCACCAGGTCGAAGGCCTGCTGGTCGATCGCGATATCAACTTCGCCGACCTCAAGGGCACGATCGAAGAATTCCTGCGGGTGTTTTTCGAAAAAGAGCTGGCGGTGCGTTTCCGCCCTTCGTTCTTCCCGTTCACCGAGCCGTCCGCTGAAGTCGACATGGAATGCGTGATGTGCAGCGGTAAAGGCTGCCGTGTCTGCAAGCAGACCGGCTGGTTGGAAGTGATGGGCTGCGGCATGGTCCACCCCAACGTGTTGCGCATGTCCGGTATCGATCCGGAAGAGTTCTCGGGCTTTGCCTTCGGCATGGGCGTTGAGCGTCTGGCCATGCTGCGTTACGGCGTGAACGACTTGCGTCTGTTCTTCGACAACGACTTGCGGTTCCTCGCGCAATTTCGCTAGTCGTAACGAATCTTTAGGAGAGCAGGATGAAATTCAGTGAACAATGGCTGCGCGGCTGGGTAAGCCCGCAGGTGGATCGCGACGCGCTGGTTGCGCGTCTGTCGATGGCCGGTCTTGAGGTCGATAGCGTTACGCCGGCCGCCGGTGTTTTCAGCGGCGTGGTCGTGGGTGAGGTGCTGAGCACCGAGCAGCACCCCGATGCCGACAAGTTGCGTGTATGCCAAGTCAGCAATGGCGCCGAAACCTTTCAGGTCGTATGCGGAGCGCCGAATGTGCGTCCGGGTCTGAAGATCCCGTTCGCGATGATTGGTGCTGAACTGCCAGGCGATTTCAAGATCAAGAAGGCCAAGCTGCGTGGCGTTGAATCCAATGGCATGCTGTGCTCCCAGGCAGAACTGCAGGTGGGCGAGGGCAATGATGGCTTGATGGAACTGCCGGGCGACGCACCGGTGGGCCAGGACATCCGCGTTTACCTGGAGCTGGAAGATGCCAGCATCGAGGTCGACCTGACGCCGAACCGCGGCGATTGCCTGTCCCTGGCCGGCCTGGCGCGTGAAGTGGGCGCGCTGTACAACGCCCCGGTCACCCGTCCGGTGGTTGCCTCTGTGCCGGCGGTGCACGACGAAGTGCGTTCGATCGAAGTGCTCGCGCCCAATGCGTGCCCACGTTACCTGGGGCGTGTAATCCGTAACGTCGACCTGTCCAAGCCAACTCCGCTGTGGATGGTTGAGCGTCTGCGACGTGCCGACGTGCGCAGCATCGATGCCGCCGTCGACATTACCAACTATGTCATGCTGGAACTGGGCCAACCGCTGCACGCGTTCGACCTTGCCGAGATCAACGGCGGCATCCGCGTACGCATGGCCGAAGAAGGTGAAAAGCTGGTGCTGCTCGATGGCCAGGAAGTGGCCCTGCGCGCCGATACCCTGGTGATCGCTGATCATTCGCGCGCCCTGGCCATTGCCGGCGTGATGGGCGGCGAGCACAGCGGTGTGTCCGCGACCACCCGTGACGTGTTCCTTGAAAGCGCATTCTTCGACCAGATCGCCATCGCGGGCAAGGCCCGTTCCTATGGCCTGCACACCGATGCGTCGCACCGCTATGAACGTGGCGTGGACTGGAAGCTGGCCCGTGAAGCCATGGAGCGCGCTACTGGCCTGCTGCTGGAAATCACTGGTGGCGAAGCCGGTCCTATCACCGAGACCGTCAACGAACAGTACCTGCCGTCCGTTGCGCCAATCACCCTGCGTGCCAAAAGCGTTGAGCAGATGCTCGGCCTGGTGATTGAGCCTGCTGAGATCGAGCAACTGCTGTCGGCCCTGGGGCTTGCCATCTCTGTTGGCGGGGAAGGGCAGTGGCACGTTGAAGTGCCAAGTCATCGCTTCGATATCAGCCTGGAAGTCGACCTGATCGAAGAGCTCGCTCGCTTGTACGGCTACAACCGCCTGCCGGTTCGCTACCCGCAAGCACGTCTGGCGCCGCAGCCCAAGGCCGAAGCGCGCGCTCACTTGCCTGAATTGCGTCGCCTGTTGGTTGCGCGTGGCTATCAGGAAGCAGTGACCTACAGCTTCATCGATCCAAAGCAATTCGAGCTGTTCAACCCAGGCGTTGAGCCGCTGTTGCTGGCCAATCCGATCTCCAATGACATGGCGGCCATGCGTTCGTCGCTATGGCCAGGCTTGGTCAAGGCGCTGTCTCACAACCTGAACCGTCAGCAAGATCGCGTGCGCATGTTCGAAAGCGGCCTGCGTTTCGTCGGTCAACTCGATGGCTTGAAACAAGAGCCAATGCTGGCAGGCGTGGTTTGCGGCAGCCGCCTGCCTGAAGGTTGGGCACAAGGCCGCGACGCCGTGGACTTCTTTGACGTCAAGGCTGACGTGGAAGCGGTGCTGGGCTTCGCCGGCGCGTTGGATGCCTTCACTTTTGTGCCTGGCAGTCATCCCGCATTGCATCCAGGCCAGACTGCGCGTATCGAACGCGAAGGTCGTTTGGTGGGTTTTGTGGGCGCCATTCACCCTGAGCTTTCGAAGACCCTGGGGCTGGACCGTCCAGTCTTCGTTTTCGAGTTGGTGTTGGCGGAAGTCGCGTCGGGCAAAATGCCGAAATTCAGCGAGTTGTCGCGTTTCCCTGAAGTGCGGCGTGATCTGGCCCTGATTGCCGACCGTGAAGTTGCCGCCACTGCCGTTCTGGATGTAATCCGTGAAAATGCAGGGGAATGGCTGACAGACCTCAGGCTATTTGACGTCTATCAGGGTAAAGGTATTGATCCGCATAGAAAAAGCCTTGCAGTTGGCTTGACCTGGCAGCATCCATCGCGCACTCTTAATGACGATGAGGTGAATACCACGACACAAAATATCCTCACCTCGCTTGAACAAAGGTTAAACGCCACGTTAAGGAAGTGACGTATGGGGGCTTTGACGAAAGCTGAGATGGCGGAACGTCTGTACGAAGAGTTGGGTCTGAACAAACGCGAGGCCAAGGAATTGGTCGAGCTGTTTTTTGAAGAGATCAGACACGCTCTGGAAGACAACGAACAGGTCAAATTGTCCGGTTTCGGCAATTTCGACCTGCGGGACAAACGCCAGCGGCCTGGCCGCAATCCAAAAACGGGAGAAGAAATCCCGATCACGGCTCGCCGTGTGGTCACCTTTCGTCCAGGGCAGAAGTTGAAGGCCCGAGTTGAGGCTTATGCTGGAACCAAGTCATAACGACGAGCTACCCGTCATCCCAGGCAAACGCTACTTCACCATCGGTGAAGTCAGCGAGCTATGTGCGGTAAAACCGCACGTGCTGCGCTATTGGGAGCAGGAGTTTCCTCAACTCAACCCCGTCAAACGCACCGGGAACCGTCGGTATTATCAGCGCCAGGATGTGCTGATGATCCGACAGATCCGTGCGTTGCTGTACGACCAGGGGTTCACCATCAGCGGCGCGCGTCAGCGCATGTCCGGTGATGAAGCCAAAGACGACACCACCCAATACAAGCAACTGATCCGCCAGATGATCTCCGAACTCGAAGATGTGCTGGTTGTGCTGAAGAAGTGATACAGGCTTTTAAAATACTTCCACATTTCAAAAGCTTGCGGTATATTCCTGATCGCTTCGTTGCGAAGCAAACCCAGTAACACGCCTAGTCGGGGCGTAGCGCAGTCCGGTAGCGCACTAGCATGGGGTGCTAGGGGTCGAGTGTTCGAATCACTCCGTCCCGACCATATTATTCAATGACTTAGCCCAATCGGTAACGGTTGGGCTTTTTCATGTCCGCGTAAAAACCTAAATATACAGCGACGACGCTCGCACCTCATGAAACCCAGACATCTCTTCCCAGTTCCACCCCCGCAGTAATTCGCCGCCTCCCCCTCCATCGGTCGCATGACTTGAACTCTCGGCGGGCCAACGCGTCTGACCATACGCCCCATTAAACCTACGGAAGCTATCATGCTTTTCAAGAATAAAAGTCTCGTTGCAGTCCTGTCCTGCGCCATGATGTTTGCAGCAGCCCCGTTACTCCCGGCTGACCTCTCTATCATGAACTCCGCCTATGCGAAGGGTGGTGGTGGTGGCAACGGAGGCGGTAATGGCGGCGGTAACGGCGGTGGTCACAGCGGGTCGGATCACGGCAGCTCCGATAGTAACGGCCGTGGCAATGGGCTGAGCAGCGATCACGCCGGCAAGGCGGTTCGCGACCGTGGCGAAAGCGGTAACCGCTACGGCAGTGATCGCGGTCATGGTTCGACGACTTCAGGCATCGCCCATTCCAAAGATACGCGTGGCGTTGCCAAAGCGACTGCGATCTCGACGTCGACACCAGGGGATCACAACGCGAAAGGGTTGAGTAACGCCGGGACGTCGACTTCAAAGAAATCGCACTGATTCACGACGTCGCGACATGCAACGTTGAAAAAAAACGGGCGCCCCGCACAGGGCGCCCGTTTTTATTTACGCCTGAAGTGCTCGCAAGCATCACCAAAAAGACGCAGCGGCCCTAATCCGCGCTATGAACCACAACCAGCAACTCTGCCTGTTCGTCAGAAACCGTGCGCAGGCGGTGAGATTTCTGCGCATTGAAATGCAGGGCGTCGCCTTCATCCAGCGTCTGCCGTTCGTCACCGAAATCCACTTCAACACGACCACGGACTACATAGATGAACTCTTCCCCCAGGTGTTCCTTGAAGGCGGACTGGCCGAACGAGCGGGGCGGGTAGACCAGAAATGGCAACAACGCCCGCTGACCGATATGGCGCGCCAACGGCACGTGAGCCACGGGTGCAGCGCCATCATTGGCTTCGCGCTGCTGGCGTCGGACCAGGCTGTAGCCTTCGGCGGGCACCGCTTCGGTGCTGAACAATTCTTCGGCCTGGGCATTCAAGGCCTTGGCCAATTTGAGCGCCACCGCAATGGAGGGCGAACTCACACCGCGCTCCACCTTTGACAGGTAGCTCTTGGTCAATCCGGTCAGCCCGGCCAACTGCTCCAGGGTGATCCCCATCTTCTTGCGCAAAATTCTCAGCTGTACCGCCATCCAACGCTGTTCCTTGAGAAATAATGACACTTGGCTTGATAATGACACAAAGTGTCATTAATATCGATTTGTGTCCTTGAGAGCCGTTGCAGCGGCTCCTTGGCAACTTGAACGATTTTCGAGCAGGTACAGACCGTGACCACGACCATGCAGACCCCGAAGGATCAGCTCGTCACCCTCGCCGAGAAGCAAATGGTGACTGCGCTGATCGACAACGAATATACCCCGAGACAGAAGCTTGCACTCACTTGCCGCATTCTTTTTGACGGCGGTCATGATTCCGGGCTGGCCGGGCAAATCACCGCACGCGCCGAAACGCCGGGCACCTATTATACGCAGCGTCTGGGCCTGGGTTTCGACGAGATCAGCGGGGCGAACCTGCTGGTGGTTGATGAAGACCTCAAAGTACTCAAAGGCCAAGGCATGGCGAATCCGGCCAATCGCTTTCACAGCTGGCTCTACAGGGCTCGTCCGGATGTGAACTGCATCATCCATACGCACCCGTTGCACAGCGCCACGCTGTCGATGCTGGAAGTGCCGCTTGCTGTCTCCCACATGGACATCTGCCCGCTGTTCGACGACTGCGCCTTTCTCAAGGAGTGGCCGGGTGTTCCGGTGGGCAATGAAGAAGGCGAGATCATTGCCAAGGCGATCGGTGACAAGCGCGCCATCCTGCTCTCTCACCACGGCTTGCTGATCGCAGGCGGCTCGATCGAAGAAGCCTGTGTGCTTGCCCTGCTGTTTGAACGTGCGGCCAGAATGCAGTTGCTCGCCATGAGCGCAGGAGAGATTCGCCCCATTCCCGAAGCGTTGGGCAAGGAAGCTCACGACTGGATCTCCACCCCGAAACGCCACGGCGCCGCCTTCAGTTACTACGCACGGCGTGCGCTGCGTACCCATGGCGACTGCCTGGCCTGACCGTCTCTACACTCTAAAAATCGCAAAGGTGCCTTGTATGTCTACTTCTAGTATTCGTGGCGTTATCGGCTACACCATCACCCCATTCGCGGCAGACGGTTCACTGGACCTGGCGGCTCTGGGGCAATCGATCGACAAGCTGATCGCCTCTGGCGTGCACGCCATCGCTCCCTTGGGCAGCACCGGGGAGGGCGCTTATCTTTGCGATCAGGAATGGGAGGCGGTGGTCCGTTTCAGCCAGGAGCAAATTGCCGGTCGAGTACCGACGGTGGTCAGCGTTTCCGACCTGACCACGGCGCGCACCGTACAGCGTGCCCAACTGGCTGAATCCTGTGGTGCGACTGCTGTGATGGTGCTTCCAGTCTCTTACTGGAAATTGACTGACGCGGAAATCGTCGATCACTACCAGGCTGTCGGTACGGCCATCAACATTCCGATCATGCTCTACAACAACCCGGGCACCAGTGGCACTGACCTGTCGGTCGATCTGATCCTGCGGATTCTGCGCGAAGTGAAGAACGTCACCATGGTCAAGGAGAGCACCGGTGACATTCAGCGCATGCACCGCCTGTACACCGCGACGGAGGGCAAGGTGGCCTTCTACAACGGCTGCAATCCGTTGACCCTGGAGGCCTTGGTGGCCGGTGCCACGGGCTGGTGTACCGCGGCGCCCAACCTTATTGCGCAACTGAACCTGGCGCTTTGGGAGGCTGTTCAGGCCGGCCAGATGGCACAAGCGCGTGCCTTGTTTTATCGCCAGTACGAACTGCTGGAATACATCACGCGTCGTGGCCTGCCCACGACGATCAAGGCGGGTTTGAAGCTTCAGGGTCTGGACGTCGGCGCGCCGCGCCTGCCACTTCAAGCGCTCGATGCTTCGGGCAGCGCTTACCTGAAAGCGCTGCTGGACGCGCTGGCAGACTGAGCCGCTGCTTAAGCCCATAGGGTGATTGCGAAAAGGCAGTCACCTTGAATCCACCGTTGCGCAACCTGAGGGTAAAACAGTGAAAGTCCATTTCGTGATGCACGAGTCCTTTGAAGCCCCCGGCGCGTTTGAGGACTGGGTAACCGCCCGGGGTTATCGAGCAAGCTATTCGCGCGTCTACCAATATGATGCCCTGCCGGACGACGCTGCTGCGTTCGATCTGCTGGTCGTGCTGGGCGGCCCCCAGGACCCTGGCACGTCGCTTGAGCAATGCCCTCACTTCAACGCAGTGGCCGAACGCGAGCTGATCAACAAAGCCATCAGCGGCGGGAAGGCCGTGGTGGGTGTTTGCCTGGGTTCGCAGCTGATCGGCGAAGCGCTGCAGGCGACGTTTGCACACAGCCCAGAGAAAGAAATCGGCAAATTTCCTATTCACCTGACCGAGGAAGGCTTGGCGAACCCGAAGTTTTCTCACTTCGGCAAAACCCTGGATGTCGGCCATTGGCACAACGACATGCCTGGTCTCACCACAGAAGCCAGGATCATTGCTCGCAGCGAAGGCTGCCCACGTCAGATCGTTGAGTACAGCCCACTGGTCTATGGCTTTCAGTGCCACATGGAACTCACAAAAGACGTTGTGGAGCTGCTCATCCAGGCATCAGAAGCGGAGCTGGCGACATTGACCGATCGACGTTTTGTCCAGCAGCCCGCCGCATTACGGGAAAACGATTATGCCGAGATGAACCAGAAGCTGTTCGTGTTTTTGGACAAGCTCGTGGCCGACTACCTGTCCAGGTAACGCCAGCCGACGTCGCAGCGTCACGCCTGGATCGATCCGGTCAAACCTGATCTCAAAGGCATTGAAAAAATGCCTGCCAGTCAAGGAGCGACGAGTGGGTAGTGCTTGATACGGCATTCATAACTATGACCATCGCCTTTACACACGCCATCCAGATACCGGTAGTTCAGACGCACAGACTGTCCCTTATTGGGCCACTGGCGGCGTGGGAGCTGACGTTGATAGTCCGTGGTCTCTGGCGTAAACGTAAGAATGGCCCCCGCGTCTGGACATTCTGCGGTAAACGATGCCGGGATTACTTTCAGGACCTGAGCCCGCAGTTGCGGATACGGATTTTTCAAGACATCGGTGATGCGCAGTTCCATATTGCACACTTGCCAGGTCGATGCATGGATTGGCATGCACACTGCGGTGAAAGTCAACAAACAGAGTGCATAGCGGGGATGCCTTTGCGGTTTAGCCATGGATCCTGCCAGTTGAGTCTTGTCGGTGGGATTAAGTCATGAGTGCTTCAATATGGACCAAACATTGATCGTCTGCGCTCTGACGAGACGGGCGCGCCATGGCCGCGCCTATTTAAGCATCATTTCAACCTCCGCCAGCGTCACCTTCGGCACAACACTCTGCGGAAGCCTCGAGCACGCGGACAGGTTATACACCCGGAAATCATCGCCCACGATCTTCTCGGCCATCAGTTCGAACGACGGCAGTATGCGCGTGTAAAAGTGCTGATCAAGCCCGCAGGGCGATCTGGCGACGGTATCGTTTTCATAAAAGCGTGCGGATTTTTCATCCAGGTCGACGCCGACCAGAAACACCGTGGAGAAACCCATATGGAATGCCAGCTGGACCGCCAGATACGCCACCGTTCGCGCATCAAAAAAGCCTTCGCCCATGTCCTTGCTGAACCCTACCGGCCTTTTGCGCAGGGGCAGTAACGAATGATCAGCGACCAGCGCTTCGTGTCTGCCCAGTACCGCATCCAGCCAGGACGGTCGTTCAGCCTTGGATAGCGGGTAAAACTCGCCGGCGGGTTTTATACGCGATATACGCAAATGGTCTTCCCACAGCGCGACTCGCTGGCTGTTGGCCATGGCGTAGTTGAATAGCGCCGGCTGTTGCTGGGAAAAGCTTCTATCCGTACAGGCGTAAAAACATGGTTTGACGGCCGTGTTCAAAAATTTCGAAATGGCGCCGTTCATGGTGATCATCGGCACGTGCGCAAAGTCCTCCAGGGGAAATGACCTTGCCGATGGGCCGGAAGCAATGATGAAAACCGCGCCTGTTTCGACAGCGCGGCAGTTTGCAAAATCGTGCATGACCAGCTCATCCAGCGGGTCCGGTGCAGGCGCTGCAGCGAGGCGGGACAGTGGTTTCATAACGCTCACCGTGAAGTGAATTTAAAAGGCCTACACCACTCGACCAGAGTTTTGTTACAGAGTTTCTTTGTTAAAAAAACGATACATAAGCGTTCGCTCAAAACGCCTGTCCCTTTTGTTCATCTCGCCTGTCATTCCAGGCAAGTGAATTAAATCGAGAGCCTTCTCCCATGCCCGTCGTCGTCCCCTCGCGCTTGCGCCCGTTGCTCAAACTGAGCCTGATGCTGAGCCTCAGCGCCAGCCCGCTGTTCGTCCCCGTAAGCTTTGCCGAAGACAGCAACGCCCGGCGCAGCTACCAGGTGCCGGCCGGCAGCCTGAGCGCGGCATTGACCCGTTTTGCCGGGCTGTCGGGGGTCAACCTGTCGGTGGACCCGGCGCTGGTCAGCGGGCGCAGCAGCAGCGGCCTGTCCGGTGAATACGGCGTGGAAGAGGGCTTCGCGCGCTTGCTGCAAGGCTCCGGCCTGCAACTGCAACCCATGGGCGCGCAAGCCTACATGCTGGTGCCGGTGCCGGAAGGCGGCAGCCTGGAACTGGCGCCGACCTCGATCCTCGGCACCACCGGCCTGTACGACGGTGACACCTATGCCGGTGGCCAAGTGGCGCGCCGTGGCTCGCAAGGTTTGCTGGGCACGCGAGACTTCATGGAAACGCCGTTCAGCATGACCACCTACACGGCGGATGCGGTCAAAAACCAGCAGGCGCGTACGCTGGGCGACCTGATCGCCAGCGACCCGTCGGTGCGCGCTACCAACCCGGCCGGTGGGCGCTATGAGCAGTTCACCATTCGCGGCTTCAGCCTGTTCAACAGCGATGTGTCGTACAACGGTCTCTACGGCGTGCTGCCGACCTACACCATCGACATGGAAATGGCTGACCGCGTCGACATCTTCAAAGGCCCCACCCAGTTGATCAACGGTATCTCGCCGCGTGGCAGCGTGGGCGGTGGGATCAACGTGGTGCCCAAGCGCGCCACCGACAAGGACATCACCTCATTCACCGGCACCTGGGCCTCCGACAGCCAGGCGGGCGGCGCGGTGGACGTTGGCCGACGCTTTGGCGAAGACAACCAGTTCGGCCTGCGTTTCAACGGCGTGAAGCAGTCCGGCGACACCGAATGGGATCACCAGAGCGTCGACCGCGAGATGGCCGTGCTGGGCCTGGATTTTCGTGGTGAGCGCCTGCGCCTTTCCACCGACATCGGCCGCACCGAGCGTGACACCGATGCGCCCCAGGAGCGTGTGCAGGTCGCCGCTGCCGCGCCGGTGCCGAGCGCCAACGATGTGCGCCGCAACTACGCGCAGTCCTGGAGCAAGGCGCGCACCCAGGACACCTTCGGCACGGTGAATGCCGAATATGACCTCAGCGACTCGGTGATGCTCTACGGCGGCGTTGGCGCGCGCAAAAGTGACCACGACTTCCTGCGCCATGCCGTATCGGTGACCAATGCCGCGGGCGCATTCAGCGTGCAGCCCCGCGATTTCACCCGCGATGAGAACGTGCGTACCGCCACGGCCGGCGTGCGCAACTGGTTTCATACCGGGCCGGCGAGCCATGAGGTCAACCTGGCCGCCAGCTACTTCTATATGGACTTCACCAACGGCGGTGCGCGTTATGCGAACGCGTCGAGCAACCTCTACAACCCCGTGCAGACCCCGACGCCATCTGTGGCCACGCGCCAGGATGCGAAGGTGTACACCGAGAATAAATTCAGCGGCGTGGCGCTGTCCGACACCCTGGGCTTCTTCGATGACCGCTTGCTGCTCACCCTTGGCGCGCGCTGGCAGCGCGTCGTCGTCGACGACTGGAGCGACGGCATCAAGGGCGACACCAATTACGACGAAGAAAAGGTCTCACCCTCCGGCGGTCTGCTGTTCAAGGCCACCGACAAGCTGTCGTTGTACGCCAACTACATGGAAGGCTTGAGCCAGGGCAAGATCGCACCGTCCACGTCGATCAACGAAGACCAGATCTTCCCGCCGTTTATCAGCCGCCAGGTCGAAGTGGGCGCCAAGTACGACGCCGGTGCCTTCGCCGTGACCGCCGCGGTGTTCCGCATCAAGCAACCGGCGTATGAAACCAACGCCACCTCGCGGGTGTTCGGACCCAACGGCAAGCGCCAGAACACCGGTGCGGAGCTGAGTGTGTTCGGCGAACCGCTCAAGGGCGTGCGCTTGCTCGGCGGTGTGATGTACATCGACAGCAAGCTCAAGGACACCACCAACGGCACCTTCGACGGCAACCGCGCCCCGGCCACGCCGGAGTACAACGTCAACCTCGGCGCCGAATGGGACGTGCCTACCCTCGAAGGCCTGACCCTGACCAGCCGTGGCATCCACTCAAGCTCGCAGTATCTGGACCAGTCCAACGTCAAGAAAATCGACGGGTGGAACCGCCTCGACGTCGGCGCGCGCTATGCCTTCAAGGTGGATGACAAGCACGTCACCCTGCGCGCGAATGTGGAGAACCTCGCCGATAAACGCTACTGGAGCTCGGCCGGTGCGTCGGATGACAGCGAGCCGGGGCTGACCTTGTCGACACCGCGTACTTATTTGCTGTCGGCCACCGTCGATTTCTGATGGGGCACACAGGCCGGAATGTGCGGGAGTCCGTTCCCGCAGTCATGAGCAGGCTTCTTGTCACGAGACCGCCTGAGCCTCACGCGGGCTCAGGTTGAGGAGGGGCTTTGGGATAGGCCTTGTTCGCCCAGGCGATATCGCCTGCGCTGAGGATTGAGTTTCTTGAGTGAAAGGTAGTGTCCGTGGTCCATGAGGGGGCGATGGAATAGTGCATGATCGAATCCGGCTCGTAAGGCAAAAAGTCATAGGTATCGCTGCGAGGCAGGGGGAGGAAGTTGCGCTCCAACATGGACCGGGCGAATTGCTGGTCCAGGTTGGCTCTGTTCCACGGGATATTCGCGTCGGGATGTTGATGAGCGTGACGGGCGCCCAGCATATGCCCGAATTCGTGCAGTACAACGTATGCAAATGAAGAGGTCATAGGGTCTCTTGGCAGGACCATGGTTGGCGAATCACGGTAGTCTCGTATAATTTCGCGCGCCTGGGTGCCCACCGCTGAAGCGCCATGGCCATCGGCTTCACTCAGGTCGACAAGAACGTCCGCGTCATCTGCGCTGGCAACGAATTCGAATTTCAGGTTGATGTGGGGCAGCCATTCACTGGCGGCTTTTGTGATCGCCTGCACCTGGGGGGAGTCGAGATCATGGTCAAAAACGTGAAGTTTGACGGTGCTGTGCTGTGGCCAGTATCTGCCCGGCTCACCGACGTTGCGGCGACTTCTGGACAGGCGTTGCGGGCGATCAGCACTGTCAAGGTTCTCATCCGATGGGATCACGGGCAGGGGCGCGCTGTTGGTGAATGGGCTGACAGATATCATGGCGTTTCTCCTTGATGCGTTGGTTAGATCTCTGACTGTTGATTCGTCCGGAACGCGGAAAGATTCCAAAGGAAACATGTGCGAATGTAATCTCGATGGCGCTGGGTCCATTTGCGGCCAAAGGTTAATTTGGATACGGTGCACGCCTGCCTGAAAGGACTTTTCCATGATTGAGCCCACCCCCAAGACCCGCCGCGCCCCAAAGGGTGAAAAGCGCCGCGAAGAGCTACTGGACGCAGCCTTGCAGGTGTTTTCCCTGGAAGGCTACGGCGGCGCTTCAATGGCTCAGGTTGCGGGGATCGTCGGCATTTCCGTGGCTGGGTTGCTGCATCATTTCCCCAGTAAGATCTCGCTGTTGATGGGCGTGTTGCAGCGCCGCGATGAAGTCAACCAACGGATTGCCGATGAAGTGCGCGCAGAGAAATCCCTCAACGGTTTGCTCGGCAGCCTGCGGGCGATCAATCGTTCCAATGCCACTGCACCGGGTGTGGTGCGGGCTTTCAGTATTTTGAATGCGGAGAGCCTGTTGGATACCCATCCGGCGTGGAGTTGGTTCCAGGCGCGCTACGCGGCGATTCACCAACGCATGCAGGGGCAGTTCGCCGAACTGGTCGCGGCGGGGGAGGTGCGCGGCGATGTGGACATCGCCGGGCTGGTGGAAGAAATCCTGGCCATGATGGATGGCCTGCAGATCCAGTGGCTGCGTTTTCCGGAACAGGTGGACCTGGTGGCGCGCTTCGATACCTACCTTGCGCGGGTCGAAGCGGCGATCAGAACCTGAGCCGAACGCGATCAAAATGTGGGAGGGGCAAGTCGAATCGTCGCACCGCCCCTCCCACACTGGACCGCGCCGGTATCAGTTACCGGTAGCGCTGCCTTGGTTGCTGTCGTAACCGTCACCGTCACTGGTGCCACTGTCACTTTCATCCTGATGCAGTACGCCGCCGGTCTTGACCGTCGACTCCCGCAGGGTCGAATTGAGGGCCGAGCGCGGCAATGGGTTGCTGGTGGTGGTCGACAGTTCCTGGCGGAACGGGTTGACCAGCTTGGCGTTCAGGCGAATGTCCTGGGACGACGCGCCCACCGACAGGGTGAAGCTGTCGGCGTCCACCACCCATTGCTTGCTCTTGACGTCGTAGTAGGCCAGCGAGCGATCGTTGAGCTCGATGGTCACGCGCTTGCTCTCGCCAGGCTTGAGGAACACCTTCTTGTAGCCCTTGAGTTCCTTGAGCGCGCGCTCGACTTTCGGCGCGTTCTGGCCCACGTACAGTTCGGCGACTTCGGCGCCCGCCACCTTGCCGGTGTTGGCCAGGTCGAACGACACCTTGATCGGTGCGCCCGCCACCGCGACCCCAGGGGTCACACTGATGTTGCTGTAGCCGAAGGTGGTGTACGACAAGCCGTAGCCGAACGGGTAGAGCGGCTTGATGCCTTTTTTCTCGTAACCGCGATAGCCCAGGAACAGGTCGTCCTTGTAGCTCATCGTGGCCAGGGTTTCCTGATTGTCGAATGTCGGGAAGGTCGCGTAGATCGGGTTGTCTTCGATGTTGCGCTCAATGCTGATCGGCAACTTGGCCGACGGGTTGACCTTGCCCAGCAGGATCTCCGCTAACGCCTGGCCGCCGTTCTGCCCTGGGTAGAACGCATGCAGCGCGGCCGGCACCTGGTCGATCCAGTCGCTCATCTTCAACCCGGTGCCGCCGTGCAGGGTGACGATGGTGTGGGGGTTGACCTTGGCGATGCTCTGGATCAACTGGCCCTGGAATTCCGGCAGGTCGAAGCTGTGGTCGAAGCCTTCACCTTCGTACTCACTGCTGTTGCCCGCGGCCACCAGCACGGCGTCGTACTTGGCCAGGTCCTGCGGCGCAACCAGTGACGCCCAGCTCATCTGCACGCCCACCAGGCCGCCCATGGTCGAGAGGTAGCCGTTGCGGCGCGAGTATTCCAGCTTGATATCCACCGGTTTGCCGGCTTCCAGCTTGACCTTGGCAAACACCGGGATGGTCGGCGGGATGCTGTTGTTGGGCAGTGGCTTGCCGTCGCCGTTGTCGAGGACTTTCTGGCCGTTGACGTAGAGGCGCACGGCACCGTCGGCGCGCACCTTGAACACCTGCTCTCCGCTGACTGTCGGGGTGATCTGCCCGCTGTAGCGGATCGAGGTGGCGGCGGTGTCGCCGTTCACCGGCAGGCTGTCGGTGGACCAGTCGAGGTCGACATGGTTATCGGTGCGGCTGGCGGCCGGGTCACCCGACCAGTTGCTGTTGCTGAAGAACTCGGTCTTCAAGCCTTTGACACGGTTGCCATTGCTGTCGGCATGGGTCCAGCTGGAGGTGGCCGGGTCCAGGGACAATCCGTCGATAAACTCGACCTTGGCCTCCGGCGCCAATTGCTGCAGGCCGCTCAGCTCGCTGATGTATTGGGCCGCCATCACGTTCGCGCTGCCGAAACCGGTCGGCGGGGCGTACTTGGCCAGGTTGCCGACCACCGCGATGGTCTTGACCTGCTTGGCGTCAAGCGGCAATAGGTTGTTCTGGTTCTTCAGCAGCACGATGCCTTCGCGCGCCGCGTTCAGGGCCACGCGGTTGCTGGTGGCGCTGTTCATGTTGTGGCGGGTCAACGGCGCCTTGCTGTCGAACTTGTACAGGTAGATCTGCTTGAGGATGCGGCGCACCTTGTCGTCAAGGGTCGCGCTGCTCAGCTCGCCGCTGTCCAGGTACGGCTTGAGCACCGTGCTGTTCATCTGGTAGCCCATCATGTCCAGGTCGGTGCCGGCCTGTGCCGCCGGCAAGCCGTTGACCACCGCGTTGTAGTCGCTCTGCACGAAGCCTGGGTAGCCCCACTCGGTCTTCAGGATGTCGTGGATCAGGTGCGAGTTTTCGCAGGCGAATTCGCCGTTCACCTTCTGGAAGGCGCACATCATCATCGCGACCTTGCTGTTCTTCGAGGCGGACTCGAACGGTGGCAGGGTCATTTCGCGCAGCACCCGTTCGCTGATGCTTTCATCGAGGTGGAAGCGGTTGCTTTCCTGGTCGTTGGCCGCGTAGTGTTTGGCATTGGCCCACACCCCGCGCGACTGGATACCATTGATCACCGCCGGCCCCAGGCTGGCGCCGAGGAACGGGTCTTCACCGGACAGGTATTCGAACGCACGGCCGCTGTACGGCATGCGGTACAGGTTCACGCCGGGGCCGGTGACGAACTGATACCCGCCGCTGGCGGTGTCATAACCCAGGGCGCGGCCCAGATCGATGGCGCGGCGCGGGTTCCAGCTGGCCGCCAGGTTCGGGCCCGACGGGTACACCACGCCCTGCTCGTTGCCTTCGCTGGTGTAGCGCACGCCGACGCCGCCATCGGCGCCGTGGATCTGCGGGATGCCGTATTGGCTCAGTGGCTTGACGTCCCAACCACCGGTGCCGCCGATGTAGGCGAGTTTTTCTTCCAGGGTCATCTTCGCCAAGGTCTTGTCCGCGGCTTTTTCCGCGCGGCTTACCCGGCCTTCATCCAGCGCAGGGCTGGTGGCCGCGTGCACTTGAGCCACGGCCAGGGCCAGCAGGGCGAATGCCGACTGTGCACCGATCATCTTGCGTTTACTCATGGGTTTCTCCGACAACTCTTCGTTGAAAAATGGGACGGCGCTCGTCACTTTTTCGTGGGCAATAGTTCGCCTTGATCGCAATGTTTAACCGATGGCTAATTGCAATTACTGGGCGGGTTTTGCAGTTATAAAAGTTTAATAATTGTATTAATTATTCTTGTGGGTGATGTCTTGGCGATATCACGAGATGGCATTTTGAACCGCGAAAACGCCATAATTAAGGCAATTCTTGCGGTTATAAGTCAAACAAAAGCTAATTTTTGCGTGAAATAAGAAATATTTCATTACGATTTTGAACTTGAGTTAAACCTACTGGTCGATTGGTTTAAGAAAATTCAGGGTGGCATGGCAAATGAATGGCCCCGCTCGGTAGTTCTAAAAGGCCATGTTTTATACAAGCTGTCATACACATCGCTTTGGTGTAGGGTCTTGAACGAATTCAGGGCGCTACTTGAGCGGTCCGTTGTTTTTTATCTGGAGAATGTTCATGAAGATTTCCCTGTTGGGTGCCGGTTTTGTGCTGGGCGTTGCATTGAGTGGCGCAGCCATGGCGGCTGAAGCCACCGACGCGGACGCCAAGTCCGGCGCCACCGATTCCACGGTTTTGACCCAGACCCAGGATGCCAAGGCCGCGAAAAAACAGAAGGCTGAAACCACCAAGGGCGGCCGGCCGTTGAATGGCAGTCAGGCTGCGCCGAAGACCTCGAACTAACAGGGAAACGCGGTCCCCTGTGGGAGGGGGCTTGCTCCCGATAGCGGTGGCTCAGTTGATACATCTATGGCTGATCCACCGCCATCTGGGGCAAGTCGAATCGTCGCACCGCCCCTCCCATGGGTTTTCCACCGTCTTTAGAACATTGCCCCCTTAGATAGTCACCCATGCCAAGCCCCTCAACACCCATCGATGCCTGCCAACTGCAGATCCCGCACACCGAACAGGTCTGCGCGTGGCTGATGCAACACGCCGGCTTGAAAACCGTTGACCTGGAACGCGCCCGGCGCTTGTCCCAGGAGTCGGGCGACAGCGAATTGCTGGGCCTGTTGACCCGCCTGGGGCTGGTCTCCGAAGTGGAACTGGCCCGCGCCTGGGCCGATCTGCTCGACGCGCCGCTGTTATTGGCGGAGGCCGCGCCACCGTTGCTGGACCCGCTGCCGGCCTTGACCGAACGTTTCATGCGCCACTATCAGGTGGTGCCGGTGGGCTGGAGCCAGGGCGGGTTGCGCGTGCTGGCGGCCAACCCGGCGTTGGTCTATCCGTTCCAGGCCATGGCCTATGCCTGCGGCGTGCCGGTGTGGCTGGCGGTGGGCCCGCGCAACGAAGTCGAAACCCTGATCGAGCGTTACTACGGCCAGGGCCGCTCGGCCATGGGCACCCTGATCGAGAACCTCGACGAGCAGGGCGGTGCGCTGGAAGACATCGAACACCTCAAGGACATGGCCTCCGAAGCGCCGGTGATTCGCCTGGTCAACCTGATCCTGCAGCGCGCGGTGGAACATCGCGCCTCGGACATTCATATCGAGCCCTTCGAAAACCAGCTCAAGGTGCGCTACCGCATCGACGGCGTGCTGCACGAGGCCGAGGCGCCGCCGTCCAGTTCGTCGGCGGCGGTGATTTCGCGGGTGAAGATCATGGCGCGGCTGGACATCGCCGAGCGGCGCTTGCCCCAGGACGGGCGCATCATGCTGCGCATCCAGGGCAAGGAGCTGGACCTGCGCGTGTCCACGGTACCGACCAGTTTTGGCGAGTCGGTGGTGATGCGTTTGCTCGACCGCCAGACCGTGCAGTTCGATTTCCAGAGCCTGGGCTTCGACGGCCAGCGCCTGGAAACCTTCCTCGAAGTGCTCGAACGCCCCCACGGCATCCTGCTGGTCACCGGCCCCACCGGTTCGGGCAAGACCACCACGCTGTACACCGCGCTGTCGCGCCTCAATACCGCCGAGCGCAAGATCATCACCGTCGAAGACCCGGTGGAATACCAGCTCGAAGGCATCAACCAGATCCAGGTCAAACCGGCCATCGGCCTGGACTTCGCCGGCGCGCTGCGTTCCATCGTGCGCCAGGACCCGGACGTGATCATGATCGGTGAAATCCGCGACCTGGAAACCTGCCGCATCGCTATCCAGTCTTCGTTGACCGGGCACCTGGTGCTCTCGACTCTGCACACCAACAGCGCGGCAGCGAGTATCACGCGCCTGCTGGACATGGGTGTGGAAAGCTACCTGATTGCCTCGACGGTCAACGGCATCCTCGCCCAGCGCCTGGTGCGCCGCCTCGACCCGGCCACCCGTGAAGCCTTTGAAGCACCGCCGCAATTGATCGCCGAACACGGCCTGGATCGCTTTACCGACCAGCGCCCGATCCTGCTCTACCGCCCGCGCGCGGATGCGCCGGGTGGCGGTTATCACGGGCGCAGCGCGATCACCGAATTGCTGGTGATGAACGACGAACTGCGTAGCCTGCTGATGCGTCAGGCCGATGCCGCCACACTCGAACAGGCCGCCCGTCGTGGCGGCCTGCGCACCTTGCATGAAGAGGGTCTGCGCCAGGCGGTGGCCGGCGTTACCTCGCTCGAAGAAGTGCTGCGCGTCACCCGGGGTGAGGGCGCATGAGCCTGTACAAGTACCGCGCCCTAGACAGCCAGGGCCAACCGCAAAACGGCACCCTCGAAGCCAGGGACCAGGACGCCGCCGTCGCCGCGCTGCACAAGCGCGGTTTGTTGTTATTGCACATCGATGTGGCTGGCGCCCAGGGGCTGCGCAAGGCCTTTGGGCGCGGCCAGTTGAACGGCGCGGCGTTGGTCAGCTTCACTCAGCAACTGGCGACCCTGCTGGGGGCCGGCCAACCGTTGGAGCGCTCCCTCGGTATCCTGCTCAAACAGCCCGGCCAGCCGCAGCCCCGTGCATTGATCGAGCGCATCCGCGAACAGGTCAAGGCGGGCCAGCCCTTGTCCAAGGCGCTGGAAGAGGAGGGCAGCCAATTCTCGCCGCTGTACCTGAGCATGGTGCGAGCCGGCGAAGCGGGCGGCGCCCTGGAAAACACCCTGCGCCAGCTCAGCGACTACCTGGAGCGCAGCCAACTACTCAGAGGCGAAGTGATCAATGCGTTGATCTACCCGGCGTTTCTGGTCGTGGGCGTGCTCGGTTCCCTGGCGCTGTTGCTGGCCTACGTGGTGCCGCAGTTCGTGCCGATCTTCAAGGACCTGGGGGTGCCGATCCCGCTGATCACCGAAGTGATCCTGGGACTGGGGCAGTTCCTCGGTGCTTATGGCCTGGCGGTGTTGGCCGGGCTGATCGTGACCGTCTGGACCCTCGCCGCGCGCCTGCGTGATCCCCGGCGGCGTGAACGTTATGACCGGCGCGTGCTGGGCATTCGGGTGATCGGCCCGCTGTTGCAACGCGTTGAGGCCGCCCGCCTGGCGCGCACCCTGGGCACCTTGCTCAGCAACGGCGTGGCCCTGCTGCAAGCGCTGGTCATCGCGCGGCAGGTCTGCACCAACCGCGCCCTGCAAGCGCAGGTCGCGCAGGCCGCCGAAGCGGTCAAGGGCGGCGGCACCCTGGCCAGCGCCTTCGGCAGCGAGCCACTGCTGCCGGACCTGGCCCTGCAAATGATTGAAGTCGGCGAACAGGCCGGTGAACTGGACAGCATGCTGCTCAAGGTCGCCGAGGTGTTCGACGTCGAAGCCAAGCGCGGCATCGATCGCCTGCTCGCCGCGCTGGTGCCGTCCCTGACCGTGGTCATGGCGGTGCTGGTGGCGGTGATCATGCTGGCGATCATGCTGCCGCTGATGAGCCTGACCAGCAATATATGAACCCTTGAGGAAGCAAACCGATGCGTCAGACCCGATTCAAGCCCGCCCGCCGCCAGGGCGGTTTTACCCTGCTGGAAATGCTCGCGGTGATCGTCCTGTTGGGCATCGTCGCGACCATCGTTGTGCGCCAGGTCGGCGGCAATGTGGACAAGGGCAAGTACGGCGCAGGCAAGGCGCAACTGGCCAGCCTGAGTATGAAGATCGAAAGCTACGGACTTGATGTCGGCTCGCCGCCCAAAACCCTGCAACAACTGGTCGACAAGCCCGGCAACAGCGCCGGCTGGGCCGGGCCGTACGCCAAGCCATCGGACCTCAAGGACCCGTTCGGTCATGCCTTCGGCTATCGCTTCCCCGGTGAGCACGGCGCGTTCGACCTGATCTTCTACGGCCAGGACGGCCAACCCGGTGGCGAAGGCTACAGCGCCGACCTGGGCAACTGGGAATAAGCCACGACCATGGCTAACGCTCAACGCGGCTTTACCCTGCTGGAAATGCTGGTGGTGATCGTGCTGATCAGTATCGCGGCCGGGTTGGTCGGCTTCGGCCTGCAACAGGGTCTGCGCGCCGCCAAGGAGCGCCAGGCCGTCGGGCAGATCGTCGAGGCGCTGCGCAGCACGCGGGCGCGGGCAATTGTGAGTGGTACCACCGAAAGCACCGTATTCGATTTGCAACAGCTGAGTTTTCAAGCGCCGGGGCGCCCGAAAAAACACTGGCCGGCCGACCTGCAAGTGACCCTGCACACCGCCGAACAAGCCGGTTCGGCGGTGGCGTTCTACCCCGATGGCAGCTCCACCGGCGGCAACCTGTTGTTGGCCAATGGCAGCCGGCGCTGGCGCATCGATATTGGCTGGCTGACCGGCAGCGTGCAGTCCAGGGCCTTGCCATGAAGCACCAGCGCGGGTTCACCCTCCTGGAAATGCTCGCCGCGCTGACGTTGATGGCGATCTGTAGCACGGTGCTGCTGGTCGCGTTCGGCCAGAGCGCGCGCTCGCTGCTGCAGGTGGCCCATAACGATCGCCTCACCCATGCGGCGTTGAGCGTGATGGACCAGGAGGGCGCGGGGCCTTTGGCCAACGGCACGCGCCAGGGCGAACTGGATGGCATCGCCTGGCAATTGCGCATTGCTCAACAGCCCACTCGTGTCGGCCAGGCCCATCTGTTTCGCCTGGACCTGAGCGTCAGTGAAGGCCCGCGCCAGGCGCAGTTCAGTACCTTGAAGTTGCGCGCCGCCGGGGCCGGTTTGTGAGGCGGCGCCAGCAGGGGTTCACCTTGCTCGAGATCATGATCGTGCTCAGCCTGCTCGGGGTGCTGCTGACCTTGGTCGGCAGTGCGTTGCTCGGTGCCAATCGCGCGGTGCTCAAGGCCCAGCGCTACACGGTCAGCCTGGATGAAATGCGCGCCGCGCAGCAGTTTTTACGCACCGCCATCAGTGAGGCGTTGCCGCTGGATGTGACCGAGGACGACAGCCAGGTCGATGGTTTTTTCGCCGGTGGCCCGCAGCGCATGCAGTTCGTTGCAACCTTGCCCGGCGTGCTCGGCGGCGGCATCCAGCGCTTCACCTTGCAGTTGACCGGCACCGAGGCATCGCGCGATTTGCAGGTGGCGTTCGCGCAGTTTGAGTCCAAGGCGCAGGTCAGCGTGCCGGCGTCACGCAGCGAGCCGCAGGTGTTGCTCAGGGGCGTCGAGGACCTGCAATTCAGTTATCGCGGTGTGTCGCCCAAGGGCCAGGCCACCGGCTGGATCAGTGAGTGGCCGTGGGCCAAGCGCTTGCCGTCTGCGGTGCGCATTGACGCACGGGTAAACGGGCCGGTGCCCTGGGTGACCCAGGTGGTTGCCTTGCGCCTGAACCTGTCCGGCGGGGCGCCTGAATGATCAAGCATCAACGCGGTGTCGCGCTGTTATTGGTGCTGTGGGTGCTGGCCTTGCTCAGCCTGTTGCTCGGCGGCCTCGCCGGTTGGGTGCAGCTGGAAACACGCCAGGCGGCGTGGCATCGCCAGCATACCCAGGCGATGTTGGCCGCCGAGGCGGGCGTGGCGTTGGCCCTGCAGGGGCTGCTCGACCCTCAGCAGCGCAAACAGTGGATTGCCGACGGGCGTGAAATCCCGTTGGTGTTTGACGACGCGCAACTGCACGTCAGCCTGCGCAGCGAGCGAGGCGGGTTGTACCTCAACAGCGCCGAAGTGGCTGACTTCGCGCGTCTGGCCCTGGCGTGCGGTGCCACCCAGGCCCAGGCCAGGCAACTGGCCAGGGCGCTGGAGGTGCGGCGCAACCAGGGCCTGGCGCCGTTTCGGGTGGTGGAAGAAGTGCGACAGTTGCCGGGCATGACCCAGGCGCTGTACAGCGCACTGGTGCCGCAAATCAGCCTGTGGAGCGGCCTCGACCGGCCCGATCCGGCCTTCGCCAGCCCATTGATGCGCCACGCACTCAACCTGCCGCATCAGAGTGCAGTGGGCGTCGACCCCGGCGAGGTGCTGGTGGTCAGCAGCCGCGCACAACGCCCCGGCGGTTATCACGCCCAAGTGCAAGCCACGGTTTTATTGAGCCCCGCGCAAGGTAGCGCACAACCTTATCGAGTATTGCGTTGGCAAGAATGACTGAACACTTAACCGCGCGGCTGGAGGCGTTGGCCGAGCCGATTGCGCGGCGCTGGCACGGCAGCCTGCTGCAACAGGGCTGGCGCCTGTGGCTCAAGGAACTGCGTGGCTGCCTGCCCGGCTGGTTGTCCTTGCACGACATCCCCGAGCACGTTTACCCGTGGCCGATCACTGCGCCCGTGGCAACACCTGCCGGCGAGGCGCGCCAGGTGCTGTTGCTGGCGCCTGACGCTGTGCTGGCGCAAACCCTGCAACTGCCCGCGGCCGCGGCGCGCAACCTGTCGACGGTGGTCGGTTATGAACTGGACCGTTTCACCCCGTTCGAGGCCGCGCAACTGTACTTCGTCGCGCGCCAGGAGCGTCGCACGGCCAGCCATCTGCAGGTGACGCTGGTGGCGATCCTGCGCGAACGCCTGGACCAGGTCCTCAGCGACTGCGCCGCTTTCGGCCTGCAACCGCATGCCGTGGATGTGGCCGACGGCGCCGGCAGGCCGATGGGCATCGACTTGTTGCCGGCACCGTTGCGCCCACGCCAGCGCCCGGCCGGCAAAGGCTTGCAACGCAGCCTGCCATGGCTGTGCGCTGCCTTGCTGATTGCCGCCATGGTGCTGTGGCTCGACGACCGCCAGCGCGTGCTCGACGCCATGCAGCGCAGCGTGCGCGAACAGAAAGCGGAGGTCGCCGAAGTCCAGGCGCTGCGCCAGCAACTGCTCAATACCCGAGGCGCCGCGCAGTACCTGATCCGCCGCAAAATGGCCCAACCGCCGTTGGCGGCATTGCTCAATGAACTGACCGCCTGCCTGCCGCCCGACACCTGGATCGACCAGTTGGAAGTCAACGACGGCGCCGAGGTGTCGTTCTCCGGGCAAAGCGCCAAGGCCAGTGCGTTGATCACCCGCATCAAGAGCTGCCACAGCCTGGAAAACGCCCAGTTCGAAGGGGTGATCCAACCCGATGCGCACACCGGCAAGGATCAGTTCTCCTTGCGCGCCCACCTGCACCAGGAGGCCGCCGATGCGCCGACCACTGACACCCCGTGAGCGCCGTGGCGCGGCCTTGATCGGCCTGGCCGTGGTGCTCGGTGCCGCGTACTGGTTGTTGATCGACAGCTGGTTCGCCGGCCCCTTGCGCGCCATGGGCGAGCAGGCCGAACAACTGCGCGAGCAGCAACAACGTTATGCCGGCGTATTGCGCCAGCGTGACGGCCTGCGCGAGCAGCTCGAACAGGCCCGCCAGGACCCGGCCAGCAGCACCAGCCTGTTGCCAGGCGATGACCCCAGCGCGGTCGCGGCCGACCTGATGCAACGCATCGCCGACCTGATCAACAGCCGCGCCGGCCTCGGTGGCGGTTGCAGCCTGACCCAGCGCATGCCGATCACCCCGGAGCAGGACGATGCCGAGCCATATCGACAGGTCAAAGTCAGCCTGACCCTCAACTGCGCCATCGAACCCCTGACCGCGATCCTGCATGAGCTGGAGTACCAGCGCCCGTTTCTGTTCGTCGATGAAATGAGCATCCGCCGCCGCCCGGACGCGCCCGCCACCGGCGGCGCCGGCAAACTGGTGGTGCACCTGCTGGTGCGCGGTTACCTGCAACCGGCCGGTGCGCGGCAGGTGGCCCATGATTAATGCATTGCGTCCGATTGAGTGGGTTTTGCTCGGCGTATCCGCCGCCTTGGGCGTGCTGATGCTGGGCATCTTGAGCAACATCGGCGACGCGCCGCAGTGGCTGCCGGAACCTGAGCCTGCCGCCCATGCCAATACCGCGGCCAAGGTGCTGACCGCGCCGGACGTCACCCTCGACAGCCTGGCCGGTACCTGGCAGGCGCCGCTGTTCAGCAGCGACCGCAGCCCGGATCGTACGGTGGGGCAGGCGGCGGTCTCCAGCCTGTCGAGCCTGACCCTCACCGGCATCGTGCTGGACGGCGACCTGCGCGTGGCACTGCTCAAGCGCGCCGATGGCCCGCCGTTGAAAGTCCACCAGAACCAGACCCTGCCCAACGGTTGGCGCCTGGAACACCTGACCCCGCGCGACGCGCGCTTTGTGCTCGATGGCCGCAGCCAAACCCTGAGCCTGCGTGCCTTGCGTCTACCGCCGCCGTCGACGACCCCCCCGATTACCCTTCCTCACGAGTCCGCCCCTTGATCGATACCTACCCTGGCGCCTTGCGCACCACCGTGCTTTGCCTGGCAACCGCTGTTTCCCTGGCGGGCTGCGGCACATTCTCCGACCACCTCGACCCGGACGAGGCCCTGTTGCACGAAGCGATGCAGGGCACCGGTTCGCAACGTCCGCCCGTGGAACCGGCCAGTGAACAAGCGCCGGTCAACGGCGGCCAACCCCAGGCCAAGACGCCGCCGCAACGCCAGTTGATTCGTGGCAACCAGCAGTTCGTGCGCCAGCCGGCGGCGTCGGCGGCGAAGGAGGAGGGCGGCGGTGACATCGTATTCAACTTTGCCGACCAGCCGATCGAGGCGGTGATCAACAGCGTGATGGGCGACCTGTTGCACGAGAACTACAGCATCGCCCAGGGCGTGAAGGGCAATGTGAGTTTTTCCACCTCCAAACCGGTGAACAAGCAGCAGGCGCTGTCGATCCTGGAAACCCTGTTGTCCTGGACCGACAACGCCATGATCAAACAGGGCAACCGCTATGTGATCCTGCCGGCCAACCAGGCGGTGGCGGGCAAACTGGTGCCCGAGATGCGCGTGTCGCAGCCTTCCAGCGGCCTGTCGGCGCGACTATTTCCGCTGCGTTATATCTCCGCTACCGAGATGCAGAAACTGCTCAAGCCGTTTGCCCGCGAGAACGCGTTTTTGCTGGTGGACCCGGCGCGCAATGTGCTGAGCCTGGCCGGTACGCCCGAGGAACTGGCCAACTACCAGGACACCATCGACACCTTCGATGTGGACTGGCTCAAGGGCATGTCCGTCGGGGTGTTCGGCCTGCAACGCGCCTCGGTGGCCGAGCTGATGCCCGAGCTGCAAAAGATGTTCGGCCCCGACAGCGGCATGCCCCCGGCGGGCATGGTGCGCTTCCTGCCCATCGAGCGTACCAACTCGGTGGTGGCGATCTCCTCGCAACCGCAATACCTGAGCGAAGTGGGCGACTGGATCCACACCATCGACGAAGGCGGCGGCAACGAACCGCAGATGTACGTCTATGACGTGCGCAATATGAAAGCCAGCGACCTGGCCAAGTACTTGCGGCAGATCTACGGCACGGGCGCGATCAAGGACGATGCCCCGGCCAAGGTTGCTCCCGGTTTGCGCACCGCGACTCTTTCATCGCCCGGCACCAACAGCACGTCCGGCAGCACGCCGGGCGGGCTGAGCAACAACCTCAATGGCAACCAACCCGCCGCGGAAGATGAGGAGCAAGCGCCCGAAGCCGAGCAGGACAACGCCGAGCAGGGCACCCGCGACGACGCCCCGGCCAAAAGCCTCGACGCCGGCACTCGCATCACCGCGCAAAAAAGCAGTAACCAACTGCTGGTGCGCACCCGCCCGGTGCAGTGGAAGGAGATCGAATCGGCGATCAAACGCCTCGATAATCCGCCGCTGCAAGTGCAGATCGAAACTCGCATCCTCGAAGTCAAACTTACCGGCGAACTGGACCTGGGCGTGCAGTGGTACCTGGGCCGCCTGGCGGGCAATTCCACCAGCACCACCGTGGCCAACGCTTCCGGCAGCCAAGGCGCGCTGGGCCGTGGCGGCGCCGGGTTGGGCGCGGCGGATTCGTTGTTCTACTCCTTCGTCAGCTCCAACCTGCAAGTGGCATTGCATGCGCTGGAAACCAACGGCCGCACCCAGGTGCTGTCGGCGCCGTCGCTGGTGGTGATGAACAACCAGCCGGCGCAGATTCAGGTGGGGGACAACATTCCCATCAGCCAGACCACGGTGAACACCGGCACCTCTGACACTACGTTGAGCAGCGTCGAATATGTGCAGACCGGGGTGATCCTGGATGTGGTGCCGCGTATCAACCCGGGCGGGCTGGTGTACATGGATATTCAGCAGCAGGTCAGTGATGCCCAGGACCAGGCGTCCACCAACGGCGACACGCCCGCCAATCCCCGTATTTCCACGCGGTCGGTGTCGACCCAGGTGGCGGTGCAGAGCGGGCAGACGGTATTGCTGGGGGGGTTGATCAAACAGGACAACGCCGACACGGTGAGCGCCGTGCCGTACCTGGGCAAGATTCCGGGGTTGCGCTGGTTGTTTGGGAGCACCAGTAAGTCCAAGGACCGTACCGAATTGATTGTGTTGATTACGCCGAGGGTCATCACCAGCAGCAGTCAGGCAAGGCAGGTGACGGATGATTATCGGCAGCAGATGCAGCTGTTGCGGCCGGAGAAAAACTGAAGGAATGCGGTTGGAAAGGTGGGCGGGGGGCCTGATGCCAGTCAGTTAAGCGATAGAGCGGGAGAACACTGTACCTGTGGCGAGGGAGCTTGCTCCCGTGACGGCCTGACAGCCGACCTGGATGTTGGATCAGATCGAGTACATAACCATTTCTGCGGTAACGGCCACTTAGGGTTACGCCCTTACGGGGCGCCTGATATCAAGATCAAAAGCCAGAGCAACAGCAACAACAGCGCGGGAGCAAGAGCAAGCAGATCGCAGCCACCTACGAAACGGACTTCCGCATTTCCGAGTCTCGGATTTTTCCGACAAAGCTTTCAGGTTGTCGCTCGGAACTGCGCCGAATAACCTCCTGGCCGTCGCTGCCAATTCAGCGACCGGATTTGACCGTCCGACCTTACCAGTGCGTTACAGCACCCAGACCTATATCAGGCGTTTTTTCTACGCTTGATGTATCGTGTCGCGGCAGCTGTGCGCGGGATACCTTAGGGTATGCCGGGTTCCTGGTACCGGTCGGTCAACCCGCGTACAGCTGCCACCCCACTTCGTTTGACCGCGAGTGATGGCGGCTCCACTATCAGGAGTTACACCATGATCAAAGACAGCCCAACCCCCCCCAAGCTCTCCAAACGCTAGCACCCGTGACGGGCTCTTCACCGTACGCGCCGATCTGGACACGGAAACCTTACTGGTCAATGCCACCCAGGACTTGGCCTCTATCAGCAACATCGCCACCCATCTGGCCTTTGAAATCGACGGTGCCCAACGCAATGTCGCACTGGGCATGTGTCGAATGCTTGAAGGCGTGCAACTGTTGGTGGACAGGGCATTGGATAAGACCCACCCGGCTGTATGAGAGGTGGGAGCGGCTGCTGCTTGGCGTTGATCCTGATGGTTGCCCGGGCGATCCTCAGATGCAGCTTTTACGCCCGGCGAAATACTGAAGGAACGCGGTTAAAAATGTGAGAGGGGGCTTGCTCCCGATGAGGGAGTTGTCAGTGATGCATCTATGACTGACCCACTGCCATTGGGAGCAAGCCCCCTCCCACACGTTGATCTGCACAGATCAGGTAGGCCTCCGTCTAAGCTAAAGGCCAATATCAAAATATATTATTTATATCAATAAAATAATAAAAGTAGAGAATATTAGCTTATACCAAAACAGCATTATATTTTCAAAACCCATTCCGTTATGTTTGATCGCAACAGCCTACCCCTGACCTCGGATGGTACCCAGCGTAATCAAGATTCTGCGCGCCATAACCGGGTGATCATCCCCGCGGCAGAATCGTTGGAAGGGAGCTCAACGTATGTTGCCGATTCAACCCCCACGCCACACCTAGCGCCAAATCGCCGCAACACCCCTGAAAAAAACCGAGCACCGCGCACGCCCGTGTGCCTGCCCGACTTCGCGATTTGCAATGCTGGGAGTAGCTATGAAGCAAGTCTTGCAACCCACCACCGTATTGGCACTGGCGATCCTGGCGAACACCGCGCAGGCCCAGGACGACAGCACGCTGTCCACCGTCGTCGTCACCGGTAACCGAGGCGCCGAACAACGTACCGTCACCAGCAGCCCGGTACCGATCGATGTGGTCAGCGTCCGGCAATTGCAAAGCACCGGCAAGCCCGGTTTGATGGAAGCCTTGAGCGCGGTGATCCCGTCGCTGACCCTGCCGGAAAAGACCGGTTGGGACGCCAGCGGCATTGCCCGGGCGCCCAACCTGCGCGGCTTGAGCGCCGCCGAGGTGCTGGTGCTGGTCAACGGCAAGCGCCGCCACACCGCTGCCACCTTGAACATTAACGGTATCAACACCGGTGCGGCGCCGGCCGACCTGGACCTGATCCCCATCAGCGCCATTGACCATGTGGAAGTGCTACGCGACGGCGCCGCCGCGCAATATGGTTCCGACGCCATCGCCGGTGTGATCAACGTGATCCTCAAGGCCGACACCAGCGGCACTTCGGTGACCAACGCCGGCCTGGGCTATGACGGCAAAAAGCAGACCGTGCAACAAAGCCTCAACAAGGGCTTCGAGATCGGCAACGGCGGCATCGTGCAACTGGCGCTGGATGCGCGCAGCCAGAACGATGACAACAAGGCCAGTGCCAACGGCTACACCTACGCCCAAGCCTATGAACAGGCCGGCCGTGCCACCTATGGCGGCTACGGCACGCCCAAGACCAACCTGCTGACCCTGGGCTACAACGCCGAGCTGCCCATCGACGACAGCTTCAGCCTGTACTCCTTCACCACTTACTCCCGACGCAAGGCCGAGCAGGGCCAGAATTTCCGCCTGCCGACCATCACCAACACTATCACCACCGGTCCTAATGGCTACCCCGGCGGCTATACGCCGACCTGGTACATCGACGAGGACGATTTCCAGGCCGCGTTCGGCGGCAAGGGCACGGTCGGGGCGTGGGACTGGGATTTGTCCACCACCTACGGGCGCAACGAAGCGGAGCAGGGCACTACGCATAACCAAAACCCGTCCCTGGGCGAGGCCACGCCGAACAGCTTTACCTCCGGCACCTGGATCAGCACCGAGCTGACCACCAACCTCGACTTCAAGCGCGGCTTCGATGTGGGCCTGCAAAAGCCGTTGGACCTGAGCTACGGCTTTGAGCATCGGCGGGATACCTATGAGGTGCAGGCCGGTGACTACGCGTCCTATGCCGATGGCGGCTACTGCGTGGCGCCGGGCAATTGCGCGTCGTCCGGGGCCCAGGTCACCAACGGCATTTCGCCGGAAGAAGAGAGCAGCGCCTCGCGCAACAGCCTGGCCAGTTACGTGGATGTGGGCTTCAACCCGCTGCCGGACTGGTACGTGGGCACCGCGTTTCGCTACGAACACTACAACCAGGGCGTCGGCGCCACCCGCAGCGGCAAGCTGACCACCCGCTACGACTTCACCCCGCAATTTGCCGTGCGCGCTACCGTCAGCAATGGCTTCCGTGCGCCGTCCCTGGCCAACAGCCTGTTCAGTGCGCGCTCCACCACCTATGGCGTGGTGAACGGGGTGTATCAGTCGATCAACTACGGGGTGCTGCCGGTGGGTTCGGCGGCCGCCAAAGCGCTGGGCGCCGAGGAACTCAAGCCCGAGCGCTCGACCAACTTCAGCCTGGGTTTGACCCTCACGCCCACCGACCGCCTGAACTTCACCGCCGATGCCTACGTGATCAACCTGCGTGACCGCATCACCCTGACCGGCACCTTGCTCGGCCCCGAAATCACCCAGGTGCTGCAAGGCAACGGCATCACCTCCACCTCCGGCGGCCAGTACTTTATCAACGGCGCCGACACCCGCACCAAAGGTCTCGATGTGGTCGGCAACTACAGCCAGGACCTGGGCCAATACGGCGCGCTGAAGTGGACCGCGGCGTTCAACTGGAACCAGACCAAAATCCTCAACTACAAAGCGTCCACCACGATCCTCGGCACCGCCTACGACCTGATGGACCGCCAGGCGCGCAACCTGATCACCGGCGTGCAACCGAGCACCAAGCTGATCCTCGGCGGTGACTGGCGCATCGACCGCTTCAACCTCAACCTGGCCCTGACCCGCTATGGCTCGTACAAGGAGGTCAACGCCTCTGCCGACCGCAGCCTCGACCGGGTCTACAGCGCCAAGTGGATCACCGACCTCGATCTTGGCTACGACCTCACCAAAGACCTCAATGTGGCCGTCGGCGCCAAGAACCTGTTCGACATCTACCCCAAGAAACAAGGCGTGCCCAGCAGCACCATGCTCAGCAGCTACGGCACCTATTCGCCCTACGGTTTTACCGGCGGGTACTACTACACCCGCCTGACCTATGCCTTCTGAGGCCGAGGAATACAGCATGCCTATCGTCGCCAAATCCTATGACCTGATCGACACGCCCAGCCCGGTCCGCCAGGCGCGTATCTGCACACCGATCAAAGCCCTGCAGGTGGTGCCGGCCCGGCATCCGTGGCGCTGGGCCGGGTCGATCTTCGCCGCGCTGGTGCTGCTGGCCATCGTGCATTCCCTGGCTACCAACCCGCGCTGGGAGTGGGGCGTGTTCGGCCAGTGGTTCTTCTCGCCGTCGGTGCTGCGCGGCCTCGGCCAGACCTTGTTGCTGACCCTGCTGAGCACGCTGTTCAGCGTCATCCTCGGCACTGCGCTGGCCCTGGCGCGGCTGTCGGGCTCGCCGCTGCTGGCGGCCCTGGCCTGGGGGTACATCTGGTTTTTCCGCTCGATGCCGGCGCTGCTGGTGCTGATCATCCTGTACAACTTCGCCTACCTGTATGACCACATCGTGCTCGGCGTGCCGTTTACCGAGGTGGTCTTCGCCGAGTGGTCGACGGTGGATGTGCTCAGCCAGTTCACCACGGCGGTGCTGGGCTTGAGCCTGATGCAGGCGGCGTACGCGGCGGAGATCATTCGCGGCGGCCTGATCGGTGTCGACGCCGGCCAGCATGAAGCGGCAGCGGCCCTGGGGCTGCCGGCCTCGCGACGCATCTTCCGCATCATCCTGCCGCAGGCGTTGCGCTCGATATTGCCCTCGGGTTTCAACGAAATCATCGGCCTGGTCAAGGGCACCTCCATCGTTTACGTGCTGGCCTTGCCGGAGCTGTTCTACACCGTGCAGGTCATCTACAACCGCACCCAGGCGGTGATTCCGCTGCTGATCGTGGCCACCGTGTGGTACCTGATCATCACCACCGTGCTCACCAGCGCGCAGTACTACGTCGAGCGTCATTTCGCGCGGGGCACCGCACGGGTGCTGCCGCCCACGCCGTTGCAGCGCGTGCGCCGCTGGCTCAAGGAGAAACACCATGGGTGAAGCACGCGCCGGGCGCATCCAGATCCAGGGCGTGGGCAAGCGCTTTGGCAACCAGCAAGTGCTCAAGGACATCGACCTGACCATCGACCCCGGCAAGGTCACGGTGATTCTCGGGCCGTCCGGCTCGGGCAAATCCACCTTGCTGCGTACCATCAACCACCTGGAGAAGATCGACAGCGGGCACATCACCATCGACGGTGAATACGTCGGCTATCGACGCAAGGGCGACCTGCTCTTTGAGCTCAAGGAGCGCGAGATTCTCAAGCGGCGCATCGACGTGGGCTTCGTGTTCCAGAACTTCAACCTGTTCCCGCACCTCACGGCCTGGGAAAACGTCGCCGAAGCGCCCCTGGCCCACAAGCGCTGGCGCAAGACCGAGGCGCAGGCCAAGGCCGGCGAGCTGCTGGCCAAGGTCGGCCTGGCGGACAAGATTGATGCCTACCCTCGCCAACTCTCCGGCGGCCAGCAACAACGCGTGGCCATTGCCCGTGCTCTGGCGCTGGACCCGAAAGTGCTGCTGTTCGATGAACCCACCTCAGCCCTCGACCCGGAACTGGTGGGCGAGGTGCTCGACGTAATCAAGGGCCTGACCCAGCTGGGCGTGACCCTGGTGATCGTCACCCACGAGATCGGTTTTGCCCGCGAGGTGGCCGACCACGTGGTGTTTCTCTGCGACGGCCAATTGATCGAAGAGGGCCCGCCCGAACAGATCTTTCGCCAACCCCGACATCCCCGCACCGCCGCCTTTCTCGGCAAGGTGCTTTAGTTAACGGAGTGACTGTCCATGTCTATCAAAACCGCCCGCGTGGCCTTGCTGACGCTGGCCCTGAGTGCCGCGCACAGCGCATTCGCCGCCGTGCAACCGGTGGATCTGAGCCCTGACCGCGCGCGCATCCACGCGCCGCGCAACGAGGCGGCCATCGCGCAGATCCCGCCGGGCTTCAAGTTCGCCCAGCCGGGCAAATTCACCGTGGCGGTGTCCGGCGTGGCCGGGCCGCCCCTGGCACTGCTGGCCAGTGACGACAAAACTACCATCGGCAGCGAAGCCGACACCGCGCAGTTGATCGCTGACAGTCTGGGCTTGCAACTCAACGTCGTGCAAACCAGTTGGGAAGACTGGCCGCTGGGCGTCAGCTCGGGCAAGTACGACGCAGTGATCAGTAACGTCACCGTGACCGAGGCGCGCAAGAAGCGCTTTGACTTCGCCACCTATCGCCAGGATGTGCTCGGCTTCTACGTCAAGAGCACCAGCAAGATCGTCGAGATCAAACAGGCGGCGGACATCGCCGGGCTGAAGATCATCGTCGGCTCCGGCACCAATCAAGAGAAAGTCCTGCTGGCCTGGAACGACGCCAATGAAAAGGCCGGCCTCAAGCCCGCGTTATTGCAGTACTTCGACGACCAGGCCGCCGCGCAACTGGCGGTGCAGTCCGGGCGCAGCGATGCGCTGTTCGGGCCCAACTCGGTGTACGCCTATTCGGCGGCGATCACCGGCGGCATCAAGCGTGTCGGCACGGTCAATGGCGGCTGGCCGTTGCAGGCGGATATCGCGGTGACCACGCGCAAGGACAATGGTCTGGTGCAGCCGATCCACACCGCGTTGCAAGGCACGATTGCCGGCGGCCAATACGACCAGGTGCTGCAACGCTGGGGCCTGGACGTGGAGCGCGTCGACGCGTCGTTGATCAACCCACCCGGCCTGCCGGACTGAGGAGTAACGAACATGGGACTGACACGACGTGAAGCGCTGTCGAGCATCGCTGCGGTCGGCGGTGAACAGGCGGTCAAGGATGCACTGGCGGCGTTGGGCCTGGGGCCGTCATCGCACCGCCGGCCGCAACCGTTGCAACTCAAGGAGGGCCTGGGGCAGGGGACCCGTGTGCTGGTGTTGGGTGCGGGGATTGCCGGGTTGGTCACCGCCCTGGAACTCAGTCGCGCCGGGTTCGACGTGCAGGTGCTGGAGGCGCGCGACCGCGTCGGCGGGCGCACCTGGACCCTGCGCCAGGGTGATCGCGTGGACTACACCAACGGCCGCACGCAAACCGCGGCCTTCGATCCGGGCCTGTATTTCAACGCGGGCCCCGCCAGGATTCCCAGCCAGCACCGCACGCTCCTCGACTATTGCAGCGAACTCGGCGTGCCCCTGGAAGTGCTGGTCAACAGCAGTCATGGCGCCCAGGTGCGGCCCGACCTGCAGCAACCGGCGTTCACGGTCGGCCAGGCGATCAACGATGCGCGCGGCCATGTGTCTGGCTTGCTGGCCAAAGCGGTGCAACGCGATGCCCTCGACGATGTACTGAGCGGCGAAGAGCGCACGCGCTTGCTGGGGTTTTTGCAGGTGTACGGCGACTTGTCCCAGGAGCTGGCCTTTGAGGGCACGATTCGCTCGGGGCACCTTGAGTCGCCCGCGCATCCCGGTGCCTTGCCGGCCAGCCGCGCACCGCTGGGGCTGGATCAGTTGCTGCATCCCGAGCTGTGGGGCGCGTTGCTGCACACCGAGTTCCCGGAATTTTCCGCCACCATGTTCCAGCCGGTCGGCGGCATGGACCGCATCACCGACGCCTTCTACCAGCGCGTGCGTGACCACGTGCAGTTAGGGGCCGTGGTTCGCCAGATCCGCCAACTGGACGACGGCGTGGCGGTGACCTACCACGACCGCAGCAGCGGCCGCGAACAGGTGGTACGCGCCGATTACCTGGTCTCGACCCTGCCGTTGCCGCTGCTGGCCAGGCTCGACACCGACTTCAGCGAGCCCATCAAGACCGCGCTGCTCAGCACCCGCAGCGACCAGGCGACCAAAGTGGCCTGGCAGTCTCCGCGCTTCTGGGAAACCGACTACCGCACCTATGGCGGCCTGTCGTGGATCGAACACCCGGCGCGCCTGCTGTGGTACCCCAGCAACGACCTCAACACCCGCGAAGGCGTGCTGGTGGCGGGCTACGTGACCGGCGAAGGCGCCGATGCGTTCGGCGTCAAACCCTTTGCCGAGCAATACGCTAGCTCCAAGGAAGCCGTGGAGCTGCTGCATCCAGGCTATTCAAAACACCTGCGCAACCCGCTGGCCGTGTCCTGGGAACAGATCCCCTACAGCGAAGGCCCCTGGCTGCAACGCGAACACTTCCCGGCCGATGCCAGCACCTTGCTCGAAGCCGGCCACGGCCGCGTGTACTTCGCCGGTGACGGCCTGGTGCAAAGCGGCGTGGGCATCTGGCAGGAGTCGGCGGCCAACTCGGCGCGGCATGTGATCGCGCAATTGGCTGAACGGGTTACCCAACAACGACAGATCGCGGCATTGGCCGCTTCTTAAGGAGATTGATCATGAGCGATAGCATCCAACGTACCAGTGTCGGCACTTTCCCGATCTCGCAGACCGTCACCGTACCGGCATCCGCCAGCCTGATTTTCGTCAGCGGCACCTTGCCGGACCTGGCCGATCCAAACGTGCCAGGGGTGTTCGGCGATACCGAAGTGCAGACGGTGTCGGTGTTCAACAAACTGCGCCAGATCCTGCGGCAACAACACCTCGACCTGGGCGATATCGTGCAGTTACGGGTGTTTCTGGTGGGGGCCGAAGAGACCCAGGGCAAGCTGGATTTTGCCGGGTTGCAGCGTGGCTATACGCAATTTTTCGGCACACCCGAGCAGCCGAACAAACCGGCGCGCACGGCGTTGCAAGTGGTGGCGCTGCCGTTGCCGGGGGCGTTGGTGGAGGTCGAAGCCATCGCCGCCCGGACTGCCTGATTCAGCGAGGGGCGACGCTTGGACTTGCCCGCTATCGCGGCGTGGTCTCTACACATCGTTAGCGAACCCCCTCTAGGCATTATCCTGTTGAAGGTGTTTGGATACCCATTTGGCTCAGTCACCAAACCCCACAATAGCCTTGGTCTCCAGATACTCCTCGAAACCCACCACCCCATACTCCCGACCATTCCCCGAGCGCTTGTAGCCGCCAAACGGCGCCAGCGGGTTCCACGCGGGGTAGTTAAGGTGCACTTGCCCGGCGCGAATCCGCGATGCCACGGCACGTGCCTGTGTCAGGTCGTGCCCCTGGACGTGGGCGCCCAGCCCGTAGACGGTGTCGTTGGCGATGGCGACCGCTTCGTCCAGCGTCTCATAGGCAATGATGCACAGCACCGGGCCGAATATTTCTTCCTGGGCAATGCGCATGGCGTTGTCCACGTTGGAGAAAACAGTCGGTCGGGTATAGAAACCCGTGTCAAACCCCGCCACACGCCCAGGCCCACCGCACACCAGTTTGGCGCCCTCGTCGAGGCCGGCCTGGATCATGGCCTGGACGCGATGGAACTGGGCCTCGTTGGCAATCGGGCCCAACTGGGTGTCCGGCGATTGCGGGTCGCCGACGATGAGTGCATTAGCGGTGGCTGCGGCCAGGGTTTCGACTTCGGCCAGGCGGTTTGCGGGCACGATCATTCGGGTCGGCGCGCTGCACGATTGCCCGACGTTGCGAAACGCCGACATCACGCCCAGCGGCACGGCCTTGGCGAAGTCGGCGTCGGGGAGCAATACATTCGGCGATTTGCCGCCCAGCTCCTGGGTCACGCGCTTCACCGTCGGCGCGGCCGCTTGTGCAACCAGTGCGCCGGCGCGGTTGGAGCCGGTGATCGAAATCATGTCGATATCCGGATGGGCTGCCATCGCCGCGCCCACCTCGGCGCCGCTGCCATTCACCAGGTTGAACACGCCAGGCGGCAGGCCGGCGTCATGCACCAGTTGGGCAAACAGCAGGGCGCTCAGCGGTGACAGCTCGCTGGGTTTCAACACCACGGTACAGCCGGCGGCGATGGCCGGGGCGACCTTCGCGGTGATCTGATACAACGGCCAGTTCCACGGCGTGATAAGGCCGCACACGCCGATGGGCTCGCGCTCGATGGCAGTGCCGCCTTCGACGGTCTGGAAACGATAACTGGACAGCAAGTCGCGGGCGACCCGAACGTGTTCGGCGGCCAGCGGCACCTGCATCGCCCGAGCAAAACCGATGGCGGCGCCCATTTCCAGGCAGAGCGCCTGCGCGAGCTGCTCTTTGCGTTCAAGGATCAACTCATAGATTTTCCCCAGCACCTGCGCTCTTGCGGCGGCGGGGGTGGCCGACCAACCGGCAAACGCTGCGCGCGCGGCTGCCACGGCCCGGTCAACATCCTCGGCAGAACCGCGCGCAACCTGGGCCACCACCTCCTCGGTCGCCGGATTGACCACCGGTAAACTGGCCGCAGTGGCCGGGTACACCCAGCGGCCGTCGATGTAAAACTGCTGCGACGTTGGCGAATCAAGGCTGTCGCTGAGCGATGTGTGAGTGGTCATCCAACTGGCTCCCTGGAGCGGTAATAGGCGCTGCGCGCGGCACGGCCCGGTGTCTGGCTAAGCTAGCAAAAGGTGTCAGGCCAAAGATGCCGTTATTCAACCCTGCAAGGGAGAATCTGCTGAATCCGGCCGGCTGCCATACTTCTTTGTGGCAACCGTGCAGTTGTGGTGAGCGGGGCTTGTCCTGATGCCAGTCAGTTAAGGGCGAACACTGTACCTGTGGCGAGGGAGCTTGCTCCCGTTGGACTGCGCAGCAGTCCCATTCTTTGTAGACAAAGAGCGGGGCCGCTTCGCGGCCCAGCGGGAGCAAGCTCCCTCGCCACAGGTCACTTTTTACCCTTTCAACTTCTTAACTGACAGGCATTAGGGCTTGCCCCGCTCACTACGACCGCTAGCTGATCCATGTCTTCGACGGTTGGGTAAACCGCCGGATATCGAACGGGCTGATCAGGGTACGGGTGCTGCCTGTACTGATCAGTTCGGCCATCACATCCCCCACACCGGGGCCCAGCTGGAAACCGTGGCCGCAGAAGCCGAAGGCGTAAAACAGCCCATCCACGACGCCGCTCGGGCCCATCACCGGCAGGGAGTCCGGGGTGTAGCTTTCGATGCCGCTCCACACGCGGATGATGTTCAGTTTTTCGGCGCCCGGCAGCAGTCGCTTCATCTGGCGCATCTGGTTGAGCAGGCTCTCAGGCTTGAAAAACGCGCGTCGGTTGAGCATGTCCGGTGTGCAGCGGGCACCGCCGCCGATGATGATGTTGCCGCGTGGGATCTGGCGGAAGTAGATCACCTCTTCCTTGATCTTGGTGAACACGCCGATCACCGTCTTCAACGCGTAGGGCACCGGTTCCGTAACCGACATCTGCGGGCCGTTGGGCTCCAGCGGCACCGGTTCGCCAAAGCGCTCGGACAAGCGCGCGGCCCAGGCACCGGCGCTAATCAACAGCTGTTCGGCGACGAACAGTTGCCCATCGGTGGTGGTGACGTGGAACAGGCCGTTGACCTTTTCCACGTCGGCGACTTCGATTTTTTCCTTGATTTGCGCACCGAGGCGCCGAGCGGCGCGGGCAAATGCCGGTGCGGCCAGGCGTGGGTTGGCGTGGCCGTCGTGGGGCGCGTAGGAGCCGCCCTTGACGTCCGGGCCGAGGAAGCCGAAACGCTGATGCAGCTCGGCACCGCGATAAATCTTCAGGTCCAGTTGCGCGGCTTCCGGCGCCGCGGCGTAGGCCTCAAGCTCGGCGATTTCATCGTCGCGATAACACACGCGCATGTGGCCGCTGGGGATAAATTCCAAGTCATCGTCGATCAGTTCCGGCAAGCGTTTCCACAGCGCCCAGGAACGATTGGCCAGCGCCAGTTGCCCCAGATAGCGGCCCTGGCGGCGCACGTTGCCGAAGTTGACGCCGCTGGCGTACTGACCGATCTGGTCGCGTTCCAGCAGCGTGACCGAGCAGCCGCGCCGCCGCAGGAAAAACGCCGACGAGGCGCCCATGATGCCGCCGCCAATGATCAGCACGTCGCTTTTCTGTGGGGTCATGGGCACTGCTCCTGTGCAATACGGGCCACGGCGTCGATTTCGATCAGGTAACCATGATGCAGCGCCGGCACAGGCACCACGGCGCGCGCCGGTTTGTGCTCGCCCAGGTAGCGCGCGTAGATCCGGTCAAAGGCCGGCCAGTGTTGTATGTCGACGACGTACACCGTCACTTTGAGCAGGTCGCGCTGGCTCAGGCCCGCTTCGTCCAGGATCGCCAGCAGGTTATCCAGGGCAATCGATGCTTGAACCTCGAACGGCTGCCCGCTGCTGTGCTCGCCATTGGCGCGCACCGGCAGTTGCCCCGAAACATACAGCACGCCTGCGTGCGCGACCGCCTGGGTATAGTGCCCGCCCGGCGCTGCTGCGTGGGCGCTGAAGATCGTGTGGAGGTGATTACCAGCCATGCAGGCGACTCCAGGTATGCAGCGTGCCATCGGCGGCCACGGCGTGATAGTCCGGGAACTGCGCACCGGTGGCGCAGGCGTGATTGGGCAGGATGCGCAGCCGACTGCCGATGGGGAATCGCGTGACAAGCGTCTCGTGTTCGGCTGCACCCAGGCTGATGATGCCGTGCTCCTGGTTGGCGCCGCTGAACTGCGCGCCTTCGATCCAATCGCCCGCTTCGTTGCACACCTGGCCATAACCGAAGTCGTGGCGCTGGCGCTGCGTGCCGCGGTCACGGCTCATGGCCATCCAGCCGGCATCGGTGATGATCCAACCTTTGTCCGGTTGATGGCCGATGACGCTGGTTAATACGCTCAGCGCCAACTCGTCGGCCTGGCACACACCGATGTTGTGCATGACCAGGTCGAAGAACACGTAGACGCCGGCGCGTACTTCCGTGACGCCGTCCAGGTTCAAGGCCGAGAGGGCGGTAGGGGTCGAACCGATGCTGACCTCAGCACACGCCACCCCGGTGGCGCGGATGTTTTCTGCCGCGCGTACGCAGAGCCGGCGTTCCTGTTCGGCCAGCGCTTGCAGGGCTTGCGGGTTGTCCAGCTCGTAGCTGGAACCGGCGTGGGTCATCACGCCACGCAGGTGCATGCCGCCGTTGCTGAGCGACTGCGCGACCTCCAGCAGTGCAGGGGCGTCGGCGGCCAGTCCGGAGCGATGGCCGTCGCAGTCGATTTCGATCCACATGTCGAAGCGTTCATCCTGCTGCTGTGCAAACGCGACGATAGCCTCGGCGCCTGCAACACTGTCGGTCAGCAGGCTGAGGTTGCAGCCTTGGCGGCGCAGGGCCAGGGCCTGGGGCAATTTGCCCGGTGCGATGGCGACGGCATAGAACACGTCGCGGATGCCGGCGGCGAAACAATGCTGCGCTTCCTTGAGGGTGGACACCGTAACGCCGCTGGCCCCGGCGGCTATCTGTGCGTGGATCACCGGCAGGCATTTGCTGGTCTTGATATGCGGGCGCAAACGCACGCCCAGGTCGTTCAGGCGCTGTTGCATACGCTGGATATTGCGCTGCATTCGCGGGATATCGATAAGTGCGGCGGGCGTGTCGAGGGAAGCAATCGGCGTGGACATGGCGAAGCTCGCGTGGCTGGGTACTGGTTGCACTCTACTCAGCTGTCGTTAACCTGTGGTTCAATCAGGTTTAATCAATCCTTAAGTAAAATTGAATGATTTCCATCGAAGACCTGCGCCTGGCGGTCACCCTGGCGCGCTCCGAGTCATTGAGTGCCGCGGCCAGAACCCTGAATGTCTCGCCGCCGGCGCTGTCGATGCGCTTGCGTAAGCTGGAGACGCTGCTCGGGCTGACCCTGGCCAATCGCGATGCGCGCCGCCTCAGCCTCACGGCAGAGGGTGAGCGCTTCTCGCGGGAAAGCGCGCTGTTGCTGGAACAGTTGGAGGCGCTGCCGGAGTCGTTCCGGCAGAAGGATGAAACACTGGTGGGCACTTTGCGGCTGGCGGCACCCTTTGGTTATGGTCGGCAGCGCATCGCACCGCTGTTGGCGCGGTTTGCCAAACTGCATCCGCAGCTGTGCCTGCACCTGGATTTGCGCGAGACACCCTGGCCGGATCGGCATGACAGCGATGCGGTGATTCACATCGGCCATCTCAATGACAGCCTGTGGACCGCGCGGACACTGACGCTCAACGAGCGCTGGCTATGCGCGAGCCCGGCCTACCTGCAAGCGCACGGCGTGCCGTCTTCGCCGGACGAGCTGGCGTCCCATCGCTGCATTTGCATTCGTGAAAATGATGAAGACATCACCCTGTGGCACCTGCGCAAGGGGCAGGGCCGCAAGACACTGCGCGTGCAGCCGGCGTTGTTGAGCAACGACGGCAGCGTCGCCCGGCGTTGGGCCGAGCAAGGCTTGGGGTTGGTGCTGCGTTCGCAGTGGGACGTGAGCGACGCGGTGGCCAGCGGTAGCCTGGTGCGCGTGTTGGCGCACTGGAGCTTTGATAGCGCGCCGATCCTGCTGCTGGTGCCGTCGCGCAAACTGCGCAGTCCGCGTGTCCAGGCGTTGGTGGCGTTTCTGGAAGAGGCACTGAAAACCTGAGTTACTTCACGGCGTAGACCTTGCGCACATACACCCTGCTGGTCCAGGCACACGGCGCGCCTTTGGCCACGAACACCGTGTCGCCGGTATTGACGGTGACCTCGCCACCCGCGTCGTCATGCAGAGTGACGGCACCTTCGAGCAGGTGCATCAATTCATGCAATTTGTGCGGCCGGCCGTGGCGGGCGTAGGGCGTCGAATCCCAGATGCCGACGCGCAGTTCGGTCACGGCATCGTCGAACAGATTGAGCGCGCGGCACTGTGGGGCGGGGCCGATCAGGATGGCCGGTTCCGGTGCGGCGGACGGGTTGAGCTGGGGGTAAGGTTCGAGCAGGGTCAGCCCCGGGCAGGTGGGGGCATCGGCTTGGTCGACGGCACAGAACGCCCATCGGCTGCCCGCACTCGCCTGCACCTTGAGGCGGGTGCCACGACCGATCACGGCGCTGCCGCCGACATCCAGTTTCAGCGTCTGTTCCGCACTGCTGAGCAGCACCTGCCCTGCGTGCACCACCAGGGTTTCGCTGTGGGGGAAATCGTCGATCACCGCTTCGCCGCTGAACGGCACCAGGCCTGCGCACACGCCATCGTCGCCGCGCCAGGCGAGTCGGCGGCTGTCGCCGAACGGGTCCGACGCGCTCAGGGCACCGGGGGTGAACGACGTCGCAACGCGGCTGCCGTCGGCGCGTGCCAACAGCAGGATACGGGGAGATGACATGGGCAATGCTCCGGGAGAAAAGTCAGCCGATCGCCTGGGTGATCAAGGCAAAGGGGTATACGCCTTGGCTGGGCTGGGGCGGTGTGCCCATGGCCATCTGCGCGACGGTGTCGATGTTTTTCAGGCCCGCGTTTTCCAGCCAGTCGTTCAGACCGCAACTGACGGGAATGTCGATGCGGACAAAGGCGTCCTGCAGCGGGGCCAGCAATGTGCCGATCAGACACTTGGCCTGCTCGATGTTTTCGGCCACCACCGGGCCGATGCAGCGCCCACGCCCAAACGGTCGCAACAGCGCGAAGCCGCGTAGCTGACCATCGCGCTCGATCCCCACGGCGTGCTCCACCTGCACGTCACGCAGCACGTCACGGCGGTCCAGCCCGCTGGCGGCCTTGGCCAGTGCAAGCAGGGCGGTGTGGTCGTTCGCGTCAAGCGCGCGGCAGCTCTCGCCCTGGGCCAACGCCGACAACGCGGGAACCTGCACCGGGCCCTGATGTTGTTGCACATGACCGAACTCGACAAACCCCTGGCTGGCATACAAGGGCGCACCGGCTAGGGTCGCATTGAGCACCGGCGTGCGCGAGCCGCAAGCGGCAATGGCCTTCTCCATCAAGCGGCGGCCGATGCCCTGGCCTTGATAGTCATTGCTGACGATCACCAGGCCGATGGTGGCGTAATCGCCCTGGGGGCAGGTGAAGGCACTGCCGATCAGCCGCTCGCCGTCCATCACCACGAAGCCATCGCTGACCCGCTGCAACATCGCCCAGTCTTCCTGGCGGTGGGGCCATTTGAGTTGCACCGACAAGTCGTGAGCGGCGGGCAGGTCGGCCGGGGTCATTGGGCGATAGATATAAGAGGGATGTGGCAGGGCGGACATGGCGAGCCTCCATAAATCGGTGTTTTTCAGAGCGAGGAGGCTTGTATCCCATCTGGTTTGAAGGCTGGCAAGAGGGACATGAATATTCGGTAGATTCCTGGGGCCGTGAGGGGGTGAGGCCACAGGTACTACTTAATTTTTGTGGGGCGGCGGCAGTAAATGCCATGAGGCCTTTCTGATAACGCGGCGGCCTTGGAACCTTCAAATGAGGGAGGGACTTGCCCCGATGAGCATGGGTATCTACACGACTGCCTGCTGTTGCTCTGGCCGTGGCTCTGCTCTGGCTTTTGATCTTGATCTAAGGCGGCCCCCCAAATCAATGTCGGATTACGGGCACACCGAGCCTAAGCGAGGTGCCGAGTGTTGGGGCAAGAGCGTTTTGCTTACTTTTGACTGGGCCGGCATTCCGGCTGTTCAAAAGTGAGCCGCTGTAAAAGCGGAACCAATAGCAGCCGTTACCGCAGAAACGGATATGCACTCAATACTTTCTGCCGCCCACACCCCCCATCCTTGAGCCTCCCCACCTCGTAAGCCCTCTAAAAGCGCACAAACAAAGGCTCTGCCCAAGCCTGGCGCGCACCGCAAAGTCTGCTGAGCCCAGCCACCAAAACGGTGGTTTGTATTGAGCGCGGGTCGTTTTAGACGGCATATGCTGATTTCACAGTGGTGTAATGAAGCTGTGCTGCAACGAGGCCGACGCGCCGCCAGGGCAGCGAACGCTTGTCTCCTTAAACGACCTTCAGGACCGCACTCCATGAGCTTTCTTCGTCCCAAATTCATCACGTTCGACTGCTACGGTACGCTGACCAACTTCCATATGGGCACCATGACCCGCGAGCTGTTCGCCGATCGCATCAAGCCTGAACAGATGGATCAGTTCGTCAAAGACTTCTCGGCCTACCGCCTCGACCAGGTCATGGGCGACTGGCGCCCCTACGATGAAATTCTCAAGACCGCCCTGGCCCGTACCTGCAAACGCTGGGGTATCGATTACCGCGAGGAAGGCCAACTGTATTACGACGCCGTGCCGACCTGGGGCCCCCATGCGGATGTGCCGGCCGGTCTGTCGAAGATTGCCGACAAGATTCCTCTGGTGATTTTCTCCAATGCCAGCGACAGTCAGATCATGTCCAACGTCGACAAGCTCGGCGCGCCGTTCCACAAGGTGTTCACCGCCGAACAGGCCCAGGCCTACAAGCCGCGCCTGGCGGCCTTCGAGTTCATGCTCGACAACCTCGGCTGCGGCCCGGAAGACATCTTGCATGTGTCGTCCAGCTTCCGTTATGACCTGATGCCGGCCCATGACATGAAGATCAAGCACAAGGCATTCGTTGCCCGTGGCCATGAAGTCCCGGGCAATGCCTTCTTCGGTTACCAGCAGATCACCGATATCGGTGGGCTGCCGGCGCTGGTCGGTCTGTAACACACACAAGGGGCACGACATGGGCAGCGAATCCTATTGGCTCGACACCGCACCGGCGTTTACCGGTGCCCAGCTGGGCGGCTTGCCCAAGCAGGTCGATGTGGCCGTGGTCGGTGGCGGTTTCACCGGCCTGGCGGCGGCGCGGGCGCTGGCGCTCAAGGGCGCCAGTGTGGTGGTGCTCGACGCCGGTCGCGTGATCGGCGAAGCCTCGGGGCGCAACGGCGGACAGTGCAATACCGGCGTCGCCCAGGATTACGCCGGGTTGCATGCCAGCCTCGGTGCCGCCAGGGCGCGTGCCTATTACCAGGCCTATGAAAGTGCCGTGCAGACGGTGGTGTCGCTGGTCGAGCAGGAAGGGATCGCCTGCGACCTGGTGCGCAACGGCAAGCTCAAGCTGGCGGCCAAGCCGATGCATTACGAAGGCCTGGCCCGCACCTGCGAGCTGATCCGCCGGGAGGTGGATGCCAACGTCGAGTTGCTCAGCGCCGAACAGACCCAGACGGAAGTCAATTCGGCACAGTTCCACGGTGGCTTGCTGCAACGCAACGGCGTGCAGATGCATGTCGGTCGCTTTGGTGTCGGCTTGGCCGAAGCGGCGGCGCGGCGTGGGGCGATGATTTACGAACACACCCAGGTCAAGGACTGGCAGGCCAGGGCCGGCGGCTATCAGGTCAACACCGCCAAAGGCTCGCTGCATGCCGGGCAAGTGTTGCTGGCCACCGGCGCTTGCCAGCATGGCGACCTCGGCTGGTATCGCCGGCGCATAGTGCCGGTGGGCAGTTTTGTCATCGCCACCGAAGTCTTGCCACAGGCCCTGATCGACCAGTTGCTGCCCCAGCACCGGGCTTATGTGACCAGCCGCATGATCGGCAATTACTTCCGCCTCACCCCGGACAACCGCCTGCTGTTTGGCGGACGTGCACGGTTTGCGATGTCCGACAGCGTCTCCGACGCCAAGAGCGGCAAGGTGCTGCAGGCGGCGATGCTGAACATGTTCCCGCAGTTGGCCCAGGTAAAGATCGACTACTGCTGGGGCGGCCTGGTGGACATGACGTCCGACCGCCTGCCCCGCGCCGGCCAGCATGGCGGCGTGTTCCATTCCATGGGCTACAGCGGCCATGGCGTGCAGATGTCGGTGCACATGGGCCAGGTGATGGCCGAGGTGATGGCCGGCAATGCCGCGGCCAACCCCTGGCGAGACCTTGAGTGGCCGGCGATTCCCGGGCATTTCGGCAAACCCTGGTTCCTGCCCTTTGTGGGTGCCTATTACCGCTTCCAGGACTATTTGCACTGAGTTGCCGTTGTTGCGTCACCGTCGTTTGCGTTTCCAGGACGCTCCGGACATCCGTGAGCACTCGATTCTTCCGATTATCGACAGGTAGCCTTGCTATGACTGACAACAAAAACACCCCCGAGCTGATCTCCGGCGCAGACAGCCTGCGGGTCTTCGAAAGCCTCAATCGCGGCATGTCACGCCGCCACGCCTTGCAGATGCTCGGCGTGGCCGGTGTGGCCGCCGCCGGTGCGGGCAGCCTGTTCGGTGCCGCCGGCAAGGTGTTCGCCGATGAAGCGACAGCGGCCGGCAAAGGCAAGCCCGGCGGCAAGATCCGGGTGGCGGGCATGTCCACCTCCACCGCCGACACCCTCGACCCGGCCAAGGGCGCGCTGTCCACCGACTACGTGCGCCACTACATGTTCTACAACGGCCTGACCCGCTTCGATAAGCACCTGGTGCCGCAACTGGAACTGGCCGAGCGCATCGACAACACCGACGCCACCCTGTGGACCATCACCTTGCGCAAGGACGTGACCTTCCACAACGGCAAGCCACTGACCGCCGCCGATGTGGTGTTCTCCCTGGTCCGTCAGAAGGACCCGATCACTGGTTCCAAAGTCATGGCGCTGCTGGAGCAGTTCGCCGAAATCAAGGCCAGCGGGCCGAACGAAGTGCAGATCCGCCTCAGCGCGCCCAACGCCGAGTTGCCGTCGATCCTCGCCGTGTCGCACCTGTTGATCGTGCCCGAGGGCACCACCGACTTCAATAAAGGCATCGGCACCGGCCCGTTCACCGTCGGCGAGTTCAAGCCCGGTGTGCGTTCGGTTGCGGTGCGCAACAAGAACTACTGGAAGCCAGGCCTGCCGTACCTCGACGAGATCGAGTTCATCGCCATCGGCGACGAGCCGTCGCGGGTCAATGCGCTGTTGTCGGGCGATGTGCACATGATCAACGAGGTCAACCCACGCTCCACTACGCGTATCAAGGCCAGCGCCAAACACCGCGTCGTCGATGCGCCGTCGGGCAACTACACTGACTTGATCATCCGTCAGGACCAACTGCCCGGCAAAAGCCCGGAATTCACCCAGGCCATGAAGCTGTTGCTGGACCGTGAGCAGGTCAAGTCGGCGGTGTTCCGTGGCTTTGCCGTGGTCGGCAACGACCATCCGATCGCGCCGGGTTCGCGTTACTTCAACACCGACCTGCCGCAGACGGTCTACGACCCGGAAAAAGCCAAGTTCCTGCTCAAGAAGGCCGGCATGGAAAGCATCACCATGCCGCTGATGGCGTCACCGGCCGCGACCGGTTCGGTGGACATCGCCGTGCTGTTGCAGCAATCGGCGAAGCAGGCCGGGCTCAAGCTTGATGTGAACCGCCTGCCCAGCGACGGCTACTGGTCCAACCACTGGATGAAGCACCCCTTGAGCTTCGGCAACATCAACCCACGGCCGAATGCCGACGTGATGTTCTCGCAGTTCTTCCAGTCCAAGGCACCGTGGAACGAGTCCGGCTGGCAGAACGACCAGTTCGACCAATTGCTGATGCTCGCCCGTGGCGAAACCGATGACGCCAAGCGCGCCAAAATGTATGGCGACATGCAGACCCTGGTGCACGATCACTGCGGTATCGGCGTGCCGGTGTTCATCAGCAACATCGACGGCGTGGACCAACGCATCAAGGGTTATGACAGCAACCCGCTGGGCGGCTTCATGGGCTACATGTTCGCCGAGCAGGTGTGGCTGGACGCTTGAGGAGGGCAGTGCGATGAATAGCAAGACACTGTGGTTGATCGGCCGGCGCTTCGGCGCAGGGGTCGTGACCTTGTTGATCGTGTCCATGGTCGTGTTCGCGATCACGGCGGTACTGCCGGGGGACGCGGCGCAACAATCCCTGGGCCAGTTCGCCACCCCTGAACAGGTGGCGGCCCTGCGCCTGAAACTGGGGTTGGACCAGCCCGGTGTGTTGCGTTACCTGCACTGGTTGATGAGCCTGCTCACCGGCGACATGGGCGTGTCGGTGTCCAACGCCATGCCCGTGGGTGAACTGATGGCGGGCCGGGTGCCCAACACCCTGATGCTCGCGGGCGCCACGGCACTGGTCTCGGTGCCGGTGGCACTGGTGCTCGGCATCGGCTCGGCGATGGGCCGGGGTGGGCGCATCGACAGCTGCCTGAGCTTTGTCACGCTGGCGATGGTCGCCGTGCCGGAGTTTCTGGTGGCGACTCTCGCGGTGCTGATTTTCGCGGTCAACCTCGGTTGGCTGTCGGCGCTGTCTTACGCCAGCGACATCAGCTCACCGCTGCAATTCATGCGCACCTATGCCTTGCCGGTGATGACCCTGTGCTGCGTGATCGTCGCGCAAATGGCGCGCATGACCCGCGCCGCCGTGATCGACCAGCTCGACAGCGCCTACGTGGAAATGGCGCATCTCAAGGGCGTCAGCCCGATCCGCATCGTGCTGCGCCATGCCTTGCCCAATGCCATCGGGCCGATTGCCAACGCCATCGCCCTGAGCCTGTCGTACCTGTTGGGCGGGGTGGTGATCGTCGAAACCATCTTCAACTATCCCGGCATTGCCAGCTTGATGGTCGATGCCGTGACCAATCGCGACATGGCGCTGGTGCAAGCCTGCACCATGTTGTTCTGCGCCGCTTACCTGGGCCTGGTGCTGTTGGCCGACCTGTGCGCGATTCTTTCCAACCCGAGGCTGAGAAACCAATGAACAACCTCATTGCGAAGTCCAAGCCGGTGTCCTCCGCGCTGGCCCTGGCCAAGGTCTCCAGCGGCCCGTCCTGGCTGGGGCTGGTGGGTGGCGTGGTGTGCGTGGCCTGGCTGCTGGTGGCGCTGTTTGGTCCGTGGCTGGCGCCACATCCGGTGGGCGAAGTGGTCTCGGACAACATCTTCGAAGGCTTCAGCCTCGCGCATCCCTTCGGCACCGATTACCTGGGGCGCGACATGCTCAGTCGCGTGCTGGTGGGCGCGCGCTTCACCGTCGGGCTGGCGTTGGTGGCGGCCTTGCTGGCCAGCACGTTAGGCACCGGTTGTGCGCTGTTGTCAGTGGTCTCGCCCAAGTGGCTGGACGAAATCATCAGCCGCATCATGGACGCCTTCATTTCGATCCCGAGCAAAATGCTCGCCTTGATCATGGTCTCGGCCTTCGGCTCATCGGTGACGCTGCTGATCTGCACGGCCGTGATCAGTTATATCCCCGGCTCGTTCCGCGTGGCGCGCAGCATGGCGGTCAATATCGAGGCGCTGGAATATGTGCAGGTCGCGCGCACCCGAGGCGAGCGCCGCTTGTACGTGGCGTGCAGGGAGATCCTGCCGAACATGCTCAACCCGGTATTGACCGACCTGGGCCTGCGTTTCGGCTACATCGTGCTGCTGCTCAGCGGCATGAGCTTTCTGGGCCTCGGTGTGCAACCGCCGGATGCCGACCTCGGCTCGCTGGTGCGGGAAAACATCGGCGGCCTCAACCAGGGGGCGCTGGCGATCATTATTCCGGCGCTGGCCATCGGCACGCTGACCATCGGTGTGAATCTGCTGATCGACTATTTGTCGTCCAGACGCAGTCGACGCACGGGAGGCCATTGAAATGAGCGAATTGATTCGCGTCGAAGACCTGCGCGTCGTCGCCTGTGGCGAGCGCGGCGAGGTAGAGATCGTCAAGGGCGTGAGCTTTGCCCTGGAAAAAGGTGAAGTGCTGGCGTTGATCGGTGAGTCCGGCTCGGGCAAGACCACCATCGCCCTGGCGCTGCTTGGCTATGCGCGGCGCGGCTGTCGCCTGTCCGGCGGCGTAGTGCGGGTCGGTGAGCACGACATGCTCGCCCTGAATGAAAAACAGCTGCAAGGCCTGCGCGGCAACCGGGTTTCCTATATTGCTCAAAGCGCGGCGGCGGCGTTCAACCCGGCCAAACGACTGATCGACCAGGTGGTGGAGGGCGCATTGATCCATGGCCTGGGCACCCGGGCCGAGTTGTACGCCAAGGCGATCGGGCTGTTCCGCGACCTCGCGCTGCCGGGCCCGGAGCGCATTGGTCAACGCTACCCGCACCAGGTCTCCGGCGGGCAACTGCAACGGGTGATGGCGGCGATGGCGCTGATCAGCGACCCGCTGCTGGTGGTGCTCGACGAGCCGACCACGGCGCTGGACGTGACCACCCAGATCGACGTGCTGCGCGCGTTCAAACGCGTAGTGCGCGAGCGCGGCGCCACGGCGGTGTACGTGTCCCACGATCTGGCGGTGGTGGCGCAGATGGCCGACCAGATCGTGGTGCTCAACGGCGGGCAGATCCTTGAGCAAAGCGCCACCGCGCCGCTGCTCAAGGCCCCGGCCCACGCCTACACCCGCAGTCTGCTGGCGGCCGCACGCCCGGACACCACCATTCGCCCGCCGTGCGGGGTGGCCGGAGACGTACCGCTGCTGACCATCAGCGGCCTGACCGCCGGCTACGGCAACAAGAACCTGCAAGGCATGCCGAGCATTCGGGTGCTCGAAGACATCGAGCTGACCGTGCGACGCGGCCAGGCCATTGGCGTGATCGGTGAGTCGGGCTCCGGCAAATCCACCCTGGCGCGTGTGGTGGCCGGGCTGCTGACCCCGGCCCTCGGCGGTTTGACGTTCGACGGCCAACCGCTGGGCGGCAGCCTTGCCGAGCGCACCCCGGAACAATTCCGCCGCATCCAGATGGTGTTCCAGAACGCCGACACCGCGCTCAACCCCATGCACAGCGTGGCGGCCATCATCAGTCGGCCGTTGAAAATGTATTTTGGCCTCAAAGGCGCGGCGCTGCAGGCGCGTATCGGCGAGTTGCTCGACCTGGTGCGCCTGCCACGCGACCTCGCCGAACGGCGCCCCAACGAGTTGTCCGGCGGGCAAAAACAGCGGGTCAACCTGGCCCGCGCACTGGCGGCCAAGCCGGACCTGATCCTGTGCGATGAAGTGACCTCGGCCCTCGACACCGTGGTGGGCGCGGCGATCCTCGAACTGCTGCGCGACCTGCGCCAACAACTGGGCGTGTCCTACTTGTTCATCAGCCACGACATCTCCACCGTGCGTGCGCTGTGCGACGACATTGTGGTGATGTACAGCGGCCACAAGGTGCAGGCCGGCAGCCGCGAGTCGTTTGCCGAGCCACCGTTCCACCCCTACACCGACCTGTTGATTCACTCGGTGCCCGAGTTGCGCCAAGGCTGGCTGGAAACCTGCGGCACGGCGTGCGACAGCCTGCCGGCGCTGGGCGAGCGGGCGAATGTGGCGCAACTGTGCACCTTCCTCAATCGCTGCCCGGTGCGTGTCGACGGCCTGTGCAACCGCACCGCGCCACCCCGGCGCAACCTGGACAACGGCAGTGAAATCCTCTGCCATCACGACGGCGCCCAGTTGCTCGATACCCAGCACGGCGTCACCACCATGAACTTGGGAGCCTATGCATGAAAGGGCGTTTTGTGAGGCTGGCCGAACAGGGCCGGCCGACGGTCAGCCTGACCGTGGATGGCGCGGCCGTCGAGGCCCTGCAGGGCGACACCCTGATGGTCGCGCTGCTGACCCACGGCAACGCGTTGCGCCAGTCGGAATTCGACAGCGGCCGTCGCGCCGGTTTCTGCCTGATGGGCGCATGCCAGGACTGCTGGGTGTGGACCCGCAGCGGCGAACGCCTGCGCGCCTGTTCCAGCGAAGTCCGCGATGGGCTGGACATCGTCACCACACAACCGGAGGCAACATGGCCACTGCACGGGTAGTTATCGTGGGCGCCGGCCCGGCCGGCGTGCGTTGCGCCGAAACACTGCTGGCGGCCGGGATCAAGCCGATCCTGATTGACGAAAACCGCCGCGACGGCGGGCAGATCTACCGCCGTCAGCCCGACGGCTTTACCCGCGACTACAGCACCCTCTACGGCAGCGAAGCCGCCAAGGCCCAGGCCTTGCACCAGAGTTTCGACCGCCTGCGCGGTGCCATCGACTATCGCCCCGACACTCTGGTGTGGAACCTCACGCCGGGGCAGTTGTGCTGCGTGAGCCAGGGCCGCCACAGCACGGTGGACTACGACGCGCTGATCCTCTGCACCGGCGCCACCGACCGCCTGATGCCCATTGAGGGTTGGCAACTGGCGGGCACCTACAGCCTGGGCGGGGCGCAGATCGCCTTGAAAAACCAGGCCGTGTCCATCGGCCATCGCGTGGTGTTCATGGGCAGTGGGCCGCTGCTGTACCTGGTCGCCAGCCAATACGTGAAGGCTGGCGCCGAGGTGGCGGCGGTGTTGGATACCTCGCCGTTGAGCCTGCGGATCAAGGCCTTGCCCAAGCTGCTGGCGCGTCCGGGTGTGCTGTTCACCGGGATCAAGCTGCTGGCGCAGTTGTACCGGGCCAGGGTCGCCGTGCACCTGGGGATCAAGCCGTTGCAGGTGCTGGGCGATGCGGCCACTGGCGTGATGGGCGTGCGATTCAGCACTGGCAGCGGCCGCACCGAGACGGTCCAGGCCGATGCGGTGGCGCTGGGTTATCACCTGCGCCCGGAGACTCAATTGGGTGACCTGGCCGGTTGCGCGATGACGTTTGATCACGCTTCCAGCCAATGGTGGCTGGCCACCGATGACGCCGGTCGCACCTCGGTGAAGGGCGTGTACGCGGCCGGGGACGGCGCGAAGATTCGCGGAGCCGACGCCGCCGAGCACGCCGGGCGCCTGGTGGCCCTGGCGCTGCTGGAAGACCTGGGGCAGCCGCTGGACAGCGGCCTGCGCGATGAACAACAGCAGGCACTGGCGGTGATGGACCAGTTTCGCCTCGGCCTGGCCCAGGCTTTCCCGTGGCCCGGCGAACAGGCCAAGGCGTTGCCCGACAGCGCCATTGTGTGCCGCTGCGAGATGATCAGCGCCGGCGAACTGCGCCGTACCGTGAGTGAGAAGGGCGCCTGCGAAGTCAACCGCGCCAAGGCGTTCAGCCGGGTCGGCATGGGCCGCTGCCAGGGCCGTTATTGCTCCCAGGCCGGGGCCGAAGTGATTGCCGCCGCTGCCGGCGTGCAGGTGCAGGAGGTCGGGCGCCAGCGTGGTCAGGCGCCGGTCAAACCGTTATCGATGCTGATCACCGAGGAGGTCTCGCCATGAGCGTGCAAAAAGCTGATGTGGTGATTGTCGGCGGTGGTGTGATGGGCTCGGCGACCGCGTTTTTCCTGCGTCGGCGCGGGCAGACGGTGATCCTGCTCGAGCGCGACCAGATCGGCCAGTACGCCAGCGGCGTCAACTTCGGCAATGTGCGCCGTCAGGGCCGCTTCCTGGGGCAACTGGCCCTGGCCAACCGCTCCTGGGCGTTGTGGAAACGCTTGCCGGAATTGATCGGCGACGACCTGGAATTTATTCCCAGCGGGCATATGCGCGTGTGTTATCGCGACGATGAAATCGCCGAGCTTGAGGCCTACGCGGCCGCGCCGGAAGCCGAGCAACTGGACCTGAAGATTTATCGCGGTGCCGAGCTGCGTCAGCGTTTCGGTTTCCTCGGCCCGGACGTCAAGGGCGGCTCCTACGCCCCCCACGATGGCCACGCCAACCCACGCCTGGCGGCGCCGGCCTTTGCCCGCGCGGCGCGGCGCCTGGGTGCGCAGATTGAAGAACGTACCGAGGTGGCCGAGGTGGGCAAGGTCGGCGCCGACTTCCAGATCACCACCACCGACGGCCGCCAATTCCAGGCCGCGCAGCTGTTGATCACCGCCGGCGCCTGGGGCCAGAAACTCTCGGCGCAGTTCGGCGAGCCCGTGCCGCTGGACACCCACGGCCCGCAGATGGCGGTGACCGAACCGGTGCCCTATGCCCTGCCTACAGTCATCGGCGTGTACACCAAAATCCCCGAAGAAGTGATCTACTTCCGCCAGATCCCGCGCGGCAATATCGTCATCGGCGGCGGTTATCGCAGCAAACCGGACATGCTCAACCGCCGCGCTTATGTGGAACCGCGCAGCATCCTCAACCAGATCAGCCAGATGCGCCGCCTGCTGCCGGGGGTGGGCAACCTCAATATCATCCGCGTGTGGAGCGGCATCGAAGGCTACCTGCCGGACTCGCTGCCGGTAATGGGCGCCAGCGGCACGGTTGACGGGTTGTACTACGCGTTCGGTTTTTGCGGGCATGGTTTCCAGCTCGGCCCCGGCGTGGGCGATGTGATGGCCGAACTGCTCGCCACCGGCAGCACCAGCACGCCGATCACAGCGTTTTCCATCAGCCGTTTTGCCCTTTCTGCCGCGCAACGGAGCCAGGCCTCATGAAGCCCCGCGTACTGGATATCCTGAAAACACTGATGGCGTTCGACACGGTGTCGTCCGAGTCGAACATGGCCTTGATCGAGTACGTGCGCGATCTCTTGCTAAGCCACGGCATCGAGTCGCTGATCGTCAAGGACGAGAGCGGCAAGAAGGCCAACCTGTTCGCCAGCACGGGGCCCAAGGACCAACCCGGTGTGCTGCTCTCCGGGCACACCGACGTGGTGCCGGCGGCGGGGCAGGCGTGGACCGTTCCCGCGTTCGCCGCCACCGTGCAGGACGGGCGCATCTATGGACGTGGCAGTTGCGACATGAAGGGCTTTATCGCCCTGGCCATCGACGCCTTGCTCGACGCCGCCGGCCACAGGTTGAACCGTCCGTTGCAATTGGCGTTGTCCCATGACGAGGAAATCGGTTGCGTCGGTGTGCGGCGCCTGCTCGATGTGCTGCACCTGGCGCCGGTGCGCCCGTTTCTGTGCGTGATCGGCGAACCAACCAACATGCAGTTCGTGCTGGGCCACAAGGGCAAGGGTTCCTACCGCACCTATTGTCGCGGCCTGGAAGCACATTCGTCGCTGGCGCCGCGCTCGGTCAACGCCATCCATGTGGCCTGCGACTTTATCGCCGCCCTGCGCGACAGCCAGCAGCAACTGCAACGCCACGGCGCCCAGGACACCGACTACGATGTACCCTACAGCACCGTGCATGTAGGGCAGATCGTCGGTGGCAAGGCGCTGAACATCGTGCCCAACCTGTGCACCCTGGATTTCGAAGTGCGCAACCTGCCCGCCGATGACCTGGACGCGTTCCTGGAGCAGATGCGCGAGCGCGCCGAAGTCATCGTGCGTGAGGCGCAGAAGCTCTCCAGCGTGGCGGCCATCGAGATCGAAACCCTCAATATCTACCCCGGCCTGGACACCCATCCCAGCGTCGAAGCGGTGCGTTTTCTCAAGCAATTCGCTGCGCCCGGCACAGGGACTTCGAAGGTCTCGTTCGGCACCGAAGGCGGCTTGTTCAAGCAGCGCCTGGACGTACCGGTGGTGGTGTGCGGGCCCGGTTCCATCGAGCAGGCGCACAAGCCCGATGAGTTTATCGAGATCAGCCAGATGGACGCCGGTGAGCGCTTTCTGCAAGGCTTGCTCGGCTCGCTTACGGCGTAGCAGAGCCTGCCGTCCGCGGCTCAATTTCAGCACGGCACACTGCCTGGATCGCGCTTTCGGCATCCTCATCCGTGGCACCTCCCTAGACTGGAGCGTGTCTCGGATCAGGACTCGACCATGCTCACGACTCGCTTGCAAGACCCCAGCCTGTTGGCTGAACTCGCCTATGTGGATGGCCAATGGATCGCCGCCGACAGCGGCGCGACTTTGGATGTCCACGACCCCGCCACCGGCCAGTTGCTGGCACGGGTGCCGGCCATGGACGCGGTGGACACGCGCCGCGCCATCGTTGCCGCCGAACGCGCCTGGCCGGCCTGGCGCGCGCGCCCGGCCGCCGAACGCGCGGCGCTGTTGGAGCGCTGGTACCAGGCGATGCTCGATAACCTCGATGACCTCGCACTGATCATGACCTGTGAACAGGGCAAGCCGCTCCATGAAGCCAAGGGCGAGGTGCGCTACGGCGCGGGCTTCGTCAAATGGTTCGCCGAGGAAGCACGACGGGTCTACGGCGAAACCATGCCGGCGCCCAGCGGCGACCGCCGCCTGCTGACCCTCAAGCAGCCGGTGGGCGTGTGCGCCGCCATCACCCCGTGGAATTTTCCCAACGCGATGATCACACGCAAATGCGCACCGGCCCTGGCCGCCGGCTGCCCGATCATCGTCAAACCCTCGGACCTCACGCCGTTGTCGGCCCTGGCCCTGGCGGTGCTGGCCGAACGCGTGGGGATTCCTGCCGGCGTGTTCAATGTGATCACCGGGTTGCCCGCCGGCATCGGCGGGGAACTGACCGGCAACCCGGCGGTGCGCAAGATCTCTTTCACCGGCTCCACCGCCGTCGGCCGCCTGCTGATGCGCCAGAGCGCGGAACACATCAAGCGCCTGAGCCTGGAGCTGGGCGGCAACGCGCCGTTTGTGGTGTTCGATGACGCCGACCTGGAGCAGGCGGTGGCCGGGGTGATGATCAGCAAGTTTCGCAACGCCGGGCAAACCTGCGTGTGCGCCAACCGCATCCTGGTGCAGGCCGGGATCTACGAACGGTTCGCCGCGCGGCTGGTGCAGGAGGTGGGCAAGCTCAAGGTCGGCAATGGCCTGGAGGAGGGCATGACCATCGGCCCGCTGATCAACCCCGCCGCGGTGAGCAAAGTCGCGCGACATATCGACGATGCCCTGGGCCAGGGCGCCACCTTACTGTGCGGCGCGATCCCCACCGGTGACAGCCCATTCGTGCAACCCACGGTGCTCGGTGACTGCCACGCCGGCATGCTGCTGGCCAACGAAGAAACCTTCGGCCCGGTGGCACCGCTGCTGCGCTTTACCGATGAAGCCGAGGCGCTGGCCCTGGCCAATGCCACGCCGTACGGCCTGGGCGCTTACTATTTCACCCAGGACCTGCAACGCTCGTGGCGCTTCGGCGAGGCCCTGGAGTTCGGTATGGTCGGGCTCAATACCGGGATCATTTCCATGGAGGTCGCGCCGTTTGGCGGCGTCAAACAGTCGGGGCTGGGACGTGAGGGCAGCAAGTACGGTCTGGATGAATACCTTGAAATCAAGGCGTTCCACATTGGCGGGTTGAACTAGCGAGGCAGGCTCCATGAGCAAAACATTCAGAATCGCCGCGATTGCCGGCGATGGCATCGGCAAGGAAGTCTTGCCTGAAGGCCTGCGGGTTTTGGAACGGGCCGCCAAAGTCTGGGGCCTGAACCTGAGCATCGACGTGCTCGACTGGGCTCACTGCGACTACTACCTGGCGCACGGGCAGATGATGCCCGACGACTGGTTCGAGCAGCTCAAGGGCTATGACGCGATCTACTTCGGCGCGGTGGGCTGGCCGGACAAAGTCCCGGATCACATCTCACTGTGGGGGTCGCTGCTCAAGTTCCGCCGCGACTTCGACCAGTACGTGAACATCCGCCCGGTGCGCCTGTTCCCCGGCGTGCCGTGCCCGCTGGCCGGGCGCGAACCGGGGGACATCGACTTCGTGGTGATCCGTGAAAACACCGAAGGCGAATACTCATCGGTAGGCGGCAAGATGTTTGAAGGCACCGCCCATGAATTCGTGCTGCAGGAGTCGGTGTTCACCCGGCGCGGCGTCGACCGTATCCTCAAGTTCGCCTTCGACCTGGCCCAGACTCGTCCGCGTAAAAAACTGACGGCGGCGACCAAGTCCAACGGCATCTCCATCAGCATGCCTTACTGGGATGAGCGCACCGCGTTGATGGCGGCGAACTACCCCGAGGTGAGCTGGGACAAGCAGCACATCGACATCCTGTGCGCGCGCTTTGTGCTGCAGCCGGACCGCTTCGATGTGGTGGTGGCATCGAATCTGTTCGGCGACATCCTCTCCGACCTGGGGCCGGCCTGTGCGGGCACCATCGGCATTGCGCCGTCGGCCAACCTGGATCCCGAACGGCGCTTCCCATCGTTGTTCGAACCAGTGCATGGTTCGGCGCCGGATATTTATGGGCAGAACATCGCCAACCCGATTGCGATGATCTGGTCGGGGGCGTTGATGCTGGATTTTCTCGGCCATGGCGACGAGCGTTACCGGGCCGCGCATGATGGGATTTTGCAGGCGATTGAAGGGGTGATTGCGGCGGGGCAGGTGACGCCGGATTTGGGGGGGCGGGCCTCAACCCAGGAGGTGGGTTTGACGATTGCCGAAAGGCTCCAGCCCTAAAAGCGGGCACGCTTCAAAATGTGGGAGGGAGCAAGTCGAATCGTCGCACCGCCCCTCCCACTTTTTTGATCTCCAGGCATCAGTAGCCTTTGTGGCGATCCACTTCGCCCACCATCGCCTCACCGCGCTCGAACCGCCGGATATTTTCCAGCAACACCCCAAACGCACTCGCCGGCTGGGTCATCGCGGCGATGTGCGGTGTGAGCAGGATCTGCGGGTGATCCCAGAAAGGATGCGCGTGCGGCGCCGGTTCTTCCTGCAGCACATCCAGCACCGCAGCGCTCAATTGCCCGCTGCCCAGCGCCTCGAGCAGATCCGCCTCCACCAGATGCCCACCACGGCCCATGTTGATCAATGCGGCGCCACGGGGCAGTTGGTCAAACAGACGCCGGTTGAGAATGCCCTGGGTCTGCTCGGTCAACGGCAGCACGCACAGCAAAATATCGCACTGGCTGAGAAACGCCGGCAGTTGTGCCTCGCCTGCGTAGCACGTCACGCCCGCCAATTGGTGCGCACTGCGCGCCCAGCCCGATAAGGCAAACCCCAGCGGCGCCAAGGTCGTCAGAATCTGCTGGGCTTGTGTCCCCAACCCCATCACACCGATGCGCCGATTCGCCGCCGGCTGCAGCAGGTGCGCCTGCCAGCAGCGCGCAGCCTGTTGCTGGCGGTAGCGCAGCATGTCGCGGTGCAGGCTGAGCACGGCCCAACTGGCGTATTCGCACATGCCACGGGTGATGCCGGGATCGAGCAGGCGCACCACCGGCAGTTCGGGGGGCAGGCGCGACAGGTCCAGTTGGTCGACGCCGGCCGATAAGGCAAACAACACTTTCAGATTGGGCAGTACCTGCTGCACGTCGTCCGGTGCCTGCCAGGCGGCCAGGTACTCGATGTCGGCGCGGTTGCCGATGTCCGGCCAGGCGCGCCATTCGATATCGGGCGCGTGTTCGGCGAACAGCGCCTGCCAGTGTTGGCCGCGCACCGGGTCGGCTTTGTAGAGCAAGGCCATGGGCATTTCCTGCTGGATGAAAGAAGACGCTCATGATCACCCAAAGCCCGGCGCAGGATCTGTTGAAAGGCCAGGGCAAAACAGTCGATCCGCATTTCTCACGGGCCAAGTTCGGCGTAGTTGGTTGCCCGCACGCCGTACGCTGGACAGCATCGCAACCACCTTCCGGTTGCCGCATTCACGATGGGAAATGCCATGAACAGCAAAGTCGACGAAACCCCTCATTTGCTCCGTCAGCGCGAGCAATTCGTGCCCCGAGGCCTGATTACCGCGCACCCGCTGGTGATCGACCGCGCCCAGGGCGCCGAACTGTGGGACGTGGATGGCAAGCGCTACCTGGATTTTGTCGGCGGCATCGGCGTGTTGAACATCGGTCACAACCATCCCAAGGTGGTCGCGGCGGTGCAGGCCCAATTGCAGAAGGTTTCCCACGCGTGTTTCCAGGTGGTGGCCTACTCGCCTTACCTTGATCTGGCCCAGCGCCTGTGTGAAATGATCGGTGGACAGGAGGCCTATAAGGCGGCGTTTTTCACCTCCGGCGCCGAGGCGGTGGAAAACGCGGTAAAGATCGCCCGTGCCCACACCAATCGCTCGGCGGTGATCGCTTTTCGTGGCGGTTTCCACGGCCGCACGCTGCTGGGCACAACACTCACCGGCATGAGCCAACCCTACAAACAGAACTTCGGGCCGTTTGCGCCGGAGGTGTTTCACACGCCGTATCCGAACGCTTATCGCGGCGTGACCAGCGAGCTGGCGCTCAAGGCGCTGGATGAGTTGTTCGCGACCCAGGTAGCGCCGGAGCGCGTGGCGGCGATCATCATCGAGCCGGTGCAGGGCGATGGCGGTTTCCTCACCGCGCCGCCAGCGTTTCTTCAGGCCCTGCGCGCTTTGGCCGACAAGCACGGCATTGTGTTGATCCTCGATGAAATCCAGACCGGTTTCGGCCGCACCGGCACCTGGTTCGGCTTCCAGCACGCCGGGATCCAGCCGGACCTGGTCACCGTCGCCAAGAGCCTGGCCGGTGGCTTGCCGTTATCCGGCGTGGTTGGCAAGGCGCACATCATGGATGCACCGCTGCCCGGCGGCCTGGGCGGCACCTATGGCGGTAACGCCCTGGCATGCGCGGCGGCATTGGCAGTGATCGAGGCTTTCGAACAGGAACACTTGCTGGCCCGCAGCCAAGCGCTCGGCGAGCGCCTGCGCCACGGCCTGCTCGGTTTGCAGGCCCGCTATCCGCGCATCGGCGATGTACGCGGCACCGGCTTTATGCTGGCCATCGAGCTGGTCAAGGATGACCCGGCGCGCACGCCCGATGCCGACCTCAACCAACGGGTGATCGACGAGGCCCGCGCCGGTGGCTTGCTGGTGATCAAATGCGGCGTGCACCGCAACGTGCTGCGCTTCCTCGCGCCGTTGGTGACCACCGAAGCCCAGGTCGACGAAGCCGTGAAAATTCTGGATGGCGCCTTGGCACGGGTCTTGAACTGAGCCTGTGCCTGTTCAAGGTGAACTGCATCATTGGAGGCTTGACCGCACATGGGACTGACAGATTATCGAGCGCTGCTGATCGATTGCGATGAAGTGCTGGTGGACCGCGATTCGGGGGTATGGGCCGCCTTGCAACCACTGCTCGACAGTCGCGGCGGGCAGCCGCCCAGGGAGCAGGTGCAGGTCGAATACAACGCGGTGGTCGCAGCCTTATACCCGCGCTTCGCGGAGCTGGGCTTCAGTGGCGTGCTGTGTTTCGCCCATCGCCAGCTCGCCGAGCGCTGGGGGGTACACGCCAGTTGGGAGGAGGGCATGAGCTTTGCCCGGTCGGTGGGTAATTGGTCACTGTTCGAGGACGCGCCGGGGGCTATGCTGTATCTGCGCAAGTTCTACCGGTTGCTGGTGCGTGGGGACCGTGATGCGCAAGATCGCGGCGTGTTGTGCGAACGGCTGGGCATTGCACCGGAAGATTTCATTTCCCTGGCCGATGACCTGCAATGGCTCAATGATCCGGCGCAAGAGGTGCAACCGGTGCTGCATGTGACCGGCCCGTCGGTCGGCGCACAAGGCTCGCTGGACCGCTGTTTGATCGGCCGCCACCGGGCCCGGCAGCCTTCGCCCTGCGCGGCGCAGTACTGCATCAACAGCATGGCGGACCTGGTGGCGCAGCATCAGCTGTCTTTACGGCGCTGATTTTGCTAGAAGATTGCTTACAAACGGCAGTCAAGAGGTACGCAATGGAAGGGCTAGTCAAGCTGGACCGGATCGACATCAGCATTCTGGTTGAACTGCAAAAAGACGGCCGGATGACTAACGTCAGCCTCGCCGACGCCGTGGGCCTGTCGGCCAGCCCATGCCTGCAACGGGTCAAGCGGCTGGAATCGGCGGGGTATATTTCCAGCTACAAGGCGCACTTGAACCTGGCCAAGATCACCGACTCGGTCACGGTGTTCACCGAGATCACCCTCAGCGACCACAAGCGCGAAGACTTCGCCAAGTTCGAGTCCAACATCCGCCTGGTGGACGAAGTGCTCGAATGCCACTTGATCAGCGGTGGCTACGACTACCTGGTGCGCTTCATGACCCGCAGCATCCAGCATTACCAGGAAGTGGTGGAAAGCCTGCTGGACAAGAACATCGGCATCTCCAAGTACTTCAGCTACATCGTGATCAAATCGCCGGTGCTCAAGGATGGCGTGCCGCTGCGCAAGTTGCTGCGGCACTGAGGGGGTGTGTCGCTAGCGGTCACGCCACACCGGCTTGAGGTTGCGATCCAACGCCCAATGAGCCTCACCCGGCCGCGTGCACACACCACCTACCCATCGCTCGTGGCAGGTGTGCGCTATCCAGTTGGCGTTGCCGCTCAGTACGTCCTTTCCCAATGGCGTCAACGCCAACCTTCGCTGAGGCCATTGCAGATGGGCCTCGGTTTCCAGCAGCAATGGCTGTTCCCCGTCAATCAACGGCCGCAGCAGCGCATGAAACATCATGTCGCCCAGAAACGGCAGCGGCTCGCGCTTGGCCATCAACTCGGCGAACACCCGGCCGAACGCTACCGGCCCGGCTTCGGCGATGTAGGTGAGCGCAAGGCGTTCGGTCAGCGACAGGCCATCCTCAAGCCCCGGCAGCTCCTGCAACTGACGCAGCAGTGCCGGTGCCAGCAAGGGCAGGGCGGCGTGCTTGCCGTGGGCCAATTGCGCCCAGGCGAGGGGTGAACTGTCGCAATACGCCGCCCAGGCCTGTTTGGCCAGGTGCACCGCGGCGGCATCGATCACGCGCCGTTGCGGCCACAACCACGCCAATACATCCGGCGCCAGTTGGCCGATGCCGATAAAACGCTCGACACCGGGGATGCGCTCCACTTCGACCAGCTCCAGCCTGACCGGCGCCTGTTCGAGGCCGGCCAGTGCGCGGATCAGGAACAGTTGGTCATAGGCATCGGCCTCGCACCAGAGCACGCTGTGTTCGGCGCTGGCCAGGGTTTCAAGTTGGGTGTATTCGTCGGCCACGCGGCGCGCTGTGTCCGTTTCGTCCATGGCGAAGGCCCGGCTGATGAACGCGCTGCGCATGTCACGGAATGCCTGGCGGGGCAGGTCACGCACCGGGCCCATGCACAGCGGGTCGGTGAGCATCCGGAAGTGGCCCTTGAACCCTGCCAGCTTCAGGCTGTGGGCGATGTCACTGCCGCAGCGCCAGTGGCTGGTGCGCGCTTCATCGCTGGCGTCGAAATCCGGGTGGCGAGCCGCGAAGTCGAGGGCGTCGATATGCGCCTTGAGCTTGGGCCAACTGCTGAAACCCAGCTGTTTGGCGAGCTGCCATTGGGCCTGGGACAGGGTGGCGTTTGGGTCCTGGGTCTTGAGGTGCGCCAACAGTTCCTTGGCGCGCTTGCGCTGCTGCTCAAGGTTCAGACGGCCGTCGGTGTTGGAGGATAAAGGACGTTGCGACATACGAGCTCCTTGCACAAACCTTTTCCGCTTCAAGGTTGGGAGTCGTAGAAATAAGAGGGTGCTTCACTGTCTTGGGCGCAGCCCTTTCCGCGGAAGGTGGCGTAGAGAGCGCCAGGCGGCAAATATAGGCAGTGCGGTGGGCGTTTGCAAATCAGGCGTGTACGTCGGGCTTGCGATCAATCCAGTGAGTCTTGATGCCCTTGGCCCACGCCACCGTATAGAAACAGCTGAGCAACACGATGCCCCATTGCTCGGCATTGATCGAGGACCAGAACCAGAACGGCTGGCCCGCCATGCCGAACAGGCACGCGTAGCGGCGCACCTTCAAGCGTTTGCTCTGGCTGAACCAGATGGCGATAACGCCCAGCGCGGCGATCATGATTTGTGCGATCAAAGGTGGGCTCCTGTCTTGAGGTTTCATAGTGACCAAAGGTGGGGGCCGGCGTGCGATGGCGGTGCGGCAGACCCTGAAGGTCTGAGCCGCGCAGGTTGCGATAGTTTGATTTTTTTGAATGAAAAGGTCGCACCACCCGCCTCACCAGTGCGCCTGAGCTGATCAGCAGGTCGATAAACCCCGGCTATGCTCTGCGAACGCCAAGCGTTGTTTGGCGCTCAAGGAGAGTGACTGATGAAAGTCGGATATTGGCTGGTGGGCTTTACGGTATTTTTTCTTTCCGCCCCCCGATGTTCTTTTTCAGGAAAAACCGCAGAGGCGACAACTATCCTGACACCGGGGAAATAACGTCGCTTGATAGGGCTCTAGGTTAATTCTATAATTTTGTGAGTTAACTGGCACAGAATGGGCTGGATACACACTATGTTGGATTTAAGCTTCAGCAAGCCGGGTGAGGTCGTCAAGCGCCTCTGCGATCGCTTGCGCACAGAGCGCTTGGCGCTGGACATGACACAAGCCGACTTGGCCGGGCGTGCCGGCATCGGCACCAACACCGTGTCCAACCTTGAAGCCGGGCGCAATGTCGGGTTCGAGAACGTGGTCCGGGTGGCGATGGCCCTTGGCCGTACCAAGGAACTCGAAGGCCTGTTCCTGCCAAAGCTGGAAAGCATCGAGGATATTCGGCGCTACGAAAACAGTGCCAATCGTCTTCGTACAAAGAGGAAGTCCGGCAATGCTTGAGCAGGTGAACGTCTTCTACGAAGGCTGGGGTGAGCGATGGCAATGGGGCACGCTGGTCTCCACGACCGCCCTGACCGGTCGCCCGCTGATCGTGTTCGAGTACCGCAATGAAGCCAGGCAAAGGGGCTTGGAACTGTCCTCCTACACGCTGCCGCTGGAGGGGGCTCAGTTGCGCCGAGACTTTCCAGACCACCAGCTGTACTTGCCAGGGCCTGTTTACGACTCGTTGCCGGATGGGTGGGGCATGTTGCTGATGGACCGTATGTTCAGGCGCCGCGGGCTCACCACTGCGCGCATCGGCTCACTGGAACGGCTAGCCTACATCGGTAGCAATGCGATGGGTGCCATGACGTTTGAGCCCGTGGCGCCCGAAGGTCAGGAATCTGAAGTCCACATCCCGCTGGAACAGCTTGCTGGCGAAGTGCAGGAAGTGCTCCATGGAGACGGTGGCGAATTCCTGCAGACGTTGCTGCTGGTGGGCGGCTCGCCTCAAGGTGCAAGGCCTAAGGCCCTCGTCTATCGCGATCCCGAAACTGGCGGGTTTACCACTGCCGTCACGCCGGGCTTTGAAGCCTGGTTGATTAAGTTCCCGGCCAAAGAAGAACATGCCGAGGTGTGCGCTATCGAAATGGTCTACGCCGAGTGCCTGCGCATGTGCGGTATCGAAACCCCTGACACGCAGTACTTCAGTCTGCCTAATGGGTTGGCAGCGTTTGCCAGTAAGCGATTTGACCGCCGGGATGGTCTGCGCGTACCCATGCAAAGCCTCGCGGCCTTTACGGGGGCAAATTACCGGTCTCCGGGGGTGTTGGACTACGTCAACTTCTTGCGGGCAACACAGATGTGCACCAACGACGTGCGCGAGATGGCGGTGGCCTTCGAACGTGTCGTCTTCAATGTTGCGTTCAACAACCGAGACGATCACCCCAAGAACTTTGCCTACATCATGTCGCAGGACGGTCAGTGGAGACTGTCGCCGGCTTACGACGTGACCTTCTGCGAGGGGCCGAGTGGATATCATCAGATGGATGTGATGGGGGAAGCCCTGTCGATTTCTCGCACGCAAATGCTTCGGCTTGCCGAGGAAGCTGAGGTGGCTCCGGACGCAGCAGGCAGAGTGATTGACGGCATTTGTGATGTGGCGAGCCAATTTGCAACCATCGCCGAGAGCTTATACCCACAGGTTATTACTCGAGACACCTTGCGAACGATCCAAGACCGCATCGATCAGAACGTAGCCCGGTTACACCAGAGGCACGCGGGCAGCGGTCGCCGTTGAAGATTGGGAGGACCTGGCGACTCTCATGATCGATGCTGCCGTGTGCTTCAAACACTTAGGGCCCTGTGCCGCCGCAGCCATAAAACTGTGGGAATAAAAGCAGCTTGGGCTATCGGTCTGATCATCTTCCCGCTGCTAGGACTAATTGTCTGGGGGCTTGCCGGGGGTTAGGGTCGTTCCGGTACGCCAAAATCCAACACCACCTTCATCGCCTGGGTCTTGTCCGCCGCCAACTCAAACGCCTGCACCGCCTGCTCGAATGGCACGGTGTGCGAGATCACCGGCCGTACATCAATGATCCGGCGATTCAATAAATCCACCGCCTGGGCAAACTCCGGATGAAAGCGGAAGGTGCCGCGCAGGTCGATCTCGCGGCTGACCAGCAGGTTGAGCGGCAGCGTCACATCGCCGCCCAACCCGACCGTCACCAGCACACCACGTGGCGCAATGCATTCCAGGCCGTTGCGCAAGGCCTGGGCGCTGCCGGAGACTTCGAACATCACATCGAAGTAGCCTTTTTCGGTGGTGTAGCGCTTGAGCGCGTCGTTGCCGTCGGCAAGGTTGTGGGTGCGGCTGGCGCCCATTTTTTCGGCGCAGGCGAGGGCGCTGGCCGACAAGTCCACGGCAACGATTTCAGCCGCGCCGGCTGCCCGCAAGCTGCCGATCAAAAGATTGCCGATGGGGCCGCAGCCGGTCACCAGCACGCGTTTGCCGAACACCGCGCCGGCGCGTTGGATCGCGTGCAAACCCACCGACAACGGCTCGGCCAGCGCACCTTCGGCGAGGCTCACGTGGTCGGCCAGGCGATGGGCCTGGTGCGTCTCGATCACCAGGCTCTGGCGAAACGCACCCTGGATATGTGGAAAGGGCATGGCGCTGCCGTAGAAACGCATGTCCAGGCAATGATTCGGCAGGCCCTGATGACAGTAACGGCAAGCGCCGCAGGGACGTGACGGCGAGACCGCGATGCGCTGGCCGACCTTGAACAACCCGGTGTCCGCGCCCACGGCGTCGATCACCGCCGACACTTCATGACCCAGCACCATCGGTTCGCGCAGGCGCACGGTGCCGAAGCCGCCGTGCTGGTAATAATGCAAATCCGAACCGCAGATGCCGCCCCGGGCGATGCGCACGCGCAGTTGGTCGGGGCCGAGGGTTTGCGGTTCATCCTGAGGGCTCACCCGCAGGTCTTTTGAAGCGTGGCAGACGATAGCGTGCATGATGTTCTCCGGGTTACAGCGATGCGGTGATGCCACCGTCGACATACAGGATATGGCCGTTGACGAAACTGGCCGCGTCACTGGCCAGGAATACCGCCGCGCCGGCCAGTTCGGCCACGTCGCCCCAGCGTCGGCTCGGGGTGCGTTGCACCAGCCAGTCGCTGAATTCGGGATTGGCCACCAGGTTGGCGTTCAGTTCGGTCTTGAAATAACCGGGGCCGATGCCATTGACCGTCAGCCCGTGCGGGCCCCAATCAATCGCCATGCCCTTGGTCAGCATCTTCAGCGCGCCCTTGCTCGCCGCATACGGCGCAATGCCCGGACGGCCCAGCTCACTTTGTACCGAGCAGATGTTGATGATGCGGCCACGCTTGCGCGGGATCATCGCCCGCGCCACGGCCTGGCCGACCAGGAACGCGCTGTCGAGGTTGGTGCTGATCAGCTCGCGCCAGTGCTGCTCACTGTAGTCTTCCAGCGGCCCACGGCGTTGCATGCCGGCGTTGTTCACCAAAATCTCCAGCGGGCCGAGGCGCTCCTCGATACTCGCCACGGCGGTCTGGATCGCCGCGCTGTCGGTCACATCGAACGCCTGGGTGTGCACCTCCAGGCCCTCCTGCGTGAGCAGCTCGGCCGCGTCACGCAACGTGCTGCGGTTGCGCCCATTGAGCACCACCCGCGCCCCGGCCTGGGCCAGCCCACGCGCGATGGCCAGGCCGATGCCGGCACTCGAACCGGTGATCAACGCGAGGCGGCCGTCGAGGCGGAAGTTATCTAAAACGCTGTGCATGGGCCCTGTCTCCTGACGTGCTTATTGTGATAAGCCAAACTCATTGTTAACGCTCGTTAGTAACCTTAGTTCACCCTAGGGTGCGGGGAGAGGCCAATATTCATTTATGATCGGCTGATCAATATCCGTGATCACCGAGGAGGTCCGATGGAGCTCAAGCACTTGCGCGCCTTTGTGGTGCTGGCCCAGGAGCTGCACTTCGGCCGGGCGGCGGCGCAGTTGTCGATCGTGCAGCCGGCGCTGAGCATGCAGATCAAATTGCTCGAAAGTGGCTTGGGTGTGCGCCTGCTCGACCGCAATCGCCACTCGGTGACGCTGACCGAAGCCGGCCGCGTGTTCTTGCCCGAAGCCCAGGCCACCTTGCACCAGGCGGCGCGGGCGGCGGACGCGGCGCGGGCGTCCAACCGTGGCGAAATCGGGCGTGTACGCCTGGGCTTTGTGTCGTCGGTGCTGCCGCAGTTGCTGCCCGAGTTGATCCGCGCGGTGCACCAGCGCTACCCGCGTATCGAGCTGGAACTCAAGGACATGCCCGGGCCCGATCAAGCCGCCGCATTGAAAAGCGGCCTGCTGGATTTTGGCCTGATGCGCCTGCCCGCCGCGCATGCGGGGGTGCAGACGCGTGTGGTGTTGCGGGAGAGTTTCTGCGTGGCGTTGCCGGCGGATCACCCCTTGGCGGCGCAGGCATCCATCTTCCCCGCCGATTTGCGTGACCTGCCGGTGTATATCCTCGCGCGCCGTTATGCGCCAGGGTTCTACGATGAGTTTATCCAGGCACTGGGCGTGCCCTTGCGGGTTGCTGCCGAGCTGGGCGAGTTCACCACCATGCTGGCACTGGTCTGCGCCGGACTGGGCATTGGCGTATTGCCCCAGCAGGCAGCGCGGGCGTTGCCGGCCAACTGTGTGTCGCGGCCTCTGGAACTCGGCGCGTTCCAGGCCAGCACCGGGTTGGCCTGGACCGAGCTGGACAGCGCGGTAAAGAGCACGTTGTTCAATTTGATTGGGGAGTTGTTTGGTGGGTGATCGCGTTGGAGGGGCGGTGCGATGCCCCTCCGACATTGACCGCGTTCAGGCTGAGGGTTTCAGGCAATCAATCGAACGATCCACCGTGGTCTTGGCAATCTCCAGCAAATGCCACACCGCCAAAATCTTCGCCCGTTCGGGGTTTGCCAATTGCTCGCCACAATCGAGCGCGGTGGCCGAAGCGCTGTCGAGCAGGCTGGCGGTATAGAGCAGGGCATCTTCGAAGCTCAGGTCTTCGTTGACGGTGTGAAAACCTTGGGTGGGCAGGTAATGGTCGATGGCGCGGTTGAAGGCGGCGCGGTCTTTGGCGGGGTCGATAGGTGGATCGGGTAGGGCTTTGTTCATGGTGTAGCTCCGCTTTAGATTGGGAGTCGACACACATCGCGACTAAACGAAGGGTGGCGGCTGTACGCAGGTTAGTCGACCGGCCAACGCGGAAAAACCGGCGCACCCTAAGGTGCCCTGCACACAGCCACCATAAAACTCATGGAGCACTATGCGCGCGTTGAAGGTCGGGCGACTAAACCCGATCACTGATAAGCAGTGACGGACCGCAGACTAGCCACCGATTCCAGCAGGCGCAAGGCGGCAGGGATTGTCTCGGAAACGTCCTGCAATTAAAAGGGATGCAGCCTGCTGGCCTTTTACAAAGCATGACCAAATGCCAGCGACGCCGCTGTTAGTCCCCGGTTTCTGGTCCTCAGTGAAGGCTCTTGCCCCGTGACGGTCTGACAGCTGGCAGACATTTACTTGAAGCCCCCGCGATCCAAATGTGGGTAATTACGCATTCTGGGTGAGCCCTGAAAGAGTCTAAGGTTTGCCATTTGTCGGATTAATCATCTGCATCTTTGAGGGGAAAACCTTTTCCTAAAGAAAACGTCTGCGCAGGCGCCTATTGCTTCTTATAGTTTGATTGTGCGTAACTTATTAATTTAGTAAAGAAACAAGTTTTTGATGCGCGGCGAGAAGTGGTTTTTAGTGTTTTTCGCAACTATTGATCGTCCGAAATTGTTGAGTGAAACTTCCCAATGCTTGAGGTTAAATTTCCTATATGGATTTTTTATAGATATTGCGATTTTTTTCTCAGGGGCTAGATTTGATTTTGTCGGTTTAAGTCCTCGATACGCCAGTCTGGCTTGGCAAAGATGGTTCCGTTTTCATGAGGTGAATCATGACCCTGTATTCCCTGTCGAAGCCCTTTCTGTTAGCACTGTTGTTTATCAAAGAACAATTAAAAGAACCTGTCGCGTTATTTTGGACGGTGATTTCCCCAGTCGTTACCTACTACCTGATTACCTACACAAGGGCACCGGTAACTGAGGTATCTACCGATTATTTGTCCAGTACTTCCTGGTTCTACGCTTTTGTCGCTTCAAGTGTTGCATTGTTCGGGTTGGCATTTTACATAGTGGGTCGCAGAGAAAGTGGTTTCCTACGATCCTTCGTTTACACAGGTCGGACGAAAATTATTTTTCTTGCTGGACAGTTTTTTGCTTATTCGATCGTTTCCATGCTGTATTGCTCTGTCTTCTACGTAATGACACGTCATTCCTCCGGAGTCGCCGGTCTTGCCGAATATCTCGTTATTGTTGGGCGGTTTTATGTTTGCTTTCTGCTGTTCTCCATACCTGCGCTTTTGTTGACGCTGGTTCCAGTGGGTTTTCAGAATGCAAGTACGCTTTTTTCCATGTTGTCCCTGACGATGTTGGCGCTTGGTATCGTAAGCATCGGTTCCCTAAATCCGATGCTTGCCATCGTCAGGTTTTTTAATCCGATGTGGTGGGCAAATAGAATTATGTTGGTAGGGGTGGCGGAGTGTGGGTGGGTTGTTGTGGTAGTGGTCATTTGCCTCGTACTTTCATTGTGGGTGATGTTTCGCTTTTTACTGATTAATCCCGTTTGGAGTCGTTATTGATGGCACGGCTTATTGTGGACTCGCTTGATGTTCGATATGCATCTCATATCGTGCTTCATAACGCCTCGCTGGAGGTTGAGGCTGGTTCGATCTCAGGTCTGCTGGGGCCTAACGGTTCCGGTAAAACCACGTTTTTTGACGTGCTTTGTGGCCTGAAGAAAATCGATGGCGGCGAGATAAACAGCTCTTTTTCGAAGCTGCTTTACCTCTCCCAAATCATCAGCACGCCGGCTGTATTGCGTATGTTCGACATCTTCAAGATGACCATGCTGTTTTGCGCCGAAACGAAGGTCACCCAACAACATGCGCTCGATCAAATCGAGAAATGGAGCCCTGGCATTGCGCAGCGTTACTGCGAACTCTGGAACAAAAAGTCCTCCCTCTGCAGCTACGGGGAAAAGCGTTGGTTTTTCACCTTGTCGCTGCTCTGCGCCAATGCCGATATTGTGATACTGGATGAGCCCACCGCAGGGGTAGATCCTGAGTTTCGCTATCACATCTGGCAATGCCTGGAGGGGGCGGCGGCGGACGGTGTCGCGGTGCTGGTTTCATCGCACAACGTCGATGAGATCGTCACGCACTGCGATGATTTTTACATGCTCAGCCAGCGGCGCTTCAATCGCTTCAATGACGCGCAAGGCTTTATGCGTGCCTACGAGGCAAAGAGTCTGGATGAGGCTTTTATTCAGGCGGCGAGCCTGCGTTCGTAATGGGCAATTGCGGATACACAATCAACGCCAACACCCCCTTGGAATACCGCTTGCCCCCCGGCGGCAGTTGCCCGACCTCGCGCATTTCGCTGGTGCTGCCGACCCGCATCAGCACGCCGACCGGGCCGTGTTGGCGGGCGTCCTTGAGCCAGGTCTGTACTTGGTCCAGATTGACTTTGCGTTGAACCGAATCGGCATATTGCAGGCCATAACGCAGTTCGCCCTCGGTGTCATACAGCGTCACCTGCGGGCGTTGCAGGCGCCAGGACAGGGCGGCGGCGAGGCTCAGGTCGTTGCTGAGCAGGGCGTGGGTTTCCTGCAGCAGTTGCTGATGTTCCAGGACGAACGTGTCGGGCATTTCGTTATCGGCGATCGGCGCGGGCATGCTCGCCGGCAGCAGGATCACTAGCACGCCAATCCCCAGCGCCGGCATCGCCCACAACGTGAGGGGACGGAAGGCTTGCAGCAGGTTGGCGAGTATCCACGCCAACAACACGATAAAGCCCAGGGACAGGCTGAACATCTCGGCGTGGCTGTTGCCGTACACGGGCCTGGCGATTTGCAGGTAGATCAGGCCGATCATGCCCGCCATGCCGAATACGAAGTTGAAGAGGCCGTTGAGGCAGATCGGGCGGGCGCGGTGCAGGCGTAGCAAGTCGCTCAAGGTATGCCCCATCAGCAAGGCCAGCGGCAGCAGGCACGGCATGATGTAGGTCGGCAGCTTGCCGTTGCTCAGGCTGAAGAACCCCAGCGGCAGCAGCAGCCACAGGGCCAGGAAGCTGATCTGCGGTTGACGTCTCTGCTGCCAGGTGGCGCGCAGGGTGCTGGGCAACAACCCGGCCCAGGGCAGGCAGGACACCGCGATGATCGGCAGGAAGAACCACCACGCCCGCACGTGCTGCGCATCGTCGGCACTGAAGCGGCGGATGTGTTCATTCCAGAAGAAGAAGCGCCAGAAGTCCGGCTCCTGGTTGTGGATCGCCAGCACCCAGGGCAAGCACACCAGCACCGCGACGCCCACCGCCAGCGGGCCATAGCGCAGCAGCTCGCCCAGGCGCCGTTGCCAGAGCATATAGGGCACGGCAATCAGTACCGGCAGCACCCAGGCCAGGAAGCCCTTGGTCATGAACCCCATGGCACAGGCGAACCCCAGCACCACCCAGGCACCCAGGCGGCTGCGCGGGGTGCTGCTGTCGAGGGCAAACCACAACGCTACCAGGCTGAGGTTGACCCACAACGTGAACTGCGGATCGAGGTTGGAATACCCGGCTTGCCCGGCGACCAAGCCAAAACTCAAGTACAGCAAAGCACAGGCAAAGCTTTTGCGCGGGTCGTTCCACAGACGCCGGGCGATGAGATAGGCCAGCAGTACGCTCAAGCCGGTGGTGAGGGCCGAGGCGATGCGTACGCCGAACAGGTTCTGACCGAACGCCGCCTGGCCAAGCGCAATCAGCCAATAGCCGCCGGCGGGTTTTTCAAAATAGCGGATGCCCATGAAGTGCGGCGCCACCCAGTTGCCGCTGAGCAGCATTTCCTGGCTGATCTGGGCGTAGCGGGTTTCATCCGGCGTCCACAAACCGTGCAGGCCCAGGGGCAGTAGATAAAACGCGGCGAAGGCCAGCAACAATAACGGCAGGGGTTTCAGGCGGCTCATGAACACGTCGCTTCTTGACGTTCATATTCATCATGTTCAAGTAGCGAAGTATTAACGTAAGCGGTCACGGTATTCACTGAATAACAGGAGGTCGTCATGACGTCCTTGATTGAAAGAGGCAACTCAACATGCCAGAACAGGGCTGTCTTTTTGCTGAACATGGACCGAGGCTGTAATGGCCAGGGGGGTTAGAGTTGCTTGAGTGCGGCCGGCCAGTCGGGGTTGTTCATGATGCCCAGGGCCTTGAACTTGCCGTTGGGCAGCACTTGTACGAACAGGGCGCTGCCGTACTCGGGGAAACGGGCACGGGGGTAGCCCAGAGCGGTTTCGAAGTCGGCGATGCAACCGCTGTGGGTGACGAAGACCAGGTTGCGCCCCGGCTGCTTGTGGCTCAGCAATTCTTCGCCCATGGCCGCGCCGCAGACTGCTTGCTGGCCCGAGGTGACGTCGCTCTTGCCGAACATGAAACGTGAAGTCTGGGCGGTGCGAATGGCGGGGCTGGCGAGGATGTCGCTGCCGTCCATGCCCAGGCTTTTAAAGGCTTTGCCGAGGTTCTGTGCCTGTTGGCTGCCGTTGATGGTCAGACCTTCTTCCGGGCCCAGGCACGGGTTGGTCGAACGGTCGCAGCGTTCTTCATGGCGCACCAGGACGATCAAGTCGCCGTCGCGCCACAGGGGTAAAACCTCGGAGGTCAGCAGGCGATCACCCACCCCCAGGTTGCGCGGCGAGTTCGGCCAGAACACGCTGGCGGTCAGCAGCAGGGCGATCACGGCAATGCCCAGTCCCCGGCGTCGCAGGCGTTTGAGCGCAGCCCGACGCGAGCGTGGTTTGGTCAGGGTAAGGTCAACCACTTCATTCACCATGGGCGCTGTTGGCAATGTTGTATTAATTGGGCGCAACGTAATGGCAAGTCACCGCAGTGAAGCGCGAGGCTGTCACAGCGCTGCTGTCTTTTCGCTGAATAGGTCGCGCTTAAAAAGTTGCCAGGCGTGGTCACTGAAAAGTTACCGACGCGTGACGCTTGGGTCGGAACTTTAGAGTTCGGTGGGTGGGCAACCGGTGAAATCCATGTGAAAAATTTGCGTGGCTTCAATCCGCAGCCGTTATTCTCGATTGCCGCCCATCAAATGAGTGTTGCCATGTTGCAGGTGCAAGGAGTGTTCAAAAGCTATGCCACGCCGCAGGGCCCGTTGGCGGTGTTGGCGGGTGTGGATTTGCACCTGGCCGCACGCAGCAGCCTGGCGTTGATGGGGGAGTCGGGCAGTGGCAAGAGCACCTTGCTGCACCTGGTGGCCGGGCTCGACCGGGTGGACGGCGGCAGCATTCGCGTCGGCGAGCAGCGCCTCGACCGGCTGAGCGAGCCGCAGCTGGCCCACTGGCGGCGTACCGAAATCGGCCTGGTGTTCCAGCAGTTCAACCTGATCGGCAGCCTGCGCGTCGACGACAACCTGGCCTTCCAGGCGCGCCTGGCGCGGCGCTTTGACCCTGCGTGGCAGGCGCAATTGGTGGAACGCCTGGGCCTGGGCGACTTGCTCAAGCGTTATCCGGAACAACTCTCCGGCGGCCAGCAACAACGCGTCGCGGTGGGACGGGCCCTGGCGTCGCGCCCGCGATTGTTGTTGGCCGACGAGCCCACCGGCAACCTCGACGAAGCCACCAGCGACGAGGTGCTGCAACTGCTGCTGGAGGTGCTGCGCGACAGCCCCACCAGCCTGTTGATGGTCACCCACAGCCCGCGCATCGCGGCACGCCTGGACCGCCAGATGGTGCTGCATCGCGGCCATGTCATGCCCACGGACGCGCACTGAGATGGCGGTGTTTTATTGGGCGCTGCGTGCACTGCTCAGCCATTGGCGGCGCCACCCGGTGCAGTTTTTCAGCGTACTGACCGGCCTGTGGCTGGCCACCGCGCTGTTGACCGGGGTGCAGGCGCTTAATAGCCAGGCACGTGACAGTTATGCCCGCGCCAGCCAACTGATCGGCGGCGAACCCCAGGCCAGCCTCACCGCGCCGGACGCTGCGCGTTTGCCGCAAAGCCTGTTCGCCCAGTTGCGCCGAGCGGGCTGGCCGGTGTCGCCGGTGGTGCAGGGGCGTGTGCAGCTCCAGGGGCAGGCGGATGTACGCTTGCAATTGATGGGTATCGAACCGCTGTCATTGCCCGGCAGCGGCGCGGTGGCGGGGCAGCGCTTGAGCCAGGCGCAACTGTTGGCGTTCTTCGAGCCGCCGGGCCGCACCTGGATCGCCGTGCAGACCCTGCAGGCCCTGGGGCTGCGGGAGGGCCAGCAACCGCAGTTGCTCAATGGGCAACGCCTGCCGCCGCTGCAGGCGCAAACGGACATGGCGCCGGGCCTGTTGCTCACCGATATCGGCTTCGCCCAACCGTTGCTGGAGATGCCGGGGCAGGTGTCGCGCTTGCTGCTCGACAACGCCTTCGCCGCCGGCCACCCCACGCCACCTGCCGGGCTGCAATTGCAGCAGGGCGAGGACAACAACCTTGCGCGTCTCACCGAAAGCTTTCACCTGAACCTCGACGCGCTGGGTTTTTTATCCTTTGTGGTGGGGCTGTTTATTGTGCATGCCGCCATTGGCCTGGCCCTGGAGCAGCGACGCGGGCTGTTGCGTACGTTGCGCGCCTGTGGGGTGAGTGCGCGCTTGCTGATTCTCAGCCTGGGCGTGGAATTGGGGGCGTTGTCGCTGCTGGGAGGCGTGCTTGGCGTTGCCAGCGGTTACCTGCTGGCCGGCGCGTTGCTGCCGGATGTGGCCGCCAGTTTGCGTGGGCTGTATGGGGCTGAGGTGCCGGGGCAATTGAGCCTGAGCCCAGGGTGGTGGCTGGCGGGGTTGGGCTTGAGCCTGCTGGGTGCGCTGCTCGCCGGTGCCGGCAGCCTGTGGCGCGCGGCGCGTTTGCCGTTGCTGGCGCTGGCCAATGCCCAGGCCTGGCATGAGGCCCATGGGCGCTGGTTGCGACGTCAGGCTTGGGTGGCGGGCGCGGCATTGCTCATCGCGCTGCTGGCGCTGTGGCTGGGCGATAGCCTGGTCGCAGGCTTTGTGCTGATGGCGGCGTTACTGCTCGGCGCAGCCCTGGGCTTGCCGGTGCTGCTCAACGGTTTGCTCAAGGCCGTGCTGGGACGCAGCCGTTCGGTGCTCGGCCAGTGGTTTCTCGCCGATTGTCGCCAGCAATTGCCGGCGCTGAGCCTGGCCTTGATGGCGCTGCTGTTGGCCCTGGCCGCGAACATCGGTGCGGGCTCCATGACTTCCGGCTTCCGTTCGACCTTCAACCACTGGCTGGAACAACGCCTCACCGCCGAGCTGTACCTGAACCCGCAAAGCCCGGCCCAGGCGGAGCAACTCAGCCGCTGGCTGACGCAACAGCCGTTGGTGCGCAGGGTACTGCCCACCTGGCAGGTCGACGTGCAAGTGCGCGGCTGGCCGGCGGACATGTTCGGGGTGGTCGACGACCCGACCTACCGTCAGCACTGGCCGTTGCTGGCGGCGGTGGACGAACCGTGGGACCGGTTGCATAAAGACGACACCCTGATGCTCAGCGAGCAGCTGGCGCGCAGGTTATCCATCACGCTCGGCGATACGCTCGACATTCCTACGCCCCAGGGCGTGTGGTCGCCGAGGATCGTGGGGATCTACGCCGATTACGGTAATCCCAAGGGCCACCTGCTGGTCAACGCCGAGCACCTGCTGGCGCATTGGCCGAACCTTTCGCCGGCGCGTTTCAACCTGCGCGTCGCGCCGACCGATGTGGCGCCGCTGGTGCGTGAGGTGCAGCGCGCCTTTGCTCTGGAGGACAGCCGCATCGTCGATCAACAGCAACTCAAGGGCTGGTCGAGCCAGGTGTTCGAGCGTACGTTCGCCGCGACCAGTGCCCTTAACAGTCTCACCCTCGGCGTTGCCGGCGTGGCGCTGTTCATCAGTTTGCTGACCCAGAGCCAGAGCCGCCTGGGCCAACTCGCACCGCTGTGGGCGCTGGGCGTGACGCGCCGGCAATTGATGCTGTTGAACCTGGGGCAGACCTGGTTGCTGGCGGTACTCACCTTGGCGCTGGCGGTGCCGTTGGGCCTGCTGCTGGCATGGTGCCTGGATGCGGTGATCAACGTGCAAGCCTTTGGCTGGCGCCTGCCGTTGCAGGTATTCCCGTGGCAGTTGGCGCAGTTGCTCGGGCTGGCATTGCTGGCGACATTGCTGGCATCGGCGTGGCCGCTGTGGCAGCTGTACCGCAGCCGTCCGGCGGACTTGTTGAGGACGTTCGCCCATGAAGATTAAAGCCTTGCTGTGCGCGGTGTTATTGCTGGCCGGCTGCGACAAAGCCCCCGCGCCGGCGCAGAGCTTCGCGGGTCTGGGCAGTGATGCGGCGGATTTTGCCCAGGTGGTGCCGGGCAAAGTCTTCAGCTTTCCCGAAGATCACGGGCCCCATGATGGCTTTCGCATCGAGTGGTGGTACGTCACCGCCAACCTCAAGGATGCCCAGGGCAATGAGTTCGGCGTGCAATGGACGCTGTTTCGCAACGCGCTCAAGGCCGGGCCGACGCAAGCGGGCTGGCGTGACTCCACCGTGTGGCTTGGCCACGCCGCCGTCACCTCTGCCAGCCGCCACTACGCCGCCGAACGCCTGGCCCGCGGCGGCGTCGGCCAGGCCGGCGCCGAGGCGGTGCCCTTCAACGCCTGGATCGACGATTGGAGTTTTGCCAGTCGCCCCGGCGCCGCCAGTGCCTTGGCGGATATGCAACTCAAGGCCAGCGGTGCGCAATTCGCCTACGATCTGCACCTGACCTCCAGCCGTCCGCTGGTGCTGCAAGGCGACAACGGCTACAGCCGCAAATCCGACCAGGGCCAGGCGTCGTACTACTACAGCCAGCCGTTCTTCAGCGCGAGCGGCAGCCTGAGCCTGGCTGGCAAGGTGTACCAGGTCACCGGCCCCGCCTGGCTTGATCGCGAGTGGAGCAGCCAACCCCTGAGCGCCAGCCAGACCGGTTGGGACTGGTTCTCCCTGCACCTGGACAGCGGGGCGCAACTGATGCTGTTCCGCGTGCGTCAGCAGGACGGCGCCGGCTATCTCACCGGCACCTGGATCGACCCGCAAGGCCATGCGCAGACGTTGCACAACGCCGATATTCAACTGGCACCGCTGGCAACCACGGCCATCGAGGGGCGCATCCTGCCGACGCGCTGGTCGCTGAAGATTCCCGGCAAGCAGTTGGATATCACCACCGAGGCCGTCAACCCGAATGCCTGGATGAACCTGAGTGTTCCGTATTGGGAAGGGCCGGTGCGGTTCGACGGTGGGGTGGGGTATCTGGAAATGACCGGGTATTGAAGAGGTAAAATTTCCTACAAAAATACTGGACATGCATACAGTTGTTGGCTAGATTCCATCCCAGGTGACCGGATGTCACCTGACCTTCAGTTTTTAACTATGGATGGATAAAAAATGAAATCGAAAAAAGCCTTTATGCTGGGCGCGGCCATGGCGGCCTCCTGCTTCGTTTCGGCCTTTGCCCTGGCCGAGCAGTACCCTTCGCAACCCACCCCCAAGCTGAGTGCGCAGGCGGTCAAGCAGGCCGCGCAAAAAGCCCTCAAGGCGGGCGGCACGCTCCAGGCCAAGCCCGTCTCCGCGCAGTTGCAACAAAAACTCAAGGCGGCGATGGCGGTCAAGGCGGCCGGAAAATCCAAGGCCGTGGCCAGTCAACCGGCCAAAACCACCCAGGTTGCCAGCGCTGACAGCGAGTTGAAGAAACCCGCCCAGGACCAGCTGAAAACGGCGGTTGCCGAGTTCGTGCCGCTGTTCCCGACGCTGGACGTCAACACCCTCTACACCATCACCGATGTGCAGACAGGCCAGGAATTTCCCTACCACTTCAACCTGCCGCAAAGCGCTCGCGTGCTGGTGCAACTGATCGATCAAAGTGCCGGTGCCAATATGTCGCTGAGCCTGTTCCGGGATGACGGCCAGGGCAATCCGCAGCTGGTCGATACTTCCGACAACGCGGGCAATGCCGATGAGTTCCTGGGCGGCGTGCTGCCGGCGGGGGATTACTACTGGTACATGGTGGCCAACGAGGCGAGCAACGCGCAGTTCAGTTTTGGCGTGGCGGTGGACACCAACATCGACGCCTACGAACCCAACGACACCCCGCAAGCCTCGTTCGTGCTGCCCGACGCGTTGAACAAGGTGACCGGCAACCTCGATAACCCCAACGATGTCGACTATTTCGCGTTCCAGGCCACCCGTGGACAGAACGTGGCGATGTCCCTCAGCGATGACAAGAAAGGCGTCCGTGACCAGTGGATTTTCGAGCGTCTGGAAGGTAACAACTGGGTCCAGGTACCGGCCGGCGATAACCTGGTTGCCTCCGGTCTGGCGCCAGGCGCTGTGGCGCAGGTGCGCATCCGTGCCAACCCTGGCGTCACCCAGGACCCGAATGCCCAATACAAACTGACCCTGGGGTCGGCGCCGAGCTTGAAGAGTTTCGATGTGAAGGGCGACCACATTGTGCGCGTGCCGGTGTCGGTGTTCCCGCTGGCAACACAGACTGCGCGTACGCTGAACTGGTCGACCCAATGGGCCGATTCCACGGGCGTGCCGTTGCTGGGTGTGACGCCGATCCTGCGCGTCGACAAGCGTTTTGACGGTGCCGAGTTCCATTGGACCGACTTCAAGGCCACCACCAACAGCGCGGGCGCGACCCTGGCCAGTGCCGGCCTGGGTGAGTGCTTCGGCGATTACCGTGTGGTGATCCCGGACAGCAGCACCGGCGTGGCGTACAACTGGGACACCACCTTCAACTTCGGCGGCTGGCGGATCGAGCTGGACGAGTTCCCAGGTGTGGGGGTGGGCGGTGATAACGTTCCCTACGTGAGCCTGGGGCATATCTGCACCCAGGACATCAAACACTGATACAGCGCGGTAAATGAAAAGGGGCAGCCTGAACCGGCTGCCCCTTTTTTATTCAAATTGTCTCAAGACCCATGGCGTTACTCGGATGCGTCTCACAGGAAGTAGACGCTGCCGAAAAAGCGGTGGAGCAGGCCCGCACTGATTTCAAACTTTTGGCGTTGGCACAGGCTGCACCGCAATGCACGTTTCAAGTTTTGCCGGATAAGTCTGATAGTTTGTTTTTTCACTGAGTTGATACGTTTGCCTGGCAAGGATGCTCACTGCGTCAAGGATGCCTGGATTGATAGTCTTGCATTAGGGCAGATGTATCCATGAATTCAATTACCGTTCAGCCTCCGATACCGACTTCTCTGCCGCCCCCCGCCCCGGTTGTCGACACGTTGACATCACCCCAAGAGCAGCAAGACCCTCCGGTCATGGATCGCACCCGCAGGCAAGTGCCGCGCGCGCAAGGGCCTGGGCAGCCGGCTTTTACCGCAGGCATGTCGGATGAGGAGGTTCTCATGATTTATCAAGCCAAGATGAGTCAGGGCAAGTTAGGGGTTAAAAGCCAAGACTACAGAAACGGCTATGAGACACCCTCCTCAGTCAATCTGCCTGGCTACGTCAAATCGATGAATGACGTGCAGCTCATGAGGTTGGCGCTGGATCAACACTTCAGTCCGGAGCAATTGGGTGCTCTGCAGCGCATCGTCGAGCAGCGTATTATCTCCAGCGTTCAAAATAATGTCCGCGTGTTCTCGAAGATTGTGTCGGGCGAAGGGGTCAAGCTGACCCCTTTACCTCAAAGCTACTTTCTGAGCATGGTCAATCAGTTGTCCGGTGGGGAATGCGCAGGGTTCTCACATCTGCTGTCGTTGGCCGTGGCGGAAGGTAAACATCACACGTTCATGAGCAACGCTTATCAGGCGATCGCTCACCCGGACACTCCCGAATCCCAAGCGTTTTTCAACGAGATAGCCAAGGTCCAGAGCCGAGTCAAGGAGCGTGGTATCGCACATGATCCTGCGACGGTGAAGCTGGAAGCCTATGCCACCATCGCTTCGCGATTGCAGGACGCGCCCGCCACCCAAACATTATTGATCAGCAGCAAAGGCCACCGCTTGTCGGCCGGTGTAATTGTCGACCCGCAGGGTAAACGCACTTACTACTACAGCGATCCCAATATAGGTTTGGTTGAGTTTTCGTCTCTCAAAGCCTTTGAGCAAGGGTTGAAAAAGATATTTACCAGTCCCGAACTTAGTCATCTGACCTCTCCTGTACAAAGCGGACCGGGCGGCCCCAAGTACTTGATCAGTGTGTTCAATTCCAACCATGTCCCTGAGGTGAACGGTGCCTCCAACAGCATCAAATTCATGTACGACGCTCCCCTTGCAGGGCTCGATACCGTCAAGGTGATCGATGCTTCCCGCCTGCCTACGCTTGACGAGTTTCGTGCCCAGTCGCCGGCCCCTGAACCTGCGCAAAAGGCCGATTACGATCGTGTGACACAGGGACTGAAAAAGCTGCACGACGCCAAGGGGATGCCCCAGTTTCACCAAGCGTTGGAGGTACTCGACTCGGTCAAGACTTTTATTGCCAGTTACCCAAACTCCCCGCTTGTATCTGTCACGAAAAATCTTCAACAACGCTTGGTCAATGTGATCAACGAGTCCGCCGCGCCCGCGCAATACCCTTTTGTATTCGAGCGTATGGAGCGCGAGCGCACAAACCTTGCCCGCGACAGTATTCATGAGCCAAAACGGTTCCATGTGGAGGATATCGCGGGGGTCAAGGTTCAGATATCAAGCCATCATGACGGCGACCCGAACCGGCCAGAAAAAGTGACCGATGCCATTCGGGCAGCGCTATTGAAACTTCAACACAGTGACCCCGACGCAGCCAAGTCTGTGGGTAAAGAGATCAAGGTGATCATTGCCAACCCTGGTGATCAACCGCAGTCGCAGCTGCGTCTGGACAACCCTCCCACGTTAATTGTGGGTGACGATTTCTTTGCCCCTGCCTCTGCACGCGGCGACACTGTTGCTGATCGAGCCGGCTCCGAGGCTCTGGCCAAGGGCGCTGACGGTACGGCCCAAAAGCAAGCCGCGATGATCGCCGGCAAGCTGGGAATGGTGGGTTACTACAAGGCCACGCCCAAAGAATTCCTGAGCGCGATGAATAACACTGAACCGTTTCGCGACGGCGGCCATCAACTCAGTGCTCGGGCCTCCAGAAGTCAGTTTGATTTTTTGGAGGAGTCTTTCGTCGCCGGTCTTTACGATGGAAAGCTCGACAGTTCTGCCGAGGAATCACGCAAAAAACTATTGTCCCCTCGCGCAGAAAAAGACCCGAAGCCAGTTCCGGTAAAACCAACGACCCCTGGAGTGGTTCCGATTGACGAAGCGCAAGTGAAGCATCTACAGAAACTCGATGCGAGCCACGGCCCTCTCCGAATCGGCGAGTTGGACGTCAGCCGTGTCGAGCTCTACAAAATGGGGGGCAGTATCAACGGCCGTCCGGTTGAAGCTGCACTGGCCGGTGACACCGATGGCAGCAAGCTGATCAGCCAGTTGCAGATCGACTATCCCCGTTTTGCGGCCCACCTGCGAGCGGAGCCGGGTGAGGCCGCCGATCGTGTGGCCAATGTACTCGCCGAGATCGCGGCGCACCGTTCACCGGTCTCGGAACCGCTGATCCAGCGGGGCGATGGGTCGACGATCGCTGAGGCATTGCAAAAGCAAGTCCATGAACTGCGCGAGCATCACGCTTCGATAAAGGCGCTGAAGCACAGTAAACAACCGATGCCTGAGCATTTTTTCTCTTCGGGTAATCCAGGTCCACAGGCAGGTAGCAGGGCGGGCGGACTCGCCTTTCAGGCGTTCAGCAGTTTTCAGGGACTGCGCACTTCCATAGAGGCGCTTCAGCGTGGTGATACGACGGCAGGCGCACTAGGTCTGGGCGCAGTGGCATCGGATTTTGTCGGGGCAGGGATAGAGGTTGGCGCGAATAAGTTGGCGCAGAAGGTGGTCAACGCCAGCGCGTCGACCGTGCTCGACTTCAAGTCGTCCAGTTTTGGCAAGATGATCGGTAAAATCGCCGGCGTTGCCGGAGCCGCCATCAGCATTCCCTTTGATGCCTACAATGCCATCGATTCATTCAATAAAGCGGGCCGCAGCACCGGCAAGGAAGCTCAGGATCATTATGTCCACGGAGCTTCTGCGGTCGCCAACGCAGTCACGTCGATTGCTCTGGGGGCTGCATTTTTGGCCGGTGCCGGTGCAGCAGGACCGGCGGGACTTATCGTGGCGGGCACTTTGATGGCTGCCCAAGCGATTTACTCGGCGGTGCGTACGGTTGAGGACATTGATGAACATACACCGCTTACGGATGAGCAGAAATTCTCGATTGGCATGAAGTCATTTCTTGGATTTGAGCCGGGCTTCGACATCATAAAACCCTATCTGGAAGCGAAGTATTCCAAGGAACACGAGTCTCGAAACTGGATTCGCCACAAAACATTCTTGAAAGGCCCGGCCGGCCAGCATTTTGAACGCGTTGTCTTTGGTTCCACCGACGTCGAGGCAAAGCTGGTCCCAGGCAAAGTTCCGCTGACGCCCTTCCTCTGGTACTCACCCATTACTTGGGTGCTGAACCTGGGCGAAATTGACGGCGAGGTGCCGAGTGTTGGCATCACTGGCGGCAACGACCATATTTCAAGTCCTTTCAAATCATGGAACGGTAAGCCTGTTAACGCCGTTGAAGGCGAACCGGGGGAGAACAAGGCCACGCTCTGGGATCTGGGCGACGGCGATGACTGGGTCACAGGCATGCAGAAAAAGCCAAATTACTTTTTATTGGGAGCAGGCAAGAAAGGAATTAACGGAGGGGACGCGGACGACACGGTGGTCCTCAATGCCGATGCGCGGCAGGTACTTGAACAGGCTCAGCAAGTCTCTGAAACCGAAAAGGCGGGCTTCAGCCCACGGCAAACTTCACTCAATGGCGGTGGGGGACGCAATACGCTGTCTTTTTCGGGCGCTTTGAGTGTCGATTATGAGGAGAATGGCGAGAAAAAAGCGGCGAGGTACCAGGGGCATGTGATTGATATGAATAACAATACGGTATCGGTTAAAACCGAGCGTTCAAATACACAGGGCGTGAAAAAAATCGCTCATTTCCAATCCTTCTCCAATGTGGCTACGGTTGAGAAAGGGGAAAGCTACATCCAGGGCAATCATGAGAATAATTGGTTTGTCCTCAACGGCACTAAGGATGAGGTCTTTACGGGCCAAGGCAACAACCTCGTGACTATAAACGGCGGCGCCCATGTCACCGGGCAGGGCGGGACAAATACTTATATCGTCAACAAGCACCACGAGGCGGTGACAATTGATGACCCTGGCAGCAGTACGGTCAAACTGGATTATTCCGCTGAGCAGGTTACAGGTTGGAGCGTTTCGCCCTCTGGCGATTTGACCGTCAAATTGACTGTGGATAGTGATCTGGATACAGGCCCGCAGGAGCGAGCACTGACCTTTAAAAATGCGTTCTCCACTAGCCTCGAAGGCGGCAATATGGCGCGGCCGACCTTCATAACCAATGATGGGGTGATGATGTCAGTTACCGCTCAACGAAAGACTGGCTCATGGGTGAGTATTCCTGGGGTGAGTCGCATGAAAATTGACCTCGGCAAACCTGCAACGTAGGCACTGTGGTTCGGGCTATGGGGCTCACATCAGCGGGTCCCAGCGTTGCGACCAGTCACTTTCGGCCTTGACCACCCCGCGCAGCAATTCCAGCGCACGCTGCAACACCGCCGAATCCCGCGCCCGCGAGTACACCAGGTACGTCGGGAAACTGAACTCCGGGGCCTTGGGCACACGCCGCATCACGCCGCTGTCCAGGTAGCTTTGCACCACCCGTGTGCGGAAGTAACCGGCGCCGCCATTTTCCAGGATGTACTGCAACGCCAACGGCCCCAGGTTGAAACTCACCGCCGCGCGAGCTTTGTCGGGCAGGGCGGCGTCATGCTGTTGGCGAAAGCCCGGGCCCCAATCGATGTACACGTAGGGCTCGGGCTGGCTCACCAACTGCACCAGGATCAGTTTTTCTTCCAGCACCTGCTCCACCTGCAACCCCGGCCAGTATTGCGGCTGGAACACCAGCGCGGCGTCGAGCACGCCCAGCTCCAGCTGGCGCAGCAGGTATTCGCCTTCGCGGATTTCCGTGCGCAGCGCATGCCCGGGGATGTGTTCGCGCAGGGCCTGGGCCCAGCCGAGCATCAACGGGTTGCACAGGCTCACCTCGCCACCGATATGCAGCACATTGCGATAGCCATCGGGCAACGGCAGGTCGCGGCGCGCTGCTTCCCAGGTTTGCAGCAACTGATTGGCGTACACCACGAAGGCCTCGCCGTCGGCCGTCAGCCGGGCGCCGGCGCGGTTGCGCACGAACAGCGTACAGCCCAGCTGGTTTTCCAGGTTCTTGACGCGTGCGGTGATGGCGGTCTGGGTGACGTGCAGTTTCTCAGCCGCCGCGGCCAGGCTGCCGCAGCGGGTGATTTCGAGGAAAGTGCGTGCCAGTTCGATGTCCATGAAGCCCCCGGAGAAGAATGGGCGACAGTGTAAAGGTTAGGAATTGGAATGCTACACGCAAGGCTATAGGGAGCACGTTGCGTAAAACTCCGGAAAACGTTGATGGCGCGAGAACCGCGCTGAGCCAGGTGTCAACGCAGGGTGTCGTTTCCACCACCCGAATCCAGGCAGCGCGTGGACGGCGGCGGCTGTTTGCCGTAGGCGAGAAAGTCGCCGATCCATTGCATGACGCAGTTGTTGGCGCCCTTGAGATGCACCTGTTGCACCTGTGCGGCGCTGGGGGCGAAAGGGGCGGCGTTGACCAGCACCATGCGCGCCACGCGTTCGGAAAACAGCTCGGCGTAGCGGCTGCCCAGGCGAGTCGCCTCGGCGTTGCCCAGGTAATGCAGTTGCGCGTCACCCAGTTGGGCGCGTACGAACTCCATGTCTTGCGCGGCCTGTTCCACGGCGTTGGCCTGGTCGAGGTTGCGCGGGTCGAGTTCGATGATGTCGTAGCGGTTGAGCAGGGTGCGATAGGCCTGGGTGGCGTAGCTGCCCCAGCGGCTGGCCAGGTGCACGGCGAAGGTACCGGCTGTTTTGTTTGACGGTGCCTCGCCGGCCTGGACGAATATCAGGCCCTCGCGGCTCAGCGGCTGGCGCGCGCCGACGCGGGTCACCCGCAGGCGCAGGTTGCCTTGCCCTGGCGCGGCGTAATTGCGCGGCACGCTGACCAGGCCGCACTGGGTGCGCTCCAGTACGCTTGGGTCCAGGCGTTCAACGCCAGGCAGCGAGCAATCCAACTGCCAATCGATAGCGGTGGGCTTGATCAGCGGCTCGGCATGACCAAGGCTGGCTGCCAGCCAGAGGCCGCTGCACGCGAGGTGTTTTGCAAGCGTCATCAAAAGGTCCAGGGCGGCCGTGTGGTGGCGGCTTTTTTACCAAGTACCCTGGGCGGTGAATGTAGGCTTAGCAGGCGACTGATGTACGAAAACGGATTTTTGTTTATCGGATTCAGCTTTGCCAGCCGCCACCCGATGCCTTGTACAAAGCGATGCTGGCCGGCACATGCTCAAACTGCCATTACGCAATGGGCGAATCGGACGCGCGCTGATGAGCCGTTAGTTAAATTTTATTTCGCTGTCCTCGTTTCCTATCAACACATGATCTGTTTTGCAGGTCTTGAAGGTATTCCCGCCCCGACCGCCATGGGGCTTATCCAGAGGACACTGGAATGACACAGGCAATTGCTTCGCCCGCGGTTCACGACCTGATCGGTATCGGTTTCGGCCCTTCGAACCTGGCGCTGGCCATCGCCCTGCAGGAGCGTGAAAAGGCGCAGGGCAAACTGGACGTGCTGTTTCTCGACAAACAGGCCGACTATCGCTGGCACGGCAACACCCTGGTCACCCAGAGTGAATTGCAGATTTCCTTCCTCAAGGACCTGGTGACCCTGCGCAACCCCACCAGCCCGTACTCCTTTGTCAATTACCTCAAGGCCCACGACCGTCTGGTGGACTTCATCAACCTGGGCACCTTCTACCCGTGCCGCATGGAGTACAACGACTACCTGCGCTGGGTGGCGGGGCAGTTCCAGGCCCAGAGCCGCTACGGTGAGGAAGTGCTGGCCATCGAGCCGATCCTCCATCAGCAGCAGGTCGAGGCGCTGCGCGTGATTTCCCGCGATGCCCTGGGTGAGCAGCATGTGCGCACCACCCGTTCGGTGGTGGTCAGTGCCGGCGGTACACCGCGCGTTCCCGAGGCATTCAAGGCGCTCAAGGGCGACAGCCGGGTATTCCATCACTGCCAGTACCTGGAACGCATGGCCGCCCAGCCCTGTGTCGACGGCAAGGCGATGCGCATTGCGATCATCGGCGGTGGCCAGAGCGCGGCCGAGGCCTTTATCGACCTCAATGACAGCTTCCCGTCGGTGCAAGTGGACATGATCCTGCGCGGTTCGGCATTGAAGCCGGCGGATGACAGCCCGTTCGTCAACGAAGTGTTCTCGCCGGCGTTTACCGACCTGGTGTTCCAGCAAGTCGGTGCCGAACGTGAGCGTCTGGTGGCCGAGTACCAGAACACCAACTATTCGGTGGTGGACCTGGACCTGATCGAACGCATCTACGGGATTTTCTATCGCCAGAAAGTTTCCGGCATCGCCCGCCATGCCTTCCGCACGATGACCGTGGTCGAGAAAGCCACCTCCGGCCCGCTGGGCATCGAACTGGTGCTGCGCAACAACGCCACCGGCGCCACCAGCACCCACCACTACGACGCAGTGATCCTGGCCACCGGCTACGAGCGCCGGATGCACCGTGAATTGCTCGCCCCGCTGCACGCCTACATGGGCGACTTCGAGGTGGCGCGCGACTACCGCATCGTCACTGACGAGCGCTGCAAGGCGGGCATTTACATTCAGGGCTTCAGCCAGGCCAGCCATGGCTTGAGCGATACCTTACTGTCGGTATTGCCGATTCGCGCCGACGAAATTGCGGCGTCGTTGCACGCATTGGACCGTGGGCGTGACAAGGCGCGTGCGATGCAGGACCTGCTGCTGGCCACCGCCAGCTGACAGACTGCACTTGTGACCCACAGGGCTGCCTGATACTGTACAAAAAACCAGTATCGGTAGCCCTTAATGCAGTTGATCGAAAAACTCAGCATCCTCGCCGACGCCGCCAAGTACGACGCGTCCTGTGCCAGCAGCGGCGCGCCCAAGCGCAGTTCCGAGGGCAAGGCGGGGCTGGGGTCCACCGACGGCATGGGCATCTGCCACAGCTACACGCCCGACGGCCGCTGCGTATCGCTGCTCAAGGTGCTGCTCACCAACTTCTGTCTCTACGATTGCCAATACTGCGTCAACCGCCGCTCCAGCGACGTGCCCCGTGCGCGTTTCAGCCCGGAAGAGGTGGTCACCCTGACCCTGGATTTCTACCGGCGCAATTGCGTCAGCGGGCTGTTTCTCAGCTCGGGCATCATCCGCTCGGCCGACTACACCATGGAACAACTGGTGCGGGTGGCCCGGCTGCTGCGCGAAGAACATGACTTTCGCGGCTATATCCACCTCAAGACCATTCCCGAAGCGGACCCGGCACTGATTGCCGAGGCCGGGCGTTATGCCGATCGCCTCAGCGTGAATATCGAGTTGCCCACCGACGCCAGCCTGCAGACCCTGGCGCCCGAGAAGCAGATCGGTTCGATCAAGCAGGCCATGCAGACCATCTACACCGGCGAGCAGACCGTGCTCAACGAGCCCCGCGCCCCGCGGTTTGCCCCGGCCGGGCAGAGCACGCAGATGATCGTCGGCGCCGACGACACCGACGACAGCACCATCCTCCATGGTGCCGAGGCGCTGTACGGCAACTTCAAGCTGCGTCGCGTGTACTACTCGGCGTTCAGTCCTATCCCCAATAGCCCGAAAAGCGTGCCGTTGGCCGCGCCGCCGCTGATGCGCGAGCATCGTCTGTACCAGGCGGATTTCCTGTTGCGCAGCTACGGCTTCAGCGCCAATGAACTGTTCGAAGGCCCCGGCCACCTGGCGCTGGATATCGACCCCAAGCTGGCCTGGGCCTTGGAGCATCGCGAGGTGTTCCCGCTGGACCTGAACCGCGCCGAACCCACCCTGATCGCGCGAATCCCCGGTATCGGCCTGCGCACCACCCAGCGTCTGGTGGACCTGCGCCGCGAGCGCAAGATCCGCTTCGAAGACCTGGCGCGCATGCGTTGCGTGCTGGCCAAGGCCAAGCCGTTTTTCATCACCAGCGACTACCATCCGCAACAGGCTGAAAGCACCAGCGTGCTGTTGCGCGAGCAACTGCGCGACCGTCCGCAGCCGCAGCAGATGGGGTTGTGGGGATGATCAGCCTGGAATGCGACAACCTGTTCAGCACCTGGCGCGAACAGGCGCGCTGGCTGCTCAGCCATCAGGTCGACCCCAGCCAGGTCAGTTGGGGCGAGGCCGAAGTGGCGGACCTGTTTGCCACCGACGAGCCGATACCCACCGGGCTTGGGCCGTTCCAGGCACGTATTCCCAAGGCGCTATTGGAACTGCTGGAGTCGGCCGCCTGTTATCACGGTGACCAGCGCTGGAGCCTGTTGTATGAAGTGCTGTGGCGGGTCAGCCATGGCGACCGCACGGCCATGCTGGCGGGCGACAAACTGGGCAGCGAGTTGCAGCGGCGTATCAAGCAGGTGAGCCGTGAAGCCCATCATTTGCATGCGTTTGTGCGGTTTATTGCGCTGCCGCCCGAGGCGGGGCCTGAGTTGCCGGAGTATGTGGCCTGGCATGAGCCGGCCCATGACATCCTGAAGTCCGCCAGCCAGCATTTTGTCGGGCGCATGGGGCGTCATCGCTGGATGATCGCCACGCCACTGGACGGGGTGTATCACGACGGTGAGCAATTGATTCATCAGCGCCAATGCCCTGAGGCCTGGCGCCAGTTGGCGCAGAGTGTCGAAGACCCGCACAGCGCCATGTGGTTGACCTACTACAGCCATATTTTCAACCCGGCGCGGCTCAATCCCAAGGTAATGGAGGGGCACCTGCCGAGCCGGTTCTGGAAGAATCTGCCGGAGGGTAAGTTGATCCCGGGGTTGATCAGCGAGGCCCGCACGGGCAAGCAGAAGGATGGGCAGGCGAAGCTGATTGGCACTAAACCCGGCAAACGTATTTCAAGTGGGCACGGTTAAACATGTGGGAGGGGCTTGATCTAATGCCAGTCAGTTAAGGGTGGCCCGCTCCACCTCTTAACTGACAGGCATTGTGGCTTGCCCCTCTCACATTAAATTTCCAGTGTTTTGGGAAAGGCCATCAGGTCAGTTCAGTGGCGGTGTTCTTGACCACCGCAAGCTCCGGATGCGCCACCAGCTTGTCGATATGCAGCTCATCATTGTTCAGCCAGGTCTCGGTCAGCACCCGGTAATGCTCCATGTCCCGACAGCGCATCCTCAGGCTGTAGTCAAACGGCCCGCTGATCAGCTGGCATTCGAACACCTGGGGGCAGGCTTTCACGCAGGCTTCGAACGCCCTCTGCGCCGAGCGCCCGCTTTGGTTGGACAAGGCCACCAGTACCAGCAGCGACAGCCCTGGCGAAACCATCTGCACATCGATGATGGCCCCGTACCCACGGATCACCCCACGTCGCTCCAGCTTGCGCACCCGCTCCAGGCAGGGGCGTGGCGTGAGGTGCACCAGCGACGAGAGTTTTTCGTAGGTGATCCGACCCTGATGCCGCAGCACTTCGATGATCGCCTCATCGATGCGGTCCAGCGCGGGGGAGGTATGGGGTCCGTTGGCCTTGGTATCCATGGGTTTCACTTCAAACGGTTGGAAAGAAATTGCTGCAAGCGCTCGCTGTTGGGGTGGTCGAGGATTTCGGCGCCACCTTGTTCTTCGACACGGCCCTGATGCAGGAACAGCACTTGGCTGGACACCTGGCGGGCAAAGCCCATCTCGTGGGTGACCATCAGCATGGTACGACCTTCCTCGGCCAACGTCTGTATGACTTTGAGGACTTCTCCTACAAGTTCCGGGTCCAGCGCTGAGGTCGGCTCATCGAACAGAATGATTTCCGGCTCCATCGCCAGGGCGCGGGCGATGGCCACGCGCTGTTGCTGGCCGCCGGACAGGAATGCCGGGTATTGGTCCGCCACGCGGCTCGGCAGGCCGACCTTGTCCAGGTACAGCCGCGCGCGTTTCTCTGCTTCGGCGGCGCTCACGTTCAGCACCCGGCGCGGGGCCATGGTGATGTTTTCCAGTACAGTCATGTGGCTCCACAGGTTGAAGTGCTGGAACACCATCGCCAGGCGTGTGCGCAGGTTCTGCAATTGCGCCTGGTCCGGCGCGCGGGTGCCGGCGCGGCCTTGCTGCATTTCGATGCTGATGCCGTCCAGGGTGATCACCCCGGCGTCAGGCTGTTCCAGAAAGTTGATGCAACGCAGCATCGTGCTTTTGCCCGAGCCGCTGGCGCCGATCAGGCTGATCACATCGCCGTGGCGGGCGTTGAGGGACACGCCCTTGAGCACTTCATGTTCGCCGTAGCGTTTATGGATGCCTTCGACTTGAAGCTTGACGGCAGCGGTTGCGCTGTTGGCAACGGGAGTATCGACAGGATAAGCGGCCAGGGCCTGCGCGGACTGATTCATGGGTTAGCCTCGGGTAGGAACGAGAAAGCGCATCCAGCGACGTTCGGCCAGTCGAAACAGGCCCACCAGTGCAAAGGACAGCAGCATGTACAGCAGGGCCGCGATACCGAAGGCCTGGAAGGTCAGGAAGGTTTCGGCATTGGCGTCGCGGGCCACTTTGAGGATGTCGGCGACCGTGGCGGTGAACGCCAGGGAGGTGGCGTGCAGCATCAGGATCATTTCGTTGCTGTAGGCCGGCAATGCGCGACGCAAGGCCGCCGGCACCACCACAAACAGGTTCAACCGCCAGCCGTGCAGGCCATAGGCGCGCGCGGCTTCGATCTCGCCATGGGGAATATTGCGGATCGCCCCGGCGAAGATTTCCACGGTATAGGCACAGGTGTTGAGCACAAAGGCCAGCAGGGTGCAGTTCAATGCATTGCGGAAAAACTGGTTGAGCAGGGCGTTGTCCTGCACCACTTCCAGGCTGTACAGCCCGGTGTAGCAAATCAGCAATTGGATATACAACGGCGTGCCACGGAACAGGTAGGTATACATCTCGACCGGCCAGCGCAGCCAGAAATGCGCCGAGACCCGGGCCAGCGCCAAAGGGATCGACAGAAAGAAGCCGAGCACCACCGAGATAATGAACAGCCATAGGGTCATGGCCACGCCGGACAACCCCGCGCCGTCGCTGAACAGGTAGGCCAGGCCGTATTGCTGGAACAGTTCGATCATCGCGCCATCCCCTTGATGCCGAGGTTGTAGCGCCGTTCGAGGCGCTTGAAGATGCGGTTGGAAAGGGTGGTGATCACCAGGTACACGAGGCCTGCAAGGATCAGGAAGTACAGCGGCTCGCTGGTGGTCTTGCCGGCGTTTTGCGCGGCCTTGACCAGGTCCGACAGGCCGATGATCGACACCAGCGCCGTGGACTTGAGCAGCACCAGCCAGTTATTGCCCAGGCCCGGCAGCGCAAAGCGCATCAACTGCGGGAACAACACCAGGCGAAAACGCTGCCAGCGACTCAGGCCATAGGCGGTGGCGGCCTCCAGTTGGCCGACCGGCACGCTGAGAATCGCGCCACGGAAGTTCTCGGTGAAATACGCGCCGTAGATAAAGCCTAGGGTGATCACCCCGGCGGTAAACGGGTCGATCTCAAAATAGTCCCAGCCGAAGGTTTCGGTCAGGTCGTTCAGCCACAGTTGCAGGCTGTAGAAAATCAGTAGGATCAGCACCAGGTCCGGCACGCTGCGGATCAGCGTGGTGTACAGCGTGGCGGGTACCCGTAGCCATCTGGCGGCGGACAGCTTGGCGCCGGCGGCGATCAGGCCCAGGGTGAGGCTCAGGGCCAGTGCGAGGAACGCCAGCTTGAGCGTCATCCAGGCACCCTGCGCCAGCATTGGGCCGTAGCCGTGCAGGTTGAGGAGGTCGTTCATCGGGGATATCTCTAAAAGGAAGGCGCGGACAGTCCGTGTCGGAGCAGGCTTGTGTGGGAGGGCGGTGCGACGATTCGACTTGCCCCCTCCCTCATAAGCCACCTCACACAGGGAATTGTGAGGACTTACTCGTGGTAGATGTCCTGGTCGCCGAAGTACTTCTTCTGGATCTGCGCATAAGTGCCATCGGCCTGTACGGCGGCGATGCCCTTGTTGATCAGATCGCGCAGTTCCTGGTCGTTCTTGCGCAGGCCCATGGCGATGTCCAGCGGCAGGGTCGGGTCCTTGAAGGCCGGGCCGGTCTTGAAGTCGGCGCCTTCAGGCTTGGACAGGAAGTTGAGCTGGGCTTCGAGCTTGTCGGTCAGGGTGGCATCGAGGCGACCGTTCTGCAGGTCGGCGTAGTTCTGGTCCTGGGACTGGTACGCCTTGACTAGGGCACCGAGCTTGGCCAGATGCGCACGGGCATAGGCTTCCTGCAGGGAGCCTTGCAGTACGCCGACCTGCTTGCCCTTGAGAGATTCCGGGGTGTCACCGAAGTCGGCGCCTTTGCGGGTGATCACGGACGTCGGGCTGAGGAACAGGCGGTCGGTGAAGTCGATCTGTTTTTCGCGGGCCGGGGTCACGGCCATGGACGACATGATGGCGTCGAACTTGCGTGCGCGCAGGGCCGGGATCATGCCGTCGAATTCGTTGTGCACCCAGGTGCATTTCACTTCGAGCTTGGCGCAGATCGCATTGCCCAATTCGATATCGAAACCTTGCAGGCTGCCGTCGGCGGCGACGGATTCGAAGGGAGGGTATTCGGGGAACACGCCGAAGCGGATTTCTTTCCATTCCTGGGCGTTGGCGGCGGTGGCGCACAGTGGCAACAGCAACGCAGCGAAGAGTGATCGCAATGGAGTCATGGTGTAGTCCCTATATTTTGTAATTGATGTCAGGGCAGTAAAAAAGGGTGCGGCATGCATTCAGTGGGTGACGCTTTGGCCGGGCTCAGAATGCTTTATGATGGTGCGTTTTTTGTGTCGTTTACCCGGTGCGCAAAGTGCTAATTGCGCTGTTAAAAAGCGCAATGCAGCGGAATCGGCTGCCGCACGCGCTAAATCGGCTTTTTACGCATCGAAATCTGCCCTGGCCTGGGCGCAAAGCGGCAGGCCAGAGCGGTCTCAGGCGCGCTTTTTGTGCTGTGCGCCCGGCTGGTGGGCCAGGCGTGCGAACAGGTCCTTGGGGTCGGCGAGGTCAGGCACCAGTTCCAGCTCGCTGCCTACATCCAGGGCCTCGGCCACGTCCAGCACGTAGCGCAGGGCCGAGTAGTCTTCGATGGCAAAGCCCACCGAGTCGAACAGCGTGACCTGGCGCGCGTTTTCGCGGCCGGGTTGCTGGCCATTGATCACCTGCCAGAGTTCGGTTACCGGCGAGTCTTCCGGCATATGCTGGATTTCACCTTCGATGCGGCTTTGCGGTTCGTACTCCACGATCACACGGGCGCGTTCGACGATGCGGCGGTCCAGCTCGGTCTTGCCCGGGCAGTCGCCGCCGACGGCGTTGAGGTGCATGCCGGGTTCGATCATGTCGTCGGTGAGGATGGTGGCGTAGGCCTTGTCGGCGGTGACAGTGGTGACGATGTCCGCGCCTTTGACCGCTTCGGCCACGCTGGCGGCCAGGATCACTTTGATCGCCGGGAACGCCTTGAGGTTGGCCGCCAGCTTGGCGGTGGCCTTGGCGTCGATATCGAACAGGCGAATCTCATTGATGCCGAGCATGGCGTGGAAGGCCAGGGCCTGGAATTCACTCTGCGAGCCGTTGCCGATCAACGCCATGCTGCGGCTGTTGTCGCGGGCCAGGTAGCGTGCCACCAGCGCCGAGGTCGCGGCGGTGCGAATGGCGGTGGTCAGGGTCATTTCCGCCAGCAAAACCGGCTTGCCGGTGTCGACATCGCCCAGCGCGCCGAAGGCCATCACGGTGAGCATGCCAGCCAGGGTGTTCTTCGGATGACCGTTGACGTACTTGAAGGCGTACAGCGACGCGTCGGACACCGGCATCAGTTCGATCACGCCATCCGGCGAGTGGTTGGCCAGGCGTGCGCATTTTTCGAAATCCTGCCAGCGCAGGTAGTCGGCGTGGATGTACTCGGCCATCTCGGTGATGCAGGTTTGCAGGCCTTTTTGCGAAACCAGGTAGCTGAGGTCGTTGACGTCGATATAGCGGGTCATGGCAAGACTCCTTATTGAAATGAGGGGCGGGCGGGTAAATGCACTTCCGCCAGCATGCAGCGAGCACTGCCGCCGCCGATGCGTTCGATGTTGTCGATATTCACCACCACCGGTCGCGTATGGCGCTCCACATGCTGGCGCTGCGTCGGTTGCAATGCGCCCCAGGCGCTGGCGGACATCACCAGCAGCGGCTGGCCGTCGCGGTCGTGCACTTCGAGCATGTTGCCGGCGAAGGCTTCCAACTGGTCGAAGTCGAGGGCGAGGATGTCCTTGCCGGTGTCGCGCAGGGAGCGTTCCAGAGCCAGGCGTTCAGCTTCGTCCGGCAGCGCTTGCAGGCACACCACCGAGAGATCGCGGCCGACGCTCATCATCACATTGCTGTGGTAGATCGGCGCGTCATGGCGGTCGACCGCGTGGAATACGCACAACTGGTAGTCGAGGCGTTCGGCGAATTGGCGCAGGGCGTCGTGGTGGGTGCGCCCGGAGTGGCACGCGTAACTGATGCGATGCTGGCGATCGAGGACCATGCTGCCGGTGCCTTCGAGAAAGATGTCGTGCTGTTCCAGATGGCTCAGGTCAATGGTGTTCTTGACCATAAAACGCTGCTCCAGCACTTGCAGCACACCCTTGTTGCGCTCCAGGCGTCGGTTCTGGCCTTCCATCGGGTACAGCACCAGGCTGCCGTCGGCGTGACTGCTCCACCAGTTGTTGGGGAAGATCGAGTCGGGGGTGTGGGGCGCCGGGGTGTCCTGCACCACCAGTACTTCCACGCCGTGCCGGCGCAGGGTGTCGACGTAACCGTCGAATTCTTCCAGCGCTTTCTGCTGCGCGCTGAGCGGGTCCAGGGGCGGGCGCTGGAAACGGTTGTTGATCGCGGTGTCCGGGTTGAAGGCAAAGCGCGCCGGGCGAATCATCAGGACGGTATTGGTGGTTTGCATGGGGGCACGGGTCCATGGGGGATCTTGTGCCGCTATTCTGGGCGTTATACGGGGTGAATCCCGGCTGAAAAAGCGAAGTGGCTCAGCCGGGAAAGCTGAAACGGTGGGTTCGGCGGCCGAATCGGCTGCCGGATTGAAATGCCGTCAAACTGTGGGAGGGGGCAAGTCGAATCGTCGCACCGCCCCCTTCCACATTGGTACAGTGGCCACTGTAAAAGTGCCGTCAGCCTGGAGGAGTCATGTCTACCGCCGTTCGTCTCGCTCAGCCCACCGATGCCGAGGGAATCAGCCAAGTCATCCTCGCGGCCCTGCACAGCAGCAATGCGCGGGATTACCCGGCGCAGGTGATCGCCCGAGTGGCGAGCAACTTCACCGCCGACGCTGTGCTGGAACTGCTCAAGCGCCGTGTCGTACTGGTAGCGATCCAGGATCAATTGATTGTCGCCACGGCGGCCCTCGATGCGAACGTGGTGCGCTCGGTGTTCGTCAACCCGGCGCTGCAGGGGCAGGGCATCGGTCGGCTATTGATGATTGAAATCGAATTGCGTGCCCGCGAAGCCGGGGTGACGGTACTGAGCGTGCCGTCCTCGCTGACGGCCGAGCCGTTCTACGCCAAGCTGGGGTTTCATACGGTGCGTGACGTTTACCACGGCAACGAGCGCACGCTGGTGATGGAAAAGACGCTGCTGTCGCGCCATCCCATCGGGCCGTATCGCGACCGTCAACACCGCGCACAGGTGGTCGCGTTGTGGCAGGAGGCGTTTGGCTATGACACCGCCCATAACCTGCCGAGCCTGGCGATCGATAAGAAGTTGGCGGTCGATGATGGGCTGTTCTTTGTTGCAACCGATAAAAAAACCGTGATCGGCACAATTCTCGCCGGGTACGACGGGCATCGTGGCTGGCTGTATTCGGTGGCGGTGCACGCCGACTATCGGCGTCATGGCCTGGGGTCGTCGCTGGTGCGCTATGCGGAGCAGGTGTTGACGGCGTTGGGCTGCATGAAGATCAACCTGCAGATCAGCGGCGGCAATGAGGCGGTGGTGGGGTTTTATGAGGCGCTGGGGTATGGGGTGGAGCCGAGGATCAGTATGGGCAAGAAGATTGCGGAGAATATCCCCAAACGGTCTTGAAGACGCAGGCGATCCAATGTGGGAGGGGCGGTGCGACCCTCCCACAGGGTATTGCAGTGTTGCTGGGTTAGACTTTTACGATCCAGCCGGCTGGCGCTTCAACATCGCCGGTCTGCACACCGGTCAGCTCTTTGTAGAGCTTCTGGGTGACCGGGCCCACTTCGGTTTCACTGTGGAACACGTGCAGTTGGCCGTTGTACTGGATACCGCCGATCGGCGAGATCACCGCTGCGGTGCCGCAGGCGCCGGCTTCCTTGAATTGATCCAGCTTGTCGATGAACACTTCGCCCTCGACCACTTCCAGGCCCAGGCGGGTCTGGGCCAGTTCGATCAGTGACAGGCGAGTGATGCCTGGCAGCACCGAAGGCGACTTCGGCGTGATGAACTTATTGTCGTGGGTGATCCCGAAGAAGTTGGCCGAACCGACTTCTTCGATCTTCGAGTGGGTCATCGGGTCCAGATAGATCGCGTCGGCGAAACCGGATTTCTTCGCCTCCGAGCCCGGCATCAGGCTGGCGGCGTAGTTGCCACCCACTTTGGCGGCGCCGGTGCCTTGTGGGGCGGCGCGGTCGAAGGTGGAGATCTGGAAGTTGTGGGGCACCAGGCCGCCCTTGAAGTAGGCGCCGACCGGGATGCAGAACACCGAGAAGATGAATTCCGGCGCGGTGCGCACGCCGATATTGTCACCGGTGCCGATCACGAACGGGCGCAGGTACAGCGCGCCGCCGCTGCCGTACGGCGGGATGAAGCGCTCGTTGGCCTTGACCACTTGTTTGCAGGCGTCGATGAAGTCTTCGGTCGACACGTGCGGCATCAGCAGGCGGGCACAGCTGCGCTGCATGCGCGCGGCGTTCTGGTCCGGACGGAACAGGTTGATCGAACCGTCCTTGCAGCGATAGGCCTTGAGGCCTTCAAAGCACTGCTGGCCATAGTGCAGGGCGGTGGAGCCCTCGCTGATGTGCAGCACGTTGTCGTCGGTCAGGGTGCCAGCTTGCCATTCGCCGTTTTTCCAGGTCTGGAGAAACCGCTTGTCGGTCTTGATGTAGTCAAAACCCAGCTTGTCCCAATTGATGCTTTCGTTACCCATGACACCCTCTATCTCTGGTCAAGTCGGATTTTTTCTGAATGGGCGCAACAATACTTCATTCGCTGGCCCGTTCGCATCCCCTGTAGCGCCCTCGCCACAAAAGCTACAGATGAAGCGCGTGGCCCAACGCCCGGAGTGCGGCTTCCTGCACCGCTTCACCCAACGTCGGGTGAGCGTGAATGGTGCCGGCCACATCTTCCAGGCGCGCACCCATTTCCAGGCTCAGTCCGAAGGCGGTGGACAGCTCGGACACGCCGGCGCCGACCGCTTGCCAGCCCACAATCAGATGGTTGTCGCGTCGCGCCACCACCCGCACGAAGCCGGTTTTCGACTCCAGGGTCATGGCCCTGCCATTGGCGGCGAACGGAAAGCTCGACACGATGCAGTCCAGTCCGGCGGCCTTGGCTTCGTCCGGGGTCTTGCCGACCACCACCAGCTCCGGGTCGGTGAAGCACACTGCCGGGATCGCCGCGGGGTTGAATTCGCGGTGTTGACCGCTGATCAGTTCGGCCACCATTTCACCCTGGGCCATGGCCCGGTGCGCCAGCATCGGCTCGCCGCTCAGGTCGCCGATGGCATACACATTGCGCATGCTGGTCTGGCAACGGCTGTCGATCCTGATTGCCGCGCCGTTCATGTCCAGGTTCAGCACTTCGAGGTTCCAGCCCTGGGTGTTGGGTTTGCGACCAACGGCCACCAGCACTTGATCCGTTTCCAGCGACAAGGTGTCGCCATTCGGGTCGCGCACTTGCAGGCAGTGGTCGGCAAAACCGGTGACGCTGTGTTTGAGGTACAGCTTGACCCCCAGTAGTTTGAGGGATTCGCTGACCGGCTGCGTCAGCTCGGCGTCGTAGGCCGGCAGGATGCGATCCTGCGCCTCGACCACGCTGACCTCGGCGCCCAGTTTGCGATAAGCGATCCCCAGTTCCAGGCCGATATACCCGCCGCCCACCACGATCAGGCGCTTGGGCACCCGCGTCGGCGCCAAGGCTTCGGTGGACGAGATGATCGGCCCGCCAATCGGCAGCATTGGCAGGTTGACGCTGGTCGAACCGGTCGCCAGCAGCAGGTGTTCGCACTGGATGCGCTGGTCGCCGACGTCGACGGTCTTGCCATCGACTATCTTGGCCCAGCCGTGGATCACCTGCACTTTGTGCTTCTTGAGCAGCGCGGCGACGCCGGTGGTCAGGCGGTCGACGATGCCGTCCTTCCATTCCACGCTTTTGCGGATGTCCAGGGTCGGCACGTCGACTTCGATGCCCAGTTGCGAGCCTTGGCTGTGGTGCACGGTCTGCTGGAATTGCTCGGCCACGTGGATCAAGGCCTTGGACGGAATGCAGCCGATGTTCAGGCAGGTACCGCCCAACGCCTGGCCTTCCACCAGGACGGTCGGGATGCCCAGCTGGCCGGCGCGGATCGCCGCCACATAGCCGCCGGGGCCGCCACCGATAATCAGCAACGTTGTTTGCAATGTCTGGGTCATGCCCTTACTCCAGGAACAGGCTGGCGGGTTGTTCGAGCAGGCCGCGAATGGCCTGGATGAATTGCGCCGCGTCCATGCCATCGACCACGCGGTGATCGAACGAACTGGAGAGGTTCATCATCTTGCGCACCACGATCTGGCCCTTGATCACCATCGGCCGCTCAACGATGCGGTTGACGCCGACAATCGCCACTTCCGGCAGGTTCAGCACCGGCGTGCTGACGATGCCGCCCAAGGCGCCCAGGCTGGTCAGGGTGATGGTTGAGCCCGACAGCTCATCGCGGCTGGCCTTGCCGTTGCGCGCGGCCGTGGCCAAACGCGCGATTTCCTCGGCATTGCCCCACAGGCTGCGTGCCTCGGCGTGACGCACCACCGGCACCATGAGGCCGACGTCGCTCTGGGTGGCGACGCCCACATGCACCGCGCCGAGTCGGGTAATGACCTGGGCTTCGTCGTCGTAACGCGCGTTGATCTGCGGGAAGTCGCGCAACGCCACGACCATGGCCCGTACGATAAACGGCAGCAGCGTCAGCTTGCCGCGTGTGGCGCCGTGTTTCTCATTGAGGTGTACGCGCAGCTCGTCCAGCGCGGTGACGTCGATCTCTTCCACATAGCTGAAATGCGCGGCGCGGCGGGTGGCGTCCTGCATGCGCTGGGCGATCTTGCGGCGCATGCCGATCACCGGGATCTGTTCTTCGTCGTTGCGTTCGGCGTAGGGGTTGGCCGCTGTGGAGGGCGTGGATGAGCCTTGTTGCAGATAGGCCTCAAGGTCTTCATGCAGAATCCGGCCCGCCGGGCCGCTGCCTTGCACCAGGCGCAGTTGAATCCCCGCATCCAGCGCATGCTTGCGCACCGCCGGCGAGGCCAGCGGACGTTCATCGGCTGCACGGGCCTGCGGCGCCTGGGCTTTCACCGCGACCGGCGCGGGTTTGTGTTCGACCGGTGCCGGTCTGGCTTCAACCACAGGCGCGGCCTTCGGCGGCTCAGCCGCCACCGGCGCGTCCTTGGCGTTACCGGCGCCTTCCACTTCAATGCTGATCAGAATACTGCCCACGGCCATGACCTCGCCCGGCTCGCCACCGAGGGAAATCACCTTGCCGTGCACGGGCGAGGGAATGTCCACCATCGCCTTGTCGGTCATCACATCCGCCAGCACCTGGTCTTCGACGACCAGGTCGCCGACCTTCACATGCCACTGCGACAATTCAACTTCCGCGATGCCTTCGCCGATGTCCGGCATCTTGATAACGTGCGTGCCCATTCAGACCTCCATGACCCGTTTCAACGCCGCGCCCACTCGGGACGGCCCTGGGAAATACGCCCACTCCTGCGCGTGCGGGTAGGGGGTGTCCCAGCCGGTGACGCGTTCGATCGGCGCTTCCAGGTGGTGGAAGCAATGCTCCTGCACCAGCGACACCAACTCGGCGCCAAAACCGCAGGTACGCGTGGCTTCGTGCACCACTACGCAACGGCCGGTCTTCTTCACCGACTTGACGATGGTCTCCAGGTCCAGCGGCCACAGGCTGCGCAGGTCGATGACCTCGGCGTCGATGCCGGTTTCTTCGGCGGCGACTTGCGACACATACACGGTGGTGCCGTAGGTCAGCACCGTCACGGCCGACCCCGGACGCACGATGGCGGCCACGTCCAGCGGCACGGTGTAGTAACCGTCCGGCACTTGCGCTTGCGGGTGTTTCGACCACGGGGTTACCGGGCGGTCGTGATGGCCGTCGAACGGGCCGTTGTACAGACGCTTGGGCTCCAGGAAGATCACCGGATCATCGTTTTCGATGGAGGCGATCAACAAGCCTTTGGCGTCATACGGGTTGGATGGCATCACCGTGCGCAGGCCGCAGACCTGGGTGAACACCGCTTCGATACTCTGGCTGTGGGTCTGGCCGCCGTAGATGCCGCCGCCGCAGGGCATGCGCATGGTCAGCGGCGCGGTGAACTGGCCGGCCGAGCGGTAACGCAGGCGCGCGGCTTCGGAGATGATCTGGTCGGTGGCGGGGTAGACGTAGTCGGCGAACTGGATTTCGGCCACCGGACGCAGGCCATAGGCACCCATGCCCACGGCCACGCCGATAATGCCGCTTTCGGAAATCGGTGCGTCGAACACCCGCGAGCTGCCGTACTTGGTCTGCAAGCCTTCGGTGCAGCGGAACACGCCGCCGAAATAGCCGACGTCCTGGCCGAACACCACCACGTTGTCGTCGCGTTCGAGCATCACGTCCATGGCCGAGCGCAGGGCCTGGATCATGGTCATGGTGGTGGTGGTCATGGCGGTTTCCAGTTCGATACTGTTGTTGTGATCGTTCATGTCAAACCCCCAGCTCTTGACGCTGGCGCTTCAAGTGCTCCGGCATCTCTTTGTAGACGTCCTCGAACATGGTCGCGGCGCTTGGAATCTGGCCGCCGGCCAGGGTGCCGTACTGTTCGGCCTGTTTTTGCGCCGCGATGACTTCGGCTTCAAGTTCGGCGGTGACTGCCGCGTGTTCCTCTTCGGACCACTGGCCAATCCTGATCAGGTGCTGTTTGAGGCGCGCAATCGGATCGCCCAACGGGAAGTGGCTCCAGTCGTCGGCGGGGCGGTATTTGGACGGATCATCGGAGGTGGAATGCGGGCCGGCGCGGTAGGTGACCCATTCGATGAGGGTCGGGCCGAGGTTGCGGCGCGCACGTTCGGCGGCCCAGGCGGAGGCAGCGTACACCGCGATAAAGTCGTTGCCGTCCACGCGCAAAGAGGCGATGCCACAACCGACGCCGCGTCCGGCGAACGTGGTGGCTTCACCGCCGGCGATGGCCTGGAAGGTGGAGATGGCCCATTGGTTGTTGACCACGTTGAGAATCACCGGCGCCCGGTACACGTGGGCGAAGGTGAGGGCGGTGTGGAAGTCGGACTCGGCGGTGGCGCCGTCGCCGATCCAGGCCGAGGCGATCTTGGTATCGCCCTTGATCGCCGAGGCCATGCCCCAGCCCACACCCTGTACGAATTGAGTGGCGAGGTTGCCGGAAATGGTGAAGAAACCCGCGTCTTTCACCGAATACATGATCGGCAACTGGCGGCCCTTGAGCGGGTCGCGTTCGTTGGACAGCAACTGGCAGATCAGGTCCACCAGCGGCACGTCGCGGGCCATCAGGATGCTTTGCTGGCGGTAGGTGGGGAAGCACATGTCGTCGATGTTCAAGGCCAGGGCCTGGGCGCTGCCAATGGCTTCTTCGCCAAGGCTCTGCATGTAGAACGACATTTTTTTCTGACGCTGGGCGACCACCATGCGGTTGTCGAAGATGCGCGTCTTGAGCATGGCGCGCATGCCCTTGCGCAGGATGTCTACCGGAACCCCTTCGGCCCATGGGCCCAGGGCCTGGCCCTGATCGTCGAGCACACGGATCAGGCCCTTGGCCAGGTCGGCGGTGTCGGCGGGTTCTACGTCGATGGCGGGTTTGCGCACCAGGCCGGCGTCGGATAGGCGCAGGTAGGTAAAGTCGGTCTTGCAGCCTGGTCGTCCCGAGGGTTCGGGGACGTGCAGGCGCAATGGTGCATACGGCTGGTTCATGGCTTCTACGCTCGATCTTGTGAATTTCTTGTAGTGGGCGCGCTAGCTGACAGTCAGTCTTCGGGTAGAAGAAATCCTGTCCTACAACAATCATAGGCGGGGCGTAGAAGAATATTTATCTGTGTTTCGTTGCGCTTGGGATCATTTGCGGATAAAAAAACTGCATAAACATAATAAACAGGTGATTTTGTCTCATGCGCAAACTGGACCGTACCGACATCGGCATTCTCAACGCTCTGCAGGAGAATGCCCGCATCACCAACGCCGACCTGGCCCGCTCGGTCAACCTGTCGCCCACGCCGTGCTTCAACCGGGTCAAGGCGATGGAAGAGTTGGGGCTGATTCGCGAGCAGGTCACCCTGCTCGACGCCGATCTGCTGGGGCTGCACGTCAACGTGTTCATCCACGTGAGCCTGGAAAAGCAGAACGAGCTGGCGTTGCAGCAGTTCGAAGGGGCGATTTCCGACCGCCCCGAGGTGATGGAGTGCTATTTGATGGCGGGCGACCCGGACTATTTGATCCGTGTGCTGGTGCCGACGATCCAGTCGCTGGAGCGCTTCATGATGGACTTTTTGACCAAGGTGCCGGGGGTGGCGAACATTCGGTCGAGTTTTGCGCTCAAGCAGGTGCGCTATAAAACCGCGCTGCCCCTGCCGGCCAACGGCATCAGCCTCGGTTCCTGACTCAACTCGGTTAAAAACTGTGGGAGGGAGCGAACCCCCTCCCACAGTTTTAACCGCATTTCAAAGTTGGTTGAGCGGGATCTTCAGGTAAGTCACGCCGTTCTCTTCTGCTGGCGGCAGATTCCCCGCCCGCACATTCACCTGGATCGCCGGCAGCAGCAACGTCGGCATCCCCAGCCCTGCATCCCGCTGGGTGCGCATCGCCACGAACGCGGCCTCATCCACACCGTCATGCACATGAATATTCCCCGCGCGCTGCTGCGCCACGGTGGTTAAGCATTGGGCCTCGCGACCTTCGGGCGGGTAGTCATGACACACGTACAACCGCGTCTCGGGCGGGAAGGCCAACAGTGTGCGCATCGACGCATACAACTGCCGGGCATCGCCACCGGGGAAGTCGCAGCGGGCGGTGCCCACGTCGGGCATGAACAGCGTGTCACCCACCAGAATCAAGCGCCCGTCGATCAAATAGGCCATGTCGGCGGGGGTGTGTCCCGGAACATGCAGGGCCTGAGCCTTCAAATTGCCGATGTGGAAGACCTCATCCGGCGCGAACAGGTGATCGAACTGCGAGCCGTCGACGCGAAATTCCGGCTCCAGGTTGAACAGGTGCTTGAACACGTCCTGCACCTTGCTGATGCTCTGGCCGATGGCGATCTTGCCGCCCAGGGTGCGACGCAGGTACGGCGCGGCCGATAAGTGGTCGGCGTGGGCATGGGTTTCCAGCAACCACTCGACCTGCAGCTGGTGTTCGCGGACAAAGGCAATAACCTTGTCGGCCTGGCGCGTGTCGGTGCGCCCGGAGGCCGGGTCGTAGTTGAGCACCGAATCGACGATGGCGCAGGGGCCGCCGTGTGTTTCATAGACGACGTAGGTGTAGGTCGACGACGCCTCGTCCAAAAAGGAATGAATCAACGCTGACATGACGGCTACCCCTGCTGCGGAAAAAAGTGATTACAATCACTTTACATTTACACATAATGTTTCGAGCTTAAGTGACGCAAAGGACCCGAGGCAAATGGAATCTACTCTGAGTGAAGGCGAAGTCGCCCAGTTGCGTGCGTCGGCGTCCAAGGCCTGCGCGTTGCTCAAGGCGTTGGCCAATGAGGACCGCTTGCTGATCCTGTGCCAGTTGACCCAGGGCGAGCGCAACGTCGGCGAGCTGGAAGCCCTGACGGGCGTACGCCAGCCCACGCTGTCGCAACAGTTGGGCATTTTGCGCGATGAAGGGTTGGTCGCCACCCGTCGGGAAGGCAAATACATTTTCTACGGATTGGCCAGCCACGAAGTGATTCAAGTGATGAAGACCCTGTCCGGCCTGTACTGCGGCGCGGTGATAAAAAGCTGGGCGTGACGCCATACGGCAGCGACCCTTGTGTGCATTGACGATAAAAGGCAATAGACCATGACCGACCAACACTGGGGCCCAACCATCAGTGGCGATATCGTTGTCATCGGCGGCGGTTCGGCGGGCATCGGCCTGCTGGCCAGCTTGCTCAAGCGCGACCCGCACCTGAACATCACCCTGATCGAACCGAGCGACTATCACTGTTACCAGCCGGCCTGGACCCTGGTCGGCGGTGGCGCCTATGACGTGAAAAAGACCCGTCGCCCCCTGGCTGACGTGCTGCCCAATGGCGTGACCTGGGTGCAGGCGGCCGTCACTGAGCTGCTGCCGGACGAGCAGACCCTGGTGCTCGACAGCGGCCAGCGCGTCACCTGGAACAACCTGATTGTCTGCCCCGGCCTGCGCCTGGCCTGGGAAAAAATCGAAGGCCTGGAAAACGCCCTGGGCCAGCACGGCGTCACATCCAACTACAGCTACGAACACGCGGCCTACACCTGGCAACTGGTGCGGCAACTCAAGGGCGGCAAGGCGCTGTTTACTCAGCCGGCGATGCCGATCAAATGCGCCGGTGCGCCGCAAAAGGCCATGTACCTGTCCTGCGATCACTGGCTCAAGCAGGGCAACCTCAAGCACATCGACGTCGAATTCAACCTGGCCGGCGCGGCGTTGTTCGGCGTGGCGACCTTTGTGCCGCCGCTGATGAAGTACGTGGAAAAATACAACGCGCGCCTGGCGTTCAATTCCAACCTGGTGAAGGTCGATGGCCCGGCGCGCAAGGCCTGGTTCGAGGTGAAGGATGCCGAAGGCAATGGCACCGTCGAGGAGAAATCCTTCGACATGCTGCACGTGGTCCCCCCACAGGTGTCTCCGGATTTTATCCGCCACAGCCCGCTGGCCGACGCCGCCGGTTGGTGCGACGTGAACCCCCACAGCCTGCAACACCTGCGTTACCCGCACATTTTCGGCCTGGGCGATGTGTGCGGCACCACCAATGCCAAGACTGCCGCCGCCGTGCGCAAGCAAATCGTGGTGGTTGCCGAAAACCTGCTGGCCCTGCGCAAACAGGCGCCGCTGCCGCTCAAGTACGACGGCTACGGTTCCTGCCCGTTGACGGTGGAGAAGGGCAAGGTGGTACTGGCCGAGTTCGGCTACGGCGGCAAGTTGCTGCCGACGTTCCCCCTCGATGCGACCCGTGCGCGGCGTTCGATGTGGTTCCTCAAGGCCACCTTGCTGCCGTGGTTCTACTGGAACGGCATGCTCAAGGGCCGCGAGTGGCTGACCCGCCTGAGCAAGGTGGACTGAATGCTGCTGGCCAGTGTGTTGGGGTTGTTGATGGGCCTGGTCATGGGCCTGACCGGTGCGGGCGGCGGCATCCTCGGGGTGCCGGCGTTGGTGCTGGGCCTGGGGTTGAGCATGACCCAGGCGGCGCCAATCTCGCTGCTCGCGGTGGGCGCGGCGGCGGCCGTCGGGGCGATTGACGGCTTGCGCCATGGCCTGGTGCGTTACCGCGCCGCGTTGTTGATCGCGTTGCTGGGCGGGCTGTTTTCGCCGCTGGGCGTGTTCTTTGCCCACCAATTGCCGGAACCACTGCTGATGGGCCTGTTCAGTGCGCTGATGGTGCTGGTGGCCTGGCGCATGCTGCAGCGCGAAAAGCTCGAGGTCGGGCCGAGCGACCACGGCGCCGCGTCCTGGGGTCAGAAGAACTGCATGCTCAACCAGCAGACCGGGCGCCTGGCCTGGACCGCCAAGTGCAGCGCCACCCTGGCCGCGTTGGGCGCCGTGACCGGTGCGGTGTCCGGCCTGCTCGGCGTGGGTGGCGGTTTCCTGATCGTACCGGCGTTCAAGCAGCTCACCGACGTGCAGATGCGCGGCATCGTCGCCACGTCGTTGATGGTCATCAGCCTGATTTCGCTGATCGGCGTGGCGGGGGCGTTGCGTGCGGGCGTGCGCATCGAGTCGGTCGGGTGGATGTTCATCGGCGCCAGCATCGTCGGCATGCTGGTCGGCCGACGCCTGTGTTCGGTGATTCCCGCGCGCGCCTTGCAGGTGGGGTTTGCCGGCCTCTGTGTACTGGTTGCCGTGGGCATGTTGGCCAAGGCCGGTCTTACGCATTAAGTGCCGGGCCTGCGAGCGGGCCCGTCTTACGCCAGAATTGCCGGGCACCCGCTGCCCACCCAAAGCACCTTCAAACCACGGCCAAGGCAGCGTAGGCCGTGGCCTGGCGCCTTTCGATAATCGCCTCCGACATCAAGTCCCCGTTGCGGAGCGCGTTATGCATAACAATAAAAATGTCCCCCTGCGTCTGTTACCTGCGTTTATCGTCGGCCTGAGCCTCAGCCCGTTGGCTGGCGCCGAAATCATGCTGTACGACAAGGACGAAACCACCTTTTCCACCGACGGCTACATCAACGCTTTCTACGTCAACAGCGATGTGGACCGCGCCGGCGACCAGTACGACCGCCGTCAATCCCGCGTGAAGATGGGCTTCCTGCCCAACTACCTGGGCTTCAACATGAGCAAGCAGGTCGACGACCTCAAGCTCGGCGCCCGCGCCTCGTTCTGGGTCACCATCAACGACAGCGAAACCAACGGCACCGACACCGCCATCGACGTGCGCCAGTTCTACGGCACCGTGGCCAACCCCGAGTGGGGCGAAGTGCTGATCGGCAAGGACTTCGGCCTGTTCGCCCGCTCCAACATCCTGCTCGATGAACTGCTAGCCGGTTACGGCCAGGTCAGCGACAGCCTCGGCCTGGTGGACGGCGGCGGGGTGTCGTTCGGCAATATCGGCAGCGGTTACCCATACCCGTTCCCCACCTCGCAGATCACCTATCGCACTCCGGTGATGGACGGCCTGCGCGTGGCCGTCGGCATCATGGACCCGGTCGACACCAACGACAGCAGCGCCGTGGGCAAGGCCTACCAGGAGAACCCGCGCACCGAAAGCGAGGTCACCTACCAGTTCGACCTGGGCGGGGCGAAGATCTACAGTTGGCTCAACGGCAGCTACCAGACCTCCGATAACACCGACTCCTCCGTGGCCTCGGTCACCTCCAAGGGCCTGGGTTATGGCGTGCAAGCCAAAATGGGCGGCTTGTCGCTGATCGGTTCCGGCTTCCAGGCCAAGGGCATCAACCCGTTCTTCACCAACAATGCCGGGGAGGCCACCCTGCGTAATGTGGACAGCAACGGCTACCTGGTGCAGGGCTCGTACAAACTGGGCAAGAACCGCCTGGCGCTGTCCTACGGTAAAACAAAGGATGACGGCAACGGCGTGGTGGGCAGTGGCGCGGATTATGAGACGCGCGGGGTTGCGCTGTTTCATGACGTGAACGACAACCTGAAGCTGGTGGCCGAGTACAACCAGTTCCAGATCAAGGGGCATGACACCAGCGCCCAGAATGAAGACACCGATACCTTCGCCGTCGGTGCTGTCTTGACTTGGTAATGCGGTTAACTGTGGGAGGGGCGGTGCGACGATTCGACTTGCCCCTCCCACATTTTGATCTCCATCAGTCTTGAGAGAGTCATCCCATCGCATCCCCCTACCCAGTACACAAGTAGCATAGGTCCCGCCCCCAGCCCTTCGTACACTCATGCCTCAGAGGGGGAACCAACGATGCATAACAGTGAAGGCGTAGTCAGCGCCATGTCCCAGGCCACCGACGCGGGGCAGGCGGCTGAGGAGTTGGCCCGCCAACTGCTGCACCCCTACCTGGGGTTTGTGCTGTTTTTCTGTTCGGCTTCCTACGATTTGCAGGCGTTGGGCCAGGCCTTGCAACAGTGTTTCGGCAATGTGCGCGTGGTGGGTTGCACCAGCGCCGGCGAGATCACGCCCCAAGGCTACGGCCGCAATTGCATTACCGCGATGGGTTTCAACCATGCGCACTTTTCCATCGCCACCGAGCTGATCGACCAGGTCGAGCACTTCAGCCTGATCGACGCCCAGCACATGGTCGAACGGCTGGTCGGCGGTTGCCGCAGCAATACCCTGGCCCCCATCAAAGGCAACACGTTTGCCCTGACCCTGCTCGATGGTCTGTCCAGCCGCGAAGAGATGGTGCTCGCCGCCCTCAGCGCCGCCCTTGGCGATATCCCGCACTTTGGCGGCTCGGCTGGCGATGACAACTTTCTCACCCACACCCACGTTTACTTCAACGGCGCGTTCCACAGCGGCGCGGCGGTGGTGGTGTTGGTCAATACCTGGCTGGATTTCGAGGTGTTCACCACCCACCACATCCTGCCGCGAGCGGAGAAACTGGTGGTGACCGGTGCCGACAGCCCCTCGCGCCGGGTTTATGAGCTCAACGCCGAACCCGCCGCCGAAGAGTATGCGCGGCATATCGGCGTGGCGGTGGCCGACCTCGACCACCGCACCTTCGCCGCCCACCCGCTGGCGGTGCGTATCCATGACCAGTACTACGTGCGCGCCATCCAACAGGTGCACGCAGACCTGAGCCTGAGTTTTTACTGCGCGGTGGAAAACGGCATCGTGCTGACCGTGATGACGCCCGGCCCGATCCTGCCCAACCTGGAAAGCCTGTTCGACGGCCTGCACTCACGCCTTGGCGACCTGCTGCTGACCCTCGGCTGCGACTGCTTCCTGCGCCGCCTGGAGCTGGAAGACGCCGGCGACCTGGAACAGATCGGCAGCTTCCTGCAAGCCAAGCGGGTGATGGGTTTCAACACCTACGGAGAACAGTTCAATGGCATGCATATCAACCAGACCTTCACCGGGGTCGCCATTGCCCGCGGCCGGCGCTGAACTGCTCGCCCAGTTGGCCCAGCTGCGACAGGACAACCACAAGCTGGCGCGGATCAACGCGGCGCTGATCGAGCGCATCGAGTCCGGCATGAGCCAGGGTAATAATCCGTACACCACCTTCCAGCATTCGGTGGTACTGGCCGAGCAGGTGCGTGAACGCACCGACGCGCTGAACCAGGCGATGGCCGAACTCAAGGCCAGCAACCACTTGTTGATCAACGCCCGACTGCGCGCCGAAACCCTGCGCGGCGAACAGGTGGCGGCGCAGAAAGCCCAGGAAAGCGAACGCTGGATCCGCCTGATCACCGATAACGTGCCGGCATTGATCGGCTACCTGAATGCCGACCTGGTCTACGAGTTCACCAATAAAGTCTATGAAGAATGGTACTGCTGGCCGCGCGGCATGATGCTCGGCCAGAGCCTGCGTCAAGTGCACAGCGAGCAGCACTGCCGGCGCCTGGACGCCTACGTCGCGCGCGCCCTGGCCGGCGAGAGCGTGACCTTCGAGTTCGCCGAGACCAATATCAATAACCAGGAACGCTACATGCTGCGCTCCTACGTGCCGAACATGCTGGCCAGTGGCGAAGTGGTGGGGATCTTTGTGTTGATCCGCGACATCACCGAACGCCGCCGCACCGCTGAAGCGCTGCATCAGGCCTATCAGCACCTGGAACAGCGTGTCGCCCAGCGCACCTCGGAACTCACGGCGCTCAATGACCAATTGCTCAAGGAAATCGACGAGCGCCGGCGCATGGAAAGCCGCCTGCGCGAGGCCAAGCTGGAGGCTGAACAGGCCAACCTGTCAAAAACCAAATTCCTCGCGGCCGTCAGCCACGACCTGCTGCAACCGCTCAACGCCGCACGGCTGTTCACCAGCGCCTTGTTGGAGCGCCCGAGTGAAAAACTGGTGCGCAACGTGAGCAATTCCCTGGAAGACGTGGAAAACCTGCTGGGCACCCTGGTGGATATTTCCAAGCTGGACGCCGGGGTGATCAAGGCCGATATCGCGCCGTTCGCCTTGAGCGAATTGCTCGATAACCTGGCCGTCGAGTACACCGAATTGGCCCGCAGCGAAGGGCTGGAGCTGCACTTCATCGGCTGTTCCGCGCTGGTGCGCAGCGACATCCAGCTATTGGCGCGGATCCTGCGCAACCTGCTGAGCAACGCGATCCGCTACACCTATCAAGGGCGCATTGTGCTGGGGTGTCGACGCCAGCATCAGCGCTTGTCGATCCAGGTGTGGGACAGCGGCATGGGCATTGCCGAGGAGCGTTTGGAGGAGATTTTCCAGGAATTCAAGCGCGGCGATGTGCAGCGCCCGGACCAGGATCGCGGTTTGGGCCTGGGGCTGGCGATTGTGGAAAAAATCGCCGGCATTCTGGGGCACCGCATCACAGTCAAATCCTGGCCGGGCAAGGGCTCGATGTTTGCAGTGGAGGTGCCGTTGAGCGCCACCGCGCCCAAGTCATTGCCCCTGCCGTGCATGAGCGAGGCGTTGCTGGAGCGCTTGCAGGGCGCCCGGGTGTGGGTGCTGGATAACGACGCGGCGATCTGCGCAGGCATGCGCACCTTGCTCGAAGGTTGGGGCTGCCAGGTCGTGACGGCGTTATCCGAAGAAGACCTGGCGCGGCAGGTGGACAACTACCATGCCGAGGCGGATTTGCTGATTGCCGATTACCACCTCGATGACGACCAGAACGGCGTCGACGCCGTGGCCCGCATCAACGCCCGGCGCGCCAGCGCGATCCCGGCGATGATGATCACCGCCAACTACAGCAACGAGCTCAAGCAACAGATCCGCGAGTTGGGGCACACCTTGATGCACAAGCCGGTGCGGCCAATGAAGCTCAAAACCGCCATGAGCCACCTGCTCGGCCGTCCCTGACAAACGCAAAACCAGTGTGGGAGGGGGCTTGCTCTCGATAGCAGGGTGTCAGTCGACATCTAATCGGCTGATGCACCGTCATCGGGAGCAAGCCCCCTCCCACATTTGAGCGGTGTTGTTGCTGTGGGCTTAGCGGCGCAGGTACGAGCCGAAATCGATATCTCCGGCACTCAATATCGCCTGCACGCGGTTATGCACATTCAGCTTGCGCAGGATCGCCGACACATGGGCCTTCACCGTGGTCTCGGCAATTTCCAGGGTGTACGCGATCTGCTTGTTCGACTCGCCCTTGGTCATGCGCTCCAGCACCAGCAACTGCTTGCGCGTCAGGGCCTGCAACAGTTCAGGGGCAAAGCCCGGGTTTTCGTTGAGGCGCCTGTGGGTGCCGGTTTTCTGGGTGCGGATGATGTCGGGCGGCAAGTACACATTGCCGTTGAGAATCTGCTGGATCGCCTCGGTCATTTGCACGCGTGGCGAGGACTTGGTGATAAAGCCCACCGCGCCATAGGTGATGGCTTGCAGCACGATCTGCTTGTCCTGCTCGGCCGAGACGATCACCACCGGGATGGTCGGTGCCTCGTTGCGCAGGTTGATCAAACCGTTGAGGCCGTGCATGCCGGGCATGTTCAGGTCCAGCAGGATCAAATCGAGGTCATCGTGTTCCTGGGTCAGGACAAGGGCGCTGTCCAGGTCGGCGGTTTCCATCACCTCGCTGCCGGGGAAGCCGTCGCTGATGACGTTGTGGATCGCCTCGCGAAACAGCGGGTGATCGTCGGCTATCAGGATTTTGTACATGGCCGTTCACCTTCTTGTTGTGGGTTTTTATTGAAAAGGCTCGGGTGTCGCAGCCGTCACCGGCAGCTTTGCCGCTTCCCACGCGTCCAACCCATCGCGATACCAATACACAGAGGTATAGCCCAGGTTGGCGGCACGTTTTACCGCGTTCCAACTCAGCCAGCAATCGGAGCGGCAGTAGAACACCAGCGGGCGTGCGAGGTTGCCGCCGGTGAGCCTGTACAGGTGGCGCATGAAGTAGCCTTGCCACTCGGGCGTGAGGTTGCCATCGCCGGTGTTGGCCAGCCAGTGGCTGCCGGGCAGGTTGGCGTGGGGTTGGTCTTCGATGAAGCGACCTTGCAGCCACTGGCGGCGGTACACGTCGATCAGCACCGGTGGCGGCGTTTGGTTGAGCAGGGTTTGCAGGGCAGGGGTGTCGACAATCGTGGCGCCCGGCAGGTGGTCGGGCGTGGGGCTGCGGTACAGGCCGATGCGATAGCCGTCGATGGAAAACAGCGGGGTGTCGGCCTGAGCGTTGACGCAGAGCAGGCACAGCAACGCCAACAGGGGCAGTCGTGAAGGCAGCATGACGGTGTAGTCCTTATCGTTATGCCGCCATTACACGTGAGTCGCGCTGCCTTGGGAATGCGACGATAGACAGCAAAACCAGTACTAAAGTAGTAGTTTTGCCGCCCTCAACCTTTTTTGCGCAGCGCCGCGTGCTGGGGGTTGAAGGTCAGCACCGCCAACAGCGTGAACAGCACGGTCAGCCCCAGGCACACCGCCAGTGCCAGCCCGGCGAAGCGCTCATACAGGGCAAAGCGCACCAGCTCCACCGCATGGGTAAACGGGTTGATCGCGCACAGCCAGTACAACCACTCGCTGGAGTCGCGCATCTTCCACAGCGGGTACAGCGCCGAAGACAGGAAAAACAACGGGAAGATCACGAAGTTCATCACCCCGGCGAAGTTTTCCAATTGGCGAATCGCGTTCGACAGCAACAAGCCCAGGGCACTGAGCATCAACGCCACCAGCAGCAACGCGGGCAGGGCGAGCAACAGCCCCATGGCCGGCGGTTGCACGCCATACACCCAGGCAATCGCCAGGAAGCCGTACACCTGCAACAACGAGATCAACGCTGTGGCCAAGAGTTTGCCGCACAGCAAAAACGTACGCGGCAACGGGCTGGTCAACAGCACGCGCATGCTGCCCATCTCGCGGTCGTAGACCATCGACAGCGAACCTTGCATGCCATTGAACAGCAAGATCATGCAGGCCAGGCCGGGGATGATGTAGACCTCGTAGGGGATGTAGGTGTCGTAGGGCTCGATCACCGAGATACCCAGGGCCGCGCGGAACCCGGCGGCAAACACCACCAGCCACAGCAGCGGGCGCACCAGGGCGCTGAGAAACCGCGTGCGCTGCAACACAAAGCGCAGCCATTCACGCAGCACGATGCCGCGCAGGCATTGCCAATAAGCGCTCATGCCGCGGCCCCCGTGGCGTTGGGACGGGTCAGCCGGGCGAACAGGCTGCCCAGGTCGCTGCCCTGTTGCTGTGTGAGCAGGGCGACTTGCCCGCTGGCTACCAGGCGGCCCTGGTGCAGAATCATCAAGACGTCCTCGGCCTGCACTTCATCGAGCAGGTGAGTGGTCCACAGCACACTGATGCCGTGTTCGGCGCACAGGCTGCGCACATGCTGGTTCAGGGCCAGGCGGCTGGCGGGGTCGAGGCCGACGCTGGCTTCGTCGAGCAGCAGCACGCGCGGCTCATGCAGCAACGCCCGGGCAATTTCCACGCGCCGACGGTGCCCGCCGTTGAGTTCGCGAACCTTCTCGCGTCGCCGCTCGGTGAGGCCCTGGCGCGCCAGTTCGGCCTCGACCCGTGCGTCGGTCCGGCGCCGCGACAAGCCGTGCAGCGCGGCGTGGTAGCGCAGGTTCTGTTCCACGCTCAAGTCCAGGTCCAGGGTGCTTTGCTGGAACACCACGCCCAGTTGGGGGAGGGCGGCACGCGGTGCCTCGCGCAAGGAATGCCCGCCCACGCGGATATCGCCGGTCTGCAGGTCATACAGGCGGGTCAGCAGGGCAATCAATGTCGATTTACCCGCGCCGTTGGGCCCCAGCAATGCCGCAAACTGTCCCGCGGCCAGGCTGAAACTCACCGCGCTCAAGGCCTCGCGCGAGCCGTAGGCGAAACTCAGCGCACTGACCTCCAGGGCACTCATGGCGTCACCACCACGCCCCAGGGGTAGCGCCCGACTTTCACCGACTTGATCACCTTGAGGCTGTCCACGTCGATCACCGACACGTCACCGCTCACGCCGTTGGTGGCCAGCAGTTGTTTCTGGTCCGGGGTAAACGCCATCTGCCACACGCGGCGGCCCACCAGCAGGTAGTCGAGGATCTCGAACGTCTTGGCATCGATCACCGCCACATGGTTGGCCGGGCCGAGGGCGACAAAACCGTATTTGCCGTCGGCGCTGAGCTTGATGCCTACCGGCTGCACCTTGTCCGGGTGCACGCCTTTGATGGCGAACGTCAGGGTCTTGAGGACCGCGCGGCTGGCCACGTCGAGAATGGTCACGGTGCCGCCGATTTCCGCCGACGCCCACAGCTGCGAGCCGTCGTGGTTGAACTCGACAAAGCGTGGGCGCTGGTCCACCAGGGTGCTGTCGGCCAGGGTCTGGGTGCTGGTGTCGATCCAGTGCAGCATGTTCGTGGTTTCGCTGGTGTTCACCGCCCACTTGCCGTCCGGGCTCACCGCCATGCCCTCGGGCTCGACGCCGACGTTGATCTGGCCGAGCACCTTGGCGGTCTCGGTGTCGATCACCGTGACCAGCGCATCGTCTTCGTTGGACACATACAGCCAGCGATTATTGGGGTGCAGGGCAAACTGCTCGGGGTCTTTGCCGGAGGGCAGTTCCTTGATGATCTTGCGCGTGGCCACGTCCATCACCTGCACGCGGTCCGAGTCGCTGGCGCAGATGTACAGCAGCTTGTTGTCATGGGACAGCAGCAGGCCCCGCGGGCGCTGGCCGACCTTGAGCGTGTCGGTGACTTGCAGGGTCTGCAGGTCGATCAGGCTCAGGCTGTTGTCTTTCTCGTTGGAGACCCAGGCGGTGCTGGCCACCGCGTGCCCGGCGGCGAGCAGCAGGGCGCATGAGAGCAGGGTGCGGCGCATGGCGGATTCCTTATTATTGTGGGACGGCGATCAGGGAAAGCGGCAAGTCACCTCGGGCTTGTCGTAGCCCAGGCTGTCCATTTCATTGGTGGGGTGCAGGAAACCGTCCTGGGGTGAGGTGCTGACCAGGGCGCGCGGTTGTACGAGGGGTATCGGTTGGCGCAGCTCGCCGTTCCAGGGGCGGTAGCTGAGCTTGCGGCCCTTGAAGCCGTCCAGCGGCAGGTGTTCGCTGAGCGCCAGTTGGCGGATCGCCATGGCATCGGCCTGGCGCAACCGGCTCACCGCGCTGGCGACGCTGCGCACGGCCATCCAGGCGGCGAAGTCGCGGTCGTTCATCCAGCGCCCGGCCAGGGCCTCGAAGCGTTTTTGCAATTGGGCCGCGCCGTAGGTCTCGACGGTTTTGTGCCAGCCGGTGGGCGTCAGGCCCTGGGTCCCGGCGACGGGACGCGGGTACCAGGTTTGATAGGGCACGTACTCGCCGAAGTCGCCGCGTTCGTCGGCCACCAGCACCACATCGTATTCGGCGGTCTGGGTGAACAGTGGCATATCCGCCTGGGCGCTGCGGCGTTGGTCGTTATCGAAACGCCAGGATTTTTCCGCCACCAGTTGCACACCGAAGCGTCTGGCGGCGCGGCGCAGGGCGGCGGCATAGGCGTGGTCATCGTCGGTGGGGCCGACGATCAGCAGCGCCTTTTGCCATTTGCGCAGCACCAGAAACTGCGCCAGGGCATCGGCGAGCATCGCGCGGCTGGGCAAGGTATGCAGCACATTGTTCAGGCAGTCGGTGCTGCGCAGGCTGTCGTCGGGGCTGCCGGCGTTGAACAGCAGGCTGTCGGGCAGGGCGGCGCTGAGTTGGCGCAGGCTGGCGGCGGGGGCGTTCACCACGAACAGGCGCAGGCCCTGGTCGTGTTGGGCCTTGGCGGCGGCGAGCAGCGCGTCGGCCGTGTCCACCGTGGCGGTGGCCAGGCTGTAGCGTTGATTGAGAAAGGCGCCGGTGCTGTTGCTGTCGATGATCGCCAGTTCGGCGCCGCGTTGCCCGGCATCGGCGGGTTCGGCAATCACATTCGACAGCAGCGGCCCAGGGTCAGGTCGATAGCCCAGGTAGCCGATCTGCACCTGCAACGGCGTCTCGGCGGCCTGGCCGGTGGTGGCCCAGGCGATCGCCATCAGGCAGACCACGGCATAAGGGGCGAGCTGGCGCATAAGGCACTCCATGACAGGTAGCGCCAGCATAGGAAGCCTTGGGGGCGCTGCAAATATGCAGAAAGTACCGCCGGGCCAGTACCAAGGTAGTAGCCCCACGCGCACCGTGCGGTTTTAGCATGGAACACCAGAGGCCCTTTTCACAGGAGTGACACCAGCATGCGCGTCTTGTCGGCCTTGTGGCGGATCAACCTGTGGGTGTGCGGCTTCTTCGTCCTGGTCACCTGCGCCTGCACCGCGCTGTTGTTGCACCAGGCGCTGGCGGACGTGGAGCGCGAGTTGCAGTCGGCCGAAGCGGTGGTGCACTACCTGAGCGAGACCGCCGCGCGCGACCCCGCCAGCCTGCAACCCAAACTCACCGCCAGCCTGCGCCATGTGCGCGTGCACTGGCTCAAGCCGGGCGAGACCGTGCGCACGCCCACGGCGCAGGGCCTGGATGCCTGGCTCGGGCGCCTATTGTTCGTCGAGGCCCGGCGCACGGCCCAGGTGCTGGACTTGCCGGACGGTCGGCGCGTCGCCATCGCGGTCGACCCACGGGATGAAATCGACGAGGTCTGGGACTCCCTGCAGCAACTGCTGGGCCTGTGCGTCATGGCGCTGGCGCTGAGCCTGTTGACCATCCGCTGGGCGGTGCGCCGTGGCATGGGCGTGCTGGACGAACTGCTGCGCGCCCTGCAACAGGTGTGCGCCGGCCGGCTCAATGTGCGCTTGCACACGCATGGCTCGCCGGAAGCGCGGCAACTGGCACTGCACTTCAACCGCATGACTGACGCCCTGGAACAGGCGCGCACCGACAACACCCAACTTACCCAAACCTTGCTGGCGGTGCAGGAACAGGAACGTACCCACTTGGCCCAGACCCTGCACGACGACCTCGGCCAGTACCTGGCCGGTATCCGCGCCCAGGCGTGCCTGTTGCGCCTGGTGGCCGATCAGCCTCAGGTGCTTACGCGCACGGTAGGGCAGCTGGAGGAACACTGCGAACAGTTGCAGCAAGGGTTCCGCGCGCTGGTCCACGACCTTTACCCGGTGGCCCTGCAACACCTGCCGATGGCCGAGGCGTTCGCCATGCTGGTCACGCAGTGGCAGGCCAGCCACGGCATCCCGTGCCGGTTGCAGGTCAGTAGCGACTTGCCGACGTTATCCGGCGCCAGCAAGACCCACCTGTATCGCCTGCTCCAGGAAGCCCTGACCAACATCCTGCGGCATGCCAACGCCAGCCAGGTGCACGTGCGCCTGCAGCATCGCGGTTCGCGTCTGCGCCTGTGGGTGCGCGATAACGGGCGCGGTGCACAGACGCCCCAGCGTCCGGGCGTGGGCCTGTATTCCATGGCTGAGCGCGCGCGCTGCCTGGGCGGCGAATTGAAGATCCTCAGCCACCCCGGCGCCGGCTGGGCGTTGGCAGTGAACATGCCGTTGGAGGCCACATGAATATTCTGTTGGTGGATGACCATGCGGTGGTGCGCCAGGGCTACGCCAGCCTGTTGCGCGCATTGCTGCCGGCTATCGAGGTGCGCGAGGCGGCCAGTGGCGAAGAGGCCTTGAGCCGAGTACAGGAAGCGGTGCCGAACCTGGTGATCATGGACTTCGGCCTGCCGGGCATCAGTGGCCTGGAAACCACCCGCCGCCTGCGCCAGCGCCTGCCGCAGTTGCGTGTGCTGTTTTTCAGCATGCACGACGAATTGCCGCTGGTACGCCAGGCTCTGGACGCAGGGGCCTCAGGCTACCTGACCAAAAGCTCGGCGCCTGAGGTGTTGATTGAAGCGGTGCGGCGCATCCTCGACGGCCACGCCTACATCGAACAGGCGCTGGCTACCGAACTGGCCTATACGCCCAGCGATCAACGCTTGCAGGGCATGACGCCGCGGGAGTTGGAAATTTTCCTGATGCTGGCCAGGGGCACGCCTACCCGAGCGATTGCCGACCGGCTGAATATCAGCAGCAAGACCGTGTCCAACCACCTGACCCTGCTCAAGAGCAAGTTGCAGGTGAGTTCCCATGCTGAGTTGGTGCATTTGGGGATCGACATGGGGGTGGTGCGGGTGGCTGGATAGGCGGGCCAGTGCGTAACGCCTGTGGGAGGGGGCTTGCTCCCGATAGCGGTGGGTCAGTTGACGTATCGGCAACTGATGTACTGCTATCGGGAGCAAGCCCCCTCTTTCATTTGAATGGCGGTGTGCTAACGGTCCCAGGTGGTGGGGCAGTCCATGCAGCCTTCCATATTGGCGTCCTGAAAGTTCGCATAGTGCTGGCGACTGCCGGTGAGCTTCGCATTTTCCAGGTTGCTCTCACCAAACTTGGCCTCCTGCAAATTCGCATCACTCAGGTCGGCCCCCTGCAAATCCGCCTTGCTCAACCACGTCATTTCCAGATCCGCCGCACGCAGGTTGACCTTGTGCATCTTCGCTCCCGACAGCCGCGCAAATTGCAGGTACGCCGCGCTGAGGTTGGCGTTTTCAAACTGCGCGCCCTGGGCAAACAGGCCCCAGCCTTGCACCGCCATCAACGTGGCGCCGGTGAAGTCGGCCAGGCGCAGGTTGCTTTGTTGCAGGCTGGCGCGGGTGAGGTTGGCGCCTTGCAGCTGGGCTTTTTCCAGGTTGGCCAGGTCGAGGTTGGCGTGGCGCAGGTCAGCTCCGCGCAGGTCGGCGCCGGCCAGGTTCATCTTGCCGAGGTTCTGGTTGCGCAGGTTGGCGTCCTTGAGGTTGGCGCCGGGGCATTGGCTGTGTTCGGCGATGGTGCAGCCGTTGATGATCAGCGGGGCGTCGTCGCCATCGTCGGCGTGCGCCAGGGGCAGGGAGAGCAGGAGTAACAAGGGCAGGTAGTTCATCGTGAGATCTCTGTGATACCTGTGGCGAGGGAGCAAGCTCCCTCGCCACAAAAGCCGCTCCGCATGATCCAGAGCTATTTTTGGGCGGTTTTCTGATCCCAGCTCGGAATCTTGAACACCCAGAACGACCCGCCTTGCGCCACCGGTTTGGTCAGCTCGGCCATGTCGCCACCCCACAGCGGCACCGCGCCGCCATAGCCGACGGTCACGCCGACATACTGCTCGCCATCCTGCTCCCAGGTGATCGGCGGCGAGACGATGCCGCTGCCGGTCTGGAACTTCCACAGTTCCTTGCCGGTTTTCGCGTCGAAAGCCTTGAAGAAACCATCGCCGGTGCCGGTGAACACCAGGTTGCCCTTGGTCGCCAGCACGCCGGCCCACAGCGGCAAGGCTTCCTTGTGCTCCCACACCACCTTGCCGGTGGTCGGGTTCATCGCCCGCAGGGTGCCGACGTGGTCGTCATACATGCGCTTGATGCGAAAGCCCATGCCCAGGTACGCCGAGCCCTTCTTGTAGTTGACCTCTTCGGTCCAGTATTCCTCTTTCCACTGGTTGCCCGGGATGTAGAACAGCCCGGTGTCCTGGCTGTAGGCCATGGGGTTCCAGTTCTTGCCCCCCAGGAACGGCGGCGAGACTTCCACCGGCTTGCCCTTGGTTTCACCCGGCAATGGCTTGGCCGGGCGCTGGCCGGGGTTTTCCACGGGGCGACCGGTCTTCAGGTCGATATGGCTGGCCCAGGTGATGTTGTCCACGAACGGGAAGGCGTTCTGCAGCTTGCCGTTGTTGCGGTCGACCACGTAGAAGAAACCGTTGCGGTCGGCGTGGCCGGTGGCCTTGACCACTTTGCCGTCCTTGCCCTTGTAGTCGAACAGCACCAGTTCGTTGTTGCCGGAGAAGTCCCAGGCGTCGTTCGGGGTGTGCTGGTAGAACCACTTCACTTCGCCGGTGCTCGGGTCGACACCCACTTGGCCGGAGGTGTAGAGGCTGTCGAAGTCGTGGGGGTTGCCGTCCTTGGCGGTGCGCGCCCAGGTGTTCCACGGGCCGGGGTTGCCGGCGCCGACGATAATAGTGTTGGTCTCGGCATCGAAACTCGCGCTCTGCCAGGGCGCGCCACCGCCATGGCTCCAGGCCTCGACCTTGCCGGTTTCGGTGGTCGGGTCGTCCGGCCACGACGGTGCTTTTACGTCGCCGGTCGGCGTGCTGTCCTTGCCGTTCAGACGGCCCATATGGCCCTCCACGAAAGGGCGCATCCACACTTCTTCGCCGGTGTCCGGGTCGCGCGCATACAGTTGGCCGACCACGCCGAATTCATCGCCGGAGCTGCCGTGGATCAGCAACACCTTGCCGCTGACTTTGTCTTTGATCAGTACCGGCGCGCCGGTCATGGTGTAGCCGGCGGCGTGGTCGCCGAATTTCTTGTTCCACACCACTTTGCCGGTGTTTTTGTCGAGGGCGATCAGGCGCGCGTCGAGAGTGCCGAAGTAGATCTTGTCGCCGAAGATCGCCGCGCCGCGGTTGACCACGTCACAGCACGGGCGAATGTTGTCGGGCAAGCGGTGGTTGTAGGTCCACAGGCGCTTGCCGGTCTTGGCGTCGAGGGCAAACACGCGGGAGTAGGAACCGGTGACATAGACCACGCCGTCGCTGACGATGGCCTGGGATTCCTGGCCGCGCTGCTTCTCGTCGCCGAACGAATAGGACCAGGCCGGGGTGAGCTTGAACACGTTCTTGTCGTTGACCTGGGCCAGCGGGCTCCAGCGCTGGGCGTTGGTGCCCATGCCGTATTGCAGCACGTCCTTGGTCGTCAGGTGGTCGTTGGCGATGTCTTCCCAGGTGACGTTGCGCGTCGGTTTTTGAGTAGAAAGGGTCGGTTCGGCGGCGGCGAAGCTTGTCGCACTCAACGACAGGCTGCCGACCAGCAGCAAGGCCTGCAGGGCAAGGCTCAACGGTGAAAGGGCGGGTAGCGATCTTATTGTCATGGTTGCAGTTCCCAGTGGAGGTTTTGGCCTGCACAGGGTGGAGCGCGCGGCATTGGGCGGATACGGAAAAAGTCCCGCTGTGGCCGGGAAGACTTCCCGGACCGCCGCTGTTTTAGGCGTGCCCCACAAGCCCTACTACCAAGGGAGGAGAGGGCGGCCACCAAAGCAGCATACGGGCCATGCCCAGGGCTTTCTAAGATGGTTGCCATAGCCTCTGCAATGAGGTTTTGCGTGCAATCCTGAGGGCAAAATAATGACAACAAAACACAATGCCTGGCTCGTGGCTGGCCTGTTGGTGGGTGCGATCGGTGCCGGCTCCGCCTGGGCCCATGGCAACGTCGTTCCGCAAGCGGTGGAAACCAAGGGCCTGACCTCGGTCAAGGACGCCGGAGTACCGGTGGACGCCGATGGCTGGGCGGCGGTGAACCCGTACCGCACCTCGCCGGAACATGACAAGGCAGTGGAAATCGGCTCGTCCGCCTACAACCAGAACTGCGCCGCCTGCCACGGCCTGGAAGCCAAGTCCGGCGGTATCGCCCCGGACCTGCGCATGCTGGATGCGGGCGAGGCCGGCGATGAGTGGTTTGTCGAGCGCGTGCGCCATGGCGCCGTGCGCGACGGCCGGGTGTACATGCCGAAAATGGCCGACTACCTGAGCCAGGAAGCCTTGTGGGCGGTGCGTACCTATCTGGACTCCGTGCGCGTCGAGGAGTAAGCCATGCGCCTGTTCGCGTATGTGCTTGGCCTGGCCCTGCTGTGTTGCCAGACGGCACAGGCGCAGGTGCGCAGCTACGACCAGATGATCGCCGCCGGTGAGATCAAGGTGGCGGTCTATAAGGATTTTGCCCCCTACAGCTTCCAGGACGGCGGCACCCCACGGGGTGTCGACGTGGAGCTGGCCCAGGCCTTGGCCAAGGCGCTGGGGGTGCAGCTCACACTGATCTGGGCGCCGGCTGGCGAGAAGCTCGACGACGACCTGCGCGACTACATCTGGCGCGGCAGCCCGTTGCACAACCAGCAATTGGCCGACCTGATGATGCGTGCCCCCTACGACCACGCCTATGCGCAAAAGCGTAATGACCAGGGCGAACTGGAAAACGGCCATGTGGTGATGTTCGGGCCGTACCAGAACGAACAATGGCAGGTGGCCTACGACCGTCGACGGCTGGACAAGGTCGCCAGCGTGGCGGTGTTCGAGCAGCACCCGATTGGCGTCGAAGTCGACAGCGTGCCGTCGTTCTACCTCACCTCGGTGTTCAACGGCATGCTCGCCGGCAAGACCCGCCACTACCCCGACGTGCCCCAGGCCTTTGCGGCGATGAAGGCCGGCGAGGTCGACGCGGTGATGGCCATGCGCGGTGAAATCGACTGGCAGGTGCACGAGGCCCACGACCCGCAACTGGCCCTGGCGCAAAACGCCTACCCCAATATGGGCAAGCAGCGCTGGGAGATCGGCATGGCGGTGCATGAGAGCAATCGCCAGTTGGCCTATGCGGTAGAGGAGGCGCTGGAAGGCCTGATCCGCGACGGTGCGGTGCAAGCGATCTATGCCCGTTACGGCCTGCAGTACGAAGTGCCGCAGATGTATCAATAGGAGCAGGCGATGAACTGGCGATTGAGCTGCATCCTGGCTTGCTGGCTGCCGCTGGCGGCTCACGCCGTGGAAGTCGACCCGGTGCCGTCGGTGATGTGGGCCTTCTACCACAAGCAGTTCCTGGCGGATGCGCCGTTTGTGTTCGATGAGCGGGTCAAGCTGTTGGCGCCACCCTTCGCCGAAGATGCGCGCCAGGTGCCGCTGGAAATCGACGCCCGTGCGTTCAAAGGGCAGGTGGTGAAAATCCTCGCCTGGGCCGAACTCAACCCATTGCCGAAAATCGTCGACTTCCAACCCAAGGCCGGTGTGTTGCCCTGGCTGTCGATCCGCATCCGCATCGAACAGGCCACGCCGTTGCGCGCGGCGGTGCTCACCGAGGATGGGCTGTGGCACGTCGGTTCTACCCTGATCGACGCCGCCGGTGGTGGCTGCACCGCACCCAGCGTGGTGCGCACCCAACCCGGGTGGGAGGAGCATATCGGCGAAGTGCTCGGCGGCCGTTACCCGCGTGGCGAATTCAGCCGGGTGCGGGTCCAGGTGGCTCACCCGATGGACAACGGCATGGTCAGCGGCATTCCGGAATTTTTTATCAACCATGCGCAACTGCGTGGCCAGGACGATCAGGTGCTGGCCGAGCTGGAGCTGTTCCCGGCGGTCAGCGAAAACCCCAACCTGGCCTTCGATATCGATGCTCCAGGGCCCACCCGCCTGGTGCTGCGTGACAACAGCGGCAACCAGTTCGACGCCGCCATCCCCTGACCAGAAGGAGCGCGGCATGCGCTGGATCCTCTTGCTGTGCCTGGGCCTGAGCCTGCCCGTCCTGGCGGACCTCGACTACGCCCTCCAGCCACGGTTGATCGCCGACGATACCTGGCTGCTCGAAGGCAGCACCGACAACTTCGCCAAGGCCAACGGCGGCAATATCGTCAACACCGCTTTTATCGTCACCGAAGCCGGCGTGGTGGTGATCGACACCGGCCCGTCACGGCGCTACGGCGAAGCCCTGCGCCAGGCGATCGCCAAGGTAACGGCCAAACCGGTGGTCCAGGTGTTGATCACCCACCATCACCCCGACCACGCGCTGGGCAACCAGGCCTTCAAGGACGTGCCCATCGGCGCCCTGGCCGACACTACGCGGCTGCTGCGCGAGCAGGGCGACGGCATGGCGGAAAACCTCTACCGCATGGTCGGCGACTGGATGCGTGGCACCGAAGTGGTGTTGCCCACCCAGGTGCTGACACCCGGCGTGCTCAGCGTGGGCGGCCACGACCTGCGCTTGCTCGCACTCACCGGCCACACCGGCGCCGACCTGGCGATTCTCGACCCGAGCACCGGCGTGCTGTTTACCGGTGACCTGGTGTTCTATCAGCGCGCCCTCACCACCCCCAATAGTCCAGGGCTGGCGGCATGGCTGGCCGATCTCGACACCCTGCAAGCCTTGCCCTGGACCCTGGTCGTGCCCGGCCATGGCCCGGTGGCCAGCGACGCCCAGCCTTTCGTGCAGATGCGCGACTACCTCACCTGGCTCGACCAACTGCTGCGCGACGGCGCCGCCCATGGCAGCGACATGGCCGAGATGATCCGCAGCCCCATCCCCGCGCGTTTCGCCGCGATCAGCCTGAGCCGCTACGAACTGATCCGCAGTGTCAGCCACCTGTACCCGCGCTACGAGCGCGCGCAGATGCAGCGGCTGGATACCCGCTACTAAGGAACTAGCAATCTCGATACTGCGGTCAATTGTGACAATGCCCCCAGCGCCCAAGAATCGGCACCAGACCGGGAAAATTTCCCGGGTATAACAAAAAACCGCAGAGGTAGCCGTCATGACCCAACCCGCACGTCGCCAACCCTTCGCCTTGAGTGTGTTGCTCGGTGCCATCCTGTTATCCGGCCAGGCCATGGCCTCGGTCACCGATGAGGACATCCTCCAGGACCCGAAAAACCCCGGGCAGATCGTCACCAATGGCCTGGGCGTGCAGGGCCAGCGCTACAGCCCGCTCGACAGCCTGAACGTCGACAACGTCAAGGACCTGCGCCCGGTCTGGGCGTTTTCGTTTGGCGGCGAGAAACAGCGTGGGCAGCAGGCACAGCCCATGGTCAAGGACGGGGTGATGTACCTCACCGGTTCCTACTCGCGGGTGTTTGCGGTGGACGCGCGCACCGGCAAGAAGCTCTGGCAATACGATGCGCGCCTGCCCGATGACATCCGTCCGTGCTGTGACGTGATCAACCGGGGCGTGGCGCTGTATGGCGACCTGGTGTTCTTCGGCACCCTCGACGCCAAGCTGGTGGCCCTGAACAAAGACACCGGCAAAGTGGTGTGGAGCAAGAAGGTCGCCGACCACAAGGAAGGCTACTCGATCAGCGCCGCGCCCTTGGTGATCAACGGCAAACTGATCACTGGCGTGGCCGGGGGCGAGTTCGGTGTAGTGGGCAAGATTGAAGCCTATGACCCGAAAAACGGCGACCTGTTGTGGAGCCGTCCGACCGTCGAAGGCCATATGGGCTACGTCTACAAGGACGGCAAGGCGGTGGAAAACGGTATCTCCGGTGGCGAGGCGGGCAAGACCTGGCCCGGCGACCTGTGGAAGACCGGCGGTGCGGCCCCTTGGCTGGGCGGCTACTACGACCCGGAAACCAACCTGCTGCTGTTCGGCACCGGCAACCCGGCCCCGTGGAACTCGCACCTGCGCCCCGGCGATAACCTCTATTCCTCCTCGCGCCTGGCGCTGAACCCGGACGACGGCACGATCAAGTGGCATTTCCAGAGCACGCCCCACGACGGTTGGGACTATGACGGCGTGAACGAGCTGGTCTCCTTCAACTACAGCGAAGGCGGCAAGGAAATCAAAGCGGCGGCCACCGCCGACCGTAATGGTTTCTTCTATGTGCTCGACCGCACCAACGGCAAGTTCATCCGTGGTTTCCCGTTTGTCGACAAGATCACCTGGGCCACCGGTTTGGACAAGGACGGCCGGCCGATCTACAACGAAGCCAGCCGTCCCGGCGCGCCGGGCAGCGAAACCAAGGGCACTTCGGTGTTCGTCGCGCCGGCGTTCCTTGGCGCGAAAAACTGGATGCCGATGGCCTACAACCGCGACACCGGGCTGTTCTATGTGCCGTCCAACGAGTGGGGCATGGACATCTGGAACGAAGGCATCGCCTATAAGAAAGGCGCGGCGTTCCTGGGCGCGGGCTTCACCATCAAGCCACTGAACGAAGACTACATCGGCGTGCTGCGCGCCATCGACCCCAAGACCGGCAAGGAAGTCTGGCGCCACAAGAACTTCGCGCCGCTGTGGGGTGGCGTGCTGACCACCAAGGGCAACCTGGTGTTTACCGGCACGCCGGAAGGTTTCTTGCAGGCGTTCAACGCCAAGACCGGCGAAAAAGTCTGGGAATTCCAGACCGGTTCCGGCGTGCTCGGCTCGCCCGTCACCTGGGAAATGGACGGCGAACAGTATGTGTCGGTGCTCTCCGGCTGGGGCGGCGCGGTGCCGTTGTGGGGCGGCGAAGTAGCCAAGCGCATCAAGGACTTCAACCAGGGCGGCATGCTCTGGACCTTCAAGCTGCCCAAAGAGCTGGTCGCCAAACACTGAATCTACGACCAAATGACTGTTACCCCCCTGCCAACGGCGCATTCGCCCGGCAGCGGGGGCTCTTTACTATCGGGTCATCGCCTGTTGACCGACAGGCCCGGACCCAGACAGAGGCTTCAACATGATCTACGCACAACCTGGCACCCCTGGCGCTATCGTCAGCTTCAAGTCGCGCTACGGCAATTTCATCGGCGGCGAGTTCGTTGCACCGCTCAGCGGCGAATACTTCACCAACACCTCGCCGGTCACCGGTGAAGCGATCGCCGAGTTCCCGCGCTCCAACGCCGCCGATATCGATAAGGCCCTGGATGCCGCCCACGCCGCCGCCGATGCCTGGGGCAAGACCTCGCCCCAGGACCGTTCCCTGGTGCTGCTGAAAATTGCCGACCGCATCGAGCAACACCTCGAAGTGCTGGCCGTGACCGAAAGCTGGGACAACGGCAAGGCCGTGCGCGAAACCCTCAACGCCGACGTGCCGCTGGCCGCCGACCACTTTCGCTACTTCGCCGGCTGCATCCGCGCCCAGGAAGGCGGCGCCGCCGAGATCAACGAACACACCGCCGCCTACCACTTCCATGAGCCGCTGGGCGTGGTCGGGCAGATCATCCCGTGGAACTTCCCGCTGTTGATGGCCGCCTGGAAACTCGCGCCGGCCCTGGCCGCCGGTAACTGCATCGTGCTCAAGCCGGCCGAGCAGACGCCGCTGTCGATCATGGTGTTTGCCGAACTGATCAATGACCTGCTGCCACCGGGCGTGCTGAACATCGTCCAGGGCTTTGGCCGCGAAGCGGGGGAGGCCTTGGCCACCAGCAAGCGCATCGCCAAGATCGCATTTACCGGCTCGACCCCGATCGGCGCGCACATCATGCATGCGGCCGCCGAGAACCTGATCCCGTCGACCGTGGAGCTGGGCGGCAAGTCGCCGAACATCTTCTTCGAAGACATCATGCGGGCGGAGCCTGCATTCATCGAAAAAGCCGCCGAAGGCCTGGTGCTGGCGTTCTTCAACCAGGGCGAAGTGTGCACCTGCCCGTCGCGGGCGCTGGTGCAGGAGTCGATCTACGACGACTTCATGAAAGTGGTGATGAAGAAGATCGTCAAGATCAAGCGCGGCAACCCGCTGGACACCGAGACCATGGTCGGCGCCCAGGCGTCCGAGCAGCAATACGACAAGATCCTCTCTTACCTCAAGATCGCCCAGGAAGAGGGCGCCGAGCTGCTCACCGGCGGCGCGGCCGAGCGTTTGGACGGCGACCTGGCCAGCGGTTATTACATCCAGCCGACCCTGCTCAAGGGGCACAACAAGATGCGTGTGTTCCAGGAAGAAATCTTCGGCCCGGTGGTGGGCATCACCACCTTCAAGGACGAAGCCGAGGCCCTGGCGATTGCCAACGACAGCGAGTTCGGCCTGGGTGCCGGTTTGTGGACCCGCGATATCAACCGCGCCTACCGCATGGGCCGGGCGATCAAGGCCGGGCGCGTGTGGACCAACTGCTACCACCTGTACCCGGCCCACGCGGCGTTTGGCGGGTACAAGAAGTCGGGGGTGGGGCGTGAGAACCACAAGATGATGCTGGATCATTACCAGCAGACCAAGAACCTGCTGGTGAGCTACGACATCAATCCGCTGGGGTTCTTCTGATCCCTTGATTACAACGCGGTCCCCTGTGGGAGGGCGCAAGCCCCTCCCACATTTTGTTCTATGTACATTCGCGACTAATGCAGTGCATTCACTCCTTCGAAAGTAGCATTCGCTCCCTCATCCGCTCATGCATTAATGCCTCTACCGGAACCCTCCGGCACAACAAGAGGACTACCCCCATGTGGACTAAACCGACCTACACCGACCTGCGTATCGGCTTCGAAGTGACCATGTACTTCGCCAGCCGCTGATCGCGGGCACTGCACGGAGGATGCCTCTTTGGTCTGATTGCATTCGCAGCCGGATCGGTTAGTGTGGAGCGCATCTTCCAAAATAATAACAACAGGCTTTCCAATGAGCCCCAATCTGAGCCTCCTGCGTAAATTCGTCTCGCCTGAAATCATCTTCGGTGCCGGTTGCCGGCATAACGTCGGCAATTACGCCAAGACCTTCGGCGCGCGCAAGGTGCTGGTGGTCAGCGACCCCGGCGTGATCGCCGCCGGCTGGGTGGCGGATGTGCAAGCCAGCCTGCACGCCATCGGCATCGACTATTGCCTGTACAGCGCCGTGTCGCCCAACCCCCGTGTCGAAGAAGTGATGCTCGGCGCCGAGGTGTATCGCGAAAACCATTGCGACGTGATCGTGGCCATCGGCGGCGGCAGCCCCATGGACTGCGCCAAGGCCATCGGCATTGTCGTCGCCCACGGGCGCAGCATCCTTGAATTCGAAGGGGTGGACACCATCCGCGTGCCGAGCCCCCCGCTGATCCTTATCCCCACCACCGCCGGCACTTCGGCGGATGTGTCGCAGTTCGTGATCATTTCCAACCAGCAGGAACGCATGAAGTTTTCCATCGTCAGCAAGGCGGTGGTGCCGGACGTGTCGCTGATCGACCCGGAGACCACGGCCAGCATGGACCCGTTCCTGTCGGCCTGTACCGGCATTGATGCGCTGGTGCATGCCATCGAGGCGTTCGTGTCCACCGGCCATGGCCCATTGACCGACCCCCATGCGCTGGAAGCCATGCGCCTGATCAACGGCAACCTGGTGCAGATGATCGCCAACCCCAGCGACATCGCCCTGCGGGAAAAAATCATGCTCGGCAGCATGCAGGCGGGCCTGGCGTTTTCCAATGCGATCCTCGGCGCGGTGCACGCCATGTCCCACAGCCTCGGCGGCTTTCTCGATCTGCCCCACGGGCTGTGCAACGCGGTGTTGGTGGAGCATGTGGTGGCGTTCAACTACAACTCGGCGCCCGAGCGCTTCAAGGTGATTGCCGAGACCTTCGGCATCGACTGCCGCGGCCTCAACCATCGGCAGATCTGCGGCCGGCTGGTGGAACACCTGATCGCGTTGAAGCACGCCATCGGCTTCCACGAAACCCTCGGCCTGCATGGGGTGCGTGTGGCGGATATACCGTTTTTGTCCGAGCATGCGATGGACGACCCGTGCATCCTCACCAACCCCCGTGAGTCCAGCCAGCGTGACGTCGAGGTCGTGTATGGCGAAGCGCTCTGACGAGCAGCAACGCGCCCTCGCCGGGCTGCTGGGGCTGGGCGACCAATCGGCGCGCAAGAGCCACTACCCGGAGCTGACGGCGCGCCTGGATGAGTTGGAGGACGAGCGCAAGCGCTACATCCGGCTGAACGATGAACTGGAGCAGCGCGTGGCCGCGCGCACCGACGAGCTGCTGGAAGCCAACCGTAACCTGCAACAACAGATCGCCCAGCGCGAACAGGTCGAGCAGGCCCTGCGCGACGCCCGCGATGCCGCCCAGGCCGCCAACCGCAGCAAGGACAAATACCTCGCCGCCGCCAGCCATGACCTGCTGCAGCCGCTGAATGCGGCGCGGCTGCTGATCGCCACGTTGCGTGAGCGCAGCTTGCCCAGCGTCGAACAGGTGCTGGTGGAACGTACCCACCAGGCCCTGGAGGGCGCGGAGGATTTACTGACGGACTTGCTGGATATCTCGCGACTGGACCAGGCGGCGGTCAAGCCCGATGTGGCCCTGTATCGGCTGGAAGAGGTGTTTGCGCCGCTGGTCTCGGAATTTCAATCGGTGGCCCAGGCCGCCGGGCTCAACCTGCGGGTGCGCATGGGGCACTACGCGGTGCGTACCGACCTGCGCCTGCTCACACGCATCCTGCGTAACTTCCTCAGCAACGCCTGCCGCTACACCGACGAGGGCTGCATCCTGCTCGGCGCACGTCGTCGCGGTGATTGCCTGCGCCTGGAGGTGTGGGACACCGGGCGCGGCATCGCGGCCGACCGGCTGGAGGCGATTTTCCTCGAGTTCAACCAACTGGACGTGGGCCGAGCGTCCGACCGCAAAGGTGTAGGGCTTGGCCTGGCGATTGTCGAGCGTATCGCCGAGGTGCTCGGCTATTGCATCGCCGTGCGTTCGTGGCCGGGGCGTGGCTCGATGTTCAGCATCGAAGTACCGCTGAGCGCCGAGATGCCGGCGGCGATCAGCCAACTGCCGGTGCAACCGACCACGGGTAACCCGCTGCCGGGCCGGCGGTTGCTGGTGATCGACAACGAAACCAGCATCCTCGAAAGCATGCGCGCCTTGCTCGGCCAGTGGGGCTGCGACGTGGTCATCGCCACCGACCAGGCCGGCGCGTTGCTGGCGTTGCAGGGCAGGGCGCCGGAGCTGATCCTGGCGGACTATCACCTGGACCACGGAATGCTGGGCTGCCAGGTGGTGCGGCAGTTGCGCGAGCATTTCGCGCAGAAGATCCCGGCGGTGATCATCACCGCCGACCGCACCGACCAGTGCCGTCGCGCACTGCGCCGGCTGGATGCGCCGCTGTTGAACAAACCGGTCAAGCCCGGCAAGTTGCGGGCGGTGTTGAGCCAGTTATTGGGCTAGCTCATTGACACCTGTCAACACGCGGCGCGGCGCTTTGCCTCATGCTCAAGGCCTGATCTAGAGCCTTGGAGCACCCCATGAGCGCGGCATCCTTCAAATTACCCCTGGGCCTGGTGGTCGCCGTGCTGGTGATGACCGGAGTGCTGCTGTTGCCGCTGCCTGCCGACTTGCCGGTGGCGGGGCAGAGGATGCTGGCGATCCTCGCGTTTGCGGTGGTGGTGTGGATCACCGAAGCGGTGTCCTATGAGGCCAGCGCGATCATGATCACTTCGCTGATGGCGTTTTTGCTTGGCACCGCGCCGTCGCTGCAAGACCCTGCGCACCTGATCGGCAGCAGCCCGGCGATCAGCATGGCCCTCACCGGGTTTTCCAACCCGGCGCTGGCGCTGGTGGCGGGCGCGTTGTTTATCGCCGCCGCGATGACCCACACCGGCCTGGACCGGCGCATCGCCCTGGTTACCTTGAGCCGCGTCGGCACCAGCACCCGGCGCATCCTGCTGGGGGCGATTGCGGTAACGATCCTGCTCAGCCTGGTGGTGCCCAGCGCCACCGCACGCAGCGCTTGTGTGGTACCGATCATGATGGGCGTGATCGCCGCGTTCGGCGTCGACAAACGCTCGAACATCGCCGCCGGGATCATGATCGTGGTGGCCCAGGGCACCAGCATCTGGAACGTCGGCATCCAGACCGCCGCCGCGCAGAACCTGCTGACCGTGGGCTTCATGGACAAAATGCTCGGCCAGCGCGTGTCGTGGATCGACTGGCTGATCGCCGGCGCGCCGTGGGCGCTGATCATGTCGGCGGTGCTGCTGTTTCTGGTGCTCAAGTTGCTGCCCCCGGAAACCGACAGCATCCCCGGTGGCAAGGAGGCGGTGGCGCAGTCCCTGATCGACATCGGCCCCATGACCGGCCCACAGAAACGCCTGCTGAGCGTGTCGCTGTTGCTGCTGCTGGCCTGGGCCACGGAAGGGCGCCTGCATCATTTCGACACCACCTCGACCACCTACGCCGGGTTGGTATTCCTGCTGCTGCCGGGCATCGGCGTGATGACCTGGAAGGACGTGCAGTCGCGGATTCCGTGGGGCACGGTGATTGTGTTCGGCGTGGGCATCAGCCTGGGCACGGCGTTACTGACCACCCAGGCCGGGCAGTGGCTGGGGGCTACGGTGGTGGCCCACACGGGGCTGGATCAGGTGGGCCCGTTGGGGGTGTTTGCGATCCTCGCAGCGTTTTTGATCGTGATTCACCTGGGGTTCGCCAGCGCCACCGCCTTGACCTCGGCGTTGCTGCCGATATTGATTGCGGTGCTGCAGACCTTGCCCGGTGATTTCAGCCGGTTGGGGATGACCATGCTGCTGGGGTTTGTGATGAGCTACGGGTTTATCCTGCCGATCAATGCGCCGCAGAATATGGTGTGCCTGGGCACGGGGACGTTTACGGCGCGGCAGTTTGCCAAGGTGGGCATCCTGGTGACGCTGATCGGGTACGGGTTGATGTTGGTGTTTGCGGCGACCTACTGGAGTTGGCTCGGTTGGGTCTGATTTGGAATGCGCTTTAGACACCGATGATATCCAGTGTGGGGGAGGGGCAAGCCCTCCCACAATTTTGATCTCCATACATCAGATCGGCCTCAGTCTGGCTCTGGCTCTGGCTCCGGCTTTTGATCTCAATTCCATCCCCAACATGACAAGATGAACTCCACTCAGGTTTACTACTCCCTGAGTAAAGCCCCCCGGCGACCCAACCCGCCGGCTCATCCAGGTCATCGAATGGACAAATACACCCCCCACACCTGGGAACCCCACGAGCGTCCGAGCTTGCCGGGTTCGCCGTCGACGCCGTTGCACCCCACGCATAAGCGTTGGCTGTATGCGCTGGTGGGTGTGCTGGTCGCCATCACCGGCGGCCTGGGTAATGCCCTGGTGATCGCCAACCTGCAATACCTGCAAGGCGCCCTCGGCGCGACCACGGCGGAAATGGCCTGGCTGCCCGCCGCCTATGTGATGACCAACGTGTGCATGAACCTGCTGCTGGTGAAGTTCCGCCAGCAGTTCGGCCTGCGTGCGTTCACCGAGGTGTTCCTGGTGCTGTATGCACTGGTGACCTTCGGCCATTTGTTCGTCAACGATCTCAGTTCAGCCATCGCAGTGCGCGCGGCGCATGGGATGGTGGGGGCGGCGCTGAGTTCGTTGGGCTTGTACTACATGATCCAGGCGTTCCCGGCGAAGTGGCGCTTGAAGTCGCTGGTGCTGGGCCTGGGCACGGCGCAATTGGCGTTGCCGCTGGCGCGCCTGTTCTCTGAAGACCTGCTGCAAATCGCCGAATGGCGCGGTTTGTATCTGTTCGAACTGGGCCTGGCGCTGATCTGCCTGGGCTGCGTGTTCTTGCTCAAATTGCCGCCCGGCGACCGCTTCAAGACCTTTGAAAAGCTCGACTTTCTCACTTTCGCGATTCTCGCCAGCGGCGTCGCGCTGCTCTGCGCGGTGCTGTCCCTGGGGCGTATCGACTGGTGGCTGGAAGCGCCATGGATCGGAGTCGCCTCGGCCTGTTCGCTGGTGTTGATCATGGCCGGCCTGGCCATCGAACATAACCGCGCCAACCCGATGTTGATGACCCGTTGGCTGGGCAGCGGCACCATGATTCGCCTGGCCTTGGCGGTGATCCTGATCCGCATGGTGCTGTCCGAGCAATCCACCGGAGCGGTGGGGTTCATGCAGATGCTGAACATGAGCTACCAGCAGATGCACACGCTGTACGTGGTGATGCTGGCCGGCGCGATCAGTGGCTTGGTGGTCAGCGCGTTGACGATTAACCCGGCGCATCTGCTGATGCCGCTGGTGATTTCCCTGGCGCTGATGGCAACCGGCTCGGTGATGGACAGTTTCTCCAGCAACCTCACCCGGCCGCAGAACCTGTACATCAGCCAGTTCCTGCTAGGCTTTGGCGGCACGTTCTTCTTGGGGCCGACCATGGTGCTGGGCACGAAAAACGTATTGGCCAACCCGCGCAACCTGGTGAGTTTTTCAGTGATGTTCGGCATCTGCCAGAACCTCGGCGGGCTGATTGGCGCAGCCTTGCTCGGTACTTTCCAGATTGTGCGCGAGAAATATCATTCCAGCATGATCGTCGAACACCTCAGCCTGCTCGATCCGCGTGTGGCCGCGCGAGTGCAGAGCGGTGGCTCGGCCTATGGCGGCATTGTCGCCGACCCGGAACTGCGCAACCTCATGGGCATCCGCAGCCTGGCCACGGCGGCGACGCGTGAGGCGAACGTGATGGCCTACAACGATGTCTTCATGTTGATCGCGATTATCGCGATGCTGACCATGACCTGGATCTTTATCCGCAGTCTGTGGCTGATGAGCACCACCCGAGCAACCACTCCCGTTCAACCCAGCGGCGCCCCTTCATGACCGAACCCACGACCACGACCACCAACGCCATCGCTTCCACCCCGGAAGGCACTACACCGCCGGGCGCGACGGTCACCGAGCCGCGTTCGCTGCGGGTGCGTATTCTCTCGTCCCTGGGCTTTGCCGCGATTGCCGTCGTCGGCGTATTGATTGTGCTCTATGCCTGGCAACTGCCGCCGTTCAGCAGCGCGGTGGAAACCACCGAAAACGCCTTGGTGCGCGGCCAGGTGACGATCATCGGCCCGCAGCTCAGCGGTTACGTGTTCGAGGTGCCGGTGCAGGACTTCCAGTACGTCAAGGCCGGTGATCTGCTGGTGCGCCTGGACGACCGCATCTACAGGCAGCGCCTGGACCAGGCCCTGGCACAGTTGGCGGTGCAGAAGGCCGCGCTGGCCAATGTGGTGCAGCAACGCAACAGCGCCGAAGCCACCATCAAGCTGCGCCAGGCGGCCTTGGTGGACAGCCAGGCTCAGGCGCGCAAGAGCACCGCCGACTTGCGCCGCAACGAAGAGCTGATCAGCGACGGTTCGGTGTCCAGGCGCGAGCTGGACGTGACCCGTGCCGCCAATGCGCAGACCATTGCAGCGGTGGCCCAAGCCCAGGCCAGCCTGGAAATTGCACGGCAGGACTTGCAGACGGTGATCGTCAATCGCGGCTCCCTGGAAGCGGCGGTCGCGAGTGCCGACGCGGCGGTGGAGCTGGCGCGCATCGACCTGTCCAACACGCGCATTACCGCGCCGCGTGACGGGCAACTGGGGCAGATCGGCGTGCGTCTGGGGGCCTACGTCAATTCCGGCGCGCAGTTGATGGCACTGGTGCCGAAGCAACTGTGGGTGATCGCGAACATGAAAGAAACCCAGATGGACAACGTGCAGGTCGGCCAACTGGTGACCTTCACCGTGGATGCGCTGAGCCACCGCAAGTTTCACGGCACGGTGCAGCATATTTCCCCGGCCACAGGTTCGGAGTTCAGCCTGTTGCAGGCGGACAACGCCACCGGCAATTTTGTGAAGATTGCTCAGCGGGTGCCGGTGCGGATTACCGTCGACCCGGATCAGGCCGAGAGCGAACGGCTGCGGCCGGGGTTGTCGGTGGTGGTCAGTATTGATACAGCGGGGCGCCTGAAAAACAGTCCGCCCTGATACACGCAGGAGCAAATTGTGGGAGGGGCGGTGCGACGATTCGACTTGCTCCCGATAGCGGTATGTCAGTCAGCTGATGTATGACTGATTCAGCGCTATCGGGGGGCCCCTCCCACATTTGGAATGTATTTCAGGTTGAAATCGAGTTGGACCGATTGATTGTGTTCTAACAGTTTCAGGCCCGGCCGCCCCGGCAAGTGATGGGCATTCACCGGATGACTCACCGGCTCGATGCAAAAGAACCCCAGCCCCGGCGGGCAGTACAGCAGGAAGTAATCGGCGCCGCTGGCCTGGCATTCCAGGGCGTAACCCAACTCCGGCTGTTCGATCCGGCAATGGCCGTCCCACTGGCAGAAGCCGTTGTCCACCAGGCCTTCGGGCAGCTCGCTCAATACCTGAAAATCCCATTCGGGCGGTACTGGCGCCAAGCCTGTCGGCAACTTCGTGCTATCACTCAACCACACCTGCGCCGCCGACGCCTGCAATCGTGTGTCCGGCCGTCGCGGGAAGTAGGGATGCAACCCCAGCCCGTGCCACGCGGCTTTCTCCGCCAGGTGGGTGACGCGCAATTCGATACTCAATGTCCCGTCGCTCAACCGAATCCGCTGCTCGGCGCGATAGGTAAACGGTGTCTCGCACAGCACCTCAAGCACCACTTCATCCGTCGTTTGACTGACCACCTGCCACGCTTGCTGCCAGGCCGAGCCGTGAATCGGAAACGGGTCGTTGGGGCTGTTGGGCGCAAGGGCCAGCCAGCCGTGGGGGTTGTCGAACCCTTCTTCGGCAATACGGTTGGACCAGGGCACCAAGGGATAACAGCCCAGCTTTCCGGGCAGCTCGCTGTGCGGGTCGTTAGGCCGCAACAACGGTTGCCCGCTGGCGCGCACGGTCCAATTGACCAGGCTGCCACCCACGGCCGGTTTAAGGCTGAGGTGGGTCAGGTTATCTTCAAGTTCAATCATTACAACACCACGCTCGGCAACCACAGCGACAGGGCAGGGATGTAGGTCACCGCCATCAGGATCAGGAACAGCACCGCATAAAACGGTACCAGCGCCTTCACGGTTTTCTCGATAGTGGTCTTGCCCACCGCCGCGCCGACGAACAGCACCGCGCCCACCGGCGGGGTGATCAGGCCGATGCCGAGGTTGACCAGCATGATCATGCCGAAGTGCACCGGATCGACGCCAATACCGAGCACCACCGGCAACAGGATCGGTGTGAGGATCAGGATCAGCGGCGCCATGTCCATCACTGTGCCGAGCAACAGCAGCATGACGTTGATGCACATCAGGATCACGTAGCGGTTGTCCGACAGGGTCAGGAACAGCGTGGTGATTTTCGCCGGGATCTGCATCAGGGTCATGATGTAGCCGAAGCTGGCGGCAAAGGCGATCAGGATCATCACGATGGAAATGGTGCGCACCGTGCGGTGCATCAGCTTGGGCAGTTCGCTCCATTTGTAGTCGCGGTAGATGAACATGGTCACGAAGAACGCCCACAACACGGCAATCGCGGCCGATTCAGTGGCGGTGAAGATCCCGGAGAGGATGCCGCCCAGGATGATCACCATGGCCATCAGGCCCCAGAGCGCATCGGCGGCAATCTTCAACGCCTGCTTGAGGGGGATGACTTCGCCCTTGGGGTAGTCGCGTTTCTTGGCGAAGATCAGGCACAGCACCATCAGGCACGCGCTCATTAACAGCCCCGGCACTACGCCGGCCATGAACAGCGAGGCGATGGACACCGTGCCGCCGGCCGCCAGGGAGTAGAGCACCGAGTTGTGGCTGGGCGGCGTCAACAGCGCCTGCACCGAGCCGCTGACCGTCACCGCCGTGGCGAACTCACGGGGATAACCGCGGCGTTCCATCTCCGGGATCAGCACCGAGCCGACCGAGGCGGTATCCGCCACCGACGAGCCGGAGATGGCGCCGAAAAAGGTCGAGGCGACAATATTCACCAGGGACAGGCCACCGCGCACAAAGCCCACCAGCACCCCGGCAAACGCCACCAGGCGCCGCGACATGCCGCCTTCGGCCATGATCGCCCCGGCCAGTACAAAGAACGGGATCGCCATCAGCGAGAACTTGTTCACCCCGCCGGCCACCTGGATCATCAGGGCCTGGAAGGGGATGTCGATCCACCACGCGCCGATCAGCGCCGACAAGCCCAGGGCGTAGGCCACCGGCATGCCGATCAGGATCAAGGCGATAAAGCTGCCCAACAGAATCAATGCGTCCATATCAGGCAGCCCCTTCGCTTTCTTCCACCAGGTCAAAGCGCACCACGCGCCGGTTGCTCTGGTCACCGAGCAGGAGTTTTTCCACCACGAAGATCAGCGTCAGCACGCCGCCGATCGGGATCGGCATATAGGTGATGCCCACGCGCAGGGTGGGAATGGCGCTCATGAACTGGTTCCAGGTGGACAGGCACAGCTTGGTGCCCCAGATCGCCATGAACAGGCAAATGGTGCCCATCAGCAGTTGCGAGAAGATGCCGACGATGCGGCGTTGGGTGGCCGGCAGACGGTCAACCACCATCGCGACCGACATATGCGCGCCGGCGCGATAGCTGGCGGCGGCGCCGATAAAGGTAAATACCAGCATCAGCAGGATCGCGGTGGGCTCCGGCCAGCTGGAGCCGGTGCCGAGGACGTAGCGGGCGAAGATGCCCCAGGGGATGATCAGTGCGACGCCGAGAACCGAAAGGCCGGCGACCCAGATGCAGGTCATGTAGATGCGGTCGTTGATGCGCAGCAGTAAATTCTTCATGGCGTTCACCGTAACCAGGCGCGTCAGTACCTGCCGCGCCGGGCCTTGTCAGGAGGAGGGCGTTACTGCACCGCGTCGATACGCTTGATCAGGTCGGCATAAGGCGCGCCGTATTTGGCACGTACCGCTGCGGTGGCGTCGTAGAAGGGTTTTTTATCGACAGTGATGAACTCGACGCCGGCCTTCTTGAGTTTTTCCTCACTGCTGGCGGACTTGGCGTCCCACAGCGTGCGCTCATCGGCCTGGGCGGCCTTGGCGGCTTTTTTCACCATGTCCTGCTGGGCGGGGGTGAGTTTGTTCCAGGTGATTTTCGACATCACGATGGGCTCGGGCAGGATCAGGTGTTCGGTGAGGGTGTAGTACTTGGCGTTCTGGTAGTGGTTATGCTCAAGCATGGTCGGCGGGTTGTTCTCCGCGCCGTCGATGACGCCTGTCTGCAAGGCGCTGAAGATCTCGCCGGTGTCCATGGCGATGCCGTTGGCGCCCATTGCGTTGAAGGCTTCGATGAAGATCGGGTTGCCTTGTACGCGGATCTTCATGCCCTTGAGGTCTTCGATCTTACGCACCGGTTTCTTGGTGTAGAGGTTGCGCGTGCCGCCGTCCATCCAGGCCAGGGCCACCAGGCCGAACTCGGAGTTGGTGATCTTGGCGAGGATCTCGTCACCGATTTCACCGTCGATGATCTTGCGCATGTGCGCCTGATCACGGAATACGAACGGCAGGTTGAACACGTTCACGTCCGGCACCACCGGGCCGACGATGCCGAGGCTGACGCGGGTCATCTGCACGGCGCCGACCTGGGCCTGTTCGACCACCTCTTTCTCGGAGCCGAGCACACCGCCCGGGAAATACTTGAAGGTCAGTTCGCCGTTGGTTTCTTTTGTCAGAGCCTTGCCCATGTTCTCTTCGGCGACCACCGTGGGGTAACCGGCGGGGTGGATGTCGGCGAATTTGATTTCCAGCGCGTGGGCGGCGCTGGCGAAGACGAACGAGAGTGGAAGTGCGGCGGCCAGCAAGGTGCGTTTGAAGTCCATGGGGGGTGTCTCCTGTCTTGTTATTTTTTTATTCAAGGCACAGCGATGCAGCTAGAGGGTGAACCTAGGCTCCGGCAATCCGGTAACGCCGGGGTTGAGGGCGAACACGCCGCCGGCGATGGACTGGGCGCTCTGGTCGTCACGAATCGAGGTGACGAACAGCGTGTCCAGGCGACTGCCGCCGAAGGCGCACATGGTGGGTTTTTTCACCGGCACGCTCAGGGAGCGGTCCAGGCGACCGTCAGGGGTGAAGCGGTGAATCAAACCAGCGTCGTTGGCGCAGATCCAGTAGCAGCCGTCGGCGTCCACTGCTGCGCCGTCGGGGCGGCCGAGGTGGTGGTGCATATCGACGAACACGCGGCGGTTGGACGGCGTGCCGGTGTCGATGTCGTAGTCGAAGGCCCAGATCTGTTGCACCAGCGGGTGCGAATCGGAGGCGTACATCGTGCGGCCATCGGGGCTGAAGGCCAGACCGTTCAGGGTGATAAAGCCATCCAGCTGGGCGTGGGGCGCCGCGCCTGACGCATAGCGGTAGAGGATGCCCTCGGCCGCATTTTCGCCCATGTTCAACACCATGCTGCCGGCCCAGAAGCGACCCTGGCGATCACAGCGGCCATCGTTCAGGCGCATGTCTTCGCGCGGGTGCTCGACACTGGCCAGGGGCGCGGTGTCGAGGCTGCCGTCGTGGTGCGGGGTGAGCTGGAAAAAGCCGGTTTCCATCCCGGCGACCCAATTGCCCGCATCGGTGCGGGCGATGCAGGCGAGCATCTGCGGGGCTTTCCACGCGGCGAGGTGGCCGGTGTCGGCGCTCCAGCGTTGCAAGCCGCCGTTGGGGATATCCACCCAGTACAACGCGTTTTCCTCCGGCACCCACACCGGGCATTCGCCCACGGCATTGCGGGCGTCGACGATCAATTCAGCGGTCATGGCAACACATTCCCTTGGGTTGGTATGAACTCAGTCACCGAACGGCCCGGCCGCGCAGAACGCGCCGCCCTGATACACCGCTGCCGGGTCATCGGCGGGCACCGGCGGTTGAGCTTCGACCTGGGCGCGGAACACTTCGGAACTGTCCTTGGGCACAAAGCCCAGGTGCGCGGCGTAGCGGTTGTCCCACCAGGTGGCGAGGTTGTCCGACACACCGTAGACCACGGTGTGGCCCACATTCGGCGTGTACAGCGCACGTTCGAGCAGTTGGGTGAGGTCATCGAAGCTCAGCCAGGTGTGCATCATCCGGCGGTTCTGCGGCTGCGGGAACGAGGAGCCGATGCGGATGCTCACGGTCTCGATGCCGTAGCGGTCGAAGTAGAAACTGGCCATGTCTTCGCCATAGGACTTGGACAGGCCGTAGTAGCTGTCCGGGCGGCGCGGGGAGTGGGCGTCGATGGTTTCGGTCTGTTTGTGGAAGCCGATCACATGGTTGGAACTGGCGAAGATCACCCGCTTCACGCCATGGCGACGCGCCGCTTCGTAGATATGGAAGGTGCCGCTGATATTGGCGCCGAGGATTTCTTCAAACGGACGCTCTACCGATACACCACCGAAATGCAGGATGGCGTCGACGCCTTCCACCAGATGGTGCACGGCTTGTTTGTCGGCCAGATCGCAAGGCTGTACTTCTTCCGAGGCATCGGCGGCCGGGGCCATATCGGCGATATCCGACAAGCGCAATACCTGAGCGTAGGGGCGCAGGCGTTCGCGCAGCACTTTGCCAAGGCCACCGGCGGCGCCGGTGAGGAGCAGGCGGTTGAAGGGAACTGGGGTAGTGGTGGTCATGGGAATTCCAATTTTTTTGTTGTAGGTTGTCGTATGACTGTGTCGAAGTATTGTTAGGGAGCCCCAGGTTGTCAACGTTCTTCCCGACGAGTGAGATGATCGTTCCCACGCTCTGTGTGGGAACGATCATCAACCTTTAAAGCAAGGAGATTGGATAGCTGACAAAAATCCGATTCTCATCGAACTCGTTGGTGCTGAAATCCCGACGCAGGGTCGAGTTGCGCCACTTCACGTTGAGGTTCTTCAACGCGCCGCTCTGCACGGTGTAGGCCAGTTCCGATTCGCGCCCCCACTCCTTGCCATCGGTGATCGCCCCGGTGTGCACGTTGCTGCCGCTGATATAGCGGTTCATCAGGGTCAGCCCCGGTACGCCGAGTACCACGAAGTTGAAGTCGTGGCGTACCTGCCAGGATTTTTCCTTGGCGTTGTCATAACTGGAGTTGTAGCTGTCGTTGGCCAGGGTGCCGCCGCTGGTGCCGTTGACGCGCATCCACACGCTGTCGCCGGTGAGTTTTTGCAGGCCCACATAGAAGGTGTTGCCGCCGTATTTGGCCGAAAGCAGGGCGAAGGTGGTCTTGTTGTCGAGGTCGCCGGCCAGGGCGCTGCCGTCTTCCTTGCCGCTGAAGAAGCCGAGGTTGGCGCCCAGGGTCCAGTCGCCCACGGGTTGGCTGTGGGTCAGGTTGACGTAGCGTTGCTGGTAGATATCGCTGAGTTCGGCGTACCACAGGCCGACCTGGGTGCGTTTGTCGTTGAAGCTGTATTCGCCGCCGCCGAAGTTGAACCGGTCGGAGGTGAACGCGGCTTTGCCGTTCATGAACATGTCTTCCATGCTCGCGTCGTTGCGCGGGCTGTTGCCACGGAACTGACCGCCGTAGAGGGTCAGGCCGGCAATCTCGTTGGACGTCACCTGGCCGCCGCGGAAGGTCTGGGGCAGGGAACGGCCATCGTCGGAGCGCAGGATCGGCAGCACCGGCATCCATTCGCCGACTTTCAGTTCGGTCTTCGACAGCTTGGTCTTCAACGCCACGCCCAGGCGCCCGAAGTTATCGGCGGGACGGCCGTCGTCGTGGATCGGCAGCAACTGGGTGCCACCGGTGCCTTTGCCGCCATCGAGCTTCTGCGAATACAGGCCCAGCACATCCAGCCCGAAGCCCACGGTGCCTTGGGTGAAGCCGGACTTGGCGTCGAGAATGAAACTTTGCGTCCACTCTTCAGCCTTGCCCTGGGCGTTGGCCGGGTTGGTGAAATTGCGATTGAAGTAGGCGTTGCGCAGGTTGAGCGTGGCCTTGGCGTCGTCGACAAAACCATCGGCATGCGCGCCGAGAGGCAGGGTGAAGGCCAGGCTGCCGAGGCCGATAAGGCCCAGGCGTGAGGAGGAATTGCGGACGAATTGACTCACAGCGGTGCTCCCTTCTGTTTTGTTGTTTTTATTATTTGTTATACGTCGTCGTACAACATTGAGCGGATATTTACGGGGTTTCCGTGGAGTGTCAAGCGGAAGTTATACGATGACTAAATGTGAGATGACCTAAAGTGAGCAGGCTCAATGGAGTTGCATTCAAACTTGAGATCGGTGGGATTCAGCCAGCCAAGACCATCGGAGGCAAGGTGCCAAGCACTGAAACGGCGGCTACCGCACAAACACCCAGCCCCCATTCCAGCATCACACTGGTCTTCAGGGCGGCGAGGCGCTGCTCGCACTGCTCCAGGCGCAACCGGTTCAGCAAGGCCAGCGCCACCATGCCCAGCACCAGCATCACCTTGATCAACAGAATCAGCGCAAACCCGCTGAACAGCGGCGTGGGCCACAGTTGTCCGGTGAGCACGCGTACGTTGATCAGCCCGGTGACCAGCATGCCGGCAACCAGGCCATAGCCCACACCGCTGAAGCGCCGCAGGATCGGCGCCAGCGCAGATCCGGGCATTTGCCTGAGGATCAACACCAGCAACAACAACCCACCCAGCCATGCACCCACACACGCCAGGTGCACCACCTGGTTGAGGATCAGCAGTTGCCCACTCAGCCCGTCGAGCATCGCGCCATGGCCGACCGGGGCCAGGGTCGCCAGCAACAGCGCAAGCAACGGCAGGCGCACGGCCGGCCAGGGTTTGACCAGCGCGATCACCAGCAGCAGGTTCAGCAGCAAGTGCCAGATCCACACCTGGCCAAAAAAGGTCTTGCCCAGCACCAATTGCACCGTGGCCGGTTGCAGCGCTGCGTGCCAACTGCCGGCCATGCTCGCGGTGATCAACAGCAGCCATGCCACGCCGGAAATCAGTGCCACCCAGGCCAGCGCCCGGGTCGTGCGCAGCAGTGTGCGGTCCAGTGGCGGCTGCGGCGCAGCGCCCAACAGCCAGGGCCTGAACGCACAGGCACCGAACATCAGCAACACCACGATGAAATGCACGAAGCGGCACAGCACCAGCAGCGTTGCCATAGGTTATTGGCCGACCTTGAAACTGTATTCACCGCTGCTTTTATGGGTGTCGACCGACACTGCGTTCCACACGACTTTGTAGTTGCCGGCTGCCAGCGGAGCGGCAGGTGTGACCACCAGGACTTTCTTGTCTGCGTTCGGCGTTTCCAGGCCCTTGATGGCAATTTCGGTGCCGTCCTTGCTCAGGGACACCTTGGTGAAGGTGGCCTCGACGCCTTCGCTGAAGGTCAGGCGCAGCTCCTTCGGCGCCGTGACGCTGCTGTCGGCGGCGGGTTGCGAGCTTTTCAGATGGGCGTGGGCAAAGGCCGCCGAGGCACCCAGCAAGGAAGCAAGCAGGGCGAGGGTGGCGAGGGAGTTCTTGATCAACATCGTTCAATACCAATCAATGGGCAGGAGCGGGCAGTGTACGAAGTTTCGACTGCGCCTGTCGCCCCGATCTAGAGCGGATGGTAGTCTCTGAGCCAAGTTGTTGTCAGGGAGCCCTTATGGGCAATCACAAGATCGGAATTCGTCGGGTCAACGTCGAGAAAATCCTGCTGGCGGCGGAGAAAGTCTTCGCCGAGAAAGGCTATGGCAGCACCGCCATGGCCGACATCGCCAAGGAAGCGCAGCTGCCGCGCTCCAACCTGCATTACTACTTCACCACCAAGAGCGAGCTGTACAGTGCGGTGCTGTTCGACCTGCTCGATGTGTGGAAGCAGGATGCCTTGAGCTTTGAAACCTTCGATGATCCCCGTGTGGTGCTCAGCAGCTACATTCGCGCCAAGATGCAGCGTTCGCGCACGCGGCCGTATGGTTCCAAAGTCTGGGCCAACGAGATCATCCACGGCGCGCCAACACTGGGTGAGGCATTGGATGAGAGCCTGTACGACTGGGCCAAGATGAAAGAAGCGAAAATTCGCCAGTGGGTGGAAGACAAACGCATCTCGCCGGTGGAGCCGTCGAGCCTGCTGTACATGATCTGGGCCTCGACCCAGCACTATGCCGACTTTGATCACCAGGTGAAGATCTTGAATGATCACCAGCCGTTGTCGGATATGCAATTCGAGAGGGCGATACAGACGGTGACCAGTGTGATTTTGCGGGGGATTGGGTTGGAGCCCTGAGCCCTGTGGCGAGGCTGATGGCCCTATCGGGAGCAAGTCTCCCGATAGCGGTCTGAAGGACTACACAGCCTCCCGGTAAGGATTCCTCGGATCCTGTGTCCAGTTCAAAAACGGCTTACCCGTGTCCACCGGCACCATCTCGATACAGTCCGCGACCGGGCAGGTGATCTGGCACAGGTTGCAGCCCACGCATTCATCATCGATCACCTCGTAGGCATGCGTGCCGTCCGCCTGTTTCAAGCTGGCGATGGCCTGGTGCGAGGTGTCCTCACAGGCAATATGGCAACGGCCACAGCCGATGCAGGCCTCTTGATCGATCTTGGCTATCACCTGGTAGTTGATGTCCAGGTACTTCCAATCCGTGGTGTTGCCCACCGCTCGCCCGGAAAAATCCTGCAGGCGGGTGTAGCCCTGACTGTCCATCCATCGCGACAGCCCATCCTTCATCTCTTCTACGATGCGAAAGCCATGCAGCATCGCCGCTGTGCACACCTGCACCGCGCCGCAACCCAGGGCGACGAATTCGGCCGCGTCGCGCCAGTTGCCGATGCCACCAATGCCGCAGATCGGCAGGCCTTGGGTCTGCGGGTCGCGGGCGATTTCCGCGACCATGTTTAACGCGATCGGCTTGACCGCCGAGCCGCAATAACCGCCGTGGGTGCTTTGCGTACCGACGGTGGGCAGGGCAACCATGCGTTCCAGGTCGACACTGGTGATGGAGTTGATGGTGTTGATCAGCGACACCGCATCCGCACCGCCTCTATACGCGGCACGGGCGGCCACGCGGATGTCGGTGATATTCGGCGTGAGCTTGACGATCACCGGCAGTGAGCAATAGGTCTTGCACCAGCGCGTCACCTGTTCCACATACTCCGGCACCTGGCCCACCGCCGCGCCCATGCCGCGCTCGGGCATGCCGTGGGGGCAGCCGAAGTTCAGCTCGATGCCGTCGCAGCCGGTGGCTTGCACCAGCGGCAGAATGTTTTTCCACGATTCTTCAACGCACGGCACCATCAACGACACGATCAGCGCACGATCCGGCCAGTCCTTTTTGACCTGGGTGATTTCCCGCAGATTGATCTCCAGGGAGCGGTCGGTGATCAGTTCGATGTTGTTGATGCCCAGCACTTCGCGGTTGGCGCCGTAGTGCGCCGAGTAGCGCGACGACACGTTGACCGCCGCCGGGTCTTCACCCAGGGTTTTCCACACCACGCCGCCCCAGCCGGCCTCAAAGGCACGGACCACGTTGTAGGCCTTGTCGGTGGGCGGCGCGGAGGCCAGCCAGAAGGGGTTGGGGGCTTTGATACCGGCGAACACAATCGAGAGATCGGCCATTACGCAGCCTCCACATTAAGCATGAGTTGAGCGTGCATGGCTTCGGCGGCCAGCTTGCCGTGTTGCACCGCCTGTACGGTGAGGTCCTGGCCGAGGCTCACGCAATCGCCGCCGGCGTAGACCCCGGGAATGCTGGTGCGCAGCTGCTCGTCGACGAAAATCCGCTCGCCCACGCGGTGCAGCTGTTGGGCCAGCGGGTCGTGCAACGCCGCGTTATCGAAGCCTTGCCCGATGGCCTTGAAGATCGCATCGGCGGCCAGTTCGAAGGTTTCCCCGGTGGCGCTCAGGCGACCGTTTTCCAGGCGTGTGCGAGCAAAGCGCATGCCGCGCACATGGCCGTTGTCGTCGAGCAACACTTCTTCAGGCTGGGCCCAGGTCAGCAGGCGTACCTGGTTGGCCTTGGCGATGTCCTGTTCGTGGTGCGTGGCACCCATGTCCGCCAGGCCGCGACGGTAGACCAGATTCACGTCGCGGGCACCCAGGCGGGCCATCTGCACGGCCATATCGATGGCGGTATTGCCGGCGCCGAGCACGATGCAGCGGTCGGCCAGGGGCAGTTGGGTCAGGTCATCGGCCTGGCGCAGTTCGCGGATGTAGTCGGTGGCGGCCAGCAGGCCGGGAGCGTCTTCATGGGGCAGGCCGAGTTGCTTGCTGGCGGCGAGACCCAGGCCAAGGAACACCGCATCGAATTGCTGGTGCAGTTCGCTCAGGGTGAGGTTGTCACCCAGGCGCTGGCCGTGGCGAATGTCGATGCCGCCGATTTGCAGCAGGAACTCCAGCTCCTTCTGGGCGAAGTCGTCCACCAGCTTGTACTTGGCGATCCCGTATTCATTCAGGCCGCCGGCCTTTTCCCGTGCTTCGAAAATCACCACGTCGTGGCCGTGCAAGGCGGCGCGATGAGCGCAAGCCAGACCGGCGGGGCCGGCACCGACCACGGCGATGCGCTTGCCGGTCGGCGCGGCGCGTTGGAAGGGGTGTTCGCCAAAATGCGCGTTGTCGATGGCGTAACGTTGCAGCAGGCCAATCAGCACCGGAGCGCACTCTTCGGCGTTGTTGCGCACGCACGCCTGTTGGCAAAGGATCTCGGTGGGGCACACCCGTGCGCAACTGCCGCCGAGGATATTGGCCGAGAGGATTTTCTGCGCCGCGCCCTGCACGTTTTCGGTGTGGATGTTGCGGATGAACGAAGGGATGTCGATCTCGCTGGGGCACGCATTCACGCACGGTGCGTCGTAGCAATACAGGCAGCGCGAGGCTTCCAGTTGGGCCTGGCGGGCGTTGAGTGGGGGCGCCAGGTCGGTGAAATGGCCGGCGAGGGTTGCGCCATCTTCACGGGGGTGGGGGAGGTGCGTCAGGGTCTGGATCACGGTGGTGGCCTCACGGTTATTGAGGTGCTGCCTCTGATGGGCATTGTTTTTTTGTTGCCTGTGCTGGCCTCATCGGGGGCAAGCCCCCTCCCACATTTGACCGCGTTTTTCCAATTGGAATGAGATCAGTGTGGGAGGGGGCTTGCCCCCGATGACGGTCTCAGCGTTTCACAGCAATCGGTCTGGAATGCTCCGCCCGCTTGCTCAACTGCTCGAACACCGGCGGGTACGCCGGCCGCTCCACATAGCGCCCGGCCCCGCGCTCGGCGCGCAGGTCGCCGTCGGCCCACACGAGTTTGCCCTGGCTGATGGTATGGCTGGGTACGCCGCGCACGGTCTTGCCTTCGAAGATGTTGAAATCGACTTGCTGGTGGTGGGTCTTGGCGGAGATGGTCCGCGTACCTTCGGGGTCCCACAGCACCAGGTCGGCATCGGCCCCCACGCGGATGGCGCCTTTGCGTGGGTAGAGGTTGAAGATTTTCGCGGTATTGGTGGAGGTGAGTGCGACGAATTCCTGCATCGACAGACGCCCGCTGTTGACCCCTTCGTGCCACAGCAGCGCCATGCGGTCTTCGATACCGGCGGTGCCGTTGGGGATCTTGCTGAAATCGTCACGCCCGGCGGCTTTTTGCTCGGCGCAGAAGCAGCAGTGGTCGGTGGCGGTGGTGTGCAGGTTGCCCGCTTGCAGGCCATGCCACAGCGCCTCCTGGTGCCCGCGCGGGCGGAACGGCGGGCTCATCACGTAGCCGGCGGCGGTTTGCCAGTCGGGGTGCTGGTAGACGCTGTCGTCCAGCAGCAAGTGGCCGGCGAGCACTTCGCCGTACACCGGCTGGCCCTTGGCGCGGGCGTAGGTGATCTCATCCAGCGCCTCTTTGGTGGACACATGCACCAGGTACAACGGTGTGCCGAGGGTCTCGGCGATACGGATCGCGCGGCTGGCTGCTTCGCCTTCTACCTGGGACGGGCGCGACAGCGGATGCGCTTCCGGCCCGGTGATGCCCTGGGCCATCAGCTTGCGTTGCAGGTGGTACACCAGCTCGCCGTTTTCCGCATGCACGGTGGGCACCGCGCCCAGTTCCAGGCAGCGTTCGAAGCTGGCGACCAGGGTGTCGTCCGCCGCCATGATCGCGTTCTTGTAGGCCATGAAATGCTTGAAACTGTTGACGCCGTGATGGCTGACCAGCTCGGCCATTTCCTCGCGCACTTGCTCGCTCCACCAGGTGATCGCCACGTGAAAGCCGTAGTCGGCCGCGGACTTTTCGGCCCAGCCACGCCATTGGTGAAAGGCCTCCATCAGCGATTGCTGCGGGTTGGGAATCACGAAGTCGATGATCGAGGTGGTGCCCCCCGCCAAACCCGCCGCCGTGCCACTGAAAAAGTCTTCGCTGGCCACGGTGCCCATGAAGGGCAGTTGCATGTGGGTATGGGGGTCGATACCGCCGGGCATCAGGTATTGGCCGCTGCCATCGAGTACTTCGGTGCCGGCGGGAATATCCAGGTCCGTGCCGACGGCGCGAATCAGACCGCCCGCGCATAAAACATCGGCGCGGTAACTTTCATCATGGGTAATAACGGTGGCGCCACGGATCAACAGCGACATGTCGAGTTCCTCACAGGCTTGACCGGCTTATGCCAGTTCTAAGTGTTTTGATGTGGCTTGCCGATGAGTGGATTAATTCCTGTCATCGGTGACAGGAATAGAAACTAGCCCGAGTTTTTAGATTGGGCAAGAAGATTTTTTATAAGCTTATTCATGTATTAGCTTATTGATTTATAAGCATAAAAAATAAAAATCACCAAAATGCGGCGTGCGTTCACCATTTTGACGCACTTGACAGGTTCCCAATATGAGCAACATTTCTTATTGCAAATCAGGTGCTTGAGATATGCCGCTTGACGGCAGTAGGAAATAAAAATAATTGTGTTGCACCAGATTGAGTCCTGACAGTTCGGGCAACTTCCACATCATCCAGCCTGAGTGACGTTGCAAGTTCCCAAGGTGTGATCGGAAAGCTGATGGATATCAGCACGTTATATAAGCGGTGCGGGTGCGCTGGTGGTTTTCGGCACGGTTATTGAGTGCGATGCCGACTGGCCGGTCCCGTGACGTCATGTTGTTTACGAGGTACTCCGGCCAGCTGCGTTAACCCCGCAGGTGAGCAAAAAATAATTCGAAAAAACCGTGGAGCGGCCATGCAACAGAACAGATCGCAAGTCATTGAACGCAACGGCCTGTACGAACTCGACGCCGGCCCCGACGTCCTCGACAGCCCTCGCTACAACCACGACATGGCACCGACCAAGGTGCACGAACGCACCTGGAACAAGTGGCACATCACCGCGCTGTGGGTTGGCATGTCGATCTGCGTGCCGACGTACACGCTGGGCGGGGTGCTCACTGCGTATTTCGGGTTGTCGGTGGGCGAGGCGCTGATGGCGATCTTACTGGCCAATATCGTCGTGCTGATCCCGCTGACACTCAACGCCTTCCCGGGCACCAAGTACGGCATTCCATTTCCGGTGTTGTTGCGTTCATCGTTCGGCATTCTCGGCTCCAACGTACCGTGTTTGATTCGGGCGCTGGTGGCGTGTGGCTGGTTTGGCATCCAGACGATGTTTGGCGGGCTGGCGATTCACCTGTTCCTTGGGTCGATTTTCGAGGGATGGAAGGCCCTTGGCGGTACCGGGGAAGTGATCGGCTTCATGATTTTCTGGACGCTCAATTTGTGGGTGGTGCTGCGTGGCGCCGAATCGATCAAGCGCTTGGAAACCCTGTCGGCGCCGTTGCTGGTGGCGGTGGGCATTGGCCTGTTGGTGTGGGCGATGCCCAGTGTGTCGCTCAGCGAACTGATGGCGATCCCGCCCAAGCGTCCCGAAGGCGCGAGCCTCACCGGTTACTTCATGGCCGGCCTTACCGCGATGGTGGGGTTCTGGGCCACCCTGTCGCTGAACATTCCCGACTTCAGCCGTTACGCCAAAAGCCAGAAGGAGCAGATCCTCGGGCAGATTTTCGGCTTGCCGCTGACCATGTTCCTGTTCGCCGCCCTCGGCGTGGTAATGACCGCCGCGTCGGTGAAACTGGTGGGCGTGAGCGTGTCCGACCCGGTGACCCTGATCGGGCATATCCAGAGCCCGGTATGGGTGGCCGTGGCCATGGCGCTGATCATTGTGGCCACGTTGTCCACCAACACGGCAGCGAACATCGTCTCGCCCACCAACGACTTCCAGAACATCGCGCCCAAGCTGATCAACCGCACCACGGCGGTGATCCTCACCGGGTTGGTGGGGCTGGTGTTGATGGGGCATGAACTTCTGAAAAAACTCGGGCTGATCGTCTCCGATGTGAGCCTGGAGACGGTGTATTCCAATTGGTTGCTGGGCTATTCGAGCCTGCTGGGACCGATTGCCGGGATCATGGTGGTGGACTACTTCATCACCCGCAAACAGCAACTGGACCTGGCCGGTCTTTACCGCGACGACGTGTACCCGGCGTGGAACTGGACGGGCTTTATCGCCTTTGGCGTGCCGGTGGTGCTGACCTTGCTGTCGCTGGGCAGCGATGTGTTCAGTTGGTTCTACAGCTATGGCTGGTTTACCGGTTCGGCGTTGGGTGGGGTGTTGTATTACGGGTTGAATGCCAAGCGTGGAGTCAGTCCGGTCGCCGCCAAATCGTCGTTGTAACGAAGTGGAATGCAAATCCAAATGTGGGAGGGGGCTTGCTCCCGATAGCAGTCATTCAGCCAATGCATGGGCGACTGACCCACCGCAATCGGGAGCAAGCCCCCTCCCACATTTTGATCCCATTTCAAAAGTGGAATGAGTCAATCCATAAGAACATGTAGCCTGAGGAGATCCCCCATGAACGCTGCCCTCGACGTTCTGCAATCGAGCCACCCGCACGTCAACCGCGACCGCTTGTGGCAGTCGCTGATGGACCTGGCCACACTCGGTGCCACGCCCAAGGGCGGTGTGTGCCGCCTGGCGCTCACCGACCTGGACCGCAAGGCCCGCGACCTGTTTGTGCAGTGGTGCGAGGCGGCTGGATGCACCGTGACGGTGGATGGCATCGGCAATATTTTCGCGCGCCGCCCGGGACGCAATCCCGACCTGCCGCCGGTGATGACCGGCAGCCATATCGACACCCAGCCCACCGGCGGCAAGTTCGACGGGTGTTTTGGTGTACTGGCCGGCGTGGAAGTGCTGCGCACCCTGAATGATCTTAAGATCGAAACCGAGGCGCCATTGGAAGTGGTGGTGTGGACCAACGAAGAGGGGTCGCGTTTTCCGCCGTGCATGATGGGATCAGGGGTATTTGCCGAGAAATTCACATTGGCGGACACCTTGGCCAAGAGGGATGTGGACGGTGTCAGCGTGGGTGAGGCACTGAATGCGATTGGCTATGCGGGGACGCGGCCTGTCAGTGGGCATAAAGTCGGTGCGTATTTCGAAGCGCATATCGAACAAGGGCCGATTCTTGAGGATGAGAAAAAAACCATCGGCGTGGTGCTCGGCGCGCTCGGGCAAAAATGGTTCGACCTGAAACTGCGCGGCGTCGAAGCCCATGCCGGGCCGACGCCGATGCACTTGCGCAAGGACGCCCTGGTAGGCGCGGCGGCGGTGGTTGCGGCAGTGAATGCGGCGGCGTTGGGGCATCAGCCCCATGCGTGCGGCACGGTCGGTTGCCTGCAGGCGTACCCCGGTTCACGCAATGTGATTCCCGGTGAGGTGCGCATGACCCTGGATTTCCGTCACCTGGAACCGGCGCGGTTGGATTCGATGATCGCCCAGGTGCGCAAGGTGATCGACGACACCTGTGCCAAGCATGGGTTGAGCTTCGAGATGGAACCCACCGCCGATTTTCCGCCGCTTTACTTCGACAAAGGCTGCGTGGACGCCGTGCGGAATGCAGCGAATGGCTTGGGCTTGTCGAACATGGACATCGTCAGCGGGGCGGGGCACGACGCGATCTTCGTCGCCGAGCTGGGCCCGGCGGGGATGATTTTCGTGCCGTGTGAAGGCGGCATCAGCCATAACGAAATCGAGAATGCCAACCCGGATGACCTGGCGGCGGGGTGCGCGGTGTTGTTGCGTGCGATGGTTGCTGCATCGGCAGCCATCGCCAGCGGCAAACTCGCGGCCTGAAATGCGGTGAAAAATGTGGGAGGGGGCTTGCTCCCGATAGCGGTGGATCAGTTGAGACAAATTTACCTGAACCACCGCTATCGGGAGCAAGCCCCCTCCCACAGTTGAACTGCGGCGCTACAACCAAATTGCATCCCATAGCGGATAGTCGCCGATTCGCTTCACCAGCCCGGCGCGCAATGGATTGGCTACTACATACCGGGCCATTTTCACCAGATCATCCTCCTTGCGCAGCGCCCGGTCGTGAAAACTCTCCTGCCAAAGCCGCCCTTTACGACCGCTTGCACCATTAACGGCTCGCGTGCTTTTGGACTTCACCTGGCACATCAGGCTAGCCAGCGAGCCTTTTTGCAGTTCGATAATCCAATGAAAATGATCCGGCATGATTACCCATGCCAGAGAGTTCGCCAGTCCTTGGTACTGGGCCAATCGAAACTGCCAGACCACTAGGCGACCGAGATGGAAATTATCGAATATCGGCATCCGTTCGTGGGTGTTGGTGGTGATGAGGTAGATGCGGTTCGGTTCACTGAAGCGGCCGATGCGCAGGCGGTGTGAAGCGGGTAGATCTGCCATTCCCTGGCCTCTTGTGTAAGTGAGTTCAGAGAGGCTAGAACGCGTGAATTGAACTTGATCGGCAGGTTTTTGGCTGGATGTGTCTGGATTACCTATATCGGGAGCAAGCCCCCTCCCACAGGGGCCTGTGGTGTTCATACATTGTGTGTCTTGCACAAAACCAGTGTGGGAGGGGGCTTGCTCCCGATAGCGGTAGGTCAGTCACCCATGCCTCAACTGAAGCACTGCAACCGAAAGCCCCCCTCAGAACTGAGCGGCCCCTGAAAACCGCGTCAGGCACCCGGCTGCCAGCCGCCGCCGAGTGCGGTGATCAACCCCACACTCGCCTGCAACTGCCGCGTCTGCACCGCCTGCAGTGTCCTCTGCGCCTGTAATGCCGCCGTCTGCGCCGTCACCACATCCAGGTAGCTTACTGCGCCCGCTTGATAGCTGTTCATCGCCAATGCCTGGGTGTGCTGCGCCGCATCCGCCGCTGCTTGCTCGTCCTGTGCTTCCTGCTGCAAATCGCGCAGTTGCGCCAGGTTGTCTTCCACCTCGCGCACGGCCTTCAACACCTGGCTGCGGTATTGCGCCGACGCTTCTTCAAACTCGGCCCTGGCCTGGCGTTCATTGGCGCTCAGGCGCCCGCCGTCGAAGATCGGCAGATTCATCAGCGGCCCCAGCGCCCAGTACCGATTGCCGGCGGACAGCAAATTGCCCACGCCCTGCGTCTGCCCGCCGATCAAGCCGGTCAAGCTGAAATCCGGGAACCATGCGGCCTTGGCCACGCCGATCGTGGCGTTGGCGGCAAACACGCGTCGCTCCGCCGCTGCGATATCCGGGCGACGTTGCAGCAGCTGGCTTGGCAGTTGTGAAGGAATGCCCGGCAACGCCATCAACCCCTGGCTTGGCGGCAATGAAAAATCACCGGCCGCCACGCCCACCAATTCGCCGATGGCGTGTTCGGTGAGGTTACGTTGCCCCTGCACTTCATCCAGCTGCGCCTTGGCTTCGGCCAGTTGATTTTGTGCACGGGTCAGGTCCAGTTCCGACGCGATCTGGCCCTCGTACCGACTACGGATCAGTTGCAACGCCTGGCTGAAATCCTCCAGCGAACGGCTCAGGATTCGGCTCTGCGCGTCCAACCCATTGAGCTGCACATACAAACTCGCCAATTGATGTTGCAGGCTCAAGCGCGCCACCGCCAGGTCATCAGCGCTCGCTTGCGCCTGGGCATCGCCGGCCGCCACCTGGTTGCGGATTTTGCCCCACAGGTCCAGGTCGTAACTCAATGAAAAACCGGCGGTGTTGCTGTTGTACACCGACGGCTGGGTGGTGCCGCGCAACGGCCGCGAGTCCGATTGGCGCTGGCGCAGTGGCTGCGCGCTGGCGGTGATTTGCGCGAACAACCCTGCATGCAGCTGGCTGGCGTAGGCCTGTGAGGCGTCGAAGTGCGCGAGTGCCGCCGCCAAGTCCGGGTTGGCCTTGAGCAATTGCTGTTGCAGTCTGTCGAGACGTGAATCGTTGTAGAGCGTCCACCATGCGGGCGCCAGTGAGTCGGACGGTTGCGCGCTGTGCCATGGCCCATCGCTGGTCTGTTCGCGATAGCTCGCGGGCAGTTCAACCGACGGCGCTGTATAGGCCGGCGCCATCGAGCAGCCTTGCAGCGCCAGCAGCACTAGCGCCGCGAGAGGTTTAAGCCTTGGGCGCATGCGCACCTCCCGAGGCGTCGGCCAGTTGCACCGGATCGCCTTCGCGCAGGGCGTCGGGCGGGTTGTCGACAATACGGTCGGCGGGTTTCAAACCTTGGTCGATCACCAGGCGTTCGCCCAGGTCCAGGCCGATGTGGATGGTTTGCAGGTGCACATGATTCTGCGCATCCAACACCGCAACCTGGGTGCCCTGGGCGCGGAAGATCAAGGCGCTGGCCGGAATGCTCACGCCGTGGGTGTCGGCGGGGATCGGCAGGGTGGCTTCGGCGTAATCACCGGGCAGCAACTCACCGCTGGGGTTGTCGACCACGAACTGCGCGAGCAGGGTGCCGGAGCGGCGGTCGATGGCGGTGGAGTCGCCGATCAGGCGCGCCTTGAAATGCTCGCCGGGGTGTTCGGGCACGGTCAGCTCGGCTTCCAGGCCGGGGTGGATCACCGCCGCGTAGTTCTGCGGCACCGGCACGTACAGGCGCAACTGGTGGGTGTCGGCAATGTTGAACAGCTCCGGATCGCTGTCGGTATCGGCCTTGATCAACTGACCGATATCGGTGTTGCGCGCGGTGATGGTGCCGGCGAACGGCGCACGAATCGTCTTGTAGCTTTCCAGTGCCGAGAGCCGCGCGAAGTCGGCCGCGGCGGCTTCGGCGTTGGCTTTAGCGGCTGCGGCGTTGGAAGTTTTTTCATCGGCTTCCTGGCGCGATACCGAATGGCTGGCCACCAGGTTCTGCCAACGCGTGGCGGTGGTTTGCGCCAGGCGCGCATTGGCCTGTTCCTGCACCAGCCTTGCATGTGTTTGTGCAAGCTGTTGGTCCAGGTCCGGGCTGTCGATTTCGGCGAGGATTTGCCCGGCGTTGACCGGGCTGCCGATGTCGACTTTCCAATCCTTGAGGTAGCCGCTGACTCGTGCATGAATCGGCGCCTTGCTCCAGGCCTCAAGGTGCGCGGGCAAGCGCAGGGTATCGCCGGCGGCGTTCTGTTTGGGTTGGAATACCATTACCTGGGGCACGGCTGCGGTTTCGGTCCAGGCAGTGACGGATTGTTCGTGCAAGGTGCGGGCGTGCAGGCCGTTGGCGACCAGCAGGGCGGCGAGGGTCAGGCCACCGATACCCAGGAGCATCAGGCGCTTGCGCGAGGGGGTGTGATCAGACGACATGTGGGGTTTCTCCAACAACTGCGCGAGTAGGGTGACGACCGTGGACCAGGCTGAAGACCACGGGAACAAACAATAAGGTGGCGACGGTGGCGAAGATGAGGCCACCGATCACCGCACGACCCAACGGCGCGTTTTGTTCCTCGGACAAGGCCAGCGGCAACATGCCGATGATCATCGCCAGGGCGGTCATGCACACCGGGCGAAAGCGCGTGTAGCCGGCTTCCAGCGCGGCCTTGAGCGCATCGCCATGTTCGGCCAGGCGTTCGCGGCAAAAGCTCACCACCAGGATCGAGTTGGCGGTGGCCACGCCCATGCACAGGATCGCGCCGGTCAGGGCGGGCACCGACAACGAGGTACCGCTGAGGAACAGCATCCATACGATCCCCGCCAGCGCGGCCGGCAATGCCGTGATGATCACGAACGGGTCGACCCACGACTGGAAGTTGACCACGATCAGCAGGTAGATCAGCACCACCGCGCCGAGCAGGCCCAGGCTCAGGCCGCTGAACGCTTCATGCAGTGCATCGATCTGCCCGTGCAGGCTGATCGTCGCGCCTTTGGGGCGCAGGTGCGCGGTGTCATCCAGCACCTTTTGCACGTCGCGGGCCACGCCGCCGAGGTCGCGGCCTTGCACGTTGGCGTACAGGTCCAGGGTCGGTTCGATGTTGTAGTGGGTAACCACCGCCGGGCTTTGTACACGGGAGATGCTGGCCACACCGCCGAGAATCTGCGATTGGCCATCGGCGCCGGTGACCGGCAAGGCTTCCAGTGACGGCAGGCTGTCGAGGCGGTATTGCGGGGTGGCGGCGACGATCGAATAGGACACGCCGTTGGCCGGGTTGAGCCAGAACGTCGGTGCGACCTGGGAGCTGCCGGCCAGCGAGGCCACCATGCTGTTGGTCACGTCACGCTCGGTGATGCCCAGGCCTTCGGCGCGCAGGCGGTCGACATTCACTTGCAGGGACGGGTAGCCGGTGGACTGCTGGATACGCAGGTCGGCGATGCCCGGTACGTGTTGCAGACGGCGTTCAAGTTCGACGGCGTACGCACGGTTTTCGGCGTCGTTGCGCCCGGAGATCTTCACGTCCAGCGGGGCCGGTGCGCCGAAATTGAGGATCTGGCTGCTGATGTCGGCGGGCAGGAACGCGAAGTGGCTGCCGGGGAAACTTTGCGGCAGGGCTTCACGCAGTTTTTTCACATAGTCGGCTGTCGGAGCATGAGCCTTTTTCAGCGTGACCTGGATGTCGCCATCCTGCGGGCCGATAGTCCCGCTGCTGCTGTAGGCCATGTCGATGCCGCTGAGCGGGATGCCGATGTTGTCGACGATGGTGTCCAGCTCGTCGGCGGGGATGACCTCGCGAATCCGCGCTTCGATGCGGTCGAAAGCGGCGGCGCTTTCTTCGATGCGTGTGCCCAGCGGCAGGCGAACGTGGAGGGCCAGTGCGCCCGCGTCAGTGGCCGGGAAAAAGTCCTGGCCCAGGCTCGGCAGCAACACGAACGAGGCGAGGACGCAGGCCAGGAAACCGATGATAAAGCGGCGGCGCTGGCCCAGCGCCAGGGTGAGCAGGCCGTGATAGGTATCGCGGATATTCGAGAAATGGCGCTCGAAGCCCTGCTGAAAATTCAGCACCGCTTGCAGCGCGGGGTTACGCAGTTTGTTGTGCTGCTCACCCTCATGGTGGTTGATGAATGCATCTTCCGGGTGATGACCTGCGCCTTGCTCGGGTATATGCGGCTTGAGCAGGAACATCGCCAGCGTCGGCACCAAGGTACGCGAGAGGACGAACGAGCTGGCCATGGCAAAGATCACCGCCAGCGCCATCGGCCGGAACAGGTAACCGGCGATGCCTTGCAGGAGGAACATCGGCACGAACACGATGCAGATACACAGCAGCGAGACGAACGCCGGGCCGACGATCTGCGCGGCGCCGTCGAGGATTGCGGTCTTCACCGCCTTGCCTTGTTCCAGGTGCCAGTTGATGTTTTCGATCGTCACCGTGGCGTCATCCACCAGGATCCCCACGGCCAACGCCAGCCCACCGAGCGTCATCACGTTGAGGGTTTGCCCGGTGGCCGCCAGCAGTGCAATGGCCGACAGCACCGCCAGCGGAATCGACGCGGCGATGATCAGGGTGGAGCGCCAACTGCCGAGGAACAGCAGGATCATCGCACTGGTCAGCAGCGCGGCGATGATGCCTTCCTGGGCCACGCTGCCCACCGATTGCTTGACGAACACCGAGGCATCGCCCAGCAGCGAGGTCTTCAGCGATGGCGGCAGAGTTTCGTCGATGCGCGGCAGCATCTGGCGAATGCCGTCGATGATCGACAGGGTGGAAATGCTGCCGTTTTTCAACGCCGGCATCAGCACGGCGCGGTGGCCATCGACGCGCACAATGTTGGTTTGTGGCGGTGAGCCGTCACGCACATGGGCCACTTGGCCGATCGTGATCAGGGCGCCGTCGACGGTTTTTATCGGCAGGTCGTTGAGCTCATCGATGGCCTTGGGGCTGTTGTTGAGCAGGATCGTGTATTCGTTGGGGCCGAGTTTGGCGGTGCCCACCGGGATGATCTGGTTCTGCAACGCCAGGGCATTACCCACGTCTTGTGCCGACAAGCCTTTGGCGGCCAGCGCCTGGGGGTCGAGGTCGAGGGTGATCTGGCGCTGTTTGCCGCCCATGGGGGTGGGCATGGCCAGGCCGGGCAGGGCGCTGAGGGGCAGGCGGATGTTGTTTTGCACCAGGTCGCGGATTTTGGCTTCCGACAGGCTGGGGCTGGAAAACGCCATTTGCAGGATCGGTACCGTGGACGCGCTGTAGTTGAGGATCAGCGGCGGCGTGATGCCCGGCGGCATCTGTTTGAGCACGGTTTGTGACACGGCGGTCACTTGGGCGTTGGCGGTGCGGATGTCCACGCCGGGCTGGAAGAAGATCTTGACGATGCCCATGCCGGGCAGCGATTGCGATTCGATGTGTTCGATGTCGTTGACGGTGGTGCTCAGGGAGCGTTCGTAGGTGTAGATCACCCGACCGGCCATGGCATCCGGGGACAGGCCGTTGTACTGCCACACCACGGCGACCACGGGGATGCCGATATCGGGGAAAACGTCAGTGGGGGTACGCAGGGCCGCCATCGGCCCGACGATGCAGATGAATATAGCCAGCACGATAAACGTGTAAGGCTTTTGCAGTGCGGTCTTTACCAGCCCGAGCATGCGTGATCTCCGGAAAAAGCAGGATTGCAAACCCCGGCAGTCTTGCCCGACCCACCTAACACGCACCTTTCAGCCAGGTGAAGGAACATTTAGGTCAAGGCTGAAGAACGTTTCATAGGTATTCATTTGTTCTACACAGGACCGCTCGCCAAGCTTGTCGCCCATCGGACACATCGTCTTTTTGGAGCCCTGCCATGTCACTTAAACCCTTGTTGTTGATTCCCGCACTCGGTGCCGTCCTGCTGCTGTCGGCGTGCGCCGGCCCGATTCCCAAGGCGGACCCGAGCGAAGCCTGGATTGGTTTAAAGGAGGAAGCGCCGAACGACCTGATGGCCGAACGCTTGGATGGCAAGCGCGTGGATGACGGGCGCTTCTTTGAAGTGCCGCCGGGCGATCATCGGTTGGACGTGACGTTGTTTGAGGAGGAACCCGGTGACGACAACCAGCAGGATTGCCAGGGCCGCGTCGAGTACAAGCACTTCAAGGCGGGTGAGCACTACACCCTGGAAGAATCCAGCTTGGGCACCACCGTGCGCGCAACCTTGAAGGATGGCCACGGCAAGGAAGTTGCGGCGACGCAGGACTTCAATTGCATGCCTGGCTAGGCATGGTGCGCCGTCGCCTTATGCGGCTTGGCGGATTTGACGTGGGGGTGATGGTGCCGACGGGTAATGCGCAACACCCCCCACAACATGGCGCCGGCGACCGCCAGCCAACCCAGGATCAACATCATGATCGTCGTTACAAGGCTCATTCGGGCCTCCTTTCGCCCCGCACGGGGCACACACAGTCTTCTCAATGGACAGTCTAGCTACCTGACGGTTGCCTGCTATTGACCAATGGTCGTGTTCGTCCAACTTGTTTGCTCTATGCCGCACGGCGAACCATGGCTTTGGGCTATACCCGCGTGACGGAGCGTCCTATGATCAGGGCCCTTACCGGCAGTTGATCAAGAGAGTAAAAAAATTGCGGTTACGGTCGAACGTTACAACTTCCCTATTGCTGGCCTGCACCCTGGGGCTTGCCGCCTGTTCCGGGCACCCTTCGAAACTGCCCGGCCTGCCTGAACGCGTCGAACTCAACGGCGTGCCGACCTTTCGTAGCGAGGCTTATCAGAGCGGTCCTACGGCTTTGGCCAGCATGCTGTCGCAACAAGGCATTGTGATGACACCGGGCTTGCTGGATAAACCGCTGCGTTTACCGGGCGGCGAAGCGGACCTGGAGCGCAACATGCAGGTGCTGGCGCGCGAATACGGGCTGATGGTGTACCCGCTGGACGCCAAACTGACGGCGGTACTGGCGCAAGTGGCGGCGGGTTATCCGGTGATGGCGCGTCTGGGCGGTGGGCTGTGGTCTGACGCGCGCTACGTGGTCGTGGTGGGTTTCAACCAACAGAAAAGCACGGTGCTGTTGCGCTCGGGCATGGACCGGCGTTTGTTGATGAGCTTCAGCGACTTTGAATCGAAGTGGGCGAGCGCCGGACACTGGGCGATTCTTACCCAGCGGCCGAGCCAGTTGCCGGCGAATGTGGATGCGCAGCGCTGGCGCGAGGCGGCGAATGCGACGGCCCAGGCCGGGCAGGAGCGGGCGGCGGCGCAGGCGCTCAAGGTGCTGGCGGAACACAAATGAGAATATGGGAGGGAGCAAGCTCCCTCCCGCTGACATTGGACCTGTTGGGTTCAATAGGTGTGTCGGTCAGCGACGAACTTCCGCTGTATTCGGACGGCTTTTAAGGTTCTTGTCGGCCTTGTAGCGCAATGCCACATCCGGCACCGAACCGCCCTTGCCGGTTTCGACCCAGCTGCGAATACGGCTGGCATCGGCAAAGTGGGTGAACTTGCCGAACGCATCGAGGATCACCAGCGACACCGGGCGATTACCCATGCTGGTCACCAGCACCAGGCAATGGCCGGCCTGGTTGGTAAAGCCGGTCTTGGTCAGCTTGATGTCCCAGTTGGCGCGGTTGATCAGGTGATCGGTGTTGGAGAAACCCAGGGTGTAATTGGGTTTGCGGAACGAAACGGTCTTTTCCTTGGTGGTGCTCAGTTGGCTGAGCATCGGAAACTTGCGTGCATAGGCCAGCAGCTTGCTCAGGTCGCGGGCGGTCGACACGTTATGAATCGACAGGCCGGTAGGCTCGACGTAGTGGGTGCTGGTCATGCCCAGGGCCTTGGCCTTGGCGTTCATGGCTGCGATGAACGCTGCGTAGCCGCCTGGATAGTGGTGCGCCAGGCTCGCGGCGGCGCGGTTTTCCGAGGACATCAGGGCGATCAGCAGCATTTCCTTGCGCGGCATCTGGCTGCCGATTTTCACGCGGGAGAACACACCTTTCATCTCCGGGGTGTCGGTGATGTTGATGTCGATGTACTCATCCATGTTCTGCTTGGCCTCAAGCACGATAAGGCCGGTCATCAATTTGCTCACCGATGCAATCGGCACCACCACGTCGGGGTTGCTGGCGTAGATGACTTTGTTGGTCTGCAGGTCGACCAGCATGGCGCTGCCGGACGCGATTTGCAGCTTGGAGGGATCACGCGGCGCCAGGGTGGATTCGGCGGCGTGCGCAAAGGTGCCGGTGAAAGCAAAAAACAGGCTGACAATGGAAAGACGAATTTTCACGCGGATGAACTCGCTAAAAAAGTAATGAATACCGTTGGAAAACGGATTTTGTGAAAAATGACGTTACATTTTAGGAGTATGGATCAGAAACTGTCGAATGTTCTTCTACATCCAGACGAAAGTGCTTAAAAACTAAGAAAAAACAAGTTTCTGGCGGGCAATAAAAAGCCCTGCGCTAAGGCAGGGCTTTTTAAGTACGCCTGGTTATTAACCGTGCAGAGTCTCTGCGGCGTACAGCGTGTTTTCCAGCAGGCAGGCACGGGTCATCGGGCCAACGCCGCCCGGCACCGGAGTGATCCAGCCGGCGCGGGGCAGGGCGGTTTCGTACACCACATCGCCAACCAGCTTGCCGTCTGCCTGACGGTTGATGCCCACGTCGATGACGATGGCGCCGTCCTTGATCCATTCACCCTTGACCAGGCCCGGCTTGCCGGCTGCTACCACCACCAGGTCGGCGCGGCCGACGTGGCCGGCCAGATCCTTGGTGAAACGGTGGGTGACGGTCACGGTGCAGCCGGCCAGCAGCAGTTCCATGGCCATCGGGCGACCGACGATGTTGGACGCGCCGACGATCACGGCATCTAGGCCGTACAGGTCGACACCGGTGCTTTCCAGCAGGGTCATGATGCCTTTCGGCGTGCAGGGGCGCAGCAGCGGAATACGCTGGGCCAGACGACCGACGTTGTAGGGGTGGAAGCCGTCGACGTCTTTGTCCGGGCGGATGCGCTCCAGCAGCTTGGACGCGTCCAGGTGCTCGGGCAGCGGCAGTTGCAGGAGGATACCGTCCATCGCCGGATCATCATTGAGGCTGTCGATCAGGTCGGCCAGGGCCTGCTGGGTGGTGTCGGCAGGCAAGTCGTAGGCCTTGGAAATAAAGCCAACCTCTTCACAGTCTTTACGCTTGTGCGAGACATAAACCTGAGAGGCAGGATCGCTGCCGACCAGGATCACCGCGAGGCCAGGCGTGCGCAGGCCTTGCTGGCTGCGCTCGGTGACTCGTTTGGCGATCTGCTGGCGCAGGCTGGCGGCGATTGATTTGCCGTCGATAAGTTGTGCAGTCATTACGCGTGATTAACCATCGAGAGGGGGAAGAAAAGTGCGCGCATTCTCGCACGCCATGACGTGAGGGCAAAGGCGCTTGGTCTGCAAATTGGCCTAACCCCTTAAATAAAATGAATTTTTTTCAAAAAAGATTTGACGGGTTTCGAGGCCCTCTATACTATTCGTCGCACTTGTCGGGCACAGCCTAGCACTGGTTAAGAAGGTCGAGCAGAATGGTTATTTTGCAAGGCTGGAAAGCACTTAGTTTGTAATCCTCAAAGAGTACAGATTAATAAGGCGCCCGTAGCTCAGCTGGATAGAGCATCCGCCTTCTAAGCGGATGGTCGCAGGTTCGAGTCCTGCCGGGTGCGCCATTAGGCAGCTTTGGCACAAGTAGCGCTAGATGGTGGGCGTAGCTCAGTTGGTAGAGCACGGGATTGTGACTCCCGTTGTCGAGGGTTCGATCCCCTTCGTCCACCCCATATTCTGAAAAGGCGCCAGATTAATCATCTGGCGCCTTTGCTTTAAGAGCTTTATGCGCGGATGTGGTGGAATTGGTAGACACACTGGATTTAGGTTCCAGCGCCGCGAGGCGTAAGAGTTCGAGTCTCTTCATCCGCACCAATTAAAGCATTGCTCGGTCGACAGGCGGGGCAGGGCTCAACAAAGAAGTGGTTTGGTTTCTTTGTTAACGCAATATGGTGGGCGTAGCTCAGTTGGTAGAGCACGGGATTGTGACTCCCGTTGTCGAGGGTTCGATCCCCTTCGTCCACCCCATATTCGAAAGGCGCCAGATTTAACAGTCTGGCGCCTTTTTTGGTTTTGGCGGTTCGTATATCCGGCGTCTGCAGGTGTTGGATCGGATTGGCGGGGTGCTTCATCGCATTTATGTTTCTCGATGATGCTGTGCTGTCTGTCGGTCCTGCACGCAGCGTCGTGCGCCAGGGCGGTGACTGGCTCCTTCTATATATAGAAGAGGCGGTGCAGAGCCCTGGCGTGATTGGCTGGTTTTGTCGCCGGGGCGAGGTGCATCAGTGCCTTCGTACCGATAAAACGCCAGCTGTTTTCGCACGTATTTCCAGTAGGGTGACTTCTTGAGTTTGACCCACTAGAATGCATGCCCTTGATTGGGGTCGGAAATGGCCGGCTAACGTCTGTGCAACGAGGAATATCCATGCAAGTTTCTGTTGAAAATACTACTGCTATCGAGCGCCGCCTGAGCATCACCGTGCCAGCAGAGCGTATCGAGACTGCGGTCAACAAGCGTCTGCAGCAGACTGCCCAGAAGGCCAAAATCGCTGGTTTCCGTCCAGGCAAAGTGCCGATGAGCGAAATCAAGCGTCGTTTTGGTGCCGATGCGCGCCAGGAAGCTGTAGGTGACGTGATCCAGGCTTCTTTCTACGAAGCTGTTGTCGAGCACAAGCTGAACCCAGCGGGTTCGCCTTCCATCGAGCCTAAGTCCCTCGAAGCTGGCAAGGACCTGGAATACGTTGCCGTATTCGAAGTGTTTCCTGAGTTCGAAGTAGCTGGTTTCGACGGTATCGAAGTCGAGCGCCTGAGCGCCGACGTTGCTGATGCCGATCTGGACAACATGCTGGAAATCCTGCGCAAGCAGAACACCCGTTTCGAAGTGGCCGACCGTGCCGCCCAGAACGAAGATCAGTTGAACATCGATTTCGTAGGCAAGGTTGACGGCGAAGTGTTCGCTGGCGGCTCCGCCAAGGGCACTCAGCTGGTGCTGGGTTCCAACCGCATGATCCCTGGTTTCGAAGACGGCCTGGTTGGCGCTAAAGCCGGCGAAGAGCACGTCCTGAAGCTGGAATTCCCTGCTGACTACCAGAACCTGGACCTGGCCGGCAAAGCCGTCGAGTTCACCGTGACCGTCAACAGCGTTTCCGAGCCTAAGCTGCCAGAACTGAACGAAGAATTCTTCGCCCAGTTCGGTATCAAGGAAACCGGCATCGAAGGCTTCCGCACCGAAGTTCGCAAGAACATGGAGCGCGAGCTGCGTCAGGCCATCAAGTCCAAGGTCAAGAACCAGGTGATGGACGGTCTGCTGGCCGCCAACCCGATCGAAGTGCCTAAGGCTCTGCTGTCCAACGAAGTGGATCGCCTGCGCGTTCAAGCGGTCCAGCAGTTTGGTGGCAACATCAAGCCTGACCAGTTGCCGGCCGAGCTGTTCGAAGAACAAGCCAAGCGCCGCGTTGTGCTGGGCCTGGTCGTGGCTGAAGTGGTCAAGCAATTCGACCTCAAGCCTGACGAAGACCGCGTTCGCGAAATGATCCAGGAAATGGCCTCGGCCTACCAGGAGCCTGAGCAGGTCGTGGCTTGGTACTACAAGAACGACCAGCAACTGAACGAAGTACGTTCGGTTGTGCTGGAAGAACAAGTTGTGGATACTGTTCTGCAGAAGGCTAAGGTGACCGATAAAGCGGTCTCTTACGAAGAAGCAGTCAAACCGGCGCAAGCAGCACAAGCCGACTGATTGTCCAACTCGTTGGAAATATAACCATAAGCCAGCCTCGCGCTGGCTTATGCGTTTTCAAGACATGACTATTTGGGAGTAACTGCAGAGCATGTTCCGTAATTCCTATATTCAGCAGAACTCTGATATCCAGGCCGCTGGCGGCCTGGTCCCGATGGTTGTCGAGCAGTCCGCTCGTGGCGAACGTGCCTACGATATCTACTCGCGCCTGCTCAAGGAGCGAGTGATCTTTCTGGTGGGTCCGGTAGAGGACTACATGGCCAACCTGATCTGTGCGCAACTGCTGTTCCTTGAAGCGGAAAACCCGGACAAGGACATCCATCTCTACATCAACTCACCGGGCGGTTCGGTAACAGCGGGCATGTCGATCTACGACACCATGCAGTTCATCAAGCCGAACGTATCGACGACCTGTATTGGTCAGGCCTGCAGCATGGGTGCATTCCTGCTGACCGCCGGTGCCGAGGGCAAGCGTTACTGCCTGCCGAACTCGCGCGTGATGATTCACCAGCCGCTGGGCGGTTTCCAGGGCCAGGCGTCGGATATCGAAATCCACGCCAAGGAAATCCTCTTCATCCGCGAGCGCCTCAATACGCTGATGGCCAAGCACAGTGGGCACACGCTGGAAGAAATCGAGCGCGACACCAACCGCGACAACTTCATGAGCGCCGAAGCCGCACGTGAATACGGGTTGATCGACGCAGTGATCGAAAAGCGCCCCGCTTAATATAAGCAGCTCAAAATAGGGCAGGTCGGATTATCCGATCACTGGCGGGCTTGAAAAAGCCCGCATTAGCCTTCATCTTGTGTTGCAAGCCTATCGGATTTGGATCGAACGAATGACTGACACCCGCAACGGCGAGGACAACGGCAAGCTGCTCTATTGCTCCTTCTGTGGCAAAAGCCAGCATGAAGTACGCAAATTGATTGCCGGCCCCTCGGTCTTTATCTGCGACGAATGCGTCGACCTGTGCAATGACATCATCCGTGAGGAGGTGCAGGAAGCCCAGGCCGAGAGCAGCGCGCATAAATTGCCTTCGCCTAAAGAAATCAGCGGCATCCTTGACCAATACGTCATCGGTCAAGAGCGTGCAAAGAAGGTTCTGGCCGTAGCGGTGTATAACCACTACAAGCGTCTGAACCAGCGTGACAAGAAAGGCGACGAAGTCGAACTCGGCAAGAGCAACATCTTGCTGATCGGTCCTACAGGCTCGGGTAAAACCCTGCTTGCTGAGACCCTCGCTCGTCTGCTCAACGTTCCCTTCACCATCGCCGACGCCACCACCCTCACCGAGGCTGGCTACGTGGGCGAGGATGTCGAGAACATCATTCAGAAACTGCTGCAGAAGTGCGACTACGACGTAGAGAAGGCCCAGATGGGTATTGTCTACATCGACGAAATCGACAAGATTTCGCGCAAGTCCGACAACCCGTCGATCACCCGGGACGTTTCCGGTGAAGGCGTGCAGCAGGCGCTGTTGAAACTGATCGAAGGCACGGTTGCTTCCGTACCGCCACAAGGCGGTCGCAAGCACCCGCAGCAGGAATTCCTTCAGGTTGATACGCGTAACATCCTGTTTATCTGTGGCGGTGCGTTCTCGGGGCTGGAAAAGGTTATTCAGCAACGTTCCACCCGTGGCGGCATTGGTTTCAGTGCAGAAGTGCGCAGCAAGGAAGAAGGCAAGAAGGTGGGCGAGTCCCTGCGTGAAGTCGAGCCTGACGATCTGGTCAAGTTCGGTCTGATCCCGGAATTCGTTGGCCGTCTGCCGGTTCTGGCCACGTTGGACGAGCTGGATGAGGCTGCTCTGATTCAGATCCTCACCGAGCCGAAAAACGCCCTGACCAAGCAGTACGCCAAGCTGTTCGAAATGGAAGGCGTGGACCTCGAGTTCCGTACCGATGCACTCAAGTCGGTGGCCAAGCGGGCACTGGAGCGCAAGACCGGTGCGCGTGGCCTGCGTTCCATCCTCGAAGGCGTGTTGCTCGACACCATGTACGAAATCCCCTCGCAGTCGGAGGTGAGTAAAGTGGTGATCGACGAAAGCGTTATAGAAGGTAAGTCCAAGCCACTGTATATCTACGAAAACAGTGAGCCGACCGCCAAGGCTGCGCCAGACGCGTAAGCGTTGCGCAGTTTCGGTACAGACAAGGGGCCTCCAGAGGCCCCTTTGTTTTTTCAGATTTTTTTACTGTGTTTAACTGCTGGCAATAAGCTTGTTTTTTTTGCATGCAGCCCCCATCTTGGCTTCATGCTTATTTTTCAACTGTCATAGAGGCGAAATCATGAAGACAACCATCGAATTGCCTCTCCTGCCGTTGCGTGATGTCGTCGTCTATCCGCACATGGTTATCCCGCTGTTCGTGGGGCGCGAGAAGTCTATCGAAGCCCTCGAGGCCGCGATGACGGGCGACAAGCAGATTTTGCTGTTGGCCCAAAAGAATCCAGCTGATGATGATCCAGGCGAAGACGCCTTGTATCGCGTCGGCACCGTTGCCACTGTTCTGCAACTGCTCAAACTGCCGGACGGCACCGTCAAGGTGCTGGTCGAAGGTGAGCAGCGCGGCGCGGTGGAGCGCTTCATGGAGGTGGATGGCCACCTGCGCGCCGAAGTGGCATTGATCGACGAGGTCGAGGCCCCTGAGCGCGAGTCCGAAGTCTTTGTACGCAGCCTGCTCTCGCAGTTCGAGCAATATGTGCAGTTGGGCAAGAAAGTCCCGGCTGAAGTCCTCTCATCGCTCAACAGCATCGATGAGCCAAGCCGCCTGGTCGATACCATGGCCGCGCACATGGCCCTGAAGATCGAGCAGAAGCAAGACATCCTCGAAATCATCGACCTGTCGACCCGTGTCGAACACGTGCTGGCATTGCTGGATGCCGAAATCGACCTGTTGCAGGTCGAGAAGCGCATCCGTGGTCGTGTGAAAAAGCAGATGGAGCGCAGCCAGCGCGAGTACTACCTGAATGAGCAGATGAAGGCCATTCAGAAGGAGCTTGGCGACGGTGAGGAAGGGCACAACGAAATCGAAGAGCTGAAAAAGCGCATCGACGCCGCTGGTCTGCCCAAAGATGCTCTGACCAAAGCCACTGCCGAGCTGAACAAGCTCAAGCAGATGTCGCCCATGTCGGCTGAAGCCACCGTGGTGCGTTCCTACATCGACTGGCTGGTGCAAGTGCCGTGGAAAGCCCAGACCAAGGTGCGCCTGGACCTGACCCGTGCCGAAGAAATCCTCGATGCCGACCACTATGGCCTCGAAGAAGTCAAAGAACGCATCCTCGAATATCTTGCCGTGCAGAAGCGCGTGAAGAAGATCCGGGGTCCGGTGTTGTGCCTGGTCGGTCCTCCTGGTGTGGGTAAAACCTCGCTGGCCGAGTCGATTGCCAGTGCCACCAACCGCAAGTTTGTGCGCATGGCCCTGGGTGGCGTGCGTGACGAGGCGGAAATTCGGGGGCACCGCCGTACGTACATCGGTTCTATGCCCGGTAGATTGATTCAAAAGATGACAAAAGTGGGCGTGCGCAACCCGCTGTTCCTACTCGATGAAATCGACAAAATGGGCAGCGACATGCGTGGCGATCCGGCATCGGCGCTGCTTGAAGTGCTCGACCCGGAGCAGAATCACAATTTCAACGACCATTACCTGGAAGTCGACTACGACCTGTCCGACGTGATGTTTCTGTGCACCTCCAACTCCATGAACATTCCGCCAGCGTTGCTGGACCGGATGGAGGTGATTCGTCTGCCGGGCTACACCGAAGACGAGAAAATCAACATCGCCGTCAAATACCTCGCGCCCAAACAGATTTCGGCCAATGGCTTGAAGAAAGGCGAGATCGAATTTGAGGTCGAGGCGATCCGCGATATCGTCCGCTACTACACTCGCGAGGCCGGCGTACGGGGCCTCGAGCGCCAGATTGCGAAGATTTGCCGCAAGGCAGTCAAAGAGCATGCGCTGGAAAAACGCTTCTCCGTGAAGGTCGTTGCCGACTCCCTGGAACACTTCCTGGGTGTGAAAAAATTCCGTTACGGACTGGCCGAGCAACAGGATCAGGTAGGGCAGGTGACAGGGCTTGCATGGACCCAGGTGGGCGGCGAATTGCTGACTATCGAAGCTGCGGTGATCCCGGGCAAGGGCCAACTGATCAAGACCGGTTCCCTGGGTGACGTGATGGTCGAATCCATCACCGCCGCGCAGACCGTGGTGCGCAGCCGCGCCCGCAGCCTGGGGATTCCCCTGGACTTCCACGAGAAGCACGACACCCACATCCACATGCCGGAAGGGGCGACGCCCAAGGACGGCCCTAGCGCTGGCGTAGGCATGTGCACCGCGCTGGTGTCGGCCCTGACCGGCATTCCGGTGCGCGCCGATGTCGCGATGACCGGGGAAATCACCTTGCGTGGTCAGGTATTGGCCATCGGTGGCCTGAAAGAGAAATTGCTGGCGGCACACCGTGGTGGTATCAAGACCGTGATCATTCCTGAAGAGAATGTTCGCGACTTGAAGGAAATTCCTGACAATATCAAGCAGGATCTGCAGATTAAACCGGTTAAATGGATTGACGAGGTCCTGCAAATTGCGCTGCAATACGCGCCGGAGCCCTTGCCGGATGTGGCTCCGGAGATAGTCGCTAAGGACGAAAAGCGAGAGTCTGATTCCAAGGAAAGAATTAGCACGCATTAATGCGATTTAGCCTGGGGGCTTCCTTGACAGTTTTTTAGAGCCCTTGTTATAAAGCGGCTCTTAAGTGTCTGTAGGCCATTCAGCACTGATTTTTTGCTGTTTACCAAAAAACTTAGAATCATACTCAATAGAAATATAAGGGGACTTAGAGTGAACAAGTCGGAACTGATTGATGCTATCGCTGCATCCGCTGATATCCCGAAAGCTGCTGCTGGCCGTGCGCTGGATGCAGTAATCGAATCCGTCACTGGCGCTCTGAAGGCCGGCGACTCCGTGGTACTGGTAGGCTTCGGTACTTTCTCTGTGACTGACCGCCCAGCTCGCACTGGCCGTAACCCACAGACTGGCAAAGCACTGCAAATCGCTGCTGCCAAGAAACCAGGTTTCAAAGCCGGTAAAGCCCTGAAAGAAGCCGTTAACTAAGCTTCGATCAAGCCTTTGCTTACCCGGGTCGGACGCAGGTCTGGCCTGGCAGCGGAGCGGTAGCTGACCCACGTATTCATTGGGTCGCCACGCCGGGGGTGAGAATTCAAATCCCCGTCCGCTCCGCCAGTTACGAGAAGGCGCATCCTCGGATGCGCCTTTCTTCTATCCGGACTCTACCCACGCTCCACGGTTGCCTATTTTTGAAGTTCAACCGTTTCTGGGGGACGCATGCTGCAAAATATCAAGGACAATTCACAAGGCTGGATTGCCAAGACCATTATCGGGATCATCGTCGCATTGATGGCGTTCACCGGTATCGAAGCCATTTTCCAGGCCTCGGGTACTAACAAGCAGGACGTGGCCAAGGTCAACGGTGAAGCCATCACCCAGCCCGAGCTGAGCCAGGCCGTCGATATGCAACGTCGCCAGCTGATGCAACAGCTCGGCAAGGATTTCGATGCTTCGCTGCTGGACGAAAAACTGCTGCGCGATGCGGCCCTCAAGGGGCTGATCGATCGCAAACTGCTGCTGCAAGGCGCGGCCGATTCGAAGTTCGGCTTCTCTGAAGCTGCGCTGGACCAAGTGATCCTGCAAACGCCGGAATTCCAGGTGGACGGCAAGTTCAATGCCGAACGCTTTGACCAGGTGATCCGTCAGTTGGGCTACAGCCGTCTGCAGTTCCGTCAGATGCTGACCCAGGAAATGCTGATCGGCCAGGTTCGCGCAGGTATTGCGGGCAGCGGTTTCGTCACTGATGCCGAAGTGCTGGCGTTCGCCCGTCTGGAAAAACAGACCCGCGATTTCGCCACCGTGAACCTCAAGGCCAACCCTGCGGCGGTGAAACTCACCGACGACGAGGTCAAGGCTTACTACGACCAACATGCCAAAGAGTTCATGACCCCCGACCAGGTGGTCATCGACTATCTGGAATTGAAGAAGTCGTCCTTCTTCGACCAGGTCACCGTCAAGGATGATGAGCTGCAGGCCGCCTACGAGAAAGAAACCGCCAACCTCGCTGAGCAGCGTCGTGCCGCGCATATCCTGATTGAAGTCAACGACAAGGTCACCGAGGCGCAAGCCAAGGCCAAGATCGAAGAAATCCAGGCACGCCTGGCCAAGGGTGAGAAGTTCGACGCCCTGGCCAAGGAGTTCTCCCAGGATCCAGGTTCGGCCAACAATGGTGGCGACCTTGGCTTTGCCGGCCCTGGTGTCTACGACCCGGATTTCGAAACCGCCCTGTACGCGTTGAAGCAGGACCAGGTCTCGGCGCCGGTACGCAGTACCTTCGGTTGGCACTTGATCAAGCTGCTCGGCGTTGAAGCACCTGAAGTGCCGACGTTTGCCAGCCTGAAAGACAAGCTGACGCGTGAACTCAAGGCCCAGCAGGTCGAACAGCGTTTCGTCGAAGCAACCAAGCAATTGGAAGATGCGGCATTCGAAGCGTCCGATCTGGCTCAACCCGCGTCTGACCTCAAGCTGACCGTGCATACCTCCGCGCCATTTGGCCGTGAAGGTGGCGAAGGTGTTGCGGCCAACCGTGCCGTGGTCACCGCCGCGTTCAGCCCGGAAGTGCTGGATGAGGGAGCCAACAGCACCGCCATCGAGCTGGATCCGGAAACCATCATCGTGCTGCGTGCCAAAGAGCACCGCAAGCCTGCACAACTGCCGCTGGAAAGCGTTGCAGCGGCGATCCGCACCCAGATGGCCAAGGAACGCGCCAGCGCGGCGGCCAAGACTCACGCTGACGAGCTGATCGCCAGCCTGCGTGATGGCAAGACCCCGCTGAATCAGCCGGTCGACGGCCAGGCCTGGAAAGTCACCGAAGCGGCTAGCCGTAGCGCGGAAGCGGTTGATCCTGCCGTGCTGCAAGCCCTGTTCCGCATGCCCAAGCCTGCGGCCAAGGACAAGCCGACCTTTACCACCGTGACCCTGGCTGACGGTAGCCTGGTGATCGTGCGCTTGAACGGCGTGAACGAAGCGAGCGCCCCAACGGACGGAGAAAAGGCACAATACCGCCGCTTCCTCGCTTCCCGTGTCGGCCAGCAGGACTTCGCGGCTTACCGTAAGCAGTTGGAAACCCAGGCTGACATCAAGAAGTACTGATGGCGGTTTGAATAAAAGCCCCCGGCCTGAAAAGTCCGGGGGCTTTTTTTTGCGCCGAGGCCAGGATGGTAGAGCACCCCGCAGGTGGCAGCTGTTCCTGCAGGCCCCGTCGCATACGCCTGTGACGTTTTACCGACAGGAATGCGCGCGCCAAGGCCACTTTCTGTTGCACAATACCGGCCAGACCGTTTTCCTCAGGATTATCAATGTCGACATCATTTTACTTGCGCAGCCTCTGGGTGGCGCTGGTGTTGGCGGGCGCCGCGGGCTGCTCGTCACCCAAGACCGCTATTTACGAACATGAGAGCTTCGACGACTCCGGTACGTTTTCCCGGGATTACCCGGTCAGTGATACCGCTGCTTGCGAAGCTGCCCGGCGTGCCTTGCTGAGCCAGGGCTACATCATCACCAGCAGCGATCCGAAGCTGGTGGTGGGTAACAAGAGTTTCCAGCAGACCGGCGAAACCCATCTGCAGATCAGTTTCAACGTGGTGTGCGCCGATGACGGCAAAGGCACCCACCATTCGACGATGTTTGCCAACGCCTTGCAGGACCGCTACGCGTTGAAAAAGGTCAACAACTCGGCGAGCCTGGGTGTGGGCGTGCTGGGCTCGGTGTCGATGCCGATCGGCTCCACCGATGACTCGATGGTGAAAGTGGCCAGCGAGACCGTTTCGGCACCGAAGTTCTACGAGCGTTACTTTGCGCTGGTGGACGTGTTCCTGCCTCAGGAAGTAAAAAAGGCCGCGCATATTTCCGAGCAGCCGAAGGCGGAGCTGGGTGTGCCGGAACCCAAGGCCGCACCGGCTGCCGAGAAGGTCGAAGCGCCGAAAGAGGACCCCGCCGCTTCGCAGCCTCTGGCACCGCCGGCCGAGCCTGCACCGATCGCGCCTCAGCCAGAGCCGACAGCGGCACCGACCGAGACACCGACACAGGCACCGATACCTGCACCGGCGCCGACCAATCCGGACCTGCCTGCGCCGACAGAAGCGATTCCACCGCTGCCGACACCTGCGCAGTAAATCAGACTGCCGCGGGGTCGGCTTTGTCGACGTTGATCCCGTAGCGTTTGATCGCCCCACTGACTTTATCGCGACCGATCACGCCGTCATCGGCCAGTGCCTTCAAGGCCGCCAGTGCGATGAAGTGTCGATCCACTTCGAAGAATTCGCGCAAGGTTTCCCGTGTATCCGATTGCCCGAAGCCGTCGGTGCCCAGCGCCACGAAGCGTCGGTTCGGCACGAAAGGGCGGATCTGGTCGGCGAACAGTTTCATGTAGTCCGTTGCCACCACCACCGGCCCCGTGTGTCCGGCCAGGCCTTGCTCCACATAACTCACGCGTGGCGCATTTTCCGGGTGCAACAGGTTCCAGCGCTCGGCCGCCTGCCCGTCTCGGCGCAACTCGGTGAGGCTGGTCGCGCTCCACACGTTGCTGTACACGGCGAAATCCTCGGCGAGCAATCGCGCCGCCGCGATCACTTCGCGCAGGATCGAGCCGCTGCCCACCAGTTGCACCTGGGCCTGCGGGGCGACGCTCAGCGGGTACATACCCTTGAGAATGCCTTCTTCCACACCTTCGGGCATCGCCGGGTGGGGGTAGTTTTCGTTGAGCAGGGTGATGTAGTAGTAAATGTCCTCTTGCTCCACATACATGCGCCGCATGCCTTCGCGAATGATCACCGCCAGTTCGTAGGCAAAGGTTGGGTCATAGGACACACAGCACGGAATCACCGAGGCCAGGATATGGCTATGCCCATCGTCGTGCTGCAAGCCTTCGCCCATCAGCGTGGTGCGCCCGGCCGTAGCGCCCAGCAGGAAGCCACGCGCCCGCGCATCGCCTGCCGCCCAGGCCAGGTCACCGACGCGCTGGAAGCCGAACATCGAATAGAAAATAGAGAACGGCACGGTCATCAGGCCGTGGTTGCTGTAGGACGTACTCGCCGCAATCCACGAGGAAATTGCGCCGGACTCATTCAGGCCTTCCTGCATGATCTGTCCGTCTTTGCTCTCCTTGTAGTAGCTCAATTGCCCGGCGTCCTGGGGCGTATAAAGCTGGCCTACGGCGGAGTGGATGCCGATCTGCCGGAACAGGCTTTCCATGCCGAAGGTGCGTGATTCATCCGGCACGATGGGCACGATGGGCACGATCAGCTTGCCCACCTGTGGGTCTTTGAGCAGGGTGCCGAGGATGCGTACGAACGCCATGGTGGTGGAAATGGCACGCTCGCCGGTGTCCTTGAGTTGGGTGGCGAAGGTGGCCAGTTCGGGGATCTGCAGCGAGTCGACGGCACTGTGGCGCGCCGGCACGTTTGCAACCTTCTTGAAATCCCCCGGATGGTATTGCATGTCGTCGAAAGAGCCTGATGTCTGGTTCCGTTTTGTCCGGGCCCACAGGACGGTCTTCCGTGAAATCGAACGCCGCCTGGCCGAGGCAAACCTGCCGCCTTACGCCTGGTATGACGCCTTATGGGGCTTGGAAAGCGGCCCCGACGGCACCCGCCGCATGCACGAATTGGCCGATGTGCTGGCCATCGAGCGCTACAACCTCACGCGCCTGGTAGACCGCCTGGAAAAAGACGGCCTGGTGGTGCGTTCACGCTCCGATGGCGATGGTCGCGCCGCGTTTGCCTCGATTACCGAGGCCGGGCGGGTGTTGCGTAAAAAAATGTGGAAGGTCTACGAAAGCACGGTGGATGAACTGTTTTTGTCGCAGATCGAGCCGCAGCAGCGCCAGGGGTTTGCCGATGCGCTGGAGCGCACGGCGGGGCTGGCTATGGACGCGGGTGCGCAGACTCGCAGTCGACGCAAATCCTGAAGCATAACGAAGAGTCCCTGTGGGAGCTGGCGTTTCGAATCGTCGCACCGCTGCGATCAAACCCTTGCTACGCGTCATCCTGTTGATGTGATGTAGATACCTAAATCCGGATAACGCTGCTACGTTTAATCCTGAAGGGCGGGAATGTCATGACGCAGACTTTTTTTCGTCATGACGGCACTTTAGGCTGGCTATGCAGGTCATTAATCCTGCAACCGCTTTTAACAAAGAAGAGGAGTCCACGATGGACGATTATCAGGAAGAACTGCTGGAGTACCAGGCCTTTGAATGGGATCCGCTGGATCCGGTCGACGACGCCACCGAGCTGTAAGACCGACTTCAGGCGCAATGCCGTTGACTGCGGCGAAATTCGCCTGGGGTCTGGTTATTCCACCGCCTGAATGCCCGTTGAAACGCTTGGGCCGAGGCAAAACCGAGCAAGTAGGCGATCTCGCCGAACGCCAGTTCCGTATCGCGAATGTAGGTCATGGCCAGGTCGCGGCGGGTATCGTTGAGAATCGCGCGGAACTGAGTGCCTTCCTCGGCCAGTTTGCGGCGCAGTGTCCAGGTCGGCAGCTTCAAGCGTGCCGCCACTTCTTCAAGGTCGGGTTCCCGGCCGCCATGGAGCATCGGCCCGAGCAGTCGGGTAATGCGCTCGCGCAGGCTGCGGGTGCGCGTCAGTTGCTCCAGTTCCCGTTCACACAGTTGCAGCAACAGTTGCCAGGTGCTCGGGCAATGGTCCGGATTGCGCAGGGCCAGGGTTGGCTGGCTGAGGCGCAGTTGATTGGCAGCGGCGCCGAAGTGGATCGGGCTGGTACCCAACAGGCTGTAGTGCTCACTGTAGTCCGGGGCGTCGAATTCAATGTCGATCCGCTGCGCCTGTACCGGTTGTCGAGCCAGGCTGGAGAGCTGATGCAGCCAGCTGGACAGGATCGAATCCACCACAAAGCGGTTGTAGGCGTTATAGGGGCTGATGGAATAGAAACGCAGCCAGGCACCTTCCGCGTCCTCATGAAAACTCGATTGCCCACGGTAGTTGGACCCATACAGCGGCTCGAAGCGCGTCAGTGTGCGAGCGGCTTCGCGTACGGTGGGTGCCTGGGCGGCGGTGACTCCGGCCAGGCCCGCCTGGCTCAAACGGCTGAATTGCCCCATACGCAGGCCCAACGCTGGGTCGCCGGTCAGTTGGATGGCCGCATGGCCCAGGCGCATGTAGCGCGGGATCGACAACCGCGCGCCGGCTTCGGCGAGGCGGGCGGGGTCGAGACCGTATTGCAGCAGCAGCGGTTGCGGGTCCAGGCCGTGGCTGGCGACGGCATCGGCCAGGGTGTGTACGAAACCCACCGACAGATCTCCCAGACGCACCGGCTTCATGGCGTTACAGCCAGATATTCAGTAAGCGTGCGCCACGGGCGTCGCCGTCGGCGCTGATCTGCCCGTTGTGGCTCAGAAAGCTTTGCCCGGCGGTGCCCAGGTCCCAGAACTGCCCACGCAGGAAGACGCTCACGCCGGCGCCTGCCTGGCTCACCGGCGGCTGGCTGATCAAGGTGAGGCGACGCCACGCTTGGCCTTCGCTGAGTTCTTCGGGTTTGAGGCTGATTTCCTGCGGCGTAGACACGCTTTTGAAGCCGCGCCACGGGCGGTCCCAGGTCTCGCGGCCGAGCACAAAGGCCGGTACCGCGATCAATTGCGCGCCGTGCTCGTTGAGCTTGCGGTAGTTGTCCGGGTACCAGCTGTCACTGCCCACCAGCACACCGAGGCGACCGGCCGGAGTGTCGACCACGCTGATGATGTTTTCGTCGCCAGGCTCGATAAACCCACGCTCATCGTAGATCGGGTACAGCTGGCGCTGCGGATCACCGACCGGCAGGCCGTCCGCCGCGAACACCACGCTGGCGTTGTACAGCGCGCCGTGGCCGACCTGCAGTTGCCCCTGGCTCACACTGGGATTGGGCAGCGTGATGGAGCCGGCTACCAGCGTGACCCCGAACTCCTTGGCCAACCCACCAAACAGCACCTGGTAATCACGTGCCATCGCCGGCGCTTTCATGCGCAGGTAGGCATCGTTGGTGCGGTCATCGCCGGTAGCGCTGATCCAGGCGCGCAGGAACTGCAGCGGGTTGCTGATCGACAGCCAGTGCATGGCATCCTTGGCGTGCAGCGCCTGGTACACCTCATTTTTTTCGCCGGTCAGCATCAGCCAGGTGCCGATATGCTCGGGCAGCACCACGATGGTCTTGTCATTGATCAGGCCTTGGTCCCGTGCGTTGCGCAGGTAGGCGGCGAGTTTCAGGTGCAGGCGTTCCAGGCTCTGGTAGTCGGCGGGGAACAGCTCCGGCTGGATGCCCAGCAGGTTGCCGCGGTCGGCAGGCTGGCCCTCGTTGACCGCGAGGGTGCTGCGCAGGTCCGACAGGTAATGCGCCACGGGGCGCTCCTGAGTCCAGACCAGGTACGCGGCAACGGCGGCAACCAGAGCCAGGGTGACGGTAAAAGCGAGAAGTTTGCGCATGGGGCAACAGACAACAGACCGGGTGCAGGGTTCGTTGACTAGGGTAGGGCCCCGGCAGCGGCTTGCCAAGGGGTGCTGTGCATTTGGATCAATAAGTTGTGAGTTTCGGTCATTGAGCGGTAGGGCACCGACTCTTAGTCTGTGGGATATAAACCGATGGGGCGTCATTCGAACGTCCCACGTCCCGTGATGATCCGTTGTGGAGCTGTACCATGACCGCTGCTGCCTATCCGCATCTGTTGGCCCCGTTGGACCTGGGTTTTACCACCTTGCGCAATCGTACCCTGATGGGGTCGATGCACACCGGCCTTGAAGAAAAGCCTGGTGGTTTCGAGCGCATGGCCGCCTATTTCGCCGAGCGCGCCCGTGGCGGCGTGGGCCTGATGGTTACCGGTGGCATTGGCCCGAACGATGAAGGCGGGGTGTACGCCGGCGCGGCCAAGTTGACCACCGACGAAGAAGCGCAGAAGCACAGGATCGTCACCCAGGCGGTGCACGCGGCGGGCGGTAAGATCTGCATGCAGATCCTTCACGCCGGCCGTTATGCCTACAGCCCCAAGCAGGTGGCGCCAAGCGCGATCCAGGCGCCGATCAACCCGTTCAAGCCCAAGGAGTTGGACGAAGAGGGCATCGAAAAGCAGATCCGGGATTTTGTCACCTGCTCGCTCTTGGCCCAGGTGGCCGAGTACGACGGCGTGGAAATCATGGGTTCCGAAGGTTATTTCATTAACCAGTTCCTGGCCGCCCACACCAACCACCGCACCGACCGTTGGGGCGGCAGCTATGAAAACCGCATGCGCCTGGCGGTGGAAATCGTCAGCCGTGTGCGCGCAGCGGTTGGTCCGAATTTCATCATTATCTTCCGCCTGTCGATGCTCGACCTGGTGGAAGGCGGCAGCACCTGGGAAGAAATCGTGCAGTTGGCCAAGGCCATCGAGCAGGCCGGCGCGACGATTATCAATACGGGTATCGGCTGGCACGAAGCGCGTATCCCGACCATTGCCACCAAGGTGCCGCGTGGCGCGTTCAGCAAAGTGACCGCCAAATTACGCGGTGCGGTGCGGATTCCGTTGATCACCACCAACCGCATCAACACCCCTGAAATCGCCGAGCGGATCCTTGCCGAAGGCGATGCGGACATGGTCTCCATGGCGCGGCCGTTCCTGGCCGACCCGGAGTTCGTCAACAAGGCCGCCGCCGGCCGTGCCGATGAAATCAACACCTGCATCGGCTGCAACCAGGCCTGCCTGGACCACACTTTTGGCGGCAAGCTGACGACCTGTCTGGTTAACCCGCGCGCGTGCTACGAGACCGAACTGAATTACCTGCCGGTGCAACAGATCAAGAAAATTGCCGTGGTCGGCGCCGGCCCTGCCGGCCTGGCCGCTGCGACGGTCGCGGCCGAGCGGGGCCACAAGGTGACGCTGTTCGATTCGGCCAGCGAAATCGGCGGTCAGTTCAACATCGCCAAGCGCGTGCCGGGCAAAGAAGAGTTTTTCGAAACCCTGCGCTACTTCAAACGCAAATTGCAGACCACCCATGTCGAACTGTGCCTCGACACCCGTGTGGATGTGGCGCAACTGACGGCCGGTGGCTACGACGAAATCATCCTGGCCACTGGCATTGCGCCGCGTACGCCGGCCATTCCAGGCGTGGAAAACGCCAAGGTACTGAGCTACCTGGACGTGATCCTTGAACGCAAACCGGTGGGCAAGCGCGTCGCGGTGATCGGCGCCGGTGGTATTGGTTTTGACGTGTCGGAATTCCTCGTGCATCAAGGTGTGTCCACCAGCCTGGACCGCGAAGCGTTCTGGAAGGAGTGGGGCATCGACACCCAGCTGCAAGCCCGTGGCGGCGTGGCCGGGATCAAGCCCGAGCGCCATGCGCCGGCGCGTGAGGTATTCCTGCTGCAACGCAAGGCGTCCAAGGTCGGCGACGGCCTGGGCAAGACCACCGGCTGGATCCACCGCACCGGGTTGAAGAACAAGCAGGTGCAAATGCTCAACAGTGTCGAGTACCTGAAAATCGACGACGACGGCCTGCATATCCGCATCGGCGCCGAAGGCGAGCCACAGGTGTTGGCGGTGGACAACATCGTGATTTGCGCCGGCCAGGACCCGTTGCGTGAACTGCACGACGGCCTGGTCGCGGCCGGCCAGAACGTGCACCTGATCGGCGGTGCGGACGTGGCGGCCGAGCTGGATGCCAAGCGCGCCATCAACCAGGGCTCGCGCCTTGCCGCCGAGCTGTAAAGAGCGAGCGGTCAACCAAAGGTGCGGTGTTAGACTACCGCACCTTTTTTCATGCAGATGCGCCCCCCATGGGTCCCTTCGATTGGCTGCCCCAGGCTCCCCTTGAACCCTTGCAGTTGGACTGGCTGAACGGGGTCGAACTGGCCGTGCTGCGCCTGGACCGCATCGACCCGCTGATCAGCGGCAACAAGTGGTTCAAGCTCACCGAGCACCTGACCCAGGCCCGACAGGCCGGTGCCCACGGCATCATCAGCCTGGGGGGGGCCTACTCCAACCATCTGCACGCACTGGCGGCGGCGGGCAAACGCTTTGGTTTTCCCACCGTCGGCCTGCTGCGCGGCCATCGGCAAGACACACCCACCGTCCTGGACTTGAAAGCGTTCGGCATGCAGCTGCATTGGCTGGGTTACGGCGGCTATCGCGCGCGTCATGAGCCGGGTTTCTGGGCGTCGTGGCGTGAGCTTTATCCGCACCTGTTTCCCGTGCCCGAAGGGGGCGGCGGATTGGCCGGCGCAACAGGTTGCAGGGTGCTGGTCGAACAGGCCCGCGCGCAATTGAGCAACCTGGGCTGGCCCGACTACGACGCCTGGTGGCTGGCGGCGGGCACCGGCACCACACTGGCCGGGTTGGTACTGGCCGAGGCGGGCGCGCATCCGGTGTACGGCGCGCTGGCCGTGCCGGACGATCACGGGGTGGCGCAGAACGTGAGCGCCCTGGTGTCAGGCGGCTACGAACTGGTGGACGCCAGCCGCGGCGGTTTCGCCAAGGTCGATCCGGTGTTGCTCGACTTCATTGAAACCACCGAGCAAGCCTGCGGGCTGCTACTGGAACCGCTCTACACCGGTAAGGCCCTGCTGGCGTTGAAACAACAGATCGAGGCCGGACGTATCGCACCCGACACTCGCCTGATCTTCGTGCACACCGGCGGCCTGCAAGGTCGCCGAGGGTTTACAGCCTAGCGCGCTTGCCCGGCATCATGCGCAAGGCGGTGTTATCGCGCACTACGTAATGGTGAAAGATGCCCGCCAATGCATGCAGCCCGATCAGCCAATAACCGAGCTTGCCGAACCACACGTGCCAGCCTTCAATCTGCTTGGCCAGGGCCTTGTTCTCGCCAATCAACGGCGGCAACTCCATGCCGTAGAACAGCACCGAATGCCCTTCGGCGCTGACGACCAACCAACCGGCGATCGGCATACCGATCATCAATGCGTAGAGCGCCAAGTGCATCAGCGTGGCCAACAGGCTTTGCCATTGCGGCGGCGCCGGTTCGATCTTCGGTGCAACTCCCAGGCTGCGTGCAAACAGTCGCAGCCACACCAGCACAAACACGGTGAGGCCGAGCATGAAGTGCATCTCGACGATCAGCGTGCGGGCGCCGCTGCCTTTGGGGAACTGGCCGCGTAATTCAATGCAGGCGTAGACCACCGCCAGCAGCACCACCATCAACCAGTGCAGCGCAATCGACATGGTGCTGTAGCGCGTATCGGAATTTTTCCACGGCATCGCTGGGTTTCCTCATTTCATCAGGGCAAGCCTGTGGTGAGGGAGCTTGCTCCCGCTGGACTGCGTAGCAGTCCCCATTCTTTGTAAACAAAGAGCGGGCCGCTTCGCGCCCCAGCGGGAGCAAGCTCCCTCGCCACAGGCACAGATTTTTCACGGAACAGCATTGCGTTCTTTGGTGACGCAGTGTTTTAACTGTATGCCTGTTTTGATCGGATTGCCCGGTGCGAATGCCGCTGTTTTGACCTCTGTCAGTGGCTTTGCGGCATTTCACCGCGGGCCAGGCGCTGGTTGATATCGGCGATCACCGTCGGCAGGTCGGCGAGCGTGTCGATCAGGTAATGCGGGCGTGAGCCTTCGAACATCGCCTCGATGCGCTTGCGCTCGCTGGCCAGTGTGGCGTTGTCCAGGACGCGGAACTGCTCATAGGTCAGGCCCAGTGCATTGCCGGAGCAGGTCAGCGCCACGGTCCACATCCCGGCGCGACGGCCTTCGAGGATGCCCGGCACGGTGTCGTCGACCTTCACGCATGCCGCCACATCGTCTATGCCCAGCGCGATGACGTTGGCCAGCGCCTGGGCCGGCCAGGGTCGGCCGTTGGGCACTTCGTCGGTGGCCACCACATGGTCGGCGATGTAGCCGTTGGTGGCCGCCAGTGCCACGACCTTGTCCATCACTTGTTTGGGGTAGCCGGAGCAGGAGCCAATTCTGAGACCGTGCGCACGCAGCTGGGCGATGGTGTCGAGGGCGCCGGGGATCAGCGCGGAGTGCTCGGCGATCTTTTCGATCTGCAACGGCATGAAGCGCTGGTAGATCGCGGTCACGTCGTCGTCGGTGGGCGTGCGGCCGAACGCCTCGCGGTAGCGCTCGGCGACCTGCGGCTGGTTGCACAGGGTGCGGATGTGGTCCCACTTGCCCATGCCCATCGGGCCTCGGGCTTCTTCGATAGAGACTTGCACACCGAACTCGGCGAAGGCCTCGACAAAGATCTGCGTGGGTGCGAAGGAGCCGAAGTCGACCACGGTGCCGGCCCAATCGAGGATCACGGCCTGGAGCGTGTTGGGGGCTTGATAGTTCATGGGTGCGATCCAAAGGATGAGAGGGTGATGCCCATCGCTTGCAGTGCCTGGGCGATGGCGGTAACGGCGGCGCGCATGTCGGCTGCGTCGACATGGCCGATGCAACCGACGCGGAACGTCTCCAGCCGGGTCAATTTGCCGGGGTACAGAATGAAACCCTGGGCCTTGACCCGTTCATAGAATTCCTTGAAGCGGTAGCGCGGGTCTTGCGGGGCATGGAAGGTGACGATGATCGGCGCCTGGATATCGGCCCGCAGGAAGCTGCGCAAACCCAGCCCGGCCATGCCGTCGAGCAACGCCTGGCAGTTGTTGGCGTAGCGTCGATGGCGTGCGGGCAGGCCACCGTCCTCGGCGTATTGCCGCAGCGCTTCGTGCAGGGCGGCGACCACGTGGGTCGGCGGAGTAAAGCGCCATTGGCCGGTCCTGACCATGTAGCTGTGCTGGTCGAAGAGGTCCATCGCCAGGGAATGGCAGTTGCCTTCGGCGGCGGCCAGCGCCTGTTTGTCGGCGAAGACGAAACCCATGCCCGGTACGCCTTCCAGGCACTTGCCCGAGGCAGCGATCAGCGCGTCGAACGGCACTTGGCGAGCATCGATAGGCAGCGCGCCGAAGGAACTCATGGCGTCGATGATCAGCCGTTTGCCGTGGTTGTTCACCACTTGGGCAATCTGCGCCAGCGGGTTGAGAATGCCGGTGCTGGTTTCGCAGTGGATCAGCGCGACATGGGTAATGGTCGGATCGGCGCCCAGCAGGCGGTCTGCATCGGCGGCGGTGGTGGGTTGGTCTTCGGCGGTTTCAAAGGTGCTGAAGTCGCGGCCGAGCACCTCGCAGATCTTCGCCAGGCGCTTGCCGTAGGCGCCGTTGATCAGCACCAGTACCTTGCCGTTGCGTGGGACCAACGTGCCGATGGCCGCTTCGACGGCAAACGTGCCGCTGCCCTGCAACGGCACGCAGTGGTGGCTGTCGGCGCCGTGGATGATCGCCAGCAGTTGCTCGCGGACGCTGGCGGTGAGTTGGTTGAAATCCTCGTCCCATGAACCCCAATCCACCGTCATTGCCTGACGGGTTCGAGCAGACGTGGTCAGTGGCCCGGGGGTGAGCAGGATGGGCGCGGCGGTGGTCATCGGGTGTCCTCGCAAAACAACGGGTTGACTCTACGGCGCCTAAATTGCAGTTTGGCTTGTTATCAATCAAATTGTTTGTTGTTATGCGAGTTATCAGTGAGGCCGATAATGATGAACCTGTTCCAACTGCGCGCATTCGATGCCGTGGCCCGCGAGGGCAGCTTTACCCAGGCCGCCAAGCGGCTGTTTATCAGCCAGCCGGCGGTGACCGGGCATATCAAGGCCCTGGAGGAGCATTACCAGATCCCGCTGCTGCGCCGCACCGCGCGACGGGTGGAATTGACCGAGGAAGGCGTGCGCCTGGCGGCGATCACCCGCTCGATCTTCGGCCTGGTGGACGAGGCACAGGCGCTGTTGGAAGCCAATCGCCAATTGCTCACCGGGCGCCTGGAAGTGGCGGCGGACGGTCCGCACCTGGTGATGCCATTGATCGCGCGCCTGCGCACGCGTTACCCAGGCATTACCGTGAACCTGCGTCTGGGCAATGCCCAGGAAACCCTGGCCGCGTTGTTGTCCGAGCACGTGGATGTGGCGGTGCTCACCGAGGTGGAACCGCGCAATGGCTTGTACCTGCAGCCCTTGAGCGCGTCACGGATCTGTGCGCTGGTGCCCAGCGGGCATCCATGGGCAACGGCGGACAAGGGCATTGAATTGGCGCAACTGCACGAGGTGATCATGGTGCTGCGCGAACCTGGCTCCATCACCCGCCGCACCTTTGATGGCGCTTGCCTTGCAGCCGGTGTGCAGCCCAACGTGCTGCTGGAACTGGACAGCCGTGAGGCGGTGACCGAAGCCGTCGCGGCGCAATTGGGGGTGGGGGTGGTGTCGTCGATGGAGGTCAGCCCGGACCCTCGCGTGCAGGCGATAGCAATCCAGGGCGCTGGGCTGGTCAATCGGCATTTGCTCGGTTGTATGGAGCGGCGTCGCTCATTGCGCTTGATCCAGGCGTTTTTCCAGTTGGCGCCCTGAGGGTTTTTGGTGGAACGATGCGTTCTTGCGCTATAAACTCTGCCCCCAAAGCGCCGGCCAGTAGACGTCTCGGCGCTATGGATATCAGAGAGTGAGTCATGGGCGCACAGTGGAAAGTCAAACATAAAGAAGCGGCAGCCAATGCCAAGGGCAAGATCTTCGGCAAGCTGGTGAAAGAAATCACCATCGCCGCCCGCAACGGTGCCGACACCGCGACCAACGCCCACCTGCGGCTGGTGGTGGAACAGGCCAAAAAAGCCTCGATGCCCAAGGAAACCCTGGACCGCGCGATCAAGAAGGGCGCCGGTCTGCTCGGTGAGACCGTGCAATACCACCGTGTGACTTACGAAGGGTTTGCCCCGCACCAGGTGCCGCTGATCGTTGAATGTGTAACCGACAACATCAACCGCACCGTGGCGGAGATCAGAGTGGCGTTCCGCAAGGGCCAACTGGGGGCTTCGGGCTCGGTGGCCTGGGACTTCAACCATGTGGGCCTGATCGAAGCCTCGCCGGACACGCCGGACGCCGATCCGGAAATGGCCGCCATCGAAGCCGGTGCCCAGGACTTTGAAGCAGGTGAGGAAGAGGGGACGACCCTGTTTATCACCGAGACCACCGACCTGGATGCGGTCCAGAAAGCACTGCCGGAGCAGGGTTTTACCGTGCTGTCGGCCAAGCTCGGCTACCTGTCGAAAAACCCGGTGAGCGGTTTGACCGATGAGCAGATGGCTGAAGTCGAGGCGTTCCTGGAAGGTCTGGACAACCATGATGACGTGCAGGATATGTTTGTCGGTTTGGCGGGCTGATTTATAACTGAATAGACACTGTTCAAATGAGGGAGGGGCACAGCCCCTCCCTCGTTGGTTTCAGGGGTGTTGGCTAGATTCGAGCAAGACCTCGATCTCTTCAAAGCTTGGTCGCGCCAACACATCCGGTTGACAGCAGGTTCTTTGCAGTTCCTGCAGTTCGTCGCTCAGTCCCCCCTCAACCCGCTCCAGCAACTCCCCCAGCAACACCCCGAACGCCCGCACTTCAATGCGCTGCAGCGCCCGTGTTTCGAGGGTATCCGCCGTGGCATGGAACGACGCCGCGCCAAAATCCCCGAGCAGGCAATCCCCGGCTTCATTCCACAGGATGTTGTGGCCGTAGAGGTCGCCATGGGTAATGCCGTGCCGGTGCAGATGCGCGGCCACCGAGGCGATGCCCCGTGCCATACGCAAGGCCACTTTGGCGCTGAAACGCGTGTCGGGCGCGTAGATGTCACGGGTACACGAGGCCAGGCTCGGCAGGGCCGCCAGGTTGCGGTAGCTCGGGTCGATCAGGTCCATCACCAGCGCAGCCTGGTCATCGGGGTGGCCGATGACGCGGCCCTGCACCCTGATCAGGTTGGGGTGCAGCCCGGCGGCGATGCAGGCTTGCATTTCGTGCAACGGCGAACCGTCGCTGGTGATGGTGCCTTTGTAGAGCTTGACGGCAACGGGCGTGCCCGTGGGTTTACGCAGCGCTTTGCGAATCACCCCCGAAGCGCCTTCGCCCAGCACTTGGGCCAGTTCCAGCTCGGCCCAAGGAATGTCGGGCGTGGCGTCGTCCACCGCTACATCCACCGCCATTTCCACCGGGTTACCGGCATAGGCCAGCCAGGTCAGGCTGGGCAGGGTCAACAGCCACGCCGGCAGCTGGGTGAAGCGGTTGGACGCGATGCGCAGCAATTCGAGGTGGTGACAGTGACTCAGGTTCGGCGGCAGATGCGCCAATTGGTTGCCGGCCAGCATCAGTTTTTGCAGCAGTGGGCGCTCGCCCAATTCATCGGGCAATTGGCTGATACGGTTGTCGGTGAGGATCAGCCAGCGCAGCAACGGCGGCAGCGCGGCGGCGGACACGTGGCTGATCTGGTTGGCCTTGAAACCGATCATGCTCAGTTGCGCGCACTGGCCCAGGCATTCGGGCAGTTCGGTGAAGGCGTTGTCCGAGCAGAACAGTACCCGCAGGTGTGGCAGGCGATGCAGGTCGTCGGGCAACCGGCTCAGGGCGTTACCGCTGAGGTTGAGGATTTCCAGGGAGTCGGCCAGGTCGAAGATTTCCCGGGGAAATTCGGTGAGCCCGCAGGACAGGTCCAGGCGCTGGATACCGGCCAATTGGCCGGACTTGAGTTGGGCGAGGGTATGCATCAGCGGCGCGGTCACTCGGCTAGGGGGGCGTAAAGGGCGCTCATGATACCGGGTCGGGCACCGGTTGCGGGCTGGCCTGTTGCAATTGGTTCAGGCGGCTGGCGGTGCGGGCGAGGTCGATGGCCTCGCCACTCATCGCCTGTGCCAGTGGCTGTTCACCGATCAGCACCAGGTGCTTGTCTTTGTCGTAGAGCACGTCCACCAGGTTGATAAAGCGCTGCTGCACGGCAATCGGACACTCGGCCAGGTGAGGCAGGCCGTCGATGATCCAGTGGTCGAAATCTTCGCACAGCAGCAGGTAATCCATCACGGCCGTCAGTTGTTCGCATAGGTCGCTGAAGGTGAACGCGACCGTTCGCGCCTGATGGTAGCGACAGGCCAACTGCCGGTTGCCCACTGCCAGGGTATGCGCCGGGCCATCCATGGCGGGGAGGCCGAGCGTCGCGCGTTGGGCCGCGGTGCCGGGCCACACATACTGCCCCGTGGTAAAGCGTTGCGTGGCGTGGGCCTGGGGCAAGCGGCGAAAATCCTCGGGGGAGCTGACTTCCAAGACGTCCATGCGCGCGGCGATCAAGTCGATCACCGGCTTGAAACGCTCGTGGTACAGAGGGTTGGGCAACAGGCCTTCAGGCGGATAGTTGGAGGTGACCAGCACCCAGACACCGCGCCGGAACAGGGCCTGGAACAGCCGCGTGATCAGCATGGCGTCGCCGATGTCGTGGACGTGGAACTCGTCGAAACACAGCACCTGGCAGCCGTCGAGCAACTCATCGAGGGTCATGGCGAGCGCATCGTCCACGGCCCGGTGGGCGAACATGCCGCGGTGCAAGCGCGCGAAAAACTCATGGAAATGCACACGCTGTTTCTCGGCGATGGGCAGCGCCTGGAAGAAACCGTCCAGCAGCCAGCTTTTGCCACGTCCCACCGGACCGTGCAGGTACAGGCTTCGAGTGGGCCGGCGGGCGAGCCGGTGCCGGGTTTCGCGTGCCATGGCGGCGATTGCCCGGTCCTGGCCGGCGCTGAGGGTGTAACCCTGTTGCCGGGCCTGGTCCTCAAAGAATGCCTGGATGGGCGAGTTGTCGTGGGGGGCGCTGTGTTTACCGAGTAAACGACGGAGCAGGGGAAGCACGGCCAATGCGAGTCACTCTGTAGTGCGGTGGTCGCTCACTTTAGGGCGCTCGCGCTGATTTGACCAATACAGGAGCGCCCGCGCCTAGAACTGCAACAGGTGTGCGGGCACCTGGTCCGCCGGGCTGACGACCGCATAGTTGTAGCCGCCGCCGGACCAGTATTGCGCTTGCAGCCCATCTGCGGTGCGGCTGCCACGCGGTAGAAAACCGTTGTTCGGCCCCGGCGGCCGGATATAGAAACTGATGCGCCGGCCTTGCGCGTCCTGGTAAAGCACCATGGCGGCAGCGCCTTGCTCGGTGCTGAGCAAACGCCCGCTGACCGGCTTGAACCCCGATGGGCTCAAATCCGGCAGGCGATGGGCCTGGTTGAAATAGCGGTCGAGCCAGGCCTGCATGGTGCCGCTGTCCTGGGCGTTGTAATCGGCGGGCAGGATGCCGTCCTGGGCAAACAGCCGGAACGCTTGCATCGCGTCGGCCATTGGCTGTTGGGGTGATTGCGTGGCTTCACGGGCGTGCCAGCCGCCGAGGCCGCCAAGGCTCACGGCGATCAGCAACACGGCGGCCGTGGCGAAGTGGCGGCGCGACCGGTGCTGGATGCGCTGGCGAATCAGCGCCGGGTCAAGGTTGGGGTTGGCCGGCTGTTGCAGGGCGCCGCTCAATGACGCGCGCAGCAACTGCGCATCCTGCTGCCAGGCATGCACTTGGGCCGCGACGTCGGGGTGCGCGGCCAGCCACGTTTCGAGAACACGGCGATCGCTCTCCAGGAGTTGGTGATCGACGTAGGCATGCAGGTCGCGTTCGCTGGGGGGCAGGCTGATCATTTGAGTATCCGCAGGGAAGGGCTGGCAATTTCGCCGTCGCTGAGTTGCCGCAGGGCTTGGCGGGCGCGGGACAGGCGTGACATCACGGTGCCAAGCGGCACGTCGAGTATTTCGGCGACTTCCTTGTAGCTCAAGCCTTCGACCGAGACCCACAGCAACAACGCGCGTTGTTCGGTGTTGAGTTGATCGAACGCCTGCAGGGTCGACTGGGCGATCACCGTGCGCTCGACCGACGGCTGCGCATCTTCGCGGCCGGTGAAGAATTCCAGCATGCGCGCATAGCGCCGGGTGCGCCGGTGGGCATCGAGGAACTGGCGGTAGAGGATCGAGAACAGCCAGGCGCGCAGGTCGCCTTCGATGCGTTTGTCGGCCCAGCGGGTGATCGCCCGCTCCAGGGTCGACTGCACCAGGTCATCGGCACTGCTGGCGTTACGGGTCAGGGACACAGCAAAACGCCGCAGCCTGGGGATGAGTTCACGTAACGGTTCGTCGAGTTCATGCATGGGGTGTCTGGCTGGTCACTACGCTGGGACTAGAGAGACGCCCGGCGCCGGCGGTTATTCCAGGCCACGAAAAATAAATCCGTGCCCAGGGAATAGGGTGGGGCGGTGTTCGTCTCAATACACCGACCTTATGTTCACCCCCTAAGGCCACTGGCCCTGGAGTTTGTTTATGGTAGATCACTCATCACCGCCGCGTCCCCCGTTGAGCAAGGCGAGCCTGATCGCGCGGCTCGCCGGTATCGGTGCCGTGGTTGCTGTTGTGGCAGGGGCATTTGCCTACGTCAACGGCACGCTTGACCCACAGCGCCTGCGTCCGAAAACTCTGGTCAACGCGCTGGAAACCAATAACGGCGTGCATCCGGGCTTTCGGCGCAACCATGCCAAGGGCGTGTGCGTGGCCGGGTATTTCGAGAGCAGCCCCGAGGCCCGTGCGTATTCCAGTGCGCAGGTGTTCAGCGAGGCCAGGACCCCGTTGATCGGCCGGTTCGCCTTGCCCAGCGGTAACCCGTATGCGCCGGACAGCAGTGTGCCGATCCGCAGTTTTGCCGTGCAATTCAGCCAGGCTAACGGCCAGCAATGGCGCACGGGAATGAACAGTATGCCGGTGTTTCCGGTGGGCACGCCCGAGGCGTTTTACCAGTTGCTCAAAGCGGGCGCGCCGGACCCCGCCACCGGCAAGCCGGACCCTTTGAGCATGCCGGCGTTTTTTGCCGCGCATCCGGAGACTGCGCCGTTCCTGGCGTGGGTCAAGACCGCCAAGCCGTCTGCCAGTTACGCCACCGAGACCTATAACGGCATTAACGCGTTCTATCTGGTCAGTGCCGATGGCAAGCGCCAGGCGGTGCGCTGGAGCGTGGTACCACAGCGTCAGGATGCGCTGGGCGATACCGCGCCGGCCGGCGCAGACTTCCTCGAAAAAGACCTGGTGCAACACCTGGCCGCCGGGCCGTTGCGTTGGCAATTGAACATGACCCTGGCCAACCCCGGCGACCCGCTGGACGACGCCAGCAAGACCTGGACCGGCGAGCACAAAGTGTTGAACGCCGGCACCCTGGTGGTGCAGAGCAGCCAACCCCAGGCTGACGGCGATTGCCGCGACATCAACTTCGATCCGTTGATCTTGCCCAGCGGTATCGAAGCCTCCAATGACCCGCTGCTGGCCGCTCGTTCGGCCGCGTATGCCAGTTCCTACCTGCGCCGTGCCGGTGAAGTCAGCCCGTTGCACAGCGCCCCTCAGGAGTCGAAACCATGAATGCACAACCACGGTTTTTCGCGCCCCTGGCGCGGCTGCTGCATTGGCTGATGGCGCTGATGATCATCGCCATGCTGTTTATCGGCGCGGGTTTGGCGGCGTCCGTTTCCGAGCGGCATGAATGGTTGATCCACCTGCACAAGCCGCTGGGCATCGCGATCCTGGCGTTGGTGATCGTGCGTCTGGTGGTGCGTTTCTCCACTCGCCAACCGCCGTTGCCGTCTGATCTGCCCCTGTGGCAACGGCTGGCCGCCAAGGCGTCCCATGTGCTGCTGTATACATTGATGCTGGTATTGCCGCTGCTGGGCTGGGCGATGATTTCGGCGGCGGGCGACCCGGTGATGCTCAGCAGTTCGGTGCAGTTGCCGGCATTGGTGGGCGCTGATGCACCGTTGTTTGCACTGCTGCGCAAGGCCCACGGGTTTTTGGCCTACCTGCTGTTTTTGACCGTGCTGGCGCACCTGGCCGCGGCGCTGTTCCATGGGTGGATTCGGCGTGACGGTGTGCTGCAGAGCATGACCGGTACCAAGGGCTGAGCAAGTCAGTGTGGTCAACTCCTGCACCACACTGATTCAACGGGGTACGCCCACTATCAGCGCAGGACACCGACGATATCGGCGACGGTGCTCAGCACATCCTTGCCCAGTTGCTTGGAGCGTTCGCCTGACCAACCGGTGTGGGGGTTGGGGGCGTCGTCGTTGTCCTTGAAGGGCATTTCCAGGGTCAGTGACAGGCAGTCGTATTTCTCGCCGACGGCATTGCAGGCCAGGGTCATGTTGGCTTCGCCCGGCAGGTCGCGGGTGTAGCCGTGGGTGGTCTGGAAATCGCGGGTCAGTGCGCTGAGGTGGCGGCGAAAGTGTTTTTCCAGGGCTTCGATGCGTGGGGTGTAGCCGGGGTTGCCTTCGCACGCGGCGGTGAACACGTAGGGGATTTCTTCGTCGCCGTGGATATCCAGGAACAGGTCGACGCCGTATTTTTCCATTTGTTGCTGTACGAACAGTACTTCGGGGCTGGTTTCCGGGTTCGCGCTTTGCCAGGCGCGGTTGAGGTCCTGGCCTGCGGCATTGGTGCGCAGGTGGCCGTGGAAGGCGCCGTCGGGGTTCATGTTCGGTACCAGGTACAGGTCGGCGACGGCCAGCAGTTTTTTCATCTGGGCATCACCATCCTGTTGCAGGCGTTCGATGATGCCTTCCATAAACCATTCGGCCATGTGCTCGCCGGGGTGTTGCTGGGCGATGATCCAGATATTGCGTCGGCCTTCGCCACCTTTGCCGCGACGCAGCAGTTGGATGCTGCGGCCTTCGACACTTTTACCGGTGGCCAGCAGTTGGGTGCCGGCGTATTTCAATGCTTGCTCGATCAGCCCGTCGTGGCGCTCGCGGCTATAGGGTTCGAAGTATGCGAACCACGCGTGTTTCTCGCGGGTTTGCAGGCTGATGTGCAGGATCTCGCCGTCAAACACCGTCGGCACCCGAAACCAGTTGACGTGGTCATAAGACGCGACAGCCTTGTAGCCGCTCCACGCATGCCTGTAGGAAGATTTACCGGCATTGCTCAAGCGAAAAGTGTGGGTGTGGCCCACGTGCATGCCTTCGGCCTTGAAGTGGAACCATTGGAAATGTTGGCTGCGGGTATCGGGTTTGATTGCCAGCAGCAACTGGTAGGCATCGCTGGCGTCGAGCACCTGGATATTGCCACTGTCGAAGTTGGTGCTGATCTTGATGGAGGTCAAGGCCACGGTCATAGTCTGGTTGCCTGAATATGAGTTATGGCGGCTATATTACACAGGACGCTGGTAAAGGCTGGACGCAAAATTGTTGCGCAGGAGGGGGCATCATCCCTGACGCGGCCGCAGCTTAGGTTCTATGAGATTGATTCTCAAGCGCTATTTCGCAGAGATGTGAGCCAGAGCGCTCGGCTGGGTTTCTTTGGGCGATGGTCTTTTGCTACCATGCGTGTCATCAAGCAACACACAGTCTTCATTAGCCTGAAGCCATGCCAGGGAAACTGGCAAAAAAAAGACCCGGCCAAAGAGCCGGGTCAAAAACCGTGATTAGCCTGATGAGGAGATATTCCAAGAGTCCGACCTAAGGTCCCTTGGTCTATCGACTGATCTCGCGATCAGCTGGGCCCAATAATAATAATTATCATTTGCAAGTCAAATGTTTTTATCCGCCGGATAGAAATATTTTTCTTTCGCGTCGTTATACGTTTGCCTGACTCGGCGGCGGCTGCAACGAACGCTCCACCATCGCCTTCGCCATATCGATCAAATACACCACCGAAAACGCCAGGTCCCGCTGATTGCCCTGATGGCTGCTCGCCGACTCATAGGCCGTGGCCGCTGCGCTGCGCAGCAGGTCGGAGGCATGCACCAGGGCTTCTTCCTGGCTGATGCCGGGTTTTATGGCGAACAGGGTCTGATCCGCCGTCGCGGCCGACATTTCTTCTTTCAAGTAAAAATCCAGCGCACGCTGGGCAGCGCCGCTGCTGCGCAGGTGTTGCAGGTCGTTGTCTTCGAGTGTTTCGGGCAGGAGATACGGGCTCGTCGTCATAAGGGGCGGTACTCTGTGTGGGTGTCGAAAACCTTATGCCTGATGATAGTACGTATCGTATTTATGTCGTTTTATGGATTACTACAAACTGTTTATTGCCCTGAAAACTGGCTGACGTATCGTCGCGTCCATGGATAACTGGATAGCGTTGGTCAAGGCCAACATGAAAGACCGCAAGGTCACGCAAGGTGAGCTGGCTGAGCGCCTGGGGATGTCCCAGGGCGGTGTCGGCCACTGGCTCAACAAGCGCCGCGTACCCAGCCTGGAGGACATGAACCGGGTGTTGGAGGCTCTGGGGCTGGGCTACCTGGAGGTGGTGCAGCAGGTGCGAGAGAGGGCCGATGAAGCACCGGCCCTGGTCAAGCGGTACAACCCGTATTTCCGTTATCCGGTCAGTGACTGGGACGCCCTGTGTGAAGTCTGCGATGAGCGCCCGGCCTATGGCGATGCGCGCTTCGAACTGAGCGATTACCACGCTCGGGGCGATGCCTTCTGGCTACCGGTGACAGGCGATGCCATGACCGCGCCCACAGGCCTGAGCATCGCGGCGGGTATGCTGATTCTGGTGGACCCAGCCCTTATCGCCGAACCCGGCAAACTGGTGGTCGCCCAATGGGCCGACAGTCCCCAGGCCACCTTCCGCCAGTTGCTCGAAGAAAGCGGCCAGCGTTACCTGGTACCGCTCAATCCCACCTATCCGAAACAGCGGTTCACCGTCGATTGCCGCATCCTCGGCGTGGTGGTGCAGGCTTGCGCGAAGTTCTAGTCCGCGCTTTCCAGCTCCACCAATGCGCAACCCTCTGCAACCATTTCGCCTTCCTGGCAGAACAGCGCCTTGACCACCCCGGCCTGCGGCGCGCGGATGCTGTGCTCCATTTTCATCGCCTCCAGTACCACCAGTTGCGCGCCGGCCTCGACCGCTTGGCCCACCGCCACCAGCACGCGCACGATGCTGCCGTTCATCGGTGCGGTGAGGCCGCCCTGATGAGCCTGGCTGGCGTCCACCGCCGCAATCGGGTCGAACAGGCTGACGCCGTGCATCTCGTCGTCCCAGCGCAGGAATACTGAACCTTGGCTGCGTATTGCCAGATGTGAACGCCGTACGCCCTCACGTTCGATCAGCAACTGCTCACCGCGCAACTGCGCCGCAGTGCCCGCCAAGGTCACCAGCCGATCCTGCCCATTGCAGCTCAGATGCAACGACACCTCAGCGGGCAAACCGGCGCGAAAACCACGTGTATCCGCCCACGGCCCGTCCCCCACTGGCAAGCTCTGCATAAACGCCGAGCCCGCCGCCTGCCAGAATGCGTCGCTCAACTCGCCGGGCACGGGTAGCAACTGATCCTGATAACGCGGAATAAACCCGGTATCCAGTTCGGCCGCCGCAAACGCCGGGTGCCCGATGATGCGCCGCAGGAAGCCCAGGTTGGTCTTCAGCCCACCGACGGCAAATTCGTCGAGCATGCTCAGCAAGCGCAGCCGCGCCTGCTCGCGGTCTTCGCCCCAGGCAATCAGCTTGCCGAGCATCGGGTCGTAGAAGGGCGACACGCTATCGCCTTGCTCGACGCCACTGTCCACCCGCCGGCCAGGGCCCGCGGCAGACTCGCGGTACAGCGCCAGGTGCCCGGTGGCGGGCAGGAAATCATGGGCTGGGTCTTCGGCATATAAGCGCACTTCAATCGCGTGGCCGATCAGCGGCACCTGTTCCTGGGTGATCGGCAGCGCCTCACCCTGGGCCACGCGAATCTGCCAGGCCACCAGGTCCAGGCCGGTGATCGCCTCGGTCACCGGGTGTTCCACCTGCAACCGTGTGTTCATCTCCATGAAGAAAAACTCGCCGCGTGCGTCCAGCAGGAACTCCACGGTGCCGGCACCTACGTAGCCGATCGCCTGGGCCGCGCGTACGGCGGCTTCGCCCATGGCCCGGCGTTGTTCAACACTGAGCCCTGGCGCCGGTGCTTCTTCGACGACTTTTTGGTGGCGACGTTGAATCGAACAATCGCGTTCATTGAGATACAAACAATGCCCGTGTTGATCGGCAAATACCTGGATCTCCACGTGGCGCGGCTTGAGCAGGTATTTCTCCACCAGCATTTGCCCATTGCCAAACGACGACAGCGCTTCACGCTGGGCCGAGGCCAGGGCTTCGGCGAGTTGGTCGACGTGCTCGACCACCTTCATGCCCTTGCCACCGCCGCCGGCGGTGGCCTTGAGCAGCACCGGGTAGCCAATGCGCGCGCAGGCTTCGCGGAAGGTTTCCAGGTCCTGGGCTTCGCCGTGATAACCCGGCACCAGCGGCACACCGGCGGTCTCCATCAGCGCCTTGGCGGCGGATTTGCTGCCCATGGCGTCGATGGCCGAGGCGGGTGGACCAAGGAAGATCAGGCCCGCGCTTTCAATCGCACGGGCAAAGGCGGCGTTTTCCGACAAAAAGCCATAGCCCGGATGAATCGCCTGGGCACCGCTGGACTGGGCGGCGGCAATGAGTTTGTCGATCTGCAGGTAGCTCTCGGCAGCCTTGCTGCCGCCCAGGTCGACGCGGATATCCGCCTCGCGGCTGTGCCGTGCATCGCGGTCGATGGCGCTGTGCACGGCGACGGTGGTCAAGCCCATGGCCTTGGCGGTACGCATCACCCGGCAGGCGATTTCGCCACGGTTGGCCACCAGTACAGTGGTCAATGTGTTCATGAACGCGGCTCCTGCGACTGCCAACTCGGCGCACGTTTTTGCAGGAAGGCCCTTAACCCCTCCTGGCCCTCGGCGCTGACGCGAATCCGCGCGATGGCATTTTCGCAATAGCGGCGCAGGGCAGGGGTGAGGGCGCCGTTACCCACCTCACGCAGCAGGTCCTTGCTGGCGCGCATTGCGGCCGGGCTGTTGTGCAACAGGTTGGCGATCCACTGCTCTACGTGCGTGTTCAACTCCTCCGCTGGGTAGCTTTCCGCCAGCAGGCCGATGTCGCGCGCGCGCTGGCCGCCAAAGCGTTCAGCGGTCAGGGCATAACGGCGTGCCGCGCGTTCGCCGATGGCCTGCACCACGAAGGGGCTGATCACCGCCGGTGCCAGGCCGATGCGCACTTCCGATAAACAGAATTGCGCGTCATCGGCGCCAATCGCCATGTCGCAGCAACTGATCAAGCCCAGCGCGCCGCCGTAGGCCGCGCCTTGTACCACCGCCAGGGTGGGGATTTTCAGTTTGGCCAGGTTGTACATCAGCTCCGCCAGTTCGCGGGCGTCGTCCAGGTTGGTGTGATAATCCAGCTCGGCCGACTGCTGCATCCAGGCCAGGTCCGCACCGGCGCTGAAGTGCTTGCCGCGCCCGCGCAACACCAGAAAGCGCAGGGAGGCGTCACCTTGTACCTGGTCGAGGGCGATGATCAGTTCGCGGATCATTTCGGCGTTGAACGCGTTGTTCTTGGCTTCACGACTGAGCCACAGCGTGGCAAAGCCACGACGGTCGGTGATCAGTTCGAGGGTGTTGAAATCACTCATGGGGTACAGCTCCATTTACATGCGGAACACGCCGAAGCGGCTCGGCTCGATGGGGGCGTTCAGCGCGGCGGACAGGGCCAGGCCCAGTACGTCGCGGGTCTGCAACGGGTCGATCACACCGTCATCCCACAGTCGCGCACTGGAATAGTAGGGGTGTCCCTGGGTTTCATACTGATCGAGGATCGGCTGCTTGATGGCGGTTTCTTCCTCGGCACTGAAGCCGTTACCGGCACGTTCGGCCTGCTCGCGCTTGACCTGCACCAGCACGCCAGCGGCCTGCTCGGCGCCCATCACGCCGATGCGCGCGTTGGGCCACATCCATAAAAAACGCGGGTCATAGGCACGGCCGCACATGCCGTAATTACCGGCGCCAAAACTGCCGCCGATGATCACGGTGAACTTCGGCACCCTGGCGCAGGCCACGGCGGTGACCAGTTTGGCGCCGTGCTTGGCGATGCCGCCGGCTTCGTATTTCTGGCCGACCATAAAACCGGTAATGTTCTGCAGGAACAGCAGCGGAATCCCGCGCTGGCAGGCCAGTTCGATAAAGTGCGCGCCTTTCTGCGCGGCTTCGGCGAACAGAATCCCGTTGTTGGCCAGGATCGCAATCGGGTAGCCCTGCAGGTGTGCAAAGCCGCACACCAGGGTGGTGCCGAACAGCGCCTTGAACTCATCGAACACCGAACCGTCCACCAGCCGCGCGATCACTTCGCGCACATCGAAGGGCTGCTTGGCGTCGGCCGGGATCACGCCGTACAACTCTTCGCCGCTGTACAACGGTGCCACCGGCGCGCGCTGCGCCAACTGGCCCAGTTTGCGCCAATTGAGGTTGGCCACGCTGCGGCGGGCCAGGGCCAGGGCGTGTTCGTCACTGTCGGCGTAGTGGTCGGCCACGCCGGAAACCTTGCAATGCACATCGGCACCGCCCAGGTCCTCGGCGCTGACCACTTCACCGGTGGCGGCTTTCACCAGCGGCGGGCCGGCGAGGAAGATGGTGGCCTGCTGGCGCACCATGATCGCTTCGTCGGCCATGGCCGGCACATAGGCGCCGCCGGCGGTGCATGAACCCATGACCACGGCGATCTGCGGGATGCCCTGAGCGCTCATGTTGGCCTGGTTGAAGAAGATCCGCCCGAAGTGCTCGCGGTCGGGAAACACTTCGTCCTGGCGCGGCAGGTTGGCGCCGCCGGAGTCCACCAGGTAGATGCACGGCAGGCGGTTCTGCTCGGCGATGGTCTGGGCGCGCAGGTGTTTTTTTACGGTGAGCGGGTAGTACGAGCCGCCTTTTACCGTGGCGTCGTTGGCCACGATCATGCATTCGACACCTTCCACGCGGCCGATCCCGGCGATCACCCCGGCGGCGGGCACGTCTTCGCCGTACACCTGATGGGCGGCCAGTTGGCTGAGTTCCAGAAACGGCGAGCCCGGATCGAGCAGGCGATTGATGCGCTCACGCGGCAATAATTTGCCCCGTGAAGTATGCCGCTCCTGAGCCTTGGCGCCGCCGCCTTGCTGCACGTGGGCAAGCAAGGTGTGCAGGGCGTCGACCTGCTGGCGCATCGCCGCGCTGTTGGTGGCGAATTCCGCCGAGCGCGGGTTGAGCTGGGTGTGCAAGGTGGCCATGGCGCGCTCCCTCAGCGGGTTTCGTTGAACAGTTCGCGACCGATCAGCATCCGCCGAATCTCACTGGTGCCGGCGCCGATTTCGTACAGCTTGGCGTCGCGCAATAAGCGTCCGGCGGGGAATTCGTTGATGTAGCCATTGCCCCCCAGGATCTGGATCGCATCCAGGGCCATTTGCGTGGCGCGTTCGGCGCTGTAGAGGATCACCCCGGCGGCGTCCTTGCGTGTGGTTTCGCCACGCTCGCACGCCTGGGCCACCGCGTAGAGGTAGGCGCGGCTGGCGTTGAGTTGGGTGTACATGTCGGCGACCTTGCCCTGGATCAGCTGGAATTCGCCGATGCTCTGGCCGAACTGTTTGCGGTCATGGATGTAGGGCACGATCAGGTCCATGCAGGCTTGCATGATCCCGGTGGGGCCGCCGGAGAGCACCACGCGTTCGTAGTCCAGGCCGCTCATCAGTACTTTCACGCCGCCGTTGAGCGCGCCGAGGATATTGGCTTCGGGCACTTCCACATCATCGAAGAACAACTCGCAGGTGTTGGAGCCGCGCATTCCCAGCTTGTCGAACTTGTTGCTGCGGCTGAAGCCTTTCCAGTCGCGTTCGACGATAAACGCGGTGATGCCGTGCGGGCCCTTTTCCAGGTCGGTCTTGGCGTAGATCACATAGGTGTTGGCGTCGGGGCCGTTGGTGATCCAGGTCTTGCTGCCGTTGAGCACGTAGCGGTCGCCGCGTTTGTCGGCGCGCAGTTTCATCGAGACCACATCGGAGCCGGCGTTGGGTTCGCTCATGGCCAGGGCGCCGACGTGTTCGCCGCTGATCAGTTGGGGCAGGTAGTTGAGTTTCTGTTCGTGGGTGCCGTTGCGGTTGATCTGGTTCACGCACAGGTTCGAGTGCGCGCCGTAGGACAGTGCCACCGAGGCCGAGCCACGGCTGATCTCTTCCATGGCCACCACGTGGGCCAGGTAACCCAGGCCGGCGCCGCCGTATTCTTCCGGCACGGTTATGCCCAGCAGGCCCATGTCACCGAACTTGCGCCACAGGTCGGCGGGGAACAGGTTGTCGATGTCGATCTGTGCCGCGCGGGGGGCAACTTCCTTGGCCACGAAGGATTGCACCTGGTCGCGCAGCATGTCGATGGTTTCACCGAGGGCGAAGTTCAGGGACGGGTAACTCATGGACAGGCACCTTAATGTCAGCGTTGTTGTTGTGTGGAGCATGCGCCAGGGGAGGGCGCTAACCTTTACGTTAACGTAAGCTTGCGTTAGCGCGCTGTCAATCGTAGTTTACGTTTACGTCAACCTACAAAAAAGACAACAGGGGTCGTTATGGATCAACCACACCCGAGCTACAGCCGTGGCTCTCAGGACAAGACCTTGCTGGCCATGACCATTGGCCAGGCCTTTGATAAAACCGTCGCGCAGTACCCGGAAGGTGAAGCCCTGGTGGTGCGCCATCAGTCGCGTCGTTATACCTGGCGTCAACTGGCCGAAACGGTTGAGTTGCACGCCCGTGCGTTCCTGGCCCTGGGCATGCAGACCGGCGACCGCCTGGGGATCTGGGCGCCCAATTGTGCCGAGTGGTGCATCAGCCAGATCGCCAGCGCCAAGCTCGGTGTGATCCTGGTCAATATCAACCCGGCGTATCGCAGCAGCGAGCTGGATTACGTGCTCAAACAGTCCGGCTGCCAGTGGCTGGTGTGCGCCGGGTCGTTCAAGACCTCCGACTACCACGCCATGTTGCAGGCGCTGGACCCAGACCTGCGCGGCCTTATCAGCCTTGATCCCAGCCCGCCCCCGGGCTTTATGCCCTGGGCGCAACTGGCGGCTCTCGGCGCAGGCGTGCCGCCCGAGCAATTGCACAGCCGCCAGGCCAGCCTGCATTTCGACCAGCCCGTGAATATCCAGTACACCTCCGGCACCACCGGCTTCCCCAAGGGCGCCACCCTCAGTCATCACAACATCCTCAACAACGGTTACATGGTCGGCGAAAGCCTGGGCCTCACCGCGCAGGATCGCCTGGTGATCCCGGTGCCGCTGTATCACTGTTTCGGCATGGTGATGGGTAATTTGGGCTGCATCACCCACGGCACCACCATGATCTACCCCAATGATGGCTTCGACCCGCTGCTGACCCTCACCGCCGTCGCCGAAGAACGCGCCACCGGCCTGTACGGCGTGCCCACCATGTTTATTGCCCTGCTCGACCACCCACGGCGTGGCGAGTTTGAATTATCCAGCCTGCGCACCGGCATCATGGCGGGCGCCACGTGCCCCATCGAAGTCATGCGCCGGGTCATCGACGAAATGCACATGGTCGAAGTACAGATCGCCTACGGCATGACCGAAACCAGCCCGGTGTCGTTGCAAACCGGTGCCAATGACGACCTGGAACGCCGCGTCACCACCGTCGGCCGCACTCAGCCGCAACTGGAAAACAAAATCATCGACGCCGCTGGCAACACGCTCGCGCGCGGTGAGATCGGCGAGTTGTGCACCCGTGGCTACAGCGTGATGCTCGGCTACTGGAACAACCCCGAAGGCACCCGCGACGCCATCGACCCGGCCGGCTGGATGCACACCGGCGACCTGGCAACCATGGATGAGCAGGGCTACGTGTGCATCGTCGGGCGCAACAAGGACATGATTATCCGCGGTGGCGAGAACGTGTATCCACGGGAGTTGGAGGAGTTTTTCTTCACGCATCCAGCGGTGGCCGACGTGCAGGTCATCGGCATTCCCGATGAACGTTATGGCGAAGAGATCGTCGCCTGGGTCAAGTGCCATCCCGGCCATGAAGTAAACGAGCTTGAGCTTCTGGACTGGTGCAAGGGCCGCATTGCGCATTTCAAGACGCCCAGGTACTTCAAGTTCGTGGATGAATTCCCGATGACGGTGACGGGCAAGATCCAGAAGTTTCGCATGCGCGAGATCACCCTGCAGGATCTCGGCCGCGGTTGACACACTTCGGCATACGCAGGGCGATACTCGTGTGCCGCCTGTGTGCCCGTGCCACAGCCTAGGGTAGCGAACCTATTTCGCTCCCCCAGGGTTATGCACGTGACACAGACCACTTCAGACCAGAATGAACAAAATGTTCACCTTCATACCATCAGAGACAACACACCCGACTGGTACACCGACGCGCTGGCTGAACACAAAACGCAATTGGCCCTCCAGCCGCTGAACATTCCGGATTGGTACCGACACGCACCAGATCCCGCCAGGGACGCGCTCAAGGCGGTCCATGTACGGAGCCGGCACTCATTGAATCAGTTGGATCGACTGCTGATCGGCTTGAACAGTGCCGCTGACTTTGCCGAACCCTTGCTGGTCGAGGCCATCAAGAAAACCTTCGGTCTTCAATTGGACGTCAGGCAGGTTTTTTATGCACGCAAGATAGAACAGAAGGAATGCGAGCGCCTGCCCGACGAAGTGTCCCGAAGCAGTGAGCCCTCACTGGCGTCAGCGTTCTACTCCTACAAAGGGGTTAGCCTGCTTGAAGCGGCACTTTGCAACTTCAGCGAAGATGAAACCCGGGTGCCTGTCTGCCAGGACTGCCACCTGATTACCCGATACAACTTTCATGGGCGTTCTTTGCGCAAATGGCCGGAGGCCGGCAACGTCAGGTCCTTGCCGGTGGGAATCAAGGCCCACGAGTTTGCCCGCATGTGCAGGACGCTCGATTTGGGGGCGCAGTATTACGAGCATGTGCGTGCCACGCTCAACGCCCAGATTACCTCGACAAACCCGGAGGCAGCCGCCGGTAAACTCTACAGCGCGATGATCACCGCGCATCGCAACCAGTTGGAGCTGGCCGCGCAGATCGCGGTGATGAAGCAGGACATCCAGAATGATGGCCATGCCTTGATCAAGGACGTCCTGGTTAACCAGAGCGGCCGGCAATTGGATGGGGAGGCTATTAAGTTCTCCAGGTTTTCACTGTGCGCATTGGCGCTGGAAAATATTCTGGTCATCGGGCCCGTAGTGTTTAAGGCCCACTTCAGGAATGCGTCGATTCAGCCCCGTCGATGCTGGGTCTACATCCCGGGCGATCCGGAGTGTGTATTGAAGGAATATCCCAATCTCGATTGGTTTGCCGATGATCTGACCACGCGTTTGTGCAGGGTCGAGTACCGGACGTTCTTCAGCCAGTTCGTGCCGCTTGCCGAGCAGCAGGCGTTTTTCACCAAGCTCAAGACACTGCTTGATCCTAAGGGAACGTTCACTCAGTCCGAGGATTTCGCCCCGGCGTCCAAGCGCAGAATCAGCAACCCCGCCGACTACGGCTACGGTCCGTCATTAAAGGATGTGTGGCAGGACAGCGCGTTGCAGAAAATCCGTTTGATCATGGCCAACTCCAGTATCGCAGCCGTTTCGACAGGGGACGTGGATAATCGTGTCACACGTGCCAGGCTGTTGTTGTGGGGAAACAGGCTGCTGGACGTTCTGAATCTGGCCGGGCTTGTGGTACCGGGTCTTGGCGAAGTCATGCTGGCCGTCGGAGCGATGCAAATGTCCTATGAGCTTTTCGAAGGAATCGAGTCCTGGTCTGACGGGCAGGTGCAAGAGGGCTGGGCACACTTCTCGGCGGTATTGCTGGGTGTGGCGGGGCTGGCGGTTCCCAAGGCACTGCTGGTGGCGAAGGAATCGGCGCTCGTCAAACGCTTGGTCCGCGTCGAATTTGCGGGCGCAAAAGTCCGCTTGCTTGATTCCGATCTGCGGGCTTTCAGGCACTCGGTCACCCTGCCTGCCGAGCTCAAGCCTGATGCCCGGGGGCTGTACGCGCATGCCGGCGAAAGCTATCTGCCGGTGGAGGGCGGGCACTACAAAGTCGCAGACACCCACAACGATACCCGGCTTATCCACCCAGACGACGCTTCGCAGTATTCACCGCGCATTCGGCATAACGGCGGCGGTGCCTGGGTGCATGAGTTCGAGCAGCCCCTGAGCTGGGATCGTAGGACTTTGTTGCGCCGTATCGGGCACAGTGTCGATGCCTTGAGCGATACAGACTTGGAGCAACTCAGGGTCATGAGCGGGGTGACGGATGAAGAGCTGCGCGGCATCTACATCGATCAGCAGTTGCCCCCACCGCTGTTCAGGGAAGCCCTGAGACACTTTGAGGCAAACGCCAAACACCAGGCGTTGCTCGATAAATTGCGCAGCACGGACCCGCAAGCGCTAACACGCGTAGACGGGTATGCGCAGCTCAAGTTGATCATGCGCGAGGGCGTGTGGCCTGGCACCAAGGCGCTGCAGATCGACAATGCGGCGGGAGATGCCGTATGGAGTTCTTTTAAGGGAGACACAGAGAAGCAAGTCGTCCTGCTGCACGAAAAAGACGTGCTTGCCGGGCACATCCTGCCGTCGCTTCTGGCACAGCTGGAGCTGACTGAAGCGCGTCAGTTATTGGATGAAGGCATTGCGCGCGATACGGTAATACTCGATCTGTTGATCGGTGAGACAGAGGTCGAATTGCCGGATCACTTGCAACGCCCTCTTGCCAAGCGGGCTCTTGAAGTGCCTTCTGACGCCAAACGGCTTGTCACCTACCAGCGTCGCTTGCTGCAACTGGCAGACGAACATCGTCATGAACTGCTCGAGCGTGAGCTGGAGACAGGCAACCTGTCCAGTGACGTCAATGTGCAGTTGCTGCAGCGCGACTTTCCCAGCCTGCCCAAGGGGGGCATCGAAGAGTTGCTGGCCAATGCCAACAGTCAGGAGCTGGCATACATTACGCAGCACTCGCGCGTGCCGTTGCGGCTGGCGGAAGAGGCGCGCCGCTACCTGCCGCGAGTACGCATTCTGCGGGCGCATGCCGCGCTTGATTTTGACGGCCCACTCACGATGGATACTGTGCAACTGGCCTTGCACAAGCTGGCGGCTATGCCCGGTAACTCGCAGGCATTCGGCATCGAGTTGCGTGCCGACAGCCTTACCGGCGCGTTGCTCGATCGCGTCGGCAGCAAGGACGCCCCCCTACAGCGCCGGTTGGTTCGGGTCACCCTGGCCCATTGGGAAGTCTTTGATGAGTCCGGTAAAAAGCTGTATGCACGAAGCGATAAAGACGCTTTCTACAGCGCCCTCTGGTTCGCCGCAGGCGGTAAGTACACGGCTAGGGAAGCGCTGCGCATCGACACGCAGGCGCTGAAACTCAAGCTTGTGCGACAACCCTTGACCGACGCGCAGGCCCGGCGTGCATTAGCGCTGCAACCCATCAAGCCAGGTTACAAATCCCCCATGCGCCTTGCGGATGGGCGTTTTGGTTATCCATTGAGCCCGGTGGGGGGCGCCCCGCAGCGACCTTTGGCACTTGAGCTTGCTGCGGTGAACATCTACCCGTCCAGAACGCTTGATGAGGTGCGAGCCTTTTTGGGATACGAGGGGCGTAGCGACGCTGACTTCCACGCGAAGCTGACTGAGCTTGGGGTTGAGTTTGAACACCTTCAAACGGTGCTGAGCACATGGGTTGGCGCGGCGGGTTCGGGGTATGCAGGGGCCAGACGCAGGGTCGCCGGCACCATCAAACTCGCTTGGCAGCGGGCATTTGCAGGTGGGCATATCCTCGATTTGTCTGACGAGATGATCGAAGAGCTTCCCGCGATCAGCGCAAATATGGACCACGTGAGCGATTTGCGTTTGAGCCGTATGGCGCTGAGCGATGAATCGTTGGCGTTCCTGCAGGCCTTTGGCGGCTTGCGACGGCTGCGGCTCGAAAATAACAACCTGACCCAATTGCCGGAATTTGCCGATGGCGGCGTCAACCTCATTGAGCTGAACTTAAGCGCCAACGATATCCGCCTGACGGAACAAACAGTCGCGCGCCTTGAGGGCATGCGCAGTCTGCAAGACCTTGACCTTTCCCATAACACCCGGTTGGGATGGACCCCCAACTTGAGTACCCTGCGACGCCTGAACCGGCTTAACCTGCGTCGTACCGGGACAGTAACATTCCCCACGGGTTTGCAGCATTTGCCGCAGCTTGTCGATATCGATTTGCATACCAACCAGATCAGCACGGTGCCCGATTACGTGTTCGAGCGACGTGAACGCATCAACCTGCACGACAATCCGTTATCCGCAGAGAGCCTCCAGCGGCTGGGGCTCCAGGCCCCCGTGGTTCAACCCAGCTGGGAGCATGTAACGGCTGCCGAAGGGCGGGAGTCATGGTTGCGCGGCTTGGAGCAAACCGAGCGATCACGCTGTGAAACGATCTGGGACTCGCTCACCGCCAATCCGGAATCGAGCGCATTGCTTACGGTCGTGGCCGATACCACACGGTCCGCTGAATACCGCAAGGTGGCCACTCGAGCGCAATTGAGGGCGCGCGTTTGGGAGATGCTCAAGGCCGTCAGTGAGCGCGAGAGTGTCCGCAATGGCTTGTTCGCGATTGCCGATGACAGGGCTACCTGTGGTGATGGCAGTACGCTTGAGTTCATGAACCTGGAGCGTGAATTGTTCGTGCTGGACGTTATGGATCTGGCGGATGGGCCGCAGCTCGAGACGCAGTTGTTGAACGCTTCGAAAAAACTGTTTCGACTGAAGTTGGTAGATGACATTGCGCAACGAGATGTCATCTCTAGAGGCGCTGCGTTTACCGAACAGACTGAAGTGATTCTGGCGTATCGAATTGGATTGGCGGACAAGCTGGGGTTACCGGTCAAGTCGCGGGATATGTTGTTTTCTCAGACGGCCGGTGTCAGCCAAGCGGCCATCGATGACGCCTACACTCAAGTACTGACAGCGGAAGCGGTCAGCAGCGACCAGGAAACGTTTCTGGTTGAACAAGCATTCTGGGACAGATACCTGCGTACGCACTACAGCGATGAGTTTGAAGCGCTGATCGCCCCCGGAATCAAGCGTATAGATGAACAGAGTGATGCGTTGTTTGAGTTGTCTAGATTGCAGGAGGGGGCCGGTGCTCAAACGGATCAAGCGGCAAAGGATGCCTGGCAAACGAAACGAGACAACGCGGTCGACGCAGTGGTCAGTGCGCTGGGCATCAGCCGCGACGAAATGCTGGTCGATGGCTCGATGCAAAGTGACTTTTATGTAAAGCAGATGGACGCACTCAGCATTGCACGAAGGAGAGAGGAAAACCTGGGGCTAAAACGATTGACGCGAAAAGTGCTCATTAATCACGCGGCGGAGCATGGCTTGCAGCTCTGAAACACCCTGCGCAGAAAGCACAAAGGGGACCCGAAGGTCCCCTTTAATTTGTCGTTGCGTGCTCTTTTTTTATTATTGAGGGGCGGCCTGTTGTTGTTTTTGGCAGCCGTGACCCTTACCGCTGTTTTTGTCGACCCCCATGCGGGGTCAAGAGCAAACGTATTTTTTTGAGCGCTGATCTGCTTCTTCGCACGCGATCCAACCAGTGGGTAGCTACCTGAGGTAGTTTTATTTTTCTCTATCCGGTTGCGGGTTTCGGCGAGCCGTACCCTGCGAAGCACATCTTCTCCAAAAAAATCTGTTAGCTGCGTCTCTGCCGTGTTGTTTTTGTTATGTCAGAGTCGTTTCGTCTTATTTTTATTAGGTTTGGCGCTTTTTATTCTTGTTATGCCATAGAGATAGCAGAAGCCGTGCCAACTTTAAAAAATTGTTTAAAATCAATGGCTTGTATTTTAGTGAGGAAATACCCCGCAGCAAATACGAGAAAATATGTTCCCGTGTTACTCGATGTGTAGGCGCGCGGTAACACATTGTCACAGGCGCTCTACTCACACGGCGTTACGCGCCTTGGCCACCCGTGAGCCGCTGGGGCGTCCGAGTACCTGGCTGATTTGCCGGCCCGCGAGAATCAGCGCCTCCAGGTCGATACCGGTGTCGATGCCCAGCCCGTCGAGCAGGTACACCACATCCTCGGTGGCGACGTTACCGCTGGCGCCCTTGGCATACGGGCAGCCGCCAAGGCCTGCGATAGAGCTGTCGAACACATGGATACCTTCGAGCAGGCTGGCGTAGACGTTGGCAATCGCCTGGCCGTAGGTGTCATGGAAGTGGCCGGCCAGCTTGTCCCGCGGCACCTGCGCACCTACGACTTCAAACAGCCGCCGCGTGTCGCCTGCGGTGCCTGTGCCGATGGTGTCGCCCAGGGACACCTCATAGCAGCCCATGGCAAACAGCTCCCGTGCGACCGCCGCCACCTGTTGCGGGGCGACCGTGCCTTCGTACGGGCAACCCAGCACGCAGGACACATACCCGCGCACACTCACCCCGTGTTCCTTGGCCGCCGCCATGATCGGCACAAACCGCTCCAGGCTTTCGCTGATGGAGCAATTGATATTGCGCTGGGAAAACGCCTCGGACGCCGCCGCAAACACCGCGACTTCCTTTACCCCGGCCGCCAGCGCATCTTCAAAGCCGCGCAGGTTCGGCGCCAGCGCGCCATAGGTCACGCCGGGCTTGCGCTGGATCTGCGCAAACACCTCGGCCGAACCGGCCATTTGCGGCACCCACTTGGGCGAGACAAAACTGCCGACCTCGATATAACTCAAACCGGCGGCGCTGAGTGCGTCCACCAACTGCACCTTGTCGGCCACGCTGATGGGTTGGGCTTCGTTCTGCAGACCGTCGCGCGGGCCGACTTCCACCAGGCGTACGTGTGAGGGGAGGGACATGGCGGTTACCTTCTGATCAATGGCCGGCCTGGCTCATGGTGTGCGCAAGGGCCTGGGTGCAGCGCTCTTCGGCGGTGTCCAGTTCCAGTTTCATTTGTTCTATATCCAGCAGTTGCTGTTCCAGCTGTTCGCGGCGCTCGGCGATTTTCGCCAGCATGCTGTTGAGCTGGATGTGGTTGCCGCTGGTGGGGTCGTAGAGTTCGATCAGCTCGCGGCATTCGGCCAGGGAGAAACCGATGCGTTTGCCGCGCAGGATCAACTTGAGGCTGACCTTGTCGCGCGCCGAGTAAATGCGCTCCTGGCCCCGGCGTTCCGGGGCCAGCAGGCCTTGCTCTTCGTAAAAGCGAATGGCGCGGGTCGTGATGTCGAGCTCGCGAGCGAGGTCGGAGATGCTGTAGGTGGTGCTCATGACGGTGCTCAAGGGTGGCTTGAGCGTTAGGCTAGTGGCTGGTTTACGTTAACGTCAAGGGCTGCTTTGCAGCCCGGCGCAGGGCAAGCCTGCTCACCCCAACAAGCCTGCCTGCTGCAGCAAGCTCTCTTGTGCGGGTCAAGCCTGCTTGCCATCGAGCTTCTTCTCATGAGCGGTAACCTGCTGGCACAGCTCGATCATCTGCTCACGCATCCAGCGGTTGGCCGGGTCCTGGTCGGTGCTTTCGTGCCAGTACAAGTGCGTTTCCACCGCGGGTACGTCGTTGACCGGTAAATTGAACCAGTGCAGTTCGTGGCGTCGGGCGAAGCGTTCGGGCACGGTCATGACCATGTCGGTCTGCTGCAGCACTTGCGAGGCCATCAGGTAATGCTGGGAACGCAGGGCGATCTTGCGTTGCAGGCCCATCTTGCCCAGGGCCAGGTCGACGTGGCCCAGGCCGTTGCGGCGGCTGGAAATATGGATATGGGTCAGCCCCAGGTAATCGTCCAGGGTCAGCTTGTCCTTTGTCGCCATAGGATGACCCTTGCGCATGGCGCATACGTAGCGGTCTTCCATCAGCTTGACGTGACGCACTTGCGGGTCGGTGTTGAGCGGTGCGTCCACCGCAAAGTCCAGACGGCCGGCCGCCAGTTCCTTGGTGGTTTCGCGACGTTTGGACAGGAAGCTTTCGATCACCACCGTCGGCGCCAGGCGACGCAGGCGCTGGAACAACGCCGGCAAAATCACCGCCTCGGTAAGGTCGGTCATGCTGATGCGGTAGGTCTTGGCCGCCTGTTGCGGGTTGAAGATGCGGCTTTCCTGCACCGACACCCGCAGCAACGACAACGCGTTGCGCACCGGACCAATGATGTTCTGCGCCATCGGCGTGGGCACCATGCCCTGGGCGGTGCGCACGAACAGCGGGTCGTTGAAGGTTTCGCGCAAGCGCGCCAACGCGTTGGACACCGCCGGCTGGGTGATGCCGACGATCTGCCCGGCGCGGGTCAGGTTGGCTTCGGTGTAGATCGCGTCGAAGACGATAAACAGGTTGAGGTCGACCTTGCTCAGATTCATGGGGTTGCGCTCTTATTGTTAGATGGCGATTTATTACGGGCTGAGGCGCCGATCATATATCGGTGATGAATGTTAATACACGCCGAGAATAGGCTAGGTAAATTATCAACGCTGTTCTAGCATCGATTGCATGACCTAAACAACCTCTCAGAGAAGGGAGCTGCTCATGGATTTCGCCTATTCGCCCAAGGTTCAGGAACTGCGTGAACGCGTCACCGCATTCATGGACGCTCATGTCTACCCCGCCGAGCCGGTGTTCGAACGCCAGGTCAGCGAAGGCGACCGCTGGCAGCCCACCGCCATCATGGAAACATTGAAAGCCCGCGCCAAAGCCGAAGGCCTGTGGAACCTGTTCCTGCCCGAGTCCGAACTGGGCGCCGGCCTGACCAACCTTGAGTACGCACCGCTGGCCGAAATCATGGGCCGATCCTTGCTGGGCCCGGAACCGTTCAACTGCTCAGCGCCCGACACCGGCAACATGGAAGTGCTGGTGCGCTACGCCAACGAAGAGCAGAAACACCGCTGGCTCGAACCGCTGCTGCGCGGCGAGATCCGTTCGGCGTTCGCCATGACCGAACCGGACGTGGCCTCATCGGACGCTACCAACATGGCCGCCCGCGCCGAACGCCAGGGCGACGAATGGGTGATCAATGGCAAAAAATGGTGGACCTCCGGCGCCTGTGACCCGCGCTGCAAGATCCTGATCTTCATGGGCCTGAGCAATCCGGATGCGCCGCGTCACCAACAGCACTCGATGATCCTGGTGCCGGTGGACACCCCCGGGGTGAAAATCGTACGGCCGCTGCCGGTGTTCGGCTACGACGACGCCCCCCACGGCCACGCCGAAGTGCTGTTCGACAACGTGCGCGTGCCGTATGAAAACGTTCTGCTCGGCGAAGGTCGCGGCTTTGAAATCGCCCAGGGCCGTCTTGGCCCAGGCCGTATCCACCATTGCATGCGTTCGATCGGCATGGCCGAGCGTGCGTTGGAGTTGATGTGCAAACGCTCGGTCAGCCGCAGCGCATTCGGCAAGCCGTTGGCCCGTTTGGGCGGCAATATCGACAAGATCGCCGACTCACGCATGGAAATCGACATGGCGCGCCTGCTGACCTTGAAGGCGGCCTACATGATGGACACCGTGGGTAACAAAGTAGCGAAAAGCGAAATCGCCCAGATCAAGGTGGTGGCGCCGAACGTGGCCTTGAAAGTGATCGATCGCGCGATTCAGATCCATGGCGGTGCCGGCGTGTCCAACGATTTCCCGCTGGCCTACATGTACGCCATGCAACGAACCCTGCGCCTGGCCGACGGCCCGGACGAAGTGCACCGCGCGGCGATTGGTAAATTCGAGATCGGCAAGTATGTGCCCAAGGAACTGATGCGCGGCGGGCAGTAACACCGAGTCGCCTGTATCGGGAGCAAGCCCCTCCCACACAAAATGTGGGAGGGGCGGTGCGACGATTCGACTTGCCCCCGATGAGGCCGGATCAGGCAATGAAGATCCAGCAGGTTCAATACACCCAAACCTCCACCCGCCGATTCTTGATCCGCCCCTCATCCGCCGTATTCGCCGCCACCGGCATCTGCGCGCCAAACCCGCGAATCTCCCTCAGTACCACGCCGTTCTTCACCAATTCGCGACGCACCGCCATCGCCCTCAGCTTGGACAGCAACGCCGCCCGCTGCGGATCGTTCTTGGCATCGCCGAACCCCACCAGCGTGACCTGTTTGTCGAGTTTGTCGTGGCCCTTGAGGTACGCCACTACCCGCCGCAGATCCTGGCGCGCCTTGTTATCCAGGCTGGCGCTGCCTTCCTCGAAACGAAAATTCACGCTCAGGCGCTGGGCGTCACGGGCGATGGCTTGATAGTCCTCGGGCATCGATGCGCGCGGTTCCACGGCCATTGCCTGCACTTGCTGCGCAATGAAGCCGTTGGCCGCGACGATGGCCTGGCCTTTGCCGCTTTGGGCAAACGCTACCAGCGCCTTGGCCCATGGGTTATGGCTTGACGGCGGCAGGTAGAGAAACAACCGGCGGGACAGCGGGTAATCTTCGGTGGCGATCAGGCTGTTGAGCGGCAACATCGGCTGCGAGTCGCCGTCCACAATCGCCACGGCCTTGGCTTGGCGTACGTAGGGCAGGCCAATAAAACCGATGCCTTGGGGATTCTGGCTCACCGCGTCGGACAATTGCTCGCTGGACTCGTAGCGTTTGGCCGAAGCGACGAGCGGCTTGCCGCGCAGGCGCAGCACCAGCTCCTTGAACGTGTCGTAGGTGCCGGACTGATCGTCCCGCGCATACACCTCAATGGGCCCGCCGATACCGCCCAGCGCCTCCCAGGTGCTGATTTCACCATTGAAAATCTGCGCCAGTTGCTCGGTGTCCAACGTGTTCAGCGGGTTGCGGGGGTTGAGAATGATGGCCAGGCCGTCGATGGCGATCACCTGTTCGGCTTCAGGGCTTTTCAGGTCGCCGAGCGGTTCGAGTTCGACCAGTTCGCTGTCCTTGATCGGGCGAGACGAAGCGGCGAGGTCAGCCGTGGCATTTTTCAGCGCCGCGAAACCGGTGCTGGAACCATGCGCCGCCACTTCGATCGTGATCGACTTTCCCTGGCGAGTCGTACCGATCACACGCTGTTCGTTGGCGCCGGCCGGTTCACTGTGTATCGCCTGCAAGCCCTGTTGCTCCATCAATCCCTTGACCAATGCAGGGCCCAATGCAGCGCCGATGGTGTTGGAACCCTGGATGCGTAGCGCAGGACCTTGTTCGGGGACGGGTAGGGCAGTTGCCACAGCGGAGAGGGACAACGCGCAACACAACAGAAACAGAACGCGCAGCGTCATGCCGGCACCTTCTCAAGCCAAAGGGAGTGCCGCGAGATTAAGTCAGTTGGGTTTCAATAATGTGACTGGCGATCAAGCGATCAAATGTGGGAGGGGCCTCCCACATTCAACCCCAACACGGTCAGGGAGTCAGCTCAGTTCAAGCCAGATCGGCGCATGGTCCGATGGTTTCTCCAAGCCGCGCAGATCGTAATCCACCCCGGCATCCTTGACCCGGTGCACCAGTCCCGTGGACGCCATGATCACGTCAATGCGCAGCCCGCGCTTGGGCTCGTCTTCAAACCCACGGCTGCGGTAGTCGAACCAGCTGAAACGGTCGGTCACGTCCGGGTTGAGGTGGCGGAAACTGTCCACCAGGCCCCAGTTTTTCAAGCGGGCCATCCACTCGCGCTCTTCCGGCAGGAAGCTGCATTTGCCGGTTTTCAGCCAGCGCTTGGCGTTGTCGGCGCCGATGCCAATGTCGCAATCTTCCGGGGAAATATTCACATCGCCCATCACCACCAGCGCCTGGTCATTGCTGAACTGGCTTTCCAGCAGGTGCTGCAAGTCTTCATAGAAACGCTGCTTGGCCGGGAACTTGGTGGGGTGATCGCGGCTTTCGCCCTGCGGGAAGTAGCCGTTCATGACCGTGACGGGGTTGCCGTGTTCATCGGCGAACGTGCCCCAGATAAAGCGGCGCTGAGCGTCTTCCTCATCGCCGAGAAAGCCTTTGTGCACGCTCAAGGCTTCTTGGCGCGACAGCAGGGCCACGCCGTAGTGGCCTTTTTGGCCGTGGTAATACACGTGATAGCCAAGGGCTTGTACTTCGGCCAGGGGGAACTGGTCATCGTGGACCTTGGTTTCCTGCAGGCCGATCACGTCCGGTTGGTGCTTTTCAATCAGCGCCGCCAGCTGATGAGGGCGGGCGCGAAGCCCGTTGATATTGAAGGAGACGATTTTCATGGTCGGCGGTCCGGTCCTGGCAAAAAGGCGATGCTAGCCGACAAGTCGGACGGGGGCCAGCGTGGCGCTAGCACTGTTGCGCTGCTAAGGTCTGGGAACGACTCGCGCTGCACAGGTTCGTACCCATACGAACGCCATCGTTTAAATGGCGCCCAGGGAGATTTACCGTATGCCTGACACTTCGACTGCCATTGCTGAAATTCGCCTGCTCAACAGCGGCTATTCGCGCGAGGCCCGTTCCCTGTTGTACCAGGCCTATCGGCACGAGCCGACGTTCGCCTACATTTTCGAGGCCGAGCGCGCCGGCTATGAACAGCGGGTACGCGCCACCGTGCGCGAGCTGGTCAAGCAGCATTTTTTCCAGAAACTGCCGGCCATCGGCCTGTTCGTCAATGACCGATTGATCGGCATCGCCCTGATCGCTCCGCCGCAACGACGCCTGGGGATTACCGAGAGCTGGGCCTGGCAATTGCGCATGTGGCTGAGCACTGGCGTGCGCGGTACGCGGCGGTATCTGGACTACCATCACGCGGTCATGGCGTGCCTGCCCGGTGAGTCGGTGCATGTGCTGCCGTTGCTGGGCATCCATCCGCAATTCCAGGGCAAGCACTACGGTGAGCAGCTGCTGGAAGCGGTGCACAACTGGTGCGCCGAAGACCCGCATTCCTCCGGCGTGGTGTTGGATACGGGGAATTCACGTTATCTGGACTTCTATAAGCGTCAGGGCTACGAGGAAATCGGTGAAGTTGCTGTAGGGCCTATCCTGGAGCACGTGTTTTTTCATCCCAATCCGCAGCCGTCACAGACAGCGACGGCTTAAGACAGAATTATTCAGACAATTCTCAGTTCAAAGAGTCCCCCCAGCTCTGTAGCATCCGCGCCTATGAAATTTCCAGGAAGATACACCAGCGGCTTGGTTCTGCTGTTTATAAGCTGCGGCGTAGTGGCGCAAAGTGAATTGGACGTGCGGATCAAGCCCTCGAACGACGCGCTGAAAGCCAACATCGAAGGCTACATCGGTGGGGTGGGCGATCGTGATGAAGAAGCCTTGCTGCGGTTCAGCCATGGCGCCGAGGAGCAGGCGCGCAAAGCGGCCCAGGCCTTGGGCTTCTATCAGCCACGCATCGACAGCGATGTGAAGGGCGGCAAGAACCCGCGCCTGATCCTCAACATCGACCCCGGCGAACCGGTGCATTTGCGCGACGTAACCATTCGGGTCGACGGCCCTGCGGCGAACCTCAAGGCGTTTCGCGTGCCCGCCAGTGACGAGCTCAAATCCGGTGCCGTGCTCAACCACGGCCATTACGAAGAGGCCAAGCGGCTGATCCAGAACCAGGCCTCGCGCTATGGTTTTTTCAGCGGGCGTTTTACCAGCCAGAAACTCGCGGTGGACCCCCAGGCGGGCGTCGCCGATATCGAACTGGTGTACGACAGCGGCCCGCGCTACACCCTGGGCAAGGTCAACTTCGCCGGCGACACACCGTTCGACGAAGACCTGTTGCAGCGCATGGTGCCGTTCAAGGCCGGCGAGCCCTACGATTCCGAACTGATCGCCGAACTCAACCAGAACCTGCAGGCCAGCGGTTTTTTCGAAGGCGTGCGCGTGGATGCCGCGCCGGCTGCGTCGGCCAACGATGTGATCCCGGTGGCCGTGCGCCTGGAAACCCGCAAACCACGCACCATGGGCCTGGGCCTGGGGTTTTCCACCGACGTCGGCCCACGGGGCAAGGCCAACTGGACCCGGCACTGGGTCAACCCTCAGGGCCACAGCTACGGTTGGGAAACCGAGTTGTCGGCGCCACGGCAGAACGTCGGGCTGTGGTACGACATTCCGCTCGACCCACCGATTACCGACAAACTGCGGTTCGCCGGTGGCTACCAGAATGAAGAACTGGCCGGTACCGACACCTTGAGTAAATTGCTCACCGTGGGCCCGGAATGGCACAGCAAATTACCCAGCGGCTGGACCCGGGTGATCTCGCTCAAGTACCAGCGTGAAGAATATCGCCTGGGCAATGACTCGGGCCTGAGTAACCTGGTGATGCCGGGAATCAGCTATTCCTACCTGCGCAGCGACAACCGCATCGACCCCCACCACGGCTACCGTCTGCAATTCGACACCAAAGTGGCCAAGGAAGGCTTGGGCTCGGACACCAACCTGCTTTACGGCACGGCCATGGTCAAGGGCCTCACCACCCTGTGGGACAACCACCGTTTCCTGGCACGGGCGCAGGTCGGCGGCAGCGCCACCAATGGCTACAAGTCGGTACCGCCGTCGCTGCGTTTCTTTGCCGGTGGCGACCAGAGCGTGCGCGGCTACGAGTACCAGACCCTGTCACCGGAGAACGACCGTGGGGATCGCATCGGTGGGCGCTACATGGTGGCCTTGAGCGCCGAGTATCAATATTCCATCGCCGAGAAATGGCGGATCGCGACCTTTATCGACCAGGGTAACTCCTTCAACAATCTGGAGCTGCCCAGTCTGAAAACCGGCGTGGGTGTCGGCCTGCGCTGGGTGTCGCCGGTCGGTCCGATCCGCCTCGACCTGGCCCATGCCCTGGACGAACCGGGCGGCGTTCGTTTGCACTTTTCCATGGGGCCTGAGCTGTGATGCGCGGTTTGAAAATAGCGGGACTCGCCGTGCTGGCTGTCCTGGTTTTACTGTTATTGGCGCTGTGGACGGTGCTGGGTAGCCAGGCCGGCAGTCGCTGGGCCTTGAATCAGGTGCCGGGCTTGAGCGTGGAAAATTTCCAGGGCCATCTGGGAGGCCAGTGGCGTGCCGATCATCTGCTGTGGCAGCAAGACAGCAGCCGTGTCGAGCTTAAAGCGCCAGTATTCGATTGGTCGCCGGCCTGCCTGATGCACATGACCCTGTGCGTCAATCGGTTGGATGTGGAACAGGTCAGCCTGCAGTTTCCACCGAGTACCGAAGACAGCGGCGGCCCTATCACGTTGCCGGATCTTGAATTGCCGGTTGCCCTCCAGTTGGGCGACATTCGCATCGGTAGCCTGCTGTTTAACGGCAGCGAAGAACTCAAGGGCCTGCAACTGGCGGCGCATTGGACCGCCGCCGGCCTGCAGATCGATTCGGTGCACCTGCAACGGGACGATTTGGTGCTGGACCTGGCCGGCCTGCTGCAACCCACTGGCCAGTGGCCGCTGACCGTCAGCGGCAACCTGAGCCTGCCTTATGCACCCGGCGGCGCGCCGTGGAACGTCGCACTCAAGGTCGATGGCGACCTGCTCAAGACCCTCAAGCTCGACGCCGACAGCAGCGGCTATTTCCCAGCCAGGCTTAGCGGCGAGTTGCAGCCGCTGGTGGAAAACCTCCCGGCCTCCGTGCACATCACCGCCGATGGCTTCAAGCCCAGCGCCGAGTTGCCCGACACCCTGCAACTCAACCAGCTCGATCTCACCGCCAAAGGCGACCTGAAAAACGGTTACCAATTGCTCGGAAAGGCCGTGCTGCCGGCGGAAAAAGGCCCGGTGGACCTGTTGCTGCAAGGCAAGGTCGACGCCAACGGCGCGCAGATTGCCGGCCTGGACCTGACGGCCGGCGACAAGCAGAGCCTCAAGCTCGCGGCCCAGCTGGATTGGCAACAAGGCTTCAGTGCCGACGCCAGGATCGATTGGCTCGACTTCCCGTGGCATCGCCTCTATCCGGTGATTGACGAGCCGCAGGTTGCATTGCGTACGTTCACGGGTGAAATTTCCTATAAAGACGGCAACTACCTGGGCAATCTCAAGGCCGACCTCGACGGCCCGGCGGGCAAATTCAATGTGGTCACGCCGTTCAGTGGCGACCTCACGCAGATCTTCCTGCCCGAACTCAAACTGACTGCCGGTCAGGGCAAGGCCGAAGGGCACCTGAACCTGCAGTTCGCCGATGGCATCGTCTGGGACACCGCGCTGGACCTGTCGGCGCTGAACCCGGCGTACTGGGTGGCCGAGTTGCCTGGCACCCTGGCCGGCCCGCTGCGCAGCAAGGGTGAGTTCAAGCATGAACAACTCAAGCTCAACGCCGACCTCGACCTCAAGGGTCGCCTGCGTGGGCAAACCGCGGTGTTCGCCGCCAAGGCCGACGGCGAGGGCGAGCAGTGGACCCTGGCCAACCTGGATATCCGCCTGGGTGACAACCGCATCAACGGCAGCGGCAGCCTGCAACAGCGCCTGGCCGGGCGGATCGACATCAAACTTGCGCGCCTGGCCCAGCTATGGCCGCAATTGCGCGGCCAGGTCAACGGTCGCCTCGACGTGGCCGGCAGCCTCAAGGCGCCACACGGCAAACTCGACCTCAAGGGCCAGCAACTGGCGTTCGCCGACAACCGCCTGCAAAGCCTGAGCCTCGGCGCCACCCTGGATAACGCCCAGCGCGCGAGCATCGAACTCAAGGGCAGCGGCATCCAGAGCGGCGACACCCAGGTCGGCACCCTCACGGCCAGCGCCCAGGGCGATATCAAGCATCAAAAAGTCCAACTGGACCTCGCCGGGCCGTTGGTCAAGCTGGCCCTGGCCCTGGACGGCAACCTCGACAAAGGCAACTGGCGCGGACGCCTGGCCAGCGGTGACGTACAAGCCGGTGGCCAGGACTGGAGATTGCAGGCCCCGGCGAAGATCGAGCGCCTGGCCGACGGCAAGCTGACCTTTGCCGCCCATTGCTGGGTCTCCGGCGCGGCCAGCCTGTGCGGCGAAGACCAACGGCTGATGCCGGAACCCCGGTTGCGCTACCACCTCAAGCAATTCCCCCTCGACAGCCTGGCGGCGTTTTTGCCCAAAGACTTCGCCTGGCAGGGCAAGCTCAATGCCGACCTGCAGCTGGACCTGCCCGACAGTGGCCCCAAAGGTCTGGTCTCGGTGGATGCCGGTGGCGGCACCTTGCGCGTCAAGGACAAGGACCAGTGGCTGGATTTCCCCTATGACACGCTCAAGCTGGAAACCACCCTCAATCCCAAACGCATCGATGCCCAGTTGAACTTTCGCGGTGGCAAACTCGGTGAATTGCTGTTGCAGGCGCAGATCAACCCGCTGCCGAAGAACAAGCCGATCACTGGTAATTTCAGCCTTACCGGCCTCGACCTTGCCGTGGCGCGACCGTTTGTGCCGATGGTGGAAACCCTCAGCGGCAAACTCAACGGCAATGGGCGCATCTCTGGCGGCCTGCTGGCGCCCCAGGTCAACGGCAGCGTGAACCTGATCGGCGGCGAAGTCTCCGGGCCCGAACTGCCGGTCAGTTTCGAAGGCCTGAACGTGCAGGCGCAGATCGCCGGCGACGGCGTCCAGCTCAACGGTGGCTGGCGCAGCGGCAAGGCCGGGCGGGGCAGCCTCAAGGGGCGGATCGACTGGGGCCAGGCCCTGGCGGTAGACCTGAGCCTGCAAGGCGCGTACTTGCCAGTGACGGTGGAGCCTTACGCCGAGCTGGAAGTGGCGCCAGACCTGAAGATCACCCTCAAGGACGACAAACTGGCGATTGCCGGCAAGGTACAGATCCCGCGAGGCAACATCACCGTGCGCGAACTGCCGCCATCGACCGTCAAGGTCTCGGATGACACCGTGATCATCGGCAGCCAGACCGAAGAGGGCAAGCCGCCGATGGCCATGGCGATGGATATCGACGTGGCAGTGGGCGACGACCAGCTCAACTTCGCAGGCTTCGGCCTCACCGCCAAGGTGCAGGGCCATGTGCATATCGGCGACAACCTGGACACCCGTGGCGAGTTGTGGCTCAACGACGGCCGCTACCGCGCCTACGGTCAGAAACTCGACGTACGCCGTGCGCGCCTGCTGTTCGCCGGGCCCCTGGACCAGCCGTACCTGGATATCGAAGCTATCCGCAAGGCCGACGACGTGGTGGCCGGTATCCGTCTTAGCGGCAGCGCCGAACACCCCACCACGCAAATCTTCTCGGAACCGGCCATGAGCCAGGAGCAGGCGCTGTCCTACCTGGTGTTGGGGCGCCCGCTGAGCACCACCGGCGAAGACAACAACATGCTCGCCCAGGCCGCCCTGGGCCTGGGCTTGATGGGCAGCGCCGGGGTCACGTCCGACCTGGCCAAGAACCTGGGCATCCAGGATTTTGAACTCGATGCCCAGGGCAGCGGCAACAACACCGCGGTGGTGGCCAGCGGCAAGATTACCGAGAAGCTCAGCCTGCGTTACGGGGTAGGGGTGTTCGAGCCGGCCAGCACCATTGCCTTGCGCTACCTGCTGAGCAAGAAGGTCTACCTGGAAGTGGCCAGTGGCGTGGCCAACTCGCTGGATATCTTCTACAAGCGGGATTTTTGATCCTGTCGCGGTAAAAAATGTGGGAGGGGCACCGCCCCCCCCACATTGTTCGGTATTTCCTCTTTCCTGAACAAATACCAAGCAACCTAATTATTCCATTTGACTTTCGCTGCCTAGGCAGTAACATCTCGTCATACATTCACTGCCTAGGCAGTAATAAGGTGACTTCCGATGCCCCACTTCACCCCGGACAACTTCCATAACTGCCACCTCGGCCTATTGCTCGGCCGCGCCGCGATCCTCAAGGACCGCATCATCGACACCCATATGGAACCCCACGGCATCACCGCCGCGCAGTTCAAGGTGTTGATCATCATGGCGCAATTCGGTGTCGACACCCCGGCGGAGCTGTGCCGCCACCTGTCGCTGGACAGCGGCTCGATGACCCGCATGCTCGACCGGCTGGAGCAAAAAGACCTGCTCAGCCGCAAGCGCTCGGAACTCGACCGTCGCCAAGTGCAGTTGGTGTTGACCCCTGACGGTCAGCGCCTGGCGGACCTGCTGCCGTTCATCGGCGCCCAGGCGTTGAACCAGTTGGCCGGCGTACTGGAGCCGGGCGAGCTGGAAACCCTGGAGCGGATCCTCAAGAAAATTCTGATAGCTGCCGGTGACCCCATCACTATCCAGCGGGTAGGTAATAAATGAATACACGTGCCCTTTGCTTGGTGCTCGCGGCCATGAGCCTGGCCGGTTGCGCCAACTACAGCGGCCTTGACACCCAGGGCCAGCGCCTCGACGCCAACACGCTGCAGACCGGCAAGTCCCTGAGTGGCGTGGCCTTGTCGCCCGCCGCCTGGCCGGCGGCCGATTGGTGGAAAAGCCTCGGCGACCCACAACTCGATGGCTTGATCCGCGAAGCCCTGCAAAACAGCCCCGACATGCAAGTGGCCGACGCCCGTGCCCATCAGGCCCAGGCGGCTGCCTATGCCGCGAACGCTGCGCGCATGCCGACGCTGGACGCCAGCGCCGGTGTCAGCCGTTCGCGTCTGGCCAGGGACCAGGACCCGCGAGGCGAGGGCGATGCCTATTCCACCGTGCGCAATATCAGCGCCAGCTTCAATTACACCTTCGACCTCTGGGGCGGCCAGCGCGCCACCTGGGAAGCCGCGCTGGGCCAGGCCCGCGCCGCCGAAGTCGACCAACAGGCCGCGCGCCTGACCCTCGCCGCCGACGTGGCCAAGGCCTACAGCGACCTGGGCCAGGCGCACATCGTGCGTGACCTGGCCGCCGATGACCTCAAGCGCACCCGGCAAATGCTCGACTTGAGCAAGCGCCGCCTGGATTCAGGCATCGACAGCCACTACCAGTACCAGCAGACCGAGAGCCTGGAAGCCAGCTCACAGTCGCAACTGATCGACGCGGAAAAACAACTGCAGAGCGCCAGGATTGCCTTGGCGGTGTTGCTGGGCAAAGGTCCGGATCGCGGCAATGAACTGGCGCGCCCCAATGTGTTGAGACCTGCCGCCGTCGCCGTGCCTTCGGTGCTGCCCGCCGAACTGCTGGGCCGTCGTCCTGACCTGATCGCCGCGCGCTGGCGAGTCGAGGCCGCGAGCAAGGACATCGCCGCCAGCAAGACGCGCTTCTACCCCAATCTCAACTTGAGCGCGAGCGCCGGGGCCGAGTCGTTGCTGGGGGATGCGATGTTTGGCTCGGCTAGTCGCTTCTTCAATATTGCACCCACTGTTTCGCTGCCGATCTTCGACGGCGGTCGCCTGCGCGCCGACCTCGATGCCCGCGACGCGGACTACGACCTGGCCGTGGCGCAGTACAACAAAACCCTGGTGCAAGCCCTGGGCGACATCGGCGACACCCTGTCGCAACTGCGCGAAACCGGCCGGCAGATCCAGGCCCAGCAACACGCGACCGACATTGCCCAGCAGTCCTACGACACCGTGGTTCAGCGCTATGGCTCCGGAATCGGTAGCTACCTGGACGTGCTCAGCATCGAGCAGCAACTGCTGCAGGCCCAGCGTCAGCTGGCGAGCCTGAATGCCGGGCAGATCACGCTGTCGATCCAATTGATGCAGGCCCTGGGCGGCGGCTTCAACGCCGACAACGTGGCATCGACCACCCCAGCCACACGCACCGAATAATTCGAGGTATTTGTCATGGCCACTGCCGAAAACACCAACGCAACTGAACAACCGACAGACAACAACCCGCGCAAACGCAAAGTCATGCTGATCGGTCTTGCACTGGTCGTCATCCTCGGCGCCGTCGGCGTATGGGGCTGGTATGAGTTTTACGGGCGCTTCAACGAAAGCACCGACGATGCCTATGTAAACGGCAACGTGGTGGAAATCACCCCGCTGGTCACCGGCACCGTGGTCAGCATCGGCGCCGATGATGGCGACCTGGTCCATGAAGGCCAGGTGCTGGTCAATTTCGACCCCAACGATGCCGCGGTCGGTCTGCAAAGCGCCCAGGCCAACCTGGCGCGCACCGTGCGCCAGGTGCGGGGCTTGTACAGTAATGTCGACGGCATGAAAGCTCAGGTCAATGCACAGAAAGCCGACGTGCAAACCGCCCAGGACAACTACAACCGTCGTAAAACCCTGGCCCAGGGCGGGGCGATTTCCCAGGAAGAACTGTCCCACGCCCGTGACAGTCTGACCGCCGCGAAGAACGCGCTGACCAACCTTGAGCAGCAACTCAAGACCAGCAATGCCCTGGTGGATGACACGGTGATTTCGTCTCACCCCGATGTGCAGGCCGCCGCCGCGCAACTGCGCCAAGCCTACCTGACCAATGCCCGCAGCACCCTGATCGCGCCGGTGACCGGCTACGTGGCCAAGCGCACCGTGCAACTGGGCCAGCGCGTGCAGCCGGGCACCGCGTTGATGGCAGTGATCCCGCTGAACCAGTTGTGGATCGATGCCAACTTCAAGGAAACCCAGCTGCGCGACATGCGCATCGGCCAGCCGGTGGACATCGAGTCGGACATCTACGGCAGCGACGTGAAGTTCAGCGGCACCGTCGATAGCCTCGGCGCCGGTACCGGCAGTGCGTTTGCCCTGTTGCCTGCGCAGAACGCCACCGGTAACTGGATCAAGATCGTGCAGCGTGTACCGGTGCGCATCCACATCAATGCCGAAGAATTGGCCAAGCACCCGTTGCGGGTGGGCTTGAGCACGGTGGTCAATGTGAACCTGCACGACCAGAGCGGCCCGGTACTGGCGCAACAACCGCCGCAAAAAGCCTCGTTCACCACCAACGTGTATGACCGCCAATTGGCCGAGGCTGACGCCATGATCACCCAGTTGATCCATGACAACAGCGTCGCCGCTCCCAAGGCTGTGCAACGCTGATGAGCAATAACGCCTCGTTCACGCCACCCAGCCTGTTGATGGCCACCATTGGCCTGTCGCTGGCGACCTTTATGCAGGTGCTCGACACCACCATCGCCAACGTGGCGTTGCCGACCATCTCCGGCAACCTGGGCGTGAGTTCGGAGCAGGGCACCTGGGTGATCACCTCGTTTGCGGTGAGCAACGCCATTGCCTTGCCGCTCACCGGCTGGCTGAGCCGGCGCTTTGGCGAGGTGAAGCTGTTTCTGTGGGCAACCGTACTGTTTGTGCTGGCCTCGTTCCTCTGCGGTATTTCCACCTCGATGCCCGAGCTGATCGGCTTTCGGGTGCTGCAAGGCCTGGTCGCCGGGCCGTTGTACCCAATGACCCAAACCTTGCTGATCGCGGTGTATCCGCCCGCCAGGCGCGGCATGGCCCTGGCGTTGCTGGCGATGGTCACGGTGGTGGCGCCGATTGCCGGCCCTATTCTTGGCGGCTGGATCACCGACAGCTACAGCTGGCCGTGGATCTTCTTTATCAACGTCCCCATCGGCATCTTTGCGGCGATGGTGGTGCGTTCGCAGTTGAAGAAACGCCCGGTAGTCACCAGCTATCAGCCGATGGATTACGTGGGCTTGTTGAGCCTGATCGTCGGCGTCGGCGCTTTGCAGATCATCCTCGACAAGGGCAATGACCTGGACTGGTTCGAATCCAATTTCATCCTCATCGGCGCGGCGATTTCGGCGATTGCCCTGGCGGTCTTCGTGATCTGGGAAATGACCGACAAGCACCCGGTGGTCAATCTGCGCCTGTTTGCCTACCGCAACTTTCGCATCGGCACCATCGTGTTGATCGGCGGCTATGCGGGTTTCTTCGGCATCAACCTGATCCTGCCGCAGTGGTTGCAGACCCAGATGGGCTACACCGCCACCTGGGCCGGGCTGGCGGTGGCGCCAATCGGTATTCTGCCGGTGCTGATGTCGCCGTTCGTGGGTAAATACGCGCACAAGTTCGACCTGCGCCTGCTGGCGGGGCTGTCGTTCCTGGCGATGGGTTTAAGTTGCTTCATGCGCGCCGGTTTCACTAACGAGGTGGACTTTACCCACATCGCCCTGGTGCAGCTGTTCATGGGCATCGGCGTGGCGCTGTTCTTCATGCCGACCTTGAGCATCCTGATGTCCGACCTGCCGCCGCAGCAGATTGCCGACGGCGCCGGCCTGGCCACTTTCCTGCGGACCCTGGGCGGCAGCTTTGCGGCGTCGCTCACCACCTGGATCTGGATCCGCCGGGCCGACCAGCACCATGCCTACATGAGCGAGAACATGACCGTCTATGACTCGGCCACGCGCGATGCCTTGCAGGCGCTGGGTGGGGCAGGGCAGAAGGCGTATTCCCAGCTGGATCAGATTCTCACCAGCCAGGCGTACATGATGTCCACCGTGGATTACTTCACGTTGATGGGGTGGATCTTCGCCGGGTTGATGCTGCTGGTGTGGCTGGCCAAGCCGCCGTTTACCGCGAAGGCGGGGCCTGCGGCTTCAGGTCACTGACCGCTGAAGCGTGGAATGGGATCACTGTGGGAGGGAGCAAGTCGAATCGTCGCACCGCCCCTCCCACATTTGGATCTCTGTTCACATTTGAACGACGGTGTACTCGAGTCAGGCGCCAGGCAAAGCCAACTGCGGGTTCACAAAATCAAACGCCGCCAACGCGAACCCCTGCTCATCCACCTGCAACGCCCAACCCTGCTTGTCCCAATCCCCCAGCACGATGCGCTTGGCCGCCTGGTCGCCAATCTGCAGCTTATGGATCGCCGGGCGGTGGGTGTGGCCGTGGACCAGGGTGCGCACGCCAAAATGCTGCATCACCCGTGGCACTTCCTCGGGCGTCACGTCGACAATGTCGTTGGCCTTCATGCGTGTTTGCGCGCGGCTTTCACTGCGCAGCTTGCGCGCCAGCTTGTGCCGGGTGCGCAGCGGCAGGTGACGCAGGATAAACAGCACGATCGGGTTACGCAGGATGCGCCGCAGCTTCATATAGCCGAGGTCGCGGGTGCAGAGGCTGTCGCCGTGCATCAACAGCACGGGTTCGCCGTAAAACTGCACGACACTCGGGTCCTTGAGCAAGGTAGCGCCTGCGGCTTTGCAGAACGCCTTGCCGATCAGGAAATCGCGGTTGCCGTGCATGAGGAAAATCGGGGTGCCACTGTCGCTCAGTTCGCGTAAAGCTTCACAAATCGAACGCTGGAACGCGGTCATCCCATCGTCGCCAATCCAGGCTTCAAAAAAGTCCCCCAGAATGTACAACGCCTGGGCACCACGGGCGCGGCCGTGGAGCAGATCCAGAAACGCCCGGGTGATGTCCGGGCGCTCCTCTTCCAGATGCAAGTCTGAAATCAGCAATATCACCCAACGATCTCGGCTTTCTCGACGATCACGTCTTCGGCTGGAACGTCCTGGTGACCGGCTTTGGACGTGGTGGACACGCCTTTGATCTTGTCGACAACGTCAGTGCCTTCGGTGACTTTACCGAACACCGCGTAGCCCCAACCCTGCACGTTCTTGCCGCTGTGGTTCAGGAAGGCGTTGTCGGCGACGTTGATGAAGAACTGCGCGGAGGCCGAATGCGGCTCCATGGTACGGGCCATGGCGACGGTGTACTTGTCGTTGGAAAGACCGTTGTCCGCTTCGTTCTGGATGCTTGGGCGCTTGTCTTTCTTTTCCTTCATGCCAGGCTCGAAACCGCCGCCCTGGATCATGAAGTTGCCGATGACACGGTGGAAAACGGTGTTTTCGTAGTGGCCGGCTTTGACGTACTCGATGAAGTTGGCGACGGTGATCGGCGCTTTCTCGGCGTTCAGCTCGATGACGATGTCACCGTGGTTGGTGGTCAGTTTGACTTGAGTCATGTTCACTACTCTTTTCAGGGAATTCGTGGGTTTGGGCGAATAAACGCTTTACCTGTCTGGCTAAACGGCGGCCAAGGCGCGCAGTTTAGCGTGCCTGCCAGGAATTTCGAGGTGGTTTTTTACCGCCCCACTCGTTAAAAGGGTAATTAAACAGCAGTTTTTGGTCCCGGCCTGTCAGTGTCTTGACAGCATCAGCTATGATATCGCCTTTGTTTTGTCTGGCCCCCACCGGCCACGAACCTGTCTGTTCAAGGATCCTATGAGCAAGCCCACTGTCGACCCTACCTCGAATTCCAAGGCCGGACCTGCCGTCCCGGTCAATTTCCTGCGCCCGATCATCCAGGCGGACCTGGATTCGGGCAAGCACACGCAGATCGTCACCCGTTTCCCGCCAGAGCCCAACGGCTACCTGCACATCGGTCACGCCAAGTCGATCTGTGTGAACTTCGGCCTGGCCCAGGAGTTCGGTGGCGTCACGCACCTGCGTTTCGACGACACCAACCCGGCCAAGGAAGACCAGGAATACATCGACGCGATCGAAAGCGACGTGAAGTGGCTGGGCTTCGAATGGTCCGGTGAAGTGCGCTATGCCTCGCAGTACTTCGACCAGTTGCACGACTGGGCCGTCGAGCTGATCAAGGCCGGCAAGGCCTACGTCGACGACTTGAGCCCCGAACAGGCCAAGGAATACCGTGGCACCCTCACCGAACCGGGCAAGAACAGCCCGTTCCGTGACCGCTCGGTGGAGGAGAACCTCGATTGGTTCGCCCGCATGCGCGCCGGTGAGTTCCCGGACGGCGCCCGCGTGTTGCGCGCCAAGATCGACATGGCCTCGCCGAACATGAACCTGCGCGACCCGATCATGTACCGCATCCGCCATGCCCACCACCACCAGACCGGTGACAAGTGGTGCATCTACCCCAACTACGACTTCACCCACGGTCAGTCGGACGCCATCGAAGGCATCACCCACTCCATCTGCACGCTGGAGTTCGAAAGCCATCGCCCGCTGTACGAGTGGTTCCTGAGCAACCTGCCGGTGCCGGCCCAGCCGCGCCAGTACGAGTTCAGCCGTCTGAACCTGAACTACACCATCACCAGTAAGCGCAAGCTCAAGCAACTGGTCGATGAAAAGCACGTGCATGGCTGGGACGACCCGCGCATGTCGACGCTGTCGGGCTTCCGCCGTCGCGGCTACACCCCGGCGTCGATCCGTAACTTCTGCGACATGGTCGGCACCAACCGTTCCGACGGCGTGGTCGATTTCGGCATGCTCGAATTCAGCATCCGCCAGGACCTCGATGCGAACGCGCCGCGCGCCATGTGCGTGCTGCGTCCGTTGAAAGTCGTGATCACCAACTACCCGGAAGGTCAGGTCGAACATCTCGAACTGCCGCGTCATCCGCAGAAAGAAGAACTCGGCGTGCGCAAGCTGCCGTTCGCCCGTGAAATCTACATCGACCGCGATGACTTCATGGAAGAGCCGCCGAAGGGTTACAAGCGCCTGGAGCCCAATGGCGAAGTGCGCCTGCGCGGCAGCTACGTGATCCGTGCCGATGAAGCGATCAAGGACGCCGATGGCAATATCGTCGAACTGCGCTGCTCGTACGATCCGGACACCCTGGGCAAGAACCCGGAAGGCCGCAAGGTCAAGGGCGTGGTTCACTGGGTGCCGGCCGCGGCCAGCATCGAGTGCGAAGTGCGCCTGTACGATCGTCTGTTCCGCTCGGCCAACCCCGAGAAGGCCGAAGACAGCGCGAGTTTCCTCGACAACATCAACCCTGACTCCCTGCAAGTGCTCACTGGTTGTCGTGCCGAGCCATCGCTTGGCGACGCACAGCCGGAAGACCGTTTCCAGTTCGAGCGCGAAGGTTACTTCTGCGCGGATATCAAGGACTCCAAACCTGGTCATCCGGTATTCAACCGTACCGTGACCTTGCGTGATTCGTGGGGCCAGTGATTCTGTTTAAGGAACTGTCGTGCTAACGATCTACAACACACTCAGCAAGACCAAAGAAGTCTTCAAGCCGCTCGATGGCAACAAAGTGCGCATGTACGTGTGCGGCATGACCGTGTACGACTACTGCCACATCGGCCACGGCCGCAGCATGGTTGCCTTCGATCTGGTGACCCGCTGGTTGCGCTTCAGCGGCTATGACTTGACGTACGTGCGCAACATCACCGACATCGACGACAAGATCATCAACCGCGCCAACGAAAACGGCGAGGCGTTCGACGCGCTCACCGAGCGCATGATCGCCGCGATGCATGAGGACGAGGCCCGCCTCAACATCCTCAAGCCGGACATGGAACCGCGCGCCACGGACCACATCCCTGGCATGCACGCGATGATCCAGACCCTGATCGACAAGGGTTACGCCTACGCCCCAGGCAACGGCGACGTGTACTACCGCGTCGCCAAGTTCATGGGTTACGGCAAGCTGTCGCGCAAGAAGATCGAAGACCTGCGCATCGGCGCGCGCATCGAAGTCGACGAAGCCAAGCAGGACCCGCTCGACTTTGTGCTGTGGAAAGGCACCAAGCCGGGCGAGCCGAGCTGGGAATCGCCGTGGGGCGCCGGGCGTCCGGGTTGGCACATCGAGTGCTCGGTGATGTCCACCTGCTGCCTGGGCGAGACCTTCGACATTCATGGCGGCGGCAGCGACCTGGAGTTTCCGCACCACGAAAACGAAATCGCCCAGAGCGAAGCCGCCACCGGCAAGACCTACGCCAACGCCTGGATGCACTGCGGCATGATCCGCATCAATGGCGAGAAGATGTCCAAGTCCTTGAACAACTTCTTCACCATCCGCGACGTGCTGGAAAAGTACCACCCGGAAGTGGTGCGTTACCTGCTGGTGTCGAGCCACTACCGCAGCGCCATCAACTACTCGGAAGACAACCTCAAGGACGCCAAGGGCGCCCTGGAGCGGTTCTACCACGCGTTGAAAGGCCTTCCCGCAGTTGCACCGGCTGGCGGCGAAGCGTTCGTGGCACGCTTCACCGAAGTCATGAACGATGACTTCGGCACCCCCGAAGCCTGCGCGGTGCTGTTCGAAATGGTGCGCGAGATCAACCGCCTGCGCGAGAGCGACCTCGACGCGGCGGCGGGCCTGGCGGCACGCCTGAAAGAACTGGCCAGCGTGCTGGGCGTGCTGCAGATGGAAGCCGACGACTTCCTGCAAGCCGGCGCCGAAGGGCGTGTGGATGCGGCGCAAGTGGAGGCGCTGATCCAGGCGCGTCTGGCGGCTCGTACCAATAAAGACTGGGCGGAATCCGACCGTATCCGCGACCAACTGACCGCGATGGGTGTGGTGTTGGAAGACGGCAAGGGTGGGACGACGTGGCGGTTGGCTGATCAGGCCTGATTGGTAAACCCTGAATGAAAAACGCCCCGACTGGTTCGGGGCGTTTTTTTGCACACTGTTTTAGTGAGCGGCTCACCCGATCCAGCGCCATCGGGGGCAAACCCTCTCTCACGTTTTGGCCCAATCTTCGATCTCAGAATCTTGAAACCGGGATGAATCCAACGGTGGATTCGGACTGTCTTTAATCATGGCGAAGCTCCTAGAGTATTGGAGCCACCACCCATCGCTGCGAAACAATTTTAGGGTGGCAGCTGTACGCAGGTTCGCAGGCCGGGACTCTAGGCACCCGACATACCCGAAGGTATCCCGCGCACAGCCGCCATAATCCTTTTTGTACGCTTGGACGCTAATGTTAATTTAATCCTCGCGTGCAACAACCGAGCTTCGCCCTGATGCCATTCATTCAAAAAGTAGAAGGGGTAAACAGTAACTGTGTTCCCCTTAACTAACTGGAATCAGTCGTTACGCCCACTTTTTGTAGTGCGAGGTTGTATGCGAAATTGGTTGATCCGTTACCGTTACGCAATCATTTTCTGGTTGTGCTTCGGCGTTTTTCGTACCTCGCTGGCTGACTGGAATCCCATTCCCTCCGGCTCCATGCGCCCGACCTTGCTGGAAGGCGATGTGGTGCTGGTCAACCGCGTGGCCTACGACCTCAAGGTGCCGCTCACGGATATTTCCCTGACCAAGCTCGATAGTCCCCGGCGCGGCGATGTGGTCACCTTCTCGTCGCCGAAGGATGGCATGCGTCTGATCAAGCGGATCGTCGGCATCCCCGGGGACACCCTGGAAATGAAAGATGAGGTGTTGTGGGTCAACGGCGTACCGGCTACCTACAGTGACGCGCAGGACATCAGCGAGCCCATCGTGCCTGGCCATACGGTTCCCGGCATCAAGCTGATCGAGCGAGCGGACAGCAGTCAGCGCACTGTGCAGTTCATGCCGACGGTGCGGGCGTTACGCGATTTCGGCCCGGTCACGGTGCCTGCCGACAATTACTTCATGCTAGGGGACAACCGCGACAACAGCGATGACTCCCGTTACATCGGATTCGTGCCTCGTCGGTTGTTGATCGGGCACGCGCACCATGTGCTCGCGTCGGCGAACATTCTTGATCACTGGAGGCCGCGCTTAAGCAGATTTGGCACGCCGATTTTGTAATCGGTAGACTCAAGCCAACTCATGACGAAAATGGCAGTGATTAAAATGGATTGTATTCTCTTCAGCGCTCAGCGGCGGCTGCTGACTTCGGCGGGTACGTCGTCACCGGCCATGCGTTTGCGGAACAGCGCCGTACGGGCCAGCAGCAACGTAGTCACCGGCACGGTGATCGCCAGCAAAATCGGTATCAACCACCCGTGCAGCACCGGCCCGGACTTGAGTACCGAAAAGTAGATAATCGACGCCAACGCCACGCACCACGCGCCCAACGTCGAGGCCAGGGCCGGCGGATGCATACGCTGGAAAAAGTCTTTCAGCCGCAGCAGCCCAATCGCGCCTATCAGCGCAAACACACTGCTGAGCACCAGCAGCACCGCGACAATCACTTCGATCCACAACGGCATCATTCAATCACCTCCCCACGCAGCAGGAATTTGGCCAGGGCAAACGAGCCGACGAAGCCGAACAGCGCGATCAACAGCGCCGCTTCAAAGTAGGTGTCACTGGCATACCGAATGCCCAACACCAGCATCATCAGCATGGCCAGGATGTAGAGGTAGTCCAGCGCCAAGACCCGGTCCTGGGCCGACGGGCCTTTGAACAGGCGGATCAGGGTCAGCACCATGGCCACCGAGAACAGGAACAGGCTGAACAGGATCGCATTGGCGAGCAGGGCGCTCATTCGAAGATCTCCATCAGGGGCCGTTCGTAGGCGCTTTTGAAATGTTCGATGAAGGCCGCTTCGTCATCCAGATCGAAGACGTGCAACAGCAGGATGCTACGGTCCAGCGCCAGTTCGGACCAGATCGTACCGGGCACCACGGTGGTAATCATCGACAGCGCCGCCAAGCCGTTGGCGTCACGCAGGTCCAGGGGGATCTTGATAAAGCGCGAACGCGGCGGGCGGGCGCCGCAGACCAGCACACCCCAGGCCACTTGCAGGTTGGACACGATCACATCGCGGCCGACCAAAAAGAACAGGCGGATGATCACACCGGGGCGGCGGATGCGGATCGGCAGCGGGCGCAGCGGTGCCATCAGCAGCGGCGCGAGAAACCCCAGCAGTGCGCCCAGCAACAGGTTGCCGGGGCTGACCGACAGGTTCAGCACCAGCCACAGTACCGCCAGTGCCAGCGACAACCACGGCGCAGGGAACAGGCGCTTCATGGTTGCACCTCCAGGATGGCGGTCTTGGCTTCGGGACTCGGAATCGGGCGCGTTGCCATCACCGCCATCACATAGCGTTCCGGGTTGTTCAGGCTGTCGGCGGTGGCCTGGGTGTAGCGCATCAACGGCTCGGCCTTGAACGTCAGCAGGATGCTCAGGCCCAGCAGGAAGAAGATCGGCACGCACTCGTAGCGACGCAGCAAGGGCGAGGGGCGTTCTTCCGGGGTCCAGAAACGCTGGATGCCCAACCGTGCGAAGGCGATCAGCGACGCCAGGCCGGACACAATCAGCAGTGCCACCAGACACCAGGCCGCCGGACGGATCGGTTCATCGATGCCGACGCCCAGACCCAACGGATTGACCAGCGCACTCAACAGGCTGAGCTTGCCGATAAAACCGGACAACGGCGGCATGCCGATGATCAGCAGCGCGCAGGCGATAAAGCTCAAGCCCAGGAACGCCATGGTCCAGGGGATCACCTGGCCGACCACGGCTTTCTGTTCGTCATCCAGATTCACGCCTGGCCGTGGATGCAGCGATTCCATGGCCTTGGGCAGCGCATCGATTTCTTCATCCAGCGGCAGGTCGTTGGCCGAGCGTGAGCGTTCGATCAACTCGGCCAGCAGGAACAGCGCGCTCAATGCCAGGGTGGAGCTGACCAGATAAAACAACGCCCCCGCCGTCAGGCTCGGCTGGGCAAAACCCACCGCCGACAGCAGGATCCCGGCGGAGACCAGAATGCTCAAGCTGGCCATGCGCTCCAGGCGTTGCGCTGCAAGCATTGCCAGTGCCGCGCAGACGATGGTCGCCATGCCGCCATACACCAGCCAGTCGCCGCCAAACAGCGCCGACGCACCGGCCTGGCCGGAGAACAGCAGGGTCCACAAACGCAGCACGGTGTACACGCCGACCTTGGTCATGATCGCAAACATCGCCGCCACCGGTGCGCTGGCCGAGGAATAGGCGGGCGCCAGCCAGAAGTTCAGCGGCCACATGCCGGCCTTGGCCAGGAACGCCGTTGCCAGGATCGCCGCACCCGCATGCAGCAGGCCACGGTCCGCTTCGGGCACCAGCGGGATTTTCAGCGCCAGGTCGGCAAAATTCAGCGTGCCGGTGACGCCATAGATCATCGCCGCGCCAATCAGGAACAGCGACGACGCCAGCAGGTTGATCGCGATGTAATGCAGCCCCGCCGACACCCGCGCGCGGCCGGAACCGTGCAGCATCAAACCGTAGGACGCCGCCAGCAGCACTTCGAAAAACACGAACAGGTTGAACAGATCGGCGGTGAGAAAGGCGCCATACAGGCCCATCATCTGGATCTGGAACAGCGCATGGAAGCTGGTGCCGGCACGGTCCCAGCGGGCCATGGCGAACAGCAGCGCGCTCACGCCGATGATCCCGGTGAGCACCAGCATCAGCGCCGAGAGTTGGTCCACCACCAGCACGATGCCGAACGGCACCTGCCAGTTGCCCGGCAGGTACACGCCAATCGAACCGGGGCCGTCCTGTTGCGTCCAGTACAGCAGCAACACGGCAATGCCCAGGCCGATCAGGCTGGAGAACAGGTTGATCCTGGCTTTGAGCGGACGACGTTTTTCGCCGAGCATCAGCATCAGCGCGGCGGTCAGCAACGGCAGCAGGATCGGCGCGACGATCAGTTGATTGATCCCACTCATTCCTTGGGCTCCCGGCCATCCACATGGTCCGTCCCGGTCAAGCCCCGAGAGGCCAGCAGCACCACCAGGAACAGCGCGGTCATGGCGAAGCTGATCACGATGGCCGTCAGCACCAGGGCCTGGGGCAGCGGGTCGGTGTAGTTGAGCAAGTCTTGCGGCACGCCGTCCTTGATGATCGGCTCTTTGCCGATGAACAGGCTGCCCATGCTGAAAATGAACAGGTTGACGCCATACGACAACAGGCACAGGCCCATCACCACCTGGAACGTCCGCGGGCGCAGGATCAACCACACGCCCGAGGCCGCCAGGACCCCAATGGCAATTGCGATGACTTCTTCCATCAGGCGGCTCCTTCTGTGGCGGCAACGGCTTTGGGCTGGTTGCCCGGTTTGTGCGCGCGCACCGATTGGTGGCCGAGGGCAGTGAGCATCAGCAGCGTCGAGCCCACCACCATGGCGTACACGCCGACATCGAAGAACAATGCGCTGGCGATATGAATATCCCCCAGCAGCGGCAGGCTTAAATGCCAGGTGTGGGTGGTGAGGAACGGGTACCCGACAAACAGCGCGCCGAGCCCGGTGAGGGTCGCCGACAGCAGGCCGAAGCCCATCCAGCGCATTGGCCGCAGGCTCATCTGCGCCTCGACCCATTGGGTGCCGGCAACCATGTATTGCAGGATAAACGCCACCGACATCACCAGCCCCGCGACAAAACCGCCGCCCGGTTGGTTGTGGCCGCGCATGAACAGGTAGAACGACACCACCAACGCAATCGGCAGCAGCAGGCGCACCAGCACCGCCGGCACCATCATGAAGCCCAACGCGGTGTCATTGGCCTGGCGCGGGTTGACCAGGTCGGTGGCCACGTCCGGCGCCAGTTGGCGCTGTTGCGCGGGCAGTTGCATGCTTTCCTTCGAGGGGCGGAAGCGGCGCAGCAGGGCGTAGACCGTGAGCGCCACGGCGCCGAGTACGGTGATTTCGCCCAGGGTATCGAAGCCACGGAAGTCCACCAGCATCACGTTCACCACATTGCTGCCGCCGCCTTCGGGCAGGGCGCGGCTCAAGTAGAACGAGGAGATATCGTTGGGGGTCTGGCGCGTCAGCATCGCATAGGACAGCAACGCCATGCCGCCACCGACCACGGTGGACAGCAGGAAGTCACGCAGGCGACGGATACGTGCCTTGCGCAACGAGCTGGGCAGTGGCGAGACTTCTTCGATCCGTCGTGGCAGCCAGCGCAGGCCGAGCAGGATCAGCACCGTAGTGACGACTTCCACGACCAACTGGGTCAGCGCCAGGTCCGGCGCCGAGAACCACACGAAGGTGACGCAGGTCATCAGGCCGCACACGCTGACCATGGTCAGGGCCGCCAGTCGGTGGTATTTGGCTTGCCAGGCGGCGCCCAGGGCACAGGCAATCGCCAGCAGCCACAGGGTCACGAACACGACGGAACCGGGGATCTTCGGCCGGTCACCCCAGGTGAGGCCACTGTTGAACATCGGGATCATGGCGCCGATCACTGCAACGATCACCAGCAGGAACAACTGGGTCTGCAGGCGCTTGGTGCTGATGCGTTTTTCGATCTTGTGCACCCCGCGCATCATCACCACCAGGCAGCGTTCGAAACCGCGTTTGCCGTTGAAATAGCTGATGACCGGCGGGTATTTGAAGCGACCACGCTTGAGCTGCTTGCGCAGCATCAGGTAAAGCACCACGCCGCCGGTCATGGCCACCAGGCTCATGATCATCGGCGCGTTCCAGCCGTGCCAGATCGCCAGGCTGTACTGCGGCAGGACGCCGCCGACCACCGGCAACGCGGCGGCGGCGAGGATCGAACCGACCACCTGGGCCGGGAAGATCCCCACCAGCAGGCAGGTGAATACCAGCAGCTCAACCGGCGCACGCATCCAGCGTGGGGGTTCGTGGGGCGTGTGCGGCAGGTCGGTGGCGGGCGGGCCGAAGAACACATCCACGGTAAAGCGCAGGGCATAGGCCACGCTGAAGGTGCCGGCAATGGTCGCGATCACCGGCAGGGCGATTTCCACCCATTTTGTCGCCGAGATAAACACCGTTTCGGCGAAGAACATCTCTTTGGACAGGAAACCATTGAGCAACGGCACGCCGGCCATGGAGGCGCTGGCCACCATCGCCAGGGTCGCGGTAAACGGGATCAGCCGCACCAGGCCGCTGAGCTTGCGGATATCGCGGGTGCCGCTTTCGTGGTCGATGATGCCCGCCGCCATGAACAGCGAGGCCTTGAAGGTGGCGTGGTTGAGGATATGGAACACCGCCGCGACGGCGGCCAGCGGGCTGTTGAGCCCCAGCAGCAAGGTGATCAGCCCGAGGTGACTGATCGTGGAGTAGGCCAGCAGGCCCTTGAGATCGTTTTGGAACATGGCGCAGTAAGCACCGAGGAGGAGGGTGAGGGCGCCGGCCCCGCCGACGATCCAGAACCATTCTTCGCTGCCCGACAGCGACGGCCACAGGCGGGCCAGCAGGAACACGCCGGCCTTCACCATCGTCGCCGAATGCAGATAGGCCGAAACCGGCGTCGGCGCCGCCATGGCGTGGGGCAGCCAGAAATGGAACGGGAACTGCGCGCTCTTGCTCAACGCGCCGATCAGCACCAGGGCCAGCATCACCGGGTACAGCGAGTGCGCGCGAATCTGATCGCCCGCCGCCAGCACCTGCTCCAGGTCATAGCTGCCGACGATATGCCCCAGCAGCATCACCCCCGCCAGCAGGCACAAACCGCCCGCGCCGGTGACCATCAACGCCATATAGGCACCGCGTCGCGCATCCGCGCGGTGGTGCCAATAGCCGATCAGCAAGAACGAGAACAGACTGGTCAGTTCCCAGAAGAACACGATCTGCACCAGGTTGCCGGAGATCACCAGCCCGAGCATGGCGCCCATGAAGGCCAGGAAAAACGCGAAGAAACGCGGCACCGGATCTTCCGGCGACATGTAGTAACGCGCATACAGCGACACCAGCGTGCCGATGCCCAGCACCAGCATCGAGAACAACCAGGCGAAGCCATCCATGCGCAGCACGAAGTTCAGCCCCAGGCTGGGCAACCACATGAATTCTTCGCGGATCACGCCGCCATAGGCGACCTGGGGGTAGAGCAGGGCAACTTGAACAGTCCCCACCAGCGCCACGAGGCCGGCCAGCAGGGATTCGGTATTACGTGCGTTGTGCGGCAGCAAGGCCGCCAGACAGCTGCCGATAAAAGGCAGAAGCAGTAGAACTATCAGGGACATAGGCTTCTAATCTGCGGGAGTTTGGGATGCATCATACGTGCCGCTTTCTCGATCACCAAACGGCAAGATGTGGCAGGATCCTACAAGGTAGGACGAAAACTCCTATTTGGCACTGTTTCAAAATTCGCAGAATTGGAATGCCGACCCCTGTGGGAGCAGGGCTTGCCCGCGAAGGCAATATTACAGGCACCACAGTATCTGGAGGCTATCCCTGACGCTTTTGTTCCAACGCATCGGCCAGGTCAACCGCCTTCTGCCCTTTTGTTTTCATCTCACTCACAATCACCGCCAGCACAATCAACACCGCCCCCAGCATCGCAATCGGCGGGAAGCGCTCGCCGGCAATCCGCCCCACCACGCCGGCCCATACCGGCTCACCGGCATAAATCAACGTGGCTCGCGTGGGCGAAACGCTCTGCTGTGCCCAGTTCATCGCCACCTGGATCACCGCGCTGGTCAAGCCCAGGCCCACCGCACTGAACAGCAGCAACCAGGAGAACCCCGGCAGTGCCTCGCCCATCGGCACGACCATCAGGAACGACAGCAGCGATGCCGTGGCCAGTTGCACCACGGTGACGCGGCGTACATCCACCTGCCCGGCAAATGCGCTGATCAGGATGATTTCCGCGGCAATCGCGATGGCGCCGATCAAGGTCGCGATTTCGCCGGGGCTGAAATTCAGCGATGCTCCGGTCGGCCCCGTCAACAGCATCAACCCGGCAAACGCCAGCATGATGCCGATGCTGGGCATCAAGCCCGGACGACGTCCCAGCACCAGCCATTGCAGCAACGGCACGAACGGCACATAGAGCGCGGTGATGAACGCCGACTGGCTGCTCAGGATGGTTTGCAGGCCGATGGTCTGCAGGCCGTAGCCGAACATGATCGCCACGCCGATAAATACCCCGGCCTTCAGCTCGAACAGGGTCAGGTCGCGCAGGGTGCGCAGGGAAAAGAACCCCACCACAATCGCCGCCGCCGCAAAGCGCAGGCCCACGAAAAACATCGGCCCGCTGACGGTCATGGCATGCTGTACCAGCAAAAACGTACCGCCCCAGATCATGGTGATAAACACCAGGATGCATTCGGCTTTGCTGAAGCGGTTGAAACGCGAAGGGGAGGTCGGGGCAGTCATGGCGGCTCTGGTCTTGCATGGGAAAGGCACGGACCGCACAATGCGCCGCACGCTGGGCAGTATACTGCGCACACCCACCCATTGAGCAATATAGTGCACAAAGAAAATCCACAACGGGCCTCGGTCCTGCAGCACGTCAGCCAGAACGTTCGTCGCCTGCGCCACGCCGCCGACCTGAGCCAGACCGCGCTTTCGGAAAAGTCCGGCGTCAGCCGGCGCATGCTGGTGGCCATCGAAGCCGGCGAGAAAAACGTCAGCCTGTCCACCCTCGACCGTGTGGCCGAAGCGTTGGAGGTGGCCTTCAGCGACTTGATCCAGGCCCCGGATGCGCCCGACCACAGTCGCATCAACGAGCTGGCCTGGGCCGGTGAAATCCCCGGCAGTAAAGCGGTGCTGCTGGCCAAGGCCACTGCGCGACGTGAAGTCGAGTTATGGGAAATGCGTCTGGAACCGGGTGATTGCTACAGCCCGGACCCCGACCCGGAAGGCTGGAGCGTGCAGCTGTTCGTGTTCGAAGGATGCCTGACCCTGCTGCTGGGAGATGAAGAAAAACAGGTCGCCGCCGGTGAGTTTTTCATGTTTGCCAGCCGCCAGGTGCATGGCTATCGCAATGAAGGTGACGTCGCCGTGAGCTTCGTTCGCAACGTGGTGATCTAACTGTCCGCCAGGCAACAGTGGATGTGCAGTTTGCTGGTTTAAGCCGCGCTCTGCGGCGCCGATTTACCAGCAAATCGCTGATTTTATTGACGATTAAGTTCAGGCACGACTCCTGCAATCACTCCGGTATTCCCTCGGAGCCTGGAGTCGGTCCATGTCAGCCCACCCTCAACACCCTGCCCATATCATTCGCTCGGACGCGGAGGCCATCGAAGTCGCCACGCGCCTGGCCGAGCGTTTTGCCGTCGAGGCCAGCGTGCGCGACCGCGAGCGGCGCCTGCCTTTTGCTGAACTGGACGAGTTCTCCGCCAGCGGCCTGTGGGGCATCACCGTGCCTAAGGCCTACGGCGGCGCCGGGGTGTCCTATGTGACGGTGGCCGAGGTGATCAAGTTGATCTCCGCCGCCGACCCGTCGCTGGGGCAGATCCCGCAGAACCACCTGGGCGTGGTGGACCTCCTGCTGCAAACCGCCACCGAGGAACAAAAGCGCTATTACTTCGGCAAGGTGCTGGCGGGTTACCGTTTCGGCAACGCTTTTTCAGAGGCCAAGAGCAAAAACGCCGGCACCTTCGATACCCAGATCCGCTTTCACGGCGACACCGCCCAGATCAACGGCGAGAAGTTCTACTGCACCGGCGCGCTGTTCGCGCATATCGTGCCTACCGCGGGCAGCAACGAAAATGGCCAGGTCTTTATCGGCCTGGTCGAACGCAATGCCCCCGGCCTGACCGTGATCGACAACTGGGACGGCTTCGGCCAGCGCACCACCGCCAGCGGCGGCGTGACCCTCGACGGTGTGACCGTCCCCTTGAGCGCGGTGATCCCCGCCCACCTGGCGTTTGATCAACCCACGGCCGACGGACCGATTTCGCAGATCATCCAGGCGGCCGTCGACACCGGCATTGCCCTCGGTGCCCTTGAGCAAGCGAAAATTTACGCCCGTCAGGCCCGGCCGTGGATCGACAGCCAGCAGGATCACGGCTGGCAGGACCCATTCACCATTGCCGCTATCGGCGACCTGGAGTGGCGCGTGCACGGCACCGAAGCCATCCTCGCCAAGGCCGGCATCGCGGTCGACCAGGCTCTGGCCGAACCGAATGAAGACACCGTGGCCCACGCCTCGCTGGTGGTGGCCCAGGCCAAAGTGCTGTCGGCCGAAACCGCCTTGCTCGCCGGCAGCAAACTCTTCGAACTGGCCGGCACCCGCTCGGTCACCGCCAAGCACAACCTCGACCGTTTCTGGCGAAACGCGCGCACCCACACCCTGCACGACCCGGCCCGCTGGAAATACCACCTGATCGGCAATTTCGTGCTCAACGGCGTAAAGCCCGCGCGCCACGCCTGGAACTGAGGAGCCTGACCCATGACCGCACTGACGCTCGCCCGCCAACTGCTGGACAGCACCCGTCTTCACGTCGAAAAAAGCGACGACCCCTATGTGATCAGCCGTTTCGGCGACTTGCAGATCCGCGTCGACGTGGCCGCCGCGCTGCTTGAGCGCGCCGACACCCACCCCAGCCCGGTGGCCGCCACCGAAGCGCAGATCGCCGCCGCCGAGGCCCTCATTGCCGCCAGCAACGCTGAGTTCGAATTGACCGGTCAACGCACCGCGCTGCCGTCGACCCTGGATGACCCGTTGCGCTGGAAATACCAGGTTGTCGGCAACTACCACCTCAACGGAGTGCTTTGATGGCCCGCCAAATCCGCTTGAATGCCTTCGACATGAACTGCGTCGGCCACCAGTCGCCCGGCCTGTGGGCGCATCCGCGTGACCGTTCGTGGCAGTACAAGGACCTGGAATACTGGACCGACCTGGCAAAAACCCTTGAGCGTGGCAAATTCGACGGCCTGTTTATCGCCGACGTGCTGGGCATCTACGACGTGTACAACGGCAACGGCGACGCGGCGATTCGCCAGGCCACCCAGGTGCCGGTCAATGATCCGCTGTCGCTGATCGCACCGATGGCGCTGGTCACCGAACACTTGGGGTTTGGCCTGACCGCGTCGCTGTCCTTCGAGCATCCGTATCCGTTCGCGCGCCGGCTGTCGACCCTCGATCATCTGACCAAGGGCCGCATCGGCTGGAACATCGTTACGTCCTATCTGGAAAGCGGCGCCAAGAACCTCGGCCAGAAAGCCCAGACCGAACACGATGCGCGTTATGACTATGCCGAGGAATACCTCGAAGTTTGCTACAAGCTCTGGGAAGGCAGCTGGGAGGAGGGCGCGGTGCTGCGCGACCGTGAGCGTCGCATCTTCAGCGACCCGAGCAAAATCCATGAGATCCGCCACGTCGGCAAGCACTTCCAGGTGCCCGGCATTCACCTGTGCGAACCGTCGCCGCAACGCACGCCGGTGCTGTACCAGGCCGGCGCGTCCAGCCGTGGCAAACAGTTCGCCGCCGAGCAGGCCGAATGCGTGTTCGTCGCCGCGCCGTCGAAGGTATTGCTGAAAAAAACCGTGGCCGATATTCGTCGCCGTGCCGCTGAAGCGGGGCGCGATCCGAAGAAGATCCTGATCTTCAACCTGCAGACGGTGATCGTCGACGAAACGGATGCCAAGGCCAAAGCCAAGTTCGACGACTACAAATCCTACGTCAGCTACGAAGGCGCGATGGCGCTGATTTCCGGCTGGACCGGTATCGACTTCAGCCAGTTCAAACCGGACGAACCGCTCAAGCACGTACACACCAATGCGATTCAATCGGCGGTGGAAGCCTTCTCCACGGCGGACCCGAACAAGGTCTGGACACCCAATGAACTGGCCGACTGGGTCGGTATCGGCGGCTTTGGCCCACTGTTTGTCGGCGGTCCGCAAACCGTCGCCGACCTGTTGCAGGAATGGGTGGAAGACACCGATGTGGACGGCTTCAACCTGGCCTATGCACTGACCCACGAGACCTTTATCGACGCCGTCGAGTGGCTGGTGCCGGAGTTGCAAAAGCGTGGCGTATACAAGACCGAATACGCCCAGGGCACCTTGCGCGAGAAGTTGTTTGGCGACGGTGCAAGGTTGGCGGCCAACCACCCCGGCGCCGGCTACCGCGACCTGTCTGCCTCCCACATTCGTCCTCTGCAGTTTTGAACATCTCAGCCAGCGGACCACCGCACGCTTAACCACCCAATAGGAGCAACCCCCCTATGAGCGTGCACGACCCCAAGGCCCGCCTGGAACACCTGCACCACTGGGCACAACTCACGCCGCTGCACATTGCCCTGCGCCACAAACGCCAGGGCCAGTGGTACGCCTGGCGCTGGATCGACACCCTGCGCGACGTCGAACGCCTGGCTGATGGTTTGCGCCAGCAAGGTTTCAGCGAACAGTCACGCTTGGCGCTCAGCGGCGCGTTTGAGCCGAACCTGCTGTTGCTGGCGTTGGCGGCCCAGTCCGTCGGCGGGCAGGTGCTGACGCTGGCCGACAACCTGGAGCCGCAGGCCCTGGAGCAACAGCTGTGGCGTATTCGTCCCAGCCACGTCTACGTTCAAGGTCGCCAGCCGGATTGGGCGTTCACCCAGCGGGTAGACTTCGCTCAATTGCTCGGTCCGGTCGATCCGGCGCAGCACCTGCAGCGTTGGTGGCAACCCACAGGCGAAACCGCGCTGTGGAGCGAAGAGGGTACCCATTGGCAAGGCGGCCTTGCTGTGGTGCTGGAGCAATGGCTGAGCACGGGTCACGGTCTGGCCTTCCCGGAAAACCTCGCCTCGGCGCGGCGTGATCGCAGTGAAGTGGCGCCCACCGGCCTGCTGTTGTCGCCCGCGCGCTTACAGCACCTGGCCGACGATATCGAAAGCCGCCTGGCGCCCCACGGTACCTGGCGGCGACGCCTGTGTGACTGGGCCATTGCCCACCCGCAGGGCGGCCTGCGCCGGTTGCTGAAAAACCGCGTGCGCAAACTGCTGGGGTTTCAGCGCCTGGCCTATATCTGGCAGCCGCTTAAAGCCAGTGCCGAGCCGACGTGGCTGGCCGAATTCAAACGGGACATCGCATGAGCCAGGCCATTCTCCAGGTGCGGGACATCTCGCTGTCGTTCAAGGGGGTCAAGGCCATCAATGCCTTGTCGTTCGAGGTACGGCGCGGCGAGATCTGCGCGCTGATCGGCCCCAATGGCGCCGGCAAAAGTTCACTGCTCAATGTGCTCAACGGGGTGTACCGCTTCGATGCCGGCGAGATCGTCTTCGAGCAACAACACTTCCACCGCATCGACCCTTTGGGCGCCGCGCGTCGGGGCATTGGCCGCACGTTCCAGAACAACGCGCTGTTCAAGAAGATGAGCGTGCTCGACAACCTCCTCACCGGGCTGTCGCGGCATATGCGCAGCACCTTTATCGAACAGGCCCTGGGCTTGCCCCGTGCGCGACGCGAAGCCGAAGTGTTTCGCCGGCGTGGCCAAGGCATCCTTGAGTTTCTTGAGCTGCAAGCCCACCGCGACGTGCTGGTGGGCAACCTGTCCTACGGCCTGCAAAAACGCGTGGAATTGGGCCGCGCGCTGATCGCCGGGCCCAGCCTGTTGCTGCTCGACGAACCCATGGCCGGCATGAACGCCGAAGAGAAACAGGACATGGCGCGCTTCGTTGCCGACGTGAACCGCGACCTCGGTACCACTGTGGTGTTGATCGAGCACGACATGGGCGTGGTCATGGGCCTGTCCGACCATGTGGTGGTGCTCGACTACGGGCGCAAGGTCGGCGACGGCACGCCCGCACAGGTGCAGGCCAATCCCGAGGTCATCGCGGCGTATTTGGGAGTGGTGCATTGATGACGTTTTTCTTCGAAACCCTGCTCGGCGGTTTACTTGCCGGCACCCTGTACTCACTGGTCGCCATCGGCTTCGTGCTGATCTACAAGGCCAGCGGCGTGTTCAACTTTGCTCAGGGCGCGATGCTGCTGTTTGCCGCGTTGACCTTCGTCAGCCTGCACGACCAGGGCGTGCCGTTTGCCCTGGCGTTGCTGCTCACGGTGCTGGTGATGATCGTCGGCGCGTTGCTCATCGAGCGGTTGGTCTTGCGCCCGCTGGTGAACCGTTCGCAGATCACCCTGTTCATGGCCACGCTGGGCCTGTCGTTCATCATTGAAGGCCTGGCTCAGGGCTTGATGGGCGCGCAGGTGCGTGCGCTGGACCTGGGCATCGACGATGTGCCGCTGTTTATCGGGCCGCTGATGCTCAGCCAGTTCGACCTGGTCGCCGCCGCGACCGCCGTGGTGCTGGTGGTGGTGCTGGCGCTGCTGTTCAACAAGACGCGCATCGGTGTGTCGTTGCGCGCGGTGGCGGATGACACCACGGCGGCGCTGTCCATCGGCATCCACCTCAACCGTGTCTGGCAGATCGTCTGGGCGGTGGCCGGGATTGTCGGGCTGGTGGCCGGGCTGCTGTGGGGCGCGCGCCAGGGTGTGCAGTTCTCGCTGTCGCTGGTGGTGCTCAAGGCCTTGCCGGTGTTGATCATCGGCGGCTTTACCTCGATTGGCGGGGCGATTGTCGGCGGGCTGATCGTCGGCGCCGCCGAGAACCTTGCCGAGGTGTATATCGGCCCGCTGATCGGCGGCGGCATCACGCCGTGGTTCGCCTATGTATTGGCGTTGGCCTTCCTGTATATCCGTCCCGCCGGCCTGTTCGGCGAGCGCGCCATCGAGCGAGTCTGAAACCATGTCGATCCCTGTTGCTCAAGACACCGCGCCGTTATTACTGCTTCAGCGGCGCGTACCCTGGGGCCTGCTTGGCCTGCTGACGCTGGCCTTCGTCGTCGTACCGCTGTGGGGCAATGACTATTGGCTCAATGCGATCCTGATCCCTTTTTTGGTGTTGTCCCTGGCCGGGCTGGGCTTGAACCTGCTCACCGGCTACACCGGGCAAACTTCGGTGGGCGCGGCGGGCTTCATGGCGGTGGGCGCGTTCGCCACCTACGGGTTCCTGCTGCGGCTGCCGGAATTGGGCTTGCCGGTGGCGCTGCTGGGCGGTGGGATTATCAGCGCGTTGGTCGGCTTGCTGTTTGGCCTGCCCAGTTCGCGGATCAAGGGCTTTTACTTGATGGTCACTACCCTGGCCGCGCAGTTTTTTCTTGAGTGGCTGTTCGTCAAATTCCCCTGGTTCTATAACTACGGTTCGTCCGGCACGATTTCGGCGCCCAAGCTTGCGCTGTTCGGCCATGACCTCAACACACCGCTGGGCCGTTACTGGCTGACCCTGGTCACCGTGCTGCTGCTGACCTGGAGCGCCCTCAACCTGGTGCGCAGCCAGGTGGGGCGCAACTGGATGGCGATCCGCGACATGGACACCGCCGCCGCCGTGGTCGGCATTCCGGTGGCGCGCTACAAGCGCCTGGCGTTTGCGGTCAGTTCGTTCTACTTAGGCATCGCCGGCGCGCTGTGGGCCTTCGCTTACCTGGGCACCGCCAGTGCCAGCAGCTTCGATATCAACCGCTCGTTCCAGATCCTGTTCATCATCATTATCGGCGGCATGGGCAGCATCGCCGGCAATTTTGTCGGCGCGGCCTTCATCAGTCTGCTGCCGATCTTTCTCAGCCACGCCGGGCAGGCGCTGTTTGGCGGTTCGGTGGATGCGGGGCAGTTGCAGAACCTGCAGAAAATCATCTTTGGCGTGTTGATCATCGTGTTCCTGATCAAGGAACCCGAAGGTTTGATTCGCCTGTTGCACACCCTTCGCGATTGGCTGCGGCAGTGGCCGCTACGTTTCTAACCCTTCTAAAGAGAACTTCCATGCGTGCATCCTTGAAACGCTCCCTGGCCGGCGCTGCCTTTGCGCTGGCGACCTTGGCCGCTGCCGTGCCCCAGGCCATGGCGTCACCCGACCAGCAATTCTTCCCCCTGGCGACCTATCGGGTGGGGGCCTATGCCTCCAGCGGTGTGCAGGTGTGGGCCGGGATGATCGACTACCTGCGCTATATCAACGAGGTCGAAGGCGGCATCAACGGTGTGAAACTGGTGTGGCAGGAATGCGAGACCGAATGGACCGCGGAGAAGGGCATCGAGTGCTATGAGCGCTTCAAGAATGGCCTGGATGGCGCGCCCGTCGCGGTGTACCAACCCAACGGCGCACCGGCGGCGTATGCGCTCAGCGAAAGGGCAGAGGTGGACAAGATCCCGCTGATCACCCTCGGCTACGGGCGCACCGAAGCCACCGACGGCACGGTGTTCCCGTACAACTTTCCGGTGATGCTGACCTTCTACAGCGAGGCGTCGACGCTGGTGAATTACATCGCCCAGCGTGAAGGCGGCTTCGACAAACTCAAGGGCAAGAAGATCGCCACGGTCTACCACGACTCGGCCTACGGGCGCGAAACCCTCGGCCCGCTGAAGCTGCTGGCCGAAAAGTACGGCTTTGAAAATATCCAGATCCCGGTGGCCGATCCGGGCAACGAGCAATCGGCACAGTGGCGCCAGGTGCGCCAGGCCAACCCGGACTGGGTGTTCCTGCGCACCTGGGGCGTGTCGACGCCCGTGGCGGTGAAAACCGCCGCGCGCTTTGGCTTCCCCGTGGACCACATCATCGGCGACATCTGGGCCAGTTCCAGCGAAGACGTATTGCCGGCCGGTGCCGCCGCCAAGGGGTACCTGGCGCTCACGCCATACCCGGCCGGGGCCGATTTCGAGATCCACAAGCGCCTTAAGCAATACGTCCTCGACAAGGGCCACAGCGACCTCAAGGACCTGAAAAACTTCGGCAGCGTCTACTACAACTCCGGCCTGGTAAATGCCGCCGTCGCCGTGGAAGCGATCCGCACCGCGCAAGCCAAATTCGGCAAGCGCCCGCTCAATGGCGAAGAAGGCCGCTGGGGCCTGGAACACCTGGATATCGACGATGCACGGCTTAAAGCCATGGGCTACCTGGGCCTGATGCAGAACCTCAAGCTGTCGTGCCGCGACCACGAAGGCGGCGGCTCGGCGCGGGTGCAGCAGTGGGACGGCGCCAACTGGACGCTGATCAGCGACTGGATCGCCGCCGACCGTGCGCTGCTGCGCCCGTTGATCGATGAAAAGTCCGCCGCATTCGCCAAGGAAAAAGGCCTGACGCCACGCACTTGCACCGGGGATGAATAAACCATGAGCCAGCCTGCCACCGCGTCCGCGAGCCCGTCGCTGCTGACGGTCAACGACATTGAAGTGATCTACGACGGTGCGATCCTGGCGGTGGCCGGGGTGTCGCTGAACGTGCCCAAGGGCGCTATCGTCGCCTTGCTCGGCGCCAATGGCGCGGGCAAGAGCACTACCCTCAAGGCCATCTCCGGGCTGGTGCGCGCCGAACGCGCCGAGGTCAGCCGGGGCGTGATCGAATACGCCGGTGCGGACCTGGCCGGTGTCGACCCCAGCCAGCGTGTGCGCCAGGGCATGGTGCACGTGCTGGAAGGCCGTCACGTGTTTGGCCAACTGAGCGTGGAAGACAACCTGCGCAGCGGCGGTTTTGTGCGACGCCTGAGCCGCAAGGAGATGGAACAGGACCTGGAGCGCATTTACGCCTGGTTCCCAAGGCTCAAGACCAAGCGCCACACCCGTGCCGGGCTCACCTCCGGCGGCGAGCAGCAGATGGTCGCCATCGGCCGGGCGTTGATGACCCGTCCTACTTTGGTACTGCTCGACGAGCCGTCCATGGGTTTGGCGCCTATGATCGTGCAGGAGATCTTCGCGATCATCGCGCAACTCAACCGCGAACAGCAGGTGAGCTTCCTGATCGCCGAGCAGAACATCAACGTCGCGCTGACCTATGCGTCCCAGGGTTACGTGCTGGATACTGGACGCGTGGCCTTGAGCGGCAGCGCCGCTGAACTGCTGGCGCGGGGGGATCTGCATGATATTTATCTGGGCAAACAGTAAGGGCGAACCTGCATGAGTGAATCCATCCGCAACGCCGATGTGCTGATCATCGGTGGCGGCCTGAGCGGCACGATGCTCGCCGTGCAACTGCTGCGCTTGCCTGGCCGGCGCCGCATCCTGGTGATCGAACCGCGTGCCGAACTGGGCCGGGGCGAGGCCTACAGTGCGGTCGAATTGGGCCACACCCTGAACGGCAACGCGGCGCGCATGAGCGTCGATCCGGACAATGCCGACGACCTGACCCAATGGCTCACCGCCCACATCGGCGCCGGTGGCTGGCCGGAGTCGGACCGGCAGCACGTACCGATCAGCGAACTGTTCCCGCCGCGCGGGCTGTTCGGCTTGTACGCGCAGCAGCGGCTGGCCGAAGCCAGAGCGCTGTCGGCGTCCACGGCGGAGCATGTGCGCGCCGAAGTGATCGACCTGCAAGTGGACGCGGATTCAACCCTGCTGACCCTCGATAACGGCCAGTCACTGCGCGGCGCCGTTGCGGTATTGGCCACCGGTATGTTCCCGGCGGCGCGCACGCCACAAACCGAGTCCAGCGGATTGAACGCGGCGGCGGTGGACCCTTGGGACGTGCAGGCCATGACCCGGCTCGATCCACGGTCGACGGTGCTGATCATCGGCTCGGGGCTGACCATGGTCGATGCCGTGGTGTCCCTGGAACAGGCCGGTCATCGCGGGCCCATCGAGGTGTTTTCACGCCATGGGTTACTGCCCCATGTACGCCGCCAACCGCCGAGCTGGGTGGACTTTCTCGGCGAAGACCACAGCCTGCGCAGCCCTCGGCAGTTGCTGCGCGAAGTGCGCCGGCAATGCCGGATTGCCGTGGAGCAAGGCATTGATTGGCAGGCGCCGCTGGACACGGTGCGCGCGCATATCGGTCGGCTGTGGAGCCAGGCCGGCGAACGTGAAAAGCGCCAGTTCGTACGCCATGTTCGGCCCTGGTGGGAGAGCCATCACCACCGCTCGCCGCCGTTGAGTGCGCAACTGGTGGCGCGCTTGCACGAAGAGGGGCGCTTGCGCATTCGCGCGGCGTCGTTCAAGGGCCTGGCGCCTGCGGGCGAGGGCGTGACAATCCAGTTGCGCTATCGCGGTGAGCAAGCGCTGACCCAGGTGTCGGGCGCGGCGCTGATCAACTCCAGCGGCATCGAATACGACTGGCGCCGCGTGGCCCGGCCGTTACCCCAGCAGTTGCTCAAGCGCGGGCTGATCCAGCCTGGGCCGCTGGCCTTGGGGATTGCGGCGGATGCGTCGGGGGCGGTGCTGGATGCCCAGGGGCGGGTCAGCCAACGACTGTTTGCCATGGGCCCGCCGTTGCGGGGGATGTGGTGGGAGAGCACGGCGGTGACGGATGTGGCGCTTCAGGCCAAGGCCCTGGCTTCAAAGCTGACAGAAATCTAAATGTGGGATCTTCATTTATCTTGAGATTTTCACCAGGCCGGGCTTTAGGCCGAACACCTCAACCCCTTGCGCCGTCGACTGCCCGGTGGTGACTTTCACCCGCTCCACCGGCTTATCCATCGCCTCGCGATACTCCACCGTCATGTCCGCCTGGATCGCTTGGCTCGGCACGACAATCGCCTGTGCATTGTTGTAGGTGACGATGGTCAGCCGTGCGCTCATTCCCAAGCGCACCCGCTGTAACTGCTGGGGCGTAAGCTTGGGAATCGACAGGGTCACCGGAAACTGCGCGCTGCCCTGGCTGTCGCTGGCCACCGCCAACCCACTGACCACACTGACCGAACCGCTCAGCCGTTCGCCATCAAAACCATCCCCCATGACTTCCACCGCCTGGCCCTGATGCAACTGGTTGATGTCCAGTTCCGAGACTTTGGCGACGATTTTCAACCGTTCGATATTCGCCAGGCCAAACAGCACCTGGCCCTGGCTGACCTTGCTGCCGGCCTGGATGGGGGCATTGTTGTCGTTGCCGCCCTGAGAGGCATGATTGCCGGGCGCGGGCACCACGATGCCGGAGAATGGCGCCTTGATTTCCTGGCCTTCGAGCAACCTGCGCAGGGCCTCGTATTTCACCGTGGCATTGGTCAGTTCCATGTCGGCGATCTGGCGGTATTCACCCTTGCCTTGGTCGAGGGCCTGTTGCAGTTCACTGCGTGCCGCCACCAAGTCCAACTGTTGCTGTTGGGCCTGTTGCTTGAGGTCGTCCAGTTCATTGCGCGGGATGATGCCGCGCTTGAATAGGTTTTCGCTTTCGGTGAGCTTGCGCTGGGTGTTGCCGGCGCTCATTTCGGCGGTGCGCAGGCTGCGGCGTGCGCGGCTGACGGCGGGGCTGCTGTCCCAGTCCTGCATCTCTTGCACGGCGCGCCGGGCCTTGAGCTGGGCGGAGAGGGCGTCGCGCAATTGCACTTCAAGGGTGGTGGGGTCCATGCGCAGCAGCACCTGGCCGGCTTCGACCCGTTGGCCTTGCTCGACCAGGTTGGCCTGCACATTGCCGTCGAAGGGGGCGGTGAGGGTGAGGGTGGTGTCGGGCTCGATCTTGCCCACCAGGCCGATCTGGTGCACCAGCGCATCGGGCTGCACCGCCAGCCATTGCTCGGCCGCCGCCGGGCCTTCAGCGGGGCTGCGCAGGGCCAGCCCGGCGCCGGCCACCAGCAGGATCAACACAGCGCCCAGCAGGCGTTTTCGATTAGTAGTCATTGAGGGCGATTTCCCAACTTTCCAGCGTCATGCCCAGGGTCAGGTCGAGCTGGGTCTGGGCGTTCAGGTAAGCGATCAGCGCATTGAGCTGCGCGTTTTCGGCGTTGCGCAGGTCGGTCTCGAAACTCAGCACCTGGAAGTTGGTGGAGCGTCCGGCGCTGAGTTTTTCCCGTTCGATCTCGATCTTGCGCCGCGACAACTCCACCGCGCGCTGGGAGATCTCATACTGGCGCCAGCGCGTGCCGAGGTCGCGCACCACGTCATTGACGCTGCGTTCCAGCGCCTGGCGGGCATCGGTGATGCGGATCTGCTGATCCTCCACATTCACCCGCGCACGCACTTCGGCCTGACGCGTGCTGATGTCGCCGATGGGGATTTGCACCTGCACGCCGGCGTAGCTGTCCCAGGTGCGATTGTTGCTGCTGCCGGCGTCGTTAGTGTAGTTGTCACGTATCTGGTTCGCGCCGGCGACGAGGTCGACTTGCCAGCGCCCGGAGTCCTTGGCGATCACCAGGTTGAGGTCGGCCTGTTGGCTGCCGAGCAGGGCGGCGAGGTATTCCGGTTGCTGGGTTTGCGCCAGGTTGAAGGCCTGGCGCTTGTCGATCTGCATGGGCTTGGCTTCCAGGGCTTCGGTGGCGCGAATCGGCGTGGACAAGTCCAGGGCCAGCAGGCGCAGCAGGGCCAGGCGGTTGGTGTCCAGTTGGTTCTGCGCTTCCTCCACGCCCAGTTGTTGGGTGGCGATGTCGGCTTCGGTCTGCACGATCTCGAACTCGGCCATGCGTCCGGCGCTGATCAGGGCCTTGTTCACATCGAGCAAGGTGTTGGAACGCTGGAGGGCGTCCTGCACGATGCTCAATTGCTCCTGGGCGCGCAGCAACTCGCGGTAGGTGGCGATGATCTGGCTGATGGTCTGGGCCACGGTGGCCTTGAGGTTCAAGCGGTTGGCCTGTTCCGACAGGCGCGACAGGCGCAGCGGTGCAGTGGTGGCGTCCCAGCCGGCGCCGCGCAGCAGTGGCTGGATAATCGCCAGGTCGAGGCCGTCGCTGCGGTAGCGGCCGGCGCGGTCGGCGTTGTTCAACTGTTGGGTCCAGGCCATGCTCAGGCGCGTGCCGTACTCGCCGAGCAGGCTGCTGGACGGTGCCAGGTTGGCGTTGCGTGCGCTGTCCTGGGAGCCGCGTGTGCTGCGGTAATAACTGTTGAGGGTCAGTTTGGGGTTGAACGCATCTTCGGCGACACGCAGGTCGAACTTCTGCGCCACCCGTTGCAGGTACGCACTGCGGATCGCCGGGTTGTTGCGCAGGCCCAGGTACACCGCATCGCCCAGGGTCAGGCTGGTGACTTGGGCGTTCAGCGATACGCTGCGCGTGGTGCTCGGCGCCGACGGCCGGATGACGATGTCGGCCGCCATGCCGGGCAGGCTGACCAGCGTCAGCAATACCAGCCATTTATTCATCGCGCAGGGCCTCCACCGGTTGCAGGCGCGAGGCCGAGACTGCCGGGTAGATGCCAAAGAACAGACCCACCAACAAGGTACTGCCCACTCCCAGGGGCAGGGCGGCGACGGCCAGGTCGAACGTCCAGCCTGACAGCCAGGCATAGAGCCAGGCGGCGGTCATGCCGAGCACCGCGCCGCACAGCGCGCCGACAGCGGTGAGGGTCACGGCTTCGATCAGGAACAGGTTACGGATATCCCGTCGGCGCGCGCCCAGGGCCATGCGGATGCCGATCTCACGCCGGCGCTCCGAGACGTTCATCAGCATCACGTTCATCACCCCCACACCGCCGCCCACCAGGGAGATCGCGCCCAGGGCCAGCAGCAAATAGGCGAAGGTGCGACTTTGCCGGGTCATGCCGTCGATCATTTGCTGCGGCACCTGAATGTCGACATCGTGTTCAGTGAGTTGGCGTTGCAAGGCACCGGCGGCGGCTTTGGCAAGGCGCTCCATGTCCTGGCCTGGCGCGGCGCGGATGATCACATTGCTGATCTGCGGCGTGGCGTAGATGCGGCGCATGCCTTCGGCGGGAATGAACAGCGATTCGTTGGCCTGCACCGGCATCAGCATCGCCCGTGGCTGACTGCGCAGGATGCCCACGATCAGGAACAGGTAGTCGTTGATGCGCACGCGGTCGCCCAGTTGCACGGGATCGCCCGGTGCGCCGAGGGCCTGGGCGATCTGGTCACCGATCACGCCATAGGTGTCGTTGGCGTCGAAGCTCGACAGGAAGCGCCCCTGTTGCATAACCAGGCGCATCGCCGGCTGAATGCCCGGCGTGCTGCCGACAACGTTGGCATTGACGCTGCGGCCATGGAACACGATGGGCCCGCTGAACAGCGTCAGGGCGCCGATATGTGCGATGCCCGGCACCGCCTGGCGCACCGCTTGCAGATCGAGCTGGGGGCGCATCGGCAGGTTGGCGCCGCCCTTGGGCGGGAACTGGACGACCAGGGTGTCGGTGCCCATGTCCTTGAAAATCGCTGCGGCATCCACCGCCGCGTTATGCCCGATATTGATCAGCGCCACCACCGAGGAACTGCCGATCACAATGCCGAGCAGCGCCAGGACCGAGCGCTTGCCCAAGGTGCGCAGGCTGATGAAGGCTTCATGCAGCAGTTGACTCAGGCTTTGTTCGACCCGCGGGCTCATGGGCGCTGCGCCTCGTGCACCACGCCATTGCGCACCAGGATCTTGCGCGCCAGGCGCTCGGCGATGTGCGGGTCGTGGGTGACGATGATCAACGTGACTTGTTGCTCGCGGTTCAGCGCCAGCAGCAGGTCCATGATGTCCTGGGCGGTCGTGCTGTCGAGGTTGCCGGTAGGTTCGTCGGCCAGGATTACCGAAGGATTGCCGACCAAGGCGCGCGCAATCGCCACGCGTTGGCGCTGGCCGCCGGAGAGGTCGGCGGGGCGATGGTGGGCGCGCTCGGTCAGGCCCACCTGTTCGAGCATGCGCAGGGCCCGCTCCACCGACTCATGACGCGACACGCCGCGATAGCTCAAGGGCAGGGCAACGTTATCCAGGGCGCTCAGACGCGGCAGCAGGTTGAAGCTCTGGAACACGAAACCGATCTGCTGGTTGCGGATGGCGGCCAGTTCATCGGGGCTGGCGTTGAAAATATCGTGGCCGGCGAAGTGGTATTGGCCGTCGTTGGGCAGGTCCAGCAGACCGAGGATATTGAGCAGGGTACTTTTGCCGGAACCGGAGGCGCCGAGAATGCCGCAGCTGTCACCGCTGGCGATGGACAGGCACACGTCATTGAGAATGGTCAGTTCTTGCCCGGCGAGCCGATAGCGCTTGCCGATGCCTTGCAGGGAGATCAAGCCTGGGTATGCGCGGGTATCGGTCATCATGACTACGCCTGCAGTCTCGACGTTGCCCTCATGCACCCGGTAAAGCCTTGTAACAAGTTCGGGAGCTATCTGGTACGCGTCTCGGACTGGTTTTATTTCTTGTTTTTAAAATATTGTTTGAATACTAACCGCGTTATCGGCGCTCCGCCAGCCATGGCTGTAGAGCGTTTTTACCCTTTGAAATGATTTTGCCAGGCAGGTGAACGCGCCCTCGAAAACCTCCAGTCGACCGCTGAGACGCCCGTACGTCGAGGCTTTCGCTCATATGGCGGAGTGTCACTACTTGCTTTAACCGAGCCGCCCCGGTATAAAAAATCAAATTATTTTTTAAAACAATATTTCCGCCGTGGAACCCTTATGGTCGCGAAGAAACTCAGCGCTCCAAACGTTACCAAGACTCGCTTGCTGGATGCGACAGAGGCCCTTTTCATCAAGTATGGGTACGACGCCGTGCTGTTGCGGCAGATTACCGAGCGCGCCCAAGTCAACCTGGCCGCCGTGAACTACCACTTCGGGGACAAGGATTCCCTGATGAAAACCCTGCTGATGCAGCGCCTGGAGCCGCTCAACGAGCAGCGCCTGGAGCTGCTGGCGCGTTGCGAAGCCGAAGCCGACGGCCCGCTGGATTGCGACACGTTGTTGGGCGTGCTGTTCGCCCCGGCCATGGGCCTGGAACGCAGCGACCCGGCGAGTGGGGAAGGGCGTTCATTCATCCGTTTTCTCGGCCGCGTGTACAGCGACACCTCGCCGTTTATCCAGGAATACCTCAAGGTGCATTACCAGCCGGTGTTCCAGCGCTTCTTCGAAGCCTTCGCCCTGGCCTTGCCGGACCTGCCACGCAATGAGCTGGGCGTGCGCCTGCAATTTGCCCTCAAGGCGATTTCCGGGGTGATGGCCGGTACCGAACTGCGCCTGCTCATGAACTCCATGAGCCTGGGTCGCCCGGCCACGGACGCCGAGGTCATGGCCAAGCTGATCACCCTGGTGTCGGCGGCGATTCGCGTGCCGCAGCAGAGCCCCGAAGCGCAAACCGCGTTGGCCAAGGTGCTTGATACCCAGCGGGCTATTCGTGAGCAAGCCGTGGCACCCACCGCCAAGGCGTCGCGCTAACTCGAATCCAAGATCGAGTAGGAGGCGGATTTACATCCGCCGTCCTCTCACACCACCGTACGTACGGTTCCGTATACGGCGGTTCAGGTCATGCGGATAAGCCGTTGATCGTATCGAGTATCGAGACCAGTCCGAGCTGGTTCCACAGTTTCTTCGGCAGCGCCTGATTCATATGTGACGCTCCCGAGTTCCACCAAGGACCTCTGCCATTGAACGCTGATGTGCAAGCACGTCCTTCATGGATCCCCAGGCGCATCAGGTTGCGCGCCCTCGTAGAGGGCCGCTTCCATTGACGCCAGACGACACATCGAAGCTTACGTCTTACCCAACCGTCCAATTCTTCGAGTGGTTTCCTGCTCTGGCTGAGCTTGAAGTAACCCGCCCAACCACGCAGCACCGGGTTGATCCGCTCAATGACGTTAGCCATCTTGTGGCCCCGGGCTTTACGCAGCAGTGCTCTGAGCCGATCGCGTAGGCGATCCAGGCTCATCGTCGCCACTCTTAGTCTCGGCTGTTGGTGCCAGCTCATCCCATAACCCAAGTAGTCACAGGCCCAGGGCCGTGCCACACGGCTCTTTTCCTGATTCAACGTCAATTTCAGGTGTTGATTCAGGAAGCGTTCAACCCCGGCCAGCACACGCTCGCCTGCGCGACGACTACGCACATAAATGTTCGCGTCGTCGGCATAGCGTACAAAGCGGTGGCCCCGTCGTTCCAGTTCACGGTCGAGTTCGTTGAGCAGGATATTCGACAACAACGGCGAGAGCGGACCGCCTTGCGGCGTCCCCTCCTGCCGTCGGCTGGCGATCCCACCCGACATGACTCCAGCCTCGAGGTAGCGACGGATCAGCCTGAGCACTCGCTTGTCTTCGACTTGACGTTCGATGCAGGCCATCAATACATCGTGGTTGACTCGATCAAAGAACTTCTCAAGATCAAGCTCCACGCACCAGCGGTTCCCCGCCGCCACATGGGCGCGAGCTGTTTCGATAGCTTGGTGAGCGCTTCTGCCCGGACGAAAGCCGTAGCTGTAATCCGAGAACAGAGGGTCGAAGATCGGTGTGAGCTGTTGCAGCAAAGCCTGCTGGATCAGGCGGTCCACTACACTGGGAATGCCCAGCTGTCGCGTTCCTCCCTTGGGCTTGGGGATTTCAACGGCGCGTACACCTTGCGGGTGATACTCACCGGCCAGCAACCGAGCCTTGAGGATCGGCCAATACTGATTCGTGTAGTCCGCCAATTGCTCGACCGTCATGCCATCGGCACCCGGCGCGCCCTTGTTGCTGACCACACGGTGATACGCACGCTTGAGGTTGACGGGTGCGAGCACCCGCGCCATCAGCGTGTCCGGCTCCGCTTTCGTCCGCGCCACAGACGCCGCCGATACCTCTGCGCTGTCAGCCGTCATCCTCGGATACTGTCCGGAACTCGGAGTAACAGTTTTCTCTGGGAGAAATTTCTGCATTTCGGTATTCAACGAGACTCTGACGCCTACCGGCGGCATAACCTGTTCAGCCCTTGATGACGTGGTTATTCGTCACTTACTACGGCCTCGGCTGACTTCTGCAGGTTCATCCCGTCGCCTCTCGACGCCCGGTAGCACAGTGGCAAACCTACAGATCTCCCAGGGTAATTCGCGCGACCTTCCTGCTTATGCCTGTCGGATCTACGTCGTAGCGTTCCGTGCAAGTATTGGGCTTTAACGATTTGCGCCGTCTTACCCCGCTACGCCGCCTCTATCCGCTTCCTGTTCGTCAGGCCAGCATTTTGCCTCGGGCTTCCTTCAGATTCGCAGTCACCCGCGACACCCTTGCCTCTGGCTAACACTTCCCCTTGCCGGGTGTGTAGAGGACTTTCACCTCCAAGTCACCAGCGTGGCCACCACAGCCAAGCTGGTTGCGCTTACGCGCAACGCGCCATGCCTGGCGCACGCAAAAAAAGCCCGCTGGGGCGGCGGGCTTGATATGCAACATTTGTAACGGATGAGGCTTCACCTTACGGATGGGGATGTGAATAAAGCGTGAAAAATATGTAAGAGAAAGTGTGAATTACACGGTGTCTCTTATTTGCGCGTGCATAAGGCATTTTTTCGGCGGATACCATCCGTCAGCACTGTCAATTCTGACAGGTACCACGTCTCTCCATTTGTTGTTTGATCAGCTCTGGCGCGTGCTTTGTTCGCATGCGGTTCAACACGGAGCTCAATCATGTCAACTCACCCCACCGATGCCGCACCTGAGTCAATCAAGCAGGCTGCCAGCCACGTTGTTGTTGGCAGGCCTCAGCCCGTAGTAAGAAAGCCCGCCGAGCCAAAGGAATCGGCCACCCAGCCCGGTGTCATGATTCTGGAAGACTTGGATTCTCCCTATACATCCCCGCTCCAGGTCGTGCCTGTGGAAGGTGCGAATTACGGCCTGGGCATTCGTCATCTTGAAGAAGGGCTGGATTTCGTCTTTGAACGCTGGTCGAGGCCCGTCAGTGTCGGCGACGAGTACCGATTGCGGATGAACGACGTCATTGTCGCCAACGACTTCGTGAAGGTTGGCGAAGAGGGTAATCAACGTTTCTATCTGAATGTTCCCCGAACCACCGTTGAGTTGGGTTTCGTCCATGATGTGTACGGTGAAGTCTTGAGAGTCGGTTCGGTAAATCCGAGCACCTCTGTTCCTCAAGTGGTATTTATCAAAGACACCCGTCCAGGTGGGGCTGATGATCGTCCTCATGAGCATTGGCACTCCAAGCTGATTCTGACGTTGTCAGATACGCTGATTGGCGCTGGTATGGATGTCACCGCCACGATCAAGGAATGGGAGCACATGCGGGTTAACGATCTGGTGATGTTCTCTTGGGGCCCAGAGCGGTTTGACGTGCCACCGATCACCGACGATCAGGTCGGCAAGGACCTGACTTTTACGATTGACAAAACGTTCATAGAGAAGGTCGGCAGCGGCAGTTATGTCGTGCAGTTCTACCTGTACGACGAGGTGCGAAATCGTTCCGGTGAGGTGGAGCCCTGGTGTAAACCGGTGCCGGTTCAGGTGGACCTGGACCTGAGGTTGCTGCAGCGACCGATCATCGTTGAAGCCGATGAGGCCACCGGGGTACTGGACGCTGATGCACTGGGGCAGGACCCTGCGACGGTGTTGGTGGAGGTGCCGTTCAGGAGCCCTAATTTCGCTGTGGGAGACTCTATTCTGCTTACCGTTTCCGGTACCACGCCGGACGGGAAATTTGTCAGTGAGTCGTTAGAGCTGCCAGTGGACAAGATCCCGAAATACTACGAATTTCCCGTCCGCAACGAATTGGTCAGGTCGCTGATCCAGAGCACGCTGACCGCTTTTTATGTGCGGCGAAGAACCAATGCGAATGACCTGCCCTCCAGAAAAAACACCGTGCAGGTCGGCGGCACGCGTTACGAATTGCCACGGCCGCTGGTGCGCGAAGCGAAGGGGCCATTCATTGAACCGGACTTGACGCGCATTACCGTGGAAATGCCGGACTACCAACCGCCAGGCAGTACGGCGGACCTGCTGACGGTCAACATTCTGGGGTTTCATCCGGATAATACTCAGGAACTGGTCAGTTCACGGAAGCTGGCCGGTTTACATGTACGCACCCGAGACTTTCTGAATGCCGAATACATGCGCTTTGATGGGCTGCGTGATACCAATGTCCATTACATCGTCACCGGCGCGACCGGCATCCGGGAGTCGGATCGCCGATACGTACAGATAGGGCGCCCGTCCCAAACCTTGATGCCGCCGATTATCCATGAAGCGATCAATGGCAATGTCGACCCAGCCACTGTCGGCAGTGTGGGCACCCTTGAGCTGCGTGCGCAGTTTCAGGCAGGGGACAAGCTGACCGTGCATTACCTGGGGTCTCTCAGCGGGAAGCAGGAATTCTATTACGACCTGTTCGTGGCGGCCGATAAGCTGCTGATAGACATTCCTCTTGAATTGTTTACCGACAATCTGGACGGAACGCTTACCGTGCTTTTCTGGATTGATCGTTACGGTGTCTTTGAATATTCCCAGGACCTGGTGGTGACGGTCGGCACCGCGCTGGGCGAATTGTTCCCGCCGCGGGTGTTGCAAGCCACTCAGGATCCGGATGAGCTGGACCCGGCGCTGGCCTGGCCGGGAGGGGCGACCGTCCGGGTCCGCTATGAACACATAAAAATTCGCGACAAAGTCGAGGTGTTCTGGACGGGGCTTCCAGGGCTTGGCACCCACAGTGAAATCAAGGAGGACCAGGTCGGAGACTTTATCGACTTTACGATCCCGACCGACGTCATTGGCTTTAACATCCATCCGGACGGCCGTGATGTTGAAGTGTCTTTCAACGTGATTCGCAACGGTTTCTCAACCCCATCACCGGTACTGGTCCTGCGCTTGCTGACCTTGTCAGACCTGCCTGGCCCATTGATCGACAGTATCGGCGACAACGCGGTGCTCGAAATTCCATTGCTTGAGGATTTCGACGAAACCCGCGTCGCTCCCTGGATGTATGCAGACAAGGGGCAGCGCATGTGGTTGCATTATCAGGGCACGCGCAACACTGGGGGCCCTTACGATAATTATGTGTACAGGGGCCGCGAGATTGACGACAGCGAGGTCACCAACGGCATCACCAGTGAAACGCCGGTCCTCGCGTTGCGTAACCTGGAAGATTTTTCTGATTTGTCTATCAGTTTTCTGACCACGTTCGACCACAGTGGCGACCTTCTCAACGCCGTGCCGTTTAATGTCCGTCATCATATCGTCCAGAAGGAAAAAAACACTTACCCGCATCCGGAAATCAAAGATTCCACGCCAGCCACCGGACCTGAGGTGTCGATCGACCCGCTGGTAGTGGAGAACAAATGCCAGGTGCTGGTCAGTTATCCCAATATGAATGCCGGAGGCACCGACAAGATAGAGTTACGCTGGATTCGTCCTGATGGCTCCATGCCCTACATCGCTCCTCAGGACGGCCTTGATGGCGGGACGGTGACCTTCAATATCAACAACGATATTCTGGCCTCCAGCGTGAACAGCACCATCACCCTGCAATACCGGGTGGAGTTGGGCAGGGGCGGAACGGCCTGTTCCGAAGAGCAAACGGTGAAGGTCGGTACGATTGCCGCAGCCAATTTGCCGAGGGCGCTGATCAATAACATCGCCAATGGCGGCACGCTCAACCCGCCAAACCTGACCGCCAATGCAAATGTCTCCGCGCAGAAATGGCGCTTGAGCATGAAGGGGCAACGCGTCTGGCTGAGAGTGTCCAGCCCGGGTCTCGCGACTCAGGTTTTGCTGGATGCGCACGCGTTGACGCCCGTTGAACAGGCTAATGGTCTGGCAAACATACAGCTCTCGCGTGCGTGGTTACTGGGTGTGCCCAATAACGGCAGTGTCACGGTTTCGCTGAAGGTGACATTTGACGGAAGCGAGGACGAGGCCCGAGCGATCAGTTTCCCCAGCACCGTATATACCGTACGGCTGACCAGCCCGTTGGTCTTTGATACGAGCGCCGTCTCCCTGAATGGACGTACTTACCTAATACCTGGAAATCCGAATGTCTTGCCGGCGTTTCACTCCGGTAACTCTATTCGCCGAACGGCATCCGGAGGCACACCGGATTACAGCTACTCTTCGAGTAACACTGGCGTTGCAGTCGTGGACAGCAGTGGGTATGTCACGGTGAGAGGCAACGGGGCGGCGATGATTACCGTACGCGACTCCTCTGTACCGGCGCAAACGAGGAGCTATTACGTGTATGTCGGCGGTGTCGTGCTGTGTTATGGCCTCGGGGCGGGATCCAAAACCGACATTAATGCGAGGGCTGCAAGTCAAGGCTTGCGCGTGGCTTCCCTGGGTGAGTTGCGCGAGTTAAGCGCTGCTTACGGTTCCAGGTGGCCGATGGGTAACGGGCAATATTGGTCCAGTACCTGGTCCCATAACTTCCTGTTTTTCGATTACTGGTGGACGAGAAATATCAATACGGGAGGGGAGGCTGTCTACAAGCAGTGGATAGGTAATAGCTCACTCTTGGGGGTTGGGTTCAGATAAAGGCATCATTCGCCAATGAACGGGACAACCTGTTGTTTAAGAAGGCTGTCCCGTTTTTTTACGTATGTATTCAGATCCTCCAGTACTTGGACGTCTTGACCAGCCTCTGGCGCATGCCTTCGGTGTTTTCCTTCAATTGCTGGGTCAGCAGTCGATACCCATCCAGCGTATCGCTGATGGGCGCTGCTAGCGCCAACTGAGGCGGCGGCATTTCACTGGTGCGCTCAAGACGCTCTGTCACCCCCGACTTCAACGCCCGCGCCATTCCCACCAACTGCACCCGAATCTGCCGATGCTCGGCCTTCAACATCACCTGCATGCGCGCCATCGCCTGCGCATCGCGCGGGTCCGGGCGGGTATTGCCGAGAATTTCCAGGGTACTGATGCACAGGCGCAAGTGCCGTTGGATCGCGTCCAGTTCGGTCATGGAGATCCGCACTTCCTTGGACACCGAAGGCATCAGCGAGCGCAGTTGCACCATCGCGGCATTCAGCCGGTTGAGCAGCTTGAGGTGTTCGTCGTCGGTAACCGACTGGCCGCTGATGATGCGGCTGTAGATCGCCGCGCAGTCACGCAAGGCGCTGGCCAGGTTGTAGCGCCACGAGTACACGGCGTACAGCGGCAGGGCGAAGGAAAACGCCAGGGCCAGCACGATGCCGATCAGGATATCCACGGTGCGCCACAAGCCATCCGAGATCGGATTGTCACCGTGGCCGGCGACGATAAACACCGTGATCGCCGACAGCAGCGCGATGTAGCCGCCCTTGCCGATGGCGTGATAGGAAAAGAACCCGCAGACCACCGACATCAACAAATAGGTCAGCAGGGGCAGGCCGAAGTAGGCCTGCTGCACCACCAGCAACAAACCGACACTGGCGCCGATCAAGGTGCCGTAGGCGCGCTCCACGGCCTTTTTGCCGATATTGCCGTGGTGCTGCAAGCCGCCGATGACGATCAGCATGGTCACCGAAGCCCATTCGCCATGGGGCAGGTTGATGCCGGTGGTCAGCAGGATCGTCGCCAGCAAGCCGATGGACACGCGCACGGCGTGGATCAGCTTGGCATGGCGATAGCGGCGGTACGGGTCGAGCAGCGGGCGCAACAGGCGCCTGGCGAAGAGTGGCAGATTCATCAGTACTAAAGTGGCCTCGGTTCAGGAGATGTACACAATCCAAATGTGGGAGGCATTGTGCTTAGAAGATGTAATCGGTGGTCAAAAAGCTCGAATCGCGGTTGCGCAGAATCTCGCTGACCAGTGCCTTGTTGCTCTCCTGGAACTTGGTCGCTACCAGTGTGCGGATCGAGAACACGCGCAGCGCGTCATGCACCGACAGCGTACCCTCGGCCGAGTTCTTGCGCCCGTTGAACGGGAAGGTATCCGGCCCGCGCTGGCACTGGGCGTTGATATTGATGCGGCCGACCTGGTTGGCGAAGGTATCCACCAGGCGCCCGACTTCCACGGCGTTGGTGCCGAAAATACTCAGCTGCTGGCCGAAATCCGAGTCGAGCACGTAATCGATCACCGTCTCCAGGTCACGGTAGGGCACGATCGGCACCACCGGACCGAATTGCTCCTCATGGTACACACGCATCCGCGGGTTCACCGGGTACAGCACCGCCGGGTAGAAGAACGAGCCCCGGCTGCTGCCGCCGTCGGCATTGACCACCTTGGCGCCATGCCGCGCCGCATCGGCCACCAGCTCGTTGAGGTAATCGACCTTGCCCACCTCCGGCAACGGCGTCAGTGCCACACCGTCCTCCCAAGGCATGCCGGGCTTGAGCGACGCCAGCTTGGCGTTGAATTTCTCGATAAAAGGGGCGACCACATCCTCGTGCACAAACAGGATCTTCAACGCGGTGCAGCGCTGGCCATTGAAGGACAGCGAGCCGGTGAGCGCTTCGCTGACAGCATTGTCCAGGTCCACCTCGGGCAATACGATGCCGGGGTTTTTCGCATCCAGGCCCAGCGCGGCGCGCAAGCGGTGCGGCTTGGGGTGCAGCTTTTTCAGGTCGCTGGCGGCCTTGTTGGTGCCAATGAACGCAAAGATATCGATCTTGCCGCTGGCCATCAGTGCGCTGACGGTTTCGCGACCGCTGCCGTAGATCACGTTGATCACCCCGGCCGGGAAGCTGTCGCGAAACGCCTCCAGCAAGGGGCGAATCAGCAGCACGCCGAGCTTGGCCGGCTTGAACACCACGGTGTTGCCCATGATCAGCGCCGGGATCAGCGTGGTGAACGTTTCGTTGAGCGGGTAGTTGTAAGGGCCCATGCACAGTGCCACGCCCAGCGGCACGCGGCGGATCTGGCCGAGGGTGTCCTGTTCCAGCTCGAAGCGGCTGCTGCGACGGTCCAGTTCCTTGAGGGCGTTGATGGTGTCGGTGATGTAGTCGCAGGTGCGGTCGAATTCTTTCTGCGAGTCCTTGAGGTTCTTGCCGATCTCCCACATCAGCAGCTTGACCACCGCGTCGCGTTGTTCGCGCATGCGCCGTAGGAACGCTTCGACGTGCTGGATGCGCTCGACCACGCGCAGGGTCGGCCAGGCGCCCTGGCCACGGTTGTAGGCACGCACGGCGGCGTCAAGGGCGGTGAGGGCGGTGTCGGCATCCAGCAGCGGCGTGCTGCCGATCACCACGCGCTGGTCACCCAGTTGCACCGGGCTCTGCACCTGGGCCAATGGGCCGTTCCAGACCTGCAACTGCCCATCGACCAGGTAATCACATTGTTCAATCGGGGCTTCGAGGCGAAATTGCTCGGGAATATCGGCCTCGACGGTGGGAAACAGCTGGGCGAGCAGGTTACTGGTGGTCATGTCGCTACCCCTGAAATAGTTGCAAAACATGACTAAAGAGTCACCCATCCCAGTGCTCTATGGCAAGGCTTGCGCGCTTTCTCCTACGCACGGTGGCGTGCGCCGGGTAAACTGCGCGCCTTTCTTGAAGGAGTTCACATGAGTCAGTACCAGCCGGGCATTCTTGCCGCACCGGTGCCTTTGCAGGCACGCCATCTGTTTTTTGCCGTGGATACGCTGGCAGCCGTGCCCGCTGCGCTGGACGCGCTGGTACAGATGACGGATTCGTCGGCGGTGGTCGGTTTGGGTGAGCCGCTGGTACACGCCCTGGGCGCGCACATTGACGGCCTGCGCGCCTTCCCGGCGCTCAGCGCTCCGGGCGCCCATAACCCGTCGACCCAGCAGGCGCTGTGGGTGTGGTTGCATGGCGTGGATCGCGGTGAACTGCTGTTGCGCAGCCGCGCCGTGGAAAAGGTCCTGGCCCCGGCGTTTCGCCTGGTGCAGTCGACCGAAGGCTTCCGCTACAAGACCGGTTTTGACCTCACCGACTACGAAGACGGCACCGAAAACCCCCACGACGACGCCGCCGTCGAGGCCGCCACCACCGACAGCGGCGCCAGCTTCGCCGCGATCCAGCAGTGGCAGCACGACCTGGATGGCTTCGCCGCGTTGCCCGCCCAGGAGCGCGACCACATCATCGGTCGCCGCCATGGCGACAACGAAGAGCTGGAAGACGCCCCCGAATCCGCACATACCAAACGCACCGCGCAGGAGAGTTTCACGCCCGAAGCCTTCGTGGTGCGCCGCTCCATGCCGTGGGCCGAGAACGGTCAGGCGGGCTTGATGTTCCTCGCTTTCGGCCATTCCTTCGATGCGTTCGAAGCGCAACTGCGCCGTATGAGTGGGCTGGAAGACGGGATTGTGGATGGCTTGTATCGCATCAGTACGCCGCTGACCGGGGGGTACTACTGGTGTCCGCCGGTCATCGAGGGGCGTCTGGACCTCAGTGCCCTGGCAAATATGAAATTGTCGTCAGCCGGATGATCGCCGGCTGAAATAAATCTGCGTTGGCCTTAATCTGGCGGCCTTTTCACCCGAGCGGATTACTCATGTCTTCAGTTGCCGATGGGCTGCCCCTCAGTAAACGCCTGCCTGCGGTGATCGCGATTTCCCTGGGGATCGGCATGGCGACCCTGGACACGGCCATCGTCAACACCGCATTGCCGACCCTGGCCGAGGGCATTGGCACCGATTCGGCCTCGGTGATCTGGGTGGTCAATGCCTACCAGCTGGCGATCATCGCCACGGTGCTGCCGTTCGCCTCGCTGAGCGATGTGTGGGGGCATCGGCGTGTGTACCTCGGCGGGTTGCTGCTGTTTATCGTCTCGTCGCTGTTGTGCGGGCTGGCCGGTTCGCTGGTCACGCTCACCGCCGCCCGTGTGGCGCAGGGATTGGGTGCGGCGGCGATCATGAGCGTGAATACGGCGTTGCTGCGGCATATCTACCCGTCGAAGATGCTCGGGCGTGGGCTGGGCTATAACTCGCTGGTGGTGGGGCTGGCCTTTACGCTGGGGCCGACGGCGGCGTCGGCGATTCTGTCGGTGGCGACCTGGCACTGGCTGTACCTGATCAATGTGCCGCTGGGGCTGTTGGCCCTGGCGCTGGGCCTGCGCTCATTGCCGACCCTGCCGATGACCGGGCATGCGTTTGACCGCCTGGCCGCCTTGCTGTGTGCCGGGCTGTTCGCCCTGCTGGTGCTGGGCCTGGGCACGGCAGTGCACGGCGCCCAAGGCCTGCTGACGCTGGGCCTGGTCTTCGTCGCCCTGGTGTGCGGTGCGTTGTTGCTGCGCCGCCAGGCCGGACACCCGGCACCGATGCTGGCCCTGGACCTGTTCAAGCGCCCGGTGTTTGCGTTGTCGTCCGTGACCGCGATCTGCGCCTTCAGTGCCCAGGGCCTGGCCTTTGTGTCGTTGCCCTTCCTGTTACAGGCGCGGCTGGGCCATAGCCAGGTGGAAACCGGTTTTCTGATGACGCCCTGGCCGGCGGTGGTCGCCGTGATGGCGCTGGTTGCCGGACGCCTGGCGGACCGCGTGTCCCTGGGTTTGCTGTGTGGCCTCGGTTTGTTGATGCTCAGTGTGGGCATGGCCGCGTTGGCGACATTGGACGCGGGTGCATCAACGTTCGATATCGGCTGGCGCATGGCCTTGTGCGGTGCCGGTTTCGGTTTCTTTCAGTCCCCCAATTTAAAGGCCTTGATGACCAGCGCACCGTTGGCGCGCAGCGGTGGTGCCAGTGGCATTGTGGCCATATCGCGGTTGTTGGGGCAGACGCTGGGGGCGTCGCTGGTCGCGTTGTGTTTCCACTTGTCGATGAGCAGCGGTCCGCATGCAGCGCTGTGGCTGGGCTGTATGTTTGCACTGGTGGGCAGTGTGGCCAGCGGTTTGCGTTTGCTGCCCTACGGGAAAAAGTCGTGATGGGACGTTGTAAAATCGGGCGCGGAAGGGCTACCGTGGCGACCTGAATATTTCGGGATGTTTCAGATTTATGACGAGCCAGGCCCAACGCACCGCCGACACCACCTCGCGCCGTGCCGCGCTGACCCTGGCGCTGTGCCTGCCCAGCGACGTGCTGCTTTATCTGCTGTTGCCCATGGAATCCCAGGCATTCGGCATCACCTTGGCCCAGGCCGGGGTATTGCTGGCGGCCAACCGGCTGGTGCGGATTTTCGGCTACCGGCATGTGCTCAATTTCTACGCGCGCAACGGCGACCGCCTGACCTGCATGATCGCTGCCGGCGCTGCGACGCTGTGCGCCCTGGGCAACTCGATGCTGTCTGGGTTCGCGGCGCTGTTGGGGCTGCGGCTGGTGTGGGGGCTGTGTTTCGCCGCATTGAACCTGTCCACCCAAGTCCTGGCCACCGCCGAGCCCGCCGGTGCCGCGCGCCGCGCCGGGCGTTCTCGGGCCCTGATCGCCTGGGGCCCGATGCTCGCGTTACCCCTGGGCGGCTGGCTGACGTTGTGGGCCGGGCCGCGTCCGATCTTTCTGATTTTGGCCGGTTGCTGTCTGGCGGGCTTGTGGGTCGCGCGCGGATTGCCGTCGGTCGGCCATGATTTGCACGGCACGCCGGGGCGGCGTTTCAAGTGGCCCGACAGTGTGGCGATGTGGTCGTTTATCGAAGGCGTGGCCTTGGATGGGCTGTTTATTTTTGGCCTGTCGATTCAGGCGCAGAAGCTGCTCGGGGGTGATGCGGTGCTGATTGCCGGCGGCTTGATGGCGCTGCGTTATGTCTCGGAAATGCTGTTGAGCCCACTGGGCGGTCACGCCGCGCAACGCTTTGGTGCCACCTCGATGCTGCTGCTGTTTTCGTTCCTGAGTGCTGTGGCCCTGACGGCCTTCGGCAGCTACTGGGTGATCGTCGGTGCGGCCGCGGTACTGGTGCTGCGCGCGCTGCAGCTGCCGCTGGTGACTACCCTGGTTGCCGAACGCAACCCAGGCTCGATGCGCGTATCGGCGCTGGCGTCGAATGCGGTATGGCGTGATATCGGTGCCGGCCTTGGCCCCTTGCTGGCGGGCCTGCTGTTGCCGGTGGCCTCGGCGCCCCTGGTATTTGGCGTGGCGGGGGCGGCGATTGCGGTGAGTGCGCTGTTCTGCTGGCGCGTTCGATGACTTACGCGCCTTTAAGGCCTTCCAGCCAGGCGGGGTCAAAGCGGGTTTGCTGCGTGTCGATCCCTTGCGCCTGCAGCTGTTCCTTGTGCGCCTGCATTTCTCCCTGCAGTTGCCCCTGTGCGCTGGAGTTGGCGTCCAGTTCGTGCATCTGCGTCAGCCCCAGGTGATAAAAGCGCAGCACCTTCATTGCGCCAGGGTCATTCGCCCGCACTCGCTCAGTGACCTTGTGCATCACATTTGTCACGCGCATCAGGTTGCGCTTGAGCTGCCAGCCATACACCGCCGCCGCCAGCCAGGGTTGCGTCCAGAAGGGGCCGCGCACCAGGGCGACGGTGATCAACGCCCCGGCGAACACACCGCCGACGTTGAAGCGAACATTGTCGCCGCCGGGCGAACCGAACAGCAGTACCGCCAGGCTTGAAAGCAACATGGCCAGGGCCAGAAACAGCACGGCCACGATCAGCGTGCTGCGCCGGGTCTGCTGGCGGTAGGTGATGGGGTCGCAGGGTTTGAGCTCGAACATCCGGGTAACGTCTCCAGGAGATGGCGGGGTGGCATCATCGCACGCTTGGGCAAACAAGTTGAACGATGGTGGTGGTGGCTTTCTCTAAAACCCTGTAGGCCGCCAACCCCCGTGAGGTGAACCATCATGCCCGAGTATAAACAACCGCCGCCCGGTACTCCGAACCCCAACCGCACACCCGGCGAAGAAGAGCGCGACAACGACGCGTTGCGTCCCAATGACCCGGCTGATCGCAACGAAGATGACGACGTGGATCGGGTCGAGCAGGACCTGGAAAACCTTCACGACAAAGCCCGTCCGCTTTAGCAGAGGCCATCGACATGAATCATTCGCCTAAAGGCCCGACGTCCAGCGAGCATGCCAGCGCCAAGGACGAGCTGGGTTTCGACCCGGACTCACCGGATGTTGCCGACCCGCAGGTCGACCCCATCGGCCCCGCCATTGCGCCGTTGGACAAAGACAAAAAACAGCAGACAGAAAAAAAGCCGCCCTACGATCCGTTGGGCGACTTGAAGAAGAAGTAGTGCGGGCCCCGCCATCGAGCGGGGCCTTGGTTTATTTGGGCGGCGTCCAGCTGACGTCGGTAATGCCGAACTTTTCCGCCCAGGGACGGGTGGTTTTCTTGACCTGCTCGTGGCCGACGCGGCCGATACGGCTGACATGGGCAATATCGGCATCGACCGCCGCCCAATGCCAGGCTTCGGCGTTGTTCATCACATCGGCGCGTACTACAAAGGACTTGGCCTTGCCGTGCAACTGATAGTGAATGGTGTAGATTTTAGCGGTACTCATGGTGCCTCCCTGTCTTGTTATAAGTGGATAGGGATGCGTTCTAAAAGGTTCATTCAAAATGACAACCTGCCCACCGAGCGGCATAGTGACGCCTTCGCCACGCGCTCAAGGATCGCGCCATGTCCCGGTTGACCCATAGCCATCTCTATCTGCAACGCCTGGGTTACGCTTGCGCGCCAGCGCCTACGCTGCAAACCCTGCAGGCGCTGCAACTGCGCCACGTGTGCACGTTCCCCTTCGAAAACCTGTCGACGCTGCTGCGCCTGCCGGTGCCGATCGACCTGCCCAGCGTCGAGCAAAAGGTCTTGTTCGACGGGCGCGGAGGCTATTGTTATGAGTTGAACCAGATGTTCCTGGCGCTGTTGCAGGCGCTGGGTTTCGAAGCGCGCGGAATCACCGGGCGTGTGGTGATGGGAGGGCCGGCGGATGCCCACACGGCTCGCACCCATCGCCTGAGCCTGGTGACCGTGGACGGTGTGCGCTACATCACCGATGTGGGCTTTGGCGGCATGGTGCCCAGTAGTCCGCTGCGGCTGGACACGCAGGCGGCCCAGCCCACCGCCCATGAACCGTATCGTGTGACCGGCGACGGGCAGGGCAGTTATACGCTGTGGGCTCGGGTCACCGAAGAGTGGCGTGGCTTGTATGTGTTCGACCTGCAAGAGCAGGCCGATGTCGACTACGAAATCGGCAACTGGTACGTCTCGACACATCCGGGCTCGCCGTTCCTCGGCCAGTTGAAAGCCGCGCGATTGGCACCGGGGGTGCGCCATACCCTGAACAATGCCAATTACGCGATTCATTACCTCGACCGGCCGAGCGAGAAGCGTGTGTTGAAGAGTGCCGATGAACTGCTTGAGGTGCTTGGCGCGGTCTTTGGTATTCGCCCACCCCTTCATCCAACGCTCGACGCCACGTTGGAGGCCTTAGTCGCGGTTGAGGCGTAGACGCTTGGTCTAGAGCCCTGGCTGAACCGTTTTATCTCAACACAGGTACAAATTTTTTCGAACCTTTGGCGCAAACCCGCGCTCGAACCGGTTCCTGAATAATTTGCCACCTGACAAGGAGATGTAAACGATGTCCAAAGTATTCGGAAAATTCCTCAAGCGTTCCTCATTGCTGGCGCTGGTCGCCGCGCCGGCGGTGGTGTTCGCTGCACCGTCCACCGACCCGATTTCCACCTTCGGGCTCCTGGGCAGCTACAACGACTTCAAACTTGAAGGCGGTAGCGAAAGCGATAAGGATCATATGCCGCAGGCGGGCCTGTTCTATAACTTCGGCAACAAGCTCACCGCCGAATCAGGCTTCATCTACCAGGCCGGTATCGAAGCCAAGTACGGCAAGAAGAACGACAATAAACTCAAGGAAGGCCAGGCCGACCTCGACCTCGGCTGGCGTGCCGCGCTGGATGCACGCAACTTTGTCGACGTGATCGTGGGCGGCGGTTACAGCTGGACCCGTTACGAGCTGGACTCCAATGACAACGACCTGGAGCTCACCAACAAATCGCCATTCGCCAAGGCTGCCCTGGGATACAACCACCAGTTCGACGACATGACCCTGCGCGTCGAAGCCGGTGCCCGCCGTACCCTCGATGGCCGCACCAGAATCAAGGTCGATGGCTTGGGCAGCGACACCGTGGACCTCAAGGATCGCACCAACCCGTATGCCGAAGTCAGCCTGTTGATGAACCAGAAGGGCGATCTGCCGGTGATGGCGGGCCTGTATTACACGCGCACCGAGTACAAGCTGGATGCCGACTCGGAAGTGGCCGATAACACCCGCCTCAAGCGTGATGAATATGGGGTCAAGGTAGGTATTGCGTTCTAAGGTAGCGCGCTGAAAAAAACGCCCCGACGTGATTCGGGGCGTTTTTTTTGCGTGCGCCAGGCATGGCGCGTTGCGCGTAAGCGCAACCAGCTTGGCTGTGGTGGCCACGCTGGTGACTTGGAGGTGAAAGTCCTCTACACACCCGGCAAGGGGAAGTGTTAGCCAGAGGCAAGGGTGTCGCGGGTGACTGCGAATCTGAAGGAAGCCCGAGGCAAAATGCTGGCCTGACGAACAGGAAGCGGATAGAGGCGGCGTAGCGGGGTAAGACGGCGCAAATCGTTAAAGCCCAATACTTGCACGGAACGCTACGACGTAGATCCGACAGGCATAAGCAGGAAGGTCGCGCGAATTACCCTGGGAGATCTGTAGGTTTGCCACTGTGCTACCGGGCGTCGAGAGGCGACGGGATGAACCTGCAGAAGTCAGCCGAGGCCGTAGTAAGTGACGAATAACCACGTCATCAAGGGCTGAACAGGTTATGCCGCCGGTAGGCGTCAGAGTCTCGTTGAATACCGAAATGCAGAAATTTCTCCCAGAGAAAACTGTTACTCCGAGTTCCGGACAGTATCCGAGGATGACGGCTGACAGCGCAGAGGTATCGGCGGCGTCTGTGGCGCGGACGAAAGCGGAGCCGGACACGCTGATGGCGCGGGTGCTCGCACCCGTCAACCTCAAGCGTGCGTATCACCGTGTGGTCAGCAACAAGGGCGCGCCGGGTGCCGATGGCATGACGGTCGAGCAATTGGCGGACTACACGAATCAGTATTGGCCGATCCTCAAGGCTCGGTTGCTGGCCGGTGAGTATCACCCGCAAGGTGTACGCGCCGTTGAAATCCCCAAGCCCAAGGGAGGAACGCGACAGCTGGGCATTCCCAGTGTAGTGGACCGCCTGATCCAGCAGGCTTTGCTGCAACAGCTCACACCGATCTTCGACCCTCTGTTCTCGGATTACAGCTACGGCTTTCGTCCGGGCAGAAGCGCTCACCAAGCTATCGAAACAGCTCGCGCCCATGTGGCGGCGGGAACCGCTGGCGTGGAGCTTGATCTTGAGAAGTTCTTTGATCGAGTCAACCACGATGTATTGATGGCCTGCATCGAACGTCAAGTCGAAGACAAGCGAGTGCTCAGGCTGATCCGTCGCTACCTCGAGGCTGGAGTCATGTCGGGTGGGATCGCCAGCCGACGGCAGGAGGGGACGCCGCAAGGCGGTCCGCTCTCGCCGTTGTTGTCGAATATCCTGCTCAACGAACTCGACCGTGAACTGGAACGACGGGGCCACCGCTTTGTACGCTATGCCGACGACGCGAACATTTATGTGCGTAGTCGTCGCGCAGGCGAGCGTGTGCTGGCCGGGGTTGAACGCTTCCTGAATCAACACCTGAAATTGACGTTGAATCAGGAAAAGAGCCGTGTGGCACGGCCCTGGGCCTGTGACTACTTGGGTTATGGGATGAGCTGGCACCAACAGCCGAGACTAAGAGTGGCGACGATGAGCCTGGATCGCCTACGCGATCGGCTCAGAGCACTGCTGCGTAAAGCCCGGGGCCACAAGATGGCTAACGTCATTGAGCGGATCAACCCGGTGCTGCGTGGTTGGGCGGGTTACTTCAAGCTCAGCCAGAGCAGGAAACCACTCGAAGAATTGGACGGTTGGGTAAGACGTAAGCTTCGATGTGTCGTCTGGCGTCAATGGAAGCGGCCCTCTACGAGGGCGCGCAACCTGATGCGCCTGGGGATCCATGAAGGACGTGCTTGCACATCAGCGTTCAATGGCAGAGGTCCTTGGTGGAACTCGGGAGCGTCACATATGAATCAGGCGCTGCCGAAGAAACTGTGGAACCAGCTCGGACTGGTCTCGATACTCGATACGATCAACGGCTTATCCGCATGACCTGAACCGCCGTATACGGAACCGTACGTACGGTGGTGTGAGAGGACGGCGGATGTAAATCCGCCTCCTACTCGATCTGAAAGAGTGTTCCTCAGAATGCAAAAACGGCGCCCGAAGGCGCCGTTTTGTTTACTGCATCAGCTATTCAAACACCCAATACCGCGTGCTGCACCAGAGTGAGCAACGGCTGTGGGTACACACCCAGGAAGAACGCGAGCAGGGCGATGGCCAGCAGCATTACGCCACCGGCTTTCTGTTCCCAGTGCAGCTCGGCATCCACGCGGCGCAGGTTCGGCTCGATCAGGTACAGGGTGACCATCACGCGCAGGTAGTAGAACACGCCGATGGCGCTGCCCAGTACCAGCGATGCAACCAGCCACCATTCGTGGGCTTCGACACCGGTGGCGACGATGTAGAACTTGCCGATAAAGCCGGCCGTCAGCGGGATACCGGCCAGGGACAGCATCATCACGGTCAGCACGGCGGTCAGGTACGGACGGCGCCAGAACAGGCCACGGTATTCGTACAGGGCGTCGGCGTCACGGCCTTTGTAAGGCGAGGACATCAAGGTGATCACACCAAACGCGCCGAGGCTGGTGATCACGTAGGTCACCAGGTACACGCCGATGGCTTCCACGGCCAGGCCTTTGCTCGCCACCAGGGCGATCAGCAGGTAGCCAAAGTGGGCGATGGACGAATAACCCAGCAGACGCTTGAGGTTGTTCTGGGTCAGGGCCAGCAGGTTACCGAACAGGATCGACGCGATGGCGATCACGGTCAGCACGTTGCTCAGCACGCCGGTGTTGGCGGCGGGGGAGATCTGGAACAGACGAACCATCACCGCAAACACCGCAACCTTGGACGCCGTGGCCAGGAACGCGGCCACCGGCGCCGGGGCGCCTTCGTACACGTCCGGGGTCCACAGGTGGAACGGCACCAGCGACAGCTTGAACGCCAGGCCGATCAGCATCATCGCCAGGCCCAGTTGGGCGATCGGCGCAGGGCTGTTGGTAGCGGCCAGGGCATGGCCGATACCGGTGAAGCTCAGGCTGCCGGCTTCAGCATAGAGCAGGGCCATACCGAACAACAGGAACGCGGAACCGGCGGCCGACAGCACCATGTACTTGATGCCGGCTTCCAGCGAGCGCTTGTTGAAGAAGGCATAGGCCACTAGGCCGTAGGTCGGGATCGACAGCAGTTCCAAACCGATGAACAAGCCGGCCAGGTGCTGCGCGCTGACCAGCACGATACCGCCGGCCGCAGCCAGCAGGATCAGCAGGTACAGCTCTTCGCGGTTGCCCGGGTAGCCGGTGCCGCCTTCGCCGAGGTAAGCATGGGCGAGGGTGACGCAGGCCAGGGTCGCGACCAGGATCAGCGCGATGTACAGCAGCGCGAAGTCATCGACCATCATCAGCGGGGTCACCGCCAGTGGCGCGACCTTGAGGGCCGGGATGATCGACAGCAGGGCCAGGTTCAAACCGGCACAGGACAGCAGGAACGTTTGCGAGTGATTGCGGCGCCAGGCGATCGCCAGCATCACCACCACGATGGTGAGGCTGGTGATCAGCAGCGGCGCAAGCGCGATAAAGTGTTGGATCGTGAATTCCATAGCGCTCTTACCGGGCCGAAGCGAGTTGAGAGAAGGCGGTGCCGAACCACTGCTGCACGCCATGCATCGTTGCGGCAGAAGTGTCCAGGAACGGCTGCGGGTAGACGCCGATGTAGATCAGCAGTACCGCCAGGCCGAGCACCATGATCAGTTCGCGCGCATCCATCCCTTTCAGGACGGTGTCGGACTTGGCCGGGCCGAAGTAGGCGCGGTGGATCATGATCAGCGAGTAGACCGAACCGAATACCAGGCCGGATGTGGCGATGGCGCTGATCCACGGCGTCTGCACGAAGGTACCCATCAGGATCAGGAACTCGCCGATGAAGTTGCCGGTACCCGGCAAGCCCAGGGATGCAGCGGCGAAGAACAGGCTGATCGCCGGCAGGTACGCGATACGCGACCACACACCACCCATTTCACGCATGTCACGGGTGTGCAGGCGCTCGTACAGCTGACCACTCAGGATAAAGAGTGCGGCGGCCGAGACGCCGTGGGCCAACATCTGGATCACCGCACCTTGCAACGCCAACTGGCTACCGGAGTAGATGCCGATCAGTACGAAGCCCATGTGGGAAACGGACGAGAAGGCAATCAGACGCTTGATGTCGGTTTGGGCGAAGGCCAGGAACGCACCGTAGAAGATCCCGATCAGACCCAGGGTCATGGCGATCGGCGCGAATTCGGCCGAGGCATTCGGGAACAGCGGCAGGGCGAAACGCAGCAGGCCATAGGCCGCCGTCTTCAACAGGATACCGGCGAGGTCGACGGAACCGGCGGTCGGCGCCTGGGCGTGAGCATCCGGCAGCCAGGAGTGGAACGGCACCACCGGCAGCTTCACCGCGAAGGCGATGAAGAAGCCCAGCATGAGGATGTACTCGGTGGTCAGGGACATCTTGGTTTTCAACAGGTCGGCGTAGTTGAACGTAATCACGCCTGTGCTGTTGAAGTTGACCAGTACCAGACCCAGGATCGCCACCAACATGATCAGGCCGGAAGCCTGGGTGAAGATGAAGAACTTGGTCGCCGCGTAGATCCGGGTTTTCTTGCCGTCCGAAGAACTGTGACCCCAGAGCGCGATGAGGAAGTACATCGGCACCAGCATCATTTCCCAGAAGAAGAAGAACATGAACAGGTCGAGGGCGAGGAACACGCCGACAACGCCGCCCAGGATCCACATCAGGTTCAGGTGGAAGAAGCCCACGTGACGCTGAATCTCTTTCCAGGAGCAGAGTACCGAGAGGATACCCAGCAGGCCGGTCAGCAGGATCATCAACAGCGAGAGGCCGTCGAGGGCCAGGTGCACGTTGATGCCGAAACGCTGGATCCACACGTGCTTGAATTCAAGCGCGAAGGTCGGATCGACGCCCGGTGCCGGAGCGAATGAATAGTCACCATGGGCCCACAGCCAGAGGCCGAGCGCGAGTTCCAGGGACATGGTCAGCAACGCAATCCAGCGGGGGAGGGTGGCGCCGAAGCGTTCACCCATCCAGCAGAGCAGGCCGCCGATAAAGGGGATCAGGATTAGCCAGGGCAGAATCATGACAGGCTCGTTTCCTTTCGCAGGTTTGCAAAGTTCGCAATGTACGCAATGTGCATGGACATAGTCAGACCGCCACGACAACGATGGCGCCGATCACCAGCACGGCACCGACCGCCATGGACGCTGCATACCAACGCAGTTGGCCGGTCTCGCTGCGGCTCAGGGCGGTATGACCGGCCTTGGCGGCACGCGGGATCAGGCCGATGGTCTGGTCGAGCGGGTCTTTGCGCAGTACATGGCTGATGGCGAGGTAAGGCTTGACGAACAGTTTGTCGTAGATCCAATCGAAGCCCCAGGCGGCGAACCACCAGGCCGACAGGAAACGGCCAATGCCACTGTTGGCCACGGCGGTCACGAAGCGACGCTTGCCGAGGAACAGCAGGGCCGCCAGCAGGATACCAGCGATGGCAATGGCGCCCGAGGCGATTTCCAGGCTGTGCTGGGCTTCGCCGCCGGCATGGCCGACGCTTTGTGGCAACACACCGTGCAGAGGCGGGGTGATCATCGCGCCGACGAAGGTCGACAGGATGATCAGCACCGACAAGGGCAACCAGTGGGAGATGCCGTGGCCTGCGTGCGCTTCGGTCTTGGCTTCACCGTGGAAGGTGATGAAGATCAGGCGGAAGGTGTACAGCGAGGTCATGAACGCACCCACCAGGCCTGCGTACAACAGGTTCTGGTTACCGCTGGCAAAGGCTTCCCAGAGGATTTCGTCCTTGGAGTAGAAACCGGCGGTCACCAGCGGCAGGGCGGCCAGGGCGGCACCACCGACGATGAAGCTGGCGTAGGCCAGTGGCAGTTTCTTCCACAGGCCGCCCATCTTGAAGATGTTCTGCTCGTGGTGGCAGGCGACGATCACCGCACCGGAAGCGAGGAACAGCAAAGCCTTGAAGAAGGCGTGGGTCATCAGGTGGAAGATCGCCGCGTCCCAGGCGCCAACGCCCAGGGCCAGGAACATGTAGCCGATCTGGCTCATGGTCGAGTAGGCGAGGATACGCTTGATGTCGGTCTGTACCAGGGCAGCGAAGCCGGCCAGTACCAAGGTCACGCCGCCAACGATACCTACAAGATGCAGGATGTCCGGCGCCAGGGTGAACAGGCCGTGGGTACGGGCGATCAGGTAGACACCGGCGGTGACCATCGTTGCGGCGTGAATCAGTGCCGACACCGGCGTAGGGCCGGCCATCGCATCCGCCAGCCAGGTTTGCAGCGGCAGTTGCGCGGATTTACCCACGGCGCCGCCCAGCAGCATCAGGGTGGCGAGGGTGATCCAGAAGTCGCCGACCTGGAATTTCTGCGGTGCCAGCACCAGCAGTTCCTGGATGTTCAGCGTGCCCACCTGTTGGAACAGGATGAACAGGCCGATGGCCATGAACACGTCGCCGATGCGCGTGACGATAAACGCCTTGAGTGCCGCGTTACCGTTGTTGCGGTTGCTGTAGTAGAAACCGATCAACAGGTACGAGCACAGGCCCACGCCTTCCCAACCGAAGTACAGGAACAACAGGTTATCGCCCAGCACCAGGAACAGCATGCTGGCGATAAACAGGTTGGTGTACGAGAAGAAGCGCGAGTAGCCCGCTTCACCGCGCATGTACCAGGACGCGAACAGGTGGATCAGAAAGCCTACACCCACCACCACGCCAAGCATGGTGATCGACAGGCCGTCGACGTAGAGGGCGAAGTTGGGCTTGAAGCCTTCCACCGACATCCACTGCCACAGCACCAGGGTGTAGTGACCGCCTTCCGGCGGCGCCACGTTGAATTGCCAGATGACGTAGGCGGCCACGATGGCCGACAGGCCGATCGAGCCCACGCCGACCAGGGCAGACAGGTTTTCCGACCAGCGTCCACGGGAGAACGACAGCAGCAGGAAACCGATCAGGGGAAATACGAAAGTCAGAAAGATCATGTTCATCCGCGCATCTCACTGGCAGCGTCGATATCAAGCGTGTGGAAGCGACGGTACAGCTGCAGCAGGATCGCCAGGCCAATACTGGCTTCGGCGGCTGCCAGGCTGATGACCAGGATGAACATGACTTGTCCATCCGGCTGGCCCCAACGTGCGCCCGCCACGATGAATGCCAGTGCCGCGGCGTTCATCATGATTTCCAGGCTCATCAACACGAACAGAATGTTACGGCGAACCATCAGGCCGACCAGGCCAAGGCAGAACAGGATGCCGGCGACCGCCAGACCATGCTCCAAAGGGATAGCAGGCATCGTCATTGCTCCTTGGCTTCGTTGCGGCCCAAGTGGAAGGCAGTGATGGCTGCGGCGAGCAGCAGCATCGAAGCCAGTTCGACCACCAGCAGGTACGGGCCGAACAGGCTGATGCCCACGGCTTTCGCGTCTACGGTGGTGTGGCCGATGGCCTGGCCGCTCTGGTGAGCGAACAGCACATACAGCAGTTCACCCAGCAGCAGGGCGGCGAGGACAACCGGGCCGAGCCAGATGCCGGGCTTGAGCCAGACGCGTTCCTGGGCGACCGAAGCCGGCCCCAGGTTAAGCATCATCACCACAAACACGAACAGCACCATGATGGCGCCGGCGTAGGCGATCACTTCCAGCACGCCGGCGAACGGTGCGCCGAGGCTGAAGAAGGTCATGGCCACGGCGATCAGCGAAATGATCAGGTAGAGCAGGGCGTGCACGGGGTTGGTGTTGGTGATCACGCGAAGCGTGGACACAACCGCGATACCCGATGCGAAATAGAAAGCGAATTCCATCTTTCTTCCTTAAGGCAGCAAGCTCTTCACGTTGATCGGCTCGGCTTCGTTTTGTGCGGCGCCTTTGGGCTTACCGGCAACGGCCATACCTGCAACACGATAGAAGTTGTAATCAGGGTTTTTACCGGGACCGGAGATCAGCAGATCTTCTTTCTCGTACACCAGGTCCTGACGTTTGAACTCGGCCATCTCGAAATCCGGCGTGAGCTGGATCGCGGTGGTCGGGCAAGCTTCCTCGCAAAGGCCGCAGAAAATGCAGCGCGAGAAGTTGATGCGGAAGAAGTCCGGGTACCAGCGACCGTCTTCGGTTTCAGCTTTCTGCAGGGAAATACAACCCACCGGGCACGCCACGGCGCACAGGTTGCAGGCTACGCAACGCTCTTCGCCATCGGGGTCGCGGGTGAGTACGATGCGGCCGCGATAGCGCGGCGGCAGGTACACCGCTTCTTCCGGGTATTGCAGGGTGTCGCGTTTGCGAAAGCCATGGCCGAAAACCATCACCAGGCTTCGCAACTGGGTACCGGTACCCTTAACGATGTCGCCAATATATTTGAACATGGGTCAAATCCTCACTGAACCGCGGCAGCTGGCGTGTTCAACAACACGACGGCAGCCGTCACCAGCAAATTGATCAGGGTCAGCGGCAGGCAGAATCTCCAGCTGAAATCCATCACCTGGTCATAGCGTGGGCGCGGAATCGAGGCGCGCAGCAGGATGAACAGCATGATGAAGAACGCGGTCTTCAGGAAGAACCAGAAGAAGGCCAACTGCGGCAGGATGCCGAACGGACCGTGCCAGCCGCCGAAGAACAGCGTCACCAGCAGGGCCGAGATCAAGATGATGCCGATGTACTCACCGACGAAGAACATGCCCCATTTCATGCCGGCATATTCAATGTGGTAACCGTCGGCCAGTTCCTGTTCCGCTTCCGGCTGGTCGAACGGGTGACGGTGAGTCACGGCCACGCCAGCGATGAAGAACGTACAAAAGCCAAAGAACTGCGGAATGATGAACCACAGGTTCTGTGCCTGGTACTCGACGATATCGCGCATGTTGAATGAACCAACCTGCACCACGATGCCCATCAGCGCCAACCCCATGAACACTTCATAGGATACGGTTTGCGCCGAGGCACGCAAGCTGCCCAGCAGGGCGAACTTGTTGTTGCTCGACCAACCGGCGAACAGCACCGCATAGACCGACAGGCCGGCCATGGCGAAGAAGAACAGCAGGCCGATGTTCAGGTCCGCCACGCCCCAGGTCGGGGTGATCGGGATGATCGCGAAAGCGATCAGCAAGGCGCTCATGGCCACGACCGGTGCCAGGGTGAAGATCACCTTGTCGGCAAACGGCGGGGTCCAGTCTTCCTTGAAGAACATTTTCAGCATGTCGGCGGCGATCTGGAACATGCCGAATGGGCCAACGCGGTTCGGACCGTAACGGTCCTGCCACCAGCCCAGCAGGCGACGTTCGACGAAGCTGAGCAGGGCGCCCGCCACGACCACGGCCAACAGGATAACGATGGCCTTGACCACCGAGATGATCACGTCAATTACTTCCGGCGTGAACCAAGTCATTGCGCTGCCTCCTGCAGACCGTCAACGGTAAGGCCTGCAATCGCAGGCGGGATGCCGGCGATGCCTTTTGGCAATGCAACCAGGCCGGCGCCCAACTCATCGTTGATGCGCAGCGGCAGACGCAGGGTCTGGCCGGCTACGTTGAGGCTGAGCAGGGCACCGTCGTTGACGCCCAGGCGATCGGCTTCGGACTTGGCCAAGGACACGTAAGCGGCGGGAATGCGCTGTTGAACCGGCGCGGCCTTGGAAGAGGTTTCTTCGCTGCCGAACAGGTGGAAGAACGGCACGACCTGCCAGGTGCCCGGTGCCGGGTTGAACGGGCGCGGTACGGCGCAGAACCAGTTCAGCGAGTCACCGCTGGTTTCGATCAGGCGGGTGCCTGGGTCGCCTGCGCGGATATGCCCACCGACTTCGTCCTGGAACTTGTTCCAGGCCTGCGGCGAGTTCCAGCCCGGCGACCAGGCGAACGGCACCTGCTGACGCGGTTCGGCCGAACCCGAGTAACCTTCCATGGAGAAGGCGAACGCGGTGTCGTTGTCTTGCGGGGTACGCGGTTCGTGCACGCTGATGTCGGCGCGCATGGCGGTCCGACCGGAGTAACGCAGCGGCTCACGCGCCAGCTTCAGGCCCTTGATGCGGAACGACGCGGACGGCGCGGCATCGACGATACGCGCCAGCTGCGGGGCACTGGAGGCCACGGCAGCGGTCACGTGGTCGAGCTGGGTCCAGTCGATCGGCTGGTTCAGCAGGGTGGCGCGCAGGGCATGCAGCCAGCGCCAGCCTTCGTGAACCAGGATGCTGGCGTCCATGTACTTCGGATCGAACACCTGGAAGAAGCGCTGGGCGCGGCCTTCCTGGCTGACCAGCGTGCCGTCGCCTTCGGCGAAGGTGGCGGCTGGCAGGACCAGATGGGCACGGTCGCTGGTGGCGGTCTTCTGGTGGTCGGCCACGATCAGCACCTTGGCGGCGTTGAGTGCAGCGTCGACCTTGGCCGCAGCGGTGCGGGTGTACAGGTCGTTTTCCAGCACCACGATGGCGTCGGCACGGCCGTCGGTCACTGCTTGCAGCGCAGCGTCCACGGACTCGCCACCGAGCATGGCCAGGCCAAGGCTGTTGGCTTCCGGCACCACCAGGCTGATGGAGCCGTTCTTGTCGCGCAGCTTCAAGGCCTTGGCGATGTTGGCGGCGGCTTCGATCAGTGCTTTTGAACCCAGGGAGGTGCCGGCGATGATCAGCGGGCGTTTGGCCGCCAGCAGGGCGTCGGCAATGCGTTGGGCCAGTTCGACGGCTTCAGTGTCCAGGCCTTCGACGGCAGGCGCGCTGGCGTCGAGGGCGTGGGCCACGGCGAAACCGATGCGCGCCAGGTCGTCCGGGGCGGCGTGCACGCACTCTTCGGCGATGTCGTCGAGCTTGGTTTCAGCCAGGCTTGCGATAAACAGCGGGTTCAGCGCGTGCTGGCCGATGTTCTTCACGGCGGCGTCGAGCCAAGGCTGTACGCGCATGGCGTCGGCCATTTCTTCGGCCTTGCCTTTGACCGACTGACGCAGGGACAGCGCAATACGCGCGGCGGTCTGGGTCAGGTCTTCACCGAGCACGAAGATGGCATCGTGGTCTTCGATGTCGCGCATGTTCGGCACGGGCAACGGGCTGTCGTTCAGCACTTGCAGGACCAGGCGGATGCGTTCCAGCTCACCGGCTTCGATGCCGCTGTAGAAGTGCTCGGCACCCACCAGTTCGCGCAACGCGTAGTTGCTTTCGAGGCTGGCGCGCGGCGAACCGATCCCCACGATGTTGCGGCCGCGCAGCAGGTCGGCGGCTTTATCCAGTGCCTCGTCCAGGCTCAGCTTGGCGCCATCGGCCAGCAATGGCTGGCGTGGACGGTCTTCGCGGTTGACGTAGCCATAGCCGAAACGGCCACGGTCGCACAGGAAGTACTGGTTGACCGAACCGTTGAAGCGGTTTTCGATACGACGCAGTTCACCGTAGCGCTCGCCCGGCGAGATGTTGCAACCGCTGGAGCAGCCATGGCAGATGCTCGGGGCGAATTGCATGTCCCACTTACGGTTGTAGCGCTCGGAGTGGGTCTTGTCGGTGAACACACCGGTCGGGCAGACCTCGGTGAGGTTGCCGGAGAACTCGCTCTCGAGCACGCCGTCTTCGACGCGACCGAAGTACACGTTGTCGTGGGCGCCGAATACGCCCAGGTCGGTACCGCCGGCGTAGTCTTTATAGAAACGCACACAGCGGTAGCAGGCGATGCAGCGGTTCATCTCGTGGGAAATGAACGGGCCGAGGTCCTGGTTCTGGTGAGTACGTTTGGTGAAGCGATAGCGGCGCTCGTTGTGGCCGGTCATCACCGTCATGTCTTGCAGGTGGCAGTGGCCGCCTTCCTCACAGACCGGGCAGTCGTGGGGGTGGTTGGTCATCAACCATTCGACAACGCTGGCGCGGAACGCCTTGGATTCTTCATCGTCGATGGAGATCCAGGTGTTGTCGGTGGCTGGGGTCATGCAGGACATGACGATACGACCACGGGTGTCGTTTTCGTCGGTGTATTGCTTGACCGCACACTGGCGACAGGCACCGACGCTACCGAGCGCGGGGTGCCAGCAGAAATACGGGATGTCGAGGCCGAGTGACAGACACGCCTGTAACAGGTTGTCCGCCCCATCGACTTCGAGCGCTTTGCCGTCTACGTGGATAGTGGCCATGGTTCAAAGTTCTTCGTTGGCCCGTTGTCAGCGGGCGTGGCTAATGGAATCTTGTTATTCATGTGCATCTACACAGCCTTTACGGCGTCAGCACATGAGCAAGGCGAAGAGCACGGGCCCTTCGCCTGTCTAAGCGTTACGCGCCGACTACGATCGGCCTCGCCAGAGGCGGGACGGCGGCGCTGGTTGGCGCGATGCCGGCTTCGAACTCCGAGCGGAAGTATTTGATTGCGCTGCCCAACGGCTCCACAGCGCCCGGTGCGTGAGCACAGAACGTCTTGCCTGGGCCGAGAAAACCGACCAAACCGAGCAGGGTTTCGATATCACCCTCGCGGCCTTCGCCGTTTTCCAGGGCCATCAGCAGCTTGACGCTCCATGGCAGGCCATCGCGGCATGGGGTGCAGAAGCCGCAGGATTCACGGGCAAAGAACTGCTCCATGTTGCGCAGCAGCGAGACCATGTTCACCGTGTTGTCGACCGCCATCGCCAGGCCGGTACCCATCCGGGTGCCCACCTTGCCGATGCCGCCTGCATACATTTGTGCGTCCAGGTGCTCGGGCAACAGGAAACCGGTACCGGCGCCGCCTGGCTGCCAGGCTTTCAGGGTGTAGCCGTCGCGCATGCCGCCGGCGTAGTCCTCGAACAGCTCGCGTGCGGTCACGCCGAACGGCAGCTCCCACAGGCCTGGGTTCTTGACCTTGCCGGAGAAGCCCATGAGCTTGGTGCCCATGTCTTCGCTGCCTTCGCGGGCCAACGATTTGTACCAGTCCACGCCGTCGGCGATGATCGCCGGCACGTTGCACAGGGTCTCGACGTTGTTCACGCAGGTCGGCTTGCCCCACACGCCGACGGCGGCGGGGAAGGGCGGCTTGGAGCGCGGGTTGGCGCGGCGGCCTTCGAGGGAGTTGATCAGTGCGGTTTCTTCGCCGCAGATATAACGCCCGGCGCCGGTGTGCACGAACAGTTCGAAGTCGAAACCGGAACCGAGGATGTTCTTGCCCAGCAGGCCGGCAGCCTTGGCTTCTTCCACGGCACGGTTGAGGTGCTTGGCGGCGGTGGTGTATTCGCCGCGCAGGAAGATATAGCCACGGTAGGTTTTCAGCGCGCGAGCACTGATCAGCATGCCTTCGATCAGCAGATGGGGCAGTTGCTCCATCAGCATGCGGTCTTTCCAGGTGTTGGGCTCCATTTCATCCGCGTTGCACAGCAGGTAACGGATGTTGATGGATTCGTCCTTGGGCATCAGGCCCCACTTCACGCCCGTGGGGAAGCCTGCACCGCCGCGGCCCTTGAGGCCGGCGTCTTTCACGGTCTGGACGATATCGTCCTGGGCCATGTCGGCGAAGGCTTTGCGCGCGGCGGCGTAACCGTTCTTGGCCTGGTATTCGTCGAGCCATACCGGCTCGGCATCGTCGCGCAGGCGCCAGGTCAGCGGATGGGTCTCAGGCGAACGCTTGATCAGGTTGGCCGGGCCGAAAGAAGTCAGGGTCATGGGTAGCCCTCGAGCAATTGGGTCACGCCAGCAGGCTGCACGTCACCGAATGTGTCGTCGTCGATCATCAACGCCGGCGCCTTGTCGCAGTTGCCCAGGCAGCACACCGGCAGCAGCGTGAAGCGGCCATCCGGGGTGGTCTGGCCGAGGCCGATGCCCAGCTTGTTCTGGATCTCGCTGACCACGGATTCGTGGCCGCCGATGTAGCAGACCATGCTGTCGCATACGCGAATGATGTGGCGGCCGACCGGCTGGCGGAAGATCTGGCTGTAGAACGTCGCCACGCCTTCAACGTCGCTGGCGGGGATGCCGAGGATCTCGCCGATGGCGTAGAGGGCGCCGTCGGGCACCCAGCCACGTTCCTTCTGGACGATCTTCAAGGCTTCGATCGACGCCGCGCGCGGGTCTTCGTAGTGATGCAGCTCGTGCTCGATGGCCGAGCGCTCGGTTTCACTCAAGGTGAAACGGTCTGTCTGGATAAGCGTGCTGTTCATGCTTAGCGGTCCACGTCGGCCATAACGAAATCGATACTACCCAGGTACGCAATCAAGTCCGCGACCATCTCGCCTTTGATCACCGAAGGGATCTGCTGCAAGTGGGCAAAGCTTGGGGTACGGATCCGGGTGCGGTAGCTCATGGTGCCGCCATCGCTCGTCAGGTAATAACTGTTGATACCCTTGGTCGCTTCGATCATCTGGAAGGATTCGTTGGCCGGCATCACCGGGCCCCACGAAACCTGCAGGAAGTGCGTGATCAGGGTTTCGATGTGTTGCAGCGTGCGCTCTTTGGGCGGCGGCGTGGTCAGCGGGTGATCCGCTTTGTAAGGACCTGCCGGCATGTTGCGCATGCACTGCTCGATGATCTTCAGGCTCTGGCGCATTTCTTCGACACGCACGATGCAGCGGTCGTAGGCATCGCCATTGGCCGCCAGCGGTACTTCGAATTCGAAGTTCTCGTAGCCGGAGTACGGGCGCGCTTTACGCAGGTCGAAGTCGCAACCGGTGGAACGCAGGCCTGCACCGGTGACGCCCCATTCCAGGGCCTCTTTGGTGTTGTACTGTGCGACGCCGATGGTGCGGCCTTTGAGGATGCTGTTGTCCAGGGCGGCTTTCTGGTACTCGTCCAGACGCTTGGGCATCCAGTCGATGAATTCCTTGACCAGGCGCTCCCAGCCGTTCGGCAGGTCGTGCGCCACGCCGCCGATACGGTACCAGGCCGGGTGCAGGCGGAAACCGGTGATGGCTTCGATGACCTTGTAGGCGCGCTGACGATCGGTGAAGGTGAAGAACACCGGGGTCATGGCGCCGACGTCCTGGATATAGGTACCCAGGAACAGCAGGTGGCTGGTGATCCGGAAGAACTCGGCCATCATGATGCGGATGGTGTCGACGCGGTCTGGCACCTTAATGCCGGCCAGCTTCTCGACCGAGAGCACGTACGGCAGGTTGTTCATCACGCCGCCGAGGTAGTCGATACGGTCGGTGTACGGGATGAAGCTGTGCCAGGACTGACGCTCGGCCATCTTCTCGGCACCACGGTGGTGGTAGCCGATGTCCGGTACGCAGTCGACGATTTCTTCGCCGTCCAATTGCAGGATGATACGGAAGGCGCCGTGAGCCGAAGGGTGGTTCGGGCCCAGGTTGAGGAACATGTAGTCCTCGTTGGTGCCGGAGCGCTTCATGCCCCAGTCTTCCGGACGGAAGCGCGCGGCTTCCTCTTCCAGCTGTTGCTTGGCCAGGTTGAGGCTGAACGGGTCGAATTCGGTGGCGCGGGCAGGGAAGTCCTTGCGCAGCGGATGACCTTCCCAGGTCGGCGGCATCATGATACGCGTCAGGTGCGGGTGGCCCGGGAAGTCGATCCCGAACATGTCCCAGACTTCGCGCTCGTACCAGCTGGCGTTCGGCCAGATACCGGTCACGGTCGGGACGCTCAGGTCGCTTTCGCTCAATGCGACCTTGATCATCACGTCGCTGTTACGTTCCAGCGACATCAGGTGGTAGAACACGGTGAAGTCGGCGCCGCTCGGCAAGCCCTGGCGCTTGGTGCGCAGACGCTCGTCCACGCCATGCAGGTCATAGAGCATGACGTACGGCTTGGGCAGGTTGCGCAGGAAGGTCAGGACTTCGACGAGCCTGGCACGCGCCACCCACAGCACCGGCATGCCGGTGCGTGTGGCCTGGGCGGTGAAGGCGTCAGGGCCAAAACGGTTATTGAGTTCGACAACCACATCCTGGTCGTCTGCCTTATAAGGCGGGATGTACAGAGCACTGCCTGTAGTCATGGTTTTTTATCGCTTTCGGTCAACGTAAAGAATGAGGCCAGGTTTTCGTTCTATAAAAGAAGCGGGCTGGATCAGACTTCGTCGGGGCTGCGCAGGTTGGTGACTGCGATTCGCTGTTCGCGGCGCTGTTCCTTTTGGGACGGCATCTCGGCGCGGTAAACGCCTTGATCGCCGACGACCCAGGACAGTGGGCGACGCTCCTTGCCAATCGATTCCTGCAGCAGCATCAAGCCTTGCAGGAATGCTTCAGGGCGGGGCGGGCAGCCAGGCACGTAGACGTCCACGGGCAGGAACTTGTCCACCCCTTGAACGACGGAGTAGATGTCGTACATGCCACCGGAGTTGGCGCACGAACCCATGGAGATAACCCATTTAGGTTCGAGCATTTGCTCATAGAGACGCTGGATGATCGGCGCCATCTTGATGAAGCAGGTACCGGCGATAACCATGAAATCCGCCTGGCGCGGCGATGCCCGGATAACCTCGGCGCCAAAGCGCGCGATGTCGTGGGGCGCCGTGAAGGCGGTGGTCATTTCCACGTAGCAGCACGAAAGGCCGAAGTTGTACGGCCACAGGGAGTTTTTACGCCCCCAGTTGACCGCGCCACTCAGCACGTCTTCCAGCTTGCCCATGTAGATGTTTTTGTGGACTTGATCTTCTAACGGGTCGGAAACGGTTTCCCGTTCGCCGATGGGGTACTGCTCGTTAGGAGCATCCGGGTCGATCCTGGTGAGATTGTATTGCATCGCCAAAGCCTCATTGTTTCAGCTTCGCTTGCCGCTTACGACGAGCTTCCGGAGCCCAGTCAAGGGCGCCCACTCGAAATAGGTAGACAAGGCCTGCCAACAGAATTGCTATGAAAACGAGGGCTTCGACGAATCCGGTCCAGCCGCTTTCGCGGACGGACACAGACCAGGCAAAGAGAAAAAGGGCTTCGATATCGAAGATCACGAACAGCATCGCGACCAGATAGAATTTGGCTGAGAGCCGCAAGCGGGCGCCACCTGTAGGTAGCATGCCGGATTCGAACGGTTCGTTTTTGCTGCGGCCCCAGGCTTTTGACCCGAGGAGGCTGGAGACGCCAAGCATGAAGGCGCAGAGGCCGACAACACCGAGGAGGAAAATGGCAAAGCCCCAGTTGTGGGCCATGAGTCCTGTCGCTTCGGTCATGCTGGAAATCCTTAACAGAGAGCAAAGGTCTCTGAGCTCGAAAAAGTAATGATGCAGTGACGATATGTCGCAGCGCAGTCAATCGCGTTGATTTTATGGCTAAACACCGGGCAAGTAAAATTGCGATAGCGAAATTATTCGTTGGAATAAGGACATAGTGCACCTCGATGGGGCTGCAACCCTTGCATGGTGGGCATTAGCGGGCATTTAATCAAATGTGTTTTGTTTAACCGGTAACGAAGCTTTTAAGCGCTAAATGATAATGAATATTGTTTGCGCGGAGGTTTAAGCGAATGTTTCTCGTGTGGCGCGGGAAGTTGCCGTTACTTGGTTGATTGTCGCTAGTTGCCGGAGCGGATCTTTTAACTGATTTGTCTGCAGTGAATACCGCTCTGGATCAAGGTTTGCGCAAAATTTTCAGGCAGATCACATTGGGGGCTCGCTGAAGCAGACAGGTACAGGCAAAAAAACGCCCCGAACCAGTCGGGGCGTGATTGTCGTGCGGCACGGCGGTTAGCTTTTTAACGGGTCCGCCGTGGCCGTGTACTCAGTGCTTAGTGGAACTGTTCTTCTTCGGTCGAGCCGGTCAGCGCGGTCACGGACGAGGTGCCGCCCTGGATCACGGTGGTCATGTCGTCGAAGTAGCCGGTGCCCACTTCCTGCTGGTGCGCTACGAAGGTGTAGCCTTTGGCGGCGTCGGCGAACTCCTGCTCCTGCAGCTTCACGTAGGCGGTCATGTCGTTGCGGGCGTAGTCGTGCGCCAGGTTGAACATGCTGTGCCACATGTTGTGAATGCCGGCCAGGGTGATGAACTGGTGCTTGTAGCCCATGGCGGACAGTTCGCGCTGGAACTTGGCGATGGTCGCGTCGTCCAGGTTCTTCTTCCAGTTGAAGGAAGGCGAGCAGTTGTAGGACAGCAGTTGGTCCGGGTATTCCTTCTTGATCGCTTCGGCGAAACGACGGGCCTCGTCCAGGTCCGGCTTGGCGGTTTCGCACCAGATCAGGTCGGCGTACGGTGCGTACGCCAGGCCGCGAGCGATAGCCTGGTCAAGGCCGGCGCGTACCTTGTAGAAGCCTTCCTGGGTGCGCTCGCCTGTCACGAACGGCTGGTCGTACGGATCGCAGTCCGACGTCAGCAGGTCGGCGGCGTTGGCATCGGTACGCGCCAGGATGATGGTTGGCGTGCCGGCGACGTCTGCCGCCAGGCGGGCGGCGGTGAGCTTCTGTACGGCTTCCTGGGTTGGAACCAGTACTTTGCCGCCCATGTGGCCGCATTTTTTCACGGATGCCAGTTGGTCTTCAAAGTGAACGCCGGCGGCGCCCGCTTCGATCATGCTTTTCATCAGCTCGTAGGCGTTCAGTACGCCACCAAAACCGGCTTCGGCGTCAGCCACGATCGGTGCGAAGTAGTCGATGTAGCCTTCGTCACCTGGGTTCTTGCCGGCTTTCCACTGGATCTGGTCGGCGCGACGGAACGAGTTGTTGATGCGCTTGACCACGGTCGGAACCGAATCCACCGGGTACAGCGATTGGTCGGGGTACATGGATTCGGCGGAGTTGTTGTCCGCCGCCACTTGCCAGCCGGACAGGTAGATCGCCTGGATACCGGCTTTCACCTGTTGGACTGCCTGGCCACCGGTCAGGGCGCCCATGCAGTTGACGAAATCTTTGTCGGGACGGAAGGAAGGCTTGGCACCTTGGGTGACCAGGTTCCACAGCTTCTCGGCGCCGAGTTTTGCAAAGGTGTGCTCGGGTTGAACCGAGCCACGCAGGCGGACGACGTCAGCAGCGGAATAAGCGCGGGTCACGCCTTTCCAGCGTGGGTTTTCAGCCCAGTCTTTTTCGAGGGCTGCAATTTGCTGTTCGCGTGTCAGTGCCATGGGGAAAAACCTCGTCGCATAGGTCTAGGTGGAGAAATCCTTTTGCCAGCCGCGCAATCGTTGCGGTGCATGGCTGCTCGCTGACCAGAAGCAGAGGCGGTCAAGTCAGGTTCGACGGGGGAGGCGACGGGATGAACGAAGGGCTCAAGGGAGGGGCGAGCAGGTAGAGGCGGGCCAAGAACAGTCTTCGGGCGTCGTGGGCCCTTGGGCATTCTGCAGCGTGTTGCCGGGTTACCTGGTTAGCTTCCGTCCCTCGGGACAACTTCGTTCCAGTCGCAACCAAAGTCAAACACACCTTGTGGGCGGTACAGACACGAATCGGCTCGGGTGGGTAGCTTGGAGCGACGATCCGAAGGCCCTTGCCAGGGCCCCTGATTAGCGGGAGCGAGGCCATCATGCCCATGCTTTTTTGGATCGTCAAATGTTTTGTAGTGCTTTTTTTGCAGCACTACATCTTTAGTCTAATACGACTCATCAGTCAGTTTTTGGTGCTTCAGTTCAGGGTATCGACTTTGACCCGCACAGTCAGGTCATCGCGGCCCTGAGTAGAGTAGCTGCGGGTTGTAGAGGATTTGTCGGCCAGGGTCTGACGATTGATGCCGGCCAGGGGGATCCATTCGCCAAGACGTCCGCTGACGGTTGTGTCGGTACTTTGCACATTCACTACATCGGGACGTTCCTGGCTCATGCGGTCACGGTTGGTACTGATCGCCAGGTGTACGGTCTCGCCAGTGACGCTGGCGGTGACGTAAAAACCTTGGGTCACGTTGCGATACTGGGTCTGGTTTTGCGGGCGGCCGTAGGCGTCGGGCTGAGTGGTGGTCAATGGCACGCTCTGGCCGACCTGAATCAGCGCAGGTATGCCTTCGCTGGCCTGGATCTGCTGGATGCCGCCGTCGCGGCTCTCGGTGCTGTAGGTGATGACGTGGCTGTTGGTTTGTTGGTTGTTCTCGTCGGTATCGACAGTGATCAGCAGGCGTCTGGCCGGCGTGTCGAGTTGGGCGAGCAAGGCGCGCAGATCTTCGATCTTGCCGGGCTCGGCTTTAACAATAAGCTGGTTGCCATAAGCGCTGACGGTGCCGTCCTTGCCGATGAAGTTCTGCGCCACCGGCAGCAGGTCGGCGCTGGTGCGGTTGCTCAGGTTGACGACCTGGGTGTCGGCCATTGCCGAGCAACTGGCAGTGAGGAGGAGGGCGGTGAGCAGGGTGCGTAGGGACATGTCCGTTATCTCTGCGAGTCATTTGGGCTTGATAGTGCCAGTTTGTCGGCCTGGCAGGTCGCAAATTGAATCGTAGACGGCAAAATGCCCTGGCATGGCAGGGCATTCTGGGGGTGTGGTTGAGATGGCTATCGGGAGCAAGCCCCCTCCCACATTTTGACCGTGTACTCATGCTGGAACTCGGTCAAATGTGGGAGGGGGCTTGCTCCCGATGGCGGCGACTCGGTCTTGGATCAGCCCCCGCGCACCATATCCACATGGGGAATCCCGACTTCCAGGAATTCCTCACTGACAATCTTGAAACCCAGTCGCTCGTAGAACGGTGCCGCATAGACCTGCGCGCTGAGGAACTGTCTGGTCTGGCCACGTTGCTCGGCCACACCAATCACCGCTTCCATCAGCTTGTCGCCGACCTTCAGCCCACGCCAGTCCTTGAGCACCGACACGCGGCCGATTTCGCCGCTGGGCAGCAGGCGCGCGGTGCCTATCGGAAAATCACCTTCGAACGCCAGGAAATGCACGGCATCTGCGTCGTCCGCGTCCCATTCGAGTTCCGGTGGGACCGATTGTTCAGCGATAAACACCGCTTCACGAATGCGCCGAATCTCGTCGATATCCTTTCGCCAGTCCGCGACACTTACGTGAATCCTATTCATCGGCAAATCCCAGGCTGCCTTGCTTGACCAGTTCGCACAGAAGCGCGCGGCCGTCTTCGTCAGCGAGCCACTCGCTGAGGTTTTCGCTGTGCAGTGCGTCGGCGGAGCATACGAGTTTCAACAGCTCGCGCAGCTTGCCCGGCAGGTAACGGCTCTGGCCGCTGGCGAACAGCAGCACGTCGTCGTCGACTTCGGACCAGGCCATGCGCGCGCTTGGGTTGCGCACCAGGATCGCACCGTCTTGCACGCTGGCGATGAAGTCATCTTCACCCAGCTCTTCGCCGGCCACCAGTTCCGGGTAGCGTGGCTCCGTCATGAATTGGCCGAACCAGGTCAGCAGCATGCGCTCGTCGCTCATGTGCTCGGCCAGCAGGCTCTTGAGGCGGTCGAGAGCGTCGCTCTGGATCTGGTGCGGGTCGCTGACGGGCTGGGCGTCGGCGTCGGTGTAGCGCTCTTCGTCCGTCAGGTACTGGGCGAGGAAGTCGGTGAAGTGGGTCAGTACTTCGGCAGCGCTCGGCGCGCGGAAGCCGACCGAGTAGGTCATGCAGTCATCTTCGGCGATGCCGTAGTGCGCCAGGCGCGGCGGCAGGTAGAGCATGTCGCCCGGTTCCAGCACCCATTCGGCGCTTTCTTCGAATTCGGCGAGGATGCGCAGGTCGGCGTGTTGCAGCAGCGGGCTTTCGGAGCTGCACATCTGGCCGATCTTCCAGTTGCGCTTGCCCTGGGCTTGCAGCAGGAACACGTCGTAATTGTCGAAGTGCGGCCCAACGCTGCCGCCAGGGGCGGCGAAGCTGATCATCACATCGTCGATGCGCCAGCTGGGCAGGAAGCGGAACTGCTCCAGCAGCTCGGCCACTTCCGGCACGAATTGGTCAACCGCTTGCACCAGCAGGGTCCACTCGCGTTCAGGCAGGGTGCTGAAGGCGTCTTCGGCAAACGGGCCGCGGCGCAGTTCCCACGGACGCTCGCCGTGTTCGATCACCAGGCGCGATTCGACTTCTTCTTCCAGTGCCAGGCCTGCCAGTTCGTCGGCGTCGATCGGGCTTTCGAAGTCAGGGATGGCCTGGCGGATCAGCAACGGTTTTTTCTGCCAGTAGTCGCGCAGGAATTCACGTGCCGTGATGCCGCCCAGAAGTTGAAGAGGGATGTCAGGATTCATGTGTAACCTATTGAAAAAAAGCACTTTTCAGACTGGAATAAAAACGCCCGGCGCGGCCGGGCGTCTCAACGGGGCGCGCAATGATCAGATGCGCTTGGCTTGCTCTACAGCGTTGCCGATGTAGTTAGCCGGCGTGAGCAATTTCAGCTCGGCCTTGGCGGCGGCTGGCATGTCCAGGCCGTCGATGAAAGTTTGCAACGCTTCAGGGCTGATGCCCTTGCCACGGGTCAACTCTTTGAGCTTCTCGTAAGGGTTTTCGATGTTGTAGCGGCGCATTACGGTCTGGATCGGCTCGGCCAGCACTTCCCAGCACGCGTCCAGGTCGGCGGCGATCTTCTGCTCGTTGAGCTCGAGCTTGCTGATGCCCTTGAGGCTGGCTTCGTACGCGATCACGCTGTGGGCAAAGCCCACGCCGAGGTTGCGCAGTACGGTGGAGTCGGTGAGGTCGCGCTGCCAGCGGGAGATCGGCAACTTGCTGGCCAGGTGCTGGAACAGCGCGTTGGCGATGCCGAGGTTGCCTTCGGAGTTTTCGAAGTCGATCGGGTTGACCTTGTGCGGCATGGTCGACGAGCCGATTTCACCGGCAATGGTGCGCTGCTTGAAGTAGCCCAGGGAGATGTAGCCCCAGATATCGCGATCGAAGTCGATCAGGATGGTGTTGAAGCGCGCAATCGCGTCGAACAGCTCGGCGATGTAGTCGTGCGGTTCGATCTGCGTGGTGTAGGGGTTGAAGCCCAGGCCCAGTTCGTCTTCGATGAAGGCGCGGGCATTGGCTTCCCAGTCGATCTCAGGGTAGGCCGACAGGTGGGCGTTGTAGTTGCCTACCGCGCCGTTGATCTTGCCCAGCAGCGGTACCGCTGCCACTTGAGCGATCTGACGCTCCAGGCGGTACACCACGTTGGCCAGTTCTTTGCCCAGGGTGGTCGGCGACGCCGGCTGGCCGTGGGTGCGCGACAGCATCGGCACCGCAGCGAAGCGGATCGCCAGTTCGCGGATGGCTTCGGCGGTCTGGCGCATCAGTGGCAGCATGACGTCATCACGGCCTTCGCGCAGCATCAGGGCGTGGGACAGGTTGTTGATGTCCTCGCTGGTGCAGGCAAAGTGGATGAATTCGCTGACCTGAGCCAGTTCCGGCAGCTTGGCGGCCTGCTCCTTGAGCAAGTATTCGATGGCTTTTACGTCGTGGTTGGTGGTGCGCTCGATCTCTTTGACACGCTCGGCGTGCTCCAGGGAGAAATTTTCCGCCAGGGTGTTGAGCACAGCGTTGGCCTGCGCGGAAAACGCCGGCACTTCGCTGATGGCGGGGTGAGCGGCCAGGCGCTGGAGCCAGCGCACTTCAACCAGTACACGAGCACGGATCAGGCCGTATTCGCTGAAAATAGGGCGCAGGGCCTGGGTTTTGCCGGCGTAGCGGCCGTCAACAGGGGAAACCGCAGTGAGCGAAGAGAGCTGCATGGGGTGTTCTCGGACAGTCGGGCAACGAAATGGGGCGCGTATCATACATGAAAAAATCCGCCGGTCCGTTGCCAACTGACCGACGTATTACGCGTAACGGCTTGAAAATAGTCTGCTGGTGCGACTTATTCGTTGCGCATCAACGGGTAAAGCTCTTTGAGCAATTTGCGCCGGCTGATCACCAGTTGCCAACGATGACCGCCCAACTGCCGCCACAACCGCGCCGAACGAATACCCGCCAACAGCAGGGCGCGGATTTTCGAGGCGTTGTTCGGTTGCTGCAGGTTGCGCATGTCGCCGTGCACCTGGATCCGCTGGCGCAAGGTGCTCAGGGTGTCCTGGTACAGTGCGCCACAGGCGGCGATCACGTTTTCGTGGGCTGCACCGAAGTGTTCAACCTGGGACTGGATTTGCGGCAGGCGCTTGCCGATGGTTTCCAGCATGTCTTCGCGCTTGGCCAGTTGACGCTCGAGGCCGAGCATCGACAGGGCGTAGCGCAAAGGTTCGCGCTGCAAGGTGCTCGGGTCGCGCTCCAGCGCGCCGATCAGCGCACGGTAGCCTTCACGCAGCGCCAGGTCGTCGCCGCCGTAGACTTCCAGGGTGTCCTTGGGGTCGCGGATCAACAGGCTGCCGAGCATGCAGGTCAGGCCCGCTTCGGTGACCTGGCCGGTCTTGGCGATCTTGTCCACCAGCACGGCGGCCAGAAATACACCGCCAAGCGCCGTCAATTGCTCCTGGGTCGGGCTCATGCCAGGTTGCTCCAGGGCTCTGCCACTTCAATCACGCCGCCGCCCAGGCAGATCTCGCCGTCATAGAACACCACGGACTGACCGGGAGTGACGGCGCGTTGCGGGTCGTCAAAGGTCGCACGGTAGCCGCTGGCGGTTTTTTCCAGCGTGCACGGCTGGTCGCTCTGGCGATAGCGCACTTTGGCGGTCAGGCGGCGCGGCACGCTCAGGTCGATCGGGTTGACCCAGTAGATTTCCGACGCGAGCAGGGCGCCGGAGAACAGCAACGGATGTTCATTGCCTTGGCCGACGACCAGTACGTTGTTTTCCAAGTCCTTGACCAGCACGTACCACGGCTCTTCGCCTGCGTCTTTCAGGCCGCCGATGCCCAGGCCCTGGCGCTGGCCGATGGTGTGGTACATCAGGCCGTGGTGACGGCCGATCACTTCACCTTCGGTGGTCTTGATCTCGCCCGGTTGTGCCGGCAGGTACTGCTTGAGGAAGTCGCTGAAGCGACGCTCGCCGATAAAGCAGATCCCGGTGGAGTCCTTTTTCTTGGCGGTAGCCAGGCCGTGTTGCTCGGCGATCCTGCGCACTTCGGGCTTTTCCAGCTCGCCGACCGGGAACAAGGTCTTGGCGATCTGTTCGCCACCAACGGCGTGCAGGAAATAGCTCTGGTCCTTGTTCGGGTCCAGGCCCTTGAGCAGCTCGGTGCGGCCGTCGATGTCACGGCGGCGCACGTAGTGGCCAGTGGCGATCAAGTCGGCGCCGAGCATCATGGCGTAGTCGAGAAACGCCTTGAACTTGATCTCGCGGTTACACAGGATGTCCGGGTTCGGCGTGCGGCCGGCCTTGTATTCGGCCAGGAAGTGCTCGAACACGTTGTCCCAGTACTCGGCGGCGAAATTGGCGGTGTGCAGCTTGATACCGATCTTGTCGCACACGGCCTGGGCGTCCGCCAGGTCGTCCATGGCGGTGCAATATTCTGTTCCATCGTCTTCTTCCCAGTTCTTCATGAACAGGCCTTCCACCTCATAACCCTGCTCCATGAGCAGAACGGCGGAAACGGAAGAATCCACGCCGCCGGACATGCCGACGATGACGCGCTTCTTTTGTGTGTCAGAAGGGGCTGGATCACGCATAGGGTTTCAACGGGTGTCTTGAAAAAGGACGCGATTCTAACAGGCTCACGCCCGCAAGGCTAAAGAGAAGGGCGGATCAATTCGAGGCTGTGACGCTGGCCGGCCAGATAATCATCGATACAGCGGATGATCAGCTCGCTGCGCCAGTCGTCGCGCACGGCCATCAGCTCGTCACGGCTCAGCCAGCGGGCGCGCAGGATGCCTTCGTCGAGTTGATAGTCCGGGTGGTGTTTCACGGCTTTTGCAATGAAGCATACGCGCTGGTAGGTCACGCCGTTGCTGGGGGCGGTGTACAGGTAGATGCCGACGATGCCCGTGGGCTCCACGTCCCAGCCGGTTTCTTCGAGGGTTTCGCGCACGGCGGCCTCGGTCAGGGTTTCATGCGGATCGAGGTGGCCGGCGGGCTGATTGAGCACGGCGCGGCCGCCCTTGAGTTCTTCGACCATCAGGAACTTGCCGTTGTCTTCGACGAGGGTGGCGACGGTGATGTGGGGTTGCCAGGTCATGGAGTACCTCTTGATTCAGGGGGGGGGCTACACCCCTCCCACATTTGAATTCGGTTTCGTCAATTGAGCGCTGGAAACAGAAACCCCGGCACAGGGCCGGGGCTTCGTTGCATCCTTACAACCTTACTTCAACTTGGCAATCGCCGCGTTGAGGGTGTTGCTTGGGCGCATCGCCTTGCTGGTCAGCTCAGGGTTCGGCGCGTAGTAGCCGCCGATGTCCACTGGCTTGCCCTGTACGGCGTTGAGCTCGGCAACGATGGTTGCTTCGTTCGCGGCCAGGGTTTTTGCCAGTTCGCCGAACTGCGCTTGCAGGGCAGTGTCTTCGGTCTGGGCGGCCAGGGCCTGGGCCCAGTACAGCGCCAGGTAGAAGTGGCTGCCGCGGTTGTCGATGTTGCCGACTTTGCGCGATGGCGACTTGTTGTTGTCCAGGAACTGGCCGGTGGCCTGGTCCAGGGTCTTGGACAGTACCAGCGCTTTCGGGTTGTTGTACGTCACACCCAAATGCTCAAGGGAGGCGGCCAGGGCCAGGAACTCGCCCAGGGAATCCCAGCGCAGGAAGTTCTCTTCCAGCAGTTGCTGTACGTGCTTGGGGGCCGAACCGCCGGCGCCGGTTTCGAACAGGCCACCGCCGTTCATCAGCGGCACGATCGACAGCATCTTGGCGCTGGTGCCCAGTTCCATGATCGGGAACAGGTCGGTCAGATAGTCGCGCAGTACGTTGCCGGTCACCGAGATGGTGTCCAGGCCCTTGCGGGTGCGCTCCAGGGTGAACTTCATCGCGTCGACCGGCGACATGATGCGGATGTCCAGGCCTTCGGTGTTGTGGTCTTTGAGGTAAGCCTGAACTTTCTCAACCACGACGCCATCATGCGCGCGCTGTGGGTCCAGCCAGAAAATGGCCGGGGTGCCGCTGGCGCGGGCACGGTTGACGGCCAGCTTGACCCAGTCCTGGATCGGTGCGTCCTTGGTCTGGCACATGCGGAAGATGTCGCCGGCTTCGACGCTCTGTTCCATCAGCAGGTTGCCCTTGCTGTCGGTGACGCGGACCACGCCGTCAGCCTTGATCTGGAAGGTCTTGTCGTGGGAACCGTACTCTTCGGCTTTTTTCGCCATCAGGCCAACGTTCGGCACGCTGCCCATGGTGGTCGGATCGAACGCACCATTGGCCTTGCAGTCTTCGATGACGGCTTGGTAAATGGTTGCGTAGCAGCGATCCGGGATCACGGCCTTGGTGTCGTGCAGCTGGCCGTCGGTGCCCCACATCTTGCCGGAGTCACGGATCATGGCCGGCATCGAGGCGTCGACGATCACATCGCTCGGCACGTGCAGGTTGGTGATGCCTTTGTCGGAGTTGACCATCGCCAGGGAAGGGCGAGCGGCATAGACCGCCTGGATGTCAGCTTCGATCTGCGCTTGCTGGTCGGCCGGCAGCGCTTTGATGCGCGCGTACAGGTCGCCGATGCCGTTGTTCAGGTTGAAGCCGATCTGCTCCAGCACGGCAGCGTGCTTGGTCAGGGCGTCTTTATAGAACTCGGCAACGATCTGGCCGAACATGATTGGGTCGGAGACCTTCATCATGGTGGCTTTGAGGTGAACCGACAGCAATACGCCTTGTTTCTTGGCGTCTTCGATTTCAGCGGCGATGAACGAACGCAGGGCGTTTTTGCTCAGTACGGCGCTGTCGAGGATTTCGCCTGCTTGAGCGGTGGTCTTTTCTTTCAGGACAGTGGTGGTGCCATCCTTGCCGACCAGCTCAATTTTGACAGCATCGGCCGCTTCGATCTGTACGGCTTTTTCGCTGCCGTAGAAGTCGCCGTTGCTCATGTGGGCAACGTGGGACTTGGAGTCGGCAGCCCAGGCGCCCATTTTGTGGGGGTGCTTGCGTGCATAGTTCTTGACCGACAGCGGTGCGCGGCGGTCGGAGTTGCCTTCGCGCAGAACCGGGTTCACGGCGCTGCCCTTGACCTTGTCGTAACGTGCACGGGTTTCTTTTTCCGCGTCGGTGGTTACGGTTTCCGGGTAGTCCGGCAGGGCATAGCCCTGGGCCTGTAGTTCTTTGATCGCAGCTTGCAGCTGCGGGGTCGAGGCGCTGATGTTAGGCAGCTTGATGATGTTGGCTTCAGGCGTAACGGCCAGGGCGCCCAGTTCGGCGAGGTGGTCCGGTACGGCCTTGGTGCCCAGTTGCTCGGGGAAGCTTGCGAGGATGCGCCCGGCGAGGGAAATGTCGCGGGTTTCCACAGCAATATCAGCGGAAGCGGTGAAGGCCTCTACGATAGGCAGCAGTGAATAGGTGGCGAGGGCTGGGGCTTCGTCGGTGAAGGTGTAGATGATCTTCGAGCGGGTGGGCATATTCGGATTAACTCTCTTCTTTGCTGAAAGCGTGCGCAGAAACTCGAGATGCGCCGGGTGGAGCGCGTTCGTTCAAAGTCATCCATGAGCGAAAGGTCGAGGTTTCTTCGCGGTGATGTTGGGTTGCATCAGTCGAGCGTCAAGCGGGTGGACTATTGTAGTAGTCCTGCTTTTGGCGGAAGGCCTCGCTCTTTATTTCCAGAAGCTGGAGCGGTCCGCCATCGTGACTCTTTGGTCAGCGGCGGCATTATACATAGGTCGCTATGCTTACGCCGAGCCTTCATACAAAAGGTGTGTCGTCCATTGGTCTAAAGGTCGCAGGTACCGGGTTACGCCTAAAGTCGCACGATGTGCTCAAGATTGGCGCTTTTCCCTTTGCTTTCAGGCTTGTAGGCGACAATTTATGCTGTTTTCGATGCAAATGAGCGTGGCGTGAGGTTTAAGTCGCCATTTATCTGGAGTAGGCTCGAACGCAGCCAGATGTTCAATCCATAGATGGAGTTCAGCATGGGATACAAGAAGATTCAGGTTCCGGCAGTCGGCGACAAAATCACCGTCAATGCAGACCATTCTCTCAATGTTCCTGACCAACCGATCATTCCTTATATCGAAGGTGACGGTATTGGCGTCGACATCAGCCCGGTGATGATCAAGGTGGTCGACGCAGCTGTTGAAAAGGCCTACGGCGGCAAGCGCAAGATCTCGTGGATGGAGGTGTATGCGGGCGAAAAGGCCACCCAGGTCTACGATCAGGACACCTGGCTGCCCCAGGAAACCCTGGATGCGGTCAAGGATTACGTGGTGTCCATCAAGGGCCCGTTGACCACGCCGGTGGGTGGCGGTATCCGTTCGTTGAACGTGGCCCTGCGTCAGCAACTCGACCTGTATGTGTGCCTGCGCCCGGTGCGCTGGTTCGAGGGCGTGCCCAGCCCGGTCAAGAAGCCTGGCGACGTGGACATGACCATCTTCCGCGAAAACTCCGAAGATATTTACGCCGGGATCGAGTGGAAAGCCGGCTCGCCGGAGGCCACGAAGGTGATCAAGTTTCTCAAGGAAGAAATGGGCGTCACCAAGATCCGTTTCGACCAGGATTGCGGGATTGGCATCAAGCCGGTATCGCTTGAAGGCACCAAGCGCCTGGCGCGCAAGGCCCTGCAATATGTGGTGGATAACGACCGCGACTCGCTGACCATCGTGCACAAAGGCAACATCATGAAGTTCACTGAAGGTGCCTTCAAAGAGTGGGCCTACGAAGTGGCGGCCGAGGAGTTCGGCGCGACCCTGCTCGATGGCGGGCCGTGGATGCAGTTCAAGAACCCCAAGACCGGCAAGAATGTAGTGGTCAAGGACGCGATTGCCGACGCCATGCTCCAGCAGATCCTGTTGCGTCCGGCCGAATATGATGTGATTGCGACTCTCAACCTCAATGGCGACTACCTGTCCGACGCGCTGGCGGCGGAGGTGGGCGGTATCGGTATCGCGCCAGGGGCCAACCTGTCCGATACCGTGGCGATGTTCGAAGCCACCCACGGTACTGCGCCCAAGTATGCGGGCAAGGATCAGGTCAACCCGGGGTCGTTGATCCTGTCGGCGGAAATGATGCTGCGCCACATGGGTTGGACCGAGGCGGCCGACCTGATCATCAAAGGCACCAATGGCGCTATTTCGGCCAAGACCGTGACCTACGACTTCGAGCGGTTGATGGACGGCGCCAAGCTGGTGTCGTCGTCGGGTTTTGGTGATGCGCTGATTTCGCATATGTAAGGCTCAAGCAATAAAAAAACGGCCGCCCCACATGATTGGGGTGGCCGTTTTTTTGCTAGTTACACGCTCTACGGTAGGTCAGGCCGTTTGTTTCTTTTCATTATGAGCGTTGGCTGCGTTTTGTTCCGTTGGTTCGGCTTTCACTGCATCGATATTCACTGCGTGCAGCCCTTTCGGTCCTTGAATGATTTCAAAGCTCACAACTTGACCAGCTTTCAGCGTTTTGTAGCCATCCATGATGATGGCCGAGTAATGCGCAAAAAGATCCTCAGTCTTTCCATCCTCATTCACAAAGCCATATCCGTTGGCATTGTTGAACCACTTGACCTTGCCACTGATCTTGACGCCAGACATAAACCATTTCCTTCTGCACCAGACTCCATCACTGGAGTATCATCCAGTTTATCCGTCCTAACCCGAATAAATAAGGTTGACTGCGCGGACCTTTTTTACCCACTGTGGGTTCTATTGTTTGTAACACCGTTTTGCCGATAGTCAAGGCGACCAGTCAGTCAGTGTTGAAATTCTGACAGCTCGCCCCCACCACTGTATTTGAACCACTGACGAACCTTTCTTTCCATGCATGCATTCAGCCAGATTCGACTAACATTCAATCAGGATCGACCGGATCACGAACACGATGACGACGGTTCTGCAGGCATTGCTGTCAAAGAGGCCAAGCCTGCTTTACAGGCGCCGCCGATGTACAAGGTGGTTTTGTTCAATGATGACTACACACCGATGGATTTCGTCGTCGAAGTGCTCGAGGTGTTTTTCAACCTGAACCGAGAGTTGGCGACCAAGGTAATGCTGGCCGTTCACACAGAAGGACGGGCAGTATGTGGAGTGTTTACCCGTGACATCGCCGAGACAAAGGCCATGCAGGTCAACCAGTACGCCAGGGAAAGCCAGCATCCGCTACTCTGTGAAATCGAGAAGGACGGTTAACGCCGACCACTTGGGTATGAGGTGAAGCTATGTTAAACCGCGAGCTCGAAGTCACCCTCAATCTTGCCTTCAAGGAGGCTCGTTCGAAGCGTCATGAATTCATGACCGTCGAACACCTGCTGCTGGCACTTTTGGACAATGAAGCTGCCGCCACCGTGTTGCGTGCGTGCGGCGCCAACCTCGATAAACTCAAGCATGATCTGCAGGAGTTCATCGACTCCACCACGCCACTGATTCCCGTGCATGACGAGGATCGCGAAACCCAGCCAACCCTGGGGTTCCAGCGGGTGTTGCAGCGTGCCGTGTTCCACGTACAGAGCTCCGGTAAGCGTGAAGTCACAGGCGCCAATGTGCTTGTGGCGATTTTCAGCGAGCAGGAAAGCCAGGCCGTGTTTCTGCTCAAGCAGCAGAGCGTTGCCCGTATCGATGTCGTCAACTACATTGCCCACGGTATCTCCAAGGTGCCCGGGCACGGCGATCATTCCGAAGGTGAGCAGGATATGCAGGACGACGAGGGCGGTGAGTCTTCTTCTTCAAGCAATCCGCTGGACGCCTATGCCAGCAATCTCAATGAGCTGGCGCGCCAGGGGCGGATTGATCCGCTGGTGGGGCGTGAGCTGGAGGTTGAGCGTGTCGCGCAGATCCTGGCGCGTCGTCGCAAGAACAACCCATTGCTGGTGGGCGAGGCGGGCGTGGGTAAAACCGCGATTGCCGAAGGCCTGGCCAAGCGCATCGTCGACAACCAGGTGCCGGACCTGCTGGCCAGCAGTGTCGTCTACTCGCTTGATCTGGGCGCGTTGCTCGCCGGGACCAAGTACCGTGGCGACTTCGAGAAGCGCTTCAAGGCGCTGCTCGGCGAATTGAAAAAACGCCCGCAGGCGATCCTGTTTATCGATGAAATCCACACGATCATTGGCGCCGGTGCGGCATCCGGTGGGGTGATGGACGCTTCCAACCTGCTCAAGCCATTGCTGTCGTCGGGCGACATCCGTTGCATCGGCTCGACTACGTTTCAGGAATTTCGCGGCATCTTCGAAAAAGACCGTGCCCTGGCGCGTCGCTTCCAGAAGGTCGATGTGTCCGAACCGTCCGTTGAAGACACTATCGGCATTCTGCGCGGGCTCAAGGGGCGCTTTGAAGCGCACCATGGCATCGAGTACACCGATGAGGCCCTGCGTGCCGCCGCAGAGCTGGCGTCGCGCTACATCAATGATCGTCATATGCCTGACAAGGCCATCGACGTGATTGACGAGGCGGGTGCCTATCAGCGCCTGCAGCCGGTCGAGAAGCGTGTGAAACGCATCGATGTGCAGCAGGTCGAGGACATCGTGGCGAAGATCGCGCGGATTCCGCCTAAACACGTCAACAGCTCCGACAAGGAACTGCTGCGTAACCTGGAGCGTGACCTGAAGCTGACCGTGTTCGGCCAGGATGCGGCCATCGATGCGCTGTCCACCGCGATCAAGTTGTCGCGCGCGGGCCTCAAGTCGCCGGACAAGCCCGTCGGTTCGTTCCTGTTCGCCGGCCCGACCGGCGTCGGCAAGACCGAGGCCGCGCGGCAGTTGGCCAAGGCCATGGGGATCGAGCTGGTACGCTTCGACATGTCCGAGTACATGGAGCGCCACACTGTGTCGCGCCTGATCGGTGCGCCTCCGGGCTATGTCGGTTTCGACCAGGGCGGTCTGTTGACCGAAGCGATCACCAAGCAACCGCATTGCGTATTGCTGCTCGATGAAATCGAGAAGGCTCACCCGGAAGTCTTCAATCTGCTGTTGCAGGTGATGGATCACGGGACCCTGACCGACAACAACGGGCGCAAGGCGGACTTCCGCAACGTGATCGTGATCATGACCACCAACGCCGGTGCCGAAACCGCCGCGCGGGCTTCGATCGGCTTTGCGCATCAGGATCACTCTTCCGATGCGATGGAAGTAATCAAGAAGAGCTTCACGCCAGAGTTCCGCAACCGTCTGGACACCATTATCCAGTTTGGTCGCCTCAGTCATGAGGTCATCAAGAGCGTGGTGGACAAGTTCCTTACCGAGCTTCAGGCGCAGTTGGAAGACAAGCGCGTGCAGCTGGACGTAACCGACGCGGCGCGCAACTGGCTGGCAGAGGGTGGTTACGACGCGGCAATGGGCGCTCGTCCGATGGCGCGTCTGATCCAGGACAAGATCAAGCGGCCGCTGGCCGAAGAGATCCTGTTTGGCGAACTGTCCGACCATGGTGGCGTGGTGCATATCGATCTGAAGGACGGCGAGCTGACCTTCGAGTTCGAAACCACGGCTGAAATGGCCTGATAGCTAACCGCAACAAAGCAAAAGGCGCCGAGAGGCGCCTTTTTGCTGCCTTGGAATACGGTCATCAAAACAATCACATATCAATGTGGGAAGGGTGTTGCATACATAAATGGCGCACACAAAAACGCCCGGCATAACCGGGCGTCTTGTATTGACTTGCTTAGCGAGCGCGGTAAGTGATGCGCCCTTTGCTCAAGTCATAGGGCGTCAGCTCGACGCGCACTTTGTCACCGGTAAGAATACGAATGTAGTTCTTGCGCATCTTGCCGGAGATATGCGCGGTTACGACGTGCCCATTTTCCAACTCCACACGAAACATGGTGTTGGGCAGGGTGTCGACGACAGTGCCTTCCATTTCGAAGCTGTCTTCTTTCGACATGCAGTAAAGCCCTCGGTATCCAGTGAATGGCCCGGTGCAACTGCGCCAGGCAAAAGCGGCGTGCATTGTGCCCGAAAAAGGGTGTTTAAGCCAAGGGGTTCTAGTTAAGCACGACCCATCTTTGATTAATCAGCAGTTCAATCGGCCGATATTGGGTCTTGTAGCTCATCTTTTTGCAGTTTTTTATCCAGTAGCCGAGGTACACGGCCTCCAGTTCCTGGCGCAGTGCTTCGCCGATTTGCCAGAGGATCGCGAAACGTCCCAGGCTGCGGCGTTCTTCGTCGGGGTCATAGAAGGTGTAGACGGCCGATAGGCCATTGGGCAGTAAATCGGTCACGGCGACGGCCAGCAGGCGGCCGTCCGCACGAAACTCATAAAAGCGCGAAAAGGGCAGGTCGCGCACCAGGAAGGTGGAGAATTGGTCGCGGCTGGGCGGGAACATATCGCCGTCGGCGTGGCGTTGCTCGATGTAGCGCTGGTAAAGGTCGAAATATTCTTCGGTAAACCGCGGCTTGCTCGCAGTGACCGTCAGGTCGGCGTTGCGTTTAAAGATGCGCTTCTGGTTGCGGTCCGGCAGAAACTGCGCCACGGGGATGCGGGCTGGCACGCAGGCATTGCAGTTCTGGCAATGGGGCCGGTACAGATGATCGCCGCTGCGCCGAAAGCCCATTTCCGAAAGGTCGGCATACACATGCACGTCCATCGGCTGGCTGGGATCGAGGAACAGCGTGGTGGCCTGCTCATCGGGCAGATAGCTGCAAGAGTGGGCTTGAGTGGCATAAAACTTCAAGCGCGCCAGCTCGGTCATGATCAACCCTCGGGATAAGCTTTGAAATAAGTGTAAGCCAGGTACGCGCAAGTCGCTTAAGAAACCCACGGTCCAGCGGTGGGCTGATCCAAATGCTCTTGCAGCAAGCCTGCGAATTCGCTGCGGGGAATGGCGCGGGCGCCCAGGCTGTGCAGGTGGTCGTTGGGCATCTGGCAGTCGATCAGGACAAAACCCCAGGCCTTCAATTGGCCGACCAGCGTGGCAAAGCCGAATTTCGACGCGTTGTCGGCGCGGCTGAACATCGATTCGCCAAAGAACAATCGACCCATTGCCAGGCCATACAAGCCGCCCACCAGCCTGTCGTCGTCCCATACCTCTACCGAATGGGCGTAGCCGCGCTTGTGCAGCTCCAGGTAGGCGTTCTGGATGCCTTCGGTGATCCAGGTGCCGTCGGCGTAGGCGCGGGGCGCGGCGCAGGCCAGGATGACGGCGGCGAAATCCTGATCGAACGTGACCCTGTAACGCTGTTGGCGCAACAGTTTGCCCAAGCTGCGTGACACGTGCAATTCGTCGGGAAAGATCACTGTGCGCGGGTCGGGCGACCACCAGAGGATCGGCTGGCCCTGCGAGAACCATGGAAAACAGCCGTGGCGATAGGCTTGCACCAGTCGCTCGGCCGACAGGTCGCCGCCGGCGGCGAGCAGCCCGTTGGGTTCGCGCATGGCTTTGGCCAGCGGCGGGAAGGTCAATGAATCGCGTTGCAACCAGGTCAGCATCGGCATCCAGGCTTGTGGGAAGGGGAGGGGAGTGGCAGGGATGACACCTGCGTTCAAGCTGTGATTATTGTCGACGCGGCGCTCTGGGGCCAGCCCGAACAGGGCGTTAACGTCGCTGGGCATTTCTGCAACTCTAGGCTGGGGGTGTGGTCGTAATCGGGTCTGCCCCATGCAGGCCATTTGCCAAGCTGCTCTGGATTGGTAAAAACCACGCATAAGCCTTTGTCAGCAAAGACAATGCATGCTCAAATTGAACATGTTGTGACACTTGGGTTTAGCCGGCTGCGCGGTGACAGGCAGGGGCGTGGCATCGCAGACACAAACCCGTACAATGCGGCCTGTGTGGCGTTATCGCCATTTCATCGTTCAAGCGCTGAGTGTTAAAAGTAGATTCAACGCCGTTCGTTCATTTTTCAGCTGCTCGGATTGGGCAGTGTGTGCAGTCATTCAATAGATGGACGCGCCAAAGGCGCAGGAAAAGACCCGTTTTGAAGAAATCCACCGCAACACCCAAAGCAGCAGTTGTGCCGGCCTGGCGTCAGCACCTGCATTATCGACTCAAGGAAGGCGCGCTGATCGCCATCGGCGCACTGTGCCTGTTCCTGATGATGGCATTGTTGACGTACGGCAAGGACGATCCAGGCTGGAGCCACAACAGCAAGATCGATGACGTGCAGAACTTCGGAGGGCCTGTAGGCTCCTACAGCGCCGATATCCTGTTCATGGTGCTGGGTTACTTCGCCTATATCTTCCCGTTGTTGCTGGCGATCAAGACCTGGCAGATTTTCCGCCAGCGTCACGAGCCGTGGCAGTGGAGCGGCTGGCTGTTTTCCTGGCGCCTGATCGGTCTGGTGTTCCTGGTGCTGTCCGGTGCGGCGCTGGCCCATATTCATTTCCATGCACCCACCGGTCTGCCGGCGGGTGCGGGCGGGGCGCTGGGTGAAAGCCTTGGCGACCTGGCGCGCAAGACCCTGAATATCCAGGGCAGCACCCTGATGTTCATCGCACTGTTCCTGTTCGGCCTTACGGTATTCACCGACTTGTCGTGGTTCAAGGTGATGGACGTGACCGGCAAGATCACCCTCGACCTGCTGGAGTTGTTCCAGGGCGCGGCCAACCGTTGGTGGGCGGCCCGTGTCGAGCGCAAGCGCATGGTCGCCCAATTGCGCGAGGTCGATACCCGCGTCAACGAGGTCGTGGCTCCGAGCACGCCGGATCGCCGTGAGCAGGCCAAGGTCAAGGAGCGCCTGATCGAACGCGAGCAGGCCCTGAGCAAGCACATGTCGGACCGCGAGAAGCAGCTGCCGCCGGTGATCGCGCCCGCGCCACCCAAAGCGCCCGAGCCGAGCCATCGCGTGCAGAAAGAGAAACAGGCGCCGCTGTTCATCGACAGCGCGGTCGAAGGCACCTTGCCGCCGATCTCGATTCTTGACCCGGCCGAAAAGAAACAACTCAACTATTCGCCGGAATCCCTGGCTGCCGTCGGCCATCTGCTGGAAATCAAGCTCAAGGAATTCGGCGTCGAAGTGTCGGTGGACTCGATCCACCCCGGCCCGGTGATTACCCGCTACGAAATCCAGCCGGCTGCCGGTGTGAAAGTCAGCCGCATTTCCAACCTCGCCAAGGACTTGGCCCGCTCCCTGGCCGTGACCAGCGTGCGTGTGGTGGAAGTGATCCCCGGCAAGACCACCGTGGGTATCGAGATTCCCAACGAAGACCGCCAGATCGTGCGCTTCTCGGAGGTGCTGTCGACGCCGGAATACGACAACTTCAAATCGCCGGTCACCCTGGCTCTGGGCCACGACATCGGCGGCAAGCCGGTCATCACCGACCTGGCGAAGATGCCCCATCTGCTGGTGGCCGGTACCACCGGTTCGGGTAAGTCGGTGGGCGTGAACGCGATGATTCTGTCGATCCTGTTCAAGTCCGGCCCGGAAGACGCCAAGCTGATCATGATTGACCCGAAGATGCTCGAACTGTCGATCTACGAAGGCATTCCGCACCTGCTGTGCCCGGTGGTCACCGACATGAAGGACGCCGCCAACGCCCTGCGCTGGAGCGTCGCCGAGATGGAGCGCCGCTACAAGCTGATGGCGAAGATGGGCGTGCGAAACCTCTCGGGCTTCAATGCCAAGGTCAAGGAAGCCCAGGACGCCGGCACGCCGCTGACCGATCCTTTGTACAAGCGCGAAAGCATCCACGACGAAGCGCCGCTGCTGAGCAAGCTGCCGACCATCGTAGTGGTGGTCGACGAATTCGCCGACATGATGATGATCGTCGGCAAGAAGGTTGAAGAGCTGATCGCGCGTATCGCCCAGAAGGCACGTGCGGCCGGTATCCACTTGATCCTGGCGACCCAGCGTCCGTCGGTGGATGTGATCACCGGCCTGATCAAGGCGAACATCCCGACACGCATGGCGTTCCAGGTATCGAGCAAGATCGACTCGCGGACCATCATCGACCAGGGTGGAGCCGAACAGTTGCTGGGCCATGGCGACATGCTCTACATGCCGCCCGGCACCAGCCTGCCGATTCGTGTTCACGGCGCCTTTGTTTCCGACGATGAAGTCCACCGCGTGGTGGAAGCCTGGAAACTGCGCGGCGCGCCGGAATACAACGACGATATCCTCGCAGGCGTAGAAGAGGCCGGCAGTGGTTTTGACGGCGGCAGCAGCGGTGGCGACGATGACGCCGAGACCGACGCGCTGTACGACGAAGCCGTGGCCTTTGTGCTGGAAAGCCGCCGCGCCTCGATTTCTGCGGTGCAGCGCAAGCTCAAGATCGGTTACAACCGCGCGGCCCGTATGATCGAAGCCATGGAAATGGCCGGCGTCGTCACTGCAATGAATACCAACGGCTCGCGTGAAATCATTGCCCCCGGGCAGATGCGCGACTGATCCCGTGCCGCGTGGCAGCACGCGGCGCGCCCTGACTACTCAACGAGGACTCCCATGCGCTTTATCCGCATGCTGTTGTTGCCGGCATTGGCCCTGACCGCTGTTTCGGCTCACGCCGACCCGGCTTCCGTCGCCAGCCTGAAGAACCTGTTGGACAAATCCCAGACTCTGACCGCACGTTTCTCCCAGCTCACCCTGGATGCCGGTGGCACCCAGTTGCAGGAAACCGCGGGTGAGATGGCCGTGCAGCGCCCAGGGCTGTTCTACTGGCACACTGAAGGCAAGGCCGAACAGACCATCGTTTCCGATGGCCAGAAGGTTACGCTGTGGGACCCGGACCTGGAGCAGGCGACCATCAAGAAGCTCGACCCGCGCCTGAACCAGACCCCGGCATTGCTGCTGTCGGGCGATGTGTCGAAAATCAACGACAGCTTCGACATCACCTCCAAGCAAACCAGCAACGTGATCGAGTTCACCCTCAAACCCAAATCCAAGGACACGCTGTTTGACACATTGTCCCTGTCGTTCGGCAACGGCGTGATCAATAACATGCGCCTGGTCGACAGTGTCGGCCAGCGCACCGATATCCTGTTCAGCGGGGTCAAGGCCAACCAGCCGGTGCCTGCGTCCAAGTTCAAGTTCGACATCCCCAAGGGTGCCGACGTGATCCAGGAATAAACTGCCCAGAGGTTTCAAACGCTGCCCATGGACCTGTTTCGAAGTGACCCGATTGCCCAGCCATTGGCCGCGCGTTTGCGTTCGACCAACCTGGATGAGTACGTCGGTCAGGAACACCTGCTCGCTCGCGGCAAGCCTCTGCGCGAAGCGCTGGAGCAGGGTGCGCTGCACTCGATGATTTTCTGGGGGCCGCCGGGGGTGGGTAAAACCACCCTGGCGCGCCTGCTGGCGAAAGTCTCGGATGCGCACTTCGAAACGGTGTCGGCGGTGCTGGCCGGGGTCAAGGAGATCCGCCAGGCGGTCGAGGTGGCCAAGCAGCAGGCCGGGCAGTACGGCAAGCGCACCATTCTGTTTGTCGACGAAGTGCACCGTTTCAACAAGTCGCAGCAGGATGCGTTCCTGCCGTATGTCGAGGACGGCACGCTGATCTTTATCGGTGCCACCACCGAAAACCCTTCTTTCGAACTGAACAACGCCTTGCTCTCGCGGGCGCGTGTCTACGTGCTCAAGAGCCTCGATGAAGCCGCGATGCAAAAGCTGCTGCACCGCGCCTTGAGCGAAGACAAGGGGTTGGGCAAGCGCCAGTTGAGTGTCAGCGAGGAAGGTTTCAAGATCCTGCTGACCGCCGCCGACGGTGATGGGCGACGCTTTCTCAACCTGCTGGAGAACGCGTCCGACCTTGCCGAGGACGGCGGCGAGATTGGCGTCGACCTGCTGCAAAGCCTGCTCGGTGATACACGCCGTCGCTTCGATAAAGGCGGCGAAGCGTTCTACGACCAGATCTCGGCACTGCACAAATCCGTACGCGGTTCCAACCCGGACGGTGCGCTGTACTGGTTTGCGCGGATGATCGACGGCGGTTGCGACCCGCTGTACCTGGCGCGCCGCGTGGTGCGCATGGCCAGCGAAGACATCGGCAACGCCGACCCGCGCGCACTGAGCCTGTGCCTCGCCGCCTGGGACGTGCAGGAGCGCCTCGGCAGCCCCGAAGGCGAGTTGGCGGTGGCCCAGGCCATCACTTATCTGGCCTGCGCGCCAAAAAGCAACGCGGTGTACATGGGCTTCAAGTCGGCCCTGCGTGCGGCGGCCGAACACGGCTCCCTCGAAGTGCCGATGCACCTGCGCAATGCGCCGACCAAACTGATGAAACAACTGGGCTACGGTGATGAATACCGCTACGCCCACGATGAACCGGATGCCTATGCCGCCGGTGAAGACTACTTCCCCGATGAGCTTGAGCCGTTGCCGCTCTACCAGCCGGTGCCCCGTGGCCTTGAGCTGAAGATCGGCGAGAAGCTCAATCATCTGGCCGCACTCGATCGTTTAAGTCCCAGACAGCGGAGAAAATCATGATTCCCTTGGTGGCCGCCGTCTCGGCGGGTGGTATCGCGGGTACACTGCTGCGCTTTGCGACGGGTAATTGGATCAACGCGAATTGGCCCAAGCACTTCTATAGCGCGACGCTGGCCGTTAATATCGTGGGCTGCCTGTTGATCGGCGTTTTATATGGCCTGTTCCTGGTGCGTCCCGAAGTACCGATTGAGGTGCGCGCCGGGCTGATGGTTGGCTTTCTTGGCGGCCTGACGACCTTTTCATCCTTTTCACTGGATACCGTACGCCTGCTGGAAAGCGGGCAAGTGCCGCTGGCGATTGGCTACGCTGCCATCAGTGTATTCGGCGGGCTGCTCGCCACCTGGGCCGGCCTGTCCTTGACCAAACTTTGATAAACGAGAGACCGACATGCTCGATTCCAAACTGTTACGTAGCAACCTTCAGGACGTAGCGGACCGCCTGGCATCCCGTGGCTTTGCCTTGGATGTTGCGCGCATCGAAGCGCTGGAAGAACAGCGCAAGACCGTCCAGACCCGCACCGAAGCACTGCAGGCTGAGCGTAATGCGCGTTCCAAATCCATTGGTCAGGCCAAGCAGCGTGGCGAAGACATCGCGCCGTTGATGGCGGACGTCGAGCGCATGGGCACCGAGCTGTCCGACGGCAAGGTCGAGCTGGACAAGATCCAGTCCGAGCTGGATTCGATCCTGCTGGGCATCCCCAACATTCCACACGAGTCCGTGCCGATTGGCGCAGACGAAGACGGCAACGTCGAAGTGCGCCGCTGGGGCACGCCAAAAGCCTTTGATTTCGAGATCAAGGACCATGTTGCCCTGGGCGAATTGACCGGCGGCCTGGATTTTGAAACCGCCGCGAAAATGTCCGGCGCACGTTTTGCCCTGCTGCGTGGCCCGATTGCGCGCATGCACCGTGCCCTGGCCCAGTTCATGATCAACCTGCACACCGCCGAACACGGTTACGAAGAGGCTTACACCCCGTACCTGGTGCAGGCGCCGGCGCTGGTGGGCACCAGCCAGTTGCCGAAGTTCGAAGAGGACCTGTTCAAGATCAGCCGCGATGGCGAAGCTGACCTGTACCTGATCCCGACGGCCGAAGTGTCGCTGACCAATATCGTCGCCGGCGAAATCCTCGACGCCAAGCAACTGCCGATCAAGTTCGTCGCTCACAGCCCGTGCTTTCGCAGTGAAGCCGGTGCGTCGGGGCGTGACACTCGCGGCATGATCCGCCAGCACCAGTTCGATAAAGTCGAGATGGTCCAGGTGGTCGAGCCGTCGACCTCCATGCAGGCCCTTGAAGGCCTGACCGCCAACGCCGAACGCGTCCTGCAATTGCTGGAGCTGCCGTACCGCGTACTGTCACTGTGCACCGGCGACATGGGGTTCAGCGCGGTGAAGACCTACGATCTGGAAGTGTGGGTGCCGAGCCAGGACAAGTACCGCGAAATTTCGTCGTGCTCCAACTGCGGCGATTTCCAGGCCCGTCGCATGCAGGCGCGTTTCCGCAACCCGGAGACCGGCAAGCCGGAACTGGTACACACCCTTAACGGCTCCGGCCTGGCGGTAGGCCGTACCCTGGTCGCGGTGCTCGAAAACTACCAGCAGGCCGACGGTTCGATTCGCGTGCCTGAAGTGCTCAAGCCTTACATGGCAGGCGTTGAGGTCATCCGCTAAATGGAATTTCTGCCGCTGTTTCATAACCTGCGCGGCAGCCGTGTGCTGGTGGTCGGTGGCGGGGAAATTGCCTTGCGCAAATCCCGGCTGCTGGCCGACGCCGGCGCCGTGCTGCGGGTGGTGGCGCCCCAGATCGAAGACCAACTGCGTGCATTGGTGCTGGGCAGTGGCGGGGAACTGATTTTGCGCGGTTATCAGGAGGCCGACCTCGACGGCTGCACCCTGGTCATCGCCGCGACCGACGACGAGCCCCTGAATGCGCAAGTGTCCAGTGACGCCAAGCGTCGCTGCGTGCCGGTCAATGTGGTGGATGCGCCGGCCCTGTGCAGCGTGATCTTCCCGGCGATTGTCGACCGCTCGCCCTTGGTGATTGCCGTGTCCAGTGGCGGCGATGCGCCGGTGCTGGCACGCCTGATCCGCGCCAAGCTGGAAACCTGGATTCCATCCACCTACGGTCAATTGGCCGGGTTGGCGGCGCGCTTTCGTGCCCAGGTCAAAGGTTTGTACCCGGATGTGCAGCAGCGCCGTGCGTTCTGGGAAGAAGTGTTCCAGGGCCCGATTGCCGACCGCCAGTTGGCCGGGCAAGGCGATGAGGCCGAGCGCCTGTTGATCGACAAGGTCAACGGTGCACCGCCGCATGCGCCGGGTGAAGTCTACCTGGTGGGCGCAGGCCCCGGTGATCCGGACCTGCTGACCTTCCGCGCGCTGCGCCTGATGCAGCAAGCGGACGTGGTGTTGTACGACCGTCTGGTAGCGCCGGCGATTCTTGAACTGTGCCGTCGCGATGCCGAGCGTGTATACGTCGGCAAGCGTCGCGCAGACCATGCCGTGCCGCAGGACCAGATCAACCAGCAACTGGTGGACCTGGCCAGGCAGGGTAAGCGCGTACTGCGCCTCAAGGGTGGCGACCCGTTCATTTTTGGACGGGGCGGCGAAGAGATCGAGGAGCTGGCGGCCCATGGCATCCCGTTCCAGGTGGTGCCGGGCATTACCGCCGCCAGTGGCTGCGCGGCGTATGCCGGGATTCCGCTGACCCACCGTGACTATGCACAGTCGGTACGCTTTATCACCGGTCACCTGAAGAACGGTACCTCGGATCTGCCTTGGCGGGACTTGGTCGGGCCCTCGCAGACGCTGGTGTTCTACATGGGCTTGATCGGCTTGCCGATCATCTGTGAGCAGTTGATCAGGCATGGGCGCGCCGCCGATACCCCGGCGGCATTGATCCAGCAGGGCACCACGTCCAACCAGCGCGTGTTCACCGGCACCCTGGCGGACTTGCCACGCATGGTGGCGGAGCATGAAGTGCATGCGCCGACACTGGTGATCGTGGGTGAGGTGGTGGTATTGCGCGAGAAACTGAAGTGGTTTGAAGGCGCTCAGTCCCAGGTGTGAGGCTTAAAAAGCATCGGGAGCAAGCCCCCTCCCACATTTGGAACGCATTCCAAGTGTGGGAGGGGCTTGCTCCCGATGCGGCCATTCATCACACCCTGTTTTTTGGATCAGCTCCAAACTCCTGAGCCCACCAACCGCGCCCGATCATGCTTGCCCTCAAACCGCTGCAACGGCCCTTTCGGCACAATCGCCGTCGGATTGATCGTGCGATGGCTGGCGTAGTAATGCCCCTTGATGTGCTCGAAATCCACCGTCTCGGCCACGCCCGGCCACTGATACATTTCCCGCAACCAGTTCGACAGGTTCGAATAATCCGCGATCCGCCGCAGATTGCATTTGAAGTGGCTGTAATACACCGCATCAAAGCGAATCAGCGTGGTAAACAAGCGCACGTCCGCCTCGGTCAGGTATTCGCCGGCCAGGTAGCGATGGCCGCCCAAGTGCTGTTCCAGATGATCCAACTCGGCAAACACATCATCAAACGCGCGTTCATACGCTTGCTGCGATGTGGCGAAGCCTGCGCGGTACACGCCGTTGTTCACGGCCGGGTAGATGCGCTCGTTCAGTGCATCAACGGTTGCGCGCAGCGGCTCGGGGTAGAAATCCAGGGTGTTGCCGGTCAGCCCGTTGAATGCGCTGTTGAACATGCGAATGATCTCCGCCGATTCATTGCTCACAATGCGCTTGAGCTGCTTGTCCCACAGCACGGGCACGGTGACGCGGCCGGTGTAGTCGTCGGTGTCGGCGGTGTAGCGCTGGTGCATGTAGGTAAAGTCGTCGAGGGCATCGCCGGTCGAGCCGTGAGCCTTGTCGAAGGTCCAGCCGTTTTCCAGCATCAGCCAACTGACCACGGATACGTCGATCAGGCTTTCCAGGCCCTTGAGCTTGCGCATGATCAACGTGCGATGAGCCCAGGGGCAAGCCAGGGACACATAGAGGTGATAACGACCGGCCTCAGCCTTGAAACCGCCTTCACCGCTCGGGCCAGGCTGGCCGTCGGCGGTCACCCAGTGGCGGCGCTGCGCCTGTTCGCGCTGGAAAGCGCCATCTGCGCTACTTTCGTACCACTGGTCTTTCCAGTGTCCTTCGATCAGCAAACCCATGACTGGCTCCTCAACTAATAAGCATTGGAGCCCAGTCTAAAGGGATGAGTTCGAACTAAAAGCGCAAAGACTGCGGGTGAATGATCGATTAAATCGATTTGTCCCGCGCGTCCCAGTACTGCTGGGCCAATGCGAATGCCTGTTCGCGCGAATGGCCGAGGCCGCGCAAGGCCAGGGCCATAGTGGCGATCAGCGCCAGTTGTGGGTAGCTGTCCTCGACGTCGCCACGCCATAGCGCTTTCAAATGTTCGGGGTCCAGTGTCGCCGGTTTGACATGGCGCTGGGCGGAGAGGGCGGGCCATTCTTCGTCCCAGCTTGCACCGCCGGTGGTGCCGTAGAGGTGGCTCGCGGTGTCCGGGTTGATCTCGATTTCGCCGCCGTCGCCCTTCACCACAATCACGTTATCGCCCAGTAGGCCGCTGGCGTCGCGGTGCACGCCCTGGTAACCCGGGTGGAAAATGCTCTGCAGGCCGCAACGCGCATTCAGCGGGTTGAGCAGGCGCGCCAGCGAGTGGATCGGTGAGCGCAGGCCCAGGGTGTTGCGCAGGTCGATCATGCGCTGCAGTTGCGGCGCCCAGTCGCCCAGCGGAATAAACGCCAGGTTGCCGTGCTCATAGGCCGTTTCGACTTGCTGCCAGTTGCGGCACAGCGGAATCTGCAAGGCGTCGAGCAACTGCTCGGTGTACAGCCGGCCCGCCGTGTGCGCGCCGCCGCCGTGCATGAGGATGCGCACGCCGTTCTGGGCCAGGCACTTGGCCGCCAGCAGGAACCACGGCAGGTGACGTTTTTTACCGGCATAGGTGGGCCAGTCGACATCGACATTCAGTGCCGGCGCGCTCAGGCGTTCGCGCACGGCTTCGGTGAAACCGGCGAGTTCTTCCGGGCTTTCTTCCTTGTGCCGCAGCAGCATCAGGAAGGCGCCGAGCTGGGTGTCTTCGACTTTTTCATCGAGCAGCATGCCCATGGCTTCACGCGCTTCCTCGCGGGTGAGGTTGCGCGCGCCGCGCTTGCCTTTGCCCAGGATGCGCACGAACTGTGCAAACGGATGCTCGGTCGGGGTTTCGAGAGTCAGCGGGGCATAGTCGGTCATAAGCAATTCGTCGGCCTGGGCAGGCCCGCCAGCTTGGCGGCGAGTTTGGCGGGAGTGCCGTTGAACAGTTTGTTGAGGTGCAGGCTGTTGCCTTTTTCCGGGCCCAGCTTCAAGGCGGTGTATTTGATCAGTGGGCGCGTAGCCGGGGACAGCTGGAACTCGGCGTAGAACCCGCGCAGCAGTTCAAGGATCTGCCAGTGATCCGCGGTCAATTCCAGGTCTTCGGCGGCGGCCAGGGCGTTGGCGACCTCGGTGGACCAGTCATTCAGGTCGACCAGGTAGCCGTCCTTGTCCAGTTCCAGGGTGCGCTCGCCGACGGTGAGGGTGTTCATAGCCAGGTGTTGACCTTGTCGTAGTCGATCGACAGTTGCACGAAACCTGGGTAATCCACGCTGTCGGCCCAGTCGGGTAGCGGCAGATTGCGCGCCTGCATGTCTTCGGCCAGTACGAACACCTTCACGCCTCGGGTTTGCAGGGCCGCACTGTGCAGGCCGTAGGCGCCGTCGCCGCAGAGCAGGATCGCGTCCTCGCTGCCGCAGATACGCAGGCAGCTGTCGAGGCGGCTATCGGTAAACGGGGAATGAGACAGCACATGTAAAGTCGACATCAGAGGGTAATCACCTGGTCGTAACGGTCAATCAGCTCGCCAATCGCTTCGCTGCTCAGCGGCTGGGCGCTTGCCGGCGGGACGAGCCCGCGTTCGGCCAGGCTGTGGCGGCAGGCGAACACCTCTTCGACGCCGAACAGCTCCAGCGCCTGCAGGTTGGCGCTCAGGTCTTTTTGCTGCACGGCCTTGGCGTTCTGGTTTGGCATCAGTTGGAACACGCCATCGTCCATGAACAGCAGGCCGATGGGCAGATCAAACGCGCCACCGGCCAGCACGATATCCAGCGCCTCGCGCGCGCTCGGCCCGGACCACGGGGCCTGGCGGCTGATCATCAATAGGGATTTGGACATGTCAGGGCCCTCCAAAACAGATCAAGCGGTCGGCAGCCTGGATCGCATCATGCAACTGCCCCAGGCCCGACAGCGCCCACGGCGCGTCGACGTTGACCGCGCTGCGTTGATAGCGCGTGGCCTCTTCGCTGTTGAGCACGCCACGGCGCAAGGCGGCGGCGATGCACACCACGGCGTCAAGCTGGTGCCGGCTGACGAACTCACGCCATTGGCGAGCGATGTCTTGCTCATCCTGGGGCGCAACGATGCTGTTGGACGCGCTGTAGACGCCATCCTGATAAAAAAACAGCCGCACAATCTCGTGTCCACCGGCCAGCGCCGCTTGGGCGAACAGCAAGGCGCGGCGCGAGGAGGGCGCGTGGGCGGCGGAATACAGGGCAATCGCGAACTTCATGGAACACTCGGCAAGCAAACGTGGGTCAATGATAAAGCCGCCGCCGCGAAAAAGCCCGCCGCGATCAAAACGGTCACACGGGATGAGCGTTCTGGCGATTGCCGGTAGGCGCAAGGCTGCCTAGTCTGTGGGTATTCGAAATCCAAATGGAGTCTCCATGTCAGGTCCCTTGGCGTCCCTCAAAGTCCTGGATTTTTCCACCTTGCTGCCCGGCCCGTTTGCCTCTCTGATGCTGGCGGACATGGGCGCCGAGGTGCTGCGGATCGAGTCGCCCACGCGCATGGACCTGCTGCGCATGCTGGCGCCCCACGACCGGGGTACCTCGGCGAGCCATGCCTACCTCAACCGCAATAAGCGCAGCCTGGCGCTGGATCTCAAGCAGCCTGAAGCGCTGGAGATCGTGCGAGCGCTGGTCACGGACTACGACATTGTGCTCGAACAGTTTCGCCCTGGGGTGATGGAGCGCCTGGGCCTGGGGTACGAGGCATTGAAGGCGATCAATCCAGGGTTGATCTATGTGTCGATCACCGGCTACGGCCAGACCGGCCCCTATAAGGACCGTGCCGGTCACGATATCAACTACCTGGCCCTGGCGGGGCTGGCCAGCTATACGGGGCGCAGGGACAGCGGGCCGTTGCCGTTGGGCGTGCAACTGGCCGATGTTGGCGGCGGCTCGTTGCATGCGGTGGTGGGGCTGCTGGCGGCGGTGATCGCACGGCAGCAGAGCGGGGTGGGGCAATACCTGGATGTGAGCATGACGGACTGCTCATTCAGCCTCAACGCCATGGCCGGTGCGGGTTACCTGGCGTGCGGGGTGGAGCCTGGGTGGGAAAGCCACGCGCTCAATGGAGGGAGTTTCTACGACTACTACCGGTCCCGCGATGGACGGTGGATGTCGGTCGGCAGCCTGGAGCCGGCGTTTATGCAGCAGTTATGCATGGCATTAGGGCGACCGGAGCTGGCGGCACTGGGCTTGAACCCCGAGCATCAGCCAGCGCTGAAACAGGCGCTGCAGGTTGAATTCGAGAAGCGCAGCTTTGACGAACTGTGTGCGCTGTTTGCCGAGCTGGATGCGTGTGTCGAGCCAGTGTTGAGTTTTGCCGAGGCACTGGAACATCCGCAATTGAAGACGCGCGAATTGGTGAGCCAAGTACCCCGGGGCGATGGCTCGACACAGGCGCAACTGGCCTGCCCGCTGAAGTTTTCCGAGGGGCTGCCGGCGCCCCGGCATATGGGTGTCGTGGTGGGCGCCCACAGTGATGAGGTGTTGGCGGAGTTGGGGCTGAGTGCTCAGCGCATAGCGCAACTGCGGCACGCCAAGGTGGTTGCATAACTGATCCGACTTGCCCCCGATGAGGCCCTTACTCCACCCGGGTTTCCCCGGTAAACACCAAGGTCTGCCGACACCGCCTGCACAAATACCGCCGCCCCTGGCCCACCATCCCATGACGCTGCGGCGAGAATGGAAAGTCGCTGTCGGCACACGGGCAACGGTAGATGTAGCGGGTCACCTGGCGACGCTTCACCGCATAGGTGTGGCAACGGTCCGGCGGCAGTTCGTAAACCCCACGCATGATCAATTGCCATTCCTCGCCATGGGGCTGGATACGTTCGCCAAACAATTGATGGGCGATCAGGTGCGCCACTTCGTGGGCCACGGTCTGCTTCAGAAAATGTTGGCTGTTTTCACGGTACAGCTGGGGGTTGAAGCGCAGCAGGTTCTCGTGCAAATGCGCGACACCGGCTTTCTGGCCCCGCAGCTTGAGGCTGACCTGGGGGCGTTTGAAGCTTCGTTTGAAAAAGGATTCGGCTTGCAGGAAACACTCTTCGACGCGGGTATTGAGTTGCTCGGACATGCTGTACATCTCTCCAGAGCCGCCCAGTATGCCGCAAAGCCGGGTATTTCCGAATCTGTCAGGCGCCGAATGGTCACGCATAACGTACAAAGCCACCTTGCGGTGGCCTTGCCTGCGGGGTTATCAGGTCAGTTGGTATAGATCGGGCCTACGCCCAGGCCCCAGACGATCACGGTAAATGCCATGATCGCCACCAGTACCACCAGGCCTACGGCCAGCACCGAGCTGGAAAACAGGAAACCCTCGTCCGGGTCGATGCTCATGAAGGTCGGCAGCCCCACATACAGCAGGTACACCGTGTAGCAGATCGCCGCCGTGCCCACGACCATGCCCAGCCACATATGCGGGTAGAGCGCCGCCAGCCCACCGATAAACAGCGGCGTGGCGGTGTAGGTGGCAAAGGCCACGCAACGCGCCATGCTGGGGCTGGCGTCGTAGGTGCGGGCCATCCAATGGATGAACGCGCCCATCACCGCCACGCCGCCGAGCATGGCGGCGTACGACATGATGGTCATCCATAGCGCGCTTTCCTGGGTCAGCATCACGGGCGCGCGGTTGCCGATGACCCAGCCGACCTGGGTGGTGCCGATAAACGCTGATAGTGCGGGGATCGCCGCGAGAATCAGGGTATGAGTGAGGTACATGTGGCCGATGCTTTCTTCCTTATCGCCACGAATTTCCCGCCATTCCTGGTCGGGATGGGTAAACAGCCCCACGACGTGATGGATCATGCCAGTCACTCCTGTCGTTATTACCATCGCCCCCCATTGGAGCGCCCACGGGCCAAATGGCCTGAAAGGTCTGGATAGATATGTGCGACCTCACGTCGCAGTATAGGAAGGGATGACCGGAATAACCGTAGGGCCTTTAGAGCAAATTGCGCTGTAAATACGCGCCGTAATCGCGCCGGGATCTGTGGGAGGTAATGGAACTCGCTCGTCCATGAAGGTAAAATGCTGCGCTTTTTGTCACACACCTCCAGCGGATCCAAGCGCCATGGGCACTCTTACGGTCAATCAGAACAAACTGCAAAAACGCCTGCGTCGTCTGACCGGTGAAGCGGTCGCCGATTTCAACATGATCGAGGACGGCGACAAGGTCATGGTCTGCCTCTCCGGCGGCAAATTATAAGCAACATTTTTTTTGTAAAGATAATAAATCAATTATCTTTGCGTCTAAGCCCCGCTTTATCTCAACCCTTTCTCCCACTCGTTTGACAAAGCGTAGTTCCAGGCTAATCTTAAATGATTGGTTATTGGACTAGGTATTTTGTCAATATGAAAGTCAGACGATACCAATTCAATTCATTGCCTTTCGTGTCCATAGTGGATGACGCGGATTGTCCTATTGATCCCTATGTTTCGTGCTACCTGAATGGCCCACTGTCGTCCAAGTCGCCAAATACGAGATTTAGATACTCAAATGAATTGCTATTCGCGCTCCAGTACTTTTATGAAAGTAAAATAGACTTGCCGGCGCGGGTTGCGTCAGGTGAATTTATTTCGCAAAAAGAGTACATGCAGTTTTATGATAAATGTTGCTTGAATAAAGATTCTCGTGAGGTTGATTCTAATATTAAGGACTTTCGAATAAGTGATAAACATCTCAGGAATATTATTGTCGCCAATCAGAAAGGTATGACAAAAGTATCTAATGAAACTTTGAAAGGCCGCATCAGGCGACTTCGATGTTTTCTTATCTGGTTATTTGAGCAGTTTCACGGTGCACATGGAGTTGATGGTGAGTCAAATAAAAAATTCGCTAAGCTGATTGCCAAAATGAAACTGGATGAAGATGGTTGTGGAGGAAATGAAGGGCAAGAAGTACGCGGCGTTGAAGAGTCGGTGATTCCCGATGAGGTATTTTTGAAATTATTGGAAATCATAATGCCTTCTTCTTCCAATAATCCATTCAAGGGGTCGAGGGTTAGGAATTATTTGATTGTCCATTTACTGGCATTCAGCGGCATCAGAAGAGGCGCGCTTGCAAAGTTAAAAATTTCAGACTTCAATTTTTATGGAACTTTTGATCAGATTTCCATCTATCGGTCTGGTAATGAGCCGACAGATCCGCGTGCTGAAAAACCCAATCAAAAGACGAAAGCTCACTTGGCTACGGTAAATAAAGGTTTGATGTTTGATGTTAAGTTTTACATTGATCACATTCGTACAGATTTTTTTCGTGCTCAGCATCACGACTTTTTGTTTGTCAGCGAAAATGATTCTAAAAGCACTGCGGGTCTACCTCTTTCTTTGAAATCAATAAATGCAGTCTTCCAGAAGATTTCTACGGTGCTGGGGTTTCATATTCATCCTCATATGCTACGTCATAAATGGAATGAGATCTTTGATAAGCAAGGAGAGCAGGTTGGGGTTGACGCAGTTCTTCTCGAGGATATCAGGAAGTATGCTATGGGCTGGTCGCAAAATTCAACTATGAACTCTGTTTATAATGACAAGCGACTTGCGTTGAAAGCAAGGGAGTTGTCGCTGGCTTATCAAAATTCCCTGGATAAAAAAAGATGATTAGGAATAAAAGATCAAGGGTGATTAATAAAAAAAAAGAAAATTTATTTATTACAGCTAAGTCTGGTCTGGTTGTGAATACCGCAGATGATATATGGACAATACTCCCTAATAATGGAAAAGGCCGTCAGCTTTCGGTGGGGTGGGTGCACTCATCTATTATGTCCGAGGATGAAAAATGTCTAGTTCTAGATGTTTTTGCATTCTACGTCCGAACCAAGGCTGCTAGCACGGCATCCGGTATAGTTACAAATATAAAGCCATTTGTGTTTGCTGGTATTCCCTCGTTAGCCAAACTTAAGACTATATGGAGTGGTCTTATAACCAATCAAAAGAAAGGGCTAAATCAATTTTTTGGAACTCTTTCGAAGCAAGGTTACGAGGAGTATACGGAATGTCACAAATTCACCTCGTCGCATTTAGATAAATGGCATGCTAATCCGCTTGATCCGTCAAGTGGAGCATTAAATGATAGCGAGTTTGATTCTTTGGCTAGGAAAATTAATCTCAGTCTTCAGGAGTTTAATTGGGCAGGCGACCGAGATCTATCATTCTTTAAGGCGCAAAAGTTATATGGTCGTCTTAGGAATTTGGTTACAAATAAATTAATGCTTTCGATTGTAAGGCGACCAATTCAAATTTCACTTATGAAGTGGTCTGACCTCATACCTTCAGGTGCAAGCTTTCACGATACAGGTATCCGTCCTTCGGATGAAATTGGCGCAGTGGGCGGGCAAACCCTGCAACTTCGAGTTTATATTGCTAAATCTACGGGTTCGATCTTTCCGAGAGAGCGGCCCGAGCGTTATCCAATATCTATCTCCGAGGATCTTTCAAAAACGCTCATAGAGTACAAGTTAATAACATTGGAAGGACTTGCAATGCTGATGCAGTCATCGGGGATTGATATTTCTCATTCAGAACTTTTAACTCTGATGACTGATATGCCTATGTTTCCCGATCTTAGTCTTTTTGAAAGTCGGTTTGATTCTTTGAATTTTTTTAAGAAATTGTTTACACCGCGCTCTACCGCCTATCACGTCTCGGAGGCTGCAGTAACACACGCTATGAGAAATGTTAAAGTTACTTCTGATCGAGTAGCTGATTGCGTGCCTACTTCCAATAGGATTCGACATACTGTATTAACTCGTGGAGCCCAAGATGGGCTTTCTGCCCCACAATTGGCAAAAATTACGGGAGTTACTGTGCCTGCTGTGAGGCATTACGTAGACTTGAATTATGAGTCTAGGCTTGAGATAGATTCAAAATATATCGGCAATGATTTTTTAAAGAGAGCATTTAGTAGCAATTTATCTGTAGTTTTTGAAGGGGATGAGGCAATTTTCGATAGCAATTTTAATCCTGTTGGCGCCGCTCTCGATAACCATTCATGCAGTACCTGCTCAACAATATTAGGTAGACCATTAGGGTGCTATGGGTGTCCTAATTTTCGGCCCATACTTGAGGGCGACCATAGGTCTGTGCTGGCGGCTGCGGAGGATAAGCTTGCAGTGAACCGCAGTTCCCTAATCAATCCTCTGCACGCCCGTAGCATTGAAAAATTGGAGCGACAAATTGCTTGGGTAAAGCTAACAATAGACGTTTGCGATGAAAACCTTTCGAGGCTGCACGCAATTGAAAATTAATAAATATTACGATCGAATGGAATCGCTCATCAGTGCATATCGTGATGCAGGGCTAAAACAGTTTGAGGGGCCTGGTAATAAGAAGGCTGAGTTTGATGATCGTATCTGGTACTACATCGATCCTAATACTGGTCGCCAAATTAGATATCTCTGTGGAATTCACGGGCGTAGAGGAAAGGGTAATGCCGGTAATCTGCCTAGCGACGCTCTTCCTTACCCATATGATCATCTGATAAAAGTGTGGATCATAGAAGTAGCAAATACAAATTTATCTGCCGGCGAAAAACAAGCTCGGGTGTCAGTGGCGAGAAAAGTTTTGTCATTGATGGATGGAGATCTCTTTGCACAATCTGAGTCCTCCATTCGAAGTCTTAATTTAGGAAGGCGATCTGCCGATCGGCTGCGCCCGTTTTTCGATTTTTGCACTAAGAGCGGGTTGATGCGAAGGATCGACTTGACGGGAAGTGATAACAGAGACCGGACAGGGCATGCTTATGTTGATAATGTGTTGGAGAAACTCCCTGATATAACGACCGTTCTCGCTCTTGGCGCTATTTTCTCAAGCGTATTTGAACATGTGGATGAAAATGGCACTCCTCACTTTGGTGAGGAGATAAAAATGCTCGATGCATTGATTGTCACCTTTACTCTATTGTCTCTAGCATCACCTAATCGTACGTCTGCTGAAATACCACTTCTTCCTAAACAGAAGCTGCATTCTCACTCCGAAGGGAATGGTGCGCCAGTCTATTACCTCGATTGGATTGGGAGCAAAGGATATCATAACAATAAAAATCATGTACTTTCAGCGTTAGCTGAGCCGATCACGAAAGCCACAAACTTCTTTTTCAGGGCGTGTGAACCGGCAAGAGTGTTATGTAGATTTTACGAAAAACCGAATTTGAGCCTACGAGCTCTGCTTGGAACGTACGAAATAGCGCCGGAGCTAAAGAAAAATTTATGCTTAAGCCAGCGGCCTAATCTTTTTACTTTAGGATACGCGTTAGGGTTCTATGAGGTGGATGATCGCGTTCCCGTACTAAAGGAAGGTGTTGATCCAACATCTGTTTCCTGCTTTCAAAGAGGGCGGTGCTTTGAAGAAAAGCCAATTTATTCTTTACGCTTTGAAGATCGACTATCAGTATCAAATAATGGAAAGACTAATTTGTCGGCTTTACCTTTTTTGTTTGGATATTCCAATCCGCCGAAAATGTTTACAGGTAGAATCACCGCTACAGTTGGAGAAGTGCAAGACTGGTGGATATCATTCTATAAGAAATCCATTCTTCCAGAGTTTCCTCTTTCATTTTCCACTGGTGAGTCGTACATTAATTTAAAAGACGCAATGTTTTGCTTCCTGGGAAGCTGGTTTTATGGAATGCCAAGCAGAAAAGGTAGCGGTGGAAAAACGTTTCAAAGATCGAACTATTCGGTGGTCCCGCTAGCATCCCTAGGGCACTCGATTAATTATCGACTTGGCCGGAGCCAGATGGTCTCAATATTTGCTAGTTATGGATTTTCATCGGATTTGAATTTGTCGCCACATAACCTGCGCCACTTAGCTGATACCCTTGCGGATTTAAGTAATATCCCTGTGGAACTAATAACTGCATGGTCAGGCAGGAAAAGCTCTGAGCAAACGCATACATATATCCATACAAGCGATGACGAAAAAGCGAGTCGAGTAAGTGCGATAATGAATCCACCCGAGATCGACAAGCGTTCTATTAGGGTCTTTGCTCAAGAGAAGCTTGCGATAGCTACTAATCTTCCAGCCTCGCTCACGTCAACGGGACTTTGCACTCAAAACCTGAATGTGACACCTTGCAACTATTTAAACGACTTCGTGTCCCATTGCTTTATGTGTCCTGAGACCTGTCATGTTGCAGGTGACAAAAAAGCAATAGAGTTATTTGAGAAAGACCTAGCCTTTCAGGTTGCGCGAATAGAGTCGGTGGTAAATGATCCACGCTTATCCACTTCTTCGGCAATGCAAAAATGGTATGTTATTCATTCTAGAAATACACATGTACTTTCATTGCTTATTGATTTGATGAGAAGTAGTCACTCTGGCATGACAATTCGTTATTCAAACAAGAAATCTGAATTCAGTTTGGTTGATTTGAATTCTATGGTTATCAAAAAGACTGCTTGTGCTCTACCTGATTTTGAAGCGTGTCTAAGCGGCATAATTGAAAGTAAGGTGGCGAACGCTAAGTCTGACATTAATCCAGAGTTGAGCTCGCTGTTGTCATCTTTTGGACTGTCTGATAAAGAGGTGTGATATGGTAGCGCCGAAAATAACCGCACAAGAACAACGGAAAATTGAGGTGATCCTAACCAAGTGGACAGGTAAGCTCACTTGGAGTACGCTTGTGAAAAAAGTAGAGCTTGAACTCGGTATTAAAACTACGCGACAAACTTTATGCACTTATATCGGTGTCAGCGCTTCATATAAAAATAGAAAAGCGCAACTTCGAGGTGCATCTCCCTCAGTTTACACAAAAATCACAGCTTCTGATGTAAGATTAGTTGAGCAGATCGAGCACTTGAAAGCTGAGGTTGAAGTGCTGAAGAGGAATAATGCAGAGCAACTTAGAATGATTGAAAGGATGCTTTTGAATGCTAATGTCATCCCCAATCTTGACCTGTATGCGCTGGTTAAGAGGAGGCCTGAAGAAATACAGAAAAAATGACGAATGAAATCGTTCCCGCCAAGTCCAGATAATTCATTCGACAGCTTTCTATGTGTAATTCAAACGTCACGTTGACGAAGAAAGCAGAGTCCTCAATGTTTGCCAGCGCGGCCTCATTCTAAAAACCACCTTGGAGTACACAGCCCTGAATTTTTGACAATCATGGTATGAAGGACGTGCGTCTGAAAGTGGCGGAAGGGTTCTCTACAACAACCACAACATCTGACTTACATTAGGTGATCGTCAAACACTCTGTCGGTCCACTTATGTTTATTAGTAGCCGGTAATAGACCTGGGCTAGCAACAGGTGGTGAAACGTTCAAAGAAAAGGCGATAGCAACGGCAATCTCAGTGATCCCTGAGCTCCACACTCGATCAGAAGATAGGCTACAGGTCTGACATCTGGGGCAGAAGACAGGACGGATCACAGGCGAGCTCGTTTGCGATTCGAAAAAGTTTCTCGACTGTGATGTTTACCTCTCCACGCTCGATCCGTCCCATGTAGCTGCGGTCGATACTGCACGCCAGCGCTAACGCGTCTTGAGAAAGCAGGCAAGCCTTCCTCTGCGTGCGGATGCGTTCCCCTAAGGCTTTCGCCAAATTTTCCATGACCGTCTCAATTTCACTTGAGGCGGCACTATCGTGCGTTTGCGGACGCATGAGCCACGGATTATAATCCGTATTTCCTCCGCGTTAACTCCCTTGGAACCTCAATGAAATCGGTCTCCTTTATCTTCGACAGGCGCTTGTATGAGCTGCTTCAGGAGGAAGGGCGTGCAAGGTTCACTATTCGTGAGCTGCGTGATGCCTATGCCAAGCGTCTGGATGGCATGACTTACCGTATAGGCGATGTGCGCCGCTATATATACGAGCAGATCCGCCGAATGCTGCGCATGGGCTGGGTTGTGTTCGATGATGAGCGACGTACGCGGGGACAGGTTTATCGCCTGCAACCTATACCCACCCATCTGCAGCTGGAGCTGGTCGATAGTGGGTTCGAGAACAGCCTCAAAAATGCGCTTGAGCCAAAGCAGGAGTCTTCCGTGCGTGCTGATGCGGCTTTACAGATAGAACCTTCATCCGATTCGGAGCAACACTTGGAAGCGCTTCATAACGAGATCCGGCTGGATTTCCTGTCATCGATGGGTGAGGCAGAGAGATACAAGCTGCTTTTAGATGAAATGCCGCACTTGCGTGACAAAGTCGAAGCCGAGTACCTGGAGGCTAGAGATCGCAGTTCACGCCTGTTGGGACATCTCCGTGCTATTGAGAAAACACTTAAGACGCTTGCCGCGGAATGATGACCAAATCGCTACGAGACTGGCAACTTAACTGCATCGATTTGGCGTTGAAGCACTTTATAGTCACGCCACACTTCTTCTGTCAGGCGACGCCAGGTGCTGGCAAGACTCGTATGGCGGCAGAGTTGGCCAGTAGACTTCTTGACCAAGAAAAGATCGATCTGGTGTTATGTTTTGCGCCATCCTGCCAGGTTGTTGAGGGCTTTCGCTCCACGTTTGCTGACATCCTCGGCAGGCGACTGGATGGCAAGATAGGCGCAGTCGGAGCGGCGCTCACTTACCAAGCCATGGAACATCGAGATGAGGGTTTTTGGCAGCTTCTTGATGACTATCGAGTGCTTGTGGTTTTCGATGAAATTCACCACTGCGCTGGTCATGATCCACTTTTCAGCAACGCCTGGGGTCATCAGATACTGCACCGGATACAAGACCGTGCTGCCTTCACCTTGGCACTCTCAGGCACCCCATGGCGTTCGGACGACAGGGCCATTGCTCTGGCGCGTTACTCGACGCCCGAAGGGCACCTTATCTGTGATTACCGCTACGGTCTAAAAGAAGCCATCGCTGACGGTGTATGCCGTTCGCCTCGAATTATCCTGCTCGACAATGAGAAGGTGAAACTCACCGAGGAGTTGGGCCCTGATAAAACTGTAAGGCTGTTCCCAAGCATTGCGAAGCTATTGGGGGAATCACCCGTCACCTACGAAGAATTGTTGCGGCATGATGAGGTGATCGACCACCTATTAGACCTCGCTTGCAGCAAATTGGATGAGCTTCGCCAAATCAAACCTGATGCGGCTGGTTTGGTGGTTGCCACCGACATTGAGCACGCTCAGCAAATTGCCCAAGCTTTGAGCGCCAGGGGAGAAGGTTGCCACATCGTGACTAACAAAATCCCGGATGCGCAGCAAGTGATCAATGCATTCAGACAGGGCGCCTGCCGGTGGATTGTTGCGATTGGAATGATCAGTGAGGGTACGGACATCCCGCGGCTGCAAGTGTGCTGCCACCTTAGCCGCATCCGCACCGAGTTGCATTACCGGCAGGTGCTTGGACGAGTACTTCGGCGAACCGGAGAACTCGATGAGCGAGCATGGTTTTTTATGCTCGCGGAACAAGCGCTACGGGGCTTTGCAGAGCGAATTGCGAATGACCTTCCGGATGACCTAGCAGTGCTAAGCGCGATACAGATCCACACCCTTAATCCAGAAAAAAAACGAGGCGTGATGGGTACTGCTGGAAACATCAAAGAGATAGATGGCGAGTTTGAAATCGATACCGGTCAACCTACTGGTTCAGGCGCGGCGACCGTTATTTCTCTTCCTGGCTTTGCAACTGAGTCAAGTTATCAGGTTAGTTTTTCCCAGCACTATAGGGAGCAACTACTAGCTTGTTTTTAATGGACGACTAATTTTTGTGATCGGAAGTAGCAGCAGCGAGACACCGGATGAGTGGTTACTAAATCACCGTCGGCTCGCCGCTGTACTTGGCTTGCAGGGTTAGGCAGTACGGCCGCCCAGGGTCTCGGCTACCCAGTCAGCGATGAACTGGCCAGCGTTTACGCTGTTGTCGAAGCTAGAGTGCTGAACACCGCCCTCGCGATCGGTGAAGATCTTAAGTTCGCGCTTCGGACTGTTGACCAATTGCTCGTAGGTCCGGTGCGCCCATTTCAGAGGAATCTGGGAATCCTTTTCACCGTGCGTTACCAGGAAAGGCACTTTAATGCGCTCGACGACGCCATCTAGATGGACTTTGTCAGCGATGGTCATGAATTCATCCACATCCTTGGCGCCCCACACCCAGCAGACGTGCGTCCAGTAATGAGGAACCGGGAGTTCGCCTTCTTTCTCCAAGCGGCGCTTCTGTACATCGCGCCAATCATGGTTTGCTCCCCAGATAACGCCACAGGCGAAGCGTGGCTCGAATGCGACAGCGCGTGGGCAGTAGTAGCCACCCAGGGAAACGCCTTCCATCCCGATACGTTTGTGGTCCACATCTGGCCGGGTCTCCAGCCAGTCCACGACGCGGCTTGCCCAATGTTCACTGTCGTAGCGTGCGGTAAGTCCGTGCAGGCGGAGCGCTTCACCGGTGCCTGGCTGGTCGATGACGAGTGACGCCACTCCTCGCTTAGCTAACCACGCCGGCATGCCGACGCGGTATTTCATTTCTTTGGTCGAGTCGAGACCATTTACCTGCACCAGAAGTGGAGCAGGCCCGTCTACGCCTTCGGCACGCACATACAACCCTGAGATATGTTTCCCTTCATACGGGATTTCGACGCGCTCGCAGTTCTCCTTTGACAGAGCAAGGCCCCGTGCAAAGGTGTCTAGGAATTGTTGATAAAGTTCTTTGCGTCCGGGCGCGCCGTGAGCTTGCAGGCGTTCGCAGGTGAGATAATAGGTGGCAGCGCGGTTGTATTTTTCACCTGCAGATAACAAGCGGCCAGCTGCTTCATCTTCTTCGGCAAGGCTACAGAGCTTATCTGCCATCTTTGACCAAGTTTCACGGTAGGCTTGTGTACCAGCCGCATCTGGCTGTTTCGCAGCGTCCTGCAGCGGCGCGCACATCTCTTCGATCTCGCCGATCCGGGCGCCCATCTCGAGCGCGAGATCCACTGACAAGTTCCAGACGTAATTGGTAGGGAAATAGCGGAACATTTTTATTGTCCTTATGTGGTCACTTCGAGCGGTCGCGTTCGTGGACGACCGCAATATGTGAGCACGATAGGAAAATCCGAATATCACTGGCTAATCGAGAATCTAGCTGGTAGGTATCGTGACATGAGATGGATGCTCTCGGTCAGAGCTTTGAATTAACTCCAAAATGCGCTCTCGAAGCCAGCGGTGCATAGGGTCTCCATCCATGCTGCGGTGCCAAGTCATGAACTCGCGCATGACCGGAATTTTTACCGGAGTAGGAAGAATTCGTAGCGACAGGTATTTTGCGTACCGGTTCGCGAGACGTTCATGCATTGTTGCGATGCGGTTGGTACCCACTATGAGTTGTGGAAGCGTATTGAAGTCGTGGGTGATTACCTCTAAACGACGGTTCACGCCATATTGGCTCATCAGCCATTCCTCGATGGCCAATTGCCGGTTAGGGCCAAACGCGACAGCGACGTGACCCATCTCGATGTATTGCTCAAGGCTCAGGCTGTTTCCGACCGCATCGTTTTCGCTCCAGATGACGCATACGTGGTGCTCTTCAAACAGCAGTTGATTCGGCTGACCTTCGAACAGGTAATGCTCAGGCATGATCATAAGGTCGATCTCGCCTCGGGACAGCAGTCCCGGATCATTAGGTGGCAGCATTTCAAAGGTGATACCAGGCGCGATCTCGTACATCTTCTGGATGACCTGGGAGAAGAGCACGCTGATGAGGTAATCCGAAGCCGCAATCTTGAAGTGACGTTTGGAAGTAGGTGGGTCAAACACCGGCTTCGCTGTGATTGAGGAGCGGATGGTTAGGAGCACTTCCCTAATAGGTACCGCTAGTTTCAATGCATACGGTGTGGGCTGCATTTTTCGCCCCACTTGTACCAAAAGCTCATCATCAAAATAGCTTCGTAGGCGGCCCAGCACACCGCTGGTGGCAGATTGAGTCATATGCAATCGTTTCGCGGCTTGGGTGATATTTTGCTCTTCAAGCAGAACATCCAAGGCGACGAGCAAATTGAGATCCAGATGATGGAATCGCACGGTCTTTACCTGAATTTGTAGTTGTTTTCACGATACATAACGCTTGAATCATCATTTCGTCAACGCTCACTCATCGAGCATGCAAGTGCCCGAGCTAAGACCTATCGCGTTTCGCGATACCGTGCATCCCCATTCGCGATTAGTCAAACACCCCATTCGGCTCCAATCTCTCGCAGGTTTCTGGTCGTCGGTCGGTGTTGATTTTGCCCCCGGCGACCGCCCTGACTCCGGAACAATAATTTTAATGGAGCGATAGCCATGAATATTCTTGGGCTCGACGCACTGGTTTTTGGCGTCGACGACATCCAATCCTGTGCTGATTTCCTGCAGGACTACGGCCTCAATGCCGTGCAGTTGAGCGAGAGCGGCGGACGTTTCGAAGCTCTGGACGGCACTGCGGTGGTTATCCGCCATAGTGATGACCCTAGCCTGCCAGCGGGCCACCATGGCCCAAGCCCTTCGCTGCGTGAAACGGTGTACGGCGTCAGATCTATTAATGATCTAGATGCCATTGAGGATGATCTCGGTCGAGATCGTGAAGTGAGCCGCGACGTCAATGGCGTCTTACACAGCGTGGACGACCTGGGTTTTGCCATCGCCTTCCAAGTGACTTGCCGCCGACCATTCGAGGCCCCGGCTGATCTTACCAACTCCCCTGGCAGTGCTCCTCAGCGTCCGGTCAACCAGTTGGGTATTACGGCAGACATGCCTGCCGTTCCGAGGTCGCTCTCCCATGTGGTCTATTTCGTTCCGGATGCGGTCAAGGGCGAAGCGTTTTATCGTGACCGTTTGGGCTTTGTGACCACTGATAGTTTCATCGGAGCCGGCCCGTTCATGCGCACCGCCGGAATGGATGACCACCACTGTTTGTTCCTGATCCAGACTCCGCCACATATGCAGGGTTGTGAGCATTTTACCTTCCACGTCGGCAGTGGTACCGAGGTCATGGTCGCCGGTACCCGTCTGCAGCAGAAAGGCTGGACCAGCTTTTGGGGGCCAGGTCGCCACTTGCTGGGCTCGAACTGGTTCTGGTACTTCAACAGTCCGCTGGGTTGTCACGTCGAGTATGACGCAGACATGGACCAGCACGACGACGAATGGGTCGCGCGCCAGTCGCCAATGTCGGCCGATAACTCCCAGCTGTTCCTGTTCACCTCGCAAGAGAAGTGGATGCCAGGCGGACCGCCGCCGAAGAAGGGCTGAGTCCCGTGGTTCAGCAGCTTTCGCTCGTTCGGGTCGCAGAAATAGGTGAAGGGCAGTCGCTGGGGCTTGATCCCCGTAGCTGTGGCAGCGATGAGCTCTTCGCGCTCCGCCATCAAGGCTGTGTGTACCTGTATCGCAATAGCTGTCCGCACCAAGACATTCCCATGCAGTACCGAAAAGACCGATTCCTGTCTGCCGATGGAAAGCGGGTGATCTGTTACGCCCATGGAGCGCATTTCGAACCGGATACCGGACTTTGTACTCACGGCCCGTGCCTAGGAGAAAGACTGAGAGCTGTTCCTTGGATCGACGTGGATGGCTGGGTGGTGATCGACGGGTCTCTACTCGACGGTCACTACTAGTATCGCGGTTCAAGATACGTCGCATCCCAAGAAGCGATTAGTCAGCTGTTTCGTTTGCAGAGAAGCTGACCTCACGCAATGGCTTGTAACCCGCTGACAAAGTAAGTCGATAAAGACAAGAATAAAACGCGAGATTTACCATGAATACAGTCAACAAAGTTCTTGTAGTTGGTGGTGGTATCGGTGGTTTGTGCGCTGCCATCGCTCTTCGTCAAAAAGGCATTGACGTAGACTTAGTCGAACTTAAGACCGAATGGACGGTGTATGGCGTTGGAATCATCCAACAAAGCAATGTGGTGCGGGAGATGCATCGCCTTGGGGTACTCGATGCCTACCTGGGCGCGGCCTACGCGTTCGAAGACGTAGGTATCTACACCGTCGACGGGCAGCCTCTGGTTCGCATTCCAGGTCAACGATTGGCTGGTCCAGAGTTCCCAGCCAATGTGGGCATCTCCCGTCGTGCTCTACACAAGGTGTTGAGCGAAACGGCGATGGATCTCGGTACCACAGTTCGCCTCGGTACCACCGTCGCAAGCTTCGTGCAGGATGTCGACGGTGTTGAAGTCGTCTTCAACGACGACTCCCTGGGGCGCTATGACCTGTTGGTCGGCGCCGACGGCCTGTATTCGAAGGTGCGTGAGCTGATTTTCGGCGACAAGTATCAACCGCGTTTCACCGGGCAGTCCGTATGGCGCTACAACTTCCCACGTCCTGCCCAAATCGACCATTTGGCGAACTTCCAAGGCCCTCAGGGGAATGCAGGCCTCGTCCCTCTCGCTGAAAATCTCATGTACCTGTTTACCACCTCCCATGAACCGGGAAACCCCTGGATGGCAGCGCACAATATGGCTGCCAACCTGCGTGATCGGTTGTCCGGCTTCGGGGGGCTAATCGGAGAACTCCGTGAACAGATTACCGACAACTCCGAGGTCGTTTACAAACCGCTTGAAACGGTATTCGTCGATGAGCCTTGGTATCGCGGCCGCGTCTTGCTGATCGGTGATGCTGCGCACGCTACCACTCCTCATCTCGGCCAGGGCGCCGGCATGGCCATTGAGGATGCTGTGGTGCTTTCTGAGGAGTTGACTTCAGGCGGCACTGTTGAAGAACAGATGAAGCGATTCATTGAGCGTCGATTCGAGCGTTGCAAGTTCATCAGCGACAAGTCTCTGCTCGCCTGTGAGAAAGAGATCCAGCGCGATCCAGACTTCGACCGCATTGGCCTGGTCAAGGAAATGCTGGAGGTCACTGCCCGTCCCATCTGATCTGCGGTCTGGCGCGTCTTGCCTATAGACGCATCAGCACTCACCAACACTGAACCACAAGAACAATAAAGAGGTGATTTAGATGTCCAGCCACATGCGTGCATATGCGCGGTCTCTGCCTGCGCTTAAGCCCCTCACTCTGACCTTAATTTCATTGGCAGCGGGTATTCCACAAGCCCAAGCCTTCGAATTTGATACCAGTTCGTCTGACCTTCGTATTCGTTGGGACAACACCCTCAAGTACAGCGCGGCGTGGCGCACTAAGGACCAAAGCGCCAAGCTTACTGAGGGGCCAACTGCGTTGAACTTGGACGATGGCGATCGCAACTTTGACAAAGGGCTGATCTCCAACCGCCTGGACTTGCTGTCCGAGCTGGACATCGTCTACGACAACGTCGGAGCCCGCGTGAGCGGTGCAGCCTGGTACGACGATGTCTACAACCGTGGTACGGATGCCAATGATCCGACCCGAGCAAACAGCTATTCCGTTCCCTTCGACGAGTTTACTCACGACACCCGCAAGTTGCACGGTCGCCAAGGTGAACTACTGGATGCTTTCGTCTTCGGTAAAACCGAGATCGGCGACATGCCCGTCTCTGGGCGACTTGGTCAGTACGCCATGCAATGGGGTGAGAGCCTGTTCTACGGCATGAACGGTATCGCTGGAGGCATGGCCCCGGTGGATGTAGTGAAGGCTCTGTCTGTTCCCAACACCCAGTTCAAGGAAATGATCCGCCCTGTCCAGCAGGTGTCCGGTCAGTTGCAACTGACGCCTGATGTCTCCATCGGTGCCTACTACCAATTTGAATGGGAAGCCAACCGCTTGCCTGCCGCCGGAAGCTACTTCTCGCCGGCCGACTTTTTCGGGGAGGGCAATGAGCGTTTGTTTATCGGTGCTCCGGTGTTCCCCGGTGGCCAACCGTTGGCTTTCTTCCATGGCAACGACAAGGAGGCGAAGGACTCCGGCCAAGGTGGTCTGCAATTGCGCTGGCGGACTGAAACGGTTGACTGGGGGGTCTATGCAATCCGCTTCCACGACAAGTCGCCGCAGCTGAATGTCCGTCCGGATTTCGCCAACCTCAATCCGCTGAGCGGCAAGGCCGGTGAATACTACTGGGTCTATCCGGAAGGCATTGAGGCGCTGGGTACCAGCTTCTCAACCACCCTAAGCAACTTCAACATCGCCGGTGAGCTTTCGACTCGTTGGAATCAGCCGCTGGCCTCTTCCACCCAACGGAACCTTTTGCCTGATGAGCCGTTGAACAATAGCAACGATCCGATCTACGCGACCGGTCGGACCCTGCATGCAAACTTGTCCTGGCTGGCAACCATGGAACCGAACTTCCTCTCTCAGGAAACCACGTTCCTCGGGGAGATTGCATGGAACCGGGTAATGAGCGTGACCAAGAACAACGCAGCAGTCGATCCGAACGCCGATCGCGATGCCACCAGCCTGCGTTTTGTCTATGAGCCGATGTACCGACAGTTCCTGCCAGGCTTGGACCTCTCTGTACCCATGGGGGCCAGCTACACCAACGGCGCCTCGATGGCGCTCGGCACGGGCTTTGGGACCGATCACGGCGGTGACGTCAACATTGGTCTCAAAGGCAACTATCTCAACCTCTGGAACTTGGGGCTGACATACACACATTTCTACGGCCCTGAGAACACTTTCCTGGACGCCAACAACAACTTCACATTCGAACAGACGCTAAAAGACCGCGACTTCGTCGCATTCAGTGTTAGCCGTACATTCTGATCGAGGATTGCCCGATGAAACACAATAAAAAGATTGTATCCCTGCTTACCGCCCTTAGTGCCTCGCTGCTTTTCGCAAACGGCACCTTCGCCGCTGTGTCTGCCGACGAGGCCGCCAAGCTCAAGACCACTCTGACCCCACTAGGTGGAGAGCGCGCCGCTAACTCCGACGGGAGCATTCCCGCTTGGACCGGTGGCTATACAAAGGCCGACCCAAACTATAAGGACGGTGGCAAGCGCAGCGATCCGTTCGCCAACGAAAAGCCGCTGTTCACCATTACCGCGCAGAACATGGCTCAATACGCAGGCAATCTGTCCGCTGGCACTCAAGCGATGCTGAAGAAGTATCCGGACAGCTACCGCCTTGATGTCTACCCGACCCACCGGACCGCGGCCGCTCCACAAGCCGTGTACGACGCTACCTTCACCAATGCTACCAGTGCCAATCTAGTCGATGGTCCATCGGGTGGTATGCCTCAAAATGCTTCCGGCGGCATTCCGTTCCCAATCCCACAAAGCGGCGCTGAAGCGATCTGGAACCACTTGCTGCGCTGGCGTGGTGCCTCGTGGCATTCAAGTTTCACCCAGTACTTGAGCACAACTGATGGCAAGCATGTGCTGACCAACGATTCGCGAGCCGATTTCCAGATGCCTTGGTATCTCCCCGGCAAAAGCGACGAGCGCGGTGTGTATTGGAGTATTCGAATGATCAATGACGGTCCGCCGCTGCGTGCCGGAGAAGCCATTACTGGTCTGGAGAATTTGAACGGGGACAACACATCTGCCTGGACCTATCTGCCAGGTCAACGCCGCGTGCGACGCCTGCCCAACGCCTGTTGTGACACTCCAACACCTGCCACTGCCGGCGTTATGAGTTTCGATGAACTGTACGTCTTCACCGGCCGCATCGATCGTTTTGACTGGAAGCTGTTAGGGAAAAAGGAACTCTACATCCCTTACAACACCAACCGTGTGTTCACTGCCACTAATCCTGAAGCGATGTTCGATCCGCACCACATGAAGCCGGAAGCAATTCGTTGGGAGAAGCATCGGGTGTGGGTCGTGGAAGCCACGCTAAAAAATGGCCAGCGCCACGTCATGCCGAAAAGCACTTATTACCTCGACGAGGACACATGGGCAGGTGTACTCGGTGAGCGCTATGACGCCCGTGGCCAGCTAGCCAAAGCGGTGTGGACCTCTCCAGTTGTAATGCCTGACTTGCCGGGCGTAGTGACGCTGACCAACGGTTTCTACGATCTGCTCTCAGGCGCCTGGTTTGCTGGCGATCTTATGGCCGGGAAGAACGAGCAGTATCGAATCATGCCGCCGTACAAGAGCTCGGTGTTTACCGCAGACGCCATGGCAGGTGAAGGCGTCCGCTGATCTCTGCGGGGCATATGCCCCGCGTGCATCAAAAAATAAGAAAGACAATAAAGGTTATGTGCGATGAAAAAGATTGTCTCCGGCATGTTACTGGTGGCGGCATGTTGTGGTCTGCCATCTGCCTGGGCTACGAATACCGCTGCGGTTCTGGTACAGCATGCTGTACAGGGGCCACAAGCGCTTCGAGCCGTGCTGCAAGCTGTTGCCCGTGCCGGCAACCGCTTGGTAGCCGTAGGAGAGCGCGGTGTCATCTTGCTCTCCGATGACAACGGTAACAGCTGGAGACAGGCTCCCGCTCCTGTCAGCGCCAGTTTGACAGGGGTGCAGTTCGTTGATGACCGTAATGGTTGGGCAACGGGACATGCCGGTGTCGTTCTGCACAGCGAGGACGCTGGGGAAACCTGGGCGCTTCAGCTTGATGGCATCCGTGCGTCAGCCATCGAGCTGGAAGCGGCACAAGCTTCCGGCGACGAAGATCGTATCCATGTCGCTCAGCGCCTAATCGATGACGGGCCTGACAAACCATTTTTGGCATTGAGCTTTGCTGACAAGAAACGTGGCTTGGTGACGGGGGCATATGGGCTGGTCCTGGCCACCGAGGATGGTGGACAGACTTGGCAGTCCTGGAGTGGTCGTGTGCCCAACGACCGCGGACTTCATCTGTACGCGGCCGCCCGGCAGGGAAACAGTATTTACCTGGCCGGAGAACAGGGCCTTCTACTGCGCTCCACGGACGGTGGAGAGCATTTCGTTGCATTGCACAGCCCTTATGAGGGCAGCTACTTCGCCGCTGCTCTGTCGCAGAACGGTCTCCTTTATATAGGCGGTCTACGAGGCCATCTCTTTGTCTCTGGTGATCAGGGGAACTCCTTTCAGGCGCTGGCTAACCCCATTCCAGCGTCAATCAATAGCATCAATGTGGCGCAGGGGCGACTTCTGTTCACCAACCAAGCGGGCTTGCTGCTGCACAGCGGGCTCAAAGATTTTTCTGCGCAGTCAGTACCTGTCTCCGACGGCTTGCCGCTGACCTCCGTGACTCAAGCTGCCGACGGCAGTTTGATCGCTGTGGGCATGGCTGGAGCTCGTCGTCTTCCATTTCTATTCACCTCCAATATCGAGGAATGAGCCATGCACGCCTCGAACTCTTGCGCGCAATCTTTCGACACTCTTACGGGCTTTGATAGCAACTCTGGATCGTTGCTTGAGCGAGCTCTGTTCAACCACCGGGTTCTCGTACTGCTGTTGTGCATGGCCGCGACCTTGATCCTCGGCTGGCAGGCCACTCGGCTGGATCTCAATGCCAGTTTTGAAAAGATGATCCCACGTGAGCATCCTTTCATCGCCAATTACCTGGAGCACCGACAGGAGTTGGCCGGCCTTGGTAATGCGGTTCGTATCGCCGTCGCCAACCCGAAGGGCACCATCTACGACAAGGATTACCTAAATACCCTTCAGCAACTGAGTGACGAGGTATACCTGTTGCCAGGAGTCGATCGTGCTGGCATGAAATCACTCTGGACACCCTCCACCCGCTGGACCGGCGTCACGGAAGAGGGACTAGAAGGCGGTCCGGTGATCCCGGATGGTTACGACGGTGCCGCTGCTAGCCTGGATGCCCTTAAACGCAACATCGAACGATCGAACGAGATCGGCCAGTTGGTCGCTTTCGATCAGAGATCGAGCATTGTCTATGTGCCTCTGCTGGAGAAAACAGCAGATGGGAACAGCCTGGATTACACAACATTCGCTCACGAGCTCGAAGCGTTGCGCGGTAAATATCAGGCCGAAGGCGTTGAGATTCACATCACAGGGTTTGCCAAAGTGGTTGGCGACCTGATTGATGGTCTGAAACAGATCCTTCTGTTCTTTGCTGCGGCCATCGTTATTACGGCGGTGGTCCTGTATTGGTACACCCGCTGTATTCGCAGCACCGCGCTAGTCGTAGTGTGCTCACTGGTTGCTGTGGTGTGGCAACTCGGACTGTTGCCCATTCTGGGCTATGAGCTAGACCCCTACTCGGTCTTGGTGCCTTTTCTGGTCTTCGCGATCGGAATGAGCCATGGCGCCCAGAAAATGAACGGCATCATGCAGGACATTGGTCGGGGCATGCATCGACTTGTGGCGGCACGGTTTACGTTCCGCCGGCTTTTCCTCGCCGGTCTCACCGCGTTGCTGTGTGATGCGGTTGGCTTCGCCGTATTGATGATCATCAAAATTCAGGTGATCCAGGACCTAGCCGTGATCGCCAGCCTAGGGGTGGCGGTGCTGATTTTCACCAACTTGATCTTGCTGCCTGTGCTGCTTTCCTACATTGGCGTTAGCCCGCGCGCTGCTCGGCGTAGCCTACGCGCCGAAGAGGCCGACCTCAGCGGAAATGGCAAGCACGCATTCTGGCGGTTCCTGGATCTCTTCACCCAAAAGCGCTGGGCGACCGGTTGCATTGTTCTCGGCGTGTTGATGGCGGTAGGAGGTTATGCCGTCAGCCTAAATTTGAAGATCGGCGATCTCGACGCGGGCGCCCCTGAATTGCGTCCAGACTCTCGTTATAACCGTGACAATGCCTTTGTAACCACCCACTACGGGGCAAGCAGCGACATCTTCGCCGTAATGGTCAAGACTCCACCGGGTGGCTGTTCGAACTATGACACGCTCAAGCTAGTAGATGACCTGGATTGGAAGCTTCGGGGTCTGCCGGGAGTGGACTCCACCAATTCGCTGGCATTGCTCAATCGTCGCGTACTTGTGGGACTCTCAGAGGGTAATCCGAAGTGGTATGAGCTGGTGAACAACCAGGCCACGCTCAACATGGTCACTGCCAACGCTCCACGGGGACTGTATAACGATGATTGCAGTCTGCTGACTCTGTATGCCTACCTGACTGACCACAAGGCTGACACGCTTGCGCGCGTGGTCGACACCGTTGAAGCGTTCGCAAAGGAAAACAACACCGAACAAGCGCAATTTGTACTCGCCGCAGGCAGTGCTGGTATTGAAGCCGCTACTAATATCGTGGTGAAACAGGCCAACCGGGACATGCTGTGGTGGGTCTATGGTGCTGTCACCCTGTTGTGCCTAGTTACGTTCCGCTCCTGGCGTGCTGTTGTGTGCGCAGTGTTGCCGTTGGTGCTTACCTCATTGCTTTGCGAGGCCTTGATGGTTGCCTTGGGAATCGGGGTTAAGGTGGCAACGCTGCCGGTAATAGCCCTGGGTGTCGGCATCGGCGTCGACTATGCACTCTATGTCATGAGTATCGTCCTGGCACAGCTCCGCCAAGGTTCTAGCCTCTCTGAAGCCTACTATCGAGCTCTGCTTTTCACCGGCAAAGTCGTAATGCTCACCGGTGTCACCCTGGCCATCGGTGTCGGTACCTGGATCTTCTCGCCCATTAAGTTTCAAGCCGATATGGGCGTGCTGCTCGCCTTCATGTTCGTCTGGAACATGGTTGGAGCTTTGGTGTTGCTGCCGGCATTGGCCTACTTCCTTCTCCCGCGCGATCAGCTCAACCGCGAGGCCATCTCGGTAACTTCTGCCCAGATGGAAGTACATCACAGCCCCGAAAGCACCCAGCAGCACGTGGGTATGACCATCATTTAAGAACGCCATAACGACAAAAAAGGGAAGCGCCATGCAGCTACTCAAAACGATATTGCGTGAGCGGATCTGGGAGATTACCGACGGCTCTGGTCAGTTCATTGTCTGTCGATGCCCCGGCGCTGAAGGTCACGATGAGGCAAAGGAGAGCGTATGAACGAGCTGTTCGCCTTGACAGGTAAGACGGCCCTCATCACCGGTGCGACCAGGGGTATCGGGCTCGCGATCGCACGTGAGTTCAGCCGCGCAGGCGCTCAGGTCGCTATTAGCAGTGAGTGCCCTGCAGACTGCGAGCGAACAGTAGCGTTGCTGGCTGAGGAAGGGCTGGACGTGATAGCCCTGCCTGCTGATCTGGCTGATGAGACCGCAGTAATGACACTTGCCAAGCAGGTCACCGACCGCTTTGGACGGCTCGACGCCCTCGTCTGCAATGCCGGGGTGGCTCCCCATTTGGGAGCACTGGCGACTGCCCCCGACACGGACTGGGAGCTGACTTTCACCATCAACTTGCGTAGCGCGGTATGGCTTACCAATGCGCTACTTCCAGGCATGGCGGAGGGAGGCGGCGGCAGTGTCGTGCTAATGGCCAGCATTGCCGGGGTCAGAGGCAACAAGGCGCTTGGTCTGTACGGTTTGAGCAAGGCAGCTCTTGCTCAACTGGCGCGTAACCTCGCTGTTGAGTGGGGTCCAGCAAATATCCGCGTCAATGCAATCAGCCCTGGTGTGATTGAAACCGAGTTTGCGCGCCCGCTTACAAGTAATCCCACTCTGATTCAGCGACGTTTGGAACTTACCCCTCTTCGCCGCTTTGGCCGGCCTGAGGAAGTAGCTGGTGTGGCACTGCTTCTCGCATCTGCCAGTGGCGCCTTTATCACCGGGCAGAACCTGATCGTTGATGGTGGCACCACCATCAGCGACGGAAATTAAAAGGAAATGTTATGAGTTTGCTGCCCCCCTTCAAACGCGTTGTCACCGGTCACTCGTCTTCTGGCGTGGCTGTAGTCACTAGCTCGGGTCCGACGCCTAACAATTTCCCGTTGAAAGCTGTTCCAGGGACGATTTTCTACGAGGTATGGAACAGCACTGCGTCGCCTGCGATGTTGGACAACGCTGAAGATCCTACAAGCCAGCCGCTGCAACTCAGCCCGGCGCCGCTGGGGAGCACCATCCGCGTTGTCGATATTCCACCAGATAGCGTGCAGAGCCAGGTCAGTACGGAAGAGGCTGCGGCAGCATTTGCTGAGATCGGAGAGGCCCATGCGGGCACCGGGACCGCAAGTTCGAAGCACAAGCTGATGCATCGAACCGAAACTCTTGATTATGGGATCGTTACCGAGGGTGAAGTCTGGCTGGTTCTCGACGGAGAAGAGGTGCACCTCAAGCGCGGAGATATCGTCGTGCAACGCGGTACTAACCACGCCTGGAGTAACCGAACCGAAAATATGGCCCGTATGGTCTTCATTTTGCTCGATGGCCGTTATGCGGAAGAGCTTCGTGAGGTGCTGGAGTGAAGCTCGCAACCTTGGCCGACGGTAGCCGTGATGGCCGCTTGCTCATCGTCTCTCGCGACCTGAAACGTGCGGTCGAGGCGCCGGACATTGCTGCCACCCTACAGAGTGCGTTGGACAACTGGGGAGTCGCGGAACCTCAGCTACATCGGCTATACGCGAGCCTCAATCGCAACGAAGCGGCTATGGCATTCGACCTCGACCTGGAGCGACTGGCGGCACCGCTACCCAGAGCATGGCAGTGGTTGGACGGATCGTGTTTTTTGAGCCACGGCGAGCTAATGCAGAAGGCGTTCAATCTAGAGCCGATCGAGGGAGTGGATTCAATTCCGCTGATGTACCAGGGGGTAAGTGATGACTTCATCGGTCCTCGTGCTGACATTCCGCTGCCCAGTGAAGCCCACTGCATCGATTTCGAAGGCGAATTCGCGATTCTGGTCGATGAGGTTCCGATGGGTTGCAGCGCTGAGGAGGCCTTGCATCATATCCGCCTGATTCTGCAATTGAATGACGTCTCGCTGCGTGCATTGGCACCGCGAGAAATGAAAACCGGCTTCGGTTTTATTCAGGCCAAACCCACTACAAGTTTTGCACCTGTCGCAGTGACTCCGGATGAACTGGGCGACGCCTGGCGCACCGGTCGAGTCCATCTCCCCCTGAACGTTGAATGGAACGGCAACTGGTTCGGTCATCCTCATGGTTGCGCAATGCATTTTGGTTTCCATCAGTTGATTGCGCATGCGGCATTAACGCGAAAGTTGAGCGCGGGAAGCCTCATCGGTTCCGGTACCGTGTCCAATTCCGATCGTTCTGTCGGATCAGCATGTATTGCCGAACGCCGAGCGATCGAGATTATCGCCGACGGTGTGCCAAAGACCGATTTTATGCGCTTTGGCGACCGGGTGCGCATGGAAGCGCGTGCTGAAAATGGAGATGTACTGTTTGGCGCCATTGATCAGCAGCTCGTTCAAGGAGGTATTTCATGCGCGTAATGGTGACCGGTGCCAATGGATTTGTTGGCCGCGAACTCGTGCGCCAACTGCTTAACTCTGGCGAGTTGCGTGGCAAGCGCATCGAAGCATTGCTTCTGGTTGATCAGCAGTTGGAGGGGTTACCGGACGATCGCCGTCTGCGTCGCCACCTCGGCAGTGTTACAGATACGGCCCTTTTACGTCGTGTGCTTGCCGACGGGATCGATGTGGTCTTTCACCTGGTTAGCATTCCTGGCGGCGCAGCGGAAACGCAGTATGAGCTTGGTTACCAGGTGAACTTGCAAGCGAGCCTGGAGCTCCTGAACCAGCTTCGCAATGCGGATCACCCACCAGTCTTGGTGTACGCCAGTAGTGTTGCGGTTTACGGTGAAGAGCTGCCTTCACGCATGGACGAACAGTACACGCCAGCACCGCAATTGGCCTATGGCGCTCATAAACTTATGGTCGAGACGGCATTGACTGATCTTGCACGCCGAGGCGATGTGGATGGCCGAGCGCTGCGTTTTCCGGGAATTGTTGCACGGCCACGCGCTCAAAATGGGCTGCGATCGACCTTCATGAGCGACCTACTCCACGCTTATCAAGCGGGCGATGAGTATTGCTGCCCAGTTTCGCCAGAGGCTACCTGCTGGTGGATGTCAGTGCATTGCTGTGTAAGTAACCTGCTGCATGCCGCCGAACTAAAAGATTTGGGGGCAGTGCGAGTTTGGCAGCTCCCCGTTCTTCATCTGTCCATTGCTCAAGTGCTCGATGCTCTCGCCGCTACGGTCGGAGCCGCCAACCGGCAGCGCATTTCCTTCGAGCCGGACCCCGGACTTGAGCGATTGTTCGGATGTTACCCGCCGATTCGCACTCCTCAGGCGAAAGCACTGGGCTTCCGTCATGACGGTACGGCTAGCGCGCTCCTAAGAAACGCTCTCGGTATCAAAGGTCGCCGAGGGCCGAGGACAGGTGAGATCGACTGCGCAGAAGGTAGCATTCCATGAATCCGAGTAAGCGGCGTCTCGTAGACCTGTCGGTGAGCCTGGATAACAACCCGTACACGGATCCTCCACCGCTGTTGCCAAAAGTCGAGTACATCGATCATCAACAGGGCTGGCCAGAAATGGCGGCGATGTTTCCTGGGCTTCGAAAGGAGGATCTGCCAGGAAGTGAGGCCTGGGCTGCAGAGCGCCTACAGATCACCACGCATAGCGGTACCCACATGGATGCACCTTGGCACTACGCCTCCACGACCGATGGAGGTGAGCCCGCGTTTGGCATCGACGAACTGCCACTGGAATGGTGCCTACAACCAGGGGTCAAACTCGACTTTCGCGCGCTTCCCGATGGGTATGTCGTTACGGCAAAAGAGGTAGAGGCGGAGCTTGAGCGTATCGGCCATGTACTTCGACCTCTGGACATCGTCTTGGTGAATACCCGCGCAGGTCAGTTGTTCGGCCAACCGGGCTATCTGGATGCAGGCGTTGGCGTTGGGCGTGAAGCAACACTGTATTTGCTGGAGCGAGGTGTGCGAGTCGTCGGTACCGATGCATGGAGTTGGGATGCGCCATTCAAGTTCACCAGAGAGCGCTTCGCTCAGCACTCCGATCCCTCGATCATATGGGAGGGGCACAAAGCCGGGAGGGAAATCGGTTACGGCCAGATGGAGAAACTGGCGAACCTTGAACAGCTACCACCGCACGGATTCATGGTGTCCTGTTTTCCCTACAAGATCAGGCATGCCTCAGCCGGATTCGTACGCGCAGTAGCAATTTTCGAAGAGTAGACGCTGACCGGATGCTACCAACGAAGCCTTCCTTAGGCTCCGTTTCAGTTTCCGCCCATCACGCGAATCACATTTTTCAGTGAGCACTGGGGTCCGCCTGTGGACGGACCTCTGTTTTTGAACGATTGAATAACAGAGAGCTGGAGGTTGTATGACTGGTAATCGTGGTGTTGTATATCTTGGCGCAGGCAAGGTCGAGGTGCAGAAGATCGACTATCCGAAGATGCAGGACCCGCGCGGTCGCAAGATTGAGCACGGGGTGATCCTGAAGGTGGTGTCCACCAACATCTGTGGTTCCGATCAGCACATGGTACGCGGCCGTACCACCGCTCAGGTCGGTCTGGTACTGGGGCATGAGATCACTGGTGAAGTGATCGAGAAGGGCAACGACGTCGAAAGCCTGAAAATCGGCGATCTGGTATCCGTACCGTTCAACGTGGCATGCGGGCGCTGCCGTTCCTGCAAGGAGCAACACACTGGCGTCTGCCTGACCGTCAACCCGGCCCGTGCGGGTGGTGCCTACGGTTACGTCGACATGGGCGACTGGACCGGCGGCCAGGCTGAATATGTGCTGGTGCCATACGCCGACTTCAACTTGCTGAAACTGCCGGATCGCGACAAGGCCATGGAAAAAATCCGTGACCTGACCTGCCTCTCGGACATCCTGCCGACCGGCTACCACGGCGCAGTGACGGCCGGCGTTGGCCCGGGCAGCACCGTCTATATCGCCGGTGCCGGCCCCGTCGGCCTGGCGGCCGCCGCTTCGGCACGCCTACTGGGTGCGGCGGTGGTGATCGTCGGCGACGTCAACACCATTCGCCTGGCTCACGCCAAGGCTCAGGGTTTTGAAATCGTCGACCTGTCGAAAGACGCCCCGCTGCACGAACAGATCGCCGCACTGTTGGGCGAGCCGGAAGTGGATTGTGCAGTCGACTGCGTGGGCTTCGAAGCTCGTGGCCACGGCCACGACGGCGTGAAACACGAAGCTCCGGCCACCGTGCTCAACTCACTGATGGGCGTGGTGCGCGTAGCCGGTAAGATCGGCATCCCCGGTCTGTACGTCACTGAAGATCCGGGCGCTGTGGACGCCGCCGCGAAGATGGGCAGCCTGAGCATCCGTTTCGGCCTGGGGTGGGCCAAATCCCACAGCTTCCACACCGGCCAGACCCCGGTGATGAAGTACAACCGCGCGCTGATGCAGGCGATCATGTGGGACCGCATCAACATTGCTGAAGTGGTCGGTGTGCAGGTGATCACCCTCGACCAAGCGTCGGAAGGCTACGGCGAGTTCGATGCCGGCGTGCCGAAGAAGTTCGTCATTGACCCACACAAGACCTTTTGCGGCCATTGATTTAGGTCCCTCATGAGGCATCTAGTCTGGGGCCGACATTCGGCCCTGGATTTTTCTTGTGAGGCTCTGAGCAAGAGCAAACGTATTTGATGCATGGGGCGGCAGGTATCGATTTTCAAGATACTCCGTATCCTAAAGTGCGATTAGTCAATTGCCTCCTGACTTTTTAGCCTTGCTACATCATAGAGAGGAACGCAGTGTCCTTTCCCAGCCTCATGCGACCTGTTTCACCAGGCGCACGCCCTCAACAGGGGGCAATCAACAAGAATTACAAGAGGTCAACTTCCAATGCTTCAAGTCAAGGTCGTCCGAAAGACTCGGGAGGCTGAAGGTGTCTTCAGCTATGAGTTTGCAGCTATCAGCGGTCAATCGCTTCCCGCTTTCAGTGCAGGTTCTCATATCGATGTCCACCTCCCGAACGGGCTCGTTCGACAGTACTCGTTGTGCAATCACCCTGACGATCTTCAGCACTACCAAATTGGTGTGTTGTTGGATCCTGCCTCGCGTGGTGGCTCTAAAGCTATGCATGAGCAAGTCTCTGAGGGCGATCATCTCAAAATCAGTGAGCCTCGAAACCTCTTTCCGCTGACCCATGCCGCCCGTCGCTCAGTACTCTTCGCAGGTGGGATCGGCATTACACCGATACTTTGCATGGCCGAGCGCCTGGCTCAAATAGATGCAAACTTCACCATGCACTACTGCAGCCGGAGTGAAGATCGCACAGCTTTTGTAGAGCGAATCAAGCAGTCGCATTTCGCTGGCCAGGTGAGCTTTCACTTTGACGATCTATCACCCGAACAGCGGTTGCAGGCCCCAAAGGTTCTTTCCGGCTATACCGAAGGGGACCACCTGTACGTTTGCGGTCCTGGCGGCTTTATGGAGTTCATTCTTTCGGCCGCTCGCGAAGCCGGTTGGCCGGAGGCTAGCTTGCACCGCGAGTACTTCGCAGCCGCACCTCAGCAGGCGGGCGAGTCGGGCAGCTTTGAGATCCAGCTGGCGAGCAGTGGTCGCCGCTTGGTGATTCCAGCGGAGCGAACTGTGGCAGAGGTGTTACTGGAAGCCGGAGTCGACATCCCACTCTCGTGCGAACAAGGTATCTGCGGCACCTGTGTAACGCGGGTACTCGAAGGAGAACCTGATCACCGTGACATGTTCCTTACCCCGGAGGAACAAGCCCGAAACGACCAGTTCACACCTTGCTGTTCGCGCGCGAAGTCTACTTGTCTGGTGCTGGATCTGTAACGCCTACAACGAGGACGCCGATGTAAATGGCGCCATTCAAAGCCAAAGAGGATAAAAATAAAATGGGTTACCTGAGAAACACTTGGTATGTCGCTGCCTGGGATGAAGAGGTCAAGCCTGGAGAGCTCTTCGCCCGCACACTGCTCGATGAAAAAATCGTATTCTTCCGTGATGAAGAAGGGCGCGTGAATGCGATTCACGACCGCTGCCCGCATCGCTTTGCTCCCCTTTCCAAGGGAAAGCTCTGTGATTCATCGGTTCAGTGTGCCTATCACGGTCTGCACTTCGACGGTGCCGGTAGCTGCACCCATAACCCGCATGGTGATGGTCGGATACCTAAGGCCGCTAAAGTGAAGTCCTATCCAGTCACGGAGAAATACAGCGTCGTTTGGATCTGGATGGGCGATGCTCCTGCAGATGAGTCGCTGATTCCCAACTTTGAGTGCATGGATCCAAGCGTATTCTATGTGGCCAAGCGGTACCTCTATGCGCGCGCCAACTACGTACTTGAGTCGGACAACATCCTCGATCTGTCCCATATCCAGTACTTGCATCCCAGTACTCTGGGAAGTAGCGATGTGAGTAACGCAATTACTTCAGTGGATCAGCAAGGCAACACCGTATGGTCATATCGCCAAACCATCTCGGAAATCATGCCGGACTTCCTTTACGACGCGATGGGCATCCCCCGCGGAACCTTGGTTGATCGCTGGATCGACGTGCGCTGGGATGCCCCGGCCAGCATGCTTCTATATTCGGGCGCCGTTCCTACCGGCCAATCGCGTGCGGAAGGACGGGAGGCTCAGCTGCCTCACCTGTTTACACCTGAAACCGAGTCTACCTCGCACTACTGGTTCTCATTCCCCCTTCCTTTGGCAATGGGTGAGCAAGGCAAAGCCATCGCCGAACAGCAGGTATCAGCCCTCAATGAACCGTTCAGCACTGAGGATTTGCCGATGCTGGAGGCACAGCAAGAGGCGATCGGTAACGCAGATTTTTGGTCGCTCAAGCCCATTTTGCTTCCCGGTGATGCCGGCGCGGTCCGTGCGCGGCGGGTATTGGACAAGCTGATCGCGGATGAACAGAACACACTCTCGAAAAGTGAGATTCCGGTATCCCCGGTGTTGTGACATCGAGATCTGAGCTATTCCTTGGTGGCTCCAATTGGGGCGTCAATAACTTAGAGCTCTCGCTCCACGTGTAGAGCACTAAGCGACGTCGCCCCCGCCGGTTCCTGAGCCGGCCAACAGGACGCAATTATGAAGACTCAAGTTGCCATCATCGGTGCCGGCCCATCGGGCCTTCTCCTCGGCCAACTTCTGCATAAGGCAGGTATCGACAACGTCATCATTGAACAGAACCCCCGATTATGTTCTCGGCCGCATCCGAGCTGGGGTGCTGGAACAGGGCATGGCGAACACTCGGCCTTTTGTCTTTGACGTATCTGGAAAGCAGAGGGTTTTTCCTAGTGGATGACATCGCTGCTACATCGTTTTCCGGACACTGACGACTTTAGCCGCCGTATGCAACAGACCGAGCTGGACTACTACGCCCAATCGGATGCCGGGCGACGTACCATCGCTGAAAACTACGTAGGACTGCCTTAAGAGGCCATTGAGTAATACTGCAGTATCGTTGAAATAACGATGCTATCAGTAGCGTTTCTAATTAACTGTCGAAATTCCTCGCTCAAGTTAACAAGTTTCTGAATGCTTGCATGTTTAGGGATTTTTCGGCTTGGGAAAGCTATTTGCATTTGTCGATCGGTCCTTTCCAAACCTACAAAAAATATAAAAGGTTGCCCCTATGTGTTATTTCAGTCGTTCTCACGGAGTGTATTGAGATGCCATTTTTTAGCCGAGTGTTAGGTAACCTTTCGGTAGGTGCCAAACTGCTTTTAGGCTTTGGTTTGGTACTGCTTCTGACGATGGGTGTAGCTCTGGCTGCTTTTCGCTCACTCGACGTCCTACATCAGCACACTGAGCAGATGAGGATCGAAAGCCGAATTCAGATGTCCATTCTGTCTGCGCGAGTTGCAGAGAAGGAGTTCGCGCTGAGCCTTGCATCGTCGGCGGCGGACGAAGTTCGGAGTACCGTGGACAAACTTGTCACTGAACTAGGCCAGGCCGCAGAACTGAACTCTGATCGGGAGGCGATGAGTGAAGCGGCCAAGGGCTATTCAACACAATTTCTAGGCTTCGCCGATTCATTGCGCCGTGCACGTGACGCTAGGTTGCGCATGCAAGAACTAGCGCAGGCTGCAGGAAATAGTTTTACGGTCCTATTACTCGATCAATTAGACAAAGTAAATTCAGATATCGACCAGGGTGTGTCTTCGAAAAGCGACGAATTGGTCTTGCTGGAACATATTGCAGCTTTGCGAGACAAATTGACGAAGTTACGAGATTACGAGGCTTATTATTCGCTCGATGGTGAAGATCGCTATCGAAACGATTGGGAGGTGATCATGATTGATCTCCTATCCGCAATGCAGGCACTTGATCTCGGTAGTCAAGGTCAGCAGTCCCTGCAAGAAGCGCGCGATGCGCTGCGCGACTATCGCAAAGCGTTTGATGAGTTCGTTGAGGCACGTCAGCGCATAGCTCAGAGCAGTGCAGCTATGGGAGCGGAAACTCATAAAGTGAGCGAGCTGCTAGCCGAGGCGAACGAACAGCAGACGCAAGAGATACAAACCAGCAAGGACAAGGTGTACCGCCAACTTGGTCTTATAACAGTCTTGGCACTGATTCTAGGGGCTGCTGCGAGCTGGTCCATTCGACAATTGATAGTGCAGCCACTGCGCCAAGCCGTGGAGTTGGCACAGCGTGTCGCTGCCGGCGATTTAACACACGGCAGTGTTGCTGAGAAGCGCAATGATGAGCTTGGACAGTTACTGGAGACTGTGTACGGCATGCTCGGCAGCTTGCGTGGGATGGTTGGTCGCATCGGAACAGGCGTCAACAAGCTCAATGGAGCTTCCTTCTGCCTAGGCGAGGTCATCCAACGCAGCACAATGGGCGTCGCAACCCAGCAACGGGAAACGGAGTTGGCCGCCGCGGCTATGCGTCAAATGTCAGCGTCTGCGCAGGAGGTAGCCAGGAATGCCGGAGACGCCAGTGAAGCGGTATCTCAGGCGGAAAACCTGGCTAATAAAGGAAATGAAATGATGCGCCAAGCTGGGGGTAAGATTGACCTGCTTGCGAAGGAAATGACTGGTTGCGCGGAGGCCATGGCGTCTCTGTTGGCAGAAAGTAGCTCGATAGGAAGCATTCTCGATGTGATCAAGTCTGTCGCGACTCAGACCAATCTGCTCGCGCTGAACGCTGCTATCGAGGCTGCGCGCGCCGGGGAACATGGCCGAGGTTTTGCGGTGGTCGCAGACGAGGTTCGCGCTCTAGCACAGCGTACTCAGCTTTCTACAGAGGAGATTGAAGGTTTGATCGACCGCCTGCGGGGCGTTGCCCAGCGGGCGGCGGGACGTCTTCACGGCAGCCGCACCCTGACTGATGAAGCAGTAATCCTTGCACAACAAGCTTCCGAGGCGTTGGAACTGATTACATCCGCCGTCTCCAGAATTGAGCAAACGAATCAGCAGATTACCCTAGCCTCTGAACAGCAAACCATCGTTGCAGTAGAAGTCAGTCGAAACATGGAGCGAGTACGCGGAGTTGCAGAAAGTCGAGAGCAGGAAAGCAATCAGTTGCAAAGTTCGGCAGAAGAGCTGCAGCAGGTGGGCAAAGAGCTGAATTCAGCAGTTGACCATTTTCGAACGTAACTGAAATATTCCGTTTCATTGGCAATTTCCATGTCGAGTTTCGTGCGTTTGCCTTATGTGCTGATGTTGCGACAACGCACTCCACTTGAGCACCCGTTTGCATTCGTAATGACAACCGATTGCATCGGATTTGACCAGCACGCTTCGTATCCATGATCGGCAGCGAGCGGCGAATATCGGCCCTTGGTTGCTGGTGCGCGGTACGCGGCTAGGACCGAACAAGCCCTCAAGTAGCAATATATTCGAATCGAACCTACTATGGCACTAGAGCTAGGATCTTGGTTACCGCTAGACAAGGAGGGTCGAAGTGCATCTTGTGCGTGTTCGCGTCCGGAACTTCAGAGGCATCGCCTACGGTGAGGTCCACCTCAATGGACATACTGCTTTTATCGGTGACAACAATGCCGGCAAGTCCACATTGCTGGAAGCGGTGGATCTCGTTCTTGGCCCGGAGCGCCTGAGTCGCCGTCCTGTAATTGATGAGCACGATTTCTATGCCGGTGCATATGTAGACCCAGCCAAGAACGAGGTGATCCCGATCCAGGTCGAGGTCATTATCGCTGGCCTTTCCGATGAGCAGCAGCGGCATTTCCGCGAGCACATCGAATGGTGGGATACGCAGGCTAAGACATTGCTTGTGGGGGCACCCCCAGAGGGAACAGACCTCCCCCATGTTGGTGCGTCAATGCGCGTCTTTTTCAACGGTTGGTATGACGTAGAAGAGGACGACTTTGCAGGAGATACCTACTACGCCACTCCCGAAATGCCAGATGGCTCCTACTTACGCTTCTCTGCGCCCGACAAACGAAAATGCGGTTTTCTTTATCTGCGTACGCTGCGAACCGGCGCTCGGGCACTCAGTCTGGAGCGAGGCTCTTTGTTGGACGTGATCCTTCGGCTGAAGGAGACACGACTGACAATGTGGGAAGACCTACTCGACCAGTTGCGTGCTCTGCCAGTTGGAGAGACCGAGGAAATCGGCGAGTTGCTTGTTGCAGTCCAAGATGCAGTACGGCACTACGTACCATCCGACTGGGCAGAGCAACCCCACATGCGGGTTTCGGACCTGACTCGCGACATGCTCCGCCGAACCCTAACTGTCTTCATGGGCACAGGAGCGAAGAGGCCGGACGGCTCTATCTACTCCGCCCCATATCAGCACCAAGGCACTGGCACAATTAACACGCTAGTATTGGCTCTGCTGTCCATCATCGCCGAACTCAAGCAGAGCGTGATCTTCGCGATGGAAGAGCCAGAGATCGCGCTTCCGCCGCACACTCAGAAACGAATCATCAATTCGCTGCGCCAGAAGTCGGCACAGGCCATCTTCACCTCCCACTCACCCTATGTGCTGGAGGAGTTCGAGCCTGCTCAGGTAGTGGTTCTCAAGCGCACGGCGGGTGTCATGACCGGAATCACTGCTACATACCCGCCAGCAGTCAAGCCCAAGGCTTATCGCACCGAATTTAGAACTCGATTCTGCGAAGCCCTACTGGCCCGCTACGTACTCGTGCTTGAGGGGCGTACGGAGTTCGACGCAATGCCTGCCGCCGCCCGCCGGCTTGGCGAGCTGGATCCCACACGATTCAAGTCGCTCGAAAACCTTGGGGTGGCCATCGTCGATGCTCGCGGCGAGACCAATGTTGCGCCGCTGGGTGAGTTTTTCCGGTCACTCGGCAAGATCGTGTTCGCGGTGTTCGACAAACAATCTCCGGAGGCACTCGCAGCCATCAAGGCCTCAGTAGATCACCCTTACGAGTCTGCGAGCAAAGGCTTCGAAGACTTGGTACTGCAGGGGGCATCTGAGGCCGCACTCCGCAGATATGCCGCTGTTGTAGTTGCTGCCGGCGATTGGCCGCAGCATCTAGCGGCTTGGACGCCAACAGCCGCAATGCCATTGGCCAATCTGCAGGCTGCTCTGTCTGGCTATTTCGGCTGGGCTAAGGGTGGTGGCGACGTCGGCGACTTGCTCGCCTCCTGCCCAACTGCCAACGACATGCCTGAATACGTGAGTACCACGTTGGCGGCAATCAAGAACGTCATTGAGCCCCCACCTCTTCCTCCGCCGCTGCCAGTACTCCCTCCTCAGACAATCGGCGTCGCTCTTCTCCCTGAGGTACCCATAGCTGAAGCCGATCCGGCACCATTGGTAGCACTATATGGGAAGTTTCAACCTTATCCCCCTCAGCCACTGACATGATCGAAGCGTGGAGCGATCAGAAGCGAGATTTCCTAGCGTGCACCGGACATACCTTGGCGCTGGGCGGCCCTGGCGCAGGTAAAACGCACGTCGCGTTGGTGAAAGCTCGTGATGAGATTCGCTCAGGAGTCCTCAAGCCAGGCCAGAAGATACTCTTCTTGAGCTTCGCCAGGCCTACCGTAGCGCGCATCATAGAAAAGGCCTCTGAGCTGATTTCGCGTGAGGACCTGAAGCAGCTGGAGGTCAGCACGTACCATGGCTTCGCATGGAGTATTCTCCGGAGCCATGCCTATTTGTTGAATGGCAGGTCTAGCCTGCAGCTTCTGCCGCCTCCCGAAGCAGCAGCGCATTTGACCGACATCGATAGAACACAACACGAAGCTGAGAAGCTACGTCTTTTCATGCAGGAGGGCCGACTGCATTTCGACTTGTTCGCAAGCTTGGCCAGTGAACTGCTTAGTCGGAGTGAACGGCTGGGCGCTATCTTCTCTGACACTTATCCCATCATCATCTTCGACGAGTTCCAGGACACGAATAGTGATGAATGGGCGCTGATCAAGCAGCTTGGAAAGCGCAGTCGCCTAATTGCGCTGGCCGATCCCGAACAGCGGATCTATGAGTTTCGAGGCGCTGATCCCAGGCGCGTGGGTGATTTTCTTGAGCTTTTCTGCGCTGCCCACTTCGATTTCGCTGGAGAGAACCATCGCAGCAGCGGAACCGATATCTCGATCTATGGAAATGACCTTCTCACTGGCGCAAACAAGGGCAAGAGCTATCAGCAGGTCAAAATTGTGCGTTACGGCTTCATATATGGAAAGAGCCTGCACTTCAGTGCTAAGGCCGCGGTTTACTCGGCGCTGGATCGCCTCAAGAAGGTACCAGACAAGTCGATAGCGATCCTGGTGCCATCCAAGCGGCTGATGCTCGAATTTTCCGACTACCTTTCTTCCTCGGCTGACGGCCTGCCAGAGCTACAACATGACGTTGCAATGGATGCGGAGCCGCCGGCTCTAGCCGCTGGCGTTATCGCCACTCTGCTGGAAGGAGGTACGGCTGGCGATGTGGCGAGTCGCATGCTCGGCGCACTTCACACGCACATTCGTGGTCGTCGAGGAGGTAGGCCTACCCCGCAGACCGAGCTTGACCTGGCGGGTGCTCTTAGAGCCTTTCTATCCTCGGGAAAGATCCGCGGTACCAAGCGCCGGTTGATTGTTAGCGAAATTCAACGCATCTCAGAGTTCCGGCAACAGCTGCAATTATCAGGCGACCCCTCGGAGGACTGGTTACAGTTGCGCGGTCTGTTGGCATCGTCCACTGCGGAAGTCTTGAGGCAAGTAGCAACGGATGCTCGCTACCTACGATTTCTTCATCGTGGCTCTGTGCTGCGGACAAACTTGGGTGCCCTGTGGCGTGCCCAGGGTGGGTACAAGGGCGCTGAAGAGGCGGTCCGCAGTGCCTTGATGCAGGAGCATTTCGCTGCAGCTCAAAAGGACTGGCGCGGCATCCACCTCATGACGATTCATAAGTCGAAGGGGAAGGAGTTCGACGAGGTTATCATCTACGACGGCCTCTACCAGCGCATTGCCAAAGCCCCGCAGGACCCAAAGACCTGTGCTCAAGACCTTTTAGCTCTGCGGGTGGGCGTAACTCGGGCGATACGTCGGACCACCATTGTGACGCCGAAACGCGATTCCTGCCCTTTCCTGTGACTCAAGACTTTGCTTGCTTACACCTCTCCCTAAAGGGAATTGCTCAGCCCCAATGGGGCGGGGACGACGAATTGGATCGAGTGCAAGCTGTACGAAACGTGCAGGTGCATCGATACGCTGCGGCGAAATTATGGCTGGTTCAGCATCAGCCGCAGTGAGAGGACTGGCTAGGTTAGGCTACCAACTGCAGTCGAGGAGCGAGTGCAAGATAGACTCGGGGCATGGTTGATAGGATTGCGGCGACGCTCTCCCGCGGCAGCTGGTCAGCGAGCAGCGCTTCAAGCTTGCCGAGTCGTTCCTGGATGGCGCGGGCACGATCCCACTGAATGTTGAACCGCTTGGCCGCGACCTTCTGCTCGACAAGCACTAGATGACGGCTGCGGTCGTAGGTATAGCGCATGGTGACCTTGCTCGGCGATCCGTCATCATCTGCCTCTAGGAAGGTCAAATCGAACACCAGTCCCTGCGAGGTGTTTCGTGCAGAGGACTCGACGTAGTCGTCTTCGAAGAGATTGTCGATCAGTTCGCTGGGCTGAACGCCACGGGTTACGTGGAGAGTCGAGAGCTCATCAACCAGCATTTTGATGGATTCAAGACTCATTTCAGCATTCTCCCCAGTTCATCGATGATCACCACCACGTACTCAATCGACTTGGTCAGTGAGCTGTTGTCACGCTCAGTAACCTTACCGAATTTCTTCGCCAGCTTGGTGTTGATAAAGCTCACCAGTATACCGTCATTAGGCATGTTGGGTTTCGCCATCGGCAGGTGATTTTTGAATATCGGATAAAGGGTAGAAGCTTTTTCTTTGATCTGCAGATCGCTGAGCAAGGTTGCAACCTCGTCTTGAGCCTTCTTCGTCAGGATCTCGCGCAGCTGTTTGCGTGCAATTTCGGGCCGCTTTTCTACAAGGTTAGGGTCTATGATCTGAGCCGCTTTCTTAGTCTCGGCACTGAGGAAGACATTCTTGAGTTGGGCTAGAACGTCCGCGTCGTAATCCTCAATCCCCGGAAGCGCCTGGACCTTCTGCGTTGCGATGGATTCGACTTCGGCCCTTTTCTCAGAAAAAATCTTGTTGAAATCTAGATCCCCCAGGTAGGAGTCACGGTCAGTCACAAATGCTTCAGAGGTGGAAACCCCTCCCAAGTCCTGCTCTTTGCGAGTGTAGTCCTCGTCCGTGATGGTGTAATCGCGCGTGCGCTGGTGTTTGGCACGATCAACCTCAGTTTGGAAGGCAGTCCACATCGAGTCCAAGCCGGTCTCCTGGTGATAGATCACCACGGCATTGTTATCGATCTCAAAAGCCGTAATCTCCTCGGCCGGAATCGCCCGCAGAACTCGGCCCACGATCTGTGCAAAGGCATTCTCGCTTCGGTAGGGACGGAAGAGCGCCAGAACCGTGAGGTATCGATGGTCGTAGCCCTCCATCAGCATGTTCACGGAGATAACGACATCGCATTGATGGTTATCTATCACGCGGAACGCCGCATCGATATCCGCCTGCTCCATGTCGCTGTGCACGACAGCCACACTCAGGTTCTTGGATTGATACCAGGTGCGCAGGTCTTCGGCGTGAGTGATGCTGCAACCAACCGCGAGAATCTTGTGTGGCACATCCGGAGAGGTTTTTCGGAGCTCATCAAGTTTCTGAATGCTCAGGTTGATAACGTCCATCGAACATTCTGGGGACAGGGCTACGCTGCGCTCTACCCACTCTCGGTCTTTGAATTCGAGGACTTGTTCTTTGGAGAGGTGGACTCCTGGCTGCTCGGCGACCGTGAAGTAAAGTTCATGAGCATTGACGGTCTCCTTCCTCAGCCACTTCACGTACCGATCACGCATCACTTCGGACAGAGGTGTCTTGTGGATCAGCTTTCCTGGCACTTCCTGGTTGTCGCCTCGGAACGGTGTGCCCGTTACAAAGATCTTCTTGGCCTTGGAAAAGTGAGCCAAGGTCTTTTGCCAGCTGCCCGCGGGGGCATGGTGCCCCTCATCGATGATGATGAGGTCGAAGAAGTCAGACGGGACCCGCTTCGTCAGGGACTGGCCCCGCTCGTTGTACACCTGCTGGATGTTCGAATAGACGAAGTGTGCTTGTTCAAGGCTAGACTGATGGGTGTCCGAGGTGAATTCGCACGTGACCGGCAGATCCTCGGCACTGAAGATCACATCGAAATTGATCCAGAAATTATCTTCCAGTAGCTCCTGTGTCCGTCGAATGCTCTGCTTTGTGACCAGGCCCGGCGTAATGATCAGTACGCGCCCCTTGGCCAAGCCAAACGGTACGATCGAAACCAGCCCGCTTTTACCGGTCCCAGTCGGCAGAACGATCAGCGCGTCCTCGTTGGAGTTTTCGAAATGCTCCTGCGCCTTGATGTAGGCCTCGATCTGGGGGCTACGCAGCTTTTTATTGCCAAGGATGTTGGCTGCCGTTTCGGTGAAATAATTCATAGACAGTCGAGGCTCCTGTCGGCGGCGCGCGCCAAGGTGCCCGCTCGCTGGGTAAACGCTCGGCGGCGGGGGGACAGAGGTTGGAGAAGTTGAGGTGCAGCGGACGTAGGCATTGAAATATCCATATTTCGGGCCAGTCATCACTGGATGCTTATGATGGTTGAGTGTGCGTGCTTTGGCTGATTATAGCCCAGTGATATCACGGTTTAGCCTCCGAAAGTCTGGAAAATGCATTCAGCACTGCGGCAGGAGCTGAGTTGGAGTCGTCGCAGAACATAGGCTCTACAGCCAGCCAGGTTCCTAATACCGGTGGCAACGGTCCGTGCTTTTCGTCTAGCCGAGATAGCTCGGCCCTCCGATGCTCCTCTAGTTTGCCGGCGAGCCTAATGTAATTGGGCGGGGGGTAGTGACGCAGAAGGCCTTTGGCGCGAAGCCGCATCTTCTCAGGCAGGGTGACGTCTCTGACAATATCGCGTAGAAACGCTTCAGTTTGAACAACGCTGCGGGTACGTTCATGGACCATTGTCATGTTGGCCAGGCGCTCCTTTGGTACCGGTCAGTGGAATTATAAGCGCACAACCATGAAAGAGAAGTCGCCTGAGCACTCAATTGCATCCGTGCTGATCAACCGTTTGCATTCGCTTGACCAGCACACGTCGTAGTAACGATCGGCAGAGAACGGCCAGGGCAGTCATACTGAATGTTCGGGGTCAGTGGCGATATATATGGGATCTGCACTAGGGTATTGCTTAATCCCCTGGCGGAGGGGTGAAAGACATCTGATTTTCAGACATATATCTATCCATCTCATCTTCTGATATTTTGAAGGTTTCAGAGTCGTAGGCAGTGCTGAAGAACTTAGTGAAATTAGTTGGCCTAATACTTTGGTTCAGCCATGCTTCAAACTCATGGATGCTGAGCACTAATAGTTTTGAGCTATGAGCTAGCGGTTCTGGCATCTGACTTATAATTATGTAGTCCCAAGTGCCATTTATTGGGTAAATCGTCTTATCAAGAAGTAAGTGTTCCTGCCTGCGCAATACTTTTACTTCCCAGTCCTGCGTGGTTTTAAGATGAGACTGGATCGCTTCCGGCGATCTAAAATAAACATCGAGAGGTAAAGTGTAGTTTTTTCCCTCCACCAAAAGAGTATGGTCAGTGGCTTGGTTGTACAGAGTAAGGTCAATATCGCCAATATCAAATTTACCTTTCTTGAGGTAGCGATCCCTATCAACTTCTTTGTATCCAAATTTTGCAGCAATAGAAGAGATTTGGTCAATAAACTTGTTTGATCTCACCTCTTTAACTTTGTGCTTGGATGTGTCGCCCTCCAGCAAAGTGTACCGCGCATTGTCCTGCAAGCTATCATATACAAGTTCTGGGCTAAATATATAATAACTCTCAGATCTTAAAAATGGGCGGCGCGTTAAGTAATGAAATCTAAGTTCCGATTCCTTGAATTTATCACCGTCAAATGAATGAGTTTCCAAGTAGCGCAAAAACTCGGGGCTTAGGATTGTAATAAGCTCCTCGTGACTGAAAGTCATCGTTGTAGCCATGGTAATAAACGTGAGGGTATCATGCTCAGCTACGCCATCCTCATTGAAAGTTAGCTTCGCTTCAGCTTCCTTTCCCCGAAGAAATAATGCTCTATACAAGTCCAGCATGCCCTTGCAATAGCCTTCTAAGGTAATGCCGAACTCGGATGAAAAATGATCACTTAGCCCTGAATACTCACAGCGAAGCTTATGCACAAGATCTTCTACCGGAAGAAAACCCTGCTTAAGGTTCGAGGCAAATCTTTCCACTCTAATACCATAGTGTAGAAGCATTAATTGCTGCGGGTCCTCCATAAGTGAAGAATAGTCTATCGCAAAATGCTGGTCTCGTTCTCCGATTACGCGCACATTTACTGTATTTATGATTGAATTGGTTTCAAATTTTGTATTAATTCGCTTTATCAAATATAGTAGGCCAGCAACCCGGCCAGGGTCAAAGTCTTTTAAAGTCCCATCGCAGGTATGCCAATTACCATGTTTGGCAACTAAGGATATTGCGTACTTTAGCGCCTCGTCCGTTAGATGTTTCTCTCGAAGCTCCATATCGCTCAATTTCTCAAGGTAGGGCGCCTGAGTCATTTCCATTCTATTGATTCTGAGTCTATAACATAGCAGTAGTAGATCGAAGTGGCCGCATTCGCGAGCAGCAGATATGGCACGCTGGATGTTACTATCTATTTCCATGCGTAGCTTGAGAAGTGCGCGTTCGCGCTGATCATTTTTTTCCAACTTTGTCATGCGTCACCTAGCTTTCATGATGTACAATAAATATACCTAGATGGTAACTAAAAGGCACGATAAAAAATTGAATTCTTTAAGCGAATGACAACTTTAATGGTATATAAAAGCCAATATTGGCGAAATACAGATGGTTAAATAGTAGTCATCTCAAGACGTGAAGTCGTAGTGTTTCATCGATATAGAGTCGCCGCTATTGGCGTAACGTCAGCTATGGGTCGGTTTCACCCATTTTGGCTGAGGACCAGAGCTTAGTAGCTCGGAATGCAGAGGCAACCTAACGCCTAGTAATCTAGGCACTAAATCGAATTTTTGCACTTAGCGTCTAGATATCTAGGCGTTAAGCATAACTCGGTAATGCGGTCAGGCGACGCTGCCTAATGGGCCAAGCTCGAATAGATCGGTGTGGTTACCTGGCGGCACTCTATGCTGCCGATCGGCAAGAACCAACAGGCTCCGAGCCCAGTGCGGTAGGGCTGGAAGAAAAAATCGCCAGCTCAAAAACGCAAATGAAGGAGCTTCAAGCGATTGAGATCCACCTCAACGTGTCGCCGGATAAGCAAGTCTCACTGTCCGATCCACGCGCTCTCCATGATGAAGCGCGCATCGGAATCGTCGGCTACTGCGTGCAGACAGCGGTAGATACCCAGCACCATTTGATTGTTGCGCACGAGTTGACCAGCGTCGGTTCCGACCGCGATTAACTAAGTTCAATGGATCTCTCCCTTAGCTGCTTTGCTCTGCGCTATTATCCTGCCCTGTCCTAATTTCAAGAGAACCCAGATGAGCAAACCGGGCCAGCGAGTGCTTGCCGAGCTGCGCAAGATGATCGCTTCCGGCGAATTGTCTGCGGGCGATCGAATCATCGAGATACCGACTGCTGAGCGTCTTCAGGTTTCACGTATGCCTGTTCGGATGGCGCTGCGGACCTTGGAACAGGAGGGGCTGCTGATCAAGGCCGGCGGACGTGGCTACACGGTTCGCGAGGTGACAGAGCAGGATATCGCCGGTACCGTGGAGGTTCGTGGTGTGTTGGAAGGTCTGGCTGCACGGCAGGCTGCTGAGCGTGGCATAAGCGAAGAAACTCGGCTGATCCTGAAAGCGTGCCTGGACATAGGAGATCAGATATTCGACAAGGGGCATGTCCTGCTCGAAGATCTAGAGGTATATCACAGCCTCAACATGCGCTTTCACCAAGCCATTATAGAGGCCAGCGGCAACCGTGCTATAGCCGAAGCCCTGGCGCGTAATGACCATCTGCCGTTTGCTTCAGTGAGTTCGCTGGCAGTGGATCGCGATAACCTCAAGCGAGAGTACCAGCGCTTCAATTTTGCTCATCTGCAGCACCATTCAGTCTACGAAACGCTGGTTAGCGGGCAGGGAGCGCGGGCCGAGGCAATCATGCGCGAACACGCTAACGCTACCCTGCGTTACGCCGAGTACTTCCACCCGCGGGGAGAAGGTGTGGCTGTACTGCATAAGGGCTGAGAAGGGGCAGTGACTTAGCTGCCGCCGTCTCAGCGCAGTTTCAGCAGAATTAGGCGCTAGCAATCAGCGACGAAGTAGCCTGCTGTTCTGCTTCGCAAAGCCGTGTGAGGATCCGTCGTGACTGGACGCCGCCTGCGTCGATATTCAGCTTTAGTAGTTGACGCTGCGGATTTCTCAACAGGTTTTGTTGTTGCCGCTCAAGCATATCTAGATCTTCACTGAAGATCTTTCCCTGTCCTTCGCGAATACTATCAGTGAGTACGGCGTCTTGCGGTTGGAAATTGCGTGCCATGCCCCAGAAGTACCAGATGGAGGTCTCTGTTTCTGGCGTAATGAAATCGACCACGATGCTCGCAGCTTTGTACTGCGCAGGTGCGTTATAGCCACCTCTACCTGCGTGCGCTACGCCAACCTCGATCAGCACATGGCTCGGGGGCGTGAACCTGCAAATCTGCCACCGATCCACAGGCACGTCGTCCGCTAAGCCATTACCTCTCAGTGCCATGCGCCAAAACGGGGGAGCCATGATGTTTTCCATGTGACGCTCGGTGATCACCTCCTGCCCCTCTACGCGAGTGGTCGGCGGGACTTCATCAATCTCCTTCTGACCGATGCTGCTGGCGTGCACGTAGGTCTCATGGGTGAGATCCATGAGGTTATCGATCATCAAACGATAGTCACACTGGATGTGGTAAAGGCCGCCACCGTAGGCCCAATCGGGACTCTCCGCCCACTCGAGGAGAGGAATAAGTGTTGGATTGGCCTCGCTAGCCTCTCCCGGCCAAACCCAGATGAAACCGTGGCGCTCTTCCACGGCGAAATTACGGATCTTCGGGAATCCGCGTACCCGTTGGCCTGGCATTGACTCGGTGTGCCCGTCACATCCCATTGCCAAGCCGTGATAACCGCAGATCAGTCGCCCGTTTTCGACGAAGCCCAGGGAGAGAGGGGCTCCACGATGAGGGCAAAAATCTTCCAGTGCTGTCACCCGGCCTTCTACGCCGCGGTAAATGACCATCTTCTCTCCGCAAATTTGGCGGCCGAGAGGTTTTCCATCGATTTCGTCGGGGGTGCAGGCGACGTACCAGGCGTTCTTCGGAAACATTGCGCGGATCCTCATTTTGTTATTAGTGGATCCATTGTTCGATGAGTATCTCCTTGCCGTCAATCCGGTTGAGTGAAAAATAAACAGTTCGATAATCGATCACTACCGATATTTACTTGAATTTATTGAGAAAAATCTGATTTTTCGCGTTTTTAACAGATTTTTTTACGAGCAGTAAATTTAAGGCTCAAGACTCTATTGGATCCTGAGATGCCGAAGAATTGCGTAACGCAATTCGCATCTCTACTGGAAATACGCTGCTTGGGCGGAGGAGCGTCAGATGGATGCTGCAACTTCACCAATGAGGCTTCGCAGCCAAGTAAGTCCAGGTTCGTGTTGCTGGTATTTATTCCACTGCATGGCAATTGTGAGACGAGGAGCCGACCACGGAAGCGGCAGTATCTTTAGTGGCAGATAGGTGATCCAGCGCTCTGCAAGCAGTCGGTGCATGGTGGCCAGACGTTCGGTTCCAATCAGGTAGGACGGGACACTGTTGAAGGTATTTGTGATCACGTCGAAGCGCCTTTCGACGTCGAATTTGTGCAGATACCACTCGTCCACGGTCGGGATTCTCCGCTCGCCCCAGCGGACCAGTACGTGTTGCATCTGCTTGTACTGCTCAAAGCTGAGCGTGGTCTCAGTCTGTGGATTGTCACGACACATCACGCAGACAAACTCATCTTGGAATAGTGCCTGAGATGGGTGCTCCGTAGTGATCTGCAGGTCTGGAAGCAGCAGCAAGTCCACTTCGCCACGTTCTATCTGCTCTGACGGCGCCGTGTGGGGCGGGAGCATCTCTAACGCGCAGAGTGGAGCCACTTGGTTTATTCGCCTGCTCACCTCGGGCATTAGTACCGTGCCGACGTAATCGGAGGCGATCACGCTAAACCTGCGGTTGGATTCTGCTGGTTTGAACAGTGCACGGTTTTCCAGGGTGGTGCGCATTTGAATCAGCAACTCACGGATTGGTTGCGCCAAGCCATCACCTACCGGCGTGCGTACCATTTTGCGGCCGATCTGCACGAGGAGCTCGTCCTGGAAGTAATCGCGCAGACGGGCCAGCGCTGCGCTCGTGGCTGGTTGACTCAAGTGCAAGCGTTCGCCGGCCCGGGTGATGTTCTGTTCAGAGAGGAGCATGTCTAGGACGACTAGCAGGTTGAGATCCAGACCGTAGAAGCGCATTGGCATCTGCCTTGTTTGGCGCTGCGGACGCTGCTGCGTGCAAGGTCCCGAGGCGATTGTTTTTGTTACCTGCTCATGGCGGGCGTTCCTCTAACAATTCACCGCAGTTATGGTTCGTATGTCAATTTAAAATTTCCCGAATGGCTCTGAGTTTCGTACTTTCCATCCCAACACGTCGCCTGTGCTGAAGAGACATACATCTGACCTCTCGGCCTAGTGCATAGAACAAGAACGAAAATCGGAGCTGACCATGCACCGCCACGTCACAGTTTCATCCGGGCAAGCCATTGTCCTGCCTCCCAAAAAATCGCCTGGTCAACTGGATCCCCGGCCTGAGTTCGGGCGGTCCTCCTCATCCTGTATCCCTGTCTCAAGGGTCGATGCGGACCTGGCTATGGAATTTCTGGCGGATCACCGGTTACCGCGATTTACACGCCGAACAACAGATCGATAACCCAACAATCTCGAAAGCCATCACAGGCTTGGCGGATCTCGGCTGCGTCTTTGGCAGAGCGACGGCTGCCCCATGCCTACCTAGTTTCTCGAAAAAAGGAATTGCCAAATGCTCGGACAGAACCCTCTAAAAGGTTGGCAGGTGGATCGGCAAGCCATCCAGTTCGTCGGGCGCGATTTGCAGCGCCCCGAATGCATCATCGCTCAACCTGACGGTACCCTTTGGGCTGCAGATGCACGTGGTGGGGTGATGCGGATCGGTGCTGATGGTGCCCAAACACTGCTTGCACCACAGCAAAAGGTGACCACCGAAGTCTCTTTCGAGCAGCGCTACGTTCAGTCTCAAGGTACCTCGCTTCCCAACGGCCTGGCCTTAACCGCTGAGGGTGACTTCATCATTTGCAACTGGGGCATGGATCGGATTGAGCGGCTCGATCAAAGGGGGCACCTGCAAATTCTGCACGACCATCTGGGTGGTCATCCGCTGGGCAAGACCAACTTTCCCTTGATCGATACTAAGGGGCGCATCTGGTTCACGGTAACCACTAGGGTGCAGCCGTGGACCGACTCCATTAATGCAGGCTCTCTCGATGGCTACATCGGCGTCATCGATAGCAAGGGCATTCGGATTGTCGCTGAGGGGTTTGGGGGCACCAACGAGATTCGCTTCGACGACAACGAAGAGTGGCTGTATGTGGTGGAGAGCAATGCGAGGCGCATATCGCGTCTCCAAGTGCGTTCCGATGGTTCGCTAGGTGAGCGTGAGGTCTACGGCCCCCGCGAACTGGAGGGCTTCCCGGACGGCTTCGCTTTCGACAGCTACGGCAATCTCTGGGTGACGCTGGTGATGAGCGACAAACTGATCGCTATCACCCCGGAAGGTGAGGTGCTGACATTGCTTGACGACGGGGATGCAGTGGCCACTGCGCGGCTCAACAAGCATTTCTCTGAGAAGAGCCTGACCCCAGAGATCATGGCTGCTGCCCGCGGCACCCTCGCACCATGGATGGCCAGCATTACTTTCGGCGGCCCCGACCTGAAGACTGTGTATCTGGGAAGCCTCCAGGGTACTCGTATCCCATCGTTTCGCTCTCCCGTGGCTGGGCAAGCGCTTATCCATTGGCGCTAGGCCTACCTGCCTCTGCGTAAAAACCAACACCAGAACAAGTATCGGGAGAGATAGATCATGGCACTTATTCAACGTGCACTCGTCGTGGGCGGCGGTCTCGGTGGCATGTGTGCCGCCATACAGTTGAGCAAGCAGGGCGTCGACGTCGAACTGCTTGAAATCAACCCCAACTGGGCGCCCGACGGTGCAGGTATCACTATCAGCGGCCCCACGCTCCGTGCGCTGCGGCAGATCGGTGTTGTGGACGAGGTCCTGCGTGACGGTGGCTCTTGGCGTGCCATGGATATTTGCGACGCAAATGGCGACCTCACCTGCACGGTGCCTATCACAGCCACTCCCGGAGCAGAGGACCTGCCAGGGGCGGCCGGAATCTTGCGGCCGGTGCTCGCGGAAATACTCTCCCGCGCCACCAGGCAGGCTGGAGTACGTGTTCGACTTGGGCAGACCTTCCAGGAAGTCCGACAGGATGAAGATGGTGTCGACGTTACATTCAATGATGGAAGCCGCGGCCGCTTCGATCTGGTAATCGGCGCAGATGGTGTCAACTCAGCCGTACGCAAGCTGGTTCTGCCGAACTTCGCCGGTCCGCAATTTACCGGGCAAGGATCCTGGCGCGCAGTGGTACCGAGGCAGCGCGAGAATGGTGCAATGTTCATGGGGCGTACCACCAAGGCGGGGATGAATCCCATCAGCGAGAACGAGTGCTACCTGTTTGTTCTCGACAAGCGCGCGGACATGGATTTCATTCCGGAGGAGCAATGGCCTGCCATGTTGGCAGAGTTGCTCGAGGAGTTTGGCGGTGACGTAGGTGACATCCGAAAAAGCCTTCTGGAGGGATCGCTGCGTAACCCTCGTCTGCTTTATCGGCCTCTCGCCGGACACATAGTCGATGCACCCTGGCACAAGGGGCGCATCGTACTGCTGGGTGATGCAGTGCATGCCACTACACCGCACTTGGCTTCAGGTGCTGGTATCGCTATCGAGGGTGCCATTGTTTTGGCAGAGGAACTCAGCCATCGGCACTCCCTTGAGGCGGCGCTGACCGCCTATTCCATGCGCCATTTCGAGCGAGCCAGCTTGGTGGTTCATGCTTCCGGAAGGCTGGGCCAGATCGAGCAAAATGGCGGCTCCCAGCAGGAACATGCCCAAGTAATGGTCAGTGCCCTAGAAGCCCTCCGCGCCCCTATCTGAACCGTTTCTACCGCGTACATCACAGGGCTGCATCCCATTCGATGCATCGGCAATGTGCTGCTAATCGTTGACCGAATCACGCACCCGCGGCCGCAGCGGCTGCTTCTGAAATTGCGACTGATCCTTGGAGATCGACCATGCCGGAAATCCCCTACAAGCCTTTGGAAGGCTTCGCTCCTGTGGAAGTGCTCACGTCAATCTTGGAACGACGTGGAGGCAAGCTACTGAACATTGATCGAATGCTGCTGCACAGCGTGCCCTTCACTCAGGGATGGGGTGCTCTTCTTGGCAAGGTGCGCAACGAACTAAGCCTGCCAGAGAAACTTCTAGAGCTGGCGATCTGTGCAGTTTGCGGTGTGCTAGGTGCCGAGTACGAAATGCATCACCACGGCCCGTTCTTCCTCAAAGCTGGCGGGACACCCGCGCAGTTCAATGCCCTGCGTGATCTGAAGAACGCAATCGATCGCGACTCACTGTTTTCCCCGCAGGAGCGCTCGGTGCTTCGCCTGGCTCTCGAAATGACTCGTATGGGGCGCGCGCCAGCAGGTCTGTTAGACCAGTTGCGCGACGAATTTGGGGAAACCGCTCTAGTCGAGCTGGTCGGCGTGATTGCGTCCTACAACATGGTTGCCCGCTTCGTCGTCACCTTGGCGGTCGATGTTGAGGATTCGGTGGTCAGGATCTGATCGAGAAAGAAAACCCTTGTCCCGATGCGGGACAACATGCAACGGAGAAAACGGACAATGATCAAATATCTGAAGAAAGGCAAACCGGCCGAGGTCAAGGCTGAACTCAACACCCAAGTGCGTACGACGGTTGAGCAGATCATCCGAGACATCGAGGCGCGGGGCGAAGCAGCTGTGCGGGAGTACTCGGAGAAGTTCGACAAGTGGAATCCACCGTCATTGCGTTTGAGCGACGATGAGATTCAGGCTTGCATCGACTCTCTCAGCCCTCAGGCGCTGGAGGATATCAAGTTTGCCCAGGCACAGATCCGACGCTTCGCTCAGGTGCAACTAATGTCGCTCCGCGATGTTGAAGTCGAGACTCTGCCAGGGGTCGTCCTAGGGCATCGCAATATCCCGGTCAATTCGGTCGGTTGCTATATTCCCGGCGGAAAGTATCCGTTGCTTGCATCGGCACACATGAGCGTTCTGACCGCCAAGGTTGCAGGGGTCAAACGTGTTATCGCGTGTGCTCCGCCTTTCGACGGCAAGCCTTCTGCAGAGATCATTGCAGCGATGGCTCTGGCCGGCGCCGATGAGATCTACGTTATGGGTGGCGTGCAAGGGGTGGCAGCGATGGCCTTGGGCACAGAAAACATCGCCCCTGTGGATATGATCGTCGGTCCGGGCAATGCCTTTGTTGCTGAGGCCAAACGCCAGTTGTACGGGCGAGTGGGTATCGATCTGTTTGCTGGCCCTACCGAGACCATGGTTATCTGCGATGACAGTGTCGACGCCGAACTCGTTGCTGTCGACCTGCTCGGCCAAGCTGAGCACGGTCCGACCTCTCCGGCTGTTTGCCTGACTACCAGTCAGAAAATCGCCGAGGAGCTTCCGGCAGCTATCGAGAAGGTGCTGGAACGCCTGGACACTGCTCCCGTAGCTAGTGTCGCCTGGCGGGATTACGGCGAGATCATCCTGTGCGATAGCAACGAGGAGATGCTGCAGGAGTCCGAACGCATCTGTTCCGAGCATGTTCAGGTGATGACCCTCGATCCTGACTGGTTCCTTCAGCGCCTGACTCGTTATGGCGCGCTTTTCCTCGGCCATCGCACCAATGTTTCCTATGGCGACAAGGTCATTGGTACCAACCATACGTTGCCGACCATGGGCGCGGGGCGTTACACAGGTGGTCTCTGGGTCGGTAAGTTCATCAAGACCCACACCTACCAACGGGTGCTGACTGACGAGGCTTCGGTGATGATCGGTGAGTACTGTTCGCGGCTGTGCGCTCTGGAGCATTTCTCTGGGCACAAGGAACAGGCTGATATCCGCGTACGTCGCCTGAAAAAGACGGCCTGACTCATGAGCATTTCAATGAAAGGTCGCGTCGCCGTTGTCAGCGGCGGCGCCGGCGGCATCGGTGTGGAAATCTGTCGAAAGTTGGCAGCGTCTGGTGCGACTGTCGTTGTGGGCTACAACAGCTCGCGCGGGCAAGCTCTCCAACTGCTGGAAACTTTGGCGGACACTGGCGGCGCACATTGCGCGCTGCCGATGCCTGTGACCGACAGTGCCGCTCTTGCCGTTATGGCCTCGGAGGTGGAAGCGCGTTATGGACGGTGTGATGTTCTGGTGAATTGTGCGGGCACAACGCGATTTGTGCCTCACGAGGACATGGACGGACTGGATGACGAGCTGTTTGATCGGATATTCGCCACCAATGTACGCGGGGCATTCGCTATGGTTCGAGCACTCCGCACATTGCTGCAGCGCAGCGATGATGGGGTCGTCGTAAACATATCCTCCATCGCAGCAGTCAGTGCGATGGGCAGCAACGTTGCCTACTGTGCGTCGAAGGCGGCACTGGACAACATGACCCGCTCTCTGGCCCGCGCTTTGGCTCCGAGTGTCCGAGTGGTGTCCGTGTCCCCGGGGCTGGCCGATACGGAGTTCGTCAAAAGTCTTGATCGCTCCTGGCGTGACGAGCAGGCAGACCGCACACCGCTGAAGCGCCTGGCTTGGCCTCATGAAGTGGCTGACGCCGTACTGGCCGTTATCAGCCAACTGACCTTTACCACTGGTGCGATCATCCCTGTGGATGGCGGTAGACCTCTGAACTGACGACGGTGGCGCTTCGTAGGGGTCATGCCTTTCGCGAGCGCCCACCATTTATGAGTGCTGCTGAGCTCCATCATGGTGAGCATCTATCGCAACTCCAGGCGTCCACTGGATTTAGTCGAGCTCCCTGATATTTGTCCTCAGCGCACCAACTACTGCAAGGAGAACAACCGATGAAACTGGCAACACTCCGCGATGGCAGCCGTGATGGTCGGCTGTTGGTGGTGTCCCGAGACCTTTCTCGTGCTCGCTTCGCTGATACCGTATCGACAATGCAAGGTGCAATTGAGCGATGGAGCGAACTGGAAGCGGCCCTGCAGGTTGAATATCAAGCGCTGAATGCAGGTGGTCAAACCGATACCTTTGCTTTCGAACCGGCCCAGGTTATGGCGCCGCTTCCGCGGGCCTATCAGTTCGTCGATGCATCCGCTTTCCTAAATCATGGCGACATCATGGAACGGGCTTACAACCTCAGCGTGAAGAGGGAAAGCGGCATCCCCGTCCTTGTGCAACGCCAAGGCGACGATTTCCTAGGCCCCCGCGACAACTATCCCTTCCCGGTTGAGCAGGACAACTGCGACTTTGAGGGTGAGATAGCGGTGGTGCTGGACGACGTTCCCATGGGCGTCGATGCATCCAGGGCGGAGAAGCACATCAAGCTCTTCTTGCTCCTTAACGATGTTTCTATGCGTGCACACCTGTTCCGTGAACTCTCCATGGGGTTCGGTTTCATCAATGCCAAGCCGGCCACCGCTTTCGCGCCGGTTGCTGTAACTCCGGACGAGTTGGGAGATGCCTGGCGCGACGGACGTGTGCATCTGGATATGCAGGTAAGCCGGAATGGTGAGTGGTTTGGCAATCCATCGGGTGGGGAGATGGATTTCTCTTTTGGTGAGTTGATCAGCCACTTGGCTTACAACCGCAACCTGGGGGCAGGAACAGTCCTGGCTACAGGCACGTTCTCCAATCGCAACTATTCCGAAGTCGGTTCCGCGTGTCTGGCTGAACGACGCGCGATTGAAATGATCGAGCACGGCGAGTCTTCCACCGAATTTATGCGCTTTGGCGAGACGCTGCGCTTCGAAATGTGCGGGCGTGATGGTCAATCTTTGTTCGGCGCCCTTGAACATCGGATGGTTGCTACGGGAGGTAAGCCATGAAAATACTCGTGACGGGCGGCAATGGTTTCGTAGGTCGCCAGTTGGTGAAGCGACTTCTGGATCCAGTCGCACAGTTTCCAGAAAACTCCGCGATCAAACGACTCACCGTTGTGGACATGGGCGACGATTTCTTGCCGGACGATCCGCGCTTGCACTTCGTCCGCGGCAGCATTGCTGACGCGACCGTTCTCGATGCTGCTCTGGACTGCGCTCCGGATGTTGTCTTCCATTTAGCAAGCATCCCTGGAGGAGCTGCCGAGCGCAATTTTGAACTGGGGCTGCAGGTCAACCTGTACGCAACGATGGAGCTGTTTCAGCGTCTAGCTCGGCAGGGCAATTGCCCACGGGTGGTCTTCGCTAGCACGATCGCTGTCTACGGCTCATCGCTTCCACAGGTAGTGGACGAAAAGACGCCATTGCGGCCGGCAATGTCCTACGCGGCACACAAGTTGGCCGGTGAGATCCTCTTGGATGACTACAATCGGCAAGGTCTTCTGGACGGGCGTACATTGCGACTGCCTGGCATAGTCGCGCGGCCGCCGGAGCCGTCGGGATTGTTGTCTGCTTTCATGAGTGATCTATTCTGGAAACTTGCCGCAGGTGAGCATTTCGCCTGTCCAGTGTCAGCCAAAGCAGTGGCGTGGTGGATGTCGGTTGGTTGCTGCGTCGAGAACCTTCTTCATGCTTCACGCGTTTCATCTGAGCAACTTGGGGCGCGTAGGGTCTACACACTTCCGGTGCTGCGTCTAACCATTGCACAGGTAGTGGAAGGGCTTTGCGAGCGTTATGGGGAAAATCGTCGGCTACTGGTCGATTACCAACCAAACCCTGACCTTGAGAGAGTTTTTGGCAGTTTCCCGGAGCTCGATTCAAATGTTGCCGAGTCCATTGGCTTTCGCAACGATGGCAGCGTAGCCGACCTCGTCGTCAATGCCACGGCCTGGCGTGATCCAGCCTAGGTTCGTCTGAGCTCAATTCAAAGTGCATGAACAGATATACTCAGCCGCAGACACCCGCCTACTATCAGGTGGCGGGTCGCTCGGCTGATGTATCTGTTTGGGTTTTTTTGTAGACAGCGGAGGGGCTAGTTGCTCGACCGCAAAAGAAACTGTGGCGGCCCTAGCAACGAGCCCTACGCCGTAAAGGGCGGAACCACAATTCCGTCGTGGCCTGCGCCGGTGGGGCTCGACGCGGTGAGCGTTTAGGAGGTTCGACCGTCAAGGGGTTCTGCGACCCAGTCAGCGACGTACTGATCAGTGTGATGCTTTTGTCGACGCTCGAATGCTGCACACCGCCTTTCGTTCGGTAAAGATCTTCAGGTCTCCACGCCGCGACCGATCTCGACCACCTCGCCGGTGATCTCGTGGCTCAGCACCAGACTTCCGGCGCGGTGGTGCGCGACGGACTATGTGATGGTCGGAGCCGCAGATTTTGCTGGAAACGACGCGCAGGGTCACCCCGTGATCGATCTGCTTGCTCTGTGGGTCCTGCATCTTAGGATAGGGGATGTTCTGCACTTCGACCTTGCCCAGGGTAAGAAAAACCACACCACGATTAACAGAGATGCGTCTTTCTCCATGCGCTTGAGGCGTCTTTTCGTAGAGCGTTTAATGGCAGCCCTTTCAGGCTGCCGTGGAGTTCAGCAAGAAGCCTGCCGAAGCTGCTCAATGATTTTTCGAGCGCGGTTGGCGCCCACGTCGACATGGATGTCTACCATGGGCTGCGGGCCAAAAGTCACCATGTTCTTGTATTGGGCCTCGATGACCACCTTGTCTTCATCGAAGGTCAGCGCAGTTTGCTCAACGACCTTGGCCTTGACCTCGGAGGCATTGCTCTTCGGGTTCGTTGCCATGGTCCAGAAGTAGTGACTGGTGGTCTCTGTCTCCGGAGTTACGCCATGGAAACCACGCATGTGGAATCCGCCACGCGCAGGGTTTTCCAGCGAGTCGGTACCGGCGTCGATAGCTCCCGTCCAGATGCGCAAGTGGCTTACACGAAACTCAATTTCTTGCCAGCGATCAACCCGGCCTTCAAACGGATAGGCCGCGGTGTAGGTAGGTGGTGGAACAGAGTCGGGCATGTGACGAATCACGCGTACGCTGGTGTCATCACTCTCAACTCGCATCTGTGCATTCATGTGAATGCTTGCGTTCCCGCCGATAGTACGCAGATGGACATAGCCGAGATGGCTCAGGTCTAGCAGATTGTCGTGGATAAGCTGATAAGGAGCGTCGTAGTGGTAGACGTCACCTTCGAACAGGTACTCGCCATTGCTATGAAACTCATAGGCCGGCGGCTCGCAGGTGGGCTCAGAGTGCTCCGAACTGCCAAACCAGATCCAGAGGATCTGATCACGCTCGCGTACGTGATAAGTAGGAATCTTTGCCTTTCCAGGAATACGGGTCTGGCCCGGGACTTCGATGCAAAGACCGGCACTATCAAACAGCAGGCCGTGGTATCCGCATCGAACACCACCTTCCTCCAGGGTGCCGTGAGATAGCGGTAACGCGCGGTGACAACATCTATCCTCCAGCGCAGCAGGCTGTCCATCCGCGGAACGGAAAAGCACGATGGGTTTGTTCAGCAATGTACGCCCGACAGGCTTGTCCTTTAGTTCCCAGGCCAGGCCAGCGACATACCACTGATTAAGGGGAAAAGAGGGCATCGCTGAAGGCGAGCGTACTTCATTTGCCAACGAGTGAGCTTGTACAGTGCTCATGTCTATCTCCTGTATTTGTTGTTGCTGAGTTAGAGGTCCAACACCAGGCGGGGTGTGTGAGAGCGCGAACAGCAGGGCGTGAAACAATCGTTGCGTGCGTGTTCGACATCGGTCATGTACTGGTCTCGGTGATCAGGGGAGCCCTCCAGTACTCGTGTGATACAAGCACCACAAATGCCTTGTTCACAGGAGCTTTCCACTTGAACACCATGCTCCAGCAGCACTTCCAAGGCCGTACGCTGGGCGGGAACCACGAGAACCTGGCCGCTCTGGGTGAGTTCGATCTTGAAGGGCTGGTCGTTCTCATGGACCTGGGGGGCGGCAGCGAAGTCCTCGCGATGGAGCTGCGTCTCGCTCCAGCCGCTAGCTCGAGCGTTGTCGAGGACGTGGTTCATGAAGCCTGTTGGGCCGCACACGTAGAGCTGGTCACCGGCGGAGGGGCTTGCCAGAACAGAGGCCGCATTTAGCCGTTGCTCTTCCGGGCCATTGTCGACGTGAACCCGCAGGCACTCTCCCCAGGGGGTCGCTCGTATCTGCTCGACGAACGCAAGGCGCTCTATGGAGCGGCCGCAGTAATGCAACTCAAACGACTTACCTACGGCTGCCAGGCTGTAGGCCATGGCCAAGATGGGAGTGATGCCGATGCCGCCCGCAAAGAGCAGGTAGTGGGATGCCCCCATATCCAGCTCAAAGAGATTGCGCGGAGCACCTATCTGCACGCTGGAACCTTCGGTCACCCCAGCATGCATAGCCTTGGATCCACCCCGAGATGTCGGTTCTTGAAGGACCGCAATGAGATAACGGCTTCGCTCCTGCGGCGGATTACACAGCGAATATTGTCGGATAAGCCCCGGTGCGACATAGACATCAACATGAGCACCGGCGGTGAATGCCGGCAATTCGATTCCAGCAGTAGGTGTCAGCTCGAAGCTGCAGACACCGTCAGCTTCAACGACCTTACGAGAAACGCGTACTTCAAGCATGAGTGTGCTCCCACCACGGTAATGGCAGTGTTTGCAGGTGATCGGATGCACCACCGACGATGTCGGCGGAGTTGGATTAGTTAGGGGGGGTCAGGAAGGAGGAGTGTGAGGAAGGCAAAGCATGGTAAGGGACCTCGGATTTTTATTGTCGTTGTGACTGCGCTTATGATGCGGACGCACAGTTATCTCGTTATCCTCATCTTAATCAAATTGGTTGCGGTGTCAACCAATTAGCACCCGTAAGCAGGAACCACTCGTCATGCCGTACCAACCTCTAGACCTCGATCGCTATGTGCCTGCTCTACTGACGGCCCTGACTAACAAGCTCTCCAGCGGGGCTTCGGTTTGCTACCGCAAGCATTACGGTATAGGGATCGTAGAGTGGCGCGTGTTGGCCATGCTGGCGGTGGAGAACAACATCACCGCGAACCGCATTGGACAGGTTGTAGGCCTAGATAAGAGTGCAATTAGTCGGGCGATAAAAGTCCTTGAGGAGGATCGCCACGTGTCCACCCAAGTCGACGCAAATGATGCACGTCGTTACACAGTTTCAATGACCGCGATCGGGAGGGCGCTTCACGACCGCGTTTTGGTCACGGCGTTGGAGCGTGAGCGGTTGTTGTTAGCAGATTTCTCAGTTGAAGAGACTGAAGTGCTGATTGGTTTCCTGCATCGGATGGGTTCTCAGTTGGAAAAGGTCAACGCAGTAGAGCCGGACTGACTAATTACTAAAGTAGGTGTGCGAGGAATGCAGATTTGCCCGCTTTTAGTCGAATCTTTTGAAAAAAAGCGGCAACGTCTGCGTCGCTACGCAAAATCTGGAGCAATCCAGTGCCGGGATTGTGCCTCCGACTTCAATGTCAGCCGTCCACTTTTGCAGGTAGAAATCAAAAGTAATTTTTCAACAGAGTTGGCCGATTTCTGCTTATCACCACGGGTCCATGATTCGACCGTGGTTTTCTTTCTTCTGCGTGTAATGGTCCGAGCGACGCATGGCTCGCGTTCACCGTAAATGTTCAAGTACTTCAGCCTGTATGAAGAAGGTGCGAAAGATCGTCTTGTGTGACACCTGATAGCTCGTATCGTCCGGGTAAGTGCGCGTCACTCATTCGACAATTTGCTCCGGTGATCACTGCAATTGAAGCTTGTCTGCCTGGTATTGCAGATCCCCTCAATCCGTTCAGAAAGTCACTCTTTCCATCGTTAGGGCCCACAACTCAACACCAAGCATGCCCCGTATGTATGTGCCACGTCTCTTCACCCCAAAAATCGCAGCAAAGCAGGCTTAGAAGTTCAGGCCTCAAAATGTTCTCAATTTCCACATCAATCGTGGCCTTATGTCCCTGGCCGCGAGGTCCATCTGGACGATTCCACTCTTCGGATAGCAAAGCGCCCGTTCGTTGAATAATTTCGGTTACTCGGTTGAGAAGCTCTATTCGATCTGGACTAGTCATGACACTCTGAAAAAAATGAACCTTTTAAGGGGTGCCTCCAGCTAAAAGCGATCCATTGTAAGTAGCGGCGCTTGATCTTAGATGAGGCGGCTCACCACATTAACTCGGACAGCGCGTGGCATTTGACTAGGCGTTTACAGCCGATTTGACTTGGACCAGTCAAAGTCCCCTCCCCACGCGACAACTACCAGCGCCGTAACGTCAGCTTGATGATCCCGGCTGGGCTTATGGCGACTGCAGTCGTTTTAAGTGGTAGATGATTGTCTATCGCCATAGATGTCTGTGGGGGCAATCAACCCTGGTCACCAGCCCGTGGTGTCGTCATTCACTGTCGAACCCTAGTGGAACTGAAAGCAATCGTTGGTCGGGGTCCACTTAAAACGTAAGCATAATTTTGTTATGATGCAGCTATGTCAGGTATCGTTCGCTTTACCTCTTTATAGAGTTTTAAGCGTCTAGATTGGATGTGAAGGGTTTGTTTCAAAGTTTTTTATTTTCCGCTAAGTTTTCTATTTTTGGTTTTTGTGGTAACTAACTGTCTCAACCATTGCAATGGATTTTAAGGTTTAGGTGGGGCATTTTTTCATTGTGGTTATTTCTCAATTGTTAGTCGGAACGTGAAGTTATGATGATAAATGAAAATGCATCTCAAATAAATAAGGCTGCAGAGCTTCGTCGTAAAAAGCTCCGTGGCAATGTCGGAAAGGCCGTTGTAGATTACGCGATGATCGAAGATGGCGATAAAGTTATGGTGTGCGTGAGTGGTGGCAAAGATTCTTTTGTAATGTTGGATGCACTAATACATCTGCAGCGCGTTGCGCATATAAAGTTTAGCGTTGTGGCTGTAAATCTTGATCAGAAACAACCTGGTTTTCCTGAGCATGTATTGCCTGAGTTTTTTGAAAGTAAAGGGATCGATTATTATATAGTTGATAAGGATACTTATTCGGTTGTCAAGCAAAAAATCCCTGAAGGTAAAACAACCTGTTCTCTTTGTTCCAGACTCAGAAGAGGTACGCTTTATAGTTTTGCTGAGGAAATTGGGGCCACTAAATTGGCGCTTGGGCATCACATGGATGATATGGTTGAGACCTTGTTTCTCAATATGTTTTTCCAGGCACAGATGAAAGGGATGCCGCCTAAACTTCTCAGTGACGATAAGAGGAATATAGTTATTCGGCCGCTCGCCTATTGTCGAGAAAAAGATATAGCGAAAGTGGCTGCCGATAGCGCGTATCCGATAATTCCGTGTAATCTCTGTGGCTCACAGGAGAATCTCCAAAGGAAAAAAATTAAATCGATGATTGCGGAGTGGGACTCGGTAAATCCCGGATGCGTGGAAAACATTTTTCACAGCTTACAAAGCGTAAGCCCTTCCCAGATGGCTGATCGCAGCCTATTCAATTTTGTAGATCTATCTATTGACAGATCGGAAGACCGGCAGCCGTACAAATTTGAAGAGGCAACGGTTTCGTCTTCCCGCGTTGAAAATTGGATAAAAGTCGTCCAGGTTTTGTAAAGGTTCAACGTCGCTTTATTGGAGGTAAGGAAGGTTCGGGAGTCCGTGATATCATAAAATTTACATTACCGACTTTTTGTGTAAAGCGTTTTATATATAAAAACCTATTGAAATCATAAGGTTATTAACATGAATCTGCTATCTGTTGGGCTGTCCTTGAGCTATAAGGGAAGGACAGTTACACCCTGCTCGATGTGCTGCTGCACCTGCAAAAGGTCGCGCCGATCCAGTTCGAGATCGTTGCCGTCAACATGGACCAGAAACAACCGGGCTTTCCCGAGCATGTGCTGCCGGCCTACCTTAAAGCGCTGGGCGTCGAGTACCACATCGTCGAAAAAGACACCTATTCGGTGGTCAAGGAGCTTATTCCTGAAGGCAAGACCACCTGCTCACTGTGCTCGCGCCTGCGCCGTGGCACGCTCTATACGTTTGCCGATGAGATCGGCGCGACCAAGATGGCCCTGGGGCATCATCGCGACGACATCGTCGAGACCTTCTTCCTGAACATGTTCTTCAACGGCTCGCTCAAGGCCATGCCGCCCAAGCTGCGTGCCGATGACGGGCGTAACGTGGTGATTCGCCCGCTGGCGTATTGCAACGAGAAGGACATCCAGGCCTACTCCGACCTCAAGCAGTTTCCGATCATCCCGTGCAACCTGTGCGGCTCCCAGGAAAACCTGCAGCGCCAGGTGGTCAAGGAGATGCTGCTGGATTGGGAGCGCAAGACGCCGGGCCGTACCGAAAGCATCTTCCGCAGCCTGCAGAACGTGATCCCGTCACAGTTGGCCGACCGCAACCTGTTCGACTTTACCAGCCTGAAGATCGACGAAACGGCGGCGTCGCGCTTCGTCAATGTAGTGAACCTCTGAGCGAATACAATGCTCTGACACACGGCGCTTGCGAGCGCCGTTTTCAATTGAATTGCCAGGAGAGGGCATGCGCGATTACAAGTGGTTGCACGAATACTGTCTGAACCGCTTCGGTTCGGCCGCCGAACTGGACGCCCACCTGCCTGTACCCAAGACTGCGGCGCAATTGCGCAAGATCAGCGATGATCGCTACCTGTCGACCCTGGCCCTGCGGGTATTCCGCGCCGGTTTGAAGCACAGTGTGGTGGACGCCAAATGGCCGGCGTTCGAGCAGGTGTTCTTCGGCTTCGATCCGGAAAAAGTCGTACTGATGGGCGCCGAGCACCTGGAGCGCCTGATGCAGGACACGCGCATTATCCGGCATCTGGGCAAGCTCAAGAGCGTGCCGCGCAATGCGCAGATGGTCCTGGATATCGAGCAGGAAAAGGGCAGCTTCGGCGCGTTTATCGCTGACTGGCCGGTGACCGACATCGTCGGGCTGTGGAAGTACCTGAGCAAGCATGGCCACCAGTTGGGCGGGCTGTCGGCTCCGCGCTTCTTGCGCATGGTGGGCAAGGATACCTTCGTGCCCAGCTATGACGTGGTGGCCGCCCTTAATGCACAGAAGATCGTCGACAAGGCGCCCACCAGCCTGCGCGACCTGGCGACGGTGCAGGGCGCGTTCAACCAGTGGCATGCCGAGAGTGGGCGGCCGATGTGCCAGTTGTCGATGATGCTGGCGTATACGGTGAATCACTGAGGTTGAGGTGAGGCTTGCTCGCGAAGACTGACTGTCCGGCGCCAACTCTCTATCAGGCCGCCGCCAGCCGCCGATTCAACTGGTGCCGCCAGCGCACATACAACAGCGCCGTACAGAACACCGCCAGGCTTGCCAGCATCTCCAGCACCCCGAACATTTGCCGGTTCGGGTCATACGCCGCCAGCGCGCCCTTGATGAAATACAGGTTCACCGTAAAGCACATCCACGAATGCCCGCGCGCGCTGCCGATCAGCATTCCCGGCGCGAGCACCAGCAACGGCACGAGTTCGATCAGCAGGATCACCCACGGTCGCGCGCCGTGCAGGTCGGCTACGAACAGGTAATACACGCACAGCAACCCCACCAACGCGAACAACGCCAGCAGGCTCAAGGCGCGTGCAATCTTGACGCGCGGCTCCAGCCACGCCTGGGACGGCAGGACTTTAGGTTTTCTGGCCACGGCCGTTCTCCAGCAGCGTGGCGGTAGTTGCCAGGCGCAAACCCAAGGCCCGGCACAAGGTGATTTCGTGTTGATCGAGCATGCGCTTGCCGTCCGGCCCGGAATGGTGGCTGGCGCCATACGGCGTGCCGCCGCCCTGGGTGTCGAGCAACGCCTGTTCGCTGTAGGGCAGGCCGGTGATCAGCATGCCGTGGTGCAACAGCGGCAACAACATCGACATCAGCGTGGTTTCCTGGCCGCCGTGCAGGCTGGCGGTGGAGGTGAACACGCCAGCCGGCTTGCCGACGAGGGCACCGGTGAGCCACAGGTTGCTGGTGCCATCCAGGAAGTACTTGAGCGGCGCGGCCATGTTGCCGAAACGCGTCGGACTGCCCAGGGCCAGGCCCGAGCAGTGCTTCAGGTCGTCGAGGCTTGCATACAGCGCGCCTTCGTCCGGAATGCTCGGCGCCACGGCTTCGCACTCGGTGGAGATCGCCGGCACGGTGCGCAAGCGCGCTTCCATCCCGCCCTGCTCGATGCCCCGGGCAATTTGCCGGGCCATTTCGCTGACCGAGCCGTTGCGGCTGTAATACAACACCAGCACATACGGTGTGGTCACGGCAGAATCTCCAGTACGCGTTCCGGTGGGCGGCCGATGATGGCCTTGTCGGCGGTTTCCAGGATCGGGCGTTCCATCAACTTGGGGTGCTCGGCGATGGCGGCGATCAGTTGCGCTTCGCTGAGGCTGGCGTCGGCCAGGTTGAGGCTTTTGTATTCGTCTTCGCCGGTGCGCAGCAGTTGACGCGCGCCGAGGCCGAGCTTGGCGAGCAGGGCCTTGATTTGCGCGGTGTTCAGCGGCGTTTCCAGGTAGCGCACCACGGTGGGGGTGAGGCCGCGGGCTTCGAGCAGTTCGAGCGCACCGCGAGATTTCGAGCAGCGCGGGTTGTGATAAAGCGTCAGATCGGTCATGTGCGGGTCGCATCTTGCGTAAGGTGGCGGGTATTCTACCCGCGCGGCACCCCGTCCTTAAACCGTAAGAGGCGATAGGTCGCAGCCAACGTTCATTTTTGCGAAGGAATACCCCATGACAAGGCGACTGATCGGTGCATTGGCGATCATCACAACCCTGCTGCTCAGCGGCTGCGGGAATGACTACGGTGTTGACCAGTACGGCCAGAAAGTCGCGGCCGAACGCTTGGACAAGCAATGGCTGGTGGTCAACTACTGGGCGGAGTGGTGCGGCCCGTGCCGCACGGAAATCCCGGAACTCAATGCCCTGGCCGAACAGCTCAAGGCGCAGAACGTGGGGGTGTTCGGGGTCAACTTCGACAATGTGCAGGGTGAAGAATTGAAGGCGGCCAGCGAAAAACTGGGCATCAAGTTCACCGTACTGGCACAGAATCCGGAAGTGATTTTTGATATTCCGCGCAGCGAGGCGTTGCCGGTCACCTACATCATCGATGACAAGGGCAAGGTGCGTGAGCAGTTGATGGGCGAGCAGACGGCGGAGGGGGTGTTGGCCAAGCTCAAGGCCCTGCGCGGCTAGAGAATTTGCCCCAATCAAAGGTGAGAGGGGGTTTGCCCCCCCTCCCACATTTGGATTTCACCAACCGTCAGAGCGGTGCAATCAGCCTTCTTCAGGCCACAAGCGAATCGGCTTGCCCTCGGCCGGCCAGAAGCGCGTCTGCTCGATCGGCGAGATGTCCCAGCGTTGCACGCCTTGCAGGGCCTGGAAGAAGCGCTGTTCCTGCTCCATCAAGGCTTCGCCGCAGAGCTTGCGGGTGCTGCCCAACTTGCCGAAGCTGAGCGTGTTGCCGTCCAGGGTGTACGGCGCAAACCAGTGGTTGCAACCGCCATTGCCATAGGCGCGACCATCGGCGCCGAGCGTGACGGTCAGGTGTGCGTAATCCATCAAGGGCCGCTCACCGATCCATTCCACCACGTAGCTGTGATCCTGCTTGAGCTTGACCGCATCACCGGCGCAACCATTGAGGGCCGCACCGACGGCGGCGAGCAGCAGCAGGCGTCTCATTTCGCGGCCTTCTGGCATTTCGGGCAGCGGTGCTTGTCGCCTTCGCTGGCCCAGCCCAATTCTTTGATGCGCGCATTGGCGGCCGGTTGCAGGGGCTCTTTGGTCAGCTTGGTTTCCACCGCGAATTCAAACTCCAGCACCGCGTCGCAGCTGTCGCAGTTGACCTTCCAGGTGTGGATCTCCAGCTCGCCGAACTTTGGCCCCTGGGCCATGGCGACCCACTGGCCCGCCGGGCGGATGGAGTAGCGCGCGTCTCCTTCGACGGTCAGGCGCATCGACAGGGTTTTACTGCCGCGCAGGGTGACGATCAGTACGTCGCCATGCTTGATCGAGCCACCGTTGCCGGTGACCTGGTAACGGCCCGGCACCAGGGCGCGGCATTCGATCAGGGTGTGTTGCGGGCTCAGCAAGCTGAAGCGGAAATCGTGTTCGGCCATGGATCCTCCAAATAGGCGCGGCATCCTATCACGGGTGCCTGCTGATCATGAGCCTGGTATGTGACCGCTGATCATCCTTCGACGAGGTTCTGCGCCCGGCCATCGGCCCATGCGGCAATGTTGGCCAGAGTAGTGCCGGCAATCGCTGCCAGCGCCTCGCGGGTGAGGAACGCCTGGTGCGCGGTGATGATCACGTTGGGGAAGGTCAGCAGACGCGCCAGCACGTCGTCCTGCAGGGGCAGGTCCGAACGGTCTTCGAAAAACAGCTGGGCTTCTTCCTCGTACACATCCAGCCCCAGGTAGCCGAGTTGGCCGTCCTTGAGCGCTTCGATCAACGCCGGGGTGTCCACCAGGCCGCCGCGGCCGGTGTTGATCAGCATTGCGCCGGGCTGCATCCGCGCCAGCGAACGGGCGTTGATCAAGTGCTTGCTGTCGGCGGTGAGCGGGCAATGCAGGCTGACGATCTGCGCCTCGGCCAGCAGTTCGGCCAGGCTCACGTAGCGTGCGCCCAGGGCCTGGACTTGCGGGTTGGGGAAGGGGTCGCAGGCCAGCAATGTGCAGCCGAAGCCGGCCATGATTTTGGCGAAGGTCGCGCCGATCTGGCCGGTGCCGACCACGCCGACGGTCTTGCCCACCAGGTCGAAACCGGTCAGGCCATGCAGGCTGAAGTCGCCATCGCGGGTGCGGTTGTAGGCGCGGTGCAGACGACGGTTGAGGGCGAGGATCAGGGCCACCGCGTGTTCGGCCACGGCATGCGGTGAATAGGCAGGTACGCGCACGATGCTTAGCCCCAGGCGCTTGGCGGCTGCCAGGTCGACATGGTTATAACCGGCCGAGCGCAGGGCGATCAGCCGGGTGCCGCCCTGGGCCAGGTGTTCCAGCACGGGTGCGCTGAGATCGTCGTTGATAAAGGCGCAGACCACTTCGTGGTGCTCGGCCAGGGCCACGGTGTCCAGGTTCAGCCGGGCGGGTTGGAATTGCAGCGCCAGGCCGGGCGGCAAGGGTTCGCCGAGGAAACTGTCGCGGTCGTAGGTCTGGCTGCTGAATAGAATGACGCGCATCAAAAAAGCTCCCTGCAGTGATTAGGTGAAGTCCCTTATGCGCGGTTTTTTTTGTGGTAAGCGGGCTTGCCCCGCGCGAGGCCGGCTCGCTCACCACAAAAAACCGGTTTCATAGGTATCAAGCGCTGACCCGCGCCTCGCTGGCCAGCCGTGCGATCGCCATGTCCAGTTCGTCCAGGGCGTTCATGGCCTTGGCGTCGTTCTGCTTGAGCAGGGTTTCGGCACGCTGGCAGGCGGCGCGCAGTTGCGGCACGCCGCAGTAACGGGTGGCGCCGTGCAAGCGGTGGACGCGTTCGATCAAGGCGTTGTTGTCATTGGCATCGCGCGCCACATGAATGGCCTGGCGATCGGCCTCCAGCGAGGCCAGCAGCATGGCAAGCATGTCGGCGGCCAGGTCGGCCTTGCCCGCGGCCAGGCGCAGGCCCTCTTCGTGGTCCAGCACTGGCAGACGCACGCCAGGGGGCAGGCCGTCGACTGAGCGCTCCGGCCCCTGATTGCGCAGGGCCAACCCGGTCCATTTCAGCACCACCTGGGCCAGCTGCCGCTCGCTGATGGGCTTGGTCAGGTAATCGTCCATGCCGCTTTGCAGCAAGGCGCGTTTTTCGTTGGCCATGGCGTGGGCGGTCAGGGCCACCACCGGCAATGGCGTGCCATGGCGCTCACTTTCCCATTGGCGGATCGCCTCGGTGCTCTGGCGACCGTCCATGCCGGGCATCTGCACGTCCATCAATACCAGGTCGTAGGTGTCCAGTTTCACTGCGTCGACCGCGGCGTAACCGCTTTCGACCGCATACACCTTGGCGCCCATGTCTTCGAGCAAGGTCTGCACCAGCAACAGGTTCGCCGGGTTGTCGTCCACGCACAATACGCGAGGCGCACGGCTGGCCAGGGGTTCGCCCTGCTCACTGCGCGACGGGCGTGGGCTGATCAGGTCGGACAACGCTCGGCGCAGTTTGCGTGTGCACGCAGGTTTGGCCTGCAACTGGCTGTTGGGGTTGGGCACTGACTGGTTGAACAGCATCTGTTCGGTGGTGGGGCACAGCACCAGCACTTTGCAACCCAGGTGTTCCAAGTCCCAAAGGTGTTGGTTGAGGCGCTCGGGCGGTATGTCGTTGGCGGTCACGCCGAGTACCGCCAGGTCGATGGCCTGCTCGGTCTGATGGGCGCTGGTGATGCCGTTGGTCAGGTTTTCCAGGGTATTGAACGGCGTGACTTCCAGGCCGCAGTCTTCCAGTTGATGTTGCAGGGCCTGGCGCGCCAGCTCATGGTTTTCCAGTACCGCCACACGGTGGCCCAGCAACGGCGCGCACGGCAGGTCTTCGACGTCGTCGCGGGTCTTGGGCAGGTTCAGGCTGATCCAGAACTCCGAGCCTTCGCCCGGTGTGCTGTCGACGCCGATTTCGCCGCCCATCTGCTCGATCAGGCGCTTGGAGATCACCAGTCCCAGCCCCGTGCCGCCGGGCTGGCGCGACAACGAGTTGTCGGCCTGGCTGAACGCCTGGAACAAGGCGCGCACATCCTGGCTGGACAGGCCGATGCCGGTGTCCTGCACGCTGATGCGCAGTTGCACGTTGTCCTCCTGCTCGTCCTCGATCATCGCGCGGGCCACGATGGTGCCTTCGCGGGTGAACTTGATCGCATTGCTGATCAGGTTGGTGAGGATCTGCTTGAGGCGCAACGGGTCGCCCACCAGTGACAGCGGCGTGTCGCGGTAGACCAGGCTCACCAGTTCCAGCTGCTTGGCATGGGCGGCGGGGGCGAGGATGGTCAGGGTGTCTTGCAGCAAATCACGCAGGTTGAAGGGGATGCTGTCGAGCACCAGCTTGCCGGCCTCGATCTTCGAGAAGTCGAGGATTTCGTTGATGATGCCCAGCAGGTTGTCGGCGGATTTCTCGATGGTGCCCAGGTAGTCGAGCTGGCGCGGCGTCAGTTCGCTTTTTTGCAGCAGGTGGGTAAAACCGAGAATGCCGTTGAGCGGCGTGCGGATTTCGTGGCTCATGTTGGCCAGGAATTCCGACTTGATGCGGCTGGCCTCCAGGGCCTCCTTGCGCGCCAGGTCCAGTTCGATGTTCTGGATTTCGATGGTTTCCAGGTTCTGGCGCACGTCCTCCGTGGCCTGTTCGATGCTGTGCTGCAGTTCTTCCTGGGCGTTTTGCAGGGTTTCGGCCATGCGGTTGATGCCCGAGGCGAGCTGGTCCAGTTCCTGGCTGCCCAAGGGTGGCAGACGCGTTTCCAGGTTACCGTCCTTGAGTTGGGCCACGGCTTGCTTGATCTGCCCGATCGGCGCATTGATCGTGCGGCTGATGCGCAGCGCGAGGGCGGCGGTGCAGATCAGGCCAAGGGCAACCAGCAGCAGGCTGGCGAACAAACTGCGATAGCCGCGCAGCAGCATGCCGTTATGGGACAGCTCCACCTCGACCCAGCCCAGCAGGCGGTCCGCTTCATCGGGGATCACGTCGCCCGCCAGGTTGCGGTGACGGCCAAACACCGGCAGCAGGTAACGGGTGGCGTCGTTGCCGGTGCGTTGCAATAAATGCGAACTGTTGCCCACGGGCGGCTGGTTGAGCATGGTCGGGCCAGCATGGGCGAGGGGAGTGCGGTCCGGCGCGAGGAACGACACCGTGCGTACATCCGGCTGTTCCAGCGATTGCGTGGCGATGCGTTCCAGCAGTTCGGTGTTGCGCCCGCTCAGCGCTGGCGCAACCAGCGGCGCCAATTGCTCGGCGATCATTTCGCCGCGCTGCAGCAATTGGGCTTGCAGCTCAGAGAGCTGCATCCAGGTGAAATAGCCCCCCAACAGCAGCGCCATCAGGCTGGTCGGCAATAAGGTCAGCAACAGTACGCGGCCTTTTATCCCCATTCTTCTAAGCACGCCACTCTCCTGCTACCACGCTGGTTTCAATAGTCTGCGCCGGCATCCGGCCCGCGCCACCTGCGCAGTGTAGCCATTTGCACGGGGTGGAATCTTGCAAATTAATGACATACCGCAATCTTCGGGCCGTTGGGCGTCGAGTGGCGATTGCCTGCGGCGGGGTAATCTTGAATAATCAGCGATTGAGAATGACTTGCAGACGCTAATGAATCCCGCAGCAGTTAGCCTACCCAGTATCCTGACCATCGAAGATGACCCCGTGCTGGGCGCCTATGTCCATGAGCATCTGGGGCGCTGTGGCTTTCAGGTCACCTGGTGCCGGAACGGCCGGCAGGGCCTCCAAATGGCACGTGACCAGGCATTTGACGTGGTGTTGATGGATATCCTGCTGCCGGGGCTGGATGGCTTGTCGATCCTGACCCATTTGCGCCAGAGCCATTCGATCCCGGTGATTCTGATGTCCGCCCTGGGCGCCGAAGCTGACCGCGTCAGTGGGTTTCGCCTGGGCGCCGATGACTACCTGCCCAAGCCCTTCAGCATGGTCGAACTGCGGGTGCGCATCGAGGCCATCCTGCGCCGGGTCGCGCTGGATCGTCGTCCGTTGCCCGCACGAGCCCCTGCGCGCGACGATGTGCGGACTCTGCGGTTCGATGATGAGGTGTGCGACGTCTCCTTCCTGGGACATTCGGCCGGCCTGACGCGCAGCGAATATCGTCTGCTCGAAACCCTGCATCGCAGTGCGGAGGAAGTCCTCAGCAAAGCCTTCCTGTACCAGCATGTGTTGCAACGCGGCTATGCCCCCCATGACCGCAGCCTGGACATGCATATCAGCCAGATCCGCCGCAAGCTCAAGGTCATCGGCTACAGCGAGCTCGAAGTGCGTACGGTGTGGGGCAAGGGCTACGTGCTGAGCGGGCACGCCGATGGGTTTTGAGACTTCACTGAAACGGTTGCCGGGCAAGCATTCGTTATTCTGGAAACTGGCCTGCCTGTTGATCGCCTTCTGTTTATTGATGATCTGGCTCAGTTGGTCTTGGGGCCGGTACATGGAGCAGAAGAATGCCTACCTGTCGGACGAGGCCCGGATCACCTTGAGTGGGTATGCCGTGAGTGCCGAGCAGGCCTGGAACCGTGACGGCAGTGCCGGCGTCGATGCGTGGCTGCAGGCGACGGGCAAGCGCGAAAGCACGTGGATCGGCGTGATCGGCAATGACTTGCAATCGTTGAGCAGTTACCCGCTGACCGACGCCGAAAGCCAGCGCCTGACATTCCTGCGCGGCCTGGATTGGCCGGTCAGCCGTCATGTAAAGGGCTTGCCGTGGTTGAAAATCCCGTTTGCGGCCGTCCCCGGTGCTGGCTCGCTGGTGATCGAATTGCCGCAACGCTTTATGCCGGGGCGTTACCAGGTGTTCTGGCGGGTGCTGACCAACGGTGTGATCCCCGGCCTGTTTACCCTGTTGCTGTGCATCGGCCTCTATCGGCTGTTGATCATGCCGCTCAATCAACTGCGCGAGCAGGCCAATGCCTGGCGCGCGGATCAGTTGAATACGCGCATGTCCCACGATGCCACCAGCCGCCAGGACGAGCTGGGCGAACTGGGGCGGGCCTTCGATCATATGTCCGAGCGCTTGCAGGGCACGGTGGTGTTGCAACAGCAGTTGCTGCGGGACATGTCCCATGAACTGCGCACACCATTGAGCCGTCTGCGAGTGGCCTGCGACAGTGAGCAGAACCTGGCGCAACTGCGCGAACGGCTGGGACGCGAGATTGATGCCATGCAGCGCCTGGTGGACGACAGCCTGCAACTGGCCTGGCTGGATGCCGAGCGGACGCCGCTGCCCAAGGAAGATATCCAGGTTCTGGCCCTGTGGGACATGCTGCGTGAGAACGCGTGCTTTGAAAGCGATTGGCCTGTATCGCGCCTGCCGTGTTTGTTGGGCGCGCAGTGTTGGGTACGCGGCAATTTGAATGCCTTGGCCCAGGCCCTGGAAAATATCCTGCGCAACGCCATACGCCATTCCCCGCAGGACGCAGTGGTATGCCTCGATGGGCAGCGGGATGGCGAGTACTGGCACCTATGGCTGGAAGACCAGGGCGGGGGGATTGATGACGAGGATCTGGAGCGGATTTTCGCGCCGTTTACCCGGCTCGAAGGGTCCCGGCCGGGGGATGGTGGCTTTGGCCTTGGCTTGAGCATCGCGCGCAATGCCTTGCAGCGTCAGGACGGCAGCCTGTGGGCGGAAAATACCGGCCAGGGTTTGCGCGTCCATCTGCGTTTGCCGGCGCGCTAGGTTTCAACCGCGACGCTGCTTGCGTTTCTTCCACTGGTGCGCGACCCACCAGCGCCAGTAGCCCATGGTCAAGCAATAGGCCAGCGCGCCCAGCACCAGCCCCAACACTACCGAACCCAGCAGGAACGGTTGCCACAGCGTACTCAATTGGCCGCTGATCCATTCCCAGGTCAGGTCATCGGGCAGGCTGCGTGGCGGTACGTTCATCAACCAGGCGCCGGTCAAGTACGTGCACACGAACACCACCGGCATGGTGATCGGGTTGGTCAGCCACACCAGGCTGACGGCGATGGGCATATTGCCGCGCACGGTGATCGCCAGCACTGCCGCCAGCAGCATCTGCAGCGGAATCGGGATAAACGCCGCGAACAAACCCACCGCCATGGCGCGTGCCACTGAGTGTCGATTGAGGTGCCATAGGTTCGGGTCATGCAACAAGGTGCCAAGAAACTGTAATGACTTGTGTTCCCTGATACTGGTGGGGTCGGGCATGTACCGTTTGAATAAGCGCCGGGGCATAAGGGGTCCAGGTCAGTTCGAGGGGCAAGTATGCGCGCATTCTATAAACAGAAAATTCAGACTTTGTGACAAAACATCATAAGCGCCATCGAATCCCTGATTAAGACTGAGTGGATCACTTGAAAGGGATGATCCATGAAAACAGGGATGTTTGCGCTTGCGCTGGGGCTGCTCACTTTGGGGTTGCTGCCGGCGCTGCCGTCCACCGGCTGGCTGATAGCCCTGTTGGTACTGGCGCTGATGCTGTTGCCGTTTCGCACGTACCCGTTGGCGTTTTTCCTGCTGGGGCTGAGCTGGGCATGCATCAGCGCGCAAGGGGCGCTCGATGACCGCCTGGCACCGTCCCTCGACGGCCAGACGCGCTGGGTGGAAGGGCGTGTCAGTGGGCTGGCGCAGCAAACCGGTGACAGTGTGCGTTTTGAACTGTCCGACAGCCGGTCACGCAAGGCGCGGTTGCCCAAGCGTATCCGAGTGTCCTGGCATGGCGGACCGACGGTGCGCAGCGGTGAGCGCTGGCGTTTGGCAGTGACCCTCAAGCGACCCTCCGGGCTGCTTAATTTCCATGGCTTTGACCGGGAAGCCTGGCTGCTGGCCCAGCGCATCGGCGCGACGGGCTCGGTGAAGGACGGTGAGCGTTTGACGCCGGCGCGCAATGCCTGGCGCGACAGCGTTCGCCAGCGGTTGATGGCGGTGGATGCGCAGGGCCGTGAGGCGGGGCTGGCCGCCCTGGTGCTGGGCGATGGTTCCGGATTGGCCTTCGATGACTGGCACGTATTGCAGGCCACCGGCACCGTGCACCTGCTGGTCATTTCCGGGCAGCACATCGGGCTGCTGGCGGGGTTGGTCTACGGGGTGGTCGCGCTGCTGGCGCGGTATGGGTGCTGGCCGCGGTACTGGCCGTGGTTACCCTGGGCCTGTGGCCTGGCGTTTGCCGCCGCGCTGGGCTATGGCCTGCTGGCGGGGTTCGGCGTGCCGGTGCAGCGCGCCTGCGTGATGGTGGGCCTGGTGTTGGTGTGGCGTTTGCGTTTTCGTCATCTGGGGCTGTGGTGGCCGCTGTTGCTGGCACTCAATGGGGTGCTTGTGCTTGAGCCGTTGGCCAGTTTGCAGCCGGGGTTCTGGTTGTCGTTCGCGGCGGTCGCCGTGCTGGTCCTGGCGTTCGGCGGGCGCTTGGGCCCCTGGAGTGCCTGGCAGGCCTGGACCCGTCCCCAGTGGTTGATTGCCATTGGTCTGTTTCCCGTATTGCTGGTGTTGGGGTTGCCTGTCAGCGTCAGTGCACCGCTGGCCAATCTGGTTGCGGTGCCGTGGATCAGCCTGGTGGTGTTGCCGCTGGCATTGCTGGGGACGGCGTTGCTGTGGGTGCCGTTTCTGGGGGCGGGGATTGTGTGGCTGGCGGGTGGCGCGCTGGATGGCTTGTTCCAGGGATTGGCATGGCTCGCTGGGCAAGTGCCCGCCTGGATACCGGCCGAGGTGCCCTTGGGGTATTGGTGCGTGAGCCAGGCGGGCGCGATATTGTTGCTGTTGCCCAAAGGCGTGCCGTTTCGCCTGTTGGGCTGGCCGATGCTGCTGTTGGCGGTGTTTCCACCGCGCGAGCCGGTGCCCCAAGGGCGGGTGGAGGTGGAGCAGCTGGATGTGGGGCAGGGCCAGGCGCTGATCCTGCGCACCCGTCATCATGCCTTGCTCTACGATGCGGGCCCGCGCTCGGGAGCGGTTGACCTTGGCGCTCGGGTGGTGCTGCCGACGTTGAAGAAACTCGGGGTCGGGACGCTGGACATGATGTTGCTTAGCCATGCGGACGCCGATCATGCCGGTGGCGCTGCCGCTGTTGCTCGGGGGGTGTCGATCAAACGGGTGGTGGGCGGAGAAACCGAGGGGCTGCCGACCTTTCTCGCGACTCAGCCGTGTGTCAGCGGTGAGCGGTGGGTGTGGGACGGTGTGCAATTCGAATTGTGGCAATGGCCTGAAGCTATCACTGGCAACCCGAAATCCTGCGTATTGCAGGTGCAGGCCAATGGCGAGCGGCTGCTGCTCACCGGGGATATCGATCGCGCCGCCGAGCGGGCGTTTCTCGCCTCACCGCTGGCCGTGCGCACCGATTGGCTGCAAGCGCCGCACCATGGCAGCCACAGTTCGTCGTCCTGGCCCTTCGTGCAGCAACTGGCCCCGGCATCGGTGCTGATTTCCAGGGGCCGTGGCAATGCCTTCGGTCATCCTCATCCGCAAGTGCTGCAGCGCTACCAGGCGCTGGGCAGCCGCGTTTACGACAGCGCCGAACAGGGAGCCATTCGCTTGCAACTGGGCGCGTTTGCACCCCCAATCGTTGCGCGCAGTCAACGGCGTTTCTGGCGCGAGCGGTTACCCTAGGCCGACGAACCCCGCTGCCGAACCTATATGGTAAAGTGGCGCACTTTTTCGAGGGGACATTCACTGTGTGGGAATTGGTCAAATCCGGTGGCTGGATGATGTTGCCGATCATCTTGAGCTCCATCGCCGCACTCGGCATTGTTGCCGAACGCCTGTGGACGTTGCGCGCCAGTCGTGTCACCCCCGAGCATCTGCTGGGGCAGGTCTGGGGCTGGATCAAGAACAAGCAGCTGGACAAGGAAAAACTCAAGGCCCTGCGCGCCGACTCGCCGCTGGGTGAAATCCTTGCCGCGGGCCTGGCCAACTCCAAGCATGGTCGCGAGATCATGAAAGAGTGCATCGAAGAGGCCGCCGCCCGGGTTATCCATGAACTGGAACGCTACATCAATGCCCTCGGCACCATCGCCGCCATGGCCCCGCTGCTCGGTTTGCTGGGGACGGTGCTGGGCATGATCGATATCTTCAGCTCGTTCATGGGCTCGGGCATGAGCACCAACGCCGCGGTGCTGGCGGGCGGTATCTCCAAGGCGCTGATCACCACGGCGGCGGGCCTGATGGTGGGTATTCCTTCGGTGTTCTTCCACCGTTTCCTGCAACGGCGCATCGATGAACTGGTGGTCGGCATGGAGCAGGAAGCCATCAAGCTGGTGGAAGTGGTGCAGGGCGACCGTGATGTGGACCTGGTCGGGGGCAACGCGTGAAATTTCGCCGCAAGCAACGGGAAAATGTCGATATCAACCTGGCGTCGCTGATCGACGTGGTGTTTATCCTGCTGCTGTTTTTTGTCGTCACCACCACCTTCACCCGGCAGACCGAACTGCGTGTCGACCTGCCGGAAGCGGTGAGCGGTTCGCCGGCCGAAGACCAGGAGGTCAAGCAGATTGACATCGCCATCAGCGCCGACGGTGTGTTCTCGGTGAATAATCAGGTACTGGAGAAAAACGACCTCGCCAGCCTGATGGTTGCCCTGGAAAAAGAGTCCGGCGGCGATACCAAGATGCCGCTGTCCATCAGTGCCGATGGCAAGACCCAGCACCAGGCCGTGATCACCGCGATGGACGCGGCCGGCAAGCTGGGCTTCAGCCACTTGCGCATGAGCACGGTCGAGGCGGCGAGCCCTCCCTGATGGCCATGTCCGATCGTTTGCTCAAGGCCTGGTACGAGGGCCATCCTGCACTTGCGCTGTTGCGGCCGCTGGAGTCCCTGTATCGCCGCGTTGTGGCGCGCAAACGTGCGCGATTCGTGGCGGGCGAGGGCGATATTTATCAGTCCCCGGTGCCGGTGGTGGTGGTCGGCAATATCACCGTCGGCGGCACCGGCAAGACGCCGCTGATCCTGTGGTTGATCGAACACTGCCGGCGCACGGGCTTGCGCGTCGGCGTGGTCAGCCGGGGCTATGGCGCCAAGCCGCCGCAGTTGCCGTGGCGTGTCGAAGCCAGCCATAGCGCCGAGGTGGCGGGGGATGAACCTCTGCTGATCGTGCAGCGTTGCGGCGTGCCTCTGATGATCGACCCCGACCGCAGCCGCGCGGTCAAGGCGCTGCTGGCCAGCGAACCGCTCGACCTGATCCTTTCCGATGACGGCCTGCAGCACTACCGTCTGGCTCGCGACCTGGAGTTGGTGCTGATCGATGCCGCCCGTGGCCTGGGCAACCGCCGTTGCCTGCCGGCCGGGCCATTGCGCGAGCCGGTGGAGCGTTTGCAGAGTGTGGATGCGCTGCTTTATAACGGCGCCGGCTCAGATCGCGACGATGGTTTTGCCTTTCGCCTGCAGCCCAGCGCGCTGATCAACCTGCAGACCGGCGAGCGCCGCTGCGTCGAGCACTTCGCTCCGGGCCAGCGGGTGCATGCGGTCGCCGGTATCGGCAATCCGCAACGTTTCTTCAACACCCTTGAAACGCTACACTGGCAACCCATACCCCATGCGTTTGCCGACCATGCGCCCTACAGCGCCGAGGTCTTGAATTTTACCCCGTCGTTGCCACTGGTCATGACTGAAAAGGACGCGGTGAAGTGCCGCGCCTTTGCCCGGCCCGACTGGTGGTACCTTGCGGTGGATGCGCTGCCGTCGCCGGCGTTCGTCGCCTGGTTCGACACGCAACTGATGCGCCTGCTGCCCGACCGACTCTTGCCTTAAACGCTTCTTTCCAGGAAACCCTCATGGACACCAAACTGCTCGACATCCTCGCTTGCCCGATCTGCAAAGGCCCGCTCAAGCTCAGCGCCGATAAGACCGAGCTGATCAGCAAAGGCGCCGGCCTGGCGTATCCGATCCGTGACGGCATCCCGGTGATGCTCGAAAGCGAAGCCCGCACCCTGACCACCGATGAGCGCCTGGATAAATGACCACAGCCTTTACCGTTGTCATTCCCTCGCGCTATGCGTCGACCCGCCTGCCGGGCAAGCCGCTGCAACTGATCGGCACCAAGCCGATGATCCAGCTGGTGTGGGAACAGGCCTGCAAAAGCAGCGCCGAGCGCGTGGTGGTAGCCACCGATGACCCGCGCATCATCGAAGCCTGCAAAGGTTTCGGCGCCGAGGCGGTACTGACCCGTGAAGACCATAATTCCGGCACCGACCGCCTGGCCGAAGTGGCCGCGAAACTTGGCCTGGCGCCCGACGCCATCGTGGTCAACGTGCAAGGTGACGAACCGCTGATTCCGCCGAGCGTGATCGATCAGGTGGCCGCCAACCTGGCCGCCCATGACGAGGCGCGCATGGCGACCCTGGCTGAGCCGATTGAAGACATTGAAACGCTGTTCAACCCGAACGTGGTTAAAGTAGTCAGCGACGTCAACGGCCTGGCCCTGACTTTCAGTCGTTCGACCCTGCCGTGGGCACGTGACGCCTTCGCCCGCAACCGCGACCTGCTGCCGGAAGGCGTGCCGTATCGCCGCCATATCGGCATCTACGCCTATCGCGCCGGTTTCCTGCATGACTTCGTCAACTGGGGCCCGTGCTGGCTGGAAAACACCGAATCGCTGGAGCAACTGCGGGCCTTGTGGCATGGCGTGCGCATCCACGTGGCGGATGCCCTGGAAGCACCGCCTGCCGGTGTCGACACCCAGGAAGACCTCGACCGCGTTCGTCGTCTGCTGGGGGCCTGATGGAGGTCCTGTTCGTCTGCCTGGGCAATATCTGCCGCTCGCCCACCGCCGAAGGCGTACTGCGCCATAAATTGCGCGAAGCGGGGTTGGCCGGTCAGGTCGAGGTGGCCTCGGCCGGCACCGGTGAATGGCATATCGGTAACCCGCCGGACCAGCGCAGCCAACGTGCGGCGCTGGTGCGCGGTTACGATTTGTCGGCGCAACGTGCGCAGCAGGTCTCCCGTGCCGATTTTGCGCGCTATGACCTGATCCTCGCCATGGACCACAGCAACCTGCGCAACCTCAAGGCGCTGCAGCCGGGGCAGGGCAAGGCTGAGCTGGACCTGTTCCTGCGCCGGTATGACGCCGAAGTGGACGAAGTACCGGATCCTTACTACGAAGGCGAACAAGGTTTCGAACGCGTTCTGGACCTGATCGAACGGGCCTGTGATTTATTGGTGATCGAATTGAAGGGGCGGTTATGACCTTGCAAGTACTTGCGCAGGTATCGCTCAAGCCATTCAACAGTTTTGGCATCGATGTGCGCGCCCGGTTGTTCGCCGAGGCCCACAGCGATGCTGATGTGCGCGAAGCCTTGGCCTATGCCGAGACGCAGGCGCTGCCGCTGCTGGTCATTGGTGGTGGTAGCAATCTGCTGCTGACCCAGGACATTTCAGCGTTGGTCTTGCGGATGGCCACCCAAGGCATCCGTGTGCTGCACGATGATGGCATGCAGGTGGTGGTCGAAGCCGAAGCCGGCGAGGCCTGGCACCCGTTTGTACTGTGGACCCTGGCGCAGGGTTTTTGCGGCCTGGAAAACCTCAGCCTGATCCCCGGCACCGTCGGCGCGGCTCCGATGCAGAACATCGGCGCCTATGGCGTGGAGATCAAGGATGTATTCGCCGGCCTCACCGCCCTGGACCGCCACACCGGTGAGTTGCGCGACTTCACGCTGCACGAATGCAACTTCGCCTACCGTGACAGCCTGTTCAAGCACGAAACCGGGCGCTGGCTGATCCTGCGGGTGCGCTTTGCCCTGAGCCGCACCCGCCACCTCACGCTCGACTATGGCCCGGTGCAACAGCGTCTGGCGGGGCAGGGGATCACTGACGCGACGCCGAGCGATGTCAGCCGCGCAATCTGTAGTATCCGCAGCGAAAAACTGCCGGACCCGGCCGTGCTGGGCAATGCCGGCAGCTTCTTCAAGAACCCGCTGGTACCCAAAGCCTTGGCCGAAGAACTGCAGGCGCAGTACCCGGATCTGGTGGCCTACCCCCAGGCGGAAGGGCAGATGAAGCTCGCTGCCGGCTGGCTGATCGACAAGGCCGGTTGGAAGGGCTTTCGTGACGGTGACGCGGGTGTGCACACGTTGCAGGCGCTGGTGCTGGTCAACTATGGCAACGCCACGGGGCACGACATTGCCCACTTGGCCGAACGCATCCAGCAGGACATCCGCCAACGTTTCAAGGTCGAGCTGGAAATGGAACCCAACCGGTACTGACGGCCTGGCTCTTGATGTTCTTGATAAGTAAAAAAATGCCCCGCATCTTTCGATACGGGGCATTTTTTATGCGGCTGGCAATCAGTCGTCGCGGCTCATGATGCCGAAGATCTGCAACAGGCTGATAAACAGGTTGTAGATCGACACATACAGGCTGACGGTTGCCATGATGTAGTTGCGCTCGCCGCCATGGATGATGGCGCTGGTCTGGAACAGGATGCACACCGAGGAGAACAGCACAAAACCTGCGCTGATCGCCAGTTGCAGACCGCTGATCTGGAAGAACATGCCTGCAACCACCGCCGCCAGCAACACGAAGAAACCTGCGGTGATGAAGCCGCCCAGGAAGCTCATGTCCTTACGGGTGATCAGCACATAGGCCGACAGGCCGCCGAACACCAGGGCCGTCATGGCAAACGCCGAACTGACCACTTCCGCACCGCCGGCCATGCCGAGGTAACGGTTGAGGATCGGGCCGAGGATAAAGCCCATGAAACCGGTCAAGGCAAACGCCGACACCAGGCCCCAGGCCGAGTCGCGCAACTTGTTGGTCAGGAAGAACAGACCATAGAAGCCGATCAGCACGACAAAGATATTCGGATAGCCGACGCGCATCTGCTGCGCCACGAACGCCATTACACCGCTGAAGGCGAGGGTAAGGGCGAGCAAGCCATAGGTGTTGCGCAACACGCGGCTGACTTCAAGCTGCTCAGCCTGCGCGTTGCCATTCACTGCGTAATTCTGTTCGCGCATGGCGACACTCCTTCGGTTTTGAAACGTTCAGTCGCAAAGATCATAACAGACGCTCTGTAACAAGCTATGGCGAGAGTTTGACAGTGTGTTTCATTCGGGTATTATGGCGCCCGCTGAGACAGGATGGCCTACTATAATCCTGTGACGCAAAAGGGAAATTGGCAGAGTGGTTGAATGCACCGGTCTTGAAAACCGGCGAACGTTAATAGCGTTCCCAGGGTTCGAATCCCTGGTTTCCCGCCAAGATTCAAACGAAAGCCCCGCAATGCGGGGCTTTTGTGTTTCTGGCATTTTTCTACGCTTGTCGTTGAGCGCCAGGTAGTCTGCGCATCATTTCCGGCGGTTTGCGCAACTCTTAATCAGGGCTCAAATGCCCCGAATTGCCGGGCTGGCGACACCAGAAAACCAGAGAGGCGCACTTGGACTACCTAGCAGCACTGACCGCTTTCGTAGAGGCTGCCAATGAGAACAGCTTCTCCAAAGCCGCAGGGCGTTTGGGAATCAAAGCTTCTACGGTCTCGCGTTACATCAAAGACCTGGAGCAAGATCGCGTGGTCAACCCGCCTGTGTGGTGATGGTTCCCGGTATGAGCTAGCCATACCGGGCGTCCATTTAGCTGAACCGAATATCCAGTGATCGCAGATATGTCTGTAGACCTGCATCCTGAATCGGGATCAGAAATGCCTCGCGATCCGACTCGTTGAAGTGGGCATGCCAATAGCCAGGTGGTGTGACGAACGCCAGCCCTGGTGTCCAATCTACGCGTTCTGGATGACGAATATGGCCATTTTCGTCCAGTTCAGTCCCGACAAGCGAATAGCACCCGGTTGGGCAGTCAATGATGAAGTCCAGTGCGATGGATTGGTGCCGGTGGGGTTTTTGGATCGAGCCGGCGGGGAGGATGCCGTACATAGCCCACAGCACATGGGTCACTGTGCGTGTCTGGGGGAAGTTGCTGTTACCCAGCAGAATGCTGATGCGGCTGCGATCCTGTGCACGTGGGTCATCAGCGGCTTCACGAAGCTTTGCCGATGCGACATCCGCAGGGTACAGCGTCGGGGTGAAGCGGTCTTCACTTCTGCTCACGCCTAAGTAGCGAAGAAGAGGCTCATCATGTACCCAGTAGAATCGTGCGTCCGCCGACGCCTTCAGGGTTGTGCTGTTCATCCCTGGCAGGGCGATAAAACAACCTTTGGTCCATTCAAACGCCTCTTCACCGTACGAAAGGCTGCCGCTACCATCGATTACATACAGAACCTGTGAGGTCGCGTTGGGCGCTAATGTGACGTCATCGCCGGCGTTCAGTCGAATAAAACTAGCGCAAAGACCTGGGCCGGTTGCTGGGCCTTCGCACTGTAGTTTTTCGCTCAAGTCGAGAGCAACTGTTCGAGACGGGCCTGAATCATAGAGCGAAGCGGGGAAGCTCTGGTACGGAATGCGGGTGATCAAGTTCGCGCTGATCGGGTTTGCCGCTTTGCTGTACTCGAAGTATTCGGCATCGATCTCATGTGCAGCTACGTTCAGGTTTGAATGCGGTTGAATTGTACTGTTCATAATGACGTCTCGTTTTGGGGTCTCATCATCAGCACGCTGCGTGAGCCAGCATGCCACGGTGGATTCAATATACGAGTCTGGTAGGGCGCTATGAAGAACCGCACCGGCACATCACTTATGTGTAAAGGGGTATTGATCCCCTCCCGTTTTTGGCTTTTAAAGGTTGGGGTCAGTGTGATGCGCAAGACCCTATGTAAGATCTTATGGCAGCTCGGCGGTCGTTGGTTTGGGGGCGCTTTTAAAGTGCGAGGTACGCACGTATCTTCCCAGCATCCATATGCCAACAGAAATACCCGCCGTCACAATGCAAACAATCCAGGTTCCCAACACCTGCCCAAAGCTGTAAGGGGTCAAATAAACAAAAAATACGAGCACCGTAGATTCGATGACCGTTTTTACGACGTAGGCCCATAACAAAATGGATATCGCATAGAAGGGTATTGAGGCAAAAAAGCGTAGTGAATAAATTACTTTATTCATCAGCGTTTACTTCCCTGATGGCTGATTGGAACATCTATGTTAAGGGCTTCTCGCTCCATGTCCAGCACCGCGACACCTATACACAAGCCACCTGGCCGCTGATCCGGGCAAAAAAAATCCGATGCCAGAGGTCTGGAATCGGATATTCGGACAAGCTCAGCAAAAACAGTTCTCGCTGGGTTGCGATCCGCCTGTTACCAGCGATAGTTGACCGATCCGATCACTGTGCGTTCGTCGCCATAGCGGCACGAGGTATTGCAGAACAGGTATTTTTCATTGGTCAGGTTTTGCGCCTTCATGGCCACGGTCCAGTTCTTGTCGACTTCGTAGCTGACTTTGGCGTCGAACAGGGTGTAGGCGTCAACCTTCTCGTTGTTGTCCGAGCTGGAAGTACGGCTGGTGCCCATGTAGCGGGCACCACCGCCGATCACGACCTTGGACAGGCCCAGGGCGCTCAAGCGATAGTCTGCCCACAGGTTGGCCATGTGGTAAGGCACGCCGTCGATGCGCGTGCCCACGCGGCTGGCGACGGCGTCATCGGTGATTTTCGCGTCGGTGTAGGTATACGATGCGGTGGCGGTGAGGTTGGCGGTGACCTCTGCCTTTGCCTCCAACTCGACGCCCCGCGAGCGGGTTTCACCGAACTGCACGGTGTTGCCGGTGAGGTCGGTGCTCAGCGAGTTTTTCTGTTTGAGGTCATAGACGGCGGCGGTCAACAGGGCATTGGTGCCTGGTGGTGTATAGCGCACGCCCACTTCGTATTGTTCACCCTCGGTCGGTTCGAACGAGGTGTTGGCATTGGCGTTGAAGACGTTGGCCGGCAGGAACGACTGGCTCCAACTGATGTAGGGGGCCAGGCCATTGTCCGCCTGATACACCAGGCCTACACGGCCAGTGGCTTTCTTGTCGTCGCGTGGGGTGCGCGCGCCGGTAGCGTTGACGTAGGTGCGGCTTTCCGCCCAATCCTGACGTCCGCCCAGGAGCAGGATCCACTTATCGTCGAACTTGATCTGATCCTGTACGTAAACGCCCGCCTGGGCGCTGTGCAGGTCCGAGCCGGTGTCGGCCGACGTGATGCGTGTAGGCGCGCCGTACACCGGGTTGGCCGGGTTGAAGAGGGAGTTGGCGCCGGAGAAACGGTGTGAGTCGTAGGTCTTGTGGTAGTAGTCCACGCCGGCCAGCAGGGTGTGCTGCCAGCGGCCGCTGTTGAGGGTCCATTCCACGTTGTTGTCGCTGGTCCAGCCTTCGGAGCGCTCGCGGCGAATGCTCGCCCGGCGCGCCAGCAGACCCTGGTTGCGTAAGGCGGCGCTGCCGGTATCGGCGACTTGCATGTAGTCCCAGCTCAGGTCGGCGTCGAAGTGGCGCAGCGCGTGGCGGACTTTCAGGTCAGGCGTGAAGTTATGTTCAAACAGGTAGCCGACCGTGGTCGAGTAGTTGTTGTAGTGATCGAAGCCACGCTCGCCCGTGAACAGATCGCGGTCGACCTTGGGATAACGGGCGCTGGACGAGGTCGTCAGGTCGTAGTCCAGGGGCGGTGCGAAACCGGTACGGGTTTCCTGATAGCTGGCCAGGAGGGTCAGCGAGGTGTCTTCGTTTGGACGCCAGGTGAAGGCCGGCGCGATGTAGCGGCGGTCGTCGTCGGCATCGGTGGTCTGGGTGTCGCTGTCGCGCCACAGTCCTGTGAGGCGATAAGAGAACTTGCCTTCGTCATCGATCGGGCCGCCCAGGTCGAAGCTGTACTGCTTGCGTGCATGGCTGCCATATTCAACGTTGATTTCATGCAGGGGCGTGTCGGTCGGTCGCTTGGTGATGGTGTTGATCAGGCCACCCGGCGACAGTTGGCCGTACAGCACCGAAGAGGCGCCCTTGACCACTTCCACGCGCTCCAGGCCGTAGGGTTCGATGCCGCCGTCATACACGCTGCCTTGCAGTTTCATGCCATCGCGCAGGATGCCGCCGGTGCCCGAGCCCACGTTGAAGCCACGGATCACGAAGTCATCCCCCACACGACTGAAACCGCCCGGCTGTGAAATCACGCCTGGCGTGTAGCTCAAGGCTTCAGCCAGGGTGTCGCTCTTACGGTTGTCCATTTCATCGCGAGTGACGACCGAAATCGACTGCGGAATCTCCTTGATCGCCGAGTTGGTCTTGCTCGCGCTCGTACTGCGCGTCGCGACCGGGCCGGTGAGCTGGCCTGTTGGGTTCTCGACCGCCTTCGCATTGACGTTGGTTTCCTGCAGCACCAGCGCGGTACCGGGGGCAGCGGTATCGGTGCTGTCGGCGGCGTGGACTGCGCTCAATGGCAGGCCACTGAGAAACAAGGCCAGCGCCAACGGATGGTAGTGGAAGACGTTCTTTGCGTGCATGGAGGCTCCTAAGTGTGACGTAGTTTTTTTAAGTGGGTGGGTATCAGGCCGCCCGTTGCTTGATCCCCATCAAGCAGCGGGCAGCCAACGGATAACGGTCAGGGGTAGTACTCGTCGAAGAACGTCTCGCGTTCCAGGCGCAGCAGGGCGGCTTTCTTGTGCGGCAAGGTGATGGTCTTGAGGCGGCCGTAGCCCTGGGATTCAAGGAAGCCGATCTGTCGGGTGTGGTCGATCCGCGGTTCGCCGAGGATGCGCTGGGTGCGAGGCTCGTCGATGAACATGTAATGCATGAGTGAGCGGAACCAGCCCTTGAGCTTGCCGGCGCTTTGATGCTTGCTCTCGCCAACCACGACGTGCCAGCCACGGTCGTGGTCCTGCACGTCGTAATAGGGGGCGATGCGATCTTCCTTGCACCAGTAGACCTCGAAGTAGGCGAAGGGCTCATCGTCGTAGCTGCCTATCAACGGCAAGACCCGCGGGTCGTCGAGCATCTGCTGCAGGTACGCGGCATGCTCGTCCAGGCTGCCGGTCTGCTCCCAGAAAAACGCGACTTGCTCCAGGTTCATCCAGCGGTTGAAACGCTCCAGGTCGAGCCCGAGGTCTACGGTGCGCAGGCTGAAGGTGGTGTTCAGGCCGGGCAGCTCGCGGCGATAGACTTCGCCGTGCGGGATCGGCGGGCGCTGGGGGTGACGTTTTTCGCCGCTGAAGGTGTAGCGCAGCGGCATGCCCGCGGCAGAACGGGTGGTCAGCCAGGGCAGGGGGTGTTGCCAGAAACTGCTGCGTGCGCAGGCCAGGCGGGCCGTATGGCCGTCATGGCCCAGCAGGGTGTCGAATACGCCTTCGCGTACCGCGTCGCGCGCGCGGTCGAGGGTGAGCGGGGCACTGATTTCCAGCATTGGGACGCGGGACGAATTGCAGAAGACTTGGCCAAGCAGCGCCAGCAGGCCAAGCACGGGGAATGCGTCGGGCATGTTTTCCAGGCGTACGTAGCCGTCTTGCCGACGGAAATGCACGGCGTCGATGCCTTCGATGACCAGGCTGCCGTTGCCGTCGTCCGCCACTTGGGCGATCACACTGCGGCCGTCAGCCAGATGTAGGGTGAAGTTCGGCGTGGTCATGATGATTCTCCGTTAGTGGTTTCTCACGTATGCCGACCCGCAGAAACCTCGCGGGCCTTGACCTGCTGAGTTCGTCCAGGGCATAGCTTAAGTAAGTCTGTAACGAATGGGAATCACAACTATTTAGAATTTGTTTAAAAAACCTGCATTCACGCTCCGTCAGCGCTTACGCGCCAACAACCACATGAAATAAGGACCGCCGATAAAGGTCGCGAACATCCCGGCCGGGATTTGCCACGGGAACACCAGGTTGCGTCCCAGCCAGTCCGCCAGCACCAGGAGCGTGCCGCCCAGCAGTGCCGAGAGCAGCAATTGCGCGATAGGCCGTTGCGCGCCGAGCAGCCGCGCCATGTGCGGTGCGATCAGACCGATGAAACTCAGCGGGCCTATTACCAGGGTCGCGGCGGCGGTCATCACGGCGGTGAGCAGCAGCAAGACCAGGCGGCTGCCGCCCAGGGAAATACCCAGCGATCGAGTGTATTCAGCGCCCAGCGGCATGATCGCCAGCCAACGGTTGCACAGCGGCGTGACCAGCAGGAACACCGCCGCAAGGGCACTGATGACCACTGCCTGGCTGGCATCGATACGATAGGTCGAACCGGTCATCCAGCTGAGCATGAGCAGCACGCGGGAGTCGCCGCTGACCATGAACAGCGCGGCGAAAGCATTGAGCAGAGTGCTCAGCGCGACGCCAATCAGCAGCATGCGATCCGGCGCGAAGGCACTGCGCCAGCTCAGCGCGACAATGGCCAGCAAGGCCAGCAGGGCGCCGAACGTCGCCGCCAGCAGCAGTATCAGCGGGTTGAAACCGGGTACGAACAGCAAGGCAAGAATGCCGCCCAGCGCGGCACCCGAACTGACCCCGAGCATTTCCGGGCTGGCCATGGGGTTGCCTGTCATGCGTTGCATCAGGGTGCCGGCCAGAGCCAGCAGGATGCCCGCGGCGAACGCGGCGGCCACCCGTGGCGCACGCCATGGCAGCAAGGCGTCGAACTCTGCGCCGCCGCTGAAATACCAGCCATCCGGGCCGCGTCCCCAGGTCAGCGCCAGGAACACGGAGGCTGCCAGCACCGCAAGCAGTATCCATGCAGTGCGTTTAAGTGGGGTGACGTGAGCGGCGGCGCGTTGGGTGGGTGCGGCGATCCGGGTTTCATGCAGGCGGGTCAGCAACACCAGCAGCAGCGGTGCGCCGAGGAACGCAGTGAAGATGCCGGTGGGCATTTCTGCGCCCAGCAGGGCCGCCGACGCCTGCACTACCTGGTCAGCGAGTAGCAGCAGCAAGGCCCCGAACAACGGGGCCCAGGCCAGCCGTTGGCGCAGGGTACGGGCACCGGCCAGGCGGGCCAGGGCGGGGGCGGCCAGGCCGACGAAGCCGATCACGCCGACGCTGGCGATGGTGCTGGCGCTCAAGACCACCGCCACCGCCAGGGCCAACAGGCGCAGGCGATTGGGCGACAACCCGAGGCTACCCGCCGCCGCATCGTTGAGGCCGAGCAATTCCAGAGGGCGAGCGAGCAGGACGGCGAGCGCGGCCGCCACCGCCAGGCGCGGTGCCAGGTGATACACATCCTGCCAGCTGTTCTGGTTCAGCGAACCCGATTGCCAGATGAACAGGTTGCTCAGGACCTCGTGGTTGGCCAGCACCAGCAAGGTGCTCAGGGTCCCGCAATACAGGTTGATGATAAGCCCGGAAAGAATCAGCGCTACCGGCGACAGGCGCCGGCTCCAGGCCAGGCCCAGCACTGCCAGCATGCCCAGGGCGGCACCGGCCAGGGCTACGCCTTCCTGCCCGCCGTCGAGCAGGCTCGGCGCATAGATTGCACAGGCGGCCAGGGCCAGGTAGGCGCCGGAAGCGACGCCCAGGGTGGTTGGCTCGGCGATGGGATTGCGCAGGACTTGCTGGAAGATCACCCCGGCCAGGGCCAGGGCCGCGCCCACCAGCAGGCTGATGACCAGGCGTGGCAGATAGCTGTAGCGCACCAGCAACGCGGGCAGATCGCTGGGTGACGCTGAGCCGATGGCATTGCTCCAGGAGTGGCCGGCCAGCAGTGAGTTGCCTTGGTAAGCGCTCAGGGCCAGGGCGATCAATAACAGGCCGAGGGCCAGCCATATCGGTTGGCGGCGCAGGCGTGAGGTGCTGTCAGGCATGCTTGGTTTCCATGGCGAGCAGTTGCTCGGTGATCGACAGGGCCAGGCGTTGCGCAGTCAGCAAGCCGCCGCTTGGGTAGAAGCGGGGCAGTGCCTGGATGCGGCCTTCGCGAATCATCGGTAAGGCGCCCCAGATAGGGCTGTTATTCAGTCGGCGTTGCGCGGCCACGGCTTCGCGGGGGTTGGTGTAATACAGCAACGAGGCGTCCGGATGTTCCAGCAGCGTCTCGATGCCCACCGCGGGGCTGCCGCCCCATGCATTGGTGCGGCCCTGGTAGGCGTTGCGCAAGCCCAGTCTTTCGAGGACGGCCTGGTACATGCCCTTGGCGCCGAACAGCAGCAGGTGGCGGCCGTCTGGATTGAGGCGTGCGATATAGACCGGACGGTCGCTGATCGGCGTGAGCCTGGCGCGTAAGTTTTCGAGCAGGTCGTCCGTCTGTTGCAGCAAGGCGCGCGCTTCGTCGCGTCGATCCACCAGGGCGCCGAGGTCCAGCATCACCTGGCCGGCATTGCGGTAGGGCTGGGCATTCGAGGTATAGATGTCGAAGGTGCGCAACGGTGCGATGCGGCGCAGTAAGGTGCCTTCCAACTGCCAGGACGTGCCGATGATCAGGCCAGGCTTCAGGCGTTGCAGATACTCCAGATTCGGCTCGATGCTCGGGCCCAGGTCCAGGATGTCGTCGGGCATTTCCGGCTGGACGACGAACTCGCGATAATAACTGGCGTTGACCACGGCCATGGGGGCTACACCCAGGCCTAGCAGGCTTTCGGTGAGGGCGGGCTCGAAACTGACGATATCGACTTTCGGCATTGTAGGGCCAGCGGCGCGGGCCAGTGGCGAGCCGCACAGCGCGAGCGGCAGCAGCGCGAGGCCGGTCAAGGCTCGACGGCGGGTAATGAGCATTGCAGCAGACTCCGGAGCAGGCAGGTCGCCTTTTGGCGAGGATAGGAGTCTATAGCAACAGCATCTGATTCCCAATACCTGTAATAATGCCGCCGACGCGGCTTAAAGAATCTGCCGCAGGCTTCGTTTACTCCAGTGACCCCACTCTATCGACGGCGACGGCGTGACGGCCCGCGCCGGCCGACCCCAAGGAGACACCATGTCATTGTTCGGTATGCTGGTCCGCGCTTCGCGCACTCGGTTGGCCGTGGCCATTGGCGCAAGCCTGGTCTGCGGGCTGGCCAACGTGTTGCTGGTGGCGCTGATTAACCAGGCCCTGAACGCACCGCTGGACGGCTTGGCCGGCTACGCGCTGCCTTTCGTACTGGTGATAGCGCTGGTGATGGGCAGCCAAGTGCTGTCCCGCACGCTATTCGCCCATCTCAGCCAGCAAGGCCTGGCCACCCTGCGCCTGCACATCTCGCGGCATGTGGTTGCCGCGCCTTTGCGCGGTCTGGAGACCACCGGTCGCGGGCGCATCCAGGCGGCCCTGGCCGACGACACCACCACCTTGTCGAACTTCTTCACCGGTTTCCCGATGCTGGTGACCAGTGCCGTGGTGGTGCTTGGCTGCCTCGGCTATCTGGCGTACCTGTCGTGGGCGATTTTCCTGGTCTCGGTGCTGGCCATCGGTCTTGGCTCGCTGGGCTACCACCTGTGCCATTCGCACATGCTCCAGTACTTTCGCAAGGCGGGCTCCAGCCAGGACGAACTCTTCAGTCACTTCGACGCCATGGTGTCAGGTGCCAAGGAACTCAAGCTCAACCGGTCCAAGGCAAGGCGCTTTCTCGATGAGGTGCTCGTCAATGCTATCGAACAAGTGCGTCACAACCGTGCCAAGGGCCTGATGCTGTTCGCCATCACTGGCGGCTGGGGTCGCTTGCTGTTCCTGGTGTTGATCGGCGTGGTGCTGTTCCTGCGCTTGTGGATTCCTTCCGACACGGCGGTGATCACCGGCTACGTGATGGTGTTCCTGTACATGATGGGACCGCTGGAAGGGGTGCTGCTGAACCTGCCGCAGATGAGCCAGGCGCGCGTCGCCAGTGCGCGCATCGAAACCACGCTCGAACAGTTGAAGGCTGAAGCTCAACTGCAAAGCCCGATTCCCGGCGTACAGCCCAAGGGCGTGACATTGGAGCTGGATGGCCTGACCCATGGTTATTTCAGTGAGCGAGAAGACGAGGTATTCACCCTCGGTCCGGTGATGCTGACCCTCAACCCTGGCGAGATTACCTTCCTGGTGGGGGGGAACGGCAGTGGCAAGACCACCCTGGCCAAGCTGATCGCCGGCCTGTACCGGCCGGAAAGTGGTGAAGTGCGCGTCGATGGCCGGCCGGTGGCGGCGGATGAATGGGACGATTATCGCCAGCTGTTCTCGGCGGTGTTCTCCGACTTCCACCTGTTCGATACCCTGCTCGAGGCGCCTGACTCCAGTCTGGATACCCAGGCGAGCGAATGGCTGGCCAAACTGCACCTGGACCACAAAGTCAGCGTCAGCGACGGTTCGTTCTCCACCCGTGAACTGTCCCAGGGCCAGCGCAAGCGTCTGGCGTTGATCGTTGCTTGCCTGGAGGGGCGGCCAGTGATCATCTTCGACGAATGGGCCGCCGACCAAGACCCCGCGTTCCGCGAGGTGTTCTACTGTGAGCTGCTGCCCGAGCTGCGCGCCCAGGGCAAGACGCTGTTGGTCATCTCCCATGACGACCGCTACTTCCACCTGGCCGACCAGTTGATCAAGCTCGAACGCGGCCAGATCGTCCAGCGCCAGGCGCCCGCCGTGGCCTCGGGTTTGCAGCCGGTGGTCTGAAGATCGATGAAGAGGGGAGGCGCACCCCGCGCGCCTCCCCCCCGTCCAATCCGCCTCCCCGCAAATAACAATATTTATCAAAGACACTTAATTCCTCGCGCATTTCTTTCGTCCTTATTAGCAGTGTTCCAGGCAAGGCCGGTCCGGCTTGTCGATTGCTTCCAAGGAGATTCGCCGTGTCTGTCGCCCCTGATTGCATCCGCCTGTTCTGCTTCGCTTGTTCTGGTGCGAGCGCCATGGCGTTCGCACCATGGCGTGCTGCCTTGCCGGCCTGGCTCGATGTTCAGCCAGTCGAGCTGCCCGGCCATGGTCGCCGCGCCGATGAGCCACTGCAGGTGGACATGCCTGGCCTCGCGGCGAGCCTGGCGAGCGAGTTGGCGCCGCTGATCGACGGTCCTTACCTGATGCTCGGTCATAGCGTCGGCGGTGTCATTGCCCTGGAAGTGGCGCATGCGCTGGTTGCCCTGGGTATTGACCCGCCCAGCGCCTTGATCGCCGTGGCCAGCACCGCGCCCAGCCAGCGCGGCGGCAATCCCGATGCGCAACCCATGAACGATGCCGAGCTGATTGCCGAGTTGCGCCGCCTCGACGGTACGCCCCAGGCGGTACTCGATGACCCCGAGTTGCTGGCCATGGTGCTGCCCGTGCTGCGCGCCGACTTCCTGCTTGGCGACCGCTATCAACCACCCGGCCGCGCGCCGTTGCCATGCGCGCTGCATGTCTTCGGTGGGCGTGACGACAGCGTCGCGATCAGTGCCCTGGCGGCCTGGGAAGTTGAATGCAGTGGGCCGTTCCAGCTGGAGATGTGCGCCGGCGGCCATTTCTTCCTGCACCGCCAACGCGATGATTTCTTGCTGCGCCTGGTTGCGCTGGTCCAGGCACAACGTCCTTCACTCCCTTCCTTGCGCGCCCTGGGCTGACCCAATGCCGCACCGTCTTCCTCGTTTCGCGGAGTCTTCCATGCTTGATTCACGCTTCGACATCCGGCCCCTGCGCCACGCCAGTACCCCGTTGCCCCTGCTGATCGAGGCCCGTGAGCCTGGCCTTGATCTGTCGGCTTGCCTGTCCGATCTGCGAGGGTTGATCGATGAGCAACTGCTCGGTGCCGGTGGCGTGCTGCTACGTGGCTTTGATGTGCAGACCGCCGAGCGTTTTCGCCGTTTCGCCGTGGGCTTCGGTGCGGACCTGCTCACCTACGAATTCGGCTCCACGCCGCGCAGCAACGTCGCCGCCGGGATCTACACCTCCACCGAATACCCGCCGCACCAGCATATTCCGCTGCACAACGAGCAGGCCTACACCCGGGACTGGCCGATGAAAATCTGGTTCTTCTGCCAGCAGGCATCACCGGTGGGGGGCGCGACGCCAATTGGTGACAGCCGGGCGATCTACCGGCGGGTTGGCGAGCAGATTCGCGAGCGCTTCGCCGCCAAAGGCCTGATGTACACGCGCAACTACGGTAACGGCCTGGACGTGTCCTGGGAGCAGGTGTTCAACACCGAGGACCGCAGCGTCGTGCACGCCTACTGCGAGGCCCATGGCATCCGCCTGGAATGGAAGGAAGACGGTGGCCTGCGCACGCGTCAGGTCTGCCAGGCGGTGGCCACTCATCCACGCACCGGCGACGCGGTGTGGTTCAACCAGGCACACCTGTTTCATGTTTCCAACCTGCCCGAGGAAGTCCGCGAGACGTTGCTCGATCTGGTCGAGGAAGAGGACCTGCCGCGCAACGTCTATTACGGCGACGGCAGCCCGCTGGAAGAAACCCTGCTCGAAGACATCCGTGGCGTGATGCGGCAGGAGCAGGTCGAGTTCGCCTGGCAGGACAACGACGTGCTGATGCTCGACAACATGCTCACCGCCCACGGCCGCGCGCCCTTTGAGGGACCGCGCAAGGTGGTGGTCGCCATGGCCGAGCCCCATGGCGCCGACAGACGCTGAGCCGCCCTCGACTTTTACTGAATTTTTTTGCGATTGCAGGAGGACGCCCCATGGCCATCCCACATCAGCCTCAACCCCAATCCCTCATCGAGATGCTGGCGCAGCGCGCCGAACAACAAGGCGAGCAACTGGCCCTGCGTTTTCTCGGTGACGGCAACGAAACCACCGAGCTGTACACCTATGCCCAGCTCGACGCCCGGGTCCGTCACCTGGCCGCCTGCCTTGAGCAACGCGCCGAAGAGGGTGATCGCGTACTCCTGCTGCTGACCAACGGCCCTGACTACATCGTGGCGTTTTTCGCCTGCCTCTACGCGGGGCTGATCGCGGTGCCGGCCTATCCGCCGGAGCGCAATCGCCAGTTCCATGCCGAACGCCTGCAAGGCATGGCCATGGATGCCGAGCCGTCGCTGATTATCTGCGAGCAGGGCGCGCTGGAAGCCTCCCTGCTCTTGCGTGACGGCCTGACCCTGGCGAACCGGCCGGTCGTGGCAAGCGTCCAGGACCTGGAGGCCCAACCGGCCCAGGCCTGGCAGGCACGCGAAGTGCCGGGCGACACCATCGCCATGCTGCAATACACCTCGGGTTCCACCTCCGAACCCAAGGGTGTCGAAGTCACTCACACCAACCTGCTGGACAACCAGCGCCTGCTGCAAATGGGCTTCGGCACCCGGCCGGGCGATGTATTTGTCAGCTGGCTGCCGCTGTACCACGACATGGGCCTGATCGGCGGCATGCTGCAACCGATCTACGCCGGCGTGCCGCTGGTATTGCTGACCACCCAGCACTTCCTCGCCCGGCCGGCGCGCTGGCTGGAAGCGATCCACCGCTATGACGGCACCTTGAGCGGCGGTCCGGACTTTGCCTTCCGCCTGTGTACCGAAAGCGTGCGCGACAACCTGCTCGCCGAGCTCGATTTGAGCCGCTGGCGTGTGGCGTTCTGCGGCTCCGAGCCGGTGCGTGCCGATACCCTGGCCGATTTCGTTGAGCGCTTCTCGCCGGCGGGGCTGTCGGCAACCACGCTGCACCCATGCTATGGCCTGGCCGAAGCGACCTTGATGGTTACCAGTAATATCCGGGGCGGTCCCTACTACACGCTGCATGTCGACCACGAAGAACTGGCCCATGGCCGAGTGGTGCCCGATCCGTCCGGCACCGAAGTGGTCAGCAGCGGCGGGTTGCTGTTCGACGATCAGGTACGCCTGATGGACCCGCACACGCTGCAGCCCGTCGCGCAAGACACGGTCGGCGAAATCTGGGTGCGCGGCCCCAGCGTCGCGCGTGGTTACTGGCGCAATCCCGAGGCCACCGCCAAGACGTTCCTCGACTTGCCCGATGGGCGTTGGCTGCGCAGCGGTGATCTGGCGTTTCTGCACAACGGGGGTTTGTTCATCACCTCGCGGGCCAAGGACGTGATCATCATTCGCGGCCAGAACCGTTACCCACAAGACATCGAAAAAGCCGTGGAGCAGGGCGTCGAAGCGGTACGCAAAGGCCGCGTCGCCGCGTTCCCGGTACAAGTCGACGGCCGGGAATGCATCGGCATCGCCGCCGAGATCGGCCGCAGCGTGCAAAAGAAATTCGATCCGCAGACGTTGATCGATGCCATCGACCGGGTGGTCAGTGAAACCCAGCAGGAACCCGCCAGTGTCATCGCCTTGCTGGAGCCGGCGGCCTTGCCCAAGACCACCAGCGGCAAACTGCAACGCTCGGCCTGCCGCCTGCGCCTGGAAACCGGCGAACTGGGTGCCTATTACGTTTACCGCCGTCCGGTCGCGGGCCTGGTCACCGCCGGCCAGGGCGATGCCCCTCAAGGTGATACCGAGCAGCGCCTGGCGACCATCTGGTCCGACGTGCTCGAGGGCGTGGAGGTCAGCCGCGACGATGTATTTCTCGCCAAGGGCGGTCATTCCCTGGCCGCCGTGCAGGTGGTGGCGCGAGTGCGGGCCGAGTTCAATGTCGAGTTGCCGCTGAGCGCGCTATTTGCCGCCAAACCCCTTGCCCAGTTGGCTGCCATGGTTGACGCCGCGCCGCGTCTGGCCGACGGCGTGCCATTGCGCCGCGAACAGGCCAGCGGGCCGCAGGCCATGTCGCCGGTGCAGCGCAGCCTGTGGTTGGCACAACAGTTGGGCGGCGAACAGGGCAGGGCAGCCTATAACATGGTCGCCCGATTACGCCTGCGCGGCGACCTTCGGGTGGACGCCCTGCAGGCCGCGTTGGGCGATCTGATCCAGCGCCAGGCGAGCCTGCGCAGTGCCTTCGTGCCGGGGCCCGATGGCGTGGCGCTGGTGCACTGCGCCAGCCAGGTTGAACTGGCGTTGCCGCTGTTTGACCTGAGCGGCCTGCATGACGCAGAACAGGCCACCGCGCTGGCCGTGGCCGAAGCCGAAGCCGCCGGGCAGCCGTTCGATCTGCAACGGCCGCCGTTGCTGCGCGCTACGCTGCTGCGACTGAACCACCAAGAGCACTGCCTGCAACTGAGCATGCATCACCTGATCGGTGACGGCTGGTCATTCGGCGTACTGGTCCAGGAACTGGGCGCGCTTTACCAGGCACAAATGGCCGACAGCGAACCGTCGCTTGCGCCCTTGAACATCCAGTACAGCGATTACGCGGCGTGGCAGAACGCCAAGGCCGGCAGTGCCGAGCGCCAACGTGAACAGGACTTCTGGCGCGATTACCTGCGCGGCGCAGCGCAGCAGCTGGCCTTGCCCACTGATCGCCCACGCCCGGCGACGCCACAGACCGCCGGCGCAAGCGTGACCTTCCAGCTCAGTGCCGAGCAGGTCGCACGTCTTGAAACGCTCGGTCGCGCCCACGGCGCCAGCCTGTTCATGGTCCTGCGCGGGGCCTTTGACTGGCTGTTGCATCGCATCACCGGCCAGGATGATCTGGTCTACGGAACGGATATCGCCGGTCGGCCACGTGCCGAGCTGGAAAAACTCATCGGCTTTTTCGTCAACATCGTTCCGCTGCGCGCCCATGTCCGTGAGGAGCAGTCGTTCAGCCAATGGCTGGCCCATATCAGCGCGGATTCCCTGGCGGTTTTCGAGCAGGCGGACTTGCCCTTCGAGCAGATCCTCGACGCCAGTGGCGTGGCCCGCGAGCGCCAACGCAACCCGCTGGTACAGGCGCTGTTTGTGCTGCACAGCATGCCGCGCGGGCAGTTCGCCGTGCCGGGGCTGCACGCCGAGTTGCTTGCCGCGCCGGCGCAAACCTCGAAGTTCGACATGGCCCTGTTTCTGACCCCCAACGCCCAGGGCCTGGGTGGCGAATGGGTATTTGCCACCGCGATCCTCGACGAGGCGCGGGTACGCTGCTGGGCGAATGCCTGGGTCGACCTGCTCGAACAGATTCTCGCCGCGCCCGACCAGCCTCTTGCCGCACTGACCCTCGGTGCCCTGCAACCCGCGCCTGTCGCCCCAGCCAGCGGTCGCTCGCGGCTGGAGGCCAAGCGCGACAAGCTCAAGTCCTTCACCCGCCAGGCTGCGCCGTCCGCTGGCGCATCCGCGGTGCGTTGCACTCCGCTGAATGCCGACAGTCAGTTCCCCCTGGTGATCGAGCCGGTCAGTGCCGACCTCGACCCGTGCGTCTGGGCCAGCGAGCATCGCGAGTTCATCGAAACCCAGCTGCGCCGTCATGCCGGCTTGCTGTTCCGAGGCTTCGGCTTGAGTACCGCCCAGGATTTCGAGGCCTTCGCCGAGGCCATCCAGCCGGGTTTGTATGGCGCCTATGGCGATTTGCCGAAGAAAGAGGGCGGGCGCAACACCTACCGTTCCACGCCTTACCCCGAGCAGCAAATGATCCTGTTCCACAACGAAAGCGCTCACCTGCGCCGCTGGCCGCGCAAGCAGTGGTTCTTCTGCGAGCTGCCATCGCCGGTCGGCGGCGCCACGCCCATCGTCGACTGCCGGGCCATGTATCGCGCCTTGCCGGCCGAGCTGGCCGAGACCTTCGAGCGCAAGGGTTTGTTGTATGTGCGCACCTTTACCCCGGGTTTCGACGTGGACTGGCGCGACTTCTACAAGACCGACGAGCGTGCGGTAGTCGAGGCGGCGTGCCGCGAGCAGGACGTGGCGTTCGAGTGGTTGGCCAACGGTGGCCTGCAGACCCGCACGCCGTGCCCGGCGGTGATCCGTCATCCGTACACCGGGGAAAAGTCATTCTTCAATCAGGTCCAGTTGCACCACGACTATTGCCTGCAAGCCGATGTGCGCCGCGACCTGCTTGGCATCGTCGGTGCCGGGCACATGCCGCGCCAGGTGTATTTCGGTGACGGCACGCCCATCGATGACGCAGTGATGGAACAACTGGGCCAACTCTATGAAGCCTGCGCAGTGCGCTTCGACTGGCAACGCGGCGATGTAGTGATGCTCGACAACATGCTTGTCGCGCATGCCCGCGACCCGTTTGAAGGCCCGCGGCGGATCGTCGTGGCCATGGGCGAAATGACCGACCGCAGCGTGTTTGACAACGCCGCCGAAGGCACCGTCGAACGCACTGGCCTCCCTGTTTAAGGACATCCCCGATGAACGATCTGAGCCTTGATTTGACCGTGCAACACACCCTGGCCTTGAGCCCCGAGCAGCGCGCCTGTCTGCTCGGCCACGACCCTGCGTGCCCCGATGCGGGCAGCCACCGTCTGCGCCTCGCGATGACGGCGGCCGATGCGGCGGCGGACCTCCCCACGGCGCTGCAACGCTACGCGGCAAGCCAGCCGATCCTCGCCGCGCGCTGGCTGCAAGTTGCCGGTTTCCGGGGCTGGCGCCAGGCCTTGCCGAATCAGGGCGGCGCGGTGCGTTGGGTGGACCTGGACAGCACGGCGCCCGCCATAACGCTGGGCGAAGACGAAGTGCTGGCGGTCAGCCGCCGAACGCTTGTGGACGGCGCGGTCGAAGTGGAATTCGTGGCTGCCGCACTGGCCCTGGACCCACCGAGCCTGGAACGCCTGGCCGCCGATGTGCTGGCCTTGGCACGCGGTGACACGCCGCTGTCCAGCGAAGTGGGCTATGAACACTACGTGCAATGGCGTCAGGACATGGCTGCCGACGAAGATGCCGCCCAAGGCCGTGCCTATTGGCAACACGCCCAGGTCGACCCCACCCAGGGCGCCGCCTTGCAGCTGGGCCTGCGCGGCAGCCCGGCGACGGCTCAGGCCGAGCGCCTGAACGTGCAGCGCCAACTGTCGGGGTCACAGCTGCGCGGCGCCCAGGCCTTGGCGGATGGCCTCGGCCAACCCCTGGATTTCGTACTGCAAGGTCTGTGGTGGGCGCTGTTGGGGCGCGTGAGCGACCAACCGAGTTTCGTTGGCGGTTGGCTGCACGATTGCCGTGGCGACTATGACCACTTCGAACACACCTTGGGCGTGTTCGAGAAAATCCTGCCATTGCGCGTCGATCTGGACCCGGCGTGCCGTTTCGCCGACTGGTTGCAACAGGCCGAAGGTCGCCTGGGCGATCATCTCGGCTGGCAGGAATACTGCCCCATCGAGGCGCCGACCAGCACCGCGCCGCTGCTGGCGGGGTTCGTCTTTGAACAGGCACGCCTCGCGCCGGGCCAGGTGCTTGCCTACCCCAACCGACCGGCCTTTGAATTGCTGCTGCACGTGCGTGCGTGGGGCGAAACCCTGCACCTGAACCTTGAAGCCAACGGCGCTGCCTACAGCGCCGTGGGCCTTGAGGTGCTGCTCGAACAATTGTGCACGCTGGTGGTAACCCTGCCGGCCGACGGCCATATTGCCCTGGCCGACCTGGAGCCGATTGGCGCAGGCGAGCGCGAACGCTTGTTGGCGCTGGCCCCAACTCATCCGCTGTCCAACGGTGAGTGGCTGCCGCAACTGCTGGCCCGGCATGCCCGGCAGACACCTCATGCCATGGCCCTCAGTGATGGTCGACAGCGCCTTGATTACACCACGCTGCAGCAGAAGGTCACTCGCATGGCCGGTTGGTTGCAGGGCCAGGGTGTCGGCGCTGGGCAGTGCGTGGCCATCGAGAGCGAGCGCTCGCTGCAAGGCGTGCTGCAGATTCTCGCTGTCCTCAGCGCCGGCGCTTATTACTTGCCGCTGGAGCCGGCCTGGCCGGAGGAACGTCGTCATGACCTGTTGACCCGCGCCGCGCCCGCCCTGGTGCTGTGCGACCCAGCCTCGAGCAGCGCCCAAGGTCCATGGCCGAGCGCCAGCCTGGAGCAAGCGCAAAACGATGCCGAACTGCCGTTCGTGCCGCCGACGCTCAGCGACCATCAGCTGGCCTATCTGTTGTATACCTCCGGCTCCACCGGCGTGCCCAAAGGCGTGCTCATCGAGCATGGCGCACTACGCAACTATGCGCAGGCGGCCTGCACGGCGCTGGGCCTGGAGCCTGGCATGCGCCTGGCCCTGACCAGTCCGCTGACCGTCGATCTGGGCCATACCTTGCTGTTCGGCGCCTGGCAGGTTGGCGCCGAACTGGTGATCGCCGCCCAGGACGATCTCGCCGATGGTGCGGCGTTCAGGCGTTTCCTGCTCCGGGAGCGTCCGGATGTGGCGAAGTTCGTACCGTCGCACCTGGCGGCTTTGCTCGAAGGCGACGCGCCCCTGTTGCCCGGTACCCTCATTCTCGGCGGCGAAGCCACGCCGCGCCGGCTGGTTGAGCAACTGTTCGCCCAGGTGCCGACGTTGCGCCTGTTCAACCACTACGGCCCCACCGAAACGACCGTCGGCGTGCTGTTTCATCAGCTACGCGCCGACGCGCCGGACCGCGACGACCGAGTGCCGCTGAGCCGAGTCCTCGCCGGCAACCGCGTGTACCTGCTCGACGAGCACCTGCGCCTGGTGCCCACCGGCGCGTTGGGCGAGTTGTACATCGGCGGCGCGCAACTGTGCCGTGGCTACTTGGGTGAGTCCAACGCCGAGCGCTTCGTAGACGACCCCTTCATGCCGGGCCAGCGCCTTTATCGCTCCGGCGATCTGGGCCGGTACCGCGCCGAGGGTGGCCTGCAATTGGTCGGCCGCCAGGACTATCAGGTCAAGTTGCGCGGTCAGCGCATCGAGCTGGGTGAAGTGGAGGCGGCCTTGTTGACCTTGCCTGGGGTTGACCAGGCTGTGGCGCGGCTGTGGGCACCCAGTGAAGGGGTGGCGAGCCTGATCGCCTACGTGGTCCTCGCCCAAGGCGTTGCCGACGACGCCTTGCCACCGTTGTCGACGGCCCTGGCCGAGCGCCTGCCCGACGCGTCGTGCCCGACACGCCTGCTGGTCTTGCCGAGTCTGCCGCGTCTGTCCAATGGCAAGGTCGATCGCCATGCCTTGCCCGATCCGGGTCAGCTGGCGCGTCGTCAACCCGCGCGTGCACCGACCAGTGAGCTGGAAGCCAGCCTGCGTGATGCCATGGCCGAACTGCTGGGTTGTCCGCCGGCCGCCTTGGGTGTGGATGACGATTTCTTTGATGCCGGTGGCCACTCGCTGCTGGTGATCAAGCTGTTGGCGCGCTTGCGCACGATGTTCAAGCTCGAAGTCCCGCCGGGCGTGGTCTTTGACCACCCCAGCGCGGCCGCGCTGGCTGTGGCGCTTGGCGAACTGGCCGACCCGGCGCGCCTGGAAAAGGTCGCCCGCCTGCGCCGCGAGCTGGACAGCCTCAGCGATCAGGAGCGCGCCGAGTTGCTCGCCAAGGCCCGCGCCGCCAAGGGCCTGGCGGCCCACTGACAATGGGCCGGCGGATGCCGGCCCCCTTTATTCCGGATTGGATTGACCATGACCGATATCGACCGCGATGAACTGCTTGCCCTGCTACTTGATGATGAAGCGCCAGCCGCACCCACCGGGCCGGGCCGACGCACCGAGAATGGGCCGGCGCCGCTGTCGTTCGCCCAGCGTCGCTTGTGGTTTCTTCAACAGTACGAAGTGGACAGCCCGGCCTATAACTCGGCACGGGCGCTACGCATTCATGGCCGGCCGGATGTCGCCGCATTGCAGGCTGCCTTGTGCCGGCTGATCGAACGCCACGCCAGCCTGCGCACGCGCTTCGTGCTGGTCGATGACCGGCCGATGCAGGTGATCGAACCCCGTGTGGATTTCCACCTCGAATGCGTGAACCTGCCCGCCGACGCCAACCTGGAAGCCGAACTGCGCCATCGCGTCGCCGTGCCGTTCGACCTCGGCCAAGCGCCGCTGCTGCGCGCCAGCCTGTTGTGCGACGAAGACGGGGCGGTGTTGCTGCTGTGCCTGCACCATATCGTCGCCGACGCCTGGTCCAACCCGCTGCTGATCGCGGACCTGGGCCAGGCCTATGCCGCCGCATTGGGCGGCAACGACCGCGCCTTGCCGAGCCTGCCCCTGGATTACGCCGACTACGCGACCTGGCAGCAGCAACGCTTTGCCGGTGAGGGGGCCGCCGAAGGCCAGGCGTATTGGCGCGAATATCTGGGCCAGGACGTGCCGGTGCTGGAACTGCCCACCGATCGCCCACGCAGCGCCGTGCCACGTCTGGACGCCGCACGCCACGATATTCGTGTGCCGGCTGCCACTGCCCAGGCCGTGCGTGAATTCTGCCGCCAGCAGCATTGCTCGCCCTTTGTGTTGTTGCTGGGCGCCTGGCAAGTGTTGCTGGCGCGCTACAGCGGTCAACTCGACTTCGCCGTCGGCGTGCCCAACGCTGCACGCAGTCATACCCAGGTGCAGGACATCGTCGGTTTCTTCGTCAACACCCAGGTGTACCGCGCCCGACTCGAGCGACAGCTGACCACCCGACACCTGTGTGCCCGCCTGCGCGATGAAAGCCGCATCGCACTCGAACAGGCAGAGTTTCCGTTCGAGTGCGTGCTGGACGGCTTGAACCTGACCCGCGACCTGCATCACACCGCGCTGTTCCAGGTGCTGTTCAATTTCCGCCATTCCCGCGACGCCCAGGCCTTGCATCTGCCGGGGTTGAACGTGCAGGTTCTGGACATCGAACTGGAAAGCGCGCGCTTCGACCTGAGCCTGGACGTCATCGCCAGCCCCGACGGTATTGATTGCCGGTTGGAGTACGTCACCGCGCTGTATGACGCCGCGACGATCGACCGACTGGGTCAGCACCTGTGCCAGTTATTGCAGGGCATGGTCGCCGCGCCCGACAGTGCAGTGTTCAGCCTGCCGCTGATGGGCGTGGCCGAGCGGCAACAATTGAGCGCCTGGAACGCCACCGAAACCCGCTATGCGCAGTACCCGAGCCTGCCTGCATTGATCGCAGAACAGGTACGTGCCACGCCTGACGCCTTGGCGCTGGTGTACGGCGACACACGCCTGAGCTATGCCGAACTGGACGCGCGCGCCAATCAGCTCGCGCATTGGCTGCAAGGCCAGGGCGTGGGCCCGGATGTGCCGGTGGCGGTTTCGGCCGAGCGTTCGGTGGAACTGGTGGTGGCGTTGCTGGGTGTGATCAAGGCCGGTGGTGCGTATTTGCCGCTGGACCCGGAGCATCCGCGTGAGCGTTTGCAAGGCATGCTCGCCGACAGTGGCAGCCCGTTGCTGTTGACGCAAACCCACCTGCTGGACAAGTGGGCGGGCGATGCCGGCGTGCCGGTGCATGCCCTCGAAAGCTTGCCGCTGGCGACCCAGTTGCAGACGGCGCCGAGGGTCGATATCGGCCCGGAAAACCTGGTGTACTGCCTGTACACCTCCGGTTCCACCGGCAAGCCCAAAGCCGTGGGTAACCGTCACGCCGGCTTGCTCAATCGTCTGCAATGGATGCAGGCCGAATATGGCCTGACGGCCAGCGACCGCGTGCTGCAAAAGACTCCGTACAGCTTCGACGTGTCGGTGTGGGAATTCTTCTGGCCGCTGCTCAGTGGCGCGGCGCTGGTTATGGCGCCACCCGGTGCGCACCGGGATCCGCAGCTGCTGCGCGAGTTGATCGTCGAGCACGGCATCACCACGCTGCACTTCGTGCCGTCGATGCTCCAGGCCTTTGTCTCGGCCGGTGAATTGCCGGTTTGCACCTCGCTCAAACGCATCATTTGCAGCGGCGAAGCCTTGCCCGCCGAGTTGCAGCGCCAGGTCCTGGCGCAGACGGCCAGCGAGTTGCACAACCTGTACGGCCCGACCGAGGCGGCCATCGACGTCACGTCCTGGGCCTGCCGCGAGGATGGCAGCAGCGTGCCGATTGGTCGTCCTATCGCCAACACGCAAATCCATATTCTCGACGCCGACCTCAACCCCGTCCCGGTGGGCGTGGCGGGTGAGTTGTACATCGCCGGGGTCAACCTGGCGCGCGGTTATCAGGCGCGTCCGTCGCTGACCGCCGAACGCTTTGTCGCTAATCCGTACGGTGCGCCGGGTGCGCGCATGTACCGCAGCGGTGACCTGGCGCGCTGGCGTGCCGATGGTGCAATTGACTACCTCGGACGCCTGGATCACCAGGTCAAGTTGCGCGGCCTGCGTATCGAGCTGGGCGAGATCGAAGCGGTGCTGCTCGCCCATGCCAACGTGCAGGAAAGCGTGGTGATTGCCCGCGACGACAAGCTGATCGGCTACTGGGTTGGCGACGCGACCGAAGAGGAAGTGCTCAAGGCGCACCTGGCGTTGCACGTCCCCGAATACATGGTGCCGTGGCGCCTGGTGCGGCTCGATGGCATGCCGCTGTCGGCCAACGGCAAGCTCGATCGCAAGCAGTTGCCGCAGCCCGAAGGGCAGGCCGCTGCCGAAGGTTACGTGGCGCCGCGCAGTGAGGTCGAGCAGGCCCTGGCGGCTATCTGGGCCGAGGTGCTGGGCCTGGAGCAAGTCGGTATTACCGACAACTTCTTTGAGCTGGGAGGGGACTCGATCCTGTCCTTGCAGGTGATCAGCCGGGCACGCCGTGCCGGTTGGCAGCTCAACCCCCGTGACCTGTTCGAACATCAGCACATCGCGGCCTTGGCGCGCGTCGCCGCGCCACTGGATCAGGCCCGCGTCGACAGCGGCCCGGTGCAGGGCGAGGCGCCCGTCACGCCGATCCAGGCACACTTCTTCGCCCAGGCGGTGCCGGTCCCTGGGCACTGGAACCAGGCGTTGCTGCTGCGTCCGCTGCACAATCTCGAAGTGGGCGCGCTGGGCGAAGCGCTGCTGGCGCTGTTTGTCCATCACGATGCGCTGCGCCTGCAATTTAAGCGCGTCGAGGGCCGCTGGCGCGCCAGCCATGGGCAGGGCAGCGCATCGCTGCTGGATTGCCGAACCCTTGACGACTGCGCGTCCGAGGCGATCAGCGCGGTCTGCGAACATGCCCAGCGCGGTTTTGAACTGGGCCAGGGTCCGCTGTTCAAGGCCGTACTGATGCAGTTGGCCAATGGCGAACAACGCCTGTTACTGGTTGCGCATCACTTGGTGGTGGACGGGGTGTCGTGGCGTATCCTGCTTGAAGACCTGGCCCAGCTTTATACCCAGGCGCTCGCCGGCTCGCCTCTGGCACTCGCCTCGCGTACCAGCAGCTTCAAGGCGTGGAGCGAGTACCTCCAGGCATGGGCGCGTTCGGGCCTGGGCGATACCGAGCAGGCCTACTGGCAGGCTTATTCCGAGACGCCGGCCACCCCGTTGAACGTGCAACACCCGCAAGGCAGTCGTGCCCTCGGTGCCACGGCCTACGCGCGCGTGCAACTCGACCCGGCGCGCACCCGTGCGCTGCTGGGCGCGGCCCACGGAGCCTATCGCACGCGCATCGATGAGCTGCTGTTGGCCGGACTGGCCCAGACGTTGTGCCAATGGAGCGGCCAACCGGCGGTGGACATCCTCCTCGAAGGCCACGGCCGCACGCCCGGCGCGGATACTGCCGCAGACCTGGACTTGAGCCGCAGCGTGGGCTGGTTCACCGCGCTGTACCCGCTGCAACTGGTGCCCGGCAATGATTCGCCTGCGCAGGCCATCAAAGCCATCAAGGAACAACTGCGCCAGGTCCCCGGCCAAGGTCTTGGCTACGGCGTGTTGCGCTATCTGGGCGAGGATGCGACGGCAGGCCAGCTGGCGGCCCGGCCGAGCCCGCAAATCACCTTCAACTACCTCGGCCAGTTCGACCCTGGCCGCTCGGCGGGTGGCCTGTTTGCCTGGGCCGAGGAAAGCCTCGGCGCGTCCCTGGACCCGAGTGCCGACGCCGACAGCGAATGGGTTATCACCGGCCAGGTGCGCGACGGTTGTCTGCAATTGAGCTGGCGCTACGGCGCCGAGCGTTTCGACAGCGACGTGGTGCAAGCCCTGGCCGAACGCTACCTGGCAGCCCTGGAGCGTTTGCTCGACCATTGCCTGAGCCCCGGCGCTGCGGGCGTCACGCCGTCGGACTTCCCCCTGGCGAGCGTCAGCCAGGCTCAATTGGATGCGCTGCCGGTGGCTGCCGCCGACCTTGAAGACCTTTATCCATTGTCGCCGCTGCAACAGGGCATGCTCTTTCACGCCCTGCGGGGCGGGGCCAGCAGCGCTTATGTGAATCAAGTCTGCGTGCCGTTGAGCGATGTCGATGGCCCGCGTTTCGCGGCGGCCTGGGAACGGGTCACCCAGGAACATGCGATCCTGCGCGCCGGTTTCGCCTGGGAGGGCGACTTGCCGCAGCCGCTGCAATGGATCCATCGTCAGTTGCCATCCCCGGTGCAGCACCTGGACTGGCGCGCACGCTCGGCTGAACAGGCGCAGTTGGACTTGGTCGAGCTGGCCGATGCCCAGCGCGACCAAGGCTTCGACCTGCGCCGGCCACCGTTGCAACGGGTGCTGCTGGTACGCCTGGGCGAAAGCGACTATCAGCTGATCTGGACCCGTCATCACATCCTTCTCGATGGCTGGGCCACGGCGCGGATGATCGAAGAAGTGTTGCTGCATTATCGCGGCGAAGCGCCCGTCGCCAGCGCCAGCCGCTACCGCGATTACCTGGCCTGGCTAGGCTGCCAGGACGCTGATTCGAGCCAGGCATTCTGGAACGAGCACCTGCGTCAGCTGGATGAACCGACCCGGCTGGCCGACGCGTTGCCGGCGGTGCCGGCGCAGACTGGGCATGGCGACGTGCGCCTGCAACTGGACCCCGCTGTCACCTCGGCGTTGGTGGCGTTTGCGCGTCGTGAACGCGTGACATTGAACACCTTGGTGCAGGGTGCCTGGAGCCTGCTGTTGCAGCGCTACACCGGGCAGCGCAGCGTTGCCTTCGGCGCCACCGTGGCCGGGCGCCCGACCGCATTGGCCGATGCCGAGCGTGTGCTCGGGCTGTTTATCAATACCTTGCCGATCATCCAGGCGCCCGGCCCCGAGCGTTTGCTGGGCGACTGGCTGCGTGACCTTCAATCGCTGAACCTGAAGGTTCGCGAGCATGAACACACGCCGTTGTTCGATATCCAGCGCTGGGCCGGGCAGGGGGGCCAGGCGTTATTCGACAGCGTGCTGGTGTTCGAAAACTACCCGGTGGACAGCGCCTTGCGCAGTGGCAGTGGTGTGCGGTTCGGCCAGGTCATCTCGCGGGAAACCACCCATTACCCGTTGACCGTGGTGATCCATGCCGGCGACACGCTGAACGTGCAGTTGAGTTATTTGCTGGGTGCCTTCGAGGCGACCAGCGTGGTTCGCCTGGGTGAGCATTTGCAAAACCTGCTGCTGGCGATGGCGTCCCAGGCGCAGGGACCGTCCACGCTGTGCCTGGGCGAGTTGTGCATGCTGGAGGCCACGGAACAACGCCAGTTGGCGGACTTGAACGCGACCCAGCACGACTATCCCGAGTACGCGAACCTGCCCGACTTGATCGACAGGCAAGTACATGCCACACCTGACGCCCTGGCGCTGGTGTACGGCGACACACGCCTGAGCTACGCCGAACTGGACGCCCGCGCCAACCAACTCGCGCATTGGCTGCAAGGCCAGGGCGTGGGGTCGGATGTGCCGGTGGCGGTTTCGGCCGAGCGTTCGGTGGAACTGGTGGTGGCGTTGCTGGGTGTGATCAAGGCCGGTGGCGCGTATTTGCCGCTGGACCCGGAGCATCCGCGTGAGCGTTTGCAAGGCATGCTTGTCGACAGTGGCAGCCCGTTGCTGTTGACGCAAACCCACCTGCTGGACAAGTGGGCGGGCGATGCCGGCGTGCCGGTGCATGCCCTCGAAAGCTTGCCGCTGGCGACCCAGTTACGGACGGCGCCGAGGGTCGATATCGGCCCGGAAAACCTGGTGTACTGCCTGTACACCTCCGGTTCCACCGGCAAGCCCAAAGCCGTGGGTAACCGCCATGCCGGCCTGCTCAATCGCCTGCAATGGATGCAGGCCGAATATGGCCTGACGGCCAGCGACCGCGTGCTGCAAAAGACCCCGTACAGCTTCGACGTGTCGGTGTGGGAATTCTTCTGGCCGCTGCTCAGCGGCGCGGCGTTGGTCATGGCGCCACCCGGTGCGCACCGGGATCCGCAGCTGCTGCGCGAGTTGATCGTCGAGCACGGCATCACCACGCTGCACTTCGTGCCGTCGATGCTCCAGGCCTTTGTCTCGGCCGGTGAATTGCCGGTTTGCACCTCGCTCAAACGCATCATTTGCAGCGGCGAAGCCTTGCCCGCCGAGTTGCAGCGCCAGGTCCTGGCGCAGACGGCCAGCGAGTTGCACAACCTGTACGGCCCGACCGAGGCGGCCATCGACGTCACGTCCTGGGCCTGCCGCGAGGATGGCAGCAGCGTGCCGATTGGTCGTCCTATCGCCAACACGCAAATCCATATTCTCGACGCCGACCTCAACCCCGTCCCGGTGGGCGTGGCGGGTGAGTTGTACATCGCCGGGGTCAACCTGGCGCGCGGTTATCAGGCGCGTCCGTCGCTGACCGCCGAACGCTTTGTCGCTAATCCGTACGGTGCGCCGGGTGCGCGCATGTACCGCAGTGGTGACCTGGCGCGCTGGCGTGCCGATGGTGCAATTGACTACCTCGGACGCCTGGATCACCAGGTCAAGTTGCGCGGCCTGCGTATCGAGCTGGGCGAGATCGAAACCGTACTGGTGAACCATGAGGCGGTTCGCGAAGCGGTCGTGGTTGCCCAGGGCGACAAGCTGATCGGTTACTGGGTCGGTGAGGCCTGTGATGAAGCGGCGCTTAAATTTCACCTCGACCAGCACGTTCCTGACTATATGGTGCCGTGGCGATTGATGCGGTTGCCGGCGATGCCGCTCTCGGCCAATGGCAAGCTGGATCGCAAGCAACTGCTGCAGGTCGAGGCGCAAGTCGCCGCTACCGGCTATGTCGAACCCCGCAATGACGCCGAACGCAGCCTCGCCAGAATCTGGTCCGAGGTGCTGGGCGTGGAGCGGGTGGGTGTGACGGATGACTTTTTCGAGCTGGGCGGGCATTCGCTGCTTGCGACCCGCCTGGCCTCGCAGATCCGCCATCAGTTAGGCGTACAGATACACCTCGGCGCGGTGTTCGATACACCGACGATCGAGGCGCTCGCTCGGCACCTGGAGCACATTCCGGCACACACCTGCGAAGACGAGGTGGATGCCATGACCCAATTGCTGAACGAACTGGAGCGCATTGAATGAACGACCTGAGCCAAGCCCACGGCCCCAGCCACCGTGACGATCCGTTGCGCCCGCTGGCCGAACGGCTCAACGCTCTTCCTGCCGAAAAGCAGCGGATATTCCTGCGGCAGTTGCGTGAAAAAGGCATTGATGCGCGCCGTTTGCCCATCGTTGCGGCGCCTGCCGAGACGTCGCACACGTTGTCCTACAGCCAGCGCCGGCTATGGCTGCTCTGGCAGTTGGAGCCGACCGCCAGCGCCTATCACATTACCGGTGGCCTGCAACTCACGGGGCAATTGAACGAGGCGGCGCTGCAGGCGGCGCTGGCCGATATCGTCGCCCGTCACGCGGTACTGCGCAGTGTCTTCCCCAGCGAAGGCGGTGAGCCGGTGGTGCGTGTGCAGGCTGCCGATGCCTGTGCCGTGCTCCTGGGGCGCGAAGACCTCAGCGAGTTGTCGGCCCAGGCCCAGGACGCGGCCTTGGCGCGCCTGGCCCAGGCTCAGGCCCGACAACCGTTCGACTTGACCCAGGGGCCTTTGCTGCGCCTGTGCCTGGTGCGCTGTGACGCCGAACGGCATGCCTTGCTGGTCACCTTGCACCACATCGTCGCCGATGGCGTCTCGGTGGAGCTGTTCGTTCAAGAGCTGGCTGGCGGCTATGCCCGTCACCTTCAGGCCGTCGACAGTCCGTTGCCCAGCCTTGATGTGCAATACAGCGACTATGCGCGCTGGCAGCGCCTGTGGCTGGAGTCCGGCGAAAGTGAGCAACAACTGGCGTATTGGCGCGAGCGCCTGGGCGTTGAGGAGCCCGTGCTGGAGTTGCCGGTCGATCACCTGCGTTCGGGCTTGCCCACCTATCACGGTGCACGGGTCGGCAAACCGTTGTCCGAGGCCACCAGCAGCCGTTTGCGGCAGTTCGCCCGCAGTCAACAAGCCACGCCGTTCATGGTGTTGCTCGCCGCTTATGGCGTGTGGCTAAGCCGCCTGTGCGGCCAGACGCAAGTGCGCGTCGGCATCCCGGTTGCCAATCGCGAGGCCGTCGCGACCCAGGGTTTGATCGGATGCTTTGTCAATACACAAGTCTGGCCGTTAAGCGTTTCACGCCGTGAATCCTTCATCGACCAGCTCAAGGCTGTGCGCGAACAGGCCTTGCAAGCCCAGGCTCATCAGGATTTGCCCTTCGAACAGCTGGTCGAAGCACTGCAGCCCCAACGCAGCATGGGCCGCAACCCGCTGTTCCAGGTCATGTTCAACCACTTGCAGCGCGGCGACAGCCAGCTGGATGTGGGCGGGCTGGTCTTCGAGCGCCTGGACCAGGCCGCTGAAACCGCGCAGCTGGATCTGACCCTGACCACCGAGGAAGACCGCCAGGGCCAGATCACCGCGACCTTCAGCTACGCGACCGACCTGTTCGACGCCGCCACCGTGCATGCCTGGCACGCGCATTTCCTGTTTCTGCTCGAGCAACTGCTGGAACAGCCCGAGCGTGCATTGCACGAACTGCTGCCGCTGACCCCCGTCGAGCAACAGCAACTGTCCGGTTGGAACGCCACCGAGGAAAACTACCCTTCGTACGCGAATCTGCCGGCGTTGATCGGCCAGCAAGTGCGCGCCACACCTGACGCCTTGGCGCTGGTGTACGGCGACACACGCCTGAGCTACGCCGAACTGGACGCCCGCGCCAATCAACTCGCGCATTGGCTGCAAGGCCAGGGCGTGGGGCCGGATGTGCCGGTGGCGGTTTCGGCCGAACGTTCGGTGGAATTGGTGGTAGCCCTGCTGGGTGTGATCAAGGCCGGTGGTGCGTATTTGCCGCTGGACCCGGAACACCCGCGTGAGCGTTTGCAAGGCATGCTCGCCGACAGTGGCAGCCCGTTGCTGTTGACGCAAACCCACCTGCTGGACAAGTGGGCGGGCGATGCCGGCGTGCCGGTGCATGCCCTCGAAAGCCTGCCGCTGGCGACCCAGTTACGGACGGCGCCGAGGGTCGATATCGGCCCGGAAAACCTGGTGTACTGCCTGTACACCTCCGGTTCCACCGGCAAGCCCAAAGCCGTGGGTAACCGCCATGCCGGCCTGCTCAATCGCCTGCAATGGATGCAGGCCGAATATGGCCTGACGGCCAGCGACCGCGTGCTGCAAAAGACTCCGTACAGCTTTGACGTGTCGGTGTGGGAATTCTTCTGGCCGCTGCTCAGCGGCGCGGCGTTGGTCATGGCGCCACCCGGTGCGCACCGGGATCCGCAGCTGCTGCGCGAGTTGATCGTCGAGCACGGCATCACCACGCTGCACTTCGTGCCGTCGATGCTCCAGGCCTTTGTCTCGGCCGGTGAATTGCCGGTTTGCACCTCGCTCAAACGCATCATTTGCAGCGGCGAAGCCTTGCCCGCCGAGTTGCAGCGCCAGGTCCTGGCGCAGACGGCCAGCGAGTTGCACAACCTGTACGGCCCGACCGAGGCGGCCATCGACGTCACGTCCTGGGCCTGCCGCGAGGATGGCAGCAGCGTGCCGATTGGCCGGCCGATTGCCAACACGCAAATCCATATTCTCGACGCCGACCTCAACCCCGTCCCGGTGGGCGTGGCAGGCGAGTTGTACATCGCCGGGGTCAACCTGGCGCGCGGTTATCAGTCGCGTCCGTCGCTGACCGCCGAACGCTTTGTCGCCAGCCCGTACGGTGCGCCCGGTGCGCGCATGTACCGCAGCGGCGACCTCGCGCGCTGGCGTGCCGATGGTGCGATTGACTACCTCGGACGCCTGGACCATCAGGTCAAGTTGCGCGGCCTGCGTATCGAGCTGGGCGAGATCGAAGCGGTGCTGCTCGCCCATGCCAACGTGCAGGAAAGCGTAGTGATTGCCCGCGACGACAAGCTGATCGGCTACTGGGTTGGCGACGCGACCGAAGAGGAAGTGCTCAAGGCGCACCTGGCGTTGCATGTCCCCGAATACATGGTGCCGTGGCGCCTGGTGCGGCTCGATGGCATGCCGCTTTCGGCCAACGGCAAGCTCGATCGCAAGCAGTTGCCGCAGCCTGAAGGGCAGGCCGCTGCCGAAGGTTACGTGGCGCCGCGCAGTGAGGTCGAGCAGGCCCTGGCGGCTATCTGGGCCGAGGTGCTGGGCCTGGAGCAAGTCGGTATTACCGACAACTTCTTTGAGCTGGGAGGGGACTCGATCCTGTCCTTGCAGGTGATCAGCCGGGCACGTCAGGCCGGCTGGCAATTGAGCCCGCGCGACCTGTTCCTGCACCCGACGCTGGCAGCCCTGGCCCATGCGACGCGCAATGCCCGCCAGGGTGCCGAACAGCAGCCGGGCGTGACCGTCGGGCCTGCTCCGCTGACGCCGATTCAGCATTACTTTTTCAGTCAGGAGATTGCACAGCGTCAACACTGGAACCAGTCAGCCTTGCTGCGTCCGCTACAGGCTCTGCAAGCCGAACCCCTGCGCGCCAGCCTTGCCGCCCTGACTGAACACCACGCCAGCCTGCGTCTGCGTTATCAGCAGGACGCCCATGGCACCTGGCAACAGGGCTACACCGAGGTTTCCGATGACAACCTGCTGGTGGAGATCGACGCCTCGGACGCCGAGACCTTTCTTCACGAGGCCGAGCGCCTGCAAACCAGCCTCGATCTGCATAACGGTCCCTTGTTACGCGCCGCCTTGCTGGCTTTGAGCGATGGCAGCCAACGGCTGTTGATCGTGGTCCATCACCTGGTGGTGGACGGCGTGTCCTGGCGAATCCTGGTGGAAGACCTGCAGCAAGCCTATCGACAGCAGAGCGCAGGCCAGGCGGTGACGCTGGCGCCGGTGGGTGCCAGCTTCGCCCAGTGGGGCGAGCGCTTGCAGGCATTTGCACAAAGCCCGGTGCTGCTTGATGAGCTCGATTACTGGCGCGCGCAGACGCTTGGGCAACCGGCACAAGACCTGGGGTGTGAGGGCCAGGCGGTAGAGCGCCGATTGCGCCTGCCGGCCGAACTGACCCGGCGCCTGCACAAGGAAGCGCCAGGTGCCTATCGCACGCGTCTGGATGAACTGTTGCTCGTCGCCTTGGCCCGCGTGCTCTGCCGCCAAAGCGGGCAGGCGTCGCTCAGCGTTGCCCTGGAAGGTCATGGACGCGACGCGTTGCCTGCGCCTTACCACGAAGGCCTGAATATCGAGCGCAGCGTCGGCTGGTTTACCAGCCTGTACCCCGTGCGCCTGAGCCCCGGCCTTGGCGACCTGGGGTCGGCGATCAAGGCGGTCAAGGAGCAACTGCGCCAGGTGCCGAACAAGGGCATCGGCTACGGTGCGTTGCGCTACCTCGGCCCGACGTCCGCCCAGGCATTGCTCGCCGAGCAGGCCCCGCCGCAAGTGATGTTCAACTACCTGGGGCAATACGACGCCAGCCTCGATGGCCAGCGTCTGTTTGGCCTTGCCAGTGAACCGCAAGGCCGTCAGCGCGACGATGCCGCGCCCCTTAGCCATGCGTTGACGGTCAATGCGCGCCTGGTTGAAGGCCAGTTGCAATTCGAGGGCCGCGCCGATCCTGGACATTACAGCCCCTCGCAGCTGGAGTGCCTGTTGGACGACCTGCGCGCCGAACTGAGCCTTGTCGCCGCCCATTGCCTGCTCCCCGAAAACGCCGCGCTGACGCCTTCCGACGTGCCACTGGCCGGGCTGACTCAGGCCCGGCTGGATGCCTTGCCTTTGGCCGCGCGCGACGTGGAAGACCTGTATCCGCTGTCGCCCCTGCAACAGGGGCTGCTGTTCCATTCCCTGCAAGGCGATGCCGAATCGGCCTACGTCAATCAGATCGACGTGGTGCTTGAAGGACTCGACCCGCAACGCTTCCTGCAGGCCTGGGAAACCACCGTGCAACAGCACGCCACATTGCGCAGCGTGTTTCTCTGGCAGGCTGAACTCAGCGTGCCGCTGCAAGCGGTGCTGCGCCGTGGCCCGGCCGTGGCGCAACTGCATGACGCCCGCGGGCTCAGCCAGCAGGCGCTGGACGAGTGGGCCAACGCCGAACGCGTGCAAGGTTTCGACCTGGCGCGCTTGCCGCTGCAACGGGTGCAACTGTTACGCCTGGATGCCAACCGCTGCCGCATGATCTGGACCTTCCACCACATTCTTCTCGATGGCTGGAGCAGTGCGCGGCTGATCGGCGAGGTGCTGCAACATTACGCGGGCGAACGCCCATTGGCGCCGCGCAGTCAGTATCGCGACTACATCGCCTGGCTGGGTGCCCAGGATGGACTGGCGGCCCAAACCTACTGGCAAGCGCGCCTGGCGACGATGGAGGGCCCGACCCTGCTCGCCGAAAGCCTGCCAGGCCGGGATACCCAAGGGCTTGGCGACGCGATCGGGCATGGCGTGATCCGCAGCGGCCTGTCGGTTGCGGACAGCCAGCGCCTGCGCCAGTTCGCCCGCCGCCAACGCGTGACGCTCAACACCCTGGTGCAAGGCGCCTGGGTCCTGCTGCTGCAAACCTATACCGGGCAATCATCGGTAGCCTTTGGCGCGACAGTCGCGGGGCGCCCCAGCGCGCTGGACGACGCCGAAGCAGTGGTGGGCCTGTTCATCAACACCGTGCCGGTGATCGCCACTGGCGACGCGGGCCAGGTGGTGGGCGACTGGTTGCGTGAACTGCAAACCCAAAGCGCCGAGGCGGGTGAATTCGAACACACGCCGCTGGCCGATATCCAGCGGTGGGCGGGGGTGAGTGGACAAAGCCTGTTCGACAGCCTGCTGGTGTTCGAGAACTATCCGGTCGATCACGCCATGCGCCAGCGCAGCGGCGTACGTATCGAAGCGTCGAGCACGTTGGAAGCGACTCACTACCCGCTGTCGCTGGCAATCTTCGCCGGTGAAACGTTGGACATTACGTTCGGTTACCGCCGAGATGCGTTCGCCACCGCCCGCGTCGAGGCCCTGGCCGGGCATCTCAACAGTCTGTTGCTTGGCCTGATCGCCGATGCTCACCAGCCGTTGGCCGCGCTCAGTCTGCCGACTGCTACCGAACACACTCAACTCATGGCCTGGAGCGCGTCGGACTACGTGCCGCCGGCGTTCGCCAGCGTGCAGCAGCGTATTGCCGCCCACGCGGCGGCAGACCCGCAGCGCGTGGCCCTGATCTGTGCCGGCCAGACCCTCACCCGTGGCGAGCTGGAGCAACAGGCCAACCGCCTGGCCCACCTGTTGATTGCCCGTGGCGTCTGCGCCGAAACGCGCGTCGGCGTGGCCTTGCAACGTTCCAACCGGCTGTTGGTGGCGCTGCTGGCGGTGGCCAAGGCCGGTGCGGCATTCGTGCCATTGGCGTTGGACTACCCCCGCGAACGCCTCGGCTATGTGCTGCAAGACAGCGGCATGCGCCTGCTGATCACCGAGCAGATGGCCCTGGAGCGCCTGCCCGAAGCGCCGGGCCTGGCGTTGCTCGATCTCGACACGCTGGACCTGGACCGCTACAGCGACCAGGCCCCCGACGTCGAGGTGCACGCGCAAAACCTCGCGTACCTGATCTACACCTCAGGCTCCAGCGGCACCCCCAAAGGGGTGGCCGTGGCCCATGGCCCGCTGGCCATGCATTGCGACGCCACCGCGCCGTTGTATGACATGAGCGAGGAATCCCGTGAGTTCCACTTCATTTCCTTTGCCTTCGATGGCGCCCATGAGCGTTGGCTGACGGCGTTGACGTGCGGCGCCAGCCTGGTGCTGCGTGACGAAGAGCTGTGGTCCGCGGGGCGTACCTTGCAGGCATTGGCGGACCATCAGGTCACCAACGCGGGCTTCCCACCGGTCTACCTTGGCCAACTGGCTGTCGAGGCCCAGGCCCAAGGCAGTGCGCCGGCCTTGGATCTGTATTCCTTTGGCGGCGAAGCCATGCCGCAGGCCAGCTTCGAGCGCATCCGCCAGACCCTGGCGCCGCGTACCCTGATCAATGGCTACGGGCCGACTGAAACCGTGGTCACTCCACTGGTATGGAAAGTGCCGGCCAGCCAGGCCTGCCTGTCGGCTTATGCGCCAATCGGCCGTCCTGTTGGCGACCGCCGCGCCTACATACTCGACGCACGCCTGCAGCCGGTGCCGGCCGGGGTGAGCGGTGAGCTGTACCTGGGCGGCACGGGCCTGGCTCGTGAGTACCATGGCCGACCGGGGATGAGTGCCGAGCGTTTTGTGCCCGACCCCTACGGCGTGCCCGGTGCGCGCATGTACCGCACCGGCGACCGTGTGTTGTGGGGCAGCGAAGGGGTCATCGAATACGTCGGTCGCATCGATCAGCAGATCAAGATTCGCGGCTATCGCATCGAGCCCGGTGAGATCGAGGCGCGCATCCAGCAGCACCCTGAAGTCGAGACCTGCGTGGTGCTGGCCTTGCCGTCGCCGACCGGTCCGCGGCTGGTCGCCTATGCGGTGGCGACCCTCTCGGCGGATGAGCCGAGCCTGGAGTCGCGGGTCAAGCAGGCGCTGGCCGGGCAGTTGCCGGACTACATGATTCCGGCGCGGCTGGTGTGGTTGCCACGCTTGCCGGTCACCCCGAACGGCAAGCTCGACCGGGCCGCGCTGCCGACCCCGGACTGGCAGGTCCAGGACGGCGAGTTCATTGCGCCCAGCGGCAAGGTGGAAACCCTGCTGGCCGACCTCTGGCAACAGTTGCTGGGGCATTCGCAGGTCGGCGCGACCGACAACTTCTTCGAGCTGGGCGGCGACTCCATCGTCTCCCTGCAATTGGTAGGGCGTGCGCGTCAGGCCGGCGTGATGCTGACGCCCAAGGATGTATTCGAACAGCAGACGATCCGGGGGCTGGCCCAGGTGGCCAAGGTTCAGGAACATGTCGAGCAGGCACAAGGCCCGGTCACGGGGGCTGCCGCATTGACGCCGATCCAGGCCTGGTTCTTTGAAAGCCCGATCCATGCGCGTCAGCACTGGAACCAGTCGGTACTGTTGCAACCGCGAGAAGCCTTGGATGCGACGCTGCTGAGTCGTGCATTGCAGGCGTTGGTGGCGCATCACGACGCCTTGCGCCTGCGCTTTACCCAGGACGCCGACGGCCGCTGGCAGCAACACCACGTCGAGACGGCGTCGGTGCCGCTGGATCAGGTGCAGGTGACGGACGCGGCACAATTGACCAGTGCCTGTAGCCGCATTCAAGCCGGGCTGAACCTCAGTGAGGGGCCGTTGCTGCGTGGTCTGCTGCTCGAGAGTGCGCAGGGGCCGCGTTTGTTGCTGGCCGCGCATCACCTGGTGGTGGACGGTGTGTCCTGGCGCATTCTGCTGGAAGACCTGCAACGCGCCTATCGCCAGCTGCAGGCGGGCCAGCCACTGGATTTGGGTCACAAAACCACTGCGTTCCAGCGTTGGGGCGAAGTGCTCCAGGCGCAGGCTCCCGCGCGTGAGGTGGAGCTGGACTTCTGGCGTGCCACTCAGGCAACCGGCGTGACCAGCCTGCCCTTGATGGATGAACTGGGCAGCCGTCGCCGCGACCAGGTGCGTGAATGCCAGGTGCGCCTGGACGAGCCACTGACGCGCCAATTGCTGACCCAGGCGCCACAGGCCTATCGCAGCAGAGTCGATGAGCTGCTGCTCACCGCGCTGGCCCGTGTGGTCCTGCGTGCCACCGGTGGCGAAAGCCTGCTGGTCGGCCTGGAGGGCCATGGCCGTGAAGCCCCGGCCGACTTCAGCGATGTTGACCTCAGCCGCAGCGTGGGCTGGTTCACCAGCCTTTACCCGGTGCGCCTGCAAGCCGACCCGTCCGCGCCGGCCGGCGCGGCGATTCGGGGCATCAAGGAGCAACTGCGCCAGGTGCCGGATCAAGGTATGGGGTATGGGATCCTGCGCTACTTCGGTGAACCGCAGGTGCGTGCCGAACTGGCTGCGGGCGCGCAACCGTCGATCACGTTCAACTACCTTGGCCAGACCGACCGTGGCCTGGATGCACAGGGGTTGTTCGGCATCGCACCTGAGCGGGGCGGTGATGACCAGGCGGCCGATGCGCCGCTGGGCAACGAGCTGATCATCAATGCCCAGGTGCGCCAGGGCGAGCTGCACATGAACTGGCAGTACAGCGGCGCGCGGCTGGCGTCGGCCTGGGTCGAACAGTTGGCGCAGGCATGCCGTGCCGAGCTGCAAGGCTTGATCGAACATTGCCTGAGCCCGGACGCGCAACGCTTCACGCCCTCGGACTTTCCGTTGGCAGGGGTGGACCAAGGTACGCTGGAAGGCCTGCTGTTGCCCGCCGACACCGAGTTGCTTTATCCGCTGTCGCCGTTGCAGCAGGGCATGTTATTCCACGCCTTGCAGGCCCCGGACGAAAGCCACTACCTCAACCAGTTGAGCCTGGCCATCGACGGCCTCGATGCTCTGCGTTTCAAGCAGGCGTGGGACACTACCGTGGCGCGGCATGACGTGCTGCGCACCCGCTTCCTTTGGGAAGGGCTGAGCCAGCCGCTGCAAGCCGTGCTTCGCAGCGTGCCGTCGCCGGTGCGCCTGCTCGACTGGCGCGAGCGCGCGGACCGCGAAATCGCCGTCCAGACGCTGGCGGAGCAGGAGCGTAACGAGGGCTTCGACCTAGGCACCGCGCCCTTGCTTCGGGTGCTGTTGGTACGTCTGGGCGAGCAACGCTATCAGCTGATTTTGACCAGCCATCACCTGTTGCTCGACGGCTGGAGCTCGTCGCGACTGATCGCCGAGGTGTTGCAGCACTACCGGGGCACGCCGCCTGCCGAGGTGGCAGGGCGTTTCGTCGATTATGTGCAATGGCTGCAACAGCGTGATCTGGCGCAGCGTCAGGCGTTCTGGCGCGAGCGCCTGGTCGATCTGGATGAACCGACCTTGCTGGTCAACACCGTGACCGGTGTGGGCGAGGGGGTTGGTCACCGCCAGCACCATTGGCAATGCGATGCGGCAATGACCGCGCGGCTGAGCGCCATCGCCCGCCGCGAGCGCGTGACCCTGAACACCTTGGTGCAAGGCGCCTGGAGCCTGTTGTTGCAGCGCTACAGCGGGCAGGCCACGGTGGCCTTCGGCGCTACGGTGGCGGGCCGTCCGGCACAGTTGCCGGACTCCGAACGCACGCTGGGGCTGTTCATCAACACGTTGCCGGTGATTCAGACGCCACCCGCTCAGCAGCCGTTGGGCGAATGGCTGCGTCAGTTGCAAGCGTTCAACAGTGCGCTGCGCGAACATGAACATACGCCGTTGTTCGAGATTCAGGGCTGGGCCGGGCAGGGGGGACAAGCGCTGTTCGACACCTTGCTGGTCTTCGAAAACTACCCGGTGGAGCAGGCCCTTGGTGAAGCCAGTGGCTTGCGTTTCTGGCCCGTGCAGCGCCACGAAACCACGCACTACCCATTGACCCTGGTGATTCATGCCGGCGCGCAGTTGCAGATCGAATTCAGCTACCGCCAGGATGCCTTCGCCGCAGCCGATATAGCCCGTTTCAGCGAACACCTGGCTGGTTTGCTGGAGCAGTTCGAAGACAGCAGTCGTCCGTTGGCGAGCCTGACCTTGTTGAGCCCTGTCGAGGTGCGCCAGATCGATGCCTGGAACGCCACCGAAACCCGCTATGCGCAGTACCCGAGCCTGCCTGCGTTGATCGCCGAACAGGTATGTGCCACACCTGACGCTTTGGCGCTGGTGTACGGCCACACACGCCTGAGCTACGCCGAACTGGACGCCCGCGCCAATCAACTCGCGCGTTGGCTGCAAAGCCAGGGCGTGGGCCCGGATGTGCCGGTGGCGGTTTCGGCCGAGCGTTCGGTGGAACTGGTGGTGGCGTTGCTGGGTGTGATCAAGGCCGGTGGCGCGTATTTGCCGCTGGACCCAGAGCATCCGCGTGAGCGTTTGCAAGGCATGCTCGCCGACAGTGGCAGCCCGTTGCTGTTGACGCAAACCCACCTGCTGGACAAGTGGGCGGGCGATGCCGGCGTGCCGGTGCATGCCCTCGAAAGCTTGCCGCTGGCGACCCAGTTACGGACGGCGCCGAGGGTCGATATCGGCCCGGAAAACCTGGTGTACTGCCTGTACACCTCCGGTTCCACCGGCAAGCCCAAAGCCGTGGGTAACCGTCACGCCGGCTTGCTCAATCGTCTGCAATGGATGCAGGCCGAATATGGCCTGACGGCCAGCGACCGCGTGCTGCAAAAGACCCCGTACAGCTTCGACGTGTCGGTGTGGGAGTTCTTCTGGCCGCTGCTCAGTGGCGCGGCGTTGGTCATGGCACCGCCGGGTGCGCACCGGGATCCGCAGCTGCTGCGCGAGTTGATCGTCGAGCACGGCATCACCACGCTGCACTTCGTGCCGTCGATGCTCCAGGCCTTTGTCTCGGCCGGTGAATTGCCGGTTTGCACCTCGCTCAAACGCATCATTTGCAGCGGCGAAGCCTTGCCCGCCGAGTTGCAGCGCCAGGTCCTGGCGCAGACGGCCAGCGAGTTGCACAACCTCTACGGCCCGACCGAAGCGGCCATCGACGTCACGTCCTGGGCCTGCCGCGAGGATGGCAGCAGCGTGCCGATTGGCCGGCCGATTGCCAACACGCAAATCCATATTCTCGACGCCGACCTCAACCCCGTCCCGGTGGGCGTGGCGGGTGAGTTGTACATCGCCGGGGTCAACCTGGCGCGCGGTTACCAGGCGCGTCCGTCGCTGACCGCCGAACGCTTTGTCGCTAATCCGTACGGTGCGCCGGGTGCGCGCATGTACCGCAGCGGTGACCTGGCGCGCTGGCGTGCCGATGGTGCGATTGACTACCTCGGGCGCCTGGATCACCAGGTCAAGTTGCGCGGCCTGCGTATCGAGCTGGGCGAGATCGAAACCGTACTGGTGAACCATGAGGCGGTTCGCGAAGCGGTCGTGGTTGCCCAGGGCGACAAGCTGATCGGTTACTGGGTCGGTGAGGCCTGTGATGAAGCGGCGCTTAAATTTCACCTCGGCCAGCACGTTCCTGACTATATGGTGCCGTGGCGCCTGGTGCAGCTCGATGGCATGCCGCTGTCGGCCAACGGCAAGCTTGATCGCAAGCAACTGCCGCAACCCGAGGGGCAGGGCGCGCCGAGTGGGCATGTGCCACCGAGCAGCGAGGCTGAACGGGCCCTGGCGGCTATCTGGGCCGAAGTGTTGGGCCTGGATCAGGTTGGGGTCACCGACAGCTTCTTCGAGCTGGGTGGGCACTCGCTGAGCGTCATGCAAGTACGCGCCCAATTGCAGCAACGTCACGGCTGTCACCTGCCGATCAACGCCTTCTTCGATCACGTCACCGTGCAGAAGCTGGCCCAGCAACTGCCGAGCGATTTGTTCGCCGCGGCGGTCGAGCATCGTGAGCGCCTGGATGACATGGCGCGCTGGCTGGATGAATTCGAGGTTTGAGATGAGTATCGATCCGCACCAAATCGCTCGGCGTTTCGCCGAGCTGACACCTGAGCGGCGCCAGGCCTTCCTCGCCAAACTCGAGGAAAACGGTATCCGCTTCACCGATCTGCCCATGGTCGCGTTGCCGCGACCGGACGTTTCGCCGTTGTCCGCCGCCCAGCGCGGCCTGTGGATCGCCTGGCAGCGCGAGCCCGACAGCCCGGCCTACAACCTGGCGGGCGTGCTGCGCCTCGGTGGTGTGTTGGACGTCGACGCCCTGGAGCAGGCTTGCAATGATTTGCTCGCCCGCCACGAAGCGCTGCGCACCTCGTTTATTCAGGACGCCGACGGCGAGCCTCAGCAATACATCAATCCCGTGCGGTTTCAGGCACTGGCGTGCCTCGAACCGGACGAGCAGGCCTCGCAGCAGCGAGCCCGGACGCTGACCTGCGAGCCATTCGACCTGCTGGCCGGACCGGCAGTGCGCCTGGAGTTGCATCGCCTGGGCGCGCAGCAGCATCGGCTGGTTATCGTCCTGCACCACATCCTCGCCGATGGCTGGTCCATCGGCCTGATCATCGAAGACCTGGCCGCGGCCTACGCCGCGCGCTGCCAGGGGCAGGCGGTGCAATGGTCGCCGCTGGCCGTGCAATACGCCGATTACGCCGGTTGGCAGCAACGCTGGCTGGATGCTGGAGAGCAGGCCCGGCAACTCGATTATTGGCGAAAGCAACTCGGCGACGATCACACCCCCCTGGCGCTGCCGCTGGACCGCCCGCGCAGCGCGGTTCGCGACCCGCGTGGGGCGAGCGTGCGCGTGCAATTGTCGGTGGACACCAGCGAGCGCTTGCGCAACCTGGCCAAGGCCAACGGTGCGACCACCTTTATGGCCATGCTGGCGCTGCTCAACCTGTTGCTCGCTCGCCAGAGTGGTGCCGACAGGGTCTGCATCGGCTCGCCGCTGGCCAACCGCACCCGCGCCGAAACCCAGCGCGTGGTGGGCTATTTCACCACCCTGAGCGTGTTGAGCAACCGCATCGACGAGTCAGGCAGTTTTATCGAGCTGCTGAATCAGGTGCGCGGCACCTTGCTCGAGGCTCAGGAACATTCCCAACTGCCGTTCGACCAACTGGTGCAGGCCCTGGCGCCACCCCGTGAGGCGGGTACGCATCCGCTGTTTCAGGTCAAATGCACGGAGCAATCGGCCAGCCGCCCGCAGCGTTTCGCCGACCTGTCCATGAGCCTCGACGGGCTGGCGGCGGGCGAAGTGCATTTCGATCTGAGCGTGGATTTCACTGACCGTGCCGATGGCATCGAAGCACTGATCGCTTACGCCTGTGATCTGTTCGACGACGAGCGCATCGAGGGCCTGGCCGAGCGTCTGTGCGCACTGGCGGATACCGTCAGCCGGGCGCCGGGCCGACCGTTGCTGGAACTGGCCGTCGCACCCATAGACCGCGACGATGCCCCGGCAATCGCCGCCGAAGATGTGCTTGACGCCTGGCAACGCCAGCAGCGTCTCAACCCTGACGCCGCGGCCTTGACCTGCAACGGCGCGACCTTCACTCGCGCACACATCGACCACGCCGCCGATGCCCTTGGCCAACATCTGCTGGCCCGTGGCGTCGGTCCCGGTGCCAGAGTGGCGCTGCTGACCGGACGCACGCCGGAACTGGTGGTCGGCATCCTGGCGGTGCTCAAGTGTGGCGCTGCCTATGTGCCCATCGATTTGCGCTGGCCGGCCGAACGTCGTGCGGCCGTGTTGGCCGACAGCGGTGTGTGCCTGGCCCTGGGTGACAACCCCCAGGTGCCCGGCCTGGACTGGCTGGCGCTGGACCTGAACCTGCCGACGCCTTCGCTGCTGACGGCCTGGCCGGTGCAGGTGCCACAGTTGCCGGCCTATTTGATCTACACCTCGGGTTCCAGCGGCACGCCCAAGGCGGTGGTCGCCAGTCGCGGCAACCTGGCCGCGTATATCGCAGGGCTGGGCCAGCGTCTGCAATTGCCGGCGAACTGCAGTTTTGCCATGGTCTCGACGGTGGCCGCCGACCTCGGTCATACGGTGCTGTTCGCCGCCCTGAGCCAGGGTGGTGTGCTGCACCTGGCCGCCGATGAGCAGGCTTTCGACCCCGACGCCTTTGCCCAGTGGCAAGGCGAGCAGGGCGCCGATGTACTGAAGATCACTCCCAGTCATTTGCAGGCCTTGCTTAACGCCCGCGAACCGGCTCGAGTCCTGCCACGGCACACCTTGATCCTCGGCGGCGAAGCCACTGCCTGGCGGCTGCTTGATGAAATTCGCCAGCTTGCTCCGCACTTGCGCGTGTTCAACCACTACGGCCCCACCGAGACCACGGTGGGCGCGCTGTGCCAGGACGCCGCCAAGGCAGATCGCCTGCGCGCTCGCACGTTGCCCATCGGCACTGCGCTGGCGGGCGGCCAGGCCCGGGTCCTGGATGCTTATCTGAATCCGGCGGACCGCGGCGTAATGGGCGAGTTGTACCTGGGCGGCCCTGGTGTCACCCAAGGGTATTCGGGCCGACCGGGCTTGACCGCCGAACGCTACGTGCCGGACCCGTATGGCGCGCCCGGTGCGCGCCTGTATCGCAGCGGCGATCGCGTGCGCCGCCTCGACGATGGCAGCCTGGAGTATCTGGGCCGCAGCGATGATCAGGTGAAAATTCGTGGCTACCGGGTCGAGCCGGGTGAAGTCAGCACCGCGATTCGCCATCTGGCCGGGGTGCGCGACGCGGCGGTGATCGCCGTGCCCGGTGAAGACGGTGGCGACCAGTTGCAGGCTTATCTGGTGCTGGCGGCCGGGACTACGCTGGACACCGTGCGACAGTCCTTGGCGACCCAATTGCCGGACGCCTTGGTACCGTCCCACTGGACCGTGTTGGAGCAACTGCCCCTGACGGCCAATGGCAAGCTTGACCGTCGCGCCTTGCCGACGACGCCGACCCCCCAGCCTGTGAGGGAGGGCCCGCGCGGTCCGGTGGAACAGGCGCTGGCGCAGTTATGGAGCGACCTGCTGGGGCGTAGCGATATCGCGCGCGACGCATCGTTCGGCGAACTGGGCGGTGACTCGCTGCTCAGCCTCAAACTGCTCGCGCGCATCCGCAAGCAGGGCCTGCAAGGAGAGCGCAAGCTGACCCTCGCCGACTTGCTCAATGCGCCGAGCCTCGCCGCGTTGGCCGAACGCTTGGCTCCGCCGCCGGTGGCCGACCCGGAGGTGGTGTTTTTGTCGCGTTCGGGCGCCGGCGTGCCGCTGTTCTGCCTGCCGGGGCTGATCGTCAACAGCAGCGAATTCAAGCCGCTGGTGGACGCCCTGGGCGGCGAACGGCCGGTGTATGGCTTTGTCAGCCATGTCTATACCGAGCAACGCTGGCGTGGCTATGACTTACCCGCGCTGGCCGGTGAGTACGCTGACTACATTGCCCGCACCGTCAAGGGTGGACGCTGCGCCTTGCTCGGCTGGTCATCCGGGGGTGAGTTGGCCCTGGAGACCGCGCGCTTGCTGCAAGGGCGCGCCCATGTCGATTTCCTTGGCTTGGTGGATGTGTTCGAGTCGGTGCCATTCCATCCACAGCAACCGCTCGACAAGGCCGCGCGCGCCCAGGCGCAACCGCTGCTGGAAAGCTGGTTGGCCCGCTCGGCCATGGCCGCCCAATGGCGGGGGTTGTTCGCGCTGATGGACGACGCTGAGCGCGATGCCCTGGCCGGATATGTGCTGGCGTGCGACGGGCAATTGCCCTGCGACGGGCCGGATTTACTGTCTCGGGAGTTCGAGCAGTGGGCGTTGCTCGACAAGCGATTGAAAGCTGCCCGACAGGTGCATGCGCCACTGGCCATCGATGCGCATGTCTGGCAGGCCGACGACTCCCTGACCCGCAGCGAACGCCTGCGCGACTGGAGTGCCTTGGTCAACGTCGTCGAGCAGCGCTGCGTGGCGAACGCGCACCACCTGGACATTATCCGCCACCCGCAATTCATGGCAGAGCTGGCGCGGGCCTTGGCGGCCCTCGAAGCCGGCAAGCGAGCGGAGGGCGCTGGATTCGCCAAGGCCGCGAGCGTTTTCTGAAAACACCTTATCCGGCGGCCGGTCCTGATGTTCCGGCCCGCTCTCCCACCCTCTCTGGAAGGAATCGGTCACATGACCCAGCACCTCACCCCGACGGCTCCCCACGACCTGATTGGCATTGGCTTCGGCCCTTCCAACCTGGCCCTGGCCATTGCCTTGCAAGAGCGCGCGGAGCAGGGCGGCAAGGCCTTCGATGCGCTCTTCCTGGAGCGCCAGAGCGACTATAACTGGCACGGCAACACCCTGGTCGCCCAAAGCGAACTGCAGATTTCCTTCCTCAAGGACTTGGTGACCCTGCGCAATCCGTCCAGCCGTTTCTCGTTCGTCAACTACCTCAAGGTCCATGGTCGGTTGGTGGACTTCATTAACCTGGGCACGTTCTACCCGTGTCGCATGGAGTACAACGACTACCTGCGTTGGGTCGCTACGCAATTCGCCGAGCAGAGCCGTTATGGCGAGCAAGTGCTGCGCGTCGAGCCCGTGGTCGAAGTGAGCGGTCGGGTGCGGCACCTGAATGTCATCAGCCGGAACCTGCAAGGTCACGAAGTCAGCCGCCAGACCCGCTCGGTGATCGTCAGTACCGGTGGCACACCGAAGGTTCCCCAGGCGTTCGCCGGCTTCAAGGACGACCCACGGGTGTTCCACCATGGCCGTTACTTATCGGCCATGGCCACCCAACCGTGCACCCGTGGCGAGCCGATGCGTATCGCCGTGGTCGGTGCCGGCCAGAGCGCCGCCGAGGCGTTCATCGACCTCAATGACAGCTACCCGAACGTGCAGGTCGATATGATCCTGCGCGCCGGTGTGCTCAAGCCTGCTGACGACAGCCCGTTCGTCAACGAAATCTTTGGCCCCGATTACACCGATCTGGTGTTCAACCAGCCGGAAACCGAGCGCGAGCGGCTGATCCGCGAGTATCACAACACCAACTACTCGGTGGTGGACCTGAACCTGATCCAGCGCATCTACGGCATTCTCTATCGGCAGAAAGTCTCCGGCATCGATCGCCACGGTTTCCTCTGCCGGCGGACCATCGACAGCGCCAGTGAAGTGGATGGTCGCGTGCAATTGCAACTGCGCGAGCTGGACACTGGCGGCACCGAGACGCGGCGCTACGACGCGGTGATCCTGGCTACCGGCTACGAACGTCGTTCGCATCGCGAATTGCTTGCCCCACTCCACGACTATCTGGAAGATTTCCGGGTCGATCGCGATTATCAACTGCTGGCGCGCCCTGCACTGGAAGCACCGGTCTTTATCCAGGGGTTCAGCCAGCAGTCCCACGGCCTGAGCGACACGCTGTTGTCTGTCCTGCCGGCGCGCTCCGGGGAGATCGCCGCTGCCCTGGAAAAGCGACTGGAGGGCATTCAAGCGCCCCAATCGGCCCCTGAAACGCGCCGCGCGGTCGGTCGAAGCGTCTCGGCCTGATGGGCTGAATATTCACAGCCGATCGGGTATGCTGGGTAAATGATGTTGTTTCTCGTTTGTCAATTTCTATGAACAAGGGTGCCAGGGGCTGATGATCGACGTGCTTGCACCATTGTTTCGTGGTGATTTCGAGTCCTACCGTGACGTGTTGGTGCTGGCCGACGATCCTCGTCCGGCCATCCCTTACCAAAGGCTGTTGGCGCCCGACGCTTTTGACGACTTGCAAGGCCGCTTCGGCCAGCGCTACGACGGCAGCGACCGCCGTGCCTTGGTGTCGTTGTGGGCCAAGCACTACATCGTCAAACTGCTGCCACCCGTGATGGGGGCCACGTTGTTGTTGCGCTGGCGTCTGCCGCTGTCCCTGGCCGACACCGCCCTGATGCTGGATGAAGAGTTCCTGCCCCAGGCGTTTCGCCTGATAGGCAAAGGCGAGCCGTTCGCGGCCGAGGTAAGTGATCCGTTCGAGCTGTTCTCGGGCTTGCTGGACGATCACTTGCAGCCGCTGTTCCAGGCCATGGCCAGCCAGGTGAAGCTTTCGCCCAAGGTGCTGTGGAGCAATGCCGGCAACTATTTCGAAAACCTGCTCAACCTGATGGCCAAGGCCGGCATGCCCGCCGAACGCTTGGCGCCAGGCCGCCTTTTGCTGGAAACCAAGACCCGCCCCGACGGGCGCCGGAATCCGCTTTTCCAGCCTGTGCAGTATCTGCCCATCATCGATGAACAGGGTCAAGCCAGCCTGCGCCGCGAGCGCAAGGTCTGCTGCGTACGCTATCTGTTGCCTGAGCTTGAGCTATGCGGCAACTGTCCCCTTAAGGTCAAACCTTCCGGCAAGCTGGCGTGTGCCTGAGGGCTAAAGAGGCCGGACAAACCGCGACCGGGTCGAATCGTCAGTAGTGAAAACTGATCGCCGAGCCATCGCGCGGGTGCGGCATGACGCCCATGCTGATGCCATAGATGGACTCCAGCACTTCACTGTTCATCAAGTCCGCCGGTGGACCCTGGATCAGTAACCGGCCGCTGTGCAACGCCACCAGGTGATCGCAGTAACGTGCAGCCATGTTGATCTCGTGCAGTACCACGACCACGCCCAGGTCCAGCTTGTGGCTCAGCTCGCGGATCAATCCCAGTACCTCGACCTGATGCGCAATGTCCAACGCCGAGGTGGGCTCGTCGAGCAGCAGATAGCGGCTGTTCTGTGCCAGCAGCATGGCCAGCCAGACCCGCTGGCGTTCGCCACCGGAGAGGTTGTCCACCAGGCGGTCGGCATAGGCGGTGGTGTGAGTCAGTTCCAGGGCCTGTTCGACCTGCGCGTGATCCTCCTCGCTCAAACGCCCCAGGGCGCCATGCCACGGGTAGCGGCCAAAGCGCACCAGTTCGCGCACAGTGAGGCTGTCGGCGGCGGGCAGTTGTTGCGGCAAGTAGGCCACCTGCCGTGCGAAGTCGCGGTTTTTCCAGGCCGACAACGGCACGCCATCGAGCGTTACCGTTCCCCGGCTCGCGGCTTGCTGGCGGGCAAGCAACTTGAGGAGGGTCGATTTCCCGGAGCCGTTATGCCCGATCAAGCCGATGATCTGACCATGGGGCAGGGTCAGGTCCAGCGGGTGCAGGAGGGTGCGCTCGGGGATTTCGAAAGAGAGAGCCTGCAACTCGAACATTGGAAGTCCTAGGGTAAAAGACACTAATCTAGATCAAACAAGAAGCATTATCAAAGATTGTGTGGCGCGCGTGGCCGCGGATGGTGTGTCACACCAACCGACCTTTGCCCGTGCAGCGGTTTATGCGTGGGGCCAACGGGTGATATTCGGCGGTCGCCGGTTCGCTGGGCGACACCTATCCCTGCCACCTGCGCAGCTGACTTGCAACGCACCGACCCTCTCAGTCAGCAAAAAAGCTGAGCCACCGAAAGCAGGCAAATCACCTGGGCAAACAGCTGTGCTCGAATTGGATGTTTCATCGACGTGACCTCATTGACAACTGCTGGCTTCAGTGCCTTAGCCAATCTACCTACACGCGCCAGGCCACTCAAAAGTGAGGTGCCGTCCTGGCTCGCCAACAACACACGCAGTTGTTCTAGACAGTATAGGCGCTCAAGTGCATTCGTCATGGATCGCTCTGGCAAGCGCTTCTCAGAGCATCTGTCGACGCTTGCCGCACTTTTTTGCATTTTTTCGCTCTATTTCTGTCCCAGCCCCGCCAATTTCCTGTGTGGGCAGAAGCACAAGATCGGGTGCCGATGGATTGCACGTTTACTGTTTCAAAAAATCGTCGAGGGCAGCGGCCGTTATTGCTGGCTGCGGTGTTCGTGCTCTGCGCCAGCGGCTGCAGCCAGCAGCAGGGCCGGGATATCGCCAAGCAGTTCAGTAACGGCAAACCCGATGAGTTCTTTCAGACCAGCGTCGATCGCATGGCGACCCTGGGCATGCGCGATAATCTGCAAAGCCTGTATATGCTGATGAGCAAGCTCTACTTGCGTAACCCCAGCCAATGGCGGCAGTCCGGTTACCCGGACGCGGTGAGTGCCGAGCGCGAAATTCGCCAGGCCATCGAGCAGCGCCGAGCGCTGCCCGCCCTTGGCGACCGTCGCGACCTGGCGGCCTTGAGTTACTCCTTGAGCCCGGAGTTCAAGGGCGATCGGGTCGGTGCCTTTATCTACGCGATCGGCAGCATGTTGGTGACTGCCCATGGTGGGCGCACCGAGTTCTACATCACCGACTCGATCAACCCGCAGTTCGTCAGCAATGCTGCACGCAATATCGAGAAGGCCACCTGGCTGCTCGGCAAACGCCAGGACGCCAACGGTGTGCTGCTGTTGTTTTCCAATGAAATATCGGAGGAGGGCAGTAACCTCAGCTTTGCGGTGGAGTTCGGCAAGATTGTCGCGCGGCTCGACCTGTTGACGCAGATGCTCGATGAGCGCTATCGGCGTATCGGCCTCAACTATGCGCAGAGTTTGTTGTTGATGAATTTTTTGCCGGTGCAGTGAATGTGGTGTGATTGGTGCGGGGTTTCCCTTTTTATTGTAGGAAGCGGCCTATGTTGCGTTCCGATGCTTGAAACACCCCTGCGTCAGCAATAGCCTCGGACTTTTCCGAAAAAATGAGGCCCGACTTTGGGAAAGCGAAAAACGGTGTGGCCGACGGATCGCGAAATACGCCTGCGCTTTATCCTCTTCGCGGTGATCGACGCCGCAAGTGCCGAAGGCGTTGCTGCCGAATTGTTATTGCCTGCGCAGAAGCTGCTGCGTGATGCGCCAACCCAGGCGCAGTTGCTCGATACCCTTGGGACGATCCTGGCGACCGACGAAATGTACGGTTTCAGGTTCCCGCCGGGATCGGAAGCTGAAGAGCTGATGCAGACGCTGGAGCTGCCTGCCTGCAAAAATAGCTGAGGGTTGCGTGACTGTTCGTCGTCCTGTGCTTAAGTTGAAGGCAGCACGGTCGATGCAGTCAACATAACTCCCAGGGATGCGCATATGTTTAATCGACGCTTGAAGAAGGATCTACAAGACCAGGACGGCGAGCTGTTCCTGTTGCGTCAACTCGTTGCGCAGTGCGATCGCGGCAAGCTGTCGATCTGCCTGGATGCCGATTTTCGGATCACCACGATTAACGAGGCGTTCGCCCGGGTATTGGGGTATTCCCGCGAGCAACTGCAGGGTCGGCTGCTGGGTGAGGTCGTTCCGCCCTACGTCAAGGATTTGCCCTGCTTTCGCAATTTCAACGCGGCGGTCGCCCGGTTCGAGCCGGTGACCGACGACTACCGCTACCTGCGCAGCGACGCCAGCCTCGCCTGGATCAACCTGACCTGGTACCCGATCAAGGGCCGTAATGGCCAGCTCTCGCAGATCCAGGGCTATGGCACCGAAGTCACTCACTCCATCGAAAAAGCCAAGGAAAACGAGGCGTTCATCAACGCCTTGTTACGTTCAACGGCCGTCATTCAATTCAAACTGGACGGCACGGTGGTCAACGCCAATACCCAGTTTCTCAATGCCATGGGCTATACCCTCGAGCAGATCGTCGGTAAAAAACACAGTATGTTTTGCACCCCCCAGGATGTTGCGTTGCCCGCGTATGCCAGTTTCTGGCAAACCCTCAATCGCGGTGAGTTTGTTGCCAGTCGTTTCAAGCGGGTGGACAGCCGTGGCAATGAGGTCTGGCTCGAAGCGACCTACAACCCGGTGCACGACGCCGAAGGCAATCTGTGCAAGGTGGTCAAGTTTGCCAGCGTTGTCACTGACCAGGTACTGCGCGAATCCGAAGTCAAAGAGGCCGCCGGGGTGGCGTACGAGGTGTCGCTGCAAACGGATGTCACCGCTGAGCGCGGTGCAACGGTTGTGCAGAATACTGTGCAGACCATGCAGAATATTGCCGCGCAGATGCAGTCGGCCACCTCCAGCATCGAGGCGCTGGGCAAACAGTCGCTGTTGATCAGCGCCATCGTGCAGACCATCGGCGGCATTGCCGCGCAAACCAACCTGTTGGCCCTCAACGCGGCCATCGAGGCGGCGCGCGCGGGTGAACAGGGGCGCGGCTTTGCGGTGGTGGCCGATGAGGTCAGGCAACTGGCCAGTCGTACCAGTGCGGCGACCGAAGAGATCGTCAGCGTGGTCCAGCAAAACCAACGCCTTGCCGACGAAGCCATTACCGAGATGTTCAGCAGTCGCGAGCAGGCCGAGCAGGGGCTGACACTGGCCAACCAAGCCGGCGCGGTGATCACCGAGATTCAAGGGGGGGCCAAGCAGGTGGTGAGTGCGGTCGGGCGTTTTGCGAACGAGTTGTCATAGGCCTGGCGCTACGCGGCCCAACGTCACCTGCGCAGAGGTGACGTTTGCATCGGACGATGGGGCATCTATTTCGCTTTCGTCCTGAAAGCGATTGCACTTATTCGATTTCGCGCGCTTTAAATAATCCGTTTCCGACACTGTTGTGGGAAGGGTCTGGTCCGTTAATAAGGCGTGACCTGGAGGGCATGCAGGTCTTCCCATGACTGTCAGCGTGAAGGGCCTGGCCTTTCATGCCCCCCGATTCCAAGGACCTGCACCATGTTGTCGCGTCAACCTCCACTGTTTTTCGCTGCCTTGACCCTCAGCTCGCTTGCCAACGCCGACGAACTGCAATTGGCTCCGGTGCAAATCACCACCTCGCAGGCGAGCGCCGCTGAAGTGGCTCAGGCCGAGCTGCGCAGCGTGCCGGGCGCCACCAACTACATCGACATGAATACCGTGCAGCAAGGGCGCGTCAGCACTAACGAAGAGGTGTTCAAGTACCAGCCCGGGGTTTATGCCAAGGCGGCGAACAATGAAGGCGTCAAGTTATCCATCCGCGGTTCGGGGCTTAATCGTGGCCCGGGCGCCCATGCCTCCGGCCTCTACGAAATGTTCGACGGCTTGCCGTTGACCGGTCCGGGTGGTACGCCCTATGAACTCAAGGACCCCTTGTGGCAAAGCCGCGTCGAGGTGCTGCGCGGCGCCAACGGGTTTGATCAGGGGGCGTTGGCGCTGGGCGGCGCGGTCAACTACGTAACCCGCACCGGCTACGACGCGCCCAAGTTGCAAGTGCGCTACGAAGCGGGCAGTCGTGGTTATGCCCAGCGCGAGATCAGCTCGGGGCAGGTGCTGGGGGACGCTGATTACTACCTTAGCCTCACCGACTCCGAATCCGACGGCTATCAGCATCAAAGCGCGGCCAGCGCCAAGGGCGTGGCGGCCAACTTCGGTTATCGCTTCAGCCCGGAGCTGGAAACCCGCTTCTACTTGCGTTACCGCGAAACGGCCAACGACACCCCCGGCAGGCTTACCCGCTACCAGATCAGTCACGACCCACGCGCCGCCAGCAGCCTCAACGTTGCCCGCGATTCCAAGCGGCTGCAGCCGGGGTCGACCTGGCTCGCCAACAAGACCACCTTGCAGCTCGATGACAGCTCCCGTATCGAGATGGGGCTGGCGTACCACGATTACCCCATGGACCTGCGCGAAGGTAACAACCGTCTGAAAGTTGCCTACACCGACATCAGCAGTACCTTCAATTACATTCGCCAGGACAGCCTGTTCGGTCACGCCAGCAAAACCACGCTCGGCCTGCGCACCACCCAGGCGATGCCCAACAACGGCACCTCGGAATACGTACGCACGCCGGCCGGCAATACCGCCGGCTACGCCCCCGGCACCAAGACCCGCGACTACAGCTACCTGGGCTCCGACACCGTGCTGCATGTCGGCAATGACCTGGAACTGGTGCCCGACCTGTGGCTGACCACCGGCCTCGCCGCGATCTACACCCGCCGCGAAACCCAGGTCACCTACCCCGAAGGCCAGGCCCCGCTCAGCCAGCATGATTGGGACTACGCGCCGCGCATCGGCCTGCGCTATGACTTCAACCCGCAACTGCAGGTGTACGGCAACCTGAGCCGCTCGGTCGAGCCACCGCATGCGTGGTCGATGATCTGGGGATCCAACAAGTACTTCCCGGTAGGCAGCGGCCCGGCCACCGGCTTGCAGCGCGAAGGCGTGAGCCTGAAAAACCAGACCGCGACCACCCTGGAAATCGGCGGGCGCGGTGACGCATGGCTTGGCCAATGGGACCTGGCGCTGTACCGCTCCGAAGTGCGCCACGAACTGCTCAGCGTGGAAACCCAGGCCCAGACTGCAACCACCAGTGCGGTCATTGCCGAATCCAACGCCAGCCCCACCGTGCACCAGGGCGTGGAGCTGGGCCTGCTCAGCCCACTGTGGGACGGCGGCGGCACCGGCAGGCTCGACCTGCGCCAGGCCTACACCTTCAGCGACTTCCACTACCGCGACGACGAGCGTTTCGGCGGCAACACCTTGCCAGGCATCCCCAAGCACTACTACCAGGCGCAACTGCGCTACAGCCACCCGACCGGTTTCTACAGCAGCTTCAACACCGAGTATTCCTCACGGGTGGCGGTGGACTACGCCAATTCCTACTATGCCGCGGCCTACACCCTGTTTGGCGCGACCTTCGGTTACGACGCCCCCAAGCAGGACTGGCAAGCCTGGGTCGACCTGCGCAACCTCGGCAATCGCCGCTACGCCAACACCGTCACTGCGGGTTACGACGACAAGGGCCTGGATGTCGCGCGCTCCACGCCCGCTGAGGGGCGGGGTATCTACACCGGCGTGTCGTGGAGCTGGCGCTGATCTGCCGATTCAGCCGTGACCTTGCCGCAACCGCTTGTACAAGGTGTTGCGGCTCACCCCCAGCTCCCGCGCCAGGTGGGAAATATTCCCGCCGGCGGCCTTCAAGCGCTGCGTCAGGTCGATGCTGTCGTCCCATTCCTCAGTGGCAGGCGGTGGCGCCGCCACGTTGAGATCCACAAAAAAATCATCCGGCAGATGCTCGGCGCGAATAGGCTGTTCCTCGGCCATCGCCAGCGCCACCTGCAACACGCTGCTCACCTGCCGCAAATTTCCTGGCCACGGGTGCTGCTCGAACAACGCCAGCACCTCGGCGCTCAGGCCGGCCCATTGAGTCGGTTCGCGGTGTTGCTGCCACAGCTGCTGAAACAGTGCCCGTTTGTCGGTACGCTCGCGCAGTGGTGGCAACTCCAGGGTCAGGCCGCCGATGCGGTAGTACAAGTCTTCACGAAAACGCCCGGCCTGGACCAGCTCGCGTAACGCGCGGTTGGTCGCCGAGATAATGCGCAAATCCACCGCGAACAACTCGCTGCTGCCCACCGGTTGCACGCAACGTTCCTGCAATACGCGCAGCAGGCGCGCCTGGGTCGGCAACGGCATATCGCCGATCTCGTCGAGAAACAGTGTGCCCTTGTCGGCCTTGCGGATCAGGCCGATGCTGCCTTTCTGATTGGCACCGGTGAACGCGCCTTTTTCGTAGCCGAACAGTTCCGATTCCACCAGCTCCGCGGGAATCGCCGCACAGTTCACCGCGATAAACGCCTTCTGGCTGCGGGAGCTGGCTTGGTGCAAGGCTTTGACGAACACTTCCTTGCCTACGCCGGTTTCGCCGTGGATCAGCAGCGGGATGTCTTTTTCCAGCAGGCGCTCGGCCTGACGCACGGCTTTTTCCACGCGAGCATCGCCGAAATGCAGAGTCTTGAGGCCAATCGACACCGGCTTCGGCGCAACAGGCTCACTGAACACACGCGCCTGTACCGGCATCTGTCTGGGACGTTTCAGCAAACACTGGAAGCGGTTGCGTCCTGCCGCCTGCAACGAAAACGGCAAACCTTCCGGTTGGTTGAGCAGCTCCAGCAACGAGACTTTGAACAAACTGTCGATCATCACCCGCGACAGACTGATGCCCAGCAGGTTGTCGGCGCGCCGGTTGGCCGACAACACCTGGCCGCTTTCATCAAAGATCAACAGACCGGCCCATTGGCTGTCGAGGTTGCTCAAGCCGGTGTTGAAGGTCAGTTGGAAATGCTCGCCGCGAAACAGGTTGAGGATCAGCCGGTTTTCCACGGTCTGGCTCATCATCTTGACCATGCCCAGGGTGTGGGAGGGCGGCAGGTAGCTGTCGCTGGACACATCCAGCACCGCGATGATTTCGCGCTGGGCATCAAAGATCGGCGCCGCCGAGCCGGTCATGAAGCGGTTGGCCTTGAGAAAGTGTTCGTCATGTTCGATATGCACCGCCTGGGCACAGGCGAGCGCGGTGCCGATGGCATTGGTGCCGCTGCAGCGCTCCATCCAACTGGCACCGGCGTTGAAACCCCGCGCCAGTTTCGGCTCGATAAAACGTTGGGTGCCCCACGACGTCAACACCTGGCCCTGGTTGTCGGCCAGCATGATCAGGCAATTGGAATTGCTGAGGATGTTCTCGTAATAGGGCAGGACCTCCTGGTGGGTGGTCTGCACCAGGGAATGCTGGCTTTCCAGCAATTGGCTGATGCCCTCGGCCGGCAGCTGGTCGAAGCTGGGCGTGCTCTGGTGGTCCAGGCCGAACGCGCGGCAACGGCGCCAGGAGTCCTGGATGATAGTGTCGTGGGGCAAGGGTTCGGCCATGGTGACCTTCTTTTTATTGTTATGGGGCTTGCACTATTTATCTGATGCAACGGGGACAAAAACTGTGGGAGGGGCAATCCCCTCCCACAGTTGTTCTCCAGTGCCCATAAAGTGTTGTTCAGAACTGTTCATTGTCAACCCCCAACTTGTTCAGTTGTTCAGTCAGATTGTTCACTCCCGAACATCCCCTTTACCCCATTTCCTTGTGAATCAAACACCTGCCGCTCTTGGCACGAAATTCGCTCTGACGACTGGCCAGATTCATTCCAATAATAAAAAAGGTCGTGTCATGTCATTGACCCTGGAACATGTCTCCCGCGTTGTCGAAGGCCAGACCTGGATCGACGACGCCACCCTGCGTTTCGAGCCCGGCTCCTTCAACGTATTGCTTGGCCGCACCCTGTCCGGCAAGACCAGCCTCATGCGCCTGATGGCCGGGCTGGACAAGCCCGACAGCGGCCGCATCCTGATGAACGGCGTCGATGTCACCCACAAACCGGTGCGCCTGCGCAATGTGTCGATGGTGTATCAACAGTTCATCAATTACCCGACCATGACCGTGTTCGAAAACATCGCCTCGCCGTTGCGCCAGGCCGGTGTGTCCAACGAGATCATCCAGAGCAAGGTGCTGGAAACCGCCAGGATGCTGCGCATCGAGAAGTTCCTCCAGCGCCATCCGCTGGAGTTGTCCGGTGGCCAGCAGCAACGCACGGCCATGGCTCGCGCGCTGGTCAAGGATGCCGAACTGATCCTGTTCGACGAGCCGCTGGTGAACCTGGACTACAAACTGCGCGAAGAGCTGCGTCAGGAAATGCGTGAGCTCTTCCAGGCCCGCCACACCATCGCCGTCTACGCCACTACCGAGCCCAACGAGGCCTTGGCGCTGGGTGGCACCACCACCATCCTTCACGAAGGCCGGGTGATCCAGAGCGGCAAGGCCGCCGAGGTGTACCACCAGCCGCAGACGGTGCTGGCCGCCGAGCTGTTTTCCGAGCCGCCGATCAACCTGATGCCGGGGCGCATCAGTGGCAATGAGGTGAGCTTCGCCAACTTCGTGCACTTCCCGCTGAACGTCGACCTGCGCCCCATCGGCGAAGGCGAGTTCCGCTTTGGCGTGCGCCCCAGCCATATCAGCCTGGTGCCGAGCAACGATGATGACCTGGAGCTGGCGGTGACTGTCGAAGTCGCCGAGATCAGCGGTTCGGAAACCTTCCTGCATGTGCGCAGCGAGCACTTCCTGCTGGTGCTGCACTTGCCCGGGGTGCATGAGTACGACGTCGACGCGCCGATCCGCGTGTATATCCCCACCCATAAACTGTTTGTGTTCGATGGTCAGGGCCGTTTGGTCCAGGCCCCCGGACGCCGTGTCGCGAGGGTTGCCTGATGGCCGAGATCCATTTGCAGAACCTGGCGCACAGCTACAGCCCGACGCCGAATGGGCCGGAGGACTACGCCATTCGGGAAATGAACCATGTGTGGGAGCAGGGCGGAGCCTACGCCTTGCTTGGCCCGTCCGGCTGCGGTAAGTCGACCTTGCTCAACATCATCTCCGGCCTGCTCAGCCCGTCCGAGGGCCAGGTGCTGTTTGACACCCAAGTGGTCAACGACCTCACGCCGGAGAAACGCAACATCGCCCAGGTGTTCCAGTTCCCGGTGGTGTACGACACCATGACGGTGTTCGACAACCTGGCCTTCCCGTTGCGTAACCAGGGCATGGCCGAGGCGAAAATCCACAGCAAGGTGCAGGAAATCGCCGAGGTCCTCGACCTGCAAAACCTGCTGACCAAAAAAGCCCGTAACCTCACCGCCGATGAAAAACAAAAAGTCTCCATGGGCCGTGGCCTGGTGCGCGACGACGTCTCGGCGATCCTGTTTGACGAACCGCTGACGGTGATCGACCCGCACCTGAAGTGGAAACTGCGGCGCAAGCTCAAGCAGATTCACGAGCAGTTCAATATCACCATGGTCTACGTCACCCACGACCAGCTTGAGGCCTCCACCTTCGCCGACAAGATCGCGGTGATGTACGGCGGGCAGATCGTGCAGTTCGGCACGCCACGGGAACTGTTCGAGCGACCCAGCCACACCTTTGTCGGCTATTTCATCGGCAGCCCTGGGATGAATCTGATCGAGGTGCAGGCCGAGGCGGGCGGGGTGCGGTTTGCCGGCACCCATCTGCCGTTGCCCGAGGCGTTGCAGCAACGTATTGAAGCGACGGACTACACGAAACTGCAGGTGGGCATTCGCCCGGAGTTTATCCACGTATGGGACGAGCATAACCCCGATGCCATGCAGGCCGATGTCACGCATCTGGAAGACCTCGGCACCTACAAGATCGTGACCCTCGACCTCGACGGCGCGCGGCTCAAAGTGCGCCTGGCCGAAGACAAACCGGTGCCCGAAGGCCGTGCCTCCATCAGCTTTCCCGCGCAGTGGCTGATGGTGTACGCCGACGACTATCTGCTGGAGGTGCAGCCATGAACAAGGTGCAGAACAACAAGGCCTGGTGGCTGGTGTTGCCGGTGTTCCTGCTGGTGGCGTTCAGTGCGGTGATCCCGATGATGACCGTGGTCAACTACTCGGTGCAGGACATCTTCGACCAGTCCAGCCGCTACTTCGTCGGTGCCGACTGGTACAAGCAGGTGCTGCTCGACCCGCGCCTGCATGACTCGCTGCTGCGCCAGTTCATCTATTCGGCCTGCGTGCTGCTGATCGAAATCCCGCTGGGCATCGCCATCGCCCTGACCATGCCCACCAAGGGTCGCTGGTCGTCGCTGGTGCTGATCGTGCTGGCGATTCCGCTGCTGATCCCGTGGAACGTGGTGGGTACCATCTGGCAGATTTTCGGCCGCGCCGACATCGGCCTGCTGGGTTACAGCCTCAACGCCCTGGGCATCAGCTACAACTACGCGGCCAACACGGCGGACGCCTGGGTCACCGTGCTGGTGATGGACGTGTGGCACTGGACCTCGCTGGTGGCGCTGCTGTGTTACTCGGGGCTGCGGGCGATTCCGGACGTCTACTACCAGGCCGCGCGGATTGATCGCGCGTCTGCGTGGGCGGTTTTCCGACATATCCAGTTGCCCAAGATGAAGAGCGTGCTGCTGATCGCGGTGATGCTGCGCTTCATGGACAGCTTCATGATCTACACCGAGCCGTTCGTACTGACGGGCGGCGGACCGGGTAATGCCACCACGTTCCTAAGTCAGACCTTGACCCAGATGGCTGTAGGCCAATTTGATCTGGGCCCAGCGGCGGCGTTTTCCCTGGTGTACTTCCTGATCATCCTGTTGGTGTCCTGGCTGTTCTACACCGCCATGACCCACTCCGACGCCAACCGCTGAGGCCGCCAACATGAGCAAGCGCAAGGTTATTCCGCTGTTGATCTACATCCTGTTCCTGCTGGTGCCGATCTACTGGCTGCTGAACATGTCCTTCAAGAGCAACACCGAAATCCTCGGCGGGCTGACACTGTTTCCGCAGGATTTCACCCTGGCCAACTACAAGGTGATCTTCACCGACCCGAGTTGGTACACCGGTTATCTCAACTCGCTGTATTACGTGAGCCTGAACACGGTGATCTCCCTGAGCGTGGCGCTGCCGGCGGCCTATGCCTTCTCGCGCTACCGCTTCCTGGGCGACAAGCACCTATTCTTCTGGCTGCTGACCAACCGCATGGCGCCGCCGGCGGTGTTTTTGCTGCCGTTCTTCCAGCTGTATTCGTCCATCGGCCTGTTCGATACCCACATCGCCGTGGCCCTGGCTCACTGCCTGTTCAACGTGCCGTTGGCGGTGTGGATTCTGGAAGGCTTCATGTCCGGTGTGCCCAAGGAAATCGACGAAACCGCCTACATTGATGGTTACTCGTTTCCCAAGTTCTTCGTGAAGATTTTCATCCCGTTGATCGGCTCCGGCATCGGTGTCACCGCGTTTTTCTGCTTCATGTTTTCCTGGGTCGAACTGCTGCTGGCGCGCACGCTGACCTCGGTCAACGCCAAGCCCATCGCGGCGGTCATGACGCGTACGGTGTCGGCGTCGGGGATCGATTGGGGCGTGCTGGCGGCGGCGGGGGTGTTGACCATCCTGCCCGGCATGCTGGTGATCTGGTTTGTTCGTAACCACGTGGCCAAGGGCTTTGCCCTGGGCCGGGTCTGAGGAGTCGATGATGGAATGGATGGCCTGGACCACTCCCACTGCACTGTTCTTTGGCGGCATCGCGCTGATCCTGGCGGGCATGACCACCTGGGAACTGCGTTCGCCGAGCATCCCTCGGCGTGGGTTTCTACCGATCAGCACCACCCGTGGAGATCGTTTGTTTATTGGTCTTCTCGGCAGCGCCTACCTGCATTTGCTGGTAATTGGCGTGACCGGCTGGAGCATCTGGGTGGCGTCCGCGCTGTCCCTGGTGTGGCTGTTGAGTGTGATGCGTTGGGGCTAATGCCCTTGTGAATAAACCACCAGGAGGTCTCTATGTTGAATAAAAACAATAAGCTGCGACATAGCATTTCATTGGCCGCCGTACTGGCCCTCAGCGGTTTGAGCGCTACGGCCTGGGCCGATGCGTATGAAGATGCCGCAAAAAAGTGGATCGGCAGCGAGTTCAAACCGTCCACCCTCACCGAAGCCCAACAGCTCGAAGAGTTGAAATGGTTTATCAAGGCGTCGGAACCGTTCCGTGGGATGAAGATCAACGTGGTGTCGGAAACCCTCACCACCCACGAGTACGAATCCAAGGTGCTGGCCAAGGCTTTCACTGAAATCACCGGGATCAAGCTGACCCACGACCTGCTGCAGGAAGGCGACGTGGTGGAGAAGCTGCAAACCCAGATGCAGTCGGACAAGAATATCTATGACGGCTGGGTCAACGACTCGGACCTGATCGGTACGCACTTTCGCTACGGCAAGACCGAATCCATCACCGACCTGATGGCCAACGAAGGCAAGGACTTCACCTCGCCGACCCTCGACCTCAAGGACTTTATCGGCCTGTCGTTCACCACCGCGCCGGACGGCAAACTCTACCAGTTGCCCGACCAGCAGTTCGCCAACCTTTACTGGTTCCGCGCCGACTGGTTCGAGCGCCCGGAGCTCAAAGCCAAGTTCAAGGAAAAATACGGCTACGACCTCGGCGTGCCGGTGAACTGGTCGGCCTATGAAGACATCGCCAAGTTCTTCAGCGAAGACGTCAAGGAAATCGACGGCAAGCGCATCTATGGGCACATGGACTACGGCAAGAAAGACCCGTCCCTGGGCTGGCGCTTCACCGATGCCTGGTTCTCCATGGCCGGGGGCGGCGACAAGGGCCTGCCCAATGGCTTGCCGGTGGACGAGTGGGGCATTCGCGTGGAGGACTGCCACCCAGTGGGTTCCAGCGTCACCCGCGGCGGCGACACCAACGGCCCGGCTGCCGTCTTCGCGACCCAGAAATACGTCGACTGGATGAAAGCCTACGCGCCACCGGAAGCGGCGGGCATGACCTTCTCCGAATCCGGCCCGGTGCCGTCCCAGGGCAACATCGCCCAGCAGATCTTCTGGTACACCGCGTTTACCGCCGACATGACCAAACCGGGCCTGCCGGTGGTGAACGCCGACGGCACGCCGAAATGGCGCATGGCACCGTCGCCCGTCGGACCTTACTGGGAAAAAGGCATGAAGAAGGGCTATCAGGACGTAGGCTCCTGGACCTTCCTCAAGTCGACGCCGGAGAAACAGAAACTCGCGGCCTGGCTGTACGCGCAGTTCGTGACCTCCAAAACCGTGTCGCTGAAGAAGACCATCGTCGGCCTGACGCCGATTCGTGAGTCGGACATCAACTCCCAGGCCATGACCGACATGGCACCGAAACTCGGTGGGCTGGTGGAGTTCTACCGCAGCCCGGCCCGTGTGGAATGGACCCCGACCGGCACCAACGTGCCGGACTACCCGCGCCTGGCGCAACTGTGGTGGAGCAACATCGCCTCGGCCGCCAGCGGCGAAAAAACCCCGCAACAGGCGCTGGACAACCTGGCCAAGGAACAGGACGCGATCATGACGCGTCTGGAGCGCTCCAAGGTGCAACCGGTGTGCGGTCCGAAAATGAACCCCGAGCGTGACGCGCAATACTGGTTCGACCAACCGGGTGCGCCGAAGCCGAAACTGGCGAACGAGAAGCCCAAAGGCGAGACCGTGACCTACAGCGACTTGCTCAAGTCGTGGGAGGCGGCGCGTAAGTAAACGCTTCAGGCAGGGAAGGACAGAACGGCACGCCAGCGTGCCGTTTTTTTGTTTGTGGGTGAGCTAACTGATGCCCCGCGATTTGAATGTGGGAGGGGCGGTGCGACGATTCGACTTGCTCCCGATGGCGGCTAAACCGGCATCCCTGCCGGTTTACCCCCCAAATCAATATCGAATTGCGGCCAGCGTGTTTGACGGGGCGCCTGAGATCAAGATCAAAAGCCAGAGCCAGAGCAACAGCAACAGCCAGAGCAACAGCAAACAGTCCCCTCCGCGTTATACCCATCGACCGCTTATCCCCATCCTCCCAAACCCGATTGAATTTTCCCCACCCCACAATGTTCTTCCCTATAGAAGCGCCGCACAGCGAGCGCTCTTGCGGGGTCTTCATGCAAGAAGGCCAGGTTGTATAGGACATTGCGGGAACTGCCATCATGACGTTACTAACGGCGCTGTCGGGCCAGCCGGCCTCTGTGCATTACTCGGGCTGCGGGGAGTATCAGCGGGTCTATCAACAACTGCATGGCGAAGCGCCGAACGCTTGTGCGCTTGCTCGCGAGTTCCTGCACTCGCAGTTGGCCCTGGTAAAAGACGCTGACAGCGAGCTTTCCGACGAACCGGAACACTTGTATGCCTGGGTCGAGCAGCGTTGCGCCGTCGTGGCCCAGGCCTACGCCGAGTACCTTGAACAACGTCGGCAAGGCCGGCCGCGTCGTTACTTTCGCAACAAGGCCCATGCGCTGTATGTGCTGCAACGCGTGGCCCCGACCAAACAGGTCGATGGCGCCTGGCTCTACGGTTTGCTGCGTTACTGGCAAGACCAGCGTTTCGACGGGCTGCTCACCACTTACCTGGAAGAGCTGGGCGATGGTGATGCCGCGCAGAACCATGTGGTGATCTACCGCAAACTGCTCAGTGACCACGATGCCGACAGCGACGCGGGCCTTGAGGATGAGCACTACCTGCAAGGCGCGCTGCAAATGGCCCTGGGCCTGTGCACGGAAGAATTCCTGCCGGAGGTCATCGGCTACAACCTGGGCTACGAACAGCTGCCGCTGCACCTGTTGATTACCTCCTATGAACTGAGTGAACTGGGCATCGACCCTTACTACTTCACGCTCCACGTGACCATCGACAATGCCAGCAGCGGCCACGCCTGCAAGGCGGCGCAATCGGTGCTCAACCTGTTGCCGCTGGGCGAGGGCAGGGCGCAGTTCTACCGGCGCGTGGCCCAGGGTTATCGCCTTAATGACCTCGGCCCAGGCACGACGGCGGTAATCGATAGCTTCAACCTCCAGGACGAAGTGGTGGCGATGCTCGAACGCAAGCGCACTTTCGGCCAGCACATGCATTCGGACTATTGCCGCTTCGAGGGCAAGACCGTCAACCAGTGGCTGGCCACGCCGGGGCAGATCCCCGATTTTCTCCAGGCCTTGCAGGACAAAGGCTGGATCAAGCTCAACCAGGACCCGGCCAACAGCCGTTTCTGGCAGTTGATCGAGGGGGCTGGGGCAGCGATGTTCGGCGTGTTCAGCGGCTATGAAAAACAGGTCCTGCATGACTGGATTGCCGGTGACTGGAGCCGCGACCAACGCGTGCCGGCCGCACGGCCGGGGCGCGGCAGCCCGTTTGCCCGCGCGCAACAACGCCCGGCAGACCCGGACACCCAGGCGTTGGTGGAATCGCTGAGCAACCTGACCGGCGAACAACAACTCAACGCGCTGATCCCCTGGCTGTCCGCGCGCCGTCATTGCACTCCTGCCGGGCTGTATGCCACTCGGCGTTTTATCCAATTGCGTGCGCGTCTGCGCTAAGGAACGGCCCATGTCTGCACAACAACTCGCCGACCGCGCCTTACTCAACCTGGGCAAGGGCCTGAAGGAGAGCGGCTACCGGTTCATCACGCCCACGCCCTTGACCCACGAACGTGTCTATCGACGCCTGGCGACCCCGCTGGCGATGAACCTGCGTGACGTGTTCGGCTGGTCGATGCCGTTTGACAGCGACCTGCTGCCCGACGCCTTTCGCGATGAGCTGCAGCAAGCGGACGTGATCGAAAAACACGACGCGTTGTGGCGCAGTACCGTGCGCTGGTCGAGCCTGGGGGATCTGCTGTTTGCGCATTCACCGTACCCCACCACCCAGGCGGACGCGGTGTTTTTCGGCCCCGACAGCTACCGTTTCGCGCAGGTGATCGAGGCCCATCTGCAGCAGCGTTTCGAACCGATCAAGTGCGCTGTCGACATCGGCTGCGGCGCGGGTGTCGGCGCGCTGGTCATCGCCCAGGCGCGGCATGACGCACAGGTGCTGGCGGTGGACATCAACCCCCGCGCCCTGCGCATGAGCGCGGTGAACGCCGAGCTGGCGGGGCTGAGCAATGTCAGGGTGTACCAGAGCGACCTGCTGGCGAGCCTGGACGGCACATTCGACTTGATCGTCGCCAACCCGCCGTACATGAACGACGTCCGTCAGCGTGCCTACCGGCATGGCGGCGGTGCATTGGGTGAGCAGCTGTCGGTGCGCATCGTCAGCGAATCCCTCGGGCGCCTGGCCCTGGGCGGCAGCCTGGTGCTGTATACCGGGGTGGCGATGGTCGCCGGCGGCGATCCTTTCCTGGAAGCGGTCGGGCCCTTGCTGGCCAACGATGCCTTCGGCTGGACCTACCGTGAACTGGACCCGGATGTTTTCGGCGAGGAACTCGACAAGCCCGGCTATGAGCGCGTGGAGCGGATCGCCGTGGTCGCGCTCACCGTCACCCGATTGCGCTGACCGCCCATGCTGACCTTCGGCATTGAAGAGGAATACTTCATCACCGACCTGCACAGTCGCCAAATGCTCAGCGAGCCCCCGGCGGCGGTGCTGGCGGCGTGTCGACGAGCGATCGGCGCAGGGTTTGCCTTCGAGATGTTCCAGGGGCAGATCGAAGTGGCATCGCCGGTGTTCAAGGCCAGCCGCGAAGCCGCCGATTACCTGGCCACCGTGCGGCACAACCTGGCTGAATCCCTGGGTGAATTCGGCTTGGGCATTGTCTGCGCCGGCAGCCATCCGCTGGCGGCCTGGCGCGAGCAGAAGCCCACGGTGCAGGCGCATTTCGAGCAACTGTTCGAGGACATGCAACAGGTGGCGCGCCGCAGTCTCTTATGCGGGCTGCATGTGCATGTGCAGGTACCGACAGAGGTGGATCGCATCGCGGTGATGAACGAGGTGTCGCCGTGGCTACCATTGTTGTTGCTGCTCAGTTGCTCATCACCGTTCTGGGAGGGAGCGCCCAGCGGGTTCATGAGCTACCGCCAGGCCGCCTGCGATGAATGGCCGCGCATGGGCGTGCCGGAGCATTTCGAAGACTGGGCGGGCTACCAGCGCTACCTGGCATTGTTGCACCGCGTGGGTGCGATCAAGGCCGATGGCAACGGCTGGTGGGGCATCCGTCCGGCGGCGCGTTACCCGACGCTTGAGTTGCGCATGACGGACGCGTGTCCCCGGCTGGGCGATTCATTGGTCCTCGCCACGCTGTTTCGCGTGATGGTCACCCATGCCTGCGCGCTGGCTCGGCCCGGTGCCAGGTTTACCGCCCAGACGCGCTGGCTGCTCAAGGAAAACCGCTGGCAGGCCAAGCGCTATGGCGCGGCGGGCACGTTTGCACTGGACGACCAGGGCACGATCGGCAGTGCCGAACAGTGGTTGCAGCAGGCCGCGCAACAGTTTCGCGCGACCGCCGAGGCCATGGGCGAGCCCTTGGTGTTCGAGCACGCCCTGGCGCTGTTGCGGCGCGGAAACAGTGCGCTCGATCAACTGGAGTGTTTCGCAGACGCCCTGGCCAAGGGCGCGGATGAGCCCGCCGGGTTACAGGCAGTGGTCGATCGTTTGCTCGCCCAGAGCCGTGGCGACCTTTGATCGGCTGCCCGCGTACGCCAAGGGAACGCCCGCACTGACGGCCGCCCCTAATGACTGACTCTACTCAATAACCGGAGTGCAGCCCATGCGAGCCATGACCTATCAAGGCGCCCATAAGGTGCAGGTGGACACCGTCCCCGATCCCATCATCGAACAACCCGACGACATTATTCTGCGGGTCACCGCCACGGCGATTTGCGGCTCTGACCTGCACCTGTACCGCGGCAAGATCCCGACGGTGGAACATGGCGATATCTTCGGCCATGAGTTCATGGGCATTGTCGAAGAAACCGGCCCCGGCGTGACGGCGGTGCAGCGCGGCGACCGCGTGGTGATCCCGTTCGTGATTGCCTGCGGCGAGTGTTTCTTCTGCCAGCTGCAGCAATTCGCCGCCTGTGAAACCACCAATGACGGCCGCGGCGCGATCCTGAATAAAAAGGCGATCCCGCCGGGTGCTGCGCTGTTCGGCTACAGCCGCCTGTATGGGGGCATTCCCGGTGGCCAGGCCGAACTGGTGCGGGTGCCCAAGGCCAACACCGGGCCATTCAAAGTGCCCGGCGTTCTGGCGGATGAGAAGGTACTGTTTCTCTCCGACATCCTGCCCACTGCGTGGCAGGCGGTGACCAACGCCGGGATTGGCCAGGGCTCCAGCGTAGCGATCTACGGCGCCGGGCCGGTCGGGCTGCTGAGCGCGGCGTGCGCGCGGATGCTCGGCGCCGAGCAGATTTTCATGGTCGACGATCACCCGTATCGACTGGACTATGCGCAGAAGATGTACGGCGTGATCCCGATCAACTTCGAAGACGACGATGACCCCGCCGACACCATCATCCGCCAGACCGCCGGCATGCGCGGGGTTGATGGCGTGGTGGATGCGGTTGGTTTCGAAGCCAAGGGCAGCACCACCGAAACCCTGCTCACCACCCTCAAGATCGAAGGCAGCAGCGGCAAGGCGTTGCGCCAGTGCATCGCTGCGGTGCGCCGCGGCGGGGTGGTCAGCGTCGCGGGGGTGTATGCCGGGTTTATCCATGGCTTCATGTTCGGCGATGCGTTCGATAAAGGTCTGACGTTCAAGATGGGCCAGACCCATGTGCAGCGTTTTCTACCGCAGTTGCTGGAGCATATTGAATTGGGGCAGCTGAACCCGGAGGCGATCATTACTCATCGTCTGTCGCTGGAACAGGCGGCGCGTGGCTATGAGGTCTTTGATAAAGCCGAGGAGGAGTGCCGCAAGGTGATTCTGGTGCCGGGCATTGATGATCGGCCGCTGACCGAACCGCTGGACGACGAACTGACGCCCGCGTTTCGCGTGCAGGGGGCACCGGGCTTCTAGATCGGATGCAGTCTGAACCGGGGAGGACCGTATGTTTCGACGTGCGCCCTCCCAGGGTTGATACACACCAGGGTCAGGCCGACGCTTGCGGCTGAATGTGCAACTCACCGTCTAGGGTCTTGACCAACCCACTGGCCAAGAACAACGGTGCCAGGCGCTTGTGCAGTTGCGGTTCGACGAACTCTTTCACCGTCTCCAGTTCCAGCACGCCACTGAGCGGCAGCTCGGCCTTGGTGTACGACAACCACGCCTTCTTCAACGCCATCAACACATCGCCACCGGCCGTGGACGCAAAGCGGCGGTGGGTGGGTTTGCCATCGAACTCGAAGGTGTGCTGGAACGCATAGCCGGTTTCATCACCGCCGCTGGCCGTGCAGCGGATGCAGGTACACGGGCCGTCGCCGAAGGCACTGCGCAGGTAGGTGTTGAAGTCCACCACCGGCTTGAGTGACAGGCGCTTATCCACCGCGAACAGATCGCCGGTCATTTTTTCGTCAGTGTTCAACGTGCATTTCCTCGCAGGTTGGTGGCAGTTTTTCAAGCGCGGCACAATACCAGCCACGCGCGGGTTTGGGGATTATTTGCAGAACAATCGAGAAGACCGCATTGCCGTGCCCACCCCAGCGCGGGGCAAGCCCGCTGTCACATTTGACCTTCGTTGTTTGAGCACTCAGCGAAAGAACTCCCCCGGCGTTGCATCGAACTGCTGGCGAAACGCGTTGATAAACGCCGAGGTGGACTCATAGCCACAGTTCAGCGCCACATCCGTCACCCGATCGCCTTGCTCCAGGGCGGGCAGGGCGCTGAGCAGGCGCAAGCGCTGGCGCCAGGCGCGGAAGGTCAGGCCGGTGTCTTTCAAAAACAAACGGCTGAGGGTCTTTTCGCTGAGCCCCAGTTTCTCGCTCCATTGGCCCAACGTGGTCTGTTGCTCCGGGCGCAGGCTCAGGCTGCGGTAGATCTGCCGCAAGCGGGCGTCGAGAGGGAGGGGCAGCATCAGGTCCACCTGGGGCGCGGCGGCGAGTTGGTCGAGGATCACCTGGGCCAGACGCCCATCCGGACCATCCTCGGCGTACTCCACCGGCAGCTCGCTGAAACTGCGGATCAGCTCGCGCAACAGGCTGCTCACCTCCAGTACGTGACAATGCCCGGCCGCCCAGGCGGTAACGCGGCAATCCAGATACAGGCTGCGCATCTCGGTGTGGGGCGCGCTGTAGACGCGGTGCGGCATGCCCGCCGGAATCCACACCGCGCGTTGCGGCGGTGCGACGAAGCGCCCGGCGCTGGTCTGGATCTCCAGCACCCCGGAAATCGCGTAGGACAACTGCACCCATGGATGGCTGTGCCGACGTGTCAGCGCGCGGTTGGGCAGCGATTCGGTGCGCCCATACACCGGCCGTGGCAGGCTGGACAGCCCGGGAATGCTGCGGCGTACGGTTTTGTCCTGTCCTTTAGGCGGCATTTACTGGCTCATTGGCGTTAGTCGGTAACAGGCCGTTACGTTAGAGTCGCCACGACGTTCTTGGCAACCCCTGGAAGATGCGCTTATGACTCGCCCTCGTTTCCTGCCCGACAATTTCACCCTGACGCTGATCGCCACGGTGGTCCTTGCCTCCCTGTTGCCTGCCAGCGGCCAGACCGCCGTGGCGTTCGGCTGGGTGACCAACCTGGCCATCGCGCTGCTGTTTTTCCTGCACGGCGCCAAGCTGTCGCGCCAGGCCATCGTCGCCGGGGCCGGCCACTGGCGCCTGCACTTGCTGGTGTTCAGCCTGACCTTCGTGCTGTTCCCGTTGCTGGGGCTGGCGCTCAAGCCGGTGCTGTCGCCGCTGATCGGCAAAGACCTGTACATGGGCATGCTCTACCTCTGCGCCTTGCCGGCCACCGTGCAATCAGCGATTGCCTTCACCTCGCTGGCGCGCGGCAATATCCCGGCGGCGATTTGCAGCGCGGCGGCCTCAAGCCTGTTCGGCATATTCCTCACGCCGTTGCTGGTGACGCTGTTGCTCAACGTGCACGGCGAGGGCAGTTCCACTGTCGATGCGATCCTCAAGATCAGCGTGCAACTGCTGCTGCCGTTCATTGCCGGGCAGATCGCCCGCCGCTGGATCGGCGCGTGGGTGGGGCGCAATAAAACCTGGCTCAAATTCGTCGATCAGGGCTCGATCCTGCTGGTGGTCTACGGCGCGTTCAGCGAAGCGGTCAACGAAGGCATCTGGCATCAGATCCCGCTGTGGGAACTGGGCGGCCTGGTGGTGGCCTGCTGCGTGTTGCTGGCCCTGGTGCTGGTGGTGTCCGCCTTGCTGGGCAAGGCCTTCGGGTTTAGCCAGGAGGACCGAATCACCATCCTGTTCTGCGGCTCGAAGAAGAGTCTCGCAACCGGCGTACCGATGGCTCAGGTGCTGTTCGCCGGTGCCAGCATGGGTGTGTTGATCCTGCCGTTGATGCTGTTTCACCAGATCCAGCTGATGGTGTGTGCGGCGTTGGCGCAGCGCTATGCCAAGCGGCCGGATAGCATTCCTGAGCTGATGGAACAGGCCCAACCCTGATGTAGGGCGATGTACTGAGTTTTGTAGGAAATTTTGCTTTTGCCGACGAACGGCCTTAAGTTTGCGCATCGAGGGTCGACGTTCCTTTTAACTACCTAGAAGGGAGTGTCGACATGAATATCCAACGTTTTTCGGTGGCCGCGGGCCTCTTTATCGTCTTGGCTGGTACCTGTGCCACGGCGGCGGGCCAGGGCACCATTGCGTTTCATGGCAGCATCGTTGAACCCGGCTGTCTGTCCAATGCGCATAACGGTTCGGTGATGGAACTCACCGGATGCCCCAGCGTGAGCCGTGGCGGCAGCATCGATGTGCGCAACGTGACACCGGTCGCCAGCGTCAAGGCCGTGGGCGCTTCATCGGCGCGTGCCGTGCTGTTGACTGATACCGGCAGCAATGGGCGCTATTACGACCAGCGGTATCAACTGGTGGACGGCCTCGGCAAGCCGATCCGCTCCGGTGCCTACGTGGTAACCCTGACGTCGCCCTGAGCAGGCGAACGACGATTTGTCCAGGATCAGCGCCAACAACCGGCCGAGAAACCTATAGAATGCTCGGCGGCGGCGCTTGTCCTGGGCGGTCGCTTGATCATCGTCAGAGTACCTCGCCGTTCCATGAGCCTTTCAGCCGCAACCCCCCAAGCCAACTGGCAACCGGTCATCGCCCTCGCGTTGGCTGCGTTTGTGTTCAACACCACCGAATTCGTCCCGGTCGGCCTGCTCAGCGCCATCGGTGCCAGCTTCGACATGCCCATCGCCAGCGTCGGCCTGATGCTCACCCTCTACGCCTGGATCGTGTCCCTGACGTCGCTGCCGGTGATGCTGCTGACGCGTAACGTCGAACGACGCAAATTGCTGATCGTGCTGTTCGGCCTGTTCATCGCCAGCCATATTCTGTCCAGCATTGCGACCAGCTTCGGCATCCTGATGCTCAGTCGCGTCGGCATTGCGTTGTCCCATGCCTTGTTCTGGTCAATCACCGCGTCCCTTGCCGTACGTTTGGCGCCGGCAGGCAAACAGGTGCAAGCCCTTGGTCTGCTCGCCACCGGCACCTCCCTGGCGATGGTCCTGGGCATCCCCCTCGGTCGCCTGCTCGGCGAGGCCATGGGCTGGCGCACCACGTTCCTGGTGATCGGCGCCTTTGCCGCCGCCCTGGTGTTCTGGCTGGCGCGTACCTTGCCGCTGCTGCCGAGCCAGAACTCCGGCTCCCTGCGCAGCCTGCCATTGCTGTTCAAGCGTCCGGCGCTGGTGGCGCTCTACGTGCTCACTGCCCTGACCGTGACCGCGCAATTCACCGCCTACAGCTACATCGAACCCTTCGTCGAAGGCGTGGCCGGCCTGGGCGGCAGCGCGGTGACCCTGATCCTGCTGGTGTTCGGCGGCGCGGGCATCGTCGGCTCGCTGCTGTTCAGCCTGGTGCACCGCTTCAATCCGCACCTGTTCGTGGTTGGCGCGGTGTTCCTTCTGGTGGCGTGCCTGTGCCTGTTGCTGCCTCTGAGCGGCGCCGAATCCTACCTGGTGATCCTGAGCATCTTCTGGGGCATGGCGATCATGGGTTTCGGCCTGGCCATGCAGTCCAAGGTGCTGGTGCTGGCACCGGACGCCACCGACGTGGCCATGGCGATGTTCTCCGGCATCTACAACATCGGCATCGGCGGCGGCGCCCTGATGGGCAGTTGGGTCGGCGGTCACTTCGGCTTCGCCTGGATCGGCGCGGCGGGTGGGCTGCTGGCGGCGGTGGCGCTGGTGGGGTATTGCCTGGCGATTCGCAGGTTTGGGACCGGGGTGGCTGCGGGCTGATACGCTAGGTATCTGCACAACTTTGGGCGTGGCCCTGAGCCTGTGGCGAGGGAGCTTGCTCCCGTGACGGTTCAGGGGCGGACGGCTATTTAACTGATGCCCCGCGATCTAAATGTGGGAGGGGCGCCTGAGATCTAGATCTAGATCAAGAGCCAGAGCCAGAGCCAGAGCCAGAGCCAGAGCAACGGCAACAGCGCGCAGCCACGGCGGCTTTCAATGCTTTGCGCTCATCTTACAAAGGCTACCCGTCGAACGGTGCGAGTGCATCGCCTCACCAAAACCGGACAAGTCTTATAGGGCCCATCGCCACCCATTGCTACCGTCCTCCAGGACCGCCCACCGTCTGTGGTGACGGCACTTGAACAGCAATGGAGTCGATTGTGCAAAAGCGTCTGAGCGCAGAGTTTCTCGGTACCTTCTGGCTGACCTTCGGCGGGTGTGGCAGCGCCGTCCTGGCTGCCGCCTTTCCGGGGTTGGGTATTGGTTTTGTGGGGGTGTCCCTGGCGTTCGGCCTCACCGTCCTGACCATGGCCTACGCGGTGGGGGGGATCTCCGGCGGGCACTTCAACCCGGCGGTGACCATCGGCCTGTGGGCCGGGCGCCGTGTGCCGACTGTCGATGTGCTGCCGTACGTGGTGGCGCAGGTAGCGGGGGCGGTTGTCGCGGCGGCGGCGTTGTACCTGATTGCCAACGGCCAACCCGGTTTCGCAGCGGGTGGTTTTGCCGCCAACGGCTATGGCCCGCTGAGCCCAGGCCAGTTCGACATGACGGCCGCCTTGCTGGCTGAACTGATCGCCACGTTCTTTTTCGTGCTGATCATCATGCGGGTGACGGCGCCGGGTGCGGTCGCCGGGTTTGCACCGATTGCCATCGGCCTGGCGCTGACCCTGATCCACCTGGTCCTGATTCCCGTGACCAATACTTCGGTCAACCCGGCGCGCAGTACCGGGCCGGCGCTGTTTGCCGGGTGGGAGTACCTGTCGCAGCTCTGGCTGTTCTGGCTGGCGCCGATTGTCGGCGGCGTGCTGGGGGCGTTTGCAGCGCGTGGCTTGGATGAGCGCGACTGACCAGTGTGCTCGATGAGCGTGCCAGGCAAAAAAACGCCCGCGTGATCATCATCGGCGGGCGCTCGGGAGTGACCGGGGCAGCCAGGAGGGCGCCGGCCGATATAGGCGAAACGTGAATCAGGCCACGGGGATCAATGGGTCAGCTGCCGCCAGGGCCGCTGCTCGCTCGGCCGCCGGTGGGTAGATCCATACGCTGTTGATCTGATGTTTGAGGTCCTTGGCTTCCTGGCCCACGAGCTTCAGTTGGCGGTCCCAACCTTCGGTGTACACCGCGCCCCAGGCGCCGAGGTCCAGGCACGTCACGTATTTGGGTTGGCTATAGGTCATCGGCGCCACGCCGATCAGGTCGGCGGCGACGTTGTGGCCGGCGTAGCGGCCGAGGGCGATGGCGTGCTGGCAGGACATCGCGGCGACGTTGCCCAGGTCGTCGGTGGCGGCGTAGGCCACGTCACCGGCGGCGAATACGTCGGTCTGGCCTTTGACCTTCAGGGTGCCGTCCACATGCAACCGGCCCTGTGGGTCGCGGGTGCCGCTGACCTGTTCGGTCAAGGGGTTGGCGCGAAAGCCGATGGTCCAGATCACCGTGCTGGATTCGATCCGCTGCCCATCCGCCAGGGTCACGCCACCGGTATCCACCGAGGCCACCGACGTGTTGAGTATCCATTCAATACCCAGTTCTTTGCTGGCTTCGATGATCGAAGGGCGAATACCATCGCCCATGCTTGCCGCGATCTGCGGGCCGCGGTCGACCACGACCACACGGATGTTGGCGGTGTCGCCCAGCGCTTCACGCAGGCGCGCCGGCATTTCGGTGGCGGTCTCTATGCCGGTAAAACCGCCCCCGGCCACCACCACGGTGTTGCGCGCGGGGCTGTCGGGCAGAGACTTGAGGGCGTGAATATGCGCTTCGAGGCGCGTGGCGTCTTCGATCTGGTCCACATCGAGCACGTGTTCGATGCCTTCCATAGGCGGACGATTCAAACGACTGCCGGCTGCCAGCACCAGGCGATCATACTGGACGTTAGTGGCGTTACCGGCCAGGTCGCGATAGGTCACCTGCCTGGCATTTTCATCGATGCTGTCGGCCGTGCCCTCGATGAAGTTCACGCCAACCGCTGCAAACAAGGGGCTCAGGGGCGCCTGCATGGTATGCACTTGTGCCTCATAGAACCGTGGACGAATACGCAGTTCCGGGCGCGGCGCCAGCACGCTGATTTGCACGTCGTGGCGATCATTTTTATCCAGCAGGCGCGCGGCGCCCAACGCGCTCCAGACACCACCGAACCCGGCGCCGATGATAAGGATGTGCTGTTTCATGAGTTGCTCCAGAGACCCAGTCGAGATGGTTGCTCACGCCGTGAGGCGTTACCGGCTCACTGTAAAAGCACCGCTGTTTGTCTGGTAGGACACTTAACCCTGAATTACTGCCAAGTGGTGGCGATTAACGCGAAAAGCGCTCGCGGTAGTCACGGGGGGAAATCGAAAGGTGGCGATGGAAGGTGTAGCGCATCCGTTCCTCGTCGCCAAAACCACACAGTTGCGCGACTTGGTCGATGTTGCGTTGAGAGTCTTCCAGCAGGCGCCGTGCGGCTTCCATGCGAAACAGTTCGATAGCCTTGGCCGGTGTGCGCCCGGTTTTTTGCTTGTAGACCCGAGCGAAATTGCGTGGGCTCATGCGGCTTTGTTCGGCCAGGCGCTCCACCGTCAGGTCGCTGTCGCTCAGGTTGTCGGCGATCCACAGGTGCAGGGCGTCGAAACCGGCCGTGTCGTCGGTCTGCGCCTGCAGCAGTTGGCTGAACTGGGCCTGACCACCGGGCCGCTTGAGAAACACCACCAGTTCCCGCGCCACTTGCAGGGCGACGTGCCGTCCGCAATCGGCCTCTACCAACGCCAGCGCAAGGTCGATGCCGGCGCTCACGCCCGCCGACGTCCACACGTTGCCCTGCTGGATAAAGATCGCGTCCATGTCCACCTCAATGCTCGGGAACCCGCGCTTGAGCATGTCGCACATCGCCCAGTGCGTGGCGGCGCGTCGGCCTTGGAGCAAGCCGGCCTGGGCGAGCAGGAAGGTGCCGCTGCACACCGAGGCCGTGCGGCGCGCCCGGGTAGAGGCGTGACGCAGCCAGTCGACCAGGTCGGTGTTGGCGGCCATCGCCTCTTGAATGGCGGGCGCGCCGGGCACGATTAAGGTGTCGAGGGTGGCTGGATCAAATGTCGCCAAGGGCACGGTATCGACGCTCAACCCTTCAGCCGTTGGCATCAAGCCGCCCGCCAGGCTGGCGGTATGCACAAAATAGCCCGGCAAGCCGCGTTCGGCCATGGCCTTGGTGGCTGCCCAGAACACGGTCTGGGCGCCAGTCAGGTCGAGCAGGCCCATTTGCGGGTAAGCCAGGAACACCAAAGTGCGCGGTTGGCTTACCGGCTGGTCGGGGCTCATAAAGCAGCCAACACCTTCTCCAATTTCTCCTGATCCCGCGCAAACTGGCGAATGCCTTCGGCCAGTTTCTCAGTGGCCATCGCATCTTCATTCGAGGCCCAGCGGAACTGCGCTTCGCTCAGATGCTGGCGTGCCTCACCTTCGGTACCCGGCGTGAGTTTGCGCGCCAGCGGCCCGTTGTCTTCAGCGAGCTTTTGCAGCAGGTCCGGGCTGATGGTCAGGCGATCGCAACCGGCCAGTTCTTCGATCTGGCTGAGGGTGCGGAAGCTTGCGCCCATGACCACGGTCGCAATGGCGTTGGCCTTGTAGTAGTTGTAGATGCGTGTCACCGACTGCACGCCCGGGTCTTCAACGCCGGTATAGTCCAGGCCGGTGTTCTTGCGATACCAATCGTAGATGCGGCCCACGAACGGCGAGATCAAAAATACCCCCGCATCGGCGCAGGCCTGGGCCTGGGCGAAGGAGAACAGCAAGGTCAGGTTGGTCTGGATGCCTGCCTTTTCCAGGCGCTCGGCGGTGCGGATGCCTTCCCAGGTGGAGGCCAGCTTGATCAGCACGCGGTCGCGGCCGACACCGGCCTGGTCGTACAAGGCGATCAACTGGTTGGCCTTGGCCCACAACGCATCTTCATCAAAAGACAGGCGCGCGTCGACTTCAGTGGAGATACGCCCCGGAATCACCTTGAGGATGCCGCAACCCACCGACACCGCGAAACGGTCGCAGGCCAGGTCGACATCGCCCTTGGACACGCTGACGGCATTGCGCAGCAACTCGGCGTATTCCGGGATGGCCGCGGCCTTGAGCAGCAACGACGGGTTAGTGGTGGCGTCCACCGGGCGCAGGCGGCTGATGGCTTCCAGGTCGCCGGTGTCGCAGACCACGGTGGTGAATTGCTTGAGTTGTTCGAGTTTGGACGTCATGAGCGGCGGTCTCCAAAAAGGGTTATCGGTTGAGGGCCTGCGCGGTGTCGAGGTCGGTCACCAGGATGTCGAGGTAGCCACCCGTGAGTGCGCCACGAATCGCCTGGACCTTGTTCAGCCCGCCGGCCAGGCCGAGCACGCGGTGGATGTCGCGCAACTTGGGCAGCGCCACCGACACCACGAATTCTTCATCTTCCTCCAGCACCGGCTTGCCCTGGGCGTCGAAGTAACGCAGGCAGATATCGCCCACCGCGCCACGCTCGGCCAACAGGCGCAGCATGTCCTCGGTGTAGTAGTTGCCGCTGTTGCGCAGCAGTTGCGAGGGCTCCAGCTCGCCGATGCCGACGATCGCCAGGGTGATGCTGTCAAAGCGTTGCAGCACCTCCTTGACCTCTTCCATCTGCACGATGCGTTGCTTGCTCTGCACCGATTGCTCGATGCTTTGCGACGGCAGCAGATACGCCGGGCAATTGAGCAGGGTGGCCAGGCGCTGGGTGAGCAGGGTGGCTTCAAACGCGCCTTTGTGGCCGACCCCGCCCAACAGTTGTACCACTTCCTCGGCGCCTTGTTTACCCGGTTGGGCGTGCAGATGGCCGACCATCGCGCGGATGGTGCTGCTCCACGACGAAATGCCGATGCGGTCCTGGGGCGACAGGCTGGTCTCCAGGTAATGCGCGGCGGCCGAGCCGATGGCTTGCTTGATGCTTTCATCGTTGCCGGGCTCGGTGGCTTCCACCACGATCACCCGGCGCACGCCGTAGCGGCGTTGCAGTTGGTTTTCCAGCTCCAGGTGCAGGCCTTGCAGGCGCATCACGCTGATCTTCACCACGCCTTCCTGCAGCGCCCGGCGCAGGGCGCGGCTGATAAAGGATTGGGACAGGTCCAGTTGCGTGGAAATTTCGGACTGCTTGAGCCCTTCTTCGTAGTAGAGGCTTGCGATCTTGGTGATCAGGCGCTGTTCTTCGATCTGGCTCATGAAAGCCTCAGTGGTTGACTCAATGGCCGTGAGGATACCAAACCCTCACGACATGATCAGGCCGCCGTCGATATTGATCGCCTGGCCGGTCAGGTAAGCCGCGTCATCGGAGGCCAGGAACGCCACCAACCCCGCGACATCCGAGGGTTTACCGGCGCGGCGCAGGGGGATGTTCCTGACCCATTCGGCCATCAGCTCACCCTTGGCGTAGCGTTTTTCGTCGGTGCTGAGGATCTCGCCCCACACGCGGTCATTGTAGTCCCACATCTCGCTTTCGATGATGCCGGGGCAGAACGCATTGACCGTGATGTTATGCCGCGCCAGCTCCAGGGACAGGCTCTGGGTAATGCCGATCACGCCCATCTTGCTCGCGGCGTAGTGCGGCGTGTAGATAAAGCCCTGGCGGCCCTGGCCGGACGAGGTGTTGATCAAGCGTCCGCTGCCTTGCTTGACCATGTACTTGGCCGCCTCCCGGCAACCCAGCCACACCCCGGTGGTGTTCACTTGCAGCACTTTGTCGAAGTCGGCGCGGGGCATGCTGTCGTAGTGGTCGATGGTGATGATGCCGGCGTTCTGCACCGACACGTCGATACTGCCGAAGCGTGCGTGACCTTCGCGGTAGAGGCGTTCGATGTCACTTTCGCGGGTCACGTCGATGCCGAGGGCGAGAGCGCTGACACCATACTCCCGTGCCAGTTGGTCGGCGGTGAAGGTCACCCGCTCCAGGTCGTTGGAGGCCAGCACCAGGTTGGCGCCTTCCTGGGCGAAGCGCTCGGCGATGCCGGCGCCGATGCCACGGCAGGCGCCGGTGATGACGATGGTTTTAGTGCTGAATCGTTGCGACATGATGGGCTCCTACCAGCAGACAAAACCGCCATCGACCAGCAGGTCGACACCGGTGCAGAAAGACGAGGCCTGGCTGACCAGGAAGATCGCGGGGCCGACCATTTCGTCCACGCTGGCCATGCGGCCCATGGGCGTGGTCTGTTCAAAAATCTTCACCTGGTCGGCGACTTCCGGCCGCGAATTCATCGGCGTGGCGGTGTAGCCGGGGCTGATGCAATTGACGCGCAGGCCCTTGTCCGCCCATTCCATCGCCAGGCTTTTGCTCAGGTGGATCACCCCGGCCTTGGAGGTGTTGTAGTGCGCCTGCAACAGGCCACGGTTGACGATGCTGCCCGACATGGAGGCGATGTTGACGATGGCGCCTTTGCCACGCGGCAACATCACCGCGGCCTGGGCCTGGCAACTGAGGAAGATGCCGGTGAGGTTGATGTCCAGGGTAGTTTGCCAGCGTTGCAGCTCCAGGTCCTCGGCGGCCTGGGCGTTGGCGATGCCGGCGCAGTTGACCGCGACGCTGAGTTCACCCAGTTCGCTTTCGGTACGCGCCACGGCGGCATCCAGCGCGGCGCGCTCGGTGACCGTGCCGCTCAAGGCCAGGGCGCGACGGCCCAGGCTCTGGATGCGTTCGACGGTGCTGGCGATGCCGGGGCTGCCGGGCAGGTCAAAACAGGCGACATCGGCACCGGCTTCGGCGAGGCCGACGGCAATGGCCTGGCCAATGCCGCTGCCTGCGCCGGTTACAAAAGCTACTTGGCCCTGAAGACTAAAAAGCTGCATGAAATTACTCCATTCTTGAATTCACAGCGGACCCCTGTGGGAGGGGGCTTGCTCCCGATGAGGGAGTGTCAGTAGATGCATCTGTAACTGAACCACTGCTATCGGGGGCAAGCCCCTCCCACATTGGGCCTTCAATGTTTGTGAGTCAGGCGGTGGCCATCTCCATCACCGAAACCGGCGTAGCCTCACCCCGTTCCAGAATCCCCATCTGCCGCCCCCGGCTCATCACCATCACCCGATGGGACAACCCCAGCACCTCATCCAGGTCCGAGCTCACCACAATCACCGCCATGCCCTTGGCCGCCAGGTCCGCGATCACCTCATAGATCGCCGCCCGCGCGCCCACGTCAATGCCGCGTGTAGGCTCATCCAGAATGAACACCTTGGGATTGCGCGCCAGCCATTTGGCAATGATCACTTTCTGCTGGTTACCCCCGGACAAGCTGGAGATCCGCGACTGCGGCGCACCTTTCACGCCCAGGCGCGCCACCGCCGTGCGCGCGAATTCGCGCAGCGGGGCAGGCAGCACCCAGCCACGTTTATCCAGCAGATCGGTGTTGCCGTAGATCAGGTTGTCTTCGATGCGATGTTCCACCACCACGCCTTGTTGCTTGCGGTCTTCGGGCACCAGCACCACACCGGCCTGGATCGCCTCGAACGGCGAACGCAACTGGCGCACTTCGCCATCCAGCACCATGTGCCCCTGGATGTCCTGCGCCGCGCCGGCCAGGGTGCGCACCAGTTCGGTCCGCCCGGCGCCGACCACGCCGGCAATGCCGAACACCTCACCGGCACGCACGCTGAAGTCGATGCCGTGCAGGGCAAACTCGCGGCAACGCATGTCCTTGACCTGTAACATGACCTTGTCCTGCGGCGGTTGCAGGGTGGGGAAAATCCGCTCCAGGCTGCGCCCGACCATCTGCTCCACCAGCTCACGCACCGGCACTTGCGCAGTGGCATGCAAGGCGATCTGGCGCCCGTCGCGCAGCACCAATACACGGTCGGCAATGCGCGCGATTTCTTCCAGGCGGTGGCTGATATAGATAAACGACACGCCTTCGGCCTTGAGCCGCTCCACCTGCTGGAACAGCAACTCGGTTTCCTCACCGCCTAAGGCGGCAGTGGGTTCATCGAGGATCAACAAGCGCGCCTTGAGGGTCAGCGCCTTGGCGATTTCCACCAGTTGCTGGGCCGCCACGCTCAGGCCTTCGACCTTGCGCGACGCCGGTACCTTGAGCCCCAGGCGCTCCAGCTGGATCTGCGCCTGGGTCTCGATGTAGGCGCGGTCCACCCGCCCGTGACGCATGGGCAGGCGACCGACGAAGATATTCTCGGCGATCGACAGTTGCGGCAGCAGGCGGATTTCCTGGTGGATCAGGCCGATACCGGCGCCCAGGGCCGCCCCCGGCGAAGCGGGCGCGTAGGGCGCGCCCAGCCAGGTCATGCTGGCGCCGGCCTCGGGTTGCACGAGGCCGGCAATGATCGACGACAAGGTCGACTTGCCCGCACCGTTCTCGCCGAGCAGGGCCAGCACTTCACCGGGGCGAATATCCACGTTCACCTGCGACAACACCTGCACCGGGCCATAGGCCTTGCTGATGTTGCGCAGGCACAGCACCGCATCGGCGGCTGTGTCCAGAGCTGCTGCGTGCATGACGACCTCCCAGGGTTACGGGTGCTGTTGCAGGAACGGCGCGACGTTTTCTTTGGTGGTCAGCACGGTGGGCAGCAGTTGCTCCTTGGGCAGGGTTTTGCCGGCTTTCAAATCGATGGCCGACGCCACTGCCAGGCGCCCCATTTTCTGGGTCTGCTGGGTCATGGTCGCATTGAGTACACCGCTTTCCACCGCCTTGAGCCCGGCGACGTCGCCGTCGAAGCCGACGATCACCACTTTGTGATCGAGGTTACCGACCTTGACCGCTTGTGCGGCGCCCAGCGCCATGGCATCGGCGCGGCCGAAGAACACGGTAATGTTCGGGTCACGCTGGAGCAGGTCCTGGGCTACGGCGAAGCCTTTGTCCTGCGCCCATTCGGCCGGTTGCTGGGCCACGACCTTGAGGTCCGGGAAGGCTTTGAGGCCCTCGGCAAAACCCTTGGCGCGATCGTTCTCGGGAGTGGTGCCGATCTGGCCTTGCAGAATCGCGATGCGGCCTTTGCCGTCGGTGATCTTGCCCACGTATTCAGCCAGGGTCTTGGCGCCGGCCACGCTGTCGCTGGCGATGAAAGTATCGCCCGGTGCGTCGGGGGCGTTGCGGTCCACGGCGATCACCGGGATGCCGGCGGCCTTGGCGGCTTTCACCGGTACACCGGCGGCGGTGGCGCCGGCCGGAATGTAGATCAGCACATCGATCTGGCGGGTGATCAAGTCTTCAATCTGGCTGACCTGGGTGGAGGAGTTGCCCTGGGCGTCCACGGTGATCACCTTGATCCCCTTGGCCTTGCCCTCGGCTTCCACCGATTGCTTGATCTGGTTGAAGAAGTCGGCCTGAAGGTTAGCCACGGCCAGGCCGATGGTCAGGTCCTTGGCCCAGGTGGTGCCGGTGGCGGTGAGGGTGGCGGCAGCCAGGGCGGTAGCGATAAGCAATTTCTTGGGGCTGAACATGTCGGTGACTCCTGGTTTTATTGTTGGAGGGTGTCAACTGTCGAACAGGTCTAACGGGCAGTGCTGGTACGGCGTCGCAAGGTATCGATGGTGACGGCGAGGGCGATGACTACGCCGATCACCACTTGTTGAATAAACGGGGAAACGCCCAGCAGGTTGAGGCCATTGCGCAACACGCCAATGATCAGCACACCCACCAGCGTGCCGCCGATGCTGCCGACGCCGCCGCTGAGGCTGGCGCCGCCGATGACCACGGCGGCGATGGCGTCCAGTTCCAGGCTCAAACCCGCACTCGGTTGCGACGAGTCCAGGCGTGCGGCCAGGGTTACGGCGGCGATCCCGGCGAGGGCGCCGCTAATGGCGTACACCCACAAGGTAATTGCGCGCACCTTGATGCCGGACAGGCGCGCCACTTCCGGGCTGCCGCCCATGGCGTAGAGGTTGCGGCCACCGGCGCGAAAGCGCAGGAACACCCAGGCCACCAGCAGCATCACCAGGAACAGCCCGACGGTGGCCGACAAAAAGCCGAAATGCCGCACCGTGGCCAGGCTGGTGAACCACTCTGGAAATCCGACCACCTGCCGGCCTTCGGTGAGGATGTTCGCCAGGCCGCGGGCCACCGACATCATGGTCAGCGTGGCAATGAACGGCGGCAATTTGGCGTAGGTGATCAACCCGCCGGACACCAGCCCGGCCAGCATGCCGGTGGCAATCGAGATCGGAATCGCAAAGCCCAGCGGCACCGCCTGGTCCTGATAGAGCCAGCCGAGCATCATCATCGAGAAGGCCAGTACCGAGCCGACCGACAGATCAATGCCGCCGATCACGATCACCGCCGTCATGCCAATCGCCAGGATGCCCAGCACCGTGACCTGATCAAGAATGTTCAGGCCATTGCGCAAGGAGAAGAAGAATTCGGAGCTGAAGGAGAAGACCAGCACCAGCAGCACTAGGCCAATCAACGGGCCGCCGATATTGCTCGGCAGCAGTTTCACCAACCGTGGGCGGGGTGGCGGCGTGAGTTCGGCCGGGTGCTGGACAATAGCTTTGGCGTCCACAGTGTTCTCCTGATTTATTTTTTTTGGAGTGCTTTCAGGCGTCGTGAATATTTATGCGTGCCTGACTGTTAATTCAGATTCCAGTGACACCGTGGCAAAGTCAAGCGCTTAATTTTTCAGATAGGCCTTTAAAACGCCGCTTTATCGAGGTGCAAAGCCACGGAGTAGACCGGCTCCTGTGGGGTTTTGTCCGTTTGTCCGAGTGATATTTCTTCGGCTTTTTTCATTTTTACACCGATCGCTCACTTGACCGCGCGGAAGATCGGCGTCTAAATAGAAATATATTGTCACTGCTGAATAAATATTCAAATACAGCTTTCGGCACTTTCAACTCACGTGGTCAGCCCCACAGGAGCCGCTGCATGAATGCCTTCCAGTACGACGTCCACCAGATCAAGGAACAGGCCCGCCTGATCCGCCGCCATGTGATCCGCCTGAACGCCGATTCACCGGCCGGCGGCCATACGGGGGCGGACCTGTCGGAAACCGACATCCTCGCCACCCTGTATTTCCGCATCCTCAACACCGGCCCGGAACGTACCGAAGACCCCGAGCGCGATATCTATATCCAGAGCAAGGGCCACGGCGTCGGTGGTCTGTATTGCTGTCTGGCGCAGGCGGGCTATATCCCCGAGGCGTGGCTGCCGACGTATCAGCACTTCAATTCGCACTTGCCCGGCCACCCGGTGCGCCAGAAAACCCCCGGCATCGAACTCAACACCGGCGCCCTCGGCCACGGCTTGCCGGTGGCGGTAGGGCTGGCCTTGGCGGCGAAGATGTCCGGCAGTAAAAAGCGCATCTATGTGCTGACCGGCGACGGCGAACTAGCCGAAGGCTCCAACTGGGAAGCGGCGATGGCGGCGGCCAAGTACGGGTTGGATAACCTGTTTGTGATCGTCGACAAGAACAAGCTGCAACTGGCCGGCCTGACCGCCGAGATCATGCCCCTCGACCCGTTGGACGTGAAATGGGCGGCCTTCGGCTTCAGCGTCAGCGAGTGCGACGGCAACGACGTGGGCCAGCTGATCCACAGCCTGGAAAACATGCAGACCCAAACCGGCGCGCCCCAGGTGCTGATCGCCCACACCATCAAAGGCAAGGGCGTGTCCTTTATCGAAGCCCGCCCCGAATGGCACCACCGCGTGCCCAAGGGTGATGAAATCAACGCGGCACTGGAGGAGTTGAACCATGGCGAATGAACATTTGGCGAGCGTCATGGTGCAGGCCTTTATTGACGCAGTCGACGCCGGGCTGGATGTGGTGCCCGTGGTCAGCGACTCCACCTCCACGGCCAAGATCGGCCCGTTTGTGCAGCGCTTCCCGGAGCGCTTGATCAACGTCGGCATTGCCGAGCAGTCGCTGGTGAGCGTCGCGGCCGGGCTGGCCCTGGGCGGCAAGATCGCCGCCACCTGCAACGCCGCGCCGTTTTTGATCTCGCGCGCCAATGAGCAGATCAAGGTCGACGTTTGCTACAACCAGGCCAATGTGAAGATGTTCGGCCTCAACGCCGGCACCAGTTATGGCCCGCTCGCCAGCACCCACCACAGCCTCGACGATATTTCGGTGATGCGCGGCTTTGGCAATGTACAGATCTTCGCGCCGGCCGATGCCATCGAGTGCCGGCAGATTGTCGATTACGCGCTGCGTTACCACGGTCCGGTGTATATCCGTCTCGACGGTAAGGCCCTCCCAGATGTGCACGCTGGCGACTACCACTTCCAACCCGGCCAGGTGGATATCCTGCGTCAGGGCGCGGACGTGAGCATCGTCGCCTTGGGCTCGGTGGTGCATGAAGCCGTGGACGCCGCTGCCTTGCTGGCGGAGCAGGGCATCCAGGCGCAGGTGATCAACCTGTCATCGATCCGACCATTGCAGCGCGACGTACTGCTCAGCGCCCTGAGCGGCACTCGCGGGGTGATCAGCGTGGAAGAACACAACATCAACGGCGGCGTCGGCAGCCTGGTCGCCGAAGTGCTGGCCGAGGCCGGGTTGGGCATTGCCCTGATCCGCCTGGGCATCGGCGATGGCGAATACGCCGCTGCCGGCGCGCGTGAACCGACCCGCGCCTTGCATAACATCGACGCGGCTGGGATTGTGGCGGCTGCCACTCGGTTGCGGTGAACCCATGAATAACCACACTCCACTGATCCTTGCGATCGACGAAGGCACCAGCAACGCCAAGGCGGTGCTGGTCAACGAACTGGGGCAGGTGATCGCTCGCGGTTCGCGGCCGCTGAGCGTCAGCCATCCCCAGGCCGGGTTCTCCGAACAGGACCCGCTGTTTATCTGGCACAGCACCCTGGCCGCAATGGAAGAATGCCTGGCCCAGGTGGATCGGCCGATCACCGCATTGGCGATCAGCAACCAGCGTGAATCGGTGGTGGCCTGGGACCGGCGCAGCGGCGAACCGCTGTCGCCGTGCATCAGCTGGCAGTGCCGACGCTCCACGGCATTGTGCGCCGAACTGCACGCGCAAGGGCACGAAGCACTGATCCTGGAAAAAACGGGGCTGGCCCTCGACCCGATGTTTTCCGCCGGTAAGTTCCGCTGGATTCTCGACCACCTGGACAACGGCCATGCTCGCGCCGCTGCCGGTGAGATCTGCCTGGGCACCGTCGACAGTTGGCTGCTGTGGCAACTCAGCGGCGGCCAGGTGTTCGCCACCGACTACTCCAATGCGGCGCGCACGCAACTGTTCAACTTGCACACCTGCGCCTGGGACCTGCAATTGCTGGACCTGTTCGCCATCCCGTTGGCCGCGCTGGCACCGATCCAGGCCAGCGCTGGATGCTTCGCCGAAACCGTTGCGTTGGGTGGCTTGCCCGCCGGCATCCCGATCATGTCGATGATCGGCGACTCCCACGCCGCGCTCTACGGGCAGGGCGGTTTTGCGCCGGGGTTGGTCAAGGCCACCCTCGGCACCGGCTCGTCGTTGATGACGCCCATGAGCGGCGCGATTGCGTCCACCCATGGCCTGTCGACCACCCTGGCCTGGCATGACGGCGTGAAACCCACGTTCGGCATGGAAGGCAACATCGTCCACACCGGCGCCGCCGTGCAATGGGCCTCGCGACTGGTGGCCGGGGAATCCCTGGATGCCCTGACCGAGCAAGCGGCGCAACTTCCGGACAACGGCGGCGTGTACTTCGTGCCGGCCCTCTCGGGTCTGGGCGCACCGCATTGGAAAGCCGATGCACGTGGGTTGATCTGCGGGCTGACGGAAGCCACCTCGGGCGCGCATATCCTGCGTGCGTCGCTGGAGTCCATCGGTTATCAGATTCGTGATGTGTTTGAAGCGATGCAGCAGGACATCGGCAGCCCCTTGAAGGAGCTGTGGGTCGACGGCGGCGCCACACGCAACCGCTGGCTGATGCAGTTTCTGGCCAACCTGCTGCAACGCCCGGTGGTGCGCAGCCTGTCGCCGGAAGTGTCGGCGCTGGGCGCGGCGCATCTGGCCGGGCGGGCGTTGGGAGTGTGGGCGAGTGATGACGCACTGGAGCAGTTGGAGCGCCAGCGCGAGCGCTTCGAGCCGCAGGAAGACCCGGCGATGGCAGGGCGCTATTTAGCATGGAAAAAGGCCCTGGCCCGCACACTTCTCTAACGCCATATGCAAATCCAATGTGGGAGGGGGCAAGCCTCCTCCCACATGGTCTTAACCGTGTTCAGTCTCAAGGCCTCCACGTCTGCACATCTTTCGCATCCACCGCCCTGGGCAACAACCCCGCCCTGAAGAACGCATCGGCAATCTTCTGCTGCTCCCCCAACTGGTCCACCGTCACCGGTTGCACCTGATAGCTGCGGTGCGCATTCGCCGCTTCCACCGTGGCCACATCCAGGTTGCCCCACAACGGCCCCAGCACTTTTGCCGCCTCCTGCGGGTGGTTTTTCACCCATTGTCCGGCCTGTTCCAACTGCGCATACACCACCTTCAACACCTGCGGATGCGCCTTGGCGTAAGGCGTACCAGTCAGGTAATAGCGCTTGTAACTCGCCAGCCCCGCGCCATCGGCCAGGGTGCGTGTCGGCAGTTGTCGCTGCACGCTGGTGAGGAAGGGTTCCCAGGTGACCCAGGCGTCGACCTTGTTGTTCTCGAACGCTGCGCGACCGTCGGCGGGTGACAGGTAGGCAGGTTCAATATCCGCGAAGGCCAACCCGGCTTTATTCAGCGCGGCGATGAGCAGGTAGTGGGTGCCGGCCGCCTTGGTCACGGCGATTTTCTTGCCTTTCAAATCCGCCAGTTGCTGGATCGGCGAGTCCTTGCGCACCACGATGGCCTGGGCCGAAGGCGAGGGCGCTTCCTGGGCGAAGTAGGTGAGTTTGGCCTGGGCGGCCTGGGCGAAGATCGGCACGGTGTCGGCGACGTCGGCGCTGATGTCCACATTGCCCACATTCAGTGCTTCGAGCAGCGGCAGGCCGCTGGGGAACTCGTGCCAGCTCACGTCAATGTCGTCGACCTTGAGGGCTTTTTCCAGGGTGCCCTGGGTTTTGAGCAGGGTAATCAAGGTAGAGGATTTTTGGTAACCGATGCGCAGGGTTTCCTGGGCTTGCACGCTCACGCTGAGAGACAAGGCCAACAACCCGAAGACAGCAGCGAGGGGACGACGTAGGGACATGGCACGCTCGATGTTCAACGAAATTGGACCAAGCATAAAGTTCTAAAAACCATTCGATAAATAATCTTTAGGCCTGAGCTTAGGTCGCTTTTTGCGCACTTCGATGAATTCAGTGGGCGTCTTTCAGCGCAATGGTTTGACTGGTTGCGCTGAGCACCCCGGCACGGTCCGCCAAGTAACGCGCCGGCGGCTGGCCCACCGCCTTGCGGAACATGGTGATGAAGCCGCTGGCGTTTTCATAACCCAGATCCAGCGCCACCCGCTGCACACTTCACCCTTGGCCAACCGTTGCAGGGACAGGATCACATGCAACTGCCGGCGCCAGCGGCCGAAGCTCAGGCCCAGTTCCTCCAGTAACAGGCGGGTCATGCTGCGTTCGCTCATGCCGATGCGCACCGCCCACTGGCCCAGGGTGGCTTTATCGGCCGGGTCGGCCAGCAGGCTATTGGCCAGGCGGCGCAAGCGTGCGTCCTGAGGCATGGGCAGGTGCAGGGCTTCGACCGGCGCGGCGGCCAGTTCATCCAGTAACGTGTTGATCAAGCGCCCCTGGGGGCCGGCCTCGTCATATAACTGCGGGAAACTCACGGCCTTGCTGATCAATTCATGCAGCAGGCCCGACACCGCCAGGGTGCAGCAGCGTGGCGCCAGTGCGCGGGCGGCATCAGGCTCGATCAGCAAGCAATACACTTGCGCCGCGCCTGAGCCGCGTGCCGAATGCGGCGTGCCGCCGGGAATCCACAGTGCGCACTGGGGCGGCACGATCCAGATCCCCGCTTCGATTTCGCAGTGGATGACCCCACGCAGGGTGTACATCAACTGGCCCTTGCGGTGGGTGTGCTGGGCATGTTCCCAGGCGTCCGAGGTGCTGCTGGCACCCACGGCCACCACGGCGCGGGGAACCACATCGGCATCCTTGGCCGTGAGCGGGTCGAGCAGATCAAGGCGGTGGTGCTTCATGGCGGTGATCGCAGGTTGGCCGGGTTGCGAAACAGTCTGGCTATTCTGTGCAATGCCGTCCAGTGGTTCGAGCTTTATATTGAGATTCACTCTCATTAAGGAGCTTTGCCATGCAACTCGACAGTACAACATTCCCTGTGGTCAAAATCGTCTTCGATGCCCCGAACCAGGGCGGGACGGAGGACGCCTTCCGGGTCTTTGAAGACCTGTTGGCACGGCAGCAATCCTTCCTGCTGTTGCACGAAAAAGCCGTGGACGAAAACAATCACGAACATTCCCATGAGCAGCGCAAGCAAGCCTCGATCTGGATGAAGAAACACCGACAGGCGCTGCGCACGTTCGTCAAAGGCATGATCCAGGTAGAACCCAGCGCTGCTAAACGCTTGGCACTCAGACCGTTTGCGGCGATGTTCGGCAAGGCCTGGGGCTATCCGTTGCTGGTGGTGGAGTCCAAAGACCAGGCATGGGCGCTGGCGCGGGATGTGCTGGATGAGCGAGTGTCGGATGTGGCGTATTTTTGATGGGGCAACACCGATCTGTCGCGAGGGGCAGGCCATTCTCGCCGGTCGGCGAGCGGTGCGGGGGCAATTGAACTACTTTGACTGACGAGCGATCCCTACCCGGTAATGACCTATGCGCACGTTATGGACGCGATATTTAGCGTTGCTGGAAAACGACCTGAGTACGCAGGTCTTCGACAATGTGAAAAACCTGCTGGTGTGTGCGTTGCTGTTTGCGGCGGGCACCAACGCAGTCGTCGGCCAACAGCACCTGTTTATCGGCGTGTTTGCGTCCGATGTGGCGGGGTGGGGGTTGGTCATCCTGTCCACGGTGTTGATGTTCTTGAACGTCAGCGATGGTATTCGCCGGTTGGCCAAGTTGCGTTATCACCTGGCCTTGCAGCTGTTGCTGATCCTGGTTTATCTGGTGGTGGCCGAGCGGGTGGTAGAGATTGTGTGGGGCTTCCGCGCGCATTGAAGTATCCTGCGCGCCCCGCCAACCATTGATCCAAACCAAGATGACCGGACAAGACATGCAGGCGCTGCTGGAGTCGATCCTCGACGAAGTGCGCCCACTGATCGGCCTCGGCAAAGTTGCCGATTACATTCCCGCGCTGGCCGATGTACCGGCCAACCAACTGGGTATCGCCGTGTACGGCAACGACGGCTCGGCCTACCGCGCCGGCGACGCCGATACGCTGTTCTCGGTGCAGAGCATTTCCAAGGTGTTCAGCCTGGTGCAGGCCATCGACCACGGCGGCGAAAGCATCTGGGAGCGCCTGGGCCATGAGCCTTCGGGGCAACCGTTCAACTCCCTGGTGCAGCTGGAATTCGAACGCGGCCGGCCACGCAATCCGTTCATCAACGCTGGCGCACTGGTGATCTGCGACATCAACCAATCGCGCTTCGCCGTGCCGATTCTGTCGATGCGCGATTTTGTGCGGCGCCTGTCGGGCAACCCGCAGATCCTGGTCAACAGCGTCGTCGCCGACTCCGAAGCCCAACACGGCGCACGCAACGCGGCCATGGCTTACCTGATGAAATCCTTCGGCAACTTCCACAACGACGTCGACGCGGTGCTGCACAGCTACTTCAACTACTGCGCCTTGCAGATGAGCTGCCTGGACCTGGCCAAGGCGTTCAGCTTCCTCGCCAACGAAGGCACCAGCGCGCACAGCGGTGAGCAGATCCTGAGCGCGCGCCAGACCAAGCAAGTCAACTCGATCATGGCCACCAGCGGGCTGTATGACGAGGCGGGCAACTTCGCCTATCGCGTTGGGTTGCCGGGCAAGAGCGGAGTAGGCGGGGGGATTGTCGCGGTGGTGCCGGGGCAGTTCACGGTGTGCGTGTGGTCGCCGGAGCTGAACGCGGCGGGGAACTCGCTGGCGGGGATCAGGGCGTTGGAGTTGTTGAGCGAGCGGATTGGGTGGTCGGTGTTTTGAGTGCGAAGCCGCTTAGAGGATGTTGGGCAGCCCACAGCAGGACATGGGACACACATTGAGGTAAAGTCGAGCCAGTGTTCGACGCCTGAGGTGATCTATGCTCATTGCCATTGATCAGCCCTTGTCCTGAGCCGGAGACCAACATGTCACGTAAAAAAGTTAAGCCCCAAATTACCGAAGCACAGATTCTTGCCCAGGAATCGAGCATTCCCTCCATTGCGGCCAAAGCATTCAGGGATGCCTACGAGGTTGCCCTTTCCAAGGGTGAGTCCGTGCTTGTGGTTCGTGCTGGCCAGCTGGTTAAAGTTTCCAATACGGAGACTTTGGTTATCCGTCCTGTGGAAACCTACGGCACTCTCAAGGCTGGCACTCGCTTGAAAACCAAAAAATCCTTGTTGGATCGTCGCTCCGCTCAGGCGCAGATTCAGGTTTGAGTACCACCCCCCGTGTCCGTATGTTCGCCGGCCCGAACGGGAGTGGAAAGAGCACATTCAACTCGAAAGTCCCGGCCCACCTGCTGGTCAACTACATCAATCCCGATGCGATTGAGTTGGGCATTCGTGAAACGGGTGTTTTTGACTTTGCTGTCTTCGGGTTATACCGCTACGCTGAACGCGCCATTGCGTTCTTGCGCAGTCATTCACTGCTTTCAAAGTTTCCCGATTCCCTCGCCAAACTGGACGATCTGGTCGCCAAGGGTGAGCGAATCATTTTTGCTTCGCGCGACATCGACTCTTATATAGCTTCTGCTCTTTCTGACTTCATCCGGGTGTCTCTGATTGATGAGCGCGTGAGTTTTACATTCGAGACAGTCATGTCGGACGGCAGCAAGATTGAGCTGTTAAGGCAGGCGAAAGCTGCTGGCTATCGGGTATACGTTTACTATGTTGCTACCGCAGATGCTGATATTAACGTTGCCCGAGTTGCCTACCGGGCCTCTACAGGTGGGCATGATGTACCACCGGACAAGATTCGATCTCGTTATAAGCGCTCTTTGGAAAACTTGTCAGAGGCGATTCTCTTATCCAATCGAGCCTATATCTTTGACAATTCGCAAGACGGCGAGCCCAGCTTTGCGCAACTTGCCGAGATTACAGAAGGCGAGGATATCGATATTGTGGCGGACACTCAGCCAGCTTGGTTTCAGCAGTATGTTATCGATAAGTTGACGTAGACGTTGAAGGGCAAAAAACGCTGAAGGAAGTATTAGGCTGCTTTAGCAGTTCAAGAATCTTTCCCTTTTCTCTGATGGACATTTTTATGGCCTATGAACTCCATATCGCCCGTGCCGAAAGCAATGCAATAGAACCTGAAGAATGGCGTGCCTTGTGTGCCAGTGACCCAACCATCGTGTTGCAGGACGAAGTGACTGCCGTTAATCCCACGACAGGAGCGACGATCTCCATCAGCGGTAACCAAACGGCTTACTGGACTTCTCCCACCACGCAGCAGGATTACTATTTCGATTATCGCCGTGGCCAAATCTCGTTTGTATACAGCGAGGAGAGCATCGTGAAAGCCAAGGCGATCGCCCAGGCCCTCACCGCTGAAATTCGAGGCGATGAGGGGGAGCAATACTGATACGCCTAGGCTTTACGCGGCTTCATGAACAGCTCGATCAGCAGGTACAACGCGCCGACAGTAATCGCGATATCCGCAATATTGAACACCCCGGTATGTGCTGGCCCGATGTTCAGGACCATGTAATCAACCACATGGCCGTCGCGAAACACCCGGTCGATCAGGTTGGCGATGCCGCCCAAGGCGATGGCGTACAGCGGCAAGACTTTGCGCAGCGGCTGGTTCCAGTTGGAGAGGGACCACCCCATCGCCCAGGCCACCACGACGGCTACGCCGATGATAAAGATCAGTTGTTTGACCTGAGGCGGCAAAGCGGCGCCCAGGCTCAGGAATGCGCCGGGGTTGAGGCTTAGCTCCAGCGCAAGATTGATTGGGTTTGAGCCGATTTTTAAGCTGTTGGCCTGCAGTGAAACCAGGGCCAAGAGTTTTACAAGCTGGTCCACGGCGACGAAGGCGATGCCGGCGAGGAGGGCGAAGGTTCGGCCTCGCAGTAGGGGGGAGGTGCTCAAGCGGTAACTTCCTGTTCCGGGTCTGTCGAGAGGAGCGCCCGAAGATAGCTCAGGCGCCTTATGCAGTCTACGTTCAGGCCGCCGGATGAGCCTCGTCCAGCGCCTTGTCCACCAGCAGTTGTACGCCTTCGAGCATGCGGCAGATGCCCAGCACCACATTGCGTTGTGCACCGTCGATTTCAAAGGCCAGGTGAGTGGCGATGTCGGTGATGGACGCTAAATCCTGGGAGACGTTGACCAGCAGGGTTTCCGTGCCCAGGTTAGGGCGTACGCTGAAGAGTTTATCTGGGGGATTTGGGGTGTCTTTAATCATGGCGAAGCTCCTTTCTGAATGGAGCTGCCACGATTCGCGGTCAAACGAATTAGGGTGGCAGCTATACGCGGGTTGACCGACCGGCTAAAGGAGCAAATCCGGCATACCCGAAGGTATCCCGCGCACAGCTGCCGCGACACGATACATCAGGCGTAGAAAAAACGCCCAAATCGGTGTGGGTTCTATTGCTCATTTAAAATCGGACGGTCAAATCCGGCCGCTGAATTGGCAGCGACGTCGGAGAGGTTAGTCAGCTCGGTTCCGAGCGACAACCTGAAACAGTCGTGGGAAAACTCTGAGAGTCTGGGCGAAGCGCTATCCCTGTGGGAGGGGCTTGCTTCCGATAGCAATGTGTCAGTCAATACATTTGTCACTGAACCACCTATATCGGGAGCAAGTCGAATCGTCGCACCGCCCCTCCCACATTTTGATCTTCATTCTTCTTTGGGATTTATGTGAGCCCAAACAAAAAATGCGCCACTTCGGGCGCATTCTTTTGTTCAGTCAGCAATCGCTATCAAGCAATCGCATCCCACGCACGATCACCGTGCTCGTCTTTAATGCGAGTCGGCAACCCCATCACATCCAGCGCCTTCAGGAACGGCTCGGCCGGCAGTTCCTCGACGTTGGCCATGTGTTTCACATCCCACTCGCCACGGGCTACCAGCAGCGCGGCGGCTACCGGTGGGACGCCTGCGGTGTAGGAGATGCCCTGGCTGTCGGTTTCGGCGAAGGCTTCTTCGTGGCAGGCCACGTTGTAGATGAACATCTCACGCGGCTGGCCGTCCTTGGTGCCTTTGACCAGGTCGCCGATGCAGGTCTTGCCGGTGTAGCCAGGGGCCAGCGATGACGGGTCGGGCAGCACGGCCTTGACCACTTTCAACGGCACCACTTCCAGGCCTTCGGCGGTCTTGACCGGCTTCTCGGAGAGCAGGCCGAGGTTTTTCAGTACGGTGAACACGTTGATGTAGTGTTCGCCGAAGCTCATCCAGAAGCGCACGTTGGGCACGTCGAGGTTTTTCGACAGCGAGTGCACTTCATCGTGGCCGGTGAGGTAGAGGTTCTGCGAACCGACGACCGGCAAGTCGTCGGTGCGTTTGACTTCGAACATGGTGTTGCTGGTCCACTGGCTGTTCTGCCAGCTCCACACCTGTCCGGTGAACTCGCGGAAGTTGATTTCCGGGTCGAAGTTGGTGGCAAAGTATTTGCCATGGCTGCCGGCATTGACGTCGAGAATGTCGATCGAATCAATGCGGTCGAAATGCTGTTGCTGCGCCAGCGCGGCATACGCGTTGACGACACCCGGATCGAAGCCCACGCCAAGGATGGCGGTGATGTTCTTCTGCTTGCATTCTTCGAGGTGGTTCCACTCGTAGTTGCCGTACCACGGCGGGGTCTCGCAGACCTTGCCCGGCTCTTCGTGGATAGCGGTGTCGAGGTACGCGACGCCGGTGTCGATGCAGGCACGCAGGACCGACATGTTGAGGAACGCGGAACCCACGTTGATGACGATCTGCGATTCGGTCTCGCGGATCAGGGCCTTGGTCGCTTCCACGTCCAGGGCGTTCAGCGCGAAGGCTTGGATATCGGCGGGAACCTTGAAGCTACCCTTGGCCTTGACGCTGTCGATGATGGCCTGGCATTTGGAGATGTTGCGCGACGCGATAGCAATACGACCGAGTTCGTCGTTGTGCTGCGCGCACTTGTGGGCCACCACCTTGGCGACACCTCCTGCACCAATGATAAGAACGTTCTTTTTCAATTGCTTTCTTTCTCCTAATAGCCGCCAGCTTTACGAAAGGCTGGACAGGTAGTCGTCGTAACCAAATTCACGAACCACTTCGACTGTACCGTCGAGTTGTTTCACTACGATGGACGGCATTTTCAGGCCGTTGAACCAGTTTTTCTTGACCATGGTGTAGCCCGCGGTGTCGATGAACGACAACCGATCGCCGATGGCCAGCGGACGATCGAATTGATACTCGCCGAAGATGTCCCCGGCCAGGCAGGATTTGCCGCACACCATGACGGTGTGTTCACCCTCGCTCGGCGCCAGTTTGGCGTTGAGGCGATAGATCAGCAGGTCCAGCAGGTGAGCTTCGATGGAGCTGTCGACCACGGCGAGGTTTTTGCCGTTGTAGAGGGTGTCGAGTACGGTGACTTCCAGCGAGGCACTGTTGGTGATCGCCGCTTCACCGGGTTCCAGGTAGACCTGCACGCCGTACTTCTCGGAGAACGCCTTCAAGCGCGCGCAGAACGCGTCCAGCGCATAGCCTTCGCCGGTGAAGTGGATGCCGCCGCCGAGGCTGACCCACTTGACCTTGTGCAGCAGTGCGCCGAAGCGTTCTTCGATGGTGCCGAGCATCTTGTCGAACAGGCTGAAATCGCCGTTCTCGCAGTTGTTGTGGAACATGAAACCAGAGATCTGCTCGATCACGCCTTCGATCTTCACCGGGTCCCATTCGCCCAGGCGGCTGAATGGGCGCGCCGGGTCGGCCAGCAGGTAATCGGAGCTGCTCACCTGCGGGTTCACACGCAGGCCACGGGTCTTGCCTTCGCTGCGTTCGGCAAAACGCTGCAACTGGCTGATGGAGTTGAAGATGATCTTGTCGCAGTTATCGAGCATCTCTTCGATTTCATCGTCGGCCCAGGCCACGCTGTAGGCGTGCGCCTCACCTTCGAATTTCTGGCGACCGAGCTTGAGCTCATACAGCGACGACGAGGTGGTGCCGTCCATGTATTGCTGCATCAGGTCGAACACCGACCAGGTGGCAAAGCACTTGAGCGCCAGCAGCGCCTTGGCGCCGGACTGCTCGCGCACATAGGCAATCTTCTGCATGTTGACCAGAAGCTTCTGTTTATCGATGAGGTAGTACGGCGTTTTGATCATTTTTGAGAGCCTGCGGCGGTGCCTGCCAAAAAAGGACACGCATTGTGCCCGCACTTGGTCAGGATCGAAAGGTTAGCCGGCGGATTTTGCTGCGCCGGTTTTCCAGCATAGCTCTGGAGTATGACTATCCAAGGATGTACGCCGGTCCAGTGTGGGAGGGGGCTTGCTCCCGATAGCGGAGTGTCAGCCAACCTATCTGGTACTGAACCACCGCTATCGGGAGTAAGCCCCCCACATTGAGAGCGATGTGCATCAGGCACATTGACATCAAACCGTCATCTCCCCACCACCTTCCTGCCATATTCCCCCGTTACTGTCCTCGCCAATGAGATCGATCTCAAGCGAGTGACAATGACTGATTTGAAAGACGTTGCGCGTCTGGCCGGGGTATCCCGCGCCACCGCCGCCCGCACCTTTGCCTCCCCCGAGCAGGTGCGCCCGGCCACTCGTGAGCAGGTGTTCGCCGCCGCTCGTGAGCTGGGCTTTCGTCCCAACCTGTTGGGCCGGCAACTGCGCCTGCAAACCACCAACCTGATCGGCGTGGTAGTGCCTAACCTGCTCAACCCGGTGTTCGCCGAACAATTCCAGGCCATGGAGCGTGCGGCGCGGTTGCGCGGCTATAGCCTGGTGCTGGCGACCACTGACTACAGCAGCGAACGCGAATGCAGCGTGGTGGAAGAATTGCTGCGCCAGCGCGTGGATGGCCTGGTGCTGACCGTCACCGATGCCGAAAGCAACCATGTGCTCAGCAGCCTGAATACCGAGAAAACCCCGTTCGTGCTGGCCTACCACCAACCGAGCAACCCCAACTACAGCGCCGTGTCGGTGGACAACCGCGCCGGCATGGCGATGGCCACGCGGTATCTGCTGGACGCCGGGCACCGGCGCATCAGCATGGTCGCCGGCCCCGCGTTGCAGTCCGACCGTGCGCGCCTGCGTTACGCCGGTTACTGCGACGCGATGAAAACCTACGGCCTCAAGAGCCGCCCGGTGATCGAAATGCCGGCCCACACCAGCGCCGACTTCGCCGCCATCGCGCCGTCGCTGCAAGGCCCCGAGGCGCCCACCGCACTGGTGTGCTCCAACGACTTCCTGGCCATCAGCCTGATCGCCGAGTTGCGGCGCAACGCCTGGCACGTGCCCGAACAACTCTCGGTGATGGGCTTTGACGGCATATCCCTCGGCACCCAGATGCACCCGACCCTGTGCAGCGTGGTGCAGCCCATCGCGCTGCTCGCCAGCACGGTGATTGACCAACTGCTGGCGCAGATCGCCGGCAACGATCCGATTTCCCATTGCCTGCCTTGCCATATCCGGCCAGGCGAAAGCACTCAACCCCGTAAGGAGTCCCTTGATGCGCGCATTCCGTAAAACCCTGGCCGCCGTGCTGTTGTGTGGCATGGCCGGCCTGGCCCAGGCCGCTGACACCGCGATTTGTTACAACTGCCCGCCGGACTGGGCCGACTGGGGTACCCAGCTCAAGGCGATCGCCGCCAGCACCGGCGTGCAAGTGCCGCTGGACAACAAGAACTCCGGCCAGTCCCTGGCGCAGTTGGTGGCGGAGAAAGCCGCACCGGTGGCCGACGTGGTGTACTACGGCGTGACCTTCGGCCTGCAGGCGCAAAAAGCCGGTGTGGTCGACGGCTACAAACCCAAGGGTTGGGAGCAGATTCCCGCCGGCCTGAAAGACCCGGCGGGCCAGTGGTTCGCAATCCACTCCGGCACCCTGGGCATCATGGTCAACGTCGATGCGTTGGGCGGCCTGCCGGTGCCGCAGAGCTGGGCCGACCTGCTCAAGCCGGAATACAAAGGCATGGTCGGCTACCTCGACCCGTCCAGCGCGTTCGTCGGCTACGTGTCGGCGGTGGCGATCAACCGCGCAATGGGCGGCGACCTGGACAACTTCGCCCCGGCCATCGACTACTTTCAGAAACTGGCGAAAAACGTCCCCATCGTGCCCAAGCAAACCGCTTATGCGCGGGTGCTGTCCGGCGAGTTGCCGATCCTGGTGGACTACGACTTCAACGCCTACCGCGCGCGCTACAAAGACAACGCCCACGTCGCCTTCGTGATTCCCCAGGAAGGCAGCATCAGCGTGCCCTACGTGATGAGCCTGGTGGCCAACGCGCCGCACCGCGCCAATGGCGAAAAGGTTCTGGACTTCGTGTTGTCCGATGCAGGCCAGGCGCTGTGGGCCAAGGCCTACCTGCGTCCGGTACGCCCGGTGCAGATGCCGGCCGAGGTCGCCGCGCAATTCCTGCCCGACAGCGACTACGCCCGCGCCGGCGTGGTGGACTACCAGAAGATGGCCGCCGTGCAGGAGGCCTTCGCCGCCCGTTACCTGAACGAGGTCAAGTAAGTGGCCACATCGGCAAGACACGCCGCCTGGGCCCTGGCCCCGGCGTTTGCGGTGCTGTTGGCGTTCTGGTTGTTGCCGCTGGCGCACTTGATCGTGCTGGGCAGCGAAAGCCGTGACAGCCACGGCAGCGGCTACTGGCAAGTGCTCAGCAGCGCGCAGTATCTGGGTAGCCTCGGGCAGACCCTGGTACTGGCGGTGGTGGTGACGCTGGTCGCGTTGTTGATCGGTGGCATCAGCGGCGTATTCCTCGCCCGCCAGCAGTTTTACGGGCGCTCGGCGTTGGTGGCGCTGCTCACTTTCCCCCTGGCGTTTCCCGGTGTGGTGGTGGGCTTCCTGGTGATTCTGTTGGCGGGGCGCCAGGGTCTGTTTGCGGCGCTGGGCATGCAACTGGCCGGTGAGCGGTGGATCTTCGCTTACTCGTTGGCCGGGCTGTTTGTCGGCTACCTGTACTTCTCGATCCCGCGTGTGATCCTCACCGTAATGGCCGCGTGCGAAAGCCTCGACCGCAGCCTCGAAGAAGCCGCGCACTCGCTGGGCGCCGGGCATTGGCGCGTGGTGTGCGACGTGATCGTGCCGGGCCTGGCGCCCGCCCTGGCGTCGTGCGGGGCGATCTGTTTTGCCACGTCCATGGGCGCTTTCGGCACGGCCTTTACCCTGGGCACGCGGCTGAACGTCACCCCGGTGGCGATCTACAACGTGTTCACCAATTACGCCAACTTTGCCGTCGCCGCCGCGCTGTCGGTGGTACTGGGCGCGGTGACCTGGGCGGTGTTGCTGCTCACGCGGCGCCTGGTGAAAAACGCGGGGACTGTCCTGTGAAGCGCTCATCGCTTTTCGTCATGCAACTGCTGTTTACCTTGTTGGTGTGCGCCTTCATGTTGGTGCCGGTATTGATGTCGTTGCTCGCCGGGCTGACGCGTAACTTCTTCGCCGGCCTGTCCAGCGGCCTGACCGTCGATTGGCTGGTGCAGGTGTGGCAGGCCTATTCGCCGACCGTGTGGCTGTCGCTGCAACTGGCTGTGGCCTGCGCGGTGTGCGTGTGCGTGATCGGCGTGCCGGCGGCCTACGCCCTGGTACGCATGAACAATCGCTTCAGCCGCGCCTTCGAGGAGCTGATGGTGCTGCCGGTGGCGATGCCGGGCCTGGCCAGTGCATTGGCGTTGCTGCTCACCTACGGCCAGTTCGGCACCTTTCGCAGCAGTTGGGTGTTTATCCTCGTCGGCCATGTGCTGTTCACCTTGCCGTTCCTGGTGCGCCCGGTGATGGCGGTAATGCAGCGCCAGCACCTGCCGGTACTGGAAGAGGCGGCGGCCAGCCTTGGCGCGGGGCCGATCAAGCGCTTTTTCAGTGTGGTGGTGCCCAACAGCCGGGCCGGCATCCTGGCGGGGGTGCTGATGGTGGTCACCTTGTCCCTGGGTGAGTTCAACCTGACCTGGATGCTGCACACACCCATGACCAAGACCTTGCCGGTCGGCCTGGCCGACAGCTACGCCTCGGCGCGCCTGGAAATCGCCAGTGCCTACACCCTGATCTTTTTGCTGATGATCGTGCCGCTGCTGATTGCGCTGCAGGCCATCAGTGCCCGTCTATCCCGTGGAGAGCGTCGATGACCGCTATCACTATCCGCCTGCAAGGCTGTCGCAAGGCATTCGCCGACGGCACCGTGGCCGTACATGACCTGGACCTGACCGTCGAAGGCGGCGAAACCCTGGCGATTCTCGGCCCGTCGGGCTGTGGCAAAACCACCACCTTGCGCCTGATCGCCGGGTTGGAGCGCCCGGATGTGGGCCAGGTGTTTTTTGCTGACCAGAACGTCACGCGCCTGCCCATCGAGCGTCGCGACGTGGGCATGGTGTTCCAGAATTACGCGCTGTTTCCCAACCTGAATGTGGCCGGGAACATCGTCTATGGCTTGAAGATTCGCGGTATGTCGCCGCTGGAGCGCAACAAGCGCTGCGACGAATTGCTGGAACTGGTGGGGTTGCAGCACCACGGCCAGCGCAGCATCCACGAGTTGTCCGGTGGTCAGCGCCAACGCGTGGCGCTCGCCCGCGCCCTGGCGCCGCGCCCCAAAGTGCTGTTGCTGGATGAACCGCTGGCCGCCCTCGATGCGCAACTGCGTGAGCGCCTGCGCAGTGAGCTCAATGAGCTGCTGCGCGGCCTGGGCATCACCTCGGTGTTTGTGACCCACGACCAGGGCGAAGCCATGGCCCTGGGTGATCGCATCCTGGTGATGGAGCAGGGGCGCGTCGCGCAATTGGCCAGCCCACGGGACATCTACCAGAAACCGGCGAATGCGTTTGTCGCCGGTTTCGTCGGCAATCTGAATGCCTTCCAGGTGCTGGAGCAGTCGGCCCACGGCTTGAAAGTCTGCGGCGGTGTGTTGCCGTGGCACGCGGCCAATCCACCCGCCACAGTGTACTGCCGCCCCGAACACCTGCGGGTGATGGAGGGCGAAGGGCACCTGCACGGCCATCTGCTCGCGCAGTTTTTCCAGGGCGCACAAAGCCGCCTGCTGGTGGAGGTGGGCGGCCCGCAGCCGTTGCTGGTGGACAGCAGCGATAACCAGTTGTACGCCGTCGGCGCGCCGATTGCCCTGGCGATCGCGCCGCACATGTTGTTCACCCTGAATGCGTGAGAGTCCGCTTGTGAATCGTCCATTTGTTGTCGCACAGATCAGCGACCTGCACCTTAAAGCCGGCCAGCGCCTGACCTATGGCGTGGTCGATACCCTGGGCGCGCTGCGCCATGCCGTCGACCACCTCAACGCCAGTCGTCCACGCCCCGATATCGTGGTGGTCAGCGGTGACCTGGTGGACTTCGGTCGTCCGGATGAATACGCCGTGCTGCACCCTGAGCTTTCGCGCCTGCACATGCCGTGCTACCTGGTGCCCGGCAACCACGATACGCGCGGGCCGCTGCTGGCTGCGTTCGGCGATCACGCCTACTTGCCGCGTTCGGCGGACGGCCCGCTGGACTGGGTGGTGGATGAACACCCGCTGCGCCTGATCGGCCTGGACTCGACCATTCCCGGTGGCCATGGCGGGCAATTGCTGGACAGCCAGTTGCGGTGGCTGGACGAGCAACTGGCGCTGCGTCCCGATGCGCCGACCTTGCTGATCCTGCACCACCCGCCGTTTATCAGCGGTATCGGCCATATGGACCGCGAGCCGTTTATCAATGCCGCCGCCCTGGAACAAGTCGTGACGCGCCACCCGCAAGTCGAACGCCTGTTATGCGGGCACTTGCACCGCCCGATGCAGCGGCGCTTCGGCGGCAGCCTCAGTTGTGTGTGCCCCGGCACGTCCCATCAGATCGTGCTGGATTTGCAAGACGCCGCGCCCGCGCATTTCAACCTGGAACCGGCGGGTTACCTGGTGCATCGCTGGGACGCGCAACAGGGGTTGGTCAGCCACAACGGGGTGTTTGGGGATTACCCCGGGCCGTATCCGTTCTATGACGCTCATGGATTGATCGACTGAGGTTTAACGGAGCTTCACCGAGTACTTAACGCCGCGGTCGATTCTGTTCAAAAACGTCGGGTTTGGCTGGCGCAACGGTGTGTCGCGCAGTGAAGTGGCGCGGGACCAGGACCAGAACCGACTGTTTGTGAGCTACTCGATTCGCTGATGTAACCCCCCACAGTGATCTCTGTCAGTTAGGAGAAGAGGTGTGGCGCGTGATTAGCGATTTTTCATGCGTCGCCCCGTCATCAGCTATTGCGTGAAAACCGCAGCGCAGATAAAACCGTGCGCCTTCGAGGGTGTCGGTCGACAGGCGCAAAATGGAAAATCGCTCAGACGCTCGCTCGCACAAGTGTGCTACCAACTGCTTACCCACCCCGTGCCCCCGCAATGCAGGCATCACGTAGACCCGGCGTAGCCTGGCCGTTTTTGGCGCACCACAGGGATCGCGGGAAACACCGCCGATGGCAATCAATTGCCCATTGAAAAAAACACCCAGGAGGCACTCGCCAGGCTGGTCGAACCGGTTTGAGCGGTCTTCCCACTCCTTGATCAACCGTGTCAGGAACCTGAACCCCTCGGCCACAGCCTGTGCTTGCAGTACGCAAATATCTTCTGGAAGTCGTTCCAGTTCATGTATTGAAACGTTGTCGTTGCGCCCATTCACAGGGGCGCTTCGCACAGCCAGGGCACCCTGGACTTGATACAACTATGAGTCTGTTTCTGCGCAACGAACTGTGTATCGAGTGTAGCCAGCGCTATCGAAATCCACTCCTGATAAGGCCCCTTGGCATCCGACCAGAACAGCGACGACCCGCAGCGTGAGCAGAACTGGCGAGTAACACTTTCAGAAGATTGATAGCTGCTCAATATGTCTCGAATGGCTGTGACAGTGACCGCTGATCTGAGTGCACTGGCATAACTGGCGAACGCTGCGCCGTGGCTCTTCTGGCACTTTTTGCAGTGGCAGTGGGTGATGGCCTTGAGCGGCATTGCCACCTGATAGGTGATCGCGCCGCAAAGGCAGCTGCCTTGGTGAAGTTCATCCATGTCGGTTCAACTCTCATTCTGTTGATCGCGCAGATCCTGTGGCGAGGGGGCTTGCCCCCGATAGCGGTGGGTCAGTTGAAACAGCTGTGACTGATAAACCGTCATCGGGGGCAAGCCCCCTCCCACATTGGACCTGTGTTTGCTTCAGGAGGTTTAACATGCCCCAACTCGCCCACGGCATCGATGGCGGCCTGCCTGACTGGCGTGCTCGATCCAAATGTGGAAGGCGGCAACCCCGTTGTTTCAGGTGGACCAATATGACCGATTTGGGGGCGCTGTGCGACCCAGCGGGAGCAAGCTCCCTCGCCCCAGATGCTTGCCTGTACATGAATAAAACTTGTGATCATCTAAAGTAAAATGAGTTTGTCTCATCATCCTCATCTGCCGACAATGGCTGCCATCGAATATGGCAGTGGAGTTGTAAGTCATGGCAGTCGCTCATTCCCTTGGATTTCCGCGCATTGGACGCGATCGTGAACTGAAAAAGGCGCAGGAAGCGTTTTGGAGAGGCGAACTCGACGAAGCCGGTCTGCGCGCCGTTGGCCGTGACCTGCGCAAGGACCACTGGGCGTTGCAGAAAAAGGCCGGTATTGAGCTGCTGCCCGTCGGTGACTTCGCCTGGTACGACCAGGTCCTCACTCACTCGCTGATGTTCGGCGTGATCCCCGAGCGTTTCCGTCCGGCTGACGGCCACGCCACGTTGCACACGTTGTTCGGCATGGCTCGGGGTGTCAGCGACAGTTGCTGCGGCGGCGCCCATGCCCAGGAAATGACCAAGTGGTTCGACACCAACTACCACTACCTGGTACCGGAGTTCAGCGCCGATCAGCAGTTCCACCTGGGCTGGGACCAACTCTTCGAAGAAGTCCAGGAAGCCCGTGAGCTGGGCCACACCGTCAAGCCGGTGATCATCGGCCCGCTGACGTACCTGTGGCTGGGCAAGACCAAGGGCGCCGACTTCGACAAGCTCGACCTGCTGGAGCGCCTGCTGCCACTGTACGGCCAGATCTTCCAGCGTCTGGCGGAGCAGGGCGTGGAATGGGTGCAGATCGATGAGCCGATCCTGGTGCTCGACTTGCCGCAGGCATGGAAAAATGCCTTTGAGCGCGCCTACAACCTGATCCAGCGCGACCCGCTGAAAAAACTGGTGGCGACTTACTTCGGTGGTCTGGAAGAGAACCTCGGGCTGGCCGCCAACCTGCCGGTCGACGGTCTGCATATCGATCTGGTGCGCGCCCCGGAGCAATACCCGACCATTCTCGACCGTCTACCGGCGTATAAGGTGCTGTCCCTGGGTGTGGTCAACGGCCGTAACGTGTGGCGTTGCGACCTGGAAAATGCCCTGGCTACCTTGCAGCACGCGCATGAAAAACTCGGTGATCGCCTGTGGGTGGCGCCGTCCTGCTCGTTGCTGCACAGCCCGGTGGACCTGGGCCGTGAAGACCAGTTGGATGCCGAGCTGAAAAGCTGGTTGGCCTTTGCCGTGCAAAAATGCGCCGAAGTGGCGGTGCTGGCTCAGGCGGTCGAGCAGCCCGAAGCGCCCGGCGTACTCGCGGCTTTGGCTGACAGCCGCGCCGTGCAAGCCGCCCGCGCCGCATCACCGCGTATTCACAAACCCGCCGTACAAGCGCGTGTTGCGGCCATCAGCATCAAGGACAGCCAGCGCCAGTCGCCGTTTGCCCAACGTATCGACACACAGCGCGCCGGCCTCAACCTGCCGCTGTTCCCGACCACCACCATCGGTTCGTTCCCGCAAACCGCGTCGATTCGCCTGGCGCGCCAGTCGTACAAGGCCGGTAAATTGAGCGAGGCCGAGTATGTCGAGGCCATGCACAGTGAGATCAGGCACGCGGTGCAGGTGCAGGAAAACCTCGGCCTGGACGTGCTGGTACACGGTGAAGCCGAACGCAACGACATGGTCGAATACTTCGCCGAGCAACTGGACGGCTACGTGTTCACGCGCTTCGGCTGGGTGCAAAGCTACGGTTCGCGCTGTGTGAAACCGGCGGTGATTTTCGGCGACCTGAGCCGCCCGAAAGCCATGACCGTGGAGTGGATTCGGTATGCCCAAGGCCTGACCCGCAAGGTGATGAAGGGCATGCTGACAGGACCTGTGACCATGCTGATGTGGTCGTTCCCGCGCGAAGACGTGAGCCGCGAAGTACAGGCCCGCCAGTTGGCCTTGGCGATTCGCGACGAAGTGCTGGACCTGGAAGCGGCCGGCATCAGGATCGTACAGATCGACGAAGCCGCATTCCGCGAAGGCCTGCCGTTGCGCCAGGCGCAGTGGCAGCCTTACCTGGACTGGGCCACCGAAGTGTTTCGCTTGTGCGCCTGTGGTGTGCGTGATCAAACCCAGATCCATACCCACATGTGCTACAGCGAGTTCAACGATGTGATCGAGTCCATTGCGGCGATGGATGCGGATGTGATCACCCTCGAAACCTCACGCTCGGACATGGAACTGCTGGACGCGTTCGAAGCCTTTGCTTACCCGAACGACATCGGCCCGGGCGTCTATGACATCCATTCGCCACGGGTGCCGGATGTCTCGGAAATGGCCGGCCTGCTGCGCAAGGCAGCCAAGCGGATTCCGGCCGAGCGGTTGTGGGTGAACCCCGACTGCGGGTTGAAGACGCGGGGTTGGCCGGAGACGGAGGCGGCGTTGATTCATATGGTGGCGGCCGCCCGGCAACTGCGGGCTGAACTGGCCTGATTCCCGAGTTGAATGCAATCCAATGTGGGAGGGAGCAAGCCCCTCCCACATTTGGATCTTCGTCAGGTCAGAGATATTTGAGCCAGGCAAGGTCCCGTCGCCGCGCTTTCAGCTTGGCGAACCAGCGCACGGGCGGGTAGAGCGCCAGCGGTAACACCAGCGCCACCAGCCACACCGCACCGATACTGTCGAAGCCGAAATAGTTGCCATGGTTCAAGCCAAACAACGCAGCACAGGCGACATACAGCACTTTCAACACATAAAGATGCAGCAGGTAAAAGAACATCGGCGCCGCGCCAAATACCGCCAGCACGCCGATCCAACGCTTGTGCCCGGCACGCTCAAACGCCCACAGCAGCAACAAGCCGATGCCCAGGGTCAACCCCAGGAACAGCAACGAAGGCGGGTACTTGGTCACATTGAAAAAACTCATCAACGTCTGCGCGCCGCTTTCATACGCCTGCCAAGGTTTCTCACCGTAGCCGTTGGCCGCGCGCACCAGCACAAACCCCACCAGCGCGCTCACGCCACCCAGTAACAGGTAGCGCTGGCGCAACGCCGGCGGCATGCCGTTGGCAAACCAGGGGCCGATGGCATAACCGAGGGCGATCACGCCGATCCATGGCAGCACCGGGTAGGTGATGCGCAGGCGCAGGTTATCCGACACGTCGATCCAGCTGCGTTCATGCAGGATCGCCCATAGATTCTGCAGCGCCGACCCTGGCGCGAAATGCACCGCGTCGAGCAGGTTATGCCCGCCGATGACCACCAGCGCCAGTACGATCAACACCGCACGCGGCAGCCACACCAACGCGGCGAGGGCGAGCATGCTGATGCCGATCGCCCAGATCACCTGCAGGTAGATCACGCTGGGCGGCAGTTGGAAGGTCCAGGCGAAGTTGACCAGGGTGAATTCCAGCACCACCAGGAACAGCCCGCGCTTGAACAGGAACGCCGACACGTCGCGCCGCCCCTGATACTTCTGACCGTACAAAAACGCCGACAGCCCGGTGAGCAACACGAATACTGGTGCGCACAGGTGGGCGAGGGTGCGGCTCACAAATAACGCAGGCTCGGTGCTGTCGATGCTCATCGGATCGCTGACCTGGCGGTGCAGCAAGAAGGTTTCGCGCACGTGGTCGAGCAGCATGAACAGGATCACCAGGCCGCGCAGGGCGTCGATGGAAAGCAGGCGTTGACGCAGGGGAACAGCATCGGTCATGGGGTAGGTCGCAGGGCAGGACGGAAAGTGGGCGTTATCCTATAACATTAACTCGCACATTGCCGCCCTTTGGTCCTCCCCCGACCTGTGCGCTATTCCCACCAGGAATACCCCCATAAAAAGGCCGCATTGTCCTTATCGCGGCGGATCTCGTAGCTTTAGGGTTCATTCAAGGAGATTGCCCCATGAGCCAGAGCCCGTTGCGCCTTTACGTTGATTCGCTGTTCACCAGCCCCTACGCGATGTCGGTGTTTGTCACTCTGCGCGAAAAAGGCCTGGCCTTCGATCTGGTCACCCTCGACCTGGACGCCGCGCACAACCAGACGGCCGAATACGCCCGCTTGTCTGTGACCCAACGTGTACCGACCCTGGTAGAGGGTGATTTTGCGTTGTCGGAGTCTTCGGCGATCACCGAGTACCTGGAAGAGGCTTACCCCGGCACCGCGGTGTACCCGGCTGACCCTAAGCAGCGGGCGAGGGCGCGGCAGGTGCAGGCGTGGCTGCGCAGCGATCTGTTGCCGATTCGCCAGGAGCGTTCCACGCTGGTGGTGTTCTGCGGGCAGAAGAGGCCGCCGCTGTCGCCTGAGGCCCAGGCGGCCGCACGCAAGTTGATCGAAGGTGCGCAGGCATTGCTGGCGGGTAACCCGGCGTATCTGTTTGGCGAGTGGTCGATCGCCGATGTGGACCTGGCCGTGATGCTTAACCGCCTGATCCTCAACGGCGACGACGTTCCTGCCGAGCTGGTGGACTACGCCCGGCGTCAGTGGCAGCGGCCATCGGTGCAGGCATGGCTCAATCAGCCGCGTCCGGCACTGTAGCCGTTGCGCTGATTTGCTCCACACGTCGGTCCAGGTCTTCCCAATCCGCCATGCCCAGCACCCGCGTAGTGTTCAAACCGCGCAGGTAGCCGCGCAGTTGCTGGGCGCTGGCGTTGACCTGGTCGGCGTCAGCCTGCGCGTCGAGCAGCACGTTTTCATACTCGACCAGGTAATCGGCGACGCGCTCGCGAAACTCCGGCAGTACGGCTTCGCGGATGCGGTCGAAGGTTTTTTGGTGGGGCTTCATGGCGGTCCTTATCAGTTTTATCGCAGCACTATCGCTTCAGATAATAGTCATCATCATGCAATGCAAGTTCTGTTTTTGCCGGGAAAGCGCAAAATTGCCCCATCGAAACGCTGCTCAAGGAAATGCGCGATGAGGACGATAATTCAGCTGGGCTTAATGATTCTGATGCTCGGTGCCGTAGTGGTGAACAATGCAGCCATTGCCGGCGATCTGCGTACAGGCCATTTGCTACCTATCGCCACTGGCGTAAACTCCCTGCAGCGCGCGCAATCGGTGGGTGTGTTGTTGAGCGACAACACCCGCGACAATCTCAGCTATCTTGAACGCTATCACGACGTGGCCTTGAATGGCGCCAAGGATGCCCTCGACGGTCGTATCCGCCAGGCGTTCGTCAACAGCTCCGACCCGGAACTGGCCATTGATTGGTTGATGAGCTCGCTGCAGGGAACCTTTGCATCCGTGACGGTCTACGACACTCTGGATGCGCTGGTGCAGGCTCATCCTGATGTGGTGGTGATGCTCGATACCCATAACCAACTGTTGACCCAGCGTAACGATGAGGTTGAGGCGCGGTTTGTTGCACGGTTCTATGACGCCGACCTGCAATACATCGCCAAGGCCGAGGGCTCGGTGCACAAGCAAGTGCCCTCGGTGTGGGTACGTGACAAGGCCGCACCGGAGATTGCCGCGCAGATCGAGCAGCAGCGGGATGTGCAGCTCGATGCCTTGAAGCAGTTCGATGCGTCGCTCAAGGCGCTGGTTCGTGCGGGTTGATGTGAACCTTTATTTTTATACTCAGGATTTTTTCATGCGCTCTTTTTTCGTACCGGCCACGGCTCTGTTGCTGGCCGGTTGTGTTTCCGCTCCCAACGACCCGACCTTGACCCTGCAAACCAGCAAAAGCCCGGAAGCCTATGTGCTTTGCGTACTGCCCAAGCTGGAGAAACACGGCATCACCTCCACCGTGACGCAGAACTCGCGCCACGCCAAGGTGGTGTTGACCAGCAAGATTGCCGCCGACGATGTGCTCGAGGCCTACAAGGCCGGAGAGGGCGCCAAGGTGTTTTTGTATGAGCGCAAGCCGCTGGCGTCGGCGTTGACGCCGTCACGGCTTGAACTGGCCGCACAGGACTGTAAGTAAAACACACCAATCCAATGTGGGAGGGGTATAGCCCCTCCCACATTGGATCTTTGTATGACTTAAGGTCGTGCTTCGTTGCTGAAGTTTTCGACTACTTTGACCAGGCCACTGGCCGCCAGCGCCACCAACTCACCGCCTTTCTCCACCGTCGCCAGCGCCGGGTCCGAACCCATGCGCCCGTCGGGGAAGCGCGCACGGAAATCCAGGGCTTCGCGGATCGGCCCGGTGTTGGCGATCTGCGGCGAGTAATCGGCCGACTTGATCGCGTCCGGATAGGCCCACTGCGTCACAGCAATTTCCGAAGGCGTGGCATGGCTGCCATGACCCACCGGGAATTGGCGGTGAGCCAGCTCGTTGACGCCTTCCAGATCCCACCAGTTCACCAACTTCAACGCGAACCCGGCCGGGCGGCGGGCGAAGCTGGCTTCGGCGTACAACTCGGAGAACGCCGCTTCAATGGTCGCGATGTTACCGCCGTGGCCATTGAGAAACAGGATCTTGTCGAAACCATGCCCGGCCAGCGAACGCACCCAGTCGCCAATCGCGGCGATGAAGGTGGAGGGACGCAGCGAAATGGTGCCGGGAAACCCCAGGTGATGCTGGGCCATGCCGATATTGAAGGTGGGGCCGATCAGGATATCGGCGTTTTTCTGCGCCTCATGGGCGATGATTTCCGGGCACATCCAGTCGGTGCCCAGCAGGCCGGTGGGGCCGTGCTGCTCGTTGGAGCCGATGGGGATCACCACCGTGCGGCTGCGCTCCAGAAACTGGCCGATCTCGATCCAGGTCGATTGATGTAGAAGCATTCGAAGCTCTCTTTTATCGGTGGGACAGACTAACCGCCACGGATTGTACGACTACTGGCCACCTGTTGGGGTTTGCAATTGAGGTACGTCGAGGACTTCAACCAACGCTGGTCGGGGTACCACGAAAACATGAACTGCCCATCCTTGAGTTTGTCCACCACCTGGCGCGCCACCTGCGGGCGTACGGCCGGGCAACCCTGGCTGCGGCCGATGCGGCCTTCGCGCTTGCTCCACAGGGGGCTTACGTAATCGGCGGCGTGGATCACGATGGCGCGGTCGCGGGCCAGGTCATTGAACCCCGGCTCCAGGCCGTCCATGCGCAGTGAATAGCCATGGGTGCCCAGGTAACTCTCCTGGGTGCGGAACAAGCCCAGGCTGGATTGGTGGCTGCCTTCGAGGTTGGAGAACTGAGTGGCGAAGTTTTCCCCGGACTTGGCCCCATGGGCCACCAGGTCGCGCAGCACCAGCTTTTTCTTGCGCAGGTCAAAGATCCACAGCCGACGGGCGGTGGACGGTTGCGAGTAATCGATCACGGCCAGGCGCTCGGAGCGTTCCTCGCCATTGCTGACCGCACACTGCATGGCGTTCAGGGCGCTTTTGAGTACAGTGGGATTGAGTTCTGGAGCCGAGCGCGCCAGGCTGTTATACAAGGACGGAGGGTTACCGTTGGCAGCGAGCGCAGAATTGCTCAAGATAGCCAGTACGGTCACCGCGCCGAGGCGGCACATAAAAGTCAGCATCTACAGTACATCCCCCCACTGTGGATTGGAGCAAAGTCATTGTTCAAAAAACACGCATGTTACTTGAGCATTTGCCTGCTCGTTGCACCATTGGTCGCCACAGCCGAAGCGCTGCCGGTGCAGCCGTTGCCGGTCAGCACGCCGGCGCCGGTGGATCTGGCGCCGGTGCAACAGGCCCTGGCGCAGTTGCCCAGTGTCTGCCCCGACCTGGCTGCGCAACTCGATGCGACAGCGCTTGCACGCCTGCAAGCCCTATACCAGCAGCATGGCGATGCACCGCTGTGGTCCGACGAGACGCGTCGCCAGGCACTCCAGGCACAGTTGCTGATGCTCGCCGACGACGGCCTGGACCCTACCCACTATAGCCTTGCTGAACCACACGCCACGCCAAACGTGCTGTGCAGCGATATCGGCAGCAGTCAGCACTATTTGCAGGCCCTGCAGGATCTGCACTTCGGACGCCTGCAGCAATCACGCTTCGAACCGCTGTGGCATTCCCAGCCACCGGCCCGGGACCCCGACACCGACGTGCTGGCCCTTGCCGCCGTTGGCCTGCAGGACATGGCGCAAGCTTTCGACCAGGCGCGACCCAGTGCCGATCTTTACCGTAGCCTGCGCAACGTGTATTCCAGCATGCGCCAGCAACCGCTGCCGCATTGGGACCCGGTCGGCAGCGGTCCGCTGTTACGCCCCGGCATGGAAGACCCGCGCGTACCGGAACTGGCGCGCCGCCTTCACAGCGGCGGCTACCTGCCCGCAGAACGCCAGGGCAACGGCAAGCAATACAGCCCCGAACTGGTCAGCGCGGTAAAGGCTTTCCAACTCAGCCACTCCCTGCAATCAGACGGCGTGATCGGCGCCGGCACCGTGGCCGAACTCAATATCAGCCCGGCCATGCGCCGCGAACAACTGCGCATCAACCTGGAGCGCTTCCGCTGGCTGGCCAAGGACCTGGAGCCCGAAGGCGTGCTGGTCAACGTCGCCGCCGCGCAACTGAGCGTGTACCAGAGCGGCATCCCGGTGTGGCAAACCCGCCTGCAAGTGGGGCGTGCCGAGCGCCAGACGCCGTTGCTCAAATCGCGCATTACCCGGCTGACCCTCAACCCCACCTGGACCATCCCGCCCACCATCATGCGCGAGGACAAACTCCCGGCCATCCGCCTCAACCCCGAATACCTGCGCCAGCAGAACCTGCAAGTGCTTGACGCTGAAGGTCACGCGCTGGCGCCCGAACTGATCGACTGGGCACGCCCCGGCAACATCCTGCTGCGCCAGGAGGCCGGCCCGCGCAACCCGCTGGGCAAGATCGTGATGCGCTTCCCCAACCCGTACTCGGTGTACCTGCACGACACCCCCAGCCAACCGCTGTTCACCAAAGGCCCGCGTGCGTTCAGCTCCGGCTGCGTGCGGGTGGAGCAACCCTTGCTGCTGCGCGACCTGCTGGTCAGCCCGGCTGAACGCGCGCGCACCGATGAATTGCTGGCCACCGGCGTGACCCACGAATTCAGGCTGGCCACGCCGGTGCCGGTGTTGTTGGGGTATTGGACGGTGGAAGTGGATCGCCAGGGTGGGCTGGTGTATGCGCCGGATATTTATGCGCGGGACCTGGTGTTGATGAAGGCGATGGGGAGTGTGCTCTGAGTCGAAGACAAATGTCGGCTGATGCTTTCAACGGCGTCTGCCGATGTCATCCGCGCAGTGTCGATAGTCAATGGCGCGTCATCCCAGGCTTCGTATTCGTGGGCTAAGACCGATTGCCAGGTCGGTGGCGTCAGTCCTGCGATATCGCTCTCACGGGTTTCGACGCGGCGTTGATGTTCCTGGACGTCTGAGCAAACCACTTGGATGTCGATCAATGCAACACCCGCGCCGGCTGCGCTTGAGGTGAAGGCTGCCCGACTGTCTCGCACCGGATTCACGCAATCGGCAATCACGGTATGCCCCAGTCGCAGGTTACTCAGCGCCAGCGCATTCGCCACGCCATAGCCGCTGGCGCCCGGCAACATGCCGGCATCGCGCAATGTCTGTTCGATCACATCGATGCGCAGGTAAACCGCGCCGATCCGGTGCGCCAGTTCGCGGGCAATTGTAGTTTTACCGGTGCCGGGCAGGCCGCTGAAGACGATAAGCATGGTTCGGTCCTTCGAAATTGAGTGGGACGGGCAGGGTAACGCCTACCTGCCCTGAAACGTGACCGTAAACGTGGTGCCGCCCGTGGCACAGGACCGCACCGCCACATCGCCGCCATGCACCTTGGCCAATTCGCGCACGATATACAGGCCCAGTCCCACACTGCGCACGTCGCTGCCCTGGTCGGTGCCACGGGTCATGGGTTCGAACAGCACGGCCAGCAGCGCTTCGGGAATCACCGCGCCGTAGTTGTGCACGGCCACCTCGCAAGTGCCAGCGCCCAGGCGCGAGGTGATGGTGATCGGCCGTTGCAGGTCGCCATAGGCGACGCTGTTGGCCACCAGGTTGCCGATGATCTGCTGCACGCGGTCGGCGTCCAGGCAGGCGTCGCCCTGGCCTTCGGCCTGATGCACCAGTGTCGCCTTGGGGAAGGCCACGCGCAGTTCGTCCACCGCTTGATGAATCACCTCATGCAGTGCCAACGGTGCGGCCTTGATGGTGATGCCCTGGCCGACCCGCGCCTGGGTGAAGTCCAGCAGGTCGGCGATCATGCGCTGGGCGCGCTCGGACGACTGGCCGATATGCCCGAGTAACTGGCGCTCCTTGGCGGTACGCTCGCCACGACTGAGAAAGTCCGAGGCCATGCGGATGGCCGTGAGCGGGTTCTTCAAGTCATGGCTGACAATCGCCACCATCTGCTCGGCAAACAGCGCGCGGCGCTGGGAGATGACATAGGCCTCTTTCAGCTCGGCCTGGGCCTGATGCAGTGCGACTTCGGCGGCGGTTTTTTCCTGCAGCAGCGCCTCGGCCAAGTGGCGTGCGTTGAGCAGTTCGCGCTCGTACTTGTCGCGGTCGGTGGTGCCGAACAGCGCCAGGTCGTACACCACGGCGTCGGCCTGCTCGCGCCTGTTGCCGTTGAGCAGCACGGTGACCTTGTGCCCGTCGCGGTGCAGCATGTCCAGCTTCACTTCGGTGACGCTGCCGTGCATGCGCAGCATGGGCGCCAGGTGGGTCTGGTGGAAGATCCGTCCGCCCATGGTCAGCAACTCCTGGAAGCGCCGGCTGCACAGTTCGGTGAGGCTCAAGCCCAGCCAATCACTGAAGCGCGCATTCGCCTGGAGGATCGTGCCGTCTTCGGCGGTGACCGCCAGGGCGCAGGCGGCGCTGTCGAACAATTCAGCTGACACGGGCGTCCATCCAGGGCGCGAGGAAGGTGTCCATGGCTGCTGCACAGGCTTGCGGCGCGCTCATGTGCGGGCAATGCCCGACGTTCTCCACCAGGCAATAGGTGCTGTTGGGCAGCACACGGTGCAGGTATTCACCCACTTCGATGGGGGCGATCAGGTCGTCGCTCGACTGCAGGATCAACACCTTCGTGGCCAGGCCGATCACGTCCTGGCGGTTGTCCGACAGGAAGGTTACCCGCGCGAACTGCTTGGCGATGTCCGGTTCGGTGCGGCAGAAACTGGCGGTCAGCTCCGCGCCCAGCGCGGGCTGATCAGGCGCGCCCATGATGACCGGGGCCATAGCGCTGGACCAGCCCAGGTAATTGCCGTCGAGGGTGTCGAGCAGGTCGTCGATGTCACTGCGCTTGAACCCGCCCACGTAACCCTCGGCATCGATATAGCGCGGCGATGGGCCGATCATTACATGCGCCGCGATACGTCCCGGCGCCAGGCGGTCGGCAAGGACGCCGATCATCGCGCTGACCGAGTGCCCCACCAGGATCACCGGGCCTTCGGCGTAGGCGTCGATGATCTCGTTAAGGTCGCGGGCATAACCGTCCAGCGCGCCGTACTTGGCTTTGTCGAAGGCATTGAGGTCGGAAAGACCGGCGCCCACCAGGTCGTACATGACCACCCGAAAACGGTCTTTGAACGGTGGCGCCAGGTCATTCCACATGGCCTGGTTGCAGCCAAAGCCATGGGAAAACACCAGGGTCGAGGTCCCGTTGCCCATCACGTTGACGTTATTGCGGTGGCGTAAGTCCATGGGGATCTCGAAAGTGATGGCGTATTGCTGGATGTGAGGCAGTTTAAATAGCCGACCGCTTTGGGTCACGCGTTATAGCGCTGATAGGTTACAGTCGGCGCCTTCAGGAAGAAACTTCAGGTAACAAACATGATGCGGTGGTTGCGGCAATCCGTCTTGAGTCTGCTGGTGCTGGCGTGCGCCAGCCTGTTAAGTGTGGCCCAGGCCGACACTTCGCCGATTGGGGTAGCCCTCGACCAACGGGTGATCGACCTTACCGGTACGCTCGATGCCAGCACCACCACTCGTCTGAAAGCGCAACTCGCCGCCCTCGAACAACGCAAAGGCGCGCAAGTGGCCGTGTTGCTGATACCCACCATCGGCGACGCCAGCCTCGAGGATTACACCAACCAACTGTTCCGCGCCTGGAAACTGGGGCGCAAGGACGTCAACGACGGCATCCTGCTGCTGGTGGCCAAGGATGATCGCAAGGTGCGCATCGAAGTGGGCTATGGCCTGGAAGGCACCGTCACCGACCTGCTGTCCCACCGCATCATTGAAGAACGCATCAAGCCGGCGTTTCGTCAGGGCGACTATGCGGGCGGCATCAGCCAGGGCGTCAATGACTTGGTCGTGCTGGTGGACGGCGGCGACTTGCCCGAAGTCGCCGAACCTGGGGTTAACCCCCAGATCATCGCGATGCTGCTTGCATTTGTCGCAGGCGCCATCGGCGGTGTGCTGCTGGCCGCCGGCAAGCTGCATTGGCGCCGTGCCTTGGTTGCCGCCGTGGCGGTCACGCTGTTGCTGGCGGTTTTTGGCGGTGGCCGCGAGTGGCTGATGTGCCTGCTGGTGATGCCGCTGGTCATGCTGATCGGCGGCGCGACGTTCGGTGCATTGTGGCTGGCACGTGCGGTGTTTTATTGCGTCATCGGATTGCTGGCCTACATCCTGGGCCTGGTCTTGGTGAATCATCAGTACGCCGAGGTCAATTTCATCCATTGGCTGGCGTACCCGCTGGGCGCGTTGGTGGTGCTGGGGTTGTACCTGGTGCTGTTGGCAGTCATGAGGGCGGCATGGCAGCAAAGCCGCGCGGGCGTTATCGCGCGGTTGCTGGCGGCGGTGGCGGTGTATGTAGCGGCGGGCACGCTGATGGACCTTGGACGCAACGGCTGGCTGTTTGCATTTCCCATTGCGTCGTTTGCGGCACTGTTCATCTTCATCAAGACCAGCGGCGGATCGGGGTCGAGTTCGGATTCGGATTCAAGCTCAAGCTCGGATTCAAGTTCCAGTTCCAGCAGCTCCGACAGCTCTTCCGGCGGTGGTGGTTCCAGCGGTGGCGGCGGGGCTTCGGGGAGCTGGTAGTAACGCGCTTTTCGTGGCGAGAGAGCTTGCACCCGTTCGCGCGCGAAGCGCTCCCAGTTACAGCCGCTTGGACATAAACACCCGGCTGCTGCCCTCTGGCGCACAGGGTATTTCCCCAAACCGCACCCAGCCGTTCTTCTCGTAAAACCCCGGCGCCTGGAAGCTGATGGTGTACAGCACGGCGTTCAGGCAACCCCGGCGCCGGGCTTCGTCCTCAAAGGCTTGCAGCAACCGGCTGCCCAGGCCTGTGCCGCGCAGTGTATCGGGCAAGTGGAACAGATCGAGAAAGGCCATGCCCAAGGTGGTTTTGCCGGTGATGCCGCCGATGACCTGCCGGGTCTCGGGATCCTTGAGCAATACCGTGAGCGGCAGACGGTCGTTATAGCCGGTGACATCTTCGTTGAAAGCGGCCAGGCCGCTGCCAAGCATGTGCTCGGCGTCGGGGTTGGCTTGGTCGCTGATTTCGATGCGAGGTGCGGTCATTACGAACTCCCTGTCTGTTAGAACGCCATCACCATCTCATGCCACGCCATGCCGCCATGATCCGAGGGTGAAGGTCGCACATAGGTGTAGCCCATACGTTCGTACAACGGCACATGCCGTGCCTTGCACATCAAGTGAATCGTGCCCTTGCCCATCGCCTGCATGCGTTGCACAAATTCGCTCATCAGTTGCTTGGCGTAGCCGTTGCCCTGGTGCGCGGGGTCGACCACCACCGACATGATCACCACGTTTGGTGCATCGGACGCATGGCCCACCAGCTCCTTGAACGCCTCATCCGACATCACCACCTCATGGGCGCAACCGCTGTTGATAAAACCCACCACCTCGCCGTCGGCTTCCAGGATCAGAAAGCCTTGCGGGTACTGCACGATGCGCGTGGCGATTTTTTCCAGGGTCGCGGCTTCGTCACCTTCGTAGGCAGTGGTTTCGATTTCAAAGCAACGGGCGGCGTCGGCGGGGAGGGCGTTGCGCAGGGTGAGGACGGGCATGCGGGTTCCTGAGTGTTGGGCGAAAGGCCACATCATAGCGGCGGTACAGACTCCGTACAGTTCTTGTCGTGCTCATTAGTCATAAGGTTCGATTCTATTCTGGGCAAAAAGAACAGCCACCTTGCTGCTGCGAAACAGTCTGGGTGGCAACTGTGCGCGGGTTCGCAGACCAGGAAGAATCACCCCCGGCAGACCCGAAGGTCTCCCACGCACAGCCGCCATAAAGCAAGACGCGGGCGGGCTCCGCCTGAGGGTCTGAGACTGTGCAGGTTGATTCTATTTTGTAGGGCTGTGAAACCCTGTCGCTGACCAGGATCGGCGCCGGGCGAACTATAAAAGTGCCCTCCGCCGAGGCGCAACCGAGAGGATGTAACTGAGCTACTGGCGAACTGCGCCCATTTTGAGGATCGCGTTAGTATGAACATCCCGGCCCTCGCTGCACCCACTTGAGCGGGCAACGCAACTGCATGAAGGAAGGATCCCTTGCTGAAAATAAAACGCGCCAGACTCGAGGATGCCGACGCTGCTTTCAACATCCGCCGCGAAGCCATACGCGGCCAATGCATCGGCGCCTACACCGCTGAGCAAATGACGCTATGGACCCGAGGCTGCGCCGACGATGGCTACAGCGCGCTGATGGATAAACCCTTTTACCTGGGTTGGGTAAACGATGAACCCGTCGCCACCGGCATGCTCGACCTGGCCAATAACGAAGTGGGCGCGTTGTTCGTACTGCCGCAGTTCATCGGGCGCGGGTATGGCAAGGCTATGCTTGACCACCTCGAAGACGTTGCACGGGCATTGGAGATAAAAGAAGTGGTGCTGGATGCGACATTGAATGCCGCGAGCTTTTATCGAGCGTGTGGATATGCGGGGGAGCGGCAGGCTATTTACCGTGCGCCATCGGGGTTGGCGTTGGCGTGCATACCGATGGTTAAGCGGCTAAGTGCGTGACGTACTCTTTCAGCGACGCAGGAGCCTACCGTTGCGCGCGTTCGAGCTTTGGCGAGGCCGCGATAGCGGTGGCGCATAATCGGCGCCTTGGCGCCCAGCATCAGGTAACCCGGCAGTTTCGTGGTCAGGTGATGATTGAGCTGCCAGTGCTCGGTCTCAAGCAGGATATAGGCGGGGTCGATCTGCATCAGCACGCGTCCTTGGGAGCAAGGTCGACAGGATAACAAGCATGCTCGGCTGTATCCCACAAAACCAAGCCATCTGTGTCTATCGCGCTCGCCGTCAGGTGGCTAGCCTCACGCCACGTTAACTGACGACCGAGTAATCCATGGAACTCACCGCTGTCCCGTTTGGCATCACCGACTGGTCCACCGTCGACCCCGAACTTCACCCAGGCGTAACCGGCAGTGCTTCATGGAGAACCTGCCAATTCGGCACCACCCGTGTACGCATGGTGGAATACACCCCAGGCTACCTGGCCGATCACTGGTGCACGCGCGGGCATGTGTTGCTGTGCCTGGAAGGCGAATTGCACACTGAATTGGAAGACGGCCGCCAGTTCACGCTGACGGCCGGGATGAGTTACCAGGTGGGCAATGACATGGAGGCGCATCGCTCATCGACGAGCGTTGGGGCGAAGTTGTTTATTGTGGATTGAGGGACTGGATGCGGCCCTCCCACATTTTAACCGCTGTGTGTCAGTGCATCTTGCTGTGGTCCATGCCATCCAGACCCCGCGCCGTTGCGGTCACGTCAACGGTCTGCTTTTCGCCCTTGGCATTTTCCACGGTCAGGGTCAGCGGTACCTGGTCGCCTTCCTTGATCTGCCCGGTCAGGCCCATCAGCATCACGTGGTAACCGTTCGGGTCGAGCTTGACCGCTTTGCCGGCCGGCAGGGCCACCGCGTCCACCGGGCCCATGCGCATTACGTCGTCCTTCATGCTCATTTCATGGATCTGCACGTCCTTGGCCACCGGCGACGCCACACGCAGTAACTTGCTGTCGCTGTCGGCGGTGACGGTCATGAACGCGCCGCTGGATGGCTGGCCCGGCACCGAGGCGCGTACCCAGGCGTCGGTCACTTGCACCTGGGCGCTGGCGTGCACGGCGAAACCCAGCAGGGCGAGGCTTAAGGTGAAACGCTTGAGGTGTTGAACGGCAGTCATTAGCAGACCTCCATGACGGTGAGCAGGTCTTCTGCGCACTCTTTAGCGGTAAGGGACGCCTGCAGGCCCAGGCGCAGGTTGCCACGGGTGTCGAAGACAAAACTGGTGGCGGTGTGGGACAGGGTGTAGGTGTCACCGGCGGGGATCTTTTCATAGAAGATCCCGAACTCCTTGGCGGCCACGGCGATTTCTTCCGGGGTGCCGTAGAGCGCTTCGAAGCTGGGGTCGAAGGCCTTGACGTACTTGTCGAGAATTTCCGGCGTGTCGCGCTCCGGGTCCAGGGTGATAAAGATCACCTGCATGATCTCGCCGTCACGGCCCATCAGCTTCTTGGCCTGGGCGGCGCGGGCCAGCGTGGTGGGACACACCGCCGGGCACTGGGTGAAACCGAAGAACACCACCGGCATCAGGCCACGGTAGGAACTGAGGGTGACGGTATCACCCTCGGTGTTCTTGAGCTTGAAGGTGCGGCCCATGATCTTGTCGCTCAAGTCCTTGCCGTACTTGAAGTTCAATCTGGGGCTGTTGTCACAACCGGCCAGCAGGCCCAGGCCCAACAGGCTCATGCCGGTGAGGACCTTGCGGCGGGTGAATAACGTACTCATCAACGGTGCGTCCTGTGAAGCGCCTGCATTGCTCTGGGTCTACACATCAGGCTTTGAAAAGGAGTAAACGAGGAGGGCGCCCAGTCTACCAACCCAGGCCTGTGCGCGTAATCTGCGACGTTCTGCCACAGGGGCGCGCTGCGTTTCGTCACTTTGCGGCTTCGGTGGTAGAGTCGCCGCCATGAATTTGAGCCATCCCGACCGTTCGCTGATCGCCTGGACCCTGTACTTCTGCGTGCTGATGAACCTGTTCGTGTGCGGTTTGGGCCATGGCCGGATGATGGGCCAGCAGCTCAACGGGATCGGTGGGGCGTTCTGTTCGGTAAGCGGCCAACAGGCGCCACTTTCCGACAAAGGGTTAAACGACGCGGCTTCCAGCAACATTTCGAACTACTTTGCCTGCCCAGTGTGCGCCGGCGTGACGGTCGCCCTGGTGTTCCTGATCGGCCTGGCCTGGCTGCTGGGCCTGGGGCAAGCCCCACGCCCGGCCCATGAACAGCGCAACAAGGCGCCGCCGCGTTACGCCTGGCCCTCGGCCAACCCCCGCGCTTCCCCCACCGTCTGACGTGTGCCATGGGCCTCCTGTGACCTGGAGGCGTTCTATCGTCACGACTGTGAGTGCGTTTCATGAACCATCAATTGCCTGCAGGCGCCAGTCGCCCGCGCGCGGAACCTGCGCGGTCCGAATACCCCAGCAATGCCCGGAGTTTTGTGCACCTGGATGCACGTCTGTTGCCGTACTGGCACAGCCTGTTCGACATCTGCCCGGCCTTGCTCAAGCTTGACCCGCCCGAAGGCCTGAACCTGTTTCGCAGCTTCATGACCTGGGCCTATCGCAACCGGCCGGCGCAGGACTGGACCTACCACCTGAACGTCTGCCGATGGCTGCTGGGCTCGCCCTATCGCGCGCGGATCGACGCCGAGCCCATCGAAGCCTTGATGGCCGCCGCTGCTGCGTGTTGGGTCAACACCGATGTCAGCCCGGCCCGGGGCGTGGTGCTCGCCTGGAAAGAGTTTAGGGTGTTCGATTGGAAAACTGCGCCTCCCAGCAATGCCGAACAGCGGGCGTTGCCGCCCTCGGCGGAAGACTTCGCCTGGTGCCCGCTGACGGCGCACGGTGGTTTCAGCGGTTGGTTGCCGGTGCCTTGATCGGCATCAAGGTGCGCGCTTGCCCAGGCCATCACACTGGAGGCCCGGCGCGACCTGCGAGGCCATCATGCTTTACCTGTTATTTCTTCTGGCCCACCTGTTCGCTGCGCTGATCTTTATCGGTACGGTGTTTTTCGAGGTGTTGATCCTCGGGCATTTGCACCGGCACTTGCCGATCCGCGTCATGGTGTTGGTGGAGCAGGGCGTCGGTCGTCGGGCGCGGGTGCTGATGCCCTGGGTGTTGCTGGTGCTGTTCGGCGCGGGGCTCGGCATGGTCTGGTTGCGTTACCTGCTGGTGCTCGCCGCGCCTTTGGCTTCGTCCTTCGGCACCTTGCTGGCCCTCAAGCTGACCCTGGCCGCCAGTGTGCTCGCGCATTTTTTGCTGACCATGGCAAGGATGCGCTGGGGCACCGTCACCGCGCGCTATATCCGTCTGGTGCACCTGAGCCTGTTCGGCCACATGATCGCGATTGTGCTGTTGGCCAAGAGCATGTTCTACCTCACCTGGTAAAGCCCTTGATGCACATCAAGGTGGGCCGTGGCGTCGCACCGGACAATGGCTCATCGTCGCCTGCTCCGGAGCCCGTCATGCACACCGTCATTCCACGCGCTCGCGCAGGCCACGCCCAGGGCGTGCTGGACCTCAACGGGCACGCCGACAGGCGCAGGTTCCACGCCGGTGTCGGCTCCCTCGATGTGCTGCGTGCCCTGCGCGCCAGCCGCCAATGCCAACGCCCGCTGGCCCTGACCCTGTACTGGCCCGCCAGCCCTCCAAGCGATATGTACCGCCGCAGCCTGGCCCAGGAAATCCAACTGGTCGGTTGTCACCTGGGCCGTCGCCAGCCGCTGGACTATCTGCAGTGGCGCGGGGCAGCGCCGATTGACGCTGTGCAGGCGCTGATGACGGCTCTGCGCGAGCGCTTCAATTTCCTTGAGCACGGCCGCGGCGACTACGGCATCGATCTAGACCCGCGCCACACTGATTGGGCCGCTGTGGGCCTGCTGCGTGAGCTGGGCTTTAACCGCGTCTGCATCGGCGTGCCCGACGCCCGCGCCGAGGATGCCCAGGCCGATTTCCGCAACCCGGCACCGATCCAGTCGCTGATCGATGCGGCGCGGACGTTCGATTTCCGCTCGGTCAGTGTCGACCTGGGCTACGGCAGCGCCTGGCAGACCCTCGCCAGTTTCGAGTTGAAGCTGGCCAGCCTGATCGCCCTGGAGCCGGACCGCCTGCACGTGTTCGATTATGCCCAGCCACCCAGCCGTTACCTTGCTCAGCCGCTTCAGACGCTGGGCGCCGAGGCGGATAAAACCGCCATGCGCCAGATGGCCTTCGAGCACCTCGACGCAGCGGGCTACCACTACATCGGCCTCGGCCAATTTGCCCGTGGCGACGACGACCTCACCCAGGCCCAGGAACGCGGTCGGCTCAGCCGTACCTGCGAAGGGTTCAGCCTGCACGGGTATTGCGATCACATTGGGCTGGGCCTGGGCGCCATCAGCCAGATCGACACCTTGTGCGCGCAAAACACCAGCGCCGAACGCCCCTACGCCCAGGCCCTGAACAACGGCCAACTCGCCACCTGCCAAGGCTGGCAGCGTGAAACCGGCGACGCGTTGCGCGATCACGTGGTGGAGCGCCTGGCGTGTGACCTGGAATTGGATATCCAGGCGATCGAGCGGCGTTACGGGCTGATCTTCAGCCGGTATTTCGCGGCCATCTGGCCGGTGCTGGAACAGTGGGACCGTGAGGGCCTGATCGAACTGTCGGCGCAGTTCCTCTGTGTACTGCCGGCCGGGCGCCGGCAGGTGGATGAGTTGTGCGCGGTGTTTGCCGCGCTGCATGGCATTTAAACGTAGGGGCTCGTTCAAGCTGTATCGCAGATAACGCGAGGGGGACACAGGCGTTTTTCATGAGGGCTCCAGGTGACGGTAAACGTGCAGACGCAAGCGTAAATGCTCGCGCCGCTGTGTGACTTGATCCAAGACAAGGGGAGTGCGCGCGCATCGGCGCAAAATCGTCGCAGTCCTGAAGGGAGACCGTGTTATGCAAGTGCTTGATCGACGCAAGGCCATGGCGATTACCCCGTTGTTTCGCCTGGCCTTCCGGCCATTTTTCCTCGGTGCATGCCTGTTGGCGGCGCTGGCCGTTCCCCTGTGGCTGCTGGCCCTGGGAGGCGCCACCGGCAGTTGGCAACCGGCCGGCGGCTGGCTGGCCTGGCACCGCCATGAGCTGCTGTTCGGCTTTGGCGTGGCGATCATCGCCGGGTTCCTGCTCACGGCCGTGCAGACCTGGACCGGTCGGCCCGGTCTCAGCGGAGCGCCGTTGGCGGGGCTGGCCGCCCTGTGGCTGGCGGCGCGACTGGGCTGGTTGCTGAACCTGCCCTGGCCAGTGCTGGCGCTGTTGGAGTTGAGCTTCCCACTGGCCGTGGCCGGGGTGATGGGTTGGACACTGTGGCAGGTGCGGCAGCAGCGCAACTACCCGATTGTGCTGGTGTTGGTGCTGCTGGCCGTGGCGGATGGCATTTCGCTGTACGGGCTGTTGCGCCAGGACGAAGGCTGGCAGCGCCAGTCGGTGCTTACCGGTTTGTGGCTGGTGGCGGCGATGATGGGCCTGATCGGTGGCCGTGTGATTCCGTTTTTCACCCAGCGTGGGTTGGGTCGGGTCGAAGCGGTCAAGCCCTGGCCGTGGCTGGACCGTATATTGCTCGGCGGTTCGATCCTGGTGGCGTTGGCCTATGCCTGCGGGTTGGCCGCGTCCCCCAGCCTGTGGCTCGGCGCGTTGTTTGCGGCCCTTGGTATCGGCCATCTGCTGCGCCTGGTGCGCTGGCATGACCGCGGCCTGTGGCGCGTGCCGCTGCTGTGGTCGTTGCACCTGGCGTATGCCTGGCTGGCACTGGCCTGCCTGGGCATGGCGCTGTGGCACTTCGGTGCGCCGCTCAACCCGAGCCTGGCAGTGCATGCGCTCACCGTGGGCGCCATGGGCGGCTTGATCCTGGCGATGATCGCGCGGGTCAGCCTGGGCCATACCGGCCGCCCCTTGCAGCCGCCGGGCGGGATGACCCTGGCCTTTGCGCTGCTGAACCTGGCCTGTGTGTGCCGAGTGTTGCTGGTGCTGGTGTGGCCGGTGGCGGCGTTGTGGCTGGCCGGGCTGTGCTGGTTCGTCGGGCTCGGGCTGTACCTGTGGCGCTACGGGCCGATGCTGCTGCAGTCGCGCGTCGATGGGCACCCCGGCTAGGAGAAACCGATGCTGTATTCGTGGTTATTGATCGTGCATCTGCTGGCGGCCATCGCCTTTATCGGCACGCTGTTTTTTGAAGTGGTGATCTGGCACAGCGCCCGGCAGGAACTGGCCTGGTCGGCGCAGTTCACCGCCGAGCACGCAATTGCGCGGCGTTCGCGCCAGGTGCTGCATGGCGTGGTGGTGCTGCTGTACGGCGCGGGCATCGGCCTGGCCTGGCATTACTGGGGCATGCCGTGGACCGGGCGATTCGCGCTGCTGTTGAGCCTGAAAATCAGCCTGGCCCTGAGCATCATCGGCCACTACTTGCTGCTGGCGTACTGGCTGACCCACAAACGCCTGAGCCCCACGCGGGCGATGTGGATCCGGCGCAGCATCCTGGCGCACATGGTGCTGATCGTGATCCTGGCCAAGTCGCTGTGGTAGGGCTGTGCGGCGTCATGCCGCGGACGAATGTTGATCGCGGTCAAGGGATAACGCGGCGGTAGTTCCCACACTGTGGCGAACTTTCTGGAGGACCGCGCCATGCCCCTGTCTCTTGCGCAATTGCGCCGCAACTACACCCTGTATGGCTTGAGGGACGATCTGACGCAGGACGATCCCGTGGTGCTGTTCGGCCAGTGGCTCGACCAGGCGCGCAAGACCGAAGTGCCGCCGGCCGAGGCCAACAGCATGGCCCTGGCCACGGTCGACCGTGACGGGCATGCCCATTGCCGCATCCTCTTGCTCAAGGGCTTCAGCGCCGACGGCTTTTTCTTCTTTGGCCATTATCAAAGCGCCAAGGGCGAGGAACTGGCGAGCAATCCCCATGCGGCCATGACGTTTTTCTGGCCGGGTCTGGAGCGTCAGGTGCGCATCGAAGGCCCGGTGGTGCGCGCGCAGGCCCAACTGTCGGACGACTATTTCGATGCCCGTCCCACCGCCAGCCAACTGGGCGCCTGGGCCTCGCCGCAAAGCCAGCCCCTGGGCCATCGCAGCGAACTGGAAAGCCGCTTGCGCGAGGTCACCGAACGCTTCGCCGGTCGCCAACCGCCACGGCCCGAACACTGGGGCGGCTACTGCCTGCAACCGCAGCGCATCGAATTCTGGCAGGGCCGCCCCGACCGCCTGCATGACCGTCTCGACTATCGCCTGCACGACGGTCAATGGCAGCGCACGCGGCTGGCCCCCTAACGGCATACCTCCTCCGAGGAATAGGCCCTGCGCCCATTGCGGCGCAGGCTGACCACCACTTTCCTGACGTTTGGAGCCTGGATCATGGCCCATTTGAAACAACGGCATTTCGTGCCACTGAACATCGCCGTACTCACCATCAGCGACACCCGCAGCCTCGACACGGATACCTCCGGCCAGACCCTGGTGGACCGTTTGCAGGGCGCCGGGCATGTGCTGGTGGACCGGGGCCTGGTGATTGACGATATCTACCAGATCCGCGCGCAGGTTTCCCTGTGGATCGCCGACCCCGAGGTCCAGGTGGTGCTGATGACCGGTGGCACCGGCTTCACCGCCCGCGACAACACCCCCCAGGCCGTACTGCCGTTGCTGGACAAACAGGTGGACGGCTTTGGCGAGCTGTTCCGTCAGGTGTCCCTGGCCGAAATCGGCATATCGACCCTGCAATCGCGGGCGCTGGCCGGCGTCAGCAACGGCGTGCTGGTGTGTTGCATGCCCGGTTCGCCCGGCGCCTGTCGCACCGCGTGGGACCAGATACTGCTCAGCCAGTTGGACAGTCGCACCGGCCCGTGCAATTTCGTGCCGCACCTCAAGCCGCAGCCTGATCACGTGCTCGGCGCCTGCGAGGCACGGTCATGAGCGTGTGTGACAGCGGCGAGCTGCTGCCGGTGGACGTGGCCATCGAACAACTGCTGGCCCAGGCGCCACCGCCACCGTCCACCGAGGTGGTTGCCCTGGGCGAGGCCCTTGGCCGGGTGACCGCCGAAGAGGTGTTCTCGCCCCTCGATCTGCCGGGCTGGGACAACAGCGCCATGGACGGCTACGCCCTGCGCGCCTTCGATGTGCCGGAGCAGGGCGGCTACCTGGTATTGGCGGGGCGGATCGCCGCCGGGCACAGCAGCGACGTGCCGTTGCAGGCTGGGCAATGCGTGCGGATTTTTACCGGTGCGCCCCTGCCGTCCGGCGCCGACAGTGTGGTGCCCCAGGAGCGCTGCCGCGTGTACGGCCAGCGTATCTGGTGCCCGCCGTTGCGCCTGGGCGAACACGTGCGCAAGCGCGGTGAAGAGCTGCAGCGCGGTCAGCGCGTGTTGAGCGCCGGCAAGCGCCTGCGCGCTCAGGAAATCGGCCTGTTGGCAGCGGCGGGCATCCCGCGGGTCAAGGTCTACCGGCCACTGCGGGTGTGCCTGCTCAGTAGCGGCGATGAGCTGCGCGAGCCTGGCGAACCGCTGGCGCCGGGACAGATCTACAACAGCAACCGCCATCTGGTCGCCGCGTTGCTGCGTGGCTGGGGCGTGCAAGTGCACGACTACGGCGTGATGGCCGACGCCCTGGCGGCCAGCCGCGACGCGCTGGCACTGGCGTCTTCCGAGTGCGACGTGCTGCTGACCACTGGCGGTGTGTCGGTGGGCGAGGAGGACCACCTCAAACAGGCGATCCAGGCACTGGGCAAAGTGGATGTGTGGCGCCTGGCGATCCAGCCCGGCAAGCCCCTGGCCTTTGGCAACGTGGCGGGCAAACCCTGGATTGGCCTGCCCGGCAACCCGACTGCCGCCCTGGTCACGGCGCTGGTGGTGGTGCGTGCGTTCTTGCTGCGTGCCCAAGGTGCCGAGCGGGTGCTGCCGGTGCCGATCAACGTGGTGGCCGGTTTCGAGTGGCTCAAGCCCAACAAGCGCCGCCAATACCTGCGCGCCCGCCTAAGGCCCGGCGTGGACGGGCAACTGCGCGCCATCCTGCATCCCCAGCAAAGCTCGGCAATGCTCATGGCCGCCTGTTGGGCCGATGGCCTGGTGATCATCGAGCGTGAGCAGCAGGTGCCCAAGGGCGCGCCGGTGGCGTTTTTGTCGTTTGCCGATTTTGAATAAGGAGCACTCATGCAACTGGTCTGCCCGGCAGGTAACTTGCCCGCCCTCAAAGCCGCCGTGCGCCAAGGTGCCGATGCGGTGTACGTGGGGTTTCGCGATGACACCAATGCCCGGCATTTTGCCGGGCTGAACATGGACGACAAACAGTTCGACGGTGCCGTCGCGTTTATTCGCCAGCACCAGCGCAAGCTGTACGTGGCGGTCAACACCTACCCGCAACCGAAGATCTGGGCACGCTGGCAACGCGCCGTCGACCGCGCGGCGGACCACGGCGTGGATGCCCTGATCGCCGCCGACCCCGGCGTACTCGACTACGCCAGTCGCCGGCATCCGCAGATGGCGTTGCACCTGTCGGTGCAGGGCTCGGCCACTCACGCGGCGGCGCTCAAATTCTACGCCGAGCGCTATGCCATTCGCCGTGCGGTGTTGCCGCGTGTGCTGTCCCTGGCCCAGGTCAAACAAGTGGCGGCGAGCAGCCCGGTGCCGATCGAAGTGTTCGGCTTTGGCAGCCTGTGCATCATGGCCGAGGGGCGTTGCCATTTGTCTTCCTACATCACCGGCGAGTCGCCCAACCTGTGCGGCGTGTGCTCGCCGGCCAAGGCGGTGCGCTGGAGCGACGACGCCGACGGCCTGAGCGCACGCCTCAGTGAGGTGCTGATCGACCGCTACACCCCCGATGAACCCGCCGGCTACCCGACCTTATGCAAAGGCCGCTTCCTGGTGGGCGGCAAGCGCTTCCATGCGCTGGAAGAACCCACCAGCCTCGACACCCTGGACCTGCTGCCGGAACTCAGCGCCATCGGCGTGGCGGCGGTGAAAATCGAAGGCCGGCAACGCAGCCCGGCCTATGTGGAACAAGTCACCCGAGTCTGGCGCGCGGCGCTGGACGCCCACCGCAGCGCGCCGGCCAGCTTTGTGGTCAAGGACCAATGGCGCCAGGTGCTGGCGGGGTTATCCGAAGGCAGCCAGACCACGCTCGGCGCCTACCATCGTGCATGGCAGTGAGGAGACACAGATGAAACTCAGCCTGGGACCGGTGCTGTTTTATTGGGACAAGCAATACCTGGGGCGCTTCTATGCCGACATGGCCGACTTGCCTCTGGACGTGATTTACCTGGGCGAAACCGTGTGCGCCAAACGCCGTGCACTGTCGCTGGATCAATGGTTGGGCCTGGGGCGTGAATTGCAGGCCGGCAGCCAGGCGCAGATCGTGTTGTCGAGCCTCACGCTGATCGAAGCCGCCTCCGAACTGTCGAGCCTGCGCCGCCTGTGCGACAACGGCGAACTGCTGGTGGAGGCCAACGACATGGGTGCGGTGCAGATGTTGATCGAGCGCAAGTTGCCCTTTGTCGGCGGCCCGGCGCTCAACCTGTATAACGGCCACGCCCTGGTGCAGTTGCTCGATGCGGGCATGCAGCGCTGGGTGCCGCCGGTGGAATGCTCCCAGGCGTTGATCGTCGATGTGCTGCAACAGGTGCGTGAACTCGGCCGCGCATTGCCCGAGGTGGAAATCTTCGCCTACGGTCACTTGCCTCTGGCGTACTCGGCGCGCTGCTTTACCGCCCGCGCCGAAAACCGGCCCAAGGACGACTGCCAGTTCTGCTGCCTCAACTACCCCGACGGCATGGCCCTGACCAGCCAGGAAGGGCAAGCGTTGTTCACCCTGAACGGGATCCAGACGATGTCGGCCGACGTCACCAACCTGCTCGCGGACTATCCCGCGCTGGTCAACGGTGGCGCCGACCTGTTGCGCCTGAGCCCACGGGCCGAAGGTATGGTCGAGGTGGTGCGCGCGTTCGATCAGGTGCGCCAGGGCGCCATGCCGCCGCTGTTCGTCGACGGCTGCAACGGCTACTGGCACGGCCAGGCCGGCATGTTGCGGGTCGAGGAGGCAGGCCTGTGTTGAGTCGCAAACAGTGGTTGCTCAAGAGTGCCGATCGCCTGTTACCGCTGGTGCGCCGCGTTCCCTTTCGCGTGCAGCGCCTGGCCTTGCAACAGGCCCTCAACCGCTGCCTGGCCGAACCGCTGCGTGACGGCGGTTTCGACCTGCTGCGCGGGCGCTGGATGTGTCTGCGCATTCCCGACCTGGGGTTGTGCTGGTACCTGACGTTGGCGCGCGACGGCTTGCGTATTGCTCAACAGGCCGACGCCCAGGTGAGCATCAGCGGCAACTGGCGCGAGTTTCTGTTGCTGGCCAGTCGGCAGGAAGATCCGGACACCTTGTTCTTTCGGCGGCGGTTGGTGATCGAGGGGGATACCGAGTTGGGGCTGGGGCTGAAAAACCTGATCGACAGCCTGGACCCCGACGTATTGCCGGGGTGGCTGTGGCGAAACCTGGAGCGGGCAGGGCGTGGGCTGGCCACTCAGGCCTGATACGCCCTCAGCGCGTCTTCGCGCACGATGCGAATCGTGCGCCGTTGCACCTCGATCAAGCCGCCTTCCACCAGCCGGTGCAGAATCCGCGAAAACGTCTCCGGCTGGATCCCCAGCTTCGACGCCACCAGGCGCTTGGGCACTTGCAGCAATACGTCGCCACTGCGGCTATCGCGCTCCTGGAACAGAAAATTGATCACCCGCCGGCTGGCGTTGGCCAGAGTCAGGGTGTCGATGTCCTGCAGCCGTTGGTGCAGGTGGATACTCATGCCGGCCAGGATTGCCAGGCAGATTTTCGGTTGATCTTCCAGAGCACGGCGATAGTGTTCGCCGGCGACGCTCACCAGCACACTGTCCTTGAGCGCGGTGGCGCTCACCGGGTAGGCCTTGGCCTGGGTGAACAGCAGCGCCTCGGCGAACGTCTGGCCGGGTTGGATGATTTCCACCAGGTGTTCCTGGCCCTCACCCGTCACGCGGTGCAGTTTGATCTGGCCGCTGACCAACAGGAAAAACCGCTCGGCGGCGTCGCCCTGATGCATCAGCGGGGTGTGACCGGGCAGGCGCTTGAGGTTGGCCAGGGTGCAGACATCCTGGAAGGTTTTTTCCGGGAGTTGGCTGAACAATGGGTGACGGCGTAGGGTCAGGACGATGTGCGGGTGGGTTAGCATGGGGCCTCCGTTGCCGGCATGGTAGGGCGTGGCCGATGCCTGGGGATATGCCTCCGTGGGAGTACCTCTTGGGGGGATTGGTCTACAAACGCAGTTCCAGTGTGGGAGGGGCGGTGCGACGATTCGACTTCTCCGATGAGGGAGTGTCAGTGAATGTATCTGTTGCTGACCCACTGCCATCGGGAGCAGGCCCCCTCCCACATTTTTGATACCCCCGTCACCCCACCTGCCGCAAATGCTCCATCGCCCAAACCGCCGCTTCCACCCGCGATCGCAACCCCAGCTTATGCAGCAGATTCTTCACATGCACCTTCACCGTGCCCTCCGTAATCCCCAGCTTATGTCCGATCACCTTGTTGCTGTACCCCCCGGCAATCGTCTTCAACACCTGACGCTCGCGTTCAGTCAATTCCACCGCCGCATGAGGCTGCGGTGAACGCAAGGCCTGCGCCAGCACACGGGTCAGCCCAGGGCTGATCACCAGCGCGCCCCGTAGCGCATCACGGATGAATTCCACCACCAACTCCGGCTCCATATCCTTGAGCAGGTAGCCATTGGCATCCAGGCGCAACGCGTCGCGGATGTCGTCCTCGGCGTCGGACACGGTAAACAGCAATACCTTGCCGCCGTAGTGCATGGCGCGCAGGCGGCGCAGGGTTTCCAGGCCGTTCATGTGCGGCATGTTGTTGTCCAGCAGGATCAGGTCCGGTTGCACGGCATCGATCCGGTCGAGGGCTTCCTGGCCGTTACCGGCTTCGCCGACCACCTGCAGGTCGTCTTCCAGTTCGAGGATCTGGCGCATGCCGCGGCGCATCATCGGGTGATCGTCGACCAGCAGGATACGGTGGCGCATGGCGGTGTTCATGAGGCGGTGCCTTGTAGGGAGTGGCCGAGAAATTCCGGCTGGAAACGCAGGTGCACGCGGGTGCCCTGGGGCTCGCGGGGGCTGATGTCGAGGTCGCCGCGCAGGCTGCGGGCGCGTTCGTCCATGATGGTCAGGCCGTGGTGTTCGCGCCGATCGATGTCGCCGCTGAAGCCGCGACCGTCGTCTTCTATGCTCAGGCTCACGGTTTCGCCGACCTGGCGCAGTTGCAGCCAGGCGTTCTGGGCATGGGCGTGGCGCAGGCAGTTGGACAAGGCCTCGCGGGTGATCTGCAACAGGTGGATCTGTTCGCTGGCCGACAGTTGGAAGGCCAGGGCATCCACATGCAGGTGCACCTGGAACTCGCCGCGTCGGGAGAATTCTTCGGCGGTGTCCGACAGTTCCCGCACGAGCCCGGCGTCGTTGATCTGCAGGCGGAAGGTGGTGAGCAATTCGCGCAGTTGGCGATAGGCGTTGTTCAGGCCATCGCGCAGTTCGCCGGTGACGGTGGCCAGGGTTTCCACCGGTTCGCCACGGCGGATCAGGGTTTGCATGCGGCTCACTTGCAGTTTCATGTAGGACAGCGCCTGGGCCAGGGAGTCGTGCAGTTCGCGGGCGATGATGGTGCGTTCGTCGAGCAGCAGCAGGCGGTGGTCCTGCTCGCGTTGGCGCTTGAGCGACAGCGAGGTGCCGATCAGGTTGGCCAGGGCCTGGATCAGTTGTTGCTCCCAGGCCTGAGGCGCATGACCGTCGATGAAGTGGGCCTTGAGTTCGCCCAGTTCCGAGCCCTGGTTACTGATGCTGAACACCTGGGGTGGCGCGACTTTGTGTTTCTGGCAACTGGCGCAATCGCCGATGGCGCACACGTTGCGGCTGTCGCCGCCGTGCAGGGCAAGCATCTGCTGGGCCGGCGCGAGGAAGTGACCTTGCAGGCACAGCGACAGGCGCAGCCCCGGCAGGCGTGTCTGGAAGCGCCGGATCAGTTCATCGAGGCCTTCGGCGTTGGCCAGGCGCGTGGCCAGGCTGCGGCTGCTCTGGTAGAGCAATTCGAGGGCGGCGTTGGCTTGTTGCAGGTTGAGGGTCTTGAGTTGCACCTGGCTTTCCAGGGTGCGGTGGGAAGCCTCGATGGTCTCGGCCATGGCATTGAAACTCAGGGCCAGTTGCCCCAGTTCGTCCTCGGAACGATGGTTGACGCGGGTCTGGAAGTCGCCGTCACGAAAGCGCCGGGTGGCGTGCACCAGTTCTTCCAGGGGGCTGACCACCCCGTACTGCAATTCATACAGGCCCAGCAGCAGGATGATCAGGGTGCTGAACAGCGCCAGGCCCTGAATGCCTTGCTGCCAGCTCTGTTTCTGTTCGCTGTGTTGCTGCAACAGGCTGACGAAACGGTTGAGTTGTTCGACGAAGGCCGGTGCGTTGGCTTGGAACAACAGGCTGTCACCGCGTGTCAGGGCCGGGCGCAACTCGTCGTGCCAGCGTTGCTGGATTTGTTGGTAACTCTGCAACAGTGCGCCGCGCGGTCCGTCTTCGAGCACCGCCTTGAGGGATTGGCTGTCCAGGCGGCCTTGCAGGCTTTGGGTGATGGCGTCAATTTCGTCAGCCGGTGCACCGGCGGCGAGCTTCCAGCTGAGGTGGTAGGTCTCCATGCGCACGGAACCGGCGGTGTTGATCGCGGCGGCATCACCCTGGCTGAACCAGGCGATCAAACCTGCGCTCAAGGAACTGGCCAGGGCGAGGACAGCGATCAGGATAACCGCCAGGCCGGCGCGGGCGGGCAGGGAGCTGCGCAGCCAGTCAAACATGGCGGCGTAATCGAAGGAGGCAGCAAAGCAGCATGGTTGCACCAGGCACGGGAAAAGGGGCTGAACACAGCCTTCCCTGGCGTCCTACCTCTAAAGAATTGCCGGCGCACCCTCCCACGGATAAAAGCCGGCACAAGAGATCAATCCATTGATAAATAAAGGCTTTCTCTTGTTGTTGCGTCTACCTCCTTGGAGGTAGACGGGGCCAGCATAGCCCCATACCCCCAGGGTCGACGTTGATCTGGGTCAAGTTCCACGGGGGGGCCGCCCCTAACCTGCGCTCATGGAATCACTTTCTGGAGCGCATACCGTGACTCAACCCCGTGTGAGACAAGGCCTGGTGCTGGGCATGAGCACCTTGGCGTTCACCGTCTGCTTTATGGTCTGGATGATGTTCGCCGTGCTGGGCGTGCCGATCAAAGAGCTGCTGCAACTCAACGAAACCCAGTTCGGCCTGCTGGCCGCCACCCCGGTGCTGACTGGCTCACTGGTGCGTCTGCCCCTGGGGCTGCTCACCGACCGCTTCGGCGGGCGCATCGTGTTCTTCCTGTTGATGCTTGCCTGCGTGCTGCCGTTGTACCTGATCACCTACGCCACCGCCTATTGGCAGTTCCTGGTGCTGGGGTTGTTTGTCGGCCTGGCCGGCGGCTCGTTTTCGGTGGGCATCGCCTATGTCGCCAAGTGGTTCGACAAAGAGAACCAGGGCTTTGCCATGGGCGTGTTCGGCGCCGGCAATGCCGGGGCCGCGGTGACCAAGTTTCTCGCCCCGGCGCTGATCGCCCTGGGCACCTGGCACCTGGTGCCCAAGATGTTTGGCGCGATCCTGTTTATCACCGCGTTGTTGTTCTGGTTTCTCACCAGCGAAGACAAAACCCACCGCAGCGCCGGCGGTGCCAGCCTGCGCCAGCAGTTGCTGTGCCTCAAGGACCCGGCCGTGTGGCGCTACTGCCAGTACTACTCGATTGTGTTCGGCGGCTATGTGGCCCTGGCGCTGTGGATGACCAAGTACTACGTGCAGGAATACGGTTTCAGCCTGCAAAGCGCCGCGCTGCTGGCCGCGTGTTTCTCCCTGCCCGGTGGTGTGCTGCGCGCGGTGGGCGGCTGGATGTCCGACCGCTGGGGCGCCCAGAGCGTGACCTGGTGGGTGCTGTGGGTGAGCTGGATCTGCCTGTTCCTGCTCAGCTACCCGCAGACCCAATTGCAGGTGCAGACCGTCAACGGTCCCCTCGACTTTCACATCGGCCTCAACGCCACGCTATTCACCGTGCTGCTGTTTGTGATGGGCATCGCCTTCGCGTTCGGCAAGGCCTCGGTGTTCAAGTACATCGCCAATGACTACCCACAGAACATGGGCGCGGTGTCCGGCATCGTCGGCCTGGCCGGTGGCCTGGGCGGCTTTGTGCTGCCGATCCTGTTCGGCGCCCTGGTGGACCTCACCGGCGTGCGCTCCTCCTGCTTCATGTTGATGTACGGCGTGGTCTGGGTGTCCCTGACCTGGATGTACCTCAGCGAAGTTCGCAAACAGCCGTTGCTCGGCAAGCCCTCTCTTCAAGGAGAATAATCATGTCCATCGCACAAAAGCCCGGCTCGGGCCCGGTGATCCACGACTGGCGCCCTGAAGACCCGGCGTTCTGGGGCGCCAGCGGCAAGAAGACCGCGACCCGCAACCTGTGGATCTCGATTCCCGCGCTGCTGCTGGCCTTCGCCGTATGGATGGTCTGGAGCACGGTGATCGTGCGCCTCAACGCCATCGGCTTTACCTTCACCACCGACCAACTGTTCTGGCTGGCCGCGCTGCCGGGATTGTCCGGCGCCACCTTGCGGGTGTTCTACTCGTTCATGGTGCCGATCTTCGGCGGGCGCCGCTGGACGGCGCTGAGCACCGCGTCCTTGCTGCTGCCGTCGCTGTGGATGGGCTTCGCGGTGCAAGACCCCAACACCCCGTACAGCGTTTTCGTGCTGATCGCCTTGCTCTGCGGTCTCGGCGGCGGCAACTTCGCCTCGAGCATGTCCAATATCAGCTTCTTCTACCCCAAGTCGCAGCAAGGCACCGCGCTGGGCCTGAATGCCGGCCTGGGTAACCTGGGCGTGTCGGTGATGCAGTTCTGCGTGCCGCTGGTGATCACGTTCGGCGTGTTCGGCCTGATGGGTGGGCAACCGCAGACCTTGCCGGATGGCAGTCAACTCTGGTTGCAGAACGCCGGGTTTATCTGGGTGCCGTTCATTCTCGCCGTCACCGTGGCGGCCTGGTTCGGCATGAATGACCTGTCCAGCGCGCGTGCATCGTTCAGCGAGCAGGCGGTGATCTTCAAGCGCAAGCACAACTGGCTGATGTGCTGGTTGTACCTGGCAACCTTCGGTTCGTTCATCGGCTTCTCGGCGGCCTTTCCGCTGCTGATCAAGACCTCGTTTCCCGACGTGGTTGCACTCAAATTCGCCTTCCTCGGCCCGCTGGTCGGTGCGCTGGTACGCCCGTTGGGCGGCTGGCTGGCGGACAAGCTCGGCGGTGCGCGGGTGACCTTGTGGAACTTCGTGCTGATGATCGCGATGGTCTTCGGCGTGCTGCACTTTCTGCCGCAGAACGGGCAGGGCGGCAGCTTCTACGGCTTCCTCGGCATGTTCATGCTGCTGTTCATCACCACCGGCGTGGGCAACGGTTCCACCTTCCGCATGATCCCGGTGATCTTCCGTACCCAGCATGAAAAAGCCAGCGCCGGCAAACCGGCGGCGGTGCGCGAACAAGCCCTCAAAGACGCCGGCAAGGAATCCGCCGCCGTGCTGGGCTTCAGCTCGGCCATGGGCGCGTTCGGCGCGTTCTTCATTCCCAAGTCCTTCGGCACGTCCATGGCCGCCACCGGCAGCCCTGCCATGGCCTTCTACATGTTTGTCGGTTTCTACCTGAGCTGCATCGTCGTGACCTGGTGGTGGTACGCCCGCAAAGGCTGCGCCACACCCTGCTGATCGACCACGAATTCGCGGGGCAACGCACCCCGCACGCCTGATGAGGAAAGCACCATGAGTCACTTGTTGGATCAACTGCGGTTCTTCAACCGCAAGCAAAACGAATTCTCCGACGGTCACGGCGAGACCCGTAAAGAGTCCCGCGATTGGGAAAACGTCTACCGTTCGCGCTGGCAGTACGACAAGATCGTGCGCTCCACCCACGGTGTGAACTGCACCGGCTCGTGCTCGTGGAAGATCTACGTGAAGAACGGCCTGATCACCTGGGAAACCCAGCAGACCGACTACCCGCGCACCCGCAATGACCTGCCCAACCACGAGCCGCGCGGCTGCCCGCGTGGCGCGAGCTACAGCTGGTACATCTACAGCGCCAACCGGCTCAAGTACCCGAAGATCCGCAAGCCGCTGCTCAAGTTGTGGCGTGAAGCGCGCCAGACCCTTTCGCCGGTCGAGGCGTGGGCGAGCATCGTCGAGGATAAGGTCAAGGCCGACGCCTACAAGAGCAAGCGTGGCATGGGCGGTTTCATTCGCTCCAACTGGGAGGAGGTCAACGAGATCATCGCCGCCTCCAACGTCTACACCATCAAGCAATACGGCCCGGACCGCATCGTCGGCTTCTCGCCGATCCCGGCCATGTCGATGGTCAGCTATGCGGCGGGTTCGCGTTACCTGTCGCTGATCGGCGGCGTGTGCCTGAGTTTCTACGACTGGTACTGCGACCTGCCACCGGCCTCGCCGATGGTGTGGGGCGAGCAGACCGACGTGCCGGAATCGGCCGACTGGTACAACTCCAATTACATCATCGCCTGGGGTTCCAACGTCCCGCAGACCCGCACCCCCGACGCACACTTCTTCACCGAGGTGCGCTACAAGGGCACCAAGACCGTGGCCATCACCCCTGACTACTCGGAAGTGGCCAAGCTCACCGACCTGTGGCTCAACCCCAAGCAGGGCACCGACGCCGCGTTGGCCCAGGCCTTCAACCATGTGATCTTCAAGGAATTTCACCTGGATAAACCGAGCGCGTATTTCACCGATTACGCCAAGCGCTTTACCGACCTGCCGGTGCTGGTGATGCTCAAGCCAATGACCGGTTTTGCACCGGGCGCCGGTTTCCAGCCCGACCGCTTCCTGCGCGCCTCGGACCTCACCGGCAACCTCGGCCAGGACAACAACCCGGAATGGAAAACCATCGCCCTCGATGAGAGCGGCGAGTTGGTCTCGCCACAAGGCTCCATCGGCTACCGCTGGGGCGAGAAGGGCAAGTGGAACATCCTCGCCAAGGAGGGCGGTGAAGGCCGCGCTATCGACCTCAAACTCAGCCTGATCGGTGACGACGTCGCCGAAGTGGCCTTCCCGTATTTTGCCGGCGAAGTCCAGGAACACTTCCAGCACGTGGCCGGCGAGGCGGTGCAGTACCGTCGCGTGCCGGTGCACAACGTGACCCTGGCCGACGGCTCGGTGGCCAAGGTCGCCACGGTGTTCGACTTGTCCGCCGCCAACCTGGCCATCGACCGTGGCCTGGGCGGCCACAACGTGGCCAAGGACTACGACGATGCCAGCGTGCCCGGCACCCCGGCGTGGCAGGAAGCGATCACCGGCGTGAGCCGCGAGAAAGCCATCCAGATCGCCCGCGAGTTCGCCGACAACGCTGACAAGACCCGTGGCCGTTCGATGATCATCGTCGGCGCGGCGATGAACCACTGGTACCACATGGACATGAACTACCGCGGGCTGATCAACATGCTCATGCTCTGCGGTTGTGTCGGCCAGACCGGCGGCGGCTGGGCCCACTACGTCGGCCAGGAAAAACTGCGCCCGCAATGCGGCTGGCTGCCGCTGGCCTTCGGCCTGGACTGGAACCGCCCGCCACGCCAGATGAACGGCACCAGCTTCTTCTACGGCCACAGCTCCCAGTGGCGCCACGAGAAGATGAACATGCACGACGTGCTCTCGCCCCTGGCGGACAAGTCGCAGTTCCCCACCCACGCGCTGGACTACAACATCCGCGCCGAACGCGCCGGCTGGTTGCCGAGTGCACCGCAGCTCAACACCAACCCGCTGCACATCTGCCGTGACGCGGCCGCCGCCGGCATGACGCCCAAAGACTACGTGGTCAAATCCTGGCAGGACGGCACCTTGCGCTTTGCCTGCGAGCAGCCGGACAGCCCGGTGAACTTCCCGCGCAACATGTTTATCTGGCGCTCCAACCTGCTCGGCTCCTCGGGCAAGGGCCATGAGTACATGCTCAAGTACCTGTTGGGCACCAAGAACGGGGTGATGAACGAAGACATCGGCTTTGGCGGCGAAAGCAAGCCCACCGAGGCCGAGTGGGTCGACGACGGCGCCATCGGCAAGCTCGACCTGGTGACCACCCTGGACTTCCGCATGTCCTCCACCTGTGTGTATTCCGATATCGTTTTGCCGACCGCCACCTGGTACGAAAAAGACGACATGAACACCTCGGACATGCACCCGTTCATCCACCCGTTGTCGGCGGCCATCGACCCGGCGTGGGAGTCGCGTTCGGACTGGGAAATCTACAAGGGCATCGCCAAGGCCTTCTCGGCCATGTCGGTCGGCCACCTGGGCGTGGAGCAAGACCTGGTCACCGTGCCGCTGATGCACGACAGCGTCGGCGAACTGGCCCAGCCGTTCGGCGGCACCGACTGGAAAAGCGCCGGTGTGGCGCCGGTGCCGGGCAAGAACGCGCCGAACATGGCAGTGGTGGAGCGCGACTACCCGAACATCTACAAGAAATTCACCTCGTTGGGCCCGATGCTGGAAAAACTCGGCAACGGCGGCAAGGGCATCAACTGGAACACCGATGAAGAAGTCGAGTTCCTCGGCGAGCTCAACCATCAGGAAAACGCTGCGGGCATCAGCCACGGCCGGCCGAAAATCGACAGCGCCATCGACGCCGCCGAAGTGATCCTGTCCCTGGCCCCGGAAACCAACGGCAAGGTCGCCTTGAAAGCCTGGGCCGCGCTGTCGGAATTCACCGGCATTGACCACAGCCACCTGGCGATCTCCAAGGCCCATGAAGCGATTCGCTTCCGCGACATCCAGGCGCAGCCGCGCAAAATCATCTCCAGCCCCACCTGGTCGGGTCTTGAGGATGAACACGTGAGCTACAACGCAGGCTACACCAACGTCCATGAAAACATCCCATGGCGCACCATTACCGGTCGCCAGCAGTTCTACCAGGACCACCCGTGGATGCAGGCGTTCGGCGAGCAGTTGATGAGCTATCGGCCACCGGTCAACACCCGCACCATCGAAGGCGTGAAGGGCAAGCGCAGCAATGGCGAGACCGAGATCGTGCTGAACTGGATCACCCCGCACCAGAAGTGGGGCATCCACAGCACCTACAGCGACAACCTGTTGATGCTCACCCTGAGCCGTGGCGGGCCGATTGTGTGGCTCTCGGAAATCGACGCCAAGCGCGCCGGCATCGAGGACAACGACTGGATCGAATGCTTCAACGTCAACGGCGCGCTCACCGCCCGTGCGGTGGTCAGCCAGCGCGTCAAGGAAGGCATGGTGATGATGTACCACGCCCAGGAACGCATCGTGAATGTGCCAGGTTCGGAAACCACCAAGACCCGTGGCGGCCACCATAACTCGGTGACCCGCGTGGTGCTCAAGCCCACCCACATGATCGGTGGCTACGCCCAGCAGGCCTACGGCTTCAACTATTACGGCACGGTCGGTTGCAACCGCGATGAATTCGTCGTGGTGCGCAAGATGGCCAAGGTCGACTGGCTCGATGGCTCCAGCGGCGATGACCTGCCGCGCCCATTGCCGACCGATATCGAGGAGAACTGAGATGAAGATTCGCTCACAGATCGGCATGGTGCTGAACCTGGACAAATGCATCGGCTGCCACACCTGCTCGATCACCTGCAAAAACGTGTGGACCAGCCGCGAAGGCATGGAATACGCCTGGTTCAACAACGTCGAGTCCAAGCCGGGCATCGGCTACCCCAAAGAGTGGGAAAACCAGGACAAGTGGAAGGGCGGCTGGGTGCGCAACGCCAACGGCTCGATCAACCCGCGCATCGGCGGCAAGTTCCGCGTGCTGGCGAACATCTTCGCCAACCCCGACCTGCCGAGCCTGGACGACTACTACGAGCCGTTCGATTTCGACTACCAGCACCTGCATACCGCGCCCTTGGGCGAGCACCAGCCCACCGCACGCCCGCGTTCGCTGGTGTCGGGCAAGCGCATGCAAAAGATCGAGTGGGGCCCCAACTGGGAAGAAATCCTCGGCACCGAGTTTGCCAAGCGGCGCAAGGACAAGAACTTCGACCAGATCCAGGCCGACATTTACGGTGAGTACGAAAACACCTTCATGATGTACCTGCCACGCCTGTGCGAGCACTGCCTGAACCCGGCGTGCGCGGCGTCGTGCCCGAGCGGTGCGATCTACAAGCGCGAAGAAGACGGCATCGTGCTGATCGACCAGGAGAAATGCCGCGGCTGGCGCATGTGCATCAGCGGCTGCCCGTACAAGAAAATCTACTTCAACTGGAAGAGCGGCAAGTCCGAGAAGTGCATCTTCTGTTACCCGCGTATCGAAGCCGGCATGCCCACTGTGTGCGCCGAAACCTGCGTCGGCCGCATTCGTTATCTCGGCGTGCTGCTGTATGACGCCGACCGCATCAGTGAAGTGGCCAGCACCGCCAGTGAGCAGGACCTGTACGAGAAGCAGCTGGAAATCTTCCTCGACCCGAACGACCCGGCGGTGATCCGCCAGGCCCTGGCCGATGGCGTGCCGCAGTCGGTGATCGACTCGGCCCAGCGCTCGCCCGTGTACAAGATGGCCGTGGACTGGAAACTCGCACTGCCGCTGCACCCGGAATACCGCACCTTGCCGATGGTCTGGTACGTGCCGCCACTCTCACCGATCCAGAACGCCGCCGCTGCCGGCACCGTGGGCATGAACGGGGTGATCCCGGATGTCGACAGCCTGCGTATTCCGCTGCGTTACCTGGCGAACATGCTCACCGCCGGCGATGAAAAACCGGTCAAGCGTGCGCTCAAACGCCTGTTGGCCATGCGTGCCTACAAGCGCTCCCAGCAAGTCGATGGGGTGCAGGACCTGCAAGTGCTCGAAGACGTCGGCCTGAGTGTGGAACAGGTGGAAGAGATGTACCGCTACCTGGCCATCGCCAACTATGAAGACCGTTTTGTGGTGCCCAGCGCGCACCGCGAAGACGCCATGAGCGACGCGTTCGCCGAGCGCTCCGGTTGTGGGTTCAGCTTCGGCAGCGGTTGCAGCGGCAGTTCCGACACCAACATGTTCGGCGCCAAGAAGGCCAATCGCCGCGACGTGCTCAAAACCGTACAGATCTGGGAGGACTGAGCCATGCGCATTCTTAAAGTGATTTCGCTGCTGCTGGATTACCCCACCGAGACCCTGGTGAACGGCCGCGACGAATTGGAACAGGCGATTCTCGAATCGCGGGAAATCAGCCCCAAGCAGCGCGGTGCGTTGTTCGAGCTGCTGGAGCTGATCTGCGCCAATGACCTGATGGATGGCCAGGAACACTACGGCGCGCTGTTTGGTCGGGGGCGTTCGCTGTCGCTGTTGTTGTTCGAACACGTGCACGGCGAATCCCGCGACCGGGGCCAGGCCATGGTCGACATGATGGCCCAGTACCAAGAGGCCGGGTTTGCCATCGGCGTCAAGGAGCTGCCGGACTATATCCCGCTGTACCTGGAGTTCCTCTCCACCCGCGAAGACATCGAGGCCCGCGAGGGCCTGGCGGATGTGGCGCATCTGTTGGCGTTGCTCGCCGCACGGCTGGACGAGCGTGAGAGCGGCTATGCCAGCTGCTTCCGTGCGCTGTTGCAGATCGCCGGCGCCGAGCCGCACCAGGCCGTGGCCGAACTGCGTGCCCAGGTCGCCGCCGAGCCGCGTGACGACTCCCTCGAAGCCCTGGACAAAATCTGGGAAGAGGAAGCGGTGGACTTTATGCAGGCTGAGCAACAGGACCGCTGCAGCTCGATGCCAAGCGCACCCGGCAAGGCCCGCGAAGAAAGCGCGGTGCCGTTGCACTGGGTGGATTTTCAGCAAGAAGGCCGGGCCGCAGCGCCAGCCGGGGAGGTGGGTAATGTCTAAGTGGAATTTGCTGGTATTCGGGGTGTATCCGTATGTGGCCCTGGCCATTTGTTTGTTGGGCAGTTGGGCGCGGTTCGACCTGTCGCAGTACACCTGGAAGGCCGGCTCCAGCCAGATGCTCAACAACCGTGGCATGCGCGTGGCGAGCAACTTCTTCCATATCGGCGTGCTGTTCGTACTGGCCGGGCATTTTGTCGGCCTGCTCACCCCGGCGTCGGTCTATCACCATGTGATCAGCACTGAAAATAAACAGTTGCTGGCGATGGTCTCCGGCGGTTTCTTCGGCCTGCTGTGCCTGGTGGGCCTGCTGATGCTGGTCAAGCGCCGCCTGGGTGATCCACGGGTACGGGCCACATCGAGCCCGTCGGACATTCTGATCCTGCTGGTGTTGCTGGCGCAGTTGCTGCTGGGCTTGCTGACCATCGTGGCCTCCACCGGCCATATGGACGGCTCGGTGATGGTGATGCTCGCCGACTGGGCGCAGAACGTGGTGCTGTTGCGGCCTGTGCAGGCGGCCGAGGCGATCGCGCCGGTGTCGCTGATCTACAAGTCCCATGTGGCGCTGGGTTTGACCCTGTTCGTGCTGTTCCCGTTTACCCGCCTGGTGCACATGGTCAGCGCGCCGATCTGGTACCTGGGGCGTCGTTATCAAATCGTGCGTCAGAAGTATTGAGGAGAGCGTTATGACTACTGGATGCGGATGTGGTGGCGGTAATGGCGGCAGCGGTGGTTGCGGGTCGTCGGCCAAGGAGTCGGTAATGGCCGAAGTGCCGGCACACGCGCCTTTCGAGGAGCTCAAGGCGCCGGAGTTGATCGCCAGCAGTGAACAGGAGTGGCCGATCATCAGCGTCAACGGCGTGCCGGTGACGCCTGAGGCGATGGCCCTGGAGTTGCAATATCACCCGGCCGAAAGCCGCGAGGCGGCGGTGTACCTGGCCGCCCGCGCTCTGGTGATCCGCGAGCTGTTGCAGCAGCGGATTGCCGAGCTGGGCCTGGCGGTGGACATCGCCCCCGGTGAAAACGAAGAGGAAGCGGCCACGCGTTTGCTGCTGGAGCGCGAGGTCAAGGTGCCCGAGTGCGACGAGGCCACCTGCCTGCGTTACTTCGACAACAACCGGGGACGTTTCCACAGTGCGCCGTTGTTGGCGGTGCGGCACATCCTGCTCGAATGCGCGCCGGACGACATCGAGGCGCGCGATCTGGCGCACAGCCAGGCAGAAGTCTTGCTGCTGAGCCTGGAAGAGCAGCCGGGCCAGTTTGCCGAACTGGCCCTCAAGTATTCGGCGTGCCCGTCCAAGGCCCAGGGCGGTTCGCTGGGCCAGGTGAGCAAGGGCCAGACCGTGCCGGAGCTGGAGCGCCAGCTGTTCACTCTGGCGCCGGGCCTGGCCGGCAAACCCTTGGAGAGCCGTTATGGCTGGCATGTGATCAGCGTCGACCAGCGTATCGAAGGCCAGCCGTTGCCCTACGAAGCGGTGGCGGTGGCCATTCGCACCCAGCTGCAACAGGGCGTCTGGCAGAAGGCATTGGTGCAGTACCTGCAAACCCTGATCGGCGCGGCGGACATCCGCGGCATTGCGCTGCAGGGCGCCGACTCGCCGCTGGTGCAGTGACATGAGCCTGGTGGATGGTGTGGGCCGCTCCATCGATTACCTGCGCCTGTCGGTGACCGACCGCTGTGATTTTCGCTGTGTGTACTGCATGGCGAAAAACATGACCTTCCTGCCGCGCCAACAGGTGTTGACCCTGGAAGAGCTGCAGCGCCTGGCTGCGTTGTTCGTCGGCCAGGGCGTGCGCAAGATCCGTCTTACCGGCGGCGAACCGCTGATCCGCCCTGGCATTGTCGGCTTGTGCCGCAACATCGCCGCGTTGCCGGGGCTGCGTGAACTGGTGATGACCAGCAATGGCTCGCAGCTGGCGCGATTGGCCCGGCCGCTGGTGGAGGCGGGGGTCAAACGCATGAATATCAGCCTGGATAGTCTGGACCCTGAGCGCTTTCGCGCGATTACCCGTAACGGTGATTTGCGCCAGGTGCTGAACGGGATCGAAGCGGCGCGGGAGGCGGGGTTCGAGCGGGTCAAGCTCAACTGCGTGGTGATGAAGGGGCGCAATTTTGATGAAGTGCCGGCGTTGGTGCGGTATGCCATTGAGCAGGGCATCGACATCAGTTTCATCGAGGAAATGCCCCTGGGGGATGTGGGGCGCTCGCGCGGGGAGACGTTTTGCTCCAGTGACGAAGTGCGCGCGGTGATCGCCCGGGAGCACGGGTTGGTGGATAGCACCGAGAACAGCGGCGGCGCGGCGCGGTATGTGCGCTTGGCGCGGCATCCTGGGACCCGCATCGGATTTATTTCGCCTAATTCGCATAATTTTTGTGGCAGTTGCAATCGGGTGCGGATGACGGTTGAGGGGCAGTTGTTGTTGTGTCTGGGGCAGGAGGAAGCGGTGGATTTTCGGGGGTTGTTGCGTCGGTATCCGTTGGAGGATGGGCCGTTGGTTGAAGCGTTGGTTCGGGGGTTGAGGGGCAAGCCTTTGCGGCATGATTTCAGGGGGGATGGGGAGGTGCAGGTGGTGCGGTTTATGAATATGAGTGGGGGGTGAGGAGTGTTGTGGGACCGAGTACATATCCATTACTTCGGTAACGGCGGCTGGCGGTTCCGCTCTTACAGCGGGTCACCTTTGGGGCTCTTTTCCAAAAGTGACCCGCCGTAAGGGCGGAACCCTAGGCGGCCGTTACCCAAATAACGGATATCCCCCCAATCAAAAAACCTTGACCCCAATCAAGGGAAGCCCACCCTATTTTCCGTAACCTCACTGCATCTTGTGTCTATAAATCTTAAAGCCACTACATATAGTGCTCGGAGCCCGGAAAATGCAAAACACGCTCACCCCGCTGATCAGCACCCACCTACACAAACGCGACGGCAGCCTGGCCCCCTTCAACCCCGAAAAAATCCGCCAGGCCCTGATCGCCGCCGGCACCGCAACCGGCGAGTACCAAGAGGCCGACGTCGACCTGTTACTGGGCGCCGTCCTGGCCCGCCTGAGGAGCATCGACCACCTGGACGTCGAGCAAATCCAGGACAGCGTCGAACGCGTATTGATGGACGCCGGCTACTTCCTGTCCATGCGCGCCTACATCGTCTACCGCGAACAACACGGTCGCCTGCGCCGCGACCGCAAGACCCTGGTGGAAGTCGCCACTTCGATGAACGAATACCTCGACCGCGAAGACTGGCGCGTGCAGGCCAATGCCAACCAGGGCTATTCCCTCGGCGGGCTGGTACTGAACGTGGCGGGCAAGGTCACCGCCAATTATTGGCTCGACGAGGTCTACAGCGAGCAGATCGGCCGCGCTCACCGTGAGGCGGATCTGCACATCCATGACCTGGACATGCTCGCCGGCTACTGCGCCGGCTGGTCGCTGCGTTCGTTGTTGCACGAGGGCCTCAATGGCGTACCGGGTCGCGTCGAAGCGGGGCCGCCCAAGCATTTGAGCAGCGCCCTGGGGCAGATGGTCAACTTCCTCGGCACCCTGCAAAACGAATGGGCCGGCGCGCAGGCGTTCAGTTCGTTCGACACTTACCTGGCGCCCTACGTGCGCAAGGATCAACTGAGCTACGCCGAGGTGCGCCAGGCGGTGCAGGAGTTCATCTACAACCTCAACGTACCGTCGCGCTGGGGCACCCAGACGCCGTTTACCAACCTGACCTTCGACTGGGTGTGCCCGCAGGATCTGCGCGAGCAAATCCCGGTGATCGGCGGCGAGGAAATGCCGTTTGCCTACGGCGACCTGCAGGCCGAGATGGAGCTGATCAACCGCGCCTATATCGAAGTGATGCAGGCCGGCGATGCCAAGGGGCGGGTGTTCACCTTTCCGATCCCCACCTACAACATCACCCATGATTTTCCCTGGGACAGTGACAACGCCGACCGCCTGTTCGAGATGACCGCACGTTATGGCCTGCCGTATTTCCAGAACTTCCTCAATTCCGATATGCAGCCCAACCAGGTGCGTTCGATGTGCTGTCGCCTGCAACTGGACGTGCGTGAGTTACTCAAGCGTGGCGGTGGCTTGTTCGGGTCGGCGGAGCAGACCGGCAGCCTGGGGGTGGTGACGATCAACTGCGCGCGCCTGGGCTATCTGTTCAAGGGCGACACTTCGGGCCTGCTGCAGCGCCTGGATAGCCTGATGGACATGGCCATGGAAAGCCTGGAAATCAAGCGCAAAGTGATCCAGCACCATATGGACGCCGGTCTTTACCCCTACACCAAGCGTTACCTGGGCACCTTGCGCAATCACTTCTCCACCATCGGCCTCAACGGCATGCACGAGATGCTGCGCAATTTCAGCAGTGACGAGCAGGGCATGCACACCGAGCAGGGCCGCGCCTTTGCGCTCAAATTGCTCGACCATGTGCGCGCCACGCTGCTGCGTTTCCAGGAAGAAACCGGCCACCTCTACAACCTCGAAGCCACCCCGGCCGAGGGCACCACTTACCGCTTCGCCAAGGAAGACCGCAAGCGCTACCCGGACATCCTGCAGGCCGGCAGCGATGTCGCGCCGTACTACACCAACTCGTCGCAACTGCCGGTGGGCTTTACCCAGGACCCGTTCGAAGCCCTGGAGCTGCAAGATGAACTGCAATGCAAATACACCGGCGGCACCGTGTTGCACCTGTACATGGCCGAGCAGATTTCCTCGGCCCAGGCCTGCAAGCAATTGGTGCGCAAAGCCCTGGGACGTTTCCGCTTGCCGTACCTGACGATCACTCCGACGTTCTCGATTTGCCCGGTGCACGGCTACCTGGCCGGCGAGCACGAGTTCTGCCCCAAGTGCGATGAAGTCCTGGCACTGGCTGCTGTGCGATAAAGCATTTTTCCAACCCGCAAGGAGATTCACCATGCAAGCATCCCAACCACAACGTCAGCGCTGCGAAGTCTGGACCCGGGTGATGGGTTATCACCGGCCAGTCTCGGCGTTCAACCCCGGCAAACAGTCCGAGCACAAGGAGCGTGTGCATTTCACCGAAGCGGCCGCTGTGGCCGGGCGCCAATGAGTCGAGCGCTACGGGTCGGGGGCCTGGTGCCTCTGACCACCCTCGACTACCCCGGCATGCTCGACTGCGTGCTGTTTTGCCAGGGCTGTGCCTGGCGCTGTCGTTACTGCCACAACCCGGACCTGATCCCACCGCGCGCAAGCACGGAGGTGGATTGGCGCCGGGTATTGCTGTTTCTGCAACGGCGCCAGGATCTGCTTGACGCCGTGGTGTTCAGCGGCGGCGAGCCGACCCTGCAGGAAGGCCTGCCGGCGGCCATGGATGAAGTGCGGACCATGGGCTTTCGCATCGGCCTGCACAGCGCGGGAATCAAACCGGCCGGTTTTGCCAACGCGCTGCGTCATGCCGACTGGGTGGGGTTTGATGTCAAGGCCCTGGCCGAGGACTGCCAATTGATCACCCAGGTCAGGGGCAGCGGCGCCGCCAACTGGCGCAGCCTCGACACCTTGTTGGCCAGTGGCGTGGAGTACGAATGCCGCACCACGGTGCACTGGCACCTGATCGACCCGCCACGCTTGCTGCGTCTGGCCCAGCGTTTGCAAGCCCGTGGTGTGACGCGCTTCGCCGTACAGATGGTGCGCACGGCCAGCATGCTCGATCCGCAATTGGCGAGCGCGCCGGTACAGGCATCGCTGCCGGAGCTATGGGGCCGCCTGCGGGAGTTATTTCCCGCGTTTGTACTGCGAGGGTGATGCACGCCCTCCACAGGATTTTTATAGATGCTGCCCATGTTGGGCAGGCTTTCATCAGGGATTATCAGAATGAAGCAATTAACCACGGCTCAACGCATTGTCATCGGTTTCGCGATTGCGCCGTTGGCCCTGGTCGGCTTGGTGTTTTACGCCCTGCACGACCTGGCCACCCTCAAGCAGCAATCGGAACAGATCGTGCGGCAGGACTGGCCGAAAATCGCGCCGATCATGGTGATTGCCACCGGTGTGCGCGATAACGGGCGCAACACCCGCGACCTGCTGATTGACCAGGACAATCAACAGGCCCAGGCCGCCATAAGTACCACACGCCAGCGCATCACCGACGCCTTCGCCGCCCTCGAGCCACTGCTCGACACCGCCGAAGGCAAGGCCGCGTATGCCACCTTGAAAAGCCATCGTGAAGCCTACGTCGCCGCATTTACTCAAGTGCAGGCGCTGATCAGGCAGGGCGCCCGCGAGCAGGGCCTGGCGCAACTCAAGCAACAGGTGATGCCGGCCGAACTGGACGTGTTCAAGAGCCTGGACGCCTTGATGGCGATGCAGGGGCGTGTGTTCGCCGAGCGCCAGCAGGCGGCGCAGACCCTGTACGACGAGGCCCGGCGCACCATGATCGGGCTGTTCCTGCTGTGCCTGGCCTTGGTGGTGACCGCTGCAGTGATTGTCACCCGCAGCGTGATCCGCCCCCTGGGTGGCGAGCCGTCCGAAGCGGCGCGGGTGTTGAACCATATCGCCGAGGGCGACCTGACCATCCAGGTGCCGGTGGGCAACAGCGCCGAGGGCAGCGTGATGCGCAACCTGCACCGGATGCAGCAGAGCCTGAACCAGATGGTGCGGCACATTGCGGCGTCGGTTGACGGCGTGGCCAGTTCTTCCGAGGAATTGAGCGCGGTCAGCGGCCAGACCAGCAGCAGCTTGCAGGCCCAGGGCCAGGAGATCGAACAGGCCGCCACGGCGGTGAATCAAATGACCGCCGCGGTCGATGAAGTGGCGCGCAACGCCGTGAGCACCAGCGAAGCCTCGCGCCTGTCCGAACAGACCGCCCAGCGCGGCCGCGCCCAGGTGCAGGAAACCGTGGCGTCGATCAACACCCTGGCCACCGGCGTGGTGGAAACCTCCGAACGCATCCAGCAACTGGCCGGGCGCGTGCAGGACATCAGCGGCGTGCTGGAAGTGATCCGCAGCATCGCCGACCAGACCAACCTGCTGGCCCTCAATGCTGCCATCGAGGCTGCGCGTGCCGGCGATGCCGGGCGCGGCTTTGCGGTGGTCGCCGATGAGGTGCGTGCGCTGGCCCATCGCACACAGACGTCGACCCAGGAGATCGAGCAGATGATCGGCAATATTCGCCAGGACACCGAACACGCGGTGGCCGCGATGCACAGCAGCAGTGAGCGGGTGCAGGCGACCTTGGGCGTGGCCCAGCGTTCGGGGGAGGCGTTGGAGGAAATCACGCGGTCTATTTCGCAGATCAACGAGCGCAACATGATGATTGCCAGCGCCACCGAAGAGCAGGCGCTGGTGGCGCGGGAGGTGGATCGTAATCTGGTGGGGATTCGCAATTTGTCCCAGCAGGTGTTGCAGGGGGCGTTGCATACGGAGACGGCGGGGCAGGATCTGGCGGGGATGGCGGGGGTGTTGCATCAGATGGTGGGGCGGTTCCGGGTTTAGGTTTATCGAATGCAGGCAGCACAGGCCGTCGGTTTCAGAGCCGGCCGATATGGCCTGTCGAACTCCGTCCAAATGTGGGAGGGGGCTTGCCCCCGATGAGCCCGCTCACCACAGGGAAGATTTTCAGCTTTTAAAAATTGTGTAAAGACCTATGCCCCGATGAGGGCGTGTCAATGAATGCATTTTTCGTAAAGGCCGAACCCATATCAATCGTCACTAAACAACAGATAGGTACTCAATCAACCCCACCCCCAACACCGCAACCATCACCCCAGCCCAAGCACCCCACCGCGATTCCACCCCATCCAGCTGCCGCCACCCCAACCACAAACACCACCCAATCGCCCCGACCAAAACCCCCACCCGAACCGGCTGCACCCAAGCCAATACCCACCCCTCATACCGCAACAACTTCACCGTCGTCGCCGACAACCCCAAAAACAACCCCGCACCACCCAAGGGCGTCAAGGTCAACGCCAGTGGCCGAAACAGTGCACGATCACCCGCCACGCGCGCAGCCAGGTGCAGCAGTAGCCAGCATGCGCCACCGAGCAGCAATGAACTGCCTGTCAGATACAGCACGATGCAAAAACCGTCGAGCCAACTGAAGCTGTCATTGAGCTGCGGATAATGGGTCAGCAGCCACCACGGCGCATTGTCCTGCAGTGGCCATAACCAGTCGTGGCCCACCAGCCATTCGGCCAGGCTTTGCTTGAGGACGATGAACCACGGGCTGGCGGTCCAGTGGAACGCGCCCATGGCCAGGCCGATCACACCAAACAGCAACAGGCGCGCGTCCCACACCGAGCCGGGTTGGCGCGGTGCCTGGAGGATTTCCTGGTTGCACGAACGCGCGATCAATTGCACGGCACCCCGTTGTCCGCTGCAGCGGCCGCAGGCGTGGCAGTCGCTGGCGCCTTGCAGGCGGCGGATGTCCAGCAGCGGTGCGCAGTTGGGCAGTGGCAGGCGTGGGGCGGTGTTGGCTTTCCAGCGTTGTTGATCCACCGCGAAGTGCACTGGCGCCAGGCGGGCGAGCAGGGCGAATACGCCGCTGACCGGGCACAGGTAGCGGCACCACACACGCTTGCCGCGTACGAACAGCAGGCCGACGATCACCGCCGCCACGGTCGAGCCGCCAAGGATCAGCAAGGCCGCCTGGGCGTAGTCATAGACGCTGATCAACTGGCCGTAGAGGGTGGTCAGGCAAAAGCCCAGGGTAGGCCAGCCGCCCCAGCGCAGCCAGCGGGGTATGCCCAGGCCACGGCCGTGCTGGCTGGCCCATTCGCTCAACGAACCTTCCGGGCAGAGCACGCCGCACCAGAGGCGCCCGAATAACACCATCGACAGCAACACGAACGGCCACCAGATACCCCAGAACAAAAATTGCGCGAGCAGCGTCAGGTTGTTCAGCAGGCGCGCTTGGCTGTCCGGCAGCGGCAGCAGGGCCGGCACCACCAGCAGCACGGCGTACGCCAGCACCACCGCCCATTGCACGGCACGGATCAGCCGGGCATGGCGGCGCATGCCATCGCCCAGCTGTTGCAACCAGCTCATGCCCGTGACCGGCGCAAGCCGTTGCCCACCACCAGCCAGTAGCCCAGCAGCACCAGCAAGGTGATCAGGCTGGGCGCGGCGCGGTAACCGGCAAAGTCGGCGAGCAGTGCGCCGACGCCATGGCTGTCGCTGAGCAGGGCGCTGCTGTCCCAGCGGCTTTCACCGAAGGCGTTGTAGACCCAATCGGGCATGTCCATGGCCAGCAGTTGCCCGCTGATGCGGTCCACGGCGGCCACCAGCAGGGCGCCCCCCAATAGCAGCAACAGCGCTTCGCTGAGGGCGAAAAAGCGCGACCACGAGATATAACGCCGGCTGCTGCGCAACAGCATTACCGTGAGACCGGCCAACACCAGGCCCAACACACCGCCGATGGCGAACAATCCCAGCGCGGTGTCATGCAGCCGCGCGCCGGCACCGTAGAGGAACACCACGGTTTCGCTGCCTTCGCGACTCACCGCCAACAGCGCCAGCAGCATCAGCCCCCAACCGCCCTGATGGGCCAGGCGCTGGTCGGCTTCGCTCACCAGGGTGTGCTTGAGCGTGGGCGCGTTGCGGTGCATCCAGAACACCATCTGCACCATCAAGCCACTGGCCACCAGCGTCATGAGGGCTTGCAGCCATTCGCCCTCGGCGCCGGTCATGGTCTCGCCGGCCCACAGCATCAACCCGGCCAGGCCCGCCGAGCACAGCAGCCCCGACAGCACTCCGGCCCAGAGAAAACGGGTCAGGCGTGAGTGGCCGCTCTGGCGGCTGATCCAGGCTTGCAAGATGCCGATCACCAACAGCGCTTCGACGCTTTCGCGCCACACAATGAACATCGCTTGATTCATCAACGGCTCCTAGTCGGCGCGGATGCTGCCTTCGGGCAGTTGTGGGTTGAACTCGTCGAAGAAGGGATACACACCGGGCTTGAGCGGGTGGATCACCACAAAGGTGGTCACTCCGGGCGACAAGACTTTCTCCACGCGCAGCGGTGTGCTTTCGAATTCGGCAGGCCCGGCGCCGACATTGTTGAGCAGGATCTTGAAGCGCTCGCCGGCCTTGACCACCAGTTGCGGCGGGGTGAAATGGCCGTCTTGCAGGCTCAGTTCATAGGTGGGCAACGCCGCCGCCAACGCCGCGCCATTGAGCAGCACACCGCCCAACAGCAAAACGCGGCGCATCAGTAGCCGCCTTTTTTGCCGATGCCGGCGTAGACGAATTCGTAATGCACCTCGCAGCGTTCGAACCAGGGCGCCACGCCGGTTTCCTTGTCGGTGTGACGGCCCAGGGAATGGTGGCCGGTGGGCGGCAGCACACTGAAGGTGAGGGTGTATTTGCCGGGCCCTTGCAGTTTGACGTTATCGCCATAGTGCGGCCCGTCGTTGGCGACCATGGCGTGGAAGTCACCGCTGATCGGCGTGTCGCTGCCGTGTTTTTTCAGCGAGAACGACAGGTTCAGGTACGGCACGAAACTGCCTTCCTGAAAGCCCTGGGCATTGTCCGCCGTGGCCCGCACATCGGCCTCCAGGTGCACGTCGGAATCGGCGGTGGCGCGCATCATGCCGGCCGGGGCCATTTCAATCGGTTGCAGGTACACCGCGCCGATCTCCAGACCGGGGCACGGTTGCGGTTCGCCGATGGGGTACTCCTTGGCGAGCGCCGCGGAGGTGGACAACAGCAGGACGATCGGTAGCACAGAGAGGGTACGCATAAGGGTTTCCAGACGGGTGAGAAGAGGAGCCCGAGTCTAGAAAGGTCTGGCGTAAACAATAATGATTCTTGTCAAGTTCGGACGATATTTCATGCGTGCCAGGCTTGATATCGGTCAAGGCGGGGGGTGGGACTCAGGGGTAGGGTGGTGATGTCGCCCTTCGGTAAGGAGCACTGTAATGGCCAAGCCTTTCCCGCTGCACCCTAAACACCCCGAGCGCATCTGCTGGGGCTGTGATCGCTACTGCGGCGCCACCGACCTGGCCTGCGGTAACGGTGCCGACCGCACCATGCATCCGGCCGAGATGCTCGGCGACGACTGGTACGAATATGGCGACTGGGGCCTGGCGCCCGAGCCGCCGAGTGCGGATGAGCCGTCAGCTGCCTGAGCGCGGTTTTTTCTGGCGGTCTTTATCGGGAGCGGCAGGCTTGGACGTTTTGTCCTGCTGCTTGTCGGTGTCCTGGGTTTTTTTGTCGCTGTCGGAAGGGCTGCTCGGGTAAGTTCCCGGCGGCAGGGCAGAGCCGGCGGCACCGTCGCCCGTCAAGGCGTTGGCCGAAGGTGTGGGGTTGTCGCCAAACGCGGCGAGGGCGGGTTGGCCGCACAGGGCGGTCAGGGTGAGGGTGAGCAAGATCCTTTGCACGTTCTTCATGATTCAATCCTCTTGAGCCATTGCGCAAAACCGAGGCCCCCATCCCGGAGGGCCCCGGTGTCGCATCAATCAAGACTTTCTGCCGCCGCCGGAGCTGTGGGCCCCGCCTTTTTTCCCGGCTTCAGAAGCCTTTTCACGGTCGTTGGCAAAGTTGCCGCCGGAGCCCTGGCCACCGCTTTTGCGGGTCGTGTCGGACTTGGCTTTGCCGCCTGCGCCTGTGGTGGTTTTTCCGCTATTAGCCATTTTCAAATCCCTCATCAATGAGTGAATCAATGGGTGTTGCCTAATTGGGAATACGCCTTCAGAAGTAAAGTTTGAAAAAGTTGGAAGCGAGACGATGAGCGGGCGTCAGGCCGCCATCGGCTTGGCGGTCATGGATTTTTTATACGCGGCTTTCATGGCTTCCATTTCAGCACCGAGCTCTTCGAGTTGCGCTTTGCCCAGCAGTTTTTTCGCTTGAGGGAACATCTCGGTTTCCTCTTCTTCGATGTGATGTTCCAGCAGTTCCTTGACCACTTTCACCCGGCCGGAAAACTCGGTGGTGGACGGTTCGGTCTGCTTCAGGTCAGGCAGTACGAGGGTGTCGACGGTGCGGTGCTCTTCCTTGGCTTCGTGGTACATGATGTCCTGTTCCTTGCCACCGGCTTTACGGAAGGCGGGGTAGAGAATCTCTTCCTCGAGCTTGGTATGCAGGGTGATTTCCATCTCCAGTTTGGCCAGCAGTTCGGTGCGCTTTTTCACACCGCGCTCGGTGGACTCGCTCAGTTGGGTCAGCAGGGCCTTGACACGTTCATGGTCGGCTTTGAGAAGGTCGATGGCATTCATGATGAAACCTCATAGACTGGGGTCGGGCGCGTCGAAGTGCGCGCCTCGTCCGGTAGGTCATTGCATCCGTCGTACCAACTTTTTATTTTGATAAAAGTGCTTATAAAACAAAATATTATAAATTTGTGGCGAAGGCGCATGTCGTGCAGCTTGCATGGTCGGCGGTCAGCGGGATTGCATTACACCGTGCTTATCCGCCGCTGACCTTCCAGTGCTTGATGTCTTCGGCGAACACCACCTGCTTGACCTCATGGGCAATGCCATAGGCCAGTGACTCATGGGCCGCGATAACTTTTTCCTCGGCCGACAGGCACTTGAAAATATCCAGCTGGGTTTCGGCCTGCAGGGTTTCCAGTTCATAGATTTTGACGTAGCGCGCCAAGTCGTTGTCCAGGCTTGACAGGTACTCGCGCAGGCGCTGGTGGTCCACTGAGTTCTGGCTGAAATACCAGTTCATCGGGTGGATAAGAAAGCGTGAATGAGGCGTGGTAATCCGCCGGTTGGCCGCCAGGAACAGAATGATGCCCATGGATTCGATGTTGCCCGCATTGATCGCACACAACGGCACCGGCAACGCCTTGAGGAAGGTGTAGAGGGTAAAACCGAAATTGGTGCTGCCACCAGTGGTCGACAGGTTCAACAGCAGGGAGCTGGCGCCTTCTTCGATGGCGTCCAGGCAGCAATCGCGAAAGCGTTCGGTGGTGCCCTGGTCGATCTGGCAATGAAAGTGGATGACATGTTCGGTCATGTTGAACCTCCGTTATTCACCACAAGAGAGGGACTGACATTGAGTCTAGAGGCTTGCGAAGAATATGCCGCAACCGGTGGGCGTGAGCCATTTGCTGCAAATTCGATGGAACCCTTGGGCGCCGTGCTTGACCTAAGCCATAGACCTCAGGAGGTGAATCATGCAAATAGAATATGTCTGGATCGGTTTGGCGGTGATTCTGCTGCTGTTGGAATTGTGGGCGATCAATGTGGTGTTGCGCAGCACCGGCGGCTGGGAGACCAAAGGCTTATGGTTGGTGGTGCTGATCTTCGTGCCGTTGTTGGGGCTGATCGCCTGGGCGATGTTCGGGCCCAAGCGCGAGATGGCAGACTCGCGTAAAAGCTGACGTGTGAAGCGGATAGCAAACAGGCGCCCCACGGGCGCCTGTTTACGTTCAGGGTTCAGCGATCAGCCAGCCAGCGCCTGGGCAATCGCCTCGTTGAACGCCGGCAAGTCATCCGGTGTGCGCGAGGTGATCAAGGTCCAGCCATTGGCTTTGCATTGCTTGACCTGGGCATCGACCCAACCGGCGGCGCCGGCGTTTTCCAGGTCGATGCGCACGCTTTTATACGAGGTCAGGGTCTTGCCCTGAACCACGCCCGCATCGATCAGCGTCCAGGGGCCGTGACAGATGGCCGCGATGGTCTTGCCGGCGTCGGCGAAGTCCTTGATCAAGCGCAGTGCCGCCGCGTCCTGGCGCAGGGTGTCAGCGTTGACGGTACCGCCTGGAATCACCAGCGCGTCAAAATCGCGGCTGACGACGTCCGACAATTGCACGTCGGATTCCACGGTCTTGTCCTTTTCGGTATCACCGACAAACGTCTGGGTGGTGCCGCCCTTGCTGGAACCGTGGGTCACCGTCGCGCCAAAATCGCGCAGTGCTTGCAGAGGCTTGAGCAACTCGTCGCGCTCGATGCCGGTGTTGGAGGTGATGATCAGGATTTTTTTACCGTTGAGTTGCGAGCTCATGTGCGGATGTCTCCTGTGCTAATGAGTGGATTACTTGGCGTATTTGCTTTGCAGCTCCTTGGCCATTTTCAGGTGTTTTTCCAGGGTCGGCAGCTTCTCGCTGGCGAAAGCCTTCAGCTCGGCGTTGTCCGAGGAAGTCGACTCTTTCTTGAACAGCTCGACGGCTTCTTCATGGGCATTGACCTGGTTGTTGGCGTAAGCCTTGTCGAACGATTCGTCGCGCATCTCAAGGATGGCTTTCTTGGCCTTGTCCATCAGGGCGGCATCGTCCGGCACTTCAAGATCGTGTTTTTTGGCCAGGGCCATCAACTCCTGGTTGGCTTTGGTGTGATCGTCGACCATGTGCTGGGCGAAGGTCTTCACGTCAGCCGAACTGCTCTTTTGCAGGGCCAGCTTGCCAGCCTCGACTTCGGTGATACCGCTTTGCGCAGCCTTGTCGACGAAGTCATTGTTGGTTGCCGCCATGGCGACGGAAATCGAACCGGCAACCAGTGCGAAGGTCAGGCCCATCTGTTTCATCAGCTTGGTAGTCATGGTGTAGCTCCTTGTGGATGACGTGATGTCGTTACCTGAAAGTTGAGCGAAGGTGTGCGTAAAAGGTTTAATTTTTTTTGATTTTTTCGCAGGCGGCGAAGTGGAAAATTGACTTGAACTATCCAAATGTGGCGGGCTCTGCTGCATAAGTGCCTGCTGTTTTCGTGGGCCTTAGACTGCCAGGAGACTCACCATGACCGATCACAACCCTGCCGACAAAACCCCGGAAGCGATCAGTTCCGAACACGCGCAAGAGGGCCGCGAGCGGGCGTCGAAGGGGCAGACCCTGGAACATCCGAATCCGAACACGCAAACGGTCGACAAAGTGCTCACGCCCACCTCGATCAAAGACACTGAGCGCCAGACCGACGCTATCAATGAGCGGCTCGACAAGGCCGAGCGCAAGCTGGACCGCTGAGCATGGCCAAGGCTATTTCGGCGTCCGAACTGAGCATCCAGCTCAAGCCCGGAGATGACACCAGCCTGTTCAAGTGGTTTATCGCCAGCTTCCTGATGGGCAAGCGCATCCAGGCACCGATTGCCGCGCAGGCGTACAAGGTGATTGTGCAAGAGCAGGGCTGCGACACCGCGCGTAAGTTGCAGCACTGCACATCGCGAGAGCTGGTGGCAATGCTGGGGCGCGCCCATTACGTGCGCTACGACGAAACCACTGCGCAGCGCCTGCTGGACCTCAGCGCCAAGTTGAACGCCGAGTATGCGGGCAAGATCACCCAGGTGCGCAGCGCCAGCGCGGACCGCCAGGCGTTTGAGAAGCGTCTGGCCGAGTTCGATGGTGTGGGGCCGAAAACCATCGAGATTTTCATGCGCGATGCGGCGGCGGTGCTGTTTTGACGGCATCGCTGTATGTGGGATGCGCGGGCTGGAGCTTGCCGCGTGAGCACTGGCCGGCGTTCAGCGAGGAGGGCACGCATTTGCAGCGCTATGCGTCGCGCTTCAACGCGGTGGAAATCAACAGCTCGTTCTATCGTCCCCACCTGCCGAAAACCTATGCGCGTTGGGGCCAATGCGTGCCGCCAGGATTTCGTTTTTCGGTGAAGGTGCCCAAGCGCATCACCCACGAGTTGCGCCTGCAACAGTGTGAAACCGCGCTGGATGAGTTTCTCGAACAGTGCCTGGCATTGCGTGAACACTTGGGGTGCCTGCTCGTGCAACTGCCTCCCTCTTTGCGCTATGAGCCTGCCAGTGCCTGTGTATTTTTCAGCGCATTACGCGAGCGCTTTGCTGGCCATGTGGTGCTCGAACCGCGTCACGCCAGTTGGCTGGCGGCGCAGTCGATGTTGCAGGATCTGCACATAGGGCGGGTGGCCGCCGACCCACCCGTGATTGACGCCGCTCCCACCTGCGCCGGCTGGCAAGGCGTGCGCTATTGGCGCCTGCATGGATCGCCGCGCATCTATCACAGCGCCTATGGCCCGGAACGTGTGCAGGCCTTTGCGCGACTCATGGGCCAGTCGGCCGCAGCGGGCATTCCGACCTGGTGCCTATTCGACAACACCGCCAGCGGCCATGCGGTGTCCGACGCCCTGTACCTACTCGACCTCAACCCGCAGCACTTCCAAACCTAGCTGCTCATACACCTCCACACCCGGCACATGCCACTCGGTGATCAACGTGTGAATGCGACTGCACGGCGCCACCACAAATGGCTCCACCGCGCCGAGCTTGTCCGCCATGGTCACTGCCACCACGTGTGAGGCACTGTCGAGCAGGGCTTGCTTGACCGCCACTTCATCAAAATGCAGCGTGCTCATACCCACCTGCGGATGCAGTGCGCACACGCCGGTAAACAGCAGGTCGGCCTTGATGCTCTGGATCAGACGGATCGCTTCATGGCCGCCAGTGGAGAGCGTGGCCGGGTTGAGTGGGCCGCCGGCCAGAATCACCTTCACTTCTCGATGGTCGGCCAGGGCGATGGCGATCATCGGCGAGGTCGTGACCACCGTCAGGCGGATTGAATGCGGTAATGACTGGGCGATCTGCAGCGTGGTGGAGCCGGAATCGAACAGCACGATCTGGCCGTCTTCGACGCGCTCCGCCGCCCGTTGTGCAAGGCGCCGCTTGGCCTCATTGGTTTCACCAACGCGGGTAAAAAAATCCTTGCCGGTGTCTTTTGGCCGGGGCAGGGCGCCGCCATGGACTCGCTGCAGCAGGCCGGCGGCGGCAAGCTCGCCGAGGTCGCGGCGGATGGTGTCCTGGGACACGGCAAAGTGATCGACCAAGTGCGAGGCGGTGACTTTGCCATCGCGCTCCAGCAGCAACAGAATCTTCTGTTTGCGTAAGGAAGGCAGGTCAATGGCTTGATGGGTATCGTGCATGTTTGTGCGCTATTTTGCGGGTTTGTGCGAGATTAATCTGCGCTCTCTATAAACGCAATGGCCCCTGGACGACATCGCAGAATACGTCTGCGTGGCCGCCAATTGCAGCGCGATGGGTATAACGATATACGTGAGATGAACCGCGAGATTTTGGTGCCGGGGACATTCCCGGAAAGCATTGAATCAGCAAAAAAATCGTAAAAAAATAAAAAGAGTTGTCCACGAAAACCGTGGGTATCTCTGTGGATAACTTTGCGAACGCCCGGCTGGCTTGGCGATTTAACCTGCGGTTAATATTTGATCAGCTACCGATTTGGGCCAGCATGGGCAGGGTTTGCGCTTGACAGCCAAGCGCTAACCCAGTGCCGAAAAGCACCTTTTATGAGTCGCCGTTCCGGCTTGTGGCGTGTGTGACAACCTGCGCCGGCATCCTGGCCTGCATCAGGTTATCGAGCGCCTGTCGATAGCTGCGACCAGCCAGGCTCATGCTGTTGTTATGGCTGGCACCGGGCACCAATAACAGCCGTTTAGGTTGCTGGGCTGCTTCAAACAATTGCTGGCTGAAACGCGGTGGCACGTAGCGGTCGTCAAGGCCGTGCACCACCAGCAATGGCATATGGATATCGGCAATCTTGTCGATGGAGTCGAACTTCTGCGACAGCAACCAGCGCACCGGCAACGAGGTATTGGCCACCGCCGTGGCCACATCCGCCAGGGACGTGAAGGTGGACTCGATCACCAGCCCGCGCACCGGCAGCGGTGTTTGCCGGCCCAGTTCCGCCGCCAGATCGATGGCTACGGCACCCCCCAGCGAATGCCCGTAGATCAGGCGTTTGCCCGGGTCCGGCTGCAGCAACTGGAAACGTTCCCAGGCGATGCGTGCATCTTCGTACACTGTGGTTTCCGAGGGCAGGTCACCTTTGCTTTGGCCAAAACCGCGATAGTCGATGGCCAGCACCGAATAGCCCAGTGCATGCAACTGCTCGATCCGAAACAGCTGCCCGGTGAGGTTCCAGCGCACACCGTGCAGGTAAAGGATCGCCGGAGCGTCCTTCCTGTCCGCCGGGTACCACCAGCCGTGAATGTTCTGCCCCGACTTGAAACGGGCGGGTTTGAGCTCGAACTCCTGCACCGCCTTGGGCAAACCGCTGTACCAACTGGCGGTGCCCGGCTCGATGCGAAACACCAGCTCACGCTCCTTTTGTTGCAACACGCTGCAACCCACCGGCAGGCCAACGATCAACACCGCCATGCACAGCAGGGGGAGCCAGCGCAGGCGCAAGCGCGACAGAAAACGAGAAGACATGAAGGTTCCAGGGCGAAGGTGAAGCAGGGTTTTTACCAGATGGCCTGCACCGACAGGTATAAATTCGACGGCCGTTGAGGGTGATTGCTTGCAAAGTGTTACAGCGTTGAACAATCCGTGTACAGGTTGTTAGGGTAGACAGCCGAACAGGAGAGCAAGCACATGGATTTCACAGGTAAAACTGCCATCGTCACCGGCGGCGCACGTGGGTTGGGCCTCAGCTATGCACGGGCCCTGGGCCGTTGCGGTGCGCGGGTGGTGATCAGTGATATCGGCGCTGACAGCGCCGGTGCAGGCAGCGATGCGTCAGTGGTACAGACGGCGGCCGCAGCGTTGCAAGGCGAAGGGTTGACAGTGGTAGGGCATGGCGGCGATTTGTCCACCGAAGCGGGCTGCCGACAACTGGTGGCCTGCGCCATCGAGGTATTCGGGCAGCTCGATATCCTGATTCACAATGCCGGTTGGGTGGGGTACCAGAACATTGCAGAGCTTGACGTCACCTTCCTGCAGCGCGCCATGGACATCAACCTGTACGCGCCGCTGTGGTTGTGCAAACACGCCTGGCCGCACCTGCTGGGTTCAGCCGCGCCGCGCATCATCCTCACGACCTCTGACCGTGCGATGTACGCGCAGTATGAGCAGACCGGCCTGGTCGCCTACAGCGCCGGCAAGATGGCGCAACTGGGCATCATGAACGCGCTGGGCCATGAAGGTGCCGAAGCCGGGATTCGGGTCAACGCGATCTCGCCGGTGGCCAAGACGCGTATGTGGGGCGTGACTGAGGAACCCGACGAGCTCAAGCCGGAGTGGGTAACGCCGGGCGTATTGTTTCTGGCCTCCACGCAGTGTGAGGATACGGGCTACATCCTGCGGGCCAGCAATGGTCAATTCACCGCCACGCGCTTCACTGAAAACCCCGGTGTGGAGTACCCGCGTAATCTGGCCCGAATCAAGGCCGACAGTGCTGAAGAAGTGGCAGCCGCGTGGGCTCGCATCAAACAAGCGTAAACCCGATTATTTCCTTTAAGAGCCAGACATGGACAACAGCCCCGTTCGCATCACCGCCGAAGAAACCCTCTCGGATAACTGGTACCTCCTCAAGAAATACAGCTTCGACCTGCGCCGCCGCGACGGCAGCTGGCAAGCCCAGACCCGCGAGGTGTACGACCGCGGCAATGGCGCGACCATTCTGCTGTACAACCGCGAGCAGCGCACGGTGCTGTTGATTCGTCAATTTCGCATGCCAACGTTCGTCAATGACTATCCTGGTTACCTGATCGAGACAGCGGCCGGTTTGCTGGACAACGCCAGCCCCGAGGAGCGCATTCGCCTGGAGGCCGAGGAGGAGACCGGCTATCGCGTAGGACATGTGGAAAAGATCTATGCGGCGTTCATGAGCCCGGGGTCGGTGACGGAGCGCATTCACTTTTTTATCGGCGAGTACCAGCCGGGGGATCGGGTCGGCAGCGGTGGTGGGCTGGAGGAGGAGGGCGAAGATATCGAAGTGCTGGAGCTGGGGTTCGAGCAGGCGCTGGGGATGGTGCAGAGCGGGGAGATCGTGGATGGGAAGACGATTATGTTGTTGCAGCATTTGGAGTTGCGGATGTTGAAAGAGGGGTGGTGAGTCGGCAATTTCTAGTGAGAACAGGTTGTTGGCCTGTGGTGAGCAGGCTTGCCCTGCGCAGGGCTGCGAAGCAGCCCAGAACCAACCTTTAAGCGTCAGGCGGTGTTTTCGTTCGGACTTGAGGGTTCAGTTCGGTCGGCGCCTATAGATATTACCCATTCTTTGTAAAATTTTTGCTGTTCCTGAGGGTCGTTGGTGAGGTTGTGTTCTTCATAGTCAAATATATGCACCAAATCTTCGCGTGTTGTGCGTTTTCCAAGTGTTAACTCATATGCAACCATTCCTCCACTCATTTGTGAGGCCATGCTTGAAGGCCTTACATTTATTTTGGCCCCTTTGCATAGAAATTTTATATGAGGAAAGTCAACTCTGACTTTGGCTAAGCAAAGATACATGTCTTCTGCGGTATATACTTTTGCAAAGTTGTCTGCTTCGGAGAATTTAAGTTTTATATGTGCAGAGTCATATTTGAAAGTAACGTATTTTTCAACGCTATTTATTATGGCTTTGACTTTTTTTGTTTTCATTTTACCTTCCTGTTTGGGTTCGGAATTGAATAGCCTACGTAGCCCCCATCTCGCTTCATAGGTGTCGCCCCCAAAATGTCTTCTGTATCGATTTTACTTTGTATGGCAATTTCTGCCTCGCTGTCAAAAGGTGCTAGTTTTCCAAGCTCCTTATTCACGTTCCGACCAGGGATTTTTTTCAATGCGTAAAGAAATCCTTTTCGTGTCCCGTATCTAGTCGCGAAATCGATTCCGACAATCTTCGATGGCGAGGTACTTATGAAGTTACTAGGAGGGTTGTTGCTGTCGAGGGCGTGCAGATATAGGTCGTTGCTATCTCCCTTGCTTTTGAATCCATATTGAAAGACATGGTCGGGAGTTTTGCTGTCTCCACGATATAGGTATTCGGTGCTAGTGCTGGCAGGCGGGCTAGGTTCTCTTTTGTCGACGTATGTCGTTTTCGTGAGAAGGGCTGCTTCAGCTTCTGGTTTGCAGCCATCTCCACCCGGACAGGCATTTAACCCTAGCGGATCTACCCATCCGGTAGGATTGGGCACGTATTGATACGTGTTGATCCCACCCGCCAGCTTGACCGGGTCCGGTGTCAGGTAACGACCAATATCCGGATTGTAGTAGCGATGGCGGTTGTAGTGCAGCCCGCTTTCCGGGTCGAAGTATTGGCCTTGGAAGCGCAGCGGGTTGTCGATTTTTCCGATGTCGAGGCGGCTGATTTCACCGTATGCCCGGTAGTGGGCGGACCAGACGATTTCGCCGTCTGGAGCGGTGAGTTCTTGGGGCGTGCCGAGGTGGTCGAGTTGGTAGTGGTAGGGCTTTGTTTCGTCTGGGCCGAAGCCTTCCAGCAGCACCAACGGCCTAAAACTATTGGGTTCGTAGAGATAGCTGCGATGACGATCCGCATGGTGTTCGGCGATGAGTTTGTCGCCTTGCCAGAAGAACTCCGTGGTGATGTCGTTGACGGTTTTGCTGATGCGCCGCCCAAACGGGTCATAGCGGTAACTCGCGGTCTGGCCGTTGGGCTGGGTGAGGCCAATCAACCGGTGTTGGCAGTCGTAGCGGTATTCGGTAACGAGTTGATGGCCCTTGCCGCGCCGTTCGCGGATCAGGTTGCCGAAGGCGTCGTAGTCGTAGTGCCGATCACCCTGAATCATCAACCGATTGCCCGCCACGATGTCAGGGCCGGGGCGGTCTTGCATGAGCAGGTTGCCGGCGGGGGTGTGGGCGAAGCGTTCTTGCTGGTCTTGCGAGTGATCGGCGCGGATCAGGCGGTTGAGTGGGTCGTAGCGGTAGTGGTGTTCGCCTTTGCGGGTGTCGTTGAGGCGGGTGAGGTTGCCGGATTTGTCGTAGTCGTAGTGGCGTTGGTAAAAATAGTTCTCCTGCTGGGTGACGGTGTGGGCGTGCAGGCGGTGCTGGTCGTCGTAGTGGTAGTGGCTGAGGAGTTGGCCTTGTTGGCGTTGGTGTTCCTGGCCGGCTTTGAAGAGGTGCGAGGTGAGCAGTGCGCCATTTAACTCGACGGTGGCGAGGTGGCCGCCTTTGGCGTGGTTGAACACCAGTCGGTTGTTGTCTGGCAGGCGTAGATGTTGAAGTTGGCCGCAGGCGTCATAGCCATAGCGCAGGGTGCCCCAGCCCTGATGTTCGGCGGTGAGACGATTTTGAGCGTCGTATTCGTAGGCCAGTGCCCAGTGGCCGTCGTCGACGCTGAGGAGGTTGCCTTGGCGGTCGTAGGTGTAATCGACTGTGTTGCCGTCGGGGAGGGTTTTTCGTACGAGGCGGCCGGCGTGATCGCGCTGGTAAACGGTAACTAGCTGACGACCGTCGTCGCCGTGTTCGGTTTTTTCCCGTAGGTTGCCGTTGAGGTCGTAGACGTAGGCGGTGCGCTGGCCGTCGAAGCCGATTTCCTGCTGGATCAGGCCGTTGGGGTGGTAGTCCAGTCGGTAGGTTTCGCCGATTTCGTTTTCGATGTCGGTCAGCAGCAGTCGAGCGTTGTCGTAGCGGTACTTGACCTGAGTGCCATCGGCGTTGATGCGGCGGCTGATCAGGTGCAGGCCATCGGCGTATTCGTAGCGGGTAACGTGGCCGAGTTCATCGCGTTCGGCGGTGATTTTTCCGTAGGGGTTGTAGCTGTATTCCCGCGTGGCACCGCCGGGGAGTACGACGCGAATTAGTCGACCAACGCTGTCCCATTGGTATTGGGTCAGCGCGTCCTGTTCATCCTCGCGGGCAATCTGGCGGCCCAGATCGTCGTAGCGATAGCGCTTGATGCCGCCATTGGGCAGTTGCTCTTCAAGCAACTGGCCGCGTTCGTTCCACACCAGGCGATGACAGCTGTGATCGGGGTACCAAACTCCTGTCAACTGCCCATATTTGTTGTGGCTGTAGTCCGTTACTTGGCCGTCGGGATCGGTCCTACGCGTCACATCGCCCTGATCGTTACGCTCGTACTTCCAGACGGCCTCCCCACGTCTTACAACCCGTACGAAGCCATTGTCATGCTCGTAGGATGTTGGTTCGTCGTCCCCTGGAAACAACGCCACCAAGCGTCCGGCATCGTCGTATTGATACGCCGTCACAGCGCCCAGCGGATCCTGCTCGACCGTCAGCCGGCCTTTAACGTCGTAGGATTTGAAATGCTGGGCACCGTCCGGATCGATGCGCTGCACCAGCCGTGCGCGGTCATCGTGGACGTACACTTCCTGGCTGCCATCGGCGTTATGCACGACAACACGACCGTCGTTCCCCCAGGCATACCGCGTATCCATCTGCGAAAAACTGGCCCAGTGCCGAACACAGCGTGCCGCTTTACCGGACCGTTCCCATTCCCAAAAGAAGCTCGCCCCACCAGCCAAGCCCCGTTCCAGAATGACGTGCTGCTCGTCGTACCGATAAACCTCACTTTCGCCGACGGCATTGGTCGCGCAAACCAGTCGGCCCAAGTCGTCATAGGCGTAGGAAACAACGCTCTGCTCCGTCACCCATTCGTAAGGCTCATACCCCTTGGCCCGCTGAACCTGATAATCCACCGCCACAATGCGGTCCAGCTCATAACGCAAACACAACGAGCGGCCGACACCGTTATCCAACCGCTCAATGCGGCCCATAAAATCCCGGGCAATCCGCAGCCGGTTGTCATACGCATCACTGATCGAGACCAGCACACCGTCGCGAAAGTGATAAAACCGCGATGCCTGGGCCAGCACCAATTCATCCGGCAACGAACCCAAATAAATCGCCGCTTCAGCCAGGCTATTGGTGATTGCCGGGCGAACAACAGTTGGCATCGGAAACGAAGTAATGCGATTCTCATGATCCGTCCACACCACCGAATCGCCGGAAACCACCAACCGCTGCGCCAGCGAATGACTCCAGCCAAACCCGAGCCCAACATCCACTTCCACCGCGCTGGTGCGATACAACCGCGTCCACTCAAACGGCAAAATCCCATCCAACGTGCCGTCGGTGAGCGTGAGCAACTCCTCCCCGGTCACCATCGACACCGGGCACCCATTAGTCACGGTCTTATCCGAAGCCGCCGCCGCATCCCCGTTCGGGTTTTTCCCCGAAGCAGGCACGTCGTCGACATGCTCCTGCCTGACCAAAACCGTCCGCTGAGACTTGCTACGAACCGCCGGCACAGCGTTCGAAACCACCTGCTCCCCAGCCTTCAACGGCACATCCGGCACGGTCCTGACAGGAACGGCCTCACGCTTGAGCAACACCGGTTTCAGGACGTCGGTATGCCCCTCCAAACGCGCTGTACCGAACTGCATGGCTATCTGTTCCAGCCACCTGCGCACACGCGCAGACTTGATAGCGCCGAGTACTTTCGAACTCATACGCACCGCCATGCCCATGCCGCCGGTAGCCAGTCCAAGCAGCAGATTGATCAGCACTTCGGCGCTGATCTCTCCGAGCATTTCGTTCATGTACGGGGGCGGTAGCATCCGCATCCAGCTGACCAGCGCCGCCAGATGGATAAACAACAGCGGCTCGTCACTGAGCATCAGCAAACCCTTGGCGAGGGTTTCGGTGCTCAACGCGAGCAATTGTTCGAATTCGTCCTGGGAGAGGTAATGCAGCAGCTTTTCGGCGTTGGCCAGCGGGTTGCTCAGCCATTGGTAAAGTTGCTTGAGGTTGTCCCAGAGTGCGTACAGTGCGTCGCCAAACCCGCTGGCATAGGCTTGATGCAGGAGGAGGTAGCGTTTGAGAAAGTTGGCTTCTGAATAACCCTTCCACAGCGGTCCGAACGTGCTGTTCCACTCGCTGCGCAGCCAATCCTCCAGCGGCGCAATCACTGACTGGTAGGAGGCGTAGAGCGCCTTGAAGTGATCCCTGGAAACGTTGGGGTAGAAACCGACTCGGTACTGCTGGTTACGATCACACCCTGTGAGGGTGAGGATGCCGCTGGGGCCGATCGTGTCGTGAATGGGCTCGCCCAGTGGGCCGCCGTTGGGGTCGATGCGCTGTAGCACCACCGGCGTATTGCCAATCGGGACGAAGCGTGAACTCTGGAACATGTGCACCAGGGTCAAGGTCCCGGTGGCTTGGCACGCTGCGACGGTGGTGCTGGGAAAGAGCGAGCGGTTGATGGGCGCCACGAGCGCCACCTCGTTACCGACCTTGAACACTTGCTCGACATCCAGTGCCGAAAAGCTGAAAAAACTCTCGGCCCAGGCATCGTAGTGGTTGAGGCAGCCCCGGAAATCGCTGAGGACGGACTCGACATCACGCGCCTTCGAATCCATCGCTGCCAGTACCAGAAAGCCAATGGCTTGGCTGGTTCCGTTGATCATGATGCAGCCCCGTCGCCTGGGGCCTTAATGACCGTCACCATCTGCACTCCCTCGCACTGTGTATTCAGGCGAGGGACTTTGCAGAGGTTTTCAGGGCAGGGGAGTAGAGCTTATCCGGCATATACGTGGGACGTTTCGACACTCGCATGCTCTGCCACGCGACTACCGGCTATTGTCAGAAATTTCCCACAGGAGTACAAATGTACTCCATGACAAACCTGACCCCACGCCGCACCGCCATCCTGACCTTCATCCGCGACCGTATCGCGCAGCAAGGCCAGCCCCCCAGCCTCGCCGAGATCGCCGAGGCGTTCGGCTTTGCCTCGCGCAGCGTCGCGCGTAAACATGTGGTGGCGCTGACCGAAGCCGGCTTTATCGAGGTCAACCCCAACCAGGCCCGTGGTATTCGCCTGCTTAATCAACCCGCCCGTCCGCAATGGCTGGATGTGCCCGTGCTCGGGCGTGTCGCCGCTGGCCGGCCGATTGGCGCCGACGCCGAGGTGCACAGCCGTTTGCAACTGGACCCCGCCACCTTTGTGAAAACCCCGGATTACCTGCTGCGGGTACAGGGCGATTCGATGATCGAAGACGGCATTCTCGACGGCGACCTGGTGGGCGTACGCCGCAGTGCCGAGGCCTTGAACGGGCAGATCGTGGTGGCGCGCCTGGATGGCGAAGTCACCATCAAGCGTTTCGAGCGCAATGGCGACAGCGTGCGTCTGCTGCCGCGCAACCCTGCGTATCAACCCATTGTGGTGGGGCCTGACCAGGACCTGGCCATCGAAGGGGTGTTCTGCGGCCTGGTGAGGCAAGGCTGATGGGCGCCGTGGTTGCGCTGGATACGCTGTTCAATGGCGGCCGCGTCTGGAAGGGGCGGCCTGCCGCGCCGCCGGCCAGCGTGCATCCTACCGGGCTTGCGGCGCTGGATGCGGTGCTGCCCAGTGGCGGCTGGCCTGAGTCGGCTTTGAGTGAAATCCTCATGGCCAAGGACGGTATCGGCGAGTTGCAACTGGTGCTGCCGACCCTGGCGCGCTTGTCCACGGCGGGGGAGCGCATTGTGCTGGTGGCGCCGCCGTATACGCCGTACCCCCATGCCTGGCAGAACGCCGGGGTGGACTTACGCCAACTCTCGGTGATCCAGGCCGAGGCGCGTGATGCGTTGTGGGCCGTCGAGCAATGCCTGCGTTCCGGCAGTTGCGGCGCAGTGTTGTGCTGGCCGCGCAAGGCCGATGATCGCGCGTTGCGGCGTTTGCAGGTGGCGGCGGAAACCGGGCAGACCCTGGCGTTTGCCTGGCGCTCGATCAGTGAGGCGCTCAACTCATCGCCCGCGGCCCTGCGCCTGGCCATCGAGGCCAGACCTGCCCAAGTGAGGGTGCTCAAATGCCGTGGCGGTCTGGCTCACCCGGCGCCGATTGCGCTGGCCGGGCACTGAGGTTGGCATGCGCTGGGTGTGTATTGTCTTCCCGCAATTGGCGCTGGACGGGGTGCAGCGTGTGCACCCCGAGCCCGACCAACCCCTGGCGTTGCTGGCCGGCACGCCGCAGCGGCGCGTGCTGCAAACCGTCAACGACGCCGCCCGCGCGTTGGGCCTGCGTCCAGGCCAATCGCTGACGGCGGCGCACGCGCTGACCAAGACCTTTGCCAGCGCCGAATACGACCCCGCCGAGATCGAGCGCTGGCAGCAGTTCCTGGCCGCCTGGGCCTATCAATTCAGCTCCCAGGTCAGCCTGTATTACCCACGCGCCTTGCTGTTTGAAATCGAATCGAGCCTGGGGCTGTTCGGGCCCTGGCCACGCTTTGAAGCGCGTTTGCGCCAAGAGCTGAGCGAACTGGGCTTTCGCCACCGTATCGTCGCCGCGCCCAACCCGGCGGCGGCACGGGTACTGGCCAATCTTTACGATGGCCTGGCCGTTGGCGATGACACCTTGGCGCAAGCCCTGGCGCCGCTGCCTATCGACCGTGCCGGCCTTGAGCACCAGGCCGCCACCGCGTTGTCGCGCATGGGCCTGCGCACCCTGGCCCAGGTGCAGGCTTTGCCCCGGCACACCTTGGCGCGACGCTTCGACGCCACGCTGCTCAAGCACCTGGATGCGCTGACCGGACAGCGCCCACTGGCCCTTGGGTTTTACCAGCCGCCGGATCGGTTCGATGTGCGCATCGAGTTGAATTACGACGTGCAGTCCCACCAGGCGCTGCTGTTTCCCCTGCGTCGATTGACGGGGGACTTATCCGCCTTCCTCTGCGGCCGCGACAGTGGCGTACAGCGTTTCGACCTGCACCTGGAGCATGCTCAGGCGCCCGACAGCGTGATCAAGGTCGGCCTGCTCAGCGCCGAGCGTGAAGCGGCGATGCTCTTCGAGCTGGCTCGCGGGCGTCTGGAGCATGTACAGGTCACTTCACCGGTACGCGGCTTTCGCCTGGTGGCCCAGGACCTGCCGGTGTTTGTGCCGCAGCGCCAGGACCTGTTCGATGACCGCCCGCACCAGACCCTGCCCTGGGAGCAACTGCGCGAACGCCTGCGCGCACGCCTGGGGGACGAGGCGGTGCAGGGCCTGCGCTTTCATGCCGACCACCGTCCCGAGTGCGCCTGGCAAGCGGCGGCCGACAGCCGCCCATGTTCGCCCTTGAACAAGGTGCAACGCCCCGGCTGGCTGCTCGACGAGCCCACGTTGCTGGCCGAGCAGGGCGTGCAGATCCTCATGGGGCCGGAACGTATCGAATCCGGCTGGTGGGACGGCGCCGATATCCGCCGCGACTACTATCTGATCCAGACCCGTGCCGGCCAGCAAGGCTGGGCCTACCGCACGGTGGGGCAAGCCGATGGCCTGTGGCTGCAAGGCTGGTTTGCATGAGCTACGCCGAGCTGCACTGCCTGTCCAACTTCACGTTCCAGCGCGGTGCGTCGAGTGCGCTGGAATTGTTCGAGCGCGCCAAGCGCCAGGGCTACAGCGCGTTGGCGATTACCGATGAATGCACCTTGTCCGGCATCGTGCGCGCCTGGCAGGCGGCCAAGGCGGTGGACTTGCCACTGATTATCGGCAGCGAAGTACGCATCGAAAACGGTCCGAAACTGGTGTTGCTGGTGCAGGACCTCAGCGGTTATCAGCACCTGTGCCGCTTGATCACCCTGGCCCGACGACGGGCGCAAAAGGGCAGCTATCGCCTGCTGCACGATGACTTCGCGCAGCCACTGCCTGGCTTGCTGGCGCTGTGGGTGGCCGAAGACAGCGACACCCAGACCTCGATCCAATGGCTGCGCCAGACCTTTGCCGAACGCCTGTGGCTGGCCGTGCATTTGCACTGCGGTCAGGACGATGCGCGCCATTTGCAGCAACGCCTGCGCCTGGCCGCCAGCCTGCGGATCCCGGCGGTGGCCTGCGGTGATGTGCACATGCATGCGCGTGGCCGCCGCGCGCTGCAAGACACCATGACCGCGATCCGTCATCACGTGCCGGTGGCCGAAGCCGGCACACGTCTGCACCCCAATGGCGAACGCCATCTGCGCAGCCTCGATGCGTTGCGTGCGTTGTACCCGCAAGCCTTGCTTGACGAGACCCAGCGCATCGCGCGCCGTTGCACCTTCGACCTCGGCCAGTTGCGCTACCACTACCCGCGCGAGCTGGTGCCCGAGGGGCATGACGCAGCGTCCTGGCTGCGTACCGTCACCGAAGAAGGCATCGCCCAGCGGTGGCCGGAGGGTATCGATGCCAAGACCCTGCAACAGATCAATCACGAGCTGGCATTGATCGGCAGACTGGGCTACGAAAGCTATTTTCTCACCGTGCACGACATCGTGCGCTTTGCCCGCAGTCGCTCGATCCTGTGCCAGGGGCGGGGCTCGGCGGCGAACTCGGCGGTGTGCTTCGCCTTGGGCATCACCGAGATCAACCCGAGCCTGACGAACATGCTGTTCGAGCGCTTCCTGTCCGAGGAACGCAACGAGCCGCCGGATATCGATGTGGATTTCGAACACGAGCGCCGTGAAGAAGTGCTGCAATACGTGTTCCAGCGCTACGGTCGTACCCGCGCGGCGCTGACGGCGGTGGTCAGCAGTTACCACGCAAGCGGCGCGGTGCGGGATGTGGCCAAGGCGTTGGGGTTGCCGCCGGACCAGATCAACGCCCTGGCCGACTGCTGTGGGCGCTGGAGCGATGATGCACCGCCGCTGGAACGCCTGCGCGAAGCCGGTTTCGACCCGGACAGCCCGTTGCTGCGCCGCGTGTTGACCCTGACCCAGCAGTTGATCGGCTTTCCCCGACACCTGTCCCAGCACCCCGGCGGTTTCGTGATCAGCGAATACCCGCTGGACACCCTGGTGCCGGTGGAAAACGCGGCCATGGCCGAGCGCACCATCATCCAGTGGGACAAGGACGACCTGGACGCGGTCGGCCTGCTCAAGGTGGATATCCTCGCCCTGGGCATGCTCAGTGCGATCCGCCGCTGCTTCGACCTGCTGCGCCGTCATCGCAACCTCGACCTGGCCCTGGCGACGATCCCCAAGGAAGACCCGGCCACCTACGCGATGATCAGCAAGGCCGACACCATCGGTGTGTTCCAGATCGAGTCGCGGGCGCAGATGTCGATGTTGCCCCGACTCAAACCACAGACTTTTTATGACCTGGTGATCGAAGTGGCGATTGTGCGACCGGGGCCGATCCAGGGCGGCATGGTGCATCCGTATCTGCGACGTCGTAACAAGGAAGAAAAAACCACCTACCCGTCGCCGCAACTGAAAACGGTATTGGAGCGCACCCTGGGCATCCCGCTGTTCCAGGAACAAGTGATGCAGATCGCCATGGTCGCCGCCGACTACAGCCCAGGCGAGGCCGACCAGTTGCGCCGCTCCATGGCCGCCTGGAAACGCCACGGTGGCCTGGAGCCGCATCAGGAACGCCTGCGCACCGGCATGCTCAACAACGGCTACACCGAAGCCTTCGCGGCGCAGATTTTCGAACAGATCAAGGGCTTTGGCAGCTATGGCTTCCCGGAGTCCCACGCGGCCAGTTTTGCCTTGCTGACCTATGCCAGTTGTTGGCTCAAATGCCACGAACCGGCGGCGTTTGCCTGTGCGTTGATCAATAGCTGGCCCATGGGGTTCTACAGCCCCGACCAGATCCTGCAGGATGCGCGACGCCATCGTTTGCAGATCCGCCCGGTGGATGTGCAGGCCAGCGACTGGGATTGCAGCCTGGAGCCCATCGATGGCCAGCAACCGGCGATTCGTCTGGGCTTGCGTATGATCTCGGGGTTTCGCGAAGAGGATGGGCGCCGCCTTGAAGCGGCACGCCGGCGCGGCGTATTTCGCGACATTGCCGACCTGGACCAACGCGCCGGGCTCGATGCCCGTGCCCAGGCGCTGCTGGCCGACGCCGGCGCCTTGCGCGCCCTGGCCGGCAACCGGCATCAGGCGCGCTGGGAGGTGGCCGGGGTGCATACACAACTGGGACTGTTTGCCGGGTTGCCCGGCCCCGATGAAGCCGTGGTGGCGTTGCCGACCCCCACGGTGGGTGAGGACCTGCACGCCGATTACGCCACCGTCGGCACCACCCTCGGCCCGCACCCGCTGGCGTTGCTGCGCGATGAGCTGCGCAAGCGGCGTTGCCGCAGTTCTCGCGAGCTGATGGCGGTGGAGCATGGGCGCAATGTAAGCGTGGTGGGCCTGGTCACTGGTCGGCAACGCCCAGGCACCGCCAGTGGCGTGACCTTTGTCACCCTGGAAGATGAATTCGGCAACCTCAATGTGGTGGTTTGGCGCGACCTGGCCGAACGCCAGCGCCTGGCCCTGGTCGGCTCGCGACTGCTCAAGGTGGATGGACGCTGGGAGGCGGTGGGCGAGGTGCGACACTTGATCGCCGGGCGTTTGACCGACCTCACCTCGTTGCTTGAGGGCATTCATGTACGCAGCCGGGATTTTCACTGAGGCCGGACGATTGCACGATGATAACTGCCAAATTTATAGCGAATGAAACCATCTGCTCCGTGTAAGCTCCAAAAATTGCGACTGTCCTCTCTTTGCCCAGAGCCCAACGATGCAATTTTTATCCAACTCCCATGGCTGTGAAGGTTGGGCCGGTGAAATGGCCCAGCGCATACGCAGCTTTGACTGGTCAAAAACCGACCTCGGCCCCATCGACCAGTGGTCCACCAGCCTGGCCTGTACCGTGCAAATGATGCTCGCGTCGCCGGTGCCGATGGTGATGCTGTGGGGGCGCCTGGGCTACATGATCTACAACGACAGCTACTCGGCGTTTGCTGGTGGCCGCCACCCGTACCTGCTGGGCACCCCGGTGGAGCTGGGTTGGCCGGAAGTGGCCGATTTCAACCGGCACGTGGTGGACACCTGCCTGGCCGGCGGTACGCTGTCGTTCAATAACAAGGACTTGGTGCTGCTGCGCAACGGCCAGCCGGAAACGGTGTGGCTGGACCTGTATTACAGCCCCGTCGCCGGAGACAACCACCGGCCGGCCGGGGTGTTGGCGATTGTGGTGGAGACCACCGAACTGGTGAAGTCCGAGCAGGTGCGTCAGGAACTCACCCACAACCTGGAGCAACGCGTGGCCGCCGAAGTGCAGGCGCGTTCGGCCGCCGAAGACAAGCTGCGCCAGTCGCAAAAGCTCGAAGCCATCGGCGGTCTCACCGGCGGCGTGGCCCATGACTTCAATAACCTGCTGCAAGTGATCGCCGGCAACCTGCATCTGCTGGCCCGCCATGAACCGGACAACCCCCAGGTGCAGCGTCGCGTCAGTGCGGCCATCGCCGCCGTGGAGCGCGGGGCGAAATTGTCGACGCAACTGCTGGCCTTTGCCCGGCGTCAGCCATTGTCGCCAGCGGTTTACAACCCCCTGCGCATTTACGAAAACCTGGGCGAGCTGTTGCAGCGCGCCCTGGGTGAAACCATCCACATTGATGTGCAATTACCGCGCGATCCCTGGCGCATTCACGTCGACCGCAACCAACTGGAAAACGCCTTGCTCAACCTGGCGATCAACGCCCGGGATGCCATGAAAGGCGAGGGCGTGATTCGCATCAGTGGCGAAAACATCATTCTTAATCCCAAAGATTGCATTGGCAAAGGCATCAGCCCTGGTGAATACGTGCGCCTGGCCGTGGCCGACACGGGCGTGGGCATGTCGCCGGCGATCCAGGCCAAGGTGTTCGAACCGTTTTTTACCACCAAGCGCGACGGCCACGGCACGGGCCTGGGCTTGAGCATGGTGTTCGGGTTCGTGCGCCAAAGCGGTGGCCATGTCGACGTCAGCAGCGAGGAAGGCAAGGGCACCGTGGTGCAGTTGTATTTCCCGCGCAGCCTGGGCGAAGAATGCCCGCAGGCACAGGCTGAACCCGTGGTGTCGGTGGGCGGCCAGGAGACGATCCTGGTGGTCGAAGACAATGAAGGCGTGCGCCTGACCGTGGTGGAAGTGCTCGAACAATCGGGCTACACCGTCCTCACGGCAGAAGACGGCGACCAGGCCATGGCGAAGCTGCAGGCGGGCTTGAAACCGGAACTGATCTTCACCGACGTGGTGATGCCCGGCCGCTATAAAAGTACCGACCTGGCCGATTGGGCGCGCGCGCAAGAACCTGCGGTGCCGGTACTGTTCACCTCCGGCCATACCCGCGACATCCTCTCCAGCAACCATTTGCTGAGCCCCGACATTCATCTGCTGAGCAAGCCCTACAGCCCCGAGGCCCTGACGCTGAGGGTGCGCAGCGTGCTCACCGCAAGACAAGGTTGACCATGACTTCACAGCGCAACATCCCCCCGATCACCGCACAACCCCAGGGCTTCGTGCGCGTGCGTGGGGCCCGCGAGCACAACCTGCGCAACGTCGATGTGGACATTCCACGGGATGCCCTGGTGGTATTCACCGGTGTGTCGGGTTCGGGCAAATCGTCCCTGGCCTTTTCCACGGTGTATGCCGAAGCCCAGCGGCGCTATTTCGAGTCGGTTGCGCCCTATGCGCGACGCCTGATCGACCAGGTCGGCGTGCCGGATGTGGACAGCATCGAAGGCCTGCCGCCGGCCGTGGCCCTGCAACAGCAGCGCGGCACGCCGAGTGCGCGCAGTTCGGTGGGCAGCGTCACCACCTTGTCGAGCCTGATCCGCATGCTGTACTCCCGCGCCGGCAGCTACCCGCCAGGCCAGGCCATGCTCTATGCCGAGGATTTTTCGCCGAACCTGCCCCAGGGCGCGTGCCCGCAATGCCATGGCCTGGGCCGCGTCTATGAAGTGACCGAAGCGCTGATGGTGCCTGATCCATCGCTGACCATCCGCCAGCGCGCGGTCGCCTCCTGGCCCCTGGCCTGGCAGGGCCAGAACCTGCGCGACATCCTGGTGACGCTGGGCTATGACGTGGATATCCCGTGGCGTGACCTACCGAAGAAACAGCGCGACTGGATCCTCTTCACCGAAGAAACCCCCACGGTGCCGGTGTACGCCGGCTTCACCCCCGAGCAGACCCGCGACGCGCTCAAACGCAAACTCGAGCCGAGTTACCAGGGCACCTTCAGCGGTGCGCGGCGTTATATCCTGCACACCTTCACCCACACTCAAAGTGCGCTGATGAAAAAGCGCGTCGCGCAGTTCATGCAGGGCAGTGCCTGCCCGTTGTGCGAGGGCAAGCGCTTGACCAGGGCGGCGCTGTCGGTGAAGTTCGCCGGGGTGGACATTGGCGAGTTATCGCAGCTGTCGTTGGCGCAACTGGCCGAGTTGCTGCGCCCCGTGGCGGCGGGGCAGGACAGGATGAAACTGTCGGTGGAAAAGCGCCTGGCCGCGCAGCGTATCGCCCAGGATTTGCTCGAGCGGGTCAGCACCTTGACCGAGCTGGGCTTGGGGTATCTGAGCCTGGAGCGCAGCACGCCGACCTTGTCGTCCGGGGAGTTGCAGCGGTTGCGTCTGGCCACGCAACTGGGCTCGCAACTGTTTGGCGTGATCTATGTGCTGGATGAGCCGTCGGCAGGGCTGCACCCGGCGGATGGTGAAGCACTGTTCACCGCACTTGAACGTTTGAAGGCGGCGGGCAATTCATTGTTTGTAGTGGAGCACGACCTGGAAACCATGCGCCGCGCCGACTGGCTGATCGACGTCGGCCCGGCGGCCGGTGAACATGGCGGGCAAGTGTTGTACAGCGGGCCGCCGGCCGGGTTGGCCGATGTGCAGGCGTCGCAGACCCGTGAGTACCTGTTCGCTGAGCCGCGCCCGTCGCATCAGGTGCGCCGTGAACCGCAGGGCTGGTTGCAGTTGGAAGGCGTGACGCGCAATAACCTCAACGAGTTGAGCGTGGATTTTCCGCTGAGCTGCTTCACGGCGGTGACCGGGATTTCCGGCTCGGGCAAGTCCAGCCTGGTCAGCCAGGCGCTGTTGGAGCTGGTTGGCGCGGGACTCGGGCGGGTGATTGAAAACGACGAAGAACCGAGCCTGGAAGACGACGCGCCGCAAACCAGTGGTGGTCGCATCGGCGGCGGGCTGGAGCATATCCGCCGCCTGGTGCAGGTGGACCAGAAGCCCATCGGCCGCACACCGCGCTCGAACCTTGCGACCTACACCGGGCTGTTCGACACCGTGCGCAAACTGTTCGCCGCCACGCCCGCCGCGAAGAAGCGCCAGTACGATGCCGGCCAGTTCTCCTTCAACGTCGCCAAGGGCCGTTGCCCCCATTGTGAGGGCGAAGGCTTTGTCAGCGTCGAATTGCTGTTCATGCCCAGCGTGTACGCGCCGTGCCCGACCTGTCACGGGGCGCGCTACAATCCCGAAACATTGGCGATCAAATGGCAAGGCTTGAACATCGCCCAGGTATTGGGGCTGACGGTGGAGCAAGCGGTGGAAGTGTTTGCCGAGCAGCCGGGCGTGCTGCGTCCGTTGCAGGTGCTGAGGGATATCGGCCTGGGTTATCTGCGTCTTGGCCAACCGGCCACCGAACTGTCCGGCGGCGAAGCGCAACGCATCAAACTGGCCACCGAGTTGCAGCGCAATGCCCGGGGCGCGACCTTGTATGTGTTGGATGAGCCGACCACCGGGCTTCATCCGCGCGATGTGGATCGCCTGCTCAGCCAGCTCAACCATCTGGTGGATGCAGGGCACACGGTGGTCGTGGTCGAGCATGAAATGCGCGTGGTGGCCCAGAGTGACTGGGTGATCGATATCGGCCCGGGGGCAGGGGACTTGGGCGGCAAGGTGGTTGCCTGCGGTACGCCCCAGAAGGTCGCCAAAAGCAAAAAAAGCCGCACCGCGCCGTTTCTGGCTCGAGAGCTGATCTAACAAGCGGTGGGGTCCAATCTGGGAGGGGCAGTGCGACGATTCGACTTGCTCCCGATGAGGGCGTGTCAGTGGATGCAGTTGTGCCTGACCCACCGCTATCGGGAGCAAGCCCCTCCCACATTCGATCAGTGTTCGGCCAGTTGGATCTGCACCTTGGCCTGCTTCACCACATGCTCCACCGTAAACCCGAATTTCTCCTGCAGCTTGGCCAACGGCGCCGACGCGCCAAAGCTGTTCATCACTACCTTGGCGCCGGTCTGGCCGACATAGCGGTCCCATCCGAGTGGCCCGGCCTGTTCCACCACCACCCGCGCTTTCACCGCTGGCGGCAATACGCTGTCGCGGTAAGCCTGGTCCTGTTCTTCGAACAATTCCCAGCTGGGCATCGACACCACCTGCGCCGCCACCCCTTCATTCGTGAGCTGTTCGTAGGCCGCCACGGCCAGGCTGACTTCGCTGCCGGTGCCGATCAGGATCACTTCGGGCTTATCCGCCCCGGCCAATACATACGCGCCCTTGGCTGCACCGGCTGGCGCCGCATATTTCGTGCGGTCCAATGTCGGCAACGGCTGACGCGACAGCACCACACAGCTCGGCCGATGGGTTTGCGCCAGGGCGACTTTCCACAGTTCCAGGGTTTCATTCGCGTCGCCAGGGCGCAGGGTCAGCAACCCCGGGGTCGCCCGCAACTGAGTCAAGTGTTCGATGGGCTGGTGCGTCGGCCCATCCTCACCCACGCCGATGGAGTCATGGGTAAACACGAACACCACCGGCAATTCCATGATCGCCGCCAGGCGGATCGGCGGTTTCATGTAGTCACTGAACACCAGGAACGTCGAGGTGTACGGGCGCAGATAGGACAGCGCCATGCCATTGGCAATCGCGCCCATGGCGTGTTCGCGAATCCCGAAATGCAGGTTGCGCCCGCTGTAGTCGTCGGCGCTGAAACGTCCGGCGCCGTCGAAGGTGAGGTTGGTCTTGGTCGACGGCGACAAATCAGCCGAGCCACCGATCAACCAGGGGATTTGCTGGGCGAAGGCATTCAACACCTCACCGCCTGCCGCACGACTGGCGACGCCCTTGGCATCCGCCGCAAAGCGCGGCAGATCGGCCTGCCACTGTTCGGGCATCTCGCCGGCGCGCATCCGTCGCAGTTCATCGGCCCGGTGCGGCTCAAGATTGGCCAGGGTCTGGTTCCATTGCTGGTACAGCGGCTCGGCGCGTGTGTGCAGCGCATCGCGCAATACCGTGCGAGCTTCATCGGGCACCAGGAAACTCGAATCCTGCGGCCAGCCATACGCCGCCTTGGTCAGGCGGATTTCCTCGTCACCCAACGGCTCGCCATGGGCGGCGGCGGTGTTGTGCTTGTGGGGCGAGCCGTAGCCGATCACGCTGTCGACCACAATCAACGTCGGCGCGCCGGTGTTCGCCTGGAAGGTCTCCAGGGCAGTGCTCAGCGCCTGCAGGTCATTGGCATCGGTGACGTGCAGCGTGTGCCAGCCGTAGGCCTGGAAGCGCTTGATCACGTCCTCGCTGAACGCCAGTTCGGTGTGGCCTTCGATGCTGATGGTGTTGTTGTCGTAGATCCAGCACAGGTTATCCAGCTTCAGATGCCCGGCCATGGACGCCGCTTCGCTGCTGATGCCTTCCATCATGTCGCCGTCGCCGCACAGGGTGTATACGTTGTAGTCGAACAACACCTGGCCGTCGCGGTTGAAGCGCTCTGCCAGCCAACGCTCGGCCATCGCCATGCCTACACTGTTGGCGCAGCCCTGGCCGAGAGGGCCGGTGGTGGTCTCTACGCCAGTAGTCATGCGGTATTCCGGATGCCCCGGGGTTTTGGAGTCGGCTTGGCGAAACTGCTTGATGTCGTCCAGGCTGATCGCCGGCTGCCCGGTACGCTGGCCCTTGGCATCGATCTCCACCACACCGGCCAGGTGCAGCAGCGAATACAACAGCATCGACGCATGCCCCACCGACAGCACAAACCGATCGCGGTTGGGCCAGTCGGGATGTTCGGGGTGATACCGCAGGAACCGGCTCCACAGCGTATACCCCACCGGCGCCAGGCCCATGGGCGTACCCGGGTGGCCGGAATTGGCCTTCTGCACGGCGTCCATTGCCAGGGTGCGCAGGGTGTTGATGCACAGGGTGTCGACAGGGGTGGCGGTAAGCGTCATGAAACGGTCTCCCTCAAGTAGCGATCTACTGTGGAGGGCAGGGCGCCGCAAAGGTTTGATCCCATCGCCTTTACCGCGACGAACGGGGATGTATTGCGCGTAAATATGACAAGACGGCCAGGAATGGGCTAGCTTCAAGGGCGTAGACCATTGATCAACATGCGGAGGTACGCCATGCCAGTGAAACACGACCTGTGTGAGGATTTGGGGTTGAGCAAGGAAGTCGTTCACGAACGCAGGGCGAGCGATAAACGCCTGGACTCTCTGCTCACGCAATATGACGCTGCCGACCGGGAGGTGCTCAACGCGGAATCAGCCAGTGCCAGCGATGAGGATGTTGAGAAACTGAAGAAAAAGCGGCTTCTGATTAAAGATGAAATCGTGGGGCGATTGGGCTGAGCAGCAACGACCGTGGCGAGGGAGCTTGCTCCCGCCGGGGTGCGAAGCGCCCCCCCGGCCCTGGCGTCTGCTGCGCAGCCGAACGGGAGCAAGCTCCCTCGCCACAACAACCAGTTCCAGTTGGGTCGGCGCAAGGAGTGCGCCGGTGAGCCGGGTGGGTACTGAGTTTCAGGCCTTTAGCGCGTTCAAGCACGCCTCCATCGAACGCTGCTGCGTCTCGCCATACAGCTTCAACTCATCAATCGTCTGGCGCCCCAGCGCCTGCTCGAACGCCGCCTGGTTCGAAGGGGCCGCGTAGTGACTCTGCGCCGCATCCCCCAGGTTCGACTGGAAGATCCCCGCCGCGCTCACCGGCAGGAAATCCTCATACACCAACGGCTCCACATCGACGTGGCCGGCCGCGACCAGTGCCTCCAGGGTCCGCGGTTGCTCGGCGTGGCCGCGTGCCGCAAGGCCCTTGGGCGTGGCGAAATAGCGGAAGTACGCCAGGCCCTGTTCGCGCATTTGCGTGTGATTGTCGGGGAAGGTCTGGAAGTGCTGTTCCATCAATTGCGTATAGCGTGCGGCGTTGTCCTCGTTGGGAAATGCACCCAGTTCGTCGCGGGCGGCGTTCAGCAGTTGGTCATAGAGCGCGCGACCCTTGGGGGTGAGCGCGACGCCACGTTGTTCGATTTCGCCGAAGCGTGCGCTGTGGCTGCCTTGGGCGTCGGTGAAGGCGATGGCTTCGTCGAGGGCCTTGAAGCTGGTCTGGCGCAGCAGGATCGGGCACTGGCGGCGCGGCGGGCCTTCGATCACGGCCTTGGGGGTGATGCCTTTGCCGGGCATGGCGGCCTGTACCTGGTCGATGTCCAAGGTGCGCGGGGTGAGGTGGTTGATGTGCGGGCCCTTGAAGGCGACGACGTCGGCGATCAGGCGGTGCTGGTCGCTCAGTTGCTGGTATTGCGCGGCGGTGACGGTGGCGGTGTGGTGCCAGCGGAAGGTTTCCAGGGCCTCGCGGATGAAGTGCGCGGCGTCCTCGGCGTCGAGGCCGCCGTCGTTCTGCGCTTGTTCGATCAACGCCAGGGCACCTGGGGTGAAGATCGAACGCTTGGCCAGGGCGGTTTCGGCGAAGGCGCGCAGCTCGGGATTTTCGATCAGCTCCAGGCGCAGCAATGAGGTGAATACGCGAAACGGGCTGGTTTGCAGGGCGTGCTCATGCACCGCGCGAAACGCCGTGGAATGCACCGGCACACCCGCCGGCGTGAGGTCGTAGTAGCCCACCGGTTGCATGCCCATCACGGCGAACAAGCGGCTGATGGTCGCCAGTTCCGCCGCGGTGCCCAGGCGGATGGCGCCGTGGCGTTCCCTGTCCAGGCGCTGGATTTCACCGGTGCGTTGCAGCTGGTGCGCCAGGCTTGGTTCGTTGTCGAGCACGCGCGCGTTGACCTCAGCCACCAGCTCCATCAGCGCGCCATACAGGGGAACTTCATCTCGGTACATATCGGACATGGCCTTGGAAAAGCCTTTACGGATCTCGTCGGGGCTGACATGGGCGGCATTGGGCATAGAAAAATTCCTGATGACGATGGAGAGAGGCATGACCATTCACCGATTTTGTTGGGCACCGCGCCGCCGCGCAAACGAAGAATCCTCTGAACTTCATTCTTCAAATGAATGAAATGAACGGAATATGACAAAAAACGGCATACGGATAATTTCATTTTTCGCGGCTTTTCCTAACTTTTTCTTCACGGCGTCCGCCCCGGTCCCCATGAAACAATCGTCACGTTTGTAGGGGTGAAACGCCGTTTTGCACACAATCGACATAAAAAAATATTCAGGGGCTGTCGTTAATGAAAATATCTACATTGGCGTTATCCATCACCGCCGCCGTGCTTGCACAACACGCTTGTGCGGATGATTTCGGGCTTGGCTCGCTGGGCACGGGCAATGGTCACAGCGGTTTTGTGGAGGACAGTCATGCGTCCGTCAGCTCACGCACCATGTACTACAGCGCAGACAACCGCTCGGGCACCAACAACGACCTGCGCGAAGCCGCAACCGCGCTGCGCTTTGACTACAAATCCGGCTTTACCCAAGGCACGCTCGGCGTCGGTTTCGATGTGATGGCGTTCGGCGCCCTGCGCCTGGACGGCGGCGATGGTCATGCCGCGGGCCCAGGCCTGGCGGGCAACGGCAACAGCTTCTTCCCGACCAAGAACAACGGTACCGAACCTGCCGATGCCTTTGGTCGCGCGGCGGGCAATGTGAAGTTCCGTATTTCCCAGACCGAATTGCATGTGGGCGGCGGCCTGGCGCCGGTGTTGCCGATCCTGGTGGCCAACGACAGCCGTGTGGCGCCGCAGACCTTCGACGGCGGCGTCCTGACTTCGAACGACATCCCTAACGTGACCTTCACCGGTGGTGAGTTGAACCGCGCCGAAGGTCGTGCTTCCAGTAATTCCACGGGCTTGAGCGTTGCCGGTGGCCAGCGCGACAGCGACAGCTTCAAGTTCGGTGGCGTGGACTACAAACCCTTCGGCTCCTCCGATAACACCCTTACGAAAAACCTGACGCTGCAGTACTACTACGCGCAGTTGCAGGACTTCTACAAACAGAACTATGTAGGCCTGGTGCATGTGCTGCCGTTGGGCAATGACCAATCGTTCAAGACCGACCTGCGCTACTTCGACAGCACCAGCGACGGCAAGAATGGTTCGAGCGGTTATGCATTCAACAACAACGGCGGCTATGCCCGGCATGCCGGCGAAGTGGATAACAAAACCTACAGTGCGGCCTTCACCTATCAATTGGGCGGCAGCAGCCTGATGCTCGGCCACATCGGCGTGGGGGATGACGGTGGCTTCGTCTGGGTCAACCAGGGCAGCCTGGCCGACCCGCACGCGCAGGGCGCCGGCGGCAGCGACTTCTACCTGTTTACCGATGCGGTGGTCGGCCAGTTCTCCCGCGCGGGCGAGCAGGTCAACTTCGGCCAGTATGCCTATGACTTCAAGGCCTACGTACCGGGCCTGAAGGCGTCCGTGGCCTATCTGGACGGCAAGGACATCAAGTCCAATGTCGCCGGTGGGCCTGACCAGAAAGAAAACGAAGCCGATTTCCGTCTGGACTACGTGGTGCAGGCAGGTCCGCTGAAAGGCTTCGGTACCACCTTGCGTACCGGCACCTATCACGGCAAAAACACCGGCACCGCCGACCAGGACCAGACCCGTCTGATCTTCAACTACACCTACGCAATCTTCTAAGTCTTCATGTGCAACCGGGCGTGGATGGGTCCTACACTGCACCTCACTGTGTAGGTGTTGGAGGACTCAATGACGGCCACGCCCGTAACCCAAACAATAGAAGGCCAGCGCCTGGCAACCGAAGACGCCGAGCGCTGGCGCGAGTGGGGCCCCTACCTGAGCGAACGCCAATGGGGCACGGTGCGCGAAGACTACAGCGCCGATGGCGATGCCTGGCGCTACTTCCCCCATGAACACGCACGCAGTCGCGCCTACCGTTGGGGCGAGGACGGCCTGGCCGGTTTCAGTGACAAGGCGCAACGCTGGTGCCTGGGGCTGGCGCTGTGGAATGAGCGTGACGCGATTCTCAAGGAGCGCCTGTTCGGTCTGAACAACGCCGAGGGCAACCACGGTGAAGACGTCAAGGAACTGTACTTTTTCGTCGATGGTGTGCCGAGCCATGCCTATATGCGCATGCTCTACAAATACCCCCATGCAGCGTTTCCCTACGCCGACCTGATCACCGAAAACGCCCGTCGCGGGCTGGCTGACGCCGAGTATGAAATCCTCGATACCGGCGTGTTCGAAGACAACCGTTATTGCGATGTCGGCGTCGAGTATGCCAAGCATCAGCCTGACGATGTTTTCATGCGGATCACGCTGCATAACCGTTCGGATCAGCCAACCCGTTTGCAGGTACTGCCCCAGCTGTGGGCGCGCAATGACTGGAGCTGGACCTTTGACGCACCCAAGCCGCAGTTGTCGATGGACGGCGAGCACGTGTTGGCCCGTCATCACGAGTTGCCGGATCGCCATCTGAGCGCCTGGGGCCAGGATGGGTTGGAGTGGTTGTTCTGCGAAAATGAAAGCAATGTCGTCAAGCTGGATGGGCTGATGGCCTCGGGGCCGTTCAAGGATGGCATCAATGATTACGTGGTGCAGGGCCTTGAAGCGGCGATTCGACGTGACAGCGGCACCAAGGTCGCCGCCCGCTTCATCGTTGAACTGGACGGGCTGCAGAGCAAAACCCTGTATCTGCGCTTTGCTCCCGCCGTTGCGCCACCGGTCAACGCGCGCAAGCTGTTCGAGCAGCGTCGCCAGGAAGCGGATGACTTCTACGCCGCCTTGCAACACGGTATCGCCGATACGGACGCACGCAATGTGCAGCGTCAGGCCCTGGCGGGTTTGCTGTGGTCCAAGCAACTCTATTACTTCGATGTGAACCAATGGCTCGACGGCGACCCGGCCCAACCCGCACCGCCGCCCGAGCGCCTGCATATTCGCAATACCCATTGGCGACACTTGTCCAACTTCGACATCCTGTCCATGCCTGACACGTGGGAATACCCGTGGTACGCCTCGTGGGACCAAGGCTTCCAGGCGGTGGCTATCGCACTGATCGATCCGGGGTACGCCAAGCAACAACTGCTGTTACTGGTCAAGGACCGTTTCATGCACCCAAACGGCCAGCTGCCGGCGTATGAATGGCGCTTTGACGACGCCAACCCACCGGTGCATGCCTGGGCCAGTTGGCGCGTGTATCAGCAGGACAAGGCGCTGACCGGTGTAGGTGATATGGATTTTCTGGAACGGATTTTCCACAAGTTGCTGCTGAATTTTTCCTGGTGGGTCAACCGCAAGGACGCCGAGGGCCGCAACCTGTTCCAGGGCGGCTTCCTGGGGCTGGATAACATCGCCTTGTTCGACCGTTCGGCGGCCTTGCCAGCGGGCTATCAGCTGGATCAGGCCGACGGCACGGCCTGGGTCGCGGCCTATGCGCTGGACCTGATGCGCATCGCCCTGGAACTGGCCAAGCGCAATGGCGTGTATGTCGACATTGCGGTGAAGTTTTTCGAGCATTTCCTGTACATCGCCGGCGCCATCAACCGTGTCGATGACAGTGCCGAAGGCCTGTGGGACGAGCAGGACCTGTTCTTCTACGACGTGCTGCACCGTCCCGATGGCCAGAACGAGCCGGTGCGCCTGCGTTCCATCGTCGGTTTGATGCCGCTGTTCGCCGTGCTGGTGCTGGAGCAGCGCGAGCATGAGGGCCTGGAAGGGTTGCGCGAACGCTTGTGGGGTTTTATGAAACACCGGCCGGACCTGGCTGAATTGGTCTCACGCTGGAATGAACCAGGGCAGGGCAATCGATTGTTGCTGGCATTGTTGCGTGGCGAGCGCACCAAGGACCTGCTGCGGCGCATGCTGAATGACGATGAGTTCCTCTCGGCGTTTGGGGTGCGCTCCTTGTCCAAAGCCTTCGCCGAGCAGCCCCTGGCGTTGAAGATGAATGGCAATACCTTGAGCGCGTGCTACCAGCCCGGCGAGTCCGATTCGCGCTTGTACGGCGGCAACTCGAACTGGCGAGGGCCGTTATGGATGCCGGTGAACTACATGTTGATCGAATCGTTGCGCGAATTTCACCGGTACTACGCGGATAACTTCTCGGTGGAGTATCCGACAGGCAGCGGTTATCTGTCGTCACTGGAGGAAGTGGCCGACAGCCTGAGTCAGCGGCTGACCCGGTTGTTTTTAAGGGATGAAAACGGCATGCGAGCGTCGATGGCGGGGTATGCGCAGCTGCAAGCGGACCCGCTCAGCTGTGACCTGGTGTTGTTCCATGAGTATTTCCATGGAGAAACCGGGCGGGGATTGGGGGCGTCACACCAGACCGGGTGGAGTGCGTTGGTGGCGTTGCTGTTGCAACCGAAATCTTAACCAACACCACGATCCAATGTGGGAGGGAGCAAGCCCCCTCCCACATTTTTGGAGTTAGGCTTGCCCGTGAATCAGGACGGGAACAGCTCGCTCAGCTTCATCGCCAGCATCATGTCGCCTTCGGTGCGCAGCTTGCCGCCCATGAAGGCCTGCATGCCGTCGGTGGAACCGTCGACGATGCCTTTCAGGGTTTCGCTGTCCATGACCAGGGTCACTTGGGCGTCCGGGTTTTCGCCTTCTTGCAACTCGCAGGTCTTGTCTTTGACAACCAGGGAGAAGTTCTTGGTGTCGTCAATGCGGAAACCGAATACCAGATCCAGGCCTTCGGCAGCGCCTGGGTTGAATTTGGCTTTCATTGCTTGTACGGCTTTAGCTACGTCAGTCATGGTTTCGATCCTTTAGGGTAGAGTCCAGTGACCTTGGGGTCACGGTTGGCCGCAGTTCACCGGAAAGTGATGAGCTGCGGCGCCTTCAACAGTTGCAAGTGGGTGTGGCTGTTGAAGGAAGCCAGTGCCACCTCGCGACCGCGGAATTTCAGCTGGTTGAGCGAGGTGTTAACAATTTGCCAGTTAAGTTCAAAGGCCTGGGCGGCAGGCATTCGGGTAATCAGGTGGAGCAGGGCGGTAATGGTACCGCCGGAGGTGAACACGGCGATCTTCTGCGTGTTGTGCGCCGTTTCCAGCAGGCGTTGCAGACCGCTCTGGACGCGCTCGACAAACCCCAGCCAGCTTTCCAACCCCGGCGGGTCGTAGGTACCGGCCAGCCAGCGGTCGATGATCAGGGCGAAGATGCGCTGGAATTCACTGCGGTTTTGCGCGGCATTGCGCAGGATATCCAGGGCGTCGGGTTCGGTGGTAAGCAGGTCGGGGAGCAGGGCGCGAATGATCGCGTCGGCGTCGAACTCGTTGAAGGCGCTGTCGGTTTCCAGCAGCGGAACCGGCAGGCCAAGGGCGCTGTATTGATCGAAGGCGGCGCTGGCGGTGTGCTGCTGGCGGCGCAGGTCGCCGGCCACGCAGCGGTCGAATACCAGGCCCATGTCGGCCAGATGACGGCCGAGTACTTGGGCTTGCTCCACGCCAATGGGTGACAGGACGTCATAGTCGTCTGCACCGAAGGAGGCCTGGCCATGTCGAATCAGATAGATGCTGCCCACGTCCGTTTTCCCGGTACGTTGAAGTCTGGCGAGGTTATGAGGATGCCAGGGAGCTGTCAATGAAAAAACATACGCTTGTTTTAAAAGACTGTTGGAACGCTGGATTGCTGGCGGTTTGATCACTGGCTCGAACGCCTGGCCGTCGGTATGCTGGGGCAATCCGCGCCTGGCGCACTGCACTTGTAAGGAGCAACATGGATTTTCTGGCCGAATACGCGAGCTTTCTGGCGAAGACCGTCACCCTGGTGATCGCTATTCTGGTGGTATTGATCAGCTTCGCGGCATTGCGCAGCAAAGGCCGTCGCAAATCCGCCGGCCAATTGCAGGTCAGCAAGCTCAATGATTTCTACAAAGGCCTGCGTGAGCGCCTCGAATCGACCCTGCTCGACAAGGATCAGCTCAAGGCCCTGCGTAAATCCGAAAGCAAGACCGAAAAGCAAAACAGCAAGAAAAAGCAGCCCGAGGCCAAGCCGCGGGTGTTTGTGCTGGATTTCGATGGCGATATCAAGGCGTCGGCCACCGAGAGCCTGCGTCATGAAATCACCGCGCTATTGAGCCTGGCCACGCCCAAGGATGAAGTGGTGCTGCGCCTGGAAAGCGGCGGCGGCATGGTGCACAGCTATGGCCTGGCATCGTCGCAACTGGCGCGTATCCGCCAGGCGGGCGTGCCGTTGACCGTGTGCATCGACAAGGTCGCGGCCAGCGGCGGCTACATGATGGCGTGCATCGGCGAGAAGATCATCAGCGCACCGTTCGCCATCCTGGGCTCCATCGGTGTGGTGGCGCAGTTGCCCAACGTGAACCGCCTGCTGAAAAAGCACGACATCGACTTTGAAGTGCTGACCGCCGGCGAGTACAAGCGCACCCTCACGGTGTTTGGCGAAAACACTGAAAAGGGCCGCGAGAAGTTTCAGGAAGACCTGGACATCACCCATCAGTTGTTCAAGAACTTCGTCTCGCGCTATCGCCCGCAACTGGCGATTGATGAGGTCGCGACCGGGGAAGTGTGGCTGGGTGTTGCAGCGCTCGACAAACAATTGGTCGACGAACTGCAAACCAGTGACGAATACCTGGCCACCAAGGCCAAGACCGCCGAGGTGTTCCACCTGCACTATGCCGAGCGTAAAAGCCTGCAGGAACGCGTGGGCCTGGCCGCCAGTGGCTCGGTGGACCGCGTGTTGCTGACTTGGTGGAGCCGGTTGACCCAGCAGCGCTTCTGGTAACTGATTCTGAATGTGCAGATGATTTCTTGTGGGAGCTTGCTCTGGTGAGGGGGATTGCCGTGGCGAGGGAGCTTGCTCCCGCCGTCTGCGCAGCAGACTCCCGCTTTTTGCAGCGGAGCGCTCCCCACCCGACACCAATCAAGCGGGTGACCGTGGCATACAGATTTTGTAATAGTTCTGCGTTGTAGGAACTTTGCTTTTCGGCTGTACGATTCAAGTCCTTTCTTAATCGCAGGATTTGCATGAACACCCTCTCGGAGCCCCCCAGTCGTCTTTCCCCAAGACATCCGCTGTCGCTGTTCCCGCTCAAGCACCCTGTATTCTGTCGACTCACCTTGCTCCGGTCCCATGACCGCGCCTTGCCGTGCCCGACATTCTGAATATTTCGAATACAGAGACTCTATAAATGGAATGGTTAGCGGATCCAACGGCCTGGCTCGGCTTGTTGACCTTGATTGTGCTGGAACTGGTGCTGGGTATCGACAACCTGGTGTTTATCGCGATCCTGGCGGACAAGCTGCCGCCGCAGCAGCGTGACCGCGCCCGGTTGATCGGTTTGTCCCTGGCGCTGCTGATGCGCCTGGGACTGCTGGCGAGTATTTCCTGGTTGGTAACCCTCACCCAGCCGCTGTTCGAAGTGTTCGACAAGCGCTTTTCCGGCCGTGACCTGATCATGCTGTTTGGCGGTGTGTTCCTGCTGTTCAAGGCCACCATGGAGCTGCACGAACGCCTGGAAGGCCATGTGGCCCAGCGTACGGGCAATGTGGCTTACGCGATGTTCTGGCCGATCGTGGCGCAGATCGTGGTGCTCGATGCGGTGTTCTCGCTGGACGCGGTCATCACTGCCGTGGGCATGGTGGATGAGCTGGCGGTGATGATGATCGCGGTGATTATCTCCATCGGCCTGATGATCGTCGCCAGCAAGCCACTGACGCGCTTCGTCAACGCCCACCCGACGGTGATCATGTTGTGCCTGGGCTTCTTGATGATGATCGGGTTTGCCCTGACCGCCGAAGGCCTGGGCTTTCATATTCCCAAGGGCTACCTGTACGCGGCCATTGGTTTCTCGATCCTGATCGAGGTGTTCAACCAGATCGCCCGCGCCCGCCGCAGGAAGTCGGCGCAGGGTGTGTTGCCGGTGCGCGAGCGTACCGCCCACGCGGTGATGCGCTTGCTCGGCGGCCGCAGCCTGGCGGTGGATGAGGTGGGTGAAGAGGTCGCCGACTTGCTGGGCGAACCGGATGCCGCGCAGGGTCCGCTGTTCGACCGCCGCGAACGGGTGATGATCAGCGGCGTGCTGCAACTGGCCGAACGGCCGATCCGCACGTTGATGACGCCACGGGCCAAGGTCGACTTTATCGACCTGGCGGACGCTCCCGACACGATCCGCCTGAAACTGATGCACTCGTCCTACTCGCGCCTGCCGTTGATCCGCAATGGCGCGGTGGATGAGCCTCTAGGCTTCGTGCACAAGAAGGAGCTGCTCAAGGAATACCTGGCCGGCAGCGAGCCGAACCTTGCGCACCTGGCACGTCGGGCGATCAACCTGCTGGAGAGTTTCTCGATCCTTAATGCCCTGGAGCAGATGCGCCAGGAGTCGACCCACATCGCCTTCGTGATCAACGAATTTGGCGACTTCATGGGCGTGTTGAGCATGACCGACATTCTTGAATCCATCGCCGGTGAATTACCGGATGCCAGCGAAATCGAAGGGCCGGATATCGTCGAGGAGGGCGGTGGCTTCCGTGCCAACGGTGCTTTGAACCTTGACCAGGTGCGTCGGCGTACCGGCTTCAAGGCTGTCGCGACCGAGGATTACCAGACCCTGGCCGGTTTGGTAATGAGTCTGCTGGATCGCCTGCCCGCGGTGGGCGATAGCCTGGAACATGCGGGCTGGCGCTTGACGGTGGCTGCGGTGGAGGAGCGGCGGGTGAAGCAGGTGGTGTTGCAGCCTTGCGGTCAACATAACGTTTGAAAATATCTGTCAGCACCTGAGCCTGTTCAGCCTCAGGGCCGAAACCCTTGAAGGTCTCCATCAAGGTGCCATTCAGGAAAATCAGCAATGTCGGGGTGCCTGTAACGTTCGGGTGCCTCGGCGTCTCGGCGCAATTGAGCACCAGGCTGACGACTGATGGGTGCTCGCGCGCGATTCGCTCGAACAGGGGAGTGGAGGAGCCGCACGCCGGGCAGTGGTGCGAAATAAATAGCATGAACACCGGCTGCGATGTGTTCAGTGCGCGTCGGTAGTCCTCGGCATTGGCAATGGTCGCAGTCGCAATTCCCATGATGAGCTTCCCTTGAGCAGCGAAGAGGTTTGCCAACGCTAGGTCCAGGGAATGCTGCCGTCTACTGTCAACCTTGACAGGTGCGCGGTAACAGGGCGGTGACGCACTGCAATGGCGCTGTCACCGCCGCGTGGGGCCCCGGGTAGCATTTGATTGCAGCCGCAGGTGCGCCGACGCTTTTCCTACGCTGATTTATCCAACTGATTACTAACGTTTTTTATTGGGCATAGGTTTCCATTGAAGCGTATGGCACACTTTCTGCTGTCTATTCCGTTGTTACATACCAAGTTCCGGTATAGCGGAATACACAACCCCTGGAGTGCTTGCCATGCATCACCGACCTTCCGTGTTCAAAGCGTGTGTTTTTCTCTTCGCCGCATCGGCTTCCCTCGCAGGCACCGCGCAGGCGGCGGACAGCAAGCTCGACAGCGTGCTCAAGCGTGGGCACCTGGTGGTGGGTACAGGCAGTACCAATGCGCCGTGGCACTTCCAGGGAGCGGATGGCAAGTTGCAAGGGTTCGATATCGACATCGGTCGCATCGTGGCCAAGGGGTTGTTCAATGACCCGTCCAAAGTCGAGTTTGTGGTGCAGTCGTCCGACGCACGTATTCCCAACCTGCTGACCGATAAGGTCGACATGAGTTGCCAGTTCATCACCGTCACCGCCAGCCGTGCGCAGCAAGTGGCGTTTACCCTGCCGTACTACCGCGAAGGCGTGGGCCTTCTGCTGCCGAACAACAGCAAGTACAAAGAGATCGAAGACCTGCAGGCGGCGGGTGATGGCGTGACTGTGGCCGTGCTGCAGAACGTGTATGCCGAAGAACTGGTGCACCAGGCCCTGCCAAAGGCCAAGGTCGACCAGTACGACAGCGTCGACCTGATGTACCAGGCCGTGAACTCCGGTCGCGCCGATGCCGCCGCCACCGACCAGTCCTCGGTCAAATACCTGATGGTGCAGAACCCCGGCCGCTACCGCAGCCCGGCCTACGCCTGGAGCCCGCAAACCTATGCGTGTGCTGTCAAACGTGGCGACCAGGACTGGCTGAACTTCGTCAATACCGCCCTGCATGAAGCCATGACCGGCGTGGAATTCCCCACCTACAAGGCGTCTTTCAAACAATGGTTCGGCGTCGATCTGCCGGAGCCGGCGATTGGTTTCCCTGTTGAATTCAAGTAATTCGGAATAACCGGGGCGCCCGTCAAGGCGCCCCATCCAGGTACTGCTGACCATGAATTATCAGTTGAACTTTGCCGCCGTGTGGCGCGATTTCGACACCTTGCTGGCGGGGCTCGGCCTGGGCCTGCAACTGGCTGTGCTGTCGATCGCCATCGGTTGCGTGATCGGCCTGCTGATGGCCTTTGCCATGCTGTCCAGGCACCGCGCCTTGCGTGTCTTTGCCTCGGTGTATGTGACGGTGGTGCGCAATACGCCGATCCTGGTGCTGATCCTGTTGATCTATTTCGCCTTGCCGAGCCTGGGCATCCGGCTGGACAAGATCCCCTCGTTCATCATCACCCTGTCGCTTTACGCCGGTGCCTACCTGACCGAAGTGTTTCGCGCCGGGCTGTTGAATATTCCCAAGGGCCTGCGTGAAGCCGGCCTGGCGATTGGCCTTGGCGAGTGGCGTATCCGCGCCTATATCACCGTGCCGGTGATGCTGCGCAACGTGCTGCCCGCGCTGTCGAACAACTTTATCTCACTGTTCAAGGACACCTCGCTGGCCGCTGCCATCGCGGTACCTGAACTGACGTATTACGCCCGCAAGATCAACGTTGAAAGCTACCGGGTGATCGAAACCTGGCTGGTCACGACCGCGCTCTACGTGGCGGCCTGTTACCTCATTGCCATGCTGCTCCGTTACCTGGAACAGCGTCTGGCGATCCGTCGTTAAAGGAGGGTTTGCATGTACGAGTCCCCCAGTTGGCTGCATGAATTGTGGATCGCCCGGGACACCCTCTGGGCGGGGTTTCAGACCAGCATCTATTGCTCGGCGCTGGCGATTGTCTTCGGCACCCTGATTGGTATTTTTGCCGGGCTGGTGCTGACCTACGGCACATTCTGGATGCGTGCGCCGTTTCGGTTGTATGTGGATTTGATCCGGGGTACGCCGGTGTTCGTGCTGGTGCTGGCGTGTTTCTACATGCTGCCGGCGCTTGGTTGGCAGATCACCGCGTTCCAGGCCGGTGCGGTCGGGCTGACGTTGTTTTGCGGCTCCCACGTCTCGGAAATCGTGCGCGGCGCGCTGCAAGCCATTCCCCGTGGGCAGCTCGAAGCGGGCAAGGCGATCGGCCTGACGTTCCCGCAGTCCCTGGCCTACGTGCTGTTACCCCAGGCGCTGCGCCAGATCCTGCCGACCTGGGTCAATTCCTCCACGGAAATCGTCAAGGCCTCGACCCTGCTCTCGGTGATCGGCGTGGCCGAGTTGCTGCTGAGCACCCAGCAAGTCATCGCACGCACGTTCATGACCCTGGAGTTCTACCTGTTCGCGGGCTTTATGTTCTTTGTCATCAACTACGCCATCGAGTTATTCGGGCGCTACATTGAAAAGCGGGTGGCCTTGCCATGAACCAAGCTCAAACCATCGAGCCGCTGTTGAACATTCGCGGTTTGCGTAAACAATACGGCGAAGTCGAAGTGCTCAAAGGCGTCGACCTGTCCATGCAGCGCGGCAACGTCGTGACCTTGATCGGCTCCAGCGGCTCGGGCAAGACCACGCTGTTGCGTTGCGTCAACCTGTTGGAAGAATTCCAGGGCGGCCAGATCACCCTGGACGGCGAGTCCATCGGCTATAGCGACGTCGGCGGCAAGCGCGTGCGCCACCCGGAGCGGGTGATTGCCCAGCACCGTGCGATGACCGGCATGGCGTTCCAGCAGTTCAACCTGTTCCCGCATCTGACCGCGTTGCAAAACGTCACCCTGGGCCTGCTCAAGGTCAAGAAAATGGGCAAGGACGAGGCCGTGGCGTTGGCGGAAAAATGGCTGGACCGTGTAGGGTTGCTGGAGCGTCGCAACCACTTCCCCGGCCAGTTGTCCGGTGGTCAGCAACAGCGTGTGGCGATTGCCCGCGCCATTGCGATGAACCCCAGCCTGATGCTGTTCGACGAAGTCACCTCGGCCCTCGATCCGGAATTGGTAGGCGAGGTGCTCAGTGTGATCAAGGGCCTGGCGGAGGAGGGCATGACCATGTTGCTGGTCACCCACGAAATGCGTTTTGCCTATGAAGTCTCGGACCAGATCGTATTCATGAACCAGGGGCGAATTGAAGAGCAGGGCTCGTCGAAGGATATATTCGAACGACCGCAGTCGCCGCGCCTGGCGGAATTTTTGAAGAACATTCGTTTTTAATCAGGGAGCAAAGTTTATGAGCATTACTCGTTACGGCGCCGGCAGCACCGCTGGCGGTGGCCAGCCGCGTCCTTTCGCCCGCGCGGTGGAAGCGGACGGCTGGCTCTACGTCTCGGGCCAGGTGCCAGCAGTGGACGGTGAAATCATCACCGGCGGCATCATTGAGCAAACCCGGCAGACTATGCGCAATGTGGTAGCGATCCTCGAAGAAGCCGGCTACGAACTCAAGGACGTGGTCCGCGTGGGCGTGTGGTTGGAAGACCCGCGGGATTTCTGGAGTTTCAACAAGGTGTTCGGTGAATACTTCACTCCGGAACACGCTCCGGCGCGGGCCTGTGTGCAGGCCAATATGATGGTTGATTGCAAGGTGGAGATCGATTGCGTGGCCTACAAGAAAAAGGGCTAAATTGCCCCACTCTTGAAGCCCACTGAAGCTCAAATGTGGGAGGGGCTTTCCCCTCCCACAGGGTTCACTGTGCAGCACAACCCTTTTACCGGACCGAAAACTGTCATGACCGAAGACACCATCAAACGCCGCGCCAAAGGCCTGGACCGTGCATTCGATATCCTCGATTTTCTCAAGGAGATCGGCCAGCCCCTGCGTCCGAATGATATTGCCAGTGGCATCGGCAGCCCCAAGTCCACCGTCTACGAATTGGTCGCCTCGCTGCTGGAGCGGCGCATCCTGGAAACCGTGGGCAAGGACGGCCACGTGTACTTGGGCCGTCAGCTGTACTTTCTCGGCCAGGCGCACTTGCGTCACTTCGACCTGACCCGCGAGGCCGACCACGCCTTGCAGGAGATCGTCAGCCAGACCCACGAAACCGCGCAGATGTGCCTGCTCAACGGACGCAAATACACCGTGGCGCTGATGCGCGAAGGCGAGCGGCATTTCCGTATTTCTTCGGACATCGGCGAAAACGCGCCGATCCCCTGGACAGCCTCCGGGCGCCTGTTGCTGGGGCACTTGAGCGACCAGCAGATCGTCGACCTGATCGACCCCGAGGATTTCATCCTGCCGGACGGCCAGCGCTTGGCGCTGGAGACGTTCCTGGCGCAAATCCGTCAGGCTACCCTCGAAGGGTTCTTCTCCTTCGACAGCGTGGCCGACACCTTCACCCACTGCTTTGCCGCCCCGGTGCGCGACGCGCAGGGCGTCAGCATCGCCACCCTGTGCATCGTCGCGCCACGGGCCGACGCTATCAAAAATTACAACGACTATCGCCGGGTATTGATCGAAAGCGCCAACCACCTGGCCCGTCGCATTAACGAATAGGAGTTTTTCCATGTCTGCCCTCAACGCTGTTGAAAAAGGCGCCGCCGCCGTCGGTGCCCACCTGGTCCGTGACGTCAGCCTGCCGGCCCTGGTGCTGCATCGAGAGGCCCTGGAGCACAACATCCGTTGGATGCAGGATTTTGTCAGCAGCAGCGGCGCCGAACTCGCGCCCCATGGCAAGACCAGCATGATGCCGGCACTGTTCCAGCGTCAGCTCGAGGCGGGCGCCTGGGGCATCACCCTGGCCAACGCGGTGCAGACCCGTGCCGCCTACGCCGGTGGCGTACGCCGGGTGTTGATGGCCAACCAACTGGTGGGCGCGCCGAACATGGCGTTGATCGCCGACCTGTTGGCGGACAAGGATTTCGACTTCCATTGCATGGTCGACCACCCGGACAATGTCGCCGACCTGGGCCTGTTCTTCGCCGCCCGCGGCCTGCGCCTGAACGTGATGATCGAATACGGTGTGGTCGGTGGCCGTTGCGGTTGCCGCAGCGAACAGCAAGTGCGCGACCTGGCCAAGGCCATCAAGGCGCAGCCGGCCCTGGCCCTCACCGGCATCGAGGGTTATGAAGGCGTGATCCATGGCGAGCACGCTATCAGCGGCATCCGCGACTTCGCCGCGAGCCTGGTGCGTTTGGCGGTGGACCTGCAAAACAGCGGTTCTTTCGACTTGCCCAAGCCGATCATCACCGCGTCGGGGTCGGCCTGGTATGACCTGATCGCCGAGTCCTTTGAGCAGCAGAACGCCGCCGGCCGCTTCCTCAGCGTGCTGCGCCCCGGCAGCTATGTGGCCCACGACCACGGCATCTACAAAGACGCGCAATGCTGCGTGCTTGATCGACGCAGTGATCTCAACGAAGGCCTGCGCCCGGCGCTGGAAGTCTGGGCTCACGTGCAATCGTTGCCTGAGCCTGGGTTTGCGGTGATCGCACTGGGCAAGCGCGACGTGGCCTACGACGCGGGCTTGCCGGTGCCGCTCAAGCGTTACAAGGCGGGCATTGTGCCGGCCGAAGGCGATGATGTCAGCGCCTGCACCGTCACGGCGGTGATGGACCAGCACGCGTTCATGGTCGTGGCGCCAGGGGTTGAACTGCGCATCGGCGACATCATTTCCTTCGGTACTTCCCACCCGTGCCTGACGTTCGATAAGTGGCAGGTCGGGTGCCTGGTGGATTCAGAGTTGCGCGTGATCGAAACCCTGCATACCTGCTTCTAGACCGAGTCGCGAAGAGGCCATCAGCCACACCGGAGATCACAAGCCATGAACACTCCACCCCGCATCGCCCTGATCGGCGAATGCATGATCGAACTGCAACACCGCGCCGACGGCAGCCTGCAGCAAAGCTTCGGTGGCGACACCCTGAACACGGCGGTGTATCTGCGTCGTGAGTTGGGCGATAGCGGCAGCGTCGACTACGTCACCGCGCTGGGCGATGACAGTTTCAGCGACGCCATGTGCCAGCAGTGGGCCGACGAAGGCCTGGGGCTGAGCAGGGTCCAGCGTTTGCCTGGGCGCTTGCCGGGCTTGTACTGCATCCAGACCGATGCCGACGGCGAACGTAAATTCCTCTACTGGCGCAACGAGGCCGCCGTGCGCGACTGCTTCACCACGCCGGCGGCCGAACCGATTCTGACGGCGTTGCCAGCGTATGACCTGGTGTATTTCAGCGGCATTACCCTGGCGGTACTGGGGGAAGTCGGGCGTGAGCGCTTACTGCGCGCGCTGATCGAAGCCCGTCGGCGTGGTGCCAGGGTGGTGTTCGACAATAACTACCGGCCACGCCTCTGGGCCAGCATCGAGGCCGCGCGCGCGGCCTATCGCCAGGTGTTGGCCGAGGTGGATATCGCCTTGCTGACCGAGGACGACGAGCAGGCGCTGTTTGGTTATGCCGACAGTGAGCAGGTGTTTGCCGCGTACCCGGCGATTGCCGAAGTGGTGCTCAAGCGTGGCGCGGATGCATGCCTGATCCGTTGCAACGGCGAGCACTGTGCAGTGCCGGCACTGAAGGTGGAGAAGGTGGTGGACACCACGGCGGCGGGGGATTCGTTCAGTGCGGCGTACCTGGCCAGCCGGCTCAAGGGCGGTTCGCCTGAAGAGGCGGCGTTGGCGGGGCATCGGTTGGCGAGTCGGGTGATTCAGGTGCCGGGGGCCTTGATACCGAGGTGAATGGCCGCTTACAGCGGATCGGGAGCAAGTCGAATCGTCAATCCCGGTAAAACACCTGCACCAGGTGATACCCGAACTTGCTCTTGATCGGCCCATGCACCACTTTCACCGGTTTCTTGAAAATCACCGCATCGATCGCCCCGACCATCTGCCCAGGCCGAACTTCACCCAAGTCTCCACCGCGCTTGCCGGACGGGCAGGTGGAATACTTCTTGGCCAGCACATCGAAGGCTTCACCCTTGGCGATGCGCTGCTTGAGCTGTTCGGCTTCTTCGCTGGTTTTCACCAGAATATGACGGGCTTGGGCTTTCATAAGGCTCTACCAGGTGTGCGACGGCGCGCGATTATGCCTGAACTGGATCATCGGCGTTGATCATGCTGCGGATTTTAGTGGCCAGCAGGTCAATCGAAAACGGTTTGGCCACCATGTCCATGCCAGCCTCCAGGAAGCCTTGGCGCTCGGCGGCCGTTTCGGCGTAACCGGTCATGAACAACACCTTGAGATCCGGACGATGCTGGCGGGCGATTTCCGCCAGTTGCCGGCCATTCATCCCCGGCAGGCCCACATCGGTCACCAGCAAGTCCACCCGCAGGTCCGACTCCAGCAGCGGCAATGCGGTGCGCGAGTCCGCCGCCTGGTGTGCGGTGTAGCCCAGTTCATCGAGCACATTGACCACCAGCATGCGCACCGCCGGGTCGTCCTCGACCACCACCACGGATTCACCGGCCAAGGCCACCGGCGCTTCGCCGAGGCTGGCGGGCAGGTTGCTCTCCAGCGCGGTGCCGTGCAGGCGCGGCAGGTACAGGCGCACGCATGTGCCCTGGCCCGGTTCGCTCTGGATGGTTACGTGGCCGCCGGACTGCTGGGCAAAGCCGTAGATCATCGACAGCCCCAGGCCGGTGCCCTGGCCGATGGGTTTGGTGGTAAAGAACGGGTCGAACGCCTTGGCAAGGATTTTAGGTGCCATGCCGCTGCCGTTGTCGCGCACGCCAAGCATGACGTAGTCACCGGCCTTGACCGGCTCGAGCGTGGTGATATCGGTGCCGTCCAAATAACTGTTGGCGGTTTCGATCAGCAGTTCGCCGCCATCCGGCATGGCATCGCGCGCGTTGATCACCAGGTTGAGCAGGGCGTTTTCCAGTTGGCTGGCATCGGTGTTGACCGGCCAGATATCCTGGCCCAGTTGCACCTTGAGGTGGATATGCGCGCCTTTGGTGCGCTGGAACAGGTCTTCGAGGGATGCCACCAGTTGGTTCGGATCGAGCGGACGCAGGTCCAGCGACTGGCGGCGCGAGAACGCCAGCAGGCGGTGGGTGAGGGCGGCGGCGCGATGGGCCGAAGACACGGCGGCATCGGTAAAGCGGCCGATTTCCTCGCTGCGCCCGGCAGCGATATAGCGCTGCATCAGGTCCAGGCTGCCGATAATCCCGGTGAGCATGTTGTTGAAGTCGTGGGCGATGCCGCCGGTGAGCTGGCCCACCGCCTCCATCTTTTGCGCATGGCGCAGTGCGTCTTCGGCGCGCTCGCGTTCGAACATTTCGTTTTGCAGGCGTTGGTTGGCTTCGGCCAGCGCCTGGGTGCGCTGGGCCACGCGTTCTTCGAGGTTTTCGTTGAGGTTGCGCAAGGCCTGCTCGATGTTCTTGCGCTCGGTGAGGTCCAGCGCGGCGCCCAGGAATCGCGCCGGGCGACCGTGGCGATCCTTGTAGCAGCGGCCCCGGGCAAACACCCAGCGCACTTGGCCATCGGCCTGTAGCAGGCGGTATTCCTCGGCGTATTCGGTACCGTGGGTGATGCAATGCTTGATGCTGCGCGCCACCGAGCCACGGTCTTCGGGGTGGACGCCGTGCAGGTAGTCGCTGATGGGCAGCAGGCTCGCATCGCTGGGGTCGACGCCATGCAGATACGCAAAGTGGGCATCGGCAATAAAGCGGTCTTCGCCGATATCCCAGTCCCAGGTGCCCACCGCGTCGGTCGCCGCCAGTGCAAGTTGCAGGCGTTGTTCGGTGTCGTGCTGGGCCTTGAGGCTGTCTTCGGAACGTTGCTGCAACTCAAGCGCTTTGCTGCGCCGTTCGTTGGTTTCGATGGCGGTGACCAGGATGCCGGCCACATCGCCGCTTTCATCGCGGACCGGGCTGTAGGTCAGGTCGAGCCAGATCTCGGTGTCGCGATGATCGCGCTGCAGCACAAAGCGCTGCTCGCTGAAGGTGCGCGTTTCGCCGCCGAACACGGCAGCGTAGATCGGCGCGGTGAAGCTCTCCAGCTCCGGCCATGTCTGGTGCGCCGGCTGGCCCATGGCCTCGGGGTGTTTGTTGCCCGCCAGCAAGGCGAAGCCATCGTTGTAGAGTTGGGTGAGTTGGCTGCCCCACAGCAGGAGCATCGGCATCGGCGAATCGATGACGATGTTAATGGCTGTGCGCAGGCTTTGCGGCCAGTCATTGGCCTCACCGAGCGGGCTTTGTGCCCAGTCCAGCCGTGCAATCAACGCAGCGGCTTCGCTACCGGTGGATGTTTCCTTCATAAAAAGCCCTGAGCGTAACGCTTTGAAAAATGACAACACCCATTATCCCGTGAGCCGGGAAAGGGTGACTACCCCCAAAAAATAGCATGCATTGGGGGTTTGTCTTCAACGGTGTGCGTTTGGGCTGAAACCTTTCATCTTTACGCCAGTTCGGGCCGGTTGCGAAACTCCTCCAGCGCGTGCGGGTTGGCCAGGGCGTCGGTGTTCTTCACCGGTTCTCCGTGCACCACGTTGCGCACCGCCAACTCGACGATCTTGCCGCTGAGGGTGCGTGGGATATCCGTGACGGCGAGGATCTTGGCCGGCACATGGCGCGGGGTGGTGTTGGCGCGGATCACCTGGCGGATCTGCTGTTCCAGTGCATCATCCAGCGCGATACCGTCATCGAGGCGCACAAACAGCACTACACGCACGTCGTCCTGCCAGCGCTGGCCGATGGCCAGGCTTTCCAGCACCTGGGGGACTTTTTCCACCTGGCGGTAGATCTCCGCCGTGCCGATGCGCACGCCGCCGGGGTTGAGCACCGCGTCGGAACGTCCGTGGATCAACAGGCTGCCGTTGGGGCGTTGCTCGGCGTAGTCGCCCTGGGACCAGACGCCGGGAAACTGGCTGAAATAGGAGGCGCGCAGCTTGTTTCGATCCGGGTCGTTCCACAAACCAATGGGCATGGCCGGGAAGTGCCGGGTGCACACCAGTTCGCCTTTTTCACCGATCAAGGGGTGGCCCTGGTCGTCCCACACTTCGATGGCCATCGCCAGGCTTTTGCACTGCATCTCGCCGCGCCGTACCGGCAGCACCGGGTTGCCGATCACAAAACAGGAGACGATATCGGTGCCGCCGGACATCGACGACAGACACAGCTCCCCCTTGATCTCGCGGTACACGTAGTCGTAGCTCTGCGGCGACAGCGGTGAACCGGTGGAAATCAGCGTCTTCAAGCTGCTCAAATCATGGCTCAGGCGCGGTTGCAGCCCGGCTTTTTCCAAGGTGGCGAGGAACTTGGGGCTGGTGCCGAACACGCTGATCCGTTCGGCATCGATCAGGTCGATCAAACGCTCAGGGCCAGGGTGAAACGGCGAACCGTCATACAACACCGCCGTGGCGCCGATCGCCAGCACCGACACCAGCCAGTTCCACATCATCCAGCCACAGGTGGTGTAGTAGAACAGGCAGTCCTCGTGCGACAGGTCGGCGTGCAGGCCGTGTTCCTTGAGGTGCGTGAGCAACACACCACCGGTGCCATGGATGATGCACTTGGGCACGCCGGTGGTGCCGCTGGAGTAGAGGATGTACAGCGGATGGTCGAACGGCACCGCGACAAATTCCGGCTCGCCGTCGGGTTGGTAAAAGTCATGCCACAGCGCGACGTTCGCCTGGGTGCGGTAGTCCTCGACCCGCGCCTGGGGGCGCGCATAGGGCACCACGATCAATTGCCGCAGGGACGGCAGCCGGTCGAGGATTTGATTGAGCTTGGCGCTCTGGTCGATGGTTTTACCGGCGTAGCGATAGCCGGCACAGGTGATCAGCACCTTGGGCTCGATCTGGCCGAAACGGTCGATTACGCCCTGGGTGCCGAAGTCCGGCGAGGAACACGACCAGATCGCCCCCAGGCTGGTAGTGGCGAGCATGCCTACCAAGGTTTGCCAGGTATTGGGCATGCACGCCGCCACGCGGTCGCCCTGGGTGACACCGGCTGCGCGCAGGCTTTTTTGCAGGCCGGCGACATGGGCGGCCAGTTCGGCGTAAGTCAGTTGCTCGCGCTGGCCGTCTTCGCTGATGGCGACCACTGCGGGGTGATCGTCGCGACGGCGCAGCAGGTGTTCGGCGAAGTTCAGTGTCGCACCGGGAAACCACTGCGCGCTGGGCATCTCGACGTCTTCGAGCAGCACCGCGCTGGGCGGGCTGCGAAACTGTACGTCGAAGAACGCTACGATGGCGCGCCAAAAGTCGGGACGCTGGTCGATGCTCCATTGGTGCAGGGTGGGGTAGTCATTGAGCTGCACGTTGTGGCGGTCATTGATGAAGCGCCGGAACTGGTCCATTCGGGTGTTGGCGATGCGTTCCGGGGAGGGCTGCCAGAGGATGTCGGACATAAGTGAAGTCTCTTGTTCTTTGTATGAATCTAACAGCCAACACATATCAAATGTCTGGGTTATTGGGCCAGCCAACCACCATCGATATTCCACGCCGCACCACGCACCTGGGCGCCGGCCTCACTGCACAAGAACAACACCAACTCACCCAATTGCGGCGGCGTCACGAACTCCAGCGACGGCTGCTTCTCGGCCAGTAAATCATGCTGCGCCTGTTGCGGGGCCACGCCCGTGGCGATGCGGTCATCGATCTGTTTCTGTACCAGCGGTGTCAGTACCCAGCCCGGGCAGATCGCGTTGCAGGTCACGTTGCTGGTGGCCGTCTCCAGCCCCACCACTTTGGTCAGGCCGATCACGCCGTGCTTGGCCGCCACATACGCCGCCTTGCCCACCGAGCCGACCTGGCCATGCACCGAGGCAATATTGACGATACGCCCCCAGCCTTTGGCCTTCATGCCCGGCAGGCTCAAGCGTGTGCTGTGGAATACCGACGACAGGTTGATCGCGATGATCTGGTCCCAGCGCTCGGCCGGGAAATCTTCCACCGCCGCCACGTGCTGGATCCCGGCGTTATTGACCAGGATGTCCACACCGCCGAACTCACGTTCGGCGTAGGCGAGCATGTCGGCGATCTGCGCCGGGTCGCTGACGTCCGCCGGGTGATGCCCGACCTTGCCGCCAAACGCCTGCACCTGGGCGATCACTGCACTGGCGTCGCCGAAGCCGTTAAGAATCAGGTTGGCACCGGCCTTGGCCAGGCTGAGAGCGATCCCCAGGCCGATGCCGCTGGTGGAGCCGGTGACCAGCGCGGTCTTGCCGTTCAATGTCGTCATACAAACCTCACACAATGCCGGTGGCGTAGAAAGTACCGATCACCACGAACACCGCGAGGGTCTTGATGATCGTGATGCCGAAAATGTCCTTGTAGGCTTCGCGATGGGTCAGCCCGGTGACCGCCAGCAACGTGATCACCGCGCCGTTGTGGGGCAGGGTGTCCATGCCGCCGCTGGCCATGGCCGCGACCCGGTGCAGCACTTCAAGGGGGATATTGGCCGCGTGGGCCGCCGAAATAAAGCTCTCGGACATGGCCGCCAGGGCGATGCTCATGCCGCCCGAAGCGGAACCGGTGATACCCGCCAGCAAGGTCACGGTAATCGCTTCGTTGACCAACGGGTTGGGAATGCCCTTGAGCCAGTCCGCCAGCACCAGAAAGCCCGGCAGCGAGGCGATCACCGCGCCAAAGCCGTATTCCGAGGCGGTGTTCATCGCCGCCAGCAGCGCACCGCTGACCGCACTTTTACTGCCTTCGGCCAGCTTGCTTTTGATCGCCGAAAAACCGCACACCAGCACCACGATAATCCCCACCAGCAACGCCGCCTGCACCGCCCATATCGCGGTGAGCTTGGCGATCTCGGTGGTCACCGGAGTGCTCATGCCGGCCAGGCTGAGGCTGTGGGTCTTGCCGTACCACAGCGGGATCCAGTGGGTGAACAGCAGGTTCATCACACCCACCAGGATCAGCGGTGACAGCGCGACCCATGGGTTGGGCAGGCTCAGGTTCTCGGCGGTTTCCGGCTCGTTGCGCAGCTCGGTGCCGTAACCTTCACCGGCGCGCTGCGCCTTGTTGCGCTGGCGCGACAGGTAGAGCATGCCGGCGCAGAACACGAAAATCGTGCCGATCAAGCCCAGCCATGGCGCCGCCCAGGCGGTGGTATTGAAGAAGGTGCTGGGGATGATGTTTTGGATCTGCGGCGTGCCGGGCAGGGCATCCATGGTGAACGAAAACGCACCGAGGGCGATGGTCGCCGGGATCAGACGCTTGGGGATATTGCTCTGACGGAACATCTCCGCCGCGAACGGGTACACCGCAAACACCACCACAAACAACGACACGCCGCCGTAGGTGAGCAGGGCACAGACCAGCACGATCACCAGCATCGCCTGGCGCGTGCCAAGCAAGCGGATCGCGGCCGCGACGATCGAGCGCGAAAAGCCTGACAGCTCGATCAATTTGCCGAACACCGCACCGAGCAGGAACACTGGGAAATACAGCTTGATGAAGCCGACCATTTTCTCCATGAACACCCCGGTAAAGGCAGGGGCGACGGCGGACGGGTCGGTGAGCAGCACAGCGCCGAGGGCGGCGATGGGGGCGAACAGGATAACGCTATAGCCACGGTAGGCAGCCAGCATCAGCAGCGCGAGCGCGGCCAGGGCAATGATCACACTCATGGTGTGTCTCCATCGAATTGTTATTGTTGTGGGGTAAAGCTTTGGAAGCTAAAGCGAGATCTATGCCACTTATGCAACTTATTGATATATAAGAGTATTTATTGGTTTTGGTTAAGCGTTTTTTACGGCTATCTCTTTTTTGAGACGTGCAAAAATCACTGTGGGAGGGGGCTTGCTCCCGATAGCGGTGGAATCAGTCAACTAATACAGCGACTGTCACACTGCTATCGGGAGCAAACCGCCTCCCACAGGGTTTGTCTTTTTATGGAGAATTTAGTCTCTTTATTGAGATTCGCTGATACCCAATGCAACCATTTTTTTGTAAAGGGTCGATCTTCCAAGCCCCAATCGCCTGGCAGCCTCCACCACATTCCCCTCACAGTCCCTGAGCGTCGCGCCAATGATCTGCCGATCAAACCGCTCCCGCGCCGCACCGAAGGTTTCACCCGCGATCGACATCACTTCACTGCGCTCAACCGGGGTAAATGTGCCAATCGCGGCGCGAATCTGCGCGGCATCCAGCACCAGGTCATCGGTCAACAACGCCGCACGCTCCAACACATTGCGCAACTCACGAATATTCCCCGGCCATGCATGCTGCGCCAACAGCGCCAGGGCCTCGCGGTCCAGTTCATGCCGGCTGCGCAGTTCTTCCAGGATCGCCTCGCTCAACGCCGGAATATCCTCCAGCCGCTCCCGCAGCGGCGGCACCTGAATCGGCAGCACGTTGAGCCGGTAATACAGATCCGCGCGAAACTCGCCGCGCTTGATCGCTGCTTCCAGGTCCATGGACGTGGCCGCGATCACCCGCACATCGCTGTGCAGCATCTCGTTGGAACCCACCGGTTCGAATTCCTTTTCCTGCAACACCCGCAGCAGTTTGCTTTGCAGGGCGAGGGGCATATCGCCGATTTCATCGAGGAACAGCGTGCCGCCCTGAGCGATCTGGAACTTGCCGGGGCGGCCCTTGCGGTCGGCGCCGGTAAACGCACCGGGCGCCGTGCCGAAGAACTCGGCTTCCAGCAGGTCTGCCGGGATGGCGGCGCTGTTGATACTGACAAACGCCTTGTGCGCTCGCGTGGAAGCACCGTGGATGGCCTGGGCTAGCAGCTCTTTGCCGGTGCCGGTTTCCCCCAGCAGCAAGACCGGCGATTCGGCACTCGCACTGCGTCGCGCCCGGCGTTTGACTTCCAGGCTGGCGGCGCTGGTGCCGATAAAGTGCGCGAAGTTGTACTTGCTCTGGCGTGAACGCAGCAGCGAGCGGGTCGAAGCCAGTTCCTGCTGCATGCTCAGGTAGCGTTCGATCAATGGCGACAGGTTGCGCAGTTCGTCGAACAGCGCAAAACCAATCGCCCCGATCACCCCGCCGGCATCGTCGTGGATCGGCAGGCGCATCACCACCAACGGGCCTTTGGGCGTGTCCTGGATATCCAGCAAAATCGGCCGGTCGTTGCGCACCACCTGGCGTAACAGGCTATTGGAGATCACCTGTTCGCACGGTTGGCCGATGGCCTCTTCGGCGCTTTTGAGGCCGAAGCGCTTGGCGTAGCGCTCGTTCATCCACACGATATTCGCGTCACGGTCGACGATCACCGTGCCTTCGCTGGACTGCTCGATGATCTCGAACAGCGACTGGATGGCCAGGCCCCGAACGTGTTGGTAGTCCGTCAGGCGCGTGTTCATGTCGACAGTCCACCCGCGGCAGCCAGCAACTCCTTGGTGTACGGATGCTGTGGGGCCTCAAACACTTGCTGGCTCGCGCCGCGCTCTACCACCTTGCCATCCTTGATCACGATCATGTCGTGCGCCATGGCACGCACCACCGCCAGGTCATGGCTGATGAACAAGTAGGTCAGGCCGTATTTTTCCTGCAGTTCACGCAACAGCGCGACCACCTGTTTCTGTACTGTGCGGTCCAGCGCTGAGGTCGGCTCATCCAGCAGCATCAGCGCCGGTTTGAGTACCAGCGCGCGAGCGATGGCGATGCGCTGGCGCTGGCCTCCGGAAAATTCATGGGGGTAGCGATGGCGACTGGCAGGGTCCAGACCTACATCCTTGAGCACCTGGATCACCTGGGCGTCGCGGTCGGCCAGGCTGCACGGCGCATGCACTTCCAGGCCTTCGCTGATGATCTGCTGCACCGACATGCGCGGGCTGAGGCTGCCATAAGGGTCTTGGAACACCACCTGCATCTGCTTGCGCCACGGACGCATCTGTTGGTGGTTGAGCGGGTCGAGGGCTTCACCCTGGAAGCGGATGCTGCCGGTGGAGTCGAGTAAACGCAGGATCGCCTGGCCGAGGGTGGACTTGCCTGAACCGGACTCGCCGACAATCCCCAGGGTCTTGCCGCGCTGCACGCTGAGGCTGATGCCGTCCACGGCGTGCAAATAAGTCTTGCGCCGAAACAGTCCGCCGCCGAGTGGGAATTGGACGCTCAGGCCGTTCACTTCCAGTACCGTCTCGCGCGGGTCACTGCACAACACATCGCCGGAAGGTTCGGCGTCCAGCAACAGGCGGCTGTAGGGGTGTTGCGGCGCGGTGAACAAGGTTTCGCACTCGGCCTGCTCGACGATTTCGCCGGCGCGCATCACGCACACGCGCTGGGCAATGCTGCGCACCAGGTTGAGGTCATGGCTGATCAGCAGCAGCGACATGCCCAGGCGTTGTTGCAGCGACTTGAGCAGCAGCAGGATCTTGCGCTGCACGGTCACATCCAGCGCGGTGGTGGGCTCGTCGGCGATCAGCAGTTCCGGTTCGCAGGCCAGGGCCATGGCGATCATCACCCGCTGGCGTTGGCCGCCGGACAGTTGGTGCGGATAGGCCTTGAGGCGTTCCTGGGGTTTCAGGATACCCACCAGTTCAAGCAGTTCGAGGATACGCGCCTGCGCCGCCTTGCCGCCCAGGCCTTTGTGCAGCAGCAGGGTTTCGCCGATCTGTTTTTCGATGCTGTGCAGCGGGTTGAGGGAGGTCATCGGCTCCTGGAAGATCATCGCAATACGGTTGCCGCGCAGCTTTTGCAGCGTGGCGGTGGATGCGCCGATCAACGCCTGGCCGCGATACGTGATGGAACCGGTGGTTTCGGTGCCGGCCTCGGGCAGCAGTTGCAGGATCGAATGGGCGGTCACCGATTTGCCCGAGCCCGATTCGCCCACCAGCGCCAGGCATTCGCCGGGGCGCACGTCCAGGCACAGGTTGCGCACCACGGTCTGGCCGCTGAAAGCGACATTGAGGTCACGTATTTCGATCAGGTTCATAGGGATTCGCTCATGAACGTGGGTCGAAGGCGTCACGCAACGCCTCGCCGATAAAGACCAGCAGCGACAGGATCAGCGCCAGGGTGAAAAACGCCGTCAAACCCAGCCATGGCGCTTGCAGGTTCTGCTTGCCCTGGGCGATCAACTCGCCCAGCGAGGCGCTGCCGGCGGGCATGCCGAAGCCGAGGAAATCCAGGGCGCTGAGGGTGGAAATCGCCCCGGTCAGGATAAACGGCAGATAGCTCAACGTGGCGGTCATCGCATTGGGCAGGATATGCCGGCGGATGATCTTGCCATCGCCCAGGCCCAGCGCGCGGGCGGCCTTGACGTATTCCAGGTTGCGCCCGCGCAGGAACTCGGCGCGCACCACGTCCACCAGCGCCAGCCAGGAAAACAGCGCCATGATCCCCAGCAACCACCAGAAATTCGGCTCGACGAACCCTGAGAGGATGATCAGCAGGTACAGCACCGGCAGGCCGGACCACACCTCCAGGACACGCTGGCCGATCAAGTCGACCCAGCCGCCGTAGTAACCCTGCAAGGCGCCGGCGGCAATGCCGATGGCGGCGCTGATCGCAGTGAGCGCCAGGGCAAACAGGATCGACACCCGCGCGCCGAAGATCACCCGCGCCAGCACATCGCGCGACTGGTCATCGGTGCCCAGCCAGTTCACCGCCGAGGGTGGGCTGGGGGCAGGGCGGGTCAGTTCGTAGTTGGGCGTGTCGTCACTGAACGGGATCGGTGGGAACAGCATCCAGCCGCCGTCCTGCTTGATCAGCTTTTGCACGTAGTCGCTGCGGTAGTCCGCCTGGAATGGCAATTGCCCGCCAAACTGCTGCTCGGTGTAGCGCTTGAACACCGGGAAATACAGCTCGTTTTTGTAGCTGAGCACCAACGGTTTGTCGTTGGCGATCAACTCGCCGCCGAGGGTCAGGATAAACAGGCCGATAAACAGCCACAGCGACCACCAGCCCCGACGGTTTTTCTTGAACCGCTCGAAACGCCGACGGGCCACGGGAGACAGGTTAAGCATCAGGCGTTCCTCGCGGCGAAGTCGATACGCGGATCCACCAGGGTGTAGCAGAGGTCGCCGATCAGTTTTATCAGCAGGCCGAACAGGGTGAAGATAAACAGCGAACCGAACACCACCGGGTAGTCCCGGGACACGGCCGCCTCGTAACTCATGCGGCCCAGGCCATCGAGGGAGAAGATCACTTCAATGAGCAAGGAACCGGCAAAGAACACGCTGATAAACGCTTGTGGAATCCCGGAGATCACCAGCAACATGGCGTTGCGCAATACATGTCCGTACAGCACCCGCCGCTCGCTCAAGCCTTTGGCGCGCGCGGTGACGACGTACTGGCGCGTGATTTCATTGAGGAAAGAGTTTTTGGTGAGGATGGTCAAAGTGGCAAAGCCGCCGATCACCAATGAGGTCACCGGCAGCACCAGGTGCCAGAAGTAGTCGGCAATCTTGCCCAGGGTACTCAGTTCCTCGAAATTTTCCGAGACCAGGCCGCGCACCGGGAACCAGTTCAGCGAAGTGCCGCCGGCGAACACCACGATCAGGAACATCGCAAACAGGAAGGCGGGCATTGCATAGCCGAACACGATGGCGGTGCTGCTCCACACATCAAAGCTGCTGCCGTGGCGCACTGCCTTGCGAATGCCCAGGGGAATCGACACCAAATAGGTGATCAGAGTGGCCCACAGGCCCAGGGAAATAGTGACGGGCATCTTTTCCAGGATCAGGTCGATCACGGTCTTGCCACGAAAAAAACTGTTGCCGAAGTCCAGTTGGGCGTAGCTCTTGAGCATCAGCCACAGGCGTTCCGGCGCGGGTTTGTCGAAACCGTATTGTTTTTCGATGTCCTTGATCAGCTTCGGGTCCAGGCCACGGCTGGCGCGAGAACCGCTGCCGATGCCTTCGCCGGAGGAGCCGCCGACGCCACCGCCGCCAATCCCTTGCAGATGGGCGATGGCCTGCTCCACCGGGCCGCCGGGAGCGGCCTGCACGATCACGAAGTTCACCAGCAGGATGATCACCAGGGTCGGGATGATCAGCAGCAGGCGCCGCACGATATAGGCAAACATCAGCGGGCCCCTCCGCGTTTTTTCAGTTCGGCGTTCATCTGCTCATTGGTCAGCGGCGTGGGGCTGATTTCCCACCAGGTTTCCAGGGCTTCATCGTTTTTGGCCTCGATGGCCGGGCGACCGAAACGGTTCCACCACGCGGCGGAGGTGCCGGGCGGGTAGTAATTGGGGATCCACAGGTAATTCCATTGCAGCACGCGGTCCAGGGCATGGGCGTAGGTGAGCATCTGCGCCTGGGTGTCGGCTTTGACCAGGCCTTTGATCAAGCTGTCGACGGCCGGGTCCTTGAGCACCATGTAGTTGTTGGCGCCCGGATCGAAGGCTGCGCTTGAACCGAAATAGTTGTACAGCTCCATACCTGGCGAGGTGGTGACCGGAAAACCGGTGACGATCATGTCGTAGTCCCGCGTCATCAAACGGTTGACGTACTGGGAAGAATCGATACGGCGGATGTTCAGGGTGATGCCGATCTGCGCCAGGTTGCGCTTGTATGGCAGCAACAGTCGCTCAAGGCCGGCCTGGGCGTTGAGAAAAGTGAACTCCAGTGGTTCGCCCTCGGCATTGACCAACTTGTCACCGTCCGGTTTCCAGCCGGCGTCTTCCAGCAGCGCCAGGGCTTGCAATTGTTTGTCGCGGATCATGCCGCTGCCATCGGTGACCGGCGCCTTGAACACCTGGGTGAAGACTTCCTCGGGCACTTGCCCGCGCAGCGGTTCGAGAATCGCCAGTTCTTCCTTCGTTGGCAGTTGGCTGGCCGCCAACGGGCTGTTGGAGAAGAAGCTCTGCTGGCGGATGTACATATTGCGCATCATCTGCCGGTTGGCCCATTCGAAGTCCCACAACATTGCCAGAGCCTGGCGTACGCGGCGGTCCTTGAACATCGGCTTCTGCACGTTGAACACATAGCCCTGGGCCGGTTGTGGCATTTGCTTGGCCAAGTGCGCACGTTGCAGGCGGCCGTCGTCGAGGGCCGGTCCGTTGTAGCCGATGGAGTAGCCGGTGGCGGAGAATTCACGGTTGAAATCGTAGGCGCCACCACGCAGTACCTGGCGCGCCACTTCGGTGTCGCCGAAATACTCCAGGCTCAGGTGATCGAAGTTGTACAGGCCACGGCTCACCGGCAGGTCCTTGCCCCACCAGTCCGGGTCGCGGGTAAAGGTGATGGTGCTGCCGGAGTCAATCTTGCTGATCTTGTACGGGCCGCTGCCCAGCGGCGCCTCGTAGCCGCCGCCGTTGGCGAAGTCGCGGGTTTTCCACCAGTGCTCGGGGAACACCGGCAGCGTGGCGATATCCAGGGGCAGGGTGCGGTTTTCGTTGCTGGAGAAATCGAAGCGCACCTGGCGCTCGCCTTCCACCTCGACGTGTTTTACGTCGGCAAACAATGTGCGAAAGCGCAGGCTGCCTTGAGTCATCAACAAATCGAAACTGTAGCGTACGTCTTCGGCGGTAATCGGCTTGCCATCGGCGAAACGTGCCTTGGGGTTCAGGTAGAAACGCAGCGACAGGCCGTCGTCGGCGCGTTCCATCTTCTCGGCGACCAGGCCATAGACCGTATAGGGCTCATCCAGCGAGCGCTGGGCCAGGGGCGCATACAGCCAGCCGTCGACCTGGGTCACGCCGATGCCTTTGTCGATATAGGGCAATACATGGTCGAAGCGGCCGATCTCGATCGCCGAACGCTTCAGGCTGCCGCCCTTGGGGGCGTTGGGGTTGGCGTAGTCGAAATGGCTGAAGCCGGCGGGGTACTTGGCGGGTTCGCCGTAGACCGTCAGGTAGGGTTGCGGGGCTGCGATCACAGCGGTGCTGGCCAATAGAATGGCCAATGCAGAACTGAGCAGTGGTGTGAAAAAAGCCAATCGCATTGTCAGCCTTGAATGCCGGGTGAAGAAGGATAGGGATTTGTACGCTAACGGCCTCAGCGTCGCCAGTCATCACATGCACAACGGCCCACCAAAAGGCGGGCCGTTGTTTCTCGCATCAGTGCACGTCGGGATCAGTCCTGACGGCTGGTGACTTCCAACAGGTGGTAGCCGAACTGAGTCTTGACCGGACCTTGCACGGTATTGACCGGGGCGCTGAATACGACGGTGTCGAACTCCTTGACCATCTGGCCTGGACCGAACGAACCCAGGTCGCCGCCCTGACGGCTCGATGGGCAGCTGGAATTGGCTTTGGCAACTTCTGCGAAATCAGCGCCGCCTTCGATTTGGGCCTTCAGTTCGTTGCACTTGTCTTCAGTGGAAACGAGGATGTGACGGGCGGTGGCTTTGGCCATGATGAGTAACTCCTTGAATGAAAAGGGTGAGCGTACCGGATTCAGGCGGTTATTTCCTGGCAAAGTTCCCACGGATTGCCTGAGTGGCGCACCTCGCGACTCAACCCAGGACGATATAGTCGTTGCGCTGCAGGATCGGGCGGTGCGGGCCTGGCACCAGGTGCAGGTAACGACCGTCTACCAAGTCGATGGGCAGGCAGTCGTCGATGTCCATCACCGCGTCCGTATGCGCCTGGGACCAATGCCGCAGCATCTGTTGCTTGCCCTTGCTTCTGGCTTCCTGTTTGTTGCGGGCGACCACCAGTGAATAGCGGTGCGCTTCGCCAAAACTGTTGGCTTCATAACCGCCGAGGTTGATGAAGTACAGGTGATGCGCATCCGCCTGTGGCGCCAGGTGGCTGAGTTCGACTCTCCAGCCGTCCACGCCGTCGACCGCCATCCACGAATCGATGTGCACGCCCTTGGGGCTGCCGAACCACGCATCGCGCAGTTGCGCATAGGTGGCTTCCAGCGTGTCCGCGGCGGTGAACACCACATCATGGACTTCGATCCTGGCCCTTGGGTGCTTGCCCCCAAGCATCACGACAAACAGCATTGCAGGTCCTTCCTGGCGACTTCGCGGACGCCAACCATACTTCGGTTGAACCCTTTTGTCCGGTCAATGCCACACTGTTTAATCCGTGAACTCATCAGGAGGTTGTCATGCGTACCATCGATCTGGCGGGCGTTCCCGTCCCTGTCATCGGCCAGGGCACCTGGCGCATGGGCGAAGACCCGGGCCGGCGCCGGGAGGAAGTCACTGCGTTGCAACTGGGAATCGACGAAGGCATGACCCTGATCGATACCGCCGAAATGTACGGCGAGGGTGGCGCTGAAGAGGTCGTCGGTGAAGCCATTCGTGGCAAGCGTGACCAGGTGTTCCTGGTGAGCAAGGTGTATCCGCACAATGCCGGCCACAAGGGCGTTCCGCGTGCCTGCGACGCCAGCTTGCGGCGCCTGGGTACCGACCATATCGATTTGTACCTGCTGCATTGGCGGGGCCAATACCCCCTTGAAGAAACCGTCGAAGCCTTCGAACGCCTGCGCGAGGCCGGCAAGATCGGCCGTTGGGGCGTCTCCAATTTTGACGTGGCCGACCTGCAGGAACTCGCATCCCCGGCCTGCGCCACTAACCAGGTGCTCTACAACATCGAGGAGCGTGGCATCGAATTTGACCTGTTGCCCTGGTGGCAACAGCACCATTTGCCGTTGATGGCGTACTGTCCGATCGCCCAGGGTGGTCAACTGCTGTCCAGCCCGACGCTCAAGCAGATTGCCCAGCGCCACGGGGTTACACCTGCCCAGGTTTCCCTGGCCTGGGTGCTGCGCCAGGACGGTGTGATCGCCATTCCCAAGGCCGTAACGCCTGCGCACGTGCGTCTTAACGCCGCCGCCGCCAACCTGAAACTCGACGAACACGACCTGGACGCCATCGACCGGGTGTTCGGCGCGCCCCAACGCAAGCATCCCCTGGCAATGGTGTAGCGGTTCGATACAAACGGCTGCCATCCCTGGCAGCCGTTCGTGGGTGCGCGCGGCTTAACCGGCTATGGGGCTGCGCCAGTCATCCGAACCGGAGGTGCCGGACACTTCATGGGTCCACACAATCTTGCGGTAGGTGAAGTACACATCCTCCAGGTGGGTGAAGTGGGCGTTGTCCGGGTCCTGGCAGTTGGGCATGCGTGACTGGATATCCACCAGGGTCGCGCCCTCCAGCTCAATAGTGAAGTAGTGCTCCTGGGTGCCGGCCGAAGAGGTACGGAACCATTCCAACCTGCACTTGACCTCTTCGCCGCTGGTCAATGCGCTGAACAGCAACGGTGAGGATTTATCGAAGACCTTGCTGATCATCAACGGCTTGTGAACCCTCTGGCCCGTTGGCTGGCCCGACTGCGGGTCACGGGGAATGATGACCTGATGGGAAAAAGCCTGGACCAGAATCTGGTCCTCGTGGCCTTCCTGATAAATGTTGCCTACCGAGTCCTGGGTAAACGTGCCTGCCGTAATCAAACCTTGTTTGACACCGGTGATGGAGAGATATGCGGGTGTTGGCATGACGGGTTTCCTTGCCTGATTGAAGAGGTAGTACCAACCGACCACTGTGCCGGCTGGTCTGAATGCCTATAACAAAAAGCATGCCGGAAAGTTCGAGCGCCAATGAATACGGTGGGTGGCGTTGGAGTGCGCTGTTAGTTTGATAAGTTTGGATGTTTTTTTAGCGGGATTGCCGGGTTGTATTTGCGCATAAGTGTGCATTTGGTTGCTCACGGTTATTGCCCGTTAAATCGATGGTTCCCGCCCGGTGTTCTGGCTTGGTGTAGGATTTTTACTGTGCAAAATGCTGCGCAGGCAGCGTATTTTCTGGAGTGTAGGAAAGTTCTTAAGTGTTGCTGTGTTGCTTGCCGAATGGTGTGGGGGTGGCTAAGGTTTGCGAACTTCGTGATGCACTTACTGAAGTTTATATGACGCCATGTTGCGCAGTTTAATGTGCAATGAAGGTGTCGCTCATGCCTTGATTAGTTGCGTGTGTTGCCAAATGGATTATTCGGAAAAACTCAGCGCTTATTACCTTGAGCTTGCAAGGCAGCCGTGTTTGCAAAACTGTTTTGCGGGCAGTGATATGCGTTTTTCGAGTGAGTACGAAGCGCTGGAGTCCGAAATGGGCAAGATGCAATCCATTCATGGCGACCAGCCGGATTGGCAGAAGATTCTGGAGGTCAGCGAATCTGTGCTGCGTGAGCATTCCAAGGATGTGCGCGTGGCCGTCTGGCTGACCTGGGCGCTGCATCAGCGCGAATCCTTCCCCGGTTTGCTGGCGGGCCTCGGCGTACTGTGCCACCTGTGCGAGCATCACTGGTCGGCGGTTCACCCGCAAAAGTTGCGTACGCGTGGCGCAGCATTTGGCTGGTTGGTCTTGCGCCTGGAAGCGTTGCCGGAACAAAGCCTGTCGACTCCGGACCAGCGGCCTCTGTTACGAGCCCTGCGTGAGCATCTGGCGCGGCTTGATGAGCTTTGGACCGAGTATCTGGGGGACGGCGCGCCGCGGTTGCTGCCGATTCGCCGGCAATTGGACCAGCGATCCGAGCGTATCGACTTGGCGAACGCCGCAGCCACGGGGGTGACGGGTGTCATCGCCCAGGTCAAACAGGCTGCGACGCAGTTGCACAAACCCGGACCGGCGATCGATACCGAAAAAGAGGCCCACCGATTACTGCGTACCCTGCAGGAACAAGCACGTCCCTTGTGCACCTGGTGGTTGCGCCAGAACGCCACCGACCTGCGGGCCTTGCGCTTGAACCGGACACTGGCATGGCTGGTTCTGGTCAATTATCCGGATGCCGACAGTGAGCGGGTCACCGCATTGCGCGGCCCCGCACCCGACAAGCTCAAGCGTTATGAAGAGCGTTTTGCCCAGGGTTATTTTGCCGACTTGATGCTGGAGATCGAGTCCAGTGTCTCAACGGCGATGTTCTGGCTGGACGGCGTTCGTATGGTCTGGCAATGCCTGGAGGCGTTGCAGGCTCACCCGGCCATGACGGAGTTGGAAGTGAGCTTCGCCCTGCTGTTGCAGCGTCTGCCGAATCTGCCTGAGTTTCGCTTTCACGACGGTGCGCCGTTTGCCGACGCCACGACGCGCGACTGGATCGCACAGCACGTTTCCCATCATCTGCGGAAAACCGAGATACCCGGCGTGGCGACCTCTACCGAACCCTGGGAACTCGCCTTGCAGGACCTGATGCCCAGGTTGCGCAAAGACGGACTCAAGGTCGCCATCCATGAACTCAACCAAGGCCTGCATGCGGCCCGCAGCGACCGCGCCCGCTTCCATTGGCGGCTGGCCCAGGCTCGTGTGTGTGTCCAGGCCGGCAAGCACGAGCTGGCAAAAATCCAGCTCGAACATCTGGACCATGAGTTGCAGCGCACGGGCCTGGAACGCTGGGAGCCCGAGCTGGCGCTTCAAGTAACGAGGCTCCTGCACCGCTGCTGCGACCTGTTACCCCAGGATCACGCCGTGCGCGAGCGCAAGGAAGACACCCACCGCAGGCTGTGCCTCTTCGATCTTGAAGCGGTACTTGAATAGGCTTTCGAGCCACTCGAACAAGGAGAAATACCATGGCCAAAGAAGGTTCGGTAGCACCCAAGGAACGCATCAACCTCACATTCAAACCCGCTATCGGCGATGCCCAGGAAGACGTTGAACTGCCGTTGAAGCTGCTGGTGCTGGGGGATTTTATCCAGCGCGAGGACCCACGCAAGCTTGAAGACCGTAAGCCCATTGGCATCGATAAGAACACCCTCGATGAAGTGCTGGCCAAGCAGGCGTTGAGCCTCACTCTGAATGTGCCCAATCGTCTGCAGGAATGCCCCGACGTCGAGGAGCTGGGCATTCAGGTTCACATCAATTCGATGAAGGATTTCAACCCGGCACAGCTGGTCGAGCAGATTCCCGAGCTGCAAAAACTGATGGCTTTGCGTGAGGCGCTGATGGCGCTCAAGGGGCCCCTGGGCAATACACCGAGCTTTCGCAAGGCCATCGAACAGGCCCTGGCCGACGACGAATCCCGCGCCCGGGTATTGGCCGAGCTCGGGCTGAGCAGCCAAACCGCCTGACATTTTCAGTAAAAGGACACTGACCCATGACTCTGCAACATACTCCGATACCTGCCCAGGCCGCAGACGAGTACAGCATCCTCGACAACATCATCGCCCAGACTTTACTGAGTGCGGACGACGAGGCTTATGGAATTGCCAAGCGCGGCGTCTCGGCATTTATCGAAGAACTGATCAAGCCGCATAACAGTGGGGAACCGGTCAAGAAACGCCTGGTTGACCGAATGATTGCCGAGATTGACGAAAAGCTCAGCCGGCAAATCGACGAGATTTTGCATCACCCGGACTTCCAGGCCCTTGAGTCCGCCTGGAAGGGGTTGCAGTTGTTGATCGACCGCACCAACTTTCGGGAAAACATCAAGATCGAACTGCTCAACGTCTCTCGGCAAGACTTGCTCGATGACTTCGAAGATTCGCCCGAGGTGACTCAGTCCGGGCTCTACAAGCATGTCTACAGTGCCGAGTACGGCCAGTTCGGTGGCCAGCCGGTGGGCGCGATCATCGCCAACTATTTCCTTTCCCCCAGTGCTCCGGATGTGAAGCTGATGCAATACGCTTCCAGCGTGGCCTGCATGGCTCACGCACCGTTTATCGCCGCAGCCGGGCCGGCGTTCTTTGGATTGGAAAGCTTCACCGGGCTGCCTGACCTCAAGGATCTGCGAGATCATTTCGAGGGGCCGCAGTTTGCCAAATGGCAGAGCTTTCGCCAGAGCGAAGACGCGCGCTACATCGGGCTGACCGTACCGCGCTTTTTGCTGCGCACCCCCTATGATCCCCTTGAATGTCCGGTCAAGACCTTTGCCTACCGGGAAAACGTGGTCAACAGCCACGAGCATTATCTGTGGGGTAATACCGCCTACGCCTTTGCCACGCGCTTGACCGACAGCTTCGCGCGGTTTCGCTGGTGCCCGAATATCATTGGCCCCCAAAGCGGCGGTGCCGTGGAAGACTTGCCTCTGCATCACTTCCACAGCATGGGCGAAATCGAAACCAAGATTCCCACCGAGGTTCTGGTTTCCGACCGGCGTGAATACGAGCTCGCGCAAGAAGGCTTCATTGCCTTGACCATGCGCAAGGGCAGTGACAATGCCGCGTTTTTCTCCGCCAGCTCCGTGCAGAAACCCAAGCATTTCGGTATCAGTGCCGAGGGCAGGGAGGCGGAGCTCAATTATCGCCTTGGCACCCAGTTGCCCTACATGATGGTGGTCAACCGCCTCGCACATTACCTCAAGGTGCTGCAACGCGAACAACTGGGTTCTTGGAAGGAACGTACCGACCTGGAGCTGGAACTCAACAAGTGGATCCGTCAGTACGTCGCAGACCAGGAAAACCCCAGTGCCGAAGTGCGCGGTCGGCGGCCGTTGCGCGCGGCGCGCATCCTCGTCAGCGAAGTTGAGGGCGAGCCTGGCTGGTATCGCGTCAATCTGAGTGTGCGGCCGCACTTCAAGTACATGGGGGCGGATTTCACCCTGTCCCTGGTCGGCAAGCTCGATAAAGAATGAACGGGGCCCCGCGGATGACCCGTTACCAAAGCCTGTTCGAGCGACTCGAAGGCCCGGCAAAAACCTCGGCATGTGGCGCGACGTCCGTTGCGGCTCATCTGGGGAAAATGCTCAGTATCCGTGCAGGCAGCGTGCAGACGCTGCCCGACTACGGCTTGCCCGATTTCAATGACATGAACCGCAGCCTGCACGAATCATTGAGCCAGTCGCGGCTGCTGATCGAGCGCTTTATCCGCGCGTACGAGCCGCGCTTGAAGCACGTTCGGGTGAGGGCATTGCCCCGTGACCACGATGCACTGGCCCTCGCGTTTGCCATCGAAGCCACCTTGTGCCTCGACGGTGTCACGCAGCCTGTGCTGTTCACTGCGCGCCTGCGTGACGCGGGGCAGGTCGAGGTCTTGCCGGATGTCTCTTAGCCCTTACTACCAACGCGAGCTCAGCGCGTTGCGACAGCTCGGACGACGCTTTTCCGAGCGTAATCCAGCGCTCGCGCCGTTTCTTGCGCAAGCCGGCCAGGATCCGGATGTGGAGCGCTTGCTCGAAGGCTTTGCGTTTCTCACCGGTCGCCTGCGCCAGAAGCTGGACGATGAGTTGCCCGAACTGACTCACGCCTTGATGCATTTGCTGTGGCCCAACTATATGCGGCCGATGCCGGCGTTCAGCATCCTGCAGTTTGATTCGTTGAAGCATGCAGGCCCCGGCGTGATGGTCGCACGGGACACACCCGTCGAAAGCGCGGCGGTCAATGGCGAGCGCTGCCGCTTTCGAACCTGTTACGCCACACAGGTCTTGCCGCTGCAACTGAGCGCATTGGAATACGCCGTCCAGGGCGAACGCGCGCTGTTGAGTCTGCGGCTGGAACTGAGTGCCGAGGGCAATTTCAGTGAGTGCGCTTTCGATCAATTGCGCCTGCACCTTACGGGCGATCGCTATATCAGCCAGGGTTTGTACCTGAGCCTGTTGCGCCAACTGGAAGGCATCGTGCTGCTGCCGTTCGACCGCGAGGGTCGTGCGGTCAATGATGCACACGGCCAGGCTCTGGTGTTGCGGCTTGGTGCCGACCAGGTGCAGCCAGTGGGGTTTGCCGAGGATCAGGCACTGATTCCCTATCCGCGCAATACCTTTGGTGGTTATCGCCATCTGCAAGAATACTTCGCCTTTGCGGACAAGTACCTGTTTGTCGATGTGCTGGGCCTGGACGTTCTGCAGCGGCTGCCTCATGAGGTGCTCAGGCAGGTCTGCGGCATGACCTTGTGCTTCGAGCTGCGCACCCCGTGCCAGGACGCCCAGCGCCCGACCTTGGATAACGTGAAGTTGCACTGCACGCCCATCGTCAACCTGTTCAAACACGATGCGGTGCCGATTCGCCTGGATGGCAAGCAGGATGAGTACCTGCTTATTCCGGATGAGTACTCACGGGGAAACGCTTGTGTATTTTCCGTCGACGAGGTTACAGGGTGGCGTCCTGGCGGCCTGGGGCACCAGATGTACGTGCCGTTTGAATCCTTTGAGCATGACCGTGGTGACGGTGCATCGGCAGGCTCCCCCAGCTATAGCATTCGCCAGCGCACCTCGGCCCATCACGAAGGCCTCGACACCTGGCTGGCCTTTGGTGGTGGTCAGGGCCATGGCCAGGAAACACTGTCGATCGAGCTGACGTGCACGAACCACAACCTGCCTCGGCAACTCCAGGCGGGCGATATCAACCAGGCGTGCGAACACACGCCCCAGGGCTTGTCGTTTCGCAATATCTGCGCACCGACCGCCAGTTTTGCGCCACCCCTGGATCAGGATTTTCTCTGGCGGCTCATCAGTAACATGTCGCTCAACTACCTGTCGCTGAGCGATATCAATGCGCTGAAGCTGATTCTCGAAACCTACGACCTGCCGCGTTATCACGACCGGCAAGCGCAGAAGGTCAGCCAAAGAAAGCTCGGTGCACTGCAATCGATCAGTCATACCGCCGTCGACCGCCTGCACCGTGGCATGCCCTTTCGAGGCGTGCGGATCGACCTGGCCATCGACGCCCAGGGCTTCCTGGGCCAGGGTGAAGTGTTTGTGTTCGCGTCGGTACTCAACGAGTTCTTTGCGCTGTACGCCAGCCTGAATGCCTACCACGAACTGCAAGTCATCAGCACACAAGGAGACGTGTACCTATGGCCACCTCGGATGGGCCTGCAACCCCTGCTTTGACCGAACTGTCGCGCATCATCCGCGAGTACTCGCTGTTCCAGGCAATTTTGCAGGTGATCGAACGCCTGCGCGATGCCCATCCGTTGCTGGATGACAATGCGCTGTATGACCGGTTGGAGTTTCAAGCCAATCCGGGGCTTGGGTTTCCCGGCCACGACATTGATCGGCTGGAGTTTTTTGTCGAGCACGGCCAATTGCGTGCTCGCCTTCGCCTGAACGTACTGGGCCTGTGCGGTGCGGCCTCGCCATTGCCGGCCTTTTACGGCGAGCAGGCGTTTGCCGATGGTGCGCAGGGGAACGCGACCCGGGATTTCCTGGACCTGTTTCACCATCGTTTGCAGCGATTGATGTTGCCAATCTGGCGCAAATACCGCTACCGGGCATGTTTTCAGGCCGGGGCGCGGGACGCGTTTTCCGAGCAGATGTTTGCACTGATTGGTTTGCGCGGGAGGCAGATCCGTGGTGCTGCGCAATTGGACTGCAGACGGCTGTTGCCCTATTTGGGATTGCTTGGCCTGCGGGCGCATTCGGCAGCCTTGATCGAGACCGTGCTGCGGTACTACTTCAAACACAACCGCTTGTTTATCGAGCAATGGGTCGAGCGTTCGGTGGTCATCGCCTGCTCACAGCGAAACCGGTTGGGGAAGGCCAATAGCGTGCTGGGCCAGGACCAGGTGCTGGGAAGCCGGGTTGCCGACTGCGGTGGCAAATTCAGGGTGCACCTGGAGGGCCTGGACTGGCAGCGCTTTCATGGTTTCTTGCCCACCGGCCCCGACTACCCACTGCTGTGTTCGTTGGTGCGACTGACGGCGCGGGACCCGCTGGAATATGACCTGCGGCTGGTCTTGGCCAAAGAGCACATGCGGCCGCTGCACCTGGGTGAACACAACATCTGCCGACTGGGCTGGACCAGTTGGCTGGCACACGAATGCGCCGACGGCGTGGTCATCGTGGCCGGCAATGCGCATTAGGAACCATTGATCATGATGAATGTAGACCTGCAACAACTGATACAAACGTTGACTCCCCAGGCACGTCGAGACCTTGAACGCTCGGCTGAACGTTGCGTGACACGCGGTGGCAGGGAAGTTCTGGTTGAAGACCTTCTACTGATCCTGCTGGAGCATCGTGATGGCCTGTTAGCGCGGGCGCTGGCTGACGCCGGGCTTGAGGTCGGCGAGCTGGAAGCGATACTGCAACCCAAGGGCGAGGCGAGTGCTTCGCGCAATCCGGTGTTCGCCCAGCCCCTCGTGCAATGGCTGCAACAGGCATTGATGGTTGCCCACCTGGAGTTGCGCCAAACCGATGTTGATCACGGTGCGCTGTTACTGGCGTTGCTGCGTCACCCGCAGCAGCATGCAGGCAGTGGTTATCAACAGTGGTTAAGTCGCCTCGATGCACAGCGCGTGCTCGGTTTTGTGCTGAGCCAGGCGGCGCAAACCGTCTCGGCAGCGAGCAGTGAATCATTGTTGGCGCGGTTTACCCACGACCTCACACATCAGGCGCAAGAGGGGCGTATCGATCCCGTGTTATGTCGCGATAGCGAGATTGACCAGTTGATCGACATTCTGGTTCGCCGACGCAAAAACAACCCGATCCTTGTTGGCGAAGCCGGAGTGGGCAAAACCGCCGTGGTCGAGGGCCTGGTCCTGCGCATTACCCGGTCGCAGGTGCCGGAGCCTCTTAGAAATGTGCGAATACTCACCCTCGATATGGGATTACTGCAAGCCGGCGCCAGTATCAAGGGTGAATTCGAACGGCGCTTAAAGGGTGTTATCGATGAGGTCAATGCCTCGCCCCAGCGTGTCATCCTGTTTATCGACGAAGCCCACACCCTGGTGGGGGCGGGGGGCCAGGCGGGTGGCTCCGATGCCGCCAACCTGCTCAAGCCGGCCCTGGCCCGCGGCGAGCTACGGACCATCGCCGCCACAACCTGGTCGGAGTACAAAAAGTACTTTGAAAAAGACCCGGCATTGGTTCGGCGTTTCCAGCCTGTGCGGGTGGACGAACCCAGCGTTGAACAGGCGGTTTCGATTCTGCGCGGGCTGGTCTCGGTGTACGAATCCAGCCATGGCGTGTACGTGCGCGACGATGCCGTCGTTGCCGCCGCGCATATGAGCGCCCGTTACCTGGCCGGGCGCCAGTTGCCCGACAAGGCAGTGGACGTTCTGGATACCGCCTGCGCTCGCGTGCGTATCCGTCGCGAAGCGTTGCCCGAAGCCTTGCAGCGCCTGGACGTTGAGCAGACCGAGGGCGTTCGGCGCTCCCAGGCACTGGCCCGGGATTGCGATGCCGGGTTTGCGGTGGATGAGCAAGCTCTGCACGCGTTGAATCTGCGTCTGGAGGCTGTCGAGTGTGAACGCCAACGGCTGATCACGCTGCACGGCGCGCAACCGGTGATCAATCTTGAGGTGTGTCCGCGCGGGGTGGCCCAGGTCATCAGCGCCTGGACCGGTATCCCCGTTGAGCAGCTGTCCCTTGAACACAATGAAAGGGTACTGGGGTTTGCCGACGCGTTGCGCGCGCGCGTTCTCGGCCAGGAGCAAGCCGTGCAGGCGCTTGATCGCAGTCTGCGCGCCGTGGCTGCCGGGCTTCACAAGGCCGATGCCCCCCTCGGCGTATTCCTGCTGGTGGGGCCCAGTGGGGTGGGCAAGACCGAGACAGCCATGGCACTGGGTGACCTGATGTACGGCGGCGAGCGCTTCGTTACCACGCTCAATATGTCTGAGTTTCAGGAAAAGCACTCCCTGTCGCGATTGATCGGTGCCCCGCCGGGTTATGTCGGGTATGGCGAAGGCGGTGTGCTGACCGAGGCCGTGCGCCAGCGTCCCTATTCGGTGGTGCTGCTCGACGAAGTCGAAAAAGCCGACCCCGAGGTACTCAACCTGTTCTATCAGATCTTCGACAAGGGGCGGGCCAATGACGGTGAAGGGCGGGAAATCGACTTTCGCAACACGCTGATTTTGATGACCTCCAACTTGGGCAGCGATCGCATCGTCGAGGTATGCGCCGGTGGTTCGCACCCGGATGCACAGGCAGTGCAGGAAGCGATTCGTCCGCTGCTGCGCGATTATTTCAAGCCTGCGTTGCTGGCGCGTATGTGTGTGGTGCCCTATTACCCGGTGGTGGGCGAAGTCTTGCACGACCTGACGAGGCTCAAGCTGGACCGTCTGGGGCAGCGGCTGCAGTCACGCAACCTGGCCTTCAGTTATAGCGCCGAACTGGTCACGCACATGGCCGAGCGCTGTACCCACAGCGACAGCGGGGCGCGCTATATCGACCACTGGATCGAAGCCTGTCTGTTGCCGCAGATCGTCGATCGACTGCTGGGCGCCATGGCCGTCGGTGAAAGCCTGTCACGTGCATATGCTGGCCTCGATGGCAATGGGCAACCGGCTTGCGAGATCAGCCAATGACGCAGAGCCTGTTGACACTCTTGCCTCATTCCCTGGCTTACGCCGAAGCGCTGCTGGGATGGTTCGTTCGCCTGGGCATCGATGGCGACGAGACGAGCTTGCCCGACCTGTGTGTGGCGGCGGTCGCACAACTGAGCCAGTGCGAACTCAGCCAGCTGTATTGGCGCGACGGAGCAACAGGTCGGCTCGACTTGATTGCCCAGCATTGGCCCGGCGCATTGCCACTGGGCGAGGTGGCGCGTGGCCCTGACTTTCAACATGAACAGGTGCTGCAGTATGTCGTGGATCAGCGTTGCTCCCTGGCGCTCAACGATCCGGCCAACAGCCTGTTCCAGTGCGGGTTCCTGCCGGCAACGGCAACGCCCTGGCGTTCAATATCGTGCATGCCCCTGTTCGATCGGCGCAAAACCGTTGCGGGTGTGCTGCTGTGCGCCAGCCAGCGCACGGCGGCGTTGCAGGACTATTCGCCGTCCTTGAGCCAACTGGGCAGCTTCACCCTGAGTCAACTGGAACGACTGCGGCGTGTGCGTCCTGTCTGCAACGATGCTGCGGCCAAGACCTCTGCGTCGATAGCCTGTGCCGCCCATGGGCTGATCGGTAACAGCCCACGCATGGATGAAACCTGCCGGTTGATCGGCAAGGTTCTGAATACCGCCTACACCGTGTTGCTGCGCGGGGAGACCGGAACCGGTAAAGAGGTGGTGGCGCGGGCTATTCACAGCGCAGGGCCACGCAGTGGCAAGGCGTTTGTGGTGCAGAACTGTGCCGCCTTCCCCGAAGGTTTGCTGGAAAGTGAATTGTTCGGCTATCGCAAAGGTGCCTTCACCGGTGCGGAGCGTCACCACACGGGGCTGTTTGACGCCGCTGACGGCGGCACGCTGTTGCTGGATGAAATCGGCGATATGCCGCTGTCACTGCAGGCCAAGCTGCTGCGGGTTTTGCAGGAGGGCGAAATTCGTCCATTGGGCGCCAGCACGGCGCACAAGGTCGATGTGCGCATTATCGCGGCGACCCACCGCGACCTCGCCGCGATGGTGGCCGACGGCAGTTTTCGCGAGGACCTTTACTACCGCCTGGCACAGTTTCCCATCGAGCTACCGGCCTTGCGTGAACGGGACGGCGACGTATTGCTGCTGGCCCGGGACTTTGCGCACAAGGCCTGTGCAGCGCTGGGCCGCACGCCGGTGGAGTGGTCGAGTTCGGCCCTGGACCAGCTGTCGAACCATGCGTTTCCCGGCAATGTCCGTGAACTCAAATGCCTGGTGGAACGCGCGGTACTGCTCTGTGACGACGCGGTGATCCTGCCGGCGCACTTGTCCCTGTCGTCAGTACCGACCGGGGCGCCCGCCGACGCCACGTTGCGCCAGCGCCTGGAGCGGGTGGAGCGGGTTTTCCTGATCGATTGCCTGCACAAGAACCGTGGCAACCGCACCCGCACCGCCCGTGAGCTGGGCGTTGCGCGGCGCACGCTGTTGTACCGCCTTGCACGTTTGAACATCCCCTGTGGCGACGTCCGAGGGGAATGCTGAATGACGCACCGGTGGATTCGATGCCGCTTCGCCGACCTGACTTTCCTGGGAGATACCTGATGCCTCTGCGTCCATGGCAAGCCGTTGCGCTTGTGTTGTGTTTGTTGGGCGGTTGTAACGCCAATTACGTTTTTGATGACGCCGACTACCGTCCGCTGGGTGATCCCCAGGCGTCCCGTCGCGGCCAATGAACAAGGGGACTCTGTCATGCAATTAGTATTCGAGGTCTGCGATACCGCGAGCGGCGAGCCGCCGGCCAGCAAGGTATTTGATGGGGTTGGCGGCGTGATTGGCCGCGGAGCGGGCTGTGACTGGACACTGCTGGATGCCAGCCGTTCGCTCTCCAGCCATCATGGCTTGGTCAGCTACCGGGAGGGTCAGTATTACCTCACAGACATCAGCAGCAACGGTATTGGCGTTTCGGGCGGTACGGAGCGTTTGCTCAAGGGCCGGGCACGCTTGATCGCTGAAGGTGAAATCTATCAACTGGGGCCGGTGGATATTCGCGCACGGCTGGTGGCGCGTGGGGCTGCGCCTGATCGGCCAACGCTGGCGCGGGCCGATACGATTCCTGATGATGCTTTCCTGGGTTTGGATCCCGTGCATGCGCTAGACCATGAACGGCCGTACGCCGATTCGTCCGAGGACCTCGATGCGTTGCAAACCCCGGCGCAAATGCCGATCTGCGAACTCGCGCAGGGGGCTGTAGAGCGGGATCACCTGATCGTGCCGAGATGGGCCGAGCCAGAGGGCACTGACGCGCCCCCTCAACCGCCCACAGTGCCGATCCCGCAAGCCTTCTGGTCGCAATTCGGCGACGCCCTGGGCGTGCGTGTGGATGCGCTCGATACCCCTGGGCGCGAGGCCCTGGCGCTCAAGGTGGCGGGCCTGTTCAAGCAAACAATCGACGGCGTGCGGCAGAGCCTGCGAACGCGCGATGAGCTGAACATGGAATTGAACCTGAGCGGTGCCACCCCCACGCTCAGCCGCCGTAACCCCTTGAGAGAGTGCGCCGACACTCAGGCCGCCCTGACGGTGTTGCTGGGCACCGCGGAGCTCGATCAACTGCCGGCCGAGTTGGCGATCAGCCAGGCCAACCGGGAGATTCAGGTCCATCAACTGGCGTTGGTCGTGGCTTGTCGCGCCAGTTTGCGCGCGGCAGTGGCAGCGTTCGCACCGGGCCATCTGTTGCTGTGTTTCGAACGCGAGGACAGCCCGCCGAGATTTTCCACGGACGGTGCCTATTGGCGGGCTTACCAACGCCATTACCGGCGGATGGTCGACGGGCCTGGCCTGGACGATCACCTGTTGCGCAACGATTTTTCCAAGGCCTACGCAGAGCAGGTACGCCTGGTCTCCACCTTGCATTCGGCCTATCCGGGATGACAGCCATGTATCGAGTCACCGTTGTATCACTGCTGGTCGCGCTGGGCCTGTTGGCCGGTTGCAGCAGCCTGTCACCGTTTTCAACCTTGACCAAACTGGACCTGACATTGACCGCCAGCGAAACCGTCAACCCCGACCTGCACGGGCGTCCCTCTCCCGTGGTTGTGCACCTGATCGAGTTGCGCCACCCGGTTGCATTCGAGAACGCCGATTTCTTCAGCCTCTATGGTCGGGCCGAACAGGTACTGCCCAAGGATTGGGTCGGCAGCGAAGAACTGGAACTGCGCCCTGGTGAACAACTGGCGCTCAAGCTCAGCGTTGAACCGCACAGCCGCTATATCGGCGTGCTGGCAGCCTATCGGGACTTGCCCCATGTGCAGTGGCGGCTGGTGCTGCCAGTGACCCGACAGCAACTGACGCGTGCCGACCTGCTATTCGATGAGTCGGGTATCCGCGCCACCGACCGTCAAACCCGCAACCGGGAGGATCGAGATGCCGGTTCATAAAGTCGTCTGGCAAGAAGGCATGTTGCTGCGACCCCAGCACCTGCAGCATAACGATCGTTATTACCACCAGCAGCTCAACCGCACACGCTTGCTGGGTAGTGATGGTTGGGGGTTCCTGGGCCTGGACGTCGACGTGCAATACCTCAATATGGGCAAAGTGGTGGTCAACCAGGCCAGTGGGGTGTTTCCCGACGGAAGCCTGTTCGAGCTCGACAGCACGATGCCGCCGCTGGTGTTGCAGGTGCCGGCCGACGTTGACGGACAAGCCGTGTACCTGGCATTGCCGTTGGCCATCGGCAGTCAGGTCGAGGTGCGAACGCCGGCGCAAAACGATGTCCTGTCGCGGTACGTCAGCTGTGAGTCGCAGGTCATTGACTCCAATGCCGGCGTCGACGCCAGCTGCCGGATCAACTGCGCGCGCCCGGATCTGCGTCTGTTGTTGGGCGAGCAGCCCGGCGATGCGCTGCATGTGACGCTGCAGGTCGCACAGGTCCTGAATTCGACCCGTGAGGGGGGCGTGAAGCTTGACGCGGATTTTGTACCAACGTTCATCTACCTGCAACGTTCGGGGTATCTGTCATCGTGCGTCAAGGAAGTGATCAGCCTGCTGGCCAGCCGGGGGGATGCGATTGCTGCGCGTATCGAGGGCGGTGGCGGTGCGGCGGGGGCGCAGGTCGGCGAATTTCTCATGTTGCAAATGATCAACCGTAGCGAGTTGGTATTGCGTCATTACCTGGACCAGGGCCAGGTGCGGCCGGAGGTGCTGTATCGGGCGTTGCTCTCGATACTGGGCGAGCTGTCCACCTTTGCCATTGAGAACAAGCGGGCGCAGGTGGACGTGCGCTACCGGCATGGCGATCAGGGCATGAGTTTTCGCGGGTTGATGGAGCGCCTTCGCACCGTACTGTCGTCTGTACTGGAGCAGCACGCGCTCGAACTGAGCTTGCAACCGCGTCAGTACGGGGTCCTGGTCTGCCCGGTGAGTGACCTCAAGTTGCTGGGCGCAGCCACCTTCATTCTCGCAGCAAGCGCCCAGTGTGATTCGGAGGCGCTGCGTCAGCGGCTGCCGGCGCACCTGAAGATCGGTCCTGTGGAGCGTATCCGCGAACTGGTCAACCTGCACCTTGCCGGCATCAAGGTCCGGCCACTGCCGGTGGCGCCGCGACAGATCCCGTTTCATGCCGGCAAGACGTATTTCATGCTTGAGCTCAGCGCCCGTGACATCACGCAATTGGAGCAATCGGGAGGGTTTGCCTTCCACGCCAGTGGCGAGTTTGTCGAGCTCGAACTCAATTTCTGGGCCATCAGGAACTGAACGCCATGACCATGGACAGCGAATACCCACTGGACGAGAAAACCGTGCTGCTGGACCGCGAAGGGCAGGGGCCGGCGCAGGGAGCGGTGACGGACTTTGCGTCACCGCCGCGCTTCGAACACCTGGAAGACCGGATGATCTATACCGCCGGGTTGCCGGCCGGGCAGCACTTCAATATAGGACCGAACAGCCTGGTCGACGCCGCCTGGGACCTGCTGTCACAGGTTGCCCAACTCAGGGCCAGCAGCCGAGAAAACCTGCAGACCCTCAACGATCGGCTGTCATTGGGCATCACGGCCTTCGAGACGCGAGCCTTGCACCAGGGAGCGGACCAGAGTCAGGTCATATCGGCGCGTTATGTGCTGTGCAGCGTCATTGACGAAGCGGTGGTCACCACCGCATGGGGGGGGCGCAGCGACTGGTCGAAGACGAGCCTGTTGAGCCGCTTCCACAACGAAACCTTCGGCGGCGAAAAGTGCTTCCAACTGTTGGAGCGTTTATCTCGCGACCCCGTCAAGCACCTGGCGATACTGGAGCTGATGTTCCTGTGCCTGTCGATGGGCTTCGAAGGTAAATACCGCGTCATGGAGAGGGGCGCGGAGCAGTTGGAGGCGGTGCGCGATGGCTTGTATCGACAGATCAGGCACTTTCGGGGGGATCGTCCGCTGGTGCAGCGGCCAGCGGTGGCCGCTCATCCGGTGGGCGCGCGGTTGCGCGTGATATCCGCCACTTGGATCGCGGTCGTCGCGTTCAGCGCGTTGCTGGCGATGCATTCGGGGTTTGCCTGGGTGCTGCTCAATGAGCGAAACACCGCACTCCAACTTTTTCAACCGGTGGCGCCGGATCAGACGCGGTCGCCCTTGTAACGCTGGGAGCTATGAATGAACGCATTCTTCAAGGGCGCGGGTACGGTGCTGCGCAAGGTCTGGGTCTGGAGCCTGTTGCTGCTGTTGGCCGGCGCGCTGCTGGTGTGGTTTGTCGGACCGTTGCTGGCGGTGGATGACCATCGTTTCTGGCAAGGTTCGACGGCTCGCCTGCTGACCATCTGCGGGTTGTGCCTGCTTTGGGGGCTGGCGATGGTCGTGGTGGGCGCTTCTCGCTCGGCAAGGCTCGACCCGCCTGAGCACCTGCAGCGCCATCAGCACCAGAGCCTGATCGCTGACGAGCGCAGGCAAGTGCGGGGACGCTTCAAGGCGCTGCAACACGCCCTTAAAACCACTCGACGCTATGGCGACCGCAGCGAACGTTGGCGCAACGATTTGCCCTGGTACCTGTTGATCGGTGCGCCGGGCAGCGGCAAGACCTGCCTGCTGGCGGCCTGCGGACTGCAACGGACGCTGGAGCGGGGCGAGGGCGCCACTGCCTGTTTTGACTGGCATATGGCCGACCAGGCGATACTGCTCGAAAGTGCCGGGCGCTACCTGACCCAACCGGATCCCTCGGTGGATGGGGCGGGATGGTCGGCGTTGCTGGACCTGCTCAAGGCGCGCAAGAGAACGCGCCCGCTCAACGGCGTCGTGGTGACGCTGGCGGTGGAGACCCTGCTCGGCAGCAACGAGCATGACCTGGACCTGCATGCGCGCCATGTGCGTACCCGCTTGCAGGATATCCAGCAGGCGCTGCATGTGGACGTGCCGGTTTATCTGGTGCTGACCCAGGCCGACCGGTTGCCGGGGTTCATCGAATTCTTTGATACGCCCCACGCAGATGTCGGCGAAGGTGTATTGGGTGAATGTATCGCGCCAGGCAATGCCGGCATCGACATTGTCCGGGTGCGAGAAGCGTTCGAGACGCTGCTGCAACGCCTGGGAGCAGAGCTGATCCCGCGTATGCACCAGGAGCGAAGTCTGGAATGTCGCGGCCGGATGCTGGATTTGCCTCGGCAGGTGGCGAGCATCGGTGAACGTTTGTGCCTGTTTGTGGAGTCTGCATTCTGTGCCCACCGCTTTGAGCGCATTAACGGCTTGCGCGGGTTTTACCTGACGTGCGCGGGAGGCGGTGGCAGGCGTGCGCATTTCGTCCAGGCGCTGTTCGACCAAGTGATTTTTGCCGAAGCCGAACTTGCCGGGTTACACAGGCCGGAACGGCAGCGTATTCGTCGCCGCCAGCGCTTGCTGGCGCTGGCCGCATCGCTGGTGCTGGCCGGCGCGGGGGTGATATGGACGCACAGCTACAGGGTCAACCACCAGCGCCTGGGCCAACTGGCGGACCTGAGCTTCGCCTCCGCGCTCGGTCAAGCGGATACGGACGATGGCCTGGCGCTGCTGCCGTTGCTGGACAGTCGGCTGGCGGCGACACAGGTGTTTCCAGCGTTGGCGGATGCCAGTCTGTTCGAGCGGGGCGGATTGTATCAAGGCGAGGCGAGCCGTTCACGGTTGACCAGTGCCTATGAAGACGCGTTGCGCCAGCGATTATTGCCCTGGGTGACCGCGCTGCTGGAGGAACAGGTGCGCACTCGTCTGGATGAGCGCGAGCAGTTGCTGGAAGCTCTGCGGGCCTACCTGATGCTCAACCTGCCCGAGCGCCGTGATAGCGCGTGGTTGGCGCAGCACTTGGCCGCTTACCTGTCTGTGCGTTATACCGGGGATGCGTCGGCGCAGAAACGCTTGAACGAACATGTCTCGCGGCTGCTGGCGCAACCCTTTGTGGCGCCCTTGAATGCGCAACGAGTGGCGCAGGCTCGTCAGCAATTGCGCGGCGAGTCGCTGGCGGACGTGGTCTACCGGGTGTTGCGTGAGCAATCGCGCAGTCTGGAACCCTATCGCCTGGCGCAGGGGCGAGGATTCGCCGCTGTCGATCAGCCCATACCCGGTTTCTACACCAAAAGGTACGTGCAGTATTTTGAAAAACAGGGGCCGCGCCTGGTCAATGCCATCGCCCAGGATAATTGGGTGCTGGGCGAGGCCGCCGACCTCAGCGCGCTGGGGCTGCGCCAATTGGTGCAAGCGCTGGAGCAGCGCTATTTCACCGACTACGCACATGCCTGGAGCGAAGCCATTGGCCGCATCCGCCTGCAACACAGTGAGAGCCTGCGCCAGCATGCCGAAGGGATTGCGAGCCTCACGTCAGCGCAGTCACCGCTGGTGGAGTTACTGCAACAGGTGCGCGAAAACACCCGTCTGCCCACGACAAGCGATCGTTTTGATGCGGTGACCCGGCAGGCGGGTGCGCTGGGCGTGGCGGCCCAGGAGGTCGGCTCCGCTGTGTTGTTCAACCCGTCGGCGGACCCGGCGACGCCAGACTCCGCTCGACGAGCGCTGCAGCGGCGCTTCGAGCCCTTGCACCTATTACTCGACGCTGAACAGAACCCCGGCGCGGACCTGATGCAGGCTCTGCGGCTACTCGATGAATGGCATCTGCAACTCGCGGCGCTCAACCGCGAGGGCGCGCCGGAGCAGGCGGGCTTCAAGATGGCCAAGCAACGCATGGAAGGGCAACTGCCACTGTTGGGTGATTTGCGCGATGCCGCCGCACGCTTGCCACTACCCCTCAAGGACTGGTTCGACGGCATTGCCGACGACAGCTGGCGGCTGTTGCTCGACGAGGCCTATGTCCATGTGAACCAGCGTTACCAAAGTGAGGTGTATGGCTTCTACGCCAAGGCTATTGCGCGTCGATATCCGTTCAACGCCCATGCCGGCAGTGACGTCGCCCTTGTTGATTTCCAGGAGTTCTTCAAACCCAGAGGCGGCATGGCGCGATTCTATGATAGTTACCTGCGTCCCTTCGTCAGTGCCGAAGGCAACCGTTATCGGCTACGCGCAATGGACGGTCGCAGCCTGCCGTTGTCGCGCTCGCTGCTGGACCAACTGGCGAAAGCCCAACTGATTCGGCAAGGTTTTTTTACAGAAGACCAAGGCGACTGGGCGGTGCGCTTTACGCTGGCGCCCTACAGCCTGGACCAGGCAGTCAGTCGGGCGCTGCTGAGCATCGGCGATCAACAGCTTGAGTACCGCCATGGCCCGATCGTGTCGACAGCATTCCAGTGGCCGGGCGATACGCACAATGGCCGCAGTAGCCTGGTATTGGAGCGCGGTGCGCAGCGGCCGTTGGGGATCGAAAAGAGCAACGGGCCCTGGTCGTTGTTCCGGTTCCTGGACTTGCTGCAAAGTGAGCCCGCCAATGGTCGCGACGCACAGCTGCTCAAGGCCGATCTCGGCGGTCTGCGCGCCAACTTCATGTTGGTCAGCCAACGCAATGCGAACCCTTTCCAGATGTCGGCCTGGCGTACGTTCCGCCTGCCGGAGCAGCTGTGAACCCGGCGCAAGACCGCTGGCGCAGCGCCGGGCGTACGTTGCAGGGCAAGGGGCGCGAGCGCAACGAGGACGCGTATCTTGACTGCCCCCAACGCGGTTGTTGGGTGGTCGCCGACGGCATGGGTGGCCACCGGGCTGGAGATTTGGCCAGCCAGTGGGTGGTCAGCGGCCTCGCCGCGTTACCCGACCAGGACGGTTTAGACCGCCGTATGCAAGCGGTGCGGCAGTGTCTGCGAGGGCTCGACAGTCGTTTAGGGCAGGCGGCGATGCACGCCACTGACGGCGCCGGCATCATGGGCAGCACCGTGGTCGTGCTGTTGCTGGAAGGTCAACGTGCCGCCTGCATCTGGGTAGGGGACAGCCGTTGCTATCTGTGGCGTGGGCAGCGCCTGTATCAGCTTTCGAGGGATCATTCCCTGCAGCAGCAATTGATGGACAAGCAGCGATTGAGCCAGCAGCAGGCCTGCGCCCATCCGAAAGCCAGGGCGTTGACGCGCGCCATTGGCGGCCGGCAGCCCGTCAGCCTGGAGGCACTCGAACTGACTACCCGGCCAGGTGACGTATTTCTGTTGTGCAGTGATGGCGTGTATCAGGGGCTCAGCCATGATGAGTTGGGGAACGCCTTGAATGCAGGTTCGCCACGGCAGGTGGTGGATCGGTTGTTCACCCAGGTGTTGCGAGGAGCGGCGCGGGATGACCTGACGGCGGTGGTAATGCAACCATGAGTGGGATCACTGCGGCATCGAACCTGCTCGCCGGCCGGTACCAGTTGGAACGCGTTTTGGGGACCGGTGGCATGGGCGTGGTCTATCGCGCCCGTGACCTGCTGCACGAGGCTTTCGGTGAACCCAACGCGTGGGTCGCGGTCAAGCTGTTGGGCGACACGCTCTGCGAGTCCGCCGACGGCCATGTATTGCTTTACAGCGAATTCTCCCTGGCGCGGGGCTTGCGGCATGACCATGTGGTACGGGTATTCGCCTTCGAGGTCGACACCACCCGCCAGGTTGCGTTTTTTACCATGGAGTTACTGCACGGCATGAGCCTGGACCGGTTGCTGCTGGAGTGTCCCGACGGCTTGCCCTGGCAGGAATTGCAGCCGGTGGCTGTGCAACTGCTGGATGCGCTTGCCTATGTCCACAGGCAAGGCGTGCTGCATGGCGATGTGAAACCTTCGAATATCATGGTGGGCGAGCAGGGCGTGCGTTTGTTCGATTTTGGCCTGGGCCACGCCCAGGCGCGACAGGCGGCCGGGTTGCCAGGTTTGAGTCGTAGTCGCTTGAACGCCTGGACCCCGGCGTACGCTGCACCGGAACTGCTGGCCGGTGGGGGCCTGTCCGCCACCGCCGACCTGTATGGCGCTGCCTGTGTGCTCTATGAGCTCGCCCACGGGCAGCGTCCCGGTGAGCGCCAGCCCGACAAACCCTTGCCCAGGCCTCGTCAGTTACCCCGGCATTGCTGGTCGGCCCTGCGCTCGGCGCTGGCCATGGACCCGAAGCACCGACGCGTCACGGTCGCCCAGTTACGCGAAGTGATGGCCGGACGACGGCGCCGGTGGTTTGTGTAGCGTGAGCATCAAACAGGCATCCCATGGAGTTGGCAGTATTCTGCCCAACTGAGGCCGGCCATTTGGGCCACTTCCTTGTGCACTTCCAGGCGTTGGGCTTCGAAGGCTTGGGTGGATTGCGCGGTCAGCTTGAGGGTCAACTCCCAGGCAAACAAACCTTCACGTTCCGCTTGCGCCTCGAAGGCTTCATGCAGACGCTCTGCGCGGTACTGCTCAATGGTTTCGCCCTTGGCCTGGGCGGCGAGGGGATTCAGGCTGTTCAGTTCGGCCGCGACGTCGGGATGCTGCACCAGGAATCGGTCCAGCGCGCGTTGATGGTTTTCACCGGGTTGTGACAAGGACATGCTCCAAATCAGAGGGGTAAATGATGCAGACAGTTTTCATTGAAGCAGATTCCACAATGGGACCGAATCAGACCCTTGATTTTTTTGTGAAGAAGCGCGGTTATCTATCGCTGTACATTCCATCCGGGCGCGTTGCAAAAGGCTTTCGCTCCCGGTGCCAGGACGTGTAGCGTTAGCCAGTGTTTGCGGCCCTGCCTTCCAGGGGCACAGTGCGATGGGCAGAGGGATGGGACATGGCGCAGCGGCTGTTCAAACTTTTCCTTACCCGGCGTCTGGCGGCGCTGGCCAGCGCCGACTCCTTGCGGGCGATTCGCGAAGGGCTGCTGTGGATCCTGCCATGCCTGCTGGTGTCGGCGGGCTTTCTGATCCTCTCTGAATGCGCTCGCATGCTGGGGTTCGAGCCAAAGGTGGTGAGCTTTCTGGCGGGGCTGCACAACCAGATCAGCTCAGTGATCCCTCTGCTGGTGGCGGCTTCCATCGGGTATATGTTGGCGATCCAACATCGACTGCCGCAGTTGCCGGTGGCGTTTCTATGCCTGGCCCATGTGGTGGTGGCTACGTTTATCCTGCGTGACTATCCGAGGGCGTCGGCCACGTTCGTGCTGTTTATCGCAATCGCGTCGCCTCTGTTGAACGTGCCGGCGATTGCCTGGTTGCACCGCTATCGCTGGACGCACCTGGTTCACGAGAACCTCGTGGGGCACAACCTCAAGGGCACGATCAATATGGTGGTGCCGGGTGTAATCACCGCTTTGGCGCTGGTGGTGCTGCTGTCCTTGCTGCTACAGGTGCCCTCTGTGGCGCAGTTGCAGGGCCCCCAGGTCCTGGATGCGCTGGAGACACCCTACGGCAGCGGCTTGTTTGTCACCCTGATGAACTCGCTGTTGTGGTTCTTCGGCATCCACGGTGCGTACGCCTTGCAACCGTTGTTCGATGCGCTGGACCAGGCGGTGGTGCTCAATGGCGCCGCGTTGGCGGCGGGTGAGCCGATCAGGTACATGCTCAACAGCGGTCTGCTGGGCAGCTTTGCCTTTATCGGTGGCTCTGGCGGCGCGTTGTGTCTGCTGGCGGCGATCCTGCTGTTTTCCAGAAGCCAGTCCATGCGCATGTTAGCGATGGCAAGTTTGCCGTTGTCGCTGTTCAACGTCAGTGAAGTCTTGTTGTTTGGCTTGCCAATCATTCTCAACCCACGCCTGTTCGTGCCTTTCCTGTTGGTGCCTGCCTTGAATACGCTGGTGGCGCTGACCGTGGTCCAGCTGGGCTGGGTGTCTGCGGCAGTGGTCAGCGTGCCGTTCACCGCGCCGGTGTTGCTCAATGCTTACCTCAGTACCCACGGTGACCTGGCGGCGGTCGTGCTGCAGGTGATGTTATTGGCGCTGGGTACCCTGGTGTACGCGCCGTATGTACGTGCGATTCATCGTGCATCCGCCGAAGGTGGCACGGTGTACCTCAAGTCCCTGGACATGACCTTTCGTGGCCTTGAAGAAAAAGGCCGATTGCGTGCGCTGGACCCGGTATTGGCATCCCACAAGATTCAGGCGCGCCAGGCGAGTGAATTGAGCCGTATCCAACAGATCAGCGACTATGAGTTCTACCTCGAATTCCAGCCCCAGGTATCGACCCGTACGGGCCTGTGCACCGGCTGCGAAGCGCTGATGCGCGCCCGTGATGCGCAGGGTGTGATGCATTCGCCGTGGGAGTTCCTGCAGTGGCTGGCCCAGGCACGGTTGATGCCGGACGTGGATGTTTGGGTGGCCTCCGAGGCGGTTCGTCAGTACCAGAAATGGCAAAAGCTCGGCTTCGCGCTGCCCATGACCATCAATATTTCCAGCGCCACCCTGACCGACGTGGTCTATGGCGATCGACTCGTGGAAATCCTCACCCAGGCTCATGGGCAGGTGTCGGTGGAAATCACTGAAGATGCGTTGGTGAGTGATATCCAGGCCACGCGCCGGACCATCCAGAAACTGCAGGCAATCGGGGCCAAGGTCTATCTGGATGACTTTGGCACCGGGTTTTCGGCATTGAGTTACCTGCACCAGTTCCCGGTGGATTTCATCAAGATCGACCGCAGTTTCGTGGTGGCCCAGCGTGACCCCAAGGGCGCCCAAGTGCTGACCGGCATGCTGCGCTTCTGCGAGGCGCTGAACCTGGGAGTGGTGGTCGAAGGCGTCGAAACCGCTGAGCAGTTGGCCTTCCTGAACACCGGCACCGAGTTGTTTATCCAGGGTTGGTATTTCAGCAAGGCGCTGCCAGGCGATCAGTTGGAGGGCTTTGTGCGCGCTCGCGCGGCCTTGGCGCAACGCTAAGTCGTTTCGTAGCCGCGCCGAGTCTGCTCGATCTCCTCGACCAACCTGTCGATACCCGCCAGGCGCGCGCGGTTGTCGTGGTCCCACGGGTGGAAACCCGGCTTGAAGTAGTGCAGCCATGGCCTAAGCATCCGTGGGAACACTCCCTTGGGGCCGTAAAGAAACTTCAGCATGCGCCAGAAACCTTTGAGATGTCCGCCCGACTTGCGGTCAGCAACCAACAGGCGCATGTGGAAATCCAGCACCACCAACCAGAAAAACGCCGTCGTAGTGAGCATGGCCCCGGTTCGCAGCAGATAGCGCATGGGGCCGGGCTTGATAACGCGGTTCCACACATCAAACGCCACAGCCTTGTGCTCGGTTTCTTCGAGGGCATGCCAATACCACATTTGCTGATAACCCTTGAGCGAATTGCCGAAGCGTGACGGGTCGCTCAGCAGGATCTCGGCCAGCATCGCCGTGTAGTGTTCAAGGGCAATGGTGATCGCCAGATTGAACGACGGTGCGACGTGTTTTTTTTGCAGGTCGAGGATGAATTTCAGTCGGCGATCCAGGGTGTGCGCCGGCAGGCCCGCCGCTTGGAGCAGGTCGTTGTAGGCTACGTGTTCACGGCTGTGCATGGCCTCCTGGCCGATGAAACCCTGGATTTGTTTTTTCAATTGCGGGTCGTCGATGCGCTGGCGATAGTGGCGCACGCTGTCCATGAAGAACAGTTCGCCCTGGGGAAACAGCAGCGACAAAGCGTTGAAAAAATGCGTGATGAACGGGCCCTGTTCGTGCCAGTTGGTGATGCGCTCGGCGGGCAGGGCAAAGCGGATATCGCGACGGATGGGTAGCATGGGGTGTGCTCCTGTTCAGAGGCGGGGCTCGTCGTTGGTTTCGAATACCGGCGTGCGGGCTTTGGGGGCCATGCGCTTGCTGGCGAACACCACCAGCGCTTGATAGGCCGACGGCAGGCAGCGGGCGAGCAGGTCGAGGAAGTAGGCGTCGCGGCCGATCAGCACGCGGCGTTTATTTTTGCGCACGCCATGCAGGATCACTTTGGCGGCCTCGTCGGCGTCGGTGATAAACAGCTTTTCGAAATCGGCACGGGCCTGTTGTTCGCTGTGGATCAGGAAACCTGTCATGTTGGCGTCGATCCGGCTGCTGCGGCAGATATCGGTGCGAATGCCGCCGGGGTGCACGCACGTGGCCGAGACGCCGCAGCGTTGCAGGTCGAGCTCCTGGCGCAGCGCCTCGGTGAACCCGCGCACCGCGAACTTGGTGGCGTTGTAGCCGCTCATGCCGGGTTGCGCGAACAGGCCGAACACGCTGGAGGTGTTGATCACATGGCCGTCGCCGCTGGCCTTCAGGTACGGCAGGAACGCCTTGGTGCCATGCACCACGCCCCAGAAGTTGATGCCGACAATCCATTCCAGATCGGCATAGTCCACGCCTTCCACGGTACTGGACAGCGCCACCCCGGCATTGTTGAACACCAGGTTGACCTCGCCATGTTCGGCCATGCAGCGCGCGGCCCACGCGTACATGGCCTGGCGGTCCGACACGTCAAGCACCTGGGTGGTGACCAACACGGGTGACAGGGTTGAAGTCTTGATCAAGTCCAGGGTCTGAGCCAGACCCTGAGCGTTCTTGTCGGCCAATGCCAGGTGGCAACCTTCCCGCGCGAGCGCCAGGGCCAACGCACGACCCATGCCGGATGCCGCGCCGGTAATGGCCGCCACGCGACCGTTGAATGTCTTCATGTCAGGCTCCCTTCTGCACGGAGGTGGGGGGACGCCAGCGGTGGGGTGGCTGGCAGCAGGTCGACCACATAGTCCTTGAGTGCAAATTGACGGGTGAGTTGTTTGAAGCGCCAGGTCGAACCCGGCCACAGGGTGGTGTTCTTGCCGGTGCGTGGGTCCAGGTACCAGCTCTGGCAGCCGCCGGTGTTCCAGATGGTGCGCTTGAGCTTGTCCTGCAGGTCGCGGTTATAGGCGCTTTCCACCGTGGGTTTGACGTCCACCGTGGCGATGCGATGGCGCTGCATCTGCTTGAGCGCGTCGAGGATGTAGGTGACCTGGGCCTCGATCATCAGAATCATCGAATTGTGCCCCAGGCCGGTGTTGGGCCCGATTATCAGGAACAGGTTGGGATAGCCCGGCACGGTGGTGCCCTTGTAGGCGTGGGCACCCTCGCGCCAGTTGTCCATCAGGTCGACGCCGCCGCGGCCGATGATGCAGTCGCGGGGCAGGGGGTCGGTGGCCTGGAAGCCGGTGCCGAAGATCAGGCAATCGGCCGGGTGCTTGATACCGTCGGCGGTGATCACGCCGTCGGCTTCGACACGCAGCACGCGGTCGCTGACCACTTCGACATTACTGCGCGACAACGCCGGGTAGTAGTCGTTGGATATCAGCACGCGCTTGCAGCCGAGGGTGTAGTTCGGCGTCAGCGTCTTGCGCAGGGAAGGACGTGCCACCTGCTTATGCAGGTGGCGCAGGGCGACTTTCTGCACCATTTTCATCAGCCGTGGGTTCAGTGCAAAGCCCACCACGCGGCCTTCCAGCGCCCAGTAAAAGGCGCTGCGGACCAGGCGTTGGGTAAAGGGCAGGTGCTTGAACAGCCAGCGTTCGGTGCTGGAAATCCGCCGGTCGGGCTTGGGCATGATCCACGGCGGCGTGCGTTGGAACAGATCCAGGTGCGCCACCTGCGGTGCGATCTGCGGCACAAACTGAATGGCGCTGGCACCGCTGCCGATCACCGCCACGCGTTTGCCCTTCAGGACGTAGTCGTGGTCCCACTGCTGGGAGTGGAAGGCCTTGCCCTTGAAGCTGTCCAGCCCTGGAATATCCGGCAACGCCGGACGCGACAGGCCGCCCATGCCGGACACCAGTACCCGCGCACTCACCTGGCGACCGTCGCCGAAGCTCAACTGCCAGCGCTGCTGCGACTCATCGAACACCGCACGCTGCAGGCCCATGCCGAAACGCAGGTAGGGCGCCAACCCGAAGCGCGTGGCGCATTGCTCCAGGTAGGCGCGGATTTCCGCCTGCGGTGCGAACTGGCGTGTCCACTCCGGGTTGGGTGCAAAGGAAAACGAATACACATGGGACTGCACGTCGCAGGCGCAGCCGGGGTAGTGGTTGTCTCGCCAGGTGCCGCCCAGGCTATCGGCCTGCTCGGCGATAAAAAAGTCGGTAAACCCGGCCTGTTTGAGTTGGATGGCCATGCACAGGCCGGCAAAGCCTGAGCCGATGATGGCGATGTCGATCAAATCATTGTGGGCATTCATAGGCTGTCCTTCGTGGGCATCGGATGTGCTCCTGTTTTTGTTTTGTCTTTCGGATAAAACACCATTGCAAAGGAAAATTGAATTAATTATTTTAAAAAAGATTTTAAATAATCTACCTGAAAATATCGCTTACGCTAGGGCCGTATGTCTTCTGTAGGTCTTGTCCGACGGACGAGCACCTCAGGCACGGGTTCGGGGCCAGGGAATGAGCGATGGCTGTGGCCCCGATCAATTCCGGTCGGGTGACCAGCCGCAGGGAAGCAGAGGACCGAGCTATGGCTGTGGAATGGATTGCCGCTGCGGCGGGCGCAAGCGCGCTGTTGTGGGGCTTCAGTACGTGGATGACGCGGCGTATTGAAGCGGCGGTGCCGAGCACCGGGCGCTTTGTCGACGTGGATGGCGAGCGCTTTCATTATTACGAGGAGGGCGACGGACCGCCGGTGGTCATGATCCACGGGTTGATGGGCAGCAGTCGCAACCTGACCTATGCCTTGTCCGGCCAGTTGCGCGAGCATTTTCGCGTCATCACCCTCGACCGACCGGGGTCAGGTTATTCCACGCGCCACAAAGGCACCGCTGCGGACCTGCCGGCCCAGGCGCGGCAAATCGCAGCTTTGATCAGCACGTTGGGCCTGGATAAACCGCTGGTGTTGGGGCATTCCCTGGGTGGGGCGATCGCCCTGGCGTTGGCCCTTGATCATCCCGAGGCGGTGTCCGGCCTGGTCCTGGTGGCCCCGCTGACCCACCCCCAACCCATGTTGCCCGTGGTGTTCTGGTCGCTGGCGGTGAGACCGGCGTGGCTGCGTCGCTGGGTCGCTCACACCTTGACCGTTCCGATAGGTCTGCTGACAAGGCGTTCAGTGGTCAAGGGCGTGTTCGCGCCGGACCCGGCCCCGGACGATTTCGCCACCCGTGGCGGTGGGCTGCTGGGTATGCGTCCCGCCAACTTCTATGCCGCCTCCAGTGAGATAGCGCTGGTCAACGATCACCTGCCACGCCTGGTCGAGCGCTACCCGCAGCTGCGCTTGCCCATCGGTCTGGTGTATGGCGCGCAGGATACGGTGCTGGACTTTAGGAGGCACGGCCAAGCCCTCGCCGACAAGGTCCCGGGCCTCAAGCTGCAACTGGTGCAAGGGCGCGGTCACATGCTGCCCATCACCGCCACGGCGCGTGTCGTTGAAGCGGTTCAACAGGTGGCCAAGCGTGCATGGCCGGTGCAGAACGCTACGACCCTGCACCCGCCTTTTGCCCTCTCGAACCAATAAACCTGACATTCGTTGCCGGTCGCACGGTCTGAAACGCTTGCCCTAGACGGCTGGCCCAGGGGTTGAAAAAGAGACTGCCCGGTCACGTCAGAAAGGGCTCGAAAAAATAGTTGACGACCTAACGGTTCCGCGCTATTTATTTAAAAAAATATTTCAATATTTATTTTGAAATGATTTTTGAAATGCCTAAGAGCGAATAAAAATGAAAAAAACGTCTTTTATCGCATGGTTGATTTTTCGGGGTGCCCAGTGCTCCCTGAATCTGTCTTCCCTGGCCGCTTGCCTTATCCGGAGGCTGTCATGAACCCGACGCTGGCAGCACCCATCGTGTGGGCCGACGGCAAGCGTCACCTGTGGTGGCTGGGCATCATGCCGCTGGCCACGCCGCTATTGTCCGGCGCCCTGGCGATCAGCACCGGCATCCAGTCGTTGTGGTGGGTGGGCGTACTGGTGATCTTCGGTCTCATCCCCTTGATCGACGGCCTGCTCGGCGAAGACGTGAGCAACCCGCCCGAATCCGCCGTAGGTCACCTTGAATCCCAACGCTACTACCGCTGGATCGTCTACACCGGCGTGCTGTTGGTGATCTCATCGGTGGTGATCACCGGTTGGCTGGCCGCTGGCGGCATCGAATGGATCATCCAGGGCGGGTTGGTGCAGGCCAGTGCCGGTCTCGATCCCTCCCATTGGCTGTCTCATGCGGCCAGTTACATCACTGCCCGCGCTCAACTGCATGGCGCGCCAGGCTGGTTCACCTACCTGGGCATGGCCATGTCGACGGGCGCCGCCACCGGCATCGCCATCAACACCGCCCATGAACTGGGGCACAAGCCCAACGCGCTGGAAGTGTTCCTGGCCAAAGTCACCCTGGCCCCGACGTTCTACGGACATTTCTACACCGAGCACAACCGTGGCCATCACGTACGTGTCGCCACCCCGGAAGATCCGGCCAGTTCGCGCCTGGGTGAGAGTTTCTGGGCGTTCCTGCCGCGCTCGGTGTGGTTCAGCGCACAGTCGGCCTGGAACCTTGAGCGCGAACGCCTGCGCAAACTCGGCCTGCCGGTGTGGCACTGGAAGAACGGCGTGCTCAGTGCCTGGATGTACAGCGTGGTGTTGTGGGGCGCGATGATTGCCTGGCTGGGTGCGGCGGTCATTCCGTTTCTGGTCATCCAGGGCATCTACGGCTTCTCGTTGCTGGAAGTGGTGAACTACGTCGAGCACTACGGCCTTAAACGCCAGAAGTTGCCCAACGGTCGTTATGAGCGCTGTTCGCCACGGCACTCCTGGAACAGTAATCGTATTGTCACCAATATCTTTCTGTTCCAGTTGCAACGGCACTCCGATCACCATGCCAACCCGACACGCAGTTATCAGTCGTTGCGCCACTTCGATGAATCGCCGCAACTGCCCTACGGTTACGCAAGCATGATTGTCTGGGCCTATGTACCGTACTTGTGGCGACGTCGAATGGATCATCGAGTGCTCAATCACTATGCCGGGGATATCACCCTGACCAATCTCCAGCCGTCACAGCGTTTGAAGTATCTGGAGAAGTACAGCAACAGCGCCAAGCCGTTCTAAACGAAGTAACACGTTAGTTGCAGACGCGGGGCTTGAATACCGCGCTGGCTGTTATCGCCCCGAGAAACTGGTTTGACCCGAACAACAATAATGAATGGGAAGGACGTACACCATGCACACACCCGCCAAGTTCACTGCCCATATCGTGCTGGCCGCACTGGGCCTGGTTGCCTATCACCAGGCCCAGGCCGCCCGCATCGAACCGGCCGGCAGCGCCTTTACGGCCCAGGGGCCCATCAGTTTTTCCAAGGGCGCGCTGATCAGCGCCGATTGCACCATCAAGGTGGCGGGCAATGTTGCGGCTGATGGCTCTTCGGTGAATGTCGAAAAAGTTGAATTTGACGGCGGCCTCAAGTGCAGCCGGGTCGAAGCCATCAACTTGCCGTGGGTACTGGTCGCCAAGGATACGAAAAGCGGCTCCATGTCGAAGATCAGCGTGGATGTTCATGCCTTCGGTCTCGGTGGTAAATGCGGGCCCTCGACGGCCGATGGCACCTGGGACAACGCCACCGGCAAGTTGGAAGCGGCCAATGTACCGATTGGCGAAGACTGCAAGATCAAGACGGTGTCGATCAAGATGCCGCCGACTTTTAAAGTTGTCGAATAACGCACGCCATGTGTGCAGCGGTAATTGAATTGAGATTTGGCTGGAAAGGGAAGTTCTGCAGTTTCACCGTGACCTCTCGTTCATGGCCATTACCCCCGGCGAATGACTCGCCATTACATGTGAGGAAAAACAATGAAAAGCTTTAAAACTCTCGTGTCGTTGACTGCTTTGACTGTTTGCATGGGTGCGGCTTCCATGGCGAACGCGTACAGCATCTCTCCAGTGAATACCAGCTTCACCGCGCCAGGCACGATCTCGGTGAAATCACCTTCTTCCTTCCAGGCCACCGTTAACTGCGGTGCTACGTTTACCGGGAATGTCGATGCGACCGGTGTGGCCAAGATCACTGGCGTGGCGGTCACGGGTGGTGGCCTGTGCGCGCTGCCAAAAATCACCGGTTTGCCATGGACCTTGACCGCCACTGGCGCGGCTGTGGGCTCGGTGACTAACGTCGGCTACACCATCGCCAGCTCGATTCTGTATCCAGCCTCCAATTGCGGTCCGTCGACCATCGCCGTGGGTTACAGCGGCGGCGTGTTGACTGCGAGCAACCAGGCTCTGAGCGGCAGTTGCACCGTGGTGAGCCTGAGCGTTACCCCAAGCCCAGCGCTGACTATCGTGCCTTGAAGTGCGCGTGAGGACGAAGGGTTGATCACCCGTTGAAAACTGGCGCCTGTCGCAGGCGCCAGTTCATGAGTCGCGGGCCGCCAGATGAACCGGCAGGGCTGGCTCAGAGAGATAACACTAAGGAGTGCCGCATGAATAATAAGAAACAACAGGTGCAGGTTTTGCTGGGGCTGGCGTTGATAGGCGGGGCGATGGTGACCACGCCCGCTCACGCCGGCGGCTTTTCCACTCCTACCTACGGCGCGCCAGGGTGGGGAAGGGCATTCGGCGGTGGTTCGCTGTTCAAGAACGACCCCAGCTCGGCATACAACAACCCGGCGGCCATGGCCTTTGTCGATCACAATGTTGCGCAATTTACCGTCGATTACGCGCGTATCAAAATCAAGTACAAGGGCGACGCCTCCGATTATGCAGGCAACCCGATTTCCAATACGCCATTGGACGCCAATGGTTTTCCCGATGTTGCGGCGACCACGGTCAATAACAACGACGGTGGGCAAGGTGGGTTTACTGCCTGGTTGCCGACGGGCTTTATGGTGATGCCCCTGGGCGATCGGTTCGCCTTCGGCTTGAGCCAGGTCGTTCCCCAAGGCATGCGTTCCACCTGGGATCAGGATTCGAAACTGCGCGACTTTGCCGTGGACACCAAAATCGAAACGGTAGGTTTGACCGGCTCCCTGTCGTTCAAGGTCAACGATCAGTTTTCCATTGGTGGTGGCGTGATCGTGCAGCACAGCAAGGGCTTCGTCAGCCAGAACGTCGATTTGTTGTCTGCCGCCGCAGTGTCCGATTCAGAGCTGGGCGGGATCAATTTTCCATCGGATGTCGGCGACGCGCTGATGCGCGTCAAAGTCGACAATATTTCGGCCGGCTGGTTTACCGGTATCGTGTGGAAGCCCACTGAGCAAGACACCCTTGGCTTGAACTACCACGCCAAGATCAAGAACAAAATGACCGGCAAATACAACATGTACGCCGATCAGTTTTCCTACAACCTCATGACCCAGCCCAGCCCGTTTGGTGGCAGCGGCACCTTGGTGAATACCGCCTACCCAGGCTTGGAATTGGCCCCGGACGGCGCACATGCCAGTGTCCAACTGGATATTCCCGCCACGGCCGGCCTGGACTGGGTGCACCAGTTCAACGACCGTTTCACCCTGGGCGCCAGCGTGACCTGGACGCAGTGGTCATCATTTAAAGACCTGACGCTCAAATCCGGCGGCAATACCATTGTGTCCATTCCCTACAACTACAAGGACACCTGGATGTACTCCCTCGGCGGTGACTACCGCGTGACCGATGAGTTGACCTTGCGCGCGGGTGTCGCCCTGGACCAGACGCCGACGCGCAATTCGACCCGCGACCCACGGATCCCGGATGGCGACCGCACATTCCTGTCCCTGGGGGCGGGTTACGACGTGAAGGCAATCAAGGGGCTGAGTGTTGACCTGGCCTATTCCCACCAGTTCGTGCAAGAGGTCAAGCTCAAGACGCAGAACGTGGATCGACTCGGCGGTGCCAGCCTCAATGGCAAGGCCGAGTCGTCGGGTGACGTCGTCAGCCTGTCGGCCACCTACGCGTTCTGATCGCTGATGGGGAGGGCATCAAGCGCATCTTGATGCCTTTACCCGCTGGTACGTGTCGATGGAACCAAGGCTGACCCGTTCAGCCGCTATTTTTTCGCCCCAGCATTAAATAAAAATTTCAAAACAAAATTTGAATTTGTGTTACGCAGTTTGTAGTGTGGTTTTACGCCGCCGTTCACCACGAGCGTTCCGCGTATTGGCCGTACCCTGAATCGAATAGAGGTATCCCCATGATTATCTGGTTATTGGTGGGCTTTGCAGCAGCGATTGCCCTGGCGTATCGACAGGCGCGCGCGGCGCTGTGGCTGGGCGTCGGCCTGGTCTGGCTGGCAATCGGTTATCTGTTCAACGTGGTCGCGGGTGTCGGCATCGCCGTTGCGGCCGTGCTGGTGGTGGTGCCCGCCGTGTTGATGACAATCAAACCCCTGCGCCGCACCCTGTTGACCAGCAAGGCTTTGGGGCTGTTTCGTACGATCATGCCGGCAATGTCCGAGACGGAACGCGCGGCCATCGAGTCCGGCACCGTGTGGTGGGATGCCGAGTTGTTCAGCGGCAAGCCCGACTGGCAGCGCCTGCTGCGCGCCGCGCCGGCGAGCCTGAGCGCCGAGGAACAAGCGTTCCTCGACAATGAAGTGGAAACCCTGTGCGACATCGCCAACGACTGGGAAACGACCCAGGTCTGGCAGGACATGTCTCCCGAGGCCTGGCAGTACACCAAGGACGCAGGCTTGCTGGGCATGATCATTCCCAAGCAGTACGGCGGCAAAGGCTTCTCCCACTACGCGCATTCGCAGGTGGTGATGAAGCTGTCGACGCGCTGCTCGGCGGCGGCGATTTCGGTGATGGTGCCCAACTCCCTGGGCCCGGCCGAATTGCTGCTGCATTACGGCACCGACGCCCAGCGCAACTACTACCTGCCGCGCCTGGCCCGTGGCGAAGATATTCCGTGTTTTGCCCTGACCAGCCCGTATGCCGGCTCGGATGCCGGGGCGATTCCCGACCTGGGCATCGTGTGTAAAGGCACCCACGAGGGTGAGGAGGTCTTGGGTTTCCGTGTGACCTGGGACAAGCGCTACATCACCCTTGGGCCCATCGCGACCGTGCTCGGCCTGGCGTTTCGCGCCGAAGACCCTGACGGTTTGCTCGGCGCGCCAGGCTCGCTGGGTATTACCTGCGCCTTGATCCCAACGTCCCATCCCGGTGTGAACAGCGGCCGCCGCCACTGGCCACTCAACGCGGTGTTCCAGAACGGTCCGACCACCGGCAAGGACGTGTTTATCCCTCTGGAGTGGGTGATCGGCGGCCGCGAACAGGTCGGCAAGGGCTGGCGCATGCTGATGGAATGCCTGGCCGCCGGTCGCGCGATCTCCCTGCCATCGGCCAACGTCGGCCTGGGCAAAGTCGCAGTGCGCGGCACCAGCGCTTATGCGGCGATGCGCAAGCAGTTCGGCCTGCCCATCGGCAAGTTCGAAGGGGTACAGGCGCCGCTGGCGCGCATGGCCGGGCACTTATATGCGTGCGACGCGGTGCGCAAGGTCTCGGTGGCCTCCCTGGATGCCGGTGAAAAACCGTCGGTGATCTCGGCGATTGCCAAGTACCACGTCACCGAGCGCGCGCGGATCATCGTCAATGACGGCATGGACATCGTGGCCGGCAAAGGCATCTGCATGGGCCCGAACAACTTCCTGGCCCGTGCCTACCAACAAAGCCCCATCGCCATTACGGTGGAGGGCGCGAACATCATGACCCGTTGCCTGATCATCTTTGGCCAGGGCCTGATTCGCTGCCATCCCTATGTGTTCCGCGAGATGGAAGCGGCGCGCAACCCGGACCGACGCAAGGCGCTGGAAGACTTCGACAGCGCAATGTTCGGCCATGTGAGCTTTGCGCTGGCCAACACCGTACGGGCAGTGGTGCACGCGCTGACCGGTGGACGGCTGATTTCCGTCCCGGCCAAGACTGACCCGGCGCTGGCGTCCTACTACCGCCAGGCCAATCGGCTGTCGGTAGTGCTGGCGCTGCTTTCGGATATTTCCATGGGCGTGCTGGGCGCGGCCCTCAAGCGCAAGGAGAGTATCACCGGGCGCCTGGGCGATATGCTGTCGCAGTTGTACATCCTGTCCTGCGTACTCAAGCGCTTCGAGGATGACGGCCGGCCCCAGGCCGACCTGCCGCTGGTGCACTGGTCGGCGCAGGATGCTTTGCTGCGTGCCCATGAAGCCCTCGCCGAAGTGCTCGATAACTATCCCTCCAAAGCTGCAGCGAGCGTGGTGCGCGGCCTGACCTTTCCGTTCGGCATCCCGCTGCGCAAACCCTCGGATCATTTGCTGGCACGGGTGGCCGAGGTGGTGCAGATACCGGGCGAAACCCGCGACCGGTTGCTGGCCGATTCCTACATCCCACGTCCGGAAATCGACAAATTGGCTTACGGCGAGCTGGGTTTCCGTTTGTTGCCGCAAGTCGAGTTGATCGACGCCCGGCTCAAGCCCGCCATCAAGCAGGGCCTGATCGATCCGTTGCCGATCTCCACCACGGCGTTTACCGCCTGGCGTGTCAAGGCACGGGCGCTGGACCTGATCAGCGATGAAGACGAGGCATTGCTCGCACGCTACGTGCAATACGCCGACCACGCGATCCAGGTGGACGACTTTGCGCAGGACTTTGGCTTGCTGGAGGCATTGCAGCAGCGCAAGCAGGCGTTGGAACCGGTCGCCAAGCGGCGTACCAGCCAGGGCGAAAATGCCCCGGTAAATTAGAGAAGGAACGCGGTCAGTGTGGGATCGGGTTTACAAGGCCAACACAGTGTTGTGAGTGGAACTACCTATGAGTGACAGTTACCTTTCATTCGTCAATTCTCCCTGGGGCCGTCGCCTGGCCCAGGCCGTCGGCTTGCCGCAACCCTTGCCGCTGCAACGCCACCGCAGCGGCCAGCAAGCGTTGGCCAACCCGGTGATCATCGCCGGGGCAGGGCGCCTGACCGGCGAGGTGCAGCGCATTTTCAGCGCCACCGACACCGTCGTCGCCACCCCGGCGACGTTGCAGGCACCCTCGACGGTCAAGGTGCAGGGCGCGGTGTTCGATGCCACGGACGTCAGCGACGTGCAACAGCTGGACGCGCTGTACGAATTCTTTCACGCCAACGCCAAGCGCCTCGGCCAGCATGCGCGCGTGGTGGTACTCGGCACCGCGCCGGAACACTGCCGGGACGTGCCGCAGGCCATCGCCCAACGCGCCCTGGAAGGCCTGGTGCGTTCGCTGGCCAAGGAACTGCGCCGAGCGATCACCGTGCAACTGCTCTACGTGGCACCGGGTGCCGAAGACGCGTTGGACAGCAGCCTGCGTTTCTTCCTGTCGCGCCGCTCGGCCTATGTGTCGGGGCAAGTGGTGCGCCTGGAAAAAACCGTGGACGGCCACACCGCCGTCAACTGGGACGCCCCCTTCGCCGGCCGCCGTGCGTTGGTCACCGGTGCGTCCCGTGGCATTGGCCTGGCCATCGCCCAGGTATTGGCGCGCGACGGTGCCCATGTGGTGTGCGTGGATGTGCCCCAGGCCCAGGATGCGCTGCAACAGGCCGCCGCGAGCGTCGGCGGCTCGGCGTTGCCGCTGGACATCACCGCGGCGGATGCCGCCGCATTGCTGCTGGCCCATGTCGGCCAATATGGCGCGTTCGATGTGGTGGTGCACAACGCCGGTATCACCCGTGACAAGACCATCGCCAAAATGCCCGAAGCCGCCTGGCGCAGTGTGCTGGCGGTCAACCTGCAAGCGCCGTTGCAACTGAGCCATGCGCTGCTGGAAAACCAGGGCGTGAACCCTGGCGGGCGCATTGTGTGCGTATCGTCGATTTCCGGCATCGCCGGCAACCTTGGGCAAAGCAACTACGCCACTTCCAAGGCCGGGGTGATCGGTCTGGTGCAGGCATTGGCCCCGCGTGCGGCGGCGCAACAGGTGACGGTAAATGCCGTGGCGCCGGGATTTATCGAGACCCAGATGACCGCGAAGATCCCGCTGATGATTCGCGAAGCGGGGCGGCGCATGAACTCGATGAGTCAGGGCGGCCAGCCCATCGATGTGGCCGAGACCATCGCCTGGCTGGCCCACCCGGCCTCGGGCGGGCTCAATGGCCAGGTGGTGCGCGTATGCGGCCAAAGTCTGCTGGGAGCCTGACGCCATGGACTATGTGACGCAGATCATCGATCCGCCGCCCTCACGCACGCGCCTGCTGCTGGACGGCTTGCGCGCGCTGCGCAAACCCAAGCTCGACGGCGCGCCGACGCTGCCCAGGGAGCGCCTGGTGCGCTCGGCGGTGGAACTGTCCGCTGCCGACATCGCCGCGTATGGCCGGGCCTGCGGATTCCGGCGCGAGCAGGGCGTGCCGCTGTCGTATCCCCACGTGCTGGCGTTCCCGTTGCACCTGATGCTGCTGACACGGCCGGGTTTTCCGTACCCGGCCAGCGGCATGGTGCACCTGGCCAACCGCATTCGGCAGTACCAGCGCTTGCAGGAGGGCCAGGCGCTGCGCCTGGAGGTGTATTGCGAACGCTGGGTCGCCCACCCCAAGGGCCAGGCGCTGAGCATCGCCACGCGGGCTTATGGTGCGGGCACTCTGGTATGGGAAAGCGACAGCCTGTACCTGCGCCGGGATGTCGAAAACCCGGTCGGCGAGCCTTGGGACGCGGGGTTGCCGTTGCAGGAAGAGGGCCTGATACGTACCCAACGCTGGATGCTGCCGGCCGATCTGGGCCGACGGTTTGCCAAGGTTTCCGGAGATTTCAACCCGATTCACACCTCAATGATCGGCGCGAAGATCTTTGGTTTTCGCCGCGCCATCGCCCACGGCATGTGGACCCTGGGTCGCGCGCTTGCCGCCCGGCAACCGCCGGGCGGTTTGGACCAGGCCGAGGCCCATTGCGACTTCAAGTTGCCGATCTTCCTGCCCGGCCAGGTCGCCCTCTGGAGTCACCCCATGCCCGGCCCGCGCCGTGAGTTCGAAGTGCGTAATTTTGCCGGCGACAAACCCCATATGCGCGGGCTGTTCATTTGGAAAGAGAGCGTTAAATGAGTGACTACAGCTTCAACCCGGCCGCCACCCGCCGTGTGGCGATCATTGGCGGCAACCGCATTCCTTTTGCACGCTCCAATACCGTCTATGCCCACGACAGCAATCAGGACCTGCTGGTGGCCGCGCTGCAGGGCCTGGTGGACCGCTACAACCTGCACGGCCAGCGCCTGGGCGAGTTCGCCGCCGGCGCGGTGATCAAGCATTCGCGGGACTTCAACCTGGCGCGCGAATCGCTGCTGTCGACCACCCTGTCTCCCGAAACCCCGGCCTACGATGTGCAACAGGCCTGCGGCACAGGCCTGGAAGCCGCGTTGCTGGTGGCGAATAAAATCGCCCTCGGCCAGATCGAGGTGGGCATCGCCGGCGGCGCCGACACCACCTCCGATGCGCCCATCGGCATTAACGAATCCCTGCGCCACACCTTGCTCGCGGCCAACCGCGCCAAGGGCCTGGGGGACAAATTGAAGCACTTGCTCAAGGTGCGCCCGTCAATGTTCTTCAAGCCGCTGCTGCCGCGCAATGGCGAGCCGCGCACCGGTTTGTCGATGGGCGAGCACTGCGAAGCCATGGCCCAGCGCTGGCAGATCAAGCGCCTGGCCCAGGATGAACTGACCCTCGTCAGCCACCAACGCCTGGAGGCGGCCTACCAACGCGGTTTTTTCGATGACCTGATCAGTCCTCATCGTGGCCTGGCGCGCGACAACAACCTGCGCGCCGATGCCAGCCTGGAAAAACTCGCCGGTTTGTCACCCGCCTACGACCGGCGCAACGGCACCCTGACGGCGGGCAATTCCACGCCGCTCACCGACGGCGCCTCGGTGGTGCTGCTGGCCAGTGAGGAATGGGCCGCCGCCAATGGCTGGCCGATGCTGGCCTACCTGCGTACCGGCGAGACGGCGGCGGTGAATTTCGTCGACGGCAGCGAGGGCCTGCTGATGGCCCCGGCCTACGCCGTGCCGCGCATGCTCAAGCGCGAGGGCCTGAGCTTTGCCGACTTCGATTTCTTCGAGATACATGAGGCTTTCGCCGCCCAGGTGCTGTGCACCCTCAAAGCCTGGGAAGACCCCGATTACTGCCGCGAACGCCTGGGCCTGGACGCGCCGCTGGGCGCCATCGACCGCGCCAAAATGAACGTCAACGGCGGTTCGCTCGGCTGCGGCCATCCGTTCGCCGCCACCGGTGGCCGGCAACTGGCGGCGCTGGCCAAGACCATTGATGAAAACGGCGGTGGTCGCGGGTTGATCTCGATCTGCGCGGCGGGCGGGCTGGGCATTACCGCCATCGTCGAAAAATAGCGCCAACCAAAACAACAACAAGGAGACTGCCATGAACGCTATCAGCCTGGAACACACCGAACGGGTGTGGTTGAACGCTTACCTGCCCGGCGTCCCGGCAGACATCGATGCCGCTATCGAGAACTACCCGTCGTTGCGCGAAGTGTTCCTGGAGCACCTGGAGAAATTCCGCGAGCGCGTAGCCTACGTCAGCATCGGCACCGAAATGACCTACGCCGACTGGCAGGTACAGGGCATCGCGTTCGCCGCCTGGCTGCAGGGCCAAGGCGTGAAGCCTGGCGACCGTGTGGCGCTGATGATGCCCAATTGCTTGCAGTATCCGATCTGCCTGCTCGGCACGATTCTGGTGGGTGCCGTGGTGGTCAACGTCAACCCGTTGTACACCGCCCATGAACTCAAGCACTTGCTCAAGGACAGCGGCGCCGAAACGGTGGTGATCTTCGAGAACTTCGCCCACACCCTGGAAAAGGTCATCGTCGGCAGCAGCGTCAAGCGTGTGGTGGTGGCGGCCATCGGTGATTTGCTCGGCAGCTTCAAAGGCGCCGCGATGAACTTCATCCTGCGTCGCGTGCAAAAGCAGGTGCCGGCGTTCAACCTGCCGGGATCGGTGCGTTTCAACCAGACCTTGAAACACGGACGGGCGCTGAACCACGTGCCGGTGAGCCTGGCCCTTGATGACCTGGCCTTCCTGCAATACACCGGCGGCACCACGGGCGATGCCAAGGGCGTGATGCTCAGCCACCGCAATATCATCGCCAACCTGCTGCAAGCCAAGGCCTGGGTCGGTGATCAGTTGAACCAGGACAAACAGGAAACCAACGTTACCTTGCTGCCGCTGTACCACATCTTCTCGCTGACGGTGAATTGCCTGATGTTCATGTGCCTGGGCGGGCGCAACATCCTGATCGCCAACCCGCGGGACGTGAAGCGGGTGCAGATGATCCTGCGCAAGGAGCGCTTCAACGGCATCGCGGGGGTCAATACGCTGTTCAACGGTTTGCTGGAAAACGCGGCGTTCTGTGCGCGGGACTTTTCCGACCTGCGCCTGGTGATCGCCGGCGGCATGGCCACGCACACGGCGGTGGCCAAACGCTGGAAGCAAGTCACCGGGCTGCCGATTATCGAAGGTTATGGCCTCACTGAGTGCTCGCCGGTGGTGAGCATCAGCCCCATCGATATTTCACGCATGCGCGAGATGGACTTCACCGGCAGCATCGGTGTGCCGCTGCCGTCGACCTGGGTGCGCTTTATGCGCGAAGACGGCGAGCTGGCCGATATCGGCGAGCAGGGCGAACTGCAAGTGCGCGGCCCGCAGGTCATGCAAGGCTACTGGCAACGCCCGGAAGCGACCGCCGAAGTGCTGGATGCCGAGGGGTGGTTGTCCACCGGAGACATTGGCGTGATGGACGAACGCGGGTACATCCGCCTGGTGGACCGCAAGAAAGACATGATCCTGGTCTCGGGTTTCAATGTGTACCCCAATGAAATCGAAGACGTGGTGGCGCTGCACCCAGGTGTAAGCGAAGTGGCGGCGATTGGCGTCGAGGATGGGGTGACCGGGGAGAAGGTCAAGATCATCGTGGTGCGCAAGGACCCGAGCCTGACCCAGGAGCAGATCCTCGCCCACTGCCGGGAATACCTCACTGGCTACAAGGTGCCCAGGTATGTGGAGTTTCGCAGCACTGAGCTGCCCAAGACCACCGTGGGCAAAGTACTGCGCCGAGCCTTGCGCTGATTTAAAGGTATGTCGGTGATCAAATGTGGGAGGGGCGATTGACTTAAGAATCGGTCGGTTCTAAGAAGCCAAGGCAGAAACAATGCAGCTCCTCTCACAGGGGGTTGCATTGTGCTTCAAACCGAGTTCACGTTGACCCAGCGTTCTTCCTGGGCCGCCACGCGAATTGCCGTCGCCAACCGCTCCACCTCCCACGCCGCCTCAAAATCAGTACCATCCGCCCCTTGCCCGGCCAAGGCCATGATCAGCTCCTGCACCTCCAGCGTTTTCAACTCGTTGTAGCCCAACTGATGCCCCGCCGCCGGGCTGAACGCTGCATAACCGGGCAGGGCCGGGCCGGCGAGCAAACGCTGGAAACCGTCCTGGCCGACACGGCACAGGCGCAGTTCATTCAAGCGTTCCTGATCAAAGGCCAGCGTGCCTTTGGTCCCGCTGATCTCAAAACTCAGGTGATTCTTGTAGCCCTGCTTGAGCCAACTGCTGCTCACCGTACCGCGCGCGCCGTTGGCGAAACGCAGCAGCGCATGCACCTGGTCATCCACGGCGATGGCCTTGAGGTCGTTGCTGCCTTTTACCGCAGGGCGCAGGGCATGCACGGTGTGGGAGTCGGCGCACACGCTGACCACATCGCCGACCAGATACCGCGCCATCGACAGCAAGTGGCTGCCGAGGTCCGCCAGGGCGCCGCCGGCGTGCGCCACTTCACAGCGCCATGACCACGGTGATGCAGGGTCGGCCATGAAGTCTTCGCTGAATTCGCCCTGGAAGCTGATGATGTCGCCCAGTTCGCCATTGGCGATCATCTGCCGTGCCAGTGTGATCATCGGGTTGTGCTGGTAGTTGTATCCCACCCGCGTGACGACACCGGCGGCGCTGGCGGCGCGGCGCATGGCGTCGGCCTGTTCGAGGCTCACGGCCAGGGGCTTTTCGCAATACACCGCCTTGCCCGCCGCGATGGCCGCCATGGCCATGGGGTAATGCAAGTGGTTGGGGGTGGTAATGGCCACGACATCGACCTTGGGATCGTTGATCAACGCTTGCCAGTCGCCATGGGCCTGGGCAAAACCCCAGGCGGTGGCGCAGCGCTGGGCGCGCTCGGTGTCGGCATCGGCCAGGGCGGCCAGCTTGAGCTGTACCGGCAGCTCGAATACCGCCCGCGCATTGTTGAATGCCAGGGCATGGGCTCGGCCCATGAAGCCTGTGCCGATCAAGCCGATTCCGAGTTCACGCATTGCCGTGGTCCTTTGGATTATTGTTTTCAGAGTGCGTATTAATGGAATAAAAATTCTCTAAATTCAATAGATGGAATAAAAATTCATTCCTCGCTCGGCAATCAGCCTGGCGAATGCGGCTATATTCACCACATGGCCAAAAGCCGTCAGTTAACAAAAGATAACGTAGCGCTGATTGTCAGACGATTCCAAAGCCCGATAGGATGGCCCCTGCTTCCTTCAGGCGCTCTAGATTGCAGGTTTCGGCGCCCCGCAAGGCAAGACCTAACAATAATAAATAGGAGAAAGGTCTATGAGTGAGCCTGTCATGGGTTGGGTTGTTTGCCGCCCACGCGCCGCACGCAGGGTCGCGTTGCTGGCCACAGCGCTCTCGCTGTTTGGCGCCGTCGCGGTGCCGACCGCCGTCCACGCCGCCGGCGATACCCCCGCCGCCGCAGTGTTTGCGATTGAATCCCCCAAGGCCGCCAAAGGCCTGATGATCGACGTGGTGCATGCCGGCAAGCGCCTGGTGGCGGTCGGTGATCGCGGGCATATCCTCTATTCCGACGACCAGGGCGCCACCTGGGTCCAGGCCAAAGTGCCGACCCGGCAGTTGCTCACCGCGGTATTTTTTGCCGATGAACAACATGGTTGGGCCGTGGGCCATGATGCGCAAATCCTCGCCAGTACCGATGGCGGCGCCACCTGGACCCAGCAATACCAGGACCTCAAGCGCGAAGCGCCGTTGCTCGATGTGTGGTTCAACGACACCCGCCACGGCCTGGCCGTCGGCGCCTACGGTGCGCTGATCGAAACCACCGACGGCGGCCAGACCTGGGCCGACGTCAGCGACCGCCTCGACAACGAAGACCAATACCACCTCAATGCCATCGCCCAGATCAAGGACGCCGGCCTGTTCATCGTCGGCGAGCAGGGCAGCATGTTCCGCTCCAGCGACGACGGCCAGACCTGGGAAAAACTCGAAGGCCCCTACGAGGGCTCGCTGTTTGGCGTGATCGGCACCGCGCAGGCGCGAACGCTTCTGGCCTATGGCTTGCGCGGCAACCTTTACCGTTCCACGGATTTCGGCGGCACCTGGGAGCAGGTCCAATTGAACGCCGCGCGGGGTGCCCTGGAGTTCGGTTTGTCGGGCGCGGCCTTGCTGGAGGATGGTTCCATCGTGGTGGTCGGCAACGGCGGCAGCGTGGTGGTGAGCCACGACGACGGCCAGACCTTCAGCGTCTTCAATCGCCCGGATCGCATTTCGCTGTCGGCGGTCACGGCGGCGGGTAATGGAAACTTGATCCTCGCGGGGCAGGGCGGTGTGCGTGTTGCCACGCCAGCCGGCGCTGAACCGACAAAACAATAAAAAGGCGGGGAAAGCATGAGCAGTCATCACAACGATAAAGCGACCTTTCTTGAGCGCCTGATCTTCAACAACCGCCCGGCAGTGATCATCATCTGCCTGTTGGTGAGCATTTTCCTGTTCTGGCAGGCGACCTTGATTCGCCCGTCCACCAGCTTTGAAAAGATGATCCCCCTCAAGCACCCCTTCATCGAAAAGATGATGGAGCATCGCAACGACCTGGCGAACCTGGGCAACACCGTGCGCATTTCGGTGGAGGCCAAGGACGGTGACATCTTCACCAAGGACTACATGGAGACCCTGCGCCAGATCAACGACGAGGTGTTCTACATCTCCGGCGTCGACCGCTCGGGCCTCAAGTCGCTGTGGAGCCCCAGCGTACGCTGGACCGAAGTGACCGAAGAGGGTTTTGCCGGGGGCGAAGTCATCCCGCAAAGCTACAACGGCTCGGCGCAGAGCCTCGACCAACTGCGCAACAACGTGCTCAAGTCCGGCCAGGTCGGGCGTCTAGTGTCCAACGATTTCAAGTCGAGCATCGTCGATATCCCGCTGCTGGAGGCCTACCCGGACCCGCAGGACCAGGGCAAGTTGCTGGCCCTGGACTATCGCAAGTTCTCCCATGAGCTCGAAGACAAGATCCGCGACAAGTTCGAAGCGCAGAACCCCAACGTCAAGATCCACATCGTCGGCTTTGCCAAGAAGGTCGGCGACCTGATCGACGGCCTGGTGATGGTGGTGTTGTTCTTCGGCATCGCATTTGTCATCACCCTGGTGCTGCTGCTGTGGTTCACCAACTGCCTGCGCAGCACCGTCGCGGTGTTGAGCACGACGCTGGTGGCGGTGGTCTGGCAACTCGGGCTGATGCACTTCTTCGGCTTCGGGCTGGACCCGTACTCGATGCTGGTGCCGTTCCTGATCTTCGCCATCGGTATTTCCCACGGCGTGCAGAAGATCAACGGCATCGCCCTGCAATCCAGCGAGGCAGACAACGCACTCACTGCGGCACGGCGTACCTTCCGCCAACTGTTCCTGCCGGGGATGATCGCGATCCTCGCGGATGCGGTGGGCTTCATTACCCTGCTGATCATCGACATCGGTGTGATCCGTGAACTGGCCATCGGTGCGTCCATCGGCGTGGCCGTGATCGTGTTCACCAACCTGATCCTGCTGCCGGTGGCGATTTCCTATGCCGGCATCAGCCACCGCGCCATCGCCAGGAGCAAGAAAGACGCGCACCGCGACCATCCGTTCTGGCGCCTGCTGTCCAAATTCGCCAGCGCCAAAGTGGCACCGGTCTCGGTCCTGCTGGCACTGGTCGCGTTTGGCGGCGGTCTCTGGTACAGCCAGAACCTCAAGATCGGCGACCTCGACCAGGGCGCACCGGAACTGCGCCCGGACTCGCGCTACAACAAAGACAACAACTTCATCATCAGCAACTACTCCACCAGCTCCGACGTACTGGTGGTGATGGTCAAGACCAAGGCCGAGGGCTGCTCGCGCTATGAAGCCATGGCGCCGATCGACCAGTTGATGTGGAAGATGCAGAACACCGAGGGCGTCCAGTCGGCGATCTCGCTGGTGACCGTGTCCAAGCAGATGATCAAGGGCATGAACGAGGGCAACCTGAAGTGGGAAACCCTGTCGCGTAACCCCGACGTGCTGAACAACTCCATCGCCCGTGCCGACGGCCTGTACAACAACAATTGCTCCCTGGCGCCGGTGCTGGTGTTCCTCAACGACCACAAGGCCGAAACCCTCGACCGCGCGGTGCATGCGGTGCAGGACTTCGCCAGGGAGAACAACAAGGACGGCCTGGAATTCATCCTCGCCGCGGGTAATGCCGGGATCGAAGCGGCCACCAACGAGGTGATCAAGGAATCGGAACTGACCATCCTGATCCTGGTGTACCTCTGCGTGGCGACCATGTGCATGATCACCTTCCGCTCCTGGGCCGCGACCCTGTGCATCGTGCTGCCGCTGGTGCTGACTTCGGTACTGGGCAACGCGCTGATGGCGTTCATGGGCATTGGCGTCAAGGTGGCGACCTTGCCGGTGGTGGCGCTGGGCGTGGGCATTGGCGTGGACTACGGCATCTACATCTATAGCCGCCTGGAAAGCTTCCTGCGCGCGGGCCTGCCCTTGCAGGAAGCGTATTACCAGACGCTCAAATCCACCGGTAAAGCCGTGCTGTTCACCGGCCTGTGCCTGGCCATTGGCGTGTGCACCTGGATCTTCTCGGCGATCAAGTTCCAGGCCGACATGGGCCTGATGCTCACCTTCATGCTCTTGTGGAACATGTTCGGCGCGCTGTGGCTGCTGCCGGCGCTGGCGCGGTTCCTGATCAAACCCGAGAAATTGGCGGGGCAGAAGGGCAATTCGCTGTTCGCTCACTAAACTCGCGTTATCCCACCACCTGGCCGGTTGAGGGCAGTTGCCCCTCAACCGGCTTCGCGTTTATAACTTCAGAAACAGCTTGTCATCCAAGGGCGGCGCGATCCGCGAGCGGGTGATTTGCTCTACCCCCTGATTGTTGGCTTCCCGGATCAAGTCTTTCCGGGTCTTGGTGCGTTGGGACGGGATTTTCCGGTTTGGGCGGCAGCACCTGGTAGCCGTCGGCGCAATGCTGGCGCGCCTTCTGTAGCTCGCTGGCGCTGGCACGCCATTGGGCGACCAGTTCGGTGGCTTCTGGCCGTTACCATGGCTGGCTTCGGTTTGCCGGGCGATCTGCTCAAGCTTGTCGGCCTGATCTTGCAGCATATCGTTCCAGCCCAGGGGGTTGACGGTATCCCGGCGCTGTGGATCGCTGAGTTTCTTTTTCTGAAACAGGATGGTTCGTTCGGTATTGGCGGACGCCTCCTTGGCGTGAACGGACATAACGCTGAGGCGAAACATAGCGACTGGTCGCAAGGCCAATGTGCGAAATGCGTTATCAGCTGTTTCAACCTCTGCGCGAAATACCCTGGACGCGTTGATTAGCGTAGGTCCGGCTATTCGTTTCCGGATCTGACCTGCACGGGTGGCCGACGCGAGCCGGCCACCGCCGCCCCGGTCAGGTCGCCAATGGCAGGAACCAGCGCTCGGCCAGGTTTTTACCGAGCATGCCGCGATGCACGTCCACTACGGCCTGTGGGCTGTGTGCCATGTCCAGCAGGGAGTAATAGCTTAGTTTGCGCTGGGCGACGGTCTTCAGGTGCGCCACGCCGTAGTCGGCCTTGGGCGTTTGCGCGGTGGCGTAGTGAAAGTGCGCATACCACAGCGGGTAACCGCGTCGGTCGTTGATCGCGTACTCCTGGATGAAGTCTTTACGCGCGCCTGTCAGCTGGATGCGCTTGCCCAGGCCGGCGACTTGTATCAACTTTTGATCGAACAAAAACTGCAGGTTGCCGTGGGTGGGGGGCAGTGCCAGGCTCAACGCCGTGCGCAATTCACGGCCCTTGCGTTTGAGGCGCTCTACACCTTGGCGCATGTCTTCTACCAGGGTCTGATCGGCCAATAGTCGGGACGTGGCCGGCTGCGCCTGAATCGCCCTGTCCAGCTCCCCGGCGACAGTGTCGAGGCGGTTCGCATCATGGGTCATCAGCTCCTCGATTTCCTGCGGATAGCGGCACAACTTCTGGTAACGCTCACTGCGCTTGAGATGCTCCTCCAGCAGTCCGAAAAGTTTGCGTGCCTCACCCTTGATCACGTTCAGCGGTCGTGACGTGACGGGCGGTTGTGAGGTTGCCGGGGTGACGAAGTGCACTTTGTCCCATACCTCTCCGTTCTGCGAATACGTAACGATCAGTTGCTGGCTGTCTTCAGCGCGCATTTCCACGAATTCAATCGGAGAACTTGTATCGGCAGGCTTCACATCGCCGATCAATACGGCGCCGCTGCGCGTCTTGATGAGTTTTTTGCGTGGCCGGCCGCTGACCGGTTTAGTGATTTTTGGCGTGCGCTTGTGCGACTGCGGGGTGGGTTTGACTTCGCTGGCCAGTTGCTGGCTGACATCGGCGTAGAGCGATTCGAGCAGCGTGAACATTTTGTCGAAGTAAATATTCTCCAGCTCTTCGGCATTGACCTCGCGAATGCCTTGCAAGCCGTCCAAGGCTTGACCGTAGTGCTCGACCAAGCTCGCCAGGGCGTCGCGCAGATCGCCAGGGCCGAGTTCAAGCTCCCTGAGCGCCGAGTGTGAGCGTATCTGTACCCTCAAGGGATCAATGATGGCTTCCAGCCCCTCTAGAAGACTGACGCTCGCCTCTTTCACGCTCAGCGCGCGCAGGGTCATCAATTGCAGCCCGGCCACGCCAAAGTAAGTGATTTCAGCCTCCGGGCGGTCGGCGGTCAGACGCTCAACCACCTTCACGCCTTCGGCGCCCCTGTTGTAGAGGGCCCCCAGTTGGCGGTCCTTAAGCTCAAGGCTGGCCAGGGCACGCTCGTTGATCTCACTCAGCTCTTTGATAAAGGCTAGGTAGGCTGTGTATTCCTTCATCACGATTTGAGGCAGGTGTAACTCGCTGGTGGTGAATCGGTTGTTGTCGAGGTAGAGCTGCGCGCGGTCTTTCTCGGCGATCACGACAGATTTGCGCGCATTGTTGACGGTGTTTTCCATCAACGCCAGGACGGTCTCGGTGCGCAGTGGAATGCCGTATTCAATGCGCTCGTTCATGCTCTGCAAAATCGCTTGGAACTGGGCTGTCTGGCGCTGCAGGGCGGTATCGAACTGTTTGCGATGGCTAGCCTGTTGGTGTGAGGTAAAGCGTGGGTCCTGTTCAGACTTTTCCATCACGTTTTGCGCGATATCAGCGGCTTTTTGCAGGGGGACTTGCTGGGACACGAAGTCCTGAAACTGGTCCTGCAACTGCAGCTTTCGCTGTGCCTTGCGTTGACGTTCGGCCGCGATGCGCTTGGGCGGCATGCCACCGCGCAGGCGCAGGTTGAGGTCCACCGACCAGCGGCCCTGAGCATCGGCTCTTACGTAAGGCCCGTGCTGACTGGCATCGAAAGGGTTGATGATGACGAAGCTGTCGTCCGCCAACGGGCTGAGCCGGTAGAGGTGTTCATCGATCAAGACATGCCAGGCTCCGTCAATCACATACAGGCCTCGGCGGGGGCCCGTGAGTACGGGCGTCGGCAGCGGTGACGGGCGCGGCACACTCAAGCGCAACAGCTTTCTCGTTTGTTCGGCCGACAGGCGATTGCGCACGCTGGAGAAACTCAGGTCCAGCACCAGGCTTCGTTCTCCTGGGCTTTGATCGGCCATGACCACGGCGCCTTCGCTCACCCGCGGCGCCTTGGGGCGCGGCCACTGCTCCGGCAACAGTCGTGGGGCCGGTGGGCGCAGTACCTGTTCTTTGAGTCGGGCGGGCAGGGCGGTAGCCAGCGCCGTCACTGCCACTACGTCACTCAGCACCCCCGCCAGGTTAATCAGTAAATCGGCACCTGCCAGCTCCCGTGCTATCGGGTCACTGCTCTCCAGCGTCGGCAGGTCTTCCTGAAGACTTGACGCCAGTGTCACGAGCCAGGCCGTTAACAGTGCCGGCCCGCGCAACAGCGGCATCAATAAGCTCGAGAACAGGACGCCGCCGGTTTCCAGGAACATCGCCCAACGGCTGCTGCGGTTGGAGACCGTTTCACTGCGTGCCTGGCCGACCAAGGTACTGGCGTTGCTGCCATAGAGGTACTCGAACAGCCGTCCGTTCAGCAGGTAGTGCAGCAATTCGTGGCTGGCGCCGTCGTTCGCTAACTCGGCTGGCGGCGGGGTCGCCGTGAGTGGCGCAAATTCGTCACCCAGGCCGAAGCGCACATAATGCGGTTCCAGGAAACCGCCGTTGGCATAGATCGGCCGCGCCGCATCGGGCAGCCAGGTCAGCACACTGGTTTGCAACGGGCCCGGTTGGGCGATGGCGTTCAACACGTCCTGGCGTGTTGCGAATTCGCGCAATGAATCAGCGTACAGCGGCCGGTAGAGCACATGCGGGCCCCGGGTATTGTCCAGGGCTTCAATGATGAACATATTGGCGACCACGTCCGGCTGGGCTTGCGGTTTGCGCAGCAGGGCGAGGCTGCGAATGACCACCCTGTTGCCGTCGACCTGGCGCGCCTCTGCGTCGGCCTGGACCAGCGCCGCGACGTAACGTGCGCCGAGGGCCGTGATCGCCGCTTCGTGCTTCAGGTGCAGTTCCAGCGCCAGCAGCGGTAATTGGTTGCGCAGTTGCTCGGAAAACATCCGCAAGCGCTTCGTGGACTGCGTGGATTGGACCAGCAATTGTTTGTTCAGGTAATCGGGGTAGGTCTTGCCGATATCGACCGTCTCAATCAGCCCATCGGTGCGCGTTATGTAGTCCGACGTCAACCAGGCGGGCAGCGAGAGGCCGGCTGTGTGTGCCAACGTCAATGTCCCGTTGGGCTGGCCCACCAGGTTTTTGATCGCCAGTTCCGTCAGGCTCATATGCTGGATGGCCGGGATGCCCACGGCACCGATCGCGCCGATGTAGTGGGTGAAGGTCAGTTGCACCTTATCGGGGTGCCAGGACTCGGGAGCTACCTCGGCACCGCTGGCCTTTGCGGTGTTTTCAAGGGCTTGGGACAAGGCGTTGACGGTAAACGCATGGAGATCAGTGACATCGCTGAGAAAGGTCCGGCCCTGGTTGAGCAGGGTACTGCTGGCCAGGCCGAGGCTGTATTGACGATAGGCCGTACGCTGGTCGGCGGTTGCCTGTTGCAGCCAGCCTGGCAGTTTTGCGCGCAATGCGCTGGCAATTGTTGGGTCGACTGGCCTGGCGTCGAGAAAATAATGCGCAGGGTCGCTGATTTCGCAGTACAGCGCCCGCAGGGTGCTTAATCCTGCGTAGCTGGGCAGGCGCAGTGCTCCGATCTGCTGCAACTGCCGATTCAGGATCAACGCCGCCTGCTGGTCGAAGGCATTGTTCTGAACTTCATAGCGCTTCCAGGTCATGGCGCTGATGGCGTATTGGTTGGCGGTGTACTCGCCCCAGTATTGGCCGAGTGCGTCGATCGATGTGAACGACTCGGTTCTTCCATCGGGCCGGCACAACAACACAACCACGTCGCTATCGAGCTTGCGCACCAGCAGCAGTCGCGGACTTAGCAGCACATTGTCCTGGTCGTCGCCATTGTGCAGGCTGGTTTCCAGGGTGTAGGCGAAGGTCGCCGCCTCACCATAGCGTTGCACCCGCTGCCCATGGGTGGGGCAGGTGATCACCTGCTGCAGGGTGTCACGCTCGGCCTCAGTCAAACCCGGTTGCTTGAGGGCTGCCAATTGCAGGGTGTCACGCAGGGTATCACTGAGCCAGTGCCAGCGGTTGGTGGGGTCTTCAGGGGTGGGGTTCCAATAGTCGCTGAGCGCATTTTGCAGGCCGATGGGCACTGACCAAGGCAGCTCGCGCACCAGGGTGTCGATCACTTGCATGTCCAGCCGATGGCCGGCGGGTGTTTTGATCGGCGTCGGTGTGTGTTGGGTGAGGTATGGTGCAAGGGTGTCCACCTCGTTGAAGTCCACAGGCAGGCCGGATGCCAGGTAGTCGAGTACTTTTGGCAGGAAGGGTTCGAACTGCCAGGCGCGGCCGGCAATCGGCATGGCGAGTTGAAGCGTGGGCCAGTCCAGCGTCAGGCCCGGATAACGTTCGTTGATCGCCGCCGCCAGCGTGCGCTGCACGACGGACTCGAACGTGGGACGCCTGGTGAATTGGGCGCTGACCGTTTGCGCCACGGTCGGGGTGGAAAGGTTAGAGGATGGCATCTTGAGGTCTCTTCTGTGCAGTCAGTGGGCATCGATGCGATGCCCGATTACTTAACGCCGGGTTGGCGTGGGAGGAGGGGTATTCAAATACCTCAAGCGACAGGGCACGTTGGGTGCGGGGGCGAAACTCGCCTATCATGCCTGCTCTTCTTATTCAGATGACTGATTCCGTAATGACTGCCGACACCCTGACGACTGCTCTGACCACCAGCGACATGCTGATCATCAATGACCTCCACGCCTTCGATTTCACCTTCGATCAGCACCTGCGGATCGAAAGCATGGATGGTCGGGAACTCAAACGTTGGACATTCAGTCCAGAACAGCTGAGTGCCGCGACTTTTGATGAGACCTTGCAAAGCTGGCTGCTGGTGAACGAAGACGGCGAGCATCGTCTGGTCTGCTTGAGTGCGATCACGGGTGATAACAATAATGACGAGGATGAAGCCGATGATGATGCGTAAATTCTGGCCCCTGCTGATGGCCGGCAGTGTCGGTGCAATGTCGGTGCAGGCTGCACCGGCCGCTACCTATGAACTGTTGGTGGGCAGCTACACCGCCGGTACCAGCGAAGGCATCTACCGCCTGCAATTTGATAGCCGCACCGGCCAGTTCGAGGGCAAGCCGGTATTGGCCGCGAAGGCCGCCAACCCCTCGTGGCTGACGGTTTCCAAAGACCAGCAACACCTGTTTGTGGTCAACGAGAATGGTCCTGGGCAAAAAGACGCGGTCGGTCGTGTGAGCAGTTACCGCATTGATCCGCAGAATCATCAACTGACCTTGATCAACCAGGTACAGAGCCTGGGCAACGAGCCGACCCACTCCAGCCTCGCCGCTGACGGGCGCTACCTGTTCGTCGCCAACTACTCGGTGATGGAAGATCCGGGTGGCAGTCTGGCGATCCTGCCGGTGGACGCCTCGGGCAAACTCTCGCCGCCGGTGCAGCTGAGCGCGCATCCGGCCAGCCGCGTCAACCCTGAGCGCCAGGCGTCCAACCATGTGCACTCGGTGGTGTCGTCGCCGGACGGCAAGTACGTGTTCGTCCAGGACCTGGGGGCCGACAAGGTGTTTGCCTACCGCTACGACCCCAAGGCCAACCACGAGCAGCCGTTGACCCCGGCCAATCCTGCATCGGTGCAATTGCCACCGGGCAGCGGCCCGCGTCATCTGCTGTTCAGCGCCGATGGCAAGCACGCCTGGCTGACCACCGAGATGAGCGCCCAGGTGGCGGTGTTCGACTACGCCGACGGCAAGCTGACCCAAACCCAGTTGGTGGATTACGCCACCGGGCAACCGGTGTCGGACAAAGCCGGCGCGGCGCTGCATGCCTCCAGCGACGGCAAGTTCCTGTATGTGAGCAACCGGGGTACGGCCAACCATATCCTGGTGTTCAGCATCGACCCGGCCACCGCTCACCTCAAGCAGGTGCAGCAGCGCTCGGTAGAAGGCGACCATCCGCGCGAATTCAGCCTGGATCCCAGCGGCAAGTTCTTGTTGATCGCCAATCAGAAAAGCAATGAAATCGTGGTGGTTGAACGCGATCCCAAGACCGGCCTGTTGGGTAAAACCGTGCAAAAACTGCCGATCGACGCCCCCAGTGACCTCAAGTTTCTGCTGCGTCAATAAGCCACAGGCCCCGGAGTGCGGGGCCTGACTCTTGGTATTAATTCTATTAATAGCGGCTACTGTTTCAAAGCATTTCTAAGGTTCAACCCTCGGGCGTAAGTTTGGCTCCAAGGCCTTCCCCGGCCACTCAACCAAACGAACACGAGGGTTACCGCCATGAACTTCAATCTCTTCTCTGTTATCGCTGCTTCCGCTGTATCGGCCACTGTTGCACTGCCGGCTTCGGCCAGTGTGGAGGTTGCCGGCAAGCAATCGAGCACCAGTGCCTACACCCAGAAATACCTGCAACAGAGCGCCAATTTCTACGCTGCGCTGGATCACAAACACCAGCACTGAGCTTCAGGCCGCAGAGGTCCAATGTGGATCGAGCCTGCCTTAAATCTTGGCCATTACTGCGATAAACAGCGGCGCTTCCAGAAAACGCTGCAACCAGGCCTGCAATCGCCGATACGGCGTGGCGGCAAACCACGCTCGATCCACATGGGCAAACTGGCGCACAAACGGCGCCAGTGCCACGTCGGCCAGGCTCAGATGATCGGCCAGCAAGTAATCACGCCCAGCCAATAGCGCATCAAGCTTGCTCAAGAACACCTCGCCCTCGGCTCGATAGAATTCCATCGGCTGCTCCGGGTACCGCTCGGCGTACTTGTATCGATTCAAGGAATGTTTGAAGCCCCCGTCATTCTCGGCAATCAACGCCAGCACCGCAGGCTCACCCTGTAGCAACCAATTGTCCGGGTCATGCTGCGCCAGTGCCCATTGCATGATCGCCAGGCTCTCATCGATCACCTGGCCGTCCACGCTCAACACTGGCACCGTGCCCTTGGGCGACAGCGCCAGCATCTCGGCCGGCTTGGCTTTGAGGCTGACTTCGATGATGCGCGCGGCAATGCCCGAGTACCTTAATGCCAGGCGCGCACGCATGGCATAGGGGCAGCGCCTGAACGAATACAGCAGCGCCTCGCTCACTTGACCTCCAGCGTGCTCAAGCCATTGCCCTGGCGCTTGACCTGGATCTGCACCGGGATGCGCTCGTGCATTTCCTGCACGTGAGAGATCACCGCCACCTTGCGGCCCTGGGCCTGCAAGCCATCCAGCGCGTCCATCGCCAATTGCAGCGACTCGGGGTCGAGGCTGCCGAAACCTTCGTCGATAAACAGCGATTCGATCTTCAACGTACTGGACGCCATGGACGCCAGGCCCAGGGCCAACGCCAGCGACACCAGGAACGTCTCACCGCCCGACAGCGAATGCACCGAGCGCAGCTCGTCGCCCATTTCCGTGTCCATCACCAACAGGCCAAGCATGCTGCCGCCGCGCTTGAGGCGGTAGCGGCGCACCAGTTGGCGCAATTGCACGTTGGCGTGGTGCACCAGCAGGTCGAGGTTGTAGGCCTGGGCGATCTTGCGGAAGGTGTCGCCGGTGGCCGAGCCGATCAGCGCGTTCAGGCGTGCCCAGCGCTGCCACTCGTCATAGGCCGTGGCGATCTGGTCGGCCAGGGCACTGTTGGCGTCCTGGCGACGCTGGTCTTCGGCCTGGCGCGCGCGCAGTTCGGCCAGCTGTTTCTCGCCTTCGGCCAATTGCCGGTTGAGGGTGGCGAGGGTGCTGTCCAGCTGTTCGGCGTCGAGATTGCCGTTGTGCAGGGCCTGGTGTTCGGCCAGGCGCTGTTCGCGCTCCTGCAGCAGGACCTGGGCTTGTTCGACGGCTTTTTCGCTGTGCTGCAGCTGCTGGCGCAGTGCGTTGATCTGCGTTTCGTCGAAGGCCAGCAACCGGGCAAGGCCGGCGTCATCCAGTTCGGGGTGCAGGCCGCGCCATTCGTGAAGACGACTATCGAGCGCCTGCTGTTCGGCAAGCAGCGCCTGTTGGCGTTGCTGTTGGGCCTTGAGGTCGGCGGCCAATTGCACCAGCGCAGTACGGTTGTCTTGCAGTTGCTGGTTGGTGTCGGTTTCGCCTTGGCGTGCGTGTGCGACGGCCTGCTCCAGTTGCTGCTGCCACTGTTCGGCGCTGTCGTAGTTACCGAGCAGGTCGCGGAGTGTCTGCTGGGCGGCCTGCTGTTGGGTGGTCAGTTCGCCGACCTGTTGGGCCAGTGTCTCCAGTTGCTGCTGGCGATGCTGCTGGTGGGTCTGTTGTTTCTCAATGGCCTGTTGGCGTTCCTGCTGCTCGGCCAGCTCATCGCGCTGATGGCCCAGTTGCTCCAGGCGTTGGCTGACCTGTTGGTCCAACTGCATGAAGGTGGCCGCAGGTTCCTTGCGCAGGCCTTCCAGGGTCTCGGCCGGCAACAGACTGGCGAAGGCATTGAGTTCTTCGTCGAGGCGTTCGCGGTCGTTGGACAGTTCGCGCTGCTGGTCCACCAGCAACTGGCGCGCCTGCTGGCTGGCGTCCTGGGCGGCTTGCAATTGCTGCTGCAAACGCCCGGCGTTTTGTTGCAGGTTGAGCAGGGCGGCCTGGCGTTGCTCGTCCTGGGTGATGCTTTGCGTCAGCTGGGCCAGTTGCTGAGCCAGCCAAGGGCTGCGTTTGGCGGCGTCCTGGTTGAACAGTGATGCGGCCAACGGGTGCGCATCCAGGCTCGGTTTCAGCGCCTGTTGTTGCGCGGCCAACTGCTCCTGCTGTTGCAGGAACTCTTTTTGCTGGGCAATCAGCCCGCCGACTTCGGCACGCAGTTCGGTGAGTTTTTCCTTGAGCGTGTCGACGGCGTTCTGCGCCGTGGCCTCTTCGCTTTCGTCATGGCGGCCGAGGCTTTGCAGCAACGCTTCGGGTTGGTGATACGGATGCTCATGGCTGCCGCACACCGGGCACGGCTGGTCGTCCTGTAGCTGCTCGCGCAGTTCCTCGACGCTGGCACTGCGCGCCAGGCGTTGGCGCTCGAGCAGTTGTTTGGTCACCGTCAATGTCTGCTCGGCAACCGTCAGTTCAGCTTTGGCTTGCAGGCCGGTCTGGTTGAGTTGCTCGCGTTGTTGCTGGGCGTCGGCGAGCTTTTGCGTCAGCGCGGCGGCTTGCTGGTCGAGCTGTTGCTGGCTTTCCCACAGACGTGTCAGGTCTTCAAAGGCGCGCTGTTGCTTGCGATTGTCCTGCAACAGGCTGGCGAGCAGTTGAATCTGCTCGGCCACCGCATGGGGTTCGGCACCGGCCTCCTGGTACAGCAGGTCCAGCGAGTCGCGCTGTGCGCTGAACTGTTCGGCGGCACGGGTGGCGCGTGCTTCCAGTTGCGGCAGTTCTTCCTGGCCCTTTTTCAGGCGGTTGCCAATCACCATCAGCTGTTGCAGGCGCTCGCGCTGGTAGGTCCAACCCTCGCTCAGCGGTGCCAGGGCCGCGCTGCGTTCAAGCTCGGCGCCCAGACGTTGCAGGCGACCGGCAACCTGGGCTTGCTTGTCCAGCAAACCATTGAGCTGGGTCTGGCCTTCGGTGCAGGCGCTGTGCTGCTGGAGGTGCTCTTCGCTGCGCTTGGCCAGGTCTTTGCTCAAGTGGGCGAGGGTACTTTGCTCTTCGAAGGCCTGACGCAGCAGCGCAGCGGCATCAGCCTGGCTTTTCAGGGCGTCGGCCAGTGCCGCCTGGGCGCCGGCCAACTGCTGTTGGGCCTGCTCCTGCCGGGTCTGCAACGCACTTTGCTGCTGGACGTGCTGCTGAATCTGCGTGGCCAAAGGCGTCAGCAGGGTGCTCAGTTCCGCCTGGCGTGCGAAGTGATGGCGTTGCGGTGCCAACTGCTCCAGCCAACTCAGGTCCTGGCGTTGTGCGGCCAGGTTGTTCCAGTCGGCCTGGGCCCGTTGCACGTGTTCCGTGGCGTCGAGCTGGCGCTCCTGCCATTCGCGCAGTTCCTTGAGCCAGGTGTGCTGCAACTCCAACTGTTTGAGTTGAGCCTGCTGGAGCTTGAACTGTTGCTGGGCGTCAGCCAGTTGCTGATCCAGTTCGGCGCGGGCCTCGGCAGCCAGGGGCACCACGCCGGTGGCCTGGTCCTGCAACTGCTTGTGCGCGTCCTTGGCCTCTTTGGCCTTGTCGAATGCGCGGCGGCCGAGGCGGGTATACAGCGCGGTGTCGGTGAGTTTTTCCAGCAGTTCGCTGCGTTCGTTGTCGTTGGCCTTGAGGAACGCGCTGAACTCACTTTGCGCCAGCAGCACGGCGCGGGTGAACTGCTCGAAATTCAGGCCCAGGGCCAGTTCCAGTTGGGTCTTGTATTCGGTTTTCTGGCTGGCCAGCAGTTGGTCGCTGTCCAGGTCGATCAGGCTCTGGCGGCTGTTCTGCAACTTGCCGCTGGCCTTGTCGCGGGCGCGGTTGGCTTCCCAGCGCGCGCGGTAGCGACGGCCGCTGACGCCAACGAAATCCACCTCGGCATAGCCGCCGCCGGTGCCGCGTCGAATGAGGGTGCGCGGGTCGCCGATGGAAATGTCCGTGTCGGCATCCGGCATTTTCGCCTGGCCGGTGTCGCCCAGCCGCGGCACGGCGCCAAACAGCGCCAGGCACAGCGCGTCGAGCAGGGTGCTTTTACCGGCCCCGGTGGGGCCTGTGATCGCAAACAGCCCGGCGCTGGCCAGGGGCTCGGCGGTAAAGTCGATCTCGAACGGGCCGGCCAGCGAGGCCAGGTTCTTCAGGCGGATGGCAAGAATTTTCATGGCTGTTCCTCCTCGTGCTGCACGTCCTGGAGCAACACGGCGAAGTCTTTCAAGGTCTGTTCATCCACCTCGCTGCCGTAGCTGTCCTGCCAGGCGCGGCTGAACAGTTCCTGCGGCGTCAGCTGGTCGAGTTCGATCAGGCGCGCGTCGTCAGCCTCGTCCTGGCCGCGTTTGCCGGCATATTCGGCGGCAATGCGCACCAGGCGCACGGCCTTGCCTTGCAGGGCGGTTTCGATTTGCTGGCGCAGGTCCGGTTGCGGCTCGTCGAGGCGTACCCGTACTTCCAGCCAGGGATGGCGCTGGGTTTCGGCGAGCAGATCGATGTCGGGCAGGTCGGCCAGTTGTTTAAGGATATCGGCCAGGGGCGCGGCTTCCAGGCGTTGCAGGTTCACCGAGCGGGGAATCAAGAGCGGTTCGACGCTGACCAGGGCCTGGCCCTGGAATGTCACATCGAGAACCTGGTGCTTGTAGCCGATTTCGGAAAACGATAGCGGAATCGGCGAGCCGCTGTAGCGAATGCGCTCTTCGCCATTGACCTTTTGCGGCTTGTGCAAATGACCGAGGGCAACATAGCCGACACTGTTGTCGAACAGTTTGGCGGGAAGCGCCTCGGCATTGCCGATGATCAGGCTGCGTTCGGAGTCTTCCGACACTGAGCCCCCCGCCATGTGCGCATGGCTGATGGCAATCAGCGCCTGGCCTTTTTTGCGTTTGGCGTTGGCGGCGGCGATCAACCCTTCATGCACCAAGCCGATACCGCGCAGGTAATCGTCACCCAGCTGTGCACCGGTCACTTGCGCCGGGCGCAGGAAAGGCAATGCCAGGCACCAGGCGGCGATCTTGCCTTTGGCATTCGGCAACGGGATCAGCAGGCGCTCGGCGTCCAACTGGCCATCATCCAGCCACAGCACGCGGCCCAGCGCATGCGTGCGCAGGCGCCGCATCAACGGCGCGGGCAATTCGATACGCGAGCCGGAGTCGTGGTTGCCGGCGATCATCACCATGGTCAGGTCGGGGTTTTGCTCGTGCGCGCTGATGATGAAATCGTACAGCCGCTCCTGGGCCTTGAGCGGCGGGTTGACCGTGTCGAAGATATCGCCGGCGATCAGCAGCGCATCCGGACGATGGGTCTTGAGCTGGCCCAGCAGCCATTCAAGGAAACAGGCGTGTTCGAAGTCGCGTTCCTGGCCGTGCAGGTTTTGGCCAAGGTGCCAGTCGGAGGTGTGGAACAGACGCAAGGCGAACTCCGTGGAGAAGATGAAAAGGAGGGGAGTTTACCTGTTATGTGAATGCGGCGCTTTGGACGACACAGGTCAACTGTGGGAGGGGGCTTGCTCCCGATAGCGGTGTATCAGTCATACATTGTTCAACTGACCCACCGCCACCTATATCGGGAGCAAGCCCCCTCCCACAGGGGTTACACGGCGTTAGTGGGGGTGGGTTGCAGGCAATCCAATGCCCGGTCGGCGAGGGTGCGGGCCATGTCGATCAGGTGCTCGGTGGCGCAGGCCATGTCGCGCTGGGTGCCGCTCAGGCCTTCGGCCGTCTCGGTGGCGGTGGTGGCGGCGCAGCGCAGCAAGGAGGAAATGCTGGCGATGGCGTCTTCGAAGCTGAGGTTTTCGTGGGCGACGAAGAGGGGGACACAGGGTGGGTCGGGGACGATTTTGTTCATGGGTAAAGCTCCTGTTTGGATTGGGAGCCAGTCTTTTGCCGATCTCACTCGTCAAAAGGTGGCAGCTATGTGCGGGGTGAGATTACCGGTACAGGAGCACCCGGCCAGACCGAAGTCTGCCCGCACACAGCCGCCATAGAGCATGTTGCTCGCGGTTGTGGCACTTGGCTCCGTACATCACAGGATCTCACCCCTGATCGCTGATATGCAGCGACGGAGCGAAGGCTAGCCAGTGAGGTGAGCAGGCGCAAGGCCGAAGGATTGTCTAGGAAACGTCCTGCAAATTAAAGGGATATGGATTGCTGGCCTTTAACAATGCATTTCACCAGACGACACAAATCAAGTGTGGGAGGGGGCTTGCTCCCGATATAGGTGTATGAGTCATACATTATTCAACTGACCCACCGCTATCGGGAGCAAGTCGAATCGTCGCACCGCCCCTCCCACACGGTTATGCGGCGTTAGTTGGGGGGTGGTTGCAGGCAATCCAGCGCTCGGTCGGCGAGGGTGCGGGCCATGTCGATCAGGTGCTCGGTGGCGCAGGCCATGTCGCGCTGGGTGCCGGTCAAGCCTTCGGCCGTTTCGGTGGCGGTGGTGGCGGCGCAGCGCAGCAAGGAGGAAATGCTGGCGATGGCGTCTTCGAAGCTGAGGTTTTCGTGGGCGACGAAGAGCGGGGTATAGGGTGGGTCGGGGACGATTTTGTTCATGGGTGAAGCTCCTACTAAATGGGGGAGCCACCTGTGTCGTTTCCACACGACAGATTAGGTGGCAGCCATACGCGGGGTGGAAAACCGAGTAGTAGGACTCGGCCAGACCGAAGTCTGCCCGCGTACAGCCGCCATTGAGCGTGTGCATACGATCATGACGCCTACTAATTCCCAGGTTTCCACACCCGATCGCTGATATGCAGCGACGGAGCGAAGGCTAGCCAGTGAGGTGAGCAGGCGCAAGGCCGAAGGATTGTCTAGGAAACGTCCTGCAAATTAAAGGGATATGGATTGCTGGCCTTTAACAATGCATTTCACCCCCTCCCACATTTTGATTTGTGGTGTGTCTGGGATGCAGGGGGTTATTTGGGATACAGCGGCGGCAGGCTGGTGCTATCCATCGCCGGGTCTTGCTCGCGCTCGGCCATTGGAATGGCTTTGATCGCGCGCCACAGTTCCTCGCCCAACCAATACTGGCCACTCTCGCTGTACAACGCGCCATTCAACCCATCCAAGGCATCCGACAACGGCACGAACCGCGCCGCCATGTCCGCCAGGGTTTCCGGTTGCTGGCGGGCCCAGGCGTCGAGGGCCTGGCGGGTGGCGTGGGGGTCGTTGGCCTGGGTCGCGCGCTTGAGGTCATCGAGCAGAGTGCGTGGGCTGGGGCCGGTTTGCGTGGCGCGCTGTACCGCCGGTTGTCGGCGGGCGCGCCACCACAGGCCGAAGCCGAGCAGGGTGGTGCAGGCCAGCAGCAAGGTACTCAGTTGCCACAGCCACAGGCGGCTGTCATCCGGGGCGGTGATGATGGTGGGCGTGGCCGGCGTGTCGACCACCAGGCTGGGGTTGTTGGCCACTTGCAGGGTGCGGGCCGGCAGGCTGGTGCGTTCGAGGTGATCCTCGTGGGTGTTCCACCACAGCACTTCCACCGGTGGCAGTTCGAGCGCGCCGACGCGGTTGGGCACCAGTGCCTCGCGGTCTTCGCGGCTGCCGACCAGGCCGCGGTCACTGGTCTGGTTGCCGAGCACCGGTTGGTCCGGGTAGCGGCGCAGGCCGTTGATGTCGGTACTGGGCAGCGCCGGCAACTGGGCGCTGGACAAACCCTCGGCCTTGATCGTGAGGCTGCGGGTCAGCGAGTCGCCGACCTGTACGTGCTCAGGCTCCGGGTTCCAGCCCTCGGTGAGGGTCAGGCTGCGCGCCGGCAACCAGGGCGCGTCGGCCGGATACCGCTCGGGCTTGGGCTTGACTGTCAATGTGAGTGGCGCTGAGCTGACGTGGATCAACTTGCCGGGCTTGGTGCCTTGCAGGGTGTTTTCCTGCGGCGGGCGCGACTCCACCAGCGTTGCGCTGAACGTCTGTGCGGGGATCGTCACGCTGCCGCTGTGCTGCGGGTAGATCGCGTAGCGGGTTTCGATCACGCCATGGCGGATGCTGTTGATGACTTTTTCGTAGGTGCGCGACTCGCCCAGTTGTTCCACGCGTGTGTCGGGAATCTGCAACGGCGTGAGGCTGCTGTCGTCGTACAGCGATACCGAGTGGTACACGCGCACGGTCAACAGCACTTGGGCCTGCACGTACACGTTGGGTTGGTCAAGATTGGCTTCGATAAACACCGGCGCCAGCTCGGCGTTGGTGTTCTGGCTGGCGGTTTCCAGCACTTGCAGGCTGATGGGCTGGGTCTGGTAGTCGCCCACTTGCAGGGGCGGGATGACCACGGTGCCGTTTTCCTTGGGCAGCAGGGTGATGATCCAGCGGGTGGTGGCGTGGTTGTCGCCGCCCAGGGTGGTGAGCTGGTTGATCTGGCGCGTGCCGCTGACTTCAAACTGCGCATCCAGCGGTGACAGGTCCGGTTTGCCGAACTGGGTCACATCGCTCGATTCCACCGTCAGTTCGACCGTTTCGCCGGAATTGAGGCGGCTGCGGTCGACGCTGGCGACCAGGCTTGCCGCCTGGGCGTGGCCCGCCGATAACGCCAGCAGGAGCAGTAGGGTGGTGCGGCGGCTCATCGCGTCTTGTCCTGATGTTGTTGCTGTTCGTACCAGAATTTGCGTCGCAGCAGTTCGCCGGGGTTGTCCGGGATCTCCCGCAGCCACTGTTCCAGGGCCTGGCGGTGTTCGCCGTCGAGGCTGGCGTCATGGGTGCGCAGCGGCGGGGTGGTGGTGTGTTCGTCGCCCAGCTCGCTGCCCGGTACTTCGTTGCCGCCGGGTTGCGCTGGGGTGCCGGCCTGGGGCTCACCGGTGCCGGCTTCGCCCTGACCCTGGGTCGAGGTTTCGCCGCCTGTGGTGTTTTGCCCGCTGGCGCCCGGTTGCGCAGTTTGGCCGGGTTGGCCGGTTTCGTCATCTTCGTTTTTTGCCGGCTGCTCGGGCTCGGACCGCGCCTGTTCCTGCAGCAGGGTTTCCACCAGGGCTTTGTTTTTCAGCGCCGGTTGCAGGTCGGGCTGAGCTTCCAGGGCTTGTTCGTAGGCGTCCACCGCGGCCTCCAGCTCGCCGGACCTGGCCAGGGCATTGCCACGATTATAGTGGGAGTAAGCGTCATTGCCTTCGGCAAAACGCTTGATGGCCTCGGCGTAGTTGCCGGCCTCGTACAGCGCCACGCCCTGCCATTGCGGGTCTTGGAAGTGTTCGGCGGCTTCGGCCGGGCGTTTTTTCTTCAGCAGGTATTGGCCTTGCTGGTCGGGGCGCAGCCACAAATCCTGGAACTCGAAGGCGTAGCTGGGCTGGGGAGCCATCAACAGCAACAAGGGCAGGCAGAACAGCCAGCCGCGGCGCGCGGCGCAGGCGGCCAGCAACAGCAGCGGCAAGAGCAGCCAGTAACCCTGGTCGGCCCAGGTGTCCAGGTGCAGCAACTGGCCGTCGTTGCGCAAGGCTTGGGGTGGGTCGAGCACGCCGAGCTGGCGCAGGTCTTTGTCGTCCAGGCGCGCGGCGCGGTAACGCCCGGCCATTTCACTGGCGAAGGCCTTGAGGGTCGGGCTGTCGAGGCGCGGGACCAGAATCGCGCCTTGTTCGTCCTTGAGGAATTCGCCGCTCTCCTGGGTCACTGGCGTGCCTTCGCGGCTGCCGATGCCGAGGATCGACAGGCTCGGCGCCTGGTTGCTTTGCAGCAGCAGGCGAATGCCCTGGCGTTCCTGCTTGGACAGCGACGAGCCGATCAGCAACAGGCGGCCCTGGCCCAGGCCCGCCTGGTTGAGCAAGCCCAGGGCTTTGTCGACGGCCAGGTCGGCGCGGTGGCCGGACTCGGGCATGATCGAAGGGCGCAGGGCCTCGAGCAGGTTGCGGCTGGTGGCCAGGTCATCCGACAACGGCACCAGGGTGTGCGCGCTGCCGGCATAGACGACGATGGCGGTTTGCGCATCGGTGCGCGCCTGCAGCAAGTCGTACAGCTTGCGCCGGGCCTGTTCCAGACGGTTGGGCGGGCTGTCGGTGGCGAGCATTTCCGGGGTCAGTTCCAGCAGCACTACCAGCGGGTCGGACGGTTTCTGGCTGGACTGCTCAACCCGCTGCCAACTGGGACCGAGCAGCGCCAACAGGGCCAACAGCCAGGCAATGCCGAGCACCACCCAGGGGGATTTGCTTTCGCGTCCGCTGCCACCACTGAGCAGCACGGCGTGAAACGCCGGCGGCAGGATCATCTGCCAGCGCCCGGCGCGCTTTTGTCGGTGCCACAGTTGCCACAGCAGCCAGCCGAGCAACGGCAGCAGCAGCAGCCACCAGGGGCGGAACAGGTGCGGCCACAGGTCGATCATCGACGCCTCCGCAAACGCAGGCGTTTGAGGCGCTGGCGCCATTCAGGGCTTTGCGGCAGGAAAATGCCTTTGCTCGACAGCTTGTTAAGCGCGCGTTGCAACGCGTTGTTTGGCCAGCGTTCCTGGATGACCAGCAACAGGCTCAAGAGCAGCGCCAACGCCAGGGGGCCGCTGTACAGCGCCTGAGCCGGGCGGGCCTGGGTCGGTTGTTGTTGCACCGGTTCAAGTGTGTCCAGGGTTTGCTTGATCGCTTGCAGCTCTTCGCCGTCACGGGCGCGGAAATACTGCCCGCCGGTGGCGGCGGCTATGGCCTTGAGCGCAGGTTCGTCGAGGTCCAGGCTCGGGTTCACGCCCAGGATGCCCAGCGAGCCGGTCTGCTCAGGGTCGGCGCCGATGCCGATGGGGTAGATCTTCACGCCTTCTTCGGCGGCCAGGCGCGCGGCGGTCAGTGGGTCGATCTGCCCGGCGTTGTTGGCGCCGTCGGTGACCAGGATCAGCACGCGGCTCTGTGCCGGGCGCTGGCGCAGGCGCTTGAGTGCCAGGCCGATGGCGTCGCCGATGGCGGTGTTCTTGCCGGCGATGCCGATGCGCGCTTCATCGAGCCAGGTGCGTACGGTACGGCGATCGAAGGTCAGCGGCGCCTGCAGGTAGGCCTGGCTGCCGAACAGGATCAGGCCCACGCGGTCGCCTTCGCGCTCCTGCAGAAAGTCGCCGAGCAAGTGTTTGACCAGGCTCAGGCGGCTCACGTCTTCGTCCCGCCAGTGCATATCGGGGAAATCCATGGAGCCGGACACGTCCACCGCCACCAGCAAATCGCGGCCACTGGCGGCAATCGGCAGCGGTTCGCCCAGCCATTCCGGGCGCGCGGCGGCGGTCAACAGCAGCAGCCACAGCACCACGAACGGCGCTTGCTGGCGCCAGCCCGGCAGGTTCACCCGGGCACGGCGCCGGGCGAGGCCTTCGAGGTCGCTCAGATAGCTGACTTTAAGTGCCGGCTCGCCGCTGTCGGCCGCGGGCAGCATGAGCCGCATCAACCAGGGCAAAGGCAGCAGGGCGAAGATCCACGGCCAGGCAAACTCAAACATGTTTGCGAATCCAGGTGTCGATCGCTTGGGTCAGGCCGGCAATCGCCTTGTCATCGAGTTTGCATTCGGGCTTGTAGGCGCCTTCCACCAGGACCATCCAGCGTGTGAGGCCGGCGGCCGGGCAGCGATTGTCGAGGAACGCCAGCCATTTGCGGCCGTTGAGGGTGTGGCTCTGGCTGTAGGGGTAGTCGTTGCGGCACAGGCGTTTGAGCAGGCCGTTGAGTTGTTGCAGCCAGGCCCCGGCGGGTGCGCCGTCGTAGGGTTTGGGCATCAGCGCCAGTTCGGCCAGGGCGGCGATGCGCAGCGGGTCCAACGGTTGTTCGGCTCGCGCCACCGGGCGCCGCGTGGGCAGAAAACGGCGCAGCGACCACAGGCCCCAGCCGAGCAGTGCGATCACCGGCAGCAACAGCCACCAGCCTGGCGCGGGCGGCCAGAAGCCGATGGCCGGCGGCGCGATCAGCGGTTGCAGTTGGTCGAGGCTGCTCATTGTTTTTTAACCGGGCGTTGCGGGTTGAGGTATTCGCGCAGTTGCTCGACCATTTCGCTCTGGGTACTCAAGGGCATCAGCAACACCCGCAGTTTCTGTGCCAGCAACTCCCAGCGTGCAATGCGCGCTTCGGCCTGGGCCTTGTAGGCCTGGCGCAGGTCGACGTTGAGCGTGTCCAGTTCCAGTTGCGCACCTCTTTGCGCAAAGCGCAGCAACCCGGCGGCGGGCAGGGCGTGGTCGAGCGGGTCGGAGATCGGCAACAGCAGCAGGTCGCAATGGCGTGAGAGCAGGCTCAGTTGCTGTTCGGCGCCTTCGCTGAGCGCGCGTTCGTCGCAGATCACGATCACCAGGCTGCCGGGGCGCAGTACTTCGCGGCCACGGCGCAAGGCCATGCCCAGTGCGTCGGCTTCCGGGTGGCTTTCGGTGTCCAGGCTCTGGTTGACGCGCACCAGGCGGTTGAGCAGTTGCAGCAGGCTTTGTTTACTGCGCCGGGGTTTGATCTCGTAGTGTTCGTTGTCGCCGAAGACCAGCCCGCCGACCCGGTCGTTATGCCCCAGCGCCGCCCAGCCGATCAAACTCGCCGCCTGCGCCGCGAGCACCGACTTGAACATCTGCCCCGAACCGAAAAACAGCCGGCAGCTTTGCTCGACCATGATGAAAATCGGGCGTTCGCGCTCCTCGTGGAACAGCTTGGTGTGCGGTTCCTGGGTGCGTGCGGTCACCCGCCAGTCGATGGTTCGCACGTCGTCACCGGCCTGGTACACGCGCACCTGGTCGAAGTCGACCCCGCGCCCGCGCAGTTTGGAGTGGTGCAGGCCGATCAACGGGCTGCGCTGGCTCGGCGTCGAAAACAGCTGCACTTCGCGCACGCGGTGGCGCATCTCAATCAACTCGCTGAGCGTGACGCGGACCCCTGCGCTTGCGTTCATCGATTTCAAGCGACGGCAACGACGTCGAGAATGCGTTGCACCACGCGGTCCTGGTCAATACCGGCGGCTTCGGCCTCGAACGACAGGATAATGCGATGGCGCAGCACGTCGAACAGCACCGCCTGGATATCTTCCGGGCTCACGAAGTCACGCCCGGCCAGCCAGGCATGGGCGCGGGCGCAGCGGTCCAGGGCGATGGAACCGCGCGGACTTGCGCCATAGGCGATCCACTCGGCCATCTCCGGGTCGAACTTGGCCGGGGTGCGCGTGGCCATGACCAGTTGCACCAGGTATTCCTCCACCGCATCGGCCATGTACAGGCCGAGGATTTCCTTGCGCGCGGCGAAGATCGCCTGCTGGCTGACGCGGCGCTCGGGTTTGGTTTCACCGTTGAGCGCTTCGCCACGGGCTTGTTGCAGGATGCGCCGCTCTACGGCCGCGTCGGGAAAGCCGATCTTGACGTGCATCAGGAAACGGTCGAGCTGGGCTTCGGGCAGCGGATAGGTGCCTTCCTGCTCGATAGGGTTTTGCGTGGCCATCACCAAAAACAGCGGCGACAGGTCATAGGTGCTGCGTCCGACACTGACCTGGCGCTCGGCCATGGCTTCGAGCAAGGCCGACTGCACCTTGGCCGGCGCGCGGTTGATTTCGTCGGCCAGCACCAGGTTGTGGAAGATCGGCCCCTGCTGGAACACAAAGCTGCCGGTTTCCGGACGATAGATCTCGGTACCGGTGATGTCGGCCGGCAGCAGGTCGGGCGTGAACTGGATACGATGGAACTGCGCTTCGATGCCCTCGGCCAGCTCTTTGATGGCCTTGGTCTTGGCCAGCCCCGGCGCGCCTTCGACCAGCATATGGCCGTCGGCGAGCAGGGCGATCAATAGGCGATCGATGAGTTTTTCCTGGCCGAGAATCTGCGTAGAAAGAAAGGTTCGCAGCGCGAGCAGCGCTTCACGATGTTCCATCGATGACGGTTCCTGGAAAGATGAGCCCGCGTGCTGTGCAACGAACACGGGCTGGGGGGCATTACTTTAATGCATCGAGGGGTGTGGCGACTAACGGCGTAACGGGTATTTTTGGCAAAACTTGTAGGAAATTTGTGCAGGAGCAGGGGCAATGTGGGAGGGGGCTTAAATTCGGGTGTAGGTGCCGGTGCCTTTGAGGATGTTCTGCAGGGTTTGCTCCACCTCGGCCAGGTCGGATGCGGCCGTGGAGTGGGTGATCTGCAACTGATCCTTGCCACCCAATGCATCGGCATCACCAGTGGCCAGCTCCACCAACAGGGTGGTGTCGCCCAGCGTCACCTTCAGCCCATCCAGGGTAGAGGGCTCGTAATCCCAGGTCAGTTCGACCTCATCCTCATCCGGGTAACGGGTCAGCATGAACATCTCGCCGTTTTTTCCGTGGCAGCAAAGCATGGCCATGTTGTCTTCTTCGTCGTCGCACGGCGTGGCCATCAGGGCGTCGGTTTTAAATTGCAGCATGGGAAATCCTGTCTGGGGGAAGGGCGCGGCGCGGCAATTGTGCCATTGCGGCGAATTTTCTGCTGCATCCCGTGTCACAACGGGGCATGACCTGACGGGCAAAGCCAGTCATTTTCGGTACTCGCAGGTTTGAAAACTGCCTGTTTTTGCCCCGCAACTTCCGGGTTGCACCCGTCGCAACTCCAAGCCTGCTTACCGATGACCGAATATGTCGCAGCGCTGCAAGAGCAGTGCTTCTACACTCGTTAAGCTGCGCAACGGATGCGCGCGTTCCGGGCGCCTGACCTGCCCGTCGTACCGTCACCCGGCAAGGTGCGCATCTTATGGAAGTTGTATGTGACCTGACTGTCCTGTCCAGCTTCACCCACCTGTCACCCTGATTCGTTTATGGTGCTTAACTCGTTACCAGCGAACAGAGCTGACGGTCCCCCCAAGGGGATAACACGCGACGCTTCCATCAATAACAAGCCCAAGCGGAGTACCACAGATGGCGTTCTTCACCGCAGCCAGCAAGGCCGACTTCCAGCATCAACTGCAAGCGGCACTGGCGCAGCACATCAGTGAACAGGCACTGCCACAAGTGGCGCTGTTCGCTGAACAATTCTTCGGCATCATTTCCCTGGACGAACTGACCCAGCGTCGCCTTTCCGACCTGGCCGGTTGCACCCTGTCTGCCTGGCGCCTGCTTGAGCGCTTTGACCACACCCAACCGCAGGTGCGGGTCTACAACCCCGATTACGAACGTCATGGCTGGCAGTCGACCCACACCGCGGTCGAAGTGCTGCACCATGACCTGCCATTCCTGGTGGACTCGGTGCGTACCGAGCTGAACCGTCGTGGCTATAGCATCCACACCCTGCAGACCACCGTGCTCAGCGTGCGGCGTGACAGCAAGGGCGAGCTGTTGGAAGTGTTGCCCAAGGGCACCCAGGGCGAAGGCATCGAGCAAGAATCGCTGATGTACCTGGAAATCGACCGCTGCGCCAACGCGGCCGAACTGAATGTGCTGAGCAAAGAGCTGGAGCAGGTGCTGGGTGAAGTGCGCGTGGCGGTGGCCGATTTCGAGCCGATGAAAGCCAAGGTCCAGGATCTGCTGGCCGGTATCGACGCCAGCCCGTTCGGCATCGACGGCGAAGAAAAGGCCGAGATCAAGAACTTCCTGGAATGGCTGGTGGGCAACCACTTCACCTTCCTGGGCTATGAAGAATTCGTGGTACGTGACGAGGCGGACGGCGGCCATATCGAATATGACGCCAGCTCGTTCCTCGGTCTGACCAAGCTGCTGCGTGCCGGCCTCACCGCCGACGACCTGCGCATCGAAGACTACGCCGTGTCCTACCTGCGCGAGCCGACCGTACTGTCGTTCGCCAAGGCCGCGCACCCAAGCCGTGTGCATCGTCCGGCCTACCCGGACTACGTGTCGATCCGCGAGATCGATGCCGACGGCAAGGTCATCAAGGAATGCCGCTTCATGGGCTTGTACACCTCGTCGGTGTATGGCGAAAGTGTGCGAGTCATCCCGTACATCCGCCGCAAAGTCGCCGAGATCGAACGCCGTTCGGGCTTCCAGGCCAAGGCGCACCTGGGCAAGGAGCTGGCGCAGGTGGTTGAAGTGCTGCCCCGCGATGACCTGTTCCAGACCCCGGTCGACGAGCTGTTCAGCACCGTGATGTCGATTGTGCAGATCCAGGAACGCAACAAGATCCGCGTGTTCCTGCGCAAAGACCCGTACGGTCGTTTCTGCTACTGCCTGGCCTATGTACCGCGCGACATCTATTCCACCGAAGTTCGCCAGAAGATCCAGCAAGTGCTGATGGATCGCCTGAAAGCCTCGGACTGCGAGTTCTGGACCTTCTTCTCCGAATCCGTGCTGGCCCGTGTCCAGCTGATCCTGCGGGTCGACCCGAAGAACCGTCTCGACATCGACACGCTGCAACTGGAAAAAGAAGTGGTGCAGGCTTGCCGCAGCTGGCAGGACGACTACGCGAGCCTGGTGGTGGAGAGCTTCGGCGAAGCCCATGGCACCAACGTACTGGCGGATTTCCCGAAAGGCTTCCCGGCCGGCTACCGCGAGCGTTTCGCTGCGCATTCGGCTGTGGTCGACATGCAGCATTTGCTCAGCCTCACCGAAGCCAACCCGCTGGTGATGAGCTTCTATCAGCCGCTGGGCCAGGTTTCTGGCCAGCGTGAGCTGCATTGCAAGCTGTATCACGCCGACACGCCGCTGGCACTGTCCGACGTGCTGCCGATCCTGGAAAACCTCGGCCTGCGCGTGCTGGGCGAGTTCCCGTACCGTCTGCGCCACGCCAATGGCCGCGAATTCTGGATCCATGACTTTGCATTCATCGCCGCCGAAGGCGTGAACCTGGATATCCAGCAGCTCAACGACACCCTGCAGGACGCGTTCGTGCACATCGTGCATGGCGATGCGGAGAACGATGCGTTCAACCGCCTGGTTCTCACCGCCGGCCTGCCGTGGCGCGACGTGGCATTGCTGCGTGCCTATGCCCGTTACCTGAAGCAGATCCGCCTGGGCTTCGACCTGGGTTATATCGCCAGCACCCTGAACAACCACACCGACATCGCCCGTGAGTTGACCCGGTTGTTCAAGACCCGCTTCTACCTGGCGCGCAAGCTTACCGCCGACGACCTGGAAGACAAGCAGCAACGTTTGGAACAAGCGATCCTCAGCGCCCTGGACGACGTCCAGGTGCTCAACGAAGACCGCATCCTGCGTCGCTACCTGGACCTGATCAAGGCCACCCTGCGCACCAACTTCTACCAGACCGACGCCAACGGCCAGAACAAGTCGTACTTCAGCTTCAAGTTCGACCCGCGTGCGATCCCTGAGCTGCCCAAGCCGGTGCCGAAGTTTGAAATCTTCGTGTACTCGCCACGGGTTGAAGGCGTGCACCTGCGCTTCGGCAACGTTGCGCGGGGCGGCCTGCGCTGGTCCGACCGTGAAGAAGACTTCCGCACCGAAGTGTTGGGCCTGGTAAAAGCCCAGCAGGTGAAGAACTCGGTGATCGTGCCGGTGGGCGCCAAGGGCGGCTTCCTGCCGCGTCGCCTGCCATTGGGCGGCAGCCGTGACGAGATCGCGGCCGAGGGTATCGCCTGCTACCGCATCTTCATTTCCGGCCTGTTGGACATCACCGACAACCTCAAGGACGGCGCGCTGGTGCCGCCGGCCAACGTCGTGCGTCATGACGACGATGACCCGTACCTGGTGGTGGCGGCGGACAAGGGCACTGCGACCTTCTCCGACATCGCCAACGGCATTGCCATCGACTACGGCTTCTGGTTGGGTGATGCGTTTGCCTCCGGCGGTTCGGCCGGTTACGACCACAAGAAAATGGGCATCACCGCCAAGGGCGCGTGGGTCGGTGTGCAGCGTCACTTCCGTGAGCGCGGCATCAACGTGCAGGAAGACAGCATCACCGTGGTCGGCGTCGGCGATATGGCCGGTGACGTGTTCGGTAACGGCTTGCTCATGTCCGACAAGCTGCAACTGGTCGCGGCCTTCAACCACCTGCACATCTTCATCGACCCGAACCCGAACCCGGCGACCAGTTTCGTCGAGCGCCAGCGCATGTTCGAGCTGCCGCGTTCGGCCTGGACCGACTACGACACCAGCATCATGTCCGAAGGCGGCGGTATCTTCTCGCGCAGCGCCAAAAGCATTGCCATCTCGCCGCAGATGAAAGAACGCTTCGACATCCAGGCCGACAAGCTGACCCCGACCGAACTGCTGAACGCCTTGCTCAAGGCGCCGGTGGACCTGTTGTGGAACGGCGGCATCGGTACCTACGTCAAGGCCAGCATCGAAAGCCACGCCGATGTGGGCGACAAGGCCAACGACGCGTTGCGCGTCAACGGCAACGAGCTGCGCTGCAAGGTGGTGGGCGAGGGCGGTAACCTCGGCATGACCCAACTGGGTCGCGTGGAATTCGGCCTCAATGGCGGCGGTTCCAACACCGACTTCATCGACAACGCCGGTGGCGTGGACTGCTCCGACCACGAAGTGAACATCAAGATCCTGCTCAACGAAGTGGTGCAGGCCGGCGACATGACCGACAAGCAACGCAACCAGTTGCTGGCGAGCATGACCGACGAAGTCGGCAGCCTGGTGTTGGGCAACAACTACAAGCAGACCCAGGCCCTGTCCCTGGCCGCGCGCAAGGCTTACGAGCGTGCCGCCGAGTACAAGCGCCTGATGAGCGACCTGGAAGGCCGTGGCAAGCTGGACCGTGCCATCGAGTACCTGCCGACCGAAGACCAACTGGCCGAGCGCGCCTCGACCGGCAAGGGCCTGACCCGTCCGGAACTGTCGGTGCTGATCTCCTACAGCAAGATCGACCTCAAGGAAGCGCTGCTCAAGTCGCTGGTACCGGATGACGACTACCTGACCCGTGACATGGAGACCGCGTTCCCACCGAGCCTGGTGGCCAAGTTCGGCGAAGCCATGCGTCGCCACCGCCTCAAGCGTGAGATCGTCAGCACCCAGATCGCCAACGACCTGGTCAACCACATGGGCATCACCTTCGTTCAACGACTCAAAGAGTCGACCGGCATGAGCCCGGCGAATGTGGCGGGCGCTTATGTGATCGTGCGTGACATCTTCCATCTCCCGCATTGGTTCCGTCAGATCGAAGCGCTGGACCACCAGGTGTCCGCCGAGGTGCAACTGGAGCTGATGGACGAACTGATGCGCCTGGGCCGCCGCGCTACGCGCTGGTTCCTGCGCAGCCGTCGCAACGAGCAGGACGCCGGGCGTGACACCGCGCACTTCGGTCCGCACCTGGCCGCGTTGGGCCTCAAGCTCGACGAACTGCTGGAAGGCCCGACCCGCGAAGGCTGGCAGACCCGCTACCAGGCCTACACCGAAGCCGGTGTACCGGAGTTGTTGGCGCGCATGGTTGCAGGCACGACCCACCTGTACACCTTGCTGCCGATCATCGAAGCCGCCGACGTGACCGGGCATGACGCCGCCGAAGTGGCCAAGGCCTACTTCGCCGTCGGCAGCGCCCTGGACTTGCCATGGTACCTGCAGCAGATCAGCGATCTGCCGGTAGCCAACAACTGGCAGGCCCAGGCCCGCGAAGCGTTCCGCGACGATGTGGACTGGCAGCAACGGGCGATCACCATCTCGGTACTGCAAATGGCCGACGCGCCACAAGACATGGAAGCCCGTGTGGCCCTGTGGCTTGAGCAGCACCAGGACATGGCCGATCGCTGGCGCGCAATGATGGTGGAAATTCGTGCCGCGGTCGGCACGGACTACGCCATGTACGCGGTGGCCAACCGTGAGTTGCTGGACCTGGCGTTGAGCGGTCAGTCGGTGCTGCAACCGGCTTGATGCCTTGGTGAAACACCTGTGGGAGGGGGCTTGTTCCCGCCTCTCCCACATTTGGATCTTCTCTTGTTCTGGAGGTCAGTGGTGTTTCAGCAATTTGCTTTCCAGGTGATCCAGGTGTTGGGTCATCAACGCCACAGCAGCGTTCGAATCCCGTCGTTCAACCGCATCCACAATCGCCACATGCTCCTGCCACGCGCAATACGTGCAGGCTTTCGCTTCATGTTGGGCGATTACCAGGGACGTCAACGGCACCAGGCTGTTCAGGAATTGCGCCAGTGGCGCATTCGCCGCAATGGCCGCCAGGTGCAGGTGAAACTCCCCCGACAAGCGAATCGCCGGCCCGCGCTGGTTGTGTTCGATGCACTCATGCTCGCGAGCGATCAATTCGCGTAGCTGGCGTATCTGTGCGGCTGTCGCCTGGGCGCAGGCCAGTTGCACCACCGTGATCTCGGTCATGCGCCGCGCTTCCAGAATCTGCCGCGTCTGCTGTGCATCCGGCGCCGCTACTTGGGCACGTTGGTTGGGACGCAGGATGATCACCTGTTGGTGGGACAGTTTGGCCAGCACTCGGCGAATCACGCTGCGGCTCACGCCAAAGGTTTCGCCCAGGCTTTCTTCGGTAAAGCGGCTGGCCGGGGCGATGCGTTGTTCGAGGATTGCGTCGAACAGCCGTGGGTAGATGTCATCCACTGAAGGCTTTTTACCGGCCGCCAGGCGCAGGGCAGGGAGGAAAGGCTCGCGTTGCAGGGCGTGGGCGGTCATGGTCGTCTCCAAAAAGTCAGCTGCCCAGATGGTCATCCGGGATGTTCAGGGCAATGCCCATGCGCAGGCCTTCCTGGAGGATGTGCCGACGCATCTCGGCGCTGGCCAGGGCGCTGTTCTTGTTACGGATGGCACGCACCACGGCTTCGTTTTCCTGCAGGCGTTCGGCCAAGTGCTCGGGGGAGTTGCGCAGCACTTGGGCGCTTTGCTTGAGGGCGTTGCTGGTCTGCTGCACCACGTTCTGGAAGATCGGGTTGGAGGTGAGGGCGAACAGCTCTTCGTGAAAGCCGATGTAGGCGTTCATCCCGGCTTCGGCGTCACCTGCATCCAGGGCTTCGCGCATATCCATCAGGGTCAGGCGCAGTTGGCCGACATCCTTGCTGCTGATGGTCTGGGCGACCAGGCCGACAATGAACGGTTCCAGGGTGTAGCGCAGTTGCAAAATGTCTTCGAGGCTGGCGTCGGCCACGGCGTCGGTCGATTGCGGTTCGCTGACGCTGGTTTCCAGCACCACCACGCCTTTGCCGGGCATGGAGCGCACCAGGCCGAGGGTTTCCAGCACGATCACCGCTTCGCGCAGGCTGGGGCGGCTGATGCCCAGTTGTTCGGCCAGCTCACGTTGGCCGGGCAGCATTTCGCCACGCCGCCACTGGCCCCGCTTGAGTGCGGCGCGCAGTTTTTCTACGACTGAATTGACGACGGTTGAGGTGCTGATCACGTCGATGACTCCTTGATGTTGCGAATACATTGATCCAATTAACGCTGCTCAACAGTGGGAGGGGCGGTGCGACGATTCGACTTGCCCCCTCCCACATTTGTCCGTGTTGCTTTTAGAACTCCTGATGCGCCGGCAACACCGGCTTCCTGGTCTGGAAGGCGTACCCTTGTTCGCCGTCGAGCACTTTATTGGCGCGTTGGATATCGATGTCTTTTTCCCAGCGGGCGATGGCCACGGTGGCGACGCAGTTGCCAATCAGGTTGGTCAAGGCGCGGCCGATGCCCATGAACCAGTCCACCGCCAATACGAGCACAAGCCCTACCACCGGAATCGCCGGGATCGCCGTGAGTGTCGCCGCCAGAATCACCAGTGCCGAACCGGGGATGCCGTGGGCGCCCTTGGAGGTGATCAGCGACACCAGCAGGATGGTCAGCAGGTCGGTCATCGACAGCGGTGTGCCGGTGGCGTTGGCGATAAATACGATGGCCAGGGTCAGGTAGATGGAGAAGCCGTCAAGGTTGAACGAATACCCCGTCGGAATCACCAGGCCCACGGTGGAACTGCCGATCCCCAGGTGTTCGAGTTTGCGCATGACTTGCGGCAGTACCGCGTCGGAGGAGGCGGTGCCCATGACGATCAGCAGTTCTTCGCGCAAGTACTTGAGCAGCGGCAGCATGCGCAACCCTGAAACGCGCATTACCAGGCCGAGGATCAGCGCGACGAACGCGAAGCAGGTCAGGTAGAACAAGCCCACCAGGCTGCCCAGATGCTGCAGCGAATCCAGGCCGTAGGTGCTGGTGGTGAAGGCGATCGCGCCGAACACGCCGATGGGTGCCAGGCGCACGATCATGCCCATGATGCGGAAAATGACATGGCTCAGCTCATTGATCAGCCGCGTGATGCCGCTGGCCGCTTCGCCCACCAGGTTCAGCGCACTGCCGAACAGCACCGAGAACAACAGCACTTGCAGCACGTTGTTATCGGCAAAGGCGCCGATCACCGAGTTGGGGATCAGGTCCATCAGGAACTGGCTGGTGCCTTTGATGTGCTGGCCCTTGTCGGCCAGTTCATTCAGACCGGCGGAGGACAGTTGCTCCAGGTGGATATTGGCGCCTTGGCCGATACCGGTGCTGAACGCCATGATCAGGCCGATCACCAGGGCAATGGTGGTGAGCACTTCAAAGTAGATCACCGACTTGAGGCCGATGCGCCCGACTTTCTTCAGGTCGCCGGCGCCGGAAATACCGCTGACCACCACGCAGAACACGATCAGGCCAATCAGCATTTTGATCAGCTTGATAAAACCGTCACCCAAGGGTTTGAGTTGCGAGGAGAATTCGGGAAGGGCCAGGCCGCAGATGATGCCAAGCATCAGGCCAATCACGACTTGCAGGAAAATCGAACGCGAGCACCATCTGAGCATGGGAGGGATCTCTATTCGGCGCCCCGGTGGTTCCAGGGCTTAATTGTTGTGGTCATACCGGTAAGTCCAGTGCGTCGCCAGTCTAGGCCAGGTATTTTTGAAATAACAAGACATTATTCGTCGGTTGACGAGTCCCGGTCTGACCAGTGGGTCGCTGAGGGCGATGCTTGAGCGGTTGGTGGTGTGCAAAAATTTTCGCTTATCATCCGCCTTCGGCACATGAGGTGATGGATGGATACACCAGGACTGACCACCGACGCGACAGGCCGCAGCTATTGCACGTGGCGCACCTCGGCGCCCGAATACCCGCATTACCACGATCACGAGTGGGGTGTGCCGGTGGCGGACGATATCCAGCTGTACGAGAAGATTTGCCTGGAAGGTTTCCAGGCGGGCATGGCGTGGATCACCATCCTGCGCAAGCGCGAGCAGTTTCGAGGGGCGTTCGAGGGCTTTGATTTTCGTCGTATCGCGCAATATGGCGAAGCGGATATCGAGCGCTTGATGCAGAACACCGGCATTGTGCGCAATCGGGCGAAGATCGCGTCCGTCATCAACAATGCACGCCGGGCCTGTGAACTGGTGGATGAAACCGGTTCGCTGGCGCGGTGGTTGTGGGCGTTCGAGCCCGGCCCTGAGGAGCGCCCGGCCGTGGTGGACCTGGATTACTGGACGGGCAATCCCACCTCATCGGCCTCGGTGCGACTGTCCAAAGCCTTGAAGAAGCGCGGTTGGACGTTCGTGGGTCCAACCACGATGTATGCGCTGATGCAGGCGATGGGGATGGTCAATGATCACCTTGAAGGGTGCTTCTGCCGTAAGGGCATTGAAGATCTGCGGCACCAGTTCAAACGTCCCTAACCTGTGGGCGGGGGCAAGCCCCTCGCACATTCAGCCCCCCACCCACATTTCCGACTGCGGGTGTGGCTGATTATTTTGGGAGGGGGGTGAGTACTTCCGCCTTGTCATCCAACACTATCACCACCAGCAGTTTGGCCGGTTGGGTCTGGCTGGCATTGCTCGACTCGAAATGCCGCGAACCGGCCGGTTCGTAGAATGACTCTCCAACCGTGTAAGTCTTCGCCTGCTCATCGTTGACCCGTGACGTGACCGCGCCTTCCAGCACATAGGCCACGGCCGTGCCGGTGTGGCTATGGGGGACGGTGGCCTGGCCAGGGGCGTAGCTCACGGTGAGCATGAGGGTTTTCTTGCCGGGTACGTTGGCCAGGGGGTGTTCTTGCAGGACCTTGATCGATTCCTGGTTGTACACGGGCTCGTGCGCAAAGGCGCTGAAGGAGGCGAGCATCAGGGGGATGGCGAGCAGGCGTTTCATGGTGAGGTTTCCTAGTCGTTCGAGACCTGCTCACCGTACGCTGGGCGTTTCGAGCGACCAATAACCAATCCACGGTAAAACCCCCTAGCCAATCTGCTGGAGAATATCGCGCACCTTGTCCAGCGCCGGGTCGATGTCGAGGGTCTCGATGGCCCCAAACCCGATGATCAGGCCTTGGCGCACCGGCGCGTCATGGAAGAACACATCCAGCGGGTACAAGCCGACGTCCGCCTGGCGCGCCAGGCCCATCAGCAACGCAATATCCACCGGTACTTTGCACAGCGCAGCCATGTGGAACCCGGCCACGGTGGGCACCGCCTCGAACCACGGCGACAAGTCGCCCGCCAGGCGCTGCAGGATGCGTTCGCGGCGCCCGGCATACACCGTGTGGCAGCGCCGGATGTGCTTGAGCAGGTAGCCTTCGCTGATGAACTTGGCCAGTGCCCATTGCGGCAGGGTGGAGCTGTGCTGGTCGGTCAATTGCTTGGCCTTGAGCACGGCAGGGTAAATCGCCGGTGGCAGTACCAGGTAGCCCAGGCGCAGCTCGGGCAGCAGGGTCTTGGAGAAAGTGCCCACATACGTCACTACGCCACGGGTGTCCATGCTTTGCAGGGAGTCGGTGGGCCGGCCTTCGTAGCGGAATTCGCTGTCGTAGTCGTCTTCGATAATGATCGCCCCCAGTTCGAACGCACGCGCCAGCAAGGCTTCGCGGCGCGCCGGACTCATGGGCATGCCGAGGGGGAACTGGTGGGACGGGGTCACGTAGATCAGCCGTGTGCCCTCGGGAATCCGGTCGACCTGAATGCCCTGATCATCCACCGGCACGCTGGCGACGCTGGCTCCCATCGCCATGAACAACTGGCGCGCCGGGCTGTAGCCGGGGTCTTCCATGGCGACGATGCTGCCCGGTTCCAGAATGACGCGGGCAAGCAGGTCCAGCGCCTGTTGCGCACCGTTGGTGACCACGATGTCGTTGTCGCGGCATTTGACCCCACGGGAAAACGCGATATGCCCGGCTATCGCACTGCGCAGCGCGGGCAGGCCTTCGGGTTGGCTGTAGAAGCCGCTGTTTTGGGCGATACGGCGCAGGGCATCCTGGGTGCAACGGCGCCATTCATCCTGGGGGAACTGGTGGCGGTTGGTGGCGCCACCGATAAATTCGTAGCGCAAGATGCTGTCGCGGGTGGGGTGGCGCATGGGCGAGGGCAGTGCGGCCCATTGCGCCAGGTTATCGGCGCAGGCCAGGTCGGTGGCGGTTTGCAGGCGGTCAGGCTGTGGTGCCCACGCATTGACGAAGGTGCCGCGGCCAATCCTGCCGACCAGCAGGCCTTCGTAAGTCAAGGTGGCATAGGTATCCGATACGGTTTTGCGCGAAATGCCCAATTGCTCGGCAAGCAGCCGGCTCGGCGGTAGTTGCGCGCCTGCGCACAGTCGTCCGGTGGCGATAGCTTCGCGCAATTGCTGATAAAGCTGGGCAGCCAGGTCCTTGCGGCCGGTGATGACAATGTGCAATTCCATGTTTCATCCTGGGACAGATCGATCTGCGTCAAGATTACCCGCAAATCGATCCGAGCAAACCCAGGCGATGTCAGGACAGGAAGCCACCGTCCACGTTCAGCGACACGCCGGTGGTGTAGCTCGATGCATCGCTGGCCAGGAACAGCACCGCGCCGGCCATCTCGCTGGGGTCGGCCACCCGCTTGAGGGGGATCTGCGCCAGGGCCATCTTCAGGATTGCGTCGTTCTTCACCAGCGCCGAGGCGAACTTGGTGTCGGTCAGACCCGGCAGCAGGGCGTTGCAACGGATGCCGAACTCGGCGCATTCCTTGGCGAACACTTTGGTCATGTTGATCACGGCGGCCTTGGTCACCGAGTAGATGCCCTGGAATACGCCCGGGGAAATGCCGTTGATCGACGCCACGTTGATAATGCTGCCGCCACCGTTTGCGCGCATCAGCTTGCCGGCTTCCACCGACATGAAGAAGTAGCCGCGGATGTTCACGTCGACGGTCTTCTGGAACGCCCCCAGGTCGGTGTCCAGCACGTTGCAGAACTGCGGGTTGGTGGCCGCGTTATTGACCAGGATATCCAGGCGGCCGAACTGCTCGCGGATGCCGGCGAACACCTGGGTAATCTGTTCCATTTCGCCGATATGGCAGGCCACTGCGGTGGCCTTGCCACCGTCGGCGATGATCGCATCGGCGACGTGCTGGCAGCCTTCGAGTTTGCGGCTGGAGACGATCACATGCGCGCCTTGCTGGGCCAGCAACTTGGCGATGGCTTCACCGATGCCACGGCTGGCGCCGGACACGAAGGCAATCTTGCCGTCGAGATCGAACAGGTGGGTCTTGGACATGGGGATTCCTTAAAGGGCTGATTGATCGATAACGTTCAGGCTCATCTGCTCCAGCAGCTTGTTCATCTGAATGAACTGCGCAAAGCGTTTGTCCTGGGTCTGGCCATGGAAGAAGCGGTAGTAGATCTGCTGCACGATGCCGGCCAGGCGAAACAGGCCGTAGGTGTAGTAGAAGTCGAAGTTGTCGATCTGGATGCCGGAGCGTTCGGCGTAATAGTCGACGAACTGGCGGCGGGTGAGCATGCCGGGGGCATTGCTCGGCTGGCGGCGCATCAGTTGCACCGGTGCCGGGTCGGCGGCTTCGATCCAGTAGGCGAGGGTGTTGCCCAGGTCCATCAACGGGTCGCCGAGGGTGGTCAGTTCCCAATCCAGCACGCCGATGATCTGCATCGGGTTGTGCGGGTCGAGTATCACGTTATCGAAGCGGTAGTCGTTGTGCACGATGCTGGAGGTGGGGTGGTCGGCCGGCATCTTGTCGTTGAGCCAGGCGCGTACCGCCTCCCATCTGGGCGCGTCGGGGGTCAGGGCTTTTTCGTAGCGATCGCCCCAGCCACGGATCTGGCGCGCTACGTAACCTTGCGGCTTGCCCAGGTCGGCCAGGCCGCAGGCGGTGTAGTCGACCTGGTGCAGTTCGACGAACTTGTCGATGAAGCTCTTGCACAGCGCCTCGGTCCGGGTCGCGTCCAGGCCCAGTTCGACCGGCAGGTCGGAACGCAGGATGATGCCGTTGACGCGCTCCATCACATAGAACTCGGCGCCGATCACCGACTCATCGGTGCAATGCACATAAGCCTTGGGGCAATACGGAAAGCCGTCTTTAAGCTGGTTGAGAATGCGGTATTCGCGGCCCATGTCGTGGGCGGACTTGGCCTTGTGACCAAAGGGTGGGCGGCGCAGCACGAATTCCTGGCCAGGGTATTCCAGCAGGTAAGTCAGGTTGGACGCGCCGCCTGGGAATTGGCTGATGATGGGGGTGCCGCTCAGGCCGGGGATATGGGCCTTGAGGTAGGGATCGATCAGGCCGGCATCAAGTTCTTCGCCTGGGCGAATCTGGGTCGATTGGTCGTTCAGCGCCATGCTTATCCCTTCTGCTTATTTTTAAGGCCTTGGACTATTGGCTAATCTAATGCGCGCAGCCGCCCACCGACAAGGTCGGGGCGGCTTAATAGGTTAGCGTGTTAAACGATGATCAGCGTGCCTGATCGGTCATTTTGCGGGCGCGGGCAGGGTGACCGGCGTGAGCACCGGGCGGCCGGCGAAGAACTCCACCAGGTTGTCGGCCACCCGTTGCACGGTGTCATGGGCGGCCTCGGGCGACAGGCCGGCAACGTGGGAGGTGAGCACGGTGTTGGGGAGGCGCTTGAGGGCGTCGGGCACCTTCGGTTCGTCGTCGAACACATCCAGCGCGGCGCCACCGATACGGCGTTGCTCAAGGGCGGTGATCAGGTCGGCGGTGACCACGACACTGCCACGGCCGATATTGACCAGGTAGCCATTGGGTCCCAGGGCATCGAGGGCATGGCGATCGATCAGGTGGCGCGTGCCGTCACCGCCGGGCGTGGCCAGGATCAGGAAGTCCGAGGTGCGTGCCAGTTCCACGGCGGTGGCGCAGTAGGTGTAGTCCACGTCGTCGCGAGGCTGGCGGTTGTGATAACTCACCTCCATGCCAAACCCGAGCGATGCGCGCTTGGCGATTTCCAGGCCCACGGCGCCCAGGCCGAGAATCCCCAATTGCTTGCCGCCCAGGGACGGGCGCATCACCTTGGGCCATTCGCTGCGTCGCACGGCGGCATCGGTCTGCGGGATGCCGCGTACCAGCGACAGCAACAGCGCCATGGCGTGGTCGGCCACCGTCGGCGCATTGACCCCGGCGCCGTTGGTGACCACGATCCCGCGATTGCTGGCGGCCTGCAGGTCTACGTGTTCATAACCGGCGCCGATCCCGCAGATGATTTCCAGCAGTGGCAGCGCGGCGATTTCCTCGGCATACAAACCCAACGGGCCACGGGTCAGTACAGCCTTGATCTGGCCACCCTGGGTCTTGATCGCCTGGGCGCGTTCGGCGGGCGTCGGCGCCAGGATCACGTGAAAGTCGTTGCTCTCGATGATCGGCAGGTAATCGTTGATGGTTTCCACCAATACCAGAATGGTAGTGGACATGAGCGGATCTCCTGAGGGCGGTCGAGGGTGCCAGTATGCGATATTTTCAGGACCGATTGCGGGCATGGCGCAACGGTGCGAACACCAGGTGCTGATTTATCTGTGCTTTTAACGGCGAGGCAAAGGCTAGGCTGGCGAATTGTTTTTTAAGGCTTGAATATGATGCCCGGCACGCCAGCTACCGCTCCTGTGATCGCTATGACCCCTGTCGAAGAAGGGGTTTTTTTCAACCTTGTCAAACGCCAGGCGCCGCCGTGGTTGTCCGGCGCGTCTTCGCAGCTGCGGGGTGACCTGCTGCAGAGCCTGTTGACCAGTTATCCCGCCAAAGCCCGGGCCAAGGAGCTGTTCGATTACCTGCCCTCTCCCGAGCAATTCTGCACGCCGCTGCTCACCGACGCGCTGGCACGCGCGCTGGGTGAAACCCTGGATATCCGAGGCGTTGTTTTCCAGCATGTTCGCAGCCAATCGCGACTCTTTGGCTTACACCGCGTATTGATCGAACCGGTGGAACGCGATGTGCTGGCGGCAGCGTATGAAAACTTCGAACTGTCCGAGACCGAGCCTGGCAACTATCACGCCGATTCGTGTTTATACCTGCCGGCGGCGGTCACTGGCGCAGACAATCGGATACTGACGATCGAGCCCCATGAGTTTGCGCGGTTGTGCAGGACGCTGGACTTGGGCCGGCAATACCAGACGTGTCTCGCGCAATTGCTCAACACAGGCCCCCAGGCGGGCGACCTGAGGGAGCGCTGCGTGACCTACAGTGCGCAGCGGTTCGAAGTACAGACGCATGTGGCGTTAGGCAAAGGCCATATCAGCCGGGATGTCCACGAGATGCTGATAAGACTGCGGCGCGGCCAGTCCCCCGTGAAGCTTGGCAACAATGAGATGCAGGTGACGCGCATAACCTGCGCCGGGGTACGGGTGCATGACATGTTCGTGATGGGGCCTGCGACAGCGCCCGCCGAGGGTGACCGGCGCTGCGTACTTTATCTGCCCGACGACCTGCTGCACCCGCTCAAGGAATACGTTACGCACCTGGACATCGAGGCAGCGCTGAGCCTGCGTCTGCGAGATGCTGCCTTCAGGGACTGGTTCACGGGCCTGATCGCGCTCAAGGACAAGTCTGTGTTTGTCGAAAAGGTCAGGGCTCAGCTGCTGGAGCACACCGGCTCGCCGCTACCCCCGCAGACCCGCTACATAACGTTTGCCAGAGAGCCGGTTGCGGGGGATTTATTCAGCGAAATGTACCGTCAGCGTGCCGATCGCACCTTGGCCGATGCTCGGCTGCTGGTGGTGCCGACCGATGATGAAGATGAGAAAAGCCGCCTGCGCAGGCTGGATACCTACAAGGCCGTCGGCTTGAACCTGGCCATGATCGGCGCCTCGTTCATTCCCGGAGTGGGTGAGGTCATGTTGGGGCTGGCGGCACTGGAAGTGTTGACGAGTATTTATCACGGCATCGACAGCTGGTACGAGGGCGAGCAGGAGCAAGCCACGAACTATTTGTTCGATACATTGGAGAATCTGCTGTTGATGGCTGCCGTCTCCGCGGTCGGTGCAGGAGGCGCGAAAGTGTATCGGGCGGCGCGGCGCTCGGCGTTTCTCGACGGTCTTTGGTTGATCGAGGGTCAAGGCGGGCGGCAGCAATTATGGAAACCCGATGTCGCACCCTATCGGCAGTCGTTTACCTTGCCGCAGTGGGTCAAGGCCGACGCCAGGGGCATCCTGAGTTACAAGGGCCAGGACTACGTTGAGATCGAGGGCGCGCTCTACGGGGTTGCACCCAGGGAGGCCAGCACGCTTTGGGAAATCAAGCCTGCCGGCCTGCGCCCGGGTTATCGGCCGCTGCTGCAAACCAATGGGGTCGGGGCCTGGCTGCACGACAACGAACTGGTCAGCCAATGGTCGGGGCTGCAACGATTTCGCCGTTTGGGCTATTCAATAGAAGACATTCCCGATGACACCGCGAGCAAGATCCTGGCGGTCAGCGGCATCGACGACCGTATGTTGCAAAGCCTGGTGGAAGGTACATGGCCGCCGGCGCTGCTGGAAGATACGGCGCGGCGTTTTCGCATCGATGCGCGCCTTGAGCGTTTTATCGCACAACTGGCCATACCCGATACGGCGCCGGTGGCCGAGCCGGCGCTGCAGGTGCAGTTGCTGGTTTCCCTCGAACAGTGGCCTGCGGATCGGGCGGTGCGCTTTTTCGGCGAGCGCGGTGAGCCCCTGGCATTGTTTGCCCCCGAGGCATTGTCGGCGCAGCATCAAACCATTGCGCTGACGCCGGCGCAGCTCAAGCAAGGAAGCCTGTATCAGCGGCTGTTGGCCGGGCTCAACGAGACGCAGCGCGCCAGCCTGCTGCCAAAGGCGTCCCGCGTTCCGAGTGAGCAAGCCCGGGCGTTGGCCGACGTGCTGGCGACACGGGCACGACTGGGCAGCAGGCGGCAACTGTTCGATTGGCTCTACCAGCGCATTGAACCGCAGACGAGCGACGTAGGGCGTGTACTGACCCAGCGTTATCCCGACCTGCCGGCCAGTGTCGCGGATGAGTTGGTGCGCCATGCCGACGAGAGCGAGTTGACGCAGTTGCAGCAGTCCGCCGTACCGCTGCGTCTGGATGAGGAGGTTCGGCGTTATCGACCGCGCATCAAGGGTTGCCGAGCTTTCGAGGGGCTTTACATCGGCACCTCGGCAGGTGCTGATACCTACCGTTTGGTGGTCGACAACATGACCCACCTGGTGGGATGGTTTAACGGCCTGCACCTGCGCATTGTCGAGGTGTCGGCCAATGGAACAATCGAAGTGGTGGCCGAGGCCGGTCCGAAACTGGCGCCGCAATTGCTGGAAATGCGGGCCTCGCCGGAGGGTTTTCAGGTCTTCGATGCCAACACCGACAAAATCAGCGATCTGGCCGGGCGTACGTCGGCGCATTTTTTCAAGGCGTTGTGGCAAGGGCTTTCGCCAAAGCGCAGAAAGGCGCTGGGCCGGGAAAACGATAGCGAAGGCACGGCGCTGGCGGGCGATATCATCCGCACGGCCCTGTTGCGTCGCGCCTACAGTGCGCAAGGGCTGCAGCTCGGCAGGGGCGGGGTCGAGGCTGTTTCGCCCATGGGCCTGGCGTCTGCACCGCGACTCGATTTACTGCCGCTAGCCGGTGCTTTCGCTCCGGTACGCCCAGCGCTGCCCAGCGCCTTGACACGGGCGCGATGGCTTTACCCACGCTGGTCCGATGACCAGCTCAGTGAATGGCTTGCTACCCTGGGCGCGGACGAGGTGTCGGTGCTCAGGCAGTTGGAAACCCTCAGGCTGGAGTATGAGCGACTGCGCACGACGTTGCTCGCATGGCAGACCCGTGAGACCTGGTATGAGGACGCCCTGGGTGTGCGCCTGAAGGTAGCGACAGACGCCAAGGCCGCGGCGTTACGCGAGATCATTCGGTGCTGGCGCAAGGAAACCCAGACACGCTTGACCACCGATGGTGTGCTCTTCGAGTTGAAGTTTGCGATGCGGCCCCTGGGGGACTTGCCTGACTTGGGTGCCGGCTTCGCTCATGTGGGGACGCTGTTGATGGAGCGAGTCGGCTGCGGCGCTGGCGTGGATGCCTTCCTGCGGCGTTTTACCAAGCTCAGGACCTTAAGCCTGCGTGGCAATTTTCTGAGGCAAATCCCTGCGGCGCTGGGAGATATGACCCGACTCCAGCACCTGGACCTGAGTGAAAACCAGATCCGTTTAACGCCTGGTGCGGTCAACCGGCTGTCCGGGCTGACCCGCTTGAGCGTGCTGAACCTGGACTTCAATGCTCAGATGGACCTGGCGCCAGCGATTGCCTCCATGAGCCGGCTGGAAGTGCTCTCGTTGCGCGCAACGGGTATTTCGCAGTGGCCATCTGGCACTTGGGGCTTGAGCATGTTGAATATCCTCGATTTGCGTGACAACCGTATCGCGCATGTCCCCGAAGAGGTGTTCAGTGCGCCGCGCAGTGTCAACGCGGGGACTTATCTGCGGGACAATCCGTTGGCGCAAACGGTGTTGCAGAGGATGATCGCGTATCGACAGGTGAGCGGTATCAGTTTCGGCGTTACGACCCCGCGCCCGCCCTTGGGGGTGGGACGCTTCATGGCGACGCGTGAGCAGTGCATGGCGTGGTTGGACAGGGTCCCTGCGACCGATGCGCGCGGCAAGCGCCAGCTCTGGGGCTCGCTGCTGGCCGTCCCCGACGCCTCGGCTTTTTTCGAAATGATCTGGCACTTGCGTGAGACCGCGGATTTCAGCGCGACTTACACTTACCTCAGGGACCGTGTCTGGGCCGTGCTGCACTACGTTGCCGAGGACGCGCAGCTGCGTCAACGGGTGTTCAGGATGTCAAGATTTGGCAACGCCGATGTCGATCAGGCGATCTTCCAGTTCTCACGTATTGAGGTGCACACGGCCTCCTATCGGGCCCTGCGCAGTGCTGATGAAAGAGGTATACCGGTGGAGGTCACGTTGATCGCGCTGCTGCGTGGGTTGTTCCGCCTGGCGGCGGTGGAACGCGTTGCGCTGAATGATATCGGCGCCCGCGCCAGCGTCGAGCCGCTTTCCCAGGTGCGCCAGTTACAAATCAGCCTGGCCTATCGAGCCGGTTTGGCCGATCGGCTGCGGTTGCCGCTGCAGCCGCCGGACCTGAATGTCGCCCTGCAAGTCGACGTGTCGGAGGCGGCCCTGGATGCGGCTGTCGTCAGCGTCCTGCGGCGGGAGCAGACAAGCGAGTTCTTCGAGTTCATCCAGCAGCAGGAACTCTGGCGCGACTATCTGCGCACCTACTATGCGCAGCATTTCAGCGCGGTGCGCGACAAAGCGGCGCTGGAGATGGCCAGGATCGAGCAACAGGCCCTGACCTTAAGCGACGCAGACCGTTACATGGAGTCGATCATGCAAAACTTTCGCAATGAGAACGAAGCGTCGTATCGAATGCTCACCACGACGGCCTTGTCGCAAAGGCTGGTCGAGGTACTGGCCCCCGACCTGCTGGTTGGCTGAGTCAGGGCCAGACATCCAGTGCTTTTACACGCTGGACGAATGCCCCCGCCAGGGTGGCGTTGTGATGCTCGATAATCGCCTCGGCCTTCAGCGCCGCAGTGTCCATGCAGGTATGAGCGTCCTCGGGCAGGCGCACGGTGAATCCCAGCTCTGCCGCCGCGCGGCAGGTCGTGTCTATGCAGAACTGGGTTTTCATCCCGGCGATGACCAACGCCGTTACCCCGCACGTGCGCAGTTGCTGCGCCAGGTCGGTGCCCTGGAAGCAATTGGGGCGGGTTTTATTGAACAGGTGGTCTCGGTCCTCGTCCACGTCAAGTTCATGCCACACCTGCCAGAGCGGGCTGCCTGCCTCCAGGGGCGAGCCTGCCGGGCCGGTGTGTCGCGCGACGAATATCGGCGCGCCTGCGCGGCGGGCACCCAGGATCAGCCGGTTGATGATGCCCAGCACGCGTTCACGTTCAAAGGGTTTGTCCGGCCCTTCGTACAAGCCGGTTTGCATATCGATGATCAGCAGTGCTTCAGCCATGGTGTTGCTCCTTTTGATTGCCGGATGGGCGGAGATCGAGTAGGAGGCGGGGTTGCCCCCGCCGTCCTCTCACACCACCGTACGTACGGTTCCGTATACGGCGGTTCCTGCCTACTGACAAACTACGTCAGCGAGCTTGGTTTCGTTGATGTGTCGCCTGCGGTATCTAAGCGCCCAGACCGGCCATCGGAGCTTCCGGCTCCTACCTCCTGATGGTCTCGACCCCCGCTACGCGGAGTTTCTGCTTTACGCTCCACAGAGATCACACCCGACTATCCACTCATGGCAGGTTCAGCCCTTCATTACTCCGGTTTTGAGCAACTACTACGGCCTCTGCTGACTTCTGTCGCCCATCCCGTCATCTCGCGACGTCGGTAGCACATGGCAGGTTAGACAGATCTCCCAGGGTAATTCGCGCGACCTTCCTGCTTATGCCTGTCGGATCTACGTCACAGCGTTCCGTGCAAGTATTGGGCTTTGAAGATTTTGGCCTTCTTACCCCGCTGCGCCGCCTCTATCCGCTTCCTGTTCGTCAGGCCAGCATTTTGCCTCGGGCTTCCTTCAGATTCGCAGTCACCCGCGACACCCTTGCCTCTGGCTAACACTTCCCCTTGCCGGGTGTGTAGAGGACTTTCACCTCCAAGTCGTTCAGCTCACCACCACAGTGAGCTGAACAGCGCCAGTCACGACGCTACGCGCCATGCCTGGCGCACCAATAAAAAGGCCCCGTCCATTGCTGGCGGGGCCTTGGGTTGTCTGTGAAGTGTTTAGCTCAAGCACCCACAGTCACCGCGAGACCCGCCATAAGCGGTCGTGGTGGTGGTGCGGGTGAGGTTCAACTGAATAACGTTCATGGGCTGATCATGCTGGGGCCGTTGAGTTGTTGTCAATGGGGGCCGGTTCAGGCCGCTGTAAGGGCATCACTGCTGCGTAGGTTGTCTTGCCTGTTCTTGCGCGGCCTGTGCGATTGGCATGAAATCGTAGGTTGGAAAGAATTCCGTGGAATAGACACCCCACGCGGAGTTTTCGATGGCAAGGTTGACTTCTGCCAGGCGTGAGGCCGGTAGGCGCAGCACGATGACCTGCCCGATTCCCATGGTGATGTTCCAGCTGACGACCTCCACCCCGGCAGGCGGGAATACTGTGTGAAAGCCCTGCTTGACCAGTTGTTCTTTGAGTTCGCTCAATGGGCGTGATTGGTCGTGTTTTAGAAAGACCGTCAACATGACAGCGTTGTCGGGCGTGGCCACACTGACTTTGGCAGCAGGCGTTTTAGCCGCCTGCGCAGTCGCCATGCCTGGTAACAGAATCGCAGCCAGTAGTGCGCAGATCAGCAGAGACTTGATGGGCTTGTGTATATTCATTTTTCGGCGCCTTGCTCGTTATTGTAGGTCATGGAATTAATCGTTAAACATAAGTGTTTAACTAATTCGACATGGCGGTTTTTATCGGGCCTTTATAGGGAGCATGTACCACATAGATGCGTACGGACGGGTTAGTGGCTACCATGTCACGCGGTACTTCACGAGAGTAGGTGAATTCACGGTTATCGAGTTTCTCCAGTCGCCTGACAATAGTTTTGGTCGGTCCGATGTCAGGTATCAGGATATGGGTCTTCTTATCACCGGTGACCATGAAATATCCACCTCCGCCGTCGGGGTGTTTTGAGCGGCCCGTATCGGTGTAAAAGAACTCATAGCGATTGCGCTGCGGGTCCCACATCGAGATGCCAACCACGCCGGGATAGCTGGCCTTGACGTCCTTGTCCGGCTCTCCTTCGATATAGACTTTGGTGGTCAACCATTGGGGCGAAGAAGCGAGTGCGCGAATGTCTGACTCAGGCAGTGCCGAGGTTGCGCAACTGTCGGATGGGCGGATTACACCAGCAAGTAATAGGCCGGCGAATACAAAGGTGAATCTTCGCATGTTCAGACTCCAGTTGTTATAAGTGTGTGCATTATTGTTTTTACGGTCATGGCTGGGCGTATATTAGTGGGTGTTTTGGCGGTGGATCAATGGCTGTGTAGAGTTATGTAACAAATGCATGGGTGCAGTGGTTGAGTTTTAACTAAGTGGTCATTGAAAGTCTGATTTTGTTGTAGGTGCATTCTTTAAATGTTTGAAAGGCGCATATTGCCCTAAGGTATTTCCATATGCGCCAGTGCTGCTTGGCAGTCGCACTGAAAATGCGTGTGCAACCCTTGAAACCCTCGCTCGTGGCCGTCCCTGAGCGGTTGCACTGGCCAACCAATCCTCAGCTAAGTCTTTGCTTATTCGAAAGAATCCCGGACAATCCGGCCCCTTCTATGGTCGGGGCGCTGCCTGTCAGGTTTTTCTGACTCGTCCCGGCCGTGTAAATGCGGAGATCCGACCGGATGAATGATCAGGCCAATAGCGTCGACGAACGCTATGCAACGACACCTGCAACCCTCTCGAGCTGGAGCCGCCAGGACACCACCTGGATGCTCGGCCTGTTCGGCACCGCCATTGGCGCCGGCACCCTGTTTCTGCCGATCAACGCCGGCCTGGGGGGCTTCTGGCCACTGGTGGTCCTGGCGTTGCTGGCGTTCCCGATGACGTTCTTTGCCCACCGTGGCCTGACCCGTTTCGTTCTGTCCGGCCGTGAAGGCTCCGACATTACCGACGTGGTCGAAGAGCACTTCGGCATCAAGGCCGGTGCGCTGATCACCTTGCTGTACTTTTTTGCGATTTTCCCGATCCTGCTGATCTACAGCGTGGCGCTGACCAACACCGTCGGCAGTTTCATGGAACACCAGCTGCACATCCTGCCGCCGCCACGGGCGATCCTGTCGTTCGTGCTGATCCTCGGCCTGCTGGCGGTGGTGCGGTGCGGCGAGCAAGTGATCGTCAAGGCCATGAGCCTGATGGTGTACCCGTTTATCGTTGCGCTGCTGTTCCTCGCCGTGTACCTGGTGCCGCATTGGAATGGCGGCATCCTCAGCACGGCCAGCGTGGTCCCGGCGCCTTCGGCGTTGCTCAATACGCTGTGGCTGGCAATTCCGGTGATGGTGTTTTCGTTCAACCACTCGCCGATCATCTCGGCCTTCGCGGTTGACCAGAAGCGCCAGTACGGCGCCCACGCCGATGAGCGCAGCTCGCAGATCCTGTCCCGTGCGCACCTGTTGATGGTGGTGATGGTGCTGTTTTTCGTGTTCAGTTGCGTACTGACCCTGTCGCCGGCACAACTGGCCGAAGCGAAGGCGCAGAACCTGTCGATCCTGTCGTACCTGGCCAACCATTTCAACAACCCGACCATCGCGTTTGCCGCGCCGTTGATTGCATTCGTGGCGATTGCCAAGTCGTTCCTGGGTCACTACATCGGCGCCAGTGAAGGCCTCAAGGGCCTGGTGCTCAAGAGTGGCCGTCGTCCTGCACCGAAGACGCTGGACCGTATGACCGCTGCGTTCATGCTGGTGGTGTGCTGGATCGTGGCCACGCTCAACCCAAGCATCCTGGGCATGATCGAGACGCTTGGCGGCCCGATTATCGCGTCGATCCTGTTCCTGATGCCGATGTACGCCATTCGTAAAGTACCGGCCATGGCCAAGTACCGTGGGCAGGCGTCGAATGTGTTTGTCACTGCAGTCGGCCTAGTGGCGATTACGGCGTTGGTGTATTCGTTTATTGCTTGAGCCCCGGTGCGGTCTGCCTGACTGCATACAGTTGTTTTTGTGTTGATATCACACTGTATTCCAGGCATAAAAAAACGCCGCGTACCTTGCGATACGCGGCGTTCCTCACATCAACACCTTAGGCTTGAATCACCGGGATGTTGGCGCTTGCAGCGATCTTGCGGAACTCGGCGATCTGGTCGAAGTTCAGGTAGCGGTAGACGTCGCTGGCCATGGTGTCCAGCTTGGCCGCGTAGCCCATGTACTCTTCGACGGTCGGCAGGCGACCCAGAGTGGAGGCGACTGCCGCCAGCTCGGCCGAGGCCAGGTAGACGTTCGCGCCATCACCCAGACGGTTCGGGAAGTTACGGGTCGAGGTCGACACCACGGTCGAATTCGGCTCAACACGTGCCTGGTTACCCATGCACAACGAGCAGCCCGGCATTTCCATGCGTGCGCCGGCCTTGCCGTAGATGCCGTAGTAGCCTTCTTCGGTCAGTTGGTGAGCATCCATCTTGGTCGGCGGCGACAGCCACAGACGGGTTGGCAGCTGACCCTTGACCTGTTCCAGCAACTTACCGGCAGCGCGGAAGTGACCGATGTTGGTCATGCACGAACCGATGAACACTTCGTCGATCTTCTCGCCGGCAACGCTGGACAGCAGACGGGCGTCGTCCGGGTCGTTTGGCGCGCAGAGGATCGGCTCGTTGATTTCCGCCAGGTCGATTTCGATGACTTCGGCGTATTCGGCGTCGGCATCGGCTTCCATCAGCTCAGGGTTGGCTACCCAGGCTTCCATCGCTTGAGCACGACGTTCCAGGGTACGTGCATCGCCGTAGCCTTCGCCGATCATCCAGCGCAGCAGGGTGATGTTGGAGTTCAGGTACTCGGTCACGGACTCTTTGGACAGCTTGATGGTGCAACCGGCGGCCGAACGTTCGGCCGAGGCGTCGGAGAGCTCGAAAGCCTGTTCCAACGTCAGGTCGTTCAGGCCTTCGATCTCCAGGATGCGGCCGGAGAAGGCGTTTTTCTTGCCTTTCTTTTCTACGGTCAACAGACCCGATTGGATTGCGTAGTAAGGAATGGCATGAACCAGGTCACGCAGGGTGATGCCAGGCTTCATTTTGCCTTTGAAGCGCACCAGGATCGATTCCGGCATGTCCAGTGGCATTACGCCAGTGGCTGCGGCGAACGCGACCAGACCGGAACCGGCCGGGAACGAGATGCCCATCGGGAAACGGGTGTGGGAGTCGCCACCGGTGCCGACGGTGTCCGGCAGCAGCATGCGGTTCAGCCAGCTGTGGATGATGCCGTCGCCTGGACGCAGCGATACACCGCCACGGGTCATGATGAAGTCAGGCAGGGTGTGGTGGGTGGTCACGTCGATCGGCTTCGGATAGGCCGCAGTGTGGCAGAAGGACTGCATCACCAGGTCTGTCGAGAAGCCCAGGCACGCCAGGTCTTTGAGTTCATCACGGGTCATCGGACCGGTGGTGTCCTGGGAGCCCACGGTGGTCATCTTCGGTTCGCAGTAAGTACCTGGGCGAACGCCTTTGCCTTCCGGCAGACCGCAGGCCTTGCCGACCATTTTTTGCGCCAGGGTGAAGCCTTTGCCGGTGTCGACAGGCGCTTCAGGCAGCTTGAACAGGTCGGTAGGGCCAAGACCCAGCTCGGCGCGAGCCTTGTCGGTCAGGCCACGGCCGATGATCAGCGGGATACGGCCGCCGGCGCGGACTTCGTCCAGCAGCACCGGGGTTTTCATTTCGAAGGTGGTCAGGACTTCGTCGGTGCCGTGTTTGCAGACTTTGCCAGCATGCGGGTACAGGTCGATCACGTCGCCCATGTTCATGTTGGTCACGTCGAATTCGATCGGCAGTGCGCCGGCATCTTCCATGGTGTTGTAGAAGATTGGCGCGATCTTGCTGCCGAAGCAGAAGCCGCCGGCGCGCTTGTTCGGCACGTAAGGGACGTCGTCGCCGAAGAACCACAGTACGGAGTTGGTCGCCGATTTACGCGACGAACCGGTACCGACCACGTCACCGACGTAGGCGATCGGGAAGCCTTGGCCGCGCATCTCTTCGATCTGCTTCATCGGGCCGGTCTTGCCTTGCTCGTCCGGTACGATGCCTTCGCGGGCCATTTTCAGCATGGCCAGGGCGTGCAGCGGGATGTCGGGGCGGGACCAGGCGTCCGGGGCAGGGGACAGGTCGTCGGTGTTGGTTTCGCCGGTGACCTTGAACACGCGCAGGCTGATCTTGTCGGCCAGGGTTGGGCGGTTGCGGAACCACTCGCCGTCAGCCCAGGACTGGATCACGCCTTTGGCGTGTTCGTTGCCGTTGCGGGCTTTTTCAGCCACGTCGTGGAACGCATCGAACATCAGCAGGGTGTGCTTGAGTTGGGCGGCGGCGACAGGCGCCAGCGTGGCGTCGTCCAGCAGCTCGACCAACGTCACGATGTTGTAGCCACCTTGCATGGTGCCCAGCAGTTCAACGGCGCGTTTCTTGTCGAGCAGGGGGGAAGTGGCTTCGCCCTTGGCCAGGGCGGACAGGAAACCGGCCTTGACGTAGGCAGCTTCGTCAACACCTGGTGGAATGCGGTTGGTGATCAGGTCAACGAGGAATTCTTCTTCGCCAGCCGGAGGATTTTTCAGCAGCTCGACCAGGCCTGCGGTTTGTTCGGCATTAAGCGGCTGGGGAACGATACCCAGTGCTGCACGCTCTTCGATATGTTTGCGGTAGGCTTCAAGCACAGTTATTACCCTCATCAGTGGTCCCACGGGACGCTCATCCAGAAATGAACGGCACGCATGCGCTCGGGGGCTTTTTGGGCCGCAAAGCCAGCGCTGCCGGCATTCCTCACAGAAGCTGCTTTCAAAGTTTTACGCCTGCAGAACGGAGCTGATGAGGGTTGGCGCGGTTTTTGACCTACCGGGGTCAAACCCGCGCCAATACCGTTCTGAAGGAACGACTGTGCTCGTGACGCTTTGAAAACAGCTTCCAGCGGATTATTGGCGCCTTACAAGGCCGAATGATTCTACGGCAAAAAAATTCTAAAGGTAAGTTGCCACCGCAAGTTTGCTGGATGATCAACCTTAGACAAAGGGCTAACATGGCACACTGTTTCGCTGATTTGCGTGTCGTTGCCCATGCCCAACCAAACCATCAAGACCCCCTGCGTCGGCCTGTGCTCCACGGTTTACGGCGATCTTGTGTGCCGTGGTTGCAAGCGTTTCCACCATGAAGTGGTCCAGTGGAATGGCTATGGCGAAGAGGAAAAACGCGCGGTGTGGCTGCGGTTGGAGCAGCTGTTGGTGCAGGTGATGGCCGGCAAAGTGGAGATTTTTGACCCGAGAACCCTGCGTAGCCAATTGGAACAGCGCAAGATCCGCTTCGTGCCGCACCAGTCCGAGTATTGCTGGGCGTACCAGTTGATCGCCCGGGGCGCACGGGTGATCTCCAACCTGGAAGCCTATGGCATGGTGCTGCTGCCGGAGTTTCGTGATTGGACCTTGCCGGACCTGCGCGATGCCATCGATCGTGAGTTCTTTATCCTGTCCGAGGCGCATTACCAGCGCTATATCGCGCCGGGGTTTCTGAGAGATGCGCTCGCAGACTGACAACACAAGTCCAGAATGGGGGAGAGGGCTTGCTCCCACATATTGATCTTCATTGTTTTGGGGATCAGCGTCAGGCCTTGGTTGCCAGCTCTTCCAAGTGATCCATCAGCGTCTGCGGCTTGAGCACCAGCACGTCGCCTTCTACCTTGTCGAGCACCACTTCCGCCGTATTGCCGATCAATGCGCCGGTCAGGCCGGTGCGCGCCACGGTGCCGATGATGGTGACGGCCGCCTGGTATTTGTGCGCCGCAAAGGGAATCAGCACATCCGCCGGACCTTCCTCGATATGCAAGTGGCTGTCATCCACGTCGAACTCGGCCTGGAACGCTCTGCACTGCTCGCGATAACGCGCCTCGATGGTTTCCTTGAGTTGAAACGTCGGGTCCGCCGCCGACAGCATCGGCGACGGATGGGCGCTGATCACGTGCAACTGCGCCTTGGCCAGGCTGGCGATATCAAAGCCGTGATCAATGATCGAGTTGTGCAGCGAGCGGTGCTCACCGTCGGTGTTGCCCACGTCGATCGCCGCCAGGATGACCCCGCCGGCCCAGGGCGTGGCGGTCTTGACCAACAGCACCGCCGTCGGGCAATAACGCAACAGCTTCCAGTCCGCCGGCGTCAGCAACGCCTTTTTCAACGGGCTGTCGGGGAAGTGCTGCTTGATCACCAGGCCGCAACCTTCAGCCTGCTGCACATCGATGATGGTTTCATGCAGGCTGTCATTCCATGCCTGCTCGGTGGTCACGCTGTAACCGTCCTCCTGCAAACCGGCCTTGAGCAGGCTCAACAGCGCCGAATGCTCATGCTGCTTGTCGCAGACCAGCAAGTGCAGGTGTGCACCGGTCACCCCGGCAATCAACTTGGCGCGTTTGAGGGCCAGGCTTTCTGAATGCTCGGGTTCGATGACCACCAGGATGCTGCGGATGGCTTGCATGGTCGGGATCTCCAAAAGGGGGGGCGTGGAATAACTATAGTTGCTGCTCGCCGCGCGTCATGTTGATGCACATCAAGGCCGGTGGCTGGTGGTCTGCCGCGTGGTCGGTATAATCGCCGGCCTTTTGTGATCCTTTGCCCGTGAGCCCGATGAACCTGCCCGAAATCCACGAATTCCTCGGTTGCCGCACCCCCGACGCCTGGGTCCAGGCCGCGCTGGCCGATCAGGAAACCCTGCTGCTCGACCACAAGAATTGCGAATTCAAGGCCGCCAGCACCGCCCTGAGCCTGATTGCCAAGTACCATGGCCATGTCGACCTGATCAATATGATGTCGCGCCTGGCCCGCGAAGAACTGGTGCACCACGAGCAAGTCATGCGCCTGCTGAAAAAGCGCAAGATCGAGCTGCGCCAGCTGCATGCCAGCCGTTATGCCTCGGGTTTGCGCAAAGTGGTGCGTAGCCACGAACCGGTGAAGCTGGTGGATACCCTTGTAGTCGGCGCCTTTATCGAAGCGCGCAGTTGCGAGCGCTTCGAGGCGCTGGTGCCGCATTTGGACGAAGAACTCGGCAAGTTCTACTTCGGTTTGCTCAAAAGCGAAGCTCGGCACTTCCAGGGTTACCTGAAGCTGGCCTACCAGTATGGCGAGGCCCGGGATATCGCCCAGGTAATCGAGCGGGTGAGGGCGGCCGAGCAAGCATTGATCGAGTCACCCGATGTCGAGTTCCGCTTTCACAGTGGCGTGCCGGCCTGAGGCAGGCCTTGCGCATACAACGCTCGGTGGATGGTGTTAAAAACTGCAGGTCATTTGTTAAAAACTCTTAAAAACATGAAGCTTCGTCGACTGCTGCCGGAGCGTTGATTCAGTTGCTCGGCTTGCCACCTATAATGCCCGCTCTTCAATCCGCGACTGCACACTGAGAACGTATGGAAAACCTGGGTCTGGGCAAGGTCCTGCTCGTTGAGGACGACGAAAAGCTGGCAGGGCTGATCGCGCATTTTCTGTCGCAGCATGGTTTTGAGGTGCGGGTGGTGCACCGGGGCGACGAGGCCTTGGCGGCGTTCCTGGACTTCAAACCGAAGATCGTCGTGCTCGACCTGATGTTGCCAGGCCAGAGCGGTTTGCACGTGTGCCGCGAGATTCGCAGCGTGTCGGACACACCCATCGTGATTCTCACCGCCAAGGAAGATGACCTGGACCATATCCTCGGCCTGGAATCCGGGGCTGATGACTATGTGATCAAGCCGATCAAGCCGCCGGTGCTGCTGGCGCGCCTGCGTGCGCTGCAACGCCGCCAGGCGCCGGAGCCGACCGTGCGCGGTGCGCTGGCGTTCGGGCGGCTGGCCATTGACCGCAGTTGCCGGGTGGTCAGCCTGGGTGAGGATACGATCGACCTGACCACCATGGAGTTCGAACTGCTCTGGCTGCTGGCCAGCAACGCGGGCACCCTCCTGTCGCGCGACGACATCCTCAACCGCATGCGCGGTATTGCCTTTGACGGGCTTAACCGCAGCGTCGACGTGTACATCAGCAAGCTGCGTGGCAAGCTCAACGACAACCCGCGTGAACCTGTGTGCATCAAGACCGTCTGGGGCAAGGGGTATCTGTTCAACCCGTTTGCGTGGGAGGTCTAGATGCTGCGCCTGTTTCTGCGCCTGTATGTGATTCTCGCACTTGGCCTGGCGGGGGCGATCTGGCTGGTCAACTACACCTTCGACGAGCTGTTGCCCGAAGCCAACGAAACCTATAACCGCGAAGCCATGCGTGGCCCAGCCTATGGTCTGGTGGAGCAACTGCGGCCGGTGCTTGGCGATGCACGCCAGGCCCGATTGGCCGAACTGCAATCCCATTACGGGCTGCGCCTGAAACTGGTGCCAACAGACAGCCAGGCCCTCACCGAGCGCGAACAGACCTTGCTGGGCGACGGTTTGCTGGTGGTGCGCGGCGATTTCAACGAGTTTTTGGCCAATATCGACGGTGGCCCGCAGTTGCTGGAAATCAAGCTGCCGGAAGAACCGAAGTGGCTGTACCTGTGGGCCTATGGTTTTCTCGGGGTGTGCCTGGCGATCGTCCTGTATTTCTGGGTACGTCCGCACTGGCGCGACCTGGAGCACATCCGCCTGGCCGCACAGCGTTTCGGCGACAACGACTTGGGGTCGCGCATCCTGCTGGCGCGCCGCTCCACCGTGCGCGAGCTGGCCGGACACTTCAACCAGATGGCCGAACGCATCGAAAACCTGATCGCCAACCAGCGTGAGCTGACCAACGCGGTGTCCCACGAACTGCGCACGCCGATTGCGCGTCTGTCGTTCGAGCTTGACCAGCTCAAGCAACAGACCGACCCGCGCCAACGTGGCGCGCTGATTGCCGACATGTACGCCGACCTGGGCGAGCTGGAAGAAATGGTCTCGGAGCTGCTGACATACGCCAGCCTGGAACGCGGCGCTACCCAGGTCACCCGCGAGCGCATAGAAGCCCATAGCTGGCTCGACAGCGTGATCGGCAGCGTAGCCCTGGAGGCTGAGGCGGCGGGGATTCAACTGTCGCTGCGTACCTGTGAGGTGGATTTCATTCTGATCGAACCGCGCTTCATGGCGCGAGCGGTGATCAACCTGCTGCGCAATGCCATCCGTTACGCCGAACGTCGCGTGGATGTGTCGCTGATCAGGTTTGGCAGTGGTTATGAGGTCCGTGTCTGCGACGACGGCCCCGGCGTGCCCGAGGAGGGCCGAACGAAAATTTTCCAACCCTTCATGCGCCTGGACGCCAGCCGCGACCGTCGCACCGGCGGCTTTGGCCTGGGCCTGGCCCTGGTGCAGCGGGTGTCGCAATGGCACGGCGGTGAGGTGTGCGTGCTGGATTCGGAATGGGGCGGGGCGTCGTTTCGGATGACGTGGGCGTATGCGCATTAATGGAAGATCCGTCAGCCCGTGAATTGCCTCGGTTTATAGCTGACTGCAGCGTCTACGGCGTGAGGGGCTCATCGATAGGTGCGATGTTGATCCGGGATGGAAGGCGAATACGACCAGTTACTCCAGAGCCTGGACCTCATTCGACGGCACTTTGCCAAGCGCAACACCCAGCGGCTGGAAGGGTTTATCCGTGATATCCGCTTCCAGCCTGAACCTGAAGACGATTACTACAAGTGCATCCTCAGGTAGCGGCTTATTGGTCCAGCGCACTCAGGATTGCATGCGCCACCTTCACCCGCTCGGCATTCGGGTAGTTCTTGTTCGCCAGGATGACCACGCCGATGTCCTTGCTCGGGACATACGCTACATAGGCACCAAAGCCACCGGTAGACCCGGTTTTGTTGAACAGCACGTTAGCGGGCTGCACCTGGGGTTTGGCCAGCCAGCTGGCCTTGTGCGGCTCCATCGCCATGGGTGTCGAGTTACCGTCGGTCAACGCTTGCAACGTGATCGGGTAAGGGTAGTACTCCCAGCCCAGGGCCTGGGTCATGTCGTTGACGGTGTAATGACCGGTGTGGGTGGTGTCGATGGCCTGCTGCAAGGGTTTTTCCAGCGTGTCGGGGTGCATGTTGACCATCACGTAGTGCGCCAGGTCCTGGGCGCTGGTTTTGAGGCCATAGGCTTCGCTGTCCAGTGCACCAGGGCTTACGCGCACCGGCTTCTGGTGCTTGTCATAGCCCTGGGCATACAGCCCGGCCTTGTCGGCGGGGACGCTGACATAGGTGCTCTTCAGGCCCAGCCTTGGCAGCAGGGTCTTCTCCATGGCAACCCTGAACGGCTGGCCCATGCTTTGCGCCGCCAGGTAGCCGAACAGGCCGATGCTCGGGTTTGAATACAGGCGCTGCGCGCCGGGCGCGTAGGTGGGTTTCCAGTGCTGGAAGTAGTTGAGCATGCGATCGGCGCTGTCGGCCGAGTCGGGAAATTGCAAGGTCAGGCCGCCGGGGGTGTAAGTGGCCAGTTGCAGCAGGCTGATCTGGTCGAAGGCACTGCCTTTCAAGGCGGCCAAGTGCTCGCTGGCCTTGTCCGATAGCTTGAGTTTGCCGGTGGCCTGGGCATAACCGCCGAGGGTTGCCGTGAACGTTTTGCTGACCGAGCCGATTTCGAACAGTGTGTCCTGGCTGACGGGGTGCCGGGTGTCCCTGGAGGCTACGCCGTAGTTAAAGTATTGCACTTGACCCTTGTTCATCACGGCGACGGACAGGCCGGCGATGCCTTGTTGCTGCATCAGTGGTTCGACGTTATTGTCCACGACCGCACGCAGGTCGGTGGCGGCGACGCAAGACCCGGCACCGAGTAAAAGCGCTGAAAAAAGGACGGTTCGTGCATTGATAAAGGATTTTTCGTACATACAATCTGGCTTCCATATAAGTGACGGGCCGATGACCAAGGTCTTCGCGAACGACGCAAATCTAGGCAGAGTGCGACCCTTCGACAACCGATGATATCTCGCACCAGTCATTAGAAAAACTAAGGTTAAGACATGCTGCGATCCCATCTGCCCCTCAATGCCCTGCGGGCATTCGAAGCCTCGGCCCGGCATCTGAGCTTTACTCGGGCGGCCATCGAACTATGTGTGACCCAGGCGGCGGTCAGCCATCAGGTCAAGAGCCTGGAGGCGCAGTTGAATGTCATCCTGTTCAAGCGTTTGCCCAGGGGGCTGATGCTGACCCGTGAAGGCGAAACCCTGCTGCCGGTGGTACACGAGTCTTTCGACCGCATCACCAACACCTTAGACCAGTTCGAAGGCGGGCATTATCGGGAGGTGCTCAGCGTGGGCGCGGTCGGCACCTTCGCGGTGGGCTGGTTGCTGCCGCGCCTGCCGGATTTCCACAGTCGCAACCCGTTTATCGATCTGCGTCTGTCCACCCATAACAACCGTGTGGACGTGGCTGCCGAAGGCTTGGATTACGCGATCCGTTTCGGCGCTGGCGCCTGGCACGGCACTGACGCCTGCCAACTGTTGGTGGCGCCGTTGAGCGTGCTCTGCGTGCCGTCAATCGCCGAGCAACTGCGCACGGCGGATGACCTGTTGAAACACACCTTGCTACGCTCTTACCGCGCCGATGAGTGGAACCTGTGGTTCCAGGCCGCCGGGTTGCCCGCCGATACCGTGATGCCGCGCAGCATCGTGTTTGATTCCTCGTTGGCAATGATGGAAGCGGCGTTGCAAGGGATCGGCGTGGCGTTGGCGCCAGCAATGATGTTCACCCGGCAGCTGTCCACCGATGTGATTCGCCAACCGTTCGATGTGACTATTACCACGGGCAGCTATTGGTTGACGCGCCTTCAGTCGCGGACGCAGACGCCCGCGATGGCGGCTTTCAAGGACTGGTTGCTGGAATCGTGTTCGCTTTAGCTCAGGTATTTGCGAAACCAGCCCAGTGTGCGCTCCCAGGCCAGGTTCGCCGCCGCTTCGTCATAGCGCGGCGTCGAATCATTATGGAACCCATGATTGGCGCCCTTGTAGATGAATGCCTCATAGGTCGTGCCTGCCGCTTTCAACGCTTGCTCATAGGCCGGCCAGCCTTCGTTGATCCGTGTGTCCAACTCGCCGAAGTGCAGCATGATCGGCGCCTTGATCCGCGGCACGTCCTGGGCCTGCGGCTGGCGCCCATAGAACGAAACGGCCGCGCCCAGCTCAGGATAGGCCACCGCCGCCGCGTTGGTCACGCCGCCGCCGTAGCAGAAGCCGGTGATGCCGACTTTGCCGGTGCTGCTGTCGTGCTGCATCAGCCATTCGATGGCCGCGAAGAAGTCGTTCATCAGTTTGGTGGGGTCGACGGTCTGTTGCAGCGCCACGCCTTTTTCATCGTTGCCGGGGTAGCCGCCGACCGAGGTCAGGCCGTCGGGGGCCAGGGCGATAAACCCGGCCTTGGCCAGGCGTCGGGCGACGTCTTCGATATACGGATTCAAGCCACGGTTTTCGTGGACCACCACCACCGCCGGCAACTTGCCCGCAGCCTTGGCCGGACGCACCCGATAGCCGCGTACCGTGCCGTTACCTTTGGGCGAGGGGTAGGTGATGTAGTCGGCGACAATGTCCGGGTCGGTGAATTTCACCTGCTCGGCCAGGGCATAGTTGGGGCTCAGCGCCGCCAGCAGTGCCGAGGCAGTCAGGCCGCCGAAGGTGAACAATGCCGCGCGGTCGAGAAACTCGCGCCGGTTGAGCTTGCCGTGGGCGTAGCCGTCGTAGAGTTCCAGCAGTTCGGGGGCAAAGTCCTTCGCGGTGAGACGAGTCATCGGTGCAGTCCTCGATTGGCGGTGCCCATCAATGTAGACCAGGTTCAGCCGTTACGGCCATGGGCGGCGGCGGCCAGTTGCCCGGTGTCGACGCGCACGAACACCGAATCGCCGATTGCGGTGAGCACGTCGCCCGCGTATACCTCGCAGATCACGCGGCTTTTGCGCCCCACGTCGCCGTCGACCCGCGCGCGCAGGGTCAGGGGGACGCCCATAGGGGTGGGCTTGATGAATTTGATGCCCAGGTTACCGGTGACGCAATCGATACGCGGCAGGCTGCCGGGTTCGCGGTGTTCGGCCTGGTAATGGCAGGCCATGGCGGTCCAGTTGGAATGGCAATCCACCAGCATGGCGATCAGGCCGCCATAGACCAGGTCCGGCCAGCCGGTGTACTGGGCGTCGGGTTGGTACTCGGCGATGACGTGGATGCGGTCTTCATCCCAGCGGCTCTTGAGGTGCAGGCCGTGGGGGTTGCTGCCGCCGCAGCCGAAGCAAATGCCTTCCGGGGCCGTGATGTCTTGTAGGGACGGGACGTGCATGCAAAGTCCTTGTGGTGGTGAGTGGCTACTCTGTTTAGCAGGACGAGCGCCTGATGGGAATACAGTCAACCTTTTGCGGAGCGGTGCATGAAACGTCGAATTTTAGCGCTTGCCCTGGCTTTGGCTTGTATCGCCAACGCTCAGGCCGTGGAGTACAAGGACGTCAACCCCGCCGCCAGTCAAATCAGCTTTACCTACAAGCAATTGGGGCAGCGCGTGTACGGCACGTTCGGCCAGTTCGACGGCACGTTGACCTTCGACACCCAGAAACCGGAGGCGGCGCATGCAGTGCTCAAGATTCAGCTCGCCAGCATCAAGGCGGGCAGTGACGAGGCCAATGACACCCTGCAACGCCCGTCCTGGTTCGATACGGCGACCTATCCGGTGGGCGTGTATGAATCCACCGGGGTCAAGGCGCTGGGGAGAAACCGCTTCCGTATCAGCGGCAACCTGACCATCAAGGGCACCACGCGCCCGGTGGATGTGCAGGTGCTGCTCAAGGAGCAGGATGGCATCGGTGTCTTTGACGGCGAACTGATCCTTAAACGTGGCGACTTCAAGATCGGCGAGGGGGAGTGGGCCGGTAACAGCGTGGTCTCCAACGACATCCGCATCAAGTTCAAGATGGTTGCGCCACAGCGCTAGCGGGCGAAGTGCTTGGCGCCGGCCACGCAGCCGATCACGGCAACCGTCACCAGTACCATGCCCAGGCTCACCTGTTCGTGCAGCAGGCCCGCCGCCAGCGCCAGGCCGAAGAACGGTTGCAGCAATTGCAACTGGCCAACGGCGGCAATGCCGCCCTGAGCCAGCCCACGGTACCAGAACACAAAGCCGATCAGCATGCTGAACAAGGCTACATAAGCCAGGCTGAGCCAGGCCGGCAGGCTGATGCCGGTAAAGTCGGACGGTGCCAGCACCAGGCTCAGCGGCAGCACCACCGGCAGCGACACCACCAGCGCCCAGCAGATCACTTGCCAGCCGCCCAGGCTGCGTGACAGCGTGGCGCCCTCGGCGTACCCCAAGCCGCACACCAGCACCGCCAACAGCATCAATAGATCGCCGGCGGGCGCGGCGCTCAAGCCCTGGGCGACCGCGTAACCCATCACCAGTGCGCTGCCCAGTATCGAAAACAGCCAGAACACCGGACGTGGCCGCTCGCCGCCGCGCAGTACGCCAAAGAGCGCGGTGGCCAGGGGGAGCAAACCGATGAACACGATGGAGTGCGCGGAGGTCACGTATTGCAGCGCCAGGGCGGTGAGCAGCGGGAAACCGATCACCACGCCGAGGGATACGATCACCAGCGGGCCCCATTGACGGCGTGCGGGACGCTTCTGCTTGAACAGCCACAGCACAAGCAGCCCCAGCACGGCGGCGATGGTGGCGCGGATCAGGGTGAGGAATACCGGGTCGAACTCCATCACGGCCAGGCGCGTCGCGGGCAGCGAGCCGCTGAAAATCAGCACGCCGATAAAACCGTTGATCCAACCCTGGGTGCTGCTGTCCAGGCTGCCGATGGGGGAGGTGCGTTCCATGGTGGGCGTCCGAAATAAGAAAAGATTGCGTAAGAGCCATCCTAGGATTGAAGATTAAGACAATCAAAAAATTGTCATGGATACAACGCCCATGCCCCGCGCCCGCTACAAACGGCTGGTTGACTCTTTTGCCGAAGCCATCCGCTCGGGGCAAACGCCCGCCGGCACGCGTCTGCCCACCCATCGCCAATTGGCGGCCGAGCATGGCCTGGCTCTGGTCACCGCCAGTCGCGTATACACGGAGCTGGCGGCCATGGGCCTGGTCAGCGGCGAAATCGGGCGTGGCACCTTTGTGCGCGAGATCTCGTTGCCGCCGGGGCAGGGCAGTGGGCAAATGGCGGTGGCGGCCGGCATGCTCGACCTCAACTTTAATTACCCCTCGTCGCCGGGCCAGGCCGAGCTACTGCGCACGGCGTTGCGCCAGTTGGCGCTGTCCGGCGACCTGGAGGCACTGCTGCGTTATCAACCCCATGCCGGTCGCTTGCATGAGCGAGCGGCGATGGCGCGGCACTTGTCATGCCGGGGCCTGACCGTGGAGGCCGCGCAGGTGCTGGTGGTCGGCGGCGCCCAGCATGGTTTGGCGGTCACCTTGATGGCGCTGCTCAAGCCGGGGGATGTGGTCGCCGTGGACGCGTTGACGTATTCGGGGTTCAAGGTGCTGGCCGAGACCCTGCAGCTGGAAATCGTCGCCATCCCCGTGACCGCCCAGGGCCCGGACCTGGATTGCCTGCACGCCCTGTGTCGCAAGCGTCCGGTGCGCGCGGTGTACAGCATGCCGACCTTGCACAATCCATTGGGCTGGGTCATGGGCCTGGCGCAGCGCGAACGACTGGTCGCCATCGCCCGTCAGCATAACCTGATGATCATCGAGGACGCGGCTTACGCGTTTCTGGCCGAAGACGCACCGCCACCGTTGGCGAGTCTGGCACCGGAGCGCACGGTGTATGTGGGCGGGTTGTCGAAGAGTGTCGCCACCGGGCTGCGGGTGGGGTTTGTCGCCGCGCCGATTGCCTGGGTAAAACAGCTCGAGCGCGCGATCATGGCCACCACCTGGAACGTGCCTGGTGTGATGAGTGCCATTGCGGTGGCCTGGCTCGAAGATGGCACCGTGGCGCAGTTGGAGGCGCAAAAGCGCCAGGACGCCCAGGCGCGTCAGGCGTTGGCGGCGCAGGTGCTGAAGGGGTTGACGTACATCAGCCACCCGTCATCCTACTTTTTGTGGCTGCCGTTGGCGGAGGACGCCCGCGCCGATCAAGTCGCCATGGCCCTGCAGCGCGAGGGTGTGTGCGTGTCCACCGCCGAGCCATTCGCCGTCTCGGCCCATGTGCCCCACGCATTGCGTCTGGCCCTGGGCTCGGTGGACATGCCGGCGCTGCGCGGGGCGTTGCTCAAGGTGCGCCAAGGGGTGGCGTGGTGAGCCCGCTGGCGATCAGAATTTGAACGCCTGGCGTCCGATCAACAGCCAGTGGCCTTTCTGCTTCTGCCAGACCTGAAAGTTCTCGATGTCGGTGGGCACTTCGACGCCACTGTTTACCGCCTGGGCGTGAAAGTGGTTGCGCACCAGGGCGGTATCGCCTTGCAGGGTGATGGTCTGTTTTTGCATTTCCAGGGTCTTGAAGCCACTGCGACCGGTCTCGATATCGGCAATGAACTCCTGTTTGTTCTGGATCTTGCCGCTGGAGTGGCCGTAAGTGAGCTTCTCGGCGGTGAGGGCCTGCAGCTGTTTGATGTCTTTATGCAGCATGGCTTGGGTCAGGTGGTCGACCGCTTGGGCGACGTCTTGATCGGCAGGAGCGGCGGCCACGTAGCCGCTGAACAGGCACAGAAAACCGATCAGCGCTTTGACATTTTGCATGGAGGGTTCCTTATTGTTGTTGGGGTGTGCGACCGTTTTAGTCGTCGTACAACCATGCAATATTTTATTGTAGGAAGGAAAGAAAAATTTGAAATAACCGGTAAAGGCGCGTTTTTTATTCTTATACGATGTCTCAACACGCTGAGGGATTTCATCAAATCCAGTGCTGGGACTTCCTGGCGACCTGGCCACTGGCTATGCTAGCGCCGAGATTAAAACTGCCCGAGCACACAAATGGATTTTGACTGGCACAGCAACCCCATCACCCGCGCCACGCCGGTGACCCCTGACTATAAAAACACCCAGAACGTACGCCGCTTCATGCTTTTGCACTGTGGCCCCACGTTCAAATTCGACCGCCCGTTCATGGCGTGGATTCGCGACGAAACGCCCAAGACGATGGGTGACGTGGTGGATGAGTGGCTACGTCGCAATGCGGACTCAGGGGCGTGATGACGTCCGCCCTCGGCGTGCTGGTCAACTACCTTCTTCATCTGCTGCCTGGCCTGCTGTTATTTGGCGTGTGGTGGGCGCTTACGCCACGCTCATTGGCGGCGATGCGTATCCTGATCTTGCTGGCGGCGTTTGTGCTGATGCGCGATGCGATGACGCCGTTGGGGCTGTGGGCGCTCGGCAGCGACCTAGAGATCGCCTTTTCGGCCAATACCCTTGTGTTGGGCGCATTGGGTTGTCTGGCGCTGCTATTGATTGTATTGCTTGCAGGGGTGGCGCCCGAATTGTGGCGACTGGTTGTGTGGGTCAAAGGGCGTGGACTGGCAGGCGTGGTGGTTGGCCTGGCGGTCGGCTGTCTGATTGGCGCGCCGCTGCGGCTTTATCAGGCGATCGATGGCGCGGCGATCCCCGGTTACTGGGCGTGGTTGCCCGGCATGGTGGTGCTGGCCTATGGCGCCAACGCGTTGGAAGAGGTGCTGTTTCGCGGTTTTTTGCAGGCCTATCTGGAGCAGCAGATGAAACCCCTCAGGGCTGCCTTGATCAGTGGCGTGGCCTTCGCGGCTTGCCATGCCTTCCTGGCGCTGAGTGTTACTCAGTTGGGGTTGCCAGTGTTGCTGTTTACCCTGATGGAGGGGGTGGCCTGCGCCTTGGTGTGTATGCGCTACGGTGTGCTGGCGTCAACGCTGACCCACGGTACGGCAATCCTGTTGATTGCCGTGCCCTATAGCAGCTGATTTGAGATCCACTCAAACCTGTGTAGATACCCCTGCCCATCGCAGGCAAGCCAGCACACCTGCGAATCGCGTTTATTCCTCTGCCAACGGCGGTGTACGCGGTGGCACCAGGCGCTTGCTGCCGGTCGCTTCAAACGCCGCCGCAAAACGCAACAACGCCGAATCATCATAAGCACGCCCGGCAAACGTCAGCCCCACCGGCATGCCGATATCCGCCATCACGCCCATCGGCACGGTGACGGTGGGCACGCCCAGGTGGCGGATGGCGAGGTTGCCGTTGGCCACCCAGATGCCGTTGCTCCAGGCAATGTCGGCGCTGGCTTCGTTCACGTCGGCGTCCGCCGGGCCGACGTCGGCGACGGTGGGGAAGAGCACCGCGTCCAGGCCCAGTGTGTCCATCCAGTCTTCCAGGTCGATGCGCCGGGTTTGCTCCAGGCCGTGCAGGCCGTCGGGAAGGCTGCTGATATCGTTCCACGGCGTGATGCCGCGCTGCGCCATGCGCACGTACTCGTCCATGCCGGCGGCGAGGTCGTCTTCGCGGTTGGGCAGGGTGCCGGGGTCGTGGGGGAAAATCTGCGGGCCGTCCACATCCGCCAGGCGATTGAGCGCCGGGTCGTTGTTGGCGCGCAGGAAGTCGTCGAACGCCCAGGCTGACAGTTCCCATAACTCATCGTGCAGGAATTCCTTGGACACCAAACCACGGGTAAATACCGTCGGCGCGCCGGGACGGTCGCCTTCGCAGTTGGACACCAGCGGGAAGTCCACTTCAATGACGTTGGCGCCGGCAGCCTCCAGCGCCTGGCGCGCGGCTTGCCACAAGTCGATCACGCTGGCGCGGGTGTTGATCTTCTGCCCGGTCGGCCCGCCGATGCCGGGGTGTTCGCTGGTGCCGGCGTCGGGGTCGGCATTGATGTACATGCGTGGCACGCCGAAGCGTTTACCGGCGAGGGCTTTAGTGCCGACAGCCAGCTCGGCATAAGAAGCCGGGCGCACCGAGGCAACGCTGGGGATCGGCACCCAGGGTTGCAGGCGCCACAGGTCGCCACGGGTGTCCGGGTCTTCGGCGACCACCACGTCGAGCACTTCCAGCAGGTCGGCCATGGTGCGCGCGAACGGCACCACCACGTCCATGGTCGGGGTCAGCGGCCAGTTGCCGCGCACCGAAATCACCCCGCGCGACGGGGTATAGGCGCACAGGCCATTGTTGGACGCCGGGCCACGTCCGCTCGACCAGGTTTCTTCCGCCAGACCGAACGCGGCAAAGCTGGCCGCCGTTGCGGTGCCAGCGCCATTCGAGGAGCCGGAGGCAAACGGCGCGGTGAGGTAGCGGGCGTTGTAGGGGCTTTCGGCGCGGCCATACACACCGCGCTGCATGCCGCCATTGGCCATCGGCGGCATATTGGTCTTGCCCAGGCAGATCGCGCCGCCGGCCCGCAGGCGTTCGATGGTGAAGGCGTCGCGATGCGCAACGAGCCTGGCAAACGCCGGGCTGCCGGAGGCCGCGGTCAGGCCTTTGACCAGGTAGCTGTCTTTGGCGGTGTAGGGAATACCGTCCAATGGCCCCAGGGTTTCGCCCTTGGCGCGGCGCGCATCGGACGCCTCGGCTTCTTCAAGGGCTCGCGGGTTGCGCACCACCACCGCGTTCAACGCGGTGGCGGTCTGCGGGCCGTCGTAGGCATCGATCCGGGCCAGGTAAGCCTTGACCAGTTCAACCGCGGTGGTCTGGCCGGATTCAAGCGCAGCGCGCAATTGGGCAATGGAGACTTCGGTAACTTGCATGACGTTTTCTTCGCCGCCTTCAGTTGTGGTATCTGCGCAGTCTACGTACAGGTATTTCACAAAACCAGCGCGGCATAATCGGCGTAGGCGCTGCGCATCACCTGCCAGGTTGCGTCGTCCGCAGGAATCAGATGCTCGATGCGCAACGAGGTCAGGGTGATGTCCTGAGGCATGCCGAAGGTGGTGAAGGTCGACAGAAAGCTCAACTCGCCCCGGCTTGAGCGGATGCGTGTGAGTACCAGCGGCGGCATTTCATCGGGCAATTCGGTATGGGTGGGCTGCGGCAGGTTCGCCAGCAATGCGGCCAGTCCCGGATTGCTCAGCGCTTCGCGGGTCGCCCGTTGCCAGGCCAGGGTGCGGATCTCTTCGGCGTTGAGCAGGTGATCACCCAGGCCGCCAGGCTGCAGCAAGGTAGTCAGCAGGTTCAGGCCATCGGCCGTCTGCGCCGGGATCCCTACCAACTCAAACAGCACAGCGGTGCCGGCGTTCGCCGCCAGCACCTGCCACTCGCTGCCCAACAGGATCGCCGGCGCGGGGTTATTGGCGTGCAGCACATGGCTGAGCGCTTCGCGAATCGCAGCCATGGCCGGCGAGGCGAGCGGAGTGGCGGTGTAGCGGGGGGCGTAACCGGCGGCGAGGAACACGCGGTTGGCGTATTCCAGTGGTGTGTCCAGTGCCGTCAGCAGCGTGTGCAAGGTAGCCGCGCCAGCCTTGGCGCGGCCGGTCTCGATACAGCTGAGATGGCGCTGGGAAACCCCAGTGATCAAGGCCAGTTCGAGTTGGCTCAACGCGGCCTGTCGGCGTAACTGGCGCAGGTATTCGCCGGCGGTAACAGGGGTGTCCATGGCGTGTCGATGACCTCCGAGGTCATTGCGAGGGGCCAAACCTTATCACTAAGGTGGGCCTCGATCACCTCAAGGAACAGACCATGCCCCGATCCTCTATCGCCCTGGCCGCGTTGCTCGGGTTTTCGCTCTACACCCTGGCTACGATGCTCACCGCCGAGCAATCGCTGCTGGCCTTCGGGCGAGAACTGATGTCACGGCCGGATACCGCGCAGGTGGTGATTGACCTGTACCTGATGGCGATACTCGCGTGTGTGTGGATGTACCGGGATGCACGGCGGCGAGGGCGATCGGTAGCCTCGGTGGTGCCGTACTTTGTGTTGACGGCGGTGTTTGTGTCGGTGGGGCCATTGCTTTACATCGTGGTCAATGGAGGGCGCGATGAATGATCCCCTTAAGCTCTACGCCCTGTGTGTGCTGGTACTGTGCGTGAAGATGTTTGCGATTTCCTGCTACCAGGGATACTTCCGCCTTCGCGCACGGGTATTCACTAACGTTGAAGATGCTGCGTTCTTCAGACGTGCTGCGCATTCAACGGAGCTGCCACAGGTTGGCCGAGCGAGTAAAGCCTGGGTCAATGACTTGGAAAATATTCCGCTGTTTTTTGTGCTGGGCGGGTTGGGTGTCGCGCTCGCGGCAGCGCCCGTGGCGACAGCCTGGTTATCCGGCGGTTTCACCCTGGCCAGGCTGGTGCATACGGTGACGTATCTGGCAGGGTGGCAGCCGTGGCGCACGCTGGCGTATGGGGTGGGGACGGTGTGTTTGTTGGGACTCGGCGGTGTGACGATGCTGCGGTTGATATGAACGGCGCCTGAGGCCACCGCACCGTCATCAGCCATAGGCACTCGGCCTCGTGTTGTCCACCAACCGAATACTGTCGCGCCCCCCACGCTTGGACTCATACAACGTCGAATCCCCTTGCTCAATCAGCGCCGCCAGACTCGCCGGTGGCTGATCGAACAGGTTCGCCCCAATACTCAATGTCACCGGTTCCGGGGTGCTGAAGCTTTGCGCCGCCAGTTGCTGGAATTGCCCGCGCAAGCCGCTGCCCAGTTCGACAACCTGTTCGGTTGACGCCGGGCTCAGCAGGATCACGAATTCATCGCCGCCCAAGCGTGCCGCCAGTGCGCCCTTGGGCACGACGCTGCGGATCATTTCGCTGAGCGCGATCAACAGACGGTCGCCCGCCGTGTGGCCATGGAGGTCGTTGACCCCTTTGAAATTATCGATATCGATCAGCAGCAGGGCGCCGGGTTGGGCCGGGGAGATCCGGGCCAGCAGGTGCGGGGCGCGCAGGTCGAGGGCGCGGCGGTTGTAGAGGGCGGTGAGTGGGTCGCGGGCGGCGAGGCGGGCGATCTGTTGTTCACGGCGGTAGCGCTCGGAGCCGGTCATGGACAGGGCGATCAACATGATCGCCATTGCGCCTTCCACCAGGGAAATCTGGATGATTTCGCCCTTGAATGCGGCGAGGTCGATCAGGGTGCCGGGGATCACCACCGAGAGGGCCTTGGCCACGTAGAACATCCCATGGATCAGCAGCACGAAACGCAGTTGCACCGCCCCCACGCTCAAGGATCGGCCATGGGGCCGCAGCAGGAAACTGGCGCGCAAGGTGGGCAGGGCGACCAGCAGGGACTGCACCGCCAGCATGGTTTTGGACCCTGTCGGGTCAGTCGGCAAGGCCAGCATGCCGAACCAGACAGCGACCATCAGGAACCACGCACGCGATACGCGCACTTGGGTAAACCGTGCCACGCCGAGCAAAAACAGAAAGTGTGCAGTCACCAGCAAACCGTTGGCGAACCAGACACCGATGACTAAAAAGCCGTTGATGCGTAGCAGGGCCAGGGTGGAGCCCAGGGTGATGGTGGCGAACCCGGCACTCCAGAACAGCAGCGACGGTTCGCGCACGCTGCGCCATTCCACCGCAAGATAGAGTGCGGCCGCGGCGGCCAGGGCGACGGTGAGGGCCAAAATCGTAGGAGGGTCGAGTGTCATGTGTTGCCGGATCTGCCTGAGGTGCGTGGACAAACGCGATTGTAAGCGTTCCGCCGGCATTTTCGGAGCATTGGTGGCTATAGGCTATTAACGTATTCAAGCGCCGTTCAGCGGCACAGTCACGCGAAACACCGTGCCGTGTTGGCTGTCGGACTCGACTTCGATCGAGCCCTGGTGGGCCGCGACGATTTCGGAGGCGATAAACAGGCCCAGCCCCAAGCCTTCGGTCGGGCCATGTTCAATCACCGAGCGTTGGGAAAAGCGCCCCATGGGATTGAAAATGAAGGGCAGCACATCCGGCGGGATCGGGGTGCCGTGGTTGTGCACGCTGAACACACAATTGTATGGCGTGACTGCCAGCGTCACGGCGATGGGCGAGTGCCGATCGCCGTGATGCACGGCGTTACCGATGATGTTGGAGAACACCTGTTCCATGCGCGCGCCGTCGAACTGTCCCACCACCGAGGCGTGTGGCTCAAAGCGCAGCTGCGCTTGCGGATCGAATGTCTGGATCTCCGCCACGATGCGCTCGCAGATCGGCGTCAGGTCGAGCGGCGTGCGCCTGACCGGAATGCCGGGGCCCATCTGGCAGCGTGTCAGGTCCAGCAGGTCGCCGACGATCTGGCTGGCGCGCTGAACACTGGTGTAGATCTGCGTGGCCACCCGGGTATTGCGTTCGCCACCCGATGACGAGCGTCTGAGCATGTCGGCACCGAGCAAAATCGCGCCCAACGGTGTGCGCAAGTCGTGACCGAGAATGCCGAGGAATACATTGCGCGAGGCTTCCACCGCGCGCGAATAGCTGGCGATGGATTCGGCGAGGGCCTGGTCGATGGCTTCATGAAACCGGTTCATGTCCTCCACATCCAGTGCCGTACCGCCCTTGATCTGCTTGAGCCACTGGCGCAGCACGCTGGTGCGCAGCGCACGGTACTCGGACACCATCTGGTCGATGGAGAACCCCGCCATCAGGCGTGTCACCGCGTGGGTTTCGGCAGGGGTTTCCTCTTCTTCCTGTGGGGCCAGGCCCTGGGCTTTGTCCAGCTGTTCCTGCACGGTCTGCGTGGTGCGCAGGTCCTGGGCGATGGCGTGCAGCATCTGCGCGGCGTGGTCGCGCAGGCCCTCCTGGTCCAGGGCGGCGCCCGGGGTCTGGATGGTGCTGGCGAAATCTTCCCAGTCCTGCAGGATCGGCTCGAGGTTGCTAAGGATAAAATCTGACAGGCGCATGCGGTAATCCTTGCAAGTGGCGATACGCAGAGACGCGCGCGGAGCTGCCAAACAGGGATTTAAGCACGATTTGGTCGGTGTGACGCTGCGCAGTGCAAGAGCGCTGCGCAGCGGGTCGGTCACACGCCTTTGGTCGACGGCAGCAGGATCGTCAGGATGCCCACCAGCGGCAGGAACGAGCACAGCTTGTAGACGTATTCGATGCCGTGGTTATCGGCGAGCAAACCCAGCAGGGCCGCGCCGATCCCGCTGAAACCGAACATCAGGCCGAAGAACACACCGGCAATCATCCCCACATTGCCCGGCACCAGTTCCTGGGCAAACACCACGATGGCCGAGAACGCCGAGGCCAGGATAAAGCCGATCACCACGCTGAGCACGGCGGTCCAGAACAGGTCGACATAGGGCAGGGCCAGGGTGAACGGCGCGGCACCGAGGATGGAGAACCAGATGACTTTCTTGCGCCCGATGCGGTCGCCGATCGGCCCGCCGAAAAACGTGCCCGCGGCCACGGCGCCGAGAAACAGGAACAGGTACAACTGGGAGCTGGCCACCGACAGGCTGAACTTTTCGATCAGGTAGAAGGTGAAATAGCTGGTGAGGCTGGACATATAGAAGTACTTGGAAAACACCAGCACGGCCAGCACCACCAGCGCAAAGGTCACGCGGCCTTTGGACAGACCATGGGTCGCCTTGCCGCCTTGCTTGAGCTTGAACAGGTTGAGATGGTTGCGGTACCAGCGGCTCAGGCCGTACAGCACCAGGATCGCAAACACCGCAAACAGGCCGAACCAGGCGATATTGCCCTGGCCGTAGGGAATGATGATCGCCGCCGCCAGCAGGGGCCCCAAGGCGCTGCCGGTGTTGCCGCCGACCTGGAAGGTCGACTGCGCCAGGCCATAGCGGCCGCCGGAGGCCAGGCGTGCCACGCGCGAGGTTTCCGGGTGGAAGGTCGACGAGCCCACGCCCACCAGTCCCGCCGCCAGCAGGATCGCCGGGAACGTACCGACAAACGCCAGCATCAGGATGCCGATCAAGGTGCACACCATCCCGGCGGGCAACAGCCAGGGCTTGGGATGGCGGTCGGTGTGGTAACCGATCCACGGTTGCAGCAGCGAGGCGGTCAGTTGGAAGGTCAGGGTGATCATCCCCACCTGGGTGAACGTCAGTCCGTAGTTGGCCTTGAGCATCGGGTAGATCGATGGCAGCACGGCCTGGATCAGGTCGTTGATCAGGTGCGCCAGGGCGCAGGCGCCAAGGATACGCATAACCAAGGGGCTGACGTGGGGTGTACTGGTTGCAGCAGCGGGTGACGCGGTGAGTGTCGACATGCAGGCATTCCATACAAGGCAGCGAACAGGGGCAACCAGTACTTAAGCCGGCTGCCCATTTCAAATTGTTTCGGGGTTTATGCTAGATTCGCACAAAATGCCTGTCTCACGAAATCGGGGCGACAACTGTCGCAAAAAGGGCGAAATGATCAAATCCCTGGATAAATTCCTGCAAGAGATCGACGAGGGCGATTGGGCCGTGATCAGTTCGGCCACCGATTACCCGGAAAACTGGGTGATCCCCGACCACAGTCACGAGAAGCATCAACTGCTCTACGCCACGGAAGGCGTGATGGTCGTGCATTCGGCGCAGAACCAGTGGACGGTGCCGCCCAATCGCGGCTTCTGGATGCCCTGCGGGCACGTGCATTCCCTGCGTTGCGTGGGGCCGCTGAAAATGCGCAGCGTGTTTGTCCGCGCCGACAGCTTCCCCAACCTGCCCACCGAGACCAAGGCGGTGAGCATCTCGCCATTGTTGAGTGAGCTGATCAAGGCTTCGGTCAGCCTCAAGCCGCCCTATGCCGAGGACTCGCGGGATGCGCGAATCATGCACCTGATCCTCGACGAACTGGCCCTGTTGCCCGCTTTGCCGCTATCCCTGCCGCAGCCTGCCGACCCGCGCATCCAGCACATTTGCCTGGCCCTGCAACAGGACCCTGGCGATGCGTCCACCGTCGCGCACTGGAGCGAGCGCCTGGACCTGGACCAGAAAACCATCCAGCGCCTGTTTCGCAAGGAAACCGGCATGACCTTCGGGCAATGGCGCCAGCAGGCGCGTTTGCTGCTGGCATTGGAGCGCATCGCGGTGGGAGAGAAGATTATCGACGTGGCCCTGGCGCTCGGCTACGACAGCCCGAGCGCGTTTACCAGCATGTTCAAGAAGCAATTCGGCAAGACGCCGAGTCACTTTTTCAAATAGCTCTTGGTTTGTTGCGTGTCTTGCGCGAGCAGACCGTTGAATGCGTCGACATCCATCGGCCGGCTGAGAAAGTAACCCTGGCCCTCGTCGCAGGCCACCGCCTTGAGCATGGCCAGGTGCTCGGCGGTTTCGATGCCCTCGGCGGTCACCGTGAGGGCCAGGGCGCGGCCGAGGCCGACGATGGCCTGGATGATGGCTTTGTCGTCGTCGCTGTCCTCCAGGCGGGTGAGGAAGCTGCGGTCGATCTTCAGCCCATCGAACGGAAAGGCGCGCAGGTAGCTCAGGGAAGAGTACCCGGTGCCGAAATCATCCATGGCAATACGAATACCCAGTTGTTTGAGCGTGTGCATCACCTCCAGGGCGCCGACGGCGTCTTCGAGCATCACGCTCTCGGTCATTTCCACTTCCACCCGCGCCGGATCGATACCCGAGGCATCCAGCGCATGACGTACGCGCTGGACCAGGTGGCCGCGCTTGAACTCGATGGGCGACAGGTTAACCGACACGAACAGGTTGCCCGGCCACTGGGCGGCGCAGGCGCAGGCGGTTGCCAGCACCCAGTCGCTGAGTGACAGGATCAGCCCCGACTCTTCGGCAATCGGGATGAAGGTGTCCGGGGCGATCAGCCCGCGCACCGGGTGTTGCCAGCGCACCAGCGCCTCGGCCCCGACCATCTGCCCGTCGGCGATGCGATAGCGCGGCTGGAAGTGCAGGCGCAATTCCCCATGTTTGATCGCATAGCGCAGGTCGCTTTCCAGGCGGCGTCGTTCGATGATGCGTGCGTTCATTTCGCCCGAGTAAAAGCGCCAGGTATTGCGCCCGGCGGCCTTGGCTTCGTACAGCGCGATATCGGCGTAGCGCAGCAGCTCGGTGACCTCGCTGGCATCATTGGGGGCCAGCGTGATGCCGATGCTGGCGCTGATAAACACGTCCTGCTCATCAATGCGAATGGCCTGCTCGATCGACCCGATCAAACGTCGGCACAGATTTTCGACGTCGTCCTGCGTGCCGGCATCGGTCAGGATCAGCACAAACTCATCGCCTCCGACCCGCGCCACCAGGTCGCCATGGCGCACGCAAGCGCTCAGGCGGCTCGACACTTCATTGAGCACGCGGTCGCCGGCGGCATGCCCGAGCAAATCATTGACCGGCTTGAAGCGGTCCAGGTCCAGGCTGAGCATGACCAGCGGGCGTTCCGGGGGCGGCAGCGCTTTGAGTTTGCTGTCGAGGAAGGCTTGCAGGCGCGTGCGGTTGGGCAAGCCGGTCAGGGCGTCATGCAGAGACAGAAACTCAATACGCCGACGCGCCTCGACTTCTTCCGTCACGTCGGTGGCCGTGCCGCGAAACCCGCCACAGGGCATTTGCCGCGCCGATAAGCGGGTGGTGCGCTCTTGCCCCTGAGCGTCCAGGTACAGGCATTGCACACTGAGGTCGGGGCGGCGTCCGGGCGTGCACAACCACTGTGAGAGCAAGCCGTCTTCGGTCTCCAGCAGGTCGTTCATGGCCGCGCCGATCCACGTATTACGGGCCAGCCCGGTCACGTTTTCGAAGCGTTCCGACAAATACGTGAAGCGCCAATCGGCATCGATCTCCCACACCCAATCGGAACTGGCCTCGACCACATCGCGAAAGCGCGCTTCACTGGTGGCCAAGGCGTTCTGGCTGCTTTGCAACGAGTCATGGCTGGCATCGAGGGCGAGGGCGGCCGCGGTGCTGCGCCGCAAAATCACCCAGGTCATCAGGCACACCAGCAACGCGGCCAGGCCCAGCAGCGGCAGGGCCACGCCCATCAAACGCTTGCCGGGCTGCTCCGGCTGCCAGTACAGGCTGCCCGCGCTGCCCTTGTCGCCAAGCGGCAGGGAGACGCCCTTGGCGATGTCGGCGGGTGTGGCGATGTGCAGCTTGGCCACGCCGAAGTCATCGCCGATCACGCCCAGTTTGGCGCCGTCGAGAATGTTGACAAAAATCAGCACCGAGGCTTGCCGGTCGTCGGCAACCACCGTGGGGTCGGTGCCCGGCGTGATGGCGGCGGCGGCCACGAGCGCAGGGCTGCCGCGCACGTTGATGAGGGTACTCACCGCTGTTTCGTTTTCAATCCCCGCCCGCGCCTGTTCGAGAATGGGTGCCATGGACTGGTCGAGCCACTCGCTGATCTCGATGGGTTGCTGTTCGCCTTCGACCACTGCATACACCGTGCGGTCGGCATCGTTGACCACAAACACGCCCTGAAAACCGAAATCATGAAACAGCGTTGCGCCGACATTGCCGCGCGTATAGGCCCAGTCGTTGTCTACCTGCAGGTGCAGATGCTTATAGGCGTCGCTCCAGAAGGCGTAGTCCTTGACGTTCAACCGCATGGACTTTTCCATCGACTGCATGGCTTTGCGCGTATGGAATGCGCTTTCGGCCTGCTCCGAGTGATCCATGTCATGGGCGAGGTAGATCAGCGAGTAAGCCGCGGCCGCAAAGACACCGGCCAACAGGATCATGAAGTTGAACAGTGAGGTGCGCGTCAGCGACAGGCTGGTGCGCGTGGAGAGCGAGCGGACGATAGGTGCGAGAGAGTTGGGCATTATTTCGCGCAGGGCCTCGCGGCAAGTCAGGGGTTTGACAGGCTATCGGCGGCCCTGGGGAAATATTTAACCCATCAGGCGTTGCAGCAGTGTACTGCGCGTTCACTGGCGCGTTGTGCCATCCGCGCGAGCAGCGCCGCCACGCAGAGCAGCGCCGCGCTCAACTCAAACGTCGCCTGATAGCCGCTGAAGTCAAATACCACACCACCCATCGTGGCGCCCGTCGCGATGGCCAACTGAATGATCGCCACCATCAAGCCACCCCCGGCCTCGGCGTCCTCGGGCAGGGTGTTGGCCAGCCAGGTCCACCAGCCTACCGGTGCGGCAGTGGCCACCAGGCCCCAAGCGCCTAGCAACAGAGTGGTCAGCAGCGTCGAACTGCCGAAGGCGACCAACGCCATCGCAATCAGGGCCATCAATACCGGGATAGCGATCAACGTGCGGTACAGGCTGTGCTTGAGGAAACGCTCGATCAGGAACGTGCCTGCCAGGCCGGTCAGGCCCAGTGTCAACAGCACCAATGACAGCCCGGACACGCTCACCTGCGTGACGCTCTCCAGAAACGGCCGCAGGTAGGTGAACAGCATGAACTGGCCCATGAAAAACACACTCACGGCCAGCATGCCCATCACCACGGGCGCCTGCTTCATCAAACACAGTACGTTGGCGGTTTTTGCGCTCGCGCGGGTCTTGATCGGTGGCAGGCTTACCAGCAGCCATACCAGCGCAATCACCGCCACCGGCACCACGCAGAAAAACGCCCCACGCCAGCCAATCACACCACCGAGAAAACTGCCCAGGGGCGCGGCGATCACCGTTGCCAGTGCGTTGCCGCCGTTGACCATGGCCAACGCACGCGGCACCTGAGCCTCGGGCACCAAGCGCATGGCGGTGGCGGCCGACAGCGACCAGAAGCCGCCGATGGCGATGCCGATCAGCGCGCGGCCCAGCATGAATACCAGGTAGTTCGGCGCGAACGCCACGACCGTGCCGGACATGATCATCAACAGTGTCAGCGCCATCAGCAGGCGCTTGCGGTCAACCCGTGCCGCTACGGTGGCAATCATCAGGCTGGTGAACAAGGCAAACAACCCCGACACCGAAATGCCCTGGCCGGCCTGGCCCTGGGTCACGCCGAGGTCAGCGGCCAACGGGGTCAGCAGGCTCACCGGCATGAACTCCGAGGCAACCAGCGCAAACGCCGCCAGGGACAGGGCAAGCACCGCGCCCCAGCGCGGTGCCTGTGAGTCATGAACCATCACTTGAGATGACTGTTGAAGAAGGCGGTGAGCTTGGCGAACGGGATCAGCTCGACCCGATCATAAAGGTCCACATGACCCGCGTTGGGAATGATCACCAGCTCCTTGGGCTCGGCCGCACGCTGGTAGGCGTCCTCGCTGAACTCCAGGGAATGCGCGTTGGCGCCGGCAATCAGCAGCAGTGGGCGCGGAGAGATCGTCTCGATGTCGTTGAACGGGTAGAAATTCATGAACTTCACGTTACTGGTCAGCGTCGGCATGGTGGTGGTCTGCGGCGAGGCCCCGGCGGGTGTGACCTGGCCGCGCGGTGTGCGGTAAAAATCGAAAAACTCGTCGCCGATCGGGTTGCCGGTCAGTGTCAGGGGCGTCCCGCCGGTGTAGACGGTTTCGCCACCCTGGAATTCCACATACCGCTGATTGGCCGCTTGCAACAGGATGTGGCGGCGTTGCTCCAGGGTCAGGCCGTGCTTGAGGCCATTGCGATTGGCCGCGCCCATGTCATACATGCTGACCGTGGCGATAGCCTTGAGGCGTGGGTCGATCTTTGCCGCGGCGATGGCGAAACTGCCGCTGCCGCAGACACCGATCACGCCGATGCGTTCGCGGTCGACAAGGGACCGGGTGCCGAGGAAGTCCACCGCTGCGCTGAAATCCTCGGTGTACAGGTCGGGCAGCACGGCATTGCGCGGTGTGCCGGCGCTTTCGCCCCAGAACGACAGGTCCAGCGACAGTGTGACGAAACCCTGTTCGGCCATTTTGGTGGCGTACAGATTGGCGCTCTGTTCTTTGACGGCGCCCATCGGATGGCCGACGATCAGGGCGGCGTTTTTCGACGACGGTGCAAGGTTCTTCGGCACGAACAGATTGCCCGCAACCTGCATGCCGTATTGATTGTTGAAGGTGACTTTTTCAACGGTCACCTTGTTGCTTGTGTAGAAGTTGTCGGCACCGTTGGACATGTCGGCTCCCAGAGCAGTAAAAGACGTCACCAGCAGACCCAGGGTGAGCAAGAGGCGTTTCATGGGCGGATCCTTGAAGGGGTTGGTCCGCACATTTTCCCCAGGGCGGGCGCGGTTCTGTAGGGCATTACACTGGATTACTTGCCTGATCCTCTGAGTCTGCGGCATTGCGGCAGACGCCCAAGGGCGGGTCGGGGTAAAGTCCGGTGATCAGAAAAGGGCCTGTCATGAAGATCACTCAATCGCCGCTGGATGCGCTGGTGCAGTCCATTGGTTCAAGGGTTACCACCCCCGGCGACTACCCGATGCCGATTCCGGGTCTGGGTTTTTACCGGCGTGAGCACCCTCAGGCGCCAGTGGTGTGCATGGTCGAACCGTGCATCGTGCTGGTCGTCCAGGGTAGGAAGCAGCTGTGGGTGGGCGGCGAGGGCTATCCCTACGACACCTCGCGTTTCCTGGTGACATCGCTGGATATTCCGGCCAATTCCGAAGTGCTTGAGGCCAGCGCCCGGCAGCCCTGCCTGGGGCTGACCTTCGGGTTGGACCTGCGCATCCTGGCCGAACTGATCGCGCAGAGTGAGCTGCCGCCCCAGCGGGAACGCTCGGTACTCAAAGGCGTGGGGATCGGTACGGTCACGGACGGCCTGCTGGAAGCGCTTGCACGGTTGGTGGCATTGCTCGACGAGCCGCAAGCCATCCCAGTGCTCGCCCCGTTGATTCAGCGCGAAATCCACTACCGGCTATTGCAGAGCGATCAGGCCGGTCGGTTGCGCCGGATCTGCGCGGTCGACGGGCAGGGCTACCGGATCGCCAAGGCCATCGACTGGCTCAAGCTCAATTATGATGGGGCGTTGCGCGTGGAAGAATTGGCGGCGCGGGTGCAAATGAGCGCGGCGACGTTTCATCATCATTTTCGCCAGCTCACGGCAATGAGCCCGTTGCAGTACCAGAAGTGGTTGCGCTTGAACGAGGCTCGCCGGTTGATGCTCAACGAGCATCAAGACGTGTCCAGCGCGGCGTTCAAGGTGGGCTACGAAAGCCCGTCGCAGTTCAGCCGCGAGTACAGCCGGCTGTTCGGCGTGCCGCCCAAACGCGACATTGCCGGGTTACGCGGCAAGTCGATGCTCAGTGATCAGTCGCGGTCAAATTAGCGAAAAAAATACAGCCGATCAGCCGGGCGAACAGGCTGAGGGTTTCCGGCAGGTTGGGGTCGTCGAACAGCATCGCGCGGGAATCCAGCGCGCACAGTGCGCCGAAGAGGCGGCCGTCGGGGAGGAAGATCGGTGCTCCCGCGTAACTTTCGATTGCGTATTGCTTGACCACGGGCCGCGCGGCAAAGCGGCCGTCTGCGCTGACCTGGGGGATGAACAAGGTCTGGGGGTTGACGCAGAACTCGCTGCACAGGGTGGTTTCCAGGTCGAGTACATCGTCCACGTCGATGCCCATTTCCATGGGGTCGTACGCCGAACACACGATCCATTCCTGGTCAGTGAACTTGGCGATGCCGGCAAATCGCATATTGGTAAGACGCGTGACCAATTGCAGGATGCTGGTGGTGGCTTCTATTTCGGCAATCGCCGCGCGTTCTTGCGCGCTGAGTAACGATTGTGGGGCGGTGACGCTCGCAAGCATGCTGGACTCTCCTTTAACGCGGTGGCCTCGGCCGCCACGCAGGGTCAGGGTTTAGTTGATACGTGGATGTTGTTGCACCAGGTTCTTGCGCTTGGCTTCCAGTTCGGCAATCTCGGCATCGATGTCTTCGATCTTCTGCTCGATATTGTCGTGGTGTTCCTGCAGCAACTCCTTGGCTTCTTCCATGTCCGACGCCGCCGGTGCCGCGCCACGCAGGGGCTTGTTGGCGGTTTCCTTCATGGTCAGGCCAGTGATCAGGCCGACCACGGCGAACACCATCAGGTAATAGGCGGGCATGTACAGGTCGTTGGTACTTTCCACCAGCCAGGCCACGGCGGTCGGGGTGACACCGGCGATCAACACCGAAACGTTGAACGCGCTGGCCAGTGCGCTGTAGCGCAGGTGAGTGGGGAACATTGCCGGCAATGTCGAGGCCATCACGCCGATAAAGAAGTTGAGGATCACCGCCAGGATCAGGAGGCCGGCGAAGATCAGGCCGATCTTGCCGCTGGTGATCAGCATGAACGCCGGAATGGACAGAAACAGCAGGCCGATACTGCCAGTGATGATGAACGGCTTGCGGCCGATCTTATCGCTGACAAAGCCAATGAACGGCTGCACGAACAGCATGCCGACCATGATCGCGATGATGATCAGCACGCCGCTGTTTTCTTTGTAGTGCAGGTTGTGCGACAGGTAGCTGGGCATGTAGGTGAGCAGCATGTAGTACGTCACGTTGGTGGCCGCGACGATCCCGATGCAGGTCAGCAGGCTGCGCCAATGCTGGGTGGCGACTTCCTTGAACGAGACTTTGGGGCCGTGGCTCAGGCCTTCGCGGTCGCCTTGTTCAAGTTTGTCCATATGCTGCTGGAACGCCGGGGTTTCTTCCAGCGCGTGGCGCAGGTACAGGCCGATGATGCCCAGGGGCAGGGCGAGGAAGAACGGCAGGCGCCAGCCCCAGGCTTCGAAGTCGGCTTCACCCAGCACGCTCGAAATCAGCACCACCACACCCGCACCCAGCACGAAACCGGCAATGGAGCCGAAGTCCAGCCAACTGCCGAGGAAACCGCGCTTGCGGTCCGGCGCGTATTCGGCGACGAAAATCGAGGCCCCGGTGTATTCACCGCCGACCGAGAAACCTTGGGCCATCTTGCACAGCAGCAACAGGATCGGCGCCCAGATACCGATGGACGCATAGCCGGGGATCAGGCCGATGGCGAATGTACTGAGCGACATGATCACGATGGTCGCCGCGAGGACTTTCTGCCGCCCGTATTTATCGCCGAGCGCGCCGAAGAACAGGCCGCCCAGGGGGCGAATCAGGAACGGCACCGAGAACGTACCGAGTGCGGCGATCATTTGTACGCTGGGCGAGGCGTCCGGGAAGAACACCTTGCCGAGCACATAAGCGACAAACCCGTAGACGCCAAAATCGAACCATTCCATGGCATTGCCCAGGGCGGCGGCGGTGATCGCCTTGCGCACCTTGGTGTCGTCGACAATGGTGATGTCATTCAGCCCGATGGGCTTGACGCTTTTTTTTCGTAATTTCATGCGGACCACTCTAAAACCGAACAGGGGAGGTGCTATCACCGCGACAGCACCGCTCTGTCAGTTCAGATACAAGCGCGGGTGAAATAATTCACCTCCAGGCGTGTTTTTTCTCGATTGACGAAAAATCGCTTTTGTCATCCTACAACCGGGTTTTCTTGAAACGTCTGGTAACCAAGCAATGCCTGGACAATTCGCGAATTTTCAGATTGACACGCCGATGGCTGCCCGATATAAAAGCCGCAGTTGTACGACGACATATGACGTTGTCTATGTCCTACCTAACAAAAATAAAAGTGATGCCATGAATCTGAACGAGCCCATCAGTGCCCATCGTGTTGGCCAGGCGGTCGGCAACTATCGCTGGACCATCTGCGCGATGCTGTTTTTCGCCACCACCGTCAACTACCTCGATCGCCAGGTGCTCAGCCTGCTGGCGCCGCAGCTGTCGACGCAGTTTGGCTGGAGCAACACCGACTACGCCAACATCGCGGCGGTGTTCCAGTTTGTGTATGCGATCTCGATGCTGTTCGCCGGGCGCTTTGTCGACAAGATCGGCACCAAGGCCGCCTATGTGATCGCGATTGCGATCTGGTCCACTGGCGCGATCATGCACGCGTTCTCAGTGCCGATGGGCGAGGGCATCGCTGCCGTCAGCGGCGCCATCGGGCTGGCGGTGATTCCGGTGTCGATTGCCGGTTTCATGCTCTCCCGCGCAGTACTGGCGATCGGCGAGGCGGGTAACTTCCCGATTGCAATCAAGGCCACCGCCGAATATTTCCCGAAGAAAGAACGCTCCCTGGCCACTGGCATTTTCAACTCCGGTGCCAACGTCGGCGCGATCCTGGCGCCGATCTGCGTGCCCTTGATTGCCAGCATGTGGGGCTGGGAAGCGGCCTTCATGGTCATCGGCATGCTCGGCTTCGTGTGGGTCGCGGTGTGGGCGGCGGTGTACGAAAAGCCCGAGCAGCAAAAACGTCTTTCGGCCGAAGAACTGGCCTACATCCGTAGCGACCAGACCCTGCAGCCGTTCGCCAAGGCGCCCGCCGGCACGGTCGAGAAAAAAGTCTCGTGGTTCAAGCTGCTGACCTACCGCCAGACCTGGGCCTTTGCCTTCGGCAAGTTCATGACCGACGGCGTGTGGTGGTTCTTCCTGTTCTGGCTGCCCACTTACCTGTCGGCGCAGTACGGCATGAAAGGCGCCGATATCGTGATGCCGCTGGCCGTGCTGTACAGCATGACCATGGTTGGCAGCATCGGCGGCGGCTGGTTCCCCAGCTACTTCATGGCGCGCGGCGATGCGCCGTATGACGGGCGTATGAAGGCCATGCTGGTGATCGCATTGTTCCCGCTGGTGGTGTTGCTGGCGCAGCCGCTGGGCTATATCAGCTTCTGGGTGCCGGTATTGCTGATCGGCGTGGGCGCCTCTGCGCATCAGGCGTGGTCGTGCAATATCTTCACCACCGTGTCCGACATGTTCCCGCAGAAAACCGTGGCCTCGGTGGTGGGAATTGGCGGCATGGCCGGCGGCCTCGGCGGCGTGGTGATGACCAAGATCGGCGGCTGGGTGTTCGATTACTACAAGTCGATCAACGACATCCACACCGGCTACATGATCATGTTCGCTATCTGCGCGCTGGCCTACCTGGTGGCTTGGAGCGTGATGAAGAGCCTGGTGCCGCGTCACAAGGAAATCACTGACCTGTAAAGCGGCCGGGGCTTGAGTCGATCAAGCCCCGTTTTACAGGGGCGCTTGCCCCGGTCAGGATGATCCGCACCGCCATCACCACTCCCATCAACACGGCGGCCAGGCCAGCGGCTTCCATCGGCGTTGGCCAGCGCTCGTGAAACCACAGGCCGAGCAGCGTGGCGAACAGCGACTCGAGGGCAATCAGTTGCCCGCTCAGCACCATGGGCAGGCGCCGGGTTGCGGCGTTCCAGGCCCAGGCACCCACCACGGTGGACATCACCGCGATGATCAAACCCCAGGTATACAACGGCCCTGCCTGGCTCAGGCTGAAGCCCAGGGTTGGCAGTTTGAGCAAGCCCAGGGCCAGCACCCCAGGTAGCAGGCACAACGTCGAGATACCCGCACCCACCAGCATCAAGGCGCTCCAAAGCCCGGTGGCCGACGCCGGCAGTTTCATCAATTGCCGTTGGTTGATCACACTGAAGCCAATCCACAAGGCCACTGCACTCACCGAAAAAAACAGCCCGCCCAGCCAGGCGACAATGCCCAATGACGGCTGATGCACGCTGCTGAGGTTTGACAGCAACAAGCCTGCCGTTACGCAGGCCAGCGGTGCCGCCAGCCGACGCCACTGTATGGTCTTGTCGCGGGCGTTGCCGACCAGCGCGAGCAACACCGGAACCAGACCGACAAACGCGGGCGTCAGTACCGGGCCGCCGAACACCACACCCGCAGCGATGCACACGCCGTACCCCAGGCAACCGAGGGCACCGAGCGCAGCGGCGACGCACCATTGGCCAGGCCCGAGCACACGCAGGTGGGCCCGGCACAGCAGGGTGCCCACCAGGCCCACTATTCCTGCGATCAGAAACCGCACCACCATAAGGTCGTAGAGGCTGTAGGCGCCGCTGACGTAAGGGGTGATGAAGTTCAGCGCCCAACCCAGGGTCGCCACCACCGCCAGCATCACGCCGGCGAGCATCGATGTTTGCATTGAGTTCATCAGGGTTATCCATCAGGGAATGGATGCATGGTGCCCAGGCGTGCCGCTGTGCTACAAACGAGTTCTCGGCCCTGAATGCATAACCTGAAATCATGAATACACTCGGCAAGACCCTACCGCCCCTGGCCAGCTTGTTGCCGTTTGAAGCGGCGGCGCGCCTGGGCAGTTTTTCCAAGGCCGGTGATGAGCTGCACATCACCCAGGCCGCCATCAGTCGCCAGATACGCGGGCTGGAGGACAACCTCGGGGTGAAGCTGTTTTATCGGCGCAACCGTGCGGTGTTCCTCACCCAGGAAGGACATGACCTGGCGCGGGTAGTCAGCGACGCATTGCACAGCATCCGTGACAGCGCCGCGCGCCTACGGGCCTCACCGCACAGCAATCGGGTGGTACTGCTCTGTCAATTGTGTGAGGCGTTTTATTGGCTGATGCCGCGCCTGTCGAGCTTTCACCAGCAATACCCGCAGATCGAAATCCAGGTGGTGACTTCCACCCGACCCTTGACGGAATTCACGGGTCCCTTCGACGTCGCCCTGCAAAGCACGCGGCGCGCCAGCGGCGCGCATCCGTTGATGTTCACCGCCTCCGACGAAGTATTTCCGGTGTGCAGCCCAGCTTACCTCGCCACGCCAAAACCCCTGTCACTGGCCGATTTGCAGTCATGCACGTTTTTGCACCACAGCTCCGAGCCTCCGCACCTGATGGAGTGGGAGAGCTGGTTGCAAGTGTTCGGTCAGGCATTGGCCGAGGATGCGCGCAGTGTCACGTTCGATAGCTACCCGCTGATGTTGCAGGCGGCGGTGGAGGGGCATGGGGTCGCCATGGGTTGGCAGCGTACGGCGGGCCGTTTGATTGAAAGTGGTGCGCTGGTGCGGCCGTGCGCCGAGCGGGTGTATCTGCCCGAGGCGATTTCGATTTACCGGCATCAAGAGGCGGGCAGCCGGGCAGAGATAGCGGCGTTGCTGGGCTGGCTGGAGGCGCAGTTGCAGAGTGAAGGTGACAGCTGACCACCTTTGGGGTCCCCGTCACCCCCCACTGCGTCCCCCACATTTGGATCTCCATCAGGCAGACAGGTATCAGTGGCTACTGAGTCCGCGTCACCCGCCACACGGTGTTGGCCAGGTCATCGGCGATGATCAGCGCACCTTTGGGGTCCACCGTCACCCCTACCGGACGACCGCGGGTCTTGCCGTCATCCCCACGAAAGCCGGTCGCAAAATCAATCGGTTCGCCCGAAGGCTTGCCATCACGGAACGGCACGAAGATCACCTTGTAGCCCACCGGGTTCGGGCGGTTCCAGCTGCCATGCTCGCCGACGAACACGCCATCGGCAAACTTCTCGCCCATGGCCGGGATGGAAAAGTCCACGCCCAGTGCGGCTACGTGGGAGCCCAGGCTGTAATCCGGCTTGATCGCGGCGGCGACTTTGGCCGGGTTCTGCGGTTGCGCGCGCGGGTCGACGTTCTGGCCCCAGTAGCTGTAGGGCCAGCCGTAGAAGGCGCCTTCACGCACCGACGTCAGGTAATCGGGCACCAGGTCGGGGCCGAGTTCGTCACGTTCATTAACCACTGTCCACAGTTGCCCGGTGCCGGGTTGAAGGGCCAGGGCCGTGGGGTTGCGCAGGCCGGTGGCGTAGGGTTTATGCGCGCCGGTGGCGGCGTCGATCTGCCAGACCATGGCACGGTCGATCTCCACTTCCATGCCACGCTCGGTGATGTTGCTGTTGGAGCCGATGCCCACATACAGCTGGCGCCCGTCGGCGCTGATGGCCAGGGATTTGGTCCAGTGATGGTTGATCTGCGCCGGCAGGTCGGTAACCTTGGTCGGTACGCCGTCGGCTTTGGTCTGGCCATCGGTGTAATCGAAACGCAGCAGTGCATCCTGGTTGGCCACATACAGCTTGCCATCGGCATACGCCAGGCCGTAGGGCGCGTTGAGGTTGTCGGCGAAGACTGTTTTCAGTTCGTAGGTGCCGTCACCGTCGGCATCGCGCAGCAGGGTCAGGCGATTGCCGCCCTTGACCTGGGTGTTGCCTTGGGCCTTGATCACGCTGGCGATCACATCCTTGGGCTTGAGCTTGGCCGCACTGCCGCCGCGGCCCTCGGCGATGAGGATGTCACCGTTGGGCAGTACCAGGGTCTGGCGCGGGATGGCCAGGTCGGTGGCGATGGCGGTGATGCTGTAGCCTTCGGGTACCTTGGGTTTCTGCTCGCCCCAGGGGGTTGGCTCGGCGATTTTCATGCTCGGTATCAGGCTGCTCTGTTGCTCCGGCAGCTTGGGATCGGGGCCGCGGGCCTGGGTCTTGTCACCTTCGCCACCGCAGGCGCTCAACAGCAGGGCCGCAGTCAACAGCGTCAACGTGTGCGACGTTTTCATCGGGCACCTCCCGAACGCAGGCCGGTCCAGGTCGCCGCAAGCGTCAGCACGCTCACAATTGCCGACAGCACCAGGCCCGCGGGCATCATCGCGTAGGCGTCCTTGGCATGCTGGAAGGCGTTGATCAGCCCGAGCACCCAGGTTGCCAATACCAATAGAAAGTACACAAGCGGTTGCCCGGCCTTGTGTCCGGCGCGCACCAGATTGACCAGCGCAAACAACAGCGCGAGCCCGGCAAACACCAGCGCGCCGGCGATCAGCCAGGAGGCGAAGTTGGCCCATTGAATCTGGTAGGTCTGACCGTAGGCAATGTCACTGAGCAGGGCGCCAAGGAACAACGGCACGGTGCCCGCGAGCAACGTCGCGTGCAGCGGGCCTGGCGTGGGTCGATAAGTTGCGAGGGTAGTCATGGTGGTGGCGGCTCCTTGTTGCTTTCCAACGTATCAACGCCCCAGGTCGGGGCAGCACATAGGAAGTGAACGCAGCGCCAGTAGGAAAGTTCAGGGCAATTGACGCTGAAATGTTATGAAACAGAGTCAAAGATGGCATGCTTCAAGGCCACACAAAGGAAAGCACCCCATGCCGACCCTGCACCTGCTGTGCGGCAAGATCGCCTCGGGCAAGTCGACGCTTGCCAACACCCTCACCGCTGAACACGGCGCGATACTGCTCGGCGAAGACCATTGGCTTGCGCAGTTGTACCCCGGTGAAATTCTGTCGCTGGCAGATTACCTGCGCTGCGCCCAGCGCATTCGTGGCGTCATGGGGCCGCTGGTCATCAATCTGCTGGCGTCAGGCAACAACGTGGTGCTGGATTTTCCGGCCAATACCCTGAGCCAGCGCGAATGGCTGTTTGGCCTGGCCCAGGCGGCCCAGGTGCCGCACCGCCTGCACTACCTCGAACTCGACGACGACACGTGCCGCGCACGGCTGCATGCGCGCAATGCGCGCGGTGAGCATGATTTCGCCGCGACGGATGCCGAGTTTGATCTGATCACGCGCCATTTTTGTGTGCCGAGTGAAGAGGAGGGGGTGGTGATTGAGGTACATCGCGCATGAGAACTGCGGCTACGGGCCTGGATGCGCAAGGCTTTATCCTCACTGTCTCGGATCGACCGGTGCAGCGTGAATACCAGCCGATGCTTGCCGATGTTTGCGCTTCGCTCCCGCAGGCGGGCATCGGGTTGGACGGAATTTATCTTTACGGCAGCGTCGCGAGAGGGGATGCCGTACCCGGTGTTTCCGACCTGGACCTCACGTTGGTGCTGCACGAACCGGCAACTGCGCAGGTGTTGGAACAATTGGAGGCGACCCGCCACGAACTGGAGCAGCGACATCCCCAGGTCACCAAGATCGATTTCGATATCGGCAGCCGCTCGCAGGTACTGGCGGCCGAAAACAGACATAGCTGGGGCTACTGGCTCAAGCACCATTGCCGTTGCATCTGGGGCAACGACCTGGCGCAGCACTTCGAGCGGTTTCGGCCGTCCCGTGAAATCGCCCTGGCGGTGAACGGTGACGTTGAACAGGTGCTGGCCGGGTACCTTGCCCGCATCGCACGCGCCGATACCGAGCAGGTGCGCTTTCGCCTGCAGCGTGAAGCCTCGCGAAAACTGATCAGGGCCACGCATGCCGTGTGCCTGGATGATGCATCGTCATGGCCTCAAACACTTGAAGAGCATGCAGCGATGTTCGTCCGATGTTATCCGGCCAAGGTGACCCAAGTAGCGTTCTTTTTGTTCGAAGCCAGAAACCCTGAGGCTGAGGCCGGTCACTTTTCTACCCAGCTTCAAGCTTTTCTGAGCTGGATGGTTTCACTTCAACAATAGCCACCGCCGGTCTGGGTTGTTGCCAACGTTCTACGACTTGAACCGCCCCACCAGCCCATTCAGCTCATCCGACAGGTCCGACAACCGTCCCGAGTCGTCCTGGGCCGAGTTGGCCAGGCTTTCCACCAGCCGCGCTTCGTCGTAGATCTGCTGGATATGCCGGTTGATCTCCTCAGCCACGCTGTGTTGTTCCTCGGCGGCGGCGGAGATCTGCAGGTTCTGGTCGCGGATTTCGTTGACCGACAGTTCGATCCCCTCAAAGCTGCCCCGTGCGCTTTCGATGGACGACACGCTGGCCTTTGACAGGTCCAGGCAACTGCTCATTTTTTGCGTGACTTCCTCGGTCTTGCTGCCGAGGGTGCCGAGCAGGTGTTCGATTTCGCCGGTGGAGTCCGAGGTGCGCTTGGCCAGTGCGCGCACTTCGTCGGCCACCACGGCAAAGCCACGGCCCTGGTCACCGGCGCGGGCGGCTTCGATGGCGGCATTGAGTGCCAGCAGGTTGGTCTGTTCGGCAATCGCACGGATGGTGCCGAGGATCTGGTTGATGCTGCGGCTACCGGCTTCCAACTCGACCATGGCCTGGGACGATTCGCTCAGGCGCCGGCCCAGGCGGTTGACGTTGTCGGTGGTGACCTCGATCTGCTGCTTGCCCTCGGCCACACGGCGGTGGCCGTTCTCGGCCGACTCGGCGGCGCTGCTGCAAGAGCGGGCCACTTCGTTGGCCGTGGCGACCATTTCATTGAACGCGGTCGACACCAGTTCCACCGCTTCGCGCTGGCGTCCGGCGGCCTCGTTCATGTTATGCGCCACCTCGCTGTTGACCTTGGAGGCGTTCTGCAAGTTGGTCGAGGCGGCGCCGATGTGCTGGATCAGTTGGCGAATGGCCGCGAGAAACTTGTTGAACCAGCCCGCCAGTTCTGCGGTTTCGTCCTTGCCTTGCACCTGCAGCGAGTGGCGCAGGTCGCCTTCACCCTCGGCGATGGACTGCAAGCCGGTGCTGACCTGGCCGATGGGCTTGACGATGACCTTGGAAAACGCCGCCGCGAGCAACCCGAAGACCAGCACCAGCACGGCGACGATGATCGCGGTGATGTAGGTCATGCGCGTGGCTTCGGCCATGACTTCGTTGTGTTCGATCAGGCCGATATAACGCCAGCCCAGGCCAGGGGAGGTCCACACGTTGGCCATATAGCGCACGCCATTGATCTCCACTTCGGTAGAGCCCTGCGTTGTATCCGCCAGGTGCGCATAGGCCGCGCCGAGGTCCTTGAGTGGTTTGAAGCTATGGGCCGCGTCGCGCGGGTCGACCAGCACCACGCCGTCTTCGATCAGCATCACGTAGCCGCTTTCGCCAAGCTTGATGCTCTTGACCAGCTCGGTGAGGTTTTTCAGCGACACGCTGACCACGAATACGCCCTTGGCTTTGCCGGCGTTGTCCAGCAACGCCCGCGCGGTGCCCACCAGGGCCACGTCGTCTTTGTCGTAGTAATACGCCGGGGTGCGCACGGTTTTGCCGGGGCTGGCCATGGCCGCCTTGTACCAGGGGCGCGCGCGCGGATCGTATTTGGCCAGTTGCGGGTCATCCGGCCATTTGACGTAGGTGCCGTCTTCCAGGCCGATGGACAGGATCGCCGCCGCCGGGTGGGTGGCGCCAAAGCGCGCGAAGCGGTCGATCACGGCTTGCGCCGGCGCGGGCATCGGCTGGCTCGCCGCGTCGGCGGGCTGGTAGTTCTTCAGCGTATCGATAGTTGTGTACACAGGATCGGTGGCCATCTGATCGACGTTTTGCTGCGTGCCGTCGAAGAACTGGCGGATGTTGCCATCGATCTGGCGGATTTCCCGGGTACTGCCGTCGATGAACTGATCGACCGCCTGGGTCCGTGTGTTCATCACAGAGATCACGGCCACCAGGCTTACCGGGATAAACGCAACGGAGACAAAAGCCAGCACCAGCTTATTCTTTATTTTCATCGAGACGACCATCGGCGTAGAGGGCGGTTAAATCGTCACGTTCTATAAAAAGAACACCGGCGATTTGCTATCAATGATTTCTCGGCCCTGACTGGATAAAACTTTAGGGTTTTTTGTACACAATACAAAACTCGATTGTTCTGTATCCAATCAGTACACATCACGCAGATAACGTTTCTGCTCGCTCAACTGGCGCCAGTACTCGATGGCACTCTCTGCGCCAAGCCCGCCGTGGGTTTGAGCCACCTGGCGCAATGCCTGGTCGACATCCTTGGCCATGTGGCTGGCATCGCCGCAGATGTAAAGCCTGGCGCCGTCCTGCAACCAGCGCCACAGCTCGGCGCCCTGTTCGCGGATGCGGTCCTGCACGTAGATTTTTTGTGCCTGGTCACGGGAAAACGCCAGGCTCAAATGGGTGAGCAAACCGTCGCGCTGCATGCCTTGCAGTTCGTCCTGATAGTAGAAGTCGCTGGCGGCGTGCTGTTCGCCAAAGAACAACCAGTTGCGCCCCTGATGCCCCAGGGCGCGGCGCTCCTGCAAAAACGCGCGGAACGGCGCCACACCGGTTCCGGGGCCGATCATGATCATGGGCACATCGCCGTCGCGGGGTGTACGGAAGTGTTTGGACGGCTGCACGAACACCGGCACCTCGCCGTCACCGACACGGTCGGCGAGGAAGGTCGAGGACACGCCCTTGCGCTTGCCATAACGCACCGCCGCCACGGTGAGGTGGACTTCCCGAGGGTGCGCCTTGGCACTGGAGGCGATCGAATACAAGCGCGGTTGCAGGCGCCTGAGGGTGCCGAGCAACTCGTCCGCCGAACAGTCGATGGGGTAGTGCTGCAGCACATCCACCAGTTGCCGGCCCCACAGCCAGTCGTTCAGTTCGCTCTTGTGCTCGGGCCGCAGTAACTGCTCAAGGCCTGGGTTGGCGCTGCGCTCGGCGATAAAGGCGAGGGTTTCGCTGCTGGGCCGGGCGATTTCGAAATGCTGGGTCAGGGCCTGTTGCAGCGGCACGTCGCCGAAGGTGTCGATGCTCACCGTGGTGTTGGCGTCAAGGCGCGTCAGGTCAAGCAATTCGCTGACCAATTCCGGGCAGTTGCGCGGCCGCACACCCAGAGCATCACCGGCTTCATAGGTCAGCCCGGAGTCCGCCAGATCGAGGGCGAACTGGCGGGTTTCCTTATGTGGGCTGTGGGGGTTCAGGTGCCGGTTGAGCAGCAGCCGTGAGCCATGCAGCTTGGTTTTGCCGGCAGGTGTGGCTTGGATGATGGACTTGGTCGGGTGCAGGGTTTGCTGCAAGCGCATCAGCCAGGCATCGGCGCGCTCTTCGAATTCGGTGTCGCAGTCCACCCGCTCCAACAGGCGCGTGGCGCCCAGTTCCAGCAGCCGCTGGTCGAGGCGCTTGCCGTGTTTGCAGAACTGGTCGTAATTAGGATCGCCCAGGGCCAGCACCGCAAAGCGCAGGGACTCCAGGCGTGTCTCGACGGTGCTGAGGCTGTGCCAGAACGCTTCGCCATTGTCCGGCGCGTCGCCGTCGCCGAAGGTGCTGCTGATCAGCGCCAGGTTCTGCGTGCTGGCCAACTTGCTGGCCGGGAAGTCCGCCATCGCGCTCAGCTCCACGCTGATACCGGCCTCCCGCAGGCGTTTGGCAAACCGTTCGGCCAGCGCTTCGGCGTTACCGGTTTGCGAGGCCCACAACAAGGTGACATCGGGGGAGGGCGCCGGGGTGGTTTGCGTGCGACTGAATAGCCCCCCGAGCAAGCCGTCCAGCCACACGCGCGACGCCTGGGCCAACGGTGCGCTCGCCGGCATCACCGGCACCCCTTCGACCTGGCGGCCGACACTCGATTGCAGGCCGCTGAGGAACCCGGCGAGGTAGGTGCGCTCGCTCTCACTCAGGAGCGGCGCCGGTACATTGCGGATACCGGCGAGTTCGGCGAAGGCGTCCAGGCGCGATATGGCGAGGTTCCCTGCTAGGTCAGGATGGGTGGTGCCCGGTTGGTCGAGGAACTGGTGGTCGATCAGCTCGACCCGCGCCAGGGCAACCGCGCAGCACTTGAATTCGGGCTGCAGCGAAATCGGGTCGACGGCGTCGTGGGTCACGGCGTTGATCGCCAGGTGTTCGCCAAACACATCGTTCCAGTGAAAGGGCGCAAAACAGCTGCCGGGGCGTACGCGGTCGGTGATCACCGCGGGCAGCACCGCGCGGCCACGCAGGGAGCGCACCTCTATCGAATCCTTGGCCTTGATGCCCAGGCGTGCCGCATCCTCCGGGTGAATTTCCACGAACGGGCCGGGGTTGAGCTTGTTCAAGGTGGCGACCTTGCCGGTCTTGGTCAGGGTGTGCCACTGGTGCTGCACGCGGCCGGTGTTGAGCACGAAGGGGAAGGTGTCATCGGGCATTTCCGCCGGCGGCATATGCGGGCGGGCGAAGAACTGACCTTTGCCGCTGTCGGTGGCGAAGGTGATCGCGCCGTTGTGCACGTAGCGGATCGGGTTGCGAGCCGGCGCATCGGTGGCGGCGAGGGGCCATTGCAGCGGTTGTTCACGCAGACGCGAGTAACTGGCGCCGCGAATGTCGTAGCCGGTCTTGGGGTTCCAGGCGCGTTTGATCTCTTCAAACACCTCGCTGGCGCAGGCGTAGGTGAAGGCGTCGGCAAAGCCCATTGCACACGCGACCCTGGCGATGATCTGCCAGTCGGGCAAGGTGTCGCCCGGCGCCTCGACGGCTTTTTGCATCAGGGTCAGGTTGCGTTCGGAGTTGATCATCACCCCTTCGGCCTCGGCCCACAGCGCGCCGGGCAGCAGGATGTCGGCGTAGCGGTTGGTCTCGGTGTCGAGGAACGCATCCTGAGTGATCACCAGTTCGGCGCTGCGCAAGCCGTCGATCACGGTCTGCCGGTTCGGCACGCTGGCCACCGGGTTGGTGCAGATGATCCAGCAGGCCTTGATCTGCCCGGCAGCCATTTCTTCGAACATCGCCACGGTTCCGCCGCCGGCCTCGCGCGGCAGGCTCTCAGGGGGGATCTGCCACAGGTCCTCGATAAAGGCGCGATCGGCTTCCACCAGCATCGAGCGTTGCCCCGGCAGGCCAGGCCCCATATAGCCCATCTCGCGGCCGCCCATGGCGTTGGGTTGGCCGGTGAGGGAAAACGGCCCGCTGCCGGGGCGGCAGATCGCGCCGGTGGCCAGGTGCAGGTTGCACAGGGCGTTGGTGTTCCAGGTGCCGTGGGTGCTCTGGTTCAGCCCCATGGTCCAGCAACTCATCCACTCGGCGGCCGCGCCGATCCAGTCGGCGGCTTGACGAATATCCGCTTCGGCCAGGCCGGTGATTTCGGCGACGGTGTGCGGCGGGTAGTCGTCAAGGAAACCGGGCATGGCCTCCCAGCCCTGGGTGAACGCAGCAATAAAGGCCGGGTCGGTGTGGCCGTTTTTCACCAGCAGGTGCAGCAGGCCGTTGAGCAAGGCGAGGTCGGTGCCCGGTTTGATCGGCAGATACAGGTCGGCCTTATCGGCGGTGGCGCTGCGCCGTGGGTCGACCACGATCAGCTTCGCCCCGGCCTTGACCCGGTCCATCATGCGCAGGAACAGGATCGGGTGACAGTCGGCCATATTCGCGCCGATCACAAAGAACAGGTCGGCGCGCTCGAAGTCATCGTAGGAGCCGGGCGGCCCGTCGGCGCCCAGCGACAGTTTGTAGCCGCTGCCGGCGCTGGCCATGCACAGGCGCGAGTTGGATTCGATATGGCGGGTGCGCACGAAGCCCTTGGCCAACTTGTTGATCAGGTATTGCGCCTCCAGCGACATCTGCCCGGACACATAGAACGCCAGCGCATCGGGACCATGGGTGTCGAGGATGCCGCGCAGGCGGCCGGCGGTTTCGCTGATGGCCGTGTCCATGGCCAGGCGTACCGGGTCGTGGTCACGCTGCTCACGCAGGTAGGCATTTTCCATGCGCCCTGAATCGGCGATGGCCTGCCCGCAAGTGGTGCCCTTGGTGCACAGGCGACCGGCGTTGGTGGGGTGGGCCTTGTCGCCGATCACCTTGACCACTTTATTGTGTTCGACCTGCATGACGATGCCGCAGCCCACCCCACAATAAGGACACACGCTGCGTACGTTCTGGTTTGCCATCCGTCACCCTCGATACTTTTTCTGCCCGACAACAAAAAAGCGCCCTGCAACCCTCCGTTGGAAACGGGGGCTGCACGGCGCCTTTGTCGTGTGTGGGCAATCAGCGTTGATTGCTCTTGACGTGTTCCTAGCAAGTCACGCGCCAGCTTCTCATTTCAATTGGATAACGCACCGTGGCGAGGGCGCTTGCTCCCGTCCGACAGCGCAGCTGGAGCCCGCTTCAAGGGCCGCTTCGCAGCCCAGCGGGAGCAAGCTCCCTCGCCACAGAAACGCACTTTTATGAGGCGAGGTGCACCAGCGGGAGGCGCAATCAAAGGGGATCTGGCAGGGGTAGGCAGCTTTAGTGGCCGTGCATGCGGCTCCGTGGCCAATTGGCACAGAGCCTGCAAGCTCACCCTCAACCCCACTCGGTCAACGACGATCGACAGGCCATACAGGTCATGGGCATAAAGCGATGGATCCGGCGATGTCGTCCGAACCGATCCCGCCAAAGAACAGGCAAAGACGCCTGGAACCGAAAGGTTTCAGGCGTTTTTTTTTGCTTTTTTTAACCGTGATGAGTGTTGTCGGGTGCTGATATGAATTCCAAAAACGCCAATCTGAAAGAGCTGAAAACCCTGGTCGTCGTCGGCAATGGCATGGTCGGCCACCACTGTGTGGAGCAACTGATCGAACGCGGTGCGCTGGAGCACTACCATCTGCATGTGTTCAGCGAAGAGCCGATGCGTGCCTACGACCGTGTGCATTTGTCCGAGTACTTCACCGGCCGCGATGCCGAGTCGCTGGCGCTGTCCGAGGCGTCGTTGTACCAGACGCCGGGCATCACCTTGCACTTGGGCGTGCCAGTACTGGAAATCGACCGCGCGCGCCGCGAGGTGATCACCGCCCAAGGCTGCGTGGCATACGACACCTTGGTACTGGCGACCGGCTCTTATCCGTTCGTGCCGCCGATTGAAGGCGCCGAAGGCGATTCGCGCCTGGTGTATCGCACCCTGCAAGACCTTGATGCCATTCGCGCCGCGGCGGCCAATGCCCGGCGTGGCGTGGTGGTCGGCGGTGGCCTGCTCGGCCTGGAAGCGGCCAATGCCCTCAAAAGCCTCGGCCTGGAAGCCCACGTGGTTGAATTCGCGCCGCGCCTGATGCCGGTGCAATTGGATGATTTTGGCGGCTTGGCGCTCAAGGCCCAGATCGAGCGTTTGGGCGTCGGTGTGCACCTGTCCCGCGCCACCCAGTCGATCAGCGCGGGCGAGCAGTACCGCTACCGCATGAACTTTGCCAATGACGAATTCCTTGAAACCGATCTGATCGTATTCTCCGCCGGTATCCGCGCCCAGGATGCCCTGGCGCGCCAGGCCGGCCTGGAGATCGGCCCGCGCGGCGGCGTGGCGATCAACGACGAATGTTTGAGCTGTGACCCGCATATTTATGCGATTGGCGAGTGCGCCTCGTGGAACGGCAGCCTGTTCGGCCTGGTCGCGCCGGGCTACCAGATGGCCCGAGGCGTCGCCGCGCTGTTGTGCGGGCAGGCCGCCGAACCCTTTGTCGGTGCCGATATGTCGACCAAACTCAAACTGCTCGGCGTCGACGTAGGCTCCATCGGCGACGCCCATGCCCACACGCCGGGCGCGCGCAGCTATCAGTTCATCGACGAGGCCAGCGCCAGTTACCGCCGGCTGGTGGTGGACGCCAGCGGCAAGCACGTGATCGGCGCGGTGCTGGTCGGCGATAACAGCTACTACGACACCTTGCTGCAATATATGCAGAACGCTATCGCGTTGCCGGCCGAACCGGCCAGCCTGATCCTGCCGTCGTCCGCCGGCGCGCCGACGCTGGGCCCTGGCGCGTTGCCGGAATCGGCCACCGTCTGCTCGTGCCACAACGTCAACAAGGGCGCGATCTGCTCGGCCATCGATGCCGGCTGCAGCGACCTCGGCCTGCTCAAGTCGCAGACCAAGGCCTGCACCGGTTGCGGGGGCTGCGCCGGCTTGCTCAAGCAAGTCTTCGAGCATGAGCTGATTGCCCGTGGCGTCAGCGTCGACAAGAGCCTGTGCGAACACTTCGCCTATACCCGTCAGGAGTTGTACGCCCTGGTACGCGTGGAAGGGATCCTCACCTTCGAGGAACTGTTGGCCAAGCACGGTCGTGGCCATATTGGCTGTGATGTATGCAAACCGGCGGTGGGCTCGATCCTGGCGTCGTGCTGGAACCAGCCGATCATGGACACCTCGTTGGTGCCGTTGCAGGACACCAACGACACCTTCATGGCCAATATGCAAAAGAACGGCACCTACTCGGTGGTACCGCGCATTCCGGGCGGCGAGATCACTGCCGACAAGCTGATCGTGATCGGTGAAGTGGCGAAGAAATACGACCTTTACACCAAGATTACCGGCGGCCAGCGCATCGACCTGTTTGGCGCGCAACTGCATGAGCTACCGGACATCTGGGCCGAGCTGATCGCGGCCGGCTTCGAAACCGGGCATGCCTACGGCAAATCCACGCGTACGGTGAAGTCTTGCGTGGGCAGCACCTGGTGTCGCTACGGCGTGCAGGACAGCGTGAAAATGGCGCTGCTGATCGAGGACCGCTACAAGGGCCTGCGTTCGCCGCACAAGCTCAAGTTCGCGGTGTCCGGCTGCACCCGTGAGTGCGCCGAAGCGCAGAGCAAGGATGTCGGCGTGATCGCCACCGAGAAGGGCTGGAACCTCTACATCGCCGGCAACGGCGGCATGCGCCCACGCCATGCCGAACTGTTTGCCACTGACCTCGACGACGCCACGCTGATCCAGTACATCGACCGCTTTCTGATGTTCTACATCCGCACCGCCGACAAGCTGCAACGCACCTCGGTGTGGCGCGAAAGCCTGGAAGGCGGCCTGGATTTCCTCAAGGACGTGATCCTGCACGACAGCCTGGGCCTGGGTGCCGAGCTGGAAGCGCAGATGCAGCAGGTGGTGGATCGCTACGAGTGCGAATGGGCCAACGCCCTCAAGGACCCGGAAAAACTCAAGCGTTTCCGCACCTTCGTCAACGACAAGCGCCCCGACCCGGACATCCACTTTGTCCAGGAGCGCGGCCAGCGTCGGCCGATCATGGCCGCCGAACTCAACCTGATTCCCGTCATCGAGGAGATTGCCTGATGAGCCAGCCCAACACTCAGCGACACCTGGCCACCTGGAAAAGCGTGTGCAACGAGACCGACCTGGTGAGTAACTCCGGCGTGGTGGTGTGGCTCGACGGCGCGCAGGTGGCGCTGTTCTACCTGCCCGATATGCAGGACCAGACGCTGTACGCCATCGACAACCACGACCCGGAATCCGGCGCGAACGTGATCGGACGTGGCCTGGTGGGCAGTATCAAGGGGGATCTGGTAGTGGCTGCGCCGATCTACAAACAGCACTACCGGCTACAGGACGGCCAGTGCCTGGAGGCGCCGAACCAGCGCTTGCGGGTGTGGCCGGTGCGGTTGAACGAGGGGGTGGTGGAGCTCGGAGTCAACTGAGGCAATGCGGCCCAAATGTGGGAGGGGCGGTGCGACGGTTCGACTTGCTCCCACATTTGAAGCGCATTTAAACCTCATTGCTCTTTGCTGCAATCCCTCGGCGCAATGCCTTTCTCTTTCGCATACTGCGCCGCCGATGCCTCGATGATCGGCCGCAGCAAGGCGCGGTCGGCCTGCACCCAGTCGCTGATCAGGTTCCAGCGTTGCCCATCCCACTGCTGGAAGCGTACCGCGCCGCCGCCTTCGTGGTCGGCGCAGGAGAGTTTCAGCGGTTGCACCAGGCCTTTGGCGCCCAGGGCTTGCAGGCGTGCGTCGTCCAGGTTGAGGTGTTCGAAGCCCCAGCGAACCTGCTCGCCGGTCAAGGGCTTGGCACCGTATTTTTCCTGCGCCAGGCGCACGGCTTCGACGTTGAGAATGCCGTTCACCACGCCGAGGTTGTAGTACACCGTACCGAAGCGCTTCGGATCGGCCAGGTTGCCTTTGCCGGCGTCCACCACGCTTTGCTTGATGCCTTGCAGCACCGGGAAGTCGGTGCCCGATGGGTGCGTGGTGATCGAGATAAAACCCTTCGCCGCGTTGCCGGCCGGCACCACGTCTTCTTCCGAGTTGCTCCAGATATTGCCGATGATGTGATCGGCGGGGTAGCCGACTTTCTGCGCCGATTTGAGCGCCACCGGGTTCATCACGCCCCAGCCGCGCAGGATCACCCAGTCCGGTTTGAGGCGGCGGATGTTCAACCATTGCGATTGTTGTTCGTTGCCGGGGTGCGGCACTTCGAGCAACGTCAGCTCAAAGCCCGCGTTTTTCGCCAGGGTTTCCAGTACGCCGTTGGTTTCCTTGCCGTAGGGCGAACCGTGATAGAGCACGGCGATTTTCTTGCCCTTGAGTTTGTCGGCACCGCCTTCGCGCTGGCCGATGTAATTGATGATCGCCGAGACTTCCGAGTACGGGTTCAGCTGCAGAGGGAAGACGTAGGGGAACACACTGCCGTCGGTGGAATCGGTACGGCCGTGGTTGATGGTGATCAGCGGCAGTTTGTCGGCCGTCGAGCGGTCCAGCGTGGCGTAGGCGATGCCCACCGACAATGGGTTGGTGGCCGCCGCCGGTGCGCCATTGAGCCCACCTTTGAGGCGTTCGTAGCATTCGACGCCTTTTTCCACCACGTACTCGGTCTCGCATTCGCTCCAGGTCAACTTGACCCCATTCACGCCGCCCTTGGCGTTGACGTATTGCAGGTAATCGATAAACCCGCCGAAGAAGCCCGTGCCGCCGGCGGCGTAGGGCCCGACCCGGTAGCTTTGCAGCGGAAAGTACTGTTCGTTGGCAGCCTGGGCGGTACCTGCGAGGGTGGCGGTGATCACGGCCAGGCCCAATGCCAGGCGGCGCAGCGATAAGCGGTGTGTCATGAAGGCGATTCCTCGGGAGCGATAGGGGGTATGAGTTCAGTAACGCAGCGGCCAGACCCTGGCCCGTTGACGAAAGCGCTGCCACAGGCGGGCCAGCCCTTCCGGTTCCTTGATCAGGAAGGTGATGATCAGCGCGCCGAACAGCATCTTCTGGATGTTTTCCAGCTGGCCCGCGTCCATCAAACCGGCGGGCAACAACGCGAAGAGGTTGCCCAGCAGGATTGGGAACAACACGATGAACGCCGCGCCCAGCACGTTGCCGAGCACACTGCCCAGGCCGCCGATAATGATGATGAACAACACTTGGAATGAGCGGCTCAGGTCAAAGCCGTGGGGCTCCACGGTGCCCAGGTAGGTGAAGGCCCACAGCGAACCGGCGACGCCCAGGTAGAAGCCACTGATGGCGAACGCGAGCAGCTTGGCTTTGAGCAGGCGAATGCCGATCACGGCCGCGGCAGTGTCCATGTCGCGCACCGCCATCCAGTTGCGGCCCAGCTCGCTGCGCACCAGGTTTTTGCCGAGCCAGAACAGCGCGACCACCACGGCCAGCGTCAGCACATAACGGCCGCGCGGCGAGCTGAAATCCAGCCCGGCAATCAACAGCGGCGGTGAAGTGATCACCCCCGAGGCGTTGTCGTTGGTAAACCAGCTGAAGCGGGTGAGCACCCACTCCACCACGAACTGCGCGGCCAGGGTTGCCACCAGCAAATAGAACCCTTTGATCCGCAGGCTCGGCAAGCCAAAGAACACCGCCACCAGCGCGGCGATCACGCCGCCCAGGGCAAAGCTCACCAGCAGGGGCAACCCCGGCACGCGCAGTTGCAGGTTGTAGGCGGCGAACGCACCCACCGCCATGAACGCCGCCGAGCCCAACGAGAGTTGGCCCGCGTAGCCGGTCAGCAGGTTCAGGCCCAGCCCGGCCAGGGACAGCACCAGCAGCGGCACCAGAATCGCGCTGAACCAATAGTCATTGCCCAGCCAGGGCATCGCCACAAACGCAAAGCCCAACAGCAGCCATAGCCCGATACGGTCCTGGCGCAGGCGAAAGGTGCGGCGCTCGGCCGCGTAGGAGGTGCTGATTTGACCGACTTCTTGATACAGCATGCAGGCAGTTCCTCAAAAACCATCAAACCCGTTCGATTGCACGCTCGCCGAACAACCCGGCCGGTCGTACCAGCAAAAACAGCAGGGCCAGGACGTAAGGCACCCAGTTTTCAATACCGCTGCCGATGATCGGCCCGAGGTAGATCTCGGCGATTTTCTCCGCTGCGCCGATGACCAAACCGCCGACAATCGCACCGCCAATGGACGAGAATCCGCCGATGATCAGCACCGGCAACGCCTTGAGCACCACCAGCGACAGCGAGAACTGCACGCCCAGGCGCGCGCCCCAGAGCAAACCCGCCACCAGCCCGACAAACCCGGCCACCGCCCACACCAGTGCCCAGATGCGCGGCAGGCGAATGCCCACCGCCATCGACGCCATTGGGTCATCGGCCACCGCGCGCAACGACAGGCCGATGCGGGTCTTGTTGAACAGCAGGGACAGGGCCAGCACCAGCAGGGCGGCGGTGCCAGCGGCAAACAGGTCGAATTGCGAGAGCAGCATGCCGCGGATTTCCAGCGGCTCATCGGCGATGCCCAGGTCCAACCCGTGCACCTGGGCGCCCCACAGAAACTGCGCCAGCCCTTCGATCAGGTACGACAGGCCCAGGGTGGCCATGAACAGGATGATCGGCGGGCGATTGACCAGCGGCCGCAGCACCACTTTCTCGATCAGCAGCGCCAGCACCACCAGGCTTGCCAGCGTGGCCAGGAATGCCCAGGCAAACGGAAAGCCGCGCTCAAGCAGGCTGACGAAGGTCAGCGCGGCGAACAGCACCATGGCGCCCTGGGCAAAATTGAACACGCCGGAGGCCTTGTAGATCAGCACAAAACCAATCGCCACCAGGGCGTACATCACGCCCGCCAACAGGCCGCCGATCAGCACTTCGAAGAAAAATTCCATGTTCAGGTACCCAGGTAAGCGGCAATGACATCCGGGTTGGCACGGACCTGCTCAGGCGTGCCGTCGCCGATCTTGCGACCGTAGTCGAGCACCACCACGTGATCGCACAAGCCCATCACCACGCCGATGTCGTGTTCGATCAACACCACGGTGGTACCGAACTCGCGGTTGATATCGCGGATGAATTGGCTCATTTGCGCCTTTTCCTGGGCGTTCATGCCGGCCATGGGTTCATCCAGCAGCAACAGGGTCGGTTCGCAGGCCAGGGCGCGGGCCAGTTCGACCCGCTTTTGCAGGCCGTAGGGCAGGGTGCCCACCAGTACGTGGCGCCAGGGATGGATCTGCAAAAAGGCGATGACCTTTTCCGCGTGCAGGCGGTGGGCGTCGTCCTCGCGCGGGGCGCGGCCCAGGCGCAGCATCTGTTCGACCCAGGTGCTGCGGCGCTTGAGGTTGCGTCCGGTGAGCACGTTGTCGAGCACGCTCATACCCTTGAACAGCGCGATGTTCTGGAAGGTGCGCGCGATACCGCCCTCGGCGGCCTGGTGCGCACGCATGCGTCGACGGGTCTGGCCGGCATAGCGGATGCTGCCGCTCTGGGGGTGGTAGACGCCGTTGATCACATTGAGCAGCGAGCTTTTACCGGCGCCGTTGGGGCCGATCAGCCCGCAGATGTCGCCGGCCCTGACGTCGAAGCTGATGGAGGTGATGGCCTTGATGCCCTTGAACGACAGGGAGATGTCATCGAGCCGCAGTAATACCGATTCAGTGGGTGCGCGCATGGAGGGCTCGTCAGACAGTCTGGGACAGTAAGTGGTCGGTGGGTTCGTGGCGCGGCGAAGGCTCGTGCCAATGTCTGGGATCAACGCCCAGCGCGCCGAAGAATGCCGCGCTCTGCGCGCTCAGTGGCGGCCCCACCAGCAACGGCACGCGCAGGCGGCTCATGCCCAGTACATCGAGCAACGGACGACGCACCAGCCAGTGGCCCAGCCAGCGTCGAACGGGCGAGGACGTGGGCTGCATGGCCCAGCGGTACAGGCGATGGCTGAACGTCCCCGGTAGCGGCAGACGTTCAGCCACCCACTGTTCCAGGCGCCCGTAGGATTCGCGGGTGCCCAGCACCAGGGTCGGGCCCAGCTCGCGGCGGTCGGTGTCGCGGGTGGCCAGGGCTTCCGGGAAATTCAGGCGAAAGCCGGCGTGCAGCCAGGGCGCGAGCAGGTAGCGCGCCTGGCCGCTGGCGGCGAATACCCTGGCGGCGAGCGCTTCTTCGTCGCAGGTCAAGTGTTCACGGGTGATCAGGGTGCGGGCGCCGGCCAGCAATTGGGCATGGCTTAATTGAGCGGTGGTGTCTGTGTGATACACAAAGGCGAGGGCGCTGGTTTGCGTGGCGCAGGCGGGGACGGGAGCGTTGGTGGTCAAGTCGGCATAGGCGATCAAACCAGCGGTGTGCAGGCGATTCAGTCCGCGTCCGTCGAGGTACACCCGCACGCCGTGTTCACCAATTTGCTGCACCGCGTGCACATCTTCCGCCAGCACAAAAGCCGGTCGCAATTTGGCCAGCAGCGTGCGGTTGTCGCGCTCCGGGTCCAGCAACGTGACGCTGCCGCCCAGCCACTGCGCGGCCAATGCCAGCAGCAAGGCTTCGGGGCGCGCCTGGCTGATGATCAGCAGGTCATCGCTGCCACTGAAACCGCGCTGGTGCAGAGCAGCGGCGAGCCCACCGACATCGGCAGCCAGTTCGCTCCAGGTGCGCACCTGCCAGATGCCCAGACGCTTGTAGCGCAAGGCAACCGCTGAACCGCGGGTCTGGGCTTGGCGCAACAGCGCCTGGGGCAGGGTGTGGGGCATGGGGGCATCCTTCAGGGTTATATGAAGGTGATTGCACGCACCATGCCAGAGGAATAACTTGTTTTATTTCAAATGGATATGATCGTATTTGCGGCGCGGGGCTGTGTGGATTCAGCACAAGCTGTCCGGCGACTGTTGCTGCGCCAACACTCGCGCCGGCCCTGAGCGCCGCGATTCCACAGGGCATGCGTGGATGGAACATCTGTGCGCCTTCCAGGCTCTACCCAAAGAGCCCTGGAAGGATCCCACCCCATGAAAGCGCTGAAAATCGCCACCTTCAATCTCAACGGTCTGCGTGCCCGACTGCCCAACGTGCTGCAGTGGCTGGCGCGTGAGCAGCCCGATATCGTGTGCCTGCAAGAACTCAAGCTGCCGCAAAGCCTGTTCCCCTACGCCGACTTCGAAGCTGCCGGTTACGGTGCGATTTGCCTGGGCCAGGCGTCGTGGAACGGTGTGGCGATCCTGGCGCGGGATGCCCAGCCGCTGGAGAGCCGGCGAGGTTTGCCCGGTGATGACAGCGACAACCAAAGCCGCTATATCGAAGCGGCCGTGCACGGCGTGTTGGTCGGCTGCCTGTATTTGCCCAACGGCAACCCGCAACCTGGGCCGAAATTCGACTACAAGCTGGCCTGGTTCGAGCGGTTGATCGACTACGCCGGCGCGCTGCAGGCCAGTGAGCATCCCGTGCTCCTGGCGGGGGATTTCAATGTGGTGCCTACTGACCTGGACATCTATAACCCGCGCTCCTGGCTCAAGGATGCCCTGCTGCAACCCGAGAGCCGCGCCTGTTATCAGCGGCTGCTGGCCCAGGGCTGGACCGATGCGCTGCGGCATCTGTATCCGGATGAGCGCGTGTATACGTTCTGGGACTATTTTCGTCAGCACTGGCAGAAAAACTCTGGCCTGCGCATCGACCACCTGTTGCTCAACCCGGCACTCACGCCTTATTTGAAAGATGCCGGTGTGGACGCCTGGGTGCGTAACGAACCGCATGCCAGTGATCATGCGCCGACCTGGATTCAACTGGCTACGCGTAAAAAACGTTAAGGCCAGGACTGTCAGGCGTGTGAAGGCGCGACCAGCAACTGCTCCACTGCCGCGAACGCTTGGCTGCGGCGCGCTGCCCAATCTCCGCGAATCACCACCACCGGCTGGTGATGCTGCTGCATCCAGTCCAGGCTGCCCTGGAAAAACGCGCGACGGTCTGCCAGCTCCGGCTGACAGCGTTGACCGTCGGCGGTCCATTCGACGTCTTCGGGCGAGAGCAGCAGGTGCAGGTCGTAGTGGCGCGCCAGCAGCTCATCGTCCAGCCATGCCGGGTAGTCGCCGAACAGGGTCTGGCTCCAGAGTTTGTTGGTGAGCAGGTGGGTGTCGAGGATCAGCAGCCTGGGTTGCGTTGCACGCGCGGCGTCTTCCCAGGCCAGTTGGCCGAGGGCGATGTCAGGAATGTCCGCCAGGCAGGTGTCGCGCTGATGATGGTCGATGAAATAACGCACGTATTCGCCGACCATCAAGCCACCGAAGTGCGCGTGCAACTCAGCGGCGAGCCAGCTTTTGCCGCTGGATTCGGGGCCCGCCAGTACCACCACCTTCATGTGCGCAACGCCGGGTCGGCGCGCCATTCGCGCCAGCCTTGCACGGCGATCACGGTGAACAGTGCATAAAGCGCGGCGATGAGGTAGAGGCCCTTATAGAGGAACAGCCCGACAAAGATCACGTCCACCGCAATCCACAGCGGCCAGCACTGCAGGCGCTTCTGCGCCATCCACATTTGCGCCACCAGGCTGAAACCGGTGAGCGCGGCGTCGAGCCACGGTTGTGCAGCGTCGGTCCAGTGGGCCATGGCCGCGCCGAGCAACAAGCTGCCCACGGCGCCGACGGCCAGGCTGACCATGATCGCGGGCCAACCCAGGCGCGTGACCTGGCGCTCTTGCCTGACCTCGCCGGCGCGGGTCCACTGCCACCAGCCGTAGACTTGCAAGGCGGCATAGACCACCTGCAGGAGCACGTTGGAATAGAGTTTCACGTCGTAGAACACCCAGGTGTACAGCAGCACCATCACCAGGCCGATGGGCCAGCACCAGGGGTTTTGCTTGACCGTCAGCCAGACAGCGATCACCCCCAGGGCGGCGGCGAACAGTTCAAGCCCGGACATGGTGGATCCTTGGGAGAGTGGGAGAGGGCGGTGATTGTAACCAGAGGTCAGCAATCTTCAAAACGCTGGAGGGCAAATGTGGAAGGGGCAGTGCGATGATTCGACTTGCGCCCGAAGCTTTGCGTAGCTGCCGAGCCTCGCCAAGGCTCGGCAGCTACGGATTACCTATATCGGGGGCAAGCCCCTCCCACATGTGGAGCCGCATCAGACCTTGAATTGGCGCAGCAACCCGTCGAGCTGTTCACTCAAGCCGCGCAGCTGCGCACTGGCCAGGCTCGACTGTTCCGCCGCTATCGCCGTGCTGTGGGACAACCCCGCCGCCTCGGTAACGTTCTGATTGATATCTTCCACCACATGGGCTTGCTGCAGGGTGGCGCTGGCAATCGACGCGTTCAGGCCGTTGAGGTTGCGCAGGGCCTGGCCGATGGCCGTCAGGCTCGCACCCGCCTGGCCGGCTTGTTCGATGGTCAGCTGCGAAGCGCTGTGGCTGTCGCTGATCACCTTGACCGCCGCTTCCGAGTGGCCCTGCAGGCGCTCGATCATCAGCTGGATTTCGGCGGTGGATTTTTGCGTGCGCTGGGCCAGCAGCCGCACTTCGTCGGCGACCACGGCAAACCCGCGACCTTGCTCGCCGGCACGCGCGGCTTCGATCGCGGCGTTGAGCGCCAACAGGTTGGTCTGGTCGGCGATGGAGCGGATCACTTCCAGCACGCCTCCGATCTGCGTGCTTTCGCTGGACAGGGTGCGGATCACTTCCACGGCCTGGCTGATGGTGTTGGACAACTGGTCGATCTGCTGCAGGCTGCCGTCGATATTGACCTGGCCCTGCTGGGCCTGTGCTTCGGCTTCGCGCATTTCGCTGGCGGCGTGCTCGGCGTTCTTGGCCACGTCCTGCACGCCGTAGGTGACTTCGTTGATCGCGGTGGCCACCAACTCCATCTGCTGCGACTGTTGCTGGCTGCGCTCATGGGCCTGGCTGGCGTTGTTGCCCAGCTCCGTGGAGGACTCGCCCAGGGCGTTGGCGCAGGCCTGCAACTGGCCGACCACCTGGCGCAGCTTGGCCGTGAAGCTGTTGAAGTGCTGGGACAACTGGGTCACTTCGTCGCGTCCGTGGGTGTCGAGACTGCGGGTCAGGTCGCTTTCGCCGCTGGCGATATTGCCCATGGCATTCACCGCCGCCTGCAGCGGTTGCACGATGCTGCGGGCAATCAGGGCCACCAGCAAACCCATCACCAGCGCAATGCCCAGCAGGATGAACGACGCTTTCCATACCTGGGCGCTGAACTCGGCCTGTACATCGTCGACGTACACGCCAGAGCCGATGATCCAGCCCCAGGGTTCAAACAGTTGGATATACGAGGTCTTGGCCACTGGTGCTTCGGCACCCGGCTTGGGCCAACGGTAGTTGACGACGCCGGCGCCCTTGGCCTTGGCCAGGCTGGCGAACTCGTTGAAGATCGCAAACCCGTCCGGATCGCGGATCGCCGAAAGGTTCTGGCCATCGAGCTTGGGATTGGTCGGGTGCATGATCATCACGGGCGTGAGGTCGTTGATCCAGAAATAATCGTCATGGTCGTACCGCAGCCCGCGCACCGCGCTCAGGGCTTGTTTTTGCGCGGCGTCGCGGGTCATCACGCCGGTGGTTTCGAGGCTGTGATAAAACGTCAGGATGCCGCTGGCGGTCTGCACCACGTGTTGGGTCTGTTGTCTTTTGGCCTGGTAAAGGTCGTCATGAATCTGCTTGAGCATCAGCAGACCCAGGGCCATCAGCATGAGCACGGCGACTATCAGGATCAGCCAAAGGCGGCGGCTGATCGACATATTGCGCAAACTGTTCATCGTCCTGTCACTCCGGGCTTTTTATAATTGTGGGCGTCGCATCGACTTTTACGCCTTGTCTGATAGGCTTTCGGCCTGAAATCGTAAAACCTGAGTACTGCCTGATTTTTCACGAAATTTTGCAGGCCGGCGTTGATCATCATCAACGCCGGGCCATAAAACGCACGCGTCGTCAGTGAACCAATTAAAAGATCAACAAGGCATGCCACTGGGCATGACCTTTGGGGGAAGCATGGATTTTTGGACCGCCATTCAGGCATTGATTCTTGGGGTAGTCGAGGGGCTTACGGAGTTCCTGCCGATTTCCAGCACCGGGCACCAGATCATCGTTGCCGATTTGCTCGACTTCGGCGGCGAGCGCGCGATGGCGTTCAACATCATCATCCAGCTCGGCGCCATCCTGGCGGTGGTCTGGGAGTTCCGGCGCAAGATCCTGGACGTGGTCACCGGCTTGCCGACCCAGCGCAACGCCCAGCGTTTCACGGTCAACCTGTTGATCGCGTTCCTGCCGGCGGTGGCGCTGGGGGTGATATTCGCCGACCTGATTCACCATTACCTGTTCAACCCGATCACCGTGGCCACGGCGCTGGTGGTGGGCGGCATCGTCATGTTGTGGGCCGAGCGCCGCGCGCATGAAGTGCACGCCGAGACTGTTGACGACATCACCTGGAAAGACGCTCTGAAGATCGGCTTCGCCCAATGCCTGGCGATGATTCCGGGCACTTCGCGCTCCGGTTCCACCATCATCGGCGGCCTGTTGTTCGGCCTGTCGCGCAAGGCCGCCACCGAGTTCTCGTTCTTCCTGGCCATGCCGACCATGGTCGGCGCCGCGGTGTATTCGGGCTACAAGTACCGCGACCTGTTCCAGCCGGCCGATCTACCGGTGTTCGCCATCGGTTTTATCACCTCGTTCATCTTCGCGATGATCGCGGTCAAGGGCCTGCTCAAGTTCATCGCCAGCCACAGCTATGCGGCGTTTGCCTGGTACCGCATCGGGTTCGGCCTGTTGATCCTGGCGACCTGGCAGTTCGGCTGGATCGACTGGTCGGCCGCCAAGGCATGAATATCCAGCACCCGCGCTTGAAAGCGGTGATTTTTGCGTTGTTATGCGCGGCGCCGCTGTTGGGGTCGGTATTGGTGTGGCGGCGCGGCGAAACGGTGATTCCGCTGGCGGCCTATGGCGTGGTCAGTGTCATTGCATTCCTGCTGTACTGGAGCGACAAGCGCAAAGCCCAGACCGAGCGTTGGCGTACCCCGGAAAACATCCTCCACGCCGTGGAACTGGCGGGCGGTTGGCCGGGGGCGTTGATTGCCCAGCAGGTGTTTCGTCACAAGACGCGCAAGGTCTCTTACCAGGTGCTGTTCTGGGTGATTGTGTTGCTGCACCAGGTGTTCTGGCTGGACCAGTTGTTTCTGGGCGGCACCTTGTTGTCAGTCCTCTAGCCGCAAGCCGATCTGCGTGCGCTTGGGCAGTTTGCTCACCACCAGTTGGTGGGAGCGCCGCAGCAGGTCGCGCAACTCCTCGGCGCCCAGCGGGTAGGGCGTGTTCATGATGATCCACTGCGCACGCGCCAGGTACGGCGCGGGGTGGATGCCGGGGCGGTCCACGTGGCCCAGGAAAAGGTCCTTGTCGACCTTGAACGCCAACGAGTCGCCGCGCAGGCCCTGCAGGGCGAACATCTTGTTGCCGGCGATCGAAAACACCCGCACGCCACCCCATTTGTAGTCTTCCCGCGCGCCGGGCAGGCTCAGGCAGAACGTGGCGACTTGTTCTTCGGTCATTTTCATAGCAGGCGGTCTCCGCAGCTTTTAAAGCCTTCTTCCAGGTAATCGATCCAGGCGCGAATGGCCGGCAGCACGCCACGTCGATGCGGGTACACCGCCTGCAGCCAGCCGCCCGGCAGTGACCATTGCGGCAGCAGTTGCACCAGACGGCCACTGGCCAGTTCTTCTTCGCAATACATCATCGGCAGCACGGTGAAGCCCAGGCCCATGATGGCGCAGGCCTTGCGCACATTGAAGTCATCAACCCCCAGACGTGCTTCCATCACCAGGTCCTGGGGGTTGCCCTGGGGATCGAGAATGCGTTGGTGCACCATGCGATCCGCTTCCAGTGCGCCAAGTATCGGCAGCTGCTTGAGGTCGTCGAGGGTGCCGACCTGTCGTCCGTTTAAAAAGTTGGGGCTGGCAACCAGCACGGTCTGGGCCGGGCGCAGGCGCTTGGTGACCAGCAACGGGTCTTCGTCGCCCAGATCGCGCACGCGAAGGGCCACGTCGATACCTTCGGCGACCAGGTCGACACGGCGATTGACCAGGGTCATCTCCAGTTGCACCTGGGGGTAGGCGGCAAGAAACCCGGCGACCACGTCGGGCATCATGTTTTGCGCCAAACCCACCGGGCAAGTGACCCGCAAACGCCCACGCGGCTCACTGGACATACTGGCCACGGCTTCATCGGCCATCTCGGCTTCCAACAGCATCGCCTGGCAATGGCGCAGGTAGCGTTCGCCCACGGCGGTAAGGGTCAATTGGCGGGTGGTGCGTTGCAGCAAGCGTGCGCCCAGGCGTTCTTCCAGCTCGGCGATGCGCCGCGACAGTCGCGACTTGGGGATGCCCAGCAGCCGTCCGGCGGCCGCGAAACCGCCGGCTTCGACGACTTTGGCGAAATAGTAGAGATCGTTCAGGTCTTGCATACTGCTGCCTATTGTCCTGTCAGTAGGACAAACTATCGCATTTCAGGCGGCTTATCGACTATTGGATTGATGCGTAGGATCAACGCCATCAGATCGCCCTTGTCGATCCCACCTCGGAGATCCACCATGAAACTCTTGCACATCGATTCCAGCATCCTCGGCGACAACTCGGCTTCCCGTCAGCTCAGCGCTGGCGTAGTGAAAGCCTGGCAAGCCGCTGAGCCGGGTGTGGAGGTCACTTACCGCGACCTGGCCAGCGACGCCATCAATCACTTTTCCGGCGCGACCCTGGGCGCATTGGGCACCGCTGCCGAATTGCGTGATGCCGCACAGAAGCACGAAGCTGAACTGAGCGCCTCGTCGCTGGCCGAGTTCCTTGCCGCCGATGCCATCGTCGTCGGTGCGCCGATGTACAACTTCACCATCCCGACGCAACTCAAAGCCTGGATCGACCGCATTGCCGTCGCCGGCCAGACCTTCCGCTACACCGAAGCCGGCCCGGAAGGCCTGTGCGGCAACAAGAAAGTCATCATCGTGTCCACCTCCGGCGGCCTGCATGCGGGTCAAGCGTCCGGCGCTGCCCACGTCGACTACTTGAAGCTGCTGTTCGGCTTCCTTGGCATCACCGACATCGAAGTGGTGCGCGCCGAAGGCCTGGCCTATGGTGATGAAGTGCGCAACAAAGCCATGAGCGACGCCAACGTACGTATCAACGAAGAATTGTTCGCCGCAGCGTAAGACTTGTGTAAATTTGGCCTCTACTCGGTTTCAATCTGAGGTCGGGCGCCTAAACTCTGTATTCTGCTCGTCTGAACGCGAACGGAGTACGGAGTTTTTTCGTTTGTACGCTGTCTTTTCTGATGTGGCCCAGGTTGTGCAAGCATGGGTTCAATACCCTGGACTTTTCATTCGACATGTCGGTTCTCACGCAGCAAAGGTGGACGTCCCCATGATGCGTCTTTGTGCTGTTATGGTTCTCTCCCTGCTCGGCAGCCTGATTTCAGTGCACGCCGCGCCTGCGCCGCACCCCCATTGGAGTGTGGGCTTTCATCGCATGAGTTTTCTCGACCCGCTGGACTTGCAGCCGATGAAAGCCGTCGCGTTCTATCCTTCCACCGACGCCGAGCGCTCCACGCAATTGGGCGCCTATCGCGTCGCCGCCACCGAAGACTCCAAAATCGCCATCGGCCGTTTCCCGATGCTGATGCTGTCCCATGGCAACACCGGTACGCCACTGGCGTTGCATGACCTGGCCACGTCGCTGGCGCGCAAAGGCTTTGTGGTGGTGGCGGTGCTGCATCCCGGCGACAACTATAAAGACCACAGTCGCTTAGGCACGCTGAGCAACCTGTACGGCCGGCCGATCCAGATTTCCGAAGCCATCACCGCGACGTTGGCGGACCCGATGCTGTCGCCTTTCGTCGACGTCGATCAGGTGGGCGTTATCGGCTATTCCGCCGGTGGCGAAACCGCACTGATCCTGGCGGGCGCCAAACCGGATTTCGACCGCCTGCGTCGCTATTGCCAGGAGCGCCCGGAAGACCGCGACGCCTGCACTACCAAGGGCGAGTTGGTGATGGACCGCGATGACTTGCAACCGCAATCGGACCCGCGTATCCATGCACTGATGTTGATGGCGCCCCTGAGCCTGATGTTCGGTCGCCATACCCTGGCCGACGTGCATGTGCCAGTGCTGCTCTACAGCGGCGACGGCGACAAACTGGTCGCGGTGGACAAAAACGCGGCGGCCCTGGCGCGCAAACTGCCGCAGCCACCGGATTTCAAACTGCTGGCCGGGGCTGGGCACTTCGTGTTCATGGCCCCGTGCGACAGTGATCAACTGGCGGCGATGCCGGCCATTTGCACCGATGCCGATGGGGTTGACCGCGAAGGCATTCACCGTGACCTGATTTTCGAGGCCGGGCGGTTTTTTGCGCATACCCTCAGCGAACCTTCACGCGCCGGCCTGCAAACGGCTGATCAGTAGGCGCGGCGCATGAGCAGCAAGGTCAGGCCCAAGGCTGTGGCCGATAGCAGTGCCGCGCAAAAGAAGATCCAGCCATAGCCCAGGTTCAGCGCAATAAAGCCCATCAACGGCCCGGCAATCGCCAGAGCCAGGTCGAAGAACACCGCATAGGCACTCAAGCCCGCGCCCCGGCTGCTGTTGGGCACCTGCTTGATCGCTTCCACGCCCAGGGCCGGGTAGACCAGCGATAAACCGAAACCGGTCAGCCCGGCGCCGATCAACGCCACGCTGGTGGTGGGCGCCAGCCAGAGCAGCGCCAGGCCCAGGGTTTCGATGGCCATGCAGGCAATCGCTGCGCGAAACCCGCCAAAACGGCTGATCGCCGAGATGAATACCAGCCGCGACAGGATAAAACACACGCCAAATACCGTGAGGCAGTACGCCGCGCCGGCCCAGCCGCGATTGAGGTAATACAGGGTGATGAAGGTGGTGAGGGTGCCGTACCCGATTGACGCCAGGCACAGGCTGGCGCCAAACGGGGCGATACGCCCGAACACCGCCAGGAATGGCAGGCGCTCACCGCGTATCACCGGCACCGACGGCTTGTTGCGGATCAGCACCAGGCCCAACGCGGCCAATACCGTCAGCGCAATCCCCAGGCTGTTGTAGCCATAGTCGGCCACCATCACCACACCCAGTGGCGCACCCACGGCGATGGCGCCATACGAGGCGATACCGTTCCAGGAAATCGAACGCGCCGTGTGCTCGGCGCCGACCTGGCCCATGCACCAACTGATGGTACCCACGCCGATCAAGCCTTGGGCCACGCCCAGCAGCAGCCGTGCGACGATCAGAATGCCCAGGCTCAAGCCGGGCACGCTGTGCAGCAGAGTCGCGAAAAACGTCAGCACGCCACTGACCAGAATGCCCGCCAGCCCCAGCACGATCGCGCGCTTGGTGCCGACGTTATCCGACACGCGCCCGGCCATGGGCCGGCTGAGCAGCGTGGCCAGGTACTGCGAACCAATGGTCACCCCGGCCACCACCGCGCTGAAACCCAGTTGCTCATGCACATAGCCAGGGATGACCGCAATCGGCAGGCCGATGCAGATAAAGGCGATAAAGGTGTAGAAGACGATGGAGACGATCTGCAGGGTGATCGACAGGGAGGAGGGGACGGCGTTGGACATGGATATTCGTTCGCTGGCGGGCGGTGAGGGCATCATGGCAAGGGCTTGGGGGAAAAGGAAGCAGCCTAACTATTAATCACAGCGCTCAATCAGACGCAAAAAGCCCCGTCACAGTGGACAGGGCTCTATCTTGCTGCTTGTAGCTAACAGCTGATCGCTGTTCTTAAAACACCACGCCCTGGCTGCGCAGGTAGTCGTCATAGGTGCCGCTGAAGTCGATCACGCCGTTGGCGCTCAACTCGATGATGCGGGTGGCCAGGGACGATACGAACTCACGGTCGTGGCTGACGAAGATCAGCGTGCCTGGGTAGTTCTCCAGCGCCAGGTTCAGCGCTTCGATCGATTCCATGTCCAAGTGGTTGGTCGGTTCGTCCATGATCAGGACGTTCGGCTTTTGCAGGATCAGCTTGCCGAACAGCATGCGACCTTGCTCGCCACCGGAGATGACCTTCACCGACTTCTGGATCTCGTCGTTGGAGAACAGCATGCGACCCAGTGTGCCGCGGATCATTTGCTCGCCTTGGGTCCATTGGCCCATCCAGTCGAACAGCGTGACGTCGTCTTCGAAGTCGTGGGCGTGGTCCTGGGCGTAGTAGCCCAGTTCCGCGGCATCGGTCCACTTGATGCTGCCCGCGTCCGGCGTCAGTTCATTGACCAGGGTGCGCAGCAGGGTGGTCTTGCCGATACCGTTCGGGCCGATGATCGCCACGCGCTCGCCCGCTTCAACCTGGAAGCTGAAGTCCTTGAACAGCGGTTTGCCGTCAAAGCCTTTGGCCATGCGCTCGACGATGACCGCCTGGCGGTGCAGTTTCTTGTTCTGTTCGAAACGGATGAACGGGCTCACGCGGCTCGACGGCTTGACCTCGGCCAGCTGGATCTTGTCGATCGCCTTGGCGCGGGAAGTGGCCTGCTTGGCTTTCGAGGCGTTGGCCGAGAAGCGGCTGACGAAGGATTGCAGCTCGGAGATCTGCGCCTTCTTCTTGGCGTTGTCCGACAGCAGTTGCTCGCGGGACTGGGTCGCCACGGTCATGTACTCGTCGTAGTTGCCCGGGAACAGGCGCAGCTCGCCGTAGTCCAGGTCAGCCATGTGGGTGCACACGCTGTTCAGGAAGTGACGGTCGTGAGAGATGATGATCATCAGGCTGGAGCGCTGGGTCAGAATGTTTTCCAGCCAGCGGATGGTATTGATGTCCAAGTGGTTGGTCGGTTCGTCGAGCAACAGCACTTCGGGATCGGAGAACAGCGCCTGGGCCAGCAAGACCCGCAGTTTCCAGCCTGGGGACACTTCGCTCATCGGGCCGAAGTGCTGTTCCAGGGGGATACCCAGGCCCAGCAGCAGCTCACCGGCGCGGGACTCGGCGGTGTAGCCGTCCATCTCGGCGAATTCGGTTTCCAGCTCGGCCACGGCCATGCCGTCTTCCTCGCTCATTTCCGGCAGCGAGTAGATACGGTCGCGCTCGGCCTTGACCCTCCACAGCTCCTCGTGGCCCATGATCACCGTATCGAGCACGGTGAACTCTTCATAGGCGAACTGGTCCTGGCGCAGTTTACCCAAGCGCACGTTCGGTTCGAGCATGACCTGGCCGCCGGACGGCTCGAGGTCGCTGCCGAGGATTTTCATGAAGGTCGACTTGCCGCAACCGTTGGCACCGATCAAACCATAACGGTTGCCGGCGCCGAACTTGACCGAGACGTTCTCGAAGAGCGGCTTGGCGCCGAACTGCATGGTGATGTTAGCTGTGGAGATCAATTACTTTACCTATCAATGGGTTGCGAGCATGGCGGCAGGCGCCGTCAGGCATGCATCAACAGCGACATCAAGGCGCGAAACCCGGTCGCTGAGCAAAAAATGGGGGATGTGTGTTGGAATTTGGCGCGCATTGTCGCATATCTCAGGCGACAGTTGTATGGCACGCGAAAGAGGGGCGTTCCAACGTTTCCGGCATCGCCAGCCATAACAGCGCCAGCGCCACCGCCGCCACACCGGCCAGGGTCAGGAACGCTGCGTCGTAGCCGGCCTGTTGCACCACGAAACCGGCGAGACTGTTGCTCAAGGCCGCGCCCAGGCCAAACACTGTGGACAGCGCGCCGAGGCTCACGTTGAAGCGCCCGGTACCTTGGGTCAGGTCCTTGACGATCACCGGGAACAGCGCGCCGAAGACGCCCGCGCCGATGCCATCGAGCATTTGCACCGCCACCAGCCAGTAAGGATCGTTGGACAGGGTGTACAGCACGCCCCGTAGCGGCAGGATCATGAAGCCGACCAGCAACAACGGCTTGCGCCCCCATATATCGGCCTTGGCGCCCACCAGCCAGGCCACCGGCACCATCACCAGTTGCGCGGCAACGATGCACGCCGAAGTCAGCGGCGTGGCCATGTGCAGGTTGATCTGCGACAGCTTCTGACTGACCAGCGGCAACATCGCTGCGTTGGCCAGGTGGAACAGCGCGCAGCAGACCGCGAACAACAGCAACGGCCGGTTGGCCAGCAACACCTTGATGCCGGACGGCTGCTCATGATCGCTGTGATGAGCGGGATCGAAGCCTCGCGCCACCTCATGATCAATGGCTTTGGCCGACACGCAACTGACCGCGACGACACTGGCCACCGCCATAAAGGCCATCAGGTAAAACACCACCACCGGACCGAACAGGTACGCCAGGCCCCCGGCCAGCATGGCAGCCACGGCATTGCCGGCATGGTTGAACGTTTCGTTGCGTCCGGTACGACGGGTAAACGCGCGGGGCCCGGTGATGCCCAGGGAAATGGCGGATATCGCCGGGGCGAAGGCTGAGGCGGCGACGGCACTGGCCGCCTGGGTCAATGCCACCCAGCCGAACGAACTGACAAAGGGCAGCATCAGGCACGCGGCAGTGACCAGTAGCGCGGCCACCACGATCACCGCGCGTTTGCTGCGGGTGCGATCAATCAGTGCGCCCGCCGGGCCCTGGCTGATCAAACCGGCGATGCCGGCGAGCGTCATGACCACGCCGATGCTCGCGGGGTCCCATTGGTGCACCGCGAGCAGGTAGATCGCCAGATACGGGCCTAGGCCATCGCGAACATCCGCCAGGAAGAAATTCAGGCTGTCCAGCGACAGGGTGTTGCGCAGGTCGGAGTGGTGGGCCACGGCGATGTCTTCGGGAGGGGCGTTCAACGGCTGAGCGCTCATTGCGTAAATGACCTGCACGATTTGACATTAGTTTCACGCGCGCCAGGGTATTTTGTTCGACGAACAGGTGGCTTATGTTCCTTACTCGGTTTAGTGATTATCTGGAGACGCAAATGGACATGCCTTCGGCTCAAGAAGCAATTGCCTGCAACAAGGACGCCTGGAACCAATCCGCCAGCCTGCATAGAACCACCGAGACCTGGACCGCGCTGCAGAGGGCGGTCGGCAATCCCGAGTTTTCCTGCCTCGACGGCACCCTGACCGGCGTGCTGCAGGATATCGGCGTGGCTGGCAAGGACGTGATTCAACTGTGCTGCAACAACGGACGTGAAAGCCTGTCACTGTTTGGCCTCGGTGCGAGGTCGGTGGTGGGGGTGGATCAGTCCCGGGCGTTTCTCGAGCAGGCCCGCGAGTTGGCCGCACGCTCGCCCCACGATCCTGAATTTATCGAAAGCGATATCCATCACCTGCCACCGCGCCTGCACGAGCGCTTCGACATTGCCCTGGTGACCATCGGCGTACTCGGCTGGATGCCGGATGTGGCGCTGTTCATGCAGCATGTCGCCAGCACCTTGAAACCCGGCGGAGCGCTGGTAATGTATGAAACCCATCCGTTCCTCGAGATGTTCGATCCGAAGGCCGAAAACCCGTTGCAGCCTTCCAGTTCCTACTTTCAGCGCGAGCCTTTTGTCTTGCGCGAAGCCATTGTCTACGAAGGCCAGGCCGAGACCGCCGGGCCGACGTCCTATTGGTTCGTACACACCCTTGGGGACATTCTCAACGCGGCGATAGGCGCCGACCTGCAGATCAGCGAGTTGCAGGAGTATGCGCATTCCAATCGTGAAGAACTCTACGACCAGTACGAGTACCAGTCCGCGCAATTGCCGCTCTGCTTTACCCTCGTCGCGACCAAGCGGCCCGCCTGAGCCATTCATGCGCCCGAAAAAAAGCCCGCGAGGGAAGCGGGCCAAGGGATTCACTGGAGTAGGTAGGCTTTACCCTATCGGCCAGAACGTGAAGGCCTTGTGAAAAAAATGTCGCACGTTCGGATGACCTACCGCTCATTAACGTCTGACGAACGTCCGCATGGTCTGGCCCGGACCGGTGCTGAACCTGATTGGCCTGGGCATGCCCTCATCGGCAGCGATAAACACAAACACATCGCCTTCAAGCCGGTAACTGGCGGGTAACTCTTTGCCTGCGTCAGCGCCTATGGCGTCGATCCAGGTAATGCGCTTGGGGAAAGTGCTGCTGTCCAGGAAAAACCGACCCGCCAGCAGTACCTCGCCATGCACTGTCGTGACTTGGAAGCGATCGCCGGTAATCGTGGTGATTGCTCCGGGGGCGCTATGGGCGTCGGCCGGGTTCAGTACACCGTTGTCTTCAAGTGAGGTCTGCTCCCACGCACCTTGTAGGGCCTGGAAGTCTGGATCTGAAAGGGGAGGCATGAAAATCCTTTTCTGAGGTACGGGTGCTTTGACGCGTTATTGGCCGGTTGGCCGATTCAAATGGGTGAGGGCGCAGGGCCTGCTCCTCGCCGCTATCATCCTCTCGAATAGCCGCCGTAGACAGCTTTTCACAAATTTTGGCTAACCTTTGGTTACAAAATATGGCTAAATATGGGCCAATGCTCATGCACCGGTTGCCATCCAACCGGTCGTGCCGCCTGTGTGAATTGTGATTTCAGGTGCTGCTATTATCCTCGGCCGTTGTGGGCACGCAGGGGTAGCCTGTTTTCTTCTGACGTGTGACGAAATCCCTTGAAACTCATCATTGTTGCTCTCTACGTTGTCTCCATTGCGTATGTACACCTGCGTGGCCGGGTGCGACACACGCTGGGGCGCCAGCTCAGTGATCATTCGACCTTCCTGGCGCCGATCAACTGCTTTTTGTACCTGTTTTCCAAACTGCCAAGCCGGCCGTACCTGTCTCCCAGCGATTTTCCCGACCTGAGCCCTTTGCAGGAGCACTGGGAAGAGATTCGCCAGGAAGGCCAGAACTTGTTGCGCGCAGGCGAGATCAAGCGTTCACAGCAGTACAACGACGTGGGCTTCAACTCGTTTTTCAAGTCGGGCTGGAAGCGTTTCTACCTCAAGTGGTACGGCGACAGCCATCCGTCGGCCATGAAGCTGTGCCCGCGCACCACGCAGTTGGTGCAAAGCATCGGCTCGATCAAGGCGGCGATGTTCGCCGAGCTGCCGCCGGGCTCCAAGCTGGTGCGCCACCGTGACCCGTATGCCGGTTCCTACCGCTATCATCTGGGCCTGGACACGCCGAATGATCCGGGTTGCTACATCAATGTCGACGGCGAAAACTACTATTGGCGCGACGGTGAGCCGGTGATGTTCGACGAGACGTTCATCCATTACGCCGAAAACACCACGCAGCATAACCGCATCATTCTGTTCTGCGACGTAGAGCGGCCAATGAAATACCGCTGGGCGGCGGCGTTCAATCGCTGGTTCAGCCGTACCGTGATGGCTGCCGCCGGCTCGCCGAACGATGAGGGCGACAAGACGGGCGCACTCAACCGTGCCTTCACGCGCCTGTACAAGATCCGCTTGCGCGGCAAGGCGCTGAAAAAGCGCAACCGGACGCGCTATTACCTGGAGCAGTGGGTGATCTTCGCCGCCCTGGCGTTGCTCTTCATATGGATCTGAAACCGCTTCGGGCGCCTGTCACTGCGGTGGCTTGGCGCCCAGCTTGTCCCACATTTTCCTGCTGATTTTCTGCCGATTGGCATAACCCGCCCACGGGTCTTCCTTTAACGCCTGCAAGCGCTGCGTCAGGTTGGCAACGGTCCATTGCTGGCTGCCGCGCAACCCTTCCAATTCCCCACGACTGACCGGCACCGACACCGGCAACCCCGGCCGCGCGCGCACCGAATAGGCCGCCACGGTGCTGGCGCCGCGGGCATTGCGCAGGTAATCGATAAAGATCTTGCCGACGCGATTTTTTGGCCCGCTGGTGGCGGTAAAGCGTTCGGGCAGTTGTGCGGTCATGAATTGCGCGACGGCCTTGGCAAAGGCCTTCACCGTGTCCCAATCGTCGCGGCGTGCCAGCGGCACCACCAAGTGCAAGCCTTTGCCGCCGCTGGTTTTGACGAACGCCTCAAGCCCCAGTTCGTCGAGTACCGACAAGGTCAGTTGCGCCGCTTCCAGCATGGTTTTCCAGGGCAGCGCCGGGTCCGGGTCGAGGTCGAGGACAAACAGGTCCGGGGTTTCGATCTTGTCGGAGGTCGCCCCCCAGGTGTGCAGCTCGACGGTACCCATCTGCACGGCTCCCACCAGCGCCTGGGCGTTGTCGATTTGCATCAGGCGCGCATGACCGGGGTCCAGGGACGGGTCCAGTTGCCGGATGTGGGGAATTGCCAGGCGCTCGGCGTGTTTCTGGAAGAACTGCTCGCCCTCGATTCCTTCCGGTGCCCGCAGCAGGGACACGGGCCGTTGGTGCAGGAAGGGCAGGATCCATTCGCTGATGCTGTCGTAGAACTGCGCCAGTTGCTGTTTTTGCGTGCCGCTTTGCGGGTCTATCACGCGTTCGGGGTGGGTGATGTTCACGTTCTTGACCGGTTGCTTGTTCTTGAGGGATTTGGCCGCACGCGGCTGTTCATGCACGATCTGGGCGGCAGGCTTGTCGGTGCGCAGGCTGACGAATGCGGCCTGGCGCACCACGCCTTCGCGGGTCCATTCGGCAAATTGCACCTCGCCGACCAGCGTCGGTTCCACCCAGTGCACGCCGCGCGCCTGGGTACTGGTCAAGGTTTTTTGCAGGGGAGACGTTTTACGTTCCAGGGGCTGCAACTGTGCGTAAATGTTCTTCAGCGATGCCTGGTCGAAACCGGTGCCCACGCGACCGGCATAGACCAACCCTGACGCGTCATTCACCGCCAGCAGCAACGCGCCGAAGCCGCTGCGCGAGCCTTGGGGGCGCGTATAGCCGACGATCACGAACTCCTGGCGCAGGCGGCACTTGAGCTTGATCCAATCGCTGTTGCGACTGGACACATAGGGGCTGCCCAAGCGCTTGCCGATCACGCCTTCCAAAGCGAGGTCGCAGGCGCTTTCGAAGATATCCTGATGGTGCGCGGTAAAGGCTTCGGAGAACCGCAGCAGCTTGCTTCGACTACGACCCAGCGCGGCCTTGAGTGCCGCACGACGCTCCTCGACGGGCGCCTGGCGCAGGTCCTGCCCCTCAAGAAAGGGGGCGTCGAACAGGTAATAGACGATGTCCAGGCTGCGGCCGATATCGAATGCATTCTGCAGCGCCTGGAAATCCGGCAAGCCATCGCCGTTAAGGCTGACTACCTCGCCGTCGAGCCAGCTGTCCTTGAGTTTGAGCGCTTGCAGGGCCTTGGCCTGGCGCGGCAAGCGGTCGGTCCAGTCATGGCCATTGCGCGTGAACAAACGTACCTCGCCGTCGCGGATGCGCGTCAGCATGCGGTAACCGTCGAACTTGACCTCGTACTGCCATGCCCCTTCGGGGGCGCGGTCAACCAGCGTGGCCAACTGCGGGGTGAACTCCTCGGGCAGGGCGGTGGTTTTTTTGCTGGGCTTTGGCTTGGCTTTGGCTTTGGGCTTGGCTGTGGTCCGGGCCTTGGGCGTGTCGATGGTGGCTTCGCTGAGCACGCTGTTCGGTTCGGCCTCGACAATGTCGTAGTCGCTCGCGGGGCGAGCTTGCTGGTCCTTTTCCTTGATCAGCAGCCATTGCTCCTTGTCGCCGCTGCCCTTGAGGCGGGTGCGCACCAAGGCCCAGTCGCCGGAGAGCTTTTCGCCGACCAGGGTGAACTTGAGTTTGCCGGCGGCGTAGGCCTTATGGGGATCGTCATGGGGTTGCCACACGCCCCGGTCCCACACAATCACGTCCCCGGCGCCGTATTGGCCTGCCGGGATGCTGCCTTCAAAACTGCCATAACTGAGCGGGTGATCCTCGACATGCACCGCCAGGCGTTTGTGGCTGGGGTCCAGGCTCGGGCCCTTGGGCACGGCCCAGCTCTTGAGCACGCCGTCCAGTTCCAGGCGAAAGTCATAGTGCAGGTGGCTGGCATCGTGTTTCTGGATCACGAAGGACAGCGCCGACGCCTTGCGTTTACGCGCGGATGCCTCGCCCGAGGGTTCGGCGGTGATCTCGAAATCGCGTTTGCGGTTGTACTCACTCAGGGGCTTTGCCATAGGATTCTCCAGGCACCGGCAGGCTCAAGAGGCCTTTTTCGAGGATTTCTTCGCGGCGGTTTTTTTGGCCGCCGGTTTGCCTGCCAGGCTGCGCTTGAGCAGTTCGGTCAGGTCGATCACGTCGGCCGATTTGCGCTCGTCGCTGCCCTCCTGGGACTCCACGTCTTCGATCTTGCCGGCCTTGGCCTTCTTGGCCACCAGCGCCATGATCTTGTCCTGGAAGCTGTCGCGATACTCATCCGGCTGCCAGTCGGCACTCATGTCTTCCACCAGGCGCTTGGCCATGTCCAATTCGCCCTTGGCCAGGCTGGGCTTGGTCACATCGCTGCCCAGTTCCAGTTCATCCAGGCCGCGGACCTCGGCGGGCCAGCGCAGCATGACCAGCACCAGGGCCGACTCCAGCGGCATCAGCGCCGCCAGGTGCTGCTTGGTGTGCAGCACGACATTGGCCAGGGCCACCTTGCGGGTTTTCTTCAAGGTTTCACGCAGCAGTGCATACACCTTGCCACCGCGTTTATCCGGCGCGAGGAAGTAAGGGGTGTCGATGTTCTGCAGCGGGATCTGGTCGCTGGCCACAAAGGCGATGATCTCGATGGTCTGGGTGGATTTGGGATGGGCTGAGCGGATTTCTTCTTCGCTGAGGATCACGTAACGGCCTTTTTCATAGGCCACCCCCTTGACGATGTTCTCCTTGGTGACCTCCTTGCCGGTGGTCTTGTTGATGCGCTTGTAGCCCACCGGGTCCATGCTGCGTTTGTCGAGCCAGTCGAAATCCACGCCTTGCGAAGACGTGGCCGATACTAGCGACACCGGGATATGGACCAAACCGAAGCTGATAGCGCCTTTCCAGATTGCCCTTGGCATGCGTGCGATTCCTCTGTCAGAGCCTGTGTTCTGGTGACTCGGAGGCTGCGGGAAAAGTTTCCCCGAACGGATACGCGGACAGATTGTGTTACACCTGATGAGGAAGTATTTAGTTACCAAAGCCGAACCCTGGGCGTAGCGTGTTATCGAAAGCACGTATTTTCCGTTCCAGAGAGGCATTGTCATGAACACTGCTGTGCGTCACCTTGCGGCACTGGCCTTAGGCCTGGCACTTGCGGGCGCTGCCCAGGCGCAGAACCTGCCCGGCAACAATAACGGCAACAACGGCCCCATTCACCGCGCCAACCCCAACAGCATGCAGGGCACACAGCCCAGTGCGCCGGCGGTTCGCGGGATTCAGACCGGGCCGACCACACGCACACCGACCCTGGAAAACGGCGGCATCGGCAATCGCTACCCCACGCGCGATGCAGCGCCCAGCCGGCCGGCCACCGAAACCAAAGCCCCCACTTATGATGCCAACGGCAATCGCCGGTAAGGACGCGCCTTATGTTTCTACGCAAAACCCTGCTAGCCGTTATCTGTGCAACCAGCATCAGCGCCGTTTACGCCGCCGATGCCCAACAGTTCCCGAGCGAACAAGGCAGCCTTTCCGTCACGCCGATCGCCCAAGGCCTGGATCATCCCTGGGCCGTCGCGTTCCTGCCGGACAGGCAAGGTTTTCTGGTGACTGAGCGTCCCGGCCATCTGCGGTTCGTCAGCCCGGACGGCAAGCTCTCCGCGCCGTTGAGCGGCGTCCCGCAGGTGTGGGCCAAGGGGCAGGGCGGCTTGCTGGATGTGGTGTTGTCGCCCGATTTCAAGGAAGACCGCATGGTCTATCTGTCGTACGCCGAAGGCGGCGGCAAGGGCGGCACGGCCGGCACCGCGGTGGGTCGTGGGCGCCTGGCGAGCGACCTCAGCGGCTTGACCGATTTCAAGGTGATCCTGCGCCAGGAGCCCAAACTGTCCACCGGCAATCACTTCGGTTCGCGCCTGGCGTTCGACCGTGATGGCTACCTGTTCGTGACCCTTGGCGAAAACAATGACCGGCCCACCGCCCAGGACCTGGACAAGCTGCAAGGCAAAGTCGTGCGGATCTTCCCGGATGGCCGCGTGCCGGATGACAACCCGTTCGTGGGCCAGGCAGGCGTACGCCCGGAAATCTGGTCCTATGGCCAGCGCAATCCTCAGGGCCTGGCATTGAACCCCTGGAGCGGCACGGTATGGGAAAACGAACATGGGCCTCGGGGTGGCGATGAAATCAATGTGATCGAACGCGGCAAAAACTATGGCTGGCCGCTGGCGACCCACGGCATCAACTACTCCCTGACACCGATTCCCGAAGCCAAGGGCAAAACCGTTGCAGGCACGGTAGAGCCGCGTCATGTGTGGGAGAAATCACCGGGTATCAGCGGCATGGCGTTCTACGATGCCGATCGCTTCAAGCCGTGGCAGCACAACGTCTTTATCGGCGCGCTCGCCAGCCAGGAGCTGATTCGCTTGCAGTTCGATGGCGACAAGGTCGTGCATGAAGAGCGCTTGCTGGGTGGGTTGAAGGCGCGGATTCGCGATGTGCGGCAGGGGCCGGATGGGTTTTTGTATGTGCTTACGGATGAAGATAACGGCGCGCTGTATCGGGTCGGTTTGAACCAGGACTAGTCTGCGTCGGCAATCCATAACCGGAGAGCGATCCACCTGTGGGAGGGGCACTGCCCCTCCCGCAGGTTTTACAGGCCCAGGTCGGACAGCCCCGGATGATCATCCGGGCGGCGGCCCAAAGGCCAGTGGAACTTGCGTTCGCTTTCCTTGATCGGCATATCGTTGATGCACGCAAAGCGGTGGGCCATCAGGCCGTTCTCGTCGAACTCCCAATTCTCATTGCCATAGGAGCGGAACCAGTTGCCCGAGTCGTCGTGCCATTCGTAGGCATAGCGCACCGCGATGCGGTTATCGGTAAAGGCCCACAGCTCCTTGATCAGTCGGTAATCCAGTTCCTTGGCCCATTTACGCGTGAGGAAACCCTTGGCTTCTTCGCGGTTATGCGCGAACTCGGCGCGGTTGCGCCATTGCGTGTCGAGGGTGTAGGCCAGGGATACACGGTGTGGGTCGCGTGAGTTCCAGCCGTCTTCGGCCAGGCGCACTTTTTCGATGGCCGATTCACGCGTGAACGGCGGGAGGGGCGGGCGTGTTTCTGGGGTGGATGACATGTCATGACTCCTGTTAAGAAGAAGTTGCGCCAGCGTGCGTTCACAGTCCCAATAACGTTTGCGCCATGCATTGCGCATTATCAGCGGCTGTTGAATCGCCCATCACTAGGGCAACGGTGATGGCGCCATCGATCAGGATCAGCAAGTGCGCGGCCTGCCGTCCGGGGTCGGGGGTGCCATGTGCAGTACAGAGTTCGAGCAGGTACTCGAACAGCTTTTGTTTGTGGGCCTTGGCCAGCAGGCGCACCGGGTCGTTCGGGTTGCCGGTTTCACCACTGGTGTTGATGAAGGCGCAGCCGCGGAAATCCGCCGAGCCGAACCAGGTTTTCAAGGCGGCGAATACCGCCAGCAAGCGTGCGCCGCTGCCGTCGACCTGTTCGACTTCGCCACGCAGCCAGTGCATCCAACGCCCATCGCGGCGTTGCAGGGCGGCAATCACCAATTCGTCTTTATTGGCGAAGTAGCGGTAGATACTTTTTCTCGAGACGCCGGCGGTTTTCACCAGTAAATCCATGCCGGTGGCGGCAATGCCATGGCGATAGATCAACTTCTCGGTGACGTCGAGGATAATGTCGCGGGTTTCATTACTGGGCATGTCGTTCATGCTTAATACAGTAGAACGATCGTTCTTCTTTGTCGATAAAATTTTCCATGCCCGGTAGCGAGACCTGAGCAGGCTCATGGTGTAAGCTCGGGCCCTCTTCGGATTCGACCCATTGCGAGCCTTATGCCGTCGTTCTTCAAACGCTCCCTGCTGCCCAAGCTACGTGGTTTTCCAGTCACACCCGAAGCCATTGAGGTGCTGTCCGGCGCCGATGCTTATCGGCGCTGCCTGCTGGAAAAAATCCCCCAGGCCACCCGGCGTATCTACATCGTCGCGCTGTATTTGCAGCAGGACGAAGCGGGGCAAGAGATCTACGACGCCCTGCACGCGGCCAAGGCCGCGCGGCCGCAGCTGGATATCGTCGTCGTGGTCGACTGGCTGCGCGCCCAGCGCGGGCTGATCGGCGCCGGCAAGCAGCCGGGCAACAGTGCCTGGTACCAGGCCATGACCCAGAGCCACGCCAGTGAAGTGCCGGTGTACGGCGTACCGGTGCAAACCCGCGAGCTGTTCGGCGTGCTGCACCTCAAGGGCTTTGTGATCGACGATACCGTGCTGTACAGCGGTGCCAGCCTGAACAACGTGTACCTGCACAAGTTCGACAAGTACCGTTTCGACCGTTACCACCTGATCCACAGCCAACCGTTGGCCGACTCCATGCAGCACCTGGTGGAGCATGGCCTGGTGGCATCCAAGGCGGTGCACCGTCTCGACCTGCCGAACCCGCCCACCACCCGCAGCCTGCGCAACGACATCGGCGACCTGCGCAGCCGTCTCAAACACGCGGCCTACGACACCACGGCCGGGCAACTGCCCAATGGCCATTTGTCGGTGAGCCCTTTGCTGGGCGTCGGCAAGAACAACCCGTTGAGCCGGGTGATCCTGGAGCTGATCGCCAGCGCCCAACAGCAACTGACCCTCTGCACGCCATACTTCAACCTGCCGCTGCCGGTGACCCGCGAAATCAACCGCGCCCTGGCGCGCGGCGTGAAGATCGACATCATCGTCGGCGACAAGACCGCCAACGACTTCTATATCCCGCCCAGCGAGCCGTTCAAGGTCATTGCGGCATTGCCGTACCTGTACGAAATCAGCCTGCGCCGTTTCGCCAAGCGCCATCAGGCAATGATCGACAGTGGCCAACTCAACCTGCACCTGTGGCACGACGGCGACAACAGCTACCACCTCAAGGGCATGTGGGTCGATGAGCGTTACACCTTGCTCACCGGCAACAACCTCAACCCTCGAGCGTTCCGCCTCGACCTGGAAAACGCCTTGCTGATCGATGATCCCAAGGCCCAGTGGCTGGCGCCACGGCGCGCGGAGCTGGCGCAGATTTTCCAGCACGCCACGCGCATCGGCGGCTACCAGCAGTTGCAGACCCTGGTGGACTACCCACCCGCAGTCGGCAAATTCCTGCGCCGGGTCAGTCGGGTGCGGATCGAGCGCTTGCTGTACCGGATCCTGTAAATTTTCCCACTGGTGGCGGCGCCGCATTCCCACTTGAGGGGCAGAAGTATCCGATAACCTGTTCATAGACAGACTTTCTAGAGTGCCTCCCATCCGTTCAGGGATGGGCGGGTTAATCCTTCATGGGTCAATCCGAAAGAGCAACGTTCATGTCGATAATGCCTGTTACCGCTTCGCCCGCTACGCCCATCCCTCATGCTTATCCCTCGGACGCCATGGTCGCCGGCCAGTTGACGACGCCTCAACCGCCTTTGGCGTCTGCTTCTGCACGACGCACACGACGAGAATCCGGGGATATATCACCACTGGCGCCCGCACACCGCTGGACCCTGTCTTCGGCGCAAGTGGCCAACCCGGATCGCAGGGCTGCCGACAAGCTTCTCGGAGAGCGTCTGCTCAACTCGATGCAAGACGGGTATTCCGTGGTGCAAGTGCCGCCGGGTACCTCCCTGGCCCCGGCGTTGGCTGTCTATCGACAAGTTCTGGCCCACCCTGAATTACAGGCGTGGTTCACCAGCAAGGGGTTGGAGACCGATACCCTGACGTTTCGTAAGGACAGCGTGAGCGGTTACGTCAACCGTAACGGTGTGCGCACGGCCGTCACATTCAATACCTCGGACGACTCCGGTTGGTGGCAGGCCAGTGTGAAACTGCGTGCGATCAGGGATCTGCTGGACCCGGCGGACAAGGGCGTCGATTACCTGGCCGGTGATGAAGACTGGGTGCCTCATTCATTGGTAATGCAGGCGTTTGGCATGCCGTTACCAGCCGAAACAGATGAGCGCGCGCAGATCATTACACAACTGCGCACTTCGGGGCTGGTGATGTCGCCCGAGCCGTATCAGCGAATAAGCAGCGGCGTGGTGCGTGTTCGACAAACCATTGGTGATCTGGATGAGCGCGCCTACCTGGCCGAATACCTGCAAGGTCAATTCAAGGACCTGCCTGACGATACGCCTGTCGATTTGTCGCAGCAGCAGGCGTCACTGTCGGTCGACTCGTCGTTGGCAGCGGATGATCAGCCCCTTCGCGAGCGTCTTCAGGCCTTCAGCCAATCGCCTGACCTGCAAGCGTTGCTCAAAAGCAAAGAGCTGCTTTGGCCCGGCCAGCCGTTTCGGATTTGCGAAGGGAAACTCGAGCACCGGACCAGCGAAGGCGAGTGGGTCGACGTGACGAGCTACGTCACGCAGGTGACGGCCCTGGGCCGTGATTTGAGCGCGTTGGTCAGCCTGAGCCAAACCCGTGGAAATGCCGTGTATTCGCAGCCTTATTACGACATCCGCCAGCTTCTTGATCACAAGGGCCTCGGCTCGCCCCGAACCGCTGGCGAGACGCGCAATGCAGTGCAGTGGCTGCGCACCGCTTTACCGCCGGCTCCGGCCCTTGGAAATTACAGCGGTCTTATGGACGATGAGTGGTCACCCGGTCAATTGACACCAGAGGACAAAACCCTCCTCAAGGCTTGGCTCGACGACAACTGGAAGGGCGCAAGCCCGCGAGGTCTGGGCTATCTCGATCAACAGAGTGTACAGGCGCTGCAACAGCACCCGAGTGAACACCTGCAGAAGCTGCTCGACAGCCAAGAGGCGCTGACACTGGGCGAGCAACTGGCGCGACTGTTGAAATGGCAGGGCACGCCATTGTCCAAGCCCGTGCGACAACAATTGGTGATTGCCGCGCTCAAGTTGCGTGCCGATCCGAACGCACCGGCCAAGCCGGGCCATATCGCCGACTACAACCTGTACCAACCCGCCAATATGGGGCGCCCCTTCAGCGCGGTACGCGGCGAGGTAGAGAAGCACCTGCAAGATCACCACGGTCTGGACCCTAAGATGGCAGCACTGGCGGCCCATATCGGCTTTGCACAGGCGGCTCCAGAGTTTCTGGTGCGGGATGTGCCTCAGTCGATCCACATAGGCACGCCCGCCTGGATGGAACTGCGCCTCGGGGCGGCGATGGCGGAGCGCACGGCGCCTGGGACCTCCCGCAGGATGAGCGAGGAGCAGGTCAGTGAATTGACAACGCTGGCGCCCACCAGTGAGGGCCAGGCTACCCTGGTTCAGCTGGAAGCGCTCAAGGTGTTGCTCGATTGGGCGGTGCTCAACGGTGTCGTTCCCGCAGCCGTGGATGGTCAACACCCCCCGTCGGCGGTCAAGACCGCCAGCGAAGCGTTCTTCAAGCAGCGCAGCGAGGTCAATGAAGCCGTAAACACGCTGATTGATCTGCCCATGCGTCGGTCCCTGGCCAGCGAACAATTGCTCAAGGTTTTCCCAGACGTTACGCCCGACCAGCTTGAAAAAATGAAGGTCTTGATTGCCGACGTTGACGCTCGTCGCAACCTGCCCATTTCCGAGCCGCGTACACGCTCCCTGATAGAAACGTACATGACCGGCGACCTGATACCCGGCAAATGGATACTTGCCGACGACATGCCGCAGAGCTTGGTGCAGCCCAGATCGACGCCCTTTCAGATCCATCAGGGTGTCCCAGCGCCTGCGGACAAACGTGCCGAACTGGATGCACGTATTCGACGGCTGCCCGACCTCGACAGCCTCGTACAGACGGCGGTCAACGAGCACCGCCAACGGTTGCAGAAAGCCTATGGCACTCAACTCAAGCTTATGTTTGCCGAACTCCCTTTGGCCGATCGCCAGTTCCTGGAAAAAGGCCAGGTCAGGCTGTTTACCTTGCGCGCGGAAACGGGCCTGCCACCGGTCGAAGAAACGGCGGCGCATCGGGCCGCGGCCAAAGGCCTGCAAGGTACGTTGATGCGTGTTCAACACGGCGCCACCGTGCGTTATTACGAAGTGTTTGCCAATGGGAAAATCGTCAAGCGTACCGACCTTCCCAAAACACTGAGGCTGGGCGACGTGCTTGCCGGCAAGCCTAACCCCTTGGGTCTGCAGGGTGCCTACGTGGTCGCCTTTACAGGTGGGTTTCCTCTGGCCGTGGACTTTGACGCTTATGCAAATGGTAGCGTGCCGCGCGCCGATACCACGTCTAAGGTGATCATCGAAGCACTCGGTGCGCCGATCCCCGGTGAAGCGCCGGCGACGGGTGACTCGCTGAGTACTGAGGTGCCCAACAGCTTCGCTTCGCCGAAGATCAACCAGATTGCGACGCGTATTGCCCAGGATAATTTCTATGAGTCCGCCGATGGAATGCTTGCCAGGGCCAAAGGCACATTACCGCTGGAGCGGCGGCGTGAAGTGCTAGCACGTGAAAAAGCGATTCTGACGGGGCTCGTGCCGTTTGTGGGGGCGTACCAGGATTTTACGAACGGCAACATCGGCAGTGGTTTATTCAACCTTGCGTTGGATGTGGGAGGACTGGCCCTGGGGGCAGGCGGTCGAGTGCGGTCGCTGTTGCGCGCAGGCAAGGGGCTGACCCCCAACCCGGTCATCGGCATCGTGCGCAGGTTGGGAAGCACCGTGGTGCCCGTCACGCCCAAAATCGCCTGGTCAAAACCGGTGGCCAGTTTCGGTGACCGGGCGTTTAACTTCATCAAGGAATCGGTGTTGTTCACCAGCGCGGCCATGAACCCGGCGGACGGTTATGCACAACTGGTCGATGCCGGGCTCAAAGGCCTGTTCAAAATCACTTTGTTGGCCGGCGGCGTCTCCAGGCTGGGCAAGGCGGCTCCGCATTTGGTCACCGTCGAGGAAAAACTGAGGGCTTACTGGCTGGCCGGAGGTTGGAGTCGCGCGTCAACGCCTGTGCAAACCGGTACAGCCGGAACCTCACAAGGGGTCGTCATTCATGCCATTCAGGTCGGTGAGCATTGGTATGCGACCGATCCTGAAAAAGGCGTACCGTTCGGCACACCCTTGCATGACTTTAAACCTTCGGCCATGCCGGTTGCCTGAGCCCCGGAGGCAGAGGTGGCCAGGGCCGGCCGACCTCTGCCGCGTTACCTGAGGGGGTGTATCAGTTCAAACCCAGCTTGCCACGCAATGTCGACAAGTCTTCAGCCAAGGTGTTGACCGGCCCCACCAGCGCCTTGCGGTCGTTTTCCTTGACCTTGTCGTAGGTCTCGAAGCCGCCGTCCTGGGTCTTGTACTTGGCCAGGACCTTGTCGACGCTGGCGAAGTTCTTGTCGACCTTGGTCAGGAATGCCTTGTCTTGCTGCGCGATCTGGCCCCGGAACAGGTCGACGATTTTCTTCGCGCCGTCGATGTTGCCCTGGAAGTCATACAGGTCGGTGTGGCTGTAGCGGTCTTCTTCGCCGGAGATCTTGGTGGCGGCGACTTCTTCGAGCAGGGCGGCGGCACCGCCCACGACTTTCTCCGGCGGGAAGGTCAGGCCGTCGACGCGGTTCTTGAGGTCGCTGACGTCGGTGTTGAGCTTGGCGGTCAGTGTCTCCAGGCCCTTGGTCGAGTTCTGCGAGAACAGCGCGTATTCGATGCGATGGAAACCGGTGAAGTCCTCGGCGGTCACGCCTTTTTCATGGTCGTCGACACGCGAGTCAATGGACGCGTCGAGGTCGCTGAACAGTTCGGCGATCGGCTCGATGGATTCATAGTGCACGCGGGTCGGGGCATAGAGCTTCTTGGCCGTGGCCAGGTCGCCTTTGTTGATGGCGTCGGTGAATGCCTGGGTCTGGGTCACCAGCTCATCGATTTGTTCGGTGACGTAGATCTTATAGTCCGATACCGGGCCTACCAGGTCCAGCGGCGCCGTCGTGGCGGCGAAGGCGGCCAGGGGCGAGAGGGTCATTAACAACGACAACGCGAGAGTCGACTTCTTCATGGGACGGTTTCCGCTGTGGGGGTTGGTTTCAGGTATTGGCAGTGGTTTAGGGGTGCGAAGCCGCGAGCAGCGTGCGTCCAAGGTAATCTTTAGGGCCGGTGACCCCCGGCAAGGTGAAGAAGTACCCGCCGCCGACCGGCTTGAGGTATTCCTCCAGTGGTTCGCCGTTGAGCCGGGTTTGCACGCTGATAAAGCCTTTCTCCAGGTCAGCCTGGTAGCAGATGAACAGCAGCCCCATGTCCAATTGACCGTTTTTGTTGACGCCGTTGGAGTAGTTGAACGGCCGACGCAGGATCAGGTTGGCCTGGGTCTGCGGAGTACGCGGGTTGGCCAGGCGGATATGCGCATCGAGCTTGGTCAATTTGCCGTGCGGGTCCTTGCTGTAGTCGGGCACCTGGCTTTCCATTTGGCCGTCCATGGGCGCGCCGGTGGTCTTGACCCGACCGATGATGCTTTCCTGTTCTTGCAGGGGCGTGCGGTCCCAGCGTTCGACGAAGTTGCGGATGATGCGCACTGCCTGATAGCTGCCATGGGCCGCCCAGGTGGGCTCGTCGCTGCCGGGCTGTACCCAGACAATCTGGTTCATCGCCTTGTCGTCGTTGGAGTCGGGGTTGGCCGAACCGTCACGAAAACCCAGGAAGTTACGCGCGCTCTGCGCAGGCGTGCCGGGCTTGGCGGGCGCCTGGGGCGGCACGCTGCCTTCCTGCTTCCAGCGCACCAGCAGCAGGTCGGGCAGGTTTTTCACGATGTCGCGCAAGGCGTGGATATTGGTGTCCGGGGTATTGGAGCTGAACTGCAGGCTCAAGTCGCCATGGCACTGCGCCGGTTCCAGCGCATCGTTGGGAAAGCCGACCATGCGGCTCAGGCGCTTGGGTTTGACGGCGCCGAGGCCGAAGCGCTCATCGAACAGCGACTCGCCGACGGATACCGTGATGGTGAGGTTGTCCGGTGTGACCACCGGGCCGAGGATTCCGGAATCGGTAGGCGGCAGTTTCGGGTCGACCTGCGCCACGGGGCCGCCGGTCATCAGGAAACTGATGCGTTCGTTCAGGGTGCGGAACAGGCGCTCCAGGTCTTCGCGGTCGCTGGCCAGTACGTCGAACGCCACGACCATGCCGCAGGCCGGACGCGGGGTGACGATGCCGCTCTGGTGCGGGCCAAAAAAGTCGTGGTGGTCCTGGGTCTTGTCGCTGCGCGGAGCCGTGGTGACTTGCTCGGCGGCAGCCATGGCCGGGCAGGCCAGGCTGCTACCGGCAATCGCTGCGCCGGTGGCGGCCATGCCCAGCAGGACACGGCGGCGTTGTGCATCAAACTGTCGGGTATCACTCATTTGTGCGGTCGTCTTCACTGCAGGCCGGAAAGGCCAAGGGCGGGGTCGATTCCATCGAGTGCAACGGCCAGAGCCTTGGCCTTGTCGGCGATCTGCTTGCGCTGATCGACGGTAACGCTGTCGTACGTGCTGTAAGTGTTATCGACCTTAAAGCCTGCGAGTTCGGCATCGAACGCGGCAAGGGCACTGTCGATTTTCGGCAACAGCTGCGCGCCGGATTTGGTCAGCAGCGGGCGCATCAGCTCCACCACCTTGTGGGCGGCCTCCAGGTTGGCGGCGAAACCGTTCAGGTCGATGTGGCTGTAACGTTCTTCTTCACCGCTGAGGGCGCGTGCATCGGCCAGGCTGTTGAGGTTGCGCACCACGATGTTCACCAGTTGTTCCGGTGGCAGGGACTGGGCCAGCAGTTGCTGTCTGAGGGTGGTGACATCCGTCACCAGGCGCTGCGCAAGCGGTGTCAGGCCATCGAGGCTGCGTTGCTGGAACAGGCTGTATTCGAGGCGATGGAAGCCGCTGAAGGCCGGGTCCTGCTCGCGTTTTTCAAAGTAATCGGCGCGCGCGTTGATGGCATTGTCCAGTTCCGCCAGGCGTTGGGCTGCCGGGGCCAGGCGCTGGTAGGCCGCGCGGGCCGGCACATACAGCGCCTGGGCCTGGGCCAGGTCACCGGCCTCGATCGCCTGTTGCAGAGCGGTCGTGGCCTTGACCAGCGCAATGCCCTGGCTGCTCAAGTACACACGAAATTCCGACAGCGGGCCGATAAACGCCACCATCGACGGCTTGGCCTTGGCCTGGGCATCGGATGCCGCCGTGGGGGTCACATGCAAGGTGCCACGCGGGTTGCTCAGCAGGCCGCAGGTGATCGCATAGTCGCCCGGCAACAGGTTGGCATTGATCACCTGGCTCAGGCCGGGGGCGATGTTTTCGCGTTCTTCGACCACCAGCACACCATCGAGAATTTCCCATTCCACCGCCCGTTCGGAGCGGTTGATGATGCGAAAGCTCGCGCGTCCGGCAGGCACTGTCAGCGCATTGGGTTCACAGGCGTGGCCATGGATGGTCACCGCGATTTCATTGCTGTTGGCCTGGCGCTTGGCGGCGGCCAGTTGCGATGCATAGTAGAACAGGCCGCCGGCGGCGATCATCACGACCACCGAGCCGGCCACCGCCCAGCGCAAGGCGCGGGATGGCGGGGCAGGTTGAGGCGTTGGGTTGGACAAGAGACGGTCCTTACTGGCTGGAAGCGGAAGAAGGGGCAGCGGCTGGCTTGGCCGGCGTCGCGGGCAGGAAGAACATCACCAGCGCCACCACCAGGTAAATCAGGTAGGCACCCAGCGTGCTGACGGTCGGTGCTTCCTGATAGCCGAACATGCCGGCCAGCACCGAGCCCAATGGGCTGTCCATTGGCAATACGGCGCTGAAATCGAACAGCACGCTTTGCAGGTGGTTCCACACCCCGGCTTCGTGCAGGGCCTGCACCGAGTTGGCGAGGATGCCGGCCGCGACCACCAGGATAAACAGGCCGGTCCAACGGAAGAATGCACCCAGGTTCAAACGCATGCTGCCGGTGTAGATCAAAAAGCCCACCACAATCGCCAACACCAGGCCGAGCAGGGCGCCCAGCGGTGCGCCGGGGCCTTCGCTCTGCTGAAACACCGCCAGCAGGAAAAACACGGTTTCGAGGCCTTCGCGGGCCACGGCGAAAAACACCATCAGGATCAGTGCGATGACCTGGTGCCTGGACCCGGCCAGCGCCTGATCGAGGGAGGCGTGCAGTGAATGCTTGATCGAGCGCGCGACCTTGCGCATCCAGAACACCATTGAACTGAGGATACCCACGGCGACCAGCCCGACCACGCCTTCGAACAGCTCCTGTTGTTTCTGCGGGAACTCGGCGCTGACCAGTTCCAGGCCGCCGCCCACCAGCAGGGCGAGCGCAGCGGCGAGGAACACCCCAATCCACACGGCGGGCATCCACTGGCCGCGGCCGGTCTGTTGCAGGTAGCTGGCAATGATGCCAACGATCAAGGCTGCTTCAATGCCTTCGCGCAGCATGATCAGAAAAGGGACGAGCATTCAGCACCGCAGGGTCATTAGATAGGGTGCTAAGTTGTAACATAATGATACTCATTGCTAAACGTGAAATATTGACTTTTGCTGAACGGCGGCTGAACGGTGGTGGCAAAGCGCAACCGCCCTTATGATGCACGCCACCTTATGCACGAGCGGATTGCCCCACTGCCCATGTCGGAAAAAGACACCATCTCCATCCACCTGGTGCGCGAAGCCTTGTTGCAGAGCTGCAAGCCGGGGGCGGCCACCGCCGAGGCCCTGAGCAAAGTCGGGATCGACCCGGCGCTGCTGCAACAGCCTGCCGCCCGCGTGCCGGCGGCTGCCTATGCACGCCTGTGGCGCTTGCTGGCGCGGCGTTGCGATGATGAGTTTTTCGGCATGGACCCGCGCAGGCTCAAGTCCGGCAGCCTGGCGTTTCTCTGCCGGGCGGCCATCGCGCAACCGAGCCTGGCGGCCGGCCTGGAAACCGGCTTGGGCTTCCTCTCGCTGATGCTGGAACACCTGCCGGCGCAACTGGTGCGCCAACAGAGCCTTGCGGAAATTGTGTTGCTGGAACCCGATGTCGAGCCCAATCGCGCCTTTACCTATTTCACCTACTGGATGATCGTGCACGGCGTCGCCTGCTGGTTGGCCGGGCGGCGCATCCCGATCCTGGCCATCGAGTTGCGCTGCCCGCCGCCGGATTTTTGTGATGATTATCGGGTGATGTTTTCAGACAACCTGCGCTTTGACCGACCCCGTACGCGCATGATTTTTTCCGCTGAGTGCCTCGACCTGCCGATCAAGCGCAGCCCGGAAGAACTCAAGCGCTTCCTTGCCCAGGCGCCGGCCAACATCCTGGTCAAATACCGCGATCCCGACAGCCTGGCCATGCGTATCAAGCACGATCTGCGTCAGATGCCGCCCGATACCTGGCCGGAAACCGAGGGCCTGGCGGCGGTTCACTGTATTTCCGCCTCGACTTTACGCCGCCGCCTGGCGGAAGAAGGGCAGACCTATCAGGGGTTGAAGGACAGCGTGCGCAAGGAGTTGGCTATCGTGTGGCTGGCAGAGCCGCAGATCAGTTTTGCCGAGATAGCCGAGCGATTGGGGTTTGCTGATACCAGTTCGTTTTATAAAGCGTTTCGTAAGTGGAGCGGGTCAAATCCGGGGCATTATCGGAGTTTGATTCTTAATGAGGCTACGTAGGACGTAAGGGTCTTGTTTTCAATTTTTTAGGATATTTCAAACAAAAAAAGCCCCATGACCGAATCGATCACGGGGCTAAAAATTGGCTGGATGCGACCAACCAAAGGAGCTCTTTACGTTACTTGGCCGTCGCGACGACCGTATCCGGCTGCCATCCGCCGCCCAGCGCCTTGTAGATCGCCACAATCCCGCGATACAGGTCGACTTCGGCCTGGGCCTGGGTGTCTTCGGCGGCCAGGCGTTCGCGCTGGGCGTCGAGCAGGACCAGGAAGTCCACGGTGCCTTCGCGGTAGCGGATCGCGGCGAGGTCGGCGGCGGCGCGGCTGGACTCACTCTGACGGATCAACGAGACCAGGCGCTGTTGGCGTTTACCGTAATCACTGAAGGCATTTTCCGATTCTTCCAGCGCCAGCAGCACTTGTTGCTCGTAGGTGGCCAACGCGCCATCAGCTTCGGCGTCGGCGCCACGCAGACGCGCGCGCACGCTGCCCAGGTCAAAGGCGGCCCAGGTGATGCTCGGGCCCAGGGACCAGGCATTCGCCGCGGCCGAGCCGATCTGCGAACCACGCCCGGCGGTAAAGCCGAGGAAGCCGCTGAGGCTGACCCGTGGGAACAGGTCGGCCTTGGCCACGCCGATGCGCGCGGTGGCGGCGGCCAGTTTGCGCTCGGCGCTGAGGATGTCCGGGCGCCGTTGCAGCAGTTGTCCCGGGTCGCCAATCGGCAACGCCTTGGCAATCGCCGGCAGGTCTTTCGGGCTCAGGTCCACGCTCAGCTTGTCGGGGCGCTGGCCGAGGAGGGTGGCGATGCGGTTGCGCTCGCGCACCTGTTCGGCTTGCAGTTGCGGCACGCTGGCTTCTACCGCCGCCAGGCGTGCGTCGGCGCGTTCCACGTCGAGCTGGTCGCCCACCCCGGCATCGCGCAGGCTGACGGTGATGGTGCGCGACTCCTGCTGGTTCTTCAGGTTGTCCAGGGCGATGCGTTCACGCAGTTGCGCGCCGCGCAGTTGACCGTAGGCGTCCACCAGTTCGGCAATCATCGTGACTTGCAGCTGGTACAAGTCAGCCTCGGCGGCTTGCTGGTCGGCGTCGGTGGCTTCCAGGTTGCGCTGGATGCGGCCGAACAGGTCCAGCTCCCAAGCCATGTCCAGGCCGAGGTCGTAGCGCTCGGTCTTGATCCGGCGAGAGGTTTGCCCCGGGACCTGGCCCTTGCCCTGGTCACTGCTGACGCGGCTGGTGATGGTCGGCATGGCGTCATTGCTGGCGTCATCGCGGATCGCCCGTGCCGCCCGCAGGCGGGCAAAGGCGACGCGCAGATCACGGTTGCCTTGCAGCGACTGAGTGACCAACTGGTTCAGGGTCGGGTCGTCGAACTGTTGCCACCAGATGCCTTCGAACTTGGCATGGTCATACTGCTTGGCATCGGCGGCGGCGGTGATGTTCGCCGCTTCCGGGGTCTGGGTTTTGTAGTCCGGGCCCACGGCACAGGCGCTCAACGCCAGTACCAGCAAGCTCGGCAAAAAGACGTTCACACTCATTGCTGTGTCTCCAGCTTCAAGGCCTTGGCCGCTTTGCGCGCTTCCTGGCGCTCCACATAGCGACGGATCAGTACGTAGAACACTGGCGTCAGCAACAGACCGAAGAAGGTCACACCGATCATCCCGGAGAACACCGCCACACCCATGGCATGGCGCATCTCGGCACCGGCACCGCTGGAGAACACCAGGGGTACCACGCCCATGATGAACGCGAACGAGGTCATCAGAATCGGCCGCAGACGCAGGCGGCAGGCTTCCAGTACCGCGGCGAGCGGGTCGAGGCCTTCCTGCTGTTTGTCCTTGGCGAACTCGACGATCAGGATCGCGTTCTTGCAGGCCAGGCCCACCAGTACGATCAGGCCGATCTGGGTAAAGATGTTGTTGTCGCCGCCGGAGATGATCACCCCGGTAATCGCCGACAGCAGCGTCATCGGCACGATCAGGATCACGGCCAGTGGCAGGCTCCAGCTTTCGTATTGGGCGGCCAGTACCAGGAACGCCAGCAGCACGCAGAGCGGGAACACGAACAGCGCGGTATTGCCCGAGAGGATTTGCTGATAGGTCAGGTCGGTCCACTCGTAGGTCATGCCGTTGGGCAGTTCATCCTTCAACAGTTTTTCGATCGCGGCCTGGGCCTGGCCGGAGCTGTAGCCCGGTGCGGCGTTGCCGTTGATTTCAGCGGTGATAAAGCCGTTGTAGTGCATCACACGGTCCGGTCCCGAGGTGTCGCTTACCTTGATAAAGGTCGCCAACGGGATCATCTCGCCCTTGTTGTTGCGCACTTTCAGCTGGCCGATCTGGTCTTCATCCAGGCGGAACTGCTGTTCTGCCTGCACGTTGACCTGGTAGGTGCGGCCAAAGCGGTTGAAGTCGTTGGCATACAGCGAACCCAGGTAGATCTGCAGGGTGTCGAAGATGTCGCTGATCGCCACGCCGTGGGTCTTGGCCTTTTCCCGGTCGATGGCGGCATCGACCTGAGGCACGTTGACCGTGTAGCTGGTGAACAGGCCGAACAACTCCGGCACGTTATGGCTCTTGGCAATGATGTTCTGGGTTTCCTTGTACAGCTCGTCGTAACCCAGGTTGCCACGGTCCTCGATCTGCAGGCGGAACCCGCCGATGGTGCCCAGGCCCTGTACCGGCGGCGGTGGGAAGATCGCCATGTAGGCTTCCTGGATGTTGCTGTACTGGCCGTTCAAGGCGCCGGCAATCGCACCGGCCGACATGCTCGGGTCTTTACGCTCGTCGAACGGTTTCAAGGTCACGAACACGATGCCGCTGTTCGGGCTGTTGGTGAAACCGTTGATCGACAGGCCAGGGAAGGCCACCGCACTGTCCACGCCCGGTTGCTTCAAGGCGATTTCGGACATGCGCTTGATCACGTCTTCGGTACGGTCCAGGCTCGCGGCGTCGGGCAGCTGGGCGAAGGCCACCAGGTATTGCTTGTCCTGGGCCGGTACGAAACCGGTCGGGGTATGGGCAAAGCCGAACCAGGTCAGCACCATCAGGCCTGCGTACAGGAACAGGGCGATGCCGCTGCCGCGAATCACTCGGCGTACGGTGCCGACGTAACCGTGGCTGGCCTTCTCGAAGAAGCGGTTGAACGGACGGAACAACCAGCCGCCGAAAATCTTGTCGAGCACCTTGGAGAAGCGATCCTTCGGCGCGTCATGGCTGCGCAGCAACACGGCGGCCAGGGCAGGGGACAAGGTCAGCGAGTTGAACGCGGAGATCACCGTGGAGATCGCGATGGTCAAGGCAAACTGCTTGTAGAACTGGCCGGTCAAGCCACTGATAAACGCCGCTGGAATGAACACCGCGCACAGCACCAGCGCGGTGGCGATGATAGGGCCGGTCACTTCGCTCATGGCTTTTTCAGTCGCCGGGAACGGTTCCAGGCCCAGCTCGATGTTGCGCTCGACGTTCTCCACCACAACGATGGCATCGTCCACCACGATACCGATGGCCAATACCAGCCCGAACAATGACAACGCGTTGAGCGAGAAGCCGAACAGGTGCATCACCGCAAACGTACCGATCAACGATACCGGCACCGCCACCAATGGGATGATCGAAGCGCGCCAGGTCTGCAGGAACAGAATCACCACCAGCACCACCAGGATCAGCGCTTCGAACAGCGTATGCACCACCGCTTCGATGGAGCCGCGCACGAAGATGGTCGGGTCATAGACGATGCTGAAGTCCATGCCTTGCGGGAAGCTCTTTTTCAGCTCCGCCATCTTGCTGCGCACTTCGTTGGAAATCTCGATGGCGTTGGATCCCGGACGTTGGAAGATCGGGATCGCCACTGCCGGCTGGTTGTTGAGCAACGAACGCAGGGCATATTGGCTGGAACCCAGCTCGACCCGTGCGATGTCTTTGAGACGCGTGATTTCACCGTTATCGCCGGAACGAATGATGATGTTCTCGAACTCTTCCTCAGTGACCAGACGGCCCTGGGTGTTCACCGACAACTGGAAGGCGGTAGCATTCGGCGCAGGCGGCGCACCGAGGGCGCCAGCGGCCACTTGACGGTTCTGCTCACGGATGGCTGTCACCACATCGGTGGCGGTCAGGTTGCGTGAAGCCGTCTTGTTCGGGTCCAGCCAGACGCGCAGGGAGTAGTCGCCCATGCCGAACAGCTGCACATCACCCACGCCGCCCAGGCGCGCCAACTCATCCTTGATGTTGAGCAAGGCGTAGTTGGACAGGTAGAGCATGTCGTAACGCTGATCCGGGGAGGTCAAGTGCACCACCATGGTCAGGTCGGGGGAGGCCTTGTCCACGGTGATACCGATGCGCGTCACTTCCTCCGGCAGTTTTGGCTGCGTACGCGTCACACGGTTTTGCACCTGCACCTGCGCGTTGTCCAGGTCGGTGCCCAGAGCGAAGGTGATGGTCAGGGTCAGCTTGCCGTCGGCGGTCGACTGCGAGGACATGTACAGCATGTTCTCGACACCGGTGATGGCCTGCTCAAGCGGGGCCGCCACGGTCTCACCGATGACCTTGGGGTTGGCGCCCGGGAAGTTGGCGCGCACCACCACGGTCGGCGGCACTACTTCCGGGTATTCGCTGATCGGTAATTGGAACAGCGAGATCGCGCCGGCGATCAGGATCAACAGCGAAAGCACCGCTGCGAAGATCGGCCGCGAAATGAAGAACTTGGAAAAATTCATCTTGAGTCGTATCCCTTAACCGCGTGGAGTCGCGACACTGGCCAGTTTGGGCGCGGGTTTTTCCGGCGCCACTTGTTCCAGGTTGCTGGCTTCAAGCGCTTGTCGTTGTTGGGCCAAGGCGGCGAGGGTTTCCTTGCTGGCCATCGGAATGGTTTCCGGTGCGACCGGCGAGCCCGGACGCACGCGCTGCAGGCCCTTGACGATAATGGTGTCGTCCTTGTTCAGGCCGCTGCGCACGATGCGCAAACCTTCGATCTTCGGCCCCAGTTCCACCGAGCGATAGGCCGGCTTGTCGCCTTCCATCACCAGCACGAACTTCTTGCCCAGGTCGGTGCCCACGGCTTCGTCGTTGATCAGCACAGCGGAGTAGGTGCCGCTGCCCACCAGCTTCAGGCGCGCATACAAGCCAGGGGTGTATTCGCCCTTGCTGTTATCGAACACCGCACGACCACGGATGGTGCCGGTGGCCGGGTTGACCTGGTTGTCGACGAAGTTCATCTGGCCCAGGTGCGGGTTGCCGGTTTCGTTGGACAGGCCCAGGTACACTGGCGTAGTGGCGCCACGACGGCCCTGGCGAGCCAGTTCGGTGTATTTGAGGAACACGCGCTCATCGGCGTCGAAGTAGGCGTAGACCTTGTCGGTGGAGACCACGCTGGTCAGTGCGGTGGTATCGGCGGTCACCAGGTTGCCGGCAGTGATTTCGGCACGGCTGACGCGGCCACTGATCGGCGCGGTCACGCGCGTGAAGCTCAGGTTCAGCTTGGCCAGGTCCAACTGCGCCTGGATCCCGGCGACGGCGGCGCGGGCTTCCTGGGCGGCGGTGGTGCGCGAGTCGGCCAGTTCGGCGGAGATCGCATTGCTCTGGCGCAGGCGTTCGCCACGCTGGGCTTCGTTGTCGCTGCGGGTGGCGGCGGCTTTGGTTTGAGCGAGCTGGGCTTCAAGGCGGCGCACTTCAGCCTGGAACGGACGCGGGTCGATCTGGAACAGCAGGTCGCCTTTCTTGACCAAAGCGCCTTCGGTGAAAGCAACTTGGTCAATCTGGCCAGAGACCCGTGGACGAATCTGTACGGTTTCCGGCGCTTCAAGACGGCCGGTGAATTCGTCCCACTCGTTGACCGGTTGTTCCAGCACCTTGGCCACGCTGACTTTGGCCGCTGGCATGGCGGCCGCTTGTTCCGGGGTCTTGCCGCACGCGCTCATCACCACCACGGCCAGGATCGCCAGGGGGAAGCGCAAAGGTTTGAATGACTGTTCCATGAGGTGCATCCGCCAATGTATTTGAGATGGGCGGATCATGCGCGGGGACGCGGTATGTCACGAATCGAATGAAGCAAAGGTAACTATCATTCGGAATGATATAAGCGCGAGATTAGCCCTCTAGCCTGGGGGTTTCGTTAGGGGGCTATCAATAGGCGTGATAATACTTGATGAAGCAGTCAGGCCTGGCGGGTCGCCTCGGGAGCACGGCTATCTAACTGACGCGCCGCAGCCTAAATGTGGGCAATCAGCCAGATACGTGTCGGCTATCAGGACGTCAGGGGAGCAAGCTCCCTCGCCACAGGTGTTTTCACTTATGCAAAATCGCCTGGTGAATATCCTGCAACGCCATGATGCGCTGGGCGGCATTGAGCTTGATGGCTTCCTTGGGCATGCCGAACACCACGCAACTGGCCTCGTCCTGGGCCACCGTGGCGGCACCGGCATCGAGCATTTCCTTGAGGCCACGGGCGCCGTCGTCGCCCATGCCGGTCATGATGATGCCGGTGGCGTTCTTGCCGGCAAACTTGGCCACCGAGCGAAACAGCACGTCCACGGACGGCCGGTGTCGGTTGACCAGCGGCCCGTCGATGACTTGCGCGTGATAGAAGGCGCCGCTTCGAGTGACCATCAGGTGCTTGCCGCCGGGGGCGATCAGCGCCAGGCCTGGGAGTATGCGGTCATTGTTGCGCGCTTCGCGCACCTCAATCTGGCACACGCTGTTGAGGCGTTCGGCAAATGATGCGGTGAATTTCTCCGGCATGTGCTGCACGATCACCATGCCCGGGCACACCCTCGGCAGCGCCGTCAACACGGCCTCCAGCGCCTGGGTGCCGCCGGTCGAGGTGCCGATGGCGACGATGCGTTCGGTGGTCTGGGCCATGGCCTGGCCGTTGGCGGCGGGCAGGATCGCATCGGCACTGAGCTTGCCCGCCGGTACAGGGGCCGGGGTCGGTCGCGCAGTGCGCTTGCCGAGGTTCTTGACATTGGAATTGGCAGCCGCGCGGATCGCCGCGACCAGCTCCGGCGCCGACTCGATCAGGAAGTTTTTCAAGCCGGTGGTGGGTTTGGTGATGATTTCCACCGCGCCGGCCGACAGCGCCTGCAGGGACGTCTCCGCGCCTTTCTGGGTCAGTGAGGAACAGATCACCACCGGCGTCGGGCGCTCGCTCATGATTTTGCGCAGGAAGGTGATGCCGTCCATGCGCGGCATTTCCACATCCAGCACGATCACATCCGGCCATTCCCGTGCGAGTTTGTCCATGGCGAAGATCGGGTCGGACGCCGCGCCCATGACGTGGATGTCCGGCGTGTCGTTGAAGATCGCCAGCAGCACCTGGCGCACCACGGCCGAGTCATCGACCAGCAATACACTGATTTTTTTGGAAGGCATTGTTTTCAAGGATTCCCATTGGTTGATGCCGGACCCAGACGTTGCCGTTCCACAGGTCGAACACGATGGTGCGATAACCGGTACTGCCCATGTCCTGGGCCGTCAGGTGCAAGTGATGATGCTCGGCCAGGGCCAGCGCCGCGCGGATATTCAGGCTGGCCACATTGCGCGCCGGCAAGTATTGCTGTGCAGGGAACATCTCGCCGCCGCCGAACACCTTCACCTGATAATCCTGCGCCTGTGTGCCATGGGCGCGCGCGTGCTGAAGCAGCAGCTCCAGCGCTTCGTCACCGTATTTGCCATCCAGGGGCTGATCATGGCGCAAACGTGCCGGCAGCATGAAATGACACATGCCGCCGATCAGCCGTTGCGGGTGCCAGAAGGTGAACGCCACGCAGGAGCCGAGCAGGGTGCGCAGGCGCGTCGGCCGCGTCATAAAACTGACCTGGCCTGGCGCCAACACCACTTCGGCCGCACCGAGGGGCTTTTTCATGGCTTGCGGTAAATCGACGGTGCCACCAGCTTCAGGGTGTCGTTCACCCCATTGAGGCTTTCGGAGTGACTGATGATGAAATGGCCGCCGGGTTTGAGCAGCGGCAGCAGGCGTGCGACCACCTGGCTCTTGGTCTGCTGGTCGAAATAGATCATTACGTTGCGCAGGAAAATCACATCGAATTCGCCCAGGCCCGGCAGTGGTTCGTTCAGGTTGACCTGCACGAAGCTGACACGGTTGCGCAGGCTCTTGTCGATCAGGAAGGTGCCTTCCTGACGGCCGATGCCCTTGAGGCAGTACTTGGTCAACAGCGGCTGGGGCAGGGTGCCGATGCGCTCCATCGAATAATGCCCGGTGCGCGCCTTGGCCAGCACCTGGGTGCTGATGTCCGAGCCGACCACTTCCCAGGGCGTGGTGCCCAGGGCCTCGGCCAGGGTCATCGCCAGGCTGTAGGGTTCTTCGCCCGACGAGCTGGCCGCGCTCCACACGCGAAACACTTTGCCCGGCGCGGCCTTGGGCAGCACCTGCTGACGTAGAAAGTCGAAGTGCTTGGGCTCGCGGAAAAAATAGGTCTCGTTGGTGGTCAGCAGGTCGAGCGCGACTTGCAGCTCACCCTTGCGCTGATCGCTCATGATCAGCTTGAAGTAGTCTCCATAGCTCTCCAGCTCATAGTGCTTGAGACGCTTGAACAGCCGCCCGGCCACCAGGGCTTTCTTGGCCGGCGACAGGTTGATGCCTGCCGCCCGGTACAACCAGGATTGGAACTGACCGAACTCACGGTCATTGAGCGAAGAGGTGTCTGCCATGATCACACCTCAACGCGGGTCGAGGTCGAGCGCCGGGCCCTGGGCGCTTTCGGCCAGGCTGGACATCTCATCGATAGACAGCACTTTGTCCACCTCCAGCACAATCACGAACTTGCCTTCGACCTTGGCCATGCCACCGATGAAGTCGGCACGAATCCGCGCGCCGAAGCTGGGCGGCGGCTCGATCTGCGCCGCCGGGATCTCTTGCACGGCAGATACCGTGTCCACCAGCAGTCCGATGTCCTGGGGCTGACCATCTTCGGTGCTCGCTTCGATGATGATCACACAGGAGCGCCGGGTAATCGCCGAGTTCGCCCGGCCAAACCGCGCCGACAGGTCCACCACCGGCACCACGGCGCCGCGCAGGTTGATCACGCCGCGCACGAACGCGGGCATCATCGGCACCACCGTCAGGCTGCCGTACTCGATGATTTCCTTGATGCCCAGAATGCCGATGGCGAACATCTCGCCGCCGAGCATGAAGGTCAGGTATTGGGCATCCTCATCGGCCGTAACCGCGGCCTGTCGGGTAGTCATCACTGCACCCATGTCATTCTCCCTATAAGCCCGTGTCGATGCCTGGCATCAGAAACGGGTGAATTCCGATTCGTCCGGGGCGCTGGCCATGTTGTAGGCATAGGCCTGGCGCGGAGCCTGCGGTGCCGGGCGCGGTGGCTGACGGCCGGGCTTACTGCCCTGGCTGTCTACGTGGCTGCTTTGCACCGCGGCCCTGGGGGTGGCGTCAAGCACGAAGAAACTCATGGCTTGTTGCAGCTGCTCGGCCTGACTGCTCATTTCTTCGGCGGTGGCGGCCAGTTCCTCGCTGCTGGAGGCGTTCTGCTGGGTGACCTGGTTGAGCTGGGTCATGGCCGTATTGATCTGCGCGACACCGGCGGCCTGTTCCTCGGACGCGGCGCTGATTTCCTGCACCAGGTCGGAGGTCTTGTTGATCGAGGGCACCATCTCGTCGAGCAACTTGCCGGCTTTCTCGGCCATGTCCACGCTGCTGGACGACAACTCGCCGATTTCCTGGGCGGCCACCTGGCTGCGTTCCGCCAGTTTGCGCACTTCGGCGGCGACTACGGCAAAGCCTTTGCCGTGTTCGCCGGCCCGTGCAGCCTCAATGGCGGCGTTGAGCGCCAGCAGGTTGGTCTGGTAGGCGATGTCATCGATGATGCTGATGCGCTGGGCGATTTTCTTCATCGCCACCACCGTCTGCTGCACCGACTCGCCGCCGTCGGTGGCTTCCTTGGCGGCCTTGCTGGCCATGCCATCGGTGACCTTGGCGTTTTCGGTGTTCTGGTTGATGCTGGCGCTCATCTGCTCCACCGACGCGCTGGTTTCCTCGACGCTGGCGGCCTGTTCGCTGGTGGCCTGGCTCATCGATTGCGCGGTGGCGCTGACTTGCTCCGAGGCGCTGGCCAGGTTGTCGGCGGCGTTGCGCACTTCGCCGATGATATGCGCCAGTTTGCCGACCATATTGCGCATGGCGTTGAGCACCATGCCGGTTTCATCCTTCGAGCCTGGCGCGATAGGGGTATTGAGATTGCCCTCGGCCAATTGCTCGGCGGCGCTTGCAGCCAGTCGCAGTGGGCGGGAAATGATCCGCGCAATGAATAGCGCCAGCCCCAGGCCGATCAGCAGCGCCGCGCCCAGTACCACAATGATCAACAGGCGTGATTCTTCATACAGCGCCGAGCCCCTGTCACCGGCTACCGTGGCGCCGGCGTCGTTGAGTTCGACCATTTTCTGCAAGCGGCTGGTCAGCTCGTCGAAGTGCACCTTGGATTCGCCGCGCAGCAGGGCGCGCGCCTGCGCTTCCTGGTTCTGCCGGGACAGCTCGAACAATTGCAGGCTGGCTGCCAGGTAAGCGCTCCAGGCGCTCTTCACGCTGACCAGCAGCTGACGGTCCTCGTCGTTCGACAACAGTTGTTCGTAGGTGCCCAGCCGGGTTTCGAACTGCTGGCGCGCTTCCACGGCTTCACGCTCGGCCTGGGCTTTTTCCTCGGCGATTTCGGTGCTGATGTTGCGGTTTTCTTTCAGTCGGTAGTTGGCGGCAAAAAAACGCATGCCTGCCGCCGCGCGCATCGACGGCATCCAGTTGCCCCGGATCTCCTGCGCCGCATGGTTGACGGCGCCGAGCTGGAGGATGGCGAACGCGCCCATGCCCGCTGTGAGCGCCAGGACCACCAGGAACGAGCTGATCAACTTGGTGGAAATCTTGAGATCGTAGAACCATTTCATCGGGAAACCTCCATGGAATTACAAATGCTTCAGCGCACGACGACCGAGGCCGACGGTGGCACCTGAGGCGTGCGCGCTTCTTGTTGTACGATTTGATTGAGCAGTGCCGGCACATCCAGAATCAAGGCCACCGCACCGCTGCCCAGAATGGTCGAGCCGCTGATGCCGCGCAGCGCGCCGAACAGCTTGCCCAAGGGTTTGATCACGGTCTGGAACTCGCCGAGCAGGTCATCCACCACCAGCCCGGCCTTGTGTTCGGCATAGCGCACCACTACCACGTTCTGACGGCGGGCCGCCGGGCCTTCGTGGTTGAAGTGCTCGCGCAGGTCCACCAGCGGCAACACCTCGCCGCGCAGGTCCAGGTAGCCCTGGTCGCGGCTGGACTGGCGCTGGCGTTCGTCCAGCTCGATGCATTCCTGGACCATGTCCAGCGGAATCACGTAGGTGGATTGGTCGATGCCCACCAGGAAGCCATTGATGATCGCCAGGGTCAGCGGCAGGCGAATGCGCACCACGGTGCCCTGGCCCGGGCGGCTGTCGAGGTCGACGGTGCCGCGCAGCAGGGTGATATTGCGCTTGACCACATCCATGCCGACGCCCCGCCCGGAGAGGTTGGTGACGGCCTCGGCCGTGGAGAAACCGGCTTCGAAAATCAGGTTGTAGATCTCCTGGTCGCTGAGCACCGCACCGCTGGCGACCAGCCCGCGTTCCTGGGCTTTTTCCAGGATCCGTTCGCGGTTGAGGCCGGCGCCGTCGTCGGCGATCTCGATCACGATGCTGCCGGAGTCGTGGTAGGCATTCAGGCTCAGGTGGCCCTTGGTCGATTTGCCGGCCGCACGCCGTGCCTCGGCGTTTTCGATGCCGTGGTCCATGGCATTGCGCAACAGGTGCATCAGCGGGTCGCCGATTTTCTCCACCACGGTCTTGTCCAGCTCGGTTTCCGCGCCGCTGATGATCAGGTCGATGTCCTTGCCCAGCTCCTGGCTGACATCGCGCACCACGCGGCGGAAGCGATTGAATGTATCGCCGATGGGGATCATGCGCAGGTGCAGGGCGCCGTCGAGGATCTCTTCCACCAGTCCCGACACGGTGGACGTGGCTTCCTGCAACGGGTCGTTGTTGCAGGAGCGGGCCAGCAGGCTGGCGCCGGCGCTGGCGATGACCAGCTCGCCGACCAGGTTGATCAATTCGTCGAGCTTGTCGGCATTGACCCGCACGTAGCTGCCGTCCCGGGGCTTGGCTTCGCTGGTCGTCGCCACCCGCTGTTGCGCCGTCTCCACGGGGCCGGGGGCGGCCTGGGTGACCAGCTCGGTGCTGGTGATGGCGCCGCTGTCGCTCGGCTCATCGACGGCGTGGATGTGCACTTCACAGTCATCGCGTACGAAATCGAAGACTTCATTAAGGGTGGTGTGGCTGGCCTTCGAACGCAGGTCGATCTCGAAGCCCAGGTAGCAGCTTTCCGGGTCCCAGGCGTCCATGGGCGGAATGCTCTCGGTCAGGGTGGTGACCTGCAACACCTGGCCCAACGTGTCGAGGTAGCGCAGGAAGGACAACGGGTCCATGCCATTGCGGAATACGTCCACGCCGAAGCGCAGGGAAATGTGCCAGAGCACCTCGGCCTGGGGCGCGTCATCCGCGCCAAAGGTTTCGATGGCGGCGCTGGCGGTCTGCAGCGACTGATAGGCACTCAGCGCCTCGCGCAACACCTCGCCGCGCGCCAACGTCGCAGGTTGCAGCGCGCCACTGTGGTGGTCGACCGCCTCGATCAGATCGAGAATGTGGTCGCCGCACTTGAGCAGCACCGCGATCAGCCCCGCATCCACCGTCACACTGCCGTCGCGCAGGCGGTCGAGCACGTCTTCGACGATATGCGTGAACCCCACGATCGGCGCCAGGCCGAAGAGCCCGGCCGAGCCCTTGATGGTATGTGCGGCGCGAAACACCGCGCCAATGGCATCCTCATCACCTGGCTCGCTCTCCAGTTGCAGCAGGGATTGCTCCATGACCTGCAACAGCTCGCGTGCTTCGGCGATGAAGGTCTGCTGTGCCTGATCGAGATTAATACTCACCTGGACATTCCTTTGTCGCTCGTTGATCGGGGTAGGGCGCGCTAAAAGACAGTGCCGCCACATAATTGCAACGTTTGGGTCACCGCCTGGCTTTGTCCGACAAGGCTTACCGGCGTACCGCCGGCTGTGGCCTCACGGTGGATCACCGCCAGTAATTGCAGGCCGGCGCCGTCGATTTCCGTGACCTGCGACAGGTCGAGCTCCAGGCGCGGCGCAGTGCCGAGTTGGGGCAGCAGCTCGGCGGCCAGTTCGGCCACGGTGTAGATCGTCAGTTCGCCCTCGATGCCCACGCGGGCGATGCCTTCGACTGTTTCGCTGATGATGGGCATGGGGCCTCCGGGCCGTTAGCGATCAGGGCAGGATCAATTTGGACACCGCCGCCAGCATCTGCGCCGGCTGGAACGGCTTGACCACCCAGGCTTTGGCGCCCGCGGCCTGGCCTTCGGCTTTTTTCGATTCCTGCGATTCGGTGGTCAGCATGATGATCGGGGTGAACTTGTAGCTGGCCAGCTTCTTGACCTCCTTGACGAAGGTAATGCCGTCCATGTTGGGCATGTTCACGTCGCTGATGATCAGGTGCACCTTCTGCCCGTTGAGCTTGCCCAGGGCATCCTTGCCGTCGCACGCCTCGATTACGTCGTAGCCGGCGCTTTTCAAGGCGATGCCGACCACTTGCCGCACGCTGCTCGAGTCGTCGACCACTAATACATTCTTCGCCATGCTCTGCTCCTAGAAAAAGGTGATGTCTTCTGAACTCTGTTGCACGGCCGTGGTGCCATGGTGCGTACGCCGCTGCTCGTCGGTGGCATAGGTAGCCTCCATACGCGCCAGCCACTGCCGGGCATCCACGGCCACCGGCTGGTCCGGCGCCTGACTGGCCTGCAGCAGGTGCTCATGCAGGGCGTGCATGTTGTCGCGCACATGACTGAGGATCTGGCTGACCCGGTCCTGGAATTGCAGGTTGACCAGCACCTCGGTCATCTCGTCGCGAATCCCGTAGCTTTCCTGCTTGAGCAGGTCGGCGGAGTCGGCCAGGTGACCGGTGATGGTCTGAAAGCGCTCAAGCACCTGCTGGATACTCTGCTCGGACGCGGCCACCGAGTGGCTGTCCTGGTCGGCGCTGCTGGAGGCCGCCTGCACCAGTTGGTTGATGGCGTTATTGATGATGTCGACCTTGGCCGACATCTGCTGGCCGGTCTCGCTGGACTTGCTCGACAGGCTGCGCACCGCATCGGCCACCACCGCAAAACCACGGCCGGCGTCACCGGCGCGTGCTGCTTCGATCGCCGCGTTGAGGGCCAGCAGGTTGGTTTGTGCCGCGATCGCCGCCACATCAGCGGCCATGCTGCGCAACTCACCGGTATAGGCCGTGAGGCTGCGTACTTGCGACAGGGTCTGGTCGCGGCTCGATTGAGCGGCCCTGAGGGAATCGATGACCTGGCTCAGCTCGCTGTCGCTGCGCGCCAGCACCTTGAGGGCGCCGTCGGCGGCCTGCCCATCGAGCTCGCCGGCGGCTTGCTGTGAGGCCTGCACAGTGTCCTGCAACCGCGTGGAAATACCGGTGAAACGATTAGCCAGGCTGACAATGGCGTCTTCGGTCTGCTGGCGCGAGCTTTCCACCTGTTTGGCCCAGATCGGCATGGCGCCGAGCAAGACTTCGTCGAGTTGTGCCCGTGAATCCGCGCTCTGTTGCGCGGCCTGCGTGGCGCCAGGGGCTTGCAGCGCAAGGGCGCGGCGCACCGCCTCGTGCTGCGCCCTTGCGCTCCAGGCGCAGGCACCGAGGCCGATCAACGCCAGCACCGCGCAGGCCGCCAGGTTGGCCGGCGACGCGGACTGCAGGAGTATCCAGACGACGGCGGGGATGACTGGGAGTAAAGCGAACCAAAGAATACGCGGATGACCGGGAAGGGCAGTACGGCTGGATTGACTCGGGGTCATGAGTTCGGTCCTTGAACAGTATTGCGGATATAAACAACATAGAAGTTATCCGCCCCATTCGCCGCAACTTTAGTCCTCTCTATATGCCTTCCGTCTGGTTTATGACGGGTACGTTACCTTCACTCCACGCGTTCAACCCGCGCCGGCGTGCGAATGAAGGTGCGAAACACGTGATCCCACAATGGCGAGGACACGCCGAAGTTTTTTTCGATGCCTTGGCGGTGATGCAGGTCGTGATTGGCAACCAGCCCCGGAATATAGCGGTACGCCCAATGCGCGGGGCGGTGCATCACGTAATGCACCGAGATGTAATAGAAGTAGCCGGTCACCGCGCCGATGAACGCCGAGGTCAGGCCGGTGTACCAGGCAAACAGCAGCAGCGCGGCAAAGGTGGTGCTGGTTTTCCAGCTCGACACCCCGATGTAGGCCAGTACATCAACGTGATGGGTCCAGTGTTCGCGGCGGTACAGCGAGTGGAACAGGAAGCGGTGCGCCGAATACTCCACCAGCGTCCAGGCCAGCAGACCGGCGAGCAGTTGCCATGGATCCAGGGGCGCCAGCCACAGCGCAAAGCCGATGAACAAGGGGATGGTGAAGAAATCCAGGTAATACGCGACTGACGACATCAGCCATTTGTTCGAAGCCGCCATGTGCGGGCCATCCTTGAGGTGCGATCGATGGGGGAGCTAGGCCGGAGTGTCCCCGGCGGCGTGGAGATTGCCCGTTGATTCACGCCGTTGCAACAACTCGATCCGCTGCGCCGGTACCAACCTGCGCAAGGTTTTGTAGAGCGCGCGGGTTTCCAGCAGGTTCCATACCCGCAACATGGTTTCCAGCGCGTCCAGTGGCTTGCTGATGAAGTCCCTGGCACCCAGCGCCAGGGCACGTAGGCGCGTGTCGCGGGTGGCGTCGGCGGTGAGCACCAGGATCGGCAGGTATTCGTCGTGGGGGATGCGCCGGTTGAGTTGCTCCAGCACCGCAAAACCGTCGAACTCGGGCATGTGCAGGTCGAGGATCACCAAGTCCGGCTCGAAGCTGTTGAACAGTTCCAGGGTGAGCAGCGGCTGGGTGCTGCTCAGCACGTTGGTCAGTCCTTCGCGCGCCAGCAGTTGCTCCACCAGTTCGAGGTTAGGGCGTTGGTCGTCGATGATCAGAATACGCAGGTCGGTGTTCACGCGGGCTCCGGGAAGTACTGGTCGAGATGGGCGAGAAACGCAGGCACGTTGATGGGTTTGTTCAAGACCGCCGTGGCGCCTGCGTCCTGCAAGGCCAGGCGGGTCCGGTCGCTGGCGTCGGCGGTGATCATCAGCACCGGGGTGGCGTGGGTGACCGGTGACTGACGCAGGCGTTGCAGCACTCTCAAGCCGTCGATGTCCGGCAGGGAAACATCCAGCAGAATCAACTGCGGCCCATGCTGCGCGGCCAGGTCCAGGCCCAGTTGGCCTTGCATGCTTGACAGCAGTTTTATCCCCGGCCGACGTTGCAGCAGGGTTTCGATCAGCGCGAGGCTGGAGAGGTTGTCCTCGATACACAGCACCTTGCCCTGAAACGCGCCAGTCAACGGGGCGGGGCGCTTGAGTTCGCTGTCGATGAGCGGTAATGCAAGGCTTTGCGGGGCGTGCAGGCGTACCCACGGCAGTTCCAGGGTGAAACGCGAACCGATGCCGGCCTGGCTGTGTACGTGCAACTGGCCGTCCATGTTTTCCAGCAGGCTTTTGCTCAGCGCCAGGCCCAGGCCGCTGCCTTCCACATTCGGGTCGGCGCCCAGACGCTCGAAGGGGGTGAACAGCTGCCCCAGGTGATCGGCCGCGATGCCCTTGCCGCAATCGCACACCGACACGCCGATGCGCTGGGCGTCGACAGTCACCTCGATGCTCACTTGCCCGTCGCGCCGGTTGTATTTGATCGCATTGGACAGCAGGTTCAGCAGCACCTGGGTCAGGCGCTGGCGGTCGGCGACGATGCCAATGTCGGCCGCCAGGGTGGGCAGCGGCTGCAACTCAATACCCGCGTCGGTCGCCATGGGGGATACCAGCGTCAGTGCCTCTTGCAGCACCTGCGTCAACGGTAGTGGGGCGATGTTCAGCGCCAGGCTTCCCGCTTCGATCTTGGCGATGTCCAACACTTCGTTGATCAGCGTCAGCAGGTGCTGGCCGGCGCGCAGGATATGCCCGACATGCGCCTTTTGCGTCTTGGCCGCGTCCATGTCCAGCAACTGCGCAAAACCCAGGATCGAATTGAGCGGGGTGCGCAGCTCGTGGCTCATGCGCGACAGAAACTCACTTTTGGCGCGGCTGGCGCGCTCGGCTTCCTCGCGTGCGGTGCGCAGGGCTATTTCTGCGGCGCGGCGGTCGGTGATGTCGCGGGTGATCTTGGAAAAGCCGCGCAACGCGCCGGTGCCGTCGTACTGCGCGGTAATCACCACACTGGCCCAGAAACGCGTGCCATCCTTGCGGCAGCGCCAGCCTTCTTCGGTGTAGTCGCCGTCGCGGGTCGCCTCGCGCAAGGCCATCTCGGGGTGTTGCGGGCATTCCTCGGGCAGGTAGAACAGCGAGAAATGCCGGCCGATGATTTCCTGCTCGGTGTAGCCCTTGATGCGTTCGGCGCCGTTGTTCCAGCTGGTGACGTGACCTGCTGTGTCAAGGGCGAAGATCCCGTAGTCCTTGACCCCGTCGATGATCAGCCGCAAGCGTTCTTCGTTGTCGCGCAAGGCGCGTTCGCGTTCAGCCAGCAGCACGCCGGCTTCCACCAGGCGCGTGCCCAACTGGCCGATCTCATCCTGTTCCGGCGGTTGCGCCAGCAACGGCTGACCCAGCGCCAGGCGTTGCGCATTGCGTTGCACGTTCTGTACCCGCGCCACAATGCCCTTGGACAGGAACAGCACCGCGACAATCGCGCCGAACAGCCCGCAGATCGCCGCCAGCCAGGTCGACAGCAACAGCCGTTGACGGGTCTCGGACGCCGCGGCGCTGCGCTCGGCCAGCAGTGATTCTTCCAGGGTCAGCATGCTGCTGATGTGTTGGCGCAACGCATCGAGAATGTGCTTGTTGCTGATCAGAATGGCGCCAATCGATTCCGCCGTGGCGTCGCGGTCCTTGAGCATCTCCTCCAGCCCATCGACCTTGCCGTCGATCAACGGCTTGATCGCACTGAGTTGCTCGCGCACCCGTGGGTCGCGCACGTTGCGGTCGAGCCGATGCAGCGCCGCCTCGATCTGCGGCCTGGCGTTCAAATAGCTGGGCAGGAAGTCCTCGCGCCGGGTCAGCAGGTAACCGCGTACACTGGCCGCCGCCTCGGCGAGCAGGGTGTGCACGGCCTGGATATCGCCCTGCACCCGCAGCACCCGGCGCACATCCTCTTCGGCGCGGGCGGTCTGCCGTTCGGTGATGTAGATCAGCACCAGCGACAACAACAGCACCACCAGCGGCAGCGAAATCACCACCAAGGCCTTGCCCCGCAATGGCAAGTCGGCCCAGCGCCGCTTCATGGTTGCACCACCAGGCCCAGCGCGATGCCACGCACGGCGGCTTGGGTGCGGTCGGCCGCGCCGAGCTTGCCGATCACCCGTTCCACATGGGCTTTGGCCGTGCCGGTGGTAATGCCTAACTGCTCACCGATGGCACGGTTGCTCATGCCATTGGCGACCAGGCCCAATACCTGACGCTCGCGCGGCGTGAGGTGTTCGGCGGGCGCGGCACCGCTGGCCTGGCGCTCGGTCATGCGCCGCAACAGCCGCGCACTGACCGCCGTATTGAGCGCTTCGCCGCCGGCGGCCACCTGTTGCAAGGCCTGGATCACCTCGTCACGGCTGGCATCCTTGAGCAGGTAGCCCACCGCACCGGCATTCATCGCGGCTTCCAGATGGTCGGGGCTGTCGTCCATGGTGAACATCACCACCTTCAGGTCCGGCAAGCGTTGTTGCAGCAAGCGCGCGGCGCCCAGGCCATTGAGCACCGGCATGCGGATGTCGAGGATGACGATATCCGGCAGCAGTTGCTCGCACAGTTCTACTGCGTGTTGTCCGTCACGGGCCTGGCCGACCACCTCGAACTGCGGGTGGCCGGCCAACAGCGCGACAAAACCGGTGCGGGTGACTTCGTGATCGTCCGCCAGTACCAGGCGCAACACCGGGCTCATTGCGCGGCTCCCTGGGGCTGTATTGGCACACGGGCCTGCAGTTGCGTGCCACCGTCGACTGCACTGACGCAGCTGAAAAGACCGCCCAGCAAGCTGGCGCGCTCATGCATGGTGGCAAGCCCCAGGTGCTGGGCGGCATCGCGTGGTTGTTCGCAGATGAAACCCCTGCCGTTGTCGTCCAACTGCAGCACGGCAGTCGCGTCGCGCAACACCAGCGCCAGTCGCACCTGGCTCGCCTGTGCGTGCTTGAGCACATTATTGATGGCTTCCTGGCCGATCCTGAACAGGGCGATTTCCACTTGGCTGGGCAGTCGCGTTTCGCACTGCGCCTGCCACACCACATCGATCCCGGCGTCACGCAGGCGATCGGCTTCTTTATCGAGGGCCTTGAACACACCGAAATCATCCAGCACGGTGGGACGCAGGCCCGCGATCAGTTGTCGGCCCTCGCCGACAGAGTGCTGGGCCAGGCTGAGGATCGCTTGCAAGTCCGCACTCAATGCCTGCGGCAGGTCCGGGCAGCGACCGGCGAAGCCTTGCAGCCGTTGGTGCAAACCGGCAAGGGTCTGTGCGAGGCCGTCGTGCAGGTCGTAGGCCACCCGTTTGCGTTCATCTTCCTGCGCATGCAGCAAGCGGTTGACCAGGTCGGACAGCGTGCGGTCGCGCGCCTTGAGCGTGGTCAGCAGGCGGTGGTTCTCCACATGGGTGGCCAGCAGCGTGGCGAGCAGTTGCAGGGATTCGATGTCCTCATGTTCCGGCGCTCGCAGGCTGACGCTGTTGCTCACGATCAACATGCCAAAGGCCGCGCCGTGACTGCCGCACAACGGCACCTGCAAAGCACTGTGCGGCTGCGTCTGCCAGCGTGGCGCGCGCAGGTCGCGGTCGGCGAGGACGGCCAGGTTGGCCAGGCGCGCCGGGCTGCCATGGCGAGCCGTGATCTGGGCGTCGCCCTCGGCCTCCCATTCCAGCAGCACGCCGTGGTCCATCGCGAGGAAGCCGCAGGCCCTTGTCAGCACGCGTTCGCGCATGACATCGGGGGCCAACTGCGCCAATGCCTGGCCCGTGTCCACCAACAGGCGCAGGCGTGCGGTGCGACTTTCCGATTGTCTGAAATGCGCGCGCATGGCCAGGGCGCTACCGGGGTCAAAGGGTGTGTTCTGCATAACGGGATGCTCAGGGGCGCGAGGGGGCTATTAGACCTTGCCGGGGCGGTTGAGCGCTATCTGCCAAATGGCATAGGCAAATGCCTCCGGTTGGCCGATGGCGCACGGCGGGCGGGTTGGCAAAGTGGGCGCCACGACAACCCCTGGAGTATTGCAATGACTTTCAAAGCCGCTTCGATCGCCCTGGTTCTTGCCTTCAGCGCACCCTTGGTTCAGGCCGCGCAGACGTCACCCTATGTCTACCGTGAGGTGGCCCAGGCACCGGCCAATGTGAAAGATCGTGAGATCGCCGGTTTATTCGACCGTTGGAACAGTGCCTTGCAGACGGGTAACGTGAACACGGTGGTCGACCTGTATGCGCCGGATGCGGTGTTGCAGCCTACCGTGTCCAATCAGGTGCGCACCACGCCGGACCAGATCAAGGACTACTTCGATCACTTCCTGGCGCTCAAGCCGGTGGGCCAGATCAACTACCGCGAAATCCGCCAGCTGGGCAGTAACGTGGCCATGGACAGCGGGGTCTACACGTTTACCTTGACCCAAGCGAACGGCGAGAAGCGTGAAGTGCAGGCGCGTTATACCTTTGTGTATGAGCAGGTGGGGGGCCAGTGGAAGATTCTCAACCATCACTCGTCGGCGATGCCTGAGGTGCAGGTCAAGCATGCCCTGCAATAAGGGCGTTCTTGCTGCGGCGAGCGGCGGGGCGAGTCGCCGCCTTCGCCGGCGCTCGACAGCTGATCTCTGGTGCTAGCGCGAGAGCAACGACGTTGCGCCTTTTTCCTGCGTGCCCACGTCATGCAGCGAAATCCTCGACGTCTCCGGCAACGCCAACCCGCCGGCCAGCGCCAGCAATGCCACCGCAATCAGGTAAAACGCCGGAGAAAGGTTGCTGCCCGTGCTGCTGATCAACCACGTCGCCATCAACGGTGCGGTGCCGCCGAAGATCGTATACGCCATGTTGTAGGTAATCGCCGAAGCGGTGTAGCGCGTGCGGGTGGGAAAGGTCTCCGAGAGCAACGCCGCCGTGACCACGCCACACAACACCGCCCCCACCGCCAGCAACATCACGCCGACGATCGAGGCCGCGAACGAGCCGGAACTGGCCATCAGGAACGATGGATACACCACCACCATCAACAACACACACGCCGTCATCACCGTGACCCGACGCCCCACTCGGTCCGAATACAGCCCTGCCAGCGGGCAAATCGCCGCCGCGAAGATCAACGCAATCAGCGACACCAGCAGCGCTACCGCCCGACTCAGCCCGCCCGCCACTTGCAGGTACGTCGCGAAGTAGGTGGTGAACATATAAAACGACAGCGCCGTCAGCGACACAAAAGCGCCCAGGCAGCAGATCGCCGCACCATGGTTGCGCAGGGTTTCCTTGAGCGGCGAGTGAGCGACCGCATGCTCCTGCTTCACGGCCTGGAAGGCCGGCGTCTCATCCAGCTTCCAGCGCAGGTAAAGCCCCACCAGCCCCAGCGGCGCCGCGATCAGGAACGGCAGGCGCCAGCCCCAACTGCCCATGGCTTCGGCGGACAGCGACGCTTCAAGGGCGTACGCCACCACCGCGGCCGCGGCGAAGGCCGAGAACGTCGAGACCGGCACGAAGCTGCCGTACCAGGCGCGTTTGTCGGTGGGCGCGTGCTCCATCAGATAGGCACAGGCCCCGGCGTATTCGCCCCCGGCCGAGAAGCCCTGGGCGCAGCGGATCAGCGACAACAGAATCGGCGCCGCAACACCAATGGCCGCATAGGTGGGGAGCAGGCCGATCAAGGTCGTGGCGCCGGCCATCAGCAGGATGGTCATGGCCAGGGTGCGTTTGCGCCCGATGCGGTCGCCGAGCATGCCGAAAAAAATCCCGCCCAGGGGCCGGAAGGCGAAGGCCACCGCAAAGACCGCAAAGGTCTTGAGCAGCGCTGCGCTGGCGTCGCCGCTGGGGAAGAACTGCTGGGCGATGGTGGTGGCGAGGAAACCGTAGACGGCGAAGTCAAACCATTCGACGAAGTTACCGATGCCGGCGGCGATGATGACTTTTCGCAGGGTGTGAGGGCTGACCTGTTCGGTGGACGGGCTCGACATGGGGGAGGGCCTCGGAATGCGCAGAGAGAGCGCTGATTATCCGAGGCGGCGGTTGGGCGACGGCGTTCAAAAGAGGCCTCTGCGTAGTCAGTAGCGACCTGATGGGCTCGCTCCAGTCTAGACCTGGGCCTTGACGGGCGCCTGGGCAGACTTGCGATAAGTCAGCAGCACGATTCCCGTCACCACAATGCCCCCCCCGATCATCTGCCCGACGCTGAGCAGTTGATCGAGCACAACCCAGCCCATCAACAACGTCGCCAGCGGCTCGATGTTCATGACCGGTGCATTGCGCGGCATATCCAGGCGAGGCACCGACATGAACAACACGATAAAGGCTGTGCCATAGAGCACCATCAACGTGGCCAGTGCCAGCCAGCCGGTCGCGGTTGCCGGCGGGTTGAGACCGCCGGGAAGGGTGCCGCTCAGGCCCGCGAGGTTGACGCTGGTGAACACGATGAAAATCGTCAGCAGGCTGCGCACCGAACCGCGTACCTGGGACAGTTTGTGGTCGGTGATCCACAGCGCGCCCGCGAATACAAAGGCGGCGCAGAGGGCGAGGCCGACGCCGATCAGCCATTGTGGGCCGATGCTCGTATCACTTGAAAGACGCCCGGGTACGTCCAGCACGAATACCAGCCCCACCAGAATCAAGCCCATCAGCACGGCGGTGCGGACAGTCGGGCGTGGGCCACCCAATGCCCAGGTGAGCAGGGCCAGCAAAATCGGAAAAACATTGGCCACCAGTAACGCCAGCGCGACCGGCACGCGGGCCACGGCGGAGTAGAGACACAGGCTTTGGGCGGCGATGAGCAGCCCCAGCAGCACTTGCCAGCGCCAGGCACCGCGCGGCAGGCGCAGACTTTGGCGTTGCCACAGCACCAACCCGGCCAGTACCAGCAACGTCCCCCCGGAGCGCAGCACAATGGCCAGCAGCACGCCGGCGCCATCGTCGAAGGCGACGCGCGCGGCGACGTGATTGCCGGCGAAGGCGCACCCCATGCAGAGCAGTATCAATACAGCGATAGGACGGGGGAATAGAGCGGGGGCAGGGGGTGTCATGGAAAGGACTCGCGCAGTAGGCCACATCGTCAAGGATGGGGATTTATTTTTATGTTGTCGTACAACATTGAGGATATTTGTAGCGTGTTTGAGTTGCCGGGGCAAGGAAGGATTTTCATCAGATTGCGCTATATATTGGAATATACGGCTTTATTTATCGAATTTTGCGGGCGGTTTCTTTGGCGCGGAGAGATGAGGTTAACTCGATTTTCAATATAGAGGTCGTATGACTTGTTGCGTCGTGGAAAGGCGCGCTGGATCGCAATGTTCTCAGCGCGTGTTTCGTGGATTTGACTTAGCTTGCGGGGGCTTCTTCAGTGTCCGGAACCTGAGCACGTAAGCGTTGACCGATGATATCCATCAGGTCACAGCCATCGCGCAAGGGAATAGCCAGCAACTGCGCGAAGTCAGAAAGCACGACCGAGTCGCTTTCCATCTCGCTGCGAAAGGCGATGTTTTCCAAGACCTGAGTAACGGTGCGAATGCGGTAGTCGGCCATGGCTTGCAGTACATCGAGCGGTGCTTGCGAGTCGATAACCAGCGATGCAGGAACCAGATCGATTCCGGTGAGGGGGACGTATCTTTCCATCTGTGAAGCTCCGATAAATGCAGCGGTTGACCGTCACTCATTCGTCGCCAAACAATTGGGTGGCAGCTGTACGCAGGTTGGCGAACCGGTATCGGAAAACCCGGCAGGCCCGAAGGCCTCCCGCGCACAGCCGCCATAAAGACAGCTTTGCAGGCGTGCAGTAGCATCTACAAAAAAGCGCAGTGCTCTTGCATCCGATAGTCAGGTCGCCAAACCTGATCGCCATGTGGGCGACGGGGCGGACTATAAGCGGCATTGGGTTTTGGGGGCAACCTTGGGATTGTAAGTGAGGTCGGTGAGGAACGAGGCAAAGGGCAGACTGGGAGGAACGACTTTTAAGCAGAATCGGCCGAAAACTACTCCCAACCCCATCACTAACGAAACCGCCTCCCCAGCGCATCCAGCCTCACCGCAATCGGCGGCAACTGCTCGCTGCTTCGGGCCAGCATCTCCACATCCTGCGCCGTGCTCTGCGCGATGCTCTGTACCGAGTGCAAGCGCCCGACGATCTCCAGATTCGCCTCCGTCTGCTCGCGTGTGGTGGTGAAAATCCGCCCATTCAGTTCATCGATCTGCCTGATGTCATTGCCCACCGCGCCTAGCATCTGCACGGCCACCTGGCTGTCTTCCACGCAGCGCTCCACGCCTTGTTGGCTGTCGTGCATGGCCTCGACCGCCTGGCGGCTGCCGTGTTGCAACCCTTCGATGATGGTTTTGATTTCCTGGGTGGAAACGGCGGTGCGCTGCGCCAGGCTGCGCACTTCATCGGCCACCACCGCAAATCCCCGGCCTTGCTCACCCGCGCGGGCGGCTTCGATGGCGGCATTGAGGGCGAGGAGGTTGGTCTGGTTGGCGATGCTGCTGATGACTTCGAGTACCGAGCCGATCTGCTCGGCTTGGACGGCCAGGCCCTGGACCGTCTTGTTGGTGCCCTCCAGGCGGGTGGCCAGTTGGGTGATTTCGTGTTGGGCGCGGCCGACGCTTTCCTGACCGCGCAGGATCTGTTTGCTGGCGACGCCGGCATGTTCAACGGCTTGTTCGACGTGCACCGCGATGTTGTCCATGGCGTGTTCCATGCGTTGCATGGAGCCGGTCATTTCGCTGATTTCGGCCAATTGATGCCGTGCGCCTTTTTCCAGGGTGCCGCTGGCGTGGGCCAGTTCCTGGCCGAGTTGGCCGAGGCCATGGGAGTCACGGGCCACGCCGTCGATCAATTGAGTGAGCTGTTGCAGGAAGTGGTCGAAGCGTTTGGCGAGGGATACACGCACCTTGCCTTCGCCGTGGGCGGTTTGCGCGCTGAACTGGGAGGTCACGTCGAGCATCTTCTCGAGCATTTCCTGGCTCTCCACCGCTTCAGTCTGGCTGTGCACGGCGAGGTAGAGCAGGGCGACGGTTTCCATCACCACATAGAACGCGTGGACGAACACCATGGCCCAGCCGCCGTGGTGTTGCATCACGAACACCGGGAACCCTTGGTGCTGCAAGGCGTGGAAGACTACGTGGTGCACGGCGATGGTGACGGCGGCCACCAGGATCGGCAGCCAGTCGCGGTAGAACGTCAGCACCGCCAGCAGCGCGAAAATGCCGAAGTGCGCTTCGATCACGCCCTGGGCCTGGTTGATGTGCAGCGCGGCCATGACCATCAGCCCCGCGCCCAGTGCGCAACGCATCATGCGGGTGCCGCCGATGGCGCGATAGAGCACGGTCAGCACCAGACTGGTGCCGCCCCCGACGACGAGCGCCTGGGTGAGCGTGTCGTGCCAGAACGCCAACCCCAGGGAGAACAGGGACATCAGCCACATCAACGCCAGCATGATGCGGTCGGCCTTGCGGTAGTGCTCCAGGAAACGGGTATGGGCAGGCATTCACTCTTACTCCTTGTGGACGGGCCAGGAACAAAGCATGCGGCGTGCCACGATGGCGCGCGGGTACAGAGCAAAACAGGTATCGGGATTTTTGCAGAGTCAGGGAAGCCAAACGGCGTATCGGCATTGGGGGCCGGAACTTTAAGCGCTCTTCGAAGCCTTGCTGTAATGCCAGTCAGTTAAGGACGAACACTGTGCCTGTGGCGAGGGAGCTTGCTCCCGTTGGACTGCGCAGCAGTCCCATTGTTTGTAGACAAAGAGCGGGGGCCGCTTCGCGGCCCAGCGGGAGCAAGCTCCCTCGCCACAGGTCACTTTCTACCCTTTCAACTTCTTAACTGCCTGGGATTAAGCTATCGGTCAGAACGTGTACTTGGCCGTCAGCATCATATTCCGTGGGGTGCCGTAGGCGTCGCCGCCGTAGTCCACGGAGTTGGCGATGGTGGAGTAATAGCGGCGGTCGAAGATGTTGTTGGCGTTGAGCTGCAGGTCCACATGCTCGTTGACCTTGTAGCCGGCCATCAGGTCGGTGATGGCGTAGGTGCCTTGTTGGAGGCGGTAGGTGCTGCCATCCGTCAGCTTGACGTCGTTGTACATACGGCTCTGCCAGGAGATGTTGCCGCCTACCCGGAATTTTTCCAGCGGGCCCTGGAGGTTGTAGCGGGTGGTCAGTTTGAACAGGTGTTCCGGTGTGTCGGTGTTGTACTGCTTGTTGACCTTTTGCGGGTTGGCATCGTCTTTGATGGTGTGGGTTCGCGCGTAGGTGTAGCCACCGCCGACTTGCCAGTTCTCGGTCAAGGCGCCTTGCAGCTCGAAGTCGATCCCCTGGCTGCGAATCTCGCCCGAGGCTTCATAACATTCGGTCTGCGGGCAGTTTTGCACGAACACTTGGGTGGCGCGGTTTTCCTGGTCGACGCGGAACAGCGCGACGCTCGCATTCAACGCGCCACCGAGGTATTCGCCCTTGATGCCGACCTCGTAGTTCTTGCCGACAATCGGCTTGACCGGCGTGCCGGCGGTGTCCTTGGCGCTTTGCGGCGTGAAGATGTCGCTGTAGCTGACGTAGACCGAGTGATGGTCGTCCAGCTCGTAGATCAGGCCGGCGTAGCGGGTGAGGTTGCGGGTGACCTTGTAGTCGCCGCTGTCGCTGCCGTGGGCGTCGTAGTCATACCAGTCCAGGCGCCCGCCGAGGATCAGTTTGAGTGGGTCGGCCAGGCTCAGGCGCGTGGTGAGGTAGACGCCGTCCTGGGTGGCTATTGCACGGTCGTCGACGGTGTGGACGAAATTCGGTTTGCCCGCCGTCAGCGGCCAGTTGCTGTCGTACGGGCTGTAGTTGTGGGTGGTCATGTCGTAGATGCGCCGGCTGGCGCCCACCACCAATTCATGGGTACGCCCGAATGCCTGGAACGGGCCGCTGGCAAAGGCGTCGACGCCAGCCTGGTTTTCGTCGTAGGCGGCCTGGTAGACCGTGCGCGCCAGTGACTTGTCGGCGGCCCAGCGCGATTGGTAGGAACCGGAGAACAGCGCATTCTGTTCGGCGTAGTTGGCGTTGACCTGCAGTTTCCAGTCATTGGCCAGTTGCTGGCGCAGTTCGGCGAAGACGGTGTTGATTTCCTGGTCTTTGTTCTCCCAATCGGTGCCAGGGTTGTAGGCGCGCGGCAGGTCCAGGTGATGGCCGTCCTGGCCGATCATGGCGGAGCCCCAGAAGTAGTTGGTCTTGTCCTTCTGGTTCGAGTAGCCAAGGGTGAGGGTGGTGTCTTCGCCCAGGTCGGCTTCGGTGACGGCGTAGAACAGGCCGTGATAGTCCTCGGCGTGGTCGATAAAACTGTTGGCATCGCGGTAAGAGGTGACGACCCGACCACGCCAGGTGCCGCTGTCATTGAGTGGGCTGGAGGCGTCAAGCTCGCCACGGTAGTCGTCCCAGCTGCCGGCGGCACCGGTCAGGGTGACTTTCTGCTCGTCCAGTGGGCGTTTGCGCACCAGGTTGATGGCGGCCGAAGGGTTGCCCGCGCCGGTCACCAGGCCGGTGGCGCCGCGCACGACCTCGACGCGATCGAACATCGCCAGGTTCGGCTGGGCGCCGACCGACGCGCCGCTATAGCCGCTAGGAATGCCGTCATACATCAGGTTGTCGATGTCGAAACCCCGTGCGGTATAGGACTGGCGGCCAGGGCCATTGGAAAAATTCAGGAACAAACCGGGGGTGGCATTGACCACATCATTGATGCTGGTCATGGCCTGGTCATCCATGCGCTGGCGGGTGATGACGGTAACGGCTTGTGGGGTTTCACGCAGGGTAAGGGGCAGCTTGGTCGCGGTCTTCATGGCGCCGGTGGTGTAGGACTGCGTACCTTCGGTGGTTTCGCCCAGTTGGCCTTCGCCGGAGATTTGCGTGGCACCCAGTTCCAGCGTGCCGGCCGGGGTTTCAGCGTCGGCGGCGAAGACCGTGTGTGAGGCGGCCAGCCACACGGCCAACACGATCAAGCGAGGTGTAGATCCTTGTTGCACAGACATCGAACGGGCTCTCCCTAAGTGCCATTCCTGGCGAATAATAAATCTGTTGATAATTATTCGCATTAGTCTGTCAGATCGATTCCATGGATAAAACCCTTTGGGGAGAATTAGTTAGCGAATTTTTCACCTCCGCTCAGCAGGCTTTTAGCCACTACCTGCCGAGCGGGGCAGCGTTAATCGCGCTGTGGAATCGCCACCCGACTCGTGGCTTTTACCTCGCGCAACGCGAGGCTGGACTGGATCGACGCAATGCCCAATTGGCGCCGTAGCACGCTCTCGACAAACTCGCTGTAGCTGTCCAGATCCTCGGCCAACACCTGCAACAGGTAGTCCGCATCGCCAGTAATCTTGTGGCACGAGAGCACCTCGGGCAGGTCCTTGACCACCGCTTCGAAGGCGTCCGGTGCGTGGTCGGTGTGGATGGCAAAGCGCACGTGCACAAACGCCATGATGTCCAGGCCGAGCATTTTGCGATCGAGGTTGGCCTGGTAGCTCTTGATCACGCCTTCTTCCTCCAGGCGTTTGCGCCGACGCCAGCAGGGCGTGAGGCTCAGGGCCAGGCGCTCACTCAGTTGGGCGTTGGAAATGCTCGCGTCTTCCTGAAGCAAGGCCAGGATGGCGAGATCGGTGTCGTCAAGAACGACCTGCTTGGTTTTATTTTTCATTTATGGCTGCCGCTTTAGTAAAAACACCCGATAAAGCTAGCAGTGCCAGAAGTAAAAGCAAAGAAATCCCCTCGCCGCCAGAACAAAATGACGCTTGTCTTTTACTGGCGGATGCACACCCATGCTGACTGTTTTTAGCGATGACCACCGTTTGCACCACGGCACCGAATTGAAGGACGGCGTGCTCAAACCCTCGTTCGAACAACCGAGCCGCGCCGACACCGTGCGCGATCGCGTCCGGCACGTGGGGCTGGGCGACATCATTGTGCCGCGCGCCTTCGACCGTGCCAGTTACGTCAATGCCCATAGCGAGCGCTATGTCGCCTTCCTCGAAAACGCCTGGGCCGAGTGGACCGCCATCGGCCGCAGCCATGACGCACTGCCGCTGGTGTGGCCGGTACGCGACCTGGCCAACCAGCAGGTGCCGGACTTCATCGACGGCAAGCTGGGCTTCTTTGCCATGGACGCCGGTTCGCCGATCACAGCTACCACCTGGCACGCGGTGAAGACCAGCGCAGACATCGCGCTCACCGGCCTGGCGCTGATCGACGAAGGCCACCACAGCGCCTTCGCCCTGTGCCGCCCACCGGGTCACCACGCGGCCCGCGAATACATGGGCGGTTATTGCTACCTCAACAACGCCGCGATTGCCGCGCAGCAGGCCCTTACCCAGGGCGCGAAACGCGTGGCGGTGCTGGATGTGGATTTCCACCATGGCAACGGCACGCAGAATATTTTCTACGACCGTGCAGACGTGCTGTTCATCTCCCTGCATGGCGACCCAGCGGTGTCCTATCCGTATTTTTCCGGGGCCCGCAGTGAACGAGGCACAGGCGCCGGTGAGGGTTTCAACCTGAATTACCCGCTGCCCAAAAACACCACGTGGGACCACTACAACACCGCCCTGGCCGATGCGTGCCGGCAATTAAGAAGTTTTGCCCCCGAAGTGCTGGTGATCTCCCTGGGCGTGGACACGTTCAAGGACGACCCCATCAGCCACTTCCTGCTCGACAGCGAGGACTTCATCGGCATGGGCCAGATCATCGCCAGCGTAGGTGTGCCGACGTTGTTCGTGATGGAAGGCGGCTACATGGTCGATGAGATCGGCATCAACGCCGTCAACGTGCTGCACGGTTTCGAAAGCAAGGCCACCCGATAGCAACAAACGCTCTACCGCCTTTTTTCTGCCAAAACTCAAAAACATAACAAGAGGTTTTGTGATGAAAACAACCACGCCCGGGCTTTATGAAAAGCCTGCGTTGCAACGCACCCTGAGCAACCGCCACATCCAACTGATGGCCATGGGCGGTGCGATCGGCACCGGCCTGTTCATGGGCTCCGGCAAGATCATCGCGCTGTCCGGCACCTCGATCATCCTGATCTACATGATCATCGGCCTGTTCGTGTATTTCGTGATGCGCGCCATGGGTGAGCTGCTGCTCTCCAACCTAAACTTCAAGAGTTTCGCCGACTTTGCCGGCGCTTACCTGGGGCCGCGCGCGGCGTTCTTTCTTGGCTGGTCGTACTGGTTGAGCTGGAGCGTGGCGGTGGTGGGGGATGCGGTGGTGGTCGGCGGATTCTTCCAGTACTGGTTTCCCGACGTCCCGGCGTGGATGCCCGCCGTGGGCATGCTAATGACGCTGTTCGCGTTGAATGTGCTCACCGTCAGGTTGTTCGGTGAAGTCGAGTTCTGGTTCGCGATCATCAAGATCATCGCCGTGCTGACGCTGATCGGCGTGAGTGTGGTGCTGATCGCCAGTTCCTTTGTGTCACCCACCGGCGTGACCGCGTCGTTGAGCCATCTGCTGGATAAACAGGCGGCGTTCCCCAATGGCCTGTTCGGCTTTTTTGCCGGGTTCCAGATGGCGATCTTTTCGTTCGCCGGTACCGAACTGATCGGTACCGCCGCCGCCGAAACCCGCGCGCCGGAGAGAACCTTGCCCAAGGCGATCAACTCGATTCCGCTGCGCATCATCCTGTTCTACGTATTGGCCCTGGCCTGCATCATCGCCGTAACCTCATGGCAGCAGGTGTCGCCGAGCAAGAGCCCGTTCGTTGAGTTGTTCCTGGTGGCGGGCTTTCCGGCCGCGGCGGGGATCGTCAATTTCGTGGTGCTGACCTCGGCGGCGTCGTCGGCCAACAGCGGGGTGTTTTCCGCCAGCCGCATGTTGTTCGGCCTGGCCGACCTGGGGGATGCGCCGGGAATATTCCGACGCCTGTCGCACAGCAGCGTGCCGTTTATCAGCCTGGCGTTTACCACCCTGTTGATGGTGCTCGGCCTGGTGTTGCTGTTTGTGGTGCCGGAGGTGATGACCGCCTTCACCATCGTGTCGACGGTGTCGGCGATCCTGGTGATTTTTACCTGGTCGACCATCCTCGCGTCCTACATCGCCTACCGCAAGAAGCGCCCGGACCTGCACGCTGCATCGGTGTACAAAATGCCGGGCGGTGTACCGATGGCCTGGTTCAGCCTGGCGTTCCTCGCGTTTGTGCTGTGTTTGCTGGCGTTGCGGCCGGACACACGCCTGGCGCTGTGCGTGATGCCGGCCTGGTTTATCTGGCTGGCGATTGCCTTCCAGTTTTCCCGTTTCAAAGCCGTTGGCGCGGTCTAGAACTTTATTCTCAGGCCAAATGTGCCCTGGTGGCCGTTGAACGTGTGGCTGTCCAGGTTGCGGTTATAGCCGACCTCGCTGTAGACACTGACCCCGGCGGCGACCTGTAGCGTGGCGCCGACACTCAACCCCAGCGTGGTGGACTTCTGCTCAGTGTCGATGTCCGTCACATCGTTGAAGGTGACGGTGTTTTGCCCGGCGCTGGTGTGCCACACGTTGGCACGTAGATAAGGTTCAAACGGCATGCCGCGCACTTGATACTCGCCGCGCAAGCGAACGCCCAGGCGCGTGGTTATATTGGTGTTGGCATCGTATGAAACGTCCGAGATGCCATCGTTTTGACTGTCCAGGTGGCTCTTGCTGGCGATCAACTGGGCCTGGGGTTCCAGGACTAAGTTCGTGGTGATTTCGAAAGGCCAGCCCGCTTCGATGGAGGCGGTTAAGTTATGGCCACGGGTCTTCATCTTCACACCACGGTCCGACTCATTGTTGCCGTTGAAGCGCGTGCCCATCAGCACCAGGTCCACGTAAGCCTGGTTGGCGCCGATCAGCGTCCAGTAAACCCCCAGGCTGTCGCCGCGCAGGGTAGTCTTGCCGGCGTCCTTGTCCTGCCAACCGTCGTTGAAGCCTTTGACGTTGCCCCTCAGGCGGCTATGGCCGACGAAAAACCCCAGGCGTTGCAGCAGGCCGTCGTCCAGGGTGCCGGCGTACACATCGCTGCCCACCTGGAAGCCGGTTATCGAACTGTCCAGTGTCGGGCTTACCGTACCGGCAAAACCCTGGCGGCTGCTGCTGCCGTAGACGCGACCCCAACCCGCTGGAAATGCGCCGGTGCGCTGTTGCTGGCGCTGATCGCCCATGCGCTCGTGATAAGTGCCCAGCATGCCCTGCACGATCTGTTGCGCGGCCGGGAACAGCGCGGCATACACCGGCACTTCCGGACGGTAGATCGGAATGGGGGTAATGCCTGGGTTGGGCGGCAGTGGCGGGGTGCCTACGACGGGCTCGGGCAATGGGACGGGCGGGTTCTCGGGCTCGGGCAATGGGACGGGTGGGTTCTCGGGTTCGGGTATCGGCGTAACCGGTATCGCGGAGCGCAGGTAGTAGTTGTGTTCCGTACCGGCCGTGACACCGCCTTTGAACAGGTAGTAGTCAAATGCCCCGGCGGACACCGGCGCCCCGAGGGTGAAGGCACCGGCACTGCTGGTGGCGCCGTTGAGTGCCTGCACCACCTGGATACCATCCTGCAGCGTCTCGGCACCGGCGCCGCCGGCATTGCTGACCGTGATGCTGGTAGAGCCCGCCATGGCACCCTGACTGACCACCAGTTTGTCGCTGGGTGAGCCGTCGCCTCCCAGCGTGCTGTCCAGTTTGAGCCGTGCACCGTCACCGGTGTAATTACCGTTGATGGTCAGGGTATCGTTGGGGCCGTTACTGCCGGAGGTCATGTCGATCAGACCACGGTTGTTGACGCTGACCAACTGGCCGGCGGTAAACGCTTCGATCACGCCGGTGCCGATCAGCAGTTCGCTCGTACCGTCGAGGCTCAATGTGCCGGTCCCGGTGCCACTGTCACCGAGCTTGAGCGTACCGCCCAGGCTCAATTGCGCGCCATTGTCCATCTGGATGGTTTCCCAGTTGGTAAACAGGCCCGGGTCGCCGGCCTTGGTGTTGTCCAGGGTCAGTTTGTCGTTGCCCAGGCCGCCGTCAATCAGCGTCGTTGCTGCCAATTGCGTATTCACCAGGTTCTTCAGCAACGCCGTATCGTCCCCCGCGCCGGCCAGCACGAAGGAGTGCAGGTTACCGCCCGTCCAGTTGAACACGTCGTTGCCGAAGCTGAGCAGGATTTGCCCGTTGACGTCCCCCCCGGAGACTTCCACGCGGTCGTCACCGCCGCTGACGCTGATATTGCCGCCAATGAAGCTGGTGCCGGATACCAGGACGGTGTCTTTGCCAAAACCGGTCACCAGGTTGCCGATGATTTTTCCGCCGCGCATATCGAACAGGTTGTCGTCGAGCTTCATGTCCACTCGGCCGATACTGCCGCCGGTCATCAGTGCCTGGTCGCCATCCTCGAAGGCGCCGGTGATGGTGCCGGCGTTCAACACGAAATCGTCCAGCCCATCGCCCTGCGCCAGGGACGCGATGGTCCCGCCGCTCATGGAGAACTTATCGATGCCGCTGCCCTGGCTCACCGCCCCTATGGTGCCACCGCTGATTTGCACGATGTCCGTGCCCGCGCCCTGAATTAACGCGCCGGTGATCGTGCCGTTATTCATCTGGAAAATATTCGTGCCGTCGCCCTGATTCAGCGTGCCATTGATGCGCATGCTGGTGCTGGTATCGAGAAACGTGACGAGGTCATTGCCTGCGCCGAAGCTGGCATTGCCGGTGACAGCACCGGTGCCGCTCATCGTCAGTGTATTGTTGCCGCCGCTGTCGGTAAAACCGGCGGCAGTGCCGCTGTCGCAGGTGTAGGCGTCGTCGCCGGCGGTGGGTGAGATGGTGCAGGCTGCATAGCTGACCTGAGCCCAGGGCGCCAGGGCCGCGGAGCAGGCAAAACCCAAATAAACCAGAGGTGATAACCGTGTGTGCATGATCCGTCCTCGACTAACGGGAAGGGTGCCCCGGCACCTGCAACAACAGGCGCGGGCCAGACCATGACAACGTGATGCGCGATACGGATCAGGGACTACGGGTTACCTGCATCTGAAAACACCGGCCAATGCAAAGAGTTGGCATGGCTTTCTCGACTGCACATGAACCCGTGCAGCGCTTTTTAGACGTTAGCACACATCGGGCAGAGCGCTACTGTCAGAAATAGCAGGTAGGTACGAGTGGTTTGCTGTGTTGCATTGGCTATGCTGAACAGGCTGGGAACGAAGCGGTAGTGGATGGAGGTAGAGGGTCGAGGCCGATGGGCTTCATGGCGTGGCCGTCACGTGATCCTGTAGTCGGTGTGCCTGGCGAACGGCTGAGACAGCCCCCTTCTACAAAGGAGAACTACTGTGAATATTCAAGCAGCACGCATGTTGCCCGTTGCCCTGGTGTTGATGATGGCGCCTGCCCTGAGCTGGGCGGCCAACTTCGATTGTGCCGTGTATGACATGACAATCAATAGCGGGCAGGGAGCTGAAGCCAGGCAAGCGGATGACAGCATAGAGGCGTCAGACGTTGACGAAGCAGTAGCAGAGATGCGCAAAAGGGAGGATTGGCAGGACGCCGACCAATACATTGTCAAATGCAGGCCGGCAGAAGAGTAAATGCCACGCTGTCGGGAGCGATTTATTGCGCGCTCCCGCTTTCAACCCACTACACAAACACAACCTCATACGGCTCACGCATACGCTCCAGCAGCACCTGCGCCAGTATCGGTGCCAGGCCGATCTCGGGGTCGCCCATCAGTTGGGTGGCGTAGGCGTGGGCCGCATGAAGCTTGCGCGCCACGCCCCAGGTGTTCAGGCGTACCTTGCGTGCGCGATGCCAGGGGAACACGGCCCCTTCGCGGACGGGCCAGTGCCAGGCCCAGATCGGCACCTCATACAACCGCGCCCCCACCAGGCTGCACGCCTTGGCGCTGGCGCGGCCGACGGCGTCGTGGTCGTCATTGCCGTCGTTGCACCAGGTGGTAAACACCACATCGGCCGGTTGCAGATACCGCGCGATAAATTGGCTCAGTTGCGGCTCGCGGGCCGCCAGGGCGTTGTCGCAAAAACCGCCGCGGATCCATTTCAGGCTGTGCAAGGGCATGCCCAGCCGGCGCAGCGCTTCGGCACTTTCCTGGGGCCGAACCACGCTCAAGCGGCTGGCCGGCCAGGTGTGAGAGCCGGGGTGGCTGGCACTGCCGTCGGTGATCGAGATCAGTTGCAGTGGGTGCTCCAGGGTGCTGAGCAATTGCAGCAGGCCGCCGCAGGCCAGCACTTCGTCGCCGGGGTGCGGCGCGATGATGACCACGCGCGCGCCCGGAGGCACCAGCGAGGTGGCAGCGATCGGCGGGATTTGCGCCAGTTGCGGCGCGCTGTTCCAGATTTGCGCGGGGCCGCGACGACCTTCGCTTAAGCAGGCAGGCTTCATGGGGTGTCACGTCCTTGTCGATTGAGGCGGGGTCGTGCCCGATAACGGGACGACTCTCTTTTAGTCACCACAGGCTCCGCCGTGGTGCTGCGTGACCATTCAACCTTGAATGATCAGCAAGGCGTCATGAGCATAGACAAGGATTGAAGGTTTTCACATTTCGGCCTTTGGTTTTTTTCAGGTCGCGCACACCAGGCTCTTCAAAAAGTCGCCGAAGCCACCCTGGGCGCGGGCCTGCAGACGTGCGCTAGTGACGACTTGCGGGCGGTGACTCCAGGCGATGGACGCGCCGCAGCGTTCAAGGTCGCGCACCAGTTGCACATCCTCGTGGCAGGCCAGCGGCTCGAAGCCCCCGGCGCGTATGTAGGCACCCGCGCTCACTCCCAGGTTGGCGCCGTGGATATGCCGATGCCCGTCCCGCGCCGCGTAGCCCTGGTGATAGCGAATCTGCGCCGATGTGTCGAAATCCTCACTCCAGGTATCGACGGTGACGGTGCCGCACACGGCATCCGCCTCCAACGCAAGCTGTGCCACCAGCCAGTCGGGAGAGACCCGGCTGTCGGCATCGGTACAGGCAATCCAGCGTGCGCCCGCATTGAGCAGGTGACGCGCGCCCACACCACGCGCCTGCCCGACATTGCGCGCTTGCACGTCCAGGCACTGCACCGGGTAGGCGCTGGCGATGACCGCGCTGGCGTCGCTGCAACTGTCGAGTACCACCAGGATCTGTACCGCTTCGCCGTGCAGGTCCGGGTGGCTGGCCGCGACCAGTGCGGCGTCCAGACACTCGGCCAACAGTGCCTCTTCGTTGTGCACCGGGATCAGAATGCCGATCATCGCAGGCCCTCCAGATGCGCGACCGAGGTGCCGTCGCGGCTCCACAGGTCAAGGAGAAAATCAGGGTCATGGTAGCCGGCGACCCGCGTCATGCCCAGGCGCTGTCCCAGCAGGGCATGCACCTGTTCGGCGGTTTGAGGGCAGCCCTCGATGGGCGCACGCCAATGGCAGGCCAACACCTGGCCATCGGCGCTCAGCGCGCTGAGGGCGCGGGTGATCAAACGGCCCAGGTCGTCGGCGTCAAGGTAGTAACACAGCTCACTCAATACGATCAGGTCGAACTGGCCCTCGGGCCATTGTTCGGGTAGTCGACTCTGCCGCACCTGGGCATGGGGGAAACCCAGCAGGCGTTTACGCGCCAGGCTCACGGCCGCCGCGGCGGTGTCGCAACACAGCAGGCGATCACAGCGTGGCGCCAGTTCGGCGCTCAGTTCGCCATTGGCACACCCCGGTTCGAAGATCGAGGCATAACGCGGCCGGGTCAGCAACGCCAGGGTCAGTGCGCGTTTGCGCCGTTCGTACCAGCGTTGGCGGAAGGCCCAGGGATCATCGTTGCCAGCAAACAGTCGGTCGAAATAGGGCGTGGCCACACTCATACAAATACCACCTCAAAAGGTTGCAGCAAGCGTTCCACCACATAGGGCGCAAGCACCGGCGCCAGGCCGATCTGCGGGTCGCCTTCCAGCTGGCTGGCGAAGGCATGGATGGCATGGCGCTTGCGGGCGACGGCTTCGCAGGTCAGGGGGATTTTGCGCGCGCGGTGCCAAGGCACCAGGCAGTCCTCGGGGGTCGCCCAATGCCAGGTCCACACCGGCAACTCATACAACGCGGCGCCCACGGCCTGCGCCGCCTTGGCGCTGGCACGGCCGACGGCTTCGTGGTCGCAGTGACCGTCCTCGCGCCAGGTGGTAAACACCACATCGGTGGGCTTGAGGTAGCGCTGGATAAACTCGACCAACTGCGCTTCACGGTCGGCGACGTGGCTGTCGGCAAACCCCGCGCGCAGCCATTTCAGGCTGTGCAGCGGCAGACCCAGTCGATGCAGGGCCTGCGCCGACTCCTGCGGACGCACCACGCTCAAGCGCTCCACCGGCCAACGCCGCGAACCGGGGTGGCTGGCGCTGCCGTCGGTGACCGAAATCAATTGCATCGGCCGACCCAACGCGGCCAAACCTTGCAACAGACCACCACAGCCCAGCACTTCATCATCCGGGTGTGGCGCGACAATCACCGCGCGATGGCCCTCGGGCACCAACTGTTCAACGCTGATCAGCGGCAACTCGGCCATGCGCGACGACGCTTGCCAGCGGTGCAACGGCGTGCCCTGGCCGACGATCGGGTTGGGTTTCATAGTTGCCACCTCCCTGTGGGTTCGCCGGCAACCAGCTCGCCGAGACCGGCAAGATCGCGTTCGGCATGGCTTTGGCGCACATACACCGGCAAGTCCGCCATCAGTTGGGCAAAGTGCCGGTCCTTGCAAAAAGGCCCGGCACCGAGCGCCCGGCCCACATGGTGGATCACCTGTTCTACGCACTCTTCGACGCAGGCCCGTGTGCGTTGGGCCAGTAGCCGGGCGTCAGCGGTGGGCGCACGGTCGATGTGTGCTGCACTGTGGCGCAATGCACAGGCAGCGGCGTACAGCGCGCTGTCCACGGCGCCCAAGTGGGCGAGGGCATGCGGTTCCGGGCGTTGGTTGCACTGCTCGCGCAGCGCCTCTGCCAGGCGTTGCGCCGCGCCGTACCAGCACGCCGCGATGCCGATGCCGCCTTGCCAGAAACCGGGGCGGCCAAGGTAGGCGCCGGGGCCGCCGACGGCAACCCCGTGCGCGTCGTCGAACAGCACCTCGACGCTGCCGGTCGCCGCCATGCCGACTGCGCTCCAGCCTTCATCCGTCACCCTGACCCCCGGCTGTTGCATCGGCACCGCCACCAGTTGCTGACGGTCTTCTTCGTCCCAGGCCGTCAACAACCCGTGGCTGACCACCGCCGCGCCGGAGCACCAAGCCTTGCGTCCGGTCACCCGCACGCGCTCGCCCTGGCGCTGCACGCACACCTTGGCCGTCGGCGGTTCGGCGGCCCACATGCCCCAGGTACTGCCCAACGGCGGCAGTGGGCTGTGCAGCTCGGCGATGATCGCCAGTGCATCAGTGTGGCCTTCGAACAACTTGCACAAGCGCAGGTCGTGCCCGGCCACCTGCGCCAACCGACTGAACCGTGCCAACGTCTCGCCGCTGCCGGGCAGCGGCAAGTGGTCCAAGCCTTCGGCCTGGAGCGCCTTCAGCGCCTCGCCAAGGGCGTGCGTGTTCGCGTAGTCCCGGTGGTGTTGAAGGCATCCCTGCTGGTCCATTTCACGCCTCGTCTTCGCGCTGCAGTTCAAACAGCAACAGCGAGCGGCCGGTGACGGCGTATTCGTGATCGAAATCAAAGCGCTCCTGGCCGCGCACCGCCGGGTCGTTGGTATCGAGCATGCAGGTCCAGAATTCACCCTGGGGCACGGGCGGCAGACGGAAATTGACCATGTCATGATGAGCGTTCACCACCAGCAGCAAGGTGGCGTCGGCACCGGCACGGCGAATCCCGGTTTCCTGGGCGCGGCCATCCATCAGCATGCCGAGGCAGCGCCCGTGGCTGTCCTCCCATTGCTCGGTGGTCATTTCGTTGCCATCCGGCGCCAGCCAGGTCACGTCTTTCACGCCGATGTCTTCGTTGTAGTCGCCGACCAGGAAGCGCCCGCGACGCAGGATCGGGTAGGCCAGGCGCAGCTTGATCAAGCGCTTCACAAACTTGAGCAGCGACTTGCCGTCTTCATCCAGGTCCCAGTTGACCCAGCCGATCTCGCTGTCCTGGCAATACGCATTGTTGTTGCCGTGCTGGGTGCGAGCGAATTCGTCGCCGGCCACGATCATCGGCGTGCCCTGGGCCAGCAGCAGCGTGGCGAAGAAGTTGCGCATCTGGCGCAGGCGCAGCGCGTTGATTTGCGGGTCGTCGGTCGGGCCTTCGACGCCATGGTTCCAGGACAGGTTGTTGTTGCTGCCGTCCTGGTTGTTCTCGTCGTTGTCTTCGTTGTGCTTGTCGTTGTACGACACCAGGTCGTGCAGGGTGAAACCGTCATGGGCGGTGATGAAGTTCACCGAGCTGTACGGCCGACGGCCACGATGATTGAACATTTCACCCGAGGCGGTCATGCGTCCGGCGAAGTCGGCCAACTGGCCGTCGTCGCCTTTCCAGAATGCACGCACGGTGTCGCGGAAACGGTCGTTCCACTCCACCCAGCCCGGCGGGAAATTGCCCACCTGATAGCCGCCCGGGCCACAGTCCCAGGGTTCGGCAATCAGTTTGAGCTGGCGCAGCACCGGGTCCTGGCGGCAGGCGACGAGGAAGCTGTGACGCTCGTCGAAGCCGTCGCGGTAGCGCCCGAGAATGGTTGCCAGGTCGAAGCGGAAGCCATCGACATGCATTTCGTTGGCCCAGTAACGCAGGGAGTCGGTGACCATCTGCAGCACGCAGGGGTGGCTCAGGTCGAGGGTGTTGCCGGTGCCGGAATCGTTGATGTAGAAGCGCTTGTCGTCGGGCATCAGGCGGTAGTACGAGGCGTTGTCGATGCCACGCATCGACAGGGTCGGGCCGCGCTCGTTGCCTTCGGCGGTGTGGTTGTAGACCACGTCGAGGATCACTTCGAGCTTTTGCTCATGCAGGTGCGCGACCATCTCCTTGAACTCGGCGATCTTGCCGCTGGCCAGGTAGCGTGGGTCGGGGGCGAAAAACGCGATGCTGTTGTAGCCCCAATAGTTGGTCATGCCTTTTTCCAGCAGATGCTGGTCGTTGACGAAGGCATGCACCGGCAACAGCTCCACCGAAGAAATGCCCAACTGGCGGATATGCTTGAGCACGTCGTCTTCCATCAGCCCGGCGCAGGTGCCGCGCACCGATTCGCCGACTGAGGGGTGACGCATGCTGATGCCGCGCAGGTGGGTTTCGTAGATGATCGTGCGGTCCCACGGCACCCGCACCGGCTGGTCGTTGCCCCAGGTGTGGGCCGGGTCGATGACCTTGCACTTGGGCACGAAGGGCGCGCTGTCGCGTTCGTCGAAACTGAGGTCGTCGTCGGGGTGGCCGATGGTGTAGCCGAACAGCGCCTCGGACCATTTCAACTCACCGACCAATTGCTTGGCATAGGGGTCGATCAGCAGTTTGTGGTGGTTGAAGCGATGACCGTTGGCCGGGTCATAGGGACCGTACACACGGTAGCCGTAAATCAGCCCAGGGTGGGCGTCGGGCAAATAACCGTGGAAGATTTCGTCGGTGTATTCGGGCAGTTCGATACGTTCAAGCTCGACTTCGCCCGAGTCATCGAACAGGCACAGCTCGACCTTGGTGGCGTTGGCCGAGAACAGCGCAAAGTTGACGCCCAGGCCGTCCCATGTGGCGCCAAGAGGGAAGGGCAAACCTTCACGAATCCGCGACGGCTCATTGCCCGGCGTCGATGGGGTCTTATGGGGTTTGCTCATGAATGTTGCTCCTGCAAGGGTGTTTTCTTCAGGCCGAACGCGGCCGTGCCGACGGAATTTCAGCGTACAAGAATGAAAAGTGAGGTCACCCCCTGCCGGCAGCGCCGGAAGGAGGCTCAGGTCGTGAGGGTGCTCAGGGTTTGGGCTTTTTCGGCGCCGCCGGTTTTTTCGCCGGTGGCGGGGCCGGTTTGCTGGCCGCCGCGGGTTTGGCTTTGGCTGCCGCAGGCTTGGGCGCGGTCTTCGGCTTGGCGGCCGGTTTAGGCTTGGTCGGCGTCAGCGCTTCGGATTCGGCCAGCTTGCGCGCCATCTCCCAGTGGCGTGCATCCTCCCCATGGGGTTTGCCTTCCGACTCCCAGATCTGATGCGCCAGTTCGCGTATGCGTTTGTCTTCAGTACTCATCACAATGCTCCTCACAGAGAATTTCAGCTTTCTTGATCATCAGGATTGATAAAGACATTGACCGGGAAATCCCCCAGGGCAGTGCTGATCAACAGCTCCTTGTCTGGTGTGACTGCACCTGTGTGAAAAAGTCCCTTCCAGTGTTGAGTTGGTGCGGCGAACGGTAATTTGAGCCGGGTATCGCCCCAAACCTGCGCAGTGATGCGCGGATGCACACCGTTTGCAAGCAGGCGGTGGGGCCAGCGCGGCGCCACCACCAGCAGCCGTTTGCCCTGGTGTTCACGGTAGAACGCAACCACGTGTTCGGCGTGTTGGCCGACCACCTCCAGCGGCGTATAGGCGCCGTTGCGAAACAGCCCGGGATGGGCCTTGCGCAAGGCCAGCACCTGGGCAATCAAGGCCTGTTTGATGCGCCCGTCGTGCCAGTTGAATAACAGCTCACCGAGGTCTGGTGGCGTGTTCAACGCGTGTTGCCGCGCGTTGAAATCCACCGGACGCCGGTTGTCCGGGTCCACCAGACTGAAGTCCCAGTACTCAGCGCCCTGGTACAGGTCGGGTACACCCGGCACGGTCATTCGAAGCAAGGATTGCGCCAGGCTATTGAGCGCGCCGGCCGGGGCAATCACCTGGGCGGCAGCGGCGAGGGCCGTGCGCAACGGCTGGCCCTCGACGCTGAGCAGCAGGCGCGACAGGAAGCGTTCGACGCCCTGTTCATAGGCTTCGTTGGGCGCGCTCCAGCTGCTTTGCAACTTGGCTTCGCGCAGGGCTTTCTGTTGCCACTGCCAGAGGCGTTGCTGGTAACCCGTGAAGTCGTCGGTCAGGTCCAGCGGCCAACTGCCCAGCAGCACCTGATAGAGGATCAGTTCATCGCCGGCCGACGGCGCGCTCGCGTCCTCGCGCAACGGTTGGGCGAGGGTGCGCCAGTGCTCAACCTGCTCGGCGTACCACGGTGCGCATTCACTGAGCACCGCCAGGCGCGCACGGCTGTCTTCGCCGCGCTTGTGGTCATGGGTGGCGGTGGCCAGCAGGTTGTCCGGGAACGCCTTCAAGCGTTGCTGATTGACCGCGTGGAACTCGGCCAGCGGCGCGCTGAACTGTTCGGTGCTGAAGCCCACGTCGTTGCGCGACAGCAGCACCGCCGAGCGATAGAACGCGGTGTCTTCCACCGCCTTGGCGGCGGCGGGCGAGGTCAGTTGCTGGAAGCGCACGCAGGCATGCTTGAGCATCTTGCGCTCGCGCCCCACCGGGCGATGACGCCAGGGCTGGCCGCCGAGCCATTGTTCCAGGTAGTCAAGCACCGGCCAATCGCCTTCGTTCAAGGTGCCGCGCGCACCTTCGAGCGCTTGCCGGAAGACCTTGTCGTCATCGGCGCTGCGGCCGTGCGCGCTGATATAGGTACGGTACACCGGGAAGTGCACGATCAGCTCCTGCAAGGCGCGGCGGATCGCGCCCAGGGTCAGGTCGCGGGTCATCACGTCATCGCGGGCCACCTGCAGCAGCGCCTGTGCCACGCTTTCGAAGTCGCCGCCCAACGAACCATTGAGGATTTGCTGACGCGCCAGTCGGGCTTCTTCGATAAAGGCCGAGGGCCGTTCGCTGTGGCGCGTCCACAGTTCGGCCAGTGGGGCAAAACCGTCCGGGTGGTGTTGCAGCAAGGACAGCTGGTTCATGAATTCGTAGCCGGTGGTGCCGTCCACCTGCCAGTCTTCACGCAGGGTCTCGCCTTCGCCGAGGATTTTTTCGACAAAGATCGGCAAATGCCGTTCGGGCGAGAGAGCATCCACCCGGCGTCGCAGCTTGCGGCAGTAACCACGCGGGTCGGCCAGGCCGTCGATATGGTCGATGCGCAGGCCATCCACCAGGCCCTGGCTGATCAGCTCGAAGATTTTGCCATGGGTGGCTTCGAACACGGCGCTGCGCTCCACGCGCAAGCCGCCCAGTTCGTTGACGTCGAAGAAGCGCCGCCAGTTAATATCGTCCGCTGCCGTGCGCCAGCTGGCCAGGCGGTAGCTCTGTTGCTCCAACAGATGATGCAGGCGCTGGAAACCTTCCGGCTGACGGCCATCGAACGCGGCCAGGCGCTGTTCGATGGCCGGCAACACTTCGGTGGCACGTTCGGCCAGGGCCTGTTTGAGCCAGGCGGCTTCGGCATAGGCATCGTCTTGATAGGCGAGGGCCGCGAACCGATCGGCCAAGGGTTTGAGCGATTCGTCGCTGCCCAGGATCAAGGCGTAATCCCGTGGGCAGATCGGGAATCGGTGCTCGTAATGGTCAACGTGGAACGCGCCTTGGGCGGCATCGAATTTCAGGCTCAGCGTGCCGCTTTGCAGGGCTTCGCCGTAGTCGCTGCCCAGGAACGGCATCAACAGTTGGCCCTTGAGCAGCGGGTCGGGGGAGTGCCACTGGATGTCGAAAAATTCGCTGTACGGGCTCAAGCGCCCCCATTCCAGCAGGTCCAGCCACCAAGGGTTATCGGCGCCGCCCACGGCCATGTGGTTGGAGACGATATCGAGGATCAACCCCATGTCATGTTCACGCAGCGTTGCGACCAGGCGCCGCAATGCCGCCTCGCCGCCCAGTTCCGGATTGACGCGGGTGGGGTCGACCACGTCGTAGCCGTGCATGGAGCCCGCGCGGGCGCTGAGCAACGGTGATGCGTACAGGTGGCTGATGCCCAGGCGGGCAAAGTACGGCACCAGCGGCACCGCATCGTCGAGAGTGAAACCTTTATGGAATTGCAGGCGCTGGGTGGCGCGCAGGGGCAGTGCGTTCATCGGTCACGCTCATAGGCTTGGTTGCGCGCGACGGCCAGCAGTTCGAGGCGGCGCGCGGCGCCGGCGTTGTCGAGCAGGCTGGAGGCCTCGCCCGCCAGGCGCCGGCGCCAATTGGGATGGGTATCGGTGGTGCCGGGCAGGTTGGCTTGTTCTTCCACCGCCAGGGCATCCTCCAACGGCAACAGCACCAGCGGCGCACGGGTGTGGCCCAGGTAGCGCACGCTGGCGTCGATCATATGGTCGGTTTCGTTACGGATTTCATCGACGAAGTTCTGCGGATCCTGGCTCAAGGCCTGGCGCAGCGCCTGGCGTTCGCGCAGGCGGTGCTCGCTCCATTGCTCCACGGTGGGTGCATCGATCAGGCCGAGCTGGATGTTCCAGTCGATATCGCGGCTGTGCCACCAACCGTTGAGTGTCGGTAAATCGTGGGTACTGGTGGTGGCCAGGGCGTTGTCCGGCCAATCGAGGATCGGCTTGAACTGGCCGTCGTGGCCTTGTTCGAACAGCAGCACGCGCATGCCCAGGATCGAACGACTGCTGAGTTTTTCGCGCAGGCCGTCCGGCACCGTGCCCAGGTCTTCGCCCAGGACGATGGCCTGGTGACGATGGGACTCCAGGGCCAGCAGCCGCAGCAGGTCATCTACCGGGTAATACAGATAGGCGCCTTCGCGGGGCGAGGCCTCCATGGGGATCACCCACAGGCGCTGCAGGCCCATGACGTGGTCGATGCGCAACCCCCCGGCGTGGGCGAAGTTGGCCCGCAGCATTTCAATGAAGGCGCGAAAACCATTGCGCTTGAGGCCCTCGGGCGAAAACGCGGAGATGCCCCAGCCTTGGCCGGCGCGGTTGAGAATGTCCGGTGGCGCGCCCACGGTCAGGTCGGCCAGCAGTTCATCCTGGCGGCTCCAGGCTTGGCTGCCGCCACCGTCGGCGCCCACGGCCAGGTCGGCGATCAGGCCGACGCCCATGCCGCTGCCCTTGGCCGCTTGTTGGGCGCGTTCAAGGCAACGGGCGATCAGCCATTGGGTAAAGGCGAAATAGCCGATCTCATCGCGGTTGGCGTCGGCGAACTGCGCCAGTGCGGGGCTCTGTGGGTTGCGCCATTCCTCGGGCCAGTGACGCCAGTCGAGGTCTTCGCCCGCCGCCGCGCGTGCGGTTTGAATGGCTTCGAAGCGGCAATGGTTTTCCAGGGCTTCACCGCCGGCCTGGCGGAAGCTCAGGAAGTCGGCATGTTGTGGGTGATGACCGTGGCGGAAATCTTCATACAAGGCGCGCAGCAGGCGTTGCTTGGCGGCGGCGGCGGCAGGCCAGTCGATGAGGCTGTGTTGTTCCAGAGTGTGCAATTCGTCCGTCAGGCCGAGGGCGTCGATGGCGTTGCGCACTTCGCGCTCGCCGAGGATGCACGCGGGCGAGGCATACAGGCTGTTGAGAAACAAGCGGCTGGATGGCGAATACGGACTGTAGCGCCCGGTGTCGGCGCTGAACATCGCGTGCATCGGGCTGATCGCCAGGGCATCGGCCCCTCGTTCGGCGGCGGCGCGTACCAGGTGCTCCAGGGCCAGGGTATCGCCGAAGCCGCCATCGCCCAGGCGGCGCAGAGAGTAGAGTTGCGCACTCAGGCCCCAGGCGCGGGCGGGGCTGCTGTCGACCGCTTCGGCCACGCTGTGGCAGTGGGTGGGGGCGACGGCCAGGGTGAAGGTCTGGTCCTTGATGTGCACCTGATGATAACCAAGGGCGATCACGCCGGGCAGTACCGCATCGCCGTCCAGCCGCAGCTCCAGGGTTTCACCGTTTTCCAGGCAGACCCGGCACTGGGTGTCGGGCTCGAAATAGTGCGCCAGCTCCAGGCCCTGACCGCTGTCGACGGTCATCAGGGGCGGCAGCTGTTTGGCGTGGCGCGCCTGCTCCAGTTCGCGCAGGCTTGCGTCGATCTCGGCATCGGTATCGGCCGGGTGGCCGAGGCCTTTGAGGACCGCGCGCAGGGCATCGGGTGTCACACGTTGCGGGCGGCCGTTGGCGTCGATCCAGTCGACCGCCAGGCCCGCTCGGCTGGCGAGAATTTCCAGGTTCGCTTCGCTCAAGAGTGCTCTCCAACAGGGGATAGGGTGACGCGTGCGCTGTAGGGCGGCAGTTGCGCGCCTTGCTCGGCAGGCGCCTGAAATAGAACTGCGCCGGACGCTGGGTGCTCGAGGGCCGCGGGGCTGAGGTTGAGGTCGATCTGCAACTGGCTGCCGTTGCCCAGGCGCCAGCGCGCCCTGACCGCGCCCTGCGCCAGGACCTGGGCACCCAATGCCACGCTGCCGGGCAAGTACGGCACGATGTGCTGGTGACGCAGGCTCAGCAGGTGGCGATAAAGCTGCGTGTGTTCGTTGTCGGCAAACACCGGGCATGACTGCTTGAAGGTGGCCAGGGCGTTGGGATCGGGAATGCGTTCGCGTCGCTCGGGGTCATGGAACGCGGCGAAGTCGGCAAACTCATTGCGCCGGCCTTCGCGTACCGCTTCGGCCAGTTCACCGTGGTGATCGGTGAAAAACAGGAAGGGCTCACTGGCGTTGACCTCATCGCCCATGAACATCAGGGGGATCATGGGTGACATCAACAACAGCGTGGTCGCAGCCTTGAGCGCGGCGGGCGAGCAGAGCTGATGCAGGCGTTCGCCGAGGGCGCGGTTGCCGATCTGGTCGTGGTTCTGCAAAAAGGCCACGAAGGCCGTGGGCGGCAATGACCCACTGGGTTCGCCACGAGCATGGCCATGGCGGGTGGCGTCGCCCTGGTAGATAAATCCTTCGCCCAGGCAGCGCGCCAGTTTGGCGGTAGGGTCTTGGGCGAAGTCGCTGTAATAGGCATCCGTTTCGCCGGTGAGCAATACGTGCAATACGTTGTGGAAGTCGTCGTTCCACTGCGCGTCAAAATCATGCGTCAGCAGACTGGCCTGGTTCAGCTCGTTTTCCAGCACCAGCCAGACATGCCGGCCGATGTCGGCCTGCTGACGCATCCGATGCGCCAACTGCTGCAGGAAATCGGGATTGTCGATGGCGTGCACGGCGTCCAGGCGCAAGCCGTCGAAGCGGTACTCCAACAGCCACATCAAGGCGTTATCGAGAAAGAAATCGCGCACCTCGCGGCGGTTGAAGTCGATGCCCGCGCCCCAGGGCGTGTGCACGTCTTCCTGGAAGAACCCTTGGGCGTACTGGCCCAGGTAATTGCCGTCCGGCCCGAAGTGGTTGTAGACCACGTCGAGGATCACGGCCAGACCATGCCCGTGGGCGCTGTCGATCAGGTGCTTGAGTTGTTCCGGCGTGCCGTAGGAGGACTGCGGTGCGTACGGCAGAACCCCGTCGTAGCCCCAGTTGCGTTCGCCCGGGAACTGCGCCAACGGCATCAGTTCGATTGCGGTGACGCCCAGCTCGGCCAAGCGTGGCAGGTGTTTCTCGACCTCGGCGTAGCCCCCCAGCGCGCCGACATGCAGTTCGTAGATGACCGCTTCGTGCCACGGGCGCCCTTGCCAGTTGGCGTGTTGCCAGGTGTAGGCGAGCGGGTCGACCACCAGGCTCCAGCCATGCACGTCCGAGGCCTGGGCCCGGGACGCGGGATCGGGGACATCCTTTTCCCCGTCGATGTTGTAGCGATAGCGGGTGCCCGCCGGGCACTTTATTTCGACTTCAAACCAGCCATCCGCCTGAGGCAGCATGGCGATGGATCTACCGTCTTCCAATTCAACGCTGACATAAAACGCGTCTGGCGCCCACAAGGCAAAACGCGTGTGTTGCGCGTCCAGCATGATTGCGCCGTGGGGCCAGGTTTCCAGAGTCCGTAACGGCATCTATAGAGACCTCCCTTGATTACTTGGCTTGTTTCCCCAGTGCCTTGGCCACGAGTTGCTCATACAGTTCGGCGTAGGGTTCCACGGCCTGGCTCCAGTTGAAGGGCTGGGTCATGGCGCGGCAACGCATGGCGTTGAGCAAGCCGGGGAAGGCAAAGACCTTGAAGGCGCGACTCAGCGCTTCTTCGTAGCTTTGCACCGTGGATTCATTGAACAGGAACCCTGTGACGCCATTTTCGATGGTGTCGGCCAGGCCCCCGGTGTTGCGCGCGACCGGCAGTGAACCGAAGCGCTGGGCGTACATCTGGCTCAAGCCGCAGGGCTCATAACGCGATGGCATCAGCAGGAAGTCGCTGCCGGCGAACATGCGGCGTGCATCGGTCTCGTTGAAGCCGATGCGCACGCCCACCTGGCCTGGATAGCGCAGGGCCAGTTCACGCATGGCTTGCTCTTCTTCCGGCTCGCCACGGCCGATGATCGCGATCTGGCCGCCGTTCTCGACGATAAAACCGGCGACCGCTTCGGTCAGGTCCAGGCCCTTCTGGTAAACAAGGCGCGACACCACCGCAAACAGCGGGCCGGTGGAGTCATGCAGACCGAACAGTTCGCGCACATGGGCAGCGTTGACCGCCTTGCCGTCCCAGTCGCCGATATTGAAGTTGTGGATCAGGTGCGAGTCGGTGGAGGTTTCCCAGCTTTCATCGATGCCGTTGGGAATGCCGCTGAGCAGGCCTTGCTGGGTCTTGGCGGCAAGAAAACCATCAAGGCCGCAGCCGAATTCCGGGGTGGTGATTTCCTGGGCGTAGGTGGCGCTCACGGTGGTGATATGGCTGGAGTACGCCATGCCGGCCTTGAGGAACGACATCTTGCCGTAGAACTCCATGCCTTCCTGTTGCAAGGCATGGGGTGGAATCCCCAGCTCCGGCGTCGAGGCCAGGCTGACCACGCCCTGATAGGCCAGGTTATGAATGGTGAACAGCGTCGGTGTGCGTGACCCACGCCAGTGCATGTACGCCGGGGCCAGGCCGGCGGGCCAGTCGTGGGCGTGCACCAGGTCCGGGCACCAATGGATCTGCGCCAGGTTGGCGGCGATGTCGGCGGCGGCGAGGCCCAGGCGGGCGAAACGGATATGGTTGTCGGGCCAGTCGCGGCCATTGTTGGCGCCGTAGGGTGTGCCTTCGCGCTCGTACAGCTCGGGGCAGATCAACACATAGATGACCAGGCCGTCCTTGAGGTCCATGCGTCCGATCTTGCACGGCGGCAGTGCGGCGTGGCCACCCAGCTCGCCGATGATATGGATCGGATTGTCGCTTTCCATCACCTGCGGGTAACCGGGGATCAGCACGCGCACATCATGCAGATGCGCCATGGCGCGGGGCAGGGCGGCGGAAACGTCGCCCAGCCCGCCGGTTTTTACCAGATCGGCAAACTCGGAGGTGACAAACAGCACTTTCTTTCGATTGGGGTTATGACTGGACACCGGCCGCACCGTGTTGAGATCAACCAACGAGGTCGACCCGCCAACTGGCTGAATAACACGTTCTCCCTGAATACTTGCTGCGGCACTGATCATAGTTCTCTCCACGTGTTGGTCGGCTAATGGCCCGCTGCCATTAGCTCCGATGACCGCTTCCTGCGGCCAAGCGCACAGGCGCATTACAAACTGGCAAGGCGTATGCCAGTTGCACGGTTAGCTCAAAAAGATTGGATGGACGGGCATGTAGCGTGTATCGCGGTGTGCTCGCCTTGCCTTAAAACTTGACCTGAGGCCGAGTTGAAAAGTTTAGTTTTTTTGCGGGGTTTTTGTTTTGGAACGGACCCATCGGTCATGAGTCTAGGACAGATCCCAGCGACCGTAGGGTTTATGCGAGATTTTTGTAGGACAAAAAACTTGTAACCGGAGATGCACCGATTTTTAGCGCGCTGTCTGTAGTGAGCAGGTTTGCCCTGCGCCGCGCGCCCAAAATGGCCCATCCGGTGCACCAGTTCGATCAGCGTTGTCTATCTTAGGGCTGCTTCGCAGCCCAGCGCAGGGCAAGCCTGCTCACCACAATAGTCCTGCTTACTCGCCACAATAAGCCTGTTCACCACAGTAAGCCGGCTCATGCAGCGAAGGTCATGTTCACCTCATCGGTGCGCAATGCACTGAATGGGTGCGTCAGCCGAGCACGCGCACGGGCGTTTGATTCGCCCAGGCTTGAATATCTTCGATCATCTGCTGGTAGAACTGCCGGTAATTCTGCTCGCTCACATAGCCAACGTGGGGTGTGGCCAGCACATTAGGCAAGCGGCGGAATGGGTGATCGGCCGGTAATGGCTCATCGCTATAAACGTCCAGCGCAGCCCCCGCCAGCCGACCGCTCCGCAGCGCCCTGACCAGCGCCGGTTCATCCACAATCGGCCCGCGCGCGGTATTGATCAACCTTGCGCTGGGTTTCATCCAGCCCAGGGCCTCGGCGTCCACCAGGCCGCGGCTGCGCTCGCTCAGCACCAGGTGGATGGTCAGGATGTCGGCCTGTTCGAACAACGCCTGCTTGCTGACCCAGGTCACGCCCACCGCCGCCGCACGTTCCGGCGTGAGGTTTTCACTCCAGGCAATCACGCGCATGCCGAACACTTGGGCGAACGCCGCGACCTTCTGGCCAATGCTGCCCAAGCCGAGGATGCCCAAGGTCTTGCCGTGCAGGTCGCCGCCCAACCCCACCTGCCAGTTGCCCGCTCTGAGCGAGTTGGCCTCGGCGAGCAGGTTGCGGGTGGACGCCATGATCAGTGCCCAGGTCAGTTCCGGAGCGGCATGTTTATAGCTGTCGGTGCCGCAGACCCGGATGCCCAGCGCTTTGGCGGCGGGAATATCGATGGCCGCGTTGCGCATGCCGCCGGTCACCAGCAGCTTGAGGTTGGGCAAGCCTTGCAGCAGTGCTTGGTCGAAGGTTGTGCGCTCGCGCATCACGCAAATCACCTCGAAGCCTTGCAATCGCTCGATCAGGGTGGCGGTATCCGCCGGGTAATCGTGCAGGAAGTGCACCTGGCCCACCGACGCCAGCACTGACCAGTCCACCACGCCACTGGCCACCTGTTGCCAATCATCAATCACTGCGATCTGTACCGACATTCACGCGTGCCTCGAATAAGGTTGGATTAAAGGGCGTTCAAACCCTGTAACAGCGCCGCATGGAATTTTTCCGGCTCTTCCATCTGCGGTGCATGCCCCAGGCCTGGGAATTCCACCAGGGTTGCATGGGGAATCAGCTTGGCGACCTGTTTGCCCAGAACCGCATAGTTGCCGAGCCTGGCCTTGACCGCCGGCGGCGCTATGTCCTTGTTGATGGCGGTGTTGTCGGCGGTGCCGATCAGCAGCAGGGTCGGCACCTGCAGGTTCTTGAACTCGTAGTACACCGGCTGGGTGAAGATCATGTCGTAAATCAACGCCGAGTTCCAGGCGACCTGTGTGTGCCCGGGGCCGTTGCTCAGGCCTGCATACATGTCCACCCAACGCTCGTACTCGGGCTTCCAGCGCCCGACGTAATAGGTGTTGAGCTGGTACTTGCGTATGCCCTCGGCACTGACGTTCAGTTCACGTTGATACCACTGGTCAACGCTTAGGGTCGGTACACCCAGGGCTTTCCAGTCTTCAAGGCCGATGGGGTTGACCATGGCCAGCTGTTCGGTCTGCTGCGGATACATCAGTGCGTAGCGGGTGGCGAGCATGCCGCCGGTGGAGTGGCCCAGCAGCGTGGCTTTTTGAACGCCGAGCTTTTCCAGCAACTGGTGAGTGTTGAGCGCCAACTGCTGGAAGCTGTACTGGTAATGCTCGGGTTTGCTGGCGGTGCAGAAGCCGATCTGGTCCGGCACGATCACTCGGTAACCGGCGTCGCTGAGCGCCTTGATCGAACCTTCCCAGGTGGCGCCGCAAAAATTCTTGCCGTGCATCAGCACCACGTTGCGGCCGTTGGGTTTACCGGTGGCCGGTACGTCCATGTAGCCCATCTGCAGGGACTGGCCCTGGGACTGGAAGGTGAAATGTTTGAGCGGGTAAGGGTATTGGAAGCCTTGCAGTTGTGGGCCGTAGGTGGCGGCGAGGACCGGGGCGGCGCTGGCCGTCAGCAGCCCGGCGAAACAAACACTGCGCAATAGTGGCATGGTTCGACGCTCCGAAAAGGGGGGACTCGGATGCTGTTGACAGAGGATTAACGGGGGATTAACACCCACTGCAAGGTCACGGCAGCAAGCGCGCCGTAGCGTAAACCTTTGGCCAATGTCACCAGCAGCACAAACCGCCACAACGGCTCGCGCATCACGCCCGCCACCAAGGTCAGCGGGTCGCCGATGATCGGCACCCAACTGAGCAACAGCGTCCAGTGCCCCCAGCGCTGGTAATGGTGACGGGCTTTTTCAAGCTGCTTGTCGCTCACCGGGAACCAGCGCCGCGCCTTGAAGTGTTCGACCCAGCGCCCCAGCCACCAATTGACCAGCGAGCCCAGCACATTACCCAGGGTGGCGATGCCCAGCAGCCACCACAGGTTGTAATGCCCACTGAGCAACAGGCCGACCAGCACGGCTTCCGACTGCAGTGGCAGCAGTGTCGCGGCGCCGAAGGCCGCGAGGAAAAGCCCCAGGTACCCCGTCAGCACCGATCAGTGCGCCGGGTATTGCGCCACCACCACATCCTGGCCTTCGCGCGTCAGGCCGATGACTTGATAGGCTTCGCTGCGACCTTCTACCTCCATGCCCGGCGAACCCATGGGCATACCGGGCACGGCGAGGCCCAGCAGGTCATCGCGCTTGCGCAACGCCAGCACCTGTTCAGCGGGTACGTGGCCTTCGACGAATTTGCCGTCGATCACCGCCGTATGGCAAGAACCCAGGCGCGGCGCCACGCCCAGGCGTTGCTTGACCGCGCTCATGTCGGCTTCGACATGGTCGTTGACCTTGAAACCGTTGCTTTGCAGATGGCTGATCCACTTTTTGCAGCAGCCACAGTTGGCGTCGCGATGGACGTCGATGGGGATCAATTCGGCGGCCTGGGCCAGGGTGGTGGTGAACAATGCTGAAAGCAGGGCCAATCGCATTGGGGTTTTCATTGAGTCTTCATCCAATACCGTGCAGTAAGCCCGGCATTCTCCCTGCTTTTATGCGTGAGGCGCAGCGGTAATGTTTCAAATTGATGCGAAGGGTGGGTGTTCCAGGCGGTGCTTGAGCCGGTCCAGCGCAACGGCCGACAGTTGGATCATGCGCTCATGCAGGCTGGCCAATTGCAATTCGGTTTCATAGGTCAGCACACGCTTGAACAGCGTGCCGTCGCTATGTGCTTGCAGGAAATAATGAATCGAGCCGTCGACGGCCAGAGACGTGAAGACGGTCTTGAACTCTTCGGGACGCCGGGCGATCTGTACGCGGTAGCTCATGGGCACGCGGATACCCAGCAGGTCGATCATTTCGGTAAAGCGTGCGCCGACGGGGAGGGAGCCGCCGGCGCCGGTGTCGGCACCGAGGGAAGTGGGGTGCCATTCATGCCAGCGATCCGGTTGGGTCACATAGTCGTAGACAGCCTCGATGGGCGCCTGGATATAGCGTTCCTGACTGACCTGCTCCAAGCGGACCGACTGCTCGACAGCGGGCATGGCACACCTCCTGTGTAGCGACTAGGAGCTGTGAGAATAGTCCGACTCCCGCGCATTGCACGGGAGTCTCCAGGCAATTTTTCAGCGAACTTTGAAGCGGCTCATCAATGCAATCACCCGGCCGTTGGCATCCAGCAGGCTTTGCGTATTGGTTTCAGTGGCATGGCCGCTTTCAACCAGCTCTTCGACCATCTGTCGGATCTGCACCATGCTGCGGTTGATCTCTTCGGTCACTGCGCTTTGTTGTTCGGCGGCGGTGGCGATCTGGGTGCTGAGGTTGTTGATATGGCTCACCGAACCGGCCATTTCATCCAGGCCGGTGTTCACTCGTGCCGTGGCATCCGCCGCCGACTGGCAGCTGGCCTGGGTGTTTTCCATCGCGGCCACCGAAGAGCTCACACCGGTGGTCAGGCGCGCCAGCATCTCGTTGATCTGGGAGGTACTGGCCTGGGTACGTGCCGCCAGGGCGCGCACTTCGTCGGCGACCACCGCAAAGCCGCGACCCTGCTCGCCGGCGCGTGCCGCTTCAATCGCGGCGTTAAGCGCCAACAGGTTGGTCTGCCCGGCAATCGCGCCGATCACGCCCAGGGTCTCGGTGATGCGCGCGGCATCCTGGCGCATGTTTTCCACGGTGTGAGTGGCACTGGCGACTTCGCCGATCAAGGCGCTGACGCTGGTGGACGCTTCGCCTACCACCACCCGGGAGCGGTCGGCATGTTCATTGGCGCGCTGGGTGAACGATGCCGTCTCGGCCGCATTTTGCGCAACGTTGTCGGCGGTGGAGCTCATCTCGGTGATGGCGGTGACGGTCTGGTCGGTTTCCGAGGCGTGGCGCACCAGGATCTGGTTGGTGTGCGCCGAGGTCCGCTGCAATTGCTCAAGCCCCGACGACATGGCGCCGGTGGCCTGGGTCACTTCACCGATCATGTCTTGCAGATAGACGATAAAACGGTTCACCGAATGCCCGATCGCGCCCAGCTCGTCTTCGGCGCGAATGGTGATGCGTCGCGTGAGGTCGGCATCGCCGGTAGACAGCGCGTCGATATTGGCTTTCAGGGTTTTCATACGCTGCACCAACTGGCGGATCGCATACGCCGCCAGCAGCACCAGCATCAGCACCATGGGGATCTGCAACAGGGCCAGGCTGCCGAGCACGTCATCGCGCTGGGCGGTGATCAACGAAGTGGGCAGGGCGGTGGCAAGGAACCACGGCGTGCCTTCGATGGGACGCATGTAGAAGGTGCTGGCCACGCCGCCGTTATCGAATTCACTGCGTTGCAGGCCTTTGTCGCGATTGGCCAGGGCCTGGCTGACCTGGGCGGCAAACGCTGAAGTGGCGGTCAGTTCGCTGATGTTCTTCAACACCACCGGGCTGCTCAGGCGGGTACTGTTGCTGATGATCTTGCCGTCGCCTTCGACGATCAGCATCTGCCCGCCGATGTCTTTTTCCTTGGCGGCCACCAGGTCGTTGAAAAAGCCCAGGGTCACGTCGATGGTGGCCACGCCGTAGGCTGCGCCGTCACGCTGGATCGCCATGGCGCAGTTGGTGCGCGGCTCCTGGCTGGCGTCGTCCTTGTAGGCCGCGGCCCAGGCGCATTGACCGCGCGGGGAGGCGAGGCCGCCCTTGTACCAGCTCTGGTCGTAGTAATTGGGCGCGGGGTCGCTGTTCCAGAAGGTGTTCACGGCCAGCTTGCCCGAGGCATCGCGGTGCCAGAAGGTGCTGTGTTTGTTGCGTCCCGGCGTACGCTGGTTGGGCAACGGCCAGATACCGCCACCGAAGACTTTCAGCTCGCCGTATTGATCGACCAGGCCAGGCAGGACCTTGTCGATGGCGTCACTGTCGAGCAACGGGATGGTTTGGGTGATGGTGCGTTGCTGGGCTTGAACCTTGTTCAGTTCGCCCTTGATCTGTTCGGCCACTTCGGCAATGCGGTTGAGCACCACCTGCTCTTCGGTGTGCCTGAGCGTGGGGGCGACCAACTGGCCGATACCGACGACAGTCAACACCAGCAGCACCAGGACGAACAGCACCAGAAACAGGGTATAGCGGGCTTGGATGGAGCGCAGTGGGGGCATGGGGCCGTCCTTACGAAGCGTTTATTGTCGACGCGGCTTTGTTAGAGCTTCGAAGGGCTATCGGCTTGGCGAGGAGGAGCTTTAGGTACGATGGTGCAGAAAAGACGGAGCGCCGACCAGTGGCGCTCCGACGGCCGTTTCAGATATCCAGCATGGCCAAGACTTCTTCGGGGTAGCGCAGGCCCGCCGTTGCATCGGCGGGGAAAATCGCATCCAGCGCAGCCAACTCTGCGGGGCTGAGGGTGATCGATGTGGCAGCCACGTTTTCTTCCAGGTATTTGCGCTGCTTGGTCCCGGGAATTGGCACGATGTAGTCACCTTGCGCCAACACCCAGGCCAGCGCCAGTTGCCCGGCCGTCACGCCTTTGTCGGCCGCGAGGGTTTGTACCTGCTTTACCAGTTCGAGGTTTTTCGCGAAATTCGCGCCTTGGAAACGTGGGCTGAAGCGGCGGTAGTCATCGGCGCCGAAGTCATCCGGGCTTTTCAGCGCGCCGGTGAGAAAACCCCGGCCTAGTGGGCTGTAGGGTACAAACGCGATACCCAGGCGCTGGCACGTCGCGAGGCAGCCGTTGTATTGCTGGTCACGGCTCCACAACGAATACTCGCTTTGCAGGGCACTGATCGGGTGCACCTTGTGCGCGCGCTCCAGGGTGGCGGCCGAGGCTTCGCTCAGGCCCAGGTAGCGTACTTTGCCCTGCCGCACCAGTTCGGCCATGGCGCCGACGGTTTCTTCGATGGCCACTTCAGGGTCGATGCGGTGTTGGTAGTACAAGTCCAGCGTGTCCACGCCAAGGCGTTGCAAGGTGCCGTTGATGGAATCACGGATGTACTCCGGGCGGCCATTCACCCCGCGCAGCGCCGGGTTGGCCGGGTCGCGCACGATGCCGAACTTGCTCGCCAGGAACACCTGGTCGCGCTTGCCGGCAATGGCTTTACCGATCAGTTGTTCGTTGGTGTGCGGGCCGTACATGTCGGCGGTGTCGAGGAAGTTGACGCCAAGCTCCAATGCGCGGTGCAGGGTGGCGGTGGCTTCAGTGGTGTCGCTGCCTGGCGTATAGAAATCGGTCATGCCCATGCAGCCGAGGCCGATGGCGGAAACAGATGGGCCGTTTTTACCGAGTTGACGAGTGTGCATGGTGTTGCTCCGTGTGAAGTAGGCGCCCATTGTCACGCTCGACAAAACCGGGATAAACAGGCTAAAACCGCTATCACTGTTCATGATTTCTAAATAATAAATGGAGCAATCGTCCTTGGACCGTTTCAATGCGATGCGTGTGTTCACCCGTATTGTCGAGCTGGGCGGGTTCGCCAAGGCGGCTGACAGCCTGCAACTGCCGCGTGCTTCGGTGACTGTCCTGATCAAACAATTGGAGGCGCACCTTGGCGTGCAGTTGTTGCAACGCACGACCCGCCAGGTCAATCCGACGTTGGATGGCGCGGCGTATTACCAGCGTTGCGTGCAGTTGCTGACGGACCTGGAAGAAACCGAAGCGGTGTTTTCCACCAGCCGGCGCAACCCGCGAGGTACGCTGAGCATTGATATGCCGTCGGGCATCGGCCGTTTTCTGGTGATTCCCGCATTGCCGACGTTCACTGCGCGTTACCCGCAGATCGAGTTGGAAATCGGCCTGAACGACCGTCCGGTCGACCTGATTCGTGAAGGGGTGGACTGCGTACTGCGCGGTGGCCTGGCGCTGGATGAATCACTGGTGGCGCGGCCATTGGCGATGATGGACCAACTGACCCTGGCCAGCCCCGACTACCTCGAGCGCATGGGCACGCCCGCCACGCTCGATGACCTGGCCGGGCACAGCATGGTGGAGTATGTCTCCACTGTCAGCGGCAAGCGTTTTGGCCTGGAGTTTCAGCTGGCCGGCGAGCTGCGCGCGGTCAACCTGGCGAAAAGGGTGGCGGTGAACAGCTCCGATGGTTATCTCGCCGCCTGCCAGGCCGGGTATGGGTTGATCCAAGCGCCGTATTATCACGCGATCCAGGAGCTGGCACAGGGCACCCTGGTGGAAGTACTGCCGCAACTGGCCGTGCCTAAGATGGCGCTGACCGCGCTGTACCCGCCGCACCGCCAGTTGTCACAGCGGGTGCGGGTGTTCGTCGATTGGCTGGTGGAGTTGTGCGCGCGGCCGGACAGTGGTTTGCAGCGTCGGGCCTGACAGGCGTGCCTTCGGCGTCACGCTCAATCGCAATGTCGTAGGAGCCAAAGTGTTTTCCCGCCTGTAATATGCGGTCCGGCTACTTTCTTAAGGTTCAGGAACCCCGTCATGACTCAAAAGCAACGCTTGAAATACTCGATTCTGATCTCCCTGGTGGTACTGGGCTCGATGTTCGGCCTGTCCTACCTGCAGAACACCGGGGTAATCAGCGAAAAAACCTTCCAGTACATCGCTATTGCGATTGCTGTCGTGGTGGTGGTGATCAACGGCATCATGCGCCGCAAGGTCAAGCCGACCCTCTGAATCAGGCGCGACCTTCGAGTACCTTGGCGGCCTCTTCATGGAGGCTGTAGCTTTTATCGGCATTGAGGGTGATCACGCCCTCACTGCACAGACGCTTGAGCACCTCGCGCACGCTGAGAAACGACAACGGGATGCCCAGCTCCAGCAGATGGCTGTGCACCCCGCGCACCCCGAGGGTGCGCTGGTTGTCGGCAGCGGTGAGCAGGGCGTCGATGACCTTCAGCCGGATCAGGCTGGTGCGCAAACCAAAATACTTGAGCAAATGCCGAATGCGCTGGTTGCCCTGCTGCTCGGGCGACTGCTCGAGCGCGTGCGCGTCGCGGCCGAAATGGGTATCGGCGGCCGCTGAATGTCCTTCCTTGGGCACTGTCGGGTTGTACATGCAAAACTCCTTATCAGAGCCTGATCAGGAAAATGATGGCGCTCTTATGAAATAAGACGAACGAGCGAGCGAAATCATGAAGTGCCGGATGTAGAAATTTTGTCGGTATCGGTTTTGTCACACAGGCAACGGGCTGGATAAGCCGTGCTCGGCGCTGAATTTTCCTTGGTTGTTCGCGCTCAACCGGCGGGGCGGATGCGCCGGAAATGGCCGACGATCAAGGAATAGGGCAGGCACGCAACCCCTTGATGCCAAGGCGAAATATTTTTGAAATCAAGGGGTTGCAGGCAAAAGCAAATGAGTACATAATGGCGCCCATCGAACGCATTGAGGCATTAAAAACTTCAATGTATTCAATGAGTTAGAGTAGAGGCAGGGTTTTACCGCCCACTCAAGTTTTTATGCGGTGAATGTCAGCGGCAGGGGCATTGATCGTTTGAGGCCGAGTAGCAAAATGGTTATGCAGCGGATTGCAAATCCGCCTACGCCGGTTCGATTCCGACCTCGGCCTCCACTCTTGAAAACCCCGTAGATTAGCGTCTACGGGGTTTTTTATTGGCTGTGATTTGGTCATCACTTCCGCAACTTTGCGGGCCGCGAAGCGACCCTCGCTCTTTGTTTACAAAGAGTGGGACTGCTGCGCAGTCCAACGGGAGCAAGCTCCCTCGCCACAGGTACAGTGTTCGTCGTTAACTGACTGACATCAGGGCAAGCCCGCTCCTAAAGTTGTGGGTTTGACTACAACCGGGTAATGCGCTGGGACTTGGCCTCACCGGCGTACACTGCCAGTTTTTCCTGCTGCGCTGCCAGCAACCCAGCCATCTTGAGCAACGCCGCCGTCTCGCTGGGCGTCTTGCCATTGGCCGCAATGGCGGTCAGCTCAACCACCGACCAACCGATGATCGCTGCCGCATCCTCCAGGTCGTAAAACAGTTCCTGCTGCGCGGTTCTGGGGCCGTCAAGGCCCTGTATCAGCTTTTTCATTTACTGCTCCGCTTGGCGCTGATTCAGTTCAAGGCCCATGACAACCATTCCGATTTGCGCGAGGTCCGTACTGAACGGAATCTCACCGATCGGGCGAAACCCAAACCCTTGGTAAAACCGTTGAGCGTGTGAATTGCTCTTGAGCACGTCCAGCCACAGCAAGTGCTCGCCACGCTGCACCGCCTGGTCGCAGATAAACTGCAAAAGCTGCTTACCGTAGCCCCGTCCTGCGGCAGATTTGAGGAAGTAGATTTTTTGCAGCTCTGCGCCCGCTTCTCCGGTGATGGGTGCGGGTGTGGACCAGTTGACCTTGGAGAAACCAAGAGGTGTGCCATCTTCGTCTGAGGCGATAAGCCACGAATGACAGTCGGGAAGGTCAAGCGATCGGCTGAGTGAGTCGCTTGAGAAGTCCTGCGAGAGAAAGTCCTGCATGCCTGCGGGAGACCACAATGTCGAAAAATGCTCCCGGTAGGTCTCGCAGCCGACTGCGCGCAAGGTGTCGAGATCGGCTTCAGTCGCCGCACGAATGTTGATCATGTTTATCTCCGATTGATTCGCGCGATGCACTGATGTGTACCCACTACAACACAAACCCAACCAGGACGTTACCCGCGTTGAGCAATAGGCGAAAACGCGGCCGGCCCTGCACAATGGCCTGCCTGTTTTTTGCCTGCGATAAATCCCGCACAAAGAAAAGCCCGCGTTGGGGAGCGCGGGCTAAAGGGGATGTTCACTAGGAGCTGCATTCACCTTAGGCGCTCGTCTGTGAAAGGTTTGTGAAAGCCCCTCAACTATTTATCGAAGAAGTGTATGCCTTGATTCGACCCTGGCTGTATGGGCCATCGGGCGACATAACCTACTACTGTCGCAGGCATATCTAAGCGTTTGGGTGCGCCATCATGTTTATGTCCAGCAGTCTGCTCTCGGCCTTTGTGCTGTTCGCCTTCGTGTCTTCGATCACGCCAGGTCCCAATAACACCATGCTGCTGGCTTCGGGGGTGAACTTCGGGTTCCGCCGCTCGATGCCCCATGCGCTGGGGATCAGTATCGGGTTCATGCTGCTGGTGATTTCAGTCGGCCTGGGGCTGGGGGAAGTGTTCAAGGTGTTCCCTTGGGCCTATACGGTGTTGCGCTATGTCGGAGCGGCGTATTTGCTGTACCTGGCGTGGAAGATCGCCACGGCGGCGGGCATGTCCGACAGCAACGATGAGCACGCAAAACCGATGACCTTTCTGGGCGCGGCAGCGTTCCAGTGGGTGAACCCCAAGGCCTGGATCATGGCGTTGGGCGCCATCACCACTTACACGCCGGCCGAGGGGTATGTCACTAACGTGCTGGTGATCGCTCTGGTCTTTGCCGTGGTGAACCTGCCCAGTGTGTGCGTGTGGGCGGGCTGTGGCAGCGGCCTGCGCAATGTACTGCGCGAGCCGCGCTGGCTGAGGCTGTTCAATGGGGTGATGGCCGGTTTGCTGGTGTTGTCGCTGTATCCGATGTTGTTTGCCGGCTAAGCGCTAGACCGGCGAGATGGTCGCCAGCAGGCCGATGCCGATGGTCAGTACCAGAAAACCGAACAGGAAGAGTGCCATCTTGGTCATGTCGCCTCCGAGGGGAAGGGGAGTGGGAATAGGGTTATTGTCCGCCTCGATGGCATTTCAATACAGACGCAGGTAACAAAGAAAAAGCCGTATCAGATGGCCTCGCAACTGTTCTGCGGCGGGCCTTGGGCGTTTGTCTGTGCTTCAGGATCAGCGCCTGAGACAGCCGCCGCTTTTACCCCTAAGATGACGCCCACTGCATCAACAATAAGAGTGGGCCAACCCTCGATGGAAAGACGTCAATTCAGTGGCGGCATGAAAGGCAAAAACCTGCGCTACCTCAATGAAACCTCGCAGCCGACGTCGGTGACCCGCGTCGGCTTCCTGTTGCTCGAACATTTTTCCCTGCCTGCGTTCACCCAGACCCTCGACACCCTGGTCACCGCCAACCTGCTGCGTCCCGAGCTGTTCGCTTCGCGCACCTTCGGTTGGGACGACGGTGAAGTCATCAGCGACCTGGGCCTGGTGATTCGCCCGGATGCGCGTCTGGATGCGGTTGCGCTGCAAGACCTGGAACTGCTGGTCATCTGCGGCGGTTTTCGTACCGAACTCAAGGCCAGCGATGGTTTCATCCACTTGCTGCATAACGCAGCCGAACAGGATATCCACCTGGCCGGGCTGTGGAACGGAGCCTGGTTCCTCGGCCGCGCCGGCCTGCTGCAGGACTATCGCTGTGCGATTCACCCGGAACATCGCCCGGCGCTGGCCGAAGTGTCCAAGGCCACCCACGTCACCAGCGAACCTTATGTGATCGACCGCGACCGCCTGACCGCTTCAAGCCCATCCGGTGCGTTCCATATGGCGCTGGATTGGATCAAGAGCCTGCACGGTAAGGCCCTGGTCGAAGGCATTGAAGATATCCTGGCTTTCGAAGAGTCGCGCTACCGGCGCATCAAGCCCACCGAAAACGTCAGCGTCAGCGCGCCCCTGCGCGAAGTGGTGAAGCTGATGGACGCAAACCTCGAGGAGCCGCTGGAACTGGACCAACTGGCCGTCTACGCCGGACGCTCGCGCCGGCAGTTGGAGCGCTTGTTCAAGGAGCAACTGGGCACCACGCCGCAGCGTTACTACATGGAACTGCGCGTCACCGAGGCCCGTCGGTTGTTGCAACACACCGAGCTGTCGCAGGTGGAAGTGCTGGTGGCGTGCGGGTTTGTGTCGCCGAGTCATTTCAGCAAGTGCTATAGCTCGTATTTCGGATATCGCCCCTCCAAAGAGAAGCGGTTGGTCAAGTAAGGTGGTGGCTGACGCCGGTATAGCGGCATGACTTTTCAAGGAGGACAGATGTCTCTTACGTTTTCGGATCGTTATCGCGGCAGCCTGCTGGGCTTGGCCTGCGGCGATGCAGTCGGTACCACTGTCGAGTTCATGCCACGTGGCGCCTTCACGCCGCTTACCGACATGGTCGGAGGAGGGCCATTCAACCTTAAGCCAGGCCAGTGGACAGACGACACCTCGATGGCGCTGTGTCTCGCGGAAAGTCTGGTGCAAAAAGGTGGTTTTGACGCAAGGGATCAGATGGCGCGATATCTGAACTGGTGGAAATGGGGCTACCTGAGCTCCACCGGTGATTGTTTTGATATCGGCCTGACGGTTCGCCAGGCGCTGGCGACCTTTGAGGCCACTGGCGATCCGTTTGCAGGTTCAACGCACCCGTATTCGGCCGGCAATGGTTCGATGATGCGTCTGGCGCCGGTGGTGCTGTTTTACTTTCCAGACATTGAAAATATCCGCACATTCACGCTCCAGAGTTCGCGAACTACCCACGCGGCGCAAGAGGCGCTCGAATGTTGTCTGGTGCTTGCGCAAGCGATCAGCAATGCGCTGCGCGGGGATTCGAAGGACGAGGTGTTGCGTTTTTGCAGCACAGAACTGTCTGAGCCCAAAGTGATCGCCATCGCGCGCGGTGAGTATCGCGCTAAGTCGATGGATGAGATTAATGGAACAGGGTATTCGGTCGCATCTTTGGAAGCGGCCTTGTGGTGTTTCCATCACACGGGCAGTTTTGCCGAGGCGGTGCTTGCAGCGGCAAACCTGGGTGATGACGCTGATACTACCGCAGCGATCGTCGGGCAATTGGCTGGAGCTTACTATGGGGCTCACGCTATTCCTGATGCTTGGATAAGCAAACTGTGCATGCAGGATGAAATCGAGGGAATGGCTGATGCGCTATTGAGCGCTAGCGCAAACCCTGTGGGAGCGCACGAGCTTTAGCGAGGCCGCGATGGCGGAGTGTCAGGCGATAAATAGGTTGGCAATGCCGCCGCCATCGCAGCCTCGCCGGGGCTCGACAGCTCCCACATCTGCATCAGCCGCTCAGCTGTCCCCCTTGTTCAAAAACGATCCAGTCGATACCGCCCAGGCTCCGGTAAATCCGTGCCGGTCGACACCAGTTGCCCGATCCTTTCCGCCGTCACCGCCGCCTGCGTCAATCCCAGGTGCTGATGCCCGAACGCAAGTAACACCTTTCCCTCACACACCCGATCAATCACCGGCAGTGAATCCGGCAGCGAGGGTCTGAAACCCATCCACGGCGTGGCGCCTTGCGGGTTCAGGTCTTCACCAAACAACCCCTTGCTCAACCGATGCAACTGCCAGGCGCGGGCCATGTTCGCCGGACGGTCAAGGCCGGCGAATTCCACGGTGCCGGCCAGGCGCAGGCCGCCGGTCATGGGGGTCATGATGAACTTGCGTTCAAACGAGGTGACGGCAAACGGCAGGCGCTGATGTTCATGGGGCAGCATCAGGTGGTACCCGCGTTCGGTGTCCAGCGGGATTTTTTTACCAGTCAGGGCCGACGTGAGCCTGGCCGAATGGGCGCCGCAGGCGATCAGCACCTGGCGCGCGGTGAGCTGGCCCTGGTCGGTGCTCAATACCACGCCCTCAGCGTCAACCCGGGCATCGCGCACCTGGCGCGTGAGAAATTGCACACCGCTGGCTTTGGCTGCCTCCACCAGTTCGCAGAGTGTCTGGTAAGGATCGAGAAAGTGACCCGTCGCCGGGAAAAACAGCCCACCCTGGATCTGCTCGCTCAACTGCGGCGCGGCCTTGCGCACGGCTTCGGCGGACCAGAAATCCACCGGCACACGCTGTTGCCACATGCGCTGTTGCAGGGCCTCCAGGGCGGGGCGCGAGTCCGCTCGCTCGAACACCAGCAGCGAGCCGTCTTCGTGCAGCAGCCCCGGCCGATCAATGCTGGCCAACAAGCGCCGCCAGGCGCCGAGGCTATCTTCATTGAGCGCGCGAATACCCGCGACGGTGCGTTGGTAGCGGGCCGGGCGCAGGTTCAGCAACAGGCGGACAAACCAGGGCAGAGCACGGGGCAGGTATTTCCAGTCCAGGCGCAGCGGGCCCATGGGGTCCAATAGCATCGCGGGCAAGCGCTTGAGGATTGACAGGTCGGCAATGGGAAACACCTGTTCGGTCGCCAGGTGCCCAGCGTTGCCATAGGAGGCCCCCATTCCCGGCTCCTGCTGGTCGAGCACCACGACGTGCCGGCCCTGGCGCGCCAACTGCAAGGCGCAGGCGACGCCGATAATACCGGCGCCGACCACGACGAAATCTTCGGCCATGGCCTATGCCTCCCTCTGGCCGTCGAGCAAGCGCCGCAGCAGCAACGGGTTGCCGTGCTGGAGCGCCTCGGGCAACAACGCATCCGGGAAGTCCTGGTAGCACACCGGACGCAGGAAGCGCTGGATGGCGGCCGTGCCCACCGAGGTGCTGCGTGAGTCCGATGTGGCGGGGTAGGGCCCGCCATGGACCATGGCGTCACACACTTCCACCCCGGTCGGCCAACCGTTCACGAGCAGGCGGCCGGCCTTGCGTTCAAGTACGGGCAACAGCGCTCTGGCGCTGGACACGTCGTCTGCATCCAGATGCAGGGTCGCGGTGAGCTGGCCTTCCAGGTGCTCGGACACCCGGCGGACTTCGTCGGCATCCGCGCACTGCACAATCAACGAGGCCGCACCGAACACTTCGGCCTGCAATTGCTCATTGCCCAGGAACGCGCTGGCCTGAGTCACGAACAGATGCGCCTGGCCCTGATTGGGGCCGTCGGCCGCCAAGCCTTTCGCAGCGAGGTGGGCGTGTTCGCTCAATGCGCTGATACCCGCGGCATAGGCACTGAAGATGCCGGGGGTGAGCATGGTTTGCGCGGCGCAGTGCGGCAGTTGTTCGCGGGCGGCACTGATGAAGCGATCCAGGCCGCGCCCTTGAATGGCAATCACCAATCCGGGGTTGGTGCAGAACTGGCCCGCGCCTTGGGTCAATGACGTCATAAACCCTTGAGCGAGCGCTTCAGCCCGCGCCTCCAACGCTGCGGGAAACAGGTACACCGGGTTGATCGAGCTCATCTCCGCATACACCGGGATCGGTTCCGGCCGCGCTTGCGCCGCCTGGGTCAGCGCGATGCCGCCTCTGCGCGAGCCGGTAAAACCCACGGCCTTGATGCGTGGATCGCTGACCAGTGCCACACCGAGTGCGTAGCCGCTGTCGTAGAGCAGAGAAAACACCCCATCCGGCAAGCCGCAGGTCTTGACCGCCAACGCCACGGCCCGGCCAACCAGCTCACTGGTACCTGGGTGGGCGCCATGGGCCTTGACGATGACCGGGCAACCGGCGGCCAGCGCCGAGGCGGTATCGCCGCCGGCCACGGAAAACGCCAGCGGGAAGTTGCTGGCCCCAAACACCGCCACCGGCCCCAGCGCGATGTGGCGCTGACGCAGATCACCACGGGGCAGCGGCTGGCGCTCGGGCTGGGCGCTGTCGACGCGAACATCCAGCCATTCGCCGGCGCGGACGGTGCGTGCAAAGGTACGCAATTGCCCGCAGGTACGCCCGCGTTCGCCCTGGATACGTGGGCGTGGCAGGCCGGTTTCGGCGACGGCGCGCTCGATCAACTCATCGCCCAGGGCCTCGATCTGCGTGGCGATGGTCTCGAGAAACGTGGCGCGCACCTCCAGCGAGGTTTCGCGGTAGCTATCAAACGCCGCCCACGCCAAGGCGCAGGCCTGTTCGACATGCTCGGCGCCGCCACCGGCGTAGGCCGGTTCCAGGGGCTCGCCGGTGGTGGGGTTGATGGCTCGGATCGCTTCGCGATTGCCGCTGAGGGAGTGCTGACCGATCAGCATCGTGCCCGTCAAAGTCATGGGGTCGTCCTGAAAAAAGAGGGTGGGCCGCTGTGAACCGCACAGCGGCGCTTAAACAGTCAGTCGACGTTCTGCTCGGTCGACCAGTTGGCGTACCACTGGCGGAACAGCGCGTACTGGGTCTCGGCATACCGGCGCTGGGCGTCGCTGAGCACGTCGGTTTCATTGAAGTGCAGCTCGTAGCCCTTGTCGCCATTGAGCACCATCAAGTGCTTGTAATACAGCACCAGGTCGCAGCCTTCATCGAACGACGACAGCACTGCCAGCGCAGCCTCCAGCTCCCGCGCCTGGCGCCGGGCCTTGGCATCGCCCTTGGCCGCCTGTTTGCTCAGGGCCACCAGTTGCAGCACTTCGCGCGGCAACGCATTGCCGATGCCGGTGATGGCGCCGGTGGCGTTGCAGTTGACGAAGCCGTGCACCACCTGAGTGTCGACGCCGACCATCAGGGTCACGTTATCGTCCTGGGAGGTGATGTGTTCGGCGGCGTAGCGCAGGTCGGCACCACCGCCGAACTCCTTGAAGCCGATCAGGTTCGAGTGTTCGCGGCGCAGTTCGAAGAACAGATCGGCGCGGGTGGCGAAGCCGTAGTACGGGCTGTTGTAGATCACGGCCGGCAGGTCAGGGGCGGCCTTGAGGATCGCCGAGAAGTGCGCCTTTTGCGCGGTCGCCGAAGCACCCCGGGACAGCACGCGTGGAATCACCATCAGGCCGTGGGCACCAACCTTGGCCGCATGGGCTGCATGGGCCACCGCTTCGCGGCTGTTCACCGCACCGGTACCGACGATGGTCGGCACGCCGGCCGCCACCAGGCGTGCCACGCCTTCCTGGCGCTCGGCCTCGCTGAGCAACGGCCAGTCACCCATGGAGCCGCAATACACCACGGCGCTCATGCCGATATCGATCAACTCGCGGCCCTTGGCGACCAGTGCATCGAAGTCCGGCTTGCGCGCGGCGGTGCAAGGGGTCATCAGCGCGGGGATGCAACCGGTGAAGATGTTGTCGCTCATGGTTCTAACTCCGTTCAATCAAAGAGAGGGGGCTCAAATGCCCCAGGCAAAAGGGTCTTGCTCGTCGATCAGCAAAGTGCTGTCGGCGGTCATGTAGGCGCGGCCGGTAATCGAGGGGATGACGCGTTCGCCGTCCCACTCGAAACGGCCTTCGAACTGGCTGCCGGTGATGCTGGCCTGTACCCAGGTTTCACCCTCGGCCAGTTTGCCGTCGGCGGCCAGGCATGCCAGTTTGGCGCTGGTGCCGGTGCCGCAGGGGGAGCGGTCGTAGGCCTTGCCGGGGCACATTACGAAGTTGCGGCTGTCGGCGTGGGCATCGTCGGCGAACAGTTCGATATGGTCGATCAGCGCACCGTCCGCGCCACCGATGCCCTGATCTTCCAGGGCCTTGAGCATCGCCCAGGTGTAATCGGTGAGGGCGTCGACATGATTCATGTCCAGCGTCTTGCCATGCTCGGACACCAGGAAAAACCAGTTACCGCCCCAGGCAATATCGCCATGCACCGTGCCATGGCCAGGCACCTGCACCGGCACATGCTGGCGATAGCGATAGGCGGGCACGTTGCGCAGGGTGACGGCTCCATCTTCGTGCAAGGTGGCCGCCACCGAGCCCACCGGGGTGTCGAGGGTATGCACGCCGGGTTGGATGCGCCCCAAGTGGTGCAACGATGCGATCAGGCCGATGGTGCCGTGGCCGCACATGCCCAGGTAACCGGCGTTGTTGAAGAAGATCACCCCGCAGGTGGCCCCCGGCGTGACAGGCGCGCAGTACAGCGCGCCGACCAGCACATCGTTGCCACGCGGTTCCAGCAGGCAGGCGCGGCGCCATTGATCGTGCTCGGTGCGCAGGGTGTCGAGCTGGTCGGCGATGGTCGCGCCCTTGAGGTCGGGGAATCCGTCCAGTACCAGGCGCGTGGGTTCGCCGCCGGTGTGGGAGTCGATCACATGCAGTCGCTTCATAACGAGCTCCAATCAGTGGGTAGCAGGCGACAGCGGGGCGCTGGCACGGGGTTCGTCGACGGCTTCACTTTCATCGGCTTCATGCTCCAGTTGCACCAGGTGCGCCGGTACGCCGGTGGCCGCGCCCCAGTAGTAGATGCCCAGCGCGCAGATCGCGACCACCAGCGTGTCGAATGGGTGGCTGATCACGCCGGTACCGCCAAAACTGCCGAGCTTGGACAGCAGGATAGTCACTGCGTAAAAGCCGATCAGCCAGGCCGACGAGCGCACTTGTTGTTTGAGGTTGACCTGCGCTGTCGGCACCCAGCGTGCGCACAGCAGGTATACCGCGAACATCAGGATCTGCAGGCCGAGCAGCCACGACACCGTGCTCCAGCCGGACCAATACACAATCAGCGCGGCGATGATGAACGACAGCGGACCCAGCACTGCCATGCCCTTGACCCGGAACGGCCGCGCCATCTGTGGCGCATTGCGGCGCAGCGCGGCGACGGTCACCGGGGCCACGGCGTAGCTGAGGATCAGTGCGGCGGACACCACATTGATCAGCGCTTCCCACGACGGAAACGGCAGGGTCCAGAATACCGACAAGCCAAAGGTCAGCCACAGCGCCGGGCGCGGGATGCCGGATTTTTCATCGATGCGCGTAAAGATCTTGAAGAACGTACCGGTCTGCGCCCAGCCATACACCACACGTGGCGTGGCGTTCATGTAGATATTGCCGCAGCCGCTGGGCGAGATCACCGCATCGGCCACCACCAGGTAGGCCAGCCAGCCCACGCCCAATGCCAGGGCGATATCGCGATAGGGCAACGCCAGTTCCTTGCTGATTCCGGCCCAGCCGTTGGCGAGCATCTCTGTAGGCACGCCGCCGAGGAATGCGGTTTGCAGCAGCACGTAGATGGCGGTCGACAACAGTACCGAGAGGATCAACGCAATCGGAATCGTGCGCTGCGGGTTCTTCACTTCACTGGCCACCGAGATGATCGGCGTAAGGCCCAGGTAAGCAAAAATCACCCCACCGGCCGAGACGGCCATTTCGATCCCCGACATCCCGAACGGCGCAAACCCGTGCGCCTGGAAATTCGCCGGTTTGAAGAAGGTGAACAGCACACCGATCACCAGCAGCGGCACGATGAACTTGAACACGCTCACCAGGTTATTGGCGATGGCGAAGGTCTTCACGCTGCGGTAATTGAGGATAAAAAACACACAGAGCAGGGCGAACTGCAGCAGCCAGCCCAGAGCGGTCGGGTCGCTGGAACCGGCCTTGGTCAACTCGGGAAACCAGGCCGCTGCATATTGGCGCGAGGCGACCACTTCAATCGCCACCAGGCTGGAAAACGCGATCAGCGTGATAAAGCCCATCAGGTAACCCAGCAGCGGGCCGTGGGAGTACACCGGGTAACGCACCACGCCACCGGCGCGGGGCAACGCCGCGCCCAGTTCGCAGTAGACGATACCGAGCAACAGCACGGCGAAACCACCGATCAACCACGAAATAATCCCGGCGGGGCCGGCGATTGCGGAGACGTGGCTGGCCGCGAACAGCCACCCGGAACCGAAGATGGCACCCAACCCGATGAAGGTCAGGTCCATCAATGAAAGCTGTTTCTTGAACTTGCCTTGAGCTGACATAGCGTCGCCTTCTTGTGAGTTATTGGACAGGCATGCAGTGGTCCTATCCTGAAGGCGCAAACCCTGTGGCGATTGATGTTTTTGGCCGGCATTGATGACGAATTCAGCACAGTGTGCGTCGCTCGACAGCGTCCTGGGCATCGGGCAATCTGCTACGCGTCGAGGGAATCAGCAGGGGGTACACAGTGATGATGCACAGCGCATTTGCGAGCCTTTGCCAAGGCAGCGAGACGACGCGCCCCCACAGCGTCGAGCAGTTAGTGGCCGGTATGGTGCAGCTGTTGCCGATGCTGGATGTGATTCCCAATGCGGCCATCTTCATCAAGGACCTGGACGCCCGTTACGTCCTCGCCAACCGCACCCTGGTGCAACGCTGCGGCCTCAAACAGCTGCAACCGCTGCTGGGCAAGACCAGCGCCGAAGTGTTCCCGGCGCAACTGGGGCCGGGTTATACCGAGCAGGACCGCCGCGTGCTGGAGCAAGGTCTGGTGCTCGAAGACCAGTTGGAACTGCATCTGTACGGCACCCGCGAACCCGGCTGGTGCCTGACCCACAAATGGCCGCTGTACGACCCTGAAGGTCGCATCATCGGCCTGGCGGGTATCTCCGTAGACCTGCAATCGGCGAGCGAAACCCACCCGGCGTATCAGCGGCTGGCGGCGGTGGACGAGTACATCCGCACCCACTTCACCCGCCGTGTCACCCTCGGCGAACTGACGCGCATCGCCGGTATTTCCGTGGCGCAACTGGAGCGTTACTGCAAGCGCGTGTTCCACCTCACTCCCCGGCAAATGATCCAGAAGGTACGGCTGGAACAGGCCCATCGCTTGCTGCACAGCGACCTGCCGATCACCGAGGTGGCGTTGCAGTGCGGGTATACCGACCACAGTGCGTTTACGCGGCAGTTCAAGGCTTCCACTGGGTTTACACCGCGTCAGTATCGCCAGGCGACACAAGGATTGGCCTAGCTGTCGCCATTGCAATGCAACGAATGGCCCGCGTCCCCCTCATATGTCTACGAGCAACGTTTCACAACGACAGGTACCAAGCTTATGACCGCGGCTGAAAACAACCATGTGAACTGGCTGGTGGAGCAATCGATGCTGCATGCGGCACGCCAGCGCGCCAAGCTCTATTCCGGGCAGGGCCGGTTGTGGCAACAGCCTTTTGCGCAGACGCGGCCGCGGGATGCTTCGGCGTTGTCGTCGGTGTGGTTTACCGCGTACCCGGCGTCGATCGTGACGCGCGAAGGCGGCACGGTGCTGGAGGCGCTGGGGGATGAAAGCCTGTGGCACGCCCTGTCGAAGATCGGCATCCAGGGCATTCATAACGGCCCGCTGAAAAAGTCCGGCGGCCTGAACGGCACGCGGCACACGCCGACCATCGACGGCAATTTCGACCGCATCAGCTTCGAGATCGACCCGCAACTGGGCACCGAGGCGCAACTGCAGGCGTTGACGCGCATGGCGGCGGCGCACAATGCGGTGATCATTGACGATGTGATCCCGTCCCATACCGGCAAGGGCGCGGATTTCCGCCTGGCCGAGATGGCGTATGAGGATTACCCCGGTCTCTACCACATGGTTGAGATCCGCGAGGAAGACTGGCCACTGCTGCCCGAAGTGGCCGAGGGGCGCGATGCGCAGAACCTCAGCCCATTGCAGGTGGATGCACTGCGCGACAAGCACTACATCGTCGGCCAGTTGCAACGGGTGATCTTCTTCGAGCCTGGCGTCAAGGAAACCGACTGGAGCGCCACGCCTGTGGTGATCGGCGTGGATGGCAAGCCGCGTCGCTGGGTGTACCTGCATTACTTCAAGGAAGGCCAGCCGTCGCTCAACTGGCTGGACCCGACCTTTGCCGCGCAACAGATGATTATCGGCGATGCGCTGCACGCCATCGACGTGATGGGCGCGAAGATCCTGCGCCTGGATGCCAACGGTTTCCTGGGTGTGGAACGCAAGCTCGATGGCACCGCCTGGTCGGAGAGCCACCCGTTGTCGATCACCGGTAACCAACTGCTCGGCGGGGCGATTCGCAAGGCGGGCGGCTTCAGCTTCCAGGAGTTGAACCTGACGGTGGATGACATCGCCTCGATGTCCCATGGCGGCGCCGACCTCTCCTATGACTTCATTACCCGCCCCGCATACCAGCATGCGCTGCTGATGGGCGATGCCGAGTTCCTGCGCCTGATGCTGCGCGAAATGCATCGCCAGGGCATCGACCCCGGCTCGCTGATCCATGCGCTGCAAAACCACGATGAACTGACGCTGGAGCTGGTGCACTTCTGGACCCTGCACGCCCATGACAGCTTTCTGTACCAGGGCCAGACGTTCCCCGGCAACATTCTGCGCGAGCACATCCGCGAGCAGATGTATGAGCGCCTGACCGGCGAGCATGCACCGTACAACCTCAAGTTCGTGACCAATGGCGTGTCGTGCACCACGGCCAGCATCATCACGGCGGCGTTGGGTATCCGGGACCTCGACGCGATCACCCCGGCGGATATCCAGCAGATCCGCCAGATTCATTTACTGCTGGTGATGTACAACGCCATGCAGCCGGGGGTGTTTGCCTTGTCTGGCTGGGACCTGGTGGGGGCCTTGCCGCTGGCGGCGCAAGACGTCGCGCATTTGATGCAGGACGGCGACACTCGCTGGATTCATCGCGGGGCCTACGACCTGGTGGACCTTAACCCCGACGCTGAATTGTCCGCCGGGCAGATGCCGCGCTCGAAAAGCCTGTATGGCAGCCTGAACAGTCAGTTGCAGGACCCCGAATCGTTTGCCTCGCAACTGCAAAAAATCCTCGCGGTCCGCCGCGCCTACGACATCGCCGCCAGCCGTCAGATCCTGGTGCCGGATGTGCAAAACCCGGCACTGTTGATCATGGTCCATGAACTGCCGGCCGGTAGAGGCACGCAAATCACCGCGCTGAACTTCGGCGCCACGTCGATCACCGAAACCGTGAACCTGCCTGATATCGCGGCGGGGATGGTGGTGGACATCATCAATGAGCGGGTGGAAGGCGACCTGACGGAGGAGGGCGTGTTTACCATCAATCTGGACGCCTATGAAGGGCTGGCGCTGAGGGTGGTCAGCACAACCCCGATGTAACACGCGGCCTTTCAGGCGCTGGAGTGCCCTGCGCGGGTGACGCTGCGGCAGGGCTCTTGGTCGCAATTTGTTACGAACTCGTCGCCTCAAAGACTCCTATCGCGTTGCTGGAAGAGCACATCACGGCGTTTTGCCACTCCACGTTCATAAAACCGTAACAAGATTGTTGCAGAGTTCCGGAGCCCGAAATCACTAGGATTCTCCTGAATGAAACGTCTGATGAAGTCTGCTGCACTCGCCGTCGCGGTTTCTCTGGGTGCCACTTCGGTGTTTGCTGCCGAAAGCATCCGCCTGACCGGTTCCGGCGCAAGTTTCCCGGCGCCGATCTACCTCACCTGGTTCAAGGATTTCAGCAAGAAAACCGAGGGCGTCACCGTTGACTATCAGTCCAAGGGGAGCGGGGCGGGTGTACAGGACTTTCTGAACAAGACCGTCGACTTCGCCGCCAGCGATTCGGCGATGAAAGACGAAGACATCGCCAAGGTCGCCGAGGGTGTGCAACTGCTGCCGATGACCGCCGGTGAAATCGTGCTGGCCTACAACCTGCCGGGCAACCCGAAGGGCCTGAAGCTGCCGCGTGACGTGTACTCCGACATCTTCCTGGGCAAAATCACCAAGTGGAACGATCCCAAGATCGTCGCCGCCAACCCGGACCTGAAACTGACCGATACGCCGATCACCGTCGTGGTGCGTGCCGACTCCAGCGGCACCACCGCCGTGTTCACCAAGCACCTGTCGGCCATCAACCCTGGCTTCAAGGAAGCAATGGGTGAAGGCAATACCGTCAACTGGCCTGCCACCGACAAGTTCATCAAGTCGCCCAAGAACGATGGCGTGACCGCCACCGTACGCCAGACCCCAGGCGCGATTGGCTACATCGAATACGGTTTCGCCAAGCTGGCCAAGGTTGACTTCGCCCAGTTGCAGAACAAGGCCGGCCACTACGTGGTGCCGAACGCCGAAAGCGGTGCAGAAGCACTGGCTGCGGTGAAAATGCCGGAAAGCCTGGTGGCCTGGCTGCCGGATCCGGACGGTGCCAAGTCCTACCCGATCACCTCCTACACCTGGATGATCTTCCGCAAGGACAACGGCAACCCGGCCAAGGCCAAAGCCATGCGGGAAATGGTCGAGTACAGCCTGACCGAAGGTCAGAAAATCGCTGACTCGATGGGCTACATCCCTCTGCCAGCTTCGGTAGTCGATCAGGTTCGCAAAGCTTCCGCCAACATTAAGTAAGGCTTGCCAGGTCACGCTCGGCATGGGCGGTCAGCCATGCCGGCGTGCTTCCTCCCTGTTTCGGAATCAACCCATGAACACTCCTTTTGTCGTACCGGTTAACCCGGACTCTGCGTGCCAGCCGCCGTCCACCAAGGACTTTATGGTTGATCGCACCTTCCGTGCGCTTGCACGCATCGGCGTGGTGCTGGTGCTGGCGCTGGTCTTCGCGCTGGTGTTCGAAGTGGGGCGCAAGGCATTGCCAGGTATGGAAAAGCACGGTTTTGATGTGCTGTTCGGCAGTGTCTGGGACGTTAACCAAGGCAAGTACGGCATTCTGCCGGCAATCTGGGGCACGCTGTACAGTGCCTTTATCGCGTTGCTGATCGCCGGTTTCTTCGGTGTCAGCATGGCGATTTTCCTCACTCAGGATTTTCTTCCCGCCAAGCTGGCTGCGGTATTTCGCACCATCGTCGAATTGCTCGCGGCCATCCCCAGCGTGGTTTACGGCCTGTGGGGGATCTACGTAGTGATCCCCGCCATTCGGCCGCTGACGACCTGGTTGAACACCGAGCTTGGGTGGATCCCGTTTTTTGGCACGTCCCTGAGCGGGCCGGGCCTGCTGCCCGCCGCGCTGGTACTGGCGATCATGATCCTGCCGACGATTGCGGCGGTGTCCCAGGACGCGCTCACCGCGGTGCCGATGAAAACCAAACAGGCTGCCTACGGCATGGGCACGACGCATTGGGAAGCGATTCTCAAGGTGATGGTGCCCTCGGCGGCGACCGGCATCTTCGGCTCCCTGGTGTTGGGCCTGGGCCGCGCCCTGGGTGAAACCATGGCCCTGGCGATGCTGGTGGGTAATGCGAACAACATTTCCCTTTCCCTGTTTGCCCCGGCCAATACCCTGGCGGCCTTGTTGGCGCTGAACTTTCCCGAAGCCGGGCCGAACGAGATCGAGGTGTTGATGTATGCGGCGTTGGTGCTGATGTTCATCACGCTGCTGGTCAATGTCGCGGGTTCGATGATCATGCTCTACGCCCAGCGGGGGACCAAACAATGACCAACCTCTCCACGCCTACCGCCGCGCTGCCCAGCCTGCAGCGCCGCTTCGAAGGCCGTGCCCTGCGCAGCCTGGTCTTGACCTCGTTGGTCTGGTTCGGCGCACTGCTGGCCGCCGTGCCGCTGATCTCCGTGCTTTATATGCTGATTACCCGAGGCGGTGCACGCCTGAGCCTTGAGGTGTTTACCGAGTTGCCGCCCACCGGTTTCGAAACGGGCGGCGGCTTCGGCAATGCCATGGCGGGCACCTTTGTCATGGTCGGTATCGCGGCGGCGATCGCCGTACCGGTCGGCATCCTGGCAGCGGTGTTCCTGGCGGAGCTGGGGCCCGACAGCAAGCTTGCGAACGCATCGCGCTTCGCCGCCAAAATGCTCACCGGCTTGCCGTCGATCCTGGCCGGCGTGTTTGCCTACGCGCTGGTGGTGATGACCACCGGGACCTACTCGGCCCCGGCAGGTGGGGTGGCGCTGGCCGTGCTGATGCTGCCGATCGTGGTGCTGACGGCCGAAGAGTCGATGAGGATGGTGCCCAAGATCATGAAGGACGCCGCCTACGGCATGGGCTGCACCCGCTCGCAGGTGATCTGGAAAATCGTGCTGCCCACCGGCATGCCCGCAATCCTCACTGGCGTCATGCTTGCCGTGGCCCGCGCCGCCGGCGAAACCGCGCCCCTGTTGTTCACCGCGCTGTTCAGCAACTACTGGATCTACCACGACGGCAGCCTGGCTGTCATGAATCCCACGGCGTCCCTTGCCGTGCTGATCTACAACTTTTCCGGCATGCCCTTCGACAATCAGCTTGAGCTCGCCTGGGCGGCCTCGCTGGTGTTGGTGATGATCGTGCTGGTCGTGAATGTCGTGAGCCGTATTTTCGGCAAACCCAAGTATTAAGAACGGGAGCACCTGAATTTTGAACTTACCCAATGCGCAAATAGCCGCTCCGTTTGTTACCCAGTCGCCTGTGGTCATGGACTGCAAGCTGGACAAGATTTTCTACGGCAACTTCATGGCCGTGCGTGACAGCCATGTGCCTATCGAAAAGAACAAGATCACCGGCTTCATCGGGCCTTCCGGTTGCGGCAAAAGTACCGTGCTGCGCAGCCTCAACCGCATGAATGACCTCGTCAAGGGCTTCCGCTTCGAGGGCCATGTGCACTTCCTCGGCCAGGACGTGTACGGCAAGGGCGTCGATCCCGTGGTGGTGCGTCGCTACATCGGCATGGTGTTCCAGCAGCCGAACCCGTTCTCGATGAGCATCTTCGATAACGTCGCCTTTGGCCTGCGCCTCAATCGCTACAAGGGCGATTTGGGCGACCGCGTGAAACATGCGCTGCAAGGCGCCGCGCTGTGGGACGAGGTCAAGGACAAGCTCAAGGTCAGCGGCTTGTCGCTCTCCGGTGGTCAGCAGCAACGTCTGTGCATCGCTCGCGCTATTGCCACCGAGCCGGAAGTCTTGCTGCTGGATGAGCCGTGCTCGGCACTCGACCCGATCGCCACTCGCCGGGTCGAAGAACTGATGGTGGAGTTGAAGAAGGATTACACCATCGCGCTGGTAACCCACAACATGCAGCAGGCGATTCGCGTGGCCGACACCACGGCGTTTTTCTCGGTGGATATTTCCCAGGGCACCCGCACCGGCTATCTGGTCGAGATGGGCCCCACTGCGCAGATCTTCGAAAACCCGCGCGAGCAAATGACCGGTGACTACATCAGCGGTAAGTTCAGCTGATGATTGCAACACGTCGTCTGGACTTATCGGCTATTGAGCGCGCACTGCGTGAGCTCCAGCGTCACTTTGCCGCGCTCAGCCGGGACTTTACCGAGCCACGCGACCCATTGACCGACGAGGTGCTGCAGAACGTGCTCGAGGGGTATGCCCTGATTGACGACTACGTTGCGCGCGGTGTCGACCTGTTCGATCTTCAGCAGCTGAACCTGATGCTGGAGATCAATGCCACCGTGCTCTGCGGCAAGAACCCGGCACGCCGGCAGGAATACGCCCAGCACCTGGCGGCGACCGAAGAACACTTCTTCAACAACGTTGAAGGCGGCATCAAGGATTTGTACAGTTGGTACTGCAAGCATCACAGTGAATCGGTCTGGAAGCGTGCCGCGGGGGTTTATGTGCGGGGCCTCAGCAAGCCGCAGTTGTTCATCGAGGGCAATCACCGCAGCGGCTCGCTGATCGTCAGTTACCTGCTGATGCGCGAGGGGTTGCCGCCTTTCGTGCTGACCCTGGATAACGCCGAGGGCTACTTCAACCCGTCCTCGGTCATCCGTAATTCCGCCAAGCATGGCGTCAAGGCGTTGTACGAGTTGCCCAAGATCAAGAAAAAATATGCTGCGTTCCTGGAGAATAACGCTCCAGATCCCATGAAGTTTTTCCTGCACGACACGCCTGCGTCCGTCTATCAGGGCGGTTATCGATGAGAAGGTATTCGGTGTTGCAGACAATCAAACGCGCGTTCAAGCGACCGCGTATCCGTATTTCGTTCGATATCGATGACACGCTGGCCTGCCAGCTTCACCACAGCGCGACCGAACACAGCCGGTTGCCGGCCTGTCTGCATCGTTGGTTGGGCGAACCACTGCGCCACGGCGCCCGTTCGCTGACGCGTGAGCTGCGTCGCCAGGGATGCAGTGTGTGGGTCTATACCTCATCCGGTCGCACCCCGTCCTACATTCGACGTTGGTTGTTGCTGTACGGCATCCACGTCGACGGTGTAGTCAACAGCGTGCGGCATAACCAGGCCCTCACCGAGCGCGGGCTGTCGAACCCGCCATCGAAGTTTCCGCCGGCGTTCGACATCGACTTGCACGTCGATGACTCCGAAGGCGTGCAGCTTGAGGGCCATGACCACGGTTTCCGCGTGGTCGTGGTCGATCCGCAAGACAAACAGTGGGCCCAGCGCGTGCTGGAAGCCGTTGCGCAGGTGCAGGCGCAGTTGGCTCGACAGCAACCGCACCGTTACAAGATGCCGGTGGGGGTGTATTCCGGGCTGACGGTTAACGGTTGAGGGTTGGGGACGCCATTCGTCTAAACCTTGGCACCTGCGGTCACTCGGCGACTCTTATCGTCAAGCGCGGATATTCCGAGCCCAGAACGGAGAGCCAGCATGGATATCGACAAGAACGCCCCCGGAAACCTTTCACAACAGGCGGTGACCCGCAATACGGACAACGAGACAGGGCACGATCCGAGGTATGACGAGGATAAAATCCCACTGCCGCCGGACGACGAAGCACCGCTCGAAGAGGATATGTCTGATGTGGAGGCTGCCGAGTCGGTGACGAGCGAACATCCTGAGCATTGATGCGCAGTGCGCAACCACGGTCCCGGCCTTCGCGCCGGGATTTTAGTGTGCGCTGGGCAGCGCGAGGAGGATTTTCGCCAGGGTCTGCCGGGCTATTGAGGCTGCGACTATTCCTCCAGATGCTTACCTAGCCCTCTGATCTAGCAAGCTTTTTCACCCGTTCGGTGATTCAAGAAAGCTGCCCCGCATCCTTGCATCGAAGCGCCTGGATCTATATATTCCCAACCCTGCAACACGCGCTGCCGCCCGAATGGCGAAACTGGTAGACGCATGGGACTTAAAATCCCCCGCTCGTAAGGGCGTGCCGGTTCGATTCCGGCTTCGGGCACCATCTTTTGTTCCACTGACCGCCAGTAACGTCCGTGGAGCCCTTTAAAACCCGCCTTTTGGCGGGTTTTTTCGTTTTGGGTGCTCTGTCGGTTTTCTACGTTTCCAGATATGGACTCAGGGAATTTCCCCTTATGAATATTGCGAATACGAGTCGTACGCCCGAGTAGTGGCATAATGCCTCATTCCTTTCTGCGGAGGCATGGAAGCATGATCAAACCCCTGTCTTTTCTGCTGCTTCTGACCTTGACCACAGGCTGCCAGAGCCTGAGCCGACCTGCCGATTACGATTCTTCCCTCGTTGGCTTTCGATGCATGATGATCGCCGGTGAGAAACCCTTTGAACGCGCCAATCTGCGCTACATCGAACGGTATGCGGACTATGGCAATGCTACGTGCAAGGCAATGCTGGGCAAGATGTATCAGGAGGGTGGATATGGTGTGGATCAGAATTTCAGCAAGGCGCGAGCGTTGTTCGTTGAATCCAGCAAGCTAAACCCGGCCAGTAATGTTCTTTTGGGGCAGATGGCCGAGCGTGGTGAAGGCGAGCCGGTGGACTACGCAAAGGCGCGCGAGCTTTATCGCCTCTCCGGTAAGAATGCTGTTTTGCTCCTTGGCCGATTGATGGAGGAAGGCAAAGGCGGGCCACGCGACTTAGCTGGCGCGTTGGGACTGTATCTGGATGCGAGCGAACATTGCGGTGATGATGCATGGAAAGCAATGAACCGATTGCGCACAGCGGTGCAATCGCTCAATGAGGTGCAGGAGAAACGCTATGAGCGCCTCTGGTTTGGCGGCTTTCGTGGCGAACAAAGCCGCCGTCTGGCGGTTCGGGAAGTGTTCGAGGCGGTCAATGCCACGGGTACGGTGAAGAACGCGACATTGGCTTATCGTTTTAAATCAGACAGCGGTACACCTGAGGTAACCATGATCAAGGGTACCGGTGATGCCAATGTGGACGGATGGATCATGAAGGCCGCCCAGAGGATATCGATGGGAGACTCAGCGCCGTTGACAAATAGTTCAGGCGTACTGGAAATCAAGGCGCCGCTTGTGATTTCACCTCAAGAGACTCGTCACGTGAATTGGATATGCGGCCGGAAACCCTGTAGTTGATTGCTGCCAGGCGTTTCGATAAGCGGGACGAATTTATTTGAATAGGCCGATACTCATAACGGTAGTAAAGACTCAAAAATATAACTGAGGATAAATAATTCTGTCCCCTTTGGTCCTCTCAGTGCGACGTAGCTATCGCTTGGGCCAGTTGCATGTCTGACATGAGAGGAGAGGGATACGTCGACCGGTAGTACCGGGAGGCCTGCTCAAACTTCGCGCCACGAATCTCGCCGTCGGAACCAACGAACGTCAGTGCGTCAGTCTTGGCTGATTTGAAAATCTTTGGCGGCTCGGTTGTGAGAGATGTGGTCGCTCCAATTAAAATTGTGGGCAAAGAAATTGTGATAAAAATTCCTGCCGCGACAGGGTTGACGTTGTCACCTGATACAGCCTGTGTGCTGACCGATGCCAATAGGGCGATTGCCAGCGTCTTCCATGAGTCCATTCCTTGGTGCTTCCATTGCGTGCAGAGGGCGTTACCATAGCAGAGGAGGGGATCGTTAGAAACAAAATGCCCGGCGCCAGACCAAGGGATAAACGATAAACGGGACAACGATAAACGAACGATAAACGGGACGGATTTATTTAAATAGGCCAATACTCATTATTGCAGTAAAGACTCATAAAATAGAATTCCCCCTTTACCCTTTATTGCCTGGCGTTTGCTTTTGGGGTGCTGGGGAGGGCTTGAAAAAGCCTGATGCCTCTGGGTCAGACTGTCCGGCAGTAGTGGTAATGTCTACGCAGCACCCTTGGAGCCTGCTCGATGAATCGTCAACGTCCACCTCACTGCGCGGCAGCGCCTCTAGTCGCGTCAAACGCTGAAAGCTCCGCCGCCCATCCTCCTATTTGGCATCGCGGCCAGGATTTACTGACCTTTGGCAGCACGGGTGCGGCCATTCTGGGTTTCTGCTTTGTGGTGCTATGGTTGTTGCCGGGCTTAGTGCTGACGATTTTGCTCCTTCTCGGGTTTGAAGCGATGCAAGGTGAACCGAGCAGCGATGAGTCGAGTTTCACAATGTCGACGCTCATTCTAATGCTGATTGGTTGTGTTGTGCTCATGGGGCTGGTCTTTGCGTGGATCTTCTCTGCCGCCAAAGTGCTGGCCTTCACGTTCGACGAAAACCAACAACTGCTTACCCTCACTGTCACCCGTCGCGGCCGTAAACCCACCGAAGTGCAGGTGCCATTTGACGATATTGTTTGTATTAGCCCTTACGTGTTAGCCAGTTATGACCGTGATGGCTATTTTAGCGTCGTGTGTCAGGGCCCGAGGGACAAGGAGTTCGAATATCGATTGGCTGAGGGTACTTCTCTGGAAGAAATGGAGTTTCACACAGCTTGGTTGCGGGGAATAATTGGCTTACGGATGCATGATGTACTGAATCTGGACAAATGAACTACTACGTCGCTTGATACCGATAAAAGTACGATAAACGGGACCGATTTATTTAACTAGGCCGATACTCAAGGGTAGTAGAAGGATAAATAAATTCGTCCCCTTTACCCCTCTTTACCCTGCGTGAAGACACCGCAAACAGGCGAGGTTATCGATTCATTGAGCATGGGCTTGCTTTCTTTGTCCAACCTTTCAATCGCTGATGCTCTGTAGGAGGGAATGATGAAAACGGTCAAAGCCGGTGTTTTGGAAATCGCCTACCTGGAGGTCGGTCCGGTAGACGGAGCCCCCGTCGTGTTGCTCCACGGCTTCCCCTATGACGTGCATGCCTACAATGATGTCGCCCAAATCCTGGCCTCGGCTGGAAAGCGATGTTTCACGCCTTACCTTCGGGGTTATGGCCCCACCACCTTTCTGACCAAACAGACAATGCGCTCTGGAGAGCAGGCGGCAATAGGCGCTGACTTGCTGGCTTTTCTCGACGCGCTGAACATCGAAAAAGCTGTACTTGCAGGTTATGACTGGGGGGGAAGAGGGGCTTGCATCGTCGCTGCGCTATGGCCGGAACGGGTAAAGGGTTTGGTGAGCTGCGGTGGCTACAGTATTCAGGATATCGCTCAAGCGCACCAACCTGTTTGCCCCGAGGCTGAGCACCTTCTTTGGTACCAGTACTACCTTCACGCAAGCCGTGGTCGCGCTGGATTGACCGCGAACAGAAAGGCGTTCTGCCGCTTGCTATGGCGCATGTGGTCGCCGACCTGGGAGTTCTCCCAGGAGGCGTTTGAAACAACCGCCGCAGCGTTTGAGAACGACGACTTTGTGGACGTGGTAATACACTCCTACCGTCATCGTTTCGGATTGGTTGAAGGCGATCCAGCCTATCGGAACATAGAATCCCGGCTTGCCGCGCAACCCAAGATCGCGGTGCCTTCATTGGTTCTCGAGGGGGGTGCCGATGCGGTTGATCCACCTGTCGAGCACGATCCATTCGCAGCTTATTTTATCGGGCCGTATCGCCGGGAAATCCTGGAAAACATCGGCCACAACGTGCCCCAGGAGGCTCCAGAAAAATTCGCCGACGGGGTCTTGAGCCTTGCTGATTGAGGCTATGCAGCCGATGCGTCGACCATTGCGCCTTGGATTACGCCAAAAACGGTCACTGGAGGCCCGCCGCTTCAGCGTCGATGCCCACGAACGGCAGTGGGTGGGAAGCCGAACCGATCACGAAAACGCACGGCAAATTGCGACGGCGTCTGGTAGCCGACGCAAAGCGCTATCTGCATGACGGTCTGCGCGGATGATTGCAACAGTTGCAGGGCAAGGGTCATGCGTGCATCGATCAATAAGCGACTGAACGTGGTGCCTTCTTCCGCGAGCCTGCGCCGCAGCGTGGCTTCGCTGAGCGCAAAGGTGGAGGCGACATCCAGTGCACTCCAGTCGTTTGCCAGGTCGCTGGCGATCAGTTGCCGCACTTTGATCGCCATCGTCGGCAGGCGCGGCGGTTCGAACCGCCCACCCGTCACGCCAACCCAGGTCAGCAATTCCTGTACGCGATGCCGAGCGACAGGGTCTGGCACCGTGCTGTCTATTACCGCTTCAATGGCGCGCCTGAACGACTCGGCAAAATGCCCACCTTCGCCTGTGATGGGTTGAGCGTATCGAATGGCCGCCAGGTGCGTATTGGCTTCGGCGTTCGTTTGGATCAACGCTTCGTCCCACACCAGCCAGTGGGCTTGGTAACTGCCGTCCTGGGCCAGCCGGTTGACGATGTCCAAGGATTGACCACCCGCCACGGCAATCGCCTCGCCTGGGTTGATCAGGTATTCACCCCCTGACCAGCGCACGATTTTCGAGCCCCGCTCAACATAGATCAAGATGGGACTCTCGATATACAAACGCTTGAACTCCAGGTTTCCATGCTGAAGAACGACGCCCGCGGTCCCGACCCCAGGCCGCTGGGTGATGCGCAAAGCGTCGTAAGCGTTCGTGAATGGCATCAGCGGCCGCCCTGTACCGTCAGCGTGGCTTTGGCAAGCGAACCACCTGGCACCATGAAGCCAAGCATTGCCGGTGTGACCGTCGGCGGTAGCGTCAATTTATCGGTTTTCATGGCGTATACCGCGATCACATAGTTGTGGGTTTGCCCTTCGGGTGGGCAGGCACCCAGATAGCCGGGCATACCGTTGTCACCGCGTATCTGCAGCGTACCGGCGGGCAATGTACCACCGACGCTACCTGCGCCTTCCTTCAGTTCATTGACGGTTGCAGGCACGTTAGCCAGCACCCAATGCCACCATCCCGAGCCCGTCGGAGCGTCTGGATCATACAGGGTTACTACAAAGCTCTGGGTGTCCGGCGGGGCACCGCTCCAGGAAATCTCAGGGGAGAGGTTCTTGCCGGTGCAGCCGAACACATTGGCAAATTGACGCTGTCGAAAATGCCCGTCCTGGACACTGCTGCTTTGCACCGTGAACGACTGGGCTTGTGCAGTGGCAGCGATGAGTGAAAGGGCAAAAAGGCCCGCGGCGACACATGGGTATTTCATACCGACTCCTCTTGGTTTGGAGTGGTTAGTCTGGCGTGCCTGGTCAGCCAAGACTGTTTGCCAGCGCTCGATTTTCGTCGCAATCCAGTCAATATGCCTGGACCGTATGGGGCTTCAAGGGTGGTTGAGCGCGTCATCATCCCGCTACCTCCCTGCACAAAAACGGGCAGTCGTTGTGCCATTTGGTAGCACATGGCTCTATCTGCGCCGCGTATCTCGCTTGCGCGTAAACGAAAGATCACATTTGAATCAGCCAGTTAACCCTGAACCAAGCCCATTGGCACACATTCTGCTTAGTTGCATCCGTGGATAATTGGATACAAAAATACAAAGAGGCTGCCAATGCAATTTGCTCCCGCTTACGTTGACCGCCAGCCCCTCACTGCCGAGGAGGAGGCCTACAACTTTCTGCTCGATGCCATCTGCGGCGGTCGCTACCGCAAAGGTGATCGGCTGATCGCCGAGGATATTGCCAGCGAGATCGGCATGAGCCGCATGCCGGTGCGCGAAGCGTTTCGCCGCCTGGATGCCCAGGGGTTGGTGACCCTAAGGCCTAACCGTGGCGCAGTCGTGAGCGGTCTGGATATCGACGAGCTGCACGAGGTGTTCGAGATGCGTAGCGCTCTAGAGGGCCTGGCCGTGCGCGTCGCGGTCAGCCGCATCGGCGAGCGCCAGATGGCGGCTCTGGAGCGGCTGCTGGACGAGATGGATGACTACCGCGACGAGAGCGCCGCGTGGGTCCGTCGCCACCGCGCCTTTCATGAATACCTGTGCAGCCTCAGCGGTCGCCCGCGCTTGATGAAGCAGATTTCGGCGTTGTATTCGCTGGTGGAAGCGCCCATGCGCTTGTGGTTGCAGCACAGCGAAAAACCCCTCAGCGCGCGCCAGGAACACGCGGTGATCCTCGACGCGATCCGCGCCGGTGACGCCGCCCGTGCCGAGGCGGTGGTGCGCGAGCACATCGAAGGCACCGTACCGGCGTTGAGTCACTTTCTGCGCTCGAAAAAATAATAGAGACGGGTCCGAACCCGTCCGTGTTTTGACTTTAGTCCTGCCCCGTTATTCAACGAAGTGGAGTGTCTGGTCATGCATAAACAACGCCGCGCCTTGCTGGTGGCTGTAACCCTGGGTCTGTGCACACAATGGGCGTTTGCCGCGCCCCAAGTGCCGGAGCGCCTGCAAAAGGTCGACAAACTCACCTACTGCTCGGGGATGGATTCACCGCCCCTGGTGTCCTTCGACGAAGCCCAGAAACCGCGCGGCCTCACCGTCGACCTGGGTCTGGAAATCGCCAAGCGTCTGGGCGACAAGCAGGTGCAATGGCGGGTGATTCCGTTCTCCGGCCTGGTGCCGGCGCTGCTCGCCCAGCAGTGCGACATGATCGTCGACCAACTGTTCGATAAACCCGAGCGCCGTCAGGTGATCGACATCGTCAACTACATGTATTCCAGCCAGTCGGTGGTGGTGCCCAAAGGCAACCCTAAAGGCATCAAAACGTTGGATGACCTGTCCGCACACAAGGTTGCGGTACTTAACGGCTCCACCATCAAGACCCTGCTCGATACGCAAAACGAAAACCTCGCCAAGGCCGGCAAGCCCCCGATGAAACTGGTGGTGTACAACACCGACACCGATGCCTTCCAGGCCCTGCGCATCAGCCAGGTCGACGCCTACGGCACCACCGTGGAAACGGCCGGTTACTACGCTGCGATGGCGCCGGAGCTGTTCCAGGAAGGCGTCCCGGCATTCAGCCGCATCCTTACCGGCCTGGGTATGCGCAAGGATGATCCGCAACTGACCGCCGCCGTGCAGCAGATCATCAGCGACATGCGCAGCGACGGCAGCTACGTGCAATTGCTCAACAAATGGCATGTCAGCAGCGACACACTCGACTGAGGCAAAACGGCGATGAATTTCAATTGGGATGTGTTCTGGCAGTACCTGCTGCAGCCCAGCGGGGTGTACCTCACCGGGCTTTGGCTGACCTGCCTGATCAGCGTGCTGGCGATGCTGCTCGGCTGTGCGCTGGGGTTGGCGGCGGCGCTGTTGCGTCTGTCGAAGAACCCGTTGCTGCACTTGCCGGTACGCTTTTACGTGTGGCTGATGCGCGGCACGCCGTTGCTGGTACAGATCGTGTTTCTGTACACCGCACTGGCGGCGGGCGGGATCTTCCGCTTCGAGGACATCGAGCTGTTCGGCCTGATCGTCCCCGGCAATATCCAGGCGGCGATCATCGCCCTGGGCCTGAATGAAGGTGCGTACATGGCCGAGATCATCCGCGCGGGTATCGGCGCGGTGGACAAGGGCCAGTACGAAGCCGGACGTTCCCTGGGCATGGGGTTCGGCAAGCTGATGCGGCGTATCGTGCTGCCCCAGGCGTTCCGGGTGATCGTGCCGCCGCTGGGCAATGAGTTCAACGTGATGCTCAAGAACACCACGCTGGTCAGCGTGATCGGGGTGCAGGAGCTGCTGCTCAGCACCCAGATGATTACGTCGGCGACCTTCCGCGTGTTCGAGCTGTACCTGGTGGTCGCCCTGTACTTCCTGACGCTGACTACCCTGTGGGGCTTTTTCCAACGCTGGCTCGAAAATCGCTTTGGCCAGTCCGACCGGCCGTCGGCGCCGCCGCCGGCCGCCAGCCGCATGTTCGGCCGCGGCACCCTGAAACTGCTGAGGGGACGTTAACCATGGCGCACCAAAGTGAAGAACTGATCATCGAGGCGTTGGACATCCAAAAATCGTTCGGCGCGTTGCAGATCCTCAAGGGCATCTCCCTGCAAGTACGGCGCGGTGAAGTGGTGGTGCTGATCGGTGCTTCCGGCTCCGGCAAGACCACCTTTATCCGCTGCATCAACCTGCTCGAAGACATCCAGGGCGGACGCATCCGCGTCAACGGCCGCGCCATGGGCTATCGCGAACGCAGCGACGGCAGCCTGGTACGCGACTCGGAGTGCAACATCGCCCGCCAGCGCCGTGACATCGGCATGGTGTTCCAGCGCTTCAACCTGTTCCCCCATATGACCGCGTTGGAAAACATCATCGAAGCGCCGATCCAGGTACTCGGCGTTTCGCGTGCCGAAGCGCTGGAGCAGGCGCGTGGTTTGCTGGCGCGGGTCGGTCTGGCGGACAAGGCCGGCCACTACCCGTCGATGCTTTCCGGTGGCCAGCAGCAACGGGTGGCGATTGCCCGTGCGCTGGCGATGAAGCCCCAGGCCATGCTGTTCGACGAGCCCACCAGCGCCCTCGACCCGGAAACCGTCGGCGAGGTCCTGCAGGTGATGAAGGAGTTGGCCGAGGAGGGCATGACCATGGTGGTGGTCACCCATGAAATGGGCTTTGCCCGCGAAGTGGCCGACCGCGTGGTGGTGCTCGATCAGGGCGAGTTGATCGAGCAGGGGCCGCCGGAGCAGATTTTCAGCCACCCCAGCCATCCACGTACCCGGGCGTTTCTCAGCCGCGTGCTATGACCTTTTTTGAAGAGCCTTTGCCATGTTGAAATTCTCCGCTCACGAGTACCCCTATCCGTCGCAACGCCAGAGCGTGTTCGCCCGTCGCGGCATGGTCGCGGCATCGCAGCCGCTGGCGGCCCAGGCCGGCATCCAGATCATGCAGAAGGGCGGCAATGCCATCGACGCCGCTATTGCCACGGCGGCGGCCCTCACCGTCGTAGAACCCACCGGTTGCGGCCTGGGCGGCGACGCGTTTGCCTTGGTGTGGTGCAGGGGCCAGTTGCATGGCCTGAATGGCAATGGCCACGCGCCGGCGGCCTTGAGTATCGAGGCGGTCAAGGCGGCGGGGCACTCACAGATGCCGCTGTACGGCTGGACCCCGGTCACGGTGCCGGGTTGCCCGTCGGCGTGGGCCGAGTTGTCGAAACGCTTCGGTAAATTGCCGTTTGCCGACGTGTTGCAACCGGCCATCAGCCTGGCGCGCGACGGGTTCCCGTTGTCGCCGGTGGTTGCCCATCAATGGCAGATATCCTTGAACGAATTCGGCCCGCACCGCGATGAGGTGCTGCAAGCCTGGTTCGACACCTTCCTGATCGACGGACGCGCGCCTCAAGCGGGTGAGATCTTCCGCAACCCGGCCCAGGCCCGCACGCTGGAAGAGCTGGCCGCCACCTGCTGCGAAAGCCTGTATCGCGGCGCCCTGGCCGAGCGCCTGGACGCGCATTCGCGCGCCAGCGGCGGCTACCTGCGCGCCAGTGATCTCAAGGATTACCGTGCGCAGTGGGTCGAGCCGATCCACATCAATTACCGTGGCGTGGATGTCTGGGAAATCCCGCCCAGCGGCCAGGGCCTGGTCGCCCTGATGGCGCTGAAGATTCTTGAAGGCTTCAGCTTCGATCACCGCGACAGCCAGCAGACCTGGCACCGCCAGCTGGAGGCGATGAAGCTCGCCTACAGCGACGGCCTGCACTACATCACCGACCCGGCGCACATGCGCGTGGCGGTGGCCGACCTGCTCAGCGATGACTACAGCACCCGCCGCCGTGGCCAGATCGGCGAGCAGGCCCAGCCACCCAAGCCTGGCGATCCCCATGCCAGCGGCACGGTGTACCTGGCCACGGCGGACGCCGAAGGCAATATGGTTTCGTTTATCCAGAGCAACTATCACGGCTTCGGCTCCGGCGTGGTGCTGCCCGACAGCGGCATCGCCCTGCAGAATCGCGGGCAGGAATTCAGCCTCGATGAGGCCCACGCCAACTGCCTGGCACCGGGCAAGAAAACCTTCCACACCATCATTCCCGGCTTTCTCAGCAAGGATGGCAAGGCCCTTGGACCGTTCGGCGTAATGGGCGGCTATATGCAGCCCCAGGGCCATGTGCAGATGGTGATGAACCTGGTGGACTTCGGTCTCAACCCGCAGGCGGCGTTGGACGCACCGCGCTGGCAATGGCTGGGCGACATGAAGGTCGGCATCGAACACGGTGCTTCACGGGACCTGGTCAATGCGTTGGCGCGGCGCGGGCACAAGGTGCGGACCGACAGCGACCTGACCGACTACGGGCGAGGGCAGATCATCCTGCGTGACCCGGTCACCGGCGTGTTGTGCGGAGGCACTGAGCCACGGGCGGATTCGCATATCGCGGCTTGGTAAGCGCCTGCCCACCCGAAGGCGATGGCCGCGCAGAGCGGCCATTCATTTTTACTCGTCAAACACGCCGAGGTTCGCCCTCGGCCATTTCGCGCATCAGGCTCAGGTAACGCCGCGCGCCCAGCCCCAGCGGTCGGTTTTTTACCCAGATGATATCGACCCATAACCGCATCTGACTCGGCATGTAGTCAAACACCACCTCCGTCAATGCGCCCGACGTGAGAAGAGGTTGTACCAGCGGCTGTGGAAGATAAGCCCAACCCAATCCTTGCTGCACCAGGTCCAGAGTGGCCAGATAATTGTCGCTGTGCCAGATCCGCCGCGACAGCACAACACGTGGGTCGGAATCTGCAGGTCCTCCGGTCGCAACGATGATCTGCCGAACATTGACCAGTTGCTCCTCACTCAAGGGGCTTTTTTTGCCGGCGGCCGCGGGATGATCTGGAGCAGCAACCGCGACTAGCAACTGGCTCCCCGCCTCAAGAAACGTCTCGCGCTCGTCAAGCCCTGGTCGTTCGAATCCAAGCGCCAATTGCACACGCCCTTCATGGAGCATGCGCATCGCCTCGGGGTGCGACGCGGAGCGAATCTCGATCTCCAGCGTGGGAAACTCCCTGGCGATAATGGACAGCGGACGATTCCAGATGCCTGTTTGCAACTCCGGCGCCATCGCAAGGACCAGGCGCCCCTCCAACCCCTGATGAAGCTGCAGCGCATGGGCGTCCAGCAGGTTCAGCTGGCTGGCGACCTGTCGTGCTTGGGGCTCGAGTGCCTTGGCGGCTGGCGTAGGAATGGCTTTGCGGGTTGATCGGTCAAAAAGCAACAAATCCAGCTCGGCTTCAAGCTGCGACACCGCCATGTTGATGGCCGAGGGGACCCGGCCTAATTTTCGAGCCGCGGCGGAAAAAGAGCCGCTGTCCATGACGCAGAGGAAGAGCTTAAGGGACTCGCTGGTAAACGCCATGGTGGTCGTCAGTTTTTCTGATAATGGTCGTCTTTATTTATCAGGTTTATTGGCCTAGTTTCCACTCTCTTTCAAATTAAATACGTGGGGCACACCATGTTGGGTCAAGAATTGAAGGGGCATGTGGCACTTGTCAGTGGTGCCGGGAGTGACTCCGGGATCGGTATGGCTATTGCTCGCAGACTAGGTGCATCCGGGGCGAAGTTGATCATCACTGCCAGTAGCAAGCGCATCGCGGACCGGGTGGAAGAACTGCGCCATGAAGGGTTTGAAGTTGAAGGCCGGCCAACTGATCTCACCGATCAAAGTCAGGTGCGTGACTTCAGCCTATGGGTCGAGTCAGTCTGGGGGCGGGTTGATATTCTGGTGAACAATGCGGGCATGTCCATGCAGGGCAGCCCTGAGATTTTCTCGGAATTGGCGACAATGGAACTGCATGACTGGAACCTTTCACTGGCCAGAAACCTGACCACTGCCTTTCTGCTGACCCGAGCCGTGTTGCCCGGTATGAAGGCGCGAAATTACGGGCGCATCGTCAACATCAGTTCCACTACGGGAACCCGAGGCAGCAATCCAGGCGAAGTTGCTTACAGCGCCGCCAAGGCTGCAATGATAGGCATGAGCATGGGGCTTGCACTGGAAGTCGCCAGGCAGGGAGTCACTGTAAACAGCGTGGCTCCCGGATGGATCGCCACCGGTTCAACGACGCCCGTTGAAGCGCAGGCGGGGCGCTTCACGCCGATGGGGCGGGCGGGCAATCCCCGAGAAGTGGCCGCGGCGGTTGCCTTTTTGGCATCGCCTGAATCCAGTTACATCACCGGTGAAGTTATTGTGGTGGATGGCGGCAACTGCCTGATCGAGAACAAAGCCCCTCAAGCTGACTATTAAGTTTGAATACGCTCCCACACGATTAACGAAAGTTCCTGGGGAAGGCGCGGCTATATACCACGCTTTATAAAAGTGCGACCTATCAAAAAATAGGTAAGTTCACTGAAGCGTATTCGGCCGCCCGTCAATCATCGATGGTTAATTGATTTGATAACTGACATAGGGTTTTGATCATGTTGAAAAGTGGAATTAGTGAATCAGCAATTGCTGCTTTTGCCGCCTCCGAACGTGCCCGTTTTATACAAAACAATCCAACGTCCATGGCGCTGGCCAAGCGTGCCGAGGCGAATCTGTTCAACGGTGTGCCCATGCACTGGATGAGCGATTGGTCGATGCCTTCGCCGCTCTTCGTCCAGCGTGCCAAAGGGGCACGCTTCACCGATGTTGACGGTCACGAATACATAGACTTTTGCCTGGGCGACACCGGCACCATGTTTGGTCATTCACCTGATCCTATCGTCCGCGCCATCACCGAACAGGCCAATAACGGCTTGACCACGATGCTGCCGGGCGAAGACGCGGTGGTCTGCGGCGAGTTGCTGGCTCAGCGATTCGAGCTGCCTTACTGGCAGGTGAGCGCTACTGCGACTGATGCCAACCGTTATGTGTTGCGCTGGGCGCGGGCTATTACCCAACGCAATGTCTTGCTGGTGTTCGACGGCTGCTATCACGGCACCGTGGATGACGTCATGGTGCGCTGCCGCAACGGCAAAACAGTGCACCGTTCAGGCCTTGTGGGCCAAGCCTACGATCTGACCCAATACAGTCGATCCATCCCCTTCAACGATGTTGCCGCGCTGGAGGCTGCTCTAGCCCAGGGCGATGTATGCGCACTGATGTGCGAGCCGGCGATGACGAACATTGGCATGGTCCTGCCCGATCCGGGTTTCATGCAAAAGTGCCGAGAGCTGACCCGTCAATATGGCAGCCTGCTGATCATTGATGAAACCCACACTATTTCCACCGGCATCGGTGGATGCACGCGCCAATGGGCGTTGGAGCCCGACTTTTTCGTGGTGGGCAAGCCCATCGCAGGTGGCGTGCCTTGCGCTGTGTTCGGCATGACCGAGCACGTTGCCTCGGCCATGCAAGACGCACAGAAGACCGTCAGCGCAGAGGGCGGCGGGCATGGCCACAGCGGTATGGGAACGACGCTGTCCGCCAATGCACTGGCGATGCGTTGCATGCGCGCCAGCCTCGAAGAGGTCATGACAGCGTCGGCCTACCAGCACATGCTGCCCCTGGCCTCGCGCCTGGCCCAGGGATTGCGAGCGTTGTTCAAACTGCACCAACTGAACTGGTCAGTCACCGAGTTGGGCGCGCGTTGTGAGTTTCAATTCTGTGCCACCTCGCCCAGGACCGGTGCGCAAGCCGAGGCGGCGTTTCACGACAGCCTTCAAATGGCCCTGCATCTCTACTTGATCAATCGCGGCATCCTGATCACGCCTTTTCACAACATGACCCTGTGCTGTCCACAAACAAGTGATGCCGATATCGACAGGCTGATCGGTGAGTTGGATAGCGCGCTGACTGCGTTGCTTGCCATACCTGGCGCGCGGGTTATCTCTTCATAACGGCATGTCTGAAAACGCCATTGTTCTTAAATACTGCCAGCCGCTTGAATGAGCGCTAAGAGGTTTGACATGCAATTTGCCGATAAAAAAGAAGCCCAGGATTACCTGGCCGCCCACCCTGAAGTGCTGAGCATCGAGCTGTTCCTAATCGATGCGAACGGTGTTCCACGGGGCAAGCTGTTGCATCGCGACGAGCTACTGGCCATCTACGAGAATGGTCGGCCACTGCCAAGTTCCATTCTCGCCTTGACCGTGCAGGGCGAGGACGTAGACGAGACTGGCCTGGTCTGGGATGTCGCTGATGCGGATTGCTGGACTTACCCCTTGCCGGGAAGCCTGACCCTGCAACCCTGGCGCAGCCATCCCACCGGTCAAGTGCAGGTGAGCCTGCACCCGACCCAAGGTCTTCCCGCCGCGCCCGCCGACCCGCGCCATGTCCTGGTGAACACCATCGAGCGGCTGAAAGCCGATGGATTCCATCCGGTCATGGCGGTTGAGTTGGAATTTTACCTGCTGGACCGGCAACGCGATGTCAACGGCCGGCCGCAGCCGGCGCTGCAAACCAATGGCGTGCGCCCGGTTGCTCCGCAGGTGTATGGCGTCTACGAGTTGGAGCAGCTTCAACCGTTCCTTGATGACCTCTACGCGGCGTGCGCGCTGCAAGGGCTGCCGGTACGTACGGCGATCTCCGAGTACGCTCCGGGCCAGCTCGAGTTGACGCTGGAACATCGTTTCGATGCACTCCAGGCCATCGATGAAGGCGTACGCTACAAGCGCCTGGTCAAAGGGGTGGCCAACAAACATGGGCTGCAAGCGTGCTTCATGGCCAAGCCATTCAGCGATCAGGCCGGTAGCGGCATGCATCTGCACGTCAGCCTGGCGGACGAGGAGGGGAACAACCTGTATGCGAGCGAAGACCCACAGGGCACGCCGCTGTTGCGGCACTCTATCGGTGGGATGATGGCAACTTTGTTTGACGCGCTGGCGATATTTTGCCCGCATGCCAACTCCTATCGCCGGTTCCAGAGCGGAAGTTACGCGCCACTGGCCAAAAGTTGGGGCGTCAACAACCGTACGGTGTCGTTCCGTGTGCCCGGCGGCCCCGCGCTCAGTCGGCATATCGAACACCGCATTTGCGGTGCCGATGCCAACCCCTATCTCGCCGCCGCCGCGGTGCTCGCGGGCATTCACCACGGTATCACTCATCAAAGCGATCCCGGCGCGGCGATTGAGGGCAATGGCTACGAACAGGCGACTGATTTCCTCCCCACCGACTGGCTGACAGCGTTGCAGGCACTGCAACGTTCAACCTGGGCACATGAGGCGCTGGGTGCCGAATTCCTGAAGGTGTTTTTGGCGATCAAGTGGCGCGAGTTCCGTCAATTCAATGCTGAAGTCGGGGAGCAGGACTGGCGTTGGTATCTCACGCACGCATGAATGGCGGCCCGTCAGCAGGCGTTGAAATACATCGCTGACGGCACCGGCTGCCGTGTATTCGACAAGATCACGCTGCAAGAGGGCGCTCACTCACCGTGCCGCCCATGATTACAAATGAAACTTGCCCACCTCCTGCTGAAGGCTGGTGGCAACCCTCTATCTCCATCACGTTCGTCCATGGCCCCGTTGTGCCTAACAGCCAGCAAATGACTGTTAATCATTGGGTCCCTGGTTCGAGTCCAGGTCGTGGAGCCAGATAGGGAAAAGCCTGCAGCGATGCAGGCTTTTTTTCCTGAATTTCTCGGGGCGATCAAAGCGCATAGCGTGACCCGCATGAATGCATCTCTAATCCTATGATTCGGAGGTAAATATCATAAAAGTCGCTGCAGTCGTTTCAACCAAAGGCGGGCCGGGTAAAACCACGGTTGGCGTCAATCTGGGCTGATTTGGGGCCGATGCAGAGGCCGCACCCTGTTCATCCATCTGGATAGTCAGGCGTCGCTGTTCTCGTTCTATGCCCTATCGCATGAGGCGTGTGATGGTGCTTGTTATTGCTGACACCGGACGAAAAAGACAGGATTTCAGATGCCGAACAAGTGCCGCGGAAAACCATCTTCAGACGGAAGCCCAAGGGACCCGAACGGGCACCCAGGAAGGTTAGGTTTGGAATCTATGACATCCGCTACATGTCGGATCCAGTCTGAGCTTGGTCCGATGCGTTGTACCAGGAACCAGATGATAGCGATCTGTCCATAAAGACGAGTGAGTGTGCTGTGATCCAAATTCAACGTTTGGAAGTATGGCTCTGCAGGAAGGTCAGGGAGGGCATTCGCTGAAACCTGGTTCCAAATACGACTGTGATGTGCACAGCGATTTCGAAGGGTGTTAATTTCTTGCAGCCAAAGCTTGAGTGTCCTGGTGTTCGAGACGCCCAGACGCTGTGCGATACGATTTTGATGATTGCCTTTGAGTATCTCGTAGTACTTGGAGAGCGTACCGAAGTCCCATGCCTCAATGGCTACCCAGAAAGGAATCGCCTTGCGGTTTCGTTTGTGCCATTCAATGCAATCCTCTTGGCTGCGGGCAACTAGACCGTTTTGTCGTTCCAGCCACTCTAGCCAGGTGTTGCGTTGCCTTTTGCTTCTATCCATCCAGTTTTGCGTCTGCTTTGGGACGATGAAACTGGGATCCGTATAGGCCAATGCCCCGTGATACCCGACTTCATGGGCAGTGACAGTTCGAACGTGGATCTCGATTCGCTCAATGGCATCAAGCATCAACTGGCGCAGTTTTTTATCGAACAGATAAAGGCTAAACGCGTCGTCGAAAGTGGTATCTGGAAGGAAGGAGTTTTGTCGAAGGGGCTTTTGGGTTACATCACAAAGCACGACATTCTGCTGGGGGTCTCGTACAAAATTACGAGCCGGGAACCAGTAACCACTGAGACGGTAGTAGCCTACCTGAGCGAGTTTACGTTCCGAACGGGCTGGGTTGGCAATGCCCATACCGCGCTCAATCAGTAACGCAACGAGGTCCGGGTAAGTCCGAAAGGGCTTCGGTGGCAAGAGCTGTTGCAACTTCCATGTTCCATAAACAAGAAGGCCCGAACATAGAGCTGGACAAGCCAGCCCCAGAGGATCGGGCGCTATTGGGTCCGATTTTCGGCTATCAGCGTCTCGGTGTCAATCGACTGGCAGCGTGCGTGAGTAGGCTGAGTGTATATGACTATCAGAACCTGAGAGCTCTGGTGAATTTATGAATTTGTCACTTTTGATTAATTTTGAGTGGGCTGGATAGGAGTGAAGCTTCAGCCCTACTGGGCGGAAGTGTTCAGGTGCCGGTAAAGGTTCCGACCCAGCCGGTTAAAGGGGTGGCATCACTGGCCGTACTCGTCAAAGAGCAGGTCAATCAAATTGTCGCAACCACGACTGAGCGGTTTTCTTCCAGTAAAGCTTCCGACCAAGTGTACGGACCGGAGACATGGTTGACCAAGCCAAAGGTACGGACCTCCTTATTGCCTTACCAGGTACCGGCCTGAATTGGATGTTCGTGGTTATTGTTAAGTGCTTGATGTTAAACAAATTATTTTATAAGGCTGAAACTGATCATGTGTCACCGCTGAAACAAAGCCGTGCATTTAATTGACGCCACTAAAATGCCACCATATGATCCCCGCCAATTGGTGGCACTAGGCCATGTAGAGGGATCTAGAAATGGGGCGTTCGGTACACCGGACCAGGCTCAGCTTGTTGTCCGCTTTTTTTTGCCTGGGTTTTGCTGGGACAGCTCAAGGCGCTACCCCGCAAAACACGCCGGGCGTTACCGATCTGATCCGTGATCGTCAGGACCGCCTGCTCGAAGAGCAACAACGCCGCCTCGAAGAGCTCAAGGACCTGCCCGGCAAATCCGCAGCGCCTGCCCGGCCGACAACGCCCGTTGATACACGCTGCTTCCCAATAAAAACCATTGAACTTGCCGGTGCCGATGCGCTGTCCGAAGGTGAGCGTGCGGAACTGATCAAACCCTATATCGGCCAATGCCTGGGTGTGCCACAACTCAACCAAGCGCTCAAGGTCATCACTGATCGCTACTTGGCCAAAGGCCTAGTTACCAGCCGCGCGTACTTGCCACAGCAAGACCTCTCCAGCGGCATCCTCAAAATTCAGGTAGTCGAGGGCAAGCTGGAAAATTTGAAAGGCGCTGAAGGCAGCGGCATTACCGATCGACAATTGGCCATGAGCTTTCCGGGCAAAACCGGCGACTTGCTCAATCTTCGAGAAATCGAACAGATGGTCGACCAGCTCAACCGCCTCCCATCGAACCAGGCGCAGATGGAGCTGGCGCCGGGCAAGCAAGTCGGTGGCAGCGACGTATTGGTGAAGAACACTCCGCAAAAGCCTTGGCGAGTTGGGCTCTCCCGCCACAACGGCGGCCAGCGCAGCACCGGTGAGCAGCAGTGGGGCGCTAGCCTCGACTGGGATAACCCACTGGGTCTGGCCGACCAGCTCTCGTTGCGCGGTGGCCACAATGCGGTCAGCGATCACCAGAAAACCTCACGCAATTCGATGCTCAATTACAGCCTGCCCTTCGGTTGGTGGAACCTCAATTACAGCTACAGCGAAACCGAATACCGCTCGCTGGCCCAAGCCAACAATTTCAACTTCAAGCAGTCCGGCGATAGCCAGAGCCACCAACTGCGTCTGGAGCGGGTGATCCATCGCGACGCCCTGAGCAAAACTTCGCTCAGCACCGGCGTGGCCTACTTGCGCACCAACAATTTCATCGAGGACAGCAAGCTCGCTCTGAGCAGCAACCGCCTCAGCGAAGCCCAGTTCGGCATCAACCACGGCCGGCGTATCGGCACCTCCTTCCTCAACATCGACCTCGGTATGCAGGACGGCATCGGCGCATTCGACGCCCAGGCCAATCACAACCCGCGTCCCGGCCAAGCTGATGCACGCTATCGCAAATACACGGCGACCGTGAGCTACCTGTACCCGTTCAAACTGTGGGGCGAGTCGTTCAGCTTCAGCAGCCTGATGACCGGCCAGCGCAGCGAAGACGTGCTGTTCAGCCCGCAGCGAATGAGCCTGGGCGGGCAGTCGTCGATTCGTGGCTACAAAGATCAAAGTCTGGCCGGCGACAGCGGCGGCTACTGGCGCAACGACCTGCGCTGGAGCCGTCCGGTGACTTGGGCCTGGATGCAACCGGTGTTGAATGAGTACGGCACCAGCCTCGGCTACGACCAGGGTGTGATCAGCCATGGCCGCTACAACGCCGAGCAGCACGGGCGCATGACCAGCAACTCTGTGGAACTGTTTGCGCGCGGCCAGAACGTCGCCGCTACGGTGACCTTTGCACACTCTTTGGAACGCCCGGGGCCGATCACTGAACGTGAAGCGCCGGTTTATTTCCGACTGGATTTCTTTCTCTAAATTTTTATCGCCTTCGGGCATTGGGATCTGACATGGACGTTCGCCAGTTCGCCTTCCTTGCGCGCCAGCCTTCTGCTGCCGTAAAAAGCCGCTCCCAATTCCTGGGGCTGCCTAAACGTGGGTTGGCATTGATCCTTGCCAACGCGATGTTCTGGCAACCGCTGCTGGCCCAGGCCGAAGGCATCGTGGTCAGCGCACCAGGCACAACGCTGGGTCAAGCGGGTAACGGCGTACCGATCGTCAACATCGCCGCGCCCAATGGCAGCGGGTTGTCGCACAACCAGTTCCAGGACTACAACGTCGGTGCCAACGGCGTGATCCTCAACAACGCCACCGGCCGCACACAGACGACCCAGATTGGCGGCATCATAGTCGGCAACCCGAACTTCAACGGCAGCGCTGCCAACGTCATCCTCAACGAGGTCAATGGCGCCAGCCCCAGCCAACTGCGCGGTTACACCGAAGTGGCGGGGCAGTCGGCCCATGTAATCGTCGCTAACCCGTATGGCATCACCTGCAACGGCTGCGGCTTTATTAACGCCCCACAAGCCACCCTGACCACCGGCAAGGCTGTGATCGAAAACGGCCAGATCAGCCGCTATCAAGTCGATCAGGGCAACGTGGCCATCGAAGGCGCCGGCCTGAACGCGACCAACGTTGACCAGTTCGAAATCATCACCCGCGCCGCCACGATCAACGCGCAGATTCAGGCGAAAAAACTCACTATCGTGACCGGTCGCAACGATGTGGATGCGCGCACGCTGAACCCCACGGCGCGAGCGGCGGATGGCAGCCAGGCGCCGGACCTGGCGATCGATTCGTCGGCGCTGGGCGGCATGTACGTGGGCGCGGTCAAGCTGATTGGTACCGAAGCCGGGGTCGGCGTGAAACTCTCTGGGGACATGGTTGCCGGCGGCGATATTCAAATTGATACGGCGGGAAATGTGGTCATGGGCCAGACCTCGGCTGCCGCAGCCGTTAACGTGAAAGCTCAGAGTGTCGACGCTAAAGGCGCAGTTTACGCCGGTACCGATCTATCGGTGAAAACCCAAGGAGCCCTGACGAACCAACAAACCCTCGCTGCCAAAGACAGCATCACTCTGGACGCAGGCGGTCGGTTGACCAACGGCGGGATTATCGAAGCGGGCATCAATGCGGATAACAGCCGCAATGCCCAGGGGGATGTGCGATTGACCGCGCAGGCCATCGACAACAGCGGCAGGACCGTGATTGCCAGTCGAGACCTGAACATTAATGCCGGTGAGCTGGCCAACCAAGGCGGTACGTTGAGTGCCCAAAGCAACGTACAGCTGAACGCCACGCGCGTAGATAACCAGAATCAGGGACGCGTCTTGAGCGCGGGCAGCCTCGGCATACAGGCCGATCAACTGCTTAACAGCCAGGGCGGTTTGGTCACCAGTACCGGCGACCTGACAGCAGGGGTTGGTCAGTTGATCAACCGCAACGGCGAGCTGTCGAGTCTTGCCCAGGTTACGCTGCAACTGAATGAGTTGGATAACGTAGCAGGCCTGATCTCGGCAGGGCGGTCGTTGAGCCTGAATACGAAGGGGTTGATCAATAACCAAGGCGGGCGAATCGCAGCGCGCCAATCGGCGCGGGTGTTGGCAGGCGGTCTGGATAACCGCAATGGTGAGATTGTTGCCACCGATCTCGTCTCCGGTACTGGGGGGCTGGACAACAGAAGTGGAAAAATTCAGGGCGACCTGTCCTTGGCAATCACCAGTGCCGCGCTGAATAACCAGCACGGTACGTTAGCGGCAGGTACTGCGCTTGCTCTGACTGCAACCAGTCTGGACAACACCGAAGGCAAGCTGACCAGTGACGGCACATTGGCCGCCGCTATCGCCGGTCAGTTGTTCAACCAAACCGGCTTGTTTTCCGCCAAGGGCGATGCGCGCCTCAGCCTAGGCAGCCTCGATAACCGTCAGGGTACTGTCGTCGCCGACAACCTCAACCTGCAACTGGTCGGCCCAGTGAACAACCAGCACGGTAATTTGCGCGGCAATGTCCGCCTGGACATAAAAGCGGGTCAGCTCGACAACAGCGAGGGAGGTCGGATCAGCAGTGGTCAGTCGCTCAGTGCCAGCGTCAGCAGTATGGACCAGCATAACGATGGTCGACTTTTTGGGCAGGGCGACGTCAGCCTCGATCTTAATGGTGGTCACCTGAACAACCAGGGCGGCTTGATCAATGCCCCAGGCCGTTTGCTGCTGAGTAACCTCAATAGCGTCGACAACCAAGGCGGTGAAATCTCGAGCAGCCAAGCCTTTACCCTGGCCGCCAACACGTTGGATAACCGCAACGCGAAGCTCCTAAGCGAGCGGACGCTGACCGTGCGAATCGCCCGAGTCCTCGACAACATCCAAGGCCTGGTCTCGGCTAAGAACCTCGATGTAGAAGCCAGCGCTCTGGATAACCAGAGCGGTACTCTCAGTGCTGGCGAAGCGCTGACCGCAAAGGTGGACGGCGCGCTGGATAACCGCAGCGGTCGAGTGCTGACACGCACGGGATCTGTGAAAAGCGCTTCGCTGGATAACCGTCAGGGCCTGGTCCAAGGCGATGCCACGCTCAACCTCAACAGCCTTGGTTTACTTGATAACCGCCAAGGCACGTTGTTCGCGGTACAGAGTGCTGATATCGCCGCCGGTAGCCTGGATAACAGTGGTGGCAAGCTGACCAGTGACGGACAACTCGCTGCACTGATCAGCGCGCATTTGCTCAACCAGACGGGTTTGTTGAGCGCGATCGGTCAACTGCAAGTCAGCGCTGCCAGCCTCGACAACAGTAGCAAGGGAAATCTCTATAGTCAGGCGGCTTTCAGCCTGGATCTGAACCACGGCCACCTGAATAACCAAGACGGCTTGATCCATGCGCCAGGCGTATTGCTGCTAAGCAACCTGGCCAGCGTTGATAATATGGGCGGGGAAATTTCCAGTGCTCATACGCTGAATTTCACCGCTGACAGCCTCGACAATCGCAGCGGTAAATTGCTCAGTGAGCAAGGACTGCTGGTGCGAATCGCTCGGGCATTGGACAACACCAAGGGCCTGGTTGCCGCTGCGGGGGTGGACCTGCGGGTCAATAGCCTGACCAACGCAGAAGGCAAACTCAGCGCGCGCGATGACCTGACCGCACTCATCACCACCGGTCTGGATAACCGGCAAGGCGAGATCCTTGGTGCTAACACTTTGCTGACCGGTGCATCACTGGATAACAGCAAGGGATTGATCCAGGCCGACAAGCTTGTGACCCTCAATCACTCTGGTTTGATCAGCAACCGCAGTGGCCGTGTCGCCGCGGGGCAGTCATTGGACCTTACCGCAGCCAGCCTCGACAACGCGGGCGGCACGCTCACCAGCGACGGCACGCTGAATGCGCTGATCAGTGGTCAACTGCTCAATCAGGCTGGGCTGCTTGCCTCCGCCGGCCTATTGCAACTGACCGCAGCCAGCCTCGATAACCAGAGCAAAGGCCGCATCACCGGCAATAGCGAGCTGGTGCTGACCGCCGGCCAACTGGATAACCGTAGCGGTTTGCTCAATTCCGGCAAAGCCATGACCTTGAAGGTTGATAGCCTGGATAACCGTGCGGGTGAAGTGTCCAGTGTCACGGAGTTGGCACTCAACGGCAGCCAACTGAATAACAGCGCCGGCGGCAAGCTACTCGCCAACGGCGATATTCAACTGAACGTCGACCGTCTTGATAACCAACTCAAGGGCCGCATCTATGCCAAGCGCAACTTGAGTATGGTGCTCAAAGGTCCGCTGCTGAACCAGCAAGGCATACTGCGCAGTGATGCCAGTCTGACCCTGGATATGAACCATGGCGCGCTTGACAACGCCGCGGGTCTTATCAACACACCAGGTGTGTTGTTACTCAAGAACCTCTCCACAGTTGCCAATCAGAAAGGCGAAATCTCCAGCGAACGTGGCTTCTCCCTGACTGCAGAAAGCCTGGACAACAGCGAAGGCAAACTCCTCAGCGATCAAGCCGTGACGCTGAAAATTGAACAGGCCCTCGTCAATATCAAGGGTGTAATCGCAGCGGCCGGCCTGAATGCACAGGCAGTCCGGTTGGATAACACTGAAGGTGTGCTCACAAGCTCAAAAGACTTGAGCCTAGCGGTGGTCGGTGAATGGCTGAACATCGACGGGGAAGTCTCAAGTGCCGGCGTCAGCGTGATTGATGCGATGACGCTGAATAACCGAAATGGGCAGGTTATGAGCGACGTCAGTCTCAACCTGATAACCCGAGGCGCGTTGGCGAACCAAGGCGGTACGCTCGGTGCCGGGCAGCGTCTACAAATCAACGCCTCCAATGTTGACAACAGCCAGTCCGGAAGCTTGGTCAGCGATGGCAGCGTCACCGTGCAGGTGGATGGACTTCTGAATAATCAGGCCAAGGGGCGCGTGTTGTCCAAGGGCGACATGACGGTAAAGGCGGGCAGCCTGGACAACCGTGGCGGTGTACTGAATAGCAAACAGGCACAGGCCCTCACCGGGCAATCCTTGAACAACCAGGGCGGCCTGATCAGCGCCGCCGGGCCACTGCTCCTGATGTGGGGGGCGGCAGACAACACCAAGGGCCGTATCGCCAGCCAGGCCGAACTCGACGCTACAGTCGGCGTGTTGAAACAACAGGGTGGTGAACTCGTCGCACAAGGCAATCTGAGCCTTACTGGCAACGACTTGGATAACCGCAACGGCGGTTTGGTAGGCGGGACAAAGGCGCTGAAACTCAACGTCGATCGGGTGGATAACCGTGCCGGGGAAATCTCCGGCCAACTCAAGACCGAGATCAGCGGGCAGCGCATGGACAACAGCGGCGGTAAGGTATTGGCCAGCACTGCGCTGGAATTGGTTATGGCTCAGGTGATCAATCGCACCAAGGGCCTGGTGTTCGCCCAAGATCTACACCTTAGTGGTTCGAGCCTGGACAACACTGACGGCACATTGGCCGGTCAACGTTCGTTGGCGGTGCAACTGTCGGCGGGGCTGGACAATATGCGCGGCAAGATCAGCAGCGAAGGCAGCCTGATACTGCGTAGTCAGCGGGTCGACAACTCTGGCGGCAGTCTTTCCAGCGCAGGCAACCTGACCCTAACCAGCGACGGCGAATTGCTCAACGTGGGCGGCGTCGTGGAGTCTGCGCAGGCGCTTAATGTCGCCAGTGCAAGCCTGGACAATAACGAGCAAGGTCTGTTGAAAAGCCAGGGTGCCACCATCGTGACCACCGGGCGCTTCAACAACGATCTTGGCGGGCGCGTGGTCAGTGTCGGCAACCTTGACCTTAAAACCACCGATCTCAAAAACGGTGGGCGCATTGCCAGCGGCGGCGCATTAACCGCAAACCTTGCAGGCTTGACCCAAGTAAGCGGCAGCGAGTTGTTCAGCAGCAGCCAATTGAATCTGGATATGAATCAAGGGCAGTTGACCAACGCTGGTGTGATCAATGCCCCCATCTTGGTGTTGAAAAATCTCGGGAGCGTGAACAACCGCACCGGTGAAATTTCTAGCCAGGGCGCTTTTACCTTGGTGGCAAAAAGCCTGGATAACGGCAACGGCAAGCTGATCAGCAACCAGTCGCTGGATCTGCGCATCGAGCAGGCTTTGGCCAACATCAAAGGTAGCATCAGCGCAGTCGGTCTCAACGCACGCAGTGCAAGCTTGGACAATACCGACGGTCTGATCAGCAGCCGTAGCGGCTTGGAGATCAGTGCTGATGGCCTGATCGATAATCAGCGTGGCAGCGTGATTGGAGACGGTAACGTTCTGATGGCGGCCGCAAAACTGGACAACCGCGCGGGTGAATTGGCAGGCAAGGCCCAGTTCACAATCAACGCCAATCGTATCGACAACCAGAAAGGCCAGGTGGTCAGCACCGAGACCCTGGCGATGACCAGTGCCAACCTTGACAACCGCGATGGCCTGGTTGGCGCTACAAAAGCGCTGAAACTAGACGTGCGTGATGTCGACAACCGTGCCGGTGAACTGACCAGCAACGCCGACTTGAGCGTCACCGGCCAGCGTCTGGATAACAGCGATGGCGGGCAGGTATTCTCGGCCACAGCCCTGAGCTTGGCTGTGAACCAAGTGCTCAACCGCGCACGCGGCCAATTGAGTGGACAGTACCTGTCACTGACAGGCACTGCGCTGGATAACAGCGGCGGCAAGTTGTTCAGCCAGCAACCATTAGTAGTGGACCTAGCGGGCGAGCTCATCAACAGCCAGGGGCTGTTGAATAGCGAGGGTATGTTGGACGTCAAGGCACGCAGCCTCGACAACACCGAGGGCAGCCTCTCCAGCGCGCAAGGTCTGAGTGTTGTTGTCAGTGATAACCTGAACAACCAGCGTGGAGAACTGGTCACCGATGCTAACTTGATACTGCGCAGCGCCAGCCTGGGCAACCAGCAAGGTACCGTCAGCGGCAAAGGTCCGGTCTTTGTTACCACCGGCGCACTGAACAACCAGGCGGGCCGCCTGAACAGTGGGGACACCTTGACCCTGGTCACCGCACAGTTGAACAACGGTGGCAGCATCGGCAGTGTCAAGACACTGAGCGCCACGCTGACAGGCCTCGATCAGCAGGCAGGCAAGCTGTTCAGTCAGTCTGGATTGAGCCTTGACTTGAAGAACGGCCAGTTGAATAACCGTGGCGGTTTGATCAATGCCAACGGCGCGTTATTGCTGAAAAATCTCAACACCATCGACAACCTGAACGGTGAAATTTCCAGCGATCAAGCCTTCACCCTGTCCGCGCAAAGCTTTGATAACAGTAACGGCAAACTGTTGAGCAACCAGGACCTGACGCTGCGAGTAAACCAGGCTCTAGTCAATATCAAGGGCCTTATCGGCTCCGCTAACCTCAACTTGTATGCAGGTTCCGTAGACAACCAAGGCGGTACTCTGACCGGCCGAGGCGAACTGCAGTTGACCAGCGACGGCTTGTTGAACAACCAGAGTGGCAATCTGTTGGGGGGCAGCCGTGCGACTCTCAGCGCAATGACCCTGAATAACACTACCAATGGGTTGATCAATAGCCAAGGTACCCTCGACATCACAGCAAGCGACCTCACCACCGGTAGCGGCGGTGAAGTCTCAGCCAAGGGCACAATGGACTTGAAGCTTGGCGGCTTAACGCTGTCCGATGGTCAAATTGTGGGTGGGCAGGACGTGACCCTGGATTTGAACAATGCGGATTTGGATAACCGCAACGGTCTGATTGCCGCCAAAGGTGCGTTGGCCCTGAACCGCGTACGGGCAATCAATAACCAGAATGGCGAGCTGTCTACTCAGCAAAACTTGACGCTGAACCTAAGTAGCCTGGACAACAGTGGCGGCAAGTTGATTAGCAGCCAAGTGCTGTCGGTCAACGCAGCTACGCTGCTCAATCAGAACGGTCTGTTGTCCGGCTGGCAAGGCTTGAGCGTCATTGGCGATAGTCTCGATAATCGCAACAACGGCACGCTGTCCAGCCGCAATGGCGCAGTGGATGTACGCCTTACTGGCGCTTTACTTAATACCGGCGCCGGCGCGTTGGTCAGCCAGGGCCGGCTGGGCCTCAGCGCTGGCCGTCTCGAAAACAGCGCAGGAATACTCTCCAGCGGAGCGGGACAGCGCCTGACAGTCAACGGCCAGTTGAACAACGACAACGGTGGTCTGATCGACAGCGGTGCCGAACTTGACCTGCAAGCGCTAACTTTGGGCAACCAGGCGGGTACGATTAACGCACAAAAAGCGCTGACCATCACCGGCACCGACCTCAACAACACCAGCGGCATCGTCGCCGGTAACGACCGATTGACCCTGAACCTGCTGGGTTCGCTGACCAACAAAAACGGAAAACTGGCCAGCGCAGGCCCGCTGCTGCTCCAGCGTGCGATGCAGGTCAACAACCAGGGCGGCCAGATCGCCAGCCAAGGGTTGCTAACCTTGCTGGCCGGTAGCCTGGACAATCGTCAACAAGGCACCATCGCTGGTAAGAGCCGTGTGGCGATCACTAGCTCCAGTGCCCTGCAAAACGACGCCGATGGTCTGATCTACAGTCAGGACGCCGACCTGCAGATCAAGGCCTCAATCCTCACCAATGCCGGCGGTTCAGTGCAAGGCCAAAGCGGCCTTAGCCTCGACATCAGCGGCGACATCGACAATCAGGGCGGCAAGCTCCTGGCACAAACCGGTGATGCTTCCATAAAGGCCAATACCCTGAACAACCAGGGCGGCGGTGTGGCTAGCCTGAACGGGCTGGTGGATGTCACTCTGAACGATAGCCTGCTCAATGGCGTTGGGTACAGTAAAGGCGGGGTCGTGCAAGGCCAGCGCGTGAACCTGGTTGCGCTCACCGTCGATAACCAACAAGGCCGTATCGCCGCCCAAGACGGCGACGCCATCATTACCGCCAGTCACTTCCTCAACGCCTATGGCGGGCTCTACGCCAATGGGGCCTTACAAACACGAGGCACCGCGCTGGATAACAGCTTCGGACAAATCGCCGCCAAACGCATCGACCTCGGTCTCAGTGGTCAATTGAGCAACCATTTGGGGATTATCGAAGGTGATGAGACGCTGACACTGCACACCAATGATCTTGTTAACCAGGGAGGCAAGCTGCGTGCCTTGGCGCGCACGGGTAAGACCCAGTTTCAGATCGGCAATCTGTTTGACAACCGAAATGGCATCGTTGAAATCGCCAACGCTGACCTTGCCCTGATAGCTACTACTTTCCAGAACACCGGCGGCCAACTCCTGCACGCCGGGGAGGGTGTTTTTGATATATCTCTTCCCAATGTCACCGGTGCTGGCGGCAATATTGTCACTCGTGGCGGCCTGACCCTGAACGCCGATACATGGACTAACAGCAGCGTTATTGAGGCCGGACGTCTGAATGTGAACGTCGGCACCTTTACTCAGACTGAAACGGGGAAGTTGTTGGCGTCCTCACGCCTGGAAGGTAAGGGCGGGCACTGGATTAACAATGGTTTGATTGCCAGTGATGGCAGCCTGGCGCTGGATTTAACAGCTGGCTATGAGGGCATCGGTCGGGTCAGTAGTGTGGGGGCGATGGACCTTACGTCTGCCCAGTTGTCCTTGGCGCAACTCAGTACCATCGCCGGTGGTGGCAATACGCGCATAACCGTAGGCGGTGCACTGGCAAATGAAGGTCGAATTACTTCGGCTGCAGACCTGAACGTCACTGCTGGTGTTATCAACAACTACGGCACGTTGGGCAGTACCGGCAACTTGCGTTTGTCCACGTCCGCACTGCTGAACCAGAATGGTCTGATCTTTAGCGGCGACGATATGGCGCTGCGCACTGACACGTTCACCAACCGCTTCGCGGACATATACGGTCTGGGGAATGTCAGCATTGCCAAAGACGACGACAACGGTCAGAGCACGTCGATTAACAATATTTCGGCGACGATCGAGAGTGGCGGTGACCTGAGTCTGGCGGCTGTGAACATCGAGAACCGCAAGGATGCGTTCAAGGCTACGGGCGGCCTGGTATCCAGTTACATTGGTGTTCAGTGCACCAGTTGTACTTCGATCGTTCCGAATCGTTCATCTGACAGTTATCTGGTCTGGGTGCAAAACTTCAAATCGCAAATAGTCGCGGATTCAGCATCGGCTGCGATGACCGCTGGGCGCAATTTCCTCGTCACCGGGGGAGACATGAGTAATAAGAACTCAACTCTCAGCGCGGGCGGCGACATCAATTTTGCCCTGCAGAACTTTACCAACGAGGGTGCGTCGGTTGGTGACTACAGCCTGCGTCGCTCGTACTCCTACGATGGATTGCATCCTTACGACCTATCGCGTTTCATGGTGACGGTCATGAACTACAACCGTGATCACGACCCTTACTACAACGCGCCTGCTCCGAATATTCATGTTTGGACCAGCGATGGGACGGAGTCCATTGTTCGTGTGGGCCACCAGCGCAATGGCCGGGAAGACCGAGGGTCAACGATTTATGGTCCTTTAATTCTCCAAAACTCCGATAAAGGCGTTGACCCTGGAGTTGGTGCTGCGGATGGCCCTTGGGAGATGCTCACCACTCAGCCATTTAATAACACCACCATTGGTTCCTCGAACGCGGCAAACGCCGTTGTTCAGGCGGGTGGAGCGGTCAGCATTAACGCAACACAAACCCTGACTAACAGTGTTGTGCGTCAGAACGTCGCCGTAACCGGCAACGGATCGCGTGTGGGGGCAACGCAAGTTGCCGGAAATACCGCGGTGATGATCACGATCAACCGCGAACTACCACCAGGGCTTGCTCTGCAGCAGGTTAATCCGCTGACTCTGCCAGGCTTCAGCTTGCCAAGCGGAAAAAACGGATTGTTCCGCCTGAGTGGTCAGGCAGCGAACGATAGCCCGGTGAGCCATGACAACGTCGGTTCGCAGAACTGGGCCATTGGCGGTTCTAACGTCAGCGTAGCGCAGCGCCAGCAAACGTCTCCCGGCACAACAGGCCGTATCATTAAGACCGCTGATGCAGCGCAAACTGCTGCCGGTGCGCGTCAGGTAGTCTTGGCTGCCCGCGAAGCCAGTGGCATCAACGCTAGCGCCAGTACGATCAATGTTGCTGGCAATGTAGACAGCGGCGAATGGCAGCCCGGTCGTACCCCAGGAATTGAAATCAACCACGGCGATGGGGCTAACACGCAGATTCTCCGTCCAGAGAATTTCAACTCGCTAGGGTTAACACCTATTGAACGCGACACCGCTGCCCAAATTACCTCGCTGACAAACGCCTCCCGGCCAAGTCTGACCGTACCTGGCCTATCTAATGTCGCTCGTGACACTTCTGTAGTAGCGAATACCGGCGCGGCTATTAACATTCCAGGTCTGACCCCGCAGGCTCAGGAGATCACCCAACTTGGCGCGGCACAACCTATTAATCGCGTAAAGGGATTGCCCAACAACAGCGCAGCCTCGCAACCACACAAGTACCTGATCGAAACCAATCCGGCACTCACTGAAATCAAGCAGTTCATGAGTTCGGACTACCTGCTCGCCGGACTGGGCTACAACCCCGACGACAGTGCCAAGCGCCTCGGTGACGGGCTGTATGAACAGCGCCTGATCCAGCAGGCGGTAGTCGCTCGTACTGGCCAGCGCTTCCTCGACGGCCAGACCTCAGATGACGCCCTGTTCCGTTACCTGATGGACAACGCCATTCGCAGCAAGCAGAGCCTGGACCTGACGGTGGGTGTGTCGCTGACCGGTGAACAGGTCGCGGCGTTGACTCACGACATTGTGTGGCTTGAAGAGCATGAGGTGGCGGGCGAGAAGGTTCTGGTACCTGTGCTCTATTTGGCCAATGCCGATCAGCGCCTTGCGTCGAACGGGGCGTTGATCGCCGGCAAGGATGTCAACTTAATCGCCGGCAAGGACCTGGTGAACGCCGGGACTTTGCGTGCCAGTAACAATCTTTCAGCCACCGCAGGCAATGATCTGATCAACAGCGGCCGGATCGAGGCGGGCAACCGTCTGGATCTGCTTGCAGGTAACAACATCGTTAACCAATCCGGCGGCGTGATTGCTGGGCGCGATGTGACGCTTTCTGCGACAAAGGGCGATGTAATCAATGAGCGCAGTCTTACCGGATTTGGCACAGGCAATCGTAATTACTATGGCGATTCGGCACGTATTGAAGCCGCAAATGCACTGAGCATCACGGCCGGGCGTGACGTGACCAACAGCGGTAGCGTGCTTAAGAGCGGTGCTGATATGGCCATCAGTGCCGGGCGCGATATCAATATTGTTTCTACTGAAACGCGTGATTCCGGGAACAGTGGGATGGGCGCGCGCTCCTCATCTGTAACGCAGAGCAGTTCTGCTATTGATGTCGGTGCAAATCTTCGCATGACAGCTGGGCGCGATGTAAGCGTCGTAGCGAGCCGAATCGACGTTAAGCGCGACCTGGCCATTGCTGCGGCCGGAGACCTGAGTATTTCGTCAGCAGCAGAGGAGGAGCACTCCTCAAGTCACACCAAAAAAGTCACTCGCTCGGAAGACCACATAAGCCAGGTTTCCAGCGTGCTGACCGCTGGTGGGAACGTATCGCTGAATGCGGGCAAGGACTTGGAGTTAACCGCCAGCCGCATCACGGGCGGCGGTAACGTGGCCCTGGAGGCACAGCGTGACCTGAGCATTCTTTCAGCGCTGGACGAAGACGCCTCGTTCTACTCGAAAAAGAGCAAAGGCTCGTTTGGACGCAGCAAAAGCGAGCAGCGGGAAAGCTACGACAGTACCAACGTGGCTTCCGTCGTGGAGGCGGGCAAAGATTTGACGATCAATGCCAGCAAAAAAGCCGATGGCGGGATGAACATCGAGGGTGGGCGTGACGTCACTGTGATCGGCAGTCAGTTGAAAGCCGGTGGCGACATGCTGCTGGGCGCCACTGGTGACATCGCGGTGCTGTCAGGGGTTGAAGAGCATGGCTCTTACAGCAAGAAGACGAAGTCTGGATTCCTGGGGCTTTCAAAAAGTGGCAAGAGCCAACTGAAAACGACCGCCACTCAGGTAGGCAGTGAGTTGGAGGCCGGTAACGACGTGGTGGTGGCTGCGGGCAATGACATTCGTTTGCGGGCGAGTGAGATCAATGCCGAGAACGATGCAGAGTTGCGGGCCGGTCTGGTGAAGGATACCGGTGACATCAACCTGGTATCGGCCAATGACACGGCCTATAGCCGTAGTGAGAAATACGAGGAAAAGACCGGTTCAATGTCGGGTGGCTTCATCGCAATTTCCTCGGCCAAAAAAGCCGGACAGGAAGCCCAGAGCAGCACCAGCGTTGGTAGCCAGGTTATGGCGGATCGCGATGCGACTCTGCAGGCTGAGCGCGACATCAACCTAGTGGGCAGCGGCATCAGTGCCGGACGTGACGTCAGTCTGAACGCGGGGCGCGACGTCAACGTAGTCGCCGCGCAAAACTCGAAAAGCGAGCGTGATTGGGCAAAGTCTAAACAGTCGGGGATTGGTGTATCCAGCGATGCCAACGGGGTAACGTTCTTTGCCGGTACTGATCGCAGTGTCGAGAAAAATCGTCTTGAGCAACAGACTGCAGCCGCGAGCCAAATCAGTGCAGGTGAAAATCTGGCGATCACGGCCAAACGGGATGTCAATCAGCGCGGCTCTGATCTGGCGGCTGACAACGATATTGATCTGAAAGCTGGGCGCAATATCAATATTGATGCGGCTCGTGAGCGGTTGTTGGTAGAGCAACAGCTTGAAAAGGAGCGCAATGGGGTTAGCGCATCGCTTAATCATAACTATGGCAGCACGAAAGATGCTGTAAATGGTGCAGGCAAGGGTGAGGACAATGTCAGCAAGGGCTCCAGCGCCCTGAGGGGCGTCGATGCTGTTGGCCAATTCCTGGCAGGTCCTACGGGAGACCTGAAAATAGGTAGCAGTAGTGAAAGTACCAGCAAGCAAGTAGTGGAAGTGACCAATCGGCCTTCGACACTCCACGCTGGTAAGGACCTCAACATAACTGCCGGTAACGATGTTGCAGTCGCTGGTGGTCAGTTAAGCGCAGGGCGGGATATCAACGTAACAGGGCGCGATATCAAACTTGATGTGGCCAAAGGCAGTATCGAACAGAATAACTCCCAGACCCAGAGCTGGGCTGGCATTCACGGCGGTACCAGCGGCGGGGCTAAGCTGGGGATCGGTGGCAGTCATGGTGTTGCTGACGAAGATGCCAGCCACGAAACTTCAACTCCCACAGTGGTAGACGCTGGACGAGATATCAATCTGGTTGCCAGTCATGACTTGAATCTTAGTGGAACTCAAGCCCGGTCGGGTCGCGACATCGATCTAAAAGCAGGAAATGACCTGAATATTGGTGCGGCGAAAAACGAGAGCAATAGCGAAAGTAAAAGAAGCAGCGGTGGAGGGGAGGTAGGACTCACCTTTGGCGGTGAAGAGGGCGCTGGTATCTATGTGAGCGTCAGCATGGGGAAGGGGGACCTTGAAAGGGAGAAACAGGGTCAACAGAACGCCTACCTATATGCAGGGGACCATCTGAGTTTCAACAGTGGGAGAGATACCAACATCGCAGGCGCTGAGCTGCGCGGGGATCAGGTGATCGGTCGCGTGGGTCGAGATTTGAGCGTTTCTTCTGTTCCTGACACCGGTAAGGTTAAAGGGAAGGAATTTGATATCAGCGCAACCGTAACAATTGGCCCAGGCGCGGGTGTTAGCGGCTCAGTAGGTTATGGTCAGACCACGGGTAAAACCAACTGGGTAGAAGATCAGACCCGTATCACTGGGCGAGACAAGGTAGATATCCGCACAGAGGATCATACGCAATTGGATGGTGCGTTGATTGCTTCAGACACCGGTAATCTTAAACTGGATACAGGCACACTCGGGTTCAATGACATCGCTGGCAAAGATACTGAGCATGGTTATTACCTGAACGTCGGTGGGACCTATAAAAGCGGTCAGAGCACCACTCAAGACCCGAGTCAAGTGGGTAAGGGAAAGGCAGGTGATACAGGTTGGAGCGCTTCAGGCTGGAAATACGACAAGGAGCGCGAGCAATCGGTCCGTGCAACGGTTGGGGCGGGAGAGGTCATTGTTCGCGAAGCTTCCGATGCGGGTTCCGCTATTGCAGGTCTCAATCGAGACGTGGAAAAAGCATTCGAAGTAACGAAAGACAAAGAAAAGCGTACGGACCTTTACATCAGCGACTCTTCGTTGACGGCGGTGACTAACCCAACAGCAGTCATTGGGCAATGGAAAACGGATGCTAATAAATATGGGGACCAAACAGAGGAAACCATTCACAAATTGCTGGATCTGTTTGGTGCGGGTGCGCAGATTACCGTAGGGACGAATCCTGATGACGTCTCCAAAGAGATGCTCGGCAAGGCTTTATTTAGGCAGTTAAGTAGTCGTCATGCGGAAGATCGCGCAGCGCTGATCACTAAAGCGATAGGGGGAATCACTGGAAAAGAACAGGCACCTGAAAACCAAGCGCTGATTGATAAGCTCACTCAGATTGCAGGGGATGATCCTAACAAAGTTTTGAGCATCATTAGCTTGTTGAAGAGCTTGAATGGGCCTGAAACTGGCGCGAAAAACTTTGTGGCGGTTCCTATTATGGCGGCTGATGCTGTCGTAGTGACTGTCGGTGCTGTTTTGGTAGCTTCAGACGCAACGGTACAGGAAAAAACACGCATTGCTGCCAATGCTCTCGTTGCTGAAGGTGCGAAGCTCGGCAAGGAAGGCGAGAAACAGATCAGGACTTCCATTGCTCTGTGGGAGCTTTTGCTTGGAACACAATTTCCGGCTCACCAGCTCGATCCTGAAAATCTGGTATATATCACGCCAATCATCAACGTTCTTATCGAGCATCCGAGCAGTGGTGGTTTCGCTACTGGTAGCGCTGTTAACCCCGCGATCAATACCGGAGGAACCCAGCTGGATGGGCAGCGGGATGATGGGAAATACGTAACGCCTGAGCACCGCCTTGACCCGGGGAATATGTATAGCGAGAATGGTTCTGGTCCAAAAGCAACTACTAACGCTACAAATACACCCAGGTTCATTACGGATTCTGCCGGTAATGCTATTGATTTAGATTATACCAAGGGACTCAGGGAAACGAATGTGACGGTCACGGGAACGCGTGGTGGTGTTCAGTATCCGTTGCAAGGGCAAACTCCCGATTCTTATGCGAATCTTGGAAATGGGCATGTTGTTGTCTACGGTCCTGAGGGGCGTGCACTATATGATGTGTCTAGCTCTCGGATTAAGGTGGTCGAATGGAACCAAGCTCCGAATGGAACATATTTCCCCAAGAAGGGAAGTGATACAAAATTTTTTGAGGGAAAAGTTCCTCAGTCGGTTCTCGATAGCTTAGGGTTGAAATGATGAAAGTTTATCAGGGTAATATTTCTAAAGAGTCGTTGAGTCTGTTTGTTTCAGATATTGGCTCCGGGGAGTTTTTTTCATATGTAGGGCACTTGGTTTCATTGGAACAGGCAATTTCTGTTCTGGGTTTGCTCTCTCCTGATTTTATTGAGGACAATGGTCATATTTTCTGGCTGCCTAACGCTCAGCAATACGATCCGCAAAAATTTCATTTGAACGGGCTGGTTGAGACCGAATCTAGTGTGTTGGAACAAAGTACGTCGCGTAGAGACGTTGAACGATACAGAAATACTTTTTCAATAAATCAGTTCTTTTCAAAGTGGGAGGATGCACCGGGCCGACCCGTTTTTAAAGTGGGCCTGTCGGAAGAAGATTATCGTCTTTGTCATTTATTTGCTGAGCAGATCACTAGATATTGGAAGCGCGCGTTATTCGATGCCTTTCCAGAGAAGGTATTTCAGTTTGAAATTGCTGACGATCTTCTCGATGAATATGGCGTCTGTCTGACATTCTGGCAGTCGTAGTTTAAATGGCGCACAGGATGTGTCCGCGCCATTAAAATCACTGCCAGAGACTAAACAATAATTATGCGTTTAGAAATGATTGAGAAAAGCCTTGTAGAAAAACTTAAGGTAGTCAGTGAGAAACAACGAAAACGTGCTGTAAAAGTGGCTTGCGAACTTGCTTTACAGGCCTGCCCAGTAGAAGTGTCTATTGTTGCCGAATCTCTTAGGTATCTACAATCTGGTAATCAACTCACGACTGATCAGGTTTCTGGACTAGATGCTTTAGCTGCATAGTTAGACGAGAAGTATTTTGACTTGCAAGACAGCCTAGACGAAGGTCGAAGCTTAAATGTAGAAGGCCTTCAGCTGTTTAGCCAAGCTCGCGCTGTATCGGCGCTGTCCTTAGCTGGTGGAGAGGATTCGCTTATGGCTGCTACCGGAGCAATATATGAGGCATCATCAGCCGTTGATGATGGAACTCATATTTTTAAAGCAGTACTTTCGTTTTTGCCAAAGTCTTAATCAGCAGGCGTTTTGCTTTGGCTGATATCCGGCGCACTCTTGCTCCGGTATTTTGTAACCGTCCAGGCAACACACCTTCCTGACACCGTCGCTTGAGGCGAAGGTGTCCACCTAAAAATGATCTGACCCCGAAAAGTTGGACGCATTCTATGCCTGCCGTGCTTGACCTTGTCGGATGCGCAAACGATGGATGCCGTTCGAGCTATTGGAAATGGCCCCGCGCTTGAGGCTAGGGCCGATGGCGCCTCGTTGCATCAAACGACAATTAGCGGGATTAAAATTGAGCTCATTAATGTTGGGGACCGCGTTAGTGCTGGCTACACTTGAGGCAGAGGCTGCACGGATTCGACGAAATTCTGATTGGTGAAATATGTTTAAAGGATATGAATTTTTGCTTGATTCGACAGGGTCTGACGATTACTGGGCGGATGTAGGAATTGATATCGCGGCCTCCAAGATCTCTCAGTTTGATAATTCAAGCTGGAACCAACTTGAATCTGCTCTTGTGGCGAAGTCTGAAGTCTGGCGAGGTCGGTGCGCGGAGTCTCTCGGTGACTCGAATGATGAGCGGGCGTTGCGCGTTTTGCTAACGCTTCTAAAAGCTGGAGGGGAGTCTGTTGTCATTCACGCAATTGAATCAATTGAATCAGTTTTTTTGGCTGGTTATATTCTTGACAGGGCGCAGGTCATACGCGTTCTAGATGAGGGGTCTGAGGCCGGGAGCAGAACGTTGAAGCTAATGGCAGCTACGTTGGTCAGGAAGTTAAGTGAGGCATAAAGGTTGCTCGATAGCTGACAGCGAACGCCTCCTTTTCCTACAAGACATTGCTTCACCACGCTTTGACAAGCTAATCCAACACGACTAACTTTCGTTGCGTGCTGCACTCACGCGGCTCACGCTATGCAGCAACCATATATCTCCACCACGTTCTTCCATGGCACCGTTGCGACTAACAGCCAGCAAATGACTGTTAATCATTTTGACGGGCCTAACCTGAAAATATGGCTGCCGAACGACGCTTTGTTCCAGGTCGCTTGACGCGCCAACGATCTCTCCTTGGGCACCTATCCTGAGATTGATCTGCGTGAAGCACGCTCCTTGTGTCATGACGCCCGAGCGCTCTCGCGAAGGATATCAATCCCATGCTGACCGCAAATAAAAGCGACACGCTGCGGCTGTGAACAACATCCTGGGCAAGTGAGCAGGCAAGTAAGCTAGTCTGTTCGCGCGATAGGCCGTCGGTATTCGCCGGCCTGAAAACAAAGGCGTTATCAATGTCGAAGCATTTGCTGTTGGGCTGGACCCGTTCCTTGTGCGTGCTTGCTGCCTTGAGCGGCGCGGCCACCATGGCAGTTGCTGTTGCGCCTGAAAATACCGCTACGGCGGCATCGGACGCGCAATCGGTGTCCCTGGCAGGCGGCAAGCTGAAGTTCGTGCTGAAAGGCGTCGAGGCCCGTACCTTGAACAGCGAGCACGGCGGCACGATGTACTTCGATCCGACAAGCGAGCGGGCCATCATCGTTACCGAAGGTCCGGCGCCGACATCGGGCACCACCCCGGACGCTGCGTTTCGCCTTGGCGTGGATACCTTGAAGGAAAAGCAGCAGGCCGCGTCACCCAACTTTCGCATGACTGGAGAGACGACCATTCAAGTGAACGGCTTGAAGATGTACCGCCTGGACGGCACCGACGATTTCAACGGCCTGAAACTACTGGTGGCTTCGTTGATGACGATGAGCGATCAGAACATCACCATCATCGAAGTGATGTCCAGCGTAAACGATCCGGCCGGCCATACCGCTGCGTTGAAGAACATTCTGGGCAAGTAAACCGCAGGTTTCCGGATAGTAGGCTGTCGGCTCTCGACAGTCTGTCCATCACAAGGAGCCCGCATGATCTCGTGCAAAGCCCCGGAACCCACTGGATTTAGACGGACGGCTTTGGATTCGAAATCGAATAACCTATTGTTACTAAAGCTTTTTTTGAATCTGTGGAATTCAGTTACAAGCTATCGGGGTCCCCAAAAAACATCTGAATCCGCGACCTCAACCACCGCTCCCCAGGGTCGTTGTCCTGCGACCCGCGCCAGGCCATGTGCAGCTCGAACGAGCGCACCGGTAAGGGTGGATCTTCCGCTCGCAAGCCGCCCGCTGAGGTCAATGCCTCGGCCGCATAGTCCGGCACTGTTGCAAGAATATCGGTGCCCGCCAGCAAGGTGCCGAGGCCGTTGAACTGCGGCACGGCCAGTACGACGTGGCGTTTGCGATCGAGCTTTTCCAGTTCCTCATCGATAAACCCGCTCAGGTCGCCGGCAAAGGACACCAAGGCATGGGGGCGGGCGCAGAAGTCGTCCAGGCTCAGGGAGCCCGGTACGCTGTCGGCACGCAGCAATTTTGGCATGCTGCGGCGCAGCACTTTGCGTTTGGCGTTGGCCGGCAGGTCGGCGGTGTAGCTGACACCGATGGAGATTTCGCCGGAGGCCAGCAGGCCGGGCATCAGGATGTAGTTGACGCGGCGCACCACCAGCACGATGCCGGGGGCTTCGGCGCGCAGGCGTTTGAGCAGTTGCGGCAGCAAGGCGAATTCGACGTCGTCGGACAGGCCGATGCGGAACACGGCGGTGCTGGTCGCCGGGTCGAACTCGGCGGCGCGGCTGACCGCGGTGGAAATGGAATCCAGGGCCGGGGAGAGCAGGGCGAAGATCTCTACCGCACGGGCAGAGGGCTCCATGCTGCGACCGGTGCGCACGAACAGCGGGTCATCGAACAGCCCACGCAGGCGCGACAGCGCCGCGCTGATCGCAGGCTGGCCGAGGAACAGCTTCTCGGCGGCGCGGGTCACGCTGCGCTCGTGCATCAAGGTTTCGAATACGATCAAGAGGTTAAGGTCGACACGACGCAGGTCGTTACGGTTCATCTTGTGTCCTGGAAGAGTCAGCAAACTTGACGAGAGCGGTCATATGAGAACAATGCCCGGCATGAATCTTACGGGGAAAGGCTGGTACTCTGCACAGGATAATTGAGTTTTCCTACAAGACTTGGTGTCTGTTCCTCAGAAGCTGAATCAATGACAGGCATGTCGACTATTAACGGTGACCGGTGGTCTTACCCCTAAAGCCCAGATAGAGTTCAGGGCATTAGAAGTTACTTTGACGAGGTTTGCGATGTCCCGCACGATCCGTTTTCACAAGTTTGGTCCGGCCGAGGTGCTCAAATGCGAAGAGCATGCAGCCGCGCAGCCCGCACCGGGCGAAGTGCAGGTGCGTGTCGAGGCGATTGGCATCAGCTGGTACGACATTTTGTGGCGCCAGAACCTGGCGTCTTCCCATGCACGTCTGCCCTCGGGGCTGGGGCATGAGATGGCCGGCGTGGTCGTGGCCGTTGGCGACGGTGTGGATGATTTGGCCGTGGGCGACAAGGTGGCCAGTTTTCCGGCCGAGAGTCCCAACGATTATCCGGTATACGGCGAACGGATCGTATTGCCGCGTTCGGCCCTGACCCGTTACCCGGATGTCTTGAGCCCTATCGAAGCGAGTGTGCACTACACGCCGCTGCTGATCGCATATTTTGCCTACATGGACCTTGCGCGGGTCAAGCCTGGGCAATTTGCCCTGGTTACGGATGCCAGTCATTGCGCCGGTCCTTCTTTTGTACAATTGGGCAAGGCCCTGGGTGTGCGGGTGATCGCGGCGACCAAGGACAGTACCGAGCGTGAGTACTTGCTCTCCCTCGGCGCCGAGAAGGTCATCGTCACCGAAGAACAGGACCTGCTGATGCAGATCAACAAGATCACCGATAACCGCGGCGTCGATGTGGTGTTCGATGGCTTGGGCGGCCCGCAGATGTCATTGCTCGGTGATGTGCTGGCTCCCCGTGGCAGCCTGGTGCTGTATGGCCTGCAGGGCGGCAACCAGACGCCATTCCCGGCATGTGCGGCGTTCCAGAAGAACATCCAGTTCTTTGTGCACTGCATTGGCAACTTCACCGGCAAACCGGAACTGGGCATCATCCAGGACCATGTGGCCTTGCAGCGAGCGTTGCGCGATATCAACCAGCTGACCGCCGACCGCGTGCTCGTGCCATTGAAAACCACGGTGTTCCCGTTCAACCAGTTCGTGGAAGCGCACCGCTATATGGACGAATGCCCGTGCCGCGAGCGCGTGGCCTTGCAGGTTGAAGCTGTTTAAGATGTAGGAATATTCGCAAACAAGTCGTTATAGCCCTTGGCGCATGAGGCAAATGCGCCATTTAACAGGGCTTAAACCGCGCGCGCCTTGGCGCGTAGGCTGGGCGCCCGAGCCCCTGAAACCAGTACTTTTTCCCTGACGCCGCCCTGTATTGCAGTGCGGCGTCTTCGTGTGCGCGTCCTTTGCGCATCCCGCCGTCACCCATCTGCACTGCTTTCAGGCCAGGTTCTGTATCTATTAATCATTATTCCAGCACTGATAATTACCGCTTCAACTTTCATCTCAAGGAACGAGCAATGATTGATTCTATGACGCAGCTGCCAATAGTTGACTCTACCAAGCGCAAGGCCCTTTCAGGGGGGCAGGGAAATAGGCTCTGGCATAAAAAGTCACTCTCCAATAAATGGGAAAGTTACTTAAGTTTATTTGTCAGATGCTTCCTTAAATGAGGGTTAAGAATGTGTAGGAGTATGTCGGAACCATCCTAGGGCCACTACCTTGTCCCGTAATCCCAAGGGTTCAAGGGGGGCGTGCATATTTTGTGGGCAGGATGCTCACCCCGCCGCCGCCTGTCATTTTGTTGCTCGATGCTAATGTCTATTTATCGAAACAGAGCACCGCACGCAACTCTCCTGCACACGCAATAGGTCGAGCAAACGCTCTCGGCAGTTGCTTGAAACTGATATTTCAACTTAGGTAGTAGAACCATGAGCACTATTCACGAACAAGCTATGAATCACGTTTATCAGCAAGTTCTGCAGCGTTTAGTTGGGCACTTCAGCCGCTCGGGGCGCACGGCACTCCAGCTATTGATCCAGCGTATCGTCGTGGCGGCCGGGGGCATGGAGCAGGTGGGAGAATACAAAGTGCTGGTCACCCATGGTGGCGGTGAAGTCAGCAGCTATACCCTGGCGCTGCTGCGTGCTGCCCAATTGACGATTGCCGGGCGTGCGCCGCGTACCTTTCACCTGCGCGTGGCCACGCTGCGCTATGCGGGGATGACCGATGAGCAGCTCGACACCCTCGATCGCGGTTACAGCCGACTGTTTCTGCATGATGATCCGCGCGTCGAGTTGTTGATGGTAGAGAACCAGGAGATACAACCCTTCAACTACTTGCGTTCGTCGTCGCTGGTCGCTCGCGAAAAGAGCCAGCGCAACCGGCTGATGGTGGGTCACGTGACCTCCGGCGACTGTCGCGAAACACTCTGCAATGACACATACCTGGCCCTGGGGGATTTCTACCAGCGTGTCACCACCTGCAACGGTGGTGTGCATGCGCTGGTCACCGGAGACTCACCGCGCAAGCAAAGCCAGTTTCTGGCCTGGGTCAAGAAAACCGCCCAGGGTGCTGGCATTCCTATCGCCAGGACCCGGCCGCTGATGCTGCACGAGTTGTTTGCGCGCATGGACGAATGGAGCGCCGGGTATTACCGCGATGTGTATGGCGAGCACTATGTGGCCGACGACAACCCCAGCAAGGTCGGCCATCGCCATCTGGCCTATATCGGCATCGCGGACCTGCTGGAAGATGTCGACCTCGCATCATCGTCCCTGCTGAGCGAGTTCATGGCCTATGCGCCCGATCCGCTGGGCTTTCACTTCAGCCACCCGGCGTACTCCTACCCGTTGCTGATGGCACACTTGCGCGGCCTGCAGGCCGAATGCCTGCGCGAGCTGGACTACGAAGACGGTGTCGATAGCTTTATCCAGCAAGCCAGCCAGTACCTGCATCACTTGCGGATGCCGGAAGAACTGCTCGCGCGGGCCACGACTCAGGAAGGGCGCATTCAGGCGAGTATCCAGGCCCAGCAGTTTTTTGGCCTGGATGAAACACAGTTGACCTGCCTGTTGTTTTCGCCGTTTATCCACCATGGCGAACGACTCGAAGGCTTTTTGCGCCAATGCCACCCAGGCATGCTGGTGGCCTTGCCCGAATTGCACAAGGCGCTGCAGGGCAAGCCCTCGGCCGAGATGCTGCAGCAGTGGGTGATGGACATCAGCGGTCTGTCGATGCCGTTACTCCAGCACTTGTACAAGCGGCGGCCGGTGCTGCCGCGCCGCGCCAGGCTGCGCACGGCCTGCGCCGCGGACGACGGTGCCGCACAGGCCTTTCAATTGTCCGAGCGATGACCCTGCGCGGCGAGCGGCAGGCGGACTTTGCGTATCAGGCGGTCTATCGCTACATGATCTGCCTGATCAATGAAGTCAGTACCGACACTCGGGTAAAGCTGCCGTCCTTGCGCCAGTTGGCCGAGCGCCTGAATGTATCGATCTCGACGATCCAGTACGCCTATTCGTTGCTGGAAAAGGAGGGCCGGGTCTATTCAGTCGCCAAGTCGGGTTATTACGCCTGGCCGGTCTCGACCAACGCACTGGCGTGGAGCGGCGGCGATCTGCTCGATCGGCTCTATGCCGCGGCGCGACGTCCCGGCATGGTGGTACTCAGTGGTGACGAGCCGGCGTTACTGGCCTCCCTGGACAGCACCTTATTGCGACTGGAGCGTGAACTGGTGCGCCAGTATCCCGGGCATCTCCAACCCTGGTCGCAGCCTTGCGGCGTGTGGGAGCTGCGTACGGCACTGGCGGCACGCTATACCTCATCGCCTACGCGCTGCTGGCATGCGGATGATGTGTATGTCGGCGCCGACTTGCGCGGCGTGCTGGACATTCTGATCGACGTGCTCGCCCTCAGAGGGACCACGATGATCGTCGAGTCGCCCTGCGACTGGTTGATCCTGCGCTTGTTGCAGGACGTCGGAGTGCGCATTCTCGAACTGCCCTGGACAGCGGAAGGCGGCCTGGACCGCGACAGCCTGGAGCGGCTGTTGCGTGATGAGCCCGTGCGCCTGGTCTTGCTGTCATCGGCGGTGAGTTTGCCGGCGGGCGTGTGCATGTCGGCCCACGAGCGCCTGGAGGTGGCGCGCCTGCTGGAACGCTACGGCTGCTGGCTGCTGGAAAACGACACCTTTGGCGACTTGAGTTTCGAGGCCACGCACGCTGCGTTGCGCGAACTGGTGAATCCGGAACGGCTGGTAGTGTTTTCATCGTTCGAGAAAATACTGGGACAGGAAGCGCCCTATGGCTACCTGCTGTGCCGGCGCATGAGTGGTGAACTGCAGCGTCAGTTCCTGCTGCGTTCATTCCGTCTATCATCGATTCGCCAACGCGCCATCGCGCGGTTGTACCAGAGCGGCCGGGTTGACCAGCACCTGCACGCGCTGCGCGATCAGTTAAGTGAACAAGCGGCGCGCATGGACCAGCGTCTGGCCCAGCACCTAGAGGGGCAGGTGACGTATCGAATGCCGGCGGCCGGAGCGACATTCTGGCTCAGGTCCACGCACGCAGTGGATATGCGCCAGGCTTTCCAGCGCTTGCTGGCGCGCCAGATAGTGGTGGCACCGGGTGAGTTGTTCAGTGCCAGTGGCTTGCATCACCAGAACCTGCGCTTGAGCCATACCTTTCATGGGCAACCCAACCTGGACGTCGCGCTCGCAGCCCTGAGCGAGGCATTGCGTCAGGCTGAGACCGGATGAGATTTCTCTTAATGTTGTAGGATTTATAACGTCGCGCGGTAGTCCAACTCCCAGTAAACTGACACTTTTCCGAATCCTTCTTCTCGAGGTTTATGCATGACAATCAGTCCTTTTGCGGGCAAACCGGCCCCGGCACACCTGCTGGTGGATATCCCGCGACTGGTCACGGCCTATTACACCGGCCAGCCTGATGCAGCGATCTCCACCCAGCGCGTGGCCTTCGGTACCTCCGGTCACCGTGGCAGTTCGTTCGAGCTGAGTTTCAACGAATGGCACGTGCTCGCCATCAGCCAGGCCATCTGCCTGTACCGCGAAGCCAAAGGCATCGACGGTCCGCTGTTTGTCGGCCTGGACACCCATGCACTGTCGACGCCTGCCGGCGCCAGCGCCCTGGAAGTGCTGGCCGCCAATGGCGTGCATGTCATGCTTGCCGAAGGCGATGAGTACACGCCAACCCCGGCGATTTCCCACGCCATCATCTGCTACAACCGCGGTCGCACCAGCGGCCTGGCCGACGGTATCGTCATCACGCCGTCCCACAACCCACCGCAAAGCGGCGGCTATAAATACAACCCGCCCAACGGCGGCCCGGCCGACACCGATGTCACCAAGTGGATCGAAGCCAAGGCCAACGAACTGCTGGCCAACAAACTGGCCGGGGTCAAGCGCATCAGCCATGCCCAGGCCCTCAAGGCTGACACCACACACCGTCACGACTATTTGAACACCTATGTGGCCGACCTGATCAATGTGATCGACATGGACGCCATCCGCAGCGCAGGCCTGCGCCTGGGCGTTGATCCGCTGGGTGGAGCAGGGGTGCGCTACTGGTCGGCGATTGCCGAGCACTATCGCCTGAACCTGGACGTGGTGAACACCGAAGTCGATTCCACCTTTCGCTTCATGAGCGTCGACTGGGATGGCCAGATCCGCATGGACCCGTCCTCCAGCTACGCCATGCAAGGCTTGATCGGCCTCAAGGAACGCTTCGATGTGGCCTTCGCCTGCGACCCGGACCACGACCGCCACGGCATCGTCACCCCGTCCGGCGGCCTGTTGGCGCCGAATAACTACCTGGCGGTGTCGATCGATTACCTGTTCCAGAACCGTCCCGAGTGGCGCGCCGATGCGGCCGTGGGCAAGACCGTTGTCAGCAGCGGCCTGATTGACCGCGTCGCCGCGCGCATTGGCCGTCGCCTGTACGAAGTACCGGTGGGGTTCAAGTGGTTTGCCGATGGCCTGTTCGAAGGCTCGCTGGGCTTCGGCGGCGAAGAGAGCGCCGGCGCCTCGTTCCTGCGCAAGGACGGCAGCGTATGGAGCACCGACAAGGATGGCCTGATCCCGGCCTTGCTGGCGGCGGAAATGACTTCGCGCAAAGGCCGGGACCCAAGCCAGCTCTACCGTGGCCTCACCGAGGTGCTGGGCGAACCGTTCGCCATCCGTGTCGATGCCAAGGCCACGCCGGCGCAGAAGGCATTGCTGGGCAAACTGTCGTCGCAGCAGGTGACCTCCACGGAACTTGCCGGTGAGCGCATCCAGCAGGTCCTCAGCCACGCGCCGGGCAACAACCAGGCGATCGGCGGGCTCAAGGTCATGACCGAAAACGGCTGGTTCGCCGCGCGGCCATCGGGCACCGAGGACATCTACAAGATCTACGCCGAGAGCTTTATCGGTGAAGACCACCTCAAGCAGTTGGTGGAAGAGGCGCAAGTGCTGGTGGACGGCGCAATCAGCTCCAACTGACACTGCTGTAAAAATGTGGGAGGGAGCAAGTCGAATCGTCGCACCCCCCTCCCACATTTCGATCAGGCTAAATCGACCAACACGATCTCGCTGTCCTCAACGGCCGTGACCCGCAACACCTGCTCATCCTCAACCGCCACACCGTCTCGCGCCTGCGCACGCAGGCCATTGACTTCAATCACCCCCGTGGCCGGCACCAGATACGCCCGGCGTCCGTGATCCAGCCGATATTCGGCACTTTCCCCGGCTTTCAGGTTGGCCGCTACCAGGCGTGCATCGGCGCGAATGCGCAGGCTTTCGCTGTCGCCGGCCTTGCCGCTGGCCAGGGTCACAAAGCCCTCGCGGTTGCCCTGAGGAAACGGTTTGGCGCCCCAGGAAGGCGGCAGGCCGGCTTCATTCGGGATGATCCAGATCTGAAAAATCTTCGTCGGCGTGGCTTCCAGGTTGTACTCGCTGTGGGCGATCCCGGTGCCGGCGCTCATCACCTGGACATCGCCCGCCTCGGTGCGGCCTTTGTTGCCCAGGTTATCGGCATGGCTGATCGCACCTTCGCGCACATAGGTGATGATTTCCATATCGCGGTGCGGGTGCTGCGGGAAGCCCGTGCCCGGCGCGATGATGTCGTCGTTCCACACCCGCAGGTTGCCCCAGTGCATACGTTTGGGGTCGTGGTACTCGGCGAACGAGAAGTGGTGGTGAGCGTCAAGCCAGCCATGATGGGCGCCGCCCAGGGAATTGAAAGGTCGAAGTTCAAGCATGATTGCCTCCTGTTGATGGCCCTATCATCCGACAGCCCATCATCGATAAAAAGCGTAAAAAATGCCTGATTCCTATCGGTTAAATTGATGTTTTATTGAGGTTTTAACTTTCACTTCATCGCCTAACCGCATGACTGCGCAGCAATTGGCTGGAACTGAGGGGCGTTTCCGGCGACCATGGCGCACTTGTCAAAGCCAAGCTCATCGCAGGAGTCCGCGTGCCGCAACAAAAGCCTGATCTGCCCCCTGAACTGCGCCCATTGGCCGAGATGCCGCTGTTGAAACGCCTGGCTGCGCGCCTGTTTGGCCACGGGTTGACCCGCCTGCGTGCGCAGCACCGGTTTTCCTGGTTGCACGGGCAAGCCGATGGCTTTCGCAGCGGGCATGAGGCGGGCGTGGAGTACGGTTACCGCGAAGGCAAGGCCGAGGGTATCGAAGAAGGGCGTCAGGTCCTGTTGATTCGCGATGTCCGTGCGGATGAACACCGTGCTCCCGGCGTTGACGACAGCCTGTTCGACGACTGGCGGCTGCCCCTGACCGCCGACCTGAAAAAGCGTATCAAGGCCGATGTCGCCCGTTTGCTGCCGGCCCATGCCCAGCCGAGTGCGACGCAATGGAAGATGATCTTCAGCGATACGCCGTCAACGTCCGTGATTGCAGGTGCCGGGGCGGGTAAATCCACCTCGCTGGTGCTGCGCATTTTGCTGCTCACCCATTACCTGGGCTTTGAACTGAGCTCAATGACGGTGGTGACGTTCACCCGTGAATCGCGCAAAGACTTCATCAGCAAGCTCATGGAAATCCTCAACCTGTGGGGCCAACCCCTTGCTCTTAAAGAGGCTGAGGCGGTGGTGCGAACCTTCCATTCGCGCATCCTGCCGATGGTGCGCAGCCTGCCGGGTTTTGAGCGCCTGCAAGCGTTCGAGAACCTGAACTCGGGTTTTGAAGGTGCCGACAGCAACCCGTTCGACCTGCGTATCAATGACGCCCAGCGCCAGCAGATGAATGCGTGCTATCACCGACTGCACGGCCGTCATCCACGCTTTCGCGAGTTGATCGCGCCATTGGCCCGTCATGGCTTGCAGCTCAAGGAGCTGGAACGTGACCACCCGGATGTGCAGAAACGTATGGCGGTCACCGAATTGGCCGCCAAACGCGATGAAGAGCTGTGCGATGTGATTGAAGACCTGTGGTTTCGCGCAGGCGCCTGGCCGATCAAGGGCATCGAGCCCAACCGTCAGACTGTGGAGATCAACGGCGCGCTGTTTCATTGCCACGGCTATATCGCCGAACTGGATGCCTGGGTAGTGCTCGGCTTCGACCCGCGGGAAAATGCCCAGCTCAGCCGGCCCAACGCCAAGTTGTCGGTCCGGGCGGAATGGGCGGTGAAGCGCACACTGTTTCAAGCTTTTTGTCGTAAACCATTGATTTGGCTGGATAGCTATGAGTCCTCCAAGCGTCTCCTGAGCAGCCTGGCGGGTGATGCTACAGCCGGTCCCGGCTTTGATTACAAGGTCAAGGGTGAGCTGGCCTCGGCGCCGCTGCTGGACAGTTTTGTCATGGCGGCGGGCTTTATCGAGAACCTCGGCCTGGATGTACCGGCCGCCGTGGGCCAGATGAGCTTTGCCAAGGATGATCCGGACCGTTTCTTCTTTGAAGCCTTGAGCATTTTCTGGAGGGCCCTGGAAGACCACCTGCTCGAACAATCGCCGCCGATCATGACGTATAACCGTATGTTTTCGTTGTTTGGCGAAAATACCCCGGAAAACCTCAAACTACTCAGCGATCCGTTGCTGCGACCCCTGTCGCACCTGATGATCGATGAATTCCAGGACGTTTCGCCGCAAATCGTCTCGTGGATCCGCGCCAGCCTGCGCGAAATCCGCAGCCGAGGCCCGGCCATGCACGTCGGGCGTGGTGCACAGCGTTCTTCGCTGTTATGTGTGGGAGATGACTGGCAGTCGATCTATGGCTGGCGCGGCAGCTCGCCGAAGTACTTCATGGCGTTCAACAAGGAATTCCCTTCACCGAGCACCACCCGAGTCATGCTGGGCGAGAACTACCGCAGCCACCAGCACATCATCGACGCGGCCGAACACATCGTGCGCGCCGCGCCGGCGATCCCCGGCAAGAAGGCCAAGGCCAGCGGCGCGCCCAAGGTACTGGAGCCGGTCAAGGTGTTGGCACGCGACGATGCCGCGCTGGGACGTCAATTGGCAGCGCACTACCAGAAAGGCGATTCAGTATTAATGCTTTATCGAAAAAGCAGCGATAAGCTACTGATTCAAGAGCATATTCAGTCGATAGTTAATGTGGATTCTAGCTTGCCGCCAGCAGCTCGCCGGCTGAAGCAACTGACCTATCACAGTGCCAAGGGCCTGCAGGCCGATGCGGTATTTCTGCTCGGCGATTGCCAGCATGTGACCAGCTCGCCCTACAAGAACCAGGTATATCGCATGGCGGGTCTGGGCAAGGACGGTGATAGCGAACCCTATGACACCGCGCAAAAGGACGAGGTGCTGCGCCTGGCCTACGTCGGCATTACCCGGGCCATCAGCCATTGCTACTGGTATGTGGAAAAGCCCGAAGGCCAGGCCGTGAATGTGCCCCGGGCCTCGGAACGGGTGGATGGGAAAAAGGCTTTTTTTGACGACCAGCGCAATTAGGCCGGTGAATGCAAATTCAAAGGTGCGATGGGCCGTACCAGGCGAAAGATCGCGATTCAGGCCCGCAACGACAGCGGCGGCACAAAAGACGCCAGTTCATCCTCCACGGCCTCGATAATCCGTTCCACATCGGCGGCATTCATCACCGTGGCGCACGGGATACCGGCAATGGCGATCAGGGTTTCGCCGCTGGCGCGATCGAACAGGCGGGCGACCATACTGCCAGGCGCGTCCATGCTGCCCTCGAAGCCCATCGGATGGAAATGCCAGCGCATCAACTGGCAGGCGTTGGGGAACGTCACTTTATTCATGTTGCCCACCTTGTTCATTGAGCGCTTCCTTTAGCTCGCGGCAGGGGCCATGACCGTCACTGGGCATGGCGTCGGAGCATTAAAAATAGCATTCGTTCGCAACGGCAAAGTGAATTTTTTCGCTCCGTTCGGCGGTTGTTTCGCATCGGGTTGACGCAGGTCATGTCTTGCGCAAATTATGGCGAATTGCCATTAGTCAGGCGCTGCGACTGCGGTCTGAAGGCGTTCCCGTATGCATAGGGCGCTGATCTTCGGCGATCGGCGCCTTGGACGACGCGTGGCCTCCGTCCCGCGTAGCAGCTGCCGAGCGCAAGCGAGGCTGCGTCAGCCGCACCGCCGATCTCGAAGAACGCTTACGGTTTTTCCAAATCATGCCCCAACGACTGGATAAACAACGAGAACAGCTCCGGCTGTGACGATATGTCCAGCTTCGCGTACAGATGCCGACGGTGCACTTTCACCGTGTCCGGCGATATGTTCAGGCGCTCGGCCATGGCTTTTGAAGAAAACCCGCGCAGCACCAGGCGGGCAATTTCCAGTTCGCGCTCCGACAGCACGCCGCTGCCGAATTGGCTCAGCGCATCGCGGATCTGGCTGTCCATGGCCGGTACGCGTTGAGTGCTCTGTTGCCAATGCTGCTGCATCAGCGGCAACACCCAGGCCGCCAGCAGGGTCATCAGCCCGGTCTCTTCCCCGCTGAAGCGCCGCTGCATGCCCAGCGACAGTGATAACGTGCCCGCACCCGGCAGTTGCAGGATGAACTGCACTTCGTCTTCCAGTACGTTGTCGTGGAAATAGTTGAGGAAGTATTCGCTCTGGCGAAAATGGTCCGGCGCGACTTCCTCCAGGCGGTACACGCCGCTGGCATAACCTTCGCGACAGGCCTGGAAAAACGGGTCGAGCAGGTACAGACCATTGAGGTACGCCAGCATCGAGGCCGGTTTGCTGCTGGGCTGGGCGTCGTATTCCTCCAGGGCTTGGGGTGGCCCCTCCAAAGGATAGAAAATCGCCAGGGCGTTATCGAAAGGCAGGCACTGGTGCAGCAACAGCACCAACTGTTTCCAGAACCGCTCGGTGCCGAGGTGTGCGACGGCGCGGCCCAGGCCGGCGTGCATGGCAACTTCGCGAAACAGGCGCATAGGGCAGGCTCCCGCCATCCAAAGATCGGCCAAGGGTTCGGTTTTTGCCGGATGCCGTCAAGGGGAGTACGCCAATAGGGGAATAGTCCGACAACCGCGGCTTCGATAACGTCGCCTTCATCCAACGGGAAACATATCCCGAAAAAACATCATTTTTCGTTTCTGCCTCACACCAAGAACAACGACAGAGGATAACGATATGAGCACTTCCCCCACGCCCGATGGCGTGTTGAAACCCACCCTGAGCGTGTTCGATGTGGTGGCCATCACCGTCTCCGCCGTGACGCCCGCAAGCTCCGTGTTCGTGATCGCGCCCTTTGCCATCCAGCAAGCCGGCAGCGGTGTGTTCCTGGCGTTTGTGATGGCCGGCCTGCTCGCGCTGATGTTCGCCTTCTGCTACGCCGAACTGGGCCGTGCCCACAACAGCGCCGGCGGCGAGTATGTGTACGCCAAGCGTGTGTTCGGCGGCATGGCCGGCTACGCGACCTTCCTCACGGTGCTGGTGATGTTGCTGTTTATCCCGCCGGTACTGGCGACCGGTGCCGCGACCTACCTCAATAACGCCTTGGGCACGACGTTCGATTCGCAAACCGTCGCCCTGGTGATCGTGGTCTGCAGCTACGCCCTGGGCATCCTCAATATCAAGCTCAACGCCTGGATCACCGGCACCTGCCTGCTCCTTGAAGTGGCGGCCTTGCTGGTGATCGTGTTTATCGGTTTCGGCCATCCAGTGCAGCCCGCCAGCGTACTGTTCCAGCCGCAGATCGTCGAAAACGGCGAGCTGCACCTGGCGCCCTGGGCCTTGGTGATCGGCGCGGTGGGTATCGGGTTGTTTTCCTACAACGGCTATGGTCCGGCGGTGTTGCTCGCCGAAGACATGAAATGCGGCGGCAAGGGTGTGCACAAGGCGGTGCTGTGGTCCCTGGGACTGGTGGTCATTATCGAACTGGTGCCGATCACCGCGCTGTTGATCGGCGCACCGTCCCTGAGCGCGATGATCAGCAGCCCCGACCCCATCGGCTACCTGCTGACCAGCCACGGCAATGAAACCCTGTCACGCCTGGTCAGCGCGGGGATTTTCCTGTCGGTGTTCAATGCCATCGTCGCCATCGTCATCCAGATCGGCCGCGTCGTGTTCAGCAGCGGGCGCGATGCGCTGTGGACGCCGGGCATCAACACACTGTTCACGCGCATTCACCCACGCTGGGATTCCCCCTGGTTGGCTACGCTGTTCCTGGCTGTCCCTTCGGCGCTGCTGAGCTTCAGCTCCAACCTGGCCGACCTGACGTCGTTCAGCGTGCTGTTGATCATCCTGGTGTACCTGGTGGTGGCATTGAGCGCGTTGATGAGCCGCGTGCGGTTGCGCGACCGCGAACATCCCTACCGCATGCCGCTGTGGCCGTTGCCGGCGTTGCTGGCGGTACTGGGCGCGGGGTACTTGTTGATCACGTTGATCATTGCGGCCTCGGTGCGCGACATCCTGGTCATCCTCGGCTTGCTGGCTCTGTCAGTGATTTTCTATTGCATCAGCGGCCGGTCGAGTCCGGTCTTCCAGAAACTGTAAGGAGAGGTTATGCGCGCACGTCAATTGGGTATTACGTTGGGGCTGGGCACGCCCGGCGAGTTGAACGCCATCACCGATGTGCCCGGTGTTCGGGTCGGTCACAGCACACTCAAGGCGCGCATCGGCGGCAAACAGGTGCGCACCGGCGTCAGCGTGATCCAGCCGCGCGCGGTTGAGGCGCGCCAGCAACCGTGTTTCGCCGGTTACCACGTGCTTAACGGCAACGGCGATGCCACGGGCCTGGAGTGGATCAACGAGTCGGGATTGTTGACCACGCCGCTGGCGATCACCAATACCCACAGTATCGGTATCGTGCGCGATACCTTGATTGCCCTGGAGCGCGAGCGCCTGGCCGACCCGGCGGTGTATTGGTGCATGCCGGTGGTGATGGAAACCTATGACGGCCTGCTCAACGATATCTGGGGCCAGCATGTGCGCCCTGAACATGTGCGCGAAGCCGTCGACACTGCGCAAACCGGCCCGGTGCAGGAAGGTGCGGTAGGCGGCGGCACCGGGATGATTTGCCATGAGTTCAAAGGTGGTATCGGCACCGCGTCGCGGCGTCTGCCGGCGGAGCAGGGCGCTTGGACCGTGGGTGTACTGGTGCAGGCCAACCACGGCAAGCGCCAGGAACTGCGGGTCGACGGCTACCCGGTGGGCCGTCGGCTCATGGACATTCCCTCGCCATTCGCCGAGCGCGGCACGCCGGGGATGGGCTCGATCGTGGTGATCCTGGCCACGGATGCGCCGTTGTTGCCGCACCAATGCCAACGCCTGGCGCAACGTGCCTCCATCGGCATCGCCCGTACCGGCGGCGGTACCGAGGACTCCAGCGGCGACCTGTTCCTGGCCTTCGCCACTGGCAACCAGGACCTGCCACCCGCGGATTACGGGCGCAAGGGCCTGCCGTTTTGCAGCACGTTGCGGATGGTCAACAACGATCATATTTCGCCACTGTTCAGCGCAGCGGCGGAAGCGGTGGAAGAGGCGATCATCAACGCAATCCTGGCCGGGGAGGACATGGCCACCGACGACGGTGTGCAGGTGCCGGGTCTGGCCGGCGAAACCCTGGTGCAGGCGTTGCAGGGTACGGGCTGGCGGGTGTGCCGGGAGTGAGGCGAGGTTAATGCTTAGTTGAAGTAGTGGCTGTTTAATGTCGCCAATGCCACCGTGGCAATATATTGGATCCATTTATCAAGTGCGCCGCTGAAGTTGAGCGGCGTTAGCGCTATTTAATATTTAAATAAGAGCGGCCTGCTTTTTGTCCGACAAACTCACACCACCCCAATAAATACGGTATGAACTAGCGTTAGTTGCCAAATCGAAGATTTTCCACCCTGGAAATAGAGGTAGACGAAAGATTTCAAGTTGTGTCAGTTTCATGACGCCTTCAAAAGAGGCGAGTGATAGGACGATCTCGCCAGCGGGGTTCCTATCGAACAAAGACTGATGCACTTGCACACAAGGAAGTACGTTTATGTCCAAAGTAAAAGACAAGGCTATCGTGTCGGCGGCGCAAGCCAGCACCGCTTACTCGCAAATCGATAGCTTCAGCCATCTGTATGACCGTGGCGGCAACCTCACGGTCAATGGCAAACCCTCCTACACCGTTGACCAGGCAGCCACCCAGTTGCTGCGCGACGGCGCCGCGTACCGGGACTTTGACGGCAACGGCAAGATCGATCTGACTTACACCTTCCTCACCTCGGCTTCCTCGGCCACCCTGAACAAACATGGCATCTCCGGGTTCAGCCAGTTCAACGCACAGCAGAAAGCACAGGCCGTACTGGCCATGCAATCCTGGGCGGACGTAGCCAACGTGGCGTTCACCGAGAAAGCCTCCGGCGGTGATGGCCACATGACCTTCGGCAACTACAGCAGCGGCCAGGACGGCGCCGCGGCCTTCGCCTACCTGCCCGGCACCGGTGCAGGCTACGACGGCACCTCGTGGTACCTGACCAACAACAGCTACACGCCGAACAAGACCCCGGACCTGAACAACTATGGCCGGCAGACCCTCACCCACGAAATCGGCCACACCCTGGGCCTGGCTCACCCCGGCGACTACAACGCCGGCGAAGGCGCGCCCACCTACAATGACGCGACCTATGGACAGGACACGCGCGGCTACAGCCTCATGAGTTACTGGAGCGAGAGCAACACCAACCAGAACTTCAGCAAAGGCGGGGTCGAAGCCTATGCCTCCGGCCCGCTGATCGACGACATCGCCGCGATCCAGAAGCTCTACGGCGCCAACTACAACACCCGCGCCGGCGACACCACCTACGGTTTCAACTCCAACACCGGGCGTGATTTCCTCAGCGCCGGTTCCAATGCCGACAAGCTGGTGTTTTCGGTATGGGACGGTGGCGGCAACGACACCCTGGACTTCTCCGGTTTCTCCCAGAACCAGAAGATCAACCTCAATGAGACCTCGTTCTCCGACGTAGGCGGCCTGGTGGGCAACGTGTCCATCGCCAAGGGCGTGACCGTCGAGAACGCGTTCGGCGGCGCCGGTAACGACCTGATCATCGGCAACAACGCCGCCAACGTCATCAAGGGTGGGGCCGGCAACGACCTGATCTATGGCGGCGGCGGGGCGGACCAACTGTGGGGCGGCGCGGGCAGTGACACCTTTGTGTTCGGCGCCAGTTCCGACTCCAGGCCAGGGGCGGCGGACAAGCTCTTGGACTTTACGTCGGGCTCGGACAAGATCGACCTCAGCGGCATCACCAAAGGCGCCGGCCTGAGCTTCGTCAACGCATTTACCGGGCATGCCGGCGATGCGGTGTTGAGCTACGCCGCGGGCACCAACCTGGGCACCTTGGCGGTAGACTTCTCCGGGCACGGCGTGGCGGATTTCCTCGTCACCACGGTCGGCCAGGCAGCGGTCAGTGACATCGTAGCGTGATACAAGGGCGCGGCGTTTCGACGTCGCGCCTGCACGAGGGAGCGTGAAGATGCAGCGTTTTTTCAATGTGATCGCCTGCGGGTTGCAGGTGATGTTCGTGTCGGCAGGAGCCCACGCAATGGCGAGCAGTCTTGTATTACCCACCACGGCCCAGTTGGCCGGGCATTGGCAGTTGCACCGGCAGGATCAGGTATGTGCCCTGGACCTGTTTGAACAGGCGAATGCGCTGGGCGGCGATGTGGCCTGTGCCGAGCAATGGCTGGGAGAAAAACCCCTGACCTGGTCGCCGACACCTGACGGCATCTGGCTGTTCAATGCCGAGGGCAGCGGCATTGCACACTTGAATCGCCAGAAGAGTGGCGACTATCAGGCCCGCACCAAAACCGGCGCCGTCATTGAACTAAAACGAATGCCTTAGTTATCGCTATAAGCTTATTGCTGGATTTTATTAGTTGTTCGGCCTGTATCAGGGTTCGGGCAGCTTATGCGCGCAATTTGGTTCAAGGAAGATAAAAAACATATGGCCAAGCCCCCTGTTGTTGCGCCGTTATTCAAAGCGCTGGGTGAATACAAGAGCATCTTGATCAGTATTGGCTGCTTCACCGCCTTGATTAACCTGTTGATGCTGGTGCCGTCGATTTACATGCTGCAAGTGTATGACCGTGTGCTGTCCTCCCAGAACGAAACCACCCTGGTGATGTTGACGCTGATGGTCGTGGGCTTCTTTGCGTTTATTGGCACCCTGGAAGCGATCCGCAGTTTTATCGTGATCCGTATCGGCAGCCAGTTGGAACGGCGTTTCAACCTGCGCGTGTACAAGGCCGCGTTCGAACGCAACCTGCAACGCGGCGAGGGGCATGCCGGGCAATCCCTGGGCGACCTGACCCATATCCGCCAATTCATCACCGGGCCGGCGCTGTTCGCGTTCTTCGATGCGCCGTGGTTTCCCATCTACCTGTTGGTGATTTTCCTGTTCAACCTGTGGCTCGGCGTACTGGCCAGCGCCGGCGCGCTGCTGCTGATCGGCCTGGCCTGCCTGAACGAATACCTGACCAAAAAGCCTCTGGGTGAGGCCAGCGGTTTCTCCCAGCAATCGACCCAGCTGGCCACCAGTCATTTGCACAACGCCGAAACCATCCAGGCCATGGGCATGCTCGGTGCGTTGCGCAAACGCTGGTTTGCCGTGCATACGCAGTTCCTGGGCTTACAGAACACCGCCAGTGACACCGGTTCGGTGGTCACCTCATTGAGCAAATCCCTGCGTCTGTGCCTGCAGTCCCTGGTCCTGGGCCTGGGCGCGTTGTTGGTGATCCGTGGCGAGATGACGGCGGGGATGATGATCGCCGGTTCAATCCTGATGGGCCGGGTACTCAGCCCTATCGACCAACTGATCGCCGTATGGAAGCAATGGAGTTCGGCCAAGCTGGCCTACCAGCGCCTGGATGACTTGCTGCGCGAATTCCCGCCGCAAGTGGAGCAGATGGCCTTGCCCGCGCCCAAGGGCCAGGTGAGTTTCGAGCAGGTGAGCGCAGGCCCGCCGGGGCGGCGTCTGGCGACCTTGCAGCAGGTCAGCTTCAACCTCGCCGCCGGCGAAGTGCTCGGCGTGCTCGGCGCCTCGGGGTCCGGCAAATCCACCCTGGCCCGCGTGCTGGTGGGGGTATGGCCAACGCTGGCCGGCACCGTGCGCCTGGACGGTGCGGATATCCATCGCTGGGACCGCGACGACCTTGGCCCGCACATCGGCTACCTGCCCCAGGACATCGAACTGTTCAGCGGCAGCATCGCCGACAACATTGCGCGCTTTCGCGAGGCCGACCCGGAGCAGGTGGTGAAGGCCGCTCGGCAGGCCGGCGTGCACGAGCTGATCCTGCGTTTGCCCCAAGGCTACGACACCGTCTTGGGCGACAACGGCGGCGGTCTGTCCGGCGGCCAGAAACAACGCGTGGCCCTGGCCCGTGCACTGTACGGCGGGCCGCGCTTGATCGTGCTGGATGAACCCAACTCCAATCTCGACACCGTCGGCGAAGCCGCGCTGGCCGGTGCCATCGTGCAGATGAAAGCCCAGGGCAGCAGCGTGGTGCTGGTCACCCATCGCTCCTCGGCGCTGGCCCAGGCCGACAAGTTGCTGGTGTTGAGCGATGGGCATTTGCAAGCCTTCGGGCCGAGCCAGGAAGTGCTGCGTGCGTTGTCCGGCCAGCAACAAGCGCCCAAGGAAAAACCGGGCGTCAGTTTCAGTCGTCAGTATCAAGCCGGAAGGAATCCAGGCGCATGAGCAGCCTTACATTTGCACAACGTGACGCGCGGTTTTTCGTACGCGTAGGCTGGTGGCTGACCGTGGTCGGCGCCGGCGGTTTTTTCCTGTGGGCCAGCCTGGCGCCCCTGGACCAGGGCATTCCGGTCCAGGGCACAGTGGTGGTGTCCGGCAAGCGCAAGGCTGTGCAAACCCTCAGCCCCGGCGTGGTCAGCCGCATTCTGGTGCGCGAGGGTGAGCGGGTGAAGCAGGGCCAGCCGCTGTTTCGTCTTGACCAGACCCAGAACCAGGCCGACGTGCAGTCGTTGCAGGCCCAGTACCGTATGGCCTGGGCCAGTGTGGCACGCTGGCAGAGTGAGCGTGACAACCAGGCCGGCGTGACCTTTCCGGCCGAGCTGAGCGCCAATCCCGATCCGGCCCTGGCGTTGGTGCTGGAAGGCCAGCGCCAACTGTTCAGCAGCCGCCGCGAAGCCTTTGCCCGTGAACAAGCCGGTATTCGCGCGAATATCGACGGCGCTTCGGCGCAGTTGAATGGCATGCGCCGCGCCCGCAGTGACCTGACCGCCCAGGCGCAATCCCTGCGTGACCAATTGAATAACCTGCAACCCTTGGCCGACAACGGCTACATCCCGCGCAATCGCTTGATGGAATACCAGCGCCAGTTGTCCCAGGTGCAACAGGACTTGGCACAGAACACCGGCGAAAGCGGCCGGGTAGAGCAGGGCATCCTCGAGTCGCGGCTCAAGTTGCAGCAGCACAGCGAGGAATATCAGAAGGAAGTGCGCAGCCAACTGGCCGATGCACAACTGCGCAGCCTGACCCTGGAGCAGCAACTGACCTCGGCCGGGTTCGACCTGCAGCACAGTGAAATCAACGCCCCGGCCGACGGTATCGCCGTCAACCTCGGTGTGCACACCGAAGGCGCCGTGGTGCGTGCCGGCGAAACCCTGCTGGAAATCGTACCCCAGGGCACACGCCTGGAAGTCGAAGGGCACCTGCCGGTGCATCTGGTGGACAAGGTCGGCACCCACCTGCCGGTCGACATCCTCTTCACCGCCTTCAACCAGAACCGCACACCAAGGGTGCCAGGGGAGGTCAGCCTGATTTCCGCCGACCAGATGCTCGACGAGAAAACCGGCGCGCCGTACTACGTGCTGCGCACCACGGTCAGCGAAGCCGCCCTGGAGAAACTCCACGGCCTGGTGATCAAGCCCGGCATGCCCGCCGAGATGTTCGTGCGTACCGGCGAGCGCTCGCTGCTCAATTACCTGTTCAAGCCGCTGCTCGACCGCGCCGGCTCCGCGTTGACCGAGGAATGAGCATGAAACCTGTGTTCATTGCCCTGCTGTTCAGTTGTGCCAGCGCCCAGGCGTCCATGGGCCCATTCGATGTGTACGAGCAAGCCCTGCGCAACGATCCGGTGTTCCTTGGGGCCATCAAGGAGCGCGATGCCGGTCTGGAAAACCGCACCATCGGCCGCGCCGGCCTGCTGCCCAAGCTGTCGTACAACTACAACAAGGGTCGTAACAACTCCGAGGCGCACTTGCCGGACGGGCGCGGCGGCAGCTACCGCGACGACCGCAACTACAACAGCTACGGCTCTACCTTCAGCCTGCAACAGCCGTTGTTCGACTACGAAGCCTACGCCAACTACCGCAAGGGCTTGGCCCAGGCGCTGTTTGCCGACGAAAGTTTTCGCGACAAGAGCCAGGCGCTGCTGGTGCGCGTGCTGACCTATTACACCCAGGCGCTGTTTGCCCAGGACCAGATCGACATCGCCCGCGCCAAGAAGAAAGCCTTCGAGCAGCAATTCCAGCAGAACCAGCACCTGTTCCAGCAAGGCGAGGGCACCCGCACCGATATTCTCGAAGCCGAGTCGCGCTATGAGCTGGCCACCGCCGAAGAGATCCAGGCGCTGGATGAGCAGGACGCATCGTTAAGAGAGCTGGGCGCGTTGATCGGCGTGCAGAGCGTCAACATCCACGACCTGGCACCGCTCAACCAGGGCTTTGCGGCGTTTACGCTGAGCCCGGCCAACTACGACAGCTGGCATGAACTGGCGCTCAGCAGCAACCCCACGCTTGCGTCCCAACGCCAGGCCCTGGAAGTGGCGCGCTATGAGGTGGAACGCAATCGCGCCGGGCACCTGCCCAAGGTCACGGCCTACGCCAGTTCGCGCCAGCAGGAGTCCGACAGCGGCAACACCTACAACCAGCGCTACGACACCAACACCATCGGCGTGGAAGTGAGTGTGCCGCTGTATGCCGGTGGTGGCGTCTCGGCCGCAACCCGTCAGGCCAGCCGCGCCATGGAGCAGGCCGAATATGAGCTGGAGGGCAAGACCCGCGAAACCCTGATCGAATTGCGTCGGCAGTTCAGCGCTTGCCTGTCCGGCGTGAGCAAGTTGCGCGCTTACCAGAAGGCCCTGGCCTCGGCCGAAGCGCTGGTGGTGTCGACCCAGCAAAGCATCCTCGGCGGCGAGCGGGTCAACCTCGATGCGCTCAACGCCGAGCAGCAGCTGTACAGCACCCGTCGCGACCTCGCCCAGGCGCGTTATGACTACCTGATGGCCTGGACCAAATTGCATTACTACGCGGGCAACCTGCGTGAGACCGACCTGGCAAAGGTGGACGAGGCCTTTGGCCCCGTGAGCACACGCCCATAACAACAAACGGAGGTTCTGATGAGCACTGATGTGTCGCGTTTCAAGCCGTTTACCGCAGGTTCCTTGTTGCTCTTGTCCGTGACGGCACAGGCGCAATACACCGAGACCGGTCAACTCGGTAACCCCGCCAGTTGGCGCTCCACCGAGTACCTGAGCGACTGGGGCCTGGACCGCATGCAGGCCAACCAGGCCTACGCCGCCGGGATCAGCGGCAGTGGGGTCAACATCGGTGCGCTGGACTCGGGCTTCGATGCCAGCCACCCCGAGGCGTCCAGGGACCGCTTCCACCCGGTCACCGCCAGCGGCACTTACCTGGACGGCAGCCCGTTCAGTACCACGGGCGCACTCAACTCGAATAACGACTCCCACGGCACCCACGTCACCGGCACCCTGGGCGCCGCGCGTGATGGCGTCGGCATGCACGGCGTGGCTTATAACGCGCAGGTCTACGTGGGCAACACCAACGCCAACGACAGCTTCCTGTTCGGTCCCACCCCGGACCCCAAGTATTTCCAGGCGGTGTACGGCGCCCTGGTGGATTCCGGCGTGCGCGCCATCAACAACAGCTGGGGCAGCCAGCCCAAGGATGTCAGCTACCAGACCCTCGGCGACCTGCATGCCGCCTATGCCCAGCACTACAACCGTGGCACCTGGCTGGACGCAGCGGCGCAAGTGGCCAAGGCCGGTGTGATCAATGTGTTCAGCGCTGGCAACAGTGGCTATGCGAATGCCAGCGTACGTTCGGCGCTGCCGTATTTCCAGCCGGAGCTGGAAGGACACTGGCTGGCGGTGTCGGGGCTGGATAAAGCCAATAACCAGAAATATAACAAGTGCGGTATCGCCAAGTACTGGTGCATTTCCACCCCAGGTGCGTTGATCAACAGCACCGTTCCCAATGGCGGTTATGGAGTGAAATCCGGCACCTCGATGTCGGCGCCCCATGCCACGGGGGCCTTGGCGCTGGTCATGGAACGCTACCCCTATATGACCAACGAGCAGGCCTTGCAGGTGCTGCTGACCACCGCCACCCAGCTCGACGGCTCGACCACCCTGGCCCCCAACGCAAGCGTGGGCTGGGGCGTGCCCGACCTGGGTCGGGCGATGCACGGGCCGGGGCAATTGCTCGGCGCGATGAACGTGAATCTGGCTGCCGGGAGCGGCGATCTGTGGAGCAACGGCATTTCTGACCAGGCCCTGATCCAACGCCAGGCCGAGGATACGGCCGAGCACGCCGCCTGGCAGCAAACGCTGATCGACAAAGGCTGGCAAAACGGCGTGAGCGCTAGCGCCAGCCAGCAGGACCAGACGGACTATGCCGTGGGGACGGCCCGTGACCGCGCTGCAGCGAATCGGGTCTATGTCGGCAGCCTGGTCAAGTCCGGCGCGGGCACCCTGGTACTCAGCGGCGACAGCACCTATCGCGGCGCCACCACCGTCAACGGCGGGTTGCTGGCCGTCAACGGTTCGCTGACCTCGGCGGTAACCGTGAACGACAGCGGCACCTTAGGCGGTTCCGGGCGGATTGCTGCGTTGTCGGTCAACAGTGGCGGGCGCGTCGCACCGGGCAATTCCGTGGGCACCTTGCAGGTGGCGGGGGATGTGAACCTCGGCGCGGGCTCGACCTACGCCGTGGAACTCACGCCCACTGGCAGCGACCGGATTGTCGCCGGCGGCCAGGCCATCCTCGGCGGCGGCAACGTCACCCTGGCCCTGGAAAACAGCCCGACGTTGCTCAGCGCGGCGCAGGCGCACAGTCTGATCGGTCGCCAGTACAGCATTCTCCAGGCGACGGGCGGCATCCAGGGGCAATTTGGCCAGGTACTGCCCGATTACCTGTTCCTGGGCGGCCGCCTCGATTACGCAGGTAATGCCGTGCAACTGGACGTGGTGCGCAATGAGGCGAGTTTCGCCAGCGTCGCGGCCAACCGCAATCAGCGTGCGGTGGCCGATGCCGCCGAACAACTCGGCGCGGGCAACCCGGTGTATGAAAGCCTGCTGCGCTCCGACTCCCTGGGCACTGCGCGGCAAGGCTTGCAGCAACTGTCCGGAGAGATCTACCCGGCACTGGGTGCCCAACTGATCAACGACAGCCGCCAACTGCGCGATGCGCTGGGTGAGCGGCTGCATGACGAAGCGGCGACGGCGCAGAGCAACCTGTGGCTCAAGGCACTCGGCGCCTGGGGCAAGACCGACAGCCGCAGCGAAACCGCCGGTTCCACCGCCGCCCTCGGCGGCCTGCTGCTGGGCGTGGACGGTGCGTTGGATGAGCAGACCCGCGTCGGCGTAGTCGCAGGCTACAGCGACAGTTCGCTGAACATGGGCAGCAGCTCCCATTCCCGGGCCGCCGTCGACAGCTACCACTTCGGCACCTATGCCGGGCGCGAAATCGGCGCCTGGCGTCTGAGCGGCGGCGCCACTTATAGCTGGCACCGCGCCGACGTTAAGCGCGACCTGCAATACGGCGAGGTCAGCGGCAAGCAAAAGGCCAAGCTGGACGCGCGCAGTGCCCAGCTGTTTACCGAAGCCGCTTACCGCCTCGCGCTGCAACCCCTGACGCTGGAGCCGTTCGCCAACTTGGCCTACGTGCACCTGGACACTGATGCATTCCACGAAAAGGGCGATGCCGCCGCCCTGCAACGCGGCAGTGACCAACGCGATGCCGTGCTCGGCACCCTCGGCCTGCGCGCGCTGAAGACCCTGGCGCTCAACGATCACCAGCAACTGGAACTGTCCGGTTCGCTGGGCTGGCAACACAGCCTGAGCGCCGTCGAGTCCGAAGAGCACCTGGCGTTTGTCGCCGGCGGCCCGTCATTCGCGGTGCGCAGCGCGCCGTTGCTGCGGGATGCAGCGCTGGTGGGCGTGCAGGCGAGCCTGGCGCTGAGCCCGGCGACGCGGGTCAACCTTGATTACAACGGGCAGTTGGGCGGGCGCGCGAAAACCCAAGGCGTGGGCTTGAGCCTGAACTGGCAGTTCTAGCGTGGGAAGTGTTTACACACCGGCAATAAGAAAACTAAGGAAGGTCACCGTGAATAAATGCAAGTCAGGGTTAACTACCGCCATCCACACCGCCTTGGGCTACCCGCTCAAGGCCAACCGCAGCGCGCCATACGGTGCGTTGTTGTGTTGCCTGGCAAGCCTGGGTACCGCCCAGGCCGCACCCTACGTGGAAACCGGCAAGCTGGGCGATGCGGCCAGTTGGCGCAGCGCCGAGTTCAAGGCCGACTGGGGCCTGGGCGCCGTGCGGGCGGACACCGCGTACGCCGCCGGCTATACCGGCAAGGGCGTCAAACTGGGGATCTTCGACCAGCCGGTGTACGCCCAGCACCCGGAATTCGCCAGCCCTGGCAAAGTGGTGACGGTTGTCACCGAGGGCATTCGCCAGTACACCGACCCCTATATTCCGGTCAAAGCCGGTGATGCGTTTCGTTATGACGGTACGCCGTCGCTGGGTTCCAACGGCAAGCTGGGTAACCACGGTACCCACGTCGGTGGTATTGCCGCCGGCAACCGCGATGGCGGGCCGATGCACGGCGTGGCCTTCAACGCGCAGATCGTCAGCGCCGAGAACGGCGATCCGGGGCCCGAGGACGGGATCATCCTCGGCAACGACGGGGCGGTGTACAAGGCCGGCTGGGATGGCTTGGTCGCCAGCGGCGCGCGGATCATCAACAACAGCTGGGGCATCGGCATTGGTGACCAGTACGCCAAGGGCGGTCGCGACCCGGCCTTTCCAAACTTCACCGTCAATGAAGCGCAGGCGCAGTTCGATAACATCCGGCCGATCCTCGGTACGCTGGCAGGCGGCGCTTATCAAGGCGCGATCGACGCCGCCCGCAGTGGCGTGCTGACCATCTTCGCCGCCGGTAACGACTACAACCGCAACAATCCCGATGCCATCTCGGGGCTGGCGTATTTTGTACCGCAGATCGCCCCCAACTGGCTGTCGGTCGCGGCATTGCAGCAGAACCCGGACACCGCCAGCGCCAATCCTTACGTGATCAGCACGTTTTCCTCACGCTGCGGGTATGCCGCGAGTTTTTGTGTGGCGGCGCCGGGAACCAGAATCTATAGCTCGGTGATCAACGGCACCAGCCTTGAGAACCTCACCACCGACTGGGCCAACTTCAACGGCACCTCCATGGCCGCGCCGCATGTGGCCGGCAGTGCGGCGGTGTTGATGGAGCGCTTTCCCTATATGAGCGGCGAGCAGATTTCCACCTTGCTCAAAACCACCGCCACCGACCTGGGCGCGCCGGGCATCGACTCGCTGTATGGCTGGGGCATGATCAACCTGGGCAAGGCCGTCAACGGCCCTGGGATGTTTATCACCGCTGAGGATATTCCCGCCGAGTTCCGCATCGATGGCGCGTATGGCAGTGGGCAGTTCGTCGCCGACCTGCCGGGCATCGGCGCGGTGGTGGATGCCGGCAAGCCGACCCAACGCCTGTGCAACGACGTGCACTGTGGCCTGGATGTGTGGAGCAACGACATCTCGGGGCATGGCGGCCTGACCAAGCTGGGCGTCGGCGCGTTGGTACTGACCGGCAGCAACACCTACAGCGGCCCGACCCTGGTCAACCAGGGCCTGCTGGCGGTCAATGGCTCGATCACCTCCGACGTCACCGTCAGCCAGAGCGGCGTGCTGGGTGGCTCGGGGCGCATCGGTTCGCTGCTGGCACAACGCGGCGGCACGGTGGCGCCGGGTAATTCGATCGGCACGCTCAACGTGGCAGGGGACGTAACGTTCGAAGCAGGCTCCACCTATGCGGTAGAACTGTCGCCCACCAGCAGCGACCGCATCGTCGCCGGGGGAACCGCGACGCTCAACGGCAACACCGTAACCCTCGCGCTGGAAAACAGCCCGACGTTATTGAGCACGGCACAGGCCCAAAGCCTGATCGGCCGCCAGTACACCATTCTGCAAGCCGCGGGCGGCATCAACGGTGGTTTTGGTGCGGTATTGCCCAACTACCTGTTTATCGGTGGTGACCTGAACTATGCGGCCAACGGCGTGCAACTGGCTGTGGCGCGTACGGCCAACAGCTTCGCCAGCGCGGGTGCCACCGACAACCAACGCGCCGTGGCCGCCGCCGCCGAGCAACTGGGCGCGGGCAATGCGGTGTATGAAAGCCTGCTGCTGGCACCGAATGTCGCCACGGCGCAGGGTGCGTTCCAGCAACTGACCGGGGAAATCTACCCGGCGCTGCAAAGTGCGCTGGTCAACGACAGCCGCTACCTGCGCGAAGCGGTGGGCGAACGCCTGCAAAACGGCGAAATGGGTGCCAGCAGCCAGACCGTCGACACGCGCGGCAACGTCTGGGTCAAGGCGCTGGGTGCCTGGGGCAAATCCGATGGGCGCAGCGATACGGCAGCCTACACCACCTCGATTGGCGGCCTGCTGGCCGGGGTCGACGGTGCGCTGGACGACGACACCCGCCTGGGCCTGGTCGCGGGCTACAGCGATACCTCGCTGAATATGGGCAGCGGCACGCATTCCCGGGCAGCCGTCGACAGCTACCACTTCGGCGCCTACGCCGGACACGAAATCGGCGCCTGGCGCTTGAGCGGTGGCGCCACCTACAGCTGGCACCGCGCGGACGTCAAACGTGACCTGCAATACGGTGACGTCAGCGGCAAACAAAAAGCCAAGGTGGACGCACGCAGCACCCAAGTATTCGGCGAAGCGGCGTACCGCGTGAACCTGCAGCCCCTGGCCCTGGAGCCGTTCGCCAACCTGGCCTACGTGCATCTGGACACCGACGGTGTGACCGAAAAGGGCGATGCCGCTGCCTTGAAAAGCCGCGATGACCGCCGCGACCTGGTGCTGAGCACCTTGGGCGTGCGTGGCCTGAAGACCTTCAACGTCAATGACCACCAGCAACTGCAACTGTCGGGCACCCTGGGCTGGCAACACAACCTGAGCAGCACCGCGTCGCAGCAGCACCTGGCGTTCGCGTCGGGCGGCCCCTCGTTTGCGGTCGAGAGTACGCCAATGACGCGCGATGCCGCGTTGGTCGGCGCACGCGCCAGCCTGGCGCTGAGCAAGGAGGCACGGGTTAATTTCGACTACAACGGCTTGCTGTCCGGCAAGGAGAAGGTCCACGGCGTGGGCTTGAGCCTCGACTGGGCGTTCTGAAGGTTCCAACGCCCCGCAAGGGGCGGTATCCAACAATAAGAAAAGAGGATGCAGCATGGCTGTCTTTGACTATAAAAACCTCGGGGTCGAGGGTTCCAAAGCGCTGTTCGCCGATGCCATGGCGATTACGTTGTATAGCTACCACAATCTGGATAACGGCTTTGCCGTGGGCTACCAGCACAACGGTTTGGGCCTTGGCTTGCCCGCCACACTGGTCGGTGCGTTACTGGGCGGCAGCGATTCCCAAGGCGTGATTCCCGGTGTGCGCTGGAACCCCGACTCGGAAAAAGCCGCGTTGGAGGCCGTGCAAAAGGCCGGTTGGACGCCCATCAGCGCCAGCACCCTGGGCTACTCGGGCAATGTCGACGCCAGGGGCACCTTCTTTGGCGAAAAGGCCGGTTACACCACGGCCCAGGTCGAGGTGCTGGGCAAGTACGATGACGCGGGTAAATTGCTCGAAATCGGCATTGGCTTTCGCGGCACATCCGGCCCCAGGGAAAGCCTGATCAGCGACTCCATTGGCGACCTGGTCAGTGATCTGCTCGCCGCGTTCGGCCCCAAGGATTATGCAAAAAACTACGCCGGCGAGGCCTTTGGCGGCTTGCTCAAGCACGTTGCCGACTACGCCGGCGCCCAGGGCCTGAGCGGCCACGACGTGGTGGTCAGTGGCCACAGCCTGGGCGGCCTGGCGGTCAACAGCATGGCCGACCTGAGCGCGGGTAAATGGGCGGGGTTCTACCAGGACGCCAAGTACGTGGCCTATGCCTCGCCGACCCAGAGCAGCGGTGACAAGGTGCTCAATGTCGGCTACGAAAACGACCCGGTCTTCCGTGCGCTGAATGGCTCGTCCGTCAACGGGTCGTCGCTGGGCGTGCATGACCAGCCCCACGCGTCGACCACCGACAACATCGTCAGCTTCAACGACCACTACGCCTCAACGCTGTGGAACGTGCTGCCGTTTTCCATCGTCAACCTGCCAACCTGGGTCTCGCACTTGCCCACCGGGTATGGCGACGGCATGACGCGCATCCTCGATTCCGGGTTCTATGAGCAAATGAATCGCGACTCGACGATTATCGTCGCCAACCTCTCCGACCCGGCCCGCGCCACCACTTGGGTGCAGGACCTCAACCGCAACGCCGAACCGCACAAGGGCGATACCTTCATCATTGGCAGCGACGGCAATGACCTGATCCAGGGCGGTAAAGGCGCCGACTTTATCGAGGGCGGCAAGGGCAACGACACGCTGCGTGACAGCAGTGGGCATAACACTTTTTTATTCAGCGGGCAGTTTGGCCAGGACCGGGTCATCGGCTATCAACCGACGGATAAGCTGGTGTTCACCGACATCGCGGGCAGTGCCGATTATCGTGACCACGCCAGGGTGGTGGGCGGCGATACGGTAATCAGCTTTGGCGAGGATTCGGTGACATTGGTGGGGGTGAATGGTTTGTCGGGGGAGGGGATTGTGATCAGTTAAACGGGCTGCTGTGGCGAGGGAGCTTGCTCCCGTTGACTGCGCAGCAGTCTCCGGCTTTAAAGGGGCGCTTCGCACCCCAGCGGGAGCAAGCTCCCTCGCCACAAAGTCGAATCGTCGCACCGCCCCTCCCACATTTGATCGGTGTTGATTGAAAGAAATCAGTTTTCCTTGCGCACGGTGGCCACGTCATCAGCCTTGACGCGGATACGCTTGCCGGCGATATCGGTGAACTCGTAAAAACCGTCGACGGTTTTGGCGTTCGGTGTGTCCTTGGTCAAATACTGTGTGCCATTTTGCAGCGTTACCACGGTTTGCGTGGCGCAACCGGCCAATACCAGAAAAGTGAGTGCAACCAGCGGCAGACCCAAATTCTTCATGTTCATAACCCTTACCGTTAACCCTGGAAAGTCCCGCGCCAAAGGCGGCGGGGTATAAATGTTACGCCATCGACTCCACTATCTGATCACTTTTATACAAAAAGTTGCGTACGCCATTTATCTATTACCGATTGCAACACGGCATTGGCAACGGCACTCTGTATGCATAACCAGTATTTGATCAGCGCGCACCATGGCCAACCCCCTCGAAGATCCGCTCTATTACCTGCATAACTTCCGCCAGGTCCTGCATTGGCTGGGGGAGCGCTATGCCGATCTGCTCGATCCTGATGAACAGCATTTCATTCAGCAATTTGACAGGTTGCCGCAGGCATCCCAGGCGCTGTTGGTGCGCATGGTGATGCGCAAGGGCGTGCATTTTCGCGCGGGTAAGCTCAACTATGTCGAGATCGGTTGTACCCATGCCGCCGCCGCGCCGCTGCTGGCACTGGGCTGGGTCGATGACCAACCGCTACTGGACGTCGCAGAACTGTTCGCACTGCTGCAAAAAGCCGAAATCCTGAGCGCCTTCGCGCCTTGGATTGACCAGCCAAGAGCCAGGAAAGTCGATTGGCTGGAAGGGTTGTCGCTGCAGTTCACCGACCGCCGCCGCTTTGCCCACTGGTGCCCCGGGCTTGCCGATACGCTGTACAGCCTCACCGTGATGGAGTTGTGCGAGCGCCTGCGCTTGATGTTTTTTGGCAACCTGCACCAGGACTGGTCCGAGTTCGTGCTGGCCGACCTTGGCATCTACACCTATGAAAAAGTCCAGTTCTGCGCCGAGTCCCGTGGCCTGCGCAGCCGTGACGATGTGCACGGCTATCTGTTCCTGCAGCAGTGCCAGCGCGCCTTTGAAAGCGGTACGGCGTTGGAAGAGGTGCTCGCCGACATTGCAACCCTGGGCACTGACAACCCCTGGCTGGAGAAACGCCGCGCCAAGCTGTTGTTCCAGATCGGCCAGTCTTGCGAGCGCAGCGCCGAACTGGCTCTGGCGCAGCAGATCTACCGCACCTGTGCCTACCCCGGCGCGCGCTCGCGACTGATCCGCGTGCTGGAGCGCCAAGCCGACTACGTCCAGGCCATGGCCCTGGCGAGCGCCGCGCAACAGGCACCGGAAAGTGCGGCGGAACACCAACACCTGTTGCGTGTAATACCGCGCCTGCAACGCAAATTGGGCGGGCCTGCCGTCCCCAGGAGCAAGCCTCGCGAAGTCACGCGCCTGGACCTGGAGCTGGCGCTACCCGAGCCGTTGATGTCGGTGGAGTATTGCGTGCAGGCCCACCTGAGCGAACCCGATGCGCCGGTGCATTACGTCGAGAACGGGCTGATCAATTCGCTGTTCGGCCTGCTGTGCTGGGACGTGATCTTCGCACCGTTGCCGGGCTCGTTTTTCCACCCGTTCCAGCGCGGTCCGGCGGACCTGCACAGCGAAGACTTCCAGCATCGCCGCGCGCCGCTGTTCGCCGCGTGTTTCGAGCAACTGTGCGATGACCGTTATAAAACCAGCATCCGCCGGCGCTACACGGAGAAATGGGGGATCCAGTCACCGTTCGTGTTCTGGAACCTGCTCAGCGAGGAGCTACTGGAACAGGCGCTGGAATGTCTGCCCGCCGCGCACCTGCGCTGCTGGTTCGAGCGCCTGCTGCTGGATATTCGCGCCAACCGCGCCGGCATGCCGGACTTGATCCAGTTCTGGCCGGCGCAAAAGACCTACCGCATGATCGAGGTCAAGGGCCCTGGCGATCGCCTGCAAGACAACCAACTGCGTTGGCTGGAGTTCTGCGCGCAGTACCAGATGCCGGTCACCGTCTGCTACGTGCGCTGGGCGGAGCAACCCGCTTGAGCTACAGCGTGGCCGTGCGGGCGCTGTGTGAGTTCACGGCCAAGGTCGGTGACCTGGACCTGCGCTTTACCCCGTCGCCCAGTGCCCAGGAAGGGATTGTCGGGCACCGCACCGTGGCGTCGAGGCGCAGCGCGCACTACCAGAATGAAGTGGCCCTTGAGGGCGAGTACCAGCAACTCAACGTGCGGGGCCGGGCCGATGGCTATGACCCGGACGCCAATCGTCTGGAAGAGGTGAAAACCTATCGTGGCGACCTCGATGCCCAACCCGCCAACCATCGGCAATTGCATTGGGCCCAGGTCAAGGTGTACGGCTGGCTGATGTGCCAGAAACTCGGGCTCGCGGAAATCGATCTGGCGCTGGTGTACTTCGATATCGTCGGCGAAGGGGAGACGCTGCTCAACCAGCGCTGCCGGGCGGACGAGCTGCAAGCCTTCTTCAACACGCAGTGTGCGCTGTTTCTACGCTGGGCCGAGCAGGAGATGGCGCACCGCGCCGCGCGCAACCGTGCGGCGCAAAGCCTGGCGTTCCCGCATGCCGATTTTCGTCCCGGCCAGCGCGCGTTGGCCGAGTCGGTGTACAAGGCCGCCAGTACCGGCCGTTGCCTGATGGCCCAGGCGCCTACCGGCATTGGCAAGACCATCGGCACAATCTTCCCGCTGATCAAGGCCCTGGCCCCCCAGCAACTCGACAAAATCCTTTTTCTCACGGCCAAGACCCCAGGTCGCAAACTCGCCCTCGATGCGGCCCGGGTGCTGCACGCCGGCGAGTTGCCGTTGCGCGTACTGGAACTGGTCGCCCGCGATAAAGCCTGCGAGCACCTGGATAAAGCCTGTCACGGCGAGTCCTGCCCGTTGGCCAAGGGTTTCTACGACCGTCTGCCGGCCGCGCGCGAGGCCGCCGCCCAAGTTCGCCTGCTGGACCAGCGTACGCTGCGCGAGGTCGCCCTGGCACACAGCGTCTGCCCGTATTACCTGAGCCAGGAAATGGCGCGCTGGGCCGATCTGGTGGTCGCCGACTACAACTACTATTTCGACTTCGGTGCCCTGTTGTTCGGCCTGGGCCAGCTCAACGGCTGGCGTGCTGCGGTGCTGGTGGACGAAGCCCACAACCTGGTGGAGCGGGCGCGCGCCATGTACAGCGCCAGTCTCGACCAGTACAGCCTCAAGACCCTGCGCGATACGGCGCCCGAACCGCTGAAAAAACCCTTGCAACGCCTGAACCGTGAATGGAATGCGTTGCACAAGGACCAGATCGCGCCGTATCAAGCCTACGCCGCCAGGCCCGAAAAGCTGGTGCAGGCCCTGAGCCTGTGCACCAGCGCCATGGGCGACTATTTCAACGATCACCCCGAATCACTCAGCGGCGAGCTGCAAGCGTTCTACTTCGAGGCCCTGCAGTTTGCGAAGGTTGCCGAGTTGTTCAACGAACACTTTATCTTCGATATCAGCAAGCGTCAGCTCAATGCCAGACGCAGCAGCTCCACCCTGTGCCTGCGTAACGTGGTGCCCGCCGAGTTCATCCGCCCCCGGCTCACCGCCGCCCGCAGCAGCGTGCTGTTTTCGGCCACGTTGAGCCCACGCCACTATTATGCGGATTTGCTCGGCTTGCCCGCTGACACAGCCTGGATCGATGTGGAATCACCGTTCAAGGCCGAACAACTGCAGGTGCGTATCATCGACCGGATCTCCACCCGGTTTGTGCACCGCCAGGCATCACTGGCGCCGATCGTCGAGCTGATTGCGCGCCAGTTCGCGCAACGACCGGGTAATTACCTGGCGTTTTTTTCCAGCTTCGATTACCTGCAGCACGTGGCGCAGTTGCTGGTCGAACGACACCCGCAGATCCCGCTGTGGCAGCAATCGCGGGGCATGGCCGAAGCCGAGCGCCAGGCGTTTCTCGACCAGTTCACCGAACACAGCCAGGGTATCGGCTTTGCCGTGCTCGGCGGCGCGTTCGGCGAGGGCATCGACTTGCCCGGCGCACGCTTGATCGGTGCGTTTATCGCCACCTTGGGCCTGCCGCAACTGAACCCGGTCAATGAACACATGAAGGCACGCATGGGCGCGATCTTCGGCGCCGGTTATGACTATACCTATTTGTATCCCGGCATTCAGAAAGTCGTGCAGGCAGCGGGGAGGGTGATCCGCAGTCAGCAGGACCAGGGAGTGGTGCTGTTGATCGATGACCGGTTTGGCGAGGCGCGGGTACGTCAATTGTTGCCGAAGTGGTGGTCAATCGATAGTTGAGAGGGACGGCGCCCCAAATGTGGGAGGGAGCAAGTCGAATCGTCGCACCGCCCCTCCCACAGTTTTTATCGGTGGGGTGCTTAGACCACCTCCAGATAAGAGCTGTGAATCGACCGCGCCAACTCACGCACGGTGTCGATAAAGTCCGTCAGGCGGGCATGCAGGCCGTCCTCCAGAATTTCGTCGATCCCCGTGTAGCGCAGGCGCGCTTCAAATTCCGCTGCGAGGCGTTGCGCGGTGCGCCCATAACTGCCGGGCAGGTCGGCGAGGATATGGCTCAGTTCCTCGATACAGGCATGCAACGAGCGCGGCACGTCGCTGCGCAACAGCAGCAGCTCCGATACCGACCGTGCATTCAGCGCATTCGGGTACAGCTCGGTGTACGCCTCGAACGATGACAATGCCCGCAGCAGGGCGCTCCACTGGTAATAACCGCGTGCCGACAAATCGCTGACTTCTTCCGATTCCTCGCCGAACATTTCGTAGCGCGCATCCAGCAGGCGCAAGGTGTTGTCGGCACGCTCGACAAAAGTGCCCAGGCGAATGAACCGATAGGCGTCATTGCGCATGATGGTGCCCGAGGTCGCGCCACGGAACAGGTGCGAACGCTGCTTGACCCAGTCACAGAAGTGGCTGATGCCATGCCGTGCCAGGCCGCCGGCGGCGATGCTGCGCATTTCCAGCCAGGTGGAGTTGAGGTTTTCCCACATATCGGCGGTGATACGCCCGCGTACCGCGTGGGCATTGCCGCGGGCGGCGCGCAGGCAGTTGTAGATGCTCGCGGGGTTTTCTTCGTCGAGGGCGAAGAAGTGCAGCATGCGTTCGGCATCCAGCGTCTGGTGGCGTTCGAGGTAGCTGTCCAGGGTGCCGCTGCTGAGCAGCGACATGGCCAGTTCATCGAGGCCGTCGGTATGCCCGGCCTGGGGCATCAACGACAGCGAGTAACTGACTTCCAGCATGCGCGCCAGGTTCTCGGCGCGTTCCAGGTAGCGGGACATCCAGTACAGATCTGCGGCGGTTCTACTCAACATGATTCAGCCCTCCACCACCCAGGTGTCCTTGGTTCCGCCGCCTTGCGACGAGTTGACGATCAATGAGCCTTCACGCAGGGCCACCCGCGTCAGGCCACCCGGCACCAGGCGCGTTTCCTTGCCCGACAGCACGAAGGGACGCAGGTCGATATGCCGGGGGGCGATGCCGTTCTCGACAAAAGTAGGGCAGGTGGACAGGCTCAGGGTCGGTTGGGCGATATACGCATGGGGACGGGCCTTGATGCGCTGGCGGAAGTCTTCGATCTCGGCGGCGCTGGCGGCAGGGCCCACCAGCATGCCGTAGCCACCGGAGCCCTGGGTTTCCTTGACGACCAGTTCCGGCAGGTGGGCCAGCACGTGGGACAGCTCATCGGGCTTGCGGCACTGGAAGGTCGGTACGTTTTGCAGGATAGGTTCTTCGTCCAGGTAGAAGCGGATCATTTCCGGCACATAGGGGTAGATCGACTTGTCATCCGCTACGCCGGTGCCGATGGCATTGGCCAGCACCACGTTACCCGCACAGTAAGCCGCCACCAGGCCGGGCACACCGAGCATCGAGTCGGGGTTGAACGCCTGCGGGTCGAGGAAGGCGTCGTCAATGCGCCGGTAGATCACATCCACGGCCTTGGGGCCGTCGGTGGTGCGCATGAACACCTTGAGGTCGTGCACGAACAGGTCGGCGCCTTCGACCAGTTCCACGCCCATTTCCCGGGCCAGGAACGCGTGTTCGAAGAACGCACTGTTGAAACGCCCAGGGGTCAGCACCACCACGTTGGGGTTGTCCAGGCGGCTGGAGCTTTTCAGGGTCTTGAGCAGCAGGTTGGGGTAGTGGTCCACCGGCGCGATGCGCTGCTTGGCGAACACTTCGGGGAACAGGCGCATCATCATCTTGCGGTCTTCGAGCATGTAGCTCACGCCGCTGGGGGTGCGCAGGTTGTCTTCGAGTACGTAGTAGGTGCCATCGCCGTCGCGCACCAGGTCGACGCCGGAAATATGCGAGTAGATGCCGCGATGCAGGTCCAGGCCCACCATGGCCTTCTGGTAACCCTCGTTGCCCAGCACCTGATCCGCCGGAATGATGCCGGCCTTGATGATGCGCTGGTCGTGGTAGATGTCGGCAAGGAACATGTTCAACGCGTTGACCCGCTGGATACAACCGCGTTCGATCACGCTCCATTCACTGGCGGGGATGCTGCGGGGAATGATGTCGAAGGGGATCAGGCGCTCGGTGTCCTGCTCGTCGCCATAGAGGGTGAAGGTGATCCCGGCGCGGTGAAACAGCAGATCGGCTTCACGGCGACGCTGAGCCAGCAGTTCCGGCGGCGTATTGGCCAGCCAGCGGGAGAATTCCTGATAGTGCGCACGGCACACGCCGTGTGCGTCATTCATTTCATCAAAGAAAGATCGAGCCATTCCAGTACCTTGTCAGTGCCCAGTGTTACGCGGATGGCACTGCCGCTTAAAAAAACGCATGTTTTTATGAGCCCGTGGCTATGGGTGCCAACAGACCTGGTCCTTACTTTCTTATAGGGTCGGCTCTGGGTCGGGGGGTAACGAATGCTCCTTTATTCGGGCAGATGAATGGTTTAAGCAATGCCTGTGCCGAAACCGCTCTGGCCTGACGATTACCTTGTGGTGAGCGGGCTTGTAGTGAGCAGGCTTGCCCCGCGCCGGGCCGCGCAGCTGCCCCAAAAACGGGAGCGCTACGCACTCCAGCACGGGGCAAGCCTGCTCACTACAGGTCGTGTCGCTCATCCCCACAATAAGGCAGGGCGCGCACAGCTTTGGTGCGCCAACAAACTTGAACTTCACCTACCCCTGATTCTTCTAAACAGTTTCGCCACTGTGTGGAGCATCGCTGTGCCCAGAATCATCGCCCCCGATACCCCAGAAGCGGTCCTGACCGATCACAGCGAACACAATGCCAAGATTTTCGGCTCGCCCAAGGACCGCCTGGACTTCTACCGCCGCGAGATCCAGTACGAAACCTCGATCCTGGCCAACCGCACCGACGCCTACCTGACGGCGCAGTCATTCCTGGTGATCGCTTTTGTGTCCGGCATGGGCAACGTCAACCCGGAGTGGGGCAAGTTGTTCACGCTGGTGGTGCCGATGTTCCTGGCACTGCTGGGCATTCTCAGCTCACTCAATGCCTGGCCGGGTATCCGCGCGGCCTACGAAATCATCGACCACTGGCACTACAAGCAAAGCGAACTGCTGCGCAGCGAGCCGGTGATGGGCATGGCCTATGACGAGTCGCCGTTGTTCTCGGAAGTGGAGTCGTCCCACAAGGGCTATCGCAAGTCACTGCTGTTCTCGATGCGCGCGCCGTGGTTGTTCATGGTGTTCTGGTTGCTGCTGGGGATCTATGCGTTCTACATCCAGATCGATAACCCCATCCGATGATCCATCGCATGGAACTTCAACCTGCGTCGCAGCGCCTTAACTTTACCCAGCACAGGCAGAGGTGCACCATGAGCACAGATAACGATCCACAAGTGAGTAACCGTAACGACCCGGCCATCGACGGCTCGCAGCCGACTCCCGGCACTGCCGCCGATGCACCGAAAGACCCCAGGCCCGCCAGCGATCCCAAGGCCAGGGACAACGACTACAGCCCTGACTTCAAGCCTGAGCCCGAGCACAAGCCTGAAACCGATGCCGATATCGATACCCAGGGCGGTTAGAGGAACAGGTCATGTCAACAGAACCGGATGAAGAGCCCAACGACCCTGGCAATGAAGACCCAGGCTCGTTGATGGACGAGGCACAAGTGCCGCTGATCGATCCAGAGGACGCGGCCGAGGGAGGCGATCCCCACCCGTCCGGCTAACCCGCAACCGTGGCGGCCGCCCCGGTTGCGGCTTCAACCTGGCGCGATCAGGTCTGGGCCCAGGAATGATCAGCGCCTACTTGAACCCTGAATTTGTATCTCAGCGGGAAATAATGTTCCTTCATCCGTTTTATCTGATTATCCAGCAGGTCTGGAGGAACAATGCCTTGGCTTGTGTAATGGTCGAGCACGTCGTCTTTAATGTTGACGATCGGACCCGAAGATACAAGTTGGCCATCGACCAATTTCGAGTCTTTGGCAACACCATCCAGTCCAAAGTCATACATGTCGGGCTTTTTCAGCTTAAGCCTGTCATTGAATAAGTTAGGCCCTACGGTATCGAATATCTTTCGTTCATAGGCGTTGAATTCAGGGGTGTATTGCAGCTTGCCGTCGGCGCCTCGACTGATGTTGGGGCGTGTGGTGGGGAAGGTCGCCTTGTTGGTGGTAAAGCGTTTGTGCATTTCGCCGATGATATCGTCGATCACTGGATTGCCAGGCCGAGTTGCAAAGTTGCTGGTGTTATAGAAGGGTTTGTAGTCAGTCAGACTGTGCACGACCGCAGCGCCAAGCAGGACATCGTCAGCACTGGCTTGTAAGGCAACATCATCGACTTTTGCCGCAATCAAATCATCGGTGTCGAGATAGATGCCGCCGTGTTTATTCATGATCGGGTAACGGGCTACATCCGAAGCGGCGGCCAGGTTTTTCGTGGGTCCGTTGCGAAAATAATCATACATTCCGCCTTTTTTCAGGGTTTTGAAGACCTCCTCCTCCTGCAGATTCATGACCGTCAGGCCAGGGGCTCTTTTTTGCAGATCGTCTTTTATCTTTTGCAGGATCTCCGGCGAATCGGCATCCACGTGAATAATCGATTTGTAGCCTGGCGTCTGGCTGGCATTTCTGGTCATGTTCTCGATCAGGTGCGAGGGAATTTCACGACCCGCCCAAAAGTAATGCAATGCTTTGGGGAGTGGTTTTACGTCGTTGGGGATTTTCAGCGCAATCGAGGGGGTAATGTCTACAAAGCGGTAATGATGGGCGTCCAGTATCTTGGCCTTTTTAAGTTCTTCGAGCGTCCCGCGTTGCCATTCGACCTTATCTTTGCCGGTTCTCCAGAAATAGGTGCGGGGGGCATCATCGGCACCGCTGGCAACTTTGCTGTCTGTCCACGCGCCGGCCAGACTATTGAACCTGACGTCTTGGTCCGTGCCCTTATAGTTGAGCGTAAAGGGCGCGGACGCGTTTCCCGTAACCTTGATGTCGTCCATCGGCACGACATGGGTCGTGTCTCCGAGCCGCCACCGGATGGGCGTTGAGCTTGCGCCGCCGAGCAAGCGCGGAGTCCGAGCGGCGGGTTCCCACCCCAGGGCGCCCAGGTCTCTGACAGGGATATCAACGCCCGTGCCTGCTGGATGCAGGATGACGCGTTGACCCTCCTTCAACTGGGACTCATAAAGCATCCCATCGACTTTCACGTATTCTTTTTTACTGCGACCCACATAGATATTGCCCTGCAGGCCCTTGGGACTCAGCTGGTCAGGCGCAATGTATTTAGCCTCGTACCCCAGAAGCGTGGCATCCACCGGCCTTAACTCACCGCTGGCCGCTACATGGGTGGGGCTGAAATCTTTCAGTGGCGGGCCAAACGCCCGTTTTTTCAGGGTGTCGTATTGATGCCAATTGCCCTGAAACATCACGGCGTTACCCGTGACCGTCTCCTGCCCGACCTTGAACGTACCGATTGCCGCCAGACCGTGTTGCTGGCTGGCCGCCTGGGCCGGATTGGCACTGCCGATGCCTTGCAGGCCCTCGGCGCCGCGCACGCCGGGCGTATCGGCGACGAAGTGTTCCAGCGGTTTGCCGTAGGCCTGCTTCGTCTGAAGATCAAAGGCGTACCACTTGCCCCTGGCCTCATCGTACTGGGCCAGGGCTTTGCCGCTGTGCGCGCTATTGACCGCCTTGAAAGTACCTTCTGCGATATCGGGTCGCTGGGCCAATTCCAGCAAATTGACATTCCGATAAGATCCGCGCAGTTGTTTGACCCCTCTGTAGGCTGCTCCCGCGACTGAGCGCACACCCCTGGCAACGCCACGAACCAGGTCATCCACTCCGCTCAATGGGTTAAGCGCGCCTACCGTTGCCCGGCCAACCACCTTGCCGACCTGGCCAATCTTTGAAAGCACCGAGGCGCCCGCGAATGCGCCTTTCGCGCCTTTTGCCGCAGCACCGAGGCCGACCGCGAAACCAAAGATATCGAAAGCCAGGTCAACGACGCCGTCTAACACCTTGCCATTTTTGAAGTTCTGGATGGCGGACCTGAGCGGTATCAGGTTGAGCGCAATCTGTTCAACGATCTTGTACGTCGGCAGTTCGGTATCGAAGGTTGTCGCGCCCTGGGCGTACTTTTTCACCGCAGGCAGTTGCATATCGTCGATCACCGTATCGACGATGTACTGGGTTCTGGCACTGCTGAAGCTATTGGGCACGCCCGATGCGCCCGTGTTTTCCCGAGTGATCCCGGCAGGGTGCTCGCCTGCGGGTTTCACCCGGTCGTAGCGCTTGCCTGGGGACGGATACAAACCGTCTCTTGGAGGGCGCTCCTTATACGTTGCGTCCGGCCGCCGGGTGATCGTGCCCTTCAAACGATCGATTTCATACGTCATGACGTTGCCGTTGCGCTCGGTTTCAACCAGCAGAACGCCCTCTGCCGCTCGACGGTCATCCCGGTGGTATTCGATTTCCTTGCGGATGGTTATTTTGCCGAACTCCAGGTTCTTGCGGTCTTCCATCGGCAGTCGGGAAACAAGGTATTTGAGGTGTGCCGCGGTCGTTTTCTTGACGGCGCCGGCGTAGTTCGTGAAGGCCTCATCAAAGATTTTTTGCGGTCGCGGCAAGTGTTTGATCGCTGCCAGTACTTCGTTGACAGGGATTGCATCAGTGCTTGAGACCCATGTCCCGGGCTTCCCGTCAGGCGGTATGTTGACTTGCCCAAGCGTGATCCCTTTTACAAATCCGCGACCCCATGTGCCCCAGTCATCCGCCGAGTCGGGTGCTTGATGCAGTCCGCGACCGTCTATGAACAGATCCAGAATCGAGTAAGGCCCAGGATAAAACCGGTTGGAGGGCTGCGAACGGATGACGTTTTTTTCGAACAGTTGCGGGTCCATGTCCGGCAGCGCTTTTTTCAACTGTTCGAGAGCGATAGTGCGGGTCATCGGCAGTTCAATGTCGGGTGTTGCAGCAGCTTCGGCGAGTTCTTTGACCTGCGTATCGAACGCCTGACGCACGTCGGCCACCTGCTTATCGGTCGTTGGGTAGCCCATACCCGCGGCGGTGCCCCAGTTCTTGATCGCCTGGTTCTGGGCGGCATATTCAACCTGGCGTTCTTCATCGCTGATGGGGGCGATGCTGGCCTGGAGCATGACTTGCGCATAACTCATCGTCGCCGTCGCCCCAGGGGCTTTCGCTTCGATGCGTGCGACCGCCGTGGCAAAGCTGACCCAGCTGTGGGTGCCCACCGCCACTTGCTCCGGGATGTCCCTGACCAGGAATTCCGGCGCGCGAAGGGCGAGTGCGAGGTGAGCGCGTACCGCTGCGATTTCCGGGGACGCGGCACTGCCGGTCGCCAACAGATAACCCTCAATGCCCTTGATTATCGCCGAAGCGGACTTGTTGGCATTGTGCGCAGCGAACACTTGATAGCCCTCAACATTGGTTTCGCCGCGGTCGTCCGGTGTGGTCCCGACAGTCAACGCCGCCAGCAGCCAGTCGGTGGCACTGCCTTTTACATCCCGAGCCTCGAATGTGTCACGGATGGCCTTGCCCAGCGCCTGGCCTCTGGGCGAGTCGAGCAGGGTGGCGATCAACCGCCGTGGGTTGTGCTGCTCATCAGCAGAGATGGGCCTGCCGTCCAGCAGATACTCGAGCACCTTGCGAAAGGGGCTCAGCGTTATATCGGCGAATTTCCCCGCGCGTATGGATTTTCTCAACGCTTCCAGGCTGCCTGGGTCAAGCCAGGCCAGCGCGCCAACGAGGTTGCCATGGGTGGGGGACTGAGGTTGCACGGTGGACAGCGCGTTCGCCAGATTCAACAGTTGTTCGCGATCGGTGGGAATGTCCCAGCCACGATCCTGCAGGAACTGCCCAAGGCTGCCCCCGTTCCACTTGTCGTTACTGACGGGGGCATAGGGGACACGGGTATCCTGCGTAATTATCTCCCGCAACGTATCCCGGAGTTTTTCGGAGAAATCGGGGCCATCCTCTGCGGTTGTCGCCAGGTGTCGAAGCAGGTCGATGGCCGTATGGCGATCGTGGATATCGCGCAGCGCCGCTCTATGTTCCTGGAGCGCATTTTCACTGCGCGACCGGACCAACTCGGCGCAGGTGTGTGGATCGAGGGGTTTAAAGCTCCGGTCCCGGCCAGGATCATCCGAACGGTTGCGCGGGGCCGTCGGCTCTTGATAGAACCGCCCGATCAGCCAGGCAGGAACGGGGTTATTCAGACTGTTTGCCGGCGGCTTGAACGGGGCGTGCGGATTGATGACTCGCGCAGCGTGAAGAACCGGCCCGCTGATCGCCGCCCAATGGCTGTCGTCTTGCCCGACGGTGTGGCGCTTTTGTTGCGGGTCAAGGCGGCGCGTCAGCGTGAAGGAGATTTCGCCTGACCGTGGGTCGAGCGTTATCGATGAAGTATCGATGCCTTTATCCCGCAGCCACTGAGCAACATCAGCGGACTGGAAGGCGCTGCGCAACTGTTCCCACCACTGGCCGAACGTGGAGTGTGGCGGTATCGGCCACAGTTCGCGATTCGTTTCGCGATCTCCGCTCGGTGGACTCAGTTGGGCGTGGTACATCGCGCCCAGCTCATGATCACCTTCGGCGCGAGAGGTACTCCGCGTCTCCTCCGTTTCTCCTGTGGCCGAGAGGTCGCGCTTTTGCCTGGGCTGCGGCTGCGGGATATGCAGCGGTGACATCGGTAAAGGTTGGGAGAGCGCGCGCGTGCCATGGAGAGCGTTGTTCATGATATCTACCACCGTCGTCAGAGGTTCGCTTGAGGCTCATCAGTCCTCGAAGCAGTAACCGTATGTAGTGACGACGACCGGATTGATTCCATGACGATCCGGTTCAGTGGTTGCGTTTTATTGCAAAGTTTAGGAAAACGTCTCTTGTGCCGCCAGGGCGCCGGCCTGATGTCGGCCGGCAACCCGCTTGGGCGATTGCTCTTGACCGTCTGAATGTCTCACTGCTGGCGCAACAGCCGCTCCAGGTTGTCCACCGGCAGCGGTCGGCTGAACAGATACCCTTGAATCTGATCGCACCCGGCTTCTTTCAGAAATGCCATCTGGTCCTGGGTCTCTACGCCTTCGGCAACCACGCGCAGTTTCAGGCTGTGGGCCAGTTCGATGATCGTGCGGGTAATCGCCGCGTCCTGGGGGTTGGTGGTGACTTCGCGGATAAACGCGATATCGATCTTGAGCGTGTCGATGGGAAAGCGGCGCAGATACGCCAGGCTTGAATAGCCGGTGCCGAAGTCGTCGATGGCGATCTTCACGCCCTTGGCGCGCAGGCGTTGCAGGCTGGCGATGGTGTGCTGGGTATTTTCCATCAGCGAACCTTCGGTCAGTTCCACCTCCAGGCAATGGGCTTGAACGCCGGTCTGGTCGAGGATCAGCCCGATATCGGCAATCAGGTCGCCCTCGATCAGTTGATGGCCGGAGACGTTGACCGCGACTTCAACCACGCCGATGTCGCACTGCTGCCACCTGGCGATCTGTCGGCAGACCGCCTCGATCACCCAGCGCCCCACGGGCACGATCAGGCCCAGGCTTTCCAACACCGGCACGAACACCGCGGGCGAAACCGCACCGTACCCCGGTCGATCCCAGCGCAGCAAGGCTTCCAGAGCGCAGATGCGTCCGCTGGCCACCTCGACCTTGGGCTGGTAATGCAGCGTGAACTCATCGCGCTCAACGGCCGCGCGCAAGGCGGTTTCCAGATCCTGTCGAGCCAGGTCGTGCACGTTCATACGGGTGGTGTCATCGCGCTGGCGTTGCAGTTGCTGCTCCAGCATTGCGCTGTGTTTTTTCAACTGGTCGCCATGGCTCTTCAGCCGCAGCAAATTGCGCACCCGCAGCCACAGTTCGATGTGCTCCACCGGCTTGTTGATGAACTCTTCGGCACCGGTGTGCAGGCCGCTGACCCGCGCGCCGGGTTCGTTGAGGGCCGAAAGCATGATGATCGGGATATTTGACGTCGCCGGGTTACTCTTGAGCCGGTTGGCCACCTCAAAGCCGTCCATGCCCGGCATCATGACGTCCAGCAGGATCAGGTCGGGCGGCTGCTGTGCCACCAGTGTCAAGGCTTCTTCCCCGCTACTTGCACTGCGTGTCTGGTAACCCTCGTGTTGCAGCAGGGTTTCCAACAGCTTGCGAACCTGGGGTTCGTCGTCAACGATCAACAGCGTTGCGGGTGAGCTGGCCATGGAGAAGACTCATACGGGGGGTGTGAAGGTTGGGTTCAGCAGGGTGTCGATCACTTGGTACAGTTCTTTGTAGCGCAGGGGTTTGATCACATACGCGTCACAACCGGCCAGGCGGGTTTTTTCGCGGTCTTCCTTCATCGCCATGGCGGTGAGGGCAATCACCGGAATGTGCGCGGTGTGCGGGTCCTGCTTGAGCAGGCGCGTCGCCGCCAGGCCGTCCATGCCCGGCAGCTGGATGTCCATGAGGATCAACGCCGGTTTCTGCTCGCGTGCCATGGCCAGTCCGGTTTCGGCATCGGCGGCCCACAGCACGCTATGCCCGGCAGTGACCAGCAGCAGGCGCGCCAGGCGCATATTGGCTTCGTTGTCCTCGACGATCAGGATTGTGGCCATACCGCCTCCGTAGGCTTGGCGCGGTGCAGCGGCAGCCACACCACAAAACGTGCACCCAGGCCCTCGCGACTGGCCACGGCCACGCTGCCGCCATGCAGGTCGGTGAGTTGCTTGACCATCGCCAGGCCCAGGCCGGTGCCTTCGAATTTGCGCGCCAGGCTGCTATCGATCTGGCTGAACGCCTTGAACAGCTTGCCCATGTCGTCGGCGGCAATGCCGATGCCGGTGTCGCTCACGCTCAACTCAAGAAAGCGCTGGTGCACGCTGGGCTGCAGGGCGAAGCCATACACGGGCCAGTCACCTGGTACCAGGCCGACCTGGTCGCGATCTACCTCGCACACCGCCAGGTGTACAAAGCCTGCGTGTGCGCTGAACTTCACCGCGTTGGCCAGCAGGTTGTAGACGATCTGTTTGGTCTTGCGCTGGTCGAGCATCAGGGTGCCCAGGTCGCCCTGGCTGTCCAGTTTCAACTGGATACGCTGCTGGGCGGCCTTTTCCCGCACGATCAGCAGGCTGTTGGCCAACAGACCCGCGAGTTCCACCGGTTCCAGCTCCAGGTCCATCATCCCGGCCTCGACCTTGGACAGGTCGAGAATGTCGTTGATCAGCGACAGCAAATGCTGCCCGCTGGTGAAGATGTCGCCGATGTATTCACGCTGGGTATCGCTCATGGCGCCCACCAGTCCATCCTTTAACGCCTCGGAAAAACCAATCACCGCGTTCAACGGTGTGCGCAGTTCATGGGACATGGTGGCGAGAAATTCAGACTTCATGCGGCTGGCGTGTTCCAGCTCCAGGTTCTTTTCCTCCAGCGCGCGTTCAAAGCGTTTGCGCTGGGCCTCTTCCTGTTTTCGCGCGGTGTTGTCGGTGCCAATCAACAGATACCCGATGATCATATCGCTGCGGTTGCGCAACGCCGTCACCGAGACCATGGCCGACAGGCGACTGCCATCCTGGCGGATATAGGTCAGCTCGTAAATGTCCTCAATCCCACGTGAGGCCTTGAATACCAAGGCTTCAAAGCCGGGAGTGATGGGGGTGTCCAGCTCCAGGCTCAGGGCGGCGGCGCGGATGATCAGCTCGGCGGGGTCGGAAATGTCGGCGGGGGTGATGCGGTTGACCACATCGGCGGCGGCATAGCCGAGCATGCGTTCGGCACCGACGTTGAAGATCTGGATCACGCCTTTTTCGTCGGTGGCGATGCTGGAGAAATACGCGCTGTTGAAAATCGCATCTTGCAGCGCACCGGCCTTGAGCAGGGTTCTCTGGCGCTTGAACTCAACGAGCTTTTCGGCCCGCGATTGCGGCAGGGAGGAGGGCGTCATGTCCATCGCTTGAGCATTCCATGATTGTGAGGCCCGCCATCGGCAATCGGCGATGGCGCAGAGCATGCTCACAGAAAATCGCGGAAGGCGATGAGGAGGAGATGAGTGCTGTGACAATAGCAGAACCGTGCACAACTGACCTGTGGCAGGGGAACGAGCGCCCTTGCAACGAAAATGTTAGAAATGTGGAAATTGCGGTTTATGTGCCTGGTGAAACGTTTCTTCTAGCGACAAACGGACAACGCAAGCGCTTGCGTAAGCAAATGTATCTGGCTAGAGTCGGTGGCAATCGGCTCTGATCCAAAGAGGGCTGAACAACAAAAATAATAAATCCAGGAGCTCATCCATGAGCCTTGAACCCTTGCTCGAGATGCAGGGCATCAGCAAAACCTTCAACGGGTTGCGCGTGCTCAAAAGTGTCGGCCTGAAGGTCTATCCCGGCGAAATCCACGCCTTGATGGGAGAGAACGGCGCCGGCAAATCGACGCTGATGAAAATTCTCTCCGGCGCCTACCAGGCCGACCCCGGTGGCGAAATCCGCATTGGCGGTCAGCCCATCGCCACCTACAACCCCGCAACCGCCAAAGCCCTCGGCATCGCTGTGATTTATCAGGAATTGAGCCTGTGCCCGAACCTGAGCGTGGCCGAGAACATCTACCTGGGCCGTGAACTGCGGCGTGGCTGGACCATCGACCGCAAGGGCATGCGGGACGGCTGCAAGGAAGTGCTGCAGCGCCTGGGCGCCGAGTTCACCGCGGCAACCCAGGTCAGCAGCCTGTCGATTGCCGAGCGCCAGTTGGTGGAAATCGCCCGCGCCCTGCATGCCCACGCCAGGATCCTGGTGATGGACGAACCCACCACGCCGCTGTCGTCCCGCGAGACCGACCGCCTGTTCGCGCTGATCAAACAGCTGCGCAGCCAGGGCCTGGCGATCATCTATATCAGTCACCGCATGGCCGAGATCTACGAACTGTCCGACCGGGTATCGGTGCTGCGTGACGGCCAATACATCGGCGAGCTGACCCGCGACGCGTTGTCGGCCGAGGTGCTGGTCAAGATGATGGTGGGCCGCGACCTGTCCGGCTTCTACAAGAAGGAACACGCCGCCTACGACCCCGGCGCGGTGGTGATGCGTGTGCGCGACATGGCCGATGGCAAGCGGGTGCGCAATTGCAGCTTCGACCTGCACGCCGGTGAAGTGCTGGGCATCGCCGGCCTGGTGGGGGCAGGGCGCACGGAACTGGCGCGTTTGATCTTCGCCGCCGACCCGCGCACCAGCGGCACCCTGGAAGTGGTGGGCAAGACCGTCACCCAACTGCGTAACCCCGCGGATGCGATACGCGCAGGGGTGGTGTACCTCACCGAAGACCGCAAGGCCCAGGGCCTGTTCCTGGACATGAGCGTGGCCGACAACATCAACGTCTGCGCCTGTGTGCCGGACGCCCGTGCCGGTGGTGTGCTCGACCGTGGCCACGCGGCGCAACGCGCGAATGACGCGATCAAATCGCTGTCGATCCGCGTGGCGTCGGGCAAGGTCAATGTGGGCGCGTTGTCCGGCGGCAACCAGCAGAAGGTGTTGCTGGCGCGGCTGCTGGAGGTCAAGCCGCATGTGCTGATTCTCGACGAACCCACGCGGGGCGTGGACATCGGCTCCAAGTCCGAGATCTACCGCATCATCAATCAACTGGCCCAGGCCGGTGTTGGCATCGTGGTGATCTCCAGCGAGCTGCCGGAGATCATCGGCACCTGCGACCGGGTGCTGATCATGCGCGAAGGCCAGTTGGTGGCCGAAGTCGGCGGGGCCTCGGGCCACGCTATTTCCCAGGAACGTATTATTGACCTCGCCACCGGTGGCGATCAGGTGGTTGCCAATGGCTGATTCGATGATTGCACCAATAGGCAAGGCAGAGCGCGCACGTGAACTGATGCGCACGGTGGGCATGTTGCCGGTGCTGGTGTTGCTGCTGGTGGGCTTTGCCCTGGCCAGCGAAAACTTCCTGACCATGCAGAACCTGTCGATCATTACCCAGCAGGCCTCGGTCAACGTGGTGCTGGCGGCGGGCATGACCTTTGTGATCCTGACGGCGGGCATCGACCTGTCGGTGGGGGCAATTCTAGCGGCGTCGGCGGTGGTGGCGCTGCAGGCGTCGATGTCGCCGCAATTGGGCATGTTCGGGATTGCGGCCGGGATTGGCTTTGGCCTGTTGCTGGGGCTGGTCAACGGCGGGTTGATCGCCTTCATGCGGCTGCCGCCGTTTATCGTCACCCTCGGCGCACTGACGGCCATGCGTGGTTTGGCGCGCCTGTTGGCGGACGACAAGACGGTGTTCAACCCCGATCTGCCGTTTGCCTTTATCGGCAATGACTCGATCCTCGGCGTGCCATGGTTGGTGGTGATCGCCGTGGCGGTGGTGGCGCTGTCATGGTTCATCCTGCGGCGCACGGTGATGGGCGTGCAAATCTATTCGGTGGGCGGCAACCCGGAAGCGGCGCGACTGTCGGGCATCAAGGTGTGGAAGGTGCTGCTGTTCGTCTACGCCATGTCCGGTGCTTTGGCCGGGCTCGGCGCGGTAATGAGCGCCTCGCGCCTGTTCGCCGCCAATGGCCTGCAACTGGGGCAATCCTATGAGCTGGACGCGATTGCCGCGGTGATCCTCGGCGGCACCAGTTTTACCGGGGGCGTCGGCACCATCGGCGGCACGCTGATCGGCGCACTGATTATCGCGGTACTCACCAATGGCCTGGTGCTGCTGGGGGTGTCGGATATCTGGCAATACATCATCAAGGGCATCGTGATCATTGGCGCGGTGGCGCTGGATCGTTATCGCCAGTCCGGTGCGCGCACCTGATTTGACTCCTACAACAATCACAAGAGAGACCCGCATGAACGTCAAACGAATCTTCCCCGTCATTGCTCTGGCTGCGCTCATGTCCCAAGCCGTCGAAGCGCGTGAACTCAAGGCCCTCGGCATCAGCATGGGCTCCCTGGGTAACCCGTACTTTGTGACCCTGGCCGACGGTGCGACCGCACGCGCAAAAGAGCTGAACCCCAACGTCAAAGTCACTTCAGTGTCGGCCGACTATGACCTGAGCAAGCAGTTCTCGCAGATCGACAATTTCATCTCGTCCAAGGTCGACCTGATCCTGATCAACGCCGTCGACCCGTCCGCCATGGCCTCGGCGATCAAGAAAGCCCGTAACGCCGGCATCGTGGTCGTGGCGGTGGACGTGGACGCCAAGGGCGTGAATGCCACGGTGCAGACCGACAACGTCGAAGCCGGCAAGCTCGCCTGCCAATTCCTGGTGGACAAACTCTCGGGCAAAGGCAATGTGATTATCCAGAACGGCCCGCAGGTGACCGCTGTGACCGACCGGGTCAAAGGCTGCAAAGCCGCACTGGCGGGCGCACCGGATATCAAGGTGCTGTCCGACGACCAGGACGGCAAGGGTTCGCGTGAAGGCGGCTTGAACGTGATGCAGGGTTACCTCACGCGCTTCCCGAAAATCGACGGCCTGTTTGCGATCAACGATCCGCAAGCCATCGGCAGCGACCTGGCGGCCAAGCAGCTCAAGCGCAGCGGCATCGTCATTACCTCGGTGGATGGCGCGCCGGATATCGAAAACGCGCTGAAGACCGACACGCTGATCCAGGCCTCCGCCAGCCAGGATCCATGGGCCATGGCCCAGACCGCCGTGAACGTGGGCAATGACCTGCTCAATGACAAAGCCCCGGCCGAAGCGGTGACCCTGCTTACACCGAAACTGATCACCCGCGACAACGTCGGCACGTACAGCGGCTGGTCGAGCAAGCATTGATCCAGCGGCATTGATGGAGGAACAGCGCCATGGTCACCATGGACGATGTGGCAAGCCGGGCGGGGGTGTCGACGTCGACCGTGTCCCATGTGCTCAACGGCACCCGCAAAGTCAGCCCGGCCACGGTGCTGGCGGTGCAGCAGGCGATCCAGGCGTTGGGGTATATCCCCAATACCCTGGCGCGCTCGCTGGCCCGTTCCAGCACCAGCACCATTGGCGTGGCGATCTCGGCGTTGTCCAACCACTATTTCAGCGAAACCGTGCACGCGATTGAAACCGAGTGCGCCAAACACGGTTACATGATGTTGTTCGTCGACACCCATGACGACCCGGAGCAGGAGCTGCGGGTGGTCACGGCGCTGCATCATCGGCGGGTCGACGGCATTGTGTTGGCGCCGTCGAACGGCTCATTGGCCCTGGAATACCTGCGGGCCAACGAGATTCCGGCGGTGTTGGTGGACCGGATGATGAGCGAGCGGTTCGATCAGGTCGGGGTGGAGAATAGCCAGCCCACCCAGGCCCTGATCGAGCACCTGATCGCCCATGGGCACCGGCGCATCGGCTTTATCGCCGGGCGCAGCGGGTTCAGCACGACGGATGAGCGGGTGGCCGGTTATCGCGCGGCGTTGCAGGCGCAGGGGCTGGCGTTCGACGCGCAGTTGCTGGTCAACGGCGGCTCCAATACCGAACCGGCACGCCAGGCCACGGTGCAGCTGTTGGGCCTGGCGTCGCCGCCCACCGCGATCATGGCCGGTAATAACCTGATGACCCTCGGCGCGATGCATGCCCTGCGGGACGCGCATATCGAGGTGCCGGGGCAGATGGCCCTGGTGGGGTTTGATGATTTTGAATGGGCCGACTTCTTCGTGCCGCGCCTGAGCCTGATCGCACAGCCGGTCAAGGCGCTGGGCGCCCGCGCGGTCGACCTGTTGCTGCAACGCATGGCCGCGCCCGACGCGCCGCCGCAGAGTGTGCGCCTGGCACCGACTCTGCAATTGCGTAACTCCTGTGGCTGTTCTTGATTGGAATAACACGTATATGAGCAGTCCTGTTTCCCTTGGCATTGACCTGGGTACTTCCGAACTCAAAGCCATTCTCATGGGCCTGGACGGAACGGTGCTGGCCCACACCGGCGTACGCTTGAACGTGTCGCGACGCCACAGCGGCTGGTCCGAGCAGGCCCCTGAAGATTGGTGGCAGGCCTGTCTGCAAGCGCTTGACCTATTGCGCGCCCATGAAGCGTTTGACCGCGTGGCGTGTATCGGCCTGTCCGGGCAAATGCACGGTGCGGTGTTGTTGGGCGCTGACGACCGCGTGTTGTACCCGGCGATCCTGTGGGACGACTCGCGCGCTGTCGCCGAGGCCGAACAACTGGGGCCGGGCTTTGCCCAGGTGACCGGCAGCCTGCCCATGGCCGGGCTCACCGCGCCCAAGTTGCGGTGGCTGCAACGCCACGAACCCGAGGTGTTCAAGGCCATCGATTGCGTGCTCTCACCCAAGGATTACCTGCGCCTGCGGCTGTGTGGCGAGCGCATCAGCGAGATGTCGGACGCCGCCGGCACGCTGTGGCTGGATGTGGCGCGGCGCGAGTGGTTCACGCCGATGCTGCGTGCTACGGGCCTTGAACCTGCGCAGATGCCCACGCTGGTTGAGGGCGGTGCGGCGAGTGCCCGTGTGACCCTGACGGGCTTGGGTCTGCCCGCCGACGTGGTGATTGCCGGTGGCGGCGGCGACAACCCGGTGGCCGCCGTGGGGATCGGCGCGATCAACCCCGGGGACGGTTTCATCACCCTGGGCACCAGCGCGGCGATTGTCGCGATTACCGACCACGCCGCCGGCAATCCGGCCAGTGCGGTGCACAGCTTCTGCCACGCATTGCCCGAGCGCTGGTACACCATGGGCGCCATGCTCGCCGGCGCCAGTTGCCTGCGCTGGGTCACGCGACTCACGGGCATGGTCGATGAACAGACGCTGCTGGAGCAGGTGCAGGCGCAGTTGCCGATCGGGCAACCGGTGCCGCTGGGCACACCATTGTTTCTGCCCTACCTGGCCGGTGAGCGCACGCCGCATAACGATCCGTTGTTGCGGGGTGGTTTTATGCATCTGGGCCATGACTGCACCCCGGCGATGCTGGGGTATGCGGTGATGGAAGGGGTGGGCTTCGGTTTGCTGGATGCGCTGCGCGCGGTGCAATCGGCCGGCGCCGACGTGACGTCCTGCGCCCTGGTGGGCGGCGGCGCGCGCAGTGAGTATTGGGCGCAGTTGCTGGCCAATATCCTGCAGCGGGAGATCTTTACCTTGCACGGCAGTGAGTTGAGCGCCTGCATCGGTGCGGCGAAGCTGGGGTTTATGGCGATCGGGGAGGGTGCGGGTTTGCTGGCGGCGGGGATGCCGGTCAAGGCGCGGTATCAGCCTGACCGCACGCAGCAGCCGGTGTTGGAGGCGCGCTATCGCAAGTTCCAGGGGTTGCTGACCGCCGCAAAGGCCCTTCATGACTAACCTCTGTGGTGAGCGGGCTTGCCCCGCTCACCACAGTAGGCCTGCTCATCACAGCAAGTCCGTTTGCCACGGTTTGTTGTCGTTCAGCCGCTGGTCAACGGTGGCAAACGCCGCTTCACCGGGGTTTTCTTGACGATCGCCGTATTGGTCTCGGCATAGCCGTTGAGCCGGTCGAGCAGGCTGTCGAGGTGGTCCATGGTGCGTACATGCAGGCGCGCGATGAAGCAGTCGTCGCCTGTCACTTTGTCGCACTCGGTGAACTCGGGAATTGCCTGGATCTGGCGCTCCACTTCCTGCAATTGGCCTGGCAGGGGGCGGATGCGCACGATGGCTTGCAACAGGTAACCGAAATGTTTGGGGTCGATGTCGACGGTGTAATGGGTCAGTACGCCGCGCTCTTCCAGGCGGCGCAGGCGTTCGCCAACGCTGGGCGAGGACAGCCCCGTAATGCCCGCCAGCGCCTTGAGGGACAAACGTGAGTCGTCCATCAAGGCGGCGATCAGTTGCTGGTCGATGGTGTCGATCATGGTTTACGCCTAATAAGAAAAGGTGATTATGTGACTTTGCCTTTTTTAGTCACTGGAGCCGCTGCCGAGCAGATTGCCATAATTGAGCCTCAATTGAGGAGCATCAATCATGGACTCATCCATTCGTCGCGGTTCGTGGGAAATGATCGCCGCCATGCTGATCTCGGGCACCATCGGCTGGTTTGTGCTGGTGTCGGGCGTGTCGGTGATCGAAGTGGTGTTCTGGCGCTGCGTGATCGGCGGCCTCACGCTGCTGCTGGTGTGTGCGGTGCTGGGTTATCTGCGCCTGGACCTGCTCAGTTGGGCCAAACTCGGACTGGCGATGCTCAGTGGTGTCGCCATCGTCGGTAACTGGCTGTTGTTGTTTGAATCCTACTCTCGCGCGTCCATCGCCATCAGTACGGCGGTGTACAACGTGCAGCCGTTCATCTTGGTGATGCTGGCGGCTCTGTTCCTGGGTGAAAAGATCACCGTGCAAAAGCTGGCGTGGCTGAGCGTGGCGTTTCTCGGGATGCTGGCGATCGTCACTGCCCATGGCGAGCAACAGAGCGGGGGCGGGGATTACCTGACGGGGATTGCACTGGCCCTGGGCGCGGCGTTTCTCTATGCGGTGGCGGCACTGATCATCAAGCGCTTGAAGCAAGTGCCGCCGCACTTGATGGCGCTGATCCAGGTCATCACCGGCGCGTTGCTGCTGGCGCCGCTGGTGCCATGGAACAGCCTGCCGGCGGCGAGCAATGCCTGGGCGGCATTGGTCACGCTGGGGATGGTGCATACCGGCTTGATGTATGTGCTGCTGTACGGCGCGATCCAGAAACTGCCCACGGCAATCACCGGCGCGCTGTCGTTCATCTACCCGATTGCGGCGATTTTCGTGGACTGGATTGCCTTCGGCCATCGCCTGGGCTGGCTGCAATGGCTGGGGGTGGCGGCGATTCTGCTGGCGGCGGCGGGGTTGCAGCGGGGCTGGTGGTTGCCCCGCGCTCGCCGGGTCAGTGCGTGCCCTGAAAGATGATGTTTTGCGGGTTGAAATGCTCCACGGTACTGCCCGGTTGCGGCAACCCAAGGATATGCCCCTTGATCTTGCCCACCACGTGCATCTCGCACGGCTTGCAGTCGAACTTCAGCGTCAATACTTCATCGCCATGGATCAACTGCATCGGCGCCACCTTGGTCTTCACCCCGGTCACCCCCTTGGCCTGTTTAGGGCACAGGTTGAACGAGAAACGCAGGCAGTGCTTGGTGATCATCACCGGCACTTCGCCGGTTTCTTCATGGGCTTCGAACGCGGCGTCGATCAGCTTGACGCCGTGACGGTGGTAGAAGTCGCGGGCCTTCTGGTTGTAGACGTTGGCCAGAAACGACAGATGCGCGTCCGGGTACACCGGCGGCGGCGTGGTCTCGGCCTTGCGTCCTCCGCGTGGATGCGCGGCAACACGGGCGGCGGTCAGCGCTTCGATCACTTCACGGCGCAGTGCCTTGAGCTGCGAGTTGGGAATGAAGAACGCCTGTGGCGCATCCAGCTCGATGCGAGTGGCGTGGTACTCGGTGGTGCCGAGTTGGCCAAGCAGGTCACGCAACGTATCCAGTGCCTGTTCCGGCTTGTTGGCCACGCCGAACGGGCCGGGCAGGGCCACGCCGGCGCTGATGCCTTCTTCGCTGGTCGCGGTGATTTGCAACTGGTCTTCGCGCAGGCGCGCCACCCACGACAGGCCGATACGCCGCTCGGCGGAGGTCTTGAGCAGCGCCTGTTGCCAGTTGTGGTCCAGGTTGCGATTGAGCGGGTGATGCGCACGCAATTGATGCAGGCCGGCGGGCATTTCGTTCGGCTCGACGCGGTAGCGGTAACGCTTCTGGCCGTCTTCTTCGAATTCACCCTTGGGTTCGGCGATGTTGGCGCGGAAACCCACCACCTCACGCTTGATCAGCACATTGAGGCCGTCGCCGTTGGACAGCGGCTCATGGGTGACCACTTGCAGGTCACGCTTGCCGGCTTTTTCCACGGTGCCCACCGGCAGGCCGGTAAAGGTCGGGGTGTCGAACGCGCCGATGTCGATCTTGCGATCACTGACAAAGTAGTCGGTGCTGCCACGGTGGAAGGTTTTTTCCGGATCGGGCAGGAAGAAATGCGCGGTACGGCCGCTGGACGCACGAGCCAGGTCGGGGCGGTCTTCGAGGATTTCGTCGAGGCGCTGGCGGTAATAGGCGGTGATGTTCTTCACATAACCCATGTCCTTGTAGCGGCCTTCGATCTTGAATGAGCGCACACCGGCTTCCACCAAGGCACGCAGGTTGGCGCTCTGGTTGTTGTCTTTCATCGACAGCAGGTGTTTTTCGAAGGCTACGACGCGGCCCTGGTCATCCTTCAAGGTGTACGGCAGGCGGCAGGCCTGGGAGCAGTCGCCACGGTTGGCGCTGCGGCCATTTTGCGCGTGGGAGATGTTGCACTGCCCGGAGAACGCCACGCACAGAGCGCCGTGGATAAAGAACTCGATGGCGGCATCGGTTTCGTCGGCGATGGCGCGGATCTCTTGCAGGTTCAGCTCACGGGCCAACACCAATTGCGAGAAACCGGCCTGGTCGAGGAACTTGGCGCGGCCCAGGGTACGAATGTCGGTCTGGGTGCTGGCGTGCAGCTCGATGGGCGGAATATCCAGCTCCATCACGCCCAGGTCTTGCACGATCAACGCGTCGACACCGGCGTCGTAAAGCTGATGGATCAGCTTGCGCGCGGGCTCCAGTTCGTTGTCGTGCAGGATGGTATTGATCGTGGTGAACACGCGCACATGGTAACGGCGGGCAAATTCGACCAGTTGAGCGATATCGCTCACCTCGTTACAGGCGTTATGGCGTGCGCCGAAGCTCGGGCCGCCGATGTAGATGGCGTCGGCGCCATGCAGGATGGCCTCGCGCGCAATGGCAACATCGCGGGCAGGGCTGAGCAATTCCAGGTGATGCTTGGGCAAGGACATAGTTTTTTTAGTCAGGCTTGTCACGGGTGAGGCGCGCATTGTAGCTGTGAAATGCGTGGCGGGCATCCACCGTAGGGCTAAACGAGCATTGCTTATTGAATGATGTCATTATAGTGGCGCCCCGCCCAGCACTGATTAAAGAAGGGAAGCTAATGTTACGAATACTCAAAAAATACCTCGAATGGAGCGATCGACCAGTGCTCAAATCATTCGTCTTCACTTTTCTCTCGTTTTTGTTATGCATCGTTCCTGTCTTGTTAATCATAGGTAGCAGCGTCTGCTTGCATGGCATTCAGTGGCTATTGCAATGGATACTGACGTTTAAATGGCCTTGCTTGACGTATGCCATCGATTGGTTGCTGCGGACAATCGCATGGATGATCGAAAACCTCACACTACTGGCCATGCCGACGCTATTCGTGGTGCTTGGGGTGCCATGCCTTTGGTATTTCTCTCACCGAGCCTCGATCCGCTTGATGCTCGCTACTTACATTTTCAAGCGAGCGAGCGAGCCGCTGCTGGCCTTGCACTTCGCGGCGCTGATGGTTAATTGGCTCACCAGCCTCACGTTGTTTGAATCGATGGACGAAGAGCTGTTGAGCACATTCGGCACGCAGTTCACCGTCGGGAGTGGCCAGATGGTCTTGGTCACACTTGTGATGTGGTTCTTGCTGAGTCTCGCCCTTAATTGTCAGCTCAAAATCATTCGCAAAGAAAAAGCCAAGGCAGGTCAGCCGGATATCCTGGAGAGCATTCGCTTGCTGTTATTGGATCGAATAAACGATGCGTTGCCTGATAAAAAAAGCCGGTCATGAACAAGCCGATGCCTACTTGTGAATGCTGTTCAAACTTCACTGCAAAGAGAGCCTTTCAAATGAAGGATATCTTTGATCTGGAGACAACACTGCGGATAGACCCTGATAACGCCTATATTCGCGCCTATCCGCATATGCTTTCTTCGCTGGCCGGCCAGACCTCGTTTACCGAGCGCGACTTCATCTGCGCGGCTCATATGGTGTATGGCTGGATGCCGACTATCTTGGAGATTCATGCGACTAAGATGGTGAGCGTCGCCATGGGCGCACAGATATTGACTGAGGCCAAGCAGAACGGTGCATTGAGTCATGCCCAATTGATTCACTTGGCTCAGTTGGTGAATCACTCTGTGGTCGGGGCCTCCAAATTGCTTCATTTCGTCAATCCAGATGCATTTCCCATTTGGGACTCGCGGATCTATGCGTTCGTCCATGGGGTCAAGGCTCATCAATACCGAGTCAACAATGCCGCAGCTTATGAACATTACATAGCGTTGCTTCGCGACCTCCAAAAGGATAAGCGTCTTGCGACGTTGCGCGCATCGATCGACAAAAAAATGGGATATCCGGTCAGTGCGTTACGGGCATTGGAGGTCGTGATGTTTCTCAGCTGATACGCGTTGCTTGATTTCAGGCCTTGGCCGCCATCGCCGTAACCTCCACACGCATGCCTTCCACCGCCAGCGCAGCGACGCCAACCGCCGCGCGTACGGGCCAGGGCTTGGCAAAGAAGCGTTTGTAGACCTCGTTGAAGGCGGCGCGATCGGCCATATCGGTCAGATAAATGGTCAGGTGCATGACGCGGTCCATGGCGCTGCCGGCTTTTTCCAGGGCCACTTTCAGCGCTTGCAGGGTGCATTCGCTTTGCACGGTGATATCGCCCAGCTCCAGGCTGCCGTCGGCGCGGGTCGGGATCTGGGTGGAGACCAGGATGCCGTTGAAGCCGATCACGTCCGAGGAAATCGAATCAGCATCGGGATCGGGGGTGTAGGACAGGTCGTGGTTGGCCATGGGCGCCTCTCATTGGCAGAACAGAAAGGCGCCATGGTCCCTGAAATCAACCGCAGGGGCAAACCGCCGCTTATGCCCAGCGGCGGAACAGCACGCTGGCGTTTACGCCGCCAAAACCGAAGCCATTGGACAGCGCGTATTCAATCGCCATAGCGCGCGCCGTGCCGTGCAGCAGATCGAGGCCCTCGGCGAGGGCGTCTGGGTTTTCCAGGTTGAGGGTTACCGGCGCGACCTGATCGCGCAAGGCGAGCACGGTGAAAATCGCCTCGATCCCGCCGGCAGCCCCCAAGAGGTGACCGGTCGCGGATTTGGTCGAGCTGATCGCCGGGCTGCCCGTGGTACCGAACACCGTGCGGATCGCGGCCAATTCGCCCTTGTCACCCACTGGCGTCGAGGTGGCGTGGGCGTTCAGGTACTGCACTTGGGACGCGTCGATACCCGCCTGGCGCAGCGCTTGCATCATCGCCCGACGTGCGCCGTCGCCGTCTTCGGGCCCTGCCGTCATATGATAGGCGTCGGCACTGGTGCCGTAGCCGACCAGCTCGGCGATAGGCTGCGCACCCCGTGCGAGGGCGTGCTCCAGCTCCTCGATGACCAGGATGCCAGCACCTTCACCCATGACAAACCCGTCACGCGCCTGGTCGAACGGCCGCGAGGCGCGTTCGGGCGTGTCGTTGCAGTCAACGGACAAGGCCCGCGCCGCGGCAAAGCCGGCGAGGCTGACCCGATGAATCGCTGCCTCCGCGCCGCCGCACACGGCCACGTCGACTTCGCCGGCGCGGATCATGCGCGCAGCGTCGCCGATCGCTTGCACGCCCGCTGCGCATGCGGTGACCGGTGCGCCCAGCGGGCCTTTCAAGCCGTAATTGATCGAGACATGCCCGGCCGCCATGTTGCTCAGGAAGGACGGAATGGTGAACGGCGAAAGGCGCCGCGGGCCCTTACTGTCGGTCGTGCGGACCGCCTCGGCGATCGCCGGAAAGCCGCCCACGCCGGAAGCAATGATGGTCGCGGTGCGTTCCTGCTCTTCAGGCGTTTTGGGCGCCCAGCCGGCCTGTTTCAACGCTTCATCGGCCGCCGCAAGGGCAAACAGGATAAACCGGTCCATCTTGCGCTGCTCTTTGGCGGCCAGCAGGCGATCAGGATCAAACCCTGCTTCAGGGTCTTGCTCGAGGGTTTGCACCTGGCCACCGATGCTGACCGTCAGGTCGCCAATCAGTGTTTCCGGCAGGCGGCGAATGCCCGATTGCCCGTCCAGCAGGCGTTGCCAGGTTGGCTCCACGCCGCAGCCCAGCGGCGTCAGCGCGCCCATGCCCGTCACAACGATTCGTTTACTCATGATTCATCGACTCCGCTTGCATTGAGGGATACAGACTCAGTGGACGTCACTATCATCATGAAAGTAACATGGCGACCTACAACTTTGTACCCGCACACAGGAACCGCCATGCAGCGCACGTCTCTCACCCGCAACGAATGCCCCATCGCCCGTAGCCTCGATCAGGTCGGTGAATGGTGGAGCATCTTGATCATGCGCGACGCCGTGCAGGGCCTGCGTCGCTTCGATGAGTTTTCCCGTAGCCTGGGGATTGCGCCCAATATGTTGACGCGGCGCCTTAACGCGTTGGTGGAGGCCGGGATGCTGGAACGCCGGCCCTACAGTGAGCGCCCGCCGCGTTACGAATACGTGCCGACGGCCAAGGGTGAGGACTTTCGCATCGTGCTGATGTCACTGGTGGCGTGGGGTAACCGGCATTACGCCGAGGAGGGCGCGAGTGTGCAGGTGGTCGAGCGTGGCAGCGCACGTGTGCTGGAGCCGATGATGGTGGATGTCGTCGATGGCCGAGTGGTTCCTTGGGAAGCTTGTACCTTGCAGGCAGGGCCGGCAGCGAGCAGCGGCATGCGCGAGCGATTGACGTCGCTGGCGCAGCCGCGGAAATCGCCTTGAACAGCTACTTTCATAGCGCTTATTTGACGCCAGAAAATAAACATTAAAATTGCGTAAAGTCGCGTATTCCGCCGCCGATAGCCCGATTAGAGATGGGTTCTTCGCACGGCTGAGGGTACGTCATGTTCAACAAAACGCTCAAAACAGAACTGGCGGCCAGGACGGCCGAAGTTAGTGAATACAAAGGACTGATCGCTGCCCTTGAACGCTCCATGGCCGTGGTCGAATTCGACCTCAATGGCAAGGTGTTGCGTGCCAACGATAATTTTCTGAAAACCATGGGCTACAGCCGCGAACAGTTGGCCGGCAAATCCCACCGTGACTTCTGTTTGCCGGCGCTGACCAGCAGCCCGGCCTACGGTCAGTTCTGGAGTGAGCTCAAGTCCGGCAAGTTTGTGTCGGGTACGTTCAAGCGCGTGGACGCTCATGGCCGCACGGTGTGGCTGGAAGCCAGCTACAACCCGGTGCTGGATGAGCGAGGCCAGGTGTTGAAGGTGGTCAAGTACGCCCTCGACGTCACTGCCAAAGTCGAGCTGGAAGCCGCGACCCGCAGCAAGCTGACCGCGCTTGACCGTGCCATGGCGGTGATTGAATTCGATCTGAACGGCCAGGTACTGGATGCCAACGAAAACTTCCTGAACGTCATGGGCTATTCACTGGCCGAACTCAAAGGCAAACATCACCGCATGTTTTGCGAGCCGGCGCTGATCAACAGCAGTGAATATTCGGACTTCTGGCGCCGCTTGAACAACGGCGAATTCTTCACCGGGCAATTCAAGCGCATCGGCAAACACGGCCGTGTGGTATGGCTGGAAGCCAGTTATAACCCGGTCTACGACGGCGACGGCAAGCTGATCAAGATCGTCAAGTTCGCCAGCGACATCACTGAACGCGTGGAAAAATTCGAGGAAGACTCACGCGGCGCCTCGCGGGCCTACCATATTTCTTCCGAAACCGAGCGTTTCGCCGAGCACGGCACCCAGGTGATCCAGGAAACCGCCACGGAAATGCGCCGGATTGCCGAAAATATCGGCGCTTCGGCGCGTCTGGTTGGGCAGTTGGGTGACCGTTCCGAGCAAATCACCGCGATCGTCAACACCATTCGCGGCATCGCCGACCAGACCAACCTGTTGGCGCTCAACGCGGCCATCGAGGCGGCGCGGGCGGGTGACCAGGGGCGTGGTTTTGCGGTGGTGGCCGACGAAGTCCGGCAACTGGCCGGGCGCACCAGCCGTTCTACCGCAGAAATCGCCGAGATGATCGGCATGATCCTCTCGGAAACCCGCGATGCGGTGGCCAGCATGAGCGCCACCCAGGAGGGCGCGCAACGCGGTGTCAGCCTGGCGGACCAGGCGGGCTCGGTGATCCTGCAGATCCGCACCAGCACCAGCGATGCGGTGCAGGCGGTGAGCATGTTCGCGTCGAAACTGGATGAGTCGGAAGTGATTCCCAAGACTGCCGTCGGCTGGGTAGGCTGATGCCAATGGTCCGGCCAGCCGCAACGCTGGCCGGACCGCACGGCTGCCCTAGAGCAAGGTAAACGGATAGTCGACAATCAAGCGCAGTTCATTCAAATCCCCATCACGCTGATCGGCGTTCGACGCCACGATCGCATCGCGCACCCGCAACGACAGGTTCTTCGCCGGTCCACTCTGAATCACATACTTGGCTTCCACATCCGTCTCGTGCTGCGCGCCGTCCGCGCCGAAGTCACCGGCGTAGGCACTGTGCTGTGGCGTGTGGGTGCCATCAATGTCGGAGCCGTTGATATAGCGCGCCATGAAACTCAGCCCCGGCACGCCGTAACTGGCCATGTTCAGGTCATAACGTATCCCCCACGACTGCTCGCCCGGGCCATTGAAGTCCGACCATTGCACCGAGTTGGCCAGCAGGATCGAGTCGCCACCTTCGCCCGCGCCGTTATTACCGGTGCCGATGTAGTCAAAGGGCGTGTCGCCATGCACCTTCTGAAATGACAGCGTCAAGGTGTGCGCCTGCAGGAAAGTGTAGGCCGCCGCCAACGAATACGTGGTGTTGTTGATTGCACCGGCTTTGGCGCTGCCGGTGTCGAGGGTGCGGTACAGGTTGCCGTCCAGGGCCAATGACTGGTCGTGGGGCAGGGCGATGACGTAATTGAGGTTGGTGTAGTACTGGCGCCAGATATCCTCAAGCTCGCCGGCGTACAACGTGGCGCTCAAGGACGGCGTGAAGCTGTATTTGCCGCCGACGAAGCTCGCGCTGTTGGCCGCGACATTGGCGTACGTGGCGTAGATATCGTGGTCGTGGCTGCTGGTCATGCCACTGTTGGTGCTGGTGAAATGCCCGGCTTCCAGATCCAGGCCGGCGATTTCGCTGCTGGTGAGGTCAAAACCGGTGGCCGTCTGCGGTAACAGGCGCGTACCACCGGTGGCGAATACAGGCGCGGTAGGTTGCATATCGCCAAATTTGAGCTGGGTCCTGGAGATTTTCACTTTCACGGCTGCGCCCACGGAGCCGTAGGCATTTTCGGGATCGCCGTGGCGGTCGGTGGGCAGGTTGCCGGTGCCGGCGTCGGCGTGCGTGGCATCGAGCTTCAACCCGCCATAGGCGTAGGCATCCACACCAAAACCGAGCGTGCCCTGGGTGAAGCCCGAGGCATAGTTGAGCATTGCGCCTTGGGTCCAGTCGCGGTTGTCGGCCCGGCCGCCTTCACGGTTGCGGTTCATGTAGAAGTTACGCAACAGCCCGGTCACGCTGCTGCCCTCGATAAAACCCTTGGACTCGGCCTGGTCCGTGACGGACTCGGCAAACGCCACAGGGCTGACACTGGCACACACGGCCAGCGCTAACAGACTCCACTGTTTAAGCATGTTCTGACTTCCCCGGAATAATGAACGCGCGCGTAAACATTGCGCTTTTTGGATGGCGCATAAACGCTGTAAGGGCAGGTGTGTTTTCAGCTAAGCGTTAACAGTTTTTGGTCTGTCGGATGTGTTGTCGAGGCCGATTCTAAGCACAGTCTGCGCGGGCTGCAGCCCTGTAGCGGATTAAACTCGATTAATTAAACTTCACTCTTTTTAATCGGCGGGGAGGTGTAGCGTGAGGACTGTCTTAGCCGCTCTGCTTCGACAAAATCCTTTGGTTGCCGCCGCAGATAATGCGGCGGATTTTTTCGTGGGAAAGGGGAGAATCGTCCCTGCTTCGCGCTGTTTTATTCTTCCACGTCCATGAATTCCTTGGCCCACGCCACATAACTCTCCGGCAGCGTATAGGTATGGGTCAGCTCGGTAGCACTCAGGTTCGAGGTGCTGTGAGTCAACTGACGCTGGGCACGCAAGCTGTCATAGGTGGCCTTGATCGCCGCGAAGTAAGCGCCATGGCCTGCGACCACCACGCGTACGCCGAGGTCGGCCAAACGCTGGGCGTCATTGAGCTTGGGATTGCCGTAGGTCACCAGCATCAGCGGCACCGTAAGGTTTTCCGCGATTTTCTCCAGATGCTCGAAATCGCTGACGCCCACCATGCAGATCCCGTCGGCACCGGCTTTCTGGTAAGCCTGGGTGCGCTCGATAACGGCTTCGGTCGACAACACACCGGCGTTGGTTCGGGCAATGATCGACAGCTCGGGATCGACACGCGCTTCCAGGGCCGCGCGGACCTTGCCGATGCCTTCCTCGATGGAAATCAAGTCGGTGGATTTGCGCCCGAATTGCGCCGGCAGCAGCGTGTCTTCAATGGTCAGCGCAGCCACGCCGGCGCGCTCAAGTTCTTCGACGGTGCGCATCACGTTGAGGGCATTGCCGTAGCCGTGGTCGGCGTCGGCGATAAAAGGCAACTGCGCTACCCGGCCGATGCGTGTGGCCTGTTCAACGAACTCACTCAGCGTGATCAATGCAAAATCGGGCGCCGCAAGCACCTGCAACGAGGCGACCGAGCCACCCAGGATGCCCACCTCGAAACCCAGGTCGGCGGCGATACGCGCCGACATCGGGTCGAATACGGAGGCGGTTTCAACGCACGCAGGCGTTGCAAGCAGTTCACGGAAGTTGCGGCGCAACGCTGAGTGAGATTTTTTTGGCATGTTCTTTCCTGGCTCTGGTCATCGTCATGTGACGATCTATGTCTATTCGTGGTGGCGCGAGATTACCATGCAGGCGAACCGGGGATTATGACGTTTGAACATGGGGCATGCGGATGACACATGGAACCCGTCGCGATAAAAATACGCAAAAGACATTATTATAGAATTACGTTATGCGTTATCAGTATTTTACATGCCCGGTACCTGGCCTCATCGTACGCCGCTGACTACCCCTTTTGAATATCAGCGAGACCGCACGCGCGGATCGACTTGAAATGCCTGACAAGGCATCTGGAGACGAGCGTGCGTTACCTCACAACACTGGCGGCCGGGTTGGCCACTCTATTGCTTTGCCTGGGCGCGAATGCGCAAACCCTGGTGGTCGGCGATCAAAGCTACAACGCCCAGGCGGTGATGGAGGCCGCGGGCGTGCTGGATGACCTGCCGTATACCCTTGAATGGAAGCAATTCACCGCTGGCTCGCCGGTTGCCGAAGCGCTCAACGTCGGCAGCCTCGACATTGGTTTGCTGGGGGATGCGCCGGTGCTGTTCCTGGGCGCATTGGGCGCACCGATCAAGGTGATCGCCGTCAGCCGGCAAAACCTTGACGGCGTGGCCATCCTGGTCAAAAAGGATTCCCCCATCCACAGCCTTGCGGACCTCGCAGGCAAGCGCGCCGCCATCTGGAAAGGCTCCTGGAGCCAGCAATTGTTGCTCACCGCGCTGGATAAAGCGGGCGTGCCCCGCGACTCGCTGGAGCTGCGCTATCTCAGCGCATTGGATGCTTCCCATGCGCTCGAAGGTGGCTCGGTGGACGTGATCGCTACGTGGGAGCCTTACGTCACACAACAGGAACGCCAAGGCGCACGGGTGCTCGCGACGGCCGAAGGGTTGATTCCGGCCCAGAGTTTCATAGCGGCCAATGCCAAGGCCGTCGAGACCAAACGCGCGCCCATCAGTGATTTCCTCCAACGCCTGAAAAAAGCCCGCGACTGGGCGCGTCAGAATCCCGCCAACACTGACGCGTATGCAGATGCCTGGGCCAAACGCACAAGGGCGGATGCGGACATCGCACGAGTCTGGTTTGCCCGCGCCCGCACCACGGTCGAGCCGCTGACGGCCCAGTCGCCGGTAGAGGCGCAGAAAACCGTGGACTTTTTTGCAGGCGAAGGGCTGGTCAAGGCTTACGCGGCGACCCGCTTATTCGACGATTCATTCGCCGCATCCTTGCAACCCGCCGTCGCCAAGACCCAGCCCTGAAGGCACCCAGGAAGACGCCACACATGACTAAAAGACAGCTGAAACTCGGGGCCCTGACAATGGGCTGTGGTGGTCCGGGCCGCCATAACCTGTGGCTTGACCCTCAATTGCCGGCCGATGCCAGCGTCAACGTCGACTGGTACATCGCTATTGCGCGCCAGGCTGAAGCGGCACTGTTCGACCTGATATTTATCGTGGACAGCCAGTTCATCACGCCGGGGTCACCGTCCCACTACCTGAACCGCCTGGAACCGCTGACCCTGTTATCCGCGCTCGCAGTGAGTACACGGCATATCGGCCTGGTCGGTACGCTGACCACGTCCTACAACGCGCCGTATAACGTCGCACGGCGTCTGGCGTCCCTGGACCTGATCAGCAAGGGCCGTGCAGGGTGGAACGTGGTGACCAGCGGCGATGCCGGCACGGCGGGTAATTACAGTCGGGACGAACATTATGATTACGACACGCGCTACGGTCGCGCCGCCGAGCACGTTCAGGTGGTGCAGGGGTTGTGGCACTCCTATGAGGACGATGCATTCGTGCGCAACCGCGCGACGGGGCAGTTCCTCGACCCGAGCAAGCTGCATAGCCTGAACCACCAGGGTGAGCACTTTTCGGTGGTCGGCCCGCTGAATATCCAGCGCTCGCCTCAAGGCCAGCCGGTGATATTCCAGGCCGGTGACTCACCGCAAGGTCGCGACCTGGGCGCCGCCACCGCCGATGTGATCTTCACCCACGCCGCCAGCATCGAGCAGGGCCAGGCGTTCTACAGGGATGTAAAGGGCAGGGCAGTGCAACGCGGTCGCGACCCGGAACAACTGCTGGTCATGCCCGGTGCCGAAATCTACATCGGCGACACGGACGAGCATGCCCGTGAAATCGAGCAGCACTACCATCAGGTCGATCACAGCTTTGAGCTGGCGCTGAAGGAGTTCGGGCGTAATTTCGGCTGGCACGATTTCAGCCAGTACGACCTCGATGCACCGTTTCCACAGCAAAGCCTGGAGGCTGCCCGCAGCAGCTTTTTTACCGCCGCCAAACGTATTGCGGACCAGGCGCGCGAGAAAGGCTTCACCTTGCGCCAGGCGGTTGAATTCGGCCGGCAACTGCGTCCGGGCGCCTTCGTGGGCTCGGCTGAGACGGTCGCGCAAAAAATGACGGATTGGTTCCAAGCGCGGGCGGTGGATGGGTTCAACATCTACATCGGGCACCCGGAGCAATTCAATCGGCTGACTGAACACGTCATACCGTTGTTGCAGGCGCGTGGGGTGTATCGCACGGCGTATGAGGGGACGACGTTGCGCGAGAGCTTGGGGTTGGATATTCCAACGTTCAATCGGTGAAACGGTTGCGACAGCGCAAGCCTTCCATTGCACCCGTGGGCTGGAAGGCTTACGCGTCAGCCGCGCACTCAGCCGACCGACTTCAAGGGCATGGGCCCTTTGATCCGCTCCAGCATAGTGGCGCAATACCAATCATCGAACTGGCAAACCCCGGTCTCGGCAGTTTCGGAATACGGGCCTGGCTCATAAGAGGGCGAGGTTACACCGCGCTGTGTACCTTCGACCAAGGTGCGGTCCTGATCATTGGTGGCGATCCAGACCTTGGTCAGTCGATCAATGTCGTAGTCCACGCCTTCCACGGCAGTCTTGAGTACCAGCCATTTGGTGGTCACCTGGGTTTCTGTCGCGCTGATCGGCAGCACCCGGAAGCTCAGGGCGTGGTCGCCCAGGAAGTGATTCCAGGTAGACGGGTAGTTGAAGTACAGCAGTGCGCCGATATCCGCTTCGCCGGTGTTGTCCAGGCGGCGAGTGACCGCCGGTTTGCCGTCCATGGTGTAGCTCACCGCGCCCTTGGACAAGGGAATACGCGTCATACGGAACTGACCTTTGATGTCCATCACCAACCGGCTTGGTAACCCGGCTCGTTCGCATTTGTTCCAGTAGGCCGAGAGTTCTGGATCGTCGTCGCCGCTGGTACCGCCCACGGACAGGTTGTCGACGAACGATTGCAGCAGTTCAGGGTGGGAACCGTCGCAGTGATAGCACTCACGGTTGTTTTCGAAGACCAGTTTCCAGTTGCCTTTTTCGACGATAGTGGACTCGAAGGCGACTTTGCAGTCATCGAGGTTATGGGGTGCTACAAAAGGCGTCACGGCGCTACGGAAGGCCTCGAAGTCCGGTGCCTTGCTCGCGACACACACATAAATAAAAGTGTTCACGATTTCGCAATGTACGCTTTTGAGCGTGTATTCGGACTTGTCGAAGTCCTGCCCCATGTTCCCGGCGAAGAGCAGGTTGCCATCCAGCTCGTAAGTCCACTTGTGGTAAGGGCAGACCATCTTGGCGACCTTGCCATGCTCGGCTTCGCAAATTCTGGCGCCACGGTGGCGACAGGCATTGTGAAACGCACGGACCTGGCCATCTTTGCCACGCACCACCGCTACCGGGTAGTCACCCACTTGCAGGGTGAAGTATTGGCCGGGTTTTTCCAGTTCAAAGGTGTGCCCGGCGAAGATCCAGTCTTTATGCCAAATCTGCTCAAGGTCCTGACGGTACACACCTTCGCTGCTGTAAAGCGCCCCTGGGAGTGAGTGCCATGGTTTACGTTGGGCAATCAGGTCAAACACGGTTTGTTTATTATCCATCTTATCCTCCCAGGATAAATAACGTGAGCGCTCACTGTTAACGGTGACTTTTATAGTGCTCTAGAAGTTCGGCATCGGTTTAAGACTTAGAGGGTGCGACAACGGCATAGCGTTTTTAGATAGAGGCCAGCCTATAGCGGCGGCTGCCGCGCTCGCAAACGACATTTCGTAGGGGTAATCAATAATGGCAGGTTATCGATCAGTGGCCTCGCCGGGATGCGCGGCGCATGAAAAAAGCGGCTCAAGGGTGGCAATGGCTGAGTGCGACTGAGCAAGCGAATGAACCGCTCGCTTCACCGCAAGACTTCGCTCAAGCCCAAGATGGGTACAGAACAAGTCGAATTTTTTATCCAGCTCATCCGCCGTCATCGCGGTGTGGGGATCACCTTTTGCCGCTGTCACAGGGCTGACGATGACCGTGCCATTGTTTAAGGCAAGGGTGAGTCTGGAGAGGATTTCATCCGGGAACCGCGCAGAGATATCCGGCGCTTCGAGGACTTCGATGCGCGCACTCAGCGCCAGAATGTCGGGGGCAGTGATGGCGTCACCCGTGACCTCATCAGGCCCCAGCTTGCCTCTGACGATCAGTGCCGCCAGCGGAAACGCCAGCGCATATTGGGCCTCATCGGCGTTACGTGGAGCATGGCCTTGCAAGCACATTGATTCGTAGAACGTTTCGACGCGGATCGTTTTGATCGCATCAGCGCTCAACGCGGGATGATGGCGCTGTATTTCAAGCATTGCAGTCAGTGCCGGCTGCGCCCATCGGCACACAGGCCAGGGTTTGAAGTACTGGCTGTCTATCTCCCAGCGTTGACCAATGTCGGCCCAGTGCGGCGCAACGCTGGGGTCCTCAACCGTTTCCGCAGGTGCACCGGTCATGCCGGCCTGCGCCATCAACAATGAATTCAAACCGACGTACGCGCCTGCGCCATGGGCATCACGCAGCATGGTGGGCGACAGCACCACGCGCATCATCGGGCAGCGGGCGCTGAAATACTCGGCAATGCCCAGAGCATGCCGAAACGTCGGCTCATCGAACCCCAGCAACCGGGCGCCGGCGCACACCACTCCCATGGCGGAAAACCCGCCGGAGGCGTGATAGGTGGGGGAGGTCGCCATTAATGCAGTGCCGGCGCGCAGCGCGGTTTCATAGCCGATGCACAGCGCCGACAGGAATTGGTGCCCGCTGATGTCCTGGCCGTTGTGGTGCAGCGCATCGGCCAGCGCCAGTAACGCCGGGACCACGGTTGCACCGGCGTGCCCCTTGGATTTGAAGTGGCCTTCGTGGGCATCCAGGCTGTCAGCGGAAAATCCGCCAGCCCAAGCGGCGCCGAGCATATTGACGCGTTGACCGTCGAACATCAGGCGGCTGGTGTACAGGCCAGCAGGGTAGTGCAGCCGCGCATAAGTGCGCATCGCCTGGCTGGTGTGATTGGATGCCGCGCCCGCCATGACCGCGACGATATCCAGCAAGCTGTTTTTGAGTATTGTCTGCGTGTTGGCGGGCGCGTGCTGGAAGTCGAAATCGCGACAGAATTCGAACAATGACATCCTGGGTTTCCTTACGAAAATGATGATGGGGTCGCTGCACGATGACCCAGCGAAGGCTCACCGTTCCAGCAACATTTTCGTAGGGCAATCGATAACAAAAATGCCGACTTTTCTGCCGACGTTGGCAGCGTCAGCGGGGGAACTTGGACAATATCCACTCACGGAATTGGCGCAGTTCATCTTCGTTCTCGGCATTCTCTCGACAGCTCAGGTAGTGCGAGCTGTTGCGTAGCTGAACCTGCTGCGGGATCGGTCGCACCAACACGCCGCGCTCCACCAGCCGGATGACCAGGTGGTTCCAGCCCAAGGCCACGCCTTGATGTGTCAGCACCATACTGATCAGCAAGTTGTAGTCGTTGGCATTGAAGATGGTCGGACTGCCTGCCGCGCGCTCGTCAATGTCAATCGACTGGAAAGCAAACCAGACACCCCAGTCGACATGCTCGGCCACCTGGGATCGGCCGTAGGGGCTCAGGTTCAGCAGCGCCGAGTTTCTAAGGCCTTCGATCGTCGAGATTTCCGGATGCTGCTCCAGAAACTGCGGGCTGCATACGGGGTAAATGACGTCATGACACAACGGGTAGCTTTTGTAGTCTTCCCGGATGCGAGCCATCTTGGTAATGAAAACGTCCGGTTGAACACCCGGCTCCATGGTCTGGAAATTTTGCGTCGTGACCAGGTTTAGCTCGATGTCGGGGCATTGCTCGATGAATTCCGGCAGGTGCGCCGACAGCCACAGCGCGGAAAACGCGGGCGAACAGCAGAGGGTCAGCATTTTTCTGGAGGATTGGCTGCTGCGAATTCTCTCGGCGGCCTGTGCGATGTTCACGAACGACAGCTGGGCCGCGTCAAAGAACACCGCGCCGGCGGAAGTCAGCTCCACAGTGCGTCCAACGCGAGTGAAAAGCTGTGCGCCCAGATAATCCTCAAGCTCGCGAATCTGCCGACTGATAGCCGCCTGTGACACACAAAGAGCCTCGGCGCCGAGGGTAAAACTTTCGTACTTGGCCGCCGCCACAAAAGCCTTCACAGCCCTCAAGGACGGCATTTTCAGCAGAATGCTGTCAGGGTCGACATGCTTTGACATTTTAATTTCTCCTTACGCCATCGCTCCCCAGCGAAGCGACGCGAGGGTAACTGAAGCCGGGCGGAGGCAGCGTTGCACAGGTCGTATTTGGGACATAATCGGTCGCACCTGAGCGACGTCGCCAAAAAATGAGACGCTTTGGGCGACCTATAACCCGACGTTATCCAATTGTCCCCGTAAATGTAGTTGGATTTGACAGAGTGTTACCCATAGATTTGAAACGTCCCTCCTTCCTAGGGGCCAAAAAATAATAAAAGGAAAATCGTCGTGAAACTTTCTATTCATTACCGCTGCCGTTTAAAACTATTTTCGATCGTTTGCGCCTCGCTTAAAGCGAACAGTGCTGAACACGAAGGGGGCAAGGTATGACTAATTCCGACGAGATTATTTCGGTCAAGAATGTCTATAAGGTATTCGGCACGCAGCCAGACCTCGCAATGAAGATGCTTGCCGAGGGCGCCTCCAAAGAGGAAGTCTTCAAAAAAACCGGACAAGCCATTGGTGTGTTTGATGCGAACTTTTCCGTCCGCCGCGGCGAGATCTTCGTCATCATGGGCCTGTCGGGATCGGGTAAATCAACCATGGTCCGGTTGTTCAATCGTTTGATTGAGCCCACCAGTGGTTCGATCTTTCTCAATGGCAAGGAAATTACCGGGCTGGCGGATAAAGATCTTCTGCAAGTGCGCAGGAAAGACATGGGCATGGTCTTCCAGTCCTTTGCACTCATGCCGCACATGAGCGTCATCGACAATGTCAGTTTCGGTTTGGAAATCAGCGGTGTCGCCGAAAAAGAACGCTATTGCCGGGCCATGGGCGCGTTGGCGCAGGTCGGGCTTGCGGGCCAGGAGTTCAGCTTTCCCCATCAACTGTCCGGCGGCATGCAGCAACGGGTCGGGCTCGCCAGGGCCTTGGCCAATGACCCCGCAATCCTGCTGATGGACGAGGCGTTTTCCGCCCTCGACCCGATGATTCGCAGCGAGATGCAAGGCGAGCTGATCAAGCTGCAAGCCGAGCAAAACCGAACCATCATCTTTATTTCCCACGATATCGAAGAAGCCGTACGTATCGGGCATCGCATTGCAATCATGGAAGGCGGCCGGGTGGTGCAAATTGGCACGCCCCGTGAGCTGCTGTGTAATCCGATCAATCAATACGTGCGCGACTTCTTCAACGGGTTTGATACCAGTCGAATTCTGAAGGCGGGCGATATTGCTCAACAGGACGCCAGTATCGTTTATGAGCCTGGTCGTCACACCCCTCTAAAAGCCGAAGCGTCGCTCAGGGACATTCTTCATCTAGTTGCCGCGTCTGCGACGCCCATGCCGGTCGTGGACGAGATTGGCCTGTACAAAGGCTCGATTTCGCAAGGCCATCTGCTGAGCTGCCTGAATAACAGTTAATTTGAATAATCAGAGCAGTCTCACGTTCTGAGGGTGAGGAAACATCATGTCGGATTTCAATTATTTGGACCCGTTCCAAAGTTTTACCGTTCCACTGGGCGCGTGGGTAGAAGCAGCGCTTACTTACCTGGTGCATAACTTTCGAGAAGTGTTCAGATCGATCAGGTGGCCGGTCGATCAAGTGCTTGACGGTATTCAGTGGGGCCTGCTGTCCGTACCGCCCACGGTATTCATTATTATCGCGGGTTTGATCAGTTGGCAGATCGGCGGTAAGCGAATCGCTATCTTCAGTGTCGCCACGTTGACCGGGTTGGGCCTGATTGGCGTGTGGGCCGATTCCATGGTCACCCTGGCCCTGGTGCTGACCTCGTTGCTCTTTTGTGCCGTCATCGGTATTCCCCTGGGCATCCTGTGTGCCCGTAGCGACCGAATGGAAGTGATTGTTCGTCCGGTACTGGATGCGATGCAGACACTGCCTGCCTTTGTTTATTTAGTGCCGGTGGTGATGTTATTCGGCATCGGTAACGTGCCGGGCGTGATTGTCACCATTATCTTCTCGGTTGCGCCCTTGGTGCGCCTGACCAACCTCGGTATTCGCCAAGTCCCCGCCGATAAAGTTGAAGCCGCCCGTGCCTTCGGTTGTACCGCTACCCAGATGCTTTTAAAGGTCCAGTTGCCCCTTGCTGCGCCGACCATGATGGCGGGCTTGAACCAGACGCTCATGCTGTCGCTGTCGATGGTCGTGGTCGCCTCGATGATCTCCGTGGGCGGTCTTGGGTTGATGGTGCTGAGCGGTATCGGCCGTTTGGACATGGGGCTGGCCAGTGTCGGGGGTGCGGGGCTGGTACTCCTGGCCGTCTTCCTTGATCGCTTGACCCAAGCGATGGGTGAACGCAGCGCCGATCTGGCAACAGGCCAGCGCTGGTACGAGACCGGGCCGGTGGGCCTGGTGCTGAAACTCAAGAAGAAAAAGAACCTGGTACACCCAGTGACGCCTTAAGCGCATCTGCTCACCTACTATAAAATCAAGCGTGGTGAAATATGAAACTTGCAAACCTCAAGCAAACCGTCGTTGCGACACTGATGGCGACTATGTTGGGTGCGACAGCGTGTTCAGCGGTATATGCCGCTGATGCAAACAAACCGGGGCAGGGTGTTTCGATCACGCCTATTTTCCCGACGATTGCTGAAGAACGTTTTCGGGGCGAGGTGGCAATAGCAGGGTTGAAAGACCTCGGTTATGACGTGAAGGCGCCCAAGGAAGTTGATTACCCTGCGATGTTCCTGGCGCTGTCTTACGGCGACGCGGACTTCACCGTGCATGAGTGGGAAAACCTGCACGCGGCGTTTTATCAGAAAGCCGGTGGCGACGACACGATGGTGAAAGTCGGGCAGGTCATGAAGGGCGTGTTACAGGGCTACATGATCGATAAGAAAACAGCCGAGGCCTACAACATCAAGGACCTCTCGGACTTGAAGAAACCGGAAATCGCCAAACTGTTCGACGCCAATGGCGATGGCAAGGCGGACATGACCGGCTGCAACCCTGGCTGGGGCTGCGAAGTGATGGTCGAGTACCACATGAAAGCCTATGGCCTTGGCCCAACGGTGGTGGATAACCGTGGTTCTTACTTTGCGTTGATGGCCGACACCATCGCGCGGTTCCAACAAGGTAAACCCGTGTTGTATTTCACTTGGGTGCCGCAATGGATCTCTGGCGTTCTGGTCGAAGGGCGCGATGTGGTGTGGTTGCCGGTTCCATTTACCGCGTTGCCTGATGGCAAGGACAATAAAGACACCTTTTATCAAGGCAAAAACCTCGGTTTCCCGGTGGATAACGTTAACGCAGTGATGAACAAAGAGTTCGCCGAGAAAAATCCGGTGGCGCGCAAGTTCTTGTCGCAAGTCAGTATCACCACGGATGACGAAAGTGCGCAGAACCTGCGTATGCAAAAGGGCGAGAAATCACTGGCTGACATCAAGCGACATGCGGCCGAATGGATCAAGGCTCACCAGGCACAATACGATGGCTGGTTGAGTGACGCACGCGCCGCAGCCAAACAATAACAAAGAACGAGAGGCGTGCGGTCAGCGTCTATAAGAGACTGGCCGTGTGCAGGATCGGCTGCGTTCGTTTTACGTAATAAGTGATCAGGTGGCGAAGATAATGGATACTTTCCAAAGTTCGTTGAAGTTTCAGAACATCGCCTTTCAGCAAACGACCGACTCGGCGCGTCACGAAAAAATAGTGCGCGTGGCATTCATTGTGCTTGATCACTTTTCGTTGACGGCACTCTCAATTGCAATGGATGCGCTGGCGACCGGCAACCTGATCAACAGCCATACCGTCTACAAAGTATCGATGTACTCGCTTTTGGGCGGGTTGGTGGAAAGTGATATCGGTATACCGCTGTCCTCGGAGCGTTTGAACGCTGAAAAAATCAATCACGATGTGGTGATCGTCGTCGGTGGCCTGCGTGTAAGGCTGTCCAGCAACCCGACCATTCGACGCGCCTTGAAAAAAGTGGCGAGCGCAAAGGGTGTAGTTGCCGGCATATGGAACGCTGCCTTTTATCTGGCCGATGCGGGCTTGCTCGATGATCAGGACTGCGCGTGTCATACCGATAGTTGTGCACTGATAAACGAGTATTTCCCCCAGGTTAAAACGGGGGAGGCTGCATACACCTTTGCCCGGCGCCGCGCGACATGCGCAGGAGCTTTGTGCGCGCTGGACATGATCCTGGCGATCATGCAGGACCTCGGCGCCCATCGCGACGCTGACCTGGTGGAGGAGATCAAACGAGTGCATCAACCCAAAAAGCTGCACTTCGATGATGTGTCCCTTGGCGCGGCCGGCCTGGCAAGACCGGTTCCTCGTCCGCTGAATGTGGCGGTCTCGCTGATGGAAAATCACATCGAAGAACCCATGGAGATTGACGAAATCGCCAGCCATGTCGGGGTTTCGCGCCGACAGTTGGAAAGACGGTTTGCACGCTATTTGAACGCGGCGCCCAACCGATACTACCTGGAGCTGCGCCTTACCCGTGCCAGGCAACTGATTATCCAAAGTAATCGATCATTGACCGATGTGGCACTGGCCACCGGGTTTGTCAGTTATCCGCATTTTTATAAACGCTTCAAGGATTTGTTCGGGGTGCCGCCGATGTCGTTCAGGGAAAGTTATTATTCCAGCGACTTCGGCAATTCGGAGCGCTACGCCATTGCGGCAGGTTTTTGAGTAAAGTTTAAAAGGCTTCAGTTAAAGGGTTATCGGCGGGGTGGGCTATTGCAACTCTCCTGCGGCGTCGCCCTGTTTCCGGCTGGTTATTGAGTTATTACCGCCCAGTGCAACTTCACCTTTACGGCCATATGATTATGAAAGTTACCTCGCTACCTGCCGACGACAATAGCTGTGGCTGGTTTCATTTAAGCCGGCCGCGTGAACCCAGGCCTGCCCATCATGGGCACCGCACCGCCCGCTGGGTGATTATTGGCGCGGGATTTACCGGGCTGGCGGCGGCGCGGCAACTGGCGTTGAATTTTCCCGACGACGAAGTCGTGCTGGTGGAGGCTCAGGAGGTCGGCCTTGGCCCTTCGGGCAGGAACGCAGGGTTCGCAATTGACTTGCCCCATGATATTGGCGCCGAAGATTACATTGGTGATATCGCCCTCGCGCGAACCAGCCTGAAACTCAATCTGGCAGGGCAATCCATTCTGCGCGACCTCGTCGAACAACACGGCATCGACTGCCAGATGAAGGCGTGCGGCAAATACCAGGCCGCCGTTGAAGATCGGGGAATCGCCGTACTCAATGCCTATCGGCGGGGCCTTGATAAACTCGATCAGCCTTACCAGATGATTGATCAAGATGAATTGCCCAAACACTTGGGGACGCACTTTTACCGCAAGGCTTTATACACGCCGGGGGCGGTTTTGTTACAGCCGTCGGCGCTGGTCAAGGGCCTTGCCGACCATCTGCCTTGCAACGTTACCTTGTATGAACGCACCCCTATTCTGGAAGTCGAGTACGGTGCCAAAACAGTATTGAAACATGCCAATGGAAGTATCACGGCCGACAAGCTGATCCTGGCCAATAACTCTTTTGGTATGCGCTTCGGGTTTCTTCAAGGCCGCATGTTGCCCATCTATACCTACGGCAGCATCACTCGACAACTGACGCAGGAAGAACAGGCGCAACTGGGGGGCAAACCCTTTTGGGGCGCCATTCCAGCCGACCCGTTTGGCACCACGGTCAGGCGCACGCCAGATAACCGCTTACTGATTAGAAACAGCTTCAGTTTTAATCCCGACGGGCGCAGTAACACCCGATATAACGACCGATTCCTGCGACGTCATCAAGCGTCATTCAAGCAACGTTTTCCCATGCTGCCGGCTGTGGATTTTGAATATACATGGGGTGGTGCTCTGGCCATGACCCGAAATCACAACGGCTTCTTCGGTGAGCTGGCACCTCATGTTTACGGCGCACTGGGTTGTAACGGCCTGGGTGTCACCCGCGGCACGGTGACCGGGCAATTACTGGCCGACTGGCTGGCCGGTCAACGCGATGAGCGCATTGACTTTTTATTGCAGGCGCCCGGGCCCAACAACAATCCGCCTGAGCCGTTTCTTTCGCTGGGTGTCAATGCAAACCTTAAATGGGGGCAGTACCGCGCCGGCCGAGAGAGCTGATTGCATGTTGAACACTGTTTTACAGCCATGCGGATAAACCCTAGGAACCACAGGAGAAAAATCATGAACTTTGACGGTATTTTCACCCCCGCGATTACGCCGCTTTCTTCGGATGGGCACATTGATTATTCGGCCTTTGACGAGGTGCTTGAATACCTGGTCGAGTCCAAGGTACATGGGATCATTATCGGCGGCTCCACGGGTGAGTATTACGCCCATACACCTGCTGAGCGCCTGGCCGTGGCGGAGCGTGCAAAGAGTGTGCTGCAAGGCCGTCTGCCACTGGTGGTCGGCACCGGCGGTATCAGAACCGAAGATTCGGTCTACTTCGCCGAGCAGGCCAGAGCACTCAAGGCGGATGCGATCCTGGTGGGGTCGCCGCCATACGCATTGCCCACCCAGAAGGAAATCGCTGCACATGTCCTGGCAGTGGACAAGGCTGCGGGGCTGCCGATCATGCTCTACAACTACCCGGCGCGCATGGGGGTGGCCATGGGCGATGAGTTCTTTGACGCGATTGCGCAGTGTAAAAACATCGAAGCGATCAAGGAAAGTTCGGGGGAGATGAACCGCCTGCATCGCTTGGCTTGTGCGCATCCAGCGATCCAGATCTCGTGTGGCTGGGATGATCAAGCGCTGGAGTTCTTTGCCTGGGGCGCGCGCAGTTGGGTGTGTGCCGGTTCCAATTTCATTCCCCGCGAACACGTTGCGCTCTATGAAGCCTGCGTGATTGAAAAAGACTTCGACAAAGGGCGTCGCATCATGTCGGCTTTGCTGCCGTTGATGGACTTCCTCGAAGGCGGAAAATTTGTCCAATCGATCAAGCATGGCAGCGAGCTGAGTGGCTTGCGCCCTGGTGGCGTGCGTGCGCCCTTGTTGGCGCTGGACGACGCGCAAAAGCAAGAACTCAACACAGTGATCAAGACGCTCAAGCAAAACGTTGCACACATTGTGGGAGGTGCTTGAAATGGCGGACCTGCTGAGTAAAGAGGCTTATCGGGAATTGGCCGGCAAGCTTGCGTTCCGCACCCAGGCGTTTATCGATGGACAGTTCCGCAGCGCCCGATCGGGCCGCACGTTCACCACGATCAACCCGGCCACCGGCGATGTGCTGGCTGAGATTGCTGCGTGTGACGCCCAGGACGTAGACGTGGCGGTGGCTGCGGCCAAGGCGGCGTTTGCGGATGCTCGCTGGCAAGGGCTTGCTCCTTCGGCACGTAAAAATATCCTGCTGCGGTTTGCCCAACTGCTGGAGGACAACGCCCACGAACTGGCAGTGCTCGAAAGCCTGGACAGCGGTAAACCTGTGCGTGAATGCCAGAACGTCGATGTGCCTGAGACGATCCATACCTTGCGCTGGCACGCCGAGCTTATCGACAAGATCTACGATGCCACTGCGCCGGTGGGTTCCGGGGCGGTGACGATGGTGGTGCGTGAGCCTATCGGTGTGGTCGGTCTGGTATTGCCGTGGAATTTCCCACTGTTGATGCTGGCCTGGAAAATTGGCCCGTCGCTGGCCGCAGGCTGTTCAATCGTGGTCAAGCCGGCGAAGGAAACCACACTGAGCGCGTTGCGTGTCGCCGAACTGGCGTACCAGGCCGGAATCCCCGCCGGCGTGTTCAACGTGGTACCGGGTGGCGGCAAAGAGGCCGGTGAACCGTTGGGGCGGCATGGTGATGTCGCGATGGTCAGCTTTACCGGCTCGACCGACACCGGGCGTATTTTCCTCAAGTATTCCAGCGAGTCGAACCTCAAGCGCATCGTGCTGGAGTGCGGCGGCAAAAACCCTGCGGTGGTGATGAACGACGTTGAAGACGTCGACCAGGTCGCGCAGCACGTGCTCAACGGCGCCTTCTGGAACATGGGCGAAAACTGCTCGGCGTCTTCTCGTTTGCTCGTTCACACCGATATCAAGGACGCGCTGCTCGAACGCATCCAGGTGAACTTGAAGGACTGGAAAATGGGCGATCCCCTTGACCCGGAAAATCGCCTGGGTTCGATGATCAGCACAGCGCATTTTGAGAAAGTAAGGTCGTACATCGAGCACGCCAAGGACGAAAACCTGACTGTCCTGGCCGGGGGCAATACCACCCACGATATCTTCGTAGAGCCAACCATCGTCGACGGAGTAGGGCGCAACAGTCGTCTGTTCCAGGAGGAAATCTTCGGCCCGGTCCTGAGCGTCACCACGTTCAACTCGGTCGAGGAAGCCATCGAGCTGGCTAACGATACGGCTTACGGCTTGGCGGCCTCGGCCTATACCGGCAACCTGCGCCATGCACTCAAGCTGTCACGCGGCATCCGCGCCGGCATTGTGACGGTGAACTGCTTCGGTGAAGGGGACGCGTCTACGCCTTTCGGCGGTTATAAAGAGTCGGGTTTCGGTGGGCGGGACAAGTCTATCTGGGCACACGACCAGTACACCGAGCTGAAAACCATCTGGATCGACGCTTCCTGAGGGGCGGGTGTGGTGAGCGGGCTTGGCGAATCGTCGCACCGCCCACTCACCACTGGGAGGATTTTCAACTTTAAACGTTGTTTAGATCCTCCCGCCTATGACATCGCACATCGCTCTGGCTGAATGGGCTGGGGCGTTGGAGTCTGTTCAAAGTCGGACCCGCCGCAATCGTCCGCTCAGCGCAACCACCTGCTGATCGGCGGTGGGAATCGGCCGTCCGCTCAGCCCCATGCCTTCGCTCACCAACACCGCGCCCTCGATGCAGCAAAGGTTGGACGGCGTATCCAGGCCTTTGGCGAGCACTTGGACATTGCGTTGCTGCACGTCGCAGCGCAGCAGGCGGCCACTGAAGCGGGCGAAGCCGCCGTGCAAGACTTCGCCGGACCAGTCGAGCGGCAGGGGTTGCAACAGCCGATCGCACAGTTCCAGCACCAGAATCCGTCCCTGCGGATCCAGCGCCAATCCGGTGGGCAGTTGCAGCCCGCGAATCAACACCTCGATCCTGCCGCTGGCAGGCCAGACACGGATGACCTTGCCGGCGTTGTCGGCGAAGTCGATGCCCTTGCGCGTCGGGTCGCGATGCAGTTCCCCGGAGAACAGGCTGATCAGCACCGCATCGGTTTGCGGCTCGTACACCAGGGTTACAGGGACCGCTTCCTGGCCCTGATCCTGGTCGGGCAACAGGGCCAGGATCTGCTCGCCGTCCGGGGTGAACTCCACCAGTTGGTTGGTATCGGGCTTGACGGCGAGCCAGCTTTGGCGCGAAGGGTGATAGCACAGCGAGTTGAGGTTGCCGCGACTATGGAACAGCGGTTCGGGCGGGCTGTATTGCAGGTCCAGGAGCTTCGAACCGGCGACGTAGTCGGTCTGGCTGACCACGTAGCGCCCGGCACCGAAGGCGATGTCCGACAGGCCCATGATTTCGTCCCGAAGCATCCGCGCCTGCATGTTCATCGAGCGAAAGCCCTGGGCCAGGACCTCGGGCGGCAGGTAGCCGTCCTGGGCGCGTGCGTCTGGTCGCAGGCGACTGATACGGCCACTGAACGTCTGGTCAGGCAGGCCTGAGCCGGCTTCCACCAGCAGTAGGCTGCCATCGTCTTCGACGCAGACGCCGCGAGGGTTGAAGAGGCCCTCGGCGATGATATCGCTTGGGCGCAGCGTCTCTTGCGGCTCGCCGGGTATGTGTAAAGCAACGGTCATGGTCTTCTCCTTGTTCAAGGCTGCCAGGGGGTGCCGTTGAGATAGGTCGTCAGCAGGGAGCATTGGCTCGGCGACATCGAGCGCACCACTGACATGTACAAGGTAGTGTTCTGGTACTCGGGAGAGATCCGGGCCAGGATCGCCTGCTTGTAGCTCATCACCGCGTCAGGTTGGTTGAGCTGGATGTAGCGTGACATGGCAGGAAAGGCCAGGTAATGGAAGCGCAGCACGTTCTGGTACACCTGCTCCCAGGTCACGATGCTGCCCGTGGGAATGCCGAAGTCGCTCCAGGCGTATTTGCGAAAGTTACTGAAGCTCTGGGTCAGGGGGTTGTTGTCGAGGGTGTAGGTCAGGGTGGTGAAGCCGGCCTGGGTTCTGGAGCCGGCGACGGGGAGGACATTGAAACTCACCGAGGGCTGACCGGCCGGAACCGTCAGCGAGTTCGGTAGCGCCAGGAAGTCCCAGTAGCGGTTGGCCTCATAGACGGCGGTCGCCGAGGCCGCGATATCGATTGGCGTATCTGCTTGCACCACGGCGCCCAGGTAACGGACTTGCAAGGTGATCTGCACGCCTGTGCTGTCAGGATCGAGGTAGGTGTTGCGCTGATCGCTGTAGACTCGATACGCGCATTCGGGTGCCGATAGCGCTGGGTTAAGGGCGTTCCCTGGAGCACTGATGCACAAGGGCGTGCTCTGCACCTGCTGGATCTGGGTGGTGTCGAGCGGCACGTCGATGATGCCACCGAACCGGTAGTAGTCCTGCAGCAGCGGGTCGCTGGGTTCAAAACTCGCCAGGACCGTTGCCGCGCTCGCGATGGTGACGGTCCCGTAGTCGGCGTTGGGACCAATAGGGCTGGTGATGTCGTCGCGCACGGCCCTGAAGGTCTGCTTGGGGATCAGGTTGACCATATCGATGCTCAGTTGCCCATTGGCGACCTCGGCATAGGCAACGCTGCTGATGTTCAGGTCCTTGTCGGCATTGATGAGTTGACGGCCCGGCGGGCAGATCTGCGGCTCATCGGCATACGCCGTGGCCAGGGTGCCGATGACCCGGCCGATGCTCGGGTTAGGGTTGAACTGGTTGGCGGCGTAGTCCGCGTTCAGTTGCTCGGTGGTCAGGGTGGGGCACATTTCGAACATCACGAAACGCAGCACGATCCCGGTGGCGTTGGGCGCTTCGATCAGGGCCTTTAGTCCGGCACTGCCCTTGTTGTAGCTGACGATGCTGCTCAGTGGAAAGGTCAGCTGAAAGGTGCCGCTTGCATGGAAAGAGCCGGGTGAGTCCATGCTTCCAGGCTCAAGCACACGGGTATTGAGGTCGAAACTGCTGCACACGGTATTACAGCGAATCAAGAGCTCGGGAGCTGTACTGCTGCCGATCTGCAGGCCGCCGACAAATATCTGGGTCGTGGTGCTCGCTGTGGGGTCCAGGTCGACCATCATCGGGCCGGAATTGGGGCCTTGCCCGGTGCCGGGGGTAACGGAGCCGAGCAGGTACACCGGCTGGCCGACCATGTCTCCTTCCAGCGAAATGTTGCCCGGTGTGCCTTGGGAACTGATCAGCGCATTGTGCATCGTCACCACGTGGTCTCCGTAGTGGTTCCAGCCGCCGGCCGTGTATCGGCTGTTGGGACCGATTCTGGGGTCCGGGGCGTTGATCAATTCATATAGGCGGTCATCGCTGTAGGTCCGGGCCGGTTCCGACACCGTTGAGGTGGTCAGGTCATACAGATCAAGGGACGTGGCGATGCCGTTGGGCAAGGTCGGCGAGTTGTTGGACACGCTGACGTCGGTGGAGATGCCACCCCAGAAGTTCAGCCGGGGTCCGTTCAATATGCTCATGATCTATTCCTTATCCTGGGTGGCATGGGTGACCGGGGCGTGGGCGAATCTGAACAGGAAGGAGAAGTCGCTCTTGTATTGGCTATGCAGCGGTGTCGCCATGGAGTGGCAGTTCATGCAACTGCTGTTGTTCTGGATGTAGCTTTCCATGGTGACGTTGGCCGACAGCGACGGTGTTGGCTGACCCAGCGGATTGCCCGGATTGTCCGGCGACTGGGGGTGCTGCGTGGTGATCAACTGGTAGTACTTGAACACGCTCTGTTGCACCTGCGGATTGCCCTGGTACTGGGTATTGACCTGCTGGGTGACGTCGGTGATCGGGGTGACCCGGTTCAGCGGATCCGGCGTGCTGAAGCTGGTGCCGGGCTTTGGGGTACAGACCATCTGTGTGCCTTGCTGCTGCCACAGGCAGGGAGACTGATTGAGGCTGCCGGCGGGAGCCTTGGCGTTGAAGTAGGAGTAGAAAATCCCCGAGACCGGTTGGTCCACCCACTTGCCCCCCAGGTTGACCTTGGGTGGCACGTTGTCGATCTGCTCGAAGGTCGACCAGATCCACTGCGGGTAGCCCTCGACCTTGCTGATGATGTGCAGCCCCACCAGCCCGATGTTGGCCGGTTCGGCGCCGTTGGGCCGTCCCTGGCTGTCGAATGTTGTCACCAGGGCCTTCGTCGTCAGGTAGCGGCTGCTGTCGTCGGCCGTGGTGAGGATGCGCCAGCTGGCCTTGATCTCGCCGGCATTGTTGGGAAAGTTGATGTTCTTCGCGGCGTCGACGATCGCTGCGTTGTAGAAGTCGTTGGCGACGATGTAATTGTAGGACACCTGGTTGGCGGCAATGTCGTAGTAGGTCGGGTTACCGCGCTGATCAATCAGCCAGCCCCCGACCGCCTGGTTGTCCGCCTGCACCACTTGGGTGTTCTTGATCGCGGCGATGTTGATCAGGTTGAGACTCCTGCGCGGCAGTTTCGAGTTCCAGGGGCCTGGATTCGTGGCCCCGGGAAGGAAGGTCTCGCTGACGCTCTTGTAGGTCTGCCACACGGTATCGCCGGGGCTGCCCAAAGGCTTGGTGCAATCGGCCACCCCGCGCTGGCCCGCCTGTGCGGGCCAGTTCAGGTTGATGAACGTCTGCCAGCTGTACTGATCGAAAGCCTGCTGGGAGGCTCCGGCAGCGGGTACCACGGCATTGGGTGGGCAAGTGGTCTGCGACCCAGGCGTGCCGGGCTGCAACGCGCTGGCCTGCTGGCTGCCCAGGCCCAGCAACAGCAAGGCAGTGAAACGGCTCCAATGGTTCATGAGACAGCTCCTGTCACTGCGAAGGGGGCATGAGTTGGTTCCACTGCGGCCGCGCACCGTTTTTCAACGATGGCGGTGGGGTGAAGAGCTGGCAGTCCGGCGGGTTGGCCGGGCACATCTTGGCGACTTGGTCCCAGGTCTTGGCCGGATCCGGTTTGTCGGTGCGCCAGTTCAGATAGTTCTGGCTGACGATCGGGGCGTTGGCGACGCTGACATCCCCGGAGAAGTAGAACGACTGCGGGTGCTGGTAGGCCGGTTGGCCCGGAGCATCGCTGGTGGGCTGCTTGTAGAACGCGTAGCCGAACAGGATCGGGCTCGGTTTGACCGGGATTTCCAGCGCGTAGGCCTGCACGCTGCCGTTCAGGTTCTGGCTGCGGGCTGCGCTGTACGGCAGGTGTTTGATGAAGTCCCGGCGCGGCGGGTGGTTCATTGGCGAGAACATGCAGCAGGCAGGCATATCCTTGGGCCGGTCCTCGGGGTAGGTGAGGAAGTAGGCCTTGTTGCCCAGGGACACGAAGGAGCAGGTGTAGTTGTTGTCCTTGATGGGGAAGATCGGCAGGCAGTACTTCTCGTAGTGCTCCATCATCGCGCCGGAACCGTCGCCGTCGGCCGGGACATAGTCGTTGTCGTAGTAGCTGGTGCCACGGGACACGGTGTAGTCGGCTGGTTGCAGGGTGCTCGGCGGGCTGCTGTAGGGCGGCGGGTTCTTCGCGTAGTTGGCGGTGACCCGGTACATGATCCAGTCGCTGACCCAGGTGGCCGGGTAGAGCGGATCGGCCGGATCGGTGGCTGTGCGCTTGGCAATGCAGTTATGGGTCTTGGCGTCGCAGCCCTTGTCGTTGTGCACGCCCATATTGAAGTAGACGTTGTCGGGGTAGGTCTGGGCCCACGGCGCCTGGCTGGCGCCCAGCAGGCCGGCGGCCAACAGCAGTTGCTTGAAGAGACTGGCGTTCATCTGACACTCCTTTGCAAAAGCTGGGCGCCACGGTGCGCCCAGGGTTCCGTTGCATGACGGTTGCGGATCAGCCTTGCTGGTAGTCCGTAAGGTTCAGTGGGCGCGGCGGGTAGCCCGTGCTCACCAGGTCCTTGGCCCAGATTTCCAGCACCTGGCGACGGCTTTGCGGCAGGTCTCGGGTGATGGGCATGGCCAGGGTGCTGGCCTCCTGATACTCCTTGCTGATCAGCTTGATGAACTGCTCGATCGCGCCCTCGATGCGTTGCAGGGAGTTGAGCGGCATGTACTTGTTCATGATCGGGTAGAGGTAATAGAAGGGTTGGAGGATCTGCGGATAGATGAACTCGTTCCAGATCCGTACGTTGGCGTCGTCGGCCGTACACATCTGGTTCCAGCTGTCGACGAAGTCCTTGAGCATCTGCGGCTCTTGCGGCAGTACCCGCAGCGGCGACAGGAAGTCGGTGAAGGCGTCGGTGTAGGAAAAGCTGAACGGAACGCCCGTCGGATCATCCTGAATGAAAAAGCGCAGGGTAGGGAAGCCCGGCGCCACAGCGTGCACGGTCACCTGGGCAATGCCGTCGTCATTGGTCTGGATGCGGGTCAGGCTGTAGTCCACGGTGGCGCCCAGGCCGGCCTCATCATCCAGTTTCCCGCTCATCGCTTGTGGCTTGTCGAACCTCAGGCATGGCCTCAGATCGATAGCGGCCGGTGTTTTCAGGAATTGCTGATAGGTGATGGCGTTGCTTACCGGCACATCGCACCCGGGAGCCGTGACGATCATGGCGCTCAGGCGCCTGCCACTGCCTTCCCTCAACAGGCTCGGATGCTGCGAGGCGTCGGCGAACTGAGGCATGCCCGGCTCGTTCTTCGCGCGCACTTCGGGAAAGTCGGTAATCAGCACGAAATCCGCCGGGTTGCTGAACGCCAGGTAGTAGTTGCTGGTGGTCAGCATGAAGGCGTTGTTGTATTCGGCCACCCACAACGAGGTTCCGGCGGGCGCGGGCTTGCCGTTGTGCTGCACCATGATGCTCAGCGTCCGGCTGTCCCCGACGTCGATGAAGCTGGCGCTCTCGATGACTTCCGCGGTCCACATCTGCTGTTGGGCGGCGATGGTGTCGGTGCCCTTGAGCCGCAGCGCCAGGTTGCCGTTTTTCAGCGCGGCCTGGGCGCTGGTGTCGAGGGGCAGGTCCAACAGGCCGGAACGCTTGTCGAAGGCCGATTGCCGATACTGGTCGAAGCCGATGCTGGCCAAGAAGGAGAAGTCCTTGCCCTGCAGCACCCCCAGCTCATAGTCACCGACGTTGAACTTGGCGGCGACCGGAATACCGTTGTTGCGCCCATCAAGCTCGGGGGCGGCCGGGCCCTCATGCACGGCTGGGTAGATCGGAAAGGTATTGCCCAAGTCCAGCGACAGCGTGCTGCCATTGAGCTCGGCAGTGAGCACGCCCAGGTTCACCACCTGTTCTTTGGCGTGGATCTGCGCATCACCCGGTACGCTCTTGTAGAACGGTACCCCGGCGTTGGGCACCAGGCGTTGACCGGCCGGCGCGGTGGGGAACTCGTTGCGCAGCCAAAGCCCAAGGGTGCCTGCGCTGCGGCTGTAGGCGGGGTTGAAGAAGAGCTCGGTCGGGTTGTCCAGGCCTATCTGATAGAGCATCTGCAGCCTGGACATGTCCCAGGGCGCGTGGGAATGGGTGTTGACGTTCTTGAAGTCATTGAACAAGCCGTTCTTGTCGTAGACGGTCAAGTAGGTGGTGAACCTGAGCATCAGGCCTTGGGCGTCGGTATTACGCTCCATTTCATCTTTCAGCTCCTGCAGCAGTTGCGAACCGCCGATGACCCAGTCCACCTGATCCTTGGTAAAGCAGGTTTGCCAGGTGCATGTCACGTAGACCAGGCCGCCGAATGCTCCCCAGTTGAAATCGAGGAAGCGGTTGAGCATGCGGCAGCCCTGTCTCAGGGTCACGCCGCAGGTGGCATCGCCCAGCATGATCTTTTCGAAGTACAGGGCAGTGAAGGTGTTCTGCCAGGGGCTGACGTCGACAAAGCGTGCCGCGGTCGGGGTTGGGCTGCCGAACGAGTTGCCCTGCAGTTGGTACGTCTTGTTGATCAGTGGGTCGGTGTCGATGTAGCTGTCGACCTTGCTTTCACCGCCGATGATCACCGAGCGAAATTGCTGGTAGTCCACGGTGCCGCAGGCGTTGTCACCGAACAGGTCCCACTCGGCGGGAATCATCGGGTAGTTGCTGGGGTCGCCGTTGGTGGGCACCTGCAACACGTAGTCCGGAACGTCCTTGTAGGCCAGCGGGGTAATGGCCCAGGGCATCAGCGTTCGCGGAGCATTCTCGGCGTTGATCCCGTACGTGCTCAAGAAGGGCCAGTTCATCTGCATCTTCACGGCGTCGTACAGCGGTAGCACATCATTGTTATTGAGGGTTGGGGGGTTCCAGAACATGAAACCGTTGAGGTAGATCCGGGGAAAGTTCAAGACACTCATGGGCTGCTCTCCTTAGCGTTTCCACTGGGCGCGTTTGAGCGACCAGACATAGTCCAGTTTTTGATAACCGTCGAAGTCCTTGTCCGGCAGTACGCTGGTGGGGTAGAGAATTCCGCCGCTATGGTCGATGTTGAAGGAGAAGAAGGTGTTCTTCTGTGTCGAATAGGCTGCGGTGCTGTGGCACGCCAGGCATGAGGAGCTGCCCTGGAAGGCCGATTCCAGCTGGGAGTTGGCAAGTAGCTTAGGCTCGGCCTGGTGGCGGTCGTATTGCACGCCGATCAGTTCGTACTGGGCCAGGTTCGGGTACTGCTGCTGGTAGCTACTGTTCACCGGCTTGGCCGCCTCGGTGGGGCCGGTGCTATTGATCATGGGCTTGGGCGGCGCGTCGTTGGTGACGGTGTACTTGGGATTGTTGCGGTTTTCGAAGGTGGTCCAGACCCAGTCCGGGGTCAACTTGTTGATCACGTGCATGCCGCTCAGGGCGGCGTAGCCCACCTGATACTGGCCGATGCTGTTCACGTAGTAGGCCTGGGAAATGTAGTACCCGTCCTTGGCCAATTGGGACATGAAGTCCTTGTTGCCGCCGATCCAGAACCACGCCGTCTTCAGCTCCCAGGCGGTGGTCGGGAAATTCAGGTTGCTGGTCAGCTTGGCCAGGCCGTCGCGGTTGTAGATCTGGTTGGCGACGATGTAGTTGAAGGTGTCCTCGCCCATCAACAGGTGAAAGCGCACCAGCTGTTCTGTCTTCGAGGGGGGAACCGGCGGGTTGGGGCTCATCTTCAAGGCCAGGCCATCGACCTGCTGGGTGCCGTTCTGTGGGCTGCCGGCGGTGTCATTGCCAAGAAACTGGAATAGCCCCTTGGGGTCCATGCCCTGCTGTTGCGCCAGTTGCGTTACCTGGCTTGGCGGGGTTTCGCGGGAGCTGTAGGGCTGTGGAGTGGCGCCCTTCAACAGGTAGACCTGATCGGCTGGCTTGAACGTCTCCCAGACCCGATAGGCGCCTTGCTGGGCATCCTGCCGGTTGAGGCAGACGAACCAGTTCCAGGCCATGGTTTCCGGGCTCTGCTTGAACGTGGTCAGGGTGCCGCTGGGGTCATTTGCGAATGTGAGGAAATTATTGCACTCAACGGTGTTCGTGCCCTGTGCCTGAGCAAAGCCGCTCAACACACTCAGCACGACTATAGGGATGGTTCGCCGCATGGAATCTCCTTGGCCTGAGCCTTATCGTCATAGGGGCGCCCCAGGAAATGTTCTAGGAGCAGGTGTTTTACCGCAGTGGCCGGCAGATGCTCCGGCAGTGGTAAATCGCAATCGGTGATCAGCAGTGGCCCGACCTCATCGTCGCTCGGCAAGCGTCCGTGGCTGCCGCGAACCAATGAGGTGTCCAGGGGTATCAGGTCCATGTAGTAACGAAAGCCGAGTTTCTTCTGCAGCAGCCGGCGCGCGACCCGCAGCTTGGGAAAACGGATCGCCGGGTCGACGAACAGCTCCAGTGGGTCGTAGCCCGGCTTGCGGTGGATATCCACGGTGCGGGCGAAATCCGGGGCCAGGCGGTCGTCAAACCAGTAGTAGTAATCGAACCAGAAACCCGGGGCCGCCACCGCCACCAGCTCGCCACTGCGTGGGTGGTCGAGCTGGTAAGCCTGTTGCTCGCGTTTGTCCAGCACCTGCTCGATACCGGGCTGGCTCAGCAGCAGGGCCTTGACTCGGGCAATGTCCTCGGGCTGGCGCACGTAGACATGAGCGATCTGGTGGTCCACCACGGCAAAGGCCGTGCTCGCACCAGGGTCCAGCAGCTCCCAGCTCAGAGAGCGGCGCACGTGCAGCAGGCCTTGCTCGCGCAGCACGCGGTTGATCGAGACCGACTGCTGCACCGCCTCGATACCGTATTCAGAGAACAGCATCACCGCCGCACCTTTCTGCCGGGCAAAATCCAGCAGGCGCCCGACTTCATGGTCGATGGCCCGCACTTCGTCGCTGATGGACGGATGCTCCGGCCCCAGGCGTTGCAGGCTGTAGTCCAGGTGCGGCAGGTAGATCAATTGCAGATCGGGACGGCTGATCTGGAATTCGGCCATGGCGCAGTCGACGATCCAGCGGCTGGAGGCGATCCCCGCCGCCGGGCCCCAGAAGCTCGGAAAGGGAAACTCGCCGATCTGCTGTTCGATGCGTTCGTGCAGGCCCGATGGTGAAGAATAGAGGCCGAACATCTTGCGCCCGTCGGCGGGGTAGTGCGGCCTTGGCGTAATGGCCGCATCCACCTGGGCATACATGTTGAACCACCAGAACAGCTGGCTGCAGCGCAGGTCGGGGATTGCCCGTTGCAGGGTCTGCCAGACCTTCTCGCCCTGGATCAGCGCATTGGGTTGCAGCCAGAAACGCACTTCGGCCTGATCACGGAAATACCAGCCGTTGCCGACGATGCCGTGTTCCGAAGGCGGTAGCCCGGTGAGGATCGAGGCCTGCACCGTCGAGGTCACGGCGGGGAATACCGGCTGCAGTTTGGCCATCCGTGCCCGTTGCAGCAGGCTATTGATCCGGGGCGTGGCCGGGCCCAACAGGCTTGGGGTCAGGCCCACCACATTGATCAGTAGCAAGGGTTGGCGTTCAGAAGGCATGGGCCGCGGCCTCCCTGGACGAAAATCGACTACGCAGCAGCTGCCGTTTGTGCAGTTGGCTCTCGACCCATTGCAGTTCTGCGGCGATGCCTTGCAGCAAGGCTTGCTCGCTGTCCGGACGCAGGGCGGCGGGCAACACGTTCCAGCTGTAGGTTTCCACCTCCAATACCGGCTGGAAGTGCGGATGCGCGGCGAGGAAGTCGAAGGTGCGCAGCAGGGCCTGCTGGCTGCCACTGAGCTCGCTCAACAGAAACTGCTCGCTGAACAACGGCACATGAAAATGAATGCGCAGCTCTGGGCATTGCCCTTGGGTCGGTTCGGCGGCGCTCAGTGCCCCGGGCAGGTCGGACCAGGCCAGCATTTGACCGGCGCCATCCCTGGCCTTGACCTGATGCAGGTAAGTGGCCTCCACGAAGTTGCCCAGGGCCTGCAGCACCTGCTCGCGGCGCTGACGATCGGCCAACGGCAACTGGCAGATCAGTGCATTGGACAGCTGGATCTTCCCCACCGTGATGTGTGCGTCCAGCAGCCGTTGCAGGGATTGGTAGCAGTCCTCGAAGACCACTGCCTGGTGGCAGACATCGAAGCACAGCGCCAGGTAGCCATGGTGGGGGTCGGTAGCTTGCCAGTGCTTGAAAAAAGCCAGCGCTTGGTCGGTGTTCTCCAGTACGCAGTCCGGCTCCATTTCCAGGCACAACAGGATTTTTTTGCCGCTGCTGCGATGCAGGCTTGCCAGTTCGGCAGTCAGTTGTCTCAGGTGTTCCTCGGCCTGTTGCTGCCTGGCCTCGTCCCAGGTGGCGGCATACCCGAGAGGCACGCTGGAAATCACCCCTTGCGGGCAATCCAGGGGCAGGGCGGCTGCCAGCAGGTGCGCCAGTTGCAGGCTGTATTCCAGGCGCTGTGGCTCGGCCCAGGTCGGCCGGTAGACCTCGGCTTTCACCGCGCCCTCATGGAACTGACCATAGGGAAAACCGTTGAGCGAAGTCAGGCGCAGGCCGCTGTCGTGCAGCAGTTCGAGGAAGGCTTCACGTACCTCGGGCTGCTGCAGTTCGGCCGCAGCCTGGGCGCTGATCCACAGGCCACTGTCCTGTACCGCCAGCCCGCGCTGGCGCCGTACCTCCTGGAAGTGTTGCTGGATCGATGCCCGCAGGCCGGCCACGTCACGGGCCGGATGCACGTTACTGCAATACCCGATCTGCGCGGCGCTCCAGCCGGCCCGGGCACTCATTTGACCACCGGTTCCTGGCCGCGCAGCGCCGAGTTCTCTTGCCATTGGCGGCGCTGATCGATCGGCAGCGGAGTGCTGACCAGCGTCTTGTCCAACTGCCCGCTCTGGGCGAAGAAATCCACCGGGTTATGGAACAGCACCTGTTCGACCTGCGCTTCGCTGAAGCCGGCGGCGAGCATCGCCGCGCCGGTTTTCGGCACCTTGAGCGGGTCGCTGATGCCCCAGTCGGCGGCGCTGTTGACCACCATTTTCTCGGTGCCGTACTCCATCAACAGGGCGACCATGCGTTGCTCGGACATCTTGGTGTTGGGATAGATGGAATGACCGCGCCAGCAGTCGCTGTCCAGCACCAGGGGCAGGGTCAGTTCGTTGAGGTGGTCGATGATCACCAGGTGCTCAGCAATGCCGACTTCGCGAATCACCGCCAGGGTGCGCTTGGTGCCGCCAATCTTGTCGCGGTGCGGGGTGTGCACCAGCACTGGCAGGTTGAACTGCTTGGCCAGCTCCAGTTGCGCGGCGAGAAAGCGGTCTTCTTCCGGGGTGATGTCGTCATAGCCGATTTCCCCTACCGCCACCACACCGTCCTTGACCAGATACCGCGGAAGGATCTCCAGCACTTCGTTGGCCACCGACAGGTCGTTGGCTTCCTTGGGGTTGAGTCCGATGGTGCAGAAGTGGTGGATGCCGAACATGCTTGCGCGAAATCGCTCCCAGCCGAGCAGGGTGTCAAAGTAGTCGATGAAGCTGCCGACACTGGTCCTGGCCTGGCCCTGCCAGAAGGCCGGCTCGATAACCCCGGTGATCCCGGCGGCCGCCATGTTCTGGTAGTCATCGGTGGTGCGGCTGACCATATGAATGTGCGGATCGAAGTACTTCGCCATGGTGGCTCCTTGATTGGGTGCTACAGAATTCGTTGCCTGACCTGGATGGATTCAGGTGCCGGCGGGAAAATGTTCGAGCCAGTGCCGGGGCAACCGTCCCTGCTGGTATAAGTTGCGCAGGCGCTGTCGCTGGGCCTGGCTCAATAGGTAGAAGGCGATGACCTGGGGCAAGCCGTGGGAAATCTCACGCTCGGCGGCCAGCTGTTCTTCCATAAGATCCAGGGCCAGTTGGTTGAGGTCGACGCTGCGACGCTCCGCCAGGCCGTGGATGCGACGGCTGTCCAGGCCCATGCCCAGGGTCTTGAGCACCAGCTGATGGAAGGCCCTGTCCTGGTAGTGACGCGCGGCAAAGGGGTTGTCCAAGGCGATGGCGGCGAACACTTCGCGGTTGTTGGTGCGCCCGGCCTGGAGCGCCAGGTCGAGGCTGGCACCCTGGCTGTCGAGGTCATCCAGGGCGTTGAGCAGCGCAGCCTTTTCCTGGTCGTCGCCCCACAGAAACAGCTGGCGTAGCAAAGCCAGTTGATCGGTGTCGGCCTGCTGCTCCAGCAACTGGGCCAGGAGCAGCGCCCGGGCCAGTGGGAGGCCGTTCCCGTCCGGGCCGGCGGTCACGGGGCCGAGGCGGCGCCGGCACTGGCTGCTGAGCAGTATCAGTGTGTTGGCCGAAGGGTCCCGGGCCAGTTGCTCCCGGGCTTCTTGCCACCAGCGGCGGCTTTCGTCGTCCAGTTGCCGGTCCAGCCGTTGCTGGCGCTCGGCGAAGGCTGCATGACGAATGGTGAGCGCAGTGTGCGCGCGAGAGAGGGCATCCATGCTCATGTCGGCTTGATCCAGCGTTGAAGGTGGGGAAGCAGAAAGAACACCAGCACACACAGCAGGCTGCCCAGGGGCTGGTTGGCCAGGGCCAGCACCAGCGCATCGAACAACGGCAGGGCGGCCAGCCCGGCACCGATGAAAGCGCGGATCTGCCGTTGCTGCGGGTTGGCCAGGTGGCGTTGGTAATGCCAGCCCAGCCAGCCCAGCCACAGCAGCATGACCAGCCAGAACACGCTGTTATCGGCGTAGGCGGCCAGGAGTAGGGGGCTGAGCATGAGCAGCAGCGGCAGGCGACTGAGCAACTGGTTGCGATGTTCCAGCCGGGCCAGGTAGGTCAACCCGGCGATGTAGGTGCCCAGCAGCGCAGCGCACAACCACAGCGGCTGGGGCGGCATCGCCAGGCTGGCGGCGGCGGTCAGGTACAGGGCCGAGCGGCAGCCGCCCATCAACCAAACGCTGTGCGGGTATTTCTTATGCAGCAGGTTGTAGCCAAGGATGAACAACAGCAGCAAACCGGCGCTGGCCAGCATCCAATGGGGCTGGGCGATCAACCGGCTAAGGCCGAAGATCGCCAGCGCCGCCAGCAGTAACAGGGCCGCGGTGGCCAGGCTGACCTGGGTGCGGCTGACCAGGCCCAGGACGATCGGCCGAGGGTTGTGATGCTGCTGGTCCCAGTCGGCATCCAGCAGGTCGTTGAGCAACATGCCCGCCAGGTACAGCGCCGAGAGCGCCACCAGCAGCAAGCTCCAGACCAGTGGCGTGGGCGGCGCCAGGGTACTGGCGCTGCTGACCAGCAAGGCGGCGGCCAGGGCGTTGGTCCACACGGTCGGCAGGTTGGACACCCGCCCCAAGGTGAGCCAGGTGGTCAGCGAGGAGTGAGTCATTGCGCGCACCCCGCGCCCCAGGCGAAATCCGGCCCGCCGAACGCCGACAGGCGCGACAGGGCCTGCTCCATCAGCAGCATGTCGATGTGATGCACATCCACCGACTGGCCCAGGCGGCAGAGCATCGGGATCGACAATTGCCCCCCCAGGTGCTGGCGGAACTCTTCCAGGCCGAGCAGGATCGGCGAGCGCCCCTGTGCGTCGCGCAGGCTCAGTTCCGGCGGGCACAGGTTAAAGCCGAGTGTGTCCAGCAGTTGCAGCAGGCGTTGGCAGTCGGCGTCCGACAACAGGCCGCTGGCGTTGGCATACAGCGCATCCAGGGCCATGCCCACGGCCACCGCTTCACCGTGGCGCAAGCGGTGCTGGCTGAGGTTTTCCAGCTTGTGGGCCGCCCAGTGTCCGTAGTCCAGGGGCCGGCCATTGCCGCGCTCGAACGGGTCGCCAGCACCGGTGATATGGTCCAGGTGCAACTGCGCGCAGCGGTGGATGGCGTAGCGGCTGGCACTGTGCTCGAAACCGGCCAGGGCCTCGGCCCGCTGCTCCATCCACTGGAAGAAGGCCGCGTCCTTGATCACCGCGACTTTCACTGCCTCGGCGAGGCCGGCGATCTGATCTCGCTGGGAAAGGCTGAGCAGCAACTGGAAGTCATTGATCACCGCCGTGGCCGGGTAGAAGGCCCCCAACAGGTTCTTCTGGGCAAAGGCGTTGATGCCATTCTTCACGCCGATGCCGGCATCGTTCTGCGCCAGCACGGTGGACGGGATGCGGATCAGGCGCATGCCCCGGTGGAAGGTGGCGCAGGCGTAGCCCACCGCATCCAGTACCGCGCCGCCGCCCAGGGCCAGCACATAGCAGTGGCGATCCAGGCCGTGTTGCAGCATGTGCGCATACAGATGCTGGAGCACGTCCGGGGTTTTGCTCAACTCACCGGCCGGCACCGTGATCGGCGCGGCTTGCAGATGCAGGTCGGCCGCATGGGCGCTGAAATAGCTGTTGATCTGCTGCGGCAACTGCGGCGAACACAGCAGCAATTGTTCATCGACAAACACCAGCACCGTGATCGGTCCGGGCCCCTGCCGAGTCAGTTGCTGGTACAGGCAGGGGTTGTCCGCCTGGAAAATGTGGTCGGTGAACAGCACTGGGTAGTGGTAGCTCACCTCGAAGCGGCCTTGCAGAGGTTGATCCGTGTCGAGAGTTGGTTGCGCCACGCGCTGTTTGAAAAGGCTGCGGGCGCCCAGGAACAGCCCAGGCAGCACCATGCTGGCCAGAATGGTCGCCAGCAGCGCGTGCTGCTCCACCAGCAGGCTGCCTATCGCGGCGTAGGCCAGGGCCAGGCCGGCGTTGGCCAAAGTGGTGACCAGCAGGAACGGGCGCAGTGGATAGCCTTGCATGCCGGCTGCCAGCACCGAGGTTTCCGCCAGCACCGGCACGCCACGCAGGCACACCAGCGAAAGCGTGCTGAGGCGATAGGCCAGTTGCCCGGGTTGCCGGCTTCTGAGTCCCAGCCAATTGGACAGCAGGCGAAAGTAGCCGGCCCCAAGCCAGTAGCCGAGGCTGGCGCCCAGGCACAGCCCCATGAGGATCACCAGATAACCGCCAATGGCGCCCAGGGCCGCCACGGCCAGCAAGGCCACGAGGCTGGAAGGCACGGGCAGCAGCACATCCAGGGCCAGAAGCGTTACCAGCAGCACGGCCAGGCTCAGGCGTTGTACCGGGTCGGTGGGGAGGAGGGTGCTCAGGTGATTCAGCAGCTGTTGGATCTGCTGTTCAAACAACAGAAAGCTGGCAACAACCAGGATCGAAAACACTGATAACGAAAGCCAGTAGTTTTCGGCCGCACCCTTGAGTGAAAAAGCTCTAGGCAACACGCTACGCTTCATCAAGCATCCCTCTTGATTGATATGACTGAATTCCGTGTCAGTGTCAGTTGGGTACGATGTAAGGGCGTCTGGTTATTGAATTCCTCGACGATGGTTATGGGATTTCTGGCCGCTGAAGGGCACTCGGGTGGCCAGTAGCTATCAACTTAGTCAAAGCCGGGGATATTGCAAGGAAGGGGAGCCTACAGAATTTGGAAAACGTCTTGCGCTAAGGTTTACCGACATGGCGTAGAGGTGTGAGTTTGGCCTTTTACGGCGTGCGGCTCTGCCGCCGGATATCGTCAGAGTTGTCGGGTTTTTTAGCAGGGTTCCGGTCGAACGCGACGAAGGGCGTTCAGGCAGACCGGCAGCGATTTGCGCGATAAGATGCATGCCGGGCTAGTCGGCCTGGCAATTGGCAGGAGTCATGAAATGCAGCTAGCCAACTATCTGTTCTTCACCACGCAGTGCGAGGCTGCGCTTACATTCTATGCAGAATGTGGCCTTGGTCAGATAACAACGTTGATGCGCCATGGAGATCACGGCATTCCAATCGCAAGCGAAGCGATGAAGGGCAAGGTAATGCATGCCCGCTTCGAAGGGCCCGGCGTTCTATTCTTCGCCTCGGACAATCACGATGCTGAGCCAATGCGAGGTTCGTCCCACATGCTCATCATGGGCAGTCGCGACAGCACCGACAGTTTGTTTACGAAACTCGCTGTCGGCGCAAAGGTAACCACGCCCGTCGCGATGCAACCGTGGGGGAGCTACTATGGCAAGCTCACCGATCGGTACGGGGTTCAATGGATGCTTGACTGCGAAGTCTAGATTCTTCAGTACGTTGTCGCTGCATGATGGTGGTGACGGTATTTGTAAGGGTCGTCAGATAAGTGGAATTGCATAACCATATGAGTTGATTGAAAAAAATTGACCCAATCAGCCTGGAGTGGAATTTTTTATGGATTTTTCGGCTAACTGCCAAAAATCGGGTCAAAAATAAAATCTGTCGTCCCAGAAAAGCCAATGCCCCGACAAGTCGGGGCATTGGCTTTCTTATGAGCGAGTGGTCGGTTTGTATCGTTTTGTATCTGCACTTTGGATAGATACACAGCGATTCCTTTAAGTCAGTTGATGACACATACGGGATACCTGCGGGGCTTTAAATGAACCCATCGAGAAGGCGCAAACCTTCTCCAATGGATGACTCATTTAACTCGCGGCTATCTCTGCGCGTTTCGCGACGTTGTCGACCAATGACTTATAGGAAATTCAAAATGCCTGCAGCTACGTTCGGTTTCACCTGGCGCCATTGTCTGGCTTCTTCCGTGAGAATGGGCGTTTTGGGGTTGGCCCTGATAGCCAGCAGCGGCGGTGCCTGGGCTGCTGGCCCGGCCGCCGATGCGTCAGTTGCCAGCTCGGCCTCGACCAATCCCGAATCGATTCGACCCTATCGAATTCACGTCGATGAAGCTCAACTGTCCGATCTGAAAAAGCGCATTGCGGCGACCCGCTGGCCGGACAAAGAGACCGTCAATGACGTTTCCCAAGGCGTGCAGTTGGCCCAGGTCCAGGCGCTGGTGAAGTATTGGGGCAGCGGCTATGACTGGCGCAAGGCCGAAGCAAAGCTCAATGCGCTGCCTGAATTCATCACGACTATCGACGGCGTCGATATTCAATTCATCCATGTTCGCTCGCGAAACCCCAACGCGATGCCGCTGCTTCTGACACACGGATGGCCTGGCTCCCAGTTTGAGTTCCTGAAGACTATCGGCCCGCTGACGAATCCCGTTGCTTACGGCGGTAAGGTTGAAGATTCGTTCGACGTGATCATTCCATCGATTCCGGGACACGGTTTTTCCGGTAAGCCAACTGAATTGGGCTGGGGGCCGGATCGAGTCGCGAAGGCTTGGGATGTGCTCATCAAGCGTCTGGGTTATACCCACTATGTTTCCCAGGGCGGAGATCACGGTTCGGTCATATCCGATGCATTGGGCCGCCTGAATCCGCCGGGGTTGTTGGGCATTCACTTGAACATGCCGGCCACCATCCCGCCCGAATTGGTCAAACCGATCAATAGTGGTGACCCGGCCCCTGTCGGGCTCACTGAGCCTGAACGCAAGGCGTTTGATTCCTTGAGCACCTTCTTCGGCCGCAATGCAGCATACGGCGCGATGATGGTTACGCGCCCGCAAACTATCGGTTACCTGCTGGCCGATTCGCCTACCGGTACTGCGGCGTGGATGTACGAAAAAATCGCCGCGTGGACGGACAGTGATGGTCAGCCTGAACGGGTATTGACCCGTGACGAGATGCTGGACGATATCAGCCTGTACTGGCTGACGAACGCAGGCGCATCGTCATCGCGTTTCTACTGGGAAAACAACAACAACAATTTCAGCGCTGCCGCGCAGAACACCGCAAGCATCAAGGTGCCGGTGGCGATCACGGTCTTCCCGCACGAGATCTATCAGGCGCCAAAAAGCTGGGCGCAACGCGCTTACCCATCACTTTCCTACTACAGCCAGGTTAACAAGGGCGGCCACTTCGCTTCCTGGGAGCAACCTCAATTGTTCAGCGAAGAGTTGCGGGAGGCCTTCCGGCCGCTGCGCGCCAAGCTGAGCGCAACGAAGACAGCCCAGTAGCTCACACGCAATCCAGTCAACACACCGGGCCGCTATTCGGCGGCTCGCTACGGAGAAACACCATGGAGATGACCTTGCTGACCAATCAAAATAAATCCAGCCGCCTGCGGGGTCTTGCCCCATCGCTGTTGGCAGCAGCGGTGCTGCAATTCGCAGCGGTTGCTTTAGGTTTTTCCCAAGCCAGCGCGGCTGATGTACCCGCGTCCACCCTTGGGGCTATCACGCCGGGAGCTCACACCTCTCTCGGTGCTCTTAAGCATGTGAAAGCGGGGCTGCTGGACGTTTCTTACGCGGAACTCGGCCCAGCCGATGGCCCTGTGGTCATTTTGTTGCACGGCTGGCCCTACGATATCAATGCATACGCTGATGTCGCTCCTGCTTTGGCGGACAAGGGATATCGAGTGTTGATCCCTTCTGCGCGTGGTTATGGCGATACGCATTTTCTCTCGGCCAAGGCAGTTCGCAATGGTCAACCTGCCGCGCTGGCGACCGACCTGATCGACTTCATGGACGCGCTGAAGATCAAGACGGCGGTGCTGGGTGGGTTTGACTGGGGCGCCCGCACTGCAGATATCGTTGCCGCACTGTGGCCGGAAAGAGTGAAAGCCCTGGTCGCTGTGAGCGGTTACCTGATAGGCAGCCAAGAGGCGGGCAAGGCGCCATTGCCGCCAGCCGCCGAACTGCAGTGGTGGTACCAGTTCTACTTCGCGACCGAGCGCGGGCGCCTGGGCTACGAGAAAAACACCCATGACTTCGCCAAGCTCATCTGGAAGCTGGCGTCGCCACAGTGGAATTTCGACGACGCCACTTATGAGCGCAGCGCGGCGTCCTTGCAAAACCCTGATCACGTGGCCGTGTCGATTTTCAACTATCGCTGGCGCCTGGGGTTGGTCAAGGGCGAGGCCAGATACGACGCGCTGGAGAAGAAACTCGCGGCATTTCCATTCATCAGCGTGCCCACCATCACCCTGGAAGGTGATGCGAACGGCGCACCGCACCCACCTGCCGAAGCGTACGCCAAACGCTTCACTGGCAAGTATGAGTACCGATTGATCACCGGTGGTGTAGGTCACAACTTGCCGCAGGAAGCGCCGAAAGCCTTCGCCCAAGCGGTGATCGACGCCGATCATCTTTGAAAACCGGCTGAGAGGATGGCGATGATGAAGCTGAAATTTTTTGCCGCGATGTCGGCTGCCATTGCAATCGCGACGTTGACCGCTACCGGTGTTGCCTCGGGCGACGCCAGTACTGGGGACGCCTCACCGATCTATGGCGTGAAATTGCCTGAAAACTACCGCCTATGGCCGCTGATTGCGCCTGCGCAGGAAGCCGCACCCCTGAATGAACTGCGAGCCGTGCTGGGCAATGACTCGGCCATCAAGGCTTATCAGGACTCAACGCTGCCATTCCCCGATGGCACGGTGCTGGTAAAGCTGGCCTGGAAACAGGTGCAGTCCCCGGAATTCGAGCCGGCGTCCATCCCGGGGCCGGCCACGACCGTGCAGGTGATGGTCAAGGACTCGAAAAGATATGCAGCAACCGGTGGCTGGGGATTCGGGCGGTTTATCAACGGTAAACCGGCCGATGAAGCCCAACACGAAACCTGCTTCGCCTGTCACCAGGCGCGAGTGCGTAATCACGACTTTGTCTTCACTCGCTTCGCTCCCTGATTCCCGTCAAACCCGGAGTTAACAATGAAAAAGGTATTAACCGCATTGGCCGTTGCCGTCAGCCTGAGCATGGCGACACACGCCTGGTCGCAAACTGAAAAACCCACGATTGTGCTCGTACATGGCGCCTTTGCCGATGCGTCGAGTTGGAATGGCGTCGTGAAGATTCTCGAGAAGGACGGTTACCCGGTGGTTGCCGCTGCCAACCCATTGCGCGGTGTAAAGAGCGATGGTTCGGCAATCTCGGCATTGCTGACGAGCATTCATTCGCCGGTGGTGTTGGTCGGCCATTCCTATGGCGGCAACGTTATCAGTGATGCGGCCAACGATCATGTCAACGTCAAAGCCCTGGTTTACGTCAGTGCGTTTGCACCAGAGGCCGGGGAAACCGTTGCCGGGCTGGCCGGCAAATTCCCGGGCAGCACGCTGGGCCCAACGCTGGCTGCGCCTGTACCGCTGGCCGATGGGGGCAAGGACTTGTACATCCAGCAGGACAAATTTCACAACCAGTTCGCCGCTGACGTCCCCGCGAAAGAGGCGGCATTGATGGCCGCCACCCAACGCCCGGTAACGGAAGCGGCGCTCAACGAAGCGTCCGGCAGCCCCGCCTGGAAGCATATTCCGTCCTGGTACATCTACGGCGACCAGGACAAAAACATTCCCCCGCAAGCCATGGCATTTATGGCCAAGCGCGCCGCTGCCAAAGCCGTGGAAGTGGTCAAGGGCGCTTCACATGTCGTGATGGTTTCGAACCCGGAACCGGTTGCCCGCCTAATCGAAAAAGCCGCCACGGCGAAATGACACGCCAAGGGCGAAGCAGCGTTTTCAGCGCTCTACGCCGAGGCGAGTTTTCCACGTCGCCCGGCGGGTTTCGCTTTGAAGTAGTGCAACGCTGAAACGCGGGAGAGGGGGTATTCGACGTGGCCAACGCCTGGGCATACCGGGCGTTGTGCTTATCGCGGGCAACCGCAATCAATCAGGTACGCCACGATGTGGAAGATCAATCACAGTTACATTGACGGAGCATTCGTTCCCGTTCAGGGCAATGAAACGGTGCAATGCATCAATCCGGCTACCGAGGCTGTCATCGGTACGCTCACCCTGGCTGATCGTGAAGATGCCAGGCGCGCTATCGCGGCGGCTTCGCGTGCTCAAGTCGCGATGGGCCGCACCTCCAAGGCCGAGCGTATCGACATGCTCGAGCAGTTGCAGGCCGCCGTGCTGGCGAGCACGAATGAAATTCGCGATACCGCCATCGAAGAGTACGGTGCGCCGTTTGCCCGTGCGCAATGGGTCAGTCGCTACGCTTGGCAGTCATTTACCAATGCGGCGCAGGTGTTGAAACACTTCGACCTGAGTCGTTCGGTCGGTGACGCTACCGTGGTGATGGAGCCGGTCGGAGTCGCGGCGCTGTTTGCCCCCTGGAACAGCACCGCCGGGACAATATGCAGCAAACTGGCATCGGCCATTGCGGCTGGCTGTGCCTCGGTTATCAAACCGAGCGAGTTGAGCCCCTTGCAGACCACCGTGCTCGCCCAAGCGTTGCATCGCGCAGAGTTGCCCAAAGGGGTTTTCAACATTCTGTTGGGACGCGGCAGTGATGTGGGTGACGAAATCAGCGCCAGCCCACTCATCGCGAAAATTTCATTCACCGGGTCCACCGCTACCGGAAAGCTCATTGCACGCGCCGGAATCGAGACCATGAAGCGAGTGAGTCTGTCGCTCACGGGGAAGTCGGCCTCTATCATCCTGGATGACGCCGATCTCGACATTGCCATTCCCCTGGCTCTGAATGCTGCGTTCATGAACAACGGTCAGGCATGTGTCGCCGGCACACGTCTGCTGGTGCCACGCGCGCACGCCGAAGACATTATCAACCGCGTCAAAAGCCTGGTTGGAGCGATGGTCGTCGGCAATCCGCAGGATCCGGCCACTGCTTTCGGGCCGCTGGTCAATCGCGCCCAATTCGACCGCGTACAAGCTTTCATCCGCCGCGGGCAGGCGCAAGGCGCGACGTTGATTATCGGCGGGGAGGGCAGACCGACCGGCTTGGATAAGGGCTATTTCGTCAGGCCTACGGTCTTTGCCGACGTCAGCAGTGACATGGACATCGCGCAAGAGGAGATTTTCGGCCCGGTGCTATCGATCATTGCGTATGACTCGCAAGAACAGGCGATCGCTATTGCCAATGCCAGTCTCTACGGTTTGCAGGCTTATGTGTTTACCCGGCAACCGGAACGTGCCCAACGCCTGGCGACCCAGCTGCAGGCCGGCTCGGTGTTGATCAACAGAATTTCGCCAGAGCTGCTGGCGCCGTTCGGCGGGGTAAAGCAGTCCGGTGTCGGCCGGGAGTTTGGAGTCTTTGGGCTGGAAGCATTTCTTGAGGCCAAAAGCATCGTGTCAGATTAGCCTGGGGTTGGCGGGAGAGGGTGGTCGCGCAACCCAGGCCGCAGGAGAAAAAGCTAATGGCCCACAGCACGTTGCCTGTGGGCCATGGGTTTTCAAGGATTACGCGGCTGGAGCTTTCGCCTCCTGCAGCAGTTGCTGAATCATCTTTTCCTGCGTCTCGTAGCGACCTTCTCCGAAGTGGGTGAAGCGCACTTGCCCTTTGGCGTCGATCAGGTAGTGCGCGGGCCAGTACTGGTTATCGAAGTTGCGCCAGATCGCGTAGTTGTTGTCGATGGCCACCGGGTAAGTGATGCCGAGCTTTTTCACCTCATCCTTCACATTATCGATAATGCGTTCAAAGCCGTATTCCGGGGTGTGGACGCCGATTACCACCAGGCCATCCTTCTCGTACTTCTGCGCCCAGTCCTTCACATACGGCAGGGTGTGCTGGCAATTGATGCAGTCGTAAGTCCAGAAATCGACGAGCACCACTTTGCCTCTGAGCGACTCACTGGTCAGTGCCGGCGAATTGAGCCATTCCACCGCGCCGGACAACGACGGCATCGGGCCTTGGGCGTTGTCGAAGGAGGGTTCGGCCTTGGCCTTGCTTATCAGGTATTCGACGACTTTGGGGACGCTTTGCAGTACGCCTTTTTCCAGCACGCTGACGCCTTCGGACGACGCCCCGGCCAACAGCGTCTTGTCGGCACCGCTAGAAATCATCAGCGCGGCGGCCAGGACCGCAAAACCGGTGACGCGCCGCAGCCAACCAGTGACCGGAATCGAGGCCTTCAGGCGATTGACTAAACCGCGTCCGGCAAAAATCAGCGTACCCAACGACAGTGCACTGCCCAGACCATAGGCTGCCAGCAGCAGGCTGGTTTGCGCATTGGCGCCTTGCAACATGGCGCCGGTAAGGATCACCCCGAGGATAGGCCCGGCGCACGGCGCCCAGAGCAGGCCGGTGGCGACGCCGATCATCAGCGAACCCAGCGGCCCGGACATTTTGCGCGTCTGGGGGTCGAGGCGATTGCCCAGTAACACGAACGGGCTGGCCAGCCAGCCACTGATTCGCGCCGAGATCAGCGACAAGGCAAACAGCGCCATCACTACCAGTGCCACATGACGCCCGGTGTTGTTGGCCTGAATCACCCATTCACTGCTGACCACGGCCAGACTGGAAATCAGCGCGAAGGTCAGGACCATGCCGCCAAGGGTAAGCAGGATCGATGAGCGTGTACGGTCGATACCGGCGAACAGAAATGGCACGACCGGCAGGATACAAGGACTGAGGACGGTCAATAAGCCGCCCAGGAATGCGATGAGGAACATAAGGATCACCTGATGAAATGTGGGCCGAACTCAGTTATCGCTGTGGCAATCGGCAAATTTTCGGTAGTTCAGGATCTCGGTCTTGCCCTGCGAATTCAGGTAGGTCAGTTGAGCATCGACAATGCCGCAGGAAGCCCCGGCATCCTGTGTCAATGCCACCACTTTCTGGATGTCCAGGTGCGTGCCGAAGGCGTAGGTTTGCGGCGTGACGTCGGCTTCGGCGCGGGCCGAGAAGGTGCAGATATTCAGGGCGGCAAACAGGCAAGTGGCATAGAGGGTATTGGTGTTCATGGTCGTTTTCTCATGGCTTCAATGGTTGGGTCGTTCAGTTGAGCCGAGGCGCTTGGGTTGGCCTCGATGTGGCTCATTAGAAGCCCGCGAGGTATCTCGTCTGTGTCAAAAACAGGCGCGGATAAATCGGTTCGTATCAGGACCCCGTCCCGATACACAGCCATACAAAACCCCGGAAATTGTTGTTTTTGCCTCTGCATGTATCCTTCGCCACAGCAGATACACTGCAATACAAACCGCCGCGGGCGAACGGGCTCAGTCTCTATAGACTGAGCCGCAATTCCCATTGACAGAGGCTTGGCCCATGGAACACGTTGATCACATCCTCATCGTGGACGATGACCGTGAGATTCGAGAGATGGTAGGCAACTACCTGAAGAAGAACGGCCTGCGCACTACCGTGGTTGCGGATGGCCGCCAGATGCGCTCGTTTCTCGAGTCCACGCCGGTGGACCTGATCGTGCTTGACATCATGATGCCCGGCGACGATGGCCTGGTGCTCTGCCGCGACATTCGCGCCGGCAAACACAAGGCCACGCCGGTGCTGATGCTGACGGCCCGCAACGACGAAACCGATCGCATCATCGGCTTGGAAATGGGCGCCGACGATTACCTGGTCAAGCCGTTCGCCGCCCGTGAATTGCTGGCGCGCATCAACGCTGTGCTGCGCCGTACACGCATGCTGCCGCCCAACCTGGTCGTTACCGAAACCGGAAGGTTGCTGAAGTTCGGGCGCTGGCGCCTGGACACATCCGCCCGCCATCTGCTTGATGAAGACGGCACCATGGTCGCCCTCAGCGGCGCTGAATATCGCCTGCTGCGGGTGTTCCTCGACCATCCGCAACGGGTACTCAATCGCGACCAGTTGCTCAACCTGACCCAGGGCCGTGACGCCGACCTGTTCGACCGTTCCATTGATCTGCTGGTCAGCCGCCTGCGCCAACGCCTGCTTGACGATGCCCGCGAACCGGCTTACATCAAAACCGTGCGCAGCGAAGGGTATGTCTTCTCGCTGCCGGTGCAAGTGCTTGGAGCACCGGCATGAAGCCTTCGCTGCATTGGCCTCGTACCCTCGTCTCGCGGTTGTCGCTGATCTTTCTGGTAGGGCTGACCCTGGCGCAGGCCTTGTCCTTCGGCGCGCAGTATTACGAGCGTTACGAAACCGCGAAAAACACCATGCTTGGCAATCTGGAGACCGATGTGTCGACGTCCATTGCCATCCTTGACCGCTTGCCCGCCGAGGAACGCATGAGTTGGTTGAAACAACTGGATCGACGCAATTACCGCTATTTGCTCCATGAAGGCTCGCCAGGCGCCGCCCTGCGTGACACGCCGATTGCAGTGACCTCGATCAAGGAGGCCATCGGCAAGGATTACCCGATGACCGTGACAGACATTCCCGGGCCTATCAAACACTTCCAGGTCCATCTGAAACTGGCCGACGGCAGCCCAGTGACCATCGACGTGCGCCCCTCAATGGTGCCGTTGTCGCCGTGGCTGCCGGTGGTTTTGCTGGGCCAGTTGGCCTTGATGATTCTGTGCGCGTGGCTGGCCGTGCGCATTGCCATACGCCCGCTGACCCGCCTGGCCCAGGCCGTGGAAAACCTCGATCCCAATACTCACCCGGTGCATCTGGATGAACAAGGCCCGACCGAAGTCGCACACGCTGCCATCGCCTTCAACGCCATGCAGGCGCGCATTGCGGCCTATCTGAAAGAGCGCATGCAACTGCTGGCGGCGATTTCCCACGACCTGCAAACCCCGATCACGCGCATGAAGCTGCGTGCCGAATTGATGGACGACTGCGGCGACAAAGACAAATTGTGGAATGACCTCGGCGAGATGGAGCATCTGGTGCGTGAAGGCGTTGCCTATGCCCGCAGCGTGCATGGCGCCACCGAGGAAAGCCGCCGTACCGATCTTGATTCATTCCTCGACAGCCTCGTGTTCGACTACCAGGACATGGGCAAGGACGTGCAGCTCAGCGGCAAAAGCAACGCAGTGATTCACACGCGGCCCCACGCGCTGCGCCGAGTGCTGGTAAACCTCACGGATAACGCGCTCAAATTCGCCGGTGCAGCGCAGCTGCGGGTCGAGCCGAAGGACGGCGACAGCCTCTCGGTGACCGTGATGGATCGTGGTCCCGGCATCGCCGAAGAGGAGCTGGCCCGTGTGATTGAGCCATTTTACCGCGTGGAAAATTCGCGCAACCGCAGCACCGGCGGCACGGGCCTGGGTCTGGCTATCGCCCAGCAACTGGCACAAGCCCTCGGCGGCTCCCTGACCTTGAGCAATCGCGAAGGCGGCGGACTGTGCGCTGAACTGAGATTACCGACGCGCTTATCGTAGGAGGAGCGAATCATGCAGGATACGTTCAATCTGTCCCGTTTCGTCGAGGCTCAGCGCCCGGTGTTCAGTCGAGTCATGGACGAACTGCGCGCGGGCCGCAAGACGAGCCATTGGATGTGGTTCGTCTTCCCGCAATTGCAGGGGCTGGGTCGCTCCGATATGGCCGGACGCTTCGCGATTTCCGGCCTTGCCGAGGCTAGTGCCTATCTCCAACATGAGTTGCTAGGGCCACGACTGGAGGCGTGCGTCGCGGCCGTTTTGCAGCACCGAGGGGTGAGTGCCGAGCGGATATTCGGCTTGCCCGATGACCTGAAATTTCGCTCCTGTCTTACGCTGTTCAAGAGTGTCCCGTCCGGCCCCGCGGTGTATCAGCAGGCGCTCGAGCAGTTTTATTCGGGTGAGCCGGACCGCAAGACACTGCTCTTGCTTGAGCAATCGGCGTGAGTGCTAAACCCTGAAAGGATCCTTACTGCTCGCCAGGGCTCAACTTTCCTTATCAATTGCTGACGTTGATGTGTATCTGGAGCGGCTCAAGGAGGAGGGTGGTGAGTTGCGCCAGCTGCAGGCGAGGGCGGCTATGCCCCCCAGCGGGGCAAGCTCCCTGTTCTTCAGGGCATGATCGGTAATTCAATGAGATTCGGGCTGCCTGCTCTTGATACCCTTTGCGTTGTTTCTCAGCGCGATCAAAAGGCGCGCGCTCAAGGCTCGCTGCGTACGCCTTTATCCTGCGCTTCCATGACGAGCCGTGCGATCTCGGGCAGCAGCATCCACGCCGTGACCCGTTAGTGTGCCGCTCTGCGAACTGCAGCCACAGCAGCCTCGAAATCGGCAATCAATCTTGCATCCTGTAGAGCATGGATAGAACTAGATATCACTCCTTTTGTGGCGCATCACTGATGATCCATTTGACTGCAGATCCTTACAGAAACAAGCGACAGGGTTCCTTCACAATATCTAATTTAACGAGTGGGCGATGTCGGATGTTCATGTATCGGTCAAAGCGCCGTTCTAGCTGGTTAGCTTTCTATGGATGGGAGAGGGTGTTCATCTATATATGTTCATGAACCTTGTTCGTCAAGTACAACGGCAGCAGCGTCTGCTTGGAGATGAGCAACCTCAAATAGGAGGGAAAGACATCGCCGTGGTTCACGAAGAGTCCCGAAATCGCTATGTCCAGCGCCTTGCTCAAATTGTGGAGCCGAATGTTCATAAATTGATGCTAATGAGAGATAGCTCTCTAGGAAGCCGCCCCCTTTTGCGGACCGCTGCAGCGCGCTCAGATTGAACGCGCTTGTCTGATTCATGCTGGACCGACTCAGCTCACCCCGAGGTGATTGAACCCGCCTGCTCTTGATACCCTTTGCGCAGTTTCTCCGCGATCAGCTTTTCCGCTTCACGAAAAGCACGTTCAGGGCTGTCGAGGGATTTGATCAGGGTCTGACCCTTGGTGCCGATACGGCCAAAATGCACCGTCACCTCGGCCTCTGCGACACCAATACGCCAGAACTTATTGGAGTTGCCTTCACCAAAGGTGAACTCGCGCATCAAGAGTGACGCCTCAGTGGTTGCAGGCCGTTCGGCCTCGGCCTCGACGGTGTCCGCTACCGGTTCCGCTTCTGGCAGCGCAGGAGCTTCCTCACCCCGCAGGAGCCTTTCGATGCGATTGAGTACGTCCTCCGGATCGCGCAGCCAGTCATGGCTAAGCACGTCGATGATCTTCCAGCCAAAACTGCGCAGCACCGTCGGGCGGAAGATGTAACGCTCACGCACGTCGGCAGCCGCCGCCGTATCGCCATCCAGCAGCACGCCGAGGCTGAAGTGTTCGCCACTGGCGTCACTGATCGCCAGTTCACAACGGAACTGCGAACGCCCGACATATTCCTGGACCGAATGCCCGCGTTTGCGCAACGCGGTGGCGAGGGCACTGCGCAGGTGGTCCTTGGGCATGCTGACGGCAAAGGATTGCTTGGCGCCTGGATTGAGGTTGGCGAGGATGCCTTGGGAGCGAGGCGCATCCCCAGTGGCACTGGCCTGGGCAAACTGCAGGAACGCACGCAGTGCAGCGGCACCATCGTTGTGGGTGTTGGTGATGGCCTCGGACTCAATGCTGGAGACGATCGCCATGCGCTTGCGGGCGCGACTGAAGATCACATTCAGGCGTTTTTCCCCACCACGCTGGTTGATCGGGCCGAAGTTCATCAGCATCTTGCCGTTCGGCCCTGGCGCGTAGCAGATGCTCAGAATGATCACATCACGCTCGTCCCCTTGGACGTTTTCCAGGTTCTTGACGAAAAGGCCATTGAATTGCCCGGCATCTTCGCGCACATACTCGCGCTCAAGCCGTGTGGCAAAGGCCGAGTCGCTGCTGGCCAAGTTTTCCAACGCCTGCTCGATGGCGCCTTGCTGGGCCTCGGAAAACGCCACGATGCCCAGGCTCAAGCCGGTCTCGCGTTGCAGCAGTTCACGCACCAGGTTGGCGATATAGCGTGCTTCGGCCAGGTTGCTGCGGCTGAGATAGACACCGTCGCTCATCTTCAAGAAGCTGATCGGGCTTTCCAACAGCGTGTCGGCACCTTGGATCACGGCCTCGGTATCCGTGGAGTCCAGTGCGGCGTGGGCCGGGGCAGGGCGCTCGATACGACGGTCGGGAATGGTGATCAACCGCCCTTCATAGAACGCCGCGTTGGAGAAACTGATCAAGGCTTCGTGGCGGCTGCGGTAGTGCCAGGCCAGCAGGGTCGCCGGCAGGTTACGCGCGGCTTGGCTGAGCAGGCTGTCGGCATCAAGGTTGATAGCGATCTGTTCGCCGTCCTCCATGGCAATCAGTTCGTTATCGTCCTGGTCGCCGGCACTGGAGAAGAAGTTGGTCGGTGGCAACTGCATCTCGTCACCCACCACAATCACCTGCTGCGCACGGCTCAGGGCCGGCACGGCTTCTTCGCTGGGGATCTGGCTGGCTTCATCGAAAATCACCACGTCAAACAGGTCCGGCGTCAATGGCAGGGTGTCGGACACTGACAGTGGGCTCATCAACCAGATGGGCTTGAGGTCGTTGATCACCCGGCCACTGTCACCACTGGCCATTTCACGAATGGAGCGATAGCGCATGGTCTTGCCCAGCTCATGCTCCAGTTCACGGCGCCCCTTGGCGTAGACCTTCTTGAACTCACGCGCCTGGGCGTCCAGTTGCGTCACCGACATCGCCGATTGCTTCACATGCTCCAGAAACCGCTGGTGCAGCGTGGCGCTGAGCACCTGAGCGTTGCTTTTGAGCAGGTTGCTTTCTGCCTGGCTGACCTGGCGCGCGGCCAAACTCAAGGCCGGGCCATCGAAGCGGGCCAGCTGTGGGTTGGCGCGGTACAGGCGGGTCAGGTTTTCCTGGGCAATCAAGCCGTCCAGTGCACGTTGCGCCAAGGCGTACTGTTGCACGACCGCCAGGCAGACAGGATTGGCCTGGTGCAGCTCATTGAGCAGGGGCAGGGTATCGGGCAGTTCGTCGAGTTCTTCACGCAGATCGCGCAGGTATTCCGACAACTCGCCCAGGCTTGGCGCGGGGTCGAACACACAATGTTGCGCGACCAGCTCGGCCAGGCGCGCCAACGGCTGACGCAGGCTGGCTTCCTGGCGCACGCCGGGGAGGGCGTCCGGGTTACCCCGCAGGCTCTCGACCCACTGGCGCAACAGCGGTGATGCGCTGAGCTGCTGGAGCAGGGCTTGCAGATTGCACACGAACAGGTCGATGTCCGGGATGCCATAACGGCTTTGCAAGCGTTGCTGCTCGGCGTGCAACTCGGCCGTGGCGCGGTGCTCACCCGCCAGATTGTCGAGCACACTGCGCAAACTCGGGCGAATCGCGTGCTGGCTGAAGTCGTAGCATCGTTGCAATTCACCGCGCAGTCGCCACCAGGCGGGTTGCAACCAACGCAGCGGCGAGCTTTCCAAACGCTGTACCAGCTCGAGGGCCGCCTGGGTGTCTTGCGGCGCAAGCTTTTCACGCCAGTAGTGGGTGGATTCGCGGGCGTTGTGTTGCTGCACGGCCAGTGCCTGCAACGCTGCTTGTTCGGCATGCAGCGCTTGAGAGCCTGATGAGCCTGGCTCCAGCAGATCGAGGTGCGCGGCCAGGTTGGCGCTGGTCAGTTGTTCGGCGGCCTGGGTCAGTACGCACGCATCTGCCAAGCGAGTATTCCCGGACAGCAGGCTCGACGATGACTCCAGAAACAGTTCGACACTGTCCATCAACCCACTGGTTTCATCCAGGAATGCCTTGAGTTGACCATAGGCATGTTCATGGGTAATCAGGCTTGAGGCCAAGCGGCTGAAAGGATGCCGTGCAAAGCTGTCGAGGCCGAAACGTTCTTTGATCGCCTGATACACGCGGCCAGTCAGCTCGCTTTGGGCCTGCCAATGACGCCACTCGGGCAAACGCTCCAAGGCTTCGGGTGGTAGCTTGGCAACCACGGGCGGCAGCTCGATCAGATGACGCACCAGCTCGCGTACGGAGCATGCCAAGGACTCCGGCACGCCCGTCATGGCGTGTTCAAAACGCTCGATCAAGCCCAGCTGTTGGCTCAGGCCGGCCAGTAAGGTGTCGCGCCGCGCTTGCAACTGCGGCGACTGGGCATCGCCGGCGATCCAACGTTCATAGCACTCGCGCAGGTTACCCACGAAGGCTTTCTTATCGGTCTGGGAGTCATGGATCAGGCAGCACAAGTCGCCTAGTTCACTTTGTTGCAGGCGATGGAATACCACGTCCAGCGCCGCACGTTTCTCACAGACAAACAGCACTCGCAGGCCGCGACCGGCATAGTCCGCGATCAGGTTGGTGATGGTCTGGGATTTGCCCGTGCCAGGCGGCCCTTGAATAATGAAGTTGCGCCCGGTGCGGGCCAGGCTGACGGCAGCATTTTGTGTCGCGTCGCCGGCCACCACGTTCCATTGTTCGGGTAGTGGGATAGGGTCGGGGGCCTGGACCTCAACGTCCCGCGGCTCGATGGAGAACATCCGGTCAAACGCTTCGTTCTGCGCCGGTTCGTCGATCAACTGGGCATAGTCACGCACCAGCGACATCTTGCGATAGTTGAAGTTGGCCAGGGTCACCTGGGTCAGGTCGATGTCCCAGGCGTAGCGATGCCCCTGGTTCTCGGGCAGAGCGAAGGTGCTGTTTTCGGCGCTGCTCGCAACCATCTGAGGATGTTGATTGCGCAGCACAGGTTTGGCGCCTACGGCCAGGCGCAGCGGCAATTCGCTGGGCAGGACCTTCTGTTGGAACCATTGCAGGCCCAGCGGACGGAAATCTTCGCGGTCGTAGCTGAAATCCGGTTTCACCAAAGGCATCGCCGAGCGCTGGCGGGCACGACGGCGCTGGAAGTGGTGCAGATGCTGCACGGCCTTTTGGTGGATCAATTCGATTTGCGGTTTGCTTTGCAGGCGTAACTCGACGCCGGGCTCGGTCAGTTTGATCTGGCGCGCAATATCGGCGTGGATGTCTTCCAGCGAAGTCTTTTGCAGGTCGACGGTTTCCGGCAACTGGATATCGTAGAGCTGACGCAGTTGATGGCGCAGGACCGGGTTGAATTCGGCCTCGGTTTCGTCGCACTGCAACACGAACTGGTCACGCACGCCTTTTTTGCGACTCAACTCCACTGGAAGCCACAGCAGCGGGGTGACGATGCGTTCTTCCGGCGTGTCCTTGAGGTTGTGCCAGCGCATGAAGGCCACCACCAGGCGCAGGTTGCTGAAGCCAAACTCGGCACGGTCGCGCCGGGTTTCCTGGATGATGCGCTCCAGCGACGCCTGCAACCAAGTCTGGTCTTCAAAGCGCAGCCACTGTTGCAGGCCAACGGGCTTGCCGCTCAGCACTTGTTCGGAGAACCCGCCGAAGGTCGGCTGCCAGGTGCACAGCGCTTCAGGCCGGATGCTTTCAATGCGCATCACCAACGGCACGCTGGCCACGGTCAGATTGACATTGGCCTGGGTCGTCCGGAAATACAGCAAGCGATTGCGCCGCGATAGGTCAAACAAGCGGTTGCGCAGATGTTCCAGCACCACCGTACGCCGCGACGCCGGGCCTTCGGCCTGGGCCAGCACACGCTCGACATCCAGGCTGGCCGGCTGTTCGCGCCAGGACTCCAGGCGCCGCGCCAGCGAGCCCACATCCGTGGCACGTTCGTGGCGGTTGAGCTCCGTCATCTCGACGATCAGGTTGGCCAGCACCGGGTTGAGCCGGCCATTGAGCTGGAACAGATTGCGTCGGTGCCGGGCAAACGTCTTGAGGTCATTGATATCGGCAAAATCCAACCCGCACGCCAGGCACGCCAGCAACTGGCCGAGCTGGAATATGTCGGTGATCTCATCGTGGTGCCCGAGGCGATGCTCCCAACTGTGCAGGTCCGGAAGGAACACCGGGTGGTCGATGGCCTGATGCAGGTCCTCCTGGACCTGCAGGTCGGTAATGGCCACGCCGCTTTCCGAATCCAGGGTCAGGCGGACTTTGCCGACGACGTTCAGCGCCGATTCCGGATTGGGCTGCACCTGCTTGATCGCTTCCAGCGCCAGCCGTGGCGGCACGCCTTCAGGGTTACGCAGTTGCAGCGTGCGTTCCGGCCCTTGCAGCACATCGAGATAACCGAGCTGGGCGACACGTCCCAGCTCGTGCAGCTGTGCCACCTGACGCAGCAGTGGCAGCGCCAGGAACAACACATCGTCGATGGGCACGGCCGCGCCATCGTGGCTCTGCAGTAATTGAGTGAACGTGACGGGTTGGATTACTGGGTCCATGTGTCGACCTCCGCTTTGAGCGCGCGAACGAGCGGGTCGAGCTCACGTTTGGGTAGTTTGATATCGCGCTTGAGCACGCTGATAAAGTCATCGGCGCTGCCGAGTTTCTTCGCGGTGCGCGCGGCGTGCAGCAGAGCCTCATCCCGCAAGTCGAGGTCCACCAGACTCAGGTCGAGCATGATGAAGTGCAGGTATTCATGGATGCTGGTGTCGATGCGCTCGGCATTCAACGTCGTCAGGTCGAGCGGCGTTTCGTTGGCTTTCCAGTCCGGGAAAAATCCACGTACCTGATTTAGCACAACCTCGGATTGCAACACCGGTGAGCCGATGAAATGGGCTATAAAGCCGCGGGTGAGGGTGGTCAATTCGACCTGGTCGGTCACATCCAGGCGATTGAGCGACAAGGGCCCGCGCAACCGGCGATCCAGCCAGTTATCCGTCTGCGGGAGTTGCTGCCACCAGCTGTCCACCGCCTGGGAGCGCAAAAACGTCTCCGGATGGGAAACGCCCTGAGACAGCTGCGCGTCCTTGCCATCCAGCTCGCGGGCCTGCTTCAAGTAACTGGCCGCATCGACGCTGACAATGCCGGTGTGAATCTTGACCAGCGAGGTAATCGACGCCTCCGACCCATTGGCCACCAGTGCCGCGCCGCGGTCGGCATAGATTTCGGTGTGCAGGCTATAGAGACGTGCAGTCTGTTCCAGGCTGGGCGGCGTATTCATGTCGGCCATGGCGTGATTGAGAATCCGCTCGGCGGTGAGAAAGTCGCCACCGTGCTCCGACCATAACCGGTAATGAGCCAGTTCATGCCCGAGCAATGCGAGCAATTCCTGAGCGTCCAGACGCTCAAGAATCGGCCCGTAAAACACTACATGCACTTCGCCGGCCAGGTAATACAGGCTCGCGTTCATCGCGCCGTCGCCGGCCTGGTAAAGGGTGGCGGGTGCCTTGATCTGCAAACACTGCAATGCGGTTTCACAGGCCTGATAGGCCTGCGGATGGGTCTCGGGGCTCAAGCGATAGGTGTCACGCAGCAATTGCGCACGTACATCCTGGGCGTGTTCCTGTTGAACGCCCAAGGACGAGGCCCATTCCCACACGACTGGTTCATGGGCTTTCAGGTAGTCGACCACATGCTGGTGGTAAGGCAATGGCGTCAGGCTGCTGGTATCCAGCGCAGGGGTACTCATCGTGTTCAAACGTCCTTGAGAGGATACGGCTCCATACACTGCGTGGGCAGCAGAGACTGGGCTGGCATCCCGGTATCAGTGATCGGCAATAAACGCGGAGCATACCTAGGGGGTGGGGAAAATACTTGTGAAAGTACATGTTTCCGCTCAGTGAAAAACCGATCAGCCTCGCAAAGCCACGGGGCACGGGGCAGGGCGACAGGGATACCCAAGAGCGATGGCATTAGGCTATTATTCAGTTTTCGCATTATCAGGAAGGGAATCGCATGAACGCGGCAGCATAGTTTCGCAAGGAAGATATATTGGCGCAGTTCCCTGGTATTGAGGCCAGATACACGCTTGAAGGCGACAAGGCAATCGGCGAAGTTAGCGGCTTTGGTGCTGTTTGGCGTGCGCGCGATAACTGGATCGGTTCGACGGTCGCCATTAAATTCAGTGAACATAATCTGTCGGATGAAGTTCGACTCTGCCGTGAAATTGATGGGGAGACCGCTCGGGTATTTGATTTCTATAAGGGTGTAAATGGCTGGGAGGCTTACACCATGGAACACCTTGAGGCGCCTTGGTCAACGCTCTCAAGTTTAATTAGTAAGCGTCGATATAAAAAATCAGACATACAGTTTTATTTTGAGTGTTTCGAAGTGCTCCGCGCGATTTTACATGGCCTGAGCTCCATGCATGGCAAACCCTACCAACGGGGCACTCGTGTAATTCATGCGGATATCAAACCAGCTAATCTGTTTCTTTTTAATAAGAAAAAACAGCGACCTCACTCTGTTTTTACGATGCCGGCCTATGTCGACATGATAAAACTTATAGATTTGGGGGTGAGTACTTATAAAGGCGGCGTGCCGCGTGGGTATACGCCGGCCTATCGACCCCCTCAAATGCAGTCCGTTGGACCAGGCTTTGATCTTTATGCAGTGGCAATCACATTTGCGGAACTGCTGACGAAACAGTTGCCAGCACATGAAGACTTGCTGAATCCCGCGGCCATTCGCAAAGTAATCGCCATTCGGTCGTCCGGCTCGTTCTGCATTGATGAACTGGCGGTAGAGATGATAAAGCGCTGCAAGAATGCAGCGACTCAATCCGCTCATACGGCCAACAAGTTGATCGAATATTTAGACTCAAAACTGTTTGATCGCGAACACCTTAGCCTAATGTGCTTGCGAAAACTCGTGAAGTCTGGAATAGCATCGGGCACCAAGGCCGAGCTGGGCGCTGCAATCTATCCCGAGATAGCCAAGTATTGGGGATGGAAAAACACCTCTCCAAAACGGAGGACGCTGTCTGAGGAGTTTGTTACTACGATGGTTGATGAAGGGCTCATCAAAAAAAGTCCCGCGGCCAAGCGGTTTGTTGTAGCAACAGGAGCGACATAGGCTCACCGACGAACCTGCAGTTTGCAAACATAGCCGCCTTTAGGGCGGCCTTTTACATTGCCGCATTCCAGCATTCACCAGCGGGAGGGTGAGTCATGGAGGTCAAGCCTAGCGGAGCTGCTAAGAAGTCCGGATACTTAAATATTTGATTTAACATAATATACATTATGCGTAATACCGCATTGCGTAATGAGGGGCAGTGCCCATCAGATTTCAACGGGCAAAACCCCTTTCAACATCAAACCTGAGCGAAGCCTCCATCCACGAACATTTCGCTGCCTGTCATGAAGCTGCTTTCATCCGATGCCAGGAACAACGCCGCAGCGGCAACTTCTTCCGGCTGACCGATTCGACTCAATGGCAACTGCGCCGTCATGCCTTCAATGATCGCGTCCTTTTGACCTGTACCGGACAGCGCCATGTCCAGCCCCGGTGTCGAAATCGGTCCAGGTGAAAGTACGTTGACGCGAATACCGGTGCCTTTCAGATCCAGCGCCCAGCTCCTGGCGAAGTTACGCAGCGCGGCCTTGGTAGCGCTGTACACACTGAATGCGGGTGTGCCCATGCTGCCGGTGGTCGAGCCAGTCAGTATCACCGAACTACCGGCGCGCATCAGTGGCAACGCTTTTTGCACGGTGAATAGCGTGCCTTTGACGTTGATGCCGAATGTACGATCAAACGACTCTTCGCTGATTGATCCGATGGGCTGGAAATCGCCAAGACCCGCATTGGCAAACAGCACATCTATCCGGCCTTTGGCAGCTTTGACTTGAGTAAAGACACGGTCCAGATCGTCAAGGTTTGAAATATCACCTTGGATGGCCATGGCCTCGTGGCCGATCTGGTGCAGCGCCTTGTCCAGTTCTTCCTGCCGACGTCCGACAATAACCACCTTCGCGCCTTCCGCTGCAAAACGGATGGCACTGGCCAGGCCGATGCCGCTGTTGCCGCCGGTAATCACTGCAATTTTTCCGTTGAGCCTGCTCATGGTGAACTCCCAAAAATGTTGAGGCCCAACTCTAGATCCAAGCTATTCTTTTGAATAGTATGCACCTTTTAGTAAGTACCCCCTTGGAGTTCCAAACCATGGCCAACAACAGCTTTAATTGCGGACTCGAAGCCGCCCTGGCGGTGATTGGCGGCAAATGGAAACCCTTGGTTTTGTATAACCTGGCGAAGAACGTGCACCGGTACGGCGAACTGAGACGTGCGATCGGCGGCGTGACCGACAAGGTGCTGATCCAACAGCTCAAGGAACTGGAACGCGATGAAATCATTACACGCATCGACTTCCAGGAAATCCCCCCCAAGGTCGAGTACTCCCTTACGCCATTCGGGCAATCCCTGGCGATTGCGCTGGGCGGGCTGTGCGCATGGGGCACGGAACATATGCAGACGGTCGAGCGCATCAGTGCACGGCGCACGTCTGCCCTCGCCCATTGCTGAGCCCTGCCCCTGAACCCAACTCAACTAAATGACTATTTAGTTGAGTTAAATGAATAACGGATTTACCGCAGCGACAAAACGCCTCAATAACCACTCGCCGCCGTCATCGATCCGCCCACAATTGCAATCCCGGAACTGCTGCCCAGACGTGTCGCCCCGGCCTCAATCATCTTCACCGCCGTCGGATAATCACGCACGCCGCCGGACGCTTTCACCCCCACGCTACTACCCACTGTTCTGCGCATCAGCGCCACGTCTTCGACCGTCGCACCACCACGGCTGAACCCGGTGGACGTCTTGACGAACGCCACCGCCAATTCCCGGCAGATTTCACAGGCCTGGACCTTCTGTTCGTCATCAAGCAGGCAGGTTTCCAGGATGACCTTCAACGGTACGTCCCCACAGGCCTGGAGAACCCGGGCAATGTCTTCGCGCACGGCGTCCAGCAAGCCGTCCTTGAGCCATCCGATATTGAGCACCATATCGATCTCCCCTGCCCCGGCGGCAATCGCCTGTTGCGCTTCGAAGGCCTTGGTATCACTCAGGCCGGCGCCCAATGGAAAGCCGACCACGGCGCAAATCACCACCTTGTCGTCGGTCAGGCACGAAGCCGCGTAAGGCACCTGCCCGGAATTGACGCACACCGAATAAAAGCCATGCTCGCGAGCTTCTTCGCACAAGGTACGGATCTGTTCACGGGAGGCGTCGGGCGCCAGCAAGGTGTGATCGATGTATTTGGCCAATGCGGTGGGTGGAAGACTGTTCATTTAACGGGCCCTTGCCTGTATGTTGCCAATGAATGTGAGGCGTTTGTCACAGTGCTCACGCCAATACGTTACAATACTAACAATTAATGTTACTTATTTAACACCAACAATCAAGCCCTGGAAGACTCGTGGACAGTAGAAAAGCCGAGCGATTGAAGCTTATTCAACAAGCCCTGCAGGACCAGAACGCGATTCACCTGAAGGAAATGGCCGCACTGCTGGACGTTTCCGAAATGACCCTGCGCCGCGATCTCAACCACTTCAGCGATCACCTGCGGCTGTTGGGCGGCTATATCACTCGGGTCGGCAATGAAGTCGGCGATTACCGGGTGGCCGAACAGGACACGCGCCATGTGGAAGAAAAACGCCGCATCGGCAAACTCGCCGCGCAATTGATCCAGCCCGGTGACACGGTATTTTTCGACTGCGGCACCACCTCGCCCTTTGTGGTTGATTTCATCCCTGATGCCTTGGAGTTCACTGCGGTGTGCAGCTCGTTGAACGTACTGCTCAAGCTGCAGAACAAGCCCAATTGCCACATTGTGTTGTGCGGCGGCACTTTTCATCGCAAGAACCAGGTGTTTGAAAGCAGCGCCGAAAGCAGCATTCTCCACAGCGTGCGCCTGACCTGGGCCTTCGTGACCGCCGCCGGCGTCAGCCAGCAATTTGGTGTGACGTGCTTTAACTTCAATGAAGTCGAGGTCAAGCAAAAGGTCCTGCGCCAGGCTCAGCAACGCGTGTTGCTCGCCGACTTCAGCAAGTTCGACACGGTGCGCACCGCTCACTTCGCTACCCTGGAAGATTTTCAATACGTGGTCAGCGACAAGAAAATCCCCCGTGCTTATAAAGACATCATTCAGGCCAATGGCGCGCAATTGCTGGTTTAACCCAGCAATCGTTGGCGTTCCCGTGCGCTCAAATAGCCAGTGGTGACACTGAACGAAGCGCAGGCTCCGGCCGGCAGCAGACGCACATGACCTTTGGCTTTTTCCGCGTTATAGCCCTCGGGTTCGCAGGTGGACGGCAGCACGAACGCCGCCACTTGCTGGTCCGGCGTGTGCAGGATCCAGCGTGCGGCATGCTCGAATTGCTCGGGACGGTAGCGGGTGTAGAACGCCGCACCGCTGGGATGGTCCAGCAGAAAGTGCGCGTGGCCCGTGGCATCTGTGCCAACGCCGTCGAAGAAAAACACGATCTCGGGATCGTACAGTGACGGCTGTTCGAGGCAGTCCAGTTGATTGGGATGCTCGGCCAGTTGCGCCATATAGGTAGTCCAGGCCGGCGTCGGCTTGACATGGTCCGGCACGCTGGTGCGCAGGCGCTGGCGCTGCATGCCCAAGGGCTCGATGAACCGCGCGTCCGCCACATACGCGTAGTTCATATGGGCCATGTACATCAGGTCCATGGGCTTGCCGGCCAGGTTCGTCACCTGCATATCGATATCGAACAGCGCCGAATCGGCGCGCAGTGTCACGCTGGGGCACGCCCGGTAGCGATCACCGAAGCCCTTGGCATATTCATACTCACCGCCCAGGCGCACGACGCCCTCGCCCACCTCCAACCAGGCCGTGTCCATGGGTGCGCAGGGCATTTCGCCGTGCAAGGCATGGCTGTCTTCCGGCGCCGGGCAGCCGTTGCGCAGCAGGCCACTGTGAAACATGAAGCAGCCGTAGGTGTCGATAATCGTCGGGCTGGGCCGGGGTTGCTCGAACAGATTGCTCATGGTCAGGTCGCAACCGTCGAACACGGCCGACCAGATCATCTGCCCCTGATAAGGCAATACCACCAATCGACCCCGACTGTTCTCCAGGCCCACGGCCAACACGCCGGACGGATAGGTCCAGGCGCTGACCTTGAAGGCCGGCGATTGCAGGAGGATTTTCTCCCGCTCGCCAAACACCGCCGGGTACAACGGGATACGTGTACTCATGAGGCCACCGCTCCGGTCGCACCCACCGGCAAGGTGCCGGGTTGGCGCATGCACTTGAGCGCATACATTACGATCACAATGAAGCACAGCAACGGCACGCTGTAGGCCAGTTGCATGTTGCCGCCGCTGGCGTCGGACAACAGGCCCTGGAAGATCGGGATCACCCCGCCGCCGACGATGCTCATCACCAGCAATGAACCGCCGACGCCGGTGTCTTCACCCAGGCCATCGATGGTCAGGCCGTAAATGGTCGGCCAGCAAGGACCGAGGAAAATACTCACGCCGACCGCTGCATATACCGCTGAGATGTTCGGCACCAGAATGGTGTAGGCCAGCAGCACGATGCACAGCACGCCGTAGATCGCCAGGACCTTGGCGGGGTGCAGGCGGCGCATCAACAGGTTGGCGATCAGCTTGCCGACAAAGTAGGCGGCAAAGGTGGTGAGCAAAAACCACGACGCGCTGCGCTCGTTCATATTCCCCATTTGCATGGCCAGGCGAATGGTGAAACTCCACACACCCACCTGCGCGCCCACATACAGAAACTGCGCCAGGACGCCAAAGGTAAAACGCGGGTTACGCCACAGCCGTCCCAGGCTTTGACGCACGCTGACCGGTTTGCTGCCGGCGGTTTTGTTGCCCTTGCAGGCGGGAAAACGGGTGATGGCGATGAGGATAAACATCAGCACCAGCACGGCAATCATCCACTTGTAGGGCAACAGCGTGGATTGGATCATTTGCAACTGCTGCACGGCCGCCTCGGTGGCGCTCATTTGCGTCAGTTGTTCGGTGGTTGCGTCGGTTTCCTTGAACATCACGAAGCTGCCCACGTAGACCCCGGTCATGGCGCCGAATGGGTGGAAGGTCTGCGAGATGTTCAAGCGCCGGGTCCCGGTTTCCCGTGGTCCCATCAGCGTCGAGTAGGTGTTGCAGGCGGTTTCCAGGAACGACAGGCCGGCGGCGATCACAAACAGCGCCAGCAGGAACATGCCGTACTTGGCCGTGGATGCGGCGGGAAAGAACAGCAGGCAACCCAGCATGTACAGCAACAGCCCGATCAGAATCGTGCTTTTGTAGCTGAAACGCCGAACCACCATCGCGGCCGGAATCGCCACGAAAAAGTAGCCCAGGTAAAACGCCGACTGCACAAAGGCCGTCTGGAAATCACTCAGCAAAAACGCTTTCTTGAAGTGGGCGATCAGCACGTCGTTCATGCTCGCCGCCGCGGCCCACAGCGCAAAGATGCTGCACAGCAGGATAAAGGCGAACCAGGGCGTGCGGTTCAGGTAGAAACCATCGGGTGTCTGTTGCAGCGCAGGTTTGTTCATTATTGTTCTCCGGGCTGGGTTGAGGTGCTAGCGCTGTTGCTGGAAGCGATTGAACGTTTCGTTGTCGGGGTAGGAACTCTGCGTACCTAGCCCCATGACCGAGCAGGCGGAATACGCCACCGCCTGTTCCATGGCCTGACGAATATGGCGGTCGCGGTTCCAGTGGTGAATGAAACAACCGATAAAGGCATCACCGGCACCGGTGGTGTCACGGGCCTCGACCCGTATCCCCGGCACCTGGAACTCGCCCTCCTCCCCCACGTACAGCGCACCCTGTTCGCCGAGGGTGACGATCACATGGCGAATGCCGCTGGCCACCAGGCTGCGGGCGGCGGTTCGGGCCGATTCCGGCGAGTCGACGACATGGCCGCTGATCAACGCCAGTTCCGATTCGTTGGGGATCAGGAAGTCCAGTTGCGCCAGATGCTCACGGCTCAAACCGGCCAGGGCCGGCGCCGGGTTGAGCAGCACCGCGATAGCGTGACGGTGTGCGAATTCGATGGCGTGGTAGACGGTTTCCAGATTGATCTCCAACTGCAGCACGATCAGCGTGCACTCACGCAGGTCGGCGGCCGCCGCTTCAATGTCCGCCGGCGACAAATGCGCATTGGCGCCCTTGACGATCAAAATGCTGTTGTGGGAGTCGGCCCGGACAAAAATCGGCGCCACGCCGCTGGAAACCCCCGGCACGCGTTGCACGTAACGGGTGTCGATACCAAAGCGCTGGAAGTTGGCGACGGTGTTGTCGGCGAACATGTCGTCGCCGACCTTGCTCACCATCAGCACATCCGCCCCGAGCTTGGCGGCGGCCACCGCCTGGTTGGCCCCTTTGCCGCCGCAGCCCATGGCAAAACCCGGCGCTTCGAGGGTTTCGCCCTGGGCCGGCATGCGATCGATGTAGGTAATCAAATCCACCATGTTGCTGCCGATGACTGCGATCTTGCTCATTGCTATTCCACCTTGTTGCGGCACGGCCAGGCAGGTCGTGTCGCTCTTGTTTTGTTATTTAAATAACATTAGGTGTGAATATTCAATCTTTTTTTTGCGCACGCAAAAAAAACCGGCCCACTGGGGGCCGGCCGAAAAGGTGTCTGCGTTACAGACTGAACCGGTCCACCGACTGCGACAACTTGCTGGCCAGGCCGGCCAACTCATCGGTGGTCGAAGCGGTTTGACCAATAACGCGGCTGTTGTTTTCCGACATGCCGGCGATCATTTCCACCTGATGGGAGATTTCGTTGCTGGCCAGGCTCTGTTCACCGATGGTGCGCGAAATATCGTTGACCAACTCGGTGGTATTCAGGGTGGCCTGCAGAATGTCGCGGATCGCCTTCTCCACCTCAGCGGTCACGGCCATGCCTTTGTCCACCTGGGAGACGCCCTCCTCCATGCTGGTCACCGCCTCGCGGGTGTTTTGCTGGATACGCCCGACCATGCTGGCAATTTCCTGGGTCGAGGCGCTGGTGCGTCCCGCCAGGCTGCGTACCTCGTCGGCCACCACGGCAAACCCGCGTCCTTGCTCACCGGCGCGGGCGGCTTCAATCGCAGCGTTCAAGGCGAGCAGGTTGGTCTGGTCGGCGATGCCCTTGATCACCTGGATAATGCTGTAGATCGCCTCGGACTCCTTATCCAGCGTGCGGATGACCTGGGCCGACTGCTGCGCTGAACGGGCGATGCCGTCCATGTCCTTGACCACCTGGTGGATCACACGGCCGCCATCCTTGGCCAGGGCTTCCGCCTGGTTGGCCATGTCCAGGGCGCGCCCGGCGTGGCGGGTGATTTCTTCAATACTGGCGGTCATTTCACTCGCGGCCGCCGCCATGGTGCTGGCGGCGCCGCTTTGTTGCTGGCTGCTGCCGGCCACTTCATGGCAGCCCTGGCTCAAGCGCTCGCTCATGCTATTGACGCCCTGGGCGTTGCTGCGCACCACCTCGATCATGCCGCGCAGGTCGCGCTGCATGGTAGAGAGGCTGCGGATCAACAGCCCGGCTTCATCGTTGCGACGCGGCTCGACAATCGGCTCGCTCAAGTTGCCCCGTGCGATACTCGCGGCAATACGGCTGGCGGTTTGCAGCGGGCCCATGATGCTCAGGATGACCCAACGGCCCTGGGCCAGCAGCAGCAACAGGCTGGCAATCAATACTGCGCCGAGGGTGAGGTTGGCGTTGTTCAGGGAGTGGTGCGTGCTGGCGCTGGTTTTCAGAGTATGGCTTTCGATCATTTCGCTCAGGGCAGCCATCTGGTCTTCCAGTTGGCTGAAGGCGGTATTGAAGGTATTCAATTCCCCGCGAGCGGCCTCGGGGTTGTCCAGGGCCAATGCGACGATGCGTTCGCCGGCGCCGATGTAGGTGTCCAGGCTGGGTTTGATTTTTTCCAGGCTGACCTTGATCGTTTCTTCCACGGGCAGCTTGAGATTATCCCCCAGCACCTGGCGAAAATGCTCGGCATGCTCCTTCAACGAGCTGTTGACCTCGTCCTTGGTGCTGGTGCTCTTACCCAGGCCCACCAACATGGCCGACAGCACATCGGCGCGCAGGGCATCGTGCATCATGTCGGCTTCCATGTGGTTACGCAGCACGGTCATGCCAACCTCGTTGTCCTGCACCGCATTGCCCATGTGCGTGTTCCCCAAGTAGGCGGCCAGGCTCATGATCAAGGCCGTGAGCAACCCGGTCGCAATCAACAACATCAAGCGTAATTTGATCGTCATGCTGGTTTCCCCATACTTGGACTGCCGGCTGGAAGCCCAACCGCTTGCACACCGCTTCTACTGTTATCGGCAACGGTTGTCTGTTATTGAAGCCTAAGTTTGCGCAATTGCGCGAATACCTTAAGCTGACCGACCTCTGCCCTGCCCGGAACCGCTCATGTCACGCCGTATTGCCCACCTCGCCCTGCTCCTGGGCTTGATCACTGCCGTCGGCCCGTTCGCCATCGACATCTACTTGCCCGCCCTGCCCACCCTGGGCGCCAGCCTGCACGCCTCGCCGGCGGCGGTGCAGATGAGCCTCACGGTGTTCTTCGTGACCATTGGCGTGTGCCAGCTGTTCTACGGGCCGATCAGCGATGTGTTCGGGCGCAAGCCGCCGATCTATGCGGGCCTGGTGATCTTTGCCGTGGGCAGCATCGGCTGCGCGCTGGCACCGACCATCGACGTGCTCATCGGTTTTCGCGCCCTGCAGGCATTCGGCGCGTGCGCCGGGATGGTGATTCCCCGCGCGATTGTGCGCGACCTGTACACCGGCCATGAAGCCGCGCGGTTGATGGCGCTGCTGATGCTGGTAATGAGTGTTTCGCCGATCCTCGCGCCCCTGGCGGGCAGTCTGGTGATTTCGCTGTGGAGCTGGCGCGAAGTGTTTGCGGTGCTCGCCGTGGTCGCCGTGCTGTGCCTGGTGATGACCATCGTGCAACTGCCGGAAACCCACCCGGCCGAGCGCCGCCTGGGCAAGACCCTCGGCAGTGCGTTCAGCAGCTACGGGGCACTGCTGCGCGATCCGGTGTTTATCGGTTTGTCGGTGGTGTGTGGTTTTGGCCTGGCGACCTTCTTTGTGTATCTGGGCAGCGCGCCTTTTGTGTACATCGAACACTTCGGCCTGACACCCACGCAATTCAGCCTGTGCTTTGCACTGAATGCCGCCTCGTTTTTTGCCATGAGCCAACTGACCGCCCGCCTGAGCGCGCGCTTTGGCCTGGCACCGCTGATTCGCTGGTCGGTGACGGCCGTGGCCGCGGTCATGGCACTGCTGGCGATCACCACGCTGTGGGGCAGCCACCTGGCCCTGATGATGACCTTGCTGTTTATCGGTTTCGGTTTTCTCGGCTTGCTGCTGCCTGCGGCCGGCGTGCTGTCGCTGGAGGATCACGGCGCGGTGGCGGGTTCGGCCTCAGCCCTGCTCGGCGCGATCCAGATGATCATCGGCGCGGTGTCCATGACCCTGGTGGGGATTTTTGCCGACCACACGCCGGCGCCCATGTTGATCGGTATTGCGCTGTGTGCCGTGGCGGCGCTGCTCACGGTGCTGTGGACGCTGCGCCGCTTGCCCGCGCATCTGGCGAGCGCGCCGCCCTCCGCCTGAGGCGAAGCAACCACTCGTCGGGCCCGGCCGGGATTCATTACAACTATCACCGGCCGGGAAATCACTAACTCCATAGCCCCTCTGGAAACCTATGGAGACTGAAATGACTGATTATCCACGCCCGCCATTCGCCCCCCAGGCCCAGCCGGTACCGGGTACCCAGAAGAAAATGGACCCATACCCGGACTGTGGTGAACAGAGCTACACAGGCTCCGGTCGGTTGGCCAACAAGATCGCCCTGATCACCGGCGCCGACAGCGGTATCGGCCGCGCGGTGGCCATCGCCTTCGCCCGTGAAGGCGCCGATGTGGCCATCGCCTACCTGGATGAGCACGACGACGCCAAGGAAACCGCCCGCTGGGTGGAAGAAGCCGGCCGCCAGTGCCTGCTGCTGCCCGGCGACATCGCCGAGAAAGCCACCTGCCAGGCGTTGGTGGACAAGACGGTCGAACAGTTCGGCCGTATCGATGTGCTGGTCAATAACGCAGCGTTCCAGATGACCCATGAAACCCTCGAGGAAATCGAGGACGAGGAATGGGTCAGGACCTTCGATATCAACATCACCGCGATGTTTCGCATCTGCAAGGCCGCCCTGCCGCACATGCAGCCCGGCAGTTCGATCATCAACACCAGCTCGGTGAATTCGGACATGCCCAAGCCGACGCTGTTGCCCTACGCCACCACCAAGGGGGCGATCGCCAACTTCACCGGCGGCCTGGCGCAGATGCTCGGCAGCAAAGGCATTCGCGTCAACAGCGTGGCACCGGGCCCGATCTGGACACCATTGATCGTTGCGACCATGACCGACGAAGAGGTGCAGAACTTCGGCGGCCAAACCCCGCTGGGCCGTCCCGGCCAGCCGGTGGAGGTGGCGCCGATTTATGTGCTGCTTGCCTCGGATGAAGGCAGCTATATCTCCGGTTCGCGATATGCGGTGACGGGGGGTAAACCGATTCTCTAAGCGCGACCTATGCTCGTTCCCACGCTCCGCGTGGGAACGAGCGTAATCGCCCCTATAAATCAAACCGATCCACCGCCCTTCGCCGTTCATTGTCGTCACGCACGTCATAGCTGGCGGTGGTCTGGATATTGGTGTGGTGCGCCAGTTTCTGCGCAATCGACAGGTCATGCTCCTCGATTACCCGCGTGATGAACGAGCGCCGGAAGTCGTGGGGCATGATCTTTACACCGACCTGCTCACCGCGTTGGCGCGCAATGTAGTAAATCGCATGCTTGGTGATGCGCTCGCGGGTGATATGACTGCCCCGGCGGATACGGTTGAACAGAAAACTATCGTCCTGCTCGCCTTCCTTGAGCTGCTCCCGCCGAAACGCCAACCACGCCTGCAACTTGGCGAACGCCCAGTCGGGTGCGTACTTGACCAGTTCCTTGTTGCCCTTGCCGATCACCCGCAGGCTGCGTTCTTCGAAATCGATCTGTGCCAGGTCCAGGTTCACCGACTCTGACTTGCGCATGCCCGAGCCATACAGGATGCCGATTACCGCGGCATCGCGCAGGCCCTGGGGGCGCGGGTCGGCGGCGCAGGCTTCCATCATTTCGCGAATCAGCGTACGCCGCAGGTTGCGCCCCTGGCCCAGGCGCGTGCCGGAGGCTGCCTTGACCGTGCGCATTTTGAGCAGGTGCTCCTGGCTGATCAGGCTCATGCGCCAGGCTTCGTTCATCACCCCGCGTACGGCATTCACATACAGCGACGAGGTGTTCGGCGCATAGCCGTCCTCGCGCAAGGCGGCCACCAGAGCGATGACGTGCTCAGGCTGCAGCAGATGCCAGTCGATGTCTTCCAGGTTGATGTCTTCGAAGCCCAGGCGGTCGGCGGCGTCCTGCAGCACGTAGCGCATGGTCAGTTGGCTGGAGGGAGCCAGGCGGGTCAGATAAAGGGTCAGCGGGTTACGGATAGACTCAGTCACGGTAGATCAGCCTTTGGATTAAATACCTCGAACAAACCATTGTTTAATCGAGGTATTTAGTGATTGGCGAGGGCCGAGTCTAGCGCAGGACCGGCCCTGTTACCAAATCACGGGGCGGATTCTTCGTCCTCGGTGGGTTCCTGCGGCTGGGTCTGGGCCTGGCTCCAATCGGTGTCCTGCTTCTGCATCAGCGCGAACCAGTGTTGGCGCATGAAGGTGAGATAGGCCTCGGGGGCCTTGGCAAAATCCTTCTCATCGCCATAACAGCCGGGCAACGGCAACTCGGTGCCCTGCTCCTTGTATTGGCTGACCAGCGCCTGTTGGGCGGCAACGCTGCAATCCTTGGGCAACGGCATGCCGCGCAAGGCGCCGGCCTCTTCGTCCCACCAGGCAGCGCCGTAACGGTCGACGCCGCGCAGGCGGTACTTCTGCGACTTGCCCACATGCATGATCAGCTTGAATTCGTTGGGGCTCACATCGCTGGTGCAGGTGCGCGAATAACCCACCGTGGCCTGGGTGATGCCGTCGCCGGTGAGGTCGGTGACCTTGGTTGCGCCCCGATCGAAGCGCAGCGACGCGTCGAATTCGCAATGCTGTACGTCGTCATAGAGCATCCAGACACGCTTGGGGTGGGCACCGTCGATCAAGTACTGCGCCGCATACACAAACGCCGACTGGGTGCCGTCGTCATCGCGCTCGCTGACTTGCTCGGCGAGCACCAGCAGGTTCTTGCCCTGGCGGTCATCCCAGGTGTAGGCCGCGATTTGCTTGCCACGCACTTCCACGCCTTCGGGCACCTGATCGAGGCTGGTGAGCGCCACGCCGTCGTCGGCGCGCACTGTGGTGACGCACGCTACGCTCATCAACAACCCCATCAACACTGGCCGCAACTGGCCACGCAAAAGTTGCACGCTGTTCATCCCCATACCCTGGCAAGAGAGCGCTTACTTTACCGGCACTTGGGGAGCATTGCAGAGAAGATTGTTGAATAAATTCGCCGGCCGCCCATTCCCGCCAGGGTTGCACCAGGCGCCCCGCAGAGCGTCCCGGATCGCCCTCTGCCGGCCGTGGTTGATTAGCTGAACCCTAGCTGTCTGCCTGTCAAATAAACGAGTTTTTCATCTGCCTTTCATATCGGTACAACATTTTTGCGCTTAATCTTTAACCCAGTACTTCATGGCAATCCGCGTTTTGCCGACTAACCTATTGAAAGCACTGCAACTTTGTCCGGGACTTTAATCGGCCACCTAGCGTTTTGCCCCAATGTTCGCCGCTGTTTTCACGCTTCAAGTTGTCTCAGCCCCGAGGTTATGAATCTTTGAAACCCTACCCTATTCATTGTGTGTCGATCGTCATCCCGGTCTACAACGAACAAGAAAGCCTGCCTGAACTGCTGCGTCGTACCACCGCCGCCTGCAAGCAACTGGCTTACGAATACGAAATCATCCTGGTGGATGACGGTAGCCGCGACAACTCTGCGCAATTGCTCGAAGACGCCGCCGAAGAAGCCGGCAGCCACGTGGTCGCGGTGATCCTCAACCGTAACTACGGCCAGCACGCGGCGATCATGGCCGGCTTCGAGCAGTGCCGTGGCGAAGTGGTGATTACCCTGGACGCCGACCTGCAGAACCCGCCGGAAGAAATCCCGCGCCTGGTGGAACAGGCCGCACTGGGTTACGACGTGGTTGCCACCGTGCGCAACAACCGCCAGGACTCGGCCTTTCGCCGCTGGCCGTCGCGCCTGATCAACCTGGCCGTGCAACGCTCCACCGGCGTGGCCATGAGCGACTACGGCTGCATGCTGCGCGCTTACCGGCGCACCATCGTCGACGCCATGCTCGCCTGTCGCGAACGCAGCACCTTCATCCCGATCCTGGCCAACGGCTTTGCCCGCCACACCACCGAGATCCTGGTGCACCACGCCGAGCGTGAACACGGCGAGTCCAAATACAGCGCCATGCGCCTGATCAGCCTGATGTTCGACCTGCTCACCTGCATGACCACCACGCCGCTGCGCCTGCTGTCCATCGTCGGCTTCAGCCTGGCGGCTTTGGGCGTGGTGTTTGCGTTTGCGCTGATCGTGCTGCGCCTGGCCTTTGGTGCCCAATGGGCTGGAGACGGCATGTTCGTGCTGTTTGCGGTGCTGTTCGTGTTCACCGGTGGCCAGTTCATCGGCATGGGCCTGCTGGGTGAATACCTGGGGCGCATGTACAGCGATGTGCGCGCCCGCCCACGCTTCTTTATCGAAAAAGTGCTGCGCAACACCCCCGCAGCACCGGCTTCGGTGGTCGTCGTCGACGGCCTGGCCTCCTCCCATTCCTCCACTTCTTCCGATCAGGTTCAGTCATGAGTTCAAAAGCTGTTGTATTCGCGTACCACGATATTGGTTGTGCAGGCATTGAAGCCCTGCTCGGTTCGGGTTACGAAATTGCTGCCGTATTCACCCATGCCGATGACCCCAAAGAAAACAACTTCTACGGCTCCGTCGCCCAGCTGTGCGCGCGCAATGGCATCCCGGTGCACGCCCCGGAAGACGCCAACCACCCGCTGTGGGTCGAGCGCGTCGCCAAGCTCAACCCGGACTTCATTTTCTCGTTCTACTACCGCAATCTGCTGAGCGAGCCACTGTTGGCCACCGCACGCAAAGGTGCGTTCAACCTGCACGGCTCGTTGCTGCCTAAATACCGTGGTCGTGCCCCGGCCAACTGGGTGCTGGTCAACGGCGAAACCGAAACCGGCGTGACCCTGCACCGCATGGTCAAGCGTGCCGATGCCGGCGCGATCCTGGCCCAACAGAAAGTCGCCATCGAACTCAGCGACACCGGCCTGACGCTGCACGCCAAGCTGCGTGAAGCCGCCGCAAACCTGTTGCGTGATGCGTTGCCGCAGCTGAGCCAGGGCAAACTGACCGAAACCGCCCAGGACGAAACCCAGGCGACCTACTTCGGCCGCCGCACCGCGGCTGACGGCAAGCTGGACTGGAAACAACCGGCTCACACGTTGTTCAACCTGGTCCGTGCCGTGACTCAACCCTACCCGGGCGCCTTCTGCGCCGTGGGCGAGCACAAGCTGATCGTATGGCAAGCCGAGGTCGTACAGGGCAACGAAGGCCTGGCGCCGGGCCGTGTGGTCAGCGTCAACCCGCTGCGCATCGCCTGCGGTGAAGACTCCCTGGTGATCAAGTTCGGCCAGCGCAACGACAACGGCCTGTACCTGGCCGGTCCGTCGCTGGCTGACGAGCTGGGCCTGGTCGACGGCTCCGTGTTGCGCGGTGCCGAATCCGGGCGCAAGCCCCGCCGTACCCGCGTGCTGATCCTGGGCGTGAACGGTTTTATCGGCAACCACCTGTCCGAGCGCCTGCTGCGTGACGACCGTTACGAAGTCTACGGCCTGGACATCGGCTCCGACGCCATCGAGCGCCTGCGCAGCCACCCCAACTTCCATTACGTGGAAGGCGACATCAGCATCCACACCGAGTGGATCGAATACCACATCAAGAAGTGCGACGTGGTGCTGCCGCTGGTGGCCATCGCCACGCCGATCGAATACACCCGCAACCCGCTGCGTGTGTTCGAACTGGACTTCGAAGAAAACCTCAAGCTGGTGCGCTACTGCGTCAAGTACAACAAGCGCGTGATCTTCCCGTCGACTTCCGAAGTCTATGGCATGTGCCAGGACCAGTACTTCGACGAAGATACCTCCAACCTGGTGGTCGGCCCGGTCAACAAACAACGCTGGATCTATTCGGTCTCCAAGCAACTGCTGGACCGCGTGATCTGGGCCTACGGTGCCAAGGGCCTGAACTTCACCCTGTTCCGTCCCTTCAACTGGATGGGCCCGCGCCTGGACCGCCTGGACTCCGCGCGTATCGGCAGCTCCCGCGCGATCACCCAGTTGATCCTCAACCTGGTGGAAGGCACACCGATCCGCCTGTTCGACGGTGGCGAGCAAAAACGCTGCTTCACCGACATCGCCGACGGCATCGAAGCGCTGGCGCGCATCATCGATAACGACAACGATGCCTGCAACGGCCAGATCATCAATATTGGCAACCCGGAAAACGAAGCCAGCATCCGCCAGTTGGGCGAAGAGCTGCTGCGTCAGTTCGAAGCCCACCCGCTGCGCGGCAACTTCCCGCCGTTCGCCGGTTTCCGCGACGTGGAGAGCAAGGCGTTCTACGGCACCGGTTACCAGGACGTGGCGCACCGCAAGCCCAGCATCGAAAACGCCAAGCGCCTGCTGAACTGGGCGCCGACCGTGGAGATGAGCGAAACCATCGGCAACACGCTGGACTTCTTCTTGCGCGAAGCGATGTTAGAAATCGCGGATAAACGCTGATGAAGGCAGGCTTGCGCATCGACGTCGACACCTACCGAGGCACCCGTGAAGGGGTGCCCCGGCTGCTCGACACCCTGGATGAAGCGGGCGTGAAGGCGACGTTTTTCTTCAGCGTCGGGCCGGACAACATGGGGCGCCACTTGTGGCGCCTGATTCGCCCGCAGTTCCTGTGGAAAATGCTGCGCTCCAACGCCGCCGGTCTGTACGGTTGGGACATCCTGCTGGCCGGCACCGCCTGGCCAGGCAAGCCGATCGGCCGCGACCTGGGGCATTTGATGCGCCAGGCCAAGGCGGCCGGGCACGAAGTCGGCCTGCATGCCTGGGATCACCACGGCTGGCAGGCCAACACCGGGCGCTGGAGCGATGCGCAACTGGTCGAGCAGATCCGCCGTGGCGTCGACACCCTGAGCGACATCCTCGGTGAACGCGTCGACTGTTCAGCGGCCGCCGGATGGCGTGCCGATGAGCGCGTGGTGCAAGCCAAGCAAGGGTTCAATTTTCGCTACAACAGCGATTGCCGGGGCACCAGCCTGTTTCGACCGACCCTGGCCGATGGCAGCGCGGGCACCCCACAAATTCCGGTGGACCTGCCGACCTTCGACGAAGTCGTCGGGCCGGTGGTGGCCGCCAAAGACTTCAATGGCTTCATCCTCGACCGCTTTGCCGAGTCGAAGCTCAACGTCTATACGATCCACGCAGAAGTAGAAGGGATTCTGATGGCCCATGATTTTCGCCAGTTGCTCGCCCAGGCAGGGCAGCGCGGCATCGACTTCCAACCGCTGGGCGACTTGTTGCCGGCGGACCTCGCCACCCTGCCTCGGCAACAGCTGGTACGCGGCGCCTTGAGCGGCCGCGAAGGCTGGCTCGGCGTACAACAGGCATGATCCGGCGTTGGGCATTGCCCCTGCTCCTGTTGGCATTCGGCGTGTTTTATCTGCTGCCGCTGGCCACCCACGGCCTGTGGATTCCGGATGAAACCCGTTACGCGCAAATCAGCCAGGAAATGCTGCTGAGCGGCAAGTGGGCCTCGCCGCACTTCATGGGTATCCGCTATTTCGAAAAACCGGCGGCCGGTTACTGGATGATCGCGCTGGGCCAGGCGATCTTCGGGCAGAACCTGTTTGGCGTGCGTTTCGCCTCGGCCTTGAGCACCGGCTTGAGCATCCTGCTGGTGGCCCTGGTGTCGCGCCGGTTGTGGAACGACCCGCAGAAAACCCTGATCAGCAGCCTGCTGTACATGAGTTTCGTCAGCGTCGCGGCGTTGGGCGGCTATGCCAACCTCGACCCGCAGTTCACCTTCTGGGTCAACCTGACGGGCGTGGCCTTGTGGTTCTGCTTCGACAGCACCACGCGCAATGGCCGCCTGGGCGCCTGGGCGTTGCTCGGTTTTGCCTGTGCCATGGGCTTTATGACCAAGGGTTTCCTGGCGTGGTTACTGCCGGTGCTGATCGCCCTGCCCTATGCGATCTGGCAGAAGCGCTTTCGTGAGCTTGTGCTGTATGGCGTGGTGGCCGTGGTGGTAGCAATCGTCGTCAGCCTGCCATGGGCACTGGCGGTGCACCTGCAAGAACCGGATTATTGGCACTTCTTCTTCTGGCACGAGCATATCCAACGCTTTGCCGGTGACGACGCCCAGCATGCCGAGCCGTTCTGGTACTACCTGCCGTTGCTGGTCGCGTTTTGCCTGCCGTGGGTGGCGCTGCTGCCGTCCACGCTCAAGCAGGCATGGCTGGACAAGCGCAGCGCGAACGTTGGCTTTGTACTGCTGTGGCTGTTGATGCCGCTGGCGTTCTTCAGCCTGGCCAAAGGCAAATTGCCGTCCTACATCATGCCGTGCCTGCTGCCCCTGGCCTTGCTCATGGGCAACACGCTGGCGGGCAAATTGGCGGCCGGGCGTGGCCGCGTATTGCGCATCAATGGCTGGCTCAATCTGGTGATCGGCGTCGTGCTGTTGCTGGCGCTGAGCTGGTTTCAACTGAAAAAACCGGTGTATGAGCCCGGCCAGGAAACCCTCAGCCTGGTGCTGGTGTTCGTCTTTCTGTTTGGCTGGATCATCGTCAACCTGCTGCAGGCCGCTCGACCTTTGCATCTGTGGGCCGCGCCGGTGCTGGGCAGTTGGCTGATGGTTGCGCTGCTGCCGGCCGCATTGCCGCACTCGGTGGTCTACAACAAGACCCCGGATCAATTCATCATCGATCACTTGCAGGAACTGCAACCGGCCACTGCATTGCTCAGCAATGACCTCGGCGCGGCGTCGGCGCTGTCATGGCGCCTGCAACGCCCGGATGTGACGCTGTACAACACGATTGGCGAAGTGAAATACGGCCTCGCCTACCCGGATGCCGGCCATCACCAGGTGGACCTTACCCAGGTCCAGCAATGGATGAGCGACGCACGCAAAAAAGGCCCGGTCGGCGTGGTGATGCGGGTCAAGGGTGACGATGAAATCGCCGAAGTGAACCTGCTGCCGCCGGACGGCAAGCGTTATGAGCAGGGCAACATCGTGATCCTGATCTTCCCGCAGGTCGCGCCATGATCACCCTGCTGCTGTTACTCGCCGCGTGCCTGCTGACGTGCATGGGCCAGGTGTCGCAGAAGTTCGCCGTGGAAAGCTGGCGCGACCGGCCCGAGGGCTGGGCGCTGAAACTGCGTTCGCCGTGGCTGTGGATCGCGCTGATCTGCCTGGGCCTGGGCCTGCTGGTGTGGCTGCTGGTGTTACAGCGCCTGGAGGTGGGCATTGCCTACCCGATGCTTAGCCTGAATTTCGTATTGGTCACCTTGGTGGCGAGGTTTGTCTTTCATGAGCCCATCGACGCTCGGCACTGGCTGGGCGTGGCGCTGGTGATCGGCGGTGTCGTGCTGCTGGGGCGTCAGTTATGAGCCGGGTGCAAGGCTTTGCCCTGGCCCTGGGCAGTGTCGCCCTGGTGAGCGCAGCCCAACTGGGCATGCGCTGGAGCATGACGCGCCTGCCGCTGCCCAACGAATGGCTGACCGCCAGGATCGACCTCGGCGCCCTGGGCGTAGTGGCCCTGGCAATCTTCGCATATGCGCTGTCGATGCTCTGCTGGCTCGGCGCGCTCAAGCACTTGCCCCTGGGCCGTGCCTATTCACTGCTGAGCATCAGCTATGCGCTGGTGTACCTGCTGGCCGCCAGCCTGCCGGTGTTCAACGAACATTTTTCGCTGTCGAAAACCCTCGGGGTGGTGCTTGTCATCCTGGGTGTGCTGATCATCAACTCTCGTCGTGCTAGCGTTGCAAGCCCCAGGAATGCCCCATGAAAATCAGTGTATTTGGTAGTGGTTACGTCGGTCTGGTCCAGGCCACCGTCTTAGCCGAAGTCGGTCACGATGTCATCTGCATGGACGTGGATCAGAACAAGGTCAGGTTGCTGCAGCAGGGCCAGGTCAGTATCTTCGAGCCAGGGCTGGCCGCCATGGTCAAGGAGAACCTGGAAAGCGGACGGCTGCATTTCACCTTTGATGAGAAACTTGCGGTCGAGCACGGCGAAGTGTTGTTCATTGCCGTGGGTACGCCTTCGGATGAAGACGGCTCGGCAGACCTCAAGTACGTGCTGTCGGTGGGCGATGCGGTGGCCCGGCATCGGATCGACCCGGTGATCCTGGTGGAAAAATCCACCGTGCCCGTCGGCACCGGCGACACCCTGCGTGCGCATATCGAAAAAGCCCTGCGCGTGGCTGGCCGGCATCTGGATTTCGATATCGTCTCCAACCCGGAATTCCTCAAGGAAGGCTCGGCGGTGGCCGACTGCCGCCGCCCGGACCGCATCATCATCGGTTGCGAGCGCGAAGAAGTGCGCGAGGTCATGCGCGACCTGTACGCGCCGTTCAACCGCAACCATGACCGCATCATCTTCATGGACCTGCGCAGCGCCGAGCTGACCAAGTACGCCGCCAACTGCATGCTGGCCACCAAGATCAGCTTCATCAACCAGATCGCCGAACTGGCCGAGCACCTGGGCGCCGACATCGAAGCCGTGCGCCTGGGGATCGGCGCCGACTCGCGCATCGGCTACCACTTCATTTATCCCGGTTGCGGTTATGGCGGCTCGTGCTTCCCCAAGGACATGCGCGCCCTGATCCACAGCGCCAAGCAGGCCAACTGCTCCAGCGACCTGCTCGAAGCCGTGGAAGCCATCAACCAGCGTCAGAAGAGCAAGCTGTTCGATCGCATCAATGCCTTCTTCAAGGGCAACCTGCGCGGCAAGACCTTCGCCCTGTGGGGCCTGGCGTTCAAGCCCAACACCGATGACATGCGCGATGCGCCCAGCCGTGTGCTGATGGAAGCACTGTGGGCCGCCGGGGCCAATGTGCGTGCCTTCGACCCCGAAGCCATGCAGGAAACCCAGCGCATCTATGGCGACGAAGAACGCCTGATGCTGATGGGTACGCCTGAGTCCACCTTGACCGGCGCCGACGCGCTGATCGTCTGCACCGAGTGGCAGCAGTTCAAGGCTCCCGACTTCGACCTGATCCACCAGCGTCTCAAAACCCCGGTGATCTTCGATGGTCGCAACCTGTACGACGGTGACCGCCTGTCACGCAAAGGCTTCCAGTACTACCCGATTGGGCGTGGCGATTCGTGCCAGTTGCCGATTCCCCAGCAGCAGTGGCTGCCAAAGGTCGTGGAAGCCTGATACGTGAACAAAACGCAACCGTCACCGCTCACAGCCACCCTGCGCCGCCAGTCCCTTGGGTTGGGGGTGTTGGCGCTGTTGCTGTTTATCGCGGGCAGCTGGCACCAGGCAATCATTGGCTTCGACGCTCGCTTCGTGTTGTTTGCCCAAGAGATGCTGCGTCACGGGCCGGGTTTTTTCCCGACCACCTATGGCCAGCCGTACGCTGATTACCTGGCGACCTCGACGCTGATGACCTGGCTGCTGTCGGTGCCGCTGGGCGAGGTCACCAGCCTCACGGCCTGGCTGCCTACCGCCGTGGCATCGGCGACGATCGTGGTGCTGGTGTATCGCCTCACGGCGCCCTACTCCCAGCGCTGGGGCCTGCTGAGCATCGCGATATTGCTGCTCAGCAGCACCTTTATCAGCGAAACCCGTGCCGTGTCCCTGGACCAGATGCTCGCCGCCATCAGCCTGGCAGTGTTTTACCTGGGGTATGCCCATGATCACTTCGGCAAGGGCAAGCGCCTGCATTGGCTGTGCCTGCTGGTGCTCTTCGGGTTTGCGATCCGCGGGCCGATTGGTCTGGTCATTCCCACGGGCATGTTGTGCAGCTATTACCTGATCAACCGGCAGTGGCGCCAACTGTTCAGTTTCGGGCTATTGGCCCTGGCGCTGCTGGCGGCCTGTGTAGGCCTGCTGTTGCTGATGGCCAAGCTCAGCGGCGGTGAAAGCTTCATGCAGGACGTAATCCGCATGCAGTTCCTGGGGCGCATGGATGGCAGTGAAGGCTCCAGCGGCGTGCTGTATTACTTCACCAGCTCCCTGGGCAATTACGCCCTGGCGTACCCCTTGGCGGTGCTGGTTCTGGTGGCCATGGTAGTGAGTGGGCGGCGCGTGCCAGGCCCGGCGCTGCAACTGGTGTGGTACTGCGCGGCCGCGGGGCTGCTGGTGATGGTCGGCCTGTCGATTCCACAGGCCAAGAAAGCGCGGTATGTGCTGCCCATGTTGCCCATGGCGGCCATGATTGCAGCGTATCCGTTCCAGGCCACCCACGGGCGGCTGTTTGCCTGGCTGCGCAGGTTGATGCTGGCGATCTGGACCTTGTTGCCGGCGCTGCTGGTCGTCGGTTTGTTGTTGGCACGCAAGCGCTACCCAGAGCCATTGAGTGACCTTGGCTGGGTATTCGGCGTGCTCGGCGCCCTGCAGGCATTGACGCTGCTGGCGCTGTTCCTGCCGCGCGCGCGCCCCGTGGTACCGGCCTTCGTCGCCGTGCTGGCGGTGTGGGGGACCTATATCGCGGTGGTCGAGCCGTTGGAGCGCGAGGTCTACGACACCCGCACATTCACCCTGCGCGTGCATGAACAGGTGATGCAGCAGCACGCGCCGCTGGTGCTGCATGGCCTGGGTAAAGACGCCAAGGCGATCAAATACATGGTTAACCTGGACTGCGACCGGGTGCCGTTATTCACCCAGCAAGCCACCGACCTCAAACAGCTTCCGGGCCCCGCCTGGCTGGTGATGAGCCAAGCGGACTACGAAGGCTTGCAAGATCCGCGCTTTCGTTCCATTACCCCGACCCTGAGCGGTGAATTCGACAAAAACCCTTATGTGCTGTTGCACTTGCCCGCAACCGTGCAGCCATGATCCACACACGCAGAAAACTCCTACGCATTCAAGCGTAAAGGCTGCTGTCTATTCCCTTTCATACGCGCGAAACGCAGTTGTAAACTCGACGTCCACATGCGGTAAGCATTTACCGCCACTGGCCATGCATGACAGCAAGGACGCCAGGGGCCGTGTCGGTCGTCGCGGTTTACTTCATGAGAGGACAATGCAGTGCCGGATCATGTTTCAGGCAGCCTCCCTGCCCCGTTGGCCCACGATGACCTGCATCAGTGCGCGCCTAAGCTGGACCGACTGATGGCGCTACGTGACGCCCTGGTGGCTTTGAACGGGCCGCTGGCCAGCGACCCCCAACGGCGGGAGAACCTGCGCAAGCGCTTGTTAAGTGCAGAGGTCGATGACCGCGTGCTGGGCAAGCGCTGGACTCGCCCCGACATCCTTCAACCCGTTTGAATCCACTTTTTTTGTATTTAACCTTCACTAATATGCATTGGCGCTGATCAGCGTCGGCACGGCACACTGCGCTGGTTCCTCCCCCAAATGCAGGAACTTTCAAGGACTTTTCCGGGCAACCAGATGAGTCTTTTTTTTGCCCGTCGTTTATGGACTCTTCCTCGATGCTTGCTCGCTGGTTTCCCGCTGCTATCAATACCCGCCCCTCTGAATGGAGCCGCGCCGCCATCGGCATGGCCCTGGGGACGCTGTTCAGTGTCTGGCTGTGTGGTCAGGTGTTTGGCATGGAGGTGGCGCTGCACCTGCTCGGCCCGCTCGGCGCCTCTGCGGTGCTGTTGTTCGCGGTGTCATCCGGTGCCCTGGCCCAACCCTGGTCGATCATCGGCAGCTACCTGTGCGCAGGCGTGGTGGCGTTGCTGGTCGCCCGCGTGCTTGGCCGTACGTTGGGCGGTGCCTGCCTGGCGGCGGGCATGGCCGTGGTGCTGATGTGCTGGCTACGCTGCCTGCACCCACCGGCGGGTGGCCTGGCCATGACCCTGGTCCTGGCCGACCCGGCCTCCGCCGCCCTGGGCTGGCATGAGTTGGGCGCCGTATTGCTCGGTGCCGGGGCTTTGTTGACGTGCGCCCTGGCCTATAACAACGCCACGCGCACGCGCTACCCCAAGGGCGCAGCGCCGTCACCGGCAGTCATTCTGAATACCCCGAATGCCGCGCGCGATCCGGAGGTGACCGCCGCGGACCTGAAACTGGCCCTGGCCGAGATGGAACAGTTCTACGACGTGGCGCCCAATGAGCTGGAACAGTTGATCAACACCGCACAAATCCATGCGCGTCGACGCAGCATCGGTGAAGTCCTGGCCAGCCGAGTGCCTTGAGACAGCGCCGGCGCGCTGCATAAATGCAAAAACGACCTGCATGATTCCGGGTTGTACTGGGCAAATTTGCACTGGTACGATCATGAGAGAGTTCGCCCGCGAACATCTTGATAAAGAACAATAAAAGCAGGGAGTTAGAGATGACTGCTCAGGTTCCATCCGAAGCAAGCCGCGCCGATGCCCCTCAGGATGAGGTACTGGCTGACGTGCGAAACCATATCGGCCACCTCACCCTCAACCGCCCCGCTGGCCTGAACGCCATTACCCTTGAAATGGTCCGCCGCCTGACCGCGCAACTGCAGGCCTGGGCGGACGATCCACAGGTGTATGCAGTGGTGTTGCGCGGTGCCGGCGACAGAGCCTTCTGTGCCGGTGGCGACATTCGCTCGCTTTACGACAGTTTCAAAAACGGCGACACCCTGCACGAAGACTTCTTCGTCGAGGAGTACGCCCTGGACCTGGCCATCCACCATTACCGCAAGCCGGTCCTGGCGTTGATGGACGGGTTCGTCCTGGGCGGCGGCATGGGCCTGGCCCAGGGCGCGGATCTGCGCATCGTCACCGAACGCAGCCGCCTGGCGATGCCGGAGGTTGCCATCGGCTATTTTCCGGACGTGGGCGGCAGTTACTTCCTGCCGCGCATACCCGGCGAACTGGGGATTTACCTGGGCGTCACCGGGGTCCAGATACACGCCGCCGATGCCCTCTACTGCGGGCTGGCCGACTGGTTCCTGGACAGCGCCAGGCTTGCGGACCTGGACCAGAAACTCGATCGCCTGCAGTGGCACGACTCCCCGCTCAAAGACTTGCAAGGCGTACTGGCCAAACTGGCCGTGCAACAACTGCCCGACGCGCCTCTGGTGGCATTGCGTCCGGCCATCGATCATTTCTTTGCGCTGCCGGACATCCCGAGCATTGTCGAGCAATTGCAGGAAGTCACCGTTGCCGACAGCCATGAATGGGCCCTGACCACCGCCCACCTGATGCAAACCCGCTCGCCCCTGGCCATGGCCGTGACCCTGCAAATGCTGCGTCGCGGTCGCCGCCTGCCACTGGAGCAGTGCTTCGCGCTGGAATTGCACCTGGACCGCCAATGGTTCGAGCGCGGCGACCTGATCGAGGGTGTCCGAGCGCTGATCATCGATAAAGACAAGCGTCCGCGCTGGAACCCGCCAACGCTTCATGAACTGGCGGCTGCCCGTGTCGAAAGCTTCTTCCAACACTTCGAGCAGGTTGCGAGATAAGTCATGCAAGATATTGAATATACAGAAGAACAAGTAATGATCCGCGACATGGCGCGCGATTTTGCACGGGGTGAAATCGCCCCTCACGCTCAAGCCTGGGAAAAAGCCGGCTGGATCGACGACGCACTGGTGGCGAAGATGGGTGAACTGGGCCTGCTGGGCATGGTTGTGCCGGAAGAATGGGGCGGCACCTACGTCGACTACGTGGCCTATGCCCTGGCCGTGGAAGAAATCTCCGCCGGGGACGGTGCCACCGGTGCACTGATGAGTATCCATAATTCAGTCGGTTGCGGCCCGATCCTCAACTACGGCACACCCGAGCAGAAGCAAACCTGGCTGGCCGACCTTGCCAGCGGTCAGGCGATTGGCTGCTTTTGCCTGACCGAGCCTCAGGCCGGGTCCGAAGCGCATAACTTGCGCACCCGCGCCGAACTGCGTGATGGCCAATGGGTGATCAATGGCGCCAAGCAGTTTGTCAGCAATGGCAAGCGCGCCAAGTTGGCCATTGTCTTCGCGGTGACCGACCCGGCGTTGGGCAAGAAGGGTATTTCCGCGTTTTTGGTGCCCACTGACACCGCCGGGTTTGTCGTCGACCGCACCGAACACAAGATGGGCATTCGCGCCTCGGACACCTGCGCCGTCACCCTCAACCAATGCACGGTGCCCGAAGCCAACCTGCTCGGCGAACGCGGCAAGGGCCTGGCGATAGCGCTGTCCAACCTCGAAGGCGGTCGCATCGGCATCGCGGCCCAAGCCCTGGGTATCGCCCGCGCCGCGTTTGAAGCCGCGCTGGCCTACGCCCGTGACCGGGTGCAGTTCGACAAGGCGATCATCGAGCACCAAAGCGTGGCCAATCTGCTGGCCGACATGCAAACCCGCCTTAATGCCGCACGCCTGCTGATCCTGCACGCGGCGCGCCTGCGCAGTGCCGGCAAGCCTTGCCTTTCGGAAGCCTCCCAGGCCAAGCTGTTTGCCTCGGAAATGGCTGAAAAAGTCTGCTCGTCAGCGATGCAGATTCACGGCGGTTATGGGTACCTGGAGGACTACCCGGTGGAACGTTACTACCGGGATGCGCGGATCACGCAGATATACGAAGGCACCAGCGAGATTCAGCGGATGGTGATTGCCAGAGAGCTCAAGCACTACCAACTCTGACTGACACACCACAAAGCCAATGTGGGAGGGGCGGTGCAACGACGCCCCTCCCACATATGTATCTCAGTGCTTGAAAGGTCGCTTACTCGTCCTTGAACTCCGGCGCCCGCTTGGCCACGAACGCGGCCATGCCTTCCTTCTGATCCTGTGTCGCAAACGCCGCATGGAACACCCGGCGTTCAAAACGCACGCCTTCGGACAGGCTCACTTCAAACGCGCGGTTCACGCTTTCCTTGACCATCATGCTGATCGGCACCGATTTACCGGCAATCAACGTGGCGACCTTCAGCGCCTCGTCCAGCAACTCGTCGGCCGGCACGATGCGCGCCACAATTCCGCAGCGCTCCGCTTCCACCGCATCGATAAAGCGCCCGGTCAGGCACATTTCCATGGCCTTGGCCTTGCCAACCGCGCGGGTCAGGCGCTGAGTGCCGCCCATGCCCGGCAGAACGCCGAGGTTGATTTCCGGCTGGCCGAATTTGGCGCCGTCGCCGGCCAGGATAAAATCGCACATCAGCGCCAGCTCACAGCCGCCGCCCAGGGCAAAGCCGTTGACGGCGGCAATGATCGGCTTGCGGCGGTTGGCCACGCGGTCGCTGTCGCTGAACAGGTCGTCGAGGTAGATCTGCGGGTAGGTCAGCTCGGCCATTTCCTTGATGTCGGCACCGGCGGCAAACGCTTTTTTCGAGCCGGTCAGCACGATGCAGCCGATTTGCGGATCAGCTTCCAGGCCGTCCAGCGCCTGGTTCAACTCGCTCACCAACTGCGCGTTCAGCGCGTTGAGGGCTTGCGGACGATTAAGGGTAATCAGCCCGACACGGCCCTGGACTTCGAGCAAAATCGTTTCGTAACTCATCTATCGGCTCCTTAAAGATTGCGTGAAATGACCATGCGTTGGATATCGCTGGTGCCTTCGTAAATCTGGCAGACCCGCACATCGCGGTAGATCCGCTCCAGCGGGAAGTCGCTCAGGTAACCGTAACCACCGAGGGTTTGCAAGGCGGCCGAGCAGACTTTCTCGGCCATTTCCGAGGCAAACAGCTTGGCCATGGAAGCCTCCACCAGCGCCGGCTTGCCGCTGTCGCGCAGGGCCGCGGCGTAATGCACCATCTGCCGGGCCACGGCAATTTGCGTGGCCATGTCGGCCAGGCGAAACGCCACGGCCTGATGTTCGATCAGCGCCTTGCCGAAACTTTCGCGCTCACGGGCATAATCCCGCGCCGCCTCGAAGGCTGCGCGCGCCATGCCCACCGCCTGCGAGGCGATGCCGACGCGCCCCCCTTCAAGGTTGGCCAGGGCAATCCTGTAACCCTCGCCCTCCTCGCCCAACCGGTTGGCCACCGGCACCTTCACGTCTTCAAACAGGATCTGGCAGGTATCCGACGCATGCTGGCCGAGTTTGTCCTCGACCCGCGCCACGCTGTAGCCCGGTGAATCGGTGGGCACGATAAACGCGCTGATCCCGCGCTTGCCGGCGGTCGGGTCGGTGACCGCGAACACAATCACCACGCCGGCGTTTTGCCCCGAGGTGATGAACTGTTTGCAACCGTTGAGCACATAGTGGTCGCCATCAAGGCGCGCACGGGTTTTCAGGCTGCTGGCGTCGGAGCCGGCCTGGGGTTCGGTCAGCGCGAAGGCGCCGAGCATGGCGCCGCTGGCCAGGGGCGTGAGGAATTGTGCTTTCTGTTGTGCGTTACCGAAGGTGAGGATCGGCACACACCCGACCGAGTTGTGCACGCTCATGATGGTCGAGCAGGCGCCGTCACCGGCGGCGATTTCTTCCAGGGCCATGGCGTAGGCCAAGTAACCGGTGTCGCAACCGCCCCACTGTTCCGGCACCAACATGCCGAAAAAGCCCAGCTCGGCCATCTCGCCGATGGCTTCTCTGGGAAAGCGGTGCTCGCGGTCCCACTCGGCGGCGAAGGGTTTCAGACGCTCCTGGGCAAATTGCCGGGCCGCGTCACTGATTTGCAGCTGTTCGTCATTGGGCAGCATGGGGGACAGTCCTTAATACAGGCATTCGACGGCCATGGCCGTGGCTTCACCACCGCCGATGCAGATAGCGGCAACACCGCGCTTGAGGCCTTGCTGGCGCAGGGCCGAGAGCAGGGTCACCAGGATCCGCGCGCCGGAGGCACCGATCGGATGGCCCAGGGCGCAGGCACCGCCGTGCACATTGACCTTGGCATGGGGGATGTCCAACTTGCTCATGGTCACCAGGCTGACCACGGCGAAGGCTTCGTTGATTTCGAACAGGTCGACGTCAGCCAGGTCCCAGCCGGTCTTGCTCATCAGCTTGCGAATCGCGCCCACCGGCGCCACCGGGAACAGCCCCGGCTCATCGGCAAACGCCGCATGACCGTGGATGACGGCCAACGGTTTGAGCCCACGCTTGCGCGCCTCGGATTCGCGCATCAGCAGCAAGGCCGCCGCACCGTCTGAAATCGAACTGGAGTTGGCCGCCGTCACCGTGCCGCCTTCGCGGAACGCCGGTTTCAGGCCGGCGATCTTGTCCAGCTTGGCCTTGGGCGGCTGCTCGTCATGCAGGATGGTCTTCTGCTCCTTGCCCACGGTGACCTGTACCGGAACGATCTCGGCGGCAAAACTGCCGTGGGTGATCGCTTCCTGGGCGCGGGTCAGGGAGGCGATGGCGAAGGCATCCTGGGCCTCACGCGTAAAACCGTTATGCAGGGCGCAGTCTTCGGCGAAGGTGCCCATCAGGCGGCCCTTGTCGTAGGCGTCTTCCAGGCCATCGAGGAACATGTGGTCGAGCACACGGCCGTGGCCCATGCGGTAGCCGCTGCGTGCGCGGTCCAGCAGGTAGGGCGCGTTGGACATGCTTTCCATGCCGCCGGCGACCACCACCTCGACGCTGCCGGCCAATAGCGAATCATGGGCCAGGATGGCCGCCTCCATGCCGGAACCGCACATTTTGTTGAGTGTGGTGCAGCGCGTGGACTTGTCCAACCCGGCGCCCAATGCCGCTTGGCGGGCGGGCGCCTGGCCGAGACCGGCGGGCAGCACGCAGCCGAACAGCACTTCATCCACCGCATCCGGGGCGATACCGGCACGCTCCACCGCCGCACGAATCGCGGCCGAACCCAACTGCGGGGCAGTCAGGCCCTTGAGGTCGCCCTGGAAGCCGCCCATGGGCGTGCGCACGGCACTGACGATAACGATAGGATCGTTCATGACTACTCCTCCTTACTTGGCTGCCATGCGCAAGGCACCGTCGAGACGGATCACCTCACCGTTGAGCATGCTGTTTTCAATAATGTGCCGCACCAGCGCGGCGTATTCGGCCGGCTTGCCCAGGCGTGGCGGGAATGGCACGCCGGCGGCCAGGGAGTCGCGCACCTCTGGCGTCATGCCGGCCATCATCGGGGTTTCGAAGATGCCGGGAGCGATGGTCATCACGCGTATGCCAAAGCGCGCCAACTCGCGGGCGGCAGGCAGTGTAAGGCTGGCGATCGCGCCTTTGGACGCCGCATACGCCGCCTGGCCGATCTGGCCGTCGAACGCCGCCACCGAGGCGGTGTTGATGATCACACCGCGCTCGCCATCGGCATTGGCGTCGGTTTCAGCGATGGCCGCCGCCGCCAGGCGCAACAGGTTGAAACTGCCGATCAGGTTGACGTTGATCACCTGGGCAAAGCTCTCCAGCCCGTGGGGACCGTTCTTGCCGAGGATTTTCTCGCCGCGCACCACACCCGCGCAGTTGACCAGCCCGTGCAAGCCACCAAAGGCTTGCACGGTGGCTTGCACGGCGGCTTCGGCAGCGGCCTGCTGGCTGATATCGGCCACGGCGCTGCGGGCGTTATCCCCCAGTTGCTTGGCCTGGGCCGCCACCGCGTCGGCGTTCAGATCCACCAACATCACCTTGGCGCCCGCCGCGATGAGCATCTGGGCCGTGGCCGCCCCGAGGCCCGAAGCGCCGCCGCTGACCAGAAAAACCTTGTTTTCAATCTGCATCATTTTTTCCTTGTTCGATGGACCCGGTAACGAGCGTATGGGCCGAATAGTCGCTTCAGCGTTGCGCAGCGACAATGGTCAAAGCCTTCAACATGGCTGACCGTTTTGGCCAATCCCCATTGATCTTAGCCCGTACCGATCCTGCGGCCGGTTCAAGCGACTGAGCGGATGCGTGTTTGACACCTGCCTTGGTCTGACCGAAGCTGACGACTTTGCCTACGCTGCCCGAGCTTTTGGACACCCGCATGTCAAAGTCACGCCGTTCTGCCCTTGTCGGCCTCTGCGCCTTGTTGTCGATTGTGCTGATCACTTGGTACGTCACCCGCTCCACCCCGGTGGCTGTAACACCCGCCATTGCCCATGGTTACGCCAAAGCCCTGAAGCAGGCGCGTAACGGCGAGCCTGGCGCCGCACGTGTGCTGTATCAGCAACTGGGCCGGCCGGACTTGTCCGATGAACGCCGGGTCGCCTTGCATGCCGAACTGCCTAACTACCCCAGCCCGCAAGCCTTGAAACTGGCAGATAAGGACCTGTCCAACGCCTCCCCCCTGGTCCGAGAAGCCGCGATCCACAGCATTGTCGGCCTGGTGCCCACCGGCCAGCGCACACTGTTGCTCGGCCCGGTGCTGGATGATCCCGAACAACCTGTGCGGTTTGCGGCGGCCAACGCCTTGCTCGGCCTGTCGCCGGACACCCTGGGCCTTTATTTCGGACCGTTGCAGCAGGTGCTGGATGAATTTGTGAAAACACTCAAGACCGAGCCCGAAACCGCCGAAAGCTGGATTCAACTGGCACGCCTCTACATCCACAGCGCCCTGCTGCCCGAGGCGCAACACGCGCTGGAACAAGCCATGCGCCTGCAACCGGAAAACCTGCGCGCGGTGGTCGCACAGATCGAGCTGCTGGATAAACAAGGCAAGAGCGACGAGTCGCGGCAACTGCTGGCCCGGCAACTGGCGGCGCACCCGGAATCGGCTTATCTGCAACACGCCCTGGGCCTGTGGTTGCTGCACCACGGCGAGCGGCCTTATGCCCTGCTGGGCCTGTCCAAGGCGGTGGAGCTGGAACCGGATAATCAGGATTACCGTTACGACCTGGCCACCACCCTGCATGACCAGCAGGAACTGGAAGCTGCCCAGCGTCAGCTGGAAGAAATCGTGCAGCGCCACCCGGCCAATCGCAAGGCGCGCGTGCTGCTGATCAACTACTGGAAAGAAGGCGGCCAGTTACAGAATGTGCAGGTGCTGCTGGCGCAGCTGGAACAACAGAACCCGGACGACCCGGCTCTGCAACAGGGGCTGTGAGGCGCGCTGCAACTTATTGAAAAAACTCCTGACGGTCCACAAATTGAAGCTTTTGGTTGAACGGCTGCAAAGTGCCATGGTCAAGTGAACATGGCATGTCGTCAGCGGCATGCACCTCTATTTGTCTGTGACTCGAGGGCACTACTTGTCTACATCCACAGAGCAACTCAGCGAAAAAGCGGCCATCGGTATCGAAGGCCTGGATGACATCCTCCGCGGAGGCCTGTCGCGCAGCCACCTGTTTCTGTTGGAAGGTGAGCCCGGCACAGGTAAGACCACCGTGGCACTGCACTTCCTGCAGGCCGGCGCAAAAGACGGCGAACGTAGCCTGTACATCACCCTGTCCGAGACCGAGCGGGAATTGCGCCAAGGTGCCGAGTCCCATGGCTGGAACCTGAACGACAACATCCACATCTTCGAACTGACACCGCCGGAAAGCCTGCTCAATGCCGAGCACCAGCAGAGCCTGTTGTACTCCTCCGACCTGGAACTGGGTGAAGCGACGCGGCAGATCTTCGAAGTGGTCGAGCGGGTCAAACCCACCCGCGTCGTCATCGACAGCCTTTCGGAAATCCGCCTGCTGGCGCAAAGCTCCCTGCGCTACCGAAGGCAGATCCTGGCGATCAAGCACTATTTTGTACGTTATGACGCCACGGTCTTGCTGTTGGACGACCTGACCACCGAGTCCCTCGACAAAACCGTGCACAGCGTGGCCCACGGGGTGATTCGCCTGGAAGAGTTGACCCCCAACTACGGCGCTGAACGCCGCCGGGTACGTATCGTGAAATACCGTGGCCAGAAATACCGAGGCGGCTTTCACGACTTCACCATCATGCAGGACGGTATCCATGTGTTCCCACGCCTGGTCGCGGCCGAACATCGCGGTGGCTATATACGCCAGACCCTGAGCAGCGGCATCGCCGAGATGGATGCCTTGATGGGCGGTGGCGTCGAGACCGGCTCCAGCAGCCTGATCCTCGGCCCCGCCGGTACCGGCAAATCGCTGATCTCGATGATCTTTGCCGCCGCCGCCGTGGCACGCGGCGAGAAGGCCGCACTGTTCATCTTCGACGAAGAGTTGGGCCTGCTGTTCGAACGCATGCGCAACATGGGCATCGACCTCGCGGCCCTGCAGGCCACCGGCAACCTGCTGATCGAACAGGTGGACGCCGCCGAGCTGTCCCCTGGCGAGTTTTCCCACCGCGTAAGGCGTTGCGTCGACGAGGGCGGGATCAAGACCGTGATCATCGACAGCATCAACGGTTACCAGGCGGCCATGCCGGAGGAAAACGCGCTGATCCTGCACATGCACGAGTTGCTGCTGTACCTCAACCGTCGTGGCGCGGCGACGTTCATGACCGTCGCCCAGCACGGGCTGGTCGGCGACATGCAGACCCCGGTCGACATTACCTACCTGGCCGACACGGTGATCCTGCTGCGCTACTTCGAGGCGCTGGGCAAAGTCCGTCGGGCCATTTCGATTATCAAGAAACGCACCGGCTCCCACGAATCGACGATTCGCGAATACCGCATCAGCGGCAATGGCTTGACCGTGGGCGAGCCGCTGGACAACTTCCAGGGCGTATTGCGCGGCATTCCTATCTACATGGGCGCCGGTTCGCCCCTGCTCAAGGATGAGGGATAGTGCCGCACCTGACTGCCTTCTCCGCGCGCGCGATCATCCTGGCCCCGCTGGGACGTGACGGCGCACTGGCGCTGATGATGCTCAAAGAGGCCGGCTACAGCGGCATGGTCGCCACCAGCCTGCCGATGCTGTGCGAGGCGCTCGAACAGGGCGCGGGCCTGTTGATCATCGCGGCCGAAGCCTTGCGCGGGGTCGACCTGGAACCGCTGCTGGAGTATTTGCACCAGCAACCGGCCTGGTCGGACATGCCGATCGTGCTGATGACCCATCACGGCGGCAACGAACAGAACGGCGCGTCGCACCTGAGTGGTTTGTTGGGCAACGTCACCTTCCTGGAGCGCCCCTTCCATCCTGTCACCCTGATCAGCCTGGTCAGCGCGGCCTTGCGCGGCCGGCGTCGCCAGTACGAAGCCCGTGACCGCCTGATCGACTTGAGCGAAAGCGAACTGCGTTTGCAACGCACCCTGGAAACCCTGGAGCAGCAGGTCGAGGAGCGCACGGCGCAACTGCGCAGCAATGAAGAAGCGCTGCGCCAGTCGCAGAAAATGGAAGCCGTGGGCCAATTGACCGGCGGTATTGCCCACGACTTCAACAACATGCTCACCGGCATCATCGGCAGCCTCGAGTTGCTGCGCAGGCGTGTGGCACGCGGCAAGCTGGACGACCTGGACAGCCTGATCGACCTGGGGGTCACCTCCGCCAACCGCGCGGCCGGGCTCACCCACCGCCTGCTCGCCTTTTCGCGTCGGCAATCGCTGGACTCCAAACCGGTCAATATCAATGAACTGGTGGTGTCCATGGGCGCCTTGCTGCAACGCAGCATTAACGAGAGCATCACCCTGCAGATGCGCTTCGACGATGACCTGTGGACCGCCGAAGCCGACCCCAACCAACTGGAAAGCGCCCTGCTCAACCTGGTACTCAATGCCCGGGACGCAATGCCCAACGGCGGCAAACTGGTGGTGGAAACCACCAACCGCCACTTGGACTCTGTGTTTACCGCCGCCTATGGCACCCTCGCGCCGGGCGATTACGTGGAGCTGAGCATCAGCGACAACGGCTGCGGCATCCCCGAGAGCGTGATCAATCGCGTGTTCGATCCGTTTTTCACCACCAAGCCGATCGGCCAGGGCACGGGCCTTGGGTTATCGATGATCTACGGGTTCGCCCGCCAGTCACACGGCCACGTCACCCTGCACAGTGAAGTCGGCAAAGGCACCACCGTCAGCCTGTTCCTGCCGCGGTATATCGGCGAAATGGCCAAGGTCGAGCCCACCAACGCGGCGTTGCTGCCATTTGCCAATGCCGGCGAAACCGTGTTGATCGTCGAAGACGACCCCGCCGTGCGCGTGCTGGTCTGCGCGGTGCTCAAGGAACTGGGCTACGCCTATGTCGAAGCCGGCGACGCCAACGCCGCCGTGCCGATCATCGAATCCGAACAACGCATCGACCTGCTGATCAGCGATGTCGGCCTGCCGGGCATGAACGGCCGGCAACTGGCGGAAATCGGCCGGCAAATTCGTCCCGAGCTGAGAGTGTTGTTCATTACCGGTTATGCCGAACATGCCGCCGTGCGTGGCGGGTTCCTGGAGCCTGGGATGCAGTTGATCACCAAGCCGTTTACGTTTGATCTGTTGACGGCGAAGGTGCGGGAGATGATCAAGCAGTAACGTGCTTAAAGAGCCGGAGAATTGATTTGAAACGATTGGAGATAGCCTGATCCGTAAGAGATAGGAACCGGGTGTTGTAATCCAGGCACATAGGGGCAAACCCTGCTGGATTCATATCGGTGGGACTGTCGCCCTCTCGCCTGGTTATTCCGATGCCGCCAATCTCCGACGTCAGTCATTTGCCTCAAACGCCTCGTTCGATCCCTCCCCTGTATCAAGCGCCCGCGTTGCGGCTGTCATCGGCGGCCGACACGTCACCGCAGACACCGCGCGAAAAAGGTGACAGCGAACTCGCTCAACTGTATGAAAATCGCCTCCGGGAAAACGACAACAGCACACACACCTCACACATCGGTGGCTTACGCCTCGAGCGTATTCCAGCGTCGTCAACATTCGGGCAATGGCGCCAACACTTGCAGAAACTGCTGCAGATGCCTGATTTCGTCAATTGGGCAAACGAACACCACGTAGACCTTTCCAAGCCCCTGACGATTTTTCCGCCGCGTGGTGTGACGCCGGCCCGGATTGCCTGCGTATTGAAAAGCGATGGCAAGGCAGGGTCCAGTATGCCCTCGATTCGGCAATTCCCTGCCTTCCCACGTTCATGGCCCCTGATTACGCAGGCGGCCACGGTGCTGGCTAACGGGCAGTTAATGGTACAGCTGGAAAAGGATGGCTCGGCCAGGATGAGCGACGTGGCACGGTTTTATGGCGAACGCCTGCCACAGACCCAGGAGCAATTGCATAAGCGGGTCGAGGAATTGCAGATGAGTGGGGTACTGGGTACCGGGGTCCTTGATAACGAACAGATACGCATGCGCTCGGACGATGCCCTCGATTACGAACAACAGAAACTGGGCGATATCCAGAATCGCCACCGATTCAATGACGTGCTGAAAAACCAGTTTCTGACGCGCTATGTCCCACAGCTCCTGGAGGTTGAGGAACTCGCTAAGCTGCCTTCCACCGACAAACGTTATCTGAGCCCGGACCGGCTAGAAGTTCGTCACAAAGAAATCATCGAGCAGTGTCTGGAGGCAACCTCCATGCCTGTTGCCGAGCAATCCGGATATGCGCGGACTCAGGGCCTGGCAACGGATGAGCGGGTCAGCCTGAAGCGCTATATCGAAGATAATGGTTGGTTGATGCCCACTAACAAGAACGAGCTTGAGTGTTTGTTTGACAGCAACATGGGGTCGGTCCCTGTGAGACCCGCTCACGGCGACTTCGGTGGTGCACTGTCCTGGCCAATGCCTGCGAGCGATCAAGACCTGCGCGGGGCTTATTACCACCCGATTCAGTCGATTGGCGCTGTTGCGGAGCATGGCCTGTTCAAGCTGCTCACACAACGATTCGACTGGAATGAAGCCACGCTGGCTCATCCTCGTGCGTTTATCGAGCAATTGCTTGAATCGCCCATCGCCAAGGAAGTGGGGACAGAGCTGAATGCCAAATACGGCGGCGCCTCCAGCGCATCCAGTGTTTCAGACTGGGCGCTCACGGCGCTTCAGGTTTCTCTGGATAAAGAGACGCTGCTTGATCAATCGCAAACATCCAAGCGAACCCGCGTGGCCGGTTTCGACTTGGCCGACTCCAGGCACGTCACACAACACCCGTCACAGGTGGTGCAAGCGCTGGCGGCACATCTTCAGGCTCAGGGCAAAACCACCGCGCCGTTAGCGCCCATCGCCGCGCATCTGCTGTTATCGCGTTGTGCTCCGGCCTATCTCGTCAAGGACATTCCCCCCGGTGTCACCTATGGCTCCCACACTTGGCTCAGCCTTGAAGTCGCCGTAGCCCGCCTTGAGGCCAAGGCGCCAGGCTCAACCGGCCTGATGACTTATGCGCAAGTGATGAAGCAAACGCAGGTCGCCCCCATTTCCGCCGATGAGCAAGCCGTGGAGTTCACGGCTCAACACGCCGCACTGAAGGACTGGGCAGTCGCCAACGGCGTCATTGCGCGCAGGCCTGACGACGAGTACACGCAGGCCCAGATGCAGACGGTACGCAACGCCTTCAACGAGCAACTGGATGCGCTCAAGAACGCTTCCGCGGCCTATGCCAGCACTATGCCCACACGCCGGGAAATAGCCCTTGATGAACTCGAGCGTGCCTACGGCAAGGGGATTGCCTTCGAGGAAAAATGCCTGACGTCCTTTTTGCCCAACCGTGATTATCCTGGCCCTTACTCCTTGCTCGACATTTATTTGTCCCAGGACCACGAGCACAAGATCGGGCATGAATGGCGCTCTTCCAACCCCGCCATTCAGATTGACATGACACGAGGTGTCTATAACTTACCGGACCCCACCGAGAAGTTTAACCAGGCATTTGCTGCTTATGTCGACGCGATGAAGAAAGCCATCGCCACCCAGACCAGGCACTTGATCGCGAGCTTACCGCTGGACGATCGTCGCCACATCGAGTTCGGCAAGCTGACCCTGGGCCCTAAGTTCTCGACCCCCCAAACCCCGTTCGGTCCAGGCAAAAAGACGCGCGTTCCGAACGAACATACTGTGTTGCTTGAGACCGTGCATAAGGGCGAGACACGCTTCTACGAACTTAACCTGAAGGACAGCACCCTTCGGCGGACAGACACATCACCGCCGACGTTGGGAGATATATCGGACAGCGCAGGCAAGCGAATTTTCCCGCACGCCGACCGCCTCCTTGAAAGCCCCGCCAAACCCGACACCCATGGTCTCTTCCAAAGTTTTGGCAGTGAACGAACCACATTGATAGCCGATGCCATGGTGGCCGATGCCAATATCCAGCGTCACGAAGCCGACGCCCGCGGGCAGACGATCTTCGAGACCGAAGTGCCGTTTTACAAGAAAGGACGCGAGTTTTTATTGAACCTGATCCCATTGCGTTCGGCGATCAAGAGTTTTCGCGAGGGCGATGTGGCTGGCGGCATTATCGACTTATCGATGGACATTTTTGGGTTCATGGTCGGGGCCGGAGCAGCGGCCAAGGGTGCCCGGTTACTGCGCGGTGGCTCCAGGTTGAGTCAGGGCGTGAGTATTATCGGGCGTGCTGCGATAGGTGCGTTGAACCCATTGGATGGCGTTGGCAACCTGGTCTTGAACGGGGTAAAGGGGATTCACAAAGGAGGATTGAAAGCCATCAGGACACTGCAGGGCAGCGCCGATGGTTACGATTTGATTGACGCGAGCCGGCGTTTTGATGCCAGTGCAATGGGCACGTTCAAACACCTGGATACCGTCGCTGAAGGCCCCGCAGTACTTAAAGACGGCAAGTGGTACGCCTTTGACACGCTGAGCAAACAGCCATACGGCAAGGCGCTGGATGAGTTTCAACCCTTGATCAGGGCCAACGGGCAGATGCTGGATGCGCACAAGTCTGCCGCTGCAATCCCCGCTGGCAGTAGTGAGAATTGGGTGAACTGGGTGGAAGCGAAGAAAAACGGTCCGCACGGTACACAGTTCGATCAGGGATATGCCGAGGGTGATCCGCTCAGCGTTGCCGGCTACCGAGCAGAAATGAAAGCCGACGAGGTCATGGGGCTTGCACGCTCCGGCGCTCTGACGCCGGCCGAGATCGGCATCTTGGTCCGGCAGCGGGAGCGGCTCGCGGTGCAGCACAGTTTCAGGGGGGTCAACAGGTTTTACGAACACATGAGCGCCGCCAATGGTACGTTCACTCCGATCCCCCAACTGTTCTATCTCAGCCAAACCAACCCCCTGAGTAAAGGGCAATGTGCGGCCCTGTCACGTGTGATGGCTAACGCCACAGCGCAAGGGAAGGAAACCCAGTTCATTGCAAATCTCTTTACGGCGGCAGCCAACCCCGTGGAATCGAGACAGTTCGTTGAGCACTTGACCACCATTCAAAAGCAGTTGGAGACACCCACTCAATTTCATGCAGCCATGCCGGTACGCAAAATGGGCCATGCACAATTGGTGGACGAGCTGGTAGATGCCAAAGGTCCAAAAACCTTGATGATTGGCACGGCTGACCACGCAATGATGGCCGGAACCAACGGTGAAGGCCCTGCGAAGCGCTTCTTCTTCTACGATCCCAATTACGGTGTGAGTGAATTTCGCAGTGCTGACGCCATGAAAATGGGCCTAGAGAAACTGTTCACCGATAAGCGCCTGCCCGTACCTTATAAGACTGCGGGAACGGATCCGACCAAGCTGGAGTTCAATGTGAGTACTCACAACGACTCATGGAGCAAAATCAATCATATTTCTGATTCGTCAGTCCAGGCGCTGATTGACAAAACCATCGCCAAGCAAACTTCCAAGCTTGCACCTGACCGTAGCGTTCCCGCAAAACCACAAACGGTCGAAGTGTTCGTTGCTGAGTCAAAAACCCTGCAAGACCAAACGAGTATTCTCAAAACCGATGGTCTGAGTGACTGTTCAGCACTTATCGTATTAACGGATCTGAAAGACGGCATCTACCAGAAACGCACCCTTATTCACTTGAACGGTAGCTACCTGGACGCGCCCGTAGACCGGTCGAGCAACGCCTTCGAGCTGATCCGGCAATTGGATGAGTCGTTGGAGCATGGCGGCAAGGTGATTTTCGTCGGTGGTACTACAACCCGTTCCGCAGTGGGCGTGGGCAGCGTATTGGGCCAAGCGAACAGCCAAGGCGGTAAACCACTGCTGGCGCTGATGCAGAAAAAGGATGTGTCTGTAACCTATGCCAGTTCCGTCGGGGTCGAGGTCTATCCCGACGGCCGCTTCAAACTGCGCGATGATGATGGAGCGGGCGTATTCGACAACAACAAGATCAAGGACATCCTTGACTGGGCGCGAGACTGACGCCTGGCGCCGCCAGGGAAGGCACATGCAACGCGGCTGATCACGCCAGCAGTCGCTGGATATGCTCCTGCAACGTATCCAGATCAAACGGCTTGCCCAGGATCGGCGCGTTGCGCGTGATCGGGCTGTTGCAGTCGAGGATTTCCTGTGGGTAACCACTGATGAAGATGACTTTGAGTTCCGGCCGCAACTTGAGTGCCGGCTCGGCGATCTGCACCCCGGAAATTCCGCCGGGCAGGCGATAGTCAGTGACCATCAGGTCCAGGTGCGGTTTGGTGGCGAGGATTTCGAACGCCTGCTCTCCATTGATGGCCTTCAACACGCGATATCCCAGGCCCGCCAGGTATTCACCCAACACAAACATAATGGATTCGTCGTCCTCGACGATCAGTACGACATCTTGTGCATCTTCACTCATGGGAAGCCTTTGTTATCCGGTCAATTGCTGCATGTACGACCATGGGGTCACACAGAGGTTGCGTCGGGGTGACGATTGAACTCATGCCGACGGTTCAAGCGGCAGGCATACCCGAAACAGGGCGCCCTCGCCTATTCGGCTTTCGACCTCGATGGTGCCGCCGTGGGCTGCAACGATCTGCTCGGAAATAAACAGCCCGAGGCCCAGGCCCGCTGCCACCTGGCTGGCGGAGACGCGCTCGAACTGCTGGAAAATGCGTTTCTGGTTTTCTTCACTGATACCGATCCCGCGGTCACGCACTTCGACCCTCGCCTCGCCGTGCTCGGCGTACACGCGCACGTCCACCGGGCTCTTGGCCCCGTAGCGCAGGGCGTTGGTCAGCAGGTTGGTGACCACCTGCTCGATGCGGAACTCGTCCCAATTGCCCTCCACCGGGCCGTCGACGGCCAGGTGCATGGACGACTCGGCGGCCGCTACCTGCGGCGCGAAATTCTCGACCAGGTGGCCGACCAGCTGCGCCAGGTCGAAACGTGCAGGGCGGATCGACAGCTTGCCGGTACGGATGCGTGACACATCCAGCATGTCTTCAATCAACCGGATCAGGCTCTGGATCTGGCGTTCATCGCGGTCGACCATGGCGCGCATCTTGTCCAGGGTGAACGCATCGGCGTTGTCCCGAGCCAGGTGCATCTTGCGCAGCTGGGTTTCCAGGATCAGCCCATTGAGGGGCGTACGCACCTCATGGGCGACGATCGACATGAAGTCGTCACGCATGCGCACGGCCTGTTCCAGCTCGGCCTGAGTGGCCTGCAGGCGCGTCAGCAGCAACTCCTGCTCACGGCGGCTGCGCTCCAGGGCTTCGACTTGCTGCTTCATGGCCTTGCTCTGGCGGTACAGGTCGACGAACACGTTGACCTTGCTCTTGACCGCGTGGATATCCAGCGGTTTGTGCAAAAAGTCGACGGCGCCGCTTTCGTAGCCCTTGAACGCATAATTGAGTTCACGCCCGGCGGCGCTGACGAACACAATCGGGATGTTCTTGGTTTTTTCGGTGCCGCGCATCAGTTCGGCCAGCTCGAAACCGTTCATGCCGGGCATTTGCACGTCGAGGATCGCCATGGCGAATTCGTGCTCCAGCAACAGGGACAAGGCCTCGTCGGCGCTCAGAGCCTTGAATACCTGGCGGTCCTCGCGCTTGATCAGCGCTTCAAGGGCCAGCAGGTTTTCCGGCAGGTCGTCGACGATCAGTAATTTGGCCTGGACAGTACTTAACATGGGCAAGATTCCAGGGAAGCCAGCAATGAGGCAATGCGGCTCAAGGTCAGAATATGGTCAGGGGTGTGCAACGCCAGGGCCGCCAGCGGCATCACGGCAATCCGCGCTTCGGTGGGGTCCTGCACGACAGTGGTACCGCCCGACTGCTTGACATGGGCCATGCCGCGCGCGCCGTCCTGGTTGGCGCCGGTCAGCAGAACCGCCAGCAAACCCGGGCCATAGGCATCGGCGGCCGAGGCGAACAGATAATCGATGGCCGGCCGGGAGTGGTGCACACGTTCTTCCTGGCTCAGGGACAGGCTGCGGTCCTGCTCCACCGACAGATGATAGCCGGGCCCGGCGAAATACAAGGTGCCGGCCTCGATCACTTCTTTGTCCTGCGCTTCCTTCACCGGGATCCGCAGGCGCCGGGCAAACACTTGCGCCAACTGGCTGCGGCGTTCGTCGGGCAGGTGCAGCACGGCGATGATCGGCAGGCCGAAGCCGTCGGGCAGTTCGCCAAAAATACTCAACAACGCCTCCACTCCGCCGGCGGAGGCGCCGACGACGATGGCTTCAATCCCGCGAATCGGGCTGACGGTGATGTCGTTCATGATTTTCGGTAGATCCGTTCCTGCTTGACCAAGGGTTCGAATTGTTTGCCGTAGGCAGAAAAATCCAGGGTTTCCTTACTGCCCAACACCAGGAAGCCGCGATGGCACAGCGACTCATGAAACAACCCAAACGCCCTATCCTGCAATTTTTTATTGAAATAAATCAGCACGTTACGACACGAAATCAATTGAGTTTCTGAAAATACGCTGTCGGTCGCCAGGCTATGGTCGGCAAAGGTGACGTTCTCCCGCAGTGTCTTGTCGAAAATCGCGTAATCGTAGGCCGCGGTGTAGTAGTCGGCAAATGAACGTTGCCCGCCGGCCTGCTGGTAGTTGGCGGTGTAGGCCCGTACGTTCGCCAGAGAGAAAATCCCCTGCTTGGCTTTGTCCAGGGACGCCGGGTTGATGTCCGTGGCGTAGATGATCGTGCGCTCCAGCAACCCCTCTTCCCGCAGCATGATCGCCATGGAGTACACCTCCTCTCCCGTGCTGCAGCCGGCGATCCAGATCTTGATCGACGGGTATGTCTTGAGCAGCGGCACCACCTCCTGGCGGATCGCCAGAAAGTGTGATGGGTCGCGAAACATCTCGCTCACCGGGATCGTCAGAAATTGCAGCAGTTGCATGAACGCCGCCGGATCGTGCAGCACGCGCTCCTGCAACGCCGAAATGGTCGCGCAATCAAACTGGCGCAAGGCATGGGCCACGCGGCGTTTGACCGACGCACCGGAATAGTCGCGAAAGTCATAGCTGTACTTGAGGTAAATCGCCTCGATCAGCAGGCGCAGCTCAATATCGCTGCTTTTTTCCAAAAAACTTCGCTCCACTTAAATGCGTTCCATCTTCGGTAGCCATACGCGGATCAACGAGAACAGACGGTCCAGATCGATCGGCTTGGCCAGGTAATCATTGGAACCCGCCGCGAGGCAGCGCTCCTGGTCATCCTTCATGGCCTTGGCCGTCACCGCGATGATCGGCAGTTTTTTCCAGCGCGGGTCCTGGCGGATCAAGGCCGTGGCCTCGTAACCGTCCATCTCCGGCATCATCACGTCCATCAGCACCAGGTCGATATCGTCGATCTCATTGAGCCTCTCGATGGCTTCACGGCCGTTGCGCCCGATCGCCACCACGGCGCCCTTGTGCTCCAGGGCACTGGTCAGCGCGAAGATGTTACGCACATCGTCGTCCACCAGCAGGATCTTGCGCCCCTCGAAGACCTTGTCGCGACTGCGGGCGGTCTTGAGCATCTTCTGGCGCTCATGGGACAGCGTGGATTCGACTTTGTGCAGAAAGAGTGTGACTTCGTCCAGCAGGCGTTCCGGCGAGCGGGCGCCCTTGATGATGATCGAGCGCGAATACTTGCGCAGCTCGGTCTCTTCATCGCGGGTCAGGTTGCGGCCGGTGTAGACGATCACCGGCGGGAACGAACAGATGTCTTCGGTGGCCATGCGCTTGAGCAGCTCGTTGCCGAGCATGTCCGGCAGCTTGAGGTCGATGATCATGCAGTCATAGACGTTGTTGCGCAGCAGGTCGAGGGCTTCCTGGGCAAAGCCCACGGCGGTGATCTCGATGTCATCGTCGCCGATCAGGCGGGCAATGCTGTCGCGTTGCAAGTCATCGTCCTCCACCAGCAGCACGCGCTTGACCTTCTGGGTCAGCTTGGCCTCCAGGCGCGCAAATACGTCCTTGAGCTCTTCGCGGGTGGTGGGTTTGACCGCATAGCCGATGGCGCCCATGTGCATCGCGGCTTCGACGCGGTCTTCCACGGAAATCACATGCACGGGAATGTGGCGGGTATTGGCGTGTTCCTTGAGGCGTTGCAGCACGGTCAACCCGGAATGGTCCGGCAGGCGCATGTCGAGGAGGATGGCGTCGGGGATATATTCTTCGGCCAGGCTGTAGCCCTCGTCCGCACCGTGGGCAACCAGGCATTGGTAGCCCAGCTCGTGGGCCAGGTCGAACAGGATGCGCGCGAAGTTGGGCTCGTCTTCCACCACCAGGATGCAACGGGTGGTGAACGGGGCCTTGTCACGGTCGTCGGCAAAGCGCGGGATCTGGCTGACCTCGACGACCGGCAACGGTGAAACCTTGACCGGCGCAGGCGCGGGGGCCGTCACCACCTGGCGCGGCGGCTCGATCGGCGCGGCGTCGTCTTCGCGCTCCACATACTGTTCCGGCAGCACCAGGGTAAAGGTACTGCCCTTGCCCGGCGCGCTGGTCACGCTGATGTACCCGCCGAGCAAGGCGGCCAGGTCACGGGAAATCGACAGGCCCAGCCCGGTGCCGCCATACCGCCGGTTGGTGGTACCGTCAGCCTGGCGGAAGGCTTCAAAGATGCTTTGCTGCTGGTCCGGCGCAATACCGATGCCCGAATCGCGCACGCTGAAGGCGATGCCCTCCCCCGGCGCGCGGGACACCGACAGGCTGACCTCGCCCTGCTCGGTAAACTTGATTGCGTTGGACAGCAGGTTCTTGAGGATCTGCTCCAGGCGCTGGCGGTCGGTAAACAGCATCGCGGGTGCGTCGGGCTGAACCTGCACCTGAAAGCCCAGCTTGCGGTCGGCCGCCAGGGGCTCGAACATCCCGCGCAAACCATCGACCAGACGGGCCACGCTGGAGTTGTCCGGGCGCACTTCCAGTTTGCCGGCCTCGACCTTGGAGATATCCAGGATGTCGTTGATCAGGTTGAGCAGGTCATTGCCGGCCGAATAGATCGACTCGGCGAACTTGACCTGTTCGGCGCTGAGGTTTTCCTGGGGGTTTTCGGCCAGCAACTTGGCCAGGATCAGCGAGCTGTTAAGCGGCGTGCGCAGCTCGTGGGACATGTTGGCGAGGAATTCGGACTTGTACTTGCTGGAGCGCTGCAACTCTTCGGCGCGGTCTTCCAGCTCCTGCTGGGCCTGGTTGAGTTCGCCGTTCTTGCGGTCCATGGCGTCGCGCTGCTCGGCCAGGGTCTGGGTCTGCTCGGCCAATTGCTCATTGGTCTGCTCAAGCTCGGCCTGTTGGGTTTCCAGGTGGGCCTGGGACTCCTTGAGGATGCGTGACTGCTCTTCGAGTTCTTCGTTGGCGGTCTTGAGCTCTTCCTGCTGCACTTGCAGCTCTTCGTTGAGCTGCTGGGTCTCGGCCAGCACTTCCTGCAGGCGCTGGCGATAACGCGCGGCCTCGATGGAGGTGCCGATATTGCCAGCGATCAATTCCAGCAGTTCGACGTCACGTTCCTGCAGCGTTCGCAGGAAACCGAGCTCGATCACCCCGTTGACGCGATCGTCATCACTGGTCGGCACCACCAGCACGCTGCGGGGTGTGCCCTCGCCCAGGCCCGAGCTGACCTTGAAATAATCCACCGGCACATCGTCCAGGCGAATCAGACGATCAAGCTGCGCGGCTTGGCCGACGATGCCTTCGTCGCTGTAGATCGCCTGTTCCAGCTGTTCCTGATCGCGGGAGAAGCCGTAGGTGGCTACGCGCTTGAGGCCGCCGTGCTCTTCACGTACGTACAGCGCCGCCACCGCCGAGCCCATGTACTGGGCAAAGAACTGCAGGATGTTGCGCCCGAGCATGTTCAGGGTGAGCTGGCCCAGCACCTGTTCGGCCAGTTCGGTCTGGCCGTTGCGCAGCCAGGCTTGCTGCTCCAGGCGCCGCGCTATCTTCTGTTGTGACGCGAGGTTTGCGCTATAACTCTTTGAAAGCGCTACAAGATTTTTTCTTCCGATGTAGGCCAGGAAGCCGCTCAAGCCGAGCACGAACACCAGATACAGGGTGACGCTGATGACCGTCGTGCGGGTGACATCCTGGTTGCGCGCAATTCGAAACTGCTGCTCCATGGCGACCGCATCTTCATATTCCTTGCGAATTTCATCGGTCAGCCGCTTGCCCCGCCCGGCCTTGACCGCGCCCCGGTAATCGCCGCTCTGGCGCTGCAGATCAATCATCGACTGGGCGTAGTTGTTCCACTCCAGTTGCAGGGCCTCCAGGCGCTTGAGGCGATCGACCTGCTGCGGGTTATCCGCCACCAGGTCCTGCAAATTGCGCAGGTCGGCAATGATGCGCGGCTTGGCCACTTCATACGGGTCCAGGAAATGCTCATCGCCGGTAATCAGGAAGCCGCGCATGCCGGTTTCCTGGTCCACCGTCAGCTTTGACGTCTCATTGAGGTTATTGATGACCCGGTCGGTGTGCTCGACCCACTGGATACCCGCCAACAGATAGGTGATCAGGCAGACGAAAAACACGGCGCTGAGCACCCCCACACCCAGGGGCAATGCCACGTTTCGGCTCAGGAGGGTACGAAAGCTCTTTTCATCGACTGTCGACGCGGGAGTCATGGGCATGCCTTGGCCAAGTGTGGAAAAACCGGGAGTTTGCCCCAAACGTGCGCCTGAACGCTATTTTTTGACGTCGACCGATACAAGAGCGGCCGCCATTGGACCCGCATGTACCCGTTAATTGTTTATTTGCAGGGTATATCGACTTGGCTTCTTACATTGTCTGCAAGGCCGATCGGAACCTGGGCACGAGCGTTTTCCACCCAAAGGTGCGTCTGCAAACAGGGAGTTTCCAATCAGGAGGACGCGTACTTCCTTTCCGAAAAGGTACTTACTCATGCTCAATGTCATGTCACGCGCGGTAACCCTGCCTCCTCCCGCCCCAACCTACCTCACCCCGACTGCCACGGAGTCACGCTCGAACGAAACGCCGCCTACTCATGCCTCACAAACGCCGTCGTCAAGCAATCCGACCCGGCTCGCGCGCAAACTTGCCGCCAATGAAAACCTCAAGCAGTGTGCGCTGAAGCTCAAGGAAGTGGCCGCAAGGCTCGGCGAGAAGGCCTCACCGAGCGCAGTGTGGAACGCGTTGCGCACCACGCTCATGGACGTCCATCCCGACTCTTCCTACGCCACGAAAGCCGGCAGCAGTGTCAGCCTGGCGAAATTTCTCAGATCTCACACGCTGCCCTTGTCACACAGCCATGATCATCTCGTCAGAACCGCGGACTGGATAACCGACAAGGCCATGCAGCATCCGTTGGAAAACTTTGGCGGCGCCCTGTCCTGGCCAGCGCCCATGGGTGCTGACGAACTGCTGCGCTTGCAACGGACCACCGCGGACACCAGGCACCCGCTGGGCGACCGTCCAGATGTTACAGGGACGCAGGGCGGCATCCTCGAATTCCTGCGCTATCAATCTCCCCTGCCACCGCAAACGCTGGGCGATCCGCTCAAGATGCTGGAAGCACTGCTCGACTCCCCGCCAGCGCGACAGATCGGTAAAGCGCTGCAGCAGACAATGCAAGGCGTTGCCAGTGATAGCAGCGCGAGCGATTACTTGCTCGCCGGGGTCTTGCTGCAACTGGACCCGGCGTCCCGGACCGACCCGCAACGCAATACCGTCGCCGGCTTCAAGCTGTCCAGCGACAAGCACTGGGGCAAACCGGCGTCCACCGTGGTGGATGCTTTGGCCGAACATTTGACGACCACGGGCAAAACCAGCCCGGACCTGGCCAAAGTCGGGGCTTACCTGCTATTGGCAAGCCGCGCCCCGGTCTTCCTGATCAAGGACATTCCCGCCAGTGTCACCTACGGTAGCCCGGCGTGGGTCAACCTGGCGATTGCCGCTGCCACCCTGGAAGCGCAAACGCCCGGAAAAGTCGCCAACCTGACATTTGCCCAGGTCATGCTCAAGGCCGAGAGTGCCGCCAAGGCTGACCCAGAGGTCACCCAGATCGCCCAGCGCGAGGCGTTGATCGATTGGGGCGTGGCCAATGGCGTGCTGCAAACAAAAGCCGACGCGCTGTATGGCACCGATGAGCTGAGCGCGCTGGCAACGACCTACGATGCGCGTCAGACATTGATGAACAACGCCGCCGAGGCATTCGCGAAAGACATACCCTCGCGCAAAGAGATGGCGATGGCTGAGCTGCGTAAACGCTTTCCCGATCAGGAAGCTCTGTTTGACCAGAAAATGTTTCACGTTTCACGCAAAGCGTTCTACCTGGGACAAGACACCTACGAAACCGTGGAGATAGGCCCTCACTCGCTGCTCGATATCGCCATGATGGACCTGAAGGGTCCGAATCTGGTTTTTACGTCTGAATCCAAGGACAGTGAAATTTTCCTGAACGCACTTAACGCCAATCACGCATTTGGCGTGGCGGATGAATTCGAACAGCAGTTCAAGGACGTCGTCGAAGAAAAAAAGCGCGCGGTCAACACCTGCATAAAGCATCTGATCGCCCAACTGCCGCTGGAAGACCGCAAGCATTTTGAATATGGCAACGTCACGCTGTATCAGAAGCACTCGTACAAAATGGGAACGGGCTTCTTCGATAGAACCCCTCTTCCCAAAGACGAAGCCTTGCTGATAAAGATCGAGCGCGACGGGGTGACGATCGCCTACCAAATCAGCTTTAACGAAGGCAGGATCTACACGATCCCGACCTATCAGGCAGCGCCGGGTTCCACGACCCATGGGAACCTGGTACGCCAAACCAAAACATTCACGCCCACCGGCGGCGATATCGGTAGCGAACGAGCGCCCACGAACGACTCGCCTCCAGACAGTTTTACCCGCGAGCGCACTCAACGGATCGCCGACGCCTTTATCGAACATATCGGTCTGGACGATCCGGCCATCAAGCGCAGAGCCAGGGGGCTCACCACGGCGGATAAAAATCGTCAGAAAGCCGATGTGGTTGACGAATTCATTTTGAACCTGATCCCCTTGCGTTCGGCCATCAACAACTTTCGCGCTGGCAATATTGGCGAAGGCCTGGTTGACCTGGGCCTGGATGTTTTCGGGCTCCTGACAGCCGGCGCGGCCACCGCGGGCAAAGTGATGAAAATTGCCGGCAGCGCAGCCTCCTCGGCAAGCAAAGCCGCCAGGATAGGCAAGGCTATCGGCGTGGCGAGCATTGGCTTGCTCAACCCGGTGGCGGGCACCGGTGATCTGGCGGCAGGGGGCGTGAAGCTGATGGGTAAGGGCCTTGCCAAGGCCCGCGAATGGACCAACACCCTCAGGGGCGCAAGCGGCAGTTATGATTTACTCAAGACGGCCAGCCGGCAGTACGACGCCGCGGCGATCGGTACCTTAAAAATTGCCGAGCAGACTGTTCAGACACCCGCGGTATTCAAGGACGGGCATTGGTACCACTACAACGTCGCCAAAGCCGAGGCGTACGGCCAGCCCCTGAAAGACTTCAAGCCCATCGTCGCAGCACACGAAGGCGAGATAAAAGCGATTATTGATAGCTGGCTTGGAAAGTTTCTGGGCTCGATAGTGGCGCCGCCGTCCACCAACCCTAACTATCGCCAGGACTACATCAGCGCGATCGCCAAGGCCAAAGTCGATGACCCGGCCGCGTACCAGCGTGGTTATTTATCTGGAACGCCAAGCAACATTTATGGTTATTCCTCAGCGCTGAAAGTCGAGGATCTAAAACGTTTGGCCGTCAACGAACGACGCGCGCCGGCGGAACTGGGTAGTTTGGTCAAACGCATCGAAGACCTTGAACGTCTTCCCGAACACTTCAAAATCGCTCGTCAAAATGCCCAGGTAGCCCACCCGGCTGCTTATAAAAAAGGCTATGACACGGGAACACCGGAACACATCAGCGGTTTCTCGGACTCGTTAACCCTCAATGAACTTGCAGAACTTGCCGTCGCGCCTGGACGCACGCCTGAAGAGTTAGGCCGTTTGACCCGGTATATGGAACGAAGGAGGACGTCCATCAGCCTGGAGAATTACAAGGAATTCAATAAGGAAATCACTGCCGCAGGTGGCACTCCCGTTGCGGTCCCGCAGAGCTTTTACCTCAGTCAGGCATCATTGCTGTCGGAGGGCGAGTGCGCCGCGCTGTCCAACGTCATGGCCGCCGCCATCAAAGAAGGAAAACAAGACACCTTTATCAAGAACCTATACACCGCAATGGTACCTACGCTCAGCCCCGCCGAGATTGCGGCGTTGAGGAAAGTCGATCCGGCCAAGGCCGCGATCGAACAGCGCAAGGCAACTTCCGTGAGCCACTTTCAGGAGCAATTGGAGGCGCTTCAGGAGGTACTGGGCAAAAACACTGGATTTCATCACAACATGCAGTTCAAGCAGGCGCCCTACACCGACATCATTGAGACGTTGGCCAATGCCCGCAGCTCCAAAACGCTGTTGATCAATGGCCCTTCCCATGGCATTACCGCCGGGGTGATGGTGAACAACGGCAAGAAGGAATGGTTTTATTTCGACCCTAACTTCGGAAAAGCGACCTTTACCACGCAGGCGCAGATGCGAGACGCACTGGAAAGCACCTTGAAGCGTGGCCGCACCAAAAGTCTGTTGGAGCACTTTGGTAGCCCAGACATGCCCGAGTACCGTTTTTCAGTGTTCGACCGTATCAATCTCAACGCCATGACCAGCCCATTGCCACGCCATATGCGCAATGTGGACGATTTGTTCGATCTCCCTTTGTAAGCTCGTGCAGGCGTGACAGTCGGTTTATCGACGGCTGTCGCGCTCCTGTGTATCCGAATCCTCGGAGCGCTCGCGGCCAGCAACAGTGATGGGTGCAACAGCCTTGTCAACGTCAACGCACGCGAACAAGGCTGAGTAGACCGACGTCAACCCACCACGCGTCAGAGCACGGTGGTAAACAACTGATTCACCGCTGGCGTGTCGATGTTACCGGTTGCCATGTCACTGGGATCAAAGGTACTGACCGTGAACTCGCGCGCGCCCCGTTTTTGCCCGTATGCATTGAGGGTCGAAGCGATGCCCCCGCTATTCAGGACTTTTTCCATGCCTTCCTGCATGGAGCGTAAGGTCGTGAACTCCACCATTCCTGAATTGGGCTCATAGAAGAACCATGACGTCTTGCCATCCTTGACCTTTATTCCAGCGAGCATCGCATGGTCTTTGGAACCGATTCGGAGCGTGGTTGACATGGGGAAATTGGTCAGCTCATCAATGATGTCCTGATAGCCCAGTTTCCGTTCCATCCCCATATGAAAGTTACTACGCGTACCGACGACGCTCTGCAACGCCCGTAAATCCTGGATGAACTTGGCACTCGCCGGATCGTTTTGATTGGTCGCGGCTCTGTATAAATTCTGCATCAGCGTGCTGTCCTTGTCGTGATGAATGGCCAGGGCCATGGCATCCGCCAATGCTGCGCACTCGCCCTTCGACGATATGTCCGCATGCGCCAAGAAGTATTCCTGTGACACGGGTGTAACCTTCACGCCGGGCGCACTGACATCATTCTTTAGGACTGCAGAAAAATAGGTCGCATCGCTGAGCATGCTTTTTTTCAACTCCCTTGTCAGTACCCCTACCTCATACGGTGGGCGACCAGGCAGTGAAGCCAAGCCCCTCAGTTCTGTAGTGTTCATGCCCTCGCGATAATCTGGAATATCGCGCAGCCGACCGTTTTTATAGCCGTCGTTATAACGAACGCGATTGCCGGAAAAACGGGCTCTTGCGATGTTGTTATATAAATCTTCGTAGTAAGGCGTGTGTTGGCCGCTCGCATTCAGCGTCCGTGGCCTATTGCTGCCCAGCGGTTTAAAATCCGCGATCGGCGAACCAAAGGGTTGTTTTTTAATTGGGTCATAGTGATACCAACGATCGTTCTTGAGTATGGCGACCGTATCGATGCTGCGGTTCGCGTGGGTGAACGAACCCATTAATGCAAGCCCCTGCTCTTTGCTCACCGCCTTGAGCAGGTCATAGCTGCCGGTTGCTCCGCGAATTAAGTTAACGGTTTCGGTCCCTCTAGACCACAGGGTGCGACCACCGCTGCGGAGCAAGTTGACGCCTCCCGCCGCCAAATCGCCTAGGCCACTGGTAGGGTTGAACGCGCCGATAGTCGCGGAACCGATGATTTTGGCGGCCTGTAACGCTTTGGCCCCTGTCGACAGGGCTGATGCACCGACCTTGACCAGCTTTCCGGTGGTTGCGGCGCCAGCGGTGACAAATCCGAATATATCCAATGCAAGATCGGCCAGACCGTCCCCTATATTGCCCTTGATAAAATGGTTGATGGCTGAGCGAAAAGGTATCAGGTCGAGTACGAACTCTTTGACCGACTCGGCAGTTTTACGGTGTCCGTCAATCGGCGTGAGACCGCGCGCTTGCTGCCTGATAGCCTCATTATCGAGATTGATGTGCTGGAGGAAGGCGTCAGCGATGTACTGTGTGCGTTCAGAGGTGAAGCTATAGAGCGATGAATCACCCGGTGCTCTGCGTTCGCTGCTCAAATGGCTTGCACCGCTGGCGGGGGTTAACTCCACAATGTTTGGCGGGCCGTCGTGGGTGATCACTTCCGTGCCAATCTGCGCATCGATCTGCCCCCGGGGGCGAGGCACCGTGCTGTCCGGATTGAGCGTTCGGATCGTCCCCGTGTTGAAGTCGATCTCATAGGAAGTCGGCACGCCTTCACGTTCGACCCTTACCAACAGCTCTTCGCGTTTAGGATTGCCTTGATAAAAGGTGACCTTGCCATATTCAAAATTGTGTCGATCCTGGATCGGCAGTTGGCTAATCATATGTTTTATAGCGACGCCGACCGCGTTCTTCTTTTGTGTGATCATGCCCTTGAATTGTGATTCGAACGCCTCGGCCACTCCCCATTTGTAATCGGCGTTCAATTGCGCCAAGGGGATACGGCTATCGGTGGAGGTGAATTGCACGTCATCTGCGGACAAGTCCTGCATCGCAATATCCAACAGCGAAAAGGGGCCTATTTCCGCTGGACGCAACCCTAGAACTTTACCCTCCTCAGTGCGTCTGACGCGATGCATGTTGATCAGCTTTTCCTCAAACAGTGCCTGCAAGTGAGGAAAGCGTTTTGTAAGTTCGGCCAACGCCATTTCCTTGCGAGAGGGAAGCGCTTCGTCCAGAGCCTGGGTTGCCGTTTCCATCAACGACTTGCGGGCATTGAAGCTTGACCTCAAGGTGTTCAACGTATCGATGCTAAACAAATCGTCGGATTTGTTTTCCGATAGCCCATTGACCACACTCCAATCGATCAAGGCGTTGCGTTCAGCCGCTTGAGTGACAGCCGGATCCGCCTGGCCGGCGCGCTCGGCCGCCAGCATCACCTGGGCAAACGTCATGTTCGGGACTTTCCCTGGTGTCTGCGCCTCTATCGTCGCTGCGGCAATCGTCAGGTTGACCCAAGCCACGCTGCCATAGGTCACGCTGCTGGGGATGTCCTTGATCAGAAAAACTGGCGCGCGGGACGCCAACAACAAATACGCAGCGGCTCCCGCCAATTCGGAACTGGTTTTTTTTTGCGTCACCAGGTGCCTGCTCAGCGCTTCAACCACCTCGCTGGCCGGTCTGCCCGCGTACTGTTCATCGGCCAGTTTGAAACCGGCAACGGTGTTGCGGTCCGGGCTGGTAATGGACTCCGGATCCAACTGCACGCTCATTGCAGCAAGCAGGTAGTCAAGGGTGCTGCTGTCAGTGGCAATCCCTTGCATGTTCCTCTGGAGCTGTTTGCCCAGCAATTGTGCCTGCGGGGTGTTGACTAACGCATTCAATGTGCTGGAAGGGTCTTTTAGCGCTTCGGGCGAGAGAGGCGTTCGACGCCTCAAAAACTCCAGCAATAACCCGTTGGTTTGCATGACCAACGGCGCATTCACATCCGCCTCGCCAGCACTCATTGTGAACAGACGTAAACGGCGCTGTTCATCTTGGCTCAAGGGGACTGGCCAACTGAGCGCCCCGCCCAGATTGCCCAGCGGATGCTGCAATGATCGGTCGTTCACATCGTTCGAAAGACGGCTCAGGGAGAAATGGTTAGTGGGTAACAACAGGTTGAGATGCTTGATGACTGCATCCAGCGTCGCGCTCGCGCCCGCCGTGCCGTAATAAGCAGAATCCGGGTGTATGGTCATGTGCGTCGTTTTTAGCGCTGTTTGTATGGCGGCTGAGGAGGCATCAGGCCCTAACCGCTTGGCGAGTTCGCTAAGTTCGCGTGCAAGTGTTTGCAAGTTATGACGTTGGCCAAGTTTCTGCTCAAACGTAAGCGGGATGCCGACTGTTTCAAGAGGAGCGCGCGTCTCAGGGGGCTGGGTAACACTTTCGGGAATTGTCACACCTGAGCTGCGGGTCGCTACAGGGTCAGCCTCTGTGGGGATATGGGCGTAGGGGATGTTGGTGGTTCGCTGGACGATGGGTGTGGCGTTCATGAGGGTGACCTTCGTGGGTAAGGAAAGTGCCCTGAAAGGGATCTTCCTTGTTCCGGAGGCACCGTCCTGAGTAACACCTCGCTGTAGGCGGGTTCCGATATTTGCCGCCGACATGTGTCATAAAACATGTAGTTAAATCGGGCTGTCCCGGCGGCAATGCTGGGCATCCTTGAGACTTCCGGGCGGCTGGACGGGACATCTTTCGCCAACTTCGGCACAATGCCATCGCCTTTCGGGAACTTGCCGAGTTTGACGCGACTCATTAGAGGATGGTCATTCAACTGCGAACGACCTGCTCCTTCATTTTTCGGGAATTTTTAATATGTCTGCGTCGTCCCCCATCATTCTTGTAGTCGAAGACGACGATATCGTGCGCATGCTGATCGTCGATGTCCTCGAAGAGTTGGAGTACACGGTGCTCGAGGCTGCAGACGCCGAGGAGGCGCTGAAAGTGGTGCAGAACGCTCAGTCGATTGATCTGATGATGACCGACGTGGGGTTGCCGGACATGGACGGCAAACAACTGGCAACGAAAGTGCGTGAACTGCGCCCTGCTCTGCCGATTCTGTTTGCCAGCGGCTATGCCGAAAACATCGACGTGCCGGACGGCATGCAGGTGATTGGCAAACCCTTTTCGATCGACAAGTTGCGTGACAAGGTCAAGTCCATGCTTTCACCGATTTGATGTTGGCGCGTCCAGTGCCGCCTCCCGGGGCGGCTTTTTTGTGTCCGGCACGCAGAGATTTACGTGACCTGCGGCGAATAAAACCGGAAACTCAGCGCTTTGCCACGCCACTCAACCTATTTCTTCAAAAAGCACTCACGAAGGATGCAACAACATGATTGCAAAACCCACGCGCCTGCTGCTGGCGAGTCTCTCGATCCTCATGAGCACCGGCGCCTGGGCCGACTTCACGGCAACTCCGAGCGAAGCCCGGGTCATTGCCAAGCAAGCCTACCTGTACGGTTATCCGGTGGTGGAGATGTACAAAACGCTCTACACCCAGGCCGTCGATAAAGGCGGCGCTCATTTCAAGGCGCCGTTCAACCACATTGGCCATTCGTCCCCGGTGTTGACGCCCAAGGACGTCGGCGTAGCGACGCCGAACCTCGATACGCCCTACTCCTTCGTGTGGATGGACCTGCGCAGCGAGCCGCTGGTGCTGACGCTGCCCAAGATCGAAGACGAGCGTTACTACTCGGTGCAGTTGGTCGACCTGTATACGCAGAACATCGCCTACCTGGGCACCCGCAGCACCGGTAACAATGGCGGGCACTACATGATCGCCGGCCCCGACTGGAAGGGCCAGCAGCCGGTCGACGTGGACCGCGTGGTCTACAGCGAGAGCAACATCGCCTATGCCCTGTACCGCACGCAGTTGTTTGACGAGAAAGACCTGAGCAAGGTCAATAAGATCCAGAACGGCTATAAGGTGCAGCCGCTGAGCAGCTACGTGAAGCAGGCCGCGCCGGCCAAGGCACCCAAGGTCGAATGGCCCAAGCCCATGGCGACCATGACCGAAGGCCCCCAGCTGTTTCGCTACCTGAATTTCATGCTGGCGTTCGCCGCCCCCCAGGACAGTGAAAAAGCGCTGCTGGCAGACTTTGCCAAGATCGGCATCGCCCCTGGCGCTCCGTTCAAGCTCAACCAGTTGACGGCCGAGCAACGCAAAGCGCTGGAGGACGGTATTTCCGATGCGCGAGCCGAATTCGCCGCATTCAAGAAGGACAAGATCGACACCCGTCAGGTCGCCCGCAGCGACCTGTACGGCAGCCGTGACCGTCTGCAAAACAATTACCTGTACCGCTACGCCGGCGCCGACCTGGGGATTTTCGGCAATTCGCCCGACGAAGCCGTCTCGTTCACCTACCGTGACGACAGTGAAGGCAAACCGGCCAACGGTGCCCGTCATAGCTATACCGTGCACTTTGACAAGGACCAACTGCCGCCCGCCGATGCGTTCTGGTCATTGACCCTGTACGACGCCAAGACCAAGCAACTGGTGCCCAACCATAAAAAGCGCTACACGATCAATTCGCGCATGCTGGCGGGCTTGAAGCGCGATGCCGATGGCGGCCTGACCCTGGCCCTGCAACACCATGAGCCGCCCAAGGCGGAACAGGCCAACTGGCTGCCCGCCCCGCCCGCCCCGTTTTACGCGGTACTGCGCATCTACCTGCCCAAGCCTGAAGCCGGCAACGGGCAGTGGAAACTGCCACCGTTGACCCCCCTTAAATAACGCGACACGCCAGGCCGTTGTCAGGGAGCTGCATCGCATATGAATTGCTGGAATATCCTCGGCCTGGCGCCGGATGCCGATAGCCGCACGATCAAGCGCCAGTACGCGGCCTTGTTGAAAAAGACGCGCCCGGACGAAGACCCGGAGGGCTTCCAGCGCCTGCGCGAAGCTTATGAGGCAGCGTTGGCGTGGAGCCAGAACCCGCAGGAACCCGAGGATGACGTGCTCGTCGAGGATCTCGGCGAAACCCTGGCGCAGCAATACGACGCGGCAATGGTCAACGGCACCGCGCTGTTTCTGGAAATCCACCTGTTGCAGCGCTGCATCGACGGCGACCTGAGTGCCGAGGACACGCGCTGGGCCTTTGAGACGTTCAACTGGCTGACCGCCTGGCAACGGCTCGAATTGCCCAGCGCGCTGATCGACACCCTGGAGCGCCAGCACCGCGCCGAATTACAGCGACCGCTGTATGAGGCCCTTGGGCGGAAAGACGACGCCGCGTTCCTGACGGCCTATGCCGCCCGGCATGAGCATCCCTGGGTGAATAATCATCCCCATGCCGAGTGGTTCAATGAATGGTTGGCCAGGTTGCTTGCCAATCATCATTACTGGTCGAGCCGCGTGTTCGAAGCGGTGTGTGCCGGGCAGCACTGGCACGGCGGCGCCGACCATGGCTGCCCGGCCGGCGATTGGGCGCTCTTGTTGAAACGCCAGCAAGGGCCGGCCTTTCTCGCACGCCAACGGGCATTGGCGGCCGAACCGCCCTACAGCCCGGAGCAGCGCGCCGCGCGTTTACTGTTTGCACCAATGAGCCTGGGCCAGCGCCGTGCCTTCGCCCAGCGCTTCGACGAACAGGACTGGAAGGTCTGCCAGCAACTCAGCGCCGAGATCTATGCCGACCACGTCAGCGTCGCCGAAGCGATGCCCGGCGGCACGGTGTATTTCTGGCAGGGCTGGGATTCGGCTCTGGACACCTGGCCGTGGATCGTCGCGCTGGTGCTCAGTTGTCTGGTGGGCGTGCTGGTGCAGGTTGAACCCCTGGCCGGCATGGTCATTCCGACCCTGGGCCAGGGCATTCTCTGGTCGATAGGTGCCGTGATCTGCGCCGGCTTAGCCTGGCAGGGCTGGCGGCCGTTGGCTCATCATTATCGTGTGCTCGACGAACAACTCAGCCAGCGGTTACCGCGCTGGATCAGCCCGACCCACTTACCGTTGCTACCGATACGCGATCTGGCACCGGGTGTCGTTCTGGCGGGTGCGCTGGGTTATGTGTTCGGTCCGTTTGCCAGCTTGACCCTGGTGGTGGTGCTGGCGCTCGCGGGCTGGATCAAGCGGCCGTTTATGAACAGCCATACGCCCTGGACTGCCCGGCACCCACGCTGGGCCGTACTGGGCACCGCACTGTGCTTGATCAGCGCAGTCGTGCTGTACGCCGGTTTGAAGATACTCGACGATAGCCACCGGGTCACCCGCAACCAAGGCCTGCAACAGTGGACCGAGCGCCTGTGCAGCCGCATGCCACGCAGTGCAACCGAATGCCAGGCGCCCGCCACCCAGGCCCAGTGGTACGGCCAGGAGGACAAGCGATGAATCCGAAATGGCTCTTACCCATCGGCCTGGTGCTGGGCCTTGGGCTGCTCGGTGCCGCCGGCGCGACCAAACCCTTGCAATACGCGCAATTGTGGCTGGACCAACGTGACAGTCCAGCCACCGCCACGGCCAGCGCGCTGGCGCCCATCATTGATTGCGTGAACCGTATTGATCGGGACACCCGTTTGGCGTACTACCGCCTGCACGCCTCATCGCCGCCTGCGCCCGACCACGATAACTTTGGCGACAGAAACGAGCCGGAACCGCGCATTATCCAAGCGTCGGTGTGTTCGTCCTTGTACACCCTGAAACTGGAGCGCCAGCAACCCGGCAGCCGCTTGATCGGCCTGGCCAGCGTCTATGCCTACAAGCTGCAGAAATTCACCTCGCTGGCGGACATGATCACGCCAACGCCGCCGCCAGCAGGCCTGCCTCAGGGCGCTCAGCAAATGGTGGCCGAGGCCATGAATAAACAACTCCTCGCACAACTGGCCGACAAAGGTGAAGCCTACCTGGCGGTGTCCACCGAACTGCGCAGCCAGCTGGAACGTGAAGACCTGAGCGTGCGTCCCGCGCAGTTGGCGCGTATCGAGGCACGTTTTGGCCGTGACCTTCATTGGCACGTGCTCAATTACATGATCGCGGCGCGTCAGGCCATTGACAGGATTGAACACGATATGCACGACGCCAGCCTGACACCGCAGACCGTCGCCGTACTGACCGAAGCCGTGCAGAAGGCGGCGGACGACGGCAATGCCTACAAACGCCTGCATCCCAGCAGCAATCGTGATGAGGAAGCCTGGAACCTCTGGTATACGATTACTCCGGCGGCAGAGGCTTACCTCGCGGCGTTGACCACCCTTCGACAAGACTGGCTCGAACGCGCCACGCCGCAGCAACTGAGTGAGGATTACTACCTCGTCACCCGTCGCTACGACGCCCTTCTAAGCTACTACAACCGCCCTGCGCGCAATGCGTTCTAGTGTTTCTTGAGCTTCAGATAGGACTGATGCAGGTCGGACGCCCAGCCATCGATCACGCTTTTCATGTCGTCGGCCTTCATCACCTGCGAGTCGTTGGCCAGCGGCTTGCCGGTGCCTTTGCGTACCACCTGCGCAAGGACCTTGCCGTTGGCGCCATCAAGGAACTGTGCCTCGGTGCCCAAGGTGGTTTCCTGGTCCCGAATACCCGCGCCGGTACTCACCGCTGCCGCGACTAACGCCACTGGAACGAACTCATATGGCTTGAGGCCCTCGGTCTTGCTGCTGACCGCAGTGATTGCCGCACGGACCACGATCACGCCAGGGCCCGGACCGTTGGCCAAGGGCAATGACTTGGCCAGTTCACGCTGGAGCGCCTGGTTGAAATAGCGGTTGATGCCGTTGAGGGTGCTGTCCGGAATTTTCGCCGTGGCCTGGGGCTTCGGATAGAACTGAGTGGGTTCGATATACGCCGCGGTGTAACGGCTCAGGTCCAGTTTCGGATCGACCCAACGCATCACTGCAGCGCCCGACGGCGACTTGGCTTCCTTCAATTGGCTGTAGTTGGACAGAAATCCCGAATATTCATCCGGTGGCGTGATCTTGCTGGCGCAGCCCGCCATGCCGATTGAAGCGATGCACAGCGTGCTGATCATTAGCCTTGGCTTCATCATTGAACTCCCTGGCGGTCATCATCGTTAGAATGAGTTCTAGGTATAGACAATCCTGGGAGTTACACCTTACCTGACGCAGGACTTTTGACAGGCCTGCGCTTGAATAAACGCTTCAGCCGCGTTCGCGGGGGATCAGGCTCTGCAACTGCGACGCCAGGAAGTTCGCATCGAAGCCAAACGTGTCCGGGTCTTTCAGGCCATTGGTTTTTTTCCACTGCCAGTCGTTTTTATCTGCCGGCAACACCAGCGACACGCTGCCGTGCCGAGCCGCCGTCAGCCCCATCACGGCCACGCAAATCAGCCCGCCCGCCCCCATCACATCGGGCACAAATTCCACGGTTTTGCCGGTAATGTGCACGGTCAGTTTCTCGGTCTTGAACGTCGATGTTTCCACCGGCACACTCGGGCCGCTGGCCACGTAGGCTTCACGCTCGACGTCCAGCAACCCAACGGTTTTTACCGGCGCCAACCACTGCTCGATCTGCGCGAACAACTCATTGAGTTTCTGTGCCCAGCGGGCCGACTGCACGTCCAATTGCTGCTTTTTATGCGCTTCGCTGTCGGCGTAATGGCGAAGCATCTCACCCAGTTGCTGTACATCGTCCATTGCGGCATTCCTTGGTCAGCCAGGTTGGCGAGCCTTGATCATGGCAGATGCTGCGCTGCACCGTATGGCTTAAAACTGCACCGGTCATTTGGCCGCCAACTGCGTATGACTAATGCCCGACCAGTGGGTAAGGTGAAACCACATCCTCTGTAAGGAACATCACATGCGTACCATCGGCCTTATCGGCGGCATGAGCTGGGAGTCCAGCGCCGAGTATTACCGCATCATCAACCAGTGCGTGCGCGACCAGCTCGGCCCGCTACGCTCGGCGCAACTGTTGATGTACAGCGTGGACTTCGGCCCGGTGGAACAGGCCCAACACGCCGGACGCTGGGATGATACGGCGCTGATCCTTGAAGATGCCGCGCGCCGCCTGCAGGCCGGCGGTGCCGAGTGCGTGGTGCTGTGTACCAACACCATGCATAAGCTGGCGCCCCATATCGAAGCGGCAGTGTCGATTCCGTTCCTGCATATCGCCGATGCAGCCGCATTGGCCGCCGTGGAGGCCGGGACGTTGACGGTTGGTTTGCTCGGCACTGCCTTCACCATGGAGCAGGACTTTCTCAAGTCCCGACTGGCCGGCCACGGTCTGACAGTGCTGGTACCGGACGCGGATGAACGCAAGGAGGTGCACCGCGTCATCTATGAGGAACTGTGCGTCGGCGTGATCAGCGACACTTCACGCCGGACTTACCAACGCGTCATAAAGTCCCTGGCCGCGCGCGGCGCTGAGGCGATCATCCTCGGTTGCACGGAAATCGGCCTGTTGATCAAGCCCGAACACAGCGAGTTGCCACTGCTGGACACCACCGAGCTGCATGCGCAGGCTGCGGTGGCGTTTGCCTTGCAGGACTAAGCGCGCGCGCGCAGGCGCGCCATGCTGACGGTGTCGACAAACACCCCGTCACGCAGGGCGCTGTCACGCAGCACACCTTCCACTTCGAAGCCGAATTTACGGTACAGGCGTTGCGCCGCTTCGTTGTCGACGTACACCGTCAACTCCACGCGGTGCAGGTTCATCCAGTTGTCGGCCACGTCCAGCGCGGCCGTCAACAGGCGCGAGCCTACCCCCTTGCCTTGCCAGGCCGTGGCCACGCCCATGCCGAACGAGCCGACATGGGCCTGGCGCACGCGCAGGTACTGTTGCAGGCCGAGTTGGCCAATGACCTCGCCGCCATGCACGGCCACCAATTGCAGGCGCCGCTCATCGTCCATCACCAGTTTCTTACGCCACGCCTCCACCGACTGGAAAGGCATCTGCAGCACCTGACGGCATACGGCCGGTTCGTTATAAAGCGCCGCGACGCCTTCAAGATGGGCCTCGGTAAAGCGCTGGATGACGATATGGGGTTCAGGCGTGTGCATGGTGCTTCATCCTTTGAATAACACATGGCCGGCCAGTGTAGAGGCCCTCCCCGCTTGATGGCTAGGGCGCGGGAGCGGTCGACCACAAAGACGGCCAATCCCCGTAGGCCACTCCGGTGCAACGCGGCATCCTCTTGAATTCGCTGAGCTGGAACGCCTTGCCGTCAAATACCCACACGCCACCGCCGCCACAATCGCCGATCCCGCGTTGTTTGTAGAAGTAGCTCAAGGTGCCCGTGGCCGGGTCATACCCGACCGAGCCTTGCAGCGCCGCGTCCTCCAGTGGCAAGGGCTCAAGCTGCAGGGTTGTTTCGGCATACGGCGCCTGGCGCTGGCGGCTGACCACATCGTACTCACAGTTGTACGCCGCACAGTCATAACGCGCCACGGTCATTGCTTGCTGCGCCGTCAGCGCCCCGGCGCTGGCCTCGGGTTCGCTTCCGGTGCCGTTGACCTCGGGAGTGATGGTGCGCAGCGCCGTCGCTACCAGGCCGGCCTGTTCCTGTGCGGTCAACGTGGGTGCCCGCGGGAATTTGCGCAGTACGGGCGTCGGCAAACGCGCCGGCACGGCACTGGCCTCGCCTTTACCCGGCCGGACCAGGGCGGTGACGTTATCCACCCGCCCCTGCACGGCATCCATCAACAGCAGCGAAGCGCTCAGCCCGCTCAACGACACATGGGCGTCCTTGTCACCCGGTAGCTCCAGACGCTTGCCATCACGCAAGGCCTGCAACCAACGGCGGGCCGCGGCCTCCTCGATCACACCGTAGGACCGCAGCTCGGGATCACCGCCCTCATCGTCCAGTTCGACGTGCAGGTCCCGAGTCAACTCCAGGCCCAGCGGCTGACCGTCCAATCGCAAGGTGGCCAGGTCCAGCGCTTCGCCACGATGGTCGAAGCGCAAGCGCAGGTAGCCCTCGGCCCCGGCCTGATGCCAGATGTGCAACGTGAGGGAACTGTAGTCCTCTTCGTCGACCCCACTGGGCGCGCTGAGGGCATGGCAATTGCGCAGGTTGTCGCAACCGATCACCCATTCCTTGATTTCCCGCAGCAGCGGTACGGTTTCGGGCTTGGCTTGAACGAGGGTGGCGGTGCCGCTCAGCAGCAGGGCCAGGAGTACGGGGCGCAGCATGGGGACTCTCCGTGTCGAAAAGGTGCGGATTGTCCCATGTTCTGACGGGTGCGTCAGCGCTTGGCAGCCACCCGCCACACCCGCGCAATATCCGCCGCCCGCTCACTGAGCAAGCGCGGCGCTTCAGCACATGCCTGTTCCAGGCTGGTCGGCCCGGAGGGCAACGCGAATGCGGCATCGACGCCATGGGCGTACATCTGCTCATAACCATCGCCCAGGGTGCCTGCGATCACGATCACCGGCACGCCATGTTGCCGGGCGATGCGCGCCACACCGAAGGGCGTTTTGCCGCGCAGGGTCTGGGCGTCGAAGCGGCCTTCGCCGGTAATCACAAGGTCGGCGCCGCGCACGGCTTGATCAAGGCCGACCAACTCAGCCACGACCTCCACACCCGCACGGAACTGCGCCCCCAGGAAGGCTTTGGCGGCGAAGCCCAGGCCGCCCGCCGCGCCGCTGCCGGGTTCGTCGCGTACATCGCTGGGCAACACACGAGCGCAGTGGTCGGCGAAGTGGCCGAGTGCAGCGTCAAGTTGGCCGACCTGCTCAGGGGCGGCGCCTTTTTGCGGGCCGAAAATCGCCGATGCGCCCTGGGGACCGCACAGTGGGTTATTCACGTCGGCGGCAATTTCAAAGCGCACCTCGGCCAAGCGCGGATCCAAGTGTTCGAGGCTAAGACGAGCCAGGCGCGACAAGGCCAGGCCTCCAAGGGCCAGCGCTCGCTCCTGGGCGTCGAACAATTGCACCCCCAACGCCTGCATCGCCCCGGCCCCGCCGTCGTTGGTGGCGCTGCCGCCAATCGCCAGGATGATGCGTCGGGCACCGGCATCCAGCGCCGCGCGGATCAGCTCGCCGGTACCAAAGGTGCTGGTAATGCAGGCGTTGCGCTGACCGGGCGGGACCAATTGCAGGCCGCTGGCTTCGGCCATTTCGATGATGGCCGTGTGGCTGTGCGCCAGCCAGCCCCAGCGCGCATCAACCTTGGCCCCCAGCGGTCCGTGCACCGTTTGGCGGCGCAGTTCGCCGTGGCAGGCGGCGAGCACCGAATCTACCGTCCCTTCACCGCCGTCCGCCATCGGACACTGGATCAACTGCGCATCCGGCCAGACCTGGGCCAACCCGTGGGCGATGGCCCGGGCGACGCCTTCGGCACTCAGGCTGTCCTTGAACGAGTCGGGGGCGATGATGACTTTCATGGGCTTTCTCCGGTTTTTATGACGCCCATGCTGCCAGTTGGCACCGGAATTGACGCCGGTCCGATGCACAAGTGCGGCTGAGGTTTGTTGTTCATTCCGACAAAGACTGGGGCAGCAGCTGCACGCCGAGATACAACGCGAGCATGCCGTCCAGGGTCAACGGATCGACTCCGCTGAGTTCGGCGATGCGTTCCATGCGGTAGCGCAGGCTGTTGCGGTGAATACCCAAGGCATCGGCGCAGGCCTGGCTTTGGCCGTCGTGCTCGCACCAACTGCGCAGGGTGGCCAGCAGTTGACCGTTGCTGTCCTTGGCCAACACTTTACGCAACGGGCCGAGCAGCTCATCGAGAGCATCGTCGTTGCGATGGCGCCAGAGCATCACCGGCAGGCGGTAACGGTTGAGCGTGAGCAGCCGTGAATGCGGCAGCACGTCGCGCCCGTAGGCGAGCAAATCGCCGACACGTCGATAGCAGCGGCGCAGCCCGGCCAGCCCGTCGGCCTGGCCACCGACTGCCACGCGAAGGATGTTCCAGCCCTGGCCTTCGAGCTTTTCCAGCAGCCGGGGATTGTCCACCTGAACGGCCGCAGGCCGGCACCACAACAGCGAAAATTGCGCCGAACTCACGCACCAACTGTCCGGGTAACGCGCGGTCAGCCAGGCGCTCAATGCTTGCGCCGATTGGCCGGCGCCCAGTTCGAACAGGTACGGCGTGCGCGCCAATTGCGGCTTGAGTCCCATCTGCCGGGCCTCATCGACCAGGCGCGGTGAATCGCCGGTTTCGGCCAGCAATAATGCCAGCAGGTCGTCACAACGCTGGCGTCGCCATTGCTGTTCGGCTTGTTGATGACGATGACTGACCAGCATTTCGGCGGTCATGCGCACCAGTTCGGCGTACGTGCGCAACTGCTCCGGTTCGCCGGTGAGGCCAAGTACGCCAATCAGGCGCTGGTCGTGCATCAGCGGCAGGTTGATGCCCGGTTGCACCCCCTTGAGATGCCTGGCGGTATGGCCGTCGATTTCCACCACGCGGCCATTGGCGAGCACCAGTTGCGCGCCTTCATGGCGGGTATTGATCCGCTCGGCTTCACCGCTGCCCAGGATCAGCCCTTGACTGTCCATGACGTTGACGTTGTAGGGCAAAATCGCCATGGTCCGATCGACGATATCCTGCGCCAGGTCATGATCCAGCTCGAACATGGGGGCACTTCCTCAAAAAATCCTGAAAACAGGGTTGTTCATCGGCACAGCGCAAACCCGGCTTGCCTGTGCGCGAGCACAAAGACAGCCCAGCGTTGCGTGGCCGAGACTCATAGGGCGATCAACGTTACCCGCGCATCGCGAAAAATCATAATAAAGAGAGAGTCCCATGTCCCAGAGCGCCGCTGCCACACTGGCCACCGATGACGATAAAAACGCCATCTACAAGCGCATTACCCTGCGCCTGATCCCGTTCATTTTCATCTGCTATCTGTTCAACTACCTCGACCGAGTCAACGTTGGCTTTGCCAAGTTGCAGATGCTCGATGCACTGAAATTCAGCGAAACCGTGTACGGCCTGGGTGCCGGGATTTTCTTTATCGGCTACGTGCTGTGTGGCGTGCCAAGCAACCTGGCACTGACCAGGTTCGGTCCACGGCGTTGGATTGCGTTGATGATGATTGTGTGGGGCACCCTGTCCACCTGCCTGCTGTTCGTGACCACCCCGACGCATTTCTACGCCTTGCGCCTGCTGACCGGCGCCGCCGAGGCCGGCTTCTTCCCCGGTGTGGTGCTGTACCTGTCGCAGTGGTTCCCGACGTTCCGCCGTGGGCGGATCATGGCGCTGTTCATGTCGGCGATCCCGGTGTCGGGTTTGCTCGGCAGCCCGTTTTCCGGCTGGATCCTCAACCACTTCGCCGCAGGCCAAGGTGGCCTGGCGGGCTGGCAGTGGATGTTCCTGCTGCAAGGCATCCCGACCGTGATCCTCGGCGCCCTCGCCTACTTCCTGCTCAGTGACAGCTTCGCCAACGCCAAGTGGCTCACGCCCCACGAGCGCGCGGTGCTGGAAGCCGACCAGGCTACCGACCTGGCCAACAAACCCAAGACCACCACCGACTCCCTGGCTGAGGTGTTCAAGAACCCGGCCATCTGGGCCTTTGGCCTGATCTACTTCTGTATCCAGAGCGGTGTGTACGCGATCAATTTCTGGTTGCCGTCGATCATCAAGAACCTGGGCTTCAGCGACAACCTGGTGATCGGCTGGCTTAGTGCGATCCCTTACTTGTTGGCGGCGGTGTTCATGTTGCTGGTGGGGCGTTCCGCCGATTTGCGCAAGGAGCGCCGCTGGCACTTGGTGGTGCCAATGTTGATGGGGGCCATCGGCCTGATGATTGCGGTGAATTTCGCTACCACTCCGGCCCTGGCAATCCTCGGCCTGACCATCGCCACCATGGGCGCCCTCACCGGCCTGCCGATGTTCTGGCCCGTGCCCACCGCGATGCTCAGCGCAGGTGCGGCGGCCGGTGGCCTGGCGCTGATCAATTCCATGGGCCAGATGGCCGGTTTCCTCAGCCCGTATATCGTCGGCTTCGTCAAGGATGCCACCGGGTCCACGGATCTGGCGCTTTACCTGCTGGCAGCGGTGATTGTGGCGGGTAGTGTGTTGGCGTTGCGGATGACGCGGGCCTTGAAGATGTAACCGACCGATAAATGAGTCATAGGGCGCCGGCCAACGGCGCCCGAACATCAAGTGAAAAACTGTTATTGATTATATCAAATGACCTTTTTAAACCTGTCAACTTTAACAGTATCATTGTTTCACTGATCCACCTTAGGCTGCGTTGTCATTCGACGTTTAATCAACGAGGACTACGCAGATGGAACAGGCGAATAACACTACTGCAATACTTACAGCAACGGGCAACCTCCAAGCCAAAATAACCGGCGCTATCAATCACAACTACAATGTAAGTCAGGGCGAATTAGCCAAAGGCGAAAATGGTTGGAAAATCACCTCTATTGAATTTATAGATGGCAAATCCAGGTATGAATTCCAATTTCGCATCCCTTCTTTGCCTGACGACGGCAGTGAGCACAAGTACTCGTTAAACAACGTGAATGCGCTAGGGTACTTTTATGATGGTTCTCGTTTATTCGTGGCGTCGGTGGGGGAAATCACCGTGACACTGAAAGATAACCGGATGAGGGGGAGCTTTCATTTCTCAGCCTACCGGGAGGATGACTCAACGCATAAGATTGAGGTGAGTGAAGGGGCGTTCGACTTGCAAAATGATGCTGGTAGTTTCACCGCCAGGCTGGACGGACCAGGTCAACCGTATCCCGAGTTCACTGCGAGGCAGGTTGGAATAAACTTCCATGATCGTCCGGATGGGCCGATGCCTTCTTATTATGTTACAGAGGGTCGCATTGTTAACTATGACAACATCCCCTCCTCTGAAGACAGGATTTCGGTATTTACCAATAAAGGTATCGCGCCGGGTCGTTATCAACTGGACCTCACCACTGATAACGTACGCGTACATTTTTTGCGCATAGGCGGACTTTCCATCGGCACTCAAGCCTATAAAGGCGAACTTATAGTAGAAGAAGTCGCCGACAGCGGGCATGCAAAAGGTAGTTTTAACTGTACATTTATAAATCGCGATGAAGAATTTACCGCCGCCGGAAAATATGACGTATTCCAACAATAACCTTTGCTTGCCGGCATTAATATCCAATCAGGGCCAGACTCATACCGCAGTGTCATTTTACGAAGCAAAATGACTGATTGGGTGCGGCGTGAAAGTCTGGCCCTTAGGTTTCGAAGCGTTTACAGCAGACCGCCGCCGTCGATATCGATGATCGCGCCAGTCATATACCCATTCTCCATGGCCAGCACATACCCCGCCGCCACTTCCTCTGCCTGCCCTACCCGGCCAACCGGCAATGCACCACCGGCCTTGGCGAACATTGCCAGGCGCTGCTCCTCGGCCAACCCCGCATACGCCGGTGTATCGATCACCCCCGGGCTGATCACGTTGACGCGACGCGGCGCCAGCTCTTTGGCCAATTGCTTGCCCAGCGCTTCGGTCGCGGCATTGATGCCGACCTTGATGAACTGGCCCGGCAGGAATTTACGCCCCAGTTGCCCGGAGGTCAGGCTGATGCTGCCGCGCTCATCCAGAAATGGCAGGGCCAGTTGAATCGCCCGCAATGCGCCCCAGAGTTTCACATTGAAATTGCCCTGAGCTTCCTCAAGGTCGGTCTCGCTCAAGTGTTTGGCGCGTACCGAAGGGCCAGACGTGTACACCAGATGGTCAAAGCGCCCGACTGTTTCGAACAGACGTTGCAAGGACAGCGCGTCGGTGACATCCACCGGTTCGCTGCGCACGCCGTTGTCGGTACTGGAAGACAAGCGCCGCCCGGCCAGCACCACCTGAGCGCCGCGCGCAGCCGCCGCCTTGGCCACCGCTGCGCCAATACCGCTGCTGCCGCCGATCACAATCACGGTTTTGCCATTGAGGGGAGATGTCATGGGAAATGTCCTGGGGAGAGAAAGTGAGCGTTCATCTTCCCAGCTTGGCAATTGACGAAAAATCCCGGTAAAACGACAAGATCTTTAAAGGATTTTTACAAATGAGTTCCATCCTCGACCTTGAAGTCTTTGTGCGCACCGCCGACACGGGCAGCCTGTCCGCCGCTGCCCGCGGCCTGGGCTTGACCCCCGCAGCCGCCAGCATCGCCCTCAAGCGCCTGGAAACTCGGCTGGGCACTCGCCTGCTGGCGCGCTCCACTCGCAGCATGCGCCTGACCGAAGAAGGCAAGCACTACCTCGACAGCGTGCGCGAGGCCCTGGCGGCGCTGGCCGAGGGTGAGCAGGCGCTCAAGCAGCAAGGCCAGGGGTTGACCGGCCTGCTGCAACTGGCCGCGCCCTCGGATTTCGGGCGCAATGTGGTGCTTGGCTGGCTGGATGAATTCAAGCGGGAACACCCGAATATTCGCTTGCAATTGCTGCTTAACGACAGCAATGCCGACCTGTTCCGCGACACCGTCGACATCGCCCTGCGCTTCGGCATACCCCGGGATTCGAGCCTGGTGGCACTGCCGGTGGTGCCGGGCCACCAGCGCATTGCCTGCGCCAGCCCCGATTACCTCTTGCGCCATGGCACCCCCACCACGCCGGCGCAGTTGGCACAGCACACTACGCTGCGCTACATGCGCCAGGGCCGGGCCAACAGCACCTGGTTTTTTCGCCAGGGCAACGACCTGCAGGAGGTCGAAGTGACCGGCGACTACTTGAGCGACGACGGTGAAATCGTGCGGCGCTGGGCCTTGGCCGGCCACGGTATTGCGTACAAGGCCAACCTGGATATCGCGCGGGATCTCAAGGCCGGCCGCCTGGTGCAACTGCTGCCCGACTGGCAAGGCGAACCCACACCGTTCAATCTGATGTGCCCACACCGCCTGCAAGTGTCGGAGCGGGTGAAAGTGTTGCATCGATTTCTGCAGGAGCGTTGCCAGGCCTTGCTGAATCCATGAAGAAATGCCCCAAGGGCTTGTTGCAGAGCCTCTGAGTCTGGTATTGCATCGGGTCACGTTTCCCAGACTTGAGGAGCTTTGCATGATTTACCGCACATTGGGCCAGTCCGGCTTGAAAGTCAGCGCCTTGACCCTGGGCAGCATGATGTTTGGCGAACAGACCAACACCGAGGACTCGCTGCGCATCATCGACAAGGCCTGGGACCAGGGCATCAATTTTATCGACACGGCGGACGTGTACACCGGCGGCCGCTCCGAAGAACTGGTCGGCGAAGCCATTGCCCGCCAGCGCCAGGATTGGGTGGTGGCGTCCAAGGTCGGTTTCGGCCCGCCGGATGGGTTGCCCAACCGCAGCGGCCTGAGCCGCAAGCGGATCTTCAATGCGCTGGAAGCCAGCCTGACCCGTCTCGACACCGACTATCTGGACATCTACTACCTGCACCGCGAAGACCACGCCACGCCGCTGGAAGTGACTGTATCGGCGATTGGCGACCTGATTCGCCAGGGCAAGATCCGCTACTGGGGCCTGTCCAACTATCGCGGCTGGCGCATTGCCGAAGTGATTCGCGTGGCCGAGCGCCTGGGCGTGGACAGACCGGTGATCAGCCAGCCGCTGTACAACATCGTCAACCGCCAGGCCGAGGTGGAACAAATCACCGCCGCGGCGGCCTATGGCTTGGGCGTGGTGCCCTATAGCCCGCTGGCCAGGGGTGTGCTGAGCGGCAAATATGCGCCGGATGTCACCCCCGAACCTGGCAGCCGCGCCGCGCGCCAGGACAAACGCATCCTGGAAACCGAATGGCGCGTGGAGTCGCTGCGCATCGCCCAGCAGATCCAGCAATACACCCAGGGCCGTGGCATAGGCATCGTGGAGTTTGCGATTGCCTGGGTGCTGAACAACGCAGCAGTGAGTTCGGCGATTGTCGGGCCGCGCACCGAAGCGCAGTGGGACGCCTACACCGGTGCGCTGGATGTGAAGATCACGGCAGAGGATGAAGCGTTTATCGATTCGTTGGTCACGCCGGGGCATTCGTCCACACCGGGGTTCAATGATGTGAGCCACTTTGTTTCGGGCCGCGCGGTGCGCGCATAAGCAGCCTTTCGGGCGGATCTGGAAGCCTATGGGGGGTCGACAGCTCCCACATTCGAGCTGCGTAAACCGACCATTTTGAGTCATTTTCCGTCTTCCGCCCCAAAACGGCGCACCCTCCGCCGTTAAAAGCACCATAATCCGCTTCTCGATTCTCTTTCTTTATTCAAATCGGCTTCGCGAGGACAGCGTGTCTAAAGGTGTTGTGTTATCGGTATCGGCCTCGGTGTTGTTTGCCGTCATGTATTACTTCACGTCGCTTCTCACGCCGTTGAGCGGCCTGGAGATTTTCGGCTGGCGCATGCTGCTGACCGTGCCTTGCATGACGGTGTTCATGATCGTCAGCGGCGAATGGCGGCGAGTGCGCGACTTGCTGCGCGTGCTGGCGGCCAAGCCTCGATGGATTGCCGGTGTGATGCTGTCGTCGACGCTGCTTGGCCTGCAATTGTGGCTGTTCATGTGGGCGCCGCTGAACGGGCGCAGCCTGGATGTGTCGGTGGGTTACTTCCTGCTGCCGCTGACCATGGTGCTGACCGGTCGCCTGGTGTGGGGCGAACAGCTTTCCTACCTGCAAAAAATCGCGGTGTTTTTCGCTGGCCTTGGCGTGCTTAACGAGTTGTATCAGGCCGGCGGATTTTCCTGGGCGACGCTGGTGGTGATCATCGGTTACCCGCTGTATTTCATCCTGCGCAAATACCTCAAGACCGATCACCTGGGCGGGCTGTGGCTGGATATGGCGCTGATGCTGCCGGTGGCCTGGTGGTTTGTGCAAAGCGGTGAACAAGGTTTTGCGGTGATGGATACGCACCCCAAGCTGTATGCGTTGATACCCTTGCTGGGCCTGATCAGTGCCTCGGCCTTGGTGAGCTATATCATCGCCAGCCGTTTGCTGGCGTTCAGCCTGTTCGGGCTGCTCAGTTATGTCGAACCGGTGTTGCTGCTGGTGGTTGCCCTGCTGCTGGGTGAAGGGGTCAAACCGGGGCAATGGCTGACCTACATTCCGATCTGGATCGCCGTGATGGTGCTGGTGTTCGAAGGGTTCAAGCACTTGGTGCGCCAGCAGCGAGCCTGATGCCCAGACAATAAAAAGCCCGGCCGGGGTTGTCCTCGGCCGGGCTTTTTTTCAGCCTTAGTCGGTGGTCAGCACACCACGACGTACCTGGTCCCGCTCGATGGACTCGAACAACGCCTTGAAGTTGCCCTCGCCAAAGCCATCATCGCCTTTGCGCTGGATGAACTCGAAGAATACCGGGCCCATCAGGGTTTCCGAGAAGATCTGCAGCAGCAGACGCTTGTCGCCTTCAATGGACGAACCGTCCAGCAGGATGCCGCGCGCCTGCAACTGATCCACCGGCTCGCCGTGGTTCGGCAGGCGGCCTTCGAGCATTTCGTAGTAGGTGTCCGGCGGCGCGGTCATGAAGCGCATGCCGATCTTCTTCAGCGCATCCCAGGTCTTGATCAGGTCGTCGGTGAGGAAGGCCACGTGCTGGATGCCTTCACCGTTGAACTGCATCAGGAACTCTTCGATCTGCCCGGCGCCCTTGGACGATTCCTCGTTGAGCGGGATACGGATCATGCCGTCCGGCGCGCTCATGGCCTTGGAGGTCAGGCCGGTGTATTCGCCCTTGATATCGAAGTAGCGCGCTTCCCGGAAGTTAAACAGCTTCTCGTAGAAGTTGGCCCAGTAGACCATGCGCCCGCGATACACGTTGTGAGTCAGGTGATCGATCACCTTGAGGCCTGCGCCTTGCGGGTTACGGTCCACGCCGTCGAGGAAGACGAAGTCGATGTCATAGATCGAGCTGCCTTCGCCGAAACGGTCGATCAGGTACAGCGGCGCGCCGCCGATACCTTTGATCGCCGGCAGGTTCAATTCCATCGGGCCGGTCTCGATATGGATCGGTTGCGCGCCCAGTTCCAGCGCACGGTTGTAGGCTTGCTGCGAGTCCTTGACGCGAAACGCCATGCCGCACACCGATGGGCCATGCTCGGCCGCAAAATAGGAGGCGATGCTGTTGGGCTCGTTGTTGAGGATCAGGTTGATCTCGCCCTGGCGGTACAGGTGCACGTTCTTGGAACGGTGGGTCGCAACCTTGCTGAACCCCATGATCTCGAAGATCGGTTCCAGGGTGCCCGGGGTCGGCGATGCGAACTCGATGAATTCAAAGCCCATCAGGCCCATTGGATTTTCGTATTGGTCGGTCATGGCCGGTACCTCATCATTCTTGTGGATAGCAATTGATTATTTGCAAGCAAGGATGAGAGGTAAGGGAGGCGCGCAGGACAAGCCTCGCACGCTGCGGGCGAGGAAGTCACCAAAGATGAGGGGGGAGCCGTGTCGCTTCATGGTGTCATCAGTCTCTGACGGCTTAGGCTTGCGTGAGCGCAAGTCCATATTCTTGTATGCGTAAATCGATTCTACACAGCGTAACCATGTTTGTCCGTACTCTTATCAAATCCCCATTGCCCTGGCCCGTGCAAGGGGTTTGTTGCACAGGAAAATCCCCAGCAGAATGATCACGCCGCCGAGCAACATCGGCGCGGTCAACTGTTCGCCCAGCAGCAAGGCACCGCAGATCACCGCCGTCAGTGGGTTAAGGGCGATAAACACGCCGGAGCGCGTCGCGCCGATACGACGGATCCCGTCGTAGTAGCCGATATAGGCCAATGCCGAGCCCAGCACCCCAAGGTACAACAGGCTCAGCACTTGCGGCAGGCCGATGCCGGCAAGCGCTTGCAGCGTGACGCTACCGGTGAGCGTCGTAGTGGCCGTCAACATCAGGGTGCCCAGCAACACCGACCAGGTCACGGTCTGCAATGGGCCCAGGCTTGCGTTCAACCCTCGCGAACACAACGAATAAATGCCCCACGCCACTACGCAGCCAACAATCAACAGATCGCCCAATCCGCTGCCTGGGGTGGCCAGCAATTGCGGGTTGCGACTGATGATCACCGTGGCGGCGCCTGCCAGGCACAGCGCAATCCCGAACACCTTGGCGCGGCTCAGGCGTTCCTTGAACAGCCACCAGGAGGCCAGGCCAATCACCGCCGGGTTCAGCGCCACGATCAACGAGGCCCGTGACGCGTTGATGTACTGCAACCCGTAGAAGAAGCACAGGTTGTAGAAAAAAATCCCGAAAAAGCCCAGCACCGTCAGTTGCAACAGCTGGGGCACGCTCGGACGTACCAGACGGATGCGGGCCACCGCCATGAACAGCAACAGCGCCAGGCTGGCCAGGATAAACCGCAGGCTGGCGGCCAGCAGCGGGCTGATCTGATCGGCCAGGTAGCGCCCGGCGACAAAGGTGCCGCCCCAGATCATGGTGACGGCGGCGAGTTTGCAGTAAGTCAGGCGATCTGAAGTGACAAGCATGGGATTTGCTCAAGGAACAGGAGAATGGGCGTATTCTTCAGCTAATACCCCATCATCGTAAAATGAGTCTTTACTCATGACCCTGACGCAACTGGAAATCTTCTCCCTGGTAGCCGAGCTGCAAGGCTTCACCAGCGCGGCGCACCGATTGGGTGTCAGCCAATCGGCGGTGTCGCATGCCATCAAGGCCCTGGAGCAGGAGCTGGGGGTGGAGTTGTTCCGACGCCATCAGAGCCTGGTAGTACCGAGCGACATCGGCCAGCAACTGCTCGGCCGCGCCCGCGCCATGCTGGGCCTGGCCAATACACTGCAACAGGAGGCCGCCGATGCCCGAGGCATGAAACGCGGCACGTTGCGGATCGGCTCGTTTGGGCCAACCGCGTCGATTCGCCTGCTGCCAGGCATACTCGAGCACTTTCGCGCTGCGCATCCGGGCATTGAAGTGCATGTGGACGAAGGACCGGACCGGCAGGTGCTGGAGTGGCTGGACGAGCGCCGCATCGATGTGGGCTTCGTGGTACTGGAACAGGACCGTTTCGACACCTTCACCTTGTTCGAAGACCAGATGGTCGCGCTGTTGCCTGCTGATCATCCTTTGGCCGTGCGCGCCACCCTGACATTGCAGGACCTGTGTGACGACCCGTTCATTTTGACCCAGGCCGGTTCGTCGGAACTGGTATCGCGATTGTTCGGCGCCGCCCAATTGCGGCCCAAGGTCCGCTACCGCTGCGCCCAATTGCTGAGCACCCTGGACGCGGTCAGCCGTGGAGACGGGGTGAGCATCGTCGCCGAGGCATCGCTGCCGCTGGTGCCCGATACGCGCTATGTGCGGCGGCCGCTGTCACCGCGCGAACCGCGGCAGATAGGCCTGGCGGTACTGGACCGTCGGCAGTCTTCACCGGCGGCCCTGGCGTTCATCGAGATTGCACAGCGCCTTGCCGAAACGAGCATATTTGCGTCGGCCCATCTATCATCCAAATATTCCTGACCGGTCCGCCGGTACAGCTCCCTTCGCCACAGGCCGCTGCCTTCATGCCGCTCACCGTCAAAGGTCCTCGCAAGCCCTCCGCCCGCTACGCGATCAGCGCCCTGTGCGGGGTGCTGCCGATCTTTCTGGGCGTGGCCATCCTCTATTGGCAAGCCGAACGCACACTGCAACAAAGCACCGCCCGTACCGCAGTGGAAGCCGTGCGCCAGTTCGACCTGATGCTCGACAACACCGCCCTCGCCGCCCAGGCCCTGCTGCCGCTGGCCGGACAGCCTTGCGACAATGCTGCTCAATTGGCATTGCGCGAGCAGGTCACGCGGCGCCCCTTCGTGCGCGCAACCACCTTGTCCTGGCAGAAAAACATCTATTGCAGCTCATTGTTCGGCAGCGATTATGAGTCGTCGGTCAATCCGCGAGACTACGTCGACGGCACGCTTTGGTTGATGAACGGTAATCCTGTGACACCCGACACCGCCCTGCTGGTGTATCGATTGGTCGACGGCGATAAAGCCGCGTTTGCCTCGATTGACGGCTACCACCTGACCAACGCCCTGCGCCTGATCAGTCGCTACGCGGGCCTGACCCTTCAGGTCGGGCCTCATTGGCTCGGCCCTGACGGTAAAGTACAGGACGTGCCGGCACCCGCGTTTGCCGTGGCCGCTCAGCATTTGGCCTCCACGCATTATCCCTACAGCGTCGACGCCGGCATGCCCGCCGGTGAAGTGTGGCGATTCATGCGCGACCGCTACCCTGCCCTGTTCAGCCTGGTGCTGTTCTTTGGTGTATTGGCGGGCATGTTCGCGCATTGGCTGCAAAAACGCGTTTCTGCGCCGAGCCACGAACTGCAACGCGCACTCGGTGCCCACGAGTTCATCCCGTACTTCCAACCAGTGGTGCGCGGTGACACACGTGAATGGGCCGGCTGCGAAGTGCTGATGCGCTGGCAGCACCCCAAGGAAGGCTTGGTGCGACCGGACCTGTTCATTCCGCTCGCCGAGGATTGCGGCCTGATCGTACCGATGACCCGCGCCCTGTTGCGCCAGACCGCCGCGCAACTGGCGCCGCATGTGTCGCGCTTGCGCCCGGGGTTTCATATCGGTGTGAATATCACCGCCCGCCACTGCCAGGACCTGGCCCTGGTGGCGGACTGCCAAGCGTTTCTCGCGGCTTTCCCACCGGGCCGGGTGACGTTGGTGCTGGAACTGACCGAGCGCGAGCTGATCGAACCCACCGACATCACCCGACGCCTGTTCGATGCCCTGCATCAACTGGGTGTGATGATTGCCATCGATGACTTCGGCACCGGCCACTCCAGCCTGGGTTATTTGCGTCACTTCAATGTCGACTACTTGAAGATCGACCAGAGTTTTGTCGCGATGATCGGTGCCGACGCACTGTCCAGCCATATTCTGGACAGCATCATAGAACTGTCCGGCAAGCTCGACCTGGGTATCGTGGCCGAAGGCGTGGAAACAGTGCAGCAATGTGAATACCTGGCGGCCAAAGGCGTGGACTTCCTGCAAGGGTATCTGTTTGGACGGCCATTACCCGCTGACGAGTTCATTAAATCGCTGGTCGACGTTGAATAGCCACGCACTAGCGATATTGAAATAATGTTAGTGAGATGAAAGACGTGATTTACTCTTAGCAAATTAACTACTACAATTTTCCTGCCTGTGCGGCCCTCGCAGGAAGGCTTCTTTGTTGAGTCGCCTTAAAGCTCTTGATTCACAGCTTTGTCTGCAGTTGATATCAGCCAAATACACGATTGGAGTAACTATTTTGTCCAGACTTGCCGAATTTCGCGCAGCAGAAAAAGCCCTTCAAGAGCAGCTTGCCCAGCTGGAATCTCTGAAGAACGATGCTGGCCTGAAGAAAGAAATCGAGTTCGAAGAAAAGCTTCAAGCCCTGATGAAGAGCTATGGCAAAGGCCTGCGCGACATCATTTCCATCCTCGATCCAAACCCGGGCAAGGCCAGCGCAGCCGCTGCGACCGCACCCAAACAGCGCCGTGCACGCGTGGTCAAGGTCTACCACAACCCGCATACCGGCGAACTGATCGAAACCAAAGGCGGCAACCACCGCGGCCTCAAGGCCTGGAAAGAACAGTATGGCGCCGCCACTGTAGATTCGTGGCTTCGCGGCTGATCGCCGACACTAACAAAGAGCCCCGCTTACGCGGGGCTTTTTTTATTCAAGGGTTCGAAAGCGAACTTAAATAACATTTCATCTGTTCAAAATCGATCAGGCTGACACACTTAAAGTTTCAGACTGTCGCGCACCGAACTGACTTCACCCTTGCTCGAATCGTAGGCTTGGGCTTGCCCTGCGTAAGAAAAAACATAGGCCTTTTGGCTATCAACCGCCGCCACCAATGTTTGCGACAATACGTGACGGCCATTCTCGGTAATCACACAGGTAGTTTCCAGCGCCTCAAGACGGCTCAATGTTGCACTGTGCATTTTGGTGCACACGCTTTGATAACCGCCTTGGGCAAAATCTTTCTGAATGGATTTACGCATCTCCAACAACACACCTTGAAGATTAACGTTATGCCCTGCTTCGATTGGCGTACCGGTTAACTCCATGACCATCACCGTGTTGCCATTATCGTCTTGCTTGACGGCACGCTGGCGGGACACCGGTCGAGGGTTCGTCGAGGGTTCGCCGTCGGGCACATTCTCCACTTGCCAGCCTTCAGGCCATTGAATCTCGGGGCCCTCCGCCTGCACGAACGGGCTGGCCAACAGCAAAAACACAGCACTCAACAGCGGTTTACGAAGTTCGATCATTGCCAGAAATACCAGAGGTCCAAGGCGCAAAGTGTGAGCCCCACCAGCCGCCTGTCGCAAGGGCTGCGTGGCCTTTTTCATTTGGCGCCGCAGGCGAGCCTTGCGTATCATGACTGCGCTGCATGGATGCCGGCCGCAAGCCAAGGGAACGCTCCTCTCACCTGGAGCCGCGTTTGCCCCATTTTTTTCTGGAGGGCCCATGAGCCTGCACGAACTGAACACTTTCCCGGGCGTCACCGCCCAACCTGACACCGCCACCACGAACTTCGTGTTCAACCACACCATGCTGCGGGTCAAGGACATCACTCAGTCACTGGACTTCTACACCCGCGTCCTGGGTTTCTCGCTGGTTGAAAAACGCGACTTCCCGGAAGCCGAATTCAGCCTCTATTTCCTCGCCCTGGTCGACAAGGCGCAGATCCCAGCCGACGCCGCCGCCCGCACCCAATGGATGAAATCGATCCCGGGCATCCTGGAGCTGACGCACAACCACGGCACCGAAAACGACCCCGACTTTGCCTACCACAACGGCAACACCGACCCACGTGGTTTTGGCCATATCTGCATCTCGGTGCCGGACATCGTTGCGGCGTGCGAACGTTTCGAAGCACTGGGCTGCGACTTCCAGAAGCGCCTGAACGATGGCCGCATGAAAAGCCTGGCGTTCATCAAGGACCCGGATGGGTACTGGGTTGAGATTATTCAGCCGGCGCCGCTGTAACGAAAAAACCCCATGATCGCTCATGGGGTTTTTCGTATTCAGGCCCTGCTTTACGCCGGCGCAGATGTACGGATCAGGTGATCGAACGCGCTCAGGGAAGCCTTGGCGCCCTCGCCGACCGCAATCACGATCTGCTTGTACGGTACGGTCGTCACGTCACCGGCCGCGAACACGCCGGGCAGTGATGTCTCGCCACGTGCATCGACAATGATCTCGCCACGTGGCGTCAGCTCCACCGTGCCTTTGAGCCAATCGGTATTGGGCAGCAAACCGATCTGCACGAAGATGCCTTCCAGGTCGATGGTCTTGAATTCCCCACTGTCGCGATCCTTGTACGCAAGGCCAGTGACTTTCTGGCCATCACCTTTGACTTCACTGGTCAGTGCGCTGGTGATCACGTCAACGTTCGGCAGGCTGTGCAGCTTGCGTTGCAACACCGCATCGGCGCGCAGCTTATTGTCGAACTCAAGCAGGGTCACGTGGCTGACGATGCCGGCCAGGTCAATGGCCGCTTCTACGCCGGAGTTACCGCCGCCGATCACCGCTACGCGCTTGCCTTTGAACAACGGGCCGTCGCAGTGCGGGCAGAAACACACGCCCTTGGCCTTGTACTCCTGCTCACCCGGCACGCCCATTTCACGCCAGCGGGCGCCGGTGGCCAGGATTACGGTCTTGGACTTGAGCGTCGCACCGCTTTCGAAGCGAATCTCGTGCAAGTCGCCGGCATTTTTCGCCGGGATCAAGGCACTCGCACGCTGCAGGTTCATGATGTCCACGTCGTACTGACGCACATGGGCTTCCAGGGCACTGGCCAACTTCGGCCCTTCGGTTTCCTGTACCGAGATAAAGTTCTCGATGGACATGGTGTCCAGCACCTGGCCGCCAAAACGCTCGGCGGCAACGCCGGTGCGGATGCCTTTACGCGCAGCGTAGATAGCGGCCGAAGAACCGGCCGGGCCGCCGCCGACAACCAGTACATCAAAGGCCTCTTTGGCACTGATTTTTTCAGCAGCCTTTTCAATGCCGCTGGTGTCGAGCTTGGCGAGGATTTCTTCCAGACCCATGCGGCCCTGGCCGAAGTTCACGCCGTTGAGGTACACACTCGGTACCGCCATGATCTGGCGCTCATCGACTTCAGCCTGGAACAACGCGCCGTCGATGGCGACATGGCGGATATTCGGGTTGAGCACGGCCATCAGGTTCAGCGCCTGGACCACGTCCGGGCAGTTCTGGCACGACAGCGAGAAGTACGTCTCGAAGCTGAACTCGCCTTTGAGGGCGCGGATCTGTTCAATCACTTCGACACTGGCCTTCGACGGGTGGCCACCGACTTGCAGCAGGGCCAGCACCAGCGAAGTGAATTCATGGCCCATGGGGATGCCGGCGAAACGCAGGCTGATATCGGCACCCGGGCGGTTGATAGAGAACGATGGCTTGCGCGCATCATTGCCATCGGTTTTCAGGGTAATCAGCGTGGTGAGGCTGGTTACGTCTTGCAAAAGGGCGAGCATTTCCTGGGATTTCGCGCCGTCATCGAGGGAGGCGACGATCTCGATCGGCTGGGTGACCCGTTCCAGGTATGACTTCAACTGAGCTTTAAGATTGGCGTCCAACATACGGGCGATTTCCTGTTAATTCGATTTATTGCAGACAAAAAAACGCCCGAGCGAATCTCGCCCGGGCGTTTCAGGGGCGGATGCAGCTTACTTAAGTGCGGAATACCGCCCTTGAGACTTCACAGACTTAGATCTTGCCGACCAGATCCAGGGACGGAGCCAGAGTGGCCTCGCCTTCTTTCCACTTGGCTGGGCAGACTTCGCCCGGGTGGGCAGCCACGTACTGAGCGGCTTTGATTTTGCGCAGCAGCTCGGAAGCGTCACGGCCAACACCACCGTCGTTCAGTTCAACGATCTTGATCTGACCTTCCGGGTTGATCACGAAAGTACCGCGGTCTGCCAGGCCAGCTTCTTCGATCAGTACGTCGAAGTTGCGCGAGATGGTCAGGGTCGGGTCGCCGATCATGGTGTACTGGATTTTGCCGATGGCTGGCGAAGTGTTGTGCCAGGCAGCGTGGGCAAAGTGAGTGTCGGTGGAAACGCTGTAGATTTCGACGCCCAGTTTCTGGAATTCGGCGTAGTTGTCAGCCAGGTCTTCCAGCTCGGTTGGGCAGACGAAGGTGAAGTCGGCTGGGTAGAAGAAGACTACGGACCATTTGCCTTTCAGGTCAGCGTCGGTCACATCTACGAAGTTGCCGTTTTTGTAGGCGGTGGCTTTGAACGGTTTAACTTGGCTGTTGATGATAGGCATCGTTGACTCTCCGTCAGGGGTTAAGAAGTTGATGAAGTGAATCCTACCCACTCTCTTGACTGATGGCTCATTGGCAAAGCTGATGCTGACGATTGGTTTTCCCTATCAGGTGACTGTATTAATAGAAGAAAACTCAAAGCAGCGGTTGTGTGGCCAGGGTCATGCCGAGAAAAGGTGTCGCTTCAACATAGCGCATGGCGGATTTCATGTCGCTCCAGCCGACGTAACTCATCAATGACTTCAAGTCCCAGCCACTGCGATGGGCCCAGGTGGCAAAACCCCGGCGCAGGGAGTGGCTGGTGTACTGCTCGGCGGCGATGCCCGCGCGCTCAAGCGCCTGGCGCAATAACGGGATCACACTGTTGGGATGCAGGCCCTCCTCGCCCAGGTTGCCCCAGCGATCAATGCCGCGAAACACCGGGCCGCGCACCAACGCAGACGCACTGAGCCACTCGGTGTAGGCCTGTACCGGGCACAGCCGCAGCAGCGCCGGGGTGTGATAAGTCTTGCCGAGGTTGTCGCGGTCGCTTTTGCTGCGCGGCAGGTACAAGCTGATCCCGGCGCCTGGCGTGGCCTGCACATGCTCGATACTCAATCGACACAACTCATCGCTGCGAAAGCCGCGCCAGAAGCCCAGCAGGATCAACGCGGTGTCGCGCTTGGCCCGCAGCAGCCTGGGCTGATCCTGCGCCTCGCCGGCCTTGCGCGCTTCGACTTCAAGGGATGCCACCACCTGCTCCAGGTGTTTGAGCTGCAACGGTTCGGCTTGCTTTTCCTGCGCCGGGTGCACGGCCCGAATCCCTTTGAGCACTTTGCGCACCACGGGGGCTTTCGTCGGGTCGGGAAAACCCTGACTGGTGTGCCATTGCGCTAACGCCGAGAGCCGCAATTTCAAGGTGTTGACCGCCAATACACCCGCATGCGCCACCAGATAGCGCGCCACGCTGTCGCTGGTGGCCGGCAGGAAACCACCCCAACTCACTTCAAAGTGCTCGATGGCGGCGCGGTAGCTACGCCGCGTGTTATCGCGGGTGGCGGCGTTGAGGTAACGATCCAGATCGCTCATGGGAGGCCTATTCGTACTGCGGGTGGACGTAGCGGCGTCAAAACCGACTATGACACGGGATAATACGCCAATATCCCATCTGTTAAAGGATGAATTCAAACGACGTTTTATTAGTGTTATAGTACGTGTATACATACTATGTACCACAGTACTAAATCGACGGAGACCCCATGGCGCGCGGCGGCATAAACAAAGCAGTGGTTCAAACGGCACGCCTGGCGATCCTCGCCCGCGGCGAAAACCCCAGCATCGATGCCGTACGCATCGAGATGGGCAATACCGGCTCGAAAACCACGATTCACCGTTATCTGAAGGAGCTGAACGACAGCGAGACCCGGCTGACCATCACCGAAGCCCCTATCGACGACGAGTTGGGCGAACTGGTAGCGCGGCTGGCCCAACGCCTGAAAGAAAAAGCCCAGGAGCCCATCGACCTGGCGCTGGGGCAATTCGAGCAACAAAAAGCCGCCCTGCTCGCCCAACTGCAGACGCTGGAAGCGGCCCACAGCCAGCTCAAGCAGCAATTCGATATCCAGGCCGCCGCGCTGGCGGAAGAAAGCGCCGCCCTGCAAACCGCCTGCACCAGCCTGCAAACCGAGCAAACCCGCAACGCCGGACTCAGCCAGGCGTGCAGCGATTACGAACTAAGGATCAGTGACAAGGACGAACAGATTCGTTCGCTGGAAGACAAGCACCTGCACGCCCGCGAAGCGCTCGAGCACTATCGCAACGCAATCCAGGAGCAGCGCGAGCAGGAACAGCGGCGCCACGAAGGCCAGTTGCAGCAGGTACAGGCAGAACTGCGCCAGGCCCAGCAAAGCGCGATGGTGCGTCAGGATGAGATCACCCAGCTGCATCGCGACAATGAACGTTTGCTGATCGAGCACCGGGTAGCGGCCAAAGAGCTGGCGGCGCTGCAGGATCAGGTGCGCAAGGACCAGGCCCAGCAAGGCAAGCTGAACGAACAGCTGAGCCAGATCGATAGCGAGCGCACCCTGCTGCAGGAGCGCCTGCGGGTGGCAGCCCTGCAAAGCGAGTCACGCCAGCAAGCGCTGAGCGAGCTTCAGCAGGTCAACAAGACGCTGGAACTGGACCTTGTCAAAGCCCACGCCAGTATCGAGGCATTGCGCCTGGCGGCCGTCGTTGCAACGGCGCCAGAGGCAACACCCGACACCTGATCAGTGCGCCACAGGCGTGCGCATGGTGACGAACTCTTCCGCCGCCGTCGGATGCACCCCGATGGTCTCATCGAAATGCCGCTTGGTCGCGCCCGCCTTGAGCGCGATCGCCAGGCCCTGGACGATCTCACCGGCGTCCGGGCCAACCATATGGCAGCCCAACACCTTGTCGGTGTCGGCATCGACCACCAGTTTCATCAAGGTCTTTTCCTGGCAGTCCGTGAGCGTCAGCTTCATCGGCCGGAAGCGGCTTTCGAAGACCTGCACGTTATGCCCATTCTTCTTCGCGTCCTCCTCCGTCAGGCCGACCGTACCGATATTCGGCAGGCTGAACACGGCCGTCGGGATCATGGCGTAATCCACCGGGCGATACTGCTCGGGCTTGAACAAACGACGCGCCACGGCCATGCCTTCGGCGAGCGCCACCGGTGTCAGCTGCACGCGACCGATTACATCGCCAATCGCCAGGATGGATGCCTCAGCGGTTTCGTACTGCTCATTGACTTGAATAAACCCACGCTCATCGAGTTTGACCCCGGTGTTTTCCAGGCCGAGGTTATCCAGCATCGGACGGCGGCCGGTGGCGTAGAACACGCAATCGGTTTCCAATACACGACCATCCTTGAGGGTGGCCTTGAGGCTACCGTCGGCTTGCTTGTCGATGCGCTCGATGTCGGCATTGAATTGCAGGTCCAGGCCGCGTTTGGTCAGCTCTTCCTGCAGGTGCTTGCGCACCGCGCCGTCAAAACCACGCAAGAACAGGTCACCGCGATACAGCAGCGAAGTCTTGGCGCCCAGGCCATGGAAAATACCGGCGAATTCAACCGCAATATAACCGCCGCCGACCACCAGCACGCGCTTAGGCAACTCTTTGAGGAAGAACGCTTCGTTGGAGCCGATGGCGTGTTCGCGCCCTGGAATCTCCGGAATCTGCGGCCAGCCGCCGGTGGCGACCAGAATATGCTTGGCGGTGAAGCGCTCGCCATTGATTTCCACCTGATGCGCACCCACCAGGCGCGCATGCCCTTCATGCAGCGTTACGCCGCTGTTGACCAGCAGGTTGCGGTAGATGCCATTGAGACGATTGATCTCACGGTCTTTGTTGGCGATCAGGGTTGCCCAATCAAAGTTCGCCTCGCCCAGGGACCAGCCGAAACCACTGGCCTGCTCGAAGTCTTCGGCAAAATGCGCGCCGTACACGAGCAATTTCTTGGGCACGCAGCCCACGTTCACGCAGGTACCGCCCAGGTAGCGGCTTTCCGCCACGGCCACCTTGGCACCAAAGCCGGCGGCAAAGCGCGCCGCACGAACACCGCCGGAACCGGCGCCAATTACATACAGGTCAAAATCGTAGGCCATTTCACTCTCCTCGGCAGGCCATCAGCATACCGACTTACATGGGGCTGAAAAACGAAAAAGCCACCCGAAGGTGGCTTTCTCTTACAAGCGTGCAGGCAAGCGTGAATCAGTAAGCCTTGCCGGTCTTGTAGAAGTGCTCGTAGCAGAAGTTGGTGGCTTCGATGTAGCCTTCGGCGCCGCCGCAGTCGAAACGCTGGCCCTTGAACTTGTAGGCAATCACGCAGCCGTCTTTGGCTTGCTTCAACAGAGCGTCAGTGATCTGGATCTCGCCGCCTTTGCCTGGCTCGGTTTCTTCGATCAGCTTGAAGATGTCCGGAGTCAGGATGTAACGACCGATAATCGCCAGGTTCGACGGCGCATCTTCCGGTGCCGGTTTTTCAACCATGTCACGCACGCGGATCAGGCCATCACCAATGTCGTCACCGGCGATAACCCCGTACTTGTTGGTTTCGGTCGGGTTCACTTCCATGACCGCGACGATGGTGCAACGGTATTTCTGATACAGCTTGACCATCTGGGTCAGTACGCCGTCGCCTTCCAGGTTGACGCACAGGTCATCCGCCAGGACCACGGCGAACGGCTCGTCACCGATCAGCGGGCGGCCGGTGAGGATCGCGTGGCCAAGGCCTTTCATCTGGGTCTGACGGGTGTAAGAGAAGGAGCACTCGTCCAGCAGCTTACGGATACCAACCAGGTATTTTTCCTTGTCGGTGCCCTTGATCTGGTTTTCCAGCTCGTAGCTGATGTCGAAGTGGTCTTCCAGCGCGCGCTTACCGCGGCCGGTGACGATGGAAATTTCGTTCAGACCGGCATCCAGTGCCTCTTCCACGCCGTACTGAATCAGTGGCTTGTTCACCACCGGCAGCATTTCTTTGGGCATGGCCTTGGTCGCTGGCAAGAAGCGAGTGCCGTAACCGGCTGCTGGGAACAAGCATTTCTTGATCATATGGGTCCTTACAAAGGGCTGTGCGTACGAAATTCGGCGCAGTCTAATCAGGCCGCAGCCACCTTACAATGGGAGCTGCTGGCGTTGCGATGTCATCATAGAGAAAAAATGTCAGCGTAAGTTCCGCTTATCTTACAAAGAGGTTCTCCACTGGCACGGCAAAATCTACCGGCCGCTCATCATTTCAACGGGCTGTGGTCTTTTTAGCATGCTTTTCAGGCAGGAACACTGACTTGGAATAACTTACGCGGCCCTGCGACATTTGGCGCTATCATTGCACCCTTGAACCAGACCAGACGAGATTGTTAATAGATGTCAGAACCAAAAGGCGTGAACGGCTACCTGATCACCCAGCGAGCCGACGGCTGGCACCTGATCAACTTCCACGGAGACAGCGTCGCTGGCGTTTTCGAAACAGAAAGCATGGCGATCGCGGTAGCCGAAGTGTTCGTGGATGAAGCGGGCCACGCGTCGAGCAAACGACCGAAGGGCAAGTAAGTCTTCAGCCCCTACGCAAAAAGCCCCGATTGACGGGGCTTTTTTTGTGTTTGTCTGTACCTAGATGGCAGTTAGCTATAATCTGCCGAAAATGCGCCACGACCGTGTCAGCACCCCCTCCCACACCCTCGACGACGAACACACATGAACAAACTTCTGGCACTGACTGCGGTACTGGCACTCGCCGGCTGCACCACCACGTCCGACGTCTACCTGAAAAACGGTGAACAAGGCCTGACCATCGATTGCTCGGGAGAAGCCAACGCCTGGGCGAGCTGCTACGAAAAAGCCGATGCCTCCTGCGCCGGTACCGGTTACCGCATTGTCGGCACCGAAGGTACACCGTCGCTCAAGGAGAGCGACAAGACCCTGGGCCAGGACGTGGGCAACTACAAGACCCGCAGTGTGGTCGTGGTCTGCAAGTAGCCTGAGGCTACAGGTGGATCTCGGCGAACTTGATGCCCAGCTCCCGAAGGATTTCGGTCAATTCATCCAGGCTTGCGAAGGATTCGACCTCATCCTGATCGTCCACCAGGAAAAAACTGCGCCCGCCGCTCTTTTTGAAAAATACGATCCACTCGCCGAGGTCGGCAGGGTTCTGGATCACATGGGTGGCCGAGAGTTGCCCCTCGGCATTGTGGGTTCTGACGTGTTCACGCTTCATATCTGATTTTTCCACCATGGCATCAGCCGGAAATGCAGGCTTCCCCGGCGCTCTTCACGTCACCTGGACGGATCGGCACATTGGACATGCTTTCATAGAGCTTGATGCTGCTGCCGCTGGAGCGCTCTTCGATTTCAAAAATCGCCGAAGGGTCGGCGGAGAATTTCTGCGGCACGATCACGCGCACCCCTTCTTTATGCGGTTCGATTTGCGGCGGACGGCGGGTCGTAGACAATTTCTGTACCACACATGCGGCGTATTCCTGGGGCTTTTTCCCGGAAATGACGGCCAGCGTCGGCGGGGTCTGCTTGATATCTGCCACCGAAGCACAGCCACCTATCGCCAAGGCCAGAACCAACACACTCCACTTCATACGAAAACCTCCGATAAAGACGCTACGACAGCGGGGATGAGAATTTTCTCCCGCAGACGTAGGATTTATCCCTGATAACTCGGTAAATAACTGTTTTAAATTGTCGACGCCGTTGAAGACGAGCCGATAATAAACGCGCTAGGGCTGATAAACTCTATCTTAACCTACGTATCGTTCTGATTTTTCAGTAAAAGCCCTTCTGGAGACACCCTCATGAAATTCATCCACCAGCGCGAACACCTCAACGAGGGAGACATTGTCGTCATAGAATGCTCACAGACTTGTAATATCCGTCTGATGAGCGATGCGAATTTTCGCAGTTTCAAAAATGGCGGCCGCCACACCTACCACGGCGGCGCATTCGACAAATTCCCCGCCAAAATCACCGCACCGAGCACCGGGTTCTGGAACATCACCCTGGACGTGGTCACGCGTCGGGCGATCAGCGTCACCCGCAAGCCCGCGTTGTCCCACAAGATTCGTATTGTTCGTCGTACCAGCACCAAGCTGAGCTGATCAGAACGCACCACAGGAAATAGCCGTGACTCCTACTACCAAATACGTCATCAAGTACAAGCTCAACGGCGAACGCCGCTTTGAGTTCGCCCAACTGACGACCAATAGCGTGGAAGAAGCCAAGCAAGCCTTGGCGAAAATCCATGATGCCAGCGATGAAATCACTGACATCAACGTGAGCAAGGCGCTGTAAGCCATGCCCGGCCCTACTGCCGACCTGTTCGCCGACGACGCCCTGCAACAACCCGCCGGGCGCGAGCAAATTGGCGAACAGTCCTATGTGCTAAAGGGCTATGCCCTGCCCTGGATCGAGCGGCTTCTGCCCGAACTACGCCGCGTACTGGCACAATCCCCGTTTCGGCACATGGTCACCCCTGGCGGGTTTACCATGTCCGCGGCGTTGAGCAGTTGTGGCGAACTGGGCTGGACCACCGATGCCCGCGGCTATCGCTACAGCCCGCTGGACCCGCATAGCCAGCAACCCTGGCCGGCCCTGCCCGACGCGGTGCGAGAACTGGCCGTACTGGCGGCAGCCGAGGCCGGGTTCAGCGACTTCGCCCCGGATGCCTGCCTGATCAACCGCTATGTACCCGGCGCGAAAATGTCCCTGCACCAGGACAAAAACGAACGTGACTACCGTGCGCCCGTGGTGTCGGTGTCCCTCGGGCTGCCGGCGATTTTCTTGTTTGGAGGCCGCGAGCGCAGCGACAAGCCAAAAAAAATCCCGTTGTTTCATGGCGACGTCGTGATCTGGGGCGGGATTGATCGCCTGCGCTTTCACGGTGTGATGCCGATCAAGGACGGCGTACACCCCATCATGGGCGCGCAACGCATCAACCTCACCCTGCGCACCGCCGGCTGATTTGAGCGCAAGCTTCGGGGTGTCAGGTAGTCACGGCACGGCTAATCTGCCGAGAGTCCGTCAAGAGTGCCGATTATGACTACCGAACAAGACCCGCGCTGGGCAGCGATCCTGGCCCGCGACCCCAAGGCCGACTCGTTGTTCGTCTATGGCGTGAAAACCACCGGTGTGTATTGCCGCCCCAGCAGCGTGTCGCGCTTGCCGCGCCCGGAAAATGTCGAGTTCTTCGACACACCGGCGCAAGCCGAAGCGGCGGGATATCGGCCCAGTAAGCGTGCCGTCGGAGATCAGACCCAACGTGCGGCACAGCATGCGCAACGGGTGGCCGACGCCTGCCGTCATATTGAGCAAGCCGACACCCCGCCCAGCCTCGATATCCTTGCCGCACGGGCGGGCCTGAGCCCGTTTCACTTCCATCGCGTGTTCAAGTCCGTCACCGGCCTGACTCCCAAGGCCTACGCCAGTGCCCATCGCTCGCGTAAGTTGCGCGCTGGGCTCAAAGGCCAGCACCGGGTGACGGACGCGCTGTATGACGCCGGTTTTAATTCCAACAGTCGCTTTTATGCGTCAGCCGATCAGTTGCTCGGCATGAAACCCAGCGATTACAAAGCTGGCGGCAGCCACAACGAAATCCTGTTCGCCGTCGGCCAATGCTCCCTGGGGGCGATTCTCGTGGCGCAGAGCACGCGCGGCGTGTGCGCGATCCTGCTGGGCGATGACCCCGACACGCTGGTGCGGGATCTGCAGGATCAATTCCCCAAGGCCGACCTGGTCGGCGCCGACCGCCGTTTCGAACAGTTGATCGCACAGGTGGTGGGGTTTATCGAAGCCCCCGCCCTGGGCCTGGACCTGCCACTGGATGTGCGCGGCACCGCGTTCCAGGAACGGGTTTGGCAAGCCTTGCGCGAGATTCCGGTAGGCAGCACGGCCAGCTACGCGCGGATCGCCGAGCAGATCGGCGCGCCCCAGTCGTTTCGCGCGGTGGCCCAGGCCTGCGGCGCCAACCGCCTGGCAGTGGCAATCCCTTGTCATCGCGTGGTGCGCAGCAATGGTGACCTGTCGGGTTACCGCTGGGGGGTTGAGCGCAAGCGCCAATTGCTCGACCGCGAACGCGGCGACTGAACCGCACGAAAAGCCAGCGTCGTCCAGTGAATAAAACAGACTGGCCGGGCAACGGATGCCCTGCTAAAACAGCGAAAAGACCGACTGACACTGGAGACGCATCCCATGAGCAACTGGCCAGACACGCGCATTCTCGACCTGTTGGGCATAGAGGTGCCCATTATCCAGGCGCCCATGGCCGTCGGTACCACCCCCGCCATGGTGATCGCCGCCAACCGGGCGGGCGCGCTGGGCTCGATGCCGGCCGCCGCGCTGAGCATCGAACAGTTGCGCGACGCACTGACCCGCATCCGCCAGGCCAGCGATCGACCGATCAACGTCAATTTTTTCTGCCATCAGCCGCCGGCGCCTGACGAAGCGCGGGACCGCCGCTGGAAAGCGCTGCTGGAGCCCTACTACCGCGAACTGGGCGCCGATTTTGATGCGCCGACGCCGGTGTCCAACCGTGCGCCATTCAACGATGCCGCCTGCCAGGTCGTTGAAGCGTTTCGCCCGCAGGTCGTCAGTTTTCACTTCGGCCTGCCGGAAAAATCCCTGCTGGCGCGGGTAAAAGCCACAGGCGCCAAGGTGTTGTCCTCCGCCACCACCGTGGAAGAGGCGATCTGGCTGGAGCGTCATGGCTGCGATGCAATTATCGCCATGGGCCTTGAAGCCGGCGGGCATCGTGGCTTGTTTCTCAGCGACGATCTCAATACCCAGATCGGCCTGTTCGCGCTGTTGCCGCAGATCGTCGACGCCGTGAGCGTGCCGGTGATTGCCGCCGGCGGCATCGGCGATGCACGCGGCATTGTCGCGGCCTTCGCCCTCGGCGCCTCGGCCGTGCAGATCGGCACAGCGTACCTGTTCACCCCCGAAGCGAATGTGACCACCGCCCATCACTACGCATTGCGCCACGCCCAGGCCAGCGAAACAGCACTGACCAACCTGTTCACCGGCCGTCCCGCGCGCGGCATCGTCAATCGGGTGATGCGCGAATTGGGCGCGATCAATCCGGCGGCGCCTGCCTTTCCCACGGCCGGTGGCGCGTTAATGCCGCTCAAGGCCAAGGATGAAGCCGGCTTCAGCAACCTCTGGTCGGGCCAGGCACTGCGCCTGTGCAAGGACGTGACCACCTATGAGCTGACCCGCGAGCTGGCGGCACAAGCCCTGGCCAGACTCAAGTAACCCTGCCACCTGCGGCAACGTTGCGCTGTACCGGCAATGGCCAACCGCTATATATTCGCATACATAGCGGTTAGCCCTTTTACCCCCGTGCCGTACATCCCCAGGAGCTGCTCCATGATGATTCACGCCTCACGCCTGGCCGTGCTGATCGCCGTGTTAGCGGTCGGCTCGGCCAACGCCGATGAAGTCCAGGTGGCCGTCGCAGCCAACTTCACCACGCCGATCCAGGCAATTGCCGTCGACTTCCAAAAAGACACCGGCCATACGCTGGTCGCGTCCTACGGTGCTACCGGGCAGTTTTACACGCAGATCAAGAACGGCGCGCCATTCGAGGTGTTCCTCAGCGCCGACGACACCACCCCGCAAAAACTCGAAAACGAAGGCGACACCGTCAAGGGCTCACGCTTCACCTATGCCGTGGGCACGTTGGCGCTGTGGTCGGCCAAAGAAGGCTATGTGGACGCCAAGGGCGACGTGTTGAAGAAAAACGCCTTCCAGCACCTGTCCATCGCCAACCCGAAAGCCGCCCCCTACGGCCTGGCCGCCGTTCAAGTGCTGGCCAAAGAGGGCCTGACCGAGCAGGTCAAGGCCAAGCTGGTTGAAGGCCAGAACATCACCCAGGCCTATCAATTCGTGTCCACCGGTAATGCCGAGCTGGGTTTCGTGGCCTTGTCGCAGATCTATAAAGACGGCAAAGTCACCCAAGGTTCGGCGTGGATCGTCCCCACCTCCCTGCATGACCCGATCAAACAGGACGCGGTGATCCTCAACAAGGGCAAAGACAGCGCCGCTGCCAAGGCGTTGGTTGAGTACCTGAAAGGCCCCAAAGCCGCTGCCGTCATCAAGTCCTACGGTTACGAGCTCTAAATGCCGCTATCGAGTGCCGATTTTTCCGCCATCTGGTTGACCATCAAACTGGCGTCACTGACTACCGTGATCCTGCTGGTCATCGGCACGCCGATTGCCCTGTGGCTGTCGCGTACCCGCTCCTGGTGGCGTGGTCCCATTGGCGCAATCGTCGCCCTGCCGTTGGTGCTGCCACCCACGGTGATCGGCTTCTATCTGCTGTTGACCATGGGGCCCAACGGTTACGTCGGCCAGTTCACGCAATGGCTGGGCCTGGGCACTCTCACCTTCAGTTTTACCGGGCTGGTGATCGGCTCGGTGATCTACTCCATGCCGTTTGTGGTGCAGCCGTTGCAAAACGCTTTCTCCGCGATCGGCACGCGCCCGCTGGAAGTGGCCGCGACCCTGCGCGCCAATCCCTGGGACACCTTCTTCAGCGTGACGCTGCCGTTGGCACGCCCGGGATTCATCACCGCGGCGATCCTCGGGTTTGCCCATACGGTGGGTGAATTCGGCGTGGTCCTGATGATCGGCGGCAATATCCCGGACAAGACCCGCGTGGTCTCGGTGCAGATCTACGACCATGTCGAAGCCATGGAATACGCCCAAGCCCATTGGCTGGCCGGGTCCATGGTGGTCTTCGCGTTCCTCGTATTGCTGGCACTGTACTCCAGCCGTAAAACCCGGATGGGCTGGAGCTGATGTCGATGATTGATGTACGCCTGCAACTCAAGTACTCGGACTTCGCCCTGGAGGTGGACCTGCATCTGCCTGGGCGCGGCGTGACGGCGCTGTACGGGCAATCCGGCTCCGGCAAAACCACCTGCCTGCGCTGCATCGCCGGGCTTGAGCGTGCGCACGACGGGTTTATCCAGGTCAACGATGAAGTCTGGCAAGACAGCCGCGCGGGGGTGTTCGTCGCGCCGCATAAGCGCGCGTTGGGCTATGTGTTCCAGGAGGCCAGCCTGTTCGCGCATTTGTCGGTGCGCGCCAACCTGGAATTCGGCCTCAAGCGCATCCCCCGCCAGCAACGTCGCGTGGACATGGCTCAGGCCACCGAGTTGCTGGGCATCGGCCACTTGCTCGAGCGCAACCCGCTGCACCTCTCCGGCGGCGAACGCCAGCGCATCGGTATCGCCCGCGCCTTGCTCACCAGCCCTCGATTGCTGTTGATGGATGAGCCACTGGCGGCCCTCGACAGCCAGCGCAAGGGCGAGATCCTGCCGTATCTGGAGCGCCTGCACGACGAACTGGATATTCCCGTGCTGTATGTCAGCCATGCCCAGGATGAAGTGGCGCGCCTGGCCGACCATATCGTGCTGCTGAGCGCCGGCAAGGCCCTGGCCAGCGGCCCCATCGGCGAAACCCTGGCGCGGCTCGACCTGCCGCTGGCACGCGGCGACGACGCCGGTGTGGTCATCAACGGCACCGTCAGTGCCTACGACGCGCACTATCAGTTGCTGACGCTGCAACTGCCGGGCAGCGCGCTGCCGATGCGCGTGGCCCATGCGCCGCTGGCCGTGGGAAAAGCGTTGCGGGTCAAGGTGCAGGCGCGGGACGTGAGCCTGAGCCTGCAAGCCGAAGAACACAGCAGTATCCTCAACCGCCTGCCGGTGACGGTGACCGAGGAAATTCCCGCCGACAACAGCGCCCACGTGCTGGTGCGCCTGGACGCCGATGGCACACCGTTGCTGGCGCGCATCACGCGCTTCTCCCGCGATCAGTTGCAACTGCATCCCGGCCAGGTGCTATGGGCGCAAATCAAGGCAGTCGCGGTGCTGGCGTAACTATTTGGCACGACCACACAGGGCTGCGGTCAATCAGACATACCGGCCTGATGTGTTGCCAAGGAAACCGCCCATGCCTGACTCTGCGCTGCCCGCCGACCTACCCCGCGATTTGCATTACGTTGACGACACCCAACCCGGCATCCGCCGCAAGAAAGTGCGCGGCAAATTCCAGTATTTCGATGCCAATGGCCAGCGCATCACCGACGCTGACGAGATCAAGCGTCTCAATGCCCTGGCCGTGCCACCCGCCTACACTGACGTGTGGATCTGCGCCGATCCGCGCGGCCATCTGCAGGCCACCGGACGCGATGCCCGTGGCCGCAAGCAATACCGTTATCACGCGCGCTGGCGTGAAGTGCGCGACAGCGATAAATACGCGCGCCTGCAGGCGTTCGGCAAGGCGCTTCCCACATTGCGCAAGCAATTGGAAGCGCAACTGGCGGAACCCGGTTTTACCCGCGAGAAAGTCCTGGCCACCGTGGTGATGCTGTTGGATGCCACCTTGATCCGCGTCGGCAATACCCAGTATGCCCGCGACAATAAATCCTACGGACTGACCACCCTGCGCAACCGCCACGTGGGCATCAAGGGCAGCGAAATCAAGTTTCAGTTCCGGGGCAAAAGCGGCGTGGAGCATCAGGTCAGCGTCAAGGACCGGCGCCTGGCCACGGTGGTCAGACGCTGCATGGAACTACCGGGGCAGAACCTGTTCCAGTACCTGGATGAGGACGGTGAGCGTCACACCGTCAGCTCCCAGGATGTGAATGCCTACCTGCACAGCCTGACCGGCGCCGACTTCACCGCCAAGGACTACCGCACCTGGGCCGGCACCGCCATGGCGCTGGCGGTGCTGCGCGAACTGCAATGGCAGCCCGAGTCCGATGCCAAGCGGCACGTGGTGGCGATGGTCAAGGACGTCGCCAGGCAACTGGGCAATACGCCGGCGGTGTGCCGCAAGTGTTATATCCACCCCGCCGTGCTGGAGCATTTCAGCCTGGGCGAGCTGTCAAAACTGCCCAAGCCGCGCATGCGCAAGGGGCTCAAGGCCGAGGAAGTCGCCCTGGCCATGTTCCTTGAACAGCTCGCCAAGGAACGTTAGGTCGTGCAGCTGAAAGCTGTCTGAGATCATTGCGCACGTCAGCAAAGCGTCCTACCGTAGTGGCCGGTTAATCTCATTGAGGAGCCCGGCCCCATGCTGCCTTCGTCCCACAAGCCGTTTGCCAACGTCGCGCTTGCTCACCAACAGCGTTGGCGCGGTCGGATCGGCTTGATGCTGGTGGCCAGCCTTTCGGTGCTGGCGGGCATGACCGACGCCATTGGCTTTATGGCCAGCGGTGACTTCGTGTCGTTCATGAGCGGTAACACCACGCGCCTGGCGGTGGCGATCAGCGCCGGTGATCTTGGCTTGACAGGACGCCTGCTGCTGCTGGTCGCCACCTTCGTTATCGGCAACGCGTTGGGCGTGATGGTCAGCCGCTACGGGCGGCGACATGCGCTGCCCTTGCTGCTGTGCATTGCCATGCTGTTGTGTGCGGGCGCGCTGTGGCCGTTCGAGGATGCCTTGCCCGCATTGCTGGCGGCGATCACGGCGATGGGCATGCTCAATGCGGCGGTAGAAGAAGTGAATGGTTTACCGGTGGGGCTGACCTACGTCACCGGGGCGCTGTCACGCTTCGGTCGTGGCCTGGGCCGCTGGATGCTGGGGGAGCGCCGCAACGGTTGGCGAGTGCAGTTGATCCCGTGGTGCGGCATGTTTGTCGGCGCGGTGATCGGTGCGCTGCTGGAGCAGCAGATGGGCCTGAAGGCGTTGCTGGTCAGCGGCGTATTGGCGGGGCTGCTGGGGTTGTTGACACTGAAGATCCCTCGACGCTGGCACTTGGGGTTTATGCCACGGTAAAGGAAAGGATGCTCGCCCGAGGTACTGGCCTCGACATCCGTGTACTGGTAAAGAGCCATTACCTCGGGCGAGCGACGTGAATAATAAGCGAATGTCCGACGGCTGTCCCGCCGGGCGTTTCCGAATATGACTAAGGCAACGGATTACAGACAAGTCGCCAGTGCGGCCAAACGACGCTTGGCGGGCATATTGTCGTCGGCGGCGTAGTACTTGACGCTGGAACCGCCACCCGCGCTTTGCACGTCCACAAAATAGTCGCCGCCCGTTGTGTAAACGGTGAAACCGCCCGCGCCGATCGGCTCCTTGAAGCCGCCGGCGTCAACGCCAAACACGCTTTCATCCTGCCAACCGAACTGGATGCATTCGGCGACCACCAGGGTTGCCTTGTCCGACGCCAGGGTCTTGTAAGGGCTGCCGGTACGCGCTTCTTTCATTTTCGAACCCGCGCAACCGGCCAGTGCTGCCAGTACCAATGCGCCCATGACCACCTTTCGCATGCCATCGCTTCCTTGAAAAAAACGCGACTGTATCACTCGCCGCCACCTCGCACGACGCCATACGCCTTAACGCCCAAGCTGGCGTCAGTCACAATCATGGCATTATGATGTCGCCGTTGGCCTCACTGAGGAGGCCACGGGATACTCTCTACAAGGAAGCGTCATGAAAGATTTCGTCATCAGCGTCAATAACTATGTTCTCTACATTGCACTGGCCTTCGTATGGCTCATCGGGCTGGTATCGATGTTCAGCGCAAGTTTTCTGTCGGGCCTGGCGGTCCTGGTCGGTGGCACGCTGACCTGGTGCATCGTCTCCGGCTTCTGGTTTGTGCAGTCGGCTACCTACGAAGAACTGCGCAAGCTCAACGCCAAAAACTGACGCGACACGGCGGTCCTTCTGGGGTCGCTTTACCGCCAGCCGCATGAATTTAGTTTCACTGTGAAGGGAGATTCGCACATTTATAGTGGCCAGGCTCATTTTTAGAAGTCTTCCTTCTGCCCGCCCTCCCGCGGGCTTTTTTACGCCTGCGCGTCAGACCCACCAGCGAAACAGATAGAACAACGCCATGCTCAGCAGCACGGTAGTCAACACATTGCGCGTCCAGTACATCAGGCCTATCGCGCAGATACCGGCCAGGAAATACGGATTGGCCGGGCTCAGGTTGAGCTGGTGATCGGGCAAAAAAATGATCGGCCCGCAAATCGCCGTCAGCATGCCCGGTACCGCAAATCCCAGAAACTCCCGCGCGCCGCGGTTGAGGCGCACCGGCAGGCGCGGTTCGATAAACAGGTAACGGTTGAAAAACACCACCAGGCCCATGCCCACGATCATCAGATAAATCATGGCTGCCCTACTCCCAGTCGTTTGCAGGCAAACCCCGCGCTCATGCCCAGCACGCCGGACACCACCACCGCCGACTCCCAGTGCAGATAACTCAGCCACACCGAACTCAGCAAGGCCACCGCCACGCAGACCACCGTCGGCGCATCGCGCACCACTGGCGTGATCAAGGCGATAAAGGTCGCGGCAATCGAAAACTCCAGGCCCAATTGATCAAGGCCCGGAATGCTTTTACCCAGCACGATGCCAGCGAGGGTGAACAGGTTCCAGATGATATAAAACGTCAGGCCCACGCCCAACGCATACCAGCGGTTGAAGGTCTGGCGGTCATAATGGCTGACCAGCGCGAAGAACTCATCGGTGAGCAGAAACCCCAGGCTCATGCGCCAGCGCGCCGTGAGCGGCGAAAGCACCGGACGCAGGTGCATGCCGTAGAGCAGATGCTGGGAGGTCAGCAGCAAGGTGGTCAGCACAATGGAAATCAGGCTGGCGCCGCCCTTGACCATGCCGATGGCAACCAACTGCGCGGCACCGGCAAACACAATGACGGACAAGCCTTGGGCCTGCAGCGGGGTAAATTGCGCGTCGATGGCCATGGAGCCGGCGAGCAGCCCCCAGGGCGCACAGGCCAGGGATAACGGAATGACGGCAATGGCGCCGCGAGCGAAGGCGTAATGAGGCAAGGCAGCAGACATGGAAACGGCTCATCGACAGACAGTCGACAAGCATGCCAGGGCGAAAAAAGGTTGTCTTGAACGATCTTGCTCAGGCGAGCTTTACCGACACCTGCCCCACCGAATCACGCGCTTCTCGCAGTTCATGGGCGTCCTGATTGAGCCGGTGAATGGTATTGAGCAGGCGTTGACGTAGCACTTCATCAGAGAGTTTTTCCACGGCACGCATCAAGTCGAACGCCGCGGTTTCGTTATTTTCCGCGACGCAATCCAGGGTCTTGCGCAGGTTACGAGTGGCTCGGGTCACGCGGGTCTTCCTTCATCGGCAATGGGCAGGCACTTTAGGACATGCGTGTTTCATTTTAATTTCAAACACTTGTGTGTCGATTCGCGGATTATTGATCCCTATCAATCGAAACAGCATTTGACCGAAACATATGGAAATACGTATATTCGAATATCCCTATCTACAAGGGCCCCGCCATGCCGGACCTCTTCTCTGCGCCCACCCTGTTCAAATGCCTGGCCGATGCCACCCGCGCCCGGATCACACTATTGATTCTGCGCGAAGGCGAACTTTGCGTATGTGAATTGATCCATGCTCTGGGCGACAGTCAGCCGAAAATTTCTCGCCATCTGGCGCAACTGCGCAACGGCGGATTAGTGCTCGATCGTCGCCAGGGGCAATGGATCTACTACCGCATCAACCCGGCCCTGCCTGAGTGGGTAAAGCAGGTGCTGGACACCACCCTGCAAGCCAACCAGCCATGGTTGCAACACGACGCACTGCGTCTGGATGCAATGGGCGACCGACCACAACGGGCCAGCACCTGCTGCTGAGCCATCGGAGCGTTTATACATGCTTGTCGCAATTGCGATTTTTATCGTCACCATCATCCTGGTCATCTGGCAGCCCAAGGGGCTGGGCGTCGGCTGGAGCGCCACGCTGGGCGCGATCCTCGCCCTCGCCTGCGGCGTGATCAGCCTGGCGGATATCCCGGTGGTGTGGCACATCATCTGGAACGCCACCGGCACCTTTGTCGCGCTGATCATCATCAGCCTGCTGCTGGATGAGGCCGGCTTCTTTGCCTGGACTGCCCTGCATGTGGCGCGTTGGGGCCGAGGGCGCGGGCGTCGACTGTTCGCCTACATGGTGCTGCTCGGGGCACTGGTGTCGGCGCTGTTCGCCAATGATGGCGCGGCGTTGATCCTGACCCCCATCGTCATGTCGATGCTGCTGGCGCTGCGCTTTTCTCCAGCGGCGACCCTGGCGTTCGTAATGGGCGCAGGCTTTATCGCCGACACGGCGAGCCTGCCGCTGGTGGTGTCGAACCTGGTGAATATCGTCTCGGCGGACTACTTCAAGATCGGCTTCAACGAATACGCGGCCGTGATGGTGCCGGTCAACTTCGTGAGTGTCGCCGCCACCCTGGCGGTGCTGCTGTGGTTCTTCCGTCGCGATATCCCACAGACCTACGACCCGGCCGACCTGGCCGACCCTGCCAGTGCCGTCCACGACCGTGCCACGTTCCGCGCCGGCTGGTGGGTGCTGGGCATCCTGTTGGTCGGCTGCTTTGCCCTGGAGCCGCTGGGCATTCCCATCAGTGCGATTTCCGCGGTGTGCGCCGTTCTGCTGCTGGTGATTGCCGCCAAGGGTCACAATATCTCCACGCGCAAAGTGCTGAAGGAAGCGCCGTGGCAGATCGTGGTGTTTTCCTTGGGGATGTACCTGGTGGTCTATGGCCTGCGAAACGCCGGCCTCACCACGTACCTGGCGACCTGGCTGGATACCTTTGCCACCTACGGCGTCTGGGGCGCGGCCATGGGCACCGGCGTGCTGACCGCGTTGCTGTCCTCGGCGATGAACAACCTGCCGACCGTATTGATCGGCGCGCTGTCCATCGAGTCCAGCCATGCCGTGGGCGTGGTCAAGGACGCGATGATCTACGCCAATGTAATCGGCAGCGACCTCGGCCCCAAGATCACCCCTATCGGCAGCCTCGCCACATTGCTGTGGCTGCATATCCTGGCGCGCAAGGGCATCACCATTACCTGGGGCTATTACTTCAAGGTCGGCATTGTGCTGACCCTGCCGGTACTGCTGATCACCCTTGCCGCCCTCGCCCTGCGCCTGAGTATTTAAGATGAAAGTTCTGTTCATGTGTACGGCCAACAGCTGCCGCAGCATTTTGTCCGAGGCGGTGTTCAACCACCTCGCACCCGAGGGTTTCGAGGCCGTCAGCTCCGGCAGCTTCCCCAAGGGCCAGGTGCTGCCCCGCAGCCTGAGTACGCTGCAAGCTGCGGGCATCAGCACCGAGGGTTTGTACAGCAAGGGCAACGACGCCTTTGAAGGCAGCCCGCCGGACATCGTGATCACAGTATGCGACAAGGCCGCCGGTGAAGCCTGCCCGGTGTATTTCGGGCCGGCCGTGAAGGCGCATTGGGGCTTGGAGGATCCTTCCGATGTGCAGGGCGATGAAGCCCGTGTGGACGCTGCGTTCAACGCCACGCTCGAGACAATCGAAACCCGCTGCCGGGCGTTCTTCGCCCTGCCCTTTGCCAACCTCGCGCCGGTTGAGTTGAAGGCAGAACTCGCGCGCATCGCAGCACTGTAGCCGCAGAAAAGCAGTCACAACGGGTCAATCAACAGTCGATTTGAGCGCGCCTGCTGACGTATGCTTTGCGACTTTCTCGAAAGGAAGCGGGCATGTTGGCGATCTTTTTTTACGCACTGGTGTTTGGTTTTGTGTTTTGCCTCTCCCCCGGCGCCGTGCTGGCGGAGACCTTGCGTCGCGGCTTGCTCCAGGGGTTCACGCCTGCGCTGTTGGTACAGATCGGCTCACTGGTGGGCGATGCCGTGTGGGCGGTGATCGGCCTGACCGGCATCGCCCTGCTGATCCAGCATGACGCCGTGCGTGTGCCGCTGACGGTGATCTGCGCGCTGTACCTGGCCTGGCTCGGCGTACGCAGCCTGATTGACGCCTGGCACCTGCCCGAGGCGGACGACGCACCGGCCAGCTCCGGGAAAAACGCACTGGCGGTGGGTGCTGCGATTTCCCTGGCCAACCCGAAGAACATCGTTTATTGGGGCGCGTTGGGCAGCGCGTTGTCCGGTATCGTCGGCGCCACGCCCAGCCATGGGCAGACGCTGATGTTTTTTGCCGGGTTTATGCTGGCCTCGGTGCTGTCGTGTTTTCTGATCGCCGCGCTGGTGAACCTGTTGCGCAAGAACGCATCCCCGTTGTGGCAGCGCATCAGTTATGGCACCTGCGGTGTGGTATTGATTTATCTGGCGGTGCTCGCGGCCCAGGGTGTATGAAGTTATACAGGCATAGGTTCTACACATCCTGGATGCGACTTTGAACCTGTGGCGAGGGAGCTTGCTCCCGTGACGAACTGACTGGCGCCCCGGTACTGATCTGATGCACTGCGGTTCAAAATGTGGAAGCGGGCTTGCTCGCGAATACGGTGGATCCGTCAATGAATTTGGTGACTGTCACTCCGCTTTCGCGAGCAAGCCCGCTCCCACACTTTGACCGCTTAAATGTCTTGCAACTTGATCGCCTGCCCGATAGTCACGGGAGCAAGCTCCCTCGCCACAGGTTCGACCATACCCGAGATGTGTAGATACCCAGACAGAGGCCAACACTTGCCTGAATGTACGCTGAAACCCAACTCAGCAGCCGATGAGAGATAAGCGACGTGAACCGTATCGAACAGGTCGCGCTGATGGCCACCTACAACCAGTGGATGAACCGCAAGGTCTATGACGCTGCCGCTCAGCTGTCAGAGGCGCAAGTGCGCCTGGATCGCCAGGCATTTTTCGGCTCGATTCTCGGCACGCTCAATCACCTGGCGCTGGGTGACACGGTCTGGCTCAAGCGCTTTGCCCAGCACCCGGCAGGCTTCACGGCGTTGGTCCCCCTGGAGACCATCGCCCAGCCCGGTGACCTCAAGCAATTAGCCTTCGCCGACCTGGATGCGCTGGCGGCCCGTCGCGTCTGGCTGGACCAATTGATCCTCGACTGGGTCAGCACCTTGCGTGAGCCCGATCTCGACCAGCAACTGCACTATCGCAACATGCGCGGCGTGGCGGCCAGCAAGCCGTTTTTCAGCCTGCTGACGCATTTCTTCAACCACCAAACCCACCACCGAGGGCAAGTGACGACCTTGCTGACCCAGGCGGGGGTGGATGTTGGCGACACCGACCTGCTGGCGCTGATCGACTGAGTTCAGCGTGCCTGCAATTGGGCATAGGCCTGCATCAGGCGCGCAAAGTCATGGGGTTCAGGCAGTTGCGCAAAGTGCTCGACAGCCGGAGTGACCGCCCAGGGCAGCTTTTCACAGGTCCATGTTTCCATGAACGGCACGTAATCGTGGGCATTATCCAGCAAGGTCGCGCGTACATTGACGAACTCATCGATGCCATGAGGACGCGTAAACAGCCAGCTCATGCAATGGGAACAGCAGTAGTGGCGATCCAGGCCATGCAGCCCGCCAACCACGGGGCAGCCTTGCGTCACGGTGAAAGCGTCGGCAGCGAACAGTGCGCTGAGGGAGAATGCGCTGGAGGTCATCTTCTGACAGCCGGTGCAGTGACAGGCCATGGTGATCACAGGGGCCTGGCTCACGCTGAAGCGCACGCGGTTACAACGGCAACTGCCCGCTTGCGGCAGGGTTTCGACACTCATCATTCAGTCCTTTTTATGATCAGGGGAAGCAGTTTTTCGTAGACGCTCTATGCAGAAGCCCCGGTCAAACCAGGGCTTCCTCTTAACACTCAATCATCATTGGACACCGGCCTGTGGCGCACCTTGTACCCCGGAAGAGCCGCGGCATACGCCAGCGCCTGTTCACGGGAGTCGAAGGACGCCAACCGGTCGTTGTGCGTACACACGCGCCAGGGTCCGTAGTTGACCTGCACGATGTGGTACCCATTCAGATGCAGCTTTTTCAACATTGGAACGCTCATAGTCACCTCGCTTTCCTGAGATTTCCACGGGTTGCGCAGACTACCTTACACCCTCATCCAGCGTTGTGGCAGGTGTTGCGTTGTTCCAAAAACGAGCGTCGTGAAGGTGTTCTGACAACTCCATCCTTGTTCAAAAGTAAAGGCACCGGCCGCGCCACTGGACGCAGACAGCCGCCTGCTAACCGACCGGTCTGGCGAAATGCTTGGTCAGTTCGAGCAACGTCGCTCGCAATTCGGGCGGACGCACCGGCTTGGACAGGATCGAGATATTCATGTGGGTCAATGTGCTGCGGATACGCTCGATTTCGTGCCCCGTCATGATCATCGCCGGGACTTCCCAGCCACGCTGCTCGCGAATCGCGGCAATACACTCGGCGCCTGAAATTTTCGGACCCAGGTCGAAGTCGGCAATGACGATGTCGCAGTCGGTCGTCACGTTCAGTCCATCGCTATGGGTCTCCACCTCGCATCCCCATTTTTCCAACAAGGCCGAGGTCGCCATCAGCACATTGGCATCATCTTCCACCAGGCACACCCGCAGGCCCTGCAGGCGACTGTGCGTGGCCGGCGGCCGTTGCGCCTCGGCACGTGGCAGGATGCGCTCCAGCCCCAGGATGGTGGCGCATGTGCCCTGGCCGAGTCGGGAGTCCAACCGAATATCCAGATTGATCAGTTGGCTGATACGCTTGACGATGGACAGGCCCAACCCAAGGCCCTCGACGTCCTTGTCACGTGCATGACGCACCCGATAGAACTCTTTGAATACATTCGGCAAATGCTCGGCGGCGATACCGCGTCCCTTGTCGTAGATGACAATAGCCAACCCCCGACCTCTGGGACGCACACTGATCAATACCGGCTGGCCGGATGCGTATTTGAGCGTGTTGGACACCAGGTTCTGCACCATGGTGGTCAACAACCCGGCATTGACGTTCACCCAATGCTGACAAGGGCGCAGGCGCAGTTCAACCCCGGCCCAGCGGGCCGCTTCGGTGTTCTGTTTGACCACATCCTGCAACAGAGCCCCCAGGTTCACGGGCTCCGATTGCGGTTCAAGCTTGCCGTTGTCGAGGGTGTAGATATCCAGAATCGAGCGGAACAGCTGGGAAACGGTGTGCAGCGAGCGGTCAATGTTGTCCACCAGGCGCAGTTCTTCGCTGCCCAGCTTCGCGTCGCGCAGGCATGCGGTGAACAGGCCGATGGAATGAATCGGCTGGCGCAGGTCATGACTGGCCTGGGCCAGGAAGCGTGACTTCTCCTGGTTGGCGGCGATCGCTTCTTCCGATGCGATACGTGTACGTTTGAGCAGGATATGGGCGTAGGCAGGCACCACAATGGTGGTCACGATCAGCATGAGGAACATGTAGGGCTGACCACGCCAGAAAGGCGTCAGCACGAAGATCATGATCAGCATGCCCAGAGCGATGAGTGTCGCGGCGGCCAGGTAACGTGAGCCGAAGCGCATGCCATTGCCCAGCGTGACCCATAGCAAGGCCGCGTAGACCGGCAACGCCCCTTCCCCGCCAACAACCATGGCGAAAGAGATGCCCGTATAGTCATGGGCCATGGCGAACAATCGACGCCAGAAGAAGTGTCCTGGCCAACGCTTGATCGCCATGCGCAGAGGCACCGCCACGCTGATGAAAAACGCCATGTACCACATGATCGGCACGTAGGTGGCGAAGTCACTGGAAGGCAGGCAGGCCACCACAAAAATGTACAACGAGGCACAGGTGCTGACCGTCAAACGCAACGTGGCCTGATCCAACTCGCTGTTCTTTTCCGTCATGTTCATTGCAATTCTCCAACGTGAAACCCGCTTCAAATTTGAAACACAGAGTTACAGTTTGCGTTACGATGCGCCGATCAGGAGGTGAGATGGACCTTGAGCATGACGCACAGAATCATAGTGGCAGATGACCACCCTCTGTTTCGCGAAGGTATGCTGAGAACCCTTGAGCGGCTTATGCCCGCGGCGGTAATAGAGCAGGCGGGTAATCTGGATGAAGTGCTGGCATTGGCGCGATCCGGCGCGGAAGTCGATTCGTTGATCCTCGATCTGCGCTTCCCCGGTATCACGTCGACGCACGCCATCGGCCAATTGCGCAACGAGTTCAAACGTACCTCGATCATTGTGGTGTCGATGATCGACGACCTGGAGATTATTTCCCAGGTCATCGCGCAAGGCGCCGATGGTTTTATCGGCAAGAATGTTGACCCAGCAGGCATTGCCGACGCCATCATGGCGATTCGTGAAGGCGAAGTGGTGGTCAAATACAACCCTGAAAACCCCGTCTTAGATCCCAGCCTTTCCTCGCTCACCGCCCGCCAAAAGCAAGTGCTCGGCCTGATCGCCGCCGGCAAGACCAACAAGGAGATCGCCAAGCAACTGGGTATCTCTCCGTTCACCGTACGCATCCATGTTTCCACGCTGCTTAAATCCCTGGGGGTGCCCACGCGTGCGGCAGCTGCGGCTCAATTCAGCAACTTTCCCGGCATTAGCGGGTGGGCGGGCAAACTCGATACATAAGTCACAACACGGCGCAAACAATGAGGGTGATACAGACGCTTTTCGCCTATAGCACATCTGCACTATAGCGTCAGCTCACACTCCCCCCCTAAGCTGTGCACGCTCGACAACGTCTTAAAACAGCAAACCGGAACGCATGCCGGAACCCACTTCAGCCGTCAGGCTGTCGCGTTCTCGCGTGTTTATTCGCACTGCAATCAACGGGGCGATTAGTTGCACTCCGCGGGTCAACTTTTTCGTAAATCCGGTCGAAATGGAACAGTTCATAACACAACTCAAGGTACGTCTTATGTGCTTAAAATATGGAAAAAGACTGAGAATCGGATTCACACTTTGCTTGCTCACCGGCGTCCTCGGAGGCTGTGCAAACACTGGCGACTTGATGAGTTCCTTGAACCCGGGAGCGCAAAAATACGATGTTGTTTACCTGAAAAAGACCCTTATTCCCGGCAAGACCACCAAGACTCAAGTGACGCAATTGTTTGGCACGCCAGCCGAGGAACATCTTGATTCAAGCAGCAAAAGCAACGAATCAAGCTGGACCTACAGTAAGAGCGAAGAGGGTCTCGACAAGTACATGGCCCTGGCTCATAAATATGTCTCGACCGAGACCAGCCTGAAGATGTACGACGCCTCCGCACAAGTATCCAAAGCCCAGGGCGTCGCCAATGACGTCAGCAGTGCTACCAACACTAAAAAGATCCAGAACCAGAACCAAGGGTCGAGGCTGATCATTTACTTCGTCGACGACGTGGTGGATTACTACAGGCTTTACTGACCCGTTCCTGACAAGACCGCCGAACGGTTCGCTCACCGATCTCAGGGGCGGCATCCAGTGATGCCGCCACCTGGATGCCCCTCGCCGATATCCCGACATTGATCATTGCGTCGATATTCCTGCGCATCGCCATCGAGCGCGGACGAGGACCCCACGGACTAGCAGGTGTAGCGTCCAGCGAAACGCGCCGCGGCGACCGCTCTGTTAGGCACATTCAACACACGGATCAGCGAAGACACATGAATACGTACGGTATAGGGAGAGATTTCCAGTTCAGCGGCAATTTCCTTGTTGGTTTTACCTTGCGCGATCAAGCGCCAGACTTCCCTCTGCCTTGACGTCAGCTTGCCTATAACGTCATTACCTTCGAACAAAGGTGCGTCGGCAGGCTCGTATTTGACTATGACTTGGCCATTACGAATAGCGCTGATAGCGTCGCGCACTTCTTCGGCTGAAACATTCTTACCAATAAATCCATTGACGCCCGCCTCCATCACACGCGCAATGACCACGTCGTCATCAATTGCCGAAACAACGATGATTGCAGTAGAGACTCTTTCCTTACACAGCTTTGCAAGTGCTTGCAGGGAGCACAATCCCGGCAACCGCACTTCGATAAACAGCATGGCAACCGGTTGCCAGCGCTCTAGAAGAACACCGACCTCTTCCAAGTTTCCCGCCTGCTTTATGATTGCCTCAGGCATTAAACATTGCAGTAGCCCTCTCATCCCTTCTCGATAAAGCGGGTGCCCGTCCGCCACGACAATTCGGCAACTCATATCAGCAAGCACAACCCGTTCAGATCATTGAAAACACGCACCGATCATGTCCGAGTCATACAACTTATGATATAGAACACCTGAACTAGTACACCTGTACTACCCCTCAAGGCGAGTTAGTTGGCCCCCGTCTCATAGTGCATCTTGAGCACTTCAACGATTCGCTCCTGCCCCTCCGCGCCAGAGGGACTGGCTGATTTGATTGATTGCCCACGGTAGGGCCCCTCTGCAGCAAGCCAATTCTGCACCCTGACCGTCTGTTTCGGTTGCTTACCGGACGTGGGACCCGACGAAATTTCATTGGTGAACCGACAGGTCTCGAACGTCCCGAGTGGCGTCTTGATCGTCTCACGGCCATTGTAGGTCAGCTTTTCCGTCACCTCGAAATCAAGTGTGGCGCCGCTGCTGACCACCTGGTTCTTGTAGCTGACGGTGACTGTCTGCCCCGGCTGTAAATCCAGCGGTGTCGCGGGAGGAGGATTGTAAACAGTGGTGGTCAATGAAGCGCCGGCGCCATGCCGATCACCGTAGCGAATCAACTGACCGTCCTTGATTTGCGCATAGGTAGTCGTGAAAAACACCGGTGAGTTGTTCATGAACGTCGTGTGTAATGAAGCCACTGGATTGGCGCCGGCGAAATCTTCACGGCCCAACGCTTGCGTCTTATTGCGACTGGTTACCGAGGACAGGTTATCGCGGCTTTCATAATCCACCACAGTGCCCGCCTGGAAATCCGCCTCATTGGTGCACGGCGCCGAGGACTCCGCTGCGCCAACCGCTGCCACGGTCCAGGTAGCGCCAGCAAGCATCAGCGAGGTCAAGACCATTTTTCTGGTGGTTGAATTTTTCAAAAAACAGATCCTTGTTCACGTTCTATAGGGCGGATTGAACAGCGGAGCAACTGTGATCCAACGCTAAAGCGCGTGGCAATAGGACGGCTGTGCTATTGCGCTGTGTTGAGCACGACAGTTTTGTAAGGCGCAGGCAAGGCACTCAATCGTAGAGTCGAACTGATCAGGCAGGACTGAGTGCGCATTCGGATAAACAAACGGATCGGTGCCCAGTCGCTGGCCGTTACCGGCTGGCGTTCCAGGCATCGCCGGCGGGCGCGGTGCCACGGTCATAGGGCTTGCCCAACCACATGTAGAGCAGGCCCAGGCCAATGACGATGGCCGTGCTCAGCAACATCGCATAGTTGATGTACCACGCCGCGTCCGGCGTGCGCGGCCAGGCCATGTTGACGATGGCGCCCACGCCATAGACCAGCGCCCCGATATTCACCGGCAGGCCCCAGCCGCCCAGGGCAAACTTGCCGCTGGGTTTCCAGCCTCGAGCGCGCGCGTACAGGGCGGCGAGCACGATCATCTGGAAGGCCAGGTAAATCCCGATCGCCGCGAAGCTGACGATGGTCGCCACGGCGTCCTGGAGGAAGAAACCGAGGGCGATGATCAGCGTCGGCAGCACGCCGGAGACGAACAGCGCGGCCACCGGCACCTGGGTGGTCGGCGAAATACGCTTCAGCAGGCCGCTGCCGATTACCATTTCATCGCGGGCGTAGGCATACAGCAGTCGGCTGGCGGCGGCCTGCAGACTGATCACGCAGGAGATGAAAGAGACCATCACCACGCCCATCACCACCTTCGAACCGACGCTGCCGAAGGCATTGTTGAGGATGGTGGTGACCGGGTCCTTATCGGTGCCGTTGATCACCGCCTGCATGTCCGGCACGGCGAGGATCAGCGCCAGGCAGGCAAACATCGCGGCGACACCACCGATGTAGATGGTCATGCGCATGGCCACCGGGATTTGCTTGCTCGGGTTCGGGGTTTCCTCGGCCACGTCGCCGCACGCTTCGAAGCCGTAATAGAGGAACATGCCCGCCAGCGATGCGGTGAGGAACGCCGGCAAGTAAGAGCCGTCGACACGGATATCGAACGTGTTGAACAGCACGCTGATCGGCTGGTGGCGTTCAAACACCAGCAGATACACGCCAACGATCACCGCGCCGACCAGTTCACACAGAAACCCGAACATGGCGATGCGGGCCAGGACCTGGGTGCCGCTGAGGTTGACCAGGGTCGCAAACAGCGTCAGCAGCACGGCAATGACAATATTGGTGTTGTTGCTCGGCTCGAAACCGAGCATCGCCGCGAGGTAGGGACCGGCGCCGACCGCGACGGCGGCGATGGTGACGCACAGGGCGATGGAGTAAATCCAACCGACCATCCACGCCCAGCGTTTACCCACCAGACGTCTAGCCCAGGGATAGACGCCGCCGGAAATCGGGAACTGCGAAACCACCTCGCCGAAGATCAGGCACACCAGCAGCTGCCCGCAACCCACCAGCAGGTAGGCCCAGAACATCGGCGGGCCGCCGGCCGCCAGGCAGAGGCCGAACAGGGTGTAAACGCCCACCACCGGCGACAGGTAGGTAAAGCCCAGGGCGAAGTTTTCCCATAGGCTCATGCTGCGATTGAAGTTCGAGGTGTAGCCCAGTTTGCGCAGTTGTTCGGCATCGCTGTCGGCGTCTGCGCCGAGGTCAGGTCGTGCACTCATGGCGGTGTGGCTCCAGAAAATCGGCAGATTTTGGATGTCCGAAGCCGTGGCCAACGCCTGACGGCGCGTCCCGGATCGGTATTCTTGTAGTGGTTGTTGCGTGTTGCCTGGACGCCGCCTGTGACGAGCGGCTTGCCAGCGTTCGGTGTGGATGGACCGAGACTAATAGCCGACCCGGAGGTCGGCAAATACTAAATACCGAAAGCGGCGTTCGATTAAATAGATGGCTGGCCGTCAGCGTGACGGCGACGGTCGATGACGTTTATTGCAGGCCGGGCTATGCTAAAGCGCCATCCGCCCGGCTGGCCTGGTTTGCAAGGAATGCGTCATGGAGTTCGTGGTCCATAGCTATTGCCTCAAAGGTGCGCGCCAGGAGCCTTTGCTGCCCCCTGTGACCCTCACGCCGCAGTCGTTGACCTTGACGGTCGCCGAGCTCATTCGCCTGTCCGTTGCCGAACAGATCGCCGCGCTGTCGGTCCAGCATTGGCTGGAACACCTGTCGCTGCGTGAAGTGCTCGACCGTCAATACCTGAGCGAGCGCGATATTCGGCGGCAAGCCCGTGAAGGCGCGGTGACCATGCCTCAGGCCAGCGCAGCTGCGGAGCTGGATGTCGACGTTGAGGTCGCTCGCGCCTTGAAGGGTTTTCAAGCCCGTGCGTTCCGCGTTCTGCACAACGGCGTCTTGCTGCAAACACTCGATGACCCCATCGACTTGAGTCCCCCTTCCACGCTTGCGTTTATCCGCCTGGTGCCGCTGATTGGCGGTTGATCCTCGTCGCTCACTTCCCTGGATGCCCTCATGCAATCACGCCGCCCCGTGCCCGAACAAGCCACACGCCTCGCTGCGCTGCGCGCATTCTGTGACAGCGCGCTGGATGGCTATCCCGCGCTCAGCCGATATGACGCGTTCGAGCTCGATTTCTGGGACGGCATCGACTTCCTGCGCATCGCCGATGACTGGGTCAGGCAGCAGCCCAAGGAGGGACCCAAGGCGCTGGCTGATGGGTTTGTGTTCCCGACCGTCTGGGACGACCTGGAGGATCGCCGCGATCAACAGCGCTACGGCCTGCAATATCGACTCTGCGACGCGTGGATCACCGCGCACCCGGATACCTATGCGCTGGAGCAGATCGGTGCGCGACTGCGGCACATGCTGCAATTTGCCTTCGAGGACAGTGACTATCCCTTGCCCACTGACGAAGATGGCCCTGCCTATTACCGCAGAAGTCTGGACCAGGCCTGGGCTTTTCCTGACGTTCAGGCCTGCCTCAATCGCCTGAGCAATTACCCGCCTGCCCCGGCCTGGCTGACGCTCGCCGAATGGTTGCTGGACGGCAGCTGGAACCGCGAGCAGCCGCCTTCGCCGCCGGATGAAGACACGCGAAAAATCGCCGATGCCTATGTCTACGTGCACCAGGAAATCGAGCGTTTCGCACTGGGCCTGCTGGCCGCGGGCCGCCTCGATTACCCGCGCTTCGTCCGGGCGGCCAATACCTGGGGCCGCGCCATGATGTTCTACGCAGACGACGCCGGGCTGGACAGCGATGATGTGGACATGGATCGGTACGCCGAGGACGCATTCGACGATGATGAGTCAACCGAAAGCGCAGCCCCTGCCGCTGAAGGGTCCGCAGCCGTGCCCCCTGAACTGGCGCGCTTCACCGTGCGTTATGTCGAGGACGCCCTGGCTGGGCTGCCCGAAAACGCCGAGAAGCTGGCGGACACCTTTCGTTCGGTAGAGGTGTATCAGACCCGCTGGTTGCTGCAGTCCCTGGCGGTGATCGAAAGGCTGGGCATGACACCGGATAATTTTGTCGACGGCTTCGGCTATACGGCCGCCGTGCTCGAGCGCTTCCTGGCGCTTCAGACATTGCCCAAGCCCGCATCGGCTGAACTGCTCGCGGCGCTGAACGGTTTTTCCAGGCATACCCTGCTGACCGCCCTGCCCTACGCCGGGCATGCCAGCCGCGTGGTGCTCGACGCGCTCGGTTGGAATGATCTGCAAGCCTTCCAGCGTGAATACCTGAGCATTGCCCTGGCACCGCAGTCCGGCTGGGGCAGTGACCTGCCCAACACACAGGATGAGACCGTGGGTGTGGTGGACCGCTACTTGCTGGACAAGGCGCTGGCCGAGGCCGACCCCGACCACCTGCGCGACTACCTCGCGGCACTCGAACCTTCGCACTGGGCGTTTCCCGAGACGCGTGTACTGCTCGACGCCTACCAGGGCGTCGGCCGAGCAGCGCTGGAAAAGAAACTGACCCGCCATGCACAGGCGTCCATGCGCATCTATGGGGTACTGCCCGTCACGGACGCGGACGACGTACGCCAGCGCTATCTGATGTTCAAGAAACTGCACAAAGAGGTGCGCAAATACGGCGCTGAACGACAAGCCAACTCCCATGCCGCGATACAGGCAGGCCTGGAAAATCTCGCGCGTGTCGCCGGCTATCCCTCGGCGATTCGCCTGGAATGGGCCATGGAAGCGCAGATCGCCGAGTCGGCAGTGACGGCCGCCACGATCGATGGCTATGACGTCAGACTGATCATCGACGGCTTGTCGCCCGCACTGCACGTCGGCAAAGCCGGAAAAACCCTGAAAACCGCACCGCCCGCGATTCGCAAACATCCCGACTTCGTCGCCCTCAAGACCCGGCAAACCCAGCTCAAGGACCAGATCGCGCGCTTCTGCCACACCCTGGAAGCGATGATGAGCAGCGGCGAAGCCCTGGCGCTGGACGCGCTGAAACCGCTGTTGAACATGCCTGCGGTGCGCCTGCTGCTGGAACAACTGATTGTGCAGGCTGACGACGCTGTGCTGGGTTGGTTCGATGCCGCAACGCTGACGGTGACCGACCTTGAAGGCCGCCCGCACAGCGCAAAAAAACACCTGCGTATTGCTCACCCGTTTCATCTGTTCACGGCGGGCCAACTGTCGGCCTGGCAAAAAGAAGTGGTGACCCAGCGCCGCGTGCAGCCGTTCAAACAGGCCTTTCGCGAGTTGTACCTGCTGACGCCGGCTGAGCAAGACACCGGCCTGTGGTCCAACCGATTTGCCGGCCACCGCCTCAAAGCCAAGGTCGCCGCGCGGTTGCTGCAGGCCCGCGGCTGGTCGACCTCAAGCGTCGAAGACATCTATTTCGAGAGCAAGGAGCACGGCATTTACGCGATGTTCAACTTTCTGGACACCGGCCATTACCTCTCGGAAACCGAACACTTTACCTTCGACACGATCGCGTTCTACCGCGACCGGACAGCCCTACCGCTTGAGCAGGTCCCGCCGCTGCTGTTTTCGCAAGTCATGCGTGACGCCGACCTGCTGGTCTGCGTGGCCCATGCCGCGGACGGTTACAGCACCAGTAACGAAACCCTGCAACGCCGCGCCGAACTGGTCGGCGCGTTGATTCAAGGGCTAGGGCTGCGAAACGTCAAATGTGCAGGGCATTTTCTGTACGTCACCGGCCAGCGTGCGAACTACCGCATTCATCTGGGCAGCGCAGCCATCCATATCGAGCCCGGCAATTACCTGTGCATCGTGCCCGCCGGCAGTGGCGTCAGCGAGTTCTACCTGCCGTTCGCCGACACGGACCAGAAAATGGCCGAGGTACTGAGCAAGATGTTTCTGTTGCTGGACGACCTGAACATCACCGACAGCCTGATACTGGAGCAGATACAGCGCGGCGGCTGATATCGCCGCTCATCACTGATCCGGTGCGGCATCAAGGGGAATATCCAGGGTAAACGTTGCGCCCTGCCCGGCCCCGTCGCTATGCACGGTCAAGCGGCCGCCCATTTCCTGCGCAGCGAGGGCACAGCTGTGCAGGCCGAAACCGTGGCCTTCCTTGCGAGTGGTGAAGCCATGCGAAAAGATCCGCGCCAAGTGCTCTGGCGTGATCCCGTTGCCGTTATCGGTCACTGAAATACGCAGGACTGATGCGTCAACGAGGCAGGCATCGAGCGTAACGCAGGGGCTGCGATCAGCCACGCCTTCCAACGCATGCTTGGCGTTACTGATCAGGTTCACCAGAATCAGCAACACCCGGTGCCGATCCAGCGGCAGCAAGGGCAAGTCGGCAATCCTCTTGACCAGCGTCACCCCCTGACGCTCCAGCGAACCGGCACTCATGCGCAACGCATCGTCGACTAACCCGGCGACCGAGACTGTCTCCACGACACTGACCGCAACGGCATAGGACTGCTGGGCAGCGACGATGGTCTTGATGTGGTCAATGCCCTTGGTGAGTTGCCCGAGTTCTTCGACAATGCCTTGTTGCTCTGCCGTCACCACCTCCGCCAGCTTGAGCAGGTAGTCGGGCAGCATCTTGCCTTTGGGATCGTTGGCGAGAAAATCGCTCAGGTCATCGACGTGTTCGTTCATCAGTTGAGCGACCTTGCCCAGCCCCTGGACTTTGGAGGTGCGCATCTGGTTGCTGACCAGGTCTGCCGACACGTTCACGCTGTTGAGGACGTTACCAACGTTGTGCAGCACAGCGGTGGCGATTTCGGCCATGCCCGCCTGGCGGGATTTTGCGTGCAGTTCGCTTTGCACCTGGCTCATGCGTAGCGCCGCGCGCACGCGAGCCTTGAGTTCCAGCGGCGAGAAGGGTTTGGCGATGTAGTCATCGGCGCCACTCTCCAGCCCGGAAACGCAGGCATCACTGCCGCCGCGAGCGGTCACCAGGATCACGGGCAAGTGGGCAAAACCGGGGCTGCCTTTGATTCTGGCGGTCAGGCCGAAGCCGTCGAGCAGCGGCATCATCACATCCGAGACAACGACATCGATGGGGCGACGCTGCAGGAGTGCCCAGGCCTGCTCTCCATCCACCGCGGTGGCGACGACATAGTCGTCACGCAAAAGCTCGCTGAGATAGCTGAGCATTTCCGGGCTGTCGTCCACCACCAGCACTTTGGATCGCGCGGCGTGTTCCGGGTGCTGCTCGTCGTCTACGCCTTGCGCCGGACTGCCCTGGCGGCCGTCGTCGAAACGCAGATGGCGCTGCTCGGTCGTGCTCGCTGTGCTCGGTGACGATGGCTCATGCATCGTACTGGCTTCGCTCAGCAAGGCGTTTTGCTCGGCCCCCAGCGGAAGTCGAACGAAGAAGCACGACCCGCGTCCCGGCTCGCTACTGACGCCGACTTCGCCCCCCATCAGTTCGACCAGGTCCTTGACCAGGGCCAGGCCGATGCCTGTGCCGCTGTAATGGCGCGTGGCGGAATTGTCGATCTGGGAAAACCGCTGGAACAGCAACGGCAGTTCCTCAGGCGCAATGCCGATCCCCGAGTCCTGCACCGCCAGTTCAAATCGCTCGCCATCCAGCGGCGTCACTGCCAGGTGTACGGTGCCGCCAGCGGGCGTGAACTTGATGGCGTTGCTCACCAGGTTGAGCAGAATTTTCTCGAAGTGTCGGGGGTCCAGGAACACCGTGCCGAGCGCGGGATCGATGCTGCAGGTCAAGGTGCACCCCTTGCCCTCGGCCACCATGGCGGCATCCTCGGCCAGCACCCCCACCGCATTGTTCAAGTCGACCAGCGTCGGGCACACCTCGAACTTGCCCGCTTCGGCCTTGGAGAAATCGAGGATGTCGTTGACCCGGTTCATCAAGCGCAGTGCGTTGCGTTGGGCGCGCTCGATTTGCACCCGCCAGTCGGCCGGCACAAGCGTCGCTGCCGACAGCTGTTCCAGGGGGGCGAGAATGAGGGTCAGCGGCGTGCGCAGTTCGTGGCTGACCGTGGCCACGAAATCGCTCTTTGCCTGGTTGGCCGAATCGGCCTGATTGCGCGCCTGGATAAGCTCGATGGCCTGCGCCTCCAGCACCTCGGTCTGGTGATGCAGCGTGTCGGTACGCTCGGCGACCATTCGCTCCAACGAGGCCTGGACCTGCTGTCGTTCGGCCTCGGCCTCGGCCTCCAGCACGCGGATGCGCAGGGCATTCTCCTGGAACACGCGTACCGCGCGGGTCATGATGCCAATCTCATCGCCGCGTTCGACGCTGGCGATCCCGGTGCGCAGGTCGCCGGCCGCCAGCCGGCGCATGACCGAGGCCAGGGCCACGATAGGCTGCGCAACAAATCGCGAGGTGCTCCAGGCGATGGCGCCGGCCAACAGGATGGCGACCGTGCCCGCAATGATCGTCGCAAGCATGCCGCGGTCATTGTGGACCAAGGCATCGGAGCGCGCCTGACCCGCGAAGCGCGCCACCAACAGGCCAGCACTGCGAGCCTCGTTGCGAACCTGGTCGCGCGCGTCGCTCAAGGCATTGCTTGCCTGGCGGAACCTGGCGAATGCCGCTCGGTAGCCGGCAATCTGATCCTTGACCGTCACCGGCGTCGCATTGGCTTGCGTCCCCACGGACGAAGGGAGCACACGCGCAACACGCGAGAGTTCGTCCAGCAGGGTGCCGACAGCGTCGGCGATCTCGGCCGACGGTGACAGGCGAAACGACAAGGTCTGCGCCTCCAGAGTGGCCACGCGTTCGGCGAAACGCTTGGATAACGCCGCGGCATTGTGCAGCAATCCGGTGGCGGCCTGAATGTCGCTTGCGTCATGGGCAACCTGCCCATCCACATCCCCCAACTGTGCTTCGAGACGCTCGGCCACATCCCCGACAGCGGCGAGCTGCCGCAACGCCTCGCCCCCGCGCAGCTTGGGCGCCTCGCCAAGGTGCTCCACCGCCAGGCCGGCCGCAGTGATCGCCGCGGCCAACTGGTCCAGGTTCTCTTTTGCATCCGCCGTTCCCATCACCTCGCGCAATTGTTCGACCACCGGCTGAAGTGCCGCGCAGGCGTTGCGCGCCGCAGTGGCGGCCGTTCCATCACCGCTCAGCAGCATCCTGGCCACATTGGCGGTGATGATCCGCTCGCCGTTGCGCAGCACATCCAGCATGCGGTGGGCACTTTCGATGTTGCTCACCCGAGCCTGGTGTTCAGCCGCACGGGTGTCGAGGTCCTTGAGCCCATCGGCAATGCCTTGTTCGATGAGGGTCGTCGCCTCTCGCATCCGGCTATGGTGGGTGGTCATGTTCTCCGTTTCACCATCCATGGTCAGGGTCGCCGTGCGCAGGGCCGCGATAGCCGAGGCAAGCCGTTCCAGGCTGCCTTTGAGCGATTGCGCCTCTGCCACCGGAATGGCGGTCAGGCCGGCGATAGCCGTCGCCACCATGCCTTCGGCCTGGGACAGGCTTTCCTGGTCGCGCGTGGCAATGAAGTTCTCCACCCGCCCGGTGGCGCCGTTGACCGACGCCAGGATTTCCGCGGAATGACTGGCCGAATCCACCGCGCGCACCATGCCGCGCAGCCCGTAGAGGTTCACGAGCGACACCGCCAGCATCAGGAACACCAGTGCGGCGACCGCCAGGCCGATCTTGACGGCAATGGGCCGGTCCCTGGCGGTTTTGAATGTCAGCATGGCCCTTGCTCCCCAACCGCCACTACTGTTTCTTGACCTCCGGCACAGGCGCCGGCGGCGCCGTATGATTGTTGGCCGCGTCGATCATCGCCACAACGGAAGCCTGGCTGTAGAAAGGATTGGCGGCGCCGCCCACCGGCATCGTGGCAAGCCAGGTGTCCAGGTCTTTGGCATCGATGCGCACCAGTGGCACTTCAACGAACTTCGGTACCCGTTTGCCCGCCAGAATCTGTTGGGCCACCCAAAACCCCACTTGGGAGACGCTTGGCGAAGCGGAAACGGAGACGGTCTCGTAGCCATTGGCCTCGCGTTCCTGTTTCCACAGGGCGAGTTCATCCTGACGGTTGCCCATCACGATGATCGGCAATGGGCGTCCCGCCGCTTTGAACGCCATGGCCGCCCCATAACCGTCGCCCCCTTGGGTCGCAACGGCATCGATGACGGGCAACGACGGCAACGCCAGCGACACCTCCTTGCGTGCAACGGCCCCCGTCCAGTTGCCGTATACGGTCTTGGCGAACCTCAGGCCCGGATAGTCGCTGGCGGCCTTGCGAATGCCGTCGCTGATGTTTTTATCGGTGGCATCACCCGCAATGCCGCGGATCTCCAGCAGCGTTCCGTTGCCTTTGAGGCGCTCGGCGATATAGTCGATTTCCACGCGGCCCATGGCGGACCAGTTGTAGTCCACGGTATAGACGCAGCCTTCGGTGACCTTGCTGGCCATCACCACCACCACGATGCCGGCGTTGCAGGCATCGCGGATCACGCCGTCGAGGGCCGTGTCGGACGCGGCCAGGACAACGATGGCATCGACGCCCTTGACGATCATGTCCTGGATATGAGCCGCCTGTTCCGACGCCGAGTTATTGGCGCTGACCACCGGAGCCTCGCGGATCAAGCCCTCTTGTTGCGCTTGCTGCGCAATTTCCTGCCAGTTGCGCACCATCACTTTGCGAAAATCGCTGCCCGCGTAGGAGTTACTGAAGGCGATGCTATAGCTCGCGGCAGGGCCACCGGCGATACTGCCGTCGGCAGCCTGGGCAGGATTGGCGGCCACCATCACCAGCCCGCTCAGGCAGGCGGCGAAGCGCCACAGGCTCGGCCTGCACGTGCCCACAACCTGTCGATGAAGCCATTGCGGCACTGCCGGACAACATTGAGATCCAGACACATACGGCTCCTTTCCTTGGCGGGCGACAATTGAAACCACGACATGGCTTGCATTTGGCAATGAGCATAGTCTCAATGTGCCAGCTGCGCGCGCGATCATGGCGGATTTCAGTCGATTGTGTGGAACTCGCCAATGTGGGAGGGGCGGTGCGACGACTCGAGTTGCTCCCGGCCGGGCAGACTCATTTACCGCCCGTCACATCCAGGAATGTCCCCGTCACGAAGGATGCCTGTTCGCTGGCCAGCCATAGAATGGCGCGCGCCACTTCCTCCGGCTGACCACCACGGCCCATGGGGATCGAGTCCTTGACGCGATCGACACGCCCCGGCTCGCCGCCGCTGGCATGCATGTCGGTGTAGATGTGCCCTGGGCGAACACAGTTGACGCGTATGCCTTCCCGCGCCACTTCCTTGGCGAACCCGATGGTAAACGTCTCCAAGGCACCTTTCGAGGCTGCATAGTCGACGTATTCGTTGGGGCTGCCGAGGCGCGCCGAGGCCGAAGAGACGTTGATCACCACACCGCCCGGCCCGTTGTGCCGGTAAGCCATGCGCTTCACCGCCTGCTGGGCACAGAGTATCGGCCCGATGGCATTGACCGCGAAAATGCGCTGCATGCGCTCGAAGCCGAGGTCTTCCAGACGTGACTGCGTCTCCAGCACCCCGGCATTATTGACCAGCACGTCGATTCGCCCGAACGTACGGTCGATGGCCGCGAACAAATCGGCGACATGCCGAGGGTCCGCACTGTCGGCGCGCATGGCCAAAGCCTTGCGCCCTAACGCTTGCACCTGCGCCGCCACTGCCAGCGCCGCGGGTTCGTTGGCAACGTAGCTGATCGCCACGTCATAGCCGTTTGCGGCGGCTAACCGGGCGGTTGCCGCCCCCACTCCGCGACTGCCGCCGGTGATCAGAATCAGCGGTACCTGCGAGACATTACCCATTGAAAAGACTCCCTGAGCCGTTGGCCGTGTCAGCCGATGAGAAGCGTGCCGCTGACGATCACGACGCACGCCAGAATCCGGCGGACGGTGAGCGTCTCGCCGAGGAACAGATAGCCGATCAACACCGCAAACAGCACGCTGGTTTCGCGCAAGGCCGATACCGCACCCAACGGCGCTTCGTTCATGGCGTAGATCACCACGCCATAGGCGAGCAAAGAAACGAGCCCACCCACCACGGCGGAGACTGCTCCAGGCCGCACGCAGAACAGGCTGCGGGCGTCGCGCAGGCCGATGTAGACCACCGGCATCAGCACACCCCACAAGGCGCACATCCACACCGTGTAGGCAAGCGGTGCACCGGAGAGCCTGGCGCCGATACCATCGACGACACTGTACGCTGCGATGAAGACGCCCGTGCCCAGCGCGAAAGGCAGGCTGGGAACCGACAGGCTGCGCCCCCTGAAGGCGAGCGAAATAATTCCGCCCGACACCAGCGCAATACCGAGCAACTCGCCCGGAGCGATGCGTTCCCCGGCAAAAGCCGCAGCCCCGAGGGTGATCAGCACTGGCGACGATCCACGCGAAATCGGATAGATCTGCCCCAGGTCGCCGACCCGGTAGCTGCGCACCAGGAACAGGTTGTAGCCGACATGCAACAACCCCGACAGCAACGCATAGCCCCAGCTTTCAGGCGCAGGGCGCACCATGAACGTGGCGGCGAGGACACAGGTAACGGCGATGGCGATGCACATCACCGTCATCGACCATAACCGGTCCGCACCGCCGCGCAGCAGCGCATTCCAACTGGCGTGCAGCAGCGCGGCAAACAGGACGAGAACCACGAGATGAATAGGCATACGCCACTTTAGGCAACCCCGCGCCCGGACGACAGCGAAGTCTCTTCATTGCAGCATGAGCGAATGCTCATGGATCACTGATCTGCTTGTTGGACTTTCAGCGCCTCGCCGACCAACCATCGACGAAAGCGTGCGATGTGCGGCTGCGATTCGATGCCCTTGGGGCACACGAAATAGTAGGCAAGCGGCGACTGGAACTGCACATCGAACAGCCGCACCAGACGGCCATCGCTGATTTCGTTCTCGACATGCCCGCTGCGCACCAACGCCACGCCCTGGCCGAGCAAGGCGGCCTCAACCGTCATGTTGGTATCGCCAAACCTGACGCTTTCCCTGAGCGGCGAAAATGCCAGGCCGACCGCTTCAAACCACACCTCCCATTTCGGCGCCAGCTCGGCGCCATCCCGGATCAGCAGCGGTAAACGCAACAACTCGGTGGGGCTGCCCGGTGTTCCAACGCGCTGCAGCAGCTCGGGACTGGCCACGGGAAACACCTGTTCGCCAAACAGGAACTCCGAGTACAGCCCTGGGTAGTTGCCTTTGCCGAGTCGGATCGCGACATCGGCCTGAGCGTCGGAGAAGTGGATGACTGCGTCCGTGGTATCCAGCGAGACCAGCAGCTCGGGATGCTGGCGAGAAAGACTCGGCAAGCGTGGCAGCAGCCATTTCAGTGCGAAGGAATAGGTGGTGCTGACGCTGAGTCGAACCCGGCCTTTTTGCTCGCGCAGGTCGCCCAAGGTCGCCTCCAGGCTCATGAAAAACTCTCGCACGATGGGCGCCAGCGTAGCCCCCGCTGCCGTGAGGCGTAACGCCCTGCCCCGTTCGAACAACTGCAACCCCCACAGCGCCTCGAGATGCCTGAGCTGGTGGCTGACCGCGCTCTGCGTCACATGCAGCTCCTGCGCCGCAGCGGTAAAGGTCGGGTGCCGCGTGGCGACTTCAAAAGCGCGCAACGTGGCGGTGGGTGGCAGGTCTCTCATAGGCGAGGCGTCCGGCGAGTGGTCGGGAAAAGCGCAGCATGAAGATTGGCTCATGTTAGAGCCAAATTCGTTGGCGATCACCTTCGTCGGCTGAAACACAAGGAATCGGCATGGAGAAGCTTGGGCATCTACACCGCTTTTCGAGACCGCGATGAATCTGTGGCGAGGGGGCTTGCTCCCGATATAGGTGGGTCAGTGACAGATGTATTCATCTGACACCCCTCATCGGGAGCAAGCTCCCTCCCACAGGAAGAAGTTTCAGCTTTTTGAAATTGTAGATATTCATGCACGAAGAAGCCTGTCGTCCTACGGTACAAGGGAATGCACAGTGTTCGCGTATGCCTCCAGCAACCGCGCCAGGTCCTGGTAACAGGCCGCCAAATGATGCGCCCCAAGCCTTTCCATCGACCTTGCCGTACGGCGTGCCTGCACAGCGCCGATCGCCGGGTCATAAGCAAAACGAGCAATCCGCCGGGCGCCGGTTTGTGCGCATTGGACGACGGGCGAACCCGGGGCAATGCGGCTCGCTTTACGCTGTAGCCGGCTCAATTGCTTGCTCAGTTGCAACGACAGGTATCCCACCTGCTCAGCGTGCGGGTTATCCGCGCCAAGCGCACTCTTCAGCGCGACGATCCGGTGTTGTTGCGTTGCCTGCCACTTAAGGTGATCGACAGTGCTCGCCTGGCGAAGTAACCGGCGTGTGTGCTGGTGGAGTGAATCTTTCAAGGCCCGAACGTGTTTAGCCGGATCTTTCGGCAATATCTGAAATGCCAGCAGGCAGATAAGCATGGCAACGATCCAGGCCAGCGCCTGATTGGCGAAGCCGGCGAAATCGTAGAGGGCGGTATCGCCAGTGCTTACCAAGGTGTTGAACCCGATCAGGTAGGCAATTCCTTGCAGACCGTAGCGCGGTTGGCTGGTGGCATGGATTCCGAACGACCAGAACGCCGCCAGTACCAGGAATAACAGAGGGAAACCGTTGATCTGAGGCATCACCAGGAACTTGCACAGCACCGCCGCCAACATGGCATAGAGCGTGCCCCGTATGAAGCCGGCGATACCTTGGGCAGGCGCCGGGGCCGTCGCCAACAGTGTGCAGCATGGGCCCACGACCGCCAGTAGCGTGGGCCCTTGATCCCAACCGCTGACGTACCAGAGTGTGCCGGCGGCCAGCGTGGCGAGCAGTGCCCTGACGCCGTTTCGCACGGCATCGACGTAGTTGCGGTGATACCCCACGGCACGCACGCGCTTTGGGCGAGGCTGATCAAGGCTGGAGAAATTCAACAAGGCCTCACTCAGGTCCGTCAACTGTTCCTCCAGGCGTTCGCTGAACACGTGCGAATGCGCGGATGAGTCAGCAGGTTCACGCGCCCTGCGACACAGTTGCTCCACCGTATCGGCCGCGGCGAGAAAGTCGCCGCGTGTGTCGGGCATCCGCTCGCTCAACTGTCGCAACGCGGTGCTTATTTGAGCCAGCGACGTGGGATCGAAGCCGGAGTGTGGCTCGTCCAGGCGCATGTCGAGTACAACGGATTGCAGATGCGCCAGACCTGCCTGAATCGCCAATTGCCGGGAGCGAATCAGCGCCGACTCCCCGCGTGCGAGTCCCAGTTGGTCGTCCACCTTGGCGATATCCATCGCGAGCGCATGACGTTGCCTCGCCAGCCCCACAGGCTGCTCGCCGGCGAGTTGGGCAGCGAGCAGCCCCACGCTGCGGGCACAGACATCGACAAGCGAGCTTCGAACTTTATGCGCCATCGTTCTGGAGCTGAACAGCGTGACGACCAGGCTCAAGCTCAACACGCCAAGCGCCACCGCCGTGCCCCGCGTGATGAGGTGGTCGAACGCCTGCTCAGGCGCGACGATGGCTGGCCCCAACGCCAGGCACACCGTATAACCCGCCACCACTGCCGCCGTGGCCTGGTAATGGCGCAACACGGTCATTGCACCGACACACAGGCCCAGCCACACGCCGATGCCCAGTATGAACAACAGCATCTGTTGCGCGAACAGCCCTGTCAGCACGAACGCCGCACCCAGGCCGATCAAAGTACCCAGCATCCGGTAGACGCCCTTGCCGCGAACCGCGCCCTGAATCGGCTGCACCAGCAGCAACACGGTAGATGCGCCCGAAAACGGAGCGTCCAGGTGCAGTTGGAAGCCGAGCCACAGCGCCAGACCCGCCGCCACGATACAACGCAGTACGTAGGCGAAGGTGGCGGGTGTCCAGGGTCGGGGAATCGCCGCGAAAAGGCGTGTCGACAGCCGCGTCATCACATTAACGCCTGCAGCCATTGGGTAAGCCGCCAGCGCGGCGCGGCGTTCGGCTGCGTCACTTCGACACTGGCGGTCATGCCCGCCGCCAACGCCACCCCGTCCGGCACCTTGTCCAACTCGATGCGCACAGGTACGCGCTGTGCCAACCGAATCCAACTGAAGGTCGGGCTCACCTGAGGCAAACCGCTGTCGTTGCGCAATTCATTGGTGTCGGCGATCCCCCGGCCCATGCTTGCCACATGCCCTTGCAGCAGTGGGGCAAACCCCATCAGCTTGATCGAGACCGGTGCGCCGATGCGCACCTGCGCCAGCTTGGTCTCCTCAAAATAACCCGTGATCCAGAAACTATGTGCATCGACCACGAACAGATTGGTAGTGCCCGCCTGCGCGTAGTCACCGGGCTGCAGGCGCAGTTGAGTGACATAGCCATCCACCGGCGAACGCACCGTCGTGCGGTCCAGATCCAGTTGCGCCTGGGCCAGTTGGCTGGCTGCCGCGTCCAGGCGCGCCTGGGCCACCGCCAGGTCGCGCGCTGCGTTGTCAATTTCCTCCTGGGCGATGGCGCCGGCCAACAGGGTTCGTCGCTTGAATTGCGCACGGCGTTGCTCGAACACACTGCGCACCTCGGCGAACTCTGCGGCGCGCTGCTGCACGGCCAGTCGATAGGCGCGTGCATCGATGCGGTACAGCAAATCGCCCTTTGCCACCCACTGGTTGTCAGTGGCCGACAACTGATCGATCTGGCCGCAAACCTGCGGCGCAATACGGATGACCTGCACACTCACCCGTGCGTCCCGCGTCCAGGGCGCCAGGACATACGCTCGCCACAGTTGCAGGCAGAACACCAGGGCCAGCGCCCCCAGCGCCAGGGTGGCGACAGGTTTGAGGAGTTTGACGATAGACATGCCCACAGCCTCGCTCAGCAATTGACAACCATCGCCGACACGACGATGAGCGACACAAAAAACCGCGCCAGCGCTGGGTGCCACGCGCCGTCCAGCCAGCGGCGTGCCAGGCGCTCGATGAGGATGTAGACCAAGGCCGATACGCCCAGGTAGATCAACAAGGGAGGAAAGTAGAGGTTGGCAATGGCGATTTCGCTGAGCATGGCAAGTACCGGGTTCGGAGGGTTCGAGCATTCGCCCGCATCCTGAAAGGGGCTTGTTGACGATGCTAAGGAATTACCCGTGCTGCCGATATTGAGTACACTGCCAAAATATAATCAAATCCAGACAACCCTCGATGGCACCCCATGGCCGAACTCCAGCACTTACCCGTCGATCAGTTCGAGTACGACAACCTGTCCCAACCCGCCGTAGCGCTGATGCTCGCCCCCCAGCGCAACGACAGCGAGTCCGCCGTACACACGCACCGCAAAGGGCAACTGGTCGTGGCTTACTGCGGCGGCATCGTGTGTACGGGAGAAGATGGCGTGTGGATGGTACCGTCAGGGTTCGGCGTGTGGATCCCAGGGGGCGTCGCCCATAGCAACCGCGTCACGGCCAACGGGCAAGTGTGTTTTTTGTTCGTCGAACCCGGCGCCGCGTCACTGCCGGATCGCTGCTGCACGCTGGCGCTGTCGCCACTGATCCTCGAGCTCATCCTCCACCTGAGCGGCCAGGCCCAGGATTACCCCGCGAATTCGCGCACTGCGCGGTTGACCAACGTGCTGCTGGAAGAACTTGAACTGGCCCCCACGGAACAGCTTTACCTGCCGTTGCCCGTATCAACCCCACTGCGCACCATCGCCCGGGCGTTGGCACAAGACCCTTCCAACCGCGCCACCATGGCGAGCTGGGCACGGCACGTGGCCATGAGTGAACGTTCGCTGGCCCGCCTGATAAAAGGCGAAACCGGCCTGACCTTCGGCCAGTGGCGCAAGCAATGGCAGATCATTGTCGCGTTGCAAAGCCTGGCCGAGGGGCAGTCGGTGCAGCGAACCGCCGAGACGCTCGGCTATGAGTCAGTCAGTTCGTTCATCAGCATGTTTCGCAAGACACTGGGCACCTCGCCAGCGCGCTACCTGCGCGAAACCACACGACGCCAGCCTTGATTTAGCTACAATCCCATAGGTTTTTCGCCAAGGTAGCGCTGTATGGATATCGCATTATTTCGCGGGCGTTTTACGCGCTTGAACAAACGCCTGCGCCAGGAAGCACAGAATCATCCCGAGACGTGGTCACAGATGCTGGTGTTGAGTGCCATCGATCAAATGGACGGCATGGCAACGCCGTCGAAAATCGCCGAAGCAGAAAACATCCGCTCGTCCAACCTCGCCGCCCTATTGAAGGATCTCGAAGCGCGCGACTTGATCACCCGGACACCGGACACCGAGGATCGCCGGCGCACCTGGATCGGCCTGTCCGACCAAGGCTGCCGCGTATTGCAGGCAAGCCGCAAGCGCCGTGATGAATGGCTGGCTGAAGCCGTCGACGCCTGCCTGACAGCCACTGAACGCAGGCAGCTGGAGGCCGCCGGGCTGCTGATGGACAAGCTCAGCCAGTACGGCCGCTACGAAGAGCGCTGAACGCGCCCGGCCTCGGCCAGTTGTTCGCACATCCGGTCGGCCGTGGCGTGGGTACGCTCGAACTGCAACGGCGTCGCGGTGATGTGACCGGCGAGATTTTCCGCGGTTTCCGTGCCCGGCTCATCAGGCCGTGGGTGGCGCTGCAATTGAAGCCAATGGTATTCCAGGCCGCGTGGGTCGTTCTCCGAGCGCACCGACACCCCGTCCAAACGCCCCCTGCCCTGGCGGGTTATTTTCAGCGGACGTACGGCACCCGGCGCGCAACTCGGAAAATTGACGTTCAGGCAAACGTCCTGCGGCCAGTCCAGCGCCATCAGTTGCTCAACCGTGTACGCACCGTGGTTGAGGGCGTTTTCCCAAGGCACGGCGGTGCGGTCGGTAAACGCCTGGCTCAGTGCGATAGACGGGATACCGAACAGCAACCCGGTCATCGCCGCGCCGACGGTGCCCGAGAACACCGTTTCGGTGCCCAGGTTCGCGCCACGATTGACGCCGGATAAAATCAGGTCCGGCTTGTCATGGTTGAGCAGATGCCCCAGCGCCACGGCAATGCAATCGCCCGGCGTGCCGGTCACCGCAAACCGGCGGGTGCCGTGGTAGCTCAGCCGCAGAGGAGCGTGCAGGCTCAATGAATGAGAGGTGCCGCTTTGATCAAGCAAGGGCGCGACGACCCAGACTTCATTCGCCAGTTGGCAGGCGATGCGTTCCAGCACCTTGAGCCCGGGCGCATCGATGCCGTCGTCATTGGTCAGAAGAATTCGCTCGAATCGATGATCACCGTTCGCCATGGCCGTGCCCCGTCAATGCAGGCGCTCGGATGAGCACCGTCGACGGCATAATTACCTATATTTAAATAGTTATCCAGCCATAGATATAAACCCGAAAACCACGGCGAAAACTACAGCGGAAACTCCGCCCGGATCAAGGTGCCCCCCTCGGCGCGGTTACTGGCGGTAATGGCTCCGCCATGGGCCTGGCAGATCGCACGGGCAATGGACAAGCCCAGCCCGCTGCCGCCCGAATAACGCGCCCTGGAGCGCTCCGCCCGCCAGAAGCGGTCAAATACGCTGTCCAGGTGCTGTGCCTCGATCCCTGGACCACGGTCACCGATTTCAATCACCACGCGGTCTTCGACCCGAAGCGCCATCACGCTTAATTCGCCACCCCCCGCCGCGTAACGCAACAGGTTGTCCACCAGGATATTGATCACCTGGCCCAGGCGATCACGATCGGCATGCAGGCGAAACCCATCGGCAATACTGACTTGCGTGCGCACGCCGGCCTCATCCAGTTGCGGCTGGAACCAGGCCAGCCGTTCGGCGATCAGGACCGCCAGGGGAAAATCGCTGCGCTCCAGCACCAGTCGGCCGGCACGGGCCATCGACAGCAGGTGCAGGTCATCCACCAGTTTGCGCAGCTGATCGAGCTGACGCTTGACCATGCCCAGCTGTGCGGCATCGCTGGGGAACACCTCATCGAGCATGCCCTGCACCCGGCCCATGGCGGCGTTCAATGGCGTGCGCAATTCGTGGGCGATGACCGCGCTGGACTCGCGCACATCGCGCTCGTAGCGCTCCAGTTGGGTGGTCATGCTGTTGAAGTCGCTGATCAGCCGCTGCATCTCGTCGGGTGCGTCGCGGTGAACAGGCAGGCGTGTCAGGAAATCACCGCCGGCGACCCGCCGTGCGCCCTGGGCAATCGCCGAGAACTGGCTGGACAAGGGGCGCGAAAACCACAAGCCACAGACGATGATGATCGGGATGGCCGCCAGCACCAGGCACGCCAGAATCAGCCAGTCGCGATTGGCGATGTCCGGCTGGAAGAATTCCACCGGATAGTATTCGGCAACCAGTTGGCGCAGGCGTTTTTCGTTGAGCTGCGGCTCGGCGCGCAACTGCAGCAACTCCTCGCGCGCCGCCGGCGGCAGGTGCTGCAAAAAGTAGCGGTCCGACAGCCTGAAGTTGATCCACATGCAGATAGCGATCACCACCACCGCGCCAATCGCCAACAGGCTCATGCGCATGCCGACCCAGCGCCACAAGGGTTTGTCGTTGATCCGTGATTTCTCAAGCATGCGGCTTACCTGAACCGATAGCCAATGGAGCGCACCGTGACCAGTACCCCGGCGATGCCATGAGTTTCCAGCTTGCGCCGCAGGTTGTGCACGTGGGTGTCGACGACACGGGCCAGGGCTTCGCTTTCCGGCAGGCAGATTTCCAGCAGCTCATCACGGGTGAAGGCCTTGGAGGGTGTCTTCAGCAAGGTGACCAACAGTTTGAACTCCGTCGGCGTCAGGTCCAGCAGTTGCGGTGGCGCATCGCGGTGTTCAATGGCCGCCGTAAACGCGATGAGGTCCACTTGCAGGTTTTCATGACGCAGCAACTGCTCCACTGGTTGGCTGCCCGTGGTACGTCGCAACACTGCGTGCACCCGCGCCACCACCTCGCGCGGGCTGTAGGGCTTGACCACATAGTCGTCGGCGCCATAGCGCAAGGCGCCGAGTTTTTCCGGCTCGTCCCCCATGGCCGTGACCATGATCACGGGCGTGTCACTGCTGCGACGCACGGCGGACAACACCTCGGTGCCACTCAAGCGCGGCAGCATCACGTCCAGCAGGATCAGATCGGGTCGCCAACTTTTGTGCAGGTCCAGACCGCGCTGGCCGTCTTCGGCCAGGGCCACCTCAAAACCATCCCGGCGCAGATAGGCTTCGAGAATGTTGGCGCTGTCGGCGTCGTCTTCGACGATGAGGATACGTTTTCCTGACACAAAGAAGCCTCTTGATGAAACCTTGATAATTCACGAACGGTTTATTGAAAGTCCGCGAGCAGTATTGCCCTACGCCCGACTTTCGCGAACCGATCCTATGCCGACCACCGCCCCGCTGTCCAAGCCTATCCAGCTGCCCGAACGCCTCGGCGCGGTTTTGCTGCTGGTCGGCATGCTGACCGGCTGTTCGCTGGCGCCTGCGTACCAGGCCCCCGCGCTGCCGGTGCCGCAGACCCTGCAAGGCGAACCTGTAACGGGCGCGCCCTCCTCCACGACCAACGAGGTAGAGGCGCTGTCCGCGGAAGAGAAACAGCTGCTGACCGGCCTGGACTCATCGGCGCAGTTACCGCAGTGGGTTGAACGCGCCCTGAACTACAATCGCGACTTGCGCCTGGCGCTGCTGCGTGTCGAGCAAGCCCGCGCCCAGTACGGCATTTCCCGCGCCGACCGCTTGCCCACCGTGGCCCTGGGACTGCAACGCAACCGCCAGCATTTGCATGACAAGGCCGCCGACGAACGTTATGGGCAGGACATCGCGGTGGCCTCCGTGGGCTTCTCGGATTTCGAGCTGGATTTTTTCGGCCGGGTGCGCAGCCTGTCCGAAGCGGCGCAGCATGACTACCTGGCTACGCGCTACGGCGCTCTCGCCGCGCGCAAGGCGCTGATCGTTGAAGTGGCGCGCCTGTATTTGCAGGAGCGTTTGCAGGCAGGCGTACAGGCCGACACGCAGTCCATGCTCGACAACCAGAACCAGTTGCTGAGCGTTTTCGTCGGCCAGCAAACGCAGGGCCTCATCGCCCAGGACATGGTCGACAGTCAGCGCATGGAAGTGCGGCGTGCCACCCAGCAATGGCAGGACGCAAGCGCCGATCACGCCAGTGCACGGCAGGCGTTGGCGTGGGTCACCGGCTATAAGGCCGCAGCTTCGACCGCTACCGTCACAGACCCGGCGATTGACTTGGACACCCCGCCCTGGCTGATCGAACTCTCGTCCCAGCGGCTGTTGCAGCGCTTTGATGTGCGCCAGTGCGAACAAGCGCTGCGCGCCGCGAATGCCAACATCGGCGCCGCGCGTGCGGCGTTCTTCCCCTCGATCACCTTGAGCACCGGCGCGGGCATCGCCAGCCCGCGCTTGAACACCTTGTTTTCATCCGGCAGCGGCGCCTGGCTGTTCACCCCGCAACTGAACCTGCCGCTGTTCGACGGTGGCCGTAACCAGGCCAACCTGGACTTGGCCACCGCCCGCCAACAGTCCGCCGTCGCCCAATACGAAAAGACCGTGCAGGACGCCTTCCGCGAAATCGCCGACCTGTTGAATCAGCGCCAGCAAGCGTTGGCCAACGCCACCACGCAAATCGATCTGGCGGCGTTGACCGCACTGAAAGCCAAGCGTGTCGAGCAACAGATTGCCGCCGGTGCGGCAGCACGTTCGGAGCACCCGGCGGCGGCGATTCGCCTGACTGAATCGGCCATCGAATTACGCAAGGCCACCTACCAATTGTTGTTCAACCGCCTGGCGCTGTATCGCGCGCTGTCCGGCGCACCGCTATTTTCCTCCACTGAAAGGGTTTCACCATGAACTTGACCACTCCCCCGACCCGTACCGTGCTGTGGGGCGCCGCCTTGATGGCCTGCACCCTCGCGACTTCGGCACAGGCGGCCGACGCCGGCGCGGCAGCCGACAAGACCACCGCCACCCTGGGCCTTGGCATGGGTGTCACGCCGCGCTACATGGGTGCCGACCGTTACCGCGCGCTCGTGCTGCCGATGTTCAGCATCCAGCACGGCGTGCTGTTCGCCGACACCACCCGTGGCGTGGGCCTGCAATTTCAATCCGACAGCGGCTTTGGCGCCAGCGCGGCGATCAACTATGACCTGGGCCGCAAGGAGGAGGACAGCACCAGCCGCCCGGGCGACCGCGAGTTGAACGGCATGGGCGATGTCAACGGCGCCACCGTCGCCGACTTCACCCTCAGCCAACAACTGCTTGACTGGCTGTCGGTCAGCGGCGAAGCCGAACTGCGCATGGCCGGCGAACACCGTGGCAACCGCTACCGCTTCGGCCTGGAAGGCATCCTGTTTCATACCGACAGCGACACCCTGGCCCTGGACCTCGATGCGCACGCCGGCGATGGTCGCTACAACCAGACGTTCTTCGGCGTCACCCAGGCGCAGAGCCAGCGATCGCTCTACGGAAGATACAACGCCGATGCCGGTATCTACGCCTACTCCGCCGCCTTGAACTGGCAGCACAGCCTGGACGCGCACTGGTCGACACTGGCCAGCCTGACCCTGACCCAGTACGCCGACCAGGCGCGTAACAGCCCGCTGATCCGACGTGAAAGCGCTGGCCTGGGCATGTTCGCCATCAACTACACCTTCTGATAACGAGGCGCCAGGCATGCAGGGTATTGCTCAGTTGTTCCGTCCTTGGGGCCGTCCCCTGCTGCTCGGCGTTGCCTGCCTGATGGTGGCGGCCTGTTCGCGCGAGGAACCGGTGCCGGAGCCGGCCGTAAGGTCGGTGAAAGTCACCACCGTGCACGCCGCAGAGGCCGACGCTGCGCCGTTGACCGGTGTGGTGCGCCAACGCCAACGCGCCGCCTTGGCCTTTGAAGGCGCGGGCCGATTGATCGCGTTGAACGTCGACGTCGGCGATAGCGTGAAACAAGGCCAGGTGCTGGCAAGCCTGGACACGGCAGCCGTGCGGTTGCGCCTGAAACAGGCGCAGGCGGCCCTGTTCGCCAGCGTGGCGCAAACCGGCGAGCGCAAGCGCAACAAGCTGCGCCAGCAACAGCTGTATGCCCAGGGCAGCGTCGCGGCCAGCGCCGTGGAGCAAGCCGAAGCCGCGTGGCAAGCCGCGGTTGCACAGCAGGCCGCCGATGAAGCGGCGCTGGACCTGGTACGCCGCGATCAACGCCTGGGCCAACTGATCGCGCCGTTTGACGGCCGCGTCGTGGCCAGACCCGCGCAGTTATACAGCGAGTTGTCGCCCGGCCAAGTGGTAATGGAACTGGAGGCCGGCGGCGCGTTGCAGGTCATCGTGCAAATCCCGGTGGAACAGGCTGGCGGCCTCAAGCCTGGCGACCACGCCATCGCCAACGACCCGGCGGCGCCCGGCTCCACCCTACCGCTGATACTCGAAGGCGTGTCGACACGTGCACAGAACGGCCTGTTGCAAAGCGCGCGTTTCCGCCTGGACGCCCGTGACCTCGCGCTCCCCAGCGGCGTGAACCTCAACGTGCGATTGGCGGCGCCTGCCGCGCTCACGCTGTCGATTCCGACCCAGGCGCTGCGCATGGGTGGCGACGCCAGCCAGGTGCAGGTGTTCGTCTATGACCCGGCCCAGGGCAAGGTCGCCCTGCGTGAGATCAGGATCGGCCTGATCGACCAGGGCCGTGTCGCCATCGACAACGGCCTCAAGGACGGCGAGCAAGTGGTCGTTACCGGCGTCGCGTTCCTCACCGACGGCCAGCCCGTCAACCTGCTCTCGCCCTCCAGCCGTCTGAGCACACCCGAATGATCAACCTGACCCGTCACGCCCTGGGCGCGAGCCGCCTGACGTTATTCACCGCCTTGCTGATCCTGCTCGCAGGCGTGGCCACATTCCTGAGTTTCCCGACCCAGGAAGAACCCTCGGTGACGATCCGCGATGCAGTGGTGAGTATCCAATTCCCCGGCCTGCCCAGCGAACGCGCCGAAGAGCTGCTGGCCCGACCCACCGAAGAAAAACTGCGCGAGCTGTCGCAGATCAAAAACATCGTGACCACCGTCCACCCCGGCAGTGTGATCATCCAGGTGACGGCCCGCGATGAGATCAAGGACCTGGGCGTGCTGTGGCAACAGGTGCGCAATAAAGTCGCCGAGGCCGGCGCCAGCTTTCCACCCGGCACCCAGGGGCCGTTTGTCGACGATAATTTCGGACGTGTCGCCGTGGCGTCCATCGCTGTCACCGCGCCCGGCTACAGCATGAGCGAGATGCGCGGACCGCTCAAGCGCCTGCGCGACCAGTTGGGCGGGCTGCCCGGCATCGGCCAGGTGACGCTGCACGGTGTGCAAGACCAGCAGTTGTCGATCGACTTCAACCCGCAGCGCCTGGCGGGGCTGGGCTTGTCCCCGCAACAGCTGTTCCAGCAATTGCAGCAACAGAACGTGCTGGCGCCCGGCGGCATCGCCGACATTGGCGGGCAGATCACCACCCTGACCGTGACCGGCGAAGTACTTAGCGTGGAGCAACTGCGTCAGTTGCCGATCCAACTGCCCGGCGCCGACGGCACCGCGCAATCGGTGGCCTTCGGCGCCATCGCGCAGATCTCGGTGATGGCGGCCGACCCGCCCCAGACCGCTGCGGTGTATCAAGGCCAGGACGCCGTGGTGCTGGCGGTGTCCATGGCGCCAGGACAGAACGTTCACCAATTCGGCGTGGCCTTGCGCGAGCGTTTGGCCCAGCTGGAACAGCAGCTGCCGTTGGGCTTCAGCGCCCATATGGTGACGTTCCAGGCTGATGTGGTCGATCAGCAGATGGCCAAGATGAAGCACGTGATGATCGAGACGGTGGTCATCGTCATGGCCGTGGTCATGCTGTTCCTGGGCTGGCGCACTGGGCTGGTGGTCGGCGCCATTGTGCCGCTGACCATCCTCGGTACGTTGATCGCCATGCGCATGCTCGGGGTCGAGCTGCAAACTGTGTCGATTGCCGCAATCATCCTCGCGCTCGGCCTGCTGGTGGACAACGGCATTGTGATCGCCGAGGACATTGAACGTCGGCTGCATGCCGGTGAGGATCGGCGCCAGGCCTGCGAGAACGCCGGACGCACCCTGGCGATTCCGTTGTTGACCTCGTCGCTGGTGATCGTGCTGGCGTTCTCGCCGTTCTTTCTCGGCCAGACCAGCACCAATGAATACCTGCGTTCATTGGCTGTCGTGCTGGCGCTGACGCTGCTCGGCTCGTGGTTGTTGAGCATCACCGTCACGCCGCTGCTGTGCCTGTATTTCGCCAAGGCCGCTCCTCAGGACACGGCAGAGGACAGTTACGACAGCGGTTTTTACCGGGGTTATCGGGCGGTCATCCGCCGAGTGCTGCAGCACAAAGTGCTGTTTCTGATGGCGATGCTGGTGTTACTCGCCGCCGCGATCTTCGAACTGATGCGCGTGCCCTATGACTTTCTGCCTCAGTCCGACCGCTTGCAGTTCCAGGTGCCCATCAGCCTGGAACCCGGCAGCGGTTCGCGCAAGACCTTGCAAAGCGTGCGCGAGATCAGCCTGTGGCTGAGCAAGGAACCCCAGGTGGCCGACAGCATCGGCTACGTCGGCGATGGCGGGCCGCGTATCGTGCTGGGCCTCAACCCGCCGTTGCCAGCACCGGAAACCGCGTACTTCACCGTCAGCGTCAAGGCCGGTTCGGATATCGATGCGGTCATTGCCAACACCCGCCGCTATCTGCTCAAGCAACACCCGGAACTGCGCGCCGAGCCCAAGCGTTTTTCCCTGGGCACCACCGAGGCCGGTGTCGCGATCTATCGCGTGCTGGGCCCGGACGAACCGGTATTGCGCAGCCTGGCCGCTCAGATCGAAAAGGCCTTGCGTGAAGTGCCGGGCACCCTGGATGTGCGTGATGACTGGAGCACACGCCTGACACGTTACACCGTAGAGGTCGATCAGCACGGGGCGCGCCGCGCCGGTGTCGACACCCAAGCCATTGCCCAAGCGTTGCAACTGCATTTCGGCGGTCTCCAGGTGTCGTCATTGCAGGACAACCAGACCCGCGTCCCACTGGTGGTGCGCGAGCCTTCGACGACAACCGATGCCACCCCCGATCTGCGCGGCATCCTGGTCTACCCGGCCGACGGTTCGACGCCCGTGCCGTTGACGGCCGTTGCGCGCATCGTCGCCTCCAGCGAACCCTCGACGCTGATGCGGCGCAATCAGGAACGCGCCATCACCGTGGTCGGGCACAACCCGTCGATGACGGCCACCTCCATCGTCGAGCAGTTGGCGCCGCAAGTGGCGGCATTGCCCCTGCCGCCGGGCTACCGCATCGAGCTGGGCGGCGAAATCGAAGACTCGGCGGACGCCAACCAGGCGTTGCTGCAATACCTGCCCCACGCGCTGATCGCCATGCTGTTGCTGTTCGTCTGGCAGTTCAATTCGTTTCGCAAGCTGCTGATTGTGGTCTCGGCGATTCCCTTTGTACTGATCGGCGTGGCCGTTGCGCTGCTGGTCACCGGTTACCCGTTCGGCTTCATGGCCACCTTCGGCCTGTTGTCGCTGGCGGGGATCATCGTCAACAACGCCGTGCTGTTGCTCGAGCGTATCGAGGCCGAACTCCACGAGGGCCTGCCGGTGTACGAGGCGGTGGTGAACGCCGCCGTGAAACGCCTGCGCCCCATCGTCATGACCAAACTGACCTGCATTATCGGGCTGGTGCCGCTGATGCTGTTTGCCGGGCCGCTGTGGGAAGGCATGGCGATCACACTGATGGGCGGCCTGGCGCTGGGCACGTTGGTCACTCTGGGGTTGATTCCCGTGCTGTACGTATTGCTGTTCACACCGCGTCAACATTCACCCATCAAGGCGAACACACCATGAATTTTTCGTTGAAGTCAAAGCGCAATATCAAGCGCATAACCTGCGCGGCCGTGCTGCTTGGCGGGCTGGCGATGAGTATCGGTGCTCAAGCCTCCGCGTTCGTCCACCCAGGCCTGTTGCAGACCGAACAGGACTTCCTGCGCATCCGCGAAAAACTGGCCAACCATAATCAGCCGTGGCTGGCCGGTTGGCAGAAGCTGACCGCCAACCGGCACGCTTCACTGGCCTGGAACCCGAGCCCGGTCGCAGTGGTGTATCGGGGCGCGGATGGCCAACATCCGGAAAACTACGCCCGGTTATTCAACGACGCCGCGGCAGCGTACGCACTGGCCCTGCGCTGGCAGCTTTCGGGCGACCCTGCGTATGCCGACAAAGCCGTAGCGATGTTGAACCAATGGTCCAGCACCCTTACATCGATTGAAGGCACCTCGGACCGCTTCCTGGCATCCGGCTTGTACGGTTATCAACTGGCCAATGCCGCAGAGTTACTGCGCGGTTATTCAAAGTGGAAGGCGGCGGACTTTCATCAGTTCCAAAGCATGATGCTCAATGTCTTCTATCCGATGAACCATGATTTTCTGGTGCGTCACAATAACGCGCTGGTCGACCACTATTGGGCGAACTGGGACCTGGCCAACATGAATTCGATGCTGGCAATTGGCGTACTGACCGACCGCCGCGATATCTATGATGAAGCGCTCAACTATTTCAAACATGGCGCCGGCAACGGCTCCATTGAACACGTGGTGTGGAAGCTCTACGGCAATGGTCTCGGCCAGGTCCAGGAAAGCGGGCGTGACCAGGCGCACACCCTGCTCGACATCGCCTTGCTCGGCAGTTTCTGCCAAATGGCCTGGAGCCAGGGCGACGACCTGTTCGGGTACCAGAACAACCGCGTGCTGCAGGGCGCCGAATATGTGGCCAGGTACAACCTCGGCCAGGATGTGCCGTTCACGCCTTTTATCAACAGCGGTTTCAAGCAAACCGTCATCTCGCCGGAACACCGCGGCGACATCCGTCCGATCTGGGAACTGCTCTACAACCACTACGTCGTGCTTAAAGGCCTCAGCGCACCGAACGTGAAGGCCTTCGCGCATAAGGTCCAGGTGGAAGGGGGTGGCGGCGACTATGGACCGAACAGCGGTGGCTACGATCAGTTGGGGTATGGAACCTTGCTGTATTCGTTGGGGGAATATGGGCTGTCCAACACGCAGCTGATGCCGTGAGGGCGGCCCCCATAGGCGCCGTTACCGCAGATTCGGTCTGATCCGCCTTATATGCAGCCGTCGGGGGCAAGTCGAATCGTCGCTCCGCCCCTCCCACAGCAAGCGCCCTCGCCAACGGTTCAATCAGTTCTCCGGCAATTTCAAGCGCCAGCCCTGCCCCTCGCGGGTTATCAAGCCGCGCTGCTCAAGGGAAACCAGATAGTTGCGATGGCCGGTTTCGCTTTTGCGCTGAAACAGCGGCAACAGCCGGGGCAAGATACCGGGGGCCAGCATCACCAGGCGTGCCGTCCAGGATTCGCTCGGTCTTACGAACATCTCCAAGCGAGGTTTATCCAGCGCCTTGAGCACGGTTTGAGCGACGTCCTCGGGCATTTGCGGTGGGTCCAGGAACTGCATTTTGTTGCCGTCCTCAATCGCCTCGCGCATCAGCATCGGCGTTTCGGTAGCTGACGGGTTGACGATAGTGAATTTGACGCCGAGGCGCTTGCCATCCAGCCCCAGGCACAGCATCGCCCCGCGCAGGCCAAACTTGGTTGCCGAATAAATACAGGTTTCCGGCATTGGGAATAACCCACCCAGAGACACGATGGAAATCACCCGACCGTCCATGGCCTGTTGCAGCAACCCGAGAAATGCCTGTGTCAGCGCGATCGGCACCAACATGTTGAGCTGCACTTCGTGGGTAATGGATTGCATCGGCCGCACTTCGAACAGCGTGTTGCTCAGTATCCCGGCGTTATTGACCAGCAGGTCCAGGCGCCCAAGATCCTCGCGCACATGGTTGACCAATCCTTCCAGCGCCGTGGCGTCCGTCAGGTCGGCCTGGTAGGTCAGCGCCATCGGGCCGAGGGCCCTGCTCGCCTGGGCCAGGCGATCGGGGTCGATATCCACCAGCAGGCATTTGATACCCCGGCCGATCAGCGCGGCGGCAATCGCACGGCCCAATCCACCCGCGCCGCCGGTGATCAACGCGACCCAGCCCGTAAACATCCGATTATTCGCCATGGACGCTGGCCTCCTGCAACACCGGCGCTGGCTGGCGTGCCGCTATTGCCTGACGGGAGGACTGTTTCAGGGCGTCGTAGGTATGCTCGCCCAAGGCTGGCCAGTTCAAGTCGGCGCGCAGTTTTTCCAGGTACGCCAGGAAGGCGCGCGCGTCCAGATACACCGCATGGCGGTCCGACTTGACGAATTGAATACCGCCGCTCAGGTCAGGCTCATCGCGTTGGATCAGTTGGTCGAACTGCAAGGCCGTCGCCGAGCCTTCAAGCTGCGCACGGAAATACGCGGCCAAGGTCAACGCCTGGGTATCGAAGGTTTTGAACGCGCTGGAGTTCTGGTCCAGGTAGCCGATGGCGCAGAGGTTGCGGTGGGTGCGGCTGAACATCGACAGGTACATCAGCGGGCGTCCGTTCTTCCACTCGAAAAACTGCGTCGCGCAATCGGCCCCCCACTGGTAGCCCGTCGCGCACAGCACCAGGTCGACCTGCTCGCGGGTGCCATCCTCGAAGACCACGCTGTCGCCTTCAAAGCGGTCAATGTTTTTGCGCACGGAAATATTACCGTGCTGCAAATGGTGCAGCAGTTGCGAATTGATGATCGGGTGGGTTTCGAACAACGCGTGGTCCGGCTTCGGCAGCCCCCAGCGCGTCAAGTCGCCGACCAATAAGCGCAACAACCCTTTGAACACCGGCCGCGCCAACCACAACGGCAAATGCGGGCCTTCGTTGAACTTGTCGACCGGCATGCCGAACACATGCTTGGGAATGAAATAATAGCCGCGACGCATGCTGATAAAGGCCTGGTCGGCATGGATCGCCGCCTCGCAGGAAATATCCGCGCCGGAATTGCCGGCACCGACCACCAGCACGCGTTTGCCTTGGAACTCACGCCCGGATTTAAACGTGTTGGAGTGACGGATTTCGCCGTTGAACTCACCCCGGAATGACGGCAGGTTCGGTTTCCAGTTCGTACCGGTGGCCAAGATCACCCAGCGGTAGCGCTTTACAACACCGTCGGAGAGCGTAACCACCCAGCGGTTTTCAGGGTCTTTTTCGATCAGGCTGACCGAGGTGTTGAATTGAATCGCCTCGCGCAAGCCAAAAGCGTCGGCGAAACTCCTGAGGTAATGGGCTATTTGACGGTGCGAGGGGTAGTCCGGGTAATCGCGTGGCATGGGAAAACCGACGAAGCCGGACAGGTCACGGGAAGAGATGAAGTGCGCCGACTCGTACATCGGTGTACCGGTGTTATTGATGTCCCAGATGCCACCCACCTGCGCGTGCCGCTCGAACTGATCGTAGGGGATCTTTTGCGCTTTCAGGGCGCGCGCCGCACTTAGACCACCCGCCCCCGAACCGATGATACAAACACTGTCGCCCTGATCAATCACAGCGGCATTCCCGAGCGCACTCATGGCTAATTCCTTCCTTTATTGTTAGATAGGCTTTGAACCTGGAATGTAAAGCACGCATCATCCAGGCACGGGGCTTTGGCGGTCAGGAAGGGTTCTTTGCCGGACAGGTTTGTGCCTCCGATACACCTATGTTCATAAGCCACGAGTCTTGACCTATGTTCGAGTCTGCCGGTGACACCCACGACTGGACCCAGCACCCACAGCACAATGAAGCCGTGGTGGTGCCCAACGTCGCGCGAGCCTTGCTCAGCCTGGTCAGTGAAAGCGGGTTGTCCACCGAGCGCCTCTGCCGAGGACTGGGCTTCGGGTATGAGGAGCTTCTGGACCTGGACATGCGTCTGTCTTACCGCCAGACCCGCACGTTGATCACCCGCGCGCAGCGAGCCATGGGCGATCCCGCGCTGGGGTTATCGACAGGGATACGGCAGACGCCAGTGTCATGGGGCTTTGCAGGGCTGGCGATGCTGACCTGCAAAACTCTCGGCGAAGCGATGAGCTACGGGCTTGAGCATCAGGGTGACACCGGGGCCTTGATGGAGCACCAGGCCAGCAGGCAGAAAGAGGTGTTGATCATCGAAGTCAAACCCAAAGTGTTTGATCTGGACATCGAGCCGTTTCTGGTGGAAGAGGCGTTTTCCAGCGCCGTGGCCGTTGTACGGCGGCTGGTGGGTTCGAGCTTCACGCCACTGCGCATCGAACTGGCCTACTCACGCCCGTCCTATGCGGACACTTACAGCCGGGTGTTTCGCTGCCCCATCACGTTCAAGGCCGGCAAAAACCGCTTGATCAGCGAGGCTCACTGGCTGACCACGCGCCTGCCCGATTATGACGACATCACCTGTGCGCCTCTGCGCGCCAAACTCGACCAGTTGCTCAACCGTGGCGTGAGTTTCGATGCGTTGATCGAAACACTTCGCAGCCATATTCGCACCCACCTGGACGATCCGCAGGCGTTGCAGGCGTTTGCCAGACAGATGAACATGAGTGAACGCACCCTGCGTCGCCGTCTGACAGACTCCGGGGTTTCCTATAGCCAACTGCTTGACCAGATCCGCCACGAGCGCGCCCGCGACTTGCTGAGCAATACCGCCATGACCTTGGCACAAGTTGCCCACACCCTCGGCTACAGCGACGCCCGCGTACTGCGGCGGGCGTTCAAGCGGTGGACCGGCACATTGCCCAGCGAGCAGCGCCGGCGTTGAGGATCAACCCGGTTTATTCAGCGACACGTGCGCCTCACACTGCGCCCCCGCCACCTGCTCGCCCGGCAGTTCCTTGCGCAACACCCACAGGGTGAGCGACTTGGGCAGCACCCTTGCCAAGCGGATCACCCACCTCATCGGCCAGGGAAACAAGTAGTCCCAGCGCTGGCTGCGCATGGCATAGAGCATATGGTCGACGGCTGCCGCTTCGGAGATTTCCAGCGGCGCCGGCATGCCATCGTTCGCCGTTTGCGCGGTGGCGACAAACCCTGGGTAGAGCGATAGAAAGCGAATGCCACGGCCGCCGAACTCGATACGGCAGGTATCGATCAGCAAGCGCAGTGCGCCCTTGGCCGCGCTGTAGGGCCCCTGCAAGGTCACACCCAGGAAACCCGCGAGGGAGTTGGTGTGCACCACGAACCCATGGCCCTGGCGACTCATCTGTTCCAGGGCCGGGAACAGGTAGTTGACCACCACATCGTAGTTCGAGCGCATGTACGCGGTGACGTCGGCGGCTTTCATCTCGCGCATATCCAGCGCAGGCGCGCCGCCGGCGTTGAGCACGATCACATCCAGCCGGCCATAGTGTTCGACGACTTCATCCACGAGGCCGGCGGCTGCCTGTACATCCAGGGCATCCACCGCCGAGACCCGACATTGCCCGCCCTGAAGCGTGATTTCCAGCTGCAGGTCGTTCAGCAGCTCCTTGCGCCGGGCCGTGGCCACCACACAGGCGCCCTCCTGCGCCAGACGCACCGCCAGCCCACGACCCATGCCGGAGGATGCGCCCACTACCAACACCACTTTGCCCGCGAAACTGACGCGCTTGCTTGCCGGGCATCGGCGAAGCAAACCGACCAGGGTCAGGGCAATCAGCGAGAACACCGCGCTGACCAGCAACACGTACTGGGCGTTCTCCCCCACCACCCACTGCGACGCCATCAAGGGCCCGAAGGCGCACCCCAACAGTTGCATGCCCGGCACCAGCGCCGCGACTCGTCCCGAAGGATCAAGCTGCAGTGCGATACGGACCTGGAACGGCGTCAGCATCAGCCAGACCAGGCCAAACGCGCCGCACAACGCGAGGAATAGCCGAACGCCCATATCGGCGGAAAAATACATGCCCAGGGCGATGCCGCCCAACAACACCGCGGCGACGGCCAACAATCCGGAGTCCGAGACACGGCGTACCAGAACAATCCCCAGGCACCCGCCCAGGACTTGCATCAGCAGCGTGCCGGAGACGAGCAGCTGTGCGTTTTGTGCATCCAGTCCCACGTATTTGCTTAGCGGCTCCAGGTAAGCCCACAGCCCGCCGATGGCGCTGAACTGCATGAAGGCCAGCCCCAGCAGCAGCACATGGTTGAGGCCCCATGAAAAACCGGCATCCGCGGTGCACTGTGCTTGCTGACTGGCCAACCGGGTGGGCTGCCACCGCACCAACACCAGGGACGCCGCCGTCAGCGCCCCCAGAAACACGAAGCCAAAAGACGAGGTGCGCTGTAGGGGCAGTATCCAGTACGCCAGCACCGCCGCCACCAACGCCTGACCGAGGGTTTGCACCACCATGAACACACCGGCCACGCGATCAGGCGCCGGCCCCTGAATGATCAGGTTCACGGTGCCCCATAACAGCAGGCCTTCGGCCAACCCGGCCAACGACCGCGTCAATGCCAGCGCGCCATCCCCGCTGGTATTGGCCGTGACCAGGTCCATGCCCGATGCCGCCAGAATGGCGACGATCGTGATCACGCGCAGGCTGAACACCGAACGCAATAAATCGCCCAGGACCACCCCCAACCCCAACGAGAGGATTTCGCCCATCGCGACCAGACCGACGCCCTCGAGTGACAGGCGGTTTTGCTCCAGCAATTCCCCCAGCAGCAAGGGTTGCAGCCCCACCATCAACACAGCGATCGAGCCCAGCGCCAAGGCGGCGCTCAGGTGTTTACGGGAAACAGCGGACGACATGTGCATGGCGTTACACCTCTTGAAGGGTCTTTTAGTAACCACGGTTTTCCGGCGGAATTTCGCCTCGGGCAAAACACTGCGTCGCGCGTTTTTCATCTTTCATCAAGCGGCTGTTGGCCACCCGCACCACCCACCAGGGCAACAGCGTCATCCTGACCCCGGACGCCTTGGCAAGGGTGAAGGCCTTGGCGCACTTTTCAAACAGCTGCGCATTCATCGCCATTCGCGCACCGGTGGTGCCCAGGACCGCGGGCACGCCCTTGATCAACAGTGCGTTGCCGCCGCGCTGCAAGCCCGTGGCAATGTCCTGGATCGAAGCCACCGGCACGCCCATATGACCAATATGCCGCGCCTGCTCATCGAACAGAATAGGCATGACCCCGCCAAAGTCCGCGAGGCTGTTGGCGAAGTCACCCCCACCCAGCAAAATGGCGCCGACGTCCGAGCGGGCATGGTAGATCACACGGTGGGTCTGGCTGTCTCCCATGGCATGCACCGGCCAGTCGATGCGGGTGGGGACCAGGTCAGTCAACTGCCCCCACCACATGCTTTCCTCGCCCGGAATACGCAAGGAGACGCTGCCCCCCGCCGACACCAGGCCGATGAGTCGTTCGCGCAGTTCCAGCCATTGTTGTCGCAGTACGTCCTGCATCGTGCTCACCTCACACCAGTTGGAAAACGGCGTCGAATCGCTCGAGCGCATCGTCGATGACGTCATCGGTATCGGCCAGGCTGGTGTAGATCCGGCTGCCGGCCAGGGTGATCAAGCCGTGCGCGGTATACGCGGCGCCCATCTCTTCCATCATGTGCTTGCGTGACTTGGCTTCGTTACGCGCGCGCAGCAGCTTGAGCGGGTTGCTGGTGTCGAGCAGCAGCACGCCGGAGGTCTGCAAATGCACGATCGAGCCCATGTTATAGGCCACATATGGCAAGCCACGGCGATTGATGATTTCTTCCAGCCCTTTGCGCATGCGGTCGCCGGCACGTCCCGCCAGCGCCGGTGCATTCAGTTTGCGCGCCTCGAGCAGCGCGTAGTAACCCGCCACGCAGGACAACGGGTTGGCTGACAGCGTACCGCCGACAAACGCCCGCCGCGCCGAAGTGCCGATGCCACCGGCGAGCAACTGCATGACATCCCTGCGCCCGCCGATCGCGCCCGCCATGGGGTAGCCCCCGGTCAGGCATTTGCCCAGCACGGTGATGTCCGGCATCACATTGAAATACGCTTGTGCACCGCCCAGGCCGGCACGGAAACCGGTGACCACTTCGTCGAAAATCAGCAGCGTATCGAACTCGTCGCACAGCTTGCGCAGCTGGCGGTTGAAATCCGGGTGCACCGGACGCGTGCCGCTTTCCGGGCCGAAAGGCTCCACCATGATCGCCGCCGTGCCGCCGCGCAGGCGATTGATCTGCAAGCGCCGACGCAACGCGTCCAGGTTATTCGGTGGGCTCTCCTGGGTGTGAGCCGTGGCGCCACGCGGAATGCCGACGGCCTCCATGCGACCGGTTCCCGGCAAGCGCATGCCGTAGACCAACTGGTCACTCCAGCCGTGATAAGCCCCGCCGATCTTGATCACCCATTTCTTGCGGGTATAGGCACGTGCCAGGCGCACCGCCGCCATGACCGCCTCGGTACCCGAGCCCAGCAGGCGCACCATGTCGACGCCGGGCATCACTTCACAGACCAACTGCGCCAGCTTCACCTCGTATTCATGCAGCAGGCCGGTGACCGGACCGCAGTCGTCGAGGATGCGGTTGACCTGCTCACGAATCGCCGGATGGTTGGAGCCCAGCAAGGTCGGCCCGCCAGCCTGGAGAAAATCGATATAACGGTTGCCGTCCACATCGGTCAGGTGCGCGCCGTTGGCCTGGGCGATGGCCAGCGGGAATGGGTGGTTGAACGCCAGGTTGTGCTGCACGCCACCGGGTATGAATTTTTTCGCCTCCTCGGAAAGTCGCCGCGATCCCTGGCAACGCTCGTCGAAGTAACCCATGACCTTGTTCAGCGCGTCTCGCTTCAAGGGTCGAATCGGTTGTTTGACCAGCGCATCGAAACGCCGATACAGCGAATCGACATCCGGCCATTGGGATACGGCTGAGTCTGTCAGCGCAGGCAATGTGATGGGATCAAGAGGCTTGTTCATGATGGGGTCTCGGAAGAAAAGTGAGCGTCGGCTGCGCTGGACCGCGCCAGCGCATCGACCAGGCGTGCCACGGCGGCGGGTGACTGTGATTGGGTGCGGGACTGTTCGTTGATGTGTCGCAGCAGGTAGTCACGGCAGAACGTTTCCAGATCCTCGAGGCGCGCCAGGGTCGTCTCGATATCCGGGCCACAGCACAGCACACCGTGGTTGCGCATCAGGTACGCGTTGTAGTCCCAGCGAATGGTGCGGCCGAACTTGCCGGCCAACCAGTTGGAGCCGGAAGGCGCGTACCCCACCATGGGAATATGTTTGCCCAGGGAGGCCCACAGCTTGGGGTCCGGGACATCCAGCGGTTCACCGAGCAAGGTGCAGGCGCTGGCGACGGGTTGATGGGTATGGATGCTGCACTGCACATCCGGGCGGGCGCGCAGGATCTTTGCATGCAAGCCGCTTTCGACCGTAGGCGCGCGATCGCCGGAGAGTTGCGCCAAATCCTTGAGGCGCAGCACACAGACGTCCTCGGGGCGCATGGTGAAATAGTCGGTGGCCGACGGCGTGACCGCAATGTGCTGCGCATCGATGCGCAACGCGAGGTTGCCGCCCGTTGCCGCAAAAAAGCCGCGGTGGCACAGGTGCTGTGATAGCTCAACGATTTGTCGTTGGACATGACTCATGAGGCAGTCTCCTGCATAGGGTTCAGGCGCCGATAAAGCGGTGCGAGGCGTTTACGCACTTCCTGGAACGTGGCGAATTGATCGTCATACAGCGCACGACTGGCGCGGGACGGTTCAAACAGACGATGCGGGCGTTTGAGGCTCGACAAATCGTCAAACTGCAGCTTGCCCAGCGCCACCGCGGCAATGAACGCGGCGCCACGGGCGTTGGTCTGGATCGCGTTCTGCGGTTGCTGGATCACGCGCCCGCAGACGTCGGCCATGATCTGGCACCACACGTCCGATTGAGCGCCGCCACCGGTGGCCACGATCAAGTCGCTGGGCCGGCCGAGAAAGCGCGAGAACGGCTCGAACATCCAGCGCGTATTGAGCGCGACCCCTTCCATGAACGCGCGAATGATGTCCTCGCGTGAGTGCTCCAGCTTCAGGTTGAACAAACCGGCACGCAGGCTGGGATCACTGATCGGCGAGCGTTCGCCGCACAGCCAGGGGGTGTAGATCAACCCCCTGGACCCCGGCGGCACCCGTGCGGCGATGCGGTCGAGCAAGGCGTAGACGTCCGGCTGCTGTTCATCGCTGAGCAATTCATCCGGGTGGTACAACACTTTGTCGCGCAGGAACGAAAGGTTCGCGCCGGCCGCCGACTGCATCGCCATCGCCAGGTAGCGGCCGTTGACGGCACTGGGCACCGCCGCAATGTGATGACGCACACTGGTTTTCTTGAACGGAACGTGCGCGCCCACCCACGATGAAGTACCCAGGTAAAGGTGCGGGGCAAAATCGCTGACAGAGGCGCCGACCGCCACCGCCGAGGTGTCCACGGCGCCCGCCACCACCTGTGTGCCGCGCGCCAGCCCGAGGATGTCGGCAAGCTCCGGGCGCAGCGTGCCAATCACATCCGTGGAGCTGACAAGATCGGGCAATTTGCCGACCTCGATCCCCAGCGCCTTGACCAGGCCGTCGTCGTAGCGGATGCGGTGAGGGTCGCGGTTATCGGTGATCCAGGCGGTCAGCATCGAGTCGTTGGTGGCGCAATAGCGACCCGACAGGCGCAGGTTCATGTAGTCGAGTACGTTGAGGAACTTGTGGGTGCGCTCGTAACGCTGCGGCTCATGATCGAGGATATAGGCCATGTGCCCGGCCGAATCCATGCCGGACAAAGAAGCCACGCCACCGGTCAGGCGCAGTGACCGCCAGAGTTTGAGCGGCCCGTACCCGGCCAGGCTGAACCGCCCTCCGCCCATGCGTTTTTTAACCGCACCGGCGCCGCGTTTATCCAGCCACAACATCGCGCGCCCAATCGCCACGCCGTCCCGATCCACGCACACCGTGCCTTCGCTCTGTGTCGAACAACACACCGCGACCACCTGGCGACGCCTGACGGGGTCGGCACTCAACAGTTCTTTGGCGCCGCGCAGGAAGGCATCCCACCAGTCCTGCGGCTCCTGCTCGACACTCAACCCGCTCACATGCAGCGGCACGCTGTGAAACGCCCATGCCCGGATATCGCCTTCCAGTGAGACCAGGGCGCACTTGCAACCGGAGGTGCCGAGGTCCACCGCGAGGACGAGTTGCTCCAGACCGGTGGCCGCCTGAGGCGTCCGGGATAAGAAAAGCGAAGTCATAAAGGTCTACTCAGAAAGTACGCGAAATCGATGCAACCCAACGGTTTTCATCCGTGGCGCGCACATGCCCGTCGTCCTCGGCCATATACAACTCGCGCGCGCGCGTCTTGGCGGTGACAAAGTCCAGCCCCCAATCGAAGCCCCACAAGTGATGGATCAGGCCGATGTCGTAGTCCGCCGCGTTCGCTTCGGAGAAATTGACGATTTGCTGATAGCCCGCATGCAGCTTGAGCGTGGTGTTCATGCCGAGTGCGTATTTGTAGTCCAGGTCATAGAGCATGCTGCCACGGGAATTGCGATCGCCCTTGGCGTAGCATTCAAGGCCCTTGGTGGGGTCATCGCGAAACTGTAGCTGGGCACCACAAACGCCACCGGTGTTGGCGCCACGATAGGTCTTGGACAGGACCCTGGCGATTCGACCTTCCAACGCGCCGTAGCCGATTTCCAACACGGCGAATTGGCTGTTGTAGTTGGTCGTGCGTTCATTGGTGGGAGTGAAGGTGTCGAAGTCGAATTTGTTCGGCGCCTTGAACTGCGCCCCCGGGAACATCTCCGCCGCCAGACCCACGCCGTAGTGCCACGCATCCGGGTCGCCAAAGCGATAACCGCCGGCGAGCAGGACGCCCAGCCCATCACCTTCAAGAAACTGCTTTTTGCTGACGGTGGTGAACTCGGCAAGCGCGACCAGGCCACTTTCATGGGCAACCTGAACGGTGACGCGGGCGCCGGGATGATTCAAGGAATCCGAAACGCCTCGAGTGCGGACGTCGGATACCGCCTTGGCCGTAACATCGATGGCATAGCTGGCCATTTCGTCGGCGAAGGCCAGGGATGGGCTGACAATGGGCCACAGCAAGGCGGCCATCAGATAATGGTGTGTTGTTGCGCGCATGAGGCTCTCCTACAAGAAAGGTCGGATTTACAAAGTGCAAACCGGTGCAGGAGGCAGTGAGGCAATGCGTTCGAATTGCTCTGTCTTGCCGAGAATCTCGGTGCCGACAAAAGCCCGGACATTGAGGATTCCCTCTTTGACCCGAACGACGCCTTTGTATTTTTTATGATCACGGGGGTCGAACACCCAGCCATCGCGCCACGCTTGCTGGTCAAAACGCTCCAGCTGCATGATCTGTACGCCGCAATCGTTGGTGGTGGAGGCCACGTCCTTGACCCAGACCACCTTTCCACACAGCGCGCCAGGCTTGTCGGCGCAATCGTCTACCTTGACCACAGCGTCCTTTTCCGAGGTGAGCCACAGGCCCTTGGCCTCCTGTGGGCCCGCTGCCGCATAACCGCTGGTAGAGCACACCAGTGCCAGAGAAAGGAAAAGCCATTGCCGAGCGTTCATAGTAGTCACCTGTATTTTTTGTTTTAAGAGACCGTCACACTAACGACGCATCGGTTATGATAGTCATCGCTACACGATAGTTATAACTACCATTATCGAGCTCAGCAACATTTTTTTTCATTTTGATAAGCTGACTCTTCACCCTTTTTTTGCCAGGTACCTATGGTCAAGCCCAACACTGCCAGCGCCCGCGCCGCGACCGCCGGGAAAACCCAGGAACACAAGAAGCCGCCTGCACAGCAGCGCAGCACCGAGACCTACGAACGGATCCTGGTCGCCACCGCGCAGACCCTCTGCGACGTCGGCATCGAACGCCTGTCCACCAACCTGGTTTGCGAATGTGCCGGGCTGACACCGCCGGCGCTGTACCGCTACTTTCCAAATAAATACGCACTGCTGAGCGTTCTGGGTGAACGCCTGTTGGAGAAACAGAACGGCCTGATCGACAACTGGATCACGCCGCAGCTGTTGTCCGGACCGCCCGAAGCCCTGGAGTCGGCGCTCGCCGAGCTGATCCTGGACACCTACCGGGTCACCCAGGCGACGCTGGGCGGCATGTGGATTCTCAAGGGCCTGCGCGCCGTGCCGGCACTGGAACACGTGCGGCTCGACTCCCATCGCAAGGTGTCCGCCGCACAGGCGCAGATCCTCGCCGCGATATTTCCACAGGCCGATCCTCAACAGCTGGCCACCGCTGCGCGTGTCGCGGTGGAGATGATTCACGCCACGATCGAACTGCTGTTCGATGAGTCCATGGACCCCAAAAGCGTGTGTGCGATGGTCGCGTCGATGATTGTCAGCCATCTGGATCGGTTGGCGCCTGCCCCAAGCGCATGAGGTGAGCGCGAACATGGCCGGCGCGAACCCGTTGGCCGGCCGGATCGCACCTTCGTTGGCATCTGGGCACGCTTTACCCTCCCAGCGGCGAGACCACGCGTCATTTCATTTACCGCTGAACTCATTAGGTCCTTCATGCGCCGTGTCGAAACTGCCCCGCTGCTTCCCGCTCGCGATTACGCCTATTACCACCAGGTGCTGGACGGGGTGCGGTTACCCGCCGCGTTCGTCGACCTGGATGCGCTGACCGCCAACCTCCAGCAGTTGGGCAAACGTGCCGGGCGCCTGCCCGTGCGGCTGGTGACCAAATCCATACGCTCGGTGGAGATGATGCGGATGATCATGAGCGCAGCGCCCTTCGTGCAGGGACTGCTGTGTTACTCCGCCGCCGAAGCCGCCTGGCTGGACTGCTTGCCCAGCAACGTAATCGGCGTCTTGACCTTTTCCGGCCTGAGCAGACGCTCGGCATTTTTCTCCAGCCAGTCGAGCCAATCGAGGGTGCCTAGAACCTCTGCGATCAATGCATCCGTTCTGCATTTGCCCACCTCCTGCATCACCCGCTCGATGATCATGGAGCGATCAGCCAAGATCGTTTGCTTAAGCTTGGCCAGCTCCGCCAGGCGCGCCCGGGTCGACATCTGCGAATGAGCGCCGAACGCCTGACGGGCCTTCGCAAAGGCGATCCGGGAGATCTCGACCTCGCCGGGCGGCATGTGGTCGTGCGGCTGAGTGTTCAGCTCATGGGGGGTGTGCATGCAGGTTCCTCGGGATCATCGGCCAGCCGTCAAAGTAACGGGCTGCGGGATCGTAAGGCAGGGTTGAGACGGACGAAAACCGGTCAAAAACGGCTAGCTGACAGCGCCTGGCTGAACCTCAGCTGAAGGCAATGGCTATCGGGCTAAAACCGTTTGATAAATACCCGCGCCTGTTCAGATCATGGCGGGCCTGTTTCACAAGGCTTGGCCGCCAGTATTGAACCACTCAGGAATATGCCGTTGACATTCCCGACGCCCCAGTGTCTTTCAGCCCTCGTGTTAGCTGCCGCTGCGCTGTTAGCGCAACCCTCTCTGGCGGCAAGTCATGCAGAGGGTTTTGCCAAAGACGTGACCGGCGGCGGCCAAATTGCGGCCATGCGGCCCACCACACCGGCCGAACTGAAAAAGGCGCTGTGTGCAAGCTTCGACACACGCGGCAACTGCACCGATGACACCCCGCGTGTCATCGCTCTGGACCATACATTTGATTTTCGCGGTTCGGTTGTGTCCGACGGCAGCGCCCAAGTCACAGAGGCCGGTTGCATGGCCAACGCCTGCCCCCAGGGCGGCGGGCAATGGGCAATCGACGGTGCCAACCATTTCTGCCAGTCGAAACCGCCTGCCACGGTGACGTATGACAAGGCCGGGTTGCAGCGCCTGAAGATCGGTTCGAACAAGACCCTGCTGGGTGTGGGCGCCCATGCCGGTATCCAGGGCATGGGGTTGTTCATCGGCGGCGGCGCGCACAATGTCATCGTGCGCAACCTGGTTCTGTCGGACATCAATCCCCGCGTGGTCTGGGGCGGCGACGCACTCACGCTGGACGATGCCGATGGCGTGTGGATCGATCACAACACCTTTGCGCGTGTCGGTCGCCAGATGATCGTGACCGGCTGGGGCAGCGCGACCCATGTGACGATCTCCAACAACGAATTCGACGGCCGCACGCCCTACTCCGCGACCTGCGATGGTCATCATTACTGGGTATGGTTGTTTCTGGGCCATCACGACACCCTGACGCTGCTCAACAACTATGTGCATGACACCTCGGGACGCGCCCCTCATTCCGGCGGCATGGGCAATGCCGAAGTGCGCGCGCAACTGGTCAATAATCTGTTTGTTCATCTGACATACCAGGGCGCGGTCATGTCGCGTACCGCCAGCTCCTATCTACTGGTGGAAGGCAATGACTTCGAAGACGTGTCCCACCCGCTGTTCAACGATACCCAGCAACCGGGCAGCGCGTATGCCCTCTTCACGCCCATCCCACCGTCGCCCGACGATGCCTGCCAGGCTGCGCTGGGCAGGCCCTGTGTTGCCAACCGGCAACGCCTGAGTGGCGATGATTATCGTCCCCGGGATGCTTCTGTGCTGGAGGCGTTCAAGGCCTACCGTCAATACCTTGTTGCACCGCAGCCAGCCGACGTTGCGCGAATTGGCGTGCAGCGCGATGCCGGTGCGGGCCACCTCACCCCTGGAAACCACTGATGCGACGTCTCTTGCTGCTGATGCTCTGCTCACTGGCGACGCCTGCCTTCGCCGGTTTCGGCTTCACGCGCACCGACTCGCGCATCGTCGTCGACACCGATGCACAGTTGCTGTTCAGCGTGGACACCCGCAATGGCGATCTGGTGTCCCTGCGTTATCGCGGCAGTGAATTGCAGACCACCGAACCCAAGGCCTCGCAGCTTGCATCCGGGCTGGGTAGCGCGCAGGTAGAGGCACACACAGTGGGTGATGTGATCGTCATCAGCGCGCGGACCGGTGATTTGATCCACTACTACTTGGCAAAAAAAGGTCGCGCAGCCATTTACATGGCGACCTACGCGCCCACCTTGCTGCCCGTGGGCGAGCTGCGCTTCGTGGCGCGGCTCAACGTCGGCAAGCTGCCCAAGGCTGTGCATGGCACCGATTCCAATGTCGGCACGGCAATCGAAGGCAAGGACGTGTTCTTGCTACCGGATGGCCGCACCAGTTCCAAGTTCTATTCGGCGCAACCGATGATCGACGACCCATTGCACGGTGTGAAAGGCCCGGGTGTCGCGGTGTATATGCTGATGGGCAACCGCGAGCTCAGCTCGGGCGGTGCGTTTTTCAAGGATATTGCCACCCAGAAAACCCCGATCACCCACGAGCTGTACAACTACATGTATTCCAACCACACCCAGACCGAGCCCTTTCGCGGCGGCCTGCACGGGGTCTACGGGCTATTGTTTACCGACGGTGATGGGCCTGATGCACGCTTGAGCGACCTGGGTTTTGTCGACAATCAACTGGGCCTTGCGGGCTTCGTGGACAGCGCCGGGCGCGGCACCCTGGCCGGTCATGTATCCGGTGTCGACGGTGGGTTGCCGGCGGTGGTGGGTTTGAGTAATGCCAACGCCGAGTATTGGGCACGCGCCGACGGCAGCGGGCGGTACGTCGTGACCGGGGTCAGACCTGGACACTACCGGGTCACGCTGTACCAGAATGAGCTGGAAGTCGCGCAAACCACCGCCGCAGTGAGCGCCGGCGGCACCACGCAAACCAGCCTGCAGGCGCAACCGCTGGCCGGCCAGGTGAAATGGCAAATCGGTATGCCAGATGGCACGCCGGCGGGTTTTCGCAACGCCCACCTGCTGGCATCCGCCCACCCCAGCGATTCACGCATGGCGCCATGGGCCCCGGTCACCTACACCGTTGGCAGCAGCCCTGTCGACGCCTTTCCCGCCGCGCAATGGCGCGACGTCAACAGCCCGACCCGCATCCAATTCGTGTTGGCCGCCAACGAGGTGACGGCTTACCGGTTGCGCCTGTTTATTTCACTGGCCCAAGCCGGAGGGCGCCCGGCGGTGAGTGTCAATCAGCACTGGGAGGCGCCCGTGCCAGCGGCCTCGAATCAACCTGACAGCCGTGGGATTACCCGAGGTACTTATCGCGGTAACAACAGCGTGTTCGAGATCAATGTGCCGGCCACGGCGCTGCATGCGGGTGTCAACACACTGGAGATCGGCGTGGCGTCGGGTAAAACGGGCACGGGCTTTCTGAGCCCTGGTTTTGTGTTTGATTGCGTACAGTGGGTGCGCCCCTGAACAGCGGAGTCGCCACGCTTACTTACCCAGGTTTTGATTCATTAAATTATCTAAAACAGGGCGTTGATTGGCGGCCTGCCATTCATGCAAATGCGCGCAACCCTCAGCATTGACTTCAGCGAGGTTGCTGCGAGGGTCGCACAGCGTCAGCCATTTTTGCCGCAGGGATGGGTACTTTATAAAGTCTTCCCGCGCCGGCGGTTGGCCGCCGGATATTCGCAGCACGGACAACACCAGCAGCACGGACGCGCCAAGGCCTATAGAGCACTTTTTATAATTCATATTCAGCTTTCCGTAGAGTGGGAGCGCTCAGCGAACAGCGCTGAACACTCGGGATACGGCGCGACTATAGGAACTAAATGGATCGATAAAAAGATCCACTTTCCGGGCATTTCATAGAGCCATTAATTCGCGTTGGATGCCCTGATAAAAGCGCGGATCGGTATCTTCTACGCCTCGAAACTACTGCGGCGCCCTTATAAATCCTGATCCACCACGTCCCGCATCCTGTCCCCCACCGACTGCCTCAACCAGGCCGCGTGCAGCGCCATGTCCGCCACCGTCAGGTGCACCCAGAACCTGACGCTTCGTACCTTGCCATCAACCCGGGCGTAGCACACGTCAATGTGACTGATGCTGGAAAAAGCGGTCGGTTGGAAGGGCCTGATCGAGTGGATGGCGCTGTAAGGCACCTGCTCCTGCGTGGGGGCTCGGGCGGGACGGCTCTGGGTGAACGTCAGGCACTGTTCGTTTTCGTCAAAGCAGAACCCATGCCCTTGCGCTTCTCGGGTGAGCCAGTAAAGCATGCAAAAGGACGCTGACGCGCTGATCACCGCGAGGATAAAAAACAACCGGTCTTCGCCCGGGGGTGCGCGCGTCCCTGGCGGCTGGGTGGCCATGAGCGTGAGCCAGTAAGCCGGCAACGCCAGCAATAACGCCGCGACGTAGAGCTGACTGCCCAGGTTGCCGGTGCGCAGCACCGTGTCCGGGCTGTCCCAGACGGGAGGATGCGGTGGCGGTTCAAGGTTCATGTGCGAGCTCTTTGGTTTGGCAACCCGGTCATTGTTAACCGGATGCGCGAACACGGCCAATTTAAAAACAGCCAGGACCTACCCCGCCCCTCAACATAATAAAATTGGATAATTTTAACGATTAATAACATTACAATATCTGATAATTAGCTTATTCCAAAAAATACTTTCCCAGCGGTTTTTTATAGGAATATCTTCATTCCACAGACCGACCCCACGCCTGGCGGAGGACGTATCAGCCGACGCCATACGAGGGCACCCCATTGAACACCTTCAAATTGATGAGCCGTCTATTGGCCCCGTGCGCACTGGTCTTAGGCCTGGCCGCGTGCTCGCCTTCGGCTCAAGACAGCCAGGGCGGCAAGACCCTGAACATCGCCTTCTTTGGCGATAACACCACCCTGGTCAGCGTCGATCCGTTCCAGGTGTATTGGCTCGAACATCGCGTGCTGCTGCGCAATGTCGCCGAATCCCTCACCGACCAGGACCCGCAAACCGGCAAGATCATCCCCTGGCTGGCGAACAGTTGGGAAGTCAGCGATGACGCACTCACCTTCACCTTCCACCTGCGCGACAACGTCACCTTCAGCAATGGCGAGCGCTTTAATGCCCTGGCGGTGAAAACCGCGTTCGACAGCAACAAAGCCCTGGCTACCGAGTTGCCCGCCACCTTCGGCGCCACCTACCTGGCGGGGTTCGATCATGCCGAAGTGGTGGACGACCTGACCGTCAAGCTGGTGCTGGCCAAGCCCAACGCCGGTTTCCTGCAAGCGACGTCCACCACCAATCTGGCGATCCTTGCGCCAGCTTCCTATGCGCTCAGCGCCAAGGAGCGCTCCCTTGGCAAGATCATCGGCACCGGGCCGTTCGTGCTGGCCAGTTACACGCCGGAAGTCGGCGCACACCTGACCAAACGCAAAGGCTACGCCTGGGCTTCGGCCAACATGAAAAACCAGGGCGAAGCGCACCTGGACGCCGTCGACATCAGCTATATCCCCGAAGAGAGCGTGCGCAACGGCCTGTTCCTGCAAGGCAAAGCGGACATCCTGTGGCCGCGCAACCCGTTCTCCGAGGTCGACCTGAAACTGTTCCAGTCCAAGGGCGCGACCATCCAGAGCCGCTCATTGCCGGGGCCTGCGCTGAACCTCTATCCCAACACCCGTGGCGAGCGCGCACTGGCCGACAAGCCCGTACGCCTGGCGCTGCAAAAGTCCATCGACCGCAAGAGCTACGCCAGCACCGTGTACAACGCCGAGTTCCCGGTGGTCAATGGCATCTATGACGTCACCACCCCCTACTTCAAAGGCCAGGGCGACAAGCTCGCGTATGACCCCGCTGGTGCCGAGCGCCTGCTGGAACAGGCCGGCTGGGTCAAGGGCGCGGACGGCTACCGCAGCAAAAACGGCAAGCGCCTGAGCCTGAGCTACAACATCACCCCGGCCGAAACCGCCGGTGATGTGCTGATCCAGGACCAACTGCGCAAAGTCGGCATCGACTTGAAACTCAACGTGGTCACCCGCGCCGAATGGGTCGCCAATAACAGCGCCGGCAACTATGACCTGACCAGCACCTACATGACCCGTGCCGATCCGATCATTCTGCAAACCATCCTCGACCCGCGCAGCGCCAACAGTGCGACCCTGGCCACCAACCTTTACGAACCGGCGGTGCTGGATAAAGCCAAGGGGCTGTTCGATGCGGGCATCACCGCCACTCAAGGTCCGCAACGCGCCGCGGCCTACGGCAACCTGCAAGACCTGCTGGTGGATGAAGGTTCGGCGTTCCCGGTGTACGAGCGCGTGTGGCAGGCGGCGACGTCACCCAGGGTGAAGAACTTCCGCTGGACCGCCGAAGGCTTTGCACTGCTGGGTGATATCGAGGTCGGCACGCCATGAGCCGCTACCTGATCGGCCGCGTCGGCCAGGCGCTGCTGGTGCTGTGGGGCGCCTATAGCATCACCTACTTCATCCTCTATCTGCTGCCGGGCGACACGCTGTCGATCATGCTCAGCGCTTCGGGCATGGAGGCCGATGGGCTGTCGGTGGAAGACCTGGCCAAGGCGCGGGCTTATTACGGGCTGGATAAAGGCCTGTTCGAGCAATATATCGACTTGCTGTGGGGTGCGCTGAGGGGCGATTTCGGCCAATCCCTCTCGCTTAACCGCCCCGTGGCCGAGTTGCTCGCCGAGCGTCTGCCGCAGACGCTGTCCCTGGCCGGCCTGGCGATTGGGCTGTCGCTGCTGGGCGGGGTCGGCCTGGCTTACCTCACCGCGTATATCCGCTGGCAGCCATTGAAAAAGGCGCTGACGCGCGTGCCGTCGCTGGGTTTTTCGGTACCGGTGTTCTGGATGGGGCTGTTGTTGATCCAGGTGTTCGCCTTTGGCCTGGGCTGGTTTCCGGCCACCGGCAGCCGGGGTTTTGAAAGCCTGGTGCTGCCGGCGATCACCCTGGCGATTCCGAGTGCGGCGGTGTACGCCCAAGTGCTGCAACGCAGTTTCCAGGGTGTGTGGAACGAGCCCTACATCGTGACGGCGTATGCCAAGGGCCTGAGCCGCGGTCAGGTGCAGGCGCGGCATGGCTTCAAGAACGCAGCGCTGCCGATCCTCACGCTGATCGGTTTGCAGGTCGGCAATACAGTGTCCGGCGCGGTGCTGGTGGAGACTATTTTCGCCCGCTCCGGCATCGGCCGACTGGCCCAGGAAGCGGTGCTGCGCCAGGACATTCCAGTGGTGCTGGCGATTGTCGCAGTATCGGCGGCGGCATTTGTGCTGGTGAACCTGCTGGTGGACCTGCTTTATCCCTGGCTCGACCCACGCATTTCACACACGCCAAAGGTGTCCTAGACCATGACCACGCTTAATCGAAACCTGGGGCTTTCGGCACCGCTCTGGCGGCGCCGCAGTTACCTGCAACGGGCAGCGGCAACCTTGCGGCCATTGCTGCTTCGGCCGGGGTTCAGCCTGGCCGTGCTGGTGGTGCTGTTCGCATTGGTGGCTGCGGCAGCGCCGCAGTTGCTCAGCGGCTTCGACCCCTACGCCACTTCGCCGCTGGACAAGCTGCGCGCGCCGAGCCTGACCCACTGGTTCGGCACCGACGAGCTGGGCCGCGACCTGTTTACCCGTGTGGTGTACGGCGCGAACCTGTCGGTGCTGGCCGCGTTTCTCGCGGTGGGCATCGCGCTGCTGGGCGGGCTGGGCTTGGGCGTCCTGTCTGGTTTTGCCGGCGGGCGTATCGACGCGGTGATCATGCGGTTTATCGATGTGCTGCTGGCCCTGCCCGGCCTGTTGCTGGCCCTGGCCATCGTCACCGCCATTGGTTTCGGCACGGTGCCGGTGGCTATTGCGGTCGGCATCGGCATCATCCCGGGGTTCGCCCGTACCACCCGTGCCGAGGTGTTGCGGGTCAAAACCCTGCCCTATGTGGAGGCGGCCCGCCTGGGCGGTGCCAGTTGGGGGCGAACATTGCTGCGGCACATTCTGCCCAATGCCTGGGGCCCGGTGGCGGTGTTGGCGACCCTGGATTTCGGCGCCGCGATTCTCGCCACCGCGGGCTTGAGCTTTCTCGGCTTCGGCGCCGCGCCACCGGCGGCGGAATGGGGCACCTTGATCGCCAACGGTCGGCACTTTCTGATCACCGCGCCGTGGGTGTCGTTGTTGCCCGGCCTGTTTCTGGTCGCGGTGGTGTTCAGCCTTAACCATATCGCCCGCACATTCGAGGAGGTTCAGCGATGAGCCCGCTTTTAGTCGATGTACGCCAGCTGAGTGTCGATTACCGCGCCGACGGCCAAGTCAACCAGGCCGTTCGCACGCTGTCATTCTCCATCGCCCAGGGCGAAACCGTGGCGATTGTCGGCGAGTCCGGCTCGGGCAAGTCGACCCTGGCCAACGCCATCCTCGGCCTGCTGCCGGGCAATGCGCAGATCAGCGCCGGGGCCCTGTGGGTGGACGGCAACGACCTGACCCACGCCAGCGAACGCCAGAAACGCGCCCTGCGCGGGCGTACCCTCGGGCTGGTGCCGCAAGACCCGACGGTGAGCCTCAACCCGACCCTGCGCATCGGCCAGCAAATCGCCGAAGCGCTGATATTGGCCAAGGGCAAGCGCTACCCCGGCGTGGATGCCGATATCGTTGAGCTGCTGCAACAGGTCGGCATCGACACGCCGGTGCTGCGCGCGCGCCAATACCCCCACGAGCTGTCCGGCGGCATGCGCCAGCGCGTGCTGATCGCCATCGCCCTGGCCGGCAACCCACGCCTGATCATCGCCGACGAGCCCACCAGCGCCCTCGACGTCACCGTGCAGCGCAAGATCCTCGATCACCTGCAACGCCTGGTCAGTGAACGCGGGATTGCGCTGCTGATCATCACCCACGACCTGGGCGTGGCCACTGACCGCGCCGACCGTATTCTGGTGATGCAGCACGGCGCCGTGGTCGAACAAGGCCCGCCCCGGCAGATCCTTGCCCGGCCCACTCACGACTACACCCGCGCGCTGATTGCCGCCGCGCCCGCTTTCGCCAAACGCCGCGAGCCGTTGATCAACCTTGACCTCGGGCGCGCGCCGATCCTGAGCCTGCACAACGTCGGCAAACGCTTTGCACTGCCTCCGGTCAAAGGCGAAGCCAACAGCTTTGTAGCCCTGGAGGACCTGAGCCTGCAGGTGTACGCCGGCCAGACCCTGGCGATCGTCGGCGAGTCCGGCTCGGGCAAGAGCACCGCGCTGCGCATCGCGCTGGGCCTGGAGAAGCCCAGCCAGGGCCGAGTCTGCTTCGAACAGCAGGACATTACCGACCTGAGCTGGCGCGAGTTCCGGCCATTGCGCCAACGCCTGCAACTGGTGCAACAAAATCCATTCGCCGCCCTTGACCCACGCTTCACCGTGTTCGACAGCATCGTCGAACCGCTGGTGTCGTTCGGGCGGCTCAAGGGTGCGGCGCTGGAACAGGCGGCGCGTGAGCTGATCGGCCGCGTGCACTTGCCGGTGAGTTTCCTGGACCGGCTGCCGCGCGAACTCTCCGGCGGCCAGTGCCAACGCGTCGCCATTGCCCGCGCCCTGGCGTTGAAGCCGGACGTGTTGCTGCTCGACGAACCGGTCAGCGCCCTGGATGTGTCGGTGCAGGCGCACATTCTCGACCTGCTTGAAGCGCTGCAGCGGGAGATGGGCATCGCTTATGTGCTGGTGTCCCATGACTTGTCGGTGGTCGCCAACTTTGCCCATGAGGTGCTGGTATTGCGCAATGGCCGGGTGATGGAACAAGGCTCGGTGGAACAGATCTTCAACCGGCCGGCCACGGCGTACACCCGTGAGCTGATTGCAGCGATTCCGGGCCAGGTGGCCGCCTGAGTGCGGCGTGGTAACCCAGTCCCGGGCGTGAACCACTGCGCGTCCCTCAACCTTCAGCCAAGGAGGCCGCAAGTGCCGGCGCACAGGTAGACGCCGCTACCGCAACGGCACATAAATATCGGTCTGCCACTGATCCTGCGGTGTCTGCGGGAAGATGCTCAGGTACTCGAAAAACAGCGGATGATCACGCAGCTCCTCGCCGCTGCCTGGGAGCCAGTCGCGGTAGATCGGATAGATCGATTCCGCGATGTGATCCGGCGAGCCCACGTGTCGCACCACGACACAACGCCCGCCGGGGATAGTCCGCTCGGTTACGCCGAATTCATTGGCGCGTACCGCCTCGCGAATCTCGCCGCAGATCGCAAACCGGAACTCATCGGTCGGGGTCGTATCAGGGTTGCCGAACGCAATACCAAAGCTGCGACTGGTTGCCACCGGCGACTGTCCGCTGCGCATGCGCCACTGTATGAATTGATCCACGCTTTCAGGCACCCGCGCTGGAGCGCCGCAGTGCTCGAGTGTTGCAACCCTGACGGTGGGAAAGTCGACAATTCTGACTTGCATGATGATGCTCCTGGAAAAATGAGGGATGGCGAATACCGCATTCCAGACCTGCCAATTCGGGCGCTTTCTGAAGGCGCTCGGCGTCATGCCGAACGCCCGCCGGAACGCCCTGGAAAACGCTTCGGGGCTTTCAAAACCGGCTCCCGATGCGGCGTCCAGCACCGAGTAATCCGCCACGGAGCACAAACCGTGCGCCGCACGTCGAAGCCGCATCAGTTGCACATAACGTGACACCGGTACGCCCACGAACGCGGTGAATTGCCTGTGGAAGTGAAACGCCGAAAAATTCGCCACGCCGCTCAACGTTTTTACACAGAGGTCGCTCTCAAGGTTCGCGTCGATGTAGGCCAATACCCTGTCGAAACGGGTTGTGTAGGCGGTATTGTTCGATGAGTCAGGCACTGGATAGAGGCTCCGGGGTATACGCTGGACACCAGCTTCGGCTATTGCGAGGGGCGGCGCCTAGCCGTGTTTGCTCAGTATGCCGTGGATAGTCGCCTGTCACCTTTCAAGGGCAACGGAGCAATTGTCCAACCCCCTCCACTCACCTTATCCTCCTATCTCCCCGACCCCACAAACCCGGAGCCGCCATGGACCTCGCCACCCTCGCCCTCTTCCTCCCCGCCTGCTTCGCCCTGAACATGGCACCCGGGCCGAACAACCTGTTGTCGGTCAGCAACGCCACCCGCTACGGCTACCGCACCGCCTGCCTGGCGGGTATCGGCCGCCTGCTCGCGTTCGCCGGCATGATCGCCCTCGCCGCCGCCGGTTTGGCGGTGGTGCTGCAAACGTCGGAACTGTTGTTCTACGGGATCAAGATCCTGGGGGCGGCGTATCTGTTTTATCTGGCGTACCAGCTGTGGCGGGCCAGTCCTGAAACTGAAGCGCAATCGGCGGCGGCCAACGTGGGTTTGTGGGCGTTGGCGCGCCAGGAATTTCTGGTGGCGGCGGGCAACCCCAAGGCCATCCTGATCTTCACCGCCTTTCTTCCGCAATTCGTGGTCCCCGGGCAACCCATCACCCCACAGTTCGCCCTCCTGGGCGTGATGTTCCTGGTGCTGGAATGGATCGCCATCAGCGCGTACGCCTATATGGGCCTGCATATGCGCCGTTGGTTTGCGCAACCTCGGGGCAAGCGGATATTCAATCGCTGCTGCGCGGGGTTGTTGTCGGCGGCGGCGTCGGTGTTGTTGATGGCGCGGCGCGCTTGAGGGACGAACGGCACCGCTCATAACCCATGAGCAGCAGCTAGACTCCATGGACCACCGACTCCGTGGAGACCCCAAATGCGCCATAAAAACACCCTCTGCCTCTGGTACGACGGCACCGCCGAGGAGGCTGCACGCTTCTACGCCCAAACGTTCCCCGACAGCACAGTGAACGCCGTGCACCTGGCGCCGAGTGATTACCCGTCAGGCAAACAGGGCGACGTATTGACCGTGGACTTCACGGTGCTGGGCATTCCCTGCATCGGCCTGAACGGCGGTCCGATATTCCCGCATACCGAGGCCTTCTCGTTTCAGATAGCCACCGATGATCAGGCCGAAACCGATCGATATTGGAACGCTATCATCGGCAACGGCGGCCAGGCCAGCGCCTGCGGCTGGTGCAAGGACAAATGGGGCGTGTCGTGGCAGATCTCGCCACGGGTATTGACGGATGCGGTGACAAACCCCGATCCGGCCATCGCCAAGCGCGCATTCGCAGCAATGATGACCATGACTAAAATCGACATCGCCGCCATCGAAGCTGCCGTGGCGGGGCCCTGAGCACATGCGCCAAAAAAAGACACACAACCGACCCTCAGGTTGCGACCCACCCGATACCGGCCTAGTGTTTTATGTCTCCCTTTGCGTATCCAGGTGATGACATGCCCACACCCTCACGCCCCGCCGTGCTCGAACTGATCGGCAACACGCCGCTGGTTCGCGTGAGCCGCTTCGATACCGGTCCCTGCACGCTGTTTCTCAAACTGGAGTCGCAGAATCCCGGCGGCTCGATCAAGGACCGCATTGGCCTGGCCATGATCGACACCGCCGAACGCGACGGCCGTCTACACCCCGGTGGCACTATTATCGAGGCCACCGCCGGGAATACCGGCCTGGGCCTGGCGCTGGTGGGGCGGGCCAAGGGCTACCGCGTGGTGCTGGTGGTGCCCGACAAGATGTCCACCGAAAAGGTGTTGCACCTCAAGGCCATGGGCGCCGAGGTGCACATCACCCGCTCCGACGTCGGCAAGGGCCACCCCGAGTATTACCAGGACATGGCCGCGCGCCTGGCCAAGGAAATTCCCGGTTCCTTCTTCGCCGACCAGTTCAACAACCCGGCCAACCCCCTGGCCCACGAGACCAGCACCGCACCGGAAATCTGGGCGCAAACCCAGCACGACGTGGATGCCATTGTGGTGGGCGTCGGTTCGGCGGGCACCCTGACCGGCCTGACGCGTTTTTTCAAGCGCGTGCAACCTGAACTGCAGATGGTACTGGCCGATCCTGTGGGCTCGGTGATGGCCGAATACAGCCGCGGCAACACTCTGCCAAGCCCCGGTTCGTGGGCGGTGGAAGGCATTGGCGAGGACTTCATTCCGTCGATTGCCGACCTGTCCAGCGTGCGTCACGCCTATTCCGTCAGCGACGAAGACAGCTTCGACCACGCCCGCCAATTGCTCAAGGCCGAGGGTATCCTGGGCGGCTCGTCCACCGGCACCCTGCTGGCCGCCGCCCTGCGTTACTGCCGCGAACAGACCGCGCCCAAGCGCGTGGTGACGTTTGTCTGCGACACCGGCACACGCTACCTGTCCAAGGTCTACAACGACCAATGGATGACCGATGCCGGCCTGCTGCACTACAAGCACTACGGCGACCTGCGCGACCTGATCGCCCGCCGCTTCGAAGACGGCCGCGTGATCAGCGTAAGCCCCGACGACACCCTGCTCACCGCGTTCCAGCGCATGCGCCTGGCCGACGTCTCGCAACTGCCGGTGCTGATCGACGGCCGCGAACTGGTGGGCGTGATCGACGAGTCCGACATTCTGCTGGGCCTGCACCACGATGCCGCGCATTTTTCGATGATCGTCGCCAGCGCCATGACGGACACCCTGCGCACCCTGGCTCCCAGCGCCAGTCTCGTCGAATTGCAGGCGGAGCTGGACCGTGGCCTGGTCGCCATCATCGCCGACACGGGCGGCTTTTACGGCTTGATCACCCGCGTTGACCTGCTTAACCACCTACGGAGATCCCTTGCATGAGCCAGCCCGACAAAAGCGCGTTTGCCACCCGTGTAATCCACGCCGGGCAATCCCCCGACCCGAGCACCGGCGCGCTGATGCCGCCGATCTACGCCAACTCCACCTATCTGCAAGACAGCCCCGGTGTACACAAGGGCTTTGACTACGGCCGCTCCCACAACCCCACGCGGTTTGCCCTGGAGCGTTGCGTGGCCGACCTTGAAGGCGGTACGCAGGCGTTTGCGTTCGCCTCCGGGCTGGCGGCGATTTCCACGGTGCTGGAACTGCTGGATGCCGGCGCGCATATCGTCTCCGGCAATGACCTGTACGGCGGCACTTTTCGTCTGTTCGACAAAGTGCGCCAGCGCAGCGCCGGGCACCGGTTCAGTTTTGTCGACCTGAGCGATGTGGCGGCATTTGAAGCGGCGCTGCAAGACGACACGCGCATGGTCTGGGTTGAAACCCCGAGCAATCCGCTGCTGAGCCTGACCGACCTGGCTGCGATCGCGCGTATCTGCCGCCATCGCGGGATCATCTGCGTGGCCGACAACACCTTCGCCAGCCCCTGGATCCAGCGCCCATTGGAGCTGGGCGTTGATGTGGTGGTGCACTCCACCACCAAATACCTCAACGGCCATTCGGATGTCATCGGCGGCATCGCCATTGTCGGCGACAACCCTGGGCTGGCCGAACGCCTGGGCTTCCTGCAGAACTCGGTGGGTGCCATTGCCGGGCCCTTCGATGCCTTCCTGACCCTGCGCGGCGTGAAAACCCTGGCCCTGCGCATGGAGCGCCATTGCAGCAACGCGCTGCAACTGGCGACCTGGCTGGAACAGCAGCCGCAGGTCTCACGGGTGTACTACCCCGGCCTTGCCTCCCACCCGCAACACGCATTGGCGTGCAAACAGATGCACGGGTTTGGCGGGATGATTTCGCTGGACCTGAACAGCGACCTGGCCGGCGCCCGGCGTTTTTTGGAAAACGTGCGGATCTTTGCCCTGGCCGAAAGCCTGGGAGGCGTGGAAAGCCTGATCGAACACCCGGCGATCATGACCCACGCGAGCATCCCGGCGGCGACGCGGGCGCAGTTGGGGATTGGCGATGGGTTGGTGCGCTTGTCGGTGGGGGTTGAGGATTTGGAGGATCTACGCGCAGATCTGGCGCAGGCCCTGGCCCGAATATAAATCCTCCAGACAACAGCGGACCACATTTTGATCCTTACACATCAGGTAGTTATCAACCTGCCGAGGTGATGTTGGCTCGCGCGCTGTGCAGTTTCTTGTAGCTCTCGATCAAGCGCAAATGCCGGTCCAGTCCTTCCAGTTTCAGGCTGGTCGGCGTCAAACCGTAGAACCGCACGCTGCCGTCAACCGAGCCGATCACCGCGTCCATGCGCTCATTGCCGAACATGCGGCGAAAGTTCACCTCGTAATCGGCCAGTTCCAGATCGTCGTCCAGTTCCATTTCCAGCACCGCGTTCATCGCCTGGTAGAACAGGCCACGGTCGGCGGTGTTGTCGTTGTACTGCAGGAACATCTCCACGCATTCCTTGGCTTCTTCATACTGCTTCAAGGCCAGGAAGATCAGCAGCTTCAACTCCAGAATGGTCAGTTGGCCCCACGCGGTATTGTCGTCGAACTCAATGCCGATCAGGGTGGTGATGTCGGTGTAGTCGTCCAGTTCGCTTTCGATCAGGCGCTCGACCAACGCCTGCAGCTCTTCCTCGTCAAGGCTGTGCAGGTTGAGGATATCGGCGCGGAAGAACAGCGCCTTGTTGGTGTTGTCCCAGATCAGGTCGTCCACCGGGTAGATTTCCGAGTAGTCCGGCACCAGGATGCGGCAAGCGGTGGCGCCGAGGTGTTCGTACACCGCCATATAGGATTCTTTGCCCATGCCTTCCAGGATGCCGAACAAGGTCGCGGCCTCTTGGGTGTTGGAGTCTTCACCCTGGCCCGAGAAGTCCCACTCGACAAACTCATAGTCCGACTGCGCGCTGAAGAAGCGCCACGACACCACGCCGCTGGAGTCGATGAAGTGCTCCACAAAGTTGTTCGGCTCGGTCACCGCCTGGGCTTCAAAGGTCGGCTGCGGCAGGTCGTTCAAGCCTTCGAAGCTGCGGCCTTGCAGCAATTCGGTAAGGCTGCGCTCCAGCGCCACTTCCAGGCTTGGGTGGGCGCCGAACGAGGCGAACACGCCACCGGTGCGCGGGTTCATCAGGGTCACGCACATCACCGGGAATTCACCGCCCAGGGATGCATCCTTGACCAGCACCGGGAAGCCCTGGGCCTCCAGGCCTTCAATGCCCGCCACAATACGCGGGTACTTCGCCAGCACCTCGGCCGGCACATCCGGCAGGGCAAATTCGCCTTCGATGATTTCGCGCTTCACCGCCCGCTCGAAGATCTCCGACAGGCACTGCACCTGGGCTTCGGCCAAGGTGTTGCCCGCGCTCATGCCGTTGCTGAGGTAGAGGTTTTCGATCAGGTTGGACGGGAAGTACACCACCTCACCATCCGATTGGCGCACGAACGGCAACGAAACGACACCGCGCGCCTCATTGCCGGAGTTGGTGTCGAATAGGTGCGAACCGCGCAGCTCACCGTCGCGGTCGTAGACCTTGCGGCAGTAGGCGTCGAGGATCTCGCTCGGCAGCTCGTCGTTTGGCCCAGGCTGGAACCAGCGCTCGTCCGGGTAGTGCACGAACGGCGCGTTGGCCAGTTCCTCACCCCAGAACTGGTCGTTGTAGAAGAAGTTGCAATTGAGCCGCTCGATAAACTCGCCGAGTGCCGACGCCAGGGCGCCCTCTTTGGTCGCGCCCTTGCCGTTGGTAAAGCACATCGGCGACTGTGCATCGCGAATATGCAGCGACCACACATTGGGCACGATATTGCGCCACGAGGCGATCTCGATCTTCATGCCCAGGCCCGCGAGGATCGCCGACATATTGGCGATCGTCTGCTCCAGCGGCAGGTCCTTGCCCGCAATGTAAGTGCCGCCTTGCGACGCCTCGATGGGCATCAACAGGGCCTGGGCATCGGCGTCGAGGTTGTCCACCTGCTCGATCACGAACTCGGGACCGGCCTGCACCACTTTCTTGACCGTGCAACGGTCGATGGAACGCAGGATGCCCTGGCGGTCCTTGTCGCTGATGTCCGCCGGCAACTCCACCTGGATCTTGAAGATCTGGTTATAGCGGTTTTCCGGGTCGACGATGTTGTTCTGCGACAGGCGAATATTGTCGGTGGAAATGTTGCGGGTCTGGCAGTACAACTTCACAAAGTAGGCTGCGCACAACGCCGACGAAGCCAGGAAATAGTCGAACGGCCCCGGTGCCGAACCATCGCCTTTGTAGCGAATGGGTTGGTCGGCAATCACCGTGAAGTCATCGAACTTGGCTTCAAGCCGGAGGTTGTCGAGAAAGTTGACCTTGATTTCCATGGGGTACACCAGAATAACGGCTGAACAAAAATGGCCGCCATTATGGGGTTTTTCGTCGATTGATTTCAGGCTTTTGACCAATGGCGGGATAAATAGCAGCTATGCATTAATCTTCTGCAGCTTGGTGCCGATGCACTGTGGGCAACCAGGGAGTAGTCGGAATGCGTAACAACCAGCCCGTAACACAGCGCGAGATTTCACTCGCACCTTCGCAAAAGCTTATCTCCACCACCGATACTCAAGGTGGTATCACGTACTGCAACGAGGCCTTTGTCGAGATCAGCGGCTTTGAACACGCCGACCTGATTGGCGCGCCGCAGAATATCGTGCGTCACCCCGATGTACCGCCAGCGGTCTTTGCGCACATGTGGAGTGCGCTCAAACAGGGCCTGCCATGGATGGGCATCGTCAAGAACCGCTCTAAAAACGGCGACCACTATTGGGTGAATGCGTACGTTACGCCGATCTTCGAAGGCAGCCGTGTGGTGGGGTTCGAGTCGGTGCGAGTCAAGCCCACGGCAGATGAAATTCGTCGTGCCCAGGCCCTGTACCAGCGCCTCAGCCAGGGCAAGGCCGCCATACCGCACCAGGACACCTGGTTGCCGACCCTGCTCGGTTGCGTGCCGTACGTGGCCACTGGCCTGGCGGGCGCCCTCGGCGGGCTGTTTCTGAGCATGCCGGCAGCCGTTGCGGTGGCCGTGGCGGTTGCAGTGCCGGTAGGCGTACTTTGCGCCCGTGCGCGCCTGGGCTCGACGCTGCGTCTGTTGAACGGTGTCGAACCGTCGACGTCAGACGCCTTGATCGCCCAGATGTACAGCGACGCGCGCGGCCCCCAGGGGCGCTTGGAAACCGCGTTCCTGAGCCAGAACGCGCGCCTGAAAACCTGCCTCACCCGCCTGCAGGACAGCGCCGAACAGCTCAGCGTCCTGGCCGGGCAGTCGGATCAGTTGGCCACCGCCAGTTCCAAGGGCCTGGACCGCCAGCGCGTCGAAACCGAGCAGGTCTCGGCCGCCGTCAACCAGATGGCTGCCACCACCCAGGAAGTCGCCAGCCATGTGCAACGCACCGCCGACGCCACCCAGCAAGCCAACGTGCTGACCGGCCGTGGCCGTGACGTGGCGCGCGACACCCGCGAGGCCATCGAGCGCTTGTCTGCCGTGGTCGGCGAAACCGGCACCACCGTGGCGCAACTGGCCCGGGACAGCGACGAGATCGGCAGCGTGGTCGATGTGATCAAAGGCATTGCCGACCAGACCAACCTGCTGGCTCTCAACGCGGCCATCGAAGCGGCACGCGCCGGCGAACAAGGCCGCGGCTTTGCCGTAGTGGCCGACGAAGTGCGTCAACTGGCGCAACGCACGTCGCAATCGACCACTCAGATCCATGCCCTGATCACCCAGCTTCAGACCTCCTCCAACAACGCCGTGCAGAGCATGCAGAACGGTCATCGCCAGGCGCAGGAAGGCGTGGCCTGGGTACTCGAAGCCGACCAGGCGTTGGTCGGCATCAGCGAAGCGGTGGCGCATATCACCGACATGACCACCCAGATCGCCGCCGCCACCGAAGAGCAAAGCGCCGTCGCTGAGGAAATCAGCCGCACCATCGTCACCATCGCCGAACTGGCCGACCAGACCTCGGTACAAGCCCATCAATCCACCGATCTGAGCAAGGAACTGACCAACACCGCCGCTACCCAGTACGCGCTGGTGGAGCGTTTTAACCGCTGAGGCACGCGAGGCTGCGAAAACGGCGGCAGGGTCAAGATATTCCTTGCTTGCCCTACCGCTATCGCCGCCTCGCTAAAGCTCGACAGCTCCCACAGGTGATCAGCCTCGGCGTGGATGCGAAAGCGGCGGCACGGCTGACATTTTCATCGTCTGCCCGCACGCTGTCGTCTCAACAGCTGATATGTTTCACTCCTGCGTTGTCGTGCTGAGTCAGCCCTCAAAGCCCCACTACCCGCCAAGGAATGCCCATGAACTTCTTCAAGAAGCTGTTCGGCTCATCGAAAAAAAACCAGCCCCTTGAACCCGCGCCTCAAGCCCCCGTGGCACCTGCACTGGCCGACACCGAATCCGCCAACCTCGCCGCACGCCTGGCCAGCGCTGAGTGCCTGGACCGTCACTGGCAATCGGTGGGCAGTGTGGAAAAAGACGTCCTCGCCTACCTGATCAGTCCCAGCTTCAGCGGCGGCCCGTATTGGCCGTCGACTCGCCAAGCCTATCGCGTGGTCCGCCGTGAAGGCTCCGTCGTCCTCGCCACCGATGGCCTGTCCGATCCATTCGACGATGCCGAAGGCCTGGGCAATGGCTTCGAAATGGAACTGTTCCTGGAAACCGCCGACATCCCCGAACACGCCCGTGGCACCTTGGGCGATGTCGACCCCTTACGCCGCAGCTGGGCGTTCGAGCTGATCGAACACGTCGCCAAGACCGTCGCCAATGCCGGTGGCATCACCCAGCAGTTGGAACAACATGGCGTGCTGTCCCTGGAGCTGCCGGGGTTCAGCCTGTCGCATGTAATGAGCGACCAACTGCCGAGCTTGTTCGTGACCGAAGACGACGCGGCCGGCGTACTGCTCGGAGGGCCGGCCCCGGACTTCCCTACCCGCCTGGACGACATGCCGCTGTCGCCGGTGCAATTGGTGCCGGTGGTGTTGATAACCGCATCGGAGCTTGAATACGTGCGGGCCGGCGGGCGGGCAGCGCGAGAGGATCTGGTGGCGCGGTTGCAGGCTGCCGGCGTGGGGCATACCAGCAGCCTGTATCGTGAGAGCGTGGTGTGATGGGATTTTTTGATCGGTTGTTCGGTGGCCGCTTTACACTGCCGCCCCCGGATGAAACTAACGCCAGCCACGCGGCAATCATGCGGGAATTTCGCACACCGGAATCCAAGGCACGCAAGCAAGCGCTCGGAACCCTGACCGAATCCCTGTCAAGCGCCGCCCCCGAACCAGAAAGAGCCAGACTGGTACGACGTGTGCTGCGTAAATATGCCGTCGACCAAGACGCCACCAGCGCCCTGATCGACGGACTGCTTGACCCGTCAAGAGGCCAGAAACTCGCCTACCTCGCACTGCTCAGCGTCGATTGGCGTGGCTTCGACGAGTTTGAATACCTGGCGCCCTATCTGGCCTCAGTCAGTGGCGTGCCAGAACCTTATGCCTACGTGCACACCGGCACGCGACCGATGCAAGAAGTCCTGGACAGCTTTGACCAATGGCTTGCGGGCTTCGGTAAACGCTTCCTGCATCTGGACTCCGGCGGTGATGAGTACGTCGGGTTTATCGTGGATGCGGAACGCGTTGAAAGCACGCTTGAGCTGGCACAACAAGCAGGTGTAAAGATCAGTATCGAGGGGTTTTAACGTCTGGCGGCGCCAAAGGTTCGGGCTTTTGTCGACTTCATGGGGGGCCGGTATCCGGATATGTCGCTGGTGTTGGAGGGATAGGTAGCCTGTCCACTTGCCTGCCTGCGAACAAATGACTGTTTGGCCGCACGCATGGGCTGATATGTTTCGTGCCTCGCCAGCCAAGGAATGTGCCATGCAACCGTTAGCCGCAAACGCCGCGTTATTGATCATCGACATGCAGCAAGGCATGAACCAGCCGGCGCTTGGGCGACGCAACAACCCCGACGCCGAGCTGCACATGCAACGCCTGCTGGGCGCATGGCGGCAGACAGACCGGCCGGTTGTGCACGTGCGGCATATTTCTCGCACCCCCGGTTCCGTCTTCTGGCCGGGACAACCGGGCTGTGAGTTCCAGGCCGCGCTGCAACCATTCGCGCACGAGCATGTCGTGGAAAAAAACGTTCCGGATGCGTTCACCCACACAGGACTGGAGCGCTGGCTGCATGCGCGTTCGATCAGGCAACTGGTGGTCGTCGGGGTGATCACCAACAACTCCGTCGAAGCCACCGCGCGCTCAGGCGGCAACCTTGGGTTTGATGTGATTGTGGCCGCCGACGCCTGCTATACCTTTGACCAAACCGACCTGTCGGGGCGTTTATGGTCTGCCGAGGACGTGCATGCGTTGTCGCTGGGCAACCTGGCGATGGACTATGCCAGGGTGGTCGCGACCGATACGATCCTGGTGTCTGCTTAAAACACCTGAAGCAAGCGCGCAATGGCCTTGCGCAGATCCCCATGTGCCTCTTGCCGCGTTATAACGCCAGTGCGCTAGATACAAGCTTCAACGGCCACACAGGCCAAATGTGGGGAGCACGTTTGCTCCCTACAAACATCCGCCCCACATTTGACCGTATCAGCGGTCAGTAGCCCAGCGACAGCCCGGTATTGCGTCGCGGGTCATTCGCGCCGTAGAAGCGGTTATTGCCCACCGGTTTGCCACCCAACGACGGGGCGCCGACCAGGATCGCCGCCAAGTGGTTGGCATCCTGCGGACCGGCGAACTTGTGGCCCCAGCTTTCGAGGATTTTCTGGGTGTCCGGGCTGACCGCGAAGGTTTCCAGGTTGGTGGTCTCGGGCATCCACTGCTGGTGGAAACGCGGCGCGTCCACGGCTTCCTGGATGTTCATCTTGTAGTCGATGACATTGAGGATCGTCAGCAAGGTCGCGGTGATGATACGACTGCCACCCGGCGTGCCCACCACCATCACTGCCTTGCCATCCTTGGTGACGATGGTCGGACTCATCGACGACAGCGGCGCCTTGCCTGGGGCGATGGCGTTGGCTTCACCCTGCACCAGGCCGTACATGTTCGGCACGCCGACCTTGACGGTGAAGTCGTCCATTTCATCGTTGAGGATCACCCCGGTCTTGCTCGCCATCACGCCCGCGCCGAACCAATCGTTGAGGGTGTAGGTGACGGAGACCGCGTTGCCCCACTTGTCGACGATGGAGTAATGGGTGGTGTTATTGCCTTCGTGGGGCGACACGCCCGGCTTGATGGCCTGGGAGTCACCGGCCTTTTGCGGCTCGATCGCATCGCGCAGCTTGGTCGCGTAGTTTTTGTCGAGCAGGTGCTCGATCGGGTTCGTCACGAAGTCCGGGTCGCCGAGGTAGCTGTTGCGGTCCACGTAGGCGTGACGCATCGCTTCGATCTGGTAGTGCAGGCCCTGGGCCGAGTGATAGCCCAGGTCGGCCATCGGGTAGCCTTCGAGGATGTTCATGATCTGGCAGATCACCACGCCGCCCGAGCTCGGCGGCGGTGCCGAGACCACATGGTAGCCGCGGTAGTCGCACTCGATCGGCGCCAGTTCGCGGGTTTTATATTTGTCGAGATCCGCCTGGGTGATGATGCCCTTGCCGGCCTGGCTGGAATCCACCAGCGCCTTGGCTACCCAACCTTTATAGAAGCCGTCCGTGCCCTTGGCGGAGATTTCCTTGAGGGTCTTGGCCAGGTCTTTCTGCACCAGTTTCTGGCCGACCTGCATCGGTTGGCCGTTGTGCAGGAAGATCCCGCGCAGGTCCTTGTCTTTTTCGAACTCGCCGGTGGCGGTATGCAGCAGGTCGATATCTCCCTGCTCCAGGACGAAGCCGCTTTCCGCCAGCTTGATGGCCGGGGCAATCACCTGGGCGCGCTTGAGGGTGCCGTATTTGCTCAGGGCCAGTTCCATGCCGGAGACCGTGCCGGGTACGCCGACGGCCAGGTGCCCCTTGGCGCTCAACCCTTCAATAACGTTGCCATCCTTGTCCAGGTACATGTTGGCGGTGGCCGCCAGTGGGGCTTTTTCGCGGAAGTCGAGGAAGGTCTTGCGCCCGTCCGCCAGTTGCACGGTCATGAAGCCGCCACCGCCGAGGTTACCCGCCGCCGGGTACACCACCGCCAGCGCGTAGCCCACGGCCACCGCCGCATCCACTGCGTTGCCGCCGGCCTTGAGCACATCCACGCCCACATGGGTCGCCAAGTGCTGGGCCGTCACCACCATGCCGTTTTCACCGGCCACCGGGGCCTGGGACGCGGCGTGCACACCACTGACCGTCAATACCAGCGCAGTGGCAATCAAGGTACGGCTGAAGGGTTGGTATTTCATCCATGGCTACTCTGGTTATTGAGATGCACCAAAATAGCCCTTGGCGGATTTAATCCCCAGCGCAATGGCGTTTTTATTACAGAACCTGTCGGTCACAGAACGGCCATCAAAACGCCCATGCTATATTTCCCGCCACTTTCCGCCGCCTCCCAGACACGAGCGCCTCCATGAGCTTTGATTTCGACACGATCCACCCCCGCCTCGGCACCGGCAGTACCAAGTGGAACCGTTACCCGGCAGACGTATTGCCGATGTGGATCGCCGACATGGACATCGCCACGCCGCCGGCGATACTGCAGGCCCTGCATGCGCGCCTGGACCAGCAGATCCTCGGCTACAGCGTGGCCGGCCCGGATGTGCGCGAGGCCATCGTCGCCGACCTGTGGGCCAAGTACGCCTGGCGCGTGCAGCCGGAAGAACTGCTGTTTTTGCCCGGCGTCGAACCGGGTTTCAATATGGCGCTGCATGCGTTTGTAGCGCCTGGCCAGCCGGTGGTGCTGCAAACCCCGAACTATCGCCCGATTCGCCTGGCGCCCGGGCACTGGAACCTGCCGCGTATTGAAGTGCCGTTTCAATTGATCGACGGCGAATATGTCACGCCGATGTCCACAATGAACGAAGCGCTGAATGGCGCCGGGGCCCTGCTGCTGAGCAACCCGCACAACCCGATAGGCAAAGTGTTCCCGCGTGAAGAACTGCTGGCGCTCGCCAACGCGTGCCTGGAGCAAGGCGCGCTGATCATCAGCGACGAAATCCATGCCGAACTGTGCTTCGATGGTCGCCGTCACATCCCCACCGCCAGCCTCGGCCCAGACATTGCGCAGCGCACCATCACGCTGATGTCGGCGAGCAAGGCCTACAACGTGGCCGGCTTGAAGACCTGCTTTGCAGTGATCCAGAACGCCGAGATCCGTGAGCGTTTCAACAACGCCCGTTGCGGCATGGTCGACAGCGTCAGCCCGCTGGGCCTGGAGGCCACCCGCGCCGCCTACAGCCAATGCGGCGAATGGCTTGAGGCGCTCAAACAGTACCTGCAAGCCAACCGCGACTACCTGCTCGACGCCGTGCGCACCCGCCTGCCGGGCGTGGTGATGCACGCACCGCAAGGCACCTTCCTGGCCTGGCTCGATTGCAGCGCCCTGGGCCTGGTCGACCCGCAGCAGTTCTTCCTGGAACAGGCCAAGGTCGGCTTGAGCGCGGGCATTGAGTTCGGCGATGACAGCCAGCAGTTCGTGCGCCTTAACTTCGGCTGCCCACGGGCGATGCTGGAAGAGGGTCTGCAGCGCATGGAACGCAGCTTACAAAACCGCTGAAACGGGTGGGAACCGCGGCAGGCGCTTTCGGCACACATCTGGCTCATTGAACCCTTGTGTCGTCGAAGCCGCTCCGGAGCCAGTCCCACCATGACAGTATCGCCCCGCCCTACAACTCCTACGCTTGTTTTCAAACCTGTTGCAGGAAATACACCGCAACAGCCGCCGTATTCGCTGCACGAGACAACACGAATCCAGGCCGACGACGAACTGGCAAAAAGCCTCGGCCCCCACCCCTTCGCTCACCCCCACTCGGGCCCCGGCTCGTTGTTCAACGTCCCGCCGCGCTCGACGCTGGGATTATGGTTGACCCAATTGGACAAAGCCCTGCGCACGCCGGACTTTCAACGCTGGATGAAGGCCAACCATATTTCACCGTCCAACGTGCAGTTTCATCCCGAATTGGGCAGCCTGGACGTGTTCATCCACGGCAAACCCAAAACGTTCACGCTGGACGATGACTCCGACTTCGCGGCGGTGGCCGGGCCTTTGCTGCAAGCCGTAGAGGCCCTCGGATTCTGGCCGCCAGCCAGCGGCATGTTTCTCTACTATCCGCACAAACCTTACAACGTCGCGAGTGCCGATCATATTTTGCAGTTCTACGGCATCCAACAGGGCGACACCCAGGGGGTTGATGCGAGCGCACGCCTGCAACGTTTCCCAGCGATCCCCACCACCGACGAGCTGCGCGGTGACGCGGCACTGGCCGATCATCAACGCAGCCTGGATGACAGCACGACCTGGGTGGCGCCACCGCCACCTTCCCCGGCAGCCCGAGCCAAGGCTGACTACAAACAATTGCTGCGGGACACGTACAAGGCGCTGCCCCAGGTGCGCAACGAAGCCAAGCAGTGGGCCGAAGCGCTCATTTTCAAACTGACCGGACGCCAGGTGGATGCCGACACGATCTTCCTCAATCGCTTCAACCAGGCACAAAGCGCCAACACCCTGACCGGCTGGCAGCATCTGTCGGAGGAACCGAAAACCTCGCAAAGGCTGCCGGATGCCTTGCTGGGCAATTTCAACGAGCACGACGGGCTGCCGGGCGTGCTCGACGAGGAAGCCGGCTTGTACACCGCAGGCCCGGGGCAGAGCAAAAAAGGTGGTTACGGCGCGCACAACCAGTTTGCACTGACGCCTTCGCAACTGATGCACGAGAGCTGGAAAACCGACTTTCAGGCCCACATGACCGACAAGCTGGAGCGCTTCTGGCGTGAGCACGGCGACGATTACCGCACCGCGCTCAAGGGTGAGTTCGTCTACCAGGCACGCCAGCAGCTCATGGCCTACGAGCGCGCCTCTGCCGCCGAACGCGAGGCGATGCCGGCCGAACAGCGTTTTACTCAAGAGGATTACCGCCTGGTGATGGGCGCCGCCTCGAACCTGCCGCAGGATGAGCACCAGCCACTGACGGTCGAACAGCTCAAGGCGCAGGCGCCGGTGGAAGGCGTGGTCCTCACCCATGCGTTCGATATCAACGGCCGACGCGCCAGCGACATCCTGCGCTTTACCGCCGACGACGGGACCTACCGGCAATTGCGCGGACGTAAAGACGGCGTGCAAGTGCTGTATGTACCGGGGCAACAACCCGCCTTTTTACGCTTTGATTCCCTTGAGAACATGGACCAATGGGTCGCCGAACAAGGCAAGGATGCCCATAAGCGCAAGGCCCTGGAATCGCACTTCGCCCTCAAGGACCGGCAAGACGATGACCTCGGGTTCTGGAGCGACGTCAAGTCGTTCATCACCGGTGACGGCCAGTCGAACAAGGGCGTGGACACCGGCCTCGCCTACTTGGGCAACGGCAATTGGGACGCTATCGAAGGCGCCGTGATCGACAGCGCCAATGTGCGCATTTATGGCGACGTGTTCAGCGTCATCAAAGACGTCACCCGCAGTCGCATGAACAGCGACGCGGACGTGATGATCAAGTCCGACAAGGAGATTCTCATCGACACGGTGCTCAACGACGTCACTGCCGCCGCGAGGCTGCTGACCCAGTTTGCGGTGGTCGGTGAACCGATTGTCGTTGGCGCCGCGGCTGCCACCAGCCTTGCGCAAATTGCGCTGGGCACTGAAAAAGCGCTGTCGGGCGACACTCAGGCCGAGCGCAAGCAAGGCGCGTCGGCGGCATTGGACGGCGCGCTCAATACCTTGTTCACCCTAGGTGGCGGTGCAACGGAGGATCCGTTTGAGGTGCCGGCAAACATCCCGTTGCGTCAGGAAGTGTTCGCCGACGGCACGCAAGGCCTGGTCACCGACCGGCCCTTGACGCCCACCGCATACACCCTGCCACGCAGCAATGGCTACGACCTGGTAGACGCAGGCAAGGTCTATCGTCACCTGGACGCCCACCCTGGGGAACTGATCGACCTGGAGTCGCTGGAGCACACCCGGCCGCTGGACAATTTCGCGCCCTTCTGCCCGGCGCCTTCGGCAGGCGGGCGCGTGCGCCGTGGGGTCAACGATGACTGCTTCGTCAAACTCATCGAAGCGTTGCCCAAATCCCAAGCGCAATCGCAAGCCCTGGAGCATGTGCGGCTGTTCCCGTCGAAGGCCGGGCTCTTCAAGAAAGCCCGCACGGTCATCTACGAAAAGCGCCTGCACACCGTGATGGACACCGAGACCGGCGCCCAACTGGTTCCGGTCGCCAATGGCAAGCGCATCCTCTACAAACAGCACGTGCGCGGCAAGATCATCGCTGACCCTGGCTTCGGCTTCTTCGCCGGTGACTCAGGCAGTGCTCTCGCCAAGGACACGCGGGTGGTCAAGCTCAATCAAATCAGCACGATGAGCAATGACCAGCGCCAGGTCAGGGGGGTGGTCGTCCATCAAGGAGCGCAGCAATACCTGGTGGTGGAAGCAGACACCGCCGAGTTTTACTACGCGCCGCTGGGCAAGGCGGCCACCGGCGAACTCAGGTTCACCAAGTGCGGGCCTTTTCAATTGAACCTTGTGCAGGGTTACCGGCAGTTCCTGAGCGCTCATCATGCCGTGCAGGCCCTGGATGCCGATTTCATTGCGCTGCCCCCCCTCAAGCAGGCCTACAAGCAACTGGAGCGCGCAGGCTTTCACGAAACCGATATCGAACAATTGAAGACGCTCTGCAAGGACCTGAACCCTGAACAACAAAGGGAAGTGGCCTATCAACTGCAGCGAGCCAACGCCATCACCGCGCCGGATATCGCCCTGCGACCGCACCGCGTAGCGCCGCTGGACACCGCCGCCGATTTCGCCGATTGGCCAACGCAACGGCAGAACCGTTTTTACGCAGAACACGCCAAGGACAAGGTGAACCAAGCGCTCAAGGCAACAGGCCTGGGGCCAGGCAACCAGCTGCATTCACGCGCTGATGTCGCCAGGGCCGACGCAGCGGCAATGACCCTTGGATGGTTGCGGCGCACCGCCGACCTGCGCGCCTCGAACGCAGGCGACCTGATCATGAAGACCGGCGCGGGCAACTGTGGGGAAATGGCGCTGCTGTCCCAGGACATCATCAACAAGAGCGGCGGGACGGCTGCGCTGTGGAATGCCAGCGACGCCCACAGTTTCACCGTGGTCGGCGGGCCATCCGGGATGGCGAGCCCGACGGTGGACTTCTCTGAACCTGAGTGGGCCGACGCCTGGGTCGTGGACCCCTGGGCGGACATCGCGTGCCCCGCACTCGAATACACCCAACAATTGCAGGCAACCATGACCCGCTGGGACAAGGCCGGCTGGAAAATCCGTGAAGGCACGCAGCTCGACATGAGCCCGCTGGACGGGGACTGGATGGACAAACTGATCAAACGCCCCAAGCACCCACAGACCTGGCAGACCGAAGCCGACACCCCGCGGCCGGCCCGTATCAGCCCGCGACAAACGCCCGCCGCGACCGTGCAGGTCGCGATGGGCGAGTCGACAACGCTGAACTCAGGCAACAAGAACCTCTCCACCGGCAGCTTGACCGACTGCTCGGCGCTGGCGGTGCTCAGCGACTGGAACGGCAGCACCTACCAGACACGTACGCTCATGCACCTGACCGGCAGTAACCTGGAGTTGGGTTTGCGCGGCGGCAACACTCAAGCCCTGCTGGGCACCCTGCAGACGTCATTGAACAAAGGCGGTCGGGTCATACTGGTGGGCGGCGTGAACTCGGATTCGCTCCAAGGCATGGCGACCACCATCGGGCAAACCTTCAATGGCGGGCAACCCCTGAGGGAGTTGTTGCGCGAACGGCCTGGCGTCACGGTGACGCTGGCCAGTTCGCTGGGCGTCACGGTCAACGCCGACGGCACCTTTGAATTGATCGAAGACACCGGCAAGGGCGTGTTCACGCCCTCTACCGTGCGGCAGATCTTCGACCGCGTCGACTGATGACATGCCTGTGCGCAGTGAGCCAGGCTCGCCTGCTACAGCTTGGCGATGGACACTTCGGTGGACTTCACAAAGGCAATCACCTCACTGCCCACTTTCAATTCCAGGTCACGCACCGAGCGGGTGGTGATCACCGACGTCACGATGCCGGACGCGGTTTGCACGTCGATTTCGGACACCACTTCCCCCAAGAGAATCTCCTTGATGACACCCTTGAACTGGTTGCGCACGTTGATTGCTTTAATGGTCATGTCGGCTTTCCTATTGGCTGTTGGGTCAATCCGCACGAATGCGCAGGCCCTCAAAATGCGTCATCAATGAAGATATTAAAAGGAATATATATCTCTTTATTTATTCTATTTAGATATATGAGTGTTGCTACGGCAACAGCCGACCAACACAGTGTTCGATTCTTCAATGTGCCCCTATGTGGGCATGTGCTTGTGTACGAGAGCTACTACGCCGCCAAGAGGAATCGCAGCACGTGGCACAGAGACTGCATATTCCGATGAGGCATGATGGAGCATGCCAATTCAGTTTTCTGAATATAAGAAAAAGCCTTCTCTCACCGCCTTGCCCGGAGCTGTTCCATGACCCCCCTCATCCGCCGTCTGCTGGGTGCCTGCGCCCTTGCTTTGAGCTTGCAACCCTTTGCCCATGCCAGCGACACCGATCCCGCTGAAGTCAATCTGGATTACGCCTATTACTCGCCCGTGAGCCTGGTGCTCAAACACTTCGGCTGGCTGGAGCAAGCGCTGCCAGGCACCAAGGTCGGCTGGGTGCTGAGCCAGGGCAGCAACCGCTCCCTGGAATACCTCAACAGCGGCGGCGTGGACTTTGCTTCATCGGCCAGTTTGTCCGCGGTGCTCAGTCGGGCCAATGGCAGCCCGATCAAATCGGTGTACGTCTACAGCCGCGCAGAGTGGACCGCCCTGGTGGTGCACAAGGATTCGCCGCTCAACAGCGTCACGGACCTGAAGGGCAAGAAAATCGCCGCCACCAAAGGCACCGACCCGTACCTGTTCACCCTGCGCAGCCTGCAACAGGCCGGGATGAAAAAGGACGACGTGGAGTTGGTGCACCTGCAACACCCGGATGGACGCACCGCGCTGGAGAAAGGCGACGTGGACGCCTGGGCCGGCCTCGACCCGCACATGGCCGCCAGTGAAATCCAGGCCGGTTCGCGCCTGCTGTACCGCAACAAAGACTTCAACAGTTATGGCGTGGTCAGCGTCACCGAACAATTCGCCAAGGCGCATCCGCAGACCATCGCCAAAGTGCTGGGCGCTTATGAAAAAGCCAGGGACTGGGCGGTGAAGCACCCGGATGAGTTCGCCAGGTTGTTGGCCGACGAGTCCGGCCTGCCATTGGAAGTGGCCAAGCTGCAACTGTCGCGCACCGACCTGAGCACCCCGCTATTGAGCGCCAGGGATGTGCAAGCGTCGAAGGCGGCCGCACCGATCCTGGTGTCCGAAGAATTGGTACGTCGTGGAGTGAATGTCGACCAGGTGATCGAGCAATTGATCGACACCTCGTTCGGCCAAACCCTGGCCAAGCCGTAAGGGGAACCTGATGAGCAGCAAAGTCCAAGCACTGCCCCATGTCACACCGACTGCGCCGCACCGCAGCGCCTGGCCCAGACGCCTCAAGGGCCTGGTGCTGCCGGCTCTGATCCTGCTGGTGCTGGAAATCGCGGTGCGCGTGGGTTGGCTGCCGTCCTACCAGATGCCGGCGCCCAGCGAGATTGCCGTCACCCTGAGCGAACTGGCCGAAGGCGCGCTGTGGAAACACATCAGCGCCAGTCTGGGACGGGTACTGCTGGGCTTTGCCATCGGCGCCGGCCTGGCGTTGGTATTTGCCGCGTGGGTGGGCTTGAGCCGCGAGGCCGAGGCGTACCTGGAGCCAACCTTCGCCGGCTTGCGCTCGATTCCGAGCCTGGCCTGGGTGCCGCTGTTGCTGCTGTGGCTGGGTATCGATGAAACCTCAAAGATCGTGCTGATCGCCATTGGCGCGTTTTTCCCGGTGTACCTCAATGGCGTTGCGGCGATTCGCGATATCGACCGCAAACTGGTGGAGGTCGGGCAAATGTATGGTTTCAGCCGTCGGCGCCTGGTGCGACGCATCCTGTTGCCCGCCGCCCTGCCCGGCCTGTTCACCGGGCTGCGCAGTGGCTTGAGCCTGGCGTGGATGTTTCTGGTGGCGGCCGAGCTGATCGCGGCCACCAAGGGCTTGGGTTACCTGCTCAGCGACGGGCGCGAAACTTCACGGCCGGACATCGTGCTGGCGGCGATCATCGTGTTGGCGCTGTTGGGCAAGGTCACCGATGGCTTGCTGGCGGCGCTGGAGAAACGCTGCCTGGCCTGGCGTGACACCTTCACCGGGCAGGAGCAATGAGTATGCAGCCTTTACTGGACATCCATGTGACGCGTAAAAGCTTCGCCGACACCACCGTGCTCAAGGATGTGCGCCTGGCCTTGCAACCGCGCGAAGCCGTGAGCCTGCTGGGCCCCAGCGGCTGCGGCAAGAGCACCTTGCTGCGCATCGTCGCCGGCCTGGAAACCGAGTTCCAGGGTGAGTTGCGCAGCCCCGACGGCGAAGTGGCCTTTGTGTTTCAGGAACCCCGGCTGATGCCCTGGCTCACGGTGGAACAGAACATCGGTTTGAGCGATGACAGCCATTACGACAAGGTCTGGGTCAGGCAATTGATCGAGGAAGTCGGCCTCAAAGGCTTTGCCCAGGCGCTGCCTAAGGCGTTGTCCGGCGGCATGGCGCAACGGGTGGCCATCGCACGCGGCCTGTACTCACGTCCCCAGGTGCTGCTGCTGGATGAACCGTTCAGTGCGGTGGACGCGTTTACCCGCATGAAGCTACAGGACTTGCTGCTGCAACTGGCCGAGCACCATGCCATCGCGTTGCTGCTGGTGACCCATGACGTGGATGAAGCGCTGTACCTGAGCGACCGGGTGCTGGTGATGGACAACCGGCCGAGCAGCATTCGCCAGACGCTGGCGGTGGATTTGCCGCACCCACGGGATCGGCGCGACCCGCTGCTGGCCCGGCTCAAGGCATTGGCCTTGACCGAGCTGCAGCGTGCGCATGTGATCTAGATCACGCCAGTTTCTTGCGCAAGCTCACCCAATACCGCGTGCGTGCCTGCACTTCCAAGTCCAGTGTCGAGGCCAACAGGTCAAGAACGCGGTCGGTGTCATCCAGGCGAAAACTGCCGGTGACCCGCAAGGTTTCAAGACCAGGCTCCCAGCGCAGCACGCCGGGGCGATAGCGCGCAAGCTCGCGCAGAAAATCTCCCAGCGGTTGATTCTGTGCAGTCAGCACTCCGTCACGCCAACCCAGTTGCAGTACATCGAACGGCACCCAGGCACCGAGTCCGCTGGCCTTGAGCGGCGCTTGCTGGCCGCCCTGCAAGGTCGAGCTGTTGCCACTCAAATCCTGTACCTGCACGGCCCCCTTGAGCACCGACACCAGGCAGCCCGCCGCCAGTTGGCGCACGCACACCTGCGCCTGGCTGACCCGCAGCTGGCCATAGCGGGTGCGCAGTGTCATCGCCGCCGCGCCGGCGACATTCAGCGCCAGTTCGCCCTCGACCAGGGTGATACGCCGCTGCGCCATATCCACGTCCACGGCCGTGGCGGTATTGAGTTGCAGGCTGGCGCCGTCGGCCAGTGGCAGGCGCTTGCGCTCGCCGGTGGCGGTGTGCAGGTCGGCGCGCCAGGTGTCGATGGGCAATTGGCGGCTGATCAACCAGGCCGTCGGCAGCAAGGCGGCAACCCCCAACGCCCGCTTGAGCACGGCCCGTCGCCCCGGTTGCGGGCGGTCGAGGCTGGCCATCGCCAGTGCTTGGGGTAACTCGTTGAAACGCTGGCGCAGGGATTGGGCCCTTTGCCAGGTGTGCTCATGCTGCGGATGGCTGTCGCGCCAGTGCTGCAACGCCGCGTGATCACGCTCGGTGGCGGCGCCGGATTCCAGCAGCGCCAGCCATTGCGCGGCGGCGCGCGCAACGTCGCGGCTCACAGCAGCACCCGCAAACAGTGCTCATAGGCCTGGGCCATGTAGCGCTTGACTGTGCGCTCGGACACCTCAAGGCGTTCGGCAATCTCGCGATACCCCAGGCCTTCCAGTTGGCTCCACAAAAACGCTCGGCGCACCAACACCGGCAAACCATCGAGCAACTCATCCAGCGCTTGCAGGGTCTCAAGCACCAGCCAACGCTGTTCGGGGGACGGCACACAGGCTTCGGGCAACTGGGTCAAGGCGTTCAGGTAAGCCTGTTCCAGGCTGCGCCGTTGATGGAAATTGACCAGCAGGCGCTTGCCCACCGTCACAAGATAAGCCCGCGGCTCCTGTACCTGCGCGATCGGCTGGGCACTGGCCAGGACGCGCAGGAACGTGTCCTGGCTCAGGTCCGCTGCATCCCAGGCGTTGCCCAGCCGCCGGCGCAGCCAGCTTTCGAGCCAACTGCGGTGGTCACGGTACAGACTCGATAGCGTCAGTTCAGGGGCGTGCGTCGGGACAACAGCATCATTCATGGCAAGCAACCTGCGCGGCGCGAGTGAGTCTCAAATGAGATTCATTCTATTTAATATCGTGCCGTTGCACCATGCTCTTTTCAACGCTGCGTTTATCAGGAGGTCTCAGCGTCAAACACCTGCCCACGTCCCACAACACTGGCCGGAACCAATACCGCTCCCGGCGCGAGCACCGCATTGGCACCAATCCGGCACTGATCGCCCAGTAACGCGCCGAACTTGTCGCACCCCGTGCGTTGCAACTGCCCGCCCACCCGCACCAGCACTTCCTTGTCCACACGCTCGTTACGGTAGTTGGCAACGATGCTGCCGGCCTCCAGGTTGATGCCATGGCCGAGCACTGAATCACCGACAAAATTGAAGTGCGCCAGTTTGCTGCCACTGAACATAAAGGTGGTTTTCAACTCGGCACCCGGACCGATAATGCAGTGCGCATCCACCCAGCAACCGCCGCGCAACAGTGCACCGCTGGCAATAAAACACTGGGCGCCGATGATCAGGGGCGGCTTGAGCAAGGCCCCCGCCTCGACGATGGCGCTGTGGTGGATGGCGATTTCATCCTGGATGACGTACTCGTCGGCCGGCAGTTCGGTCAGCAATTGGCGAACGATGGCAGGCGCCTGCGTGACCAGCGCCCAGGGCGCCAGGTCGGCCCAAGGCCGCAAGGGGGATTGGTCGATACTGGCGATGTAGTCGGTGAGTCGGATCAATGCTGAACCCTCGAACACACAGAGAAGTTCGAAACGCTAGCATGATCAAACGCGCATGAGTACCCTGTCTCGCCGCGGCGCTCAGAGGCCGCGCTTGCGCAACCACTGCAGGAAGCCTTTCTTGACCGGCGCGACCGGCGCCTCCTGGGTCAGGGCCTGCGCGGCGTGCAGGCGGAAATCCAGCAGGTTTTTCATCGCATCGCCGATGTCTTTACGCGCGTCCAGGCACGGTGTCAGGTATTCTTTCTCGATGCGGTACAGCGTGCAGAACGTCTTGGCGGTAAAGTCCGCCAGGGTCGCCTGCTCCGTCAGAATCCCCGCCTCGCCGATCACCTCGCCCGGCCCCATGCGCCCGGCTTCGAACGCGTGCCCGCCTTTGATCAGCATCACCGAGACCACACCGGACTCAACGATAAACAAGTGATCGCTGACCTCCCCCGCCGGCAGGATCATCTCGCCGGCACGGTAGGAGTGCAGGGTCATGTTCTGGCTGAAGGTTTCCTTCTCTTCCTGGCGCAGGGTGGAGAAGATCGACGAGCTGTCCAGCAGCGCCCGTGCCCGTGAAGTCGCTACCGGTGTGGCGCTTTCGACCGCCGACAACAGGCTCACGCCCGCCGCTTGCAGATGCCGGAAGGCCAGGTCATACAGCTGGTTGCGCACTTCGCGCTTGAGCGGCATGGCGGGCACGAACCCACTGATTTCATATTCCACGCCGCCACTGGCTGATGTCTTGAATGCCACGCTCGGCGCCGGTTTGGCCAATAACGGCCGGCACCCCTGCATGGCGCGCTCCAGGGCTTCGATCACGGTTTGCGGGCGCGCATGGGGGCTGACCTGCAGGCTCACCGACAGGCCGAACATATCCGCCGGGCGCGAAAAGTTGATGATCTTGGCCTTGGCCGCCAGGGAATTGGGGATCACCGCCATGCTGCCCTGGGAGGTCTGCAGGCGCGTGGCGCGCCAATCGATATCGGTGACCCGACCTTCGGTACCGTCGATGGAGATCCAGTCATCGAGCTGATAAGGCTTGGTGGTGTTGAGCACGATCCCGGAAAACACGTCGCTCAGGGTGCTTTGCAACGCCAGGCCGACGATGATCGCCACCGCGCCCGATGTGGCAAGCACCCCCTTGACCGGCAGGTCGAGCACATAGGCCAGCGCGGCGATGATCGCAATCAGGAAAATCACCGCACCGATCAGGTCCTGCAGCAGCCGCCCGGTGTGCCCCACTCGCTGCACCATCAGTGCGCCAAGCAACACCGTGAGCGTGCGCGCCGCAAACAGCCACCAACCGATCTGCAGCGCGGTCGCCGCCATGTGCAGTGCGGTATTGTCGGCATAGGGCGGCACCAGCATGGGGTTCATGCCGTCGTTGAACAGCACGGCGCTGAACACCGCAAAGATCACCAGGCGTGCGGCGAGTTTCCAGTTGGCGAGCGTGGGGGAAATGAGGCGCCACACAGCGATGTCGATGAGGACCAGCGCCAGGGCGCAGAGCATCGGGTGATCGGAGATAAATGAGGGCATCCAGGCGGCTCCAGAGCGAATGGCGGTGAAGATCGCATGAAATGAAGCTGTCGGGTATAGCGCAGAACAAAATATAGGCGCGGCGGTGCGACGATTCGACTTGCTCGCGAGATAGGTAATCCGTAGCAGCTGCCGAGCCTCGCCAAGGCTCGGCAGCTGCTACACGCAAGGCGTTCGCGAGCAAACCCACGATTGATATGGCGAGTCTTCTTAACTGTGCATCCGCCCGAACTTGCCCGACTGGAAATCCGCAAACGCCTGGTGAATTTCCTGTTCGGTATTCATCACGAACGGCCCATGCCCGACGATAGGTTCGTCAATCGGCTCGCCGCTGAGCAGCAGCACCATGGCGTCATCCTTGGACTCCAGCATCAGTTGCGTGCCGTCACGCTCGAACAATGCCAGTTGCCCCTGGCGTGCCACTTCTTCGCCGTTGACCATCACAGTGCCGCGCAGGATCACCAGGGCGGTGTTGCGCCCGGCGTGCAGGTCCAGCGTGACAGGCTTGTCGGCGTTGAGGCGCATGTCCCACACGTCGATTGGCGTGAAAGTGCGCGCGGGTCCTTTGACCCCGGCGAATTCCCCGGTGATCAAGCGCAGGCTCCCGGCGCCATTGGCCAGCGCCAGCACAGGAATATCACCGTCGACAATCGTCTGGTAGCCGGCCTCGGCCATTTTGTCCTTGGCCGGCAGATTGACCCACAGTTGCACCATCTCCAATGCGCCGCCTTTACGCGCGAAGGCTGCGGAGTGGAATTCTTCGTGGAGAATGCCTTTGGCGGCCGTCATCCATTGCACATCGCCAGGGCCGATCGTGCCGCCGGCGCCGGTGGAATCGCGGTGCTCGACTTCACCGTCGTAGACGATGGTCACGGTTTCAAACCCTCGATGGGGGTGCTGGCCGACGCCGCGGCGTTGGTCGGTCGGAGTGAAATTGGCCGGACCGGCGTGGTCCAGCAGCAAGAAGGGGCTGATGTGCTTGCCCAGGTTGTCGTAGGAAAACAGCGTGCGCACCGGAAAGCCGTCGCCTACCCAATGAGCGCGGGGGCTGGTGTAGATGCCGATGAGTTTTTTCATGGTAGTCCTCCAAAGTGCATATACCTTATAGACGACACCAATTTGGCGCTAGACGGCACAAACAGCCTTGACTGTCCCACTCATGGAACGAACTACCCGTTTATCCCACCACTGAGGCCAGCGCCCCGCGCCGTTCACGCAACAACTGGAACGCAACGAAGGCCATCACCGCAAACCCGGCCTGGATCATGATCATCGGCGTGGCACTGCCGTCGCGCAGGTGGCTCAACAACAGCCCGCTGCAGGTGGCGCCGAACATCTGCGCAAAGCCCATCAAGCCCGCCGCCAAGCCGGCGCGGTGCGCGTTGGGCATGACCGCACCGGTCACTGAACCTGGCAACACCAACCCACCGCCGAGCGTCGCCACGGCAATCGGGATATCCAGCCCCAGCACCGACAGGCCGAACACCCCGTAGATCAGCGCCGCCGACACGCCCCCCAGCGCCACCAATGTCACGCCCATTGCCACAATCCGCTGCGGCCCCAGGCGCATGATGTTGCGCCGTGTGTAGGTGGACCCCACGATCAACATCGACACGATCAAGCCAAAGTTGATGCCGTATTCCAGGCTATTGAAGCCCAACAGGTTGATAAACACCGCCGATGACCCGGCGATCACCGCAAACATCGCGCCGTAGGTGCATGCCAGGGCTACAGCGAACGCGCGGTATGGGCGGCCCTTGAGCACATCCAGATACTGCCCGCCCAGGGTGCGCCAGTGGCCGGCCTTGGGGTCCGGGTAGTGATTGCTTTCTCGAAAAAACAACAGCGCCAGCAGCAACACCGCGCTACCGATCGCCAGCCCAAGCATGATCGGCGCGCGCCATCCCACCAGCTTGATCAACAGGCCGCCGACCATTGGCGCGACGACGATGGCATACAGCATGCCGATCATGGTCAACGCCAGGGCCGGCCCCGCTTCGGCCTTCCACACATCGCGCACCACCGTGCGCGCCAACACCAGCGCCGCGCAGGCGCCCAGGCCTTGCAGCACGCGGGCCGCAATGAACTGATGAATATCGCTGACCAGCAGCATCGACAGGGTTGCCAACACATACAGCACCAACCCGCCGAGCAATACCGGACGGCGACCGATGCGGTCCGACAGCGGCCCGAACAACAACTGACCCAGGCCAAAGGCCGCGACAAACGCCGACAACGCCATCAGCGCCGAACCCGGCGGCGCCACCAGCGCCTGCTCGATGGCGCCAAGACCGGGGATGATCAATTGGGTCGAGACTTCACCGAGCGCCGTCAGGGCCACCAACAAAAACAGCAGGTTTCGCGAGGGCGCCGGGGCGTTAGACATGGGGATCATCCGGGGGCTGGATTAATTTATATTTCGACCATAATATGCGTAAAAAATTATGTCCATAATTTTTTGCCCGATGGTTACCCCGGAGTCCGCCATGCCCACTCTTCCTCTGCGTCTTCTCACGCCCCTGGCCTTACTGACCATTCTCAGCGGCTGTAACAGCAAGGCCGATACCGCCGCCCAAGCGTCGCAGCCGCGCCCGGTACTTGCCGCCCATGTTCAAGCGGCCGGTAGCCAGCAAAGTGCCTACACCGGGGTGGTCGCGGCCCGTACCGAAAGCGACCTGGGTTTCCGCGTCAGCGGTAAGGTCATCGAACGCAAGGTCGATCCCGGCCAACATGTGTCCCGGGGCGACACCCTGCTGGTGCTGGACATCGGCGACTTCGAACTGGCCCTGCGCTCGGCCAGGAACCGCGTCAACGCCGCCCAGGCCCAACTGCGTCAACGCCGCGACGATGAAAACCGCTACCAGCGCCTGGCCAGTACTGGCGCCGTATCGCGGCAGATCTTCGACCAGTCAGCGACCAACCTGCGCGTCGCCGAAGCGGAACTGGCCGCGGCGCAATCGGACGCCAGCCAGATCGAAAACCGCCGCACTTACTCAGTGCTCAAGGCTGAGGGCGACGGCATCATCACCGATGTGCGGGTGGATCGCGGCCAAGTGGTCGCCGAAGGGCAAATCGTCGCGCGGCTGGCCCATGACGGTGCTCGCGAGGCCATCGTCAACCTGCCGGAAAACCAACGCGACCGCGCCTCGCAAAAAGCCCTGGCGTTCCCCTTCGGCGGCGCCGATCAGGCGGTCAGCGCGACGCTGCGCGAGTTGTCCGCCAGTGCCGACCCGATCACCCGCACTTACCGCGCGCGCTATGTGTTGCACGGCGACGTTGTGCGGTTTGCCCTCGGTTCAACCATCACCGTACGCCTGCAAGGCGACGGCCAGGCCCAACAGACCAGCGTGCCCATCGGGGCCTTGCATGACGCGGGGCAAGGCACCGGTGTCTGGCTGATCGGTGCCGACAATAAGGTCAGCTTCGCACCGGTCAAGGTCGCCAGCCTCGGCCAGGAAGACGCCCTGCTCGACAGCGGCGTGAGCCCCGGCGCGACCGTGGTCGCCCTCGGCGCGCATTTGCTGCACAACGGTGATGCGGTGCGCCTGCTGCCCGCCCAGGCACTGGCCCTCAACCGCAAACAGGACCAATGATCATGCGCGGCATCAACCTCTCTGAACTGGCGGTCAAGCACCGCGCGGTCACCTTGTTTTTGATCATTGCGATCATCGCCGCCGGGATTTTCGCGTTCGGCAAACTGGGGCGCGCTGAAGACCCGTCCTTCACCGTCAAGGTGATGACCGTCACCGCCGCCTGGCCCGGCGCTACCGCCCAGGAAATGCAGGAACAAGTGGCCGATCGCCTGGAAAAACGCTTGCAGGAATTGGACTACTACGACCGTGTCGAGACCATCGCCCAGCCGGGTTTTGTGTCGATGCGCATGACCTTCAAGGAGTCCACGCGCCCCGGCGAGATCCAGGACCTGTTCTACCAGACCCGCAAAAAGCTCAGTGATGAAGCGGCGCGACTGCCCAGGGGCGTGATCGGGCCATTCTTCAACGATGAATATTCGGACGTGTACTTCGCGCTGTATGCCCTGGAAGCCGAACACCTGCCCCATCGCCAACAAGTGCAAATGGCCGAGGACTTGCGCCAGGGCCTGCTCAACCTGCCGGGGGTGAAGAAGGTCAATATCCTCGGTGAACAGGCGCAGCGCATCTTCGTCGAGTTCTCCTACGAGCGCCTGGCAACCCTGGGCATCAAGCCCGACCAGATCTTCGCCGCCCTCGCCGCGCAGAATGCGGTGGCGCCGTCGGGCTTTGTGGAAACCGCTGGTGCCCGTGCGTATATCCGTATCGATGGGGCCTTCGACAGCCTCGCGCTGATAGAAAACGTGCCGCTGGTCGTCAACGGCCGCGTGCTGCGCATCGCCGACGTGGCCAGCGTGAGCCGTGGCTATGAAGACCCGCCCAGCTACCGCATCCGCCACCAGGGCGACCCGGCGCTGATGCTCGGCGTGATCATGGAGAAACACTGGAACGGCCTGGAGCTGGACAAAAGCCTCAAGGCCGAGGAAGCCAGGATCCAGGCCGACCTGCCCTTGGGCGTGAACTTCGCCAAAGTCTCCGACCAGGCCAAGAACATCAGCCTGGCGGTGAATGAATTCATGCTCAAATTCTTCGTCGCCCTGGCGGTGGTGATGCTCATCAGCCTGTTGGCCCTGGGCTTTCGCGTGGGGCTGGTGGTGGCGGCTGCGGTGCCGCTGACCTTGTCCATCGTGTTTGTGATCATGCTGATGACCGGCCGCGAGTTCGACCGCATCACCCTCGGCGCGCTGATCATTTCCCTGGGTTTGCTGGTGGACGACGCCATCATCGCCATTGAGATGATGGTGGTGAAACTCGAAGAAGGTTTCGACCGGATTCACGCCGCCACCTTCGCCTGGAGTTCCACCGCCGCGCCGATGCTGACCGGTACGCTGGTGACGATCATCGGCTTTCTGCCAGTGGGTTTTGCACGGTCGGGCGCCGGGGAATATGCGGGGAATATCTTCTGGATCGTCGGCTTTGCACTGATCTCATCCTGGCTGGTGGCCGTGGTGTTCACACCGTATCTGGGTGTGAAGTTACTGCCGCAGATCAAACCGGTGCCCGGTGGCCACGACGCGATCTACGCCGGGCGTTACTACCAAAAACTACGCGGCCTGGTAGAGGCCTGCGTGCGCCAACGCTGGCTGGTGACCGGCCTGGTGGTGGCGGCATTTGTGTTGTGCGGGCTGGGCATGGGCGTGGTGAAAAAGCAGTTCTTCCCCAACTCCGACCGTTCCGAACTGATCCTTGAGGTGTACATGCCACCCGGCAGCGCCTTCAAAAGCACCGAGGCGGTGGCCGCGCAGCTGGAGAAAGCCCTGCTGCAGGAGCCGCAAACCTCGATGGTCGATACCTATGTCGGCGGCGGTGCTCCGCGCTTTTTCCTGTCGCTGAACCCCGAACTGCCCGACCCCGCCTTCGCCAAACTGATCGTGCAAACCCCCGATTCCCACGCCCGCGACGCCCTTAAGCTGCGCATGCGCGAGCGTATCGCCGCCGGTGAATTTCCGGCGGCACGGGTGCGTGTGACGCAATTGCTGTTCGGCCCGCCGGTGCCGTTCCCGGTGGTATTCCGTGTGTCCGGCCCGAATGTGGAAGTGTTGCGCGGCCTGTCCGAAGAGGTGCGCAAAGTGGTCGCCGCCAACACACTGACCAAGGATGCCTTCCTCGACTGGGGCGAGCGCACCAGCGGCTATCGCCTGGTGCTGGACCAGGACCGCCTGCGTCTGCTCGGATTCACGCCCGACGAGGTCAAGTCCCAGCTCAACGCCTTGCTCAGCGGCAACCCCATCACCGAAGTGCGCGAAGGCAACCGCACCGTCTCCGTGGTCGCCCGCGCCCAGGGCAGCCAACGCGAGAACCTCGGCAACCTCAATAACATGACCCTGACCAACAGCGCCGGCACTTCCGTACCGCTGGCCCAGGTCGGGCATTTCCAGGCGGTAATGGAAGAACCGATCCTCAAGCGCCGCAACCGCGCGAGCACCGTGGAAGTACGCGCCGATATCATCGACGGCGTGCAACCGCCCGACGTGGAAATGGCCGTGTACAAAGACCTGCAACCCCTGATCGCCACACTACCCGCCGGCTACCAGATCGACATCGGCGGCCCGGTGGAAGAAAGCGCCAAGGCCAACGTGGCCCTGGCGGCGCTGTTCCCGATCATGATCCTGCTGACCCTCACGGTGATCATGTTCCAGGTACGCTCCTTCGGTGTGATGTTCATGGTCTTCGCCACCGCGCCACTGGGCTTGATCGGCGCGGTGCCGACCTTGTTGCTGTTCAACCAGCCGTTCGGATTCAACGCGATCCTGGGGTTGATCGGTATCGGCGGCATTCTGATGCGTAACACGCTGATTTTTACCGACCAGATCCGCCAGAACCAGGACCTCGGCATGGCGATCCGCGAGGCCATCATTGAAGCCACGGTACGGCGTGCACGGCCGGTGATCTTGACCGCGCTGGCGGCGGCGTTGGCGTTTATCCCGTTGACGTTGTCGGTGTTCTGGTCGTCGCTCGCGTTCGTGCTGATTGGCGGCGTGCTGGTGGGCACGGTGTTGACGCTATTGTTCCTGCCGGCGCTGTGCAGTCTGGTGCTGGGGCGGGAGAAGACAAAAGTTGTCGAAACCTCCCACATAACCGCCGGATAAGCTCTACTCCCCCGCCCTGAGAACCTCTGCAAAGTCCCTCGCCTGAATACACAGTGCGAGGGAGTGCAGATGGTTTGTTTCGTGATGGCCCTGGTTGATGGGGCCGTGTCTTGATTCCGGTCATAGGCAAGTTTGTCCTGTCTCCCATGAACGCCAAGGCGCCGGACGTCGAAGGCGTCTTGCGTGATTTCCGGGTGTGCCTCAATACCTTTGATGACTGGGCCGAAAGCTTCTGGAGTGGCTCGACGCTTGAGGTGGAGCAGGTCTTCAAAGTCGGCGAAGAAGTTGCGTTGATCGCGCCGGTTTCTTCCAGAAAACCCAGCGCTGTCGTCGCCAAATGTGATGCCCAGGGGACGATGACCTTGGTGCACATGTTCGAAAGCACCCGTTTCGTGCCTATCGGCAATACGCCGGTGATGCTGCAAGCGATTGCTTCCAATGGCAGCCCTGTAGGTGCGCCGATTCATCGAACCATCGACTCCAGCGGCATTCTTGAAATCCAGGAATGTACCCGCGACCAGAAATACCAAATCACTTTTTATCCCAACGTTTCCAGGGATCACGTCAAGGCGCTGTATGCGGCTTATCAGTCGGTGATCGCGGATTTGGAAGACCGTCTGCGTGACGATTGGAAGAAAACCTATAAAGCCCAATGGAAGGATTTTGCCAAAGCCAGGCCGTTCGAACGCAGCGCGATGCAAGGCTTGGCGTTTTCAAGCGGATTGGCCAAAGCCCTCTACAACCTGTGGGACAACGTCACGCAGTTGTATGAGCTGCTATCGGATCTCAAGGCCAACAGCGAAAAGTTGTTGGCGTACATCTCCCAGGCCGAACTCGATGAGCTGCTGGCGCTCGGCAGCGACGCGATTGCCAACGGTTTGCTGGTGCTTAGTGATGAGCCGTTGCTGTTCATCTACCTGGCGGCGATGGTCAGTTGGATACGCCTGCTGCCGCCGCCTGAGATGTACGAAGTGCTCGGTGAAATCACCGGTGAGGTGTTGATTGCGCTGCTCCTGATCCGGGCGACTCGGGGCATGGGCGTGCAGATTCGCCTCGGCGTTCAAGTGTTGGGACACATCAAATCCGGACGGGTGCGCAAATGGCTGGAAATGCTCGCCGACCAGTTGGTGGGACCCAAGCTGGAGATGCATGCAGAGGCGGCTAAACCATTGCTGCTGGGCAGTGCGGCGGTGCCGATCAAGGCTGTGTCGGTTGCACCGTTGAAGGTTGGGGATCAGCTGATTTCCAACGCAGTGCCGGCGGTTCGTAACAAGTCCCAGAAGACGGTGTTGGTTCGGCAGGAACATGTCGACGATGTGCCGGTCGTGGCTACGAATCCCAAGGGGGATGCGGCGGCTTCGGCGGATAAGACCGTTACCAACGGTTGCCCGGTGTCGATGGTGACCGGGGAGGAATTGCTCACCCTGACTGATGGTGTTCTAGACGGAATTTTGCCGTTTGAGTGGACGCGGTTGTATCGCACCAGTGCGGTCGAGGTGGATGTTGGGCTCGGGTTTGGCTGGAGTCATTCGCTGGCGCAGCGGTTGGTCGTTTCAGGCGATTCGGTGGTGTGGACCGACCATGAAAACCGTTCGACTGAGTTTCCGCTGCCTAGTGATGCGCGACCGGCGATCACCAATAGCCTGGCTGAAGCGGCGATCTATTTGGGGTCTTCGCCGGATGAGTTAGTGCTGGCTCAGGCGTCGCGGTTTTATCACTTTCGCAACGGCGTGCTGTTCTCGATCAGTGATGCGTATGACAACCGGCTGCGAATTGCCCGAGACTTTTTGGGACGCATTGAGCGGCTGGATAACGGTGTGGGTCGCTCGTTGTGTTTGCGTTATGAGCTGGACCGCATTGTGGCGGTGGATTACCAGGTTCAGCGGGCCAAGGGGTATGAGCCTTACGAATGGATCACTGAGCAGAGCGTCGTTTCCTACGCCTATGACGACTTGGGCCGACTCGTTTCGGCGACCAATGCGGTAGGTGAAAGCGAGGTTTATCGGTACGACAAGCAACACGTCATTCTGGAGCGTGCACTGGCCGGTGGGGCGAGTTTCTTTTGGGAATGGGAACGCTCTGGCAAGGCGGCGCGCTGTGTTCGGCACTGGGCCAGTTTTTCGCAGATGGATACGCGGTATGTCTGGGGTGATGACGGCCATGTTGTCGTGCATAACGCCGACGGCAGTCAGGAAGTGTATGTCCACGATGACCGGGCGCGGTTGGTGCAGCGCATCGATCCTGACGGTGCCCAGCATTTTAAATCCTACGACGCTAAAGGCCGGCTGACGGTCGAGCAGGATCCGCTGGGGGCGGTGACGGCGTATCAGTACAACGACGCCGGACGTTTGGTGGCGTTGTTTCCAGGGGACGACGAACCAACATCCTACGAGCATGACAATGGCTTCGTACGGGTTGTAAGACGTGGGGAGGCCGTCTGGAAGTACGAGCGTAACGATCAGGGCGATGTGACGCGTAGGACCGATCCCGACGGCCAAGTAACGGACTACAGCTACAACAAATATGGGCAGTTGATTGGGGTTTGGTATCCCGATCACAGCTGTCATCGCCTGGTGTGGAATGAACGCGGCCAGTTGCTGGAAGAACAACTGCCCAATGGTGGCATCAAGCGCTATCGCTACGATGACTTAGGCCGCCAGATTGCCCGCGAGGATGAACAGGACGCGCTGACCCAATACCAATGGGACAGCGTTGGTCGGCTAATTCGCGTCGTACTCCCCGGCGGTGCCACGCGGGAATACAGCTACAACCCCTACGGAAAAATCACCGCCGAACGCGATGAACTCGGCCACGTTACCCGCTACGAATACGCCGACGGCCTGCACCTGATCAGCCGCCGCATCAACGCCGATGGCAGCCAGGTCAAGTACCGCTATGACAACGCTCGACTGCTGCTGACCGACATCGAAAACGAAATCGGCGAAACCTACCGACTGGACTACCACCCCAACGGCCTGATCCAGCAGGAAATCGGCTTCGACGGCCAGCGCACCGCCTACGTCTACGACCTCAACGGCAACCTACGGGAAAAAACCGAACACGGCGACGACGGTCGTCAGCTAGTTACCGTTTACCAGCGCGATCACGCCGGCCGCCTCGTACGAAAAACCCTGCCCGACGGCAACACAGTCGATTACACCTACGACCGCCAGGGCAACCTTCTCAGCGTCGACGACGGCCACTGGGCACTGGCCTACGAATACGACGCTCAAAATCGCCTCACCGCCGAACATCAGGGCTGGGGCACCCTGCGCTATGGCTATGACGCCTGCGGCCAACTTCAACATCTACGCCTGCCAGACAACAACCGACTGGTGTTCAACCACGCCAAAGGTGGTCATTTGGCGACAGTTGAGTTGAATGGCGAAACGCTGACCTCGCACCTCTTCAAAGCCGGCCAGGAACACCAACGCCAACAAGGCCAACTGCTCAGCCACTACCACTACGACGACCAGCACCGCCTGCACGCTCACACCATCACCCAGCAGGAAAACTACTTCTACCAACGCCACTACGACTACGACCCATCCGGCAACCTCACCCGCCTCAACGACACCCGCAAAGGCGAACACCACTACCGCTACGACTCACTCAACCGCCTGATCCGCGCCGATCACTCGCAAGACCAGCAAGAACGCTTCGCCCACACCCCCGCCAGCAACCTGCTCATGCAAGACCGCCCCGGACCCGACATCGTGGCCGGCAACCGCCTGATGATTCAGGGCGACCGGCATTACGACTATGACGCCTTCGGTAACCTGATCCGCGAACGGCGTGGCAAAGGGCATCAACTCGTTACCGAGTACCGCTACGACTGCCAGCACCGCCTGATCGGTATTACGCAACCCAACGGCCAAACCGCCAGCTACCGTTATGACCCTTTCGGGCGGCGCATCAGCAAAACCGTCAACGACATCACCACTGAATTTTTCTGGCAAGGCGACAAGCTGATCGCCGAGCATCACGCGGATCGGCATCGCAGCTATCTCTATGAACCGGACAGCTTCCGGCCGTTGGCGCTGCTGGAAGGCTTCGGCCCAGACGAAACAAAACCCTACCACTACCAACTCGACCACCTCGGCACACCCCAGGAGCTGACCGCCCCAGACGGAGAAATGGTCTGGTCCGCCCACTACCGCGCCTACGGTCAAATTAGCCGCCTCGACATCGGAAAAATTGACAACCCGCTGCGTTTCCAAGGCCAGTACCTCGATCCGGAAAGCGGGCTGCACTACAACCGCCATCGCTACTACAATCCAGACATTGGTCGTTACCTGACGCCGGACCCGGTGAAGCTGGCGGGTGGGATCAACACGTATCAATACGTGCCCAATCCTACTGGATGGGTAGATCCGCTAGGGTTAAATTCCTGTCCAGGTGGGGATGGGTGCAAACCTGGAAAAACCGCTCCCCCCACAACGCCAAGCGTTGATCATGGAGAACCCGCTTTACCGCAACTGACACGTGCGGAGCGACAGACAAGGATTGATGAGCTTGCAGAGGCAAACGCTTACAGACGCTTGGAAGAGATTGAACAGGTAATCCCAAGAGCACACTTTTTGGAAAAACACGGGGCACAGACAACTCGTCAATCCCAACTTGAGAGGGTGCAGACAGCCAAGAATCCAACCACTGGAGAAATTGAAAGATACGTTGGAGGGCGTAGAGCTGGGCAGCTAAAGATACCTAGTGCGGCCACTCGATATCTAAGCCACAGGGACCAGCTAAACGCCATCTATCGTGCCAAGCTTATATTTCGACGCACCAACCTTGAAACATCTCGCGAACCGATGGATATGGGAAAAATAATCGGAGAAGGCTATAAAAAAGACACGCTGGTATATGGAAAACAAAGAAAAGCCATAGTAATACTAGATACAGACGGAAACCCGATTACCGCCTATACGGAATTTTGACATGAAATACCAACCTAAACTTTCAATCCTCCGCAGCCTATTATTCACCTATAGCACTGAAAATCTTGACGACCCCGAAAGAGAGATTTTCATCGCATCCAAAAATGTAAACAACGACAAAGAACTCGTCGAGTTATTTAACAAACTTACTAAGCCAGAATTTATCTCATACGGGCACGATGAGCGCCAGTGGCATATCGACACCATCCGTCATTTTCTAGAAACCGATGAAGATTTTGAATCTGTCTTCTATCTTTTCGACACTTACTTTGACGACGAAATCATTGACAAAAGACGCTTCATGAAAGTGCTTTTAGATTGTCTTAAGCTTTACGAAATTGAGGCGAATTAAGCCCAAAAATAAAACACCACAGCATTCAGAATCTCTATAAATAACATAGGAAAACCTATGCAGCTCAGCACAAAATTCAAATCCCATAGAGCGCAACTCGCCGTATTGAACGAGGTCACAACTAGAACCTCCCGCAACCTGCCCCCTTTCACCGGAGAGGATTACTATGGCAACCCCATAGTCAGAGTAGTAAAGCAAGGCTGTGGATTAGGCTATATACCCAACCCGAAGGACCTGAACAATCCCATACTCGATGAGAACATGGACGCCGCAATCGCGAAATTTGATCGCGAAACTAAAAAACTCTATACCGTATTTCCAGTGAGTAACGACCAATGCTAAAGCACCCATTCCTAGACGTACCCTACGAACCCAAGCTTCGGTATTTTCTCGGCCCGTTCGACATCTATGACCGTGAAGAAACTTTGGGCGAAGAGTTTGCAGGCTACGACATCAACAATGATGCCGACAGAGAGCAGTTAATCAAGAAATATATAATTGATAAAAGCGCAGACTTAAATTATCGGCATCGAAAATCTCTATTCGATATTCTGGACGCCGCGCTTAATTACGAAAATTATGACTTCTCCCAAGTACTAGTCCAAGCTCCCGGCTATTACTGCACTCTGCCTTGGGGATGGGGTGATATGGATAATCCAAGAGGCTTTTTCGAAGAAATTTACAGACTGACACAGGCGGGCTGGAAAGAAGATTTCCAAAAAGCCAGCCTCGAAGATCCAGCAACGTGGTAGCAACACACCCACACCCACACCCACAACCCCCTGTAGTGAGCGAGCTTGCTCGCGCTGGGCCGCGAAGCGGCCCCCCGTCAGGGCGATACGGTGTATCGGTTCAATCAGCGATGTCAGGTTTGGGGCTGCTTCGCAGCCCAGCGCAGGGCAAGCCTGCTCACCACAGGGCCTGCTCACCACAAAGGCTCACCCATCAGCGTGAGCCCGGCGCAACTTCAAATCACCGCGTCGAAAGCTCCATAATCATCCGACTAAGCAGGTAAACCCGCGGCACCACGCTCTCCACCTCCGCATACTCTTCGGGCGTATGAATATTCCCGCCCACAATCCCAAACCCATCCAACGTCGGCGTTCCCACCCCGGCCGACAAGCTCGCGTCCGCCGCGCCGCCGCTGCCTTCAATGGTCAACGTCTTACCCAACTCCCCATAAATCCCTTGGGCAATCGCCACCAACTTGTCCGATTCCGGCGTTTGCGGCATCGGCGGCAGGCCGCGTTTGAGGCTGGTGGTCACTTCGGTGTCCGGGATCAGCTTGTTGGCTGACACGCGCACCAGGTCCTTCTCGATGCGATCGAACTCTTCGGGCAACGCCGCGCGTACATCCGCCTTGGCGGTGGCCTGGTCGGGGATGACGTTGGTGCGGTCGCCGGCCTTGATCACGGTGAAGTTGATGGTGGTTTTCTTCTCTTCATCGCCCAGCTTGCCCAGTTGCAGGATCTGGTGCGCGGCTTCCATGGCGGCGTTGCGTCCCAGTTCCGGGGCGACGCCGGCGTGGGCGGCCTTGCCTTTGACTTCGACCACCGCGGTGGCGCTGCCTTTGCGCCACACCACCAGGCCGTCGGCGGGGCGGCCGGGTTCGAGGTTGAGGGTGACGTCGTGGGCCTTGGCGGTGTTGCGGATCAGTTCGGAGGCGATGTCGGAGCCGGTTTCTTCGCTGGCGTCGAGCAGGAAGGTGATCTGCGCATAGTCCTTGAAACCCTGGTTTTTCAGGACTTTGAGCGCGTAGATGCCGGCCACGATGCCGCCCTTGTCATCCATCACGCCTGGGCCATAGGCGCGGCCATCCTTGATGTGGAACGGGCGCTCGGCGGCCGAGCCTTCCTTGAACACGGTGTCCATATGGGCCATCAGCAAAATCTTCGCTTTGCCGCTGCCCTTGAGGGTGGCGATCACATGGCTGCTGTTGGCGGCGGCATCCGGTACCCGTTCGATACTGAAGCCCAGCTTTTTCAGTTCCTCGATGGCGATGTCGCTGACCTGAGTCAGGCCCGGTCCGTAACCGGAGCCCGAATCGATATTCACCAGGCGTTCCAGCAGTTTCAGGGCCTCGGCCTTGTACTGCTCGGCGTCCGCCTGCACCTGTTTATGGGGTTCGGCGCTGTAGGCCGGGAGGGCGCAGGACAAGGCCAGGGTGGTGGCCAGAAGGGTACGCGGGAAGATAAAGCGCATAAACCGATCCTTGTTTTGTGTAGGGACCGCCACACCCTACCCCACTAGACCGACCGCAACCAACTGCCCTGCACCGCGCTGACCCGGTTGCGCCCGCTGCTTTTGGCTTCATACAACGCCAGGTCGGCATCGTTGAGCCAACTGGTGGAATCGGCATGCCCGGGTTGATACGGCGCCAGGCCGATGCTCAAGCTGGCGCGCAGCGCCGGGTCCTGGGCGTAGGCCAACGCGTTGAAGCGATCGCGCAACGCCTCCATCACGTCGGTGGCGTGGTTGAGCGGCATTCCCGGCAGGATCACGCAGAATTCATCGCCGCCGTAGCGCCCGGCCAGGTCGGTGGCGCGCAGGTTCTGGCGCAGTACTTTACCCAGTTGACGCAGGACGATGTCACCGGTGACGTGGCCGTAGGTGTCGTTGATCAACTTGAAATGGTCAATGTCGATCAGCGCAATCACCGCGCCCTGCTGATCGCGACGGCAGCGTTGGAATTCGATTTCCAGGTGATCTTTCCACGCGCCATGGTTGAGCAGGCCGGACAAACTGTCGGTGCGACTCAGGGTCATCAATTCGCGTTTGTGCCGGGCCAGGTTTACAGCCTGGCGATAGCAGATCCAACCGAGCGCCAACGGGTACAGCAGCAGAATCGGCAGGCAGGCATACAGCTGGGCCTGGGTGGTCACGGCCATGAACGCCGGGGCGAAGATCAGCAGCGCCGTGCCGATGCCCAGCGTCTGCGCCATTAAGCCGGCAAACATGAAGCGCGGTCCGCCGATGGCGACGTTGTTCATGGTCATCATCGACAAGGTGGTGACGCTCGGCAGCGGGTTGAAATGCATGGCGCCCACCCAGAACCCGCCGCAAAACGAATCGAACAACAGGTTGCGACGCTCACTGCGCAGTGCCTGGGTTGTGCGCAAAGACAGTTGGAAGGCCAGGTGAGGCCAGACAAAGGCGTTGATCAGCATCCAGCCCCATACCCACACGGGAGGGTCCAGCGGGTACATGCCGAACACCACGCACACAAAACCGAGCGTCAGCCCCAGGGTGCGGGATTTGTAGAGGCGCAAAGCGAGCGGAAGTCCTTTTCCTCCGGCGGCTGGCATGGTGGGGTGTCATCCAGGGAGAATGCCTGGAGTCTATCAGGGCACCGGCAAATAGCCACTATCCCTCATCCGGCCACCCGTCCAAAGCTCTTAGTGGGAAAACCCGCGCGCGAGCATCAATGCCACCCCCAACAGCAGCACCGCCGTGATCCGCTGCAACAGTACCCGGTGCCCGGGGTTTTCCAGCACATGCTTGATACGCTGGCCAAAGTAGCCATACAGGCAGCCGCTGGCAAACTGCAACAACAGAAAAGTCGCCCCGAGGATGGCGATATCCGCCGCCGAACTGTGCTCCCCTGCCCCGGCGAACTGTGGGAACACAGCGCTGAACATGATGAAGGTCTTGGGGTTGGAAAACCCGGTCAGCAAACCCTTGCCGAACAGGCTGCGCGACCCTTGCGCGGCAGCGGCGTTGTCGATCGACACGCCGCTGCCGGTCCACTGCTTGTAGGCCAGGTACAGGATGTAGGCCACGCCGACAAACTGGATGCCCTGGGTAATGGCAACGTTACCTTTGATCAATTCCGAAAAGCCCAGGGCAAAGATCAGGATTGAAATCAGGTACGACACACTGGCGCCGATCTGCGCCGGGATCGAACTGCGCAAGCCGTCCTTCAAACCCAGGCTCAACAGCAGCAGGGTCATGGGGCCGGGACTGAAGGTCATGGTCGCGCAAAACAGCAGGAAATAGAGAAACGAAGACAGCGTTAACGCACTGGTCATGGCCTGGAACCTGAGAAGCGGAGTGCGCAGTCTAGGCAGGCGGCGTTGCACAAGGCAGGTAAAGTAATGCCTAATTCGGCCTGACTTTACCGGTAAAAACACCGGCAAACACAAGGAAGGTTTATGTTTGTACGTGCAATTGCCTTTGTGGAAGGCACGCCGAAAGTGCAGCAGATCGTCGAAGCGTTCAGCCAGGCCATCGAGCACGGCGAATGGGCACCCGGCAGCAAGTTGCCCTCGGTGCGTGAACTGACCCAGACCCTGGGCGTCAGCAAGTTCACCCTCAACGAAGCCCTGGACCGCCTGCGTGGGCGCAACCTGCTCACCTCAAGCCAGGGCCGTGGACACTTTGTGACGATGGACAGCCCACGCCCGGCGTCGGTGGTGTGGGTCGACCTGCTGCCCCAAGACCTGCTCAGCGTCTTGCGCCGCCCATTGGTGACCGCCGACGGCGACCTGCGCCCCGGCGGCGGCCACTTGCCAGAAGCATGGCTGGACGCCGAGCCCCTGCGCCAAGCGATGCGCAGCGTGGTACGCGCGCCGGCGCTGCGCATCGCCGGGCTGGGCACGCCGGCCGGTTTCCTGCCGCTGCGCCAGGTCCTGCAACAGAAATTGCACAGTGAAGGTTTGTCGGTGCCGGTGGAGCAGATCATCACCACCCCCAACACCGTACAGGGCCTGGACATGCTCATGCGCCTGCTGACGCGGCCCGGCGATACGGTGCTGCTGGACGCGCCGTGCTATTTCAACTTCCACGCCAACCTGGCCCTGCATGGCGTCAAGGTGGTGACAATCGCGCGCCGCCCCGACAGCTTCGATTTCACCGTCCTGGAACAACTGCTGGCCGAGCATCGCCCCAGCTTCTACCTGACCACCAGCGTGCTGCACAACCCCACGGGCCACTCCTTCAGCCCCAGCCAGGCCTTTCGCCTGTTGCAACTGACCCAGCAGTACCAGTGCCATATTGTCGAGGATGACCTCTACGGCGACCTGCACCCCAACCCACCGCCACGCCTGGCCGCCATCGCAGGGCTGGAGCAGGTCACCTACCTGTCGGGCTTCTCGAAGATGCTCAGCGCCAATACCCGCGTCAGCTACGTGGTGGCCGCGCCGCAGTTGGCGGCCAACCTCACCAACATGAAACTGATGAGCGGTGGCGTGACCTCGGAGCTGTTCGAACAGATCGTGTACCGCATGCTCAGCGAAGGCAGCTACACCAAGCACCGCAAGCGTATGGTCCAGCGTTTGATCGAGGCCGGCGGGCGTGTCGAACACTGGCTCAGGCGCTGCGGCTGTGAACTGCCGATGGCCTACGAAGGCGGGATGTTTATCTGGGCGCGCCTGCCGACGGGAGTGGACGGCGAATGGCTGGCCCAGGAGGCATTGAAACGCGGCATGGTTCTGGCGCCGGGTGCGCTCTTCGGCTACGACCCGGCCCATCACGATTCGATGCGCTTCAATGTGGCCCACAGCGATGAGCCACGGGTGCAGCAGGTGTTTGAAGCGCTGTTGCTCAAGGCCTCACGCGCGCTGGGCGGCGCCTCAGCGGCGATGGGCCAATGAGCGCACACAACGATCGCCCAGGCTTTGCACGCCCTGCACCAGCAGCACCAGCACAATCACCGTGACCACCATGATCTGGTTATTGAAGCGCTGGTAACCGTAACGAATCGCCAGGTCGCCCAACCCACCACCGCCGATCACCCCGGCCATGGATGAAAAACCGATCAGCATCACCAGGGTCAAGGTTGTCCCGGCTACCAGGGCCGGCAAGGCCTCGGGCAATAACACCTTGAGAATCACATGGCGGATATCCCCGCCCATGGCCACGATGGCTTCGATGCGGCCCTTGTCGACTTCATCCAGCGCGGTTTCGACAATCCGCGCGAAGAACGGAAAGGCACCGATGGTGATCGGCACCACAGCGGCGGTGCTGCCCAGGGTGGTGCCGACGATCAAGCGGGTCAGCGGAATCAGTGCGATCAACATCACCACAAAGGGCAATGAACGTCCCAGGTTGATCACCGCGCCCAACCCTTGGTTCAGACGTGGCAAGGGGAACAGGCCGTCGGCTCGGCTGATAAACAGCAGCACGCCCAAGGGCAGGCCGATCAACAGGGTGAAGAGCCCGGCCAGCAGCACCATGTATAAGGTTTCGCCGGTGGCGTTGAGCAGCAATTGCAGGATGTCGCTCCAATCGGTGTTCATACGGCCCTCACCACTTGCAGGCTGGGGACCAGCGAGCGCCCGAGACGCGACGACGGGTCGGCCTGCAGCTGCAGCAACGTGCCGCTCTCCACCACGCGGCCATCGGCCAGGGACACCGCGCTGTCGCAGATCGCCTTGACCACCTCCAGCTCGTGGGTGATCAACACGATGGTCACGCCCAGCTGCCGGTTGATGTCGCGCAACAGTTCAAGGATCGACGCCGTCGTCTCCGGGTCCAGCGCGCTGGTGGCTTCGTCCGACAGCAGGTACGCCGGGCGCGCGGCCAAGGCGCGCGCGATGCCTACACGCTGCTTCTGCCCGCCGGACAACTGCGAGGGAAACGCCTGGGCTTTGTCGCTGAGCCCCACCAGTGCCAACAGCTCCGTCACCCGCGCCGCGCGCTCGGCCTTGGGCACATTGGCGATCTCCAGCGGCACCGCGACGTTATCCGCGACGTTGCGCGAATGCAGCAGGTTGAAGCCCTGGAAGATCATGCCGATGCGCTGGCGTTGCTGGCGCAGCTGTTTGTCGTTCAAGCGGGTCAGGTCCTGGCCATCCAGCAGGATGCGCCCGGACGTCGGCCGCTCCAGCAGGTTCAAGCAGCGCAGCAAGGTACTTTTACCCGCGCCGCTGCGCCCGACAATACCGAAGATCGCGCCATCGGCGATCTGCAACGACACGTTATCCAACGCCGCCGGCTGGCCGTTGGCGTAGGTTTTGCTGACGCCCTCGACAACGATCATTCGACCACCACCGGAATCACCGAGCCGGCGTATTTCTCACTGATGAACTTGGCCAGTTCCGGCGAGCGCAAGTCGTTGGCCAACTGGCGGATGCGTGGGTCATCCGCCAGCTTGGGGGTGGTGACGAGGATATTCGCATAAGGGTTGCCCTTGGCCTGCTCCAGGCCCAACGCATCCTTAGCCGGTTCGAGCCCGGCTTCCAGGGCGAAGTTGCCGTTGATCACCGCAAGGTCCACATCGTCCAATGCGCGGGGAATTTGCGGGGATTCAATCTCCAGAATCTTCAAATGCCTGGGGTTTTCGGCGATGTCCTTGGGCGTGGCCTGATCCTTGGCGGCGTCATTGAAGCCCGGTTTGAGTTTGATCAGGCCGTTGGCTTGCAACAGGTACAGCGCGCGGCTGAGGTTGGTGACGTTATTCGGTACGGCGACGGTGCCCTTGTCCGGCACTTGAGCGAGGCTGGTATGCCGGCGCGAATAGATTCCCAACGGTTCGATATGCACCGTGGCAGCCACCACGAACGTCTGGCCGAGCGCCTGTTCCTGGGAATGGAGGTACGGCAGGTGCTGGAAGTAATTGGCGTCGACATCACCATGGGCCAGCAGTTCGTTGGAATTCACGCCGTTGGGGACTTCGATGATTTTCAGCTTCAGGCCAGGGTCGAGCTTCTGTACGTACTCAAGGATCTGCGCATGGGGGATCGGGTCGGCGGCCACGCGCAATGCGTCGGCGGCCGACACACTGAATGAGGCCAGCAAAGCCGCCAGGGTAAGGGTGGTGGTTTTCAACATCGGTGATCTCCTGATCAGGCGGACAGCGCTTGGGGCAGCGTGGCGTCGGCATAGAAACGTTGAGCGACATCGGGGTGGGAGCGCAGGCGCCCCTTGAGGTAGTTCCAGCCCACATCGCGCAGCAACGGATTGCGCGGATCGCTCTCGGGGCCGTGGGCATCGCGCAGCAGCTCGGGCGCCAGTTGATACACCGGCACCACTGCGTCCAGTTGCGCCCCGAGGAAAAACGCCAGGGACAAGCGCTCGCTGCCCACCGGCGGCGACACCACGCGATGGACGGTAGCGCGCAGGTAGCCATTACTGGCCAGTTCAAGCAGTTCGCCGATATTCACCACCAGCGTGTCGGGGCGCGGCTCTGCATCGATCCAACGGCCCTCCTCCACTTCCACCTGCAAACCGGCCTGCTCGTCTTGCAGCAGGAAACTGAGGAAACCGGAATCCTTGTGCGCGCCGACGCCTTGACGACTTTGCTGGGCATGGCGACCGGGGTAGCGGATCAGTTTGATATGTTCGTTGGGCTTGTCGCCGTACAGCGCATCAAAAGCGTCTTCCGGCAGGGACAGGGCCTGGGCGAACGCGCGTAACAGGCGCAGGGCCATTTGCGTCATCGCATGCTGCCAGCCGAGCACCAGGGGTTTGAGTTGGGGCAGAGCCGTCGGCCATTGATTGGGCCCCTGCAAGCGCGCCCAGGCGGCCGGGTACTGCGCCGGGGGCAAGGGCTCGCGCTCGGCACCGACATCGAATTGTTCGCGCAGGTCCGGCTGGCCCCGGGTGATCTCGGAGGCGGCGCGGTTGTAACCGCGAAAATGCGGGGAGTTGAGCATGCCCACCGCCCGTTTGTCGGCCTCGGGCAAGGCAAAAAACGCCCGCGCCTGTTGCTGCACCTGGGCCAGCAAGTCGCGGTCGATACCATGCCCGGTGAGGTAGAAAAACCCGATATGCCGCGCCGCCAGACGCAGCTCATCGAGAAACTGCTGACGCTGCCGCGGGCTGCCATCGAGCTGGGACAGGTCCAGCAGCGGCAAAGCGGTGATTGACTGTACGTGGGCCATCGGCGGCTCGCTCCTTGAACAGAATCCTTGGAAGCGTCCAAGCTAAACGATCTTAAAAACCTCTAATAAATACCTTTTTAGAATTAGCTTAGGCGCGGGCAGCCAGGCCGCACGCGCTTGGCCTCCTGCGACAGTCGATCCACTCTTGTGCGTTGACCCGCTGTGTTACACACCATATAGTGTGCCCACCAACAAGACAGACCACTACATAGTGTGCAGCATCGGTATTTTCCGACCACACTATGCGCAGTATTTCAATGCCTAACAGCCTGCAAATCACCAATTTTTAGGCGGATTCACACGCCGTCAGAACAGACCAGGAAGGAGTATTTCGATGCTGAGTTGGGACGAAGTCGACAACGAGGACACCGGTGCAGCGGTGATCAAGGGCGCCAACGCCGGCCACGCCAGCGAAGCCAACATGGACCGCCTCGACGGTGCCGGCGCTGCCGCTGCCCTGGAAGCGCGCAACGTCACTGCCAATGACTCCGCTGCGATCATCCGCGCCAAAGCCGCCCTCGACAAACTCGACGTCGCGGAAGGCCTCGCCGAACTCGAAGGCGCCTCCGCCCGCGTCGCCGTCGATGAAAAACGCATGATCAACTGCCGCGCCGACCTCAACCAACTCGTGCCGTTCAAGTACGACTGGGCCTGGCAGAAATACCTCGACGGCTGCGCCAACCACTGGATGCCGCAAGAGGTCAACATGACCGCCGACATCGCCCTGTGGAAAAACCCCGAAGGCCTCACCGACGACGAACGCCGCATCGTCATGCGCAACCTCGGCTTCTTCTCCACCGCCGACTCCCTGGTCGCCAACAACCTGGTCCTGGCCGTGTACCGCCTGATCACCAACCCGGAGTGCCGCCAGTACATCCTGCGCCAGGCCTTCGAAGAAGCGATCCACACCCACGCCTACCAGTACTGCATCGAATCGCTGGCCATGGATGAAGGCGAAATCTTCAACATGTACCACGAGATCCCATCCGTCGCGAAGAAAGCGGCTTGGGGCCTGAAATACACCCGCTCGATCTCCGATACGAAGTTCGAAACCGGCACCGTCGACACCGACAAGGAACTGCTGCGCAACCTGGTCGCCTACTACTGCGTGCTGGAAGGCATCTTCTTCTACTGCGGCTTCACCCAGATCCTCTCCATGGGCCGCCGCAACAAAATGACCGGCGTGGCCGAGCAGTTCCAGTACATCCTGCGTGACGAGTCGATGCACCTGAACTTCGGTATCGATGTGATCAACCAGATCAAAATCGAAAACCCACACCTGTGGGATGCCGAGATGAAGGAAGAAGCGACCCAGATGATCCTGCAGGGGACGCAGCTGGAGATCGAGTACGCTCGCGACACCATGCCTCGCGGTGTGTTGGGCATGAATGCGGCGATGATGGAGGATTACCTCAAGTTCATTGCTAACCGTCGTCTGTCGCAGATTGGTCTTAAAGAAGAATATCCAGGCACGACGAACCCGTTCCCGTGGATGAGTGAGATTATGGATTTGAAGAAAGAGAAAAACTTCTTCGAAACCCGCGTGATCGAGTACCAGACCGGCGGCGCACTGAGCTGGGACTGATCAGCAACACACATCCCAATGTGGGAATGCGGTGTTCCATAAACTTTGCAAATTGCCCCTTTATGCCCAACCAAACCATCAAGACGCCGTGCGTCGGCCTGTGTTCCACCGTTTACGGTGACCTGGTCTGCCGCGGCTGCAAGCGTTATCACCATGAAGTGATCCAGTGGAATGGCTACAACGCCGAAGAAAAACAGGCAGTGTGGCTGCGCCTTGAACAATTGCTGGTGCAGGTCATGGCCAGCAAGCTGGAAGTCTTCGACCCGCAACGCCTGCGTCAACAACTGGAAGACCGCAAGATTCGCTTTGTGCCGCACCAGTCGCCGTATTGCTGGGCCTACCAGTTGATTGCCAGGGGCGCACGGGTGATTTCCAAGCTGGATGCCTATGGGTTGGCGCTGTTGCCGGAGTTTCGCGAACGCAACCTCACAGACCTGCGCGACGCGATTGATCGGGAGTTCTTCCTGCTCTCCGAAGCGCATTACGAGCGGTACATCGCACCTGGTTTTCTGCGTGAGTCCTTTGGGCCAGCCTTGATCGCCACGCTCTGAGCAACAACCGCGCTCGATTGTGTTTAAAATGCCGCCCGCTCAACGACTGACGCTCAACGATGAACCCAGACGCACTCGCTACCCTGCACACCCACCTGCTCAACGCCCTGACCAGCGCCCCGACTGAAACCCGGCGCCTGTTCCACGGCCGTGGTCGCTGCTGGCCAGGGCTGGAGCAGTTGACGGTGGACTGGCTGCAAGGCGTCGTGCTGGTGGCCGTGTTCAAGGAAACCGAACACCTGCAAGCCTTGAAGCAGCAATTGTTGCAGTTCGACTGGGCGCGCTTCGGCGCCCATACCGTGGCCCTGCAACACCGCTACCTGCCGCAAAGCACCACCGAGTGGCTGGTGGGAGACGCCATCGACGAGCTGACCATCACCGAAGGCGGCCTGCGCTATCTGATCGACCTGGGCAAAAAACAGAACAGCGGCCTGTTCCTCGACATGCGTTATGGACGCAATTGGGTGCGCGAGCAGGCCAAAGGTCAGCACGTACTCAACCTGTTTGCCTACACCTGCGGGTTCTCGGTGGCGGCCATCGAAGGCGGCGCCGAGCATGTGGTGAACCTGGACATGGCCCGTGGCGCCCTGAGCCGTGGTCGCGACAACCATCGCCTCAACGGTCACGACCTGAGCAAAGTGACGTTTCTGGGCCACGACCTGTTCAAGTCCTGGGCCAAGGTGACTCACGGCGGTCCGTATGACTTGGTGATCATCGACCCGCCCTCCTTCCAGAAAGGCAGTTTTTTGCTGACCAAGGACTACCAGCGCGTGCTGCGCCGCCTGCCGGATTTGTTGTCGCCCCAGGGCACGGTGCTGGCGTGCATGAACGACCCGGCCTATGGCGAAGACTTCCTGATCGACGGTGTGACCCGCGAAGCGCCGGGCCTGCGCTTTGTCGAGCGCCTGAAAAACCCGCCGGAATTTCCAGATATTGACGCGCAAAGTGGCTTGAAGGCGCTGGTATTCCGCCAAGGGTGATGCCGAAACGTCCTACGCTTGCTACGCTAAGCGATACGCCGGGCGGTGAACCTTATGCCCCCCTTCCCGGTCGATACCTGCATTCCCGGCCAGACTCGACCGCGTTACGCTGTCGGCTGCCCCGTTTGACCTTTTGGAGAACCGCCCGTGATATCGACCCTGCATGTAGCCAGAATAAAAGCCTGGGGCGCCCACGGCTTTACCGCCACCGGCGTGGTCCTGGCTTTTTTGGCCACCCTGGCGTTGCTGGAGAACTCACCCAAGGCCTGCCTGCTCTGGCTGGGCCTGGCGCTGGTGGTGGACGGCGTCGACGGTTCCCTGGCGCGACGGGTGAATGTCAGCACGGTCTTGCCCAGCTTTGACGGCTCGGTGCTGGACCTGGTGATCGACTACCTCACCTATGTGTTCATTCCCGCACTGTTTATCTACCGCTACATCGACCTGCCGGAGTTCACCCACCTGTTCACCGTGTCGGTGATCCTGGTGTCGTCATTGTTCTGCTTCTGCAACGTGAACATGAAGAGCAAGGATAACTACTTCGTCGGCTTCCCCGCCGCCTGGAATGTGGTCGCCCTGTGCGTCTACATCATCCAGCCAGAGGCCTGGGTGACGCTGCTGACCGTGATCGGCCTGGCGCTGCTGACCGTGACGCCGATGAAGTTCCTGCACCCGTTTCGGGTCAAGCGCTTTATGCCGATCAATATCGCGGTGACCACGATCTGGCTGCTGTGCAGCTTTCTGATGGTGGTCGATTACCCGAATACCAACCCATGGACGTTCGGGTTGTGGTCGCTGATGTCGGCGTATTTTCTGGGGATTTGCGTGTGGCGCACGGCGCTGGAGTGGCTGGGCACCCACAAATAACCCAGTGAACACAGGTCAAATGTGGGAGGGAGCAAGTCGAATCGTCGCACCGCCCCTCCCACATTTGGATCTCTTACATTCGGAAGGTAAGATGGCGCCCCTCAGCAGCCCCGCCAACAATAAGCCCATCCCATGCCCTTCGAACTCAGCGTTGACCTCACCACCCTCGCCATTCTCGCCGTCGTGGCCTTTATTGCCGGTTTCATCGACGCCATCGCCGGCGGTGGCGGCCTGCTGACCACGCCTGCGCTGCTCACCGCCGGCATGCCGCCGCACCTGGTACTGGGTACCAACAAACTCAGCTCCACCTTCGGCTCGGCCACCGCCAGCTTTACCTTCTACCGCCGCAAGCTGTTCCACCCGCGCCAATGGGTGCATGCCATCGTCGGTACGCTGGTCGGCGCGCTCGTCGGTGCTGTGGTGGCGCATTACCTGCCCGCCGAAACCCTGAACAAGATGCTGCCGGTGATCGTCTTTGCCTGCGGCGTCTACCTGCTGTTTGGCGGCACGCCCAAGGCACCGTTGGATGCCGAAGCGCCGATCAAGAAGAAATGGCAAGCCACCCAGGGCTTCGGCCTGGGCTTCTATGATGGTGTGGCCGGCCCCGGCACCGGGGCGTTCTGGACGGTGAGCACGATGCTGCTCTACCCCATCGACCTGGTCAAAGCCAGCGGCGTGGCGCGCAGCATGAACTTCGTCAGTAACGCGGCGGCGCTGTCGGTGTTTATCTTCAACGGTTCGGTGGACTGGATCGTCGGTCTGGCCATGGGCGTTTCGGTAATGTGTGGCGCATTCTTTGGCGCACGCAGCGCGATCAGCGGCGGCGCCAAATTCATTCGCCCGGTGTTCATCACCGTGGTGCTGGGCCTGACGGTGCGCCTAGCCTGGCAGCACTGGTTCAGCGTGGCCTAAGCGGCGGGCCAGGTAGAGGTCGATCAGGTAGCGCGCAATCGAACGTGACGCCGGCAACGGCGGCAGGTCATGGATGTTGAACCATTGCGCGTCCTCGATCTCATCGGCCTGAGGCACGATATCGCCACCGGCGTATTCGGCATGAAAGCCCAGCATCATCGAATGGGGGAACGGCCAGCATTGGCTGCCCATGTACTGGATGTTCTTGACCTCCACCTGCACTTCCTCACGCACTTCGCGGATCAGGCAGTCCTCGGCCGACTCGCCCGGCTCGGCAAACCCCGCCAACGTGCTGTACACGCCGGTGACAAAACGCGGCGAACGCGCCAGCAGGATCTCATCGCCACGGGTCACCAGCACGATCATGCTCGGCGAAATCCGCGGGTAGCTGCGCAGGTCGCAGGGCGGGCAATGCATCGCGCGCTCGCGGGGCACCTGGACCATGGCCTGACCGCAACTGCCGCAGAACCGATGCTCACGCGCCCAGGTGCCGATCTGCGCCGCGTACCCCAACACTTTGTACAACGCGTGATCGCCCTGCAGCATGAAGCCACGCAGGCCCTGCCAACTGCACCCAGGCACCTCGCTGGACGAGTCGAGTTCCAACAGGTACACCGGCTCACCGTCGAGGTAGCCGATGCCGTGTTCGGCGAACACCGGCAGGTCCTGGCGCTTGAGCCATTCCCGTGGGAACAGCGGGCCGTTGGTGTCATGTAAAAAGCCGTCGCGGCTGCGGGCGACGGCCCAGCCGCCGGGGGTGTCGTTGTCCAGCAGCGTTGTGGTAATCCAGCCTGGGGTCATGTCAGTCAATCCACGAAGTCGGGTTTCTGCTTGCTCATATGGGCCGCGATGGCCACGCGCAGGTCGTTGGATTGCAACATAGCCGAGTTCCAGGTGGCAACGTATTCCAGACCATCATTGACCGTATGGTCACGCATGTAGCTGATCATGGCCTTGGTGCCGGTGACGGCAATCGGCGACTTGGCGGCGATTTCAGCGGCAATCTCCATGACCCCGGCCAACAGGCTTTCGTGATCGGCATAGACCCGATTGACCAGGCCGATGCTGCGGGCTTCTTCGGCGCCGAACTGGCGGCCGGTATAGGCCAGTTCGCGCAGCATGCCGTCGCCGACGATGCGCGGCAGCCGTTGCAGGGTGCCGACGTCAGCGGCCATGCCGATGTCGATTTCCTTGATAGAGAATTGCGCACCCTCGGCGGCGTAGCGCATGTCGCAGGCGCTGATCAGGTCGATGGCGCCACCGATGCAATAGCCGTGGATCGCCGCCAGCACCGGCTTGCGGCAGTTGTCGACAGCGTTGAACGAGGCTTGCAGCTGTAGAATCTTGCGTCGCAACAGGCGGGCATTGCGTCCTACATCCTTGCCGAACTCATTGGCCACCGACGCCAGCATCATCAAGTCAATGCCCGACGAGAAATGCTTGCCGGCACCGCTGAGCACCACCGCACGCACCGCGTCGGTGTCGTCGACCCATTGAAAAATGTCGATGATCTCGGTCCAGAACGCCGCGTTCATCGCGTTGATTTTTTCCGGGCGATTGATCTGCACATGGGCAACGTTGCCGGTGAGTTCGACGACGAAAGCTTGGTATTCGGACATGGCAGTGATCCCTGACTGGCGAGTGATAAGGCCCGAACTATAACAAGGGTGCAGGACGGCGCATCGGCCAAAAGCGGGACTGGCAAAAAATCCTGCCAGGCGCCATCCTTGGCGCTTTAAGCCGCCCCGCCCGCGGCGCTCGACGTTTTAAGGAAATGCCATGCACGCCCAACCCCTCACCCCCGCCGATTTCGAGTTTATCGAAGACACCCTACTCAAGTACGGCGATGATCATTCGGTGCTGAACCTGGCCGAACTCGACGGTTACTTCACCGCGCTGGTGTCGAGCCCGACGCAAGTGGATATCGCCGAATGGTTCCCGGCCATCTGGGGCGGGCAGAACCCGGAATGGGAAAGCATGGATCAAGCACAGCGTTTCCTGGAGCTGTGCGTACGCCACATCAACACCCTGGCGGCACAATTGGCCAACAACGCCCAAGACTTCAAGGCACGCTTCGATGACACCGAACATCAAGGCCAAGCCGTAACCCTGGCTGAAGAGTGGTGCTTTGGCTACATCCGTGGCGCAGCGATCGGCAATTGGCCGCAACTGCCTGTCGAACTGGCCGCGCAGTTCGAGAAAATTTCCTGGTGCGCCGAACAGGACAACTTCGAGTTGCCCGCAGACCTGGACGTGCAGGCCCACCAGCAGCGCGTCAGCGAGATCGAACCGGCGGCGCGGGCGCTGCATGATTACTGGTTGAGCCAGCGCTAAACCTCGACAAGCACCGCACCTTTGGCCGATTATTCGGGTCCGCCCGCCGGCCACTCCGTATCACCTTGCCTTGACCAGGAGCCTTGTACCTTGAGTTCGCAGAAAACCGTGACCGTTACACCGCCCAATTTCCCCCTCAATGGCAAGGTCGCACCGCCCGGCTCCAAATCCATTACCAACCGCGCCCTGCTGCTGGCCGCCCTGGCCAAGGGCACCAGCCGCCTGAGCGGCGCGCTCAAGAGCGATGACACCCGGCACATGTCGGTGGCCCTGCGCCAAATGGGCGTGACCATCGATGAGCCGGACGACACCACCTTCGTCGTCACCGGTTCCGGCAAGCTGCAATTGCCGACGCAACCGCTGTTCCTCGGCAATGCCGGCACCGCCATGCGTTTTCTCACTGCGGCGGTAGCGACCGTCGATGGCACCGTAGTGCTCGATGGCGACGACTATATGCGCAAGCGTCCGATCGGCCCACTGCTGGCTACCCTCAGCCAAAACGGTATCCAGGTCGACAGCCCGACCGGTTGCCCGCCGGTGACCGTGCACGGCGCGGGCAAGGTCCAGGCCACGCGCTTTGAAATCGACGGCGGCTTGTCCAGCCAGTACGTCTCGGCCTTGCTGATGCTGGCGGCGTGCGGTGAGGCGCCGATCGAAGTGGCGCTGACCGGCAAGGACATCGGTGCCCGTGGCTACGTGGACCTGACCCTCGATTGCATGCGTGCCTTCGGGGCGCAGGTTGACGAGGTAAACGACACCACCTGGCGCGTAGCCCCCACCGGCTACACCGCCCATGACTACCTGATCGAGCCGGACGCCTCCGCCGCCACCTACCTGTGGGCCGCCGAAGTGCTGACCGGTGGCCATATCGACATCGGCGTGGCCGCGCAGGATTTCACTCAGCCCGACGCCAAGGCGCAGGCCGTGATCGCGCAGTTCCCGAACATGCAGGCCACGGTGGTCGGCTCGCAAATGCAGGACGCCATTCCCACCCTGGCGGTGCTGGCCGCATTCAACACTACGCCGGTGCGCTTCACCGAGCTGGCCAACCTGCGGGTCAAGGAGTGTGATCGCGTACAGGCCCTGCATGACGGCCTGAATGCGATCCGTCCGGGGTTGGCAACCATCGAAGGCGACGACCTGCTGGTGGCCGCCGACCCGGCGCTGGCCGGCACCTCGTGCAACGCACTGATCGACACCCACGCCGACCACCGCATCGCCATGTGCTTTGCCCTGGCCGGGCTGAAAGTGTCGGGCATTCGCATCCAGGACCCTGACTGCGTGGCCAAGACCTATCCTGGGTACTGGAAGGCCCTGGGCAGTCTCGGGGTCGTGCTCAACGACTGAATCAGCCCCGTCGGTTTGGGGAGGGCCTGCACATGACAATTCGCCAACCCTGCCCACCCGGCGCCTGCGTCTGCGAGCGCGAACAGTTACTTGAGGCCTCCGGCGCCGACCTGCGTATCCTCAGCCTCACCCGCCAGGAAGAAAAACGCCTGCTCGAGCGGCTTGAAGACCTCAAGAGCCTGCAAGACCTCGAACGCCTGCAACAACTGATGTACCAGCAATTGGGCATCCGTGTGCATATCGCCCCAGGCCACACAGAGGTCAAGAGCATGCGCGGGATTCAGATCGTCATCGACGACTTACCGGGCATGTGCCGCAAGACCCGGCAATCGATTCCGGCGGCGATTCGCCGAGGCCTGGAGAAACGCCCGGAAATTGCCTATCGCCTGCTGGATGCCCACGACCTGTTTCGCGACGGTTGAATCAACCGGCGACCGTTTCAGCCTCAAACAGACGTCGCCCCACGGCGTTTGCCGTCTGCAGATGCGCCTGTGCCGCGCCGCCTTCGGAGTCCAGCAACAGCTCGGACGTCACTACCCGCGCCCCGCAGTAATCAAAGATGCCGTAGTCGATCTGCGTACGCATTGCCTTGGCATAGCCGTGGCGGTCGAAGGCGCTGTGGTCCGCTGCGCCGAGGGCGAGCAGATGCACCTGCATGTGGCGTAGCTTTTTCACCACCGGGGTATCCGGGCCGTAATCGATCGCCCAGCCATTGACGAATACGCGGTCGATCCATCCCTTGAGCAGGCCCGGCAGTGACCACCAGTAGATGGGAAACGCCAGCACCAGGGCGTCGGCACGGTCGAGGCGCGCTTGTTCGGCCAGAACATCCGCAGGAGGCGTGGCGCGGCTGCGGTGCACCCGGTGGTCGGCAACGCTGTAGCGCGGGTCGAAGCCTTCGGCGGCAAGGTCGGCGATTTCATAAGTGTGGCCGGCCGCACCGAGGCCGGCAGCGACTTGCGCTGCAATGGCGTGAGTGAGGGATTGCGGGTCGTGGTGAGCAACAACAATGAGCGCGTGCATGACATGGACTCCCTTTCGGTTTAGGCTAGGACTAAGTTACGATTAGTAAGTTACTTTTGGTACATAAGCATGTCAAGCAACGAATCCCCTGCCCCGCGTCGTCGTTTGTCCCGTGAAGATCGGCTGCGCCAATTGTTGGAAGTCGCCTGGCAACTGGTGCGCGAGGAAGGCACGGACGCCCTGACCCTGGGCCGCCTGGCGGAACTGGCGGGCGTGACCAAGCCGGTGGTCTACGACCACTTCGTCACTCGTGCCGGGTTGCTGGCTGCGTTGTACGAAGATTTCGATGGGCGCCAGAACCAGGTGTTTGCCGAGGCTATCGATACCAGCAGCGCGACATTGGAAGACCGCGCGTGGGTAATCGCCGCGTCCTATGTCGATTGCGTGTTGTTGCAGGGACGAGAGATTCCGGGGGTGACCGCAGCACTGAGCGGTTCGCCGGAACTGGAAACCCTCAAGCGCAAATACGAGGTGATCTTCCTCGACAAGTGCCGCGACGCGCTGGCGCCCTTCGCGCCCACGGGCACCGTCTCTCAAGCCGGCCTGCGCGCCATGCTGGGCGCGGCGCAAGCCTTGTCACACGCGGCGGCCAACGGCGAAATCAGCCGTGAAGAGGCGCAGCAGGAGCTATTGGCGACGATTCTGGCGATGGTCAATCGTGGGGCTGCGACAACTGCGTAGCCTGCCCCACCGCTATCGCAGCCTCGCTAAAGCTTGGCAGCTTCCACAGGGAGGCTGCAGTGGTTGGCTAGCAGCGCGACCACTCAGCCTTGAGACTGCACAAACAATCGAACCTTGTGCGTCAACTGATCCAAATGCCGGTCCCGCTGTTTCTCCGCGTCGATCATTGCGCGCTTGCCGTGCCTTTGCAGCAGGTAGGTATGGATCTGCCGCACTTCCAGGGAGCTGTAGATCGGCGCCACATCCAGCACGCCCATCAAGCCATCGGTGCCGTAGTCGCGGGTGTTCATCAGCACCTGGGTGCCGCGCGCGCCGCGCACCTGGAAGCCCACGGCCTCGAAAGCCGGAACCTTTTCCACGGCGCAGGCCAATTCGGCATGGGGATAGCGCGCCAGCACGTCCTGCATCATTGCACGCGCCACACCCTGGCGGCGGCGACCGGCTTGCACCGCCATGAACGCGATGCCGCACGCCTCGGGGTCATCCTTCACCGGCAGGCACAGCAAGAAGCCGATGAGCTGGTCGGCCTGCTGCGCATCGGTGGCGACAATCAGCTCGACTGCAATGCCCTTCTCGCCATTCAGCGCTTCCAGGTACAGGTGCACTTCAAAGCCAACCGCATACTGATAGATGCTGTAGAGCAGGTTGCTTGGCGGCAGCGCCACGCTGCTGATGTCGGTGAGGTTGTCCACCACCATTTGCAGGATCTGAGCATTAATGGGCTCGGGGCACGGCGTGGTGTAGCGGGTAAGGCTGAACATGCAAATTCCTGGGGTTTCGCGTCAAGGCAGCGGGGATTGTACCTGTTGCCCGCACACCTCACGCAAGCATCCACGCAGCCAGCGGTGCGCCTGGTCTGCGTCCAGCCGTGGATGCCAGAGCATCGCCACGGTGAAGCCGGGCAACATCAGCGGCAGGTCAAAGCAGTACAGGTCGCGTCGGTCGGCGATGTAGCGCTCGGGCACGCTGGCGATCAGGTCGGTGCCACGGGCCAGGGCAACGGCGGTGGAGAAGCCGGCGACGATGCTGGCTATCTGTCGCGTGAAGCCCAGGCACTCAAGCGCATCGTCGATCTGGCCACGCGCCTGGCCGCGCCGCGAAACGTAGACGTGCTGGCCCTCGGCGAAACGCTGGGCGCTGATCGCGCCCTGGCTGAGGGGATGACCCTTGCGCACCACGCCGATCAGACGGTCGCGAAACAGCGCCTGGGTCAGGATTTCCGGGCTGGCGACGGGGTCGACCACGCCGGTTTCCAGGTCCACCCGGCCATCGCGCAGCCAGGCGCTGTCCGTGTCGGTCTTGTTGATGAAGCGCAAACGTACGCCGGGGGCCTCTCGGGCGATGCGCGCCAGCAGGGACGGGCCGACCTGTTCGACGAACTCTTCGCTGGTACGCAGAGTGAAGGTGCGCTCTACCCGCCCCATCTCCAGGGCTTGCGCCGGGCGCAGTACGCCGTGAGCGTCCTGCACCAGACGGCTGACCTGTTCGCGCAGTGCCACCGCCCGTGGGGTCGGTACCAGGCCGCGCCCGGCGCGTACCAGCAAGGGGTCGCCGGTGGTGTCGCGCAGGCGCGCCAGGGCTCGGCTCATGGCCGAAGGGCTCAGCCCCAGGCGTTTGGCCGCGCCGACGACGCTGCCTTCGGCGAGCAGAACGTCCAGGGTGATCAGCAGATTCAGATCAGGCATCGGTATCTCCTTGGCAGGCGTCTTATGCAGGTATTCAGTGCAACCCATGCGCCTTGCGCCATGTTAGGCCACGCCGTAGCGTTGTGACAGTCGCATTCACCCAAGGAATCCCCCATGCCCTCCTCCCCACGCGGCAGCCTCGTCTGCCTGTCGCTGTCCATGCTGCTGGCGTCCCTCGGCACCAGTATTGCCAATGTCGGCTTGCCCAGCCTGGCGCTGGCGTTCGCCGCGTCCTTTCAGGCGGTGCAGTGGGTGGTGCTGGCCTACCTGCTGGCGATCACGGCGGTGATCGTCAGCGCGGGTAATCTGGGTGATCGCCTGGGCCGTCGTCGGCTGTTGCTCGGCGGGTTGCTGCTGTTCACGCTGGCGTGCGGGCTGTGCGGCAGCGCGCCGTCACTCAATACGCTGATCGCCGCGCGCACCCTGCAAGGTTTGGGCGCTGCAATCATGATGGCCATGACCCTGGGCCTGGTCGCCGATACCGTGACCAAGGAACGCATCGGTCGGGTCATGGGCTTGCTCGGCACGATGTCGGCCGTCGGCACCGCCATGGGCCCCAGCGCGGGCGGCCTGTTGCTCAGCCTATGGGGCTGGCGCGCGTTATTCCTGGCGGGAGTGCCGCTGGGGCTGCTGGCGGTGGTGCTGGCCTGGCGCGCTTTGCCAGCGGATCGACAATACCTGCCGGCAGCCGGCATGGTGAGTCTTTGGTCGCCACTCAAGGACGCATCGCTACGCAAAGGCCTGGCAATGAGCACGTTGGTCGCCGCCGTGATCATGGCCACTTTTGTGGTCGGGCCGTTTTATCTGTCACGCGGCCTGGGCTTGTCGCCTGAATGGATGGGCCTGGCCATGGCCGTCGGCCCGTGTGTCGCCGCACTCACCGGCGTGCCCGCCGGACGCCTCACCGACCGTCTTGGCAGCCAACGCATGACCCGCGCCGGACTGGGCATTCTGCTGTGTGGCGCCCTGCTGCTGTCGCTGGCCTCGGGGTTGATCGTCTATCTGGGCGCGCTGATGGTCCTGACGACGGGATACAGCCTGTTCCAGGCCGCCAATAACACAGCGGTGATGAGTGAGGTCGAGGCGAGCCGGCGCGGCACGGTTTCCGGCCTGCTGAACTTGTCACGCAACCTCGGTCTGATTCTCGGCGCCTCGGCCCTGGGCGCGGTGTTCGCCTGGGTAACCCCCGACGTCATCCACGCCGCGCCGCAATCCGTGGCAAATGGCCTGCACACAACCTTCGCCGCGGCGCTGTGCCTGATCATGCTCGCCAGTGCGCTGGCATGGGGCCATAACCGTGCCGTGAACGGCGCGCAGAACACCCGTTGAGGCAAAAAAACAAAAAAGGCGTTGCGCCAGACCGGGTTACATCGCGCATCATGAGCACTTTCAAGCTCAAGGGTAACGTCCATGCGCGTTCTGTCATTGATGATGGGTCTTACGACGCTGGCCGCCAGTACGGTGTTCTGCGCCAGCGCGATGGCGAATGAAGAAAGTCAGTTGGTACAACAGATCAACCAATACCGCAGCCAGGTGCAACGCTGCGGCGACCAAGGTTCCCAGGAACTGCCCCCCCTGGCCGCCGACACACGCCTGGTGCTGCCGGCCAATAACGTCGGCGATTTGCAGCAGGCCCTGGCCCGCGCGGCATACCCGATGGTGAATGTGCAGGCCATCAGCCTGTCCGGGCCCAGGGATGCCCAGGCGGCAATGAAGGCGGTGCGCGAGAGCTTCTGCCGGGTGGTGCTGGACCCGCAATTCGTCGACATCGGCGTGAGTAACAGCGGCCAGGACTGGCGCATCGTGCTGGCGCGCCCGCTGCTATCGAGCGGCCTGGGCGACTGGCAGACCGAAGGCCGTAAACTGCTCGACCTGATCAATTCCGCCCGCAGTCAACCCCGCCAATGCGGGCCCCAGCAGTTCACCGCGACCACCCCGCTGTCGTGGAACGACACCCTGGCCAGCGCCGCCAACAGCCACACGCGCAACATGGCCAACGGCAATTTCTTCGACCACCTGGACCACGACGGCCGTACCCCCGGCGACCGCGCCGAGTTGGCCGGGTACATCGCGAAGAACATCGGCGAGAACATCGCCGCCGGCCTGGATACCCCACGCAAGGTGGTCGACGGCTGGCTCGCCAGCCCCGGTCATTGCGCCAACCTGATGAGCCCGCAATTTCGCGAACTGGGCGCCGCCTATGCCATGGACCCGAAGAGTGACGCGGGCATCTACTGGACCGGTTTATTCGGCACGCAATGAGCATTGGCCAGGCGCCCGACCTCGCGGCGCCTGGCCTGTTCAATTCAAGGAAGCATCAAATTGCCATCTAGCCGATAATCGCGCTGAACTGGCAGCGTTCAGGCAGGTCTGTAGCTGTGCGCCAGACACAGAAGGCGCACAGTAGAGGCTGGTTAAAGGTGTTCTCCCAATGACGAATTGGCTGCAATGCAGCAGCGACATGGCTGAGCGTGTGCGTCAGCATGATTGGGCGAGTACGCCCCTGGGGCCGCCGGAGCAGTGGCCGGATGTGCTCAAGACCACCGTGGCACTGTGTTTTGCGTCGAGCTTCCCCCAGGCGATTGTCTGGGGCCCGCAGTTGATCACGCTGTACAACGACGCGTTTATCCCGATCCTGGGTAACAAACCCTATGCGCTGGGCCGTCCGTTCAGCGAAATATGGAGTGAGGTGTGGAACGACATCCGCCCCATTTCCGACGCTGCCTTCCAGGGTCACGCCACCTATATCGAAAACTTCCCGCTGGTGATCGAGCGCGGCCAGGCGCGTGAGCAGGCGTACTTCACCTTCTGCTACAGCCCGATCCGCGACCCCCAGGGCAACGTGGTCGGCCTGCTGGATACCGTCACCGAAACCACGGCCACGGTATTCCTCACGCGGCGCCTGGCGGTGCTGGATGCCATCGGTAACGCGGTGATCAATGCCGCCGATGCCGAGGCGGTCATGACCAGCACGACCCGACTGCTGACCGAACACCTGCAAGTGAGCAATTGCGCCTACGCCGACATGGACGCCGACGAAGATGGCTTCACTATTCGCGGCAATTGGACCACGCCGGGGTCGCCGAGCATTATCGGGCGCTACAGCCTGGCCGCGTTTGGCGAGCGCGCCGTCACCTGCCTGCGGGCCGGCGAACCGCTGGTGATCCACGATAACCTGCGCGAACTGCCTGCCGCGGAGTCCGCCAGCTTCCAGGCCCTGGGCGTCAGCGCCACCCTCTGCATGCCGCTGATCAAGAACGGTCGCCTGACCGCCTTGATGGCCGTGCATGACAAATCACCCCGCACCTGGTCGCCCTACGACCTGGCCTTGTTGCGCGAGGTCACCGAGCGCTCCTGGGCGCATATCGAGCGGGTGCGCGCCGATGCCGACGTGCGCCAGGGCCTGGCCGCCTACGCCGAACTGAACAGGACCCTGGAACAGCGCGTGCAAGAGCGCACCGTGGCGCTGGCCCAGGCCGAAGCCGCGCTGCGCCAGTCGCAAAAGCTCGAAGCCATCGGCCAGTTGACCGGAGGCGTGGCCCACGACTTCAACAACCTGCTGACGATCATTCGCTCATCGGTGGATTTTCTGCGCCAGCCGGGTCTGCCGGAAGAACGCCGCCAGCGCTATATGAGCGCGGTGTCCGACACCGTGGAGCGGGCCAGCAAGTTGACCAGCCAACTGCTCGCCTTTGCCCGCCGCCAACCCCTGAACCCCGAAGTTTTCGATGTGGGCCAGCGTGTACAGAATATCGGCGAGATGCTCGAAAGCGTCACCGGGGCGCGTATTCGGGTACTGGTCGAGTTGTCGCCGCACGCCTGCTTCGCACGGGTCGACTCCAGCCAGTTTGAAACCGCACTGATCAACATCGCCCTCAATGCCCGCGACGCGATGGGTGGCCAGGGCACGCTGACGCTGCGGGTTGCCGGCGAGCAGCCGCTGCCCGGCATCCGTGGCGACGCCGGGTCACGCCAGCCGCATATCGCCATCTCCCTGGCCGATACCGGCTCGGGCATTACGCCCGAAACCGCCGAGCGGATTTTCGAGCCGTTCTTTACCACCAAGGCCGTGGGTAAAGGCACGGGCCTGGGCTTGTCTCAGGTGTTCGGGTTTGCCAAGCAATCCGGGGGCAACATCGACGTGGCCAGCACCCTCGGCCAGGGCAGCGTGTTCACCTTGTACCTGCCGCAGGTCGAGGCCCAGACCTGCGCGCAGCACAGCGCCCAGGAAAGCCCCGTCCCGGCCCATGACGCTGCCCAGTGCCATGTATTGATCGTGGAGGACAACCTCGAAGTCGGACGGTTTGCCAGCCAGATCCTGCAAGACCTGGGCTACCAGACCACCTGGGCCACCGATGCCGAGCAGGCACTGACCCTCGCGGGCCAGGACGCCATGGCGTTCGATGTGATTTTCTCGGACGTAGTGATGCCAGGCATCACCGGCGTGGCCATGGCCAGGCAGCTGCGCCAGCGCCGCGCGGATTTACCCGTGGTGCTCACCTCGGGCTACAGTGATGAGCTGGCCGAGAGCGGCTACGAAGGGTTCGAGTTTCTCGCCAAGCCCTACTCTGCCGAGCAGGTCTCGCGGGTGTTGACCAGAGCCATGCTCAAGGACTGAGCGCTCCTCCATAGGTATCTAAATGTGGGAGGGGCTTGATCCAATGCCGACCAGTTAAATGCAGATCCCCTGTGGAAGAGCAGACAGTTTGCCTCTACTCCGCCACCGCAACCTGGTTGCGGCCCTGCGCCTTGGCCCGGTACAGCGCCTTGTCGGCCGTATTCATCAAGCCGTGCAGGTCCTGATCCACCGCATCGGTGAAAGCCACGCCGAGGCTTGCGCTCAGCCCGTGCACCGGGTCGGAGACCAGGCCGGAGATGGCCTTGATCAGTTGTTCCGCAATTTCTCGCGCGGTTTCCAGCGTAGTGTTGGGCAACAGGACGGCAAACTCCTCGCCCCCCAATCGCCCATACACGTCAGCCTTACGAAACGATGCGCTGATCACCCCGCCAATCTGGCGCAACACTTGGTCGCCGGCCTGATGGCCGTAGGTGTCGTTGATCTGCTTGAAATGGTCCATGTCCATCATCAATGCACACAGCGGTTGCTGGTGATGGCGGCACTGTGCGTATAACAGCTGGGCATGTTCGAAAAACGCGCGGCGATTCATCAGGCCGGTCAGCTCGTCGGTTTGTGCGGCATGGGTCGAGATGTTGTGGGCATGTTCCATTTGCCGGGTCAGGCGAAAGGCTTTTTCCAGGGCATCGGACAATTTGCGGGTAGCGCTGACCACAAAGGTGCTGAACACCAATACCGCAATTGCCACCCCCACCTGCATCGGCGATGGCTGGAACAGCAACCATAGCGTACAGGGCAGCAATACCAGGGCGATGGACGCCAGCGTCATGCAGCGATAGGCCGAATAACACGAGACCGCGCTCACCGACATGCCCACGGTGAACAACATCACCAGTACCTGGGATAAACGGTCATCGGTGGGCATCACCGCAAACGCACCAAGGCCCCAGATACCCGCCGAGAGCGTCAGCGTGATCCAGTAGCGGCGCTCCCAGCGGTCGGGGGTACGTTCGCTGTTCGGGCAGCGAAACCAGTCCACGAACATCTTGATCCGCAGCAGCGAAGACGCCGCCAGCAGCACCAGCCAGACCAGCATGACGCTGTGTTCGAAGCGATCCCAGCACAGCCAACACAGCATGGCGGCGGCCATGTAACTGCCGAAAATGGCCGCAAACGACTGCCGGAACAGCTGGTGCAGACGGTCGGTCCGCACCTGCTCTTCTATAAAGCAATCCTGGTCCTGCTCACGCCCAAGGCCATTCATGAAATCCGCCTGATCCGACTGCCACGACAAAGGCGCCATTGTGGCACCCTGCCAGCACCGTGGACAACCGAATCCCTCATGGTAGAGCCGTTAACGCGCTTCGGGTCGCAGAATCAGCACCCCCAACGGCGGCAAATTCAGCGACAACGACACCGGCTGACCGTGGCGCGGCTCATCCTGGGTGAACACTTCACCACCGTTGCCGAAATTGGAGCCGGCATAGGTGTCTGCGTCACTGTTGATCACCTCGCTCCAGCGCCCGGCAAACGGCACCCCCACGGCGTAGGCTTCACGCGGTACCGGGGTGAAGTTGGCCACCACCAGCACCGGTTTGCCGTCCTTGCTCCAGCGCAGCCAGGCGTAGACGCTGTTGATCGCGTCATCGCCGATCAGCCACTGGAAGCCCTGGGGCGCGTCGTCCTGTTCGTGCAACGCGGGTTCTTCGCGGTAGAGCCGATTCAGGTCGCCCACCAGTTTTTGCACACCCTGGTGCTCCTGGTACTGCAACAGGTACCAGTCCAGTTGCTGGTCGTGATTCCATTCGCGCCACTGGCCGAACTCGCAGCCCATGAACAGCAGCTTTTTGCCGGGATGCATCCACATGAACGTCAGATAGGCACGCAGGTTGGCAAACTTCTGCCAACGGTCGCCGGGCATCTTGTCGATCAGCGAATGCTTGCCGTGCACCACTTCATCGTGGGAAATCGGCAGGATAAAACGCTCGGACCAGGCATACACCAGGCCGAAGCTCAGCTCGTTATGGTGATGAGCGCGGTAAACAGGGTCTTGCTGGATGTAGTGCAACGAATCGTGCATCCAGCCCATGTTCCATTTGTAGTTGAACCCCAGGCCGCCCTGTTGGGTGGGCTGGCTGACGCCCGGCCAGGCGGTGGACTCTTCGGCGATCACCAATGCACCCGGCGCTTCCAGGGCCACCACGTCATTGAGGTGGCGCAGGAAATCGATGGCTTCCAGGTTCTCGCGCCCGCCGTGGCGGTTGGGCACCCATTCGCCGGCCTTGCGCGAATAGTCGCGGTACAGCATCGAGGCCACTGCATCCACGCGCAGGCCGTCGACATGGAAATGCTTGAGCCAGTGCAACGCCGAGGCCAGCATGAAGCCGTGCACTTCGGTGCGGCCCAGGTTGTAGATCAGGGTGTCCCAGTCCTGATGGAAGCCTTCCAGCGGGTTGGCGTATTCGTACAGCGCAGTGCCGTCGAACTGCGCCAGGCCGTGGGTATCGGTGGGGAAATGCGCCGGTACCCAGTCAAGGATCACGCCGATATCGGCCTGATGGCAGGCGTTAACGAAGTAGGCGAAATCTTCCGGCGAGCCAAAGCGCGCGCTGGGAGCGAACTGCGACAAGGCTTGATAGCCCCACGAGCCACCAAACGGGTGCTCCATGATCGGCATCAATTCGATATGGGTGAAGCCCAATTGCTGCACATAGGGAATCAGCCGCTCGGCCAGTTCGCGCCAGCCATAGTGGCGAGCGACCTCGCCGGCCTCGTCCAGCTCGCATTGCCAGGAGCCGACGTGCAATTCATAGATCGACAGCGGTGCCGTCGATTTCTGCTTATCGCCGCGTGATTGCATCCATTCGTGGTCCTGCCAGTCGACCTGCAGCGGCGCGGCGACTTTCGAGGCGGTGTCCGGCGGCAGCTGGGTAGCCAGTGCCATCGGGTCGGCCTTGAGTGGCAGAATCCCGTGGGCGCCGAGTATTTCGTACTTGTACGCCGCGCCCGGTTGCAGGCGCGGGATAAAGATTTCCCACACCCCCGAAGGGTGGCGCAAGCGCATCGGATGTCGGCGACCGTCCCAGATATTGAAGTCGCCCACCACCGACACACGCCGCGCGTTCGGCGCCCATACCGCAAAACGTACGCCTTGCACGCCGTCGACGCTGGTCACCTGCGCGCCCAGGCAACTGCCCAAGTCGCGGTGATTGCCTTCGGCAAACAGGTACAGGTCCATCTCGCCCAGTAACAGCTGGCTGAAACTGTAGGGGTCTTCGGTGATTTGCTCGCCGCCGGCCCACTGGATCTTCAGCAAATACGCCTGACGCGTACTGAAATGCCCGACAAACAAGCCCGGTACCGGGGTCGCCTCCAGGCTGCCGAAAGGCTCGCCGCTGTCGCGCTCCAGTACCTGGACACTCAAGGCTTCCGGCAGGAACGCGCGGATGAACTGCCCGCCCTGCTCGTCGTCGTGCGGCCCGAGGATTGAAAACGGGTCGTGGTGCTCGGCGCGCACCAGCGCTTCGACGTCCTTGGACGCCGGCATTGCAGTCAACTTGGGCTGCAGCGGTTCTTTATGCGTAAAACTCATGACGTCTCCCCACCGCGTGCATGCTTGGATTTAGGTAACAGTTCGCTCAACAGGCCGTGCAAGCCCTGCAAAGGCACCGGCAACCAGGTCGGGCGGTTCTCCGCCTCGTAGGCCACTTCGTACGCGGCCTTCTCCAGGCTGAACAACGTCAGCGCAGCGTCCTGGCCCTTGGCATCCTGCCAGTCATGCGCCAGTGTAGACGCAGCGGCTTGATAAGCCTGGATAAATGCTCGGCGTGCTTCATTCAGGTAGCGATCGGTCACGCGCTTGCGCGCGGCATCCGCTTGCGGCGACTGATCCACTGCCTGCACATTCAGGGCCATGGCCGCTGCGTAATCAAATGAGCGCAATACGCCGCTCACGTCCTTATAGGGGCTGTGCTTGCCGCGCCGTTCATGCAGCGGCCGCGCGGGTTCGCCTTCAAAATCGATCAGGTAGGCATCGCCTTTCACCACCAGGACCTGGCCCAGGTGCAAGTCCCCATGAACGCGGATGCGCAAGCCGCCCAGCGTGGCCTTCGCCAACGCCTGGACGTGAGCACCGATGGCTTTTTTCTGCGCCAACAATTCACTGACCAGCGCCTGATCCGCCGGGTTCAATTGGTTTTGATGCTGCTTGAGCAATTGCAGTGCGCGGTCGATCTGCGCGCCCACATCCTTGGCCCAGGCCTGGGTGTCCTTGGTGGTGGTGACTTGCGGCTCAAAGGCTTTGTCGGTGGTAGGCGCGCCCAGCACACCGTGCATTTCACCCAGGCGCTGGCCGAGCAAGCCGGCAAAGTCGGCCAGCTCGCCGAGGGCGTTGTAGTGCTGCTCCTGCTCGGAGATGGCTTCGGCCAGTTCGTCGCGAATGGCGCGTTCGAGGTTGTTCTGGGTCCAGCTCCACGCGTCGCCCTGGTTGCTGAGGTAGCCCTGGGCAATCATCAGCAGGTTGTCCTCGCCCTTGCCGTCGCGGCGAATCACCGCGCCCATCAACGGCGAGATATTCGGGTAATCGGCGGCGGTCAGGTAGGCACTCATCTCAAGCTCCGGATGCACGCCGGCACTGACTTTGCGGATCAACTTGAGCACCAGGCTTTCGCCCACCACCACCGAACTGTTGGACTGCTCGGCCGACAAATAGCGCACGGGCGTCTCGTCGCTCAGTTGCAGCTTGGCCAGATGGGGCGTAGCTTCAAAACGCAGGTCGCCGTCGCTGGAGTTCAATACCGTGCCGGCTTGCAGGCCCTGGATCACTGCACGAACGAAGTGCTCCAGGCTGAAGGCGTCGGTCACCAGCCCGACCTGGCGGGTACGCCGCACGCGGGCCAGGGCCAATTGCTGGGGCAAGGCGCTGGTGAACTGGTCTTCAGCCAGGAAGCCGAACGGCAACTGATAACGACTGACCTGCCCGGCAGCGCTCACCTCCAGCTCGCTGAGCAAGACCGGATGCTGCGGGTCGCCAAACCGTACGCCGTAGACAATCCGCACGCTGTCGATGGCCGTGTCCTTACCGGCAAACCAGCGCCGCTTGGGCAGCCAGGCCGGCAACGACGTGTGCTCCAGGGTGGTGCGGCAAGGTTCTTCGAGCAATTCTTCCATGCGTTTTTTCAATACCAATGTGGTGAAGTCGGGAATGCTTTGCGCCGGTTCCACATGCCAGCTGGGCATCTGGTTTTCCGCCGCCAACACAAACCAGTAGAAGCCGTACGGTGCCAGGGTCAGCAAAAAATTCAGCTGGCCAATGGGTGGGAAGGCATTGCCGCCGAGCATCTCCACCGGCACCATGCCGGCAAACGCCGACAGGTCCAGCTCGGCCGCCTGGGCACTGCGTGACACGTTGGCCACGCACAGGATGATCTCGGTGTGCCCGTCCTCGCCGGTGTACTCGCGGGTGTAGGCCAGGATGCGACGGTTGGTCGGCGAGAGCATCTTCAAGCTGCCCCTGCCGAATGCCTTGGATTGCTTGCGCACCGCGAGCATCCGCCGGTTCCAGTTGAGCAACGAGTGCGGGTCCTGGGTCTGGGTCTCGACGTTGACCGACTGGTAACCGTAGAGCGGGTCCATGATCGGCGGCAGCACCAGGCTGGCCGGATCGGCACGGGAAAAGCCGCCGTTGCGGTCGATCGACCACTGCATCGGTGTGCGCACGCCGTCGCGGTCGCCCAGGTAGATGTTGTCGCCCATGCCGATCTCATCGCCGTAATACAGGGTCGGCGTGCCCGGCATCGACAGCAGCAAGCTATTGAGCAGTTCCACGCGGCGGCGGTCGCGCTCCAGCAACGGCGCCAGGCGTCGGCGAATCCCCAGGTTGATGCGCGCACGGCGGTCAGCGGCGTAGTAATTCCACAGGTAGTCGCGCTCTTTGTCGGTGACCATCTCCAGGGTCAGTTCATCGTGGTTGCGCAGGAAGATCGCCCACTGGCAGTTGGCGGGGATTTCCGGGGTCTGGCGCAAGATGTCGGTGATCGGGAAGCGATCTTCCTGGGCCAGCGCCATGTACATGCGCGGCATCAACGGGAAGTGGAAGGCCATGTGACATTCGTCACCGTCATCGCCCTTGCGGTCACCGAAGTACATTTGCGTGTCTTCCGGCCATTGGTTGGCCTCGGCGAGCAGCATGCGGTCCGGGTAGTTGGCGTCGATCTCGGCACGAATCTGTTTGAGCACATCGTGGGTTTCGGGGAGGTTTTCGTTGTGGGTGCCGTCGCGCTCGATCAGGTAAGGGATCGCGTCCAGGCGCAGGCCGTCAATGCCCATGTCCAACCAGTAGCGCATCACCGACAGCACGGCCTTCATGACTTGCGGGTTATCGAAATTGAGATCGGGCTGGTGGGAGTAGAAACGGTGCCAGAAGTATTGACCGGCGACCGGGTCCCAGGTCCAGTTGGATTTTTCGGTGTCGAGGAAAATGATGCGGGTGCCGTCGTATTTCTGGTCGTCATCGGACCACACATAGAAGTCCCGTGCCGCCGAACCGGGCTTGGCCTTGCGCGCACGCTGGAACCAGGGGTGTTCGTCGGAGGTGTGATTGATGACCAGCTCGGTGATCACCCGCAGCCCGCGCTTGTGGGCTTCGGCGATAAAGCGCTTGGCGTCGGCCAGGGTCCCATAGTCGCTATGTACGCCGCGGTATTCGGCGATGTCGTAGCCGTCATCGCGGCGTGGCGACGGGTAGAACGGCAACAGCCAGATGGTGTTCACACCCAGGTCGGCGATGTAGTCGAGCTTGGCGATCAACCCGGGAAAGTCGCCAATGCCGTCATTGTTGGAGTCGAAAAAGGATTTGACGTGAACCTGGTAGATCACCGCGTCCTTGTACCAGAGCGGATCTTTGATAAAGGTGGCAGCCTTGGGTTTCTTCGCCATTGGAAACTCCTGAAACACTCAAATTCTTACAGACTGAACTCGGTCAATATGGGAGGGGGCTTGCTGTGGTGAGTGGGGCTTGTCCCCCGACGGATTCACCACAAATCTGGTGGGGCGGCTTCGCAGCCCAGCGCGGGGCAAGCCCGCTCACCACAGTAAGCTCCTCCCACAGTTGATCTGCGCAAGACTCAGGCAACAGTGATGCGCCAAATCCCAAACGGCATCTGCGGCTCCAGCCGCGTCCACTGGGTCTTGCCGTACCAGGTCCAGCGGTGGCCGTTCATCAGGTCTTCACCCTGGGTCTGGGCATCGTCCGGCAGGCCCATCTCCCACAGCGGCAGTTCAAAGTGCGCTTCCTGGGCGTTGAACGGGTCGAGGTTGACCGCGACCAGGATGAAATTGCTGCCGTCCTCGCTGCGCTTGCCGAAATACAGGATGTTGTCGTTCCAGGCGTTGTAGAGCTTGAGCCCCAGGTGCGTCTGCAATGCCGGGTTCTGCCGGCGGATGCGGTTGAGCTGGGCGATCTCGGCAATGATGTTGCCCGGCGCCGTGAAGTCCCGAGGGCGGATCTCGTATTTCTCCGAATCCAGGTACTCCTCTTTGCCCGGCACCGGCGCGGCTTCGCACAACTCGAACCCTGAATACATGCCCCATAGGCCCGAGCCCATGGTGGCCAGCGCGGCGCGGATCAAAAATCCCGCGCGGCCGGATTGGTGCAGGAAGCCGGGATTGATGTCCGGCGTATTGACGAAGAAGTTCGGTCGGTAGCACTCCCGCCAAGGCGGCTGGTTCAACTGGGTGAAATATTCGCTCAGCTCGGCCTTGGTATTGCGCCAGGTGAAGTAGGTGTAGCTCTGCGAATAACCGACCTTGCCCAGGCGCGCCATCATCGCCGGCGTGGTGAAGGCCTCGGCGAGAAAGATCACCTCCGGGTACTTGGCACGCACATCGCTGATCAGCCATTGCCAGAACGGCAGCGGCTTGGTGTGGGGGTTGTCGACGCGAAAGGTCTTCACACCCTCTTCCACCCAGCCCACCACGACGTCGCGCAGTTCGGTCCACAGACTCGGAATGGCGTCAGCGGCATAAAAATCGACGTTGACGATGTCCTGATACTTCTTGGGCGGGTTCTCTGCGTACTTGATCGTGCCGTCCGGGCGCCAGTTGAACCAGCCGGGGTGCTGTTTGAGCCACGGATGGTCCTGGGAGCACTGGATGGCGAAATCCAGGGCGATTTCCAGGCCATGATCGGCGGCGGCCTTGACCAGCCGACGGAAGTCTTCGCGGCTGCCCAATTGCGGATGGATCGCCTCGTGACCGCCCTCCTCGCTGCCAATCGCGTAGGGGCTGCCGGGATCGTCGGGGCCAGCGGTCAGCGAGTTGTTCTTGCCCTTGCGGTGGCTGCGGCCGATGGGATGAATCGGCGGGAAGTACAACACGTCAAAGCCCATGTCATGGATCATCGGCAGGCGGGCATGCACATCGTTGAAGGTGCCATGGCGGGCGGGATCGTCGGTGATCGAGCGGGGAAACAGCTCGTACCAGCTGGCGAATTGGGCGCGCTCGCGTTCAACGTCAATCGGGTACACCGTGCTGACGCTCAAGTAGGCACGGTGGTCGGCCTGGGTCATCAAGTGTGCACTGTCTTCGTGCAGGAACAGCGCGACCTGCTCGGTTTCCAGCAGGCCGGAGAGTTCGTGGTGCAACAGCATCAGGCGGTCGCGCAGCTCGTTGTCACTGCGCTCGGCGGCCTGCAATACCAGGCTGCGCCCCTCCTGCAATTCCAGGCTGACCGGCACGCCGGCCTCGTGCTTCTTGCGCAGCTCGTAGCAGAAGCTGGCGAAGGTATCGATCCAGGCTTCGATGCAATATTCGTGAGGGCCCTGGACGGTGACGGTAAACGCTCCCTCCCAGCCGTTGTTGCCCACGTCGCTCATCACCACGCTGTGCCAGCTTTCGTCCTGCAGCGGGCGCCAGCGGATGAGCACGGCGAGCTTGTCATGACCATCGGCGAACACCTTGCTGGTGACGTTGACCCGCTGGCCAACCACGGCCTTGACGGCAAACTCACCGCCGTCGATCACCGGCATGGTGCTTTCGATCGCAATCCTGGGCAGCAACAGCGCCTGGGACAACGACAACAAGGAATCTTCTGGAACCTGTGTTTCAGCGGTCATCGAGCATCTTCCCCTTACGCCCCGTGGACGCTCTTTGCTTGATTCGAATTCATCAGCCAGCCGCGATCTCCCTGAACGGGCCGCTATAGGTCCGAGCCTGGGCCGTTGCCAAAAGTTCAGATGGATCTACCGCCATTGAGCGGGAATCAAATCTTCCCCACGGTTGTCCACCGCTAGAGCAAAGCACAAAGGAGGCCACACCGATGACTATCCCGATCCCGGCAGAAACGCCGGACCCGAATATCGACAACCCGACCCTGCCGCCGACCGAGCCTGAGCCGGTTCCGGAGAAAGAGCCGCCGGAAAACGTGCCGCCGCCGATGGAGGAGCCGCCAACGACCATGCCGCCAGTGATTGTCAGTCCTTCTCCAGCCGTTTGACGATCATTGGCATGACGCTGAACACCGCCAGCGCCAACAAGGTACTGAGCACCGCCGTCGATTCGCGCCCCAACCCCGCGGCTACGCCGATGGCGGCGGTCATCCATAGTCCGGCGGCGGTGGTCAGGCCTTTGACGTGCTGCCCCTCCTCGTCTTCCTTGCCTTTAAGAATGGTGCCGGCACCGAGAAAGCCGATCCCGGCGATCACTCCCTGTACGACCCGGCTCATGGCGTCGGCCTGGTTACCCGACATCTGCGGCACCATCACAAACAACGCGGCGCCCATGGCGACCAGCATATGCGTGCGTACCCCCGCAGCCTTGCCCTTGTGCTCGCGCTCGAACCCAAGAATGCCACCCAGCATCGCGGCCATCAGCAGGCGTACGGTGATTTGCGTAAGCTGGCGGGCGTCGCCAAGGTCGGCGAATTCGGCCTGCAGGGTCAGCCACACTTCATGCCACCAAGCGTCCATGAGCATTGTCCTTTGTCATTGTGGTTAAAGCATGGACAACCGCGACCGCCAGTCAGTTGCCTGGAACCGCCACACATCGCTGACCCCTAAACCCTCATAGCCTAAAAAAGGAGAACGGCATGCCTATACGTATCGAAAACCAGCTGTGCTACTTCACGCTCGACGACAACGGCCAGGAACAGAGCGTGCCGGCGACCCGGGTCAATATCGCGACCGACACCGAAAAATCCATGTCCTACGTGGAATTGGCGGCCGAGCGGATCTATATCACTGAAGCCGAGGCCGACGCCCTGACGGTCGCAGGGGCCCACGATGGTCGCCAACATGTGAAGGCCGAAGAACCTGGTTCGTTGATTTAATTGATCTGTATCAGCACATCCGCGATAACGCTGCACCCCATTCGCCATGAGGTGCAGCACATTGTCGCAGCGTCCCGCCATCGCCCCATCTGATCCGCTTTTTATCGCCATGCCTGAGCCTGTTATGCAAACAGAGCCACGCGCATAGTTCATCTGCCTGATGGAGGCTGATGAGCGAACGACCATGAGCGAACGAATCCCAACCGTGGACACTTTTGAGCCCCTGCACCCAAAGAAGGTGAAGGCCAAATCCAGCGATAACCTGATCCATACCCGCAGCTTCACCGGCCTGTACCGCACCTTGCGCGTGGCCGGTGCCGCGCTGCTGTTCCTGCTGTTTTTCGGCACCGTGTGGCTGGACTGGGGCGGCCGCCAAGCCGTGCTGTGGGACCTGGCCGACAGCAAATTCCACATCTTTGGCGCGACCTTCTGGCCGCAGGATTTCATTCTGCTATCAGCGCTGCTGATCATCTGCGCCTTCGGCCTGTTTGCGATCACGGTGTTTGCCGGCCGAGTCTGGTGCGGTTACACCTGCCCGCAGAGCTCATTCACCTGGTTGTTCATGTGGTGCGAGAAAGTCACCGAAGGCGAGCGCAACCAGCGCATCAAGCTGCAAGCGGCGCCCTGGAGCCTGAACAAGCTGGCAAGGCGCTCGGCCAAACACACCTTATGGCTGGGTATCAGCGTGTTGACTGGGCTGACCTTTGTCGGTTACTTCACACCGATTCGCCCGCTGGCCGCCGAGTTGCTGACCTGGCAAATGGGCGGCGTCAGCCTGTTCTGGGTGCTGTTTTTCACGGCGGCCACCTATATCAACGCCGGCTGGCTGCGTGAAGCGGTGTGCATGCATATGTGCCCGTATGCACGCTTCCAAAGCGTGATGTTCGACAAAGACACCCTGACCATTTCCTACGACAGCGCCCGTGGCGAGCGCCGTGGCCCGCGCAAACGTGACGTCAGACCGGCCGAGGTCGGCCTGGGCGATTGCGTCGACTGCCAGCTGTGCGTGCAGGTGTGCCCCACCGGCATCGACATCCGCGACGGCCTGCAAATGGAATGCATCGGCTGCGCGGCGTGCATCGACGCCTGTGATTCGATCATGGACAAGATGGGCTACGCCCGTGGTCTGGTGAGCTATACCAGCGAGCATCAAATGCAAGGCGGCAAGACCCACCTGCTACGACCCCGCCTGATCGGCTACAGTGCCGTGCTGCTGGTGATGATCGCCGCGCTGGTGGTGGCACTGGTCGAGCGGCCAATGGTGTCGCTGGACGTGACCAAGGACCGGGGCATGTTCCGTGAGAACGCCCAGGGCCTGATCGAGAACATCTACAGCCTCAAGGTCATCAACAAGACCCAGCAACGCCAGGACTACCGGGTGCAACTGGTAGAAGGCACGGGCTTCCAGCTGCAAGGCAAGACCGAACTCAGCCTGGCGCCGGGGGAAATCGTGGATGTGCCGGTGTCGGTGGCGTTGCTGGCGGATACGCCGGCGAGCAGTTCGCAGACCCTGCGGTTCAAGGTGACGGATGTGGACGAACCGTGGATCTACCAGGAAGCTGACAGCCGTTTTGTCGCCCCACTGAATCGCTGAAATCTATCTGGATAGGTAGAGATCCAACTATCGGAAACTGTTCAAGGCCACCCATGAAACGCTACGAAAAATTCGCCGACGACATCGCGGAACTGATCCGCTCGGGCGTGCTCGGCCCCGGCCAGCGCGTGCCGTCGGTGCGCTATGCCAGCCAGACCTACGGCGTCAGCCCGTCCACGGTGTTCCAGGCCTATTACCTGCTGGAGCGGCGTGGCCTGATCCGTGCGCGGCCGCGTTCCGGCTACTTCGTCAACACCCATGCGCCCAGCCCGTTTTCCGAGCCGGTGGTGAGCGAGCAGGTGCATGAGTCCACCGAAGTGGATGTGAGCGAATTGGTGTTTTCGGTGCTCGATTCGATCAAAGACCCCAACACCGTGCCTTTTGGCTCGGCATTTCCCAGCCCCATGCTGTTTCCGTTGCCACGCCTGGCCCGCTCACTGGCCAGCGCCAGTCGTGAGATGGACCCGCGCCTGGTGGTCACCGACATGTCGCCGGGCAACCCGCAGCTGCGTCGGCAGATTGCCCTGCGGTATATGGTCGGTGGCCTGATGCTGCCGATGGAAGAACTGCTGATCACCAACGGCGCCCTCGAAGCGCTGAACCTGTGCCTGCAAGCCGTCACCGAACCCGGCGACCTGGTGGCCATTGAAGCCCCGGCGTTCTACGCCTGCCTGCAAGTGCTGGAACGCTTGAAGCTCAAGGCGGTGGAGATCCCGGTGCACCCGCGTGACGGCATCGACCTCAACGCCCTGGCGCAAACCCTGGAGCGCTACCCGATCAAAGCGTGCTGGACCATGACCAGTTTCCAGAACCCCATCGGCGCCACCTTGCCGGAGGCAAAGAAGCAGGCGTTGGTGGAACTGTTGCGCAGCCACCAGGTGCCGCTGATCGAGGACGATGTATACGCCGAGCTGTATTACGGGCAACACGCGCCCAAGCCGGCCAAGGCCTTCGACACCGAGGGCCTGGTGATGCACTGCGGCTCGTTTGCCAAGAGCCTCGCGCCCGGTTATCGGGTCGGCTGGGTAGCGGCCGGGCGTTATGCGCAGAAGGTCGAGCGCCTGAAATTGATGACCTCGCTGTGCCCATCGATGCCGGCCCAGGCGGCGATTGCCGATTACCTGCAACACGGCGGCTATGACCGGCACTTGCGCAAGTTGCGCTATGCCCTGGAAGAGCAGCAAAGCGCCATGCTGGCGGCCATCGCCCGTTATTTCCCGGCACAGACCCGCGTCAGCCAACCGGCCGGGGGTTACTTCCTGTGGCTGGAGTTGCCGGAGCAGACCGATTCGCTGAAGTTGTTCCAGATGGCCCTGGCCCAGGGCATCAGCATCGCGCCGGGACCGATCTTTTCGGCGACCCAGCGCTTCAGGAACTGTATCCGCTTGAACTATGGCAGCCCGTGGACCGAAGCGTCGGAGAAGGCCATGGAGACATTGGGGCGGATTGTGCGCTCGTTCTGAACGGGCGCTATGGAGTCAACGACCGCCACCCAAATCCAAAAAAGTGCCTGTGGCATACGAAGCCTTGTCCGACAACAACCAGATAATCGCCTCCGCCACTTCATCCGGGCGCCCGCCACGGGCCATGGGGATACCGGACTCCAGCTTGCTGACCCGGTCCGGGTCGCCGCTCAGGGCATGGAAATCGGTGAAGATATAGCCGGGGCGCACGGCGTTCACACGAATGCCCTCGCCTGCCACCTCCTTGGACAGGCCGAGCGTGAACGTGTCGAGCGCCCCCTTGGAGGCCGCATAGTCGACATATTCACCCGGCGACCCCAGCCGCGCGGCCACCGATGACACGTTGACGATACTGCCGCCCTGCCCGCCGTGCCTGGGCGACATGCGCAGCACCGCGTGCTTGGCACACAGGATCGGCCCGAGCACGTTGGTCTTCATGATTTTCAGGATACGGAATTCGGACATTTCATCGACCCGTGACTTATGGCCCACGGTGCCCGCATTGTTGACCAGCGCCGTGACGCGCCCTAACTCGGCGTCGACCCGGTGGAACAGCGCAATCACTTCATCCTCGATGCTCACGTCCGCGCGCACGGCAATCGCCTGGGCACCCAGGGCGCGCACCTGATCGAGCACGCGTTGGGCCGCCGCTTCGTCCGACTGGTAGTTGATGCAGATGCGGTAGCCCTCGCGGGCGGCCAGCAATGCCGTCTCGGCGCCGATCCCGCGGCTGCCGCCGGTGATGAGGAGGACTTTGTCCATGAGTGCGGTCTCCTGATTCAACCTGATGTTTAGGGTTGGAGCCCAAGAATAACCATCAAGCGCAACTTTTGTCAGGCATCACTGCGTTTTCGGCATGCTGGATATCGGCGATGAAACCCTCGGCGGGCAACGGATGACCCAGCAGGTAACCTTGCAATGCGTTGCACCCAAGGCGTGTGAGAAAACGTTGCTGGGCGTCGGTTTCCACGCCTTCAGCGACAATCCGCAAGCCCAGGGCCTGGCCGAGGGCGACGATGGCCGAGACAATGGCAGCATCGTCGCCATCGTGCTCCAGGTCGCGCACAAAGCCACGGTCGATCTTCAATTCGTTTGCAGGCAAACGCTTGAGGTACATCAGGCTCGAATAACCGGTGCCGAAGTCGTCGATGGACAGGTCGACGCCCATGTCCGAGAGCTGCTGCAACACCGTCATGCTCGCATCGGCATCGCTCATGGCGGTGCTTTCGGTGATTTCCAGGGTCAGGCTGTTGGCGGGTAACCGGTGGCGGTGCAGCGCAGCGGCCACACTCTTGACCAGCCCGGCGTGGCAGAACTGCAGCGCCGAGAGGTTTACGGCGATGCGCCAGCCTTGGTAACCCTGGGCGTACCACAGGCTCATCTGGCGACAGGCTTCATTGAGCACCCACTCGCCGATAGGGATGATCAGCCCGGTCTTCTCCGCCAGCTCGATAAACGCGGCGGGCAGCAGCAGGCCCTGTTGCGGATGCTCCCAGCGCAACAGCGCTTCGGCACCGACCGGGAGACCGCTGACCGCATCGAACTTGGGTTGGTAATACAGCCGCAACTGCTGCTGTTGCACCGCATTGCGCAGGTCCTGCAGCAGTTGCAGCTGCTTGCGCGCGTTGGTGTTCATCGATGCGTCGAAAAAACTGTAGCCATTCTTGCCCATGTTCTTGGCGTGATACATCGCGGCGTCGGCGTTCATCAACAATTCCTGGGGATTGCCGCCGTTGCCGGGGAACAGGGCGATGCCGACACTGGCAGAGATGTTCAGTTCATGCTCGGCCACCTGGAATGCACGGTTGATCATCACCACCTGGCGTTCGGCCAGGCCCAGGGCGTCATCGGGCTGGCTCAGTTGCACCAGCAGCACAAACTCGTCGCCGCCGATGCGCGCCAGGGTGTCATGGCTGCGCAAGTCTTCGCGCAGGCGCAGGCCGACTTCGCGCAGCAACTGGTCACCCATATGATGACCGAAGGCATCGTTGACCGGCTTGAAGCCATCCAGGTCGATAAACATCAGCGCGAAGCAGCCGCCCTCCTCCTTCACCGCCTGCATCGCCTGCTGAATCCGGTCGGCGAGCAAGGTGCGGTTGGGCAGGCCGGTGAGCATGTCGTGCAGCGCCAGGTGCGTCAGTTCCTGGTTGGCCTGGGTCAGCGAGTCGGCCAGCACGGCGGTGCGCGCTTCCAGGCGGGCGTCGAGCAGCGACGTCAACAGCGCAATGGCCAGCACCGCCAGGGTCGTCACCAGCACGAGGTTATCCAGGCCCTTGCCGGTCAAGCCATCCAGCGCGGCGGCGCAGTAGCTTTCATCGGCAAAGCGTGCCGCGGCCATGCCGGTGTAATGCATGCCGACGATGGCAAAGCCCATCACCACCGCCGCCCCGCCGCGTGCAAGACGCACGTAGGGCGTGTTACGGCGCAGGTTGAAGGCAATCAACAAGGCCGCACCCGAGGCCACCACGGCGATGAGCAACGAGGCGCCAAACAAGGTGGGGTCGTAGTCGATGCCCGGGGTCATGCGCATCGCGGCCATGCCGGTGTAGTGCATGCTGGCGATGCCTGTGCCCATGATCAATGCGCCAAGCGCCAACTGCCAGGCAGGCAAGCGTGGCTGGCTGACCAGCCAGAGTGCAAAGCCGCAGGAGATCACCGCGATCAACAACGACAGCGCGGTGATCTCGATGTCAAAGCCCAGCGCGAACGGCAGGCGCAGCGCCAGCATTCCGATGAAATGCATGGACCACACACCGACCCCCATCGCCAACGCTCCGCCGGCCATCCACAGATAAACGCCATGGCCTTTGGCGGTCGCGATGCGACCGGCGAGGTCCAGCGCGGTATAGGAGGCCAGGATCGCCACGCACAGGGAGATCACGACGAGGGAGGTTGAATAACTACCGATGAGCATGGGAATTCTCGAGGGCAACGGACTTGAAACGTCCGTACCAGATGGCGAAGCGGCGGATTGTAGCGAGAATATTTTGGTGCAGGCGATTAATTATCAAAAGGCCACCACCTGTTTTCTGGCGTCAATCCGACGCCTTGAAAACCTCACCTTTCAGGTCGCGAATGCTCGATCGTGGAAGGGGGTGGTGCGACGATTCGTTGGGCTCACGATTAGGTAATCCGTAGCAGCCGAGCCTTGGCCTGGCTCGGTATCTACACAAGGCCATCGAGAGCAAGCTCCCTCCCAGTTGGATCGCTGGGCATCAGCCGGCTCGGATGTGCATACGAGACTAATCGTCTTTGGCGCTGATCGGGGTCTGCCCGTCCCAGCCACCGCCCAACGCGGCAATCAACTGCACGCTGGCCACCAACCGCGACTGCAGCAAGGTCAACACCGTACGCTCGTTACTCAGCGCGGTGGCCTGCACCGTCACCACATCCAGATAGGCAATCAAGCCCGCCTTGTACTGGTTCTGGGTCAAGCGCAGCGACTCACGCGCCGCTTCCAGCGCTTCGTTGCTGACCACCGCTTCGTCTTCCAGCACCTTGAGTTGCACCATGTAGTTTTCCACTTCACGGAAACCGTCCAACACGGTCTGGCGGTACTTGGCCACGGTTTCATCATAGGACGCCACGGTGCGGTCAACCTCCGCCGAACGCTGGCCGCCGTCGAACAACGTCATGGCCAGCTTCGGCCCCACCGACCAGAAGCGGTTCGGCAGGCTGATCCAGTCGGCGTAGGTGCTGCTGGAATAACCGCCGGCCAGGCTCAGCGTCAGGTCCGGGTAGTAGGCAGCCTTGGCCACGCCGATGTTGGCGTTGGCGGCGATCACCGAGCGTTCGGCCGAGGCGATGTCCGGACGACGCTCCAGCAGTTGCGAGGGCAGGCTCACCGGGATCTGCGGCAGTGCCGGAATATCTTTGCTGACCGCCAGGTTGAAGTTGGCCGGAGCCTCGCCGATCAGCACGGCGATAGCGTTTTCGAGCTGGGCCCGCTGCCAGATCAGGTCGATCAGGCTGGCCTGGGTGGTCTTGAGCTGGGTTTGCGCCTGGGCCACCGCATCCTTGCCGGAAACGCCGGCGCGGTATTGGTTTTCGGTCATTTGCAGAGAACGCTGGTAGGTGTCCAGCGTGGCTTGCAGCAGACGGGTCTGCTCGTCCATCACCCGCAGTTGCAGGTAGCTTTGCACCAGTTCCGACTGCTGGCTCAGACGCATCGCGGCGAGGTCCGCCGAGCTGGCTTCGGCGCTGGCCTCGTTGGCCTCCAGGCCACGGCGTAATTTGCCCCAGATGTCGGCTTCCCAGCTCACGCCCAACTGCGCGTTGAGGGTGTCGCGGATACCGCTGCTGGAGCTGCTCAGGCTGGCGCTGCTGCTGCCGGTACCCTGGCTGGCGCGGGTCTTGCCGGCGCTGAGGTCGACGGTGGGGTAGAACGCACTGCGGGAGCTGCGCACCAATGCCTGGGCCTGACGAAAACGCGCTTCGGCCTGGGCCACGGTCTGGTTGGCGTTGTTCAGGCGCACCACCAGATCATTCAACTGTAGGTCGCCGTACAGCTCCCACCAGGCGCCACGGGCCAGGGAATCACTCGGCGTCGCCTGACGCCAGCCCTGGGCTTCCTTGAATTGCGCCGGTTCGACAACCTCGGGGCGCTTGTAGTCGGGGCCGACGGCGCAGGCACTGAGTAACGCGCCGAACATCACCATCACCAATACCTTCACACCGCTTGCAATGCCGGTGGTGTGGCGAGGGAGCTTGCTCCCGATGGAGGGTGAAGCACTCCCAGGCTTTTTGGGGGCCGCTTCGCAGCCCGGCGGGAGCAAGCTCCCTCGCCACAATAAGCCGGCGGCGCCTGCAAGGGCGTTGGTTGAATCGGTCATAGCGCAGTGTCCAGGGCAGCATCGGTACGCACGCCGCGCCAGGCATTGAAGCGGTGGCGCGCGCGGTCGAGGTAAAGGTAAACCACCGGGGTGGTGTAAAGGGTCAGGACCTGGCTGAACACCAGGCCGCCAATGATGGTCAGGCCCAGGGGGTGGCGCATTTCCGCGCCATCGCCAGCGCCGAGCAGCAAGGGCAAGGCGCCGAGGATAGCCGCCAGGGTGGTCATCAGAATCGGCCGCAACCGCAGCAGGCAGGCACTGCGAATCGACTCCAGCGGGCCGAGGCCGTCGTTGCGTTCGAGCTGCAACGCCAGGTCGATCATCAGGATCGCGTTCTTCTTCACCACGCCGATCAGCAGGAACAGGCCCAGCAACGAGATCAGGCTGAACTCGCCGCCGGTCAGGTAGATGGCGAGCATCGCGCCGACACCGGCCGATGGCAGGGTCGAGAGGATCGTCAGCGGGTGAATGTAGCTCTCATACAGAATACCCAGCACCAGGTACACCGCCACCAGGGCGCCGAGGATCATGAACGGCTGCCCCTTCTGCGTGGCGGCGAAGGCATCGGCGGTGCCGGCCATCTTGGCGATCACGTCCTCCGGCAGGCCGACCTTGGCAATCGCCCGCTCGATGGCGGCCGTGCCCTGCTCTACCGTGACCCCGGGCGCCATGTCGAACGCAATGTTTTCAGAGGCGAACTGGCCTTCATGGCTGACGCGGTCATCGGCCAGGCTGTTCTCATAATGGGCAATGGTCGATAACGGCACCCGCGCGCCATCGGCGGTGATCACCTGCATCTGGTTGAGGGTGATCGGGTCCTGGGCATATTTGGGGTTGACCTCCATCACCACCTGATACTGGTTGAGGCTGTCGTAGATCGTCGAAATCTGCCGCTGGCTGTAGGCGTTGTTGAGCACCGCCGTGACCATATTCATGTCGATACCCAGGCGCTTGGCCTGGTCGCGGTCGACAATCAAGGTCACCTGGGCTGCGCCGCGACCTTCGCGGGCGTCGATGGCGGTCAGTTCCGGCAACTCACGCAAGGCAGCAACCACTTTCGGGTACCACAGGCGCAGCGCGGCCAGATCGCCGCTTTGCAGGATGTAGGAGTATTGCGCGCTGGTCTGGTCGCGACTGCCACCAAATTGCAGGTCCTGGTCGGCCATCAGGAACAGGCGTCCGCCCGGCACCAGCGGCACGTCCTTGCGCAGCCGCTCGATCACCGCCTGGGCGGAGATCTTGCGTTCGCTGATAGGCTTGAGGCGCACCAGCATGACCGCATTGTTGGTGCCGTTGTTGCCGCCGATAAAGCCGGCCACGCTGAGCACCGCCGGGTCCTTGAGCACGGCCTTGCGGAACGTCTCCATCTTCGGCTGCATCACGCTGAACGACAGACCGTCGTCACCGCGCACGAAGCCGATCAATTGGCCGGTGTCCTGCTGGGGCATGAAAGTCTTGGGCACCACCACGTATAACGCCACGTTCATGCCGATGGTCAGCAACAGGCTGAGCAAGGTCAGGCGCTTATGACGCAGCACCCAGTCCAGGCTGGTGGCGTAGCCGGCGACCATGCGGTCGTTGATCTTCTGGCTCCAGCGCTGCAATCCGCTCATGCGGTCTTTGACGTGGGGTTTGAGCCAACGCGCGCAGAGCATCGGGGTCAGGGTCAGCGAGACGATCAGCGACACAATGATCGCCGCCGACAAGGTGATGGAAAACTCGCGGAACAGGTTGGTGACGATCCCGCCCATAAACAGGATGGACAGGAACACGGCCACCAGCGATACGTTCATCGACAGCAAGGTAAAACCGACTTCCTGGGCTCCGAGGTAGGCAGCCTTCATCGGCGGCACGCCTTCGTCGATATGCCGTGAAATATTCTCCAGCACCACGATAGCGTCGTCCACCACCAGGCCGGTGGCCAGGATCAACGCCATCAGCGAGAAGTTATTCAACGAGAACCCGTACAGGTACATCACCGCAAAGGTGCCGACCAGCGACACCGGTACCGCCAGGGTCGGGATCAACGAGGCACGAAAGTTACCGAGGAACAGGTACACCACCAGGATCACCAGCCCCACCGCGATCAGCAGGGTCATCTCGGCTTCATGCAAGGTGGCGGTGATCACCGGCGAGCGGTCCATGGCCAGGCTCAGCTTGACGCTCGACGGCAGCACCGCCTGCAATGCCGGCAACTGCGCCTTGATCTGGCGCACGGTCTCGATGATGTTGGCGCCGGACTGGCGGTTGATCACCAGCAATACCGCCGAATCGTTGTTGAAGAAACCACTGTTGTAACGGTCTTCGACGCCATCGCTGATCTTCGCCACATCCGACAGGCGCAGGGCCGCGCCATTCTGATAGCGAATCAGCAGGGGCTCGTAGTCCTTGGCTTTCTCCAACTGGTCATTGGCCTGGATCTGCCAGTTGCGCTCGCTGTCTTCAAGGGAGCCCTTGGGCCGGCGCTGGTTGGCGTTGGCGATGGTGTTGCGCACGTCGTCCAGGGCTACGCCGTACTGGTCGAGGGCCTTGGGTTCCAGTTCGATACGCACCGCCGGCAGCGAGCTGCCGCCGATCTGCACTTCACCCACGCCCGGCACCTGGGACAGGCTTTGCGAAAGAATGGTCGAGGCCAGGTCGTAGAGCTGGCCCTTCTGCAACACGTCCGAGGTCAGCGACAGCACCATGATCGGTGCCTGGGACGGGTTGATCTTCTTGTAGGTGGGCATGCTGCGCATGCCGCTGGGCAGCAGGTTGCGCGAGGCGTTGATCGCCGCTTGCACTTCCCGCGCCGCGCCATTGATATCGCGGTCAGAGTCGAACGCCAGGATCACCCGGGTCGAGCCCTGGCTTGAGGAACTGCTCATGGTGGTGATGCCGGCAATCGCACCGAAGGAGCGTTCCAGCGGCGTCGCCACGGTGGAGGCCATGACCTCGGGACTCGCCCCCGGCAAACTGGCCGACACCACGATCACCGGGAAGTCGATCTGCGGCAACGGCGACACCGGCAGCAGGTTGAAGCTGACCCCGCCCAGCAACATGATCGCCAGGCTCAGCAGCATGGTCGCAACCGGCCGGCGAATGAAAGGTCCGGACAGGTTCATGACTCAACCGGCTCCAGGCGTTGCGGCTCTTTGCGCCAGCGACGGCCAAGGCGATCGAAGTACAGGTAGATCACCGGGGTGGTGAACAGCGTCAACACCTGGCTCACCAGCAGACCGCCGACCATCACCAGGCCCAGGGGCTGGCGCAATTCGGCACCGGAGCCGGTGGCCAGCATCAACGGTACCGCGCCGAACAGAGCCGCCAGGGTGGTCATCAGGATCGGCCGGAAGCGCAGCAGCGCCGCCTGGTAGATCGCCGTCTGCGGGTCGAGGCCCTGGTTGCGTTCGGCGTCGAGGGCAAAGTCGATCATCATGATCGCGTTCTTTTTCACGATGCCGATCAGCAGGATGATGCCAATGATCGCGATCATGCCCAAATCATTGCCGCTGAGCAGCAAGGCGAGCAAAGCCCCCACCGCCGCCGACGGCAAGGTCGAGAGAATGGTGATCGGGTGGATATAGCTCTCATAGAGCACGCCGAGCACGATGTACATGGTGACCACAGCGGCCAGGACCAACAACAAAGTGCTCGACAGCGAGGCTTCGAACGCCTGGGCCGCGCCCTGGAACTGCGTCTGTACGCCCACCGGCATGCCAATGTCTTTCTGGGTCTGGTTGATCAGCTCCACCCCCTTGCCCAGGGCGACGCCAGGGGCCAGGTTGAACGACATCATCACCGCCGGGAACTGGCCGATGTGCGCAATCGCCAACTGCGCCTGGCGTTGTTCCACGCGGGCCAGGCTCGACAACCGCACTTGGCCGCCATCGGTGGTTTTCACGTGGATCTGATTCAGCGCCTGGGGGCCAAGGGTTTCGCCGGACTGGGCCTGCAACACCACGCGGTACTGGCTGGCCTGGGTGTAGATCGTCGAGATCTGCCGCTGGCCGAAGGCGTCGTACAGCGCATCGGTGATGGTCGACACGCTGACGCCCAAGCGCGAGGCCGCGTCGCGGTCGATCACCAGGTACACCTGCAGGCCCTTGTCTTGCAGGTCGCTGGCGACGTCGGTGAGTTCCGGCAACTGGCTGAGAGCGTGCACCAGTTTGTCGCTCCACAGCGCCAGCAGCTCGGCGTCCGGCGACGACATGCTGAACTGGTACTGGGTACGGCTCACGCGGTCTTCGATGGTCAGGTCCTGCACCGGCTGCATGAACAGGCGAATGCCGACCAGCTTGTCGATCTCAGGCTGTAGCCGGGTAATCACCTGCGCCGCGCTCAAGTCGCGCTGGCCGTGGGGCTTGAGGTTGATCATCAAGCGCCCGCTGTTGAGGGTAGCGTTGTCGCCGTCCACACCGATGTAGGACGACAGGCTCTCCACCGCCGGGTCGGCCAGGATGATTTTGGCCAGTTCCTGCTGGCGCTGGCTCATGGCGGCGAAGGAAATCGACTGCGGCGCTTCGGAAATGCCCTGGATCACGCCGGTGTCCTGCACCGGAAAGAACCCCTTGGGCACCACCAGGTACAACACCACCGTGAGGCCCAGGGTCGCGATGGCTACCAGCAGGGTCAGCGGCTGGTGCTTGAGCACCCACTGCAATTTGCGCCCGTAGGCTTCGATCATCCAGTCGATCCAGGCGCCGCTGGCCTTGTAAAAACGGCCCTGTTCTTCGTCCTTGGGTTCACGCTTGAGCAATCGCGCGCACATCATCGGTGTCAGTGTCAGGGACACCACCAGGGAAATCAGGATCGCCACGGCAAGGGTGATGGCAAATTCGCGGAACAGACGCCCGACCACATCGGCCATGAACAGCAGCGGGATCAACACCGCAATCAGCGACAGGGTCAGGGAAATCAGGGTAAAGCCAATCTGCTTGGCGCCCTTGAGCGCGGCAGCCAACGGCGTCTCGCCCTCTTCGATATAGCGGGAGATGTTCTCCAGCATCACGATGGCATCGTCGACCACGAAGCCGGTGGCGATGGTCAGCGCCATCAGCGTCAGGTTGTTGATGGAGAACCCGGCCAGGTACATCACGCCAAAGGTGCCCACCAGCGACAGCGGCACGGCAATCGACGGAATGATCGTGGCGCTGACCCGGCGCAGGAACAGGAAGGTCACCATCACCACCAGGGCGATGGCGATCAGCAATTCGTGTTGCACGTCCTTCACCGAGGCGCGGATGGTCTGGGTGCGGTCGGTGAGCACGGTGACGTCGAGGCCGGCCGGCAGGTTATCGGTGATGCTCGGCAGCAGCGCCTTGATGCGGTCCACCACCTCGATCACGTTGGCTCCCGGCTGGCGCTGGATATTGAGCAGCACGGCCTGGTTTTCATTGGCCCAGGCGGCAAGGCGTTCGTTTTCGGCGCCGTCGACGATTTGCGCGACATCCTTGAGGCGCAGCGGCGCACCGTTGTTGTAGGCCAGGATCAACTCGGCGTATTGCTGCGGCGAGACCAACTGGTCGTTGGCATCAAGCATCGACACCCGCGTGGGGCCGTCGAAATTGCCTTTGGGCTGGTTGACGTTGGACGCGGCGATCAGGGTGCGCACATCCGACAGGTTCAGGCCATTGGCTGCCAGGGCCTCGGGGTTGACCTTGATGCGCACCGCCTGGCGCTGGCCGCCGGCGATGCTGACCATACCGACGCCGCTGATCTGCGCAATCTTCTGCGCCATGCGCGTGTCGACCAAGTCATTGAGCTTGGGCAACAGCATGGTCTTGGAGGTGATGGCCAGGGTCAGTACCGGGGTGTCCGCCGGATTGACCTTGTTGTACACCGGCGGTGCCGGCAGATCCTTGGGCAGCAGGTTGGTCGCGGCGTTGATCGCGGCCTGCACCTGTTGCTCGGCGACATCCATGTTGATGTCGAGGTTGAAGCGCAGGGTCAGCACCGAGGCGCCGCCGGAGCTGGTGGACGCCATCTGGGTCAGGCCTGGCATTTGCCCGAACTGGCGCTCCAGCGGCGCGGTGACCGCGCTGGTCATCACATCGGGGCTGGCGCCGGGATACAGGGTCATCACCCGAATAGTCGGGTAATCCACCTGGGGCAACGCCGATACCGGCAGCAAGCGGTAAGCGATGATGCCGGCCAGGACGATGGCCAGCATGCTCAGCGTGGTGGCGACCGGGCGAAGGATAAACAGCCGCGACAGGTTCATGAACCGACCTTTTGCGCCTTGCCGGCGTTGGTGCCGGTGTCTGTCTTGGCCGCGGGTTTGCCCTGCAAGTGTTCGGTCGGGGTGGTTGGCACTTCACTGCTGTCGTTGACCACTTCGATTTCACTGCCGTCTTTGAGGCGGTCGGTGCCCTCGAGTACGATACGGTCGCCAGCGGCCAGGCCTTCCTTGATCACCGTGTTGTCGCCATCGGTATCACCGACGACCAACGGCTGGACCTTGACCTTCTTGTCACCGTCGAGCTTGTAGACAAAGGTGCCGTTGTTGCCGAACTGGATCGCAGCGGACGGCGCCAGCACCACGTTGTGCAGCGTGTCGGCCAGCAAATGCACATTGACGAACTGGTTGGGGAACAGCGCCTGGTCCTTGTTATCGAAGCGCGCCTTGAATTTCAGGGTGCCGGTGGTCACGTCGATCTGGTTGTCGAGGCTTTGCAGTACGCCCACTGCCTGCTGTTTAGCGTCGCCACGGTCCCAGGCTTCCACGGGCAGTTTGTTGCCGGTGCGGTAACGGCTTAGCACGGTTTCCAGGGTATTTTCCGGCAGGGTGAAAGCCACGCTGATGGGCTGGGTCTGGGTGATCACGGCGAGGAACGTAGTGTCGTTGGCCGCCACCAGGTTGCCCACGTCGACCTGGCGCAGGCCTACGCGCCCGCTGATGGGCGCACGGATCTTGGTGAATTCAAGGTTGAGCTTGGCGTCATCCACCGCGCCCTGGTTGGTCTTGACCGTACCCTGGTACTGCAACACCAGCGCTTCGGCGGTGTCCAGGGTTTGCTTGGCGATACTGTCCTGGGCGTAGAGGCCGCGGTAGCGCTCGACATCAACCTGGGCGTTTTTCAGCTGGGCCTGGTTCTGCAACAGCGTGCCCTGGGCCTGGAGCAAGGCATTCTGGTAACTGCGCGGGTCGATCTCCGCCAACAGGTCACCGGCCTTGACCATCTGCCCTTCCTCAAAGGCGATTTTCACCAGCTCACCGCCCACCCGGCTGCGCACATTGATGGTGTTGAGCGCCGTCACCGTGCCCAACGCCTTATAGTACACCGGAAACTCCCCCAGCACCGCCGGCGCCACGCGCACCGGCACCGGGCCGGTGGCGCCGCCGAAACCCGGGCGCGCCATGCCGGTTTTACCGGTATGCCCGGCCGGTGCGTCTTTGTGGGCAGCGCCGCCTGGCCAGAATTTCCAGCACAGGCCGGCGATAACCAGCAGCACAAGCAGGCCGAACAGCCAGCGACGGGAGTTGCGGGGGGAGGATTGCATGGAGTGATCAACCATTGGGCGCGAGAGCTTCTACTGGGGGAGGCTGAAAGATAAGCACTGGGGCGCATTAAGAAAAGCGCCTTTACCGGCTATTTACCTTGGGCTTACAACTTTTAACTGCTGCGGCTTAGTCCGTCGGCTATTTCGCTAAGCGTTTGAGCTGCAAATGAAAACGGCCTGGACTAGGCCAGGCCGCAATCATGTATCAAGCGTGTTACTGCATCACGACAGCAATGCGCGGAAACAGTTACTTCAACACAGCCAAGGCTGCTTCGTAGTTTGGTTCTTCGGCAATTTCCTTGACCAACTCGCTGTGCAGCACGTTGTCGTTTTCGTCCAGCACCACCACGGCACGGGCGGTCAGGCCCTTGAGCGGGCCATCGGCGATCGCCACACCGTAATCAACGGCGAAATCCGAATCACGGAAGTCCGACAAGTTCTTCACGTTTTCCAGGCCTTCGGAGCCGCAGAAACGCGCCTGGGCGAATGGCAGGTCAGTGGAAATGCACAGCACCACGGTGTTTTCCACATCGTTGGCCTGGGCGTTGAACTTGCGCACCGAAGTCGCGCAGGTTGGGGTGTCAACGCTTGGGAAGATGTTCAGCACTTTGCGCTTGCCGGCAAAAGTGGCCAGGGTGACGTTGGACAGATCGCCGGCGGTCAGGGTGAAGTCTGCGGCTTTGGCGCCGACTTTCGGCAATTCGCCTTCAACCTGGACCGGGTTGCCTTTGAGGGTGACTTGAGCCATGAACGGAATCCTTATGCTGGGTTTTGGTTAAACGAATTCGAGAGGCCGAAGTTAACCACAAAGTGACGTGGCTACCTACCGCCAGACATAAATTGTCATGCCAGCCGGTTGTGGTTTAATTGCGCGCTTTTTGCCCGCCCGATTAAGGAACCCGCTGCCGATGAAAGCGCCCATCACCAAAGTCCTGGTCATTGGTTATGTCTGGCCGGAGCCCCGTTCCTCGGCCGCCGGCGGGCATATGATGCAGATCCTCGAAACTTTTCTTACACAGAATTGGGATATTACCTTCAGCAGCCCGGCCGCTCTCGGCGAACACAAGGCCGACCTGCGCGCATTGGGCATCGCCGAATGCGCCATCGAACTCAATAACAGCAGTTTCGACGACTTTATCCGCGAACTGGCTCCGGACATCGTGCTGTTCGACCGTTTCATGATGGAAGAGCAATTCGGCTGGCGCGTGGAGAAGTACTGCCCCGACGCCCTGCGCGTGCTCGAGACCTCCGACTTGCAAAGCCTGCGCGACGCCCGTCACCAGCGCCTCAAGGACCATCTCAAGGCACATCCGGACAATGACGACTTCAGCGCCCTGTTCGCGCCCGCCCTGGAAGAAGAATTCCAACGCATGGCCGACACCGACCTGGCCAAGCGCGAGATCGCAGCCATTTACCGCTGTGACATCAGCCTGATGATCTCCGACGTGGAAATCCGCCTGCTCACCGAACAGTTCAAGGTGCCGGCCGCCCTGCTCCACTGGTGCCCCTTGATGATGGTGCCGCCGACCGCAGCGTTCGCGCCCTATGAAGACCGCGCGCACTTTCTCAGCATCGGCAACTTCCGCCACGCGCCCAACTGGGATGCGGTGCTGTGGATGAAGAACAGCCTGTGGCCGCTGATTCGTCAGCAACTACCGGGCGCGCAGCTGCATATCTATGGCGCCTACACGCCGCCCAAGGCCACGGCGCTGCACAACCCGGCCCAGGGCTTTCATGTGATGAACTGGGCCGAAGACGCGCTGCAGGTGATGACCGCCGCACGGATCTGCCTGGCACCGCTGCGCTTTGGTGCCGGCATCAAGGGCAAGCTGGCGGACGCGATGCTGTGCGGCACGCCAAATGTCACCACGCCGATCGGCGCCGAAGCCATGGGCGATGAACAGCCATGGCCGGGCGCAATCGAACAGAGTGCCCCTGCCCTGGCGGCGGCGGCCGTGGCCTTGTACCAGGACCGCGAACGCTGGAACCTGGCGCAGGAACAGGGGGGGCACTTGCTTGGCCGTCGCTACGACCAGGCAATCCACGGCCCGGCGCTGCTGGCCTGCCTGGAGCAATGCCGCCGTAACCTTGCCGCCCATCGGAGTACTAACTTCACTGGCGGCATGCTGCGCCATCACGCCCATAAAAGTACCCAGTACATGTCCCAGTGGATCGAGGCGAAAAACCGCAGCGTATAAACACCGGCGCTGGCGGGGTCGCGCGCGAGGGGGCATTATCCTGTGCAGCAACCACAATAAAGCGACGGCAGCATGACCCGAGCAACGCGCATCACCGACCCTTCCTACGAGCTGATGGACGATCACAACGGTCTGTCCATCATCTATCGCCAGCATGGTTTCCCGTGCCCGCTGGTGCGCTGGCATTTCCACAAGGAATACGAGCTGCACCTGATCGTCGCCAGCTCCGGCAAGGTGTTCATCGGCGACTACATCGGCAACTTCTACCCGGAAAGCCTGTTTCTCACCGGCCCTAACCTGCCCCACAACTGGATCAGCCAGATCGAGGAAGGCGAGGTGGTGCCCAAGCGCGACATGCTGGTCAATTTCACCGATGAGCTGCTGAGCGGCGCCAGCCAGATCTTCACTGAACTCAAAAGCTTGGCGCCCTTGCTGGAGCGTGCGCAGTACGGCATCGAATTTCGCTGCAAAAAGACCATTGCCCAGGCCATGGATTTGATGCAACGCATCGAGGACGCCCAGGGCATGGCGAGGCTGGGGCACTTCTTCATCCTGCTGGAAGTGCTCGGTGCCTGTGAGGACTACCACCTGCTGTCGGGCGTGACCACGCCACAGCAAGCCGATGAACACAGCATCGACCGCACCAACCGCGCGGTGGACTACATCTTTGCCCATTACGCACGGGAGTTGCCGCTGGAAGAAGTGGCGGAGTACCTGGGGATGAAGCCAACGTATTTTTCCAGGGTGTTCAAACAGGCGACCGGGCGCACTTTTATTGAATTCGTCAATCGGCTGCGTATCAGCAAGTCCTGTGAATTGCTGGCCGATGGGGACAAGGCGGTGACGGATGTGTGCTTTGAGTCGGGGTTCAATAATATTTCCAACTTCAATCGGCGGTTTCAGCAGCTCAAGGGGATGACGCCGTCTCACTATCGGCGGTTGGCGGTGCAGCGGTTGACGGAGCAGAATTTGGCTTGATGTTGATCGTTCGGCTGGGTGTCGGGGGAAACAGAAACGTCTTACAAGCCTTTGAGGTTGCCCCTAGGACACTCCATCTCTAGTCTCCGTACACCGCTGCACACTCAGCGGTCGGGCGTCGCGGCCTGTATTTCTCCGGCTTCTTTAATACATCTGCGGAGCTTGACCATGATTAAACCCACTCCAAATCCCTCGCTCGATCCGGCGCCCAGCGTGCTATTCACCGTTAAAGACGGCATCTGCACCCAAGACCTGCTGGTCAACCTCAGCGAATCCCTCGCCTCTGCCCACGCCCTCACCTGCGATTTCGCCTTTGAACTCGACGGCTCGCGACGAGAAGGTGCGCTGGGTATTGCACAGTTGATTGAGGTATCCAGGTTGTTGGCTGAACGCGTATTGGCTGTTATCGAGCGCTAAACCCTGCATCGGTCGCCCTCAAGCTTCGTTTGAGGGCGATCACTGAGTGCAAAAAAGTATCAGTGAGCGTGCTCCCAAGGATTTGTCACCGCCGCTTTTGAAGGCTGTAATCAACGCACACTCTTCCTGACTCCTTGTAGGAAGACACAACAACAATAACCGTCCTTCTGTAGCCCTCTGGGCGCGGAAATGGAGTGCGCGATGAAGTTCACAGCAAAAGCATTGCTTGCCTGTACCTGCATGACCCTCAGCGCCGTCAGCCTTGGCGCGCAGACCCTGACCATTGCCACCGTCAACAACAGCGACATGATCCGCATGCAAAAGCTCTCGAAAACCTTCGAGACCGAGCATCCGGAGATCAAGCTGAACTGGGTGGTGCTCGAAGAAAACGTGCTGCGCCAGCGCCTGACCACCGACATCGCCACCCAGGGCGGACAGTTCGACGTGTTGACCATCGGCATGTACGAAGCCGCACTCTGGGGCGCCAAGGGTTGGCTGGAGCCGATGAAGGACCTGCCGGCGTCCTACGACCTCGACGATGTGTTCCCTTCGGTGCGTGACGGTTTGTCGGTCAAGGGTTCGTTGTACGCCCTGCCGTTCTATGCCGAAAGCTCGATTACCTATTACCGCACCGATCTGTTCAAGAACGCCGGGCTGAGCATGCCCGAGCACCCGACCTGGAGCCAGATCGGCGAATTCGCCGCCAAACTCACCGACAAGAGCAAAGAGCAATACGGCCTGTGCCTGCGTGGCAAAGCCGGTTGGGGCGAGAACATGGCATTGATCACCACTCTGGCCAACGGCTACGGTGCGCGCTGGTTCGACGAAAAATGGCAGCCGGAATTCAACGGTCCCGAGTGGAAGGACGCGCTGAACTTCTACGTCGACAACATGAAAAAATCCGGCCCGCCGGGTGCGTCCAGCAACGGTTTCAACGAAAACCTGGCGCTGTTCAACAGCGGCAAATGCGCGATCTGGGTCGATGCCAGCGTCGCCGGTTCGTTCGTCACCGACAAGTCCCAGAGCAAGGTGGCCGATAGCGTCGGCTTCACTTTCGCTCCGCACGAGAAGACCGACAAGGGCACGTCGTGGCTGTACTCCTGGAGCCTGGCGATTCCGACCAGTTCCAAGGCCAAGGACGCCGCCAAGGTGTTCACTACCTGGGCGACTTCCAAGGAATATGGCGCCCTGGTCGCCAAGACCGACGGTATCGCCAACGTGCCGCCGGGCACGCGCACCTCGACCTACAGCGACGACTACATGAAAGCCGCGCCGTTCGCCAAGGTGACGCTGGAATCGCTGAAAGTCGCCGACCCGACCAAGCCGACGCTCAAGCCGGTGCCGTATATCGGGATCCAGTTGGTGACCATTCCTGAATTCCAGGCGATCGGGACCCAGGTCGGCAAGTTCTTCTCCGGTGCGCTGACCGGTCAGCAGACGGTCGATGCGGCACTGACTGCGGCGCAGACCACCACCGAGCGCGAAATGAAGCGGGCCGGCTACCCCAAATAGCCCAGCCTCACCACAGTCAAATGTGGGAGGGGACTTGCCTCCTCCCACACTGACCGCGCTCCGATTCGTATCCGACTGGTCTTGATCACCATGAATACACCCCGCAAAAACCGCCTGGCCAACCCCGGCTGGTTCCTCGTCACGCCCTCGGTCGCCATGCTGCTGGTCTGGATGATCGTGCCGCTGGGCATGACCCTGTACTTTTCACTGATCCGCTACAACCTGCTCTACCCCGGCGAGAACCAATTCGTGGGGCTGGAGAACTTCACCTACTTCATCACCGATTCAGGCTTCCTGCCCGGCGCCACCAATACGCTGTTGCTGGTGGGCAGTGTGCTGCTGATCAGCGTGGTGTTCGGCGTGTTGATCAGCGCCCTGCTGGAGGCCAGCGAGTTCTTCGGCCGCGGCGTGGTGCGGGTGTTGCTGATCTCGCCGTTCTTCATCATGCCCACCGTCGGTGCGCTGATCTGGAAGAACCTGATTTTCCACCCGGTGTCCGGGATTCTCGCCGCCGTGTGGAAGCTGTTCGGCGCCGAGCCGGTGGACTGGCTGGCGCACTATCCGCTGTTGTCGATCATCATCATTGTGTCGTGGCAATGGCTGCCGTTCGCGATCCTGCTGCTGATGACCGCCATGCAGTCCCTCGACCAGGAACAAAAGGAAGCCGCACGCCTGGACGGTGCCGGTGCCATCGCGATTTTCTGGCACCTGACGTTGCCGCACCTGGCCCGCCCGATTGCCGTGGTGGTAATGATCGAGACGATCTTTTTGCTCTCGGTGTTCGCCGAAATCTTCACCACCACCAACGGTGGCCCCGGCTACGCCTCGACCAACCTGGCCTACCTGATCTACAACCAGGCGCTGGTGCAGTTCGACGTGGGCATGGCCTCGGCCGGCGGCTTGATTGCCGTGATCATCGCCAATATCGCGGCGATCATCCTGGTGCGGATGATCGGCAAAAACCTGACTGACAAGCCTTGAGGGCCGCGCCATGACGCTTCAACAATCCCGCCGCCTGCAAAGCCTGCTGCTTGGCACGCTGGCCTGGGCCATCGCGATTCTGATTTTCTTCCCGATATTCTGGATGGTGCTGACCAGCTTCAAGACCGAAATCGACGCGTTCGCCACCCCGCCGCAGTTCATCTTCACGCCGACGCTGGAGAACTACCTGCACATCAACGAGCGCAGCAACTACTTCAGCTACGCGTGGAACTCGGTGCTGATTTCGTTCAGCGCCACCGCGCTGTGCCTGCTGATCTCGGTGCCGGCCGCCTACTCCATGGCGTTCTACGAAACCCAGCGCACCAAGGGTACGCTGCTGTGGATGCTGTCCACCAAGATGCTGCCGCCGGTGGGCGTGCTGATGCCGATCTACCTGCTGGCCAAGAGCTTCGGCCTGCTGGATACGCGCATTGCGCTGATCATCATCTACACCCTGATCAACCTGCCGATCGTGGTGTGGATGGTGTACACCTACTTCAAGGACATCCCCAAGGACATCCTCGAAGCCGCCCGTCTGGACGGCGCCACCCTGTGGCAGGAAATGGTCCGGGTGCTGCTGCCGATCGCCAAGGGCGGTCTCGCCTCCACTGTGCTGCTGTCGTTGATCCTGTGCTGGAACGAGGCGTTCTGGTCGTTGAACCTGACCTCGTCCGCCGCCGCGCCGCTCACCGCGCTGATCGCCTCTTACTCCAGCCCCGAAGGCTTGTTCTGGGCCAAATTGTCCGCCGTCTCGACCCTGGCTTGCGCACCGATCCTGATCTTCGGCTGGATCAGCCAGAAACAGCTGGTGCGTGGGCTGTCTTTCGGCGCGGTTAAATAATAATTCCCAGCGGAGGGCCCATCATGGCCAACCTGAAAATCAAGAATCTGCAAAAAGGCTTCGAAGGTTTCTCGATCATCAAAGGCATCGACCTGGAAGTGAACGACAAGGAATTCGTGGTCTTCGTCGGCCCGTCGGGCTGCGGTAAATCCACCCTGCTGCGCCTGATCGCCGGCCTGGAAGAAGTCAGCGACGGCACCATTGAACTCGATGGCCGCGACATCACCGAAGTGACCCCGGCCAAGCGTGACCTGGCGATGGTGTTCCAGACCTACGCGCTGTACCCGCACATGAGCGTGCGCAAGAACATGTCGTTCGCCCTGGACCTGGCCGGCGTCGACAAGAAACTGGTGGAGAGCAAGGTCAACGAAGCGGCGCGCATCCTCGAGCTGGGCCCGTTGCTGGAGCGCAAGCCCAAGCAACTCTCCGGCGGCCAACGCCAGCGCGTGGCGATTGGCCGGGCGATTGTGCGCAACCCGAAAATTTTCCTGTTCGACGAACCGCTGTCCAACCTCGACGCCGCCCTGCGCGTGCAGATGCGCCTGGAGCTGGCGCGCCTGCACAAGGAACTGCAGGCGACCATGATCTACGTCACCCACGACCAGGTCGAAGCCATGACCCTGGCCGACAAAGTCGTGGTGCTCAACAGCGGCCGTATCGAGCAGGTCGGTTCGCCGCTGGAGCTGTACCACCAGCCGGCCAACCTGTTTGTGGCGGGTTTCCTGGGGACACCGAAGATGGGCTTCCTCAAGGGCAAGGTCACGCGGGTCGAGGCGCAAAATTGCGAGGTACAGCTGGACGCCGGCACCTTGATCAGCCTGCCGCTCAGCGGCCCGACGCTGAGCGTGGGCAGCGCCGTGACCCTGGGCATTCGCCCGGAACACCTGGAAATCGCCGTACCTGGGCAAACCACCCTGACCGTCACCGCCGACGTCGGCGAGCGCCTGGGCAGTGACACCTTCTGCCACGTCAACACCGCCAACGGCGAGCCGTTGACCATGCGAATCCGTGGCGACATGGCCAGCCAATATGGCGAAACGCTGCACCTGCACCTGGACCCGGCGCACTGCCATCTGTTCGACACCGACGGCGTGGCCGTGACCCGCCCACTGCGCGCCGCCGCCTGATTTCGCGAGTACTCCGTTATGAAGCTGAATAAACAGAACCTGACCCAACTGGCGCCGCAGGTAAACATCCCGACCTATGCGCTTGCCGACACATCCCAAGGCATCGCCCATATCGGCGTCGGCGGGTTCCACCGCGCGCACCAGGCGTATTACACCGACGCCTTGATGAACACCGGCGAAGGCCTGGACTGGAGCATCTGCGGTGTCGGCCTGCGCGCCGAGGACCGCAAGGCCCGCGATGACCTGGCCGGCCAGGATTACCTGTTCACCCTGTATGAGCTGGGCGACACCGACGACACCGAAGTGCGCGTGATCGGCTCGATCAGTGACATGCTGCTCGCCGAAGACGGCGCCCAGGCGCTGATCGATAAGCTGGCGGACCCTGCGATTCGCATCGTCTCGCTGACCATCACCGAAGGCGGTTATTGCATTGACGACAGCAACGGCGAATTTATGGCCCACCTGCCGCAGATCCAGCATGACCTGGCGCACCCCGCTGCGCCGAAAACCGTATTCGGGTTTATCTGCGCCGCCCTCACCCAGCGCCGCGCCGCCGGGGTTCCGGCGTTTACGGTGATGTCCTGCGATAACTTGCCGCACAACGGCGCCGTCACGCGCAAGGCCTTGCTGGCGTTCGCCGCGTTGCACGATACCCAGTTGCATGACTGGATAGACGCCAACGTCAGCTTCCCCAATGCCATGGTCGACCGCATCACGCCGATGACCAGCACGGCCCATCGCTTGCAACTGCACGACCAGCACGGCATCGACGATGCCTGGCCGGTGGTGTGCGAACCGTTTGTGCAGTGGGTGCTGGAAGACAAGTTCGTCAACGGCCGTCCGGCCTGGGAAAAGGTCGGCGTGCAGTTCACCGATGACGTGACGCCCTACGAAGAAATGAAGATCGGCCTGCTCAACGGCAGCCACCTGGCGCTGACCTACCTGGGGTTTCTCAAGGGTTATCGGTTTGTCCACGAAACCATGAACGATCCAGTATTCGTGGCCTACATGTGTGCCTACATGGACCTGGACGTCACGCCGAACCTGGCGCCGGTGCCCGGCATCGACCTGACGGCGTACAAGCAGACGCTGGTGGAGCGTTTTTCCAACCAGGCCATTGCCGATCAGTTGGAGCGCGTGTGTTCGGATGGGTCGTCGAAGTTTCCCAAGTTCACCGTGCCGACCATTAATCGCTTGATTGCGGATGGGCGTGAGACCGAGCGCGCGGCGCTTGTCGTTGCAGCCTGGGCCTTGTATTTGAAGGGTGTCGACGAGAATGGGGTGAGCTACAAGATCCCGGATCCACGGGCGCAATTTTGCCAAGGGCTGGTGAGCGACGATGCGTTGATCAGCAAACGCCTGTTGGGCGTGGAAGAGATTTTCGGCACGGCTATTCCCAACTCGCCTGAGTTTGTGGCAGCGTTCGAGCGGTGTTTCGTGAGCTTGCGTGATAACGGCGTCACAGCGACCCTGCAAAACCTTCTGAAGAAACCGGTTTAAATGTGGGAGGGGGCTTGCTCCCGATGGCGGTGTGTCAGTCAAATATCCTTCACTGACCCACCGCTATCGGGAGCAAGCCCCCTCCCACACTGGATCGGGTTGCCAATCCTAAAAACAATACTGCTGAGCAAATCATCATGACCCAGCAAAACCTGTTCCTCGGCATCGACTGCGGCACCCAGGGTACCAAAGCCATCGTCCTCGACGCTTCCAGCGGCGAGGTCCTGGGCCTGGGCGCCGCCGCGCATACTCTGATCAGTGGCGCCAATGGCCGCCGCGAGCAGCACACTCAGGAGTGGCTGGACGCCTTCACCGAAGCCACCCACCGCGCCCTGCAACAGGCCGGGGTGGATGGCCAGGACATCCTCGGTATCGGCGTTTCCGGTCAGCAGCACGGCCTGGTTTTGCTCGATGACCAGGGCCAGGTACTGCGCCCGGCCAAGCTGTGGTGCGACACCGAAACCACGCCCGAGAACGAGCGCCTGCTGCAACACCTTGGCGGTGAACGCGGTTCGCTGGAACGGCTGGGCGTGGCCATCGCGCCGGGCTACACCGTGTCCAAACTGCTCTGGACCCGCGAACAACACCCGGACCTGTTCGCGCGCATCGCCCATATCCTGTTGCCCCACGACTACCTCAACTACTGGCTCACCGGCCGCGCCGTCGCCGAGTACGGCGATGCGTCGGGCACCGGCTACTTCAACGTGCGCAGCCGCGAATGGGATGTAGCGCTGCTCCAGCACATCGACCCGAGCGGTCGCCTGGAAAAAGCCTTGCCACCACTGATCGAGGCGGACCAGGCGGTGGGCACGATCCTGCCGGCCATCGCCGAACGCCTGGGCATCAACCCGGCGGCCATCGTCGCCAGCGGCGGCGGCGACAACATGATGGGCGCCATCGGCACCGGCAATATCTCACCGGGCGTGATAACCATGAGCCTGGGGTCGTCGGGCACGGTCTACGCGTTCGCCGACCAGCCCAACGTCAGCTCCCAGGCGTCGGTGGCGACCTTCTGCTCATCCAGCGGCGGCTGGCTGCCGTTGATCTGCACCATGAACCTGACCAACGCCACCAGCGTGATTCGCGAATTGTTCGAGCTCGACCTGGGCGCCTTCAACGCGCTGGTCGAGCAAGCCCCGATTGGGGCCGACGGCGTGAGCCTGCTGCCATTCCTCAACGGTGAACGCGTGCCCGCCCTGCCCCATGCCACCGGCAGCGTGCACGGCCTGACCATGACCAACCTGACCCGCGCCAACCTGTGCCGCGCCGTGGTCGAAGGCACCACCTTCGGCCTGCGTTACGGCCTCGACCTGCTGCGCCAGACCGGCCTGCAAAGCCAGCACATCCGTCTGATCGGCGGTGGCTCGAAAAGCCCGGTGTGGCGGCAGATGGTCGCCGATATCATGAACACCGAAGTGATCTGCACCGAACAAAGCGAAGCCGCCGCCCTGGGCGCGGCGATCCAGGCGGCGTGGAGCCAGTCCGGCGAATCCCTGGCCAGCCTGTGCGACAAATGTGTAAGCGTCGACCCGGCCAGCCGAACACTGCCGGTGGCGGCCAACGTCAGTGCCTATCAACACGCCTACGAACGCTATCAACAGCAAGTGGCAACCCTTTAAGAGCGAATAACTATGTATCTGGTGTGTGGTGAAGCGTTGTTCGATTTTTTCAGCGAGGAGGACGCCAGCGGGCTGGCGTCCAAGGTCAACTACAAGGCGATTGCCGGCGGTTCGCCGTTCAACGTGGCGGTGGGCCTGCGCCGCCTGGGCATCGAGGCGGGGTTTTTCGCCGGTATCTCCAACGATTACCTGGGCCGTCGCCTGTTGCAGGTGCTCAAGGATGAAGGCGTAAGCGAACAGTTCCTCGTGGAGTTCGCGGCGCCGACCACCCTGGCGATGGTCGCCGTGGGCGCCAATGGTTCGCCGCAATACAGCTTTCGCGGCGAAGGCTGCGCCGACCGGCAACTGCAGGTGGCGCATCTGCCGAGCCTGGGCGATGACGTTCGCGGCGTGCATATCGGCTCGTTCTCGCTGGTGGTGCAGCCGATCGGCGACACCCTGCTGGCCCTGGTCCAGCGCGAAAGCGGCAAGCGCCTGATCAGCCTCGACCCGAATGTGCGCCTCAACCCGCAACCGGACATCCAGCTGTGGCGCGACCGCGTCGCACAGCTGGCCAAGCATGCCGACCTGATCAAGGTCAGCGACGAAGACCTGCACCTGCTCTACCCCGACCAGACGCCCGAAAGCGTGCTGCAAGGCTGGTTGCAACACCGTTGCCAACTGGTGTTCCTGACCCGTGGTGGCGATGGCGCCAGTGTGTTCAGCCGCCAGCATGGCACGTGGTCACAACCGGCAGTCAAGGTGGTGATGGCCGATACGGTGGGCGCCGGCGATACCTTCCAGGCCGCGTTGATTGCCTGGCTGACCGAGCAGCAACTGGATTCGGTGCAGGGCCTGCAACAGCTCACACGCGAGCAGATCGACGCCATGCTCGGCTTCGCTATTCGCGCCGCCGCCCTGACCTGCACCAAGACCGGCCCGGACTTGCCGTACCGTCAGCAGTTGGGCTGAAAACGTGGGCGGTTCATGAAGGTTTTGTCAGCCAGGGTCACATTAATCGATGGTTAATCCCGCAGGTCGACAGTGAAGTCGAACCCACTTGCGGAGCACTATCATGAAACTGCGTACCTTAATGTTCGGCGGCCTGTTGACCCTGGCAGCCACCTCGGGCCTGGCCCAGGCCGACGACCAGAAGCCGGTGCCGTATCAGTACGGCATGCCGATGAACATAAAACACGTGATTGCCATGAACGAAACGCCGACAGACGAATGCAAGGTCATCGACGCCGATATCAAGTTCGTGGACAAGGCCGGGAAAATCGAAGATGTGGGCTATCGCAAGCTGTCCGATGCGTGCAGCTTGCAGAATTGATGGCTCGCAAACGCACTGGGCCTGGCAGTTATCAGGCCCATGGAATCGAACGTTTAGCTAGTAGTAAGCACGCCCTCCTGCTCGCCGCAAGACAGGCGTGTGCACGTGTTTAAGGTCTTCACGCAACCCCGTGATCAGGTTGCAAAGGGCTCGACTGCTGTCGAGTTTATCCGCGTTTATACCTTTGACTTCCAAATCCACCCGGTCACGGTCGCGGTCGTCGTAGATTTTGATCGTCAGCGAGGCATCTTCGGCTTTGGTGCATTCGCACCGTTTAGGCAGAAAACTTCCTTCAATAATGCTGCGTAATTCAAGTTCCGAAAGCATGGTCAACCTCTCCTTTTTTGAGACTGCCAACAGATTGTTATGATCATGCAAGCGCTTTCCAGCCTTGGAAGGCACCTTCAAATACCAAGCGTACTCGGCAAAATCCGCTGGCGTTGTAACCTTTCCTCATAAGCCCGCAGCGGTTTTTGTATAACTGAACTTTGAACTTACGGGCATCGCTTGAATGAGCGTGGAACGCCTGCGATTAAACGTTTAACCCGCTGTTTGTATTTAAACAAGGCTGAGCGCAACGACTCTTTCTGCAACATATCGCAAACTATCAAAGTTGATATTGGCGCCTGAATTTATCGCCACCAGGGTCTGACCTGTCACGCCCCTGTCGGCAACGTATTTGCGGATGCCCGCCACCGCCAAGGCGCCGGAAGGCTCGGTGATGGAACGCGTGTCGTCGTAGATCAGCTTGATGGCGCTGCACAGTTCGTCGTTATTCACCGTGATGACCTCATCCACCCAGTCGCGGCAGATTTCAAAACCGTAGGCACCGACCTGCGCGACCGCCGTGCCATCGGCAAAGCCGTCGACACTCGGCAGCACCACACGCTCCCCCGCGCGTAACGCCGCCAACAGGCAACTGGAGCCTTCGGGCTCCACGCCGATGATGCGCACTTCGGGGCGTAGGTATTTGACATAGGCGGCGATGCCGGCGATCAGGCCGCCGCCGCCCACCGGCACGAAGATCGCATCCAGCGGGCCTTGCTGCTGGCGCAGGATTTCCATGGCCACGGTGCCTTGGCCTGCAATGACGTCGGGGTCGTCGAACGGCGAAACAAAGGTGCAACCGGACGTCTCAGCCAGTTGCAGCGCATGGGCCAGGGCAAACGGGAAGCTATCGCCATGCAGCACCGCTTCGGCACCACGGGAACGTACGCCCAGCACCTTCAGCTCCGGCGTGCTGCACGGCATGACGATGCGCGCGCGGATCCCCAGCTCCCGCGCCGCCAACGCCACACCTTGGGCATGGTTGCCCGCCGACGCCGTCACCACGCCCCGCGCTTTCTGCTCATCGGTCAGCTGGACCAACCGGTTGTAGGCACCGCGGATCTTGAAGGAAAACGTCGGTTGCAGGTCTTCGCGCTTGAGCAGCAAGGTGTTGCCGAGCAACGCCGATAACGCCGGTGCCGCTTGCAGCGGCGTGCGCACCGCCAGGTCGTAGACCGGCGCGGCGAGGATCTTTTTCACGTAGTGCTCAAGCAGTGCCGTGTCGTGGGTGTGCGGGGCTGTGCGGGCGCTCATCGGTGTCTCCTGGCTTTTTGTTGAAGGCCCTGGAGACGGAAAAACAAAACCCGCCTCTAGGGCGGGTTTGGGTGCAGCCGTGCGCTATCCCGCCAAATGAGGAATGGCGGTAATAATGCTCTGCTGGCTGCGGAAGGCTTGAAATGTCATGTCACGAAATTAACCGGCGGCTGCCGGGCAAGTCAATGGCCAAGCGCTACTTAGCCATCGAGGGTTTACGCATGCCATACGAAACATATACGCTTCGTATATCAACATTACACAGTGAATCCCATGGGCATCGTCAAGATCACCGACCAGTTACACGAACAACTGCGCCTGGCCAGCGCCGCGATGGATCGCTCCATCAACGCCCAGGCCGAGTTCTGGATCAAGATCGGCCTGCTCGCCGAACTCAACCCCAGCCTGCCCTACAACGAGCTGATCAACAAACTGCTGCTGGATAAGCCCGACCTGATCCGGGGGCGCAGTTGATGATCAAGACGCCCGCTCAACTGGCCGTCATGCGCGAATCGGGGCGCCTGCTGGCCCAGGTGTTCACGATGCTCGACGGTTTTGTCGCCGCCGGCCGTTCCACCCTGGAACTGGACGCCACCGTCGAAGCCTATATCCGCAACGAGTTGAAAGCCCGTCCGGCAAGCCTCGGGCAGTACGACTACCCGTTCTGCATCAATACTTCGATCAACGAAGTGGTGTGCCACGGCATGCCCAGCGCCAGGGAGCTGCTCAAGGACGGCGATATCATCAACATCGACATCACCCTGGAAAAAGGCGGCTACATCGCCGACGCCAGCAAGATGTACATGATCGGCGCCGTCGCCCCCAAAGCCAGGCGCCTGGTGGAGATGACATTTGAAGCGATGTGGGCCGGCATCCGCCAGGTCAGGCCCGGCGCTCGCCTGGGGGACATCGGCCATGCGATCCAGAGCCACGCGCAGGCCAACGGCTACAGCGTGGTGCGCGAATATTGCGGCCACGGCATCGGCAAGCAGATGCATGAAGAGCCGCAGATCCTGCACTTCGGTCGCCCCGGCACCGGGCTCGAACTGCGCGAAGGCATGGTGTTTACCATTGAACCCATGCTCAACCAAGGCAGCGCCAAAACACGCAGCCTCAAGGATGGCTGGACTGTGGTGACCAAGGACAACAGCCTGTCGGCGCAGTGGGAACATACCGTGGCGGTGACGGCGGATGGGTTTGAGGTGCTGACCCTGCAACAACAGCCTTGCGATTAACCTGTGGTGAGCGAGCTTGCTCGCGTCGGGTTGCGTAGCAGCCCCAAAAGCAAGGGAGCGCTGCGCACTCCAGCGCGAGCAAGCTCGCTCACCACAATGAATATCTCAGGCCACTTGCTTGATGCCGGCCTTGGCCTCCAGCTCACGCACCAGCGGCAACACGCGCTTGCCGAAGTACTCCACTTCTTCCTGGAAGTGCAGGAAACCCGCCAGCACCAGATCCACCCCCACAGCCTTGAGCGCAACGATACGCTCGGCAATCTGCTGCGGCGTGCCGATCAGGTTGGTCTTGAAGCCGTCGTTGTATTGCACCAGGTCTTCATAGCTCGATTTGGCCCAGTTGCCCTCGCCTTCCGGGGACGCCTTGCCCGCTTGTCTGGCCGCGTCGCCGAATGCGTTGACTGCTTCCGGGTCGGCCTTGTCGATGATCTCGGCCAACACGGCGCGGGCTTCTTCTTCGGTATCGCGGGCGATGACAAAGGCATTCACACCGACTTTGACCGAATGGTTATTCGCCGCCGCCTTGGCGCGGATATCGTCGACCTGGGCCTTGATGCCTTCGGGGGTGTTGCCGTTGGTGAAGTACCAGTCCGACACCCGCGCCGCCATGTCGCGCGCGGCCCGTGAGCTGCCGCCCTGGAACACTTCCGGCCGGCCCAGGGGCTTGGGTTTGAGGGTGTAGTTGTTGAAGCGGTAGAAGTCGCCCTTGAAAGTAAAGTCGTCCTGGGTCCAGATGCCTTTGAGGGCGCGGATGAATTCCTCGGAACGCCGATAACGCTCGTCGTGCTCCAGCCAATGCTCGCCGATGGCCTGGAATTCGCCCTTGAACCAGCCGCTGACGATGTTCACTGCAATGCGGCCGTTGGTGAGCTGGTCGATGGTCGCCAGTTGCTTGGCCGCCAGCGCCGGTTGCCACGGGCCCGGCAGGATGGCGGCGATCACCTTGAGCTTGGTGGTCGCGGCCAGCAGCGCATGGCTGAACGCCACCGACTCATGCTGGTTGTCGGCACCGTAGCCGGCGGTGAAGCGGATCTGGGTCAGGCCATATTCAAAGCCGGCTTCTTCCGCCAACTGCGCCAGTTTACGGTTGTAGTCGATGCCCCAGTGGGTACGCTGCTCGATCTTGCTGACCACCAGCCCACCGCTGACGTTGGGCACCCAATAGGCAAATTTCACGGCTTGCTGACTCATCTAACGCTACCTCATGCACAGGGATGTACCGGTGACTTGAGCAGCAAGCGTGCCAGCCTGGGCAAACGCCCGCGCCAGGGGGGTTGCGGCAGAAAAACCAGGCGCCAATCGTGTGATCACAACTGTCAGGGATTACATCGGTTTGTCGCAATGCTGTTGCTGGAGCAACAGTCAATCGGCTGATTGCCCCGTAAACATTGGGCTTCGCACCCGGCACGGACTGTGCAATCACCTCTGGCATTGTCCACTGCCCCGGAGCCTTGCCCATGACCGAACACCACGTCATCAACCCGCTGTCCATCGGCGTCGATTACCCCACGCTGGCCGCGCGTTTCCGGCCGATCTTCCAGCGTATCGCCGACGGCGCCGTGCAGCGCGAACTCAACCGCACCCTGCCCCACGAGCCGATCCAATGGCTGAAGGAGGCTGGTTTCGGCGCCGTGCGGGTGCCGGTGGAATACGGCGGCGGCGGCGCGTCCCTGCCGCAACTGTTCCAATTGCTGATCGAACTGGCCGAAGCCGACTCCAACGTACCCCAGGCCCTGCGCGGGCATTTCGCCTTTGCCGAAGACCGCCTCAACGCGCCACCGAACGCCGGGCGCGAGCTGTGGTTCAAGCGCTTTGTCGACGGCGATATCGTCGGCTGCGCCTGGACCGAAATCGGCAACGTGGCCATTGGCGACGTGGTCACCCAGGTCAGCCCCAACGGCGACCAATGGACACTCAACGGTGAAAAGTTCTACAGCACCGGCAGCATTTTCGCCGACTGGATCGACGTATACGCCCAACGCAGCGACACCGGCGGTGACGTGATCGCCGCCACCCGCGCGCGCCAGCCTGGGGTGGTGCACAGCGATGACTGGGACGGCTTTGGCCAGCGCACCACCGGCAGCGGCACGTCGCGGTTTACCGAGGCGGTGGTGGAGGCGGACAACGTCATCGACTTTGCCACCCGCTTCAAATACCAGACCGCGTTCTACCAGTCAGTGCTGCTGGCCAGCCTGGCCGGTATCGGCCGCGCGGCATTACGCGATGTGGCCCATCAGGTGCGCAGCCGCAAGCGCATCTACAGCCATGGCAATGCGCCCCACGTGAGCCAGGATGCGCAGGTTCAACAGGTGGTGGGCGAAGTGGCGGCGCTGGTGTATGCCGCAGAGGCCAGCGCCTTGAGGGCGACGTTACCGGCACAACGGGCGTACGTGGCACGCTTTGGCGGCGATGAGGCTGCAGAGCGCGAAGCCAACGTGGAGGCCGAGATTGAATCGGCGACGGCGCAGGTGGTGGTGTCGGACTTGATCCAACGCGCCACCAGCCAGTTGTTCAATGCGCTGGGAGCGTCGGACGTACGCCAGGGCAAGGCGCTCGACCGGCACTGGCGCAATGCGCGGACCGTGTCGTCGCACAATCCGGTGATCTACAAAGCGCGCATCGTGGGTGATTGGGTGATCAATGGGACCGAGCCGCCGTTTGTGTGGCAGATCGGCAACGGCCCGGCGAAAGCCTGAATCAAGGTTTACCACAGTCAAAATGTGGGAGGGGGCAAGTCTCCTCCCACATTTGACCTCTGTGTATTGGGACCCTGTGTACGCCTCAGAAGGCCAATTTGTACCCGACCGCCATCAACATGACCGCCAGGCAGGGGCGCAATACACCGTCCGGAATCTTGCCGGTCATGTGGCTGCCGATGTAGATCCCCGGCAGCGAGCCCATCAACAGAAAACCCAACAGTTGCCAGTCCATATTGCCCATGCCGGCATGACCCAGGCCGGCCACCAGGGTCAGCGGCACGGCGTGGGCGATTTCGGTCCCCACCAGGCGGCGTGTGGCCAGGAACGGATACAGGATAAACAGCGCCACGGTACCGAGGGCGCCGGCGCCGATCGAGGTCAGGGCGACCATGGTGCCGAGGATGGCGCCGGTGAGCACCGTCAAGGCGTTCAGGTTGCGCGGGTTCAGGTGGTAGCTGTCGCCCGCATGCCGCTGGGCGAAGGTCAACAGGGTTTTCTTGAACAGGATCGCCAGTGCGGTCAACAGCAGTACCACGCCGAGGGCCTGCTTGATCACCGCGTTCATCACCGTGGGATCGGTATGCAGGCTGGCGAGGAACCACAGGGTCAACAGCACCGCCGGCACGCTGCCCAGGGTCAGCCAGCCGGTGATGGTCCAGTCGATGTTCTTGTTTTTGCCGTGCACCAGCACGCCACCAGACTTGGTGATCGCGGCGTACAACAGGTCGGTGCCCACGGCGGTCGCCGGGTTGATGCCGAACCACAACAGGATCGGGGTCATCAGCGAGCCTCCGCCGACCCCGGTCATGCCGACGATAAATCCAACGATCAGGCCGGCGATTACGAAACCAAAGTTACCTACATCCATTCCAACTACCCGCGGCCTTATAAAATTCTGGCCGCAGGATAGCGATTTTTCTTATAACCACTTATACCAATATGATCTGACTTTATGCTTTTTAGGCCAGTCGACGGCAACAGTAGGCTTGGGTCTGGTAAGGAAAGGCCACAGTGTCGCGCCCGCGCAGGTCGGGATGGGTGTCGATCAGCGTCTGCAACTGTGCGGTGACCGTGGCTTTTTCCGCGTCCGGCAAGGCGGCAATGAAGCTCACCGACAGGAAGCGGTCCATGATCACCTCCCGAGGGCTGCCCACATGCTGATAAGCAAAGCAGGTCACTTCAGGGTCGGAAAAGTACTCGCCAGTGAAGGTTTCGCGCCAGCGCCCCGTATGAAAGCGCGGTGTGTCGCCCTCGTAGGGGGTAATGATCTCGGTAATCGCCGCGACCCACCCCACCGACTCATCACGCACGTTCCACACCAGCCCGAGGCGCCCCTGCGGTTTGAGCACCCGGTGAATTTCCGCCAACGCCGCCCGAGTGGAGAACCAGTGAAACGCTTGCGCACAGACCACCGCATCGGCGCTGGCGGTCGGCAATGGCATCGACTCTGCCGTGCCGTCCACCAGGCGCACATCCGGTAACAGCCTGGTCAATTGCGCGCCCATTGCGGCCACCGGCTCCACGGCGATCAGCGTCGGTGCGAGGGTGCTGAGCAAGCGCGTGAATTTGCCGGTGCCGGCGCCCAGGTCGATCACCGTCGAATTTGCATCGACAGCCAGCGTCTGGGTCAGCCAACCCGTGAGCTGTCGAGGGTAATCCGGGCGGCCCTGGGCATAGGTGCCGGCCTGGGTAGAGAAACCTTGTTGAGCAGACGCGTGAACAGCGGTCATGGCCAATCTCTCTTCGCAAAAACGGGGTCACAGTGTGCGCCTTCCCGCAGCGGTTTTCTAATCGACCATCGTCGGTAACCACACCCTGAACCGTGCCCCACCCAACGGCGCCGCCAGCGCAGTCAATGTACCGCCCTGGGCTTGCAGCGCGCGGCGGCTGATCGCCAGGCCCAGGCCAAAGCCGCCGGTTGCACGGTCGCGGCTGCGGTCGAGGCGGTAAAACGGTTCGAAGATGCGCTCGCGCTGGTCCGGCGGGATGCCGATGCCGTCGTCATCGACGCAGATTTCACAGCCCTTGGGGCACACCTTGACCCCCACCCGGATGCGCTTGTCGCAGTAACGCGTGGCGTTGCGCAGCAGATTCTGCAAAGCGCGCGCGGTCAGGCGCGGGTCGAGGCTGAAACGCTCGACGGCGCAGTCGAGCGCCACATCGATGACGATCTCAGGGTTTTCCAGTTCGTCATCGACGCTGCCCAGCACGCTGTCGATGAACTCATCGAGCGCCACTTCGACCCGCTCCGGCAGTTGCGCCGGGTTGTGCAGGCGGCTGTAGGACAGCAACTCCAGCACCAGCTCATCCAGCTCGCGAATATGCGCGACCAGGCCGTGCAAGCGCTCGCGACTGGCGACGGGCAGGTCTTCGGACAACGCCAGGGCCAAGCCGAAATCCAGGCGTGTCAGCGGCGTGCGCAGTTCGTGGGAGACCGCATTGAGCAGATCACGTTGCTGGTTGAGCAGGCGCTCGATGTCGTCGGCCATGGTGTCGAACACCGAGGCCAGGCTGCCGATGCTGGAGTGCGACGGGATGCCTGTGCGCTCGGCCAGGTTGCCCTGGCCCAATTGCCCGGCGGTGCGTTTCAAGCGCTCCAGGTCTCGCCAGTGCGGGCGCAGCCAGACCAGCAGGCACACCAGCAACGCGGCGACGATCAGGACGTTGATCGCCCAATAGAGCAGGTTCATGTCCAGCGGGTCCGGCGGCACCTTGAGCTTGACCACGAACCGTTCGTTGATCGGCGAGCTGATCTCCTCCATCCAGCCCCAGTCGCCCAGGTGCACCACCGGCTTGCCTTGCGCCAGCAGTTGTTCTTCCTCGGGGGTGTAGCGGGCGTCCTCGCGCAGTAGCAATTGCACGCTCAGCGGCGCAAAGTCATGGCCCAGTTGTTCGGTGATCCGCGACCAATGCTCAACCGGTGCGCGCAGGTATTGCTTGACGATCAGCGCCTGCTGGCCACGGGTCTGCTCGATGTTGTAGTTGAGGTAGCGGTGTTCGAACAGCTGGATCACCAGTTTGGGAATCAGGTAGATCGCGGCGCTGTAGGTGACGATGGTGATCAGGAAGAGGCGGATCAGTACGCGCAGCATGGGTCAGCATTCCCACTCGGAACGGCTGAACAGGTAGCCCTTGCCCCACACCGTCTTGATCTTGCGCGCCTCACCGGCGTGGTCGTCGAACTTGCGGCGCAGCTTGGAGATGGCCACGTCGACCGAACGGTCGGTGCCGTTGAACTCGATACCGCGCAGGCGTTGCAGGATCTGGTCGCGGCTGAGCACTTCACCGGCGTGGCGGGCCAGTACCACCAGCAGGTTGTATTCGCCGCTGGACAACTCCACCGCCTGTTCGCGCCAGCTCACGCTGCGTTCCGACAGGTCGATGCACAGGTTGCCCATGATGATCTGATCGTTGGCCACCTGCGGCTCGGACAGACTGCTACGGCGCAGCAATGTGCGGACTCGGGCAAGCAGTACGCGGGGCTCGCAAGGTTTGGTCACGTAGTCGTCGGCGCCCATTTCCAGGCCCAGCACCTGGTCGTGGCTGTCGTCGCGGGCGGTGAGCATCAGGATCGGCAGGCCCGCCGAATCGTCGCGCAACAGGCGGCAGACTTGCAGGCCGTCAAGACCCGGCAGCATCAGGTCGAGGATCACCAGGTCCGGTGGGTTCAGGCGCGCACGTTCGCGCACGTGATCGCCACGGCTGAGCACGCTGACGTGGTAGCCATTGCGTTCCAGGTAGCTGGCAATCAGCTCGGAGAGCGCGGCGTCGTCTTCCACCAGGAGGATGTTGGGCATGAAAGGTGTTCCATGAAATACAGTTATGGGTCGTACACAAATCCCAGGTGGGAGGGGGCTTTGGTGTTTGCGCGATTTTGTAAGGATATACGTCCCGGGTGGATGATGGGTGCCACCTTACATTTCTTCACACACCACCTACACAGCTTCACAGCACCACGGCGCAGGTGACCTTAGGATGCGCCAGTCAATATTGGGATAAGAGCATGTCGAAGAACCTGTTTGCGCCGTTTTGCCTGCTGGCCCTCACCCTGGCGCTGAGCGCGTGCGGCCCGTCCGAGGACGAGGCGCCACAAACGCCCCTTGCCAAGGTGCGTATCGAAACCCTTGAAGCCAAGCCCCTGTCCATCACCAGCGAACTGAGCGGGCGCATTGCCGCGCCGCGTATCGCCGAAGTGCGCGCACGGGTGGCCGGCGTGGTGATGCAACGGGTGTTCAAGGAAGGCCACGACGTCAAACAGGGCGACGTGCTGTTTCGCATCGACCCGGCCCCGTTCAAGGCCGACCTCGACAGCGCCCAGGCCAATCTGAGCAAGGCCGAGGCCAATGCGTTCCAGGCGCGCCTGCAGGAGCAGCGCTACAGCCAGTTGGTGGAAGGCAACGCCATCAGCGCACAGGACTACGACAACGCCCGCGCCAACCTGCGCCAGACCAACGCTGAAGTCGCCGCCAACAAGGCCGCCGTCGAGCGCGCCCGGTTGAACCTGGGCTACGCCACCGTGACCGCACCGATTTCCGGACGCATCGGCCGGGCGCTGGTGACCGAAGGTGCCTTGGTCGGCCAGAACGAAGCCACACCCCTGGCGATCATCCAGCAACTGGACCCGATCCACGCCGACCTCACCCAGTCCACCCGCGAACTGAACGACCTGCGCCGCGCCTTTCGCGCCGGCAGTTTGAAGCAGGTCGGCCAGGACCAGGCCAAGGCCACCCTGATCCAGGACGACGGCAGCCTGTACCCGCTGCCGGGTAAGTTGCTGTTCGCCGAGATCAGCGTCGACCCCGGCACCGGGCAAATCATCGTGCGCAGCGAGTTCCCCAACCCGCACCTCGACCTGCTGCCCGGCAGTTTCGTGCGGGTGCGCCTGGAACAGGCCGTCGACAGGCAAGGCATCAGCGTGCCGCAACGCGCGATCACTCGTGACAGCGCCGGCATCCCCATGGTGCTGCTGCTGGATGCCGAGCAGACCGTCAGCCTGCAGCCGGTGGAATTGGGCGCCGTGATCAATGATCGCTGGGTGGTCAGCCACGGCCTCAAGGCCGGTGACCGCATCGTTGTCGAGGGCCTGCAACACGCACGTCCCGGTGAAAAAGTCGAGGTGGATGACCGCCCCGCCTCTGGCCAGCCCGTTAAGGAATAACCCGCCATGCCGCAGTTCTTTATTGACCGCCCGATCTTCGCCTGGGTGGTCGCCCTGTTTATCCTGCTGGCCGGCTTGCTGGCCATCCCGCAGTTGCCGGTGGCGCAGTACCCCAACGTCGCACCGCCGAAAGTGGAAATCTACGCGGTGTACCCGGGCGCTTCGGCGCAGACCCTGGACGAGAGCGTGGTGAGCCTGATCGAGCAAGAGCTTAACGGCGCCGATCACCTGCTGTATTTCGAATCCCAGAGCAGCCTCGGTTCGGCGACGATTACCGCCACCTTCCAGCCCGGCACCAACCCGGAAATGGCCCAGGTGGATGTGCAAAACCGCCTCAAGGCGGTAGAACCGCGCCTGCCCCAGGCGGTGACGCAGCAAGGCTTGCAGGTCGAGAAAGTCTCCGCCGGTTTCCTGTTGCTGGTGACCCTCACCTCCAACGACGGCAAGCTCGACGACGTGGCGCTCAGCGATTACCTGGCGCGCAACGTGATGAACGAACTCAAGCGCCTGGACGGCGTGGGCAAGGCGCAGTTGTACGGCGCCGAACGCGCCATGCGCATCTGGATCGATCCGCAGAAGCTGATCGGCTTCAACCTGACCCCGGCTGACGTCAACGCCGCGATCAGCGCGCAGAACGCCCAGGTCTCGGCGGGCAGCATCGGCGATTTGCCGGGCACCGCGACCCAGGAAATCACCGCGGCAATCCTGGTCAAGGGCCAGCTGTCGACCCCGGCCGAATTCGCCGACATCGTGCTCAAGGCCAACCCCGACGGTTCCACCGTGCGCATCGGCGACGTGGCGCGGGTGGAGATCGGCAGCCAGGAATACCAGTTCTCCACGCGCCTGAACGGCAAGCCGTCCACCGCCGTCAGTGTGCAACTGGCGCCAGGCGCCAACGCGCTGAACACCGCCACCCTGGTGCGGGCGAAAATGGACGAACTGTCGCGCTACTTTCCGGCCAATGTGGAATACAAGATCCCATACGACACCTCGCCGTTCGTCAAAGTCTCGATCACCAAGGTGGTGTACACCCTGCTTGAGGCCATGGCGCTGGTGTTCGCGGTGATGTTCCTGTTTTTGCAGAACGTGCGCTACACGTTGATCCCGACGCTGGTGGTGCCGATCGCGCTGATGGGTACCTTCGCCACCCTGCTGTTGGTGGGTTTCTCGATCAACGTGCTGACCATGTTCGGCATGGTGCTGGCCATCGGCATCCTGGTGGACGATGCGATTGTGGTGGTGGAGAACGTCGAACGCATCATGGTCACCGAGGGGCTGTCGCCCAAGGAGGCCACGCGCAAGGCCATGGGCCAGATCACCGGCGCCATCGTCGGGATCACCCTGGTGCTGGTCGCGGTGTTCCTGCCGATGGCATTCATGCCCGGTTCCGTGGGGGTAATCTACCAGCAGTTCTCGCTGTCGATGGCCACCTCGATCCTGTTCTCGGCATTCCTCGCCCTGACCTTGACCCCCGCGCTGTGCGCCACGCTGCTCAAGCCGATCGCCCAGGGCGAGCACCATGCCAAGGGCGGCTTCTTCGGCTGGTTCAATAAACGTTTCGAGCAACTCACCGACCGCTATGAAGGCTGGGTGGCCTACGCGCTCAAGCGCAGCGGCCGTTACCTGTTGATCTACCTGGTGCTGCTGGTGGGCCTGGGCTGGATGTTCACGCGCCTGCCCTCCTCATTCCTGCCGGTGGAAGACCAGGGCTACACCATCACCGACATCCAACTGCCGCCGGGCGCGAGCAAGAATCGCACAGTGCAGGTCGCCGAGCAGATCGAAGCGCACAACGCGGGCGAGCCTGGGGTGGGCGATACCACCATGATCATGGGCTTCAGTTTCTCAGGCTCCGGGCAGAACGCGGCGCTGGCGTTTACCACGCTCAAGGATTGGTCGGAACGCAGCAGCGACGACTCGGCCACGTCGATTGCCGACCGCGCCAACATGGCCTTCAGCGAGCTCAAGGACGCGATTGCCTACGCAGTGCTGCCACCGCCGGTGGATGGCCTGGGCACTTCCAGCGGGTTTGAGTTCCGTTTGCAGGACCGCGGCGGCGTCGGCCATGCCGCATTGATGGCGGCGCGTACCGAGTTGCTGGCGGCGGCCGAGAAGAGCCCGATCCTGACCAATGTGCGCGAAAGCGCCCTGGCCGAAGCTCCGCAAGTACAACTGGAGGTGGACCGCAAGCAAGCCAACGCCCTGGGCGTGTCGTTCGCGGATGTGGGTAATGTGCTGTCCTCGGCCATCGGTTCGGCCTATATCAACGACTTCCCCAACCAGGGCCGCATGCAGCGCGTGGTGGTGCAGGCCGAAGGCGACCAGCGCAGCCAGGTGGCGGACCTGATGAAGATCAACGTGCGCAACAAGGCCGGTAACATGGTGCCGCTGTCGGCTTTCGTCGAAGCCAAATGGACCCAGGGCCCTGCGCAGTTGACCCGTTACAACGGCTACCCGGCCATCGCCATCAGCGGTGAAGCCGCGCCGGGGCACAGTACCGGCGAGGCGATGAACGAGATCCAGCGCCTGGTCAGCCAGTTGCCGGCCGGTCTTGGCCAGGAATGGACGGGGTTGTCGTTGCAGGAACGCTTGTCCGGCGCTCAGGCTCCGTTGTTGCTCGGGCTGTCGTTGCTGATCGTGTTCCTGTGCCTGGCGGCGCTGTATGAAAGCTGGTCGATTCCGACCTCGGTGCTGCTGGTGGTGCCGCTGGGCGTACTCGGCGCGGTAGTGGCGGTGAGCCTGCGCGGCATGCCCAACGATGTGTTCTTCAAGGTGGGCTTGATCACCATCATCGGGCTGTCGGCGAAGAACGCGATTCTGATCATCGAATTCGCCAAGGACCTGTATGACCAGGGCGAAGACCTGATCAGCGCCACCTTGAAGGCGGCGCGCTTGCGCCTGCGGCCGATCATCATGACCTCGCTGGCGTTCATTCTCGGCGTGGTGCCGCTGGCGATCGCCACCGGCGCCAGTTCGGCGAGCCAGCAGGCGATCGGTACGGGCGTGATTGGCGGGATGATCACCGCGACATTGGCGGTGGTGTTTGTGCCGGTGTTTTTTGTGGTGGTGATGAAGTGGGTGCGTAAACGTAGCGACTCGCTCTAAGCTTCAAGCGACAAGTAAGAGCAGGTCTGCTTCTAACTTGCCGCTTGGTGCTTGAAGCTTGCAACGGCGCAACCTATGGTGCTCAGCACTTTTCTCAAATTGTGAGCGCCATGCCCTTCCTCGCCCGCACCCACCCTCGCCTCTCCGCCGCTGCCGTACTGGGCCTTGCCGTGGGCATCCTGGCGCCGGCCGATACGGTCGTGAGCAAAATACTGATCGGCTGGAACGCCGGGGTCTGGACCTACCTGGTGCTGATGCTGTGGTTGACCAGCCGCGCCAGGGCCGAAGACGTCAAGCGCATCGCCGAAGTCGAGGATGAAAATGCCGGGCTGGTGCTGTTTACGGTATCCATCGCCGCCATCGCCAGCCTGGCGACCATCACCTTCGAACTGGTGGGCAGCAAGGACCTGGCCGCCACCGAGCGCCTGCTGCACTACGGGTTCACCGGGCTGACGGTGATCGGTTCGTGGCTGCTGATCGGCGTGGTTTTCAGCGTGCATTACGCCCGCCTCTATTACACCTGGGAGGGCAAGGAGCCGGCGCTGCGTTTTGCCGAAGGGTTGCTCACGCCCAACTACTGGGACTTCCTGTATTTCTCCTTCACCATCGGTGTGGCGGTACAGACCTCGGATGTGGGCGTGGCCACCCGTGGCATGCGCAAGGTGGTGCTGGGGCAATCCTTGATCGGCTTTGTGTTCAATACCGCGATCCTCGGCTTCTCGATCAATATCGCCGCCGGGCTGTTTGGCTGAGGCTGCACAAACCTTCTAGACGTCCGGACGGCCCATGAGCCTTAATAGGCTCATGTTTTCCGTCTCGGTGTGTTATGGCCGCGCACAATTGGATCGACCTGTCCCAGGACGCCGACACCGGCATCGAGACCCTGCGCGCGCATTTCGAAGGCCACGCCTACGACCCCCATTGGCACGACAGCTACCTGATCGGCGTCACCGAACAAGGCGTGCAGCAATTCAATTGCCGCCGCGCCCGCCACCACAGCGTGCCCGGTCAGGTGTTCCTGGTGGAACCCGGCGAGCTGCATGATGGCGACGCACCCACGGCGGACGGCTTCACTTACCACATGCTCTACCTCGACCCGCAGTGGCTCGCGCGGGAAGTGAGCGCGGTATTCGAAGAGGCGCCGCTCAACAGCCAACTGAGTTTCGCCAGCACCTTGACCAGCGACCCGCGCCTGGCACTGGCCACCAGCCGGGCGTTCCAGACGCTGCACAGCGGCGAACTGCGCATCGTACGGCAACGGGCCATGGACCAATTGCTCGAACGCCTCACCGGCCAGCTCTATTGGCGTACCCGTTATCGCGAAGACCCGCGCCTGCCGTTGGTGGCGTACAAGGCCCGGGAATACCTGCATGCGCACCTGCATCATGACGTGGGCATGGATGAACTGGCGCTGGCCTGCGGCGTCGACCGCTTCCGCCTGAGCCGTGCATTCAAGAGCGCCTTCGGCCTGCCGCCCCACGCGTACCTGGTGCAACTGCGCCTGGCCCGCGCACGGCATTTACTGGCCAAGGGCGAGCAACCGGCCGATGTGGCGATTGCCCTGGGCTTCGCCGACCAGAGCCACCTGGGCCGCTGGTTCGTACGTGCCTATGGCCTGACACCGGCGGCATACCGCAAGCGCTGCTCAAATCTTCCAGACAGGTAGCGCGCAGGCTTGTGAAGATCGACTCCATCGTTTGGTTTATCGGAGTCCCCGCCATGCTGTCTACCTTGCTGCCCTTCATGTTGTTTGCCTTTGTCGCCTCCATCACCCCAGGCCCGACCAATATCCTGGTGATGAGCAACAGCGCCCGCTACGGTTTCAAGGCGGCGTTGCCGATCATTCTAGGAGCTTGCGCGGGGGCGGCGGGGATTGTGCTGCTGGTGGGTTCGGGCGTGGGCCAGTCGCTGGTACACCTGCCTGGCATACAGACTGCGATGCGTTGCGCAGGATTGGCCTGGTTGAGCTACCTGTCCTGGCAGATTTTCACCGCGGCGCCGCAAACCATAGAGCCACAATCGCAGCAAAAGCGACTCGGCCTGTTTGGCGGTGCAAGTTTGCAACTGATCAACCCCAAGACCTGGTTGATGGCATTCGCCGTGATCAGTGCGTTCGCGGGGGACGGCGCAGATCAGCAAAGCCATATATTGCACCTGTCACTGATATTTTTCCTGATTTCCCTGCCATGCCTCAGCGCTTGGGCATTGCTGGGTACAGGTTATGGCCGGGTAAAGCGATCTCCCCGAGCGATAGTCAACTTCAATCGATGCATGGGAACCTTGCTGTTGTGCTCGGCAGGGTTCAGCGCTTTCACCTGAGACAGCTCGATACACTTAGTATAAAAAGACATTAAAAGAGTGCTTTAAACGCCCAAACATAAAAGACAAACAAGATGCATGAGGTTTCTAAACGAGATGACTCGCCTGCACAGCGTCAATGCTGGCAGGTACCCTGCAGTCTCTTGGGTCAATCATGAATTGAGTACGCTGTACACTGTTAGTTCTGACAGTTTACAGCACGAGCGTACTGGCATCTTATAACTCAACCAGCGTATCCGGTACTTTCGCCTCATACCTCTATAATGGAGTCGCCATCATGTCAGCACAGCTCGCAATGTTAACGCCTCACCAAACACAGATTTTGTTTCCCAAACCGCGCAACGGGCAAGGAAGCTTTACAACGTCGGTAGACTCGCACGCCATTCCGATCCAGACAAAAGACATCGTCCACGATACCGAAAAGCGCATCTTCGGGATTACTGGTCGCAATGCAGATGCACTGAGTGACACCGTAAGAACAGTTTATATTCAGTTTCCGGACGACACCCCGGCAGGTACGGTTTTCCATCTGGAGGAAGGTGAGTTCACCGATATCAGAGTTTGGTTTACCGTAGATACTGCTCTTAACAAATACGCCGTACGCGTTATCACAGGCACTTTGTCCATTCAGGAAATCTCTACTCGCGGTATTCATATTGCAGGGGCTTGCAGTGGCCGCACAGAGAGAAACCCCTCGGGAAAATCCCATGAAATGGTCATAAACTTCGACCTGAAAACCTCATACAGCTGAAAAATAAAAAAAAGCCCGTATCCTGCGATACGGGCTTTTTAATCAAGCGTTAGTTACCATGTGTAGCGAACACCCACATTGGCCCCCCACGGCTGTTCAACCTTGCCGCCACTGCTGTGCTCAAGGTCGGCATGCAATTGCAGATTTTTCGACAACTTCACCGCCATACCCGCTCCGAACTCAGCGCGGGAGCCGGACAGGTCGTTGTTGAACACATTATTGTTCACAGAAACCTTATTGTTATTGGCAAACTCGTGCACCATTGCCGCTCGCAGGTAAGGCTGCACCACGCTCCCACTGTCGAGTTGGATGTCACGTCCTACGGTCGCACCGGCCTTGGCCGTGATCGAGCGCGTACGTTCGCCTTTGGCTTGCAAGCCGTTATCCAGGTTGTAATTGGCCCCCTGGATAACCACAGTGGACATTTGGGCGTAAGGCTCGACAAAAAAGCCGTCATCCAACTTGATATTACGACCGAACTCAGCCGACAAGCCGCCACCGGTGTTGCTGTACTTGCCCTTGGACGAAGTGCCATCACTCAGACCGACCTTGGACTCATTCTGGAACCGGTTGACCTTGGCCACGGCATCGAAATACAAGCCGCTTTCCTCGTCCAGCCAGGTTGCGTAGGCACCCAGGTAGTAGCTCTTCACATTGCCGGAAGTACCGCGCTTGAGGTTCAGGTCCGAGGTGCTGTGACCCGCCATCACGCCCACCAGCCACTGGCTGTCGGCCAACGGAGTGTCGGCACCCAAGGTAAAGCCCTGCTGGTTCTGGCTGTAGCCAATCCCGGTGCTGTCGGACACTTTGTATTTGTTGCCATAACCACGGATCCATACACCCGCCTGACCAGGCTCGAAACGCAGCTCACCCATACGCGTACGCAGTGAAGTCGCCTCGCCGTACCACACGGTCGGCGCGGTGTTGAACAGTGCCAGCACCGAACGGGTGCCTGGGCTGATCACGCGGTTATTCGGGTCAAGGAACCAGTCGGTGCCTTCCTTTTTCAGGCCATAGGAATAAGCGCCAACGTCCACCACATCGCCCAGCAGGGAGAACTGCGCATCACCGCCGCCAGTGTGCACGATGCGGATGTCTTCGGGGTTGACTGGCTCGGCACCGCTGGCAGCCAGCAACAGGCTGTGATTACCGTTGGCCTCACCTTCAATGTTCAGGAAGTCTGTAATACCACGAGCAAAATCGGTGCTCATCACAAACGTGCCGTTACCGTCGAGGCTATCCAGGTCGAGCTGATAAAACGCATCGGTATCACCGAACTTTACGGTCCCGCCTGCCAGGCTCAAGGCACCGACCTGACTGTCTGCGGTCAACTCCCAGAACGACTGATCGCCTATGTCCAGACGAGCTACATTCTGCAACTGGCCGGTCAGGCCTGCCTGGTTCTGCAGGTTCAAGTGCGCGGTGCTGCCATCCTCGACAATGACGTTGCCGTTCAAGCGGCTGTTGTCGATATTCATGTTCGCCGTAGCGCCGCCATTGACTTCCAGCAATGTGCCATTGCCACCGGTCAGGGTAGAGCCATTGCGTACATCGATATCAACCGTCGGGACTCGCCCCGGCCGCCCTTCGACAACAATTGCAGAGCCTGTGCGACCTTCCACCTGTGAGTTATCCAGGACCAGCTTGCCCATCTCGGCATTGTTCAACTGGTTGGTCACGACGACACCGTTCTTGCCGCCAATCAATGTACTTTGGCTGGCCGTCACCAGCCCACCGCTGTCCAGAAGAACACCGAAACTGTCCGCGCCAGTACCTTCCACCAGCGTGTTTTGTTTGAAATGCAATTCACTGTTGCGTTGAGCGGTGGCTCCTCCAACGGTACCTTTGATGACACTGTTGGATACTTCGGCAATCCCACCCTGAAGCGAGCCCAAGGTTTGAAAGGCTTGCAGTCCGACGTGAGTGTGACTGATCAACGTACTGTCGGTAATGGTCGCAGTACTGTCAGCCAGACGTACAGCCGCCCATGTCGGGCTCCTCGACTCTACACGAGCGCCCGTAAGACTGACGCTGGAACCCTGGGTAGCATGGATATCATTAACCCGGCTGCCGGCATTCACGATCAAGGCCGAATCATTGACCCTGATACTTTGCGCACGGGCCCCGTTGAGGGTCAGTTCGGATTTCAGATCGAGTTGCCAGTCATTGGAGGCTTCACTGGAATCGATGGTCTTGCTTTCGCCAATCAACTGACCTGCCTGGGCCGTTCCTTGAACGGCGGCAAACATAAGCAGGGTCATCGTTGGGACTTTCATCATCGCACTCAGGGGTTTGAGTTTGAAGTGGGTTAATCTGTGCATGATTGTTCACTCTCTGGAGTAGAGCCTTCGAAAACGGCATGGCTCGTTCCCGGGGAATGAAGCCTTGCCTGTGCGGCGCAGAGAGTACGGATTGAACATCCCAAGCACTGTAGGACTTATCTTATTGAGCAGACTGAATCGACAGCAGCGTGATGCAGAAATAAAAAGGGGAGCAACGCTCCCCTTATCATATCAATGTCTATGTGCTCGAACCTCAGGGAGTCGTCGGTACCGGTGTCCCGTCACAGAAGACATGAGTCGTCCCCATCGCAACACGTGTATTCGATTTTACACCGCGTCCGGTCACACCATTGTTCAACACAGTAAAGTAAGTAGCATCGCACTCGCCTAAAGGTGCTCTATCCAAATACCCCTTGTAATCGATTTGGAATGTGATGCCATCATCGATATCGTCCTGGGTAATAGTTGGATGAACAAGCAGCAATTGAAACGGTCCCCTTGGAAAAGGCGCGTATGTGTTTTCGAGCCACAGTTCCAGCGTCAGCGGCTCGCCCAGCGCCATCCTTGCATCTCCTGGTACATAAACCTCGCCATAGAGCACAGGTGGCGTCCCCGGTGTTCGGGTTTTCAACGAAGAACAGTCCCAACGATTGTTGGAGGGATTGCGGTCTACGTACTGAGCCATCGGTAACATCACCGATACCGCATCCTGTACGTCGACATCGGTATGTGGAGATTCATTTTCGTTGGTCGTGGCCGGGTCGATGACCAGATACTTGATGGTCTTCATGTCGTTACCGTGGCGGGCGACGACCTCCCAGCCAATGTTGAAAGAAAAAGTATCGCCGCCCGCTGTTGTACCAATAGAAAACGGCCCAACTCGCTCATCTTCCCAAAGCAGGATGATCGACAGCCCCGGATGGGGCGCCACTGCGACCGTCCACAACACGATGTCCACACGCACGGGCTGGTCGGCATGCTCGGGCAACAACACATCCGGCGTCGTCGAACCCGCGCCAAATACGTGGGCTTGATTCAGGTTGATATTAGGGTCGCCAGGTTCTCCTGGGTTAACCGGACCACCTACTGACAAATCGAGCTGAATGATTTTATCCTGGGACGTAAACAGCGAGTTATTTCGCGAAATTCGGTATCGCACAGGCACCGACTGCGGCCCGACCGTGGTCCGTGTATAAGAAGCCTTGATCTGCGCTTGCATGCCATTGAACGTTTGCGGGAACGTATCGAAAACCGGGCCCAGACCACTCCACGGCTGGGTGGTCCATTGCACTTCGAGCCGATCGAGCGTCGGGGCGTGATTGGTATAGGCGCAGACCCGAACTTCAGGGTCCAGCAGATAATCGGCGATATTGATCAAGTCGTCGGTACTTCCACCCTCCGGCGCGGGTGCCAGCGGCAAAAACAGCTCACCGGGTATGGGGTCGGCGATTAACCGGACTTCACGCTCCTCGATGAACGAGGGGCGGCTGACGTTACCTGCCCAGTCTGTGATGGTGTAAAACGCCCGGTAAGTCCCACTCAGGTCAATCATCGCGCGAGGCAGAAAAAAGTTATTACCGGTCTCAAGCATCGGAATACCGCCCGGGGGACTTACGATGTCCTGGGGGCGCGGAAACATCACAGGGCTCCAATAGAAAATAATGAAATCGCCAGCCTGCCATTTGCCAGGCGGCTGAACGAAGGTATTGTCCGGAATATCGAACTGTACTCCGCCATTCATCGTCAGATAGGTCTCGTCGATAACCACACCGTCAGGCAGATTGCTTGGAAAAATGGCGGCATCGGGCTGCTCACGAAAGCTGAGATCGCCATACGGCGGAACCAGGTCAACGGTGAACGCGCCAGGATCGGAAATGTCTTCCGGGTCAGGTACGCCTGGAGCACCGAGGAAGTCTCGAGATTGCAGGCTTCTGAGTTGATAGAAGCCGTGCCGAAATCCACCGGGCGGTGCCGTAATAGGAATATTAAATCTGTCAGGTATCGTAGTGGTGTTCAGTTGCGTCGGCCCGCCGACACTGACCCAGATAGGTGGGCTTGCCTGAAGGTCCTGTCTCTGGACTTCAAACCAGTCATCGAAATCCGTCAAGTCACCTGTTTTGCATTCAGCGGTGATTCCGACTGTCGCAAGATTGGCCGGAATCGTGCCGGTCGCATCGTCGAGGGCCTCGGCAATCGTGACGGCTGCCGGGTTAGCGGTGGTTTCAGAGGACGTTTTTGGATCGCTGCTCATTTGAAGATCTCCACTATTGATTGGTTAGGTTCCTTACACACATGGCGGTGTTCGTCAGGTTCATTTCGGCGGTCGAGCGTGACGACGTCCCGAATCCCGGCAACACCTTTCCCCGCCGACTGATTTTCGGCACAACCCGGGAGGTTGAAACTTGGATTTAAATCACTATGCGAAGGCCAATGTCGTCGCTCGCCTCAAGGCTCCGGTAGATTGCCGTCAGCCCAGCAATAAAGCGGTGGGTCTTCGGGGTTGGACGAAACGACACGGTCAAATCGCGCGAATCTGGAAAAAGAGCGGCCAATGATGGCGTCCTCTCGGGAAACCATGTAGCTCGCCTCCCCGCCTGCATACTCCTTGAGCGGGCGAATCAAGCGCTCGACATCAGTAATCGAAAAGGAATAGCCGTCGGTATCCGCGACGCCGTCCCAGACATGCGTCTGGGTTTCAACGATATCGGGAAGCGGATCCACATCGGGGGCCTTGCGGTATCCCTGAAACCGCATCGTGACAAGATCCCCATCCTGGATGACCGGAAACGACGAGGTGCCCTGATCGATGCGAATTTCAACGCCCTCCCAGAGGGGCGGTATGCAGGCACACGACATGTACTTGTTCGGGTTGTTGATCGGGTCCGATTCTGCCTGTGGAAACCTCGGTCTGAGGTACGTCGGGGACGGTATGGCAACGCTCAGTCCAGCTTGCGCCACCTCTGAAAACTGTGGGTTGAGGTTACCGGCGCGATCCCTCAGACGGTAGAAACAAAAGATAAACAACGCACCCGGGAAATTGCGAAAAACCGTATTGGGTACTTCAACGATCAGCGGACCGGTAGCGCCGGGTTGCGGAGGTGAAATGAAGGTGGGTGCTCCCGTCGGCAACGCATTCATGGCAGAAAAATACAGCAGTATGGCGTCACCCGCCTCACGGCCCCCGTAGCCACCCGGGATTTCCATCGGGACCAGGAGGGTGCTGTCCAAGTAATCATCCGTGATGGGATCGACAGGGAAAATTGCGGGAGCGAGCACCTCGCCAGCACCCGGCGCATCGCGATCGATCCGAATCGTCGTGACGTCGGATCGATCGAAGACTTCGTTGTCCGGCGTATCGAGGTGGATGCGATACGTCAGATCCACAATTGCACTGTTCAGCAAAAATGCCTGAGGGATCGACGTTGTATAGGGAAAGTGATCATCGGGGTCCAATGGACCCACCAGTTCCAGGAACGGCGTCACATCAACAGGCGCAGCGCTACGGTCACTCCATTCAAAAACGACCCAGTGGGTGTCGCCGTCGCCAGGTAAAAAAGTCCAAGGCGTAACAAGCTCAACCTCTAAATCATTAAAATAGTACTGCGCAGGCACCAGCCCGTCAGCAAGGGCATTCACAACACTAGGTCGCGCCGGCTTTGGGCTTCTGCTCGTCCCAGAAGCCGCAGCCCCGTCTGGCTGACCCTTTTTTGGTGTGCTCATGCTCGTCTCCCGCTATGGCAGTAGCTGTGCTTACTTGAAGCCGATTGAACACCTCCAATAATCACTCCGATACTGTCAAACCTGACAGGTAGCCGCGCCGTTCATCGGTTTTTGACATGGCCGACGCCTAACTCATTAAAGATTTTCTTGACGGAGCTCATCGACCAATGCTCTTCTGAAACCGGTTTCAAGCTGATTTCAATTCCAATAAAAAAGGCACCACCGTGACCTCATTTTCCGCCGCCCAGCGCAGCCGCGTGACCATGCTTGATGTCGCCCAACACGCCGGCGTGTCCAAGGCCAGCGTCTCGCGGTTCATCGGCGACGACCGCGCCCTGCTCTCCGATGCCATCGCCTTGCGCATCGAACAAGCCATCGAACAACTCGGCTACCGCCCCAACCAGATGGCCCGCGGCCTCAAACGCGGCCGTACGCGCCTGATCGGCATGCTGGTGGCCGACATCCGCAATCCCTATTCCATTGCCGTGATGCACGGCGTCGAAACCGCCTGCCGCCGGCACGGCTACAGCCTGGTGGTGTGCAACACCGACCGCGACGACGAGCAGGAGCGCCAGCATCTGGCGGCGCTGCGCTCGTACAACATCGAAGGGCTGATCGTAAACACCCTCGGCCATCACCTCGACCAACTGCTGGAACTGCAACGGGAAATGCCGCTGGTGCTGGTGGACCGCAAGGTCGAGCCGCTGCACAGCGATCTGGTCGGCCTGGATAACCCGGCAGCAGTGCGCATGGCGGTGGAGCACCTGGAGCAACAGGGTTATCGCGAGGTTTTGCTGGTGAGCGAAGCCGCCGATGGCACCAGTTCACGGGTGGAACGCCTGGAGAGTTTCAAAGCCGAGATCGTCCGGCACCCGGTGCTGACCGGCGCGGTGCTGGAGCTGGATGGCAACCTCGAAAGCGGCCTGCAGGCGTTTCTCGCCAAACCGGGTCCCAAAGCGGTGTTCTGCGCCAACGGCGTCGCCGCGCTGGCCTGCACCTACGCGCTCAAGGCGTTGGGCTGCACCCTGTTTGACGACGTAGGCCTGATCGCCCTGGATGACCTGGACTGGTACCCCCTGGTGAGCACCGGCATCACCGCCCTCGCCCAACCCACCGAGGCGCTTGGCGCCAGTGCTTTTGACTGTCTGCTCAAGCGTTTGCGCGGTGATACCGGGCCCACACGTACCCTGGATTTTCTGCCACAACTGATCATCCGAGGCTCCACCCGATCCGTTGTGGGAGCTGGCTTGCTGCAGTGAGGGGCGGTGCGACGATTCAACTTGTCCCCCGACAGGTTCACTGAAGATCCAGTGGGGCTGCTTCGCAGCCCAGCGCAGGGCAAGCCTGCTCACTACAACAAGCCAGCTTCCACAGTTTGTTTTACGTATAAAAATGAAACCGGTTTCAGAGGTAAATAACAATGCACAAATACCCCGTCTCCATCAGCCTTTCCAGCTACGGCGCCGACCTGGTTCGCCAGCAGGGCCAGTTGAGTTTTGTCGAGTTGCTCGCCAGCGCCGGTGCCCAGCGCATCGAATGGCGTGAAGAGTTACTGACCGTCGAACAGCCCGCCGAGCTGGCCCAGGCCGCCGCCGAGCAGGGCCTGGAATCGGTATTCTCGTCACCGCTGGAGCTGTGGGTCGCCGGCCGCGCCCAGCCGAATGCCGAACTCGGCGCAACCCTGGACCGCGCCCAAGCCTTCGGCGCACGTTGGCTCAAGGTCTCCCTCGGCTACTTCACCGACACCAATGACCTGCAAAGCCTGCACGCCCTGCTTAACCGCCACCCGGTCAAGCTGTTGGTGGAGAACGACCAGACCCTGCACGGCGGGCGCATCGAACCGATGCAACGCTTCTTCAGCGAGGTCGAGCGCCTGGGCCTGCCGGTAAAGATGACGTTCGACATCGGCAACTGGCAGTGGCAGGACCAATCCGCCCTCACCGCCGCACGCCTGTTGGGCCGGCATGTGGATTACCTGCACTGCAAGGCCGTGGCGCGCCGCGCGGACGGCAAGCTGGTGGCACTGCCGCCCGGCGCCACCGACCTGCATCTGTGGGAACAACTGCTCAAGCACATGACTCAAGGGATTACACGGGCGGTGGAATTTCCGCTGCAAGGCGACGACCTGATCGAAGTCACCGCGCAGCAGGTCGCCACCCTCGCCCGCCTTGGCCAACCCGTTGGGGAGAACGCCCATGTCTGAGATCGATATCCTCTCGTTTGGTGAAACCATGGCGATGTTCGTCGCCGAGCAGACCGGCGACCTGGCCCAGGTGACGCACTTTCATAAACGCATTGCCGGGGCCGACAGCAACGTCGCCATCGGCTTGTCGCGCCTGGGCTTCAAGGTGGCCTGGCTGAGCCGGGTGGGCAATGATTCCCTCGGGCGTTTTGTGGTCGATACGCTCAAACAGGAAGGGCTGGATTGCCGGCATGTGGCCGTCGATCCGCTGCACCCCACGGGTTTCCAGCTCAAGTCCCGTGAAGAAGGCGGTGCGGACCCGCAGGTGGAGTACTTTCGCAAAGGTTCCGCCGCCAGCCATTTGTCTGTCGCGGCCATCAGCCCTGCGCTGCTGCAAGCGCGCCATCTGCACGCCACCGGGATTGCGCCGGCATTGTCAGAGGCCACCCGGGCGCTGTCCCGCGAGCTGATGACACAGATGCGCAAGGCCGGGCGCAGTGTGTCGTTCGACCCCAATCTGCGCCCGTCGCTATGGGCCAGCGAGCAGCAGATGATCCGCGAGATCAACGCCCTCGCCGCGCTGGCCGACTGGGTCCTGCCGGGCCTGGGCGAAGGCCGTCTGCTGACCGGCTTCGATGACCCGGCCGACATCGCCGCGTTCTACCTCGACCAGGGCGCCGAAGCCGTGGCCATCAAGCTCGGCGCGGACGGCGCCTACTACCGCACCCACCTGGACCAGGGCTTCGTCGCCGCCGTGCGCGTGGACAACGTGGTGGACACCGTGGGCGCGGGCGATGGGTTTGCCGTGGGCATGATCAGCGCCCTGTTGGAAAACGCAAGCTTCCCCGAGGCGGTGCGGCGCGGCAACTGGATCGGCAGCCGCGCCGTGCAAAGCCGTGGCGACATGGAGGGCCTGCCGACCCGCGCCGAATTACCCGCTCGATCCGTTGCATAAACCCACTACCTGTTGCCACAACTACAACAAGCTCAGGAGCAACCTTATGGACACCGTGAAACTCGCCACCCGCCGTTGGTGGTACATCATGCCCATCGTCTTCATCACCTACAGCCTGGCCTACCTGGACCGCGCCAACTACGGCTTCGCCGCCGCTTCCGGAATGGCCGAAGACCTGATGATCACGCCGGGCATGTCCTCGCTGCTCGGCGCGCTGTTTTTCCTCGGCTACTTTTTCTTCCAGGTACCGGGGGCGATCTACGCGCAGAAACGTAGCGTCAAGAAGCTGATCTTCGTCAGCCTGATCCTCTGGGGCAGCCTCGCCACCCTGACCGGCGTGGTGTCCAACGCCTATATGCTGATCGCCATCCGCTTCATGCTCGGCGTGGTCGAAGCCGCGGTGATGCCGGCGATGCTGGTGTACCTGTGCCACTGGTTCACCCGCGCCGAACGTTCGCGCGCCAACACCTTCCTGATCCTCGGCAACCCGGTGACCATGCTCTGGATGTCGGTGGTCTCGGGTTATCTGGTGCAGCATTACAGCTGGCGCTGGATGTTTATCATCGAAGGCTTGCCGGCGGTGCTGTGGGCGTTTATCTGGTGGCGCCTGGCCGACGAGCGTCCCAAGGATGCCAAGTGGCTGAGCGACGGCGAAAAACACTCACTGGAAAGCGCCCTCGCCGCCGAGCAGGTGGGGATCAAGGCGGTGAAAAACTACGGCGAAGCGTTTCGCTCGCCCAAGGTGATCATCCTGGCGCTGCAGTTCTTCTGCTGGAGCATCGGCGTGTACGGCTTTGTGCTGTGGCTGCCATCGATCCTCAAGGCCGGTTTGAAGATGGACATGGTCGAAGCCGGCTGGCTCTCGGCGCTGCCCTACCTTGCGGCGGTCATCGCCATGCTGGTGGTGAGTTGGGGGTCGGACAAGCTGCAAAAGCGTAAACGCTTTGTGTGGCCGCCGCTGCTGATCGCCTCGATAGCCTTCTATGCGTCCTACCTGCTCGGCGCCGAACACTTCTGGTGGTCCTACACCCTGTTGGTAATTGCCGGGGCATGCATGTATGCGCCGTACGGTCCGTTCTTTGCGATCGTGCCGGAAATCCTGCCGGCCAACGTCGCCGGTGGCGCCATGGCGCTGATCAACAGCATGGGCGCGCTCGGCTCGTTCGGCGGCTCGTACCTGGTGGGTTACCTCAATAGCAGCACCGGTTCGCCCGGCGCGTCGTACCTGCTGATGAGCGGCGCGTTGATGCTGTCGGTGGTGCTGACGATTTTCCTCAAGCCCGGCGCCAGCGACCGCTCGCCGGTGCCCACTCTGGCGTTGAAGGTAAAGACCTCATGAAAAAATCCGTCGTGTTGTACAAGAAACTCTCCGCGCCACTGATGGCTCGCCTGCATGAACACGCCGAGGTCACGCTGATCGACGCGCTGGATGACGCCGGCCTGGCCAAGCTGCGCGACGCCCTGCCCGGCGCCCATGGCCTGCTGGGCGCCAGCCTGCGCCTGGATGCCCGGTTGCTCGACCTGGCGCCCCACCTTGAAGCGGTAGCCAGCGTATCGGTGGGCGTCGACAACTACGACATCGATTACCTGACCGAGCGCCGCATCCTGCTCAGCAACACGCCCGATGTGCTCACCGAAACCACCGCCGACACCGGTTTTGCGCTGATCCTGGCCGCCGCCCGGCGTGTGGTCGAGCTGGCCGACATGGTGCGCGCCGGCCAATGGCACAAGAACATCGGCCCGGCGCACTTCGGCAGCGACGTGCACGGCAAGACCCTGGGCATCATCGGCATGGGCCGCATCGGTGAAGCCCTGGCCCAGCGCGGGCACTTCGGTTTCGGCATGCCGGTGATCTACCACAGCCATTCGCCCAAGCCTCGGGTCGAAGAGCGCTTTGGCGCGCAGTACCGCAACCTGCAAGACTTGCTCAAGGAGGCCGATTTCGTCTGCCTGACCCTGCCGCTCACGGCTGAAACCGAAAAGCTGATTGGCGCTGAAGAATTCGCGCTGATGGGCCCCGAAACGATCTTTATCAATATCTCGCGGGGCAAGGTGGTGGATGAAGCGGCACTGGTCGAGGCGCTGCGCCAGCGCACGATTCGCGCGGCGGGTTTGGATGTGTTCGAGCGCGAACCGTTGAATCACGACTCGCCGTTGTTACGGTTGAACAATGTGGTGGCGACGCCGCATATCGGTTCGGCGACGCATGAGACACGGGAGGCGATGGCCCGGTGTGCGGTGGATAATCTGCTGGCGGCGTTGGCGGGGCAAAAGCCGAAAAACCTCGTGAATCCAGGGGCCTGGAAGCAATAACCCCTGACACACCCCAAAACCCATGTGGGAGGGGCGGTGCGACGATTCGACTTGCCTCCTCCCACAGTTGGATTGCTTGCAAAGTGGATCAGATTACAAACTTGGCCACCATCGCATTCAAATCCACCGCCAAACGCGACAGCTCATGGCTGGCCGAACTGGTCTGGTTGGCACCCGCCGCCGACTGGGTGGCCAGGTCACGAATGTTGACCAGGTTGCGGTCCACTTCGCGGGACACCTGGGCCTGTTCCTCCGAAGCGCTGGCGATCACCAGGTTGCGCTCGTTGATCAGGCTGATCGACTGCGTGATCTGTTCCAGCGCCACACCCGCGGCACGCGCCATTTCCAGGGTGTTATGGGTGCGTTGGTTGCTCTGTTGCATGGATTGCACAGCCTCGCCGGTGCCGTTCTGAATGCCGGCGACCATTTTCTCGATCTCCTGGGTCGACTGGGCGGTACGGTGAGCCAGGGCGCGCACCTCGTCCGCCACCACCGCAAAACCGCGCCCGGCCTCACCGGCACGGGCGGCTTCGATGGCCGCGTTGAGCGCCAGCAGGTTGGTCTGCTCGGCGATCGCGCGGATCACGTCAAGCACCTTGCCGATGTCACGCCCTTGTGTGGCCAGGCCTTCGATCATCGCGGCGGTGTTCTGCACGTCCTGAGTCATGGTCTGGATCGCGCCGACAGTCTCCATCACCCGGTCACGCCCTTCGCGCGCCGCCTGGTTGGATTGTCCGGACGCCTCGGAGGTGGACACTGCGTTACGCGCCACTTCTTCCACCGCCGCCGTCATTTCGTTAACCGCCGTGGCGGCCTGGTCGATTTCATTGTTCTGTTGCTGCAAGCCTTTGGAGGCTTCTTCGGTGACCGCGCTCAGCTCTTCGGCGGCGGAGGCCAGCTGCGTGGCCGAACCGGCAATGTGCCGGATGGTCTGGCGCAGGTTGGCTTGCATCGCGGCCAGGGCACCGATCAAGCGCGCGGGTTCATCCTTGCCATCGTCTTCAATGACTTTGCTGAGGTTGCCACCGGCGATGGTTTCGGCCACTGCCACCGCTTTGCGCAACGGCGTGACGATGCTGCGCGTCAGCAACCAGGCCAGCAGTACGGTGAGCAACGCGGCGGCCACCGATACGATGATCACGCCGGTGATCGCGCTCTCGTAACCATGGCCAGCTTCGGCGTCCGACGACTTGGCGTCGGCCGCGTTGATGGCGATCAGCTTGTTCAACTGCTCGCCCATCTGATCGGTGCCTTCCTTGATGCGGCTGTTGATCAGCGCACGCATCTCATCGACCTTGCCTTGCCTGGACAGGGCGAGCATATCGGCCTGAGCCTTCAAGTAATTCTCCAGAGTGACGCCGAAGACCTTGAACAGCGCCGCTTCCTCCTGCCCGGCAGGCAGCTTGGCGTAAGCCGCCTGGGCGGTCTTCACCTTGTCGGTCAGCACACCAATGCGGGTTTCAGCCTCCTGCAGCCCGGCCGGTTCGCGGTTGACCAATACGCGAAACGACAGGATGCGCATGCGCAGCACGTTCTCCATCATCGTGCCCAGGTGCGTCACGCTGGGCAGTTGGTTGGCGCTCATCGCCACCGATGCCTCGCGAATCAGCGTCATGCGGTTGACCGCAAACACGCCCAGTACAACGACTAACAACGCAATAAATGCGAAGCCGAGAGAAGCGCGAGGGGCAATATTGAGATGGCGAAGTGACATAAGAGAGCTCTCAGAAGTAATGTTGCGTGCATCCTTGCCGCGAAACGGCCAATCGGTGTCAACGCACCGCTCAGACCTTGGTCACCACTGTTGTAATTGATCGGTGGGCCTATAAGAGCTATCGGCGGGGTCATGGGTTTTATGCAGGCTATTCATAAATATTTTTTTACACTTTTGACGATAGACGGTTTCTGGCATCCTGCGGCTCCATTTTCCGACCCGAGCCCTTACTTTGTCTGACGCTCAAGCCCCCCCGCCCGCGCTATAAATCCGACCTGATCTACGGCCTTGAAGACCGCCCGCACTTCAGCGCGGCGATGTTTGCCGCGTTACAGCACGTGCTGGCCAGTTTTGTCGGGATCATCACCCCCACGTTGATCGTCGGTGGCGTGCTCGGCCTGGAAAGCGAAGTGCCGTACCTGGTGAGCATGGCGCTGTTCGTGTCGGGGCTCGGCACCTTTGTGCAAGCGCGCACCTTCGGCCCGATCGGCTCAGGGTTGCTGTGCCTGCAAGGCACCAGTTTTTCGTTTATCAGCGTGATCCTCAGCGCGGGCTTCATGGTCAAGGCCCGGGGCGGTGGCACCGATGAGATCCTCTCGACGATATTCGGCGTGTGCTTTTTCGCGGCGTTTATCGAAGTGGTGCTCAGCCAGTTCATCGGCAAGCTGCGCAAACTGATCACCCCGGTAGTGACCGGCACCATCATCACCCTGATGGGCTTGTCGTTGATCAAAGTAGCGGTCACCGACATGGCCGGCGGCTTCGGCGCCAGCGACCTCGGCGCGGCCGGCAATATGGGCCTGGCAGGGCTGGTGCTGCTCACCATTGTGGTACTCAACCGCTTCAACAACGCGTTCCTGCGCCTGGGTTCGATCGTGATCGGCCTGACCCTGGGCTTTGTGGTGGCCTGGTGGCTGGGCCGCGTGGACATGACGGCATTGCCCCAGGTGCCGTTGATCAGTGTGCCGGTGCCGTTCAAGTACGGTTTCTCGTTCGACTGGGTGGCGTTTATCCCGGTGGCGGTGATCTTCCTGATTTCGCCGTTGGAAGCGGCCGGTGATCTGACCGCCAACTCGATGATTTCCCAACAGCCGGTCAAGGGCCCGCTGTACATCAAGCGCATCAAGTCCGGGCTGCTGGCCGACGGTCTCAACTCGGCGATGGCGGCCACCTTCAACAGCCTGCCGATGGTGACCTTCGCCCAGAACAACGGCGTGATCCAACTGACCGGCGTGGCCAGCCGTTATGTGGCGTACTTTATTGCCGGGCTCTTGGTGCTGCTGGGCCTGTTCCCGATGATCGGCGCAGTGTTGCAACTGATGCCCAAGCCGGTGCTGGGCGGCGCAACCCTGATCATGTTCGGCACGGTGGCCGTGGCCGGCATCAAGATCCTCGCCGAAGCCGGGCTGCATCGGCGCAATGTGCTGATCGTGGCGATTTCCCTCGGCATGGGCCTGGGCGTGGCCGCCGTGCCCGAGGTGTTGCGCGACTTGCCCAAGGCGCTGCGCAACATCTTCGAGTCGCCGATCACCGTGGGTGCGTTCTGTGCAATCGTGCTGAACATTTTCCTGCCGGAAGCGTTCATAGAGCTGCAAGAAGATGAATTCGATCCGGAATCTTCTACCCTCAAAGTCATGCAGGACCCGGACGTCACCCAATAGGAGCACCTTGTATATGCGCAGGCTCATGGTTCTATCGCTGTTGCTGCTGACCTTGAGCGCCTGCGCGCTGTTCCCCAACCGCGACCCGGTCAACATCAACGTGGTGGGCATCGAGCCGCTGCAGAGCCAGGAGCTGGAAGTGCGCTTCGCGGTAAAACTGCGGGTACAAAACCCCAATGAAACCGCGATCGACTACAACGGCGTGGCCCTGGACTTGGAAGTCAACGGTCGGCCGCTGGCGTCGGGAGTGACTGATCAGAGCGGCTCCATCCCGCGTTTTTCCGAGACGGTGCTGATCGTGCCGGTGAGCGTTTCGGCGTTCTCGGTGTTGCGCCAGACCCTGGGCCTGAGCCAGACCCAGAGCTTGAACAACCTGCCCTACGTGCTGCGCGGCAAACTGGCGGGCGGTCTGTTTGGCACGATGCGCTTTGTCGACCGTGGCACGCTGGACTTGCCGAACACGGCGACCTGGTGAGCACCATGCAACCGACATTGTTAACTGAAAGACTGATCCTGCGCCCGCTGACCCTGGACGACGCTGACGCAATCCAGCAGCAGTTTCCCCACTGGGAGGTGGTGCGTTACCTCAACGCGCTGGTGCCCTGGCCCTATCCGGCGGACGGCGCCCGAACTTATCTGGAACACACCGCCCTGCCCGCCATGGCGCGTGGCGAGGAATGGCATTGGTCGATCCGTCTGAAAACCGCGCCCGACCTGTTGATCGGCAATGTCAGCCTGATGGATGAGGTGGATAACAACCGAGGCTTCTGGCTCGCGCCGGCATGGCAGGGCCAAGGCTTGATGACCGAGGCCAGCGCGGCGGTGACCGACTATTGGTTCGGCGTGCTTGAACGCCCCTTGATGCGCGTGCCCAAGGCCGCGCCGAACCTGGGGTCACGGCGGATTTCCGAACGTACGGGCATGCGTTTGATCAAGACGGATGAAGGTGAGTTTGTCGAAGGCACGTTCCCCCGGGATATCTGGGAAATGACCCGTGAAGAGTGGCTGCAATCTCAATCGTCCAGACGCTGAAGAACCAATGTGGAAAGCGGGCTTTCTGTGGTGAGCGGGGCATGAATATCTACACAATTTTTAAAAGCTGATAATTCACCCTGTGGTGAGCGGGCAAGCCCGCTCACCACAACAGCCCATTCGCCATAGTTTTTTTTCGCTCACCGGAAGTTGTGTAGATACCCATGCTCATCGGGGCAAGCCCCCTCCCACATCAGTGATAAATCGCACACCCGGCTTTTCGCGCTCATCCACCGTCAGCTCAAACACATCCGGCCGGGCGTAATGCCCTACCACGTCATAGTCATACCTCGCGCGGATCAGATCGTCGGTATCGATCCGCGCCGTCAACAACCCCGCTTCACCGACCAAAGGCCCGGCAAGGATGTCGCCCATGGGCCCGACAATCACGCTGCCGCCGGCAATCAACGGGCGGTCTGAAGGCCAATTGGCGATCTCCAACCCCAATGCCTCGGGCGAGGCCTGCACCTGGCAGGCACTCACCACGAAGCAACGCCCTTCATGGGCCACATGGCGCATGCTCACCTGCCACATCTCGCGCTCGTCCACGGTAGGCGCGCACCACACTTCGACGCCTTTGGCATACATCGCGGTGCGCAGCAGCGGCATCATGTTTTCCCAGCACACGGCGCCGCCGATGCGCCCCACCGCGGTATCGATCACTGGCAAGGTGGAGCCGTCACCCTTGCCCCAGATCAGCCGCTCGGTGCCGGTCGGCATCAACTTGCGGTGCTTGGCCACCAGGCCGCCCACAGGTTCGACATACAGCATCGTGCAGTACAAGGTGCTGCCACTGCGTTCGATCACACCGAGTACCAGGCTGGCGCCGGTGCGCGCCGACAGCCCGGCCAGCGCCTCGGTCTCGGCGCCCGGCACGTCGATGGCGTTGGCGAAATAACGGGCAAAGGCTTCGCGACCTTCCGGCAAGCGATAACCCAACTGCGTGCCGAAGCCTTCACCCTTGGGGTAGCCGCCCAGCAGCGCTTCGGGCATGACCACCAGTTGCGCACCGCTGCGTTTGATTGCGTCCTCGTAACTCAGGATCTGTTCGAGGGTTTCGGCCTTGCCGCCCGGCAATGCGCCGATTTGCAGGGCCGCCACAGTAGAAACAGGCATTACAGTCACTCCGAATAAGGGGGGTTGCCCATTCTCCCGTCAGTCGCGATCATGAATAAAGCCCACCTCAGTGCTGAATGATATAAACCAAATGAATATCGCCAACGTCGACCTGAACCTGCTGAAAACCTTCGAAGCCCTGCACGATGAGTCCAGCGCCAGCCGCGCAGCGTTGCGCCTGGGCGTCACGCAATCGGCCATCAGCGCGGGCCTGCGGCGTCTGCGCGAGGTGTATGGCGACCCCTTGTTCGTGCGTACCGGCCGTGGCCTGGCACCGACGTTGCGAGCCAATCAATTGAAACCCGTGATCAGCGAGGCGCTGGACCGTTGCCGCCAGAGCCTGGCCATGGTCGACCCAACCACCCCGCATTACCAGGGGCGTTCGGTGGTGCTGGGGTTGTCCGATGATTTCGAGATTGCCTATGGCCGCCGCTTGATGGAGGAAATTGCGCAACGCCTGCCGAAACTGCGCGTGATCTTCCGCCAGACCCACAGCCAGATCGTCGCCGGCGCCCTGCTGGACCGCACGCTGGACCTGGCGATTACCGCCGGCGGTTTCGCCCAGGGGCGCTTGAGCCGACAAGTGCTTGGCGAAGGTGATTACCGCTGCCTGGCGGACCCCGCCAGCCTGGCGCCGGATCAACACACCATCACCCTGGAGGCGTTTGTCGCCCGCGAACACGTGCTGGTGTCGTCAGGCGGGTTTATCGGGATCACCGACGAGGGCTTGGCGGCGCAAGGGCTGAGCCGTCAGGTGTGTGCGTCAACCAGCCACTTTGCCGCGCTGCCGTTTTTGCTCAAGGGCAGCCAGGCGGTGGCGACCATTCCCGGGCATGCGGCGCAGGCCATCGCCGGGATGACCGGCCTGCGGGTGTTGCCCTGTCCGCTGGCGCTGCCGCGCTACCCGGTGGAGTTGGGCTGGCGCACCCAGACTCAGCTTGACCCGATGTTGCTGAAAGTACGCGAGGCCATTGTGGCCGGGTTTACTTCGTCGCCGCCATCAGCTTGTTGACTTCACTGCGCACCATGTTGGAAAACTCCGGCGGCGACATGCCGTCGAGTTCCGCGCGGACCCACTCGGCCCATTTGCCCTTGCGCTTGGCACGCTCGCCGAACAACCGCGCGGCTTCGCCCTTGGCCTTGCCCAGGTTGGTCTGCCACAGGTCGTAGAGGCGGGACTTTTCATCTTCCAGCTCGGCGCGTTCGGCGAGGGTCTTGTTGGCGAGATTGAAGCTCATGTTGAATTACCTGCTGCACAAATAGGTGTCATCTTACACTGTAGGTCGAAAATTCCTGATTCGGATTTCGCCCACGAAAGCGCTTCGGCAAAAAAACTGCAACTTTTGCCACCGCCCGATACTCCATTGTTCACTGTCACATTCACCTGCAAGGAATCACACAATGGCCCGCAAAACCGCTGCCCAAGCCACCGTCGACCAAATCAAGGATCAAGCCTTCAGCGAACTCGCCGCGCTGATTGAAGAATCGGACAAACTGCTTAAAAGCAGCGCCAACCTCGTCGGCGAAGAAGGTGAAACCCTGCGTCAGCAAGTGGCGCTGAAGCTCAAGCAGGCCATGGACTCGGTGACCAGCGTGCGCGAACGCACCCAGCCGGTGGTTGACGCCACCGAAACCTACATCGGTGGCCACCCATGGCAAACCGTGGCGATTTCGGCGGGCTTCGGCTTGGTGGTGGGCCTGTTGCTGGGTCGCCGTAACTGACCCCCTTGCCGCTGTTGTCGTAGTCGTCGTAGGGAGTTGACGACTACGCCATTAAAACTTCAACCCGCCCAATCGTGTAACTGCGCCAACGCCTCAGCCTCAATCGCAATCCCCTTCTCCAGCGACGTCGCCCGTGTGCGATGGCGTCGATCCCCTGGTAACCGCCGCAACCCCGCCGCGTGCATCTGCCGCACCAGCTCCTGGCTGCGCTCGGCAAAGCTTTGCCCGGCCGTTTTACTCGGGTCGATCACGATCAACAACTGCCCGGTCCAGGGTGTACGCGCACCCGGATGGTCGGCCCAGTTGAACTCGAAAGAAAAATTGCCGCCGGTCAACGCCGCCGCGAGCAATTCGACCATCATCGATAACGCCGAGCCCTTGTGCCCACCGAATGGCAATAAAGCTCCACCTTCCAGCACGGCTTTCGGGTCCTGGGTGGGCTGGCCAAGGCTGTCCACGCCCATCCCCGGCGGCAAGCGCTCGCCCTGGCGCGCCGCGATCTGCACGTCCCCGTGGGCAATGGCGCTGGTGGCCAGGTCGAACACAATCGGCGCGCCATCGGCACGCGGCGCGGCGAAGGCAATCGGGTTGGTGCCGAACAATGGCCGATCCGCGCCGTGGGGCACCACGCAGGTCATGCTGTTGACCACGCTCAGTGCCACCAGGCCTTCTTCGGCAAAGGGTTCGACATCCGGCCACAGCGCGGCGAAGTGATGGGAGTTATGAATCGCCAACAAGGCGATGCCGGCGCTGCGGGCCTTGTCCACCAACAGCCCACGGGCCGCCGCCAGGGCCGGCTGGGCGAAACCGTTGGCGGCGTCCACCCGCACAAAGCCGGATGCTACATCCGTGACCACCGGCACAGCCTTGCCGTCGACCCAGCCGCTGGCCAGCGTGCTGAGGTAACCGGGCATGCGAAAGACACCGTGGCTATGGGCGCCGTCGCGTTCGGCACTGGCGCAGTTGTGCGCGAGGATAGCCGCCACGTCCGGCGAGGTGCCGTGCTTTACAAACACCGTGTGGAGCAATGCCACCAGCTCATTGAAACCAATGAGTGCGCGAGTACTGTCAACTATCGGGGACTGGGCAGACATCTGTAGCTCCGATTTTATAATTGGAAGAGGCAACAACAATCCAGACCTTCGATTAAACAACGCCGTACAGGCCTGCTGTCAACGGGCGCTTGAAGCCCACCGCAATTATGTACCGCTCCACATTCCACACCGGCACCTACCGTGAGGCTTCACAACCGCCGCATTGATGGAGCGTGCACCATGGCGAAAGTCTCCCCGCCGTATTTTTTCGATGAATTTCTGCGCCCGATCAAACGCAAAGAGCCGACGCCACGGGAGCGTGCGCTGGGGTTCGCGCTCAAGGATCTGGACTGGCTGCACACGCTGTATTACGCCACCGATGCCGCACGCCAGAACCGCACACTGCACGGGTATTGCATGCGGGTCGAACGGCTGCTGATCAACCGCCCCGGCAAGCCCGTCATGCCACTGGCCGGCACCTTTATCATGAGCCCGACCCCCGATGCTGAAAAAGCCGTGCTCTACACCCCCTATGGCGGCCTGGAGCTGTTCGACAGCCGCACCGACCTGCTCAGTGAAATTGAGGCCCGCTTGCGGGACCCGGACCAGCGCCGCCAATTACTGCACTTTCTGTCCATCATAGAGCGTGACGGACTGCCGGCGGATGAGCACCTGGGCCTCAGCACATCGGTCATCGAGGGTGCAGTGATGCTGGACCAGGAGCGCGCTATCCAGGCCGGACAATACAAAAATGTAACGATGATGCTCCAGGAACTGCGCAAACTTCCCACCCTGGATGGCATGCTCCACATCTTGCTCGACATCATGGCCCGCTCCTACTTTCCGGGCCTAAAACAGGCCGACACCCGTGTTAACTTTTTCAGCCGTACGCCCACTGATGACGGGTCTCGCTGGGTCGCCTCGCTGCCGCTCAACGAGACGCTGCTGCAGTTTTACGTCAAGCATGCCTGGCCGACGGACCGGACCCACACCTTCGATAATATCGGCTACGACCCCAGCACCTTGACCCCGCAGCAACGGGCTGAGGACCAGCGACGCTGGGACAGCGTGGTGGAACAAACCAGCGCGATCCTCTCCCGGTTATTGAACAGCCTGCTGCAGACCTACTGGAACGAAGACATCAATGGGGGTGAGTCACGCGCGCAACTGTTCGCCAGGGTCATGAGCGACAAGTTCCGCGCCGACCTGTTGTTCAAGCACCAGGACGAAATCGTCTCCAGCGACGAAAGCCGGATATTGCGCGCCACGTTGCTGCCCAACACGACCTTGCGTGAGACGCCGGATCGTCAGTTGAAGCTGGAAAAGGTGCGGGTACATTCGCCCTTTCAACATTACGTCGATCTTGCCGGCACACTGATGATGAGCAATTCCCACACCTATCTCTATACCCAATCGCGCGGGTTGCAGGTACTGAAGGACCTCAAGGACCTCAACGCCACCCTGTTGAGCATGCTCAAAGCCGCGGGTCATGAAGATGAGTTGCTCAATTTTCTGTCCATGGACGAACGCAGCGTGTTTATCGGCATGGACCACATACAAGTCCATGGCCAGCCGGTCGCAGACGATGTGTTCCTGGAAATGGTCGAGGACGTCGTCACCAAGCAGTTCGACAACCTGGACTCCGCGCTGGGGCTGTTTCGCCGCAGTGCGGGCAGCATTGATCTGGCGGCACTGCTCGACAGTGCCCTGGACGTGCGCATGATGCTGGACAGTCGTTTGTTGGAGCAACCAAGCGGCGGGCGCTGGACGGTGCATCCCATCACCAGCGGCAATGGGCGCCCCAGCAGCGTGCAGGCGGAAAAAGCCAAGCTGCACCTACGGCGATTGGAAGCGATCGAAGCCGCGCTGGCCATGGAGCGCAGCCAACATCCCACCTTGCGCGAGCTGGTGGCCCATGCGCTGAACATCGAGCTGGCCAAGAGAAATCTCAACCTGAAAGCCGACGACATCCATATCAATACCTATGCCGGCCGAGCGCGAGAACAAGAAGGCCGTCTACCCCAAAAGTCTTCAAGTATGGTCGAGCACTTTATCGCGCGCCTGGCGCGGCAAAGCGAAGCACTGAAAGACTCTCTACGCACCGGGTTCTACGGCAAACGCGACGCGGGCCTCGCTCACATGCTGCACAGCCTTTCAACCGCGACGTTCAATGCGATCATCGAGCAGGTCATGCAATCCTTTGTTCAAAGCGACCTGCGCACGCTGCCTCACCTGCTGCTGGAAAACAACCAAACGCACCTGAGCCATGGCCTGTTGCAAGGACTGATCGGCGAAGTCCGATTGCGACAATTGTCCAGAAGCTTGCCGGGGCCAACGCTGGCGTTGCTGGACGCCTCTCTGGACGCCGACGGCCTGAGCCGGCTGACCCGGCATGGCCTGAACGGTTTTATACCGGATGCCTTCGGCTTGACGTTGAACCTTGGCCTCGACGCCATCCCCCAAGCCCTGGCCAACTGTTTTGTGCTGACCGAACGCGGCGGCATCGACCCCCATCATTCAGGCACGGCGCTGCTATGGACGCCGCGTTGCGGCTATGAAACCTTTGCGTCAGTCAAGGTCCTGCTCGACACCCTGGAACGACGTTTGCAAAATCCGCTGGAACGCCTGCCCCTGCTGGAGAACGTGCCGGTCTCGCGGCGTCTTCCCCATCAGTCATACTCACTGGGTCCGCTGCAACGTATCGACGACGATCTGCTGAAAAACCGCCAACAGACCTACAGCTACTTCACACGTGACGAGATCGACCACGTGCTTTCCATGGGATTGAGCGCACAGCGTTTTCAAGACTGCATGGACCGCCTGATCCGCCGCGCGCCCCCGTCCAACCTGCCCAGGGCGATCGCAATCGCGCGCGCCATGATCCTCCAGCAGGCACTGCCGGTTTGGCTGGGCATGGCAACGCCTCGGGAGCAGATCCTGCAGGCCGAGCTGATCGAGCAGTACCGCGTCAGCGCACCGGATGAACGTGACTACCTTCACGGCATCACATCCATTCGCGAGAGCGCTCAAAGCGCCCTCACGAGCTTGCTCAAAGCGCGTTTTCCTGAGCAGGACATTACGCCGGACAACGTACTGATCCCTGGAAATATCGATTTAGCGGGCAATATCCAGACGCTGACGGATTTCGCCCTGCGGCACTTGCCTGAGCTGAACGGTGACGCGATCCGGCCACGCTCACGCACCGCTACGCCCTTGCCGGCCACACTGGACGGGAATGCCGTTATGCAACTGGTTCGACAGCTGGACCTGAAAAAGCGCTTTCAGCAGCAGTTGACAACACATCTCAAAAGCCAGACCACAGCCACGCGGGAGCGCCGTGAGCGATTCTGTCGACAACTGCCCTGGCAAGTCATGCAATACGCCCATCAACACATGCTTGATGAGCGGCTGTCGGCATCCGCGTGGGGGCTTATCCAGCAAGTCTTCGACATGCCCGATGCCCTGGCGCGCGCCGCCGTACGTGGGGTCACAGCCTTCATTCGCCCGCTTGAGCTGATCGCAACCGAGGGGGCCGCCAAAGTCAAGGCGTTGGGCTGTTACCTGATCGGGCCAACGTCCGGCGCTCCTGGCCCCCTGGTGTTGTATGCGCCCTACAGCCCCGCGCATTCATTGAAGGAATATTCGAACGAAGTCGCTCTTCTCAATGAATTCATCACGCCCGGCGCGCTGCAGGACTGGGTATTGGAACAGTTGCAAACCGAGCATCAGGCCACTTACCGCAATTTGCTGAATCAGCGCTTTGGCAAAGGGCCTTCTGATATACGTCTGGGTGTGTCACCCATCACCGGCAACCTACTGACTCGCCTGTTCGAAGACAACGCCGAAATGCTCCTCAAGATGCTCGCCAGCCAGTTCTCCCGCTGGGGCAAGTCAGCCTGGGACGCGGTCACCAGCCTGTTGACTCAGGGCATTCCCAAAGGCTTGCAATTCATGGCCGGAAAACTGGCCTACCCGCTGGTGGTATGGCGCAGCTATAAACTGTTCAAGGCCTCCGCCGAGAACCTGCAGGAACACCACTGGCAACAAGCGCTGAAGATGTTCGCACTGGGTGTCGCCGAGATGGCCACTCTGCGCGGGGCGCTGGAGGATCTGCTGCCCCAAACCGAGCCGCCCGCCGAGCCGGTGATCCAGGAGCCATGGCTGCAACCGTCGCAGCCGGCGGCCACCACGCTGGGCACGCTGGATGTGACGGACCCCGAACGTACTCGACTGCAAGTCTTTGAAAGTCACGATGTCGCCCTGGACGACCTTGAGAAGACCACGCAGCCGCACATGTACCGAGACAGGCTCAATACCCGCAACTATGTGCCGTTGGCGGGCAAGGTGTACCCGATAAAAAAAACCGGTGATGGCTGGCGCCTGAACAAAGGTGAGCTGCGTGGCCCATACGTGCGGCAAAACGCCCAGGGCGAATGGACGCTCGACCTGGACCGGCATAACCCACGCTATGGCAAGACATTGAGCCGCTACGCGGGCAGGCGTCACACACGCTCGGTCGTACGGTCACTGATCAATATCGAGGCGGTGGGCATGCGGGAGATTGCTGCGCTCTCCAGCTGGAAGGCGCAATGCATCGATGAAGCACTCAACGTGGCGACGTATTACACGGTCACCTGCAAACGCAACCTTGTCCACTTCGCCGCACTGCGCGATGCCAACAGTCGGCTTGGGCGTTTTTTCAGCGAGCTCTTTGGCATCGTCACACTCACGGCCGACCAGGTGCAAAGGATCGAGCGGCGGGTCGACGAGGTGCTCGATGAGTTGATCAACCCCACCCTGGTCGGCCCCGACTCAAAACGTTTTGTCAGTGGCACCGATCGCTACAGGTCGCAGGACAGTTTCGCTTTCGTGCTACCCACCGATGAGGAGCACAAGATCTATTTGCTGGGCCGCTTCTTCGACCCGCCTATGGACATATACCAGAACCGCCTGACCGCCCCGTTCAACCTCTCGGCCCACGCGCGAGCGACCGTGTTGATTCATGAGATCACCCACATCCGGTCCTCGACCGAAGACCTGGCTTACCTGGACAGCATGCGGCCGTTCGCGGACCTGATCAACGTCGACATTCCCGGGGCCGCGTTGATGAAGACTGATCTGGAAGACGTACGTGAAACCGCGCTGTCACTGGCAACGCCGGTGACGATGCTGTTCAAGGTATGGGACGCGGTTTCCCAATTGTGGGAGGATTTTGGCGACAGCCCTTCAACACAATTGCAAATGAAGAAAGTCTTGAGTACCACCGGTGCCACCTCGCTTGACGACGCTCGCTCGATCTTCATGAGCAACGCCGACAAACGCATCGACACCATTCTGGCCAACGCCGACTCGGTGACCTACCTGATCAGTGAGCTGGGCCGCACGCTGGATGCGGGAGCGTGAGCAGCCTTCAGGTCCTGGTAAACGAGAATAAGTTCCGATTGATGTGCAATCGCCATGACGGCTGTTCTCGCCGTCCGCCTGTGGGAGTTAGAATGTGGGAAATCAGGATGCGTCAATGACCGAAAAGTCCGTCTCAGAAACCGAATACGACACCATCACAGACGCCGCCGCGCAGTGGTGCATGCGCCTGCACGCCAGTGATTGCACGACGCAGGAACGCAAGGCTTTTGAACAGTGGCACGATGCCCATCCGCTGCATGCCTTCGAATACGCTGCGATGCTGGAAATCTGGGACGTTGCAGATTATCTGCCACGCAGCGACCCGCCCCGCGTTGCGGTGCCGTTCAAACCGCATAGCCGGGGGCGAATGTATGTCATGGTCGCAGCCGTGGGCCTGCTCGCCTTGCCCGTGGCGGCCTTCACCGGCTGGGAAGCCGGTTGGCTGCCCAGTTCCTGCGAACAGTTCGAAGCCCCCCATGGCTTGCGCCTGGTGAGGCTGGGCGATGGCAGCCAGGTCGAACTCAATCTGGGCACCCGGTTGGTCTACAGCCACTACAAGGACCAGCGCCGGGTCACACTGAAAACAGGCGAGGCGTTTTTCAAGGTCAGCCATGACAGTGCCCATCCGTTCATCGTGCGGGCGGGTGAAGGCCAGGTGCGCGTGACCGGCACCCAGTTCAACGTTTGGACGTACGAGGACCAGGTCCGGGTGATGCTGCTCGAAGGCTCGGCACAGATTTCCAGCGACCCCGTGCACGGCAGCGTGCCGCTGACGCCTGGCATGCAGGCCAGCTATCAACCGGGAGAAGCCACGCCGAGCGTGAAGGCGATCAACCCCGACGACGGCGCGCTGGCCTGGCGCCAGGGCAAGCTGGTGCTCGACAACCTGACCCTGGCCGATGCCCTGCCGCTGATCAACCGCTACCTCGCCAAACCGGTGATGCTGGCTGACGCCAGCACCGGCGCGATTCGCATCGGCGGGATCTACAACCTCAACGAGGTCAACAACCTCGTCCCCTCCCTGCCCAAGGTACTGCCGGTCTACCTGACCCAGAACCAGGACGGCAACCCCGTACTCAATTCCATCCCGCGTAAAACCCCCAAGGGCTGACGTCGCCAGGCGTGCCCGTGCTTGCTCGCGCCTGTTGTGTCCATTTTTGAAACACTGCCCTGCCCTGAACCGCTTGTACGGCGCGGATTCATGGTTTTGTCACATACAGTGTTAAGCCATTGATACAACCCGATGAATCGCTTGCGGCGTGGCCGAACCTGCGTACTTGATTCAGGACTGTCTCATCCTTGAAACAGCAGTGACGGCACTTTGCCCTACAATTACTTCAACCAATTGAATAATAACGATAAATAAAAAGCGGCACGGCTCCTGCTCTATCCCTTTCAGCGCTGTTTAGGGTCAGCGCGGAGCATAAGGAACACCGCCGTGATCACATTCACTCAAGGCTTGATGAAGGGACTGCTGGCCAGCTGTGTACTCAGCCTTGGCATCAGTGCGCCGAGCTTTGCCGGTGACGGTGTGATCGTGACCGGGCGCAATGTGCAAGCGCACATGATCGGCCGCCCCGCCTACGGTAAAGACCCCTACCCCACCACGGCCAACGCCAATCCCAGCCAGGACGTCATGGCGGCCACCGGCGAACTCAGTGACCGCGATTTCGGCAACGTCAGCAGCGGTTCGAGCATCGTGCGCGTCATTCAGACCAACGACACCATGACCGGCCTGCATGCCACTCAAGGCAGCCTGTCGACCCTGGGGGCCGGCTCGGCCGGCGGTCATGGCAGTGGCAGCGGCATGGGCGGGCAGATCAGCGACTCGATCCAGCGCGGCATGGCGCCGCTCAATAACATCGGCAGCATGATGGGGGGCAAGCCATGAATCGTGCCCTGCTCGTCCTCGCCTTGCTGACCAGCGCCCCGGTCATGGCCGACGACACCGCCGTGATCAGCCACAGCGGTAAACAGTACGACGGCGTCCTGTCGATCAACCAGGCGGCCGGCACGCAGAACCAGACATCCAACAGCCGCGCCATCGCCATCGGTGGTCAAGCCACCAACGTGAATATTCAGCGTATGGACGGCAGCGTCGACCCGTCCCTGAACGCCAAGGCGGCGATCCAGGGCACCTCATTTACCAGCGGCAACGGCGTACTGGGCATCAACCAGTCCGCCGGGGCCAATAACCAATCCATCAACGCCGTGCGGATCAGTATCAACCCTGGACCGCAAAGCATCGATGACAGCGTCCTGTTGCAACAGAACACGACGCAATTGACCGACTCAGGGCTCACCCCCACCACTGGCAGCCGCCTTGTCGTGACCAGCGACCAGGCCTTCACAGGCAGCCGAGGAGTGATTCAGGTGAACCAGAGTGCCGGGGTGGGGAACCGAGTGGCTAACACCCTGGGCATCACTATCAAGTAAACGCTTGGTAGTACTCGCTGGACCGTACCAACACTTAACCAACTAATTAGAAGCAAGGAGAAACACCATGAAACCTCAAATGGCCCTGAAACCAATGGTTTTCGCGCTCGCCGCACTCATGGCTGCCGCAGCTCAAGCGGGTGGTGGCTGGCACCCTGCGCCTCAACCTACCGGCACCATCGCGGCCGTGGTGACGGATGTACAAAACAGCGCGGTCAACAAGTTCGACGACACCAAAACCGAAAACAACGCCTCGGCCGATGGCTCGGTGAACAGCAACAACGGTAACGTTGGGGTCAACGTTCAAGCCGGCAGTGGCAACCAGGCTGACAACTCTGCCGCCATCTCCAGCGCCAAAGGCGATGCCGCCACCGTATTCGGTGTGGTCGATGTGAATCAAAACAGCGTGCTGAGCAGCTTCAGCAACAAAGGCACGCAAAACAACGCTTCGCTGGATAACTCGGTTAACGGTAACTCCGGCAACGTGGGTTATAACGGCCAGGCCGGTCAAGGCAACCAGGGTAAAAACAACCTGGCGATCGTGACCGCAGACGGCAAAAACATCGCTGCGGCCGCCAACACCGAACAAAACTCCCTGGGCAACAGCTACCTCAGCACTGCAGCCAGCAGCCACGGTTATGGCCATGGCGGCAACGCTCAGTACGTGTCCAACAACGCCAGCCTCGACAACTCGGTCAACCGCAACTCCGGCAACGTGGGTGTGAACCTGCAGTCCGGCTCGGGCAACCAAGGCAGCAACAGCCTGGCGATCGGTCAAGGTTGCACCGTCTGCGCCAGCGGCGTGCGCTTCTGATCCAACGGGGCCTTGGCAACAAGGCCCTTTTTTATTCCCTTTTTTTTAAATCAGTGTCCAGCAGGTCATACGATCATGCGCCTCGCAACCCTCACCCTCCTGTTGTTGCTCACCGGCCCCGCGTGGGCAGGCACCATGGCGATCTCCGCCATGCCTGGCGGTGCGGTGATTTTCAAGAAGGTCGAGAGTATTCGTGAACGCCGGTTCGCCAACCTGGTGGAACAGAAAACCGATTTCAGCTGCGGTGCCGCGGCACTCGCCACCATCCTGCGCCAAGCCTACTGGCTGGACGTCGACGAAGATCACATCATCAAAGGCATGCTGGTCACCGCCGACCAGGACCTGGTGCGTACCCAGGGTTTTTCCATGCTGGACATGAAGCGCTACCTCGAAAGCATCGGCATGCGCGCCCGGGGCTACAAAATCGCGCCAGACACCCTGGTGACCGTGAAAATCCCCGTGGTGGTACTCCTGGAAATTCGTGGCTACAAGCACTTCGTGGTGCTACAGCGCGCCGACAAGGACTGGGTCTATATCGGCGACCCCGTGCTGGGCCACAAGCGCTATTCCCACGACGACTTCGTCAAGGGCTGGAATGGCATCGTCTTCGCCGTACTCGGTGAAGGTTACGACAAGGCCAATGTCTTGCTCGACCCACCCACGCCGCTGACCGCCAAGAACCAGTTGAATGAGTTCCGGCCCGTAGGCGATGCCGAGCTGATGGATTTCGGTTTCATCCAGAGCGACTTCTTCTAAAAGAAGCGCAATAAGGGGCAGGACGCTCCAGGAGCAGAAGATGAACACTTCCCGTTGGCTGACGGTCATGTGTCTGGCAGCCTCGATGCCCGCTTACGCTTCATCGGCATTCAAACCGATCGAACTCAAGGATGCGGAAATGGCCGACCTGCGCGGCCGTTATGTGATGCCGGGGCGGATCATCAGCTTCGGTATTGTGATGAGCAGTACCTGGACCAATGCCGTGGGTGACACTCTCACCGGCAAGGCCAGCATGCAGGTCGACGCGTCGACCATCACGCCGCAATTCTATGTGCAAACCACTGGCTCGACCGGCAATGGGACGAACCCGAACACCGGCACCGGCAACGTTACCGGCGGCGCTGGCCTGGGCAGTGGCCAGGGCGTGACACAAAGCGTGCGTGCCGCCGGTGACGGCAACACTGCCTACAACAACGTGGGGATCACCGTCGAGAACGGCCTGGCCCCCGCCAACCTGGTGCAATCGGGGCAAGTGCTGGTGGCCGGCGGCACAGTGACCGGCGACAGCGCGGCCGGCCGTGTCAGCGTGTCGGCCAATAACGGCGGCTTGCAGATGGCGATCCAGGCCAACCACAACCAGGGCAACAGCCTGCAACAGATCGGTGGCGGCAACGTGCTGCAAGGCACGGTGCTGACCGGCAACACCAACTTCGTCAACAACATGACCCAGCTCAACGTGGTAATGAACAATAACGGTTTGAACAACGGCGCATTGAACTGCAACCTCGATCAACTCAAAGCCCTACGCACCCTCGGTTATTGAACTACGCTGAGCCTCGACACTTACGCATTAGAAAAGGACGGCTTATTTCATGCATCGATCGTTATCGCTTCGCGCGGTGGTCTGTTTAAGTACGCTCTTGCCTGCATCCGTTCTGTATGCCGCGCCAGATACCGATATCGAAACACTCAAACAGGAACTCCTGGAACTCAAGCAGCGCTACGAAGTACAGCAAAAAGCCCTGGCGGTGCTGGAACAACGGGTGCGCCAGGTCGAGGACCAACCGGCGACACCGGCGCCCAAGCGCCTGGCCAAATCCCCGGCAGACTTTCAAAAAGCCAGCGGCACCACCGTCGCCGGTACGGGCGCGGCGGCTGCATCCGGTGGCGCGGGCGGTGGCGGCAGTTCCTACGGCCAGTCGCTCAAGGATGACTCGGCCCCCGCGCAAAGCGTGAGCAACCTCTATAACGAAGCCAGCGGCTTTTTCGGCAACGGCAGATTCAGCTTTGAAACCGGCGTGACTTATGCACGCTACGATGCTCGCCAGCTGACCCTCAACGGCTTCCTGGCACTGGACTCGATCTTCCTCGGCAACATCAACCTGGACCGGATCAAGTCCGACAACTGGACCCTCGACCTCACCGGCCGCTACAACCTCGATAACCGCTGGCAGTTCGACGTGAACGTGCCCGTGGTCTATCGCGAATCCACCTACCAGTCGGCCGGCGCCGGCAACAGCAGCGCCGCAACGTCGGAACAGTCGGTGACTCGCGACCCGACCATCGGCGACGTCAACTTCGGCGTGGCGTACAAGTTCCTCGACGAAACCCCATCCCTTCCGGATGCCGTGGTGTCGGTGCGGGTCAAGGCGCCAACCGGCAAAGAGCCTTTTGGTATCAAGCTGATCGGCTCGCCCACCAACGACAACCTGTTCGTGCCGGAAAGCCTGCCGACAGGCAACGGGGTCTGGTCGATCACACCCGGCATCTCGCTGGTCAAGACCTTCGACCCGGCAGTGCTGTTCGGTTCGTTGTCCTATACCCACAACTTCGAAGACTCGTTCAGCGACATCAGCAGCGACGTCAACCAGAAGGTCGGCGGCAAGGTCAGCCTGGGCGACAGCTTCCAGTTCGGCGTCGGGGTGGCCTTCGCCCTCAACGAAAAAATGAGCATGTCGTTCTCGGTGTCCGACCTGGTGCAACGCAAGAGCCGGCTCAAGCCTGACGGCGGGGACTGGCAATCGGTGGTCTCCAGCGATGCCAACGCCGGTTACTTCAACGTGGGGATGACCATTGCGGCCTCGGACAACCTCACCATCGTGCCGAACCTGGCGATCGGCATGACCGACGATGCGCCGGACTTTACGTTCAGCCTGAAATTCCCGTACTACTTCTGACCGAATCGCAGGCGATTACCACAACGCAAAAGCCCCGCAACGATAAGGGTCGTTGCGGGGCTTTTCGGTTTACCCGCCCTAGCGGATCTGGTGTTTGTGCAGCAACCGGTAGAACGTCGGCCGGGAAATGCCCAGCACACGGGCCGCGACACTCAGGTTGTCGCTGTGCCGGTTGAGCACATCGCACAACGCCTGGCGTTCGGCGCGGTGCTTGTAGTCTTCCAATGTCGCCATGGGCGGCGAACCTGCCTGTTCGGTCACCAATCCCAGATCAACGGCTTCGATCTGGCGCCCTTCGGCAAGCACCAGGCCCCGGCGTACGCGGTTGGCCAGCTCGCGCACATTGCCAGGCCACGGGTGCTGCCCCATGGCGACCAACGCGTTTTCACTGAAACTGCGGGGGCGACGACCGGTTTCCTGACTGTAGAACCGCGAAAAATGGTTGGCCAGCATGACCACGTCGCCATGCCGCTCGCGCAACGGCGCCGTGACGACTTGCAGCACATTGAGCCGGTAGTACAAATCTTCGCGAAAGCGCCCCTTGGCGACCGCGGCTTCGAGGTCGACGTGAGTGGCCGCCAGCACGCGCACATCCACCGGGATGGGCTGGGTGCCACCGACCCGTTCAATGTGCTTTTCCTGGAGAAAACGCAGCAGATTGGCCTGCAACTCCATCGGCAGATCGCCAATTTCATCGAGGAACAGGGTACCGCCATGGGCGGCTTCGATACGCCCGACCTTGCGCTGGTGGGCGCCGGTAAATGCACCCTTTTCATGGCCGAACAATTCGGACTGGATCAGATGTTCAGGGATCGCCCCGCAGTTGATCGCGACAAACGGTTTTGCATGACGCTGTGACTGACGATGCAAGGTCTTGGCGACCAGTTCCTTGCCGGTGCCGCTGTCGCCCCGGATCAATACCGGTGACTCCGTAGGCGCCAGCTTGGACAGCAACTTGCGCAGCTCACGGATCGGTCGACTGTCGCCCAGCAGTTCATGGCCTTCGTCCACCGGGGTATGGCCCTTGCCGCGCAGGCGCGCCATGCCGAAGGCGCGCCCCAGGGTGACCTGCACGCGGGCAACGTCAAACGGCAAGGTGTGGAAGTCGAAAAACCATTCGCAGACGAAGTCACCGACATTCTGCAAGCGCAGGACGTCTTGACTGAGCACGGCGATCCACTCGGTGCCGCTGCGGCCAATCAGTTCCTTGACGGCTTCGGGTCGTTCCAGGTGATAGGGCTGCAGGCGCAGCAGGCCGATATCACAGGAACGTTCACCCACCGCTTCCAATGCACAGCTGTCTACCTCCCACCCGGCGGTGCGCAAACCAGGCAATAACCCATGGCAATCGTCACAGGGGTCGACCACAAGCAAGCGACGCGCAGGTGTAGCAAGCATGATCATTCCTTGGCGCCAGAATTTTAAAGTTATTAAGAAACAACGGTTTGTTACGCCTGGCGCTAACACTAGCAAGATCTTGACGCTCGCCTTGTACCGTTTTGCTATAAGTGCGGGCAAAAAGCCACTTTTGCGGGTTTGCGGCACGGAAGTGATGCATCGCGCCAATGTTCATCGCGCTTTCAAAACAGCCACTTACATGATGTCAGTCAGGGAAAGTTAAAAATATGTGTTCTAACATGTGACCCGTACCCGGCCATCGTGCATCAGTACAAGTAACCCACCGCACGGTCAGCCCAACCGCCGGTACTCACTTGAATGGGCATTTAGAGAGAGACCCACATGAACGCCCCGCTCCGCATCAACGAAGCTCTTTTGATCGCAGACCGTGCTTTCCGACCCTTTCAGTGCGTGGCCTGGCACGATGGCAACGGCGCCCTCAGCCTGAGCGTCATCGACCGGACCAATAACCGTATCGGCAGTAAACAACTGTCATCGAACACTTATACCGACCCGGCGCAGTTGGAAAACCTGCTGTTGCAGGCCCGCGCCGAACTCGACAAAGATGGCTACCGTTTACAGTCCTGGGCTATGCCGAAGTAAGTTGATGCCAACTTGCGATGACTGCACAACAGTCATCGCACGTTAAGCCGTATAACGTTAAGGCGCTTATCGGTTCAGGTACTTATCGCGCCGCGAGAATAAACCGCTCGAGCGCTTCGGCCGCGCCATCCTCGACATTGCTGCCGGTGACCACATTGGCCTGGCGCTTGACGGTTTCTTCGGCCTGGCCCATGGCAATCGATAAGCCGGCCACGTGAAACATCGCCGGGTCATTGCCACCATCGCCCATGGCAGCCGTCTGCTCCAGCGGCACGCCGAGGTGCGCTGCCAGGGTTTTCAGGGCCTCGCCTTTATTGGCCAGCATCGCGGTCACATCCAGATAAACCGGTTGCGAACGCGACACCTGGGCCAGCCCCTGCACCTTGGGCTGCAATTGCGCTTCCAGCTCTACCAGCAATTGCGTGTTGTTGCTGGCGGCGACGATCTTGTCGACCCGGTCCAGGTAAGGCTCGAAACTCTCCACCACCACCGGCCCATACCCCAGGCCGTCGGCTTCGCGCTGAACCATCGGGCCAGGCGGATCGCGCCGCAGCCAGTCGCCGTCGGCGAATACCCACACCTCCACGTCCGGCTCGGCCGAAAACAGCGCCAGGGTTATCAGCGCCGCCTCCGCCGGCAGGTGATGGGCAACCAGGATGCTGCCATCGGGGTTGATCAGCGTGCCGCCGTTGAAACCCGCCACCGGCACGTCGATGCCGAATGTCTCGATCAAATGCAACATCGCCTTGGGCGGGCGCCCGCTGGCCAGGCTGAAAAACACCCCGGCCTCGCGCAGAGCGCGAACTGCGTCCACCGTACGCTGGCTGAAGCTGTGATCGGGATGCAGCAAGGTGCCGTCAACGTCACTCAAGATAAAACGGATGGGATGGATCGTGGCATCACTCATCCGAGGCTGTGCCAGGTGCGGCCATCACGGGCAAGCAACGCATCGGCCGCCGCCGGGCCATCTTCACCGGCCTTATAGGTCTGAATGCCATCGTCTTCCTTCCACGCGTCAAGGAATGGCTGCACCGCACGCCAGCCATTCTCGATGTTGTCGGCACGCTGGAACAAGGTCTGGTCGCCGGTCATGCAGTCGTAGATCAGGGTTTCGTACCCGGTCGATGGCTGCATTTCGAAAAAGTCCTTGTAGGCAAACCCCAACTGGATGTTGGCCATGTCCAGGGTCGGCCCGGGCTTTTTCGCCAGCAGGTCGAACCACATGCCTTCATTGGGCTGGATCTGGATCTTCAGGTAGGTGGGCTTGAGTTCGTCCACCTCGGTGTCGCGAAACTGTGCGTAAGGCGCCGGTTTGAAGCAAATCACGATTTCGGTGTCGCGCACGCTCATGCGCTTGCCGGTGCGCAGGTAAAACGGCACGCCGACCCAGCGCCAGTTGTCGATCATCACCTTGAGGGCGACGAACGTCTCGGTGCTGCTGTCGGGCGCAACGTTGGCTTCTTGGCGATAGCCCGGCATCGGCTTGCCCCCGATTTCGCCGGCGGTGTACTGGCCACGTACCGAGTTGGCCCGCGCATCTTCCAAGGACCAGGGGCGTACCGCGCCGATCACCTTGGCCTTTTCGCCACGCACTGCATCGGCACCGAATGCCGCCGGCGGCTCCATGGCCACCATGGCAAGCAACTGGAACAGGTGGTTGGGCACCATGTCGCGCAGAGTGCCGGTTTTTTCGAAGAAATTGCCCCGGGTTTCCACGCCGACGGTTTCGGCGGCGGTGATCTGCACATGGTCGATGTAGTGGTTGTTCCAGAACGCCTCGAACAGCACGTTGGAGAAACGGCTGATGAGGATGTTCTGCACCGTTTCCTTGCCCAGGTAATGGTCGATGCGATAGATCTGCTTCTCGCTCATCACCTTGAGCAGGCAGGCGTTCAACGCTTCGGCGGTGGCCAGGTCGGAACCGAACGGCTTTTCGATCACCACACGGCGGAAAGCGTCGTCGGTTTCCGTCAATAGACCGGCACTGCCCAGGCGCTGCACCACATCACTGAAGAAGCGCGGCGCGGTGGCGAGGTAGAACACCGCGTTACCGGTGCCGCTGTCGGCGATCTTCTTGCCGATGTCGGCGTAGGTGCTGTCGTCGAGAAAGTCGCCCTCGACATAGCTGATGCCCTTGGCCAGCTGTGCCCACAATGCCGGGTCCAGCGCGTTGTCCGCACTGCCCCTGACTTTGCTCGCCGCCTCGGTGCGGATGAAATCCTCGAGCTTCTTGGCGAAGTCGGCATCGCTGATGGCGTTGTGATCCACGCCGACAATGCGCAGGCCGTCACCCAGCAGCCCGTCGCGGCTGAGGTTGTACAGCGCCGGCATCAGCAGGCGCTTGACCAGGTCACCATGGGCGCCAAACAGAAACAGTGTGGTGGGTGGAGCCGGTTCGGCCTGGGTTTTCTTGCCGTTGGCGGTCATTTTTTGGAAGTCTCCACATGTCCGCCAAAGCCGAAGCGCATGGCAGACAGCATTTTGTCACCGTAGGTGCTCTGCTGGCGCGAGCGGAAACGGGCGAACAACGACGTGGACAGCACCGGCACCGGCACCGCCTGTTCCATGGCGGCCTCGATGGTCCAGCGGCCTTCGCCACTGTCGGCCACGGAACCGGAGTAACCGTCGAGTTTCGGATCGGTGGCCAGCGCATCGGCGGTGAGGTCCAACAGCCAGGACGAGACCACGCTGCCACGGCGCCATACTTCGGCAATGTCGGCGACGTTCAAGTCGAAGCGCTGATCTTCAGGCAGGTTTTCCGAGTTCTTGGTCTTGAGGATGTCAAACCCTTCGGCAAACGCCTGCATCATCCCGTACTCGATGCCGTTGTGGATCATCTTGACGAAATGCCCGGCACCCGCGGGGCCTGCGTGGATGTAGCCCTGCTCGGCACGCGGGTCGGCGCTGGCGGAACGGTCCTTGGTGCGCGGAATGCTGCCCAGGCCCGGGGCCAGGCTTTTGAAGATCGGGTCAAGGCGCTGTACGGTTTCGGTGTCGCCACCGATCATCATGCAATAGCCACGTTCCAGGCCCCAGACGCCGCCGGAGGTACCGACATCAACATAGTGCAGGCCCTTCTCGGCCAGTGCCTTGCCGCGCCGCACATCGTCCTTGTAGTTGGTGTTACCGCCGTCGATGATCACATCACCGTCTTCCAGCAGTTCACTCAACTCATTAATGGTGTTTTCGGTCGGGTCGCCAGCGGGCAGCATGACCCACACGGCACGTGGCTGTTGCAGTCCGGCAACGAGCGCCTTCAAGTCTGCAACACCGGTGGCGCCCTCCTCGCTGAGGTTTTTGACAAATGCTTCGTTACGGTCGTAAACAACGGTGGTATGCCCATTGAGCATCAGGCGCCGTGCAATATTCCCGCCCATGCGGCCTAGTCCGATAATCCCCAGTTGCATGTGCTGATGCTCCTAACTGCTAAAAAATGTGTGACGTAGTTTATAGCGCAATGAGGCTAATGAGGGTTAGTCAGGGGCAGAACCTTGTAGTTTCATGACAAAAAAGTTGCCATCGTTTCACCATCACTGCGCCGAAAGTCACACGACCACCAAAAATAAAAAAGTTCCATTGCCGTGAAAAAGAATTCAGAATCGCCCTGACTGCTGCCGAGAACCTCGACTCAAGCGTTCTGGCACACCGCGACACACCGCCTATTTGCGAGGCAAGCAATGAATACAGCACAGATGACCCGTCCTCCACAGACCCTCTACGTCTCTATCCGTCGCGATGAGTTGCGCCAGTTGAAAGACGAACGCGATCAACTGCAGCAGGAGGTCATGCGCCTGCGTGCCCATATCATTCAAGCCCAACTCGATCAGCCCGCTGGCGCCCAGCCTGCGCTCTGCTGAGCCCGGTCATCGCTTTGTAAGATAAAGGCTACAAAAATCTCACAAAGTTTTCACACGCCATTCTCGATACTCCCGCCCCCAAGGGCCATCCCATGCAAGGGTGGCCTCTGTTGCGTGCAGCCCTGCGCGTCGACTGAAAAATTATCGGGTTGGAGCGCTGGATGGCGATGTTCGAACGCAGCACTAAGTCTGCGAAAGGCTTTGATTGGGCCGGTCTTGGCTGGCTATTCGTGTTTTTCTGGTACTTCTCGGGTATTACCCAACTGCTGATCCAACTCAGCGGCACGTCCGGCTTCAGCGGTTTTCGCCAAGCCTTCTTCATGAGCGCACTGTGGCTCGCCCCCCTGCTGATATTCCCACGCCGTACGCGCCTGCTGTCCGCCTTGATCGGCGTGGTGTTGTGGGCCTGTTCCATGGCCAGCCTGGGTTATTTCTTTATCTACCAGCAGGAATTTTCCCAAAGCGTCATCTTCATCATGTTCGAGTCGAACATCTCCGAGGCCGGCGAATATGCCACCCAGTACTTCGCCTGGTGGATCGTGCTGGCGTTCATCGCCCACACCGCCGTAGCGATTTTCCTGTGGACCCGCGTGCGCCCGGTGTACCTGCCGCGCGGACAGGCACTCGTGGCCGCGACCGTGATCGTGGTGGCGATCGTCGGCTACCCGCTGGTCAAGCAGATCGCCCGCAGCGACACCCTGGACGACGCAATTGACCGCTTCGAATCGCGCATCGAGCCAGCCGTGCCGTGGCAGATGATCGTCGCCTACCACCGCTACACTGAACAACTGGACAACATGCAAGGCATGCTCGACAGCGCCAGCCAGATCCCACCCTTGACCAACCTCAAGGACACCACGGCCGGCCAGCCTTCGACCCTGGTGCTGGTGATCGGCGAGTCCACCAACCGCCAACGCATGAGCCTCTACGGTTACCCGCGCAACACCACGCCTGAACTGGATAAGCTGCGCGACCAATTGGCGGTATTCGATAACGTCATCACGCCCCGCCCCTACACCATCGAAGCATTGCAACAGGTGCTGACGTTCGCCGACGAGGAGAACCCCGACCTGTACCTCAAGACGCCGTCGATTGTCAGCGTGATGAAGCAAGCCGGGTACAAGACCTACTGGATCACCAACCAGCAGACCATGACCAAGCGCAACACCATGCTCACGACTTTTTCCGAACAGGCCGACGAGCAGGTGTACCTGAACAACAACCGCAACCAGAACGCCCGTCAATACGACGGCGACGTGCTGGCGCCGTTCTCCAAGGCCCTGGCCGACCCGGCCGAACGCAAGTTCATCGTGGTGCACCTGCTCGGCACGCACATGAGTTACCAGTACCGCTACCCACCGAGCTTTGACAAATTTACCGACCGCCAGGGCGTGCCCGACGGCGTCAGCGATGATCAACTGCCCACCTATAACAGCTACGACAATGCCGTGCTGTACAACGATTTCGTGGTGTCCAGCCTGATCAAGGACTACGCCAAGACCGACCCCAACGGTTTCCTGCTGTACCTCTCGGACCACGGCGAAGACGTCTACGACTCGGCCGGCCACGCCACCCTGGGGCGTAACGAAGGCAAACCGACGGCGCCGATGTACACGATCCCGTTCATGGCCTATGCCTCGCCGAAATGGCGCGAAAACCACGACTGGAGTTTTGCCGGTGACCTGCAACGACCCTACAGTAGCTCGCAGTTGATCCACACCTGGGCCGATCTGGCCGGGCTGAGTTTCAACGAGCTGGACCGCAGCAAAAGCCTGGTCAGCGATAGCTTTCAGGCGCGACCGCTGCTGATCGGCAACCCTTATTTGCGCCAGCAGAAAGCCTTGATTGACTTCAGCCTGATCAAGCCGAAGAAGGCCAGCCCGGCAGATGTGGTGCTCCAGGAAAAACCAGCCCAGTAACACAACGACGACAAGGTGTCCTGGGTTTGAACCTCAGCGTGTATTAAAGCGTCCCGGGTTCTGTCCCCTCTCTCCCACTGGAAGTTATAAAAGCGAAGAGTCCAACGTTAACGAAATTGTTAACGTTGGAAGTTTCTCGGGTTAATTCCCACTTAATAAGATCGCGCCACTATGGCCCACAAATCTGCTCAAGGACCGAACGGACGACGATCACACTTAATGAGAAACCTCGATGAAACTCTCGACTTTAATGCTTGCCAGCCTGATGACCCTGACCTCCGCCGCCGCGTTTGCAGAAGGCGGCTCGGAGCGTTCCAAGCAGTTCTACAATGACTTCGCCTTCTCGCAACAACAAATCCACGGCTCGGAACAACAGACCGCGTTGGCCGACGGCAAGAACCCGAAAACCGAAACGGCCGATCAGCAACAACCCAAGAGTTAATTTAACGCTGAGTTAATACTTGTTTAATCCGCAACACCCTCACGCCATTCCGCTCCTTTGGCCAAGGTTTACGGGCGCCATTTAATGGCGCCCTTTTTTAATTGTTATTTATCCAGCGGTTTATGCCAGAACAACATGCGTCCATAGGCCGGATCAAACTTCGAATCATCAAACCCAAACTTGCGATAGGCTGACTGCGCCACGGCATTACCTTCGAGCACCTCCAGGGTAATTTTGCAGCAGCCGCGCTGCCGGGCAATTTCCTCGACCTTGTGCAGCATTTTCTGGCTCAGCCCCAGGCCACGGAACGGCGCCATCACCGCCACGTCATGGATATTGACCAAGGGGCGACAGGCAAAAGTGGAAAACCCTTCAAAGCAATTCACCAGCCCCGCCGGTTCACCGCCGACAAACGCCAGCACACTGAACGCATGAGGTCGCTTGGCCAGTTCGGCCGGCAGTTGCGCCAACAGATCGGCGGACAGGCTGTGACCGCCGCCCATCGGGTCTTCGGCGTAATGGTTGAGCACACGACTAATCGCCTGGGCGTGTACCGGGTTGGTGTAGCTGGCTTGCAGCACCAGGATATCTGGGGTTTCCATTGCCTTCCTCAATCACGACAACAAGGGAATCGGCTCCCTTTGAGGGGCTTGATTGTAAGCGTGTGGACGGCGCCAGTTGAAGGAGATTAACGACAAATATCTGCGTGAACACGGGAAGGTTCTGCCGATAAAAAAGCCCAGGCCGCCCATCTCGGTGTTTTTTTCGTACAGCAATCAACCGAAACGCTGCAATTGCATTTCCCGCAGGCGGCTGAGGGTGCGGCGAAAGGGAAACGCCAGGTAGCCCTCGGTATAAAGGTTTTCCAACGCGACCTGCGCCTCGATGAACAAGGGCACCTTGCGGTCATAGCACTCGTCCACCAAGGCAATGAACCGACGCACACTGTCGTCGTGCACCGACAATTGCGGCAGTTCACGATCACCGGCCGCCACACGCTGCACCGCATCTTCAGTGCCACGGGCAATCCGACCGGGACGCTGTTGCGCGCTCAAGTTGGGCACTTCACCCAGCGCAATCGCCTTGAAGCGATCACACAGCAGCATGAAATCCATCGCCGCCAAGGGTTGCTCGCACAAGTCGGCGTAACGGCACCAGAGCACAGTGTCGCTGGACTGCACGGCGTCGATGCGACGATGACCCACGACGATCGGGCCGCTGTTTATGCCCTGCCCTTGAGCCAGTTGTGCGAAGACCCTGGCCAGCGCGTCGGGCTGGTTCACCCAATAGCGCTGCAGGCCAACGCCTGGGTGCAAGCGATGGTCCTCGCCACCGTCCACCGCCACCACCTGCATATGCTGCTTGATGGCGGCGATACCGGGCAAAAATCGCTCACGGTTGAAACCCTCGGCATACAACTGGTCCGGCGGCTGGTTGGAGGTGCAGACCATTACCACGCCTTCCGCGAACATCACTTGGAACAGGCGGCCGAGAATGATCGCATCGCCGATGTCATTGACGAACAATTCGTCGAAACACAGCACCCGCACTTGCTGGCTCAGTTCCCGTGCCAGGGCCTGCAAAGGGTCGGGGGTGCCGGTCAATTGGAACAAGCGCTGATGCACCCAGCCCATGAAGTGATGAAAATGCTGGCGCCGCGCAGGCACCCGCAAGCTTTGGTGGAACTGGTCCATCAACCAGGTTTTGCCACGGCCCACCGGGCCCCACAGGTAAACCCCGGTGAGCGGCGCATGCCCTTGATGCAAGGCCTGATGACAGGCTTGCAGAGCATCCACCGCCCGGCGCTGGGCATCGTCGGCGACGAAACCCTGTTGAGCGATAGCGTGTTGATAGGCAGCGAGGGGCGAGTCGAAAGTCATGCCCGCGATTATGACCTACAGCGAGATATCCAGCCGTGAAATCTTACCCTGTTCGTTGAGGCGAAACGTGTAGCGCAGCTCCAGCGGGCTACCGGGGAAATTGCCGGAGACCACGTTGCTGACCAACACCTTGCCGGTACGATGCTGCACGTTGAGCACCTCGACCCGCGGCTGGTAGCGCCGCGCGGTGTCTTCCATCCAGCGCGCGATGGCGGCGGTGCCGACCTGATGCTCGCCTTCATCGAACACATTGGCGTCATCGGCAAAACACTGGGCGACCGCCGAGGTGTCGCGGGTATTGGTCGCCGCGAGATAGGCCGCGATGGCGGGAGCCAATTCGGGAAGGGACATGGCACAACTCCTTGTTGGTGATCTGTGATGCCATGCTAAGCCAAGGGTGTGTCAGTTTTTGTCAGGAGTGAACGGCACGGATTCGTTGCGCTCCATCAGCTTGCGCCAGGCCCGCAGCCAGTCGCTGCGTCGCCCCGGATACCGCTCGCCCCGGACTTGCGCGCTCGCCACACGGTCGGTGCGAAAGGTGCGATAGGCGCCGCGTAGCTCACACCACGCCACGATCACCCGCACTTCATTGAGAAAGCCCAGGGCCAGCGGCCAGATCAGGCGCTGGCTCTGGACCTGGCTGGCATCCGCGTAATCGATATGCAGCTTGGCCTGATTGCGAATAGCCTCGCGAAACACATTGAGCGGCACGCGGTTTTCCGGATAGCCGAAACCGGGCGGGCCGGGCAGTAACGTCGGGTTGCGCAAGGCCTCCTGGGCGGCTGGGTCAAGGACGTCGGCAATCTTGGCCAACGCATTGGCCGCCGCGCGACTGAGCACCTCGTCCCCACGCTGGTCCACATACCGCAAGCCCAGCACCACGGCCTCGGTTTCCTCGGCGTTGAGCATCAAGGGTGGCAAAAACAGGCCATTGCGCAACACGTAGCCGACTCCGGCCTCCCCGAAAATCGGCGCCCCCAGGGCGGTCAACTCGGCAATGTCCCGGTACAGCGTACGCTCGGACACCTCCAACTGCGCCGCCAGCACGGCAGCCGTAACAGGCCGTTTTTTACCCCGCAGGGCCTGCAACAAGGTCAGTAGACGAGTAGTACGCGACACGTTGATCCCGCCGAAAAACGAAAAGTGCCGCAGTTTAGCAAAGGACCCTGTCAGGAAATGTCAGTAGCAAGGTGGGCCTTTCGGTTATTCAAAGCTCTTGCGCCGTTGTTCTGGTTCTGGCTTTTGATCTTGATCTCAGGCGCCCCGTCAAACACGCTGGCCGAACGCAGGCTTGAATCCGTGGTGAGGAAGCAAGCTCCCTCGCCACAGGTTCAAGTGCGTTTACCCATGCTTACGCCAGGCTCTTGCTGACCACCTCGAACACATCGCTCGACAGCCCACCGGAGGCCAGGATGCGCTCCAGCTCGGCCTTCATCAGCGCCTGCCGTGCGCTGTCGTATTTACGCCAGCGCGTCAGCGGCGCCAATTGGCGCGACGCGATCTGCGGGTTGAAGCCATTGAGCTGGATCACCAGGTCGGCCAGGAAGCGATAGCCCGAGCCGTCGGCCGCATGGAAGTTGATCAGGTTCTGCCCGGCAAACGCGCCGATCAGGGCACGCACCTTGTTCGGGTTCTTGAGGTTGAACGCCGGGTGCTCCATCAACGCCTGCACACGCGCCAGGCCACCCGGCAAGGTGCTGGCGGCCTGCACGCTGAACCACTGGTCCATGACCAGCGGGTTGTCCTTGAAGTTCTCGGCGAACACCGCCAGGGCCTTGGCCTTTTCCGCTTCGAACGGTGAGTTCACCAGCACGGCCAGCGCGGTCAGGCGTTCGGTCATGTTGTCGCTGGTGTCGAACTGGTCCAGCGTCGCCGCCAACACTTCTGGCTTGCCGCTGAGCATCAGGTACGACAGCGCAATGTTCTGCAACGCACGCCGGGCAAAATGCTCCGCAGCAGCGACATACGGCGTCTGCCTGGACAGCTCACGATTGGCTTGATAACGCAGCCACAGGCCTTCGAAGAGCTGGTCGGCCAGCTGCATGCGGGCAAATTCGCGAGCGGCGTGGATGGCGTCAACGTCAGCCACGTCGCTGATTTCCGTCAGGTAGGCTTCACCAGGCAGCGAGAGCATTTCGGCGACCATGGCCTGGTCCAGGCTTTCGTCGCTCAACACCGTGCGCAGCGCCTCGACCAGGCGCTGGTCCAGCTTCAGCGGTTGACCCGCCTGATGCTGGCCAATGAGTTCCTGCAACACTTGCACCGACAGTTGCTGGCCGGCATCCCAGCGGTTAAAGCCATCGCTGTCGTGCTGCATCAGGAACATCAGCTGATCGCGGCTGTAGGGAAAGCTCAGTTTCACCGGTGCCGAGAAGCCGCGCAGCAGCGAAGGCAGCGGCTGTTCAGCGATATCGACAAAAGTGAAGGTCTGCTCGGCCTCGGTCACCGAAATCACCCGCGAGGTAGCGCCCGCCGCTGCCTCACCGGTCAGGCGCAGCGCAATGCCCGCGCCTTTGCCGTCCAGCAGGCCCAGTTCGACCGGAATCACGAACGGCAGTTTTTCCACCTTGTCAGGGGTTTCGGGGCAGCTCTGGCGGAAGGTCAGGCTGTAGGTTTTTGCCGTGGCGTCGTAGGACTCGCTCACTGCCAGACGTGGGGTACCGGCCTGGCTGTACCAGCGTTTGAACTGGCTGAGGTCAGCCCCATTGGCGTCTTCCATGGCCTTGATGAAATCGTCGCAGGTCACGGCCTGGCCGTCATGGCGTTCGAAGTACAGGTCGCTGCCTTTACGGAAGCCTTCGGCGCCGAGCAAGGTGTGGATCATGCCGACCACTTCCGAGCCCTTTTCGTACACGGTCAGGGTGTAGAAGTTGGAGATTTCGATAAAGCTGTCCGGGCGCACGGCGTGGGCCATGGGGCCGGCGTCTTCGGCGAACTGGTGGGTACGCAGATAAGCCACGTCCTGGATACGCTTGACCGTGGCCGAGTTCATGTCGGCCGAGAAGCCCGAATCACGGAACACGGTAAAGCCTTCCTTGAGCGACAGCTGGAACCAGTCGCGGCAGGTCACGCGGTTGCCCGACCAGTTGTGGAAGTATTCGTGAGCCACAATCGCCTCGACGCGCTGGTGCGCGGCGTCGGTAGCGGTTTCGGCGCGGGCCAGCACGGCGCTGGAGTTGAAGATATTGAGGCCCTTGTTCTCCATGGCACCCATGTTGAAGTCGTTGACCGCGACGATCATGAAGATGTCCAGGTCGTACTCGCGGCCATAGGTTTCTTCGTCCCAGCGCATGGACTTCTTCAGGCTGGTCATGGCGTGCTGGCACTTGTCGATGTTTTCCGGCTCGACGTAGATGCGCAGCGCCACTTCACGCTGGGTCATGGTGGTGAAACTGTCTTCGACGCACCACAGATCACCGGCTACCAACGCAAACAGGTAGGCCGGCTTCTTGAACGGGTCTTCCCAGGTCGCCCAGTGGCGGCCGTCTTCGCCGGGGCCGCTGGCGATCGGGTTGCCGTTGGACAGCAGCACCGGGTAGCGGTGCTGCTCGGCGATCACCGTGGTGGTGAAGGTGCTCATGACGTCCGGGCGGTCGAGGTAATAGGTGATCTTGCGAAAGCCCTCGGCCTCGCACTGGGTGCAGAACATGCTGCCGGACTTATACAGGCCTTCCAGCGCGGTGTTGCTTTCCGGGTGGATCTTGACCGTGGTGTCGAGGGTAAACGTGGCGCTGTTTGGGTGCACGGTCAGGTGGCTGTCGGTCAACTGATAGTCAGCGTCGGTCAATTGCTGATCGGCCAGGTTCACGCTCAACAGTTCCAGTTGCTGGCCATCGAGCACCAGCGGCGGCAAACCGGCGCCACGCTCGGGGTTACGGCGCATCACCAGCTGCGCGTGGACCAGGCTGTGGTCCTCGAACAACTCGAAGGTCAGGTGCGTCTCGTCGATCAGGTAGTCCGGCGCCTGATAGTCCTTCAAGTAAATCATCTTCGGTTGTTCGGTGCGCATGCTTGCAATCCTTCTACTGATGCACGGCGAGCTGGTAGGCCGTGTATTTGCGAATATTGATAACGCCGGTGTCGAAGATCAGGTATTGGCCCTTGATCCCCAGCAGCGTGCCTTCGGCAATCGGGTTCTTGTCCAGGTTGAAGCTGACGATCTTGGTCGGATACTGCTCCACCGGGTAGCGAATCTCAATCGGCTCGACGTCGGTTACCGGTTGGATGGCCTGCAGGCCAAAGCGTTCCTGCAAGCTCAACAGCCCGTCGGCGCAGGCTGCGAACAGCTCATCGCGGACCTGCTGGAGGTCCACCGATTGCGCATCGCCCTTGAGCAGCGCACGCCAGTTGGTCTTGTCGGCCACCTGGCTGCGGAACAGGTCTTCGACGAACCCGGACTGCTGGCGCGTGGCGACACGCATGATCGGCAATGCCTGGCTCGCGCCCTGGTCCAGCCAGCGCGTCGGCAACTGGGTGGCGCGGGTGATACCGACCTTGATCCCCGACGAATTGGCCAGGTAGACCACGTGGTCGGTCATGCAGAACTGTTCGCCCCAGCCTGGATCACGGCAGGTGCCGGCGTCGTAATGGCAACGCTCGGGGCTCATGATGCACAGGTCGCACTGAGCCAGTTTGGTCATGCACGGGTAGCAATAACCCTGGCTGAAGCTGGTCTTGGTCTTGCGGCCGCAATGGCTGCAATGGATGGCACCGAGGTACTCCAGGCGCACATGGGTACCGATCAACGGATTGACCGGCACCTCGCTATCGCCCAGACGAAACGCGTATTGAACGGTCGGCTCACCGAGTTGCGCCGACATTTTGCTGACTGCACCGCGACCGATTTCAATCAATGGATCGCATCCGACTTGAACAGGATGTTCGGCACGGTGGTCGACTTGGACTGGCATTCCTGCGGGCCCATGTAGCCGGTGCGCTGGTCTTCCGGCAGGTTCTGGATCTCCCAGGCGATCATCGCCTGCAGCGACAGTTCACGCTGTTCGGCGGTGAGCTTGCGGCCATCGGACCACTTGCCGATTTCCACGGCGAGCTTGAGGCTCTCGTAGATGTCCGGGGTGATGTTTTCGATCATTTCAGCAAAAGAGGACATGAGGCTCTTCCTTATCCAATAGAGGATTTGCGGCGGCTGTACAGCCCGCCCAGCAAACCGGTGAGGCAACCGATAACCAGGCCGCCCACATGGGCCGCGTTGGCGATTTGGCCGAAACCGATCATCGAGACCAGCCCCGACAGGCACAGCACCAGCCACACCAGCATCATCACCAGCACCCCACGGGGCAGGCGATAGGCCGGGTTGGGCGAGAGCAATTGATAGATCCAGCAATGCCCGAGCAGGCCATACAACACGCCGGACAAGCCGCCGAACAGGCCAGGACCGCCATAGGCGTATTGCGCGTAATTGGAGACCAGGCTGAACAACAGGGTCAGGCCCAGCAGATTGATACTGCCTTGGCGGCTTTCGATACGCCGGCCCAGCTCCCAGTACCACATGCCGTTCATGGCCAGGTGCAGGATGCCGAAGTGGATCAGCATCGGCGTGAACAACCGCCACCACTGTCCCGACGCCAACGTTTCGGCAAATGGCGTGAACTGGATGTATTCGCCCATCACCCGGAACGGCAGGAAGGTCAGCCAGCTCATGGCTTGCAGGTTTTCCCCGAGCAGGGTCAGCGCACCGACGATCAGGCTCGCCAGCAGCACCAGGGCGGTCACCGGACTCTGGCGCAGCTGCGCTAAAAAGCCTGGGCGGGCGGGCGGCGCCTGCTCGGGAATATCCAGTTGGCGGTCGGGGTCGCCGGCGGGAAAGCGCTGGTACAGCACGCGCACGTCGTCGCTGATCGCCTCCGGCACCCACAATACCTGCTCCCCCGCTTCCTCACTGACGTGATGGGGCACTTGCATGCGTTGCAGCAATTTGACGAAACCACCCAGGTCGACGCTCAGTGGCAAGCGCAATACGGCCACGGTACTCATGCAATCACCTCGGGCCGCTCAACGTCGACCCATACGAATTTGCGCGGATCCAGTTGGGTTTCCTGATCCAACCGATACGCCACCAGCTTGCCGTACAGCACCGCGCTGTAATCCAGGCAGGCCAGGTTCGGGCGGATCGGTGCGGGTGTGCCGCTGCGCCAGTAGTGGCCGACGAACAACAGGGGCTCGTCGACGCCGTAGCGCAGCAGGGAATTTTTTTGCGTCGACGACAGTGGCGTACGGGCCACCGGCTCCGGCAAAGCGTCCGGCTGGAACACGATGTCGCCATAGGTTTTCGGGTCGTCTTCCCAGAACTTGGTACGAAAGAACGAACGCGTCAGCCCATCGCCACCGGTGAGCGTCAGGCCATCCGGCAGGCGCATGTCGGTGCCGCGCAGCAGGCGGTCGAACGCGTTGCAGGCAAAGCTGCCCGGTACGGCGGCGGCCTGCAGGAAGTGCTGGTCGATACACCCCTCGGGGAACGTGGCGCGCAGTGGCTGGATAAAGCCTTCATCCCAGCAGGCATGCACCACACGGAACCGCCCGGCGTCGACAAACAGCGGCATGTCGTAGAACCACGTGAGGAAGTCGTGCCAATCGGCCGGGTGTTGTTCGAACTGGGTCAGGGTTTCGTGGATCAAGCGTTCATGGCGTGGCGTGTGCTCGCGCACGAACTGGCGGCCACTGCCTGGCGGTGCCGGCGTGACCCAGCCCAGGGCGTTGAATTCGTGGTTACCCATGATGCACAGCGCCTGGCCGGCCTCGGCCATGTCGTGGACGATATGCAGCGCCTCGCGAATGCGCGGGCCGCGGTCGATGATATCGCCAAGGAACACCGCCATGCGCGACGGATGACGCCAGGTGCCGCCCTGCTTGTGGTAACCCATCTGATCGAGCAGGTGCTCAAGGGTATGAGCGCAGCCGTGCACGTCACCAATCAGGTCGTAGCTACGCGCGGGATCGAGCATCAGTCGCCTCCACCCCCCAAGCGGCTGCCCCAGCCCAGCTTGGTGCGGCACACTTCGTAGTAGTTGTGATCCAGCGGGTGGATCAGCCGCAACTTCTGCGCCTTTTTGCTCACGGTGATGGTGTCACCGGGTGCGCAGGTGAAATGGTTCTGCCCGTCGCAGGAGACTTGTGGGTAGATCTGCATGTCTTTGGACACCACGATTTTCAGCTCACTGTTGCCATCGACCACAATCGGTCGGCTGGACAACATATGGGGGTACATCGGCACGATCACAATGGCATCGAGCTTGGGGTGCATGATCGGGCCACCGGCCGACAGCGCGTAGGCCGTCGACCCGGTCGGCGTGGCGACGATCAGGCCGTCGGCCTTCTGGCTGCAAACGAACTGGCCGTCGATGTACAGCTCGAACTCGATCATGCGCGTGGATTTACCCGGGTGCAGCACCACGTCATTGAGCGCATCGCCCTGGCCGATGGCTTCACCGTGGCGACGCACTTCGGCTTGCAGCAGGAAGCGGTTTTCCACCAGGTAGTGGCCGTCGAGCACCTTGGCCACTTCCACTTCCAGCTCATCGGGGCGGATATCGGTCAGAAACCCCAGGCTGCCCCGGTTGATCCCCAGCACCGGCACGTTATGCCGCGCCAATGCCCGGGCCGCGCCGAGCAGGCTGCCGTCACCGCCAACCACAATGACCATGTCGCACACTTCACCGAGCATCTTGCGCGATGAGGTTTGCAGGCCATGACCGGGGAGAATCTCGGCGATGGTGTCTTCGAGGATCACATGCAGGTGGCGTTCCAGCAGGAATTTTTTCAGCCGGCGGACGGTGTCCAACACCTGGGTACTGCCCAGGCGACCGATGATGCCGATATTGCGAAATTGCTCCATGGGGCTCCTGCGGGGCGTGGGGTGTGGCAAAAAAGAAACGATTATGGGCGAAAGGCCGCGTGAGGCAAAATCCTTTGTCGCCGTGAAGCCTTGATGACAATGGTTCTCAGGGTTTTTTCAGGCATCCGCTCCCGGCTTAAAAGGCTATGCTCGGACCATGACTGTATTCCCCGACTTGCACACCCTGCCCCGCCAACTGCGCCACCCCGAGGTGCGCGACCTGGCGTGGGTGATACTCGCCCCGCCGATGCTTGCCCAGGCGCCCTGGCCGCAACGCCACCCACTGGCCGGCAGCGACTGGGTGCAAGCCCCCGACCGGCTCGAACACTGGCTGCGACAACTGGACCAGGACAGCAGCGCCTTGCAGCACTGGCTGAGCCTGTCGCGCACGCGGCGCCTGGGCCTGTATTACGAACGCCTGTGGCAGTTCGCCGTGCAGCATGCGCCGGGCGTGGAGCTGCTGGCCGCCAACCTGCCGATCCGCCGCGCCGGGCATACCCTGGGCGAGCTGGACATGCTGCTGCGCGACCGCGATGGCGTGCACCACCTGGAACTGGCGATCAAGCTCTACCTGGGCCCGCAGGCCGGCGATGGCGAGGACACGGCGCAGTGGCTGGGCCCGGGTTGTCATGACCGGCTCGACCGCAAGCTGGCGCACCTGGCCCAGCACCAATTGCCGATTTCGGCGCGGGCGGAGAGCCGTGAGGTGCTGGCGGCGCTGGATATCCAGCATTTCGATGCACATTTGTGGCTGGGTGGGTATTTGTTGTATCCCTGGCCAGGGTTGGCCGCCGCCCCTCGCGGTGCCCATCCGCAGCATTTGCGTGGGCGCTGGTTGCATCAGCGCGACTGGCAGCAGTTTGTCAGCACCAGCGCGCCAGGCCGGTGGCAACCGTTGCCCCGGCATGCCTGGCTGGCGCCGGCCCATTACCCGCCCGCAGAGGTGTGGAGCGAAGCACAGATGCAGCGTTGGCTGACTGATCTTGATCCGATGGCGCCGGCGCAGTTGTTGGTGCGCATGGTCCAGAACGGTGAGGATTGGGAGGAAGCGGAGCGTTTGTTCCTGGTGGCGGATCTTTGGCCGAATGTGCCGGGGGCAGGCTGATGGTCTTGCAGTGCTTGTCCGGGCCTCATCGGTACAGGCACTACACCTCATCGATATGCCGATACTCCAACTGCAACCCCGCCGCCAACGCCTGGGCCCGGCCCAACCTGATCGGCCCGCGCTCGATATCCACCAGCACCCCCGGACACACCAATAACGGCAACCCACGGATGTCCTTGAGTCGCCCATCGGTAATCACCAACAACTTTTGTTGCTCGGCGGGATAGCGCTTGCGCCGCGTCACCAACCACTGCCCCGCTTCGGTCAACGCCGCCAGCAACGGCGTACCGCCGCCGGCACCCAGCTGATCCAGCCAGCCGGTCAAGCCTTTCGCGGCTTTGAGCCCTTGCACCTGCCACTTGGGTGCCTGCCCACTCGCCGTCAACAACGCCATGCGCGCGCGTTGCCGATAGGCATCGTCAAACAGTTGGGCCAGCAAGCCCTTGGCATCGGTCAAGGCACGGTGCCGCCGGGTCGACGCCGAAGCGTCGACAATCACCAGCCACAACTCGTGGGCCGAGCGGCTGCGTAGATGAAACCGCAGGTCCTCGCGCGATTGCGGCCGACCGCCCAGCAAGGTACCCGGCCAGTCAACCGCCCCCTGCTGTGCGCTGCGCGCCTTGCCTTGCCTGCCGGTATTCAATCGCCCCGCCTGGGGACGGGCATCCGCCCCCGTGTCAGGCCGGGGGCGAATGCCTAGGGCTTTTTTGGCCAGGCGGGGACTTCGCTACGGGCGCCCGTGGGCAAGGCGGGTGCGGGCATGTCACCCCACTGGCCTTGGGCGGGTGAGGTGTCTGAAGGCTCGGGGGCCTGCCCTTGATCGGGCGGACTCGACGGCGACGAATGCGCCTGGCGCCGATGGCGCAGGGCAAATTCGGCCACGGCCTCGATATCCTCTTCGCCAATCGCATTGGCGCCCCGCCACGCCGCGTGGGCCCTGGCGCCGCGCAGCCAGACCAGGTCGGCGCGCATCCCATCGACACCGGCGGCAAAGCAGCGCTCGGTAATCTGCGCCAGGGCCTGGTCATCCAGGGCGATACTGTGCAACCGCGCTCGCGCGGCCGTGCAGCGTTCACGCAAGGCTGCCTGCGGTGCGGCCCACTGTGCGCAGAACGCCGTCGGGTCGCTGTCGAAATCCAGGCGTCGACGGATAATCTGCCCGCGCTCGGCCGGCAAGGTCTGCCCGCTCAACGCCACATTGAAGCCAAAACGGTCGAGCAACTGCGGACGCAGCTCGCCCTCCTCCGGGTTCATGGTGCCGATCAGCACGAAGCGCGCCGAATGCCGATGGGAGATGCCGTCACGCTCGATCAGGTTGGTGCCGCTGGCGGCGACATCAAGCAGCAGGTCGACCAGGTGATCGGCGAGCAAGTTGACCTCATCGACATACAGCACCCCGCCATCGGCCTTGGCCAGCACACCGGGGGAAAATTGTGCGCGGCCTTCGCCGAGTGCCGCGTCGAGATCGAGGGTGCCCACCAGTCGTTCTTCAGTGGCGCCCAGGGGCAACGTCACGAACTGCCCGCTGGCCAGCAGGTCGGCCAGGCCGCGCGCCAGGGTGGACTTGGCCATGCCGCGCGGGCCTTCGATCAGCACACCGCCGATCTTCGGGTCGATGGCGGTCAGGCACAGCGCTAGCTTCAAATCATCGGCACCGACCACGGCGGACAGCGGAAAATGGGGAATATCAGTCATTAGCTGTCTTCTTCTATATCCAGCAACAGGTTTTCCAACGCCTCGCGGTACGCCCCCGGCTCCTGCCACAGTCCGCGCTGTTGCGCCTCGAGCATGCGCTCGGTCATGTCGCGCAGCGCAGCGGGGTTGTGCCGCTGCACAAAATCGCGGGTGTCAGGGTCGAGCAGGTAGGCGTCGGCGAGCAAGGCATATTGATGATCGTCGATCAGCGCCGTGGTGGCGTCGAAGGCGAACAGGTTGTCCACCGTCGCGGCCATCTCGAACGCGCCTTTATAGCCATGGCGCTTCACGCCGTCGATCCACTTGGGGTTGGCGGCGCGGGAACGGATCACCCGGTTCAGCTCTTCCTTCAAGGTACGGATCTTCGGCAGGTCCGGCTGGCTGTGGTCGCCATGGTAGCTGGCGGCCTTGTCGCCGCTCAAGGTTTCCACGGCGGCGAGCATGCCGCCCTGGAACTGGTAGTAGTCGTTGGAGTCGAGCAGGTCATGCTCGCGGTTGTCCTGGTTTTGCAGCACGGCCTGCACCTGGCTCAGGCGTTGGGCGAACTGCTCGCGGGCGGCGGTGCCCTCGTCGGAGCCGCCATAAGCATAGCCACCCCAATTCAAGTAGACCTCAGCCAGATCCTCGCGACTTTGCCACAGGCGGCCGTCAATCGCGCCTTGCACGCCGGCGCCGTAGGCACCGGGCTTGGCGCCGAAAATACGCCAGCCGGCCTGTTTCGCGGCGGCATCTTCATCCAGCCCCGACAAACGCAGTGCCTCGCGCTCGCTGCGCACCTTGGCGGCCAGCGGGTTCAGGTCATCCGGCTCGTCCAGGGCCGCCACCGCCTGCACCGCCGCATCGAACAGGCGGATCAGGTTGGCGAAGGCATCGCGGAAGAACCCGGACACCCGCAACGTCACGTCCACACGCGGGCGGTCGAGCAGGCTGACCGGCAGGATTTCAAAGTCGTCCACCCGCTGGCTGCCGGTGGCCCAGACCGGGCGCACACCCATCAGCGCCATGGCCTGGGCGATATCGTCACCGCCGGTCCGCATGGTCGCCGTGCCCCACACCGACAGGCCGAGCTGACGCAGGTGGTCGCCGTGGTCCTGCAAATGCCGCTCAAGGATCAGATTCGCGGACTGGAAACCAATGCGCCAGGCCGTGGTGGTGGGCAGGTTGCGTACATCGACGCTGAAGAAGTTGCGGCCGGTGGGCAGCACATCCAGGCGCCCACGGCTGGGCGCACCGCTCGGCCCGGCTGGCACGAAACGACCGCTCAGGGCATCGAGCAAACCACGCATTTCCGCCGGGCCGCAGGCATCCAGGCGTGGCGCGACGAGGCTACGCAGGTGCTCGATCACCGCTTTCACGTCTTCCCAACCGGGCGCTTGCAACTGCTCCAGCGGCCCGTCCAAGGCCTGTTCGATCAAGCGCGCGGCGTACACTTCCAGGCGCTCGCGGGTATCGCCGGCGGTGCGCCACAGCTGTTCATCCATCTGCTGCAACGCCGCTGGGCGACGTCCGGTCCAAGGCTCGGCCAGGGCGCAATCCAGCGGATCGAAACCCAGCTCGAATGCCTTGGCCAACACCCGCAGCAGGCTCGATTGCGGGCCACGGCCATCGCCACGCGGAATACGCAGCAAGGCCAGCAGCGTATCAATGCGCAGGCGGCCTTGCGGCGACTCGCCAAAGATATGCAGGCCGTCGCGGATCTGCGATTCCTTCAAGTCACACAGGTAGGTGTCCAGGCGCGGCAGCCAAATGGCGGCATCCGCGTCGCCGTCCAGTTCAAGTTCCTGGTCGATATGGGTTTCGCGCACCAGCTTGAGAATGTCTTTTTGCAGTTCACGGGCACGGCGCGGGTCGAGCAGTTGAGCTTCGTAATACTCGTCCGCCAACAGCTCCAGGTCACGCAGCGGGCCATAGGTTTCGGCACGGGTCAGCGGCGGCATCAGGTGGTCGATGATCACCGCCTGGGTACGCCGCTTGGCTTGGGCGCCCTCACCCGGATCATTGACGATAAACGGGTAGATATTCGGCAATGGCCCGAGCAGCGCGTCGGGCCAGCAGTTTTCCGACAAGCCCACGCCCTTGCCCGGCAGCCACTCCAGGTTGCCGTGCTTGCCCACGTGGATCACGCCATGGGCGCCGTAGGTGTGGCGCAACCAGAAATAGAACGCCAGATAGCCGTGGGGCGGCACCAGGTCCGGGTCGTGATACACCGCGCTGGCATCCACTTGGTAACCGCGCGCCGGCTGGATGCCGACAAACGTCTGGCCCAGGCGCAGGCCGGCGATCATCAGGCGGCCGTCGCGGAACATCGGGTCGGTATGCGGCGCGCCCCAGCGCTCCAGCACGGCCTGGCGATTGGCCTGCGGCAAGCGCTGGAACATCGCCTCATAGTCATCCAGGCCCAGGCTTTGATGGCAGGGGCGCAGGTCCAGGCTGTCGAGGTCGTTGGTGACGCCGCCGAGCAGTTCATGGATCAATGCCGTGCCGCTGTCCGGCAAAGTATCCGGCAGCGGATAGCCTTCAGCCTGCAGCGCCCGCAGGATATTCAGTGCCGCCGCCGGCGTGTCCAGGCCCACGCCATTACCGATGCGACCATCGCGGGTCGGGTAGTTGGCGAGGATCAGCGCGATGCGCTTATGCGCATTCGGCACCCGCGCCAGCTCGACCCAGCGCCGTGCGAGCGAGGCGACAAAGTCCATGCGCTCGGGCGCTGCGCGGTAGCACACCACATCCGACTGGCTGCGCTCGCTGCGCCAGGCCAGGTCCTTGAAACTGATGGGCCGGCTGATGATGCGCCCGTCCAGTTCCGGCAAGGCAATGTGCATCGCCAGGTCCCGCGGGCCCAGGCCCTGCTCGCTGGCCTGCCAACCGGGCTGGTTGTCCTGGGCGCAAATGGCCTGGATCACTGGGATATTGCGACGAAACGGGCGCACATGCGGCGCTTCGGGGCTGGACTGGGCAAAACCGGTGGTGTTGAGGATCACCGCGGCGTCGACCTCATCCAGCAGGTCCTCGACCACCGCCAGACAGCCGGGCTCTTTCAGGCTGGCCACCGCCATCGGCAGCGGGTTGAGGCCCGCCGCCTGCAAGCGTTGACAGAACTCGTCGATAAAACCGGTATTGGCCGCCTGCAGATGCGAACGGTAGAACAGCACCGCCGCTACGGGCCAGTCCGGGTTCCACGCCAACTGCCAGTCTTCAAGACGGGCATTGGCGGTGTGCGGGTGATAGATCGCGGTCCGCGCCAGGGTTTGCGGCTCGGCCCAAGGGTAATCACGGCCCAGGTAACCGCTGGCCAGGCAGCGATAGAAATCCAGCGCATTGCCCAAGCCGCCCTGGCGCAGGAAGTGCCACAGGCGGTCGCGTTGTTCGGCGTTTACCGTGCTCAGGCCACTGAGTTCCGGGTCCGGGCGATCATCGCCCGGCACGAGGATCAGCGTGACGCCGCGTTCGGCCAGCTCCACCAGGCGCTCGATGCCATAGCGCCAATAACCGATACCGCCATGCAGCGAAAGCAGGATGACCTTGGCATGGCGTAGCACTTCGTCGACGTACAGGTCGACCGACGCGTGGTTCTGCACCTGCATCGGGTTGGCCAGGCGCAGGCTGGGGTAATCGTCGGGTAGCTGTTGCGCCGCTTCGGCCAGCAGCGCCAGGCTCGAATCGCCGCTGCACAGGATCACCAGTTCGGCAGGGGTCTGGCCAAGGTCGGCGATATTGTCGTCCGCGACGAAACCACCGGGCTGAGTCCTGAGCAGGTGCATGGGTTAAACGCTGAGCGCTGCGCGCAACTGCGCTTCAAGGCCGGCGGCATCCAGGTCCTGGCCGATCAGCACCAGGCGCGTGATGCGCGCCTCGTCAGCGCCCCAGGCACGGTCGAAGTGCTTGTCGAAACGCGTGCCCACGCCCTGGACCAGCAGACGCATCGGCTTGTTCGGGATCGCGGCGAAGCCTTTGACGCGCAGGATGCCGTGCTGCACCACCAGTTGGGTCAGCGCGTCGAGCAGCAAGGCTTCGTCGGCCTGCGGCAGGTCGATGGAGATCGAGTCAAAAGCGTCATGGTCGTGATCGTCTTCACCGTCGTGATGATGATCGTGATGGCTGTGGCGACCGTCGATGTGCTCTTCGGAGCCGGCACCCAGGCCGATCAGCACGTCCAGCGGAACGCGGCCACTGCTGGCTTCGATGACTTTCACCGCCGGCGGCAGCTCTTGGGCGACTTCCAGGCGCACGCGGGCCAGGTCTTCGCGGCTGATCAGGTCGGATTTATTGAGGATCACCAGGTCGGCGCTGGCCAACTGGTCGGCGAACAGCTCGTGCAAGGGCGACTCGTGATCCAGATTCGGGTCGAGCTTGCGCTGGGCGTCGACCTGGTCGGGGAACGCGGCGAAGGTACCGGCGGCCACGGCGGGGCTGTCGACCACGGTGATCACCGCGTCAACCGTGCAGGCGCTGCGGATTTCCGGCCACTGGAAGGCTTGCACCAACGGTTTTGGCAGCGCCAGGCCCGAGGTTTCGATGAGGATATGGTCGAGGTCGCCGCGACGGGCCACCAGCTCACGCATCACCGGGAAGAATTCTTCCTGCACGGTGCAGCACAGGCAGCCGTTGGCCAGTTCGTAGACACGACCGTTGGCTTCTTCCTCGGTGCAACCGATAGAGCACTGCTTGAGGATTTCACCGTCGATGCCCAGCTCGCCGAACTCGTTGACGATCACGGCGATGCGACGGCCCTGGGCATTGTCGAGCATATGGCGCAGCAAGGTGGTTTTGCCCGACCCGAGGAAGCCGGTAACGATGGTGACGGGAAGTTTGGCCAGTGTTTTCATCGGATGCCCTTGAGGGCGGGCATACGGGACGATAAGCCCTGCGACGGCGCGCAGCAGCGGATTTCGTCACCGGATCACCCCGCCCGGTTGAAGTGGAAAATCGGTTGCGAGGCAGGTCTCCTGGCTAGGGGCATGCGGGCCATCAGGCCGGCGCCGGCTGCGCCTTCCCGCCTGATGGGCAGTGGCATGGCAGTCGGTAAACCCTTCACAGTTGCGGGGGCAGCCACGGATTGAACCGTGTTCCCTTCTTAGCTTCGGCCTGGGCCGAAGAACCTCGCAGGATGCAAGGCTACAGGTGCTCGGTCAATTTGACTACCGTCGCTCTGCATGCTTTCCTACAGGCCTTGTTTCGGGTGCCCTTCACAGGGTGAAACGGGAAACCGGTGCGTCATCGACAGATGGCCAGTCCGGTGCTGCCCCCGCAACGGTAAGCGAGCGAAGCGTCAGATCCACTGTGTCGGTATGGCATGGGAAGGCGATGCTTTATAGACCCAGAGTCCCTCGCGAGCCCGGAGACCGGCCCGAAAAATCAGATAACAAACCCGCGGTGGGCGGGCGCTGTTCAAAACCCTGCGTGCCCGGCTCGCGGGGTTTTCATGCGCTCGTTTCACCCTGACACCTGAAAGGGACGCGCCATGTCGATCATCAGCAGCACCTCAGCTACCGCCAGCAGTACCACTACCCTCAGCCAACGTCTGACCGCCGCCATCGGCGCGTCGATCCTCGGCGCGTGCCTGGTGTATTTCGCCGGCTTCTCGCACATCGAGGCGGTGCACAACGCCGCCCACGATACCCGCCACAGCGCCGCGTTCCCGTGCCACTGAGGCCTGCCGAGATGATCAAGCGTATTGCGCAAACCGCAGGATTCACTGGCCTTTTGGCCGCCCTGCTGCTGACCCTGCTGCAAAGTTTCTGGGTCGCCCCGCTGATTCTGCAGGCGGAAACCTTTGAGCACGCCCCGGCAACCGCCGAAGTAGCCCACGAACACGGCGCCGGCGCCGCTGCCCACAGCCACGACGCCGAAGCCTGGTCGCCGGAAGACGGCTGGCAGCGCGTGCTGTCCACCACCGGCGGCAATCTGGTGGTCGCCGTCGGTTTTGCGCTGATGCTGGCAGGCTTGTACACCCTGCGCGCACCCACCCGCACCGCCCAGGGCCTGCTCTGGGGCCTGGCCGGTTATGCGACCTTTGTGCTGGCGCCCACCCTCGGCCTGCCGCCGGAATTGCCGGGCACTGCCGCCGCCGAGCTGGCGCTGCGCCAGACCTGGTGGATCGGCACCGCCGCGTCTACCGCTGTCGGAATTGCACTGATCGTGTTCGGCCGCCATTGGCTGCTCAAAGTGCTGGGCGCGGCCATCCTGGCAGTGCCGCACGTGATCGGCGCGCCCCAACCGCAAGTGCACTCGATGCTGGCGCCAGAAGCGCTGGAGGCTCAATTCAAGATCGCTTCGCAGTTGACCAACATGGCGTTCTGGCTGGCACTGGGCCTGATCAGCGCCTGGCTGTTCCGGCGCAACCGCGATGATCACTACTCGGCATGACCTGCGTCGTCGGCCTGGGCTGCCAGCGCGGTTGTGAGGTTTACACCCTGCTGGCGCTGTTTGATGCCGCCCTCGCCGAGGGCGGCATCGATCGCCAGCGCATCACCGCACTGGCCAGCCTCGATCGCAAACAGGATGAGCCCGGTTTGCTCGACCTGGCGCGGTTGCTCAAGCTGCCCTTGCAGTGTTTCAGTGCCACGCAGTTGGCTGTTTATGAAGACCGTCTCAGCCACAAATCGGCGGTCGCATTTGCCCATACGGGCTGCTACGGCATCGCCGAAAGTGCCGCGCTGGCGCTTGCCGAACAGCTCACCAATGCCCCGGCCCGCCTGTTGATCACCCGCAAAAAAAACGCCCAGGCCACCTTTGCATTGGCCTGCGGCGACTAAACGCTCGATAATCGCCCTTCCCGATCATGAACAACCTTCATGCTCGCCGCTTGTCACAGGATTTGCGTATGACCGTCTACTTCATCGGCGCCGGCCCCGGCGACCCGGAATTGATCACCGTCAAAGGCCAGCGCCTGATTCGCCAGTGCCCGGTGATCATTTATGCCGGCTCGTTGGTGCCTGCGGCGGTGCTGGTAGGCCATCAGGCGCAGCAAGTGGTCAACAGCGCCGAATTGCACCTGGAACAGATCATCGACCTGATCAAGGCTGCCCACGCCAAAGGCCTGGACGTGGCCCGCGTACATTCCGGCGATCCCAGCCTGTATGGAGCGATTGGCGAGCAGATCCGGTATTTGCGCGAAGCGGGCATCCCGTTCCAGATCATCCCCGGCGTCACGGCGGTAGCCGCCTGCGCCGCCTTGCTGGAGACCGAACTGACCCTGCCGGATATCGCTCAGAGCGTGATCCTCACGCGCTACGCCGATAAAACCAGCATGCCGGCAGGCGAGGATTTCGACAGCCTGGCGCGTCACGGCACGACCATGGCGATTCACCTGGGGGTCAATCATCTGGAAAGGATCGTCGCCGATCTGCTGCCGCACTATGGCGCGGACTGCCCGATTGCAGTGGTGCACCGAGCGACGTGGCCGGATCAGGATTGGGTGGTGGGAACACTCAGTGATATTGCCGAGAAGGTGGCGGCCAAGGGGTTCAGGCGTACGGCGCTGATCGTGGTGGGACGGGTGCTGGCAAACGACGGTTTCAGTGAATCGTCGCTGTATCGGGCCGGGCATGCGCACCTCTATCGGCCTTGATATCTCACCTTACAAATTAACAGCAACACACTGATTTAACTGAACAAACACAAAAAAATGCGGGAGGGGCTTGCCCGCAATGGCCATAGGTATCTACACAATTTTAAAAGCTCAAAATCCTCCCTGTGGTGAGCGGGACAAGCCCGCTCACCACAACAGCCCATTCGCCCTAGTTTTTTTCGCTCACCGGAAGTTGTGTAGATACCTATGCCCTGATGGCGGTGCATCAGCCTACTCATAAGCCGACTGCAAGCCCCCTCCCACACTTAATCTTCTTTGTTAGAGATACTTCGCAATACCCTGAATTTAAAGCATAAAAAACGGCGCTCACGGGGCACCGTTTTTTATATGCAGTGAACACCTTACTCAGTAGTAGGCGTTTTCTTTCTGCGTGTGGTCGGTCACGTCACGTACGCCCTTGAGCTCCGGAATACGCTCCAGCAGGGTGCGCTCGATGCCTTCGCGCAGGGTCACGTCCGCCTGGCCGCAGCCCTGGCAGCCGCCGCCGAACTTGAGCACGGCGATACCGTCCTCGACTACGTCGATCAGGCTCACCTGGCCGCCATGGCTGGCCAGACCCGGGTTGATCTCGGTTTGCAGGTAGTAGTTGATGCGCTCGTTGACCGGGCTGTCGGCGTTGACATTCGGCACCTTGGCGTTCGGCGCCTTGATGGTCAACTGGCCGCCCATACGATCGGTGGCGTAGTCGACCACGGCATCGTCAAGGAAGGCTTCGCTGAAGGCATCGATATAGGCGGTGAAGCTTTTCAGCCCCAGCGCGGTGTCTTCAGGTTTTTCTTCGCCGGGCTTGCAGTAGGCAATGCAAGTCTCGGCATATTGGGTGCCGGGCTGGGTGATAAAGACGCGGATACCGATGCCTGGCGTGTTCTGCTTGGACAGCAGGTCAGCCAGGTAATCGTGGGCGGCGTCGGTAATGGTTATGGCAGTCATGGAAACTCCTCACAGGCTTGCCGGCAGTTTACGCCAAATTATTACCGAGGTACAAAGTCCTAGTATTTTTGTCGGGAAAGACCTGCCGGCGCATCAACCCCGAACCATCCCTTGAGCCTGCGATAGGTCGCCTTTTCCAGCCACTGGTAACTGGCAAAGGCGCCCAGTGCCGTCCCTGCCATGCATACGAGCAGCATCGCATAGGGGTCTATTTCCATCCGTTCGGCAATAAATTGCCCAACAGCGAGTACCGGCACGTGGATCAAGTACACCGAATAGGAACAGTCGCCGAGCACCTTCAAAAACCGCAAACCCTTGAAATAACGCTCCAATGTCACACAACTGATGACCAATATCGCGCTGGGCACTCCCCATTCCAACGCGCGCGGTATATCTGCCCCGTGATAAACCGCCATTGACGCAACCACGATACCCAACAACGGCAGCCAAGGCCTGGCCCGGCACAGCCCCCGGCGATACATCATGCCGATCACAATGCCCATCAGAAACTCCAGGACAATGCCGTTACTGTAAAAACCGCTGACCAAGCCCAGTGCGGCGCCGAGGTAGCACACCAGATACAGCAGCGTTGCCACTACCCACAACCGATAGGATTCGCGAACTAACAAAGCGAAGGAAAACAGCGCATAGAACAACATCTCAAAGTTCAGGGTCCAACCGACCCCCAGCAGCGGATAGACCTCCTCGCCCGGTTCGCTCGGGCCCGCGATGAACAGCAGCGACCTGAGCACATAACGCCACTCAAGGTGCTCATAGGGAAAAATCGAGGGCGCGGCCGCCACCAGAAGAACCATAAGCAAGGTGTAAAACCAATACGCCGGAACGATCCTTGCCAGTCGCATGAGCATAAAACGCCAAGGGGTCAACGTCTTGTCTGCGCTCGCAATGAAGATCACAAAACCACTGATGACAAAGAAAATATCTACCCCGATACCGCCTTTATCGGCCAGCAGATACTCCAGCGAGTTATGTGCCTCAAAGTCAAAAAATAACTGCATGAAGTGAACCCCCACGACAATCCATGCCGCGAAGGCGCGCAGTGCCTGCACTGAAATCAACATCATCGGAGTACCTTTTCCAATCCCGCAAGGCAAATATCCGACTGCTTCAGCACCCACGTGGAGGGATGACTGGATCACTGACAGTAGTTATAGGTTCTCGTAGCGGTTCATGTCCAACACACCCTCTTCCACCGGCGTGGTTTCACGGATGTACTGCGACAAATCGTGGAAGTACTGCCAGAACAACGGATGACTGCGACGCACGCCCCAACGGTCGACGATTTTCTCGAACTGCCCGGCATCCTTGGCCTGTTCCATCTGGGCGACGAACTGCGGCACTTCCCTGGCCGGAATATTGAACATGAAGTTCGGGTAGCTGCTGAGCACACCGGGGTAAACGGTCAGCGTGTCCAGCCCCGGCTGATAGCGATACGCCTCGCCCAGCAGAAACGCCACGTTGCTGTGGGCGCGGTTGCGCAGCAGGCTGTAGACCTCGCGCTGGCCGCCGGCCATTTCGATACGCAGCAGGGTGGCCTCGGGCAATTGATCGATGACCTTGAGTCCCGCGGCCGGACGCGACGTGAGTCGGCTGAGGGCCTGCTCGGCGTCCTGCAGCGCCGGGTCGATACCATCGCGCGAGCAAAATGCGCCGCCGCAGCGGTTGATTGGGTCGGGGCTGGCATTCAGGTGAGCGTAGCGGGCCAGCAATTGGTTGGCAAAATCGCGTTTCGGGTACTTTTCGCTCAGGTGCAGCCCGCTGGGCTTGTCGTCATCAATGGCCTCGTAGTCCAGCCACAGCTTGAGCTTGCCACTGTTCTGGTACCAGTCGTCCATGAAGTCATCGCGGGTGTCGGCCGGCATCAGGCGCAGGAAGTTCTGCTCGGCGCCATTGCGGATCAGGTCGAAGTACAGCCGCGTCTGCGCCTGGTGCGACACGTTGCCGAACACATCGAAGTTCACCGCCAGCTGATAATAGGTGCGCTCCAGCAGCGGGAAGTCGAACAGCCACATCGTCTGTGGCACCTCGCCGATCAGGCCCTTGGTCACCGAAGCGCTGTCAAAATGCCGGAAAATGCTCAGCAACGCATTGTCGTTACCGGCCCACAGGGTCGACCAGCTGGGCGGCGGCAAATCGGCATAACTGTCACGGCGCAGCGCTTCGTACTGATTGCGCTTATCGCGGTAAGCCAGCCACAGGCCGAGGACGCTGCCCACGTCATCGTTCTGCCCCGGCATCGCCAGCAGCGGCGTGGCCTGGCCGCGATAACGCGCATCGGTGATATACAAATCGTGATCAGGGTCCTGGAACAGGGTCCAGAAATTATCGCGGATCACGTCCGTGGCGATCTGCCCACGGCACACCGGCCCGCGAATAAAGGTGCGCACGAAGTATTCGGCGTTATCCAGCATGAACTGGTAACGCGCCTTGGCCGGGATGGCTTCGAAGGTTTCGAAGGGGTTGGCGCGACGCCCCGGACCATAGCCCGGCAAGGCGTTGACCTGCCAGTTGCCTTCGTAGAAAAGCGCCTTGATGCGCGCCATTTTCGCGGCGCTGAACGGGTAAGTGATGTGGGTTTTATGCACGATCACACCCTGCACCGGCCACAGGCGGTAATACACCCGCGTGCCGGGGTCGTCGTTTGGACGCCGGGTGTTGATCAGGTCGATCGGCTGCCCGCTCGGCGTGCGCGAACGCACCCACTGGAAGAAATGCCCAGGCTCGCCGTTCTCGAAATAGATATGCGCCAGGAACAAATGCTCGAACAACCAGCGCGCCACCAGGCTCTCGCGGGCGCCGGGTTGATTGAGCAGCCCCTCCCACTGCTGCACCTGCAAGGCTTCCCTGGCACTTGGCGCCAGGCCCTGCTCATCGATCGGCGCGCCGGAGGCCAGCCAACGCTGCAAGGTCTGGTATTGCTGGTCGGTCAGGCCGGTGACCGCCAATGGCATGCCTTCCTTGGGATGGCTGCCTGCGTAGGCGTTGAACTCGCCGGGCATGGCGCAGCTGTTTTCGCGGTTCAGGCCCAACACGATCTCTTCGGGGAGCTTGGCATTGGGTTGCAGCGGCGCGTTATGCCCCAGTTCCAGCATGCGCGCCATCAACGCGGCCTGGCTGCCCTGCGCGTCCAGCACCGAATAAAAGCCCTTCTGCCGCCAGGCCTGCTGACCGAACGCGTCAAAGAACAATCGGGTGGTGGGCGCAGCCTGGCTGCGCTCGCCGTCGTACACCGGCATTTTGCTCGCCCCCCGCGTCGCCCCCTCGGCACTGCCGAGGTTGAGCTGGCAGGCGGAGTCGTAGCAGGCGTGGCAGGCCACGCACTTCTCGGTAAAGATCGGTTGGATATCACGCGTGTAGGAGATCGCCGTAACGGGACCTTGCGCCTGGGCGGTACTGGCGATCAATGCCAGGACGGCGCTGACGATAAGACGAAGTGACATGTATCCGGTCCCGATTCAATGCGTGCGCTGAAATTGCCGGCGATTCTACCGGGCCATGACGCCTGCCAACATGAGCGATATTCATGCAAACCCCCAACATGCACCAACCGCTCGCAGGTTTGTTATGATCCATGCCCTCCGTAATGCCTGACCAGAGTAGTCCCATGTCCGATCGTAGCGCTCGTCTGCACGCCCTTCACCACGCCCTCAAGGACCGTATCCTGATCCTCGACGGCGGCATGGGCACGATGATCCAGAGCTATAAACTGGAAGAGCACGACTACCGTGGCAAACGCTTCGCCGACTGGCCGAGCGACGTCAAGGGTAACAACGACCTGCTGGTGCTCACCCGCCCGGACGTGATCGGCGGGATCGAGAAGGCGTACCTGGATGCCGGCGCCGACATCCTCGAAACCAACACTTTCAACGCCACGCGCATTTCCATGGCCGACTACGGCATGGAAGAACTGGCTTACGAATTGAACGTCGAAGGCGCACGCCTGGCGCGCAAGATTGCCGATGCCAAGACTGCCGAAAACCCGGCCAAGCCACGTTTTGTCGCTGGCGTACTGGGCCCGACCAGCCGTACCTGCTCGCTGTCGCCCGACGTGAACAACCCCGGCTACCGCAATGTGACCTTCGACGAGCTGGTGGAGAACTACACCGAGGCCACCCAGGGCCTGATCGAAGGCGGCGCCGACCTGATCCTGATCGAAACCATCTTCGACACCCTGAACGCCAAGGCCGCGATCTTCGCCGTGCAAGGTGTATTCGAAGCGCTCGGTATCGAATTGCCGATCATGATCTCCGGCACCATCACCGATGCCTCCGGCCGCACGCTGTCGGGCCAGACCACCGAAGCGTTCTGGAACTCCGTGGCTCACGCCAAGCCGATCTCGGTCGGTTTGAACTGCGCCCTGGGCGCCAGCGAGCTGCGCCCCTACCTGGAAGAGCTGTCCAACAAGGCCAACACCCACGTCTCGGCGCACCCCAACGCCGGCCTGCCCAACGAATTCGGCGAGTACGACGAACTACCGTCAGAAACCGCCAAGGTCATCGAAGAATTCGCCCAAAGCGGCTTCCTCAACATTGTCGGCGGCTGCTGCGGCACCACGCCCGGCCACATCGAAGCCATCGCCAAGGCCGTGGCCGGTTATGCGCCACGCCCGATCCCGGACATTCCCAAGGCCTGCCGCCTGTCGGGCCTGGAGCCGTTCACCATTGATCGCAGCTCGCTGTTCGTCAACGTCGGCGAACGCACCAACATCACCGGCTCCGCCAGGTTCGCCCGCCTGATCCGCGAAGACAACTACACCGAAGCCCTGGAAGTCGCCCTGCAACAGGTCGAAGCCGGCGCCCAGGTGATCGACATCAACATGGACGAGGGCATGCTCGATTCGAAGAAGGCCATGGTGACCTTCCTCAATCTGATCGCCGGCGAGCCGGACATCTCCCGCGTGCCAATCATGATCGACTCCTCCAAGTGGGAAGTGATCGAAGCCGGCCTCAAGTGCATCCAGGGCAAGGGCATCGTCAACTCCATCAGCATGAAGGAAGGCGTCGAGCAGTTCATTCATCACGCCAGGCTGTGCAAGCGCTATGGCGCCGCCGTGGTGGTGATGGCTTTCGACGAAGCCGGCCAGGCCGACACCGAAGCGCGCAAGAAAGAGATCTGCAAACGCTCCTACGACATCCTGGTGAACGAAGTCGGCTTCCCGCCGGAAGACATCATCTTCGACCCGAACATCTTTGCGGTCGCCACCGGCATCGAAGAGCACAACAACTATGCTGTCGACTTCATCAACGCCTGCGCCTATATCCGTGACGAACTGCCCTACGCGCTGACCTCGGGCGGCGTGTCCAACGTGTCGTTCTCGTTCCGCGGCAACAACCCGGTGCGCGAGGCGATCCACTCGGTGTTCCTGCTGTATGCGATCCGCAACGGCCTGACCATGGGTATCGTCAACGCCGGCCAGCTGGAGATCTACGACCAGATCCCGGCCGAGCTGCGTGATGCGGTGGAAGACGTGGTGCTCAACCGCACCCCGGACGGCACCGACGCCCTGCTCGCCATCGCCGACAAGTACAAAGGCGACGGCAGCGTCAAGGAAGCCGAGACCGAAGAATGGCGTGGCTGGCCGGTGAACAAGCGCCTGGAACACGCGCTGGTCAAGGGCATCACCACACACATCGTCGAAGACACTGAAGAATCCCGGCTATCGTTCGCGCGCCCGATCGAAGTGATCGAAGGTCCGTTGATGTCCGGCATGAACATCGTCGGCGACCTGTTCGGCGCCGGCAAAATGTTCCTGCCCCAGGTGGTCAAATCCGCCCGCGTGATGAAACAGGCCGTGGCCCACCTGATCCCGTTCATCGAGCTGGAAAAAGGCGACAAACCGGAAGCCAAGGGCAAGATCCTGATGGCCACGGTGAAGGGCGACGTACACGACATCGGCAAGAACATCGTCGGCGTAGTGCTCGGTTGCAACGGCTATGACATCGTCGATCTGGGCGTGATGGTGCCGGCGGAAAAAATCCTGCAGGTGGCCAGAGAGCAGAAGTGCGACATCATCGGCCTGTCTGGCCTGATCACCCCGTCCCTGGACGAGATGGTGCATGTGGCGCGCGAGATGCAGCGCCAGGACTTCCACCTGCCGTTGATGATCGGCGGCGCGACCACCTCCAAGGCGCACACGGCGGTGAAGATCGAGCCCAAGTACAGCAACGATGCGGTGATCTACGTCACCGACGCCTCGCGGGCGGTGGGTGTAGCCACGCAGTTGCTGTCCAAGGAGTTGAAGGCCGGTTTCGTCGAGAAAACCCGCCTGGAATACATCGACGTGCGCGAGCGCACCTCCAACCGCAGCGCCCGCACCGAACGCCTGAGCTACCCGGCGGCCATCGCCAAGAAGCCGCAGTTCGACTGGAGCAGCTACACCCCGTTGGTGCCGACCTTTACCGGCGCCAAGGTGCTGGACAATATCGACCTTAACGTCCTGGCCGAATACATCGACTGGACGCCGTTCTTTATCTCCTGGGACCTGGCCGGCAAATTCCCGCGCATCCTCACCGATGAAGTGGTCGGTGAAGCCGCCACCGCGCTGTACGCCGATGCTCGGGAAATGCTGCGCAAGCTGATCGACGAAAAGCTGATCAGCGCCCGCGCGGTGTTCGGTTTCTGGCCGACCAACCAGGTGCAGGACGATGACCTGGAAGTCTACGGTGCCGACGGCCAGCCGATTGCCAGGCTGCACCACCTGCGCCAGCAGATCATCAAGACCGACGGCAAACCGAACTTCTCCCTGGCCGATTTCGTCGCGCCCAAGGACAGCGGCGTCACCGACTACATCGGGGGGTTCATCACCACCGCCGGCATCGGTGCCGAAGAAGTCGCCAAGGCCTACCAGGATGCGGGCGACGACTACAACTCGATCATGGTCAAGGCCCTGGCCGACCGCCTGGCCGAAGCCTGCGCCGAATGGCTGCACCAGCAAGTGCGTAAAGACTACTGGGGTTATGCCAAAGACGAGCAACTGGACAACGAAGCGCTGATCAAGGAGCAGTACAGCGGCATCCGCCCTGCCCCCGGCTACCCGGCGTGTCCGGACCACACCGAGAAAGCCCAGTTGTTCCAACTGCTCGACCCCGAAGCCCGTGAAATGCAGGCCGGTCGCAGCGGTGTGTTCCTCACCGAGCACTACGCGATGTTCCCGGCGGCGGCGGTCAGCGGCTGGTACTTTGCGCACCCGCAGGCGCAGTACTTTGCGGTGGGCAAGGTCGACAAGGACCAGGTGACGAGCTACACCGCGCGCAAAGGCCAGGACCTGGCGGTGACCGAGCGCTGGCTGGCGCCGAACCTGGGTTACGACAATTGAGATAAAGGGGCCTGTGTGGCGAGCGGGGTTGCCGCTCGCCACCGGTTTACTTTATTGACGCCAGGACGGTCCCGGCTGTGGTTCGACGCCGGTGCGCGTCGACAGCGCCGTCACTGCATCCCGCGACAGTTCAAGCAGCTTGCCGGCCCGTTCGCTGCCCAATTCGATTTCCAGCAGGTTCAGTGCCTGCCGATAGCGCTCCAGACCTTCGCTGTTGTCTTGTCGATCAGGGTGCTCATCCTCCACCGCCTCCTGCCTGGCGTGGGCGCGCTCATCAAGCGCGGTGAACGCCTGCCGATAGCGTTCCTGCAGGTAGCGTACCCAATAATCGCGAGTGATGAGCTCTTCAAAAAAGTCATCGCTCGCCTCGGCGGCAAGAACCGACGCGCGCGCATCATCCAGCACCCGACCACTGATCGGTCGAGCGTAAGTCATATGTTCCGGTTGTCCCGGCAACTCCAACCCATCTGGCCAGCCTCGGGTCATGCCGATGCGATATTGCAAACGCACCTCAGCCCTGTCGCTGTGAAGCGCCGCCGCTTCCGCCAGGCGTTCCACACGGCCCAGTCGAAACAGTTGCCGGGACAGGTTCAGCAGCGCACGGCCTTTGTCTTCCAACTGCCCCGCGCTGACATCGCGCAAGGCATTGGCCTCGTACACCCGCACCTCCAGTTCACTGAAGGTGAGAATTCGACCGTCAATGCAGGTGCCGTGGGTTTCGGCGCTCTGGAACAACAGCTGGCGCAGCTCGCGATTTTCCGAGGCCGCCTGCATGACTGTCCAGACCCGCTGCGTCAGGTCCGACCGGGACAGGCGAAACTCGTCGGTAAGGCGCAGCTGTGCAATCAGGTGGAAGAAACGTTCATGGTCATCGGTTTGAGCCAATTGGTTCCAGACCTCCGTCCTCGCCGCTTTCAGCTCGGCACCGCCGACCGCCAGCCAGGGCGCCAATGCCGATGCGCCCACCTCGCCAGCCGGATCCTCGAGCGGTTCGGCGGGCTCGACAATGGCGCCATTGTCGGTACCGGACTCAGCGCCGGATTCGGTTTCAGAACCCCGTTCAAGCAGGTCAATTCTCACATGGATGTCATGTTGCGACAGTCCCATCACGGGCACCCCGGCATGTGCATCACTGTAATCTCTGATTCGTTCAAGACTGTCGAGCGACAGCAGTAGGTTGTCGGAAAGGTCGATGCCGCCGACCAAGTCATCGTGGGTGCCATCGAGCAAGGCGACTGGAAAGCTCATGAGCTCGTTGCCGCTGAGGTTCAGCGTACGCAAATGCCCAGCTTCCAATGCCCCTTCGGGCCACTCCTCAATCCTGTTGTGACTGAGGTTCAAAGCCTGCAGTCGAGGAAAGACTCGGGTGTTGAACCGATACAGACCATTGTGACTCAGGTCCAGCCAACGCAGGTGTTCGCCGCCCAATTGACGGTACAGCGGCTCGGGGTCATAGAGATTGTTGTAGTCGAAATCCAGGCGTTCGAGCCGCTCCATTTGCCCGACCGCCTCGGGCAGCGCTGACAACGCGTTGCCACTCAACATAAGCCTGGTCAGTTGCGGGAAGGCGCGCAGGAAGCCATTGGAGCCTTGCACCGACAGCCTGACCCCGGTCAGGTCCAGGCTGCGTACATGCGCAAACGACACCGTCAGCGCCGGCAAGTCACCGGTCTGCAGCCCCAGCAGGCTCAATTGTGGATTGACGCTGCCTGGCGCCCCCCGCCAGTTCGCATGGATACGTTGCGCAGCTAAACCACGACTTTCGGCCGACACGGTCACACCCTGTCGCGGGGACTGACGGGTGAAAATCCAGCCATTCAATTGGCGAGCCAGGGTTTCGCCGTCAACGCCAGCCGCGCCTTCCACGACCTCGGGCAATGGCAACAAATAACGAGCAATCGACCATGCAGTCTCCTCAGGCGGGAAATCAGATGATACGGACTGAACGGCAAACCGCTCCAACGCCCCTTCAGGCAGGCCTATGGCCACCTCGATGCGCTGCTGCGCCAGTATCCGGTCTATGTTGTTTTGCGCGATCCAGGGATTACCCACCAGATTGACCTTCAGCAGCAGCTCGTCGCTGCTCAATACATCCGGGGGCAACGCCGACAATTGGTTGTCACGCACGTCGAGCCAGGCCAATTGCGTCAGATTCTCCGCGCCCGCGGGCCAGGCCTTTAATTGCGTGCTCCTCAGGTCAAGCGCCTTGAGGTGCTGCAGGGCACTGACATCCAGGCGGCTCAGCGGGTTGTTGTGTAAATCCAGGTATTGGAGATGGCTCAAACCATCGAACTGCGCCTGCAGTTGCGGTGAGAAGGCCAGCCTGTTGTTGGCCAGTTCAAGCCGGGTCAACCGAGGAAGTTCGCCGGCGCCAATGGGCAGCTTGGTCAAGTCGCTGGCGTTGAGTTCAAGGCGCTGCACGGCACTGAACGCCTTGATAAAACCGCGTGCCTGCTCGACCGAGGCGCGCAGCCCATTCAGACGCAACGTCTGCACATGAGCGAAGCTGCCGGCCGGCAGTTGCGGCAGCTCGAACGATTGCTCCGCGGGTGACAACGACCATTCAAAGGTCGAGACATTCGCCGACAAACCATCACGCTGAGCCACGGCCCCGCGCCAGCTGGTTTCAAGGAGATCGATAAGTCGCGCATTTTCACCGCTTTTCCACTGACTCAAACGCAGCCTGACGCGGCCAGCGACGGGGCGCGGCTCGTAGAACGGATCAAAAATTCGGCGGCGCTCCTGGCTCAACTGTTCGACTGCCGCAAACCTTTCTTCGGGCGTCTCCAGCCTGACGTTCATCGCCTCCTGCAGCGACGTGGCCATTTGCGAGTTGCCCATCAAATATTCCAACTCGCCTCGACAGAACCCGTTCACCATTTGGTGCACATCAACCAGGTGCCCCATCGGACCGTTGTATGCCCTTACATAGTCATAGGCAGGTTTGAATGCCTCATAAGGGAATTTCGCCCAATCCAGTGACAAACCAGCCCAAAGGGCTTCGTGTCCGCTATAGAGGGTGTCCGGGAGTGTGCTTATGGCCGTATTGGTCAGATCCAGACGCTCCAGCAGCGCAAGGTTCTCAACCGACGTCGGCCACTGCCACAAGGCATAAGGGGCATCGATCCTGAGCTTTTTCAGTTGCGTGAGCGCGGAAAAATCGAGCCCGTTGAGCACGTCCAGGGACACGCCGGCACATTCGATATGAAGTTCCTCAAGCCTCGTCAATGCACTGAGCGCGGATGAAAAATGCGCCGAGACGGACCCCGCATTGACCTTGATACGCAAGCTTCGCAGGCTGGTCATTGTCTGCACCGCGTGCGGTACGGTCGTCAGCGACGGCTTGGGATCGTAGAAAGCGCCACTTTCGCCGATCGACAACTGTTCGAGATTGGGAAAGCGCGCCAGGAAGCTGTCCGCATTCCCATCGTTCATGGCGCGCCCGCCTACCGTCAGTTCGCGAATAGCCGAAAAATCAACCGTCAGCGGCGGCAACGTGTCGTTGATGATGATGCTCAGTCGCGCGTCTCCAGGCTGCTTCCTTTCCTCGGCCACACGTGAACGCGTCCAGGCCGCCTTGAGCGCCTCAGCGACTTGGCGTCGGTGCAAATACTCGGCGTCGTAGGCAACGCCCTCTCGTGGAACACCGACCCACACGTCCAGTTCAGCCCCCATCGCTGCCTGGGTACGTGCGCGATTTTCCAGCAGCGTGAAGATGCCTGCGTCCGTATGCCCCCTCTCTCGTAACACGCGGATCATTGCGCCGGCGCGCGCATCATCCATGAAGGGGTACACAGCGCGTACCCGTGTCACCAGGCTCGCACTCGATCCCTGGCCGCGACCACTGGCGTAATACCCTAACCTCGTCTCATTGATCCTTACCGGCGGTTTGAACCACTTGCCTTGCGGCTCCAGCGCACGTATCGCCTGAGCGCGGTTGCGATCGGCGAACTCGATGATTTTATTTTGCAGCTGCACGTTCTGGCTGACTTCAGGCACGCCCAGACTGGCGCGAGCGCTATCCGGCAATGCGTGCATGATCGAGGCGTAAAAATTGTCCCCGGCCCTGGGCACACTGTTGAGCGCCTCGCCGCGCTCATTGAACGCCTGAAAACTCGGGCCGTGTTTGACCAGGAACTTCTTTTCTGGCGCAGCCTGGCTGCCGACGCTGTCGAGTAACGTGCCGTCAATACTGCCTGCACGCACTTCCAGACGCAGCGTGTCCGGCCATCCCGGCAGGCTTTCAAGGCTGTGCAACGCCAGGCGTCGACTGTCCGCCGACGCCATGCTCTGACTGCGCAGCCCCGCATAAGCACGGGTCTGGCGCCCTTGTCGCGCGTACCAGCGTGCCTCTTCGAGCAGGCTTAAGGGCACGTGGCGCGAGGTTTGCAGCTGTTTGAGGTGATCGGGACGGGCATTGGCCAGCACTTCCAGGGCTGCGGCCTCGCTGAGCCCGGGGCATGCACGCTGCAAGCGCGTGACGCGTGCATCCACCGATTCCGTGCCCGCGTAGAGGCTGTCGAATATTGCCGGTTTGCGGGTGCGGGCGTAGTCCGCCAACTGTTTGCCCAGCTCCCCGACGCGCTTGTCGATTACACGGGCTGGCTGTTCCCCCAGCACAGAGGTGATTTGCGTCTCGTCCAACGCAGCGAGAATGCGCTCTGGCAACTTGCCGGCCAACACATCATGTCGAGTGACGCTGATCGTCGGCGGGTGGCGCGTGCCGGCCGGCACGCGCTCGCTGCCGTATCTCACCGACACGCCGGCCACCCCGGCGCCGTTGGAAACCTCCAGCACATACCCGGCCGGCCAACGTGGCATTTCAGTCACCAGCGGCAGTGCATAGAGGTACAGCGGGTCAATCGGCCGGGCGCCATTGAGTTGTTCAATCAGCTTCTCGGCGCTCGCGTCGGCGCGAAACAGGCGCATGGCGTCCGTCAGTGCAGGCGGCGGCGCGGCGTGATCCATATGCATCTTGCGCAAGGCGTTATCGCTCACCCCGCTGACATCCGCCACCTTGAGCAAATCCGCATCCGAAAATGCCTCGGCGGCGTGGCCGATGCGCCGCAGCAGGGTCAGGCGGTCCCAGGCCAGCGGACGTTCCAACGTGTGTCGCCAGGCGCCCTGACCGTTGCTGTGAAGGATCGGCTGATAGGCCGTCGCATCGCTCGGATGCTGGATGCGCCAACGTTTGATCTTATCGTCGTAGACCTGCTCGTAGACCTTGCCGCCCACACGCACATAGGTGCCGCCATTGACCTTGTGCTGTCCAAGCGCATTCGGGCCGGGGCTGTTATCCAGTGAAGCGGCACTCTCATAGGGGCTCAGGTCGGGTTTCCACAAGCGGCTCTGGCCGTTCGGCAACGTGACGGGGTCCAGCGATTCGATCAGCGGCTCAGCACGGGCCGCCTTGAATCTGCGCACACTGGCGCCCACACCCGCCATTACGGCGATCTGCGCAAGATTTTCCGCCACGTCGACCAAATGCGCCTTGGCCGCGCGCTTGTCACCCTCGCTCCACTCGATGGCACCCTCGAAGGTTTCATACAACAGCTGCCCCGCCATCACCGTCATCATGATTTCGCCCAACACCGGCACGAACATTGACACCAGGTTCAACCCCAGCAAACCGAATTCCAGCAGGTGCGCCAACTTGGCTTCGCGGGCCTTGACGTCGACATCGGCGCTGGGTATCGCATGGCTGCGGGCATCGGCCAGCACCTTGTCGCGGCTCTGCGCGTAGAGGTAGGCCCACAGGTCAAGGTTGTCGTCCCAGGGGCCTTGGCCCTTTTGAGTCAGGTAAGAAGGCGCAATATAGGGGGCCGGCTCCGGCGAGCGGGTTGCCGGACGTTCAGGTGGCAGCGCCTTGATACGCAGGAGCGGATACACCGTCCCCACAATCTCGACGACGGTTCGCCAGGGTGAGTTGAAGAGGCCACCTGGCGACTTGCCGGCCTCTTGCGTGAACTGGCTGAAATAATACGGACGCTGTTCATACGCCACGAACTGGCTGAAAAATCGCTGGTAAGCCGTCGGGGTGGGGTCATCGGACGGCACGCCCTCACGGTCGGTGAACAGGTGTCGAAATTCGCGGCGCATCTGCTCGACGGTGTAACGCTTGAGCGGATGCGCCGGATCATGCGGCACATAGAGGATCAGTTCGTCGCTGTAACGATGCTTTTCGCCAATGACGAACACCACGCAACCGGTCAGTCGCTGCTTCATCAGGCCCATATCGTTGAACCAGACCTGCTTGTTGCCGATCCGTGGATTGGCATTGCCCTCGATCACCGACAGGATCATCGTGTGATCCTGCGGTTCGATGTCGCCGGTCAAGAGTGCCTGCTCGGCCGCCGCCCGCATCGCGGCCTTCTGGCTGGCGATAAACGCTGGACGCAAGGTGGCGTCGGCCGCGAAGAACGCCGTCAAGTAGGCCTGGTACTTCGCCCCGACATCAAGGCTGCGACACAGCGTCAAAAACTCGTTCACCTTCAGGTTGACAGGCACCGGCTCAAACGTGCCGGGCGTGGCGGTCTCCACCATAAAGCCGGAGCTGGCATGGTAGGCCCCTGCCCTGCACTCCCAGGCCTCAAAGTTATGCAGGGCCGCCTGCAGCAACGAGAAATTCAGAAACTCGAATGAGCCTATCTCAAGGTTGACCACACTGACCTGCAACGGGCGGCGCAGGCATAACAAGGTCAGGTTGAGATCCACGTCAACCTGAAACTGATCCTGCAGTGCCTTGCGTAGCAGCGGTTCGGCAAAAGTTTCGACGTCTTGGAAGGTCGACATCACGCTGTCCAGTCGGACCTGAGCGGCGGCAGCCGTTTTGACACTGGCGTCAACACGCTCGCGTTGGACGGGCGAGGCCTTCCGGTACCAGGGCGGCGTCACTGCGGCGGCCTCCTTGAGGGCAGTCTTGCGTTGGGGCGTGGCATCGACCAGCCACTGGGGCACGGCCTGTTCAAGAAAATCACCGTGGATACTGGTGGTCGCAGCGGGTTTGGCGCGTGCGCTATCCAGGGTGCGATAACGTGGGTTGGGCATAAGGTCACTCCTGTGAATGGGAGTGACAGAACATCATGGGGCGCCGCTTGGCCGGTGGTGCATAGTGCTTGTCGCACCAGCGTCCAACGCGGCGTTCGGTCATGACAGAGGTTGGTCCAGCTCGGTCATCTCCCGTCGCGACAGGTCGCGCGCCAACTGCTGGCGCTCGGCTTTGCCTTGATTGCCCAAGGTTTGTATTTCATCAAAATACGCCTCGCCAAAATCCGGATAGCGAAGCTCCAGCGCCTCGGATTGCTCCGTCAGCCGCGCTTGCAAATTGGAGAAGTCATCCGCGTAGTGTTCCTCCAGGTACGTCATCCAGTAAGGGCGCGTCACCAGTTGCTCAATAAACGCCGACGTTCCTTGCGCCTGGACAACGGTGGTATAGGCGCGCTCAAGATCACTCGGCGAGATCTGCGCCAGGTTCTGGTACAGCATGCTCTTGGGCTGGCCGGGCAAGTCCAGGCGCCGGGCCAGACCGATGCGGTAGGCCAGCCGGATCTCGGCCGGGTCGATGCGCGGTTTTTCGGCGATGGCCTGGCGCGCCAAGGCCTCGACCTGGTCCAGATTGAACAGTCCCCTGGAGAGTTTCAGCAGCTCACGGCCCTTGTGCGCGGGGTCGATGGCTTTCAATGCCGTGAACTCATACGCCTTGATCTCAAGGTCACTGAACAACAGGATTCTGCCGTCACCACAGGTGGCGTTGTTTCGCATCGCACGGGAGCGTTCAAACAGCTCATCACGCAGCGCATCATCGCTGTGGGCTGCGTCGAGCACACGCCAGACCCGCTGCGTGAGATCAACCGGGTCCTGGCTGAAGTCCTTGGTATGGCGCAGATTGGAAAGGATAAAGAAAAAATCGGCGCCGCTCTTGTCCGCCTTGAGGGTGTCCCATACCTGGTGTTTTTCCGAGTCGCTGGGTACCTGGGCGAACCAGCGGTCTTTTTGAACATCATCGGGTTCCAAATCAGGATGGCCGGCATCCGACTCACTGCCCGAGTCGGATGCTTGAGCATATCCCTCCACGATGCGGTCGATTTCATCCAGCGTCATGCCCAGCCCCTGGCCGGTTTCCTGCAGATGGTCACGCAGACGCATGGCATCCTCTTCGAAGAGAAGGTTGTCGGAAATATCGGTACCCGACGCCAATGCGGCATGCGTCGGTCTCAGAATCTCGACGGGGATCTCGCCGATCTGGTTGTTGCTCAGGTTCAGGGTTCTGAGTGCAGGTGCACTCATCGCGCCGTGGGGCCAGTCGGCCATGACATTGCCATGGAGGTCCAGGGTATGCAGGCGACCCATTTGGGTCATGTCAAATTCAACCAGGGCGTTGTCACCCAGGTCCAGCCACTCCAGGTTTGTCAGACCGAGCAATTGCTGCTCCAGGGCCCTGGCGTCCTGCAAATCGTTTCTGCGCGCTTCAAGACGCGTGAGCTGTGCCAACGTTTGAACGGCCTCAGGTAAAGCGCCCAGACGGTTATCGCTGAGATTCAGGTGGCGCACATGAGTAAAGCTGCGCAAAAAATCATTCGAACCTTGAGCCGTCAGATGCACGTTGCCAAGGTCAAGCGTCGCGACATGGTTGAAGCTGACCGGCAATTCGGGCAGGTCGCCCAGGCTCAGCGAGGCCAGGTTCAATCGCGAATCGGCCGCCAATTCGGACGGCGTTGACAGGGTGAGGCGCCAGCTATCCATCAGGGCTTGGGCAGCCCGCCTGCGGTCGACCGCGTTGACCCAGATATTGCGCACGCGATAGCCCGGTGTGTCGATCCAGGCATTGAGGCGCGTGATCATCTGCACATGCTGGCGCTCCCATTCTTTCAAACGGGCTTCAAGCTGTATCGCGCCGAATTCGGCGCTCAAGGCGTCGATACGTTCTACGGCTTGCGCAGTGCTCAGTTTGGGAGACAGTTGTTGCAGGCGTTCAGCCGCCGTCAAACGAGTACTGGTGTCGCCTGGGCTTTTAGGAAGGGGCAGGAGCAGGTCCGGTTGTTCCGAGACTTGCACAGGATAGAACTCGGGATCGCCGCCGGTCCTGCCCGCAAGCAAGGCGGGCCGGGCGATACCCAGGGGTCTGGCGACAACGTTGTCGGCGGCGTAGCGCTGTATCCTGGCCAGCGTCGGTGCATCGAGCCTGCAACCCTGCAGTTGCACCCCGTCCAGCAACGGCTCGTGGCCGGCAAAGAGCGCCTCCGGAACGCTGGTAATCGCGCTGTGGCTCAGATCGAGCCTGCGCAACGATGGCAACTGCAATGCGCCGGTCGGCCATGTGCGAAGGGCGGTATGGGCCAGGTCGAGGTGAGTGAGGGCCGTCAACGCACGCACATCCAGTCTCTGCACGCGATTGAAGCGCAAGTTGAGCGTTTCCAGGGACGGCAACCGGTTCAGTCGGTTCTGGATCGCCGTGGTCATGGTGAGATCGTTGTAAGACACGTCCAGGTACGTCAACCGCGGCAGGCGCTCCAGTACCGGCGGCAGCTCCGCCAATTGATTACCGCTCAGCTCGAGCCTGCGCAACTCGGCAAAGTGACCCACAAAGCTGTCCAACTGCTCCAACGAGGCGCTTGCGCCTGGCAGACACAAGCGACGCACGTGGCTGAAGTCCGCGCCCGTGAGCGTGGGCAGGTCCCCCAGGCGCCATCCCGGCAGATCCAGTGTGTCGCTCAAGCGCTGGACACGCCATGAAGGCCCGGCCACCGGTTCATGTGCGCCTAATCTCGCCTGGATCCCTTCTTGCCAGCACTCAAGGATCTGTGCAGCGACATGACGACGGTTCTGAGCGCTGTTCAACTCATTGGCGATAGCCGGCCGCGTCTGCCAGGCGTGCAGATTGTTGACCAGGCTCGTGTGTTCCTGGTCCAACGCGTTGATCCTTCCCAACAGGGCCTCATCGGACAGCCCCTGTCGCTGCAACCCGTTCAAGGCGACCTCGGCAAACCGCGGTAGATCCGGCACCAGTTGCTTCAAGCGGCCACGCGCATACTGCGTCAGCACCGTATGTGCATCCAGCACGTGCGCCGGATTCTCTCGCACATACCGATAGGCCACCTCGAACGACTCACGGCCCAGGTTCGACCAATTGACGCTCAGCCCGCGCCATACACGCTCATGGCCGGAAAAAAGCTCGGTCGGCAGCGCAGTGATCGACAAATCGCGCAGATCCAGTCGTTCGAGGTGTGGCAACTGCAAAACACCTTTTGGCCAAGCGTCGGCAGACCCCGCCACCACCAGCGACCGCAGCTGATTCAAATGGCTGACGTCCACCTCCCGCGTTATGCCCCTCAGGGTCAATTGTTCAAGCCCCGGCTGGTTATTCACCACCGCCTGAGCCACTTGCGTAAACCCTTCCCCCCCACCATTGATAATCAACGCCTTGAACGCTGGCATCTGCCCGAATGCCGACACTATCTGAGCCCTGATGGGGGCACTCCACGTGCGTGCGCCAAAAAAGTCGGTCATGTCGACCTCCAATGATCGGACGCCGGAAAACGGTCGCATCGACGCGTCCACCGAGGGTCCAAGCAACGTTTCATAGCTCAGGCGCAAAACCCCGACATTGGCTAAATCGACGCTCAGTTCGGGCAGATCAGGACTGGCGCGCAGATCCAGGTAGACGGGGACCTGATCACCGAGAATGACCCGTGATCGCCAGGCATCCCTGATGCGGCCGGCGGTCCCATGGCGCCCGTCGTCGTTCGAATCGGCGCCGACCCAAGCATCGAGTTGCGTCGTCAGCGCATCCTGTTCCCGCGCATAGAGGCTCAGCGCATGACCCACCTGTGATTCTGTCCTGCCTTCGCCCAGCAGACGTAAAACCATGCGTTCGGCGTCCTCGTCGGAAATGTTCGCAAGCACATCGCGCACCCGTGACACCAGGGCTGGATTGGTCTGCGCCCCGGCGCCACGACCACTGAGCGGGTACCCTGCTTGACCCGTGTCCAAACGCACCGGCGACTTGAAGCGTGACCGTGGGCTGTGCGGCAGCAACACCTCGAGCATTTGTTCACGGTGGGCCATGGCATAGTCCGTGATGATCTTTTGCAGTTGGCCGCCCTGCCCCACCTGCGGTAACCCAAGGGATACCCGCGCGCTGTCGGGCAATGCGTGCATGATCGAGGCGAAAAAATTGTCGCCATGGCTCGGCACACTGTTAAGGGTATTGCCCTGTACATCGAATGCCTGAAACTGGCTCGCCTGGGGGTGTTGCGCATGCCCCTTGACCAGGTACTTGATCTGCTTGGCCGTGGGGCTGCCGACGCTGTCCAGCACTTTGCCGGCGATATGGCCCTGACGCACTTCCAGGCGCACCGTGGCCGACCACCCAGGCAGTTTTTCCAGGGTATGCAACGCCAGGCGTTGGCTGTCGGGCGTGGCCATGCTGTCCAGATGCAGCCCGGCCATCGCCGTGTTCAAGCGCGCCAACCGCGCACGTGCGCGGGCTTTGAGCATCAGGCTGCCAGGCAGCCGGCCGGTGCGACGAATGTACAATTGCTCGTCGACACTGGCAGCGGCCCGCACTTCGCGTGCGGCGTCCGTCGACAGGCCGGGAAACGTGCGCCGCAGCGCCTCGGTTTGCGGCGTGCGTGGCGTCATGGCCTCGCTGCCCTTGAGTAGGTTGTCGAACACCGTGGTCTTGTTGGCTCTCAGGTGTTGGGCCAGTTGCGCGCACAGCACCTGTTCTCGCTCAGATTCAACCCGCGCGCCCTCGGGTCCGAGCAGGCTGACGATCTCGTCTTCGTCCAATGCCTCCAGAATACGGTTCGGTAATTTCGCGGCCGACACCTGTGCACGGGAGATACTGATCACCGGCTTGGGCGGGTGCGATGCCCGGCCATATCGGAACGATGGCCCGGCAGGATCGCCATTATCGAAGACTTCGACCACCCTGCCGCGCGGCCAGCGCGGCATATTGACCACTTGCGGCAATGCGTAGTTGTAGCGATTGTCCGGCACCGGCAGACCCAGGCGGGTCTGCTCGATCATTTCGTTGAGCAATCGATCGACTTGAAACTGGCGCAGCGTGTCGGACAACGCCGAGGGCATGGGCAGGTTATCCATGTACATCTTGCGCAGCGCGGCATCGTCGGTGCCGCTGATGTGTGCAATCTTCCTCAGCGTCGCCGGGTCCAGGCCATCGGTGGCGTGGCCCAACCGCCGTAACAGCGTGTCGCGGTTCCACTCCAAAGGCCGCTCGAAGCGATGACGCCAGGCGCCCTGGCCGTTGTGTTCAAGAATCGGCTGGTAGGCCTTGGGGTTGGTCGGATGCCGGAGCCGCCACTGCTGAATGTCGGGGTCAAAGGTACTCTCGTAGACTTGGCCATCCAGCCGAAGATAGGTCTTGCCGCCCACCTCATACTGCCCCAACGCATTCGGCTTGAGCCCGGCGGGCAGGCGTGTGGGGCTTTGGTAAGGTTCAAGTCCGGGGCGCCATAGCTGTTCATCACCAAACGGCAAACGGACCTGCACCAGGCCGTCGACCAGAGCGCCGGGCTTGATGCGTGGCGCCTTGCTGACCGCCGCCCCGACCACGGTCATGAACGCCAGGTTGGACGCCACCGAACTCAGGTAATCCCAAGCTTTATCGGCATCGCCCACGCTCCAGCGCTCGACGCCGTGATAGATGTCCTGCGTCAGTTGCACGGCCGTCACGGCGAGCATCACCTCTCCCAGCCCCGGCACGAAAAAGGCCGCCACGTTCAAGATATCGAGGCCCCATTCGAGGTATCCGTACAGCCTTTTAGTCCAGGCATCGTGGTCGACCCTGGACGTCGGTACCGCCAGTTGCTGACTGGTCTCTTTCAGGCGCTGTTGGTGCCGTGTGTAGAGTGCGCTGAACAGAGGGCCTTCAAAGAAGGACTCACTGAGATTCAGCTCGGGTACTTCGCGGTAGACCCACTCGTAAGCGCCGTGCATCCGGCCGATCAGGTTCCTGCCGACGTAAGGGATATCGGCGTTCCATTTCAGTGTTTGCAGCGCAGGCTTGATGCTGCCGAGAAATTTCCCGGCTTCGTCGTAGGGAATCAACTTGAGGAAGAACCGCTGATAGGTCTCGTCGCGCAGACGGGTCCCCAAGTCCGTGGCGAATGCCTTGAGCGACGCGTATTCCTTGATCGGCGCCACCGGGTCGCCAGGGATGCACACAACGATGCGTGAGTCGTTGTAACTGAGCACCTCCAGCAGATTGTCGCCGGGGTTCGACCAGCGCAAATCGATTTTCTTGCTTTTGCGTCGGCGCGCGCCCAGCACGAACAGCTCGCTGACAGTCGAGCCCAGCACATGCAGCTGGCTGAAAATCACCGGTTCGCCGTCGAGCGTCGCCACGCCCTCGCCCTTGAACAGCGCGTACAGCATCGTATGCGCGGTTGCGCAAATATCCGAGCGGAGCAAGGCCACATGGGCATGAGCCAGGAGGCTGTCCTTCCAGGCTTGAATCGTCTGCGAGCGCACAGCGGCGGCTGTGGCCGGGGCATCGAAAAAGGCCGTGAGATGGTCCTGGTACTGCTTGCCGATATCCAGCGTTCGGCAGAGCGTGGCGAACTCGGTGGGCGTTATCGCCAGCTTATCGATACGGTTACGCGCCGAATCACCTCGGGCCGGGTCACTCCAGGCGTACAGCCCGTTTGGCTCTAAGTCGTTGCTCACAGGGGGGCCCTGCTCGGCAAGCACGGTCTCGACGGGGAATGTCTGGTCGCGCTCGAAGTTGCGCAATGCGTATTCGAGCAGACTCTTTTGTTTGAACAACCCCAACTGAGGCAGCGGTTCGAAGTCGTGATAGAAGAACGCGCGCGACACATCCACGTTCAAGCCGAATTTATCCTGCAAGGCTTGCTCAAGCAGCGGTTTGGCGAGCGCCGTGACGCCCATCAAGCCTTTGAGGGTTGCCGCCAAACGTTGATTGGACGCTCGACTGCGCTGCTGCGCCTGGCGGATAACCTGGCGCTGCGCCTCGTCGGCGGCCTCGAACCACGCGGGGCCCGTTCGCTCGGCAACCGCGCCGGGTACTCTGGCCCGGCTCAACTCGTTGAAATCAGCCTGGGTAAGGTGTTGGACCCAGCCGGGCAGTTTATTTCTGATGAAAGCGTTGTGCAGGCCTTTTCCGAGGGGTGATTGCGTGCTGTCCATAGGTCGCTACCTGATGCTGTTGCCTAAAAGCGGCAGTACATCATCACGGTGGCCACGAGCCGCGACACATAGTTAAAGCCACGTAGATACCCCGCGCCCCTGCGCAGATTGACTATGCTGCGTAGAGGTTCCCCCGCGCGAGGCAATCATGAGCGATCCAGCCCCCAAGCCCCCCACCTTCTGGCAAATGCTGCACAGCGTGGTTGCCGCCGCCTTCGGCGTACAAAGCGGCAAGAACCGCGCCCGCGACTTTACCCACGGCAAGCCCAGCCACTTTGTCATCCTGGGCATCCTGTTCACGGTGGTGTTCGCGTTGACGTTGTTCGGCATCGTCAAGCTGGTGTTGCACCTGGCCGGGGTGTGAGGGTTCCAGGGCCCCGCTCACGGCTTGCGCCGTGAACGGGTTCCTCGCTGAATCACTCGGTACAGGCCCCCAAACGCCGCCATGGTTTGGCGCTGCCTTGGAGCACATAGTTCACGTCCGGTTGATTCGCCTGTGTCCAATGAGCAACCTCATAGTTGAAACCTTCGTAGGACACCCGCGTTCCCGGCGTCGAATAGGCGGTGGCTCCGCTCCAGGGGGTTGCACACGCCTGCTCATCGCCAACAGGCAAACCTGGGGCCGACGCGGCGGCCTTGATGGTGACCTGTTTGGTCAACAGCATGCCGTACTGGGATTGAGCTACCTGGGTAGGCGGCAGCAACTCACCCTGTGTGCCAAGTAATTGCACCGTTACCTGCGTGCCTGGCGCGAGCGTTGCCGGAACGGTAAACGTGATGGCATGCACCAGCGGTGTGAGAGCGGTGCCTTGCTTGATACCACTGAAAAGAGCAGGCGCTTTCCAGTAATAGAAATGTTTTTCGCCATTGGCAAAGGCCCCCGTTGTCCTGCCGCTCAACGTGACGACCTGACCAGCCTTCAACTCATCAGGCACATTCCATTCGCCACTCAAACGCCACACCATCGGCGGTACAGACACGCGTCGGGACCAGGTATCGGTTGCCCCCTGGCTGTTACGCGCGGTCAGTGTGATCGTACGTTCGCGGTGTTTAAGCCCATCACTCCAGTCAACAGACAGCTGCATGGGGTTGGTATTGTCCGAGCCTTGAATCTGCAACGGTTCGTCTACAGCCCCCCATTGATATGTCACATCCGTCGCATCCGCAGGGCGAATGATGGCTCGGTAAGCCCAAGGACGCCCGTAGTACGGCGCATCAAAACCGACCACCCGCTTGATGCCGAATGCGGGAGCCGGCTCAGGTGGAAAGCCGCGGGCGTAGTCAGCCAACAACTTGTCCACGGCCGCTTTCACATCCGGCTGCTTGCCCATCGGCCGATTGGCATCATGGCCCGGCAACTCATGCCCGGTCTGCGTCAGCAACTGGCGCATGATCCGCGGCGGCACGGCGCCCAAACCGTTGGCAAAGGCAATACTCTGGATCTGTGCGACGGCGCCGGCAACGATGTAACTGGAAAACCGATAACCTAAGGTTTCATCGTTGTCATAGCGAGAATAAGTGTTGTGCGCGCCGCTTGTCGCATAACTGGCATAGGCGATACGCGAGCCCCAGGTCGAGACGTCGATCCTGCTTCCATAGTTGGCCGCGAGGCGGGAGCCCGTCTTCGGATTGATACTGCCGACATAGATGGCGCCATCATCATTGCGAGTGCGGTCAAACAACCCATTGAAGTCCGGATGATCGAGGTTCATGGGTGTCGCGGGATCATTGCCATACTTGATACCGCCAGACGCATTGACAATGACATGGACTTTAAACTCGTGCGTAAGTATCTCGATTCTTCGCTGCGTACTTTCATACCCCGCCGAGGGCAATTGGCAGGTACTGGCCCACTTGGCGGACGCACTGGCCTTGGGACAAACAGAGCCCGGATAAGGTGAAAAGTCCGCATAGCGAGTCGTGGTAGAACTGAAACTCGGGTCAAGTACCACCACATCACCGGGTTTCAGGTTGAGCTTATAAATATCGTCATAAATAGACGCGAATGTCGCGGGTACAGCGGCCAGTTGAGCGTGCGGCACAATACCCTCGACACCGGCGCCATTATCTTTTGCGGCAATAATACCGGCAGCCGCAGTGGCATAATTACCGACCGCATAACGTGTACTGCAACTCAGCGTGCGTGGCCCATCGATCGGTGAAAACGCCAACGAGGGTAAATCCATATGACTACGGTTCCAGTAATTATCACTGGCGATCACCACACGTGCATTCTCGCCTTTGCCCCCAGGCATGCTGCTGGCGGCCACGGAGTTGATGCCTCCCATGACATAGCCGGGGCCCGGTGTCGGGCCTTGCCTGTACAGCGCCTCGAGACCCGCCTGGGAGCGAGCGCCAAACGCCGGTTTGAAGGGTGCGCCGATGTCGCCTACCGCCTCGACCTGGACCGATTGCAACTCGGCCGACGCCACCAACGGGTTTTTTCGGTAACGGGCGAGAACAGCCGCTTGTCGCGCTCGCGTGTCTTCGCTGACATTAACCGTAAACGTCTGCTCAGCGGCATAATTCGCTTCGACCGCCTGTTGCCTTGCCGAATTTTTTGCCTGCTGCAGTAACAATGAGTCCATATCGGGAATAGACTTGCGCAACATATCCAGCGATCGCTTGATACTGCCATCCGTCATCGCTTGCTGTTGTAACGTTGATAAATCACTGTTGAGCTGAACAACGATCACTGAGCGCTCAGGTGCTGCTTCAACAGTGCCTGCACACATTATCATTGCAGTAACTAGACATGGGCAGATGAAAGCAACGCCTGTGCGCGCCTTCTGCCATGCAGAGTGCATGAACGTGAACATAATGATTTTCCTGTGTAGATAGACTGTTTGTATGGAGAATTTGGACTTCCCTGTTCAACAGTACCTACGATGTACCACTGGCCAAACGCATCCAACGCGTGGCACGACCAGCAATCACACATTCAAAAAGAAGAGAACAGCATTTGATACGACGCGCAATTTCGTAGTGTTATTGAGCATAGGACAGACTTAGCCGAAGTGCCCGACGGTACCTTGCCCATGGATGAACTCGCGAGGGCGCACGCTTATCCAGGGCGCAGGCCGCGATATCATCGCGACCTGCACTCGAGACTCGACCCCACGCGTTTTTTCTATTGGTGGCTGACCCAGAACACTGCGGTGCCCACCACCAGGATGATCAGGAACAGAATGGCCCAGGCGTCCACGGTACTGTCGGGTTTACGGGCTTTTGTCGGATGGCTCATCGCATCGCCTCTTGTCGGTTTTATAGGTGATTGCAGTCAGACTCGCTCACAGTAAAGTCGATGATTGCCCGCATGACAAATGTGGGTATCGCGATAACCCTTCTCATTAGTCATTTTGGTTATGTGCATATACTCAAACATCACTTTTGCGCATAAACGCAAACTGGTATCGTGCGCCGGCTCCGTTGGGAGTGCGCGGCCGTGCGCGCAGATTTGCCGAGAACAGGACCTATATGTACGTATACGACGAATACGATCAGCGCATCATCGAGGACCGCGTCAAGCAGTTCCGTGATCAGACCCGACGCTATCTGGCAGGTGAACTGAGCGAAGAAGAGTTCCGCCCTCTGCGCCTGCAAAATGGCCTTTATGTTCAGCGCTTTGCGCCGATGCTGCGGGTGGCCGTGCCCTATGGCCAACTGACTTCGCGCCAGACACGCATGATGGCCAAAATTGCCCGCGACTTCGACAAAGGCTACGCCCACATCAGTACCCGCCAGAACGTGCAGTTCAACTGGCCGGCGCTGGAAGATGTGCCGGACATCCTGGCTGAACTGGCTACCGTGCAGATGCACGCTATTCAGACCAGCGGTAACTGCCTGCGCAACGTGACCACCGACCAATTCGCCGGTGTCGCCGCCGACGAACTGATCGATCCACGCCCCTGGTGTGAAATCGTGCGTCAATGGACCACCTTCCACCCGGAATTCGCCTACCTGCCGCGCAAGTTCAAGATCGCCATCAATGGCTCGACCTCGGACCGTGCGGCCATCGAAGTCCACGACATCGGCCTGGAGCCGGTGTACAACGCCGCAGGCGAGCTGGGCTTCCGTGTGCTGGTGGGTGGCGGCCTGGGCCGTACGCCGGTGGTGGGCGCGTTTATCAACGAGTTCCTGCCGTGGCAGGACCTGTTGAGCTATCTCGACGCAATCCTGCGGGTCTACAACCGCTACGGCCGTCGTGACAACAAATACAAGGCCCGGATCAAGATCCTGGTCAAGGCGCTGACGCCCGAGGTGTTCGCCCAGAAAGTCGACGCCGAGATGGAACACCTGCGCGGTGGCCAGACCACCCTGACCGAAGCCGAAGTGCATCGCGTCGCCAAGCATTTTGTCGACCCCGAGTACAAGGCCCTGGGCAACCAGGACGCCGAACTCGCCGCGCTTGACCAGCAGCACCCTGGGTTTGCCCGTTGGCGCACGCGCAATACCCTGGCGCACAAAAAGCCGGGCTATGTGGCGGTGACCCTATCGCTCAAGCCCACCGGTGTCGCCCCTGGCGATATCACCGACAAGCAGCTGGACGCCGTCGCCGACCTGGCCGAGCGCTACAGCTTCGGCCAACTGCGCACCTCCCACGAGCAGAACATCATTCTCGCGGACGTGGAGCAGAGCCAACTGTTCACCCTGTGGGGCGAGCTGCGCGAAGGCGGTTTCGCCACGCCGAACATCGGCCTGTTGACCGACATCATCTGCTGCCCGGGTGGCGATTTCTGCTCCCTGGCCAACGCCAAGTCGATCCCGATCGCCGAATCGATCCAGCGCCGTTTCGACGACCTGGACTACCTGTTCGACATCGGCGAGCTGGACCTGAACATCTCCGGGTGCATGAACGCCTGTGGTCACCACCATGTCGGCCACATCGGCATCCTGGGCGTGGACAAGAAAGGCGAAGAATTCTACCAAGTGTCCCTGGGTGGCAGCGCCAGCCGCGACGCGAGCCTGGGCAAGATCCTCGGCCCGTCCTTCGCCCAGGAAGCCATGCCGGAGGTGATCGGCAAACTGATCGATGTGTACATCGAACAGCGCACCGAAGATGAGCGTTTCATCGACACCTACCAGCGCATCGGCATTGACCTGTTCAAGGAGCGCGTCTATGCAGCGAATCATTAAGAACAACGAAGTCGTCGACGAAACCTGGCACCTGCTGCCCAAGGACGCGAGCTTCGACGGTATCTCCAACTGCGACGACCTGATCGTGCCGTTGGCGCTGTGGCGCGAACATGGCCACGCCCTCAAGGCCCGCGACGGCGGCCTGGGCGTGTGGCTGGATGCCGATGAAGAAGCCGAAGAAATCGGTGAAGACGTGGAACATTTCCAAGTCATCGCCCTGAACTTTCCGGCCTTCACCGACGGGCGCAACTACTCCAACGCACGCCTGCTGCGCGACCGTTACGGTTACAAAGGCGAGCTGCGCGCGATTGGCGACGTGCTGCGCGACCAACTGTTCTACCTGCGCCGCTGCGGGTTCGATGCCTTCGCGTTGCGCGCCGACAAAGACCCGTACGAAGCGCTGGAAAGCTTAAAGGACTTTTCGGTGACCTATCAGGCAGCCACCGATGAGCCGTTGCCGCTTTTTCGGCGCCGCTGAGTAACAAATGTGGGAGGGGCTTGCTCCCGATACCGGTGGTTCAGCTACTTATTAGGTAACTGAAACTCCGTCATCGGGAGCAAGTCGAACCGTCGCATCGCCCCTCCCACATTGGAATATCAGCACGTTCAGGATTGCGGGTTGAGTTTGATCGACGCCAACACCTGTTTCTGCCCCATGGTGCACGGCACGCCTTGCGGCTGTGCCCTCACCGCTTCGATCACGCCCATCAGTTGCGCCTTGTTATGGGCCAACTGCGCCTGCATGTCCTCGATCTGCGTCACCTTGCGCTCCAATGCCTCGATCAATTCCTCGCGCTTGTGCTCGCCGGGCGCCGGCATCAACGCCTTGAGTTCCTGCAAGGTAAACCCGGCCTGTTGCGCGCTCTGGATCAACTGCAGAGTCTGTAACGCCTCGGGCGCATAGCGCCGATAGCCGTTGGCCTGGCGCCCCACCTGACTGATCAGACCTTCGGCTTCATAAAAGCGGATACGCGACGCCGCCAACCCGCTCTGTTTTGCCAGCTCACCGATATTCATCACAACGCCTGCTTGACATTAAAGTTAACTTTAAGCTTAGCCTGAGGCCTCCCCCGCTCAGGAGTCAACCCATGTCACCCTTTGAAGCCCTGCAATTGCCCAACGGCCAAGTCATCTCCAACCGCATCGCCAAGGCCGCGATGGAAGAGAATATGGCGGATATCAATCAGGCGCCGTCGCGCGAACTGATGCAGCTTTACCAAACCTGGGCGGATGGTGAACCCGGCTTGCTGATCACCGGCAACGTGATGATCGACCGTCGCGCGATGACCGGCCCCGGCGGCGTTGCGCTGGAAAATGAGCAGCACCTGGACCGCTTTCGCGAATGGGCCGACGTGGCCCGGGCCAAGAGCGTGCACTTCTGGGTGCAGCTTAGCCATCCCGGACGCCAGACCATGGCCAATCTGGGTCAGCAAGCCCTGGCACCGTCGGCCATTGCCCTCGACCTCGGCAGTTTTTCCAGAATGTTCGCCAAACCCAAGGCCATGACCGAAAGCGAGATCCAGGACGTGATCCAGCGCTTCGCCACCAGTGCGCGCCTGGCCGAGAACGCCGGGTTTACCGGGGTGCAGATCCACGGCGCCCACGGCTATTTGCTGAGCCAGTTCCTCTCACCCTTGAGCAACCACCGTACCGACCGCTGGGGTGGCTCGCTGGAAAACCGTGCGCGGCTGCTGCTGGAAGTGATCCACGCCGTGCGCGCCAACGTCAGCCCGTCGTTTTGCGTGGGGATCAAACTCAATTCGGCGGATTTCCAGCGCGGCGGTTTCGATGAAGCCGATGCGCGCGCGGTGGTGGAAATGCTCAATCCTTTGCCCATCGATTTGCTCGAATTGTCCGGCGGCAGCTATGAAGCCCCGGCCATGCAAGGTGAGGCGCGGGACGGTCGCACCCTGGCGCGTGAAGCGTACTTCCTCGAATTTGCCGCCCAAATGGCCAGTGTCGCCCGCATGCCCCTGATGGTGACCGGTGGCATTCGTCGCCTGCCCATCGTGCAGCAAGTGCTCGACAGCGGTATCGCCATGGCCGGTATCGCCACAGCCCTGACCCTGGAACCGCAACTGATCAGGCACTGGCGCGAAGGCCGCGACCCCGATCCGCAACTCAAACCGATCGACTGGAAACGCAAGCCCCTGGCCTCACTCGCCACCCTGGCCGTGGTGCGTGATCAGATGCGTCGTCTGAGCCGTGGCCGCCAACCCAATGCCAAGGTTGCCCCCTGGCTGGCCCTGGCGTGTGACCAGTGGTTTACCGCTCGGCGCACCCGCCAATATCGGGCGGCCATGACACAAACTTCACATTAACAACGGAGCATTCGCCGTGATCGAACTGTCCCCTATTGATCAGCAGCCTTTAACCTCACTGACGATTGGAGTGCTTCATGGCGAAAATCAACTTGGCCCAGCAATTGGCAACCACCCTTGAACAGGCGGGCATCAAGCGCATCTGGGGCCTGACCGGCGACAGCCTCAACGGCCTCACCGATGCCCTGCGCAGCATGGACAGCATCGAGTGGATGCACGTGCGCCACGAAGAAGTCGCCGCCTTCGCCGCCGGTGCCGAAGCGGCCGCCACGGGCGAACTGACGGTGTGCGCCGGCAGTTGCGGGCCGGGTAACCTGCATTTGATCAATGGTTTGTTCGACTGCCATCGCAATCATGTGCCGGTGCTGGCGATTGCCGCGCAAATCCCGTCCTCGGAGATTGGCCTCAACTATTTCCAGGAGACCCATCCCCAGGAGTTGTTCAAGGAGTGCAGCCACTTTATCGAACTGGTGAGCAACCCCGAGCAAATGCCCCAGGTGCTGCACCGCGCCATGCGCTCGGCGATCCTGAATCGCGGCGTGGCGGTAGTGGTGATCCCTGGGGATGTGTCGCTGCTGGAAGTGGAAGACACGCTCAAGCCCTGGCCTACCCTGCATGCGCCGCGCACCTTGCCGGCAGAGGCGGACCTGGTGCAACTGAGTGAGATTCTCAGCAGCAGTGAGAAAGTCACCCTGTTGTGCGGCAGCGGCTGTGCCGGTGCCCACGCGCAAGTGGTGGCCCTGGCCGACACACTCGGCGCGCCGGTGGTGCATGCCCTGCGCGGCAAGGAACATGTGGAATGGGACAACCCGTTCGACGTAGGCATGACTGGCCTGATCGGCTTCAGCTCCGGCTACCACGCCATGCTCAATTGCGACACGCTGATCATGCTCGGCACCGATTTTCCCTATCGCCAGTTCTACCCCACCGACGCAAAGATCATCCAGATCGACCGCGACCCTCAGGCGCTCGGCCGTCGCGCCACACTGGACCTGGGCATTGCCGCCGACGTGAGTGAAACCCTCGACGCCCTGTTGCCGCGCCTGACCCGCAAGACCGATCGAAGCTTTCTCGACACCTCTCTGAAGCATTATGAAAAAGCCCGCCAGGGCCTGGATGACCTGGCGCAACCGTCCAAGGCCAACCGGCCGATTCATCCGCAATATGTGGCGCGATTGCTCAGCGAACTGGCGGACGATGACGCGATTTTCACCGCCGATGTGGGTTCACCCACCGTCTGGGCCGCACGCTATCTGAAGATGAACGGCAAGCGCCGCCTGATCGGTTCGTTCAACCATGGCTCCATGGCGAACGCCATGCCCCAGGCCATCGGCGCACAGGCCGCGTTCCCTGGACGGCAGGTGATTTCCATGTCCGGCGACGGCGGTTTCGCCATGTTAATGGGGGACTTCATCTCACTGGCGCAGCTGAAATTGCCAGTAAAGGTCATCGTGTTCGATAACTCATCCCTGGGCTTTGTCGCCATGGAAATGAAAGCCGCCGGCTATCTGGACACCGGCACCGAGCTGAAAAACCCGGACTTTGCGGCGATGTCCAACGCCATGGGCATCCTCGGTATTCGCGTGGAGCAATCCGAAGACCTGGAGCCGGCCTTGCGCCGCGCCCTGGCCCATGACGGTCCGGTATTGGTGGACGTGGTGACGGCCACCCAGGAACTGGTGATGCCGCCGAGCATCAAGCTGGAACAGGCCAAGGGCTTCAGCCTGTATATGCTCAAGGCGGTGATGAGTGGGCGCGGGGATGAGGTGATTGAGTTGGCTCGGACCAACTGGTTGCGCTGAACCAAACATGTGGGAGGAGGCTTGCTCCCTCCCACATTGGCCCTCCCCCCTTCAGCCCTTGTGTTTTTCCACCCATTGGCCGTAGGCATCGATAAATGCCTGCAAGAATGGCTTGGTCTTTTCCGACACCTTGCCGGACTCATCAAACACATTGCCCGCGCCGCCCAGGTAGGCTTCCGGCTGCTGCATGCACCACACGTCCAGGAACACCAGGGACTGGCGCAGGTGGTGGTTGGCGCCAAACCCGCCAATCGCACCCGGCGACACGCTGATGATCGCTCCCGGCTTGCCGCTCCAGGCACTTTGCCCGTAAGGGCGCGAACCCACGTCAATCGCATTCTTCAACGGGGCCGGCACCGAACGGTTGTATTCCGGGGTCACGAACAGCACCGCGTCGGATGAGCTCACCTGCTTACGGAAAGTACTGTAGGCTGCCGGCGGTGAATCACCGTCGATGTCCTCGTTGTAGAGTGGCAAATCGCCGATTTCCACAATGTTCAACTGCAGATTGGCAGGGGCCAGTTCGGCCAATGCCAGGGCGACCTTGCGGTTGATCGACTGTTTTCTCAGGCTGCCAACCAGGACGGCAATCGTGTAGACCTTGCTCATTGAGGTTTCCCCGATGTCTGACTAAATGAGCTTGTAGTTATAGAGACTTCGCGGCGGCTTCACCAGAGGGCTTCGAGATTCTCCCCAAGTGTTTGCCTTACAGCACGCCGCGTAAGAAACGTCTTAACAAACCAACGAATAGTATTTTTTTTCCGTAGGCAAACTACCTCTCTTTATGACGGTCTACACCACCGTATATCGAGTGTTTATCTCCAGAGGTTCTAAACAGATGGCAGCAGTACTTGTCGGACAGTTCCATGCCAGAGACGCGGAAGGCCGTGTTTATTCAGTGCATGAGTTCCAGGAATCCAACCCGGCGCACGGCGACCTGGCTGGCTCGGCGCCCACCGTTACCTACAAGCTGGCCATTGGCGACCGTGTAGAAAAACTGGAAGGCGATGAGTTCAAACTGATTCAGTCGGGCACTATTCTTGTCCGCGAGTCGCAAACCACCCGCGCGTCATAAGTACCCGCCTTAACGACCTGCTCAGTCCTGGCCATTGATGGCATTGACTGGGCCGGCGGGATCAGGGGCGGCGGATCTCCGTCACTTCCATGCCCTGCTCGCCCTGCTTGAGCGTGACCATCAAGTGCCCCCGCTCGCCTTCCACGGCGTACATCGAGCGCGTATAGCCCGATTTGTCATAGGCGGGATACGCCTGCACCTGCCTGACCAGCGTGATATCCAGCACCGCCCCCACCTGCTCGGCGACCTCTTCCTGGGAACGGATGAACGCTTCAAGCGCCTGGGTCTGCGGCGTGGTTTCGTCTTGATTGCGCAAGAGATAAGCAGCCACGCAGCCGACGGTCACCAGGACCACCAGTTGCTTGACCGTTACCCCGAAAAATATCGAGGGTAGACGCATGTGAGACCAGACCTGTTTTTGTTGTAAGTGCCGGGGAACCGGCATTGGTCGTTGATGATCGATGCGTCATTCTAGTGGGGTCGTGGCCGAACGCCAGAGCTCCAGGCGACCTGCGCAGTCTTTTTTGCGCACACGACCCTGGACCATTGAATCCCCACCGCACTGCACATAGACTCCGGCCATGCGTTTACGTCATATCGAAGTGATTCAGGCCATCTTGCAGACCGGACACCTCGGCACGGCCGCCGAATGGTTGCAACTTCCCGTGGGCGATGTGGACGCGGCGCTCCAGGAGGCGGAGTTGCAATTGGGCTTCATGCTGTTTGCCAGCGTTCGCGGGCGCTTGCAGGCGACGCGGGAAACCCTGGAGTTGCAGGCGGCAATCGCCCATGTGTATGAAGCACTGGAGCCGGCACAACGCCTGGCCAGCCGCCTGAAACACCATCATGCGCCGACCTTGCGCGCCCTGTGCACCCCGCCCCTTGCCAATCAACTGTTGCCGCAGAGCATTGCCGTTCTGCGCCGACGCTTCCAGGACACGCCGTGCAACCTGTCGAGCCAGCCAACCCGAGAGATCGTCAGGAGCCTGCTGCTGCATGAGGCGGATGTCGGCTTGAGCCTGCATGACCCGGAGCACCCGCAGATCCACAGCCGCGTGCTGGCCCAGGGCAAACTCCAATTGCTCGCTCCCCACGGCTGGCTGAAACCCAGGCAGAAGTACATCGCCTTGCAGGACCTGGCCGGGCAGTCGATGATCGGGCTGGAAGGCCAGGACCCGCTGAGCCGCGCGCTGGATGCCAAACTGCAAGCCTTGCGCCCGCTGCCGGTGGTACAGACGCGGGTGCAGACCTACCAGATGATGCGCAGCATGGTCGAAGCGGGAGAAGGCCTGGCGATTGTCGACCCGTTTACCGCGTTCGGTGCGCGCGAGGCCGGGCTGGACGCCTGCCCGGTGTCACCGCCGTTGACGATCAGCCTGTATGCGCTGACGCTCAACGAAGGCATAGCCTCGCCGGCGTTGAATGCACTGATGGACATCGTCACGCAAAAGGCTGAAAGCCTGTTGGCCGGTTAAGTCTTGTCGACGTCGGTCTTGAACAGCCGATACCAGAAAATCGCCACTTCGCGGGTCTGCGGGTCGATGCCGCGATAGCGCAGATGGTCAATGCCGCCCATCACATAGCCGCAACGCTCATATAAACGACAGGCCCCCAGGTTATTGTTCTGGGTTTCGAGCATCATGCCCGGCAGGTTTTTCTTGCGACTCCAGAACTGCGCCACGTCCAGCAACGCCTTGGCCACACCGTGCCGGCGTGCGGGCAACGCCACGGCCAACTCATCGACGTGGGCAAAACCGTTCCAATTGGTGCTCACCACGACATGCCCCACCGGACGGTCGTCCAGGTAGGCCATGAAGATTGCACTGTCTGGCGCATCGCGAAAACTGGCGAACTCCTCGGGATCGATACCGTAGCACTTGCGGTACGGCAAGATGCGTTCCACAGGCCATTGATCGACCCGCTTCCCCATCTGCGGCTCACTGTAGGCGCTGACCTCGAAGCTGAAGTCATTGCCCCACACATAGGCGTCAAAGCCTTCGTCGGCGACCCGAACACTGAGCCCTGGGTACTTCGGGTTCATTACAGCGTGCATAAACATCCTTAACCTTTAATGCAATCGACGGTGTAACAACGACCACTGCCGTCGTCTTCGTGTTGCAATCCGTGAACATCGGCGACAAATCCGGGGAAACTGCTATCGAACGTGCGGGCAAATGCCAGGTAATCGATGATCGACCGCGTCGACTCCGTAAAGCGCTCGCCCGGCATGATCAACGGAATACCCGGCGGATAAGGCACCAGCATCACGGCTGCGATGCGTCCTGGCAAGGCGTCAATGCAAACCGCTTCCACTTCACCCCGTACCAACTGGTCGTACGCGTCGGCCGGTTTCATCGCAATTTCGGGCAGTACCGTGTACATGCGCTTGAGGTGCCTGGCCGTGGCGTTACTGCGATAGCAACTGTGCAACTGGTCACACAGATCGCGCAGGCCCAGGCCCTGATAGCGCACCGGACCTTGGGCAAACACCGACGGCAAACAACTGGCCAGGCTGGCATTAGCGTCATAGTTGCGCTTGAACTCCAGCAATTCGGTGAGCAAGGTACTCCATTTGCCTTTGGTGATGCCCATGGAAAACAGCACCAGGAAGGAATAGAGACCGGTCTTTTCCACCACCAGCCCACGTTCCCAAAGGAATTTGCTCACCACCGCGGCAGGTATCCCGCGCTCGCTCAAGGCACCACCGGCGTTCAGACCGGGCATCACCAGCGTCACTTTGATCGGGTCCAGCAGTACGTAATCTTCAGCAACATCACCAAAGCCGTGCCAGTCGTCCTGGGGATGCAACAGCCAATCCGCGGTGGCGACGCGGTCAATGCCAGCCACCGACGGCGGCTGCCAGATGGAAAACCACCAGTCCTCGGCGTCGATATGCTGGCGCAGGTTGGCCAGGGCGCGGCGAAAGCTCAGGGCCTCGTCGAACATTTCCTGCAGCAACGAGCGCCCGGCCGGGCCTTCCATCATGGCCGAGGCCACGTCCAGCGAGGCGATGATGCTGTATTGCGGCGAGGTGGAGATATGCATCATGAACGCTTCGTTGAAACGGTCACGGTCCAGCTGGCGGGCGCCGCCGTCCTGCACATGGATCATCGACGCCTGGCTGAACGCCGCCAGCAGCTTGTGGGTGGAATGGGTGGTGAATACCAGCGGGCTGTCCGGGGTACGCGAGGTGCCCATGCCGTAGCGCCCGGCGAAAAATTCGTGGAACGCTGCATAGGCATACCAGGCTTCGTCGAAGTGCAACACCTCGACACTGTTGCCCAATTGCTGCTTGATCAGCTCGGCGTTGTAGCACAGGCCGTCGTAGGTGGAGTTGGTGACCACCGCCAGCTTCACTTTCGGCGCACGGCCACGGGTCAGGGGGCTCGCATCGATCTTGGCGCGGATCGACTCGGGGCTGAACTCACTCAGGGGTATCGGGCCGATGATGCCCAGCTCGTTGCGTTCCGGGCACAGGTACAACGGGATGGCGCCAGTCATGATGATCGAGTGCAACACCGACTTGTGGCAGTTGCGGTCCACCAGCACCAGGTCATCGCGGCCGACCATCGAGTGCCAGACGATCTTGTTGGCGGTGGACGTACCATTGATCACGAAGAAGGTGTGGTCGGCGCCGAAGTTGCGCGCGGCGCGGGCTTCGGCTTCGGCCAGAGGCCCGGTGTGGTCCAACAGCGACCCCAGCTCAGGCACTGATACGGATAAATCCGAACGCAGGGTGTTTTCCCCGAAGAACTGGTGAAACGCCTGCCCCACCGGGCTTTTGCGATACGCCACGCCGCCGCCATGGCCTGGGGTGTGCCAGGAATAATTGGAATCGGCGGTGTGCTGCACCAGGGCCTTGAAGAAGGGTGGCAGCAGGCCGTCAAGGTAGGTGCGTGCGGCGCGGGCCACTTGCCGGGCCAGAAACGGCACGGTGTCTTCGAACAGGTAAAGAATGCCGCGCAGTTGGTTGAGTTCGCTCATGGCATCGGCCGGCGCGTTCTCCAGGGTGACTTGCTCGCCCAGGGCAAAGATCGGCAGGTTGGGCGCCCGCACCCGTGCCAGGCGGATCAACTCGACCATGTTTTGCAGCAGGTGGGTATTTTCGCCTGCACCTTCGGCGGCGATCAGCATGCAGGCCAGGCCGTGATGGGTAGAAGCGACCAACCGGCCTTCGGCGTAGTCCATCGCAGAAAAGATACTGAAGCCCTCTTGCTCCAGCTCCCGGGCGATACCCCGGACCCGGTCGCCGGCCACCGTGTCGGCCTTGATGTCGCGATGTACGATAAGAACAGGAAACTTCAGGTCTTTGTACATGAGGGCAGGTAGTCCTTGGGGCTATGCACTCAAGGGTAGAAGCTGGGAGCGGATGTGGCGAATGAAGATTTCATCGGCAATGGAGATCGACTGTGGGGGGAGCAAGTCGAATCGTCGCACCGCCCCTCCCACATTTTGATTGGATCCCAACCAGGGTTACTGCTGGGTCAGTTGGGTCCACAACGCCGGCGCGCCCGCCGATTTGGCAATCGCTTCCAGCCGTGCCGCATGCTCGGCCATATCCTGCTCGCTGGCGCGAATGATGGTGGTCGGCTTGCGATCAGCCGGCAGGCGGCGGATTTCCGAAGGGCGGTTGCCCGAACCTTCCGCCGAACCGCTGCCGTCGGACGCATTACCGGCCAGGGACAGGCTGGTCTGCCCGCCGGTCATGGTCAGGTAAACGTCGGCGAGAATCTCGGAATCGAGCAAGGCGCCGTGGAGTTCACGGCCGGAGTTATCGACGCCATACCGCTTGCATAAGGCATCGAGGCTGTTGCGCTGGCCCGGGTGACGCTCACGCGCCATCATCAAGGTATCGAGGATCGAGCAGTGCCTGGAGATGTCCGCGCGATCGGTCTGCCCCATCAGGGCAAATTCGTTATTGATGAAACCGACGTCGAACGCCGCGTTATGAATGATCAGCTGGGCGCCGTTGATGAATTCGAAAAACTCATCAGCCACTTCGGCGAAACGCGGCTTGCCCTTGAGGAATTCGTCGGTGATGCCGTGGACGCCGATCGCACCTTCGTCACTGTCGCGGTCCGGTTGCAGGTAGACGTGGAAGTGACGCCCGGTAAGACGGCGACCCATGAGTTCGACACAGCCGATTTCAATGATCCGGTGGCCGTCGGTCACCGGCATGCCGGTGGTTTCGGTATCGAGTACAACAGATCGGATGGCCATCAGGGTTCAGCTCTCAACGGTGTCTTTCAAAGGGCGCGATATTACCACGTGATTCGGCATCAGCTCTGCTTGTAGCCCCGCACTTCATCCACACCACGGTTGGCGAGCTGGTCGGCGCGCTCGTTGCCGGGATGGCCGATGTGGCCGCGCACCCATTTCCAGGTGATGTCGTGGCGATTGCATTGCTCATCGAGCAATTGCCACAGGTCGGCATTCTTGACCGGTTCCTTGGCCGCGGTTTTCCAGCCGCGCTTCTTCCAGTTGACCATCCACTCATTGATGCCCTTCATCACGTATTGCGAGTCGGTTACCAGCAGCACGTTGCAGCGGCGCTTGAGTTCTTCCAGGCCGCGAATGGCGCCCATCAGTTCCATGCGGTTGTTGGTGGTGTTGGCTTCGCCGCCCCACAGTTCCTTCTCGACGCCCTTGCACACCAGCAAGGCGCCCCAGCCGCCGGGGCCCGGGTTGCCCTTGCAGGCGCCATCGGTGAAGAGTTCAACGCTATCGGTCATCGGTTACATCCATCAAAACAGGCGGGTCTGAAAATAAAAAGAGCTATTACGGCTGGCTTTGCTTGCGGTTGACCTTGGCCATCGGCATCGGCACCAGCTTGCCCATGGGTTGGCGCGCGACCTGGCGCACCGGCCGCAGCCCGACCACGATCTTGCGCGCCACCAATAGATAGAAGCCGCCGCCCGACAACTGCCAGGCGCCTGCACGGCGTTCCCAGCCGGCCAGGCGGCCCTGCCACGTGGTCGAGGCAAGCGGCGGACGATAGCACCCGAAGCGGCGTTTCTCCAGCGCGAAGCCCAGCAGGTTCAGCCAGTCCGCTACCCGCGACGGCGCGATGCAGCGCGCCTGGCGCAGGCCATCATGGGCGAACACATGGCGCAGGCCCCACGTGCTCCAGGGGTTGATGCCGACAATCAGCAAATGGCCACCCGGACGGACGCTGCTCGCCGCTTCGCGCAGCAAACCGTGGGGCGACAGGCAGAAATCCAGGCCATGTTGCAACACCACCACATCGGCGGCGTGCTCGCTCAAGGGCCAGGCCTGCTCTTCGCAGACAATCTCCACCCCCGGCAACGGTGCGCCCAGGCGCACATTGCGTTGCACCTGGGGCGCAGGCGGCGGCGTCTGCGCGGAGGGGCCGTAATGCACCAGGTAACCACCAAAGAACCGACCCAGCTCGTCTTCGAGCATGTGCCGTTCCTCTTCCAGCAAAAATTGCCCGATCGGCCCGGACAACCATTCACGGGCTGCGCCGATCAGCGCCAGCCACTCGGGATCGGCCTGGGCGAACGCTTTATCAGTCATTGCATTCTCCAACTCGCCTAGACGTTCTAAGATGCACCAATGTGTTCAGCTTGGCGAATCGAAGAATGATACAGATCAGTGCCCTGCCCGCCTTCACCGATAACTACATCTGGTTGTTACAGGACCCGAAGACCCACCGCTGCGCCGTGGTCGACCCCGGCGATGCCGCACCGGTACAGGCCTGGCTCGAGCAAAACCCTGGATGGACCCTCAGCGACATCCTGGTCACTCACCATCACCACGACCATGTGGGCGGCGTCGAACAGCTGAAAAACATCACCGGCGCCAAGGTCTACGGCCCGGCCAATGAAAAAATTCCCGCGCGGGACATCGCCCTGCACGACCATGATCGCATCACGGTGCTGGGCTGGGATTTCGACGTGCATAGCGTACCCGGCCACACCCTGGGACATATCGCCTTCTATCACCCGGGCGTGCTGTTCTGCGGCGATACGCTGTTCGCCGCCGGCTGCGGTCGCCTGTTCGAAGGCACACCGGAACAGATGCATGCCTCGCTGACGCGCCTGGCTGCCTTGCCCGCCGACACCTTGGTGTACTGCACCCACGAATACACGCAAAGCAACCTCAAATTTGCCCAGGCGGTGGAGCCGCACAATGCCGATATTGCCGAACGGATGGAAGCCGTCCGCCAACTCAGGGCCCGAGACGAGATGACGTTACCCTCCAACCTGGCCCTGGAATTGCGCACCAACCCCTTTTTACGCACCGCTGAAACATCCGTTAAACAAAAAGCGGACGAACGGAATGGCCACGATAACCGCGCTGGGGCCGAGGTGTTTGCTAGCTTGAGGGCCTGGAAAGATAAGTTCTAACGGGATGCAATCTGATACGTAATTTCTGAATGGTTGACCGGAACCGAAGCGCTTTCTAGAATCGCCCGACATTTTTGCCCGGAACTTACTTCCAGCCAATGTCGTCACCTATTCGTAAATCCAACCATTCAGACGCATTGACCCGCCTGGCTCAAGCCGTGGCGGTGGGTGTCTGCGCAACGCTGGCGGGCTGCCAATCGACAAATTTCGCTGCACAATCCACCGTGCAACCCAAACCGAATCTTGCCGCCAAGATCAAGCAAAAACCCATCTGGCTCTCAGAGAAGCCCAGCCCCGAAGTGCCCCAGGATGTCTGGGAACGCATGCGCCGGGGCTTTCAATTGCAGGACAATCTCGGCGTCAACCCGCGCATCGAGCAACAGCGCCTGTGGTTCGCCAGCAACCCGTCGTTCCTGGAGAACGCCGGGGAACGCGGCAGCCTCTATATTCATTACATCGTCGAACGCCTTGAAGAACGCAACATGCCCCTGGAGCTGGCGCTGCTGCCAGTGATTGAAAGTGCCTACAACCCCATGGCCTATTCGCGCAGCGATGCGGTCGGCCTGTGGCAATTCATCCCCTCCACCGGGCGCTACTTCAACCTGCGCCAGACCCGCGCCTATGACGGCCGTCGCGACATCACCGCCTCCACCACCGCCGCCCTGGACTACCTGACCCGTCTGCACGATATGTTCAACGGCGACTGGCTGCTGGCGCTGGCCGCCTATAACGCGGGCGAAGGCACCGTGAGCCGGGCCATCGAGCGCAACGAAAAGCTCGGCCTGCCCACCGACTACTGGAACCTGCCGCTGCCGCAGGAAACCAAGGACTACGTGCCCAAGTTCCTGGCGCTGTCCCAGGTAGTGCTGGCTCCCGAGGCCTACGGTGTCAACCTGAACCCGATTGCCAACACACCCTATTTCGAAGTGGTGGAAGTCAAGCAAAGCATGGACCTGTCACGGGTCGCCGCGCTGGCGGAAATCGACGAAGACGAACTGTTCCAGCTCAACCCGGCCCTGAAGCAACGTACCACCCTGGATGGCCCCCAGCATCTGTTGGTACCGAGTTCCAAGGCGCAATTGCTCACCAGCACCCTTTCGACGATGAAGCCTGAAGAATTGCTGGCAATGCGCCCGAAAAAACAGGTGTTCGACGAAGTCGAGACTCCACGGGTGGCCGGGCGCACCCGCAGCTACAAGGTGCGCAACGGCGACAACCTCACGCTGATCGCCAAGGCCAACAAGGTCGACGTGCACGACCTGCAGCGCTGGAACCAGCTCAACGGCCAGGCACTCAAGGTCGGCCAGACCCTGGTGATGCAGGACACGCGCAAGGTAGCCACTTCCAAGCCCGTGCAATACAAGGTCAAGAAAGGCGATTCGCTGTACATCGTCGCCAAGCGTTTCAACGTGGAGATGCAACATCTCAAGCGTTGGAACCCGCGTACCGGCCAGGCGTTGAAGCCGGGGCAGATGCTGGTGGTTTCCGGGCCGCGCTAAGACTTCAAACATAAAGGCAAAGCTTGCATGTGGCGAGGGAGCTTGCTCCCGCTGGGCTGCGCGGCAGCCCCAAAACGGGCACCCAGGAGGTAACTGGCTTACCTCATGATATTGGCAGCGCTCCGCGCTCCAGCGGGAGCAAGCTCCCTCGCCACCGCAAGCTCCCTCCCACATTGGATCTACATCATCCCAACTGGCTTTTTCCAACCGGAACAAGCTGTTACTGTACCGATCATAAAGCCCAAGCCGCCTGGATCGGATCTCTGACTTGAAGCGTCCCCTCCTTCTACTAATAAGTCTGGCCTTGAGCTTTTGCGCGAATGCGACGATAACCGAGAGCCATGGTTATACGCAGTTCGGCGTGCTCAAGTACCCGGCCAAATTCACCCATTTCGATTGGGTCAACCCTGCAGCGCCGAAAGGCGGCACGTTGCGGGTCATGGCATTTGGCACCTTCGATACGCTCAACCCCTACACCTTCAAGGGCTCGAGCCCGGTTTCCACCCCCAATTTCCTGCAGTACGGCGTCAATGAGCTGAACGAACCGTTGATGGTCGGCACCGGCCAGTACGCGCCGTCCGGCGATGAGCCAACCTCCAGCTATGGGCTGATAGCGCAGTCGGTGGAATACAGCGAGGACCGCAGCTGGGTGGTGTTCAACCTGCGCCCGCAGGCACGCTTCCACGATGGCAAGCCGATCACCGCCGACGATGTGGCGTTTTCCTACCGCACCCTGCTGACTGAAGGCCACCCGCAGTACCGCACCAACCTGCAGGAAGTCGCGCGGGTGGATGTGCTTGACCCTCACCGCATCCGCTTTGTGTTCAAGCGCGCCGGCAACCCGCTACTGATCCTGCGCCTGGGCGAGTTGCCGGTGTTGCCCCAGCACTATTGGAAGCACCGCGATTTCAAGGCCACCACCTTCGAACCACCGCTGGGCAGCGGGCCGTACCGCGTCAGCAAGGTCACCCCAGGCCGGCAACTGGTGTTCGAACGGGTCAAGGATTACTGGGGCAAGGACCTGCCGGTCAACCAGGGTTTCTATAACTACGACAAGGTCGAAGTGGAGTTCTATCGCGACAGCGACGTGGCGTTCGAAGCCTTCAAGGCCGGCGAATTCGACATCTACATCGAGCACCAGGCCAAAAACTGGGCCAATGGCTACAATTTCCCGGCGGTGAACCGCGGCGAAGTGATCAAGGCGCAGATCGCGCACCAGATCCCGACTCAGAGCCAAGGCCTGTTCATGAACACGCGGCGGCCGACGTTCAGCCAGACCAAGGTGCGCGAAGCCCTGGGGCTGATGTTCGACTTCGAGTGGACCAACCGCACCCTGTTCAGCAACGCCTATAAACGTACCTTGAGCTACTACCCCAACAGCGAATTCTCGGCGACCGGCCTGCCGGTGGGCCACGAATGGCTGATGCTCTCGCCCTACCGTGAGCAGTTGCCGGCCAACCTGTTCACCCAGCCGTTCAGCCTGCCGCAGACCGACGGACGCGGCATCCCCCGCGATACCATGCGTCGCGCGCTGGCGCTGCTCGACGATGCCGGCTGGAAGCTGTCCGGCCAACGCCTGCTCAACAAGGACGGCCAACCGCTGCGCCTGGAGATATTGCTGGTCAACCCGAACCTGGAGCGCATCCTGCAGCCCTATGTCGAGAACCTGATCAGTATCGGCATCGACGCACGCCTGCGCACCGTCGACCGCGCCCAGTACAAGCAACGCCTGGATCAGTTCGACTTCGACATGATCCTGATTACCCTCAACCAGACCTTGAGCCCCGGCCTTGAGCAGTGGCAGTACTTTCATTCCAGCCAGGCCGCGATCAAGGGCAGCAAGAACTACGCAGGCATCGCCAACCCCATCGTCGACCACCTGCTGGAACAACTGCTGGCGGCGCAGACCCGCGAAGAACAACTGGCCGCCGGCCGCGCCCTGGACCGGGTGCTGCTGTGGCAGCACTACAGCATTCCCAACTGGTACCTCAACTATCATCGCTTGGCGTACCGCAACCGGTTCGCCTTTGTCGCCACGCCGCCCTACAGCCTGGGCCTGAGCGCATGGTGGCTGAAAGCTTCGGAGAAAGCCCAATGATGTATTTGCGCAACGCTCTGATCAGCACCTTTTTACTCTGCAGCGCAGCCCAAGCGGCGCCGCAACACGCGCTGACGCTGTATAACGAACCGCCCAAATACCCGGCCAATTTCAAGCACACCGATTACGTCAACCCGGACGCCCCCAAGGGCGGGACGTTTCGCGAATCGAGCCTGGCCGGTTTCGACAGCTTCAACCCGTTTATCAGCAAAGGTGTCCCCGCCGACAATATCGGCCTGATCTACGACACCCTGGCGACCCAAAGCCTGGACGAGCCGTTCACCGAATACGGCTTGGTGGCCGGCAAGATCGAAAAAGCCCCGGACAACAGCTGGGTACGCTTTTACCTGCGCCCCGAGGCGCGCTTCCACGACGGCCATCCCATGCGCGCCGACGACGTGGTGTTCAGCTTCCAGACCTTGATCAAGGACGGCACCCCGCTCTACCGCACCTATTACGCGGATGTCGACGAAGTGATCGCCGAAGACCCGTTGCGGGTGCTGTTCAAGTTCAAGCGCACCAATAACCGCGAACTGCCGCTGATCCTCGGCCAGTTGCCGGTGCTGCCCAAACATTGGTGGGCCACGCGCGACTTCACCAAGGGCAACCTGGAATTCCCCCTCGGCAGCGGCCCCTACAAAGTGGCGCAGGTCAACGCCGGACGCTCGGTGCGCTACGAGCGAGTCAAAGACTATTGGGGCAAAGACCTGCCGATCAACAAGGGCCTGTACAATTTCGACCAGCGCATCACTGACTACTATCGCGATGCGACGGTGGCCCTGGAAGCGCTCAAGGCCGGGCAGTTCGATTACTGGGCCGAATTCAGTGCGAAGAACTGGGCCAACGCCTACAACGTGCCCGCCGTAGCGCAAGGCCGGCTGATCAAAGAAGAGATCCCCAACGGCAACCCCACCGGCATGCAGGGCTTCGTGTTCAACACGCGCAAGCCCATGTTCCAGGACGTGCGTGTGCGCAAGGCCATCAGCCTGTTGCTGGATTTCGAGTGGAGTAACAAGCAACTGTTCAACGGTGCCTACACCCGCACCCGCAGCTACTTCGAAAACTCCGACATGGCCGCCACCGGCTTGCCTGGCCCCGACGAGTTGAAAATTCTCGAACCGCTGCGCGACAAGATCCCGCCCCAGGTGTTTACCGAAGCCTTCGAGCCGGCCAAGACCGACGGCAGCGGCATGATCCGCGCCCAGCAGCGCGAGGCGTACCAGTTGTTGCAGGAAGCCGGCTGGAAAATCGTCGACGACAAAATGGTCGACACCACCGGCAAACCGGTGACCATCGAGTTCCTGCTGGCCCAGACCGAGTTCGAGCGCATCCTGCTGCCGTTCAAACGCAACCTCGCCGACCTGGGCATCGACCTGGTGATTCGCCGGGTAGACGTCTCGCAATTCGTCACCCGCCTACGGTCGCGGGATTTCGACATGCTCGTGGGCAGCTTTCCACAATCTTCGTCGCCGGGTAACGAACAGCGCGAATTCTGGAAATCCACCAGCGCCGACAAACCCGGCAGCCGCAATTACATGGGCCTCAAAGACCCGGCCGTCGATCAGTTGGTGGAACAGTTGATCGATTCAGACACCCGCGCCAGCCTGATCGCCCATGCCAGGGCCCTGGACCGCGTGCTGCAATTTGGCTACTACGTGATCCCCAACTGGCATATCAAGACTTTCCGCGTGGCTTACTGGAACAACCTCGGTCATCCAAAGGTGTCACCGCTGTATGACGTCGGCATCTCCACCTGGTGGAGCAAGCCCAACGTGCCGCCGGCAATGGCCCCAGAACCCCAAACGAGCGCCGACACGGCGAGCGGAGGCGATTAAATGCTGGCTTATATTCTTCGCCGCCTGTTATTGATCATCCCCACGCTGTTCGGGATTTTGCTGATCAACTTCGTCATCATCCAGGCCGCCCCCGGTGGCCCGGTGGAGCAAATGATCGCCAAGCTCGAAGGCTTTGACGGCGCCACCAGCCGCATCGCCGGTGGCGGTGCCGAAGTGGCGGTGGCCGGCTCCAGCTACCGTGGCGCCCAGGGCCTGGACCCGGCGCTGATCAAGGAAATCGAGAAGATGTACGGCTTCGACAAGTCGGCGCCGGAACGTTTGTGGATCATGGTCAAGAACTACGCCCGCCTGGATTTCGGCGACAGTTTCTTCCGCGACGCCAAGGTCATCGACCTGATCAAGGAAAAGATGCCGGTGTCCATCTCCCTGGGGTTATGGAGCACGCTGATCATGTACCTGGTGTCGATCCCGCTCGGGATCGCCAAAGCCACGCGACACGGCAGCCATTTCGATGTGTGGACCAGTTCGGCGATCATCGTCGGCTATGCGATCCCGGCGTTCCTGTTCGCCATCCTGCTGATCGTGGTGTTTGCCGGCGGCAGTTATTTCGATTGGTTCCCACTGCGCGGGCTCACCTCGAATAACTTCGACGAACTGAGCTGGGGCGGCAAGATTCTCGATTACTTCTGGCACCTGGCGTTGCCCATCACCGCGCTGGTGATCGGTAACTTCGCGACCATGACGCTGCTGACCAAAAACAGCTTTCTCGACGAGATCAACAAGCAGTACGTGGTCACCGCCAGGGCCAAGGGCCTGACCAACCACCGCGTGCTGTACGGGCATGTGTTCCGCAACGCCATGCTGTTGGTGATCGCCGGTTTCCCCTCGGCCTTTATCGGTATCTTCTTCACCGGCTCCTTGCTGGTGGAAGTGATCTTCTCTCTCGACGGCCTGGGCCTGATGAGCTTTGAAGCGGCGATCAACCGCGATTACCCGGTGGTGTTCGGCACGCTGTTCATCTTCACCCTGCTGGGGTTGATCGTGAAACTGATCGGCGACCTCACCTATACCCTGGTCGATCCGCGCATCGACTTCGCCAGCCGGGAGCATTGAGATGAACCTGTCCCCCCTCAATCGCCGCCGGTTCGAGCGGTTCAAGACCAACAAGCGCGGCTGGTGGTCGCTGTGGCTGTTCCTGATCCTGTTCGTGCTCAGCCTGGGCGCGGAGCTGATCGCCAACGACAAACCGCTGGCCGTGCACTATGACGGCGGCTGGTATTTCCCGGCGCTCAAGCGCTACCCGGAAACCACCTTTGGCGGCGAATTCCCGTTGGAGGCCAACTACAAGAGCCCGTATATCCGCGAACTGCTCAAGGCCAAGGACGCCTGGACTCTGTGGGCGCCGATCCCGTTCAGCTACCAGAGCATCAACTACGACCTGAGAGTACCGGCCCCTGCGCCGCCTTCGAGCGTCAACCTGCTGGGCACCGATGACCAGGGCCGCGATGTGCTGGCGCGGGTGATCTACGGTTTTCGCGTGTCGGTACTGTTTGCCCTGACCTTGACCGTGCTCAGCTCGATCATCGGCGTGATCGCCGGAGCCTTGCAGGGCTTTTATGGCGGGTGGGTCGACCTCGCCGGGCAGCGCTTCCTGGAGATCTGGTCCGGGCTGCCGGTGCTGTATCTGCTGATCATCCTCGCCAGTTTTGTGCAGCCCAACTTCTGGTGGCTGCTGGGGATCATGCTGTTGTTCTCGTGGATGAGCCTGGTGGATGTGGTGCGCGCCGAGTTCCTGCGTGGGCGCAACCTTGAATACGTGCGCGCGGCCAGGGCCCTGGGGATGCGGAACGGCGCGATCATGTTCCGCCATATACTGCCCAACGCCATGGTCTCGACCATGACCTTCATGCCGTTCATTCTCACCGGCGCCATCGGCACCCTCACCGCCCTGGACTTCCTCGGCTTCGGCTTGCCCGCCGGTTCACCGTCGCTGGGCGAACTGGTGGCCCAAGGCAAATCCAACCTGCAGGCGCCCTGGCTGGGCATGAGCGCGTTTGCCGTGCTGGCGATCATGTTGAGTTTGCTGGTGTTTATCGGCGAGTCCGCTCGCGATGCCTTCGACCCGAGGAAATGAGATGAATCAGGACAATCTGATCGAAATCCGCGACCTCAGCGTCGAGTTCGTCACCGGCGAGCATCACCACCGCGTGGTCAATAACGTCAGCTTTGATATCAAGCGTGGCGAAACCCTGGCCCTGGTCGGCGAAAGCGGATCGGGCAAGTCGGTGACCGCGCACTCGATCCTGCGCCTGCTGCCCTACCCGCTGGCGCGCCACCCCAGCGGCACCATCAACTACGCCGAGCGAGACCTGCTGACCCTCAAGGAAAAGCCCCTGCGGCACATTCGTGGCAACCGCATCGCGATGATCTTTCAGGAGCCGATGACCTCGCTGAACCCGCTGCACTGCATCGAGAAACAGATCAACGAAGTGCTTGGCCTGCACAAGGGACTTACCGGCAAGGTCGCCACCCGGCGTACCCTGGAGTTGCTGGAACTGGTGGGCATCCCCGAACCGCACAAGCGCCTCAAGGCCTTGCCCCACGAACTGTCCGGCGGCCAGCGCCAGCGCGTGATGATCGCCATGGCGTTGGCCAATGAACCGGAGCTGTTGATCGCCGACGAACCGACCACCGCCCTCGACGTGACCGTGCAGTTGAAGATCCTGGAATTGCTCAAAGAGCTGCAGGCACGGCTGGGCATGGCGTTGCTGCTGATCAGTCATGACCTGAACCTGGTGCGGCGCATCGCCCATCGCGTGTGCGTGATGCAGCAAGGATGCATCGTTGAACAGGCCGACTGCGAGACGTTGTTCCAGTCGCCGCAACACCCCTACACCCAGGAACTGCTGGGGGCTGAACCCAGCGGTGGGCCGGCCGGTAACACCGTTGGCCCGCCCTTGCTGGAAGTCGAGGACCTTAAGGTGTGGTTCCCGATCAAGAAGGGCTTTTTGCGCCACACCGTCGATTACGTCAAGGCGGTGGATGGCATCAACTTCAGCCTGCCCCAGGGGCAAACCCTGGGCATCGTTGGCGAAAGCGGCTCGGGCAAATCCACCCTGGGCCTGGCGATTCTGCGTCTGATCGGCAGCCAGGGCGGCATTCGCTTCGAAGGCCAGCAACTGGACAAGCTGACCCAGCAGCAGGTGCGCCCGCTGCGCCGGGAAATGCAGGTGGTGTTCCAGGACCCGTTCGGCAGTTTGAGCCCACGCATGTGCGTCAGCGAGATCGTCGGCGAAGGCTTGCGCATCCATCAGATGGGCACGCCCGCCGAGCAGGAAGCGGCGATTATTGCAGCGCTCAAGGAAGTCGGCCTCGACCCGCAGTCGCGACACCGCTACCCCCACGAGTTTTCCGGCGGCCAGCGCCAGCGCATCGCCATCGCCCGTGCCCTGGTCGTCAAGCCGCGCCTGATCCTGCTGGACGAACCCACCTCGGCGCTGGACCGCACGGTCCAACGCCAAGTGGTGGAGCTGCTGCGCAGCCTGCAGGCCAAGTACAACCTGACGTACCTGTTTATCAGCCATGACCTGGCGGTGGTGAAGGCGTTAAGTCACCAGTTGATGGTGGTCAAGCATGGGCAGGTCGTGGAACAAGGTGATGCGCGGGCGATTTTTGCTGACCCGCAGCATGCGTATACGCGGCAATTGTTGGAGGCGGCGTTCCTCGTCCCGGCCTGATGCATGGCCCCGCTAAATCGCCTACGCGGCGTAGCACACCGCGCTGAAACTTGAACAATCGCCGGTTTTGTATAAGGCTGCTCCCCGACGTATTCAATCACCGCCTGGGAGCGCCCGCCCATGACCGCCGCTACCGCACCGCTTTTCTGGCGCGACCCCGCGTTGCCCTTTATCGAAGCGCGGACCATCGCCGACGGGCGCAAGGTCACTTACACTCGGCACGCCCATGAGCACTTTTCCCTCGGTGCGATCACGGCCGGGCGCAGTTATTACCACTACGGCGACGAGACCTTCCAGATCAGCGCCGGCACCGTGGTATTGATGAACCCTGGCGATGTGCACGCCTGCAATCCCATCGAAAACGAGCCGTGGTCCTACCACATGCTCTACCTCGACACGCACTGGCTGACCGACTTGCAGCACCAGTTGGGCTTGCGCACCGATCAGGGTTATCTCCCGTTCAATACGCCGTACACCCGCGATACGGTGCTGTACAGCGGCCTGCTGGCGTTGTACCGATTGCTGCTCGACGAACACGCCGAACTGCTGCAAAAACAAAGCGCGCTGGTGAGTTATTTCAGTGACGTCCAGCAACGCCTCAACCCCGTCAACACCCCTGTGCGCGAGGTCAACCACAAGCTGGAACGGGCGGCGGACTACATCCGCGAACACTGCACCCAGGCGCTGAAACTGGAAGACATCTGCCTGGCGGCCGAGCTGTCGCCGTCCTATCTGATCCGCGCGTTCAAGCAGTATTACGGGCTCACGCCCCATGCCTTTCTGGTCAACCAGCGTATCCAGTTCGCCCGCACGCAATTGCGCAATGGCGAGTTGATCGCCGACGTCGCCCTCGCCGCCGGCTTTGCCGACCAGGCGCATTTCCAGCGGGCGTTCAAACTGCATTTTGCCGCCACGCCAGGGCAGTACCGCGACCGGCTCAAGCCATCAGCAAATAACCCACACTGGCCACCAGCAACGCGGCCATTGAGCGGTTGGACACGCGCACGCCCTGGGGGTTGCCCAAGTAGCGGCGCAAAAAGGTGCCGGCATAGGCCCAGCACGCCACCGACAGGTAGCAGATCACCAGGTAGAGGCTCGCAAACAGCCACACCTGCCGGGCATCGCCATCGGCCACAAACAAGCCCATCCCCGCCACACACGCCAGCCATGCCTTGGGGTTGAGCCACTGCATGATCGCCCCGTAGAGCATCGACGGCGCGCTGGCGCTGCCCTCGGCGTCCAGCCGGCCGTCATCCGTCGCCAGTTTCCAGGCCATGTACAGCAAAAAAGCCACCCCGCCCCATTGGATCAACTGGGTCAGTACCGGCCACCGCAGCAGCACCTCATGCAACCCCAGGCCGATCAGCACCAGCAACGCCGTGAAGCCAACCGCCGCGCCGAACACATGCTTCTGGCTGGCGACAAAACCGAAGCGCGCCCCAGAACTCAATGCCACCACATTGACCGGTCCCGGGGTAATGGAGGTGGCCAGGGCGAAGGCGGCCATGGAAAGGATCAAGCTCATTGCGGTTACCTTTTATGAGAATGCATATAGAGGCACCACGGTATAAGGCCCGGCCAATGGGGTATTGAACAAAATCACCCTGGGCCGTTGATCAACGCAAAGTGCGCACCCACCCCGGCGCGCACCCCCTCGGCTACGGCCAGCGCCACGGAACCACCGGCCAGCGAGGTGTCCCCACAGGCGAACACGCCGGGCACTGAGGTCTGGCGGGTTTCAGTGGTATGCAGGTACGGCCCGGTGGGACCGTCGATCAGCTCACAACCCAGTTGCCCTGCCAATGGGCTGATCCGGGTGCGCGGCACGGTGAAAATGCCATCCAGCGCAATGACCCGGCCGTCGATCAGCTCCAGGTCCGCACGCTCGCCATTGATGCTGCGTACACCCGTGCTTTCCACGCGGACCCCACGCCGGTCCAACTGTGCTTGTTGGCCGGCATCCGGGGCGAACATGCCGTTGGTGAACAAGGTGGTAGGCCCCCAATCCGGAAGCATCAACGCGTGATGCATCGCCAGGGATGAGGTGGCCAGTACACCGATGCGGCCCAGGTCCAACTCATAACCGTGGCAGTAAGGGCAATGGAACACGCGCTGGCCCCAACGCTCTTGCAAGCCCGGGATGGCGGGTAGTTCGTCGACCACACCCGTGGCAAGGATCAGGCAGGTGGCCTGGAATTCGCCGTTGCACTGGGTACGCACACTGAACCCGCCCGGCTGTTGGCTCGCCTGGACCACGCTGTCCTGCACCCAGGTGACCGTCGGATATTCCATCAACTGGCTGCGCCCTTCGGCGGCAATCACCTGCGGCGGCTGCCCATCCTGGCCGAGAAAGCCGTGGGAGGTAGTGGCAAACCGGTTGCGTCGCAGCCCCGAATCAATCACCAGCACCGTGCGCCGCGCTCGCGCCAGTTGCAGGCCCGCAGACAGGCCGGCGTAGCTGCCACCCACGATAATCACGTCATGTCGCATAAAAATGGTCCCGTATCAGGCGCGTCCGGTCATCCGCACGCTTTCACGACACACCATAAGTTACATAAAAATATCGCGTCAAGTATCTCGTAACTTTTCAGATTACAAACGATACTTTTCGTGAGCTTAAACACGAGGTTTATAGATGAGAAACGACACCCGCCTTTCGCGCATGCTGCATGTGCTGATCCACATGGGCCGCCATGAGGAGCGCGCCACCTCGGAGACCATCGCCCAGATGCTCGGCACCAACCCGGTGGTGGTGCGGCGCACGCTCGGGCTGCTCAAGGAAAAAGGCTACGTACGGTCGGAAAAAGGCCATCAGGGCGGCTGGAGCCTGGGTAAGCCCCTGAGTGAAATTACCTTGCTGGACATTCACAACGCCCTGGGGACGCCATCGATATTTGCCATCGGCCTGTCCACCGACCATCCGCAATGCCTGGTGGAGCAAGCCGTGAATGCCGCGCTCACGGACGCTTTCGAACAGGCCCAGGCGCTGCTGTTGAAGCGCCTGGGCAAGGTGACCCTGGCGCAATTGGCCGAAGATTTTGACGAGCGCTACCGTGTCGCGATGCTGCCTTGACGCTGCGCGGGCAACTGCCCAATCCGACAGGACTACCCAGGATGATTAGGGTTACGTTGCAGCACCTTGTCCAGGATCCGGTCGGTCTTCAACGCCTCGATCGCCAACGAAGGATGCTCGGATTCGCCACGAATATGTGCGTTCATCGCCACCACGTGGTGCCACTGGATATGCGCGTGACACGGCACTTCCAGCACTTCGCTGACCTCGCCTTCAAGGCACAGGGGCTGGTCTTCGAAGACTGCAAACGTTATGCGACCCGTGCTGCCGATCAGCTCGACCTTGTCCTCGCGCCGGTCCGCGACAAAGTTCCAGCAGCCCATGCCCAAGGCCCCCGAACTGAAGGTCCAGCACGCCGTCACTGCGTCTTCAGCCGCATAACGCCCGGCCTGGTGCGCAGTGAAACCTGAGACTTCGATGATATCCCCGGCCAGGTACTGGAACAGGTCAAAGCCATGGCTGGCCAGGTCGGCAAAGTAACCACCGCCGGCGACCAGCGGGTCGGTGCGCCAGTTGGCCGCGCTGGCGTCCTCGGCACCCGGCGGCTTGCAGAAGGCCCAGGTAAGGTGACGCAACTCGCCGATGCGCCCGTCCCTCAGCCAATCGCGCACCTGTTGGAAGCGCGGCAACGAACGCCGGTAGTAGGAAACAAACAGGTGTAACCCGGCGCGCTCAAAGGTGCGCTGCATCAACGCACTCTGCTCGGCATTCAACGCCATGGGCTTCTCGACACAGCAATGTTTGCCCGCCGCCGCCACCATCAGGCTGTATTCCAGGTGACTGTCGGGTGGTGTGGCGATGTACACCGCGTCCACTTCGGGGTCGTTGATCAACGCCTGGGCGTCGGTGTAGAAACGCGCGATGCCATGCCGTGTCGCATAATCGCGCACTGCCGCCTCGCGACGCCCCATCACCGCCACCAGCGCCGAACCTGGCGCTTTATAGAAAGCGGGTCCACTCTTCAACTCAGTGACACTGCCACAGCCGATCATGCCCCAGCGTATGGTGTTCATCCTTTGTCCTCGTGCTTTTTCATCAGTCGGGCAGTATCCACGTACCCACGGCCACGCGCCATAACCACTTAGCATGACAATTGCATTACACTTTTGTGACACCCATCCCGCTGCGGGAGCACAAACGATGAAAATCAGAGCAACGGTCATTTGCGAACACGAGGGGCACATCCTTTTCGTGCGCAAGGCCCGGTCAAAATGGGCTTTGCCGGGCGGCAAGGTCGAACGCGACGAACGCCCGGTGGGCGCCGCCGAACGCGAGCTGGAAGAAGAAACCGGGTTGAACGTGGACGGGTTGCTCTATCTGCAGGAACTCAAGGCGCGCGACACGCTGCACCATGTATTCGAAGCGTCGGTCGTGAACATCGATGAGGCGCGCCCTTGCAATGAGATCGTCGATTGCCAGTGGTATGCCTATGAGGCCCTGGACCAATTGGACACCACCGACGCCACCCGGAATATCGTCAGGTCTTTTCTACGGCGCCTTTAGCTCTGCCCTCGCCCGTCCCTCTGGTTTCGCCCCTTCGTTTTCTGCCGTTCGTCACGGCTTATTCATCGCCAACGCGATGAGCACGTTCCGCACCCCGTAAATACAAGGCCTCCACCAGCTTTTGCCGCTCATCTCGCGGTAACTCACTGGCAAACTGCGCCAACGTCGTGTCCACCAGCGCCCTGAGCGCCGTGTCGGCTTCCCGCGCCTTGGCCAGTTCGGCCACCAGTACATCGCGATCCAGCGTGGGCGCTTGCAGTTGCTTGATCACCCCCATGCGTGCCTCGCGGCCAGCCAACACCAGTGGCTGGCTGTCGGCGCGATTGTGGCGCAGCAGTTGACGTAACTCCTTGCGCCGTTCCGGCGACAACTTGACCATGGCCTGGCGCAGGCCGTGCTGGTTGACCATGGCTTCAGCCGGTGTGGCCCGGGCCATCCAGTGATAAAGCCCACCGCCTACCCCGCCGATCAAAAACACGTTGAGCAGTACCGAAACAAGCAACCACGGTTTTAGGGATCTGGGGGTCATTGCTCGGTTTCCTCGGCGTTGACGCTGAAGATGAGCTGCGCATCGCCTTGATCGAAGACGCTGGGCAACACCTCGGACGACACCATCGGCAGCGGCACGCTCATGGACGCCACCAGCATGCCCGTGACGATACCGGCAACGCCCACGCCCACCAGCCCCGCGGGCGACAGCCAATTGGCGTAGCGCGACCAGAAAGATGCCGGTCTGGGTGCTGACTGACGTATCTGCCGAACCAGCGCCGGGTCGGTGAATATTTGATGGCTGTCCAGTTGCGTATCAAGCCAACCGGCCGCGGCCAACGCATTGCGCGCCTGCACGTTACCCGCGTCCAACAGCGCTTGAGCCGAGCGCTGTTCTGCGGCAGGCCAACGCCGCAGGTCAGCGCCGTAGGCATCGGCCAGATAAGCAAATCGTTCAGAAGTCATGGTTTTCCCCTTCCTGGGCGGGCAAGCCCGGGTGTGTCGGCAAGTTGGCTGCGCAACTGGCGCCGGGCCCGCGACAGCAGGCTCTCCAGCGCTTCGACGCTGATGTTCATCAGGGCCGCGGCGTCGATGTTCGACAGCTCCTGGTAGTACTGCAACACAATGGCTTCGCGCTGACGCTCGGGCAACGCCGCCAACGCGGCGGCCACGCGTGCATTGCGCTGGGCGGTGTCGAGTTGCTCATCGGCGGACGGCGCACTGTCCGCCAGCTCAAGCAGGTCGTACTCATCCAAAGGGCGTTCCTTGCGCCGACGCAAGCGGTCATGACACAAGTTGAGCGCCACGCGGTGCAACCAGGTATCGAACCGCGCTTCGCCACTGCGCCAACGGGCGGCGTGACGCCAGATACGCAAAAAGCTCTCCTGAGCGACATCCCTGGCCTCGTCGGCATCGCCCAACAAGCGGCTGGCGAGCGCCAGCAAACGCGGAAGCTTGCGCCTCACCATTTCGTTGACGGCGGCAGGTTCGTTATTGCCGATACGCGCCAGCAATTCAACGTCCGGATCAGTGTCTTTCAATCGGGCGATTCCAGAAAATCAGCGGATCCAGTGCCCTTCACGCCAGTACCAATTGGGGCCGTGGGCTTCCCAATGGCCGGGTTCCCAGCGCGCATTACGCATCACTGGCTGCCAGTGACCCGGCACCCACGCGTAGCCGCGTCCTTCCCAACGCCAGTGCCCGCGGTCCCAGGCGTAGCCTGGCCGCTCGACCGGAACCATCTCCACGCGCTGCGGCGGCGGTGCCTCACGGATGATGACTTCGGTCTGGGCAAAGGCCGGCGTGCTGACGAACGCGGCAAACGCCAACGGGGCAAACAAGGCACAGCGCAATTTGGCCAGTGGGCTCATGGCAACTCCTTCATCGGCGTGCGAATACACGCTGCTGATGGGTTGAACGGCGGGTGTCGAAAAATCCGTCGCGAGTCGCGCCGATTTTTTCAGACTCGGGTCGAAGGGCAGTATCGCGCGGGGTTTGGCGAGACTTGATGAAATGTTTGAAAGGATCGCGACGGATTTGCGCGTGTGGCGGCGTTCAAGGTTTAACGCCGCACACACCATGAGGAAACATCATGTCCCGTCGCATATCCATGCTGGTCGCCGCCCTGTTGATTGTCAGCCTCAGTGGCTGCGTAATCGTGCCCGAGCATCGGCATTGCTGCTGGCGCTATTACGGCGCAACCGACACCCTCTCGCCCGCCGCCACGGCCCACGTTTGATGGCGTGTATCCACAGTAACATTTGAAGTCGAGGCCAAATCGCAGGCAAAAAAAATCCCAAGTAGCTGATGGAAACTTGGGATTTAAAAATGCATAAACCGTGGGAGGTGAACGCCCGGCTATAGTAACGACTGTAAAAACGTGTAACAAGATTATTTTAATCCTTTCGTCGGATTGATAGTGTCGTAAGCCCTTCAATAACCACATGTTTTTTAAGGTGGCAATGAATAAAAGTGCCACTTTTTGGTGCGACTTCCATGGCTAATTCCTTTTATAAAAAAGGGGTATTGAAATAAGTGCCAAGGATTATTTACGCGCCACTTTGTAGCGCACGCAGTCCTGATAGAAGCTCTGGCGAATCGCCTCGGGTTTAAGGCGTGAGCGACTGTCATAGGTCTGCTCGGTGATGCCCATCGCCATCATGCGCATCCACGATTTGTTGAACTTGATGGTCTGGATCTTCTGCCGCGCGGCGTACAGCGACACCCCCGACAACTTGAGTTCCTGCGCCCTGGCGGCGGTGCCAGCGCCCCAACTGCACATGTACTTGTCACCCTCGCGCAGCTCCCGTGCCTGCACGGCCGCCGCGCCACCGGCCAGAGAACAGGCGATCAGCATGATTCCAACAGTGCGCATTTGCATCCCTACCTAACCACCTGAAAATAAACGCGATTCTGGCGAGGTTTTTGTTACAAAGGGGCCATTAAATTGCCTTATCAGCATAGCTGAACCGGTGGCGAGCGAACTGGCTCACACTGGGGCCGGCGCTATCCAGAATTGCTCTTTCACGTTTTGCTGCAATCAGTTGAGTCGCTTTTTTGCGTAGCCCTTTGAACTGGGTTTGCGCGCTTTTTCTCTGACTCTGGTCAGCCCATTCTGATTTTCCCAACCGTTCATCCAGCCGCTTTTTGCTGCGGCAGACTCCGACGCCTTGCCCCCTGCCGAGACGTCACGGATGACCCACGCCGCCCACATTGCCTATATCGAACATGAGCTGAATGGCTTTCATCAGAGCCTGGCGGTGTATCGCCAGCAGATGGGGGCCTGGTATTCCCGTGCGCTCGATTCGGTGAGCCATGCCGCGGATATGCCGTCGTTGCTGGGCATGGAGCGGGTGGTGCGGGTGGGGGATACGCAGCGCTCCGTGAGCCTGTCCGATGCCGACTTTTCCACCGTGGCCCGTTGCCCGGTGGGCGGTGAGTTGAAGATCGAGAGCCAATTCGAGTCGCTGTATGACGTGCCGATTGGCGACATCCCGGTTGAAGTAATCGGGCTGGACGATGGCAGCTCCACGATGCTCATGCTCGACGAGCACGGCAAGGGCTCGCACTACTGCGCTGCCGGTGGGCGTTATCAGGTGCGGGTGCAGGGCGGCGTGTCGGCAGAGCAGGTGGATGCGTTGTTTGCCTCCTATGCCGGGCTGACGGCAGACCTGGAGCAGTGGCTTCGGTCTCATTGGCAAGCCGTCAAACCGTATTGGGAGCAGTCCACCGCCAGCGCGATTGGCAGCGGCGTGCTGGCGGGCAGTTGGGCCGCGATCATGGACGTGTGGGACAGCATCAAGCTGGTGCAGGCGATCCTTGAAAACCCGCTGAAGTACGTCGAACAGCTCGGTGATCAGGCAGCCAAGTTGGCGCAAATCGCCACCGATGCGCCCAAGGTCATGGAACAGGCGATGTTGCTGGCCAGTGACGAGGCGGCGTTGTTCCTGCTGGTGCGCACGGCGATGCTGTGGCTGGACGCGCTGCCGCCCGGCCAGGTTGCGCAGGTAGGTGCAGGGTTTGTGGTGTCGCTGCTGGTCGATCTGGTGATTGGCGTGGTGCTGACCATCGCCTTGCAGGCGGCGGGTGTGGCGTATCTGGGTGTGCGCTTGGTCAAGTACGGCGCGCAAATGCTGGATGCCGCGGTAGGTTTTGTTGAAGGCCTGCTGAAGATTCTGACCCGGTTTATGCAGACCGTGGATCGCTACAAGGCGGTAGCGATTCGCGGGGTGGTCGGCGGGGTGAAGCAAGGCACCTTGCAGATGCGCTGGCGGGCGCGGCAGAACGCGGTGCTGAAGCAGACCGAGCATGTGGACGATGCGCCTGTTTCGGGGAAAAACCTGAACGGGGATGCGGCGGCTTCAGCGGACAAGACCGTGACCAATGGCTGCCCGGTGTCGATGGTCACCGGGGAGGAATTGCTCACCCTGACCGATGGTGTGCTGGACGGGATATTGCCGTTTGAGTGGACGCGGTTGTATCGCACCAGTGCGGTGGAAGTGGATGTTGGGCTCGGGTTTGGTTGGAGCCATTCGCTGGCGCAGCGGCTTTCTGTTTCGGGCGATTCGGTGGTGTGGACGGACCATGAGAATCGCATTACTTCGTTTCCGATGCCAACTGTTGTTCGCCCGGCAATCACCAATAGCCTGGCTGAAGCGGCGATCTATTTGGGGTCATCGCCGGATGAGTTGGTGCTGGCCCAGGCGTCGCGGTTTTATCACTTTCGCGACGGCGTGCTGGTCTCGATCAGTGATGCGTATGACAACCGGCTGCGGATTGCCCGGGATTTTATGGGCCGTATTGAGCGGTTGGATAACGGTGTCGGCCGCTCGCTGTTTTTGCGTTATGAACTGGGCCGCATCGTGGCGGTGGATTACCAGGTTCAGCGGGCCAAGAGGTATGAGCCTTACGAATGGGTGACGGAGCAGAGCGTTGTTTCCTACGCCTATGACGACTTGGGACGACTGGTTTCGGCGATCAATGCCGTCGGCGAAAGTGAGGTTTATCGATACGACGAGCAGCACGTCATTCTGGAACGGGGCTTGGCTGGTGGGGCGAGCTTCTTTTGGGAATGGGAACGCTCCGGCAAGGCCGCACGCTGTGTTCGGCACTGGGCCAGTTTTTCGCAGATGGACACGCGGTATGCCTGGGGTGATGACGGCCGTGTTGTCGTGCATAACGCCGATGGCAGCCAGGAGGTGTACGTCCACGATGACCGGGCGCGGTTGATGCAGCGTGTTGATCCGGACGGCGCCCAGCACTTCAAATCCTACGACGCTAAAGGCCGGCTGACGGTCGAGCAGGATCCGCTGGGCGCTGTGACGGCGTATCAATACGACGATGCCGGACGCTTGGTGGCGTTGTTTCCAGGGGACGACGAACCAACATCCTACGAGCATGACAATGGCTTCGTACGGGTTGTAAGACGTGGGGAGGCCGTCTGGAAGTACGAGCGCAATGACCAAGGCGATGTCATTCGCAAGACCGACCCTGACGGTACTTCCACAGACTACAGCTACAACAAATACGGCCAACTGACGGGAGTTTGGTATCCGGATCACAGCTGTCATCGCCTGGTGTGGAATGAACGCGGTCAGCTCATTGAGGAGCAACTGCCCAATGGCGGCGTGCGTCGCTATCGCTACGACGATCTGGGCCGCCAGATTGCCCGCGAGGATGAACAGGACGCGCTGACCCAATACCAATGGGACAGCGTTGGTCGACTAATTCGCGTCGTACTCCCCGGCGGTGCCACGCGGGAATACAGCTACAACCCCTACGGAAAAATCACCGCCGAACGCGATGAACTCGGCCACGTTACCCGCTACGAATACGCCGACGGCCTGCACCTGATCAGCCGCCGCATCAACGCCGATGGTACTCAGGTCAAGTACCGCTACGACAACGCTCGACTGCGGCTGACCGACATCGAAAACGAAATCGGCGAAATCTACCGACTGGACTACCACCCCAACGGCCTGATCCAGCAGGAAATCGGCTTCGACGGCCAGCGCACCGCCTACGTTTATGACCTCAACGGCAACCTGCAGGAAAAAACCGAACACGGTGATGACGGCCGTCAGCTAGTTACCGTTTACCAGCGCGACCACGCCGGCCGCCTCGTACGAAAAACCCTGCCCGACGGCAACACGGTCGATTACGCCTACGACCGCCAAGGCAACCTCCTCAGCGTCGACGACGGCCACTGGGCGCTGGCCTACGAATACGACCCACAAAACCGCCTCACCGCCGAACATCAGGGCTGGGGCACCTTGCGCTATGGCTATGACGCCTGCGGCCAACTTCAACATCTACGCCTGCCAGACAACAACCGCCTGGTGTTCAACCACGCCAAGGGCGGCCACCTCGCCACCGTTGAACTCAACGGCGCACTGCTCACCTCGCACCTCTTCAAAGCCGGCCAGGAGCACCAACGCCAACAAGGCCAACTCCTCAGCCACTACCACTACGACGACCAGCACCGCCTGCACGCCCACACCGTCACTCAACAGGAAAACTACCTCTACCAACGCCACTACGACTACGACCCATCCGGCAACCTCACCCGCCTCAATGACACCCGCAAAGGCGAACACTGTTATAGCTACGACCCGCTCAACCGCCTGACCCGCGCCGATCACTCGCAAGATCAGCAGGAACGCTTCGCCCACACCCCCGCCGGCAACCTGCTCATGCAAGACCGCCCCGGCCCGGACATCGTGGCGGGCAATCGGTTGATGATCCAGGGCGACCGACACTACGACTACGACGCCTTCGGCAACCTGATCCGCGAACGGCGTGGCAAAGGCCATCAACTCGTTACCGAATACCGCTACGACTGCCAACACCGGTTGATTGGCCTCACCCAGCCCAACGGCCAAACCGCCAGCTACCGTTATGACCCGTTTGGGCGGCGCATCAGCAAAACCGTCAACGACATCACCACTGAATTTTTCTGGCAAGGCGACAAGCTGATCGCCGAGCATCACGCGGATCGGCATCGCAGCTATCTCTATGAACCGGACAGCTTCCGGCCGTTGGCGCTGCTGGAAGGCTTCGGCCCAGACGAAACAAAACCCTACCACTACCAACTCGACCACCTCGGCACACCCCAGGAGCTGACCGCCCCAGACGGAGAAATGGTCTGGTCCGCCCACTACCGCGCCTACGGTCAAATTAGCCGCCTCGACATCGGAAAAATCGACAACCCGCTGCGTTTCCAAGGCCAGTACCTCGATCCGGAAAGCGGGCTGCACTACAACCGCCATCGCTACTACAATCCAGACATTGGTCGTTACCTGACGCCGGACCCGGTGAAGCTGGCGGGTGGGATCAACAGCTACCAATATGTGCCTAATCCGACGGGATGGGTGGATCCGCTAGGGCTGAGTTGTAAGACTGGTGATTGTCCTGGATCAAAAGGCAATTTAACAAAAAAGACAGCTTCCGGTGTATTAACCACTCATGAGAATGCTGGAGGACACCTGATTAAAAAGCATGTAGGACGAACTGACGAACAATTAGCGGCAAGATTCGAGTCGGAACCACATCTCCCTGCTTCATCTACGTTCAAAACTCTGGAAGAGGCCGAAACCATAGTCTCTAAAAGTCTGGCAACACACCAACAAGAGATAATTGAGTTTTTAAGTGGAAAGAAGGACAAGCTCTTAATTAAAGACAGCGCTAACGAAACGGTAGGAGTCAGCATGCTAAGCGGAACAAAAAAATCCATACCTGTATATAATTTTTTGCTAGTTATAAAAAGAGCCCCCAAAATGCCAGAGGGCTATCTATTATTAACCGGATATCCAAAAAAATGAATAAACCACTGACAGAACTCCAACAATTTTTTGGCGCCTACTTCAACCAAGACTGGGCAGAAGATCATTCCTCGGCCGATGAGGTTATCGACACATTTTTATTCGACTCAACGAGAGAGACAATCATCAAGGTCAAGCAGGAAATTTTAGAGCTAATAAATTCATACACAAACGAGGAAGAGTTTCAAGAAGACTTACTCCATAAGCAGTATTGTTATTACTATTACCCATACCAGTGGACTTCAGGGCTTTTGTGGCTGGATCATGTAGTAAAAAAATTCGAAGATCATTTAATCAAGACGGATAAAACCCTTGAAAAAAGATAGCCTCAACTGTTAATCACCTCTTTGCATTGAGAAAATCATATTGAACGATCCACTCATCATATCATGGGTCGCGTGTACGTTTTCAGCTTGAAAAAACCCCACATCACTAGAATCCATGAGCATTCTCTAGGCCACACAGAAGGTAATCACGGACCACATTTCAACACCAAGAACACAGCATATGAAATTAAAACCCCATTAAAAATGGGTCATGACTCACACACCTATTTCAAGAGATAAAAATGAAAACTGTATATATAAATGAATCCGGAGTAAGGCCATGGAAAAGCATAAACCCAACGAATGACGCGAGGCTCACCACCACGACATTATTAGACCACGGCTTCAATAGTGTCTGGGAGTCTTGGCGTGACGTAATGACCCCCTATCAAACAAGAGAGTGGTCCGCAACAACAAATGTCGACTTCAATTTAAAAACCGACGAATACCTATACAAAAAAAACACGGCGGACACACTTAATACTGGAAATCTATGTAAAGAAAATGAAAAAAGCAACATTTATTCCACTATTAAAAACCGCCCAAGCGATCCTCAAAAAATACAAAACCTGGCCTTAGGAGGCTCACATGAGGTCGTTCTGTTAATTCAAGAAACCGAAACTGAAATAGAAGACCTCTGGTGCAGAATGACCATATTTGAAAAACGTATCACACCCGAAAACATCAGCACCTTCCTACAGCCCCAACCAAATATATTGTTATGTAGATTTTACGATTCAGAAACCCACGCAGCAGCTCAATTCATCTATCAATCCCATCACAAAAACGAGATAATTTTAAACAAGATAAAAACCTGCTTTAAAAAATTAAGCATTGAAGACGTTCACCACTACATAAACGGCACAAAAAAACACAACCACACAACTAACTGAATACAACACTACAGGGCCATCCGCAAAAGGAAACTTGATATTAAACCACTCTACATTTACTAGGAGTAATAATACTGGAGAAAAATCAAAGAATACCCTTGACCGGGGACGAAGCGCTTGACGCTCACGAATTACTGGTCGTCTTTACCAACCAACAAGACGATTTCCTACTGATCACCTTTCACAACCCTATTGCTTTTAAAGGAATTAGCGTGATCGGCAACGAAATATGCGACATTTATAACGAAGAAGGCGTTAGCTTTTCGCAAAACGTGAAACGTACTGCGCCCCTTCAAAATAAGAAAACTTACTGTTTCAAGTCAAACGATCAGGAAGAAAGTATTTTTACAGTAATTGCAGACGGATATCGCATTGAAAAAACATGATCACCTCTACACAACCGCTGGAAAACTTGATCGCTGAGTATTTAGCACAAGTAAGAAAGGCCACAGATCTGCTTGAGTACTCATTCGGAACCAAAAATATTCTGGGCCTATGTCGCTCCAAAAAAAATTCCGCAACGTGGCTCCATTGCAAACGAAGTCACCTACGAGCTGCACGGGATCGGCTGCCGTGTTTATCTAGCTGAAACCTGTATCGACTTTGATTATGGTCCTGATGAGAGGATCGACGGTTTCGACCGCTGGCGGCTGTATATGTACGCCTGCGAGTTACCGCTCCGATACCAAAAACACATCAACAAAGATGTCGTTGGAGCATGATTTCAACGAGTACCTGAACTAGGAAAAGCCAAGAAAATTCCCGGTTCCATGTCCAATTTGTATTTTATTCAATGCTGACTCCAAGCCTGATAAGCGATCAGGCCATCAACTCCACGCCACCACCAACAACCCCGCCCCCAACACCAGGCACAAAGGCGAATAAAACCACGTATCCAGCCGCGCAAACCGCGAGCCGCCGACCTTTTTGAAGAAACCCACCAACTCCGAATCCCCAATTGCCCTGGCAAACATCACCACGGCAATCGCGCTGATCCCCCACTGCAATGCCCGATGGGACACCGGCGGGAAGTACAGCCCGGCACGCAGGCACACCAGCAGCGCTATCGTCACCAGCCCCATCGCCACTAAAAAAGTGCCCAGAGCCGAAGGTTTGAACGCCGGGCGTGGCCCGCTGGCGAACTCACCGGGTAGTTGGGGGATGGCGGCGAGGCTGCCGAGTTTGCCGCCGGCGGCCCAGTACAGGTGGACCATGCTGATGCCGGTAAAAATGCCGACGATCCATCGTGCGATGACAAAGCTCATGGCAGGCTCTCCCTGGAAAAGTCCGAAATAGGATAGTCGCCAGGGGATTTTTTGCAGGCATTTCGTCGGCACACGGTGTGCCACCCGCAGTTCATAGCCTGAAAATGTGAACCACCTGTGGGAGATTGCTCACGCTAAAGGTAATCCGTAGCAATGCGTTCGAGCGCAAATCGAATCGTCGCGCCACTGCTCCCACAATTCGACCTGAGAGTAAGCCTGAGGTTACTTCAGACTCGCTTCAACCTTCACTGCCACATCCTCGGTTAACCACGCTTTCCACACCTCTGGATGCTCTTTCATGAACGCCTGGGCCACCTCTCGGGCTGGGGTATGGTTCTCGCTCATGGTCGCCAGGGCTTTGTTCAACGGTTCAATCGGAAACTCAACCTTTTCAAAGAATGCCACGATCTGCGGGTGTTCTTTCTGGAACGGCGTGGACACGCCGATACTCAACTTGGACGCCAACGACCTTGTCGGCTTGGGATCAGGATTATCCGCATCCGTCAGGGTTTTCCAGGCTTCGGCATCAAAGGGTGGCTCTTGCAGTTGGATCAACTTGTAGCGTCCCATCAAGGGCGTTGGCGACCAATAGTAAAACAACACCGGCTTGCCGCGACGGATCGACGAGGCGATTTCGGCATCCAGCGCCGCCCCCGAACCGCTGCGGAAGTTCACGTAGCTGTCCTCCAGGCCATACGCCTTGAGTTTCTGTTTGTTGACCACTTCCGAGGTCCAGCCGATGGGGCTGTTGAGAAAGCGCCCTTTGCCCGGGGATTCAGGGTCCTTGAACACATCCTTGTAACGCGCCAGGTCTTTCACGCTCGCAAGGTCCGGCGCCAGTGGCTTGATGCCTTTGGCGGCATCGCCCTTGACCACGTACTCCGGCACCCACCAGCCTTCGGTTGCGCCTTTGACCGTATCGCCCAACCCCACCACCTTGCCTTCGGCCTCGGCTTTGACCCATACCGGACTGCGGCCGGCCCACTCTTCGCCGATCACCTGGATGTCGTTCTTGGCCAGGGCGGTTTCCAGGGTGATGGTGGTGCCGGGCAAGGTGTCGGTGGGCAGGTCGTAGCCCTTCTCGACAATCACCCGCAGTATTTCAGTGATCAGGCTGCCGCTTTCCCAGTTCAAGTCGGCAAAATGCACCGGCGCTTGCGCCGCTGAAACCGGCAGTGAGGCGATTGACAGACTCAAAGCCGTCAAAGACGCAGCCAACAGCGTTTTCAATCCTTTCATGTCCCAGGCACCTCGCAATATCGCAGCAAACAACGGACGGCTTTGCCGACAATGCGAAGCCTCTGAATAGTTAAGTCAACTCAACTGTAGTAGAGGTTCCGGGAGATAAAGGATGTTCTCGGTATGGGTTGCTTATTCGCTGGCCTTGAACGTTACCAGCTCGCCCTTGCGCCACTTGGCGGCCTTGCCGGTCACAGCCTTGAGCGTCTTGGTCAGGCCTTCCTGCAACTGTTCGTTGGCGGCGAACACCAGCATCACACTGTGGCCTTCCTTGAACACGATGCCCTGGCCTTCGGTAGAAGAAACGAAGGCATAGTCGCCCAGGCCGTACACCGTCAACTTGATCTCGCGAAACTTGAGTTCGAACTTGCCACCTTCGCGACTGGGCAACACGGCCGCGCGAAAATGGTCGCCCACCTTGAGTTCCAGGCGCGGTTTGTCATCCACCACCATCGCCGCTTCGGTATCGATTTCAGCGATGTAGATGCCTTCCGGCGTCTGCTCAGTGATGTAAACGAAACGGGACTGAAACTGCTTGACCAACTTTGCGCGCAAATCACCCAGCACGAACAATGCGTGCATATCCAGATTACTGACTGCCAAGGAAACGCCCCCACTTCTAAAAAAGCGCCGTCCGCCGGAGCGGGCAGCACAAAAAAACGGCCATCGCGGCACGCTTACGCAACACACATTGAAAAAACCGAAGAAGATTGCGCTGTTGCGCACTGCAGCCGGCACCGGCATTCAGGATAGGCCGCGTACCGGGTCATCAGGCGTCACAGGAAATCACAGGTTCACTAACCAGAGAATACTGGTCGACCCGCTTCAGAGAATAACCCCATTAAAAACGCAGTTTCCGACAGCCCGTACAAACGAAAACACCTTGGTGTGGAACCAGATGCCGGCCGCCGACGACCATACTAAAACAGCAACACGGGTTAAAACCACCTGTAACGCTGCTGGCGGTCAACAGGATCGATCAACAGGAGCTGACCATGCAACACGCCCAATACTACTGCTTGCACAGTCCCGACGGGTACTCCCCTGCCATTCTTTACCAAGTTGTACCTGCCGGCAGGAATTTTTTTCACATCCGTGAAGTGACCAGCGGGAGAATCAGAGGCTTTCGCAGCGACCATAGCCAAGCCTGCGAATTGGCCAAGCGACTGGAAGCCTCCCTGCACGACGGGATCGTTTCGTCACCTGGATAAGTTAACTGCGCCGCCACCCGTCAACAACTGCCATACTGGCCCGTCCATTGAAGTTTGCCCCGTGCGGGTCAGGTTTCATCAGTGCAGTTGGTTACCTCGAAGGGAAGGCGATACGTGACGGAATTTGATATTGGCGAATTTTTCATCCATGGCGACGCAAGGGAAGTAGACGGAGAGTTTCAAGCGGTGATCGTAATGCGCGCCAAGCCACCGCTGACAACTGTCACGACGCACCAGGTGGAAAAAGACCGTTGGTTCAAGACCCTGGAAACCGCCGCTATCGCCGGAAGAGAATCCGCCCTTGCGCTCAAGACCGCCGTGGACGCGGGCGCGCTGACCTCCTGAGAATCCGATCGAACTCCCGCGTGCCAGAAGCCTCCCATGCATAACGATGAGCCGCCCGCATGGAGAAACCGATGGACACCACGACCCCGACACTGGAAACCCTCTTCGATCAACTGGGCCTGGATTCGAGCCAGGAAGGGATCGAACGCTTCACCGCAGAGCACCGTCTACCCGACGGTATAAAGCTGAGCGACGCGCCATTCTGGAGTGAACAGCAGGCGAGTTTCCTCAGGGAGCAATTGCATGTTGATGCAGAATGGGCGCCGGCGGTCGACGACCTCAACGCCCTGCTGCACGAGCCTGCTCAGGCCTGACGCCCTTGGCGGCTTGCGGCTTGTACCCGAGGCGCAAACCGCCCCAGTGCCGGCCATTTACCATGATCGGCACCGACAAATCGTGCATCAACTCGCCCGTATCGCGGGTGTAGGTTTGTAACAAAACCGCTTGTTGATGGCTGCCGCAGCGAATCCCTGTACGGTCGTCGAACTTGCGTTTGGTACGGTTCTGTACGGCATCGACCTGGGCATCGCCGGTCAGCGCTTGGGAGAACGCCTGGTTGTGCGTCGGCACGTACCCTTGCGGCGTACAGGCAATGGCAAACACCAGGCCCTCGTGACGCGGTAGCAGCGCCTCCTGGATCGCCGGCAACACCTGGTCGGTGTAACCGTCAAAGCGCGTGTGGTATTTACTCGGGCTGGTATTGGGAATCGGCGTGTAGCTGCGGTCGAACAAGTCATCCAGGCTGATGCGGTTGTGCTGCACATCGGTTTCGAACTGTACGGCAATACGCTGCGCGCCCTCGCGCGCCAGGTCGTAGACCCGTTGGTGATAGTCATCCAGCCCAACCTGCGCCAGGCGTTCGCTGATGGTTTCGGCCTGGCCTTCCATTTGCACCGCGGCGTCGGCCAACTGCCGGGTTTGCTGGTCGCTCACGTCCAGGTCGCTGCGCATCTGTTCCACCGCATGGAACAGGCTGTCGAGTTGGGCACGGTTGGTATCGGTGCCCTGGGCGATCTCGTTGACCTGCCCTTCCACATCCGCCGCCAGGCTGGCGATACTGTGCAACTGCTCGCCGGCGTGCTCCACTTGTTCGACGCCGGTGTGCAAGTCCGCCGACAGCTGGCGAATCTGCTCTACCACCTGAGCCGTGCGTTGCTGGATATCCGCCACCATCACGCCGACTTCATCGGTGGCCGTGGCCGTACGACCGGCCAACCCGCGCACCTCGTCGGCGACCACCGCGAACCCTCGTCCATGCTCACCGGCGCGCGCCGCCTCGATCGCCGCGTTAAGCGCCAGCAGATTGGTCTGGCTGGCAATGGACTGGATAACCAGGGTCACGCGCTGGATTTCTTCACTGCGCAGGCTCAAGGCCTCGATCAGCTCACGGCTGGCATTCGCGCGCTGGCTGAGCTGGTGCATGCGTATGATGGATTGGGCCAACACTTCACGGCCTTCGGTGCTGCGCTGATTGGCCTGGCTGGCGGCGCCCAGGGCCTGGCGGCTCAACTGCGAAGTGACTTGCTCGGTGCTGATCATCACCTCGGCGCTGCTGACAATCTGCTTGGCCGCGCCCAATTGCGACTGCACACGGGCGGCCAGTTGCTTGACCGAATAGGCCACGCCAGCGGCAGAGAGCGCATTATGGCTGGTGGTATAGGACAGGTCGCGGGTCAGCTCGCCAATTGCATCGCTCGCCGCCGACTCGGCTATCACCGGCCTGGACGTTTTCAGGCGAGGCAGCCAGATGACCAGCACAGCCAGTGGCAGGCAGAGGTAGAGCGGCAGGTTGGCGAATGCCAGGCCCAGAAGTACCAGCACCAGGGCGATGCTTTGCAAGAGTGGCACCCACCAGCCAGACATTGCGCGCGTCACCGTTCGCGGCGGCACGGCTGCGCCCATCAGCGTTGCGTCTCCAGCCATTGTTGTTACTCCGCTGTTTGTGATTATTGTCTCTGCATTAAACGCCACTATCAGGCCATTATCTATGGGCCTTTAGTGGGGTAGCGTGCGGCAGATCAATAATAGACGCAGGGTGTAACGCGTGCCTCTGCGGGGGATCGCATGGCAATCCCCCGGCTTCAGCGCATCAGGCTTGGCGCTGGTGCTTGTCGATCTGCTCGTGGCGCTCTTGCGCCTCGATGCAGTACTTGGTGGTAGGGCTGATCAGCAGGCGCTTGAGGCCGATAGGCTCGCCGCTGTCATCACACCAGCCAAAGGAATCTTCCTTGATGCGCTCCAGGGCGCGCTCAAGCTGCGGCAGCATGCGCTGGTCGCGATCGATAGCGTTTACCAGCCAGGTGCGCTCTTCTTCCACGGAAGCGGCGTCAGCCGGGTCAGCCGGGGTGTCCAGGCTTTCAATGGCGATACGGTTCTGTTCAATGCGCTCGTGGTGTTCCACTTTCATGTCTTGCAGCAACTTCTCGAAAAAAGCGTGCTGTTCGGCATTCATGTAGTCATCCGCCGGCATGGCCAGCAACTTTTCCTTTGTCATTGATTTCTCTATAAAAAATACGTGCATTAAGGCGAATAAGGGAGCGTTCCGGCCGACCTCTGCAGGTCTCGGAAGGGCGCCATCCATTCCAAGCGCCACCCGGCACTCAATTTACGAGGGGCGGCAGTCTAAGGCCGACTTGAGGGCGCAGCAACTGAAAAGACAGGCATTTTTTCCGATATAACCCCCAAAGGCACCAGGACGGGCTTGGCGAATGGCTATCGGAGTGCGTTTATAGCAGGAAAGTTCGTAGAGCAGCTATAAGCCGCAAGCTGCAAGCGACAAGCTGTAGAGCTAATCGGACTTGCAGCTTGCAGTTTGAGGTTCAGCGCTTGAGCTTGCGCTTGTTGCGGTATTGGTCGATCACCACCGCCACCACAATGATCAAACCCTTGATGATGTCCTGGATATACGCATCCACCCCGACAAAGGTAAACCCGCTGGCCATCACGCCCAGGATCAACGCACCGATCACGGTGCCGGTGATGCGCCCTACCCCGCCTGCCAGGCTGGTGCCGCCGATCACCGCCGCCGCAATCGCATCCAGCTCGTACGACATGCCCATGCCGGCCTGGCCGGTCGCAGCGCGTGCCGAGGCCACCACACCGGCCAGGCCGGCCAGAAGACCCGCGATGCTGTAGACGATGATCAGGTGGCGCTTGACGTTGATCCCCGACGTGCGCGCGGCCTGCATATTGCCGCCGATGGCATAGGTGTACTTGCCATACTTGGTGTAGCGCAGGGCGATATGGAAGATCACCGCCACTACCAGGAAGATGATCACCGGCATCGCACCATGGCCGATGGCGGTGTACGAATCCGAAAGCATGCTCACCGGCTGGCCTTCGGTGTAATAACGCGCCAGGCCACGGGCCGAGACCATCATGCCTAAGGTGGCAATAAAGGGCGGAATACCGGTGACGGCAATGATACTGCCATTGATCGCCCCCGCCAGCAGTCCCACACCCAGGCCCATGGCCACCGGAATCCACACGGGCAAGTCCGTCAGGCTGGGGAATACCGCCCGGGAAAAATCGGACGTCTGCGCCAGACTCGCAGCAATCATCGCCGACAGCGCCAGTACCGAGCCGGACGACAAGTCGATACCGGTGGTAATGATCACCTGGGTCACGCCAATCGCCAGCAGGCCGATGATCGACACTTGCAGGATCATCAGCACCAGGCGCTGGGAGTTCATCAAGAAGCTCTGGTCCCGCACGATCCAGCCGAACACCTCAAACACCAGGCCGATGCCGATCAGCACCAGGAAGATGCTCAGTTCGGTCGGCAGTCGCCGCCGGTGCTTGACCGGTGCCGTGGCAGGCTTGTTGTCTGTTATTGCGTTCATAGCCAATCACCTTCTTATTCTGTGGCACGGACCAACCGCAGGCCCGCGCGGCTGTTCGTCAGTGGACCGCGGTCATACCGGAGGCCAGTTGCATGACTTTTTCCTGGGTCGCATCCGCACGGTCCAGGGTGCCCATCAGTTCGCCTTCGTGCATCACCATCACTCGGTCGCTCATGCCCAGCACTTCAGGCAGCTCCGAGGAAATCATGATCACCGCCATGCCTTCGCTGGCGAGGAAGGAGATCAAGCGATAGATCTCGGCCTTGGCGCCCACATCGATGCCGCGAGTGGGCTCGTCCAGGATCAACAAGCGTGGGTTGGTCATCAACCAGCGGGCCAGCAAGGCTTTCTGCTGGTTCCCGCCGGACAAGGTGTCGATGCACTGCTCCAGGGACGGCGTTTTCACTCGCAGCTTCTTGCACATGTCTTCACACAGTGCGCGCAGGGCTTTCTGCTGGATGAAACCATTGCCCGAATAGTGCGGCAGTACGGCCATTTCCATGTTTTCCAGCACCGACAGGCACGGGAACAGGCCGCTGAGCTTGCGGTCCTCGGTCAATAGCGCGAAACCTTTCTCGATGGCCATGTGCGGGTCGCTGATGCGCACCGCCTCGCCATCCAGGATGATCTGCCCGCCGTCGCTTGGGGTGATGCCAAAAATGGTTTCCGCCACGTTGGTGCGGCCCGAGCCCATCAACCCGGCGATACCCAGGATCTCGCCGGCGTGCAGGTCGAACGACACGTCTTTGAACACCCCGTCCAGGCGCAGGTCGCGCACCGACAGCAACAGCTCGCCAATCGGCGTCTCGCGCACCGGAAACAGCTGGCTCAGCTCACGGCCCACCATCATCGAGATCAGGCTGTCACTGTTCATGCTGTCGGCGCGTTGCAGGCCGATGTAGTGACCGTCACGGAACACCGCCACTTCATCGGCGATGGCGAACACTTCGTTCATTTTGTGGGTGATGTAGACAATGCCTTTGCCCTGGGACTTGAGGTCGGCAATGATCGAAAACAGGTGGGCGACTTCCTTCTCGGTAATCGCCGACGTGGGTTCATCCATGATCAGGATGTCGGAGTCGTAGGACACCGCCTTGGCAATCTCGACCATCTGCCGCTCGGCGATGCTCAGGTTGCCAACCTGTTCTTCCGGGTCGAGGTTGATGCGCAGGCGCGCCAGCAACTCGGCGGTGCAGCGGTGCATTTCACGGTGGTTGACCATGTGCAGGCTGTTGAGCTGCTCGCGGCCGATCCAGATATTCTCGGCGATGCTCATGTGCGGCATCAGGTTGAGCTCCTGATGGATCATCGCGATCCCGGCCTTTTGCGCCGCCAGCGGCGTTTCAAACACGATGGGCTTGCCACGCAGGCGTATTTCGCCGGCGTCGGGCTGGTAGATGCCGGCGATGATTTTCATCAAGGTCGACTTGCCCGCACCGTTCTCGCCCATCAGTGCCAGCACGGTGCCGGGGCGCACGCGCAGTTGCACGTCGGCCAGGGCCACGACGCCCGGAAAGCCTTTGCTGATGTTGACGATTTCCAACAGGTAGGGTTCGTCCAGCGGCAACGGCTGGCTACCGGGAGGCGGTGAAACAGCGGCTTGAGCGAGCATAGAGAGGTACTCCATCGGCAGGGCGGGCACGACCGCCCTGCCGCTTATTGTTGTTATGTCGGGGCTATTTATGCCGGGACTATTTGAAATCTTTGACGTTGTCCGGCGTGATCAGTTGGAACGGGATCACCACGTTCTGCTCGACCGGTTCGTTCCTGGCCATCTTGCGCGCGGCGTCGACCGACTTGTCCGCCTGGCCCTTGGCATCCTGGAAAGCCGACACCGTCATATCGCCCTTGGTGATCGCGTTCAAGCCGTCCGGCGTACCATCGACACCGGCGATCAGTACGTCTTTCTTACCGGCCGATTTCAGCGCCATGGCCGCGCCGATCGCCATCTCATCGTTGTTGGCCAACACTGCGTTGAAGTCGCGGCCCTGGGTCAGCCAGTCGTTGACCAAGGTCATGCCCCTGTCGCGCAGCCAGATACCGGTCTGCTCCTGCTCGATCTTGATGTCGGGGTATTTGGCCAGGACTTCCTTGACGCCTTTGGTGCGGTTGGTGGTGGAGTTGTTCGCCAAGTCACCCAGCAGGATCACGATCTTGCCCTTGCCGCCGAGTTTTTCGGCGATGTACTGCATCTGCAGCTTGCCGGCCTCAACGTCATCGGAGACTACAGCGACAACGTCCTTGGGCAAGTCTTTCTGGTCAGGGCGACGGTTGACGAACACCAACGGGATTTTCGCCGCGGTGGCTGCCTTGATGATGTTCGCGGTCGACGCGGTGTCCACCGGGTTGACGATGATGGCGTCGACTTTCTGGCTGATAAAGTTCTCGACCTGGCTCAATTGCTTGACCACATCGGCGCGGGCGTCTTCGAACTGCAGCTGCACGCCGTCACCCTTGGGGTAGGACTTGGCTTGCTTGTCCATATCCTCGCGCAGGTAGGTGAGGAAGGTGTCATCGAAGGCGGACATGCTCACGCCTATCTTGAGGTCGGCCGCCGAGGCAACGCCGCTGGCCAGGAACATGGACAGGGCCAGCGCGGTAAAACGGATCGGGGTCTTCATGAACGGTCTGTCTCCACTTTCTTGTTGGTTTTTTGGACGTTGCGTTTATCAGAGGCTGCGTTTATCAGAGCTCAGCAGGCAGTCGGACGAGCGGTGCGCCGGGAATGCAGCAGACCAGCGCGCCCTGGTTTTCGACGCACAGCACATTAAGGAAGGAGAAGTAGAACGGCCGGGCGCGGGGCAGATCGCGGGGCGTGTGGGCGGGGCGTAAAACTCGCAGTACAGCGTTGAAGATTTTCATCTGACGGTACCTGGTTGTTTTTGATCTTGTTTTTGTTGAGTCGTCCGGATCGAGCCCGAGACGTACTTTATGCAACCTGGAAAAGACTTTATTGGAAAATAATTTCCATATCAACTTGTTTTAGAATTTTATTCTATTTTTGTTGAAACCACCTGCTGACGCTCGGCGCTAAGGCGTGCGGCGTCCAATATCCGCGTGGTTTCCAGCGCGTCATAGGCACTGACCGGCAATGCGCCCTGCCCCTGCACGGCGGCCTGCAACTGCTGATAGAACTGCATCCAGCAGCCTTTTTCCGACGGCACCCGTTCGCGCTCCGAACCTTGCTCGAACCAGCCCCAGCGGCGGTGTTCCTCGGCGCCCCAATGATCGCCTTCGGTCTTCGGCGACTTACCGGCCAGCAGCGCTTCCTCCTGGCCGTCGAGTCCCTCCACCGTGTAACAACCAGCGCTGCCACTGACACGAAACCGTGGCGCCTGGCTGTTTTGCAGGGCATTGCCCCAGAGATGAGAGATCACTCCGTTGGCGTGGGTCAGCGACACGAAAAAACCATGGTCGACGCTGGGATGTTCGGCCGTGTAATGCAATTGCGCAAACACCCGGTCCACCGGGCCGAACAACTGCAGCGCCTGGTCCACCAAGTGGCTGCCCAGGTCGCGCAACCAGCCGCCCCCGCTGGCATTGCCCACGGCTTGCGGGCTGTAGCGTTCCACACGGGATTCGAAGCGGGTGACAACGCCCAGTGCGCCCGCGTCGATCAGCTTGCGCAGGGTCAGGTAATCCGAATCCCAGCGCCGGTTCTGATAGACGCTCAGCAATACTTCATAGCGCTCGGCGGCGGTGATCAGCGCCTGGGCCTGTTCGGCGTTGGCGGCGAACGGTTTGTCGCTGACCACCGCCAGGCCATGTTCGATGGCTTCCAGCACCAGCGCCGGGCGACCCTTGAGGGTGGTGGAGATGACCAGGGCGTCGACCCCGGCTTCGACGATCTGGCCGATGCTGTCAAAAGCCTGGAGACCCGGATGATCGGTTGCCAGTTGCTGGCGACGTTCGGGTGATCGTGTGACGACCCCGACAAACGTCGCGCCCGGCAATGTGGCAATCAGCGGCGCATGAAAGAAGCGCCCTCCATGGCCGTAGCCGACTAGTCCGATTCGCATGAACTCACTCCTTCTTAGAAGTGGAAACCGAGTCAAATGTGGGAGGGGGCTTGCCCCCCGATGCCAGTGTGTCAGTCAAAAAAACTTTATCTGACCCACCGCCATCGGGATGCAAACCCCCTCCCCACACCGACTGCATTCCACCTGTGGATTTGCGATCAGCCGTAGAAGTGCGGGCGATCCGGCAGGCTGACCTTGACGATCTGCTCACTGCCCTGCGCTTCAATACACGCATCCGCCGCCACCGCCGCCGCAAACCCATCCCATGCCGACGGCCCACCGACCTGGCCGGCCCGCACGCTGTCGATGAACGCCTGCAGCTCCACGTCATAGGCGCCGATAAACCGATCCTTCCAGTCCATCAGAATCGCATTCGACAACTTCGCGCCGCTGCGCAGTTGCACCTGCGAAGGCTCCGGCAGTTTGGCGATACCGGTCTCCCCCACCACTTCGCACTGGATGTCGTAGCCATACTGGCAGTTCACAAACACTTCCACGTCGATGCGCGTGCCCTTGGCGGTTTCCAGCAGCACGATCTGCGGGTCGCGCAGATGAGCCAGGGCCTTGCTGGTCTTGCGCGGGAACACTACCTGCACCGACACGTAGTCGTCATTGAGCAACCAGCGCAGCACGTCCAGCTCGTGGATCAGGGTGTCGGTGATCGCCATGTCGGTCTTGTAGTTCTCGCCCACCGTCGGGTTGCGGTGCGCGCAGTGCAGCATCAATGGCTCGCCGATCTGGCCACTGTCGATCACCGCCTTGAGGGCGCGATAGCCTTCGTCGTATGGGCGCATGAAGCCCACTTGCACCAGGCGCTTGCCATAAGCCACTTCGGCTTCGACGATGCGGCGGCAGCCCTCGGCAGTCACGGCCAGGGGTTTTTCACAGAACACCGGTTTGCCGGCGGCGATGGCGGCGAGCACGAACTCTTCGTGGCTCGGGCCCCAGGAGGTCACCAGGATGGCTTGCACCTGCGGCGAGTTGATCAGCGCATGGCCGTCCGCATACACCTCGGCGTCCAGCTTCAGTTCCGCGACCACCTTGGCAGCCTGCTCGAGGTTGATGTCGGTTACGGCCACCACCTGGCTATTGAGCAGGGTCTGGCTGCAACGACGGATATGGTCACGACCGATAGCGCCGGTACCGATTACTCCAAGCTTCAACGACATACAAACACTCCTCTTGTTATTAGTACTGCCGGGCTTTCGCCAGGTGTTCATTGAGTTTTTTCGCGGCGGCCTGGGTGCGCTCGCTGGTGGACACCTGCGCCACACCGACCCGCCACCATGACAGGTAGCCGTGAACCATGGTCTTGGGCAGCACCTTGATATCGATCAGTGTCGAGACGGTTTGCGTGCGCGCATCCCGCAGCGCCGCTTCAAGCTGCTCCACCGTGCTGACCTTATAAGTCTTGCAGCCATAGGCCGCCGCACTCATGGCGAAATCCACCGGCACCAGGCCGCCGTCGAGCTTGCCGCTCTCGGGGTTGCGGTAGCGGAACTCGGTGCCGAAACTGTCCATGCCGTTGCCGATCTGCAGGTTGTTGATGCAACCGAAGGCCATATTGTCCAGCAGCACCACGTTGATCTTGCGGCGCTCCTGGATCGAGGTGGCCAATTCCGAATGCAGCATCATGTAGGAGCCATCGCCAACCAGCGCATAGACCTCCTTGGTCGGTTCAGCCAGCTTCACGCCGAGGGCGGCGTTGATCTCGTAGCCCATGCACGAGTAGCCGTATTCGACGTGGTAGGTGTTCACGCCTTTGCTGCGCCAGGCGCGCTGAAGGTCACCGGGCAGGCTGCCGGCGGCGGCAACAATGATCGCGTCGTCGGCCAGGCTGTCGTTGAGCACGCCGAGCACACGGCTCTGGGTCAGGCACGAGCCGGTCAGTTCGATAAACTCGCGCAGCACGGCGCGGTCCAGGTGGTCGTCGACTTCCGGCACGAAGCCGTCGCCCGAGTATTCCACGCCCTGCACACGATCCACTTCAGCGTCCAGTTGCGCCTTGGCCTCGCGCACCTGCTCGCCCCAGCCGGAACGGTAATCGCCGAGGGCATCGGCCAGCGCTTCAAGTGCGACTTTGGCATCGCCCAGCACTTGTACGCCGTCGAGTTTCAACGCATCGCAGGGGCTGATATTCAGGTTCAGGAACTTCACCTCGGCATGTTTGAACAGCGACTTGGACGAGGTGGTGAAGTCGGTGTAGCGCGTGCCGATGCCAATGATCAGGTCCGCCTCCGGCGCCAGCAGGTTCGCCGCCAGGCAGCCGGTCTCACCAATGCCACCGACGTTAAGCGGGTGGCCGGACACCACCGCGCTCTTGCCCGCTTGAGTCTCGGCGAAGGGAATATCGAAGCGCTCGGCGAAGGCCTGCAGCGCAGCATTGGCACCCGCGTACTTGACCCCGCCGCCGCAGATGATCAACGGTTTGCGCTTGCCGCGAAACGCCGCCAACGCATCGCCGATCATCGCGGTGGTGGGCGGGCGACGGTCGATACGGTGCACACGTTTTTGCAGGAAGTAATCCGGGTAGTCCCACGCTTCGGCCTGCACATCCTGGGGCAGCGCAAGGGTCACGGCGCCGGTTTCCGCCGGGTCGGTGAGCACACGCATCGCATGAATCGCAGCGCTCATCAATTGTTCGGGCCGGTTGATGCGGTCCCAGTATTTGCTGACCGAGCGAAAGGCATCGTTGGTGCTGATGCTCAGGTCGTGGAACTGCTCGATCTGTTGCAGCACCGGGTCAGGCTGGCGACTGGCGTACACATCGCCAGGCAACAGCAGCAACGGAATACGGTTGGCGGTGGCGGTCGCCGCAGCGGTCAGCATATTCGCCGCGCCAGGCCCGACCGATGCGGTACACGCATAGATCCTGCGGCGCAGGTGCTGCTTGGCAAAGCCGATGGCCGCGTGGGCCATGCCCTGTTCGTTACGGCCCTGATGCACCACAAGGTCGCCGCTGTCCTGCTCCAGCGCCTGGCCCAGGCCGAGCACATTGCCGTGACCGAAAATCGTGAACACCCCGGCGACAAACTTGCTCTGCACGCCATCGACTTCGATGTATTGGTTATCCAGAAACTTCACCAGGGCCTGGGCCATGGTCAATCGGGTGGTGGTCATGTCGCGCCCCTTATCGTTTCTGCAAGTGGGCGATACTTGCCCCCAAGGCCTGCCGGATATCCGCCAACTCGTGCACGCTTGCCGCAAACGGTTCGAACGACAGGTAGCCGCTGTAACCAGTGCTGAGCAGCGTGTCGATCTGCGCGGCGTTGCCGAGAATGTCGCCCTCGCCCACCAGCACGCGGTGGCCGTCGCTGATCGAGTTGAGCGGCGTCTGGGCATCTTCCACGCCGGAGATATGCACCAGGCCGGTGAGCTCGGGGAAGAACTCATGCTCGTTGGCCAGGTGATGGTGGAAGGTGTCGTGCACCACACGGAACACATCCAGGCCGCCGATGGCCTTGATCGCGTCAACGGCCACGCGCTTGCGGCGCAGGGCGGACACTTCGAAGCCCAGGGGTTCGACGAAACCGAGGATCCCGTACTCACGCAGGATCGGCGCCAGCTCGCTCAAGGCGGTGCGCAAACCCGCCGCGCGCTGGGCGTCATTGCGGGTGTCGCCGGGCTCATTGAACGGGCACATCACCAAGCCTTGGGCACCGCATTCACGGGCATAGCTGGCCAGCTCGATCGCCTGGGCACGGCGTTCGTCGTTCCAGACGTCAAAGGGGTACAGCGCGTTGATCGACAGCACCCTGATGCCCTGCGCCGCGCACAATTCACGTACGCGGCTGGCGGGCAGGCCGTATTCGATCTGGCGGTCCTTGAGGTCATTGCGGATCTCGATGGCATCGCACTTGAGCGCGACCGCCAACTCGATAAAGTCCGGCAGGGACAGGTTTGGCGCGACCATACGGTTGAGGGCAAAACGTAGCGGCGATTTCATTGTTGTTGTTCTCCGTCCAAACCGTTTAAAGGTCCAGCAGCCAGCTGTGCTGCGGGTCGTTGTGGAAATGCCAGGCACGCTTGGGGCCAGCCATGACGTTGAGGTAATAAGACTCGTAGCCGTACGGCACGCTGACCGGGTGGTACCCCTTGGGCACCACCACCAGGTCACTGTTTTCCACGGCCATGGCCTGGTCGATGCTGCGATCGTCGGTGTACACCCGCTGGAACACGAAGCCCTGGGGCGGGTTGATCTGGTGGTAGTAGGTTTCTTCCAGGAAGCTCTGGTGCGGCAGATCATCGGTGTCGTGCTTGTGCGGCGGGTAGCTCGACGAGTGCCCCGACGGCGTGCGCACTTCCACCACCAACAGCGAATGGGCCGGTGAGGTGTCGGGCAGGATGTCGCACACATAACGGGTGTTGGCGCCTTTGCCGCGCACGCTGCGTTTGCAGTCTTCGGGGCGGATCAGGCGCGGTTCGTAACCCTGCGCACCGGGCGCGGCGCAGACCGCGATCTGCACGTCGCTCAAGGCGGTGACCTGGGCCGTGGTGCCGGGCGGCAGGTAGGCGGCGAACGGCGATTTATCTTCGAACACCGACTGGCGATCGCCCAGATTCTGCCAGTTGAAACCTTCGCCCTCGATGTTCACTCGACCGCTGAGCAGCACCAGGCACAGTTCTTTATCACCCGCGTTGACCGGCAGGGTTTCGCCGAGGCTCAGGCGATGGGCCGAGAAACCCACATACTCCAGCCGCCCTTCTTCCAGGGCGACCATGGTCTGGCCGCGTTTGCTGCTTTTGACCAACAAGCTCATCACTCAAATCCTCTCGTTGAGAAGTGCATCGTTGAGAAGCGCGCGTAAGGTGTCGTAGCCCTTTTTTGCATAGATATAGCTGGGCGCCACCGCCGGGTCCTGCTCGGCTTCAACCACCAGCCAGCCCGCATATTTCGCGGCCATCAGCACATCGAGCAGTTCGGCAAAGTCGATATCGCCATCGCCGGGCACGGTGAAAGTGCCGTTGACGATGCAGTCGGGAAAGCTCCACATCTGGTTGCGCGCCAGTTGCACCACCGGCTTGCGCACGTCCTTGAAGTGCACATGGCAGACCCGGTCGATGTGTTTGCGCAACACCTCAAGCGGTTCGCCGCCACCCATATAACAGTGGCCAGAATCGAACAGCAGACCGACTTCCGCACCGGTGCGGCGCATCAACTGGTCAATGTCTTCCGGGGATTCGACGTAGGCGCCCATATGGTGGTGGTAGGCCAGGCGCACGCCCTGGGACAGGGTGAAACGTGCAAGCTCGGTGAGTTTGTCGGCGTAGTCCTGCCAGGCCTGCTCGCTATGGAAACGCGGGCGTTCGATCAGGCGAATACGCGAGCCCTGGATCGAATCGGCCACCTCGCCATACACCAGTACGGTGGCGCCGTTGTGCTTGAGTAAGTCGACATGGCCGGCAATCGCCTCGATTTCTTCGGCCACCGAGCGCCGTGCCAGGCGGCTGGAATACCAGCCGGAGACCAGCGCCAGGTCATAAGGGCGCAGCACATCGCCGACGCCCTTGGCGTCCTTGGGGAATTTGCCGTTGAGTTCAAAACCTTCGTAGCCGATCTCCTTGCCTTCGCTCAAGGCGGTGCTCAAGGGCGTTTCGCCGCCCAGGGCCGGCAGGTCGTCGTTGCTCCAGGAGATCGGGTTGATGCCAATTCGGATTGCGGGCATGGCTGCACCTTTTGTTTTTATCTTCAGAATTCACTGGGATCTGCTTTCTGTGGGAGGGGGCTTGCTCCCTCCCACATTTGACCTGATCTAATTTCGGGCACTGCGCCAGGCATTGATGAGTTGTTCGAAGGTAGCCTGTACCCGCGCAATCAAAGTCTCATCATCAATCTCCCCCGCCATCCACGCCTTGCTCGGTTCCTGGAAGATCGTGCGGCCAACCGCGAACCCGCGGCAGGTGGTGCTCTGGCCGGCCTGCTTGAAGCCGTCGGCGAGAAACTCCGCCGAAGCGTTCAGGCCCAGCAGCACCACGCCACGGCAGTACGGATCGCGCTCGTGGATCAGTGCGTCGAGCTGCTTCCAGTCCTCGGCCGACTGCGCCTCGATCTTCCACCACGCCGGGTAGATGCCCAGGTTGTACAGGCGCTTGAGGCTGCGGTAGAGCACGTCGGGGTAAGTGGATGGGTGATCCTTGGGCGGGATGACTTCCAGCAGCAGCTCATGCCCGCTGACCAGGGAGGCGTCGTACACCGCCTTGAGTTGCGCTTCCTGTTCCAGGCGCAGCATGGGTTCGTCATCCGGGTGGTATTGCACCAGGCACTTGATGATCTGCTCCTGGGGCCAGCCGATCAGGTTGCTGCCGATCGAACGGCCGTGCTCGAAGGCCAGCGGGCGCGAATTCTGAACTTCTACCGGGCGCGCGATCCACCAACCGCGACCGCTGGCGGCGTTGAGCGCGTCCTGACCGAAGCGCTGGTCGGCCAACAGGCCCACGTCGGCATCGACGCCCTGCTCGGCGAGCTTTTTTTCCACGCGCTCGATGGCCTGGATAAACAGCTGCTTGATCTCACTGATACGCGTCGGGTCCTGCCCGCCGCGTTGTGCCAGGTCGACCAGCTGCCAGCGATGGTCGAAAGCGAAGATGAACAGTTGCTTCCAGGCCTTGCGCGGCACGCTGACGCGGTGCAGGCGTTGCAGGGTCACGTCCTGGTCCGGCCGGGTGATCGGCACCGGGCTGTTGAACAGATAATCCAGCTCGGCGGGGGTCGGCATGGCCGGGGCGCAGGCGTGGCGCGACACGACCAGGCCACCGCAGGCGTTGGCCAACTGGCTGCAACGCTCATCGTTGGCATCAACGAGCCAACCACTGAGAAAGCCCGACATGAACGCATCGCCGGCGCCCAGCACGTTGAGCACCTCGACGCGTACGCCGGGGTAGATCGCGCCGTCTTCCAGGCGTGATGGAATCGCGCCATGGATCACCGTGCAGCCTTGCGGGCCGAGCTTGACCACGAGGGTCGCCGGGGTAAGTCCGCGCACCGTGCGCAATGCGGTGAGCAGATCTTCACTGCCGCCGGCGATCAGGAATTCTTCTTCGGTGCCCACGATCAGGTCGAAGCGCGGCAGGATCTTCTGCACATGCGCGCTGACCGTCTGATCGGCGACAAAACGGGTTTCACCGTCAGCCTTGCCCGCCAGGCCCCACAGCACCGGGCGGTAGTCGATGTCCAGCACGCGCTTGACGTTGTGTTTGGCGGCGTAGTCCAGGGCCTGGATGCTGGCCTTGTAGACGCTGTCGGTGGAGAAATGCGTGCCGGTGATCAGCAGCGCTTTGCTGGAGGCAATGAAGGCTTCGCTGATGTCCTCGGCACGCAGCGCCATGTCGGCGCAGTTTTCGCGGTAGAACACCAGGGGGAAGGTTTCGCGGTCCTTGAGGCCCAGCAACACCAGCGCGGTGAGACGTTCCGGGTCGACCTTGATACCGCTGACGTCGCAGCCTTCGCGGGCCAGGGATTCGACCAGGAAACGCCCCATGTGGTCGTCGCCCACACGGCTGAGCATCGCCGACTTGAGCCCCAGCCGCGCGGTGCCGAAGGCGATGTTGGCGGACGATCCGCCGAGGTACTTGGCGAAGCTGGATACGTCCTCAAGCCGCGCACCCACTTGCTGTGCGTAGAGGTCGACGCCCAGGCGCCCGAGGCAAATCAGATCCAATTGACGCCCACTGGCAAAACGAGTCTGGCCCATGCTGGCTCCTGTTATTTTTATCAGCCTGCGTTGTGCCGCCGTGGCGACGGCAAACGCTCTTGGTGGGGAGCAGACTAGAACGTTCAGCGACACCAATCAATATTTATTCCAGAATTATTTTTAGTGGAATATTTTTTCCAATAAGCCGGCATAATGGCACGCCAGCCACCGTGCATCGTTTCAGCAGGCCACGGGGGCCGTGATGCCGGGGTATTTTTTTACGCCTACCCTGTAGACTTGCGCCACCCATCAGCGCATCAGACGAACACGCCAGAAGGATTGCCCATGTCCCGCACCGATCCCGAGACCACCCTGGAAGCCCCCCCCGCCAGCCCTCCGATCAATGCCGAACGCCTGTTGCAGCTGATCACCGACGAATACGAAAGCCTGCCCCGCCAACTCAAACGCATCGCCAGCTACATGAGCCAGCAAAGCGACCGGATCATGGTCGACCGCATCAGCGACATCGCCCGTGAATGCGAAGTGCACCCCTCGGCCATCGTGCGGTTCTCCCAGCGTTTCGGGTTCAGTGGGTTCAGTGAGATGCAGGCGTTGTTTCGCGAGGCCTACACCCACAAGACCACGCCGGTACAGAACTACCAGCAACGCATCCGCAGCATGATCGCCAACAAATCGCAAAAGGCCAGCGGCGGCGACCTGGCGCGAGAGTGCGTCAATGCCACACTCTCGGGCATCGAGCGCCTGGGGCTGGAACTGGATGACGTGGCCTTCGAGAAAGCCGTGGACTTGGTGGTCAACGCCGACAACATCTACGTGGTCGGCGTACGCCGCTCCTTTGCGGTGGCGGACTACCTGGTCTACAACCTGCAGCACACCAACAAACGCATCCACCTGATCTCGGGGCTGGGCGGCAGCTACCGCGAGCAGATGCGCAGCGTGCGCGCCAATGACTTGGTGATCGCCATCAGCTTTACGCCCTACGGCAAGGAGACCCAGCACTGCCTGCGCATCGCCCAGCACCACCAGGCCAAGACCCTGATCATCACCGACAGCAACCTGTCGCCCCTGGCCAAGCGGGCGAACGCGGTGCTGCTGGTAAATGAAGGGTCGTCGTTTGCTTTCCGCTCGTTGAGCGCCACCTTGTGCCTGTGCCAGGCGTTATTCATAGCGGTGGCGTACCGGTTGGAGTTGAAGGTGGATGAGATTCACGAACAGGTCGGATTCGACGACTGATTACCGGACACACCGCAGATAACAGGTGGGAGGGAGCAAGCCCCCTCCCCTGTGACCGAGCTCAGCCCGGAATCAATGCATGAAGATCGCAATCAGGATGATCACCGGGATCGGCACGCCGAGGAACCACAGAAGTAATGAACGCATGATGCTCTCCTTGAATGATGGACCTTGAATTAACGAACGTAGGTTTCGGTTTCGACGTACACCACGGCATCGCGGCGACGGCCACCAAAGGTCGCGGCGAAGCTGGCAAAGAAGGCGCCGATCAGCAGTGCGACAAAGGTCCACAGCGAGGTATAGGCAGCGACTTTGGCAGCCGTATCAGCGGCTTGCCTGGCTTTAAGCTTGGCGTCTTCAACCGCTTTGCGCGCGTCACCGTAGACCTTGTCGATACGCGCCTCGGCGTCGGCCTGGCTGAGGTTGGTGCGCTGACTGATCAACTGGGCCAGGTAGGCGCGGTCTTCGGCGGCGAGTTGGCCGTCGTTGCTCAGGGTGCGGGTGAAAATGCGTGCAACCATGCCGTGTGCGGCGTCGTCGCTGACGGCCACGGGACGGTCATCGCGGAACAGGCTGTCGACGTAGTAGCCATAGTCATCGCCCTTCACGCCTTGCGCCGCCGTACCGGCCGCCTGTGCCGCACCCGATACCACACTGGCGCCGGCCTGCACGCCGCCGCCCACCACGCTGCTGACCGAACCGACCACCAGGGTCGCCGTTACCAGCGTGGCGACCGCCCAGGCCAGAAAGCCGTGGGCGGTGTCGCGAAAGTACACTTCATCGCCATGCATGTTGGCCCACTTCACGCGCAGGCGACCGGCGATATAACCGCCCAGGCCTGAAGCGACGATCTGAGTGAATGCCAGCCAGACAATCGTGGAAATACCCAGCCCCTTGGCGCTGATACCGCTGTTGGCCCACGGCGACACGGCCGAAAAGCCCAGGCCGAAGCCCAGCAATACCAGGATCAGGGACAATGCAGCCGCCGCGGCGGCCCCGGCAAAGATCGCCCCCCAGGAAACCCCGGAGTGCGTGCTCGACGCTTGCAGTGTGGATGTGGTTGTGATCATTGTTGTTGTGCTCCTGGCAGGAAAAAGACGGTACGCGTCTGAAAATTGCAGGCACCATGCCAGTCACAAACCAAATAAAAATACTTATATTTCAGTCACTTAACTAAATTGAACTTACCCAACCCATGCAAGTTGCAAGAAACCACGGTTTTGGGCGGGCGTAATGCAATCTCGCCCCGGACACCGCTCTGATTGAGGGTGTCCGCCATAAAAACCGAGTTACCCCTGAACACATGAAGTTTTATTTAGGAAGCGTTCAGCTATTTCTTGGCAAAATACGCGTACTTCTAGTGCGAATCGCTCACCAGGTAATCCTATGACCCGCATTTTGACCATCGAGGATGACGCCGTAACGGCTCGCGAGATCGTCGCCGAGCTGAGTAGCCATGGACTGGACGTAGATTGGGTGGACAACGGCCGCGAGGGCCTGGTCCGTGCGGTGAGTGGTGATTACGACCTGATCACCCTCGACCGCATGCTGCCCGAACTCGATGGCTTGGCCATCGTCACCACCTTGCGCACCATTGGCGTGTCGACGCCGATCCTGATGATCAGCGCCCTCTCCGATGTGGACGAGCGCGTGCGCGGCCTGCGCGCCGGCGGTGATGACTACCTCACCAAGCCGTTCGCCTCCGATGAAATGGCCGCCCGCGTCGAAGTACTGCTGCGGCGCAAAAGCACGGTCAAGGAGTTCGAGACCGCGCTGCGCGTGGCAGACCTGGAACTGAACCTGATCAGCCGCGAAGCCAGCCGCGCCGATCAGCCCCTGACCTTGCTGCCCACCGAATACAAATTGCTCGAATTCCTGATGCGCAACACCGGGCAGATCCTGTCGCGGATGATGATCTTCGAGGAAGTCTGGGGCTATCACTTCGACCCCGGCACCAACCTGATCGACGTGCACATCGGTCGTTTGCGCAAGAAGATCGACCCACCGGGCCTCACGCCGCTGATTCGCACGGTACGAGGCTCCGGTTATGTCATTGCTGAACCCCTCTAAGGGCTGGCGTTCGTCCAGCAGCCGCTTGCTGGCGCTGTACAGTTCGCTGTTCGTGGCCTGGAGCTGCATCCTGATGGGGGTGCTGTATTACGAGGTGTCCGGTTACCTGGGCGACCTGTCTCGCCATTCGCTGCTGCAGCGCCAGCACCTGTTCCAACGCTTCGACGGCGAAGAACTGGTGGAAGCGCTGACCACCAGCATGACCTTCGACATGAAAGGCGTGGATGCCTACGGCCTGTTCGACGAACAATTCCACCCGTTAAGCGGGCCGATCCGCGCGATCCCGCCCGACCTGCCCCTGGACGGCAAGATCCACGCGCTGGCCAACTGCGTCGATTCCGACGACCCCAAACTGCCCAAGGACAGCTGCGACGCCGTGGCCACCCACACCGACGACGGCCGCTGGCTGGTGCTGGTGCGCGCCAACGGTTCGCTGTTCGGCGTGACGCGTATCATCTGGCATGCGCTGCTGTGGGCATTGTCACTGACCATTATCCCCGGCGCCGCCGGCTGGCATTTGCTGCGTCGCCGGCCGTTGCGGCGTATCCGCGGGATCCAGGCCAGCGCCGAAGCCATCGTCGCCGGCGACCTCACCCACCGTCTGCCGCTGTCGAACCGGCGTGACGAACTGGACATGCTCGCGGCCATCGTCAACGCCATGCTCGACCGCATCGAAAAGCTGATGAACGAGGTCAAGGGCGTGTGCGACAACATCGCCCACGACCTGCGCACCCCGCTCACCCGCCTGCGGGCACACCTCTACCGGATCAAGCAACAGGCCGATACCGAGTCGCCCCATGCCCTGCAACTGGACGACGCCATCGCCGAGACCGACACCCTGATGGCGCGCTTTCGTGGCCTGCTCAGAATCTCGGAACTGGAAGACCACCAGCGCCGCTCGGGTTTTCTGGTGATGGACCCGCTGCCGCTGCTGCGCGAGCTGCATGACTTTTACCTGCCGTTGGCCGAGGAAGGCGAGCTGCAGCTGGTACTGGAGACGCCGGAGTCCCTGCCCTGGATCACCGGCGACCGCGCGCTGCTGTTCGAAGCCCTGTCCAATCTGCTGAGCAATTCGATCAAGTTCAGCCCGCCGGGGGGCACGGTGATTTTGCGTGGGCTCAATGATACCGGCAGCACCCGCATCGAAGTGCACGACTCCGGGCCGGGCATCCCGGTGGCGGAACGTGCGGCGGTGTTCCAACGGTTTTACCGCGTGGATGAAGGCGACCAGCAAGGCGGGTTCGGCTTGGGCTTGTCGATCGTGGCGGCGATCATCAACCTGCATGGGTTCAAGCTGGAGGTGGGCAGCAGCGAGCAAGGCGGAGCACGGTTGGTGCTGGAGTGCCGCCAGCAGTTGATGCCTGAAGCCTGAGAACACCACAGCCCTAAATGTGGAAGGGAGCTTGCTCCCGATAGCGCAAGATCAGTCAATACTGCTGTGACTGAACCTCTGCTATGGGGAGCAAGCCCCCTCCCACATCGGACCTCCAGAGCCTTTCGGGCAAGGTCAGAAATTCGCCCGCAACGCCTCAACCCCACCCTTGTAAACACCGGCGAACAACTCTTCCACCGCCGCCTCCGTGGTGCCCGCCGATGGGGTGAACACACCGGACCACGTCACCTTCGCCGACGCGTCCGTCAACGCCTCGACCTGCAACGTCGCCAGGTACGCACTCACCGGAAACGGCGACTCTTCGATGGTGTAGCTGTAGGTGCGCGCCACATTGTCAAAGGTCTGCAAGCGCTCGACGATCACACCGCCGTCGGCAGTGGTCAGGTGACGCACGCGACCGCCCTCACCTGGCTCGCTCTTGGCGATCAGCGGCAACCAATCCGGCAGGCTGTTGAAGCCGCCGACCAATTGCCAGACCTGATCGGCCGATACTGGGATTTCAATGATTGCTGATGCTGTTGGCACGATAACTCTCCAAAAATCTTGGGAAAACGTCAGCCAGCCTGCCATGGCTGGCGCTTCAATGCATCAACTCCCGCAACCGATACCACAACATGCCCAACGCGAGCAGCGGCGAACGCAGCGCCTTGCCGCCGGGAAAGGTCATGTGCGGCACCTGGCTGAAGATATCCAGGCCCGGGCTGTGACCGGCGTGAATCGCCTCGGCCAGCAGCCGTGCGCACCAATGGGTCACGTTCAGGCCGTGTCCGGAATAGCCCTGGGCGTAAAACACGTTCGGGTATTGCTTCAACCGCCCCACCTGGGGAAAGCGATTTGCGGTGATGCCGATCTTGCCGCCCCACTGGAACTCGATGGCGGTGTCGGCCAATTGCGGGAACACCTTGAGCAGCTTGGGCTGCATGTACGCGGCGATGTCCGCCGGATCGCGCCCCGAATAATGGCAGGCGCCACCGAACAACAGGCGCCGGTCGGCGCTGAGACGGTAGTAATCCAGGCCGACTTTCTGGTCGCACAGCGCCAGGTTTTGCGCAATCAATTGACTGGCCCGTTCCACCGACAAGGGCTCGGTGGCGATGATGTAACTGCCCGCCGGCAGCACCTTGCCGTTCAACCGTGGTTCCAGCGCGTCCAGGTGCGCATTGCAGGCCAGTACCAGGTGGGCGGCGCGCACCGTGCCGCCGGCGCAGCGCACCTGCACGCTGTCGCCGTGGATCAGTTCCAGCACTTCGGTGTGTTCGAAAATCCGCACCCCAAGGGACTCGGCCACCTGCGCCTCGCCCATGACCAGGTTCAACGGGTGCAAGTGCCCGGAGCCCATGTCCACCAAGCCACCGGCATAGATATCGGCCGCCACCACCTGTTGCATATCCTGTGGCCCGACCAGCCGGGTTTCATGGATGTACCCCAGGGCCGCCAGGCTTTCCTGCTCGTCTTTGAACGCGGCAAATTGCGCGGGTGTATTGGCCAACTCACAAAACCCCCAACGCAGATCACAGTCGATCCCATGTTCACGAATGCGCTCGCCCACCAGCGCTACCGACTCGATCCCCGCGCGCTGCAAATAACCCACGCCCTCCTCGCCAACATACTTGGCAAACCCCGACACATCGTGGCCGATGCCGCGGATCAACTGCCCGCCATTGCGTCCGCTGGCGCCCCAGCCGACACGCCGGGCCTCCAGCACAATCACCGAGAGCCCGCGCTGGGCCAGTTCGATGGCGGTGTTGATCCCGGTAAAACCCGCGCCGACCACGCACACATCGGCGCTCAGGTCAGCGGTCAGTGACGGGCGCTCGGGCATGGCATTGGCCGTGGCCCGGTAATAGGACCGGACGTGGTCGTTGGACTGCATCATTTGTGGGTCTTCACTGTGCTCCAGGCGCGAGTCATCAGGCGCATGGTCGCCGGTGTCGGCGTGGTAGAGATATAGAGTTTGTCGAGCACTGCCTGCGGCGGATACACCTCAGGGTTGTTCACCAGTTCCGGGTCCATGAAGGCCTTGGCCGCCGGGTTGGCGTTGGCGTACCCCACCGAGGCGCTGACCTTGGCGATCACCTCGGGGTCGAGCAGGTAGTTGATGAACGCGTGGGCCTGTTTGAGGTTGCCGGCGTCGGCGGGAATCGCCAACAGGTCGAACCACAGGTTGGAGCCTTCCTTGGGAATCGAATAAGCGATGTTCACCCCGTTCTTGGCTTCCTTGGCGCGGTTGGCCGCCTGGAAGACATCGCCGGAATAGCCGAAGGCCACGCAGATATTGCCGTTGGCCAGGTCCGAAATGTATTTGGACGAATGGAAATAGGTGATGTACGGCCGCAGCGTCAAAAGCTTGGCTTCAGCTTCCTGGTAATCCTTGGGGTCCTCACTGCGCGGGTCCTTGCCCATGTAGTTGAGGATCGCCGGGAACAGCTCGTCCGCCGAGTCGAGAAACGCCACACCACACTGGTTGAGCTTCTTGATGTTCTGCGGCTCGAACAGCACCGCCCACGAGTCGATATGGTCGATGCCCAGCACCTGCTTGACCTTGTCGACGTTATAGCCGATGCCATTGGTGCCCCACAGGTACGGTACCGAGTGCGCGTTGCCGGGGTCATTCTTCTCCAGCAGCGCGAGCAGTTTTGGATCGAGGTTCTTGAAGTTGGGCAACTGCGCGCGGTCGAGCTTGAGGAACGCCCCGGCCTTCACCTGACGCGCCAGGAAGTGGTTGGATGGCACCACCACGTCATACCCGGTGCGGCCCGCCAGCAACTTGCCCTCCAGGGTTTCGTTGGAATCGAACACGTCATAGATCACCTTGATCCCGGTCTTGGCCTGGAAATCGGCCAAGGTGGTCTCGCCGATGTAATCGGTCCAGTTGTAGACGCTCACCGTTGGTGCCGCTTCGCTGGTGCTGCTGAAAGCGGCCACCAGGGCCAGCGGGAGAAGCTTGTTCACAAGACGCATGTCGACACCCCTTTATTGGTTTTTTAGACGCTTAGCAGCAGGAACTCCCGCTCCCAGGAACTGATCACCCGCTTGAAATTCTCGTGCTCGGCACGCTTGACCGCGACATAGCCACGCACGAACTTGTCGCCCAGGTACTGCTTGACCGTGTCGCACGCCTCCATGCGCGCCAGCGCGTCTTCGAGGGTCAACGGCAGGCGCAGGTTGCGACGCTCGTAGGCGCGGCCTTCCACCGGCGCGCTGGGTTCGATCCGCTCGATCATGCCCAGATAGCCGCACAGCAAACTCGCCGCAATCGCCAGGTACGGGTTGGCATCCGCGCCCGGCAGACGGTTCTCCACACGCATGGCATCGGGGCTGGACGTGGGCACGCGCAGGCCGACGGTGCGGTTTTCTTCGCCCCACTCAACGTTGACCGGCGCCGAGGTGTCGGGCAGAAAACGCCGGAACGAGTTCACGTTGGGCGCAAACATCGGCAGCAGCGTGGGAATGTATTTTTGCAAGCCGCCGATGTGATGCAAAAACAGCTCGCTCATCTTGCCGTCGGCGTCGACAAACACCGGTTTGCCGGTGGCGCTGTCGACCACGCTCTGGTGCAGGTGCATGGCGCTGCCCGGCTCGTCGGCCACCGGTTTGGCCATGAAGGTGGCGGCCACGTTGTGCTTGAGCGCGGCTTCGCGCAGGGTGCGTTTGAACACGGTGATCTGGTCGGCCAGGTCGAGCGCGTCGCCGTGGCGGAAGTTGATTTCCATCTGCGCCGGGCCGTCTTCGTGGATCAGCGTATCGAGGTCCAGGCCCTGAGCTTCGCACCAGTCGTAGACGTCTTCGAACAGCGGGTCGAATTCGTTGGCGGCATCGATGGAAAACGACTGGCGCCCCGTCTCGGCGCGACCGGAGCGGCCCACCGGGGTTTTCAGAGGCAGGTCCGGGTCTTCGCAGCGTTGGGTCAGGTAGAACTCCATTTCCGGCGCGACAATCGGCTGCCAGCCCTGCTCGCTATACAGCCGCAGGACTTTTTTCAGCACGTTGCGCGGCGACAGCTCGATGGGGTTGCCCTGCTTGTCGAAGGTGTCGTGGATCACAATCGCGGTAGGCTCGATGGCCCAGGGCACCACATAGGTGGCGTCGGACACGGGGCGGCAGACCATGTCGATATCCGCCGGGTCGAGCAGGTCGTAGTAGATGTCATCGTCGACAAAGTCCCCGGTCACCGTTTGCAGCAACACACTTTCCGGCAGGCGCATGCCTCGCTCATGCAGGAACTTGTTGGTGGGCGCAATCTTGCCGCGTGCGATGCCAGTCAAGTCACTGATCACGCATTCGACTTCGGTAATCTTGTGTTCTTTCAGCCAGGCGGACAGCTGATCGAAGGGGGCGTTCATAAGGACCTCGTCATGGGATGGATGCGCCGCCGGCTTGTACTTGCGGCGCATTGAGGTCTATCTTGGGCCAGCTTACAAACGGCATCTATCCACTTTGCACGCAGCACAACGCACCAATAGAGTGCGCACGGATTTTCCATGACACAGGCAACCGCTTTGCGCGTACAGGCCTCCGCCACCGGTGATGTGGCCGCCCAATGCAGGGCGACACCCGGCTGGGTGCAGCAGTACCAACAGATGTCGCCTGGGCATTTTGCCGGACGCATCCGTTACCTCGACCTGCAGGGGGTGCAGGTGTACGAAGAGTGCATGAATACCCGCGTCGAGCAGCATTTCAATGCGCCGCCGGGCTCGCTGGCATTCTGTTTCGATGGCAGCGACAACGCGCTGTATCTGCTCAATGGTGAGAGCCGCAACACTTGGATCACGCCGGAAAACTACCGGGAAGTGGCCGTGGTATTCGGGCCGCAATTCGTACAGCGCCACGGCCTGGATATGAGCCGGCTGGAAGGCCTGTTCATGGCCCCGCTGACCTGCCAGCAGAACGCGCTGTTCAGCCGCTGGCTCAGTGGCACGCTGACGCGCTTGTCCACGGTCGTCGACCCGGTTTGCCTCACCCGGCAACTGCTCGACGACTGCCTGTTCATCCTCGACAACGCCTGTGTGGGCCTGGATCGCAGCGCATTGCAAAAGCGCAGTGACGAGCGCCAGTTGATGGCGCGCATCGGCGAATGGGCGGCGGATGCGCCGGATGAAACCGTCAACCTGCTGGAACTGGCGCAGATTGTCGGCGCGCCTTTGCGCCAGTTGCAGCAGGGTTTCAAGACCTACACCGGGATGAGCCCGGCGCAGTGGTTGCGCTTGCGGCGCCTGAATGGCGCGCGGCGGGAGTTGCTGAGCAGTACCGGAACGACCGTGGCCGAGGTGGCGATGAATTGGTCGTTCTGGCATTTGGGGCGGTTTTCCAACAGTTATCGCGCGTTGTTCAAGGAACTGCCCAGCGAAACCCTCAAGCGCTCACTTTGAAAATGTGGGAGGGGCCCCTCCCACATTAGCCGCATTTCAAGGCTGGGTTTTCAGGAAGGTGGCGATCAGTTGGTTGACGTGCTCCGCCGCCTCCAACTGCACCATATGCCCCTGCCCCGGCACGATTTCCACCTGGGCCCGCAGCCCCTCGGCATGTCCGGCCGGGATGATTGCATCGTCACCGCCCCAGATCACCAGGCTCGGTTGCCGCCCCACCACGTTGCGCAAATCCAGGCGCTGGCGCCCACCTTCAAACAACTGGGCATTGAGCTGATTCAACGCCTGATCCACCCCTTCCAACCGCTTGAACTTGAGCATGTCCTCCAGCATCTGCCGGGTGACCAGCGCCGGGTCGCTGAACAGTTGGGTCAGTTGCGGTTTGAGCGCGTTGCGGTTATTCGCGGCGGCGAACCCTTGCAGATAGTCGCCGTTGATATCCACCCCAAGTCCGGCGCTGGCGATCAGGATCAATGAAGCGACCCGTTCCGGCGCCTGGCTGGCCAGCGTCAGGCTGACCAACCCACCCATGGAATGCCCGGCCAGGTGCACGCGCTCGAGCTGGAGGTGATCGAGCAACGCCAGCACCGCCTGGCTCAATTCCTCGGCATCACCCGTTTGCAGAAGTTTGCCCGACTCGCCATGCCCCGGCAGGTCCAGGGCGATCACCCGGCGCTCGGCGGCCAGGGCCGGTTGGTTGAACAGCCAGTTGTTCAAGTCGCCGCCAAACCCGTGCACCAGCACCAACGGCGTAGCGCCCTCGCCCAGGTCGAGATAGCGCAACAAGCGCCCGCCCACCTCGACCTTTTGCGCACTCGGCCCCGTGGCTTCGGCCTCGGCGCCGCTTGAGACAAACCCGGCGTTGAAACCCTCGATCACCGCATCGATCTCTTCCTCGCTGGCCTCGCCTTCCACCACGATCCCCAGCAGCGCGCCTACCGGCAAGGTCTCGTCGCTCAACGCCAAGACCCGGCGCAACACGCCGCTGAACGGCGTCTCGACACTGCTGGAGATCTTGTCCGTTTCCACATCCAGCACTTCCTCGCCCTTCTCCACCCGGTCACCGGGTTGCTTGAGCCAGACGTCGATGCGACCTTCGGTCATCGACAGCCCCCACTTGGGCATGGTCAAGGTATGGATCATGCGGCAGTCCTCTTGTCGGCAATCTTCAGCACAGCGGCCTCGATCTTCGCGGCATTGGGGATGTACAGGTCTTCCAGCGCATCGGAGAACGGCACCGGGGTGTGCGGCGCGGTGACCATCTCTATCGGCGCACGCAGGAACGCAAAGCCTTGCTGCGCCACCAGCGCACTGATGTCGGTGGCGATGGAGCACCGCGGGTTGGACTCGTCGATCACCACCAGGCGCCCGGTTTTCTCCACGCTTTCCAGGATGCTGTCTTCGTCCAGGGGGCTGGTGGTGCGCAGGTCCAGCACTTCGCAGTCGATGCCTTGGCGCGCCAGGTTCGCGGCGGCTTCCAGGGCGATATGCACCATGCGCCCGTAGGTCACCAGGGTCACGTCACGGCCTTCGCGCACGAAGTTGGCTTCGCCGAACGGCACGGTGTAGAGCTCTTGCGGCACTTCGCCTTGGAGGCTATAGAGCATCTTGTGTTCAAGGAAGATCACCGGGTCGTTGTCGCGGATCGCCTGGATCAGCATGCCCTTGGCGTCATAAGGCGTGGCCGGGCACACCACTTTGAGGCCGGGAATGTGCGTCCACATCGAGGTGAGCATCTGCGAATGCTGGGCGGCGGCGCGCAGCCCGGCACCGTACATGGCGCGGATCACCAACGGCGTGGTGGTCTTGCCGCCGAACATGTAGCGGAACTTGGCGGCCTGGTTGAGCAACTGGTCGAGGCAGCAGCCGATGAAGTCGACGAACATCAACTCGCACACCGGGCGCATGCCACGGGTCGCGGCGCCGACGGCCATGCCGACGTAGCCGACCTCGGACAACGGCGCATCGAGTACGCGCTCGGGAAACTCCGGGTACAGGCCCTTGGTCACACCGAGTACACCGCCCCAGGCGTCCTGCTCACCAGGAGAACCGGTGCCGCCGGACACGTCCTGACCGATGATGAACACACTCTGGTCGCGGCGCATTTCCTGGGCCAGGGCTTCGTTGATTGCCTGCTGATAGCTGATTTTGCGAGCCATGAAATTCTCTCCGAAGATTATTGTTATGAGCGGTAGGCGACGTAGACGTCACTGAGCAAGTCAGCGGCCTGGGGCTTGGGATCGGATTTGGCCAGGCGCACGGCGTCTTCGATCAACTGGGCCACCTCACCGTCGATGCGCTCGAACTGCCCGGCGTCGAGCCAACCTTCGGCTTGGCAACGCGTGCGAAACAGCACCAGGCAATCCTGGGATTCACGCAGGTTTTTTACTTCGTCAACGCCACGATAGGTTTGCGCATCGCCCTCGAAGTGACCGTAGAAACGGCTCAACTTGACCTCTACCAGGGTCGGCCCCTCGCCGTTGCGCGCACGCTCCACCGCCACGCCCAGCGCCTGGTGCACGGCGAAAAAGTCGTTGCCATCGACAATGACGCCAGGCATGCCGAACCCCACGGCGCGCTCGGCGATGTCCTTGCACGCCACCGACCAACCGGAGCCGGTCGCTTCGGCATAGCCGTTGTTCTCGGCGACGAACAGGCACGGCAGTTTCATGATCGCGGCCAGGTTCATTGCCTCGAACACCGCGCCCTCGTTGGAGCCACCGTCGCCGAAAAAGGCCACGGCCACGCCCTGGCTGCCCTTGAGCTTGGAGGCCAGCGCCGCCCCGGCGGCCAACGGTGCACCAGCACCGACAATACCGTTGGCGCCGAGCATGCCCTTCTCCTGATCGGCGATATGCATGGAGCCGCCCTTGCCACCGCATACCCCGGTTTTCTTGCCATAGATTTCGGCCATCATGCCGAACACGTCCACGCCCTTGGCGATGCAATGGCCGTGGCCACGGTGGTTGGAGGCGATACAGTCTTCGTCATTGAGGTGGGCCATGACCCCGGCGGCGCTGGCTTCCTGGCCGGCATACAAGTGCACGAAACCGGGGATCTCGCCGGTGGCGAATTCCACGTGCAGGCGTTCTTCAAAATCACGGATGGTGCGCATCACGGTGTAGGCATGCAGCAATTGATCGGTGGACAGGTGAGTGGACATCTTGTTGTTCTCCGGTTGTCTCGACACACAGAAGGCTGGCCGCGGCCAGCTGTAACCGCTTCAGCACAGCCTGTGCCAAACCGCCGAAAAATCTGGCAAAGCGTTGATCCAGAGCAGTGCCGCGCGGTTGTACGCAGGCGTCGCCGCAGCGCAGAATGAGACCGGCCATTGCAGCGTGCCGGCTGCGTCTCGGCCTCCGTGAGACGCTGCGTCTCACCCCCGGCCCCTGGTCAGAGCGCGCTTGCCGCTGTGCGTCCATGGGCGCTTAATGGCGGGCATAACAACAAAGATCGAGAACCGGAGGCCTTATGCTCGCCGTGAACTCCAGAGAGCACGTCGACTGCGTCAGTCGCGTGGTCCGCAATGCCGAACGCCTGCCTCAGGCGCCGGTGCCGGCGTTGATTTTCGATTCATGGCGCCGCTCCATGGAACAACACCACCTGGACCCTGGCTCGCTGCAAGGGCCCCGCATCCTCACCGAACCTGTGCTCAAGGAATGCCGCGAACGCGCCGAACTGTTCATGCGCATTGCAAGTGAAGCCGTAGGCCAGTTGCATCACCGTGTGCGCCAAGCCGATTACTGCGTGATGCTCACCGACGCCCAGGGCCAGACCATCGACCACCGCGTGGACACGGCGATTCGCAGCGACTGCCGCAAGGCCGGCCTGTACCTGGGCACCTGCTGGTCGGAAGCCGAAGAAGGCACCTGCGGCGTGGCCACCGTGCTCACCAGCAAAGCCGCCGTGACCGTGCACAAGCGCGACCACTTTCGCGCGGCGTTCATCGGCCTGACCTGCTCCGCCGCGCCGATCTTCGACCCGCAGGGCAACCTGTTGGGCGTGATGGACGCCTCGGCGCTCAAATCCCCGGATGACCGGCGAAGCCAGCATCTGGTGCGGCAGATGGTGGCACAGAGTGCCCAAGCCATCGAAAACGCCTTCTTCATGCACAGCGCTCGCCAGCACTGGGTACTGCAGGCGCACAGCACGCCGGGCTATGTGGACAGCCAGCCCGACCTGTTGCTGGCGTGGGACCAGGACGGACGCCTGCAGGCCTTGAACAGCAAGGCGCGCCAGGCCCTGCGCCTGCGCTTTGGGCAAGTGCCGGAGCATATCGGCGAGGTGTTCGACCTGGACGCCTTGCGCGCGGTCACCGACCAGTCGACCCGGCAACTGTGCTGGCGGGGGCAATCGCAAGCCCTGCACGTACGGGTCAACACGCCACGGCGCACACCGGCGCGGGCAGTGCCGAACACTCAGGTCGACCCCCGCGTGGAAGAGCATCTGCGCCTGGCCGTGCGGGTCAAGGACCGTCACCTGCCGGTGCTGGTGCAGGGCGAAACCGGCGCGGGCAAGGAAGTCTTCGCCCGCCAACTGCATGAGCGCAGCGCCCGGCGGGACGGCCCTTTTGTGGCGGTGAACTGCGCGGCGATTCCCGAAAACCTGATCGAAAGCGAGCTGTTCGGCTACGTGGCCGGGGCCTTTACCGGCGCGTCCAGCAAAGGCATGCCGGGCCTGTTGGTGCAGGCCGATGGCGGCACATTGTTCCTGGATGAAATCGGCGACATGCCCCTGGCCTTGCAAACGCGCTTGCTGCGGGTGATGGCCGAGGGTGAAGTGGCGCCGCTGGGCGGGGCCAAGACCCGGACCGTGGATATCCAGGTGATCTGCGCCAGCCACCGCGACCTGGCGGCGCTGGTCAACGAGGGGCGCTTTCGCGAAGACCTGTACTTTCGCCTCGGCTGCGCGCGTTTCTGCCTGCCGCCCTTGCGCGAGCGCACCGACAAACTGGCGTTGATCAACCGGATGCTGGAGCAGGAGGCGCGTACCAGCGGCGTGTCGCCGGGCATCGGCCAGGCCGCGCTGGAACGACTGCTGGGTTATGCCTGGCCGGGCAATGTGCGGCAACTGCGCCATGTGTTGGCGTATGCCTGCGCGGTGTGTGAGGGCGGTACGCTGCAACTGGCGGACTTGCCGGTGGAGGTGCGGGGCGAGCTGGTCGAGGCGCTGGCCGAACCGAGCGTCAGCCCGGAACGCCAGGTGGTGCTGGATGCGTTGATTCGGCATCGTTGGAAGCCGTTGCCGACGGCACAGGCGTTGGGGATTTCACGTGCAACGCTGTACAGACGGGTGAACCAACTGGGCATCGACATGCCTGGCAAGACCACCTGACACAACGCGGTCAACCCTGTGGGAGGGGTTTGCCCCAATGCCAATCAATTAAGGGCGAACACTGTACCTGTGGCGAGGGAGCTTGCTCCCGTGACGGTTCGGGACCTGGTGACTACTTAACTGACACACCCCGACCTAAATGTGGGAGGGGGCTTGCTCCCGATGAGGGAGTGTCAGTTGCTGCATCTGTGGCTGACCCACCGCTATCGGGAGCAAGCCCCCTCCCACATTGGATCGAGCAGGCCTTGGGTTTCAGCGGTAGACGAGGCCGCCGTCGATCAACGGTGCCTGGCCGGTCATGTAGTCCGAATCCGGCCCAGCCAGGAACACCACCAACCCCGCCACATCTTCCGGCGTTTGCGCGCGGCCCAGGGCAATGCCGTCCACGTATTTCTTGTAAGTCGCGCCGACTTCAGCCCCGGTGATCTCGGCCATGCGCCGGTCGATCTCGACCCACATGTCAGTGCCCACCACACCGGGACAATAGGCATTCACCGTGATCCCGGCGCTCGCCAGCTCCTTGGCCGCCGCCTGGGTCAGGGCGCGCACGGCGAACTTAGTGGCCGAATACACACCCAGCAACGCAAACCCTTCATGGCCGGCGATGGAACAGGCATTGATGATTTTGCCCTTCTGCTTGAGCGCCTTGAACTTCCTGCCAGCAGCCTGAATGCCCCACAACACGCCCTGCACGTTGATGCCCAAGGTGCGTTCGACCTGCTCCGGGCTCACCTCCAACAATGAGTCGATCTGCGCCACCCCGGCGTTGTTGACGATAATGTCAAAGCCGCCCAGCGTCTGGTGCGCGTGCTCCACCGCCGCGACCACCTGGTCGCGCTTGGACACGTCGGCGATAAATACCGACGCCTTGCGTCCCAGCGCGACGATTTCAGCCGCCACGGCTGCGAGCTTGGCGCCGTTGATGTCGACCAGGGCGATATCCGCACCGTCCCGTGCCAGGCGCAAGGCAATGGCCCGGCCAATTCCCTGCCCGGCGCCTGTCACCAGCGCAACCTTGCCTGCAATACCCATGACGCTCTCCTGCAATGATAAGGGAGTCCTGTCTATCGCAGGTGCACGCCGGGGTGTCGAGGCGCGAGGAGAATAGCGTGGCAACCGAGACGGGCCGTCTCACTGCATGAGTGATCCAGGGAACTTGTAAAAGTGCACGCGAATGCCTAGCTTATGCGCCCCCCGCCCCTGCGCTTTAAGGCACTGCCCCCATGGTTTTGCGTTTTCGTCCTGTCGTCACGTCACGTTTGGCCCTCGGCCTGCTGCTCAGCGGTGGGATCGGCAACAGCCTCGCGGCAAGCCTCGAACTGCCGGTGGTGAACGTCCAGGGCCAGGATGAATCGGGTTATCGCACGGACACCGCCTCCGTCGGCGGCTTCAATGAGGCGCCACTGCTGGATACCCCGGCGTCGATCACCGTGCTCAACGCCGCACTGATCAAGGACCAGCAGGCGCGCCTGCTCAGCGAAGTGCTGCGCAACGACGCGTCGGTGGGCGACAGCTACGCGCCGATTGGCTACTACGAGAACTTCGTGGTGCGCGGGTTCTCCCTGAACGCGGCCAGCAGCTACAAGATCAACGGGCGCACCATCACTGGCGAACAGAACGTCGCCCTGGAAAACAAACAGCAGGTGGAAGTGCTCAAGGGCCTGGCGGGCCTGCAAAGCGGGATCTCCGAACCCAGCGGCGTGATCAACTACGTAACCAAACGCCCGGAGGATGTACGCTCGGTAACGGTCTCCAGCGATGATCGCGGCAGCGGCTATATCGCCACCGACGTTGGCGGCTGGTTTGGCAGCGAGCAGCAATTCGGCCTGCGCGCCAACGTAGCCCATGAAGACCTCAATTCCTACGTGGAACACGCCAACGGCCAGCGCGACTTTGTGTCCCTGGCCTTCGACTGGAACATCAGCCCCGACGCCGTGCTGAAACTCGACGCCGAGTACCAGAACAAACAACAGCGCTCGGTACCGGGCTACCAATTGCTCGGTGGCACCGAAGTGCCCCATGACGCCTCACCGAAGAAGCTGCTGGGCCATCAGAGTGGGTCCAAACAGGTCGGCATCGACTCGCTGAACCTCAACGGCAGTTTCGAGTATCGCTTCAGTGACCAGTGGAAAGGCAGTGTCAGCGCCGCGCGCAGCAAGGTGGTGATCGATGATTACAGTGCGTTTGCCTGGGGCGGTGACACCAGCGGTGTCGGCAACACCTTCACCCCGCAGGGCAATTACGACATCTACGACTACCGCAGCCCCGACGACACCCGCCGCGACGATGAAGTCCAGGCCGCCATGACCGGCCTGTTCGACACCGCAGGCATAGGCCATGAACTGACCTTCGGCACCAGTGCATTCCGCCGGGTGATCGACAAACGCAAGGCGGTCAACGAGTGGCTCGGCAGCGGCAACATCGACGCCGATGCGCCGACGTTCGCGCCCACCGACGTCCCGCTGAACGCCAGTCACCGCAGCCTCGACAGCCGCCAGTACGGCCTGTTCGTCACCGACCGCATCCGCTTCAACGAGCAGTGGCAAACCCTGCTCGGCGGCCGCGAAGTGCGCCTGGACGAACAGGCCTTCGACAGCACCGGCGACGAGGCCCGCCATACCCGGCAATACGTGTTCCTGCCCCAGGCGTCGTTGATCTACAAGCCGATTGAAAACATTTCGCTCTACACCAGCTACAGCAAGGGGCTGTCCCTGGGCGGCACCGCGCCATGGTTCGCCAGCAACGCGGACGACACCCTGGCGCCGACCACCTCACGGCAGATCGAAGCCGGGGTCAAATACGACTGGCGCCGCATCAGCTTCGCCGCTGCCGTGTTCCAGACGCGCCAGGCTTACCAGTACGCCAAGCCGGATGGCGCCGGCAACTTCACCTATGTGCAACAGGGCGAACAGAAAAACACCGGGCTGGAACTGTCGGCCAACGGCTGGGCCACCGAGCGTCTGCAGATCGCCACCAGCGTGGCGGCGATTCGCGCCCGCGTGAGCGGCAGCGGCACGCCGGCCTACGAAGAGCATCAGGCGATCAACGTCCCCAAGCTGCGCGCCAGTGTGTACGCCGACTATGCCCTGCCGTGGTTCAACGGCCTGGCCGTGCTGGGCGGCGTGCAATACAGCGCCAAGAAGTACGCCAACCGCAGCGGCAATGTGGAGGTGGGGGATTATGCCGTGGTGAATGTCGGCAGCCGTTACACCACCAAAATCGACGGTTATGAAACGGTATTTCGCCTGAGCGTCGACAATCTGTTCGACAAGCGCTACTGGCGCGACGCGGGCGAATACATGGGCGATGATTACCTGTTCCAGGGCGCGCCATTGACCGCACGCCTGAGTGCTTCGGTCAACTTCTGAACACCCGCGGCGTTGCCAGGCACAGCGCCGCCAGCCCACAGACCAACAGGCTCCAGCCGAGGTCCTGCGCCCAGGCCACCAGGGTCAGCCCGCCGCCAATCGCCAGGTAATACAACAAACCAAACACCGCCGCCGCCGTGCCCAAGCGGTCGTGGTAAGCCGTCAACGCCGCCCCGAGCACATTGGGGATCGCCATGCCGAACGCCAGCACCACCAGCAGCATCGGCAATACGAATAACCAGGTGTGTTGCAGCGCCAGCACCAACAGGCTGCCCAATACAGCAACACCGGCTGCGGTGAGTACCAACTGATCACCGTTCATCCCCCGCTTGAGCAACGCCTTGTTCAACCACGCCCCCAGCCCCGACCCCATGGCCAACAGTACCCCGCTGTAGCCGAACTCGGCGGAGGACAACCCCTGTTGCGCGAAGATAAACGGCGCCACGCTGTAATAGGCGAACACGGCAATATTGAATACCGCCACCAGCCCGACCGAACACCATATGCTCAAGTCCTTGAACATCAGGCCCGCCGTTTTGTGCATTGAGCTGGCCGGCAGCGATGCCGGGCGCGTTTCCGGCAAGGCCCATACACACCAGCCCCACAGCAGCAACACGAGTACCAACAAACCGCAGAGCATGCCGCGATAACCGAAGGACTGCACCAACGCCGCGCCGCTGAACAAACCAATCGCCGGGCTGGCAGCCATGGCGATGCCCACCACGGAAAACACTTGGGCCAGTTCCGGCCCGTGGAAGCGGTCGCGCAACACCGTTTGCGTGACCACCGATGCCACCGCAGCGCCAAAAGCCGCCAACGCCTGGGCCAAGAGCAGGCCTGTGAAGGTGCTGACGCTCAAGGCCAACACCGAAGCGCCCGCGTAGATCGTCAGCCCGGCCAGCATGACCGGGCGGCGTCCAAGGTGATCACAGGCTCGCCCCCACACCACAACGCCCAGGGCAAAGGCCAGGAAATAGACCGACAGCGTCTGCCCTGCACGCTCGGGCCCCACCGCAAAGGCCTGGCCAATATCGCCGAGCGCGGGGCTGTAGAGAGTTTGGGCCAGTTGAGGAAACATCAGCAACGCCACCGCCAAGACCAGTAAATTTTTGTGTGTCATCGACGTGCCCTTCCAGAAAAACAGTGGAAGGATTTTAAACAGCGCCGAATGGACTATTATCCAAACTTCGACAGTTTATCGATGAAATCGGACAATCTATGGCCTGGCTCGCCGCCGACGCTTCTTTCGATCCCGACCGCCTGGCTGCGCCGGTTATCGGGATCGCCGCCCTCTTGGGTGATCACGATTCCGGGCTGCACCAACACCAACGTGGGCAACTGCTGTTCACCCGTGAAGGCTGCACGCGCATCAATCTGGACAACCAGCTGTGCCTGCTGCCACCCACCCGTGCAGCCTGGATCCCCTGCGGGCTGCCGCACCGTGCGGTGATGCAACAGACCGTGGAGTATCGTTCGGTGTACTTGAGCCCTGCACTGGCGCAGCAGTTGCCTTCCCAGGTTCGGGTGATCGAGGTCAGCCCATTGCTGCGGGCGGTGCTGGAACCGATGGCGACGGCAGCCTTCGATACCGATTGGTCTTCCGGCCGATATGCCCATCTGCTGGCACTGTGCCTGAGCGAGATCCGCGATGCCGCCGAGCAACCGTTGCTGCTGCCCCTGCCCCAGGACAAGCGCCTGGCCCCGTTGATGGGCAGCCTCGACACCTTGCCACCCTCGTTGCAGGCCCTGGAGCAGCAAGTGGGCGCCAGCGCCAAGACCATCGGCCGGATTTTCCAGCGAGAAACCGGCCTGGGGTATCAGCAATGGCGCCAGCAGTGGCGATTGATGCGGGTCATCGAGCTGCTCGCCACCGGGCGCAGTATCGGCTACTGCGCCTTTGAGCTGGGCTTTACCAGTGACAGCGCGTTGATCGCCTTTTTCAAGCACATGACCGGCACCACGCCACGGGGTTATTTCAAAGCGCGTTAGTGGCTTACTTGGGCATTTTGCGAAAACCCACCGCCAAGCGGTTCCAGCTATTGATGGTGGCGATGGCCACGCTCAGGTCGACCTGCTCCTGGGCGCTGAATTCAGCGGCCAGTGCGTTGAAGTCCTCGTCCGGGGCGTGGGTGTGGCTGATCAGGGTCAGGCTCTCGGCCCAGGCCAGTGCGGCGCGTTCACGTGGGGTGAAAAACGGCGTCTCCCGCCAGGCCGACAAGGTGTACAGGCGGCGCTCGGTTTCCCCACCCTTGCGCGCATCGGCGGTGTGCATGTCGAGGCAGAAGGCGCAGCCGTTGATCTGCGAGACACGCAGGCGAATCAGTTCCAACAAGGGCAGCTCGATGGACAGTTTGCCGACGGCGGCTTCCAGGGCGAGCATGGCTTTCATGGCATCAGGGGAAGCGCTGTAGAAATCGGTACGCGGTTGCATGGTGCTTTCTCCGGTAGGGTGGGATTGGTGGCTAGGTTAGTCACCGGTGGGGGCGGGAGAAATAGCCAATTCCGGGGAAGATGGGGGGGCCAATGGGGCAAGTCGAATCGTCGCACCGCCCCTCACACATTTGACCGCGCTCGACACGCAGAATCGGTCGGATCCAAGATCACCGTGAGTGACCGCAGCAGCGGCTATTTGCGCAATCAGACCACGCCCGCCATATGCTCCGAAATCCGCGCCCGCAACCACCGCTCCGCCGGGTCGTTGTCATGCACCCCGCTCCACACCATCGACAACTCCGCCGCCTCGATCGCGAACGGTGGGTCTTCGGCGCGTAACGCCGTGCCTTCGGTCAACGCACACGCCGCATAATCGGGCACCGTCGCGATGATCCGCGTGCCCGCCAGCAACGCCCGCAGTCCGCTGAATTGCGGCACCGCCAGCACCACTCGCCGCGCGCGGCCGATGCGCGCCAGGTCGAGATCGATATTGCCGCTCAGGTCGCCCGAGAACGACACCATTGCGTGTGGCCGCTCGCAGTAATCGTCCAGGGTCAACGGTTCAACGCCGTCATCGCCACGCAGGACCTTGCACGGGATATCGCGCAGCTTCTTGCGCTTGGCGTTCGCCGGCAGTTCAGTGGTGTAGCTCACCCCCACCGAAATCTCGCCGCTGGCCAGCAGCGATGACATCAACAGGTAATTGGCGCGGCGCACCACCACGATGATGCCCGGTGCTTCCTCACGCAATTGACTGAGCAATGGCGGGAACAGGCCGAACTCGGCGTCGTCGGACAGGCCGATGCGGAACACCGCGCAACTGGTGGAGGGGTCGAAATCCTTGGCGCGGCTGACCGCGCCTGAAATGGTGTCCATGGCCGGTTGCAGCTCCTTGAGTATCGCCACGGCACGCGGCGTGGGCTCCATGCCTCGCCCGTTGCGCAACAGCAACGGGTCATCGAACAGATCACGCAGGCGTCCCAGCGCCGCACTCACCGCTGGTTGGCCCATGAAGAGTTTTTCGGCGACCCGGGTCAGGTTCTTCTCGAACATCAAGGCTTCGAAAATCACCAGCAGGTTCATGTCGACGCGGCGCAGGTCGTTACGGTTCATGGTGGTATCCAAACGGTTATCAGGTCGCCAGATAAGCACGCATGACGCGCCGGCGATTGCATGCCTGTGCTGTCTTTTCCAGCACCGCACCTGGCGAAATTAACAACGATTAACTCGTCAGCCGGACGGTCCGGCAACAAGATTGGCGCCATCTACACTGGATCCATTCACCGGGAACGCTCCCATCGACTGCGGATATCTGTCATGGCCCGACTTGAGTACTGTGCCCCTCGCTTGCCCACCACCGGCGGCCTATGCCCCCGGCGCGAACGCATCGCCAAGCAACTGATCCTGGCCAATCTCGGCGAAAGCCTGGCCATCGCCGACCTGGCCCAGGCCTGCGCCCTGTCGCGCAGCCATTTTTCCCGCGCATTCAAATGCACCACCGGACTGTCGCCCCAGGAGTGGATTCGCCAGCAGCGCATCCAGCGCGCCAAGGAGTTGATCACCCAATCGTCCCTGAGCCTGACGCAAATCAGCCTGGAGTGCGGGTTCTGCGACCAGGCGCATTTCTGCCACATGTTCACCCGCAGCGAAGGCGTCAACCCGATGACCTGGCGAAATCACCAATTACGCAACAAGCCTCAAGAGATTGCCGCCTAGTGGTCCGCGCGCTCCTGGCCTATGCTGGTCACCTCCCGTTCCCAGAGCTTGGCCACCCATGAGTGACCTCAACGACCAGGCCGTGCATTTCGGCCCCTACCGCGTCCATCCGCGCCAGCGCCTGGTGCTGGAGGCCGGTCGCCCGTTGCGCCTGGGACGACGGGCGGTGGATATCCTGCTGGTCCTGTTGGAACACGCCGGCAATGTGGTGAGCAAGCAGGAGCTGATCGCCAGGGTGTGGCCCAAAAGCGTGGTGGAAGACGGCAACCTGCGCGTGCATATGGCGGCGTTGCGCAAGGCGTTGGGCGACGGCCAGGCCGGGCAGCGCTATATCGTCACGGTGGCCCAGCGTGGCTACAGTTTTGTGGCACCACTGAGCATCGAACCGATGACGCTACCCACCGAAGGCGTACCCCAACGCCCGAGCCATAACCTGCCCTTGCGGCGCACCCGCATGATCGGCCGCCAGGCCCTGATCGACAGCCTGGTGCAGCAGTTGCCCGCACAACGCTTCATTACCCTGACCGGCGCCGGCGGCATCGGCAAGACCACCGTCGCGTTGCGCGTGGCGGAGGTGCTGATCGGCAATTACCGCGATGGCATTCGCCTGCTGGACCTGGCGCCCCTCAGCACGCCGTCGATGATCCTGCCCTACCTCGCCAGCCTGCTCGACCTCACCCACACCGAACACGCGCCGCTGGTGACCTTTGCCCGCAGCCTGCACGAGCGCCAGTTGCTGCTGGTGATCGACAACTGCGAACACCTGCTGGACGACATTGCGCTGATCTGTGAAACCCTGCTGCGCCATGCGCCAGAGGTGCACATCCTGACCACCAGCCGCGAAGCCCTGCGGGCCGAGGGTGAATACGTACAGCGCCTGGAACCGCTGGCCTGCCCGCCCGCCGCCGGCAACCGCGCCCAGGCCCTGGGCTACCCGGCCCTGCAATTGCTGATCGAACGGGCCATGTCCCACCAGGACAGCTTTGAACTGGGCGAGGCCGAACTGCCCCTGGCAATCGATATCTGCCAGCGCCTGGACGGTATTCCCCTGGCAATCGAACTGGTGGCGGCGCAGATCGAGCGTTTCGGCCTGCCCGGGCTGCTGGTGCAAATGGAAGACAACTTCCGCCTGCTGACCCGTGGTCGACGCAGTGCCCTGCCCCGCCACCAGACCTTGCGCGCCACCCTGGACTGGAGTTTTGAGCTGCTGACTGAATGCGAGCAGATCTGCCTGCGCCGCCTTGCGGTGTTTCGCGGCGGGTTCAGCCTGGCCAGCGCCGCGGCGGTCATCGCCGGCGAGCAGATCGCGCCGGCCCAAGTGCTGGGCTCGATCACCCAACTGGTGGCCAAGTCGTTGCTCAATGTGGAGGCCGCCGATGATGAGATGGTCTATCGCCTGCTGGACATCACCCGTACCTACGCCCTGGAAAAACTCAGCGTTGCCGATGAGCTGGACGCCACCCGCGAGCGCCACGCGGCGCGCTGCCTGGCGTTGATGGAGCAGGCCCAGGCGGATTGGCAACAGACCGCCACCCAACCGTGGCTCGACCGCTACGCGCCGTTGCGCGAAGACGTGCGCGCCGCGCTCGACTGGGGCCTGGCCGAGGGTGGCGGTCACCTGCTGGCGATCCGCCTGACCGTCAGTGCGATGCCTTTGTGGCAGGAGCTGTCATTGCTCAGGGAGCACGATTTGTATGTGGGCAAGGCGCTGGCGCTGATAGGCGCGGTGAACGCACCGTGCATGCGCTTGAAAATGCAATTGCAGCTGGCGCTGGGCAGCCTGTCCTATCACGCCGTGGGCGGCGCCGCGCAGACCATCGCAGCGTTTATCGACGCTCGGCGCTTGGCCGATGAGCGCCAGGACCTTTCCGGACAGTTGCGCGCAATCTCGGGGCATATGGCGGTCAATCTGTGTGCCGGCCTCTATCGCCAGGCACAGGAACAGAGCCTGCAATTCGAGCGCCTGGCCCCGCGCACCGATCCGCTGCTGGACCTGAGCGCCCAGCGTCTGCGCGTGCTGGCGCACCATTACAGCGGCAATCAGGTGCTGGCCCGGCAAAACGCCGAGCAGGTGATTCAGCGCATGGCCCACAGTGGCCACCTCAACCGGTTTGGCCGCTGCATCGGCGTGCAATACGATCAGAACGTCGCGTCGCTGACGGTGTTGGCGCGGATCCTGTGGTTGCAAGGCTTTCCCGAGCAGGCCTGGCGCACGACCCACCAGGCGCTGGAACTGGCGCTGCAGATCAATCACGGCACGTCCATCTGCTATACCCTGGCCCTGGCCGGGGTGGTGATCGCGCGCTACAACGGCGACGACACCGCGGCCCAAACCTTACAGGCGCTGTTGCTCGAACATGCCCACAAGCATTCGGTGCAATTGTTCCAGACCTGGGCCGGGCATTACGCCGGCATCCTCGGTCACCGCGACTTGCAGGGTCTGGGAGTGGTCCAGGACATCCTGATCACGTTGGGCCTGCATGAGGTTGATGAGGCCGGATTGGAACGCGCTCGCCATGGCGATGCGGGCTGGTGCGCCCCGGAAGTCCTGCGGCTGCACGCGGAACAACGGCTGCGCCAGGATGACCTGAGCGGCGCGCAGACCCTGTTGCTTGAGGCGATGGAGCTGGCGCACCGACAAGGCGCGTTGGCCTGGGAGCTGCGCTGCGCGGAATCATTGGCAAGGCTGTGGCGCACCCAAGATCGCGTGCAGCCGGCGCGCGACCTGTTGAGTGCGGTCCATGGGCGATACACCGAAGGTTTTGCCACCCGCGATCTAGTCCGCGTACGCCGCCTGCTCGATGAGCTGCAGGACAAACGGCCGGCCTGAAAACGGCCCCAGGTAGTGCCCGTCACCCTGCTGCAGACGTGCCACCTGCTGCGGGTCACGCAGTTGCGCCAAGGCATAGCTGCGCACGCAATGCAGCAAGCGATAACGTTCTGGACCGAGGCCGGGCTCCACCGCCAGCAGCGACATGTTCACCAGTCGCCCCAGTACATACGCCAGGTCGGCATGCTCAAGCTCAGTGCCCGCCACCAGTTGGGTCAAAGTGGGCAAGGTTACCGCCATCTTGAACAGGCCCAGTTGCAGGAACAGCCAGCGCTGCGGCAGGCTCAGGCGCTCGTAGCTCCAATCCAGCGCCGCCGTGAGCGACTGATGACGCTCCACCGCCGTGCGCCGTCCCCGTGTCAGCACCTGCAAGCCTCGACGCAATTGTGCCTGCAAGCCATGCACGCCCAACGCGTGGACTTGCGCGGCCGCCAGCTCCAGGGCCAAGGGAATCCCATCCAGCCGCCGACAGATATCGCGCAGCGGCGCCAGGTCCTGAGGCCTCAACACGAACCCCTGCTGCCCGGCGCGCGCTCGCGCGACGAAGAGCTGCACCGCCGGGCACGCCAATGCCTGCTCGACACTGCCCAACGCCGACGGTGCCGGCACTGCCAAGCGCGGTACGCGTTGCACCCATTCGCCGGGGGCCTGGAGGGTTTCGCGACTGCTGATCAACACCGTGACCTGGGGAGCGTTTTCGCGCAGTACGCGCAACAGATGTCGACACGCCGCGAGCAGCAGGTCGGCACCGTCGAGCACCAGCAATAACTGGCGCGTGGACAATTGGCGGCACAGTTCGGTCGCATCGGCGCAGGGCGGCAGTTGCAGCGCGGTTGCCAGATGCTGCAACATCGCAATCGGCGCGTGCACCGTGGCCAGGTCGACCCACCACACACCGTCGCGATAACGCGGCAACACACGCTCGGCCAGCGCCTGGGCCAGGGTGCTCTTGCCCACGCCGGCGCAACCGGTGAGGGTCATCAGGCGTTGCCCGGACAGACGCCGTACCAGCACACCCAACAGTTCTTCGCGACCAAGGACCGGGCTGAGCCGTGCGGTCAGGTTGTGTGGCGGTATCACGGCCTGCACGCGGCCGTGTACCGGCGCGGCGAAGCAATAGCCGCGCTGGGGCTCGTTGATAATGAAGCGTTGCCCGCCAAGGGCGCGGCGCAGGGCGGCGATGTGCACGCGCAGATTGCCTTCCTCCACCACACTGCACGGCCAGACCCGTTCGATCAGGGTGGCCTTGCTGACAAATTGCCCAGGCACTTCGAGCAACACCGCCAGGATATCCAGCGCCCGCCCGCCCAAGGGCACCGGCCAGCCCGCCTTGCTGACCAGCCGCTGTTGGCGGTGAAAGGCGTATACACCGAAACGCAGCGTGCCGTCAGCGTCAATTGCCTGGGAGTTGTTCATGGCTGCAATCGCGCTGAAACGCCCGTTCTTGGGCGTCCGCGCATCCTATTCCGTGGGCTTGACGCTATCTTGCCAGCTACCGGTGACAGGACAATGCTGGCACAGGGAGCGACACGGACAATCGGGTGCGCGAGACGGACATTCTGTCGCTAACTGAACTGTTGTCGGTATTGGGTGGGGTTGAGGCCAAGCTTTTCACTGAACAGAGAGCGCATATACCGCACACTGCCGAAGCCTGCGTGGAAAGCCACGGTCTTGAGCGGCAGGTCGGTGCTTTCCAACAATTGCCGGGCACGGTCGATACGTGCGCCTTGCAAAAAGGCCATGGGTGTCATCTGCACCTCCCTGGCGAACAAACGGGCAAAGTGGCGTGCGCTCATGCCGGCCAACTCGGCCATGGACTCGATGGTAAACGGTTGTTCCAGATGGGCCAGCACATGGTTCTGCACGCGGGTGATCGCGGTCTCTTGGGGCGATACGGCGGCGGTCATCGGGCTGAATTGGGCCTGGCCACCCTGGCGTTTCATCACCACCAGCAGCACCTTGGCCACGTCCACCGCGACTTGCTTGCCGTGGTCCTGGGCAACGACGGATAACGCCAGGTCGATGCCCGCCGTGACCCCGCCCGAAGTAATCAGGCGTCCGTCCTGCAGGTAGATGCGATCCGTCTCGACGATGGCCTTGGGGAACGCCTTGATCAGCCGCTCGGTGTAGTGCCAGTGGGTGGTGACGCGGTGATTGTCGAGCAGACCGGCATGGCCCAGCACAAAAGCGCCGGTACAGATGGAGCCGAAGCGCCGTGCCCGTGGGACGGCGGCCTTGAGCCAGGGCAGCAGATCGGGGTGGCATTCGTTATAGGCCCCCGGACCGCCAGGCACCAACAGCAGGTCATAGGCACCGTCGGCCTGTTCCAGCAACAGGTCGGCCTGCACCATCACGCCGTTGGAGGCGCGCAGCGGGCCGGGCTCGGTGCCAATGATGAGGATCTGGTAATGCGCGGCCGCGGGCAGGTAGCGGTTGGCAATGGAAAACACTTCGAGCGGCCCAGCCATGTCGAGCAGGAGGAAGTCCGGAAACAGCGCCATGGCCACGGTTTTCATAGCAAAGAAGTCCATCGGGGGGAAGGAAAGCGGCGGCCATTATGCCACGTCGCAGACTGTCAACTCTATAGAGACAGTCATTCAGATTTCAGCTTCTTAATGAATCGATCAGCAACCATTAACCTTCTTCTCAACGCCGGAGCCCTGCATGTCGCAGCCCGCTCCCACTTGAGGACACTACCATGCTGACCCTTCGCAAAGCTTCCGAACGCGGTGCCGCCAATCACGGTTGGTTGAAGTCGTTCCACACCTTCTCGTTCGCCAACTACTGGAACCCTGCCGAACAGGGCTTTTCCGACCTGCTGGTGATCAACGATGACCGCGTCGCCGCCGGCAAAGGCTTCGGCCAACACCCGCACCGCGACATGGAGATCTTCTCTTATGTGCTCGAAGGCGCCCTGGAACACAAGGACACCCTGGGCACCGGCTCGGTGATCCGCCCCGGCGATGTGCAACTGATGAGCGCCGGCAGCGGCGTGGCCCACAGCGAGTTCAACCACAGCCAAAGCCGTGGGGTGCACTTTCTGCAAATCTGGATCGTGCCGTCCGTGGCCGGCGCCGAGCCGCGTTATCAACAGGAGCACTTCAGCGAGGCGCAAAAACGCGGGCGCCTGCAACTGATCATCTCGCCGGACGGCGCCGACGGCTCGCTGAGCGTACGCCAGGACGCGCGGGTGTATGCCGGGCTGTTCAACGGTGATGAAGCCGCCACCCTCGACCTGCCGCCCAATCGCCATGTGTACCTGCATGTGGCCCGGGGCAGCGTGGAAGTCAACGGTCAACGCTTGCAGGAAGGCGACGGTGCGCGCATTCGCGATGAACAACTGATCCGCCTCAGCCACGGCGACGATGCCGAGGTGCTGGTGTTCGACCTGCGCCCTCAAGAACTGCCGCAGATGCCATGACGCCCCGCGATGGCTCTTCGAAGCGGGCCATCGCTGACGTCGATAGTCACCATCAGCGCAATGAAGTTCTCTTAAAAAATGCAACGCGTAACATCAAACCCATACCCGGCAACACCTACTTAAAACACTTGGAGCACACACTCATGAAACGCCAAATCTTGCTTAGCCTTGCTTTCTCGGTACTCGCTGCAAACGCATTTGCCCACCCGGTTGTTGCAGAAGGTGGCGCGGACCGCCTGATTGAAAGTCGTGTTGCTGAAAGCGGGGCCGATCGCCTGCAAGGCAACCGTGTCGCTGAAGGCGGTGCCGATCGTCTGCAGGAACGTGGCTTGGCCGAAGGCGGCGCGGATCGTCTGCAGGAACGTGGTCTGGCCGAAGGTGGCGCCGATCGTCTGCAGGAACGTGGTCTGACTGAAGGTGGTGCCGATCGTCTGCAGGAACGTGGTCTGGCTGAAGGCGGTGCGGATCGTCTGCAGGAACGTGGTCTGGCCGAAGGTGGCGCCGATCGTCTGCAGGAACGTGGTCTGGCTGAGGGTGGTGCCGATCGTCTGCTGGACAACCGCGCCTGACCCGCCCTGTTCGCGGAGCACCCCAAACCGGCCTGATCAGCCGGTTTTTTTTCGTCTGTTCAACCGGGAATAACCCAACTGCGCACTGCGCCGTAAATATGTCATTTACGGACCTACCTCCATCACCGCCAGGTCCTTACAGTGCTGCCTTGATCAACTGGCAGGCCTCTTTTATGAATCTCTGGTTTCGTTTGCTATACATGCTGTGCCGCCGTCCATGGCGCAAACCTGCACATGGCCTCGCCACCACCGTGGTGCGCATGCGCGTGTGGCCGCTGGACCTGGACATAAACCGACATGTCACCAACGGCCGCTACTTTTCCCTGGCGGATGTCGCACGGATGGATTTCGTCCTGCGCACCGGGGCCTTTCGCGTTGCGTTACGCCACAAGGCGCTGCCCATCGTCGGCGACACCTGGGGTAAATTCCGACGCGAATTAAAGCTGTTCGAGGCGTTCGAGGTACACACCCGCATGCTCGGCTGGGATTCCAAGTGGAGCCTGATGGAACACCGTTTTGTCAGCCGTGGCCGCGTAGTCGGCGTGGTCGTGATGCGCGGACTGTTCCGCTCGGCCAAGGGCACTCTGCCTCCCGCTGAGTTTGTGCGCGAACTGGGCCTGGCGCAGGATTCACCACCGATGCCGCAATGGCTCAAGGACTGGGCTCAGAGTTGCGATGAGATGAGTGGGCAATTGCGGGCAGAGGAGCACGCCTGAAGAGACCATTCCCTGGAACGCCTGCCCTCTAACGACTTGCGCTCCGCAACGGGCAAGACTGAACCTTGCACCGTGTAAAAATCGTTGGGACTAAAATACTTAGCGAACATTCCAAGTATGCACTAGCCTATTGCTTAAGTTCAGGTAACCCCCCCTCGCAACAACCCTTTAACTTTCTCGCCCCCCGAAAAAAGCACGACAAATGTTAAAATTTGTCACTTTTTACCGTATTCAATTCGATTAGTATCTAAATGCTAGCAGCTATTGAACTGTCGGCCATGCATGCAAGAAAAGGGAGTGGGTTATGCATTTTTCCAATGTCCTCGCTATTGCACGGACTCAATCGAAATCGGAGGACTTTCGGCAGTTGATAGCTCGGACTGTACCGAATGATTTAAAAGTCGACACACGCTGCTACTGTCAACTAACTGACGCCAAAGAAAAACACGGGCATTACCATGCCGTCATTATAGAAATCGATACGCCCTCTGCCCTCAATCAAACGCTGGACATTATAAGAAAGACTCGGAGCGACAACCCGGGCTGTACTATATTTGTCGTTGTGACGTTTGCATCCACCTTGAGCAAGACAAAATACTACCTGGCCGGCGCTGATTATTGTGTCAAGGTGGTAGAAACTTCTCCTGAAAAAAAACTAAGCCTATTTGATGCTTTTCTAAGTGAAAACGCTCGTCTCAATTGCTGCGGTCTGATGCTCGACCAAGATCGCATGTGTCTTTTTGGCGAAGGCAAAAAACTGGAAATATCCTTTGTTGAAATGAAGGTACTGGAAGCCCTCATGCAGAACAGGCTCCTTAGTCACAATGAAATAGCCGAAGTCATGGGTCTTAATACCAAGCATTACGACTCCAGAGCGCTGGAAAAGTCTATCAGCCGTCTGCGCAGTAAAATCAAGGCGCACTACGGTGACAACATCATCCAGAACATTCGCGGCTATGGCTACAAACTCAGCCGAGGACTTATCCACACCAACCATTTCCAACCCATCGAGGAGAGGCCGAACCGTGAATAGCGAACAACTATCCCCTGCAGACGTTGTGCACTTCACGATAACCCGACAGGCCATCGTCGAGCGTAGCCAAGCATTGTGGGGCAGTGAAATCGCCGTATCCGGCACAGGGGATCGCGTGCAACTTGACAGCGCCTATAGCCAAGCGCTGCAACATACCCTGCCGCGCCGCAAAACACCCCAAGTTGTCAGTCATAGGCTTGTGAAGATAGATCAGGCTGCGTTAATGAACGAAGCTCTGATAAAAGACATTTTTCACGTGGCTCAGACACTGGAAAAACAAGGGCATGCCTTTACGCTCAGTATCGACAATCCGCTGGACACGCTGCCAGGGCCCGTAGAACGCAGGGCAATGGTACGCCAACTGTATAGACTCAAAGACCAGAACTGTATCAATTTGGCTTATGACAACTACACACTCGATACAAAACCCGGTGACCTTTTAACCGATCTGAAACTGTACGACTACATCAAAATGCCCCTCCCGGACTCGGCCCTTCGGCTTAGCCTGAACACCCGCTCCGGTCTGTTCGATCGGCTCTACGACCACATGCTGGAATTGATCCATGCCACCCGAGTGCGCTTTATCGCCAAAAATGTCGAGTTTTTCGATAGTGCAATGTTGGCTAAAAATTTGCCATTCGAATACTTTCAGGGTGGCTATTACTCACCTGCCGACCGTTTATAAAAACCTGCCTTTTTCCGATCTTGGTAGACACTATGAGCTCTCTCAAAAAATACGCTTTCCCCCCCACACTTCCCGCTATCGCACTGCAGGACTTTACGCCCAATGCAGAAATGTTCCACTACGACTTGAATGCGCTGGCCACGCACACCCTCACCTTGCCTTCACAGCCGTTTGACGCTATGCGGCAGGAGTCAAGAATGCCAACGCCCAAGACCGCTGATGGCCCGCCTAATACCCACACACGTCCTGCGGACAAAAAACCCGAAAGTACTCATCTATATCCCCAGGACATCTGGCTGCTTACCCAACATGATCGAATACTGGTCAAAGGCGACCTGCGTATTTCGTTGACCACCATCGAATCGGCGCTGATAAAAAAAATGCTGCACCACGAAGAACGCGTGGTCAGTAAGGAAGAGTTGATCCGTAATATAGGCCGCGAGCCGGACCACTACCGAGGCTTGGAGATGTGCCTCAGTCGTTTGCAGGAAAAGTTCAAGCGGGTCAATGATGGCGAACGCCTATTCCGCGCGGTCAGAAACCGTGGCTATTGCCTCACGCAGAAAATCAAGAAGCCGTTAGAGCTGAACCCATCGCGCCGTTAATATAATAAAAAATACAGGTCCTATCACGCACCCCACCTATTACCACCCTCTTATACCTGCCCATTTATAACACACTTCTTGATAACAGCATGTTCCTCACTTTGTTATAAGTCGTCAGCCACTGACCCCGACCGTTCATTACTATCCATGGGTACGCGCTTGCGCGTGCCTGTCGTTTTAATGCGCTTATACCGCAACTTAATTAAACCCTGCCACTACGTGCGTGGTCGCCACCGGGAGCAGAACTATGCTGAACAATACTAGAATGCATCGCAACCTGACCCCCAAGGGTCTGACGTTCTGGGGCCAATGGACGCTTGCGTCAGGCTTGGTCGTTGCAGTGTTGTTTATGTTGGTATTTTTAAAGACAGGCCAACTTGAGCACAACTATCGAGTGCTCGCCGCCTTTACAATACTGGCGTCCCTCCCAGCCTACAGCCTGTGCGATGTATACAGCAAAAGAGATGATTATGCCGTGGGCTTGGGACGGCTGTTCATGGGTTGGCTGTTGACGGTGGGCATATTATTTGCGGTGGGCATAGCCTGCGAAGCAGGCACACTGTTCCCACTGGAAACGTTATTACTGTGGGCCGCACTGAGTTATCCGTTACTAGCCCTGTGTTATATCCCCTTGCACAGCCTGTCACGCTATTACCACCGCCAACTTCATGAGCGGCAAAAGTCATTGATCGTGGGAAACGGAAAACTTGCCGTGGACCTGGCCCGAACCCTCTCTCGCCAAAAACGCTCCCCATTGGTGGGCTTGGTCGGCTGCTACGCCGAAGCGGTCGAAGGCGCGCAGCCGCAGATACTCGGTGATCTGCCGCACTTGCCGCAATTGATCCGGCAACACGGCATTCGTCGGCTCTATATCACCCACTCGCTGCAGGAAGCCACGCACATCGAGGCGTTGTACCTCAACCTGCTGGACATCAGCGTGGATGTGATCTGGGTACCCGACCTCAATAACATGCTGCTACTCAACCATTGCGTGGCCGAAGTGGATGGGCTGCCGGCGATTTTCCTCAATGAAAGCCCGTTGACCAGCCGCCCCACCGCCGCCCTGAGCAAGTCGCTGCTGGACAAGAGCATCGCCTTGCTGGCGATCATCGTGCTGAGCCCGGTGCTGTTGCTGTTCGCCCTGCTGATCAAGCTCACCTCGCCAGGCCCTGTGATTTTCAAGCAGGAACGTCATGGCTGGAATGGCGAGGTGATCAAGGTGTGGAAGTTTCGCTCGATGCGCGTGCATGACGACCATGAAGTGCGCCAGGCCAGCCGCAATGACTCGCGGATCACCCCGGTAGGCCGGTTTATCCGCCGCACCTCCATTGATGAGCTGCCGCAGTTGTTCAACGTGTTGCAGGGGCATATGGCCCTGGTCGGCCCACGGCCCCACGCTATTGCGCACAACGACTACTACTCGGGGAAAATTCTTGCCTACATGGCCCGCCATCGGATCAAGCCCGGCATCACCGGCCTCGCCCAGGTCAATGGCTGCCGGGGCGAAACCGAGACCCTGGAGAAGATGCAACGGCGCGTCGACATCGACCTGCACTACATCAACAACTGGTCGCTGTGGCTGGATATCAAGATCCTGGTGAAGACGCCGTTTACGCTGCTTTCAAAAGACATCTACTGATAACGGCCAAAGGTGGGAGGGAGCGTGCTCCCTCCCACCTTTTTTATCCGCGTTATCCGCGCGGCAGGCTTGCTCGCTTCAGCCTGTCTACTCGGTGATCTTCTCGAAGTTGTTGTAGAACCGCCCGCTGTCACGCCCCTCTGTCATCGTGTGCAATGAGTAGGCACGGTTGAGGCGTGCCCCGCCATCGCGGGTCAGGGGTGACCAGACTATATTGGCGCGACGCATCGTCGAGGTACTCATGAATTCGTCGAACGGGATGGAAATATAGATCCCTTTGTCGAAACTGCCCTCGCCGTAGTCCGCCTTCGAGGCGGTCGTGAGTGTGACCCATGCGCCAAATCTCACGCCGTTCTTGAACTCGCGCGACAGATCCACGGTGGATCCCCAATCACGCGCCAGATAACGCCCGACACTGACAGCCGCCTGCACATCACCCGGCAGTTCGGTGTAGCTGGTGACATGGCCGGTCACCGTTTGATAGTCACGCAGCCCGAACCCCTGGTTGAAGTCACGCTGGCGCACGACGTTCACGTCGGCGCCCACTGACCAGCCTTGCCCCACGGGCCGATAAAGCACTTCGCCGCCGACCCCGGCGAACATGGATTCCAGATAACCGCCGTAGACCATGCCATACAGGTTCTGATCCAACTGCACCGCATGGTTGAGCTGGAACGTCGGCATCGTTACGTCGGAGGTGGTCAGGTACTTACGCAGGTCGGTGCGCACGCGCGGCAACCCGCTCGGCGCATCGTAGGTGAACTTGTCATAGTTGTTGTACAGGTTCGCGCTGAGCATGCCGCTCCACCAGATATCGCGGGTAAAACGGTACTGCGCGTCGGCATCGGCGCTGAACTGATAGAGCAACCCGTCAGGGCCGCCGATGTTCTGTTTGTAGCCCAGGCCAACGCCATAAGTAAACGGGTCCAGGGCCTGGGTATAGAGGGTTGTCTCCCGATGGGCGAGCGCCGGATTGACCTCAGTTGCCCGGTGGAGATCCTGCAGCGGCCGATCATTTTTGAGCACCGCGCGGAAGGTGTCACGCGGCACGCTGGTCTCTTCTATCGACATGTCGTAACGCTGATCGACCAGGGTGAACCATTCGACGTCCTGGTTAACGCTGTTGTCGAGAATTCGGCTAGCCCGCCCTACCGCCTTGGCCGGGTTGAAGTAACGGGACTGTTCGCCATACACCAACAACTCCGGACCGCGCTGGGCAATGCGCTTGACCTGGTAGCCGGCGTTTTGCTGCAACCGGCTGGACACATTCGCCCAGTTCACCTGATCCAACGGGGTCGACGGCACCTGCGGCGGCAGCGGTTCGGCAGGAGAGTCATAGGTTTTGACGGGGGCCTTGCGGCTGAAAAAGTTGGTGTGCAAGGTAATGCCGAACATCGCAGTATTGCCGCGTTCCCAAGCCGCGCTCAGGTCGACGCTGTCGGCCAACTTGTAGACGACGCCGACGTTGATCGGCAGGTCTTGCTTGATCGGGTTGTCCAGCGGCTCATTCTTGTAATCATTGCCTTCGTATTCAAGTTTCAGGCTCAGCGGCTCCCAGGGGGTCTGATAGGCAATCCCGGCAAACAACGAGGGGTGGCCCCTGAAGTAAGCGTTGGTGTTCACTTCACCCGCCCTGGCCACATCCGCATCGCTTTGCGGCCGGTCGTTGAATTGGCTGCCCACTATCGCCAGCGGGTTGCTGAAATCGCCCCGGTTGCCCAAGTAACCCCAGGCAAGACCCAGGCTGAAATCAAGGTCGCCGTAACGCTTGTTGGCGACGAAATACTCGCTGGAGAACAAGCCTGTCCCGCCGATGTCACGGGCGCCGATTGCGGCTTGCGGAGCCCAGTGGCTCTCCTCCCAAAGCCGCGCTTTCACATCGATGGCCTTGTCCTTGAAGCTTTGATTGCCGCTCAACGCCTCCGGGCCGTACTGCCGGTTAGTGATCGCGGTATAGCGGAACGAACCCTCCAGCCAATCAAAGGGCTGGAAGGAAAAACTGTAGCGCGAATAGGGGTCTGTACGACTGGCGGTAGCGCTTAATTCCCCGACAGGCGCCATGCGCGCGGTGGGTGTCTGCAACAGACCGACACCGCCAAAGTCATTTTGGGTGTAGCGCGGTTCGCCATGAACCAGCCCACACGGCAAGAGCAATGCAGCAGCAAAACGTAGCTTCAAGGGGCCACCTCAGCCAAGGGTTGAGTGGCGAGAAACTCGGCCAACTGTTCATTGAGTTCAGGTGTCGGCGATTGCAGATCATCACTTCGGATAGGCACCAGGATCCGGCTGCCGGGGGCAGGCATAACACCTTCCTCATGGTTCCATGGCGCCACGCCCAGGCGCCTCACGTGGCCATCGGGCTGAATCAACCACACATAATCGCTTTGGGCGTCGCTGAGAATCGCGCAGCGCCGGGCGTACACCCAGGCTTCTTGCGCTGCGGCATAAGGCACCTGACAGGTCTGCTCCACCGCTCCCCACACTTCGACGGTGGACGGCCGAGCCGGATAAATCAGGCGGTCGCCCTCATCGAGCGGGCTATCAAGCGCAAACCCTACCTCCAAGGCGATCGGATCAAGCACCGCAACCTGGCGCCCGGTAACCGGCAACCGCTCCACTTGCTTATACAAACGCGCGCTCAATGCAGCGCGAGTGTCACGCCCTTCCAGCAAGGCGACTTGCTGCAGCAATTTCAGATCGAACAACACCCCGGCCTTCAAGCGGGCCTGCGGGCCTTCCAGGGAACGGTGCAGCCACGCGGCGCCCAACCAGTAACTTTCGGCGTTGGGCTGGGTTGCAAGGATCACGTCCCGCAGACGTGTGCCGGGTTGGATGGCGAGGTTGCCGGGGTTTCGGACATCGCCGCTGACGGTGATGTCGGCCTGGCTTACCCCCGTGGCGAACATGCACGCGCCGAGCAATAAAAGGCTTGGATACTTCACCGGACAGCCTCCCGATCAGGGCGCAATTGCACTATTTTCAGAAAAATCTGCGGCGTCAGGTGCTGCTCGCTTTGCATGATGAAACCGTCCTGGGGGTCCACCCAGTAACGATTGGTCGCGCGAAAATCCAGGCCGGGTATCGCCACCTGCTCGTCGATTCGCAGCAAGGCGTAGTCCCTGTTCAGAATCCGGATAGGTTCGATGTCGTGCCTGCTGAAACGGCTATTGACGCTAAGGCCGACGCGGTAGCCTTGGTAGATATCGATCCAGCGCGTGCTGGTATGCCCGTCGTGCAGATGCTGCAAACCGCGCTTGAACGGCGACTCACCATCAAAGCGCGTGCCATCGAGCGACACCCCCAACCCGACCGTGCGCACCACCAGGCCGTCGCGCATCAGCAACACCTGATTGCCGGATGCGAGCCAGAACTGCAGGTCGCCACGTCGACGCGCCATGGCCATCACGCCCTCGCTGGTAACGGTCGTCACCAGAATTTGCGGATACGGCACGGCCGCTATCTGGGCCGGAGTCAACTCCAGCGAGGCAGGCCCCTGGGCGGACGCTTTGAACGTGTCCCATGAAGCCTTCATCAAGGGGTTGCACCCACACAGCAGTAGCGCCGTCGTCAGAAAGGCACCGGTATGCAAAGTTTTCACGGATTGACTAAGCCTTATCTGCTGTTGGCTTCACTGAGATTGTTGACCGAACTGGCTCCGGTCCCGAGGACACTGGCCGTAGGCAGAAGCTGGCTGATCAGGCGGTTCCAGCGGGTCACGCCGGCCGGGCCGACATACACGATATCTTGCGGTTGCAGGTCGAAACGGGTGGCCAATACCAGGGCGGACGGCGATTCGGCATTCAGTTGGAACACCTGGGCCGGCTCGGTTTCCAGATTGCCCGCGCCTCGGATCACGTAAACCGCGTTGCCATTGGAGGTGGTCTGGTTCAAACCGCCCACGGTGCCCAACGCATCAGACAAGTTCATCGACTTGCTCTTGAAGCTCAACGCCCGGGGTTGGTTGACCTCCCCCATTACGTAGATCCGTTTGAGGTCGTTGTAAGGCAAGTACAACTGGTCACCGCCTTTGAGGTAGACCTTATGCAGTGGCGAATCCCGGCGATTGAGGGTGTCCAGGTCCAGCGTGTATTCGCGACCATCGCGCGTCAGTGTCAGCCCGGACAGGTCAGCATTCATCGGGTCTACCCCTGCGGCGCCGATAGCTTCCACCACGCTCAGCGCATTGGTAGTGATCGACTGTTGACCCGCTTTTGCCACGGCACCGGACACCACCACTACCTGGCTGGCAAAGCGCAAGACACTGACATCCACCTGAGGGCTTTCCACAAACTGTGACAGTCGCTCGGCGATATACGCCCGTAGTTCTTCGATGGTTTTGCCGGCGGCCGGGACATTGCCGATATAGGGGTAAAACAGCGTGCCATCCGGCCGCACCAGACGGCCGTTGGCATCCAGTTGTTGTTGCGGGCCGGAAGGCGCCGTCAACTCGGGGTGATCCCACACCGTAATAAACAACAAGTCATTGGCGCCGACGCGATAACCGCCCGGAATATACGACAGCAGTTCGGGGGCAACCGTCTCGCGAACATGCAGGGCGGCATCCATGGCAATCAGCTTCGGCGTGATGGGTATAAGCTCCACCCGGCTACTCTCGGGAGAGCCGTCACGTGTCAATTGACTGGTGTCCATATGTTGGCCAGGGGAAAACATACAGCCGTGCAAGGTAATACTTGCCAGCGTCACAGCAAAAAGCCTTCGGGTCATAATGGCACTACACTAGTCGGGGACAAGTCCAAACAAGATCACCCAGAAGGTTCTGAGTGATCTTGAACAACACACTTCGCAGGGGGTTCAACGGGTACCCGTAGTTCCGGTGGTGCCCGAGGTCCCTGTGGTTCCGCCATTGGAGCTTCCTCCGGAGCTTGATGCCGCCGCCACGGCGCCGGCTACCACCACCGCCGCCACCACGGTCTCACCGACCGTGACAGCGCCTACCACCGGGGTGCTCAAGCTTAGGGGCTCTTCAGCCGCCCATACGGCGGTGCTCATTAAAACCAGCAAGCTGGCGGTAAACAGTTTCTTCATAGCAGACTCCTCCTCAACATCAACAAGTTGATATTAAGAGACGGTAATGGAACAGCAGGTATATAGACTTTGGCGTATCAGCCGAACACACTCGGCCATGCGCCAGTCTCGTTTGGAGCATGTCATTTATAAGTGCTGCATGCCATACAACAGCACTTTCCATGCGTCACGCACAGGCCGCAGAACCCGTCGCGAACATTGAACAGTTTTACGGATATTTGCGGACGTTCAGCGCTATAACAGCGATGTTACGCGCAATGTTGCAGCCCCCAGCGTCCGAGCCAGCCGCCCCACTGTTATTATTCGTCAGCCTTACCGAAACGGCGTTCTGTTAAATAATGATATTCACGCGTACCGCGACAGAAAATAACATTCGCTCGTGAAAACCCAGTATTAACAGGCGCAAGTATCACTGCCCTGACTGGGCAGTTTAGATAACGAGTGATGCACTTCCCAGTTGTTGCAATACCTGTTGCAGCTCTACCTTCCAACTGCGCGTTGACACCCCATAATCCTGTTCGAGGGTCTGGCAATCCAGCACGGACCAGCCCGGACGTTTGGCTTGCGTCGGGAACTCGGCGGAGGTAATCGCCTTCAACCGAGGTTTCTTTTCAAGCAGCGCCTCTGACCGCGCCTGGTTGAAAATCTCTTCTGCAAAGTCATACCAGGTGCAAGCAGGCGCGCCGCTGTAGTGGTACACGCCCCATTTGAGCATGCCGTCGCGGCAAAAAATCGTCGCCAGCGCCCACAGGGTGTCGGCAATACTGCCGGCGGAAGTCGGGCAACCACGCTGGTCCGCGACGACGGCCAGCTCATCGCGTTCACGTCCAAGGCGAAGCATGGTTTTAACAAAGTTGTTGCCATGCGCGCCGAACACCCAACTCGTTCGCAAAATCACATGGCGCGAACAATGCTGCTGCAGCTGCTGCTCACCCGCCAGCTTGCTGGCACCATAAACGCCTGAAGGTGCGGTGACGTCACCCGGTGTATAGGGGAGCGTGTGGTTGCCATCGAATACGTAATCGGTAGAAATGTGCAGCACGGCAATACCCTGTGCCTGCGCTGCACGCGCCAAGTGCGCAACACCATCGCGGTTCACCGCATAAGCCCGCTCGATATCGCTCTCAGCCTTGTCTACAGCGGTATAAGCCGCCGCATTGATCAACAGTTGCGGCTTGATCCGCGCCAGGACCTCCTCGACCTGAACCGAGTCACTGATATCCAGCTCACCCGAACCATAGCCAATCACGCTGAACCCGGACGGTGCCCTGAGCAGCAGCTCGCGCCCGACCTGCCCCTGTGCTCCGGTGACGATTACACGCATGGTCATTCTCCGCTCAGCAAAGCGCGCAAGCGCGGGTGGCGCTGATCTTTTTCCGATAACAAAGGCGACCCCAGAGGCCAGGCGATGCCCAGGTCCGGGTCATTCCAAAGAAGCCCACCCTCGTCTTTCGGGTCATACAGATCGGTGCATTTGTATTGAAAGTCGGCGGTATCGCTCAACACGCAAAAACCGTGGGCATACCCTGGCGGTACCCACAATTGGAGATGGTCCTCGGCGGTCAATTCAACCGCCACGTGTTCACCACAGGTCGCAGACGCCGGGTCGATGTCTACGACCACATCGTAGACCGCGCCTCGGGTCACCCGCACTAACTTGCCTTGAGGACGGCTGCGTTGGAAATGCAGCCCACGTAACACGCCCTGTGCGGAACGCGAGTGGTTGTCTTGCACGAACGGCTGTTCAATCCCAATGTCGCGATAACGCTGCTGCTGGTAACTCTCCAGAAAGAACCCGCGGGCATCACCATAAACGCGGGGTTCGATAATCAGCACACCGGGCAACCTGGTTTTGATGACATTCATTTCGCAGGCTCCGAAGCGAGTACCTGTGCCAGGTATTGGCCATAACCGGTTTTGCGTAAATCCGTGGCTTGTCTATTCAGTTGCGCCGCCGACAACCAGCCCTGGCGGTAGCCCACTTCCTCAAGGCAAGCCACTTTCAGCCCTTGGCGTGCTTCCACGGTCTGAACGAAATGCCCGGCCTCCATCAAGGAGTCATGGGTGCCGGTGTCGAGCCACGCGAACCCACGCCCCAGCACGCTGACGTGCAAATCCCCACGCTGCATGTAAGCGTTGTTCACGTCGGTGATTTCCAGCTCGCCACGCGTTGAGGGCTTGACCTGCCTGGCAATGTTCACCACGTCGTTATCGTAAAAGTACAGGCCCGTGACCGCGTAATTGGACTTGGGACGCTCAGGCTTCTCTTCAATGCTGATCGCCTTGCCGTGGCTGTCGAAGTCGACCACGCCAAAACGCTCGGGGTCGCTGACACGGTAGCCAAAGACGGTAGCGCCGCTCTTGCGCTGGGACGCTTCATGCAGCAACGCGCTGAAGCCGTAGCCATAGAAAATATTGTCGCCCAATATCAGCGCAACATTGCTGTCGCCGATAAAGTCTTCGCCGATGATAAACGCTTGCGCCAAACCATCCGGGGACGGCTGTTCGGCATAACTGAGCTCAATGCCGAAAGAAGAACCATCGCCCAGCAGGCTTCGAAAACTGGGTAAGTCTTGCGGCGTCGAGATAATTAATATCTCGCGGATACCGGCCAGCATTAAAACCGACAACGGGTAATAGATCATCGGCTTATCGTAGATGGGCAGCAGCTGTTTGGAGACGCAGCGGGTAATGGGATGCAAGCGCGTGCCGGAACCGCCCGCCAGAACAATGCCTTTCATGGAGTGCTTCCTTTTTGAAAATGTCGATGGGTGAGGCAGTGTTTAACCAGTTCAAGCGTTCTGACCCAGGCGCTCCGGCCGGTACTGACCATTGAGTACGCGTTGCCACCACGTCTTGTTTTGCAAATACCACTGGACGGTTTTGCGTATACCGCTTTCAAACGTTTCGTGAGGCTGCCATCCCAGCTCACGCGCAATCTTGCCGGCATCAATGGCGTAACGAAGATCGTGACCTGGCCGATCTTTAACAAAGGTGATCAAGTCACGATAACGTTCCACGCCGGCCGGTTTGTCGGGCGCCAACTCTTCGAGCAGCGCGCAAAGCGTTTCCACGACTTCAATATTGGTTTTCTCGTTGTGGCCGCCAATATTGTAGGTTTCGCCGACCGCGCCCCGGCACAGGACTTCACACAGCGCACGCGCATGATCTTCAACAAACAGCCAGTCCCGCACCTGCAAACCATCGCCATATACCGGCAGCGGCCGGCCATGAATGGCATTCAGAATCACATGGGGGATCAACTTTTCGGGGAAGTGATAAGGACCGTAGTTATTTGAACAATTGGTCACCAGCACGGGTAAGCCATACGTACGCTGCCAGGCCCGAACCAAATGATCCGAACTGGCCTTGGACGCTGAATAGGGCGAGCTGGGCGCATAAGGCGTGGTTTCCGTGAACAGGCTATCGGGGCCGTCCAGGTCGCCATAGACCTCGTCTGTCGAAACGTGGTGGAAGCGAAACCGGTTTTTTTCGTCAGGCGCCAACGCACTCCAGTAGCGCCGGGCCGCTTCAAGCAACGTATATGTCCCGACAATGTTGGTCCGGATAAAGTCAGCGGGGCCATCGATAGAACGATCGACATGGGATTCCGCCGCCAGATGCATTACCGCATCCGGGCGAAATGTCATGAAAATCTGCTCCAGTGCCGGGCCGTCCCCTATATCGGTTTTAAAGAACTGATAGCGCGACGAGTTTTCGACACTGGCGAGTGAATCGGTATTGCCCGCATAGGTCAGTAAGTCGAGGTTCGCGACGCTATGGTTTTCATTTATCAGGTGGCGGACCACGGCTGATCCAATGAAACCGGCGCCACCGGTAACGAGGATTTTTTTAAACATGAGTGAAGATCCTGAGGGTGGAATAAAACTCGATCGAGCCCCGTTATTGATCATCGGATCGCCGGCGCTCACGCTCGGCCATATTTATCTTCAAAGCGCACGATGTCGTTCTCACCCAGATAGGAACCGGACTGTACTTCGATCAGTTCAAGCGGGATCACGCCCGGGTTTTCAAGCGCATGCACCTGACCGATAGGGATGTAAGTGGACTGGTTTTCAGTGACCAAGTAGGTCTTCTCTCCGTTGGTCACCTTGGCCGTACCGCTCACGACGATCCAATGTTCCGCCCGGTGATGATGCATCTGTACCGAAAGCTTGGCGCCGGGTTGCACAGTGATACGTTTGACTTGGTAGCGGTGACCTTTGTCTATCGAGTCATACATGCCCCAGGGGCGATAGACCTCGCGGTGATTGACGTACTCGTGCCGGGCGGATTGCTTGAGCCGCTCGACTATTTTCTTTACGTCCTGTACCTGGTCTTTGTGCGCGACAAGGATCGCGTCATTGGTTTCGACAATGACCAAGTTCTCGACACCGACCGTTGCAATCAGGCGGCTGTTGGCGTGAACGTAGGTGTTGAACGTATTCTGGGCAACGACATCGCCCTTCAATACGTTGCCTTCGGCATCTTTGACGAACGTATCGGCGAGCGCGGACCACGAGCCGATATCACTCCAACCGGCGTTCATCACGACCATGACCGCGTCTGCGGTGCGCTCCATCACCGCGTAGTCAATGGAGTCTTCGGGGCAAGTAGCAAACACATCACGGTCAACTCGGGTGAAGCTCGAATCCCTGGAACCGTTGTTCAGCGCCTCACTGCAAACAGAAAGGATCTGCGGGCAGAACTTCTGCAGTTCCTCCAAATAACGGCTGGCACGAAACAGAAACATGCCGCTGTTCCAGAAGAATGTTTTGGCCAACAGGTATTGTTGAGCCAGATCCAAGTCCGGCTTTTCGACAAAACGGTTCACGCGAAAGCCGCACTCGCCGACAGGCTCGCCCTTCTCGATATAGCCGTAGCCGGTTTCCGCATACGTCGGAACAACGCCGAAGGTGACTAACTTACCGTCCAGGGCCAATGGGAGGGCGCAGTTGATACTTGCTTGAAACGCTTGCACATCCTTGATGGTGTGGTCCGCCGGCAAGATCAACAGCAAGGGGTCCTCCCCATCGGCAGTGGCCTGCAATGCCGCCAATGCCAGCGCCGGCGCCGTATTACGGCCGACGGGTTCAAGCAGTATATTCGCGTCTTCCAGCCCCAACTTGCGCAGTTGTTCAGCGGCCAGAAAGCGATGTTCTTCGTTGCAAACAAGCCTGGGTGTCCGTACATCCAGCCCCTTCAACCTCTGGATAGTGGCCTGAAGAAGAGAGATGTCAGTGTCCACCAACGATAAAAATTGCTTGGGGTTTAATTGACGCGACAACGGCCACAGGCGCGAACCCGTGCCTCCAGATAAAATCACCGGAATCATGTGACACCTCATCGAAAAGTAAACGTCAGGATCAGCTTGAAATGATCAACGGCTCAGGCGGGATACCATTCAATTAACAGCTGTTCATAGGCACTCAACACCTGCTCCCACTTGAAGCATTCGGCAAACCTGGCCGCACCGGCTTGTTTCAATGCCAGGGTGCGTTGTGGGTCTTCCAATAGTTCATCGAGTAATCGAGAAAGCGCCTGGCTATCGGAAAAATACGCAGCGCCCCCACCCACTACCCAGCGGTTGAAGGGGTTGTCGTGCGCAATGATTGCGCAACCGGCGCCCAACGCCTCGACCAGAGAGGGGTTGGTTCCGCCGACACGATGACCGTGCAGATAAAAACGGCTGAAATACCTCAGCGCCTGGACGACTTTGGCGTCGTAGATAGCCCCTGGAAAGACCACTTCAGCGCTGGCCGCTTCCATCACTTTCTTATGGTATTCATTGGTACTCGGCGTGAAGTTTCCAAGCACCACCAGTTTGTGCTGCCTGACGCTCGCACTGAATGCCTGGACCATCTCATAAAAAGAATTTTCCGGTTCGGGCCTGGCGATAATAATCGAGAAGTGATTTGGCTCCAGCGCAAACGTACTTAACACCTCAGCCGCCGCCGACGTCACTTCATCTCCTCCGTAGGGAATCATGGTGATCTTGTCGGCACTGACCCGCGTCGCAAGATGTTCCTTAATTCTTGGGTGGTCGGCCACCAAGTGGTTACCGATCCAGCAACCGGCTCTTTCGTTCAACCAGAACCACGCCTTGGCTATCTTCCCCCACTTCTGCCGATGCCACTCGATACCGTCCATATTAATAATATTCACTTGGCCTTTGAGCCGCTGAAGGCTATTGAAAACAGCGGTGTTATAGCCCAGCGTCAGAAACAGGCCGCGCTCACCCAGCGCGTGCCAAACAGCCTTCAAGTCGAATATAACCGTGCCCAACGCACCCTCCCGAGACACCGGGATATGAACACGGCGGATACCGTTCCATTCTGTTTCAGTGACGCTGCCCGTGCCGCTTTCCTGGCAGTAAACCGTGATGCGCCAACCTTTAGCCTGCAAATACACCGCTAACTTTTCGGCAAATGTCTCGAAGCCGCCGTGCTGCGCCGGGATACCTCTTATTCCAAGAACCAGCAAATGCCTACTCATAGTTTTCGAACACCTTAATATGCTGACGCGCGACCAGTGACCAATCATGTTTTTCAACCATCGTGGTGCGAGCGCGCTGCGAAATGTGCCGCGCAGTGCTGGAACCCAGCGCGTTGATTATTTGTTGCGCCAAATCGTGCGGGTTATCCGTTTCAAACAGAAACCCGTTTTCATTTTCGTCGACAACCTCGACCATCGGCGGTAACCGTGAAGACACCGTAATACAGCCATACGACATGGCCATCAGCAGTACGCCACTTTGATAAATTTTCTTATAGGGAAGGACCACAATATCGGCGGCAGAATAATAAAAGTCGACATCCTCATCCTTGATGTATCGAATATGCGGAATAACCACGTCAGAGATGTTGTTCGATTTTATTAAACTCTCATAACCCTGGAATGAATCCTTCCACACCTTGCCGGCAATCAATAGCACCGCCTGGGGCTCACGCTTGGCGACGATCTGCATCGCGTTCAACAGTACATCCAACCCCTTTACTTTTTTTATCTGACCAAAAAAAAGTATGATTTTCTTATCTTCAGGCAGCGTCAGACGCCGACGCGAAATGACGCCCTCGCGCCGTTTCACGAAGGGCAGATAATTACCATGGGGAATGACGGTGATGTTCGTCTTCAGACCTTGAGCAGCAAGCACCCCCTGCAACTCGCGCCGCGAGAATTCGTTATGCACAATAAATTCCTGCGGGGCCCGCAGGATGGCCGCATGGGTGCGGGTCAGAGACGCGCCTGCAAAAGACTCGACATCATGAATGGTTGCAATGATTTTTATCCGGCTCAAGCGCAATAACCTGCAGGTGATCAACTCCAGTAGCGAATATTGAAAAAAATGCAGGTGGCAGGTTTTTCCACCCTTTTTCTTGATATCCACGATCGACCTGAGCAAGGCAACGATGAAGCGAGCGAACCTCAGGAATTTATTGGACTGACCATACACACCCTTGAAAAATTTATTGATCGTGAAATTGTTCGAACTCTGCTCCTGCGACTCGGGACACGTATACAGATTGACGCAGGCATCATTCCAAACCAGCCCTTGTCCGAGGCCGGTATTGTAGTAATTCATTCCGCCATGCCCGCCAACCGGTTCAATGATGAAATAAGCCAATTGCCCCATGAGAAAGTCCTTATCCGCTTAATTTAACAACCGATATATTTCGCTGATCGTCGACTGCGCCCGTTGCCTCTGCGTAGTGGCAACCGCACTGACACCCACCGTGTAAGTCGGTATAAATTCGTCTATCGCACCGCGCTCAATCAAATACGTCTCGGTCTGAGTCTCTGCGGTAAATTTCTTATTTTTGTCTGAGTAGTTGTATAGGGAAAACGGCGTACCTAACGAATACGCAACCACAGCAGGATGCAGCCGCGCCGTCAGTATGTGCCGAGCCCCTTTTATATACGCCATGGAGCGGTCGATATCCGAACCGACGATGTTGAAAACCGTAAAGCCACGGTCTTTCAACTCGCTTTGTGCGTACCGCGACACGCCGGTATCAACCTCTGCATCCGCATTGAATATGCCGATCCGGTTAATACGCAACCGCCAGCAAATCCTGATGGATACGTCTAGCAATTGGCTATAAATGTCGCCGCTGGATTGCTCGCCATACCCTTGCAGATCGCGCAGACACACAATGATGTAGTCCCCTGCACTCTCCAGATCGCCCCCTGCGCCGGCGTCGTCAGTACCCAGCGCGTAGGCCAGGTCCACGGATTGTTTGATTTTTTCACGGCGGGCCCAAGGATTGATTTTCCTCACCGCCAATAGCGAGGCTGAATCGCGAATATAAAAGGCTGTGGCCATGACGGTCGCAAAAAATAAAATCAAACGGGTTTTCAGCTTTTTATGATTGTCGACGCCAATACCTGCGTAGATGACATGAGCACCGAACAGGCGAGCCCATGCCATGTATTTGACCCCTCCGGTGCCGCCCTCATCCATGAAACATGTTCCGCCACCCCACACGATGGCAGAACACTTAATCACTGTTTTGTAGGCAAGCCAGCGGTTGGCCTTGTTGAGTTCCACCACAGTAATCGCGCCTTGGCGAATGAAACCCTGTTGTTTAAGTGCTTCGCCATCGCCGTAGGTCAATACCGTATACACCACACCCGCACGTCGCTCAGACAACAGCGACTTGAGCATGAGCAGATCACCAAAGTTATTGCCATAGTAGCCAATGATCACAATGTTCATACACGCATGCTCTTTTTATAAAGAATGTAATACGAGACGGCAATAAAGCATTCGCTGGCCACAATACTTGCGCCAATACCGTTCGCCTCAAAGGGCATCAACACAACAAACAAGCCCACTTGCAACGCCACGCCAACACTGGCGACCATTATTTTTTTGCTGACCCACTCTTCGCTCAATAACGCCGCCCCTAAAGGTGTTGCGAAAAACCTGAAGCCAATGGACAGCGCGGCGATTTGCAACACCTGCGCGGCATACACATAGTCGCCACCAAATACCAGGTGCACGAGGTCATGGGAATACACACTCAGGCCAATGCCAACCAGCGCCCCCGCGCCCAATGAATACCGCGCATGCTGCAGGGGCAGGTTTTTTTCAGCCCCCGAAAGTGCGTGGTACTTTTTTATTAGGTAGGTGTTAAAAATCGTATTGGGTGCGATATACAGCGCCGTGAGCAGCGTATTACAAATGGCTAAATACCCGGAATACGTCGACCCATAGATAAGCCCCAGCAACGAAATGGGGATTTGCAACTGGGCTATATTCAGCGCGCCATTCAACGAATATTTAACGGAGTCTTTCAGGAAGCTTCGCACCTTCAAAGCCACCTGTTTGCCATGCCGTGTCATCAGCATCAAACACAACATCGCACATGAAACGTTGGCAACCCCCAGGGCCATGGCGGTGTGCGCGAGGCTCGGAGTCAGCGCATAAAAAACCCCTGCAACCGCTATGATCCGGGATACCGGTACCAGCACTTGCCCCACGGAAATCCGCAGCGGGCTGCTCCTGAGCTGACCTTGAGTGATGACGATCGCCTGCGCCGCCAATGCCGCCACGCCCGTCGCCAGTGCAACGGCCACGAACCCATCCATTCCCGAACCACATAACAGCACCACACTGACTGCAAAGGCCGCCAGCGTATTGATTGACAGGCAAACATAAGCAACCCGCATCGACGGCGCATATTCGCCGGGTGCGCGGCTGACACGCCTCAACAGCAAACTATTCACACCGCTGAACGCCAAAGCGCCAAGCGTGATGGTAATAGCGTTGGCGTATGAGACCAGACCAAAGCTGGCGGCATCCAAGGCTCTACTGAGGATGACCTGAAGCAAGAACGTTGCGCCCGCAGCGCCAAACGATGAGATCAATAATTGAATCGCCTTCAAGGAAAAACTCCTGCACGCCCTCAGTCGGAGCTCTGAAATCGATCGTTCAATTTGAAATAGCGCTTCAACAGCACATATTTTTTAGAGGCTGAATCGGGGGCCAAGCCGGTGTTTGTCAGGGTAATCTGAGGGTTCCAGATATCCGCTTCTTTATAAGCGTGATAAAACCAACTCCAACGCTTTTGCTCGAACAGATCGATTAATGTCTGTATATACAACCCCGCATCGTCCACCGGGCTGTAATTCGATACGCTGAACTCCCCAACGATCACTGGTCCCGGATGTTTCAGCACCTGGGACAGTGTCTTCTTGAAGTACATACTCAAACCGCCCTCGCCTCTCAGTAAGAAGGGCAAGCGTTGATCCGCCGGAAAACCACGCACGCCCTGATGGGTAAAGTTGCCAGGGTCGTAATAGTGCAGGCTTCCTATTATTGAGTGGTCGTCTATCAACGGCGTGATTTCACTCCAATTGGACCGTTGCCCATTGGGAATACCATTGGGTTGGACCGTAATACGCGGCTGGATAAGCACAACCTTGTCCGGCGAAATCTGCAACAGGGTTGCGCTGACCTTCTTTATAAAATCCAGATAAACGCCGCGCTCGATGGGCGCCGGTTCGTTGACGATGTCATAGCCGATAACCATGCTTTCATGTTTGTAGCGCTGCGCCAGTTGCGCATAACTGGCAATCAGGTTTCCCATGAGTTCGGCGTCACGCCAATACGCGTCTTCAGTTGACCCTGAATATTTCTTGACGTTGCCGGGAAAGGTATGAACATCGACCAGAAGTAAAATATTGTACTGCTTCGCGTAGCGCACATAGGTATCAAGCACCTTGACCGCGACATCATCAAGCCCGCCCCTGTCGTCAAACAGTGGGTGGGAGGCAAACGCCACGCGCACGGCGTTCACGTTCAAGCCGTCCAACTGTTTGAAATCCTCTTCGTTCAAATTCAAATCGATATTGAAACCGCGTAACTGCTTGCCCGCGTTATAGGTGTCGGCCTGTTGGGTAGAGGCCTGGGCAACGAAACTGATCGCCAACAGACAGAGGCACAGGAAGTATCGTCTACACATGCTGTTTTGCCCTATCGTTGAGGCCGCAGATGATGCCGAAATTTATCCAGATAATCGCTTGTATACTGTCCGCTCGAAATGACCAGCCCTGAATACCGGTTATCAATATCGCGATGATCGAAACCAGCGCCGCCGCGGAAGCATTGTTAATCGACACACCGACATGCCTTTTTATCGTATTTTTGTGCAGCTTGTAGACACTCCATATAAGCAGTAAATAGCTCACAATGCCCAGCAACCCCGTCTCGGACATGACCAGCAGGTACATATTATGGGCGGGGTACCTGAAGCTCTGCGAGGCGCCGAACTCATCGTATTTATCCATCACGTCAACAAAATTATTCCACCCCACGCCAATAATCGGATGGGCAACAAACATATTCAGGGCAATCTTGGCCAAAATCAGCCTGGAGGTGGTACTCGACTCTGGCGCATCGAAAAATCGGGCATAGAGATTTTCCAGGTTATAAATGGCACCGGCCATGATGACCAGGGCAAACACCAGCGAGGTATAGATGATCTTTTTGTTTCTTAAAATAGAACGTCCATTGGGCCGCTTGAAGTAGAACAGGCACAGCCCGACCACAAAAAAATACAACACAATTTGAGTTCTGGAGTAGGTCAGGCAAATCACCAAAAAACCCGCCGCGATGGCGCTTATATACAGCAACCTGCCACGCCCATTCACTGCGCCATACACGCAAAATGGCAACAACAGTACCGTGAACAACGATAACAAGGCGGGGTGTCGTAACGTACCGGTCACTCGGGTAATGCCGTTCTCCACGAACAGTTCTTTGACCTGTTGAGCATCCTCGGTCACATCACCGGTTGCCAACTGATAAGCCGCATACAGCGTCTCAAACAGAATTAACAGCGCCGCCACCCGGGTGAATTTATCCATCGATTTCGCATCATGGAAAACCGACCGCACCACCAGAAAAAAAACAATGATTTTCCAATGGCGAGCGATTTCGTACAGCGTGAAACTCACCGCTTCCGAATTAATAATCGACACAGAAGACAGCACCACGAAAAAAATCGCCAGGGTGGTGATTCTGTCGATCTTGATTTTCTCCAGATTGATTTTTTTACTGAAAAAAACAATGGATACCAAAATCAGCAAAAGAAAAATATCGTAAGGCGCAACCGACAGTTCGGCGCCACCCAGGTGTATCTCCGCCCCGGTCAGCCGATACCGCAAGTTAAATGCCGTAGCCACCAAGAGCAGCGGAAACAAAAAATAATTTACCAGCGCGGTTACTCGCATTTCAATGCTCGCGAATACACGGACCCGGACAATCTTTTACCTATCTCAATACACGGCACTTCAAGCCATTTATGAACCGCCCATGAAACACCAGATGTCAGCCCTATCGAGAGCAGGATCAACACCCCCACCCGATCATTACTGAGATAACCGCATTTCTTCGCCACTATCAACACCCCATCGATAATCAGAATATGCATCAGATAGGTGGGGTATGACATCCCGCCCAACCTGAGCAACACAGGATTCCTAAACGGCATTTTAAGCAGTGCCAACCACCGGCCGAGCAATGGCGGGTTAAGTTTGCTATTCAACTTGAACGCTATCGCTACTATTGCCCATAACGCAATCGAGGCAAAACTGGCGAACGAACGGGTAATCAGACCCACCGCCACTACAATGCCCATGATCAACATCGCGTTACGCCATTCGCCCTCATCGCGACGAAACAGATCGTGGGTCAACATGCCGATCATGAAAACCGGTAACTTGATTAATATGAAACTGCCATAAGAGAAGGTCAGGCCCGAATATGCCAGCAGTAAAAACGCCAACACCGCCACCGTCACCAGCAGTTCCTTGGCGCGCCCAAATGCAAAAGCGGCGACCAACACAGGGGCGATCAAATAAAACTGCCATTCGAGGGTAAGGCTCCAGGCCGGCGCCAAAAACGCATCACCTGCGTGGGGCAGCCATTGATCCGGGATCACGCCCTGAAGCAGCACCAGACAAGGCGACAGGTACGCCGTGATATTACCCGCGATACTTGTCCAATACTGTTCAACTGCCGCTGCTTGGGCTGGCGTGTTCCACGGCAGGTCCATGCGGACACTCATCCGTTCATTGAATAACAGCGCGGCAAGCGCGATGGCCAATAGATAAATCGGGATGATCCTGAACGCACGTCGGATAATATAAGAACGGTAGCCGTTGCTTTTGCCGCTCAACGCCATCGCGATAAAAAAACCGCTCAAACAAATAAATATATCTACCGGGATAGCGGTCGCCAATAGAACCTTATCAATCAACGCAGGAACGTGCCCCATGGCGGGACGAAAGCAAGAGTAGAGGTGCCCAAATACAACCCACCACGCCATCACCCCACGAATGGACTCGAGTTCTACGTAGAAGCCCTGTTTATTTGCTATGGCCATCTTTTTCTCAACTATCAATCGGATAAAAACCGCCTGTATTCAACAAAACACAGGCCCGTCTCTCTCCCGTGGCCAGGTCCCAGGCGCAGACAGTGCGTCATACAAACTTAAAAATCCCACGCTACCGCCCCAGGGTTTAGCGTCATTCCCTGAGAACCCCATATTCATGACGACGTGTACTTATATCAGCCCGCCCCACAGGCCTTAATTAACATCCGACTTATATTCATACGTATAGTAACCATATGCACCATACCCGTATTTCGCCGACGCTCTTTTTTCAATGCCGTTCAAGATAGCGCCTTTCAAGTTAACCCCGTTCTGGGCGAACCGACGCATGGTGAGTTCTATTTCCCGGGCGGGGTTAAAACCGAACCGCGCCACAATCAAGTTCGTTCCTGACTGGCGCCCTACAATCGCCGCATCGGTGACCGCCAACAACGGAGGGGTATCCAGGATTACCAAGTCATACTGTTCACTGACCTGCGATAGCAGTTCCGTGAAGTTTCGATGCATGAGCAATTCCGACGGGTTAGGCGGTATTTGCCCTCGGCTGATAAAGTCGAAATGTTCGATCGCAGTTTTATGAATGGCCGTTGTCAGATCGCAGCGCTTGGTGAGCACATCGGAAAGCCCATTGGCGCTGGAGGTTTTCATGACTTTATGGATGTAGCCTTTTCGCATATCAACATCGATGACCAACACGCGCAGGCCTGTCTGAGCGATCACGGCTGCCAGATTGACCGACACGAAGGTCTTGCCCACTTGTGGGCTGGGACCGGAGATCATCAGGCGATTGTTGCTGGCTTCGTGCATCGCAAAATGCAGGCTGGTGCGCAAGCTGCGCAGCGCTTCAATCGCCAGGTCCGTGGGATGGTTGATGGCCAACAACCCGCCACTGCGAGCAGAGCGTTTTTGCGTAGTGGTAGGTTGTTCTTCCAGGTCTTTTTGAAGCGTGCTGTAGGGTATGGAGGCATAGACCGCAAGCCCCAGTTTCTCAATAGCCTCCGGGCTTTCTATGCCTCTATTCAAGGCTTTGCGCAACAGCACCAGCACAACCGCTAGGAATAAGCCCAGAAACGTTGCGACCAGAACAATCAACACTTTCTTGGGTTTGACCGGTTTGATGAGGTTCACATCCGCCGCATCGATCAAACGCACATTACCCACCGTGCCCGCTCGCATCACGTCGAGTTCCTGGGACTTGTTGAGCAGCTGCGTATAAATCGCCGTGCCGACCTCGACATCGCGGTTCAGGCTGAGCAGTTCTTGCTGTGTCGAAGGAAGGTCCTGGACCTTCTCGGACAGCCTCTGTTGCTTGCTGCTCAACTCACCGATCTGCGCGAGCAATGCACGATAGGCCGGATGCTGGCGGGTGAATTTGCGGTCCATCTCGGCTTGCTGGAGTTTCAACTGAGAGATGGCCGTATCCAGCGACACAATCTGGTCGAGGATCGCTTTGGTTTCCAGGCTGATGTCCACCGACTTTGTGCGCGTCTGGTAGGCGTTGAGCGCATTGCCGGCCTTTTCGAGGTCACTTTTGACCTGAGGTAATTGCTCTCTCAAAAACTCCAGGCTTTGCGCCGCCTCAGCCGAAGTACGCTGCACATTCTGTTCGACATAGAGCGCAGAGATCTTGTTGAGGATTTTTACCGCGAGTTCCGGCTCGGTACTCTCTAACGCCAACCCGATAATGCCCGATTCTTTTCCGCGCTCAGTGACATCCAGCGCCTCCTGATAATCCAGAATGCTGGTCAATCGAGGTTTGCGCACGATGCTGAACCGAGTCCCCGGATTGGCCTGTAGCGCTTCGACGAAGAGCGCAACGCCATGCTGCTCAACAGCCTCGCCCACCTGCCCTTGCGCCAGAAGTTCATCATCGTCATCGAGCAATGTGAACGCCCCGCCCTCACCCGTAATGAAGGTTAGTTTTTTTGCGAGCAAGTTGGGCGGGAGGTCCAGGCGGGTTATTTTCAGCAGCTCGCCTCCCCACGCGTAACGGGTCGGACCCAACCATGGGCTGGACACTTCACCCGGATTGGTATTTTTAAAACGCCGCGCAAGAAAACCGCCGATAACGGGAAAGTACTCAGGCTCGATCAGGATGGCGAGTTTGAGTTCGTCCACGGTCTTGCCGATCACTGCACGTGACTTGATCAGTTCAATTTCGGTCGCGGACGGCGACTCTTTTCCGAGCATGCTGCTGACGTCGGAGAAACCCAGCAAATCGTTCTTTTTGGCCTCGACCTGCAACAACGCATTCGCTTGGAAAACCGGCGTCGCCAGCACCGCATAGGCAACCCCCGTCAGCATAAACGCGCCCGTAATCGCTGCAATCAACCCTTTATGGTCGATCAGTGTTCCAAACAGACCAAGGAGATCAATCTCGTCGGCGTCGTCTTCTCGTAGGGTGGCTACTGGCACTTGCTGCATAAGTCGGATTCTTTGCCTTAATACGATTCAAGAAAGGGGAGTTGTCACTTTGCTAGGCGCAGCGCCCACGCGTTTACCGCTTCTTCGATCAACGCATACGCGTGTACAAAGGCAGGTTTACCTTGACGGTAGGGGTCTCTGATCTCTCGGTCGCTTTGCCACTTCCCCAGCATCAACACCTTGCCTCGCGCTTCGGGGGCCATGCCGAGCACGCCGCGGATGTGCTTTTGTTCCATCACCAGAATCAGATCAGCCTCGGTGATCGCCTGGGGCGCGAGTTGAGTCGCCTGGTGCACGTTGGGCGCATGACCATGCGCCGCCAGCACCGCAAGTGCCGTCGATTCGATGGGCTCGCCAACCAATGCGGACAGGCCGGCGGAACTCACTTCGATATCGGAACGAGTGAGCGCCTCACGCAACAGATGCTCCGCCATCGGGCTGCGACAAATATTGCCGACACAAACAATCAAGACTCTTTTAAGCAAGATAATTTCCCCGTCTTTTCAACTTTGGCGGTGACGTCGCACTTGCCGAACATAAGAGTCTTTAACCACGCACAGGCCTGCCATCGACAGGCACAGAAACAGCAAAGCCCGTTTTACAACTTCAACGCTGTACTTATTTATCACGCCCCTTGGGCGGCACCCAAGTTTTTAAACGGACAAAAAATAACACGGCGCCTGCTCGGGCACTTATTTTGTTATTAATACCCGCCACCGACAATTTCTAACATTCACGCACTGCCGGCGTTAGTTCGATCAACATGACACGACGAACAGTAAATAAATAACGCAACGCGTGGCATCCGAGTGCCGGCTGAACAGGCTCACCGCCATAAGGACATTGCATGACCGCAACGATAGAATTCGCCGCCAAAGCCTGGTATCTGGTTCAGTGTAAAGCCAGGCAGGATGAACGCGCCGAAGCGCACCTGCAGCGCCAGGGCTACACCTGCTTTCGCTCCATCTGCACACGTGAGCGCCTGTTAAAGGGCGAGCGTCGGGTCATGACTGAATCGCTGTTCCCCGGTTATCTGTTTATTCAGTTGAGCTCGCAGGACAGTTGGAGCCCTCTGCGCTCCACGCGTGGGGTTTCGCGCATCGTTGCATTTGGTGGCGATCCACTGCCGGTGGGCGATGAACTGATCGACGAATTGCAGCGACGCAATCACCAGCCCCTTGTGACACCGCTGTTGGCTCCTGGGGAGAACGTGCGTATCAATGAAGGGCCATTTGCTGAACTCGAGGGCGTATTCCTGGGTATGACAGGCGAGGAACGCGCGATTGTGCTGATCAATCTCCTGCACCGCGAGCACCGGGTCGGCTTGCCGCTCAACGCAGTCAAAAGCCTTAACTGAACGCCCACCATCAGCCATTTACAACCACACGTCGTCAACTTCAAGCGTCTGTCGTACACGTCGAAAATAACCCGCATTGGCATAGCCGACTAAAAATAACATTCCAGTACTTTTTTACCCTCGCATAATAAAGTACCTCCTGAATGCAACAGCGAGGGGACGGCCATGAACACATCAAAGTTACTGGTAGAGCGTATTGGCGTATTCCCTTCTTCGGGAAATATTCATGTCGAGGTCAATAACTCGACGCATGTCGTTGAACGCATGCACGTGTTATATGCCGACAACTCCCTGGACAGCGATGAGTCGTGCACGGGCTTGTCCATGGTTTTTGCCGACTGGCGTTTCAAGTTACAGGTCAGTGACGCCCTGTCTGTATGCCTGTGCGTGGAAAGCCGCGGCGACAGCCACTACCTGCAGGTCAAGACCGCAGAGTTGCTGGCCCACATATCCGACACCCGGGAGCGCACATGAGCGTCCAGGATGGGCGACACCCGTGCCGGCACACATGCTAAATGCATTTATCTGATCAAATATTGCCTACATGATTCTATTTTTTAATAATGAGGATAGAACCAAACGGCATTTTACACCGCCATTCGCTGCCCCTACCTTGAACGAGCATGACCGACCCCCTACCCGGCGGAGGTGTTGATCACCCTACTCGACAAGGACAGACCATGAGCATTGAATTCATCGGTTATATCGGCGGTCACCACGCCTCCGAGATCCACCCGCGCAGCGGCCCTACCCTTCAACCGGATTACGTGGAAACCGTGGCCCGCGCCCACGAAGAGGCCGGTTTCGACCGCGCCCTGGTGGCCTTTCACTCCAACAGCCCGGACAGCACCTTGATCGCCGCCCACGCTGCCAGCGTGACGAAAAAGCTGCAGTTTCTCATCGCTCACCGACCGGGTTTCGTCCAGCCGACCCTGGCCGCGCGCCAGTTCGCCACGTTCGATGTGTTCAACGGCGGGCGTACCGCCGTGCACATCATCACCGGGGGCGATGACCGCGAACTGCGTGCCGATGGCAGCCATATCGGCAAGGACGAACGCTACGCGCGCACCGACGAATACCTGAGCGTGGTGCGTCAGGAATGGACTGCCGAACAGCCCTTCGATTTTGCCGGCAGTTACTACCAGGTCGAAGGCGCGCATTCGTCGGTGAAGTCGCCGCAGCAGCCGCATATTCCGTTGTATTTCGGCGGTTCTTCCGCCGCCGCGATTGAGGTGGCCGGCAAACATGCGGATGTGTACGCGTTGTGGGGCGAAACCTATGAGCAGGTGCGCCAGATTGTGACCCAGGTGCGTGCCGAAGCGGCCAGGCATGGGCGCACGATTCGCTTCAGTTTGTCGCTGCGCCCGATCCTGGCCGAGACCGAAGAATTGGCGTGGGCGCGCGCCGAGACTATCCTGCAACAGGCCACGGAACTGGCCGAGCAGAATGGCTTTGTGCGGCGCGAACCGCCGAATGAAGGTTCGCGCCGGTTGCTCGCGGCGGCGGCGCAAGGGGCGCGGCTGGATAAGCGTTTGTGGACAGGCATTGCGGGGTTGCTGGGCGCGCAGGGCAATTCCACGTCGTTGGTCGGCACCGCCGAACAGGTGGCAGAGGCATTGGTGGATTATTACGACCTGGGTATCACCACGTTCTTGATCCGTGGGTTTGATCCGCTCAATGATGCGATTGAGTACGGCAAGCAATTGATCCCCCTCACCCGCCAACTGATTGCAGAACGCGAACAGGCTAAACAGGTCGCTTAGGCATAACGCAAACCAAAAATGTGGGAGCTGGCTTGTCTGCGATGGCCATAGGTATCTACACAACTGCGTGCTCTTGCTTCTGCGCTATTGCTGTTGCCCCCCGGTGTGGCCGTTACCGCAGGAATGGATATGTACTCGGTCTGATCCAACATCCTGGTCGGCTGTCAGGCCGCCATCGGGAGCAAGCTCCCTCGCCACAGGTTCAGGGCCACGCCAAAGTTGTGAAGATATCTACACAACTTTAAAAGCTGAAAATCCATCCTGTGGTGAGCGGGCTTGCCCCGCTCACCACGATAGCCCATTCGCCATCGCAGGCAAGCCAGCTCTCCGCAAGGGACCGTTGCCAAGCCAGCGATCAGTTTTTGTAGTCGGTATCGGTCCGCTCGAGCTGGCGAATCAGTGCATTCCAATGCCGCGCCACGCCAGGGCCTTCACCGCTGCTGTGGGCCTTGGCCTGTTCTTCCACTTTCGCCACCACCGCCTGCGGCGGGAACACCAACTCCGCGTTGCCGGCCGCCTGTGCCGCGATCTGAATGTTGCACGCACGCTCCAGACTTTGCAGTTGCTGGAACGCATGCTCGACGCTGATACCGGCCGTCAACAAGCCGTGGTTGCGCAGGATCATCACGCTCTTGTCACCCAGATCCGCGACCAGTCGCTCGCGTTCGTCCAGATCGAGGGCGATGCCTTCGTAACCGTGGTAGGCCACGCGCCCGGAAAAGGCGATGGAATGCTGGGAAATCGGCAACAGGCCGTCCTTTTGCGCCGACACCGCGATACCGTCGCGAGTATGGGTGTGCAACACCGCTTGCAGGTCATGTCGCGCGCCGTGGATGGCGCTGTGGATCACATAGCCTGCGTAGTTGATGCCCAGGCCCGTGGGGTCGTCGACGATCGTGCCGTCGAGATCGACCTTGACCAGGTTGGAGGCGTTGATTTCATCGAACAACAGCCCGAAGGCATTGATCAGGAAATGCTCCTGCGGGCCGGGCACGCGGGCGGAAAAGTGGGTGTAGATGTGGTCGGTCCACTTGTACAGGGCCGCCAGGCGGTAGGCGGCGGCCAGTTTGACGCGCACGTCCCACTCTTCTGGCGTGACGCGTTGGCGGACGGTGCTGGAAACGCTGGAAATGGAGGTGACGCTGCTCATGGCAAAACTTCCTGGATGGCCTTAAGGACTTCCAGGCAAGCCTAGGGGTTTGCCAAAAATAATAAAAAGCACATTTTAATCTAAGCTAATTATTATTTTTTTTCATATCAAGCCGCGTCCTTGATCTTCTGCAAAGACGCCGCGACCAACTGGCCGAACGCATCCACCGGCCCTTGCAGGTTGCCCAGGAAGTGCGGGTAGATCAGCCACAGGTCCATCACCGGCTTGAAGTCCTTGAGCGGCATCACCGCCAGGTATTCGCGGTGCGCGCTGCGCTCCAGCAACGGGCGCGGCACCAGGCCCAAGCCCAGGCCATCGGCGACCAGGCCCAGTTGCAGCTCGGTACCGAAGGTCTCCAGGTTGACGCGCAACGCCAGGCCCTGGTCGGACAAGGTGCGCTGCAAGCCGGCACGAAAACCACAACCGTCCGGGTTGAGGACCCAACCGTTCTGGTACACATCCGCCAGCTTGCACGGCTTTTTAGGCAGTTGCGCCTTGGCACATACCACCACCAGTTCCATCTTGCCGATGGACTCGCCGATGATGTTGTCCGGGAAGACCTTGCCCGCCGGGAACAACGCCGCCGCCGCATCCAGCTCGCCGCGCTCGATCTTGCCCACCAATTGACTGCCCCAGCCAGTGGCGACTTGCGCGCGCAGTTCAGGGTATGCCCCGCGCAAATGCTTGAGCGCATCCAGCAGCACCACGTCGCCGAGGGTCTGCGGCACACCCAGGCGCAACAGGCCGGTGGGTGGCGCGTCAGTGGCTACCAGTTCGCGCAGGGCGTCCATCTCGCGCAGGATCAGCCGGCACTGTTCATACACGCGGGTGCCGATCAAGGTGGGCTTCAAGGGTTTGGTGTTGCGGTCGAACAGCTCCACCCCCAACGCCTGCTCGAAGTTCTGCACGCGGCGGGTGATGGCCGGCTGGGTCAGTTGCAACGACTCGGCGGCATGGCTGATGGATTGGCAACGAATCACTTCGACAAAGGCATCGATATCGTCAATTTTCATTTGGGCCGCACATAGAGAACAGTCATTAAGATGTGTGCGAAGCATAGTTGCGCAAACGGCATCTGGATAGCCCGCCCTGGGATCGATAACGTCTAAGCCTAGTCCGACCGATTCTAAATTACCTTCAGCTATAAGCTAATCATTAAAAAATAGCATATTAAATATAAACATTATGCTTAGATAAACCCATCACAGCAGACCGATGGAATTCTCATGACCCAGGCCCGACACCCCGAGCGACTCAGAGCCTTCATAGGTGCCCTGGCGGAACTGATCGACGGCAACCCACGCGAAGGCGACCTGCTGCACCGTGGCGGCAAGCTGCTGGCGCAACTGGTCAGCCATGATGACTGGCTCCCCGATGAGTTTGCCCAACCCGACCCCGAGCGCTACCAGCAGTTCCTGTTGCATGCCGATTCACGCCAGCGTTTCAGCGTCGTCAGCTTTGTGTGGGGGCCGGGGCAAAGCACGCCGATTCATGATCACCGGGTCTGGGGGCTGATTGGCATGCTGCGTGGCGCGGAATTGTCCCAAGGCTTTGAACGCGCCCCCGACGGCCGCCTGGTCGCCGAGGGCAAGCCCATTGAGCTGGCGCCCGGCCAGGTAGAGGCGGTATCGCCCAAGGTCGGCGATATCCACCAGGTGAGCAACGTCCACAGTGACCAGGTGTCGATCAGCATTCATGTGTACGGCGCCAATATCGGTGCGGTGCGCCGCGCGGTGTACCAGCCCGACGGCACTGAAAAACTGTTTATCTCCGGTTATTCCAACGCCTTTCTCCCGAACATCTGGGATTTGTCCAAAGAAAAGAGCCCTGCCCTATGAGCACACCGACCCGCAGCTTCGCCCAGATCCGCCAGGCCCTGTTGGACCGCGAAGAACTCGCCCTGATCGACGTACGCGAAGAAGCGCCCTTCGCCGAATCCCACCCATTGTTCGCGGCGAATATCCCGCTGTCCAAGCTGGAACTGGAGGTGTACTCGCGCATTCCACGGCGCGACACCCCGGTGACTGTCTACGACAACGGTGAAGGCTTGGCCGACCGCGCCGCCGAGCGCCTGCTTGCATTGGGCTACACCCAGGTCAGCCTGCTTGAAGGTGGCCTCAACGGTTGGCGCAGCGCCGGCGGCGAGCTGTTTATCGATGTGAACGTGCCGAGCAAAGCCTTTGGCGAACTGGTGGAGAGCGAGCGCCACACGCCGTCCCTGGCCGCCGAAGACGTGCAGGCCCTGCTCGACAGCCAGGCCGATGTGGTGGTGCTTGATGCCCGCCGTTTCGACGAATACCAGACCATGAGCATCCCCACCGGCATCAGCGTGCCCGGTGCCGAGTTGGTGCTGCGTGCCCGTGAATTGGCGCCCGACCCGGCGACCCGCATCATCGTCAACTGCGCCGGGCGTACCCGCAGCATTATCGGCACCCAATCGCTGATCAACGCCGGCGTGGCCAACCCCGTCTCAGCCCTGCGCAACGGCACCATCGGCTGGACCCTGGCCGGGCAAAAGCTCGCCCATGGCCAGTCGCGACGCTTTGCGCCGACCGCGGAGGAACACCGCCAGATCGCGGCCCGGGACGCACGCCGCGTCGCCGACAAGGCCCGCGTCGGCCGCGCCAGCCTGGCAGACCTGCAACGCTGGCAGCAGGAGCCGACACGCACCACCTACCTGTTCGATGTGCGCACCCCGGAAGAATTCGAGGTCGGCCACCTGCCCGGCGCGCGCTCAACGCCGGGTGGGCAATTGGTGCAGGAAACCGACCACGTCGCCAGTGTGCGCGGCGCGCGGCTGGTGCTGGCGGATGATGACGGCGTGCGCGCCAACATGTCGGCGTCCTGGCTCGCCCAGCTGGGTTGGGAGGTGCACGTATTGGACGATCTGCAACCTGCGCACTTCAGCGAGAAAGGCGCCTGGGTCGCCCCGGTGCCCGCCCCGCCCCAGGCCGAACTGATCAGCCCGCACACCCTCGCCGACTGGCTGGCCCATGGCGATACCGTGGTGCTGGATTTCACCGCCAGCGCCAACTATGTGAAACGCCATATCCCCGGTGCCTGGTGGGTGCTGCGCGCGCAACTGCCCCAGGCCCTGGCCAAGGTGCCCACCACCGAACGCTATGTGTTGACCTGCGGCAGCAGCCAACTGGCGCGCCTGGCGGTGGCCGACGTCCAAGCGCTCACCGGCAAGCAAGTGTTCCTGCTGCAAGGTGGCACGGCCGCGTGGATCAACGCGCAACAGCCGCTGGAAGAAGGTGAAACCCACCTGGCCTCACCGCGTATCGACCGCTATCGCCGCCCGTACGAAGGCACCGACAACCCCAAGGAAGCCATGCAGGCCTACCTGGATTGGGAGTTCGGCCTGGTCGACCAGTTGGCCCGCGACGGTACCCATGGTTTCTATGTGATCTGACCTGTCTTCACGCCTGCACCTGACCGGTGCAGGCCGCACCGACCCCTTTCCCGGCGGAGGTAACCCACACCTTTCAAGATCTGCCTGGAGCCTATCGCCCATGACATTCGCCACGCCTTTCAAACACCTGCTATTGGGCACCGCTCTGGCCCTCGGCCTGGTGACCACTGCCCACGCCGCCGACCTGCAACCGTTGCGGGTGGCCAATCAGAAATCCACGATCAAGGCACTGCTGGAAGCCTCAGGCGAAACCAGCAATGTGCCCTACACCATCCAATGGTCGGAATTCCCCTCCGCCTCGCCGCTGGGCGAAGCCTTGAACGCCGGCGCAGTGGATATCGGTGCCCTGGGCGATGCGCCGTACGTGTTCGCCCTGGGTGCCGGGGCCACGCTCAAAGTCGTCAGCATCATCCACGCCGAAGGGCGCAACACCACGGCACTGGTGGTACCCAAGGATTCGCCGATCAAGACGGCGGCCGATCTCAAGGGCAAGAAAATCGTCACTGGGCGCGGTTCCATCGGGCATTACCTGGCAATCAAGGCATTGGCCAGCGCCGGCCTGACCAGCCAGGACGTGCAATTCATCTTTCTGCTGCCCGCCGAATCCCGCCTGGTGCTGGATAACGGCACCGTCGATGCCTGGGCCACCTGGGACCCCTACACCACCGTCGTCACCTCGCAAAGCCACGCGCGGGTACTGGTCAGCGGCAAGCAGCTGCTGAGCAATCACCTGTACTTCGCCGCCACCAGCCAAGCCATCGCCGACAAGCGCCCACAGCTGGACGACTTCGTCGCCCGTGTCGACCGCGCCTATGCCTGGGCCAATACCCATCCCGAGGAGTACGCCGCGGCCCAGGCAAAAATCACCGGCCTGCCGCTGGCCGTGCACATCGAGGTGGCCAAGGACACGCACCTGTCCCCGGTCAAGATTGACGACAGCGTGATCAGCGGCCTGCAAGCCACCGCCGACACGTACCAGAAAGAAGGCCTGTTGCCCCGCCACATCGACGTGTCCCAGGGCTTCGACAAGAGCTTTAACGCCACGCGTGCCCCCAACGATCAAGCCTCGCGCTGAAGGAGCAGAACATGAGCAAGCCACATCCATCCAAACCACGCCATTTGAAACTGGGTGCCATGGTCCATGGCGTCGGCCACGGCTGGGGCGAATGGCGTCACCCGCAGGCGCAACCGAATGCCAGCACCAATTTTGCGTTCTACAGGCAGCAGACCGAGCTGGCCGAAGCCGCCAAATTCGACTTTGTGTTCATCGCCGACAGCCTGCATATCCACGCCAAGTCCAGCCCGCATTACCTCAACCGCTTCGAGCCGCTGACCATCCTTTCGGCCCTTGCCGCACTGACGACGAATATCGGCTTGGTGGCCACCGTGACCGTCAGCTACACCGAGCCCTACCAGGTGGCGCGCCAGTTTGCCTCCCTTGACCATATCAGCGGCGGTCGCGCCGGCTGGAACGTGGTCACCTCGTGGCTCAGCGGCACCGCCGACAACTTCGGCAAAGCCGAACACCCGCCCCATGCCGTGCGTTATCGCATCGCCAAGGAACACCTGAATGTGGTCAAGGGCCTGTGGGATTCCTGGGAAGACGACGCCTTTGCCTACAACAAGCGCAGCGGCGAGTTTTTCACCCCGCACAAGCTGCACGCGCTGAACCACAAGGGTGAGTTTTTCTCGGTCAAGGGGCCGTTGAACATTGCCCGTTCACGCCAGGGCCAGCCGGCGATTTTCCAGGCCGGCACCTCGGAGGACGGGCGTAACTTCGCCGCCGAAAACGCCGACGCGATCTTTGTGCATGTCGACAGTATCGAAGAAGGCCTGGCTTATACGCAGGACCTCAAGCGCCGCGCCAAAGGCTTCGGCCGTGACGTGAACAGCCTGTCGATCCTGCCGGGCATCCGCCCGATTATCGGCCGCGACGCGGCCGAGGTGGAGAGCCGCTATCAGCAAGCGGTGGACCTGGTCACCGTGGAAGACGCCATCGTCGCCCTGGGCCGCCCGTTCAACGACCATGACTTCAGCCAATACCCGCTGGACGAACCCTTTCCGGAACTCGGCGACCTGGGCTCCAACAGCCAGAAAGGCGGGTCCGACCGCATCAAGCAACTGGCCCGCGACGAAGGCCTGACCCTGCGCGAAGTGGCCCTGCATTTCTCGCGGCCCAAGCGCGATTTTGTCGGCACCCCGGAACAAGTCGCCGATGCGATCCAGACCTGGTTCGAGACCGGCGCCAGCGATGGTTTCATCATCAACTCGGTGCTGCCGGACGGCTTGCAGTACTTCACCGAGCTGGTGGTGCCGCTGTTGCAACAGCGGGGTCTGCTGCGCAGCGAATACAGCGGCCAGACCCTGCGCGACAACCTCGGCCTGGAAGTACCGGAGAACCGCTACAGCGCGGTTGAAGCCCCTCAAAAGGCACGGGCTTGAACGGCCCCTCCCACATTTTTGACCGAGTACCTTCTTATGACCCAACCGTCTCTACGCTCCGTGGAAGTCGCCCACTTCGACGCCCTGCTCGAACGCCTCAGCCTGGAGCTGGCCGGCACCGCGCCGCAATACGATGAAAGCGGCGCCTTCCCCCATGCCAATTTCAAGCGCTTGCATGAGCACGGCCTGCTTGCCCTCACCGTGCCCAAGGCGCTCGGCGGCGGCGGCGCCAGCCTGCTCCAGGCGCGCAAGGCGATCAGTGCAATTGCCAAGGGCGAGCCGTCCACGGCGCTGATCCTGGTGATGCAATACCTGCAGCACACGCGACTGCAAGACAGCAAGAGCTGGCCTGCCTACCTGCGCACCCAAGTGGCCACGGACGCGGTACGCAACGGCGCGCTGATCAACGCGTTGCGCGTCGAGCCCGACCTCGGCACCCCGGCCCGTGGCGGCCTGCCGGCGACCACCGCCGTGCGCACCGCCGAGGGCTGGCGCATCAGCGGGCGCAAGGTTTACTCCACCGGCAGCCACGGCCTCAGCTGGTTCAGCGTATGGGCGCGCAGCGACGATGCCGACCCGTTGGTGGGCGCCTGGCTGGTGCCCAAGGACAGCCCCGGCGTAAGCATCATCGACACCTGGGACCACCTGGGCATGCGCGCCACCTGCAGCCATGATGTAGTGCTCGACAACGTGCTGGTGCCGCTGGATCACGCGGTCAGCGTCAGCCCCTGGAGCGCGCCGCAGCCGGAGCTGGATGCCGAAGGTTTGCGCTGGATGTCGGTGTTGCTGTCCTCGGTGTACGACGCCGTGGCCCAGGCCGCGCGGGACTGGCTGGTGAACTGGCTGGAAGAACGCCAGCCGTCCAACCTCGGTGCCGCGCTGTCGACCTTGCCGCGCTTCCAGGAAACCGTCGGGCATATCGACACCCTGCTGTTTGCCAACCGCTGCCTGCTCGACGCCGCCGCCGAAGGCCACACCCCGGCGGCCAATGCGGCGCAGTTGAAGTACCTGGTGACGCATAACGCTATTCACGCGGTGGAACTGGCCATCGAGGCCTCGGGCAACCCCGGCCTGTCACGCAACAGCCCGTTGCAGCGGCACTACCGCGACGTGCTGTGCAGCCGCGTGCATACCCCGCAGAACGACGCCGTGCTGCAAGGCGTCGGCAAAGCCGTGTTCGCTCAACGTCAGAAGGCCCGCACATGAGTCAGGTGATTATTGCCAGCCAGTTGGACGAAGACTTCAACCAGGTGATCCGCGAACGCCTGGCGTCGCTGCACCCCGAGGCCCAGGTGATCGGTGTGCCCGTCGGCGTGCCGAGCGACCTGGCGCCCCACGCGAATATCCTGCTGCTGCGCCCGATCAATGTGCGCGGCTACACCGCCCCAAGCACCCCGCCACCGGGCTGGCCCTATGGCACGCAGTGGGTGCATCTGGTCTCGTCGGGCATCGACTTCTATCCGCAATGGCTGTTCAACGGCCCGCCGGTCACCACTTCCCGGGGCAGCGCTGCCGATAACCTGGCCGAATTCGCCCTGGCGGCGATCTTTGCCGCGTCCAAGCATCTGCCGGACATCTGGGTGAAAGACTCACAGTGGAATTTCACCCCATTGCGCCCGCTCAAGGGCACGACGTTGGGCCTCTTCGGTTTTGGCGCGATTGGCGAGAGCCTGGCGCACAAGGCCCAGGCATTGGGCATCAAGGTGCTAGCGCTGCGACACAGCCAGGCGCCTTTTGCAGCAGGCGTGGAAGCCGCCAAGGATATCCACGACCTGTTCGCCCGCGCCGACCATCTGGTGCTGGCAGCACCGCTTAACGAGTCCACACGCAACATCGTCGACCGCGACGTATTGGGCAGCGCCAAGCCGGGTCTGCACCTGATCAACATTGCGCGCGGCGGGCTGCTGGATCAGGAGGCACTGCTGCAAGCGCTGGACAACGGCCGGATCGGCCTGGCCTCGCTGGACGTGACCGAGCCGGAACCGTTGCCGGACGGACACCCGTTGTACACCCATCCACGGGTGCGGTTGTCACCGCATACGTCGGCGATTTCGACCAACAGCCGGCAGGAGATTGCGGATACGTTTCTGGCCAACCTGCACCGCTACCTGAGTGGCCAAGCCCTGGAAAACCTCGTCGCCCGGCCGTTCAACAGCCGCTAGCCAGGCGTTCGCGCAAAAAATCCACCAGTGCCTGCACCGGCCGTGAGCTTTGCCGGTGCTGGGGATAGACCGCCGAGAGGGTCAGGGCCTCAGGCGCAAAATCATCGAGAATCGTGACCAGGCGACCGTCCTTCAACGCGTCGCCGACGATAAAGGTCGGCAAGTAGGTGACGCCCAGGCCGGCAATGGCCGTGTCGCGCAGCAGATCGCCGTTATTCACGCGCATGCGCCCGCTGACATTCAGCGCTTGCAGCTTGCCTTTGAAGCGCCACTGCACCTGGCGGCCATGGCCATAAGGCAGGCAGTCATGCTCGGCGAGGTCGTCAGGCTTGTGCGGCGTGCCCCGCAGCGCCAGGTACTCGGGGCTGGCGCAATACACCCGCGGGATGCTGGCGATGCGCCGGGCAATCAGCGTGGAATCTTCCAGCGTGCCGATCCGCAGCACCAGGTCGTAACCCTCGCCGATCAGGTCCACCGGGCGGTCGCTGAGGTCGACTTCCACCGCCACTTGCGGGTGGCGTTGCAGGAACAACGGCAACAGGCAGCCCAGGTGAGCCATGGCGAACGACAACGGCGCGCTGAGGCGAAGGGTGCCGCGCGGCTCGCTGTTCTGGCCGGCGATGCCCTGCTCCACCTGCTCGACTTCACCGAGCAGGCGCAGGGCCGACTCGTAGTAACTCTGCCCCAGGGGCGTGATATCCAGGCGACGCGTGGAGCGGTTGAGCAGACGCACGCCCAGGCGGTCTTCCAGTTGGATCAGGCGGCGACTGACGAACTGTTTGGACAGGCCCAGCTGTTCGGCGGCAGCGGTGAAACTGCCGGACTCCATGACCTGGCAGAACAGGCGCATGTCTTCGAAGGGGTTCATTGTCGCTTCTCGGTGGACATTTATTGGACTTATAACTGGATAGTCGCAACACCACAAATCAAATGTGGGAGTGGGGCTTGCTCCCGATAGCGGTGTGTCAGTCAAAACCGTGGCGACTGATACACCGCTATCGGGAGCAAGCCCCCTCCCACATTGATTATCTGCAGGCTTGAGAGCAGCTTACTTGGCAGTCAACGCCGAGTAGCTGTTCATCAGGTTGCGGTAGTTGGGGATGCGCGGCGACAGCAGGTTGGCCAGGCCTTCCATGTCGTTGCGCCAGTCAACTTGCAGCTCGCAGGCCACGGCGAACCAGTTGACCAGTTGCGCGCCGGCAGCGGTCATGCGCGCCCAGGCCGCTTGTTGCACGGTTTCGTTGAAGGTACCGGAAGCGTCGGTGACCACGAACACCTCGAAGCCTTCGTCGAGGGCGCACAGGGTCGGGAACGCTACGCATACATCGGTCACCACGCCGGCGATGATGATCTGCTTGCGGCCGGTGGCTTTTACCGCCTTGACGAAATCTTCGTTGTCCCAAGCGTTGATCTGGCCAGGACGGGCGATGTACGGCGCGTCCGGGAACAGTTCTTTCAACTCGGGTACCAACGGGCCGTTGGGGCCGCTTTCAAAGCTGGTGGTGAGGATGGTCGGCAACTTGAAGAACTTGGCCACGTCGGCCAGGGCCAACACGTTGTTCTTGAATTCGTTGGGGGAGAAATCCTGTACCAGGGAGATCAGGCCGGTCTGGTGATCGACCAACAGGACAACGGCGTCATCTTTGTTCAAGCGCTTGTAAGTCATGGGTTAACTCCTTCGTGGGTTTTAATCGTCAGAACGCAAAGCATGAGCAGCCAAACGCACCCCAGAAACCCTGGAAGTCGCTGACCGGCACGCTGGAAAGGCGCGCTTTTTCATGGCTGTGGGAATGCACGCCGCAGGGGCCACTGCATTGGTGTACTTGAGCCTGCAAGGGCGAACTCGGGCGCCAGTGCCCCGGCACCTTGACCACCGGCGACCAGTCCGGCAGCACCGGCACGCGCGACGGTGCGTAATCTTCGAAGTCGCCGGCGCCGTATACGACTTTGCCGCCGACCACGGTCAGTACCGATTCAATCCACTTGATGGCTTCTTCATCGACGCTGAAAAAATCCGCCGACAGCGCGGCCACGTCCGCCAATTGGCCGACCTTGATCTGGCCTTTCTTGCCCTGCTCGGACGAGAACCAGGCGCTGCCGTGAGTGAACAATTCCAGCGCGGTGAGGCGCGGCAGGCCTTCGGCGTGCAGTTCCAGGCCGCCGACGGTGCGGCCGCTGACCATCCAGTACAGCGAAGTCCACGGGTTGTAGCTCGACACCCGCGTGGCGTCGGTGCCTGCGCCTACCGGAACGCCTTCGGCGAGCATGCGCTTGATCGGTGGCGTGGCTTCGGCGGCCTTGGCGCCGTAGCGCTCGACGAAGTATTCGCCCTGGAACGCCATGCGGTCCTGGATCGCAATACCACCGCCCAGGGCACGCACGCGCTCGATGTTTTTCGGGGTAATGGTTTCGGCGTGGTCGAAGAACCACGGCAGGCCATTGAACGGGATGTCGCGGTTGACCTTCTCGAACACATCGAGCATGCGCGAGATGGATTCGTCGTACGTCGCATGCAGCCGGAACGGCCAGCGCTGCTCGACCAGATGGCGTACCACCGGCTCCAGTTCCTGTTCCATGGTCAACGGCAGGTCCGGACGCGGTTCGAGGAAGTCTTCGAAGTCCGCCGCCGAGAACACCAGCATCTCGCCGGCGCCGTTGTGACGCAGGTAGTCGTCGCCCTGATGCAGGGTGACGCTGCCGGTCCAGTTCTTGAAGTCGCTGAGTTCTTCCTTGGGTTTCTGGGTGAACAGGTTGTAGGCGATGCGCACCGTCAGCTGTTCATCCTTGGCCAGTTGCTCGATCACCGCGTAGTCATCGGGGTAGTTCTGGAAACCGCCGCCGGCGTCGATGGCGCTGGTGAGGCCCAGGCGATTGAGTTCACGCATGAACTGACGGGTCGAGTTGACCTGGTATTCCAAGGGCAGTTTCGGGCCCTTGGCCAGTGTCGAATACAGAATCATCGCGTTGGGCCGCGCCACCAGCATGCCGGTGGGGTTGCCGTTGCTGTCGCGCACGATCTCGCCGCCCGGCGGGTTCGGCGTGTCCTTGGTGTAGCCGGCCACGCGCAGCGCGGCGCGGTTGAGCAAGGCGCGGTCATACAGGTGCAACACGAACACCGGCGTGTCCGGCGCCGCCTGGTTGAGTTCCTCCAGGGTGGGCATGCGCTTTTCGGCGAACTGGAATTCGTTCCAGCCGCCGACCACGCGGACCCATTGCGGCGTGGGAGTGCGATCGGCCTGGTCCTTGAGCATGCGCAGGGCGTCGGCCAGGGACGGCACGCCCTCCCAGCGCAGTTCGAGGTTATAGTTCAAGCCGCCCCGGATGAGGTGCAGGTGCGAGTCATTGAGGCCCGGGATGACGGTGCGGCCTTTGAGGTCGATCACCTGAGTACCGCTGCCCTTCAGGGCCATGGCTTCACCGTCGGTGCCGACGGCAACGAAGCGGCCCTGGTGGATGGCGACGGCCGTCGCGCGCGGGTTTTCACGGTCCACGGTGTGGAATTGGCCATTGAACAGAATCAGATCGGCGTTCATAGGGTTTCCTTTACAGAGGCTTCGAGCCAGGGAGCGAACAGGCGGGTGGCGGCCGGCATCAGCAGGTAGACCACCAGCAGGACGATGGTCAGGGTGACCAGAAAGGTGGAGACCACGTAGTTGGACAGAAACGGGTGCAACCGCAGGATCGGTCCCCAGATAAAGGGCAGCAGCAGGGTTTGCGGCAAAATCACACACAGGCTGACCACCGCCTGCTTCCAACGGGGCGGCTTGGCGGCGCTGTCGGCCAGGGGCGAGAACCAGAACTCATTGGCCGCGCCGATTTCGGTCTTGTCGCCGTCGGCCAGCATGGGCGTGGCTTCGGCGATCAGGGTTTTGCGTTCGGCGGAGTCGAGCCAGGTTTGCAGGTCATCGGTGGAGCGGTAGCGCAATACACAGGTGAACAACGTCAGGTTGCTCTGTTTGCTGCGTACCACATCGACACCGAGGTGGCCCGGGCGCTCGCCGGCGATGCGCACGATGCGGCGCAACCAGGCTTCATAATGGGTTTCCTGGCCCTGTTTTATCAGGTGTTTGACGACCAGGGTGACGACTTCGTCGGGCCCTGTTTTTGCTGCTGGGTCCATGGGGTGCCCCTCTGCCTTGATGTTTCAGCGACGAGGGGAGTTTGCGGGGGATGGGGGTGGGGAAAATTGGATGTACGTGCTGTTTGGGGTTCAGCCTGCATATCCCTTCAGCTAACGGGATGTACGTGCTAAAAACCACGGCTACTCCGGCAGCGGAATCACTCGCAACGGCCTCACCGACTTATAGGAAAAACTCGAATAGATCTCCTTGACGCAAGGCAGTGTCTGCAGCACCTAACGCGCAAATTCTCCAAACGATTCCAGATCCCTGGCCACCACTTCCAACAGGAAATCATACCGTCCCGACACGTTATGACACGCCACAATCTCGGGAATTTCCAACAGCCGCTGCTCGAACGCCCGGGCGATTTCCTGGGTGTGGCTCTCCATCATGATGCTGACAAACGCCGTCACCCCGTACCCCAGCGCCTTGGGCGAGAGGATCGCCTGGTACCCGCTGATCACCCCACTCTCCTCCAGATGGCGCACCCGTCGCCAGCACGGCGAGGTAGTCAGGGCGACGCGGTCGGCCAGTTCGGCCACGGTTAGACGGGCATTGCCTTGCAGGGCGTTTAATAAGGCTTTGTCGGTACGGTCCAGAGTGACGGGCATGATTTGCCTCTATTCGTGATTGTTTGCGCATTTTCATCCCGATATACCGGAATTGTCGGCAAAGTTTGCAATGATCATCTGCGGTTATGAGCATAGCATTGTAGGAAATAAGGAGCGTCCGACATGAACAATAAACACCATGCATTCGGCTTTTCCACTCGCGCCATCCACCACGGTTACGACCCCAAGGATCACCACGGCGCACTCGTGCCGCCAATTTACCTGTCGGCGACGTTTGCCTTTCCCACCGTCGAATATGGCGCGGCCTGTTTTGCCGGTGAAGCCAGTGGCCACTTCTATACGCGCATTTCCAATCCGACCCTGGCGCTGCTCGAATCGCGCATGGCGGCGCTGGAAAACGGCGAAGCCGCGGTGGCATTCAGTTCCGGCATGGGTGCGATTGCGGCGACGTTCTGGACGCTGCTGCGCCCCGGCGATGAAGTGATCGTCAGCCAGACCCTCTACGGTTGCACGTTCGCTTTGCTGCACCACGGCATCGGCGAGTTCGGCATCAAGGTGCGGCATGTCGACCTCACCGACCTGGCCGCGCTGCAAGCCGCGCTCTCCCCCGCCACCCGCATGATCTATTGCGAAACCCCGGCCAACCCCACCCTGCAACTGGTGGACATCGCCGCGATCGCCGCCATCGCCCATCAGCAACCGAAGGTGACCGTGGTGGTCGACAACACTTACTGCACCCCCTACCTGCAGCGCCCCCTGGAACTGGGCGCCGATGTGGTGGTGCATTCGGCCACCAAGTACCTTAGCGGCCATGGCGATATCACTGCCGGTATCGCCGTGAGCAACCAGGCCCTGGCCCAGCGTATTCGCTTGCAGGGCCTCAAGGACCTGACCGGCGCGGTGATGTCGCCCCAGGACGCCGCGCTGTTGATGCGCGGCCTCAAGACCCTGGCCCTGCGCATGGACCGCCATTGCAGCAACGCCCAGCGGGTGGCCGAAGCCTTGCAGGCGCATCCAGCCGTAGCCTGGGTGACTTACCCCGGCCTGCGCTCTTTCGCCCAATACGCTTTGGCGGCGCGGCAGATGAGCCAGGCCGGCGGCATGATTGCCTTCGAGCTCAAAGACGGGATCGCCAGCGGACGACGCTTCATGAACGCGCTCAAATTGTTCACCCGTGCCGTCAGCCTGGGCGATGCCGAATCGCTGGCGCAGCACCCGGCGAGCATGACCCATTCCACCTACACCCCCGAAGAGCGCGCGCATCACGGCATCAGCGAAGGGCTGGTGCGCTTATCGGTCGGGCTCGAAGACGCCGCCGACCTGCTGGCGGACGTGCAGCAAGCCCTGGCCACCTGCACCCGCGCCTGTGCGCTGACGCTTTAGACGCATGGAGCGAGGTGTCATCAGGGGTTACATCAAACTCAGGAACGACTCACAAACCGGCCATGACCTGCACCTGGCCGCGGCCCTGGCGGCGAGCCGAAAGAAAGTGACGCTCAATGATCTGACTCGCCAGGCGTTGAATGAGTTTTTGCAGCATCACTGCGCGGATGCACACCCAGCCGCTGGCTGATTATCCCAACCGCCGATAACCCAACACCGCCGCCCCCAGCACCACCGCCCCCGCAACCAACGCTACCCAGAACCCGCTGGCGGCGCCGGAATGGTCGATCATCCAGCCGGAGCTGGCGGCCCCGATGGCCACGCCGATGCTGAGGCCGGTGATCAGCCAGGTCATGCCTTCGGTCAGGCGGCTCGGCGGCACGATCCGCTCCACCAAGGCCATCGACACAATCAGGGTCGGGGCGAAGAACAGCCCGGAGACGAAGATCGCCACCGCCAGGCCCGGAATGTGGGTGACCAGCAGCAGCGGCAAGGTGGTCAACGCCGTGGCCACGCCACAGAACAGGAACTGCCGAGGCAGCGACGCCTTGAGCTTAAGGGTGCCGAAAGCCAGGCCTGCCAGGCATGAGCCGATGGCGTACACCGACAGCACAATGCTCGCCGCCGCCGGTTGGCCTTGATGCTGGGCAAACGCAACGCTGACCACATCCACCACGCCGACGATCATGCCCATGGCCAGCAGCAGGATCATCAGGATCAGCACCGAAGGCGACGCGATCAGCCAGCCCGCGTGCTCATCCTGATGCACATGCACCGGCGGCTCGGTCGCTCGCTGCATCACGAAGGCGGTCACGCCCACCGCCAGCAACAGCGCCGCCACCAGAGGCCCGGCTTCGGGGAACAGCACCACACTCAGCCCCACTGAAATCGGCGGGCCGATGATGAAGCACACCTCATCGAGCACCGACTCCAGCGCAAATGCGGTTTGCAGCCTGGGCTGGCCGCGGTACAACTGCGTCCAACGCGCCCGCACCATGGCTGACATAGTGGGCATGCAGCCGGCCAGGGCGGCGCACAGGAATAATGTCCAGTTCGGCGCCTGCAGGCGGGTGCACAGCAACAACAGCAACAATGCGCCACCGCCGATCAGCGCCGCTACGGGCAACACCTTGCCCTGGCTGTAACGGTCCACCAGGCGCGACACCTGCGGCGCACAAAACGCCGTGGCCAGGGCAAACACCGCCGCCACCGCGCCCGCCAGGCCATAGCCGCCATGCACTTGGGAAAGCATGGTGATCAGGCCGATACCGGTCATGGACACCGGCATGCGCGCAAGCATGCCGGCCAGCACAAAGGCACGCGCGCCGGGCGCCTGGAACAACTCGGCGTAAGGGTTTGCCATGATTTGAACGCCTTTTGTCCTTAAATTGCGCAACCTTGTATCACAGCAACCGCTTGATCTGCTTATGCCGCCATACCAACCGATAATAAGCGGTCTGCAAGACCAGCATGGCCAGGTAGGTTACCGGAAACGCCATCCACACCCCTTCCAGGCCCAAGTGCGCGTTGAACAGGTAGGCCATCGGCAGTTCGACGCCCAGCACGCAGAAGATCGAGATCGCCACCGGCATCAACACCACGCCGCTGGCGCGCATGATGCCGCCAATCACCGCCTGGAAACCAAACACCAGAATGCTCCAGAGCATGATGTGCAACAGGTGCTCGGCGTTGACCCGCGCCGCGTCGTCGGTGATGAACAGGCCGAGCAGCCAGTGCGACAGCGTGTACCCCAGCACGATCAGGCCACCGGTGAGGCAGGTGTTGATCACGAGCCCGGTGCGCAGGATCGGCCCAATGCGCTCAAGGCGCCCCGCACCAATCGCCTGGGCACCCAGGATCGAGGCGGTGATCGCAATCGACAGAGCCGGGAACTGCACGTAGTTGACGATCTGCGTCACCGCGCCATAGGCCGCCGTGGCTTGGGAGCCGTGGCCGTTGACCAGCGCCAGGATGACCAGTTCCGAGAGTGACAACACCACCATCTGCAAGCCCGTGGGCAAGCCGATGCGCAGCACTTTGCCAAGAATGACGCGGTCCAGGCGCAAGGCGGCAAGCAACTCGCGATCCGGCGCCATGACGTGATGTTTATGGCGCAGGCGCAGTACCAGGAACAGCATCGCCGCGGCGTTCCCCACCAAGCCCGCGTACACCGCGCTTTGAATACCCAGGGTCGGCAGGCCGAGCCAACCGCGAATCAGCGCCGGCGTCAGCAACAGACCGACCAGGGTCGAGACCATCAGCGCCAACAACGGCGAAATCGTATCGCTGACCCCGCGCAATAACTGGGTGTACAGGATAAAGACCAACAGCAGCGGCATGATCAGCATCATCATCTGCGCATACCCCACCGCATCGTCGAGCACATCGAGCGGCGTACCCAGGGCCTGCAACGCGGGTCTCGCGAACACGCTGCCCAGCACCGCCGCCAGCAAACCCACCAGTGCGCCGAGGGTCAGGGTCGCACCGGTGATCTTCTTGACCAAACCTGTTTCCTGGGCGCCCCACGCCTGGCCGATCAGCACCGAGGCGCCCGCCCCCAGCCCGATCACCAGGGCGATAAAGAAAAATACGATGGGAAACATCCCCGACACCGCCGCCAGCGCCTGGGTGCCGAGCATCTGCCCGACGTAGATGCCGTTGAGGGTGCCGGAAAAGCTCTGCAGGAAATTGGACAGCACCATCGGTGCGAGAAAGATCAGGTAGACCTGCCACAGCGGACGTTGCAAAGGGCTTTGCATGAAATACGGGGCCTCGAAAAACAAAAGCGTCCGAGGGTTATACCGTAATTGGATCCGATTTAGCTGCGCTTTATCCAGCAGTGGCCGCTGCGAGGGGGCGGGCGGGTTAACGGCGCGAGCGACCTGTGGGTCAACTCGCTTTTCATAAAGGCGCGCTTGCCTGAAACGGCGACGACTCAATCCAACAGGGGGTTCAAGTTGTACCCGTCGCAGACAAGTCGAGAAAAAAACGGTTGGTTATCGCCTCTTTTCCATCAGGAAATCGATATTGTCGATATCGAACCGCTGATCTTTAATACCTTTACCGCCGTAGCCGTTAGTACCGATGTCCAACTCATTCAGCAGAGGCTGGCGCTTGAGCAGCTCCTGGGCAAGTTCACGCACCTGCGGACTATAAGTGGCATCACTTGCCATGACTCCTGCTGCCTTTCTCACTTCGTCAAAGTTGACATAGCCATTGTAAGTACCCTGGCTTATTTGACCGAAGTTCTCCTTAAGATTTTGCAGAAGATCGTGATCACTCATGGTCCGGAACGTGTTCGACGCATCACCCAGATCCTCCCGGGAAAAACGTCCATCCAGGGTGCCTGTTTTACCTTGGTCGAGCTGTTTGAATAGCCCGCCACGGTTCTGCATCTCCCGGGAGAGATCCATTTCATCTTGCGTGGCCGGTCGGCCGTCCAAATGGTAGCCGCTCGCGATCGAACCGAGTGAGTTGTCAGTGATGAAGCCTGGTGTATTGGGGTCTTCCAGGGCGCCAAAGCGAGTCAGTACTTTATTGGCGAAATCCTCATTACTGTCCTTGGCATAGGGCCCAAGCGCAGACATCGAACCCTGGCCATACTGGGAATAATCAGCCGAAGAGTTCTGCAAGGCTGCTCGTTCGGTAAACGCTGACGGCTGGCCAGCGTTTTGCGCAAACGGTGGATTCATCAAGGGATGCCGCATGCCACCGTTGTCCCCGTTGTGGTCTGCCCAAGACTGTTGCCTCTGAGAGGGGCCGCTGAAGGGCATCTCCTGGGCTTGCAGATACGCGAGCGTGTGGTCTGCATCGCCTTGGCTGATAAGCCCGTCTTGTTGGCCACCCTGGTTGATGCCGTCCAACATCGAACTCATTTGAGGATTACGGGTTATCTCCCGAGCCAGCATTGTCATTCGATCATGGTAAGGATCGCCCGTCATTGGACGATCGGCCGCATGTTCAAGTGAATCACGCGCGACAAAAGAAGAACCCGGCGTCTGGAAGTAACTGAAGCTGGAGACAAACTCTTGCGCCACTTGAGAGGCAGGCAGCCCGCTACCGTTATATGCGGGCTGGCCGGCGCCACGGCCTGGGTAATTGCAGAAAGCATCAACGTTCATGTCGAACGGGGGCGTAAGTCTCATAAATGGTCCGGCCATAGCATCACCTTAGATAATAGAAATACTCAACTATCAACCCGGTAAAAAACCCCCACCGGGTTAACGCTACTTCTGTGGTGACGTCTCTATGGGCGGTTCCAAAAAAAGCAGGTAGATATACAGTTATTCGTACGAAGGCCGCGTCCAGTACCGTGTAAAAGAACCATGCCGGTGGATGAAGTCACCCACCAAATACGTAGGAATACTACCCGCCAAAGGTCTGCGAAGGCCGGCGCAACGTCGGATCAAACGGATTGATCCGTGGCCCGATCGCCGCCGCTTCACGCTTGAGCAACTCCACCACCATCGGCAGCCGACCCGGCCCCAGCCGATCGCTGATGGTTGCCACACTCAACGCCGCCACCGCGTGCCCATCCCGATTGAGAATAGGCACCGCCAGGCCGGCCATGCCTTCAAGCACGCCGGTATTGCGCGCGGCATAGCCCAGGCGCCGCACGTTTTCCACTTCCGAGCGCAGCAGCACTTCGTCATACAGGTGAAAATCCTTGAGCCGAGGCAGGTTGTAGCGAATCACGGTTTCACGCTCCTCTTCCGGCAGGAATGCCAGGATCGCCAGGCTGCCCTGCCCCACCCCGAGCGCCACCCGCCCACCGATATCGCCGGTGAACGTGCGGATGGGGTATGGCCCTTCGCTGCGATCCAGGCAGATCGCGTCAAACCCGCTGCGCGCCAGCAAAAACAGCGAGTCGCCCAGCGAAGCACTCAGACGCAACAGGCTCGGGCGTACCACATCACGCAGGTTGCCGGTCTTGCCCGCATTAGCCGCCAGGGCGAAGAACTCAAGGCTCAGGCGATAGCGCTTGCTGCGTGCGTCCTGCTCCACCATGCCTTCGTCCATCAGGCTGCGCAGCAGGCGGTGGGTGGTGGGTTGGGACAGGCCGACCTGTTGGGCGAGCTGGGTCACGCGCTCACCGCCCTCGGGGATATCACCCAGAGCCCGCAACAAAGCAAACAGACGTGACACCCCACCCGAACCGACTTCATTCCGCTCAGTGGAATTCATAACGCTTTATTCCTGCATGGATTCTAGTGAATGAATAAAACTGAAATTAGCAGTCCATTCAATGAAATTTGATCTTCCGCGCATCCTAGTCTTCGTCCTAATCTGCGTCCACAGGGGCGAAATGAACAACAACCGGCAGCCGACTTGAGATCGAGCGCCAACGCACCGGCAAGACCTTTTCGCATCTGCCCAAAACAAAAAAGCGCGTCTCGACGCGACTCAAAAAGGTGGAACGCAGGCATGGCATTTCTCCAACTCAACGCCTTGAGCAAACGCTACGGCGCCGTCGATGCAGTGGTCGCCACCGACCTTGCCGTGGAAAAAGGCGAGTTCCTCTCCCTGCTCGGCCCCTCGGGCTGCGGCAAGACCACCACCCTGCAAATGATCGCCGGCTTCGTCGACGTGAGCGGCGGGCAGATCCTGCTCGACGGGCGCGACATCACCCACGCCAAGCCCGCCAGCCGCGGCCTGGGCGTGGTGTTCCAGAGCTACGCGCTGTTCCCGCACATGACGGTGCGCGACAACGTCGCCTTTGGCCTGAAAATGCGCAAGGTGTCGGCCGCCGATATCGCCAGCAAGGTCAAGACCGTGCTGGAACTGGTGCGCCTGGCCCCACATGCCGACCGTTACCCGCGCGAGCTGTCCGGCGGCCAACGCCAGCGCGTGGCCCTGGCCCGCGCACTGGTGATCGAGCCGCCGGTGTTGCTGCTCGATGAACCGCTGTCCAACCTCGACGCCAACCTGCGTGAAGAGATGCAGTTCGAAATCCGCCGCATCCAGTGCGCCGTGGGCATCACTACCTTGATGGTCACCCACGACCAGGCCGAAGCGCTGTCGATCAGCGACCGCGTGGTGGTGATGCAGGCCGGGCGTGTGACCCAGATCGACGCGCCCTACACGCTGTACGAACACCCGCGCACACGGTTCATCTCGGACTTCGTCGGCAAGGCCAACCTGCTGCCCGGCGATTACGATCAACACGGCATCCCGCAGGTGCGTCACGCAAACGGTGACGGCGAGCTGACCCTGAGCCTGCGCCCGGAAAAAATCACCTTGGTCGACGCAGGTTCGGGTCGCCTGCAAGGCAGGGTGCTCGACCGCTACTTCTTCGGCAGCCAATGGCTGTACCGCATCCACACTGACCTTGGCGAAATCACCGTAGTGCGCGGTAACGACGGCAACGCGCCGCTGGCCAACGGCGCGGCGGTCGGCCTGGAGTGGCAGGCGCAGTTGCTGCGGGTGTTGGCCGCGGACGAGGTGCCGGCATGAGCCGGGGTTATCTGCTGTCACTGCCGGCGCTGGTACTGTTCGCCGGGCTACTGATGCTGCCGCTGGGCCTGACGCTGGTGCTGTCGTTCAACGTGTTCGACTACCAGGTGGGCGTGAAGGCCGATGAATGGACCCTGGCCCATTACCTGTCGTTGTTCAGCGACGCCTACTTCTACGAAATCTTCTGGCGCACCTTCTGGATCAGCGCGCTGGTGACCTTGCTCTGCGTGGTGATCGGGGTGCCGGAGGCTTACATCCTCAGTCGCATGGGCACCCCGTGGCGCTCGATTTTCCTGATTCTGATCCTCACCCCGTTGCTGATTTCGGTGGTGGTGCGCGCGTTTGGCTGGAGCCTGCTGCTGGGCGCGGACGGGCTGGTCAACCAACTGATCCAACTGCTCGGCGGGCGTCCGGTAAAACTGCTGTACACGCCGTTCGCGGTGATCATCGCGCTGGTGCACGTGATGCTGCCGTTCATGATCATCCCGGTGTGGACCTCGCTGCAAAAGCTCGACCCGTCGGCCGAACAAGCCGCCTTGTCGCTGGGCGCGAGCCAGGCCACGGTGATGCGCAAGATCGTGTTGCCCCAGGTGATGCCGGGGGTACTGTCCGGCACGTTGATCGTGTTCGGCCTGGCCGCCAGCTCGTTTGCGATCCCCGGCCTGCTGGGCGGTCGGCGCCTGAAAATGGTCGCCACCGTGGTCTACGACCAGTACCTCTCGGAACTCAACTGGCCCATGGGCGCGACCATCGCGGTAGTGCTGCTGTTGGTCAATCTGTTGATCATGCTGAGCTGGAACCGCGTGGTCGAAAGCCGCTACAAAAAGTCCCTGGGGGTTTAAGCGCATGTCCAGAAACGGTCCTTTGGCCTTGGGTTTTCATGGTTTGGTGGTGCTGTTCATGATGGCACCGCTGGTGGTGGTGTGCCTGGTGGCGTTCACCCCGGAAAACACCTTGAGTCTGCCGACGTCGGGCTTCTCCCTGCGCTGGTTTCGCGCGGTGTTCGAGCGTGCCGACTTTATCCAGGCGTTCTACAACAGCCTGATCCTGGCGTTTACCGCTGCAAGCCTGGCGACGCTGATTGCGGTGCCGGCCGCGCTGGCGATCAGTCGCTATCAATTTGCGGGGCGCAATTTTTTCAGCGCGTTGTTCCTCTCACCGATCATCATCCCGCACCTGGTGCTGGGGGTGGCGATGCTGCGCCTGTTTGCGCTGATGGGCGTGAACGGCAGCTTTACCTGGCTGATGCTGGCCCATGTGGTAATCATCACCCCGTATGTGCTGCGCCTGGTGCTGGCCGCCGCCATCGGCATTGATCGCAGTGCCGAACAGGCGGCCGAATCCCTCGGCGCAGGGCGCTTTACCCTGTTTCGCCAGATCACCCTGCCGATGATCCTGCCCGGCGTGGCCGGTGGCTGGCTGCTGGCGTTCATCAACAGTTTCGATGAAGTGACGCTGTCGATTTTTGTCAGCTCGCCGGCCACGCAAACCCTGCCGGTGCGCATGTATGTGTACGCCACCGAGTCTATCGACCCGATGATGGCGGCGGTGTCGGCGCTGGTGATTGCGCTGACGGCGGCGACCATGATTCTGCTCGACCGGGTCTACGGCCTGGACCGCGTGCTGGTGGGGAAACACTGATGGCCTTGTTCAAACGCTTGGCCGAGACCCAGCGCCCTGCCCTGGCGTTCACGCTGGACGGGCAACCCGCCGCCGGCCTGCTCGGCGACACGGTACTGACCGCCGTGCTGACCTGCGCCGAACACCTGCGCGGCAGTGATTTCAGTGCCGAGCGCCGTGCGGGGTTCTGCCTGATGGGTGCGTGTCAGGATTGCTGGGTACGGCTGGCGGATGGGCGGCGGGTTCGCGCCTGTTCGACCTTGCTGGAAGCTGGCCAGGCGATCAGCCGCGATCCGGGGCGCCAGGTATGAAACCGATTGTGATTGTGGGCGCGGGCCCGGCCGGCATCAGCGCGGCGCGTACCTTGCTCGACCATGGCCTCAAGCCCTGCCTGGTGGATGAGAGCCTGCGCGGTGGCGGGCAGATTTATCGGCGCCAACCCCAGGGTTTTCAACGCACCGCCAAGCAACTCTATGGTTTTGAGGCAAGCAAGGCCGAGGCTGTGCATCGCACCCTGGACGAGCTGGCGAGTTTGATCGACTACCGCCCCGACACCCTGGTGTGGAATGCCGAGGACGGGCGTCTGGACATGCTCAATCACGGCCGCGCCGAGAGCGTCGAGTATGCACAGCTCATCGTGGCCACCGGCGCCACCGACCGCATCCTGCCGGTACCGGGCTGGACCTTGCCCGGGGTCTACAGCCTGGGCGCGGCTCAGATCGCGCTGAAGTTCCAGGGCTGTGCGATTGGCGAGCGTGTGGCGTTCTGCGGCAGCGGACCGTTGCTGTACCTGGTGGCTTACCAGTACGCCAAGGCCGGCGCCACGGTGGTGGCGGTACTCGACAGCGCACCGTTCAGCGCCCAATGCCGAGCGTTACCGGCCCTGCTTGGGCAACCCGCAACCTTGGCCAAGGGCTTGTACTACCGCGCCTGGCTGACGGCCCATGGGATTCCGGTGCATCAGGGCGCGACGCTTGAACGGATCGATGGTGAGCAGCGGGTCAGCGGCATTCGTTTTGGTGAGCGCAGCCTGGACTGCGACGCCGTGGCGTTCGCCCATGCGCTGCGCAGCGAGACGCAACTGGCGGATCTGCTCGGCTGCGAATTTGCCTGGAACGCATTGAACCGCGCCTGGCTGCCTCAGCGCGACAGCGCCGGGCGCAGCAGTATCGACGGGGTGTACCTGGCAGGCGACGGCGCCGGCATCATGGGCGCGGATGCCGCGCAAATGGCCGGTGAGCGCGCGGCACTGGCGGTGCTGGAGGATACGGGCATCGTGAGCGACCCTCGTCGCCCGGCCGTTCTGGAGCGGCAATTGGCAAGCATCCAGCGCTTTCGCCAGGGCCTGGAAACCGCGTTCCCCTTCCCTGAGCAATGGGCGGCGCGGGCGCCGGATACGCTGATTGTGTGCCGCTGCGAAGAAGTCAGCGCGGGCGATGTGCGCACGGTGGTGGATGAAGGCCATTGGGAAATCAACCGGGTCAAAGCCCATTGCCGGGTGGGCATGGGCCGCTGCCAGGGCCGCATGTGCGGCTTGGCGGCGGCGGAGATTGTGGCCGAGCGCAGTGGTCGTGCGATCGAAAGCGTGGGTCGCCTGCGCGGCCAGGCGCCGATCAAGCCGCTGCCGTTTGGCGTGCAGGTGCAGCCATGATCGACGTGATCGTATTGGGCGGCGGGATTGTCGGCGCGTCGGCGGCATTGATGCTGGCGCACAAAGGCCAGCGTGTGGCGCTGGTCGAGCGGGACTTCTGTGGCTCGCACTCCAGCGGCGTGAACTACGGCGGCGTGCGCCGCCAGGGACGGCCGTTGCACCAGTTGCCGCTGTCGCAGCGCGCCCATCAGCTATGGGCGGACTTGCCGGGGTTGATCGGCATCGACGGTGAATATGTGCGCTCCGGGCATTTGAAGCTGGCGCGCAGTCATGCGGATTTCGCCGCGCTGCAGGCCTACGCCGAGCAGACCCGCGGCTATGGCCTGGGCTTGCAACTGCTGGATCACGCCGAGCTGCGCGCACGTTTCCCGTGGGTCGGGGATGTGGCGGTTGGCGCCTCGCTGTGCCCTGAAGACGGGCATGCCAACCCGCGCCTGGTATCGCCCGCCTTTGCTCGCGCGGCCCGCCGACACGGCGCGTCGATTTTCGAACAGGCCGAAGTCATCCGAATCGAACACCACGCCGGCCTGTTCCAGGTGCATTGCGCCAACGGCCTGCACCTGCAGGCGCCGTGGCTGCTCAATTGCGCCGGGGCCTGGTCCGGTGCTGTCGCGGCGCAGTTTGGCGAGCCGGTGCCGATCACCTCGGCACACCCGGCGATGCTGGTGACCGAGCCGTTGCCGGTGGTGATGGACGTCAGCACGGGCGTTGAAGGCGGCGGGATCTATGCGCGCCAGGTCGCCCGGGGCAATTGCATCCTTGGCGGCGGTCGCGGCTTTGCCCTCGGGGCCTTGCAGGCTCGGCCGGGCCAGGTGGCGGTCCTGGAGATTCTGCGCAACGCCGCCGAGCTGTACCCGTTTCTCAAGGGCGCCCAGGCCATTCGGACCTGGAGCGGCACCGAAGGTTACCTGCCCGATCACGAACCGGTGATCGGTCCCAGCAGCACCCAACCTGGCCTGCTCCACGGTTTCGGCTTTGCCGGCGCCGGGTTCCAGCTGGGCCCGGCCGTCGGCGAAGCCCTGGCAGAAATCGTCTGCGAAGGCGCCAGCCGCCAACCCATCGAAGCGTTTTCCATCCGTCGTTTCCAAGCCTGAGAGGAAGAACATCCATGAGTACTCGTATTGCGTTGTCCTGCTTGTCCCTCGCTTTGCTCGCGTCCACCGCCCACGCCGCGCCGACGCTGTACCTGGGCATGAACGGCGGCACCATGGAACGGGTCTACGCCGACAAGGTGCTGCCAGCGTTTGAAAAAGCCAATAACGTCAAGGTGGTGATCGTGCCCGGCACCTCGTCGGACATTCTCGCCAAGGTCCAGGCCAACAAGGACAACCCGCAGATGCACGTGATGTTCCTCGATGACGGCATCATGTACCGCGCCATCTCCATGGGCCTGTGCGACAAGCTGGCGCCCAGCCCGTCCCTGGCGCAGATCCCGGCCAAGGCAAAAATCAAGGACGAAGCGGTGGCCGTGACCCTGGGCGTCACCGGCCTGGGCTACAACGCCAAGATGTTCAAGGAAAAAGGCTGGGCCGCGCCGACCTCGTGGATGGACCTGGCCGACCCGCGCTTCAAGGAAAAAGTCGTGTTCCAATCCCTGGCCTCGTCCACCTTCGGCCTGCACGGCTTCCTGATGTTCAACCGCCTCCAGGGCGGCGATGAAACCAACGTGGAACCGGGGTTCAAGGCTTGGCCAAACACCGTCGGCCCCAACGTGCTGGAGTACATCGCCAGCTCGGCGAAAATCTCCGAGATGGTGCAGACCGACGAAGCGGCGATCTTCCCGCTGACGCCGACCCAGGTCACCACCCAGAAGCTGCTCGGCGTACCGATGGAATATGCCCAACCCAAGGAAGGCGCCGTGGTGCTCAACGTGGCCGAATGCGTGATCGCGCGCAACGACCAGCCGGAACTGGCGCAGAAACTCGCGGCGTTCCTGATTACCGCCCAAGCCCAGGCGCCGGCGCTGGAAGAAGGCGACCAGATCCCGTCCAACCCGACCACGCCCACCACCGACAAGACCCGTGCACGGGTGGAAGCGATGCAGGGTTACTTGCAGACGGCGATTTCGATCGATTGGGACCAGGTGAACCAGGCACGGCCGGAGTGGAATGCGCGGTGGAGTCGGTCGATCGAGCGCTGATTAAACCGGAGCAATCGGCAGCGCGCGCTTGTGCGCTGTCTTGCGGTATGCGCCCTCGACAATCGCCCGGACCCGCTCGCTCACCGGCTCGCCCATCAGATATGCATCAATCTCGTCGTACGAACAGCCATAGGCATGCTCATCCAGCTTGCCCGGCGCCAGTTCTTCGAGGTCGGCGGTGGGGTGTTTGCGCACCAGGGTCGCCGGGGCACCGAGGGCGCTGGCCAGCAGGCGCACCTGGGTTTTGGTCAGACCGGACAGCGGGGCCAGGTCGCAGGCGCCGTCGCCGAATTTGGTGAAGAAGCCCATCAGCGCTTCGGCGCCGTGGTCGGTGCCGACCACCAGGCCGTTGTGCAGGTTGGCCACGGCGTACTGGGCGATCATGCGGGTGCGAGCCTTGACGTTACCTTTGACGAAGTCGACATGGGCGGCGCTGGCTTCGGTTGCCGACAGGCTGGCCATCAGGCCGTCAACGCTGGCGGCAATGTTGAGGGTGTCGATGTGGTCCGGGGTGATGAAATCCAGGGAGGCCTGGGCGTCGCTTTCGTCGGCCTGGGTTTTGTAGGGCAGGCGCATGGCGATAAACCGCGCGGCGTAGTCTTCGCGGCGCAGTTGCTCCACCGCCAATTGGCACAGGCGGCCAGCCGCGAGGGAGTCCACGCCGCCGCTGATGCCGAGCACCAGGGCCGTGCAGCCGGCCTGACGCAACGTGGTCTTGATGAAGTCGATGCGCCGTTGGATTTCCTTGGCCTCACCGCCCTTCACCAGTGTGCGGTCGATATTCAGTTCCTGCGCGATACGGTCTTGCATGTCACACCTCCACGTTGCCGATGTTGAATACCTTGGCTGCATACTGCAAAAACGAGGCGTCTTCGCAGACGTTCTTGATCGGATCATCCGAGAATTTCACCACCGGTTCGCCGTGGACCCGCACCAGTTTCATCACGATGCTCAGGGGTTGCACTCCCTCCACATCGCACGCAAGACTGGTGCCCATGCCGAAGCCGAACTTGGCCTTGCCACGCACATGGCGCAGGATCGGCAGGCATTTCTCGAAGTTCAGCCCGTCCGAGAACATAAGGTCTTTGGTCATCGGGTCGATACCGAGTTCCTTGTATTTGGCCAGCACTTTGTCGGCCCAGACGATGGGGTCGCCGGAGTCCTGGCGCAGACCGTCGTAGAGCTTGGCGAAGTACAGGTCGAAGTCCTTGAGAAAAAAATCGGTGCTGATGGTATCGGTCAACGCCACACCCAGGCGGCCCCGGTATTCACGCACCCAGTTTTCCAGGCCGGCGTTCTGGCTTTCGCGCAACCGGCCCAATTGCTGGTGCACCATCATCCACTGGTGAGCCATGGTGCCGATCAGCGGCAAGTCGAATTCGTAGGCCAGGTGCGCGTTGCTGGTGCCGACGAACTGGCCGGGGAAGTCGCGGCGCATGATGTCCACGACCTCGCGCTGGGCCTTGAACGACAGGCGGCGGCGGGTGGAGAAATCAGAGACGCGCAGATCGGCGAGTTCCTCGCGACTGAAGTTTTTCTCCAGCCAGTCGAATTTCCGATAGAGCTTGCGAGTGACGTCTTCCAGGCTCACGTCGGGGTATTTGTCGCGGTTGCGCAACTCGCTCACCAACGCCAGTACCGGTTGTTCGAACATGATGCAGTGCAGCATCGGACCGATCACCCGGATGTTCAGCTGGCCGTCGACCTCGCTGACGTGGATGTAGCGCAGATTGAAACGGAACAGGCCAAGAAAACGCTCATAGTCCGGGGTGAGGTATTCGCGAAAGCGCGGGTTGAACAGAAAGCGCAGCTCGCCTTCACGCATCTGCAGGCCGGCGAGTTTTTCCAGCTCGTCGCGCAATTGCGGGATCAGATGACCGAGTTTTTCCTTGGAGCGGACGATGAAATTGTATTCCACATCCACATTGGGATGCTGGTGCAGCACGGCCTGCATCATGGTGAAGGTGTAGTAGTCAGTGTCGAGCAAGCCCTGGATAACCGGGGATTCGTAGTCGTAGGCACTTTCCATGGTGTTTCTCCTCAACGCGCGGCCATCGCGGCCAGTTCTTCGCGGGTGCTGCTGATGACAGCACCGGCCCTGAGCAACTCATTGACAGCCTGTACACCGCCCTCCTCGCTGATACCGCGGCAGGCCGGCAAGTGCAGGACCACTTCCAGGTCGGCCTTGAGCAATTGCAAGGCGGTGGTCTTGACGCAGTAGTCCAGGGCCAGGCCACCGACAATCACGCGGACCACGCCTTGAGCCTTGAGGTACTCGATCACGCCGGTGGACAGCTTGTCGTGCAGGTCGTGGTAGCAGGCGCCGTAGGGGTGCAGGTCGGGTTCGACGCCTTTCCAGACGAAGTAATCGTAGTCATACGGCGTCGGCAGTTCGTCGAGCAAGGTGAAGCCTTCGGTGCCCGGTACGCAGTGGGCGACCCAGGTGAGGTCGGCATGTACGAGGCCGGTGGCTTTCATCATCTCGCTCGGGTGTGCGACCACCCAGGGAGCCTGCGGGGTGTGCGCGTCCTTGCTGCCGACGCGGTGGCCGGCAAGGCTGGCCATGTAGTTGAGCTCGGCGCCGATCTGATCGCCACCGGCCACAGGCAACTCATTGGGGCACAGCGGCGTGAAGCTCTTTTGGGCGTCGACGTCGAATGAAGCAACGGCGGTTTTCGCGAGGGTCATGATGGTTCTCCTATGGCCTGGAAACAAAAGTACATGTCATGTACCTTCATTGCAAGAAACATTTATTTATCTATGCTTGAGCAAGTACATGACATCGCTGTTCGATCCGTTAGACTGTGCCACAATGCCGTTTGGAAGGACTTCACATGCCACTTAGCGCTTACCTCCACACCGTCGACCTGTGCGTACTGTTTTACTGCCGCGCCTCGGGCGAACTCAAACTGCTGCTGAACAAACGTGACGCCGAACCCTTCGCCGGGCATTGGGCGCTGCCAGGCGTGGTGGTCAATGGCGGCGTGCAAGATCTGAGCCTCAAGGATGCCGTGGAACGGTTGCGCGCCAGTGACAAAGTCGGCCTGACCCTGGCCTGGAGCGAGCAGGTGGGCACGGTGGGCGACGCGTTTCGAGACCCGCGCTGCTGGTCGTCGTCCACGTTCTACCTGGCAATCGTGGCGGATGAAGTGACACTGGGCGAGCATCAAGCCTGGTTTTCACTGAACGCGGTGGCGAACGGCAGTCTCAAGCTGCCGTTCGATCACAACCTGATCGTGGCGGCGGTGCAGGATCGGTTGTTGTCCAAGTCGCTGTACAGCAGCTTGCCGCTGATGTTCCTGGGCGATGAGTTCAGTGCCCCGCAAGCGACTACGATCTTCTCACTGGTGCTGGCGCGGCCGGTGTTGAAGACCAGTGTTCGCCAACGTTTGCTGAAGCTGACCGAGGCGGGATATTTGCGTGAGACGGGGCGCAAAAAACAGGGTGAAGGCGGCAGGCCGCAGGCGACGGTGGAGATGTTGAAGCCTGGGGAGATCTACTTCTTTGATCGCAGTTTTGCTGAGTAGCCCTGTTTTCAAGAACAATGAAATTCAAATGTGGGAGGGGCAAGTCGAATCGTCGCACCGCCCCCCCCACAGTTTTGATCGGTGTAGGCCGCTAGTTCATCCAATTACCGCCATCGACGTTGTACGTCTGGGCCACCACATAGTCGGCCTCCTTTGATGCCAGGAAAATCGCCATCCCGGTCAAATCCTGCGCCGTGCCCATCCGCCCGAACGGCACCTCTTCCCCTACCCGTTTCTTCTTCTCCCCCGGCGCCAACCCTTCATGCCTGGCAAACAACGCGTCCACCCCGTCCCAATGCTCACCGTCCACCACGCCGGGGGCGATGGCGTTGACGTTGATCCCTTGTTTGATCAGGTTCAACCCCGCCGATTGGGTCAGGCTGATCACCGCCGCCTTGGTCGCGCAATACACCGCCACCAATGCCTCACCGCGCCGCCCGGCCTGGCTGGCCATGTTGATGATCTTGCCGCCATGGCCCTGGCGGATCATCTGCCGAGCCGCAGCTTGCAGCGTGAACAGCGTACCGGCGACATTGATCGAGAACAGCCGCTCGAAGCTGTCGCGGGTGATGTCGACGATGGGCGCCAGGTCGAACAGTGCCGCGTTGTTGACGAGGATATCCAGCTTGCCGGCATGGGCCACCACAGCGGCAATCGCGGCGTCGATGGAGAACTGGTCGGTGACGTCCATCGCCACCGCATAGGCCTGGGGACCGAGTTCGGCGGCGGTGGCCTGGGCGCGTTGCAGGTTGATATCGGCGATGGCGACGGTGGCGCCTTCAGCGATATACGCCTGGGCAAACGCGCGGCCAATCCCACGCGCCGATCCGGTGATCAGCGCACTTTTACCTTCAAGTCGTTTCATGAGGATGTCCTGTAACAATCACTTCGGGTATCCGGCGCGTTTCATTTCGCGCTCAGTGGTCGATTGCGCCTGCACCAACGCCTGATCAACCGTCATGCCGCCGGTCAGCGCCGCCGAGAACAACTTGCCGACGGAGGTGCCGATGGCCTGGAACTCAGGGATGGTCACGTACTGGATGCCCACGTATGGCACCGGTTTGGCCGAGGGATGCGCGGGGTCGGCGTGCTTCATCATCGCCAGCGTGACCTGGGCAAACGGCGCAGCTTTCAGGTAGGCATCGTTGTAGGTGGACTGGCGCGTGCCGGGCGGTACGTTGGTGATGCCTTCTTTGTCGGCGACCAGTTGGATGTAGTCCTTGGACGTCGCCCAGGTGATAAAGGCCTTGGCGGCGTCTTTGTGTTTAGAGGTCGCCGGGATGGCCAATGACCAGGCGTAGAGCCAGGAGGAACCTTTGTCCGTCACCTCGGTGGGCGCTGCGGCAAAACCGACGTTGTCGGCCACCTTGCTCTGGCTGGCATCGGTGGTAAAGGAGCCGGCCACGCTGGCATCCACCCAGATCGCACATTTGCCGCTGTTGAACAGCGCCAGGGTTTCGTTGAAGCCATTACTGGAAACGCCCGGCGGGCCGTACTGCTTGAGGGTGTTGACGTAGAAGTTGGCGGCGGCGGTCCATTCGGGACTGGTCAGCTCGGGCTTCCATTGCTCATCGAACCAGCGCGCGCCAAAGGCGTTGGCCATGGTGCTCAGCAGCGCAATGTTCTCGCCCCAGCCGGCCTTGCCGCGCAGGCACATGCCGTATTGGCCTTTGTCCTTGGCCGTGAGCTTGGCGGCGAATTCGCCGAGCTGGGTCCAGGTGGGGTGCGCGGGCATGTTCAGGCCGGCTTGCTTGAACAGGTCGGTGCGGTAATAAGTGACGGTGCTTTCGCCGTAAAACGGCAAGGCATACAAGGTGTTATTCACCGACAGGCCTTGGCGCACCGAAGGGAAGATGTCCTCGGCGTCGTAATCGGGCGGCAGTTGGTTGAGCGGTTCCAGCCACTGTTTGGCGCCCCATAGCGGAGTTTCGTAAGTGCCGATGGTCAGCACGTCGAACTGCCCGCCCTGGGTGGCGATGTCGGTGGTGAGGCGTTGGCGCAGTACGTTTTCTTCAAGCACCACCCAGTTGAGCTTGATGTCCGGGTGCTGCTGCTCGAACACCTTGGATAGGCGCTGCATGCGGATCATGTCGCTGTTGTTGACCGTGGCGATGGTCACGGTATCGGCGGCATGACTGGGCAGCGCCAAGGTCAGGCCGGACAGCAGGAACAGTGCTTTGGGTAACGATGACATGGCGGTTTCCACCTGTTGTTTTTGTTGTTGAGGGCCGATTACAGCAGTTTGGCCTGGCCCTCACAAACGCATGGGGGATGCTCGGCTGATACTTTTTTAACCCCGTCGCCCGGATCAAAAAAGTACCGGTACCGGACGAAATCGGGGGTAGCGCTTACCGTCCAGGACCGCGTATTTTTGCTGAAATCCAAAAAAACAGGCAGCACCATGCCCGTCAGCCGCGCCGAACTGTTTGAACACCGCCCCGCGGAACTGGAAGTGATCCTGCCCGAGCCGAACCACTGCTTCCGCTGGTTCGAACATGACTACCCCTACGCCCTGGCGCGCTGGAACCACCACCCCGAATTCGAAATCCACCTGATCCGCCAAGGCAGCGGCAAGTTGGTGGCGGGTGACTATATCGGTGCGTTCAATGCCGGCCATGTCGCGCTGATCGGCCCGAACCTGCCCCACGACTGGATCGGCGAGCTGGCCCCCGACGAACACCTGAGCGGACGCGACGTGGTGCTGCAATTCGACGGTGGCGCCCTTCTCGCCCTGCGCGAAACCCTGCCGGAGTTGGGCGATGTGCAGCCGTTGTTTGAATTGGCCCGACGCGGCCTGGAGTTCAGCGGCGACACCGCCTTAGAGGCTGCCCGACTGATGGAAGACATCGGCCGCGCCCACGGCCTGCAGCGGCTGATCCTGTTCCTGCAACTGCTCGACACGTTGAAGAATGCGCCCCCTGCACAAGCCAAGGCCTTGGCCAGCCCTTGCTACGCGCCCACGCTCGACGCACGCAGCGCCGAGCGCATCAACAAGGCATTCGACTACCTCATGCGCGAACTCACCGGCGACCTGCGCCTGTCGGTGATCGCCCGGCAACTGGAGATGAGCGAACCGGGCTTCTCGCGGTTCTTCAAGCGCAACACCGGCCATGGCTTTATCGACCTGATGCGCAAGTTCCGCGTGCAGCGCGCCTGCCGGCTGTTGCTGCAAAGCGATAGGTCGGTGGCGGATATCTGTTTTGAGGTGGGCTACGCCAACCTGTCCAACTTCAACCGGCACTTTCGTATCGAGATGAACCAGACGCCGAGCGAATATCGCCGTGAAACCGCCCTGTACCTGTTCAATCGCAGCGAAAAATGACACCCAGTCATTTCTGATCAAAAGGTCGACTAATTCGACATTTTATTAGGCCATTCAAGCCATTGGGCAAAGTTGGTACAACCTGTGCAAACGTTTGCGGTACGAACTTGGCCGCCAGGTTCGCCACCACCCGTTGAAACGGGTTCAAACCGCGTATGAATAGGGATTTTCAATGCAGCTCACCTCAAGGCCTCGTGCTTGCTTTGGTGTTTCCTTGCTACTGGCCGCCGTTACGGGAGTACTCAGCACGCCCATTTTGGCGCAGGACAAGCCCTCCGATGACTCAGCACAGGGCGAAACCCTCAGCCCTGAAACCACCAGCCCGAAAAAAGGCGCCTACCTGTCGGAATGGTTCAACCAGGACCTCATGCTGATCGGCAGCAAGGACATCAGTTTCGGCCCCAAACCCTCCGACGATATCTACCTGGAATACGAGTACTTCGGCCGCAAGGGGCCCTTCGAGTTGTACGGTTATATCGATGTGCCAAAGATCCTCGGCATCGGTAACAGCAATGACAAAGGCGTATGGGACCATGGCTCGCCGGTGTTCATGGAGCATGAGCCGCGTATCTCCATCGACTACCTGGCCGGACGCAGCCTGGCCATCGGCCCGTTCAAGGAGTGGTACGTGGCGTTCGACTGGATCTACGACCACGGCAGCCGCAAGGAAAACCGCGCCAACACGCTGTATAGCGGCCTGGGCACCGACATCGACACTCACTCGCGGGTCAACCTTTCGGCCAACTTCTACGGGCGTTACCAGTGGGAAAACTACGGCGCCAGCAACGAATATTCCTGGGACGGCTACCGCGCGCAGATGAAGTACATCGTGCCCATCGCCTCCTTCGACAACGGTGCCTCGCTGACTTACATCGGTTTTACCAACCATGATTTCGGCTCCAACCTGCACAAGGACAACCCGGCACGCACCGCCAACTCCACGGTGGCGACCAACGTGCTGCTGTATTCCTTCACCCACCTGCGCTTCACGCTGGTGGGGCGTTACTTCCATAACGGCGGCAACTGGGAAGATGGCAGCGAGTTGAATTTCGGCGAAGGCAACTTCCGCGCACGCTCTGACGGCTGGGGTTACTACGCCGGCGTGGGCTACCAATTCTGATCAAGGAGCTTTAGATGAATACGTTGACCCGCCTCTCGATAGCTGTCGGCCTGACCCTGCTGCCCCATGTGGTGCTGGCCCAAACCGCGCCGATCAAACCCAAGGTGATGCTGATCACCATGTTCGCCCCCGAGGCGCAGACCTGGATCGATCGCCTGGCGCTTAAACAGGAGGTGCGCGTGCCGGGCCTGTCCGCCGAATACCCGGTGATTCGCTGCAACACCCAACAGGTTTGCCTGCTGGTGACCGGCATGGGCCAGACCAACGCCGCCGCGTCCACCCTGGCGCTGGCCCTGTCGCCCAAATTCGATCTGCGCCAGAGTTACTTCCTGATCGCCGGGATCGCCGGCATCAACCCCAAGCACGGCACCATCGGCACCGCCGCCTGGGCGCATTACCTGGTGGAATTCGGCACCCAATGGGAGCTGGATTCACGCGATGCACCCAAGGAGTGGCCGACCGGTTACATCGGTATCAACACCAAAGGCCCTAACGAAAAACCGCCGCTGGACTACAAGACCGAAGTATTCGAGCTGAACCCGAAGTTGCAGGCCAAGGCCTTTGCCCTGTCGCACAACGTCAAACTCACAGAGAGCAAGGAATCCGCCGCCTGGCGCGCGCACTACCCCGCCGCCCCAGCCAACCAGCCGCCGCAAGTCACCCGTTGCGACACGCTGGCGGGCAATACCTGGTTCTCCGGCACGCGCCTGAGCGAACGCGCCGAGGTCTGGACCAAGTTGCTTACCGACAACAAAGGCGAGTACTGCACCACACAGCAGGAAGACAACTCCACCTACGAGGCGCTGCTGCGCGCCAGTCGTGAAGGGTTGGTGGATATCCAGCGCCTGGCTGTGGTGCGGGCCGGTTCCGATTTCGACCGGCCTTACCCAGGCTACAGCGAAGTGGATAACCTGCTCAAATATGCCGATCAGGGTGGGTTTGTGCCGGCGCTGGAGAACCTGTACCGCACGGGGAATCCGCTGGTACAGGCGATCCTCAAGAACTGGTCGGCCTGGGAAAAAGGCGTTCCAGAAGCCTAGGGGAGATCAACTGTGGGAGGGGCGGTGCGACGATTCGACTTGCTCCCTCCCACATTCGCATGGTGTTAAAACACGAAGATGATCTTATCCGCGCTGCCGCTATTTACTTCCTCGTAGCTGCGTATCCCATCCGCCAACGCCACCTCACGCAACCCCGTCGGCAAGGGCAACGAACCTTCATCAAAGAACCGCCCGAACTGCTCCAGCATCACCGCGCATTGCTCGCAGTTATAGAGCAACGAGTTGATCCCCACCACCGACCCACCCTTGCGATACAGCGCCAGGGCCGGCAATTGCACCTGTCCGTCCACCGGGGCGGCGATGATTGCAATGCGCCCGAACGGCGCCAGGCCTGCCACCGCGGCAGGCAGCCAGAAACCGGTGGTGTCGAAGATAACGTCGGCGCCGCCTTTGAACACGGCATTCACCTGCGCGCCGAGGTCTTGCGGCTCGCCCAGTGCAACCGCGTCGAAACCCTGCGCCCGCAACACCTGCACCTGATCCGCCTTGCGCACCGCGCCCAGCACCTGTGCGCCGAGTATTTTCCCCAGCGCCAGGGCTGCGCTGCCGACGGCGCCATTCGCGCCAATCACCAGCAAGCGCGTGCCCTGGCCCACGCCACTGCGCTGCAGGGCATCCCAGGCGGTGGTGTACGGCACGCCGAGGCTGGCGGCCTGGGCAAAGCTCAACTGCGCGGGTTTATGCGCCACGCCCTTGGCCGACACGGTGAGGTACTCAGCGTGGGAGCCGTCGGCAAAAAAACCCAGGTCGCGTCCGGTGCCCCAGACTTCCTGGCCAAGCAGTGCCTGCGGACCTTCGACCACCACCCCGGCAAAGTCGCGCCCCGGAATACGCGGCAGCGTGGTGTAGGGGAACCGGCCGAGTACGTTCTTGACATCGCTGGGGTTGAGGCCCGCGGCCTTGATCTGTACCCGCACTTCACCGGCGGCCGGCACCGGGGTGGCGATATCGACAAGGCGCAGCGCGGCCAGGTTGCCGGCGGCGGAAAATTGCAGTGCTTTCATGAGTGCATCCATCGAAGGGAGAGGGAATCAGGACAACCAACCGCTGACCAACTCACGCCCCAGGGGCCAGAGTTTTTCACCCAGCAGCATGCCCATCAGCCCCACCAGGGCGATAGCGGGCGGTGCGGGAGAGCGAAAGTCCAAAGCGCCATAAATCACGCCGACAGACAGGCCGATAGCGAGGGAAATAAGGTAGTTCATAGGGCTGCGCCGTTAGGGTCGATGGGCGCAGTGTAAGGAGCCTGAATCCGAAGCATCGGCCAACCACTTCAGGATTTCGGCCAACCCCTCAGCGGTTGTAGTGCGAAGGCGCGACACCGAGTTCGCGACGGAACATGTCGCTGAAACTGCTGGGCGAATAGCCCAGGGACCGGGCAATAGCACCGACCGGCCGGCCCTGGATCAACTCTGCCACCGCCGTGGCCAGCTGCACCTGGCGACGCCATTCGGCGAACCCCATGCCCAGGTTGTTCTGGAACAGGCGCGCCAGGGTGCGAACGCTGGCGCCCGCCGCCTGCGCATGTTGCTCGAAGGAGATGACCAGGGACGGCGCGGCCATGACCGCCTGACAGGCGCCGATCAACCGGCGATCGGCATCCACCGGCATGGCGATGCGGATCGGCGAGCGGCGTGCCCGTTGCAACTCAAGCAACGCGAGGTTGACCACGGCGTCGTAGTAGCGCGCATCGCCTTTGTCGCCCTCCTCCACCAACCTGACGATCAGCTCGCGCAGCAGCCCGCCCACCTCGATCACCTGCACCTGGTCGTCCAACGTCGCCGCCAGGGCCGGACGCAGGTAGATATTGCGCATCTGCAGATCCGACACCACGCGAATGCCGTGCTCTACGCCAGGCGGCAGCCACACCGCCCGCTGGGGTGGCACCACCAGCGCTTCGCGAGGCGTCTCGACCCACATCACCCCACTCATGGCGTAGAGCAACTGCCCCCAGTCGTGGCTGTGAGGCTCCACATACAACCCACGCGGGTAGGTTCGTGCCAGCGGCTGCACAGGGACGGCGTGATCACTGAGGTCGGGGGGCGCGGCCAGGGCCATGGCGTACACATCAATCGAGGGTGAGCCGCCATGGTAATGACCACCGCTCGACAATCCGAGTGAATTTTCACCCACCCGCGGGATCACTTGCCTATATCACCAGGATTGAACCTCACCAGGATTAAACAAGGAGGAACGTCCCATGACGTCATCAGTGCCGGTAAACGGCAAGGCGAGAATCGATTACACCCAGGACACGCTGTTCGGGCCGCTGGCCAAACAGGCCGAATGCCAGGTAAGCCTGCAGCGCACACCCGGCTGGCTGGTGTTGAAGGTGTTCCAACCGCTGCCCGAGGATTTGCACGATGCGCAAACCGTGGTGTTTGCGCTGGAGGGCCGGCGGACCAGCGGCGTGGTGAAGGATCGTCAGCGCATGGCCGACCATAGCTTGCGGCTCGAGCTGGAAACCCAATAGCCACGATGCCCGAGATGTCATGTGCAATAAGCTTGTTGTGGTGAGCAGGCTTGCCCTGCGCTGGGCTGCGAAGCAGCCCTTGGATCGAATCGCAGCACAAGCCCCACTCACCCCAACAAGCCCGCGTCCACAGTGCTTACTCAGTGCTAGTGGGCCGCCTTGGCGCACTCGCAGCCCGTCGCCGCCGCGCAAGGCTCACCGTGCGCATGATGCTCGGCGCACCCCTGGCAGCAATAGCCCTTACCGTCTTTCATAACCGCGTCGGCGCCCAGTACACATTTGCAGTGTGGGCAGGCACAGGTTTGATCTGGCATGTTCAGACTCCTTCTTCATGGTCGTCACGGTGCGGCGAGCGCCGGCACCTTAAGCAGTGACTGCCGGCCCACACCGATCGTTCAAACCATCAATCGGTGCGCGTATTGCTGCGGTACATGAACACCAGCGCCAGGGCCAGGCAAACCATCGCCAGGATCCGGCTGCCCGACAGCTCGATAGCCGGGTTGCCCAGCCAGCCGAAGTTGTCGATCAACATGCCCATGCCCAATTGCCCGGTGATTACCGCCACCGTGGCCACCGCCGTGCCAACTACGGGCACCGCGCCGACCATCACCATCATGTACACCACGCCAAACAACGCGCCGGTCAGCTGCCACTTCGGCACTTGCAGCAAGCTCACCGCCTGGGCCGGTTCGAAGAAGAAAATCAGCAACGCCGTGACCAGGGCGCCAACCGCAAACGTCACCAGGCTGCTGCGCAGCACGCCCACCGTCTGGCCCAGCCGGCCGTTGATGGCCGCTTGCACACTCAAGACCGCGCCCGCCGCCACCACCACGACCAATAACAGAATCAGATTCATCGCCTTACCCTCGTGAGATCAGAACAAGTGCCGCCACAATCAACACCAAGGCGATCCAACGCTCGCCATTGACCCGCTTGCGCGCCGCGCCGAACCAACCGAAATGGTCGATCAGCACGCTCTTGCCGACCTGCCCCGACAGAATCGCGATCATCGTCATGGCAATACCGATATGGGGCGTGGCCAGGGTCAGCACCACCACGTAGATGGGCCCGAGGAACCCACCGATCAGCTGCCAGCGCGGCAACTCGGTCAGCGCAGGGCCCTTCTGCGGACCACTGAACAGCAACAGCAGAGACAGGACCGCCGCGCCAACGCCAAAAATGCTCAACGTCGCCCATAAGTGCCCCACCTGCTCGCCCAATGGCCCGAGCAAGCCGGCCTCTACCGACAGGCCCATGCCAGCCAGGATCACCAGCGGCAACAGCAACAACCGCAGAACGTTATGTTGGGGTCTGGCTGGCGCCACACCGTCGATAGAACTGGCCCGCATACATCACCTGCGCTTGAACAAAGAATTGATGGCGCGGATTATCCGGTGGCTGCGCTGTGCAATAAATGGGAGCATGCCGACAACACCTTTGCGCAGAACGCACAACCTGGAGCCACGATGCAGGGTTTGAACGAACTGAGTTTCAAGGCGCTGCGCCTGTTTGTCGCGGTGCTGGACCACGGCAGTTTCTCCGAAGTGGCACGCCGCGAGGGGCTGGCGCCCTCTTCGATCTCAAGGCAGATCCAACTGATGGAGCAGGCCCTCGGCCAGCAGTTGCTCTATCGTCATACGCGCGCGGTCACGCCCACTGAGGCCGGGCGTTTGCTGGGACGCCATGCACGCGTGGTGCTTGAACAACTCGAAGCCGCCAGCCAGGCCTTGCAGGAGCAGGAACGCGAACCCTGCGGCCTGGTGCGCATCAATGCGCCGATGGTGTTCGGCCAGCGCCACCTGTCGCCGTGGCTGGGCGAGTTGTGCCGGCGCTACCCCAAGCTGCAACTGGATATCCAGCAAACCGACACCTTCGTCGACCCGTTGCAAGACGGCACCGACCTGCTGTTCCGCATCGGCGTGCTCAACGACTCCAGCATGCAGGCGCGCATCTTCGCGCCCCAGCGCTTTCGCATCGCCGCCAGCCCCGCCTACCTGGCCCGCCACGGCACGCCCCGCCACCCTGACGAACTGAGCGAACATCACTGCCTGGCCTACAAAGGCATCAACGGCCAGGAACGCTGGTTCTTTCGGCGCGACGGGGGCGACTGGACGCCCTACAGCGTCAAGGGCCCGATCACCGGCAACCACGCCGACACCCTCACCCACGCCGCCGAACAAGGCCTGGGGCTGGTGGTGTTTCCGTCCTGGCTGATCGGCGAAAGCTTGCGCGCCGGGACCTTGCAGGCGGTGCTCACGCAATACGAGGTCGCGACCACGCTGGAGCCGCAGCAGATTGCGGCGTTGTGGCCGGGGAGCCGGCGGCTGTCGCTGAAGGTAAGGACGGTGATTGACTATTTTGTCGCGTGTTTTGGCACCGTGCCGTATTGGGACAAATGAGGAAATTTCCTCGTCGAAAACGTAGGCTCGTTCTGTTTTTACGGGCCACTATCCGGCAAAGCCCGAAAACTGATTGAAAATGCCGCAGAGATTTACGTCAGTGCTGCAACATTCTGGGAAATGGCGATCAAGGCAGGGTTGGGGAAACTCACCCTCGACCTTGCTGAAATCCGTGAGTACTGCCTGGAGAGCGGTTTTGTCGAACTGCCGGTCACCTCAGAACACGCCATTGCGGTGAAGGATCTTGAGCCTCATCACAAGGACCCTTTCGATCGGCTCATCGTAGCAACCGCCATGAGCGAGCCGATGAAACTGTTGACGGCCGATCCTCAGGTTGCCCTCTACACTTCCCTGGCAATCCTGGTGTAGGTCTCGTTCAACAGCGAGTGCTCACGTCAGAACACCCACTGCGCAATCAACCACCCATTCGCCCCGCTGATCACAGCAAACAAAAACCACGCCAGTACCCGGGTCGGCAATCGATTGACGAACGGCCCCATCAGTTGTTTGTCACCGGTCATGCGGATCAGCGGATACAGCGCAAAGGGCAACTGCAGGCTCAGTACCACCTGGCTCAGAATCAGCAATTTGCCGATGGCATCGTCGCCCATCAGCCACACGCCGAGAAATGCCGGGATCAACGCCAGCCCACGGGTGATCAAGCGGCGTTGCCAGCAGGGAATACGTAGGTTCAGGTAGCCCTCCATGATCACCTGACCAGCGATGGTGCCGGTAAAGGTCGAACTTTGCCCGGACGCCAGCAAGGCAATGCCGAACAGGATGCTGGCGAATGCGCCGCCGACCAGCGGATCAAGCAGATGGTAGGCGTCCTGGATCTCCACCACGTCGGTGTGGCCGGTCTTGTGGAACGCAGCGGCGGCCAGCACCAGGATCGCGCCATTGACCAGCAAGGCCAGCGCCAGGGAGCCGATGGTGTCGATGCGCGCCAGCTTGACCGCGTCCTGTTTGCTGGCCAGGTCCTTGCCAATCAGGCGGGTTTGCACAATGGAGCTGTGCAGGTAGAGGTTATGCGGCATGACGGTAGCGCCCAGAATACCGATGGCCAGGTACAGCGGCGCGGCATCGCTGATGGCCGAGAGTGAGGGGGTGAAGCCGCTCAACACGTCCGGCCAGTAGGGTTTGATCAGTAGCAGCTCGACAAAGAAGCACACGCCGATGGTCGCCACCAATGCCAGCATGATCGCTTCCAGGCGGCGGAAACCCCGGTTCTGCAAAGCCAGGATCAACAAGGTGTCAAACGCCGTGATGACAATGCCGGTGGTCAACGACACACCCAGCAGCAAGTGAAACGCCAGCGCACAGCCAAGCACTTCGGCCAGGTCCGTGGCGATGATCGAGATTTCCGCCAGCACCCACTGGGTCCGCGCAGAGCGCTTGCTGTAGCGCTCGCGGCACAATTGCGCCAGGTCCTTGCCGGTGGCGATGCCCAGCCGCGAGCACAGGCACTGCACCGCCATCCCCGCCAGGCTGGCCAGCAGTACCACGAACAACAAGCTGTAGCCGTAGCGCGAACCCGCCTCGATGGCGGTGGCCCAGTTGCCCGGGTCCATATAACCGATGGAGACCAGCAGGCCGGGGCCGGCGAACATCAGGATGCGCTTGAAGAACGAAGCGTTGGGGTCAACGACGACCGAACCCGCCACTTCCGGCGGGCAGAATGGGGCGGTAGCGATTTTTGGCAGGCTGAATTTCACGCAGTATCCCAGGCAAACACACTAGACAGGCGCGCAGCTTATCAGTCGGATGCGACCGTGCGCATCACCGTGTCCCGAGGCAGCTCAAACGCTTCCACCACCTGTGCCACCAGGTCCATCTCCTGATTCAGCGCCTCACGCTCCATGCGCTGGCGAATCACCCCGATCACCAGCACCGCCAGGGTGGTGATCGAATAGGCGGGGCCGGAAAACGCCCGCACGCCGCTCACCAGCAGCATTGCCGCCGCCAACGCCTGGCCCACCACCGGTATTGCCGTGGCCGCGCCCCGGCGCAGGATAAACCCGGTGAGGCCGGCCAATGCCGTACCACTCAACGCGGTGGTGGCCGAACGGCCGATGTCGATGCGATTGAACACGCCCTGCTCTTTTAGCGCGGCGGCCTTGAGCTCGGCGTCGAATACCTGACGGTCGGCGTGACTGAGCTTGTCTTTGTACTGCTCGATGAGGGTCTCTGCGACCTGGGCTTCAAGGTCTGCCAGCACCACGCTTGCAAGCGGCTGGTCAAATTTGATCCCGAGTCGCTGCGCCACATCTTCGGCGATCTGGCGATAACTCACGCCATGACCACGGGCCAGGTTCATGAAGCTGTCGCCCCCCATGCGCTGCAACTCGATGGCCAGTTTAAGCGGCTCGCGTACCTTGGCATCAATCGACGCGCTGCGTTTTTGCGCCATCAGTTCGGCGAGGAACTTCAACTCTTCCGGCCGCGCCTGCACCAGGGCCGGGAACAGTTCGACGTCCTCCTCGGCAAAACGCACCTCGGCACTGCGCTGGTCGGAGCGGATCATGCCGCGCCGCTCGTGCAGCAGGTCGGTGTACTGCACCACCGTCTGCAACTGCGGCCAATAGGCGGCATGGTCGAAGCTGGCCAAATGCACATTGCAGACCTTGGCCTTCAGCGCCGGAGTCACCGGGATTGCATACCGCCCAATGCAGCGTTCGGTGTCCGGCTTCAGGGCCAGCGCCCAGTCCTTGCTGGAATGGCAGTTGATCACCCGGCCCTTGAGCGGCGCCGATACGTCATCCCAGGGGCTGGAGGTACAGATCGCCCCGCCCATCAGCAGCAGGTTGTCCAACGGCAGCTCGCGTGCGGTTTCAGGGCTGGCCAGCAGACTCTTGACCAGAATCCGCGCCCCCAGCGAATGACCGATCAGGTTGATGCGCCGCACCTGCAGCGACTCACCGTGCAGGTACTCCGCCAATTCCGGCAGCAAACTCCTGGCCACTTCGTCCACCCGCGCCTCGACACTTTTATAGTGATCAAGAAAATACGCGATCGCCTTGCCCACCCCCACAGTGGCGGCCCCCAGGCCACCGCCGCCGAGCATCGCAGCGATCACGTCCTTGAACGGCGCAAACAGATTTTCCAGAAAGTGCCCCGCCGGCCAGAACAGCATCAAGTTGGTCGAGCCTTCGATACCGGCCAGCTGTGCCTTGAAGCTGCCCAGCTGTTGCCGGTTGAAAAACGCCGAGTAGCCGTGAACGTAGAGATTGAGCACATCGCCCTGGGGCTCACCGCACAGCACGAACGTGGGCTTGCGGGTGCGGTGCATTTCATCCCACTGGTGTTGCATGGGGCGCTGACTCCTGGTGACGGGGAAGCGATAGTAACAAAGGGAGAGCGACAGGAAAGTGAATCCTGACCGGGCAAGTCCAAGCGCCTGAGAATGCTCAATAAGCGAAATTGTCGATCTTCACCTGCCCATCGGGAAAGGTTGCAATAATTTCCAGCTCACCTCCCATCGCCCGGATGTAGTTGCGCAATGTGCTGATGTACATGTCTGTACGCCGCTCCATCTTGGAGACAGCCGCCTGGTTGATATTCAATGCTTTGGCCAGGCTCTCCTGGCTCATTTGCTGAGCCTTGCGCAGCTCGTGCAGCGGCATTTCCTTGAGGTGTTGCTCAAACAGCTGCTTGGCCTCGACGCGAGATTGCGGCGTCATGTGGGCTTGAAGTTCAGCGAATTTTTTAGCCATGGTTACGGCCCTCTTTACGCAATGCTTCCAAATGTATGTCGTACAGCTTTTCTGCCACCGGGATGTGCTCCTCGTACCATCGGCGCTGTCCGGTCTTGTCACCACCTATGAGCAATAAAGCGCATCGCCGTGGATCGAATGCATACAACACACGATAGGGTCGCCCAGCGTGCTGTATCCGTAACTCCCGAAGGTTTCCATGTCGAGAACCTTTGATATCGCTACTGTGGGGATAGCCCAAACCAGGTCCGAAAAGCCCTAGCAGATCAACGCTGGCACACACCGAAACCTGTTCCCTTTCGCCCAGATCATCCCACCAATCTGCGAATTCATCCGTGTATTCAATGTCCCAGCCCATGCAAATATGCCACCCAAGGAATATAAACTCAAGAATCTAAAACTAGGTTCGAATGTCCCTGGCTTCCACCCGCGCCCGAGGGCAAATTGTTTGGATATCCTTCCGGAATCACCGCTGGCCCCGTCATCGCCCCATGACCGATGGCGCGATATCTCCCCACCGCGCAGCAAAAACACAATTTTCGAAATGTAAAAAGCGCTCTAATACGCACCTGTTGATTGGCTTTAAAGATTCTGGAGTTCGCAATGCCCCATGAAGGCAACCTGTTACAAGCAGCCGTAGTGTTCCTGCTCGCCGCTGTGCTGACCGTGCCGCTGGCCAAGCGCCTGCAACTGGGCGCGGTGCTCGGTTATCTGTTTGCCGGTGTGATCATCGGCCCGTCAGTACTGGGCCTGATCGGCAACCCGCAAAGCGTCGCGCAGTTCTCCGAACTGGGTGTGGTGTTGTTGCTGTTCATCATTGGCCTTGAGCTATCGCCCAAACGTTTATGGGTAATGCGCAAGGCCGTGTTCGGTGTCGGCCTGGCCCAGGTGCTGTTGACCGGCTTGGTGATGGGCGCGGTAGCACTTTGGGTCTTTGGCCAGGCCTGGAACAGCGCCATCGTGTTGGGCCTGGGCCTGGCGCTGTCGTCCACCGCGTTTGGCCTGCAAAGCCTGGCCGAGCGCAAGGAGTTGAACCAGCCCCACGGTCGTCTGGCGTTTGCGATTCTGCTGTTCCAGGACATCGCCGCGATCCCGCTGATCGCCATGGTGCCGCTGCTGGCCGGCAGTGATCACCCGACCACCGAAGCCGAAGGCTTGCAACACGTGCTGCAGATCCTCGGCAGCATCGCCGTGGTGATCATCGGCGGGCGCTACCTGTTGCGCCCGGTGTTTCGCATCGTCGCCAAGACCGGCCTGCGTGAAGTGTCCACGGCCACCGCCTTGCTGGTGGTGATCGGGACCGCCTGGCTAATGGAACTGGTGGGTGTGTCCATGGCCCTCGGCGCGTTTCTCGCCGGTTTGCTGCTGGCGGACTCGGAGTACCGCCACGAACTGGAGTCCCAGATCGAACCGTTCAAGGGCTTGCTGTTGGGACTGTTCTTTATCAGCGTGGGCATGGGCGCCAACCTCGGCCTGCTGCTCAGTTCACCGCTGGTGGTGATTGGCCTGACCCTGCTGCTGATCGGCCTGAAGCTGCCGTTGCTCTACGCCGTGGGCCGACTGGTGGGTGACCTCAACCGCGAAAGCGCCCTGCGCCTGGGCGTGGTACTGGCGGCCGGCGGTGAGTTCGCCTTTGTGGTGTTCAAGATCGGGCGCGACCAGGGCCTGTTCGAACCGCACCTCTACGACATCCTGGTGCTCACCATTACCCTGTCCATGGCGGTCACGCCATTGTTGTTGCTGGTGTGTCCGAAGCTGTTCAAGCCCAAGGTCAAACCGGTGGAAGTGCCCGAGGAATACCGCGCCATCGAAAGTGACGCGCCACGCGTGGTGATTGCCGGCATGGGCCGTATGGGACAGATCGTGGCGCGGATCCTGCGCGCGCAGAATATCTCGTTTATCGCCCTCGACACCTCGGTGGAAACCATCGAGCTGACCCGCAGTTTCGGCGGCATGCCGGTGTTCTATGGCGACCCGCAACGCCCCGAAATCCTGCATGCGGCCAAGGTCGACCAGGCCGAGTTCTTTGTGATCGCCATGGACGACCCGGAGATCAACATCAAGACCGCCGAACTGGTGCGCAATCTTTACCCACACATGAAGATCATCGCCCGCGCCCGTAACCGCCAGCACGTGCATCGCCTGGTGGACCTGGACGCCTCGCCGATTCGCGAAACCTTCTATTCCAGCCTTGAAATGAGTCGCCGCACCCTCGTGGGCCTTGGGCTGAGCCAGGCCCAGGCGGATGCGCGCATCACCCGCTTCAAGAACCACGACCTGCAAGTGCTCGCCGCCCAGCACGCGGTATACGACGACGCGGCCAAGGTGATGCAGACCGCCCAGGAAGCGCGAGCCGAATTGGCGCGGCTGTTTGAAATGGACAGGCTTGAGGAAGAGTCCGACAAGGTGTAAGGCTACGGATGAACGAAATTGCGAATTTTCTGACAGAATGCTCCGCAATTTCGTTCATCCCCTGGAGCGCTTCATGGCCACCTTCACCAAGACCGCTGCCCTGCTGGTCCTCGCGCTGACCGCCGGCGGCGTGTTCGCCGCCGCCAAGCCGACCACCCAGACTATCTCCACCCTGGGCGGCAAGTTCACCTTCACTCTGCCCAAGGCCTATACCGCCGACACCCTGCCGGCCGGCAAGGCCGAGGACGGCACCGCCGCCACCCAAGGCACGATGTACGCCAACCAGACCACGAAAAGTGTGGTGATCGTCGCCGAAACCCTGCGCAAAGACGGAGTCAAGATCGGCGACAACGACCCGCAGTTCCTCGACGGCGCCGTGGCCGGTTTCGTCAAGGAGCAGAGCGCCGCCCTGCCCGACTTCAAGAAACTCGGCGAGAAAAAACTGACCCTCAAGGGCCTCGGCCTGCGCCAGGTGGACAGCACCGCCACCCAGGGCGGCGGCAAGACGCTCAATTCCACGTTCCTCGGTGGTTCGGGCAACCAACTGGTGGTGATCCAGGCGATCTCACGGGCCGATGATGCGAAGGGGCATGCTGCACTGGTGAAACAAATCACGGGCAATAAGTAACCCGATCGCCCAAACAGTGAATATCCAATGTGGGAGGGGCACCCCTCCCACATTTCAACCGTGCTCACTTTACATTCGATTCAAGCCAGGCCTTCAGGTCCTGCACTTCCGCCTCGCTGATGGTGTGCTTCATCCCTGGGTAAGCATGAAATTCCGGCTGCAACCCCAACCCCACCAACACTTCATTCGCCCGCGTCGCCGACGCATACGGCAGTGCCTGATCCAGGGTGCCGTGGCCGATAAAGATCGCCAGTTTGCCCAAGCGCTCGTCCGGCTTGAGCTCAGCCTTGAGCACCGGCAGCACGCTACCACTGAGCGCCGCAATACCACGCACCTGTTGTGGATCACGCAAGGCAACCTCGTAGGACATGATCGCACCCTGGCTGAAGCCCACCAGGAATACCCGGTCAGGCTGGGTGTGATACTTGGCGCTGGCTTTGCCGATAAAATCCTTGATCAGCTTGGCGCTGCTCTGCAAATCTGCGGTCACACCATCGTAATCGCCGTCGCCCGGCGTCTTGGTAAACCAGCGAAAGCCATCCGGTTGCACCGGCGTCGGCGCGCGGACCGACAGGTACGTCCAGGTGGAGGGCAATGCGTCCTTGATGCCGAACAGGTCTTCCTCATTGCTGCCGAACCCGTGCAAAAAGATCACCAGCGGCTCGTTGCGCGCGTCGCTTTGAGTCTGTTCCAGGTACGCGAGTGGCAAATCGGTGTGCAACTCGGAATCAGCGTGGGCAACGCCGGCCACCAGGGCCAGCGCGAGGGCAAGGCGTTTGAACATGGGATGCGACCTCAGGGTTTGCGCAACAAATAAGTGTCCATGATCCAGCCATTGGCCAGGCGCGCGGCCTTGCGCACCCGTTGGATATCGTCAGCCACTTCGCAGACCTTGCCGCTGATCAGGATCTCGTCCGGCGTGCCCAGGTAGGCGCCCCAGTAAATATCCAGGTCCTGATCGGCCACCGTGCGGTAGGAATCTTCAGCGTCGAGCATGACCACCAGGGTATCGGCATCACTGGCCTGCCCCGCCGCCAGGCGGCGGCCGGTGGTGATCTCGACGGACTTGCCGATGCGGTTCAACGCCACCTTATGCTGGGCGGCCAGGGCCTGCACGCTGGTGATGCCGGGGATCACTTCAAACTCAAATGCACAACGGCCACTGGCCAGGATCGCCTTAAGGATGCGGATAGTGCTGTCGTACAGCGCCGGGTCGCCCCAGGCCAGGAACGCGCCCACCTCCCCGTCGGCCATTTCCTCGTTGATCATGCGTTCGAAGGTGGCTTGCTTATCACGGTTGAGGTCCTGCACGGCGGTGGTGTAGTCGATCTCACCGCGCGCACGCTCCGGGCAATCGGCCTCGACAAAACGGTAGCCGGGCTCGGTGATATAGGTTTCACAGATCTCGCGGCGCAGGTCGATCAGTTTGTCTTTGCTCTGGCCCTTGTCCATCAGGAAAAACACGTCGGTGCGGTTCAGCGCCTTCACGGCCTGCATCGTGATGTAGTCAGGGTTGCCGGCGCCAATGCCAATGATCAGGATGCGTTTCATGGGTTGCTCTCATTGCGGGGCGTGGATTTTGCCATGTTCACCTACTCAGGCGTGAGTTTCCAGGCGCAGGCGCCATACGTCGTTGAAGCGCAATTGGGTTGCCGACAGCGGCTCGACGTCGATCCGGTAAAACATCGAGACCGGGAACTGCATGACGTACAGCAGCGCGGCGCGGATCACAAAGGGGTGGGTGATGGCCACGACATGGCCAGGCTGGGCTTCGACGGATTTGATCCACTGCGCCACCCGCGCGCACACCTGATCGACCGACTCGCCGCCATGGGGCGCGCGGGAGCTGTCGGTACGCCAAGCGGTCAATTCGTCGCTATCAAGCTGGCCGATAGCCTGGCCTTTCCAGGTGCCAACATCACCGTCACGCAGGGCATCGTCGATCACTGGATGTGCGCCAAACAACCCTGCGGTCTGCCGCGTACGTGCTTCCGGACCACACAGCAGACGCGGGGTTTTCTTGTACTGTCCGGCCAGGGATAACGCTGCGCCTTGCCAATCCATCACCACCGACTCGTCATCGGGAAAGCGCCCCTGTTTTTGCAGGGGCGTGACGGCGTGGCAGATGAGGGTCAAACGGGTGGCTTGCATCGTGGATCGCTGATACGCAGAGGTCGAGGCCACCAAGACTGGCGCAGTTGGCCTTATGACGCAACGCCTTGGGCCAGATAGAGCACTTGGTAACCGGTGCCCGGATGGCCAGGATCCAGAGCGTGGCTCGATAAAGTGATCCGCACCAGGCGCCATGCCTGCACGTCCAAGGCCAGGAACACCGCGAACGTGTCGCTGCTATCGGCCAACTGCCGATTGCAGCGTTTCTCTTCGACCAGCCTTGCCAACCGGTCAGCCCCCGGTTCCAGCGCCCACTCCTCGCGATACAGGCTCAACGCACTCTGCGCCGGGCCGCGCAGAACATCCAACGGCAACCAGCTCTCAATGTCGGGCCGACCAAAGCTATCGAGCACCTTCTGAAAACGCTCGCCGAGCAAGAAGTCAGCGGCCTGCAAAGGGTCGGACCACAGGTACACGGACGCATACAGATTGCTCACGCCCGGTGCCTGCCCACGCTCCTGGGCGATAAATGCCTTGAACAGCAACCCTTCGGTGCGATCCCACACTGGCCCCAATTGCGCGGCGCGGTGGCGTATCACGTCCATGTCGTAGTCGGCAGGCAAGCGGTGTGAATACTGTTTGGCAAACATGAATCAGCTCCTGTGCAGATTGAGCGTCCAGCTTGCGCAGCGGCAATGATTTCAGCAAGATATCGACCAATATAATTGCGATAAACATCCAATATGACTGACACGTCAAAACCCCTTGATATCGATACCGTCCAGGCCTTTGTGCTGGTGGCCGATTTCGCCAGTTTCACCCGTGCCGCCGAAGCCCTCGACACCTCTCAGGCGGCCATCAGTCTCAAGCTCAAGCGCCTGGAAGAACGCCTCGGTTATCGCTTGCTGGAGCGCACCCCACGACAGGTGCGGTTATCGCCTCGGGGTGAGCTTTTTATCGTGGCCGCCCGTGCCCTGCTCAATGCCCACGAACGCGCCTTGGGCGATATGGGCAGCACAGCGCCCCGTCGTCTGGTGATCGGCATCAGTGACCATGTGGCCGGACCGGACTTGCCGATCTGGCTCAGCCGCATGGCGGCCTATGACCCGCTGGTGATCCTTGAAGTGCGTATTGCCTCGTCCCGCGACCTGATGGCCGCCTTCGACCGCAATGAGCTGGACGCGGTGATCGTGCGTAACGAGGGCGACCGCCAGGACGGCGAAGTGTTAGCCGTGGAGCGCTTTGGCTGGTTCGCCGCCCCTGCCTGGCAGCACAGCCCCGGTCAGCCACTGCGCATGGCGACCATGGCCGCGCCTTGCGGTGTACGCCACTTGGCGACACGCGCACTGGATACGGCGTGCATCGACTGGATCGAAGTGTTTGTCGGCGGCGGCGTCATGGCCGTGGGGGCCGCCGTCAGCGCCGGGCTCGGCGTGGCTGCCCTCGCCTACCGCGTGGCACCGGCAGGCGCGGTGGACGTCAGTGAGCAGTACGACTTGCCCCCGCTGCCGGTGAGCGAAGTGGTGCTTTACAGCCGCATCAGTGATGGCCGTTCCAAGGACACATTGCGCGCATTGAGTGCGACGTTTCGCGGCGTGCTGCGCAATCCTTCATAGCGGCGGCAATTGCGTGTGACGAAAAAAGGTGGGAGCGGCGCACCGCCGCTCCCACATTAGATCGTCAACGTTTCAGCAAGGCGTGTTTCACGCCGCCTGGCGTTCCTTTTTCAAACTCTGCATATCGATCACGAACCGATACTTCACATCGCCCTTGAGCATCCGCTCATACGCCTCGTTGATGCTCTGGATATCGATCATCTCCACGTCGGAGACGATCCCGTGTTCGGCACAGAAGTCGAGCATGTCCTGGGTCTCCTGGATGCCACCGATCAACGAACCGGCCAGGCTGCGGCGCTTGAAAATCAGGTTGAACACCGTCGGCGACGGGTGCGGGCTGTCAGGGGCGCCGACCAGGGTCATGGTGCCATCGCGCTTGAGCAGGTTGAGGAACGCATCGAGGTCATGCGGCGCGGCGACGGTGTTGAGGATGAAGTCCAGGCTGTTGGCGACGGCCGCCATTTCATCGGCATTCCTGGACACCACCACCTGGTCGGCGCCCAGGCGCAGGCCGTCTTCGCGCTTGTTCGGCGACGTGGTGAACAACGTGACGTGCGCACCCATGGCGTGGGCGATCTTCACCGCCATGTGCCCCAAGCCACCGAGGCCGACCACGCCGACCTTCTTGCCGGACCCGACCTTCCAGTGATGCAGCGGCGAATAGGTGGTGATGCCGGCGCACAGCAGCGGGGCCACGGCGGCCAGGTTGGCAGCGTCGTGGGAGATGCGCAGCACGAATTTTTCCTTGACTACGATGTTGTCCGAGTAGCCGCCGAAGGTGTTTTCACCGCCGAATACCGGGCCGTTGTAGGTGCCGGTAAAGCCGTTCTCGCAGTACTGCTCTTCGCCCTCGGCGCAGGACGCGCACTGCTGGCAACTGTCGACCATACAACCGACGCCGGCCAGGTCGCCGACTTTGAAGGCCTTCACATTGGCGCCTACCGCCGTGACGCGGCCGACGATTTCATGGCCGGGCACCGACGGGTAAAGGGTATTGCTCCACTCGTTGCGCACGGTGTGCAGGTCGGAGTGGCACACGCCGCAATAAAGAATGTCGATCTGCACATCGTCCGCCCCCGGCGCGCGGCGCTCGAAAGTAAAGGGTTTGAGTGAGTCCTTGGCGTTCTGGGCGGCATAGCTGTAAGTCTTGGCCATTTCGTTCACCTGTGTGATCTGACGTTGAAAGTCAATCGACCAGCATAGACGCTGAATCGTTCAACCGAGCACGTCCATACAATTCCCACCACGCCCCTGCCCCTAACCTCAAGGCTTTCTATCCCGTAGAAGCGCTGGAGAATGGGCATGCGTAACAAAGCAATCAAGGTATCCGTGGCATTGACGCTGCTGGCGAGCGCAATGATGAGCAATGCCTTCGCGGCAACCCCGAGCGTGGCCGTGGCGCCGCAATATGACACCAGCCATGTGTATGTCGCCCCGGCGGATGTTGACCGTTTCGCCCAGAGCTTCCTCGCCACCTTTGGCGGCAAGAGCACGGCCCAGGTGGTGGTGAATGTGCTGCCGGTGCCGAGCAGCACCACTTCGCAATTGCTGCAGACGCCGGCGGGCACGGTGTCGCTGTTCGGCTTCACCACGCCGATTCCGCATCCGTTCGGCCAGGAACGCAACGGCTATCTGGTCAAGGACATGGACGTCGCGCTCAAGGCCGCCCGCGAAAACGGCGCCGCGGTGATCGTCAGCGACTTCCCGGACCCCATCGGGCGTGACGCCGTGGTGCAATGGCCGGGCGGCGTGAACATGCAGCTCTACTGGCACACCAAGACCCCGGACTATGCGGCCTTCCAGACCGTCCCGGAAAACCGCGTGTACCTCAGCGCCGAGCGGGCCGACGCGTTTATCAAAGGGTTCGTGGGCTTCTCCCACGGCAAAGTGCTGACCGATGACAAGCATGCGCCGGGCATCGACGTGGGCCAAGCCAACGGCACCTACCGGCGTGTCGATATCGAGTCGCCGTTCGGGCGCATGGCGGTGCTGGTCACCAATGGCCAGTTGCCCTACCCCTTCGGCCACGAAACCACCGGCTACCAAGTGGCCGACCTGACCGCCACGCTGGGCAAAGCCACCGGTTCCGGTGCCACAGTGCTCGTGCCGGCGTTCGACAGCAAAGGCCGTCGCAGCGCGCTGGTCGAGTTCCCCGGCGGTTACGTCGCGGAAATTCACCAACTCAACGCCGCAAAATGATGCGTCGCACAGGCTGGAGCCTGGCCGTGCTGTGGCCGCTGCTCGCCGGCGGCGTCCACGCCGACGAGCAACCGACGCGGCCGGCCATCAAGGCCAATCGCTGGCAGGAAGACTGGTCCGTACTGCAGAACCCGGCGCTGCGCACGCAAGCGCTGGACAACCTCAAGTACATCCCGTTGTCAGGCGCCAACCCGTACACCTACCTGTCGCTCGGGGCGACTTTGCGTGAACGTTTCGAGATGAACGACGCCAGTGGTTTCGGCGTGAAGGACGTGAAGCGTGATCGCTACCTGATCCAGCGTTTCCAGGTACACGCCGACCTGCATCTGAACGAACACTGGCGGGTGTTCACCCAGCTGGAAGATGTGCGGGCGTATGACAAGACCACCATCGGCGGTGCCGACCAGAACCGCGTCGACCTGCGCCTGGCCTTTGCCGAGTACGTCAACACCTTCGACAGCGGCACGTTCAAGGCACGGGCCGGGCGCCAGGACTTTGCCTTCGACTTGCAGCGCTTCATCTCCTCGCGGGACGGCCCGAATGTGCGGCAGTCGTTCGATGCGCTGTGGGCGGACTGGGAGACCACGAACTGGCGCTTCATCGGCATCGCCAGCCAGCCGGTGCAGTACCAGGACGGTCGGCATTTCGACGACAAGTCCAACAGCGACGCGCGCTTTCACATGGTGCGCGTCGAGCGGCTGGTGGGGGGCAAGAACGAGCTGTCGGCCTACTACGGCGTGTATGAGCGCAGCGCCGCGCATTACCTGGATGCCGACGGCGACGAGACCCGCCACCTGTTCGACGCGCGCCTGGGCGGCGCTGCCCTGGGCTTTGACTGGGACATCGAAGCCATGCTGCAAAGTGGTTCGGTGGGCAGCAAGGATATTCGCGCCTGGGCCGGCGGCAGCCGCACCGGCTACACCTTCGACAGCCTGGCCTGGAAACCGCGTATCGGCCTGCAACTGGACATCGCCTCCGGCGACCGCAGGACCGGCGACGGCACTGTTGGCACCTTCAACCCACTGTTCCCCAACGGCTATTATTTTTCGCTGGCGGGTTACACCGGCTACAGCAACCTGATCCACGTCAAGCCGTCGATCACGGTAAAACCAATCGACAAACTCAGCGTGCAAACCGCCGTCGGCCTGTTATGGCGACAGACCACCAGCGACGCGGTGTACACCCAACCCAACCTGCCGGTGGCAGGCACCGCCGGCCAGGGCGATCGTTGGACCGGCGCCTACGCGCAACTGCGTACCGACTATGGTTTTACCCCCAACCTCACCGGCGCGGTCGAAGCGGTGCATTACGCAGTAGGGCAAACCCTGCGCAATGCCGGCGGCGCGGACAGCAACTACCTGGGTGTCGAACTCAAGTTCAGTTGGTAGCCCCAAACAAGCACACCGGTACAAGCCACGAACCGGCTTAACGGCAATAGTGATCCCGCGTTTTACCCACCTCTATCAAGGAGTTTTGCATGAGCACATTCGTTGCCAAAGACGGTACCCAGATCTACTTCAAGGACTGGGGCAGCGGCAAGCCCGTGCTGTTCAGCCACGGCTGGCCGCTGGATGCCGACATGTGGGAATACCAGATGGAGTACCTGAGCAGTCGCGGCTACCGCACCATCGCGTTCGACCGCCGTGGCTTTGGCCGTTCGGACCAGCCGTGGACCGGCAACGACTACAACACCTTCGCCGACGATATCGCGCAATTGATCGAACACCTGGACCTCAAGGACGTGACTCTGGTGGGCTTCTCCATGGGCGGCGGCGACGTGTCCCGCTACATCGCGCGCCACGGCAGCGCCCGCGTTGCCGGCCTGGTGCTGCTGGGTGCGGTGACGCCGATCTTCGGCCAGACCGCGGATTACCCGCAGGGCGTGCCGGCCGAAGTGTTCGCGGGTATCGAGGCGGGCCTGCTTAAGGACCGCGCGCAATTCATCTCAGACTTCAACACCCCGTTCTTCGGCCTCAACAAAGGCCAGGTGGTGTCCGAAGGCACGCTGAGCCAGACCCTGCAGATCGCGATGCTGGCTTCGCTCAAGTCGACGGTGGATTGCGTCACGGCGTTCTCCGAAACCGACTTCCGCCCGGACATGGCCAAGATCGACGTACCAACCCTGGTGATCCATGGCGACGGCGACCAGATCGTGCCGTTCGAAACCACCGGCAAGGTGGCGGCCGAGATGATCAAGGGCGCCGAGTTGAAGGTCTACAAGGACGCGCCCCACGGGTTCGCCGTGACCCACGCCCAGGCATTGAATGAAGACCTGCTGGCGTTCCTGAACCGCTGAAACAGCTGAAACACCGCTCTCCTTATTTGGCCGGGCTTGCCCGGCCCTTTTTATTCAGGCAAACCGCCCGCCCAATGTGAAGCGACCCGGCCCGGCGATCAGTACGCCGGTAAAGATGATCAGCAACAGCCAACCGAACTGCCCTTCCAACAACGTCCACTCCGGATGCACCACCAGCATGGCGATCAAGAGCACCGCCAGGATCGGCAAACAGGCCAGGCGCACCAGCACCCCGGCGACGATCAACACAGGGCACAGCACCTCGGCGAAAATCGCCAGCAACAAGGTAATGTGCGCACCCAAGTGAAACGGGTCTTCGATCAGCTTCAGTTGTTCGCTGTAGTTGAGCACCTTGGGCAAGCCATGCACCCACAGCAGGAACAGCGCCCCGCTCGCCCGCAGGAACAACAGCCCCAGATCCTGGTGTTTTGATTCGTTCATATGCGCTCCCTGTAGGTGGTTATCGACGTCGATTGTGTCCACCGAGGCGCATGCACGCTTGCAAGCCTGTGCTGACCTTCACTCCCCCGTGCCGGCAAACGCCGCGACGATCTCATCGATCACCGCCCGCACCCGTGCCGTGTGGCGCAGGTCGGCGTGGGTCACCAGCCATACATCGTAAGGCAACGGGCGCACACGCTCCGGCCACAGGCGCACCAGGCCGTCGCGTTCGCCGGTGTACACCGGGATCTCACCGATACCGAGCCCGGCCGCGATGGAGCGGCGCACCAACAGGCTGGAACTCAACGCCGCGACAATCCGCCCGCGCCCCAGAGGTTCGCTGACCAGGGTCAGGTCCTTGTGGGTCTGCAGGTAAGGCTGGTAGACCACCAGGTCGTGGCCGTCGAACAGGCTGCCGGGGTCGGGGACGCCGTGGCGGTCGATATAGGCCTGGGCGGCAAACAGCCCGACTGGCCAGCAGGCGATGCGCCGGGCGATCAGGTCGGGGTTGTCGGGGCGGGTATTGCGCACGGCAATGTCGGCCTCGCGCTTGGCCAGGCTGAGAATCTGCGTGGAGGCATCCAACTGCACGCGCACATCGGGGTGCTTGCCGTGCAGGCTGGCGATGGCCGGGATCAGGAAATCAATGGCCAGGGAGTCGGTGGTGCTGACCCGCACGGTGCCGGTCAGGCGATCGTCCAGGCCCTGGATCTGGCGCTCCAGATCGAGTGCCGAACGCTCCATTTTTTCCACCGAATGCAACGCGGCTTCGCCTACGGCGGTCAGCGCGTAGCCTTCGGAAGTGCGCAGGAACAAGGTTGCGCTCAAGGACTTTTCCAAGGCATTGATCCGCCGCCCGACGGTGGCCTGATCCACTCCCAGCACCCGTGCGGCACCGCGCAATGTGGATTCGCGACACACCGCCAGAAAGACCCTCGCATCATCCCAGTTCATGTCCTCTCCTGCTGCATATATGCATCATTGTGTCGTGTAATCGCTGCATTATTGCACCTTCAATCGTGGATATGCTGGGCACCAGAAAAAATCCTCAGGATCGCCATCATGCACGACACCCCACCCCGCAGCGCCGTCTGGCTGCCGATCTTCGCCGGTTTGTGCGCCAGCCTGGTCAGCATCGGCCTGGCGCGCTTCGCCTATACCCCGTTGATTCCTTCATTGATCCAGGCGCAGTGGTTTTCCGCCAGCGACGTGGTGTACCTCGGCGCCGCCAACCTGGTCGGTTACCTGATCGGCGCACTGATCGGTCGCCCCATCGCCCGGCGCACCTCCAACAAGAACGCCCTGCGCCTGATGATGGTCGCGGTGACCCTGGCATTCTTTGCCTGTGGCTTCCCTTTGTCGGTGGCCTGGTTCTTCGGCTGGCGCCTGCTGTCGGGCATCGCCGGCGGCGCGATCATGGTGCTGGTGGCCGCCACCGTGCTGCCCCATGTCCCCGCTGCGCGCAGAGGCCTGGCCAGTGGTGCGATTTTCCTGGGCATCGGCTTGGGCATCGCCGGTTCGGGCACGCTGGTGCCGCCGTTGTTGAGCCTTGGCCTGCAGCAAACCTGGTTCGGCCTGGGCCTGCTGGCCGTAGTGCTGACGGCCGCCAGCTGGTTTGCCTGGCCTGGCGGCACGCTGCATGAAGCGCCCGCGCAGGCCGACGCGGGGTCGCCAACCCCGGCGGGCGTATACCTGCTGTTTGCCCAGTACGCGTTCATGGCCGCGGGCCTGGTGCCGGCGATGGTGTTCCTGGTGGACTATGTGGCCAGGGGCCTCGGTGCCGGGGCGCATGTGGGGGCGATGATCTGGGTGATGTACGGCCTGGGTTCGATTGCGGGGCCGGTGACCTACGGGTTTCTGGCGGACAAACTCGGCGCTCGCTTGAGTATCCGCCTGGTGCTGGTGGTGCAGGCCATCGCGGTGGGCGCGTTGTCGGTGTCGAGTCACTTAATGGCACTCGCCGCACTGGCGGTGATCCTCGGCTCGTTCCCGCCGGGCATCGTGCCGTTGGCGCTGGCACGGGTGCACGAGTTGATCTCCAACCATCACCAGCAACAAGTGGCCTGGAGCCGCGCGACCGTATCCTTTGCCACGTTCCAGGCGATTGCAGGCTTCGCCTATTCGGCGCTGTTCAATCTCAGTGGCGGTCAGCATGCTGTATTGTTCGTGATCGCCGCCGCGGCGATCGTGGTCGCGCTGGCCTTGGAACTGGGCATGCTCCTGCTGAACCGCCGGCCGCTCGATGCGGTCCCAACCCATACGCTCATCGCTGCAGGTACTCTCAAATGACGCTTCCCAAAGACATGACCCTGATTGAAATCACCGCTCCCGGCGGCCCTGAAGTGCTGCAACCGCGCCAGGTCGATGTACCCGTGGCCGGCCCCGGCGAGATCCTGATTCGCGTGCACGCCGCCGGGGTCAACCGCCCCGACGCGCTGCAACGCGCCGGCAAGTACCCGCTCAAACCCGGCATGAGCCCGTATCCTGGCCTTGAAGTGGCCGGTGAAGTGGTGGCGCTGGGCGACGGCGTGTCAACGTTCAACCTGGGTGACAAGGTGTGCGCGCTGACCAACGGCGGCGGTTACGCACAGTACTGCGCCGTCCCCGCCGGCCAAGCCCTGCCGATCCCCGAGGGCATGGACTGGATCCAGGCCGCCGCCGTGCCCGAAACCTTCTTTACCGTATGGGCCAACCTGTTCGGCCTCGGTGACGCACACACCGGCCAGCGCGTGCTGATCCACGGCGGCACCAGTGGCATCGGCACCACCGCGCTGATGCTGTGCCGCGAGTTCGGCATCCAGGCTTTCGCCACCGCCGGCAGCGCCGACAAATGCGCAGCCATTGCCACGTTGGGTGGCGAACCGATCAATTACCGCGAGCAGGATTTCGCCCAGGTGATCGCCGAGCAGACCCACGATCAGGGCGTGGATGTGATCCTCGACATCATGGGTGGCTCCTACCTCAACAACAACCTCAAGGCCCTGGCCATGGACGGGCATCTGGTGATACTGGGTTTCCTTGGCGGCGCGAGGGCCAATGATGTCGACCTGCTGACCATCCTCGGCAAGCGCGCGGTAATCACAGGCTCACTGCTGCGTCCGCGCACCGGCGAAGAGAAAGCGGCGATTGCCGAACAGCTGCGCGAGTACATCTGGCCGGTGCTGGCGGCGGGTCGCTGCCTGCCGATCATCGACAAGGTGTACGACTACACCGACGCCGCCCAGGCTCATGCGCGGATGGAGGGTGGGGATCATATCGGCAAGATTGTGTTGCGAGTTCAGTTGACCTGACAGCACCACAAATCAAATGTGGGAGGGGGCTTGCTCCCGATGGCGGTGTCAGTCGACATCTATGTGACTGATACATTGCCATCGGGAGCAAGCCACCTCCCACATTTGACCGTATGATTATTCGAGGTAGGTGGGGTAGTCGGTATACCCTACCTCACCCCCACCATACATCCCCTCTTCGCGCAGCGGGTTCAACGGCCAGCCATTGAACAGCCGCTGCGGCAGGTCCGGGTTGGCAATGAACGGCCGCCCGAACGCGATCAAGTCCGCCAGCCCCGCGTCCACCAGTTTGGCGCCGCGCTCGGCGGTGTAACGCCCGGCATAGATGATGCGCCCACTGAAGGTGCTGCGCACGGCTTCACGGAAGCTGTCGGGCAACACGGGAGCGTTGTCCCAGTCGGCCTCGGCGATGGAGACATAGGCGATGCCCGACGCTTCCAGCACCTTGATCGCTTCGATATAGGTGTGGTGCGGATCTTCTTCCACCAGGCCAATGTAGACGCGGTCCTCGTCGGTGCCGCTGAACAACGGTGAAAAGCGCACGCCGAGGCGTTCCGGCCCGACCACCTTGCATACCGCCTCGACGATCTCGCGCAGAAAGCGCAGGCGGTTGTCCAGGGAGCCGCCGTATTCATCGTCACGGGTGTTGGAATGGGCCGAGATGAACTGGTTGACCAGGTAACCGTTGGCCGCGTGGATTTCGACCCCGTCGAACCCGGCGTCCAGCGCATTGCGCGCGGCCTGGGCATAAAACCCGACCAACTCTTCGATCTCCAGCGCGGCCAAGGCACGCGGTACCGGAGGCTGCATCAACGCACCGGCGCCAGGCGCAGTTTCGATAAAGGCCTTGGCCTGCAACGCCTGCAATGCAGAAGGCGCCACCGGCGCGGCGCCGCCGGGCTGCAAGGCGTTATGCGACACCCGCCCCACATGCCACAGCTGGGCGAAGATCACCCCACCCTCGGCATGCACCGCATCGGTGACCTTGCGCCAGCCATCGATCTGCGCCGGGGCGTAGATGCCCGGTGTCCACGCATAACCCTGGCCACGCGGCTCGATCTGCGTGCCCTCGCTGACCATGAAACCTGCGCCGGCGCGCTGGCGGTAATACTCGGCCATCAGTTCGGTGGCGATATCACCGGGTTGGGCACTGCGCTGACGGGTCAACGGTGGCAACACCACGCGGTTGTTCAGGGTGTGGTGGCCCAGTTTTATCGGGGTATTCAAAATGCGGTCATTCATGGGGATATACCAAATTCAGGGCGAGCAAAAGCATTGGCGACTCTTGAGAGTCGCCAATGAATGGAGCGGTCAGTTAATTCAAGCGGTGAGTTTCAGCAGGGCCTTGGCCGCCTCGCTGGAGCTGCCGGGGTTCTGCCCGGTGACCAACGAACCATCGACGATCACGAAGGACTGCCAGTCGGCGCCCTTCTCATACTTGCCGCCCAACTGCTTGAATTCATCTTCAATCAGGAACGGCACCACCTGCGTCAGGCCGACAGCTTCTTCTTCCGAATTGGAGAACCCGGTGACGCGGCGGCCCTTGATCAACGGCTCACCGTTGATCGCCTTGACGTGACGCAAGGCGCCCGGCGCATGGCAGACAAAACCAACCGGCTTGCCGGCCCGTTCGAAGGCCTCGATCAGCGCGATGGACACCGGCGACTCCGCCAGGTCCCACAGCGGGCCGTGGCCGCCTGGGTAGAACACAGTGTCGAAGTCATCAGCGTTGACTGTGTCCAGCTTCACCGTGGTGGCCAGCGCCTGCTGGGCGGCCGGGTCCTTGCCAAAGCGCTCAGTCTGCTCGGTTTGCGCATCCGGCTCATCGCTCTTGGGGTCCAACGGCGGCTGGCCACCGGCCGGGGATGCCAGGACAACCTCGGCACCGGCGTCCTTGAACGCGTAATAGGGTGCGGCAAACTCTTCGAGCCAGAAGCCGGTCTTGCGCCCGGTATCGCCAAGCTGGTCGTGAGAGGTCAGTACCATTAATACTTTCATGTTCCAGTGCCTCGATCAGTGAATGTCAGTGTATTCAGGTTGACCCAACAGCTGTCGGGTCAGTCGCAGCGCCTCATCGAAAGGCGCGGACGTGCGGGTGATCTTGCTCATCACACTGGCGCCCAGCCATAACGCGTAGAGCTGAGGGGCCAGGGTGTGCGGGCCGTGCTCCAGCACCAGGGAGCCATCTTCAACGCCGCGCCGCAGGGACGTGGCGAGTAATTCGATGGTGCGTGACGTACCGCGCTGCAGCGCCAGGCGCATCGGCTCTGAAAGGTCAGACACCTCCGCCCCCAATTTGACGGCAAGGCATTTGCCCGCGTCGGTGCAGCCGGTCTGGTTGTCGGTCCAGGCTTGCCAATAGCGCATCAATTTGGCGCAGTGGCTCAGGCCCGGCGCGTCGAACAGTTGCTGCATGCCGTGCAGGTAGTTGTCGAAGTAGGTGTCGAGCAACACCACGCCGAACGCATCCTTGGAGCTGAAGTAGTGATAGAACGAACCCTTGGGCACCTCGGCGGCTTGAAGTATTTCGTTCAGGCCCACCGCAGAAAACCCCTTGCGGCCGACAAGGACTTGGGCCGTGTCGAGAATGGTCTGCCGTGCACTTTTGGTTTCGCTGTTCATGTTTCACCTGTCCGATTAGACCAGTCGTCTAGTTCGTTGAGGGAATCTTAGGGGCCGCGCCAAACGCTCACAATGTCAGATGCGCAAGGATTCCGGACACGCTCCGAAGTCGGTTGCCGTTTACCCGGCACCCGCCGACAATCCCCTCTCCCGCCGCCTTGGAGAATGACGATGCACAGCGTTGCGCTGATGGTTTACCCGAACTTTCAATCCCTGAGCCTCAGCCTGGGTTCGGTGTTCGAGTGCGCGAACCTGCTGCGCGGCGAGCCGGCCTATGAGTTTCACCTGGTGTCGGAAAGCGGCGGCGCGGTGATGACCTCCCAGGGTTTTTCGGTAAACACCTCAGTGGTTCGGGCCGAGGGCTATGACACGCTGATCGTCAGCGGCTACCTGGAGTTTCGCCTGCCGGACGCCAACCTGCTGGAACTGGTCAAGGCCGCCTCGGCCCAATCGCGCCGGGTCGCCTCGCTGTGCATGGGCATCTTTGTACTGGCCGAAGCCGGGTTGCTGGAAGGCAAGCGCACCACCACCCATTGGATTCACGCCCCGGCGTTCCGCAAGCGCTACCCGGCCATCCGCCTGGAAGAAGACAAACTGTTCGTGGTGGACGGCCAGGTGTGGACCGGCGCCGGCATGAGCGCCGGTGTCGATCTGGCGCTGGCCATGGTGGAAAACGACCTGGGCAGCGATTTGGCCCGGCGCATTGCGCGCAAACTGGTGATCGCCCAGCGCCGGGGCAGCGAGCAGTCGCAATTGTCGGCGTTGCTGGAACTGGACCCCAAGTCCGACCGCGTGCAACTGGCCCTGGCCTACGCCCGCGAGAACCTGACGCACGACCTTTCGGTGGAAGCCCTGGCCGATGTCGCGCGGCTGAGCCCGCGCCAGTTCAGCCGGGTGTTCCGCGAAGAAACCGGGCAAACCCCGGCCAAGGCCATCGAAGCCCTGCGCGTGGAAGCCGCACGGGCGATGATGGAAACCAGCCGTCATCCGGTGGAAGTGGTGGCTCGCGAAACCGGCTTTGGCGACCGCGAACGCATGCGCCAGGCGTTTCTACGCGCATTCGGGCAACCGCCGCAGGCGATGCAGCAGGCGTTTAATGCAGCGCCGCACGCGTGATCAGGTAACTCACCAACTGCGGCTCATCCTCAAGTTCAATCGTCTGCACCGGGCGCGGCAGGTTATCCAGTACCGTGCGCCAGAACGCCTGGGACACTTCGTCCTGATCATAAAAGCGCACCAGCCAATTGGCCTCGCCGCTGCACAGCACCTGGGTGGCGATGGCCCGGCCAATGCCTTTGCGGCGGTAGCGCTTGAGGATGAACAGGTCGGCCAGCTCCAGCGCGTCGATACCCGGCACCTCACTGTCCTCGATCAACAGGAAGCCGGCGATAAAGCCATCCACCAGCAGCAGATTGGCGCTCCAGCGCGGGTCTTGCCAGTAGCGGGCCAGGTGTTCGTCGTGGATGTAGAAGCGGCCGTCGGCCTCGACATCTTCCTGCTCCCAGTCCGAGGACTCATAGGCGTAATACTGGTAAAGGTTGCGGATCAGTTGGGCCTCTTCAGGACCGGTCTGAATCAGTTCGACAGTGGTTTCAGGCATGGGGCTCTCAGTGAAAAAACGCAGGGCGCCATTGTTCACAAATCGCCGGAACAGTCCAATACAGCGGCGAACCTTTCTATTGGCTGAACCGATTGCAAATAGCCGCGCGCCCTTGCCGAAGCGCTGAAACATTTCGAATAAACTTCGCCAAAATCCCCTTTCTCAAGGACACCTATTTTGACGAACGTCTGTTCCGCCGGCCTGGATGTGGGCTTTGCGTCCCTGGATTACCTGCAGATCTTCATCCTGGGAGTGATCCAGGGCATTACCGAATTGCTGCCGGTGTCCTCCACCGCCCATATGCGTGTGGTCCCCGCCCTGCTCGGCTGGCAAGACCCCGGCTCGGCGTTTTCGGCGGCGATGCAATTGGCGGCGCTGGCGGCGGTGGTGAGTTATTTCTGGCGCGATGTTCGCCAGGTGACCACGGGCAGCATCGGCGCGGTGCGCCGGGGTGACTATAACGACCGCTGGTTCAAGCTGGCGGTGGCGATCGTGCTGGCGACGATACCGATCTGCATCGCCGGCCTGGTGCTGTCTTCGACCTTGAACGCGTGCAACTCGCCGTTGCGCGGGCTGATGGTGATTGGCATTGCCTGCCTGGTGATGGCGGTATTGCTGGCGGCGGCCGAGTTGCGTGCGCGGCATACCCGCGAGGTGGGCCAGATGCGCCTGCGCGATGCATTGATCGTGGGTATCGCGCAGATTGGCGCGTTGATTCCTGGCGTATCACGTTCCGGCTCAACCTTGACCGCCGCGCTGTTCCTGAACTTCAAGCGCGAAGAAGCCGCACGTTTTTCGTTCCTGCTGGGGTTGCCCGCCATCGCGCTTGCCGGTTTGAAAGAGCTGTGGGTGCTGCTGCACGCCGACCTGCCGCCCCACGCCTGGCCGCATCTGCTGTTCGGGCTGGTGGTGGCCAGCATCTCGGCGTTCTTTGCGATCTGGGGCCTGATGAAGTTTCTGGAGCGCTTTTCCACCTGGCCGTTCGTGATCTACCGGGCGCTGTTGGGGGTGTTTCTGATCGTGGCGGTGAGCACCGGGTTATTGAGTTGAGTCTGTCTGTATAGCTTCGTCTGGTAGAGTCAAGTGATCGCAATTGGGTGGTCACTGAAGATGTCTTTCGTAAAACGCGTCCAGCGCAGGAAAATCTCCCGTCCCAACCAACATAGCTTCACCCCTGAGCAGTGGAACAAGGCCATCGACCCCAGCGTGGCGGACGAACAGGACAAAAGCCTGCATCAAGCGGGCCTGTGGTTCTACCGCGCGTTTGGTGAGCTGCGCAAACAGCTGAGTTTCGCCGCCGACCCGCAGGTCCCGAAAAAGAACAAACTGTTGGCCTTCATTACCCACGCCAACCTGAACGCCATGATGTATGAGCATGCCGCCAAAGAGATTGGCGAAAACACCACGGGTCTCGACCCGGCAGACATTACCCGACAGCAACTGGTACCCAAGTTTTCCGACAACCAGGGTACAGAGCATTCAATCGATGAAGTTGCCCAGGCCGATATCGACGGGTTGCACATGCCGCTGCAAATGGTACTCGCCGAAAAAAGCGACGCTTGGGAACCGGATATCGCCACCACCCCTGTCGATCTCAAGCGTGTGCAGCGTGACTACCCACTGGGCGCGTTTTATGGCGTGCTTGAACAGCATTGGGAGGACTGCCTATGGAACGACTACCGGTTCGAGCAGGATGCCCACATCACTCTCACTCCAGGCAATCGACACTTCGCCGCCTGGAAGGTCATCAGCCAATTTCGGCGCAATATTCTGGTTCACTCGAACACCACTGCGCGGATCATGCACTTCAGTCAGCACTACAGCCAGAATTCCCACACCGAACTGGGGATACCACGCCCGGTCCGCGCAATCAGCGCCCTTGACGGCGTCACTCGCTACCACCTGGCCGATGACAACGACGTACAGCGTTCAGCCCTGGCCACGTACTTGATCATTCATGAGGCCCTGGAACCTTACTACACCGGATACGCCGCCTTCAGTGCGCCCACACTCGAGGGTGCGACCATCAACGATGTCGTCAGGTGCTGGGCGGTCCTGTGCAGCCTGACAAGATGCCTGCTGGAGGCGCCAGAGGTACCACCGCAAACGCAGCGGGTCGATTCCGTGCTGGTGCATGTGGCGGCGCCCATGGTCGATAAAGCCGCACTGCGCACTGCGGTGTCCGAATCTCTGGGTGTGGGGCCGGCTCGCAGCCAGGCACTGATTGATTTTCTGACCTTTGACCACGCCGACAAATCGGACACCGGCAAGAACGAGCTGTGGACGCAGCCATTGATCCCGTACAGCGACGAAAAACTGCTTATTTTATTCACGCCGCTGCTGTGGGGGACCACGCAACGCAACGTGAATATCTGGTTGCGCCAGATGGGCGCCGACCTGGCGGTACGCGGCACCTCGTTCGAAACCCATGTCCGCCAGGTACTGGAACGGTATGCGGACCGCTCACGCCTTAAAAAACACCTTCGAATAATGAAACATGCGCTCAAATTCAATTTGCCAAAGGGCGGTACGCCGCCGTATGAGGACATCGACCTGCTCATGCTGATCGGCAATACGCTGGTGATCGGCGAGGTAAAATGCTTCCTGCAACCGGCCGACACCCTGAGCACCTTCCAGCACCGAGACAAGGTCATCGATGCCTGCGCTCAATTGGCGCGCAAAATCGAGCGCATCCAACGCCACGAAAAGTCATTCAGAAAACAGTGCCTGAAAGCCAACTTTTCGCTGCCTGACACGTTCTCGATCCAACCCGTGGTGGTGTTGAACGGACCGGCCCATTGCGGGATCCCCTATAACGGCACCCCCATTGTCGACACCTATATTCTATCGACCTTCCTTACCGGGATTATCCGGCAAAACATCATGGAATCCGCCAGTGAGGGCGTGGTCGCCGAAGAGCAAATCTTGCTTTACACGGACCTCTCGGAGGCTGAGGCGAACCTTGCCGATTACCTGTCAGCCCCGCCACAGCTGGACTATATAAAAGCAGGACTCAGCATGCAGGAGTCGCTTCGCAAACAGATTGCCGAACCTATCGAGGACATCCGTTACCGGTATTTCGAAGTCGTACTGTAAGCCTCGATTGCCATAGGTTTTTACACAACGGCTTGCTGTTGCTGTTGCTGTGGCTCTGGCTCTGGCTCTGGCTCTGGCTCTGGCTCTGGCTCTGGCTCTGGCTCTGGCTCTGGCTCTGGCTTTTGATCTTGATCTCAGGCGCCCCGTCAAACACGCTGGCCGCAATTCGATATTGATTTGGGGGGTAAACCGGCAGGGATGCCGGTTTAGCCGCCCCGCGCCATGGCGCGTGGCGGCGGCCCCCCAAATCAATGTCGGATTACGGGCACACCGAGCCTAGGCGAGGTGCCGAGTGTTGGGGCGAAGCATTTGGTTACTTTTGGCGCGCTTCCAAAAGTGACACGCTGTAAAAGCGGAACCATAAGCGGCCGTTACCGCAGGAATGGATATGTATTCGGTCGAATCCAACATTCTGGTCGGCTGTCAGACCGCCATCGGGGGGCAAGTCGAATCGTCGCACCGCCACTCCCACATTTGGATCGCAGGGCATTAGGTAGATATGTACCAGCTGCTCGGTCGTCACGGGAGCAAGCTCCCTCGCCACAGGTTCAAGTCGCATCCGAGATGTGTAAATACCTACGCCCCGATTGCGCTCGGTCAGCTCTTCGAAGCGACCAGCACGCAATCGCCCCAAACCTGGCGAATCAGTGCTTTCATCTTCAGCGCCTCAGCCCAGCGATCACTGATCTCGCGCCCATCCGCGCCGGTAATCGCATAAGGCGGCGGACCGAGTTCGCAGGTGAACGACAAACTCTGCGGCGTATCGGCGCGGGCCAGCCAGTCTTCGATCCCATAGCGCCACCAGCCGGTGAAGCGCTCGACCCAGGCGCGATGCTGGGGAAATTCCAGCGATACCTGCACCTGCTCGCAGCTGGCGACGCGGCCATGAAAACCCCAGCTGTGACGCAGGATCGTGCGGATCTGCTCATCGTCCTCGACTGCGCCCGGCTCGGGCAGTTCGCGCCCGACCACGTAGTGGGACAGGTCGGCCAGCAATTTCAAATCGGGCATCTGCGCCAGCAGGTCGAGGGTGAACAGCAGATCATTGGTCAGGCGATAACGGTGGGTTTCCAGCAGCACCGGAAAGTCCACCTGCTCGGCCAGGCGTTGCCAGCCTTCGATCAGCCGGGCCGCTTCGACCTGGGTGCGCGGGCGCACGTCGGCTTGCAGGGTGAGGTGGTGGCAGCCATAGCCGTTGATCACATCCAGCGCGGCGGCCAGGTCGTCCACCGATTGCGGGAACAACTGGCCCTCGACCTGCAAGCCCCTGGCCGAGGCGGCGGCGTGCAGGCGCGCCACCTCGGTGGGCCGCCAATAGTGATCGGTGATGCCGTCGAAACCGGCCTCGGCAATTCGATCCAGCTGCGCGTCAAGCGTGCCGGGTTCGGTTTGCATGGCCCACAGCGATTGGAATACCAGGAATTGGCGCATCGTCAGCCTCGCAGCAACTGTTTAAGGGACAGCTCAGGATCGGCCAGGCCGGCCGGGTCGAGCGAGATATGGGCACTGATCAGGCGTTCGCACAATTTGATGTCCTTGGCCACGCTGTTGCCCGGCCCCCAGCCGCAGGCGCCTTGCAAATGGCCCTCTGCATCGAGGTAGAACAGCAGCAGGCCGCCTGCCGGCAGTACGCGACTGACTGTCGCGGCGCTCATCACACCCACCGTCTGCAAGCCCCAATCGTACTGGTCGGACCAGAAACCGGGGATTGCGTCAAAAGCCACCTCACGCCCCAACAGATTCAACGCCGCATGCCGCCCCTGCGCCTCGGCGTTGCGCCAGGTTTCCTGGCGTTGATACTCACCCGCCAGGCGAAACTCGCAGACATCGCCAGCCGCATAGATGTTCGGCGCGCTGGTCCGCAGGTACGCGTCCACGCGAATGCCCTGCCCGACCTCCAATCCTGCGTTGGCGGCCAGTTCGAGATTGGGTTGCATGCCGATGCCCACCACCACCAGGTCACAGGGCAGCACCTGCCCGTCAACCAATTGCACGGCGTCGTCATGGATGGTTTCCACTGCCACGTTCAACCGAACATCGACCCCTTGACCGCGGTGCAGATCCAACAGCGCCTGGCTGATCACCGGCGGCAATACCCGACCCGCCAGACGCGGCCCGGCTTCGAGCACGCTGACCTCACAGCCCAGGCTTCGGGCCGTGGCGGCGACCTCAAGACCGATAAACCCACCGCCGACAATCACCAGCCGCGCGCCGGGACGCAAGGCACTGCGCAGGGCCACGGCTTCATCATGGGTACGCAGGTAAAGCAGGTTGCCTTGCGCTTGAGGCAAACGCCGCGCCCGGCCGCCAGTGGCCAGCAGCAAACCGGCATAGCCCAGCCATTGGCCATCGGCGAGTTGCAGCCGCTGTTGCTGTGGCTGCAAACAGGTCACCGGGTTACCGGCGATATGTTCGATATTCAACTCAGCCATCCGTGCGCTGTCGCACAGGCTGCACGCCGTCAGGTCCGTGGTGCCCTGCAGCAACCCCTTGGACAGCGGCGGCCGCTCATAGGGCAGGTGCGGTTCGTCGCCGATCAGCACCAGGCGCCCGGTGTACCCTTCTTCGCGCAGGGTCAACGCCGCACGGCCACCGGCATGGCCGGCGCCGACGATGATCAGAGCGTCGCTCATCATCACGCCGTGACAGCGAGTAAAACCCGCCCCGCTTCGACCCGCACCGGGTAGGTCTTGAGATTGACGCACACTGGCGCGCCGAGGGCCTTGCCCGAGCGATAATCGAAACGCCCGTTGTGCTTGGGGCATTCGACCACATGGTCCATCACCAGGCCGTCGGCGAGGTGGATTTTCTCGTGGGTGCACAGGCCAGCGGTGGCAAAAAATTCATTGTCGGCCGAACGGAACACCGCATAGGTGTGGGCACCGTGATCGAAGCGCAGCACGTCTTCCTCGTCTATTTCGCCCACGGCGCAGACGTCGATCCATTGATCGTTCATGGTGTTATCTCTTGTTTTAAGGAGGATTAGCTAACAGCAGCTTCTGCATGTGCCGGGGCATTGGCAGCCGGTTCCGCCTGGGAGCGAATCGGCCGCTGCACGAAATACGTCGGGTCGCTGCGCTGCTTCCAGAGCGTCGGGATGATCTCTTGGTAAGCCTTGAACAGATTGGCGTACGGCGGCGGGCAGTCGCCGCGGATCTCTTCGTGCAATTGCGCCAGGGCGTGGTACGGCACCATTGGGTACATGTGGTGCTCAAGGTGGTAGTTCATGTTCATGTAGATAAAGCGCAGCACTCGGTTCATGTAGATGGTGCGGCAGTTGCTGCGGTGGTCGAGCACGTCTTCGGCCAGGCCCACGTGCTGGGTCAGACCAAAGATGTAGCCGAGCCAGGCGCCATAAATACTCGGCAGGCCCACCAGCATCAGCGGCAGCCAGCTGTGCAGGTACAACGCCGTGCCGATGAGCACCGCATAAAGACCCACCCAGATCCGCGCGGCGCGGAACACCTTGGGCCACTCCGATTCAGGGATAAAGTCCTGCTCCTGGGCACTCATCCGTCCGACCGCATGGCGTGCCACGCCGCTGAAGGTTTTCCAGGCCAGGGGCAAATTGAACAGGCTGAGAAACATCATCCACGGGCTCGGCGGACGCGGCTCGACAATCTCCGGATCACGCCCGACAACGATGGTGTCGGTGTGGTGGCGGGCATGGCTCCAGCGCCACACATGGGGTTCGAAGATGCACATGAAGCACGCGACCTGGTACAGCACGTCATTCATCCAACGGGTCTTGAACGCAGTGCCGTGGCCGGTCTCGTGCCAGCGCGGGTTGGAAGCGGTGCCGTAGAGCACGCCATAGGCGAGGAAAAACGGCACGCAAGCCCACGACCCCCAGAACCAGTAACCACCAAAACCGGTGGCCAACAGCGCAGCCACCCATATGGCCGTGTCGAGCAACGCGGGGCCGTCGCGGCGCTGCATCAGTTCTTTCATGCGTTTACGGGAAATCGGCGATTGATACCAACTGGCCGAGACCAGGCCTTTTTCAGCCGCGCGGGCAGCTTCGGGGCCAGTGAGGCTGTAGTCACGCCGGACGATTTGGGCGGTGTGTTCAGGCATTGTTATTGTTCTCCGCAAGCGAAAAGTTTCAGATGCTTTGCGAGACCAACCATAGAGTGCGGCCAAATCCCTCTCAAGGCCTTGAATCCATTCCCTATCAAGCTATCATCCAGGCCCAGCGGGGCTTGATAGTTTTCTATCAAGACGCACAAGGGGCCAGCCATGCACAACAACAAACGCCCAACCATCGCCACCGTCGCCGCCCAGGCGGGCCTCAGCGTGGCCACCGTCGACCGCGTATTGAACGCGCGTGCGCCGGTGAACCCGGACACCGCCGAACAGGTATTCCAGGCCGCCGAAGCCGTGGGCTATTTTGCCGCGCGGCTGATCGGCCAACGCATTCGCGAACGCCGCCCCACCTACCGTTTCGGCATCCTGCTGCTGGGCACGGCCCAGGCGTTCTACGCGAACCTGGCGCAGTCGATCAGCGACGCCGCCGAGCATCACGCCACGGCCAACCTCACCTGCCAGTTCGACTACATCAATGACCGCACGCCGAGCGCCATCGTCGCGCAGATCGAGCAATTGGCCGTGCAGTGCGACGCGCTGGCAGTGGTCAGCTTTGCCCATCCACTGATCAACGCGTGCCTGGCACAGATCCGCGCGGCCGGCGTGCCGGTGGTGGCGCTGCTCTCGGATATTCATGAGCAGGCCCTGGAACCCTACGTGGGCCAGGACAACCACGTGGTCGGGCGCACCATGGGCTGGTTGCTCGCACGTACCTGCGGTGCGCGCAAAGGCAGCGTAGGGATCCTGCTCGGCGGCCATCGTTTCCTCGGCCACCAGGCACGGGTCGAAGGCCTGCACAGCTACCTGGCCGAACACGCACCGGGGCTCAAGCCGCTGGAACCGCTGATCAACCTGGATAACTGCGACATCACCGAAGAAGCCACCCTCGACCTGATCAGCCGCCACACCGACCTGCGTGGGCTGTGCGTGGTGGGCGGCGGGGGCGACGGCATCATCAGTGCCCTGGCACAACTGCCCAAGCGCCCGGCGCTGTGCTGCATTTTGCAGGAGTCCACCGAGCTGTCACGCCAGGCGTTGAGCCAGGGCCTGATCGATGTGGTGATGGACTCGCAGCCGCGCCAGACGGCAGTGGCGCTAGTGGAACTGCTGGTGCAATTGCAGAGTGCCGAGGGGTTTGATGCGGTGCGGCATCGGGTGCATATAGCGCCGCGGATTGTCACCTCCGAAAATATTTAGCGCGCCCGACACTCAACCTTCAACCCGCCCTCCTCCTGCTCGTGGCTTTCAATCACTACCGGCAGGAAGCGGCGGATCACCGCCATGTTGCTGTGCAAATGATCGCTCATCTGCGCGGTGGTAAAACTGCCGCCGCCCGCCAATGCCATCGGCAACAGCAGTTGATCGGCCAGGTGTTCGCCCACCGCCGTGTCGCTGGCCTGCCATTGCAGGGCCTGGTTGATCGCCTCATCGGCCACGGTTTCAGCGCGAACCCTGGCCATGCCAAAGGCGCTGAACACTTCGATGACGTGCTCGTGTGCGTACTCCAGCATCAGCACATTGCCCGGGCCTTGATCGGGGTCTATCTCGACCGCAGACAACTGCGCCAGACGCAAGCCCAGTCGCTGACGTACGCGCTTGAACTCGCGCTCGCTCACCTGGCCGGGCAGGCCGGCGCTCAGCGTGGTCGCCCGCGCTTGCAGCAACGTGCCACGCTGCGTCAGGTGCAACGGCGCCAGTTCGCCGGGCTGGATAAACGCTTGCAACTCGCCGCCACCGGCCGGGACGAAACCATGCCGGACCAGAGTCAACTCGACACGCGCGCCCATGCGCCGCAACAGCGGCAACCAGGCGCGTTGCAAAAAGTCCACTGGCGGTGCCAGCGGGTTATGAGTGCCGCCACAAAGGGTCACGCGGCTGGCGGTCGGTGCCCGCAGCAACGCCGGCAACAGCGTTTGCAACACCAGGGTGCAACTGCCCGCCGTGCCAATCGCAAAGCGGTAGTCGCCGCCTTGAATCGGCCCCGGCGCAAAGCGCAGGGTTTGCGACCCCAGCTCAGCGCCATCCACCCGCGCGCCACACACCTGGGCCGCCGCCAGCACGGCCGTCAAGTGTTGGCGCATCAACCCCGGGCGGCTGCGTTTGGCGCGGATGTTCCTGATGAACAACGTTCGCCCGGTTACCATCGACAGGCTCACGCCACTGCGCAATACCTGGCCACCGCCGATGGCGCCATCCAGTTCAATCACGTCCTGTTTCATAACCATCCTTATGCAAAACGTTTGACCGTGTCCCGCAGGTAGCGGTCCAGTCGTTGCGAGTCTTCCCGAGTGCGTGGCAATACCGGTACCTCGCGCTCCAGCTCAGCCACGATGAAGGCATGCAACGCCGGCCGCCGCGGACCATAAGCCGCCTCACCGGCATTGCGTTTGAGCGCCAGCAACGTCGCCACTTCGTCCAACAGAGCCGCGTCGTTCACCGTGCTCAGCAAGTCGGCGAAGGTCATCGGCGGCCGCCCCAGGCCCAGATCGATCCAACGCACCGCCAGCAACGGCCGCAGTACGTAGAAGTACTTCTTGAAACGTACCGTTTCGCCTTGCAGGTAACCGCGAAAGTTCTTCCTGGCCATCGACAGGTAGTGATTACGCGCAGCCGGCGGACTGTAGAAGGCTTCGGCCAGCGCCCGCAACTGCGCGGTGGCCTCGGTTTCCTGGCGATACACCAACGGCGAATCCAGCCACTCCAGTAACGTAGGATTGGATTTGCGCAGCAGGCCCAAAGTCTTGCGCAGTTCCCAACCACTCACGTCCAACTCGTCATCCAGCGGACGTTCGATCACGTCGCGCGGCGCATCCACCTGCATGAACCAATCAGGTTTTTCCACGTAGACGAAGCGCACATCGTAGTCGCTGTCGGTGGACGCAAAACCCCAGGCGCGGCTGCCGGATTCGCAGGCATACAGCACTTTCACATTGCGCTCGCGCTCTATTCGGTCCAGTTCCTGCGCAACCCGGGCGCGCATGGCGTCGCTCAATGGGTGCCGTTCTTCCCTTTGCATCTCGATTCCTCCGTTTATCCCTTGACGCACACCACCTGGCGCAAGGTGTGCAGCACTTGCACCAACTCGCGCTGGGCGTGCATGACTTGGTCGATGTCCTTGTAGGCCATCGGTATTTCGTCGATCACATCGGCGTCCTTGCGGCACTCCACATGGGCGGTCGCGCGGATCTGGTCGGCGACGGTGAAGGTGTTCTTCGCCTTGGTGCGGCTCATGGTGCGGCCGGCACCATGGCTGCACGAGCAGAACGATTCTTCGTTGCCCAGCCCGCGCACGATGAAGCTTTTTGCGCCCATGGAGCCCGGGATAATCCCCAGCTCGCCTTTTTTCGCGGAGACCGCGCCCTTGCGGGTCACCAAGATGTCTTCGCCAAAATGCCGCTCTTTTTGCACATAGTTGTGATGGCAGTTCACCGCTTCCAGCGCCACTTCAAACGGTTTGTTGATCACCTGTCGCGTGGCCTGGACCACCGCGCGCATCATTAACTCGCGGTTCTGGCGGGCAAAATCCTGGGCCCAGCCCACGGCTTGCACGTAGTCATCGAAGTGCTGGCTGCCCTCCTCGAAATACGCCAGGTCGCGGTCCGGCAGGTTGGCCAGGTGCTGGCGCATGTCTGCCTGGGCCAGCTGGATAAACAGGTTGCCGATGGCATTGCCCACACCCCGCGAGCCGCTGTGCAACATGAACCAGACTCGGTTGGCTTCATCCAGGCACACCTCGACAAAGTGGTTGCCGGTGCCCAACGTCCCCAGGTGCTGGCGGTGGTTGCTACGCTCCAGTTGCGGGTACTTGTCGGTGATCGCCTTGAAGCGCGGATGCAACGTGGCCCATACCTGATCGGCCTGGGCCGGCACGTCTTCCCACGCACCTTTGTCACGGCCTTTACGGCTGCGGGTACGGCCATGGGGCACGGCGGCCTCGATGGCACAACGCAGGCCATGCAGGTTATCCGGCAAGTCACTGGCCATCAGCGTGGTGCGCGCGGCGATCATGCCGCAGCCGATGTCCACCCCCACCGCCGCCGGGATGATCGCGCCCACGGTGGGAATCACGCTGCCGATGGTCGAGCCCTTGCCCAAGTGCACATCCGGCATCACCGCGAGGTGCTTGAAGATAAACGGCATCCTGGCGGTGTTCATCAACTGCTGACGGGCTTCGGGCTCCACCGGAACGCCTTCGGTCCAGAGCTTGATCGGTTTGCCGTTGGCGACTTCCAGTAGTTGGTAGGTGTTGTTTTGCATGATCTCGATTCTTTTTTCAGAAGCCGACGTTGCGGCGTTGTCCTGGTGATAGCAGCAGACGTGCCAGGTTTTCCGCTCGCTGTTAAAAAATACGTAATATTTTGTTTTATATAAGTATTTTTTATTTGGTATTTTTTATCGCTGAAAAGCGATGACAAACCAATCGCTCTATTCCTATCCTTACATATCGTTACTTATATTGTGGTCCAGTCATGAAACACAAGCGCACGGTCGCCATCGGATTTATCGGTTCCAAGCTGGATCGCGTCGGCAAGGGCGTCAATCGGTGGAACCACTGGCGTCCCAGCGTCGGGCTGTGCCAGCAGGATGACCTGCAGATCGACCGCCTGGAACTGATCCACGACGTCGACGCACGCGATGTCAGCCTTGCCGAGCGAGTGCGTGCCGACATCCAGCAGATCTCGCCCCACACCGAGGTGCGCCTGCACCCGATGCCACTGGCCAATCCCTGGGATTTCGAAGAGGTGTACGGCGCGTTGCACGACTTCACCAGTGCCTACCGCTTCAACACCGAGCGCGAGGATTACCTGGTGCATATCACCACCGGCACCCACGTGGCGCAGATTTGCTGGTTCCTGCTCACCGAAGCGCGCACCCTGCCGGCCCGCCTGATCCAGACCTCCCCCAGCCGACGCCTGGATGCCAACGCACCCGCCACCGGCACCCATGCCCTGATCGACCTCGACCTGTCGCGCTATGACCGCATCGCCTCGCGTTTCGCCCACCAGCGCCTGGAAGGCCTGGCGTTTCTCAAATCCGGGATCGCCACACGCAACCCTGCCTTCAACGCCTCCATCGAGCAGATCGAACGCGTGGCCGTGCGCTCAACCGCGCCGATGCTGTTGATCGGCCCGACCGGCGCCGGCAAATCCTTCCTCGCCCGGCGCATCTACGAACTCAAGCGCAGCCGCCATCAACTGCAGGGCCGCTTCGTTGAAGTGAACTGCGCCACCCTGCGCGGCGATGGCGCCATGTCCGCGCTGTTCGGGCATATCAAGGGCGCCTTCACCGGCGCGCAAAACGCCCGCGATGGCCTGCTGCGCGCCGCCCATGGCGGCATGCTGTTCCTCGATGAAATCGGCGAACTGGGCCTCGACGAACAGGCCATGCTGCTCAAGGCCATCGAAGAAAAACGCTTCTACCCGATGGGCGCCGACACCGAAGTGGCCAGCGACTTCCTGATCATCGCCGGCACCCACCGCGACCTGCGCGGGCGCGTCGTCGAAGGGTTGTTTCGCGAAGACCTCTACGCGCGCATCAACCTGTGGACCTTCGACCTGCCCGGCCTGGCGGGCCGCCGCGAAGACATCGAGCCGAACCTCGACTTCGAGCTGGAGCGCCACGCCCGCGAACAAGGCCGTCGCGTGCGTTTCAATCTGGAAGCGCGGCGCCGCTACCTGGCGTTTGCCTGCTCCAGCGAAGCGGCGTGGCTGGGCAATTTTCGCGAACTGTCCGCCTCCATCACACGCATGGCGACCCTGGCCGACAGCGGGCGTATCGATCAAGCCCAGGTCGAGGAAGAAATACAGCGCCTGCGTTATGCCTGGGGCATCAGCGCACCCCACGCGTGCCTGCCGGCCGACCTGGATCTGTTTGACCAGTTGCAACTCAGGGCCGTCATCGATATATGCCTGCAATCCGACAGCCTGTCCGATGCAGGCCGACGCTTGTTTGGCGTCTCACGCCAGGCCAAGGCGCAACCGAACGATGCGGACCGGCTGCGCAAATACCTCGCGCGGTTTTCGATTGATTGGAAGCAGTTGAAGCCGTAGGGCAGAAGGCACTCCAGGCGGATCGCTCCATCGAGCGCATGAAGCCCTCGACCTAAACTCAGTTCAAATGTGGGAGGGGCGGTGCGACGATTCGACTTGCTCCCTCCCACATTGTCTGCGGCAGCCAAGCCACACCGACTCAGGTCGCCAGAGGCCAACCGATGCGCGCGGCACGGCGCAGGCTGGCCTTGACGACCAAGCGGTGAAAGGGGGCGATCACGAAGAGGTAGGCCCGGCCCAGACGGTTGTGGCACTGGACCACGGTTGAAAAAACCAGTTGGCGACTGCCTTCCGCCTCTGCCTCTTCAGAACACAGGATCGATATCCGGAAGTCGAGGTGCATGTCGTCCTCTCCCAACACGATTTCAGTCTGGTTCGTGCTGTAGACCTTGAAGGGGCCAACCCGATCAGCCAGTGATGCCAGATGCTTGGCTGTCTTGAGCCCCAGACACACAACGAGAGTGTCTCGCACTTTCAGGAGCCATCCGATCCAGGACGGCTGGTGGAAAAGGATGAATCGAGCCAGCAAATCCGGGTTGCTCGATGTGCCCACCGGGAGCCGGATCGCAAAAGCGTCTGTCAGGTTCGTTGACGTGTAAAGGTGGGTAATGCCGGACCTCGAGGGGACGGGTACGCACATAATGGGTTCAACTTCGCGGGGCATCGGGATCTCTCCTTAGATCTGACTACTCAATAGGTTTCTTGCTACCCAGCCGGCAGAACCGGGCGCAACGTCGCACGGCGCTTGCCGACATCGAACCAGATCAACCAACCATCCCATCCTATAGTGCGCCGACCGGCACCCGCCAGCGCAGAGTTGCGCCATACCCTCTCATCCGCCCCGAAAATCCCCGGCACTCAACCCAAACCGACTCATCTTGTTATACAGCCCACCCCGCGACACGTTCAGCTGTTGAGCGGCCAGGCGGATATTGCCGCTGGTGTTTTTCAGCGCGGCGACGATAGCGTGCATTTCGTGGCTGCTCAGGTCCTGCGTGGGTTGCGACTCATAGGCACGGACCAGTGGGCGAGGCTTGATGTCCAACGGCAGATCGCCGGGCTGGATCAACTCGCTCATGGCCAGGTTGGTTGCCCGTTCGATGGCGTTTTCCAGCTCGCGCACGTTGCCCGGCCAGGCATGCGCCGAGAGCAAGGCCAATGCCTGCGGCGAAAAACCCTGCACCGATTTACGCAGCGAGCGTGCACAGCGCGTGAGAAAGTGCCGCGCCAGCAGTGGGATGTCATCGCGGCGCATGCGCAGGGGCGGTACGGTCAGGTTCAGTACGTTGAGGCGATAGTAGAGGTCCTCGCGAAAGGCACCCTCCGCCACGGCCTGGCTCAGGTTGCGGTGGGTGGCGGCGATGATACGCACGTCCACTTGGCGTGCGCTTTTGGCCCCGACGCGCGCAATTTCGCCTTCTTGCAACACGCGCAGCAGGCTGACCTGGGCGTCGAAGGACATGTCGCCAATTTCGTCGAGAAAAATGGTGCCGCCATCGGCCAGTTCGAACTTGCCCGCCGAGCCGCCACGGGCCGAGCCGGTGAAGGCGCCCTCGACATGGCCGAACAGTTCGCTCTGCACCAGGTCCCGGGGAATCGCGCCGCAGTTGACCGCCACGAACGGGCCGTTGCAACGCTCGCTGGCGTTATGGATGGCCTGGGCGAAGAGCTCCTTGCCGGTGCCGCTTTCCCCCAGGATCAGCGTGGTGGAATCACTGCGACTGGCGATACGCGCCAGGTGCAACGCATCCTGGATCGCCCGCGATGTACCCTGGATGATGTCGAAGGTATAGCGCGCCTGGGTACCGACAATACGCCGGGTGATTTCGCGAATGCGCCGGTTCTCGCGCAGCGACACAATCACCCCGCCCTGCTCCAGCGGGCACACCGAGACCAGGCACGCGAGTTGGCTACGGTCGCGCAGGTGGAAGGTGCAATCCAGGTCGCGCACAGGCTCACTCGGCGGATCGCTCAATTCACTGCGCCCCAGGCGCTGGAACGGACTGCCAATCAGCTCCAGCCCCACTCCGAACAACTGCCGGGCATAGCGGTTGAGCGCCTTGATGCAGCCGCGCTCATCCAGCACCACCAACCCTTCGTTGAGCACTTCGAGCATGGCCTGCTGTTCTTCGAGCAATGCTTGTAGCGCCATCTGCCGGGAGACGGCCTCTGCCGCGGCCTGCACAGTGCCCAGGGTGTGGAAGTGGAACCAGCCGGGTTCGGCGGTGAGGGTCAGCATCGCCAGGGTCTGGCCCCGGGCATTCCTGATCGGCGCGGCGGCGCAGTGCATGCGGCGCTGGCGCAGGCCGACGGCGAAGTTTTCTTCGGCCAGCACGTAGACCAGACGGTCTTCGGCCAATGCCAGCCCGGTGCAGTTGGTGCCTTGTACCGATTCCAGCAAGCGGCTGCCCACCGGGGTGATATCCAGGCCGCAAAAATACAGGGTGGTGCCATCGGCATCGGTGAGGTTGATATGCCCGCGAGGGTTGTAGGCCAGCAAGCCATGCATGACCTGCGCGGCGGCGGCGATCAGTACTCGGTGGGTGGCCAGAGTGGCCGCCAGGGTTTGCGCCGCGACAAAGCGGTACTGGCTGTCGGCGGGGTCGATAGCGGCCTGGACACTGCGCCGCCAGGATTCCCATATCACTTGGCGGACACCGGCTGGGCGTTGCACCCGGCCGTCCTGGCAATCACGCCACGCCTGCTCCAGCGCGGCAATGGGACCCTCATTCAGCGCCGCAGGCCCCAGGTCCGTGAGGTAATCGAGGTCTTGTACGCTGAAGGCCATGTTCATTCGCCGTCTCCATGTTCATGTTTTTGACATGTCAGTATAGGCATGTCATCAAAATGAACACTTATTGTTTATAGATTTTATATAAACCATTAATTATCAATAACTTATAAATTGGCACAGCCCTTGCTCTCACCCCTTTGCCGCCAGGACTGTCCTGAGGCCAACAATAAGAAGGGGTCACCACATGAGTACACAAATCATCCGCCTGGGCCTGATCGGTGCCGGGCGCATGGGCAGCTTCCACGGCCTGACCGCCGCGCGGCATATCCCCGGCGCCCGCCTGGCCGCGATAGCCGACCCCACCCCCGGCCAGGCCGCGCGCCTGGCGGCTGAACTGGGGGTAGACAAGGTCTACACCGACCCACAACAGTTGCTCGACGACCCGGACATCGACGGCGTCATCATCGCCGCCCCCGCCCGCAGCCATGCCGAACTGGTGATCCGCGCTGCCCGCGCCGGCAAAGGAATCTTCTGCGAAAAACCCATGGCCATCACCCTCGATGAAGCCGACCGCGCCATTGCCGCCGCCGCCGATGCCCGCGTTGCGTTGCAGGTCGGCTTCAACCGCCGGTTCGCCAAGAGCTTCCGCACAGCCCACCTCGACGTGCTGGCCGGGCGCATCGGTACGCCGCAACTGCTGCGCTCGCTCACCCGCGACCCGGCGCTGAACAACCCGGCCAACTCGCCACAATGGGTGATCTTCCTGGAGACCCTGATCCACGACTTCGACACCCTGCGCTACCTCAACCCCGGCGCCGAGGCGGTGCAAGTCCACGTAATGGCCGACGCCCTGATCGCCCCGGACTACAAAAGCCGAGGCTTCCTCGATACCGCCGTGGTCACGATCCGCTTCGACAACGGTGCGATTGCCACCGCCGAAGCGAACTTTCAAGCGGTGTATGGCTACGACGTGCGCGGCGAAGTGTTCGGCAGCGCCGGCATGCTCACCATGGGCGGCGTGCAGGAGTCCGACCTGCTGCGCTACCTGGCCCAGGGCATCCAGGCCGATACCCAGCGCCTGGACACCGACCTGCTGCGCGACGCCTACGTTGCCGAACTCAACCACTTTGTCGACTGCCTGCGCAGCGGCGCCAAGCCCTTGGCCAGCGGCGAAGATGCGCGAGCGGCGCTGGCGATTGCCCGCGCTTGCATCGAATCCTATGAGCAAGGCCAGGCGGTGGCCCTGTGATCCCGTTCAAGCTGGCGATCAGCGCCGAGATGGTGTTTCTTGACCTGCCCTTCGTCGAGCGCGTCAAACGCATTCATGCACTGGGCTTTTGCGCGGAAATCTGGAGCTGGACAGACAAGGACATCAACGCCCTCGCCGCCACCGGCGCCAATTTCACCTCGATGACCGGCTATATCAGCGGCACCCTCACCGACCCCGACGGCAGCCGCTGCTTGCTCGACAGCGCCCGCGAGTCCTTGAGCGTCGCGGAGCGCCTCAATTGCCCCAGCCTCAACCTGCACGGCACCGGCCTGGGTGACGGTGGCCTGCCGGTGCAACCCGTCAGCCAGACCACCGGGCGCATGTGGCTGAGCGCCTGCAAGACCTTGGAGAAAATCGCGCGCCTGGGGGAAAACGCAGGCCGCGTGTTCCTGCTGGAAAACCTCAACACCGAGGTCGACCACCCCGGCACCCCGTTCGCCCGCGCCGACGACACCCTGGCGTTGATCGAAGCCGTGGGCAGCCCGCACCTGAAAATGAACCTGGACCTGTACCACGCGCAAATCGGCGAAGGAAACCTGATCGAACTGATCCACCGCGCAGGCTCCGCCATCGGTGAAATCCAGGTGGCCGACGTACCGGGGCGCAAGGAGCCCGGTACCGGTGAAATCCACTACCCGGCCATCGCCAGGGCCTTGCACGGCATAGGCTACAGCGGCGTGGTCGGCCTGGAAGGCTGGGCCAGCGGCGACAGCGAACTGGCCCTGGAGCGTTTCCGCCAAGCATTCACCCTATAACAATAAAAGGAACATCCTCATGCCTCGTTATTCATTGCTCGTTGCCGCACTGTTACTGCTGTTCAGCCAATGGACCTTCGCCGCTTACCGCATCGGGGTCAGCATTGCCAGGGTCGACGATAACTTCATGACCTATGTACGCACCGGCCTGGAAGCCGCCGCCAGGCAGCAGGATGTACAGATCCAGTTCGAAGATGCCCAGGGCGACGTGGTGCGCCAACTCAACCAGGTCGAGGGGTTCCTCAACCAGAAAGTCGACGCGGTGATCGTGCTGCCGGTGGACACCTCCGCCACCGCCAACATGACCCGCGCCGCAGTGGCCGCCAAGACGCCGCTGGTGTACGTCAACCGCCATCCGGATGAACGCACCCTGCCCAAGGGCGTGGTCACCGTAGCCTCCAACGACATCGAGGCCGGGCAATTGCAGATGCGCTACCTGGCGCAAAAACTCGGCGGCAAAGGCACGGTGGCGATCATCATGGGTGACCTCGCACAAAACGCCACCCACGACCGCACCGAAGGCGCCAGGCAGGTGCTCAAGGACTTTCCGGGGATCAAGGTGGTGGAGCAGCAAAGCGCCGAATGGCAGCGCAGCAAAAGCATGGACCTGACCAGCAACTGGCTGCTGGCGGGCACGCAATTCGATGCGATTGTGGCCAACAACGATGAGATGGCGATCGGTGCGGCCATGGCGTTGCAACAGTCCGGCAGGGCCAAGGGCGAGGTGGCTATTATCGGTATCGATGGCCTGCCCGACGGGCTGGCGGCGGTCAAGCGTGGGATGCTGGCGGCGTCGGTGTTCCAGGATCCCAAGGCCCAGGCCACCAAAGCGGTGGAGTCGGCGATCCGGATGATCAAGGGTGAGCCGATTGAAGCCGAGGTGTGGGTGCCGTTCGAGCTGATCGAGCCCGAACAGGTGGCGGTGTTCGAGCAGCGCTACAAATAACCTGGCTTACACCGCTGCAAATGTGGGAGGGGCAAGTCGAATCGTCGCACCGCCCCTCCCACACTTTTAGTCCAGGTCGCTCGCGTCATGTCGCTCGGCCAACTGCTCTGAAAGCTCGCCCGAAACCCGGTTAACCCGCCGCCCCCGCTGCACCGCCGGCCGCGCGTCAATCGCATCCGCCCAGCGCTGCACATGCGTGTACTCATGCACCGATAAAAACTGCGCCGCGCCATACAAACGGCCTTTGACCAAACCACCGTACCAGGGCCAGATGGCGATGTCGGCGATGGTGTATTCGTCACCGGCAATGTACTCGCTCACCGCCAGGCGCTTATCCAGCACGTCCAGCTGGCGCTTGGTTTCCATGGCAAAGCGGTTGATCGGGTACTCCATCTTGCTCGGCGCATACGCGTAGAAATGCCCGAAACCGCCGCCCAGGTAAGGCGCGCTGCCCATCTGCCAGAACAGCCACGACAAACACTCCGCGCGGGCCGCAGGCTCAGTGGGCAAGAACGCGCCGAACTTCTCGGCCAGGTACTGCAGGATCGCGCCGGATTCAAACACCCGGATCGGCGTGGCGCCGCTGTGATCCATCAACGCAGGGATCTTCGAATTCGGGTTGACCGACACGAAGCCGCTGCCGAACTGGTCGCCGTCGCCGATCTTGATCAGCCAGGCGTCGTACTCTGCGCCCGTATGGCCCAGTGCAAGCAGTTCTTCCAGCAGGATGGTGACCTTCTGCCCGTTGGGCGTGGCCAGGGAATAGAGTTGCAGCGGGTGCTTGCCGACAGGCAGTTCTTTGTCGTGGGTAGCGCCGGCGACAGGCCGGTTGATGCTGGCGAAGGTGCCGCCGCTTTCGGTGTCCCAGGTCCATACGGTGGGAGGTACGTACTCGGTCATGCTCACTGCTCCTGAAGCGATCAACGAAGCGCTCCAGACTAAACCAAAGGGTGTGATTGTGGGAGCCCATATCCCTCTTGCGTCCGTCGACTCGCCGGCCTTAGTCTCCAGAGCCCAACACCCTGAACGCAATGGAGGCTTCATGAAACTGATCGGCATGTTGGACTCGCCCTACGTACGTCGCGTGGCGATTTCCCTGGAGTTGTACGGAATTGATTTTGTGCATGAGCCGCTGTCGGTGTTTAGCACCTTCGCGGAATTTTCCCAAATCAACCCGGTGGTCAAGGCCCCTACCCTGGTACTCGACGACGGCACGGTGTTGATGGATTCGAGCCTGATCCTCGATTATCTGGAAGCGCTGGCGCCGGCCGATAAAAAGCTGCTGCCCCAACCACTCGTGGCTCGCGCCAAGGACCTGCAGGTACTGGGGCTAGCCCTGGCAGCCTGTGAGAAAAGCGTGCAGATCGTCTATGAGCACAACCTGCGCCCCGCCGAGAAGCTGCATGCGCCATGGCTCGAGCGCGTCAGTGGGCAACTGCTGGCGGCGTATGCGTTGCTGGACAAGCAACTGGCCGACAGTGAAACACTCACCCAGGCGTCCATCACTGCGGCAGTCGCCTGGTCGTTCAGCCAGTTCACCGTGGCGACCGTGGTCAAGGCGGATGCGTTCCCCAACCTGAAACGCCACGCCGAGCGGCTGGAGCAGCATCCGGCGTTCAAGCGTTACCCGATCGAATAAGCAACATCGTTTTTTAAATGTGGGAGGGGGCTTGCCCCCGATGAGGCAGGGTCAGCCAATACTTCCTTTGCTGGCCCACCGCTATCGGGCAAGCCCCCTCCCACATTGATCTGGGTTGTCTGAACTGACGTGTTCGGCTCAGACCCAACCGCCATCCACGATAAAGTTCTGCGCCGAACACATCGCCGAGGCATCCGAGGCCAGGAACAACGCCATATTGGCGATATGCTCCGGCATCACGCTGCCGGGCATGCACTGGCTGCGGGCGATGAGTTCCCTGGCCGCGTCATCCACCCACATGGCCAGTTGTTTTTCGGTCATCACCCAGCCCGGCACCAGCGTATTGACGCGGATATGGTGAGGCCCCAGTTCCCGCGCCAGGCCACGGGTCATGCCGTGGGCGGCGGCCTTGCTGGCGGCGTACACCGGGTAGCCGGCGGAGGCCATCATCCAGCCGACCGAGCCCAGGTTGATGATCGAGCCGCCGCCGGCGCCTTTCATCATGGGCACCACCGCCTTGGCGGCAAAAAATGCGTGCTTGAGGTTGACCGCAATCAGCTGGTCGAACATCTGCGAGTCAACGTCTTCCAAGGTATGGCGCACGTCGTTCGCCGCGTTGTTGACCAACACCGTGATCGGCCCCAGCGATTGCTCAAACCGCGTGATTGCCGCCCGAAAGCCAATTTCGTCGGTGATGTCGCAGCATACGAATTCCACCGTACGCCCCTGTGAACTCAACAGCGCCGCCAGGCGTTCGCCCTGGCTCTGTGCGCGGTCCACAAAGGCCACCTTGGCGCCTTGCGCGGCAAAGGCGCGCACCATGAATTCGCCGATACCCGAGGCGCCCCCTGAGATCAGTACGGTCTTGCCTTCAAGGTCGGGATAAACAGCCTGTGCAGTACTCATATAACGGTGCCTCGATCAATTAGTCTTATTTTATTTTACGAAATCGGCGTTTAAGGCTATAAATTCGCTGTCACACCGACAAAATATCGCTATTAGTAGAACTATTCCACTCAAAACAACAAAAGGAAGTTCGACCATGAAGCACCCTCGATACCTGCTCTCGGGCCTTGCCATGTCCATGCTGATCGCCAGCGGCGGCGCCCAGGCGGCAGGGCTCAGCAGCGAGCACAAACCTTTCGGTAAAACCAACGACGGCACGCCCGTCGAACAGTACATCCTGCGCAACAGCCATGGCATGCAAGCCACGGTCATCACCTACGGCGGCGTGCTGCAGTCGCTGAAGGTGCCGGACAAACACGGCAAGGTCGACGACGTGGTGCTCGGTTTCGACGACGTACAGGGCTACCAGGCCGGTACGGCGTTTTTCGGCGCGACCATCGGGCGCTTCGGCAATCGCCTTGCCGGCGGTGCTTTCGAACTCGATGGCAAGCGCTTCCAGGTGCCGCTCAACGACGGTCCCAACGCGTTGCACGGCGGCGCCCAGGGCTTCGACAAGCAGGTGTGGAAAGCCGCGCAGGTCAAGGGCAAGGACTCGGTTGGGGTCACCCTCACCTACCTGTCCAAGGACGGCGAGATGGGTTTCCCCGGCAACCTGAAAACCGAGGTCACCTACAGCCTCAACGATAAAAACGAACTGCACATCGACTACAAGGCCACCACCGACAAACCCACCGTGCTCAACCTGACCAACCACAGCTACTTCAACCTGGCCGGTGCGGGTAACGGGGACATCCTCAAACAGGTTGCCACCTTGCATGCCAGCCACTACACGCCGGTCAATGCGACGCTGATCCCAACCGGCGAACTTGCCCCAGTCAAGGGCACGCCGATGGATTTCCTCAAACCCACGCCGATCGGCCAGCACATCAAGGACGATCATCCGCAGCTTAAATTCGCCGAACCGAAGCAAGGCGGATTTGACTTCAACTGGGCGCTGGACACCAAGGGCGACGTCAAGCAACTCGCCGCCCAAGTGCATGACCCCGAGTCGGGCCGGCGCTTGCAGCTCTACACCAGTGAGCCGGGGGTGCAGTTCTATACCAGCAACTTCCTCGACGGTTCGGTGAAGGGCAAGGCTGGCAAGACTTACTTGCACTGGAGCGGGTTTACCTTGGAGACCCAGCACTATCCGGATGCGCCTAACCAGCCCAGCTTTGCATCAACTCGTTTGAACCCGGGACAAACCTACACCCAGAACACCGTCTTCAAGTTCAGCGCTGATTAAAAACCGTGGGAGGGGCTTGCCCCCTCCCATATTTGCCGCTCATGGGGCTTTGAATCAGCGTTGCTTCATGCGGTCGATGACCACCGCCAGCAGCAGGATCGAACCGCGAATCACGTACTGATAGAACGTGTCGATGTTCTTCAGGTTCATCGCGTTTTCGATGATCGCCAGGATCAGCACCCCGGCAATCACGTGCCGAATCATGCCGATACCGCCGCTCAGCGACACCCCGCCCAGCACGCACGCCGAAATCACCGTCAGCTCGAAACCCTGCCCAATCATCGGCTGGCCCGAGGTCATGCGCGACGCGAGGATCACCCCGGCCAGTGCGCCGATCAGACCGTGCACGGCAAAGATCAGGATCTTGGTGCGATCAACGTTCACCCCCGCCAGCAACGCCGCTTCCGGGTTGCCGCCGATGGCCATGGTGTTGCGCCCGTAGGTGGTGTAGTTAAGCAACCAGCCGAAAAACAGGAAGCACAGGATAGTGATCAGGATCGGCACCGGCACGCCGAACAACTGGCCATTGCCGAAGATAAAGAACTGATCCTGGGACACGCCCACCGCCTTGCCGTCGGCAAAGATGTAGGCCAGGCCGCGTACGATCTGCATGGTCGCCAAGGTGGTGATCAACGCATTGACCCGCAGCTTGGCGATGACGATGCCGTTGATCAACCCGACGATCAGGCCCATCAGCAGCGCCGCGCCAATGCCGAGCATCACGCTCTCGGTATCGCGCATGACGATGGCCGCGACCACACCGGCGCAGGCGATCACCGAGCCCACCGACAAGTCAAAATGCCCCGATGCCAGGCAGAACAGCATGGTGCACGCGGCAATCCCCACGGTGGACACCGCCAGGCCCAGCCCGCGCATGTTCAGCGGCGAGAGGAAGTTATCGATCAGCAAGGCGCACAGCACAAAAATGCCCACCGCCGCCAGCAGCATCGCCCAGTTGTCGAGCAGTGCGCGCATATCCAGGGGTTTGCGTGCGGTTGGCAACGCGTTGTTTTGAGTGGTCATGGTCGTCTCTCAGTTCGTCACGCGGCGCGGCAAGGCCAGCTGCAGCAGGTTGGATTCAGTGGCGTGTTCGCGCAGTTGTTCCCCGCGCAGGGCGCCTTCACACAGCACCAGGATGCGGTCGGAAATGCCCATGACTTCCATCAGGTCGCTGGACACCACGATCACCGCAATGCCTTGGGCCGCGAGGTTATGGATGATCTGGTAGATCTCGGCCTTGGCGCCGATATCGATGCCTCGGGTTGGTTCGTCCAGCAGCAGCACCTTCATCGGCATCGACAGCCAGCGGCCGAGAATGGCCTTCTGCTGGTTGCCGCCGGAGAGGTACATGATTTTCTGGTCGGCGTTCGGCGTCTTGACTTTCATCGCCTTGATTTGATGCTCGGCGTTGCCCTTTTCCCAACCGTCGCGTAGCAGCCAGCCGAAGGTCGAATGGGCGCCCCGCGCACTGATGTTGATGTTCTCGGCCACACTGGAGAGCGGAATGATGCCTTCCTTCTTGCGGTCCTCCGGGCACAGCAAGACACCGGCGGCAATGGCGTCGCGAGGCGAGCGCAACTGCAACGGCTCGCCACAGAGTTCCAGGCTGCCGGCGCTGGCGCGTTCCAGGCCGCTGAGCAGGCGGAACAACTCCGTGCGCCCTGCCCCGACCAACCCGAACAGGCCAAGAATTTCGCCTTTGCGCACTTCGAAACTCACCGGCTCACGCAGGCCAGGGCCGAGCAGACCGTCGACCTTGAGCGCCACCTCGCCCTGCTCGCGCGGGCGGTAGTCGTAGATGTCCTGAATGTCGCGACCGACCATGCAGGTCACCAACTGGTCGTGGGTCAGCGCGCTCATGTCCTCGAACGTGCGCACGTAGCGGCCGTCCTTGAACACCGTGACCGCATTGCAGATACGGAACACCTCCTCCATGCGGTGCGACACGTAGAGCACCACTTTGCCCTCGTCGCGCAGGCGCGTGATGATCGCCATCAAGCGGTCGATCTCGCGCGCCGAGAGGCTGCTGGTGGGTTCGTCGAAGGCGATCACATGGGCGCCACGGGACAGCGCCTTGGCGATTTCCACCAATTGGCGCTGGCCGAGGGACAAGCGCCCGAGCTTCTCGTCCGGGTCGATTTCATCGGCCAGGCCCTTGAGGCAGGCCAGGGCCTGCTTACGCAGCAGGCCCCGGTTGACCACGCCAAAACGCGTCGGCAAATGCCCCAGGAACAGGTTCTCGGCCACGCTCATTTCCGGCACCAGGTGCAACTCCTGGTGGATCACCGCCACGCCACTGGCGATGCTGTCGGCGGCGCACTTGAAGGCCATGTTCTGCTCGCCGATCTGCAGCGTGCCGCTGCTGGGGATATAGGCACCGCCCAATATCTTCAGCAGCGTCGACTTGCCGGCGCCGTTTTCGCCCATCAAGGCATGCACTTGCCCCGGGTGGGCGGTGAAACAGATGCCGTCGAGCGCCTTGACCCCGGGAAAGGTTTTGCCGATACCGTCAAACCGCAGGGCCGCAGCAGTCATTTCCACAGCCCGATTTTGGTCAGTTCTTCCTTGAAGTTCTCGCGGGTGATCAGGGTCACTTCGTCCATGGCGGTGTACTTAGGCGGCTCGGTGCCTTTGGTCACCCACTCGTACATCATCTCGGCGGTTTTGTAGCCTTCGATGTGCGGGCTTGGCAGCATGGAGCCGAAGAAGCCGCTGTTGGCTTTCTTCAATTCGCCGATGGCGTCAGTGCCGTTGATGCCGATGCCGATCACATTGGCCGCGGCAAAACCGGCGCTTTCGGTGGCGCGCACGCCGCCAAGCACGGTGTTGTCGTTCATGCCGCCGATGATCAGGTTTTTCGCGCCGCGCGGCAGCTTGACCAGCGCCGAGTTGGTGGCGTCCATGCTGCCGGGGACGTCGAGGGTTTTCAGCGGAGCGGTGAGGATGTGATCCTTGGGAATGCCGGCTTCTTCCAGGGATTTGATCGAACCGTCGGTGCGTTTTTTACCGGTGTCGAGTTCGTTGAAGGTGTTGACTACCGCGTAGGTCTCCTTCCAGTCCCAACCGCGTTTTTTCGCTTCGGCGGCCATCGCGGCGCCCTGTTTCTGGCCCACTTCGAAGGCGGCCATGCCCAGGTACGGCACGTCTTCCATGAAATTACCCTTGGCATCGACGAAACGGTCGTCCACCGCCATGACTTTCATGTCGTTGAGCTTGGCCTTGGCCACAATGGCAGGGCCGAGGGACACGTCCGGCGGGCAGATCACAAAGCCCTTGGCGCCGTTGGCGGCCAGGCTGTCGATGGCCGAGAGGGTTTTCTCACCGTCGGGCACGGCGATCTTGATGAGTTTGAAACCCTTGTCCTGGGCGGCTTTTTCGGCAAAGGCCCATTCGGTCTGGAACCACGGCTCCTCGGCCTGCTTGACCAGAAAACCGATCTTCACTTCTTCAGCGGATGCGAGGCTGCTGAGGCTGCTTAAAGCAACGGCGGCAGCAAGGACGCGTAGAGCCTTTTTCATGAACGACACCTCTTGTTGTTGTTTTTGAATGTTGGGTTTAACCGGCAAAACGATGGCAAGGCTTGCCAGGTATATCGACTTCGATGGCCAGCACGGCACCGTCCAAAGGGTGATTCAAAGGACTGGCCGCGCTGGTGATAAACAGGGTGGTGAGGTCGGGCCCACCGAACACGCAACTGGTGGGGCGGCTGACCGGCAGTTCGATGATGCGATCCACCTCGCCCGCAGGCGTCAGGCGCAGCAGGCAACTGCCGTCCCAGCGCGCGTTCCAGATAAAGCCCTCGGCGTCCATGGCCGAGCCGTCCGGGCCGCCGCGCGCGTGCGGCCCGAACCACACCCGTGGCGGTGCGAGCTGGCCATCGGCGTGGATCGAATACTGATAGAGCGTGCCGTCCAGGCTGTCACCAAAGTGCACCTGGCTGCCCTCCTCGTTCCACAGCAAGGTGTTGGGAATGCCCAGGCCTTGCAGCAACGGCGTGACCTGCGCATCGGCATCGATACGGAACAGGCCGCCGGAGCGCCGGGTAATCGGCAGGTCTTCACCCTGTTCGCCGATGTTGTTCTGCATGGTGCCCAGCCACAGGCGCCCCTGGGCATCGCAGCGTGCTTCATTGCCACGGTTGCCCGGTTGCGGGTCGGCCACGCAGAGCAGGGTCAAGGCTTCGGTCGCCAGGTCCAGCCGATAGACGCCGCTGCTCAGGGTCACCAGTGCATCGCCGCGTTCACACGGGATAAACGCCGAGACATGCTCGGGCAACTGCCAGATGCGCAGTTGCCCGCCCATCAGGCGCAGCGCCTGTGAACCTGCGATGTTGACCCAATACAGCGCCTGGGTCGGCACGTCCCAGAACGGCCCTTCGCCCAATTGTGCACGGTGTGCAGTGACCGCATTCCACGCCATGAAACCTCCGGATTCCTTAGAGCGACTCGCGCGACGGTGAGCCATCCACCAGGCGCTGGATACGCAACGGGTTGGCGTTTTTCAACGCATCGGGCAGCAGGCTGTCCGGGTAGTTCTGGAAGCACACCGGGCGCAGGAAACGGTCGATGGCCAGGGTGCCGACCGAGGTGCCACGGGCATCGGACGTCGCCGGGTACGGGCCGCCGTGCACCATCGAATCGCACACTTCCACGCCGGTCGGGTAGCCGTTGAGCAGGATGCGCCCGACTTTCTGTTCCAGCAGCGGCGTGAGTTCGGCGAACTGTTGAAAGTCCGCCGGCTCGCCAATGATGGTCGCGGTGAGTTGACCGTGCAGGCCGTGCAAGGCGGCGCTGAGTTGGGCCTGGTCGGCGACTTCGACAAACACCGTGGTGGGGCCGAACACTTCTTCCTGCAGCGCTTCATCGCCGTTGATCAGCAAGCTGGCATCGGCCTTGAACAGTTGCGGCTGTGCTTGATTACCGGATTGCGCATTGCCCGCCAAGTGCTGGATGCCGGGGTGGGCCAAGAGTTTTTCCAGGCCCTTGCCGTAGCTGCTCAAGGTACCGGCGTTGAGCATGGTCTGCGCCGGTTGCGCGCCAATCAGCTGCGCCACCTGCTGGGTGAACGCGGTGAATGCCGGCGAGGCGATGCCGATCACCAGGCCTGGGTTAGTGCAGAACTGACCGCAGCCTTGCACCACCGAAGCGGTCAGGTCGCGGGCGACGGTTTCGGCGCGGGCGTGCAGGGCCTGGGGCAACACGATCACCGGGTTGATGCTCGACATCTCGGCAAACACCGGGATCGGCTGCGGGCGTGCCGCCGCCATATCGCACAGGGCGCGACCGCCTCTGAGCGAACCGGTAAAGCCCACTGCCTGGATCGCCGGGTGCTTGACCAGCGCCTCACCGACGCCGCCGCCGAAGATCATATTGAACACGCCCGCCGGCATCTCGGTGGCTTCTGCTGCGCGGATGATCGCACTGGCGACCTGCTCCGCCGTAGCCATATGGCCGCTGTGCGCCTTGAAGACCACCGGGCAACCGGCCGCCAGCGCAGCGGCGGTGTCGCCGCCGGCGGTGGAAAACGCCAGGGGGAAGTTGCTGGCCCCGAACACGGCGACCGGGCCGAGGCCGATGCGGTATTGGCGCAGGTCCGGGCGCGGCAGTGGTTGACGATCCGGCAGCGCCCTGTCGATACGTGCACCGTAGAAATCACCGCGACGCAGCACCGTGGCAAACAAACGCATCTGGCCGCTGGTGCGCCCGCGCTCGCCTTTGATACGCGCGGCGGGCAGTGCGGTTTCGCGGCATACCAGCTCGACGAAGTTGTCGCTCAGCGCATCCAGCTCATCGGCGATGGCGTCCAGGAACTGCGCGCGGCGCGCGGCACTCAGGGCACGATAGGCCGGATAAGCCTGCGCGGCGGCCTGGGCGGCGGCGTCGACTTCCTCTGGGGTGGCCTGGTAGAAATCCTGCGGCAAGGCCTCGCCGGTGGTGGCGTCGACGCTCTGCAGCTTGACGCTGCCGTTGGCGCTGCGCTGGCCGCCGATGAAATTGTGGCCAAGGAACTGGGTCATGCTGATCTCCTTTAAAGGGTGATGACGTTGCCGGGTTCGAATGCCGCATCAGCACTGCCGACGCTGTTGACCAGCGGCGCGCCGAACTCGGCCTGGCTGATCTCGAACACATCGCCCGGTTGGGTACGTATACCGTCGGCAAATGACAAGGTAGCGGTACCGAAGAAGTGGATGTGCACATCGCCCGGCTTGAGGAACTGGCTGTATTTGAAATGGTGGTATTCGAGGTTTTCCAGGCTGTGGCACATATTGGCCTCGCCGCTGAGGAATTCGTTCCGCCAGATTTCCTCGCCGTTGCGCAGGATACGGCTGGTGCCGGCCAGATGCTGGGGCAACTCGCCCACGCGCAGCTCCGGGCCGTAACTGCAGCTGCGCAGCTTGGAATGGGCCAGGTACAGGTAGTTCTTGCGTTCCATCACGTGGTCGGAGAACTCGTTGCCCACCGCGAAACCCAGGCGATAAGGCTTGCGGTCATGGCCGATCACATAGAGGCCGCCGATTTCCGGTTCTTCACCGGCGTCTTCGGCAAACGGCGGCACCGGGAACGCCTGGCCTGGGCGCACCACGATGCTGCCGTCGCCCTTGTAGAACCACTCCGGTTGCACACCGGCCTGGCCGGCGGCGGGTTTGCCGCCCTCCACGCCCCATTTGAAGATGCGCATGGTGTCAGTCATGGCGTTGTCGTCGCCGGCCTGCTGGTGCATCTTGTCCCGCGCCGAGGCGCTGCCCAGATGCGTGAGGCCGGTGCCGCTGATCAGCATATGGGCCGGATCCGGGTGGTCCAGTGGCGGCAGGATTTTCTGCTCGGCCAGCAACGCCGCGTAATCGTGAGCGTCGCCCAGGCCAAGGCTTTGCACCTGCTGCTGCAACTTGATGCCCGCTTCGATGGCGGCCAGCGCCAGTTCGCGCACGCTCTGCGCGCCCAGCACTTCGCGCAGTTGGCTGCCGTCTACGACGCCGACCCGACGCTCGCCATTATTGAGTTCAAACTGCACTAAACGCATGAAGGTTCTCCAAAATTTAAGTACGTGTGGCGCCACGGGCGCTGGCGGCGAACTGGTCGGCCGGCAGCACATGCTTGCGCTCGAGGACGCGATAGACCACGCCGGTCAGCACCAGCCCAAACACCATGACCGCGGACAGGAAGTACAGGCCCGAGGCCAGGTTGCCGGTGTATTCCTTGAGCGCACCGATCACGAACGGACCGATATAACCGCCGAGGTTGCCCACCGAGTTGATCAATGCAATACCCGCCGCCGCACTGGCGCCGGCAAAGAAACGCCCCGGCAAGGTCCAGAACACCGCCGTACAGGAAAACAGCGCGAACGCCGCCAGGCACAGCGCCGCCATTTGCAGCACCGGCGCACTCAGCCAGGCGCTGCAGAACAGGCCGACGGCGCCCAGTACATAGAGTACGGCGAGGTGACCGTAGCGGTCGTTCAAACGGTCGGAACTGCGCGGGATGATCAGCAAACCGATAATGCCGAAGATGTACGGCACGGCGGAGATGAAGCCGGTGGTGAGGTCGCTGCCGCCGAATTGCTTGATCAGGGTCGGCAGCCACAGGCCCAGGCCGTAGATGCTCAGGGTCACCGGCAGGTAGAACAGTGCCAGCAGCAACACGCGCTTGTCTTTGAGCGCATGCAACGGGTTGCCATGACGCGTCTGGCCGTAGGCTTGCAGGTCTTTGTCCAGCTCACCGGTCAACCAGGCTTTTTCGGCGTCGGTCATCCACTTGACCTGCTTCGGACCATCCGGCAGGTAACGCAGCACCGGCCAGGTCAGCAGGATCGCCGGAGTCCCGATCACAATGAACAGCCACTGCCAGCCGTGCAGGCCGAGGATACCGTCCATGCCCAGCAGGCCGCCGGACACGGGACCGGTGATCATCATCGCGATAGGTTGGGAAAGGATAAACAGCCCGAGGATCTTGCCGCGGTGGCGCACCGGGAACCATTGGGTGATGTAGTAGAGCACGCCCGGAAAGAACCCGGCTTCGGCTGCACCGAGCAGAAAGCGCATTACATAGAAACTGTGCGGCCCCTGCACAAAGACCATACCGATGGTGATGGCGCCCCAGGTGATCATGATGCGCGCGAACCAGCGCCGTGCGCCGAAGCGGTCGAGCATCAGGTTGCTGGGAATCTCGAACAGGAAGTAGCCAATGAAGAACAACCCCGCCCCCAGGCCATAGGCCGCATCCCCGATGCCGACGTCGGCGCCCATGTGCAGCTTGGCAAAGCCCACGGCGGAACGGTCCACGTAGGCAATCAAGTACAGCAGGATCAGGAAGGGAATCAGTTTCAGCGTGATGCGCCGGATAAGCCGCAATTCCTCGCTCATGGGGGTCGATCTCCGATTGTTGTTCTTATAGGAATCGGGGGCGCCTCTCGCGGAAATCCGCCAGGGTCGTACCTCAGTTGAGATTGACTATATAGTAGTACTATTTACGAAACAACACTTCCAAATGGAAGAATTTGCGCTTATGTTTAGCCGCAGAGAGAACATATAGTCATACAATAAGAGAATCGATCATGTCTGATAAAAAGCCCGGCCTACGCTCCGCCCAGTGGTTTGGTACCGCCGACAAGAACGGCTTCATGTACCGCAGCTGGATGAAGAACCAGGGCATCGCCGACCATCAGTTCCATGGCAAGCCTATCATTGGCATCTGCAACACCTGGTCAGAACTGACCCCGTGCAACGCGCACTTCCGCCAGATCGCCGAGCACGTCAAGCGTGGCGTGATCGAGGCCGGCGGCTTCCCGGTGGAATTCCCGGTATTCTCCAACGGCGAATCCAACCTGCGCCCCACCGCCATGCTCACCCGTAACCTGGCGAGCATGGACGTGGAAGAAGCCATTCGCGGTAACCCGATCGATGGCGTGGTACTGCTGACCGGCTGCGACAAGACCACCCCGGCCCTGCTGATGGGCGCCGCCAGTTGCGACGTGCCGGCCATCGTGGTCACCGGCGGGCCGATGCTCAACGGCAAGCACAAGGGCCAGGACATCGGCTCGGGGACGGTGGTGTGGCAGCTCAGCGAACAAGTCAAGGCCGGCACCATTACCCTGGATGATTTCCTTGCGGCAGAGGGCGGCATGTCGCGCTCGGCGGGCACCTGCAACACCATGGGCACCGCGTCGACCATGGCCTGCATGGCCGAGGCGCTCGGCACCTCCCTGCCCCACAACGCAGCGATCCCGGCGGTGGACGCGCGGCGTTATGTGCTGGCGCACATGTCCGGCATGCGCGCGGTAGAGATGGTGCGCGAAGACTTGAAGCTGTCGAAGATCCTCACCAAGGAGGCGTTTGAAAACGCGATTCGCGTGAACGCCGCCATCGGTGGTTCGACCAACGCCGTGATCCACTTGAAAGCCATCGCCGGCCGCATTGGCGTGGAATTGGACCTGGACGACTGGACCCGCATCGGCCGCGGCATGCCGACCATCGTCGACCTGCAGCCGTCGGGGCGTTTCCTGATGGAAGAGTTCTACTACGCCGGCGGCCTGCCCGCCGTACTGCGTCGCCTGGGTGAAGCCAACCTGATCCCGCACCCGAACGCCTTGACCGTCAACGGCAAGTCCCTGGGCGAGAACACCAAGGACTCGCCGATCTACGGCCAGGACGAAGTGATCCGCACCCTCGACAACCCGATCCGCGCCGACGGCGGCATTTGCGTGCTGCGCGGCAACCTTGCCCCGCTGGGCGCCGTGCTCAAACCGTCGGCGGCCAGCGCCGAGCTGATGCAGCATCGCGGCCGCGCGGTGGTGTTCGAGAACTTCGACATGTACAAGGCGCGCATCAACGATCCGGAACTGGACGTGGATGCCAACTCGATCCTGGTCATGAAAAACTGCGGGCCCAAGGGTTACCCAGGCATGGCCGAAGTCGGCAACATGGGCCTGCCGGCCAAGCTGCTGGCCCAGGGCGTGACCGATATGGTGCGTATCTCCGATGCGCGCATGAGCGGCACGGCCTATGGCACGGTGGTGTTGCACGTGGCACCGGAAGCCGCGGCGGGCGGACCATTGGCCGCAGTGAAGGAAGGCGACTGGATCGAACTGGACTGCGCCAACGGCCGCTTGCACCTGGACATCCCCGACGCAGAGCTGGCGGCGCGCATGGCTGACCTGGCGCCACCGGAGAAACTGATCGTCGGCGGCTACCGCCAGTTGTACATCGACCATGTGCTGCAGGCCGACCAGGGTTGCGACTTTGACTTCCTGGTAGGGTGCCGTGGGGCTGAAGTCCCCCGTCATTCCCACTAATTGGGATGCTATGATGCCGCGAATTTAAGCCAGAGCATCCCGCCCGTTATGGATCACCAGCCGTCCAAGCCGCGCAAGAGCATGCATGCCCAGATCGTTCAGGACTTGGGCATGCACATCGTTTCCGGTCGCTTCAAGCCTGAAGAAAGGCTGCCCATGGAGGCCACGCTCTGCGAGGAGTACAAGGTCAGCCGTTCGGTGTTGCGCGAAGCCACGCGCGTGCTCAGCGCCAAGGGCCTGGTGTATTCCAAGCCACGGGTGGGTGCGGTGGTGCGGCCGCGTTTGAAGTGGCACCTGCTCGACCCGGATGTGTTGTCCTGGCTGATGCAATCCACGCCCCATAGCGAATTCTTCAATACCCTGGCCGGTGTGCGGCGCATCCTGGAACCGGAAATCGCCGCCATGGCGGCGACCACGGCCACCGATGAAGACATCGCCATCATCGAAAAAGCCTACGCCGGCATGGAAACCGCGAAGACCCACGAAGACCTGTTGCAGGCCGACCTGGACTTCCACCGTGCCATCGCCGACGCCACCCGCAACGATTTGCTCGCGTACATGTGCAACATGCTGTCGCTGCCGCTGCGCGAGTCGATCAACATCACCAACCGTCGTCCGGACATCCAGGGCCTGAGCCTGCCCCGGCACAAGGCGATCCTCACCGCGATCAAGAACCGCGATGCCCTGGGCGCGCGGCATGCGTCGCTGGTGCAGTTGGATGACACGCGGGTGGCGTTGGATACGGTGATGAATGTGTTGACGCCGCTTTAACCTGTGTTGAGCTTCTACACTCAGTTCGGCGAACGCGTCGACATCACGGCTGATTTGACCGGCAGCTCGGAATATTGCGGGTGCTGCTTGACGAAAGTTCGAACGGACTGTTCCTGGCGATCCACCACGCATATGGCAATGCTGGGGTAATCAACGGTGCACGTTCCCAGCGCCAGGATCCCACAGTTTTTCACGCCATAGATCGCTGCCGGGTGAGCCGCGAGCGGGCAACCATAGGTCATTTCACCCACATAATTGATTTGGCCATTGGTGACCGTAAAGCGCAGCGGTTTTGAGTAGGGCCCCATCACGCCACGACGCGAGCCAAGGTCACTGACTTCATACGTACCTCCCGGCAGCCATGCCGAGTAGTAGTCCTTGGGGCCCCAGCCATAGTCTTTGCCGGTATCCACGTTGTGAAAGCTCATCCAGGTTCCGTAGGGCCCACCCTCGATCAGCGCGCCCAGCACAAGACCTGCGTTTTCGGCGGAATAGACTTTTGAGTCCAATGCCATTTCAGGTGGCAATGCCGAGCAGGCACTCGTCAACGCCACGGTTCCAATCACAAACAACTGACCTATTTTGTGCATTCAATCCTCGGTCCATCGAAAAAAAATTAACGTTGTCGGTATGATGCGGCATTTCTCAACATCAGCGTTAAGGATGACCCCTTCCATGAATCATTTTTTTGCAGGCCGTGCGCTCGGCGCGACATGTTTCGCAGTGGTGTTGAGCGGCTGCAGTGTGTCGGGCACTTATCCCGATGCCACCGAACCGGATGCCGCCAAGCTGAGGTTTGCCAGCGACATGAGCAGCGCCACGCTGAGCGTAATGGACGCGCAGCATTGCGACGGACAGACCACCGGCATCCTTAACAACCTGTTCCTGGCCAACACCCGCAGGCGGGCGGACATGTCGATGCCGCCGGCGTCCGAAAAAATGCCTTACCTGGAGATTCGGTTGCCCGCCAATAAAGAGTCGCTCCTGCACCTCAATACCCAAGGCACAGGCTCGGTGTGTGGCATGGCTTTCACCCTCACCCCGCAAAACGGCGCGGAATACGAAGTGACGTTCACCGGCGCAGGCAGCCAGTGCGTGACGACGCTTAAACGCCTGCACTCAGTAAAGGGTCAGGTGGTGCGCTCACCGGTCCCGCTGATCAACAAAGGACTGCCCAGTTGCGTAGGTGCTAACGCGCTGTTCCCCCCACCACCGAAAGGCCTCCCGGCCACCCCGGAGCGTGACGCCCTGGCCGAGCAGATTATCGAGCCGAGCATCATTGCGGAAATGAAACCCCAGGCCAGTCCGCTGGATAACGGCATGCGCGATCACGCAACTGATCTGGTGGTCAACAAGCGCAAGGCCCAGATGAACCTCGATCTGCCGGATGCCTATTGGGCGCAGTATCGTCAGAACGTCGCGAATTACCTGGTCCAGGCTCAGGGCGTAAAGGCCAAGGCGCTTGAACAATACAAGGTTGAATACCGTGCGCGGCTTTCGCGGCTGGACACACCCACGCTAAAAACCCTGGTGCCCGATACCCCGGCAACCGACGTCACCCAGGCATTGGCCTTCAACGGCGCGATGCTGCAGTTCTACCGCAGGCTCAACGAATCGCTGGAAAAGGAAGCAATGGCCGACAACTGGGCACACTTGGCTGAGTTGGACAAACGTTATGGCGTGTGTGAGCGCTACGCGCAGTGCTGGCAGAATTGATAACGGTCAGGGGATGGTGAATGTGCTCACCCCGCTTTAAAGCCAGGTGAAGATCCGTGGGCCTGCTGACAATAACGCCATCCGCCACGACCGTCCCGCAAGCGCTTTAACGCAAGCCGTAGGCGTGAATACCGACATCGTAAAGTTTGCTTTGCTTGGCCCAGAAAACGCGGTCGCTGGCGCCGTCGAAGCCGCGTATGCCGTGGTCACCGCCGTCCAGCGCCAGGCGTCTCCAGGACTGGCCCCAGTTCGTGGAATAAAACACCGCCCCCGACGAGATGTTCGCCTTGCCCCACCAGTACAGCCAGCGCGGCGGGTGGTGTTCGCTGTAGGTGCTGATCATCAGGCTGTTGCGCCCCACCCACAGCTTCTGGGCCACGGTGCTGGCGGCCAACGGCGAGAACACATTGGGCACGTCGCCCAGGGGTTGCCAGGCCAGGGTGGTGGTGTTCATTTCAGCGACCACGGCCTGCCCATCCGGGCCGTGGTCGATCAGGCCGAGCACACGCCCCGCGCCATTGTTGGCAAGGTCGGTGATGTACAGGTCGTCTTCACGCTGGGCAGCGCCCGCCTGCCATTTTCCGTCCACTCGCGTCAGTTCCACGCGCGTGGTGACGCTGACCCCCACATTGCCGCCCCTGTCATCGGGGGCGACACCCCAGAAGCGCTGGGACACCCAGATATAGGCGCGTCGGGCATCCAGTTGCAGCACGTGGGTCACCTGATCGTTGGAATCGTGCCACTGCTTGATATCCGGACGTTTGCCGCTCACGTATTCACCCCCTACCACCAGGGGGTGTGGCGTTGTGATTAACGTACTGTGCAGACCGCCATCGGCGGAGTAATACACCCCGGTCGATACACGGTTGGATTCATCCTCTATCTCATCGGGAAAGCTCCAGGCCCAGACCTCGTCCTTGCTGTAAAAGTACGGATCGAGCAGCATCAGCGCGCACCCTATCGCGGGGAATAACTCGCCGGCCAACAAGGTCCAGGTCTTGCCTTGGTCATCACTGCTGAACACCACCTGGCCATCGGCCCCGTTGGGCCGTTTGAGGTCGGTGAGCAGCAACACGCGCGCACCATCGGCACTGGCCACCAGGGACGCGGCGCCACTGAGCTGGGCCACTGGCTTGAATTGGCCGTCAGCCTCCAGGCGCGACACGATTGTGGTCTGGGGTTTGCTGCGCGAGAAATAGCCGGAATAGGTGTTTTGCTCTTCCGGCGCCTTCGGGGTCTTGCCGTAGAGCTGCTCGGTGAGGTTGACCCGTTCGGCGGACGGTTCGAAGGTGTGATATTCGTCGTCTACCAGCCCCACCAACCATGTGCCTTGGGCCGTCACCACCACGCCGGTGCCCGACTCGCCAAAATCACGTGGCGTCAGGCCCTGCAAGACGCCCACCTCCTGCTGATCCGGGCTGGCGCCGCCGATTTCCAGCTTGGGGCTGGCGATGATCCACATGTACCACAGCGCAGCGCCGACCAGCAGCGCGACGACCAGGCGGGTGATAAGGGTTGAACGAGGCATGGGATATCCATCTCCGGGGAAATGGGCACGTTTTTCTCACCTATTGGAGAAGAGGTAAACGCTTATTTAAGAGAACGCGGGGTTTTCTGCCGGGACTGTGAGGCGGCGTGCAATCGCCCCGGATGATGCACGCCACCAGGCAGCCATTACAGAGAGTACGAGATACCCACCTGCACCGTGCGCGGCGCGCCCGGATACGCGTAGATATTGCCGAAGGCGCCCTCTTCGTATTCACGATTGAACAGGTTCTTCACGTCCAGGTTCAGGCGCACCTGCTCGTTGACCTTGTAGTAGCTGAGCAGGTCGACGACGGTGTAGGCGTCCATCGAAAACGCCGTGTTGGCGGTCTGGCCCGCGCGCTGGTCGACGTACTTGCCGCCGGCACCCAGGCCCAGGCCCTTGAGCGCGCCGTCCTGGAACTCATACACGTTGAGCAGGCTGAAGCTGTTACGCGGGATGTTCAAAAGGCGCGTACCGGAGCGAATGCTGTTGTCCTTGGTGACCTCAGCATCCACGTAGGCATAGCCGCCGATCACACGCCATTCAGGGGTGAGGTTGCCGGCCACGTTCAGGTCAAACCCTCGGCTGCGCACTTCACCCGCCGCGACGCTGAAGGTGTTGACCACCGGATCGGTGGTCAGCACGTTCTTTTTCTCGATCTGATAGATCGCCGCGTCGACGCTCAGTTGGCGATCCAGGGCTTCCCACTTGACCCCCATCTCGTAGGACTTGCCCTTCTCCGGCTCGAAGCCACCGCCTTCGCGGGCGGCACCGGTGTTCGGCTTGAACGAGCGTGCGGCGTCGGCATAGACCGCGACGGTATCGGTAAGGTCATAGATCACGCCCACGCGTGGGGTGACGGCGTTTTCTGCGGTCTGAAAAGGGCTGACGCCGGTCACATAACTTTCGTAGTCATGCTCAAACCGTTCGAAACGCGCGCCGGCCAGGACTTTCAAGCGTTCAGTCAGGGCCACCTGATCCTGCACGAACGCCGCGTAGGTCTTGAGATTTTCCTTGTCATGGGTCGGCGTGCGCGTCAGCGGTGGGCGCGCCTGACCGTAGACAGGGTTGAAGATATCGATCGGGTAAGTCCCCACTGCGGCGCTGGAGCGCTGGATGATCGATTTGTAGTCGTAGTCTTCGTACTCGATGCCGGTCAGCAAGGTGTGCTCGAAACTGCCGGTCGAGAAATGCCCGGTCAGGTTGAGCTGGTAGTCCTTGTCGGTCCATTCCAGCTTGCGGTAGTTGAAGTTGCGTTGCAGCGTACGCCCATCGGCGCCCAGGCTTCCCGGGCCGTTGGCCTCGATGGCGTTGCCTGCCAGCGTCCCATCCAGCCACTGAAATCCACCGCCCAGTGTCCAGTTGTCGTTGAGCATATGCTCGAAACGCAACTGCGCCATGTTGTTGTCGTTGTGCAACTTGCCCGCGTCCTTGTCGCCCCAGAACGTATCGCGCGAAGGGGTGCCGCGCTGGTTGGGGAAGCGTGTCAGGCCGCGATCCAGCGGGTGGTTGTTGCGCATGAAGTCGCCTTCGAAGATCACCTTGGTCGCATCGGTGGCCTGCCAGGCAATCACCGGGGTCACGCCGTAGCGTTCGGTCTCGACATGATCACGGAAGGTATCGCCGCCCTCGCCCACCACGTTGAGGCGATAGGCCAGGCGGCCTTCTTCATCCAGCGGGCCGGAGGCATCCAGGGTGCCGCGTTTCATGCCCTGGTCGTTCAATTGGCTGCCAAGGGTCACGGTCCGCTCGGCCAGCGGTTGCTTGGAGACCACGTTGAAGGTGCCGCCGGGATCGCCACGGCCATAGAGCATGGTCGCCGGGCCACGCAGCACTTCGAGGCGTTCGATGGTGTTGGCGTCCGGCATGTTGGGGTAGCCACGGTTGATCGGGAAACCGTTGCGGTAGAACTCGCCGGTGGTAAAGCCACGTACGGTGAAGGTGGTGAGGCCCTGGCCGCCAAAGTTGTTGGCCCGGCCCACGCCGCCCGCGTAATCGAGGGCATCCTGCAGGCGGGTCGCGCCGATGTCTTCGACCACGTCCTTGGACACCACACTGATGGACTGCGGGGTTTCATGAATCGAGGTATCGGTGCGCGTCGCACTCGCTGAACGTGTGGCGTGATACCCCTTGACCGGCCCCTGCGCCGTCTCATAGTCCGCAGCGCCGGTCACAGTGGTCGCTTGCAATTCGAGACTGGCGTTATCGGTGGGAGCAGCCTCTGCCCAGGTAAAGGGCGAAAACGCCTGGAGCACGCAGAGGGAAATCAGGGTACGACGCATGGATGTTGCACCTAGTGAAAAAGCCAGATGGGGCGGCAAACCTGCCAAGAATTCGCGGCGCATGGTATATCAACGCATTCTTGTTTGACATCTATTCTCATTCGTTATTTTTTGCGTATCCGCTTTGTATCAAAACCGGGCCGAAAAAAAGCCACTCGATTGAGTGGCTTGGAAACTGCCTGGCTTGCCTTAGCGAAACGCCGGGTTAGCCACTATCGGGAGCAAGCGCCCTCTCCACACGTTCAAAGTCGCATCCGAGATGTACCTACGCCTCAGCGATAACGTTCCAGCCAATGCGCGTAAGGCGCCGGCAGGGTCCAGGACGATTTGTCCACGCCCAACTCCTTGGCCGCAAAGTAAGCCCAGTGCGGGTCGGCCAGGTGCGCGCGACCGACCGACACCAGGTCAAGATGACCGGCCTGCAACGCACCTTCCGCCAATTGCGGCGTGCCAAAGCCCCAGGCCGAGGTCACCGGGATACCGGCTTCGCGGCGCACGCGCTCGGCAATCGGCCCCATGAAGGCCGGACCCCATGGGATCTGGGTGTCGGGAATGGTGAAACCGACGCTGACGCTCAGCAAGTCCAGGCCACCGGCCTTGAAGTTACGTGCCAGTTCGATGGACTCGGTGAGGGTCTGCTCGTCGCGGCCATCATATTCAATCACGCCGAAACGCGCGGTCAGCGGCAGGTTTTCCGGCCAGACTTCACGCACGGCGGCCAGGGTTTCCAGGAGGAAACGGCTGCGGTTGTCGAAGCTGCCACCGTAGGCGTCGGTGCGCCGGTTGGAATGCTCGGAGAAGAAGCTCTGGCCCAGGTAACCGTGGGCGAAGTGCAGTTCGATCCATTCAAAACCGGCATCGCGGGCGCGGCGGGCGGCGTCGACGAAGTCCTGTTTGACCCGGGCAATGTCGTCCAGGGTCATGGCGCGCGGTACGGTCGGCAGGTTTGCACCGAAGGCGATGGCCGATGGCGCGATGGTTTCCCAACTGCGCGCGTCGGAGGCCGGGATGTGGTCATCGCCTTCCCAGGGGCGGTTGGCGCTGGCCTTGCGCCCGGCGTGGGCGATCTGGATGCCTGGCACCGAGCCAGCAGCCTTGATGGCCTTGACCATCGGCACGAACGCCTCGGCGTGGGCATCGCTCCAGATACCGGCACAGCCGGGGGTGATACGGCCTTCCGGTGAGACCGCGGTGGCCTCGACCACCAACAGACCGGCACCACCACGGGCCATGCCGGCCAGGTGCACGTGGTGCCAATCGTTGACCATGCCGTCATCGGCCATGTATTGGCACATTGGCGGAATGGCGATGCGATTGCGAAGGGTGACGTCTTTGAGTTTGAACGGTTCGAACAAGGCGGACATCGGGAACTCCAGAAGCAGGTGAATGATTCGATAGTTCGATGGTAATCGAACAATGGTATTCAGCGATACCCCCCTGTTATGATCCGCTCCATGCGAGCCTTCAAACACCCTATCCCTCAAGACCTGACCCTCGAGCGCGTGCTCTACGCCCTGAGCGATCCGGTGCGCCTGGACATCGTCCGCTGCCTGGCCGGCGTGGCTGAAGCCAGCTGCGGCGAACTGGACGGCGGGCGGCCCAAGTCCAGCATGTCCCATCACTTCCGGGTTCTGCGCGATGCCGGCCTGGTGCACACCCGCAGCGTGGGCACCACCCATATGAATTCGTTGCGTCGCGATGAGCTGGAAAGCCGCTTTCCTGGGCTGCTGGCGAGTATTCTGTCCCAGCAGTGATCACCTTTCAGTCCACCAGCGAAATCAACCGCGACTGAATCGACTCCGCCTGCACCTCCAGCACCGCCAGGGTCACTGGTAGCTTGAAGCGCCGCCGACCCGCACTGCCGGGGTTCACATACAGCACCGCGCCGCGCCACTCGATCAGCGGCTTATGCGAGTGACCGGTGATCACAAGGCGGGTCTGCGCATCGAGTAACGCCGGCACATCGGCGATGTCATGCACCACCAACGTCCGCCATCCGTCCACATCTAGCATTAAATGGTCGGGCACCTGCTGTGCCCACGGCGCGTCCTGGTCATTATTGCCCCGCACCACGTGCAGGGGCGCGATCTGTGCCAGTTGATCGAGAATTTCAGGGCTGCCGATATCGCCTGCATGGATGATCTGTTCACATCCCTGCAAGGCCGCCACGGCTTCAGGCCGCAGCAGGCCATGGGTGTCGGAAATCACGCCAATTCTGGACATCGCGGGTCCTATTTTTCGGATGAAGGCACAGCGAGCGATTGCGCTCTGTAGGTTGCGTAAATCTTTTGAACCTCAGGATTATCAAGGCTTTCGTATGTAATCCTTTCCTTATCGAGCCCATCCAAACCTTTTAGACCGCCGATCATTCCTGGCCATTCATCACGATGTGCAATATCGACCACGAAGGGTTGCAGGTAATCATTCAGATGACCTTTAGCTGTAGAGCATTTTTGAAGGTACCCAGCGGTCTCAAAATCGCCGAAGGGATCAAACTTCATGCGCTTAGTTTCTTCTTGGCGCGCCGCTTCTCTTGGAGGTAACTGCCCTGAAGCGCTAGAGTTTTCGATTTACTCGGAACGCCCTTCCTCTTGAGATTGACCAACAACTGCTCGACACCATCCAACTCGACCACATCACCAGCCAGGCTAGTAATCGCAGCAGCCATTCGGCTTATGCCATCCCGCTCAGCGGTAACATGATGAGCCTTGGCCAGGCGGCGCACTTGGCTGGCAACACTGACATCGGCTGTTTTAGTCATTTGAAATCCTTCAAATTGGCTTCCAGAGCATAGCATGGTGCCCTCCGTCAACCTCAACCGAAGCGCACGTCACTTAAACGTTTCAGGTTCACGGCGAACCTTCACCCCACCCCAGCGTCCGAGCTAAGGCACTGTTGCTTACCGCTCGCCGCGAGGTTGTCGCTTGAAAGCCGCCATCATCAAAAAGTACCGTTTGATCATCAAGACCATGGGCTACGTCGGCTGGTCGCTGTTTTGGCTGCTGCTATGGGATATCGCCGTGACGGTGGATTTCATGCTGTTTCTCAACGCCAAGATCAACCTGCCGCTGATGCCGCTCACCTTGCTCGGCTCGGCGCTGATCGTGTTGATCAGTTTTCGCAACAGCAGCGCCTATAACCGCTGGTGGGAGGCCCGCACGCTGTGGGGCGCGATGGTCAACAACTCACGCAGCTTTGCGCGCCAGGTGCTGACGCTGCTGGACGACCCCGGCAGCGAGGTCAACCCGATCAAGTCGACCCTGCTGCGCCGTCACGTGGCCTACGTGAATTGCCTGGCCGCGCACCTCAAGGGCGAGCCGTGTCCGGAGGAAGTTCGCGCCTTTATCCCCACCGACGAATTCGCGCGCAATGGCGCCACCAATAACTTCGCCAACGATATCCTCACCGGTTCGGCCGCGCTGCTGGCCCGGGAATACAAGGCCGGGCACCTGGACAGCATTCGCCTGGCACGGCTGGAGTCGACCCTGGTGGACCTGTCCAACGCCCAGGGCGGCATGGAGCGGATCGCCAACACGCCCCTGCCCTACCCGTACGTGTATTTTCCGCGCCTGTTTATCTCGTTGTTCTGCCTGATCGTACCGGTGGGCCTGGTGGAATCCCTGGGCTGGTTCACGCCGCTGGCGTCGACGGTGGTGGGCTTCATGCTGCTGGCCATCGAACGCATCGGCACCGATCTGCAAAGCCCGTTCCGCTCCAGCGAACACCAGATCCAGATGGAAGCCATCTGCGAAACCATCGAAAAGAACCTTCAATCGATGCGTCGCGACGCCCTGGCCGACGACCAAATCGGCTGATCGCCCCCCAGCGCCCTAAAGTGCGTGCCCTTGCGGTCGATAAACCGAGGGTACGCATGGGCATATCCCCTCATAACAACACATGCGGCGTTCAGCACTAGCGTTTCTCCTTGCCAAAACTACAAATACCCGCAGGTGAAAGTCATGAATATCAAGCAGAAGTTGACCTGGGCGTTCGCGGCAATCGCGTGCGTGCCGGTCATACTCGTGGCCGTGTTGGTAGTGCTGAATCTGCGCGAGGGGGCCCAGGCCAATTTCCTCGACAGCAGCGGTCGCGAAATACGCCAGATCGACAATGGCATGAAGCAGTTTTTCGACGGCATCAGCCAGAACGTGGACTTCGTGGCCAAGGACCCGCGCGTTGTCGCGGCCAAGGACCTCAAGAGTTACGCCGGCGCCGATGCGGCGCAAATCCCGCTGACACCGACCAATAAAGAGCTGCTGGCAATTTTCGACCAGTTCGCCAAAAGCCATCCCACCACCGCCTACCTGTCCCTGGGTCTGAGCGACGGCGGCTACGCCAGTTGGCCGGACGACACCAAACTCAACAATTACGACCCACGCGTGCGCCCCTGGTACAAAGCGGCCATCGCCGCGCCAGGCGCCACCGTGCGTACCGGTGCCTACTACTGGGCTCCGGATGACGTCGTGCTGATCGGCACCGTGCACACCGTCGCTGACGCCACGGGCAACATTCTCGGCGTGGTCGGCCTGGACGTGTCGCTCAAGCAGCTCACCGAACTGGTGCGCAACATCAAGCTGGGCGACAGCGGCTACCTGATGCTGGTGGAAGGCAACGGCAACGTGCTGGTCGACCCCAGCGATGCCAAGCACAACTTCAAACCCCTGGCCGAGCTGGGCCCCAACTACGCCGAACTGGCCAAGCGCGGCGACGGCGTGACCCAGATCGACATCGACGGCGTGGCCTACATGGCCAATGTGGTCAGCTCCAAAGACTTGGGCTGGCGCTTTATCGGCCTGATCAAGCGCGATGAAGTGATGGCCGAAGCGACTCGCCTGACCTGGCTGATCGGTGCCATCGCGGCGGTACTGGCCGTGGTCTTCGCCATCGTCGGCGCCAGCTTCGCCCGCGTCATCGTGCGCCCGATTCGCGGCGTGGCCGACGGCCTGCAAGAGATCGCCGAAGGCGAAGGCGACCTCACGCGCCAACTCAAAGTGCAGGGCAAGGACGAAACCGCCAGCCTGGCGGGCTGGTTCAACCAGTTCCTGAGCATGATCGCGCAGTTGGTGCAGCGCATCGGCAACGCCTCTTCCGACCTGCAAAACGCCGCCGCCGACACCAGCGAAGTGGCCCACAACATGAACCAGGCCGCCGGCCGCCAGCGTGAAGCGGTGGAACTGGTGAGCACCGCGTTCAACGAAATGGTCGCCACCGCCAACGAAGTGGCGCGTTCGTGCAGTGCCGCAGCCACCAGCGCCGACGAAGGCTACCGCGACGTGCACGACGGCCAGCAACACATCGGCGAAGCCACCGGCAGCGTGCTCAAGCTCAGCGAAGACTTGCAGAAGTCGACCCAGACCATGCAGTTGCTGGAGCAGGACAGCCAGAACATCAATACCATCCTCGACACCATCCGTTCGATTGCCGAGCAGACCAACTTGCTGGCGCTCAACGCCGCCATCGAAGCCGCGCGTGCCGGTGACCAGGGCCGAGGTTTCGCCGTGGTCGCCGATGAAGTCCGCGCCCTGGCGCGCCGCACGGCGGACTCCACCGGTGAAATCGACAGCCTGCTCGGCAACCTCGCCCGCCGTACCCAGGAAGTCACGCAGCAGATGCAAGGCAGCTTGTTGGTGTCCCACACCAGCGTCGAACGCATCCAGCAGGCCCGTGACAGCTTCGACAAGATCCGTGGCTCGGTGGACTCGATCCGCGACCAGAACACCCAGATCGCCACCGCCGCCGAAGAACAGCATCAGGTGGCCGAAGAGATCAACCGTCACATCGCGCAGATCCATGCCGATGCGCAACTGGTCGAAGGCTTTGCGCATTCGGCGCAAACCGGGTCAGGTCGCTTGACGGATATTTCCGGTCAACTCAAAGGGTTGGTGGGTCGCTTCAAGTTCTAGCCGCTGTCACACCGGGGTCGCCTGCGGGGGCGTGTATTGGCTACTATAGCCACGCGTTCCCCGCCCTTTGCCCAACCACCCCGGAGCCTCAATGCCCAACCCCAAGGACACGGCCGCCGACAGCAGCGCCCCGATGATTCCCGAGCAGCGTCGCGAGCAAATTCTGCGGCAATTGCGCAAGCATCAGGTGATGAGCGTGCATCAGCTGATGGAGATGTTCGACTGCTCGCACATGACCGTGCGCCGCGATATTGCCTTGCTGGAGCAGGAAGGCCGGGCGTACTCCGTCACCGGTGGGGTACGTATCGCCAGTCAACTGCACAGCGAGCCCAGCCATCAATCCAAGGCCGTGGTGGAATTGCCGCAAAAGCAGGCCATGGCACGGCTGGCCGCGCGGCTGTTGCACGCGGACATGACGGTGTACCTGGACGCCGGCACCAGCACGCTGGAGATCGTGCCGTATATCAAGGCGCTGTCGGGAATGACCGTAGTGACCAACGACTTTGGAATCGTGCAAGCATTAATGGACGCCACCCAGGTCACGGTGATCCACACCGGCGGCCAGCTGGACCATGACAATCATTCCTCGGTCGGCGGGCTGGCGGTGGCGACACTGCGCCAGGTGGTCACGGACATTGCCTTTGTGTCGACCAGCTCCTGGGACTTGCACCGGGGCATCACCACACCCTCGGCGTTGAAGGTCGAAGTCAAGCAGATGGCCATGCAATCGGCGGCTCAAGTGGTGCTGGTAGCGAGCAGTTCCAAGTACGGCACCTTCAGCATGTACCGCATCGCCGGGCTGGAGCCGTTCGACGTGATCATCAGCGACGACGCCCTGGCCCCGGCGGCCGCAGACGGCATCCGCAAGCGTGGCATTGAGTTGATGCTGCCGGGCGATCCGCCGTCAGCCTGAGCCTTAAGGCGAAGGCGAAGGCAGGACCGACGGATGAATTGTTGGAAAATCGGGGCAAGCCCCTGCTACACGCCTCGAGTCGCCTTCCAATCGCGCAACCATTGCAGGCCCGCCGAGGTATCGCCCTTTGGCCGGTACTCGCAGCCGACCCAGCCGTCATAGCCCAACTGGTCGATCAACTCGAACAGGTACGGGTAGTTCAGCTCCCCCAGGTCAGGCTCGTGACGGTCCGGCACGCCGGCAATCTGGATGTGGCCGATGCCGGCGAAATCGCGGCGCAACTTGGTGGCCAAGTCGCCTTCGACGATCTGGCAGTGGTAGCAGTCGAACTGCACCTTGAGGTTGCCCGCCCCCACTTCCCGGCAAATGGCGTGGGCCTGGTCCTGGCGGTTGAGGAAGAACCCCGGCATGTCGCGGGTGTTGATCGGCTCCAGCAATACCGTGACGCCGACCTCGGCCGCCGCCGCGCCGGCGTAGGCAAGGTTTTCCAGGTACACGGCGTGATGGCGCTGGCGCAGGTCTTCCGAGGGCAGCAAGCCGGCCATGACATGCACACGGCTGTTGCCCAGCACCGCGGCGTACTCCAGGGCCTGGTCAAAACCGCCGCGAAACTCGGCCTCGCGCCCCGGCAGGCTGGCGATGCCGCGCTCTCCCGCCGCCCAGTCACCGGGCGGCGCGTTGAACAGGGCCTGCACCAGGCCGTTGTCACTCAGGCGCTGCTGGAGCACCTCGGCGCTGTATTCATAGGGAAACAGGTACTCCACCGCGTCAAAACCGTCGGCCTTGGCGGCGGCGAAGCGCTCGATAAACTCATGTTGCGGGTAAAGCATGCTCAGGTTGGCAGCGAAACGAGGCATAAAAACTCCCAGGCGTCAGACAAAAGGCCAGATCAGCAAGGTCATTACGAAACCCAAGCTACCGAGCAACGTAGTGATCACCGTCCAGGTGCGCAAGCCGTCAGCGACATTGAGCCCGGCGAGCTTGGTGAAGATCCAGTAGCCGGCGTCGTTGATGTGCGACATGGCCAGCCCGCCACCGCCCATGGCCAGACACAGCAGCGCCAGGTGGTTGGGCGTCAGGTTGAGGGTGGCGATCAGCGGGCTGATGATACCGGCAGTGGTCACCAGGGCGACGGTGGTGGAACCCTGCACGGCGCGCAACAGCATGGTCAGCAAGAACCCCAGGGCCAGCACCGGCAGGCCGGTGGTGCGCAGCAGGTCGGAGACCACCGCGCCGATTCCGGTGTCCACCAACACCTTGCCGAACACCCCGCCGGCACCGGCGATCAGGATCACCATGGCCACGCCCGGCAAGGCCGAGCCGATCACATCCGACACCTGGCTGCGACTCCAGCCCCGGCGCGAGCCCAGCAGCCAGGCGCACAGCAAGGTGTCGATCAGCAGCGCCACCAGCGGCGCGCCGAGCACCGTCATCACCCCACGCACCACCGATTCAACCGGCAGTAACGAGGTGGCCAGGGTGCCCAGCAGGATCAGTACGATAGGCAGCAGAATCAGACTGACTATCAGGCCAAAGCCCGGCGCCGGGGCCGGCGGCAGCTTGGCGACGATGGCGCTGGTGGACTCTTCCAGGCCCATATGGGACTCGGCAACGCCCGCCTGCCGCACCGCCTGGTCATGGCCGTTGCTCCAGGCGCGCAAGTCTTCGTTGGTGACGTGGGGGCCATAGACTTCGGCGCGAATATCGTCGGTCATGGGATAGAAGCGCCGCGTCATGCGCCCCGCCACGCGGTAACCGACATAACACAGCAACGCGGTGATCGGCAGGCCGAACATCAGCACCCGGCCCAGATCGGCGCCCAACTGGCTGGCGGCCGCCACGGCACCCGGATGCGGTGGCAGAAACGCATGCACCGTCAGCAGCGCCGCGCACATCGGCAACGCAAACACCAGCAACGGCTTGCGCGCCCGACGCGCCACGCCGTAGGCCAGCGGCATCAGGATAATCACCCCGACTTCAAAGAACACCGGCACACCGATGATGAACCCGGCGATAGTCAACGCCAGTGGCGTGCGGCGGTTGCCGAACCGCTCGATCAGCGACTTGGCCAAGGCCTCGGCGCCACCGGACAACTCGATGATGCGCCCGATCATCGCGCCCAGGGCGATGATGATCGCGATATGGCCGAGGGTCTTGCCCATGCCGCCTTCGATCGTCGCCACCAGATCGGCCGGTTTCACCCCGGCAACCAGCGCCACCACGATACTCACCAGCATCAACGCGACAAATGGCTGGAATTTGTACTTGAGGACCAGGAACAGCAGCAGCGCGATACCGGCGCCGGCGGTCAACATCAAAATCAATGGGCTCATTCGGGAATGTCCTGTTGTTATTGTTTTTGGGCGCAAGCCGGCCCCGTCAAGAACCGTGGGCGGGTCTCGAGTGGTGCTTGCGGTATTGGTCTACGGGTTACCAGTGCGCGCCGAACGTCTCGCGCAGTTCATCCAATGCATCCGTGCTCAACGGTTCGGGCCGGGGGGTGCTCATCAACCACAGCCGTGCGGTCTCTTCCAGCTCCTCCAGGGCATAGCTGGCCTTGGCCACCGAGCTTTCCCAGACCACCGGCCCCAGGCGTTCGAGCATCACGCCACGCACGCTGTTGGCCAGTTGCGCCACCTGCTCGGCCACCTTGGGCGAGCCGGGACGCTGGTAAGCAATCAGCGGAATGTGCCCGACCTTCATCACCTGATACGGCGTGAGCGGCGGCAGGATATCGTCCGTGCGCCATACCCCGGCCAGGGTCAGCGCCACCAAATGCGTGGAATGGGTATGCACCACGCCGCCCACCGAGGGGTTGCGGTCGTACACCTGGCGGTGCAGGGCCAGGGTCTTCGACGGTTTCTCGCCGGACACCCACTCGCCTTGCAGGTTGACCTTGGCAATGGACGCCGGCACCAGGCGCCCCAGACAGACGTCGGTCGGGGTGATCAGCCAACCGTCGTCCAGGCGCGCACTGATATTGCCGGCGCTGCCGACTGTGTATCCACGCTGGTAAAGACTGCGTCCCACGTCGCAGATTTCTTCGCGCAGGGCCTGCTCATCGATGCCACTCATTGGGCGCCTCCCGCCAGTTGCGCCAAGGCTTTGGCAAAGAAGTCGCGGCCACCGAAATTGCCCGACTTGAGCGCCAGCGCCAGCGGTTCGGCGGAACTGCTGAGCGTGGCCGGCACGCCCGGATCAATCTGTGCGCCAATCTGCAGCAGCGTGACGCCAAGGGCCTTGACCACCGCGCCGGAGGTCTCCCCGCCCGCCACCACAAAGCGTCGAACACCTTGCTCACGCAAGCCGGCGGCGATCTCGCCCAATGCAGTTTCCACCAGGGCACCGGCACGCTCGACACCCAACTGTTGCTGCACGGCCTTGACCTCGTCCGGGCTGCTGGTGGCGTAGATCAATACGGTGTCCGCATGGTCGCGGGCAAACGCCAGTGCTTGCGCCACCACCGGTTCACCGGCGGCCAGGGCGATGGGGTCAAGGCGCAACGCCGGGCGGCCGGCTTCGCACCAGGCCGCGACCTGGCCCAGAGTCGCCACCGAGGCACTGCCCGCCAGCACCACTTCGCCACCGCCGACCGTTGGCAACGCCGCGACATCGAAGTCGCGCAGTTTGCCGGCGCGGCGGAAATTACCCGGCAGGCCCAACGCCAGCCCCGAGCCGCCAGTAAGCAACGGCAAGTCGGCGCAGGCGCTGCCCAGGGTGTAGAGGTCCTGGTCCGACAGCGCGTCGGCGATGGCGATACCCACCCCTTGCGCGCGCAGTTCGGCGATCTTTGCATGGGTTGCGTCAACACCGGCGGCAACCGTGTCGTAGCGCAATAACCCGACCGGCAATGGTGTCTGCTGTTGCAGCACGCGCACCAGATTCGCGTCGCCCATGGGCGTCAGCGGGTGATGCTGCATGCCTGATTCGCTGAGCAACTGGTCCTGTACGAACAGGTGTCCGCGGAAAATCGTCCGGCCGTTTTCCGGAAACGCCGGGCACGCCAGGGTGAAGTCGCCGCCCAACGCCTTGAGCAACGCCTCGCTGACCTGGCCGATATTGCCGGCGGCAGTGGAATCGAAGGTGGAACAGTACTTGAAGAAAATCTGCTCGCAGCCCTGCCCGCGCAGCCACTGCAACGCGGCCAGCGATTCCTCGACGGCCTCGGCGGCGGGCGTGGTGCGCGACTTGAGCGCGATGACGATAGCGTCGGCGTCCAGCCCCTGGGCGACTTCGCGGCTGGGGATACCAATACTCTGCACCGTGCGCATACCGCCGCGCACCAGCATGTTGGCAAGGTCGGTGGCGCCGGTGAAATCGTCGGCGATGCAGCCCAGCAAGGGGCGTGCGTTGGGGTTAGTCATGCGGCGTTCCTCACACTGGCTCGGGCTTGGCGGTCGGCAAGTCGATACCCGGGAAAATCTTGATCACCGCCGAGTCGTCCTCGCGGCCAAAACCGGCGCTGGAGGCCTGCATGAACATCTGATGTGCGGTGGCCGACAGCGGCAATGGAAACTTGCTCGCGCGGGCGGTATCCAGCACCAGGCCGAGGTCCTTGACGAAAATATCCACCGCCGACAGTGGCGTGTAGTCGGCCTTGAGAATGTGCGGCACGCGGTTCTCGAACATCCAGGAGTTACCGGCACTGTGAGTGATGACCTCGTACAAGGCATCGGCATCGACCCCTTCGCGCAGGCCCAGGGCCATGGCCTCGGCGGATGCGGCAATGTGCACGCCGGCGAGCAACTGGTTGATGATCTTGACCTTCGAGCCCAGGCCATGCACGTCGCCCAGGCGATAGACCTTGCCGGCCATGCCCGCCAGCACCGCGTCGGCCTTGGCGTAGGCGGCCTGCGGGCCGGACGTCATCATGGTCATTTCACCGGCGGCGGCCTTGGCCGCGCCGCCGGAAATCGGCGCATCCAGATACAGCAGGCCGTGTTCGCCCAAGCGCTGCCCCAATTCCACGGCGTAGGTCGGCGCCACGGTGGCGCAGCCGATCACCAGGCTGGCGGGACGCAGCGACGCCACCGCACCGCCTTCACCGAACAGAACGGTCTCGGTCTGCTCGGCGTTGACCACCACCGTGATGATCACATCACAGGCATCCGCCATCTGTGCGGGTGACACGCATGCCACGCCGCCTTCGCCGGCGAATTGCTGGGTGACCGCGTCACGCACATCACAGGCATGCACATTGAACCCTGCGCGCAACAGCGAGCGGGCAATGCCCAGCCCCATCGCGCCCAGACCGATCACACCTACATTTTTATTATTCATGGGTACTCCAGGGGAAAGCGGCGGCTGACACCACACCGGCGAGCCGCGTTGGAATTGCTATCGATCATCCACCAATGAACAGATTATGTGAAGTATTTTTTCTATCTAACATTTTTTAACATCGGTAGCCCTTTTCCCTTTGTCGCTTCACACCACGCAAACTCGTTTTGCGCGCTTGTGCTTTGCGTATTATGGTATACCATCATACGCAAGCCTCTCCCCATACCCGATGGAGCCATCTCATGAGTTTCGAAATCCGCAAGATCGTCAGCTACGTAGAAGAAACCTTTATCGAAGGCGGCAAAGCCTCGGACACCCCGGTGACCATGGTCGGCCTCGCCGTGGTGTTGAAGAACCCCTGGCTGGGTCGTGGTTTCGTCGAGGATCTGAAGCCTGAGATCCGCGCCAATTGTTCCGACCTTGGCGCGCTGATGGTCGAACGCCTGGTGGGCATCATTGGCGGCGCCGAAAAAATCGAAGCCTATGGCAAGGCCGCTGTGGTCGGCGCCGATGGCGAGATCGAACACGCCAGCGCGATCATCCATACCCTGCGCTTCGGCAACCACTACCGCGAAGCGGTCAAGGCCAAGAGCTACCTGAGCTTCACCAACAAGCGCGGCGGCCCGGGCACCTCGATCCAGGTCCCGATGATGCACAAGGACGACGAAGGCCTGCGTTCGCACTACATCACCCTGGAAATGCACATCGAAGACGCGCCGCGCGCCGATGAAATCGTCGTGGTGCTGGGTTGCGCCGACGGCGGCCGCCTGCACCCGCGCATCGGTAATCGCTATATCGACCTGGAAGAGCTGGCGGCGGAAAAAGCCCAGTAAGCAACACCGGCCACCACAACAAAAAGCATGCAGGAGCGCTCCATGATTCGGCTCACCGCTGAACACACACCGGCTGGCACCAGTTACCTGGCGACCGGCCAAGGTCAGCCTGTGGTTTTGATCCACGGCGTGGGCCTGAATAAAGAAATGTGGGGCGGCCAGGTGGTCGGCCTGGCCTCCCATTACCGCGTGATCAGCTACGACATGCTCGGTCACGGCGCCAGCCCGCGCCCGGCCACCGGCACGCCGCTGCTCGGGTATGCCGACCAGTTGCTGGAGGTGCTCGACCACCTGCAACTGGCCAAGGCCACGGTGATCGGTTTTTCCATGGGTGGCCTGGTGGCTCGCGCGTTTGCGCTGCATTACCCGGAACGCCTGCACAGCCTGGTGGTGCTCAACAGTGTGTTCAACCGCAGCCCGGAACAACGTGAAGGCGTGATCGCGCGTACCGCCCAGGCCGCTGAACACGGCCCGGATGCGAATGCCGAAGCCGCGCTGTCACGCTGGTTCAGCCGTGAATACCAGGCGGCCAACCCAGCGCAGATCGCCGCGCTGCGCGAGACTCTGGCGGGCAACGATCCCCAGGGTTACCTCACCACTTACGAACTGTTTGCCACCCAGGACATGTACCGCGCCGATGACCTGGGCAGTATCCAGGCACCGACCCTGGTTGCCACCGGGGAACTGGACCCAGGCTCCACGCCGCAAATGGCTCGGCAACTGGCCGACCGCATTCCCGGCGCGACCGTGGCCGTGCTGCCCGAGCAACGGCATATGATGCCGGTAGAATCGCCGCGCCTGGTCAACCAGCTGCTGCTGGGTTTTCTTGAAACGGCACACTCCCAACAACACCCGATAAAGGGGATCGTGGCATGACGCTTGAACGCTTCCAGATGTGCATCGGCGGTGAATGGGTCGATGCCCTGTCCGGCAAGACCTTTGACAGCCTCAATCCGGCGCTGGCCCAGCCGTGGGCGCAACTGCCCGATGCCGACGAGGCAGATGTGGAGCGCGCCGTACAGGCCGCGCAAAACGCTTTCGAAAGCCCGGCCTGGCGTGGCCTTACCGCCACCGCACGGGGCAAATTGTTGCGTCGCCTCGGCGACCTGATCGCCGAGAACAAAGAGCATCTGGCCCAGCTGGAAAGCCGCGACAACGGCAAACTGATCCGCGAAACCCGCGGCCAGGTCAGTTACCTGCCGGAGTTTTTCCATTACACCGCAGGCCTGGCCGACAAGCTCGAAGGCGGCACCCTGCCGCTGGACAAGCCCGATCTGTTCGCCTACACCGTGCACGAAGCCATGGGCGTGGTCGCCGCGATCATTCCGTGGAACAGCCCGCTATACCTCACCGCAATCAAACTCGCCCCGGCCCTGGCGGCGGGCAATACCATCGTGATCAAACCGTCGGAACACGCTTCGGCGACCATCCTCGAGCTGGCCCGCCTGGCCCTTGAAGCCGGGATTCCACCGGGCGTGGTCAACGTGGTCACAGGCTTTGGCCCCAGTACCGGCGCAGCCCTCACCCGCCATCCGCTGGTGCGCAAGATCGCCTTTACCGGCGGCGCGGCCACGGCCCGACATGTGGTGCGCAGCAGCGCGGAGAACTTCGCCAAGCTGTCCCTGGAACTGGGCGGCAAGTCGCCGAATATCATCTTTGCCGACGCCGACCTCGACAGCGCCATCAACGGCGCGATTGCCGGGATTTATGCCGCGTCCGGGCAAAGCTGCGTGTCCGGCTCGCGCCTGTTGGTACAGGACGAAATCTACGACGAGTTCGTCGAGCGCCTGGTCGAGCGCGCCCAACGTATCCGCATCGGCAACCCTCAGGACGACGCCAGCGAAATGGGCCCCATGGCCACCGCCCAGCAACTGGCCGTGGTCGAAGGCCTGGTCGCGGATGCCATCGCCGAAGGCGCGCGCCTGCGCACCGGTGGCAAGCGAGCGCAGAACCTCGGCGAAGGCTGGTTCTATGAGCCGACGCTGTTCGAGTGCGACCGCAACTCGATGAAGATCATGCAGGAAGAAGTGTTCGGCCCGGTGGCCTCGGTGATCCGCTTCAAGGACGAAGCCGAAGCGCTGGCCATCGCCAACGACTCGCAGTTCGGCCTTGCCGCCGGCATCTGGACCCGCGACCTCGGCCGCGCCCACCGCCTGGCGCGCGACGTGCGTTCGGGGATCATTTGGGTCAACACCTACCGTGCCGTATCGGCCATGGCGCCCATCGGCGGCTTCAAGAACAGCGGCTACGGACGCGAAAGCGGCATCGATTCGGTGCTGGCCTATACCGAGCTGAAGACGGTGTGGATCAACCTCTCCCAGGCGCCCATGCCTGATCCCTTTGTGATGCGTTAAGAGTTTACGACCATGATCGAACCCGGCATTTATAAAGACGTTATGAGTTCCTTCCCATCCGGTGTCACGGTGGTCACCACCCTCGACCCGCAGGGTGGCATCGTCGGCATTACCGCCAGTGCGTTCAGCGCGCTGTCAATCGACCCGGCGCTGGTGCTGTTCTGCCCCAACTACGCCTCGGACACCTACCCGGTGCTGCGCGACAGCAAGCGCTTTGCGATACACCTGCTGTCCGCCGACCAGACCGCCGAAGCCTATGCCTTTGCCAGCAAGGGCAAGGAAAAAGCCAAGGGCATCGAGTGGCATTTGAGCGAACTGGGCAACCCGCTGCTGGCCAAGGCCACAGCGATCATCGAATGCGAGCTGTGGCGCGAATACGATGGCGGCGACCACGCGATCATCGTCGGCGCGGTGAAGAACCTGATCCTGCCCGAGCAACCGGTCACGCCGATGATCTATCACAAGGGCAAGCTCGGCCCGCTGCCCACCCTGGCTTGAGGCGGGCCGGGGTCGAGAGGGTTTGTCGCTTAAAGAACCCGGCGTGATAAACTTGCGCATGATTTCGGCCTTCCATCGGCCCAGCCTCCAGTTAACCGCTAAATTCAGAGCAGCCCCCATGAAACGCGCGCCTCTCGACGACAGCTTCAAGGTCAATCACAACCCGGTCACCCTGCGCGAAATCGTGTTGGAAAAACTGCGCAGCGCCATCATGAACTTTCAACTCCTGCCCGGTGATCGCCTGGTGGAACGCGACCTGTGCGACCGCCTGGGCGTCAGCCGTACCTCGGTGCGCGAAGCGCTGCGTCACCTGGAATCCGAAGGCCTGGTTGAATTCGCCGATGCCAAGGGCCCGCAGGTGGCAATCATCACCCTGGCCGATGCCGTCGACATTTATGAACTGCGCTGCGTGCTAGAAGGCTTGATCGTGCAGCTGTTCACCCTGCGCGCCAAGGCCAAGGACATCAAGGCCCTGGAAAAAGCCCTGGAAGAAAACCGCAAGGCCCTCAAGGACGGTGAACTGCAACAGGTCATCGACTCGGTCCAGGGTTTCTACGACGTATTGCTCGAAGGTTCAGGCAACCATGTCGCGGCCACTCAGTTGCGCCAGTTGCAGGCTCGTATCAGCTACCTGCGCGCTACCTCGGTGTCCCAGGAAAACCGTCGCGGCACCAGCAACCAGGAAATGGAACGCATGGTCCAGGCGATCAAGAGCGGCGATCCGCTGGCGGCACACCAGGCCTGCGTCGACCACGTACGCGCCGCCGCCGCCGTGGCCCTGGATTACCTCAAGCGCAAACAGGAAGAAACCGGGAAAGTCCCGGAAATCACCCTGCCCATCGCACTCAAAGAACCGCGCATAGGCCACTGACCATGCCCAGCCCGCGCTTTTGCCCGACCTGCGGCGGCAGTGACCTCGGTCACCAGCTGCCACCGGGCGATACCCATGAGCGCCTGATGTGCCGGGGCTGCGGCTATATTCACTACATCAACCCCAAGATCATCGCCGGCTGCATCATCGAGCAGGACGGCAAATACCTGCTGTGCCAGCGCGCAATCCCGCCGCGCCCCGGCACCTGGACGCTCCCCGCCGGTTTCATGGAAGGTGGCGAAACCACCGAACAGGCGGCGCTGCGCGAAGTCTGGGAAGAAAGCGGCGTACGCGCCGAGATCGTGTCGCCCTACTCCATCTTCAGCGTGCCCAGGATCAGCGAGGTGTACATCATCTTCCGCGCCATCGCGCTGGAGATCACCGGCGAGTTCGGGCCGGAGACGTTGGACTATAAATTCTTCGCACCCGAGGACATTCCCTGGGACAGCATCTACTACCCGGCGATCCGGCAGATCCTCGAACGGTATATCGAAGAGCGCCAGGCTGGGGTGTATGGCATCTATATCGGCAATGACGACAGCGGCAAGATCCATTTCATCCGCTGATCTTCAGGTAAACCGGGTCCACATGTGGGAGGGGGCTTGCTCCCGATAGCAGTCAGTCAATACATGAAGTGACTAAACCACCGCCATCGGGAGCAAGCCCCCTCCCACATTTGAATCGGTTTATACCTGAAAAAATCAGCGCGCCAGCCCTTCCACGATGATGATCTGCGCCACCCCCGCTCCCTCCCGGTGCCCCTTCGCCTCCTGATATTCGGCGGACTCGTAGCACGCCACCGCCTGCTCATAACTCTCAAACTCAATCACCACATTACGCTGCCGTGCCGGCCCACCTTCCATCGCCTCACTGCGCCCGCCCCTGGCCAGAAACCGTCCGCCGAACTTCGCAAATGCCGCCGGCGCGCGCTGGGTGTACTGCGTGTACTGCTCTGCATCGGACACATCCACATGGGCAATCCAATAGGCCTTCATCGGTACATCCTCTTGTTTAGAATTTGTGGTATACCATAATACATACAACCAATAAATCGAGCACTCTTCATGTCCTTCAACAGCATCGCAGACATCATCGAAGACTACCGCCAAGGCAAGATGGTGCTCCTGGTGGACGACGAAGACCGGGAAAACGAAGGCGATCTGTTATTGCCCGCCGCCTGCTGCACCGCCGAGACTATCAGCTTCATGGCCCGTGAAGCCCGTGGTCTGATCTGTCTGACACTCACCGACGAGCACTGCCGGCGCCTCGGCCTGGAACAGATGGTGCCCAGCAACGGCAGCGTGTTCAGTACCGCGTTTACTGTGTCCATCGAAGCCGCCACCGGGGTGACCACGGGTATCTCCGCCGCCGACCGCGCGCGCACTGTGGCCGCAGCTGTCGCCAGCAACGCAGGGCCGGCCGATATTGTGCAACCGGGGCATATCTTCCCGTTGCGCGCCAAGGACGGCGGCGTGCTCACCCGCGCCGGCCACACCGAAGCCGGTTGCGACCTGGCGCGCCTGGCCGGGCACACACCGGCGTCGGTGATCGTCGAAGTGATGAACGATGACGGCACCATGGCGCGCCGCCCGGACCTGGAAGTGTTCGCGCGCAGGCATGGCATCAAGATCGGCACCATCGCCGACCTTATCCACTATCGCCTCAGCACCGAACGCACCGTGCAGCGCATCGGCGAGCGCGACCTGCCGACGGTGCATGGCACGTTCCGCCTGATCACCTTCGAAGATCGCATCGACGGCGGCGTGCACATGGCGATGGTCATGGGCCAGCCGCGCCGCGACGAACCGACCCTGGTGCGCGTGCATGTGATCGACCCGCTGCGCGACCTGGTGGGCGCCGAGTACAGCGGCCCGTCGAACTGGACACTGTGGGCCGCCTTGCAACGCGTGGCGGCCGAAGGCAGTGGCGTGGTGGTGGTGCTGGCCAATCATGAATCATCCCAGGCCCTGCTGGAGCGCGTGCCGCAACTGACCCAGGCGCCGCGCCAGTTCAACCGCTCGCAATCGCGGATTTATTCCGAAGTAGGCACCGGGGCGCAAATATTGCAGGACCTTGGTGTCGGCAAACTGCGTCACCTCGGCCCGCCCCTCAAATACGCCGGGCTTACCGGCTACGATCTAGAGGTGGTGGAGAGCATCCCTTTACCGAATGACGGATAACCGGTAAGGCAAAATGCTTGCACAAAGTTTGGAATACCATAATATGATATTCCATAGACCGAACGCTTTCGCCAAGTGCACCCGCCAGGGAAAGCACCCACAACAGCCCTTGGCACGGTCGCCTTTTGGGGTATCGATTAGACGCCCCGACAGACCTACTGCTCCCGATAGGCGGGCATTACCAGCCCGCTCAATAACAAAACAAATGAGGGCGTGAAAATGGTGTTGAACAAACGTGTTACCGCAGTGTTGTTCGCGGGCTTGTTGGCCACGGCCACTCACGCGGCCATGGCGGCCGAAAGCGTCAATTTCGTGAGCTGGGGCGGTAGCACCCAGGATGCGCAGAAGCAGGCGTGGGCTGACCCGTTCAGCAAGGCCAGCGGTATCACCGTGGTGCAGGATGGCCCAACCGACTACGGCAAGCTCAAGGCCATGGTCGAAAGCGGCAACGTGCAGTGGGACGTGGTGGATGTGGAGGCCGACTTCGCCTTGCGCGCCGCCGCCGAAGGCCTGCTCGAACCCCTCGACTTCTCGGTGATCCAGCGCGACAAGATCGATCCGCGTTTCGTCTCCGACCATGGCGTGGGTTCATTCTTCTTCTCCTTCGTGCTCGGCTACAACGAAGGCAAGCTCGGCGCCGGCAAACCGCAGGACTGGACCGCGCTGTTCGACACCAAAACCTACCCCGGCAAACGCGCCCTTTACAAATGGCCCAGCCCTGGCGTGCTCGAATTGGCACTGCTGGCCGATGGCGTCCCCGCCGACAAGCTCTACCCGCTGGACCTGGACCGCGCCTTCAAAAAACTCGACACGATCAAGAAAGACATCGTCTGGTGGGGCGGCGGCGCGCAGTCGCAGCAGCTGTTGGCCTCGGGTGAAGTCAGCATGGGCCAGTTCTGGAACGGCCGCATTCACGCGCTCCAGGAAGACGGCGCGCCGGTCGGCGTAAGCTGGAAGCAGAACCTGGTCATGGCTGACATCCTTGTTGTGCCAAAAGGCAGCAAGAACAAAGCCGCCGCCATGAAGTTCCTGGCCAACGCCAGCAGCGCCAAGGGCCAGGCCGACTTCTCCAACCTGACCGCCTATGCACCGGTCAACATCGACAGCGTGCAACGCCTGGACTCGGTCCTCGCGCCCAACCTGCCGACGGCGTACGTCAAAGACCAGATCACCCTCGATTTCGCCTACTGGGCCAAGAACGGTCCGGCCATTGCAACACGGTGGAATGAATGGCTAGTCAAATGAAAATGACGGCAACCACACCGACCGGGAGCGCCCTCGGCGCTGCCGGCGCGGTACCGGGTAACGCCAACTCGCCGTCCCTGGCACTACGCTGGCGGGGGTCGAGCAACCTGATCCCGGCCCTGCTGTTCCTGGGCTTGTTCTTTCTCGCACCGCTGATCGGCCTGTTGCTGCGCGGCGTGCTGGAACCTACACCGGGCCTGGGCAACTATGAACAGCTGTTCGCCAACTCGGCCTATGCACGGGTGCTGCTCAACACCTTTTCGGTGGCGGGCCTGGTGACCTTGTTCAGCCTGTTGCTGGGCTTTCCGCTGGCTTGGGCGATTACCCTGGTGCCACGCGGTTGGGGCCGCTGGATGCTGAGCATCGTGCTGTTGTCGATGTGGACCAGCTTGCTGGCCCGCACCTATTCCTGGCTGGTGTTGCTGCAAGCATCCGGGGTGATCAACAAGGCGCTGATGGCCATGGGCATCATCGATCAGCCGCTGGAGATGGTGCATAACCTCACCGGCGTGGTGATCGGCATGAGCTACATCATGATTCCGTTCATTGTGCTGCCGTTGCAGGCGACCATGCAGGCCATCGACCCGATGATCCTGCAGGCCGGCTCGATCTGTGGCGCCAGCCCCTGGACCAACTTCTTCCGCGTTTTCCTGCCGCTGTGTCGGCCGGGGCTGTTTTCCGGCGGCTTGATGGTGTTTGTGATGTCCCTCGGTTACTACGTCACCCCGGCACTGCTCGGCGGTGCGCAGAACATGATGCTGCCCGAGTTCATCATCCAGCAGGTGCAGTCGTTCCTCAATTGGGGCCTGGCCAGCGCCGGCGCCGCGTTGCTGATCGTCATCACGCTGGTGCTGTTCTACTTCTACCTGAAGCTTCAGCCGGAATCCCCGGTTGGCGCCAGCAACGCGAGGTAAGCCATCATGCTCCTGACCCCCAACGCCATGAGCCGCAGGATGCGCCTGGGCCTCTATACCACCACCGGCGTGATCGGTCTGTTCCTGCTGTTGCCGATCGTATTTATCGTGCTGCTGTCCTTCGGCTCGTCGCAATGGCTGGTGTTCCCGCCGCCCGGCTGGACGCTCAAATGGTACGGTCAGTTCTTTTCCAATCCCGATTGGATGAACGCCGCCATGGCCAGCCTCAAGGTCGCGGTACTGACCACGGTGTTTGCCGTCGCCCTCGGCCTACCCACTGCGTTTGCCCTGGTGCGCGGGCGCTTTCCTGGCCGCGAGCTGCTCTACGGCCTGTTCACCCTGCCGATGATCGTACCGCTGGTGATCATCGCGGTGGCGGTGTATGCGCTATTCCTCAAGCTCGGCTACACCGGCACGATGTTCGCCTTTGTGGTCAGCCATGTGATCGTCGCGCTGCCGTTTACCATTATCTCGATCATCAACTCGCTGAAGCTGTTCGACCAGTCGATTGAAGACGCGGCGGTGATCTGCGGCGCCTCGCGCTTGCAGGCGGTGTTCAAGGTGACCTTCCCGGCCATTCGCCCCGGCATGGTAGCCGGTGCGCTGTTTGCCTTTCTTGTCTCGTGGGACGAGGTCGTGCTCAGCGTGATGATGGCCAGCCCGACCCTGCAAACCCTTCCCGTGAAAATGTGGACCACCCTGCGCCAGGACCTGACGCCTGTGATCGCCGTCGCCTCGACGCTGCTGATCGGCCTGTCGGTACTGGTCATGGTGATTGCCGCCGCCGTTCGCCGGCGCACCGAAACCCGCGCTTGAGCGCCGAGGATTAAGACATGAGTGCAGTGATCAAAGACCCCGCGCAAACCCCTGGCCAAAGCCTGGTGAGCCTGCGCAACCTGAACAAGTTCTATGGCGAATTTGCTGCCGTGGACAACATCTCGCTGGACATCAAGGACGGCGAATTCCTGACCTTTCTCGGTTCCAGCGGCTCGGGCAAAAGCACCACCTTGTCGATGCTCGCCGGCTTTGAAACGCCGAGCAGCGGCGAGATCCTCGTGGGCGGCCAATCCCTGGTCAACGTACCGCCGCACAAACGCGACATCGGCATGGTGTTCCAGCGTTACTCGCTGTTCCCGCATTTGTCGGTGCGCGACAACATCGCCTTCCCCCTGGCGATCCGCAAACTGGCCAGCGCCGAACGCGAAAAACGCGTCGATGCCATGCTCAAGCTGGTGCAGCTGGAACCCTTCGCCCACCGCCGCCCTTCGCAATTGTCTGGCGGCCAGCAGCAACGGGTCGCCATCGCCCGCGCGCTGGTGTACGAGCCACGCATCCTGCTGATGGACGAACCCCTCGGAGCCCTCGACAAAAAGCTGCGTGAAGACCTGCAGGACGAACTGCGCCAGTTGCACCGGCGCCTGGGCATCACCATCGTTTACGTCACCCACGACCAGGAAGAGGCCATGCGCCTGTCCCAGCGCATCGCGATTTTCAGCCACGGCAAGATCGTCGGCCTGGGCAGCGGCTTCGACTTGTACCAGAACCCGCCGAACGCGTTCGTGGCGTCGTTCCTCGGCAACTCCAACTTCCTCAAGCTCAAGGCCCAGGGCAATGCGGTGGCGTCGTTCGAAGGCCAGTCGCTGTCAATCCGCCTGACCAGCGGGCTGCACACCGAGCAAGACGTACTGCTGATGGTACGCCCGGAAAAAGCCCTGGCGCTGAGCGTCGAACAGGCCGCCGAGCAACCGTTGGTGGCGGGCTGGAATGAAGTGTCGGCGATTGTGGGTGAAGTGCTGTTTCTTGGTGAAAGCCAGACCTGCACGGTGAGAACCCTCGGCGGCACCTCGATGACGGTCAAGGCGCTGTCCGCTGCAGGCATGCCGCTCAAGGCCGGCGACCCGGTGCGCGTGCGCTGGGCGACGGCGGATGCGTGTGTGTATACCGAGTGGGCGGAGAGTGATTTGAACAAGGCGGCTGGGGCGCATTGAGCTTCCCCATGTCGAGATCAATGTGGAAGGGGCTTGTCCCCTCCCCCATTTTGAGCTGCATTCATCCAGTCGAACGATCAGTGGTTGTAGGCCCGCTCGTTATGCTCGGCCAGGTCCAGCCCCATTTCTTCCACCGATTCATGCGCACGCAGGCCGACCAGGGCGTTGACCACCTTGAGGATGATCCAGCTGATCACGAAGCAGTACACCGTGGTCAGCAACACGCCTTTGATCTGGGCCACCACTTGGGCGCCCATGGTCACGCCTTCCACCAGGCCGCCCATGGACGGTATGCAGAACACACCGGTCAACACTGCACCGATCATGCCGCCGATGCCGTGCAGACCGAACACGTCGAGGCTGTCGTCGTAGCCGAAGCGGCGCTTGAGCACCGTCACGCTCAAGTAGCAGAACACCCCGCACAGCAAGCCGATAGCCAACGCACCGCCGACGCCGACATACGCGCACGCCGGGGTGATGCCCACCAGACCGGCCAACGCACCGCTGGCCAGGCCCAGGGCGCTCGGTTTGCCGACCTTGAACCACTCGGTGAACATCCAGCCCAGAATCCCGGCGCACGCACCCAGCTGGGTATTGAGCATGACAATTCCCGAGGTACCGTTGAGGCCGCCACCGGAGCCGATATTGAAGCCGAACCAGCCCACCCACAGCATGGCCGCGCCGGCCATGGTCAGGCTGAGGTTATGCGCCGGCATCGGCGTGTTCTGGTAGCCCTTGCGCTTGCCGAGGATCAGGCACGCGGCGAGCGCAGCCACACCGGCATTGATGTGCACGGCGGTGCCGCCGGCAAAATCGAGCACACCCCAGTTATGCATCAAGGCCCCTGAACCGCCCCACACCATGTGCGCCACCGGGGCATACACCAGGGTGAACCAGAGGGCCATGAACCACAGCGCCGCCGAAAACTTCATGCGCTCGGCAAACGCCCCGGCGATCAGCGCCGGCGTGATGATCGCGAAGGTCATCTGGAAGGTCACGAACACCCCTTCCGGAATATCCCCCACCAGGCTCTCGGGGGTCATCCCGGCCAGGAAGGCGCGACTCAGCCCGCCGACAAAACTGTTGAAGGTCACCTGCCCCTCGACCATGCCGGTGGTATCGACCACCATGCTGTAGCCGTAGATCACCCACAGCACGCCCACCAACCCGGCGATACCGAAGCACTGGGTGAACAGCGAGAGCATGTTTTTCGCGCGGACCAGTCCGCCATAGAACAACGCAAGCCCCGGCAAGCACATGAACAGTACGAGCACGGCGGCGGTGACCATCCAGGCGGTGCTGCCGGTGTTCAAGGTGGGTGCATCGGCGGCGTACGCCAAAGGTGCAAAGGCACCGGCCGCCAATAAGCCGAAAAGGGATGTGCCGAGAAGACGATTGACCATGTTCAAAGCTCCTGCAAAAGAAAGGGGAAGTGCCTGGTTGTAGTGAGCGGGCTTGCCCCGCGCCGGGGTGCGAAGCGCCCCTGAAAAGCCGTCTCCAGCTGCGCTGTCGAGCGCGGGGCAAGCCCGCTCACCACAGAAGCCCGCTAGTAACCGGAACCGGGGATCCAGCTGGTCCCCGCCAACGGCACCCGGGCCATGGCGGCCGATTCCACGGTCAGCGCCACCAGGTCCTCGGGGTCGAGGTTGTGCAGGTGCGACTTGCCGCACGCACGGGCCATGGTCTGCGCCTCCAGTACCATCACCCGCAGGTAATTGGCCAGGCGTCGCCCGCCTTCCACCGGGTCCAGGCGCTTGGACAGCTCCGGGTCCTGGGTAGTGATCCCGGCCGGGTCGCGGCCGTTCTGCCAGTCGTCGTAGAAGCCGGCGGCCGAGCCGATTTTTTTCAACTCCGCATCCAGCCGAGGGTGGTTGTCACCCAAGGCAATCAGCGCCGCCGTGCCGATGGCCACCGCATCCGCGCCCATCGCCATGGCCTTGGCCACGTCGGCACCATTGCGAATCCCGCCCGACACGATCAACTGGACCTTGCGGTGCATGCCCATCTCCTGCAAAGCCTGTACCGCTTGGGGAATGGCCGACAAAATCGGGATGCCCACATGCTCGATAAACACTTCCTGGGTCGCGGCGGTGCCGCCTTGCATGCCGTCGAGCACGATCACATCGGCCCCCGCCTTGACCGCCAGCTTCACGTCGTAATACGGCCGGCTGGCGCCGATCTTCACGTAGATCGGTTTTTCCCAATCGGTGATTTCGCGCAGCTCGGCAATCTTGATTGCCAGATCGTCAGGGCCGGTCCAGTCCGGGTGGCGGCAGGCGCTGCGCTGGTCCACACCGATAGGCAAGGTGCGCATGCCGGCCACGCGCTCGGTGACCTTCATGCCCAGCAACATGCCGCCGCCACCGGGCTTGGCGCCCTGGCCGAGAACGATCTCGATGGCATCGGCCTTGCGCAAATCATCCGGGTTCATGCCGTAGCGCGACGGCAGGTACTGATACACAAGGTGCTGGGATTGGCCGCGCTCTTCCGGGGTCATGCCGCCGTCACCGGTGGTGGTACTGGTGCCGGCGATGGTCGCGCCGCGGCCCAGGGCTTCCTTGGCATTGGCCGACAACGCGCCGAAACTCATGCCGGCGATGGTCACCGGAATCTTCAAATGGATCGGTTTCTTGGCGAAGCGGTTGCCGAGGATCACGTCGGTGCCGCACTTCTCGCGATAGCCTTCCAGCGGGTAACGCGACACGCTGGCGCCGAGCAGCAGCAAGTCATCGAAGTGCGGCAGCTTGCGCTTGGTGCCGCCACCGCGAATGTCGTAGATGCCGGTTTCGGCGGCGCGCTGGATTTCCTGGATGGTCAGGCGGTCGAAGGTCGCCGACTCGCGCAGGACCGGAGGAGTTTGTTCAGTCATGGTGGAGCTCCTGATCAGTACGCGGAGGCGTTGTCGACTTTGAAGTTGTAGAGTTGGCGGGCCGAACCGTAGCGCTTGAAGTCCGCCGCCTGATGGGCAAAACCGGCGCGATCCAGCAGTTCCTGCAGCTCTTGCAGGTGCTCATTGCGCATCTCTTTTTCGACACAGTCCGAGCCCAGGGACTCCACCGTGCCTTTGACATAGATATGGGTTTCATACAGCGAATCGCCCAACGCATCGCCGGCGTCGCCGCACACCACCAGACGCCCGGCCTGGCCCATGAAGCAGCTCATATGGCCGATGCTGCCGCCGACGACGATGTCGATGCCCTTCATGGAGATCCCGCAACGGGCGCCCGCGTCGCCCTCGATCACCAGCAAACCACCATGGGCCGTCGCCCCGGCGGCCTGGGACGCGCTGCCTTTGACGCGCACCGAGCCGGACATCATGTTCTCGGCGCAGCCCACGCCGACATTGCCGTGCACAGTGATCGACGCCTGCTGGTTCATGCCCGCGCAGTAGTAACCGGCGTGGCCCTCGATATCGATGGACACCGGCTGGTTCACCCCGACGGCGAGGTTGTGCTTGCCGTTGGAATGGGTGACGCGCCATTCGTTGTCGAGCACCGGCGCATGCAGCGCCTGGTTGAGGTCACGCACGGTGGCGGTGGAAAGATCGATGGTTTTCATGTGTGCGCTCCTTAAGCTGCTGTCTCGCGTTCCCAGATGTACAACGTGGCCGGGGCGGGCTCCCAGATCCGCGCGTTCTCGATGCCCGGCAGACTCGACAGCGCCTGGTACTCCGAGGCCATGGCCACGTAGTCGTCGGTCTCGGCGAGGATCGCCGGCTTGCAGGCAATCGGGTCGCGGATCACCGCAAAACCGTTGCGCGTGCCGATGGCAAAGGTGAAGAAGCCGTCGAGGTCTTCCAGGGAGTGGTCCAGCGCCTCTTTGAGCGAGTCGCCCTGTTGCAAACGCCAGGTCAGGTATCCGGCGGCGACTTCGGTGTCGTTGTCGGTTTCGAACTGAATGCCTTCGCGCTTGAGCTCCTGGCGCAGGCGGAAGTGGTTGGACAGCGAGCCGTTGTGCACCAGGCACAGGTCGGCGCCGGTGGAAAACGGGTGGCTGCCTTCCATGGTCACCGCGCTTTCGGTGGCCATGCGGGTGTGGCCGATGATGTGGCTGCCCTGCATGCTGGCCAGGCCGAAGCGCTGGGAAATTTCCTCAGGCAGGCCCATGCCCTTGAGGATTTCGATGCTCCGTCCGACACTCATGATGCGCACGCTCGGCGCCAGTTCGGCCAGGGCCAGGCGCACCGGGGCTTCGTCGGCGTGGATCTTCAGCACAGCGGCACTGGCGTTCTGGAACCAGTCCAGCGAACAACCCAGACGCCCTTCCAGCGCGCCCATCAAAGCGTTCCAATCGAAGGCGTCGGTGGTGGCTTGCAGGGTCAGCTTGACCCAACCATCGGCGACTTCATCGCCGTAGATGGCAAACCCCGCACTGTCCGGGCCACGGTCAGTCATGACGTGCAGCATGGGTTCAAACAACTTGCCGAGCTGGGGTTCCAGCCGCGGATTTTTCAGGTACAGGCCTACGATTCCACACATAACAAGTCTCCGTCACACGGTGTCAGAAAAATTCGGTGTAGCGCTGGATTTCCCAGTCGCTCACATGGCGGCTGTATTCCACCCACTCCATGCGCTTGAGCTTGATGAACTCGCCCACGATCTGCGGCCCCAGCACCTCGGCGAACAACGCGTCGGCTTCCAGCGCGTCGCAGGCCTCCTTGAGCGATTGCGGCAGGGTCTTGATGCCGCGCTCGGCGATCTGCTCCAGGCTCAGGCTGTAGAGGTTTTCGTTGCAGACATGGTCGATTTCCAATTGCCGATCGATGCCGTCCAGGCCCGCCGCGATGATCGCGGCGCTGACCAGATACGGGTTGCAACCGGCGTCCGGCAGGCGGAACTCCAGACGGCCGTAAGGCACGCGCACCATGGCCGAACGGTTGTTGGCGCCAAACGCAATGAAGGCAGGGGCCCACGTCGCGCCGGACAACGAATTGCCCACCACCAGGCGCTTATAGGAGTTGACTGTGGGCGCGGCGAACGCACACAGCGCCGGGCCATGGGCGAGCAGGCCGGCGGCGAAGTGATAGGCCAGTTTCGACAGGCCCATGCCGCTCGGGTCGCTGGCGTCATGGAACAGGTTTTTGTTATCAAAGCTGCTGATCGACAGGTGAAAGTGCATGCCGTTGCCGGCGCGTTTGGGGTCGGGCTTGGGCATGAAGGAACAGATCATTCCCAGTTCATTGGCGATCTCGCCGGCGGCCATGCGAAAGAAGGTGAAACGGTCGGCCGAGGTCAAGGCATCGCTGTAGGTGTAGTTGATCTCGAACTGGCCGTTGGCGTCTTCGTGGTCGATTTGATAGACCTCGAAATCCACTGCCTGCAAGGCTTCGGTCAGGCGCTCGAGGAACACCCGCGAACGCGACAGGCCCTTGTAGTCGTAGCAGGGCTTGTCGAGGTTGTCGCTGGGGTCGACCAGTTGCAACGTGCCTTGCTCGTCGCGGCGCATCAGGTTGAACTCGGGCTCCAGACCGGTGTTCAGCGTCCAGCCCTTGTCCTGCAGGCGCTGCACCTGCTGTTGCAACACGTAGCGGCTGTCGTAGGGATGAGGCTTGCCATCGACATGGCCGACGCACACCACCCGGCCGTACCCCGGCTGCCACGGCACCGGGGTCAATGTCGACAGATCGCCACGCGCCATGAAGTCCGGACCATGGGGCTCCATGCCCATGCCGCTGATGGCGAACCCGGCAAACCCCGCGCCCTCTTCGGCCACCGTCTTGAGCCCGCAGATGGGCACCGACTTGGTCTTGGCCGCACCGTGTATATCCACAAACTGCGCAAGCACGTACTTGATCCCGTGCTTGTCGATGATGCGCTGGGTTTCTGCTGGCAACATTGCGTGACACTCCTCGCGAAAGGCAAAACAGTGTGGAGGGGCTTGACTGTCTTTTTATTCCTAAAAAGAAAGTTAGTTTCTCTACAGGAATGCAATAGCCTTGCCAGCTTCGCGAATGGCACATCGACGTGCCGGAGAAAGCGCTTTTGTGCTGTATATATGGGAAAATTCTTTTCCCTGTGGGAATACGCAGCCAGGAACGGCCATCAAGAGCCAGCGCTTGCACTTTCCCAGTGAGAAATTAATATTACTGAACGGAAACCGTGCAGGATCTGATGACTATGTCCACCGAAACCGCCCCCCGCCTCAAGCTCGAGCAATACCTGGGTCTGCAGATCAAGCGCCAGCGCCAGGCCCAGGATCTCAAGCTGTCCGACGTTGCCAAGATTGCCGACATCAGCCAAGGCATGTTGAGCAAGATTGAAAACGCCCAGGTCTCTACCAGTCTGGATACCCTGAGCCGCTTATGTGATGTGCTTGGGCTGCCTCTGTCCAAGTTGTTCAGTGAATATGACCAGCAGGACGGCAGCGCCCTGCTGGTCAAGGGTGATCAGGGCATGGAAGTGGTGCGCCGGGGAACCGAGAAGGGCCATACCTACCACCTGCTCAACCATACGCGCGGGCCGAAGAAGAGTTTCGAGGCGTACATGGTGAGCATGGATGATGCGAGCGAGGAGTTTCCGACGTTCTCCCACCCCGGCACCGAGTTTCTGCATTTGCTGGAGGGTGAGTTGATTTACCGGCATGGCAATCAGCTGTATCGCATGGAAGCTGGCGACAGCCTGACCTTTGAAGGCGAGATTCCCCATGGGCCTGAGCAGTTGGTGCAGGTGCCGATTCGGTTGTTGTCGATCATGAATTACGGCAACGACAAGGAATAATCCGAACTCGCGATACACCTGAAGCACAGAGATTCAACTGTGGGAGGGGGCTTGCTCCCGATAAGGGAGTGTCAGTGAATGCATTTGTCATTGACCCACCCTTACCGGAGCAAGCCCCCTCCCACATTTTTTGACTGCATTCGATGCCGTCCTGCCGGCTAAAAATTTCCTCTCAGTTAAAAAACTTTCCAAAAAACGCTGGACGCCCCGCCCCTCCTCCCCTATAAAGCCATCTCAGGAATATATTATTCCTAACAAGAAAACGCGCTCAAGGAATGAGCCTGCTGTCCTCAGACATTTTCGCTATGCGATGAGCTGCCGCCATCACCCCGAGGACGTGTCATGCAACACGAGAAAAACCATTTCATCATCAAGGTCACCTGCCCCGCCGTGTCCGGCATCGTCGCTGCCGTCACCACCTACCTGGCGGACAACGCGTGCTATATCGGGGAGATGGCGCAGTTCGACGATGATTTCAGCGGCCGCTTTTTCATGCGTGCGGTGTTCCGTTTCAACGATGGGCATGAGGGCGACCTGCAACAGATCAAAGACGGTTTCGCCGAGGTCGCCCAAGCGTTCGACATGCAGTGGGAGCTGCACGACACCCGCGAGCCGATGCGCGTGATGCTGATGGTGAGCAAGTTCGACCACTGCTTAACCGACCTGCTCTACCGCTACCACAAGGGCGAGATGGACATGACGATCACCGCCATCGTCTCCAACCACCTCGACCTGCGGCCCATGGCCGAGCGCGAGGGTATTCGCTTTATCTATCTGCCGGTGTCCAGGGACAACAAAGCCGCGCAGGAAGCCGAGCTGATGAAGATCGTCGATGACACCCGCACCGAGCTGGTGGTGTTGGCGCGCTACATGCAGATCCTCTCCGACGACCTGTGCCGGCAACTGTCGGGGCGGGCGATCAATATTCATCATTCGTTCCTGCCCGGTTTCAAAGGCGCCAAGCCTTATCACCAGGCCTATCAGCGTGGGGTGAAGCTGATCGGTGCCACCGCGCACTATGTGACCCGCGACCTGGATGAGGGCCCGATCATCGAGCAGCAAGTGCAGCGCGTCGACCACGTGTACAAGCCCGACGATCTGGTCGCCATCGGCCGCGACACCGAAACCGTGGCCCTGTCCAAGGCGGTCAAGTACCACCTGGAGCACCGGGTGTTTCTCAATCAGGACAGAACGGTGGTGTTCCGGTGAGCGCGGCTAAACTGATTGATGGCAAAGCCGCGGCCGCTCGCGTGCTGCTGCAAGTGCGTGAAGACGTGGCGCGCCTGCTCGCGCAAGACATTCAACCGGCCCTGGCCGTGATCCTGGTGGGCAGCGACCCGGCCAGCCAGGTGTATGTGCGCAACAAGATCCTGCGCGCCGACGAGGTGGGCATCCGCTCCCTGGAACACCGTCTGCCCGGCGACACCAGCACCGAACAACTGCTGATCCTGATCGGCCAATTGAACACCAACCCGGCGATCCACGGCATCCTCCTGCAACTGCCTCTGCCGGCGCAGATCGACGAACTGCGCGCCCTGGAAGCCATCGCACCGCATAAGGACGTGGACGGTTTCCACAGCCAGAACGTCGGCGGTCTCAGCCAGGGTCGCGCGGTGCTCATGCCGTGCACGCCGAGCGGTTGCCTGTATCTGCTGGAGCAAACCTGCGGCGACCTGCGCGGGAAACACGCGGTGGTCATCGGCCGTTCGAACATTGTCGGCAAACCCATGGCCGCGCTGCTGCTCAAGGCCGATTGCTCGGTGACCGTGCTGCACTCACGCAGCCAGAACGCGCAGGCGCTGTGCCGACAGGCCGATATCGTGATCGCCGCCGTAGGCCGCGCCCGCTTGGTTGACGCGAGCTGGTTGAAGCCCGGCGCGGTGGTCATCGACGTGGGCATCAACCGCATCGACGACGACGGCCGCAGCCGCCTGGTGGGCGATGTCGACTTCGACAGCGCCCTGCCCCATGTCGCCGCCATTACCCCGGTGCCCGGTGGTGTCGGGCCGATGACCATTGCCTTCCTGATGAAAAACACCGTGGCCGCCGCCCTGGCGCAACACCACGCCCAACGCAGCCGATCGGAGGCCGTATGCCATTCAATCTATTGAAATATGGGCTGAGTTCGCAGTACCCGGTGGAAGTGGATCTGCCACCGCCCAAGGAACTCAAGGCCCGCTATGACGTAGTGATCATCGGCGCCGGTGGCCATGGCCTGGCCACCGCCTATTACCTGGCCAAGTACCACGGCATCACCAATATCGCGGTGCTGGAAAAGGCCTACCTGGGCGGCGGCAATACCGCGCGCAATACCGCAGTGATCCGTTCCAACTACCTCACCAGCGAGGGCGTTCGTTTCTACGCCGAGTCGGTAAAGATGTTCCAGGCGCTGTCCAACGAATTCGACTTCAACATCATGTATTCCGAGCGCGGCCAACTGACCCTGGCCCACACCGACGCTACCGTGCGTTCGTTCCGCCAGCGTGCCGAAGTGAACAAGCACTTCGGCGGGCGCACCGAGATGATCGACCGCCAGCAGATCCGCGAGCTGGTGCCCAGCCTCAACCTCGACCCCGGCCATTTGCCGGTGATCGCCGGGCTCTGGCATATCGACGGCGCCACCGCGCGCCACGATGCCGTGGCCTGGGGCTACGCCAAGCAGGCAGCCAAGCGCGGTGTGGAAATCCATCAACTCACCGAAGTGCAGGACCTGGTGATCGAAAACGGCGCTATCACCGCGGTGAAAACCAACCGCGGTACGATCCAGTGCGGCTGCGCGGTGCAGGCGATTGCCGGGCACAGTTCGTTGCTGATGGCCAAGGCCGGCATCCGCTCGCCGATTCAGACTTTCCCGTTGCAGGCGATGGTCACGCAGCCGTTCAAGCCGTTCCTTGACCCTCTGGTGAGTTCGTCGGCCCTGCACTGCTATGTGCAGCAAACCAGTCGCGGCGAAGTGGTATTTGGCGGCGGTTCCGACCCCTACCCGCTGTTCAACACGCGCTCCACCCTGGACCTGAAAGAAAGCCTGCTGGCCCATGCCATCGAAATGTTTCCGTTCCTGGCCAATACCAAGTTGATGCGCCAGTGGGCCGGGATCACCGACATGACCCCCGACTACAGCCCGATCATGGGCCTGTCGCCGGTGAAAAATTACTACCTCGACGCCGGCTGGGGCACCTGGGGTTTCAAGGCCACGCCGATCTGCGGCAAGACCATGGCCGAACTGGTCGCCAGCGGCGGCAAGGTGCCGGAGTTGATCAAGCCGTTTGGTCTGGAACGCTTCTCGACCTTCCAGCAAGTCAACGAAATGGGCGCCACAGCGGCCAGCCACTGACGGAGAGCAGACGATGAAAATCATGATGTGCCCGCTCAACGGGCCGCGCAATATCAGCGAATTCACCTACGGCGGCGAGTTCAAGCCGATGCCCGACCCGGTCAATTGCAGCGACGCCGAATGGGCCGACTACGTGTTCAACACCGACAACCTCGCCGGTGTGGTGCGCGAATGGTGGATGCACACACCCTCAAGCTACTGGTTCCTCGCCGAGCGCCACACGGTCACCGATGAGATCGTGCGCACCTTCGATCCCCGCGAAGTGTTCACCACCCGCGTCGACTTCAACACCGCCAAGGAGATCGCCGGATGAACCGCCTTCCCGCCCCCATGGGCTTGCTGATCCAGCGTGACCAGCCACTCGACTTCAGTTTTGACGGCCTGCCCTACCAAGGTTTGCAGGGCGACAGCATCGCCAGCGCCCTGCTCGCCAACGGACGCTTTCTGATGTCGCGCTCGTTCAAGTACCACCGTCCACGCGGCCCGTTGACCATGGCCGGCCAGGATGCCAACAGCCTGGTGCAACTGCCCCGGGAGCCCAATGTGTTGGCCGATGCCCACGCGCTGTCCGCCGGTTTGGCGGTGACTGCGCAGAACGTCAACGGCTCGCTGGATAACGACAGGGACGCCTACCTGGGCAAGTTTTCCAAATTCATGCCGGTGGGTTTTTACTACCGTTCGTTCTACAAGCCCAAGGGCATGTGGAAAGTCTGGGAGCCGATCATTCGCAAAAAGGCCGGCCTGGGCGTGCTCGACTTGTCCTTTGCGCCTGAGTATTACGACAAGGCCTACCTGTTTACCGACCTGGCGGTGATCGGTGCCGGACCGGCCGGGTTGCAGGCCGCGCTGTCTGCCGCGAATGCCGGGGCCAAGGTGCTGCTGATCGAACAGCAGCCGATCCTCGGCGGTTCGCTGACCTACGCACGCTTCGATATCGAAGGCACCCGTGCTGACCGTCTGCGCCACGAACTGAGCGACGCGGTGCAGCAACACGCCAATATCCAGGTGCTGACCGACGCCACCTGCAACGCCTGGTTTACCGACAACTACCTGCCGGTGATCCAGGGCAAACGCCTGTACAAAGTGCGTGCGCGCCAGTGCCTGGTGTGCAGCGGCTCGTTCGACCAGCCGGTGATTTTTCGCAACAACGACCTGCCGGGGGTGATGCTGACCAGCGCCGCGCAACGCCTGATGAAGCTCTATGCGGTCAAGCCGGGCAAACGTGCCGTGGTGCTTACCGGCAACGATGACGGCTACATGGCGGCCCTCGATCTGCATGACCAGGGCGTGGACGTGGCGGCCGTGATCGACTTGCGCCATGCCCCGGCGGACAGCGCCCTGCCTGCGGCCCTGGCCCGGCGCAAGATCCCGTGCCACACCAACAGCACGGTATTCGAGGCCCTGCATGAAAAAGGCCTGCGTCATGTGAAGGGCGTCGACGTGCGCCAGATCACCGGCCAGGGCCAGGTCAGCGCCAGCGCGCAGGTGATCGACTGCGACCTGCTGTGCATGTCGGCCGGCTACATGCCGGTGTATCAACTGCTGTGCCAGGCCGGCGGCAAGCTGGCGTATGACGACCGGCGCGCAGAGTTCAGTCTCAGTGGCCTGCCACGGAACCTGCGCGTGGCCGGCTCCGTGAACGGTCGGCACCAGTTGGACAACGTGCTGGCAGACGCCACCCATGCCGCCGCCGACAGTGTGCTCACCCTCGGCATGACCACTGCCAGCCCACCCGCGCCGCTGCGCAGTGAAGCCCAGGTCAACTTCAACTGGCCGATTTTTCCGCATCCCAAGGGCAAGGACTTCGTCGATTTTGACGAAGACCTGCAAGTGGCGGATATCGTCAACGCCACGCGCATCGGCTACCGCGATGTGCAGTTGGTCAAACGTTATTCCACCGTGGGCATGGGCCCGTCCCAGGGCCGCCATTCGGCGCTGCCCACCGCGCGGCTGGTGGCCTGGGCGACCCAACGCAATATCAGTGAAACCGGAGTCACCACCGCGCGGCCGCCATTCGTCGCGGAGAAACTCGCGCATGTGGCCGGGCGGGCCTTCGATCCCTACCGGCAAACACCGATGCACGCGCGCCACGTGCAGGCCGGCGCGAAAATGATGCCCGCCGGTATCTGGCAGCGCCCGGCGTATTACGGCAAGGCCCAGCACCGCGAGGCGTGCATGCAGGCCGAAGCGCTGCATGTGCGCAACAAGGTCGGGCTGATCGACGTCTCGACCCTCGGCGGCCTCGACGTGCGCGGCCCCGACGCCGCCGAATTGCTCAACCGGATGTACACCTTTGCGTTCATCAAGCAACCCGTGGGCCGTTCGCGTTATGCGCTGATGACCAACGAACACGGCGTGGTGATCGACGACGGCGTGTGCGCACGGCTGGCCGACAACCATTTCTACGTCACCGCCACCACCAGCGGCGTCGACCGCATCTACCAGCAGATGCTCAAGTGGAACGCGCAATGGCGCCTGGACGTCGACGTCACCAACGTCACGGCGGCGATCTGCGCGGTGAACGTGGCCGGACCGGACTCGCGCAAGGTGCTCGAGCAGGTCTGCGGCGACCTCGACCTGAGCGCCGAAGGTTTCCCTTACCTCGGCGTACGCCAGGGTACGGTCGCGGGGATCAAGGCGCGTCTGCTGCGGGTCGGGTTCGTCGGCGAGCTGGGCTATGAAATCCACGTTTGCGCGCGCCACGGCCTGGCGCTGTGGGACGCGCTGATGGCAGCCGGCAAGGCCTTCGACATTCGCCCCTTCGGCGTCGAAACCCAACGCCTGCTGCGCCTGGAAAAAGGTCACGTGATCATCAGCCAGGACACCGACGGCATGACCCACCCGGCAGAAATCGACATGGGCTGGGCGGTGAGCCGCAACAAGCCGTTTTTCGTCGGCCGACGCTCGGTGGACATCCTCGAAGCCCAACCGCTGAAGCGCAAACTGGTGGGTTTCACCTTGCCCAAGGGCAGCGTGCAACCGCTGGAAGGTCACTTGGTGCTCAACGGCCCGGACATCAGCGGCAACGTCACCTCCTGCGAATACTCCACGACCCTGGGCCGCATCATCGGCCTGGCCTATGCCGGGGTCGAGCAAAGCACACCGGGGCAGCGCATTCCGATTCGTGTCGAGGGCGGCATCGTCGTCCAGGCCGAAGTGGTGCAACTGCCGTTCTTCGACCCCGCCAACACCCGCCAGGAGGGTTAACCCATGACCAGTCTGAAAGCCCACGACCTGATCACGCCGTGCCGCCTGATCGACCAGACCGACCTGCCCCGGGTCGGCTTTCGCGGCGCGCACAGCGCCGAGTACCTCGGCGCGCGCGGCTTCACCCTGCCCGAAGCGCCCAACCGCGCCGTCGCCCAGGCCGACGGCAGTTGGGTGGCGCGCCTGTCGCAGAACGAATACCTCGTACTGGGCAGCCCCCAAGACCACGGCCAACGGATCGCGGATGAAGAAGCACGTTGGGAACTGGACCACCGCGCCAACTACCTGCTGCCACGACAGGACAGCCATGCTTGCGTGCTGCTCAGCGGCGGCGTGATTGCGCAGGTAATGGCAAAGCTGTGTGGCGTTGACTTGAGCGCCCCGGCCTTCAAGCCGGGGATGGTGGCGCAAACCTCGGTGGCGCGGGTCAATGCGATTGTCATCCACACCGGCACTGTGGAGATGCCGGCGTTGCATATCCTGTGGGACCGCGCCTCGAGGGCATACTTCGAGGGCGCATTGCATGATGCGTTGGAGGAGTTTGCGGGAATGGGTCAGTCGGTGTAGCCCAACCGCCCCGCCCCGACCTTCCGGGTGTGTTGACGTGTCGCCAGGCAGTAATACAGCGGGCACGTCACCACCAACCCCACCAGCCACGACAGGTCCGCGCCTTCCACCAGATTGGCCCACGGCCCCACATACAGCGACGTATTGGCAAACGGCAACTGCACAATGATGCCGATGAAATACGCCACGATCGCATGCAGGTTAAAGCGCCCATACACACCGCCATCCGCCTGGAAGATCGAAGCGATGTCATAGACGCCGCGCTTGATGACATAGAAGTCGATCAGGTTGATCGACGCCCATGGCACCAGCACCAGCAACAGCGCGAGGATCAGGCCGATGAACTGCGAGATGAAGTCCGCCGAAGCGCCCAGCGCCACCACGCAGCAACCGGCAAGGATCAGGCCCGACAACATCACGCGCACTTTGATACTGGGCGTCCAGTGGCTGGCGAAGGTCTGGATCGAGGTGACGATCGACAGCACCGCACCGTACAGATTCAAGGCGTTGTGGCTGATGATATTGAGCAGAAACAGCACCATCAGGATCGGCCCCAGCCAGCCGGTGGCCTGCTTCACCGCTGCCATGGCTTCGGTGCCCTCGGGTGTGGCCAGGGCGGCGACCAGGCCGAAGGCGAAGGACAACAGGGTGCCGAGGGTCGCGCCCAGATAGGTGGCAAGAAACGGCCGCGTGATGCCGATATCCGCTGGCAGGTAACGCGAGTAGTCGCTGGTGTAAGGCGAAAAGCTGATCTGCCAGATCACGCCAAGGGACACGGTGGCCAGCCAACCGGCTGCGTTGAAGCCGCCGCGGCTGAAAAAATCCGCTGGCAGGTCATGGGCAAAGATGTAGGTAAATCCCGCCAACAACGCGCTGCCCATGACCCAGGTACCGATGCGGTTCAAGCTATGGATAAAGCGGTAACCGATCACGCCGATGGCCGTAGCGCTGAGGGCGCCGATCAGGATACTCGCCGGCACCGGTACCGACGGCACGATGCCGACGATGGATTTACCGGCCAGCACGATGTTGGAAATAAAGAAGCCGATATAGATCAGCGCGGCAAAAAACACGATCAGCAAAGCGCCGTAACGACCAAACTGGCCACGGCTCTGCACCATCTGCGGAATGCCCATGCGCGGCCCCTGGGCCGAGGCAAGGGCAATCACGATACCGCCGAGCAGGTGCCCGAGGGCAATCGCCAGCAGCCCCCAGGCCAGATTGAGATGGAACACCTGGGCCACCATGGCGCCGGTCACAATCGGCAGCGGCGCGATATTGGTGCTGAACCATAAAGTGAACAGATCGCGGGCCTTTCCATGGCGTTCCGCGAGGGGGACATAATCGACTGTATGATGCTCGATCAGGGGGTCTTGCCGGGACATCTGGGGCATGGAAATGAACTCGCGCTTGTCTGATCTTATAGTTGTTTGACGCCAAACCGGAGGAGCCTTTTAATCGCTCCTCAGATGAACACCATATTATGGTATTCCAACATTTTCACAAGACTGAACCGTTGGTTTTACCGGCAGCTCATCCGGTTCCCTGCCGTCATGACGCCCCGCCCATCCCGCTAAAAACCCCGTAATCATTGAGCATTGAGCCCGGAAAAGACGTTTATCGGCTGTGTAAAAAAGCGCTTGCAAGCTGTGTATTACGGTATACCATCATACCTACAAATTGATAAAAACCGTTTCACCGCAGAGGACCGTCACATGATCGATGCCGCCATCTACAAACAAGTGATGGGTTCGTTTCCGTCCGGAGTCACCGTGATCACCACGCTCGATGACGACGGGCAGATCGTCGGTCTCACCGCCAGCGCCTTCAGCTCGTTGTCCATGGACCCGGCCCTGGTGCTGTTCTGCCCCAATTACAGCTCCGACTCCTACCCGATTCTGATCAAGAACAAGCGCTTTGCCATCCACGTCCTGTCGGGCGGGCAGCAAAGCGAGGCCTATGCGTTTGCGCGCAAGGGCAAGGACAAGGCGCAGGGCATCGAATGGACACTCAGCGCGCTGGGCAACCCGATCCTGGCGAATGCCACGGCGGTGATCGAATGCGAGCTGTGGCGTGAATATGAAGGCGGCGACCACGCGATCATGGTCGGCTCGGTGAAGAACCTGATCGTGCCGGAACAGGCCAATGGGCCCTTGGTCTATTGCCACGGCAAAATGGGCGCCCTGCCCGTGCCTGCCTGACCCTCCCTGCAAATCCGGTATTTGCGCAAAATAACAACAGATTAGAGGTAAGCATCATGAAGTTTTCGCTGTTCGTGCACATGGAGCGCTGGGACGAAAGTGTCAGCCATCGTCAGTTGTTCGAAGACTTGACCGAACTGACCCTGATGGCCGAGGCCGGCGGTTTCAGCACCGTGTGGATTGGCGAACATCACGCCATGGAATACACCATCTCGCCAAGCCCGATGCCGCTGTTGGCTTACCTCGCAGCCAAGACCACTACGATTCATCTGGGCGCCGGCACCATCATCGCGCCGTTCTGGCACCCGCTGCGGGTGGCGGGCGAATGCGCCTTGCTCGACGTGATCAGCAACGGGCGCATGGAAGTCGGCCTGGCTCGCGGCGCGTACCAGGTGGAATTTGATCGCATGGCCGGCGGCATGCCCGCCTCCAGCGGCGGCCAGGCCCTGCGTGAAATGGTGCCGGTGGTCCGTGCACTGTGGCAGGGTGACTACGCCCACGACGGCGATATCTGGAAATTCCCCACCTCCACCAGCGTGCCCAAGCCGATCCAGCAACCCAACCCGCCGATGTGGATCGCCGCCCGCGACCCGGACTCGCATAACTTCGCGGTGGCCAACGGCTGCAATGTGATGGTCACGCCGTTGATGAAGGGCGATGAAGAAGTCCTCGACCTGAAAAACAAATTCCAGGCGGCCCTCGACAACAACCCGGACGTACCGCGCCCGCAACTGATGGTGCTGCGCCACACCCACGTGCATGCGGCCGATGACCCGGACGGCTGGAAAGTGGGGGCCAAGGCGATCTCGAAGTTCTATCGCACCTTCGATGCCTGGTTCGGTAACAAAGAAGTGCCGGTCAACGGCTTCCTGGCGCCAAGCCCGGAAGAGAAGTTCGCCGCACGTCCTGAGTTCGAACTGGAGAGCCTGCACAAGACCGCGATGATCGGCACCGCCGCCGAAATCATCCCGCGCATCCAGTACTACCAGGAACTGGGGGTGGATGAGTTCAGCTTCTGGTGCGACAACAGCTTGCCCCATGCGGAAAAGAAGAAGTCGTTGAAGTTGTTTATCGAGCAGGTGGTGCCGGCGTTTCGTTGATTGATACCGCATCAAAGGTGGGAGGGGCGGTGCGACGACTCGACTTGCCCCCTCCCACATTTTGATCTCAGCGCGTCCATGCTCGCCTCAACCCATTAACGCAGCATCTGTAATTGTCTATTGCGACAGCATAATGTACTAACTGGTTACTTATCTTGCTAACATCGCGTCTTTGCCCTCTCTCACTCGAGTCCTTTCGATATGAAACGAGCATCGCGCGCCGCTGGCGTCTCTAGATTCCTCCTCCTGGGCCTGGGCGTTGTCGTCGCCCTGCTCGGCCTTGCGCTGGCCGTGGGCGGCGCCAAGCTGGTCAGCCTGGGAGGTTCGTGGTACTTCCTGATCGGCGGCGTGACCATGGCGGTTGCCGGCCTGTTGATTGCCCGGCGCAAACCCGCCGGTGCGTGGTTGTTTGCCGCGTTCCTGGTCGGCACGGCTGTCTGGGCGGTGGCGGATGTAGGCTTGGTGTTCTGGCCGCTGTTCTCGCGACTGTTCATGTTTGCGGTCATCGGCCTGGTGGTGGCGCTGGTGTACCCGCTGCTGGTCGGCAAACCGGCACGCGGTGCCTATGGCGTCGCCGCTGTATTGGCGGTGGGCGTGGGGGTTGCGGCGGGCAATATGTTTGTCGCCCACCCAAGCGTCGCCCCGACGGGTGCAGGCCCGGGTGTGACGCCGGTAGTCGCGGCCGACGCGCAGAAAGACTGGGCGCACTACGGCAATACCGAAGGCGGCAGCCGCTTCGCGGCGCTGGACCAGATAAACCGCAACAACGTCGACAAGCTCAAAGTGGCCTGGACCTACCGCACCGGCGACGTGGCCATCAGCGACGGCAACGGTGCCGAAGACCAACTCACGCCGCTGCAGATCGGCAACAAAGTGTTCATCTGCACCCCGCACAACAACCTGATCGCCCTGGACGCCGACACCGGCAAAGAGCTGTGGAAGAACCCGATCAACGCTAAATCGGCGGTGTGGCAGCGTTGCCGGGGCATGGCGTATTTCGACGCCACCGCGCCGATTGCCCAACCGACCCAGCCGAACAGCTCGCCCATCATCGCCGCCAGTGTCCCCGCCGGCGCGCAGTGCCAGCGTCGCTTGCTGACCAACACCATCGATGCACGCCTGATCGCGGTGGACGCCGACACCGGCCAATTCTGCGAAGACTTCGGCAACCATGGCCAAGTTGATTTGAAAGCCGGCCTGGGCAATGTGCCGGACAGCTACTACCAACTGTCCTCCGCCCCACTGATCGCCGGTACTACCGTGGTGGTCGGCGGTCGCGTTGCGGATAATGTGCAAGCCGACATGCCGGGCGGCGTAATCCGTGGCTTTGACGTGATCAGCGGCCAGATGCGCTGGGCCTTTGACCCAGGCAACCCACAAGCCAAACAGGCCCCCACCGGCGACAGCACCTACGTGCGCAGCACGCCCAACAGCTGGGCACCGATGTCCTACGACCCGCTGATGAATACGGTCTTCTTGCCGATGGGCAGCTCCTCCACCGATATCTACGGTGTGGAACGCACCGCGCTCGACCACCGATACGGCGCCTCGGTGCTGGCATTGGATGCCTCCACCGGTGCCGAAAAGTGGGTGTACCAGACCGTCCACAATGACCTGTGGGACTTCGACTTGCCGATGCAGCCGAGCCTGATCGACTTCACCCCGCCGGGCAGCGACAAGGCTGTACCTGCGCTAGTGATCGGCACCAAGGCCGGGCAGATCTATGTACTCGACCGCGCCACCGGCAAACCGCTGACCGAGGTCAAGGACGTAGCGGTCAAGGCCGCCAATATCCCCAACGAGCCCTACTCGCCAACCCAGCCGAAATCGGTGGGCATGCCGCAGATCGGCGCGCAGACCCTGAGCGAGTCGGACATGTGGGGCGCCACGCCGTACGACCAGTTGCTGTGCCGCATCGACTTCAAAGGCATGCGCTACGACGGCCTGTACACCGCGCCGGGCACCGATAAATCCCTGAGTTTCCCAGGGTCGCTGGGCGGCATGAACTGGGGCAGTATCTCCACCGACCCGGTGCACGGCTTTATCTTCGTCAACGACATGCGCCTGGGCCTGTGGATCCAGATGATCCCGTCGCAGAACAAGGCCCAGGCCGCGTCTGGTGGCGAGGCGCTGAACACCGGCATGGGCGCGGTACCGCTCAAGGGCACGCCGTATGCGGTGAACAAAAACCGCTTCCTGTCCGTGGCCGGCATCCCCTGCCAGGCGCCGCCGTTCGGCACCCTGACCGCCATCGACATGAAAACCCGGAAGGTCGCCTGGCAAGTGCCGGTCGGCACCGTTGAAGACACCGGCCCCCTGGGCATCCGCATGCACCTGCCGATCAAGATCGGCCTGCCGACCCTCGGCGGCACCCTGTCGACCCAGGGCGGCCTGATCTTCATTGCCGGCACCCAGGACTTCTACCTGCGCGCCTTCAACAGCGGCAACGGTGATGAAGTGTGGAAAGCCCGCCTGCCGGTGGGCAGCCAGGGCGGCCCGATGACCTACGTGTCACCGAAAACCGGCAAGCAGTATGTGGTGATCACTGCCGGCGGCGCGCGCCAGTCCACTGACCGTGGTGACTACGTGGTCGCTTACGCCTTGCCATGACTGCGTTGGCGCGATGCTGCGGCATCGCGCCTTCCTGGTCCGCCTCAATGACACGCAGCGCCCTGCTGATACTCGCGCGGCGTACAACCAAACTCGCGGCGAAACACCGTGTGCAGGTACTGCGCCGACTTGAAACCACACTGCTGGGCAATATCGGCAATCGCCAAATCGCCGTGTTGCAGCCCATTGGCCGCCGCCGCCAGTTTGAACCTCAGAATCTCATCATGCACGCTGCAGCCGCGCACCTTGCGAAAGTGCGACTCCAACGACGAACGCGACACGCCGACATAGGCCGCCACCTGGTCGGTCTTGATGCCTTGGCAGGCGTACTGCCGGATAAACAGCAACGCCTGCATCACGTAGGGATTGCCCAAGGGTTGATGCAAGCTGGAGGCCTGCACATTGATCGCCTCTGGCGGCACCAGGATCTGCTCGCCTGTGCAGGGCTTGCCGTGCAGCATCTGATGCAACAGCGCGGCGGCGGTGCGGCCCATGGTTTCGGTGCCCTGGATCACCGAACTCAAGGGGACGCGCGTGAGGGTGCGAGTCAGCGGGTCGTTGTCGATACCGATCAACGCCACCTGCTCCGGCACGGCGATACCGGCCGTGAGGCAGGCTTGCAGCAACTGCCGGGCGCGGGCGTCGGTGACGGCGATGATGCCGATGGGTTTGGGCAAACTTTCCAGCCAGGCGATTTGCTGCTCCACCGCGCTGTCCCACATCGGCGCGCTGGTGCCCAGCCCGCGATAGATCTGCACCTGCAAGCCATCGCGCTGCATCAGGTGGCGAAAGGCTTTTTCGCGCTCCTGGGCCCAGCGATTGGCCTGGGCTTCGGGCAGGCTGAAACAGGCAAAACGCGTGAGCCCGGCCTCGATCAAATGCTCGTAGGCCAACTTCATCAGCCCGTAATTGTCGGTTGCCACGTAGGGAATGCCCTGGGGATAGGCGCGCGCATCCTCATAGGAGCCGCCCACCGCCACCACCGGCAACTGGCTGCCGGCCAACGCCTCGCCGATCAGCGGGTCGTCGAAGTCGGCAATGATGCCGTCGCCCTGCCAGCGCTCGATCCCCCGCAGGCGGCACAGAAAGTCTTCCTCCAGGAACAAGTCCCACGACGCGCGGGTGCTGCTCAGGTAGTTACCGATACCGGCGATGATGCCGCGGTCGTAGATTTTGCTGCCGTTGAAAAGCAGCGCGATGCGGTGGACGGGCGGTAGGGTTTTCATTGTTTTTATCCTGGGGCCGGTCTTCCAAGACTAGCCCCCGCTACTCAAAATCGCACGCTCCTTTGGTGATTTTCATAATCAGCAGCCTCACCGCCGTTGCTAGTATCGAACCATCGCCAAGAACAATAAGGAAAAACGCCATGCCGTACTTCCCAGGTGTCGAGAAGGTTCGCTTCGAAGGCCCCAGCAGCGACGCTCCCCTCGCCTTTCGCCATTACGATGCCGACAAGCTGATCCTCGGCAAACCCATGCGCGAGCACCTGCGCATGGCCGTCTGTTATTGGCACACCTTTGTGTGGCCAGGGGCGGATGTGTTTGGTTCGGGCACCTTCAAGCGGCCGTGGCAGCGTAGCGGCGAGCCGATGGAACTGGCCATCGGCAAGGCAGACGCGGCCTTTGAGTTTTTTTCCAAGCTGGGCATCGACTACTACAGTTTTCACGACACTGACGTCGCCCCCGAAGGCAGCTCGCTCAAGGAGTACCGCAACCACTTTGCGCACATGGTCGACCACCTGGAGCGCCACCAGGAACAGACCGGCATCAAGCTGTTGTGGGGCACCGCCAACTGCTTCAGCAACCCGCGCTTTGCCGCCGGCGCCGCGAGCAACCCTGACCCGCAGGTGTTTGCCTACGCCGCCGCCCAGGTGTTCAGCGCAATGAACGCCACCCACCGGCTCAAGGGCTCCAACTACGTGCTCTGGGGTGGCCGTGAAGGTTATGAAACGCTGCTTAATACCGACCTCAAGCGCGAGCGCGAACAGCTCGGGCGTTTTATGCGCATGGTGGTGGAGCACAAGCACAAGATCGGCTTCAAGGGCGACCTGCTGATCGAACCCAAGCCTCAGGAGCCGACCAAGCACCAATACGATTACGACAGCGCCACGGTGTTCGGCTTTCTGCATGAGTACGGCCTGGAACACGAGATCAAGGTGAATATCGAGGCCAACCACGCCACCCTGGCCGGGCACAGTTTTCAGCATGAAATTGCCACTGCCGTGTCCCTGGGGATCTTCGGCAGCATCGACGCCAACCGCGGCGACCCGCAGAACGGCTGGGACACCGACCAGTTTCCCAACAGCGTCGAAGAGATGACCCTGGCCACTTATGAAATCCTCAAGGCTGGCGGTTTCAAGAATGGCGGCTATAACTTCGACTCCAAGGTGCGGCGCCAGAGCCTGGACGAGATCGACCTGTTCTACGGCCATGTCGCCGCCATGGACACCCTGGCCCTGGCCCTTGAGCGCGCGGCAGCCATGGTGCAAAACGACCAACTGCAGCAATTCAAGGACCAGCGTTATGCCGGCTGGCAGCAGCCGCTGGGCAAGGCGGTACTGGCGGGCGAGTTCAGCCTGGAGTCGCTGGCCGAGCATGCGTTTGCCCACGAGCTGAACCCGCAGGCTGTGAGCGGGCGGCAGGAAATGCTGGAGGGGGTTGTGAATCGGTTTATCTATACCTGATAGTCCCGGGTGTCTGGTTTTAGGGCTGCTTCGCAGCCCAGCGGGAGCAAGCTCCCTCGCCACAGTGTCTTTCCAACAACAATAAAAGGACGCACCACCATGAAGTCATTCAAACGTACCCTGCTCGCCACCACCCTGGCCCTGCTGACCCTGCCGGTCATGGCCGACCCCGCCCACCCGAAAATCGGCTTCTCCATCGACGACCTGCGCCTGGAGCGCTGGTCCCGTGACCGCGATTACTTCGTCGCGGCCGCGGAAAAACTCGATGCCAAGGTCTTCGTGCAATCGGCCGACGCCAACGAGCAGAAGCAGATCTCCCAGATCGAGAACCTGATCTCCCGTGGCGTCGATGTGATCGTGATCGTGCCGTTCAACGCCACGGTGCTGACCAACGCAGTGGCCGAAGCCAAGAAGGCCGGGATCAAAGTGGTGTCCTATGACCGCCTGATCCTCAACGCAGACATCGACGCCTATATCTCGTTCGATAACGAAAAAGTCGGCGAAATGCAGGCCAGCGGCGTGCTGCAAGCCGCGCCCAAGGGTAATTACTTCCTGCTCGGCGGCGCACCCACCGACAACAACGCCAAGGTGCTGCGCGAAGGCCAGATGAAAGTGCTGCAACCGGCCATCGACAAAGGCGATATCAAGGTGGTGGGCCAGCAGTGGGTCAAGGAGTGGAACCCCACCGAAGCGCTGAGCATCGTCGAAAACGCCCTGACTCGAAACAACAACAAGATCGACGCCATCGTCGCCTCCAACGACGCCACCGCCGGCGGTGCGATCCAGGCCCTGGCCGCGCAGCAACTGGCGGGCAAGGTGCCGATCTCCGGCCAGGATGCCGACCTCGCCGCCGTCAAGCGCGTGATCGATGGCACCCAGACCATGACCGTGTACAAACCGCTCAAGCTGATTGCCAGCGAAGCCGCCAAGCTTTCGGTGCAGTTGGCGCGTAACGAGAAACCCACCTACAGCTCGCAATACGACAACGGCAGCAAAAAGGTCGACACCATCCTGCTCACCCCGACCCCGCTGACCAAGGCCAATATCGACCTGTTGGAGAAAGACGGGTTCTACACCAAAGAGCAGATCGGCGGGCAGTGAACCCCATGGCCGCCGACTACCTGTTGCAAATGAACGGCATCGTCAAAAGTTTTGGCGGTGTCAACGCGCTGAACGGCATCGATATCAAGGTGCGGCCGGGGGAATGCGTCGGCCTGTGCGGCGAGAACGGTGCCGGAAAATCCACCCTGATGAAGGTGCTGTCGGCGGTGTATCCGTACGGCACCTGGGAGGGCGAAATCCTCTGGGACGGGCAGCCGCTCAAGGCCCAGTCGATCAGCGAAACCGAGGCGGCCGGCATCGTAATCATTCACCAGGAACTGACCCTGGTGCCGGACCTGTCCGTGGCCGAGAACATTTTTATGGGCCACGAGTTGACCCTGCCCGGCGGGCGCATGAACTACCCGGCGATGTTCCACCGCGCCGAAGCGTTGATGCGCGAACTCAAGGTGCCGGACATGAACGTGGCGCTGCCGGTGTCGCAGTACGGCGGCGGTTACCAGCAACTGGTGGAAATCGCCAAGGCGCTCAACAAGCAGGCGCGCCTGTTGATCCTCGACGAGCCCTCCTCGGCCCTGACCCGCTCGGAAATCGAAGTGCTGCTGGACATCATCCGTGACCTCAAGGCCAAGGGTGTGGCCTGCGTGTATATCTCCCACAAGCTCGATGAAGTGGCCGCGGTGTGCGACACCATTGCGGTGATCCGCGACGGCAAGCACATCGCGACCACGGCCATGGCCGACATGGACATTGCGCGCATCATCACGCAGATGGTCGGCCGCGAGATGAGCAACCTCTACCCCACCGAGCCCCATGCGGTGGGCGAAGTGATTTTCGAGGCGCGCCATGTCACCTGCTACGACGTGGACAACCCCAAGCGCAAGCGCGTCGACGATATCTCCTTCGTGCTCAAGCGCGGTGAAATCCTCGGCATCGCAGGTCTTGTGGGCGCCGGGCGCACGGAGCTGGTGTCGGCGCTGTTCGGCGCCTACCCCGGCCGCTACGCCGCCGAGGTGTGGCTGGACGGCGAAGTGATCGACACGCGCACACCGCTCAAATCGATTCGCGCCGGGCTGTGCATGGTGCCCGAGGACCGCAAGCGCCAAGGCATCATTCCCGACCTGGGGGTGGGCCAGAACATCACCCTGGCGGTGCTCGACACCTACGCGCACCTGACCCGCATCGACGCCGAAGCCGAACTGGGCAGCATCGACCGGCAGATCGCGCGCATGCACCTCAAGACCTCCAGCCCGTTCTTGCCGATCACCAGCTTGTCCGGCGGCAACCAGCAAAAGGCCGTGCTGGCGAAGATGCTGATGGCCAAGCCCAAGGTGCTGATCCTCGACGAACCCACGCGCGGGGTGGACGTGGGCGCCAAATATGAGATCTACAAGTTGATGGGCGCGCTGGCGGCCGAAGGCGTGGCGATCATCATGGTCTCCTCGGAACTGGCCGAAGTGCTCGGCGTGTCCAACCGCGTGCTGGTAATCGGCGACGGCCAGTTGCGCGGCGACTTCATCAACGAGGGGCTCACCCAGGAACAGGTGCTCGCCGCTGCGCTCAGCCAAAACAATAATGATCGGAAGACCGCGTAGATGAATCAGCTCAAACAGCTGTTTACCCGCTACAAAATGCTCGCCCTGGTGATTGCCGTGGCGGTGATCTGGCTGTTTTTCAGCTGGCAGACCGAGGGCGGCTTCCTCACGCCGCGTAACCTGTCGAACCTGCTGCGGCAAATGTCGATCACCGGGATTCTGGCGTGCGGCATGGTGCTGGTGATCATCAGCGGCGAGATCGATTTGTCGGTGGGCTCGTTGCTGGGGCTGCTCGGTGGGCTGGCGGCGATCCTGGACGTGGTCTATCACATTCCGCTGCTGGCCAACCTGAGCCTGGTGGCGCTGTGCGGCCTGATGATCGGCCTGGCCAATGGCTACATGACCGCCTACCTGCGTATCCCCTCGTTCATTGTCGGCTTGGGCGGCATGCTGGCGTTTCGCGGGATTTTGCTGGGGATCACCGGCGGCACCACCATCGCGCCGGTGTCGCCGTCGCTGGTGTATGTGGGCCAGGGCTATCTGCCGCATACCGTGGGCGTCGGCCTGGGCGTGCTGTTGTTTGCGCTGACCTTGTTCCTCACCTGGAAGCAGCGACGCAACCGTGCGCTGCATGGCCTGGCAGCGCACTCGCTGGTACGGGACGTGGTGCGCGTGGTGGTGATCGGCGCGGTGCTGGCCGGGTTCGTCACTACGCTCAACAGCTACGACGGCATCCCGGTGCCGGTGCTGTTGCTGCTGGTACTGCTCGGCGTGTTCAGCTACGTCACCAGCCAGACCGTGTTCGGCCGCCGCGTATACGCGGTGGGCAGCAACATGGAGGCCACACGGCTGTCGGGCATCAACGTGCAGGCGGTGAAGCTGTGGATCTTCGGCATCATGGGCGTGATGTGCGCCCTCGCCGGCCTGGTCAACACCGCCCGCCTCGCCGCCGGCTCACCGTCGGCGGGCAACATGGGCGAGCTGGACGCCATCGCCGCGTGCTTTATCGGCGGCACCTCGATGCGCGGCGGTTCGGGCACGGTGTACGGCGCACTGCTGGGGGCGTTGGTGATCACCAGCCTGGATAACGGCATGTCGATGCTGGATGTGGACAGTTACTGGCAGATGATCGTGAAGGGCAGCATTCTGGTGCTGGCGGTGTGGGTGGATGTGAGTACGCGGGCGGGTCGACGCTGAACCCCAGTCTGTGGGAGGGGGCTTGCTCCCACATTTGACTGCATTCCAGGGTTGGATCGGGGTGGTCAGTTCCTATTCAAACGCCTGGCGATTCTCCGGCGTGATCAGCTTGAACGGCACCCACACCACCGTCGACTCCAGCACCTCGCCGCGCACCAGGCGCAGTGCGGTGTCCACGGCGCCGCCGGCCTGGCCGGCGGCATCCTGGAACACGCTGACCGCCATCTTGCCCTCGGCCATCAACTTCAACCCGTCCGGTGTACCGTCGATACCGCCGACCCAATAGTCCTTGGCCTGCTTGCCGGCCTTTTCCAGGCCCATGATCGCGCCGATCGCCATTTCGTCGTTATTGGCCGCGATGATCGAAAAATCGACGCCCTGCTTGACCCAGTCAATGACGATCGTGGCGGCCTGGCTACGCTCCCAGTTACCGACTTTTTTCTGTATCACTTTCATGTCCGGGTATTTGGCGACGACTTTTTCCACGTCCTCGGTGCGCATCAATGAAGAGGCGTTGGCCGGGTCGCCCACCAGAATCACCACGTTGCCTTTGTAACCGGCACGGCGCGCCAGCTCTTCCATCTGCAAGGTACCCGACTCCAGCTCGTTGGAGCCGACGAACGCGGTCTGTGCCGGCCACTTTTCCGGGTTCGGGTTACGGTTGACGAACACCAGCGGGATCTTGGCGTCCGAGGCCAGCTGCATCATCTGAGCGGCACTTTTGCCGTCGACCATCGCAATGATGATCGCATCCACCTTGGAATTGACCAGGTTACGGAATTGGCGCATCTGCAAATCGATGCTGTCCTTGCCGTTTTCCATAAAGATGTCGGCGTTCATGACGCCAGCCTGTTGCTGCACCCCGTTGCGCAGCAAGGTCTGGAAGTTATCGTCGTACTTTGCCATGCCGACACCCAGCAAGGGCGTGGCGGCCTGGGCCGGGCCCGAAACGAACAGCGTCGCCCCCAGCGCGAGCATTAACCATGCTTTCATGTTCTGACTCCTGCGGCTCAAACGCTGAAATGATGGAGCAGCTCGCGCTGCACTTTGGCCATGTTCGACAGCTCTTGGCTGCTGATGGCGGACTGTTCGGCGCCGTTTGCCGTCTGCTGGGCCGAATCGTTGATCTGGATGACCATCCGACTGGTTTCCTGCACCGTGGCGCTCTGCTGCTCGGTAGCGGCGGCAATCTGAATATTCATGTCACGGATGCTGTCGACCGCGCCGCTCATGGACAGCAACAAATCACCGGCGCCCGACGCCAGGGACACGCATTGGCTGGACTGCGCCTGGCTTTCGTTCATGACGTGAACCACCGAATGAATTTTTTCCTGCATGAGCCCGATCATGTCCTGGATTTCGCTGGTCGAGGTCTGGGTACGGCTGGCCAGCGACCGCACTTCATCGGCCACCACCGCAAAACCGCGCCCTTGCTCGCCGGCACGGGCCGCTTCGATTGCCGCGTTCAGGGCAAGCAGGTTGGTCTGTTCGGCAATGGTGCGAATGGCCACCACAATGCCCTCGATGTTCTGCCCGTACTTCTGCAGCTCATCGGTCACCTGCGTGGCTTTGTTCACCTGGTCGGCCTGCTGGCGGATATTGACGATGGTCTCGGCCACACGCTCCTGCACCTTGTGCGTGAGATCGCTGGTGTCGTCCACCGCCTGGCGGGTGTCCTGCGCGCGCCGCGCCACCTCCTCGACCGTGCTTTCCATCTGCGTCATGGCCGAGGCGGCCGATTGCAGGCGGTCCTTCTGTTCATCCACCACACGGGTGGTCTGCTCGCTGTTCAAGGCGTTGCTGCCAGCGGTCGCGGCCAGCGCATCGGCAGAACTGATCAATTCACGGAAGGTTTTCTGCAGGGCTTTGGTCAGTTCGTTCAGGTAACCACCCAGCTCACCGAACTCATCTTTACGGCTGACATCGAAACTGACACGCATGTCCCCGGCGGTGAGTGTCTTGAGCACTTCACGGAACGCCGCCAACGGACGTCGCAGGCTGAAGGCGACCCACGTACCAATCGCCACCGCCGCCAGCACCGCCAGCACACACGCGATCAACAGCAAGCTGCGGCTGGTGCCGATGGTGGCATTGGCCGAGTGACTGGCCTGGTTGGCCACCTCCAGGGATTGGCTGCCGAACTCGGCAATCCGGTCCAAGGTGGCTTTGAGCGCCGCGTCAACCGCATCGCGTTGTTGCTGCACCTGCGTGGCGAGTTTCGCCTCTCCCTGATAGGCCTGGAACAGGCCGTCAGGGGCGGTCAGGTCTGTCAGCAGACGATTGACCATGACGCCGGCGATCCGCCCGACCCTCGGGTCAATCGCCGTCAAGGCCTGGGCGCGGGTGTTGATCACTTCGTCCTGCAGGTTGAGCACGCGCTGTAATTTATCAATGGCGGGCGTGACGGTATGGGCGGCGAAACCATCGTAGGACTTGTTGACTTCCAACAGCAGTTTTTCTGCGGCGGCCACCTGCTGCGGCTCGCCGGCACTGCGTGCCTGCGCGATGTAATCACGCAAATAACTGGTCAGCTGCATCGCCTGCGCACTGCTGTAGCCTTGCAGTTTGCGCGTCAACGCCAACTGCTGCACGTGCTGCAAGTGGGACGTCATCAACCCCTGCGCCTGCTCGGCGTAGGCCCCGACCTGTTGGCGTTGCTGCGCCAGGTTCGCCCGCAGTGCCTCATGCTCGCCGGTATAGGCAAGGGTGCTGTCGAGCAACTGGTTGAACTGGGCAATGCTCTCGGTAAACGGGCGCTTGCCGTCCTCGATCTGCTTGGGGTCGGTACTGATCTGAATGGCCAGCAATGCCTGGTTGGCGCGCAGGATGTGCACGTACAACTCACTGGCGGCCCGGCTCAAGGGTGCCGACTGGCCGGTGATGATGGTCAAGCGACTGCTGATGGACTGCGTGTTCTGATAGCTGATCCCGGCCATGATCAGCAGTAACAGCACCAACACCGCAAATCCGCCGATCACACGCTGCAATATGGTCATGGCTACCCCTTTGATTTTTTATTCGTTGACCTGAGCGATGACCAGGCGTGCACCTACGAGTTTGGGATCACTCGTGGCGCTAGTGCCTGTATCGGCCTGATTAGTCGGGACTTGAGCGTTGAAGTCTGGCTAAAACGCAGTCAAAAAAATGTGGGAGGGGGATTGCCCCCTCCCACATTTGGATCGGTTTACACCTGATGTTGACTATTGCATTGCGGTCACTGGCTCAACACCACATCGCGCATCGCCGGGATGTAACCGTAATCGTAAGACTCCTGCACAAACGAGCGGTCGCCCTTCAACACAATCCTGACCGTTGGCGCTTCGGTGCCACCGATACGGTAGTCCTCACCGCTGGTGGGCACGCTGTCGATAAACGACGTCACCAGGCCATTGGGCATCACGCAGTGAGAATAGGTCTGGAACGGCTGCGAAGGTGGGTTGCCGAGTACCAGCCCGGAAGCGTTCATCGGCGTGTAAGGGCCAAACAGATGATCGCCAACAAAGCCGTAGACACCATCAGGGCCGGTCACGCCATCCGCATAGGTGAACTTGTGGCTGATGGTGAACAGGTAGTACTTGCCGTCCTGGAACACATAGTGCGGCCGCTCGGTTTGATCGTTCACCCCCACGGCCGTCACCAGCGGCGGCAGGATTTCCCACTCGTCACCGTTAAGGTCCTTGGCCACGGCGATGCCGATGCAGCCGACCTGATAGCGTGCGCCACCCACGTCCTCGTGCCCTGGTGGCACCAGGCCCAACTCGTCAGGGCCCACTTCGTGAGTACCGCGCTCGCCGGCGACATTGCCTTCAAACACCATGTACAACTTGCCATCCACGGGGTCGATAAACGGGCTGGGATCACGAAAGTTCCAAGTCGCGTTCTGCGCCTCGGTCTGGTAGTAGGTGCCGTCGGCTTCGAAGAGCGCCTTGACCTGGGTAAAACCGCGTAGCTCGACGCCGCTGTCGGACGTGACCACTTGGCCTCTGACCTTGGCGATCGTCGCACCCGGGGTTACGCAGGTGTAATACAGGTCGATATCACCGTTGTTATTGAGCAGGATCGGCGTGCCGGCCCACTCACGCGTGGTCGGTGAAACCCCTTCGGCCATGACCCGGCCGCCGAAGATCCAGTCTTTGCCGGTGCGCGAGTACCAGTAGCAGATCCGCGCATGGCCATGGCGATCTTCCCAATCGCGCTTGATGTCGTAACGGCCGTCGGCGTTGATGAATTGTGGATCATGGGGGCGACGGTCGGCGGTCAGGGTGAAGATCACTGACCAGCCATCGACCGAAACCACCGTGCCATCCAGCGTACGAAGCGGCATGGTGTCCCAGATAAACACCGTGTCGCTCATCACGGGAAAGTCAGCAGGCACCAATGGCTGGGTGGTCGTCGGGTCGTCTTCATTCACTTTGAGCGCATCGGCGCGTGTCCAGCGAGTGGGGATTATCGTGGTGTGTTTCATCATTAAGTCCTTTTAATACCGTTGAGTTAATCCATAACCTCTACACAGTGTCTGGCGTGGCTGACGTGACCTTCCTGGTGATCAGCGCTTAAACACTGTGTTTATATACAGTACTCAACATTCATTTGATCGTCAACCTTCAAGTGAAAAACAATCAAATGTGGGAGGGCGGTGCGACGATTCGACTTGCTCCCGATAGCGGAGTGTCAGTCATGCAGATATCGACTGATCCACTGCTATCGGGAGCAAGTCGAATCGTCGCACCGCCCCTCCCACATTTATCCTACGGTGTTCTTACAACTGTTATCTGGACACCGGCATCGCAAACTCCGCGCCCTGCTCGATGCTCTCCGACCAGCGCTGCATGATCGACTTCTGCTTGGTGTAGAAGCGCACACCCTCGGTGCCGTAGGCATGCATGTCGCCAAACAGGCTCTTCTTCCAGCCGCCAAACCCGTGCCAGGCCATCGGCACCGGGATCGGTACGTTGATGCCGACCATGCCTACTTGGATGCGGCGTGCGAACTCGCGGGCGATGTTGCCGTCGCGGGTGAAGCAGCTGACGCCGTTGCCGAATTCATGGTCATTGACCAGTTGCACGGCTTCGGCGAAGTCGTTCACGCGCACGCAGGCAAGGACCGGGCCGAAGATTTCTTCGCGGTAGATGCTCATTTCTCTGGTCACGTGATCGAACAGCGTCGCGCCAAGCCAGAAGCCGTTTTCCAAACCCGCTTCGGTGGGCACATAGTCACGGCCATCGAGCAGCAGTTGCGCGCCGGCCTGCACGCCTTGTTCGATGTAGCCGCTGATGCGTTCCAGGGCGGCGCGGGACACGATCGGACCCATCTCGGCTTTCAGGTCGCGGCCGTCGGTGATGCGCAGTTGCTTGGCACGCTCGGTCAGGGCGGCGATGACTTTGTCGCCCACATCGCCGACCAGCACGGCCACGGAGATGGCCATGCAGCGCTCGCCGGCACTGCCGTAGGCCGCGCCCATCAGCGCATCGACGGTTTTTTCGATATCGGCGTCGGGCATCACCACCATGTGGTTTTTCGCGCCGCCCAGGCCTTGCACGCGCTTGCCGTTGCGCGCACCGGTTTCGTAGATGTATTGGGCAATCGGTGTCGAGCCGACAAAGCTCACAGCCTTGACGTCCGGGTGTTCGATCAGCGCATCCACCGACTCCTTGTCACCCTGCACCACGTTGAACACGCCTTTGGGCAGGCCGGCTTCGCGCAGCAGTTCGGCCATGAACAACGAAGCACTCGGATCGGTCGGGCTTGGCTTGAGGATGAAGGTGTTGCCTGCCGCGATGGCGATCGGGTACATCCACATCGGCACCATCACCGGGAAGTTGAACGGCGTGACACCCGCTACCACGCCCAGGGGCTGGCGCATCGTCCAGTTGTCCATGCCACGGGACACCTGGTCGGAGTGTTCGCCCTTGAGCAGGTTGGGGATGCCGCAGGCGAATTCGAGGATGTCGATGCCACGGTCGACCTCGCCCTGGGCGTCAGTGAAGACTTTGCCGTGTTCGGCGACGATGATGCGCGCCAGGTCGTCCTTGCGCTCACGCAGCAGGTGCAGGTATTCGAACAGCACGCGGGCGCGGCGGATCGGCGGGGTGTCGGCCCAGCCGTCGAAGGCGGCCTGGGCAGCGGCGACGGCTTCGGCCACGGTCTGGCGGCTGGCGAGCGCGACGCGTGCGGTTTTTTCGCCGGTGGCCGGGTTGTAGACGTCCTGATAGCGATCATCGCGGCTCACGCGCTGGTCGTTGATGTAGTGCTCGATGGTAGCGGTCATGGCAGTCGATCCAGGTGGGTAGCGTTGGAACACACCTTAGGCTTTCGCTTTGTTCCAAACCAGAGCAGAATCCTGAACTTATTGTCCATATATACGAACAATACAATCATGGAAAAATCTGAAATCGAAGGGCTTTGGACCCACATCCACTGGCTCTCGGTGCTGGAAGAACAAGGCACCTACACCGCCGCCGCTGCCCGCCTGGGGGTGAGTAAATCCGCGGTGAGCCAGCGCATTTCCGATCTGGAAAAGGCCACCGGCACGCGATTGGTCACACGCACCACGCGCAGTGTGCGGCTGACCGATGTGGGGCTGTCGTTGACCCGTGAAGTGCGTAGCGCCTACGCGCAAATCGCCCGCGGCTTCTCATCCGTACGCGACTCGGTCGGTGAGATTCGCGGGTTGGTACGGCTGACCGCACCGGTGGCGTTCGCCCGGCAGCAACTGGTGCCGCACCTGTCGGAGTTCTTGCAGCAGTACCCGCAGGTGCGTATCCAGCTGGACGTGTCCGACGCCTTGAGTTCACTGGCGGCCGAAGGCTACGACCTGGCCGTGCGCCACGGCTTCCAGGTGCCGGAAACCCACGTGGCCTGGAAGCTGTGTGACACCGGCTCGGTGCTGGTCGCCACCCAGGATTACCTGCAACGCCACGGCGAACCGCGCGAACCCGGCGACCTGTCCGCACACAATTGCCTGTTTTACCCACGGGGCACCGACCAGCCCGCCTGGACCTTCGAGCGCGGCGGCAAGAACCTTGAGCGTCTCACCGTACCCATCGCCGGCAGCTTCGCCACCAATAACAGTGAAGCCCTGCGCGACTCGGCGCTCAACCACCTGGGCATCGCCCTGCTCCCGGATTTCAGCGCCCACGCCGCGCTGGCCAGCGGCACGCTGGTGCAGGTGCTCAAGGACTGGACGCTCAAGGGCGCGTTTGCCGACGAGATCTACCTGATCCGGCCGTATTCGCCCCATGTGCCGAAGTCGGTAAGTGCGCTGGTGGGTTATTTGAAGCAGAAGCTGTCGGGTGGCTTTCGCTACGGAGGGTAAGGCTGACCGTTCACCGTTTGAAGAGGTGACCAGCCATGACTTTTTTGCACAACGCACCGGTATTTTTAGGCGTTCATCTTCAGATTTGTGCATGCCTATACTCGGTCCGGCCTGCTGGTTGAACCGCAGGCAGCCGCACAATAAAAAGGTCCCTACAACAATAATCAAGGACACCGACCATGACGCATCCCTTCCTGGCCGCCCGGGATTTCCTGCTCGCGCACCGCACCGACTACGCCACTGCCGTGCGCGATTTCCGCTGGCCGCAGTTGGATGCGTTCAACTGGGCCCTGGACTATTTCGACGTGATGGCCGAGGGCAATTCGGCCAACGCACTGTGGATCGTCGAAGAGGACGGCAGCGAGCAGCGCTACAGCTTCGCGCACTTGGCGGCGCGCTCGAACCAGGTGGCCAACCATCTGCGCGCCCTCGGGGTGCGCCGTGGCGAACGCGTGCTGCTGATGCTCGGCAACGATGTGGCGCTGTGGGAAACCATGCTCGCCGCGTTCAAGCTCGGCGCCGTGGTGATCCCCGCCACCGCCCTGCTCAACCCGGATGATTTGCGCGACCGTATCGAGCGCGGCCAGGTGCGTCACCTGGTGGTGGGTGCGGCGCATGTCGACAAGTTCGTCGGCCTGGGCGACGGCTGCAGTCGCATTTGCGTAGGCGCCGCGCCGACGGGTTGGGTCGCGCACAGCGCCGCTTTCGAGTACCCCGAGCAATTCGCAGCCGAAGGCCACACCCTGGCCACCGACCCGATGCTGCTGTATTTCACCTCCGGCACCACCTCCAAACCCAAGATGGTGCTGCACAGCCACCAGAGCTACCCGGTGGGCCACCTGTCGACGATGTACTGGATCGGCCTGCAACCGGGCGATCTGCACCTCAATATTTCCTCTCCTGGCTGGGCCAAGCATGCCTGGAGCTGCCTGTTCGCACCGTGGAACGCCGGTGCGTGCATCTTCATCCATAACGTCGCGCGGTTCAGCGCGCAGGCTTTGCTCGGCGCACTGCAACGCTATGGCGTGACCAGCCTGTGCGCCCCGCCTACGGTGTGGCGCATGCTGATCCAGGAAGACCTGGCCGGCTACAAGCCACGCCTGAGCCTGCGCGAGCTGGTGGGTGCCGGCGAGCCGCTGAACCCGGAAATCATCGAGCAGATCCAACACGCCTGGGGCTTGCCGCTGCGCGATGGGTTCGGCCAGTCGGAAACCACCGCCCTGGTCGGTAACACCCCAGGTCAACGGCTCAAACCGGGCTCCATGGGCCGCCCGCTGCCCGGCTACCGCGTGGCGCTGCTCGACCCCGATGGCCTGCCCGCCAGTGAAGGTGAAGTCGCCCTGCCCCTGGATGTACGCCCACTCGGTTTAATGCTGTGCTACGAGGACAGCCCGGAAAAAACCGCCGAAGTGATGCGCGACGGTTACTACCGCACCGGCGATACCGCGCAGATCGACAGCGACGGCTACATCACCTTTGTCGGCCGCGCCGATGATGTGTTCAAGGCCTCCGACTACCGCATCAGCCCGTTCGAACTGGAGAGCGCGCTGATCGAACACCCGGCGGTGATGGAAGTGGCCGTGGTGCCCAGCCCCGACCCGCTGCGCCTGGCGGTGCCCAAAGCGTTCCTGATCCTGGCCCACGACGCCCCCGGCAATGCGGAACTGGCCGCGCATATCTTTGCCTTCGCCCGCGAGCATCTGGCGCCCTACAAGCGTGTGCGGCGTATCGAGTTTGTGAGTGAACTGCCCAAGACCATTTCCGGGAAGATCCGCCGGGTGGAGTTGCGGCAGATGGAGGTGCTGCGGCGTCAAGGGGAAGCGCGGGGTGAGCACGAGCACTTCGAGGAGGACTTTTCCTGAGCGCAAAACTCGGTGTTGAGCAGGCTACCAGCGGTGCCAGATGTACCAGATAATTGAGGCGCCGAACCATATAGCTCCAAAATTATAGGGCCACAACGCCCAACGCTTAAGGGATAGGGGGATGGCGGCCAGCTCGGCGTCGGTCACATCCCCTCGCTTGATATGCGTTTTGGGCATTGCCAACAACTGATTGATCAGACACATGCGGTGAAACCTGTCGATATGGGTATTTCTGCCCCAAAAACGTTTGTTATCGCAGACCACCTTGTTCTCGCTGAAGTAGCTTTCCAACTCTTCGAGCTTTGTGTATTCGACATAGAAAGAGAGCCCCGCAAAAACCAGCGCCCCCGCAGCTACAAATATTGCAAGGATGAGAAAGAAATCCATGGTTAGGCGCCCTCTGGTTGAAAAATCAAATCGCCATTGATTTCGAGGATTTGACCGCCCAAAAACGCACCGCCAGCACCCGCTACATTGCCTCTGCATAGCCTCCTGCAGCGCCGCCAATAACTGCACAGGCCAACGCACCGTTTCCTTTAGCCGCAACGCCCAAAAGAATCATACAAACTCGAGGGGCAAATTTTGCACCGACCTTCCCTCCCCCATACGCCCCCGCCACGCCGGTCACCATCTTCCCCGCCTCCACATACTTCGCACGCTGACACTGCGCCTCTCGCCCCTCGACACACGCTTCCTTGATCTCCAACCCAGCCACTCCCACATCCATCGCCAACCCCACGTACGTTCCCTTCCCCAACCACTTAGACGTCTGCGCAATCGCCCGCATCCGCTGTGCATATCCGGCAATCTCACCCTTGTGCAGATAGCTTTTGGTGGAAATCCCCAGCACCTTCTTCAACGCCTGATTACCCCGCAACCCCGTGCCAAATCGCGCCGCGCCTTGCATCTGGGTGTCCAGCAGTCCGAAAAGCACCTTGCGCTGACGAAAAAACGCTTCTCGATCCAAACCGCCCTCCCTCAGGCGCTGATGCAATCGCTCGATCTCCTCCAGCGTATGCGCCACCTCATTCAGGTGCCGTGACCACGCCGATGTCGCGCTGCCTATCCCCAACGAGCTGTACCCCAAAAGGCTTTGCAGCAAGTCATAGTCATTGACCACCTGAGTTCCGGCAGCATTATCCAGTTCCCGGCGAATCGCCTGCGCCTGACGTACCAGCCAGGCCTCCTCCATCGAACAGGTGACGCTGTAGGCATCGGGAACAATGATCAATTGCCCAGGCGTCACCAGCCCACGGCGCAGATGATGGTTCAACACATCGAAATGATCCGAACGTTCCCGGCTCGAACCGCCGCCCATCAAGCGGGATTTCAAGCTGTGATAGTCCGTCGTGCGGTCGTTGATATAACCCTGCGCCATGCCCTACATCCCTGGATGCAATGAAGATGGCGTCGAAATATAAGCAAGAGAATAGGCCCCGGACACAAGCCCAGGGGGTCTGAATTACATTTGGGAAGTTGCCTACATCGCAGAAAGCAAACACCTACAAAAAAGCCCGGAGGCGCACGCACATGCACCACCGGGCAAAGCGAAGCGACCTGCTTCAGAAACGCGGTTTGATGGTTTTCCAGTCCGGTTGATACCGCTGCATCTGTTTCACGTCGTCACGCTGGCGAATGCCGCAGCTCAGGTATTGATCGTGCAGCTTGCCCAACTGGTCATGGTCCAGCTCCAGGCCCAGCCCCGGTGCGCGGGTGATCTGCACGCAACCGTCGATGATCGGCAACTTACCGCCCTTGATCACCTCCTCGTCCGGCTCTTGCCACGGGTAATGGGTGTCACAGGCGTAGTCGAGGTTGGGCACCGACGCGGCCACGTGGGCCATGGCCATCAGGCTGATGCCCAAGTGTGAATTGGAATGCATCGAGACGCCCAGGCCAAAGGTCTGGCACATCTTCGCCAATACCTGGGTGTCGCGCAGGCCGCCCCAATAATGGTGGTCGGCGAGCACGATCTGCACGCTGTTCAAGGCCACGCTGCGGCGGAACTCATCGAAGTCGGTAACCACCATATTCGTCGCCAGGGGCAAGCCGGTGCGCGCGTGCAGCTCGGCCATGCCGTCCAGGCCGGGGGTCGGGTCTTCGTAATACTGCAGGTCGTCGCCGAGCAGTTCGGCCATGCGGATCGATGTTTCCAACGACCAGTTGCCATTCGGGTCAATGCGCAGCGGTACGTCGGGGAAAGCCTTCTTCAAGGCCTTGATGCACGCCACTTCATGCTCGGGCTGCAAGGCACCGGCCTTGAGCTTGATGCTTTTGAAACCGTAGGTTTCGATCATGCGCCGGGCCTGGGCGACGATTTGCTCTTCGTTGAGCGCTTCGCCCCAACTGTCGGGCTTGTAGGGCGAGTCGATGTGCTGGGCGTATTTGAAAAACAGGTACGCGCTGAACGGGATATGGTCACGGATCGCCCCGCCGAGCAGGTCCACCAGTGGCACATTCAGCGAATGCGCCTGCAAGTCGAGAAAGGCCACCTCGAACGCCGAATAGGCATTGCTCACTGCCTTGCTCGCGTGGGAGCCCGGCGCCAGTTCGGCACCAGCCAGGCTCGCCGGTTTATGCGCCGCCACCGTGGCTTGCACAATGGCGCGCAACTGGTTGAGGTTGAACGGGTCGAGCCCGATCAGCTGTGACTGCACCCGTTGCTGAATCGCCAGCGCCGGGGCATCGCCGTAGCTTTCGCCCAGGCCGATGTAGCCGGTGTCGCTTTCGATCTCAATGATCGAGCGCAGTGCGAAGGGTTCGTGAATGCCGCTGGCGTTCAGCAAGGGCGGGTCACGGAAGGCAATCGGGGTGACGGTAACGCGGACGATTTTCAAGAGGCGGCTCCCTGTGGACCTGGACGCAAGGCGTGGTGTTGAGAAGAAGGGTTTGATGTTGGGGGGACACCGCCGCGCGGTGCGGTGCGGGCGAAGAACACCACCACGGCGGCCACCAGCGAGGTCGCGGCGAGGCCGTACAACCCGCCCTCGATGGAGCCGGTGGTCTGTTCCAGCAAACCGAAGGTGGTGGGCGCCACGAAACCGCCCAGGTTGCCCACCGAATTGATCAAGGCAATCACCGCCGCCGCGATGCGCGCATCCAGGTAGCCCTGGGGGATCGGCCAGAACAGCGCCGAAGCCGCCTTGAAGCCGATCGCGGCAAAACAGATGGCGACGAAGGCAAACACCGGCCCGCCGGTGGTGGACATGAACATGCCGAACGCGGCGATCACCAGCATCAGCGACACCCACGCCTGCTGGTGCTTCCACTTGCTGGCCAGGGATGCGAACCCGTACATGGCGACGATCGAAATCAACCACGGAATCGAGTTGAACAAGCCCACCTGGAAGTCGCCCAGGTTGCCCATTTTCTTGATCATGCTCGGCAGCCAGAACGTGGCGCCGTAGATGGTCAGGGCGATGGAAAAATAGATAAAGCAGAACAGCGCGATCTGCCTGTCGGCCAGCAGCTTGAACATCGACGGTCGCACGCTCTGACTGGCCTCGCGCGCCTGCTGCTCCAGGGCAATGGCACTGACCAGAGCGTGTTTTTCATCGTCGCTGAGCCAACTGGCCTGACGGGGGTGGGACTGTAACCAGAACCACACAAACCCACAGAGTACGATGGAGGCAAAGCCCTCGATCAGGAACATCCACTGCCAGCCGTGCAGGTTGAAACCGCTGACATTGAGCAGCGCCCCCGACACCGGCCCGGAGATCACCGAGGCGATGGCCGATCCGCTGAGGAAAATCGCCATGGCCTTGCCGCGCTCACTGGCCGGCAACCATTGGGTGAAGTAGTAAATGATCCCTGGAAAGAAACCCGCTTCGGCGGCACCGAGGATAAAACGCAGGATGTAGAAACTGGTTTCGCCCTGCACAAAGGCCATCGCCATCGCCGCCGCGCCCCAGGTGAACATGATCCGCGTCAGCCAGGCCCGTGCGCCGTAGCGCTGCAGCAGCAGATTGGAGGGCACTTCGAAGATCGCATAGCCGATAAAGAACAGCCCAGCCCCCAGGCCGTAGGCCGCCGCGCCAATGCCCAGGTCGGTTTCCATATGGCTGCGCACGAAGCCGATATTGACCCGGTCGATGTAGTTGACGATGAACATCACCACGAACAACGGCAGCACATGGCGCTTGACCTTGGCCGCCGCGCGGGCAAGCAAGGTTGGGTCTGGCGGACTCTGGAGGGTATCCACGGGCAACTCCCATTGATTGTTTTTTTAAGGGCAAGTCGATGATGGACGCCGAGGATTGTTCCCGTCTAATCTAACCTGGCATGCGATTGATACCGGGATTAGATCAATGTTCGAACTGACGCAACTGCGCTGCTTCACCACCGTGGCCACCGAGCTGAATTTCCGCCGCGCCGCCGAACGGCTGAACATGACCCAGCCGCCGCTGAGCCGGCAGATCCAGTTGCTGGAGCATCACCTTGGCGTGGAACTGTTCACCCGCACTACCCGCAGCGTCGCGCTCACCGCCGCCGGCCGGGCCTTTTTCATCGAGGCGCAGAACCTGCTCGAACGCGCCCAGCAAGCGGCCATCACCGCACGGCGCTTTGCCGAGGGCGATATCGGCACGGTCAATATCAGCTTCGTCGGCAGCGCGGTGTATGAGTTCCTGCCCAAGGTGATCGCCGAGGCTCGGCTCAAGCAGCCACAGGTGAAGATCGACCTGTCGGAGATGAACACTTACCAGCAATACGAAGCCCTGCGCGCCCGGCGTATCGACCTGGGCATCGTCCGCGCGCCGTTGCTGGAACCGGGTTACGCCACCGAATGCCTGGTGCGCGAACCGTTCGTACTGGCGGTGCCGAGCAGCCATCGGCTGGCACACGCCGATACGGTGAGCGTGCAGGACCTGGATGCACAGCCCTTTTTGATGTACGCCCACGCGGCCTACCCGCCGTTCAACGAACTGCTCACCGGCCTGCTGCGCTCGGCCCGCGTGGCGCCGCAATACGTGCAGTGGCTGGGCTCGTCACTGACCATCCTCGCACTGGTCAACGCCGGCATGGGCCTGGCCCTGGTACCGCGTTGCGCCAGCAGCGTGGTGTTCAAGAACGTCGTGTTCCGCGACATCGACCTGGGCGAAGGCGCGCAAAGCGAGTTGCACCTGATCTGGCGCGAAGACAATGACAACCCGGCGTTCGGGATGTTGCTGGAGGGGATTCGCAATGCGGTGCGTGAGGGGTGGGGTTGAGTGTCGATGACCGACAAACCATGGCGATCATTGCTGGCATTTGGTCATGATTTGTAAAGGGCCAGCAAGTCGTGTCCCTTTTAATTGCAGGACGTTTCCGAGACAATCCCCGCCGCCTTGTGCCTGCTGAAATCGGTGGCTAGTCTGCGGTCCGTCACTGCTTATCGGTGATCGGGTTTAGTCGCCCGGATTTCATATGGCGCATGGTCCTCCATGAAGTTTTATGGCGGCTGTGCGTAGGGCACCTTCGGGTGCGCCGGTTTTCCATATGGCCGGTCGACTAACCTGCGTACAGCCGCCACCCATTCGTTTAGTCGCGACGGGTGTCAGCTCCAAACCAACCATATGGAGTTACACCATGAACAAAGTCCTACCCGATCCACCCATCGATCCCGCCAAAGACCGCGCCGCCTTCAACCGCGCCATCGACCATTACCTGCCCACCCAAGGCTTTCACACCGTCAACGAAGACCTGAGCTTCGAAGACGCGCTGCTCTACACCGCCAGCCTGCTCGACAGCGCTTCGGCCACCGCGCTCGATTGCGGTGAGCAATTGGCAAGCCCCGAGCGGGCGAAGATCCTGGCGGTGTGGCATTTGCTGGAAATCGCCAAGACCACGGTGGATCGCTCCATCGAATGTATGAACACCTCAAAAGCCACTGCCTGAACGCGCTCAAAACTGTGGGAGGGGGCTTGCTCCCGATAGCGGTGCGTAGCAGCTGCCGAGCCTTGGCGAGGCTGCGTCGGCGGTGTGTCAGGTACACCGCAAACGCAGCCTCGCCAAGGCTCGGCAGCTGCTACGGATTACCTATGTCGGGAGCAAGCCCCCTCCCACATTTTGACCGAGGGCATCAGTTAGAGACTCGTCGGCTATCAGGCCGTCAAGCAAGCCCGCCCACCCCACAGACAGCGGGCTACCAAAGCCCAACACAGTCACCCAATCCTGTTGAATACTTGCCTGATCCTCTGAACTTGAGCCCCCTCAGATAGATACCCCTTGCGCGGTGGTCTAGAGTTCGACGATGGGCGACCTATAGTCGCACCACACCTATAAGAAACCAGCACCACCAACCGATGATCAGCAGGTGAGCCCGCCATGGAATTACGTATCAACCAAAAGGCCTATCAGGTCGATGCCGACGCCGACACGCCCTTGCTGTGGGTGATCCGCGACGATCTGGGCCTGACCGGCACCAAATACGGCTGCGGCCTGGCCCAGTGCGGCGCCTGTTCGGTGCTGGTGGACGGCAACGTGGTGCGCGCGTGCGTGACGCCAGTGGCGGGCGTGGTCGGTCGCGAGATCACCACCATCGAAGCCATCGAGGCCGATGAGGTGGGCAAACGCGTGGTCAGCGCCTGGGTCGAGCATCAGGTGGCGCAATGCGGTTATTGCCAGTCCGGGCAAGTGATGGCGGCCACCGCGCTGCTCAAGCACACCCCTGCCCCCACCAAGGACCAGATCGACGCGGCGATGGTCAACCTGTGCCGCTGCGGCACCTACAACGCCATCCACACCGCCATGTCTGACCTGGCCGCCGGGAAGGAGACCGCCTGATGAACACACCTGAACTGATCCCCGGTGTGCCCCTGGGCGAACCGATCAACCTGTCACGTCGGCGTTTTCTGGCGAGCACCGCCGTGGGTGCGCTGGTCATCGGGTTCGGCCTGCCGCTCGGTTCCGGCCGGGTGCAGGCGGCCACCGGCGTAGAACGCGGCACGCAAGTACCGGCTTTTCTGGAGATTCGCCCGGACGGTACGGTGCGCCTGCTCAGCCCCTTCATGGAAGGCGGCCAGGGCACCCACACCGCCATGGCGCAGATCGTCGGTGAAGAGCTGGATGCCGACCCGGCCACCTTCATCGTCGAAGCCGCGCCGCCCGGCGATGCCTACGTGGTGATGGACAACGGCATGCGCATCACCGGCGGCAGCATGTCGGTGCGCATGAGCTACCCGACCATGCGCCGCCTGGGCGCCCTCGCCCGCGCCATGTTGCTGCAGGCCGGCGCCGAGCAGCTGCGTGTGCCGGTGAGTGAGCTGACCACCCAACCCGGCCGCGTGGTACACGCCGCGTCCGGCCGCTCCGTGGGGTATGGCGAATTGGCCAGTCGCGCGCTGGACATGCCGGTGCCTGACCCCGCGAGCATCACCTTGCGCGACCCCGGCCAGTTCCGCTGGATCGGCAAACCGGTCAAGCGCCTGGATGCCTACGACAAATCCACCGGCAAGGCGTTGTACAGCATCGATTTGAAGGTCGACGGTATGCTCCACGCGGCCGTGCAACACGCGCCGCGCCTGGGCATGACCGTCGGCAGCCTGCGCAACCAGGCGCAGGTCGAGGCCATGAAGGGTGTGCACTCCGTTCATCAACTGCCCGGCGCCGTAGCGGTGGTGGCCGAACGCTGGTGGCATGCCAAGCGCGCGGTGGAGGCGATCCAGGTCGACTGGCTGGAACCGACTGCCGACTCCAAAGTCCGCGCCATGCCGGCTGATTTTTCCAGCGATGGCTACCGTGACTTTCTCGCGACCCAACAAGGCCCGGCCCGCGACGACGAGAACGAAGGCGACGTGGCCGGCGCGCTGAAAAACGCCAAGACCCAGGTCGAAGCCACCTACCACAACCAATACGTCAACCACGCCCAGCTGGAGCCGCCCTCAGCGCTGGCGCGCTTCAACGCCGACGGTTCACTGGATATCTGGCTGCCCAACCAGGCACCGGACATGTTCCGCGCCGACATCGCCAAGCGCACCGGCCTGGCCCTTGAACAGATCAACCTGCACTCGCCGTTGCTCGGTGGCTTTTTCGGCCGGCATTTCCTCTATGACTCGGCCAGCCCCTACCCGCAGGCCATCGCGCTGGCCAAGGCGGTGGACCGCCCGGTCAAGTTGATCTGGAGCCGCGAAGAAGAGTTCCTGCGCGATGTACTGCGCCCGGTCGCAGTGGTCAAGTTCCGCGCCGCGCTGGACGCCGACGGCTTGCCGACGGCTATTGAAGCAGTCAGCGCCACCGAAGGCCCCACCGAAGCCATCGCCGGCAAGCAGGGCGATAAAATCGACCCCACCGCCCTCGAAGGGCTGTCGGGCAAGAGCTACGCCATCCCCAACAAACGCATCGCGCAGATCTACGTCAAAGGCCCGGCCATGCTCGGCTACTGGCGGTCGGTGGGCAATTCGCTCAATGACTTTTTCTACGAAGCCTTCCTCGATGAACTGGCGGACACCGGCAAACGCGACCCGTACGAGCTGCGCCTGAATCTGCTGCGCGACAACCCGCGGCTGACCACCCTGCTCAAGGCGGTGGCCGAGTTGTCCGGCGGCTGGAAACGCGGCCCCTACACCGCCGAAGACGGCACACGCCGTGCCCGTGGCGTGGCCATGGCCTCGCCGTTCGGTTCGCACGCGGCAGTGATCGCCGAGGTGTCGATCGAGAAAGGCCAGGTCAAGGTGCACCACATCTGGGAGGCCATCGATCCGGGCAGCGTCGTCAACCCGGCGATTGTCGAAGCACAGGTCAACGGCGCGGTGGCCCTGGGCTTATCGCAAACCTTGCTGGAAGAAGCGGTGTACGTGGACGGTAAGCCACGGGCGCGCAACTACGACCTTTACCCGATCCTGCCGCCGTCACGCATGGCCCAGGTGCACGTCAAGATTGTGGAGAGTGGCGAGAAGATGGGCGGCATTGGTGAACCGCCGCTGCCCGCCGTGGCACCGGCCGTGGCCAATGCGGCGGCGCAGTTGACCGGCCAGCGTATTCGCAGCCTGCCCCTGAGCCGACACACCTTCAGCTAACCGAGCGAGACCGCCCATGAACACCCGTCGATTCGCAAGAACCGTAGGCTGGCTCGCGCTGCCCTGCGTGGTCGCCGCCGGCCTGCTGGCCTGGTACGTCACCCGTCAACCCGCGACACCGTTCGAACAGCAACAGGCCGCCAGTGTCGACCCGGCCCTGGTCAGTCGCGGCGAATACGTCGCGCGTCTCAGTGACTGCGTGGCCTGCCACAGCCTGCCCGGTAAAGCGCCGTTTGCGGGCGGCCTGGAGATGGCCACGCCGCTGGGGACGATTCATGCCACCAACGTCACGCCGGACCGCGACAGCGGCATCGGCGCCTACAGCCTGGCCGACTTCGACCGTGCCGTACGCCACGGCGTGGCACCGGGCGGCCGCCGACTGTATCCGGCCATGCCCTACCCGTCCTACGCCAAGCTCAGTGACGACGATATACGGGCGATGTATGCGTTTTTCATGAAAGGCGTGCAGCCGGCCAACCAACCGAACATCCCCAGCGATATTCCCTGGCCGCTGAACATGCGTTGGCCCATCGCCCTGTGGAACGGTCTGTTCGCGCCGACCGCCACCTATGCGGCCAAGCCTGAGCAGGACGCGCTGTGGAATCGCGGCGCCTATATCGTCCAGGGCCCAGGCCACTGCGGCAGTTGCCACACGCCGCGTGGGTTGGCCTTTAACGAGAAGGCGCTGGACGAATCCGGCAAGCCCTTCCTCGCCGGCGCCCTGCTCGATGGCTGGTATGCACCGAGCCTGCGCCAGGACTCGAACACCGGGCTGGGCCGCTGGAGCGAGCCGGAGATCGTGCAATTCCTCAAGACCGGGCGCAACCGGCACGCCGTGGTCTACGGCTCAATGACCGAGGCGTTCAACAACTCCACGCAGTTCATGGCAGACAACGACCTGGCCGCCATCGCCCGCTACCTCAAGTCACTGCCAGGTGACCCACAACGCGACGGCACGCCATGGACTTACCAGGCCGTCGCGACCCACAGCGCCGCCACCCCAGGCGCCCACACCTACGCCACGCGCTGCGCCTCGTGCCACGGCGCTGATGGCAAAGGTCAGCCCGACTGGATGCCACCGCTGGCCGGCGCGACCTCGGCACTCGCCAAGGAAACCGCCTCGGCCATCAACATCACGCTCAACGGCTCGCAACGCATCGTGGCCGCAGGCGTGCCGGACGCGTACCGCATGCCGGCCTTTCGCGAGCAATTGTCCGACCAGGAGATTGCCGAGGTGCTGACGTATGTGCGCAGTACGTGGGGCAATGGGGGTGGCGCAGTGGAGGTAAAAGCGGTCGAGAAGCTGCGCGGGCACACCGACCCGGCGAGCAGCAGTCCGATTATTTTGCAGATGCGCTGAATGGCCAGGACAGGCGCCTGCATCATTAAGCGAACAGTAACTGTGGCGAGGGAGCTTGCTCCCTCACCACATGTACCGCGTCTGGCCTGACTACGGTGGCGGCTGCACATCCTTGAAACTCAACCCCGAGCTGCCCGTCACCTGCCATGGGTTGGCGGTGCCGTGTTCGCTGAACACCACCGCCTCAAAACGCGAGTCTTTCAAGCCGTCGATCCGCGCCCCGGCCGCGCCGCGCAAACGCACGCGCTGGAACACCAGCGCTTCGTGGTAAGCGTTGTGCTGGCTGTCACCCTTGACCTCGATCGCCCGGCCCTGGGCGTTCTCGACGCTGACGTCGCTCACCCGAATATCCTTGAACTGCCCGGCAATCGTGGAACGCTGGTAATCGAGTTTGGCGTTCGGGTCGTTGTAGTCCAGGGTAAAGATGAACGCCTGCTTGACCGTGTTGCGAATCGCCGAATCGCGGAAGATGACGTTGCGCGCGCCGCCGCCCATGAAGTTGGTGCTCTTCATGCGTAACCCGGCGTCGGTGCCGTCGGACACATTGTCTTCGGCCAGGATGTTCTGGATCCACGCGCCGGTATGACTGCCGGCCACCACCATGCCGTGGCCTTTGCGGAAGTAGTTGTTAAAAATCCACGCATCTTGCTGGGGCGGCTGATGCACGGCGTTCGCGCCGGTGCCGGCGGCGAAATTGACGCAGTCATCGCCGGTGTCGAAGAAGTTATTGAAGACCATGGCGCCTTTGCTGTTGGCGAACTCGATACCGTCGCCGTTGTTGGCGTCGTAGGTCTTGTGGGTGGTGTTGGCCAGCACCACGTTTTCGGTCTCCAGGTTCATGATCCCGTGGAACGCCGGGTTCAGCACCGTGAAGCCGCCGTAGAACACGTTCTTGACGTTGCGCAGGGTGATCAGCGAGGAACGCATCTGCCCGTAGGCGTCCTTGACGTTCATGCCCCGCGCCACGGCCTGCTCCACCTGTGCCTTGGCCAGGACGCCGTCCTGGGCATAGCGTGTATTGTCGCTGGGCACGTAGAACGGCAGGGCCTGGCCACGCTCATCGACGACATCGGCGTTGCGCTTCCAGCCATTGCCGTCGATCGTGCCCTTGCCGACGATGCGGATGTTTTCGAACGCCTGGTGCTGGCGCGGATCGCGGGGCAAGGCGTTGATCAGAGAGGCCGGGCGCACCGTCGTGGAATACGGGTACTGGATGTACCCCGCCAGCGGGTAGTCTTCGGCACGTTCGGAGCCCAGCAGCGTCGCGCCTTCGGCCACCTCCAGGGTCATGTTGCTCTTGAGGTAGAGCGCGCCGCTCTTGTAGGTGCCTTTGGGCAGCAAGACCTTGCAGCCTGGGGTGCAGGCATCGATGGCTGTTTGAATCGCCAGGGTGTCGAGATGGATACCATCGCCTTTGGCGCCGTAGCGTTTCACGTCAAACACCGCCGCGACTTTCGTGGTGCGCTGCATCACAGGGGCACTGTCGGCGGACTCGTTGCCCTTGCCGTCCACCGAACGCACGGTGAAGCGGTAAGCCGTGTCGGATTTCAGGCCTTGTGCGGTGTAGCTGTGAATGCCGATGCGATGGTGGAAGTGGGCAGTGTCTTGCCGGTAGAACTGGTCGATATAGGGCTTGGCCGGCGACACCTGGTCATTGTTGGCATTGCTGGAGCCCAGCAGCCTGCCGTTGGCGTAGACCCGGTAGTCCTGGATATCGGCGTGCCCGGTGGGTTTTTCCCAGACCAGGATGATCTGCTGATCGTCATAGGCCAGCGTGGGCACTTGCAGCTTGGACGGGGCTTGCAGCGCCCATGACAGCGGGCTGCAACCCAGGGCCGCGAGGGTCAGCGCGCAACGCACCGAGGATTTTTTCGAGGGTTGAAGCGGCATGTTGTTCTCCTTGTTTTGCCGGTCATCACACCGAGGCAGGTGGCAGGTGGGAGCTGTCGAGCGTTGGCGCGTCAGCCGAAGACATGTCGACAGCTCCCACAGGTGATCCTGGTGAGCGCCTTACTGGGCGCCGAGGGCCTTGATCAGTACCGCCAGTTGTTCCACCTCGTCCGGCAGCAGGTCGGTCAGTGGCGCGCGCACAGGGCCGGCGTCATGCCCCACCAGGCGCGCACCGGCCTTGACAATGCTCACGCCGTAGCCTTCACAACGGTTACGAATGGCCAGGTAGGGCAGGAAGAAATCATCGATCAAGCGGCCCACCGTGGCGTGGTCGTCAGCGGCCACGGCGTGGTAGAAATCCATCGCCGTTTTCGGGATGAAGTTGAACACCGCCGAGGAATACACCGGCACGCCGAGGGCTTTATAGGCGGCGGCATACACTTCGGCGGTCGGCAGGCCACCCAGGTAGGTCAGGCGGTCGCCGAGGCGGCGACGGATGCTGACCATCGATTCGACTTCACCAATGCCGTCCTTGAAACCGATGAGGTTCGGGCAACGCTCGGCCAACTGTTCCAGGCTGTCGGCGTTGAGGCGACACAGGTTGCGGTTGTACACCACCACACCGAAATCCACCGAATTGCACACTTGCTCCACATGCGCCACCAGGCCCTTCTGGCTGGCTTCGGTGAGGTAATGCGGCATCAACAGAATACCGGCGGCACCCAGGCGCTCTGCTTCCTGGGCGTAAGCGATGGCTTGGCGCGTGGGGCCACCGGCACCGGCGAGGATCGGCACCTGACCTTTGCAGGTGTCCACGGCAGTTTTGATGATCTGCGTGTATTCCTTGGCCTCCAGAGAGAAGAACTCCCCGGTGCCGCCGGCCGCGAACAGTGCGCTGGCGCCGTAGGGTGCCAGCCACTCAAGACGACGGGCGTAGGTGTCGGCACGGAAGTCGCCGGCGGCGTCAAAATCGGTCACGGGGAACGAGAGCAAGCCGGAAGACAGGACTGTTTTTAGTTCTTGTGGCGTCATGGTTCGCAAACCTCACATCAAAAATGAATGGAATACCTAAAGAGGTACGTCATCGTATAACTACAGATATATTAAAGCTACCCGCTAAATACCCTTGATCGAAATAGCGGCGATTTACCCAGAAAAATATAGAAAAATACGAAATAAAACTCGTACGACCAAATCATAGTCGTACGATGACTACGCATTTTCAGCCGACACGACGACGTTCCGACGCCTGGCTGAAGTCCCGACTGGCCTGCACCAGCATGCGCGTGTAGTCGTGAGCGGCCTGGTCCTGGCTCAGCGCCTGGCAGTCGAGCAACTCGACGATCCTGCCGTGCTGCATCACCGCCACCCGGTCGCATAAGTGGGTGACCACCCCCAGGTCATGGGTGACCAGCAGGTAGGTGAGTTTCTCGCGTTGGCGCAGGTCCGCCAGCAGGTTAAGGATCTCGGCCTGCACCGACACGTCCAGCGCCGAAGTCGGTTCATCCAGCAGCAGCACACGCGGCTCCAGGATCAGCGCCCGCGCAATCGCCACGCGCTGGCGCTGCCCGCCGGACAACTGGTGCGGGTAGCGGAAACGAAAGCTGTCGTTCAGACCGACCTTGAGCAGGATCTCGTTGATGCGGTCATCCTTGTCCCCTACCCCGTGGATAATCAGCGGTTCACGCAGTGCGGTGTCGATGGTGTGCCTGGGATGCAGGGAGCCGTAGGGGTCCTGGAAGACCATTTGCACCTTGCGAAAATGCGCCTTGGGAATCTTGTGCTGCAACGGCGCGCCGGCAATGCTCAGGGCGCCGCTCCAGTGGCGGTACTGCCCCGCCAGGCAGCGCAATACAGTGGTCTTGCCCGAGCCGGACTCCCCCACCAGGCCGAACGATTCACCGTCGGCGACACTCAGGCTCACATCGTGCAGCACCTGGTTGATGGCGGCGCCTGTGCCGAAGCTCAGGTTCAAGGCGTGTGCTTGGATCATGGGCATGGTCAGGTTCCTTATTGAGTCAGCCAGAGGGGATCGCGCTTGAGCACCGGAAGGTGCACGCGGCGGTTGTCCATGCTCGGCAGTGCGGCGAGCAGGCCACGGGTATAGGGATGCTCGGCGTACTGCAGGTCGCAGGCGGCCAGGGATTCGACGACGCGCCCGGCATACATCACCAGCACGCGGTCGCAGTAGTTGCGCACCAGGTTGAGGTCGTGGCTGACAAAAATCAGCCCCATCTGCTGCTGGTCCACCAGCTCTTCCAGCACGTTGAGCACTTGCTGGCGCACCGAGACATCCAGCGCCGAGGTGGGTTCGTCGGCGATGATCACTTCGGGACGGGTGATTACCATCATCGCGATCATGATGCGCTGGCCCATGCCGCCGGACACTTCATGGGGGTACAGGTTGTAGACCCGCTGCGGGTCGCGGATGTGCACCTGCTCAAGCATCCGCAACACACGCTCGCGCGCATCGCTGCGGCTGGCCTTGTGGTGGGCCAGGTAGGCTTCGGCAATCTGATCGCCCACCTTGACCACCGGGTTTAATGAGTACTTGGGGTCCTGCATGATCATCGAGATGCGCTGGCCACGGATCTTCTGCATGGCCTTTTCGCTGGCCGACAGCAAATCCACTTCGCCAAACGCCATGGCCTTGGCGGTGATTTTCGCACTCTGCGGATGCAGCTTGAGCAGGCTGCGCCCCACGGTGGATTTACCCGAGCCGGACTCACCGACAATCGCCAGTTTCTCCCGCCCCAGGGTGAAGGACACATCGCGCACAGCGTGGGTTTCTTTCTGGCCACTGACGAAGCGTACGTTAAGCCCTTCGACATTCAGTTTGATGGCGGACATAAAGGTGTTCCTCCGATTATTCGCTGCGCGGATCAAGGATGTCCCGCAGGCCATCGCCCAACAGGTTGAAGGCCAGGCTGACCAGCATGATCGCCGCCCCTGGCACCGCCACCAGCCACCAGCATTCGAGCATGTAGCGTCGACCGGTGGAGATCATCGCGCCCCATTCCGGCAACGGTGCCTGGGCGCCCAGGCCGAGAAAGCCCAGGGCCGCGGCGGTCAGGATGATCCCGGCCATGTTCATGGTCAGGCGGATGATCACCGACGACAGGCACATCGGCACGATGTGGCGCAGGATAATCCGCGCCGGCGACGCCCCTTGCAGCTCCACCGCGACGACAAAATCGGCATTGCGCAGCGACAGGGTTTCGGCCCGCGCCAGCCGCGCAATCGGCGGCCAGGAGGTCAAGGCAATCGCCACCACCGCGTGCTCCAGGCCAGGGCCCAGGGCGGCGATGAACGCCAGCGCCAGCACCAGGCTGGGGAAGGAGATGAAGATATCGGTCAAGCGCATGAACACCGTGTCGACCGCCCCGCCGAAATAGCCCGACACCGTGCCGATAAACAGCCCGATAGGCCCGACGATCACCGTGACCAGACCAATGATGTACAGGGTGATGCGCGAGCCGTAGACCAGGCGGCTGAAAATATCCCGGCCATATTCATCGGTACCGAACCAATGCGCCGCGCCCGGTGCCTGCAAGGCGTTGGCGAGGTTTTGCGCCACCGGATCGTGGGTGGCGATCCACGGCGCGAAGGCCGCGACCACCACCAACAGCAACGCCACCAGCAGGCCCGCCAGGGTCATGGGGTTGCGCAACAAATGCCGCAACACCCGCAGGCTACTCTTGCAAAAGGCGTCAAAGCTGGAGCCTGGCGTACGATCCACCGGGCGCTTCGCCGCCGACTCTATGGAAGACAGGTTGGCATTCATAAGCATCTTCTCTGTGTGAATTCTGGAAGCACTCAACGCTGCTTGTAGACACCCAGGTAACGGGTGGCCTCGGCATCGTCACCACTGAAACCCTTAACGTCGGCCGCGCTGACCACGGTGTCGGTCATCTGCGAGATCATCAGGATCGGCCCCACCTGCTGGTCGTAGAGGTTCTGCGCCTGGTGGTACAGGCTGATGCGCTGCGCCGGGTCGCGGCTGACCCCGGCCTGGTCGATCAGGCTGTTGAGTTGCGGGTTGAAGAACGAGGCGCGCCAGCCCTGGAAGTTCGGCAAGCCGGCGTCGTCGCTGTTGTTGGGGTTGTAGGCGAAGGTACGCAGGCTGAAATACGGGTGCGGATAACGCTCGGCACCCCGCGCCACGATGATTTCGAAATTGCGCGCACGCATTGCGCCGTACACCTGGTTGCCGGTGCCGGTGACGATGCTGGCCTTGATCCCGCCTTCGGCCAGTGTCGCTTGCAGGCGCGCGGCAATATCAATGAACGGCGGCTCCGACAAGGTACGAATGGTGGTATTGAAACCGTTGGGATAGCCCGCATCGGCAAGCAGCTTTTTCGCCTTGGTCACATCCATGTGATAACCCGGGTCCGGCAAGCGCGCTTGCAACCCCAACTGCATCGGTTGCTGATTAAGCTTGCCGTAGTACGGCATCACTTGCTCATCCAGGCCCTTGTAGTCGATCAGGTTGCGCACTGCTTCACGCACCTGGGGCTTGGCAAACTCGGCTTGCTTCATGCTCATCGCCACGTAGTACATCGTCCCGCGCGGCAGTGACTGCACTTGGATCTTGTCCGAGCCATCGATGGCGCGAATATCCGGCGCGGCCATGCCATAGGCCAGGTCGAGATCGCCGCGCTCCAGCATCAGGCGCAGCGACTGGGACTCGGTCATGTGCCGCACCACCACGCGCTTGAGCTTGGCCGCGCCGCCCCAGTAGCCGTCAAAACGGGTCAGCAGCAGCGAATCGTTGGCGCTCCATTTGCTCAACACAAAGGGGCCACTGCCCGCCTCGTTCGTCACCAGCCAACCGGCGCCCAGGTCACCGTTTTTTTCATGGGCCAGCGCGACCTTGCGGTCCACCACCACGGCGCTGGGCGAGATTGCCAGGGAGTCCACCAACAGCAGCGGGTCCATGGTTTGCGGCAGGTCGATCACCAGGGTGTGGGTGTCGGTGGCGCGGATCAGCGACTGAATGTTGTCGACGTTGTAGCCGTAGGCTTTCCAGGTGGTGGCCAGGCCGAAGTTGAGTTTCATCACGCGGTACAGCGACCACGCCACGTCTTCGGCGGTCAGCGGGTTACCCGAATGGAACTTCACATCCTGGCGCAGGTGGAAAGTCACCTGCTTGCCGTCCTCGCTGATGTCCCAGCGTTCGGCCAACTGCGGCAGGTGTTTTTCCGGGTTGCCCTGGTCGCGCTTGATCAGCGTGTCGTAGAGGTTGGCGTTGACGCCGGACGCATCCAGGCCGGGCGCGTTGGCCGGGTCGATGGAGAACAGGTTGACCATGCTCATGCCAACGATCAGTTGATCGGCCGGGGTCTTGGCGTGGGCCAGGGTCATCGGCCCGAGGGTGAGAACGGCCGCGAACAGGCCAAGGTGCAGTGTCGAAAATGTCATGAAAAAATCCTTCTTCTTATTAGTTTTATCGGTACTGCGTTGCGCATCAGCGGGTGCGTGGGTCGAACACCTTGTACAAGGCGTCGCTGATCAGGTTGAGCGCGACGAAAATCAAGCCGATCACCAGCACACAGCCCATCACCGCATTCATGTCACCGAGCATCAGGCTGCTGGTCAGGTACTGGCCGAACCCCGGCCAGGCGAACACCGTCTCGATCAGCACCGCGCCTTCCAGCAGCGAGCCGTAGGCCAGCGCCACCACCGTCAGCAACTGCACGAGGATGTTGCGAAACGCATGCCCCCACACCACTTGGCGACGGGACAAACCCTTGACCCGCGCGGTGATGATGTACTCCTGGGACAGTTGCTCCAACATGAAGCTGCGGGTCATGCGGCTGATGTACGCCACCGAGTTCAGACCCAGGATCAGTGCCGGCAGCACGATGTGGCGCAAGGCGCTGGCGAAGGCTTCCCAGTCGCGCGCCAGGCTGGTGTCGATCAGCAGCAGGCCAGTGACCTCGGGCACCATGCCGTCATAGGCCAGGTCGATGCGCCCTGCTCCACCGGCCCAACCGAGCCAGGCGTAGAACACCAGCAGGCCCATCATGCCCAGCCAGAAAATCGGCGTGGAGTAACCGAACAAGGTGATCACCCGCGCGACGTGATCGCCGAGGCGCCCCTGGTTACTGGCCGCGCAGACACCCAGCGGCAACCCGATGAGCACGCCGAACAGAATCGCCAGGGTGGCCAGTTCGATGGTCGCCGGGAACACGCGCAGGATGTCGTCCAGCACCGGGTGGCCGGTCAACAGCGCGTTACCGAAGTCGCCGTGGAGCAAGTCGTTGAGGTAAAGCCCGAACTGGGTCCAGATCGGTTTATCCAGACCCATCGAACGGTACACCTGGTCATAGGTGGACGCGTCCGCGTCCGGCCCGACCACGGCCAGCACCGGGTCCAGCGGCATGACCCGGCCGATGATAAAGGTCAGCGCCAGCAGGCCGAGCAACGTCACCAGCACCGTACCGGCGCGCCGCAGGGTATTGGAAGCGCGAGCGCCCATGACAGAGGCAGTCATAACAAACATAGTGAGCTCCTGATAAATCGATCAGCGCTTTTTGTAGACGTCGTTGTAGCGCGTGGTCGCAGCGGTGTGGCCTTGGTAGTTGGCCACGTCGCTGTACACCACCACGGTGTCGGTCATTTGCGAGACGGGCAAAATAGCGCCCACTTGCTGATCGACCTGCTCCTGGATCGCCCGGTACTGGGCCAGTTGCTTGCCTGCGTCGGGCTCGACTTCCGCGTGTTCGATCAACTGGTTCAGCTCAGGGCTGTAGAACGACGTGCGCCAGCCCTGAAAATTGGTGAGCTTGGCTTCATCGCGGTTATCCGGGTTGTACACCAGGGTGCGCAGGCTGGAATGTGGATGACGCTCCGCCCCGCCACCGCCGCGCCCGACGATGATGTCGAAGCTGCGCTCACGCATCGCGCCGTAGACCTGGTTGCCGGTGCCGGTCACGATGCTGGCCTGGATACCGGCCTGGGCCAGGGTCGACTGCAGGTTGGAAGCAATGTTGATGAACGGCGGCTCGGCCAACACGCGGATAGTGGTCTTGAAGCCGTTCGGGTAGCCGGCCTCGGCCAGCCAGGCCTTGGCCTGTTCAACGTTGAGCGTATAGCCGGGATCGGGCAGGCGCGCAGCCAAACCCAACGGCATCGGGCGTTGGTTGATCACGCCGTAATGCGGCATGACCGTCTGGTTGATGCCCTGGTAGTCGATCAGCGAACGCACTGCCTTGCGCACTCGCGCATCGGCGAACATCGGCTGCTTCACACTCAGCGCCACGTAATACAGGGTGCCGCGCTGCAGGGTCTGGGTGCGCACCTTGTCGCTTTTTTGCAGGGCTTCGATGTCCGGCGCGGACATGCCTTTGGCGATGTCCAGGTCACCGCGCTCGATCATCAGGCGCAACGACTGCGACTCGGTCATGTTGCGCATGACGATGCGCTTGAGCTTGGCCGGACCACCCCAGTAGCCGTCGAAACGGCTCATCAGGATCACGTCGTTGGCGCGCCAATCGTTGAGCACGAACGCGCCACTGCCGGCCGCGTGCGTCACCAGCCAGGCGGCGCCCATGTCGTTGTTTTTCTGGTGTTCGAGGACTTTTTTGCGGTCGAGGATAAACGCGCTCGGCGAGGTCGCCAGGGTGTTGAGCACCAGCAGCGGATCGGTAGGTCGCGGCAACTCGATCACGAAGGTCGAGGCATCGGTGGCGCGCATATAGCGTTCGACGTTTTCGGCGGTGAAACCGTAGGCTTTCCAGGTCGACGCCAGGGCGAGGTTGAGCTTGAGTACGCGGTGCAGCGACCAGGCCACGTCTTCGGCGCTCAGGGCGTTGCCGGACTGGAATTTCACGCCGTCGCGCAGATTGAAGGTCAGGGTCTTGCGGTCATCGCTGACCTGCCAGCGCTCGGCCAGTGCCGGCACCAGGCGATCAGGCTGGGCGACGTCCTGCACCAGCAACATGTCATAGAGGTTGGCATTGATCTCCGACACGTCCAGGCCGGTGGCGGCCGCCGGGTCCAGGGACAGCAGGTTGATCATGCTCATGCCGACGATCAACTGATCGGCCGGGGTCTTGGCAAAGCTTGCAGGTACCGCAGTGATAGCCAGGGCGGCGACGAATACCCGCGCCCACAGCGAAGGGAAAATAGTCATAACACGAGTGCCTTTTTTATATTTATACGGCTCTTGGGCAGCCCGGCGCATGCCGAGCCACCCGTGCAAAGGTCAGAAGCTGTTAAGCGTGTTGGTCTCGATGTAGTTGAAGTCAATGTCTTCACCCAGCCCCGGCAGGTCGGACAGGTGCACAAAGCCGTCGTTGTCCATCGGGTCTACAAGACGCTTGAGGTAGGCCGGAACTTCGTCGTAGTCCAGGTACGGGTGCAGCAGGCCACGCTCGTACCAGGTGCAATTCTTGATAGCGCCGACCACCGCCAGGTTGGCGGCGCCGTTGCCATGGATCTCGCAATCCATGCCGAATGACTCGGCCAGATGCGCCACCTTCAGGCACGGTGCAATGCCGCCGACGCCCGCCACACCGGCACGCAAGATATCGCAGACATCGTGCTTGACCCAGCTGGCGCGGCTCAGGTGTTTGCCGGACAGGGTTTCCGGACCCAACACCGGAATATCCAGTTGCCCCGCAAGCCAGGCATAGGACTCGGCGGACTCCTCCATCATCGGCTCTTCGAACCAGGCAAAGTCGAGCTTCTCCAGCTCGCGCCCGATGTACAGCGCTTCGGTGCGACTGTACCAGTGGTAGCCATCGAGCATCAGTGCGATGCCCGGCCCGACCGCTTCACGCACGGCCGCACAGGCTGCGACATCGATGCGCGGGCTCGGGGCGAAGGACACCGGCGGCATCCAGGTGTGCAATTTGATGGCCTTGTAGCCGCGCTGCACCAGGGTTTCGGCGAACCGGCCGTAGTCGTCGGGAGTGGCCAGGCCGCCGGGCAATTCATCGCCGCACATGGTCGAGCCGTAGGCCGGCACCTTGTCGCGGAACCCGCCGATCAACTTGTGCACCGGCACGCCCAGTTTGCGCCCCGCCCAATCCCACAGCGCCTGTTCAACCAGAGCCAGCGCGCGGTCGGTCAACTGGCTGGCACTGCCACGCTGCCAATGCGCCAAGTCGTGCCAGATTTTCTCGCGGTCAAACGCGTTTTGTCCCACCAGCACTTTGCGCACAAAACCATCGAGCACATAGGGGCGGATCAACTCGGGCGCGCCAAAGGCATAACCCTCCTGGCCGTCTTCGGTCTGGATGCGCAGCAAAGCCATCTGCGCCTGGGTGACGTCACCGGGGTGAGCGTGGCCGGCGCTGTCCACTGCGCGGCGGGTCGGGTAGGAAAAAACCTGGACGTTGACTGCTGTGATTCTCATGGACGTCTTGAGCCTTCTTATTGGATTTGAGACGGGGGATGTCGTCTGTTGCGATCGATCATAGGTCATCGTACAACGCTTGAAAAGACCCAATAACCTCCCTCCGCCACCCGCGTATTTTCCGAAAAAACCAACAAAAGCCCCGTTTTTAAAGACAACCAAGGAATAACTGCATTTGCTTTGGAGCCCTATTCACCGGGCACATATATTTCAAGATGTTTCAAAATGGCAGATAACCCATAGACGAGTCATCTTGTCGTACGATAACGTATATCGGCAGCATAGATGAGAGCCATACGCAACAACGCAGTGCCGCAACACCCTCAAACGACCCTAACAAAAACAAAAAAGAAGACCGTATGAACACCACCTTACGCACGCTTGTTACCGCCCTGACCTTCAGCCTGCCGCTCTATGTCAGCGCTGACTCTGCCAGCATCAACTACCGCCACCAGTTCACCGAGGAAGACAGCGCCCACGCCGATCGAATCAAGCTCAACTATCGCCTGGACAGTGGCCTGGGTTTTGAAGCAGAAATGAAATACCGCACGGCGGGCGACCGCGAAGACGTGGCCTACGACAACATGGTCAACAACGGCCACGAGTTCACCGTCAGCTACAACTACAAGCTCAGCCCGCAATCGACCTTGACCCCGGCGTTCCAGATGGACAGCTCCAAGGATTCGACCACTTACAAATTCGGGCTCAAGTACAACTACAAGATCAACGATGCCTTCTATGCGGCCACGCGCTATCGCCTCGACGCCAAGAAGCTCGACCGCGACCAGGTCGACGAAGACCTGCCCGACCACATCAAGGATGACCAGACTACGCATCGTTTTGAGGGCTGGCTCGGCTACACGCCGGCGAGCAAATGGGCGTACGAATATCAGTTCATCTATTTCAAGACCGACTACATCCGCTACGACAACAAGAAGAGCGACTACGAACAGAACCTGATCGTCAAATACAAGCTCACCAAGGAATGGGCACCGTTCATGGAGATCGGCGATGTGAAGGTCAACGCCACCTCTGAAGACCGCCAGGCACGCTGGCGCCTGGGCGTGCAGTACAACTTCATGTAACGCAACCCACGACTTGCCTGGCGCACGCGCATCGTGCGCCAGGCAAGCCTGCTGCATTCAGTTCAATTGATGGGCCGACCAGCAGGTTTCAGGGCGACGCGCTCACCACGGCCGGGCCGTTCGACAATTCGGCGGCTGCAGCTTCATAGGCGCGGCGCATGCGCTCGCGACTGTTGGACAAGTGCAGGCGCATCGCGGCGCGAGCGGCGTCGGCATCGCGACGCAGGATGGCTTTGTAGATGTCCTCATGCTCACGACTCAAGCGCTCCAGGTAGGGCTCCTTATTGTCGTTGGCCAGGCGTTTGGAGTGCAGGCGCGTGCGCGGCAGGATGTTCATCCCAAGGTGCAGCATGATATCGGTGAAGTAGCGATTGCCGGTGGCCAGGGCGATCTGCTGGTGAAACTGAAAGTCCGCCGACACCGCATAGTCGGCACTCACCGCCCGCGAATCAAGCGCATCCAGCGAGTCGCGCATCACCCGCAACTGCTCATCGGTACGCCCCAGGCACGCCAGGCCGGCAGCCTCCACTTCCAGGCTGATGCGCAATTCGAGCACCGCCAGCACATCCTGCAGGGTCACGATGGTGTCCGGGTCGATCCGAAACCCGCTGGGGCTCGGGATATCCTTCACAAACGTACCGACGCCATGCCGGGTTTCCACCAGGCCCGAGGCTTGAAGACGCGAGATGGCCTCGCGCACCACCGTACGGCTCACACCGTGCTCGGCCATCACTTGCGATTCGGTGGGCATCTTTGTGCCCCGGGCCAGCTCACCGGCACAGATGCGTCGGGAAAGCTCAGTGACCAGGTCTTCGGCCAGGCTGCGGTGCCGGCGGCGAACCGTGGGCTGGACGTTCGGGTTGTCCATCAAGAACACAAATCTCGGTTTACGGAGGAATGCGCATCATAGCGCATTGGTTGTACGACAACGTAGACACGCGTGATAGGAAACCGGGGTTACTGACTCTCCTGCGCCTTGCCCTCCTGCATCTGCACCGACGATTTGCTCCCGTCGGTATTGTTCTTGGTGGCGTTATCGGCGCTGTCGAAACAGCCGTGAAGCATCAACATGCTGCACAGGACCAGGCTGAGTTTCTTCATGATGAGTCACCTGCTGACGGGTTGATGACTGAGCCGACCATTGGCCCAGTCCCTGATTTATCTGGCCGGACATCATCACGATACGTTCAACAAAACCGCGCACGGGGCTGACAGGCGGTTGCTATTGGCAGCGCAACGCCAGTGGCGAGCCGTATACCCATTAAAAAAAGCTGCCCTTTGGCACCGATAACATCGTTTCTCGGGCGCACCACCAATCCCTATATTGAGCCGCACTATCCAGTGAACGAACCGACATTCACTCCATCAGTGCGAGTAGCCTCAATGAACGATAAACCTCACAGCGCTGGACTTGAAAATGCAGGCGCCGGGACCCGGGCGGTCTGGGGCGGAGAGCAAGTCAGGCACCCCTACAACGCGACGCAGACGCCTATCGTGGTCAGCGCCGCCTACGGTTACGACGACATCGACGTCTGGTACGACGTGGCGCTGGGGAAATCCCCGGGCTTCATCTATAGCCGGATGAGCAACCCGACGGTCGAAACCCTCGAAGCCAAGATCGGTGAGTTGGAAATGGCCGAAGCCGCGGTTGCGTTCAGCAGCGGCATGGCGGCCATCAGCAGTGTGCTCTACACCTTCCTGGCCCAGGGCGACCGCGTAGTGTCCACCAAGGACAGCTATGGCGGCACCAACAAGATTTTCGAGGAGTTCCTGCCGCGCATGGGCGTGGAGGTCACCTTGTGCGAGACCTTCGACCACGAGGCGATCGAACGCGAAATCGCCAACGGCTGCCGGCTGCTGTACTTGGAAACGCCGACCAACCCGACCCTGAAAATCCTTGATATCCAACGCCTGGTGGCAGCGGCCAAGCGTGTCGGCGCCCTGGTGGTGGCTGACAACACGTTCGCTACACCGCTGAATCAGAACCCGCTGGCACTGGGGGTGGATGTGGTCATCCACAGCGCGACCAAATTCCTCAGTGGCCATGGTGACGTATTGGGCGGCCTGGTCTGCGGCACCGAAGCGCTGATGACCCAGGTTCGGCACTACCGCGAAATCAATGGCGCCACGCTCGATCCGTTCTCGGCCTACATGATCATCCGCGGCATGAAGACCCTGGTGCTGCGCATGCGCCAACAGCAACGCAGCGCCCATGCCCTGGCGGAGTTCCTGTGCACTGAACCCTTGGTCGCGTCCGTCAATTACCCCGGTCTTCCCAGTCACCCGAACCACGCGGTGGCCAGCGCGCAAATGGGCGGTTTTGGCGCCATTGTCAGTTTCGTGCTGACTGGCGGTATGGACACGGTCAAAGTGCTGCTGCCGCGCCTGCGATTTGCTCACTGCGCCGGCAACCTCGGTGCGGTCGAAACCATCTACGGCCCGGCCCGCACCACCAGCCATGTGGAAAACACACTGGAAGAACGCCAGGCGCTGGGTATTTCCGAAGGGCTGGTGCGCGTCTCGGTGGGCATCGAGGACACCGACGACTTGCTCGACGACCTGAAACAGGCGTTCGCGTTTGTGCGCTGCCTGCGCGAGGAAAAAAGCCGCGAGCCGGCCTGACCTGAAGTTTCAAACCCCACGACAGGGCCGTCTGCGGGGCGTTTCATGAAGAGGAATAATAATAAAACGTAGTGGCGAGGTTGCGACCTGCCCTAACAACTTTCATGAGAACAACCATGTCCATAAAAGAACAAAAACTCAACGCACGCGCCGGTTTCAAACAGGAAATGCAGACGCGCCATATTGTCATGCTGGCCTTGGGCGGCGTAATCGGCACCGGTTTGTTTCTGACGTCCGGCTACACCGTCAACCAGGCAGGCCCTTTAGGTGCAGTCATCGCCTACATTATCGGCGCACTGATGGTCTACATGGTCATGATGTGCCTGGGTGAGCTGGCAGTGCAGATGCCTGAAACCGGTTCGTTCAGCACCTACGCAACCCGCTTTCTCGGCCCGGGCACCGGCTACACCGTGGCCTGGCTGTACTGGCTGACATGGACCGTGGCCATTGGCTCGGAATTCACCGCAGCCGGGATCCTGATGACCCGCTGGTTTCCGGACACGCCGGTATGGATCTGGAGTGCGCTGTTCGCCGGCACGGTGTTCCTTACCAACGTGGTCTCGGTGCGTCTGTTCGCCGAGACCGAATTCTGGTTGTCGCTCATCAAAGTCGTGACGGTGGTGGTGTTTCTGGTCATCGGCGGCGGGGCTATTCTCGGGCTGTTGAATATCGATCAGGCGCACAGCATCGGCTTGGCCAACTTTACTCGAGAAGGCTTGTTCCCCACCGGTTTCATGTCGATTGCGATGACCTTGCTGGCCGTGTCGTTCGCGTTCTCGGGCACCGAGCTGATCGGCATCGCCGCGGGCGAAACCAAAGACCCTCAACGCAATGTGCCACGGGCCATTCGCACCACCGTGCTGCGCCTGGCGATCTTTTTTGTCGGCACCATTTTTGTCCTGGCCACCCTGCTGCCCCGCGAACAGGCCGGTTTGGTGGAGAGCCCCTTTGTGACGGTGTTCACCTACATCGGCATCCCCTACTCGGCCGACATCATGAACTTTGTGATCATTACCGCGCTGTTGTCGGCGGCCAACTCCGGGCTCTACGCCGCCTCACGGATGCTCTGGACCTTGAGCGACCAGGGCCACCTGCCCAAGCAGTTCTCGCAACTGACCCGCATGGGCACCCCGTTGAACGCGATTATCTTGAGCATGATCGGCGGCGGCGCATCCCTGCTCAGCAGCGTATTCGCCGCCGACACCGTGTACCTGGCGCTGGTATCGATTTCCGGGCTGGCGGTGGTGGTGGTGTGGATGAGCATCGCCGCCAGCCAAATTGCCTTCCGCCGGCACTATGTGGCCAACGGCGGCGATGTGCGCGAGCTCAAGTTCAGGGTTCGGGGTTACCCGTGGGTGCCGCTGGGCGCACTGGCGTGCTGCAGCCTGGCCTGTGTGGGGATCGCTTTCGATCCGGAACAGCGGGTAGCGTTGTACTTCGGCATCCCCTTCATCGCATGGTGCTACTTCGTGTATTACATTACCCGCAACAGCCGCGAACGACGCTTGTCGCTCACGTCCACGGTACAACCGTCCGATGCGTTCTAGGTACGTTCGACGGCGTGGGTCAGCGTGCTCAGTGCAGCGTCAATGAGGTCCAGACCATGAAGCAAAAGCCGCTCCCCCCCTTGAACTGGCTGCGAGCCTTCGAGGTGTCCGCTCGCTGCCTGAACTTCACCCACGCCGCTGACGAACTGTGTCTGACCCAAGGCGCGGTCAGTCAACAGATCCGCCAACTGGAAAGCCATCTGGGGGTGGCCCTGTTCAAACGCCTGCCCCGGGGCCTGGGCTTGACCGAAGAGGGCCAGGCCTATCTGCCGGTGGTGCAGGACGCGATCACACGACTGGCGGTGGGCACCAGCGAGATTTTTGGCCAACACAAACGCCGGCCGATCAAGGTGCGCGGCAGCCTGGCTTTTTTCGTGCACTGGCTGGCACCCAAGCTGGTGGACTTCCGTCAGCGGCACCCGCACGTCGATATCCGCTACATCAGCAATATCTGGGTCAAGGAGCTGGATGGCGAAGACGATATGGAGATTCGCTGGGGCCACGGCCAATGGCCCGGCCTGGTGTCCCAGCGCCTGACCTGGGACACGTTGTTTCCGGTCTGTTCGCCGACCCTGATGGCGCACGCCCCCCTGAACACGACAAACGACATCGCCCAGCACACGCTGCTGCATGTGCTGGGTTACGAGGAGGGCTGGGGATACTGGTTGAAGATGGTCGGCGCCGACGCGGTCGACTCATCACGCGGCCTGCAGTTCGATACGTTGATCTCGACGTTGCGCATGGCGCAACTGGGGCAAGGCATTGCACTGGCCCGCTCCTCTATGGTCGACGAAATGCTCCAGGACGGATGCCTGGTTGAACCATTCGACCAGCGCATAGAGGCCAGCGAGTCGTTTTACCTGGTACGCGGTTCTGGCGCCGACGAGCATCCCGACGCCGTGATGTTTTCCACCTGGCTGGTCGAGCAGGCACACCGTTACAAATAACCGGCCGGAGCCGAACCATGCGCTACATAAGTACCCGAAATGCGGCCGTGCAGGCCGACTTCGAAAAGGTCGTGTTGTCCGGCATCGCCGACGACGGCGGGTTGTTCGTCCCTCTCGATCTGCCGTTGTTCGCGCCCCATGACATCGCTAACTGGTCAACCTTGCCCTACGACGAACTGGCTTATCGGATCATCCGGCCGTTCGTGGGGGAGACGATTGCCGAAACAGACCTCAAGCGCCTGCTCAAAGCCGCCAGCAGCCGGTTCCAGCACCGTGCCGTAGCGCCTTTGCATCAGGTCGACCGCAACGAATGGGTGCTGGAACTGTTCCACGGCCCTACCCGTTCCTCGAAGGATTTCGCCGCGCAGTTGCAGGCGCAGTTCGTGCAGCACTTTCTGCACCAGCGGCGTCGACGCGCGGTAGTGCTCGGCGCCACCAACGGCGACACCGGCCTGGCGGCCATTGAAGCGTTCAAAGACTGTGCCGAGGCCCACGTGGTGGTGCTCTATCCCGAGCGCGGCGTGCCCCCGCATCAGTTGCAGGCGCTGTTGGCGGTGGCGCAGCCCAATATGCATCTGTTCGCTGTCGACGGTAGCTTCGACGAGTGCCAGAGCATTGTGAGCGGGCTGTTCAAACAATGGCCGTGCGCACCGTACGCGGCGATCAGCTTCAACTCCAGCAACTGGGTCAACGTGCTGGCCCAATTGGTGGTGTATTTCCACGCGGTCCTGCAACTGGGCGGCGGCCAGCGGCCGATCGGCTTCAGTGTGCCGGCGGCGAGTTTCGCTGAAGTCTATGCCGGCTACATCGCTCAGAAGATGGGCTTGCCCATCACCCAGCTGATCGTGGCCACCAATACCAACGACGCCCTGCACCAGCTGTTCCTGAAGAACCATTATTCCAGGCTGCGCGCCAACACCACCTTGTCACCGGCCATGGACCTGTCGACGTTCTCCAATCTGGAGCGTTTTCTCTGGGAGGTTTACGAACACGACGCCGGGGCGGTGAGCGCGTTGATGGCCGGGCTGGAGGCCAGCGGCGAGATGAGCATCGCCAATGAATGCTGGTTGCAGGCGCGGATGATCATTGACTCCTACGCGGTCAGCGATGCTGAAACCCTGAATGAGATGACCGAGTTGTACCGTGACACCGGCTACATCGTCGATCCTCACACCGCCACCGGCGTCCTTGCCGCCCGCCTGTACCGTCGCAGCCTGGTGGCGCCGATGGTCACGCTGGGGGAAATCTCGCCGGTCAAATCGGCGGCGCTGCTCGACACGTTGGGGATCAGTGTGCCGCGCCAGGCTTGCCGGGACACCGCGCCCGGCGGACCGGCGCATAAGCGGATCAGGCCCGACGATATTGCCCCGCTCCTTCAACAGCTCGACGCGCTGTGAGGGCGCGGTCACTGGAGGCTCAATGAAGCGCATTCTGGACCCTCTCGATGAACGCATCATCGCCGAGCTGCGGCTCAACGCCCGCGCCGCCCACGCGGAGCTGGCGGCCAAGGTCAACCTGTCGCGCAACGCCGTGCGCCAGCGCATCGAACGCTTGGAACGTGACGGCGCCATACTGGGCTATACCGTCCTGACGGGCGACAGAGGGCAAGCCGCCGCGCAGATCAATGCGGTGATTTTCGTCTATCGCTATGACCGTATGCGCGGAGAGGATGTATTGCAGGCGCTGCGTGCAATCCCCGAAGTCATCCAGTGCGACGTCATGAGCGGTGAGTTCGACCTGATGCTGCGTGTCGGCGCAACGAACCCGCAGCGGGTGCATCAGGTGTGGAGTCAGATTTCGGCGCTGGCGGGCGTTGAAAACACGGTGACGTCTTTCGTCTTGACGTCCGTCGTCTGAGCCCTTCGCCGCCGCTAAAAGAGCCAGCCTTCGCTGGCTTTTTTTATGCCGGGCGGGCACGCCGGCCCTTGGTCAAAATGCCCATAAAATAGAGCAAATAGGCATATTTCACTGCCCTGATTGGCCGCCTAATCTAGAGCCCAACCACTCCTCACCCAGATCAGGGGCAATAAAAATGACTGAATACAAACTGGCGCTGGTCGGCTTCGGCGGTGTCAACCGGGCCTTGGCGCAACTGATCGCCGAGCGCAATGAGCGCTGGAAAACCGAACTGGGTTTTAGCCTGAAAATCGTCGGCGTCACCGACCTGTTCCTCGGCTCGGTGATCGATCGCCAAGGGCTGGATGCCGCCTTATTGGCGACTCTGCCCATGACCAAAGGCGCTCTGGCGCAACTGCCGGGGGGCGACGCGGCAGCCCTCAATGAAGCCGTGATCAAAGACTCCGGCGCCGACATGATTGCCGAAGCCACGTTCACCAACCCGGTGGACGGTGAGCCGGCGACCTCGTTCTGTCGCTGGGCGCTGGAAAACGGCAAGCACGTCGTCACCACCAACAAAGGGCCGATCGCCCTGCACGGTGCAGCCTTGAAAGCCCTGGCCCAGCGCAACCACGTGGGCTTCGAATACGAAGGTGCGGTGATGAGTGGCACACCGGTCATACGCCTGGCCAGGCAGTTGCTGGCCGGCAGCACCATCAGCGGTTTCGAGGGCATTCTCAACGGCACATCCAACTTCGTCCTCACCCGCATGGAGAGCGGCCTGGGTTTTGCCGAGGCGGTCAAGCAGGCGCAGGCGCTGGGGTATGCCGAAGCCGATCCGACGGCGGATGTCGAAGGTCATGACGTACGGCTCAAGGTGGTGATCCTGGCCAACGAACTGCTCGATGCAAGAATCAATGTCAGCGATGTGCGCTGCAAGGGTATCAGCGCCCTCACCCGCGGCGACATCGACCAGGCTCGCCAGAACAATGCCCGCTGGAAACTGATCGGCGCCGCCACACGCAATGCCGACGGCTCGGTCAGCGCCAGCGTCGAGCCGCGCCTGTTGAGCAACGATCATCCGTTGGCCAGCATCGGCGGTGCCACCAATGCGGTGTCGTTCACCACCGGCCTGATCGGCACAGTGACGGTTTCGGGGCCCGGCGCCGGACGCACGGAAACAGCCTTCGCGCTGCTGTCGGACATCATCAGCCTCCATCAATCCGCCGCACAGCACCGGGAAGCAAACCAATGAACGTCTCGCACCTGGCCCGCAGTGTCGTGGCACCGCAGATCCAAGTCTTCAACCCTTTTGACAGTACGCCGGTCGGCACCGTCGCGGACGTGTGTGCGTCGCAGGTTCCTCACTTGCTGGAACAGGCACGCGACGGCGTCCGTGCTTGCGCTGCGTTGCCACGTTACCGCAGGGCGCAGATCCTCGAACGGACGGCCTTGCACGTTGAGCGTGATGCCCGCGCGTTTGCCCGGCTGATCGTCGACGAAGCCGGCAAGACCCTCAAGCAGGCCGAAAAGGAGGTCAAGCGGTGTATCAACACCCTCAAGTTGTCGGCCGAAGAAGCCAAGCGTAATGCTGGAGAAGTGATTCCATTCGATGCGTATGAAGGCTCGGAGTCGCGCCAGGGCTGGTTCTCCCGCGAGCCCCTCGGTTTGATCGTCGCGATCACACCCTACAACGACCCTTTGAACCTGGTGGCCCATAAGCTCGGCCCGGCGATTGCCGGCGGCAACGCGGTGATTCTCAAACCGTCCGAACTGGCGCCGTTGTCGGCGATAAAACTGGTGGCGTACCTGGTCGAGGCCGGATTGCCCGAATCGGTGGTCACGGTTGCCACCGGCGGTGCCGAGCTGGGCAAGGCCCTGGTGGCGGCGCGGGAAGTACGCATGATTTCCTTTACCGGCGGGTTTGTCACCGGTGAGCAGATTGCCCGCACCGCGGGCTTGAAGAAACTGGCGATGGACCTGGGCGGCAATGCGCCGGTGATCGTCATGGCGGACTGCGACCTTGAGGCCACTGTGGCGAGCTGCGTATCGGGCGCGTTCTGGGCGGCGGGGCAAAACTGCATCGGCACTCAGCGGCTATTGGTGCATGCCTCGATTTATGCGGCGTTCCGTGCGCGATTCGTCAGCCAGACCGAGGCGCTGAAGGTCGGGAACCCGATGCTCGCCACGACCGATATCGGCCCGATGATCACCCAGCAAGCGGCACAGAATGCCGAGCGTGTGGTAGCCGACGCACTGGCACGGGGGGCCACGTTGCTTTGCGGGCATCAGCGCCAGGGCGCCTGCTACACCGCCACGGTGCTGGAAAACGTCGATCACGCCAGCCCGCTCTGGCGCAATGAGGTATTCGCGCCGGTGGTGGTGTTGCAGCCGTTTGAGTCGTTCGATGAGGCCATCGCGCTGGCCAACGAGCCCGACTACAGCCTGCACGCCGGGATCTTCACCCGCGACTTGGCGACGGCTTTGAGCGCCGCACGCAGGATCGAAGCCGCAGGCGTGATGATCAATGACTCTTCGGACTATCGCTTCGATGCGATGCCATTCGGCGGTTCCAAATACGGCAGCCTGGGCCGTGAGGGCGTGCGCTTCGCCTACGAGGAAATGACGCAACCCAAAGTGGTGTGTTTGAACACGCTCGGTTGAGCGAGGCAAATTGTGATCCGCCACAGGACTCCATGGCGACTTTGCAGGGCGGTATTTGGGCAAGCAATGGCAGCAATTGGCTACGATTGAGCTTCTTGCGCAGTACCTGATGGCCTTGTGCGTCTTGGCCGTGCAAGTGAAAGCTGTTCTTGCCAATGTCGATGCCTAGAATGGTTACGCTGTTCACCGCCCGCGCAAAGTCGTTGAAAAACCTGAGGACAGCGAAATTTCGCCGTGTTATGTTGATAACACAGACGCCTTAAATGATCTTTCGATAACATTTTTGGCCGGACTTTTTGCTGCCGCTGCGGATTTCACATGGAAAAAACAGGCTTCCTTGACATGCTGGACAGCCGGTTCGCCGACCTCACGCCGACCGGTAAACGGATTGCCGGCTACCTGCTGGCCAACCCGCAGAAACTACCATTCGAGACCGCGGACAGCATTGCGCAGCAGACGGATACAACCGGCATATCGGTCGGCCGATTCTTGCGCTCGCTGGGTTATCGCAACATTGACGATGTGAAAAAAAGTCTGCGTGACGATGACGACAGCGCCTGGGTCATCACTGACAGGCTGGGGGCGTTTCGTGAGGAAAAGGTCCATGGCGATACGCTTGAGCGGTCAATGAAGCGTGAAGTCGAAGCCATCCAGCGCGTGTATGGGCTGGCGCGTGGGGCCACGTTCTCGCGGATCGTCGACCGGCTGTGCGCCGCCGATGCGGTGTTTATCGTCGGCATCCAATCAACGCGCGGCATTCTGAATGCCTTCTTCAGCCACCTGGAGTACATCAGGCCCAAGGTCTATTACGTGGACGGTCTGTCCGGCACCTATGCGGAGTCCTTGAATTCTCAATTCGAAAATCCCTATGCGGTCATCGCGGATTTTCGTATGTATTCGGCCGTGGCGCGAACCTTCTGCGATGTCGCCCACCAACAGCACCTGCCGCTGGCATTCATTACCGACTTTCAGTGCCCCTGGGCGCGTGATTACCCGCATGACCTGCTCCAACTGGACTCGGATGTGGGGCAGTTCTGGGATTCACTGGCGCCGCTTTCCTGCCTGCTCAACCTGATCGTTTCCGCGGTGGCGGAGCAATTGGGCGACAACCTGGATGAACGCCTGGCCAAAAACCGTGAGCTGCAACAACTGTTCGGTCAATTTGATTAATGCGCAGCGGCGCGCCATTCAACGTCTGTACTGGAGCCTTGATGTGACTAACACCCCCCTCATCGAAATCGATGCCCAGGCGTTGAAAATCGAGATCGATCTGGTGTACGCCAGGGCCGACAACCTCGCCGGCAAACAGATCTATCAGGACTCACGCTGCCTGTTGCACCCCGATGCGCACGCCTGCCTGCGCAAGGCCTGCCAACTGGCCCACCAAGCGGGCTTGAGCTTGCGCATTCTCGACGCCTACCGGCCGCCGTACGCTCAATACCTGTTGTGGGCCGCACTGCCCGACTCCGAATACGTTCGCGACCCTGCCCTGGGCTCGCATCACAGTCGCGGCGTGGCTGTCGATCTCACGCTGATCGACGCGAACGGCAAGGCATTGGACATGGGCACGGCGTTTGACGACATGCGCGAAAAGTCGCACCAGTTCCACGTTGATCTCCCCCACCAGGTGCAGCAGAACCGCCTGATTCTGTTAGGCATCATGCTCGCGTCAGGCTTCACCTACATAGACAGCGAGTGGTGGCATTACGAGTTACCCGATGCGCAGGAGTACCCACTGATTGACGACCCGTCAATCGCCCCCGCCCCTTGATCCAATGACCGTGACACCCGACCGGGGCCTCTATAAATCCCGGCGTAGAACAACAGCAACACTGGGATGCCCTGATGCAGCCCATTTACTGCCCGGTATAGCACCAATAAAAAACCTGAAAAATTCCATACATCGAACGATAAAGGAACCGGCATGAAATCAATCGTTGAACCTCGTCATCTGGCGATGGCTGTTTTCTTCACCGCCATGGGCCTCGGCTCATTTCAAGCGGCCAGTGCAGCCGTACCCCAGGACACCTTGATGATCGGCAAACCGTCCGATCCTCAAACGCTCGACCCGGCGGTGACCATCGACAATAACGATTGGGCCATTACCTACCCGGCTTATCAGCGCCTGGTGACGTACAAGGTCGAGGACGGTAAGGGCAGCACCGAAGTGCACGGTGAGCTCGCCGCCAGTTGGTCGACCTCGCCGGACAACCTCACCTGGGAATTCAAGCTCAAGCCCGGCAACAAGTTCGATGATGGCACCGAGGTGAATGCCGAGGCGGTCAAGTTTTCCTTTGATCGCGTGATGAAACTCAAACAAGGACCTTCGGGCGCTTTCCCCGAGGATATGGACGTCACGACGGTCGACCCGATGACGGTGCGCTTTAGCCTCAAAGCGCCCTATGCCCCGTTTCTGTCGACGCTGGCGCACAACGGCGCCGCCATCGTAAACCCGGCCGTAGCCAAGAAGCCTGAAGGGGCCGAGACCTATCTGTCGACGCATACGGCCGGCTCTGGGGCGTTCAAACTGGTCAACTGGCAGAAAGGCCAGGCCTTGACCATGGAACAGAACAGTTACTACGCCGGTCCCAAGCCGACCCTGAACAAAGTGGTCGTCAAGATCATCGGCGAGGCCTCGGTACGCCGCCTGCAACTGGAACATGGCGACCTGGACATCATCGAAGACATGCCGGAGGACCAGCTCCAGGCCCTGGCGAAAAAACCCGGGATTGTGATCGGTGACTACCCGTCGCTGCGGGTGACAATGCTCTACCTCAACACGCAGAAAGCGCCGCTGAACAACGCGGATGCGCGTCGCGCAATCATCGAGTCGGTGGACTACAACGGCATTATCCAAGGCATCCTGGGCGGCAAGGCAAAGCCGTTGAACGGCCCGATTCCCCAAGGCATGTGGGCGTATGACGAAACGCTGCCGGCGCTCAAGCAGGACCTGAGCAAAGCCAAGGCCGACATGGCCAAGGTCTCGCCAAAAGTGAACAACCTGACCTTCATGTATTCCGATAAAGACCCGAACTGGGAACCCATCGGCTTGACCCTGCAAGCCGGCCTGCAATCGATCGGCGTCAACCTGAAGATGGAAAAACTGGCCAACGCCAGCATGCGCGAACGCTTGGGCACGGGGGATTTCGACGTCGCCATCGGCTCATGGAGCCCGGACTTTGCCGACCCCTACATGTTCATGAATTTCTTTTTCGACTCCAAGCTCAAGGGCCTGGCGGGTAACCGTTCCCTGTACGACAACCCGGCAGTCGACAAACTGATTCGTGAATCGGCCATCACCAACGACCAGGCCAAGCGTGTCGAGCTGTATCAACAGGCGCAGAAAATCGTGCTCAATGACAGCGTCTACGCCTATCTCTATCAGAAAGCCTACACCTTGCCGATGAGCGACAAGATCAAGGGGTACGTGTTCAACCCGATGCTTGAGCAAGTCTTCAACATCGGCACGATCACCAAGTAAGGCACTTCGGCCAGCAGCAGCGGTGCCGCGCACGCGGGCCCGCTGCAACGCCATGCCCGCGAGCCGCCTTGCCCTGCCCCTTTGTAGAGTGACCGAGGTGCCCTATGGCCTTCTTGAATACAGTGCGAAAACGTCTCGGCGGCCTCCTCCTGGTGGTGTTCGGGGTTTCGCTGATTACCTTTTCGATTTCCCATCTGATCCCCGGCGATCCGGCGCGCCTGATCGCGGGTGACCGCGCCACGGATGCGATTGTCGAGCATATTCGGCATCAATTGGGCCTGGATCTGCCGCTGCACCAGCAATACGGGCGCTACATGCTCGACCTGTTTCATGGCGACCTGGGCACCTCGATCCGAACCAGCCGCCCGGTGCTTGAAGACTTGCAAGCGTTCTTCCCGGCGACCCTGGAGCTGGCCTTCGCCGCGCTGACATTATCGATCCTGGTGGGCGTGCCCCTCGGTGTATTGTCGGCGGTCTACCACAATCGCCTTATCGACCAGATCGCCAGGACACTGGCGGTAACCGGCATTTCCACCCCCGCCTTCTGGCTGGGCCTGGGGTTGATCGTGGTGTTCTACGGCCACCTGAACTGGCTGCCCGGCAGCGGACGACTCGATGAAGGCTTGACCCCACCGCCAACCTATACGGGTTTCTACCTGATCGATTCAGTGATTGCCGGCGACATGGCGCTGTTTGGCAACGCGCTCAAGCATCTGATCCTGCCCGCAATCACACTGGGCTTCGTCAACCTGGGCGTCATCGCGCGGCAGATCCGTTCGGCGATGCTGGATCAGCTCGGCGAAGACTACATACGCACGGCACGCGCCTATGGGTTATCGAAGTGGACCGTGATTCTTCGCCATGCGCTGCCCAATGCACTGATCCCTTCCATCACCGTGCTGGGCTTGACCCTCGGCGACCTGCTGTATGGCGCGGTGCTGACTGAAACCGTGTTCGCCTGGCCGGGCATGGGCGCCTACGTCGTCAAATCGATTCAATCGCTGGATTTCCCCGCAGTCATGGGCTTCGCCATCCTGGTGTCGTTCATCTACGTACTGCTCAACATGACGATCGATCTGCTGTATCGCGTGATCGACCCGCGCATTGGCGAGGTCAACTGACAATGTCCGATTCCCTTATTGCACCGGCCGTTGCGCCCTTGCCAAAAATGAACCGCTGGCAGGACAAGCTCGCGTACCTGGCCCACCAGCTACGGCGCAGCCCGCTGACCATGGCCGGGCTGCTGATCACCCTCGCGGTGCTGCTGGTGATGCTGTTCGCACCGTGGCTCGCGCCCCATGACCCCAACGCCTTGAACCTGGCACAGCGGCTGGCGGCGCCTTCGGCGCAGCATTGGTTCGGCACCGATGAAGTCGGGCGTGACCTGTTCAGCCGGGTGCTGTACGGCAGCCAGCAATCGGTGGGCGTCGGCCTGTTCGTGGCGTTCACCTCGTGCCTGGCCGGTGGCCTGCTCGGCTGTATGTCCGGGATCATTGGCGGACGCTTCGACGGCCTGGTGATGCGCGTCATGGACATCATGCTGTCGGTGCCGTCGCTGGTGCTGATCATGGCGCTGGCCGCCGCGTTGGGCCCCAGCCTGTTCAATGCGATGCTGGCGATTACCCTGGTACGAGTGCCGTTCTATGTGCGCCTGGCGCGCGGCCAGGCCCTGAGCATTCGGCAGATGGGCTACGTGAAAGCCGCCGAAACCTTCGGCGCGGGGCGCTGGCACATGGTGAGCTGGCACGTCGCCCGTAACGCCATGCCGCCCCTGCTGGTGCAACTAAGCCTGGATATCGGCAGCGCGATCCTGATGGCCTCCGCCCTGGGGTTCATCGGCCTGGGCGCGCAGCAACCGACCGCCGAATGGGGCGCCATGGTCGCCACCGGACGCAACTATATTCTTGACCAGTGGTGGTACTCCACCTTTCCAGGGGTCGCAATCTTGATCACCGCGACCGGGTTCAACTTATTGGGCGACGGCGTACGCGACCTGCTCGACCCACGCCAGCAGGGGAAATGAGCATGCCTATCCAGCCACAGGTCACTGCCCACTCACGCGAACCCGTGCTGTCCATCGACAACCTGCGGATTGAATTCCCGGCATACCGCAGTACCGTAAAAGCGCTCAACGGTGTCTCCCTGGAGGTCAAGGCCGGCGAAATTGTCGGCGTGATCGGTGAGTCGGGCTCGGGAAAATCGGTGACCGCCATGCTGAGCATGCGCTTGCTGCCGGAACGCGCCTACGCGGTCAAAAGCGGGGCGCTGCACATTCTGGGACGAGACATGCTGGGCGCCTTGGAAAAAGATCTACTCAAGGTGCGTGGCAAAGACGTCGCGATGATTTTTCAAGAGCCCATGACGGCGCTCAACCCGACCCGGCGGATTGGCCGGCAGATGCTCGACGTGATCATCCATCACCAGAAGCTGAGCACGTCCGAGGCCCGCGCCAAAGCCATTGCCCTGCTGCGGGACATGCACATCGCCGACCCCGAACAGGTCATGCACAGCTATCCGTTCGAACTGTCCGGCGGCATGCGTCAGCGGGTCATGATCGCCTTGGCATTTTCCTGTGATCCGCAACTGTTGATCGCCGACGAGCCGACCACCGCGCTGGATGTCACCGTGCAGCGCCAGGTCTTGCTGCTGCTGCGCGAAAAGGCTCGCCAACGGGGCACGGCGATCCTGCTGATTACCCATGACATGGCTCTGGTCTCGCAGTTTTGCGACCGGGTGTACGTGATGTACACCGGCGCGGTGGTCGAGCAAGGCATTACCGCCCAGGTGATGGCTGACCCCCGTCATCCCTACACGAAGGGGTTGCTCTGCGGCTTGCCGGAACAGGTCGAGCCGGGCCAGGACCTGATGACCATCCCCGGCCAGGTGCCCAACCTGGCCGCCTTGCCCGAAGGCTGCACGTTTCGCGACCGCTGCGCCCATGCCATGGCGCGCTGTGCCGAGCGCCCGCCGATGCAGACCGTCGATGCCGCAACCGGCCACCAAAGCGCGTGCTGGTTGGTCGAGCCGCCCTCCCCCTCATCCCTGGAGTTGCACTCATGAATGACATCGCCACGCTCGCCACCCGCCCGCCCATCCTGGGCTTGCAGGACGTCCGGGTGCACTACCCGATGGGCACTGACTGGCTGGGAAGACCCAAAGCCGTGGCACACGCGCTCAATGGCATTGACCTGCAGGTGCAGGCCGGTGAAACCCTGGGCATCGTCGGCGAGTCAGGCTGCGGCAAGAGCACCCTGGCGCAACTGTTGATGGGCTTGATCAAACCCACGTCAGGCCGGCTCGATTGGGTGTACAACACCGACAGCGAGCGCAGCAGCCACGTGCAGATCGTCTTCCAGGACCCGCAGTCCTCGCTGGACCCGCGCCTGCCGATCTGGAAAATCATCACCGAACCGCTCTACGTCCAGCGCAGCGCTCCGCGCCGCGATATGCACGACATCGCCGCCAAAGTCGCCGCGCAAGTCGGCATCAGGGCCGAGTATCTCGACCGCTACCCTCACCAGTTTTCCGGCGGGCAACGCCAACGCATCGCCATCGCGCGGGCGCTGTCGTCGAACCCGGACATCATCGTCCTGGACGAGCCGACCTCTGCGCTGGACATTTCGGTGCAGGCGCAAATCCTCAACCTGTTGAGTGAATTGCAACGCGCTCGGCAGCTGACCTATATCCTCATTTCCCACAACGTGTCGGTGGTGCGCCACATGGCGGACCGGGTGGCCGTCATGTACTTGGGACAGGTAGTGGAGTTGGGTTCTGCGGCGCAGGTGCTGGAGCATCCGCGCCATCCCTATACGCGCTTGTTGCTCGAAGCCGTTCCCCGTCTGGGAGCCCCCGTGGACGATGCGCATGTCTCGGCACCGACCGAGTTGCCCGGCAATCGCAACTTGCCCAAAGGCTGCTTTTTCCGTGATCGCTGCCCGCAGGCGACGGTTGGCTGTGAACGACCTCAAGCGTTACTGCCGGCCAGCCGCTCCAGTGGCACTGAGCAGGTCAGATGCCACCTGGCGTCAGCCGAGCAAGGGCTGCCAACCCAACCGGCCGGTTAGCGCGCGCCACAGGCATTGATCGGCGGTACCCGCCCCCGCCACGGCTGCGCCCGCTCCAACTGTGCCGCAAGCGCGAACAAGGTACTTTCCTCGCCAAAGCGCGCAGCAAAATGCGCCCCCATCGGCAGGCCGGCCGCGCTCCAGTGCAACGGTACCGACATCGCCGGTTGCCCGCTGGCATTGAACAGCGCGGTGAACGGCGAGTAGCTGTGGAAGCGCTCGATCAACTCATCCAGGTTCAAGCGGTCGTCCTGCAGGTCCAGCTCGCCGATCAGTACGGGTTCACGGGCCAGGGTGGGTGTGAGGATCAGGTCATAGTCCTGCATGAACACCGCCAGTTGACGGCCCAAGGCATGGATCCATTCCACCGCGCCGGCGTACTGCGCCCCGCTGACCTCGCCCTTGCCGCGCAGGATGATCCGGGTGCGGGTTTCAAGCTCTTCGGGCTGCACCGCAAAGCCGCGCATCTGCCCCAGTACGTCGAGGTAATGACGGGTGCTGGCGCCAATGATGGTAAACACCTGATCGAGAAACTCCGGCAGCGCCACCGGCAGCTTCACCAGCTCGACACGGTGGCCCAGGGACTCGCACAGCCTGGCCGCCGCGCGCACGGACTCGACCGCTTCACTGGACGTCGACCACGGCTCGAGGTGTTCCACCAGTGCAATCCGCAGTGGCCGTGGATCACGTTGCAGCGCCGAGACATAGGGCTGTGCCTGCATGGGCGCGGCGTACGGTGCGCCCAGGTCGATGCCCGCCGTCGCATCCAGCAACGCGGCGCTGTCGCGTACCGACAAGGTGATGGCATGGGGCGTGCCCATCCCCGCCCAGCCTTCGCCAATCATCGGGCCCGACGGCAATAACCCGCGACTTGGCTTGAGGCCGAACACCCCACAGCAGGACGCCGGCACACGCAACGAACCGCCGCCATCGTTGCCATGCGCAAACGGCACGACGCGCGCCGCCACCAGGGCCGCCGCGCCGCCGCTGGAACCGCCCGCGCTGTGGCTGGTGTTCCAGGGGTTGCGGGTGGTGCCGAAGCGGTTGGACTCGGTGGAGTACGAGGTACCGAATTCAGGCGAGGTGCTGGTGCCGACGATCACGCAACCGGCACGGCGCAAACGCGTCACCAGTTCTGCGTCGAAGTCGGCGCGCGCGCCTCCCAACGCCTGGGAACCGTTGCTCATCGCCGCGCCATTGACCGGCGAGAACAGGTCCTTGATCAAGGTCGGCACCCCGGCAAACACCCCGTCACCGGGCCGCGCCGTGCGTGCGGCCTCACGGGCCGAATCGTACAGGCGCTCGGCCACAGCGTTGAGCTGCGGCTCGACCAGCTCGATGCGATCGATGACCGCCTCCAGCAGCTCGCCGGGTTGTATCTCGCCGCGCCGCAGCCACTCGGCCAAGCCGGTGGCGTCCTCGGTGTCCAGCAGGTTGTGGATGTCCATGTGCATGCCCTCTTGATTACAAATGACTTGAGCCGAGCGTTCGGGTGACTGCCTTGCGCCGCGCTTGCAGGCCGGCCAGCGCCCAGACCAGGGCCGAGATCACACTGGCGAACGCCAGCCACTGAATGGAGAGGCGCAGGTCGCCAGAGCGGGCACTGAGCAGTGCCACCACCAACGGGCTGACGAACTGGCCGAAATACAGGCAAGAGGTGAACCCGCCCAGGCCACGCCCACGGGTCCTGGCGCTCAGGGCATTCATCACCGGCGCCATCGCGTTGGGCACCAGCAGCCCGGCGCCCAGGCCGTGAATCAGCGTCGCCAGCAATACCGCGTTGTAACTTTGCGCGCGCATCAGCAGCCACAGCCCCAGCCCCAGCAAGGTCAGCAGCAACGCATTGCAACCGGCGATACCGATGCGGCGGCGCAGCAGCGGCCAGGCCAGCGACCCGCCCAGGGTCGCCAGCAGGCTCAGACCGGCCGACAGCCCGATCATCGTGCTCGACGTCACGCCCAGGCCAACCAGCAGAATCGGGGCCTGGATCGGCACCACAAAACTCAGGACCATGCCGCTGAGAATCAGCAGGTAACCGATCACCACGGGCAGGATCGCTACCCGGCCCTCTTCAGGCGCATCGATCGGCTGCCGGACGCCCTCGGGTTCCCACAGCACCTTGATCATCAACGGCACCAGCAACAAGGGCAGCAGGTACAGCAGGAACGGCAGGCGCCAGGAGTGTTCGCCCAATGCCCCGCCTACGACAAAGAACAGCGAGCCCACGAGGCCGATGGTCACCACCTGTCGATTGATGTAGCGCATGCGTTCTTCGCCGTGCCAATAGTCGGCGATCAAGGTGGCGCAACAGGTCATCACTGCGGCTTCGGCGCAACCGAACAACAGGCGCACGCCCACGATGCTCTGCAAGTTATCGAGCACGGCCGGCAACGCCCCGAGCACGGCATACAACACGGTGGCGATCACCAGCAGCGCCTTGCGCCCTACCCGGTCGGCCAACCAGCCGGCCAGGGGTGCGCACAGCGCAATCGCCAGCGCCGGCCCGGTCACCGCCAAGGGCACCAGCAGGTCGGCACGCGGCTCCAGCGGGCCAAACGCCGCGCCCAGCTTGGGCAGGATCGGCGCGACCATCGCCGCGCCCATGATGGTCAGGCTGCTGCCCAGCATCAGCACCAGCCCTTCACGGCGGCCGGTGGCTTGACGGGGTAACGCGCTATCAGAACGTGATGGGTTCATGTCCGGCCCCTTAAAAACTTTGAGAGATACGCAGCGCCACGGTGTAACCCTCGGCCCGGTTGCGGGCGTCGGTTTCCTTGTAGGCATGCAGCCAGATGGGGGGCAGGCCGGGCTTGAAGTAACTCACCGCCGGCCCGACGGCCAATACCCGTGCGCGATTGCCCGACTGCAGCCCCGGCGCGTCGTCATCGCTGAACTGGCGGTAGTAGTAACCGCCCAGGCCCAGGGTCCACGGCCCTACATGCTGGCCCACGGCAAATTCGTGGCGGTACTCGACGCCGTTTTTGTAGTCGGTTGCAGGGTTGCGGGTGTTGACGTCGACTTCAAAGCTGGAGGACACCTCGAAGCCACTGTCGGTGATGTAAGTGGCGTTGACGATCGGCGAGAATGTCCAGTGGTTGAGCCCCGGTGAAATCAAGCGATTCTTGTCGTAATCACCGGTAGGCGTCTGGATCTGCAATTGCGTGTTGATGAACAGGTTCGGCGACAGGTTCCATTGCAGGATCAGCGGCAGCAATTGCACGTCGGCCATTCGGAACGGATCGGCCTCCAGGCTCAGCGGCCCCACCGGCGTCTGCACCTTGACCGAAGCGTCCATCTTGAAAAACGGCACCACCGCGCCGAAACCATACTGGGCGCCCAACACGGTGTGATCGGTCATGCGCATATAAGCGACGCCGATGGACAACACATCCAGTGAGAAGTGGTTGTCGACGGAGCGCCCGTGGCGGTCCTTCTGCACGTTGGCCGAGTAGAACGCCGTTCGCAGCCCCAGCGTGCCGAACGGTGTGGCCGGCGGCATCATCCCCGCGCCAAAGTCATACACACCGACCGCCGTGGTCGGCGCGCCATTCTCGGTGGCCTGGGCGCCGGCGCAGCAACCGAGCAGCCCCAGGGTGAACAGCGTCATGCGTGCGGCGTTTGCATTATTGTTGTTGATCATCGAATGCCCTCCCATCAAGTGGTGTGGGCCATCCTAGTAATCAGCGCCGCGAGCGGGTTATCCGTTTTCAGCAGAGTTGCGCACGTCGCAGGGTCTGCGAAGGGCTTTCGCCAAACATGGTGCGGTAATCGCCCGAGAACCGGCTCAGATGCCAGAACCCCCAGCGTGCCGCCACTTCCTGTACGCCCTGGGACTGCGTGCTCGTACGCAGTTCGCGGCGCACCGCATTGAGGCGCAATGCGCGCAAATACGCCACTGGGTTGATGCCCAGGGTTTCCTGGAAACAGTACTGGAGTTTGCGCCGGCTGGCGCCGATGTGGTTGCACAGGTCGAGGATCGACAACGGTTCGTCGAGGTGGCTCAGCGCATATTCGCGCGCGCGGTCGACCATCCTTTTACGCGCGGTGGGGTTGAGGGGCGGCGCTTGATCCGGCGCAATCAGTTCCAGCACGTGCACCATCACCGTGTCGCGTATGCCGCGGCGGATCGAGTCGTGCCCGAGCAGCGCATCACGCCCCTGGTCGCAGCCCGCCAGCGCCTCGAACAATGCCGCGAGTGCATGTTGCACAGGCGAGTCGCCCAAGCGGTAACACTTGGGAAGATCGGTAATTCGAAAAGCGCTGCCCTGGCGCTCCAGCACATGTTCCAGCACGTGCTCGTCGATTGCCACACTGAGCAGATCCAGGTGCTGGGGCGTGTGCAGCTCGGGCAGGTTGTGCCCGTGGGCAACCAACAGGCTGGGCTCGTGAATCGGATGCCCGGCGCAGTACACCGGGCCGTGCGCACTCAACGGCAAACTGAAGGTGATTGCGCCGTCCCAGGCCGTTCCGCTTTTGATCATGGCTTGATTAGAGCGGTCGCGAGCCAGTTGCATCCAGTCCGAACGGAACGCGATCAGCTCGCCTTCAAAGGCGCCCGGCGAGAGCTGATCGTAGCGAACCTGCCAGCCCTGCATGTTCCGGGCGTGCTCATCGATATCGCTCGTGAAAAAATGCTGCAGGGATGACGTCGACCGAACCTGCTTGGAAACCGCAGGCACCCGCTCATTATTGTTGTTCATGGACCCGACCTTTTTGAGTTGCAAGGCTTACGGGTCATCTACAAGGCAAGTTCCATTCCGGACTCAGGACCGATCGTGCAGTTGTGCCGAAAACGGATAGCGCAAGGAGCGCCTACATGCCGCCAGCGGGCAAATACGTTCACCTGTTAATGAGTTTTACGCATCAAGGCTTTATATTCTTCAGCTCGTTGAGCAGGCTCAGCAGTTGCTCCATTTTTTCCGCGCCAAACTGCTCTTCGATCTTGCGGTAGTTGCTTTCCATGCCTTCACTCATCGACACGAAGCACTGCTGGCCGCGCTCGGTGAGGCCGACGAACACGCGTCGCTGGTCCTGGCTGGACTTCTGCCGACGCACCAGGCCATCGCGCTCCAGACGACTGAGCACACCGGTCATGCTCGGTTTGAGGATGCACGCCTGCTGGGCAAGTTGATGGCTTTCCAGCTCGCCCTGCTGGCGCAGGATGCGAATCACCCGCCATTGCTGTTCGGTCAGTTCATGTTTGTTCAGGGCCGGCCGGAAAAACGCCATCGCGGCTTCACGGGCTTGCAGCAGGATCAGGGTCAGCGAAGGTCTGGGGTTGGCCATATCGGCACCACGTGGATGAACGAGTCGGCAGCTTAGTGTCGCCGCCCGGCGCACGCAAGCCTGTGAAAAGTGCAATCGGTTCCGCGTAAAAGCCATTCTGTCCAAGCGCCGCGCTGGTCATGCTGATCGCTATAAGATCAACAACACCAAGGCGCAACGGCCCATGCCTGGCTCAACGCAAACCCAATTGTCGCTGGCGATACTCCCCCGGAGTGAGCTGTGCGTAGCGCTGGAAAAACCGACTGAAATAGGCCGGATCCTTGAACCCGAGCTGATAGCAGATTTCGTTGGCGGAGCTTCCGGTGAACAGCAGCAGGCGTTTGGCCTCCTGCATCAGGCGTTCCAGGATCAGGCGCTTGGACGGCAGGTCGGCGATGCGTCGGCACACATCGTTGAGTCGCGCCTCGGTCACGCCGATGCCTTGCGCATACCGCGACAACGGCCAGTGCTGCAGGTAGTGCGCTTCGATCAGCTCGTTGAAACGGTGGAAGATCTTCAGGTCTTCGTGCCGCGCCGGGGTGGCTTTCAACGAATGGGAGCACAGCCGCAACAGGCTGACCATGATCAAGCGCGTCAAGCTGTCCAGGGCAGCGCCATGCCCTGGGCGCTGGGCGTCCACCTCTTCGCTCAATTCGTCGAACAGAAAATCCAGCCGGCGTATTTCACCCGCGTTGTGCGGCCCCAAATGCGCCAGCGCGACACACGCCGCCGGCAGCTGCGCCCCGGCCGGTGCCAGGCTGGGGTCGGTCTCGATCAATTGCCAGACCAGTTGCTGGCGTACCGTCAACACGTGCCCGTCACTGTCGGCCTCGGTCACAAAAGCGTGCGGCACGGTGGGCGGCGTGAGGAAAAACATCGGCCCGGACTCGACGTACTGCTGGTCGTCCAGGTACACGCGCACCGTGCCGCTCTTGACGTAGTGCACCTGGAAGAACCGGTCGTGCCGGTGCACCGGCATGTTGCGCCCGAAGAAACCCGCCAGGTTGGCCAGCCGGTCGTAATGCACCTGCGCGTCGCTGTAGCGCTGGTCGTACACCTGGCCGATGTTGATGTTCGGGATCGGTTGACGGTCGGTCATCGCACGCTGCTCGTTTTTATTGTGATTGCCGTGGTGCTCATCCTGCACCGAATCGCGCAGCGCAACCACCGGGAAGAAAGTCTGCCACGCTTGACGATAGTTAACATCTTAATTATAACTGTTAACACATTAACAAAAATCGGAGCCCCATGGCTCTGCCAGGAGAAAGCATGAGCCGTGCCTTGCATGACGTCGCCACCGGCACCCTGTTCGCAGTCGCACTGAACTACCAGGGGCTGCTCAAACAGCGCCTCGCCGAATTCGAACAGCCGCCGTATCAAAAGCCGCCGGTCAAACCGGTGCTGTTTATCAAGACGCCCAACACGCGCAATCAGCACGGCGCCGCAGTGGTGCATCCAGGCCAGGGCGAACGCTTGCAACCCGGCCCGGCGCTGGGTGTGGTGATGGGCAAGAGCGCCAGCCGCGTGAGCGCGGCCGACGCCCTCGATTACGTGGCCGGCTACACCATCGTCAATGAATTCAGCCTGCCGGAAGACAGCTACTACCGCCCTGCCGTCAAAGCCAAATGCCGTGACGGTTTTTGTGCGGTCGGGCCCGAGTTGATCCCCGCCGCGCAGATCAAAGACCCGCACGGCCTGGCGATCACGCTGTACGTCAACGGTGAGATTCGCCAGCAGAACACCACCGCCAACCTGGTGCGCAACATTCCTTTGCTGATCGCCGAAATCAGCGAGTTCATGACCCTGCACGCCGGTGACGTGCTGATCACCGGCACCCCGGAAGGTCGCGTCGACGTGCAGCCGGGCGACACCCTTGAAGTTGAAATCAGCGGTTTGGGCCGCCTCGCCAACCACGTCGTGGCCGAGTAACAGGAGCTTGTATGAAACACGCCCGCATCCAGTTTGAAGGCGAAGTCCACCTCGCCCATGTCGAAGACAACAACGCCGTGCGCCTGGCCGATGGTCGGCTGCTGGCCGAAGACCAGGTGCAGTGGCTGCCACCAGCCACCGGCAGCATGTTCGCCCTGGGCCTGAACTACGCCGACCACGCCGCCGAACTGGCGTTCAAGCCGCCCACCGAGCCGCTGGCCTTCATCAAATCCCCCGGCACCTATACCGGCCACAACCAGGTGACCTGGCGCCCGGATAACGTCGCCTACATGCACTACGAGTGCGAACTGGTGGCCGTCATCGGCAAGCCGGCGCGCAACGTCAAGCGCGAACACGCCCTGGACTATGTGGCCGGCTACACGGTGTGCAACGACTACGCCATTCGTGACTACCTGGAAAACTACTACCGCCCCAACCTGCGCGTGAAAAACCGCGACGCCACCACACCGGTCGGCCCGTGGATCGTCGATGTGGCCGATGTGCCCGACCCGAGCAACCTGAAGCTGCGCACCTGGATCAACGGTGAACTGCGCCAGGAAGGCAGCACAAAGGACATGATTTTCGACATCCCCTACCTGATCGAATACCTGTCCGGCTTCATGACCCTGCAACCCGGCGACATGATCGCCACCGGCACACCCGAAGGTCTCGCGGATGTGGTGCCGGGCGATGAAGTGGTGGTGGAAGTCGAAGGCGTGGGTCGCCTGGTCAATCGAATTGTCAGCGAAGCGGCGTTCTTCAACGCCCGTACAGAGGCTTGAGCAGCATGATCAAACATTGGATCAACGGCCGTGAGGTCGAAAGCAAAGACGTGTTCGTCAACTACAACCCGGCCACCGGCGAAGCCATCGGTGAAGTCGCCAGCGGCGGCGCAGAAGAGGTGGCGCAGGCCGTGGCGGCGGCCAAGGAAGCCTTTCCGAAGTGGGCCGGCACACCCGCCAAGGAACGTGCGCGCCTGATGCGCAAACTCGGCGAGCTGATCGAACAGAACGTGCCGCGCCTGGCCGAACTGGAAACGCTCGACACCGGCCTGCCGATTCACCAGACCAAAAACGTGTTGATCCCACGCGCCTCGCACAACTTCGATTTTTTTGCCGAAGTCTGCACGCGCATGGACGGGCACAGTTACCCGGTCGATGACCAGATGCTCAACTACACCCTGTACCAACCCGTAGGCGTGTGCGCGCTGGTCTCGCCGTGGAACGTGCCGTTCATGACGGCCACCTGGAAGACTGCGCCGTGCCTGGCGCTGGGCAATACCGCCGTGCTGAAGATGTCCGAGCTGTCACCGCTGACCGCCAACGAACTGGGGCGCCTGGCCGTCGAAGCCGGCATCCCCAACGGCGTGTTGAACGTGATCCAGGGTTACGGCGCCACCGCCGGCGATGCGCTGGTGCGCCATCCGGACGTGCGCGCGATTTCCTTCACCGGCGGCACCGCCACCGGCAAGAAGATCATGCAGACCGCGGGCCTGAAAAAGTATTCCATGGAACTGGGCGGCAAGTCGCCGGTGCTGATCTTCGAAGACGCCGACCTGGAGCGCGCCCTCGACGCGGCACTGTTCACGATTTTCTCGCTCAACGGCGAACGTTGCACCGCCGGCAGCCGGATCTTTATCCAGGAAAGCGTTTACCCGCAGTTCGTGGCTGAGTTCGCCGCGCGCGCCAAACGCCTGATCGTCGGCGACCCGCAAGACCCGAAGACCCAGGTCGGCTCGATGATCACCCAGGCGCACTACGACAAGGTCACCGGCTACATCAAGATCGGCCTCGAAGAAGGCGCCACCCTCCTCGCCGGCGGCCTGGAGCGCCCGGCCAACCTGGCGGCGCACTTGAGCAAAGGGCAGTTCATCCAGCCGACGGTATTTGCCGATGTGAACAACAACATGCGCATCGCCCAGGAAGAAATCTTCGGCCCGGTGGTGTGCCTGATTCCATTCAAGGACGAAGCCTGCGCCCTGCAATTAGCCAACGATACCGAATACGGTCTGGCGTCCTACATCTGGACCCAGGACATCGGCAAGGCGCATCGTCTGGCCTATGGCATCGAAGCCGGCATGGTGTTCATCAACAGCCAGAACGTGCGCGACCTGCGCCAGCCATTCGGCGGGGTGAAAGGTTCCGGCACCGGCCGTGAAGGCGGCCAATACAGCTTCGAGGTGTTCGCCGAGATCAAGAACGTGTGCATCTCGATGGGCAGCCATCACATTCCACGCTGGGGCGTCTGAGCAACACCAAAATCCCCTAAGACAACAACAATTTCAGGAGAATCATCATGGGCGAAGTCGTCCTGGCCGCGAAAATCTGCCACGTCCCCTCGATGTATTTGTCGGAGCTGCCCGGCAAACACCATGGCTGCCGTGAGGCGGCGATTGCCGGCCACAAGGAAATCGGCCGGCGTGCCCGCGAACTGGGCGCCGATACCGCCGTGGTGTTCGATGTGCACTGGCTGGTCAACAGCGCCTATCACGTCAACAGCGGCGAGCACTTCAAGGGTATCTACACCAGCAACGAACTGCCGCACTTCATCAAGAACATGGAGTACGAGTACCCGGGCTGCCCGGAGCTGGGCGAGCTGATCGCGCTGGAGGCCAACGCGGCCGACGTGCGCACCCTGGCCCACAACATTCCGAGCCTGGAGCTGGAATACGGCACCCTGGTGCCGATGCGCTACATGCACATGGGCGTGCCGGACGATCAAAAATTCAACGTGGTGTCGATTGCCGCCTGGTGCGCCTGGCATCGTCTGCAAGACAGCTTCACCTTCGGCGCCGCCGTGCGCCGCGCCATCGAAAAGAGCGACCGCAAAGTCGTGGTGCTGGCCTCCGGCTCGCTGTCGCACCGGTTCTCCGATGACCGCAATGCCGAAGCCAATATCCATAACTGGACGCGCGAGTTCGACAAACAGGTCGACCTGCACGTGGTGGAGCTGTGGCGCCAGGGTCGCTGGAAAGAGTTCTGCGCCATGCTCCCCGACTACGCCGAGCACTGCTTTGGCGAAGGCAAGATGCACGACACCGCCATGCTGTTGGGGTTGCTCGGCGGGCAGGAGTACGCCAAGCCCGCCGAGATCATCACCGAACCCTTCGGCAGCTCGGGCACCGGGCAGATCAACGCCATTTTCCCGGTATGAACAAGAACAGCTACACGCTTCAAGCCGCAAGCTACAAGCCGATCACGCTCACTTGCCGCTTGAAACCTGCCGCTAAAAGCTACCGACGCAGGAGGCTCCATGCCCCACTTCATCGCTGAGTACACCGACAACCTTGAACAGCAGGCGGACCTGCCGGGCCTGTTCGAAAAAGTCCACGCCACCCTGGGCGAGAGCGGCGTGTTCCCGCTGGGCGGCATCCGCAGCCGCGGCGTGCGCCTGGACACCTGGCGCATGGCCGACGGCAAGCATGACTACGCCTTCGTGCACATGACGCTCAAGGTCGGTCATGGCCGTGACCTGGCAACCCGGCAGAAGGTCGCCGAAAAACTCTTCGAGGTGATCACCGCGCACTTCGCCGAGCTGCAAGCCCAACGCCTGCTGGCCTTGTCGTTTGAAATGGTCGAACTGCACGAGCAGCTCAATTTCAAGCAGAACAATGTGCACGCCTTCCTTAAGGCGCAGGTGAGTTAACCCGCCCTGCCCGTTCGTTCCATCGGCCTCTCAGACAAAAAGTATAAAACCATGAGCACAGCCAATACCGCCGACACCCTTGCGAGCGTCGTCCGCGACCGCACCCACAGCGCCATCACCTGGCGGCTGATGCCGCTGTTGCTGATCTGCTACCTGTTCGCGCACCTCGACCGCATCAACATCGGCTTCGCCAAGATGCAGATGAGCACCGACCTCAATTTCAGCGACACCGTCTATGGCTTCGGTGCCGGTCTGTTCTTCATCGCCTACGCGCTGTTCGGCGTACCGAGCAACATGGCCCTGGACCGTGTTGGCCCGCGACGCTGGATCGCCACGCTGATGGTGGTGTGGGGCGCGCTGTCGACCTGCATGTTCCTGGTCGACAGCGCGACGGGCTTCTATGTGCTGCGCTTTTTGCTCGGGGTGGCCGAAGCGGGTTTCTTTCCGGGCATCCTGGTGTTCCTGAACCGCTGGTACCCGGCCGGTCGGCGTGCACAAATCACTGCCTTGTTTGCGATAGCGGTGCCCATGGCCGGGGTGATCGGCGGACCGCTCTCGGGCGGCATCCTTGAGCACTTTCATGACCTGGGCGGCCTGCGCGGCTGGCAGTGGATGTTTGTGATCGAGGGTGCGCCGGTCATCCTGCTCGGGCTGGTGGTGCTCAAATGCCTGCCGGACAGTTTCGAGCGTGTCACCTGGCTGACACCTGCACAAAAGCAACAATTGCGCGAGCAACTGCACAGCGAAGAACAGCGCAAATCCATCACCTCGTTCTCCGCCATTCTGCACAACCGGCAAGTGTGGCTGTTGGTGGCGGTGTATTTCGCGGTGATGCTGGCGGTCAATACCCTGGCGTTTTGGATGCCGACGCTGATCCACGGCGCCGGGGTCGGCAGCGACGGCAAGGTCGGCCTGCTCAGTGCGGTGCCGTACCTGGCCGGGTGCTTTTTCATGATCGGCTGCGGGCGCTCGTCCGATCGCCACCGCGAACGCCGCTGGCACCTGTGCGTGCCGTTATTGATGTCGGCGGGCGGCATTGCCATCGCCGGGCTCGCCCCCACCAACCCGACCCTGGTGCTGGGCGGCCTGATCATCGCCGGCATGGGCGCCAGCGCGGCGCTGCCGATGTTCTGGCAACTGCCCCCCGCGTTCCTGTCCAACCACACCCAGGCCGCCGGCATCGCCTTGATCAGCTCCTTCGGCAGCATCGCTTCGTTCTTCGCGCCCTACCTGATCGGCTGGATGCGCGACACCACACACAGCGCCAGCCTGGCCCTCTACGCCCTGGCATTGCTCATTGCACTCGGTGGCGTGCTGGTGCTGCGCACCCAGGCGGCCATCGTCAACCCTCACTGAGAGACCCTTGTCATGCTCGATCAACAGCTTATCCAGCAAGCCGCCGCCCGCCTCGACCAGGCGGAACGTTCACGGGAACAGGTGCGCCAGTTCTCCCTGGAACACCCGGCAATCACCCTTGACGACGCCTACGCCATCCAGCGCGCGTGGGTCGCCCAGAAAATCAAGGACGGGCGCAAGCTGGTCGGTCACAAGATCGGCCTGACTTCACGCGCCATGCAGGTGTCTTCCAACATCACCGAGCCGGATTACGGTGCGCTGCTCGATGACATGTTCTTCGACGAAGGCACCGACATCCCCTTCGAGCGTTTTATCGTGCCGCGGGTGGAGGTCGAGTTGGCGTTCATCCTGGGCAAGCCGTTGAAAGGCCCGAATGTGACCGTGTTCGACGTGCTCGATGCCACCGAATGGGTGATCCCGGCGCTGGAAATCATCGATGCGCGCATCCAGCAGGTCGACCCGCATACCCAGGCGACACGCAAGGTGTTCGACACCATTTCCGATAACGCGGCCAACGCCGGCGTGGTGATGGGCGGGCGCGCCGTGCGCCCCACCGAGATCGACCTGCGCAAGGTGCCCGCCGTGCTCTACCGCAATGGCGTGATCGAAGAATCCGGCGTGTCGGCCGCCGTGCTCAACCACCCGGCCAAGGGCGTGGCCTGGCTCGCCAATAAGCTGGCCGCCTATGACGTGACCCTGCAACCGGGGCAGATCATTCTCGGCGGTTCCTTCACCCGCCCGGTGGCGGCCAACCCCGGCGATACCTTCCATGTCGACTACGACATGCTCGGCTCGATTGCCTGTCGTTTTGTGTAAACGGAGGACGGCTCGATGGATATGCCTGTGAACACCTTCAAACAACGCCTGCGCAGCGGCGAAGCCCAGATCGGCCTGTGGCTGGGACTGGCCGATGCCTACTGCGCGGAACTGGCCGCCAACGCCGGCTTCGATTGGCTACTGATCGACGGCGAACATGCGCCCAACGACCTGCGCGGCATGCTCGGCCAACTCCAGGCCGTGGCGCCCTACCCCAGCCATCCGGTGATTCGCCCGGTCATCGGCGATACGGCCTTGATCAAGCAAGTGCTCGACATCGGCGCACAGACGTTGCTGGTGCCCATGGTCGAGAGCGCCGCGCAGGCGCAGGCACTGGTGAGCGCCATCCACTACCCGCCCAAGGGGGTGCGCGGCGTCGGCAGTGCGCTGGCACGCGCATCGCGTTGGAACAGCATCGCCGGGTACCTCGACAAGGCCGATGAGCAGATGTGCCTGCTGGTGCAGATCGAAAACCGCGAAGGCCTGGCCAATCTGGATGCAATCGCGGCCGTGGAAGGCGTCGACGGCGTGTTCATCGGGCCGGCCGACCTGAGCGCCTCGATGGGCCATCGCGGCAACCCAGGGCATCCCGAGGTGCAGGCGGCGATCGAAGACGCCATCGCACGCATCCGCCAAGCCGGCAAGGCCGCCGGCATTCTGAGCGCCGACCCGGCGTTGGCGCGGCGTTACATTGAGTTGGGCGCGGCGTTCGTCGCCGTGGGCGTGGACACCACGGTGCTGATGCGTGGGTTGCAAAGCCTGGCGGCGGCGTTCAAGGGGGCAGCGGTGCCGGCCAGCGCGGCGGGGGCAATTTACTAGAGTTGCAAATGAAAAGTGGCCTGTGGCGAGGGAGCTTGCTCCCGTTGGGGTGCGAAGCGGCCCTAAAAAATGGGGACTGCTACGCAGTCCAACGGGAGCAAGCTCCCTCGCCACAACAAGCCCGCTCGCCACAGGTGCAGCCTCGGCTTAGCGCTTCAGCGTTTTCAGCTCATTGAGCAAACCCAGAAGCGTCTGCAACTTCTCCTCGCCGAACCCCGCCTGCAAACGCTGATAATTGGCCTCCATGCACTGGCTCATCGAAGCGAAACAGGCCTGCCCCTTCTCCGCCAGCCGCACCAGTACGCGCCGCTGATCCTGGTGCGCCTTGCGCCGCTCCACCATCCCCGCCGCCTCCATGCGCACCAGCACCCCGGTCATGCTCGGCTTGAGGATGCAGGCCAATTCAGCCAGGCGATTGATCTCCAGCTCTTGATGCTGGCTCAGGATCCGAATGACCCGCCATTGCTGTTCGGTCAACCCATGCTGGTTAAGCGAGGGACGAAAAAACCCCATGGCGGCTTCCCGCGCATGGAGCAAGCTGAGGGTCAAGGATTGGCGCAATTGAGGCATATAAAGTCGGCGTCGTATTTAGTTAACAGATTAACAACATTCTAGCATCGGCACCTGTTCTCCGTGTGCAGCTTTACCCCTACGCAGGTTTCAGTGGCAGCCACGGTCAAGCGCGGCGGCACACAGAATCAAGACACCTACCGCTCGGAAGGCACTTAATAGCACCCAACAGGCACAGAGCCTCTTGTCGGCTCTGCGGTGAGTCCCCCTTCACTTTCCAGGCTGCGCCATGATCACTCTCGAAACGCCGACCTACTACTCGGCAACCAAGAAATACAACCTCAGCTTCCCGACCCTCGAACAGGACGTGGACGCCGACGTGGTGGTGATTGGTGGCGGTTTCTCCGGCATCAACACCGCGCTGGAACTGGCGGAAAAAGGCATCACCAACATCGTGGTGCTTGAAGCGCGTTACCTGGGTTTCGGCGGTACGGGCCGCAACGGTGGGCAGATCATGGCGGGCATCGGCCATGACCTGGAGAAGATCAAGCAGCAAGTCGGCGACGAAGGCCTGCGCCAGATCTTTGAAATCAGCGAGCTGGGCGCCGGCATCATCAAGGACCGCATCGCCAAATACTCCATCGACGCCGACTTCCGCCACGGCTACGGCTACATGGGCTTCAACGCCCGCCAGGAAAAGACCCTGCGCGCCTGGGAGAAAGACTTCAAGTCGATCAACACCAAGGATGAAATCCGCTTCATGGCGGGCTCCGAGGTCAAGCAGATCATCGGCTCCGATGCCTACAGCAGCGCGTTGCTGCACATGGGCGGCGGGCATGTGCACTCACTCAACCTGCTGCTGGGCGAAGCCAAGGCGCTGGCCGGGCATGGGGTGCGCATCTTCGAGCACAGCCCTGCCCTGGAAGTCAGCTATGGCGAGCGAGTCACCGTGCGCACCGGCCGTGGCTCGGTCAAGGCCGCCAAGTTGCTGTGGGCCTGTGACAGTTTCCTCAACAAGCTTGAACCGGAGTTGCACAAGACCACCGTCAACACCTATGCCTTCCAGTTGATGACCGAACCGCTGTCGGACGAGGTGATCAACCGCATCAGCCCGATACGCGGCGCCTACAGCGACATTCGTCCGGTGATCGACTACTACCGCGTCACCAACGAAAACCGCCTGTTGTTCGGCGCCGCCACGCCTTTCGTCGAACACATCCCGCTGGACCTCAAGGCCTGGAACCGCAACCTGATGCTGAAAATCTTCCCGTACCTCAAGGACGTGAAGATCGACCTGGCCTGGGGCGGGCCGATGGCGACCGGAGCCAACCTGTTCCCGCAGATCGGCACGCTCAGCGGTCGCCCCAACGCCTTTTACGTGCAGGGTTACGCCGGCTTCGGCGTCACGCCCAGCCATATCATCTGCAAGGTTCTGGCCGAGGGCATGAGCGAAGGCTCTTCGCGCTATGACCTGATCAGTTCGGTCAAGCACGCGCAAATCCTCGGCAAGGACCATATCCGCCCACTGCTGCTCACCGCCGGCAAAAGCCTTCATCAACTGTCGGGCTACTTCAACGGTCGCCGTTGAGCCCCCGCTGTTTCATTCACAGGAGAACCGCCATGCCCGTTACCCCCCTGAAAAAAGATATTCAATTATCGGACCTCGACGCCTGGGGCACCGTTGCCGACCTTGGCTCCGAGATCCTTGAAGGCGAGGTCAAGGCCTTCGGCAAGATGACCTTCGGCGCCCCGACCGACCCGGTCAGCAGCGCCTATTTCGGCACCACCCAGGGCAAGTTTCGCATGATCTACCCATTCGCCGAACAGGCCACCGTGGTCACCGGCGAAGTGGTGCTGACCGACGAAAGCACCGGCCAGAGCACCCGCTACAAGGCCGGCGACAGCTGGTTCGTGACCAAGGGCACGCCGGTGCTGTGGGACGTGGTCAGCGAAAGCTTCGTGAAGCATTATTTTGCGGTAGTCTGATCGCTCCTGGCTGCCGGCGTGTGCCGGCAGCGTTTTTTCTGGCGCAGGTAACCGACCATGCACGCCATCCCCGCCCAGGAAGTCGCCGGCCTTTGCCTGCAGGCTTTCACCCAACTCGTACCCGCCAGCCAGGCGGCGTTCTATTGCGTCGACCGCCACCTGCAAGCCCGCGACTTCAGGCTGCTGGGCATGAGCGGTGAGATGCACCGCGATTACCTGGACAACTACCGCCAATTCGACCCCCTGCAACCGCGCAACTGCCTGTCCACCGGGCTGGCCGTGGTGCCGCTGGGGTTGGCCATGGCCAGGCAGCCGCTGCGTGACAGCCGCCGCTACCGCGACTTCCTCGCGCGCTACGGGGTCGTCGATGTGGTGGAGATCGTCGCCCATCGCGCCGACCAGCCCCAGGCCGCCATCTCGCTGCTGCGCACGGCTGAACAAGGGGTGTTCACCCTCGACCAACTGGCCCAGTTGAATGCCTTGCAGGTGATGCTGCAAATGGCCGTGGCCAACATGCAACCGGCTGACGACGGGTTGGCCGGGCTCACGCCCAAGGAGCGCCAGATCGCCTGGCTGCTTCGCCAGGGCGCGAGCAACAAACAACTGGCCCAGGCGCTGGATGTTGGCCTGCCCACCATCAAGACCCACCTGATTCATCTGTTTCGCAAAACAGGCGTCAGCAGCCGCACCGAGCTGGTGGCCGCGCTGTTTCTTTAAGCGGGGTCAACCATTCGGTTGATAGGCGCACGCCCCTTCCCGCCGCATGCTCCGGGTTGTCAATTCAACCCACTGGAGCCATGCAATGACCACCCCATCCGACTGGATCACCGTAGGCGCCCTTGCCGACGGTTTTGCCCCTGAAGCCTTTATCCTGCCCAACCTGGCCGACCTCAACGGCAAGACCTTCACGCTGCACTTCGCCAATGGCTGGCAGATCGAGCACCGCTTTGAAACCGATACGCTGCACTGGAACGCCACCGATGGTCACTCCAGCGGTTCGGCCGCCTACCGCGCCACCTCGGTGCGTCCGGGCCTGTACCTGGTCGACTTTATCAAGCACGAGGCCGGGCAAGCCTGGTCGATCAGCCTGGTGCTGGATACCCCCACGTCATCGTTCACCGCCGTGATCGGCAGCATGCCGAACCGCGAACAAACCGAGCAAGGCCTCTACAGCCGCGCCCTGGCCGGCAAGGCCCTGACCTCGGTGGACGTGGAATTTCTGCATGGCAGCCTGAGTCAACCCTGGCAGGCCGGCCAGGGCCCGCACGCGCCGACCCAGGAGCTGACCGGGTTGCGCAACCTGTATCGCTACAGCCCCAGCGAAGTCTACGAGCACATCTACCTCAACGATCAGTTCTATTCCTGGCAGTGCCTCAAGGGTGTCGAACAGGGCCTGTGCGATACCGACCGCTGCCACTACTACAAGATTGCCGACCAGCTGTACCTGTTCGTCTGGCGCGAAAAGATCATCCCCACCCTCGGGCTGGTACTGATCGACCTGCAACAGCACCGCAGCGACGGCAAGATCTTCGGCTATGCCGGTGCGTCCTTCGATGAGCTGTCGAACTTTCCGGTCAGTTCCTACTGCCAGGTCCTCAACCATACGGAGTATCCCGATGCCTGATCCCCGTACCGTGGTCATCACTGGTGCCGGCACGGGCATCGGTGCCGCCTGTGCACGACTGTACGCCGCCGAGGGCGCCAACCTGGTGCTGATCGGCCGACGTCGCGAGCCATTGGAGCAGGTCGCCGCGCAAACCGGTGGCCTGGTATTGGTTGGCGACGCGGCCTGCGCGGACACCTGGGACCGCTTCGTTGCACAGATTCATGCGCGCTACGGCCGGCTCGATGTGCTGCTGGCCTGTGCCGGCGGGCATGGCGTGGGCAGCGCCAGCCAAACCAGCCCGTCCACCTGGGAAGCGGCGTTGCGCAGCAACCTGGACAGCGCGTTCTACAGCGCCCGCGCCTGCCTGCCGCTGCTGATCGAGAGCGCCGGCTGCATTGTGCTGCTGGGCTCCATCGCCTCGTTGGCCGCCGGGCCCGAAGTGTGTGGCTACACCACAGCCAAACACGCGCTGCTCGGGCTTAACCGCTCCCTGGCGCGGGACTATGGGCCACGCGGTGTGCGAGTGAATGCCGTGTGTCCGGGCTGGGTCACCACGCCGATGGCCGACGCGGAGATGCAGCCGCTGATGAGCTTCCACGGCGATACGCTGCAGCAGGCGTATGCCCGCGTCTGCGCCGACGTACCGTTGCGGCGTCCCGCCAGCGCCGAAGAAATCGCCAAGGTCTGCCGCTTCCTGGCAGGCCCCGACGCCTCGATCATCACCGGCGCCAGCCTGGTCGCCGACGGTGGTTCGAGCATCGTCGACGTGCCGACCCTGGCCTATGCCCATATGGAGCAGTCCCATGTCTGAAGACCTCGATTTCAGCGGCAAAAGCGTGCTGGTCACCGGTGGCGCGCAAGGTATCGGCCGAGCCATCGTCGAAGCGTTTGCGCTGCGTGGCGCGCGCGTGATGATCGTTGACCTGCGTCGGGCGCAAGCCCAGGCGTTGGCCGACGAATTGGGCAGGCGCGGGTGCCGGGTCGAGGCCATCGAACTCGACCTGGCCGATGCGACGGCGGTGTTCGACGGGGTCAAGGGCATCGAGCGCGACTGGGGGCGCCTGGATATCCTGGTGCACAACGCCGGCTATTTTCCGTTGACGGCGTTCGAGCAGATAACCCCGGCCCTGCTGGAACGTACGCTGGCGGTCAACCTTTGCGCGCTGTTCTGGCTGACCCAGGCCGCCTTGCCGATGTTTCAGCGTCAAGGCGGCGGTTGTGTACTGGTCACCTCGTCGGTCACCGGGCCACGGGTCGCCTATCCGGGGCTCAGCCACTACGCCGCGTCCAAGGCCGGGGTCAACGGTTTTATCCGCAATGCCGCGCTGGAACTGGCCGGCGATCGGGTAAGGGTCAACGGTGTGGAGCCGGGGATGATTGCCACGCCGGCCATGGACAACCTGGGCGATGATCAAGTCAACGCCGACATCGCCAACCGCGTGCCACTGGGCCGCCTCGGCGCGCCGGAGGACATTGCCGGGGCCATGCTGTTTCTGGCCTCGGACCTGGCGGGCTACATCACCGGGCAGACCATCATTGTGGATGGCGGGTCGACGTTGCCCGAGGTGAAGTAAGGTCTGTCAGGCATGACTGGAATCAACTGTGTGAGGGAGCAAGCCCCCTCCCACCGTTTGATCTCCATCGGTCGGGAGCATCGACAACGAATCCCCCAGCACCCGCGTCAACGCCGCAAGCCGTTTGACGTAGCCCTGCGGCGTCGAATAGATCAGCTCCACATGCAGGCTGTCGACGATGCCCAGGTAGGCGTCGCAATACACTTCCAGCGCCTGCGGTCGCGTCCTCGCATAGCGAGCTTGCGCGGCGCTTTGAAAGTCATGGCGAATGCGCGCCAGGTACCCCTCGAAACCGGTGGTGATCACGCTGCGAATATGCGCTGGTGGAAAGTACGCCGTGCGCAGCAGAAAGCGCAGATGCGGCGACGCTTCGTAGCGTGCGCTCAGCCGCTCGAGGTGCAACTGCCCCGGTACGCCCACATGCCCGGCCTCGTCCTTGAAGCAGCGCTCGATGCAGCGGTGCTCATGCGCCAGGGCAATCTCGAACACCCTCAGAAACAACGCCTCCTTGCTGACAAAGTGCGCGTACAACGACGCCTTGCGCATGCCCGCTCCGACCGCAATGTCGTTGAGCGATGAAGCGCTATAACCGTGATCGGCGAAGTGCTCGACCGCAACGGAACAAATGTGGCTGGCCGACAGGCTGAGCGGTTTCATGGATCGATGGATAACCTAGGCCGCGCCCACCGCCTGTTGCAGATGGGTCGAACGAAAATCCTTGGGCGATAGCTCGAATTGCTTCTTGAACGAGCGGCTGAAGTGCGCCGAATCGGTGAAGCCCCACTTGTAGGCAATCGAGGTGATCGACTCGCTCTTGAGGAACGGGTTGGTCAAGTCATCCGCGCTGCGCTTGAGCCGCGCGCGCTGGATGTAGCGGCAAACGCTGTCGTCCTGCTCTTCGAACAACCGGTACAGGTGCCTCACCGAGATGTTCAAGCGGCTGGCCAGGCCCACGGGGCTCAGGCCAGGCTGGGTCAGCGACTCGTCGATGACTTTCTGCACGTAGCTGCGCAGGTTGCCGCCTTGCAGGCAGGCGATGCCCTCACCGGGTGCGTCATGCACTTCAAAGGCTGAGCCCAGCAAGGACACAAAGGCTGCTTGCAGGGCCTGCGCCTCCTCATTCGAATCCTGGTCGCCCAGCCCTTCCCGGCACAGTTGGTCCATCAGCACGTGGAGCATGCGGCCACAGGCCTTGCTTGAAGAGATCTTGCCGAAGGTTTTCGGGGCGCCGCCCAGTTGCTTGCACACTTCATTGCGCGAGAGCGACAGCGAGGCATGTTCGATCAGGCCAAACGGGCTGATCTCGATCGAGCCTGTGGAGTCCATCAGCAGCATGTCGCCGGGGGCCAGTTGCACAACCTGGCCGTTCTGGGTGATCTGGCAATAGCCGCTGCGTTGGCTGACAAGAAAACAATGCTGGTCCATGTCGTGATCGGCGTTGGGCCGTTCACGCTTGATCATCCCGGCATTGGTGCGCAGGTTGGCCAGTGACAGGCCACCGCGCTCACGCTTGGACACCTCACCGATAAACAGTGAGCGGTTAAATGCCAGTTCCGTGTCGAAATGGCCGCAGGCGGCGCGTAGATCCCGCGTCCAGTTTTCCAGTCCACAGTCCGCAGATTGATAAGTGCTCATGGCAACTCCACAGTGGCTTCTTGTTTTTGTTGGCCAATAGTTAACATGTTATCTATATAGGCGCAACAAGCACGTCATGCCACCTGTAAAAGCACTAATGATGCCAACTCATCACAACCCGCTCAGCACCCGTTGCAAACCTGCCAGGACCGTCAGCAAACCTGCGCGCTGGGTCGGGCTCAGGGCGATATAACGCCGAAACGCCGGCATGCGATTGACCACCTCGCTGCCGCCCATGTGCTCCAGCCGGACGCGCCATTGCTGGTCGTCCAACTCGATACGCAGGTGCTTGAAATCCAGCGTCATCAAGGCCTGATGCAAAGCTTCATCGCCGCTTAACACCGCCTCAAGCCTGGCCCGCAGGGCGGGGTCGCCGGCCCGTTGCCGACACGCCAGCCCGGTGCGCCGAATCGATCCACGGTGGTGCAGCTCAAGGCGCGCACTGCCCTGCTCTGAAGCGGGCAAACGGATCCTGAATTCAGTCATGACCAGGTGCATCAGCAATTGCGCTTCGGTGCGCTCGACAACCGTCACCTCAAGGCCGCTGGCGTCCAGGCCGAACACCGCACTGGCCGGCCCGGTCGAGGTAAAGCTCGACAGGCCCAGGTTGCGCCGCAAGTACTCCAGCGTGACCCCGGGCCGGTAACCGGCCGGAGCGCGTCTGGCACTGAACAGCTCAGACAGCTTTTGCAGCATGCTCAAAAGGCTCGTTGTGAAGGTTGCCAGGCTCATGGGAAAACTCCTTGGCCAGCACGTCTTCGACCGACGCCGGCTTGAATGGATTGACCTTTTGCACCACCAATGTCCAGAACAGCGCGTAGGCAGCGGTAATCGCCAGCATCACGCCGAACGGCACGTAAATGTCGGCGGGGTTCATGCCCGGCGGGGTGATGAACCACATCCCGAGCAAAATGCCGATGCTGGACAGGATTTGTGGCAACGGGAAGAACGGCGAGCGATAGGCCCGTGGCAGGTCAGGACGGCGAATGCGCAGGATCACCACCGACAGCGTCACCAGCAGGTACGAGAAACTCCAGGCACACACCGCCGCCAGCACCAGGTGCATGATGTTGTCAGCGTTGCCGCCCAACCACAGGGCGTGCAGGCACGGAATCAGCATCGCCACCAGGATGCACAGCAACGGCGTCTTGAAGCGTGGGTGCAGGTAGGTGAACACCTTGGGCAGCGCGCCGTCCACGGCCATGCCATAGAGGATGCGCGGCACGCCCGCCATCAGCGTGTTGATGGTCGCGGCGCCGGCAAACAGAAAACCGATGCCCAGCCACAGCGGGCCGACCTGCCCCATGACCTGCTCGGCAAAACGCGGAATCGCCATCGGCGTGTCCAGCAGGTGTACGCCGGTGGCGGCATCCAGCAACACGTTTTCGACCTGGCGCTTCATCGCCGCGCCGTAGAGAAACATGCAAGTGGCCACGCTGAGCAGGCCCAGGAGCATGGCCTTGGGCATGACCTTGGCCGAATTGCGCAAGTCCGGCGCCAACGGCGTGACGAACTCGCACCCGACGAACATGAACATGGCCATGCCCACCAGGGACAGAATGGTGATCAGGTCGGTGCCCACCAGTGACACGCCGAACCACCCCTCCAGTTGCACCGCCGGCGCCGCGATCAGCCCGAGTATGGCGAACACCATCAGCGTGGTCCACATGCCGAAGGTCAGGATGATCTCGGCCCTGCCGAAGGCGCTGACGCCGAACGCATTGAGGATGCCGAACACCACCACGAACCCGACGCCCAGCAACCAGGAGCCCCCGGCGGATTCGGCCAGGGTATTGAGGTGTTCGAAGTTCACCAGCGCCATGACCCCGGACAGAATGGTCTCGGCGGTACCGGCAAACACGTGCACGATCAGGTACGCCGACAAGGTGCCGGTGATCGCAAAAAAACGGCCCATGCCGCAATTGATGTAGTCGTAGACCGAGCCAGTGGTCGGCAGGATCGCGGCGGCCTCGGCGAAGGTGGTCGCCTGCGCCAGCATCATCACCACCGCGATCAGCATGGCCACCGCAAAAGCGCTGCCGCCGATGCCGAAGCCCATGGTCGCGGTGAGAATCACCGGGCTGGCCATGATCAGGCCGATGGTGCTGGCCAGCGCGGTCGGAAAGCCGACGCTGCCTCGTTTCAGGTGCTGCGTGAGCCGGTCATTGATCGACATGGTGCGGATCCTCGAAAGCGGATTTCTGAGTGGATGCATCGAGCCGTACAAGGCGCTGGCGTTTAAGCCCTCCCCGGCCAGTCCCTGATCGAAACGGCCTCGAGCGAAAATCACTGTGCACCGCCAACGCGCCGAGCGTCTTGCCCATGTCTGCCGTCACTTTTGTTGCTGCCTGCCAGGGCGTGGGCCTTGGCGGGCAGGATCAATTAGCTGGCACGCAGGGAAAAGACTTCCCCTGCGCCCAGCCATCTTAATGCGCCCTCGACCTAATCATGCTGGGGACTATCACTATGGAGCACACTCTGAAAACCTGCACGCTGTCCAAGGCTGTCGGCCTGGGCATCGCACTCTTGATCACCCACTCGACGGCCCAAGCCTATGAGCTGTACGCCGACGAAGACACCCACCTCAATGCCGACTTCCTGGCGGTCTACGGGATGTTCAACAGCCGTCATAACTACGATGGCACGCCGGGAGGTTCATCCTGGCGCGAGGGTTTCATCAAATATGGGGTCAGCGGCGATCAGGGCCTGGCCGGTTACGGCACCGGTTATGGCGCGCTCAATTGGGTCAGTTCCGGCACCTGGGGCGACGGCGACGCCGCCGGCAACACCGACGGTTCGGAGCGCACCACGAAAATCGAAGACGCGTACCTGGGCTGGCGCTCGGCCGAGCTGTTCCCGGCACTGGGCAAGGACGGAGTGGATTTCTCCGTCGGCCGCCAGGTGGTCAAGCTGGGCCGCGGTTTCCTGATCAACGACGACGGCCCCAACCTGGGCAAGGGCCCGGCTGACGGCGCATTGAATCGCGGGGGTGCCTACTACCTCGCCGCGCGTCACGCCTTCGACCGTACCGCCGTGCTGCGCCTGGGTGGCCAGGACTGCCTGCATGGGTCGGTACTGTGGCTCAAATCCGACAACCGCGCCCAGGCCGAAACCGAGTTGGCGGCGGGCACCCTCGACTACACGGCCGCCGCCGGCACGCTGGGGTTGACCTGGGTACACGGCATCGGGGTCACCGACCAATGGGCCAGCGACTTTCAGAAACAGCGCGACGGCATGAACACCTACAGCCTGCGCGGCGAAGGCAGCGCGGGTATCGAGAACGCCAGCTTTGCCTTCGAATACGCCTGGCAGGACAAGGATGCCGGTCCGGAAAAAGCCTGGTACGGCGAAGCCGGCTACACCTTCGCCGATGTCAGCTGGGCGCCGAAACTGACCTATCGCTACACCCGCTACTCGCAAAAATGGGACCCGTTGTTCACCGGGCTCAGCACCGGCTACGGCACCTGGTTCCAGGGAGAAGTGGCCTCCAACTATGCCGGCCCGTTCAACAGCAACACCGGCATCCAGCATGTAGGACTCAAGGCCACTCCCCTGGAAAACCTGACGGTCGGCGCGCTGTACTTCGACTTCAATACCTTGCGCAAACGCGACGCCTTGAACCTGGATGCCCGCGAGCTGGACCTGTACGCCGAATGGGCGGTCAACAGCCACCTGATCATCAGCCCATTGGTGGGCATCTACCAACCGAAAAAGGACGCCGACACCGGTGGCAACCAAGTGGGTGGCAACGGCACCAACCTCTACAGCCAGTTGACCGTGGCCGTACCCTTTTGACCCCTTTCAGGCGCTGCCCGGCGCAGCGCCTGAAGCAGGCTATTGTTTGTGCGGGTGCAACATCGTCTGAATCCGATGAGTCGCCTGGCGGGTGTTTTCCGCCAGTTTGCGCACCTCATCGGCCACCACCGAAAACCCACGGCCGACCTCGCCGGCCCGCGCGGCTTCAATGGCCGCGTTCAAGGCCAGCAGGTTGGTCCGGTCGGCAATGCCTTTGATCACACTGACCACCGTGGCGATCTGGCCATAGGTGGCCTGGTTGTGCTCAAGCAATTGTTGGTGGGTGGTGCGGGCCGACTGCTCATCACTGATATCCCGGACCGCGCCAAGCACCCGCGTCAAGCGCCCCTGGGCGTCCCGCACGGCCCTGCCGCGCTCGCGGCACCAGATGTAGCCGCGAGTCTTGTGGCGCATCCGGTATTCAAATACGTACTCACCGCTACCATGCGCGGCGAGGATCTCCCGGTCGAAAATCGCCATGATCTTGGGCAAATCCTCGGGATGGGTGACGCCGACCTGCGCGTCCCAGCCGTCGGGCAGCTCATGGGGGGCATACCCCAGCAGCAGGCGAAACTGATTGAAAATACGCATCTGGCTGCCGGGGTCCTGAACGTCACCATTGACCACCGTGATATCCCAGCAGCCCTCCGTCATGGTGCACAGCAGCAGCTCCCAGATCTGCTTCTCCTGTTGATGCTGGTCACCCAGCAGCCGCTGCCGACGCAGCTCCGCATCCAGTGTCGCCTCACGCTGTAGGGCCAGCTCCAGTTGTTGACGCAGGGCCTCAAGAGCCTGCTCGTCGTGTGCCTGCCGGGCGGCCTGAGCCTTGGCCGATACCTCGGCCTGCTGCCATTGGCGGTCGGCATTCGCCCGCTCTCGCGCCAGCTGTTCCAGGCAGGCCTGCACCGACGGGTAAGCGTGCAACGCCTGGGTATCAGGCGCCTCCCCCGCCAGCACCTGCTTGAGGTGGGCAGCAAGGTCCTGCATCGGCTGGTTTTTCTTGAAGAACATCGGACGGCCCTCTGCGCATCGCGTCGAAACGCTGGATCTGACCGCAAACCATCAGTGATTGCTTGTACGAGCCTGCACGCCCGCTTGCGCCTGGCTGCCAGGGGCTATCGTGCATTTGCAGGGTACGATCAATAAAAAACCGAGGCCTTTACCGGCCTCGGCTTTTTTACCATCAGCAATGGCGGATCAATTGCTTCAACACCGTCTTGAACGTTTCGATCTGCGCGTCAGTGAACGCGGCGAATACCTTGTCCTGCTGTTCGCGCGCAATTGCCCACAGGTCTTCGGTCTGCTCCACACCGGCAGCGGTCAGGCGTACGCCGTTGTCATCGTCGCTCACCAGCCCCTTGCGTTTGAGGTTGGCCACGGCTTCGTCGATTTCGCGCACCGGCATGGCCACCTCGCGCAACAGGTCCTGGGTGCTCAGCCGGGCGTCGTTCTCCAGCACCATCAGCATGCGTGCCTCGTTGGTGCGCAGGCCGGTGGACAGTTGCCGGGGTTGGTAGCTGGATTGGTAGGCGCGCACCGCCTGGGTCATCAGGTAGTACAGGTTGTGGCTCAGGCGTCCCTGGAAATGGCTGCTCGGCGGCTGGCTGTCGTCGCGCTTGGTCATGCGCGTGTGGGGCAGGACCATCGAGTAGGCGCCCTGATGATAAAGCAGCGGCGCACGGCCGAAATCATCGAAGGCCACCACCTTGCCGATCATGATCCAGTGATCGCCGCCATCCACCTGCTGGTAGTTTTCGCAGTGAAACCGCGCCGAACAATCGGCGAACACCGGCGCCCCACCCTCGCCGGGCTGATATTCGATCTCGGCGAAGCGATCGTCCTTGGGTCGGGCAAAATTGTTCGACAGGTCGATCTGGTCCGCCGCCAGCACGTTGACCGCGAAATGGCTGGCCTGCTCGAACACCTCATGGCTGTTGGAACGTTTGTCCAGGCTCCACAGCACCAGCGGCGGGTCGAGCGACACCGAGTTGAAACTGTTGGCGGTGACGCCCACCTTGCGCCCGGCGGCGTCGGCGGCGGTGACCACGGTCACGCCGGTGGCAAAGTTACCCAGGGCGCGGCGAAAGGTGCGTGGGTCGAAGGTCGATTCAGACATGCAAGACTCCCGGGCCGCGTCAGGCGCGGCCCTGATTGTTGTTATCAAACGCAGGTTCAGATCATGCTTGGATCGGGCTCCAGGCCCATCAGCTCGCGGCCGAGGATCTGCGCGCAGACGTCGTAGTCGGTGTAGGCATGGGCGCCGGTCATGTGCGAGTCACGGAACAGGCGCTGCATTTCGTTATGTTCGAACCAGGCATTGCCGCCGGCGGCTTCGAACAGGCGATCCACCGCCTGGATGCACATCTTGGTGGCATACGCCTGGTTGGTGCGCCAGAACGCCAGGGTTTCGCGGCTGGGGTAGCGCTGCTGCTCACTGTGCTCGGCATGCTCGGCCCAGGTCTTTTCAAGAAACGCGCGCGCGGCGCCGACCTGATGCGTCGACTCGGCCAGGCGCATCAACGCCGGCGTGGCCGCACCGACCGCCGCGCCAGTGTAGGCGCGCACGCGGGTCTTGGTCTTTTCGCGGAACACCTCGAGCATGCGCTCGGCGACGCCCAGGCTCACGGTAGAAAAGCCGCTGGCAAAATACGGACGGTACGGCGAGTAGAACACCTTGCTGTCGGGGTACAAGCCGAAGCCTGCGGACTTGCCCTCCATCATGTCCTTGGCCTTCTGGATGCGATGCTCCGGTACCCAGGCCTTGTCGATGATCAACGTCTTGGTGCCGCTGCCTTTCATGCCGGCGGCAAACCAGTCGTCGCGGATCTGATAGTCACTGCGCGGCAGCACCGCGAAGCAGTAGTCCTGCGTGCCCTCGGCATTCGGCCGGCGAAAGCCGACAATCGCCCACTCGGCGTGGTCGCAGCCGCTGCTCCAGCCCATCTCACCACTGAACAGCACGCCGCCCTCGACCTCTTCGGTACGCCCGAAGGGGGCGATGCTGCTGCTGGCCGTGGCATGCGGGTCGGTGCCCCAGACTTCCTGCTGCAGGGTGGCCGAGAACAGTGCCAGTTGATGGCTGTGGGTGCACAACAGGCTCATGGCCCAGGCCGTGCTGGCGCAGGCCCCGGCGAGCGCCGCGATGCAGTCGGCAAACTGTGGCAGCGACAATTCCATGCCACCGAACGCCTTGGGCTGAAACGCACGGTGCAGGCCGATGCCTTTGAGCAACGCAATATTTTCGGCGGGCACCTGGCGGTCCTGCTCGGCCTGGAACGCATTGGCCGCGATGGCGGGCAGGAGGGGCTTGAGGTCTTCGAGAAGCGGGTTTGGCTTTTTCATGGATGGCCCTGCTTATTATTGGATGTCCGGACGACAACGGGAATCAAGGCGCGGCGCCGGATGCAGGGCCAGTATGGTGTGTGCCTGGCGGGCATAAAATGCACGTTCCAGAGTCAAGATTGCACTTTTCACAGGCCTGGCAGCCACAGACATAGCGCGCGGCAGGCACAGTCAAGCCGGGCATGCAGCGGTGGATTACCCTCGGGTTTTTCTTTGTTCCGGATCAGGAAACCCCCATGAGCGATATTCCACTGCTGCCTCACGTCGAAGCCTTTCTGCGTCGACAACACGCGCTGTTTATCGACGGTGGCTACGTGCAGAGTCACTCCGGCCAGACGCTGGAGGTGATCAACCCGGCCACCGGCCAAGTCATCGCCCAGGTCGCCGACGCCGACCCGGCCGATATCGACGCGGCCGTGGCCTCCGCGCGTCGTGGTTTCAAACAATGGTCCCAGGTCGCCCCGGCGATACGCGGCAATGTGCTGTTCAAACTGGCCGACCTGCTGGAGCAGCACCGCGAAGAACTGGCGCAGATCGAGACTTGCCAGTCGGGCAAGATCATCCAGATTTCCCGGGCCTTCGAAGTCGACCAGGCGGCGCATTTTTTGCGTTACTACGCCGGTTGGGCCAGCAAGATCACCGGGCAGACCATCACGCCGTCACTGCCCTCGTTCGCCGGTGAACGCTACACCGCCTTCACCCTGCGCGAACCGGTCGGGGTGGTGGTGGGGATCGTGCCGTGGAATTTCTCCACCATGATCGCACTGTGGAAACTCGCCTCGGCGCTGGTGACCGGTTGCAGCATCATCATCAAACCCAGTGAGTTCACGCCGCTGACCATCCTGCGTATCGCCGAACTGGCGATGGAGGCCGGCCTGCCGCCAGGTGCGCTCAACGTACTGACCGGCGGCGGCCTGGTGGGCAAAGGGCTGATCGAACACCCCGGCACCAATAAGGTGTCGTTTACCGGCTCGGTGCCGACCGGCATTGCCGTGGGCCAGAGCGCCATGGGCGCCGGGCTGACCCGCGCCACCCTGGAACTGGGCGGGAAAAACTCGGCGGGTTTTCTGCCCGATGTGGACCTGGACAACGCGGTCAACGGCATCGTCGAAGCGGGCTTTTTGCACTCCGGGCAAATCTGCGCGGCGGCCGAACGCTTCTTTGTGCATCGCTCGCAGATCGACGCGGTCATGGACAAACTCGCGCAGCGCTTGAGCGCGCTGAACATCGGTTCACCGTTGGATGAGCGCACCGAGTTCGGCCCGGTCGCCAACCGTCAGCATCAACTCAAACTGGGCGCGTTCTTTGACAAGGCGCGGGCGGAAAACAACCGCATCGTGCACGGCGGCAAGCTGATTGACCGGCCGGGTTGCTACGTTGAGCCGACGATCATCCTGGCCAACGGAGTCAACGATACCTTGCTCAACGAAGAGACCTTCGGCCCGATCGCTACGTTTTTGCCGTATGACACCGAAGACGAATTGGTGGCGTTGATGAACAACACGCCCTATGGGTTGAGCGCCAGCCTTTGGACCAATGACCTGGGCAAGGCGCTGCGGATGGTGCCGGCCATTGAGGCGGGTACGGTGTGGGTGAATATGCACACGTTACTGGATCCAGCGGTGCCGTTTGGGGGCAGTAAGTCCTCGGGGGTCGGCCGGGAGTTTGGTGGCGCGTTTATTGAGGATTACACCGAGTTGAAGTCGGTGATGATTCGTTACTGACGACTCTCTGGCTCACGGCCACTTACTCACATCGGCCTAACAATGGATCCATTAATTGGCAGGCCGTTCGATAATCGCCCATTAAAACCTCTAATCGAGCTTGACTACCCATTACCCCTCCAATCTAATGGATCCAACAAACAAAAATAATCCATTGCCTGGAGAGTCGCCATGTACCCCAAGAACACGTGGTATGTCGCCTGCACCCCCGATGAGATCGCGCACAAGCCGCTGGGCCGGCAGATCTGCGGTGAAAAAATGGTGTTTTACCGTGGCCTGGAAGGTGCGGTGGTGGCCGTCGAGGATTTTTGTCCGCATCGTGGCGCACCGTTGTCGCTGGGGTATGTCGAGAATGGCAACCTGGTGTGCGGCTACCATGGCCTGGTCATGGGCTGCGATGGCAAGACGGTCGAGATGCCTGGCCAGCGGGTACGCGGTTTTCCCTGCAACAAGACCTTCGCGGCGGTTGAGCGCTACGGTTTTATCTGGGTGTGGCCGGGTGATCAGGCCCAGGCTGACCCTGCGCTGATTCATCATTTGGAATGGGCGGTGAGTGATGAGTGGGCCTACGGCGGCGGGCTGTTCGATATCCAGTGCGATTACCGCCTGATGATCGACAACCTGATGGACCTGACCCACGAGACCTACGTGCATGCGTCCAGTATCGGCCAGAAGGAGATCGACGAGGCGCCGCCGGTGACCACGGTGGACGGCGATGAAGTGGTCACCGCCCGGCACATGGAGAACATCATGGCGCCGCCGTTCTGGCGCATGGCCCTGCGCGGCAACAACCTGGCCGATGACGTGCCGGTGGATCGCTGGCAGATCTGTCGCTTTACCCCACCCAGCCACGTGTTGATCGAAGTCGGCGTGGCCCATGCCGGCAAGGGCGGCTACCACGCCGCGCCGGAGTACAAGGCGGCGAGCATCGTGGTCGACTTCATCACGCCGCAGACCGACACGTCGATCTGGTACTTCTGGGGCATGGCGCGCAACTTCAACCCACACGATGAGGCGCTGACCGCCAGCATTCGCGAAGGCCAGGGCAAGATTTTCAGCGAAGACCTGGAGATGCTCGAACGCCAGCAGCAGAACCTGCTTGCCCACCCGACGCGCAACCTGCTCAAGCTCAATATCGATGCCGGTGGCGTGCAGTCGCGCAAGGTCCTGGAGCGATTGATCGCTCGGGAACGCGCCGGAGAGCCGACATGATCGAGGTGGTGGTGACGTCGCGGCGCGTCGAGGCGCTGGACATTTGCAGCTATGAACTGGCCCGTGTCGATGGCGCGCCACTGCCGCCGTTCAGCGCTGGGGCGCATATCGATGTGCACCTGCCGGACGGGCTGATCCGACAATATTCGCTGTGCAATCACCCTGAGGAACGTCATCGCTACCTGATTGGCGTACTCAACGACCCCGCCTCGCGAGGCGGCTCGCGCAGCCTGCACGAACAGGTGCACGAAGGCGCCCGCCTGACCATCAGCGAACCGCGCAACCTCTTCCCGCTGGTCCATGAAGCCCGACGCAGCCTGTTGTTTGCCGGTGGCATCGGCATCACGCCGATCCTGTGCATGGCCGAGCGTCTGGCCCAGGGCGGGTCCGACTTCGAACTGCACTACTGCGCCCGTGCCAGCGAGCGCGCAGCGTTTGTGCAGCGTCTCAAGGATTCCCCGTTTGCCGACCGGGTGTTCCTGCATTTCGACGAGCAGCCCGACACCGCGCTCAACGCCGCCCAGGTGCTGGCGGCACCGGCAGACGACGTGCACCTGTATGTGTGCGGCCCCGGCGGCTTCATGCAGCATGTGCTCGACAGCGCCCGCGCCCAGGGCTGGCAGGAAAACTGCCTGCACCGTGAGTACTTCTCGGCGGCGCCGGTGGACAGCAGTCTGGATGGGCGATTTTCGGTGAAGATCGCCAGCAGCGGCCAGGTCTTCGAGATACCGACCGACAAAAGCGTGGTCCAGGTATTGGAAAGCCACGGCATCGAGATTGCCGTGTCATGCGAGCAAGGGATCTGCGGCACCTGCCTGACCCGCGTGCTGGAAGGCATCCCGGAGCACCGCGACCTGTTCCTCACCGAACAGGAGCAAGCCCTGAATGACCAATTCACGCCGTGCTGCTCACGCGCGAAAACCCCGCTGTTGGTGCTCGATATCTGAACCGCGTCACGACGCGGGCAGGATCACCTTCATGCGTGCGTCGGCGGTGGCGGAGCTGAAGATCTCGGCATAGCGCAAGGTCGCATTGGCGTGTTCGCGCATGATGGCTTCGGCACGCGCGCCCTGGCGATTGACCAGGGCGTCGAACACCGAATGGTGTTGCATGTGGGCGTAGTTGAAGCGACGGTATTCGCGGGCCATGTCCTCGCGATCCACCGCCAGCGCCGTCACCGAAGCGAACGGCAGGTGATCATTACGCGCCAGAGCATCAGCAATCGCCGGGTTGTGGCTGCCTTCGACGATGACCTGGTGAAAACGCATGTTCAGGTCGTGGTAAATCTCCAGGTCGTCCTCGGTCACATAGCCCTTGTCGAACAGTTGATCGCCCTCGACCAGGCAACGCTCGAGCACCCTGCGCGCCTCCTCGGACAAGCCACGCTCAGCGGTCTGGCGCGCCGCCAGGCCTTCGAGCACGCCACGCACCTCCACTGCGCCGGCGATATCGCTGGGGCTGACCGAACGCACCTGATACCCGCGCCCGCCAAACGGCACCAGCAACCCTTCCTGTTCCAGGGTACGAAACGCCATGCGCACAGGCATGCGCGACACGCCAAAGCGTTGCGCCGTGGGGATCTCCATCAAGCGCTCGCCTGCCGCCAACTCGCCGCTGGCAATCATCTTGCGCAGTGCAACCAGCACCAATTGACCGGGCTTACTCATCCAGGCAACTTCCAGAAAACGTGGCCCTCCATAGTACCGCAAGCCTGTGGTTTCGTCAGACGAACGCCAGAGCCAGAGCAACAACCCATGCTCATCGCGGGCAAGCCCCTCCCACATTTAGATTGCGGGGGTGTCAGTTAGATAGTCGCCAGCTTCCGAGCCGTCACGGCAGCCAGGCCGGGTTCTCGATCAACAACGCCATCCCCTGCCCCCCACCCACACACGCAGCCGCAATCCCATAACGCAAATTGTGCCGACGCAGCTGCCGAGCCAGGCTCATGACCAGACGCAGACCGGTGGCCGCCAGCGGATGCCCCAACGCAAGAGAGCCGCCCTCGACGTTAAGACGGCTACTGTCCAACTCCAGCTCCTGAGCCACCGCCAGCACCTGCGCCGCCTGGGCTTCGTTGATCTCGAAACGACCAATATCGCCCAGGTTCAGCCCACTGCGCTGCAACAGCAGACGAATCGCCGGCGCCGGGCCAATGCCCATGTACTCCGGGGCCACCCCTACCACCGCACTGGCCACCAGCCGAGCCAGCGCCGGGCGCAAGCAGTCAGAGGCACGCCCGACCAGCGCCGCCGCCGCACCGTCGACCACCGCACAACTGTTGCCGGCGGTTTGCACCCCACCGGCATGGATTGCACGCAAACGCGCCAAGGCCTCCAGACTGGTGGCCCGTGGATGGCTGTCCGCACTGACTGCACCCACCTGACGCGCCAGAGTAATACTCCTCGGCTGGTACCCTTCCAGTTCAAACACCTGGTTATCCACCGCCACGATCTCTTCAGCCCAGGCCCCCTCACCCTGCGCCTGCAACGCGCGCTGATGGCTGTCGCAGGCATACCGATCCACCGCCTCGCGGCTCAATCCATAACGGCGCGCCAGGTTGTCGGCGGTGGCGATCATGTCCACCGCAGGGGCCGGGTCGTACAGCGCCTCCCAGAGAAAGTCCTTGAATTGCACCTCGCCCCCCAGACGGAACCCGCCCCGGTGGGTGTAGGCGGCAATCGGGTTGCGCGACATTGATTCAGCCGCCACGCACAACGCCAGTTGCGTGCCGTCGCGCAGTTGCCCGGCGGCCTGGCGCAACAGCTCGAAACCGGTGGCGCAGATGCGCTGCACTCCCAGCGCCGGAACCGATTGCGCCACACCGCTGTACAACCCGATATGCCGTGGCAGCAAGTAGGCATCGAAACTGGCCTGGGCCATGGAGCCGGCCAGCACGCTGTCTACCGTCTGCGGTTCGATGCCGGCGCGGGCCAGCACTTCACGGCCGACCTTGATCCCCAGGTCGATGGGCGACACCAGCGACAGTGCCCCGCCGAGGTCGACCCAGGGCGTGCGCACCGCGTCGAAAATCGCCACATCGGTAAACGCCGCATACTGCCCGGCGCCGCTCACGGCTTGGGCCCGGCGCGCAGGATCGTCGGGTCTTCACCGCGATACAGCGCCTCGACCTTGGCCGCGCGCCATTGCAACACCGCGCGTTGATTGATCGAGCCTTTGTCGGTGATTTCGCCACGGTCGATGGACGCCGGTTCGTCGAGTACGGCAATCCACTCCAGCCGACTGGCATTGCCGGTGGCCTCGCCATTGAGGCGCTGCAACCAGTCGCCGAACCACTGGCGCACCGGTGCGCTGGCGAGGACCTCGGCGTCGCTGGCATCAACGCTCAAGCCCGCCAGCCGGCGGCACTCGTAGAGCCTCGGGAATACCAGGGCGCCCAGGCATTCGCGGTCCGGCGCGGCGATCACCAGATCCTGCACATACGGCGAGCCTTCGAGCACCGCGCGATTACGCATCGGGCCGACGCTGACAAACACCCCGGAAGACAGCTTGAAGTCCTCGGCAATGCGCCCGTCGAACATCAGCCCCAGTTGCGGCTGCTGAGGATCGGCGAGCTTGATCGCATCACCGGAACAGTAGAACCCCTGCTCATCGAACACCTCGGCGGTTTGCTCGGGCGCGCGCCAGTAACCCGGCATGATATGCGGCCCGCGAAAGCGCCCTTCGAACTTGCCGTCCAGCGGCACCAGACGCACCTCGCACCCCGGTGCGGGCAAACCGATGTAACCGGCCATCGACAACGGTCCGGTGGTGAAGGTGCAGGACGGCGCGGCTTCGGTCATGCCCAGCCCGGCCATCATGCGGATGCGCTCGCCGCAGTGCAGCTCGGCCACGCGGTCGAGACGATCCCAGACACTTTGCGAGAGGCCGGCGGCGGCGAAGAAGAACAGTTTCATTCGCGCAAAAAACCGCTCGCGCAGCTCGGCGTCCTGTTCCAGGGCATTGACCAACTCTTCCCAGCCCTTGGGCACGGTCAGGTAGGCCGTGGGCGAAATTTCCTTGAGATTGCGCAGGGTCTCGGCAATGCCCTGGGCGGTGGGTTTGCCATCGTCCAGGTAAAAGGTGCCGCCGTTGTAGAGCACGATGCCGACGTTGTGGCTGCCGCCAAAGGTGTGGTTCCACGGCAGCCAGTCCACCAGCACCGGTGGCTCCTCGCCGAACACCGGGAACGTCTGCAGCAGCATCTGCTGGTTGGCGCAGAGCATGCGTTGGGTGGTAACCACGGCCTTGGGCAATTTGGTCGAGCCGGAGGTGAAGAGAAATTTGGCGATGCTGTCCGGGCCGGTGGCGTTGAACGCTGCCTCGGCCTCGGCACCACCCAGCGTTTGCAACAGGCTCGCAAAGCTGGCTTGAGTGCGTCCAGGCACCTCACCGCGCACGCAGATCAGCGGCGTGTCGGCCGGCAATACGGCCTCGATGGCGCGCTGGTAAGCCGCCGCATCGTTGACGAACACCAGCCCCGGTTGCAGCAGCTCGCACACATGGCGCAGCTTGGCGAAATCCTGGGACAACAACGCGTACGCAGGCGATACCGGGCAGTAGGGAATACCGGCGTACATGGCGCCGAGCGCTACTTGCAGATGCTCGATATCGTTGCCCGACAGCAACGCCAGCGGCTTGTGCGCCGACAGCCCGTAACTCAGCAAACCCTGGGCAATCGCGCGCACGCTGTCGAGCATTTCCCGGTAGCTGACGCGACGCCACTCGCCGCCGGCCTGGCGTGCGGCGATAAACGTCTGTTCGGGACGCACCTGGGCCCAATGCACCAGCCGGTCGAGCAAGCGCGGCGGCAACTCGGCCAGTGGCTCAAGGGAACGCATATGCAGCACGCCCTGTTCTTCAGTGACCTCGACCGGCGCATGGCCGATGGACACCGCGCGGTATCGCGGCGGGTGCTGCTCGGGCTGGGGTTGCGCTCTGAATTCGGAACTCACAAGGATGTCCTCCATCAAGGCGGGTCAACGCCGCCTTGTTATTGTTAGGTCGCAATGCCTGCTCAGATCGGGTAATGCCTGGGCCCGTTCTGCAAGGTCACCCAACGCAATTGCGTGAAGTGCTCGATCGCAGCCTTGCCGCCGAAACTGCCATAGCCGCTGGACTTGACCCCGCCGAAGGGCATCTGCGCTTCGTCATGCACGGTCGGGCCGTTGATATGGCAGATGCCCGATTCCACACGCTGCGCCAATGCCAGCGCACGCCCGGTGTCGCGGCTGAAGATCGCCGCCGACAGGCCGAATTCGGAGTCATTGGCCAAGCGCAGCAGCGCTTCATCACCGTCACCGCGCAGCAGCACCGCCACCGGGCCGAAGGACTCTTCGCGGTACAGGCGCATGTGTTCGGTGACGCCATCAATAAGCGTCGGCTGCAGGATGCTGCCGTCCAATTGCCCGCCCACCACCAGGCGTGCGCCCTTGGCCAGGGCATCGTCGATCAGGGCCTTGATGCGCGTACCGGCGTTGGCGTCCACCAGCGAGCCCAGCACCGAATCCGGCGCGGCGGGATCACCTGCGCGTAGGGTCGCGACCTTGGCCGCCAGTTTTGCGGTAAACGCATCGGCGACCTTGGCATCGACAATCAGGCGCTCGGTGGACATGCAAATCTGCCCCTGGTTGAAGTAGGCGCCGAACGCCGCCGCCGCGACGGCCGCGTCCAGGTCGGCGTCGTCGAGCACCAGCAACGGCGCCTTGCCGCCCAGTTCCAGCAGGGCCGGCTTGAGATGACGCGCCGAGAGTTCGCCGACAATCCGCCCGACATGGGTCGAACCCGTGAAGTTGACCCGTCGCACCGCCGGGTTGGCGATCAGCCGCTCGACGATGGCGGCGGCATCCGCCGGGGCATTGCTGATCACGTTGACCACGCCATCACCGAGGCCGGCATCCTGCAACACCTGGCCGATCAGACGGTGCACCGCCGGGCTCAATTCCGAAGCCTTGAGCACCACGGTGTTGCCGCAGGCCAGCGGCATGGCAATGGCGCGGGTGGCGAGGATGACCGGGGCATTCCATGGCGCGATGCCCAGCACCACGCCGCATGGCTGACGCAGGGCCATGGCGAAACTGCCGGGCACATCGGAAGGGATGACGTCGCCGGTGATCTGGGTGGTCATCGACGCAGCTTCGCGCAGGATGTTGGCCGCCAGGCGCACGTTAAAGCCATACCAGTTGGCCATGGCGCCGGTCTCGCCGGCAGCGGCAATAAATTCGGCGCTGCGCGCCTGCAATTGCTCGGCCGCCACGAGCAAGCGCGTGCGACGCTCGTTGGGCGCCAGCGCGGCCCAAGTGGGGAACGCGGCCTGGGCCGCGGCCACGGCGGCGTCGGCATCTTCAAGGGTCGCGGCGGCCACGCGCGAGACCACTTCACCGGTCACCGGGTTGCGACGCTCAAAGGTTCGACCGTCGCGGGCGGGGCACGACTGGCCGCCAATCAATAGGGGCACGTCCAGCATGGTGATTCCTCTTTATTATCTTTATCGGGAATACGTTCAGCGTCGTCACAACAGTGCGGCCCGCAGGCCGCGTCTTTCAGCGTTTATACGCCTGCAGGCCGGGCTTGATGCTCTTGTCGTCGAGGAACTGCTTCATACCCTGCTCGCGACCGCCTTCGGTGTCGAGCAAGCGCGACTGATCGAGCTTGGCGTAGAGGTAATCCTCGTTCTGCTCCCAGGTCAGTTCGCGGCAACGCTTGAAGCCATGTTTGGCCGCACGCAGCACCACCGGGTTTTTCTCCAGCAGGTTACGCGCCAGTTCGATGGTCACTTCGCGCAGTTGCGCCAACGGCACGCTCTCATTGACCAGGCCCATTTCGGCGGCCTTGCGCCCGTCAAAGGTCTTGCCGGTCATGATGTAGTACAGCGACTGACGATGGCCCACGGTGTCGGCCATGGCCTTGCTCACCAGGTTGCCCGGCGGGATGCCCCAGTTGATTTCCGAGAGGCCGAAAGTCGCTTCATCGGCGCAGATCGCCAGGTCGCACGCCACCAGCGGGCTGAAACCGCCACCGAAGCACCAGCCATTGACCATCGCGATGGTCGGCTTGGCGTACATGCGCAGCAGCTTCCATTGCCATTGCGAGGCTTCGCGGCGGATTTTTTCCTGGAGGATTTCCGGGCCGGCATCCACTTCGCGGAAGTATTCCTTGAGGTCCATGCCCGCGGTCCAGGCTTCACCGGCGCCGGTCAGCACCAGCACACCGGCGGCCGGATCCTGCTCGAGGGTTTCCAGCACATCGATCATTTCCCGGTTGAGGGTCGGGCTCATGGCGTTGCGTTTTTCCGGGCGATTGAGAATGACCCAGGCAATACCTTCCTCGATCTCGACTTTGACGGTGGTCCAGCGGCCTTCGTAATTGCTCATGGCGGTGCACTCTTGTTCTGGGGTGTGAAGATGATTCGAAATTAAACCGCAAATATAGTTATGTCAATTAACTATTAATCCAGATAACCAATATTTTACGGGGTAAGACCGCTGCTTTTTTCGGGCCGGGTAAAAAACCGGCATAGCCACGGCGCGTCAACCCCGGCAAACTAGATAGCCTTCTTAACCTCCACTTTCTGAGGATTGCACTGTCCATGGCCAAGCCTTCCAAAATCGCCGCCAGCCAGGCCCTGCCCGAACATGACGAGGGTCGACCGCCGCTGGATTCAGCTCTGGACGATCTGATCGGTTATGCCATGCGCCGCGCCCAGCTCAAGCTGTTCCAGAACCTGATCGGCCGGCTGTCGGACCACGACCTGCGCCCGGCACAGTTCTCGGCCCTGGCAATCATCGAGCAGAACCCCGGGCTGATGCAGGCCGACCTGGCCCGTGCCCTGGCCATCGAACCGCCCCAGGTGGTGCCCTTGCTGAACAAGCTGGAAAGCCGCGCCCTCGCCGTGCGCGTGCGGTGCAAACCGGACAAGCGCTCCTACGGGATTTTCCTGAGCAAGACCGGCGAAGCGCTGCTCAAGGAGCTCAAGGACATCGCCGCGCAAAGCGACCTGAACGCCACCGCAGCCCTGGACGTCGAGGAACGTGCAGAGCTGCTGCGCCTGCTCAAGAAGGTGTATCAGGACTGATGTCTACCAGAGCGCCACGGTGTAGAGCACCAGGAAGCGCGTCTGGTTTTCATCGCGAAACGCCGCGCCGCCCGGGAAGTCGTTGCGGTAGATCGACTTGCGCGCCATCAGCCCGACGTTCTTCAGCGGGCCGCTCTGGATCACGTAGCCCAGCTCCATCTGGAACTCGCGCTCCTTGCGATCCTCGGCATTGAAGGCTGCCAGCTCGATGTTGTCGCCGCGCACATAGCGCAGCCGGGTCTTCAGGCCCGGCACGCCTGAGGCGGCAAAATCATAGTCATAGATGGCCTGCCAGGTGCGCTCCTTGGCGTTGAGAAAATCCGAACTCATGGTCAGTTCGCTCATGCCCATCAACTCGGTGCCGGAGATATACGGCGTGGCGGTTTCCCCACTGGAATGCATGTAGCCCAGGCTGATCCGGTGGCCGCCCAGGCGGTAGCCGAACAGCGCCGAGAGGTTGCGGTTATCCACGTTGCCGGCCTTGGCGCTGCCGTCCTCACGACTGAAGAAACTGCGCAGATCGCTGGTCAGCACGCCATCGCCCACCGGCAGGTTGTGCAGCAGTGCCAGGGTGTGCTGCTGGTAAAGGTCCGCGACCTCGGCGTGGTACACGCGCAGGCTGAGGTCTTTGTTGACCTGGTAATCGCCGCCCACATACGCCAGGTGCGAGGTGGTGGCCGTGGCGTTGAACCGCCGGTTGGGCGAGGCAATCGTCATGGCCTGGTAGTCGGTGGAGTCGCGCTTGTTGATGCGGTCGATGTAACCGGTATTGAGGGTCAGGCCATCGATATCCTTGGAGCTCAGGGTGGTACCGCGAAAGGTCTGCGGCAGCAGGCGCGACGGGCTGGCGAAAGCGAACGGCAGGAAGATCGACACGTCGCCGGCCTTCACCGTGGTTTGGGCAAACCGCAGCTTGGCGGTCGGCGCCAGGCGCGAGTATTCATCGGCGGCACGCTTGTCGCTGGCCGACACCGGCAATAACTCGGTGCCGCTGCGGTCCGGCGACGAGTCGAGCTTGACTCCCATCAACCCACGCACATCCAGGCCAAAGCCGAGGGTGCCGGGGGTGTACCCCGATTCCAGGTTGAGCATGAACGCCTGGGCCCACTCACGCGCGGCGGTCTTGGCGCCGTCGTCCTTGTAGTCACGGTCCAGGTAGTAATTGCGCAGCGTCAGGGTGCCGTGGCTGTCGTCGATAAACCCCGCCGCCCAGGACGCAGTGGGCAGCACACTCAACATCAACAGCGCGCTGATCAGGCAGGGAGTGCTGTTCGACACACGGCAGGTCGCCGCAACGGCGTCCGTGGAGAGTTTTGGCATGTTCGATGTCCATTTTTGTTGTTGTTTTGGGGGAGACACGCGCTTGGCCCAAGCGGCTTCGCGGACAGAGAATGGAAACAGCAGAGCGCAGTCGTCAACTGCCACTGACCGATAATCGAACATTAATAAACGTATCTATTTTTGTTTTTTCCGCTACCGCGAATCTCAAACCGGCGACTTAGAGGGCCTGGGTGCTGATTGTTGGAGCGGCGCCGCCGCCCTTCTTTTTATAGTTATATTTGTTATCTTGATTTCCAGCCGCCTTACGGCTCACCACGACAACAAAAACAACAATGAGGTTTGCCCATGAACAGTCCATCGCGTCGTTCGACGCTGACCATCGCTTTGTGCTTTATCGTTGCGCTGATCGAAGGTTTCGACCTGCAGGCCGCCGGCACCACCGCCGCAGGGTTGCGCCACAGCTTTGCCCTCGACCCGAAAATGCTGGGCTGGGTGTTCAGCGTCGGCATCATCGGCCTGTTGCCTGGGGCGTTCTTCGGCGGCTGGATCGCCGACCGTATCGGGCGCAAAAAAATCCTGGTGCTGGCGGTGCTGCTGTTCGGGTTGTTCTCCCTGAGCACCGCGTTTGTCGACAGCTATGCGAGCCTGTTGCTGGTGCGCTTCCTCACCGGCCTGGGCCTGGGCGCCGCGCTGCCAAACCTGATCGCGCTGTGCGCCGAGGCGGTCAGCGAGCGCAATCGCGGCACCGCCATCAGCGTCATGTACTGCGGCGTGCCGCTGGGGGGCGCATTGGCCGCCGTGGTGGCGATGTTTTCCAGTGAACACTGGCAGACCACCTTTATCATCGGTGGCCTGGCACCCTTGCTGGCCGTGCCGTTGATGATCGTGCTGCTGCCGGAATCCAGCGCCTTTCGCCAACAGTCGCACACCACGTCCGGCGCCCGTGCCTCTACCCGCCAGGCCTTGTTCGGCGACGGTCGCGCACGCACCACACTAGCGTTGTGGCTCAGTTATTTCTTCACCCTGACCGTGATGTACATGCTGCTCAATTGGCTGCCGTCGCTGTTGCTGGAACAAGGCTTCAGCAAACCCCAGGCGGGCCTGGTGCAGATGCTGTTCAATATCGGCGGGGCCCTGGGTTCGCTGCTCGGTGGCGTACTGCTGGACCGTTGCAACGCGCTCAAAGTGGTGCTGTTCGTGTACGCCGGGTTGCTGGCCGCACTGGCCGGTGTCGGGCTGTCGGAGGGCATCGTGCCCATGGCCATCTTTGGTTTCGCCGCGGGATTGTTCATTTTGGCCGCGCAATTGGTGCTGTATGCCAGCGCCCCACCCGCTTATCCCGTCGCGGTGCGTGCCACCGGCGTGGGTGCGGCCGTCGCCATCGGCCGACTGGGGTCGGTGGCCGGGCCGCTGGCCGCCGGGCAACTGCTGGCAGCAGGCGCCGGCACCACGGGCGTGCTGCTGGCGACCTCACCCGGTCTGGTGATCGCCGCACTCACCATCATCAGCGTGATGGTGCGTACGGCGCCACTGGACCTGCCCGGTACGCCGGCGTCTAGAACTGGTGCAGCCAGTTGAGCACCAGTTTGTCGCCCTGGGTGCGGTTTTGCGCCTGCTGCTCAAAGTAGGCGTTCACCGACAGCACGTTTTCCTTGTTGAACGCGTAGACCAGGCCTGGGCCGATGGCCCAGACCTTTTCGCGACGCCCGCTTACCGCGCTGCCATCGACCTTGGTGTCGGTGATCTGCTTCAGCCAGTAGCCATTCAACCCCACGCTCAGTTGCTGGCTCACGGCATATTGCAGCGTCAGGTTGGCGTGCAAGGCCTGGCCGGCCTGGGTGCTGGAAACATCACCGAAGCCGGCCGCCGGGTCATCGTTCTTGCCATTCCACAGGTACATGAAACGTCCGCTCGCCGACCACGTGGGGTTGAACCAGTAGGTGGCCGCGTAATACGGGTTGAATGACCAGAAGTTGCTGCCGGGGTTGATCGAGCGATTGCGGTCATAGGCACCCACCGGCACCGTTATATCAGCCTCGACGCGCTGGGTCAGCAAAGGGCTGCCGTCAGCGCGGCTCAGGGTCGGCAGTTGCAGGAAAGGCCCGACTGTCAGATCGCCGAACCCCGCGCGGGAACTCAGCGCCGCGTTGCCCAGACCGTCATCGACATCCACATGGGCCAGCGACGTATTGATCAGGGTAATGCCTGGCATCGCGCCGTTGGCCAGGGGTTGGCCGACATAGATGATCTGCGTGGTCGGCGCCACCACCTCCACGTCCTGCCTGGGCAGCGCCAGCTTGTTGCCGTGGGCATCGTTGAAGCGACTGGCGCGGGAGTACGTCAGGTATTCCTCCAGGTACCAACCGGGCCCGGCAGGCGCTGGCGAGCCATCATAGAAACTGGTGCTGCCCAGGTTGAGGCCGGGCAAGTCGTAGGCGTAGGCGGTCGATGACAGCGCGACAAACGTCGTGGCCGCAACCGTGCGCAAGATAGGCTTGAGCATCTAGTGTGTCCTGTATTTTTGTTGTTGTTCAAGACCCCCGGCGCGGTGCATCCGCGCCGGGGCTTAAGGCGGTTGCAGCGCCTACACGTAGGTGGCCGCCAACCCGCCATCCACCGGCAGGTTGACGCCGTTGACCCAGCGCGACGCGTCCGAACACAGGAAGGCAATCACCGCCGCCACCTCGTCGGCCATGGCCGGACGGGTCATGCGCTGGCCGTCCTGGGCCACGCGCTCAGGGCCGAGCATGCTGATGAAATCGCCCAGAATCGGCGTGAACACCGGCCCCGGCGCGACGCAGTTGATGCGCACACCATGGTCGCGAAACCAGGCCTGGGATTGCGCAAAGCTCCAGACAATCAGCGCCTCCTTGAAGTACTGGTAGCAGGTAGCCTGTTCGACCGGATGATCCTTGAGCCATTGCTGCCCGGCGCTATAGCTTTCAGTGGTCGCCAACGCCTTGTGCTGCGCCAGCCGTTGCGGCCACTGCGCGCCGAGAATCGAGGCGACATTGACGATGCTGCCGCCCACCGGCATGCGTGGCAGCAGCGCCTGAGTGAAATGGCGCAGCCCCAGGTAGTTGACCTCGGCGACCGTCTGCACCGGTGCGGTACCGGGCACGCCGGCAATGTTGCAGAGCACATCGACCCGCGCCGGCAAGCGAGCCACCAGGGCATCGATGCTGGCAGGGTCGCCCAGGTCGGCGTGGAAAAAACCGTCCAGGGTCAGTTGCGGTTCATGGCGATCAACACCGATCACCCTGGCGCCCTGAAAACGCGCCAACTGCGCAACTTCGGCACCAATGCCCGAAGCGACACCCGTCACCACCAGGGTTTTGTTGTACAGATTCATGTTCAAGCCCTCTTATTGTTGTATAGGCACACGCCGTTCATTGCGATGAGCCGAGGCTCAGAAGGGATAGGTCGGCGGGGTGTCCTTGACCGTGACCCATTGCCATTGGGTGTATTCGTCCCAGTCCGCCGGGCCGCCCACGCTGCCGCCATTGCCCGAGGCGCCGCGCCCGCCGAAGGGGTTGCTGCATTCATCGGCCACGGTCTGGTCGTTGATGTGCAACATGCCGCAGTCAAGCCGCTCACCGATGGCCATGGCGCGGCCGATGGAAGGCGAGATGATCGCGGCCGACAGGCCGTATTCGGTGAGGTTGGCCAGCTCGATGGCCTCCTCGTCGGTGGCAAAACTGACCACCGTCGCCACCGGCCCGAACATTTCCTCATCGAAGGCGCGCATGCCTGGGCGCACCCCGCTGAGGACGGTCGGCCGATAGAACAGGCGGTCGTACTCGCCGCCGACTTCAATGCGCGCGCCGGCCTGCACGCTGTCATGGACGATGGCGTGTACGCGCTCCAGCTGGCGCTTGTTGATCAGCGGGCCGAGCGCCGCCTCACCCCGCGCCGCATTGCCGACGGTCAGCGCGCGGGCCTTGTCGACCAGCTTGCGCGTGAGCGCGGCGGCGATGGTGTGATGGGCAAGGATCAAGCCGGTGGCCATGCAGATTTGCCCCTGGTGCAACCAGGCGCCCCAGGCCGCATTGCTGGCCGCCAGGTCCAGGTCAGCGTCCTCCAGGACAATCAGTGGGTTCTTGCCGCCCAGCTCCAGCGCGACTTTTTTCAGGTTGCGCCCGGCCACTTCGGCGACCTTGCGCCCGGCGGCCGTGGAGCCGGTGAACGCGATCATGCGCACATTGGGATCGCGGCACAGCGCCTCACCCGCCGGCGCCGCCCCCGGCAACACGTGCAGCAGGCCCTTGGGCAAGCCCGCCTCTTCGAACAACCGCGCAATCAGAAAGCCGCCGCTGACCGGGGTTTGCGGGTCGGGCTTGAGCACCACCGCATTGCCCGCGGCCAAGGCCGGCGCCACCGAGCGCATCGACAATACCAGCGGGAAATTGAACGGTGAGATCACGCCGACCACACCGTGGGGCTGGCGCCGCGCATACGACAGGCGCCCGGCCGCACTGGGCAGCACCACGCCGTGGGGCTCGGATAACATGCCGGCCGCCTGGTGCAGCAATACAATCGCCTCGCGTACTTCATGGGCGCCCTTGAACAGCGCCCCGCCGGTTTCCCTGGCGACATACAGCGCCAACTCATCGAACGCCCGCTCGGCACATTCAGCCGCCTTGCGAAACACCTGCGCACGTTCCCGTGGCCCCATTGCGGCCCAGGCCGGCTGGGCCAGCGCCGCGCTGCGACAGGCCACGGCGACATCCGCCGCATCGGCCATGGCACAGCGCATCATCGGCTCGCCGGTGGCCGGTTCGATCACGCCGATGACCTGGCCTGAAGCCGGTACCCAATCGCCGTTGAACACGCATTCGGCCTCAAGGGAGGGTTGGAGCAGGTGGGTTGTTTCAGACACTGACATGGCAACTCCCGGTTCTTGTAATTGTCATCCGCTCGCGCAGTGCGCAAACGCCGCACAACACCTAGAGCAAAGGCTGTGCCGCTTGCCGCGAACACACCGCACGCGTAGCGCCGAGGCGTCTGTTTCGCGGCTTGCGTACAGCCAGGCGCAAACCGCAAGGCAGCACGCCGACGAAAACCCGGGCCGGGCACTTGTTCAATTGAGAAGGTTATGTTTAATAACTATCTGAGCAGTTACTCATATCGTTCATCAGCTCTGCAGGGGCATAACAATGACTAATCCCCACAGCGCGTTGCCCGACGACCGGGCGAGCACCGCGCACTATCATCCGCGTGGCGACAGCCGCCACCTCAACGACAGCAGCTCGCCTACGCCCGCTGAGCTGACTGACTGCCTGTTCTTCTCTCCCGAAGACGGGCGCATCTGGCTCAACGACCAACGCATGCTGCTGCTGCACAGTTCCTCCTTCGGCGCCCTGCGCAGGGAAGTCATCGAGCGCCTGGGGCTTGAGCAGGCACGCGGCCTGTTCACACGCACCGGTTACGCTTCCGGCGCGCGAGACGCCCGGCTGATCCGTGAACGCTGGCCGCAGGCGGACGCCGCCGCTGTGTTTCGCGCCGGCACGCACCTGCACACGCTGGAGGGCATGACCAAGGTCGAACCGCTGCACTTCAAGTTCGATGCCGACTCGGGGTTCTATGAAGGCGAGTTTCTCTGGCACCACTCGTGCGAAGCCGATGAGCATGTGGGCGCCTACGGCATTGGCCAGGACCCGGTGTGCTGGACCGAAACCGGTTATGCCATCGGTTTCGTCAGTGGCCTGTTCGGGCAACTGGTGATTTTCCGTGAGGTGCAATGCCGGGGCATGGGCCACGGCAGTTGCCGGGTGATCGGCAAGACCGTCGAGCAATGGGGCGATGTCGAACAGGACCTGCGTTACCTGAACGTGTCCCAAGCCGTCAGCCATACCGTCGCGGTGCCCACGCCTGACAGCCCGGCCGCCAGCCGTGCCGGCATCAGCGAGCCACACCCGTTGGTGGGCGCCAGTGCGGCGTTCAACGCGGCGATGCAGGCCCTGCAACGCGTTGCACGCACACCCGCCACCGTATTGATCAGTGGTGAGTCCGGCGTGGGCAAGGAAATGTTCGCCCGCCAGTTGCATCAGCTCAGCGCCCGTCGTGACGGCCCGTTTGTAGCGCTCAATTGCGCGGCAATCCCCGACAACCTGATCGAGGCCGAACTGTTCGGTGTCGAGCGTGGCGCCTACACCGGCGCGACGCACTCACGCCCCGGGCGTTTCGAGCGAGCCCAGGGCGGCACGCTGTTTCTGGATGAAATCACCAGCCTCAGCCTGGCGGGGCAAAGCAAACTGCTGCGGGCGTTGCAGGAGCGCGAAATCGAGCGCGTGGGGGGCGTGCGCGGCATCCAGGTGGATGTGCGGGTGGTGGCGGCGACCAATATCGATCTGCGCAAAGCGGTGGCGGATGGCACGTTTCGCGAGGACCTGTTCTACCGGCTGAATGTCTACCCCATCGCCCTGCCCCCCCTGCGCGAGCGCCGGGATGACATTCCGCTGTTGATCAACGCGTTCCTCACGCGCTTCTGCCAGGACTATGCGCGCACGCCCGCCGGGCTGACCATGCGGGCCTTGAAAGTCCTGCTGCGCTACGACTTCGCAGGCAATGTGCGCGAACTGCAGAACCTGATCGAGCGCGGCTTGATCGCCAGTGACGAAGGCCAGGCCATCGACCTGGTGCACCTGTTTCGTAATGAGCCGCTGCCGACGGACGCGTACAGCCTGGACGACCAGGGCAGCTTGTCAAACACCGCAGCGGTGGTGCGCCCTGCCCTGCTGGACACCCTTGGCCAGTTGGACCAGGGGTTTTCCATCGAGGGCCTTGAATCACGCCTGATCAACGAAGCGCTGCAACGCAACGCCGGCAACCTGGCCGCCGCCGCCCGGCTGGTGGGGCTCAGCCGGGCTCAATTTGCCTATCGATTGAAGAAACACCAGCGGCAAACCCCTTAAATGTTCGGGCGCAAATGCCGTGCCTGGAAATCAGCGCTTTAAAAGCTTTATCCAATTAAGTATTTTGCAGGGATAACGGGGCGACGAACGCCCCCCACCTTGTGACAAGGACCTCCCCGTGAGCGGACTGCGTGAACGTCAGAAAGCCGAGCGACGGCAAGCCATCAGCCAGGCAGCCATCGAACTGTTCGAGCGCCAGGGCTTCCAGAACACCACCATCGAACAGATCGCCAGCCAGGCCGGCGTGTCACCGCCCACGGTGTTCAAGTACTTCGGCAACAAGCAGGAAATCATTCTGGAAATTCTGCACCACGCCGATCAGCGCGCCATCACCGACACCCGCAGCCTGATCAAGAACATTGAAGATCCGGTCGAGGCAATGTGCCATTTGGAGCGGCTGTTGACCGGTTACGCTCTGGAGGTCATGCACCCCAACTTATGGCGCGAGCTGCTGCCGTTGATCCTGTTCGGCGGCAGCAACGAACTGCCCGCAGGCTACCGGGCCATGAACGATGCGCTCAGGACCGAAATCAGCCAACTGCTCAGGGAGCTGCAAGAGGCCGGCAAACTGCGCCCGCAACTGGATGTGGAATTGGCCGCGTTCCTGTTGAACGACTACTCACACTTGCAACTGTTCAGGCTGGTGAATCAGGAGCAGCCGGATATCGAGGCGCACTCGTTGCAGGTTCGGCGTATCACTGAGTTGCTGTTTTATGGGATGCAGGCCTGATAGACCACCGACGCAGCCTCGCCAGGGTGCGGCGCCTGCTATGCGCAACCAACTCTCCCCTGAAGCGCGCGACCTATGTAACCCAATGGCTATGTACTCGCGCCCATGCCTCAACACTCAGTAAAACCGATAACACCAAATTACCACCTGATCGGCGCTGGGGTACTGCACCAGCCCGATGAAACTGGCACGACTCAGCCAATCCAACCGCCCCTTGGGCACCTGAAACACCGGCGTGCACGTGCAGCGATACTCCGCCTCGGGAATCGGCCATTGCCCCTCGCGCTCCAGCTGGCGACCATACTCCGTCATGTTCAGCAGCCCCCGGTTACGCAGGTTGATCAGTTCGCCCTGATCCGTTCTGAGGCTGTAACGCGCGTCCAACTGACCCACGCCGTCAGGGCGCAAAAGAAACAGATCCTCACCGCCCGCCAGCACCTGGCCGCTGACACCGACCCCTTCGAATGTCCCACCCACAATCGGGTAATTGCAGCGCACTCCGTCGACGCTGTCTCCCAGCATCACGCCCGGCCCTATCGCAACGCGCAAGGTCAGCACGCGCTGCAAGTTGGGCGCCACGGCCATCAAGTCCAAAGGTTCAGTCATGGTGCAACTCCAGGCCCGGCGCGCATGCACCGGGCCATACTGCTCAACGGTTAGTCTTGATCGCCGTCCAGGTGCGGTTGCGGATACGCTCCACGGCGGCTGGCACCGGCTCCAGCGCGAACAGCGTCTTGCGCGCCGCATCCGGCACATACATGTTCGGATTGTTGCGGATACTGGCGTCCACCAACGCGGTGGCGTCCTTGTTCGGGTTGGGGTAGCCGATCTGGTTGCTGATGCGGGCAATCACGTCCGGACGCAGGATGTAATTGATGAACACGTGGGCTTCGGCCAGGTCCGGCGCATTGGCCGGGATCATCATCACATCCGACCACATCGGCGCGCCTTCCCTGGGCAGGGCCATTTCGACCTTGACGCCCTTGCCGGCGGCATCGGCCAGGCGTGTGGCCAGGGCAACACCGCCGGACCAGCCCACGCCGACACAGATATCACCGTTGGCCAGGTCCATGCCGTAGCGCGACGAGTTGAAGTAGGTGATGTAGGGGCGGATCTTCATCATCAAGGCCTGGGCCTGCGGGTAGTCCTCGCGTTTCTGGCTGTTGGGGTCCAGGCCCTTGTAGTGCAGGGCAATCGGCAGGATTTCGTTACCGGCATCGAGAAAGCCCACGCCGCAGCTGGCGAGCTTGGCGAGGTTTTCTTCCTTGAAAATGATGTCCCAGCTGTCTATCTGCACGTCGGGGCCCAGGGCCTTGCGCACCTTGTCGACGTTGTAGCCGATCAGCGTGGTGCCCCACAGGTAAGGCGCGGCATAACGGTTGCCGGTGTCGCCCACCGCCTCCAGCGATTGCATGAATGGCGGGTCCAGGTGCTGCCAGTTCGGCAATTGCTTGCGGTCCAGCGGCTGCACGGCGCCGGCCGTGATCAGGTGCCCCAGGTTGGCGGTGCCGGGGAACACCACGTCATACCCGGAGTTGCCCGTCAGCAGCTTGGACTCCATGGTCTCGGCACTGTCGAACACATCGTAAATCGGGCGAATGCCGGTTTCTTCCTGGAAGCTCTTGAGCACGTCAGGGGGCAGGTACTCGATCCAGTTGTAGATGCGTACGGTGCGTTCTTCGGCCAGGCAAAAACCGCTGATCAACAATGAAGCAAGCGTGCCCAGCAAGGTGTTGCGCAAAAAACCATTCATGATCAAACACTCCAGCGCGGCCGCGATGGCTCGCAGCACTTAATAGCGATAGGTGAAATACAGCTCCAGCGCACTGAACTTCTGGTCGTTGCCGAACACCTGCCTGGCAGCCGCCAGTGGCTTGACCCAGTTATAGGAAAGCGAGCTATAGAACGACGGCGTTGGCGTCCAGTCGAGGAATATCACGCTCTCATCGGCAAACCGCCGATCATTGACCGCCGCGCCCATGTAGTTCTTCTCATCCAGCCAGAACTGGTAGTGAATCGCGCCGAGAGTCAGGGTTTCGTTGAGGTGGGTCTTGAGTGAGAATTGCTGGACGTTTTCGTTGCTGTTGAACAACAGGTAATTGCCGACCACATCACCGACCAGCCACGTGCTCCAATCGACGAAGCCTTTGCTCAGTGGGTCCCAGGCTTTCTGACGGTTATCCGCCAGGTTGTCGTCACCGGAAAAACTCGCGTAGCGATAACCGATGACAGGCGTCAGCGGCAATGCGCTGAAGGCATAGTCGGCCTGGCCGTACCAGGCGTTGGCATCATAGTCGACCCCCTCGCCGCTGCCGCGCTCCAGTGCGTACTCGGCATTCAACGTCAGGGCCTGGACACCGGGCACCTTGGCATTGAGCGCTCGCAGGTTGTACACCTGCATCCCGTCGCGACGCCGCGGCAGCGTGCTGCCCTTGGGCCCCAGGGCGTTGACCTTCAGGGCCATGGCACCCAGCGTTACCTGGTCATCAAGGGTGTAATCGAGGTTGACGCCGGTCATGCGGAAATCGCCCAGGTCATCATCGGTGCGCAAGGTGAAGACCTGCGATTTCAGCGCGCCGTGGTTCCAGGCCAGGATCGCCGAGTCCTCGAAGGCTGTGCGCGGACCCAGCCAGTAAGCGGCGTCTTTGAACTGGTCGAGGTTACCGTCCATGACAATGAAGCCCGTACCGATCATGTAGTTCTGGCGCCCGGCGGTGAACGTCCATTCGCCGGCGCGAAAACCGCCATAGAGTTCCTCGGCCGCGACCTTGCCATCGGAGCTGCGGGTAAAGCCGCCCGCATCGCCGTCGCCGAACGTGGTGGCAGCCACCAGCGACCCGCCGGCCAGCAGACTGAAATCGGGTTGCACCGCATACTCGAGCTTGACGCCCGGTTTTACGTAGAACTCTTGCCAGTCGATCCGGGTTCCGCCATTTTTTCCGTTGCGCGCATCGACCCGGCCGCGACCGAAGTTGACGCCGCGCGTGGATAAGGTTGCACCGCCTGCCGTGAGATTGACTTCACCCTTGAGGTTACCGTCCTCAAAGGTATAGCCCGCCCACGCGACATGGGTGGTCAAGGGTAAGCCGAGCGCTAAGAGCGCTCCAGAGAAACGCTTGGTGAAAACCATAAGAAGCTCCTGTGGAATTATTGTTGTTACAGGGCAGTCAATGGCGACGCAGCGCGCCGCCAACACCTGGCCAGGCCAGGTGAATAGAACGCAAGACGCTTATTGTTTTAGGTGTGTCAGTGGCTCAGGTGGTCGGCGATGGCGCGCAGCATGCGCACGCTGTCGCCATCGAACGGGCTGACCGCGTCGGTCAGCGAGGATTGCTTGACGATCACTACGCCCGACGGCTTGTCGATGAACAGGTACTGGCCATGAATGCCGCCGGCCATCAACGCCTGGCTGTGGTCGTTGAACACGTACCACTGGCTTCGATAGGACGCACCCGGCGTCCAGCTGGAGAACTCGGTATTTTGCGCGTAGACCGCGGGGTCGGCACCGGCGGCGATACGTGCCACGGTCTCGCGAGACAGCAGCTCGACCCCATCGTGACAGCCATCGCTGGCCAGCAGCCGGCCAAAACGCGCCATGTCTCGCAAGGTCGCACTGAAGCCGGCCCCGGCCACATTGCGCCCCCAGGGATCGGCCATGAAATGGCCGTCGCGCTCGCAGCCCAGGCGCGCCCAGATCTCCTCCAGCATCGCGCTGCAGGCCTTGCCCGAAGCACGCTCCATCACCCACGCCAGGGCTTCGGTGGTGGCCGTCACGTAATGGAAAAAACCACCGTGGTCGCCGCGCTTCTTGAGCGACGGCAAATACGCGTACAACGATTCGAACTGGGCGTATTGCGCCGGTGCCGGTTGAAAGCCGCAGGCGTAACCGTACTGGGAACTCTCCGAGTTGGGGTCGTCATACACCTCGCTGTACTCGATGCCCACCGCCATGTCGAACAGTTGGCGCACCGTGGCATCGCCAAACGCGCTGCCCACCAGTTCGGGCACGTAGTACGCGGCCGGCAACTCGGGCCTGAGCACGCCTTGGGTGACCAGTTGTTCGCCCAGGGTGCCGATCAACGACTTGGTCACCGAGAACATGATGTGGCGGTCACAGGCGCGCTGCCCGTTGAAGTAGCGCTCGAACAGCACCGTGTCACCCCGCATCACCAAAAAAGCGTCGGTCTGGCTGGCTACCAGATGATCGATGACGCTGATGCTCAACCCGCACTCGCTGTCGAAATACAGTGCGTCCAGTGCTGTCGGGACGTGCTTGAGCGCAGCCACAGGCATCGCGCCCGCCTGCACGTCGATGGTGGGACGCAGACGCGCCAGGTTACGAAAGCCCCATTGGCTGAAGGGCGAACGCATCCAGTTGCTCCAAGTGACGCGGTGTTGCGGCGCTGCCGGAAAGCCCTGCATGAGTGACGGTGCCAAGCGCGGCGCGGATAACGACTCGGCGGTCTGGACGTACAGACTGGCCAGTGACGGCGTGATTTTCTGACCCATGGCATAACCCTGGAAATGACTCTGCATGCGAGCAGATGCGCAGCAATAATTAACCGGGCAATATTCTTTAGTCAATAAAAGTTTTTATTTAAATTAATAAACCGCCTCTACGCCGCTATCAGGTTGCCAGTATTTACGACACGCAGTGGTGAGCTAGCCTTGATGGGGGATGGCTCGTTACCCAGGAGCCCTGCGTAAGCCGCATGGAGATAACGATCATGAACCTGCGCCTGCTGATATTTTTGATGACCGCCTCTACCTCTTCGACCGCCTTGGCGGCGGCGTGTGATGTCTACACCCGCACCCAGAGTGACCAGGTGCCGATGGTTGAACAACACACCTGTTATGCCTACGAAGGCATGCCCTCCGAAGCCATCGACTGGTCGTGCAGCAACGAACAAAAAGACATGCTGATCACGCAAAAAAGCCGGGTTGCCCAATGCCCCGGCGACTACGCGGCCAGTTGCAAGGCCACATTGACCCAGGAAGCACTTGCCAACCCGCATGCCACCGCCAAGGCCCCGGGGCACACAGGCGCCGTGCTTCCCGGCAACGCTCGTATGGTGACCTACCACTATGCGGCGCAGGACCTCAAACAGGCCAAAATCGATTGCGAGAAAGACGGTGGGCAGTGGACATGGCAGTCCGCTCAGTAGACAGCGCCGCGGCCATCGGCGCCGCCCCGCTCGTCCAGCGCTAAGCCTGTTCGCCCGCCAGCGCACGCTGGTGAAAATGCGGCAGCCATTTCAAGGCATGCACCGACGCGGCCAGTTGAACGTCCTCACGCGCGCCCATGAAACGCTCCTTTCGACTGAACACACTGAGCCCTCGGTCGGTGCGATAGGCCCAGGCAAAACAGATCGTCCCCGCCGGTATGCCATCGACATCCTCGGGGCCGAGGATGCCGCTGGTGGCCACCGCCACATCGGCGGGGCTGTCGCGTAACGCGCCCCTGGCCATCTCGCACACCACCTCGCAACTGGTGAGGTTGAACGTCTCGATCGTGCCGGCGCGCACGCCCAGCAAGCGTTGCTTGGCCTCTGGCGAGTACACGACGTAGCCACTTTCAATCATTGACCCACTGCCCTCGACTTGCGAAAGCAGCGTGACGATCTTGCCGGCCGTACAGGACTCGGCAGTCGTCAGCACCAACTGGTTGCGTTTTAGATAGTCGACGGTGGAAGCCGCTACGGACATGGTTTTACCTCCTGCATCTTTGACATCCGATTGAACGCCCGTTTGGCCGGGCCTTCTAAGTACTTGCATGCCTGAACCCGGCAAGCGCCGCCCCGAAAACGACCATGGAAGGACCCCAGCAATGAAACAAGCCAACCGGGAAACCACCCTCCAATCGCTCTGCCTGACGGTGGCCGTTACTTTTCTGACAGCCTGCGCCGGCAATAACTCCGTTTCGAATGTCGTGGCGCCCGGCACCCCCACCTCGCCGACCACGCGCGCGCTCGACGCGGGTGCCGGGCTGCTCCAATCGCGCCCACCCATCGAGGCGTTGAACGCTTATCTGGACGGCTTTCACTTCTACAACGGCCATCCCGATGTGCAAATGGAAGCGCATCACTACTGCGCCATCCTCAACGAAGAGGTGATCCAGTGCGTGATCTACGACGGCAACCGCAAGGACGCCAAGTTGATGGGCGTCGAGTACATCATCAGCGAGCAGCTGTTCAGCACGTTATCCGCATCTGAAAAGGCCTTGTGGCACAGCCACGTGCATGAGGTGAAATCCGGGCAACTGGTCGCGCCGGGCATTCCCAAGGTGGCCGAACATGCCCTGATGGAAAAGCTGGTGCACACCTACGGCAAGACCTGGCACACCTGGCATACCGACCTGCACAAGCGCCTGCCGCTGGGTGTGCCCCAACTGATGATGGGGTTCACCGCCGATGGTCAGGCTGACGCGCGCATGGTCGCCGAACGCGATCAGCGGCTGGGCATCGACAGCCACGAGAAGAAGCGCGCCCGTGCCGATATCCGCGCGCCAGCTATCGCACCCGGTGCGGATGCATGGCGCCAGGGCAACGTCATCCAGATCGTTGATCCGACCGAAACGCCCCATCAGCACTGATGGCGCCACCGGGTCATCGAGCGTAGGAGCCCGTAACAAGCAAACGAACCACACGCTGGGGCAACCGCCCCCTTTTACTGAGAGGTAAACCAGCATGTCTTACGACTATCAAGGTAACGCCACTGTCATCACCGCATCACGCCATCTGGGCACGCCATCGGATGAACGCCTGAATGAATCAGTCGATATCCAACTGACCAGCAGCGGCAAACCCACCATTGCCCGCCTGGATTTCCACGCGCCGCTCGACTGGCCCGGCAACCCAAACTTCGTCACGGTCAACCTGCCGGATGGCACGTCCGTCAGCGGCATCATCGCCGAGATTCAACGCCCTCAGGACGGGCCGGGCTGGGTGACATTCACCGTGGACGACTGAGGCGCTCGATACCCGTTATCGCGTTGTCGGACAATTTTTTGAATCTTTTCTGACGCCCTAAATCTTTAGTTCATGAGCACAAGGAGGCCTCATGAAACACAACGGTTTATTCACAATTCGGTACCAACTCCACGGCGAACAAAAGTCGTTCGTCGTGCGTGCGGCGCAGATGAACAATGCCGAGGCGTGGCATTGGGCCAGCTGCGATGCCGGCGTAGCGGTCATCCCCAGGTTTGGGCAACACACCTTCAAGCGTGTGTCCAAACCCATGGCGGAAAAATACGGCATTACGGACGTGCGCTGGAGCGGCGCCGCAGAGATCCAATGGGCGGAGGCCTGACACCATGAACAGTCACATCCTGGGTTACACAACAAGACAGACATGGGATGAAGAGATCGCGCAAAACACCGAAATGTTCTTTGAGGCCGATCGACTGGACGCGCATGCGTACAAAATCATCGAGTCCTACAGCGGCGATCCGCAGACGTGGGCGCGCTTTCTCGAAGCCAAGAAAATCGCCGACGCACAACGTACCGCCGCTTATCGAGACTGGATGCGCATTCGACGCGCCATGCGCAAGTAACTATCCGCTCACCATAAGGAGGATTTTCAATTCTTAAAAGTTATGTAGATCACATTTAGGTCGCGGGGGTGTCAGGCAGATAGTCGTCTGCCCCCAAGCCGTCGCGGGAGCAAGCTCCCTCGCCACAGGTTCGAAGTTGCATTCGATATGTGTATATCCGTGCGGCTACGACCGCGCCACTCGTCCGATTGAATAAACCTTCGCGCTCAACTACGCCTCAACCGAAAGGTAAAGGTCCACGCGAGGGCCTTCGAGTGGCCTGAAGGGATTCTGTCATTCGCAGGTTTTCAGCTATATTTCGCTTTTCGTTCAGCCCTCACCCCTCGCTGGAATTCGTCCCCTCTACACGCTCTCTCGTGCGCGGTTAACCAAGGTTGGTATTTATGAAGTCTGCCCCCCTGCGGTCCCCCAACGTTCCGCAACGCAAGGAACTGACCCCCAGCCACCTGAGCTTTCCGGTGGTAGGTATTGGCGCGTCGGCAGGCGGGCTGCAAGCGGTGAAAGCCTTTTTTGAGCACATGCCCAAAGACTGTGGCATGGCGTTCGTGGTGATCCTGCATCTGTCCCCCGATCATCAGAGCGTGGCGGACAAGATCATCCAGGAGTCGACCGGCATGCCGGTCGTGCAGGTCAATAGCACTTTGCCGATCGAAAAGAATCGGGTGTATGTCATTTCGCCTGCACAGCTGTTGAAGATGAATGATGGCTATCTGTCTGTATCGCCCTCGGTGCGCGAGGGCGGTTCGCATGTGGCCATCGACCTGTTCTTTCGCGACCTGGCAGACACCCACAAAGAGCGGGCGTTTTGCCTGGTCCTCTCCGGTACCGGCTCCGACGGCGCGGTGGGCCTTTCACGCATCAAGGAGCAAGGCGGCATCACCCTGGTGCAAACACCGGAAGACGCCGAGTACGACGGCATGCCCCTGGCAGCGCTGGAAACCCAGATGGTCGACCTGGTCCTGCCCGTGGTGGAGATGCCACAGAAATTGCTGGAGCTGTGGCGAAACGCCCAATCGATCATCCTGCCCACGGCCAATGACCCCGAGATCCGTACCACCCCGCCCGCCACCGAGCGTGATGCGGCCCTGGCCGAGCAATTGTTGCTCGACATCCTGGTCCAACTGCGCGCCAGCACCGGGCACGACTTCAAGCACTACAAACGCGCCACCGTGCTGCGCCGGATCGAGCGGCGCTTGCAGGTCACCGCCCAACCGGACCTGGCCACCTATTACACCTACCTGCAGGGGCACCCGGAAGAAACCAAGGCATTGCTCGGCGATATGCTGATCGGGGTGACCAATTTCTTCCGCGACCGCGAGGCCTTCGAAGCGCTTGAGCGGGATGTGATTCCCAACCTGGTCAAGTCCCTGGAAGACAGCGTGCCGCACCGCGAGGAAGTGCGCGTGTGGTCGGCCGGCTGTTCCACCGGCGAGGAGGCCTACAGCCTCGCGATGCTGGTCGCCGAGCAGTTGGCGCTGGAGGCCAGCAGCGCGAAGATGCAGATATTTGCCACCGATATCGATGAGCGCGCCATTACCCATGGGCGCAACGGTGTGTATCCCGAAGCGATCATCACGGACGTGCCGCCTTCACGCCTGCGCCAGTACTTCGCCAAGGAGAAAAACCAGCACTACCGGGTGCGCAAGGAGATTCGCGAAAAGGTGCTGTTCGCCAAGCACAGCCTGCTGGCGGACCCGCCGTTCTCGCAGATCGATTTGATCGTGTGCCGCAACCTGTTGATCTACCTGGACCGTGAAGTACAGCGCGACATCCTGCAACTGTTCCACTTTGCGCTGCGCCCCGGTGGCTACCTGTTCCTGGGTTCGTCGGAGTCGGCCGATGGCTGCCTGGACCTGTTTGTGCCGGTGGACAAGCGCAACCGCATCTTTCGTGTGCGTGCCGGCTCCTCCGCGGTGCGCCGCGCGCCCACCATGCCGCGCGGTGGCTATCTGCGCCCGAACGCCCCGACCACCGCCGCCGTCGCGCCGCCCCCCAACAAGGTCTCGTTCAACGATATCCACCTGCGCGCCCTGGCCAAGGCCGCGCCGCCCAGCGTGATTGTCGACATCCACGCCGATATCCTGCATATGAGCGAAGGCGCGGGACGGTTCCTGCGCTATGTGGCCGGGGAAATCACCCACAATCTCCTGGCGCTGGTGCATCCCGATCTGCGCCTGGATATCCGCACCACACTGTTCCAGGCCCAGCAATCGAATATCGCCGTGACCTCGCGCAAGGTCCGCATCCAGCGCGAACAGGGCACTTACCTGGTGGACATCAGCGCCCGCCCCTACCGCGATGACGCCACCGAAAACGACTATGTGCTGGTGATGTTCCAGGAAACCGAAGTCGATCCGCAGCAGTCCGAGGCCGACACCATCAGCCACGCTGAAAACCAGCTCATGAGCGCTCTGGAGCGCGAGCTGCAACGCACCAAGCTGCACTTGCAGGACACCATCGAGCAGGCAGAAGTCTCCAGCGAGGAACTCAAGGCCTCCAACGAGGAGATGCAGGCGATCAACGAAGAACTGCGCTCGGCCACCGAGGAGCTAGAAACCAGCAAGGAAGAGTTGCAGTCGATCAATGAAGAGTTGTTGACGGTCAATTATGAGCTCAAGACCAAGGTCGAGGAGACGGACAAGGTCAACGACTACCTGGCCAACCTGATCGCCTCCACCGACATTGCCACGGTGTTCGTCGACCGCAACATGCGCATCCGCTGGTTCACCCCGCGGGCCACTGATCTTTTCAGCATGCTGCCGGTGGACACCGGGCGCTCGCTGATGGACATCACGCACCGCCTCGATTACCCGCAGATGACCGAGGATGCGACGACCGTCTTTGAATCGCTGAGCATGATCGAGCGGGAAATCAGCAGCAAGGACGCGCGCTGGTACATTGCGCGCTTGCTGCCTTACCGCTCCAGCGAAGACCATATCGACGGCACCGTACTGACGTTTATCGATATCACCAAGCGGCGCCAGGCCGAAGAGGAACTGCGCCTGGGTGAAGAGCGCATGCGCCTGGTCGCCGAGAGCACCCATGATTTTGCCATTATCATTTTGAATGACCATGGCGCCATCACCGATTGGAACACCGGTGCCGAACTGATCTTCGGCTACACCAAGGACGAAGTGCTGGGTGCTTATTACGACCTGATTTTCTCACCGGAAGACCGCTCCGCCGGCATACCCGAGAGCGAACTGCGCGCCGCCCGCGAACATGGGCGCGGCGAAGATGAACGCTGGCACGTGCGCAAGGATGGCAGCCGGTTCTATTGCAGCGGTGAAGTCACCCTGCTCAAGAGCGCCAGCCTGCAGGGCTACGTCAAGATCGCCCGCGACCTCACCGGCCACAAACGCACCCAGGATGAACAGAGTCAGCGGTTGAGGGAGACCCAGACCAACAGTCATCTCAAGGATGAATTTTTCGCGGTGATGTCCCACGAACTCAAACACCCGTTGAACCTGATCCAGTTGAACGCCGAGTTGCTGCGACGCTTGCCCGCCACCAAGACTGCGGCCCCGGCGGTCAGGGCTGTGGAGACCATTTGCGAAGCGGTGTCGAGCCAGGCGCGGATCATCGATGATCTGCTGGATGTGGCGCGGGTTCGTACCGGCAAGCTCAAGCTGAAAAAACAACCGGTCGACCTGATTCGCACACTGCAGGACATCCACAGCGTGGTGCTTGCCGACGGGCATCATCGCCAAGTCACCCTGCAGACACCGTCGGAACCTGGTGCGTTGATCGTCGACGCCGATCCGACGCGCATCGAGCAAGTGACCTGGAACCTGGTCAACAATGCGCTGAAGTTCACCCCACAGGATGGCCAGGTGCAACTGGTGCTCAGCCGCTCGAACGGGCACGCGCAACTGGACGTCATCGACAGCGGCGCCGGGCTCGCCGACGACAGCCTGGAAAAAATCTTCGACCTGTTCGGGCAGGCGGAAAACCAGCATCAGACCCATCAACGCGAGGGCCTGGGGATTGGCCTGTCGCTGGTGCGCCAACTGGTGGAAGCACACGACGGTTTGGTGAGTGTTCACTCCAAAGGCTTGGGCTTTGGCTGCACCTTCTCGATCCGGTTGCCGCTGAGCGCACGCCAGGATCACTTGCCGAACACCGGCGACACCCAGGCCGAGGATGAACGCCTGAACGGCATCAAGGTATTGCTGGTAGACGACTCCGCGCAGGTGCTTGAAGTGCTGAATATGCTGCTGGAAATGGAAGGTGCCCAGGTCAGCGCATTCAGCGATCCGCAAAATGCCCTCGCAACCGCCCGTGACGCCCGCTATGACGTGATTATCTCGGACATCGGCATGCCGAAAATGAACGGCCATGAGCTGATGCAGAAGCTGCGCAAGATCGGCCATCTGCGCGAGGTTCCGGCCATTGCCCTGACCGGCTACGGTGCCGGCAATGACCAGAAAAAGTCCGCTGATTCAGGCTTTGACACCCATGTCAGCAAGCCCGTGGCCCATGATGCGTTGATCAACCTGATCGAACAACTCTGCCGTTCACGCCGTTAGGCAGGGCTCACTCAAAGGGGATCACCGAGATTTTTCCGTTGCGCTCAAGAATGGCGAATTTGATCTGCTCGATCTCGACGATGCCCTGGGCGGAGCGGGCCGCTTCGAGAATATCGCTTTCGTCCAGTCGCGCCTGCTTGAGACGTTCCACGAGCACTCTGCCGTGTTCAACCACGATGGTCGGCCCGCCATCCAGCAAGCGGGCAAACCAGCGTGAGCGCTGCTTGACCAGCGAGAAGCCAATGTCGATGGCGATCAATGTGACGATCACAAGAATAGCGTTGGTCAACGAAAAATCTTCGCCCAGCAGCGCCTGTTGCGTGGCCTCGCCAATCACCATCAGTAGCACCAGGTCAAAGGTGGTCAGTTCCGCCAGGGAGCGCCTGCCGGCGATCTTGAATAGAACCAGCAACAGCAGGTAAATCGCGGCTGCGCGCAAGACCGAGTCCATGGTGCCCCCTACGGGTAAATGAATTGTGAGAAACGCACGGACGCGCCCGTTGCCAGCGTCACCTGGGTGTCGAAGCTACCCACGCCGTCGCTGCGTAAGGTCAGGTACAGCACCGCCTGACCATCATTGTCGCTCAGCACCCACAGCCTGACGCCTTCACCCGCGGTACTGGCCTTGAGGGGTTGCGGCTGCAGCATCTCAATATTGAAACCCTGCAGCAGCTCGCCACTGATCGCGACTTCCAAGGGCTCGCGCGCCTTGCCCCGCAGATGAATCACCAGCACATCCGAAGCGCCGTTGCGCAGGAAGCGTTGGTGTTCGACACGCAACTGCCCATCAGCGCTGCGTGTTTGCGCGGTGCTCAACGGCCCCTTGGAAAACAAGCCGACCAAGCTCAGGCCGATCAGCATGACCAGCGCATACCAACCCAAGCGCTCGAAGCGCCAGACCTTGCGCTGCAAGGCCATGTCTTCATTGACCGGGTAACTGCGGCTGCGCAGGTCGTCGTGAACCGGTGGCTTCATACGGCGCACCGGCTTAGCCCTTGCTGTGTTCCGGCGAGGATGGGCCTTTGGTCACGCCGCGCGGCCCCGCGATGCTCCAGATCGCCAGCCCGACATACGGCAACAACACGACCAGGGCCGTCCAACCGACCTTGTTGCCGGAAGAGTTATCGCTTCGCCAGACACTGTTGATGACCCACAGGTCGAGCAACAACAGAATGACGCCCAGGGAAATCCAGAAATAGGTGAATTGCATGATGCACCTCCAGTTAGTCCATGTTCGTTAGGTGTGGAGCGGGCAGTAAGGGTTCATTATTTTTTCACCACTTAAAGCCTATAAGCACCCACTAAGCGAAGCGGCCTGCACAGCTATCAATTTAATATCAACGAATACAAAAAAGTTATACGAAGCGGCAGTCAGTGCGCGTACCTGTACAAGTTTTTTTCAGTTCACTACCGTTCATCGCCATTTTTGAAAATCCACAAAGCATTTTCGCGACGGCCCCAATCGGAGTAAGTGCACGTTGCGTAAATGCGCAACTAGCGAAACGATCCCTTATTTTGGAGAGTTATCATGACGACCAGCAATAAAAACCCTGGAAACTTTGCCAACGACCCTCAAAAAGCTTCCGAGGCCGGTAAAAAGGGAGGCCAGGCATCTGGCGGCAACTTCGCCAATGATCGCGAAAAAGCTTCGGAAGCCGGCCGTAAAGGTGGGCAAAACAGCCACGGCGGCGGTCGCAAGTCTTGACTCGGGAGACTGAACGCCCCCTCCTACATCACTAACCAGGTAACTAACTATGCGCGCGCCAATTGATTATCAGCGACGTGACTTATATCGCGGGCCTGTAGTGGAAGTTCGACCGCAAGCCACAACAAGCGCACGCTCTAACACCTCAGGGTGTTACGAGCGCCAGCAAGTTATTGAACACGCCGAAGCTACTGTTGGCGCCGCACAAACGCCACCCTTGTGCGAAAAGCACTTATAGCGACACGCGCAAGTTGGTAGCGACACCCATGCAACATCGAAGTTAACGTTTATTGACCGACATAACGACGAGGTAGCTAAAGATGAGTACTCAAGACAAGCAAGGCAAAATGAGCGTCAGCGAAGCCGGTAAAAAAGGCGGCGAAGCCACTTCTGCCACGCATGACAAGGAGTTCTACCAGGAGATCGGCAGCAAAGGTGGCCAAAACAGCGGTGGGAACTTCAAGAACGATCCCGAGCGTGCGGCGGAAGCTGGCAGCAAAGGCGGCCAGAACAGCGGCGGGAACTTCAAGAACGACCCTGAGCGTGCCGCTGAAGCCGGCAGTAAAGGCGGTCAGAACAGTGGCGGCAATTTCGCCAACGACCGTGAAAAAGCCTCGGAAGCCGGACGTAAAGGCGGTGAGCACAGCCACGGCGGCGGCCGCAACAGTTGAGGCGCTTGACGCAGGGGAGCATGGCTCCCCTGCTTTCTTTGACGAGGGATCCCATGCCTTTACACGTCATTAACTTTACCGGACCGGTTAACGCGTCCACCTGTAGCCAACTCATCGAAAAAGCCTCGTTGGCCGTGCAGCGCGACGCCTCTGGCCTGGTGCTGAACATCGCGACCATGGGCGGTGAATGCAGCTACGGCTTTACGATGTACAACTTTTTGCTGTCCTTGCCGATTCCAGTCCACACCCATAATTTGGGCACCGTGGAATCGATGGGTAACATCATTTTCCTGGCCGGCGAGCGGCGCACCGCGTGCCGGCACAGCAAGTTTTTGTTCCATCCGTTTCATTGGCACCTGCAAGGCGCTGTCGACCATTCGCGTATGTCCGAATATGCAATGAGCCTCGATTATGACTTGCAGCTCTACGCCCGCATCGTGGCCGAACGCACGCCCGATGCCGCCGAAAAACTGGAAACCGAAAAGTACCTGATCGCGGCCCCGCGTATTCTTGACCCTCAACAAGCCCTGGCGGCCGGTCTGATCCATGGAATCGAACTGCCGGTGATCAAGGCGGAGTTTGTGAGCAGCTTTATTCACTCTTGAAGTTGGACACCCAACTAATGTGGGCGCGGGCTTGCTCGCTCCCACATTGATCTTCATACGGATTCAAGTGGGTGAACTTCATGCAACGCAAAGCGGTAAACACCCAGCAGCCAGGCAAATGAAAAATTCTGAACCTTCGCCTGCAACAACTAACAAAAAGATGCAGACGGAGCCTTTATGAAAAACTCTCTATATATCATCGAATACGAACTTCATCATGAACCCAGATCCTTCATTATTAGGGCCGATGTCATGAACAACGCAGAGGCATGGCACTGGGCCTGTTGCGACGCCGGCATCGGTATCATTCCGCGGTCGCGCAATGAAAAGATCAAACGCATCAGTAAACCGCTTGCCGAACGCTACGGTCTTGAAAATGTGAAGTGGCGCCCCTCCGGCAGTGTTCCATTCATTGCGAAGCCATATATACCACCCCCTCCCGAATGAATGTAACTTCAAACAGCACCCAACCCATCAAGACTATTGCCATTCGTCGCCATCTGATTAAAAAAACGAAACTGCGTTCGCTGTTTTCGTTTCTCAATACTGAGTGTATTCACTCATCAAGTCCCTGGTAATACTCCTGTTTTGCCCGTACGTAGTGCGGGCTTTTTTTATGGCAGTGCTATGGCTACAAAAAATTGCGCTCAGCCCGGTCGCGACCCAGTGGCAGGCAGGTGCAATCACCCGTATATACGCAAGGGCTACTATCTGGGCCTGGATCCGGATGTTTATGTGTGCATGGGTTGTGGCGAACAGCGAAAACCGCAGCAATGGGAAGATTTCGAGCGGCGTCGCAAGCAGCCTGCCGGGTTGCTCAACGGACGGGACTGAAAGCCAATACCGGCGCTGCGCCGACCGCAGGCACAGCCTTGAACACCTTTCATCCCCCCAATCGCGAAATGCACTGAACCTCAAACGGCGCGAGTTTTTCTATCGCAAACACACCCGTTGGAGGACTGGAACATGACTGACCAACCACTGATTGCAACCCACACCCATCAGGACACACCTCGGCGCGGCACGATGACCCAAGCCGAGCGCACGCTTTCGCTCACGACCGGTGCCGTGCTGCTGCTCACTGGCTGGCGCAGGGGCGGTTTGAGCGGCGCATTGCAGATCGCGGCCGGCGCCTATGGGGTCTATCGCGGTACCGCCGGGCATTGCGCGCTGAAGCAGGCACTGACGCCAACGCCCTTCGAACAGCAAGTGAGTGCGGAACGTGACTGGCCGATCAGCGAGGCGATCACGCGCAGTATCACCATCGGGCGTCCCCTGGATGAGGTGGCGGCATTCATCGCCCGGCCACAGAACATCGGCCCGCTGCTGCGCTGGGTCGACAGCGTGGAACAACTGACACCGGACACTACGCGCTGGACGATCCGTGTACCGGCCGGGCGACGCTTGCAGTGCACACTGGTGCGCACCGACACGCAGGATCCCCATGTGCTTGGCTGGAAAACCCCAAGCGGCGCACGCTGGGCACACGACATCCGCGTCTCGCTGACACCCGCCCCCGCGGGTCGTGGTACGCAGGTCAAGGCAGTCGTGGCGTGCAAACCGGCCCTGGGCAAGCTGGGTTATGGCCTGGCGCGCGCCATCAGCCTGTTCAGCGATAAAGCCTTGCTCAACGCTTTGCAGGCCGTGAAACAACAACTGGAGACCGGCGAGGTCAGCAACAACCGCCTCCATCCGGAACACGACGACAATTTCTTCTACGTCCACGACGCCGAGCCTGAAACCAGCGATCACTCGGCCGTCAAAACCGGCGTAGCCGTTGAAGGAGGGCCCAACTGATGCGCGCACTCACTTGGCAAGCACCGAACATGCTGCAAATCGACAACGTTGCCGACCCAGCCATTCTCAATCCGCGTGACGCAATCGTTCGTGTCACGCTCTCCTCCGTCTGCGGTTCCGACCTGCACCTGTTGGGCGGCTACGTCCCGGCCATGAAGCCCGGCGATATCATCGGCCACGAATTCATGGGTGAAGTGGTGGATGTCGGCAAAGGCATCACCGACCTGCGCCAGGGCGACAAAGTGGTCGCTATCTCGATCATCGGCTGCGGCAACTGCGAGCCGTGCCAGCGCAGCGACTTCTCCTGCTGCGACAATTCCAACCCCAACCCGTCGGCAACGGACCTGCTGTACGGCCAGCCGTGCTGCGGCATCATCGGTTACAGCCACGCCTTCGGCGGTTATCCCGGCAGCCACGCAACCTATGTGCGGGTGCCGTTTGCCGACGTCAACCTGTTCAAGGTGCCCGAAGGCGTCACCGACGAGCAGGCACTGTTTATCTCGGATGCGGCGCCTACCGGCTATTTCGCGGCGGACAATGCCAATATCCAACCCGGCGACACAGTAGCGGTATGGGGGTGCGGCGGCGTCGGTCAGATGGCGATTTGCAGCGCCTACCTGTTAGGCGCAGAACGGGTGATCGCAATCGACCGTTACCCCGACCGGCTGCGCCTGGCCGAGGAGCGCGGCAAGGCAATCGCGCTCAACTACGAAAAAACCAACGTGCACGAAGCCTTGCTGGAACTGACCGGCGGGCGCGGACCGGACCGCTGCATCGACTGCGTAGGCATGGAGGCGCATGGGATCGGGATCGACTACGCCTATGACAAGGCCAAGCAACTGCTCAGGCTGCACACCGAACGCGGCACCGTTCTCAGACAAGCCATTCGCGCCTGTCGCAAAGGCGGTACGGTGTCAGTGGCTGGCGTGTATGGCGGGCTGCTGGACAAGTTCCCCATGGGCGCGATCGTCAACAAGGCGTTAACCCTGAAATCCGGGCAACAGCCGGGGCAGCGTTATGCATCCATCTTGTTCGAACACATTCAGAAAGGTGAACTGGACCCCGCCTACCTGCTGACCCATCCCATGAGCCTGGAAGACGGCGCGCAAGGCTACGCATTGTTCAAGGAAAAATCCGACCAGTGTCTGCGTGCGGTGTTCAAACCCTGAGGCTGCTTGAGCGCGCGGTTTCACGCCGGTGTCGACGTGAAACCGCGGCTTGCGCTCAGGTCAGCTCACCTGTTCAAGCAGGTTGTCGCGAATGAACTGGCGAACCGTGGCCAGGTGCGTTTCTTCCTGCTGCAACGCCGTTTTAAAGCGCTTGGCGATCAGCGGATGCCCGCCTTTCTCGGCCAGTTCGATCAACAGCTCCCAGGCCGCGTTATCTTCCAGTTCGATGGTCAGGATTGCACCCATCGACTGCGACACGGTGGTACGAGGGTCGGTCAACACCTGCAGCACGCCCATGGCCTTGACCCCGGCCACGTCCGCACAAGGCGTCATGGCGGTGGGGTCGGCGCCCAGGGTTTCAATGGCTTCGCGCACGATGTTCATGTGCTCCAGTTCTTCCGCCTGGATGTGCCGCAAGGTGTCCGCCAGCGCGGGATCGGCGCCCGGTGCCGAGGCGGCCTTGGCGATCATCGCTTCATACAGGCGCACACCGGTGCGCTCGAAGGCCAGGCGTTCGCCGAGCTTGTCGAGCAGTACTTCAGGCGCCTTGCCGAGGGTTTTGTCGAGCACGGTCTTGACCACGCCTTTGGCCGTGCCAGGCGCCGGTACCGAGCCGATCAGGTCGGCTTCGCGAATAGCCCGCTCGCGCTCGGCGGTGTAGGCGCTCATGTCGCCGGGGACATCGGCGGGAAACATGCGCGTAGCTTCCAATTGGCGGGTGGTGCCTTCAGGCGACATCTGCGCGCCGGTGCGGTTGGTGCCGATGATCACTTGACGTTCGCTCATTGCTGTTCTCCCGCTGGGTTGAGTTCGGTGCCCGGTTTGAAGGTGTAGCCAGCCGACACCACGTTGGCCGGGACGCCCTCACTGTTAAGGCGTGCGCGCTGATCCAGAGACGCCTGCCCTTCCCTTTCCTTCGGCACGTAATCGATGCCGTGTGCACGCAGGTCGACCTCGCGGGACAAGGTCTCGCGCACAAAATCGCGCTGGCTCTTGAATTCGATCATGCGCGGCAGCGGGCCGGCCAATACCTCGGCGGGATCGCGGCGTTCGTATTGCTTGAATAACTCGCAGGCCAGGTTGAGATGGCCCAGTTCATAGTCGACAAAGCGCTCCCAGAGCGCCTTGATGCGCGGGTTGTCTTCCTGCTCGGCGCAACTGGCATAGGTGTAGACCTCCATCGCCTCGTGCACCAGCCACTTTTCCATGAAGGTTTCGCTGGGGTCCTGCAACGAACCGTACTGGGTCACATGCTGCTCCTCGACCGAGGCAATTTCGGCGTACAGCGCGCGGGCGACCGGGTCGGCGAACAACGGACCGATGTTCATGTAGTAATCGTGGGTCTGGTATTCGGCACCGGTGATCAACGCCGCGTGGATCTTGGTGATCAGGGCGGCATTGTCCTTCTCATAGTTGTCACGCAGGTCATCGCTGGGCGCGCGATGATGCTCGCTGGTCGGCCGGCCGGGAACGAGATCGGTGTAGCCCTGCAGGATGTTGTTGGCATCCTTGCCTTCCAACCGATCAAGCATGGCGGCATAACGATAAAGGTGATCGAAGTCTTCCAGCAGACCGAAACGGTAGGTTTGCGCCTGATACGCGTCGGGCTCGTTCTGGGCAACGGCGGCGGTCACCTCGATCGCCACCTGCTCATAGGCCACGGTGGTTTCCAGGGGCGAATGGTCGGCCGACAGCAGCCAGTTGATCGCGGTCATCTGGTGTTGCTCGACACGGCGTATCTGCGCCAGCGGCAGCTGCAGCGCCTTGTGAAACCGCGCGCCGAAGTGCTTGAGTCGCAAGGCGTCGGATTCAACGCCGTTCATCAAAATCACCCGCACCCGGGTGAATGCATCGTCGTCCAGCTTGCTGATCGGCTTGCCGGCCAGATCACGCCAGGTAAAGCTCTGCTTGTCCAAGGGGGTGCCCTTGTTGTCCAGCAGATTATCGATTTTCGACATGGATCGATCTCCTTTCATCAGTCATCACGAAGGGCCGCCGCGACAATCGCCACAGGTTTCATGGCCCTTCCTTGATGACCAGAAGATCGAATGAGGGCATCGAAATTTTATGTTCACCCTCCGATGAGCGGTCAGTCGTCTGCGTGATGCTGCGCATCAGCGCAGGGCAATCGGCCGGACTCGCCACCCGCGATCCTTTCGGCCTGGTCAATCCCGCGCTTGAGCGCGTCCCGCACCGTCCATTCCGAGCCCGGCAACTGCCGGGTTCGTTCGACGACACACTCCCCTGTGGCGGTGTAGACGCTGATCAGGATTTCAATGTCGGCGTCCTCGCGTTCCCGGGCCCTGACTTCGATATGGCAACCGTTTTCCACTTCCTGGGTAAAGCACTCTTCGTCCAGCGCCTTGGCGGCCCACGCCTTATAGGTATTGCCACGAATAAACATAGTGTTCTCCACCAACGTTAGTTGAGCGCCCTCAACTTACCTGACAACTTGGATACCTCACGCATCTATTAAAACGCCGTCACCGTTTCGCTTGTTAAACCGTTCGTCAGGCGACGTAACAAATTGTTAAACCAACCCGGAAGACCCCATTCAAACCTTTCGGGAGCTGGCTGCAACACGCCCCGCCGCCCAACCTTGAACCCAACAAAACCGGGGATTTATCCGTGGCGGGCGGCTTATTGCCAGGCGTTAGCCGACTGACGACAACAGGGCCTGTAACAAGCGCAGCGTCAGTGCGTCGACAAACCAACTTGCGAATGCAATTGCGCAGTTTCAACAGGGAAACAGTGAAACTTTCAACACAGGAGCAGGGCATGAATAGAATGCTTGGGTATTGCCTGGTCTCACTCACCGGCATGTTCTTGTTAACCGGTTGCAATCTGGTGGTATTCAACCCCAAGGGGCAGATTGCAACCGATGAACGCGACCTGATTATCCTCGCCACGGGCCTGATGTTGCTGGTGGTGGTGCCGGTGATCGTGCTGACATTCGTCTTTGCCTACCGCTACCGCGCGACCAACAAAACAGCGCGCTACTCCCCCCGCTGGGCCAGTTCACACACAATCGAAGCGGTGGTCTGGGGCGTTCCGTTGCTTATCATCATTGCCCTGGGGTGGGTCACCTGGGTAACCACTCACGCCCTGGACCCCTATCGACCGCTCGACTCGGACACACCGCCGATCAACGTGCAAGTGGTCGCCACCGACTGGAAATGGCTGTTCATCTACCCCGACCTGGGCATCGCCAGCGTCAATGAGCTGGCCCTGCCGGTACACACGCCGGTGAGCTTTACCATCACCTCCGACGCCGCCATGACTTCCTTTTTTATCCCGGCCCTGGGCGGACAGATCTACGCCATGGCCGGCATGCAGACCAAGCTGCACCTGATCGCCGACGAAACCGGCGTGTTCAGGGGGATAGCCGCCAACTACAACGGCCCCGGTTTTTCCGACATGCACTTCGCCACGCTGTCACTGCGCCCTGCCGACTTCCAGGCCTGGGTCGAAAAGGTCAAGGGCGCGGCAAGGCCGCTCGACCAAAACAGCTATGCGCAATTGGCCAAGCCCAGTACACGCCACCCCGTGACCTATTACTCGGCGGTACAGGAGCGATTGTTCCTGGACATCGTCGACAAGTACGAAGGCATGAACAAGGCCGATAAAAGGCGCGGCCAGACGCAGTTGAACGACGCCGGCAAGCGTTCCGACCACTACCTGGCCAAGGAGCAATAATCATGTTCGGAAAACTATCGTGGGACGCGATTCCGACGACTGAACCCATTGTGATGTACACCCTGGCCGTCGTCGGGCTGATCGGTGTGGCGCTGGTGGGGTCGATCACCTGGAAACGCCAATGGGGCTATTTGTGGCGCGAATGGTTCACCTCGGTGGACCACAAGAAAATCGGCTGCATGTACATCATCGTCGCACTGGTGATGCTGCTGCGCGGCTTCTCCGACGCGATCATGATGCGCACCCAGCAAGCCATGGCCGCCGGCGGCGGGCCGGGTTACCTGCCGCCGGAACACTACGACCAGATCTTCACCGCCCACGGGGTGATCATGATCTTCTTCATGGCCATGCCTTTCGTGGTCGGGTTGATGAATATCGTTGTGCCGTTGCAGATCGGCGCGCGCGATGTGGCCTACCCGTTTCTCAATGCGTTGAGTTTCTGGCTGTTCGTGGTCGGCGCGGCACTGGTCAACATTTCACTCGGGGTGGGCGAGTTTGCGCGCACCGGCTGGGTTGCCTATCCGCCGTTGTCCGAGCTGGGTTACAGCCCCGGGGTGGGCGTGGACTATTACATCTGGTCACTGCAGATATCGGGCATCGGCACCTTGCTCACGGGGGTGAATTTCTTCGTGACGATCCTGAAGATGCGCACCGAAGGCATGACCCTGTTCAAGATGCCGGTGTTCACCTGGAATGCGCTGTGCACGTCGGTGCTGATCCTGGCGTCGTTCCCGATCCTGACCGCCACCCTGCTGATGCTGAGCCTGGACCGTTACCTGGGCATGCATTTTTTCACCAACGAAGCCGGCGGCAACCCGATGATGTACGTCAACCTGATCTGGGCCTGGGGGCACCCGGAGGTGTACATCCTGATCCTGCCGGCGTTCGGGGTATTTTCCGAAATAGCGGCCACCTTCAGCAGTAAACGGCTGTTCGGCTACGTGTCGCTGGTGTGGGCGACGATCTCGATTACCGTGCTGTCGTTCATCGTGTGGCTGCATCACTTTTTCACCATGGGCTCGGGCGGCAACGTCAACGCGTTCTTCGGCATCATGACGATGATCATCGCCGTGCCGACCGGGGTGAAAATCTTTACCTGGCTGTTCACCATGTACCGGGGTCGAGTGCGCTTCGAAACCCCCATGCTGTGGACCCTGGGCTTTATCGTGACGTTCAGCATCGGCGGCATGACCGGCGTCCTGCTGGCCGTGCCCGGCGCCGACTTCATGCTGCACAACAGCCTGTTCCTGATCGCTCACTTTCACAACGTGATCATCGGCGGCGCGGTGTTCGGCTACATGGCCGGCCTGACCTACTGGTTCCCCAAGGCCTTTGGTTTTCGCTTGTACGACAGGCTGGGGCGCATTGCCTTCTGGTGCTGGCTGACCGGCTTCTATTTCGCCTTCATGCCGTCGTACGTGCTGGGTTTCATGGGCATGACGCGCCGCCTCAACCACTTCAACAACCCGGAGTGGCGGCCCTGGTTGCTGCTCGAACTGGCAGGCGTGGCGATTATCCTCTGCGGTGTCGCCGCCCAGGCCCTGCAACTGTTTGTCAGCATCCGCTACCGTCATCGCTATCGCGACCTCACCGGTGACCCGTGGGACGGCCGCACCCTGGAATGGGCCACCGCCTCTCCGCCACCGCTGTACAACTTTGCCGAGCAACCCAAGGTCAGCGACCTGGACGCTTACTGGGGCATGAAGGAGCGCGGCGTCAGCACCCTCAGCCACACCGATTACCGAAGCATCCACATGCCGCGCAACACCGCCTCGGGCCTGGTGATCAGCCTGTTCGCGCTGGTCTGCAGCTTCGCCCTGGTATGGCATATCTGGTGGATGGCGGCGTTCGGCCTGGTGGCGTCGGTGGTTGCATTCGTGGTGCGCAGCTACGACGAAGACACCGATTACTTCGTGCCCGCGCAGGAAGTCGCGCGCATCGAAACGGCACGTTTGAAAGACCTGGCAGAGGCTTGACCCATGTCCCATATCGTTATCGAAAAAGACATCGCGCACACCCACGAACAAGGGCACGAAGACGCCGGTTCCCTGAGCCTGTTCGGGTTCTGGATCTACCTGATGACCGACTGCATCCTGTTCGCCACCTTGTTTGCCGGCTATGCCGTGCTGCGCGACAGCGTGGCCGGCGGCCCCTCAAGCGTGGATATTTTCGAACTGCCCTATGTGCTGGGTGAAACCATGCTGTTGCTGCTGAGCAGCATCACCTACGGCTACGCAATGCTCGCCATGAACCGTGGCCAGCAAGGGCACGTCTTGCGCTGGCTGGGGCTCACATTCGTGTTGGGCGCAGGCTTTATCGCCATGGAAATCAACGAATTCCACCACCTGATCGAAGCGGGCCACGGGCCGGACCGCAGTGCGTTCCTGACCGCGTTCTTCACCCTCGTGGGCACCCACGGCGCGCACGTGCTGACGGGGCTGGTGTGGATGGCGGTGCTGATGGCCCAGGTTCATCAACGCGGCCTGACCACTACCAATGCCACGCGTCTCAGTTGCCTGAGCCTGTTCTGGCACTTCTTGGACGTGGTGTGGATCTGCGTGTTTACCGTGGTCTATCTGCTGGGGGTGGTGTGACATGTACAAGCAAAGTTCGATTCACAGCAGCGCCGGTACAAGCCATGGCAGCAGCCGCTCTTACCTGGTGGGCTTTGTGGTGTCGGTGCTGCTGACCCTGATCCCCTTCGGCCTGGCGATGTTCCCGTCACTGCCGCGCACCGTCACCGCGTGGCTGGTGGTGGCACTGGGCGCGATCCAAATCGTGGTCCACCTCAAATTCTTCCTGCATCTGGACACGGCGCAGGAACAACGCTGGAACCTGATTGCGCTGATTTTCTCGGCGGTCATCATTGTGCTGCTGGTGGGCCTGTCGCTATGGATCATGAACAGCATTCATCACAACATGCTCGCGCACTGAGCACTGGCGAGGCTGCGTTCGCGGCGTATCTGACGCACCGCCGACGCTGCCTCGCCAAGGCTCGGCAGCGGCTACGCGAGGCGTTCGCGAGTTACGCATCGAGCACCGCGCGGATTTTCCGAGGCAGGTCAACCGGCCGATAGGGCTTGGGAATCAGCTCGAACTCCTGCACCTGCACATCGGCGCGCTCCAACGAGTCTTTGGCGTAGCCGGTCGTCAGCAGGATCCTGGTGCAGGGGTACAGGCGCGAGACCTCACGTGCGAGCGCTGCGCCATTCATCTCGCCCGGCATGATCAGGTCACTGAACACCAAGTCATACGTCGTGTGCTTGAGCTTGGCCAATGCTTCGGCGGCATTGAGCGCGGTGTCTGTGCGGTAACCGTAATCCGCCAGGACCACCTGCGCCAGTTCGGCCACCTCGGGCCGGTCCTCCACGATCAGGATGCGCTCGCGGCCTTGCAGCGAGGTCGTCTCTGTCGACGGGTGTTCGACCCAAGGCTGGCTGTCGTCCGCCGGAAAATACAGGCGTATCGTCGTACCGATGCCGGGGGATGAATGGACCCGCGCCGCCCCGCCCGATTGCTTGACGAACCCATACACCATCGACAACCCCAGCCCCGAGCCCTTGCCCTCCTCCTTGGTCGTGAAGAACGGCTGCATGACTTTTTCCTGGATGCCGGTGGCCATGCCGTTGCCGTTATCACTGACCGAGATGCTCACATAGTCGCCCGCGGCCAGGCCATCGTCTTGCGCGAGCACATCGCCCGGCACTTGGACATTGCAGGTTTTGACCGTCACCGTCGGCGCGTCACGCCCCTCTAATGCATCCCTGGCGTTCGACAGCAGGTGCTGCACCGCCAGCTCGGCCTGGGCAGGGTCGACGCAACAGTTGCGGAGGTCAGGCGCGAGTTCCAGTTGCAGATCGACACCCGGCAGTGCCTGCGCCATGAAGTCCGGGCGGCTGAGCAAGCGGTTCAAATTGATCACGCGGCTGTCGAGCCGTTGCTTGCGCGAAAACGCCAGCAATTGCTGGGTCAGGGTCTGCGCCTTTTCAGCGGCCGCCCTGGCTCGACCGGCGCTGTTGACGATGCGCTGCGGGTCGCTGCCGGGGCGCTTGGCGCTCTGCTGGATCAGTTCGAGATAGCCGACCATCACCTGCAGCAGGTTATTGAAGTCATGGGCGATACCGCCGGTCAGTTGCCCCAGGGCTTCCAGGTCCTGTAGGCGACGCACGCGCCGTTCGGCGTCGTGACGCCGGCTCACGTCCAGCTGGGAAGCAAAAAAATACACCAGTTGCCCGCGCTCGTTGAACAAGGGCGCCAGGAACAATTCATTCCAGAACGTCGAGCCATCCTTTCGATAATTGATGACCTCCACGCACACCTCGTGGTGTCGCTCCAACGCGCGCTGCACGTGGCGCAAGGCGTCCTTGTCGGTGTGTGGCCCTTGCAGAAAGCGGCAATTGCGCCCGATCACTTCATCCTGTTCATACCCCGTGAGGGCCAGGAACGCTTGGTTGGCGAAGATGATCGGATTGTCGGGCTGCGCAGGATCGGTCACGATCATCGCGCTGTGGCTGGTTTGCATGGCGGCGAAGAACAGGTCTTTGCGGTGGGCGGATAACGCCGCCAGATCGCTGTCGTGGACCACAGGCTTTGTCTTTTTTGCCAAGGTTCACCTCCGGGTCAGTGGTGCGTGTTCCATTGACCATAAAAATCTCTCGGAGTGCGACGCTCCGCTGTGGCTGTCGCTCTGGCTGCTGATCTTGATCTCGAGCACCCTTGCCACAGATACCTATGCTTCGTTGGTCCGGCCCTGCTCGACAGGCCGGTCAATCCGCACCTTCATTGTCAGCATCAGGCACAACGTCGATACCGGGCGTGCCATTGGGCGGCTTTACATCGATCTCCTGCTCGGTATCGATGTCATCGGGGTGATCCCAGTCGGTGGTCGCGTTGGGGTCTTCCTCACGCCCGGCCGTGCCGACCAGGCAACCGTCGTCATTCGGTTCACCCAGGTCTTCACGGGAGCCCTGCTGGGGATGGGAGGGGTCATGTTTCATGGGAAATCTCCAGTTCACCGGTGATAACCCCTTGGAATCGCATTTGGCTCTGGAGTGCGCGAAAAAGGACGAATGGCGTACTCAGTGGATGCGGATGCACACCTTGCCTTTGGACCGGCCCTGCTCGACATACGTCAACGCCTCTGCCGTCGACTCAAAAGGGAAGCAACGGTCAATCACCGGTTTGATCGATCCCGCTTCGATCAGCGCGGTGATCGCCTGCAGCTGCGCGCCGTTGGCGCGCATGAACAAAAATGTGTAGCCGACGCCCCGCTTGCGTGCCTTGCGTCGAATCCCGCTGCTGAGCAGGCGCATGACCTGTCGCAGCAGCCAGGACAAGCCTTGCGCCTGGGCGAATTGCGCGGTCGGCGGGCCCGAAATGGAAATGAGCTGCCCGCCAGGCTTGAGCACGTTGAGCGACTGTTCGAGTACATCGCCACCGAGGCTGTTCAACACCACGTCATAACCCTGCAGCTCGTCGGCAAAATTTTGCTGTGTGTAGTCGATGACCACGTCCGCGCCCAGCGCTTTGACCCACTCGACGTTCGACGAACTGGTGGTGGTCGCGACAAATGCGCCGAGGTGTTTGGCGAGCTGGATGGCCAGCGTGCCGACACCGCCGGAACCGGCGTGAATCAATACCTTCTGGCCGGGTTTCACCTGGGCGGTCTCCACCAGTGCCTGCCAGGCGGTGAGTGCGATCAAGGGAATGGACGCGGCCTGAAGCATGTCCAGGTTCGTGGGCTTGAGCGCCAAGGCGTGCTCGTTCACGGCAATCCGTTCGGCGAAGGTACCGATGCGCCCGTCGGGAGGACGTGCGTAGACTTCATCGCCGGCCTTGAAGCGCGAAACCGCCGAGCCGATGCCGACCACCACACCGGCCAGGTCATTGCCCAACACCAGGGGCAATGCGTAGGGCAGGATCAGCTTGAACTCCCCCGCCCTGATCTTTGAGTCCAACGGGTTCACGCTGGCGGCGTGAATTCGGACCAGCACATCGTGCTCCCCCACCACCGGCTCGGGTACTTCACCCATCGCGCCGTTGCGCTTGCCGTAACGGTCTATGAAAAATGCCTTCATGCTGCGGATGCTCTTGTCAGTGGGAGGAAAACGGCGTCAAAGCGCTCAAGCGTCAAGGAAGGCCCGCGCCTGGGCGACAAACTCAGCGTAGTACTGGAAAATCCCGCCGTGCCCGGCGTCCTTGTAAAGAATCAATTGGGCACCGGGAATGCGCCTGGCCAGCTCGATCGAATTGGCCGTGGGCACCATGATGTCGTGATCGCCATTGGCGACCAGCGTCGGCATTTGCAGGCCAGAGAGGTCTTGCGGTGCCTGTCTGCCCCATGCCGTGATGGCTTTCAACTGCCTTGCAAACGCACGCGGGGTCGGGCCTTTGACGCGGCCTTTGCGGCGCTCCTTCAAGCGCTTCAAAAACGCGGACGCCGCTCGGCGCCCGTTGGCCGTCGAGGTAAAGAACAGGTAGAACTTGGGGTCACGCAGGGTCAGCAGGCCTTTGATCATCAAGGGCCATGACACCTTGCCGACGTTGGCGATGCCTGTACCGCCGGCAGGGCCGGTTCCGGTGAGGATCAGTCGGCGCACACGTCCGGGCGCCTGCATGGCGATGTCTTGAGCGACAAAACCACCCAGGGAAAAACCCAGCAGATCGACCTGCTCCACCCCCAACGCCCGCATCAGGCCGATGACATCGTCGGCCATTTCAGCGACGGTCAACGGCGCGGTGCCGCCTGAGCCGCCGATACCGCGATAGTCGAGGGCGATGACGCGCCTGGTGTCCGCCAGGCCGTCGATGATCCTGGGGTCGAAGTTGTCCAGTACCGCGCCCCAGTGATTGAGCACCATCAACGGCACCCCGACCCGGGGCCCCAGATCGCGATAGGCGAAGGCAACGCCACCTACCGTGATCGACTGGTTCTCAGCCAGGGCAAACGAGGCCGGCGATCCCGAACGGCTGTGTGTGTCCAATGCGCGCATGCTGTCTACTCCATGCAATCGGGAAGACCGGTCTGTTTCAAGCGTCACGCCTGGGCTTGATAACGTTGCGCAACCGCCGACTGGCGGATCTGCGACAGCAGGCCCTGGCGCGCGCCCTGCAAGGCATCCCAGCGCTCGGCTTCGTGCAACGGTGGAATGGTCACCGCCTCGCGACGATCGAAGCCGACCAGGGCGGCATCCACCAGATCACCGACTTCCATCACTTCGCTCAAGGTGTTGATGTCGATACCGGCGCGGTCCCAGATCTCGGTGCGGGTGGCGGCAGGCAGTACGGCTTGTACATAGACGCCCTGTGGCGACAGCTCCAGGCTCAGGCCCTGGGACAGGAACAGCACGAACGCCTTGGTCGCGCCGTACACCGTCATGCCGAACTCCGGCGCCAGGCCGACCACCGAACCGATGTTGATGATCGCGCCGTTGCCCGCCTTGGCCAGGCGCGGGGCGATGGCACTGGCCAGGCGCACCAGCGCGGTGGTGTTGAGGGCGACCAGGTGGGCGACGCTGTCGGTGCTTTGCTCGATAAAGGTGCCCGACTGCGCGGCGCCGGCGTTGTTGATGAGGATGCCGATGCTGGCGTCATCACGCAGGCGCGCTTCGACGTGGTTCAAATCGCTGAGTTGGGTCAGGTCCGCTTGCAGCACATCGACGGCAACCGCGTATTCGCTGCGCAACTGGCTGGCGAGGGTCTGCAGACGGGCCTGATCGCGTGCGACCAGCACCAGGTCGTGTCCGCGTTGGGCGAAGCGCTGGGCATAAACGGCACCGATGCCGGTGGAGGCGCCGGTGATGAGAACGGCAGGGCGAGTAGTCATGAGCGTGTCTCTTTTTTAGCTAACGGTGGGGGAAATGGTTGCGCCTAGTTCGACTCGGCCAGCGCCGGGTAGTCGATGTAGCCTTCGGCAGCGCCGCCATAGAGCGTGGCCGGATTGAAGGCAGCCAGAGGCGCGCCGGTCTTCAGGCGTGCCACCAGGTCCGGGTTGGCGATGAACGGGCGACCGAAGGCGATCAGGTCGGCCTTGCCTTCAACCAGGCGTGATGTAGCCAGGTCCAGGTCATAGCCGTTGTTGGCGATATAGGTGTGCTTGAAGCGTCGGCGCAAACCGGCGAAATCGAAAGGCGCCACATCGCGCGGGCCGCCGGTGGCGCCTTCGACCACGTGCAGGTAAACGATACCCAGCGCATTGAGCTGGTCGACGATGTAGTCGAACTGCGCTTGCGGGTCGCTGCTCGAAACGCCGTTGGCCGGCGACACAGGTGACAGGCGAATGCCGGTGCGCTCGGCACCGATCTCGGCCACCACCGCGGCCGTCACTTCCAGCAACAGGCGTGCGCGGTTTTCAATCGAGCCACCGTAGGCATCGGTGCGCTGGTTAGCGCCATCCTTGATGAACTGGTCCAGCAAGTAGCCATTGGCGCCATGGATCTCCACGCCATCGAAGCCCGCCGCCATCGCATTGGCCGCCGCCTGGCGAAAATCGTTGACGATGCCCGGCAGCTCAGCGGTTTCCAGTGCGCGCGGCTCGGACGCGTCTTCAAAGCGGTTGTCGACGAACACTTTGGTCGCCGCACGCAAGGCAGAAGGCGCGACCGGTGCGGCGCCCTGCGCTTGCAGGTCGACGTGGGACACACGGCCCACATGCCACAGTTGCAGGAACATTTTGCCGCCCTTGGCGTGCACGGCCTCGGTCACCGCGCGCCAGCCTTCGATCTGCGCCGAGGTGTAGATGCCAGGCGTGTCCTGATAGCCCTGCCCCTGCCGGGAAATCTGCGAGGCTTCGGAGATCAGCAGGCCGGCGGACGCGCGCTGGCTGTAATACGCAGCGGCGAATTCGCTGGGCACCAGGCCTTTGCCGGCACGGTTGCGGGTCAGAGGGGCAAGCACCGCACGATTTGCCAGCGTCAGGGCACCCATCGTATAGGGGGTAAACAAATTCAGGTCGCTCATGTCATGCGTATTCCATGTCGGTTGATGAGGCAATCGTGCCGCTTGCCATTAGGATGATGATCGAAATCTAAACTGTCAACAGCTTTGATTACGATCAACATCTATGTATCATCGAACCTTGTTTTTGAGCGCACACGAGAGGTGTTGCACGTGAGAGTGAGCAAGGCTCAGGCCCAGGCAAATCGGGAACACATCGTCGAAACAGCCTCGACGGTGTTTCGCGAACGCGGTTTTGACGGGGTGGGCGTGGCTGACCTGATGGCGGCTGCGGGGTTCACCCATGGCGGGTTCTACAAGCATTTCGGCTCCAAGGCCGACTTGATGGCCGAAGCGTCCGCCAGCAGCCTTGCGCGCTCGCTGGTCGGCGTGCAGGCGCTGGATATTCAGCGTTTCATCGACATTTACGTGTCGAGGGAGCACCGCGACGGACGCGGCGACGGCTGCACACTGGCCGCCTTGAGTGCCGATGCGGCGCGTCAGCCCGATGACCTCAAGGTCGCGTTTGCCCAAGGCATAGAAGGCATGCTGCAGACGTTGGGCGGCAAGTGTGCCTCGCCCGCCGATGCGCCGCCTGGAGCGTCGCGCGCGAAAATGATCGGCCTGCTGGCACAGGCGGTCGGGGCGATCCTGTTGTCGCGTGCCTGCCCGGATGACGCTGCGCTGGCCGATGAAATCCTTGAGGTCTGCCACGCGCAGATGACGGCATCCTTGGCGACCGCGCAGAAACCAACAGCCTGAGGCTCGGCAGCCCAGGCTGAACGCGGGTAACGCCTTACGGTGACGAGGGTTCAGGAGGCCCCGGGGCCGATCAGTGAACTCTCGATCTGCACACCCGGCATCATCCTCTGCAAGCCTTCGATCAGCTTGTCGCCGGCTTCGGTCAAGGCCTCAAGCGGCATGGCCGGCAGACTTTCGAGGATGAACCACATGTGCCTGGCATCGGCGTCCAGCCGAGTCCTGGCGCCTTGCCGCCAGTTCCAGCGACGGCACGTCACGCCTTTTTCATCACGCCATACCACCTCGCCGGGGTCCGGATACTCGTAGGCGGGGGCACCTTCTTTCATCGTGTCAAAAGGCTCTGTGCCCTCTGCGACCACCAGCCGTGGGGCCCCCATATAGGCTTGCGCGTTTTCCCCGCCAACGGGAATGGCGTACTCAAGGCTGATGGCGTTGTAGAGGTCGACAATCGGGTCCAGGCTCGGCAAGTGGCCGTCCTTGAGCACGCGCTTGCGCAATGCCTGCGCCGAACACGGTGTGCGTTGCGGTTTGGCGCCGAAGGCACGGAAGGTATCCGCCCAGGCGGCCAGATGCGCATCGCCCCAGCTTGGGCCGCCCGCCAGCACTGATCGGCAAGCACGCTCCAAGGCTTCTTGCGCAACGCCTGGATGCGTGAGCGGCGCCGCCTGCACCACAATGCTCAGCGCGCGGAACTGCGGGGCCAGTGTCACCACGGCCTGGTCAATTAACGGCAATACGGACAGCATCAAGAGTCTCCAGCGTTCCACAGGTGATTTCATGCTAGTTAGTGCCGACCAAAAAAGTCAATATATCGACCAACACCCACCAGCCGGCGCACGGATTGACGCCAGCGCCGACAAGCACCCAGAATCCCCCCAACTTCAGCGCATGCCCCCTCCCCCATGACCAAAAAGACCGGTAAAACGACCACCCCCGGCGCCGATGCTCAAGCCGTGAGCCTGGCCGTCGCACGCACCCTCAAGCAGGCCCGACAGGCGCAGAGCATCACCTTGGACGAGCTGTCCCGGCGTGCCGGCGTAAGCAAAGGCATGGTGGTTGAAATTGAAAAATGCACGGCCAACCCAAGCATCGGCATCCTGTGCAAAATCGCCGCGGCGCTGGGGTTGTCCGTTGCCGATATCGTCAACGTGACGGACGTGCCGGCCGCCCATATGATCGCCAGTCAGGACATCCCGACGCTCTGGACCGGCGAGCTGGGTGGGACAGCGCGGCTGCTGGCGGGTACCTCGGGGCCGAACATGATCGAACTGTGGCGCTGGGAAATGTTTCCAGGCGAGTCCTTTTCGTCGCAAGGGCACCCGCAAGGCACCCTTGAGTTGTTCCATGTGGAGAAAGGCACGCTCAAATGCGTGGTCGGGGAAACCGAGCTGATCATCCCCGCAGGCAGTTCGGCGGTGGCGAGAACCGACGTTGCGCACCGCTATGCGAATGCGGGCAGGTCCCGATTGGTTTTCACCATGTCGGTGACCGAAATCCATCAGTGAGGGCGCGCGCAAGCAGGCAGCAAAAATGTGCGGGATAGCTCAACGCCGCCCCTGATGATCGGGCTATCATCAGCCGATACGAACCGGATGGCCGGATGTCCCATGCCCGTAGACCTGCAAGCGCTGTACCCCAAACTGATCCACCTGATGTTGGATACGGTGTTTGTCGTTGACGGTGAAAACCAGATTGCGTTTGTCAGCGATGCCTGTGAGGCACTGCTCGGTTACTCGGCCGATGAGCTGAGAGGCACCCTGATTACCCGCTATATGCACCCTGAAGACCTGGCACGCACCCGGGCCTCCATTGTCCGTGTCATGAATGGCCAGGCCCATGTCGACTTTCGCAACCGCTATATCCGCAAGGATGGCAGTATCGTGCATATCCTGTGGGCCGCCTTCTGGTCCCAGGAGGTGGGCGCGCGGATCGGTGTGGCACGGGACGTGACAGCGCTCACCCAGGCCGAGGAAGAGTTACGGTTCCTCGCCCATCATGATCCGCTGACGGCCCTCACCAATCGGTTGCTGTTCAACGATCGACTGGAACACGCCCTGCACAGCGCACAGACGCATAACCAGCCCCTGGCGTTATTGTTTGTGGACATCAACGACTTCAAGGCTATCAATGATGTGCATGGGCATGCCGTGGGCGATCGTGTGCTGTGTGTGATCGCGCGACGGCTGGAGCGCTGCCTGCGCAAGAACGAGCTGGTGGCGCGGATGGGCGGCGATGAATTCACCGTGCTGCTGGCCGATAGCCCGACGCCGGATGCCGTTGCCGTCAAGGTGGCGCAGATACTCGCGGTGATGGCCGAACCGTTGGGCGCCGAGTTTGGTGCGCTCAAAATGCCGTCCTGCAGTATCGGCGTGGCTGTTTACCCGGTCGACGGAACGGATGCCGATACGCTGCTCAGCCATGCCGATGGCGATATGTACCGTATCAAAAGGCAGCGGTTTGCAACGGAGTGACAAGGAGAATGCCCTGACCGGTTGAAAGCCAGGCCGTGACGCCGCCCGGCACGCGCTTGAGGAACTGGTGCAAAAGCACGGACCTGCTATCTTGGATGAAGGCCTGAGCAGTTGCGACCCCGTACGCATCCAGGTCTGTACAGGGAGTAATAAAGTTGGAAGCAGAGGACCTGCTCACTCTTGAGGATTCGGTTACATCGTCTCGACATGGCGAATGCGATGTGATCATTGTCAATTACAACGCCGGTGACCTGTTGCTGGCGTGCGTAGCGTCGGCGTTTGCCGCCGGTGCTTGCACAGTGATCGTGGTCGACAACGACTCTCACGATGACAGTTTGATGCGACTGGAGCGAGCCCACGCTGGCCGTGATTCCCTTCGAGTCCTGCGCAATACCGCCAATCTGGGCTTCGCCGTGGCGTGCAATCAAGGTGCCCGTCTGTCAACGGCCCTCAATTTGTTTTTCTTGAACCCGGACACCGTAGTGGCCGCAGACGCGATAGACCGTTTGCTGTTGGCGTTGCACAGCGCACCGCGGATCGGCATGGTCGGAGGGTTCCTGTCCAATCAGGACGGGAGCGAGCAACCTGGCGGGCGCCGAGTATTCCCGACGCCCAGGCGCGCGTTCATGCGGGCTTTCGGGCTTTCGCGGCTGTCGAAACTTTCCCATTCGGTGTGGTCCGATTTTTTATTGCATAAGGAGCCACTACCCACCGCGCCCATTGTCGTCGAAGCCATTTCCGGGGCCTGTATGCTGGTCAAGCGCGAAGCGATCGAGAGCGTCGGATTTTGGGACGAAGAGTATTTCCTTCATTGCGAAGACCTGGACTGGTGCATGCGCTTCCATCAGGCCGGCTGGCGTGTACTGTTCGTGCCGGATGCCCAGGTGATGCATGTATTCGGTGGCTGCAGTCAGCATCGTCCGTACTTCGTCGAATGGCACAAGCACCGGGGGTTCCTGCGTTTCTATCGCAAGTTTTTCCGCAGCAAATATCCGGCTGTCCTCTGGTTCAGTGTGGTGGTTGGGGTCTGGTTTCGATTCTGCCTGGTGGTCCTTCGCCACGCGACGAGCCGCCTGAAAAATGCATGGTCCCCAAAATGAGAGACCTGGATTGCGCATAGGAATTTTCGGCGCTTCCAGCTTCCTGGGCGAGCGCACCCTGCCATTGCTGGCCTCCATCGGGCACTCGACGAGCGCCTTCAGCCGAGCGCTGCCCAAGGTGCCCTGCCCCGGCGTCAACTGGCGTCAAGCCGACGATTGGCACGGACTGGCGCTGGACACTTTTGTGTCATTTGCGCCTATCTGGGTGTTGCCCGCCTATCTGGAGCGCTTGGCCGGCACCTCTGTCAAACGCGTTGTGGTGCTGTCTTCCACAAGCCGTTTCGCCAAGCAAGCATCACCCGACGCGCGAGAACGGGCCCTGGCGCAACGATTGATAGACGCAGAAGAGGCGATCGAACAGTGGGCGGCGCAACGCCAGATCGAATGGGTGATCCTGCGACCAACATTGATCTATGGCTTTGGCCGCGACCAGAACATCTCGCAGATAGCACGCTTCATTCAACGCTTCGGATTTTTCCCGCTGATCGGTGGCGCAACCGGATTGCGCCAACCGGTGCATGGGCATGACGTGATCCAGGCGTGCCTGCGCGCGATGAGCGCACCTGACCTGCCCAGTGGCGGTTACACCCTCTCGGGAGGAGAGGTGTTGCCTTATCACACGATGGTGAAACGAATATTCCAGGCCATGGGGCGTCCACAGAGAATACTGCCGGTGCCCGCCAAGACCTTGAGCGTCGGCGTTTCGATCTTGCGGAGCCTGCCGCGCTACCGGCATCTTTCAAGCGCGCTGGTGGCGCGGATGAATCAGGACCTGGTGTTCGATCATTCGGACGCTGGCGACCGGCTGGGCTTTGCGCCGAGAACGTTTCAGCTGGCGCATGAAGACTTGCCTGGGCGCTGAAACGCCAGCGCCTGCGCGACCTAACCCTCTCCCTTCTTTACCGCGCCCGCCTCATTCCGATGGACATGGGCTTGCCACGCCCCCCATTTGCTTTCGAAGTACGCCTGGTTTTTGTCCCAGAGGGCCTGATATTCGCCGCTGGCGATCAATTTTCTGAACGAGGCCTGCCCGTAGTGATGGATAAACGCGTCTTCGGCGCACACCGTCCGGTAGCCGGCCGTTTGCACGCGACGGCTGTAGTCGTCGTCTTCGAACATGCCGATGCCGAACGTTTCATCCAGGTACCCCACCTCGTCGAGGATGTTTCGGCGAAAGGCGACACAAAACATCGCGAGCATCGGGATATCGAACGAGTGTCCCCGGCGTGCCGCTGTGTAGTGATCGGCAAACGCTTGCATCTGTTGAATGTCGGTGTAGGAAACCTCGACTTTCGCTTCGTTGCCTACCGCATTCGTGACCGGCCCGACCAGACCAATGCTCGGATCGCGCAAATGCCTGACCAGCGGGTCCAGCCAGCCGCCAGGGACGACCGTGTCGTTATTGAGCAACAGCAGGACGTCGCCATCGGCTTCCCGCAGGCCCTGGTTGTTGGCCGCAGCGAAACCTCGGTTGTCCGAGTTGAGGATGACGCGGGTCGTCGGCACTGCCTGACGCAAGCGTTCAAGGTACTCAGCCGTACCATCATCCGAACCATTGTCGACAACAATGAGCTGGTAATGGGGCCAGGTGGTATTGCGCAGAATGCTGTTGACGCATTGAATGGTCAGATTGAGATTGTTATAGGTCACGAGCACGATGGAGACCTTTTCGTACAGCCCGACGATAGCCTGTTGCAGGCTATTGAACCGATCTTTCCAATCATTGGCCCTGGCAAGCTCCACGCGTCGCTTGTGCAGGGCCAGGTCGCGCTCGGCCAGAGCCCGCTCGATCTGCTCGATGAACTCATCGACCCCGGTTGCAAAGTACAGCAGGTCTTTATAGAGGCTCATCTCTGCCAGCGGCGTGGAGATCACCGGCTTGCCTGCGCTGATGTATTCGTAGAATTTCACCGGGTCGACCGCATGCGTCACGTTGTAGAGCCTGAAGGGAATCAGGCACGCATCGAAATGATCCAGGTAAAGCGGCATCTGCGCGTAAGGCTTGCGGCCCAGCAACTGCACATTGGGCTTGTGCTCAAGGCCCGCGAGGTCCTCGACGAAAACGTCCCCCACCAGGATGAAATTCCATTCCGGCCGCCGGTCCGCCAACGCCGCCAGCAGGGGGTAATCCAGCCATTGCGCCAGCGCACCGTAATAGCCGATCACCGGGCCGACCAGCCCGCTCAACACATCGTTGGCAAAACAGTGCTGCCGGAAAAAAGCGAAATCCACCGCGTTTCGCACCAGCAGGCAACGCGGGTTATGTGCGCACCACTTCTGGTAAAGCAGTGCGGCGGAAACGGTCACCAGGTCGGCCTGGGCAATCAGGGTCTTCTCCTCACTCAGCAGTTGTTCGCCGATGTTCGGAAAACCATCCCAGTCATCCATGCAATCGTACTGAATGCGCCAGCCATGCGTGGCTCGAAGGCTGAGTGCCACGGGGCTCCAGTAAGCGATATGCACCACCGAGAGGGCGGTTTTTATCTGCATATCGGCGACCAAGGCAGCCATCGCACGCAACAAGGCCTGATGATTTTCGGGCGTCACTATTTTTTCGTAATACGCTTCTTGAACATCGCGCTGCAGCGCCACTTCAAAGACATTGGGTGCCACCGCGGTCATGTGATAGAGCTGCCCCGGTTCCGGCACGCTGGAGGGGACGATATAAAACACCCGATAACCCTGGTTCGCAAACTGACTCATCAACTGTTGCGGGCGCTGGAAACGCGCGGCCCAATCGATGTTGGCGAAGCAGAGAATATCCAGGCGCCCTATCGTGGTGAAATCAGCATCCACCTCAACGTTCGGCAACAGCTGCGGCGCTGCCGGGTAGACCATTGCAACCGCACGCTCGGGAAATTCCGGCGCTGCGGAAAAACCATAGCGCCACCATCGGAACAGCGTGCGCAGTGGCCGAGTGAAACGCCACGAACGGGTGTTTTGCAGGAAGTCGACTTTTGCCTGCGCGCTGTCGCGCTCATGAATGGCCGCATCTCTCTGGGCCAAGGCGGCGTCGCGGTCGATCAAGCTGTTGTCGAGCTTAAGCAAGGGGGTACCCATGCAGCTCAGTGCTGTCACCCGGCGGCCACAGGGAGCTGACGGACCCCGGTCGGTAGAACGTTGCAGTGAGGCTGCGGCGTGAACAATGACAGCCATTCACCACCGGTGTGACGGCGTGCCAGGAATTATCCGAGCGCACCAGGATCGCTGAATTACCCACCAGGGGCTCGATCTCGGCCACCACGGCACTGGGGTCGTTGCGCTGCAGAATGTTCAGGCAGCCGCCGTCGTTGCGGTCCCAGGACTCGTTGAAATACAGGATATGCGTGACCAGCTTGTCGGGCAGGTCCGGATGGGCGCCCAGGCTCGCGCCGGGGCCGTAATGAAACACGTTGACCTCCATCGGCACATCGCGCAGATCGATCCCGCTCAGCTGCGACATGGCCTCTCGATAGTCGGCCGAGCTCAGATCCTGCGCCAGCCTCTGCCACGCCTCGCTGAGCGCTTCGGGGAAAACGATGGTACCGGCGCCCATGCCCACCAGGCCACGCGCCTCGTAGTCATAGTTTTTCTCGCCGCCATAACCACTCACTGTCTTGAAGTGATCGTGAGGAAAAGACGCCGCCAACGCAGCGCCATCCTCGACCGAATACAGCTTGTCGATTTGAGCCCAGGAGAAGGGATGAGTCTTGAGCGCCGCAGGCGTGAGTCGAGAGAGATCTAGCATGGTCGGTTCTTGTTCGCTGTCAGGTTTCTGATACCACGGGCGATGGAACGCAGTGGTGCGGTCATTCGGAATGAATGGGAGTTCTGCATCGCCAGCATCCTGGCGTCGCTGAGGGCCAGTTGTTGATCGAGCTGGATAATCCGTTGCTGCTGGGCAAGCGCCTCCAATGCCGCCAGGTTCTGCGCGGGCTCCACAACCTCGGGCGGTAGCGCAACGGCGCTTGCCGGACACTCGGTGGTCGCTGAGTCACGGCCCTCGGCGGCGGCTTCGAGCAGAGTGGGCAAATGTTGTAGAAACGCCCCTAACGCCGGCGCAGACGAGGTTTTACCCTGGCGGATGATCGCCGCGCCCCGATCCCAATGCTCGACCAACTGATCCGCCGCCGCACAGGCCGCAGGCGATGGACGGGTCTTGCCCACCCGCGAGAGAAACCAGTGAGGATCGACCGTCGCCACGTCCGGCAGCGCGTGCAGCGAGTCGAACCCGGCCAGTGCCGTGTACTTGCCGGTGGTCAGGTCCGCCGAGCAAAACACCGGGACGCCAAAGGCCAGGGCGGTGATCGCCAGGTGGTAGCTATGCCCGATCACTGCCTGTGCCTGGCTGAGTATTTCAGCCATGAGCAAAGGTTCCGGCCAGAACGACAAGGTGATGGCCCCCGGCAGGCGTGCGGCGATGACCGAAGGATCGTCGCCCAGCACCGGGCCGATCGGCACCACCAGGAACCGATAGTCCTGGAACGCCTCAGGATGCTCTTCGAACAGTCTTACAAAGGGTTCGACCACGTGAATGGCGTGAATCACGATATAGGGCCCGGTCAGCCCGGCGTGCTCGCGCAGGCGAATGAATTCTGCGGAGGGCTGCTGTTCATCGATCAGGCGGGGCAAACCGAATGCGGTATCGGGCAGCACCTCGATCTCGGCCTGCCGGGTAAGCGCGCCGAGGGTATCGCGCGACAATGCATCACGTACCCGCACATACGGGCTTTGCTCGAGGGCCATGGTCAATAACGGCCGAGCCCAGTCGGGAATACCGTTGCAATGCATTCCGGGAGCGTTCCACATGACGGGTACCCCGTGTTGCAGCGCGATCAGCGCAGGGGTCAGCCAATAGCCGGTGGGATGATGGATATCCGCGGTTGGCGGACCATAGCCATGGGCAACGACTTTATCGAATCGGACCAGAAAACCACCGCCGATCAAAACCCCATCGAGGCTGGCCGCTACCTGCGGCAATTGCGTCAGCGACGTGACCGCATAGGGCCACTCGGGCCGGGTTTTCCCATGATAGGAAAACCGCTGCAGGTTGACTGAACCCAAGCGTCGGGAAAGCTCCGCCTCGGCGATGATTGGAAACAGCAGATCGCCGTAGTTTTCGACGTCAAACGTGCCAAATATAGCGACCTGCCAAGTGCGCTCGCCCAGCTGCTCAGGCAACGCCTTCTCGCCTTGAGGCCCGCACGTCGCGGCAAGCGACTCAACCCGCTGCAACCCCAGGTCAACCATGCCCAGAAAATTCTGGTTGTTCGGCAACATGTCGAACGCCAGGAGCGCGACCTGTTTCTCGATCAACTGCGAAGTGTCTTCCGTGGCTCCGTGCAACAGTTTGAGCGTGACGTGATAGCGCCCCTGCGCGAGTTTGGCCGGGAAGCGCACGGTGATCGCCGTACGCCGCCAGCCGTCTTCGACGGAGCCTGGTTGCAGCGCAAAGTTACCGCCGCCGATCACCAGCAGTCTGGCCTCCTGAACGGTAAAGCTGATGTTGGGCTGGGTGATCGATTCATGCAGCAACGCCTCGACGCGAATCTCGATGTCGTCGCCATACAGGTAACTGGAGCTCAGTTGCCCGGTGTTGGTGAAGCAGGCGCTGCTGATGTGTCCCTCTTCGGTCCCAAAGGCAATCCCCTCCTGAGCGCCCATGAACGACTTGCGCGTAACCGGTACGGCCCCGCCACTGGCCCAGCGACGTTGCTCGTCACGCATGTCGAGCAAGTGCAGCTCGGCCATTTCATCGGGCGCGCCACTGGCAACGACCCGCCCCGCGCGCAGATAGATGACCCGGTGGCAGAAACGCTTGACCATGCTCATGTCATGGGACACGAACAGCAGGGTCGTGCCTTTGGCGGCCAGCTCTTCCAGCCGGTTCAGGCATTTGAATTGAAAGGAGGCATCGCCGACAGAAAGCGCCTCATCGACGATCAGGATCTCGGGCTCGACACACACCGAAACGGCGAACGCCAACCGTACCAGCATGCCGCTGGAATAGATCTTGGTGGGCTGGTCGATAAAGTCGCCGATGTTGGCGAAGGCGATGATGTCATCGAAACGCGCGTCGATTTCAGCGCGGCTCAAGCCCAGCACCGCCGCATTCACGTAGACGTTTTCCCGTCCGGTGAACTCCGGGTTGAAGCCCGATCCCAACTCAAGCAACGCGGCAATCCGGCCATGCCCCTGGACACTGCCCCGGGTCGGCATCAAGGTGCCGCAGATCAGTTGCAACAGGGTGGATTTACCACAGCCATTACGGCCAATGATACCGACGGTTTCCCCCTTTGCGATGGTCAGGGAAACATCGTCCAGGGCCCAGAACTCACGGTAGAACTGCTTCCTGCCGCATGCCAGCATCTGCAACAGGCGGTCTTTGGGCGCTTCGTAAATCTGATAACACTTGCTCAGGTTTTTGGCGCTGATGGCCACTTCAAACGACATCGGCAAAGCCCTTCCATGAATCTCGACCATTATTGCGACACTGTTGAATCAGTCCTTCGCTGGCTGCTGCGGATGAGTTAAGCACAGATTGGATAAAAAACTTCGAGCGAATCCAAACTTGGCCTAGTCTCCAATACGATGCGATTCAAGTAGCCTCCGATATCGTCTTAAGGATCAAGACCCATGCAGCCGTTCCGCCTGTCCCCTGCCGCCATGATCAACAGTGTCCTGATCAATCGAGTATTGATCCACGTGTTGATCCACAGGGAAATCATCAGTCGCTACAAAGGTTCGGTGCTCGGCATCCTGTGGTCGTTCTTCACGCCGGTGTTCATGCTGGTGGTCTACACCTTCGTGTTCAGTGTGGTGTTCAAGGCCCGCTGGGCTGGCGGTGGTGAATCCAGAAGCGAGTTTGCCCTGGTGCTGTTCGCCGGCCTGCTGGTATTCAACCTGTTTTCCGAATGCATCAACCGTGCACCGGGCCTGGTGCTGGCCAATGCCAACTACGTCAAAAAAATTGTGTTTCCGCTGGAAACCCTGTCCCTGGTGTCCCTCGGCGCGGCGCTGTTTCACATGGCTGTCAGCGTCCTGGCCTGGCTGGTTTTCTATATCGTGCTGTTCGGAACCCCACCGTTGACCGCGCTGCTCCTGCCAGTGGTGCTTTTTCCATTGGTGCTGATGACGCTGGGGATCTCCTGGTTTCTCGCCGCGATCAGCGTTTACCTGCGTGATATTGGCCAGTTCGTCGGCATTATCGTCACAGCAATGTTGTTTCTCTCGCCGATTTTCTATCCGCTCTCGACCCTGCCACCCGGCTATCAGGTGGCCTTGCAGGCCAATCCCCTGACGCTGCCGGTGGAAATGGTCCGCGAGGTTCTGTACTGGGGCCGGCCACCGCACTGGGAACACCTGGCGGCTTATTCGGCCGTGTCTGTGCTGATTGCCTGCGCCGGTTTCGCCTGGTTCCAGAAGACACGCAAAGGCTTTGCCGATGTCATATGAGTGCGTTGGTGGCGCGCCGTCCATAAGCGTCTATGCTGGTACCTGGCGCTGCTGAAAGCCGCGCACGGTTTGTAGTTTTAAGCCCACAGCGATCCTGAAAAATCGAGCGTGGGTTGACCGTATTGAATCAAGGACGAAAAAAACCGCATGGACCAGATCAACCGTCTTGTTGTTTGCATTGACCGACTGACGCGCTCCACCCACTCCAGATCCATTGAAGCGATGCAACTGGTCAAGGAAATCGAGAAGCGGGACCGGCTTATCGAACAGTTGAACCGTGAGTCCAAGCCGCTTCACACCCGCGTGGCCGTCCAGGAGACGGAGAACGCGCGGCTGCTCGAACAACTGCGCGAGACCCGGCAACGCCTCAAGGACGCAGAAGCCTTGCTCCAGACCAAAGAAAGCGAAGCTGTCGCGCTTTCCGATTGGGCGGTGGACCTGCGCGCTCAACTGGCGACGAAGCAGGCCGAGCTGGTCAAGCTTTCTGATTGGGGCAGCGCCATCGAACGCGCACCGCTGCGTTATTCGATACGCAAGCAGCTGTATAAATGGTCGCGCCGGGTCTACGGCTGGCTGCCCTTCCCCGCACAGCAGAAACGCACGTTGGCGCGTCGCCTTCGAGGCTGGTTCAAACCCGCCAAGGTAACGCCGGGCGAGCCTTCGGCGCCGGCCGCCCTCACTGCGCAGCATTACGTGCCACCCCACGCACACCTTGAAGTGCCGCCTTGCCCAGGGCAGTCCATGATCCTGATGTTCGGTGTGATTGACTGGCATTTCCGCATCCAGCGCCCGCAGAACCTGGCCAAGGAATTGGCCCGGGCGGGGCAGACCACGCTCTATATTTCGAACCATTTTATCGACGATGATGCCCCCGGCTTCGAAGTCGAGGCACTGGAAGGTTCCAACCAGCTGTTCCAGATCCGTTTCAAGGTGAGCGGCGCACCGGCCATCTATCACGCACCTCCTTCAGCGACCGCGATTCGTCAATTGTGCGAAGGCCTGGCCATGCTGCTGCAATGGGCGAACGTTGGTCCCGTGGACTGCATTGTGCAGCACGCCTACTGGTTTCCGCTGGCCAGGCGTGTCCCCAACTCGACACTGGTCTATGACTGCATGGATCACCACGAAGGCTTCGGCAACGTTGCCCAGGAATTACTCGACCTTGAAATCGCCCTGATGCGTAGGGCCGATCTGCTGGTGGCGACATCCGACTGGATCGAACAACACGGCAAGCGGGAAAATCGCAATGTGGAAGTGATCCGCAACGCCTGTGAGTTCAGCTTCTTCAGTCAGCGCCCCGACAAGCTCTACCGAGATCCCGCCAACAGAAAGATCATCGGTTACTACGGTGTCATTGCCGAATGGTTCGACCTGGACCTGGTCAAGCGAGTCGCCCAAGCCTTCCCGCAGCACCTGATCCTGTTGATCGGCAGCGATATCGTACAGGCCAAAAAACACTTCAAGGCCTGCCCGAATGTGGTCCTGGAGGGTGAGGTCCCGTATGCCTCCCTGCCCTACTACCTGCACGCCATGGACGTTTGCCTGCTGCCGTTCAAGGTCATGCCGCTGACCCTCGCCACCAACCCGGTCAAGGTCTACGAATACCTGAGCGCGGGAAAACCGGTGGTGTCGGTGAAGCTGCCGGAGTTGAGCCAGTTCGGCAAACGGGTCTGGGCGGTTGAACAGCCGACTGAGTTCATCTCGACCCTACGCGATGTCCTGAAAGCACTCCCGGAGGCCCGCTCCACGGTGCAGGCGCGTCAATCGTTTGCCCGGGGCCAGACCTGGCGGCACCGGGCCACCAGCCTGCGCAAGGCCATCGCGACATTGCCCGAACCTAAAGTCAGCGTTGTGGTGTTGACCTATAACAATCTCGAACTGACCAAAGCCTGCCTCGACAGCCTGTTGACTCAGAGCCACTACCCGAACCTGGAAATCATTGTCGTCGACAACCATTCCAGCGACCAGACCCCCGCCTTTCTGACTGCCTGGGCCGATGGGCATCCAGACCGGATCGTCATCCTCAACGCGGACAACAAGGGGTTTGCCGCCGGCAACAACCTGGGCCTCGCAGCGGCCAGTGGCGAGTATCTGGTGGTCCTGAACAACGACACGGTCGTTACTGCCGGCTGGATCAAAGGCCTGCTTCGCCACCTGCGCGATAACAAGGAAATCGGCATCATCGGCCCGATCACCAACAACATCGGCAATGAAGCCAAAGTCAGCACCCGGTATGAGCGGATAGACGACATGCCCGCCGAAGCCGCGCAGATGACCCGCGCCCGCATGGGCGAATGGTTCGAAATCAATACCCTGGCGTTTTTCTGCGTGATGTTCCCGCGCTCGACCTACGAAAAAGTCGGTGGCCTGTGCGAAGACTATGGCCTGGGGTTCTTTGAGGATGACGATTACTGCCGTCGCGTACAACGTCGTGGCATGCGCGCGGCCTGCGCCGAAGACGTCTTCGTTCACCACCACATGTCTGCCTCGTTCAACACCCTGGGAGCCGCGAAAAAACAAGCGCTTTTCGAGAAAAACCGCGCGATCTACGAGAGCAAATGGGGCTCCTGGGTCCCACACACATACCGAGACGTGTAAGCCCGCCTTTGCATCGCACTGAGGTGCTGAACAACAGAGACAATATTTTGCCCAGATACAGCCTGAAATATGCAGTAGTGCTGTCCGTTTTACTGGCGAGTGTGATGGTTGGCACGTACGGGTTTGCGACGCTTGAACTGGCGTCCATGAACAGCAGCACCCGCACGATAGTGCTGGCGTTGGCGGCACTGACCGCCCTGACCGTTTTCACCCGCAAACCACCGTTCGTGCTCTGCCTGGGTTTGCTCGCCTGCGTGTCCATTGCCTGTGCGCAGACATGGCCGGTGATTGTCGTGGCGACCTTCGCACTGTCGGCGACCGTGCTCGGCAAGTGCATGCTCCGGCAAACCGTATCGGCCGATCGGAGCGTCCACCTGCTGGTGGGGGCAGGTACGTTCGGCACCCTGACGGGTCTGGCGGCCTACGTGCCGATCAACTACCCGTGGCTGTATGGCGCGTTGTTGTCATTACCACTTTTGCTGGGGCGCAAACACGTCGTATCGATAGGGCGTGAACTGCTGGGGCACCTGCAGGCCGACCGTGGCGCGCAAACACCTTTGCAGACCGGGCTTGACGTACTGATCTGCAGTTTCGCCTGCCTGTATGTGCTGGTCGCCTTCATGCCGGAGGTCGGGCATGACGCGTTGGCCATGCACCTCTTCGTCCCGTCACACTTGGCACAGCGGCATCAATGGTCGTTCGATGCGAACACCTACGTGTGGGCGGTCATGCCCATGCTGGCCGACTGGATCTACAGCAATGTCTATATGCTGGGCGGCGAAACAGCCGCGCGCCTGATCAACAGCGCGTTCACCTTGCTGGTGGCGTGGCAGATCCGCAGCCTGACGCTCTGGGCCGCAGGTTCTGCCACCAGTGCCCGCCTGGCCAGCCTGATCTTTCTGTCGACGCCCCTTGCCTTCGCTGAAAGCAGCAGCTTGCACATAGAGTCGGCATGGACCGCGTTCATGATGGCCGGGACACTGGCGATCCTGAAGGTCTCACGCTTCACGGCGGACCCAGGGGAGCGCCTCTCGCAATGGGTTCTGGCCGGCATCCTGCTGGGCTTCGCCATGGCGACCAAGGCTGTGACGCTGAGCGTCCTGCCGGTGCTGCTGGTGGTGCTCTTGCTGCACTACAAAGCCTGGGCCATCCAGGGGCTGGCCAAGACGCTCCTGCTGGGCAGTGCCGGCCTGATACTGGCCGGCGCTACCCCTTACGTCTCGGCCTGGTATTTGACCGGTAATCCCGTGTTCCCGTTTTTCAATGCGATTTTCCATTCGCCGCTCTGGCCAAGCCTGGATTTCAAACCGCCGGCCACGTTCGGTACAGGCATGAGCTGGGACACGCTCTACCGCATGGTCTTCAATTCGCCTCAGTTCATTGAAGGGCGCATCGGTGCGGCAGGTTTTCAATGGCTGTTACTGCCCACGGCGGCCGTCGCCGTGCTGTTGAGCGGCAATAAAAAAGCCCTGTGCATACTGCTGGTCGGCGCCGGCGCATTGTTCCTGACGTTCCACTCCACGGCCTATCTGCGTTATGTGTTCCCTTCCTTCGCGCTCTTCTCAGTGATCCTGGCCCTACCCTTTTCCGACACCCGGATCTTTCCGCGCAGCCTCGCCATCGTGGCCGCCAGCGTGTTGATCCTGGCCAATACCCGCTTCATTCAGGCGGCGACTTACTATGGCGACATCAAACCCTCGGCACTGTTGAGCCAGGTCGGTCGGGATGCCTATCTGGCGCAGCGATTGCCTATCCGAAACATGGTCGACACCGTCAACGCCTTGAATAACGGCGATCAGCCCGTGGCGGTTTTTGCGCCGCCCTTGATGGCCGGTTTGCGCGGCGATGCCCTTTACGCCTCCTGGTACAACCTGAAGTGGAAAGGCGAATTCGACACAGCGACCTCTCCCGCGCAGCTTGCCCAGCGCCTGCGCCAGCGCCGGGTGAGCTGGCTGGTGATCGACCTCAAGGCCCTGCCCCAGGCGCCACTCGAGCGGCTGCTTGCGGTGTCCACTTCGTACGCCAGGCTGGGTGACCTGGACCTGCGAAAACTCGACGTTACGCACCACGAACACCTGCTCAACCCGGATTTATCCAGCCTCGAGGGCTGGAGCCTGACGTCACCGACAACCTATGACGCGTCACGCAACATCCTCACCGTCAACGTCAACACGCCGGCAACACAGCGCGTCGCCGTGACGCCGGGAATGACCTACATCAACAGCGTGTCCGCGCGCTGCGCGACAACCGCCACCACCGGAAGAATCCAGGCCAATTGGATGGACGACCGCGGTGACTTCATTTCCACCCGCATCGAAACGTTTGACTGCACCACGCAATGGGAGACCCATGAGATGAACGTCGTTGCCCCTGCCAATGCCACGTCCGCAATCATTTATGCATCGGGGCATACCGACACGCCGGTGGCGTTCAAGTCACTTTCCTTCAGGCAATAACGGGCGATATCGATGAACTCGAAAACAGCGCTTTTCACGGATGAACAACGCGTCGCCGTGGTCATTCCCAGCTATCGGGTCACCGCGCACATCATGGGTGTCATAGAAGCCATAGGGCCGCGGGTCTGGCGCATCTATGTCATTGACGATGCCTGCCCGGACGGCTCAGGCAAACATGTCCTGGCGTCCTGCAACGACCCTCGGGTCCGAGTGCTGCCCCATGACGTCAACAAAGGCGTGGGCGGCGCGGTCATGACCGGCTATCGCGCCGCCCTCGCCGAAGGCGCGAGCATCATCGTCAAAGTCGACGGCGACGGCCAGATGGACCCGACCCTGATCCCGTTGTTCATCGACCCGATCCTGGCGGGCGAAGCCGACTACACCAAGGGCAATCGTTTTTTTGACCTGGAAGAGGTCCAGTCGATGCCGCGGCTGCGTCTGTTCGGCAACGCGGTATTGTCGCTGATGGCCAAACTGTCGACGGGTTACTGGGACCTGTTCGATCCCACCAACGGCTACACGGCGATTCACCGTGACGTCGCCAGGCTCTTGCCCCTGGACAAACTCAGCCAGCGCTACTTCTTCGAAACCGACATCCTGTTCCGCCTGAATACACTGCGCGCGGTGGTGGTGGATATTCCGATGGAGGCCCGCTACGGCGACGAAGTCAGTCATCTCAACGTTTCGAAAATCGTCGGCGAGTTCCTGTTCAAGCATGTGCGCAATTTCACCAAGCGCGTGCTCTACAACTACTACCTGCGCGACATGTCCCTGGCTTCGATCGAATTGCCGCTCGGAATGGTGATGTTCGTGTTCGGCATCCTCTTTGGCAGTTATCACTGGTACGAATCAGCACAGCACGGCATCGCGACACCGGCCGGAACCGTGATGCTCAGCGCATTGCCCATGCTCATGGGCTTGCAGTTGATCATGGCGTTCCTCGGCTATGACATCGCCTCGGTGCCCAGCAGGCCACGCCATTACAAGCGGGGCAAAGCCCCCTCATTGCGGGAAGAACACTCATTAAAGCGCTGAGAGATTTTTTATCGGACCCATCGCTCAAGACCTTGGATGTCGATGGTTACGCGCGCCTCGAACTTCACGGCAAGGTGCTTGAGCGCAAACGGATGCTGCGGGACGTGTTCGTCGAATTCCACCATGGGTTTCATCGCTTGGCCGACCGCTATTTCAAGGTTCAGGGCCTTGAAGTGGAGCTCGGGGCGGGCATCGCGCCCATGCGCAATTCGTACCCTGAGGTCTTGACTACGGACATCGTCGCGACCGAGACCCTGGACATGGCGCTCGACGCCGAGGCGATGCGCCTGGACGATCAGTCGGTGAGGGCTTTTTATGGCCAGAACTGTTTTCACCATTTCCCTCACCCCGAGCGGTTTTTCACGGAACTGGAAAGAACACTGAAGATCGGCGGCGGCGCCATTTTGATCGAGCCTTTTCACGGCCCCTTTGCCGCCTTTCTGTATAAGCGCCTGTTCAGGTCCGAAGGGTTCGACAAGCACTTCCCCTCTTGGGAAACCCCTTCGACCGGCCCCATGAACGGTGCCAACCAGGCGCTGAGCTACATCGTGTTCGTTCGCGACAGGCAGGCGTTCGAGCGCAAGCATCCGGGCCTGGAAATCGTCCACCAGGAAATCTGCGGCAATTACCTGCGCTACTTGATTTCGGGCGGCCTGAACTTTCGCCAGTTGCTGCCTGACGCACTGATCCCGGTGCTCAAAGTCGTTGAAAAACTCCTGTATCCGGTGAGACGGCTAATGGCGCTGCATCACATCGTGGTGATCAGGAGGCGGTCTTGACCTTTGTCCGGTATGGCACCATCCAACTCATGGCCTATGCGTTGGACATGGGGACCTTTTTGCTATTGATGACGCTCTCTCAGGATCACCCCGTCCTGGCCAACATCACGGGCAAAATGGTCGCCGGTGTGTTCGCGTTCTTTTTGCATCGCCACTTCACGTTCCAGTCGACCCACGCCAGCGGCAAGGCGCAAGCCGTGCGCTATTTCTCATTGCTCGCCCTCAATATTCCGGTGGCTTCGGCGCTGTTCAGCCTGGGGCTGTATTTCATCAATAGCCCTGCTCCGGTGAAACTTATCAGCGATGTGATCTGCGTGGCCCTGACCTACTGGATCAGCAAACTGTTCGTGTTTCATTCCGATACGCCCCGGCCTGTTCCCGCTGACCGCGCCAAAGGCACATGACGATGAAGCTATTGATTACCGGCGCGACAGGCTACATCGGACAACGCTTGTCAGCCCTCGCTGCGGTAAACGGCCACGAGGTCATATGCGCCACGCGCCAACCGTGTCCCGCGGCCTATGCCTGGCTGCCTTATGATCTGGGGGGGCCGGCCCCCGAGTGGCCAGCCGACACTCAGGCGTTTATCCATCTGGCGGCCGACACATCAACGGGCGCTCACACCGGCGCGGAAAACGAAATACAGGCGGCCCAGGCGCTGATCCGTGCTGCCCGACAAGGCGGCGCCAGGTTCGTTTTCATCTCCAGTCAAACCGCCCAAGCCACGGCCCCTGGCGTGTATGGCCGGACCAAATGGCGCATCGAACAGCACGTACTGGCCGCCGGGGGCATCGTCATCCGTCCCGGCCAAGTCTACGGTGGCCCCGAACGCGGGCTCTTTGGCCTGTTGTCAGGGCTGGTTCGGCGAAGCCCGTTCATACCAGTCCTCATGCCGGCGCCTGGTGTGCAACCTATCCATGTCGACGACCTCGCGGCCTCGATACTGGCCGTTGTCGAGCGCGACGACCTGGGTGGCGAAGTCCTCTGCCTGGGCGCCATCGAGCCGATTGCCGTTGACCGCTTCCTGGGGGCGATTGCCGTGCACCGGGTGCGTGCCATGCGCCTGCCCGTCCCGCTGCCGGTGCCATTGCTGCGGCTATTGCGGGTGTCATTGGGTTCTTCCTTGAGCACGAAATCGGGCCTGGAGCGAATTTTCTCCCTGCTTCAACTGCCGCCTATGGACAGCGAAGGTTCGCTGCAAAAACTCGGTATCCGCTTGCGCCCCCTTGCCCACGGCATGCATCGATCCGGTCGCGGACAACGTCGAGCACTGCTCCAGGAAGCCACGATACTTTTGAGCTACCTGCTCAAACGCCCGCCGCAACGAAGCCTGGTCAGCCGCTACGCCCGCGCACTGGAACAGGCCGGCAGCAGCGGCGCCATCCTTCACTCACGCTGGCTAAAGGACTGGCCGATACTGCTGGCGCTACTGGACAACCCCGGCGTGCTGCATACGCCCGACGGCCAGGCGCTGGCCTGGCGCCTGCAGGTTGCACTCGCGATTGCCGAAGCCAGCCCCCAGGGCGCCAAGGTGTTCTTGGGCAACCCGCCACCGCGCAGCGTGGTCACCGCACTGATCGCGCTGGGGCTCACCTCGCTCAAAGCGCTGGTGTGGACGCTAGCGGCGCTGGCCTGCCGCCCCTTGGCCCGGCGGCTGTTGTCTGGGAGTGAGGCCCGCCATGAAGCCTGAATTCGATGTGATCATTATCGGCAGTGGCCCGGCCGGCACGTCGGCCGCCTATCCGCTGGTCAAGGCGGGCCTCAACGTCCTGATGGTCGATGCCCAGACCGAAACAGCGTGCGCGACGTTACCGCCGGGGCCCTTTCTCAGCGCCAGGGCCAACGACGAACATCAGTGGAAATGGATGATCGGCGAACAGTTCCATGCGCTGAACCGATTGGACGCCGTCTCGCCCAAGCTCAAGACGCCGGCCCACGCGCATGTCTTCGAGGGCTTCAGCGCCGGCAATCGCATCGACACCGACAATTTTATCGGCATCGGTTCACTGGCCACCGGCGGTCTGTCCAATGCCTGGGGCTGCGGTGTGGCAACGCTGGAAGCCAGCGACTTCGCCGGGCTGCCCATCGATTATTCGCATATGCAGAGGTCCTACGAAACGGTCGCTCGCCGGATCGGTATCAGCGGCCGACTCGACGACGATCTCTCAAACTACTTCGGACTAGATGCGTGGTCTCAACCGCCCCTGCCACTGGACTCGCTGCATCAGCACCTGCTTGATCGCTACGCCCGGCGCCGCTCGGCGTTTCCCGACCTGGGGTTTCGCCTGGGTCGCTCCAGGGTAGCCGTGTTGAGCCAGCCCATGAACGAGCGCAAGGCCTGCGACCTGTCTGGAAACTGCTTGTGGGGGTGTCACAATCAGGCCCTGTACAGCGCATCGCAAGAGCTACAGAAGCTCAAGCAATACCCCGGCTTCCGGCATGTCCAGGATTTTCTGGTGGAGGACCTGCAGCAACAGGACGGCTCATGGACAATCAGCCACCCTCGCTCCGCACAGCGCTTCTGCGGTACCCGCCTGCTGTTGGCGGCGGGCACCCTCGCCTCGACCCGGCTCGCCCTCAAGCAACTGAAGCACTCGGCCCCGGTACCGCTGCTGTCATCGCCGACGGCAGCCTTCCTGCTGTGGCTGCCGAAAATGCTCGGAACGCCCAGGGTACCGGCATTCGGCCTGGGCCAGCTGTCATTCGCCTTGGCATTGACGCCCAGCGCCACCGCCTTCGGTTCAACATTCAGTACCACGGGTTTGCCGATGACCGAATTCGTCAGCAGAATTCCGCTGAGCAAACGCTACAGCATCGAACTGCTGAAGAACCTGCTCAACGCGTGCGTCGTCGGCAACATCTTCCTTCCCGGCCACCTGTCCAACAACACGGCGATCTTGCGCCACGACGGTTCGTTGAAGATCAACGGCCACATGCATCCCGAGTTACCTGAGCTGATGAAAACCGCCGAGACAAAGCTGCGCCGGATCTACTGGAAGATGGGCGCGCTGCTGATGCCCATGAGCTTCACCGTCGGCAGGCCGGGCGCGGATATCCACTATGCGGGCACTTTGCCCATGCACGCTGCGCCCAGGATCGGGCAGACCGACAGCCTTGGCGAAGTCGCAGGCCTTCGCGGCGTGCATATTGTCGATGGCGCCTGCCTGCCCCGCCTCACCGAGAAATCCCACACGCTGACCCTCATGGCCAACGCGGACCGGATAGCCCGCTCACTTGCGACACTGATAGGACATCAAAAGGCATGACCCACACGGTACTTTGCGTCATCAACGTTTTACGCCGGTACTTGCAGCCATGCGCATGATTTACCTGTCCGCGGTGCCTTGGGCCAGCTTCAGCCAGCGCCCCCATCACTTCGTCAATTGGTATCACCACCAGACCGGCGAGCCGGTGCTGTGGATCGATCCGTATCCGACACGCTTACCCACACTGAGCGATTTCACGCGCACGCCGCCCGTCGCCCATGAACAAAGTGCTGCCCCTCCACCCTGGTTGCACGTGCGCAAGCCGCGCAGCTTACCCATCGAGCCCCTTCCAGGCTCGGCACTGCTGCTCACGCAACTGTGGCGCAACCTGTTCAAAGAAGCCGCGGCATTTTGTGCGCAAGGGTCCTGCATGCTGTGTGTCGGAAAACCTTCCGAACTGGCCCTGCAACTGTTGGCGCGGCTCCCTAGAAGCCACGCCGTCTACGATGCGATGGATGATTTTCCGGCGTTCTATCAGGGCCTGTCACGCCGGGCCATGGAGCGCCGGCAGGCTCAACTCATTCGACGGATCTCCAACGTCATGGCCTCCTCCACCCCACTTCGCGACAAACTCCTGAGCATGACCGACCCAGTACAACTGGCCCTCAATGCCTGTGACATGCAAGCACTGGCGCCGATCGAAAGCCTGGACCTGGGCGCCAAACAACAGGTACTCGGCTACGTCGGCACGCTGGGTCGTTGGTTCGACTGGGACCTGGTCATCGCGCTGGCGCGCGCCAATCCCGCCAATCGGATCCGGCTGATCGGCCCTCTCTTCACGCCGACCTCATGCGTATTGCCTGACAACATCGAGCTGCTTCCCGATTGCTCCCATGCCGACGCAATCGCGGCCATGGCGACGTTTTCGGTAGGTTTGATCCCTTTCAAGCTCAACCGCCTGACCGCCTCGGTGGATCCGATCAAATTCTATGAGTATCGCGCCCTCGGCTTGCCCGTCATCTCCACCCGTTTCGGTGAAATGGCCCTGCGCGACCGTGAACCGGGTGTCTGGATCGTGGATAAAGGCAGCGACTTGCGTAAAACCGCCGTTGAAGCACTCGCCAGTCGAAGCGATTATTCGACGGTCCATCAATTTCGTGAAGCGCATCGTTGGGCCCAGCGCTTTTGTGCGATGCCTCTCAACAACGGCGAATGACGAACGAGACAACAGAGACCAGCAAGGCGGTGGATGCCTTTTTAAGCTTGCTGAAACGTTTCATCAGGTTTATAAAAATGGCACAACTCCAAGAAAGGCTGCTGCCATGACCCCGCTCAAACTCTTTGTTGCCCTCAGCGCACTGTCCGCTGCCTCCCACGCCATGGCCTGGGATTACGTTCTGCTCGACACCGACAAAGCCGCGCAGAACTGGCAGATCACCAGCCAGCAACTCGGCATAAAAACCGACAAACCCTTCAGCGTCAGCCTGCGCACCTTGCACGGCGGTCGGCAGGAGGGCGTCAGCATCGTCGACATCGATAACGGTACGATGAAACTCTCGGTAGTGCCGACTCGCGGAATGAACGTCTTGCAGGCCTCGGTTGGCGACGTGCGCATGGGCTGGGATTCGCCGGTCAAGGAAGTGGTCAACCCGTCCTTCATCGAACTCAATGGCCGCGGTGGTCTGGGCTGGTTGGAAGGTTTCAACGAGCTGGTCACTCGCTGCGGATACGAATGGGTCGGCCATCCCGGCATCGACAACGGCGAACTGCTGACCCTGCACGGTCGGGCCGCCAACATTCCCGCGAACAAAGTCACCCTGCATATCGATGAAAAACCACCGTACGCCATCACCCTGCGCGGTGAACTGAAAGAGCAGGCGTTCAAGAAGGTCGACTTCTCCGTCGCTACCGAACTGGTTACCGAACCCGGCAGCGTCGTGTTCGCCCTCAACGACACCCTGACCAACAACGGCGACTATCCGAAGGAATATCAGGCGCTGTATCACAGTAACTTCAGCACCCCGTTCCTGGAGCAGGACGCTCGTTTCGTCGCGCCGGTGAAACAGGTGTCGCCGTTCAACGAGAAGGCCAAGGAAGATCTGCCCGACTGGCAAACCTATCGCGCTCCGACCAAGGACTACGACGAAACGGTGTACAACGTGGTGCCCTATGCCGATACCCAGGGCGATACGTTGACCGTGTTGCATAACAAGGCCGGCAGCCTGGGCGTTTCAGTCGGCTTCAATACTCAGACACTGCCCGTGTTTTCCCTGTGGAAAAACACCGATACCCAAGGCCAGGGCTATGTGACGGGGCTGGAGCCGGGGACAAGTTTTTCCTACAACCGCCGTTATCAGCGGCCACTGAACCTGGTACCAACAATCGGACCGAAGGAACACAAGCAGTTCCGCATCAGCTACAGCTTGCTGGCGGATAAGGCGGCTGTGGACAAGGCCTTGAAGCAGGTGAGCGAGATTCAGGCTGGGCGGGAGACTGAGGTGCGGCAGACGCCGTTGGTTGATCTGACCAAGGGATGACACCGGCTAGAGCATTGTCAGCCGACGCGCTATTAGCATCTGCTAAGTTTCAGGGCCGTCGGCTGTTTGCGTGTTGGCAGTTTGTCGTCGGCCGAAATCAGACCGACGTGGTTTCATATCACACTGGGCACCAAATTCTCCCCACCCGATACTTCAATCACGGCGCCGGTCATATAAGGATTGGTCATTAAGAACAACGCCGCATGCGCAATATCGGCCGCCGTACCTGCGTGTCTCGCTGGAAAATTCTGGCGAACTTTCGCACGCAAGCTTTCACGTTGATCCGCAGGCAACACGCTCCACATATCTGTGTCCACAAAACCCGGACGAATCGTATTCACCCGAATTGGGGCGAGCTCCAGCGCAAGTGAACCTGCCAGTGCTTCCACTGCGATAAAAGCAGACGTCGGTGCGGTGAAGCCGAGTTTTGGCCGAACCGCCGAGCCCCCGGTAAGGAAGGTGATCGTGCCGCCAGCCCTTAGGTGTGGCACGGCATACCGAGCGCAGGCCCAACTGCCGAGGAACTTGCCTTCGAAGTAACTGCGTACCCCTTGCATATCGGAATCCATAAAAGCTCCCCAGGTCCCGAAATCAGGAGCGGCCGTGATCGCAAGATGGTCGAAGGCGCCAATCCGATTGAAAGCCTCGCGCACATCGGCTTCGTTTCGTATGTCCAGGCTAATCTGTTCGAAATTGGCGAGATCCGGACGTTCCTGCCGGGATGTAATACGGCGACTGGCGACCGTTACCGATGCGCCGGCCGCATAGGCCGCCTGAGCAATGCCGAGGCCCATCCCGGTTTTGCCCCCTACGACTACGACCTTTTTGCCTCGAAGGCTCAAGGAGGGTGCGGAGTTTGGGTTCTGATCGATCACTTCGTTGCTCATGATTCTGTTCCTCAGTAGTGAAAGGCACCGACGTGTAGCGACTGGTTGTTAACCGGCAATCGGCGATGAACCCATAGTAATTAAGCACCCAAGAAGTGATAATCTTCGAAAAACATATATGCTTTATTCATATTTAGAATTAATGGATGTATGTGTTGGTGTCGCGCAGATAGCCTGGAAAATTAAAATGGACCGATTTCGTGAACTGACGGCGTTTGTCACCGTTGCTGAAATGGGCGGCTTTTCTGCTGCTGCCCGTCGACTGGGCGATTCGCAATCCGCCATAAGCAAATCCATCAGTGCCCTGGAGAAACGCCTGGGGGTCATGCTGTTCAATAGGAGCACGCGCAGCGTGGCCCTCACCGATCAAGGCCGCCGATACTATGACCGGACCAAACCGCTCCTTGAGGAAATCGATGAAGCCGACGGTGAGATGGCGAGCAGTGTCGGGGAAGTCAGCGGTTTAGTTCGAATAGCTGCGCCGTCTACGTTCGGCCGGCTTCATGTCGTTGCGCTCATTCCGAAACTGCTGGCGCTTCACCCGCATATCAAACTAGATGTCTGCCTGTCGGACAGCGTCCGAGATCTAGTTGACGATGGTGTCGACCTCGCGATCAGAGTCAGCCCCAAGCATGATCCTGATTCGGTGGTGAGGCGCGTCGCAGTTACAAGGCTGGTCTGTGTCGGTTCCCGCCATTACTTTAATCGCTACGGCACGCCAGCCGTGCCCGAGGATCTGGCGCAACATAATTGCCTGATCTACGGCGACATGACGCAATGGCCATTCCAAGGGCCAAACGGAGTATTCACCGTTCCCGTGCAGGGCAATCTTTCTTCCAACAGTGTGGAAACCATCTTAGCCGCGGTGCTGGCGGGTGTCGGCGTTGGAATGTTCAATAGCGCATCGTTGGTAGGGGATCTGCAGCATCCTGATATCGTGACTGTTCTAGACGAGTTTATGAATTCATCGAGAGATATAAGCCTGATATGGCCCCGGCGTCGGTTTGTTCCCGCAAGAGTCAGAAAAGTTACGGACTTCTTTGCCACACAGCTCGCGTTACGCATATGAGTATGCGATCGCCCACTGGCCAATGCAGACATGTTGCTGTGGGTCAGACAGCGGAGCTCTTTTTAAACAGAACCGGCCGACACAAGCCTGCCAGAATGACACCTGCCACAGGAGGGTCAGCAAGTGACCGAGAAAGGCCGGCTCGGTATTGAGTCGTACCAGTCAACAGCGGGAGATTGCAGCGTGATTAAATCCCTCAGCAAGCCAAATCGGTGCCACTGGACGTGGCGCACATCGGCGTGCTGCTCGGCGACAATGACGGTACAGGTCAGATCCAAGTCATCAGGGCAAACTAGCAGGGGAACCAAGGTCCGCCAGCCCGGCGCCGTAGAATAAATTCGGTCCCATACCAAACAGGTGTCGTCATCGCTGTACAAGCCTGAATGAGCCGCTACGAGGTGTAGCTCAGCTTCTCAGATTTAGGCACCAAACTGGCGGAGCGCTGGTGGGCGGCAGTTCAACCCTCCCCTCAGTTGTAGCCGCCGCCGCTATAGGTGAAAGGCCCACCCGCTTTCACGCAAAAACCGTTCAATCAGCCTGTCGCGCACCCACTCACATATGCAAAGAAATGAAATCCACGAAACAGCGCAGCTTGGGCGTGATAAAGCGGTTCGGCGGCCACAGCACACTGAAATGGATGGTGCGGGTTACCTCTTGGGTCAGGACGGCCTGCAGCTCGCCGGACTCAAGAGCCTCCTTGACGGCAAATTCCGGCAGGCAGGCGATGCCCCGCCCTTGCATGGCGGACCAGGCCAGTGCCGCATTCCAGGCCAGGCGCCTGCACTTGGGTTTCCAGCTGCTCAATCACCTCGACCTGCGGCAGGCCAGCCACAGTTTTCCCGGTGCGTTATTGACGGTCTATGGCGAACAGTCACAGCTGGTGCGTGGCATCAACGTGCATGTCAACGAGCAGGCCCGCCATTACCGGCTACCTATCCCCGATGGCGGCATGCGCCCGTTGCTCGATGCCCCGGCATTGGTGATGCGCAACGTGCGCGGGTATTTGGGCATCACAGGCCTGGGAGGCTCGACAGGAAGGGCTTCCCGTCTCCGGCTCGGTGGTCCTCAATGAAATTGCCGGCGGTATCGATTTCAGGGTGGTACAGCGTTCCCTTTGCCACCACGGGGACAGCGAAGCCCGGCTGATCGTGCACCTTCCCACCGTCACCGGCCGCTCTCACCAGTCCCGCCTCAAGCGCAACAACGGTCATTGGATCTTGGATAAATACCCCATCCGGCCACTGACCGTCAGCCATGAGGGGAAACTGAACGAGCAAACACTGGATGTGCTGCGGATGGCCCGGGACTACCGATCGTCATTTCTACCGGTCATGCCGACGCTCACGAGGTGCGTCTGTTGATAGACGCGGCAGTGCGGCTTGATGTACCCCGATTGATGCTCAACCAGCCAGCCAATCCTTTGACCGGATTGGACGCCAGTGCCCTGCTGGAGTTGGCTCAAGCGCCCATGGTCTACACCGAACAAACTGCCCTGACCTACCTGCTCGGCTACCAGCCGTGGGACGACTTCAGCCAGGTCCTGCGCGACGTGCCCAGGGCGCTCTACAGTTCCGACCTGGGCCAGACCTCTCAGCCCGATATCGAACAATGGCAGGTAGACAGTTTGCTGTGGTTTGAGCGGATGGGATTAGGCAGTGAGCGAGCGCAGCGAGTCAGCCAGGGGAATGCGCGGGAACTTTTGCAACTGGCGCCGTAGTGCGGATGGGCCACAGCTTGTTCCGAGCAGTCTTGCGCAATCAATATTTGTTAGAGCACGCTCGCTGCAAGTGCTGAGCGCGTTCGGCTAAAGGGGCATACTTTTTTTGCGCCCATAAGAACTGGATCTAAGTGCTTTCAGGGCGAGAGCGCGGCAAAAGCCAAAGAAAGACTTTTCTCTGAACGAAAAAAATGGACCTCTTTTCAGAGATCCATTTTTTAATACTTGGAGCGGGAAACGAGACTCGTATCTGGTGTCCGACTCATTGAAATCTAAGGGGTTTCTTTTCTTGCCGAAGCAGGGAAAGACTCAATTCTGGACTTGTTTCTGCGGTGTTTCAAGAGCGAAAAAAGGGGTAACTCTAAGCAAGGCTATTGGATTCTACCCATAGCCAATCGGACGAACGATCATCAAGCCGGCGGTGTCATTTTCATAGGATCAACAGGGTATGAGCCCCCCCGAAAAGACGTCCCAACCTCCCCCGCTCACCAGGCAACTCACAACCGACGAATATCGACCACCGCAGGCAACTCTTCGGGCTGGTAGACCATGAGCAGATGTTCTGGAGCCCTCTCCTGCTCAGGATCAATGGCCGCTCGGAAGGATTGGACTAATACTTGGCGATAGGGGCGCGATTGGCTTGGCATTGACGCTGCTTTTTGAATGGCCGGTATGCCGGAAAGCCATTCATTACGCCGTCGAGGATTTTGAGATCAGTTTCATTGGTAAATAACCCACCGAAATCCAAGGCAATCAGGTATAGGTACTTGCAGGTATTCTTCCGAAAGGAGCACACGCATGGCATTCGTCACGCTGATCCTGGACGCCCCTGGCCCACCGCTGCTGTTTGAGGAAGTCGACCGCTTCCTTGAAGCGGGCATCGCCATCACTCTGAACGTTCACTATTTCATCGATAAGACCCACATCAAACTGCACTATGGCGAGCGCATTCAATATGTCGATATCAACTGCCACGACAAGCCCGCCTTCATCGCTGCAGTGAAGCATGCTGGAGGTTACAGCGTGTTCAAGACTCGCCTGAACATCCCTCTTGATAGCGAAGTGATCAGGTCCGCTGCGTCATCAGACTTGGCAACTCCGTTACAAGCAATCGCTCAGGCAGGCGTAGGAATCAGCCATATCGATAGACAAGAGGCCGAGCGGTCTGGCGTGACGGTGTTGAACACTCCGGGCGCCAACGCTACAGCCGTCGCCGAATATGTGGTGGCTCAGGCCGTTTACTTATCGAGAGACCTGAACCACTACAATACCGAAACACACAGCGGCCATTGGTCCAAGGGAAGTCTGGCACCTGGCCTGGAACTTTCCGAACTCACCCTCGGGCTGGTGGGGACTGGCAACATCGCTCAGGAGGTAGCTCGCAAGGCTCACGCACTCGGCATGAAGGTCATTGCCACCGGTTCGGAACGCTTTACGGATAAGGTCGCAGGGACTCTCGGGCTTGAACGACGACAAACCCTCGCGCAGTTGCTGACCGAAGCCAACGTCGTATCAATTCATACTCCGCTCACAGCATTCACCCGGGGCCTATTCGGTGCCGAAGCGTTCAGTCAAATGCGTCGAGGCTCGATTCTAATCAACACCGCTCGTGGTGGCATTGTCGACGAACAGCAGTTGGCTATCTTCATGAGGCGCTTTCCCGAGCATATCAAGGCGGTCGCCATCGATACTTTTGCTCTGGAAAAGGACCGTTTCAGTTCGCCGTTGACGGGCATAGCCAATGCTCAACTGACGCCGCATATCGCCGGCAATACTACGAAGGCAATCAGGATGGCCTCACGGCAAATCGTAGATAAAATTTCCGCATTCAGACTTGATCGAGAAATTCACGGTTTTGAGCAGTAGCCACCAATCGGCTGTAGCCGTTTAGAAATCACTTTGATGCCCTTCCATCCACGAAGGGCTCATTGCCGTCCAGTCCGGCCGGCGGCTGTAGTCTTGCGAAAGAGAGCAAATCATAACGCAATCAGTTGTACGACATCGCAAGAGACACATGATAGTATTTCTAATGCAGCGGACGTTCGATTCGCTGCACCGGTGGCAAGGACGTCCGCTCGAGAAACGCGCAAACCCTGTGCGCGTTTAAAACTCAAGTTAATCAAGGATCTGATTACTCATGACAAAACCCTCAACTTTCACCGCCTGCAAACTGGCCAGTGCCGTATTCGGCGCCCTGCTGTTTTCCAGCGTTCCCGCACATGCGGCGGATATTTGGCTGGACGTCGCCACGACCGGCTGGGCCACGCAGAATGGCGGGACCAAGGGCGGCTCCCGGGCTGCCGCGAACGACATCTACACCGTTAAAAACGCAGCCGAACTGAAAAAAGCCCTCAGTGCTTCGGCAGGCAGCAACGGTCGCATCATCAAGATCACCGGCATTATCGACGTCAGCGAAGGCAAGGTTTACACCAAAACGGCTGACATGAAAGTTCGCGGCCGCCTGGACATTCCCGGCAAGACCACAATCGTGGGCATCGGCAGCAATGCGGAGATCCGCGAAGGTTTCTTTTACGCGAAAGAAAATGACGTAATCATCCGCAACATCACCGTCGAAAATCCCTGGGACCCCGAGCCAATCTTTGATAAGGACGATGGTGCCGACGGCAACTGGAACTCCGAGTACGACGGCCTGACCGTCGAAGGCGCCAACAACGTGTGGGTCGATCACGTGACCTTCACCGACGGCCGCCGTACCGATGACCAGAACGGCACCGAACACGAGCGTCCCAAGCAACATCACGACGGCGCGCTGGACGTCAAGAACGGCGCCAACTTCGTAACCATCTCTTACTCGGTGTTCAAGTCCCACGAAAAAAACAACCTGATCGGTTCCAGCGACTCGCGCACCACCGACGATGGCAAGCTCAAGGTCACCATCCACAACACCCTGTTCGAGAACATCTCCGCCCGTGCGCCCCGCGTGCGCTACGGCCAAGTGCATCTGTACAACAACTACCACGTGGGCAGCACCAGCCATAAGGTGTACCCGTTCTCATATGCCCATGGCGTGGGCAAGAACTCGAAGATCTTCTCCGAACGTAACGTTTTCGAGATCGCCGGTATCAGCGGTTGCGACAAGATCGCCGGCGATTACGGCGGCAGCGTCTACCGTGACACCGGCTCGACACTCAATGGCAGCGCACTGAGCTGCTCGTGGAGTTCGAGCATCGGCTGGACCCCACCCTACAGCTACACGCCGCTGGCTGCCGACAAGGTCGCTGCGGACGTCAAAGCCAAGGCCGGAGCCGGTAAGCTCTAAGCGATAGTGCAACGTCAGTGATATAAAAAAGCCCTCGGTGACGAGGGCTTTTTCGTGCCTGTGCCTACTGCACCAACTGGTTGATCTCGATGATCGGCAACAGTACTGCCAGCACGATCAGCAGCACCACCGCGCCCATCACCACGATCATCAAGGGCTCAAGCAGTGCCGTCATGCCCATCGCCCGGCGTTCGATATCGCGGGACAGCGTTTGCGCCGCACGATCGAGCATGGGCGGCAACGAGCCAGTCTTTTCACCGCTGGCGATCAGGTGAATCAGCAGCGGCGGGAATACTTTCTCCACCGCCAAGGCCGCGGCCAGGCTGACCCCTTCACGTACCTTCGCAGTGGTGTCACTCACGCTTTGGCTCAAGCAATCGTTGGACAAGGTCTGGCGCGCCGCTTCCAGTGCGCGCAGCAGCGGCACCCCGGCAGCGCCGAGGATCGCCAGGGTCGACGCGAACCGCGCAGTGTTGAGCCCGAGCACAAACCGCCCGATCAGCGGCAAGCGCAACACGCGCCGATGCCAGCTCAAGCGGGCCACAGGGTTGCGCAGGTAAACACGCCAGCCCCAGAAACACGCCACCAGGGCACTCAAACACAGCCACCCCCAACCGCGAATAAAATCACTGGCGTTGAGCATGGCCAGGGTCAGCCCCGGCAAATCCTGGCGTGCCTGGGAAAACGCGCTCACCACTTGCGGCACCACGTAGCTGAGCAAGAAGATCACGATAGCAATCGACACCAGCCCTACGACCCCAGGATAAATAAACGCGGTGAGGATTTTGCTGCGCAGGTTATTGCGTTCTTCGATGTAATCGGCGAGCCGCTCCATCACCTGGGCCAGATCGCCGGACTCCTCTCCTGCCGCAATCAGTGCACGGTAAATCTGCGGAAAGTCCCGTGGTCGCGCGGCCAGAGCGTCCGCCAGGCGCATGCCACTGCGCACATCGGCACGCACCGCACTGAGAGCCTGGACGATGTGTTTGCGCTCGGCCTGCTCCACCGTGGCGCTCAACGCCGCCTCCAGCGGCAGGCTCGCGCTGAGCAGGCTGGCCAGTTGTCGCGTAGTCCAGGCCAGGTCGTTGTCTGACAGTTTTGCGGCGAAGATCCCTGCGCTCGCGGCCCCCGTACCGCGCTCAAGTTGTACCGACAATGCGGTCAAGCCGCGCCGGTGCAAGAGGCTGTAGGCTTCACGCTGGCTGTCAGCATCCAGATGCCCGGTCTCGATCTTGCCCGTGACGTTGGCGGCTTCAAAACGATAGCGATTCATCAGGCGTCCCGTGTCACGCGAAGCACTTCTTCGGGCGCGGTCACGCCACTGTTAACCCAGCGTTCGCCGTCCTCACGCATGCTGAACATACCCGCACGGCGTGCTGCGGCTTTGAGCGCCTGTTCACCGGCCCCCTGATGGATCAGCGTGCGAATGTCATCGTCAATGCAGAACAGCTCATGAATGCCGGTGCGGCCGCTGTAGCCCGTGTGGTTGCATGCCGGGCATCCAGGCGCACGCCAAGTCCCCGGACTGGCCTGATCTTCTTCCTTGCAGTGCAGGCAAAGCCGGCGTACCAGGCGCTGAGCCAGAACGCCGAGCATCGACGACGCCAGCAAGAACGGCTCGACCCCCATGTCCAGCAAGCGGTTGACGGCTGAAACTGCGTCGTTGGTGTGCAACGTCGCCAACACCAAGTGCCCGGTGAGTGAGGCCTGCACCGCAATCTGCGCGGTCTCCAGGTCGCGGATTTCACCGATCATGATGACATCCGGGTCCTGACGCAGAATCGCGCGCAGGGCCAGTGCGAAGGTCATGTCGATCTTGGCGTTGACCTGGATCTGGCTGATACCCGGCAGGTCATATTCCACCGGGTCTTCTACGGTGAGAATATTGCTGGTGCTTGCATCCAGCCGTGCGAGGGCGGCGTACAAACTGGTGGTCTTACCACTGCCGGTGGGCCCGGTGACCAGCACAATGCCGTGGGGCTGGCGAATCAGGCTGTCGAGCCTGGTCAGCACCGAGGGCGCCATGCCGAGGGTTTCCAGTTGCAGGCGACCCGCTTGCTTGTCCAACAGACGCATCACCACCCGCTCGCCATGCCCGGTAGGCACCGTCGACACCCGGATATCAATAGGCCGCCCGGCCACACGCAACGTGATGCGACCGTCCTGGGGCAAGCGTTTTTCAGCGATATCCAATTGCGCCATGATCTTGATCCGCGAGATCAGTGCACCGTGCAAGGCCTTGCGTGGCGACACCACATCGCGCAGCGTGCCGTCGACCCGATAACGCACCACCGAATGACTTTCGTAGGGCTCGATGTGGATGTCGCTCGCCTCGTCCCGCGCCGCCTGGGTGAGTAAGGCGTTGATCATGCGGATCACCGGTGCGCCGTCCTGGGTGTCGAGCAGGTCGGTGATCTCGGGGATGTCCTGCATCAGTCGATCCAGGTCTACTTCATTTTCCGCGGCGCCGACCACGGCGGCGGCACTGCCTGTGTCGGCATAAGCGCGGGCAAGCAGGCCGTCGATCTCGGCATCACCTACCCGCTCCAGGCGCAGGGGGCCGAACTGACGGCGGGCTTCAGCGATCGCCCAGCTCGCGGTGGACGGGCACACCGTCAGCATCGCGCCCTCCTCGCTCTCACGCAGCAGAATACGGTGTGCCTTGGCCCAGGCGTAAGGCAGCGCACTCATACTCAATACACCTCTCGCCCCGCTGGCGCGGCAGCCTGCGGCACCGCACGGTGCGTCGTGCGTGGTTGGGCCGCCCCTATCGGCACGGCCTGGGCCGCCTCGGGTAATTGAGGCGCCTGCATGTCGGGTAATGCCCAGTTATGTTCCGGCTGCGAACGCCCCTGAGCGCGGCGCATGTAGTCGTACCGGTTCAGGGTGATTGCGCGCCCGGCGCCACTGTCGCGGATGATATACGGGCGCAAAAACACCATCAGGTTGGTCTTGGCGATGGCCCGCCGCTCGTTGCGAAACAGCGCCCCCAGTCCCGGAATGCTCGACAGCCACGGTACGGCTTCATTGCTCTGGCTATAGCCATCCTGGAGCAGGCCGCCCAGGACCATGATCTGTCCGTCATCGAGCAAAATACTGGTGTCGATCGCGCGCTTGTTGGTGACGATGCCGGCCGACGTCGCGCTGCTGGAGGCGCGCTCGTCGATGCTGCTGACCTCCTGGTAGATATCGAGCTTGACCGTGCCACCTTCGGAGATCTGCGGGCGCACATTCAGTTTCAAGCCGACCTCTTCGCGGGTGACGGTCTGGAACGGGTTGTTGCTGGTACCGCCGCCGCCCGTGACGTAACTGCCGCTGACAAACGGAATGGTCTGCCCCACGAAAATGCTCGCGGCTTCGTTATCCAGGGTCAGCAGGTTCGGCGTCGACAGGACGTTGCTGCCGCCTTTGCTTTTCAGTGCGCGGGCCAACACTTTGAGGTCCATGACCTTGCCAATGCCGGGCACATCCACGGTGCCGTTGATAAAGCCCAGGCTGAGGCCGCCGGGCAGCACGTCAACGCTGGTCTTGCCATTGAGGTTAAAGCCCGTACCGCCCAGGTTGGCTCCGCCGATCACGCCTTTACCGGCCAGGTTGCCGCTTTGCCACTGCACACCGAACTCGTTGGCATCGTCCTCGTTGACTTCAACGATCAAGCTTTCAATGACGACCTGGGCGCGGCGTTGGTCAAGCATGTCGATGACTTCCCGCAGGTTGCGGTACAGCGGTTCAGGGGCGGAAATCAGTAAGGTGTTGGTGGTCGAGTCCGCTTGAAGGGTCACCCCGCCGGCACTGAAGGCAACGTTCTGCTCGCTCTGCTGCTCGCCGGGTTGGCCGGTCGAGCTGCTTGCCATCAATGCCGACTCATCATTGCCGTTGTTGACAGTGCCTTGGGCACTGCTCTGCCCGGCCAGGCTGCCCGTGGTAGTGGCGCCCATCGTACTGAGCACCGAGCGCGCATTGTCGCCCCCTCCCTTGTCGCTTTCACCCGTGAGCAAACCACGCAGCGACTGTGCCAGTTTCGTCGCCTGGGCATTGCGCAGGTACACCACGTGCAAGTTACTAGGGTTGGCTTGGGCGTTATCGAGCTTGTAAATCAAATTACGCGCCAATTCGGTTCGCTCCGGGCTGCCGGCACGAATCACGATGGCATTGGAGCGTGGATCGCCCACCACGGTGATTTTCTGCGTCACATCACTGCCCGGCTGTTCCAGCAGTTGCGCAACCATCTCGGCGATATCCACGGCGATACCGTTCTGAACCTGCACCACGTCGGTGTCAATGGCGCTAGGGGTATCGATGCCTGCAATCAACTGCGCCACCCGTGTGAGGTTCTCGGCGTAGTCGGTGACAACAATGGTGTTGTTGCCCGGATAGGCGTTGATCGGGTTGTTGGGCGAAACGATCGGGCGCAATACCGGGATAAGGTTCACTGCGTTTTCGTATTGCAGGCGAAACGTACGGGTGAGCATGCCGTTACTGCCGACGCTGTCTGCACTGTCGACCGGCCCGCCCAGCAGCTTGGCATCAGCCTCGGGCACCACCTGTGCGATGCCGCCCACATCCACGACGCTGAACCCTTGCATACGTAACGTCGCCAGCAGCATGTCATAGGCCTGATGCGCCGGCACCTGCCCTTCGGAGACCAGAGTGAGCGTGCCCTTGACGCGGGGGTCGACCAAAAATTGCTGACCGGTGGCGCGGGATAACGCTCGCACTACCGCTTGAATATCGGCCTCGACGAAATTCAACGTAATGGGTTGATCACCCAGAGGCTTTCTCGGTGCTGTTTGCGTCCGACCGACAGAGCCGTTGCGCCCGCTGCTGGTGACTTTGTGCAACGGCCGCGGCGGTCGTTCGATCTGCACTTGCGCGCGCTGCCTGTCGACCAACGCATCGCCGCTGCGCTGGGTGGTGGCCAGGGGCAGTCCGAGCTCACTGTCCGGCGGCGACTGCGCTGAAGGGAGTGAGCTGCATGCGCCCAGCGCCAGCAACAGAAACGGCGCGGCCGTGCGTACATAATTGGAACCTGACCACTTCATGATGCTTCCTTAGCGCCTTGCATCTGATCCATACGGACGGTTCCTGAGAGAGTGCCAGCCGTGTTATCGGCCGTGACTTCACCCGCACGTCGCAGGCGAGCCTCGACCACTTCCAGTGAAAATTGATTGGGGTAATTCAATAGCCAGGCGATCACCACATCGGCGGGCGCCTGTGCGAATGTCAGTTGCCAGGATGCGTCCCTGGCCTGCAATCGGTAGCGTCCGGCCAACCCAGCAGTGTCCAGTGATTGCTGCAATGATTGTTCAATGCTCGGCCCAGCGAGTGTCGTGACCTCGCCAAGCAATAGCTCCAGCGCCTGGTTCTGGGCGCGCAATTTCGGGGTTTCGGTTTGCCAATACTCGATGTCCTTGAGCGGCGGCCGGATCAGTAACGACCACACCAACAAGCTCGCGAGGAACACCGCCACGCCAATCAGCATGCGCTGTTCGCGCGGGGCCAACGCCTTCCAACGTCCTCGAAACATGACCCGCATCTGATTATTCATCGTCGCTTTCCAAGGAGGCATCACGTTCACGCGACACGGTTTCCTCCAGCCTCTTCAACGTCCAGGTGCGCTCATCGCGGTTGGCGGAGAGCCCGGCCTGGTGCAATGTCAGTTGCGCAGCCGCGTCGGCAACGGGAGGCGCCTCGTCCGTCATCCGCACTTGCAACTGACGCTGGCCGAATGTCATTTGCTCGACGCTGCCCGCCATGAACGGCAGCGCAAGCGCGGCTTGCCGCACCAGAAACGCAAAATCATGATTAGCCTGCATTGCCCCGCCCCCTTGCCGAATCGCCAGTTGCTGACGGGCCTGTTGCAAGGGATTGAGAATCACCGGCAGCTCCGGAAATGCTTGCTTTACGCGTTGACTCATTCGTTGTTTGAGCTGCTGCCCTTGCGCCACTTCGCGGGCTGCGTAAAGGTTCAGCCCGATCACCCAAATGCCAACAGCCAGTGCGCAACAGCCCAATGCCCGCCCCCAGCCAGCAGCTTGGGCGATGCGCTTACCTACCCCGCCGTGCAGCCCCCAGCCAGGGGCTGCGCCGCTCCAGCGCTGGTGATCGACTGACCACAACAGCGTTTCGCCAGTGGCTGCAAGCGCCTGCAGAGTGTCCTCAACCAACGGTTCCACCGTCCCATGCTCAAGGGCGAAACGCAGCAACAACTGGCCGTCCACCACACACGCATTGATCTGCCCCGCCGGTGGTACGGCTAAGCGGTAAGGTGCCGGGTAAAGGCCGCGCAGCTTGAGTCGATGCCGGTCCAACAGTTGACCAAGACGATCCAGGCCAAACGTTGGCAGCCAGCTCAAATGCACCTGCCCGTCCGCGTGCCGGGCACTGTGCGCTATATGCATCTGTTCGCTGCGCCCCAGGATCAGCGCCTGCGCGGCGCAGGTGACAGCCGCACCGATACGGGCCGATGATAGAGGCGGCAGCGCTATGCGTGTGAGTACCGTATCCAACGGGTGAAGGAAACACTCTACGGCCTGAAACTTGTCGGGTCGGCCCAGCTTCTCAAGGGTGCTGATGCCGGCCTGGCTGACCTGCCCCTTGCGGTCCAGTTGTGCGAACTCAAGCTCGGTCTGCGCCGTCAAGGTATCCAGCGCAGGCAGGGCAATGCGCAGGCCGGTCATACGCCCATCCTCGACCAGATGACCTTCGGCATTGCATCTTCGGGGCGATGCAACAGCGCATCCATGTGTACACGGCGTTGATTGCGATGGGCCTGGCCATGAAGCATGAACCACTCACTGGTAACCCCCACGCGCAGTTCATCCACGCTCAGGTTGGGCAATTGCACGCGATTGACGAAGTCACCTCGATTGACAAACCACTGGCCGCGGTCACGTTCAGCGACCAACGCGCCGGCTTGCGACAGTGACAAGCCGGGCACTACCGCCGCCAGGACCTCGGCGCTGGCGGTGTTGCTGTTGACCCATGTGTTGACCGGAATAATGCTCACGTAACGCGCCAACCGTGCCAACAGTCGCTCACTGAGACCATCGATACCGCGTAGTTGGTCAAGTGTGCGCAGCATCGGCTGGGTGGCGGGTAACAGCGGCCCAGGCTGTCCCGAGGCTGATGCAACCGGCATGCGCGGGTAAGCCGCAATGACCCGCTGGCTGATGCGCTGTGCCAGGTGGGCCTCGATACCAATCATGTCGCACAGCCGTTCAAAGCTGCGCACCTGGCCAAGATCAACGTGCTCGCGGGCGACTAAATTACGGAGATTGAACTTGCCTTGCTGATCTTCAAGATGACCTTCAAATTGGCCGCCCTGCGCCGTACTGATCGGCCGCGCCCAAGGCTGGTCGAGCCGGGTCAGCGCATCATGCTCGCGGACGTCCCTGAGCAATTGCCTGCTGACTTCCAACCCGCCCAGCAACAATGCGCTGCCCTGCACACGCGCCTGCTCAGCCTCAAGTGAACGGGTAAAAATGCTTTGGCGAGTGAGCATGCCGGCGGCGATCACTGCGACCACCGTGACGATCAGCAAGGCGCTGATAATCGCCGTACCGCGCTGTTTCGCCACTGTCGGCGACTGCGATTTCATGACGGCGCTTAAAGCTGCCAGGATCCGATATCGGCATTCACGCCGTCACCATCCGGCTGGCCGTCGGCACCGAGAGAGAAGATGTCGACCTCGCCGTTCGCGCCGGGATTCAGGTAATGGTAAGGACGGCCCCAGGGGTCGTTGGGCAGGCGTTCCAGATAAGAACGCCACTGGGTATTTTTTGCATCCGCCGGGCGCTCGACCAACACCTTGAGGCCCTGGTTCATGCTGGGGTAGGTGCCGTGGTCGAGGCGATAAAGCTTGAGCGCCTGCATCAGGCCGGCGACGTCTTGCTTCGCCGCAATCGCCCTGGCCTGATCCGGGCGATCAAGCACTTTGGGTACGACAATCGCGGCCAGGATGCCAAGGATGACCACCACCACCATGATCTCGATCAGGGTGAAACCGTGCTGAGCGTGACGGCCGCCAGGCCCATATTTGATGCGCGCGAAATCCATATCCACCATCCTTGGTTTGATCCTAATTCGGCGCGCAGTGTAACAAAACTAACTAGCCGGATAGCAAAATTAATTGGCCGCTGCCTGCGGCTCTGCGAGTGCTATCCTGCGACGTGTTTTTTACACCAAGAGTGGCCCATGGAGCTGTCGCGCAAGGAGCAAGGTTTTACGCTGATCGAGGTGCTCGTGGCCTTGGCGATCATTGCCGTCGCGATGTCGGCCGCCGTCCGCGTTGCAGGCCTGATGACCCAGAGCAACGGCTTACTGCGCGATCGCTCAATTGCGTTGCTGTCGGCTCAAAGCCGGCTCGCCGAACTGCGCCTGGACGGGCGGCTACCGCCGGGGCACAAAGGGTTTGATTGTGATCAGGGGCAATTACAGTTGCGCTGCGAACAAACCATTGCACCCGCTGCCGATGGACGTTTATTGCGTGTCACGGTTGAGGTGTCGGAGCGCAAGCGCGAGGCGCCGCCCTTGGCGCGGCTGGAAACCCTGCTGAATCCGCCAACGGAAACGCGCCAATGAGCGTACTCAGGGCTGGGTCAATCGGGGCAGCACCACGGCGTCCGGCAGCGTGCTGACGGTGATGCGGGTGTTCTGCGAACCGCGCTCAATGACCACGCCATCCGCCTCGATCGCCGCCAGGCGAACGCCCTGGGCCAACGATTCGCCCACCAGAAAGCTGCGCGGCGGGCCCTCGTTCAAGCTCAGGATCGCCACCGCTCCCCGCGCACCGGCCATCACGCCAGAGACCTTGATATCCACCGCGGCCGGCTGGTTGGAAAACCACTGCAGCGCCGTTGTATCGGGGCGAGCGGCCAAAACGCGGGGCTCAACCTGCGGCGCCTGGGACTCGGCCGACGTCAGCAGGACAGAAGACCAGACCAGCACACCCACGAGCGCCGTGGCCAACGCGACGGTCTGCAACAGCCGCGGTACCGTTAAACGAAAATTAGAGACCAAGACAAAACCTCCCTGTTGTCCTGCCGGGCAGTCTACAGGAGAGATCCACGACGAAGGAGCGTTGTGTCATGAACAAAGACAACCAGCGGGGCTTCACCCTGATCGAGTTGATGGTGGTGTTGGTGATCATCGGTATCGCCAGTGCAGCCATCAGCCTGAGTATCAAACCCGACCCGTTGCAGTTACTGCGCAAGGACGCCAACCAAGTGGCCCAGAGGCTGCAAGTCGCCCAGGCCGAAGCCCGTGCCGACGGCCGCCCAATCACCTGGCAGGCAGACAATAAAGGGTTCCGCTTCAGTCGTCGCAACGAATCAGGCCACGGCTGGGATCACTTTGTGAACGACCCGCAACTGCGTCCTCGGGCCTGGGAAACTCCGTCAATGAGCGTGCGCGTAACCCCCAGGCAACGAGTGGTAGTGAATGCCGAATGGTTCGCCTCCCCTCTCCAGTTGCGGCTCTCGGATGGCCAGCACCACCTCACAGTTCAACTCACCGCGACCGGGCAAGTTCGCGTGGCGAACGAACCATGAAAACAGACCAGCACGGTTTTACGCTTATAGAGGTCATGGTGGCGATCATGCTGATGGCCATTGTCAGCCTTATCGCCTGGCGCGGCCTCGACAGCGTGAGCCGGGCCGACAGCCATCTGCAGAGCAGCACGGAACAGACCCAGGCGTTATTGCGCACATTGAACCAGTTGGAACGCGACCTGGCCCTGCGCGCCAGTATCGAACTGCGCACCCCAGGCCTGACCGAGGATGAGCAGCCCGACGACCTCCCGGCAGTCAGCGTTCGCAGCTCCGACAATCATGATTTTCAACTGGACATCATCCGTAGCGCAGCACCTCCAGAGATCGGTTTGCAACGCGTGCGCTGGTGGCTGGACGGTGACACCTTGTATCGCGCCACATCAGCGGCCAGTGACCGATACCCCTTACCTGCTCCCAAAAAAACAGTGGCGGTATTGTCCAGCGTCAGTGATCTGCAGGTACGCTTCTGGGAGGCCGGCAAAGGCTGGCGTCAGCTCGCCGGCAACCGCAAGAACGACCCTCTCGGCCTGGAGATCAAGCTGACCCGCCAGACGCCGCAAGGGGAAGAGCGTTATCGGCAAGTGGTGGGGCCCCTTCAATAAATCGAAGTGATCGCAGAGATACGCTTAATCAATGCCAGCATAGGAAACAGTGGACGATTTCAGAATAAGTTCGAACCCCGATTGATCAACGACAGTCTCTTTGAGCGCCCATGCGATGTAGCAACTACCTTCAAGTACACTCAAAATGGCTCTGGCGATTTCTTTAGGGTTGATTTCCGCTTTGACAGTATTGACCCGCTGGCCAGTCGACAGGTTGTCTTCCAACCAGGCGAGATGAATCTCAAAAAACGTTTTGGTCAACGCCTTAAGGCGATCTGGCAGCACCGCTAATTCAGCAGCCAACGCACCACAAAGAGGCAGCATTCCCGTTTTTGCACTCTCGGCAAAAAAGGCCGAAAAAGCCTTTAAGCGTGCAGTGACATCAGCATGATCCTCGTTGATCTGCGCCAAGCTTTTATCGAATCTGAATAGGTAACTTTCGACCAGTGCAACACTCAATCCTTCCTTGGTAGGAAAGTGATGATGAATGCTGGCCTTTTTTACACCCACTTCGTGTGCTAGGTCCGCATAACTGAATGCGGCGTAACCTTTGGTACGTAGCAATAACTCGGCAGTAACTAAAAGTTTGGATCGCGTACTCATGAAGCGTACCTGTTTCTTAAAGCTATCGTTAAGCAAGTCGCCTATTTCCAATAAAGAGAGGACGAGGTAATCGACCTCTCTTGGTCACCGCACTAAACGCCTATACGACTCGCAAGAGGCTCAAGTTTGCCTGCATCTTGCGTTTTTGAACGAACGGCCTTCCACCACCCCATGGCCAACGCAGCCGCCACCAGTGGAATTGAAAGCACCGTGTAAGTGCCGTTTGGATAGTCTAACCCGACTAATACCAATACCACGGCAAGAAATAAGAGGGTGAGCCACGCGGTAATGGGAGCACCTGGCATCTTAAATGAAACCATTACCGCCTCACCCCGTTTCACCGCACGCCGATAACTGATCTGGGACAAGACGATAAAAGCCCATGTCGAAAGAATCCCAAGGGTAACCAGATTCAGCAACAACTCGAAGAGTTGAGCCGGAATCAGAAAATTCAACACAACCCCAATGATATTAATGCCCATGGTCACCAATATTCCCATATAGGGAACGCCCTGCTTACTCATTCGTTTAAATAAAGCTGGCGCAGAGCCACCCATGGCAAGCGACCGCAGAACGCGCCCCGTGGCGTACAAACCGGAATTAAGACTTGAGAGCGCGGCGGTCATGACGACAATGTTCATCACCGAACCAATTCCTGGAATCCCGAGCGCCTCGAAAAAAGTTACGAATGGGCTGACATTCGCGCTATAGGCCGTCCAAGGTAAAACCGTCACCAGCAAAAACACGGAGCCCACGTAAAATAGCCCTATCCTCCAGATCACGCCATTGATGGCCTTGGGAATCACGCTTTTGGCATCGGCCGTCTCACCAGCGGCCGTGCCCACCAACTCTATGCTTGCGTAAGCAAAGATCACTCCCTGCACGATGATAATGGCCGGCAGCAGCCCGTGTGGGAATAGCCCGCCGTTATCTGAAATCAGATGCAGACCCGGAACACTGCCGGCCACCGCATGCCCGGTAGCGAAAAAGAACGATCCGACCACTAAAAACACAGTGATGGCGCACACTTTTATGACCGCGAACCAGAACTCCATTTCGCCGAACCATTTAACGCTGACCATGTTCATCACGGTGACTACACCCAGCGCACTCAGGGCAAATACCCACTGCGGGATATCCGAGAAGACGCTCCAGTACTTCATGTAGATCGCGATCGCTGTTATGTCCACGACGCCGGTTAACGCCCACACCAAAAAATACATCCAACCGGCAACAAATGAAGCTCCCTCCCCCATAAACTCCCGGGTGTAAGACACAAAACTGCCGCTGCTCGGACGGTGCATCACCAGCTCACCCAACGCCCGCAAGATAAAGAAAGCAAACACCCCACAGACCAAATACACAATGGCCAATGACGGCCCCGCAATTTGCAACCTCGCGCCGGCCCCTAGAAACAATCCCGTTCCTATTGCTCCGCCCAATGCCATCATCTGCACGTGGCGTTTTTTTAGATGCTTCGCATAGCCGGTCTCATGGGAATCGAGCCAGTTCGATCGCGTTACTGATTCGTCATGTCCTGCCAGGGCATTATTCTTTTTCATATTCCACCCACGCTATTGATGTGCAGTTTGTGTTTTTTTCGTGTTATCTAAGATGCCCGTCCACTTCTAGTGCGCAATCCCACACAGTGCTTTATAACTTATCGCTGATACGTCGCGATGCACCTTTTTGAAGCGCCTCCGGCGCATTGTTATTTTTTTACCGGACACCTCAAACACTAAAAAACCTACCATCCACATGAATGCCGTTCAACGAGTATTTTATAAAAGCCAACACCTTATTGATTTTTCTAGACTTTTAAAAAACACCATCCTGATGGTAGACAATTAATTATTTTGATAGCTTAATCCAAGACAGCGTCAGAGACGCGCAGTCAGCCCCTCAGGACATTCTTGGAAGGTCGCATGAAAAAATATAAAAGCGTAAAAACCCTGCTCGCTCATGCGTCGATCGAGCCCGAGCAGCATCATGGCTTTGTCAATACCCCGGTCTATCGCGGTTCGACAGTGGTATTCCCCACCTGTGAATCCATGCGCGAAGGTCGCCAGAAATACATATATGGCCGCTGGAATAACCCTTCGACTGAAGCACTCACCCAGGCTCTGCAGCAACTGGAGGGCGCCCAAGGCACGGTACTTTGCCCATCGGGGCTTTCAGCGTGTACGACCGCCATCCTCAGTGTGGTAGGTGCTGGCGACCACCTGCTGATTGCCGACAACGTCTATTCACCCATCAGAGCATTTGTTGAACACGTCGGTAACCGACTGGGTATTGAAGTTACGTTTTACGACCCGGCCATCGGTGCTGACATCGCAGGTTTTATCCAGCCGAATACAAAAGCCATTTACGCCGAGTCTCCTGGCTCGTTGACCCTGGAAATACCAGACATTCGCGCAATCACTAAGGTTGCCCACGAGCATGACATTCTGGTTATTGCGGACAATACATGGGGGACCCCGCTTTACTTTCCATCGCTGGAGCTTGGCGTGGACCTTTCGATCATGGCCGCAACCAAGTACATCGTCGGTCATTCCGACGCCATCCTGGGAACTGTCTCGGCCTCGGAGCGAGCCTGGGACAGCCTCAAAAAATATCACTTCAACACGGGATTGTTTGCTAGCCCGGATGACGTCTCACTGGCCCTGCGAGGCATGCGCACGCTGGAAGTGAGACTAGAGCGTCATTTCAAAAACGCGACCCTGGTGGCTAAGTGGCTGGAAACCCGGGACGAAGTTGAGGCCGTTTATTATCCAGCGCTGGCCTCTCATCCGCAGCATCACTTGTGGAAAAGAGACTTCAAGGGGGCCTCAGGCCTGCTTTCGTTCCTGACTAAACCTTCCCCGCAGGCGGCGGCGGATGCACTCCTGGATAATTTATCGCTGTTCTCGATTGGTTACTCATGGGGAGGTTTTGAAAGCCTGGCGATGATTGCAGACCCAACACCCGTCAGGAGTGCTACGACCTGGGCAGCCGACGGGCACCTAGTCCGCCTTCATATTGGTCTTGAAGATCCGGATGACCTGATTGCGGATCTGGAGCGCGGGTTCGAGAGGTTCAACCGTTTGCTCGGGTGATACGGTTTTCAGAGGGGGCAGTTCGTTAATATGACACGCCGAATCGAATGCCTACCAACCGGATGGGAGTGTGTTTTAAGATTAACGGCCTCCCTCCACCTACGTTAACCGCTATCGAACAGCAGATAATTCGCGCTGCTGGCCTGCCAAGGAAATTGAAATGACCTACGATTTTGACCTTTACGTAATCGGTGCCGGTTCCGGTGGCGTCCGAGCGGCGCGTTTTGCCGCTGGATTTGGTGCAAGAGTAGCCGTGGCCGAGAGTCGCTATTTGGGCGGTACCTGCGTAAACGTGGGCTGCGTCCCGAAGAAACTGCTGGTGTACGGCGCGCATTTCGCAGACGAATTTGAGCTGTCAGCCGGTTTCGGCTGGAGCTTGGGTGAAGCGAGGTTTGATTGGGCAACTCTGATCGCCAACAAGGATCGCGAAATCACCCGCCTGAACGATATTTATCGCAATCTATTGTCCAACAGCGGCGCCACGTTACACGAAGGGCATGCAAAAATCGTCGGCCCCCATACCGTCGAGATAAACGGTGAACGCTTTACCAGCAAACACATCCTGATCGCCACAGGTGGCTGGCCGCAAGCTCCGGATATTCCAGGCCATGAGCATGCAATCAACTCCAATCAGGCGTTCTTTCTCAAGACATTGCCCAAGCGTGTGCTGGTGGTGGGTGGCGGTTATATCGCGGTCGAATTCGCCGGTATTTTCCATGGCCTGGGCGCCAAGACTTCGCTGCTGTATCGCGGTGACCTGTTCTTGCGTGGCTTTGACGGTGCGGTGCGCAAGCACCTGCGGGAAGAGCTGACCAAACGCGGCCTGGACCTGCAATTCAATGCCGACATCGAGCGCATCGACAAGCAGGCCGACGGTAGCCTCAAGGCCACCCTCAAAGACGGTCGCGTACTGGAAGCCGATTGTGTGTTCTACGCCACCGGTCGCCGCCCGATGCTGGACAACCTGGGGCTGAACAATACCCGCGTTGAGTTGGATGACCGAGGTTTTATCAAGGTCGATGAGTACTATCAGACCCGCGAACCATCCGTTCTTGCGCTCGGCGACGTGATTGGCCGTGTGCAACTGACACCGGTGGCACTGGCCGAAGGCATGGCCGTGGCGAGACGTTTGTTCAAGCCTGAGCAGTATCACCCGGTGGATTACAACTTGATCCCGACGGCGGTGTTCAGCGCACCCAACATTGGCACCGTGGGCCTCACCGAGGAAGCCGCACGCAAAACCGGCCACGATGTGGTGATCTTCGAAAGCCGTTTCCGGCCCATGAAGCTATCGCTCACAGAATGCCAGGAACGCACCTTGATGAAGCTGGTAGTGGACGCCAAGACCGACAAGGTATTGGGCTGTCATATGGTCGGGCCGGATGCGGGTGAAATAATTCAAGGCTTGGCGATCGCATTAAAAGCAGGCGCGACCAAACGCCTCTTCGATGAGACTATCGCCGTGCATCCGACCTCTGCGGAAGAGTTCGTCACCCTGCGCACACCAGTGGCGGGTTAACTGTGATGCCTTCCTCCGAAGTGTCGACTAATCCAACAACCCACCAAGTAGTACTGCTCACCGGGCTGGCGATGCTGGCGTTTGCTGCCAATTCGGTTCTTTGCCGACTTGCACTTCGCTACACCGAAATTGATCCAGCAACGTTCACGCTGATTCGCTTATTCAGCGGAGCGATGATGCTCTGGCTGATCATGGTGATCAAAAACCGTACTGAACGCCCTGCCGGCACATGGCTGGGAGGCTTTACGCTGTTTATCTACGCCTTTGCCTTTTCATACGCTTACCTGCACCTGGAGACAGGCTCCGGCGCACTACTGCTGTTTGGCGCAGTCCAACTCACCATGCTGGGCTTCGGGTACTGGCGTGGAGAGCGGATGCAGGGCGTTGCGATTGCAGGACTTGCCCTCGCAATTGGCGGGCTCATTGCATTGTTATTGCCTGGTGCAAGCGCACCCGCACCGGGCAGTGCGGCGATCATGCTGCTGTCTGGTGTCGCATGGGCGGCATACTCGCTCATTGGCAAGCGCGCCCATGACCCATTAGCCTCTACAACCGGCAATTTTCTGAGGGCCGTGCCCATGATGCTGGGCGCGGCGATTGTGTTCATCGCCGACGCATCGATCGATATCCAAGGCGTGCTATGCGCGATTGCCTCTGGGACCCTTGCCTCGGGTGTCGGTTATGCCATTTGGTATACAGCCTTGCGCTCATTGTCATCGTTTCGAGCGGCAACCCTGCAGTTGAGCGTCCCCATACTAGCGTCGTTGGCCGGCGTATTTATTTTGAATGAACCGCTCACCGCTCGCTTGATCCTGACATCGTTGGCCGTACTGAGCGGGATTGGACTGGTGCTCAGCGCCGGCCCCTCAGCGCGTGCCTAGAGGTTCACGGTAAGCCTGCCGCGCTGATAAAGAGCAATCGCTGCCCCCATCAAAGCCAAACCGTCGCCAATCTGCGCGAAAAATTTCAGTGATAGTAGGTATTAACAAAACAACATTGTATGCCTACCAACTGGATGGTAGCCTTGTTTTCAGTTTAAATCCCACGCACACAGTGAGAATCGCCATGCAAGACTGGAAGCAAACCCGCAAAGACATCAACACTCGCTTGATGGAACTCAACGCACTCACCCCAGAAACCATGAAGGGCATGGCAGCGCTCGGTAGTGCCGGTACCAAGACCAACCATCTGGATGCCAAGACCCGTGAGTTGATTTCCCTTGCCGTTGCAGTGACCACCCGCTGCGATGGCTGCATAGCCTTCCATGCTGCCGAGGCCAAGAAAGTCGGCGTGACCAGCGAAGAAGTCGCTGAAGCACTAGGCGTGGCGATCAACATGAACGCCGGTGCCGCACTGGTCTACAGCACGCACGTGCTGGACGCGTTCGACAAGTCATAAGCCTGCACTCCCCTCTTACGACATCGAGATAACTCATGAATAAGCTGTTTGCTCCTTACGATCTAGCCGGCCTGGCATTGGCCAACCGCGTGGTGATGGCGCCGATGACCCGCACGCGCACTCCGGAAAACATTCCCGGCGATTTGACCGTGCTCTATTACGCACAGCGTGCTTCGGCCGGCTTGATCATCACCGAAGGTTTGCCGGTGTCGGAAGAAGCCCGTGGCTATCTGTATACCCCGGGCCTCTACACCGATGAGCAAACCGCAGGCTGGCGCAAAGTCACGGATGCGGTGCACGCTGAAGGTGGCAAGATTTTCGCCCAACTGTGGCACGTCGGCCGCCTGTCACATGTGTCGCTCCAACCGGGCAACGCGGCGCCCGTTTCGTCGGGCACCGTTCCCGCCACCACGACCATGGTTTACGCCTGGGTCGAACCTGGCAAAGAAGGCCCGGTGCTGCCAAGTGCACCGCGCGCCCTGACAACCGATGAAGTCCAGCGCGTTATCCAGGATTTTGTCGCATCTGCACGCAGGGCGATGGATGCAGGCTTCGATGGCGTCGAGGTGATGGCGGCCAATGCGTTCCTGTTCGATCAGTTCCTGAGTAGCAAACTGAACACGCGCACTGACCAATACGGTGGCTCCATCGCCAATCGCCAGCGCCTACTGTTGGAGACCGTCGATGCACTGGCCGCCGAAATCGGCGCAGAGAAAGTCGGTGTACGGGTTTCACCCTTCGGTCGGATCTACGACATGGAGGCCTTTGACGGCGAGGCCGAGGCCTGGATGAGCGTGGGGTCGGCGTTGAACGAACGCGATCTGGCGTACGTGCACCTTAACTACCAGACGACCATTTCCGCTGCCGGTACACCTGAAGGCTTCGGCGCAGCATTCCGCGAGACTTATCGCGGCACCCTCATCGGCGCCGGCGGCTTTACCCAGGACCTCGCCGACCAGGAGTTGGAAAAGGGCGAACTCGACCTGATCGCCTTCGGCACTGCCTTCATTTCCAACCCGGACCTGGTGGCACGTATGAAGAACGGCTGGCCGCTGGCCAAACCGGATCCCTCCACATTCTACGGCGTCATCGGCGCCAAAGGTTACACGGATTATCCGGAATACGCGCAAACCCAGGCTTGATCTCACTTCCAACCCCAAGGAGCACACCATGCCACTCGTTACCATCAAAGGCATTGAAGGCGTTTTTACCGATGAACAGAAAGCTGAGGTCATTCGCAAAGTGACCGACGCCATGGTCTCGGTGGAGGGTGAAAACATGCGCGCCCTCACCTGGGTCATCTTCGAAGAGGTCAAGAGCGGAGATTGGGGTATTGCCGGCAACCCCATCACGGCTCAGGAAGTCTTGAAGCTGCAAGCCGGTCAATAAGCGGTTTTAGTTTTAAACTCCACAACTCCCGGCCGCTGAGCACTCCCTATGCTCAGCGGCCGGGAGTTTTTCCGTTCTGAAGGAACAGCACATTTGTCGGAGTGTACCTCCATGATTCTGATTATTTTCGCCCACCCCTACCCCGATAAATCCAAGGTTAACCAACTGATGCTCAAGTTGGCCGCCAATAATTCGGATGTCACCATTCGCTCGCTGTACGACCTGTACCCCGATTTCAATATTGACGTCGAGGCTGAACAAAAGGCCGTAGAACAGGCACAACTGCTGGTGCTGCAACACCCTCTTTACTGGTACAGCTACCCTCCACTGTTGAAGCTGTGGATCGACAAGGTCCTCACCCAAGGCTGGGCCTATGGCAAAGGCGCTACCGGGCTAAAAGACAAAAGCATGCTCTGGGCCGTAACCACCGGCGGCGATCATGATCATTTCGACCTCGGTGATCACCCAGGCTTTGCCGTGCTGGCTCAGCCGCTGCATGCCACCGCGAGCTACTGCCAGATGCGTTGGTTGGCGCCGGTGGTAATACACGGCGCATACGGTGCCGACCAAAACGGCCTGCTCTCTCAAATACGCCGATACGGCGCCCGCCTGGCTTCTTGGAAGGAAGATTGATATGGAGACTCACAGCCTGATTGAAATGCTTATCTACCTGGGCTCCGCTGCGTTGATTGTGCCTATCGCCGTGCGATTGGGACTGGGCCCGGTGCTGGGTTATCTGCTGGCCGGCTGCCTGATCGGCCCTTGGGGCCTGAAGCTGGTCACGGATGTGCAATCCATCCTGCACTTCGCTGAAATCGGCGTGGTGCTGATGCTATTTATCATTGGTCTGGAGCTCGACCCCAAGCGCCTCTGGGCGATGCGTCGGATGGTCTTTGGGGGTGGCGCCTTGCAGATGCTGGTCTGTGGCGCGGCGATTGCCTTGTTTTGCGCAGCCCTGGGCTTGAACTGGAGCGCCGCTTTGTTGGTGGGGCTGACGCTGAGTCTGTCGTCCACTGCGATCGCCATGCAGGCCATGAACGAACGTAACATGACGCCCACCGCAGTGGGCCGCAGCAGCTTTGCCGTACTACTGTTTCAAGACATCGCGGCGATTCCGCTGGTGGCCATGATCCCGCTGCTGGCCGCCAATGGCGGCACACCTTCCGGTGCCGAGCTGCTGCTGTCCATCGCAAAGATCGTCGGGGCGATTGTGGCAGTGGTACTCCTGGGGCAATACGTCTCCCGCCCAGTGCTGCGTTTCGTCGCACGCTCGGGGTTGCGTGAAATCTTCAGTGCGGTGGCTTTGTTTCTGGTATTCGGATTCGGCTTGCTATTGGAAGAGGCCGGTCTGTCCATGGCCATGGGTGCCTTTCTGGCCGGCGTGCTGCTGGCCAGTTCAGAATACCGGCATGCCCTGGAAAGTGATATCGAACCCTTCAAGGGGCTATTGCTCGGGCTGTTCTTTATCGGCGTCGGCATGTCGATCGACTTCGGCACGCTGATCCATTCACCGCTGACCGTGATTACGCTGACCCTTGGTTTTATCGTCATCAAACTGCTGATGATTAAATTCCTGGGACGCTTTCTGAATGTCCCTGCAGAGCAACGATCCTGGCAGGCCGTGTTTCTCGGCCAGGGCAGTGAGTTCGCCTTCGTGGTTTTCGGCGCGGCTACCGTGGCGGGCGTCTTGGTCGACCCGTGGGGCAAAAGCCTGACCCTGGCGGTGGCGTTGTCCATGTGCGTCACACCGCTGCTGATCATTGTGCTCAACCGCCTGGAATCGGCGAACAAAGGCAACGATCAGCCGGCGGACACCATCGACCAGCACAATCCTCGCGTGATCATTGCGGGTTTTGGTCGCTTCGGCCAGGTCGCGGGGCGTCTCTTGATGTCGTGCGGGTTTGAAGTCGTCGTGCTCGATCACGATCCCGACCACATTGAAACGTTACGCAAATTTGGGGTCAAGGTGTTTTACGGGGACGCAACACGCCTCGATTTATTGCATGCCGCTGGAGCCGACCAGGCCTTGGTGCTGATCAACGCGATTGACGACACGGACGACAACCTGACGCTGACCCGGTTGGCCCAGGAGCATTTCCCGTCCTTGAAACTGGTGGTGCGCGCCCGCGACATGGGACACATAATTATGTTGCGCCGGATGGGTATCGGAGCGGTCGAGCGGGAAACCTTCGAGAGCGCGCTGGCGCTGGGACGCAGAGCGCTGGAACAACTGGGTGTGGGGCGTTACGAAGCCCGTGAGCGCGCGGATCGGTTTCGCCGCCTGAATCTGGCGATGCTTGAGGAAATGGCCGCGCAACCGCAAGAAGACACCGAGTACCAATATGATGCTTATAAACGCGCCAATGCGATGCTGACGGACATCTTCAATGAGGACCGCGCCCATCCTATCGATAACGGGCCTGGCAAGCCCCAATCGGCAACGCGAGCACACCAGGCGGACTAGACTCGATCAGCGAGCCTCTTCCAGCTCCGCCAGTACGGCTTTCTTCAGGGCGGCGACTGAACGTGAGCCAGGCATGACGCGCAGCAACCGTCCCTGGTGAAACACCGCCAGGGACGGTACGGCGCGAATGCCATACATCTGCGCGATGGTGGGCGAGACGGCGACGTCGACTTTCCCAAAGGCAGCCAGGGCGTGGAGCTTGTCTTCCAGCGCATGGAATACAGACTTCATCTCCTGGCACGGCTTGCACCAAGACGCCGAAAACAACACAACACTGCTGCCTTTGGCAACAAAGCGAGCGAACTGTGGGGCACTCAATTCAACGATACGGTTCATCAGCACCTCATTGAGCGCTACCTCTTGTGAGGCCGCGCCACGTTGCCAGTCAAATTTTGCAGCCGTCGATGCCGCAGACCTGGCCAATAAACGCGCCCTCATCGACCCGTGCCTTCTCCTGCATCTTGTTCAGCGCCTCAAGGAACGCCGCCTCAGGCTGAGCGCCGGCGACAGAGAACGCGCTATTAAAGACAAACAACGGCACGCCAGAGCCCAATTGCGCGGCGAAATGTTCGTCCTCTTCCATCTCTACGCGCAGTTCAGGCGACGACCACGCTTGTTCGATTGACTCATCCGATACACCCGCCGCTTTGGCAATGGCCGCCAGGCTGGTGCGATCGAACAATGACTTGCCGTACGTAGTGCTCTGTTCATACAGCTTCTCTACGAGCCGCTTTTTCACCACGGGGTCCTGTACCGACTTGACCAGAATGTGGGCGTCAGCGGTATCGCCGAACAACATGGTGCCAAAACGATATTCCAACCCGTCGGACCGTCCGTATTTGGTGACGGTATCCATCATCGCATCGGCGGAATGAGGATTGCCGAGCTTGCGCTTGAGCGCCGCGACCATGGGCTCCGGGGCCTGATTGGCGGCTAGACGATAAGCTCTGACATTGACTTGAACACTGTCCTTGTCGGAGAACTGCTCCAGCGCTTTTTCAAAACGGCGCTTGGCAATCCAGCACCAGGGGCAAACGAAGTCGGACCAGATATCGACGACGTACTTTTTCGTAGGGGTTTGCATAAGTCATCCTGCACAAATAAGTGAAGACCGCGTTGCAAGTGTTTCAAGTAAATGGTTGAAACCCGACAAGGGATCGTTTGATCCGCTCAATGCCCAATTAATGAGGCTGGCGCCCTCAAGCGCTCCCAGCAACATAGCGGCGTAGACCTCCAGAGGTTTATCCAGCACCCAGTGATGCTGGCGGGCGGCATCACTGAGCGTGCCTTGCAGCCAATGGAGTTGAGACTCGAAGAAGCACCGAGTGAGCCCCTGCAGAGACAGCGGCAATACCGCCATTTCCGCGGCCAATGCGCCGCACAGCGGCAAAAGCCCCTCGTTGGCGCTGATCACGAAAAGCTGAGAAAAACCACGCAGTCGCAACAGCGGATCGGCATGCATGGCCTCAATCGCGACCAGCGTCTCTTCAAAGCGCTGGATGTAGTCCTTGATCAGCTCTGCCCCCAGGCACTCCTTGGTGGGAAAGTGATGGTGAATACTGGCCTTGCGGATGCCGATCTGCGCCGCAAGATCGGCATAGCTGAACGCTGAATAGCCTTTGGAACGCATGTGTATCTGCGCGGCATTCAACAGCGCGGCTTTTGTCGTCACAGACATTCGAGCCTCCAGCGGCCAGCGTTCAGCCCTTGATCATCGGCTAAGGGGTATTCAGGCGCGCACGGCCATGACACCGGCGTCCACGTCCCAGATGGCACCGGTCACCCAAGAGGTTTTGTCCGACAGCAGGAACAGGATCGTGTTGGCCACGTCTTCCGGCACGCCGACGCGTCCCAGCGGGTGGAAGGCGTTAAGCGATTTCATTGCTTCCGGGATCGCGTCCTTGTCCATGAAGCCTTCGTAAATCGAGGTGTGTACGATGCCAGGGGAAACCGCATTGACACGAATACCCGAATGCGCCAATTCAATCGCCAAGTTACGTGTCAGCGCATGCAAACCGGCCTTGGCCATGGAGTAGGCAGAGGCCGGCGAGCCGGCCAGCGCAGCCTGAGCGCCGATGGAACCGACATTGACAATCGAACCTTCACGCTTGGCGGCGAGCATGTTCTTGACCACGGCCTGGGTGATGAAAAACGTCGAACGGTTGAGGGACATGTACATGTCATACTCGGCCGCATCATGCTCGGTGAACGGCTTGGGAACAAAGATCCCTGCTGAGTTGACCATCAGACTGATATCGCTGTGGTTGGAATTGATGTCCTCGAGAACGCTGTGCATGCCCTCTTCGGTCATCAGGTTAGCCACGATCACCGACACGTTACCCAGTGGGCTCAGTTCGTTACGCACCGCATCGGCCTTGTCTTGCTTGCTGCCGGTGAGCACGACACTGCCGCCCGCCTTCAGCACCATGCGGGCCGTTTCCAGGCCCATGCCGCTGGTGCCGCCGACGACCAACAATTTTTTGCCTTTAAAATAATCGTTCATTACAGACTCCGGATTTCAAAGTTAGTCAATGCTGCACCAGGGCAATCGTCTGCCGGTGCACGCCAAGTGTTTTTGGTTCGAAACAGGTGAATCAGCCTTCACGCACTTCCAGCGTCGGTACCATACGAATGGCTTTCGAGAAGTTGGCGTAGTTCACGGAGGTTTTCAGCACGACCTTATGCAGCTCTTCAACACGCTCACGGGAGGCATCGGTGTGCAGGCGAACCACTACGCTGACTTCGTCGTAGCCAGGGTTGACGCTTTCGTCGATACCGAGGAAACCACGCAGGTCGAGGGTGCCGTCGGTTTCAATTTCCAGGCTGTGGATCTTGATGCCCATCATCGCGGCATTGGCGGCATAACCGACCGACATGCACGCGTTCAGCGCAGCCATCAGCAGCTCTTGCGGGTTGGGCGCGCTGTTCTGACCCAACAGTTCGTTTGGCTCGTCGGCGGCAATTTCGAAGTCCCGCGAATAGGTTTCGCCAGCCAGGCTGTAGCGATTGACCTTCGCGACGGAACGCGTCTGCCCCTTCCATTGGGTTTTGACATTAAAACTGGCATGACGCTTGGTCGCATCCTCGGCAACGCCTTGGGCAAACTGCTGGAGTGCGGCAACATCGATACCGTTCAGGTTAGTGCTCATGTGTACATTCCTCTTCGGATGGACCGGGCGTTCGGCTCGGAATGGAACAAGCCTACCAACTAGTAGGTAATCAATCAAGCAATTTAACTTTCAGCCCTGTCCTTGCTGATTTTCAAACCAAAAAAAACCTCGAATAGTCGAGGTTTTTCAACGCATTAATTTGTCAGTGGGGTTTAGGCAGTGTGCGCATCGCCTCCAGAATAAAGTCAAATCCGGACGACTGCTCGTACTGATCGCTCATCGCCCACGCCACAAAGCTGCCGCCTTCCAGCGTGTTCAGGATCAGCCTGGCGACCTTGTTGACGTCCAACTGCGCCTTGAGCTCCCCGTTCGACTGCCCCAGCGCGATATTGGTCTGAAGCCACTCAAGATGTATCTCGAAAAAGTGCCGCGTCAGCTCCTGCAGGCTCTCCGGCAGTGCCATTAACTCGGCAGCCAGCGCGCCGCACAGCGGCAACAAGCCGTTTTGACTGCTCTGTGCAAACATCAGGACAAACGCGTTCAGGCGCGCGACGACATCCGTGTTCTCGTCATTGACCTGCTCCAACTGTTTCTTGAACCGGAACAGGTAGCTCTCGACGATAGCAATCGCAAGGCCTTCCTTGGTTGGGAAGTGGTGATGAATACTTGCCTTCTTGATACCTATTTCAGCGGCAAGGTCAGCGTAGCTGAAGGCTGCGTAGCCCTTGGTACGCAACAGAATTTCAGCGCTGCTTAGAAGGTCGGAACGTGTACTCATGATGCCGCATCCAGGTTTTATCAGTCGGCCATCATAAAACAGCCACACCGCAGTTGACAGTGCACAGTCCGGAAGCGGAACGCCCGATGCAGGCATCGGGCGTTCCGGGTCGACTTGTCAGCAACAGCGCGGCTGACCGTTACCACCGCCATAACGGGCTTGTTGGCGCTCGCGAAAGAACGCCTCATAGTCCATCAGTGGTTTGTCCGGGTGCTTGCTTTGCATGTGTTCAACATACGTATCGTAGTCAGGCATGCCGACCATCAGCCGTGCGGCCTGACCTAGGTATTTACCCAGACGGCTCAGATCATTGAACATGGCGCGCTCCCGTCAGGCATCCGGCACCGCCTGGTAAGGCGCTTCCTTGTCGGTGCGTTCCTGGGTGCCCCATGCAGCAATACCAACCTTTAGTGCAAAGAACAAAATACTGAACACCACCGCCAGGAACAGCGCCGTCAGCGTTGCGTTGGTGTAGGCGTTGTAGATCACGTGTTGCATCTGATCCAGGCTCTTGGCCGGTGCCAGTACCTGCCCATTGGCGACCGCATCGCTGTATTTTCTAGCCAGGGCCAGGAAGCCGATCGCGGGGTTGGCGTCGAACAGCTTGATGAAGCCCGCGGTGGTAGTGCAGATCAGCAGCCAGACCGCCGGCAGCATAGTCACCCAGATGTAGCGTTGGCGTTTCATTTTGATCAGCACAACGGTTGCCAGCATCAGCGCGATACCTGCCAGCATTTGGTTGGAGATACCGAACAGCGGCCACAAGGTGTTGATGCCGCCCAGTGGGTCGATCACGCCCTGGTACAGCAGATAACCCCACATCGCCACACAACCGGCAGTCGCGATCAGGTTGGCGGTCCAGGATTCGGTGCGTTTGAGCGCCGGCACGAAGGAACCCAGCAGGTCCTGCAGCATGAAGCGACCGGCACGGGTACCGGCATCGACCGCCGTCAGGATGAACAGCGCTTCGAACAGGATCGCAAAGTGGTACCAGAACGCCATGGTGTTTTCACCCGGCAGCAGTTGGTGCAGGATCTGCGCGATGCCTACCGCCAGCGTCGGCGCGCCGCCGGCTCTGGCCAGAATCGTGGTCTCACCGATGTCGTGGGCGACCGCGTGCAGAGCGTCCGGCGTGATCGCGAAGCCCCAGCTAGTGATAGTTTGCGCGACGGTTACCGCATCAGCGCCGACGACAGCGGCCGGACTGTTCATGGCGAAATACACGCCCGGCTCGATCACCGAGGCCGCAACCATCGCCATGATCGCCACGAATGATTCCATCAACATGCCGCCATAACCGATGTAACGGGCGTGCCCTTCGCTGGCCAACAGCTTGGGCGTGGTGCCCGAGGCAATCAGCGCATGGAAACCGGAGACCGCACCACAGGCGATGGTGATGAACAGGAACGGGAACAGGCCACCCTTCCACACAGGGCCGGTGCCGTCGGTAAACTGCGTCAACGCCGGCATTTTCAGGTCGGGCATGGTGATCAGGATGCCGATCGCCAACGCCACGATGGTGCCAATCTTGAGGAACGTCGACAGGTAGTCACGCGGTGCCAGGATCAGCCACACCGGCAGTACCGCCGCGACGAAGCCGTAACCGATCAGCATCCAGGTAATTTGAATGCCCGTGAAGGTAAAGGCCTTGGCCCAGACCGGATCAGCGGCAATTTGCCCGCCCAGCCAGATCGAACCCAGCAACAACACCACGCCGATGACCGAGATTTCACCGATGCGACCCGGGCGGATGTAGCGCATGTAGATGCCCATGAACATCGCGATCGGGATGGTCGCCATTACCGTGAAGATGCCCCATGGGCTCTCGGCCAGGGCCTTGACCACGATCAGCGCCAGCACCGCGAGGATGATGATCATGATCAGGAAACAGCCGAACAGCGCAATGGTGCCAGGAATGCGGCCCATTTCTTCACGCACCATGTCGCCCAGCGAGCGGCCGTTGCGCCGCGTGGACATGAACAGCACCATAAAGTCCTGCACCGCCCCGGCCAGCACCACGCCGGCGATCAGCCAGAGCGTGCCGGGCAGGTAGCCCATTTGCGCCGCCAGTACCGGGCCGACCAAAGGGCCCGCGCCGGCAATCGCTGCAAAGTGGTGGCCGAACAGTACGTGTTTATTGGTGGGGACGAAGTCCAGGCCATCGTTGTTCACCACCGCCGGCGTGGCGCGACCAGGATCGAGCTGCATCACCTTGTTGGCGATAAACAGGCTGTAGTAACGATAGGCAACCAGATAGATAGCGACTGCCGCGACAACGATCCACAGTGCGTTGATCGCTTCGCCACGGCGCAAGGCCACGACACTCAGCGCAAACGCACCCAGGACAGCCACGGCAAACCAGGCGAGGTGTTTAGCCATACGGTTCATTGCGTGTCTCCTGTCGACAGCTCTTGAGCTGCGACGATAATTTTTATAATTGTGTCCGCCAGGCGGCGGTGGCTAATATCCGCGCACACCGCTAACAAATACATCCGCACTACTACGCAGGCGTCTACGTAGTTTTACTGAGACGCACGGGAGTCGCGATGCAACTCAAACATAAAATCGTCGCACTCGGGATACTGCCGTTAGTGTTGGCCATCGCGGTTATTTGCGCGTTGGTCATCTCCTTGAATAGCCAGTTAGGTGACCAGCAAGCCCGTCTGATTGAAGACAGTATCCTGGCCAGCAAACGCGCAGAACTGAAAAACTACGTAGCCATGGCGCAAAGCCTGATCGCGCCGCTGTATAACGACGGCGCAGGCGACGAGCAGGCGCAGCGCCAAGTGCTTGAGGAACTGCGCAAGCTGAGCTTTGGCATCAACGGTTACTTCTTCGTTTACGACCACGCGGGTCGCAGCCTGATGCATGCGCGTCAGTCGGAATTGGTGGGGCAGTACCTGTGGGACATGAAAGACCCGCACGGGTTGCCCGTCATCCAGGCCCTGTTCAAAAGCGCCCGATCCGGTGAAGGTTTTCAGCGTTACGCCTGGAACAAACCCTCCTCCGGCCAGGTCACCGACAAGCTCGCTTATGTGATCATGCTGGACCGCTGGGGCTGGATGCTCGGCACCGGCATTTACCTGGAGGATGTCGAGCGCGCCACTCAGCAGGCCCGCGACGAAGTGGCCCAGGGCATCCGCAAAACGATGCTGGCCATTGCCGTCGTGGCGTTGGTGGCGGTGCTGCTGGTATTCGCCGGCGGCATGGCGCTCAACGTCAGTGAGCACCGCCTGGCCGACAAAAAACTGCAGCGCCTGAACCGGCGTATCGTCAGCCTGCAGGAAGAAGAACGCGCCCGCGTTTCCCGCGAGTTGCACGACGGTATCAGTCAGTTGCTGGTTTCGATCAAATTCCAGTTCGAACTGGCCGGGCATGTGCTTGAGGGGCCGGAGCCGAGCAAGGGCCTGGTAATTCTCAGGGAAGCCACGCAGCGGCTGGGGAGCGCGATTGGCGAAGTGCGCAGCATCTCCCACGACCTGCGCTCTTCACTGCTGGACACCCTGGGCCTGCCGGCCGCCATCGATCAGCTTGCCGGGGAGTTTGAACAACGCAGCGGCCTGGTAGTGAGCTGTGAATGTGAGGGCATCGATTACCCACTGCCGCAAGGGGTGGCAGACGCATTATTTCGGATCCTGCAGGAAGGCTTGATGAATATTGAGCGGCATGCCCACGCCACGCACGTCTCGATCACCCTGCTGGCGACGGACCTGGAGTTGAAGTTGACGATCATGGATGACGGCGTCGGGTTCAACGTGCTCCAGGTACTGCGCCGCCACAATGGCATTGGCCTGCGCAATATCCGCGAGCGCGCCGAGCATTTGGAGGGGCAGCTGCAGCTGACTTCAGCGCCAGGCAGAACCACACTGGACGTCCTGTTACCGATGAAAAAACCCGGCAACAATACCGTTTGATGACGTCACCAAACAGGAAAAACACATTGATGAAAGTGCCAGGTCGCATACGTATTGGATTGGTCGACGACCACTCGCTGGTTCGCGACGGCATCAAAGCGTTGCTCGCCATCGTGGACACCGTCGAGGTGATCGGCGAGGCCGAGAACGGTCACGAGGCGCTCAATCTGGTCGAACAGTGCCAACCGGACCTGTTGCTGGTGGATATCGGTTTGAAGGACATGAACGGCCTTGAACTGACTCGCCGGCTCAAACAACATTCGCCTGCGCTCAAGATTCTAATGCTCAGCATGTACGACAATTTCGAATACGTGAGCGAATCCATTCGCTGCGGTGCCAGTGGTTATGTGCTGAAAAACTCCCCTTCAAGGGAAATCATCGCGGCCATTGAAGCCATCGCCAGTGGCGGCACCTTTTACAGTGCAGACATCGCGCAAAAGCTCATCGCCGATAAAGACACCGACAAAGAACTGACCCCTCGCGAAAGCGAGGTTTTGTACAAGATGGTTCAAGGCATGAACAACAAAGAGATGGCCCGCGATCTGGACATCAGCGTGCGCACCGTTGAAACCCATCGGCTCAGTATTCGGCGCAAACTCAACATCGACAAACCAGCAGCGTTGGCGAAATACGCACTGGACCACGGGCTCGTCTCGCGCAGTCGAGAATGAACATCGCAGCCCCGAGCTACAGGCCCTGTGCCGATGCGCGCACGTCGCTGGGTGTGCGCCCATAGTGCGACTTGAAGGCCCTGGCGAAATGCGCCTGGCTGGTGAACCCGTGGCGGTAGGCAACTTCAGCAATATCCAGCCCGCAACCCTGCGACTGGCTTAGCAGACGGAACGCGCCCTGCAAGCGTTTTTCCAGAATAAACCGATGGGGCTGCGTATCTTCCAGGGCAAACAGCCTGGCCAGGTGTCGGGTGGAAACCCCGGTTTGAAGCGCCACCCGCTCGCAGCTCAAGGCAGGGTCGGCCAGTTGCTCAAGGATGCATTGCTTGGCGGCCAACAGGTAGGACGCACTGAGGGCGTTGATTCGGCGATTACCCATCTGGCCGGCGATGATAGTGCCCAACAGGTCGAGGGCATCCTCTTGATAGCTGTCGGCCCCTTGGCTGAGCGGCCGCTCGAAAAAACCGCCAGTGCGCTCACTCAACGTGCGCAGCAGTAACCGTTGGGTACCGGTGTGTGCGCTGATCTTCACTGCATTGTCAAAGCGGCGCAGACAGTGGGAGGCGAACACGTCTTGAGGAATATCGAAGATGAATTTGTGCATCGAGCCGGAGAAACCAAACAAGTAAGGTTTGTCGGTGCGATACACCATCATCTCGCCCGGTTCCAGCAGATGGCAGTTGCCGTTCTGAAAGAAAAACGACGCGCTGCCCATGACCAGCGATACGAAGACCGACTCCTTGGGCACCGTGCGAACCATTGAGCCGTCACGCTCGATGACGTGTTGGTTACCGACAATATGCGCCACCCGCAGACGGTCCAGGCTCAGGTTGTCCTCCCGCGCGCTGAATCCGGTTTCGCTGAAGGAAGAGCACTTCAGGCCGACCAGTGTCGAGGCGTTGTACTGCTCCCAGAATGCCACGCGCTGATCCTGAGGAAGGTCGTCGGTACTGGCACGCTGAGTATCGAGCAAGGGGGCGGATCGAGGCATTTTTATTATTCTCGTTTTTATTGACCGCTCGGCCCCGCGCAAGGCGGATTACGGGGCCCGCAGAGCCCCATTAACCGCCGACCCAGGCACGCTGTCAATCAATAGCCGATACAAAACCACAGCGACCGATGAACTGAAAACATCCGTCCGATACGGACAACAATCACGTCGGTTTCGATCAAATCGCCGCGTGTTTTTCCCCCTAGAGTGGGCCCTGTATTCCAACAATCAGAGGCCCAACATGCCCGAATTAGCCCGCAACGAATTTTGGAAAGACCTGCAGCCTATCGCGAACTGCTTCAAGCCCGACGCCAAGCCTGAGGTTTACCTGCCGAATGCCGCCAGTGATGATCTGCGGCTGTACGTGCCCTTCACCGAGACCGTTTCTTCGCGTCCCCTGTGGATCTCCCCCAGCGAAAACCGCTGGTGCGACATTTTGATGTCCAGCCGTGCAGGCCTGGTCAATCGCCACTACCACCCCCATGAAGTGTTCGCCTACACGCTGTCGGGCAAGTGGGGCTACCTGGAGCATGAGTGGACCGCCACGGCCGGCGACTTCGTCTATGAGACGCCCGGCGAAGGTCACACCCTGGTGGCCTATGAGCACGAGGAACCCATGCGCGTGTTTTTCATCGTCAAGGGGCCGCTGATCTGGCTCGACGATCAAGGCGAGTCCACCGGCTACTTCGACGTGCACTCCTACATTGCCCTGTGCCGTGAACATTACGAAAAGGTCGGCCTGGGGGCTGATGCAGTGGACCGTCTGTTCCGTTAAACCCCGTGCTACGGAGAACCACCATGGCTCACAACAATAATAAAGCCAGTTATGAGAATACCCTGCTCTGCGTGTTGTTCCTGACGTTCGGTTTTGTGTTTTTCGACCGCCTTGCCCTGTCCTTCCTGTTTCCGTTCATGGCTAAAGACCTGCAACTGAGTAACAGCCACCTCGGCATGTTGTCTTCGGTGCTCGCATTGGCTTGGGCCATTTCGGGCACATTGGTCGGTGCGTGGTCAGATCGCCGAGGGGTGCGTAAACCGCTGCTGATTGCGGCGGTTATTCTGTTTTCCCTGTGCTCGGCCCTCTCGGGGCTGGTCTCGGGATTTCTCAGTCTGTTGCTGTTTCGCGGCATCATGGGGTTGGCCGAGGGGCCGATCCTGCCGTTGTCCCAATCGATGATGGTGGAGGCGTCATCGCCGCATCGCCGGGGCCTGAACATGGGCTTGCTGCAAGGCTCGGCAGCGGGTCTGTTGGGCGCGGTGATCGGCCCGCCGGTGTTGATCGCCCTGGCCGAAGCCTATGGCTGGCGGCATGCGTTCATTGTATCGCTGCTGCCCGGGCTGCTGATTGCCTGGTTCATCTGGCGCTATGTGCGTCAGGATGAACCCCACCAGGCTCCGGCAACTAATGCCAAACCCACCGGGCACCGGCTGGCATTGCTCAAGAGCCGCAACATCGTGCTGTGCACATTGATCAGTTGCGTGTTTCTGACATGGTTCGTGATCCTGATCTCCTTTACCCCGACGTTTCTGGTCAGCGTCCGCGGTTACAGCGCGCCGAGCATGGGCACGATCATGAGCTGCCTGGGTGCGGCATGGGTTGTATGGGGATTTGTGGTGCCGAGCACTTCCGACCGTATCGGCCGCCGTCCGACGCTGGTGCTGTTCTCGCTGGTTGCTGCCTGCTGCCCGATAGCCCTGCTATTCGCGCCTTCGCCGATGATACTCGGCATGCTGATGGTGCTCACCTTCACCGGGCTTGGCTGCTTCACGCTGTTCATGTCCACCATTCCGGCTGAAACCGTCCCGCGTGAAGTCATGGCTACGGCGCTGGGCATGATCATGGGCGTTGGCGAACTGGTGGGAGGGTTCGTGGCGCCGACCATTGCCGGGTTCGCCGCCGATCAGTTCGGGTTGTCGATTGTGATGTGGATCTCCTGCGGCGGCGCCTTGTTGGCAGCAGGGCTGTCCCTGCTGCTCAAGGAAACCGCGCCTGGCGTGCTGCAACGCCGATCAATGCAAGCCTGCACACAGCGTGCGTGATCCGGGATCACCACGCTCCTGCATTTACTCATCACAACAACAATAAAATGAGTCTCAGACCATGCACCCTACTCTTCGTTTGTGCGCGTTTTTGTTCCTGGCGTTTACCTACCCCCCAGCTTGGGCACAGGACCGTGAAGGTCCACTGGCCGGCCTGGGCGAGCAATTGGCCGGCTACGGCATCCAGCCCCATGTGCAATTCACCAGCCTGTCGATGAAAAACCTCGACACCGGCCCGCGCCCCTACAGTTTCGGCAACAGTGGCGACCTCTATATCGGTGCCGACGTTAACCTCGCCACGCTCGGTGGCCTGGACGGCGCAGCCCTGCATGTCGAACAGACCGTCTTTATCCTCGATAACGGCACCGGCCAGCCTACCGCAAACAAATGGCAAGGTGCTGCCGGCAGCTATTTCGCAGGCGCGCCGCTGCACAACGACATCGCCAGCAACCAGCTAAGCCTGTTGACCTACGAACAGAAATGGCTCGATGGCCAGCTTGATATGCACATCGGCCGGACCAACGGCCGGCGCTACTTCTACATCTATAACTGCGAAACGGCGGTCACCTGCACCGACCCGATCCTGGACGCATCAAGCGGCATGCTGCCACCGCCCTTCGGTGCCTGGGGTGGCTACCTCAAGTATCAGGTGAGCCCAAGCGTTTACGTGCACGCCGGTGCATTCGAATCCAACCCGGTGGATTACCTGAAAAAGCGCAAAGGCTTGGATTTCAGCACCGACGACGCGAGTGGCACCAGCTTTCTGGTGGGTCTGGGCAGCAAGCCCGGCGATGACACTACCCAGTACGAATTGAATGCGTACTTCAACTCTTCCAGGCAGGTCGACCCGCTGACGGGCGCCAGCGACCACGGCACCGCCGGCGGCTTCTTCAAGTTTCGCCAGACCCTGTGGCGCGGCGGGCAACAAGGCCTGCAGGTATTCGGTTCACTGTCAGCAGCGGCCGATAATAAACAACCTTTCAGCCATTTCGCCGAAGCCGGTCTGACTTACCTGGCGCCCTTTGATCGAGCGCAGGACAAGCTCAATCTCAAAACCAGCTACCTGCAAGTCAATTCCCATCAATTGCAGTTCCAGCAACGCCTGCGCACGGCGGCCGGTGGCGATCCGGAATTGGGCGAGCGCAATGTGTACGCCGTGGAAGCCAACGGCCATTTTGCCCTGACTCGCAACCTGTCCATCGAACCGAGCATCCAATACATCATCAACCCGGACAATTTCTACAACCCAGGCGCGACGCAATTGAGCAACAACGGGTTCGTGGTGGGCCTGCAAGTGGCGCTGGATATCGGCTCGGTACTGGGCCTGTGAGCATGCGGTTTGAATAACACTTTTACTCAGTTCATGAGGTAACGATGACTATGTTCAGCAGCACTCTGTTTGAAGGCAAGGTCGCGCTCGTCAGCGGCGGCACCTCGGGAATCGGCCAGGCGACCGCCGAGTATTTGGCTCGGCATGGCGCCCGCGTCGTGGCTATCGGCTTGGGTGCCGATGCGACCGTGGTCGCCGATGGGGTTCGGCTCGATCTTCGCGAGGTTAACGTCACCGACGATGATGCGCTCAAAGGCGTCATTCAAAGCCTCGACCGCCTGGATATTCTGGTGCCCGCCGCCGGGGGCACGCTGGGCGAAAAGGAGATGGAGTGGGAGGCCTTCAACCAGGTGCTGTCGGTGCAACTCAACGCCGTCTACCGTCTGATCAATCTGGCGCACCCCCTGCTGGCCAGGCAAGGTGGTTCGATCATCAACATTGCGTCGATGTTCTCCTATTTCGGCGGCGGCAAACTCGTGGCCTACTCAGCTGCCAAGGGGGCAATCGTACAGATCACCAAATCGCTGGCCGAGGCGTACGCTCCGGATCACATTCGCGTCAACGCGGTGGCACCGGGCTGGATCACCACACCATTGCTGGCGAAAATCGATGATCAACCGAGGATTGACCGTCTACTGTCACGCACCCCTATGAAGCGATTTGGCAGTGCCGAAGAGGTCGCCAAGGTGATTGCGTTTTTAGCATCGGATGCAGCGTCGTTTGTAAATGGCGTGATTCTGCCCGTTGATGGGGGCTATCTCACCACAGCGATCTGAAGCTGACGACCAGTCAAAACGCGCCTACTCTGTCAGGCGCGTTTATTCTGTGCTTTAAAGATTAGACACGACCTTTCGCTCCCGAACTTCCGTTTTAAACATCATCCTACGCCCTACCCTCCTATCGATATCATCAACCAACTGAACGGTAGACTTTTTAACCTCCCCCCAAAGCTCAAGTATTCCTACCTATCGTCGATACTAACTTCACGGATGGACACTCTCAACTTAAGGACATCGTATGCTCCTGCGAAAACTGAACCTCGCGCCCCGCTCAGCTCTGTGTTTTGGCTTCTTCTGCCTGATCATCATCGCGATGGGATTACTCGCCTTAAGGCAAGCCGAGTTATTGAAGACTGCCGAAAAGTACGTTGAAACCAACGTCTTGCCCAGCGTAAAACTGCTGGGCCAACTAGACCGGGAATTCATAGGCATCAGAGGCAACAATGCTCGGGTGCGCAATCCGATCGAGCCTCAGGAGCGCAAAACCAAGGCGCTCAGCGACATCCAACAATCGCGGCAAGTCATCGATCAATACTTGCAGTCTTTAACAGCACTGATTGTCACGCCTCAAGGTCGCGAAGCGTTTGAACGCCTGCGTGAAACCAAGAGTGACTATTCAAAGGCGCAGGATCAGTATCTCGCCGCCGTGGCCGCGCAGCAATTGGAAACCGCCGTGTCTATCTCAAATGGGCTGATGAAAGATGCCGCCGATCGTGTCGAAGCATCACTGAACAATCTCATCAGCGTTAACGAAAACAAAGCCAAAAAAGCGGGCCGGGATGCTGATGATATTTATCAGCAAACCCAAATAATGGTAGGCGTTTTCTTGGTTGTTTCGGTGGCGGCTTCGTTACTCTTGGCTTGGCTTTACACCCGAAGCCTGACGGTGCCTATTAATGAATCATTGGTGATTGCCCGCCGTATTGCTGCGAATGATCTGAGCCAAGACTTCAATGCGACAGGTTCTGACGAGGCGGCACAACTGGTAAAAGCAATCGCCGCGATGCAGTCAAACTTACGTGATGCCCTGGCACTGATAGGGGATTCCTCCACCCAGTTGGCCGCGACCTCCGAAGAAATGCATGCCGTGACGGAGGGTGCTTCGCGGACCATTCAACGTCAAAATCATGAAATTGAAATGGCCGCCACCGCAGTCACTGAAATGAGCGCAGCCGTGGAAGAAGTCGCAGGCAATGCCGCGTCCACCTCCGTGCTGACCTCACAATCGAGCTCAGCCGCTATCGCAGGTCGTAACCAGGTTAACGAAACGGTCGCGGCCATCAACCTCATGGTCTCCAACGTCCAAAGCACCTCAGGTGAAGTGCAAGCCTTGGCAACCATGGCAACCGATATAAGCAAGGTGCTGGATGTCATCCGAGGGATTGCAGAGCAGACCAATTTATTGGCCTTGAACGCGGCCATTGAAGCTGCGCGTGCCGGCGAAGCCGGTCGTGGCTTTGCGGTCGTCGCTGATGAAGTCAGAGCCTTGGCCCATCGCACTCAAAAATCCACACAGGAAATTGAGCACATGGTCGATTCAATCCAGGCAGGCACAGGCAACGCGGTGACATCGATGAGTCAAACAAGCCTCCAAGCCAGGCAGACACTCGAAATGGCCAATAGCGCAGGTAAGGTGCTCGGCGAGATCACCGACTCGTTGAGTCAAATCAACGAGCGAAACCTGATGATTGCCACCGCGGCAGAGGAACAGGCCCAAGTCGCGCGCGAAGTGGATCGCAACCTCGTCAGTATTCGGGATTTGTCCAGCGAAGCATCGGAAGGATCAAGTCAGACGGCAATTGCCACCGCTGAACTGACGAAGCTGGCCAACGATCTCAGCCATCTAACCAAGCAGTTCAAGCTCTAGACACCCAGATGAGGAGTCCCATCGACGTGCGCTGCGGCGTCGACGGGACGCTCGCAGCACGTCAATGATTGTCGGGTTTAAACGGCCGATACAACCCTTTGCCGCTGCTCGCCAAGCCCATCAATCCACAGGTGGATTTCATCACCCGGTGACAGCCACTGCGGCAGCGGCTTCATGCCCATTCCCACACCCGGTGGCGTGCCCGTACAGATCACATCGCCCGGCTGCAATGTCATGTAGCGGCTGCAGTACGCCACGATTTGAGCCACGGTAAAAATCATGGTTTTCGAATTGCCGGTCTGACGTCGCTCACCGTTGATCTCCAGCCACATATCCAGGTTTTGCGGGTCGGGGACTTCGTCGCGGGTCACCAGCCAAGGCCCAACCGGGCCGAAGGTGTCACACCCCTTGCCTTTGTCCCATTGTGAACTTTGCATTTGGAATGCCCGCTCCGATACGTCGTTGACGACGCAGTAACCTGCAACACAGTTCAAGGCATCCGCTTCAGACACATAGCGGGCTTCACTGCCGATCACCACGCCCAACTCCAGCTCCCAATCCAGTTGGGTAGCGCCACGCGGCTGCTGGATTTCATCATCCGGGCCGTTCAGGCAACTGATGGCCTTATGAAAAATGATCGGCTCGCTCGGAATCGCCATTTGCGCCTCTTCGGCGTGGTCGCGGTAATTGAGCCCGATGGCGATGAATTTGCGCACATGCGCCACGGGCACACCGTAACGAATCCCGCGCTCGACCAGGGGCAAACTGGCGATATCCAACGTCGACAACTGCGCCAGCGATGACGGTGCCAGCACCGCGGCAGTGATATCGCCGACATGCGCGGAAAGATCGCGCACCCGCCCGTTGGCATCTATGACGCCCGGACGCTCTTTACCGCGCGGGCCAAAACGACACAGTTTCATGTGTACCTCGATTGTCTGTCTGTGGAGAAAATCCATCGCTCAAACGCGAGGGCGCTGCCCACTCTGGCGAAGCGAACCCGCCGAATTGAATAAATCCATCATAGAGACTAAAATATATTTTCTGCAACAAAATATATTTTTAGAGATTTGCCCTGTCATGAACGTTCAGCCCGCCAAAAGCCTCACGCAAGCGACCTACGAACGCTTGCGCCGTGATGTTCTATCCTGTGTTTTACGCCCAGGAGACCGCGTCAACGTAAAAGTCGTGGCCGAACGTTATGAGGCCAGTGCGGGAGCGGTAAGAGAGGCATTGTCGCGAATGGTCTCCGAGGGGTTGGTGATTGCCGAGCCCCAGAAAGGCTTTCGCATTTCTGCCGTTTCCCTGGCAGACCTCAACGACCTGACATTCGCCCGTATGGAGATAGAATCAAGTTGCCTTCGGCACGCCCTGGATAGCGGTACCCTTGAATGGGAAGCAAGCCTGATAGTCGCACATCACCGCCTCATAAGAGCTGATCAAAATGATACGGATGAATGGACGGGCGCTCATCATGCTTTTCATGAGGCGTTGGTCAGTGCCTGTCCCAACACCTGGCTATTACGTATTCGCTCGATGTTGTTCGAGCAAACCGCTCGCTATCGCGCGATGTCGATCGCCATGACCGCCACGCAGCGGGACATTAATGGCGAACATCAAGCATTGTTTGACGCAGCCATGGCCAGGGATACAACCCAGGCCTGTGAACTGTTGCAGCAGCATATCCAGACCACCTCCGTCATGCTGATTGAAGGCTTGCAAGCGCTTGCGCAGTTTGCAGAGCCTGTTTGATGACGCTCTCGACCGCTCTTGAAGCCTCATACGATCCTGGCATATTGACTGGATTGCGACGAAAATCGAGCGCTGGCAAACGGTCTTGTCCGACCAGACACGCCAGACTAGCCACTCCAAACCAAGAGGAGTCGGTATGAAAAACTCATATGTCGGCGCGGGCCTTTTTGCCCTTTCACTCATCGCAGCCACTGCATAAGCCCAGTCGTTCACGGTGCAAAGCAGCAGTGTCCAGGACGGACATTTTCAACAGCGTCAATTTGCCAATGTGTTCGGCTGCACCGGCAAGAACCTCTCCCCTGAAATTTCCTGGAGCGGTGCCCCGCCGGACACCCAGAGCTTCGTGGTGACCCTGTACGATCCAGACGCACCGACGGGCTCGGGCTGGTGGCATTGGGTGCTGGCTAACGTGCCTGCAACCGTCAATGAACTGAAGGAAGGCGCAGGTAGCGTCGGTGGTACATTGCCCGCCGGTACGCTGCAGATACGCGGTGACAACGGTATGCCCGGCTATCTGGGTGCCTGCCCACCCGAAGGGCAAACCCACAACTATGTGATCGCGGTATACGCCATGAAAACCGATAAATTGACGCTACCGCCGACGGTCACACCGGCAATGCTTGGCTTCATGGTGCCAGGTGGTTCGCTTGCCAAAGCCACGCTGACGGTACAGGGCGGCCGCTGATGCCATTCACGAACGCTTACGACGCTTTGCGCATCACCCAGCGGCCTGGGGTCGGGACCGCGGGCATCGTTCTTCAGCATGGAAACCTGGAGTTCAAGCGTTTGTATATCGAGAGCCCCATCTTGATCTATGTTGAGCGGGGCTCGAAAATCGTGCGCTGGTCAGGGGGTGAATACCTGATCAGCCCAGGCGAGGCGATTGCCGTGGCGGGTGGGCAATCCTTGGATATCATCAACCGGCTGGCCCAGGACGGCAGTTACCAGGCCCACTGGCTGGTGTGGGACAAAGCGTTGATCCAATCGAACGCTGAAGCCAATACGCACCTGGCGGCCATTCGATACGCTCAACCCATCACAGGCGAAGGTGGGCATTTTGCCGAGTCGTTCAGGCGCGCCATTGAAGCGGTAATAGACAGCACGGTGCCAGACCCTGTCGCTCGGCATCGCGTACAGGAATTGCTGACCTGGGTTGGCGTGACGGGTGGGCGGTTCGAACCGCCGCGCCTGCCGACGATGGCGATCAAAGTGCGGCAACTGATCGCCAGCGACCTGGCAAACGACTGGAGTGCGCTGGAAGTCGCCTCCACCTTTGCGCTCAGCGAAGCCACGCTGCGGCGCAGGCTCGCGGAAGAAGGCACCACGTTCAGTCGCTTATTGATCGATGCACGCATGACCCTTGCCCTGCAACTGTTGCAATCATCCGCGCAGACCGTCATGCAAATAGCGCTTTGCGTCGGCTACCAGACGCCGTCGCAATTTGCCGTGCGTTTTCGTGATCGGTTCGGCTTCCCACCCACGGCGGTCAGAGGGCATCGACGCTGATGTTGCAGACCACCAATTCAACGGGTCGGCGCCATAGCAGGCTTGAGTCCGCAAGGCACGCCGAACTCAGAATGCCATTGGCGGCGACCCACAACGAGAGCGTTGCCAAATCGCGTCTACAGGCCTTGTTTCGTGACAGGCGCCAAAGCGAATGGCCCTCATCAGTCCAGAATCTGATGCCCCGCCACGCGGAGCACAGCAAGCCCTTCGGCAAACTGATCGGCCTTGAGCAGCAGGAAGTCGCCGTCGAATGTCGACACCACAAAAACCCCAAATCCTGCTTCGCTGAGAGGGCGCACCACTGACAGCACGATACCGGTTTCGTCGAAGGCGAAAGGGCCGACAAATTGCACACAATTCCAGTCCCGGTCGATTTTGACACCTTCAGGCACTCGGCTCTGATGGCAGACAATCGACAGTTCATCGGCAGAGCGGGCAATGTTTACAAACCCGTCACCATCGGCCCAAGTCGGGATCGGGGCTTTACTGTCCAACCTGGAAATTGAGTAGCGTTCGGGTAGGACTTTAAGGCGGATGCTTTTGACCAGTTTCATAAAATCTCCAGTTAGATAAGGTTAACGCTATTTCAAGTGGGTAATGGCAGACAGGCCTCTGCCAGACGAACCCAATAGGTCGCGCCGATCGGCAGAATATCGTCGTTGAAATCAAAACTCGCATTGTGCAGCACACACGGCCCGGGACCATGGCCGACGTTGCGATGCCCGCCCTCACCGTTGCCGATGAATACATAGCAACCCGGTTTATGTTCGAGCATGTGGGCGAAGTCTTCGGCGGCCATGGTGGGCTTGCCATTGGTGAGGACTTGCTCTTCACCGACCAATTTGCGTAGAAGCTCGATACAGATGTTTGTTTCGCGTGGATGATTGATCAGCGGTGGATAGTCCGATTTGAACGAGGTTTCAACGCGGCAACCGAAAGCATCGGCAATGTTGTTGGCGATTTCCGTCATGCGCATTTCAATCAAGCTCATGGCTTCTCGGGAAAACGCCCTGAACGTGCCTCCCAAGCAGGCGTCATCTGGAATGACGGTGAGACTGACATCACTGCCTGCATGCATGTTTGTGACGGATATGACCGCCGGATCCTGAGTGTCCACATTGCGCGTGATGATGCTCTGAAACGCTTGGGCAATGTGCACCAATGGCTGCAAAGGATCAGTGCACTGATGCGGCAGGGCGGCATGCCCTCCCTTGCCGAACACGCGAATTCGAAACTCCGTGTCGGAGGCCATCATCGCCCCTGAATGCACAGCGAACTGCCCCGCCGCCAAACCGGGCCAATTATGCATGCCAAACACCGCATTCATGGGGAAAAGGTCGAATAGGCCGTCTTCGATCATGCGCCTGGCCCCGGCATCACATTCCTCGGCGGGCTGAAAAATAAAATACAGCGTGCCATCTAACTGGCGGGTATGCGCAAGCTCGAACGCCGCCGCCAACAGCATTGCACAGTGCCCATCATGACCACAGGCATGCATTTTCCCCACATGGGCGGAGGCATGCTCGAATTGATTGAGCTCCTGCACAGGCAGCGCGTCCATGTCGGCGCGCAAGCCGATAGACGCATCGCCTGTGCCACAGCGCAAAACTCCGACTACGCCGGTCCCCGCCAGCCCGCGGTGAACCGTCAAGCCCCATGACTCTAGCTGGCTCGCGATCAGGTTTGCGGTCCGGCGCTCTTCGAAGGCCAATTCCGGATGCCGGTGGATATCCCGTCTCAGGGCGTAAATGGCTTCGGGCACCTGGATCAAGGCAGCGTTTTTCATTGGCACTCTCCGCGAAAAAGATCGTTTGTCACTTGAGGTCCGATGCCAGAAACTGGCGTAACCGCTCGCTTTGCGGGTTGTCAAAGACCTGCTCGGGCCTGCCCTGCTCCTCAATCTTGCCACCGTGCAGAAACACTACCTGGGTAGAGGCATGACGCGCGAAACCCATCTCATGGGTAACGACAATCATCGTGCGTCCTTCCTGCGCGAGATCCTGCATGATCTTCAGCACCTCGCCGACCAGCTCCGGGTCGAGGGCGGAGGTCGGTTCGTCAAACAGCATCACCTGCGGTTCCACCGCAAGGGCTCGCGCTATGGCCACACGCTGTTGTTGCCCACCGGACAGATGGGCCGGGTAGCTGTCGTGGAAACGGGCATCGAGCCCGACTTTATCCAGGTACCTGATAGCGCTGGCACGCGCCTGTTCCTTGTTCATGTTGAGGGCATATACCGGCGCCATGCTGACATTTTCCAGCACGGTCATATGGGCCCAGAGATTGAAGTGCTGAAACACCATTGCTAAACGCGTACGCAGCGCCTGCAAGGTGCGGCGCTCGGGACGCAACGGTTTGCCGACGCCCAGGTCGATCGTCAGATGGTCCAGGCTGACGCGGCCACAGTCCGGCTGTTCGAGAAAGTTGATACAGCGCAAAAATGTACTTTTGCCCGAGCCGCTGGAACCGATGATGCTGATGACCTCACCGCGCTTGGCGCTCAAGGAAACCCCATGGAGGACTTTATGATTGCCATAGGATTTGTGGATGTTTTCAACGGTCAGGGCATTCATACCAGGCTGCCTTCTTTTATGGGGAGGACGGAGTGCTCAACGGCGGCTTTGGCCACACGCGGCTTGAGATGCCTCAGCCAACGTTTTTCAGCACGATTGAAGCCGGCGATGATGCAGAACGAGATCATCAGGTAGAGCAAGGACGCCAGGCCATAGGTAGTGAACGTCGCATAGGTTTCAGCATTGACGTCACGGGCAACCTTGAGGATGTCAGGCACCGTGGCGGTGAACGCAAGCGTGGTGCCGTGGAGCATGAAGATCACCTCGTTGCTGTAGGCAGGTAGCGCTCGACGCAACGCGCCGGGCAGAATCACCTTGAAGTTGAGCACCGTCGCGCTCAAACCGAAGGCCCTGCCCGCCTCGACTTCCCCACGACTGCTGGCACGAATCGAACCGACCAGGATCTCGGTCATGTAGGCGCACTCGTTGAGCACGAACGCAAACAGCGTGCAGCAATAGGCATCGCGAAAAAAACTGTTGAGTAGCGCCGTGTTCTGGATGAACGCGAGGCTGTACAAGCCGCTGTAGATAATCAACAGCTGTACGTAGAGCGGCGTTGTGCGGAACGTGTAGGTGTACAGCCAGATCATGCCACTCAGGGTACGCGAAGAAGATACGCGCCCCAGTGCCAGCGGGATCGACAGCACAAAACCGCCGAGTGTCGCGACGATAAGCAGCATTAACGTGACGACAACCCCGCTCCACTGCTGCCCATCGGTCCAGAGAAAACTCTGCCAATAGGTCTGGAAGAGATCGATCATAGCTGCGCCTCCCGGACCCAAGCGGCCGAACGATGCTTGAGCCAGTACAGCAACAGGCTGGAAAACCCCGACAGACAAAAATAAACCGCACCGGCCAGCACCATGAACATCAACGTGTTGTGGGTGCTGCGCCCCGCCTCCTGAGCCGCCATGACCAGATCGCTCAGGCCTATGATCGACACCAGCGCAGTGGCCTTGACCAGCACCTGCCAATTGTTACTGATGCCGGGCAACGCAAACCGGATCAGCTGCGGCAACACAACCTTATGGAAGGTTTGCCAGGCCGATAGGCCATAGGCGCTGGCAGCTTCGGCCTGGCCCGGGTCAATGGCCAGAAACGCACCGCGCAAGGTTTCGGCGAAATACGCGCCGTAGATAAAACCCAAGGTCATGACACCGGCTACAAAGGGATCAATCTCGAAACGCCCGAGCCCAAGTTTGTCGGTGATCTGGTTCACGCCGATCTGGATGGTGTAGAAAATCAGCAGCATCAACGCCAGATCCGGAATACCGCGAATCACGGTGGTGTAGCACTGGGCAGGCAGGATCAGCCAGGGCTTGCCCGACAGCTTCGCCAGTGCGGTCAGCAGCCCCAGGAACAGGGCCAGTACCAACGCCACCAACGCCAGTTCGACCGTGCTCAAGGCACCTTTGGCAATCAAGGGTAAATATTCAAGCCATTGCATGGCGCATCACTCGCAATAGGTGGACGTACAGAAGCCGCACGATATCGGCCATGACTGCAATACAGTCATGACCGGCACAGCACCCGCCATCAGCCGCCGTAGATGTCGAAGTCGAAATACTTGGCGGCGATCTTCTGATAGGTACCATCGGCCAGCATGGCGGCGATGGCAGCGTCGATGCGCAGCTTGAGTGCCTGATCTTCCTTGCGAACGCCTATCGCGGTGCCGCTGCCCAGCACTTTTTCGTCGACAATGATCGGTCCGGCAAACGCATAGCCTTTACCCTGATCGGTACGTAAAAAGGCATAGGTGGCCTGCACTTCATCCTGCAACGAAGCGTCAATACGTCCATTGAGCAGGTCGGCGTAGACCTGGTCCTGGCTCGCATAGGCCTGCAACTTGATGCCAGGGACTTTCCAGTAGGTACGCGCGTAAGACTCTTGGATAGTGCCTTGCTGATACCCCACGGTCTTGCCCTTGAGCCCCGCCGCTGTCGGCGTAATGCCGGAGCCGTCGCGCGCCACCAGGCGTGTAGAGGGGTTGGAAAGTTTGCTGCTGAAGTCAATCTGCTTCAGGCGTTGCTCGGTAATGGACAGGCTCGATAACACCCCGTCGAACTTGCGTGCAAGCAACCCTGGGATCAGCCCGTCGAAGCTGCTTTGAACGTACTCACATTTGACCGCCATGCGCTTGCAGATTTCATCACCCAGGTCGACATCGAAACCGATCATTTTGCCTTGCGGGTCGCGGTACTCAAGGGGTGGGTACGTCGGGTCAACACCCAAACGCAGCACGTCTTCGGCCTTTGCCCAAGTTGAACTCAGGAGCAACACTACGCAAGCTACAACGAGATTCTTGTTCATGACTATTTCTCTATGTGGTAGTTGGCAGATTTCAGGGATCAACGATCTGATTGTTATTATCCAGTGCCGGTCAGGCAGCAGCCGGCACTGGGTGGAGCACTTAGAACAGGCTGATCAGGTCCGGGCAGGCTTTGACCAGCTCACGACTACGGATCAACTCGGCCACACTGGCCATGTCCGGCGCGATAGGCCGGTCGACATTCATCGCCGGCACACAGTCGCGAATGCACTCGACTACTGGCGCCAGGCGCGCGCTGTATAACTTGCCGCCGCGCAGGTCCAGGCCCTGGGCCGCGCACAACGCCTCGATAGAGAGAATCCCGCGCAATGTGCAGGTCATTTCCAGCAAGCGGCGTGCGCCATGGGTGGCCATCGACACATGGTCCTCCTGGTTACCCGCCGTAGGGATGGTGTCGATGGAGGCCGGCGTTGCGCGCTGTTTATTTTCCGAAGCCATGGCAGCGGCCGAGATGTGCGCCGTCATGTAGCCCGAATGCAAACCGGCATCGACCGTCAACATGGGCGGTAGTCCGGAAAAGCCTGGGTCCAGCAGCAGGTTGCAACGACGCTCGGACAGGTTGCCGATCTCGGTAATGGCGATCGCCAACATGTCGGCGGCAAATGCGACCGGTTCAGCATGGAAATTACCGCCGGAGATGACTTCACCGGTCTCCACGAAGATCAGCGGGTTGTCGGAGGCTGCGTTGCTCTCGATCTCCAGGGTGACACTGGCGTTGCGAATCAGGTCCAGGCACGCGCCGAGCACCTGTGGCTGGCAACGAATGCTGTAGGGGTCCTGAACCTTGCCGGACGCTTGTGAAATGGCGCGCATCGGGCTGTCATCCAACAACCGCTTGAACGCAGCGCCCACCGCGATCTGGCCCGGGTGGCCACGCAGCGCCTGGATACGTGGATCGAACGGACTGGCAATACCCGCCAGCGCCTCGGTGGTCATGGTGCCGATTGCAATGGCTGCCATAAAGGCGTTTTCCAGGGCAAACAAGCCGGTCAGCGCAAGGGCCGTCGATACCTGAGTACCGTTCATTAACGCCAAGCCTTCCTTGGGTGCCAGCACAATAGGCGTCAGGCCGGCACGCGCCAGTGCTTCAGCGCCATCGAGCAACTCGCCCTCATACCACGCCTGACCCATGCCGATCATGACAGCGCTCATGTGCGCCAACGGTGCCAGATCGCCGCTGGCACCGACCGAGCCTTGGGCAGGAATGAAAGGGATGACGCCCCGTTCGCGCATGTCTTCCAGCAGCGCGACGGTGCCGTATTGCGCACCCGAAGCACCGCGCCCCAGGCTGGCGACTTTCAAGGCCATGACCAGGCGAACCACATCGGCATCCAGTGCCGGGCCGTAGCCAGTCATGTGCGACATCACCAGGTTTTTTTGCAGTTGGCACAGGTCGGCATCACTGATGCGTACATTCGCCAGCTTGCCGAATCCGGTATTCAGGCCGTACACCGCGCGACCGCTGTCGACCAGCGTATCAACCATCTTTGCCGCCGCCTCGATACCGGCCCGGGCGCTCTCGCACAGGCGCGCCGGCGCACCGTTGTAAATCGCACGCCAGGTGGCAATACGGGTTTCACCGGGAACGATTTTTTGTACTGTGCTCATGGTTTTTCTCTCTGTTCATAAAATGAGTTGAAGCAGGCCAAACCGGTCAGGCGCCGCGTCTGGATCGGTCGAACTGATTGATCGAATGGCGCAGACCCACCATTTGCGGATCAGCCAGGCAGTCGTTATAAGCCCCCACCAGATAGGGTCGCAGCGTATCGCTCGCATCCTGACCGCCTTGAATCCGCCCTTGCAGCGTGGGCATGCGCTCCATCAACTCAAGCATCAGCGCCTCTTCATCGATGCGCGTGATCCGGCCGTGATCCACCAGCTTGCGTCCGCCAACGTAGACATCACGCACAGCGCTGCCCTGTTCGCAAAAAACCAACTGCGTCAACGCATCATTGAGGGGTGTAAAGGCACTGGTCTTGAGGTCGATCAGGCAAAAATCCGCCTGTTTGCCGACCTCGATGGATCCGGTCTGCGCACCGCGCCCGATGGCCCTGGCGCCGCCGAGCGTGGCCATGTTGAACGCCTGCAGTGCCCCCACCGGGCAAACCTCGTCCTGATCGAGCAGCGCGTTGGAAAGCGCCGCCAGACGCATCGCGTCAAACATCGAGTTCAAGTCGTTGCCGTTGTTGTTGTCGGTACCCAGGCCGACGTTCACCTCACGGCGCAACATCTGCGCAATCGGCGCCACACCACTGCCCAACTTCAAATTGCAGGCGGGGTTGTGCACCACACTGGCGCCGCGTTCGGCAATCAGATCGAGTTCCGCCGCCGACAGCCAAACGCCATGTGCGAGCACGCTGCGGGGTGTTAACAGTCCCAAGTCGTCCATGTACGCGGCCATGGGTTTGCCATAAAACTTGGCCGCCGTGAGCGCTTGTATACGGGTTTCCAGCAAATGGATCAGTACCGGGCGGTCGTAATGTTCGGCGAGCGCCCAGGTTTTTTGCAGAAAGTCGGCACTGCAGCGTTGCGGGCCGGAGGGCGAGAAAACAAAGCGTACCCGGCCATTCCAACTGCGCGCCAGCTCCTGCCACTGCTCCAGCACACGCGCTGCGGCGTGGGCCGATACCGTGCCCTTGAGTGTATCGGGCAGCCGCTCGGCCAGGTAAGGAATCCCCTCCTGAAACGGTTTGTCGGACCACGCCACGCTGACGTCGGCGCGAATTCCCAGGTCGGAATAAGCCTGAAACGCCGCATGCACGACTTCAGGCTCAAAGAGGCCACCGAAGTGAATATCATCGACCACTGTGGTTATGCCATTGCGCAACATCTCGATGCCGTTGAGCAAGGTGCGCAGGTACACCTCACGCGCCGTCCAGCCACGGCGATAGGACGGTGGATTGTACAAGCCCATCCAGATCTCCAGAGGGATCCCGGAGAAACGTCCCTTGTCGAAACGGTCGTGAGAGTGATGATGGGCGTTGATTAGCCCCGGTATCAGCAGTTTGCCGCGCCCATCGGTACGCTCGTCGAGGTTGACCGTGGACAAATCGATTTTGGGTGCGAGACCGACGAAGCGATCACCGTCGATCAATACGTCCATGACTTGGGCGGTCGAGCCGCCCATGCCGACGACGCTGACCTGTTCGATCAAATGCAGAAGGGCCATGAGGCTTTCCTTACGCGCGGTACTGGGTGGCCTGAGGCGACCACCACAGCGGTATTTGAATCGCGTTGTCGGTCAACGGCCCCTCACCCATGGACACGGTCTTGGCCATCGGATAACCGGCTTGTGCGTGGCGCACCACACCAATCCCGGCGTCAGTGGTCAGGCATGCATCCAGGCGCAGGTCAGCCTCCTCCGAGCCGTCGGCGATCATCGTGACACCGGTGTGCGCCGAGATCCCCATGGTGCCGTTGGATTGAATCGCCACCAGGTCCGCCATCGCCGAAACGTTGAGCAATGCATTCAGGTAGGGCCAGTCGGAGATCGCGTCGGAGCCATCAAGCATGTTTTCGGTTTCAAACGCCGGGTTGGCGATCGAGCCGGTGTCCAGGTTGTCTCTGGAGAACGCCACCGGACCCGCCAGCTCACCCGAGCGCACCAACGCATTGACCGCGAGACCAAAGGCACGTCGCTGGCCAAAACCGAGGAAACAGATACGTGCCGGCAGGCCTTCCACGGGTAAACGGTGACGGGATGTAGTGATCCAACGAGTGACCAGGGTGTCATCCTTGAACATCTCCAGCGCCAGATCATCCAGGCGTGTCTGGTCTGAGACCTCACCGGACACGCAAGTCCAGCGAAACGGGCCTCGCCCCAGGAAAAACAGCGGCCGCACGTATTCGGCGATGCAGCCCGGATAGGCAAAGGCTTCCTCCTTGGACATCCCCGCGTCCACCGCCTCCTTGCGTACGAAGGTGCCATATTCGAATACGATCGAACCGGCTGCCTGCAAGCGCGTCATCGCCCGTACTATGCGGATCATTGATTGACGCGAAGCGGCCATGTAGGCGTCGCGGTCGGTCTCCAACAACGCTGCGGCCTGCTCCAGCGTCAGCCCGCAAGGAATCAGCGCGAACGGGTCATGGCACGGGCACATTTCAGTCACAATGTCCGGCTTCCAGCCGCAGTCGAGCGCCTGTTCCAGGGCATCGACCATATTGCCCTGCACCACGATCGAGAGTGCGCGCCCTTCCCGTTTGGCGCACTCAGCCATGTCAATCGCGTCTTGCAGGGACGCCGCCTGAACATCGGCATACCCGCTAGCCAGGCGGTCCACAATGCTTTGCTGGCGGACTTCCACGGTGACACTCACACCGCCGTGCATGCTCATCGCCAGGGGTTGCGAACGGCCCATGCCGCCGAGGCCGGCCGTGAAGAAAATACGGCCCTTCAATTTCCCATCGAAATGCCGATCGGCAACCAGCGCGAGCGTTTCAAACGTGCCTTCGATCACACCCTGGCTGCCAATGTACTGCCAAGGCCCGGCGGTGTAGGACGCAAACGCCGTCAGATTCTGCGCGCTCAGGTCATAGAACTTCGGCCAGTCGGCCTTGATCACGTTACTGTTGGCCATGACCACCCGGGGTGCCAGCCGGTGGGTTTTAAACACGGCAACCGGCATGCCCGACTGGATCGCCAGGGTTTCATTATTCTCCAGGTTCTTGAGCGACTCGACGATCGCGTCATAACTTTCCCAGTTACGCGCCGCCTTTCCGATGCCGCCATAGACGGTCAGGCGCGAGGCGTCCTCAGCGTTTTCAAGGTTGTTTTCCAGCATGCGCAGAATGGTTTCCTGCTTCCATCCTTTACACCGCAGGGTACTGCCACGCGCAGCCATGATTGGTTTGGCTTTTTGCTGAGTCATCTAAGGCCACTCTCGCTGAGGTTAACGCGAAAGCCTGTCGGAAGGCTTTCCCTGGTATGGCCCGAATTATTCGAATCTGCTGCACGCAGAACCATGCAAAAAACAGCAAGTGAAGTTGTCATTCGCTGCATGGATGGCGTGACACGCCCTGCTGATACTCACTGCCTGCGGATTGACCCGATGACGAGGCTGACAAATGAGTGATTTCGATCTGGTGGTGCGGGGACGTATCGTCGACAGTGAACAGACCCTTGAGAATGGCTGGCTCGGTATAAGTGAGGGGCGTATCGCCGCGCGAGGCACCGGTGAGCCGCCTGCCGCAAAAACCACACGCGACGAACGCGGGCATTGGATCTTGCCCGGCGTCATCGACGGTCAGGTCCACTCGGGAAGCCAGGCCAACCAGGAAGGACTGGGATGGGCCAGCCGTGCCGCCGCTGCGGGAGGCATCACCGTGATGGTGGACATGCCTTACGACGACCCGGAGCCGGTGGCCTGCGCCGAGCAACTGCTGCGCAAGGCCCAGGAGGTCGAAGACACGTGCCACGTTGATGTCGGATTGTTTGCAACCGTCAATGAAACTCACGGCCTGGCGGCGATTCCGGGGCTGATCGAGGCCGGCGCCTGTGCGTTCAAGTTTTCGACCTTTGAAGCAGCGCCGGGCCGCTTTCCACGCATCGAGGAGGACCTGCTGGCGGAACTGTTCGCCCTGATCAAACCGTCGGGCCTAGTCTGCAGTGTCCACAACCAGATGCAGGAACTGACGCGTAAAAATATCAACCGCTTGATCGAAGCCGATGATACCGGCTGGGATGCATTCCTGCGCGCCCATCCACCGCTGGTGGAGGACCTGGCAACTGCGTTGATTTATGAAATCGGCGCACAAACCGGCGCACGCGCCCATCCGGTTCACGTCTCGACCAGCCGTGGGTTTGAGCTGTGCGAAATGTATCGCCGGGCCGGGCACGACGTGAGCATCGAGACGTGCATTCAGTACCTGATGCTCAACCATGAAGACCACACACGGCGCTTTGGCGCCAAAACCAAGCATTACCCACCGATCAGGCCCAAAGCCGAATCCGACAAGCTCTGGGCGCACATCGTCCAGGAACGTTGCACCTTTGTGTCTTCCGACCACGTCAGTTGGGGGCTGGAGCGTAAAGGTAATCCCAACGTGTTCCGTAACGCTTCAGGCGGACCGGGCCTGGAGACGCTGCTGCCCGCGTTCTGGACCGGTGCCATGGCACGCGGACTGTCGCCCTCGCTGGTGGTTCGACAGCTGAGTCGCAACCCGGCCAGGCATTTTCTGCTCGATAACCGCAAAGGTGACTTCGTAATCGGTCTGGACGCTGACTTCGTGGTGCTGGCCGACGAGCACTATCGTTACGACCCCTCTACCAGCCTGAGCGCGGTGACATGGAGTTCATTCGAAGACATGCCCTTTACGGGCAGGGTCAAGACCACTTACTGCCGTGGCCAGTGTGTATTCGATCAAGGCAGGATTCTCAATGAGCCAGGTTACGGCCATTTTTTGCGCCCTCGCGCACTGACAACAGGTACGTATTGAAATGAGCGTCCCCTTGCTGCAACTGAACATTGAACGTCTGTGGAATCGAGTCAATACGCTGTCGAACTTTACGCTGCCGGACGTACCGTGGACCCGACGCGCCTTCTCACCCGAGTTTGAGCAGGCAAGGCTGTGGTTAAGGTCTGAATTCGAGTCTGCCGGGCTGAGCGTCACGCTGGATGCCGGCGGCAATCTGATCGGTCAGCTCAACGGCAGCGAACCTGACCTGAAACCGCTGATCAGCGGCTCACACTGCGATACGGTGGTCGGTGGAGGCCAGTTCGATGGCATTATCGGCGTGTTGGCGGCGCTGGAAGTCGCCCATGCCTTGAAGGACGCCGGCCGATGCTTGCGTCATTCACTTCAGGTGATCGACTTTCTCTCGGAAGAACCTAGTGATTACGGCATTTCCTGTGTCGGCAGTCGCGCATTCGCCGGGCAGCTGAGCGCCGACATGCTCGCCTCGCAAAACCGCGCCGGTGAAAGCCTGGCACAAGCGATGAAGCGTATTGGAGGTGCCCCGGAGCGCCTCGACCAGGCTCTACGGGAACCCGGCAGCATCGCAGCGTTTGTTGAGCTGCACATCGAGCAGGGCCCGGTTCTGGAGAGCCAGGGATTGCCCATCGGCTCCGTCACTAATATCGTCGGCATCCGCCGTGTCGGGATCACCGTGTGTGGTTTGCCCGACCATGCCGGCACGACCCCGATGGATCTGCGGCGTGATGCGCTGGTCGGCGCGGCAGAATTAATCCGCGAAGCACAGCGCATGGCCATCGACATGAGTGGTCGTCCTCATTATGTCGTCGCGACGGTGGGTCGGTTGGATGTGAGCCCTAACGTGCCCAACGCCGTACCTGGCAAAGTCGACATGGTGCTCGAAGTACGCAGCGACTCCAAACAGGTGCTGCTCGACTTCCCGGAACAGCTGCTGGCGCGCTGCAACGCGGCGCTGACAGACCTGAGGCTGACCGTCGACTCCGTACCGTTGACGTATGCTGACCCGACGGACTGTTCGCCCATTGTCATCGAGGCTGTCAGCAAAGTGGCGGAACAGTTGGGCTTGCCGCACATGACCCTACCCAGTGGTGCCGGGCATGACGCAGTCTACGTCGGGGCCACTGGGCCGATGGGTATGGTGTTCGTCCCCTGTCTCAACGGCCGCAGCCACTGCCCCGAAGAATGGCTGGAACCCCAACAGTTGCTCGACGGCACTCAAGTGCTGGCACAGACCCTGATTTATTTGGATGGCCAACTGCGTTGATCGACGAACTTGGTGTAAAACAATTCAACAGCCGAGCGCGTAAGATCAGACGGACTCATGCGCTTCACTCCCCGCACCTGGAGTACCCCATTGAACACAACATCTGTTCCCCCGTTACACGACATCGACTTGAAACACTGGCGACTATTCAAGGCCGTTGTCGAGTGCGGGGGGCTGTCGGCTGCCGAGGAGGCCACGGGTATGGGTATTTCGGCCATCAGTCGGCAATTGTCCGACCTGGAGAGTCGTTTCGGCAGCCAACTCTGCCATCGTGGGCGTAGTGGTTTCCAATTGACCGAGGAAGGCCAGGTCGCCTATTCGGCGCTACTGCGTCTGCTCGATTCGATCGATGAATTTCGCGACACCCTGGCCAGCTCCAAGGCAGAGGTCAAAGGCGAACTGAGCCTGTGGCTGATCGATCACTGTACCTTCACGCCCAGTAACCCCATCGCCAACGCACTGAAACATTTTCGTCGCGATTATCCATTGGTCAACCTCAGTGTCGGGGTCGCCCCGCCGGATGCAGTAGAGCGCGCTGTCGCCGAGAAAAAGGCAAGCGTAGGCTTAACCATTTGCAAGTCGGACCTGCCCGACCTCAACTATCAAGTGATCGGCTCCGAGGCCTCGGCCTTGTATTGCGGACGAGACCACGAAGCATTCGGCAAAAGCGAAGAAGAAGCGCGCCGGATTGTCGAACAAACCGCCCACTATGTGCGTCGTGGCTATTTGGTGCAGGACACTGCACCGGCGACTTTTCTACAAAACGCCAGCACCCTCGCCCATCACGTTGAAGGTACGATTCAATTGCTGCTCAGCGGCGGCTATGTCGGCATTGTGCCTGACCATATCGCTCATCCCTGGGTGGAGCATGGCGCCTTGTTTCGATTACCGTTGCCGGAGTTCATTGCGCAGCGACCGGTGTTTGTGGTTTCACGGGAATCGCAAGGCGCCAATCGAACGGCCAGTTTGATGCTTGAGGCGATTATCAGGTCGTTTCAGGAGGCGGCGTCCTGACCTTGCATACAGAAGCAGGAACGCACGACAACTGCGTTCCGCGATCTCTGCGAATCAGGCATCCAGCCAGACCTGTTCGGCGAACATGAAGCCCATGAAACCGCCCAACGGATTGCTGCCATAACCTTTGACGCGTTGGTCAATGCCATCGATGTTGCTGATGAACACAGGAATGCCTATACCGCTGTGTTCATGCACCAGGGTCTGCATGTCCGCGTACATTTTGCCGCGCTTTGCATCGTCGGTTTCACCCCGGGCAAGCAGCAGTAGCTGATCGAACTGCTCGTTCTTCCAGCCTGACTCGTTCCAGGGCGCGCTCGACTGAAAGAACTGAGAGAACATCACGTCGGCGCTTGGCCTTGGATTGATGTTGCCGAAACTCAGCGGGTGCTTCATCCAGTGATTCGACCAGTAGCCGTCACTGGGTAAGCGGCTAACGTCAAGTTTTAGCCCGACTTGGCGCGCCGACTGCTGCAGGAGCACCGCCATGTCCACCGACCCGGTGGCGGCCGGCGATGCAATCAGCGGCATAGTGATGCTCTCCATGCCGGCTTTTTTCAACAGAAATTTGGCTTTTTCGGGATCGTATACCGTTTGCGGCAAGTCGGTATTGTAGTAACGCGCACCTGGGGAAATCGGATGATCGTTACCGACGACTGCGAAGCCACGAAACACGGCGGATTTGATTTGCTCACGGTCCAACAGGTACTTCATCGCCTGAGTGAATTCCGGGCTTTTACCCGGCATTTGATCCTGACGGATGATCAAATCCGAGTAATTGCCCGACGGTGCAGAGATCACTTGGTGCTTACCGCTGGCCTTGATGCGGACCGTTGAGCGCGGATCCACTTCATTAGTGATCTGCACATCGCCCGAGAGTAGCGCGTTGATCCTTGACGGTTCGTCGGCAATGCCGATGAACTCGATCTCGTCCAGATAAGGCAAGCCTGGTTTCCAGTAATTCGTATTGCGCACGGCGAGTGAGCGTACGCCGGGTTTGAACTCCTTGACCTTGAATGGCCCGGTCCCTACTCCCTGATTAAAGTCGGTGGTACCTTCAGGGACGATCAGGAAATGCGAGACAGCGAGAATCGACGGCAGCTCGGCATTCGGGCCGGTGAGGCGGATTTGCACTTCGTTGGGGCCGGTCGCCTTGATCTCGCTGAACTGCTGCGCCAATGGCTGGACTTTGGAACCGGTGATGGGATCCTTGTGACGCGAAAGCGAAAACACCACATCGGCGGCGGTCAGGGGCTTGCCGTTGTGAAAGGTCACCTCTTTACGCAAGGTGATTACCCAGAGCGTTGCATCAGCGGAATCGAAGCGCTCGGCCAACTCCAGTTGCGGCACCATATGGCTGTCAAAGCGGGTCAGCCCGTTATAAAACATGTATTGGCGCGTGTAATCGGTAGAACCCGACCCCTTGGCGGGATCGAGGGTGTCGGCGGTGGAGCTGTTCATCCCGGCCACGCGGATCCGCCCGCCCGGCTTACCTTTGCCGGGAGCGGTGGGCTCGTCGGCAAGCAGTTTTCCGGCAGCACCGAACAGGCTTCCCGTACCCGCAGCGACGACGCCGGCGACCCCCAGCATTTGCAAGGCGCTACGACGGGAGACACCGCGATTGAGGCTTTCAAAGATGCTCAGGCTTTCCCGGCCGCTGATTAATTGGGCATCGACTTTTGTGTCAGTCATGTCAGTTATACCTGTCGAGAATCAAAAGTATGGAGTGCCCCGGTTGACCGGGACGTCCTGCAAACGCAAACGACGGTGATGCCAACCTCAATACCAAATACGGAACCCGCGATGGGTCTTAAGCGACATGGCACCCTTGCAGTCTCTCAGTCGAGCCAACAATCAGCGGCCGATCCGCCTAGCGGCACAACGTTACGGATGTATCAACGCTTTGCTGCACCACAAATTGATTACAGCACCACCCGACCATGCAAAACGTTTGGAATGAAACCCCGCCTGGCACAAACCACCGTTTTCAGCCTCGCCATCAGTAGAGTTTGCGGAGTGCACCACGCACGGGCAAATCCATCCTCCGTGCACTTTTCCGAGTATTTTTTACAATGTCTGCGCGGTGATCAGCCGTCGAACCGAATCAAACAGCGAGTCGGCGCAGATTGCTCATATATCGGTACTTCGGTTCAGCGCACCAAATCCTGAAACCGGTAATACGCACCCACCAACGGTAAAAACCAGGGATTCCCGAAATGCCCGGGGATCGCCGGCCAACTGAAGTCCCGCCATGGGTTCAGGTCGGCGCGACCGTCAAGAACTTCGGCCATGATCGCGCCCATATAGGTCGACATATGCGTGCCGTGGCCGCTATACCCCATCGAGTAGAACAACCCATCGTGCTCACCGGCCCGTGGCAGGCGGTCACGGGTCATATCGACCATACCGCCCCAGCAGTAATCAATGCGGGTGTCGCTCAATTCCGGAAAAACCTCGATCAGCGATTTCTGCAGGATGATTCCGCTTTTCATGTCGGAGGCGGGATTGGAGGTGGCGAAGCGCGCACGCCCACCGAACAGCAAACGATTGTCGGGGGTTACCCGAAAGTAATTGACGAAGTTTTTCGTATCGACAGTCATGCGCCGGCGCGGAACCAGACGGTCAAGCACCTCGACTGAAAGGGGCTCTGTAACGATGATAAACGCCCCCACTGGCACGATACGCCGGCGAAACCAGGCCAAGGGGCCCACCGAGGAGGTGCCGGTCGCCAGCAGCACCTGCTTGGCACGCACTTCACCGCGCGGCGTTTTGACCTGATGCACGGTGCCGGTCTGACGCGAGAGGCCAAGCACCGGTGCATTTTCATAGATACGCACGCCACGCCGGGCAGCCGCCTCCGCCAGACCCTGACCGTAGCGGCCAACGTGCATACCGGCGCTTTTTGCGAACACCAGGCCACCAAAATAACGATCTGAGCCGATCTCGCTGCTCAATTGCTCGCGCGTCAGCATGCAGGTGTCAGGATCGCATTCCTGCTCCATGAGCGCCTGCGACCGGGCCAGCTTGTCAAAGTGCTCAGGCTTCGCCGCGAGCTTGAGCTTGCCAACGCGTTTGAAATCGCAATCGATACCCTCCTCCGCGATCAGCGACTCAACTTTGCTGACCCCGGCATCAAAGGCGCGATACAACATATTGGCGCGCTCACGCCCAATGGCCGTCGACAGTGCGTAATAATCCTGGGCAAAGCCGTTGTTGCACATTCCGCCATTGCGACCGGAAGCGGCGTTACCGACCAGGCCGGATTCGAATACGGCCACTCTCGCGCCTTTTTTTGCCAGTGCTATAGCGGCGGACAAACCGGTAAAGCCAGCGCCGACGATGGCCACATCCACCTCACCACTAGGCGCATCGCGTTCACCCGACGCAAATTTGGGCGCGGTATCCAGCCAATAGGGCATCAGTTTCATAAGGGCTATCCATCATCTCAGGGTTAATCATCAGGTCGCGAATTCCGCAAGCTCGCGGTCAATACACCTCAACCGATCGACTGGTTGGACAGGGCAAACAACTGCGCACCAGTTTCAGCGCGGAGAACCTGTGATTGGGCAGCGCGCACCATGGGAATCGCATGACCAACACAGGGCAGGCCCTGCTCGGTCAACCAAGGCGACAAGCCTGTGTCTTCAGTGACATCGATCCGCACGAACCTTCCTCGATGGGCATTAGCGAGTGCCGTGATCAGTGTTCGGGCATCCACTATCGCAGTCGCGCCCCTGGCGATCACCGGGCCGATGACCACGCCGCGCCCGAACTCGCGCGCACAGCCGTAGGCTAAAACACCCGCGCCGCGGTCGATGACCAAGGTATTGGCGACGTCGAACAAGGCATTGAGCAATTCACTGCGGTCGCGGCCCGTGGCGGCCAGATCCAGTTGTCGCAGCGCTTGCTGGTCCTCGGCCTGCATGGCACGAACCTGCCCCGATACGGGAACAAAATGCACCGCGTGTTCAAGCATCGCTTGATGCTGGTTGACCTGCCCCTGGGCAACGAAACCCAGTCGTCTATACAGCGCCAAGCCTTCCTGGGTGGAATTGAGGATCAGCGTTCGCTCGCCGGCCTCCTGCATCAGGCGGTCCATCAGGGCGCGCCCGAGGCCCTGGCCCTGCAACACCGGAGAAACAATGATCATGCCCACCGAGGCATGGGTCTGGCCTTGTGACCACCACAAAGCCGTCGCCACCAGCCGTCCCTCCACTTCCACAGCAAGGCCAGCGCCAAGGTCGAAGGCGAATCGCCAGTCCGCCTCGCGATACGGCCAGCCCAAGGCGGATGAGAGGCCGACCGCCTGTGGTAGATGATCTGCGCGCAGGGGCATCAGACGCGGTGCCGCCGGGTCTGACGCCGTGACGGAGCGTGGCTGGGATCGGGCCGTCTGGTCGGAATCCTTCAACATACAGGCGATACCTCTGGTTCAAATGGAGGGAAAACGCTTAGAAGTCCGCAACTTTGCCCCAGGCCGACGCTTGAAAGCGGTCCGGGTGATAAGGTTGCGGATCGACAATGGGGACGGCACCGCTGACGATATCGGCAATCAAATGGCCCGCGCCCGGCCCAATACCGAAACCATGACCACTGAACCCCGCCGCCAGTACCAGGCCCGGCAGGCTGGCTATCTCGCCGATCCCTGGAACACCATCAGGCGTACTGTCCACGTAACCCGCCCAGGCTGTAGTGAGCGAAGACGCCTTTAATGACGGAACCAACTCCACCGCGCGTTTGTAAGTCAACTGGACAATCGCGGCGTCGACCTTCGGATCGAGAATTCGCATCTTTTCCATCGGTGTCGGCTGGTCCAGGCGCCAGCGTTTCCAGCTTTCATGCCCCGAACGCACCCCCTCCAACCCACCAGGCGCCAGATTGCGCCATCTCCGTTGAAACATCGGCAGGAACTGCGTAGCGAAACCAAGCAGTTGCGGTGTGAAGTCGACACGTCCCCGGCCACTGATCGCCAGTGTATAACTGCCATCGAAACGCCGCGTCATGGAGACATCGGACGTGTGCAATGCACTGGGTATCGCCTGGCTTGGTGGAGAAACCGAAAGCACGGTCTGACGAATGGTGGCTTGGGGAAAACGAATACCATATTGGCGACAGAACGAAGACGCCCATGCGCCGGCGGCAAGAACCGCGAGGCGGGTGCGGATGATGCCCTTTTCGGTAACGACCGCAGAGAGTCGACCGGCCTCGGTCTCAAGGCCACGGACGGCGCAGTCTTGATGGACAGTGCTGCCAAGGGCCAGGATGGCACGAGCCACCGCCGGTGCGGCGCGAGATGGGTCCGCAGTGCCGTCGGAGGGGGCAAATACCCCTCCCTTCCAAGCCTTGCCGGTGGCCCTTGCGCGTTCGGCTGCTTGCTGCGCATTGAGCATGTGGGTCTCGACATTGACCGTACGGGCGAACTTCCCCCAACGCGCCCACCCCTCAAGCTCAGTTTCATTATTGCTCAGGTAGAGCAGCCCGCACCGAGTAAAACCTGTTTGCTCGCCGGTCTGCGCGCCGAACTGCTCCCACAACTCCAGGCTTTTGGTCGCCATCGGCAGCTCACGCGCATCGCGATTTTGCTGACGGCACCAACCCCAGTTACGACTCGATTGTTCAGCGCCTATACGGCCCTTTTCGACCAAAGCGACCTTCATGCCGCGTTTGGCCAGGTAATAGGCGGTAAACGCCCCGATAATACCGCCGCCAATCACGACCACATCAGCGTCCGTCGGCAAATCTGGAGAGGTAGATACGGAGGTCAAAGGAGCTGGCATGTTCTGGATCCGTTGAGGAGGAAAGTGGCATAGGCATCCGAGCCCAATGATTCGTGCTACGAACAGGCACGTTGTCAAAACTGACGCGATTTCGAAGTTGCAACACACTTTTATTACAACACCGAAAAATCAGCAGATAGCGTTAAAAGAGTCGTGAGGCTGATAGAAAAAGCCGTATTGCCTCTGTGCTTCAGCAGACTTTGCGGACTGCGCCAAGCTTGGGCAAAACCACGACTCATGCGCTGTTCTGGAGCCAGTCAGAGGCCAAACATTTACTGCCAGCCTTACCCTTCATTAAACCGGCAACTCCCGCCCACAGGACCGACGAAGCCTGCGGCTGGTGCAAACATCCAACGCCCAACGGCGTGGAGTATCTGATACCAACCGGCGACCAGTCGGACGGCCGGCACACGCGTCGGATAAAAAGGAATTTGGCGCATCTTATCTGCCTACATCAGGCCGATGTGCGGGAGTCTGCCCTGCGACCACTTGCACCACGTATTTGCCTATATAGGACGCCATAGCGACGCCCGTGCCGTTGTATTCAATGACCGAGACTTGGGAGACTTTCAGAAAGCCACCATCAAGTGGGCGGTGCTGCTCTCACTCTTGATGACAATAGCGTCGCGGCTGACGGGCGCAATTACGCTGTTCACCTGAAAGCAAAAGCGGTCGATAAACTCTCACAGTGCTTTTGGGCGCTGGCATCGTCGACGGGCCGCTTCACAACCACGAGAAAAACCTTCCAAGTAGTCGATAGGAAATCATCGACAACACGCCATTCACATATATTTTTCAATATCACTTCTATTCATGGAAATAGCTTCTAACACACGAATGTTTTCTGCAAAAAAACAGAAAAAGTTTCGGGGTCAGATGCCCTATATTTTTATTGAAGCCCAGGTGTCGTAAATCGCGCGTAGCTCAGCACCACTTTGAGTTTTTAGCCAAGCCGTGGGACGTCAAAACCATTAGCAACTGAGAGGTGATCATGGAACAAATACCACTGTTTATTGGCGGTGTATGGCGTAACACGCATCCCAATGAATCGATCCCTGTAGTCAATCCGGCAACTGAAGAGCAGATCGGACTCATTGCGAAAGCTAGCTTGACTGATATCGAAGACGCGGCGATCGCTGCCGAAAAAGGTTTCGCTGCTTGGAAGCAGGTCAGCGCACTTGAGCGCGCGACGATTATGCACAAAGCCGCGAATTTGATTCGTGAGCGCGCGGAACATATTGCCCGTACCCTAACCATAGAGCACGGGAAGCCCTTGGCGGAAGCGATGGGTGAAGTCGGCGCAACCGCAGACACAATCGACTGGCACGCAGAAGAAGGCAGGCGTACGTATGGGCGCGTCATCCCATCTCGCGCGTTAGGTGTTCATCAATTCACCCTGATGGAGCCTATCGGACCTGTAGTGGGATTCGCCCCATGGAATTTCCCACTTATTCAAGCGGTTAAAAAAGTCGCCGGTGCACTTGCCGCTGGCTGCTCGATCATTTTGAAGGGTGCAACAGAGGCACCTACATGTGCAGTCGAGTTGGTCAAGGCGTTCGCTGACGCTGGCGTCTCTCCTGGAGCCGTCAACCTGTTGTTTGGCGATTCGGGCCAAATTTCTGAGCATTTGATCGCCCATCCTTCTATCCGGAAAGTAACGTTCACCGGATCGACGCCAGTAGGCAAAAAGCTTGCGAGCCTTGCAGGGCTTCATATGAAGCGATCCACGATGGAACTGGGTGGCCACGCACCTGTGATCGTAATGGATGACGCGGACATCGCCACAGCCGTCAAGATTTCTGTCGCGGCCAAATACCGCAACGCAGGCCAGGTTTGTGTTTCCCCCACTCGCTTCCTCGTTCATTCGAAAGTGTTCGACGAGTTCGTTAGCCGCTTCGTAGACGGAGCGCGAGCGATCAAGGTAGGTGACGGTCTCGACCCCCAGGTAAATATGGGCCCTATGGCACATCGTGGGCGTCTTAAAGCGACAGAAGAGCTCGTGGCTGACGCCGTATCGCAGGGTGCGAAGCTTGAGACTGGCGGTAATCGCGTAGGCGATAGAGGTTATTTTTTCGAACCTACCGTTTTGACAAATGTGCCGGTGACCGCCCTGGCGATGATCGATGAACCTTTCGGCCCGATTGCTTTGATCAATTCCTTCGACGACATCGACGAAGCCATCAAGGAAGCGAACAGATTGCCCTATGGCCTCTCTGCATACGCCTATACACGATCACTCAGTTCGGCCAATAAGCTATTCAACGGCATCGAGTCTGGCGCCATCTCGATCAACCATCACAGCGTAGCCCTGCCCGAACACCCATTTGGCGGCGTAAAAGATTCCGGATACGGAACCGAAGGAGGCCCTGGGGCACTGGATGCGTTCATGACCACGAAATTCGTTTCGCTTGCGAGCGTTCTTTAACCTAGGGCGAACATTTGCGGTCCTGTCCAGCATAGCTGTACTCAGGAAGTTACGCGTCGCTAACCATTGGAACTTATATGCTTACTCCGAATATTATCGAGCGTCTTGTTGGCGCAAACGAAAACTCTCCAATCGCGATGGCCATTGCGCAGCGCTCGGAAATTATGGCCCTCAGTCAAGCGAGCCATGATGCTGTGATCATTCCTAAAGATCCGGGTGGTCTATCACATGCAGAGCGTGCAGCGCTTGCGGAACGAATCGCCAGGTTGAGCGATTCTGAAGAACTGGCTGATCACTATCATGTGTGTCTTGAATCAGCGGATGGCGACGAAGGACTTTACGTTGCGGCCAATCCTCAGCAGACCGCCTATGGGGATGAGCGCTTCATGGCAATCATCCGATTCACTGATCTGGTTACTCAAAAGCCGCGCGAAGCGACCAAGCAAGACATCGACACATTGAAGACTGTCGGAATCACAGAGCCGGATATCGTGAGGCTGACTGAGGTTATTGCGTTCGTTAACTATCAGCTTCGGGTCGTTGCTGGATTTAAAATCGCGGGAGAAATCGAATGAGCCAAGTCGTGCATAATTTCACGGTATCGGTGCCTCACTGGTCGCCATACATCAAGCCTGTTGAGTTGGAAAGCGCAAGCCAGGAGCAGCTAGATGCGATGAAAGTGACCCCATCGAGCAAGAAAATCTCGGAGTATGTGCTCACTCTTGCTCATGACCCTGAATCGCTCGCGGTACGATCCCCTTTGTTTAACGCCATCATGTACGGTCGCGCCGGCTTGCCGCCAGCTGAGCGTGAACTGGGAGCGATTGGTTCTTCAATCGTCAACCGATGCGTCTACTGCGCAGCAGTACACGGCGCCCGATACAATCAGTTGACCAAAAGTACAGAGCTGGTTGCAAAAATCTTTGCCGACGAAACCGAAGCGCAATTGGATGATAGGTCTCAGGCGTTGTTCGACTTTGCGGTCGAGCTGGCCAAGTCACCCCCAGTGCTGACTACACGGCATGCCGACGCTTTGAAAGAGCTTGGCTTTGATACGCTTGGGGTCGTCGACCTTGTGCTGGCCACAGCCATCTTCGGATGGGCGAATCGCCTGATGCACGTTCTAGGCGAACCTGTAAAAATCTGATGAGCACATCGTTCACTAACGAGTAGCCACGAACTGCCCGTTAGTGAACAATCAAGATGCATCGCACAATTCAGTCCCTCCCCTTCGTGCCCCCATTCGCACCACTCACTCAGCTCTTAAACGCGTCCGCGATAGCCTTGGAATATTCGTGTCTGCCGTGCTAAACATTCGTAAGCGTCTGCCCAAGTCACCTTGCGTGACTCAGGTAAGAACCCGCTGAGTCGGCAACCTCATCAGCGCAGAAGTCGAAGGTCAGTCACCGCTGTGGCATACGCAACATATCTTGTTGCCGTCGGGGTCTCTGATATAAGCACCGTAATAATCTGCAGAGTACTGAAGACGCAGTCCTGGTGCGCCTTCGTCTGATGCCCCATTAGCCATAGCGATCGCGTGAAAGTCATCAACCTGCGCCCGCGTTTGGGCTTCGAACGCAACCATCGACCCGTTACCTGGCGTCGCGCGTTCGCCATTTAGAGGGCTATAGATGCAGAACGCCGTACCTGAGTCAGTCGTGCTTTGGGTGAATAGAGCGTGTTCAGGATTGTGCTTGAGGGCAAGCAACGTGATGCCTAGCGGTGCAAGTAGCCGCCCATAGAAGTTTGTAGCGCTGGCGAGGTCGTTGGTGCCGATTGTGATATGGCTGAACATGACGCACTCCGATGGGATTAGGGTATGCGTCTACCTAACTTACCTCGTGTAGACATGCATCAGCAGGGGGGCAGTTTTCAGTCGGCAGAACAGCCTTTACCGGGTCAGTTTTCGGTCAGCTGCAACACCTCAATCTCAGATTTGGGCTCAGAGGCCCATTTCTATGGTCTCAGGGTCAGGCCCCAGGCGGCCGGTTTGCTTGAGCTGTGCAATCGCCTCAAGCTCGTCGCTGCTCAGCTCAAAATTGAATATATCAAGGTTAGCCGCCATGCGCTGAGTATTGGTGGAGCGCGAGATCGGCACATGGCCATTTTGCAGGTGCCAGCGAAGGATGACATGGGCAGGTGTTTTGCCGTGGCGCTGGGCGATTTCGGCGAACAGGGGCATTTTCAGCAACTCGCCACCTTGGCCCAACGGGCTCCAGGACGCGGTGATAATGCCTTGCTGGTGGCACCACTTGCTCAGGTTGGCCTGGTTAAAATCAGGATGGACTTCGATCTGGTTGACTGACGGCACCACGCCGGTGTCATCCATGATGTTGGTCAGATGCTCCACATTGAAGTTCGACACACCAATGGAACGCACTCGACCTTCCTGCTTCAAGCGCACGAAGGCTTTCCAAGTCTCACGATACGCACCTTTCTTCGGGATGGCCCATGAATGAGGTACAGATCCAAGGTTTCGAGTCCTAGGCGCTGCATACTGACGTCGAAAGCTCGTAGGGTGCTGTCGAAGCCCTGGTCGGTATTCCATAGCTTGGTGGTGATAAAAATTCGTTCCCTGGGTAGTTCGCTTTCAGCGACGGCGCGACCAACTCCGGCTTCGTTACCGTAGCTCACCGCTGTATCGATATGCCGGTAACCAGCTGCCAATGCAGCTTTGGCCGCCTCGTAAGCCTGCGCATCATCTAGTTTCCAGACCCCGAAGCCGAGTTGCGGAATTTGTACGCCGTCGTTTAGAAAGATCAGTGGAGCAGATGCTATCCGAGGGACGAGTTCCATGTTCACAACGTCCTATATAGTTTTTAGTGGAGGCAAGTAGCATGTGAGAGTAGCGCTGCGTCAAATTGCTTTTCAAGCGCGCCAAGGAATTCTTCATGTTGGTGTCTTTCTTCCATCTCGGGGAAATTGTTGTTCTCTGTCGGCCGTCACTACGGCGCGTGGTGAACAAATCGAATGCAAGCGAAGGGTTAGTGGCAATGCAACTGGGTGGTCAAACTCATGCAATTACGGTAAGCGCCCAGCGTAAGCGCCTGGGCAACCCGCCTTGTAAAGTGCGCGCTGAGGATGGGTACATTTTCTTCAAAATGGCAGTGTCACACGAGTGGTGTAATCTATTTCAGAACTCAAGATACGCAAGCCGACAACCTATGCCCTACATGAGCAATCTTGAGCCAGAACCACCCTATGTTAGAGGAGCTCGCATGTGACCGTACCACCGGACGATCTGCCAATTTATCGTATTCTTACTGGCCCTGACGATGCAGCTTTCTGTCACCGTGTGAGTGCTGCATTGCAGATGGGTTACCAGCTCTATGGTAGCCCTGCTGTCACCTTCAATGGGAAAAATGTGATAGTGGCGCAAGCGATCATTTGGGGCGGATCTACCCTTGTATCTGTTGGGTAATCAGTCTGTATCGATGATGGTTAGAAGTATGCCTCCGGCATCACGCCTTGCGTAATTAGACCGGATGCCACCTATGCGGCAGTAACTGATCGATTTCGCTCGCCCGCTGCGTCGGCAGGCGCGTGAGGACGTCCTTCAAATAAGCATACGGATCATGCCCGTTGAGCCGCGCCGACTGGATCAAGCTCATGATCGCCGCCGCCCGTTTTCCGCTGACGGTAAAGCGGCAGGTGGTCGGCAAACTTGGCAATCATGACGTGGGCCAGCAGCCCGGCGGTTGGGATACCCTTGTCGATGATCTGGGCCGGAACCGGTGCCTGGATCAACGTTTCGCAGTCATCGCAGACCCATTTGCCACGCACATGACGCTCGACGTTGAACACGCCCGGTGTGTATCCAGCTTTTCGCTGACGTCCTCGCCGATGCGCTTCAGGGCGCAGCCGCATGGGCAGTGAGTGTTGTCAGGTTCGTGATGGATCAGCGTGCATGGAAACTCAGCCGGCAATGCAGTGCGCTTGGGTTTCTGTTTTTTCTTGGTCAGAGTTATCACTGCCTGCAAGCTTTGAAACTCTGCTTCAATTGCCGCGATATCGGTGTCGATCAGGTCATCGAGCAAACTGGCCTGCTCGGGATTCATCTGCTCGCTGCGCTTGGCAAACTTCAAGCGCTTGAGTTGGCGATCTCATGGGTCAGTTTTTCGATGAGTGTTTGGTCGTGGTGGATCTTCTTGTCCATGGTCTCGACTGTCTTGCCCAGAGTGTCGACCTGGTGGTCGAGCGTCTCGACACGCTGCATCAACTGCGCAGCTAAGGCACGCAGTTGGTCAGTAAGCGTCTGCCCAACACACCTTGCGAACGTTTGAATACGACGTGAACAGTCATTTTTCTCACGCTTGACTCCTTCCTCATGCCCACGCTTGGCCCACACCGTCCCATGCCAGCAATCGATCAGAACAACCGTTGGAATGGCTTGTTTAGTATGAGACAAAGACACTTTTCAGGAGCGCCTTAACATGGAGGCTACACGTATGGACGAAGTCATAAGTTATCGAGAAGCAACAGAAAAGGACGCGCCAACGATTTGTGAGTTGGGACAATTGCTCAACTCGGTTCACCATGCTGCACGCCCTGATATCTACGCCGCTGCAACCCCTGAACCTACGCGCGACCTGCCACACTGGATGAGTTTTTTTGACAATACGGCACAGATTGTTTTTATAGCGCATGTAGGCCTCCAAGCGGCAGGTTTTATCACTGCCAGCATATCGTCAAGCTCCGGGCCACTGATGAAACCGCTGAGCTTCGTGCGCATTGGATCTGTGTGTGTAGCAGAGAAATATTGGGGGAAGAGTATCGGGCGGGGCCTTGTCCAAAACGTTCAAAAATGGGCTGCTGAGCGCGACGCTAAAGACATCAGACTGTCGGTCTGGGCTTTCAATGCACCGGCAATTCGGTTGTATGCAGAACTGGGGTTCGAGATTCGTGCATTCGAGATGGGAATGCGCCTCTAACAAGCCTTGCATTGGTTTTCCACAGCCCACTTATATGGCAGTAGATCGCTAATTTCTCGCCCGCTGCGTCGGCAAACGTGTGAGAACGGTAAGCGTCGGTTAACACACATTACTTGGAAAACATTAAGTAGGAGCAAACCAGGCCATAGTGATATCGGCAATCAAAGTGCCGTCTGGCAGTAGGATTCGCTTTTGTAAGCGTCCTTCCTCAACAAAGCCAAATTTTTCGTACAGGCGCCGGGCACGCGAATTGGTTTCACGCACCCGTAGCTCGATCTTAAGTAGGCCGGGCCGGGCTTGGGCCCATTCCAGAAGCGCGGTCATGAGTGCTTGGCCCACACCTTGCCCCAGGTTATTGGGATGCACAACGATAGTCAGACTATATACGTGTGCGAGTGCTTCAAGCCTATGAGGCTCAAGTAGCGCATGACCGACCACCAAGCCGTTTCGTTCTGCCACCACATACAGACCCTCACGAGTTAATACGTTGATTTTGTCCTCAAAGGATTTACAGCTGAATTCACTCGGACGGGAGATCAGCAGCCCAGGCGACCGAGCAGTTTCTCGTTCAGCGTTGCACAGCACAACTGCGTCAGTGATCAACGCGTTTCGAATGGCTAGGTCGTTCAAGCCACACCTCTATTATAAGCGTCCGCCAAACGCACCTTGCGCAATTGGCCGGGCGCCATCTAACCGTCTCAATACCTTTATTCTCGCTTTACTTCAGTTGCTTCTCAAAACGAATGTCACCTTCTGGTAGGTTCTTCACGGGCTGCCAGCCAAGGTTTCTATAGAATCCGCTCGCACGGCTTGCTTCAGCGGTTTCTAACCATATCTTCTGATGGCGTTGAAATAGAAAAGTCTCTGCTTTGTGCATCAGATTGCGCCCCAACCCGTACCCTTCGAATTCCGGCAAGACGAAGACCGCGAACACGCAACCATCTTCAATATCGACCATCGAAAAACCGACTGGAACACCACTGACCTCCGCGACCCAAGCGCACGGAGTCTCTGAAATTGCCTGACTTATAGCTTCAGGCGTTATGCCTATCTCCGTTAACTGATCTTGGGATAAGTGATTTTCCCGAACACTGGTTCGAATCTTAAAAATCGCATCGATATCGGCAAGTTTGGCAAGCCGGATTACCGCGTCCATGGCATCTTCCTTTTTTCTATCCCTGTGATGGAAGCATCCTTACATATCCGGGCTATCAAGGGTGGCTCCAATTGTGTGGCAACAACTCCCCAATCTCACTTGCCCGCTGTGTCGGCAGTCGTGTCAGCACATCCTTCAGATATGCAAACGGATCATGCCCATTCATACGCGCCGATTGGATCAGACTCATGATCGCCGCCGCCCGCTTACCACTGCGCAACGAACCGGCGAACAACCAGTTGGAGCGCCCAAGAGCCCATGGCCTGATCTGGTTTTCGACGGCATTGTTATCTATAGGCACAGCACCGTCTTCAAGGTAGCGCGTCAGCGCTACCCAGCGTTTAAGACTGTAATCCAAGGCTTTGGCTATTGCTGATCCGTTGGGCACAAGATCGCGATGAGTCAGCATCCACTCGTGCAGTGCTTTCGCCAACGGCGCTGCTTTTTCTTGCCGTATTCGGCGGCGATCCTCATCACTCATCTCGCGCGCCTGGCGCTCAACTTCGTACAGACCGCCAATCGAGTGCAGTGCCTGTCCGGCCAGTTGGCTTTTATTCGCCGCGTGCAGATCGAAAAACTTGCGACGCGCATGAGCCATGCAGCCAATTTCGGTCATGCCTTTCTCGAAACCGGCTTTGTAGCCAGCAAAGTTATCGCACACCAGCTTGCCATTCCAGGAACCAAGGAAGTTACGCGCATGCTCACCGGCGCGACTCGGGCTGAAGTCATAGACGACCGCCTTAAGTGCCGAAAACGGTGTAGTGCAGTAAGCCCAAACATAGGCTCGATGGGTTTTCTTTTCACCGGGCGCAAGCATCTGCACCGGCGTCTCGTCGGCGTGGACAACTCGTTGCGCTAGAACCGTTTCTCGTAAAGCATCAACCAGTGCCTGAAGCTGTACACCGGTCTGTCCGACCCATTGAGCCAGTGTTGAGCGCGGGATCGCTAAACCGGCGCGTCCAAATATTTTCTCCTGCCGGTACAGCGGCAAGTGATCAGCAAACTTCGCCACCATCACATGAGCCAGCAAACCTGCGGTCGGAATCCCCTTGTCGATCACTTGAGCCGGAACTGGCGCTTGGATCAGTGTTTCGCACTGACGGCAGGCCCATTTTCCACGCACATGCTGTTCGACGGTGAACACGCCCGGCGTGTAATCCAACTTCTCGCTCACGTCCTCGCCGATGCGCTGAAGCTGGCAGCCGCAAGAGCATTGCGTGTTTTCCGGTTCGTGATGAATCACGGTACGTGGAAACTGGGCTGGCAGCGGTGCACGCTTGGGTTTTTGACGTGTTTGCTCAGGAGCCGGGGCCGGCAAGAGTGCGCTCAATTCGGCGTCGATAGCTTCAAGATCAGTATTGAGCAAGTCGTCAAGCAAGTTGCCTTGCTCGGGGGTGATCTGCTCACTGCGTTTGGCAAACCTATGCCGCTTGAGGACGGCAATTTCATGAGTCAGCTGTTCGATGAGGATCTGATCGTGATGGATCTTCCTACCCATGGTGTCGACCTTCGACATCAACTGCGCTGCTAACGCACGCAGTTGGTCGGAGGTCATTTGGTCGAGGTTGGGCAAGGAAGTCATGCCCTGGATTTTACCAAAGCAGATCGCTGGCGACAGCACACCAAGACGCGAATTACATTTTTAAAGCAGTGTGATGGTGCCTCCTGCGCCGACACGCTGCCAAGGCAGGCCAAGCACCAGGGCCTGAAGTTGTTCGGCGTCCAGTTCCATCTCGCAACCTTGTCGAATACCTGGCCAGTGAAACTTACCCTGGTTCAACCGTCGTGCGGCCAGCCAGACACCAATCCCATCATGCACCAGGACTTTCATGCGGGTAGCACGGCGATTGGCGAACAGATAAGCACAGTGCGGCTTCGCCGCACCGAACACCGCAATCACCTTGGCCAGAGCGGTCTCGGTGCCAGCACGCATATCCATGGGCTCGGTGGCGAGCCAGATGCTGTCGATGCGGATCATAGGGCAAATCCACGGACAAACTGAGCACAGCCCTCGGGATCGGAAGCGGGCCATTTCACCGTGATGGTTTGCTCGCCAAATGGCAGCTCAATAACCGCCGACGCTTGAGCCTTTGGCTTGGGATTGACCGGCGCGACGTTGACGGGAACAAACGCTGGCAACACGACTGCTTGCTGATCACGAAAAATCGGTAACCAGCGGCGTACGACATTAGCGTTGATACCGTGACTCATCGCGATGGCCGCCACGGAAACACCAGGCTGTTGGCATTCGTGAACCACTTGGGCTTTAAAGGATTTTGAGTAGGACTTACGTTCACGCATGGCGATCCTGATATTAAGGGTAATTGCGTCCGCTTAAATTACGCGGACACAATCGACCTTAATGCCGGGGTTCGGAAGGTGTGTTCGCCGGCCCCTTACGTTGCTCGGTATCCAGCTCCATTTCAGAGCCATTGCGAATACCAGGCCAGTGAAACTTGCCTTGGTTTAACCGGCGCGCCGCCAGCCATATTCCGAAGCCGTCATGCACCAACACTTTCATACGATTCGTGCGGCGGTTGGCGAACAGATAAGCACAGTGCGGCTTCGCCGCACCGAACACCGCAATCACCTTGGCCAGAGCGGTCTCGGTGCCAGCACGCATATCCATGGGCTCGGTGGCGAGCCAGATGGAATCGATGCGCATCATCGCAGCAAGTCTCGAAGAAAGGTCGCGCAGGCAGCAGCACTTTCAGTCGGCCAGCTCACTCTGACAGAGCCACGCGGGTGCTGGATTTCAACACAGATACTCAACGATGCAGCTTGCGTATTTGCTCCGGCCAATGGCATGTGGAGCGGAAAAAAGGCAGGTTGCAGCGCGGTACTGTTCTGCGTTTGCAGGCGAATCCATTTGTGGACGAGGTTTGTATTGAGGTCATGGCTGAGTGCGATGCTGGCAATCGAAGCCCCTGGCTGGGCACACTCTTGAATGACTTTGGCTTTGAAGGACTTAGAGTAGGAACGGCGTGTTGGCTGCATGAAATACCCGCTTAAAAGGCTAGAACTGGTGTCCACTTAAATTGATCTGACCCCGAAATGTTGGACGCCTTCTATGCCCGTCGTGCTTGAGTCCTGTATTCCACAGGGCTCAGGCCACTTAGCTTCAGCCTGATTCGCGAATGATTATAGTAGTGTATGTAGTCCTCTATACCTGCTTCAAGCTCATCGAGACTGTTGAATTTGTTCAGGTAAAAGAACTCGGATTTCAACGTGCCAAAAAAGCTTTCCATAGCCGCATTGTCATAGCAATTTCCTTTGCGGGACATGCTTGGCTTTACCGCACGCTCGTTCAGCACGCGGCGGTAGATAGGCATCCGGTACTGCCATCCCTGGTCGGAATGCAAGAGTGGTTTATCGCATGGCCGCAGCCTCTCAAAAGCTTGCCGTAGCATCGCACCAACCATGTCGAACAGCGGGCGCCTCGCGGTCTTGAAGGCGATTATTTCACCGTTATATAGGTCAAGGATCGGCGAGAGATAAAGCTTCTGCCCCCCGACCCGAAACTCCGTCACATCGGTTACCCATTTCTGGTTCGGTCGTTTGGCATCGAACTTCCGTTTCAGCAGGTTCGGCGCTACCTGACCCTCTTCGCCTCTGTATGCCCGGTATTTCTTTATGCGCACACGGCTTTTCAACTGAAGCTCGCCCATGAGGCGCTGAACAGTCTTGTGGTTCACGAGGTGGCCAGATCGCCGAACGGCAGCAGTGATACGGCGATAGCCATATCGGCCCTTGTGCTCGTCGAAAATTGAGCAAATTCTGGACTTCAGCTCCGCGTATTTATCAACGGATTGCTGCACCTTTTGTTGATAGTAAAAAGTGCTACGGGCCAGGCCAGCCAATTTCAGAAGGCCTTCCAGAGGGTGCTCCTGCCTCAGTTCAATCACGATTTGCGCTTTTTCCGCTGCGCTGCTCGTTCCTTCGCTTGAACCAAGGCATCGAGCTTTTTTAAATAAGCAATTTCCATCCGCAACTGGCTCAATTCGGCCAGCAAATCATCACGCGTACGAGCTTCATCGTCCGAAAATTCAAGCTGAATGGACGGGATGGGGTTTGTCATTTTTTTGTGAAGTCCGCTTCCTGGCTGCCGGGACAAGGCCTCCAAACCGCCTTCATCATACCTGCGCTCCCATTCGCCAATGATGTCGGATTTCCGGATATCAAACAGGGCAGCGACTTGGCGATAGGACAGCTCTTCCTCTCGCATGCGCTGCAATACATTCAGCTTGAACTCAGGGCTGTAGTTCTTCTTTCTCTTACTTTTGAGGCCTGCGGCACCAAGCGCCTGATATGCCGCAATCCACTTTCGAAGCGAAGAGGCATTGACCCCGTGACGATGCGCGACCTCTCTGTGACCTGCGCTCCCCGAACAGTAATCTTCAACAACCGACAATTTCGCCTGCTCTGTGTACTTTTTCATGACACCCCTGGATGTTGATGTCCAACATTTCGGGGTCAGATCAAAATTTAAGTGCACACCATGTCTGGGCTTTGCGGAGCTGGATAGATGACTTGGCCGGACGCATACAAAAATTCTTCATATTGCCTTGCTGAATTCCAATGTAAGAGAGCAATACTGAGCCTATACAGCTGAGTTTATCTTTTTAACCAAGCATCGTAAGGCGGATAAAGGACTTACTATGATTCGACCTCTCACCGTCAGCGTTACCTGGCTTATAGGTGTCATAGAGGAACTCACTCGGCAAGGCATCGAACCTTTCCGCTTGGGTGCTCCCTGGACTCAACACTGGCAAGACGTGGCGCCTACCAAGCAGCTGCAGCTCGTGCAGGTGAGAAGGCTTTGGCAACGAGCGATGCAACTGTCCCAAGATCCGCTGCTCGGCTTGAAGGTTGGCGTAGCATTGCCGCTGCAGTCAATGAATGTCGTAGCGCTGGTGTTGATGCACAGTGGCTCACTACGCCAAGCACTCGCCCACACGGTTAGGCTGCAGCAATTAGTTAGCAACTCTGGCCGCTTTTTTGTAGAACCTGCTACCAACAACGGTGTAGTGCTGGCCTACCACGCAGCACCAAGTCCTGTGGCCATGCATCCCGCACAAATCGATTCGCTTTTTGCCGCGTACATGCGTCTTCTCTACAACTGTATGCCGGCTGACCGTAGACCAATCAGAATTGAGCTACCAGGCACTGACGCGTGTTTAGCAGACCGCTACCAAGTCTATTTTGGATGTCCTGTCATTCTTGGAGTGGAGCACGCTCGCGTCGTATTTGACGATGAACTGTTGGACTTACCTTGGCACGCCGCCGATCCAACACTGCTTCGCATCGTACTCGGTCGCGCGGAAATGATGCTTAAAACCCAAGGGCACTCGGACACGCTCGTCGATTACGTAAGTGCTGCCATCGCTGCGCAGGGATTTGCGCAAGCGAATTGCGATAACGTTGCGCGCTCGCTGGATCTGAGCAGGCGCACTCTTCAGCGCCGATTGGCTGAGCGCGGTTCATCCTTCCGTTTACTACTGGAAGCGGTGCGTATGGGTGAAGCATTGGAAGGACTAGCTGACCCCAATCTGCCGCTTGTGATGCTAGCAGAGCGGCTGGGCTACGCAGAGCCCAGCGCATTTTCGCATGCTGTGCGAGGTCATTTCGGTAAATCACCTAGTGCGCTGCGCCTTGAATTAATAAGCAGCTTGTCTGCAGGAGGAAAGGCCCCTGCAATCAACAGCACTGAGAGTTTTGACCACCAGAGGACGCCGTGTAATGCCGATTCGACGCGGCGCGAACTTGAGGACTAAAGCTCCCGAAAAAGGTCACGTCCAAGAACGGCACTCGCCGCAACCAGCCCACTCACCATCGCGCCACTGACTCCGGCAGCCGTCACATCTTGCCCGCCGAAGAACAGCCCTTTAACAGGGCCGTGTGCGCGCATCCAGCGTTGTGCAAAACGCAGCGGTGTTTGCTCATATCCCATGAAATTACCATGGCTACGGTTTAGAAAGTGGTTGAAGGTCAGAGGTGTAGCCAACTCGGCATGAGCAATGCTTCCACCGATCTGAGGATAATGTTCCAACGCTACGGCCATGAGGTCTTCGCTCAGTCTTGCCGTCATGTCCTCGTACTCTGCGCCTCTGTGCTTCCACTTCGTGCCAGTGAAACGCTCGAAGACTGACCAATCAGTCAGGCCGCATATATCCATCGTGCTCTGCTTAGGGTGACGGTCATGCCAACTCGGATCCCGCAGTGAAGGATGGGCAATGAAATGCAGGGGCATAGGCTGCCCCTCTGGATCAGCTCTGTACCTTGCGAGGTTCGCTGGGAGATCGTTGCTTGGATGTACCCAAAGATTGGCTGGGTGAATGTTCAGATCGGCGTTTGCGATGTCGATGCCAAGGTTAAGCACAGCAAAACATTGAGTGGTACCGATGCTCTTAGTTACCTCGCCCAAAGGCTGGGCCAGTTCAGAATCAGCATGAGCCAGAAGCGGTACGGTCTGAGAGATACCAATCGCACTGACGACTCTGTCCGCGCGAATCTGGCTTCCAGCAGCGGTTTGTACACCCACCACACAACCATCACACATTTCGATGCTCACAACTTCTGCCGCCACCAGGCAAGCTCCTCCTGCAGCACGAACCGTGTCGGCCATTGCCGTGACGATGCGTTGCGAGCCGCCAACGGGGTAGCTAGCGCCATCGATGTAGTGACTGAATACCATTGCATGAATCGCAAAAGAGGCCTGCGCAGGGGAATTGCAGTAGTCGCCGTAGTTCCCACACCAGACTGCTTTGAGGTCAGCGTTGTCAGTCAATTCGTCCAGAACATCCTGCACTGTGCGCTGTGCAAGTGGCATGAATGCAGTCTGAGCCCTGGTAAACGCTGCCTCAGATGCTGAACGTGGTAACGCCCGCTCTCCAAAGAAGGATTTCGCAGCCCGGCTTGCCTCACCCACTAGCTCTACGTAACGATCGATCGCGCTCGCTTCGTTCGGAAAGTAGTCCTTAAGCCGATCCTTGTAGGCTTGTGCACCGGCCATATGATCGTAGCTATTGCCACCTACGATAATGCGATTGTAGTTTTCGGGCATGGGCGCCCATTCAAGTTGCCCACCTGAGACCTTGTCGAAAAGGCGATAGAGTCCACTCGTCTTGCGGTGTACCTCACCCATGTAGTGCAAGCCTACGTCCCACTCGAAGCCTTGGCGTTTGAAGGATTGCAGACAACCACCCAACACCGCGTGGCGTTCGAGCACCAAAACGCGCTGTCCTTCGAGAGCCAACAATGCGGCTGTGCTTAAGCCGCCTGCGCCAGAACCTATGACAATCGTGTCGAACCTGCTGTCTAGCTCGCCCCGAGCCAGCGCGCGCTTAAAACTCAGATCGTAATCGCTCATCGTTCGTCCCTTCCCTGCCCTTTCCGGGATCTTTATTAATCACTGCTGCGCAATCGCTATGCAGCCCGGCTGAGTGTGGGTACGTGGGGAATCTGCGTGAATGGCGCCACACGCCAAAGATTTGTTTCGACACGACAATCTAAAAGGAGGAACAACAACCGCCCAAGGTATTGGCATCCCAAATCAATTCTCTGTCGCACGGTAGCAACGACGGCAGAGGACTGGCATTGGAGAATCCCTCCATGGTCTTCCTGTGATTATTTATAAAAACGAAAGAAAGGGACTGCGATGATGGACAGCAACTTTAGGCATATTCATGTGGAACCCGAGGCTCACGGTTTCGGAGCCAGCATTACTGGAATCTCGATTGATAAGCCACTCGCGGCAGATGTACTAGGAGAGGTGAAGGACGCGTGGGCCAGGCATTCGGTAATTTACTTCCCGGATCAGCCGCTCTCTCACGCACAACTGGAGGCATTCACTCTTCAGTTTGGTGAGTTTGGAGTAGATCCATATATCGTCCCGATGGAGGCTCATCCGCACATTCTCGAGCTCAGACGCGAGGCTGATGAAAAGGCAGTTAACTTTGGTGCCCAGTGGCACTCAGACTGGAGCTTTCAGGAACAGCCGCCTGCGGGAACCATCCTGCATTCCAAAATCACCCCGCCCGTGGGTGGCGATACGCTATTTGCCGACGGCTATCGTGCCTACGATGACCTTTCTGAGACGATGAAAGGACTCATGAATCATCTCGTCGCGATACATTCTGCGAGCATGCCCTATGGCAAAAATGGCCTATTCGCAAAAGAGACTGAAGCACGCTCAATGAAGATAGTGGTCAGTGAAGATGCCGACAAAACCTGGCCACACCCGCTGGTACGTGTACATCCCGTAACGGGTCGCAAATCCCTCTACGTGAGCCCTGTCTACACGCTGGGTATTCAGGGTTTGACTCATGGGGAATCAACGGCGCTGCTGAGTTATTTGTATCAGCACATGGTGCAGGATACATATGTCTACCGTCACCGATGGGCGCCGAACATGCTTACTCTGTGGGACAACCACTGCACGCTTCACAATGCAGACGGTGGCTACGACGGCCACCTGCGCCTCATGCATCGAACCACCATCTCAGGCGAACGCCCTGTACGTGTTGCCGCCGTTAATCAATAAACCAAGGGAATACGCTCAATGATTGATGTAAGCATTCTGTACCCGAATGAAGCTGGCGCTACCTTCGACTTCGATTACTATCGTGAAAAGCATATGACGATGATTCAGCAGAAAATGGCCGGGGCCTGCAGCCACTTCACTATTGAAAAAGGCCTTCAAGGCCCAGTGCCTGGAAGCGCTCCGACCTACCTTGCGATAGGCCATCTCTTCTTCGAATCACTTGACGCATTCGCGACCGCATTCGGGCCGCATGCGAAGGCCATCGGGGCGGACATCGTCAATTACACCGATCTCAAGCCCATCATTCAGATCAGCGAAGTGCTTGTGGGCTAATGTCCGCTCGCTTCAGAGATCGCTACTGTCCCAAAAGCACCTGCTCTTACAGAGTCAGGTGCTTCTTGTGCACGTGCATAAGCGGCATCCACTTTAATGGCTTCTAAGGTGTAACAAACAGCTAATCACTTCGAACATTTTTACAGAGGTCGATCAGCGAGACATCCGCCCCCTTACCATCGAGAAACGCATTCAGATATTTCTCATACGGTCGGATGTCAATATTGGCTTCTTTAAGCCAATCAGCATCGTAATATGTAGAGGCGTAACGATCTCCCGAATCGCAAATTACCGATACGATCGAACCTGTCTGTTTCTGGGAAAGCATTTGCTCCGCGATACAACAAACACCAAAAAAATTCGTTCCTGTAGAGCCACCCACACGGCGTGATAATCTTTCTGAGAGAACGTGCATGGCAGCAAGTGAAGCGGCGTCTGGAATCTTGATCATGTGATCGATGACATCAGGGATGAACGAGGGCTCAACCCTAGGCCGACCGATACCTTCGATGCGGGATGGAGTCGCGCAAATGCTCCCCTTGTCCCCAGTATCGAAGGATTCGTAGAAAGCGGAATGTTCCACGTCAACGACGCAGAGTCGCGTATTCAAATGCTTGTACTTGATGTATCGCCCTATTGTGGCGGAGGTGCCTCCTGTTCCGGCACTCATGACCACCCAGGCAGGCTCAGGATCCTGTTCCATTGCCATCTGGGAAAATATACTTTCAGCGATATTATTATTGCCACGCCAGTCTGTGGCGCGCTCGGCATTTGTAAACTGATCTAAATAATGGCCGCCCGTTTCACGGGCAAGTTGCTCAGCGACCGTGTAGATAGCGCCAGGATTGTCAACGAAGTGACATGTGCCTCCTAGTCGATTAATAGCATCGATTTTCTGGCAGCTAGTGGAGCGCTGCATTACTGCAGTAAAGGGTAGATTTAGTAGCTTAGCGAAATACGCTTCGCTGACAGCTGTTGAGCCAGAAGATGCCTCGACTAGCAAGGTACCTTTCTTTATCCAGCCATTGCAGATGCCATACAGGAAAAGCGATCGTGCCAAGCGGTGCTTCAGACTACCTGTAGGGTGAGTAGACTCATCCTTTAGATAAATCGATATTCCAGGCAGCCCGTTAAAATCTAAAGGAATCAGATGTGTATCGGCGGAGCGATTGGCATCCCCCTGCAACACGCCGATCGCCCAGCGAGTCCACTCTTTATCCTGATTACCGAGATTAAGATTCATAAATATCCTGTATATGGCTACTGATTCAACATTCAGTCCAGCGCGACGATGGCATCTACTGCAACGAGGGCTCCTTTGGGTAATGCGGAAACCTCGAACGTGGCGCGAGCAGGGAACGGAGAAGAGAAATAGGTAGCATATACGTCATTCAACTTCGCAAAACCACTCAAATCCGTGACCATTATTGTTGTCTTGATAGTCTTTGAAATATCTGTACCCGCTGCCTCAGCAATCGCTGAGATATTACTGAGGCACTGTTTCATTTGAAGCAAAGCATCGTCCGCCACCAGCTCTCCTTTGGCTGGATCAATGCCTAACTGCCCCGAAACGAATAGATATTCACCATGACAGACCGCCTGGGAATAGGGGCCAACGGCAGCAGGGGCTAACAAAGTTGAAATATTTCGCATAAAGGGATCCCTATCCATTATTTATGGATATTAAGAATTTATAATTTTATGTCAGCAAAGGTATCGACCTTCGATACCTTTCATGGGCCAAGCAAGGACAAATAATTCAATTAGCGTAAATCTTGCTTATTTTATTTGAATTATTAAAGGGAACAACCCCTATCATCTCAAGGTCGGCATAATCGGTGAATTTATTATAAATCTCCTCAGCATCCTCAAGATAAAGCGACTTTGTGATACCACGTACCGCGCGAGGAACTGAGTATTTAAACCCGCTAATAGCCGAACCGGAAAGCCCCATGCTTACAAGGGCGCTATAGGTAAAGTTGAACACATTCTTAATATAGGGGGCTTCCCCAGGTCTTTTTTCGACAAACTCAAAATTCTCGCCCAGGTAGGGATGGCTGGATATTTGAGTATCTTCCTCCCCATGGACAGGACTATATTTGTCTCGCCACAGCGCTATGTCATTGGCAATACTTGAAAGCTCTGAGCGTAGTGAAAAATCGTTCACAAACCCAACAGCAACTATCAAGTAGTCAACCTTGAGCCTATCTCCAGATGCAAGGGTGACCTCAACTTGTTCTTTTCCGTCTTCAATGACGAGTTTCACCCCTTCCCAGGCCGCATTGGTACGAACGCTCGCACCTTCTAACCCTGACAATCGATTGTAGGCGTCCTGGGGAGCTGGAATGTTGTACCTGAACATGTGCCGCATATATTTCCACTTCAGGGAATCATCCATATCAGCGTAATGATTAAGGAACCCTGCTTTTGCCATCCAGATCTGAGGATTAATCCGCTGGATATCCTTGCGGCGAATACAAACAGTAGCCTCCAACGCACCAGCCTCAAGCGCGGTCGACGCATTGTCGAATGCAGATGCGCCGGCACCGAGAACAGCGATCTTTTTGCCTACAAGCTTTGAAAAATCAATATGCTCTCCTGAAGAGGCATATCGTTCTTTAGGCAACGCCGATGAGATAAACTTGGGTACATGCCAGGCTCCACTGCCATCAACCCCTGTCGCAACAACCACTCTACGAGCATAAACAATCTCGCGAGCCGATACTTCTCCCTGACCATCGTATCTGTTAAGTTCCAGTCGAAATAATTTGTCATCTGGCATCACGTTGGAGACACCAGTAAGATTTTCGACTGGAATCTTGAGAGTATCGCGGCACCATGTCAGATATTCTTGCCAGTCCCCTTTCGGGATTTTTACGAGTTGCTCCCAAGCCTCTTCGCCGTATTTGGCTGTGTACCACGCTTGAGGTGCCAGACTGGTTAATGTCGCATCGATACCTGGCAAATGTTTTACAGTACGCAAAGTACGCATGCGTGCCGTATTGTTCCATGGGCCTTCCAAGCCTTTGGGCTGCCGATCAAAAACAACGATGTTATCAACCCGTTCCCGCAAGAGACCTGCAGCAACTGCCAACCCGCCTTGGCCTCCCCCGATGATAGCTACGTCGTAGACATGCTTACCGCTAGGGTGTGCCTTAGGCAGAACCCAAGGGTCATGAGGAAAGCGTAAGACGTGGAGATCTGCCTGTACCCTGGACGCCAATTCATCAAGAGCACTGTACTCTGTTGATTTCACACTCATTTTCTTCACCTATCTACTAGATCCGAAATATAGGTCATCTCGTCGCAAACCGCCCAGAGGCCGCTCATATCGCCATTTCGCTAATTGGGCGCGATAAAGTCAGTGTATTCTTCCTTCACCAGAAGCCGCTTCCAATCTTCACCGCTAAAACCAAGCAAAAATGAATAAACTTCTAAAAAAAACCAAACCCTTGGAATTATTTTTCCGACACTTGCAAGAGCGCTAGAAAATATCTCTAGCCACAACCGAAAGCCAGCAATTTTGTCGTTGTTACCTACGTAAAAAGCAATGTATTGCGATAGAAGCGAATTCCAGCGTCATATGCTTCTAACGCAATCTCACGCATTGGATATTTCGTAGACTTTCTCAGCGGCAACGGAGTAACTACGTCATCGCCGAGTGCGATCTTAGCCAGCATTTTTCCGAAGTAAGCGTTTGGCGCAATGCCTCGCCCATTGCACCCGATGGTTGCATAGATACCTGGACGAGGTTCAACAAGATGCGGCAATCTGTCGACGGTTTGGCCAAGCGTGCCCGACCACCGATAGCCCCATTTGAATGTAGGCGCGAATGGGTAGACAAACTTCATTGCGCGGTTTACCCAGTTATCCCCTTCTGAATGAATGGGAAGGAACCCAATAGATCCAACATGAAGACGCCCTACCGGGTCATATCTGAACCACAGCGGTATCTTATGGGTGTCCCACATGGCTATGTAGTGAGGCAAAATTCGCTCTCTCCACTCAAGAGGTAACGGATCTGCAGTGGCGATACCAAAAGCACCAAGGGGCATTATTTCTTCTTTGAAGCCTGGTACCAGATCATTGCTGTATGCGTTGGTTGAGAGAATGACCTTGTCGGCTTTTATGGTCGTATCGCTGGTAGTAGCGATCCATCCACTACCTGAGGGTTCCAGCGAGGTAACCTTAGAGCCCGTGGAAATCCGAAGGCCTCGAGCGACTGCAGCTCGCGCTAACCCGCGCACATAAGCAAGCGGTTGAAGGGTAAATCCACGGTGATCGATTAACGCAGCTTTGTATCGAGTCGAACCGTTCATCTCTTCGAGTTCAGAACCGTAGACCATCTGCACATTCGCGCCCAAGGCTTGCCAATCCGAAGCCTGAGCTTCGAGTTCTCGAGTTTTCTGAGGAGTCGTTGAGCAGCGGATGATAGGTCTTTCGTCAGCAGCACAATCAATACCGTAATCGCGTATCAGCTGACGCACGATATCGGGCGAGCCACCGAGCTCTTTCAAAAATAGAGGGCCATAATCTGGGCCTAACGCACGAAGAATTTGTTCCGGCGAAAGAAACTGTCCAGGGTTAACCTGGCCTGCATTTCGGCCACTTGCACCCGAGCCTATCTCCTGAGCCTCAACCAATATTGTTTTGGCGCCGCGTTCAGCACAGTGAAGCCCAGCTGTCACCCCATTGAAGCCGCCACCAATGATCAAGACATCACAAGATTCTTGTCGCGCCAGGGATACGCTCTCTGGTCTCTCCCCTCCGGTCGCAGACCACATTGAATGGTGGATTTCAGATTCTTGCCCACTAATGAAAGGTCTATCGCCATTAAACATAGTCAATCCTACTTCGCTACGAGCGCTTAATTTATTAACTGTTTTTGATCGCTACACAGGGTTGGTTTTTTTGCTTAACTAAATAGCCATGGTATGCAAAATTTTCCGCTCCAGCGCCGTGACAGCACGGGTGATAGGGAACGCAATCACAAAATAAATGACGGCTGCGGCGGTCAAGAGCTCTACCGGATGGCCCGTTCTATTAGATATATTTTGACTAACGAACATTAAGTCAGCCATACCCACGGCTGAAACGAGAGCGCTTTCCTTAAACAGGCTAGTGCAATTGGATAGCAGTGTAGGCGCCGCCCTGAGGAGCGCTTGTGGTAGAAGAACGTACAAGGTATGAACACGATAAGTCAGCCCGAGAGCAACCCCCGCGTCATGTTGCTCTTTGCTAACGTAGCTGAATGATGCACGAAACGTTTCACTCGTTATCGCAGCCATGTACAACGTCAGCGCGATGATGCCGCACGTCATATTCGAGAGCTCAATACCCAAAATCAGAGGCAAGCAGAAAAATATCCAAAACAACTGAATCAGTACTGGGGTACCGCGAAATAGCGCTACGTACACAGTGCTGACCCCATAAACAATTTTGCTTTTGGAGCTTCTTGCAATCGCCACCAAAAAACCTAAAGCACACCCCAAAACAACGCAGATCGCTGTGAGTTTCAGCGTTAGTAAAAGCCCATAAAACAACGCAGCCTTGTAATCAAAGATCACTGAAAAATCTAGTTCCATGGTCGCGTCCTCATGAATTTTCCGCTTTACGGCGCCGCTCTATATACTCTACGAGCTGAGAGACAGGGAACGAAATCGCGAAATATATAAGAGCAATTACGGTAAACACTTCGATAGGTCGATAAGTGTCGGTCGCCAATATTTTTCCCATGTACATGAGATCTTGCAAGGCGACGATAGCAACCAACGCTGTTTGCTGGAACGCACCAATGCCGTTTGCAACCAATACGGGCAACGCCGAACGGAATGCCTGCGGAAGTACCACATATACGGTGCGTTGAAACGGCGAAAGTCCCAGAGCAACAGTGGCATCATACTGATTGCTTTGAACGCCTTGGATGGCAGCCCTATACGCTTCCGCGTTAAACGCTGCCAAATTGAGTCCAATCGCCAAAATCCCCATCGTCAGTGCGTCTATGTAAACATCGAATATGATGGGTATACAGTAAAAAAACCATACGATCTGAACAATTGCGGGAGTACAGCGGAAAAACTCGATGAATAAGGTAAACGGCCAACGGATAATCGGATTAGGGCTCATCACCAATAGCGCAATAATGAACCCCAGGCTCAATCCGATAATATTCGCGGCCACCGTGAGCTCCAGGGTTACAACTAACCCTTTGAGCAATGGCCAGAGACCGTTCGCAATAAAGAACAAATCAAATTGATAGTTCACGTTCGACTCCTGCCGCCTCGCCAATATGAAAGACTCGCTGTATGAACTCTCTCGTTCGAGCTTCCTTCGGTCTACCGAGTACCTGCTCAGGTGGGCCGTCTTCGACGACCACACCACCAGCACAAAAGATCACCCGTGAGGCGATATTTTTGGCAAAGTGCATATCGTGAGTCACTATTACCATTGGCATGGATTGTTCAGCCAAATGCATAATAACTTGCTCAACCTCGGCAACCAGTTCGGGATCGAGTGCAGAAGTCACTTCATCAAACAACATCAGCTTAGGATCGAGCATCAAGGCCCTAGCGATGGCGACGCGTTGCTTCTGCCCACCAGATAGGTGAGCTGGATAGGCTTTTTCCTTCGCCTCCAGCCCAAACCTCGTCAACAACCCCCGTGCTCGAAGTTCTGCTGATTGTTTTGATTCACCTCTCACCTTAATTGGTGCAAGGGTCAGGTTCTGAAGAATATTCAGATGCGGGAACAACGTATAATGCTGGAAAACCATTCCAATGTTACGGCGAATATCCTTATCAATTACCGTTCTGCCGAACTTGTCGGTTGTAATATAGTTCTTGCCTTGAAACAGCAATTGGCCCTTATCAATATCCTCTAGCCCCATCAACACGCGCAGCAACGTACTTTTCCCACCACCACTCGGCCCAATCACGACGACACGGTCACCGGGGCACATGCTAATATCCAAACCTTGCAACACAGGTTTTATGCCGCCTGCATAACTTTTATGCAGCCCCTTCATTTCGACGAGATAGTTTGCATTTGCCATTAGCTTCTACTCCAAGTTCAGACAGCCTCTAACAACCACTAAGACAAATTACTTGGTCTCGTGCGCGATAGCTTTTTTGATCAGCTCATCCATGTGACCTGATGTAACGGCTTCATTGATATAAAGGTCTAATACTTGAAGGTCAGCATATGAGGTATCACGTCGCAGGCCGAACGAAACACCTTTTTTGTCGATTGCCGGCACCGGCTTAAGGACGACAGCCCAGTCGGTATGTGAAGCAGCAAATAAGTCATTGGCTGCTGCCGTATCGAAAATCACATCAGCGCGTTTAGACATTACAGCCAAACGGATTTCGTCCGGACCAGGCAACCGCATAATCGATGCGTTTTTGATAATGGCCGTCAGTGACTTATCTTGAGCAGTACCCGACGAGACAGCGATGGTCACGCCTGGCTGGTCGATATCCGCAAGGCTTTTCGGCTGGTTTGTCTTGGGGTTTTTTTGGTTGTAGATAAAGGTCGATTCGGTAGCTGATAAGTTTTTTGAGAAGACGATAGACAGAGCACGTTGCGGGGTAGCAGTCAGTGCCGGTGCCAAATCCCATTTTTTGGATTGCAAGCCGGCAATCATGTTGTCCCAACTGGTGTCCACAAATACAGGCTTGACCTTGAGGATCTCCGCAAACTCTTTACACGCATCAACGAAGAAACCTGAATACTCGCCGGTGGCCGGGTCTTTCATGATGTATGGCGGAGCCTCCGCCGTGCCACATCGAATAGCCCCCGATTTCTGGGCAGCAGCCCAAACGCCATCCCCCTCACCCTCGGCGTAGACGCCTGACGATCCGAAAACCACTCCTGCCAGAACCAATGCCGGTAACAGACGCACGCCCATACGTTTGAAAATCATATCGGTATCTCCCAGTGATGCGCCGGCCAAGCGCTGATTCGAGGGGATGGCCCCCTGAGCCTTTTGTTATTTTCAGCGCGCCTGCCCAGGGGCTGGGACGCACCTCTTTTTTTCTTCCTGTTGAAGCACTCTGCTCGATCCGTTTAGCTGATGAAAAAAGACTACCATTTGACAATAGGTAAACTATTGCAAAATTTCCACACCTCTACCTCTTGACATAGAATCACCTTCCAATGTTTTCTGTATCTCTGCAATATTTTTCCGAGGCCCTGTAAATGACCAGTTCTTCAAAGCTGACGGATCGCTCCTCCCGCCTAGATCGTATCGATCGTCGAATATTGGCAGGCCTCCAGCGGGACTCTACTCAGCCCGTGACCGAGCTCGCAGAGCAAGTCGGGCTCTCGATGACGCCATGTTGGCGCAGAATTCAGCGTTTGGAGCAGCAAGGTTTCATCAAAAAACGGGTCGCCATCCTTGACCGAACGACGCTGAACGCAAAAGTGACAGTGTTCATCATGATCAAGACCAGAGAGCATTCCATTGAATGGATAGATCGCTTCTATCAAGCGACGCGCGACATGACAGAAATCGTTGACATCTATCGGATGAGTGGTGAGGTTGATTATTTGATACGCGCTTTTTTGCCGGATATCCAAGCCTATGATGTGCTTTATAAAAAGATCATTGGTCAATTACCCGTAGCCAACATCACGTCGATGTTTGCAATGGAAGAAATAAAATCAACAAGTGAAGTCCCACTTGATTTCATTCCTGACTAAATCGGCCCGATAGCAGCTCTTCGTATCCAGATGAGTTGCTGGGTCTAAGCGCTTAACTATCACGATTGCCGATGGCGGATCTTTGGAAAAAAACCATCCAGAGGGCAATCGAACTATTAATCCAACCTACTGATACCTAAATATTTTCAGATACAATAGCAGGCTGGAGGTCGCATGCTAGACTCGTCAACTCCCGGCCCCGCCATGCAAAACTACCATTCACTAGGTAGGTCTTCAACACTAAATTTAACACTCCGCTATATTAGCTCGTCTGCCAAACGCTCCGCTATGCCCCCCACGTATCGTTCGTGCGCTGTATGACTGCAGACCGAGATGTTTTGACTGTAATGAACGCTACCGTAAGCGCCGCGGATGGCTACGGTTGACGGTGTGCCTGAGATACGGAGCCAGCAGTGCAAACGCTTCTGCCTCAAGATCGCCGGAGCTTAACCATTGAGGGCACTCAATCACTGCGCGATGAGTGAGCGCTTCGACAGTCGTTTCGATGATGAAAGCAAGCATCTGAAGTTGGGACGTGGCCAACTGAGGAAAGTGTTTTGCCAGATGCTCCTGAAGTAAAAACGACAGTTTTTCGCTAAGCTCAATTGCCTGTTCATAAAGCCCAACACGTGGGACCTGCTCTATCAGGACTTTATGCAGCTCAGGCTGCAGTCGATGTGCGTCCAAGCTTGAACGAATGATTGCAAGCAGAAACACATCGAGTGAGGAGTCGCAATGGGTTTGCAGCGCAGACTCAACGACTGCGAGCACTTCACGAAAATGCCCCTCAATGACGCTCGCCACCAACGACTCTTTATTTGGAAAATATTGGTAAAGCGTTCCAATGCTGACGCCTGCGCGTTCGGCAATGGCCCCCGTCGTTGCGCGCTCATAGCCACACCGGACCAAAACCTGAGAGGCAGCCTGCAGAATGGCCTCAACGGTACGCCTGGAACGTTCCTGCACGGGCACCTTTCTCGCGGTGGTACAGGCCGCTCTGCTGTTAGTCGCCATGTCGCCTCCAAACGCGAGTTGTGAACCTGAGGGCTCCCTCATATTGTAAATGAAGCCGGCAATGGCCGCCCTCTTGTCTTTTGATCGCCATAACGTAAGGAGCATTGATGAACATGACATCTACCCTCTCGCCAGGTATCGACGCGACCCGGATCGCACGGCTGTCAGCTGCCATTAATGAAGACATTGAGGCCGATAAGTTCGACGGCGCCGTGGTACTCGTCGCCCACCGTGGCACCGTTGTGCTTCACGAAGCATTCGGATATGCAGACCGGGCCGCTAACAAACCAGCCCGACTCGATTCCGTGTTTATCACCATGTCCATCTTCAAGCAGATGGTAAATGCTGCTGTGCTCCAGCGGATCGATCGAGGTGAAATTGGTTTCACAACGCAGGTGCGAGAGTTGATTCCCGACTACGCGGCCAATGGAAAAGGCGCCACGACCATCGCTGATTTGATGCTGCACAAAGCTGGCCTCCCGTTAGGAGCGCCGGGAATACCGCCCGAGAAAATCGGCGATATCCAAGCGGTGAGCAACGCAGTGAGCGCCATGGTGCCCCAATCGGTTCCGGGCACGAGCATCAGTTATGCGGCGGTGCTCGGACACGCTGTGCTCGCTGAAATAGTACGTCGACTCGATGGCGGGCATCGCTCATTCGGTCAGATTCTCAAAGAAGACCTTATCGAACCTCTAGGAATGACGGACACATCACTGGGCTTCGGACTGCGGGAAGACCAAATCGAACGTGCGGTTCCGGTGGTGGTAAAAAATCATGCTCCAGCGCTATTGGACCCTGCGATGCTGGAGGGCGCAGGGAAGCATGCGGCGGTGCCCGGGTTTGAGATTCCCGCAGGTAGCGCCTACACCACCGCTTATGACTGGTTTCGCTTTGCCGAGGCCTGCCGTCGAGGAGGCGAGATCGACGGGGCCCGCATCCTTAGCCCAGCAATTTTGCGCTTCGCTCGCACGATCGCAACGGCCGATATGACAAACAGCCTTTGGGACTATGCACAGAACATGAGAGGGTGGCCAGCGATCCCGGCAAACCTCGGACCCGGCTTTTACGTCAGGGGAACTGGAATCACTTCACATGCTTTCGGCCAGCTCTCCTCCCCTGCAACCTTCGGAGGCATCGGAACCGGCTCTACCTGTTTCTGGGTGGATCCCGAGCGAGAGCTCACTTATGTGTTTCTTTCAGCTGGGTTGATGGAGGATTCCTACAGCTGGGAAAGACATCAGCGTTACGCGGACCTCGTACAGTCTTCGGTAATTGACTGAACAATCCTCTAACTGGAGCGGATCAATTCGTGCTGAACAATAGGCCCGCCTCGGCGGCCAACAGCACCGATCCCCGTTCAGAATCCGTGCCTGTCGACACGCGTTTGAATAACTCAAACACCTATCGACGAGCCGATTTTCGGTAACAATCAAAGGGTCAATGAACGATGCCCAGCTTGAAGAAGTGGTTTTCCCTGCTCATCTGGCTCTTGCTCTCGAAAGAAGCACTGGCGAAACCGGCGCTCGATGAGCAGAGCATTGTCTCGTATGTAGACAGTCACCATGCGGCACAGATCGACCTGCTTAAAAAACTCGTCAACATCAACAGCGGAACGGACAACGTCGAGGGTGTGGTCGAGGTTGGCAATCTGATCAAGCCAGAGCTTGAAGCGCTTGGCTTCGATACTCGATGGCATGATTTGCCTGCTGAAATGAAGCATGCCGGAAGTCTCGTAGCCGTGCATAACGGTGCAAAATCTGCCAAGCGACTCTTATTGATAGGCCATTTGGATACTGTTTTTCCCAAAGCCAGTGCGTTCCAGACATTCACGTATGTCAATGACGGAAAGAGAGCCAAAGGCCCCGGCGTCATCGACGATAAAGGCGGTATCGTCACGCTGCTGTACGCCCTGCAAGCGTTGAAGCAAAACGGATCGCTGGACACTATGAACATCACTGTGGTCCTTATCGGTGATGAAGAACTCGCGGCAAAGCCGACCAGTGTTTCCAGAGCAGTGCTGATCAGCGAAGCCAAAAAAAGCGACATTGCGCTGGGGTTTGAATTTGCTTTATCGCCCAATCAGTTGATTACCGAACGCAGGGGATTAAGTGAATGGTTTCTGACCAGCACCGGTGTCGACAAACATTCGGCAACCCTCTTCGAGCCTGAAACGGGTTTTGGTGCGATCTATGAATCGGCCCGTGTTCTGGATGAGATGCGATCCAAGCTCTCCAATGAGCAAGGACTGACCTTGAACCCTGGACTCATCGTGGGCGGCTCCACTGCCGTAGAAGATGTCGCCAGCGGACAAGGTACAGCCTCAGGCAGAAAAACGACGGTTGCCAGGGTTGCATCCGTACATGGCGATCTGCGGTTCAGTAATGAAGATCAAAAAAATGCCGCACAAACCCAATTGCAAGAGATCACAGGCCATGCGCTGCCGCAGACCAGCAGCACGCTTAAAATCAACGACATCATGCCGGTCATGGCTGATCGCGAAAGTAATCGAAAGCTTCTGCAAGCTTATAGTCAAGTCAGCGTTGATCTGGAGGGCCCCGTGTTAGTTTCCGCGCCGTCTGCGGAGCGAGGCGGCGCTGATATTTCCTATGTGAACAAGTATGTGACGGCGAGCCTGGACGGCCTCGGAGCTTGGGGAGAAGCGGCCCATAGTGAAAATGAAACCATCGACCTGGATTCCTTGCCCGTGGTCACGAAGCGCGCCGCTATTTTCATGAGTCGGTACGGTAAGTAGCTGTTTCTTTTCAGGCAAATGGGTTTGCACATTGCCGATTCGCCCTAGAACGCAATGTTGCGTTAAACCAGGCAGTCTAAGTTCTCCGGTTTATGGCCCTTGGCGGGCCATAGACAGCGGCCCAGGCGCTGCTTCAAATCCCCTTCATTAGGCGGATTCTATGGATAATCCATCCAGCCAAACCTCATTTATCCGACGCCTACAGACGCCTATGCTTAAACTTCTCATACTCGCACAGGAGAGTTTCCCATGGCAGACCATTCCATCAAAGGCAAGGTAGTACTCATCGCCGGCGGCGCCAAGAACCTTGGCGGCCTCATCGCTCGCGACCTGGCTGCGCAAGGCGCGAGGGCCATCGCCATTCATTACAACAGCGCGTCCTCCAAGGCCGATGCCGATGCAACGGTTTCGACCATCCAGGCCAGCGGTACCCAAGCCGTGGCATTACAGGCTGACCTCACCACTGCGGGCGCCGTCGAGAAGCTGTTTGCCGACGCCATCAGCGCTATAGGCAAGCCGGACATCGCCATAAATACCGTCGGTAAAGTGTTGAAGAAACCCATGGCCGAGATCAGTGAAGCCGAATACGACGAGATGACAGCCGTCAACTCCAAGACCGCGTTCTTCTTCATCAAGGAAGCCGGGAAAAATCTGAACGACAACGGCAAAATCTGCACAGTGGTCACTTCGCTGCTGGGCGCGTTCACGCCGTTCTACGCTGCTTATGCCGGCACCAAGGCACCGGTCGAGCACTACACGCGTGCGGCCTCCAAGGAGTTGGGTGCGCGCGGCATTTCGGTGACCGCGGTCGGCCCCGGCCCGATGGACACGCCGTTTTTCTACCCGGCCGAAGGTGCAGATGCCGTGGCGTACCACAAGACAGCGGCGGCGCTCTCGTCGTCCAGCAAAACCGGGCTCACCGATATCGAGGATGTAGTGCCCTTCATTCGCCACTTGGTAAGCGACGGCTGGTGGGTCACCGGGCAGACCATTCTCATCAACGGCGGCTATACCACCAAGTAAGCCACTTGACCAAGGCCAAACTCTTGCGGCGTGGCATCGCCGATATCACCTATTGAGGCACGATATGTCGATCGAAGGCGGTGCGGGTGATCTGATCAGGATCGTAACCTTGCTGGGTGCGGCAGTGATCGCGGTGCCGTTGTTCAAGCGCCTGGGGCTGGGCTCGGTACTGGGCTATCTGGCGGCGGGCCTGGTGATTGGTCCGTTCGGGTTGGAGCTTTTCAGCGACCCGCAGACCATCTTGCACACCGCCGAACTTGGGGTGGTGATGTTCCTTTTCGTCATCGGCCTGGAAATGCGGCCTTCCCATCTGTGGAACATGCGGCGCGATATCTTCGGCCTGGGCAGTTTGCAGATTCTGGTCTGTGGTCTGTTGCTTAGCGCAGTGGGCCTCGCTTTCGGTTTCTCGCTGGCGGTGTCTTTCGTCAGCGGCATGGGCTTTGTGCTCACCTCCACCGCTATCGTCATGCAACTGTTGGGTGAACGCGGCGACATCGCAGCCCCACGCGGTCAAAAGATAGTGGCTATCTTGCTGTTCGAAGACCTGCTGATCGTACCGCTGCTAGCACTAGTGGCATTCATCGCGCCCATCGACCCATCCGCGCCAGCGGACGGATCTCGCTGGCTCGGCATTGCCGTCGCGGCCGGCGCGCTGGCAGCATTGGTTGCGGCGGGCATTTGGCTACTCAATCCGTTATTTCGAATCCTGGCCAATGCCAAAGCCCGTGAGGTGATGACCGCTGCAGCCCTGCTCGTGGTGTTGGGCGCGGCACTGCTTATGCAACTGGGTGGCCTGTCCATGGCCATGGGTGCCTTTCTGGCTGGCGTTTTGCTTTCCGAGTCGACGTTTCGCCACCAACTGGAGGCCGACATCGAACCCTTCCGCGGTTTGTTGTTGGGTCTGTTCTTCCTCGGCGTGGGCATGTCGCTGGACCTGGCGGCGGTAGGTCGTAACTGGCCCATCGTCATCGCCGGCGTTCTCGCGATGATGGTGAGCAAGGGCGTATGCATCTACGCCGTGGCGCGGCTGGCGAAAAGTTCGCACACTGACGCCCTCGACCGCGCCGTGCTGATGGCCCAGGGCGGCGAGTTCGCTTTTGTGCTCTTCGCCGCCGCGCTGGCCAGTCGCGTAATCGATCCGACGGTCAACGCCAACATGACGGCCATTATCGTGCTCTCCATGGCGCTAACCTCGCTGGTGGTGCTCGCACATCGACGATGGGGGCCGAGGACCGGGGCGTCCATGGAGGGTGCGCAAACCCCGGAATCACTGGCAGGCAGCGTGCTCATCATCGGTTTCGGTCGCTTCGGCCAGATCGCCAGCCAGCATGTGTTGGCGCTGGGAGCGACTATTTCCATCATCGACCATGACCCTCAAGTGGCCAGAGACGCCAGTGACTTCGGTTTCAAGGTGTACTACGGCGACGGCACTCGCCTTGATGTGTTGCATACCGCTGGCGCGCACCATGCTCGCGTCATCCTGGTCTGCGTGGATAACGCACGGGCCGCCACTCAGATCGTCCAACATGCCAAGACGACGTTCCCCCACGCCCGGGTGCTTGCACGCGCTCATGACCGCGAACATGCCATCGAACTGATCAAGGCCGACGTGGATTACCAAGTCCGTGTCACCTTCGAATCGGCCATGGCTTTTGGCTACGAAGCCTCGATGGCGCTCGGAGCAACGCCCGAGGCGTCCGAAATACTCGCCGCGCGGGTACGCCGCACCGACGCTGAACGACTGGCCATCGAAGTATCGGGTGGCATCTATGCAGGCAAATCCCTGATTCAGGGGAATGCGCAACCGAAGGGCTGACACGATGACGAAAACACCCTTCCTCCCCCCCAAAATGCAGCTCGATAGCAGCATACGCGCGGCCGAAGTGGTCCAATTCTGGCGTGACGTCGGCGCGGCGAGATGGTTCGACAAGGACCCAGCCTTTGATCAGCGCTTTCGCGAACGTTTTCTGACGCTGCACCTGACGGCGGCCCGACGAGAGATCGACCACTGGGTAGATGAACCGGAAAGTGCGTTGGCGCTGATGATCCTGCTCGATCAATTCCCGCGAAATGCTTTCCGCGGCACTGCCCACATGTACGCAACCGACCCGCTGGCCCGGCACTTGGCACGCATTGCTCATTCGCAACGACATATGGACGCCGTTGCACCGGAACTGCGTTTGTTCTTCTGTCTGCCCTTCGCGCATTCGGAAGACATCGCCGACCAGAACATCTCCGTAGCACTCAATACCCGACTGGGTCCGAACGCCCGCTCCCACGCCAAGGACCATCGCGAGATCATCCGCCGTTTCGGCCGCTTTCCGCACCGTAATCCATTACTGTTGCGCCAGACCACGACGGCGGAGCAAATCTTCCTGGATCAGGGAGGGTTCGCGGGGTGATCATCCGCCCGCCCCACGGATACCAACTTCGCGACCAGGATTGGCAGCGCCCCGAGGATTGAATGCCCCTATGGATAAACTTGATCAATACCGCGTCTTCGTACAGGTCGCCGAAATGGGCAGTTTCATCAAAGCCGCCCATGCGCTGGAACTGCCTCGCGCCACCGTTTCTGCGGCGATTCAGCAATTGGAGGAGAAGATCGGCGTGCGCCTGTTGAACCGCACCACACGCCAGGTTCATCTGACCGCTGACGGCACTCAACTGATAGAGCGCCTGCGTCCATTACTGGCGGACGCCGAGGACGTCGAGCAATTGTTCCAGAGCAGTCAGCGGCAAGTCGCCGGCCTGCTCAGGATCGACGCGCCCAGTCGCATTGCGCGACGCCTCATCGCGCCGGCGTTACCGGGCCTGTTGCGCCGCTATCCCAAACTGCAATTGACACTCGGTTCCAGCGATCGCGCCATCGACCTCGTGCAGGATGGCGTCGACTGCGCGATACGCGTAGGGACCCTGCAGGACAGCAGTTTGGCGGTGAGACCCATCGGGACTATCGCCCTGATCAACTGCGCCAGCAAAGCCTATCTCCATGAGCACGGCGTGCCGGAGCAGCCAAACGACCTTGCCTGGGGGCACTGGGCGGTTGGCTACGCCTCGCCCACCACAGGTCGGGAATTACCCTGGGAATACTGTCCGGCCGATGGGCAGGCGCAGATGAGCAGCGTGCCCAGCCGGGTCGTCGTCAACAACGCCGAGAGCTACATTGCCTGTTGCCGTGCCAGTCTCGGCCTGATCCAGATACCCCGCTTCGACGTAAAACACTTGCTGGACAGCGGGGAGTTGATCGAGGTCATGCCTGCGTTTCGTGCAGCGCCCATGCCTGTGTCCCTGCTGTACCCGCACAGACGCCAGAGAACGCGTCGACTCGGGGCATTCATCGAGTGGTTCGAGAACTTGATCGGGCCGCATCTGGAACCGTAATACGCGATCGCACACCAGTACCAGATCAGGTGAGCGATAGTATCGGTTGGCTAGAATTCAAAACTATGCCCAAGCTCTCCTTCCATCCATTCAAGGAATCGCCGAACCCGGGGAAAACTTGAGTGCGCCTTGGGGAACACCAGATGATGGGCGGCTACCTGAGAACTCAGCGTCTGCGGCGCGACCTCGATCAGCGAACCGCTGACCAGATACTTCTGCGCCAGTAGCGTGCTTTCGAGGGCAAATCCCAAGCCGTGGCTCGCCGCTTCGAGCGTCATATATGACCGGTCGAAACTCAGCGCATACGGATTTTCCGGACGTGCCAGCCCATGTTGCGCGAACCACTCCGGCCACCGCAGCAGCGTGGCTTCGGATAGAATCAAATCCTCCGTCAGAAGATCGACGGCGCCTTTGATTGGGCGACGCAAGAGCAGCTTTGGCGAGGCCAGGACAGCAAAATTTTCGTTGCGCACCGTACGCACTTCATAGCTTGGCCAGTTAGGCCGGCCATGACGAATGTCGACGTCGATCTTGTCGCGGCTGAAGTGCAGCGATTCGTAGGAACACGATAAATTTATCTGAACGTCCGGGTTGCTCATGCGAAATGCCTCCAGGCGCGGCATGAGCCAGAGCAGTCCGAAACTGGGGGCGGAATGCAGGCGCAGGCAGTCCAGACTCACGTCGCTCGCGGCCCGCTCTGTCGCGGCTTCCAGGCTTTGCAACAGCCCGGAGATGTCCTTCAGATATTGCTCGCCCACCGGCGTCAGAGTCACGCCGCGCGCCGCGCGTACGAATAATTGGCGACCAATCATAACCTCCAGCTTGGCGAGTTGATGACTGATCGCCGACGGGGTGAGATCCAGTACTTCGGCCGCTCTTGCCAGATTGCCAAACCGAGCAGTTTGTTCAAAAGCCTGAATTGCTCTCAGCGGTGGCAGGCTGGATAAGGTGTCGTCATCTCGTCGCATCAGTGCTCCGCCTGTTATTCAGCTGGTTGCCGGGCAATATCATTCAAACATTTGTCCTTTGCGTTGACGAGAGGTGAATTTTATTCACTCAGCAGTGACGTTTGCGTTATTGCTCGACCCGTCTGCCGAGAACACTCTGAACCCATCGATCACTGAATCGAACCATAAAAACAATCAGAGGGACTCGCTATGCTTCTCCAAGGCAAAGTCGCCATCATCACTGGCGCGGCATCCGAACGTGGCATCGGCCGCGCAACTGCCAATACATTCGCCAGACACGGCGCCCGTGTCGTCATCCTGGATCTCGACGAGTCGGCCGCCCGTGACGCTGCCGCTGCTCTCGGCGAAGGTCATCTGGGGCTTGCCGCCAACGTCGCGGACGAGGCTCAAGTCAAAGCCGCGGTTGCCAAGGTCATCGAACAGTACGGGCGCATCGACGTACTCATCAATAATGCCGGCATCACTCAGCCGATCAAGACCCTGGATATCCGCCCTGGCGATTACGACAAGGTTCTGGATGTCAGCCTGCGCGGCACACTCTTGATGTCGCAGGCGGTCATTCCAATCATGCGCACGCAGGCTGCAGGCAGCATCGTCTGTATGTCTTCAGTGTCTGCTCAGCGCGGCGGCGGTATCTTCGGCGGGCCGCACTACAGTGCCGCGAAAGCTGGTGTTCTGGGCTTGGGCAAAGCAATGGCACGGGAGTTCGGCGCGGACAACATCAGGGTGAACTCCATCACGCCTGGTCTGATTCATACCGACATCACCGGCGGCCTGATGCAGGACGAACGTCGCCACGCGATCATCGAAAGTATCCCATTGGGTCGGCTCGGCGCAGCGCAGGACGTGGCCAACGCTGCGTTGTTCCTGGCCAGTGATTTGTCCTCCTATCTCACAGGGATCACCCTGGACGTAAACGGCGGTATGTTGATCCACTGAGTGCAAGTGTCATCAACCGCTGACTGTTAAGTGCTGGATCAAAGATACGCCGGGCTTCGCGCCTGACGGTCTATAAAAATAAGAGATCAGACCATCATGATGACCACCATGACGCTGGACACTGTGTCAACTGTGCGCTCAAGCGCGTACCGCAAAACTGCCTGGCGATTGATGCCTTTCTTGATGCTGTGCTACCTGTGCGCCTATCTGGATAGGGTAAACGTCGGATTCGCAAAGCTTCAGATGATGAACGACCTGTCCCTGAGCGAGACCGTCTACGGACTCGGCGCAGGGATGTTTTTTCTTGGCTATTTCCTTTGCGAAGTGCCGAGCAACCTCATCCTTCACAAGGTCGGAGCGCGCCGCTGGATTGCGCGCATCATGATTTCGTGGGGCATCATTTCCGCACTCTTCGCCTTCGTGGAAACTGCCTGGCAATTCTATGCGTTGCGCTTTCTTCTCGGCATCGCCGAAGCAGGCCTCGCACCAGGGCTGTTGCTTTACCTCACCTATTGGTTCCCCTCCTACCGCCGCGCGAAAATGACCGTGCTGTGGTTCATCGCCATTCCATTGTCGGGGATGATTGGCGGGCCGCTATCAGGTTACATCATGACCAAGTTCGCAGGTCTGCATGGCTGGGCAGGCTGGCAATGGATGTTCGTCATTGAAGCCATTCCGACGGTGATCGTAGGTCTGATGGTGCTCGCTTACCTCAAGGACGGCGTCCATCAAGCGACCTGGCTTACCGAAGATGAAAAGCAGCTGATCAGCAAGGAATTGGCCGAGGATAACAGTCGCAAAGTTACCCACGCATCGGTTGGCGCTTTCTTGCGCGATCGACGCCTATGGATGCTCGCCTGCATTTACTTTTGCGTCGTCATGGGTCAGTACGCAATCACCTTTTGGTTGCCGACGCTTATCCGCAACGCAGGAGTTTCCGACCCGATGCACATCGGTTTACTCACCAGCCTCCCCTACCTGTGCGCCATTGTCGCCATGGTGTTGATGGGCCGTAGCGGTGACAAGCACCGGGAGCGCCGCTGGCACCTCGTAGGGCCAATGGTTGCCGGCGCCATAGGCCTCACGTTGGCGGCGATGTTCGGCGGCAACCTGGTGCTGTCGGTCTTGAGCCTTTGTCTTGCGGCGGCGGGTGTTCTTTCGGCCTCGTCATTGTTCTGGATGCTGCCCACAACACTGCTCGGTGGCGTCTCCGCCGCAGCGGGAATCGCCGGCATCAACAGCTTTGCCAATCTAGCTGGGTTCTGCTCGCCTTACCTGATTGGCTGGATCACCACCGCCACCGGATCGAGCGCGATTGGCATGTACCTGATAACTGGCGTGCTATGCCTCGGCGCCTGTCTGGTGCTGCGCATTCCGGCCGCTTCGGTCAATCGTTGAGTTAACGGAGAATTTACCCATGACTGCCAATCCCTCACTTGCATCGTCCACCACGTTGCTGCAGCGCGCCCATAACATCCGCCGCCACGCGCTGCGCATGGGTCAGGTCCAGGGCCAAGGCTATGTCGGCCAGGCACTGGGCGCGGCAGACTTGCTGGCCGTGTCGTACTTCCATGCCTTGAACTACAAACCTGAAGATCCGGAATGGGAACATCGCGATCGCTTTTACCTTTCCATCGGTCATTACGCGATTGCGTTGTATGCCGCACTGATCGAGGCGCAGATCATTCCTTTGGATGAGCTCGAAACCTACGGCTCGGACGACAGCCGCTTGCCCATGTCCGGCATGGCCGCCTATACCCCTGGCATGGAGATCACAGGCGGCTCTCTTGGCCAGGGCCTGGGAATCGCGGTGGGGGCCTGCCTGGGTCTTAAGCGTAAAAAATCCGCCTCCTTTGTTTACAACCTGCTGTCTGATGGCGAGCTCAATGAAGGTTCCACATGGGAAGCCGTCATGTCTGCTTCGCACTGGAAACTCGACAACCTTATAGCCATCGTAGACGTTAACAATCAGCAAGCCGATGGGCACTCCAGTGAAGTGTTGGCATTCGAGCCCATCGTGGACCGGTGGCAAGCCTTTGGCTGGTTCACCCAACGCATAGACGGTAACGATCTGGACGCGTTGGTTCAGGCATTCGATGCTGCCCGCAGCCACCCAGACGCGCAGCCCCGCGTCATCATCTGCGACACCAGGATGGGTAAAGGCGTTTCGTTCCTGGAAACCCGCGAAAAAACGCATTTCATCCGCGTGGATGAGCACGAATGGGATCTAGCCCTGAACAACCTCGAAGAAGGGAAAACCGTATGAGCAACATAAACAACCCTACGGCTCAGGCACCCGTGGCTGCCAAGAAAAAGCTGACAACCTCGGCGATGATCGCCTCGATTGCCGCGGAAGGTCAGGCAACCACATCCGCGCCCTTTGGCCACGCGCTCGCAGCACTCGCCAATCTGCGCTCGGATATCGTAGGTTTATCCGCTGACTTGTCCAAATACACCGACCTGCACATCTTCGCGAAGGAACACCCCGACCGGTTCTACCAGATGGGCATGGCCGAACAGTTATTAATGAGCGCGGCAGCGGGCATGGCCCGTGAAGGCTTTGTTCCCTTCGCCACCACCTACGCGGTTTTCGCTTCGCGTCGTGCCTATGACTTCATCTGTATGGCGATCGCCGAGGAGAACCTCAACGTCAAGATCGTCTGCGGCTTGCCGGGACTTACCACCGGTTATGGTCCAAGCCACCAGGCCACGGACGACTTGGCGATATTCCGCGCCATGCCCAACCTGATGATCATCGACCCCTGCGATGCCCTCGAAATCGAACAGGCAGTCCCCGCCATCGCAGCGCATCAAGGCCCGGTCTACATGCGTTTACTGCGCGGCAACGTGCCTCGGGTGCTCGACGAATATGGATATCAGTTCGAGATCGGCAAAGCCAAAACCCTGCGAACGGGCAATGACGTCCTGGTCATTTCCACCGGTTTGATGACGATGCGAGCCCTGGAAGCCGCTAAAGAACTCCAGGCCGACGGCGTGGATGTCTCGGTGCTGCATGTACCCACCATCAAGCCTCTGGATGAGCAGACCATCCTGGCCGAGGCAAAAAAATCGGGCAGGCTGGTGGTCACTGCTGAGAACCACTCGATCATCGGTGGACTGGGAGAAGCAGTGGCAACGGTGTTGCTGCGCAGTGGGGTTACGCCGACGTTCCGACAAATCGCCCTCCCTGACGCGTTCCTCGATGCGGGAGCGCTGCCGACGCTACATGATCGCTACGGCATCTCGACTCAGGCCATCTGCGCACAGATCAAAAGTTGGTTGTAAATCCTATGCCGGTAGGGGCTGGGTCAGCCCCTGCCAAGGAGGAAATACGCTTGAACATTGAAAGCCTGCTCGACCCTTCTTACGCATTTTTTCTGGAAAAACCACCAAGTGAATGGACGTTCGCAACGCTTCCCGGCATTCGAGCGCGAATCAGCGCCGACAACCCTCCCCCTCACCTGGAACGCTGCGAACAACGATGGACAACCGGCACGCCGAGCGGTTGCAGAGTACGTGTGTGCATCTACCGCCCCTATCCAGTCATTGAAAATCAGGCACTGCCGGTCATTTTGTACCTGCACGGAGGAGGTTTCGTGCTGGGAAGCCCGGAGATGGTCGACGATTATCTGGCCGACCTCGCTGAAGCGCTTGAAGCGGTGATCGTTGCGGTCGATTACAAGCTGGCGCCGGAGTATCCCTTTCCGATCCCACTGCAAGATTGCTATACCGCGCTGACCTGGCTTTTCAGCCAAAGCGTTTCACTTGGCGTTGATCCACAAAAAGTTGTAGTCATGGGCCACAGCGCAGGCGGCGGACTGGCCGCCGCATTGGCACTGCTGGTTCGAGAGCGGGGACAGCACTCACTTGCCGGCCTGCTATTGGTTTATCCGATGCTAGATCATAGAACCGGCTCGAGTGTCGCCCCCGTTGCTAATCCCACTACCGGAACGTTGAATTGGCAGCGCAAAGAGAACCAGTTCTGCTGGCAATGCATGCGAGGTAAGTATGACCTTGGCGACGACCATGCATACCTTTTTTCCGCTGCGCTGGCGCCCGATCTGCGCGGTCTGCCGCGAAGTTTTATAGGCGTCGGAGCCTTGGATCTGTTTTTGGAGGAAGACGTGGACTTCGCGTTAAAGCTTTCGCGTTCAGGCGTGCCAATGGAACTTCATGTTTACCCAGGCGTACCGCATATGACCAAAGGCGGTGAGCAAGATGTCATACCATTCTGGCCCGAGCTGCTTTTCACTCATGTATGTCCATGTCTCGGAAGCACTCAGCGGCTCGGTAATTCCTCGTAGTATTTCAACAGCCTGCACGAAGCCTCGCTGAGCGGTCAGAGGTAAGACACCTTCCTTGTCGGCGGCAAGGCAATACGGAACGCCGTGAGCTTCACACCAGGCCTGAAGGGGCAACAGGTACTGGTGGGTACGGGCCAACACCGCACACCCATGCCAATCCTCGCTGTCCAAACTGAGCAGACGCTGCAGCTCAGCCACAGCAGCCTGGGCCTGCACGTTCGCCCGGGCGTGCCCCTCAGCCTCTATCCTCAGGCGAAGCACACGCCCAGCCCGCTCAAGGTCCAGAGTCTCCCAATCGCCGCCCTTCGGCAGTGCGCGGCGAATAGTATCGATCTGAATCGGGTGCTCTTTTTTGAGGCGATCAGGATTGCGACCAATGACCCTGTTAGCCGCATTGATGATGCGGCCGCTGGAGCGATAGTTGTCGACCAGATAGTTCTTTGTGGCCGAGTATTCCTCGCGAAAGCGCTCTATGTAGCGATTATTGGTATCACGCCAGGCATAGATGTTCTGATCGTCGTCACCTACCGCCAAAATGCACAGGCGCCCTTCTTCTTCGGCCTTACGCCCGGCCAAAGCACTCACGAGTCGATACTGCAGGTCGTCAATGTCTTGGTATTCGTCGACGAGGATGTAGCGGTAACCTCGCATCAGTTGCTCGCGTAGATCGTCCTCGCCTTCTACCCGCCGCTTGCCTTCGAGCAGCTCAACAGCCTCTCCCATCACCTGAGCCAGACGCCCTTCCTCGACCGTTTCGCCTTGTTCGAAGCGAGTACCTGTAAGGCGCATCGCCATGCGGTGATAAGTCATCACGTTGACCCCAAAAGCATCGGGACCAACCAGCTTAAGCAGGCGCTGCTTGATCTCGTTTGCCGCATGACGGTTGAAGGTCAGAGCCACGATGCAGCGCGCCGGCACACGCCGAACTCGCAATAGATAAGCGATACGATGCACGATCACGCGAGTCTTACCTGACCCTGGACCCGCCAGAATCAGACGATTCACGTCATCGTCGTCGGACACAATAACCCGCTGGGCAGCGCTGAGCCTCTCGACAATGCTACGCCAGGACTCTTCACTCGTGGCTAGCTTAAGCACCTCCTCGCGACCTACAAAGTAGCGACGAATGAACTCCTGTTTGGCTAGTGTGAAATAATGCTGAACGAGGTCGCTGGCCTCTCGCATCGAGTCGAGCCCAACCTCGGCATACTCGCGCATGACGTGAACCTGAATACGTTTTTCTCGGTAATGCTCATCAAGGCGCTGGTGGTCATCCTTAAGGTAGCCGGTACGCTTTTCCGGCTCAACTTCAATCGTCATAGCGCGACGCATAACGGTCATGCCGTGGTTCAGCGTTAGCACGTCCTGCTTGTGCAGGTACAGCAGCACGTGTTCAATAGCTTTACGGCGCTGCGACTCGGGGATTCTGGAGCGCAGTTCAAGATCCTGATCAATCAGACCTATAAGTTCGCCGAATGTGGTGTCGACCAACAGATCTTTGTTTCGTGAACCCGGTGGCAGTTTGCCAATTAAAAACGCGAGTACTACGGCAGCTAACGCACGTCGGCGCTCGCCTAATCCTTGAATACCTCTCCAGCTATACCCCACGCGGACACGTAACTTGAGGAAATCCTGAGTGATCTGACGCAGTTCGAAACTGCTACGCAGTTGACTCTCGCTGTCGTGATCCTGGGCCAGACTGCGCAGCAGTCGCAAGACGTGCAGCGGTATCAAATCTTTGTTGTCGGAAGCTATTTTGAGCGTCGAGGTCAACAGCGGCACATTAAGATCCTGCCACTCGCCGTTCTCGGCCTCCGGTGCCAATTCCTGTAACAGGTCAAACAAGGCAGATTCTAGCTTTAAGGTGGCTTGCAGACGTTGGGTGGAAGGAAACACGACGCCATGCCGAACATACAAAGTGAGCTTAGAGTCGTTGACTAAAATCCCCAAGTTCTCCATCTGACGCAGTGTCGCAGTGACTTCTTCTGACGTGAGACTGGTAAGTGCCATCAAGGCATCAGTGTTGATGCGCTCATCAACACTCGCCTCGTACAGATAACTCAGAATAGCCTTAAATTCTCCCAGCCGTCTGGCCGGCAATTTGGCGGTGGCCAGACGCTTGTCGGCCTCTACCTTAGTCAGCTTCAGGCTTGCCGGAAAGATTTGGGTCTGATTTTCCTCCCTCTTTAAAAACTGCCCGCGCTCAAGCCAGGACACAGCCGTGACGACCTTGGTTTCAGCATCGCGTTCCCCGGCCTCAAAGCTAGTATCGACCTGTTCGTCCATCAATACTTCACCGGCAGTGATGACGAGCCGGCCGCCCTTGCGTCGGTCGCTCTCCTTGCGCAGTTTGCGCAGGATCTGTTGGATATCACGCAGAGTCAGCTTCGATCCCTCGCACATTCCGAACTGGTTCTCGATGTCCTGAGCGTCATACAGGAGCACGCATCGAGCCTGCCCTTGATCGCGCCCAGCGCGGCCAGCTTCCTGCAAGTAGTTCTCCAGCGATCCCGGGATATCAGCATGTACCACTAGGCGAATATCAGATTTGTCTACGCCCATGCCAAAAGCATTGGTGGCCACAATAATCTTCAGCTCCCCGGCCTTGAAAGCGTCCTGAATGTCCTTCTTGTCGTGTGGCTCCAGCCCAGCGTGAAAATGCTTGCAGGCCCAGCCATGGCCGATTAAAAACTCCGCGAGTTCTTCAGCACCTTTGCGGCTAGACACGAATACCACGGCGCCGCCCTCGCTACCGCCTAGCTCTTCCTCAAGTAATGCCTGAGTGTGGTGACACTTCTCTGACCGGGTACAAGGCAAGACTTCGAAGTGCAGATTGGTACGCTCGTGAGTACCGATGAAATGCTTAAGGGAGATGCCCAGTTGCTCTTCAAAGTGCTGCTCAATGTCCTCAATCACGTCAGGCTTGGCAGTAGCTGTAAAGCAGCCGATCGCGGCGAGCGGACCGTCCCCCGTGAACTGCTTGATGAAACGCGAGACATAGAGGTAATCCGGGCGAAAATCTGCGCCCCATTTGGACAAGCAATGCGCTTCGTCGAAGATCCAGGCACCGACCTGACGCTGGGAGATCGCGCGGCGAAAGGCCATGTTGCGAAACTGCTCGGGCGAGACCAGCAGAATGCCTACATCCCCTAACTGGATCTTCTCCAACACCTCGGCTCGTTCAGGCATGGTTAACAGGCCGTTCAAGGTCGCTGCACATTGGACGTTGCGACCAAGAAGGCCGTCGACCTGATCCTTCATCAGCGACTGCAATGGCGAAATGATTACTGTCAGGCTGCCGTTGCGGTGAAAGCGGTTCAGAGCGGGCAACTGGTAGCACAGGGATTTTCCACCCCCTGTCGCGAGAATTGCGAGCACGTGCTTTCCCTGCATACCCGCCAGTACCACGTCATGCTGTAAAGGGCGCCCGTCCGGTTCAGTCCGAAACTCCTGAATTGGAGCGAAGTAGCGCCTGAGCTCGTGGCGGGGGTCATGAGTAGTGCTGCAGTAGCCGCAGTGGCTTCCTCCGCAGGGGACGTCACGCAGCTCGGCAATCAATTTACCGGTTGCTGGAAATTGGTGGCGCACCCAGGGTGCTAGAACCGAGTTGCCGCCCGAGACGCGCAGCCAGGCCAGCGCATAAGCTAATGGCCAATGGAGACTCTCGTCCATAAGGTCGGCTTCCAGCAATTGATTCAGTCTGGTGCTGCAGACTTTGGAAGTGCGCTTCAGGTCCGGGTCGGTTTCCCTAAGCAGCTCGGGAATCAAACTGCGCAACTCTGTGAGGCTAGGCTCCTGGCCAGTGATCGAGGAGAAGAGCGCGCCCAGGTCGCTCTTCGGCGTTGGGGCGAGCAGCGCTTGGTAGCAGAGCAGTTCTGCCTGGTGCTTAATGCTCAGTTCTTCAAATGCCCGGCGCTGGTCATTGAATAGTGTCAGGGTCGAGCGGCAATCGGACAGCGGAGAGTTAAGGCTGTCACGAATGAGTTTGTAGTCTTTGACCAAACGGTGATACGGGTTCTGCGGAAAAGCTAACGGCGATAGGCGCAGGGTGTCGATCACCGGCAACTGATGTAAGGCGAGATGCGCAGCTTGCTCTTGGAGTATCGGCAAGTCATGGTCAATGACGTTATGGCCGAGCACAAAACTAGCGCCCTGCCCTAAGCGTTCTAAGACCTCAAGGGCAGCGGGCAGATCCTTGTCGACTTTATGCTCGAGCTCCTCTCCCGTGTCAGGACGCATCGCGCCAATCATAAAAATGCGATCAGGTTGATTGGCTCTGCCGGGGACGACTTCTAGGTCAAAAATCAGGCTTGTAGGTAGAGTCATTGAAACCATTCGAACAGCATCCTTGCAAAAAACCACTTGGCTTTCGTCACTTTAACGGCAAATGGCCAGCACAGATAGGTGTCCGCGGTCGCAGTGAGACGCATGATGCAGGTCGGCGATGGATATCGAGGCATAGGAGCGGGAACTAGTGCGGATAGCGTCGGCATTGTCTTTCTTCCCAAGATGGGCATTTACAATCTGAGCGAGAAAGTATCGAAGCCGAGCAAGTAGCTGCTTTCGTCCCCGTCAGAACCGGTTCACCAAGTTGCGTAGTTTTAGGTGACGGATGTCATAAAGTTCACCTAGGGCGTTCGGCTGATTGATAATTGCCTCAAATACTCGCCCATACGAATTATCAGGCACTCTGAAACAACGAGCTGTCGAGATTTTCGAGCGCACAGCCCGAATCAAGGTGACTTCACCGAACGCTTACAAATAGCCGCCCTCGAAAAATACTAAACTACAAAACGCCCGCTAAACGATTTATCAGATTTGTTGTATTGACCGGTTTAATCCATAGCCAAAACCGGATATTCGTCAAATCAGCCAGAGAGTTTAGCTTTTGTCTATTCAGAACGGTCAACGTCCGACGGAAATGCGGATGCCCCAGCCAATCCAGATCAGTAGATAAAGTCATGGCCCAATTCTTTCTGCATGCATTCAAGGGACCACCTGATTCGAGGTAATGTTTTTTGGGGACCCCAACAACTTGAAAGATTGCGTATCCGCAAGCTCATCAAAAGGTCGCTCTCCACTCTAGTGTCAGTCAGCGCTACCGCAGGAATCGCTCCATCGCGAAAAGCGCCAATGACTGGGGCACCTGTCCTTTCATCACCCAATGCGCAATGCCCTGCCCAAACAGCGGGGCAAATTTGAAACCATGCCCGCTGAGCCCGGCCGCCACGATCAATCCAGGCATTCGCGGGTCGGCACCGACAATCGGGTTACCATCGGGTGTGCTGTCAAAAAACGACACTCGACGCCCTAAGGGTTACGCGCCTTCCAGTCTCCCCAATCGTGTTACGGCCCTATCTCGATAACTACACACAGTGGCGTTACTCATGCTGCGATCAAAAGCGTCCGGGTCGATTGCATAACTATCGGATGCCAGCAACGAGCCGATGAAGTAGGTTCCCGGACTGTCCGGACGTAGGTAGAACCCCGCGCTGCGATCACCGTATCCCGGCATAAGCTGATCTTGATCTGGGGACGCCACGGTGACAATGCCCACACATTGTCGCGTGGCGCTGATTGGCAGCGGCACCCTGCAATCCGTCGCCAGCACGGCCGCCCAAGGTCCGGCGGCATTGACAACATAACTGCTGGCGATAAACCCGCTGTCCGTTTGTACCCCGGCCACTCGCCCCGCCCGGCAGATAATCCGTCTTACTGCCCGGCCCTCTTCGATTACCGCGCCGCCGCTGCGCGCGCCTGTCGCGAAACTTTGGGCGGTCCGAATCGGGTCACAATATCCAGCATCAGGCTCATGCACCACTCCTACCAGGCCATCCGTCCGCAGGTCAGGAACCAGCACTTGCGCCTCGGCCGGTGATAGCCATCGCACCGCAGCCCCATGCGCTTGCAATAGCGCAACATTAGCCTCGGTCGTCTGTTGCTCTTGCCTGGAAATCGCGGTCAAGAACCCTGTTGGTCGATAGCCGCACTCCCCCGGATAGTGTTGCGACCAATCACGGTAATCCCGTACGCCCTGGCCTGCCAACTGGCTCAGTGCCGGGTCGGCATAGTACTGGCGCACGATCCCCGGCGAAGCGCCTGAAGACCCCGAGGCAATTGCACCTTTGTCCAGAAGGCGAACTGAAAGTCCAGCCTGTACCAGATGCCAGGCAATGCTGCAGCCGGTCGTCCCGGCGCCTATCACGATTACATCGGCATATTCATGCATCGTTGGTCGTGCGCTCAAGAACCAAGCTATGTGGCAAGCAAGGCTGCAACAATGCAGGGGACAGCGGCAGGAAATGGCTACGTGACAGGGTGGACTCTCGAGGCTGCGATGTGGCGAACAACGACTGCAGGGCCGGTAATCCATCATGGCCCAAACATTGCCACAGATACTCGGACAGTCGCGGCATGATCGGCGCCCCCAGGTAAGCCAAACCTTTGAGCCAGGTATAGGCTTGCTCCTGCTGCATGACATCCAGGTCCGGTCGCTGCATCCACTGGTGCAGCACTTCCCAGGCATTGCGCACCGAAACCGCATCCAGTTGGAATGCTTGATCCAACTGGGCGACAGCCGTCTCAAGAGCCGGCCGCAACGCCGATGGGACCGTCAGCATTTGCCCGGCACCGATGCTGGCTAACGCCATGTCGATTCGGCCGTCGAGCGCCCCTGCCAAGTCCACGTTGACCACCTCGACAAACTCTTCTACAGCGAAGTTTGTTTCGCCCTTTTCAGGGCTTTCGCGACACAGGAAATACCGCACGCCGTCACTGCTGGCTGGGGTCTTTTCCACAATGTCAGCGGCCCAGATCACATGCAGGCGGCTGGTGGAAAACTTAGTGCCCTGCAACTTGTAGAAATAGTTAGTAAGAACGTAATCAAACGACTGGTGATCCTGCAGAGCGTCCATGACTGCGACACTACCGGCCAGCAATAACACCGCATTGTCGATACCGAAACTGACCAATGTCGTGACATCGCTGTTGCACAGCATAGCCTGGCCGTGATCAGGATCTTTCTCCAGGGAACGATCGGCGCAGGTCAACGCATATTCCCAGCCAGACTCAAACAAAACCCTGGGGTTGGCAAAGCGATCCGGGCTCCAGGCGACGCCCCAGTCACCCGGTGCGGTCAGGCGGATCAAATTGTTTTCCCGTTCCAGAAACCGTGAAATCACCTCGATAATCGACGGCGGCGCGCCCGATGCATGCATACGCCGCAGCAGGCTGTCCGGATTCGCTACCTTCAGAAATAGACTCTCTACCTCGACCCATTTCAGGGGGCTGTCGCCCATACGCGGCTGAGGATTGAGCATGGCTTCCGGACGGAACAGCGCACCACAGGCTTCGCAGAAGTAACCACCGGCATCTGTCTGGCAGTATGGGCACCGCCCCAGCAACCAAGCGCCGGCCAAATAGCGGCTGGTTTCAGGGCAATACAGTACCCGTTCAGTCACCGTTTCAGTGACACCCGACGCCACCAGACGCTCCACAGTGCGCTGAGCATTGCGGGCGTGACGTTGGGCATAAGGGCCTTGTACCAGATCCAGAAAGTCGTCGACCTGCACATCCATTGCCCGCAGATCGTTTGCAATCTGCCGGTGATAGTCGCGAACAACCTCTTCTGGCGCGCGCTGCTCTTGCAAGCCCTTCCAGAGCACATAGGAGTCAAAGCCGTCGACCGCCGATACTACGTCGACATTGTGGCCCTGGGTCCGCAGGTAGCGACCCAGCATATCCAAGCGCAGATAAGGCCCGGCAATGTGTCCCAAGTGAAGCCGACCATTTGGGGTCGGCGGAATCGGCATCAGGAAGAATTTTTTTGCAGTGATAGGCATCATCTTTTCAGTCCATAGAAACAGGCAGATGTGTTTGGCCACGCGCAGTGACACGGTCGGGACGATGGGCGACGATCAACTCAAGGGCCTCGCTGGCAATCCCGGGGGCCAAGCGAAATCCCGCTCCGCTGCCGGCACCGGCAACGACCACATTGGTCGCGCAGTCCAGAGTCACCAGGGATTCGCCGCCAAGGCTGTAGCTGTCGCAGAACACCCGCCCTCCCCGACACCGACCAACGAGGTCGGGCAGATACCTCGCCAGGACGGTTTTAGCCACCTGAACATCGTGGTCGTTGATCTCCAGTTGATGTTTGCGCGGCGCAACGTCCCACTCATCGCAGCGAAAGCTGAACAACCATTGATTACGCGCCGCAAGCGGCATCAGGTAGGAATCGGACTGTGGGAGAAACAATGCCGCTGCATCACGAGGTGGAGCACCGTCTATATGCAAGGCCACCACCTTCTTGACCCGAAGCCCGTGTTGGGCGGCAATCGACCCAAAGGGGGACTCGTTGATCCAAGGGCCCATTGCTACAAGGGTTCGCTGGGCATAGATGATGGAATCGTCTGACAAGGTGAGCCGCGTCGTCCCGCTGTCGACGTTATCGATATGGCTGACGCCCAGCCCTTCGATACAGCTGACATTAGCCGATGCAAGGCTGTGACTAATCAACATCCGCGCGATCAAAGGCGGCTCGTAGCTTTCGGCTGAACCGCCACTCAAAAGGCTTTGCGCGGCGTCGACATTGAGCCTTGACCCCAGGCGTTCGCCCAACGCAAGCGCCGATACATCGGCAAACTTGACGTCGAAATCGACTACCGCACGCTGGATATCGGCCGCAAACTCGCCATCGGCGAGCCAAAACACCGGCGCTTGCGTGGTACGGATTGAAAACCGGTCACGAAACGCCCGGTAAAGCCTTGCACTCTGCCCGGCTAGCCGACGTTCGCGCTCCGATCTTCCGGTCGCAAGCAGCACGCCCGCCGAGTGAGACGTCGCACCGTCGCCGATCCGGTAGCGGTCAATCAACAGGATTTTCCAGTCGGGGTAGCGCTGCACTGCATGATGCAGGGTCCAAGCACCAATAATGCCGCCACCGATGATCACTAGATCGAAATCTTGCGTCATGCTCATGCCCACCACACTGAAAATACCTGAACTTGGCCCGCGCCGTTATTGCGTGCAAAGTGCGGCTTAAAGGGGGAAAAATAAAGGCTCTCGCCGTTTTTCACCCTGTGCCAGATGCCGTCATAGAAGACATCCAGATCACCTTGAGAAATGAACCAGATCTCACTGACGGCGTGCTGGTCTTCCTCGGTCCCGCAACCAGCATCAAGGGTGAAACGTGACGACAGCACGGGCGCGTTGGCCAGTTTGCCAGCGTAGTTGTGCATGAACAGACGTACGCCTTGCTGTGTGACCTGTTCTTCGGTTTCGCGAATCACCGGGGCATTGCCCTTGGAGGTTAGCGTTATCGGGTCCATTGATAAGCTCCTGGATCTAGTTGGCCACCGCACTCAGGCGGTCAAGGCGGGCATCCGTGACCTCATCAAAGACCTCACTTGCTCCCCATTGAACAAAAGCCTCAGGTTCGACAAGGTCATAGAGGGCTTGCCCGCAAATGCTGTTGATGATTTTCGCGCAACGCCAAGGGATTAACCCCAGGTTCGGGTCGGCAATGCCCCTTTGACTGCGGGCGGCGTTTTGCACATAAATGGCCGAACCCTCGGGGCCATCCCACGCGATGGAATAGTCATCCTTGACCACGTATTCGCCCTCACGCCTGGTAATTCGTGACTCAAGCGCGGCCAGGCATTCAGGCACCTGATAGGCGTAGCCCGTACACAGCACTGCAGTGTCAGCGCTCAGTTCTTCGCGCACCTGACTGTGCCCATGGATCATCGCCAGGCTCCAATGATTGTGGCGCTGGTGAATAGCCGTCAGCTCGCGGCCCGGCAATAGACGGATCTTGCAGGGGTGCTGCAACACGTTTTGAAGTTCGTACATACGCCGATAAATAGACTGCAATAGCGATTGCGAAATGCCGTCACTGGCCAGCTTCTGTTCGGCCAGCAGTGGCTGGCGTACGTGCTGGGGCAACTCGAAGAAGTGATCGCTGTACTGCGGGGTGTACAGCTCGTTGGTGAAAGGCGACTCATCCAACGGGGAAAAATTCCAGCGCCGCGAGACCCAGGTCACACTGGCTGGCAGCGCGCTGGTATCGGACAGCAGGTGCTGGATGATCTCCGCCCCGGTCTGGCCGCCACCGATTATCACCACGCGCTTGTCCTGGAGGGAGGGACTACGGGTCATATATTGCGACGAATGAAAAAGCGTGTCCCCGACAAAAGGTTTCGCGCATTCCGGTACCAACGGCTGCTGTCCGGTGCCCAGCACCAGGTTGCGTGCCGGCTGGACCCAATGGTCGCCCTTGAGCATAAACAGACCATTTTCAAATTCAACTGAGCGCACGTCGCTATTGAATTGCAGACTTGGCAATTGGCTGCTGGCCCAACGGTAATACTGGTTGAATTCGCGCCTGAGCACTTGATCAAAATTGGCGTTGATAAAACTCAGCAGCTGCTTTTTCTTGGCGAGATAGGCAAGAAATGAAAATGGATTGGACGGGTCCACAAGACTGACCAGGTCTTTGAGGTAGTGAACTTGCAACATCGCCTCAGGCACCATCATCCCGGAGTGCCACTGAAATTCGCCGCTGCGCTCAAAGAACTTAGCCGTTATTTTTTTCGGATACGGTTGAGCCAGCGCAGCCAGGCTCAAATTGGCTGGCCCAATACCGATACCCGCCAGATCTATTACTTCAGCCGCAGAGTGCAAGATCATGATCATTATCCCTAGTGATGATGTTTTTCAGGTGCAGCAACGCCTCACGACCTTCGCAGACGCGTGCTGAGCGACTTCTGTTTACAGGTGAAGGTAAATCAACTTCCCACGGTTTGGGGCGCCGGTGTTTTCAGTACCAATGCGGACACCGCCATGGCCAGCAACGACAGGCCAATCGCAACGCTGACTGCGATATAAATGGCCTCGTTGAGCGGTTGGATCGAGGTCAGCAACGCGCCGAATATCGCGACGCCGAACGCGGAACCACTCTGTCGGCTGGCATTGAGCGTGCCGGCCGCCACCCCTGCCTTGGCACGGTCAACCACGCTCATAAGTGCCGAAGTGGCGGCCGGGGTGATGATCCCGGCGCCAAACCCCACGGCTGGGTAACACAGTGCGATCCGCCAGTACAGCGCGTCATTGGCAAGGGCGAACAGTCCGATGAATCCCAAGGCGTATAACCCAAACCCGGTGCATAGCACAGCTCGGGGCCCATAGGCACGGGTCAACCGGCCGCAGGTGAAACTGCCGAGAGTGACCATCGCCGTCAAGGGCAGGAACGCCAATCCGGTATCCAGGGGCGACCATCCGCGATTCGTCTGGAAATACAGGCTCAACAGAAAGAACAGGCCGTAGAACACCAGCGCGGAAATCAACGACAGAAAGGTTGCACCTGTGAACACCGGGTTGCGGAAATAGTGCAACGGCAGCATCGGATCCTTATGCCGGCTTTCGGTCACCAGGAATACGCACCAGGCTGCACAGGCCAGGATTATGCCCGCATACACCCATTCAGAATTCCACCCAAGCTTTGCCCCTTCGATCAGCACTGCCACCGAAGTGGCCAGGGCGACGATGGCGGCGACCTGGCCGGTGAAGTCCAGATGGCGATTGGGTGCCAATGGAGGCGAAGGAGGAATACGTGACGTCAGCCATACGCCGACCAAAGCGATGGGCACATTGATCAAAAAAATACTGCGCCAGCCAAACAGCTCGATCAGCACGCCGCCTACAAGAGGCCCGGCCGCCATGGCAATCCCACCACAACCTGCCCAGACACCGATGGCACTCGCCCGTTGATGGGTCTTCGGGTAGGCATTGTTGATCAGCATCAGTGAGCACGGCACCAACATGGACGCACCCACCCCCTGCAGCACTCGGGCAGCGACCAATTGAAGCAGGTCAGTTGCCAGACCACATAATGCAGAAGCAACTGCAAACAAGACCAGACCAAGGCCGTAGATCTTTCTTGCCCCGCAACGGTCGCCCAATAAACCGCCCGTCAGCAGTAAACTGGCGAACGTCAAGGTATAAGCGTTGATCACCCACTGCAGCCCGGTGATATCTGAATCAAATGTCTTAGAAATGGATTCCAGTGCCACGTTGACGATTGACGTATCGAGAATGACAACGACGTAACTGAGGCTTGTAGCGATCAGAACCTGTCGTTGGTAGCGACTCTTGATTTCCATGACTACGCATTTCCTTTCACTGACGGCGGATTGACTATAAGCAGCTTTTTGCAAAAAATGTTTCGGGGCGTGTCGAAGTGTGTCTAATTATGTCATGCTGAAAACCGAGGTGATCCGACACACCCAGGGAGTTCAAAGGAATGACCCAGCCCAAGATTTCTTCCATCGCCTACTTAATCGCCGAACCCGTGCGGGCGGTCATCCTGATCACCCTGTCCGATGGTGGCTCGTTGTCAGCCAGCGCACTGGCGGACGCCGCCGGTGTCACACCACAAACCGCCAGTTCGCACTTGGCAAAACTGCTCGATGGCGGACTGCTGACTGTTGAGATAAAGGGGCGCAACCGTTTTTATCAATTGGCAGGCCCCGACGTTTCCCACGTATTGGAAAGCCTTGCAGCCGTCTCCCCACAAACCAGTTCCTGGAGCAGCCTGCCCAATCGCGCCGCCCATGAATTGCGTTTTGCCCGTTGCTGCTACGATCATCTGGCCGGTCAAGTTGGCGTCGCGGTGGCTCAAGGCATGCTGGAGCGCGAGTTCATCGTCGAATGCAATGAGCGTGAATATGCGCCTACCCCTCGCGGCATTGAATGGATGCAATCCCTCAATCTGGACCACGGCGAGCTGTGTTTCGAAGCTCATAGCCAGGCTCGCCGATGCCTGGACTGGACCGAAAGGCAGCACCACATAGCCGGACCGCTGGGTGCACACCTGCTGGATACCTTCTGCAACCTGGGCTGGATGCGCCGATCCACAGGCACTCGCGCCGTGACCATTACCGGTGATGGCTGGAGAGCGCTCAAGCACCATTTGGGATTTCAACACTTGCATGATCTTGAAACGCTGGCGCGTCCGCTTGTTTCCGCCTGAAAACCGGCTATGCAAACTACTGCGCAGGCGAAAAAAACCTTTCGATTTCGTGGATGCGGCGCTCTTGATCCAGCCCCGTCGCCTGCCACGCCGCAATGTTGTTCACTCGCTCATACCACGCAGCAACGTTGGGGTACTCAAGAAAGGGAGCCTGGGTGCGGGGGATATGGCTCAACGGTGCGGCCAGATCGAAATCCGCCAGCGTAAGTGAATCACCCACCACGAATTGCCGAGTGCGCAGATGCTCATTCAAAACAGAGGTATAGCGATTGATTGCACGCAATGCTTCCCCAACCAGCGACTCATCCTCGACATGCCCTTTGAGACGTTCCATGAAACGTTGCTCAATCAATACCGTTGGCCCACGGCGGAAATGCTCGGCAGCCCAGAACATCCACTTTAGGGTTTCGTACTTCGCGTTGCCCGCAGGCAACAAGGGCGCCCCCACCTTCTCTGCCAAGTAAATCATGATCGCAGAGGCCTCGAACAACACCACATCGCCGTCGACGAATGTCGGGATCGTGCCGTTCGGATTGAGCGCCAGATACTGCGGCGTGCGGTTCTGTCCGCTGAACAGATCGAGGAAGACGAACTCCACTTCCAGGCCCAGGTAAGCGGCCGTCGCCAGCACGCGACGGGTATTGCTCGAACCTCTGTCGCCATACACCTTCATACTGTTGCCCCCAGTGCGCACTGATCCATTGGCCTTGTACTGTCTTGCAAGTCACTAATCATCTGCGCTGTCTCGCTGGCTTGGCGCACTGATTGGTAAACCGAGTTGACCATGGGTGCCGCGAGATAGGAGGCCACACCCAGCATCCAGACTCTTTCGGGATGGCTGGATCCTGGCAGGCTGACTTGCAGCTGCGCCGATACATAAGGCGGCGTGCACGGCAGCAACGGGTCCACCTGCAATTCAAGGCCATCGTGGGTGGCATGGAAGTGCTGTTTGTGAAAACCGGTGGCGCATACCACGGCATCCACCTCTTCAATACCATCATGGCTGTCGTAAACCTGCCAATTGCCCTGCCACTCAAGTTTCTGCGGCACTTGCGTGGCAAGTTGCAGGAGACTTTCATCAATGAATCGCAGCAAAGTGGTTGCCGTTTGCAACGGTACGGCAAATAGATAGCGGCCAACCGCCTCCCAGCAATTTTGCAGGGCGGCAACCCGTACCGTCGGCGGGGCATTGCGCAACTTCATATCGGCAATATCCATGCAATGCACCAAAAGGTTTTGCCAGTCTGTCGCGCCACCGCTGGCCAAGGCCACTTCGCCACGCAATCGCTGCGTCGGATCAGTGGCACGATCAACCTGCTCGCGTAGCGAGCGGCCACTGATAGCTTTGGCAGAGCGCGCCACAATGCGCAGTAAATGCCAATACAACCGAGGACTCTCAAGGTTTAGCTGCGCAAAACGCACTTCATCCAAGGCCACTTTACAGACCCGCGGTGTGCCCGTTCGCACCCCGGGCAAGCGTCCGGATGGCGAGGCCATCAATACTTGGTGGCCGGCTCCGCACAGTAGCAACGCGCTGTCGATCGCCGAAAGCCGGCTGCCCAGGACCAATACCCGGGAGGGACGCTGGAAGTAATCAAGCAAGCGTTTTGCGGGGTAAGGCGTGGAAAAAACACCTGGCGCACCGGCGTGTGCACTGACCAGGGGCGGCACGAAGGCAGTGCCATTTCCCGTGCAAATCAGCACGTCCGACGCCTCGATAGCGTCTCCTTCGTCCAACTGCAATTGATAGTTACCCTGGGCAATCACCGTGATACGACGCACCGCAGAACAAATGACCCTGTGCTCGATGCCCCTGACCTGGGCGAGATCGCGATACTGGGCATACCGTTCCCTGAGGTAATCCGAGACCCAGGAGCGCGGAACAAAAGCATCTTCGTCGACAGTGATCCCCTTCTCCTGGAGATAATGCAGGAAATCATTCATGTCCTCGTCAAGAACCGACATCGTCTGCACCGAGGTGTTGCACAAGAAAAGGTCATGGGACGTGTTGAAGGCCATCGAGTTGGCAATGCCGTCGGGGTCGATGATCTCGATGCTGCTGACCGTCCCTGACCGTACAAGCTTGATAAAAGCGGCTACTCCGGTCACTGCCCCACCAATAATGGCTACCTTCTTGCCGCTCGAATTTTGACGCATAGCTGCCCCCTGCATCCTAGAGTGCCTGCGCCTTAGCCAGAGCCGGCAATAGCAACCGTATGCCATACCAACCCCAGTACACACGGTGGCAGGTGATCAATCCATTATCGATTTCCATCATTTCCATGAGGTCGATCTGTTCGCCCTTAGGGGTCTTGCGCGGGTATTCCCAGGTCAGTTGCCTGCCGTTGATGAACGCTTTATCACTGCGATACCACTCGGCGAGATCACTGGGGAATCGACGCACACTGTCCTCCATGAACCTTTGTATAGTGGCGCGCCCTATTAATATGCCGCTGCCATGGTCGGGATAGACCGCCAGCACCAGTGGTGTTTCGAATACCGCGTCCTCGCCGTACAGGGCCGCCGTCGCAGTGAGGTCGCGAACTCGGACCGTTGCGTGCCACGTTTCATAGATATGGATTAATCCGGGATCGATGGACAAGGTCATGGTCTCTCCTGAGATGACGGGCAGCGCTGTAAGGTGGCAAGACTATAATTGCCTGCGGCGGCTATATGTTTCGACCTGGCCCGAAGTGTCACGTCCGAAACGCTGCCTGATTGCGCCCTATGCATCAGACCGTTGTCATTCAGAAGCTTTTCAGAAAGCAGCAGTTTGACTTAACGAAACAGTCACGCACGTCAGTGTTTCCATACTGTCGCTGATGTTGCTCGTCCTGGCTCTGGCGGGCCTTGCGGGAACCTTCCTGATTGAAGCGCTCTTGAAAAATAGCCTGCATCGAACCGTCGTCGTTTTCCCAATCTTGATGGCGGTGATTGCACTGGCGCTTGTTCCATTCGGTAGCTCGGCGGTCACCACGACTGTCTTGCTGGGCTTCTGGGGACTGATTGCGACTGCTGAGGGAGTGATACGCTCAGTGAATGACCCGGAGCACCGTGCCTGATTTTTCCCCCGCTAAGCTTTCGCTAATCTCCCCAGATAGCTCGAGGGAATTTTTATGAACAACTTGTTGCGTGGACAGCTAAAAGAAATACGAATGGCTCGTGGCATCAGAACCCACCTAAATCTCTCAGCCGAATAGACATCATTCGGCCAAGAGCCGATACCCGAGAGTGACGACAAATCAAGTTAGAGCTCAATGATGAGCCTTGTGATGCGTACTAGCCCAGCTCGTATCAAGGAATCGACGAGCGCCCATCAGGATGTCCTCGTGCTGGACACAGTGTGGGCACCGATGCCGAATTGACCCAGTTGCCGAGATATCACTGACCCAGTCTGTTCCTCTCGAACCATTGCCTATGCGGAATTTGTGCAGATTTAGAGGTGGGTCAGTCTAGCTTCAGCTCGTGGGTCAATTCAGCGCCGGCGTCCACAGTCGGATGTCAGGGAGAGGTCGGTTCGGCTTGCGCGATGGCTGCGGCTGGTCTTGCAGAGATACTGGGGGCTACGCCTGAACAGGTCGAAAATGCAGCAGAGATCGGACTTGAGCATAACCTCGGGCTGACCTGTGATCCTGTTGGGGGGCTCGTACAAGTACCATGCATCGAGCGAAATGCGATTGCTGCGGTAAAAGCGATCAACGCCGCGCAAATGGCGATTCGTGGAGATGGGGATCACTTTATATCCTTGGATCATGTAATTCGAACCATGCGCGATACGGGCGCTGATATGCACGACAAGTACAAAGAAACGTCACGTGGCGGCCTGGCGGTAAATCTGATCGAGTGCTGATCATAGCCAAAACTAAAGTCTTAGTTGGCGCCTACTTCTGCGACGGCGCCATTGAAATCGCATTAAGCTAATGCGACACCACGGATGCCTGTAGGCACCGTCAATGCCCAGCAATTAAGGCGAGATCGATATCCGATCAAAGCTGCTTTTGCTCGCGACTGGCCGAAATAGCAACTCACTGGGTACTCTTGTATATCGATCATCGCCGTATTACTTCTTCGCGGACAGCGGGCTGCCATAATTATGAGGTTGAGCCAATTGCGCAACGGAATGAGCATGATTAACATACTTATCTTAAGCGTCTGACCACGCACATGCCGACATAGCGAACGAGTGAGAACGGTCGTTGGTGCCACACAGGCGACAAACCGGATTAATCACACGAGGCGAGACATCGGGACGCTTTCAGAGCTTGATACTACCGACTGATAAGAATCCAACGAGTAGTATCAAGCAGTCGAAAGTCAACTAATGGAGCCCTTATAGAAGAAACAAGAGCATCAAGTGAAAAGCCTGTTTTATTCTTTTCCGCGCGTCCACATTGCCGCCACTTTAGCCGCAATCATCATGATCGGTACGTTAGGATTACCAGAGATCAGTGTCGGCATAACCGAAGCATCCACCACACTTAGTCCTTCCAGCCCTCGCACGCTTAGGTCCGGATTGACTACTGCTCGCTCATCATTGCCCATCCGGCAGGTCCCTGCGGGATGGTATTGCTGAAATGCTTGTTCGCGAATGAATGCATCAATCTCGGCATCATCATTGAGCGCACGATCCGGCAAAAGCCGTTGTCCGCGATACAGTTTCATTTCGTCCGTACTCAATAGCGCACAGGCCCGCTTGAAACCTTCACGCATCACTTGGATATCCGCTGGCGCTGACAGCGAATTGTAAAATATGCGCGGACGATCATTCGGGTCCAGCGACCTCAGCGTAATCTCCCCCCTGCTCTCGGAAGCCATTAGTTGCACCTTGACTTGCAGGCAGTCTTGATAAGGCTTCTTCCACCCTGGAAACCAAGCATCCGCTTCCGGCGGAGGAATTTGGATGTAAAGTTGCAAATCAGGCTTTTTTAAAGAGGCTCGGGACTTGATAAAGCCAAGGATCACCCCGGGCAACGAGGACGACGGACCACTGCGGAACACCAACGCACGGAAAATATTGACCAGCGCTCGATCAAGCCTCAACGAACGGTGCAACGTACCGGTTTTTTTCCGCGCCCACATGACTGAGAATGCCAGATGGTCTTGCAGATTTTTCCCGACCGGGAGATCTATGAGGGGTTGGATGCCCATCGAGCTGAGATGTTCTGCTGGCCCAATGCCCGAAAGCATCAGCAGTTGAGGTGTGTTAATTGCACCCAAGCTTAACACTGTATGTGCGGCGTGCACGGTACAACGCTGTCCTTGCGTGAGGTATTCCACGCCGATGGCACGCTTACCGTCGAATAATAATCGGCTCGCCATCGCGTCTGTTCGCACAGTTAAATTGGGACGCGAGAGTACAGGATGTAGAAAAGCTTTGGCTGCCGAGGACCGTTGACCATTCTTGATGGTGTATTGCAAAACGCCTATGCCTTCGGGTTTCTCACCGTTGTGATCATTCGTGATCGGATAACCAAGTGCTCGGCAGGAGCCAAACCACGCGTCATAAACAGGGTCATCCAATTTGCCGGCGATGGCACCCAGCTCACCGGCCTCACCCCGCCATTCATCGCCTCCGCCTGCCCAAGTTTCGCACTCTTTGAAAAAGGGTAGCACCTCCTTGTAGCTCCAACCTGTCGCCCCATCCGCAGCCCAATTATCATAATCGGAAGGGTGACAACGGGTGTGCGCCATATAATTGATGGAGGATCCACCACCAATAACCTTGCCATGGGGAACGTAATTTCGACGCCCATTGAGGCCAGCGTCCGGCTCCGACATATCGTTCCAACGATATGCTTGCTTGGCCGTCATCGGTTGAATTCCCACAGGTAAGGCAATCATAGGATCCTTATCCCATCCGCCAGCCTCCAAAAGAAGAACGCGCGTAGCAGGGTCACGGGTGAGCCGATTGGCCAACACACAACCCGCCGATCCAGCGCCGACGATGACGTAATCAAATTTTTCCAGCCCCTGCTTGTCCTGACTCACCGGCACACCCTCGGATCATTGTGTTGGCTATTTTTATGGGTGATGAATGACGCTCATCTACTTGAGAATTTGAGCGTTAGGCGATTTTCACGATCATAGACATCGCCCATAAGTAGATTTTAGTCAGATATAAGGCGTTAAACAATCCCTATGGAAACGAATCGATAACGCAATTCGGCAAAAAAACAGGAAAAATGTCGAATTTGGCCCTATAAGTCCTCAGCTCGTGCAATACCGTCACGCTTGCCCAATCAACCATATTCTGATAAAACCTGACTAAAATCCATTTTGTGCGCAGATATCTAGGAGATAGCAACGGTGCAAAGAATCGTATCGGTGGGGGTCATCCCATACGAAGTAGATTGCGCCAACAGGACGGTGGCGCACTGGAACAACCTGGGCGCAGGCGATTTCTTCCAAGGTTACGGTAACTCACTAAACCGGCGAAAACCTGGCCACGCCCTCTCAGCCCCACTGGCAAGAACGGCGCTTTGCCGTTACGGCAACGTGCGCACAACCTACGGCGCTACATTGCTAGCGAACAACGTAGATAACCCCGAATTGGCACGACTTTCTAACCGGGGTAATGACGATTCCGCAGGGTTTTCTTCGCTTCTATTATCCCGGGGACACTAAAAATGCAGACTCAATCAATCAAAGACAGCGTAAGCCCCGAAGAGTGGGAGCTGCGCTGCGATCTTGCGGCTTGTTACCGACTCGTGGCGCTCTATGGTTGGACAGATTTGGTGTTCACCCACATAAGCGCCCGCCTCCCAGGGACCGCTCACGAGTTTCTGATAAACCCCTACGGACTAATGTTCGAGGAAATCACCGCATCCTCACTGATACGCATAGACCAGGAGGGCAACAAGATAGGGCACTCGCCGTTTGAAGTGAATCGAGCAGGTTTTGTGATCCATAGTGCCGTTCACGCTGCGAGGGAGGACGCTCAATGCGTCTTACACACCCACACCCGCGCGGGGATCGCCGTCAGCGCACAGGAATGCGGTTTACTCCCAATCTCACAACAGTCAACTTTCGTCCTTGGTTCACTGGGTTATCACGTATATGAAGGGGTCGCGCTACACGATGAAGAGAAACCAAGACTACAAGCCGACCTGGGCAACAATAAATTCCTGATACTTCGCAATCATGGTTTGCTCGCTGTGGGCGCCAGCATAGCGGATGCGTTCATGCACATGTATGTACTGGAAACCGCTTGCCAGATTCAATTGTCGGCACAGTCTGGCGGTCCGCTAATCATGATCCCGGAAGCGATTAAACTCACCGCCATGGCCGCCGCCAAAACTCAAACATCGGGGTTGGGCGGAAAACTTGTTTGGCCTGCCCTTCTACGAAAGCTCAACGCGGCCAACCCTGGTTACGATACCTGACACAACGAGAGAGGCAATCGGCCAGCGACGCTTGATGGGGGCAAGCCCATCAAGCACCGGCCACTCTGGATAAAGCTGAGTATTATTCGCCATGCTTATAGCTACACACCTTCGACTTCTGGCAAAACCAGACACACACTTGTGTATGTCGATCTGAAGCTTTGGCTGTTAGTCGCCCATGACTAAAGGTGCACCTGGATCACCTACTAGAAGTCGCTCACACAAAAACTGCCTGTGCACACGTATAGACCTGCGCAGCCCGGATAACTGTATAGAAGCTGACGGACTAAAGGGACCTTTAGGTGCTAGAACCTGGTGGCAAACGTCATGCTCCCTCTCAGGGATATTGCAGGTACACCACTACAATGTTTTTAATCAATAATATATCGCTACTGAAACATCACCGCCCATTCAGGCCTAATGCATTCTGGAAGCTAAACGAATTGAACGGGCTCAGTAGTCGCGACAATTACAAAATATAATGGGAGCGCACTTCCATGTGATCTCAACGACCACACGGAAAAATGCCCCACTCCGTCAACCGCCTCCAACCAACAATGGAAGCATCAGCATAACAACTATTGAAGAATAACTCAGGATGCTAGAATCATGTATGACAATCTATCTTATTGGTTTAGCTCAACCGAACCCTACGTACCTAATGAGGCCTTGAGCACGAGTGTAACGGTCGATATTTGTATAATAGGCGGCGGAGTAACGGGGCTGTCCACTGCTTATCACCTGCGTAAAACTGATCCACACGTCTCGGTAGCATTATTGGAAGGACAAATCATCGGCTACGGTGCCAGCGGCCGGAACGCCGGCCAATTGATTGTAGCCGCTGGAGATAATAATTTCCGGGCACAATTGAAACGCTATGGCGCGGATAAGCTCCGCGAGCTCCACACCTATGTGCATGAGGGTATCGATGTCATCCAAACAATGGCCCACGAGCATAATATTGATTGCGACCTAAGTCTAACCGGCTATTTATTAATGGGGCTCAAGTCCGAGGGCAATGGAAAACTGAACAGTTACATGAAGTTCAGCCAGAGTATTTTCCAAGACCAATTCCTTGAATCGATTCCTGAGTGTGATATTGCTAATGAGTTTGCCAGTGCACACTTTGGATCAGCGATATTTGACCGGCGTGGAGGGCAATTTAATCCGCTAAAATTTATTCGAGGTTTAAAACAGGTCGTCATGACACAGGGCACGAATATTTTCGAACAGAGCCCGGTAGCAAGTATTGAGCGCAACGCCTCGCACATCACCTTGCGTACGGGCCGCGGCGTCGTACGCTGCAATAAACTGGTGATTGCGACCAACGCCTACTCGCACCTTTTGCATGGACTTAAAGATGTTGCATTTGAACGTAACCAAACGCCCATCATGGTATATGCAAACGTGACGGCACCGCTATCTGCAAGTCAGTGGCAGCAATTGGGATGGGCTAGGCGATGTGGCGTTAATGTATTGTCGGATCTGTTTTATTCGTTCGCTCCCACTGCGGATGGGCGTCTTCTATACGTAGGTGGTTACTACACTCATGCGCCCTCCGGCAATGAAATGTCACCGGAGCTCAGTAACGGCTTTATGAACTGCGGACCGAAACAGCTGGCTACATTTTTCCCTAAACTTGCTGGCGTACCCAATGCACAAAGCTGGGGAGGACCTATCTCGGTTACTAGGGATTACATCCCTCACGTAGGCGTACTTTCTGACCCGCGGATATCTTACGCCAACGGCTGCTGGGGGCACGGAATGCCTTTAGGCGCCCGCAATGGACAGACACTATCAGACTTGGCATTGGATCTACAAAGCACGGATACGCGGACCTGGTTCGTCCAACGCGACAAATCCGATTGGCCTCCACGCGCGATAACACCATTAATAGTGCAAAGCGTATCTTCGGTTATGCGGTACGGCGTACGAAAAAAAGCTTCCAAGCTGGGTATGCGGTTCGATCCCGAATAACTCTAGCGATCATAAATGCTACGCACTTAATAGTATTGTGGCCCACCCGGATAAGGTGGGCGCACATGCATCAAACTCAAGGCCGGGAAGCTGAACAACCTGCGATATCGGAGATAAATTTTTCTACCCCAGGCTCACTCTCCACAGCGCTCGCTGCAACTCGCTGGTCAAATCTCCGGTAAAACGACAACATAATCAGCGACAGCGCATTCAAGCCCGCAGGAATCACCGAAGCGGCCAATGTAATGGCCATCACTGCCGAGCCCGGTTGTTGAGTGATACCTTCCTGGGTCTCGATCAACCCTCCGGACGCTAGTAACCCCCCAGTGACCAGCGCGCCCAGGGTTAAACCCAGACGCTCCATAGCGATGAATACACCACTCAAAAGTGCTTCCGGGGGTTGCTTGTCAGCCCTAATATCGCCCTGCCTAATACAGTCGGTCAGCATCGAGTAGGAAAAGACCTGATTGCCGCCCTCGCTCATCCCCGCAAGTACCACCACAGTTAATACGATAGCCACCGGTGTCGAAGCATCGAGGAAGAGATACCCGCATCCGGCAATGGTGGACATGAAGAGTGCAATAGAGAACGCGCCATATTTGCTCATCCGCTTGCCCAAATAAAGAAACAACGGTATGGCAAGAACCGACGAACCAAACGAAAGAAAGAACACCAGCGAAAGAAACTCTACGCCCTGATTCAACACATACGTCACATAGTAAGCTAGGGCAGCCGTCACTACGCCCGCACCAAGCATGTGAAGCAGCCAGACAGCGCACAATATCAGAAACGGACGGTTATGAGTCAGCGCCAACCATAGTTGAGAGGTGCTAATTTTCTCCGTCGCGACCTTGCGAACAGGCTCTTTCGACGCAAAGAAGGTGGTCAAAATACTCAGGGACATGATAGCTCCCATGACGGCTCCCATAGCCAAATAACCTGCTTTCCCGCCACCGCACTGCTCTACAACCAAAGGGGCCCCAGCGCCAGCCAATAGGCAACCCAGCATCGAATACATGCTTCTATAAGAGGTCAGCGCAGTGCCCTCTTGGTAGGTCGCGGCGATCTCGGAATTTAGAGCGCAATAAGGCACTAGAAAGGAAGCAAAGCAAAACGAACACAGACTGAACATTAGAGCCACGAAAATAGCCGATACCAGAGACGAGCTCGCGGGGGCAGCCCAGATCAGAAAGAACGTGGGCAATAGGGCCAAGCCAGCAAACAAGATATATGGGCGTCGGCGTCCCAGACGCGTAAAAGTGCGATCTGACAGGCCTCCGACCAACGGGCTAGCGAGGAGGTCAACCAATTTGGGCAGGACCGTAGCGGCGGTAGCAATGCCCACGGAAATGCCCAGGATATTGGTCATGTAAAACATTAGAAGAATGCCTGGCGCGACGGCATAGATGCCGCTGGATAAATCACCGAGGGTGTACAAAGCATAATTGACGGGACGTGACGGCTTAGCTTTTTGTTTCATCTTATTAACGCTCCGCAGAAATAACCACTGAACGACGCGGCTCGACGGAAGTATCGCCCAAATACAAATCTAGACGCTGCGCCATCGAATTTATCGATTACGTGCCCCGCAATCGATGAACACCGCGTCGTCCTGACGAATGTAGCGTTCCTGACAAGTCGCTGCCGTTTGGCCGGTCAGCATCGGTAACCAGTTAACGCGATGAAGCGAGCTCCAATAACGTCTTAATAGCTGCCAGGGCCTCCGGTTCATCCATTAGAGGTGGATGACCACGTCCTTTGACGGTCGTCAATGTGGCGTTGGGATGCTCAACCAGCATCCGCTCAGCACAGTCGGCGGTAAAGTACTCGGACAGTTCTCCTCTCAGTATTGCTGTCGGCACGTCGCGCGTAGCCCGGTATTGCGGCCAGTTGTCCGGGCGTTCGGCCTTGAGACGCGGGACATCGGCGAGAGAAAGCGGATCCACGTCGCGTGCGAATTTGCCGGGTTCGATTTCACGGTAAGCACGCAGAGTCAAATCCTCCCATCGTGCGTGTGTAAGTCCTGGGTAGCTGTCGCCAAAGTGCATCTTCATACGGCTGACCGCTTCGTCGAACGGATAGGCGTGGGTGTCGAAATTGCCGGACATCTTGTTGCTGGCGCTTTGGTTGATTTCCGTACCCTGGTCGTTCAATACGATGCCCCTGATACGCTCCGGGTTTTCAGTTGCCATGTCCATAGCCAGTAGCGCACCCAATGCGATGCCGAGCACCACGACCTTGTCTATTCCCAGGTGATCAAGAAGATCCCAGACATCTTGCTTTATTAGGTCGTAGTGATAGTCGGCCGCCGAGGTGAACGTCGCAGACAGCCCACGACCACGCAAATCTGGCGCGATCAACCGAATTCCCAAGCCTGAAAAAGTACGGCCCAACTCCGAGAAGTCCCTAGAGGAGCGCAAGAAACCGTGTAAGCACAGAAGCGGTACCGTGGCTCCCCCTTCAACGGGCCCGAAGTCACGATAAAACAATTGTGCTCCGGTAGACGACAAGAAACGACCTTCCTCATAACGCTCAGACATGGTGTAACTCCGGTATTGTCAGTTTATAAAAAGTTGCTTAATTGCAAGAAAGTTGTAGGGTTTCACAAATCGCGACGCATTTAGGGCATGCGTTACTCAGACCCTGGTACAAGCCCATGTCTTGAAAACAAGGCCCATTTATCTCCAGGCGTCGGCAGAGCGACAGTCAGTGAATCTCCAACATCATTTGGAACCGCGAAGAAGGTTTTCCCACCGTCGCGGCTGCGTCTTTGCAGGCCGTCCAGGCCCACCAGAAGCACATCAGCGCCATCACTGGCAATCGAAGTTATTGAGCGAGTGGTATCGAGATTTATTCGCGTCCAAGTCTGTCCGGCGTCCTCGCTGCGGAGCAGCGTCCCACGCTGCCCCCCTACTAGCAGCGTCTGGCTGTCGAGTGAAAGTCCACACCACAGCGAACCCGCGTATCCCGTGTTCAAGTAACGCCATGAATTCCCCTTGTCAGCTGAATACAACACCCGCCCCTGTTCAGCAGTGGCATAAACACTGCCGCTGTTATCCGCGAACAGACTAGTCAGGTTAAGGTCTGCAAGGTCTTTCAATTCAGAATTGGCCTCTTGTTCAACCCAAGTCTTTCCAGCGTCTTGAGTCACCAGTACAAGCGACCACAACCCAACTGCGACACCGTGCTGCGCATCGAAGAAATGCACAGAAAAAAGAGGCCGGTCCTCCTCCGTGATTAGCCGCTGGACTTGCCAGCGCCGCCCACCATCAGTGGTGGCCAGAACAGCTCCCCAGTGGCCGACCGCCCAACCATGCTCGGCGTCGACAAAACTCACTCCGGTCAAAGTGGAACTCACCGGAACATCATCAGCCTGACGAAAAGAGCGAGCCTGATCATCAGAGAGTAATACGACGCCATCCGCGCCCACGGCGACGACACGCGACCCCGCCCATGCAGCGGCCAGGATGGGTGAGCGCAGTGCCTGGACTGAATGCGCGGCGGGCGACGGTTGAAGCGGCCCCACAGATTCATCCGCGACCGCGCATGCAACCTGTAGCCCAATCCCCACAGCCGTGAGCCCGCATAGCGAATACCTCAATAATGCTTTCATGAATGCTGCTACTCCGGATTCAATGCGAGAGAAGACCAGGTGCACGGACGGGACGTTTCCGTGGAAACCATCGTTCCAGCCACACCGCAAACGCAGGAAGTACAGTCATGGCCATAATCATATTCACGAGAAACATGAAGGCGAGCAGTTTCCCCATATCGGCTTGAAACTTGAGTTCTGAAAACGACCAAGTCGCCACGCCGATCGCCAGGGTGATCGCAGTAAAGATCGTGGCCGTTCCTACTTCCAGAATTGAATACTCCAAGGCTTTGACAATAGGAATACCGTTAGCCATATGAAGCTGCAGTCGGTTGTAAATGTAGAAGGCGTAGTCCACACCTATGCCTACTGCGAGCACCATGACCGGAAGCGTCGCCACCGTGAGTCCGATCTGCAGCTCTTTCATAAACCAATAACCAACAAAGGTTCCGATGGTTAAGGGCAAGCAACACGCCAGCACTGCGCGCAAGTCTCGATAGGTCAAAAACACCAGCAGAATTATCGTCGTGTAGACATAGAGCATCATCGGAAATTCGCTATGCTCAATCTCCTCATTCACCGCAGCCAACACACCGGCATTTCCCGAAGCTAAGCGAATAGTCACGCCCGGTAACTTCTCGTTCGTACGAAAAGCTTTTACCGCTTCAATCACGCGATTGATCGTGGTTGCCTTGTGATCAGCCAGATAGATATGCACGGCCGTCATGCTGCAATCTTTGCGCATGATGCCTGGTAGTCTGCCGATCTCAACACCCAAAGCGGCGTAGTTGGCCGGGTCAATCGGGACTACGGACATCTTCGGGTTTCCCTCGTTGTAGCCTTCGTTGTACTGACGTAGAAGAGATGCGAACGAGAGAATCGACATAACCCCTTCAACCGGCTGAATGGCGGAGTCGAAGCGATCCTGATAAACCCCTATCTGCGGCTTTTCACAGGATCCGGGCGGAGCTTCAAACACCACAGTCAACCAGTCGAGCCCAAGATCATATTTGGAAGCAATCGACACCGCGTCTTTATTGAACCTGGCGTCCGGGCGCAGCTCGGGAGCCCCTGCCTGAAGCGTTCCCACCACGCGATCCCGACTCTGCCAAATGGCAGTGATCGAGATGATCATAGCCACAGCGAGTACTACCGCAGCGTTACGCGGCTCAGCGACCCGCGCTAAAGAACTTAGCCAACGCGCTCGATGTGCGGCCTTCAGCTCCACGCTCTCAGCATAGCCTTGCCCCACTCGTAGCAAGGATGCCGCCAGAGGGAGCATGATCAAGTTAGTGACTATTTTAAACGCCACCCCCAGAGCAGCTGTGATGGCTAGCTCCCTGACCATGGGAATTGGCATAAGGATGAGCGTTACAAACGAAACAAATGCGGTCACTAATGCCAACGATCCCGGAATGAACAAACCGCTGAAACTGGATCGCGCGGCGGCCTCCATACTTTTGCCGCGAGCCAATTCACGCACGATAAAATTCAACTGCTGCACACCGTGCGAAACCCCGATGGCAAACACGAGAAAAGGCACCAGCACACCCAACGGATCCAGACCGAAACCCAACAAATGCAACGCGCCGAATTGCCAGACCAGCGATACCAGCGAGCAGACCAATGGCAACAGCGTGAGCTTGAGTGACCTGCAGTACCAGTACACCGCCAGGCCAGTCAGGATCAACGCAATCACACAGAAATGCAGAACGGAAGCAGCGCCCTCGGAAATATCTCCAATTTGCTTGGCGAATCCGATTATCTGAATTTCATAGTCATCGTCTTCGAACTTAGAGCGGATGTTCGTCTCAATCCCACGATCGAACGCCACATAGTCAATGTGCTGACCCTGGGCATTGATTTCATCCAAGTCGGCAGTGATCATCGCACTGGATTGATCCCTCGCAACCAGACTGCCAACAAAACCACCCTGCATGACCGACTGTGAGATTGCGCCTATGCTGTCAGTAGTCAAATTCTCCGGGGTTATGGTGCCGGGGATGATCGGCTCAGCCCTGAAACCGTCCTCTGTAATCTCTGTCACAAAGGTATTTGGCGTCCACAACGATTGCACAGAACCACTTGCGACATTGGGCAAGAACGTTAGGGCTTGGGTTACGTCGTACAACTTTCTCAAGCCCTGCGGTGTCCAAATCGTCCCATGTCTGGCCTTGACGACGACGGTCAGGCGATTGGCCCCTAAAAGATCACTGCGGTATTTTTTGAACGTCTCAACATACTCGTGCCCTAATGGAAGTTGCTTTTCAAAACCTGCATCCATCCTCAGCTGGACGGCGAAGTAGGCCATCACCACCGTGAACAGAATCAACAGCCCAAGCACTACGCGCCGATAACCGAACAAACCATTCTCTAGCAGCTTCAACATCCGAACCAACACGCCCGAGCGTGTCGATTCGATTTCAGACGGGACTTTCATGGGCGGCCTCAGAAGTTACGAGATACGTTCAGACCGACAAAGTCGCGGTCACGCAACGGATTCGTCAAAGCATCGGAAGGTCCGAAGAACGAGGTGTAATTCACCCCGACTTGCCAATTCGCCGGGTTTTGTACGAAGTTCACATACATATTGACCGAGGTCACACCAGCCATGAACTGCTCATTGATATTGGGCGTGTAACCGAACATTCCTCGGCGCACGTACATGCCGGGAATGACCTGCCATCCGCTGATTAGCGAGCCGTCATAGACCCAGTTGAAATCGACGTCGATCCCCCCTGAGTACTTCGTACCTTTGGCATCACCAGGACTATTGAGAGCTCCCGTCTGTATTAGATCATTTTTCTGATTGCCCCATACCAGACCACCTGACGCGATGGGCGAGCCGCCATAGTTGTCATGCAACCCCGGATAGTTAATGACCACTGTTTCCGTGGTTAATGTTGCAGAGTCCGCGCCGAGAAAACTCAGTACGCCGCCCGCGTTGGAAGGTTGCAATGCGAAAATTGACGTGAGGTGCCATTGAAACTTCTTCTCATCGACCCAGCATTGTCCTCCTTGGGCCACACAACCACTGGCGGGATTCAGCGGAACAGCATCCTTGGGACGATATGAAAGCTCTGTGCCGATGGCCCAATCACCCACGGGAAAGTTGGCACTGACACCGTACATATGGCGATCTTCCGGGAACCGGTAGACTGTTAATCCATTCGCATCAAGCGTGGTTTGCGGAAGCTTGTCATGGTAGGTGATTGCATATAATCCAAGATTCAGATCGGTGCCTGCAGGCTTATAGCGCAACGCGACTCCGTACTGACCTCCGTCTCGTGCATCCTTGGTTTCCACACCATAGGCACGACTCCCCTTACCCACAACCGACGTCGACCAATAACTGCCAGTTGGCGGCAGATAACTCTCGTTCCATTTGGTTTGGACATAGGCTTCAACGTTGAACCCACCACCAATACCCGTGGCGAAGCTCACGATAGGTGCTGGCAGCACGTACTCTTTAACCTGAGCCCCGGGTTGCGACGCGCGGTTAACGTCGATAGCGTTGATGGCGTTTATACCGCCAACTTCGTAGATGTTTTCACCCCAACTCACAACTTGATTACCCACCCTGACCCTGGCCTGCTGGTCGCCAATTTCAAATGTTTTACTCACCCACAAATCAAGCAATTGGGTCCTGAACCGCATATCATCACGGGCACTTGAAGCTAAACCATTATTGATGACCGGCGCAGTGGCATTAAACGCATCCTGTCCACTGAGGTTACCCGTCGTTTCAGTGGCGGAAAAATCACGCAACCAAGTACCGCGAGCCATAAATGCCAAACCCTGCTCCGGCATTTTAAGCAGCAACTCATGGCTGCCTTTGAGATAGGTAGTGAATGGATCACCCTTATCGTAATTAATATCACCCTGATCACTCAGGCCACTGACTTGACCAAGCTTTCCGCCGCCCGATTGCGCACCGGTCGACGAGTTATAAGTCGGTGAAACCAGGGCATTGCTGGCGGACTGGGTACGGATACCCGTGCCCGCCGATATCGTCGAATCGAAACTTCCCCTAACGGTGTCGCTGTCATTTGAGAATGTAAACGCGTTCGCGCTGTTGCTGGTAACGGTAAACATCGCTGCCAGTGCGACTCCCAGTGGCATACCGAGATCGCTATCGCGGCGTATCGAAAAATATTTCATTTTAATTTCCCCACCGTCTTACTCTTATTAACGTTCGCTCATTGCGCGAAGATTTTCAGGATTGTAAAAACTCATTTTCATATGTGGATTACCGGCGCCATCGACAATCCACTTGAGGTCTTTACCGCTGGCAAGTGGCGAGCCATCCATGACATAGCGACCACTGGACAAGTTATATTGAACGAACGCATAAGAGTCGCACGTGCCAGTTTCGTATACCGGGATCACTTCGCCTTCCCGAACTTTTGAAATATTGCCCTGTGCGTCATAGTCAACAGCGCCGACCAACGCCCAGCTATCCTCATCTATATAAAATAGCCGTTTAGGAGCGGAATGGCGCATGCCTTCCTTTACGGTGGCCTCTACCACCCAGACACGATGCAGCTCATAACGCCGTTGCGATGCGGCAATAAAATCAGGCTGCATCACATCTTCGTATTTCGCTTTGAAGTCATACATGCCCAGGGCATTGTAAGGAACAATTAATTCTTGTTTCCCTAGCAACTTCCAATCAAATCGATCCATCAATCCTGCGAAAACGTAGGACTCATCAATATTATATTGATTTTCATAGCCAAGTTGCGGCGCGTCATAAGAATAGGACGGCATACGACGTGTACGCCGTTGCCCCGGAAAGTAATAGTAGGCTTCCGCAGGTTTATCGGCAGCGCCGGTGAACGTTGCCGCCTGCCCCGCCAAAGCTGCGGGTTGCAAAAAGCTAAAATACGCCATGCCTTCCACGCGACTTACATCGGCAAACGTCGTTCCGTCTTTAACGCCCCACGGATAATAGTTATATTGATCGGCCGTTGCCCTAATCCAATCCGAACTTCCTTTGCGAGGAGATACAGACACGATCAAGCTATATTGCTCTAGACCAACGCCGCGATAACGCAGTTTTGAGTTCCACATAGCTTCTACGCCACTGCTAGGTTTCGGAAAAGGAAATCCAGGCAAGTGGGCATCAACGAGTGAATTATTTTTATCATCAACGCGTGAAAAACCAACATTTTTTTGGGTGTTTTGCGCAACGAAATCCGGCACTCCGCAGGTACGCCGTGAAGGATAGACAGGCATGCTATAACCCTTGACCCCCTTTAAAAGCGCCACCTGCCCGGGGTTCAATTGCGTCGCATATTTCTCCATATTACTGGCGTCAATGGAAAATAGTGGGACGTCAGTTTTATATTGAAAAAAGTCTTTTCTAGGCTGCCCATAGGTCCAGCCAGGCAACATAGGCTGTGGCGCGCGCCATTCCGGAATACCGCTTGCTGTACCTGCCTGCTCCGCACCCGACGGCGTCATCCCAGCGGCTTGTAGCGACGAGCAGAAGACCGCCATCAGAAGATTAACGGTGATCAATGAGGGGGTGATGGCTCGTTTAACGTGGGCGCTTTTAGAAGCGTGCTTATACGTTTTTGTTATCACGACAGGATCCTCTATACGGACTGGCTTGAGACCCTCAGCAACGAATCAATCGGCGCGAAGGCAAGGTAGAGATAGTGATACAACCTCCGAAACCCGACGTTAGTCAATTTTCTAGGTTGTCACAATGCCAGCAAGCAGCTTTCATGCCTAAATTCATCGGCTGTATAAGCAAACATTCGCCATCAGCACAAAACCAAGCCTCCGAGGTGCTGACTAATGACAGTTTTTTTAAGAAATACCGCCTCGCTGTACCTGCTCCGAAAGGAGAAGCACGGCACAACTCACCAAACTGGTGCGTTATTCAGTAGTCTTGCTCTATTGACCAGCAAAAATGCTGACGAGAAAAACTTGAGGCACAATCACTGAGAATAGCGCTGAAAAGAGCCGATGAAAGCCTGCTCTCCGGCAAGCCGAGATTTGGAGATGGGTAATACCGTTACGTGCGGTGTGTTACGCGTTACGCGTTAAGCGCTTGCATGCGCTCTGGGAGGTAACAACGTAAGCAGGCGATGCAAGCCCTATCCACGCTTACTCCGTGGTCATGTTCAAAGAGTTGGCGAAATTGCTTGCCGGCCGAAAAAGCGAAATCACCACGTCAATTCTGCAAGTCAAGATTGACAAAATTAAGCTCCGTGCCGGAGCGAAAATGGCACTTTTCAGCCTTCAGCGCACATTTATATTCAGCTTCACTCGAACCGCTTCAATTGCGGTGTCATCCAAATATAGTCACCACCATATAGCTGACGGACTACACCGGAAACTCTGCCCTGATCAACGTCCCGCCCTGGGCACGGTTGCTGGCAGTAATGGCCCCGCCATGGGCCTGGCAAATTGCTCGCGCGATGGACAGGCCCAATCCGCTGCCCCCCGAGTAGCGCGCCCTGGAGCGCTCCGCCCGCCAGAAACGGTCGAAAACACTGTCCAGATGCTGCGCGGCGATACCCGGCCCCCGGTCACCAATTTCAATCACCACCCGGTCTTCAATACGACGCGCCATGATGTTCAATTCGCCGCCCCCTGCTGCGTAGCGCAGCAGGTTATCGACGAGGATGCTCAATACCTGTCCCAACCGATCACGATCAGCATATATACAAAGCCCCTCCTCAATAATGACTTCTAACCGAATAGCGGCCTCCTCTAATTGAGGCTGAAACCAAGCAAGCCGTTCGTTTACAAGTGCTGCCAGCGAAAAGTCGGCACGCGCCAAAACTAACTGACCCGCTCCGGCCATCGACAAGAGATGCAAGTCATCCACTAGCTTTCTGAGTTGATCGAGTTGACGTTTGACCATGCCCAACTGCACTACGTCGCTTGGAAATACCTCATCAAGCATGCCCTGGACCCGTCCCATGGCAGCATTCAACGGCGTGCGCAGTTCGTGGGCGATGACCGTGCTGGACTCACGCACATCTCGCTCGTAACGCTCCAACTGCGTGGTCATGCTGTTGAAATCGCTGACCAGCCGCTGCAGCTCATCAGGCGCATGCCGGTGTAGAGGCAGCCGCGTAAAGAAATCACCGCCGGCCACGCGCCGCGCCCCTTGGGCTATCGCTGAGAACTGGCTGGACAAGGGGCGCGAGAACCATAGGCCGCAGATGATGATAATCGGGATGAAAGCCAACACCAGACAGGCCAGAATCAGCCAGTCTCGATTGGCGATATCCGGCTGAAAGAACTCCACCGGATAGTATTGGGCGACCAACTGACGCAAACGTACCTCGTCGAGTTGTGGCTGGGCACGCAGGTGCAGCAGCTCTGCGCGCGGCCCTTCAGGCAAGTGCTGCAAGAAATACCAGTCCGAGAGCCTGAAGTTGATCCACATGCACATGGCGATCACCACTACAGCACCGATTGCCAGCAGGCTCATGCGCAGGCCGACCCAGCGCCACAAAGGTTTATCGTCAACTCGTGCCTTCTCGAACATGGTGCTTACCTGAATCGATAGCCAATGGAGCGCACCGTCACCAGGACCCCGGCAATGCCATGAGTTTCCAGCTTGCGTCGCAGGTTGTGCACATGGGCATCGACGACCCGCGCCAGGGCTTCGCTTTCCGGCAGGCAGATCTCCAACAACTCATCACGAGTGAACGCCTTGGACGGTGTCTTGAGCAACGTGACCAGCAATTTGAATTCAGTGGGTGTGAGGTCCAACAGCTGCGGCGGCCCATCAAGACGCTCGATGGCTGCGGTGAAGGCTGTGAGGTCCACCCGCAGATTTTCATGGCGCAGCAGCTGCTCCACCGGCTGGCTGCCCGCAGTGCGTCGCAACACCGCGTGCACCCGCGCCACCACTTCACGCGGGCTGTAGGGCTTGACCACATAGTCGTCCGCGCCATAGCGCAAGGCGCCGAGTTTCTCCGGCTCGTCGCCCATGGCCGTGACCATGATCACCGATGTGTCACTGCTACGGCGCACCGCGGACAACACCTCGGTACCACTCAATCGGGGCAGCATCACGTCCAGCAGAATCAGGTCGGGCTGCCAACTTTTGTGCAGGTCAAGACCGCGCTGACCGTCTTCGGCCAGGGCCACCTCAAAGCCATCCCGGCGCAGATAGGCTTCAAGAATATTGGCACTGTCGGCGTCGTCTTCGACGATGAGGATACGTTTTCCTGACACAAAGAAGCCTCTTGATGAAACCTTGATAATTCACGAACGGTTTATTGAAAGTCTGCTGCCAGTATTGCCCTACGCCCGACTTTCGCGAACCGATCCTATGCCGACCACCGCACCGCTGTCCAAGCCTATCAAGCCGCCTGAACGCCCCTGCGCGATTTTGCTGCTGATCGGCATGCTTGGCGGCTGCTCGCTGGCGCCGGCTTATCAGGCCCCTGCATTGTCGGTGCCGGACAACCAGCGAAGCGCAGCTGTGAGTGCATTACCCTCGTCAAAAACGAATGCCATAGAGGCGCTGTCCGAGGAAGAAAAACAGCTGCTGGCGGGTCTGGATTCATCAGAACAATTGCCGCAACTGGTCGATCAAGCCCTGAGTTTCAATCGCGACCTGCGCCTGGCGGTGTTGCGTGTCGAGCAGGCCCGCGCCCAATACGGTATTTCCCGCGCCGATCGCTTGCCTACGGTGGCCCTGAGGCTTCAACGCGACCGCCAGCACTTGCACGACAAGGCCGCCGACGAACGTTATGGACAGGACATCGCGGTGGCGTCGGTGGGCGTATCAGACTTCGAGCTGGACTTCTTCGGTAGAGTCCGCAGTCTGTCCGAAGCGGCGCAACATGACTACCTGGCGACGCGCTACGGTGCGCTGGCCGCGCGCAAGGCGCTGATCGTCGAAGTGGCTCGGCTGTATTTGCAGGAGCGCCTGCAGGCGGGCGTGCAGGTCGACACCCAGTCCATTTTCGACAACCAAAACCAGCTTCTGAGCGTGTTCGCAGGCCAGCAAAGTCAGGGCCTGATCGCCCAGGACGCGGTCGACACCCAGCGCATGGCGGCTCGTCGTGCCGCCATGCAATTGCAGGATGCGAGCGCTGAGCATGAGCGCGCCTTGCAAGCGCTGGCGTGGGTCACCGGCTATCAGGCCGCCCCTGCGAGCGCGACCACTCAAAGCCCTGCCATCGACCTCGACCCTCCGCCATGGCTGGTCGAACTGCCGTCCCAACGACTGTTGCAGCGCTTCGATGTACGACAATGTGAAGAAGCCCTGCGCGCGGCGAATGCGAACATCGGCGCCGCGCGTGCAGCGTTCTTCCCCTCGATTACCTTGAGCACCGGCGCTGGCATCGCCAGCCCGCGCTTGAGCAACCTGTTTTCCTCCGGCAGCGGCGCCTGGCTGTTCACCCCGCAACTGAACCTGCCGCTGTTCGACGGTGGCCGCAACCAGGCCAACCTGGACCTGGCCACCGCGCGCCAACAGTCCGCCGTCGCCCAATACGAAAAGACCGTGCAGGACGCCTTCCGCGAAATCGCCGACCTGTTGAGCCAACGCCAACAGGCGCTGGCCAACGCCACCACGCAAATCGATCTGGCGGCGTTGACCGCACTGAAAGCCAAGCGTGTCGAGCAACAGATTGCCGCCGGTGCGGCGGCACGTACGGAACACCCAGCGGCTGCCATTCGCCTGACTGAATCGGCTATCGAATTACGCAAGGCCACCTACCAATTGTTGTTCAACCGCCTGGCGCTGTATCGCGCGCTGTCCGGCGCACCGCTATTTTCCTCCGCTGAAAGGGTTTCACCATGAACTTGACCACTCCCCCGACCCGTACCGTGCTGTGGGGCGCCGCCTTGATGGCCTGCACCCTCGCGACCTCGGCACAGGCGGCCGACGCCGGCGCGGCAGCCGACAAGACCACCGCCACCCTGGGCCTTGGCATGGGTGTCACGCCGCGCTACATGGGTGCCGACCGTTACCGCGCGCTCGTGCTGCCGATGTTCAGCATCCAGCACGGCGTGCTGTTCGCCGACACCACCCGTGGCGTGGGCCTGCAATTTCAATCCGACAGCGGCTTTGGCGCCAGCGCGGCGATCAACTATGACCTGGGCCGCAAGGAGAAGGACAGCACCAGCCGCCCGGGCGACCGCGAGTTGAACGGCATGGGCGATGTCAACGGCGCCACCGTCGCCGACTTCACCCTCAGCCAACAACTGCTTGACTGGCTGTCGGTCAGCGGCGAAGCCGAACTGCGCATGGCCGGCGAACACCGTGGCAACCGCTACCGCTTCGGCCTGGAAGGCATCCTGTTTCATACCGACAGCGACACCCTGGCCCTGGACCTCGATGCGCACGCCGGCGATGGTCGCTACAACCAGACGTTCTTCGGCGTCACCCAGGCGCAGAGCCAGCGATCGCTCTACGGAAGATACAACGCCGATGCCGGTATCTACGCCTACTCCGCCGCCTTGAACTGGCAGCACAGCCTGGACGCGCACTGGTCGACACTGGCCAGCCTGACCCTGACCCAGTACGCCGACCAGGCGCGTAACAGCCCGCTGATCCGACGTGAAAGCGCTGGCCTGGGCATGTTCGCCATCAACTACACCTTCTGATAACGAGGCGCCAGGCATGCAGGGTATTGCTCAGTTGTTCCGTCCTTGGGGCCGTCCCCTGCTGCTCGGCGTTGCCTGCCTGATGGTGGCGGCCTGTTCGCGCGAGGAACCGGTGCCGGAGCCGGCCGTAAGGTCGGTGAAAGTCACCACCGTGCACGCCGCAGAGGCCGACGCTGCGCCGTTGACCGGTGTGGTGCGCCAACGCCAACGCGCCGCCTTGGCCTTTGAAGGCGCGGGCCGATTGATCGCGTTGAACGTCGACGTCGGCGATAGCGTGAAACAAGGCCAGGTGCTGGCAAGCCTGGACACGGCAGCCGTGCGGTTGCGCCTGAAACAGGCGCAGGCGGCCCTGTTCGCCAGCGTGGCGCAAACCGGCGAGCGCAAGCGCAACAAGCTGCGCCAGCAACAGCTGTATGCCCAGGGCAGCGTCGCGGCCAGCGCCGTGGAGCAAGCCGAAGCCGCGTGGCAAGCCGCGGTTGCACAGCAGGCCGCCGATGAAGCGGCGCTGGACCTGGTACGCCGCGATCAACGCCTGGGCCAACTGATCGCGCCGTTTGACGGCCGCGTCGTGGCCAGACCCGCGCAGTTATACAGCGAGTTGTCGCCCGGCCAAGTGGTAATGGAACTGGAGGCCGGCGGCGCGTTGCAGGTCATCGTGCAAATCCCGGTGGAACAGGCTGGCGGCCTCAAGCCTGGCGACCACGCCATCGCCAACGACCCGGCGGCGCCCGGCTCCACCCTGCCGCTGATACTCGAAGGCGTGTCGACACGTGCACAGAACGGCCTGTTGCAAAGCGCGCGTTTCCGCCTGGACGCCCGTGACCTCGCGCTCCCCAGCGGCGTGAACCTCAACGTGCGATTGGCGGCGCCTGCCGCGCTCACGCTGTCGATTCCGACCCAGGCGCTGCGCATGGGTGGCGACGCCAGCCAGGTGCAGGTGTTCGTCTATGACCCGGCCCAGGGCAAGGTCGCCCTGCGTGGGATCAGGATCGGCCTGATCGACCAGGGCCGTGTCGCCATCGACAACGGCCTTAAGGACGGCGAGCAAGTGGTCGTCACTGGCGTGGCGTTCCTCACCGACGGCCAGCCCGTCAACCTGCTCTCGCCCTCCAGCCGTTTGAGCACGCCCGAATGATCAATCTGACCCGTCATGCTCTGGGCGCGAGCCGCCTGACCTTATTCACCGCCCTGCTGATCCTGCTCGCAGGCGTGGCGACGTTCCTGAGCTTCCCGACCCAGGAAGAACCCTCGGTGACGATCCGCGATGCGCTGGTAAGCATCCAATTCCCCGGCCTGCCCAGCGAACGCGCCGAAGAGTTGCTGGCCCGGCCCACCGAAGAAAAACTGCGTGAGCTGTCGCAGATCAAAAACATCGTGACCACCGTCCACCCCGGCAGCGTGATTATCCAGGTGACGGCCCGCGATGAGATCAAGGACCTGGGCGTGCTGTGGCAGCAGGTACGCAATAAAGTCGCCGAGGCCGGCGCCAGCTTTCCAGCGGGTACCCAAGGGCCGTTTGTCGACGATAATTTCGGACGCGTCGCCGTCGCGTCCATCGCTGTCACCGCGCCCGGCTACAGCATGAGCGAGATGCGCGGGCCGCTGAAGCGCCTGCGCGACCAGTTGGGCGGGTTGCCCGGCATCGGCCAGGTGACGCTGCACGGTGTGCAAGACCAGCAGTTGTCGATCGACTTCAGCCCGCAGCGCCTGGCTGGGCTGGGCTTGTCTCCCCAACAACTGTTCCAGCAATTGCAGCAACAGAACGTGTTGGCGCCCGGCGGCATCGCCGACATTGGCGGGCAGATCACCACCCTGACCGTGACCGGCGAAGTACTTAGCGTGGAGCAACTGCGTCAGTTGCCGATCCAACTGCCCGGCGCCGACGGCACCGCGCAATCGGTGGCCCTCGGCACCATCGCGCAGATCTCGGTGATGGCGGCCGACCCGCCCCAGACCGCTGCGGTGTATCAAGGCCAGGACGCCGTGGTGCTGGCAGTGTCCATGGCGCCAGGACAGAACGTTCATCAATTCGGCGTGGCCTTGCGCAAGCGTTTGGCCCAGCTGGAACAGCAGCTGCCGCTGGGCTTCAGCGCCCATATGGTGACGTTCCAGGCGGATGTGGTCGATCAGCAGATGGCCAAGATGAAGCATGTGATGATCGAGACGGTGGTCATCGTCATGGCCGTGGTCATGCTGTTCCTGGGCTGGCACACCGGGCTGGTGGTGGGCGCGATTGTGCCGCTGACCATCCTCGGTACCTTGATCGCCATGCGCATGCTCGGGGTCGAGCTGCAAACCGTGTCGATCGCCGCAATCATCCTCGCGCTCGGCCTGCTGGTGGACAACGGCATCGTGATCGCCGAGGACATTGAACGTCGGCTGCACGCCGGTGAGGATCGGCGCCAGGCCTGCGAGGACGCCGGACGCACGCTGGCGATTCCATTGTTGACCTCGTCGCTGGTGATCGTGCTGGCGTTCTCGCCGTTCTTTCTCGGTCAGACCAGCACCAATGAATACCTGCGTTCATTGGCTGTCGTGCTGGCGCTGACGCTGCTCGGCTCGTGGTTGTTGAGCATCACCGTCACGCCGCTGCTGTGCCTGTATTTCGCCAAGGCCGCTCCCCAGGACACGGCAGAGGACAGTTATGACAGCGGTTTTTACCGAGGCTACCGGGCGGTCATCCGCCGCGTACTGCAGCACAAAGTGTTGTTTTTGCTGGCGATGCTGGGGTTACTGGCCGCCGCGATCTTCGAGTTGATGCGCGTGCCCTATGACTTTCTGCCTCAGTCGGACCGGCTGCAATTTCAGATACCCATCACCCTGGAACCCGGCAGCGGTTCGCGCAAGACCTTGCAAAGTGTGCGCGAGATCAGCCGCTGGTTGAGCAAGGAACCTCAGGTCATCGACAGCATCGGCTACGTCGCCGATGGCGGACCACGGATCGTGCTGGGTCTCAATCCACCCTTGCCAGCCCCAGAGACGGCTTACTGCACCGTCAGCGTTAAACCCGGTACAGATATTGATAAGGTCATCGCTGACACGCGCCGCTACCTGCTCGAACAACATCCCGAACTGCGCGGCGAACCCAAACGCTTTTCCATGGGCACCACAGAAGCCGGGATCGCGATCTACCGGGTGACCGGTCCGGACGAAAGTGTATTGCGAACGGTGGCAGGCAAACTTGAATCAGCCCTGCGTAACTTGCCAGGCACATTAGATGTGCGCGATGACTGGAACATACGCTTGACCCGCTACACCGTTGAGGTTGACCAACAAAGCGCCCGCCGCGCCGGTGTAGACACCCAAGCCATCGCTCAGGCGCTACAGCTGCACTTTGGCGGAATCCAGATTTCGTCATTGCAGGACAACGAAACCCGCGTACCAATGGTAGTGCGCGAGCCCGCAACGGCGATCAGTGCCTCCCCCGATCTAAACGGCATACTGGTTTACCCGGTCGATGGCTCGACGCCCCTGCCGCTGGCAGCCTTTGCCCATATCGTCGCGTCCAGTGAGCCCTCCACACTGATACGGCGCAATCAGGAACGGACTATCACGGTGGTCGGGCACAACCCGTCGCTGACGGCCACCTCGATCGTCGAACAGCTGGCGCCACAGGTGGCTGCACTGGCCTTGCCGCCGGGATACCGCATCGAACTGGGCGGCGAAATCGAAGACTCAGCGGACGCCAACCAGGCGCTGTTGCAATACCTGCCACACGCGCTGGTTGCGATGCTGCTGCTGTTCGTCTGGCAATTCAACTCGTTCCGCAAGCTGCTGATCGTGGTCTCCGCCATCCCTTTCGTATTGATCGGCGTTGCGGTCGCGCTGCTGATCACCGGCTATCCGTTCGGCTTCATGGCCACGTTCGGTTTGTTGTCCCTGGCGGGGATTATCGTCAACAACGCAGTGTTGCTGCTGGAACGTATCGAGGCAGAACTGCGCGATGGCCTGTCGGTGCACGAGGCCGTGGTGAATGCCGCCGTCAAACGCCTGCGCCCAATCGTCATGACCAAACTGACCTGCATCCTCGGGCTGATCCCATTGATGCTGTTTGCCGGCCCCCTATGGAAAGGCATGGCGATCACTATGGTGGGCGGCCTGGCGCTCGGCACATTGGTGACACTGGGGTTGATTCCGGTGCTGTATGTGTTGCTGTTCACCCGACGAAGCTGATTAAGATCATCAAACTTAGGCCGTTAAAGGTATAGGCCCTGCGCCAGTTTAAAAGCCGGCATCTGTCGGCTTTTAAACTGGCGTGATCGCTATAATCTAATACCTGTAAAGAAAGCGACCTCGAACGGTCACGGTACGGACCGCGGCTTGGCAAGTTCGTCGACGGTGAACCGCGGGCACCTCACCCCTTCAATGACTCACCTCGGGCATAGAACTTGTCATATTCGCCAGAGGGTACGAACAGCCCCCCAGTCGTCCATATGATATGGGTTGCATTCGCCAGATATGGCTCGAGCCCATTGGCGGCGGTGTATGCTCTTCCAGCAAGAGACTCGGTTACCCAGAGTGGACCGTCGAAGGCTGCAGTGGCAGATGGCTCGACCTTGATTGACTCCGCTTGCCAAGCAGTGTGGACGTGCTTAAACAGCATATCGTCATCAATCGTAAATACTCCTGAAAGCACTGGTCGCATCACCTCCACCGCGCGTTCAGATGCCCGGGGAACTGCCAGCCCGTCTGCCTCTGTGTGATTACTAAGCCCGATGTCATAGACGCTCGGATGGCCTCCACTATCATCTTTCATCGCAACCAAGAAGCATGGTGCTTCCGTAGGCTCGGCAAAGAAACAATGAACATATGATCCAAAGAGATGCGCCAACCCGAACGCAATCCCTCCGGGTGCGCCACCCACGCCACAAGGGATGTAGACGAATAGTGGATGATGCTCATCCACGATAACTTGCTGCTCAGCTAACTGCTTTTGCAACGCCAAAGCGGCAACGCTGTAACCAACAAAGAGAGAAAATGAACTTTCATCGTCGACGAAATGGCAATACAAGTCCTGCTCTGCCTCCGTACGCCCTGCGGCAACGGCGGCAGCATAATCTCCCTCATGCTCTACTACGTTTACTCCGCGATCCCGAAGCCGCGTCTTCTTCCACTCTTTTGCGTCCGCCGACATGTGAACGATGGCTTCAAAACCGAGAGCAGATGCGATAACACCTATACTCAAGCCCAGATTGCCAGTAGATCCAACTGCAACACTATACTGATTCAATAGCTCCTTCCCGGCGAGGCTGAGTACGTTTTTCGGATCACCTTCGGTGATCACTCCACGCCCCAACGCGATTTTTTCGGCGAACTCCAATACCTCGTGTATTCCACCGCGAGCCTTGATAGATCCTGCAATCGGCAGTCCGTGGTCTGCTTTTACGAATAACCTTCCGCTATCCGAGCTCAGGCCTAACGCGTCCTGAAGCTTAGGTACTTTAAGGAGCGGAGATTCAATAATGCCGTTGGACTGTTCCAGCTCAGGAAAAAGGGTGGTCAAAACTGGAGCGAATTTTTTAAATCGCTCCGAAGCCTTGAAGATGTCGGCCTCACCAATAAGTTCAGAGCCCCAAGCTTTTCCAGGCTTTCCACTAGCCCCCCGCCCTGGATTAATCCACATTACTGTTTGCTTGTTCCGCAGCGCGAGATCCACAGAATCCAGCGTATCTAGAGTACCGCTCATCGTTATTCACCCTAAGGTATTGATTGTGTGTGGCCCATTTCAAAAAGCACTACAGGCAGAGAAGATTCTTGCCGACCTAGCAGCAATCGTCATGATTGGGGCAGCGGGCTTTCCAGGGGTAGGGGCGCCATGATCGAAGCATCATCGACGCTATGGTCATCAACCCCATGCCGCCTCAGAGCAAGATCAAGAACGGACCTATTGTCGTTGCACAAAGGGACTTCAAGCGACAGCCTCCAAGAACAGCAGGCGGCGATTGGAGCTTTCAAAAAAATCATTCGTAAGGGGACGACCTGCTGACCGAGCCCCACGTGAATACAGTCACGAGCAGTACTATCGGTTTTTGTTATAGACATCCCGGCGCTCTCCTCTCTGCCCGCATCTCTAAAATGCTAGCGACCTAGAAAATTTCTCGAAAAAACATATGGTTGCGGATCTTAAGGGCCCTCTACCTCTTCCTAGAGGCCAGATTTGTAAGGATGGCATGCGGATTAAACGGCACTATAGGTTGAAGCAAAAATCTGACATAAGTCAATATATAGATCAAGACCCGTTCAGAAACCGTGCGGGAAAATCTGATGGATTCACGTACAAGGTCATATAATGATAACAAACTGGAGAAAGCGAAGCGGCGCATGTTGCGAGCGTTGTACCAAACCGGTATCTTTAACCTGACTAATGACAGGTTACGGCGTAAAAAATGAGCTGGCACGCTCAGGATCATATCGCCTACGTAGCAACCACTACCTCGGCTCAGCTATTCGCCACTGGAATCAACCGAGGATCGACACCCAGTTTTTAAATGAGCGCAAATCAAATCCGGTTCGCCGCAGGCCCGCAGTTGCCTCCCGCTGATTACGAAGCCGGACCCAGCATTCATGTAATGAGCCCGTACTACCTCTTAGGAACCTTGCTGTTGATTTTGGTCCCTCCTTCTTAATCGTCAGGTGCTCCCGGTTATTAACGCGTGCCCCCCTTGCCTAGGTTAAATAGAAAATGCACCTCTCTCATGTAAAATCTTATGAAAACCTATCGTTCGCCTTTCTGTCGCTTGTGCTGTGGACATTCTTTATGGCCTCCAGCGCCCCTACTCCGTTATATCTAATTTATCAACAGCAATGGGGGTTCTCCTCGATTGCCCTGACGTTAATATTCTCTATGTATGCTATTGGCATGCTTTCTGCGCTCTTTACAGTAGGCTCACTGTCGGATTATTTGGGTCGCAAGCCCGTCGTAGCAGGGGCAATTATTCTTGAATTGGTATCAATGATTATATTTTTACAAGCAGACAGCCTCACGCACCTCTTATTCGCTCGATTCATCCAAGGTTGCGCAACCGGGATGGCTACAGCCGTGCTGGGCGCCTTCTTGTTAGATATCAATAGTGACAGAGCGACAATTGCAACGAGCGTAATTCCGCTCCTGGCAACGGGCGCTGGCGTCGCTCTCTCAAGCCTAAGCGTCGACTTTGGACCGATGCCGCTTCAACTGATATATGCGCTGATTGCAATAGGCCTTGCATTCCAGTTAGTGGGAGTCCATATGCTTAATGAATCAATCTCTAAGCGCCCTTTGACTTTCAAAGCATTGCGCCCGTCACTAGCCATTCCAGCGTCCGCTAAGGCCACGTTCTTGGCTATCATGCCGATGAACATAGCAGTGTGGTCGTTAAATGGGTTTTTCCTGTCCCTGGTACCCTCCTTGGTAAAAGCCTCAATCTCAACCACCTCAACGAGCGTTGGAGGTATCGTAGTCAGTTTACTGAGTTTCAGCGGTGCAATGTCCGTAGTACTACTTCGGCGCAAGCGATCAGATTACACTAATCGACTGGGGATAATTTTATTAGTGATCGGCGTTGCAGGCATATTAGGCGGTGTCTACTCCAGCAAAACCTACATATATTATACTTCAACAATCATTGCTGGATTTGGAGTAGGCGCGTGCATTATCAGCATGACCAAAGAGCTTTTACCGCTAGCGTTACCATTTGAGCGAGCAAGTTTAATATCGGCTTACTGGGTTGCGAGTCAGCTCTCTCTTATCGTTCCGTCAATTTTAGTCGGCATATTAGTCCATTATGCAGGATTAACCATCGCCACCTATTACTACGGCGCCGTTGTACTTCTGCTATTAGTTATTTCTCCAATTGTGATGAGTCGGCGCTTAAAGACAATCAGCTAGCGTATGACTTTCATCAACAACCATGCGCTAGCTAGATGCCAACCCTATAGAGCGCAGCGCAAAAAAAGGCTGATCAACCTATTACGTCAATCAGCCAAAAATATAACATTACAAAATATATCGCTAATATTACAAAATTCGATAATCACCATACCAAACGATTAACATCCAGACAACAATCCAGCCGCCGACCCCAATTATTGAAGCTAAGACGCAACACATCCGATCGGCCACATCATTACTCTTGTCGGCTTCCTTTTTTGACAAAGAATTAGCACGAATGCTCCCTATCGATCTTATATTTATTTTCATTTATAAGCTCCCCTGATCAATACCTTATAGCACTCAAACAGGCCTTTTAACTCTATCGCTCCCTTATACTTGTAAGATCCCTCACCCCCACCTCAACGATTAACTTTATCGGCTGCCCTCCCACCAATGTAAGACGCGTTAATTATTAAATCAGCCACCCTTAGGGCGTTCGCAGCAATCGTAAGCGATGGATTAGTACCCGAACTGGTAGGAAAAAAAGAACTATCGACAACATACAAGTTATCTAACTCATGCGCTTTGTTGTTTCTGTCAAGTACACTATTGTGAGGTAAATCACCAAAACGACAAGTTCCACATGCATGACCTAAAATACTATTTTTTTCCGCAGCCGGATTCAAACGTGTGCGATACCCTTTGAATACAGATTTTACTTTTCTACGAAATAGGGCGAGCCGATCTCTATCTTCCTTATGAATTGAATATTCAATTCTGATTTGCCCATCCGCGCTCAAAGTCACCCGATTATCAGCATATGGAAAGTCCTCCATGATCCCTGCAAAGACCATTGTATCTCGCAGCGATGCTTTCACTCCCCATTCAATAATCGAAGACATCCTGGATGCAAGCAGGCCTAGCAACCTAGAGCTACGCGTCAGATCCTCTTTTACAGTATGTGCGATTACACTCACCGGCGGAAGATTGCCATTCGACTGTACGGTACCTAACTTGATACCGTCACTGACATATAAATCATTCCACGCCAATTGTTTGATTAGATCTTTTTCGCGCGGCGGCATACGCATCTTAACAATGTAGTAATCGAGAAAATGACGCATCAAATTTCGGCCAACCTGATCCGACCCGTTAGCGAGCCCACGCGGCCACTTTTTGGAGGCTGAGCGTAACAGTATAGCTGGAGTGCCAAGGGCTCCAGCAGCCAATATGATGGTAGTCCCCCTAAGCGTTACAAGCTTACCATTCCACAGACAAAGAAAAGACGTTACACGAGCAGCTTCAGTCTGCAGCTTGAGAACTTCACAATTGTCAGCGAGAACGGCACTATTCTCCTTTAATGCAGGTACAAGACAAATATTTACACTATCGCCCTTACAGCGCTTATCGCAGATAAAGCCGATGCATTCGCGACAACTAGGTCTATACTCGCATGCCATGGGGAGATGATAAGGATGACAACCCTGCGATGAGAGGTATTCGTACAGCTCCCCATTCGCTGGGCTATATGGCGGCGGAGGCAGAATCGAACGGCTTTCTTTGCCAGGCCGCAGGGGATCTAAGGTTGCTTTAACATTATAGAGAGCCTCCGCTTTCGCGTAATACGGCTCAAGTTCTCCAGATGCTATAGGCCACTTATCAGGAGTCTGCGCGCCCGAGGCACCATTGGCGTAAACAGATGGCTCGAAGTCGACTGGAAAAAACCGCTCCATGACCATCCCATAAAGCACACTCGATCCACCCGTCCCCTCACCCAGAATAGGTAAAACCGATTTTGAGCCCCCTCCCGTTACTTCAAGTATGGGGGAAGATAAGCGACCTGCTCGCTTAAGATAACTAGTGTACGAATTGTTAGAATGCTCGCCTTCGAAAAACGTCTCCGCCCACTTGCCAACGAGTGCATCAGGAGCCGTCAGATGGCTCGCTCCTTTCTCACAGAAAAGCACGCTCATGCCAGCCTGCGCCAGGCTTTGCCCGAGGGTAGCTCCTCCAATTCCCGTGCCTATCACGATCGCATCCCAATGACGCAGCTGAATTTCGGCAGGTGTCATGAACTCTCTCTCGCCTAGTAAAGTGATCTGAAAATGATCTTGCTAATTAGCTCTGACCGGCTAGTCGACTCGCTCTAAAAGCGCGTCTATCGCAGCCAACGATTGAGGCTCGTTTAACAATGGCGGATGCCCTCTGTCGGCAACAACGGTAAGGACTGCATCAGAGTTCAATTCAATCATCCGCTGCGCGATTTCATCCGTTAGCAGATCTGATAGCTCCCCTCTAATGAGTGCTACCGGCACAGCGCTTGCTTTGGAAAACTCATGCCAGAACTCGGGCCGCTCTGCCTGCATACGTGCTGATTCACGCATCGTGAGCAAATCGAAATCACGAGCGTATCGACCAGGCGCAATTTCACGATAGGCACGGAGCATCAAACGTACCCAATCATCTTTATCAAATCCCGGATAGATCGCCTCGTTGTGGTCTTGAACTCGCGCAACCGCCTCCTCAAATGAATAATCCGCACTTTCAGCATGGCCAGCCATTCGCTTAAGTGCCGGTAACGGTATTCGCCCCCCGATATCATTCACCACGATCCCCGCGACGCGCTCTGGTCTCTTGCCTGCCATTTCGATGGCCATCAAGCCACCTAATGTTGTCCCGATAATCACCACGCGCTCAATGTTCAAATGATCAAGAAGCTGCCACATATCCTCAATCAATAAGTCGAAGTGATAATCCTCTGCATTCGTCATGCGGGCAGAGTTTCCTCGTCCGCGCAGGTCGGGAGCGATGACTCGCCGGCCCGCAGCCAAGCGCGGCGCAAGGTCTTCGAAATCCCGAGAATTACGCATAAATCCGTGCAAGCAGAGCACGGGCGTTCCCGCTTCTCGCGATGTGTAGTCTCGATAGAACAGCTCTAAACCGGACCGACCCGTGAATAGCACGCTAGAGAATTGCGATTCGTTGTTAGGCATCACCCTGCTCCATTCTTAGAAATTTAGCCAAAGGCCCCAGGGGCACGGTCTCAAAATTGCCTGTAGCACCCGAAATCAGCTTCGTGCATAATCCGACTTAAGTCAACTTTAACAAAAATCTTATGGGCGTTTGACACTGCTTTGGCGGTGGGGGGATACAAAGTGAGTAAACACGTGATCGTAATTGGAGGGGGATCACTGGTCTCGCGGCTGCGACGGCGTTGAGCTTGCGAGGCCAAAAAGTGACCATTCTTGAGGCATCTGATCGTCCAGGGGGCCGAATCCAAAGACTTACACGTCATGGAGACTCGGTAGAGGCTGGAGCTCAAGGCATTCATTCAAATTACACAGAGATGCTCGGCTTGGTAGAGCACGCAGGGCTACGCGGAGATCTTATGCCATTGGATGGAAAGGTTTCCTACCTGGATCGTAACGGGGCTAGCCGTATCCCTAATGGCAATCTAGGTATAACTAGCCTGATGAATGGACGAGGAGTTCGTGACCTCTCTTGGTTTGTAGCTCGCTATTTAGCCCTCGCAAGGCGCTATCCTCAATTTGAAATTGTTCGCGATTTGCCCGCTTATGACAACATCTCAGTAGAGGAAGCGCTCAATTGGGCAGGCAGTGATTTTCGTGATTATATTTTACATCCAATGATGCACGCAATGACCAACACTGCTCTTGAATTCACCAATCTCTATCACATGCTTAATTCCACCAAATTGGAACTTACTACCAAAGTATTTGGCCTGCGAACGGGGATAGTAACCCTAGCGGAGCGATTGGCCTCCAAGTTGGAGGTCCGATACGAGAGTCCGGTACTTAAGATATTATCATCCGGACGCAAGGTTGATGGTGTTCTTCTTGATAGCGGCGAGACCATAAAATGCGACCATGTTATAGCCGCGTGCCTATTAATGTTTCCGCTCGAATTTTACCTTCAGAACTAGAAACCTCAGCTGAATTCCTAACGGAGTTTACTAACACCCCTATTGTGCTGGTATATTTTTTCCTAGACAGACCAGTTTCATCGCCTGCATATGTGTACATGGGACACCCTTATCGCGATGTCACATTTAATATGGCTATAAATCATAGCAAGAAAACACCCTATATGGTACCAAGCGGTAAGGCAATAATTTCTGCATAGTCATGCTATCCAAGCTCTGCGCTATTAATTACTCAACCAGACAATACGATCATTAGCCACGCCCTTCGAGATATGGAAGCATTCTTCCCTAACATATCAAACTGGGTCGATGAGGCTCAAGTTGTGAGACATCAATGGGGCATGGCTCGTTATGCACCTGGTGCTCATAGGAGGATTCTGGACTTCAAACGCCACGCCGAATCTCTACACGGCATCTCGTTCGCGGGCAATGATTTTGATGGTGTGCACATGGAATCCGGGGTTAGGAGCGCGCGGCGGGCGGCTCACCGCGCGGAGCAAACCTGATCGGTAACAGCCAGCTCCTGCCGAGGATATAGGGTGCAAAACGCATCAATAAACTTCCTAAACGCAAGGCTATGGGGAGTGGCGAACCCTATTGATCGGCAACTATTTAATAATTAAAAGTTTATAGAACGCTTTTAATTCTTCACCAAAAATCAATTTAGGACGTTAGCTTCAAATCAAAATCAGACCAATAAAAATGTCGACAACTGTAATAAGGCAAACACGTTCAAATACTCACTCGACACCATTATGCTTCGATATACGCCTAGAACACCTAAAACCATCACACAAAAATCAATACCCTCTCCAGAGTATCGGCATGTCCGACCAAGCACTAAAAAAATAAAAAGCGGAAGCCTTTAATTCACCCCCACATACAAACATAAACTTACAAACCAAGCCAGCCAGTAACCATAATAGATAACATGAAACACTCAACATCTTGAGCATACCACCCTTAACTCCATACGCAATATTGAATACAAGCACCCCTCACATACGATAATATTGAAAATACGCCCAGCGAAATCTATTAATACACTACCCAGACACACTTAACACTAATAAATCCAAGCGGATATCTTATTATCTAGCGATCCATAACACACATACAAATTCATGTATATTTTTCCTGAGACGCCCACCCAACCTATTGCTGCATTGATGACAAGGTCTTTTCCAATGCTAGAAATTCAGCATTCTGTTACCCCGTTTACAGCACTCATATGAATGCCCTTGAGCCAAACTCCAACTACGCCACACATAAAATTAATCCAATAATTCACGTACATATTTAAAGCTTACTATTTTCCCTGAATTCAAATTGCTCTTTAACCTGTCATTTTATGATGACTCTGTGTCGCAAAATTCCCCCCCCACGCCATCCACGCCGCTGCTGCGCCAATTCACTATCGCTAATTCCCTGCCCTTCCTCCCTGATGTCAGACGACGCAGGCGACGATGCTTGCAGTCCCACTACGATGCCCTGGCCCAACGCAGTCGAATCGGACCGGTACTGTGATCTGGTCACCTGGTATGGGCACGGCTTGCAAAACCAAACCGACCGCGATAACCTGACTTAAAGCTGTTTTTGTGCGTACCAGGTGCATTCAACGCCAGTCGTTGTATTTTTTCTCGGAATCTGAGATGAGCTGGGTCGGATTACGGCCCTGCTTCTACACATTTGTAATTTCTATCGACATTCGGATGAGCATAATGAGGACTGATAGAACCCCACAAAACCAAACAAAACCTGCTCGATTCCAGGTATTTTCACAGTCATCGCAGGGCGTCAATGTAACCCCAGTGCCCCGAAGGCGATGCGTCTGGAATTAAGCACACCAAGACAACATCGTCGCACCATATAGCCAGAGAGGCGATGTTTAGGCTCCTATTGAGCTGAGCGCTCTAATTCGACGCCTACAAATGAAGTACAGGACAGCAACCGCACGGAAGCCTAGGTCATAGCATTAGACGTTTAGACAGAACCTAGCGGGTCTGCCCTTGCATAGAAGCTGCCGCTATGTACAAAAATAATGGATCTGGTGTCGTCGAAAAGCTCTTCTACAAGCCCATTGAAGCGGCGATACGCTGGTGCGACCTGATTGCTCATGAGGCGCAGATTCTCGAGTCAGCCTGGGAAGATCCGGATCGTCTCATCAATAGCTTTCCTCACTGGCCATGCTTGCATGCAAGCTTAGGTAAGATCTTGGATGCCATTAGAAATCATGAGATGCCGTACGGAGCTTTAGGTATTACCGTTACTCACAGCACCCCAGTCGATCTAACGCTACTGACCATAAGACATTCGGACCTAAAGCGGTGGATGCTGCACTACCACCCAGATCAGCGACCGTCGTTTCTTTTTAACCAAACCGCAACTGACAAGGAAACTATTCATTACAGCACCTATTTGGTTTTACAGGCAGACCGTGATGCCCTCCAGGTACAGTTGAAAGCAACAGAAACCAAACTTCAATTTCTGATCGACGAGCTAAAGGCGGCCGGGCTGGAGCGCGAAAGCCTACGCCAGCACGCTGAGAACAGACAACAGCTTAGCGACCACAGCAAAGCAGGTTTTCTGAACGTAATCGGAGCCTTAGTCAACACCATACTGGGTTCGTCACAGGCAGGAAGAAAGCACTCTATCTTCGATAGTCAGGCCGCTGTTGTCGACTCTATAACTGCGCACTATGGTGGCGTCGCCGGACTGAGCAAACGCTCACTTGATGAAAAGTTTGCAGCCGGCAGACGTAGCCTTGCCAAGGCCAAAAGCTGAGCATTGCAGTGCAATGACGTCGCTTGCATTGCAATGACTCACGTCTTTTTCTGGCATTGAATCCAAGTCACTTCCCACCCAATGCCATCTGGCGCTAGGAGTGACTACCATGACCAATCAGTCCTCATCTTTCGTTGAAGCCACTCAAACGCCGGTCGAACGCCACATCATGCGCCGCGATGAGGTAGAACGGAAAACCGGCTTCAAACGTGCGCACATTTACAATCTGATGAAGGAAGGAAAGTTTCCTCAGGCCAAGCGCATTGGACTTCGCGCAGTCGGTTGGGACTCGCTGGAAATCGAGCAGTGGGTCACCGAACGCTTGGCGCAGCAGGGCTGATGCCATGCGTGTGGTATCGGTAGTTTCCACCAAAGGTGGTGTAGGTAAGACCACAGTAACCGCCAACCTCGGAGGTCTTATCGCGGATGCTGGACTGCGTGTTCTGCTGCTGGATCTTGATAGCCAACCCACCCTTTCCAGCTATTACAAGTTGAGCCATGAGGCTACCGCAGGCGCGTACGAGCTTATCGCGCTCAAACTGACAAACCCTGTGCAGATAGTTTCTAACACTGCGGTTGCCGGCCTCGACCTGATCCTCTCCAACGACGATCAAGGTCGGCTGAGTCAACTTCTGCTGCACGCCCCTGACGGGCGATTGCGGCTGCGCAATGTGCTCGACAATTTCAGCTCCCGCTATGACCTCTTGCTCATCGACACTCAAGGTGCGCGCAGCGTACTGCTGGAAATGGCCGTGCTCGCATCCGATCTCGCCATCTCCCCCATTACGCCGGAAATGCTCGCAGCCCGCGAACTGCGACGCGGCACCTTGAATCTGCTGAGTGAGCTAGAAGCGTTCCGTCACCTAGGCATTACAACACCACCGTTGCGACTGCTACTAAACCAGGTGAATGCCATTAGGGTGGACACACGAATGATCATCCGCAGCCTGCGCGAATCTTTCGCCGAGACTGCCAACATTTCGGTCCTAGACACCGTAGTGCCGGATCGAGTGGCGTACCTCAATGCCGCTTCCCTAGGCCTACCGGTCCACCGAGTCGACACACGCCAGTCACGTAAGCGATGCTCGCCAACGGCGCTGGAAACCATGCAAGCACTGGCCATCGAGTTGTTTCCGGAATGGCGCGAAGCGATCTCTACGGTAAGCAGGCGGTTGGAGGCTAAATGAAATAAATCGCCAAGCAGGCACTTTTCACCAAGTCATTTTTACCAATCTTGATGCCAACGGTGCTTGGCTAGGAGTCTTCTTGATGTTGGATCAACCCACCATCATCGCCCCACCTGCTATCCAACAACTCCACCCGCCTTGCGATGAGTATTGCACCGTAGTCTTTCGCCTGCAGGGCGGGCGCTCGGCCATGGGGTGGTTCCTTGCAGAACTATCCCGACATTTCGAAGGTTCGGGCACTACCGAGGTCGTCAAGTTCGAGGTCGGTGACCATTTGCGTAACCGGCGTTAACTGAGGTTGTTCCGATGAAAAAGCTCAGTCAGGAGCAGATCACCGACAAGCTGCACCAGGACCACTTCCCTCGAGCGCAGGAGTTGGAGCGGCTGTCCGATCCACTTACTGACACGCCTATGTTGGTCACGCTGGAGGAAATGCGGCCCTACGAACACAACCCGCGCTTCATCCGTAATCCGCTATACGACGATATCAAGGCTTCGATCCGTGAACGGGGGCTGGATCAACCGCCACCGATTACCCGACGGCCGGGTGAAACCTATTTCATCATCCGCAACGGCGGTAATACGCGCTTGGCGATTCTCGGCGAGCTGTGGCAGGAAACTCGCGACGAGCGCTTCTTTCGCATTCATTGCCTGTTCCGACCTTGGACCAATGAAATCACCGCCCTACTCGGCCATCTGGCTGAAAGCGATCTGCACGGCCAACTCACTTTCATCGAGCGGGCTCTGGCGGTAGCCAAACTCAAAACCATGCTCGAAGCAGAGGGGACTGTGTTCTCACAACGGGAACTGGCACGACATCTTGCCGCTGGAGGCTATCCGATTTCGCAGCCGCACATCAGCCGGATGCTGGACACTCTCGAACATTTACTGCCCGCGATTCCACAAACGCTGTATGCCGGATTGGGTAAGCCCCAGATCGAACGCCTGATCGGCCTACGCAGCCAGGCAGAACGAACCTGGAACCGATATCCAACCGCCCCCGTTGCGTTCGTCGATTTCTGGCTCGAGACCCTGGGCTATTTCGATGCAGAACCCGAGTCATTCGATCTTGAGCAAATCCAAGATGAACTGCTCGAACGCATGAGCCACTTACTCGGACAGTCCTACCGTATGTTGGCCCTTGAGCTGAGCGACACCCAACGGGTCATCTCGACGCCTGGCGTTGCCCTCACCGAGCCCTCGGAGAATATTCATTTGCCGAGCATTGATGAAGCCTCGGCAGGACTTCTTTCCTCCGATCCTCATCCCAAATCAACTGAGACCAAATCCCAGACTGAAACAGCGCAAGAGGAACTGCTCACACCGCCCCAAACGAATGCCATATCAGCAGTCAGCCCTCCGTCTCGCGTGCAACAGATTCGCGAACAGATCGATCGCGAGACCGCCACCGACGCAGCATCTTCGGTCGACACCTATGCGATCGACGACATCTGGACCATCGCTACAGCACTGGACAGCCCCGAACAACTGCGATCCGCCATTGCCACACTGGCGCGGGAAATGGCGGCCTATGCCGGACATCCCGAGAGCATCATCGACCAGCAGCATGGCTTGGGCTTCGCCCTGAACATCGAGCGAGTTGATCTTGCAGTGCCTCGCGCGACCGGCGTTCACCTACTGCTCCTGGCCCTGCTGCGCGCTCAAGACGACGTGAACTGGGAAGATCGTAAGCAACTGCCGTCAGCGCTGTTCGGCCAGTTGTTGTTGGGGATCTATCAACTTCCGCTGACAGATCGTCCCGCCCTGGATGTGGGACTGGAGCGATTGCCAGACAGCCTGCTCATCAAACTGTATCGGCTGATCCGCCTGGCCCGTCGCCTGATCGACCTAACGCTTCCCCCTGAAGATGAGTCACCGAAGGAGCTGCCATGAACCTTTCCTTCAATGTGCTCAACCAGGCCATGCTGACCCAGGTGCTACATGAACTGCGCCAAGGTAACCTGCAGCGCTGCAAGGCACTCGGATTGGGTGAAGACGACATCTATTTGTTGCAATCCTTACCGCCCACCACCCTGTCACGCCTGGCCCATGCCACCGTACCCTGGGTAGAGGTCAAGATCGACTCGCCGGTGCTGCACCGGTTGATCGAACAAGCCGAGCGCGACGAGCAGAACGAGCGCTTGATCAATCGAGCGCTCAAGCTCGGCGCCAGCAGCACCATCATGTATCAATGCTTCGGCTTGGCGCATTCGGAAACCGCCCTGCGCCGGCGTCTGCTCAAGATAGAAACCCGTAAGGGCCGCCCTCAACATTTGACCGAAGCCCAGGAACATGCGCTCTGGCAGCGATGGTGTCAGCTGCGCGCTCAAGACAGTACCGAGGATCAGCTCGACGCCATGATGATGCTGGCTGAAGAGCAACAGATCAGCTTGACCATCGTGTGGCAGCAGATCGACCAGTACAGCAACGGCACATGAACACTGCCCCTTCCAATCGCTGGCAGCGTGTCCTGCAGCAATGCACCCAGCAGTTGAGTGAACGCTGGCCCGTACGCCCCACCACTGAACATCCCTCCAACCAGGCCCTGCAGGCGGGCTTTTTGTTCAGTGGCCAATCTCACGAAGTCGTGCCACGTCGGCTGCTATTGGATAGTCGGCTGACGCCATTGGAACGCAATGCCTGGCAGGTATTTCGACTCATGCTGCAAGGCCAGGGCGTGGTCACACCGCGCTATGAGGATTTGCAGCCTTACCTTTCAAGCGTGCCCTACGGCGCGTCAGCCTCCCGTGAAACTATTGCTCGGGTGTTGACGATGCTCAGGTTGACGCGCTGGCTCAGTTTGGTAAGTCGCGGACGCGATCAGCTCAGTGGACGCCTTCAAGGTTCTCTGTACGTTCTGCACGATGAGCCGTTAACCCCCGCCGAAGCCATGGAACTGGATCAGGATTACCTGGCGCTGGTCGGACATGCCCTCTCTCATGCGACTAAGGCTGTGCGAATTGTCGCTCAGCATGTTTTGGAAGAAATCCGCCAAGACACCGATATCGATCAGGATCGGTTGCCGACCCGACTCGACAGTTGGAGCGACCATTGGACACAACAAGGATTGGGTCAGGCGATCGATAAAGCATTACACGATTCCGAACTGGGTGGCGATCACCGCGTTCGGAATCGTGCAGGCCCTCGTTCGGATTCCGAACCGGGCCTGAACGCCAGTGTTTCCCGCACCGTTCGGAATCCGAACGCCGCCTGTACTGTATTAAAAGAAAGTATTTGTACAGTACCGCGCGCGACCCCGGCGGTGGATAACCTGCTCTGGCCCACTCCGCTGCAACTGAGCCCAAGCGATCGTCAGGCCGTCGGCGTGGCGCTGAACAAGCTCAAACCCGCGGATCGGCAGGCGGTGCTCAACGAAGCGGGGGCACGCTGTGCGGTCGGTGGAATCCGCAAGCCAGCGGCGTATCTGATGGGCCTGATCCAGCGCGCACTGAAAGGCGACTTTCGTCCTTGGGCAGGTCAGGCAGAGTCGTCCCCCATTGCAGTACCGACTCCGTCCACACCGCCCCCCTCGCGCGCATCTCGACAACCGGGCGAACCTGCATCCGCCCTCGCCCAAGCGTGCCTAAATGAGCTACGCCAACTTCGCGGCAAAGGTTCTGGACGTCAGTAGATTTGATGCCACTGGCATCAAATCCATTGGCGTCTAAATGATTAACCCTCTTAAACCAAATCGAACAAACCGCATTCAGCTTTTTGGCTGTCCTTAGTCCTCACTTGTCGCAACGTTATCGTCCAAGCCGATGCGAGGACACTACCGTGGCCGATCACTATCAGCTCAACCTGGGCTCATTGCGCAGCAGCATCACCCTAACACTGCATACCCACCACGCCGCCCGTATCTGGCAAGGTCGAACCGCACGTGAAGGCGTCCATTCGATCATGGGCATGGCCGGCTACATCAGCGTCACCAATCTGATCAAACAAGCCGCAGCGCAGGACGACCCTTATGCCGATTGGGCTATCGTGCAACTCGAAGAAAAACTGCTGCAGGCTAAGGCTGGGATGCTGGAACTGACCCAACAATTAGATCGGATCAGACAGGACCTGCCAACGCAGATCGACATGAGCGACAACCTCAATATCCACCCGGTCACCTTGCCCTTGTACATCGGCAGCCAACTGGGGTTTCTCGCCGTCTACCTGCTAACTGACTACGACACCCTGGTGCGCCACACCCTGTTGGCCCATCACACCGCCTTGATCGGTCGTAGAGACATGGAAGCCTGGATCGACGACGGTGCCCATTTGCTGCGCAGCTTGTTTGGCCAGGTGCAGCGCTATCGACTTGCAGGTGTCACACGCGATGACATGGCCGCAAGTAATGCCCGCGCCATGGCGGCCATGGAGAAGTTTGGATTGCCCCCCACGGACATCCTTGAGGGGCATCGCCGTTCCCAGTTCGCGCCACCTATTGTTCGTCGGGGTGCTGGGGCGGTAGATGACACTGACGCGTCGACGGAGAACGCGATAGAGCCATCTGCGACAGTAGATGAGCCGGAGGACGAAGCATGAAGCCCATTATCTCGACTCAGCTAATCCCCCTCGAAACACTCACACCGGATGCCTATCGACAGCTCGAACACGCTGCCTCCCTAAAAGGCCTTTTAAAACCTTTTAAGGGTAAGGGGGAGTTGGAACTCCTGGCGCAGATGGCGAGGGAAATCGAGGCGCAATTATGTCACCTGATGGAGGCTGTGGCGCAGCAGGCCGGACAACCCCCTTACTCACTGCTGGATATTCGAATGGTGCTGCAGAACACCGGTGCGGGCAGCACCTTTTTGCGTTGGCGCACCCGCGATTTTGCTCGAATGGGTGTTGCAGTCTGGGAACGCCAGGTCTTCAACAAAGCCTTGCCCCAAGCCGTACGCGAGGGATTGCACCGTTTCGAATGCGAGCGTATCGCACTGAACTTGCAGATGAGCGTGGTGCACTCGCTCTACCGTCAGGCTTCAACCTGCGCGATCAAAATGGCCAGCGCCGAACGGCTGCTGCGCCAATTCACACCAGCAGCGGAGATATCACGATGAGTACTTTTTTCGTCGGCGAAGGCAACATCGGTAGTGCGCCAGAGTTCCAGGAGTTCCCATCAGGTAATGACGAGCCACGGCGTCTGCTGCGGCTGAACGTGTACTTCGACAACCCCGTGCCGCGCGAGGGCAGCTATGAGGATCGAGGCGGCTATTGGGCGCCGGTCGAGCTCTGGCACCGCGACGCTGAACACTGGAGCACGCTGTATCAGAAAGGTATGCGCGTATTGGTAGAAGGCCGCACCGTGCGCGATGAGTGGGAGGACAGTGAAGACAATGCGCGGGTCACCTTCAAGATCGAGGCGCGTCGTGTCGGCATCCTGCCTCATCGCGTGCTGAACGTGGTCATGCGGGAGCGCTCAGGTGAATCAGCTTCGTCTGCGGCCCCCATCGGACAGGCTACAGACCTGGCCAGCTCGCCTGCGTCGAAGTCCAAAAAACGCAGAGGGCAGCCTCCGTCGGCACGACTGACTTGAGGCACAAAAATTGCGCCTTTGCGCGAAGTTTCTGGCCCGCCACTACTCCCCGCTCGTGAAGCACTGTCCTCCACGTGATTACAAGGTAGCAGCCTCGCCCCCAATCAAGACTGCCCTCACCGACCAATATGAGGAACCTGCCATTCAGGTTTCTCATAGCTCGCCACTGCTGTTTCCAACAACGCTGCTCCGAACTCAACCCGGAGCAGTTCTATGCGTCTCTTTCTCTGCGAAAAACCCTCCCAAGCTCGTGACATCGCTAAGGTTCTCGGCGCCAGCCGACGTAGCGATGGTTGCTTGATCGGACCCGAGATAACCGTCACCTGGTGTATCGGCCACCTGCTGGAGACGGCCCCACCTGAAGCCTACGGCGATCAGTACAAAACCTGGTCGTTGGATCATCTACCGATCATTCCCGTGCAGTGGAGGGTTGAGGTCAAACCCAAGACTGTCGCGCAGTTCAAAATCATCAAACACCTGCTCAGCGAAGCTACCACCGTCGTCATCGCCACCGACGCCGATCGCGAAGGTGAAATGATTGCCCGCGAGTTACTAGAGCTCTGCAACTATCGTGGTTCTGTTGAGCGCCTCTGGTTATCCGCACTCAACGAGGCGTCAATTCGCAAAGCACTGTCCTCTCTGAAGTCTAGTCAGGAGACCTTCCCGCTCTATCACTCAGCCCTCGCCCGCAGCCGAGCCGATTGGCTGATTGGTATGAACCTCAGTCGTTTGTTTACCCTCCTAGGACGGCGGGCGGGCTATGACGGCGTGCTGTCGGTTGGACGCGTCCAAACGCCCACTTTGCGCTTGGTGGTTGAACGAGACCGCGCGATTGCCAGCTTCGTCTCTGTGCCGTACTGGGTGGTGGATGTGCACCTGTCTTCAATGGGGCAACCCTTCATCGCGTCGTGGGTACCGCCCAGCTCAGGACGTGACGAAGCCGGTCGCTGCCTGCAGCAGGCGCTCGCCAGTCAGACCGTCCAAGCGCTTTCTGGCAGCAAGACCGCCACCGTAGTCTCGCTGCAGACTGAGCATTTGCGCAAAGCGCCACCCCTGCCCTTCGACCTGAGCACACTGCAAGAAGTCTGTTCACGCAAGTTGGGACTCGGCGCTCAGGAAACACTGAACATCGCCCAAGCCTTGTATGAAACCCACAAAGCCACCAGCTATCCGCGCAGCGATTGCCGTTATTTGCCAGAGAGCATGTTCAACGAGGTAGCCGCAGTATTCGATGCCCTGCTCAGAATGGATCCCGCATTGCGCCCAGCGCTCGCAAGCGTCGATCAATCATTGCGCTCACGAGCATGGAACGATGCCAAGATCACCGCGCACCACGCCATCATCCCCACCACCGAGCCGGCGAACCTTGAGCGGATGTCTGAACAAGAGCGCCAAGTCTACGAACTGATTCGTAGCCACTACCTCGCGCAATTCCTGCCGCCTCACGAGTTTGATCGAACCGAGGTCGAACTGGAGTGCGGCGCCGAGCGTTTGACTGCTGTTGGCAAACAGATCCTCGTCCAAGGCTGGAAAGGCTTACTCTCCGACAACGCCGAAGACGATGAACCCAGTCAAAAGGCCCAGGTATTGCCTGCCCTACAACAGGGTATGCAGTGCGCAGTGGACGACGTCAAACTCAAGTCCATGCGCACCGCTGCGCCCAAACCGCTCACCGAGGGCGATCTGATCAAGGCGATGAAAAACGTCGCCAAGCTGGTCAACGACCCGCGCCTGAAACAGAAACTTCGGGACACCACCGGTATCGGCACCGAAGCCACGCGAGCCGGCATTATCAAGGGGTTGATTGATCGCGGTTACTTGTTGAAGAAAAAACGTGCCTTAACGGCCTCCGCAGCGGCCCATACCCTGATCGAAGCGGTACCCGCAGCAGTCGCGGATCCGGGTATGACAGCGATCTGGGAGCAAGCTCTGGAGGAAATCGAAGCGGGACGTCTGACCTTGGATGCATTCGTTGCCAAGCAGGCGCACTGGATTACGCAACTGATCGCAAACTGCGGAGCGCTCACTTTGTCGGTACCGGTCGAAGCCGGGCCGGCTTGCCCCAATTGCAATGCCTCAATGCTCAGGCGTAAGGGAAAATCAGGGCCGTTCTGGTCATGCTCCCAGTACCCGGACTGCAAAGGCACTGTGCCGATCAGCAAAGGTATACGTCGTCCATGAGGCACCATTGGCGCTCACATGAACCTCGTGGGTGTTGTCAGTGCATCATCAACGGCGCCTGATCCTTCTCCAAGTCGTCTAGCGGTTGTCCGATTTCACGGGCCAAGGCGATGCCTGCCGCGATCCATATCTGCCCCAGTTCATTGAACGCTTTCAGGTTAGCAGGATCTTCGTTTAGCCAATGAACAAGGCTGTCGAGATGTTCGGGGCTATCAGGGCAGTCATGGATCTTGATGAACAGCTCCAGTGTTCGATCCCAGATCAGGTCCATGACGTTCTCGCGCGGCTCATCCATGCTCAACCTTGCCTCCCTTTGGCCCTATCAGACCGTTCAGTCTCGCTGGTCACTTCGGCCTCTGATTCCTGGAGGAATAGATGTCACGTCGCGACAAACAGCTGTTTCAGTCAATATAACAACCCTTTAAGTCGATACTCAACCGTTAAGGATGTTCATGTCAATGGGTCTTTGCTCAACCATTCGGGTTGAATTGGAGAACTCATCACTTGGCACATAAACATCCAACCCAAGCCCAAATCGGACGCATGATCGCGAAGCACCGCACCCAGCGTAATCTGACCCAGGAAGAAGTGGCAGAACGCCTGGGAATCGGCAGCGAAGCCATTTCGCGCCTTGAGCGAGGTGTGGTCGAGCTTTCCGTGGTCAAGCTGATGCAACTGGCGGACATCTTCGACTGCCGGATGGATGAACTGCTGACGGAGTCGAGCAGTCGCCCCAACGACCAGGGCCAGATGATTGCGGGCCTGCTGAGCGGCCTTCAAGAAAGCGACCGTGCCTTTATCCTGACGACCGTCGAACAGCTGGCCGCTCATCTCAGTAGCAAATAACCTCTTAGCACACTGGCTTGACGTCCTCCCACCCCCTCTGCTGTAGTGCCTCAAGATCATCGCTTACGGCGACCCAAGACCGATTCGCTCCGGGTAGCTCGGTCGGACTGTTAGAGTTCGGAGCCTTCTCTTCTGCGGAATTTCATTCCCGCTTTGTGCTCGACCGGATCAATGTGGCGGATGACCGCTGTTGCCTCTGCCAGGCATCAGCGGTCATCCGCTACGGCAATCGCATTCAGTCCCGGAGCCCGCCGGGGAAACACTGGGCACCCTTTGTGCGCGGATGCGTGCCAGCATGTTCCGACCCAGGCCACGACAAGGGTCGGTTGGCGAATCATGGCGCAGTCAAACCAAGTTTTGCGAGGAGCTTGTCGACTGCGTCAGACCGCCTAAGGTGGCTTTTCTATTCCTCGCCTGGCACCCCGACAGGCCCGCTCTTCACTTTTTTAATTCAGTGACCGACACTATTTCCGGTCATGAAAATTTTGGCTGCCAAGCCTGTAGTACAGACATCCGACGGTGAAAAGCTCTTACGGGACAATAGAGTAAGCCAGAACTCTTCCTCCGCCTGCTCTAGCCGCATTTCGAGCTAGGTGCTGCATAGTTGCTTCACCGTAGCATTCCCAGAAGCGGCGTAGCGGGCAAAGTCGCAGCGTCATCATAGCCCGGCCTTGTCGCAAGTCACCCATCAAAGCGAAAGCGCAGCCCGTCGGCTGCGCTTTCATCTTGGGGGTGGTAGAAATGTCCGCACCGTCAATTCGGCGTAAGCGGTGTGGCCTTGCTCGTTCCTGCCTTACTGATTCCCCGGTCGCCTGCGATGAACGCCTGTAGCATGTGTGGGATCTAACCGTACACCTGTGCGTGCGGCGCGGCGTAGCGGTCAAGTTAGAGCTTGATGTCGGCTTTTAGGCTAGTCGACAAACGAAGATCAGCTTGATGCTCTCGGTCTTGGGCTGCGGCCCCGCCCGCTTGGCTAACATCGATTGTAAGTCCACGCGGCGTAGCAAACGATCAACCTGTCGCGCATGTCCTTAGCACGCCTACAGATAGCAGAGCACCAGCGGATAGCGCAGCAGTTCTTCCATAGCAATGCGTTTGTGGGCCAGCAGGCAATGCCCTGCAGACACGGCCAAAGAAAAGCTTGCCCGCACGGGTCAGGCGTGTGCTGCGTGTGGTACGTGCAAATAGCACCACGCCCGGTTCTTCTTCAAGTTCTTTGATGGCCCGAGACAGCGGCGATTGCTCAATGTGCAGTTTCTCCGCCGCACGGGCGAGTGGAATTCTTCGGCTCCGGCCAGGAAGCAGCGAAGATCCCGAAGATCCATCGTTCACCTATCTATGAGTTCTTGCGCCCAGGAACGTGGGACGCCGCATCTGCCAGAGCATCCAGACGATCCCCAGGCCCACGGCAACCGCACCGACCCAGGCCGTGCTGGTCAGACCCATCGCTTCCAGGCTGGCCCCGCCTAGCAGCGAACCCAACGCGATGCCGCCATTGAAGCCGGCGATGTTCAGCCCAGCCGCCACTGCCGGTGCCTCCGGCGCGTGGATGTGCGACAACCCGATCACCCGCGCCTGCAAGGCAGGCACCGCCGCATAGGTCAGCGCACCCAGCAGGCCCGTCAGCAACACCATCAACGGCAACGACGGTGCCGATGCCCATATCGCCAACAGCACGACGGCCAGGCCGACGAGCACAGTCATCACCGCAAAGTCGGCACCCTTGCGGTCGGTCAGCCGCCCGCCCCACACATTGCCAATGGCGGCCATCACGCCGTAGCCCAGCATCAAAAGGCTCGCCATGCTTTCACTCACGTTCGTCACTTGCAGCAGGATCGGCGAAATGTAGGTGTAGAGCGCGAAAGATCCCGCATACGCCAACACGGTGATACCGGCTCCGGCCAGCAGACGCTGATTGAACATAGCTTTCAGGCCATCCATCGCATTGGCCTGCGCCGAGGCATCGTTGCGATCTGTCGGCATCAGGGCCAGCAGGCCGACGAACCCAATGGCACCACTTGCGGCCACTGCCATGAAGATGACCTGCCAGCTCAACACGCTGCCCAGGTAGGTGCCGAGCGGTACGCCCAGCGCCAGTGACAGCGTCAGGCCGCCGAACACCACGGCCACCGCCGCACCGGCGCGATGTCGGCCCGCCAATTGGGTTGCCACGCTGGATGCTACGGCGAGAAATACCCCATGTCCCAGGCCGGAGGCGGAGCGGGCCACCAGCATGGGTGTCAGTGCATCGGACAGACTGACTACAGCGTTGCCCAACGTGAACAGCCCCATCGCCACCAGCAGCAGCCGCTTGCGCGGCCAGCGGGTTGCCAGCGCGGTCAGGCCGGGTGCACCAATCACCGCACCCAGCGCATAGGCCGTAACCGCCGCGCCAACCTGGCTGACGCTGACATGCAGATCAGCGGAAATAGTGGACACCAGGCCGATGGTGACGAACTCGGTAAAGCCCAGGGCGAACGCGCAAAGCGCGAAGACGTAGATGACGAAAGGCATACGTGGATTCATGGTTCAGGCTCGCTTCTCGGCTGTCACCGCTAATAGGGGCAGCATCGCTTCCGCGACGCCCTTGGCCGAGGCCGGGTTCTGCCCCATCACCCGGCGCTCGCTCACCACTACCTGCGCCTGGAAATTCGCCGCAGGCACATGCCGGGCGCCACGCTCCTGCAAAGCATCGGCCAGCAGGAAGGGCACCGTGTCGTACAGGCCGACCGCACGCTCCTCCTCGTTGGTGAAGGCCGACACGTCCTTACCCGTTACCAGATAGCCGCCATCGGACAACTTGAGGTTTACCAGCCCGGCCGGCCCGTGGCACACCGCCGCGACCACGCCGCCACGCTCGTAGATGAACGCCGCAATGGCCGCCAGTTCGGCGTTGTCCGGGAACTCCCACATCGTCGCGTGGCCGCCGGCGTAGAAGATCGCGGCGTAGGCATCGGGATCGACCTGCGTGGGTGCCATGGTGTTCTCGGTGGCGCTTCTTAGCGTCGCATCGTTCCAGAACGCGGCATTGATCGGATCGTCCAGACTGAGTCCATCGACGTGCGTCTTGCCGCCCTTGGCGCTGACGAAATCGACCGCATGACCGGCGTCTGCCAGCACCCGATGCGGATGCGTGACCTCGGACAGATAGAAACCGCTGGGCGCGGCATCGGCGGCGCCGGCCGGCCCCTTTCGGTCGTGGCTGGTCAGGACGAAAAGAATACGTTGGGTCATCAGAAGCTCCTGCAGCGAATCGAGCACACCACCGGACACCTCCAACGGAGGCATGCGTGTTGCAGCGTGGGAAGTTGGGATCCTCATTCTGGTGAATCCGGTATATCGTTTAAATGACCAAAATAGACAAACACTTTCCCCGGAATGACCCAAATGGCCCTGCGCAATCTTGATGACCTAGCGGTGTTCGTGCATGTTGTGGAGCGCCACAGTTTTTCCGCCGCCGCACGCGACCTGCACCTCGCGCCTAAGACGGTCAGCAAGCAGATCGCCCGGCTGGAACAAGCGTTGGGCACCACGCTGTTCGAGCGCAACACCCGTAACTTGCGCATCACCAGCGAAGGCCGCGCCATCGCCGAGCGCGCACGGGTGGCCCTGGCTGTGCTGGAAGAAGTGCAGGAACTGGCGACCGGCGGCAGCCAGGAACTGAGCGGCACTATCCGCCTGACCGCGCCCACGCCGTTCGGGCGCAAGTTCGTGGCCCCGGCTATCCACGATTTCTGCCGCCTGCATCCCAGGGTCGGTTTCGACCTGCGCCTGTCCGATCAAGTGCAGGATCTGTATAGCGGCGACCTCGACCTGGCGATCCGCATGGGCGAGTTGGCCGATTCGCGCCTGGTGGCGCGGCGCGTGGCCGAAAACCGGCGCATTCTGGCAGCGTCTCCCGCCTACCTGAAAGCGCATGGCAGTCCCGCGCAGCCGGAAGAACTGGAACGGCACAACTGCCTGGTGTTCGCCTATCCGGGCCTGCTGCAAAGCACCTGGCCGCTGCGCAAGGGCCGCCGGGAGACGCCTGTCGCGGTCAGCGGTACGCTGTGCAGCGACAACGGCGACGTGCTACATGCGTGGTGCGTGGCCGGGCTGGGCATCTCGCTGCGCGAGACCTGGGACATTCACGAGGAACTACGCGACGGGAGGCTGGTGCGCGTGTTGCCTGAATGGGAAGCCACACCCTCGAAGATCAGCATCGTGCGGGCGCGGCGCGAACCAGTGCCGCGCCGGCTGACGGCGTTCAGCGATTTTCTGTTCGACCGCTGGCAGGAGGCGCCGTGGGATCAATGACCTCATTCGCCGCAGCCGACGCATCTCGAACAGCCGCTAAGTTTCGTAGGAAATTTTGTAGGTTTTGCCTAGCCGCTCGACATGTGCAAAACCGAGTTCGCCAAGGTGCATACCAGCGATAAGAATCTTATCCGAGCTAACAACATTCAATAGTTTGGATCGTGTTTCGGCGGAAAGAAGCGGATCTTGGTCGAATGCAATGGTTACGTCGGGACGAGCAATCTGAATTTGGGGGAAATGAACGATATCCCCCCAAACCAGCAGACTACGACCATTGGAATCGAGACGATAACCGGAATGTCCTGCGGTATGCCCCGGAAGGGGCATCGCACTAATGCCAGGGAGAACTTCGCTATCAGTAAACAGGCGCGTCTTCTCCCGATACTGATCGAACACCTTCCGAGCAAACAGGAAGTTGCCACGAGCACGTTCACTCGCTCGACTGAGATTGCCATCGTCCTCCCAGAAAGAAACCTCACGCTGGTGGACGACTAGCTCTGCATCGGGAAAGGCTGCTTCCCCTGAAGAGTCAAGCAACCCCCCAACATGGTCGGGATGTGCATGGGTCAGAAGAATGGTGTCAATGTCAGCGGGTTGCACGCCAGCACGCGCGAGATTCGCCTTTAGCTTGCCGCCCCACTGCTTGAAACCACCAGCCCCCGCATCAATGAGGATCGTGCGGCCCATTCCACGCACCAGGTAACAGTTGATGTGGATCGAGAATGGATCGCTTACACCTGCGTCCTGCTGCAACTTGGACGCCTGCGCAGGATCGATATTGGAGAGAAGATCTAGACTTGCGCAAAGGTATCCGTCACTGATGGCCGTAATAGAAAACTCGCCGATCTGCTGGCCCGGAAATTTCATGTCGTTCATTGCGGCCCTCCTTGCGGGTCATCAGTTCCGCGCGTAGATGGTATCGGCTGGATAGCCAAAGCAACGAATGCGCGCCGTTAGCCCCGCATGGCGTTTTATTGCCTCATCCAGTCGCGCCATGAAATCGTCCATGACCGATGGCGTTCTAAACGGTTCGAGGCGGTACTTGATTTCCGCGTAAGCAGGATGCCCACGCCCCTGGCGGGCAGCGACGTAGATGACATGCACGTTGTCCAGCGCCGCCTGAAGGACGTCCGTGCAAAGTCGAGTGCATCGTTTGGTGAGTTCCGCCAGATTTGCGTCGGGTGGCATCTCGTCCGCCTGGATGAAGATCGTCAGGTTAGGCATGTCGGTTCTGCACCTGCGTCTGGGGGCTCTGCGCCTCTGCCACTCGTCAATTGCACGGTCATCGGGGCATAGAGATGCACGTTCTTCGGAAGGGTATCTACACCAAGACTAATGGCGCTATCCAGCTTCGCCAGCCACCTGTTTTCAGGACACTTCTCCAATGCGACGGCCCACATCTGCTCAGGCGTGAGCCCCATCTCGATGAGCGGCTCGGGACCGACTGCGCTCACGATCAGATGCTCGCCTTCACCGATGGCAGGCGCACGCTCAAGGCCGCCGTAAAGATTGCGGTGCCAATCGGTGATGTGCTGCTGCCAGCGTGCGAAGTTGCCCCCGCCCTTTTGGCGATACTCGTCGCCCTCAAGCACAGCCAGACCGTCGATCGAGTGCATGGCCAGGTAGACAGGGCAGCCATCGCTAAACGCCTTGAAGCGCTGCGAAGTATGGAACCCGCTCACGGAAATAAGCGCGGGTAGCTTTTCCAGGCTATAGAAATCATTCCACTCTGCTTCGCTGGCTGGGTCGGCAAAGCTGCACTCGACGGTATAGATCATGGAATCACGCTACCGAACCGCTTGTGCGCTCGGTCCTCACTGTTGATGTTTCATCATGGTATGACCTGAAAATCGACGTATAAAACGATTTTTCGGTATGCTTCAGTGACAAAAAATCAAGCTAAACCGATCACCAGTTTTAAGCTAGGAACGCTCATGCGAAGGAAGATCCCCAGCAGCACGGCACTGATGGCATTCGAAGTGGCTGCGCGCCACGGCAGCTTCGCGCGCGCGGCAGAGGAACTGTCTTTGACTGAAGGAGCTATCAGTCGCCAGATTGGCAGGCTGGAAGCCTTCCTCGGGGTCACCCTGTTCGAGCGGGTCGGCAATCGTGTCCGACTCCTTCCTAACGGAGAGCGTTACGCGGTCCAAGTTCGCGAATCGCTTGACCGCTTGGATCGGGACAGTCAGTACTTAATGGGGCAGCCGAACGATGGCGCAAGCTTGGACATTGCCACTATCCCGACGTTCGCGATGCGATGGCTCATTCCTCGCTTGGGACGATTCCAGCAGAAGCATCCGAACATTACTGTGCATTTGGCCGAGCGCATGGAACCCTTCGTCCTGGCCGGGAGCGGATTCGATGCTGCCATCCATTTCGAGCACCCAGCGTGGACGGGAATGCGGACTCACGAACTTTTGCATGAAGTGCTGGTTCCGGTTTGCCATCCTGAACTTCTGACAGGACGCAATCGAACAACCGCACTGGATGAATTACCGCGCCTTCACCGACGACAGAACCCTGAAGCTTGGCAACACTACGCCCAGGAGACGGGAAGCCCGCTGACCAATCCTGCAATTGGCGCACGCTTTGATCTCCATGGAATGTTGATAGAAGCCGCATTGGCCGGCCTCGGCGTTGCGCTAGTACCGCGCCTGTACGTTGAAGCCGAACTTGCGTCAGGAAGCCTGATCGCCCCGTGGCCGGAGGGGAAAACCATCTCCAAAACCTTCTGCCTCATCCTTCCTGAGCCCATCGGATTGGGCAGAAAGCCAATACAAGCTTTTGCTCAATGGTTGCTCGACGAAGCGAAGAAGGGGGCAGCGGTTAAATCGTAGGATATGTCTTTCCTCCATTGTTATCAGATAGAGGCGCTACGTTGCGCCTGATCTCCCACGACACATCACCGCCGCGGCCATTTGCTACCCAAGCTTCTTCTCTGTCGCTGGCTGCCAAGGCACCAGACTAAATCCCATGCCGTCATCCAGCATCGCGTAGCGCCCACTGGCGAGCATGACGGAACGCCGGTAGATGCCGGCCACGCGCTGCTCGTCTGTGACGGGGGCGATGCTCCACGCCAGTGTCGGCGGTTAACCGCCAACGGCGACCCAAGGCCGATTCGCTCCGGGTAGCTCGGTCGGACTCCCTGAGTTCGGAGCCTTCTCTTCTGCGGAATTACATTCCCGCTTTGTGCTCGACCTGATCGTGGTGGCGGATGACCGCTGTTGCCTCTACCAGGCATCAGCGGTCATCCGCTACGGATCGCATTCAGTCCCGGAGCCCACCGGGGAAACACAGGGCACCCTTTGTGCGCGGATGCGTGCCGGCATGTTCCGACCCAGGCCACGATAAGGGTCGGTTGGCGAATCGAGATGCAGTTAAAACACGTTTTGCGAGGAGTTTGTCGACTGCGTAAGTTCGCCAAAGGTGGTTCTTCTCTTCCTCGCCTGGCACCCCGCCAGGCCCACTTTTTTGTATTTTTTGCCGTAACTGCCATTGTATCCAGCGCTAGCAATTGAGACTGGCGCCGTTTCTGATCTGCCACCTGGCTTGAACCTTGGAACCGTTGGCCTTGAAAGCGCATGCCCGAGGCATCCTCCACCTCGAACCTCTATTCACTGCGTACCCTCGAGATTCGCCTTGTCCGTGAGTACAGGTGACACAGGCTCTTTCAGCAAACCAGCAGACGATCTGCGACCCGCCGATAGCCTTACCGTCGCCATCGCTCACATGGCTGCGATGATGAGCCTGAGCGCCAGTAGGATCAGTTACTCAAAGTGTACGCAGGCATTCATCAGCCTCCAGTAAAGCCGAGGGTCAGTCAGGTCGGAGCGTTCAGCAATGTTGGAAGAAACCGGCGTGGACAAGAAACTCACCTCCAATGTTTGACTCGGATCGCTGATCTTGATGGGCAGAAAGGCCGAAGCCTGATTCGAGTTGATGGTGAGATTGAGTAGGCCAAGGAGATGTTCGCGCGCCAGGCGTGACAGCCCGTTTGTGGCCCTCAATTGCGCAGCCATCCCGGACAACCTGATTGAGGCTGAACTTTTCGGCGTCGAACGCGGCGCGTATACCGGCGCGGCCCATTCACGACCTGGACGTTTTGAGCGTGCCCAAGGCGGCACACTGTTTCTGGATGAGATCACCAGCCTGAGCCAGGGCGGGCAAAGCAAGTTGCTACGGGCCTTGCAGTAACGGGAAATCGAAAGGGTTGGCGGCGTACGCGGGGTCAAGGTGGATGTGCGAGTAGTGGCCGCCACCAACCTTGATCTACGCAAATCCGTTGCCGACGGTACGTTTCGCGAAGACCTGTTCTACCGCCTGAATGTCTACCCCATCGCCCTGCCCCGCTGCGCGAACGCCGGGACGACATCCCGCTGTTGATCAACGCGTTCCTCACGCGCTTCTGCCAGGAATACGTGCGAACGCCGGTGGGCGTTACCATGCGCGCCCTGAAAGTTTTGCTGCGCTACGACTTCGCGGGCAATGTGCGCGAACTGCAAAACCTGATCGAACGCGGCCTGATCGCCAATGACGAAGGCCAACCCATTGACCTGGTGCACCTGTTTCACAACGAGCCGATGCCGTCTGGCCCCTACGGCGTGGATGGCCGCGGCAGCTTGCCCACCACCAGACTGTGCGCCTGCCCGCGAGCCGCCCGGCACTACTGTATACCTTGGCGAACTGGACCAGGGTTTTTCCATCGAAGGTCTGAAATCTCGCCTGATCAACGAAGCCTTGCAACAGAACGCAGGCAATCTGGCGGATGCGGCAAGACTCCTAGGGTTGAGCCGTGCTCAATTCACCTACCGCTTGAAGAAGCATCAGCGGCAACTCACCTGACGCCAACCACCATCATCATAGGCTACCACCTTATAATCAATGCGATAGATCGGCCGTAGGCAATACCTCGCAGATTGATTTGGGAACATCTATTACCTATAGTCATTGGATGAAAACCATCAAAACTACCCGGAGCCAAGGCCGTCCACGTGAATTTGACATGGACGAGTTTCTGGATAACGCCGCCAAACTGTTCTGCCAGCGCGGCTTTCACGGAACCTCCATCGTCGATATCTCCGACGCCACAAACCTCACCTGCGGAAGCTTGTATAAAGCTTTCAAGGACAAACGTGAAGTCTTCCTGAGCGCGTTGAAACGACAATCCAGCACCCGTGGTAGTCAGCTTCGACAGGCGATCAGCACCGGCAAGTGCGGTCGTGAGATGCTTCGCCAAGCCTTGCTTTTCTATGCAGCCATTTCAAGTGGCGAGGACGGTCGTGATGGCTGTCTCATCGTCAGCACCACTGTGGAGCTGGGGGCGTTCGACGCTGAAATTGCAGAAATGGCGCTGGTCTCGCTGCGTGATCGTGAGGCTTTGTTGCAGCGCCTGATTGACGTAGGCATCAGCGATGGGTCGATTGCGGCCACTGTCAACAGTGCTGCAGCCGCCAAATTCATGCTCTGTTTAATCCAAGGTTTACGCGTGATAGGCAAAACTTCTCCGGACCTCTCCGACATGGAAACCACCGTCGGTTTGGCCATGAAAACACTGGCCTGAGCGTCAGCATCGGGGCTTTCGAGCCCCTTATTGAATCCCTCCACAAAAATTGCCAAGTCATTTTTCTAAATGCCGCTTGATTTGGTAACATTCACTACCTATTATCCAAATCAGCGCTTCACACCAGTACTAGCGAAGCGGTAATCCTGGCCATCGACACCTAACTGCGCAGCAGGGGTGTCTTTTTATTGCCACATTAGGAAGTGATAACTTCCAAAAAGGAATGCATCCGCTATGAACGGCTCAGCCTCCATCAGTTTAGAAAAACCTGGTATTTCAACTTGGCTGACGTTGTTGCTGGCAACCGCTTGCGGCTTACTGGCGGCCAATATTTATTACGCCCAGCCGCTGGCAGGGCCGATTGCCAGCGCTATTGGCCTGCCCGCATCCAGCACCGGCCTGATCGTCACGTTGACGCAACTGGGGTATGGCGCAGGGTTGCTGCTGGTCGCCCCTTTGGGCGACTTGTTCGAGAATCGCAAGCTGACCATCACGTTGATCCTCATTGCTGCATCAGGGCTGCTGGTGTCCGGCCTTTCACACTCACCACTGCCCTTTTTGCTGGCGGCCCTGGTAACAGGCCTTGGCACGGTAGCGGTGCAAGTGCTGGTCCCTTATGCCGCGCACATGGCGCCGGAAGAAAGTAGAGGCCGGGTGGTTGGCAATGTAATGAGTGGGCTGATGCTGGGGATCATGCTCGCTCGTCCTGTTGCGAGTTTCATTACCCAACTATCGGATTGGACGAACGTCTTCTACTTTGCCGCTGCCGGTATGGTGCTACTCGCGCTGCTATTGAGTGTCGTGCTGCCCAAACGCGAACCTGCGGCAAAAATGAGTTATGCGTCGTTGATTGGTTCGATGTGGCACCTATTGCGCACCACGCCCGTGCTTCGCCGTCGCGCTATTTATCACGCTTGCCTGTTCGGCGCCTTCAGTCTGTTCTGGACAACCACGCCACTGCTCTTGACATCAGTGTTTCACCTGAATCAGGGAGAGATCGGCCTTTTTGCCCTGGCAGGTGTCGCTGGCGCGATTGCAGCCCCTATTGCCGGCCGAGTTGCGGACCGGGGGCGGACCAAATCTGCGACCGCAGCGGCGATGATCTGCGTCGCAGCCGCTTTTCTGATTACCCATATTGCCCCGCAGGGTTCCACTACCGCTCTGGTTTTACTGGTGATTGCCGCTGTCGTTCTGGACTTCGGGGTGTCGGCCAACATGACCCTGGGCCAGCGCACGATATTCGCACTGGGCAGTGAGTTTCGGGCGCGCCTCAACGGCCTGTACATGACCACCTTTTTCATGGGGGCTGCAGCCGGCTCCGCAATGGGTGGCTGGGCGTTCGCCGAAGGCGGCTGGTCATTGGCTTCTTGGCTGGGCTTCGCGTTGCCGGTCACCGCGCTGTTATATTTCATCACGGAGTAAGCACCATGGATCAACCATTGGACATCGCCGTTATTGGCTGCGGCTTAGGGGGCGCGGCCATGACCGCCCTGCTTCAAGCCAAGGGTTTCAACGCCTGTGTGTTTGAGCAAGCGCCCTCATTCGGCCCTGTAGGTGCTGGTATTCATCTAACGCCGAACTTGATGAACGTGTTGCACGACCTGGACCTGCAAAATCAACTGGTAGAGAAAGGTTTCACTCCCGCCAGTTTTACCAGCCGCTGCGGAGCCACTGCGGACGTCCTGTTCGAACTGCCGCTGGCAAGCCATATGAGCGTTCAATATGGCGCGTCTTATATCACCATCCGCAGGTCGGATTTTCACGAAGCGCTGGTGTCGCGCATCGCACCAGATAGCATTCATTACGCCAAACAACTGAACTCCATCGAACAGGGCAGCGAAGACGTCAAGCTCGGCTTTGCAGATGGATCACAACAGCGAGCCCGCCTTGTCATCGCGGCTGACGGCGTATTTTCCAAGATTCGTTCGGCACTCTTTGATCCCACCCCGCCCACGTTTGCTGGTCAAGCAGCCTACAGGGCAATCGTTGATGCATCGAAGTTGCCTCACGCACCACTGGACGACCTTACCAAATGGTGGGACGGGGAACGATTTGTCATCTCCTACTACCTGGACAATGACCGCAAGAATTACTACTTCGTCGCCGGTTTTCCCGAACCTGATTGGCCTGCGGACAGAGGTTGGCAGGAGGGCAGCCGTGACGAGTTACTGGAGCAATTCCACGGCTTCCATCCGCACGTTCGAGCGCTGTTGGACACCGCCACGGATTGGAAAAAATGGCCACTGTTTGAGCGCCCCCCATGCGATACCTGGCACGCGCAACGCGTCGCCCTGCTGGGTGATGCCTGTCACCCGATGCGACCACATATGGCTCAAGGCGCGGCGATGGCCATTGAAGATGCTGCGGTTCTGTCACGTTACCTTTGCGAGTTTGGCCTGCAGCGCTATGAGCAAGCCTTCGCACGCTATTACGAAGAAAGGATAGAACGGGTGTCTGCGGTCCAGGCAATGTCCAATGAAAATACCTGGCTGCGATCGGCCATGGACCCCTCTTGGGTTTTTGCCCACCAAACAGGCCGCTAAGTAGTCGTTCGCGGCAATGAAGCGCATGGATTAAACCGCAAGCCAACAAGATGAGCGTAAGGACTTTGGATTTAACAACTGCATAGGAGTGCGCTTCATGCTTGAAACAGATGTCATCATTATCGGCAGTGGGCCGGCCGGTTCGACCGCCGCACTGGCCCTGAGCAATGCCGGTATCGCCAACCTGGTCATCACTAAGTATCGATGGCTCGCCGATACGCCTCGGGCTCACTACATCAACACCCGTACCCTGGAAGTGCTTCGGGACCTGGGGGTGCATCAAGACGTGATTGCCAAAGCGGCACCGTTGGAGGTCATGGGTAACGTCGTCTTCTGCAACAGTCTGACCGGCAAGGAACTTGGTCGCTTGCCTTACGGCGCCAACGACCCCAAGCGGCGAAGCGACTACCTGCTGGCCAGTCCCTGCGAGCAATGTGACCTGCCCCAGCACTTGCTTGAGCCCATCCTGTTAGGCAGGGCAGTTTCCCAAGGCAGCCACGTGCGCTTTGATAGTCAATACCTGAGCCATCAGCAGGATCCGGACGGTGTAGTTGTCCAGGTCAGCGACCGCTTGAGCGGAAGCGAATACAGTATTCGCTGTAAATACCTGCTGGGGGCAGACGGCGCTAATAGCAAAGTCGCCGCGGACCTCCAATTGCCCATGGAAGGCAAGATGGGCAAAAGTGGCAGTATCAGCATTATTCTGCGAGCAGACCTGAGTCAATATGTGGCTCATCGTCCCGGTTACCTGTGGTGGATGCTGCAACCAGGGGCCGATATCGGGGGCATTGGCATGGGCCTTTTACGGATGGTCAGGCCTTGGAACGAATGGCAGATTGTCTGGGGCTATGACATAAACGGCCCAGCGCCTGAATTAACGAACGAGCAAGCGATTGCCATTGTTCATCAGTTTGTGGGCGACACGTCGGTGGAGGTCGAAATTTCTTCGATTTCCCTTTGGACTGTCAATGAGATGTATGCGGCGCGTTACAGCCAGGGACGGGTCTTCTGCCTGGGCGACGCGGTGCATCGCCATCCACCGACGAATGGCCTGGGCTCCAATACCTCGATTCAGGACGCCTACAACCTGGCCTGGAAACTATCGCTAGTCCTTGCAGGAACGGCGTCACCTTCACTGCTTGAAACCTACGATACCGAGCGCATTCCCGTCGGGCGGCAGATCATTCGCCGGGCCAATAAAAGCGTCGAGGACTTCGCAGCGCTCTTCCAGGCGCTGGACCTGACGACAGGTCTGTCCGCGGAGCAGATGAACCAGAATATTCGCTCGTTGGAACACGACACGCCAGAAGGCGCCCAACGCAGGAAGGCCCTCAGGAAAGCCATCCAGTTGAAAGCCTACGAATTTGCGACCCAAGGCGTGGAGCTGAACATTCGCTATCAATCCGATGCGATTGTAGAAGATGCAGATGAGCCTTTTGTATTTTCCCAGGACAGTGAATTGTTCTATCAACCCTCGTTGCGCGCGGGCGGTCGACTGCCACACGCGTGGGTGAATAAAAACGGCCGTCAACTGTCCACCCTGGATTTGGTAGGCAAAGGCCAATTCACGGTAATTACCGGTATTGCAGGTGGCGCCTGGGTCGAGCAGGCCAGGCAAATCAATGAGGTGTTTGGTCTAGCTGTTCGCTGCGTAACGGTAGGGCCAGGGCGCGATGTGGAAGACCTGTACGGCGATTGGTCGGCGCTGCTTGATGATAGAGAAGACGCGTGTCTTTTGGTAAGGCCCGATGCTCATATCGCCTGGCACGGCAACCTCTCGTTGTACTCGCCTGAGCACTTACGCAGCGTACTTTCTCGTGTGCTCGGACTGTAGCGATCCGCTGCAAAAAGTTATTAAAAACAGCATTGTATTTTTTAGCTCATACAGGGAAGGGATAGCTATGTCTGCATATACCGTTACAGGCTCATTGACCCACTTTAGAAAGGGATCATTGGACTTATTTTCCGCCAAGCCTGAGCACTACGCATTCTCAAATATCTTTGACGTCGCGCAACGTTCAGATTTTTTCGAACGCGTTGCCGTTACCAAAAATATCGAATACGTCACCGAAGTGATAAAGATCCAACATGACTCCCCTTGGTTCATCGCCGCCCATGATGAGTTTGCCCTCATCATGGATGGTGATGTCACGCTCACTTTTTTTACTGTTCCCCCTCAGACGTTGCCGGCGCCGGCGTCGCAAGGCGCTCATTTACTAGAAGCGCCGCCGTCGGGAGCGTGCATGGGAAACGTCCAGGCCCGCCGCGGACACCTTGTCCTGCTACCCGCCAACACCGCTTACCGTTTGGGAAGTGACCAACCTGCCGTTGCATTGATTCAGACCCTATCAGGCGACCTGACGCAAGAGCGTTGGGCCGACATTTGTGCACGTGGCTAACCGTTCGCCACCTTACCGGAGCTCATCATGTCGCAGACATTATCCGCAGCACCTCAATCATTTGAAACGCTCGACACGGAGTATCAACTCTTTAGCCTGGGACAGTTCTCCTTTAGCAGGGATAACAACTTTGCAATTATCCGCTGGCCGGGCGGTGTTCACTATATGCACGTTGAACTGTTCCTAAGCGCCATGGTACGAGACTTGGGCTGGGAGTTTCTTTATGGCTGGATTTTCTTCGACGATATATTCGGCACCATTAATTATTATGGAAAAGTTGAAGTGTTCGCGGGCACCCATCATCCCAGCTACAAAAAAGCCGGGATCGCTTATCACGAAACGTTCGATACGGAGCAGGTCCTGGAGGTCTTCCAAGGCATCGCGAACGACTGGATCAATGAAGGGTATGACCCATTGTGTGTCCCGCGCGAGACAGGTTCGGCTCACGGCCCCAAAGGCAGGCCAGCTCGGATTTCCCTGACGCGAGGTTTCACCCAGCCAGCAAAAAGGATGCTCGGCCTGCCCGGCGATGCAGTCGCCCGATCCAGCGCTTCCGGGCAGCCCATCAGTGAGTCGTTTAAAGATCTGCATCTGGAGTTTGATCGGCCACAGGTGAAAACAGAACCCGGTTTCGAGGGTAGCCTTCATGCAGTCAATGTGTTCGATCACATTGCTCGCTCCGAGGTGACCTGGATACCGTCGACGGTTTCCTCCACGCGCAACAGTCTTTTTTGCATGTCCAGCGAAGAGCACGTGTTACCGGTAACTCACGGTAACGACCGCCCGGAATGGTTCATACAACTGACCGATGAAATTCACTGGACGCTTCAGGACAAAGAAACAGGCGCGCCCTTAGGCCGAGTCGCCATGCGCCCTGGGGACGTGTGCGCGATGCCTGCCGATATTCGCCATAAAGGCTTTGCGCCCAAACGCGCCATGCTCCTGGTTCTGGAAAACAGCACGCCCGACCTGCCACCTTTATATGCCAACGGCACGTTAGCGCCTTATCCCGTCGAGTTCTGAAACTTAACCTCACTGAGGGTCCGCTTGCCCAGGGTTCATTCGCTGCCTGGGCGAGCGGCATCAATGCCCACCTCTAAAAAACAGATGAGTCACTGCAAATGTGGATTGTCCAATATGCACTGAGCCGCCGCTACACCATCGCGGTCATTGCGCTGATGCTGTTGATTTTTGGCGGGCTCTCTGCACGGCACATGCCGACCGATATCCTGCCCAGGATCGATATACCGTCGGTCAAGGTGCTCTGGACGTATAGCGGACTACCGGCGGCAGAAATGGCAGCGAAGATTACTTCACTGTCAGAAATTTCAATTCTTAATAATGTTGATGACCTGAAACAGGTGGGCTCACAAACAATCAATGGGATCGGGATGATTCGCGTGGACCTGCAACCCGGCGCGCCCATAGATCGTGCGCTGACGCAGATCACAGCAGTGTCACAGACCATGCTCAGGCGCATGCCGGCAGGGACTGCACCACCATTCATCGTGCGTAACAACGTTTCCAGTACGCCCGTGTTGCAGTTGGTACTGTCTTCTGACTCGATGACCGAAGCTCAGTTGTACGATTACGCACGGCTGCAACTGCGCTCCCAGATTCAATCCATCCCCGGCGTTCTCATGACGCTTCCGTATGGTGGCGCCGCGCGCCAAGTCATGATCGATCTCAACCCTGTGGCGCTGCAAACCTATAACCTCACGGCAAACCAAGTCACCAGCGCCATTGAACACGGTGCTCCTACGCTACCGTCGGGCAGCCTGCGTGAAGGGCCGCAGGAGTTGCAGGTTACTGTGCAGGCCAGCCCTGTCGACGTGAAGGGTTTCATGAGTCTCCCCATCAAGTCGAATGGAACTAACGTCATCTATGTCCGTGATGTTGCTTCAGTGCGCGATGGCGCAGCACTGCAAACCAGTATTGCGCGAATGGATGGCGCCAGCGCCGTTTCCGTATCACTGATTAAACTGGGCGGTGCGTCCGCCGTGGATATAGTCAGGGCCGTCCGGGCGCGTTTGCCGGAGGTGATTGCTTCGGCCCCTGCCGGAATGCGCATCGAAGCCGTGTTCGACCAGTCAATATTCGTCAACAACGCCATTCAGTCCGTTGTTCACGAGGGCGTATTGGTCGGCGTACTGGTAGCGCTGGTCGTGCTTATGTTCATTGGTTCGTGGCGTTCGAGTCTGATTGTGCTCGCCAACATCCCACTGGCGCTCCTGGCTTCGACGCTGGCGCTGCACCTGCTCGGCAATACTTTCAACATTATGACGCTGGGCGGCCTGGCACTTGCGATTGGCATACTGGTCGATAACGCGGTGGTCGACGTAGAGAACACCAACCGGCACGTCGCGATGGGTAAGGCGGTACCCACCGCCATTCTTGATAGCGCAAAAGAAGTGGTATTCCCAGAGTTTGTATCCACGCTGTGCATTTGTATCGTGCTCACGCCGATCCTATTGCTGACAGGCCTTTCCTCCTGGGTATTCGCCCCTCTGGCCCTGGCGGTAATCTTCGCCATGCTCGCATCTTTCATGCTCTCGCGAACGCTGATCCCCGTACTGTGTTCATTGATGCTGCCGAAGGACCTTGAAGCACGTGCTTCCCCGAAGGGCCGTATGGCGCCCTTGCTACTGGCTGCCAACCATCGGGTAGAGCAGGTCATCGACCACATCAGGGATCGGCAGAGTCGCCTGCTCAATAGCTTGCACCAGAACGGCACGAAGCTTCTCATCAGCTTGGCGCTCCTGCTTGGGCTGGGTGTGCTCGCAGCAACTTCCCTGGGGCAGGAGTACTTCCCGCAAATAGACGCTGGTCAACTGCGCCTGCAAGTGCGCTTTCCTGCCGGCCTCCGAATTGAGGAGACAGCTCAAAGGTTGGCAGCCGTACAGCGAGAAATTCGCAAGATTATCCCTCAGGACGAATTGCAGACTCTTTACGAACAAATCGGCATTCCCGACCCCATCAACCTAGGCTTTGTCGACAGCGCTGTCGTCGGCCCGTTCGAGGCGGAGGTGATGATCCAGTTGCGAGCCCATCACGCACCCAGCGCAGGTTATCTTGACGAAATACGTCAGCACATTGCGTCGAAGTTTCCGGATATCGTGATGTTTGACCGCCCAGCCGATGCTACCAGCCGCACGCTGGCGGGCTCGGCACTGGGTGCTTTCGAAGTAAAGATCACTGGGCGCGATACACAAGGCAACCTCAAGATTGCTCGTGCGATCCAGTCCAGGCTCAGGACGGTCCCTGGTGCGACGGATGTCGCGTTGCAGCAGGTGCTTGATCTACCGGAATACTACATCCAGATCGACAGAACCCGGGCGGCACAGCTGGGCATCAGCTCGGAAGATGCCAGCCGGGCAATATTGTCAGTACTGGGATCGGCAAGCACCGTCTCGCCCATTTACTGGGTAGACCAGGCCACGACATTAGCCTACGTCGTACAAGTGCAAGCACTTCCAAATGACCTTCAGAATATTGACACTCTGCTCAACATACCGGTGCGCACCTATACCAATGGCGAACAGGTCCTACTACGCACCATAGCCAGCGTGGCAAGACGCACCGTACCAGCCAGTATCGACAAAACGATGCTGGCCCCCACCCTCAATGTTATTGCCAATATCCGTCAAACCGACTTAGGGACCGTGCTTCATGCGCTGACGAATGTGATCAACACATTGAGTCCTCAGCTCAAACCCGGGAACCATATTGAAATAGGCGGACAGGCACAAGCCATGCAGTCGGCCTATACCGAGCTTACTAATGGATTGGCGCTCGCCGCACTATTGGTGTTCCTGCTCCTGGTGGTCAACTTTCAATCCTGGACCTACCCTTTAGTGGCCATGTGCGGACTACCCTTTGCCCTCACCGGCTCCGCGATTTCACTATGGGTTACCCACACCCCGCTTTCTGTTCCGGCGCTGATGGGCGCAATGATGGTCATCGGCGTCTCCACGGCGAACAGCGTACTGGTCACCAGTTTCGCCAGGAATCTCATCATTACCGGTCATGACCCTGAGCTCGCGGCCTTCGAGGCCGCCTCGGTACGCCTCAGGCCCGTCCTGATGACTGCGTGCGCCATGCTGCTTGGCATCATTCCCATGGCATTGGGCCTGGGTGACGGCGCAGAGCAAAACGCGCCTTTGGGCAGAGCCGTGATTGGCGGGCTATTGCTGGGAACACCAGCGACCTTGCTCGTCGTCCCGGCGATCCTTGCGGCGTCAGGTCGGCGACGCAAAGCCCGACACCTTTCTTCGCTCACTGCCGAACGCCTTTCTTGACCCCAGGATCCACCATGTCAACCTCACCTTGCACCGGCACTTCTTCTTGCTTGCGTTTCATCTCGTTGACGACGTTGCTTCTCGCATTCTCCCTTGCCGGCTGCGATGCAAAATCAGCATCGGCAACCGATGAAACTGCAAGCCCTCAAGTGAAAACCGTGACGGTAAGAGCCGCGCCGGACACGCAGACGCTCGTCCTGCCTGCGACGTCGCGCCCCGGCGAACACGCATTCATTTTTGCCCGAGCCACCGGCATTCTCACCAAACGGCAGGTGGATATAGGCGATACGGTGGCGAAGGGGCAAGTGCTGGCCGAGGTCAGTGCGCCCGAAATTGACCAACATGTTCGCCAGGCGAATGCCCAACTGCAACTGGCGGCGGCCAATGCAAAGCTATCAGCAAGCAACCTGAAGCGGGCACAGACATTGGTGTCGTCGGGGGCGATAGCGCGTGAAGTCTACGAACAGCGCCAGGCCAGCTATGCGGTGGATCAAGCCTCCTGGGCTGCGGCCACTGCGCAGTTGGCAGGCCTGGAAGAGGAACAACGCTTCCAGATCGTCAAAGCCCCCTTTGCTGGCGTGGTGTCGGCCCGCAACGTAGATGACGGCGATAGGGTGATAGGCGATCAAGCAGCGAGCACATTGCCGCTCTTTGAACTGAGCAGCCTGAACCCCCTGCGAGTTGTGGTTGACGCCCCGCAGAGTGCAGTGATGCACATCCGCCCCGGGATAGCGGCGACCGTCCAGTTCCAAGGACTTTCCGGCCCCGCCATGAAAGCAACCGTCACCCGTATGGCAAAAAACATTTCGGGAAGCAGCGGCGGCATGCGCATCGAACTCAGGCTTCCAAACCCAGGCAATCGAATCCCGTCCGGCATGGCGGGTGAAGTCGAACTGGCAATACCTGCTCAACCTGCGGTGCTTGTGCCAATCTCTACCGTTGTTCAGGACGGCGCCGGAGCGCATACCTTGCGCCTACGCAAGGACAACACCGTCGAGTACTGCATAGTCACACTGGGTCGTAACCTAGGGGACATGGTTGAGGTCATTTCCGGGCTTGGGGACGGCGACACATTGGTGTTAAGCCCCAATGCGCTGCTGCAACGGAATACGAAAGTGACCGCCATTCAATAGTGGCGAGATTAAAGGACAATCGATGACGGGTAAGTAAATGCCGCAGCCCTTAATTCTCGATCGGCATGGGTGGATAACGGGTTTGTCGGCCTTCATAATCGGAGAGACGAAATCTTGGCGGATGAACAAGCCCCATGAAAGACAGGGCACCGTTCCCCCCTTAAGATAGGGGATAGGCGAACGGGTAATGAGATGGTAACTCCCACACATTGCGAGGGCTAAGCTTTCGCAGGGTGTTTTTATTTCGGAGACCATCACATGAGCGATTTAGCACCAGTCTCTTTTTTTCCTTTTCTTAATTCCAGTGACTGCCACCGTATTCCGGCCTTAAAAAATAGGGTGGCAGCGTCTTGACGCTCCCCTGTGACAGGCTTATACAAAGGCCGTGGTTCGCTGTCGTCGACAGCCCAGCCCAGGTAGCCAGAACCTTCAAGGCTACGCCACGTTAGTGGTGGTTTACCCAAGTGCGATCAGCGTTCGGAAGCTCGCGCGGTTACCGCTTCAGCGGTGATGAATGCCCACTACCTCATGCCTGCGAATCACCACCGCAGACGTTTCTCTGCTGCACCGCTATTCCCCCAGACGCATCGTTCTGATCGTCATCGGCTTGCCGGTGGCGAGTCGTTCATTGCTCGACTTCACCTTACCTACCCTGACGGGGACTCACTTCCCCGTCAGGGACTGTGCGTCACCGTTTTCCCTTGAAACAGGAGAACCACCATGGCCCACGCCAACCATTCCCAAGAAGCGACCACCTACTTCAACCTGCACACCGTCGGTATCGGCTACCTCAACCGTGTTCGTGAAGTACAAGTCCGCCGCGGCCAGCCATTCATGGCCTGCGATATCGCAGCCCTGCACGGTGCCACCGATGCGGTCGAGTACACCCGCTTCGACTGCAAAGTCGCTGGGGGTGAAGCTGAACGCTTGATTCGTCTCTACATGGACGCCGTCAAAGCCGAGAAAAAGGTCTTGCTGTCGTTCCGTATCGGCGATCTGTGGATCGATCCGTTTCTCTACGAGAAAGGCGATAAACAAGGTCAACCGGGCGCCAGCCTGAAAGGCCGTTTGCTGTTCATCGACTGGATCAAGGTCAACGGCACGTTCGAGTACAAAGCGCCCGCCAGGCAGGAAGCAACAGCACCTGCTGAGCAAGCGCCGATCAATGAACCCTCTACAACGTCGGCTGATGCCGAAGCCGAGGAGACCGAACATCCAACAGAGGCTCGGGTCGAACCTGAATCTCAACCCACTCCCCGCACGGCTCGCCGTGACGCCTCCCGTACCGTTCAGTCCGCCTGAACAGTCCACGATGTTCCTCATCAAGGCGCTCCCTCGAGCGCCTTTTCTTCAATCAGCACAGGAGAACCAACATGGAATCCTTCTGGCTTTGCGACGACTGCCTGTTCGCGGCTGCTTACGAGGACTACAGCACGTTATCGCTCTACTACACGACGGATGAAATCGAGAAACGCATCGCCGGTATCCATCGTGGACTGGTTCGGTTAATGCCCATCAGTGCCGACTTCGATCCCGAAACCGGCTGGGGAATAAAAGCCTTTTCCCCATTGCCCTGCGACAGTTGTGGTTCATACCTACACGGTCAACGCCACCGATTCACTCGGCTGTAAACAGCGCGTCACCTGCTAACGCCCACAACTCTATATCCACCTCGGGGACACCACTCCCCTCGGGTGTGTACCCCTGATTGTTGCCTTCGGAGGTACCACCATGAGCACCCAACTCACACTGATCGAGACTTCGGATTTCGAGGCTGATCGTATCGTCCAAGAAAACCAGGTGATCGACGAAGCACTGCATATTCTGGATCGTCGGCTGTTCGCCCGAGGTCCTAACCTGACATCGCCCGACACCGTGGCCGCATACCTAAAACTGCATCTTGCGCAACAAGAGCATGAAGTCTTCGGTGTGATTTTTCTCGATGCCAAACACCGGGTGCTGGCGTTCGAAGTCCTCTTTCACGGCAGCATTGATGGCGCCAGCGTTTACCCCCGCCAAGTCGTTAAGCGTTCCCTAGCGCATAACGCTGCGGCCGCCATTTTTGTTCACAACCACCCCTCAGGGTGTACGGAACCCAGCCAGGCGGATCGCGTCTTGACCGCACGGCTGAAGGAGGCCTTGGCCTTGATCGAAGTGCGCTTACTGGATCACTTCATCGTGGGTGAAGGTCGTCCACTTTCTCTTGCCGAACATGGCTGGCTTTAATCCTCAAAGGCGTCTTCGGGCGCCTTGTCCATTATCATTCTGGAGAACCTTCATGAACCCCACGCACCAAGCTGCAGCCGTGCTGACGGCCCCCAACCCATTTGCTCGCGGTTACGACAACCTTCATATCGAACGGCTGCTACTGATCACCTACGAAAACGACTGCCCTCCCTGCTTTCGACCCGTGCACGACTCACAAGCCCATCTGCCCGACAATGAGCTGCAACTGTTCGCCTGCCTGTTCAATGACGATTTCGCCTTGATCAGCGAAAGCCAATCCATTTCGGATGATTTGGATGAACGCTGCCAGTCCACTGGGCTAGTACGCCAAGTAATCTACGCTGTGATAGGCGAAATGCTCAACGAGCGGCATCACCTCGGTGATCTGTACTCCCTGGAAGAGGCACAAGCCATGGTCCATCGCTTGAGCTTCGAAACGGGACACTACAGTCGAGCCTGGGAAATCAGCACCGCACATCTTCCCGAAGCAGCGATGCTTTATCTGAAAGAGTGGGTCAGTAACTTCGCTCTGCGGCAGACCGGCCTTTTGTTCGGGCTTTTTACGCTTCCAGATTGCTGCGGTATCGGTTGCAAATTGATCGGCACGCCATGGACGGACGATAACTTGTTGAACAATGAGGGCAATCGTTATTCGAGCTTGAGACAAGAACAACTCGACGCAGGCACACCGGAAGCCTTGGTCAACGTACTGCATCTGGCGGCATTGGCGGATGTGCGATTGTTGATCTTCGACCCCGACGCTGCCGTCTTGGATGGGCTCGCCATTTTCGATGAATAGCAACGTGTTCAGCGTTAACACGACCCACCTCAAATCAACTTTCTCACTGAATCGTTCCTTCACCTCATGTCAGGTTCTGCACTGAATCTGATATGAGGTTTCTTCCATGAAGCGTTTTTTCACGCCTGTCTGCCTGCTGGGTTTGTTGAGCGCCTGCACCGCGCAAATCCCCGACCCTTTGCCGACCAATCCAGAGATAGACAGTGGCTCCAATCGGGCCGAGCACTCGAAGGGCATAGCCGAAGAAAGCCATCCGGCAGAGCTTCGTTATGGCCGCTACACGCTGGTTAGCACCGAGCCCACCACGGAACAACGCGATCTTCTTGCCCAAATCATTGACGTGAGCATCCTGTCCAGCCTGAACCCTTCAGTGCAGGAGGCTATGCAGTACGTATTGCAGCGCTCGGGCTATGCGCTCTGCCCCGTTACCCCGTCGGTGAGGGTGCTGTTTACTCGGCCCCTGCCCGCGGCCCATTACCGGCTCGGCCCGATCTCTTTGCGCCGCGCGCTCCAAGTGCTCGCTGGCCCCGCCTGGCTACTCACGACCGACGAAGTCAGCCGTTCAGTCTGCTTCGAACAGCAGAAAACGGAGGCCGGCGGCACGCTGATCACACCCGTCTCGCCCCATCTGTTGGAGGCACACCCATGAGAGCCTCGACGTTTCAAACCCTCATCATTGGACTACTTTGCTTGGCGGTCGCCGGCCTGAGCGGTGGTTTGTATAACCAGTATCAACGCGTGGCCGAACTGCAGAGCACGAACAACCAACACCTACAAACCCTGGACACCCTGCAACATGATTCAAGCGCACTCAAGGATGCCCAGGAGAAGCTGCAGTACGCGCTGAAAGACCTTAAGCAGACGGTCGATACTGGTGAGCAACAGGTCAATACCCTCGATCCGATGTTGGATCAGTGGGCGCAAGAGATACAGGAACTGCGCGATAGTCTCGCAGCCCGCGCCACCCAGGCAGACCTGACAGCGCTGCGCGCACGCCTTGAACAGGTCGAGCAGCAGCTCCTGGAGCACAAGACCCAGCCATTACCCCCATCGCCGACGCCTTCTGCGACCAAACCGAAAAAGAACACTCGATCCGAACCCACCCCGCTCTCGCCACCGTTTTCAGTATTGAGTGTCGAGTCCCGCGGTGGTGAGCGCTTTCTGGCGGTCGCGCCTCATGACAGTCGCTCGCTCACGGATGTCCGGCTGCTACATAGCGGTGAGCAGCAAGGGGCTTGGCGCCTGAAAAGACTGGAGCCGAACTCAGCCATCTTCGCGGTGGCCGCTCAGCCAGATCAGACCGTGCACCTCCCTTGAGTAGTGATCATGAACAAAGCGCTACTGCCCACCGTTGTCTGTCTCGTTTCGCTACTGAGCACAGGAGCAGCGATGGGCAATCCCATGACGACACCGTCACGAATACAGGACACGCAGTCCGCTCCCCTAGGGCGCTCTCACTCTGAACAGGCGGCAAGCTGGGGTCTGACGGAGCAGGAGTGGACGCGTTTCGAACAGATCCAAGCCAGCCCGCGCGGTTTCTGGAGCCCGAACCTCGATCCGTTGACCGCACTCGGGGTCGAAGCCCAGACCGACCAAGAGCGCCAGCGCTATGCCGAATTACAGGTAGCGCTGGAAGCCAAACGCGCCGAGCGCGAGTTGGCTTACCAAAACGCTTACACCGCGGCATGGACCAAGCTATTTCCCGGGCTGCTGCCGATCCAGGGCATGGCGTCCCCACCCCCTGCCAGCTCATCAGTCATGCCGCGCCAGGCCCTGTTTGTGGAGGACCACTGCCAGGCGTGCACCGACGAAGCGCAGCGTCTGCAAAGCAGCGACACGGCGTTCGATATCTACCTGGTGGGCAGCCAAGGCCAGGATGAACGCGTCCGTAGCTGGGCTCGGCAAGCGGACATCGATCCGGCCAAGGTTCAACACCGGCAGATCACCCTGAACCATGACCGTGGTCGCTGGTTCAGCCTGGGTGCTCCGGGGCCATTGCCTGCCACATTTCAACAGGTGAACGGACAATGGCAACGCCTCGACTGAGTGGTCTTGCGCTCCTGCTGACGATGCTCGCCGCCCAGGCGGACGAACTTCCGCCTCCGGCCTATCAACTGGCGGCGCATAACGCCGGCATCCCTTCGACGGTGCTGTTCGCGATTGCCCAGCAGGAGAGTGGACTCCGCGTCCGTGATCGACTGCTGCCCTGGCCGTGGACCTTGAACATCGCCGGTAATCCTTACCGCTTCGCCACTCGCCAGGCCGCCTGTCACGCCTTGCTTCAGGCGCTCGCCCTGCATGACGCCAAGCGGGTCGATGTCGGTCTTGGACAAACCAACCTGGGTTACCACGGGCAACGTTTTTCCGTTCCCTGCGAAGCCCTCGATCCCTACCGAAATCTCGCCGTAACCGCCGCACTGTTGCAGGAGCATCACGCCGCCACCGGTGATTGGGTCTTGGCTGCCGGGCGCTATCACCGTCCGGCAGGAGGCGCGCCGGCAGCACGCTACCGTGCTGGCTTTTCCCAGAGACTCGAACAACTGCTGATTTCCTTTGAACAGGGCACACCACCATGAAGCGAATCACCATTGCCTGTTATTTCATCCTGCTCTTGGCACCTTTCGCCCAGCCGGAACTGACCGTAGCCGGAGATCAGCCTAGCGACTTCACACACCCCGATTCTCCAGCCATGGGCGTGCCGATAAATAACAGAGTTCAGGCTGATCGGCCCGTGCATGCGGACCTGTCCACGTTTGCCGATGAAACCTGGATACTGCCCGTCCGTAGCTCCCACTTGAGCCCCGGCCAGATCACGTCACGGGCTCTGAGCATGCCGGGCTTACAGCCATTTTTCCTGGTTGGTGACGATCCCCAGTCGCTGACTTGGCTGCGTCAACGCGCTCCTGAACTGCAGGAAATGGGCGCGGCAGGCCTCGCCGTCGAAGTGGTCGATAATGAAGCCCTGGCCCGGATTCGAGCAGTTGCTCCGGGCATCACCATCCTGCCGGTCAACGGTAACGACATCGCCACCCGCCTGCAGATTGAGCACTACCCCGTCTTGATCACTGCCACCTCACTGGTACAGTGAGTCCAGGTCATGGCCGAGCATGCGATGGAGTCCAAGCTCCGGCCAGCGGTGGAGCTGTACACCGTAGCGATCTGCATCGCTGCCGCGGTGTTGTGCGTATACTCGCCCTGGGCTGTGGCCCTGTCACCCGAGATCGGTCGGGTTGCAGCGCTGGCCTATGCCCTGTTCGGCCTGATCCGGCTGCGCCAAGCCAGGGAGGTGTTGCGCTATCGACGCAATATCCGCCGGCTGCCCCGCTACGAACTGACCAGTCGGCAGATTCCGGTTAGCCGTAAGTGGTTGTTCATGGGTCGTGGCTTTCGCTGGAGCCGTCTACACACCCAGCGCTTGGTCGAGGCCCAGGATCCGGCGGTCGCCCACTATGTCGACCAACCGACCAGCTACCGTCTGGCCCGTGGACTCGAACGGCGCCTGGAGCATGCACCGTTTCCACTCTCGATACTGGCCCGTGTCACGGCCTGGGACAGTGCCTTCAATCCGTTGCGTCCTTTGCCCCCGGTAGGTGGCTCGCCACTATTGCATGGGGTCGAGCCCGATGAAACGGAAGTCAGTCTGCCGCTGGGCGAACGAGTCGGACACACCCTGGTGCTCGGCACTACCCGTGTAGGCAAGACGCGACTCGCCGAGGTGTACATCACCCAGGACATTCATCGCATCGAACATGAGGTGGTCATCGTCTTCGATCCGAAAGGCGATGCTGAATTGCTCAAACGAATGTATGTCGAAGCCAAACGGGCCGGTCGGGATAAGGAGTTTTATGTTTTCCATCTAGGCTGGCCGGAGATCTCTGCTCGATACAATGCGGTGGGACGCTTCGGGCGTATCTCGGAAGTGGCGTCACGCATCGCCGGGCAGCTCAGCGGCGAAGGTAACTCCGCGGCCTTTCGCGAGTTTGCCTGGCGTTTCGTCAACATCATCGCCCGCGCATTGATCGAGTTGGGTCGACGCCCGGACTACCTGCAGATCCAACGGCATGTGGTCAACATCGACGCACTGTTCATCGAATACGCCCAGCAGTTTTTCGCCAAAACTGACCCGAAGGCGTGGGAAGTGATCGTCCAGCTTGAAGGCAAACTCACCGAGAAAAACATTCCCCGACATATGATCGGGCGCGAAAAGCGTGTCGTGGCCATCGAGCAGTACCTGGCGGTGAAACGGGTATTCGATCCAGTGTTGGATGGACTGCGTTCGGCGGTACGCTATGACCGTACTTACTTCGACAAAATCGTGGCCTCGCTACTGCCGCTGCTGGAGAAACTCACCACAGGCAAGACAGCCCAACTGTTGGCCCCCGACTACACCGATCTGGACGACCCACGGCCGATCTTCGACTGGATGCAGATCATCCGAAAACGCGGGATCGTCTACGTCGGCCTGGATGCGCTGACCGACGCCGAGGTGGCCGCCGCTGTGGGCAACTCCATGTTTGCCGATTTGGTCTCGGTCGCTGGCCACATATACAAACATGGCATTGACCATGGTCTGCCCCAATCGGGTAACAATAGTGACAAGTTGCCGATCAACCTGCACGCCGATGAGTTCAATGAGTTGATGGGCGATGAGTTCATCCCGCTGATCAACAAGGGCGGTGGCGCCGGCATCCAGGTGACGGCCTACACCCAAACCCTGAGCGATATCGAAGCGCGAATCGGCAACCGAGCCAAGGCCGGCCAGGTTATTGGTAACTTCAACACCCTGCAGATACTGCGGGTGCGCGAAACCGCCACTGCGGAACTGCTCACCCAACAGTTGCCCAAGGTTAACGTGCTGACCAAGACCCTGGTGTCGGGTGCCACCGACACCTCCGATCCTGAGGCCAACACGGACTTCACATCCTCCTCGCAAGACCGCGTCAGTAGCACCAGCGTGCCCTTGATCGAGCCGGCTCATATCGTCAGTTTACCCAAGGGGCAAATGTTCTCCTTCCAGACCGGTGGGCAGCTCTGGAAAGTCCGCATGCCGTTGCCAAAACCCTCCAACGACGATGCCATGCCCAAGGACCTGCAGGAGCTCACCCAGCGAATGCGGGCGACCTATAACGCGCAGGCGGGGCAATGGTGGAGCGCAAGCGGTGGCGGCCCAACTACCAACTTCGATCTGGATCAGGCCGGGTAGCCCGCCCCTGCTGCAGGTTTTTGACTCAGCAGAAAACTATCCAGAAGGATCGTGATGGCATCGACTCTGCAACGCACAATGGAGTGAACGATGGCGACTTCCACCCAGAACACGCCGCCACAACCAATCCAGCGCCCAGGATTAATCGTCTCGGTGATTGGCTTGGTTTTACGCATTATTGGTGTACTGATCGCCTCGTTGCTGTTCTCGATCCTGATCGAGTTTGCAGGTTTATTGCTCTTTTGGGGCGATCAGGGCTGGCGGCACAGCCAGGCCATGCTGACCAATGAACTGGGCTGGCTTAGTCAACACTTCAAATCTTCACTCATCCTCCAGCAGCCTGGGCGAACGATCATCCAGATACTGGAATTTCTCAATCAGTGGTTGTTGGTCAAGACCGGCTTTGCAGATTTTGCCCAGCAGGCGCGGGGGCCTAACCATGGCAATGGCTTCTGGGAGTGGATCAACCAGTTCTACGTAACCATTGAGGATTTCATGCTGACGGCTGTGTATGTCACCTTTACCTTCGTGGTGCGCCTTACCATTCTGGTCCTGGCCATCCCCCTGTTTCTGCTGGCCATGTTCACTGGTTTTGTCGATGGACTGATGCGCCGGGACCTACGTAAATTTGGCGCAGGGCGAGAAAGTAGCTTTGTCTACCATCGAGCTAAGCGAGCCGTGATACCACTGCTGATCGTGCCCTGGGTTATCTACTTGTCCCTACCCTTTTCGCTCAATCCCATGGCTGTGTTTTTCCCTTGTGCTGTGATGCTCGGCATCATTACGGCAATCACGGCAACGACATTCAAGAAGTATCTCTGATTCGGAAAAACCAGTTATTCTTTACATGTCCCGATGCCAGGATAGTTATCCTGCGACCCAAAACTGACACACCATACGAATGCAAATAAAACTGCTAGAGGTCGTCTTCGACTCCCATTATGGGTTAGAGCATCAGATGAAATGTAGGCTTCCAAGATTTTGGCGAAATTCAAGGATCTAACCAGCAATTAAACTGGTGCAGGACCGGGTCAAGACTTGCACTCTGGTTTTATCATTCGCACCGATAAAAAAGGGCCCTTACAGGCCCTTGGTCATCAAACTGATCTTACTGAGTACGCCACGAGTCAACAACGTCTGCGCCAAACTCGACTTTCCATTCTTTCAGTTGTCGATGATTTCCTCCCTTGGTTTCGATCACCTCACCCGAGTTTGGATTCTTGTAAATCTTCACTTCGCGAGCCTTACGGATGGCCTTTACGGAGGCAACTATTGGTGCCGAGGTACGACGGCCAGCCTCTGGATCCAGGATGCCAATGATGTTCTTCAAGCTGAAGCCGTACTCGCCAAGCAACGCACGTAGTTTGCTCTCAAATTCCATTTCTTTTTTCAGACCGGAGTCACTTTTCATCGACTCGAGCTCTGCGAGCTGTTCGGCCAGTTGTTGTTCAAGCTTGCGAAATTCAGCCAAACGAGACATGTGAAACTTCCTTCAGGTTAGGGAAATGAGAAGTGAACGCCCCCATACTAAGCGATGATTGACTCTTCGTCACCCATACGCGTTTCAAGCAAAAGTGAATCCACTCATTGCCCTATGAGCAACACATTACTCATGGGGAAGGATTGCTAGACTGGGCTCTCTTTTTCGCCCAATCGATTGCTAGTGTATGTGTGGGTAAGTTTCTTCCGCTCGCCTCCAAAAAAGCGATACATCCCATCTCGCGTTTTATACTGAGTAATTCAACCCCTAACTTGATGCTGGCGCCATCTCCACATGGACCAGTATCATGTCGACTACCGTCTTTCGCTGCTTGTTATTCCTTTCACTGGCCATCGCTCATGGCAGCGGCTATGCCGCATCGACTCATGAACTGGAACAGTTCAGCCTAGTCCAGCAGCAACTCGACACTCTCGAACGCCTTGCGACGCGAGCGGAGGCAGCCCGTACCCTTGAACCAATCGAACGATATCGATTCGACTACCCCCGACTGACCCAGGACATTCAGCGCATCCGCCAAGGGGTGCAGAGCTATCTGTTCCCCTCCCGTGCGCAACCCCGCGACCCCAGTGAACTGGTCGGCGACTACCGCCTCGACACTCCGATTGCAGAGTCCTCGCCATGAGCATGACTGACGCTCAGATCGCAGCGTTCCAAAACGCCGCCGGCTTCGCACCGCAGAGCAGTTCGACGCTGTGGTTGTCCCTAGTTCTCGTCCTGACCTTGCTGTGGTGCGCCTGGGTGATGTGGACGGCTTACCGGGGTTGGGCGAGCGGCAGCGTGCGCTTTGGAGCCTTCGGCGGCAGCGCCGCACGCGTGCTGCTCACCTTGCTGGTTTTGATGTTCTTCACCCTGTCCTAACCCAGGAGATCGCCGCCATGCTCAAGTGCTTTACCCCTCTGAAAAACAGCCTGCGTGATCGTGCGAGCCAGCGCTTGATCGGACTGCTGCTGGTGCTCGGCCCAAGCCTGGCTTTTGCCGAGCTCCCCACCATGGAAGCCCCTTCGCGCGGCGAAGGATCCGGGTTGATCGAGACGATCAAAAACTATGCCTACGACGGCGGCATCCTGCTCGGTCTGCTGATCGCCCTACTCGCTTTCTTGGGGGTGGCGTGGCACTCATTGACCGTCTATGCCGACGTGCAAAACCAGCGCAAGACCTGGAAGGACCTCGGTGCTGTAGTCGGAATCGGAGCTCTGTTGGTGGTGATCATCATCTGGTTCCTGACCAAAGCCGCCGCGATTCTGTGAGATCGATATGAGCGACACTATCGAACGCCTTGCCGACGGCACCTTGGTCTTTTTGCCTGAGCGACTCAATCGTGATCCGGCCGTATTGCGCGGCTTGACCAATGATGAGATGTGGGTAGCACTCGGTACCGGCGCCGTCATTGGCCTGCTGCTGGGCGTTCCTCTGACGATTGCCACCGCCTCCATTGCCGTGGCGCCCACCAGCATGATCGGGGCCATGGCGGTGGTGCTATTTTTCGGTGGCACGCTACTGCGTCGAGCCAAACGGGCCCGGCCAGATACGTGGTTGTACCGCAAGCTCGAATGGATACTGGCCAGTCGTTGGCGCCTGGGTCGTGGGAGCTGGATCCTTCACTCCGGCGCCTGGACGGTTCGCCGTTCGCGTCGGCTGCGCCCTGCTCTGTCGCGGTGGCAACCATGAGTCGCTTTCGAAACAAGGTGGATGCCCAACAGGCTCATATCTTCAGCTTGCGTCTGGCGGTAGTGATCCTTGCCCTGGTCTGTGCCGGGCTCTGGTACGGCTGGCGTTCGGCACCGACCGATCTGACCGTGCATGTACCCCCAGATCTGCGCTCGGGAAGCACGCGCAAGTGGTGGGATATCCCCTCAGAGAATGTGTATGCCTTCGCCCTGTACATCTTTGGCCAACTCAACCGCTGGCCTTCGGATGGCGAACAGGACTACCGCCGCGCTATCTACAGCTTGCAGTCCTACCTGACACCCGCCTGCAAGGCCTTCCTCGACGGCGACTATGAGTACCGCAAGGCCGCCGGCGAGCTGCGCCAGCGGGTACGTGGTGTCTACGAAATTCTGGGCCGAGGCTACAGCGAAGATCCGGAACTCAGGGTCAAGCAACTTGATCGCGATAGCTGGCTGGTCACCCTCGACCTCAACGCCGATGAGTACTACGCGGCCGAACCAGTGAAACGGGTGGTGGTGCGTTATCCATTACGCGTGGTGCGTTTTGATCTGGACCCCGAACGCAATAAGTGGGGGCTGGCACTGGACTGTTATCAGGGCACTCCGCAAAAAATCTCCCTGCCTGGAGGTGAACCATGAAGTGGATGTCTACCCTGGGGCTCACCATCGCACTGATGCTATGGGGAGTTGCAGCACAGGCCGTCGAGTTGATGCGCTGGGAACGCATCCCTCTCGCGGTCCCGCTGTTGATTAATCAGGAGCGTGTGGTCTTTATCGAGGAGGATGTCCGAGTCGGCGTCCCCTCAACTCTGACCGGCAAGCTGCGCGTGCAATCTACCGGCGGCACGCTGTACCTGCGCGCGTCAGAAGCCATTGCACCTACCCGATTACAACTGCAATCGGTCGCGACGGGCGAGATCATCCTGCTGGATATCGCCGCCACGCCTGGCGATCAACCACTCGAGCCCGTGCGTATTATCAAGAATGCTCCGGCGCAGACTACCGAGACGGAACCCAGCACCGTCCTTGTTCCAGAACGTACGCCGATCCCGGTCGCTTTGACGCGCTACGCCGCACAAAGCCTATACGCACCTTTACGTACCGTTGAGCCTCTGCCCGGCATACGTCGCGTCCCGCTCAAGCTGCGCACCGCACTGCCGAACTTGCTGCCGACTGAAAACGTGTCCAGCACGCCCATCGCCGCTTGGCGACTAGGTGATTACTGGGTGACGGCGGTGAAGTTACGCAACCTTGGTTCAGCGACGGTGCAACTCGATCCGCGTCAACTTCAGGCCAAGTTGTTCGCCGCGTCCTTCCAGCATGCTTTCCTCGGGCCTGTCGGCAGCCCTGAAGACACCACGATTGCTTACCTCGTCACCCGCGGTGCCGGCCTCGAACACGCCGTGCTGCTCCCGCCCGTTACACGAGGTGCTGACGATGAAAGCTAACGCCTTGCTCAAATGGCTGGTACCGGCTGTGTTGCTAGGCGTGGTGTTCATCATCCTGAAAACTTGGGTCGCGGGTGGTACCTCGCCTTCGTCGGTAAGTCCGACTGCTCAGGACAACCTCCAGTTATCCGCCGAGCAGGCCAAGTCGCTCGGCATTGCGGGTGACACCCCACGCGACACGGTTGCCACCCTGGTCGGCCAGGTGAAGGCCATGCGCAGCGACATGCTCGGCCTGAAAAAACACAACGATTCGCTGCAGGCGGAGAACAACCGCCTTCGCGAGCGGGAAAACAGCGTCGATTCGCGTATCCAGACGGCACTTGGCAGCGTGACCCAGCAGGTCGACGAAGGCCGCCGCCAAGCCAACGAGGCCCGGCTCAAAGCGGAACAAGACAGTCGTCAGGCTCGCGGTCTGCTGACGCAATTGCAGGATCAGTTGTCGGGGCTGGCTGGCAAGAGCAAGGACATGCCGATTGGATTGGGGCTTGAGCCCGGCGACGGCGCTCAGTTCGAAGGGCGACACTCTGCCAATGATGCGCTGCAGTGGATTGAACCCTCGGATGCTCCGTCCACCGACGCCAGAGGCAAAACCATGACTTCCTCCGCACTGAGCCTGCCTACCGCTTTCAACTCTCTGGACGGCTTGAAAGACAACGCGATTGATCGCAGCCAGAAACAGCTACGTGCAGTTACCAAGGGTGAGCGCGACCTGACGCGATCCGTTGATCGTACCGAAGGCGCGAAGCCGGTCTACACGATCCCCGAAAACGCCACGCTGATGGGCTCGGTCGCCATGACTGCGCTGATCGGCCGGGTCCCGGTGGACGGCACCGTGAATGACCCCTATCCCTTCAAGGTGCTGGTCGGTCCGGAAAACCTGACCGCCAACGGCATCGACCTACCGGACGTCGCGGGGGCCGTGATGAGCGGCACGGCGTCCGGTGACTGGACCCTGTCCTGTGTACGCGGACAGGTCGAGTCAATTACCTTTGTGTTTACCGATGGCACCATCCGCACGGTGCCTCAGCCGAAGGCAGTAGCCAGCCGCAATGCTTCCACCACCCAGAGCTCGAACACCGACAAGATCCGTGGCGGGCTCGGTTATCTGTCCGATCCGTATGGCATTCCTTGCATTGCCGGCGAGCGCCGCTCGAACGCCCAGCAATACCTCGGCAGCCAAAGTCTGATCACGGCAGCTGGCGCAGGTGTCGCTGCCTTGCTAGGAGATGAGCAGAACAACAGCAGTGTGATCAGTTCGGGCGGCAATACGCTCGGGCTTACCAACAGCACAGGCAACAGCGCGCTGAATTCAATTCTCAGTGGTGGGGTCAGCGACATCCGCGAGTGGATCAACAAACTGTATGGCGAGACCTTTGCTGCCGTGTACGTGCCACCGTCCGCCCAAGTCGCGCTACACCTCGACCATGAAATCACCATCGACTACGAGCCCAAGGGCCGGAGCGTTCGCCATGAAAAAGACCATGCTTCTCTGCCTGACTTGGATTAGCTTGCTCTGCTGGGTCCTGACGGGGTGTTCCACCGACAAAGAAACGCTTCTGCCCCATGGCGAGCAAACCATGCTGGACATATGGAACGGCGCCGGTTCGCAAGGCACTCAGCAGCAATTGTTAGATGCTCGGCAGCAGCTACGCCGCCCGTTGGCTCAGACGGATTTCTCCGCGTCTGTCCAGGAACCGTATACGCGCACCGCAGCGAACGAGATCCACAATCTGTTCCCTCGCCTGCCCAATCCCGATCTGGTGCTGTACGTGTATCCGCACTTGAGTGGTACCGAGCAGGCACCGATCCCCGGTTACTCGACCGTCTTTCCGTTCTACCAACGGGTGCAGTACGCATTACCCGGTGAACGCCAGGAAGACTTGTAATGCGTAGCGGCGGTTCGGGTAACCGCACTGGCGCGTGGAAAGCCTGGCGCAACCCATTACGTCCTCGCGCCACGCTGGCCGATGACGCCGCACTCTACGCACACAACCCCAGCTTCACCGATCACCTGCCTTGGGTCGAATACCTCGACACCGAGCAGTGTTTTCTGCTCGATGACAACCGCTCGGTGGGCGCGGTGCTTGAGTTACTGCCCATCGGCACCGAAGGGCGAGAACCCGATTGGTTGATGGCCGCCCGCGATGCCCTTGAGGATGCCTTGCAGGACAGTTTTGATGAGCTGGATCAAACGCCTTGGGTGGCGCAGTTTTTCTGCCTGGACGAAAACGACTTCACTCCCTACCTGACACAGCTCACCGATTATATTCAGGACAGCGCTGGAGGCACGGTCTTCACCGAGACGTATTTGGAGCTCATCCGCCGTCATCTCAAAGCCATCGCCAAGCCCGGTGGCCTGTTCGAGGATAAGGTGGTGACGCGCCTGCCCTGGCGCGGCAACAACCGACGGGTGCGCCTGGTGGTCTATCGCTGGCTTGAGTCTGGCGCCGAGGAGACGGGACTCACCCCGGTACAATCCCTGCAGCAGGCTTGCGAACGTATTGCAGCTTCATTGCAGGCGTGCGGCGTGCAATCGGCACGAGTTGATGGCCGCGGTTTTTATGCCTGGTTATTGCCCTGGTTCAATCCGGCGCCCAGGCTCACCGATGAAGCGCCCGAGGACTTTTACCAACGTATCGCCTATCCGGAGCCTGCTGATGGCGAGTCGCTGGAATTGCCCTTCGATCACGACTTCGCCGAACGGTTGTTCTTCAACGAACCGTGTTCGGATGTGCAACGAGGACTCTGGTACTTCGATGGGCAACCCCATCGGGTCATGGTGGTGGACAAACTGCGACGGGCACCGTCGATTGGTCAACTCACCGGAGAAACCCGTAAGGGTGATGCAGTCAATGCCCTGTTCGACCAGTTACCCGAAGGCACGGTGATGAGTCTGACCTTGGTGGTCAAGCCGCAGGATGTGCTCGAAGACCAGTTAAACCGGTTGGCGCGCAAAGCCATCGGTGAAAACCTGGCCTCGACCCAGACCCGTCAGGATGTCGAAGAGGCTCGTGCGATCATCGGTCGCCAGCACAAGCTATACCGCGGCACCCTGGCGTTCTACGTGCGCAGTCACGATGAACAGCAACTGCACCAGCGCTCGGTCAGCCTGGCCAACGCGCTGTTGGGCGCGGGGCTGCAACCGGTACGCGAAGGCGATGAAGTCGCCGCCTGCAACAGCTACCTGCGTTGGTTGCCGATGGCCTATAACCCGGCCCGCGACACACGCAACTGGTACACCCGCCTGATGTTCGCCCAGCACCTGGCGAACCTCGTCCCGGTGTGGGGCCGAAGCACCGGCACCGGCCACCCGGGCATCACCCTGTTCAACCGCGGCGGCTCGCTATTGAGCTTCGACCCGTTATCACGCCTGGACCGGGCCATGAACGGGCATCTGCTGTTATTCGGCCCGACCGGTGCCGGCAAGTCGGCCACCCTGGTCACCCTGCTGATGCAGGTCATGGCGGTGTACCGCCCTCGCCTGTTTATCGTCGAAGCAGGCAATTCGTTTGGTTTGCAGGGCGACTACTTCGCAACGCAGGGCCTCTCGGTCAATAAGGTCCAATTAAAACCTGGCGCCTCGGTCAGTCTCGCACCGTTCGCCGACGCTTGGCGCCTGGTCGAGCAGCCGGATCAGGTAGCGAGTCTGTCTGTCGATGAGCTGGACGATGAGGTGGTAACCAGTCGCGAAGACCAACGTGATGTGCTCGGCGAATTGGAGATCACCGCCCGGCTGATGATCACTGGCGGCGAGGCCAAGGAAGAGGCGCGCCTGAGCCGGGCCGATCGCAGCCTGATCCGTGAGTGCATTCTCGATGCGGCGCAGACTTGCGTCACCACGGCCCGCCAGGTACTGACCCGCGACGTGCGTGACGCCTTGCTGCGCGTCGCTGCTGACCCGCATTTGCCAGAGAAGCGTCGCGAGCGTGCCCAGGAAATGGGCGAGTCCATCGACCTGTTTTGCCAGGATTTTGAGGGCGAATTGTTCGATCGCGAGGGCACGCCTTGGCCCGAGAGCGATGTGACCATTGTCGATCTGGCCACTTACGCTCGCGAAGGCTATGAGGCACAGATGTCCATCAGCTACATCAGCCTGATGAACACCGTGAACAACCTTGCCGAGCGCGACCAGTACCTTGGACGGCCGATCATTATGGTCACCGACGAAGGCCATATCATCACAAAGAACCCGCTGCTGGCGCCATTCGTGGTCAAGGGCACGAAGATGTGGCGCAAGCTCGGCGCTTGGTTCTGGCTGGCGACGCAAAACCTTGCCGACTTTCCCTCTGCCGCGCAGACCATGCTCAACATGATCGAATGGTGGATTTGTTTGAACATGCCGCCCGCGGAAATCGAAGAGATCGCACGGTTCAAGAAACTCACGCCGTCACAGAAAGCTTTGTTGCTCTCCACCAGTAAGGAGCCTGGGAAATACACTGAGGGGGTCGTGCTGTCGAAAAAACTCGAAACGCTGTTTCGAGCCGTGCCACCCAGCCTTTACCTCGCTCTTGCCATGACGGAGCCCGAGGAAAAAGCCGAGCGCTGGAGGTTGATGCAGGAGAACGGTTGCTCGGAGTTGGAAGCGGCTTTCCAGGTAGCTGAGCGTATTGACCAGTCCCGAGGAATCGGGACATAAGGAAAGATTTTGAGCCCATATGGCGTTACATCTGCGCAGGGCTGGAGGGCGGTTTTGTGCTGGATATGTCCGAACTATCTGAGTAGATTACTCGTCGACACTCAGCCAAGCGGAAGGAGTCACCCATGGATAAAAACGATCTAATCGAGGCCATAGCGAGCTCCGCCGACCTCCCGAAGTCTGCCGCCGGGCGCGCACTGGATGCACTCACAACCATCATATCCACTGCGTTGAAAGGCGGTGAGGACGTCACCTTGGTGGGATTTGGTACCTTTGCAGTGAAAGCGCGTGCAGCGCGCGACGGACGTAACCCTCAAACGGGTGCCATCATCAAGATCGCAGCCTCGAACACGCCTAGTTTCAAAGCCGGTAAATCGCTGAAAGACGCGGTTAACTAGACGCTGGTGGCGATTACCCAATACCAACTCTGCGAGAGCCTTGGTATTGGGCTTCGGCAGCCGAAACGCTGGCTGAACTCTGGCAACCTTCAAACTAGGTGTTTGAACGCGTCTTTAGCGACGTTTCTTTCTGCTTTGATTTGGGCTGGGTGGCACACTGCTTAGCCGCTGCTGAATCCTCAACAAAAATCCAGCTTCAAAAGCATCCTGGCAGTCACCAGCAGGAAAGGTTTTGCGCTTTTGTGCCAATTCCCACCACAGTGGAATCTCGCCGGACGTATCAAGCCAAGCTTGGGCGCATTGCACGCCACGTTCGATCATTGGGGCAAATTCGTTGCCCCAAGGTGTCAGAAGACTCAAGCAACCATCCGCCGCAGGAATTGAAACGTAGTTTTCGTCCATACACACCCTAGATTTCTAATTTATTGTTAAACGCGCAGTCCAGCCTCGAAATCTTAACGACACCAAATGAGCGCTCGATAACAGGCAAGGGCATAAAATAGCCTAGATCAATACCAATGTAGACTATATCCCGTGGATTGAGAGTCCCTCAAGGCGCAATTTGCGCGCATGACTCAAGACTTTGAACAGCTCCGTCTGCAGTTGGCGGAAAACATCCGCTTGATGCGACGCGTGAAAAACCTTACCCAAGAGCAATTGGCGCTCATGGCCGAGCTGGATCGTACCTACGTCAGTCAAATCGAACGATGCACGGCCAATCCGTCGCTGCTGGTCCTATGCAAACTCGCCAATATTTTCGAAGTGACCGCAGATCAGCTACTTGTAGAACCCGATATCCTACGCAGCACCCTTCACGTCAAATAATAGTCTCTCGTCTCACAAATCCGACAGATCCACCTTCATAATTCCCACTGACAGTCTTCACTCCCTAACCGAACCTGCCCAGGCCATACACCGAGAGCCTGGATCATGCCCGTTGCCTGCTCGTCCATTCCGCCCACAAAGCTACGGCCATTGGCGCTGAGCGTGCTGCTGGCGTGCGGCCCAAGCATGGCGCTGGACACCGGCAGCATTACGTCCTCTGCGCTTTCGCCAAGCTGTCTCGAATATAGGGTCATCGGTATTTGTTTCTGGCTCCTTTGTACCCCCTTCGGCTGCACGGTCAAAACCTCAACGAAGGTTCGTCATTTCATTCCTGAATTGGTGGTTTCGAGCTATGCCACCACCGGCAGCAATCCCTGGACCGAGATGGCCTCCCTCTCCTCTCCCATCAGCGGTGCGGAAGGTGGCGGTAACCTGATCACTCCGAATACCCAACGCGATAATCTTCCTCGTTTCAAAAACGTTGATGCCATCGGTCATCCGGGTGGATGGGCTGCCACGCAACTGGCCTCGCAATCCGGCTACGCCTGCGCCAGCGGCGCCACTGCGCTCATGCCCTATTACCTGAGCACTTTGGACTCACTGGCCTGGCGTCATGGCATCCCTGAAAGCCTTTACCCCGAGTCACTCATGCCGGGAATTCGTGAAATCGGTCGTCAGGTCTCGGGGAGCACGTGGGGCAACGTCTATCCCCGTCAGGGCTTTCTGGTACAGCCCGACGATTTCAAAGCCGCCGCAGTCATGGCGCAGCGGGCGGGTGATTTCATTACTCGCAACTGGCAGCCACATGTGTACTTACCGCTCACACCCGCACCACGCGAGGGTTACTGGCCGCCCGGCCCGATCGTTGAAAATGACGCTTCGACCCACAAATGGCAATTGCTCTACCCTCTGGTTCAACCCACGTGCGCCATCTTTCCCAGCGGTCCTGTGCAGAGCGCGGATGGCGGCTATGCCTGGTCGCTGTGGCGTCCCTATAGCTGCTGTAAGCGTGAGGGACAGACCTTCCTGTTCAGCATCGACTTCGAAGGTGGTACGTCATGAGTCGACTTCTCGCAGGACCATGGTTGGGCGCGATGAGTCTGTTGTTCTTTGGACTGCTCGCCATGGCCACGCATGCCCATGCCGTCGAAGGCGATTACCGCCTGGGCACTCAAGGCGAAGTGCTCGACGACCGGGTGATGTACACCATCGGTGGCGGCTCGGCAGCGGGCTCACCAAGTTCGCTCTATCGCCCCAACGGGCTCGGTGTCGGCGCTTCATGGCGAGCGAACATGATGTGTGGAAACATGAGCCTCACCAACACCCTGCAAAACCAGCTGAACGGCGCCACCGAAGGCTTCCAGCAGATCATGGGCAGCATCGTACAGAACGCGACCCAAGCCGTGATGTCGCTGCCGGCGTTGATCATCCAGCGCGCCAACCCCGGTCTCTATGAGTTGCTGAGTAACGGGGTGATGCAGGGGCGTATCGACTTCGACCGCTCCAAACTGACTTGCCAGGCCATGGCCGAAAAAATGGCGGACAAGGTCGGTCAAGCCGGCTGGGGCGCGCTGGCCAAGAACCAAGAAATGCAAGGCAATCTGGAGCAAACCGGCGGTGATGCGGTGGCCGCGGTGAAAAACACCGAGGCCCATAACGGCAACAATGGGGTGTCCTGGGTTGGTGGCTCAAAGGCCGGAGGTAACGGACAGACGCCCATTAGGGTGACTTCCGACGTGGTGCGCGCCGGCTATAACCTGCTGCATAACCGGTCGGTGGATGACAACTCCTCGATTAGTAGCAGCGACTGCTTAGGCGGGGCTATTTGTCAGACCTGGGCTTCACCCCAGGAGGAATCCCAATGGGCCGTTCGGGTATTGGGTGAAAGCGAAGTCGCGACCTGCGATACCTGCGAAACCCTGCGTGCGACCGCGGGCAATGGGTTGACGCCGCTCATCCAGGAGGCCTACAGCGAACGCCTCCAGGCCCTGCAAGGGCTGCTGTCGGGTTCACTACCGCCTACCCCAGACAACCTGGCGAAAGCCTCCAGCCCGATGCTGCCGGTCACCCGCGGTGTGATCGAAGCCCTGCGCGACGATCCTGATCAGGAACTCCTGGCGCGGCGCCTGGCCAGTGAGACGGCCCTGTCCAGCGTGCTCGACAAAGCGCTCCTGCTATTGCGCACGCTGCTGGCAGGCAGCCACGAACCGAACATCGCTTCCGCTGAGCCGGCTCAGACCGCCTTGACGAAAAACATCGACGTTCTGGAGCGCGAAATACGCCTGTTGCAGACCGAGTTGCAGGTCCGGCAGATGCTGGCCACCAATACTGCCAGCCTGGTGCTTGATCGGCATGCCGGAGGTGCTGATGCGTCGCGCACCGTCGAGCAAGGCGACCCTGAGCCGGGCCGACTCAATGATGCTGACACCAGGCGTAAGTGAGCCATGAAACGCTCACCGCTATTCCCTCTGCTTTCAGGTCTGGGGATTGCCGCGCTGATGATCCTGACCGCCGCACTGGTGGCCTGGATCGGCCGTACTGCGCCGGGTAGTTTCGAGGCCTGGCAGCAGACATTCGAATCCATGCGGCCCTATTTGCGGTGGTGGCGTGCCCTGCTCCACGGCACCGTTTTTGTGCTCTGGTGGGATCTGCTGCGGCGTTATAAACATCAGCCACAAGATCGACTGCGAGTGAAACGTATCGGGGTATTAGGGCTCGCGCTCTTTACCTGCGTCGAACTCACCCGATTGTGAGGCCACTACCATGCTCATGAGCACCAACAGCTACCTGGAGTTTTACCTCTCGCTGCTGGCCTGGATCATCAACAACGGTATCTGGGACGTCCTGTCCGATACTGGTCTGTTCGCCGCCCCCTTTGGTGCAATCATCTTGCAAGAATGGTTGTCGGCCCGCCAGCAAGGCGCGGATGAAGGCAACAAGGGATTGCTCTCTGTACCGCGGATAGAGAACCGGCTGTGGCTGGCCTACATCGTCGTCTTGTTCGGCTGCGCGCCGGTCTTTCCGTTGAACCTTACCTCTATGGCGTTCGACGATGCAGCGAGCCAACGCTGCGGTGTCAGCGTGGCCAAGCCAACGGAAACCGCCTGGGGTATCACTTTCAACACCATCGGCGAACGCTCTGCCAACGTGCCGATCTGGTGGTTTCTGGTGCATGCCTTTAGCAAAGGCATAGCCGCGGCGGCCACCGCTTCCATTCCCTGCGTACCGGATATCCGGCAGATGCGCATGGAGATCGACAGTTCACGCATCGATAACCAGGTATTGCTGCAGGAAGTCGCCGACTTTACTCGCGACTGCTATGGCTATTCTCGTTCTCGGCTTTTCACCAATCGTCCGCAGTTGGACAAGGCGCAAAGTCGTGACGCGTCCTGGATCGGCTCACACTATTTTCTCGACACACCGGGTTACTACGACACCGACCGCTCACGGACACCACGAGTCAGTTGGCCCTATGATGAAACCCGCGATGTTTCCTTGCCACGGCCGGAAAATGGCGCGGGCTACCCCACTTGCAAACAGTGGTGGAACGACAGCGGTGTCGGGTTGCGAGAGCGTTTGATCGAGCAAGTCGATCCTTCGCTGCTGACTCAACTGAAAGGCTGGTTGACTGGCCGCTCAAGCAGCGAGGTCGAGGATGCCACCCTGCGCGAACTGGTCAGTCCGCGCCAGCAATCGATGTCCATGTCGCCCGGACAGGTGTACCAGGACTATGGCTCCAGTGCTCGCGGCGGCTCGATCAATCAGGGGCTCAATAACCTGGCTACCAACACCGGGCTGGCCCTCGGGTCCTTCAGCAACTTCCCCGCAATGAATGCATTACGCGCCGCCCTGCCCATGGTGCAAGCGTTCCTGATCATGGGCGTCATCATCAGCTTGCCACTGATCCTACTCGTCAGTACCTACCAGCTAAAAACCGTCATGACGGTCACGTTCGCGCTGTTCACGCTGCACATGCTGACCTTCTGGTGGGAGTTAGCCCGCTGGGTCGACTCCAGCATGCTCGATACCTTGTACAACCAAGTGTCGGCGTCCAATCAGGTGCTGCTGTCGCTGCCCACATCCGGCTTTATGGACGGAACCGTCACGGCGCAGGTGATTGAGTATGTGATGGGGGCGATGTTCATCGTACTGCCAATGCTATTCCTTGGAGCTATGAGCTGGACGGGATATGCAGTAGGAAACGGGATTCAAGGCATGTTGGCGAACGGCAGCAAAGCAGCAAGTGATTCAGCAAGCAAAGGTACGGATCAAATAGTGGGGGCGGCTAGCCGCTCAATTAGATGATTTGCTGTCGCCGATGTGATGCCCGTTATCGTCGAAGTCACCGATTTGGAGGTCGGCACCAAAGTAGTCTGGCCCGGGCGCCGCCTCTTTAATATCCGCATCAATGGCAGCCTTGGACACCAGAAGCCCAATCACAGCGAGCATCGTCACCACAGACGCGACCAGCCAGAAACCGATAAAGAGCAACCCAAGGATGAATGCCAGCTTCGTAATTAGAAAGGTCCCGCGAACCAATAGCCCAGCCGCAGGCATACCTGTCGCTACCGCACGTTTAGCCACACGAGATTCGAATCCTTTCAACCTGCGATAAACACGTTTTACCGACATACCGCATGCATATGCCCAGCGGTGTGCGCGGGAGATTTGAAGTGGCTGCTGAGCCGGCATGATTGCGCCCTCTTCTAAGCGTGTTCCTGTGGCAATCGAGATTACAGACTACTACTGAAAACCACCCATGCTTAACCGTTTATCAGCTTGCTCGGTCAAAAAACTCTTCACTGGAAGACAGAAGACGCAGCTCGTGCACCAGCGCCTCTATGGCCGTTGACCCATCCATATCATCCAGCTACATAGAGGGTACGGATCGCTGTTATCGACAGCACCTTCCCAGATAGCCAGAGCCTTCAAGGCTACGTCACTTCGGTGATGGTTCCCCCCAAGTGCGATTAGCGTTCGGTGGCTCGCACGGTCACGTTTCACGGTGATGAACGCCTACTGCTCTCCCGAGCGTCTTTCGAGCTCGGCTCGTCCCAACCCTCTTGCTTGTCTTCAACCCGCCGCGGGGAAATTCTTTCCCCTATGGGACAGGTTTCTACGCGCTTTCAAGGGAGGCACACCATGTCCGACTCACTCACAAGCGAAGCACTGAACACTCTGCGCTTGCCCGTTGTGTTCACTCCAGACGCGTGGCAACACGCAGTATTGCTCGGTGGTTCAAGTCATCCTGAAAAGCTGCAGCTCGATCAGCTGAGCAATGTGGTACGCGCAGCCTTCAAAGCTCACCTGGCCGATCCAAACGCACCCTGCGTGGTGTTCGAGGTAGGCAAAGTTGCCTCAGCACGTGATGAGAGTCATGAACCGTTGCTGCAACTGAGCCTCAGCCTGCTTCAGGCACCGGACCAGCCTGACGCCTTATTGATAGCGCTTGCAGAAGAGCATCAACGCTGAACGCATACACACTCAGACTGCGCGCAGTCCTGCATCAATCCAACCCAACACCCACCGGGGAACCCCTCCCCGACGGGCAAGGCGTTCCTCCGTTTTTCTCGAGGAAAATGCCATGCGTAATATCTATCAAGACGTGACTGACAAAATTGTTGCCGCGTTAGACCAAGGCGTAGCCCCCTGGATCAAACCCTGGTCCTCAAGTGGCTCAACTGACGTCGCTCATCACCAGCCCTATCCCGTCAACGCCATCACGCAGCGTCCCTATTCGGGCATCAATTTACCGTTGCTCTGGGCCGAGGCCAGGTTGCAGGGGTTCACTCAAGATCGTTGGCTGACCTTCAATCAAGCCAAAAAAGCGGGTGGGCACATCCGTAAGGGTGAGCACAGCACCCTGGCGGTGCTCTACAAGCAGATGGAGCGCGAGGAACAGACCGAGTCAGGCCAACCCGTACTTGATGAACATGGTCAGCCCAAGGTCGCTCACTTCGGTATTCTCAGGACGCATTTTCTGTTCAACATCGAGCAAGCGGAGGGGCTCGAAACGCTCAACGAAACTTTGCTCGAGACGGAACCGAGCGATCCCTTCTTCCCCAACGCTGCTGCGGAAAGTTTGTTGCTAAGTTCGGGCGCAAATATCATTCATCGATTTGCCGACGAAGCCTTTTACCACCCGATCAGGGATCTCATCCAACTGCCGACAAAAGCGCAGTTTCACGACCAAGGTGGATACTACGCCACCGCGCTTCACGAGCTGACACACTGGACCGGACACCACTCTCGATTGCAGCGTGAGGGTGTGACCTCACCTTGCCCATTCGGCTCGCCAGCCTATGCATTTGAAGAGTTGATCGCCGAAATGGGCGCCGCTTTTTTATGTGCATATGCCGGCATCCAGGGAGAGCTTCGGCACGAGGGCTACATCGACTCCTGGCTCAGCCTGCTCAAGGCTGACAATCGCGCCATCTTCCGCGCCAGTGGCCAGGCCCGATGCGCCTCGGAGTATGTGCTCAACCTGCGGCAGCAACGGAAGCAGACGGTAATAGATGACTCGCGATGCATGAACGATGGAGCTTGATCGTCACCTCACCGCTGCAAATGCTTCATAGGGTCCAACACGAGTTGGACCCTTTTTCTATGCCCAGAAAAACCCCCACACTGCGGAGTTCTGACGCAAAGAACATGAGGTAATCCCGTAACCCCAGTACGCCGTTACGTATCCAGATTCTCAGCCAGGTAATCAACCAGCTCAAGTGGACTTCGGCTATCGATCACCTTGTAGATCAGATCACGTTTGCTGCGCGGTAGCTTCTTGACCACGCTCTTCGCCGAGGCCCTGACGGCTTCGTCTGTTCCATGGATACGTGCCGCGAGCAGCAGTATGAGCGTGGCGTCAGTGAGGTTCATGGCAAGACCCGATAAAATTCGCACCGCAGTGTACCGACACTTTCCTTTTCCGCGCCAGCACGCGTACTCAGCAAAAAACAGCACCAGCATTAATCGATATTCCTATTGCCGCACAAACGGAAACGCGCCAAAAGGATAGGCAAGGGTTGGAAGGGGAATGGGGATTCAAGGGTAAGAGCCCTATCCGAAAAGGCTAAAAGGCCACCGATTCCGCCATTTCCCGGGAGGCCGCGATGCTCAGTCTGTTTCGCCAAAAAAGGCAAAAACCTCCCCCGCCACCCACCGTAAACGTCGCCGAAGGCTACCTGCCTATCGAATCGACCCAGAGCTTGTTAGCAGCCGAGCACCGCCGCCAGTTGCTCGATCACATCTGGCAGTACACCGCCCTCTCCCATCAGCAGTTCAGGCAGCTCTATTTAAATCCGATCCATCGCTACGCCGAGCTGGTCCAACAACTCCCGGCCAGCGAGACGCACCATCATGCTTATCTCGGTGGCATGCTCGACCATGGCCTGGAGCTGGTCGCCTGTAGTCTGAAACTGCGTCAGTCGTATCTGCTGCCCACAGGTGTCGCCCCCGAAGACCAAGCCGTTCAGACAGACGCTTGGTCCGCCGGCATCGCCTACGGCGCCCTGCTGCATGACATCGGCAAGATCGCCGTGGACCTGCAGGTCGAACGTCAGGATGGCAGTCCTTGGCACCCCTGGCAGGGCCCACTGGATCAGCCCTACCGTTTTCGCTACCTCAAAGGTCGCGACTATCACCTGCACGGCGCCGCCGCTGGCTTGCTCTATACCAAGATTCTCGACCGTCCTATCTTGGACTGGCTCAGTGGCTTTGCGTCACTGTGGGCCAGCCTGCTGTATGTCCTGGCGGGCCAGTACGAACGTGCCGGCGTGCTCGGTGAATTGGTAATTCAGGCCGACCGCGTCTCCACCGCGCAGAACATCGGTGGCAACCCGAACAAGGCACTGCAGGCCCCGATCCATTCGTTGCAACATCACTTGATCAGCGGACTGCGTCACCTGATTCAACACGAGCTGAAACTCAACCAGCCAGGTGCCGCAGGTTGGTTGACTGAAGACGCCCTGTGGCTGGTCAGCAAGACGGTCACGGACAAGCTGCGGGCCTATCTGCTGTCGCAGTCGATTGAGGGCATCCCCTCCTCAAACATCGCCGTATTCGACGAACTGCAATCTCATGGGTTAGTCGATTCGACCCCAGAAGGCAAAGCCATCTGGACCGCTCTTGTTGCGCAGGGGGACTGGCAGCAGACCTTTACGTTTTTGCGCGTTCAACCGGCTTTGATCTGGGGGAGCGAAGACCGGCCTGAGGCTTTCAACGGAACGGTGAGCGTTGCAGTCGATGACCTCCCGACTTACGCTCCGGTATCACCACCGCCGAAGACAGTCAGTACAAGGTCAACTCAAAGCCAATCGCAGCCCGGTCCAATGACTATGGAAGATGCGGACTACTTAGGATCGTTGCTGGATATGTTCGAGGTAGAGAAGCCTGAGGCCTGCGATGCACCGTCAGAAAGCGCTCTCGGAACTTCAACCCTCCCTTCGGATAACCCTGGCCAGGCATTCTTGAATTGGGTCAGGGAAGGCATCCAGAGCCACAAGCTGATCATAAATGACAGCAAGGCTAAAATTCATATCGTAAGTGGCACTGTATTTCTGGTCACCCCAGGCCTCTTCCAGCGTTATATCCAGGAGTTTCCGGGCATCTCAATGGATACCGATTACAAAGGTGAAGAGTGGCGCTGGGTACAGAAACAGTTTGAGAGGCTGAAGGTTCATAAGAAGCGAGATGACGGGTTAAATATCTGGGTATGCCAAGTGAAAGGTCCCAGAAAGTGCACGCAGTTGAAAGGATATCTAATTTCGGAGCCACAATATTTTTTTGAATTTATGCCTAATGACAATCCTTTTCTTAAGATCGACGCAAGACAAATATCCAGGAGCTCAATAACTGAGAGCACCAACCCCCACCACCAAAATGGCGCGTAGGGAGAAAAAATTAATTGCTGACTAGAAGAACAACCAGCTTAAACCTACTAAAACCAACAAGCAACTCATACATATCAAGAAAACAAAACGAAAAAAGCGTTTAAGAAAAAAGCATAAAAGAGTGGATAGACGAAAAGGAGCTTAAGAGCAGAGAAACGCGTTCCAATCCCTCTATCCACGCTGAAAATCTATCGTAACCTTACGCGCCTAACTGTTTCAAATCGACGTCTACTTGACCAAGTACCGCTTCATTGACAAGCCCACCTGAAAACGGCGCAATAGCTTTCAAAGCAAATCCCCTCCCCATAGTAATTTGCGGGTGATTTGATATACCCGGAAGATGCTTTTCAAGTATCGCTTTTGTTTCAGCGTTATCTAGCAACTCACCCAAAGTAGACTCGATTGAATAGCCCATCATTAAACTCCTAAGATATTAAACAAAGATAGAACTGACGCTCATTGCATTATGCCACTTAACTAAAACCCATCAATCTTGAAAGCTAGGATCGTCACGATACAGCTTACGTAGCAAGCCAGGCCAAGCATTATTACTGCCATCCCCAACGCTTGCCCTCAGCAGTTCAATTGGAAACGACGCAACTACCTCCGAAGGAATATGAGTAACCTCCGCACCACTATTAACACCACTCATTACCTGTATTCGGCATGCCTTTCTGGCCAAATGATGGAGCATGAAAGCAGCATCAATGCTGGGGGCTACAGTGACCACACCGTGATTACGCAAAAAAAGAGTATAGTTTGACGATCCCAGATCTCGTCGTAACCCGGGAATACGTTCCGCATACGTCTCAGCGCCTTCATAGGTATGGTATGAGAGCCCAGCGGCTATGATCAATGCGGCTGGTTGCGAAATCGGTAGCAAACCATGCTTGTTAGCGGCAACCGCAGCAATATAATCATCGTGTGTATGGATTACAGTATTGGCATCTGGGCGCACCTCAAATACCGCGCGCATTGGGTGCCAAACATTAGGAGTTACTTTAAATGGACTATCAGATATCACTTCTCCATCAATGTTCACCTTCAAGAGACATGAAGCTGTCATCTCCTCAAACAAAACACCGCTAGGAATAAACAGAAAATCTTTACCTGTTCTACAAGACACCAGTTGATTGGATAAATCGTCCCAACCCATCATCGGAACCAATCGGCAAAGTGCCGCGAGCTGAACCCTTGCAGACCACTCCTCTGCGGAAACTTGCCCTTTTAGGGATGGATACTCTACGTCACCAATTTTAGGCATTTTTCTTTTCCTTATAACCATTATTGACTAAAGATCAAAACTCGTGAATAGCCTGCCCCGTGCCATCCCACGACTCGGTAATTTGCTTCATCATTCCAAATCCAGCATCCAACGTTGGGGAGCGCTGAATCAACTCGAGAGTTGCACCGCTTTTGTGCGGAAAAGACATAAAAGCCGTTTCAACATCAATTAATGATGTCATTCTCTGAATCAGAGAATAACCAAGCAACTCAAGCGCTTCTATATCTGCAGCGATGTCGTCTGTCAAAACACCAATATGATGCACTCCGAAGCCTTGACTCCGTAAAAACTCCTCAAATACAGACGGTTTATCGTCATGCAGTTGAATTAATTCGATCTGAACATCACCAGAGTATGCAAACGCCGCACTGAAGTCGCTCTCTATGGACTGGCCGCGGTACACCTGAGTCTTGTACTTGGGGTGTCTGGACACGAAAAACGGCCCGACACCTAAAGCCAACCAGTCCTGAATGGAGCTATCAAGATCCTCAACGAGGAAGGCCTGTTGGATGATCGAACCAATCTGATGCTTGATCAATTTTTGCTCCTGATAAGAAGTTGCTGAAATCATAAATCCGACGTTAGTCAGATAATATTTCAAGAAGCATTCATCATCAAGAAATAAATGGCAATTTATGGAATAAAATAGAATCAAAAAATAATTTAAAATAACCATATGGAATATAAAGTAGACTTATATCTATTTTTGAGTCTTCAAGCAACTAATAGCCCTGCTAGGCATGTGACCGCTCGACAGCGTCGCCCCTAGCGTCACAACGGACTGTCGGAGTAGGCCTCGAAAAGGGCGTCCCACTCGGAGAGCCGTCTACAGTCAGCGCAAGCGGCTGACAGAATGTATCGATTACGTCATCGCAGTCTTGCTTTCCTGAATATGACGGAGATAAGGTCTCTGCGATGGAGGCAGGTTGAATCAACCAATTTCTTAGATCGAGTCCAAGTCTCAAAAAGAAAAAAGTTAGAGGGGGTTGCGAGCAAGCCGTCTCAACCAGAAAAACGCGAATTCCAAACGATAAATAGAATGAGCTAAAATAAACCGTCTACTGTCGAATGCACATTGAAATACCAACTCATAACCATTATGGGTGCGTTAAGTTTTAAAGCAAATCTCAGGAAGAGCGATAATAGGACGATGATCAGCGAACCGAGCTTTCAGAGGACTCTGAGTAGTGCTCAATGGATCACCGAGACGCGGGATATGCTAAAATTTCGATCGAGCTTTTTTGCAAACTATGAGGCTGAAAACACTAATTAACCAGCAGCGAAACCTGAAGGTGAAGTATTCAATTACGTCGATTTTTACAACACAAACGTCGCCAAGCTGCAACAATTACCATGTTCCATGGAAGGTGAAAATTATTATGCAGCGCGTCGATAAGGTAACAGCTGGGCCTTGGCTGCGGGCTTGCTGATACTAAGAGCAGCTCTTCTATCTGTTATCAAGCATAACGTGTGTGCGCTAAAATCCTTCAGAGTAAGTTAGCTCCCTATACACCTATTCCGAATTGCTGGAGCACCGAATGAAGAAACATTTAGCCTGGCTCACCAACCTGCTCCGAATATCCATAATTCTGGAGCGAACACTGCTCCATGCTTTATGGCAGCCCGCAATAGGACACGGGAAAAGCCTTAACGCCGACAATCTTTGCGTGGAAAATAAGTACACACGCTGACAAGCTCAAGGCACCAATAGCAACAGAGTCAGCGTAATACGTCATTCATCCTGTAACTTCTGTCGGCTCCGCAGTGAGCTACAATCTATATTTTTGTAGAACCTACGGACACCGCCTCTATAATTGGATAACCGCGCATCAAAACTTCAGCTTCAACACTGTTCGCCGGTCCAAGTAGACTTGTTGCTTACCAGTGAGAGGTTAAAATCTTATTTACCAAGATAGGCAGCTAAAAACGCTACCGCTGAACTGTCTATAGACAGCTAACGGGTTATTCGCTCTACAATACCAGCTGGGCAACCGCTATGAACAGGAGATATAGCTAAGTCTCGAATGCTAGACTTTATCGCTGACAACCTGGTAACCGTTCCTTAAGTATTTACGGAGTTATTAGTTAAGCCACATAAGATTTGGTACAGCACCGAGCGCATCCCAACTTATAAGTCAGGATGTCCGAGGCTCGGCCATAAAAATCAAATATCTTTACGCACGGTCATACTCTCCGGAAAGTAACACCGAAGATAGGCAAGATTCGCCCTGACTGACTCTGCAAATGTTTCATCATCAATGAGTCCATAACGCGCGTATGCTCCGCACCACAAACCATCAACAAGCTCAGCAGAAAACATTAGGTAAGTCGCCATACCAGGAATTTCCGGCACTGTAAAATAGCTTTCTAACAACTCCAAACTTGCTGTGCCATGATATCTGTTGGTTTCCAAATTATTCACCCTCATTGAGCGGTGCATGATAGGACCTAACATAACTTCAGACATCGCCCGATCAGCATTAAGCTCGTTTCTAGCTATTGCTAGGGAGGATCTAACTAAATCCTGCCAGTTACTAAGCTGATGAGCCTCAAGGTTCTGAGAGTGAGCGATGATTTTCTGTGTTAAATATTCATTGAAAATCTTGTTCAATTCAATGAATATCGCAGTGACCGTATTGAACAAATAATGAACGGAAGGAGCTGGTAACCCAGTAACCTTACCGATGTCGTGCAAGCTTATATCCTCGATGTTTGCGCTTTTTAACATTTCCAAAGTCGCATCCAATATGCTCTGATAACGCTTTTTGCTCCGTTCTTGAGTTGGTACACGGGCAGAACGCACAACCTGAGTTGTACGTCCCTTCCGATGAGATGCCTTCTCTCGAACAATTGCAACATCCTCTCTTACGAGATCATCATCCTCTTTCTTCACGTCAACGCTACACTTTTGCTGAGAGAAATTTTGAGTGAAGAGCTGGCTATTGACCACTAATCACCCGCTCTGCCGCCCTCGCACCGCTTTGAACTGCAGACTCCATGTGCACGCCATCATAGTCGTTACCGGCAAATGAAACTCCTCGTAACTCCTGAGCCTGGCGCTTGAATTCAAGAATTTTAGCATGCATGCCAGGGGAAAGTCGTGCAAACCCCCAGTGGTGACGCTGAACCTTGGCCTCCTCAACCATGCCAGCAATACCGGGGAAAAATATTTCCATATCATCCAAAGCCTTAGCAATGATCTCCGCATCGCTCTGCTGTGCAAGCAATGCAGAGTCGGGATAGCAGGGCCATGCAGAAATGATGGTCTTGCCACTCGGGACAAGGTGCGGCGTTTTGAGCGTGTGGTTCAACGCCATGTTAAAGGTAGCCTTACGATGCCCATGCCCCATGTAGACATAAGCAGAGGTCTTGAGAGGGCGATCCAGAAAAAAATAAACAAGAGACAGAGGCACGTTAGGAAACGCAGATAGAAACTCTCGCTGTACCACATACTCTTCTGGAACGATTTTAGCTGCTGCACCGATTGGGCAAGCCACGATGACGTGATCGGCCTTCATGGTTGCACCGCTTTTGAGCAATACTCCCGTCACATGACCACGCTCATAAAGAAGCTTTTCTACCTCTGATTCGTAACGCACGTCCAACGTATCCGCAATCGCCTCCGCCAAAGATGCAATCCCCCTTCGCAGGGTCATGACTTTAGTGGTCAGCACTAGCTTGACCAAATTTAAAAAGTGATAAAGATTAGTATGCTCTATATCTGTACCAACCATCGCATGTGCCGCAGGCCTCAGGAAGTAATCTTTAAACTCCTCGCTGGTCCCGCTGAAAGCCTCCGCGGTAGATATGTTGTCGTATTCCGGGATATCGCGATGAATTTCGTAAAGAGAGAATTTTTTCATCATTAGCATGTAGCGAACCATGAACCAAGCCAGCTCAGCAGTACCTCTGACGCCAAGAAGCTTTCTGACCCCAAAATTTCCAGATGGGAAGACATGCTCCCCCGAACGGGAGAGATAGCATGCCTGCGTATTGCTTTGTGGTATTAGATCCCCACTCAATCCGTACCGCTTGACTAATTTTAGCAACTCCAAATAACCGGAGTGAACGCCCTGCGCACCTGCCTCTGCAGCGTCACCGTTGTGAGTGATGCGCATCGTGCGCCCACCTGCGCAATTCGAAGCCTCAAGTACTACAACGTTTTTCCCAGCAGCCTTGAGCGTGCTGGCTGCGGTCAAGCCGGCAAGACCAGCACCAATCACAATCGTGTTGTCGTTCATAGGAAGGTACGTCTGAAAGTAATTTTGAAGATCAGATGATGCCGATACCATCATCGACTCGCAACATATTCCTGACTAATATCAGGTTTTAATGATTTAAGACATCCTCCGAGCGCCGCACAGGTCTACTACACAGAAAAATGCCCGTACCAATCGCTCAAAAACCAGCCCGGCATCGAAATCGCTATGGGCCATTCTCGACATAGATTTTGTTGGTCAAAAGACGTCGGGGGTTTCTGAATTGGAAAAGGGACTGGCGACCAATATCCTCGCTTCCGATCGCCCGCCCAGGGGCGAAAGAATATTTCACCTGGATGCCGATACCTTCAATCCTCCTCTCGGCGAGAATACGAACGCTGCCTCGCTCGCGCTGTAGACACCGATTTCGGGGGGGGGCACTTAATACCGGACACTTTCGGGTTAACATGATTGAGCCGTACCCATCAGCAACAGTGCCTTCTGGACCTTGAAAATCGTGCCCTTGACGAAAACAAAGGCGCCATTTCCGATGCAGGGCGTTGCAGTGGCTAGGACACCACCATATAAAGCAAGACAGGCCGGATAACCGACGCTCTCGCGCTACAAGCGAAACTGACTCACGAGCGCCTGCAGCTCGGCCCCCAATTGCGCAAGGTCGGCGCTAGAAACTGAGGTCTTCTCACTCGCAACTGCAGACTGCTCGGCGATGACACGAATACTGCTAATACTGCGGTCAATTCCTTCTGCCACTGAACTTTGTTGCTCTGCAGCGGTAGCAATTTGTTGGTTCATTTGTCCAATGCGCGAAACGGCCTGATCTATGAGCGCTAGAGCCTCACCTGCACTGCGTGCGACGGCAACACTTTCTCCAGCCATGCCACGACTTTTCGTCATCACGCTTACAGCACTTTCGGCACCACATTGAAGGGTAAGAATCAATTCCTCAATTTGCGCAGTGGATTGATGAGTGCGTCGCGCCAGAGCTCGCACCTCATCAGCAACTACCGCGAAACCGCGCCCGGCTTCTCCGGCACGGGCTGCCTCGATGGAGGCATTGAGAGCGAGGAGATTCGTTTGCTCAGCAATCCCTTTTATGACATCAAGAACGGTACTGATATTCGAACTATAATTTTTAACGCTTGCAATAGTTTCGGCCGAAATCTCAACAGACGTAGCTAGGTGCTCGATGCTGGTGATAGCCTTCTGCACAGTCTCTCCCCCCTTGCGGGTCTGCTCATCTGCTTGGCGAGCAGAGCCAGCAGCGATGTCCGCATTCCGAGCGACTTCCTGCACGGTAGCAACCATTTCATTCATGGCGGTAGCCACCTGCTCAGTTTCCAAAAGTTGCCCGGCGACTCCAACATTGGTTTGCTCGGTGACAGCCGAAAGCGCCCCTGCTGCAGAGGCGAGTTGTGCGATGCCGTTACCTAGCCCTCCTAGTAGCCCTCGTAAACTTGATGTCATCTGCTGTACGGCTAGCATCAATTGGCCAAGCTCATCACGGCGGGCGCTCTTCAGCACCACAGTAAGATCACCGCCTGCAACTCGCCTGGCAGCATCGACTACGCTTCCTAAAGGGCCAACGATCAAATGAGTGATAAATAGCGCACAAATGATGCCAATAAACAACGCCACTGAAGTAGCCCCTATCAAAATGCGTTTAGCCGCGCCGGACTCACTTTCAAGTTGCGAACGCTCCTGTGCTAGCGACTTTTGAGTTGCCTCTGTTACAGCGTGAGCACTTTCGCCTATTGATTTTTCAGTGTCCAGACGTTGTAGGACAGCTCTGTGCAAGCTGGCGAACTGCTTGTGGTATCCCTCAAGCAACTGCATGGCTTCATCAGTGGTCTTTTGAATATCGGGGTCATGACTCAGCGCCAACAATTGCTCTCCGTTAGTGGTAAGCGACATGAAGTGCTCTTCCATCAGACTGATATACTGCTCATCCTCACTCAGCAGGAAATCTTTCTCGACGCGCCGAGCTTCCAACAACTCGGCAGCGAGAGCGTTTGCTTGAAAGGCCTGGTCAAGTAACGTCAGACTACTCTGATCATTCGACTGCTGAATCCTTGTTACAGTGGCTTCACGCAGGCGCTCGGCTAGATCCTCGAAACGCTCAAGCGCTGCTCTCGCCGAGTCCTCCATGGCTTTTTGGGAGGAGCGATTGTCCTCAGTTGCCCTGCGAAGCAGCTGCAAATCCTCTCTATAGCGCATGACGTTCTGTTGGACCTGGTGCATCATACCCCTGCTCTCCTCGCGAGGTAACACCCTCTCAACAAGCTTGGCTTGGTCGTTTACTTTATCTACCAAACTGATCGCCTGCTCTATGAATGGGGCTTGACCGCGAATCAGATAGTTTTTTTCTAGCTGGCGCGCTAGAGCTAGATTGGTATCTATATCGCGTATGCGTAACAGGTCTTCGTAGCCATGCTGGTTACTTTCTAATGTTCGCTGCCCGATCCATGAGATTGCCAACGTAATCGTAAGAATGAGGCCAAAACCAGCCATCATTTTCATACGAATACTTAAGTCGAGCAGAATACGAATTAGGGCCTGCACAGTGACTCCTTGCGTTTAGCTTTATCAGTATGGTCGGGAAAACTCAAGCAGATGCCAAGTACATGTGATTCAAAAAAAAACAATCCAGAACAGCTCACTTTTACCGCTCATACTCTCAACGCTGTTTGATTGAAAACCACCCTTTTATTCTGCTGACCATAATACTGGCCTTCACTCTTCTTAACGAATATTAATAAAGCAGCGTCATTACTGCACTTAAGCACTCCCCTGATTACAAACCAGAGGAGTACCGCAAGTACTAACCGAGAAAAATTGACTTAGTTTCTAGAAACTCTTCGATCCCAGCGCCACCCCATTCACGACCATTGCCCGATTGTTTATAACCCCCAAAGGGAGCAGTAGGGTCGACGTTCGCCCCATTGAGATGAACCATGCCCGTTCGCAGTCTACGTGCTACTCGTTCAGCGTCCGCCTTGTCGCTACCATAAACGTAGCCCGACAGTCCGTAGATCGAATTATTGGCGATCGTTACCGCATCCTCCTCGCTGTCATACGGAATAATGACTAGCACTGGGCCGAATATTTCCTCCTGCGCGATAAAGCTTTTGTTGTCCTCAACCGTTAATACGGTAGGCTTTACATAGAAGCCTTTTTCCAATCCCGCGAGCGAATCCGCCCCCCCACACACGAGCCTTGCCCCGTCGTTAATACCTTGCTCAATCATCTCCCGCACTTTGAGAAATTGACGTCTATTGGCAATCGGTCCCACGGTCGTTTTCTGGTCCATCGGATTACCGACAATCAGCTCACCACACACTTTCGTGGCGATAGCTTCTACTCGTTCCAGATGATGCCGAGGCACCAACATTCGTGATGGAGCAGTGCAGCTCTGACCGGAGTTACTCATCATCAATGTGACACCATGAGTGACGGCCGTCTCTAAATCCGCACCTTCCAAAATAATATTAGCGGACTTACCACCCAGCTCCAATGAGACTCGCTTGATCGTTTCTGCGGCTGCTTTTGATACCTGGATTCCTGCATTAGTCGACCCCGTCAGCGAGATCATATCTATTAGGGGGTGCGAAGAAAGGATATGACCGAGACGCCCACCCTCACCTAAAATCATGTTAAATACCCCCGCTGGCGTACCAGCCTCCTCCATTATTTCCGCTAAGAGTTGGGAAGAGTATGGGGCATTCTGGCTAGGCTTCAGCACGATTGTGCAACCGGCAACCAGCGCCGGAGCAACCTTGCACACCACTTGGTTCATTGGCCAGTTCCAAGGAGTGATAAGGGCACAAACGCCAACCGGCTCTTTCACGATTCGCGCTGTAGAAACAAGCGTTTCAAAAGGATGCTGTTTTGCTAAAGCAGCAGTTACCCGAAAATGTAACAGGCCGATCGTCGCCTGCGCAGGCATCGAAAGACTATAAAAAGGGGCCCCCATCTCTTTAGTGATTGCATCCGCCATTTCAGGTAGGCGACGTTCATACACATTCGCGATACGCTCTAGCAGCGCGATACGCTCATCGAGCGATGTTTGCGAATAGGTCGCAAAAGCTTTGTGAGCAGCCTTAATTGCACATTCAGCATCTAACTCGTCGCCGAACAGTATTGTACCGCTAACCTCCCCATTTGCCGGATTGATAACATTATGTTGTTGCCCTCCGGACAACGGGGCGACCCAAGCCCCATCGATATAAAACTTGTCTAGATGAATAGCGCCTTCGTAATCCATAAGTCCTCTGCACTCTGCGTTAACGTTGCTATCAGGTAATGAGCGAAACCATTCATTTAATGAGACTCAGCTCAGCTCTTGGAACCTCATACAACGGCTTCAATAAGTCGAGGCCCGTGCCCCCGCATTGCAGACAAGTACATATCGTTAAACTCTTCTGCCGTAGTTGCACGACTAGCTTCAACACCGAACCCTTGAGCAATTTTCACCCAATCCAGCTCAGGATTATGTAGATCCAACATTGAAAGTGCTTTAGAACCTGCCCCGACAACTCCCACCCGCATCAACTCGATATTTAGGATTGCATAAGAGCGATTTGCATAGATCACGACAGTTACGTCAAGCTGCTCTCGCGCCATGGTCCAAAGTGCCTGCAAAGTATAGGCAGCGCCGCCATCGCCATGAGGACAAACCACCTTACGATCCGGTGCCGCGATTGCAGCGCCGATTGCAAGAGGAAGACCTTGGCCGATAGACCCGCCCGTCAGAGGGAGATGCGTGTGAGGCCGAGCAGTTGCCATGGATGCAAGAAGGTAAATACCACTAGTAGCCGACTCATCTGCAATAATTGCATTATCGGGCGTCAAGTGTGCAATAGCACGAGCAACACCATCAACCGTCAGCCTACCACTTGGCAGGTCAGGCAAGATGAGTGGAACACGCCGCTCAACGTGAGCAGGCGCTTTAAGCTCTTCAGCCAAAGAAATCATCCCATTAGCGGAGTCTTCATGGGGATGCGCCAGATAACTGATAATGCACCCATCAGGAGTGCACCAACTGGATTTACCAGGATAAGCGAAGAAGGAAACGGGCGGCTTGGAGCCAACCAAAATGAGTTGTTCTATGTCTTGAAGAAACGCTGTGATCTGTTCTGCAAAGTACGGAATTCTCTCCACCGCCACCCGTCCTGCACCGAGCTCAACATGAGGTGCAAAGGTATCGCACAGTAGCCGGGCACCCGTTGCCGCCTGAACTCGCCCTGCTGCCTCCAACCCGGCGCCATGCAGCACCGCACCTCTAAGTAGAATCGCCGTTTTCTTGCCATTCTTCAGAAGCTCTATAGAGCGCTCGATCGCCTTATCTGAAACCTTCGCCATTCCAGAGTCTGGGATGGGCCCCACAGCGTGCTCAGCAACCTCCCAAGCGGTATCCGCTGGCAATATCAGTGTCGCCACTCCTCCAGGAGCAGAACGTGCAGCCTGAACCGCCCGGGCGGCATCTACCGCAACCGTCTTTGCATTTTTTGATTCGTGAATCCACGAGGATACAGGTCGGGCAAAACCAACAATGTCCGAGGTCAACAGGGCATCGTACTGAAGATGATAAGTCGCATGATCCCCTACGATATTAACAATCGGAGTATTGGCGCGACGAGCGTTGTGCAGGTTAGCAAGCCCGTTGGCTAGTCCTGGCCCCAAATGCAGCAGAGTAGCCGCGGGCTTTCCAGCGATACGCCCATAGCCGTCCGCTGCCCCCGTAGCCACTCCCTCGAAAAGACATAGAACGCTCCGCATCCCTGGCACAGAATCCAATGCCGCCACGAAGTGCATTTCGGACGTTCCTGGGTTGCCAAAGCAGACCTCCACACCACAATTATCTAGCGTCTGTACGAGGGACTGAGCACCATTCACTGCTTCTGTAACACTTGTATTAATTGTCATTAGTTACACCTATACGGCTAGTCGAAGCATGGATTCCGCCAGGCACACATAAGAAACCTGCAACCCTATGTGGGCTTGAAATGCGACAAATCCACGGTTATCGCAGCCCTGGCCTCGCCACTATCATTCGCGGATTACAGGCAGTACCCCCGTGAAGCTAGCTATTCTGGAAAAGCCTTAAGCTGACGTTAGTCAGATTATAACTTGCATCGATTTCCAGCAAGAGCCAAATCACCGAGCATCTTCATCTGCTCAGATTTCAGCGAGCGGTACAGCCATACAGACGTTCCTTTTTTGCAGCACGCTACGAGCCTGCATTCTGGTGCGGCTGGACCTCAAGGGCTAACTCGGAGATGTTATTTCGTAGAATTGCCTGACGCCGTACACGCAAGAGAAGGCCACGGCTCCGGGCCAGGTGATAACCAGTCAACCCTGTTTCAGTGCCTGCTTGCATACAACGGGTTATATGACCAGCCAAATTGCGTCGATGCTAGGCAATGTGTGGCTCTCGGATAAAACGGGGACCTTCGGGGAAAGGATTTGCTGGCCGAGAGGAATCTTGACTCTAGAACCACTTGCTGGTCAGGGCGATTGAGCGACTCAAGCTTCGTCTGAACGACCGCGGGCAGGCGCAGCGCCGCAGCAGTCACGGCTAAAGCTATATCTGGTAGTTAAGTTCTATCGCCTGCGGAAGCTCGACAACGAACTGTCTCCCAGCGCTAGCACTGAAAGGCGTAGGTCTTCAGAGATCCGACATGAGCCCGCACAACTTTCCCGACCGCAGACGCTACCTAAATCTAGGATATTCGTGGGGGTGAATGTGGGGGTTTTTTTCTGATATGAAAAAGCCCAATCTTTTCAGATTGGGCTAAGTCACTGAAAAATATGGTCGGGACGGAGTGATTCGAACACTCGACCCCTAGCACCCCATACGAGGGGTAGCTGAATTCCATGTTTATCCGCCAGCCGTATCTGCCGAACGCATAAAAAACCCGGCACGAGACCGGGTGATTACCAGCCCCTCAAAAACACAGCCCCTAAATGAGAGGGATGGAGGGCTGACAAGAGAGTGCGGGAGCGGGATATTGGCCTAATGGCATCTTCCTGCGCAATAGAATCCTCTAGCCAACCAGCTCCGAAACGTCAGGCGACTTGCGTAGCCCACACACTCAGGAGTAGCTCTAGATGGGCCCAAGAAAGCAGCGACATTCGTTATCATCGCACGAGACAGTACCTCAGCTTGAGCCCAGGGCACTACAAACGATTCGCACAGCAACGTCGAAATTCTCCAGAGTGAGTACTTCGATTGGCGAGCGCCCCTTCAGTCGCTCATGAGGCTCACAGACCGTCCGATAGAGCCGCCACGCATCGACACCCGGAAACCGCGTTAATGCAGCAAGTACCAACTTGTGCCGCAGTGGATCAAGCTGCCAGTCGGGAATGCGCTGACCGCGATTCCCCAGGCTCAGCGACAGCAGACGGCGAGCCTTGATGTCGCGATTGATCTGATCTCGGGATTTGCCTGCCAATTTGGCGAAGACCAGCAGCGGCAAATTACTCGAAGCCTCATAAGTGGCCAGCATCTCGGCACGTTCGCGCTGGATGTCAGACACGTGGGATTTTTGCGGTTTTTCAGTCGACACCGAAAGAGGTACGACAGGCGACTGATGCGACACGACAAGAGCCGACTCGTCGTTAACCGAAGCCTTGGGCACCGAGACCGTTACCACTGGAAAGTTGCCGTTGAACTGAATGGAATTTGCGCTCACGTTTTCAAGTGACGGCAGCGAAGCAGCCCCCTCCAATCGGATGGTAAGCGGAGAGCTTGCCGCTTTCAGCTGACCCTGCCCCCACAGATCCAGACGGTTCGCCCAATCCTGCATCATGGTCCGACGCTGCTCGACATACTCCGCATGATTGTAGGCAGCACTCACCTTGTCCGGATCAGCATGAGAAAGCTGAGCATCAACCCACACCTTCGGGTATCCGATCTCGTTCAGTGCCGTCGAGATCGTCGCCCTCATGCCATGACCGGTGAGTTGATCGGCGTACCCCATCCGACGCAACGCGCCATTCAGTGTGTTCTCACTGATACGCTTGCTCAGGTCGCTTCGATGCGCAAACAAGTAGCGCTGTGCGGGGACAACCTGGTCCAGCAAGTGACGCACGATCTCCAGCGCCTGGACCGACAGCGGGACAATGTAGGGTGGTACATTTTGGGTCTGCTTACCTGGCTTCCGCATCGCTAGCTGGAGTTGTTTCACCACTTCCGCCGGTATGACCCACAAGCGCTTCTCCAGATCGAACTGGTCGGGTGTTGCCAACCGCAATTCGCCCGTGCGGACACCGGTCAGCAACAACAACCGAAGGCCAAGCCGAGTTTGGTCGGCACCACCGTAGTTTCGAAGCGCAGCCATCAACCCCGGGAGCTCGTCCATGCGGAGAAACGGATTGTGCGTTACGGGAGGTTTGGGAAGTGCGACCACATCGAGGTCTGAAGCCGGATTGTGTTCCAGCCCCTCGATTTTCACCAGCGCATAGCGGAACAATTGGTTGAACCAGGTCCGGCATTTTTCGGCTGTCGTTAAGGCCTTGCGCTGTTCGATCCTGCTCAGTAAATCCAGCAGATCGTGACGATTGATATCGTAGATGGACCGCGCGCCCAGGGTGGGCAGGACGTCTTTATTGAAGATTCTCAAGATCTGCGAGAGCGTGCTCTGGCGTCCTTCCTTCAGGCTTAGCCTGCGGAACTCCACCCACTGATTGAACACGGCCTCGAAGGTATGCTCCGCCGCAAAGCGAACAGCACGACGCTGTTGCTTACGGTGCTCATAGGGATTGATGCCTTGGGCGACCAAGGCGCGCGCCTCATCACGCCGCGCACGGGCTTCTTTGAGGCTGATTTGCGGATAACTACCAAGAGACATGCGTTTCTGCACGCCCGCCCAGTAATATCTGAAACGCCAGATTTTCCCGCCGCGTGCGGTCACGTTGAGCGCGAGCCCATCCGTGTCGCCTATTGTGTAGTCATTGCCGGTGATTCGGGCTTGCCGAACGGTCGTATCCGAGAGTGCCATAGCGAGCTCCTGAACAGAGTCAGGGCCAGATGCTCGTCTCGCTATCCAAGCTGCTCCAGCAAAAAACCGATTCAGTGCACATCCAAATCCAAGATCCTCATTTGGGACTTAAATCGGGACTTAAAAGCACTGGATGGAGCTGGATTTCAGTGGTTCCCGCTGGAACGAAAAAAGGGCCTAAAGGCCCTGATTTCAATCACTTACAGAATTCAGTGGAACTCTGTAGCGCAATATTTGGAGCGGGAAACGAGACTCGAACTCGCGACCCCGACCTTGGCAAGGTCGTGCTCTACCAACTGAGCTATTCCCGCTTGGTGATGCGCATTCTATAGAATCCTGAGCACCCGTCAACCCCTTGATTCAAAAAAGTTTTATTTCTTTTCGACGGTGGTGCGCAGATGGGGCCAGGCGGCGCGCAGGTACTGGAGCATGGACCAAAGGGTCAGGCCGGCGGCGATGAGCAACAAAGCGTAGCCCAGCACTACCCAGAAAGTGAAGGCCGGTGGGTTGGCCAGCAGGATGACGAGCGCAAGCATTTGTGCGGCGGTTTTCCATTTGCCCATGTTGGAGACGGCAACGTGGGCGCGGGCGCCGATTTCGGCCATCCATTCGCGCAGGGCCGAGACGACGATTTCGCGGCCGATGATCACCGCAGCCGGCAGGGTCAGCCACAGGTTGCCGTGTGCTTGCACCAGCAGGACCAGAGCCACGGCCACCATGAGTTTGTCGGCCACGGGGTCGAGGAACGCGCCGAAGGGCGTGCTCTGTTCCAGGCGTCGCGCCAGGTAGCCGTCGAGCCAGTCGGTGGCGGCCGCGAAGGCAAACACCGAACTTGAGGCCAGGTAGCTCCATTCGTAAGGCAAATAGAACAGCAAAATAAAAATCGGGATGAGCAGGACGCGTAGAACGGTGATCAGATTAGGGATATTCATCGGCACAACTGGCTACGAGGTGGAAAGGCATTCTATTCGCTGTGCAGATTCGCATAAATCAATTCAGCGAGCTTTTTACTGATACCGGGTGCTTTGGCTATCTCGTCAATGCTGGCACGGGACAGCTCCTGCAAGCCACCAAAATGTTTGAGCAAGTCGCGACGTCGTGTTGGCCCGACCCCCGCCACCCCTTCCAGGGTGGAGGTTCGCCGGGTTTTGCCACGGCGGGCACGGTGGCCGGTAATCGCGAAACGGTGGGCTTCGTCGCGAATCTGTTGGATCAAATGCAGTGCGGGTGAGTCGCCCTTCAACGTGAACTCATGGGCGGCGTCATTCAAGTACAACGTCTCGAAACCGGCCTTGCGCGTAGCGCCCTTGGCCACACCGAGCAGGATCAGGTCGGGCACGGCCAGCTCATTGAGCACATCACGGGCCATGGACAACTGGCCCTTGCCGCCGTCCACCAGCAGGATATCGGGCAGCTTGCCCTCGCCGTCCTTCAACTTGCTGAAGCGTCGCGTGAGGGCCTGGTGCATGGCGGCGTAGTCATCGCCGGCGGTGACGCCTTCGATATTGTAGCGCCGGTAGTCGGATTTGATCGGTCCTTCCGGCCCGAACACCACGCAGGAAGCAACCGTGGCTTCGCCGCTGGAGTGACTGATGTCGTAGCACTCCAGGCGCTGGGGCGGCTCATCCAGCTTAAGCACCTCGGCCAGGGCATCGAAGCGCGCCGCGACGTGCTGTCGATTCGCCAGACGTGCGCTCAAGGCCTGTTCGGCGTTGGTGACGGCCAGTTGCTGCCAACGGGCGCGGGTGCCGCGTACGCGGTGGCTGATGTCCAGCTCGCGGCCACGCAGTTCGTGGATAGCCTCGATCAAGGTGGGAAAGTCTTCATGCACCACGTTAACGATCAGCTCCGACGGCAGGTCGCGCTCGGGACTGCTCACGTAGTACTGGCCGAGGAACGCGGCCATGACTTCGGCCACATCCTCGTCGATACCGGTCTGCGGGAAGAAATTCTTGCTGCCCAGCACCCGCCCGCCCCGTACGCTGATCAAGTGCACGCAGGCACCACCGGGGTTGACGAAGGCGGCGATCACATCGACATCCCCCGTGCCGCCTTCCATGCTCTGCTGATCCTGAACCCGACGCAGCAGGGAAATCTGGTCGCGTAGCTCCGCGGCGCGCTCGAAATCCAGGGTACCGGCGGCTTGTTCCATGGCAGAGGAGAGCTCGTCGGTGAGCGCATTGCTGCGTCCTTCGAGGAACATCACCGAATGGCGTACATCCTCTGCATACTCCGCCGAATCCACCAGACCCACGCAAGGCGCTTTGCAGCGTTTGATCTGGTATTGCAGGCACGGCCGCGTGCGGTTCTTGTAGAAGCTGTCTTCGCATTGGCGCACAAAAAAGGTTTTTTGCAGCAGGCTCAAGCTTTCACGGATAGCGCCGGCGCTGGGATAGGGCCCGAAGTATTTGCCCTTGGCCTTCTTCGCGCCACGGTGAATGCTCAACCGCGGGAAGTCGCCGTCGGATAAAAACACGTAGGGGTAGGATTTATCGTCACGCAGCAGGATGTTATAGGGCGGCCGCCACTCCTTGATCAGCGTCTGCTCAAGCAGCAGCGCTTCGGTTTCGTTGGCGGTGATGGTGGTTTCGACCTGGGCGATACGCGCCACCAGAGCGGCGGTTTTCGGCGCGAGTCCCGACTTGCGGAAATAGCTCGCCAGGCGGTTCTTCAGGTTCTTGGCTTTGCCGACATAAAGCAGGCGCGCCTCACTGTCGAACATGCGGTACACGCCAGGGCGGCCACTGCAGGTTGAGAGAAAGGCACTTGGATCAAACGGTGTGGTCATGTCAGGCGCTGGCGTCCACCATGCCGTGGCGCACCGCGAGCAGGGTCAATTCAACATCACTGCTGATGGCGAGCTTCTCGAAAATGCGATAGCGGTAGGTGTTGACGGTCTTGGGCGACAGGCACAGCTTGTCGGAGATGGATTGGACCTTTTGGCAACCGACGATCATCAGGGCAATCTGGATTTCCCGTTCCGACAGCGCATCGAACGGCGAGTCGCTGGTGGGCTGGAAGGACTTGATCGCCAGCTGCTGCGCGATCTGCGGGCTGATATAGCGCTGGCCGGCAAACACCAGGCGAATGGCTTGCACCATTTCGGCCAAGCCTGCGCCCTTGGTCAGGTAACCCGCGGCACCTGCCTGTAAAAGCCGAGTCGGGAACGGGTCTTCTTCGCACACCGTCACTACCACGACCTTGATGTCCGGATGACTGCGCAGCAATTTGGTCGTGGCGCCAAGACCGCCAATCCCAGGCATCTTGACATCCATTAACACCACATCGGGTTTCAACTCCCGGGCCTTGATCAGGGATTCCTCGCCCGACTCGGCCTGGCCGACTACTTGCAGGCCATCGATGTCAGCCAGCATTCGTGTAATGCCTGTACGAACGAGATCATGGTCATCGACTACTAGCACCCTAATCAAGCAGACACCTCGCGAAATGGTCTTATAGGTTGCTGAACACCTTAGCAAAAAACCGAGGCTCAGACCTAGGTGCAAGTGTCATATATATAGAGTTTGGCCAGGCAGCCGCTATCCGCCGGGAAGCGGACGGTTCAATTTCCCGGGCGAAGTGTCAGGACTCCTGGGCCACCGGCTTGGCTTTTCCATTCAGTGAAACGGAATGTTTGGCCAGGGTCGACGCCAAGCGACGGATCGCGTCCTGATCTTCCTTGATCATCACACGGTAGTCCCCCAGCACTTTCTCTTCGATCTGACTGAGGGTTTCGAGTTGGATCGGCGTGGCCGTGCCGGTCAACACATACAGCACGTCCACCCCTTTTTCGGCGACACGAGACAAATAATCGGCTTTGGGCGTACGCCCCCCACTTTCATATTTACCTTGCGCATTGGCTTCAACGCCGCCTATCTCGCCAAACACTTTTTGCGACAGGCCGAGTCGCTCTCTTTCTTGCCTCAAACGCGAACCGATTCCACTCATTTGGATGTATGATCCTATTTGGCACACCCCAAGAGGTGATCCACTCATCTCTTAGTTAAACAAACTTGAACGGTTTTGAACTATGCCCGGAATCCGTACTGCCGCACAAGCCAAGGCCTGGCTGGAACATCAAGGAAAGTCTGTTCAAGCGTTCGCGCGTGAACATGGCGTGGATCCGGCAACCACCTATCAAGTGCTCGCCGGGCGCAAAAAGGGACGGCGTGGAGAGGCCCACAAGGTAGCGGTCCTTCTGGGCATGAAAGAAGGGATCATCCTGTCCGAGGCGGATGGCCAGACCCACGATCAGGACGCCGATGCTTGACGTCAGTATGCGCTTATTACGCCCAAGCACATGCTTAGCTTGAACGGCACACACGCTCCATGCGCCAGAAGCAGTCCTCTTCACCGACGATGCTGAGTCCGTTGCGCTGATAGAGCTCGCGGGCCGGATTGGACTTGAATACCGTCAAACGCAGCAGGCCCTGCGCCTGCGCCTTGAGTGCCATCTGCTCCAACACCCAACTGCCCGCGCCGAGTCCGCGATACGCTTGGAGCATATGCAGTTCGCGGATATAGAGCGCCCGGCTGTCGCGACTCAGGCTGATGAAACCGAGCACGGTGTCGTCCTGACAAATCAGCCAGTTTTCCCGGCCAGCCCAGGCGGTATCAAAGCCGTCGCCGGACCACCACAATCCGTATTGCACGTAATAGCGACTCATGGCTTCGTGGGTCAGCTTGCGTGCAAATGGTAAGTCCTGGTCTGTTGCCGTGCGCAGATAAAAGCTCATTCAGAGCACAACCACTTGGCCAGCCCACACGCCGCTATCGCGACGGGCGATCACCAGCACATCCCCCGTGCCAGGCGCAGCGGCAAGCAAGCTGCCATCAGCGGCCCAGATCGCACTGCGACCGGCGCAGGCCCAACCCCCTGACGGGCCGCCGTGATTGGCCATCAACACCAGCATGCGATGCTGAGCGGCATAGCCCTGAAGCAACGCACTGTCGGCGGCATAGCCACCTTCGCTGATCAATACACCGGCGGCGTACACATTTGCGTCTGCCTGCGCCGCGGCACGCGGGTGGCTGGCATGGGCAAAATCTGCGCACACCGCCAAGGCAATCCGGTCATTGCCCCACTCCAGGGCTGCACCGCCCTGCCCTGCGACAAACGCAAGTTCTTCGCCATCATGCAAATGCTGCTTGGTGTAGAGCGCCAGGGCTCCGTCCGCTCCCAGCACCAGTGCACCTATCAACACTGCCGAATCAGGCGCCAGTCGAATCGGCATACCCACCACTGCCGTCAATCGCAGTTCCCGTGCCATCTCGCGTAACGGCGCCAACAGTGCATCTTCCGGTGCAATCGCCAATTCGGCCGCCAGGGACGGCTCATACCCCGTCAACGACAACTCCGGAAATACCAGTAATTGCACGCCGTGCTCCGCTGCCACACGCATGAAGGCCAGGTGTCGCTGGATATTGGCCGGCACATCGCCCGCGATGGAAATGGATTGAGCAGCAGCAAGGGTCAAGGCAGTCATGGTCGCGTCCAGGCAATCATCGTCAAAGTGTTATCAGCATATCGGCACGTACCCCATAGCCGTAAGTCCCCTGCCGCAATAGAAATTACTGATTGAAACTGCCAGTGCGCCTCTAGTAAGCTCCCCCCATCATTTGGAGAACGACCATGTTGCCTCTCGCCCACTCTCAGGTTTGCCCTGCTGCCAGCGCCCCGCGCTCGGTGCCGGCTACCCGTGTGAACGGTTCGAGCGCAGCTGTAAGCTTTTATTTTGGGTATTGGTTTAGCCACTGGCGCGCCTGATACCTGAAATCGGCGCCCACTGTTCAAGGGGTCGCCTACCAGAGAAATCTAACCCCCGGTCGGCTCCCCGACCGGGGGTTTTGTTTTTTCAGCCTCTAATAAATTTTGTTTGATCACGAACACTTAAAGGACTCACGACATGAACTACGCCACCTATTACCGCTACGACACCTCTACCGCATGGCGATTTAGCCAGCTCCGTTCGGGACAGCCTGCCGCCTCCGACCGGTCACCTATCGGTGGCAAGCCAACACACGTAGCCAGTACGGCCAATTGTCGAACACCCCAGTAGGCCAAGCGCGCGGGAACAACCCGCCGCTTGCCCAGGAAGCCTTGAATATGAACTCCTCCGTCGCCGCTCTGCCCGTTTCGAACCTGATCAGCGCCAATGAAGCCCTGACCCAGCGCCTGCCCAGCGCCCTTGAGCTCAAGCACCAGTTAGCCCTCAGCCCGTTCCTCAATGAACAGGTCCACGCTCATCGCCAAGCCGTGCGCGCCATCCTTGATGGCGAAGATTCACGCTTGCTGGTGATTGTCGGCCCATGCTCGATCCACGACCCGGAATCGGCCATGGAATATGCCCGCAATCTGAAGAAGCTGGCACTCGAAGTCAGCGACCAGATGCTGCTGGTGATCCGCGCCTACGTCGAAAAACCGCGCACCACCATCGGTTGGAAAGGCCTGGCCTACGACCCGCACCTGGATGGCAGCGATGATATGGCCGCCGGCCTGCGCCTGTCCCGCGAGCTGATGCGCGAAATGCTGCGCCTGGGCCTGCCGGTTGCCACCGAGCTGTTGCAACCCATGGCCGCTGGCTACTTCGATGACCTGCTCAGTTGGGTGGCGATTGGCGCGCGCACTACCGAATCGCAGATCCATCGCGAAATGGCCAGCGGCCTGGGCATGCCCGTAGGCTTCAAAAACGGCACCGACGGCGGCGTGACGATTGCCTGTGATGCGATGCGCTCGGCCTCCCACCCGCACCGCCACTTCGGCGTCGACAGCCAGGGCCACCCGGCGATCATCCAGACTTCGGGCAACCCCGACACCCATCTGGTACTGCGCGGCGGTCACCGTGGGCCGAATTACGATGCGCACAGCGTCGCCCAGATCAAACATGACCTGGCCACGTCCAAGGTCACGCCGCGCATCATGGTCGATTGCAGCCATGCCAACAGTGGCAAAGACCCATTGCGTCAACCGGCAGTGTTCAACGACGTGCTGGAACAGCGCTTGCAGGGCGACACCTCGCTGATCGGCATGATGCTGGAAAGCCACTTGTTCGAAGGTTGCCAGCCGTTGAGCGCGTCGATGAAATACGGCGTATCGGTAACCGATGGCTGCCTCGGCTGGAACGGCACCGAGCAGTTGTTGCGCAGTGCCGCCGAACAGTTACGCGCCCGAGGCTGACCGAACAAGGCGCTGCTGCAACGGCTACAGCGCCTTCACGTCACGAGGGTCATTCGTGACGTGTCGTCAATAGTCCTTTTCGGATTCGACGGTGTTTCCAAAGGAACGACAAGCGGATACTCGACTCCACTGCCTACAGCCTTATTGGAGTCACTGATGTCTATCCCTACGCAAAAAGTCCCCGCCTTCGGTCTCGGCACCTTTCGCCTTAAAGGCCAGGTGGTGATCGACTCGGTCAGTACCGCCCTGGAACTGGGTTACCGCGTCATCGATACCGCGCAGATCTACGAGAACGAAGCCGAGGTTGGCCAAGCCATCGCCGACAGCGGTATTGCGCGTGCCGAACTGTTTATCACCAGCAAGATCTGGATCGACAACTTTGCCGAAGGCCGCTTGATCCCAAGCCTTGAGGAAAGCCTGCGCAAACTGAAGACCGATTATCTGGACCTGACCCTGATCCATTGGCCATCGCCGGAAGGCCAGGTGCCCGTCGCCGAATTCATGGGCCAGTTGCTGCAAGCCAAGCGTCTGGGGTTGACCCGCCAGATCGGCATTTCCAACTTCACCGTCGACCTCATGAAGCAGGCTATCGCGGCGGTCGGCGTCGAGCACATCGCCACCAACCAGATCGAACTGCACCCCTACCTGCAGAACCGGAAGGTGGTGGATTTCGCCACCGCCCACGGTATCCAGATCACCTCGTACATGACCCTGGCCTACGGTGAAGTGCTCAAGGACCCGGTCATCCAGCAGATCGCCCAACGCCACCAGGCCACCTCGGCGCAGGTCGCCCTCGCCTGGGCCATGCAACTGGGTTATGCCGTGATCCCATCATCGACCAAGCGGAGCAACCTCGAAAGCAACCTCAAGGCCCTGCACCTGGCCTTGAGCGCCGACGACATGGCCCGCATTGCCAGCCTGGAACGCGGCCAGCGCTTGACCAGCCCCAAGGGCATTGCGCCGAAGTGGGACTAAACCCCAGTCACCGGCAAACGGGATAACTCCCGCAGCCAGGGCAACACCCGCAGGCCACGCGTGGCCTCGGGTGGATCGATGATGTCCATGAAGTGTTCGAGGCTGACGTTGTCCGGCACCCCGGGCAAGCGCACCAGTACAGTCGGCGTTGCGCCGACAGACGTGCCCAGGTCCAGGTGGTCGTAGACCAGCACATGCCGCGCCTGAGGTTGCGGTTCGCAGGCATTGACCGCAAGCCCGGCATTGATGATGAGTACATCGAACGGTTCGGCCGGGATGGCCGTCAGTATCTGGACCTCTTCGAAGGTGTCTACCGGCACGATCCGGTGGTACCCCAGTTGGTTGAGCATTTTCTCGATATACAGCCGTTGCAGGTGCTGTTCATCGGCAATCAGGATAGACAGTGCTTTGTTCGGCATGGCAAACCCCTGGGCTGGCAGCGCGCGTCAGTAAGAGCGGCCCATTCTCCAGACATATCCCGAAGACAAAATCAGGCATGTTCCCCTTTATCGTAGGAGTTATCCCAAATACACCGAATGACCGTTCACTGCGGTAAAGCCTGATTGCAATATCGGGCCAGGCTGTGATGCAGCCCATCAATCGCAACACCTACCGCCTCAACCGCAGTGCCCACCGCATCGCTGTCCTGCCGTTCACAGACCCCTTCCAACGTCTCGCAACAGCCGATCAACCTCTGGGCCTTGATCATCCGCGCGCCGCCTTTGACGCGATGAGCGAGGTCATGCAGCGTGAAGAAATTCACGGGGCCCGACGGCCCAGGCAACAAGGCCCGATCCTCCTCAAGGCTGGTAAGCAATGGGGTCAGCAACTCGCCCAGAGCGCCCTTGTCGCCTGCGGTCAGCGTAATCAGCGGGCTTAAATCGAACACCGGCTCGGTCTCGACCGACAGGGCACCCGCCGTGCGCGAGACCAGGGCCGTGCGCAAGTCCTCAAGCCCCGTGGGTTTGAACAGGCAACCGTCCATGCCCGCTTGCCGACAGCGCTCGGCCTCCTCCGGCCGGGCATTGGCGGTGAACCCCAGCAACAGGCACGGCGGCGCCCCGCGCTGACGTTCCAGCGCCCGGATTTCACGGGCCAGCGCGTAGCCATCCTTGAGGGGCATATTGCAATCGGTGATCACGCCGTCGAAGTGCCCGGCCTGCCACAGCACTAGCCCTTGGCCGCCGTCCTCGGCCGTGGTGATGCGATGCCCCAGGAAGCTCAGTTGTCGCGCCAGCAAAAGACGGTTGGCCGGGTAGTCGTCCACCACCAGGATATTCAATGCGCGAGCCGTCGGAACAGGCGGTACGGGCAAGCCAGCCGGTGCGGCAGCGGTCAATGTCAGCGCCAACGTCACGTCCACCCGCGTGCCCTTGCCCAGCATACTGCTCAGGTGCAGTTGGCCGCCCATCATTTCGCACAGGCTGCGGCTGATCACCAACCCGAGGCCCGAGCCGCTGCGCGCGGATTGTTCATGGTTGCTGCCCTGGATAAACGGGTTGAACAAGCGCTGTTGATCCTCGGCACTGATACCGATGCCCGAATCCTCTACCCATAAGCGCAGATGCAACTGGCCGTCTGCCAATGCCCCGCTAGCGCCCAGGCGAACCTGGCCGGCGTGGGTGAACTTGATGGCATTGCCCAATACATTGGAGACCACTTGCTTGAAACGCAGCGGATCGATCAACACGGCACAGTCGATCGCAGGGTTCAGTTCCACATGCAGCATCAGCCCTTTGTCCCGTGCCAACCCCTCGAATACACGTGCCACCGACGCCAGCAATTCATGCGGATTGGCCGGTGTGAGGGTCAGTGACAGATGGCCGGACTCGATCCGTGCGATATCCAGAATATCGCCGATCAACTCCAGCATGCTGCGGGACGCCACCGACGCCACCTCCAGCGCATCAAGGTCCGCCCGGCCTTGCTCGGCATTTTTCAGGGCCAGTTCGATCATGCCGATCACCGCGTTCATGGGGGTGCGGATTTCATGGCTCATGGTCGCCAGAAACGTCGTCTTGGCGCGGTTGGCGGCGTCGGCCTCCTCTTTGGCCTCTTGCACCTGGCGCAGCAGACGCTGGCGTTCACTCACGTCGACCCAGCCGGCAATCATGCCGACCACTTTTTCGTCGCCATCACGGTAAGGCAGCATCCACTGGTAGATGGTCAGCACATCGCCGTTGGGCACCTTGAGCACGCGGTCATGGATCTGCGGTTCGCCCTGCTCCATCAAGCGCAAGTAGTCGGCATGGAACGACTGCGCCTGGGGCAGATTGCCGGTGTCGGTTTCCACCACGGTCTTGCCAATCACGTCTTCCAGCTTGAAGCCGAATACGTCCAGGTAAGCGTTATTGCAGGCCATCAGGCGGCCCTGGCGATCACGCACGTAAATCGGGTGAGGCGTACCGTCGATCAACACCCCCATGAAACGCATCTGGTCGCTCAAGGCGCGTTCGGCCTGGGCGCGCTTGCGTATCAGATTACGCAAATAGAACACCCACCCCAGGGTCACCAGCAGCAACAGCGCGGCCACGCCAAATCCCTGGATGATCACGTTGCGGTGGCGCAGCCAGTAACTGTCTTCGATGATGATTTCGCCGCGCCAATGGTTGGTCAATTCGTCCATCTCTTCAGGGCTGATGCTCAACAACGCCTTGTCGAGAATCGAATACAACTCCAGTTGGCTGCGGTTGACGCCAAAGGTGATGCGCGCAGGCTCCGCGCCGACCGTGCTGGTGATGCGCAGGCGATCACGGTAATGCCGCGCGATCATGTAGCGCGCGCTGATCAATGAAACGATGGTCGCGTCCACCGTGCCCTTGGCCACCATCTCCAGGGCTGTTTCCGGGTTTTCGACATCGACAAACTCGATACCGGGGTAATCCCGGGCAATCTGCGCGGCGAGGCTGTTGCCGCCAATAAAAGCCAGGCGCTTGCCGGGCATGTTATCCAGTGTCACCAGGCGGTCATTGCCCACAGGCACCACCATCACATAGGGGTTGGACAGGTACGGCCGCGTAAATCGAATTTTCTCGGAGCGCTCCACGCTCGGTGTGATGACGGCCAGCATGTCCACGCGCCCGGTGCTGGTTTCGTCGACTTGCCGCGGCAGCGAACTGCCCTGTTCCACGTCGAATTTGAGGCCGGTGCGCAGACTGATGCGTGAGAGCACCTCGGCGCTCAAACCCTCGAATTGGCCCTGCTCGTTGAAAAAGGACAGCGGTACGAATTTGTCGAGCACCGCGACTCTCACCCGCGGGTGCTTTTGCAGCCAGCGCTGTTCACTGTCACTCAAACGCAGCCGATCAGCCTCAAGAAAGCCACCGCCGCCAGCACTCCAGCGGCGCAGGATCTCCATCTGCTGGCTGGCCGGAACGGCGTTCAACGCGGCGTTGATGATGCCCAGCAGGCGAGTATTGTCTTTGACGAAGGCAAACCCGAACGGGTTGACCTCCAACGCGGAAAAGTCGGCCATACGTACATTGTTGAGGTGGTTTTTGTTGATCAGGTAGCGAGTGCTGATGGCATCGCCCAGATACACGTCCGCCTGGCCGAACGCCACGGCCCCGATGGCTTCGAAGGTCGAGGCAAACAACACCAGGTGCGCATCCGGGTAGAAGGCCTGGACGGTCTCGGGCTGCATATAGTGGTAAAGCATCGCCACGCGCTTGCCGGAGAGATCGGCACTCAGCGTGTGGCTCTCGCCGGCGCGCGTCACCAGCGCGGGTTGGTCGTTGGCGTAAGAACGTGACAACACCAATTGCGGGTCGGCTGCTTCGTAACCGTTGGCCGAGCCCAAAAAGTCCACCGCACCGGTCTTGAGTGCCTCGATCACTTCATCACGGGTGTCGTAACGCCGTACCTCAATCGCAACATTCAGCGCCTGGGCAACCAGCGCCGCATAATCGGCGGTGATGCCTTCCAGTTCGTCCTTATTGTTGCTCAGGTCGAACGGTGCGTAATCGGGCGCCGACACCCCCATCACCAGCGTGCGTCGCTCACGCAACCACTGCCAGTCGGTTTCGCCCAGCGCCACCTGGGGGTGTTCAAGGCTTGAGTGTCCCTGCAGGCTCAGCGTGCGGGGTTCATCCAGGGCCATCACTGGCCAGGACAACAGCCCCAGCAGCAGGATGGCCGCGAGTTTCAGCCGCCGGGAGGTGATCATTTCAGATCAGATGATTGCGCTGGGCGAATTTGGACAGATGCACCACCGACGACATGCGCAGCTTTTCCTTGAGGCGCGTCTTGTAGGTGCTGATGGTCTTGTGGCTCAGCAGCATTTGCGCGGCGATCTCGTTATTGCCCAAGCCCAGAGCCAGCATCTGCAGGACCGTCAACTCACGGTCCGACAAGCCTTCGATCATCTGCAGTTCGGTTTCTTGCAAGTCGTCGCGTCGCACCGAACTGGTGGGCAGGCTGGGGAAGCAACTGTAGCCGGACCGGATGGCCCGGATGGCCTTTTGCAGCTCATCGAGTTCACCGGTCTTGGCAACAAATCCCATGGCGCCGGCACGCATGCAGCGGGTAGAGAAGAACACCGCCAGGTAGGAGGTCAGCACCAGGATCCTGCACGGCAGGTCCAGCGCCTTGATCCGGTTGATCACCTCCAGGCCGCCGAGCTTGGGCATTGCCAGGTCAAGGATGACCAGGTCCGGGCGCTCCTCGCGGGCAATCTGCATGGCATCGGCACCGTTGCCCGCCTCAAAGATGGTCTCGAAACCTTCCTGCTTCAACAGGTACTTCACGGTGGCGCGTATAAAAGGGTGATCATCCACAATTAAAGCTTTGTTGTTGCTCATAAAATTCCCCTGCGAGGGTCAGTACGCTTACACATCACGCGGGACTCATCTACCTGTGAGAAATGACAGTTCCGACAAACGGCGCTGACGACTTCGCACACTACTTCAGGCAGAACAGGCCCCTCCTCTTGAAACCACACGGTAAACATGTAAAGCCGCGCCTGGATTCCTGAACGGGCACAAGCGCGCAACCTTAACAACGGCAAGTGGATTCAAATGAAGGGATAATCTCGAATTAATGTAGGACTATTCCTCGCTACAGCATGGCCAGCCTTGCGCGAGGTGTTGCCTCGCGCCAGCCGCCTATTCGGTGGTGCTGGGGCTCCAGAACGCCTGAACCACCAGGGTCGACAGGGAAATCCGCGCCACCAGGGCGTCCAGTTCGTCACCGTCCACCGACGTCACCGCCAGGGTGGCTTCGATTTCCACTTCCTCAGTGCCGAACGGGCGCACATCGACGTCGCTGGCCGGGTAGTTGCAGCGCGCAAGTTCAGCCTCCAGTAGCGCCAGCACGGCCTTTTGCTGGGTGCGTCGGGCGATCACATACAAGATGTTGGTGACCTCCGCCGACACCACATCCAGCGGCTGGCGGTTGATGTTATTGACGATCGGCCGCAGCAGGGTGTTGGCCGCCAGCACAAACAACGTGCCCAGCAACGCTTCAAGGATCAGGTCGGCACCGGCGCATGCCCCCACCGCCGCCGACGCCCACAGCGTGGCGGCTGTGTTGAGCCCGCGCACATTGCCTTCTTCACGCATGATCACGCCGGCACCGAGAAAACCGATGCCCGACACCACATACGCCACCACCCGCACCGCACCGTCCGCCCCACCCAGGCGGTTGGCCATGTCGACAAAAATTGCCGCGCCCACCGCCACCAGCACGTTGGTCCGCAGGCCCGCCGTACGCTGCCGGTACTGGCGCTCGAAGCCGATCAGGCCGCCGAGGATGAAGGCGGCGGTGAGACTGACCAGAGTGTCGATCAGGGAGTTGAGGTTGATGTTGTTGATTGCTTGCATAAAAAGTCTCTCTGTATGCAACTGCCGAACCGTATGGGAGCTGGCTGGCCTACGATGGCCATAGGTATCTACACAACCTCCGTTGAACGAAAAATCCACGGCCAACAGGCTGTTGTGGTGAGCGGGCTTGCCCCGCTCACCACAAGAAGGTTTTTCAATTTTTAAAAATTGTGCAGGCACCTATGCCCTGCTCCCACAAGGTCCAGGACATTGAATTAACGGGTTACTGCCAGCCGAACTTACGGATGTAGTAGCCCTTCACTGCCTGGGTCAGCGCCATGTACGCCAGCAGAATCACCGGCAGGAACACAAAGTACAGCGACGGCAACGCCTGCAGCTTGAAGTAGTGCGCCAACGGCCCCATCGGCAGGAAAACCCCCACGGCCATGATCACCCCGGTCATCACCATCAACGGCATCGCCGCACGGCTTTGCAGGAACGGGATTTTCGGGGTGCGGATCATGTGCACGATCAGGGTCTGGGTCAGCAGCCCCACCACGAACCAGCCGGACTGGAACAGCGTCTGATGGTCTGGCGTATTGGCATCGAACACATACCACATGAGCGCGAACGTGGTGATGTCAAAGATCGAACTGATCGGCCCGAAAAACAGCATGAAACGGCCCACATCCCCCGGCTGCCAGCGTTGTGGTTTAGCCAGCATTTCGTCGTCGACGTTGTCGAACGGAATCGCGATCTGCGAAATGTCGTACAACAGGTTCTGCACCAGCAGGTGCATCGGCAACATTGGCAAAAACGGAATGAACGCACTGGCCACCAGCACCGAGAACACGTTGCCGAAGTTGGAGCTGGCGGTCATTTTGATGTACTTGAGCATGTTGGCGAAGGTACGCCGGCCCTCCAGCACACCCTCCTCCAGGATCATCAGGCTCTTTTCCAGCAAGATGATGTCGGCCGCTTCCTTGGCGATATCCACCGCGCTGTCCACCGAAATGCCGATATCCGCCGTGCGCAGCGCCGGCGCATCGTTGATGCCATCGCCCATGAAGCCCACCACATGCCCATTGGCCTTGAGCAGGCGCACGATGCGTTCCTTGTGGCTGGGCGTCAATTTGGCGAACACATTGGTGACTTCAACGGCCTCTGCCAGTTCGGCGTCGGTCATGTCTTCGATGTCGTTGCCCATCAGCAGGCCCTGTTGCTCCAGGCCCACTTCGCGGCAGATCTTGGCGGTGACCAGCTCGTTGTCGCCGGTCAAGACCTTGACCGACACACCGTGGGCCTTGAGCGCCTTGAGTGCCGGCGCAGTGCTCTCCTTGGGTGGGTCGAGAAACGCCACGTAGCCAATCAATGTCAGGTTGTTTTCATCTGCCAGGCTGTAGGTGTCACGCCCCGGTGCCATCGGTTGCGCGGCCACGGCCACCACGCGCAGGCCTTCTTCGTTGAACGCCGCAGTCACTTGGCGAATGCGCGCCAGCAGTTCATCGGTGAGCGCCTCGCTGGTGTCGCCATGGCGCACGGTGTTGCACACCGACAGGATCTCTTCCACTGCGCCCTTGCAGATCAACAGGTGCGGCAAGCCTTGCTCGGCCACCACCACCGACATGCGCCGACGGTTGAAATCAAACGGGATCTCATCGACCTTGTGGAACGCCGTGCCCACCTTCAGCTCGCGATGCACCTCCACATGCTCCAGCACCGCCACGTCCAGCAGGTTCTTCAGGCCGGTCTGGTAGTAGCTGTTGAGGTAGGCCATTTCCAATACGTCGTCGGACTCTTCGCCCCACACATCCACATGGCGCGCCAGGAAAATTTTGTCCTGGGTCAGGGTGCCGGTCTTGTCGGTGCACAGTACATCCATCGCACCGAAGTTCTGGATCGCGTCCAGGCGCTTGACGATGACCTTCTTGCGCGACAGAAACACCGCGCCCTTGGCCAGCGTCGACGTGACGATCATCGGCAGCATTTCCGGAGTCAGGCCCACCGCAATCGACAGCGCGAACAGCAGCGCTTCGGTCCAGTCACCCTTGGTGAACCCATTGATGAACAACACCAGCGGCGCCATCACGAACATAAAGCGGATCAGCAACCAGCTGACCTTGTTCACGCCATGCTGGAACGACGTGGTCGCACGGTCGGTGGCCGTCACGCGTTGGGCCAGCGCGCCGAAATAAGTGCTGTTGCCAGTGGTGAGGATCACCGCCGTGGCCGCGCCGGACACCACGTTGGTTCCCATGAACAGAATGTTCTCCAGGTCCAGCGGATTACGCGTGTGGGCGTCCTGTTGCTGGGCGAACTTCTCCACCGGCATCGATTCGCCGGTCATCGCCGCCTGGCTCACAAACAGATCCTTGGCACTGAGCACGCGGCAGTCGGCGGGGATCATGTCGCCGGCCGACAGCACGATGAGGTCGCCTGGCACCAATTGTTTGATCGGCAATTCGATGCGCTTGGCTTCATCGCGGCGCAGCACCGTAGCCGTGTTGCTGACCATGGCTTTGAGCGCATCGGCGGCCTTGTTCGACTTGGCCTCCTGCCAGAAACGCAACAGCGTCGACAGCACCACCATGGAGAAAATCACCGTAGCGGCCTTCATATCTTCGGTCAGCCAGGAAATCACCGCCAGCAACGTCAGCAGCAGGTTGAACGGGTTTTTGTAGCAGTGCCACAGGTGCACCCACCATGGCAGCGGCTGCTCGTGCTCGACCTCATTGAGGCCATGTTGCGCGCGCAGGGTCTCGGCTTCCTGAGTGTTCAGGCCCTCGATATGGCTGCCCAAGGTACCGAGCAATTGCCCGGTGCTGCTGTTGGCCGCGACCACCAGGGTTTGCGCCAGGGTCGGCGGCACTTCGCGGCTGACGCTGGCATCGGTGACGGTCTCGAGCATGGCCAGGCGACGGAAATGCCGGGCGATGTGCCGGGTCCGCAGGAAACCGGCAAAGAACTCTTTCAACAGGGTGAGGTTCATGGTGTAACTCCTGCGCGAGGAAAAACCGTCGTGCAGGTACCGCCCCTCCGCACCGCGCCTGTTACACAGGCACAGCCGGCTTGGCCCGCCCACCCTGAAGGCAGGCGCGTCCGTCGCATCCCGAGGTTACCCAGGTGCTGGTCAGCGTCGATGAGAGGGAATCAAACAGCTGCCAGGACAGGCCGCTGCCGAGATGCCGCTTCTCGCTTTTTTGGCGAGACAACGGCATTGGATGAATGCGCGTTACCTTGCCAAGCCTGTGCCGGTTACCGAAACCGGCCGACTACTGTCACTCGAACAAGTACCCACTGAGGGTCTCCGCTATTGATGAAAACGCGCGAAGCTTACGCCCCGACCTCAGGAGAGTAAACCGTAGGAAAGTGTCCGAGTGGTGAATAAGAGGATTCTTCAGGATGGGTTCAGGAACCCCAATATTGAAGATGCCGATGCTTGAATGCGGGAGGGGACTGCGCACATCCGCGGCTACGGTGCCACGGGGCGATCGCGTGCCACCCGTATCAGGTAATCGTCCACATGGCCCTCCACCAACGCCTTGACCTGAATCGACACCCTGTTCACCTGACGACCCATCGCAATCCCATCCCGTGTACGCACCTGCACATACCCAAGTTTGGGCCAGAAGCGCTCGGCCCTGGTGTTACCCACCACCACCGTCAAGCGCAGCCACCGGGCGCCATTTTCTAATGCCCAACGCTCAAGGTCCGCATGCAGCCGTTGCGCAAAGCCAGTGCCATGCCTGCGCGAGTCCACCAGCAACAACCCGATATGCCATACGCCCTGCGCGAGCAAATCCGCCGCAATATTCACCACGGCGACCAAGCGATCGTCAGCGTCTCGATAGCCCAGCCAGTACATCCGGCTGCACGTCCACCCGGCCGGCAACGCCCCCTGCAACTCGTCGCGCGCTTCGGTCGGCGTGGCAGGCTCACCGTTGACCGCGATGAAGTAATCCGGCGCCTGCTCGAAAAACCGCTGCAGCTCGGCTGCGTCGCCTGCATTCAGCTCATCCACCCGAAGCCCCTCAAGAGAGCAAGTGATATCCATATCTCGCGCCTCTCTCAATCATCCCGCGTCAGCACTTCCAACAGCTCAATCTCAAAATGCAGGTTACTGTGGGGCGTAATATGCGCGCCCATCGACCGCTCGCCATAGGCCAGACGCGCCGGCACGAACAACCTGCGCACCCCGCCCACCCGCATGCCCATCAAACCCTGGTCCCAGCCTTTAATGACGCGCCCGGTGCCGATCACACACTGGAACGGCTTACCCCTTTTCCAGGACGAATCGAACACCGTGCCATCTTCCAGCGTGCCGGTGTATTGAGTGGTGATCAGCGCGCCCTTGACCACGGCCTTTCCGGTGCCTGGGCGGATGTCGGTGATCTGCAGTTCGTCGTGGCTCATGGGGTACTCGTTAAAGGCGTAAAGGCTGGGGTTTTCCCAGAATCGGTGGGGTTTGGCAAGTGTAGGAACAGTCGCAGCAGCGACATTTCCCTTTAACTTGCAGGACGTTTCCGAGAGAATCCCAACCGCTTGCGCCGCTTGCATCCGCTGGCTAGTCTTCGTCGGTCACTGCCAATTCAGTGACCGGGTTTAGCAGCCCGCCGATATGACTAGGCGCGAAGCGCCACCTTTTGCAGGGCGCTTTTTTTCGGCCCACGCTTCATGGTGGCCGTGCGCAGGGCACCTTCGGGTGCACCGGGTTCCTAGTCACCGGTCTGCTAACCTGCGCGTGGCCGCCACCCTTCAATCGTTTAGCAGCGATGTGGCGGCTCCTTACCGACTAGAGGAGCTTCAAAATGGACGAACTTGTCCCCGCACCACCCGCTTCAGAACTACAATTCTTCACCACCACCCCAGACCTCAGCTTCGAAGACGCCCTGGCCCACGCCAGCAGCGTACTGCGTTGCGCAGCCGTGGCCGCGCAAACGGCAGGGGATCAACTGGACGGTACTTCACGCACGCTGGTGCTGTCGGTCATGCACCTGGTGGACATGGCAAGCGTGATGGTGGATCGCTCGCTGGAATGCGTGCAGCCGCGCTAGCCTTCCATCCCCCTGTGACGAGCAAGCTTGTTGTGGCGAGCGAGCTTGCTCGCGCTGGGCTGCGAAGCAGCCCCGAAACCTGCCGCCGAGATTTAACTGAAAACACACCTTAACTTACATCTGGGTCGCTTCGCGCCCAGCGGGAGCAAGCTCCCTCGCCACAAGCCAATGGCGCCCGCCGCGTGGCATAGGTACGGCCCGAACGCCCCCTGCGCCCTAGTGCATTCGCACTGTGCGCCAAGCAATTGCTCTGCACTATCGGCCACCCCGGGTGTCGTAGTTTTCATGCGCTTTTTCCCAGGGAGACACCATGAGCCAGGACGTCCTTGCCAAAGAAACCAACCGTCGCCAACTGCAGCAGATCATCTCCGGGCTGTCCGATGGGGTGATTCTGGCCGAGGTCGACCAGACCATTCTCTGGGCCAACGAAGCTGCGCTGGCCATGCATGGGGTGGGCGACGTGATGGGGCTGGGCGCCAGCGGGCAGCAGTATGTCGAACGCTTCACCCTGCGCTACCGCAATAACCATCCCGTGCAACCGGACAATTACCCGTTGGCCCGCGCAGCGGCGGGTGACGAATTCAGCGACGTGGTGGTGGAAGTCACCCCCACCGCCGACCCGGACAAAACCTGGGTACACCGTCTGCGCAGCCTGGTGATCAATGATTCTCGCGGTGAGCCGGAGTTGCTGGTGCTGATTCTCAGCGATGCCACCGAATGGGCCAGTGCCGAGCAGCGCTTCGAAAAAACCTTCAACGCCAACCCGGCGCCCGCGGTGATCTGCCGTTTGAGCGACCTGCGCTACATCAAGGTGAACCAGGGCTTTTTGGAGATGACCGGCTACAACCGCGACCAGGTCATCGGTAAATCGGTGTATGAACTGGATGTACTCGAACAGGCCGAGCGCAAGGACCTGGCCATCCAGCGCCTGGGCGAAGGCTCGACCATCCCGCAGATGCAGGCCGAACTGCGCCTGCCCGAAGGTGGCAGCAAACTGGTGGTGGTCGCGGGCCAGCCGCTGGACATGAACGAAGAGGACTGCATGCTGTTTTCGTTCATGGACCTGGAGCCGCGACGCAAGGCGGAGATTGCCCTGCGCCAGAGCGAGGAGCGTTTCGCCAAGTCGTTCCGCCTCACGCCGGTGCCGACCCTGGTATGCAATGCCGCCAACCGCCAGGTGGTGGACGTCAACGAAGCGTTCATGAGCATTACCGGCTATATCAGCGAAGAACTGATCGGCAAATCCATCGAGGACATCGACTTTATCGACAACGCCGATTGCGCGGCGCAGTTGTTCACCACCCTCGAAAAAGCCGGCAACCTCGACGGCCAGGACCTCAAGGTGCGCAAGAAAGGCAACGAGGTGATCGATTGCGTGGTGTCCGCCGACACCGTGATCATCCAGGACGTACCGTGCTACCTGCTGGTGCTGATGAATATTACCGAGCGCAAGCGTTCGGAACTGGAGCTGGTCGCGGCCATCGAGGAAGTGATGCAGGACGCCTCGTGGTTCAGCCAGACCCTGATCGAAAAACTGGCCAACGCCAAGAGCGTGAACAGCCCCAACCTGCCCAACATCAGCTACACCGACCTCACCGCCCGCGAGCGTGACGTACTGGGCCTGATCTGCGAAGGACTGGCCGACAAGGAGATCGCCTCACGCCTGAAGCTGGCCCCCAACACGGTGCGTAACCATGTGGCCACGGTGTACTCCAAGCTGGGGGTGCACAGCCGCAGCGCGGCAATCGTCTGGGCCCGTGAACGCGGGCTGTTTGCCGGGGAGTTACGGGTAAAAAAACAGCGCTGACAGTGCAAATGCACTAGTAGACCTAGTGCTAATTCGCCTTATGGTGCACGCGGCCAATCAATAACCTTTAACGCATAAACCTATGCCTTGAAGGAAGCCGCATGTTTACCCTCGCTCAACTGCGAAATAGCATCGAAGAAGGCTTGTCGCCCCTGACCTGCGAATTCACCCTGTGCCGGGATGCGTCCTTGACCCTCAAGGTCTACGACGCCGAAACCGGCCGGGTGGACCTGGTGGTCACCGGGATCAGCACCAACCGGCTGCAGACCCCGCAGGAAGTGGAAAAGATGGTCGAAGAGCTGCGTTACGAACTGGACAGCAACAACGTGGGCAAACTCACGCTTGAGGATTGGCCTTCAACGACGCCCCGATGAAATAGAACACCCCACCGCCGATGATGAATGCGCCCAGCATATAGAACATGGTGTGCGCCGGCAGGCTGGCCAGCACCAGCCCACACAACACCGGCCCCAGCGCGGCGCCAAGATTGGACAGGTTCTGCGCCCCGTAGTACATGCCCCGCAGGTGATCCGGGGCGATCCGGTCGATAAACATGTATTCGGCCGGGAAGACGATAATTTCCCCCACGGTAAACACCGCCATTGCCACCACCCACCACAGCACGCTGGTGGACAGCGCAAACCCGATCAACCCCAACATGAACATACTCAAACCGGCGATCAGCCACTGGCTCAGGTAGCGATGCGAGATGCGCCGACCAATCAGGTATTGCAACGCGATCACCAGCACGGCGTTGGTGGTGAGCACGGCGCTGATCACGGTGTAGGTGTATTCGGCGGTGGTGGTCGTCACCAGGTACTGCGACAGGTAAGCGGTGAACTGACCGAATACCACTGCGCTGAGCAGGCCGCCGAGGGTGAAGCACACCAGACGATGGTCCTTGAGCAGCACGCGGCCCACCGCCAGGAATGACACGGTTTTTTGTGCGACATCCACGCGGGTCAATGTGCGGTCGCCCCAACGCCAGTACAGCAGGAAAAATCCCGCCCCCAACAGGGCCGACAGCATAAATGGCAGGCTGATATCCAGCTTGGCCACCATCGCACCGAAAAACGGCCCGACCGCATAGCCGATATTGGTCAGGGTGTACTTGATAGAGAAGACTTCGCTGCGTGCTTCTTCAGGCAACAGACTGGCAAAACCGGCCTTTATCGCGATATCGATGACCGCATAGGCCAGGTTGATCAGGATCAGGCAGCTGTAGAACGCCCAGATATTCTGCGCCAGCAACGTGCCGATAAACCCCAGCACGAACAGCACGCTCATCCCCAGGAGAAGGCGGTAACTGTTGATACGGTCGACGAGAAAACCGCCATAGACACTCAGCAACGAGCCGACGATCAACGAGCTGCCGATCACCAGGCCGACCTGGCTGATGTCGAGGGCAAAGTGACGGGTGAGGTAGATCACCAGGTACGGAAACGTGATCGCCTTGGCCAACGTCAGCAGCAACGTGGCGCTCAGCAACAGGTTTACGGTGCGAGGGTAATTTCTGAGGGTGGCAAGCATCCTGCTCTCATTCTTCCAAAGGTAACGCGACCATTACGGCCGGTTACCTTAACGCAGGAACAGTAAAAAAGGAGATCACTTTTTGACAGGCGTGATCTGCAAAATGGTGCCGTTGGTGGTTTTGAGCAGCACGTATTTATCGCCCACGCGCGCCCATTGGCTTTCGTCTTCTGGCTGCTTAAGGCCGCGTTTTTTCCAGTCGCCGATGGCCGACTCCTTGCGCATCAGGATATCCGGGGCGCGGTCGCCTTCTTTAAGATCACGGGCATTGATGTTCGAAGGCTGCACGGTTTCCTGGGGGCTATCACCGGCCTGAACGACAAAGCTGGCGGTGCTCAGGCTGGCAGCGACTAAAACGCAGGCAAGCAGGGATTTGGACGTCATTGGGTACTCCTTCAATGAATGGCGCATACCCAGGTTCCGACCGCAACCGCGCGCAATCATTCACTGCGTGAGATCCGCCTGGTATCGCGCACGCCGCTTGTAAAACAAACTGCGTACAACCAGACCGCCCGCCACCGTTCACCTGCTAACCTTGCGCCAGCCCTATTCTCGAGTCTGACAATAATGAAAACCGCCCTGACCCGAACCAAACTCCTTGCCAGCGCCCTGGTGGTTATCGCCATACTCGGCGGCGCAACCTATTACCTGGTTGACCGTCACGTCGTCACCGGCTTGGTCAGCGGCACCGAATACAGCGAAGACCAGCTCAATGAAGGCGCGGTGGACGACCTCCACAGCCTGACACTGGCGCAAGCAAAAAAGCGCCTGAACTACCTGGAAATGGACGCGCGCGACAGCATCAACCAGATCGCAATGATCGAAAGCATGCGCCTGGAAATTTCACCGGTAGCCAACCCCGACCAGCCGACCGGCGAGAAAAAACAGCTGCGCTATGACGAACCCTTTGTGCCGTTCCCCGCCGCCGAGCTGAAAACGGCGCTGGAAGAGCTCGCGCGGAAAACCCCGGCATTCGAGCAGCTTTTCTTCGACAACCAGTCGGGACTGAAACTGGACGTGGAACCGATCCGCGAGGTCCTCAAGCGTGGCGCCCTGCACGACCAGCGCGAGGAGGAACGTTACGCCGTACAAACCGTGTATTTTCGCGACGGGACGCAACAGGCGTTTGCCGACGTTGGGCTCGAAAATGTCGGAGAACAGGACACCTCCAAGGCCGAGCTCAAGGTCAACAAGCCGGTGGAGCGCGTCAGCGTCACCCTCACCTACCCGAGCTACCCCGACTTCAAGAAGATCGTGCTGGACCCCAAGCATCCGAAAGTCACCGGCGACAACGGTGAGGTCTACCAATTGACCGCCCTGGCGGACGATCGCGCCTCGCTGCTGTTGGTCACGCCAAAGGACAAAACCTACGTGGTCGAGGGCCTGAACGCCGACGGCAAGACACTCTACAGCGGCGGCAACAGCAGCAATTCCCCGCCGACCGCCGAGCAAAAGGCGAACCTGCGCGCGTACTACGACGAACTGCTGCGCATGCAGGACAATTTCTCCCGCTACACCACCAGCGCCGCGCTGCAGGAACACCTGGAGCAGTTCATCAACGGTCTGCCGGACAGCGCCCGCGCCAGCGCCCTGACCAACGTGCAAGCCACCTACCAGTTCGAAGACACCCCGGCGAGCATCGTCATCTATCAGCTGGACCCCACCCAACCGCAAACCCTGACGCTGGAGATGCACAACAGCGTGCCGCCCCAGGCGCGCTATATCGCTTACGACAACGCCACGAAAAAAAGCGGCTTTATCGACAGCAACGGCCAATGGGTGGTCAAACCGCGTTTTGAACGCATCGAGTACAGCCCGATGCCCGGCGTATTCAACATGCAGGTGGGCAAGACACCGCAGAAAGATGGCTGGAGCCAGTTGCTATTCAAGTACTTTGCGTTCGTGCCTGGGGGGCATACGTTGAAGGAGTTGCCGTTCGAGATCATCGAAAAGCCGATCAACGATGACCTGATGATCGTCGAACGCGAAACCAACGGACCGTACGGCGTATACGACGTGAAGAAGCAGCAAGTGGTGGTGCCGATGAAGTACGTCAATGTCCAGGTGGTCGGCGACCTGTTCATTGCCCGGCCTGGGCTGAAGACCTACGGCGGCGACTCGTCCTACGGTGTGTGGAACCTGGCCGGCAAGGAACTGCTGGCACCGCGTTTCTCCAACATCGACGTCGCCAGTGACTACCTCTACACCACCTCGGCTGACGGGGGACAAACAGACGTCTATACGCTGAAACTGCAAAAGCTCAACCCACCCGGCAGCACGGCCATCGGCGCTTTTATCCAGGGCCAGCCGCAACTGGTGCAAGACCGCAAAAGCCGGAAATACAGCTTTATCAACCCCGAAGGCAAACCCCTGCCCATCAGCTTGCCCTATGACGAAGTCGAGCCGTTCTCCAACGGCATGGCCGTGGTCAAAAAAGGGGAACGCTACGGCGCGCTCGACCTGACCGGCAAACTGCGCGTGCCCCTGAAGTACACCCGTCTCAACCCCTTCCAGAAAAACCTCGCCTCGGCGGAAATGGACGGTTTCAGAGGCCTGGTGCTGATCGACAAAAACAACACCCTGGTGAAAAAACTCGGCTCGTACACCACCTACAGCCTGCCCACCAACAGCAACGACGCGACGTACAGCATCTGGGACGCGAAAGACGAAAACCGGGTGAATGTGTTTAATGCCGACGGAGTTCAGGTGGACAGCTACCAACGCGAGTGACCGCCGTCGTGGCGAGGGAGCTTGCTCCCGCTGGGCTGCGCAGCAGCCCTAAAAAGCCCCACCGTAATCCACCTGAACGAACGCGGTGATCGGTTGGGGCCGCTTCGCTGCCCAGCGGGAGCAAGCTCCCACGGGGCATTCACGTATCAATGCTGCCCTCATTGCCTTCATGAAATTAATCCTGTAATTTTTCATGAAATTTCAAGATATAAATTTCATGACGCAACAAGAAGAACTCGCCACCCTCGCCGCCCTGATCCACGACCTGCGTAAGCACAAGAAGCTCACCCTGGCCCAACTCGCGCAAAAGATCGAGCGCTCGGTGGGCTTTGTGTCCCAGGTCGAACGCGGGCTTTCGCGACCCACCGTGGCGGATCTCACCGCCATCAGCCACGCGCTGGACGTGCCCACCACGTATTTCTACAGCCAACCCAAACCCAAGGCCGTGGACTGGATCACCCGCCCCAACGAGCGGCGCACGGTGTATTACGCCAACGGCATCACCGACATCCTGGTGTCCCCCAGCATGAACGGTGCGTTTTCCATGCTCGACAGCCTGCTGGCCCCCGGCGCCAACAGCGGCGAACAAACCATGAGCGACCGCGCCGAGCAGGCCGGTTTCGTGCTGGAAGGCGAGCTGACCTTGTGGGTAGACGGCGAGCCCGATTCGGTCACCCTCGGCCCTGGCGACAGTTTCCACCTGGCCAGTTTCGCCCATTGCCGCTACGCCAACCTGACCGACCTGCCCGCCCGTGTGCTGTGGGTTTACAACTAGGAGCAACCCCGTGAAAAGTCACTCCCCCGCGCTGCTGGCCGAAGTACGGACCTTTCGTCAGCTCCACCCCAAGGTGCGTTACGTCGACCTGATCGCCCTGGACATTCCCGGGCATTTCTACGGCAAGCGCTACCCCATCGAGATGCTGGAAAAGATTGCTGCCGGCAGCCCGCTGAAGCTGCCGCAGAATGCCGTGCTGCTGGGCGCGCAAGGCGGGTTGTTCAAGATCGGCGATTATTGCTTCAACGATGGCGACCCGGACGCCAACCGCCGCCTGGTGCCGGGAACGCTCAAGCCGGTGAGTTGGGAATCGCAACCCCTGGGCCAAATGCTGATCACCTCCGACGGCACCGAAGCGCCCATCGAATTCGAACCTCGGGAAGTGCTGGCCAAGGTGATCGAACGCCTGCACCGCAAAGGCATTCATCCGGTGGTGGCGTTTGAACTGGAGTTCTACCTGTTCGACAAAAAACTCGACAACGGCCTGGCGCAATTCGCCCGCGACCCGCTGAGCGATGATGCCGATGACCAGCCCAACCTGCATATCGAGCGGCTGTCGCGTTTCAGCGAGGTGCTGGACGATATGGCGCAAACGGCCAAGGACCAGGGCATCGACATCACGGTGATCACCGCCGAACTCGGCCCCGGCCAGTTCGAGATCAACTTCGGCCACCTCGATGACGGCCTGCGCGCCGCCGACTGGGCCGCCCTGTTCTGCCGCAGCACCCGTGGCGTGGCGCTCAAGCAGGGTTATCGCGCCAGCTTCATGGCCAAGCCGTACCTGCAATTTCCGGGCAGTGGCATGCACGTGCACGTGAGTCTCTATGACGGCGCGGGCAACAACCTGCTGGCGGCGCACCAGCAACAACCGCTGCGCCACGCCGTGGCCGGGTGCCTGGAACTGCTGCCGCACTGCATGCCGATTTTCTCGCCCAACCACAACGCCTTCCGCCGCCTGGGCGGCACCGTAAATGCCGCGACCCGCGCCTGCTGGGGGTTTGAGGACCGTGACGCGTGCGTGCGCATCCCCGAGTCCGACCCGCGCAACCTGCGCATCGAACACCGCCTGGCCAGCGCCGACGCCAACCCGTACCTGGTGCTGGCGGCCATACTCGCCGGCCTGGAGCATGGCCTTGAAATCCGACAGGAACCCATCGCGCCCCTGAACGAGGACCGCTCAAGCGGCACCGACTTCCCCGTGGAAATGCTCGACGCCGTGCGTGCCATGCAACATCACGCGGTCGTGCGCGATAAGCTGGGCGCCGAATTTGTCGATGTGTACTGCGAGAACAAGCGCCAGGATCACCTGGCCTTTCAGCAAGAGATCAATGCGCGGGAATACCGCTGGTTTCTCTAACGAAGGCACACCCCATGACCGAGCAAAGCGCCCCAGCCCTCAAGGAAATCTTCAACGTCGAACGCCTGCAACACATCGCCAGCGAGATGAAAGCGGTGTACCCGGCGTTCGATGACAAGGGTTTCCTCAAACACGCCACCGCCGGGCTGGCCGAGTTATCGGTAATGCAACGCATGGCGCGGGTCAGCGAAAGCCTGCACGCGGTGATCCCGCTGGATTATCCGCAAACGCTCAAACGGCTGCACGCCCTGGCGCCGCGGCTGAACAGTTCATTTGTCAGCCTGTTCCTGCCGCACTACGTGGCGAGTTACGGCCTGGCGGATTTCAAACGCTCCATGGCCGCGCTCAAATACTTCACTACCTTCGGTTCCGCCGAGTTCGCCATCCGTGCCTTCTTGCTGCAAGACTTGCCGCGCACCTTGGCGGTGATGCAGCAATGGTCGCTGGATGCCAACGAACACGTGCGCCGCCTGGCCAGCGAAGGCTCGCGGCCGCGCCTGCCATGGTCGTTTCGCCTGGCCGAGGTGCAGGCCAACCCCACGCTGTGCGCCTCGATCCTCGACAACCTCAAGGCCGACCCGAGCCTCTATGTGCGCAAGTCAGTGGCCAACCACCTCAACGACATCACCAAGGACCACCCCGAGTGGGTGCTCAGCCTGATCGAAGGCTGGAACCTGGATAACCCAAACACCGCCTGGATCGCCCGCCATGCGCTGCGTAGCCTGATCAAGCAGGGCAACCCCCGCGCGTTGACGATCATGGGCGCAGGGGCCAGGGCCGAGGTGAAGCTCCACCACCTGACAGTGACGCCAGCGGTGATCAAGCTCGGTGAGCGGATCAATCTCTCGTTCAGCCTGGAATCCACCGCCGCCATTCCACAGAAACTGGTGGTGGATTACGCCATCGATTATGTAAAAAGCGCCGGGCACAGTGCGGCCAAAGTGTTCAAGCTCAAGGCGTTTACCCTGGGCACGGGTGAGCAACAGCCCATCAGCCGTGAGCAACATATCCGCGAACTGACCACACGCAAGCACTATCCCGGTCGGCATGTGGTGCATGTGATGGTGAATGGGGAGCGGTTGGGCAGTACTGAATTTGAATTGCGCGATTGACGACAATTGCCGCGACGACACAGATCAATGTGGGAGCAAGCCCGCTCCCACAGTTTTGATTCGGTTTCTTCAGTTGGATTCGCCCAACAGCAGCCCCTGCTCGCGCGCGCACAACTCCACCACGTAATCCCACAGCACCCGCAGCCGCACCGATTTGTGCAGCTCCCGGCGCGAGCTGATCCAGTAGCTGCGCTGGATACCCTCCTGCGGCAGCAATGCCACCAGGTCCGGGTCGCTGGCGGCCATGAAACACGGCAACACCGCAATCCCCAAACCCGAGCGCGCCGCCTGGTGCTGGGCGATGACGCTGGTGCTGTGGAACACCACTTTGGGGTTGCGACAAAAACTGCTGAGGAACTTCAGCTCCTGGCTGAACAGCAGATCGTCGACATAATCGATCCAGGAATGGGCCGCCAGATCCTCGCGTTTTTCAATCGGCGGATTGCGATCCAGGTAGGCGCGGCTGGCGTAAAGGGAGAGACGATAATCCGTGAGTTTGCGCGTCACCAGTTGATCGACGCTGGGACGTTCGAGGTGGATGCTGATTTCCGCTTCACGGTTGAGGATGCTGACAAAGCGCGGCACGGCGACCAGCTCCACCTCCAGCCCGGGGTAGCGTTCGAACAGTCCGCCCATGCGCCCGGCGAGGAACATCACGCCCAGGCCTTCGGCCACGCCGAGGCGTATCTTGCCCAGGGGCGCGGCGCAGTGCGTGAGTTCGTCTTCGGCCAGCAGCGCGACGTTTTCCATGGCTTCGGCGTGTTTGAGCAGCGCCTCGCCGGAGGGTGTCAGTTCGTAGCCCTGGGCATGCTGCACAAACAACGCGGTGCCGAGGCTTTTCTCGATCGCTTCGATATGCCGCGCCACGGTGGCGTGGGTGGTTTTCAGGCGCTGCGCGGCAGTGAGCAGGCGGCCGCTGCGCTGCAACTCAAGAAAAAACCGCAGGTCATTCCAGTCGAACATGTCGCCTCCATTCCATCAGCCTGGGCAGCACTGTTTAAAAACGCACAGCAGCTGGGTAAAAACTAACATTTTTAAGACGAAAACTAACAACTAGGATGGGCCCAATAAGAAAAACAAGCGAGACCTCAGATGTCCATTGCAGCTGCGCAATACGATTACGTGGTAGTAGGCGCCGGCCCCGCAGGCTGCCTGCTGGCCAATCGACTGTCCGCCAACCCTGCCCACCGCGTGCTGCTGCTCGAAGCCGGCGGCCGCGACAATTACCCCTGGATCCATATCCCCGTCGGTTACCTGTTCTGCATCGGCAACCCGCGCACCGACTGGTGCTTCAAGACCGAAGCCCAGGAAGGCCTGCAAGGCCGTGCGCTGAGTTATCCGCGAGGCAAAGTGCTGGGGGGCTGTTCGTCCATCAACGGCATGATCTACATGCGCGGCCAGGCCCAGGATTACGATGGCTGGGCGGCTGAAGGCAACCCCGGCTGGGCCTGGAAAGACGTGTTGCCGCTGTTCAAGCAAAGCGAAAACCACTTTGCCGGCAGCTCGGAGTTTCACAGCGATGGCGGTGAATGGCGCGTCGAACAACAGCGCCTGCACTGGCCGATCCTGGACGCCTTTCGCGACGCGGCGGCGCAAAGCGGCATCGCCACGATCAGCGACTTCAATCAGGGCGATAACGAAGGCTGTGGCTACTTCCAGGTCAATCAAAAAGCCGGGGTACGCTGGAACGCGGCCAAGGCGTTTCTCAAGCCGATCCGCCAGCGGCCCAATCTCACGGTGCTGACCGGTGTGGAAGTGGACCGCGTGCTGCTGGAAAACGGCCGTGCCTCAGCCGTGATCGGGCGTCAGGACGACCAGCCAATGCGCTGGAAGGCAAACAAGGAAATCATACTCTGCGCCGGTGCCGTGGGTTCTCCAGGTATTCTGCAACGCTCGGGGATCGGCCCTTCCAGCGTGCTCAAACCGCTGGGCATCGAGGTGCTGCATGAACTGCCCGGCGTCGGCGGCAACCTGCAGGACCACCTGCAACTGCGGCTGATCTACAAGCTGGAAAACGCCCGCACCCTGAACCAGATCGCCGGCACCTTGTGGGGCAAGATGGGCATGGGCTTGCGCTACCTGTATGACCGCAGCGGCCCGCTGTCGATGGCGCCCAGCCAGCTCGGCGCGTTTGCGCGCTCCGGCCCGGAACAGACCTCGGCCAACCTTGAATACCATGTGCAACCACTGTCCCTGGAGCGGTTCGGCGAGCCATTGCACGGGTTCCCGGCGTTCACCGCCTCGGTGTGCGACCTGCGTCCGCAAAGCCGTGGCCGTATCGATATCCGCTCGGCCAACCCATCGGATGCGCCGCTGATCCAGCCCAATTACCTCAGCCACCCGCAAGACCTGCGCGTGGCCGCCGACGCGATTCGCCTGACCCGTCGCATCGTCGCCGCACCGGCCCTGAGCCAGTTCAACCCGGTCGAATATTTACCGGGCGACTCGCTGCAAACCGAAGCACAACTGCACGAAGCCGCCGCGCGCATCGGCACGACGATCTTCCATCCAGTAGGCACCTGCCGCATGGGCAGCGATAAAGACGCGGTGGTCGATGCGCAACTGCGGGTGCATGGCGTACCCGGCCTGCGCATTGCCGATGCCTCGATCATGCCGCGCATCACCTCCGGCAACACCTGTTCACCGACGCTGATGATCGCGGAGAAAGCCGCGCAGATGATCCTTTCGCCGCCTACAAGGAGCCTCGCCCAGGAGAAAGAACTGATTCATGCAATCTGAATAGCGGCGCCGTACCCGGCGCCGACAGTGGAACAACAATAAATAATCACTGTGAGGGCTACCCGATGTCAGAACACGCTCAACCCCTGGGCTCGACGCGCGACGCGAGCACCAGCAACGACTCCAAGAAAGTCATCTTCGCCTCGTCCCTGGGGACGGTGTTCGAGTGGTATGACTTTTTCCTCTACGGCGCGTTGGCCGCCGTCATCAGCAAGCAGTTCTTTGCCGGAGTCAACGACACCACTGCGTTCATCTTTGCCTTGATGGCCTTTGCGGCCGGCTTTGTGGTGCGGCCGTTCGGCGCGCTGGTTTTCGGCCGCCTGGGCGACATGATCGGGCGCAAATACACCTTCCTCGTCACCATCATCCTGATGGGCGTGGCGACCTTCTGCGTCGGACTGCTGCCGACCTATGCCAGCATCGGCATTGCGGCGCCGATCATCCTGATCGTGCTGCGCATGCTGCAAGGCCTGGCGCTGGGCGGTGAATACGGCGGCGCGGCCACCTATGTGGCGGAACACGCGCCGGCCGGCAAGCGCGGCTTTCATACCAGCTGGATTCAATCCACCGCGACCATCGGCCTGCTGCTGTCGCTGCTGGTGGTGCTGGCCTGCCGGTACTTCACCGGCGACCAGTTCGAAGTGTGGGGCTGGCGTATTCCGTTCCTGTTCTCCATCGTGCTGCTGGGCATTTCCACTTGGATCCGCATGAGCCTGCACGAGTCGCCAGCCTTCCTGAAGATGAAAGAGGAAGGCAAGGCCAGCAAGGCGCCGATCCGTGAGTCGTTCGGCAAATGGGAAAACCTCAAGGTGGTGCTGATCGCCCTGTTCAGCATCAACGGCGGCCAGGCGGTGACCTTCTACGCCGCGCAGTTCTATGTGCTGTTCTTCCTCACCCAGTTCCTGAAGATGGACCCGGCGTTGGCCAATATGCTGCTGATCATCAGCGTGGTCATAGGCGCGCCGTTCTTTATCTTCTTTGGCTGGCTGTCGGACAAAATCGGGCGCAAGCCGGTACTGATGCTCGGCCTGCTGCTGGCGACCGTGCTGTACTTCCCGATCTTCAAGAGCCTGGCGCACTACACCAACCCGGCCATGGACCAGGCCAGCCGCCAGGCGCCGATCACTGTGCTGGCCGACCCAGCCACCTGCACCTTCCAGTTCGACCCGGTGGGCAAGGCACGTTTTGACAGCCCGTGCGACAAGGTCAAAACCTTCCTGGTCAAGCAAGGCCTGCCGTACAGCAGCGCCGCCGCACCCGCCGGCAGCCCGGTGCAGGTGAGCGTCGGTGACGTGCGCATCGATGGATTTGACGAACAAGCCCTGCGCGGCGCGGTGACCCTGGCCGGCTACCCATCCTCGGCGGATATGGCGCAGGTCAACAAAGTGATGGTGGTGATACTGATCGTCGCGCTGATCCTGATCGCAGCCATGTGCTACGGCCCACTCGCAGCGCTGATGGTGGAACTGTTCCCGACGCGCATCCGCTACACCTCGATGTCGCTGCCCTACCACATCGGTAACGGCTGGTTTGGCGGGTTCCTGCCGACCGTGTCGTTTGCACTGGTGGTGTACACCGGGGATATTTTCTACGGCCTGTGGTACCCGGTGGTGATTACCGGCGTGAGCCTGATTGTGGGGTTGTTCTGCCTCAAAGAAACGCGGCATGTGGATATCGATAACAACTGATCTTCCAGACACCGACAACCCCCTGTGGGAGGGGGCTTGCTCCCGATAGCGATAGCTCAGTCACAGTTGCATTGGCTGAACCACCGCTATATCGGGAGCAAGCCCCGTCCCACATTGGAATTCAGCCACTCACACAAATTGCTGTACATCCATACAGATAATGGTTGCCGAATCGGCGCTGACTAAGCATCCTGCACAGCATCAACCCGATCTGATGTGGCGACCATGCGGCTGTACCTCTGTGAAAAACCCTCCCAGGCCAAGGACATCGCGGCCGTGCTCGGCGCCAGTCGCCGTGGCGACGGGTGCTGGCTGGGCAATGGGGTCACGGTCACCTGGTGTATCGGCCACCTGCTGGAAACCGCCCCGCCCGACGCCTACGACGCCAAGTACAAACGCTGGGTGCTGGCCGACCTGCCCATCGTCCCGGAAAAATGGAAGATGCTCGTCAAGCCCAAGACCGCCAGCCAGTTCAAGGCGGTCAAGCGCTTGTTGGGGGAAGCCCAGGAACTGGTAATCGCCACCGACGCCGACCGCGAGGGCGAGATGATCGCCCGTGAGCTGGTGGAGCATTGCCGCTATCGCGGGCCGATTCAGCGCCTGTGGCTGTCGGCGCTGGACGATGCCTCCATTCGCAAGGCCCTGGCGGCGCTCAAGCCCGGCGCAGAGACATTCAGCCTGTATCACTCGGCCCTGGGCCGCTCTCGCGCCGACTGGCTGATCGGCATGAACATGAGCCGCCTGTTTACCCTGCTTGGACGTCAATCCGGCTATCAAGGTGTGTTGCCGGTGGGCCGCGTGCAAACGCCAACCTTGCGCCTGGTGGTGGACCGCGATCGCAGCATCGCCGATTTCGTACCGGTGGCTTACTGGGCCATCGATGTGGATTTGCGTCACGAGCGCATGACCTTTACTGCTCAATGGCGTGCTGGCGAAGATGTCTGCGACGACCAGGGCCGTTGCCTAAACCCGCAATTTGCCAACGAAGCCGCCGAGGCGATGCGCAGCGCCGCCAGCGCCCACCTGGTAAAGCTGCGCACCGAACGCATGCGTGAAGTGGCACCCCTGCCCTTCGATCTCGGCACGCTGCAGGAAATCTGCTCCAAAAAACTCGGCCTCGGTGCCCAGGAAACCCTGGACATCGCCCAGTCCCTCTACGAAACCCACAAGGTCATCACCTACCCGCGCAGTGACTGCGGCTACCTGCCCGTGAGCCAGCACAGCGAAGCGCCGAAGATCCTCGCCGCGCTGGGCCGCGCCGATACGGCGGTGGCCGATCTGATGCCGCATATCGATCCCCAGCGTCGCTCGCGGGCCTGGAACGACGCCAAGGTCAGCGCCCACCACGGCATCATCCCCACCGGGGCGGGCAAAGACGTGGGGCAACTCACCGGCAAGCACCGTGCGGTGTACACGCTGATTCGCGCGCGCTACCTGGCGCAGTTCCTGCCCAACCATGAATACGACCGTACCCAGGCGGATTTCGACTGCGCGGGCCAGGCACTGCGCGCGGTGGGCAAAGTGGTGATTGAACCGGGCTGGAAGCGCGCCTTGCCCGAAGCCCTCGCGCCGGCCAAGGGCCGTGAAGCGCCGGCACCTCAGCCCCTGCCGACACTGGTGCAGGGTCAGGATTATGCAGTGGCCAAGGTCAACCTCAAGGACCTATGGACTCAACCCCCCAAACCCTTTACCGAAGGTGACCTGATCAAGGCGATGAAAAGCGTCGCCAAGCTGGTGGAAGACCCACTGCTCAAACAGAAGCTCAAGGACACCACCGGCATCGGCACCGAAGCGACCCGCGCGGGGATCATCCAGGGCCTGCTCGACCGCGGTTACCTTGTGAAAAACGGCAAGGCACTGTCGGCCACCGCGGCGGCGTTCAGCCTGATCGACGCGGTGCCCCGCGCCATCGCAGACCCTGGCACCACCGCCATTTGGGAACAGGCGCTGGACATGGTGCAAAGCGGTGAGATGAGCCTGGAGGAGTTCGTCGCCAAGCAGGCGGCCTGGATGAGCAAGCAGGTGGCGCGCTGCAATGGCATGCGCATGACCATCACCGGCCCGGCCAGCCCTGCGGGCCGAGGAGCCACGCCGTGGAAAAACAAGCGCAAGGCTGCCCCACGCAAGGCCGCCGCCAACCCCAAGCGCGGCAAAAAACCGGGAAATATGGGATAAACAGCGAAAAAACCGGCAAATGACGTTTTTCGACAGGTTTAACGCCGCATTGGACCTTGCTACGGCGGGTTCGGTCTAGGATTCTGTAGGGGATCTGGACTACCTACAACAACACCGGAGTGGCCGCCATGAAGACCGTCGCACAATTGCTCAAAGCCAAGGACCATAAAAACCAGGACGTCCACACCATCAAATGGGACCACACCGTGTTTGAGGCGCTGGTGCGGATGTCGGAAAAAAACGTCGGGGCCTTGCCGGTGGTCAAGGGTGACGTGGTGGTGGGTATCATCAGCGAACGTGATTACGCGCGCAAAATCATGCTCAAGGGCCTGTCGTCAGTCACCACCAAGGTGCATGAAGTGATGAGTTCGCCGGTGATCACCGTCGATACCCATAAAAGCGTGGAAGAATGCATGAACATCATGACCGACAGTCACCTGCGCCACCTGCCCGTGGTCGAAGACGGCAAACTGCTGGGGCTGCTGTCCATTGGTGACCTGGTCAAGGAAGCCATCGCCGAACAGGCCGCGTTGATCAAGCAGTTGGAGCAATACATTCGCGGCGAATAGGAGAACCCATGCTCGATACCCTGGCCTATCAGGAAGACGATCTCGACACCCTGCACAGGACCATGGCCGAACGGCGCTTTCTGGTGTTGACCGGTGCGGGGATCAGCACGCCATCGGGAATCCCCGATTACCGTGACAGCGAAGGCGTGCGCCGTGGCAAGGCGCCGATGCTGTACCAGGAATTCCTGGCCACCCCGCAAGCACGGCGCCGTTACTGGGCGCGAGCGATGCTGGGGTGGCCGCGAGTACGTATCGCCCAGCCGAACGACGCCCACCGGGCACTGGCAACCCTGCAACAGCGCCAAAGCATCACCGGCCTGATTACCCAGAACGTCGACACCCTGCATGATCAGGCCGGCAGCCATGATGTGATTGAGTTGCACGGCAGCCTGCACCGTGTGCTGTGCCTGGATTGCGGGCAGCGCAGCGAGCGCGATGTGATCCAGCGGATGATGGAGATGGATAACCCCTACCTGGCCGGCGTCGATGCCGTGCAAGCGCCCGATGGCGATACCTTGCTCGACCCCGCGTTCGAAGAGCGCTTCCAGGTGCCGCGTTGCCCCCATTGCGAGGGTCAACGTCTGAAACCGGATGTGGTGTTTTTCGGCGAGAACGTTGCACAGCCGACGGCGGCCAAGGCCATGGCGGCGGTGGAACATGCCGAAGGGCTGCTGGTGGTGGGCTCGTCGCTGATGGCCTATTCGACGTTTCGGCTGTGCAAGGCAATGGTCGAACAAGGCAAACCGGTCATTGCCATCAACCTGGGCAAGACCCGTGGGGATGAGCTGTTACAGGTGAAGATCGAGGCGTCGTGCGAGGCGCTGTTGCCGCTGCTTGCCAAGCGACTCGGATAGTCCGCCTCAACATGGGTTTGTGCTGAATCCAGCCCCTCACTCAAGCGACCCACCACGCCAGAAAATGACGCTCAAGTCACATTTCCATGCATGCCCCCGCCCCGCCTGAAATTTATGTAGTGAGCAAAAATAATCACTACATAACCGTTGACGTAACCTTTTTGTCCTTGCATGATCTAGACGTCTCCCGCATCGGGAGCGTTGGTAACAGGTGTTTTGAAAGCGCTCGTCTGACCGCCGAGCTGTTTTTTCCGGATGTGCACTGCCCACAAGGCAGATTGATGAAGCTGACCTGCTCCGAAAGGGATGGGTACAAGGAGCTCAAAGGCTGCTTGTCTTCGTTATGAATGCATTGCGTAGCAGTTCATCAGCAAAACTACATGCATCAGGTTCAAGACCCTGCCCGTATTCGGCAGACCGTCACTGACGCCCGGCGTTTAACGCCGGAGACAACTAAGCAGTTTTAACGGAATCAACTGATAGATCGCCAACTGGTCAAGGGGCTTACACATGAATCTGAACAATCAACCTACTATCGATGAATTGGCTGAGATGTTCGCAGCGCAGAAAGACACACTCGACGATCATATTCTGTGGGTAGGAAAATCGGGCGAAGTGCAAATTGACTGCCTGGCGCCCCATACCGAAGAAGCCGAGTTTGACCGCAATCACCGTGAGCTGGCGGCGCGCCTGAAGATGTACCGCCGTGGCCAGGGTTATGTCGGCAAGAAGGCCGCAGCCGATCGAAACTTTATCGAGCAAGTATTCGACACACTTAACAATGCCTGGGAATCTTTCAAGGATAACTCGCAAGTTAAGGTGATCGACCGCTATTACTAAGTAACAACTCGACTGACAACAACGAGGGGAGCTGATAGCTCCCCTCGTTGTTTTAAGCCTCAAAAAGTTGGAAACCGGCCTTTCCTCGCTTCATCCCGAAAAATATCAAACAACACCTGCGCCGCCGCCGACAGTTCGTGCCCTGGTTTGGTCAATACACCAATCGGTCGTTCGATCACCGGGCTGTTCAAGGTGATGCAATGGGCCCCTGCCTCCTCCATTTGCTGCGCACACAACGCCGGTACGGCACTGACGCCAAGGCCGCTGGCAACCATCTTGCCCACCGTCGCCAGTTGGTGGCTTTCCAAGGCCACGGGCAGCTTCATCTGCAAGGCACCCAAGTGCTCTTCCAGCATGACCCGCACGGTGGACGGCCGCTGCAAGGTGATGAACGGTTGTTCCAGCAAGGTTTTCCAGGTGATCTCGTCACACTGCGCCAATGGCGAATCACTGGGCACCACCGCGATGAAGCGGTCCAGATACAGCGGTGTGAAGGCCAATGAGGAGCCCTGCGCAGGCTCGAACGCCACGCCCAACTCCACCTGGCGGTCGCGGACCATCTCCAGCACCTGCTCATTGATCAAGTCATGCACCGTCACATTCACCTGGGGGTAACGTGCGCGGAATATCTTCAGGATCGGCGGCAGCAAATTGCCCGCAAACGAGGGCATCGCCGCCACCGTGACCCGCCCACGCTGCAGGGTGAAACGTTGGCGCAGTTCATCTTCGGCATTGTCCCAATCGGCAATCAAGCGGCGGGCCAACGGCAACAGGGATTCACCTTCCGGGGTCAGGGCCACGTTGCGGGTGTTACGGCTGAACAGGCGCCCGCCCAGGCCTTCTTCCAGCCCCTTGATGGTCAGGCTCAGCGCCGACTGGGACAGGTGCAGGCGCTCGCACGCGGCGGCAAAACTCAGGCTCTGGGCCACGGCCAGAAAGGCACGCATTTGTTTGACCGTCATGGCGCTGCTCCGGAAAGGGATGAACTATGCTGTTTTCTAAATCAATCAACCTAAAAAAACAACTTAACAAATCAATCTGTCGGCGCAACACTCGGTTCATTGGCTGGCCCACATACAATAAATAGAGGTGCATGCACATGGCAGGTTTCGATAAACGCGTGGCGTCCTACGAGGAAGCGCTGGCAGGCCTGGAGGACGGCATGACTGTGCTTGCCGGCGGTTTTGGCCTATGCGGCATTCCGGAAAACCTCATCAATGAGATCAAGCGCAAAGGCACCCGCGACCTGACAGTGGTTTCCAACAACTGCGGCGTCGACGGTTTCGGCCTGGGCGTGCTGCTGGAGCAAAAGCAGATCAGCAAAGTGATTGCCTCCTACGTGGGTGAAAACGCCCTGTTCGAGAAGCAATTGCTCAGCGGCGAAATCGAAGTAGTCCTCACCCCCCAAGGTACCCTGGCGGAAAAAATGCGCGCAGGCGGTGCCGGCATCCCGGCCTTCTTCACCGCCACCGGTGTCGGCACCCCCGTCGCCGAAGGTAAGGAAACCCGCGAATTCAACGGCCGCCCGTATCTGATGGAAGAGTCCATCACCGGTGACTTTGCCATCGTCAAAGGCTGGAAAGCCGACCACTTCGGTAACGTCATCTACCGCCATACCGCCCAAAACTTCAACCCACTGGCCGCCACCGCCGGCAAGATCACCGTGGTCGAAGTCGAGGAAATCGTCGAACCGGGCGAGCTGGACCCGGCGCAGATCCACACCCCTGGCATCTACGTCGACCGGATCATCTGCGGCACGTTCGAGAAGCGCATCGAACAGCGCACCGTGCGCAAATAATCTGCCCCCAGCCCGAACAATAAGGACGCATAACATGGCTCTTACCCGCGAACAAATGGCTCAACGCGTCGCCCGCGAAATGCAGGACGGCTTCTACGTCAACCTCGGCATCGGCATTCCGACCCTTGTGGCCAACTACATCCCCGAAGGCATGGAAGTGATGCTGCAATCGGAAAATGGCCTGCTCGGCATGGGTCCGTTTCCGACCGAAGAAACCATTGATGCCGACATGATCAACGCCGGCAAACAAACCGTGACGGCGCGTATCGGCGCATCGATCTTTTCCTCCGCCGAGTCCTTCGCGATGATTCGCGGCGGCCACGTCGACCTCACCGTGCTCGGCGCGTTTGAAGTGGACGTGCACGGCAACATCGCCTCGTGGATGATCCCCGGCAAGCTGGTGAAGGGCATGGGCGGCGCCATGGACCTGGTGGCCGGCGCGGAAAACATCATCGTGATCATGACCCACGCCTCCAAGGACGGTGAGTCCAAGTTGCTCAGCCAATGCAGCCTGCCGCTGACCGGTGCCAACTGCATCAAGCGTGTACTGACGGACCTTGCGTACCTGGAGATCGAGAATGGCGCTTTTGTCCTCAAGGAACGCGCACCTGGCGTCAGCATTGAAGAGATTGTGAGCAAGACCGCCGGTAAACTGATCGTCCCGGACCACGTTCCGGAAATGCACTTCCAGTGAGGACAGACTCCATGCAAGACGTCGTGATTGTTGCTGCCACCCGCACCGCCGTGGGCAGCTTCCAGGGTTCGCTGGCGAATATTCCGGCACCGGAACTGGGCGCCGCCGTGATCCGTCGCCTGCTGGAGCAGACGGGCCTGGACCCGGCCCAGGTCGATGAAGTGATCCTCGGCCAGGTACTCACCGCAGGCTCAGGGCAGAACCCGGCGCGCCAGGCCTCGATCCTCGCCGGCCTGCCCCACGCCGTACCGAGCCTGACCCTGAACAAGGTCTGCGGCTCGGGCCTCAAGGCCCTGCACCTCGGTGCCCAGGCGATCCGTTGCGGCGACGCTGACGTGATCATCGCCGGCGGCATGGAAAACATGAGCCTGGCCCCGTACGTACTGCCCGCTGCGCGCACCGGTTTGCGCATGGGTCACGCCAAGATGATCGACAGCATGATCACCGATGGCCTGTGGGATGCGTTCAACGACTATCACATGGGCATCACCGCCGAGAACCTGGTGGACAAGTACGGCATCAGCCGCGAAGCCCAGGATGCCTTTGCCGCCGCGTCCCAGCAAAAAGCCAGCGCGGCGATTGAAGCCGGGCGTTTTGCCGACGAAATCACGCCGATCCTGATCCCCCAGCGCAAAGGCGACCCGGTAACCTTCGCCGTGGACGAGCAACCGCGTGCCGGCACCACCGCCGAGTCCCTGGCCAAACTCAAGCCGGCGTTCAAGAAAGACGGCAGCGTCACCGCCGGCAACGCCTCCAGCCTCAATGACGGCGCCGCAGCCGTGCTGCTGATGAGCGCCGACAAGGCCAAAGCCCTGGGGCTGCCGGTTTTGGCGCGCATCGCCAGCTACGCCAACGCGGGTGTCGACCCCGCCATCATGGGCATCGGCCCGGTTTCGGCTACCCGTCGATGCCTGGACAAGGCCGGCTGGAAGCTCAGCGAGCTGGACCTGATCGAAGCCAACGAAGCCTTCGCCGCGCAATCCCTGGCGGTGGGCAAAGAGTTGGAGTGGGATGCCGACAAGGTCAACGTCAACGGCGGCGCCATCGCCATCGGCCACCCGATCGGCGCCTCAGGTTGCCGCGTGCTGGTGACTCTGTTGCACGAGATGATCAAGCGCGACGCCAAGAAAGGCCTGGCAACGCTGTGCATCGGTGGCGGCCAAGGCGTAGCCCTGGCCCTTGAGCGCGGCTGATAAAAGAGCAACACAGTAAAGGCCCGTTGTGGCGAGGGAGCTTGCTCCCATTGGGCTGCGCAGCGGCCCCCTTCGACAAGAGCAACACTGGAAAGGCCCGGTTCCACGAAAACCGGGCCTTTTCTTTATCCGGTAGACCTGAAAAAACCCCCTCCCGCACCAGATCCTCGTTACCTGTCACATTGAGGCACCGCAAACACCGCACTCGCCCGCGCCACCACCTTCTCCCCCACCTGCAGGCTCACCGTGGCAAACGCCATCTGCCGCCCCCGCTTGTGATGCTCCAAGCGCACCACGATCCACTCCCCGACCTGTACCGCCCCCAGGTAATCCACGGTCATGCTCGCGGTAATCAACGGCAACGGCGGCTCGCTGGAAAACGCCATGGCGTAGCCCATGCCGATATCCGCCAACGTCGCCAGCACCCCGCCATGCACGGTGCCGCGCCCGTTGGCATGGCGATTGTCGGCGCGCAGGCCGATCTCCAGGTGCAGGCCGTCACCCCGGCAGTACACCGGGCCCAGCAGATCCAGCAACGGACTGCTGCGGGGCAACGAGACAAAACCTTCGGGCACAGTGTGAGTAATCATAATGAGCTGTTCCTTGGCGTCAGGCTTGAGGTGTACGCCCGCTCCCGAATCCCGGCCACCACCATCAGCCGTGCAAATCTTGCGCGATACTTTGCGTTAATCCGCCAGACCCGCTTTAATCGCCGCCAATTGCTCTCGCACACCTCAAGGAACCACAATGCGCCACCTGGACGGCACCCCTCGCCCGTTTCGCATACCTCTGTTGTTCTTACTGACCGGCCTGATGCTGGCCGGCTGTTCGCCCAAGGACCACTCCCGCGCCGCCGCCGTCAACGGCGAGCAAGGCCGGGCCGGCGCGCAACTGGCCTACGAACATGAACTGACCCTGGCCCTGCCTGGCGCCCTGCTCGCACCGCGCATGCAGGCCACGCGCGAGGCCTGCGAAACGGCGCGGTTCGGCGCCTGCAATATCCTCGGCATCAGCGAAGACAGCAGCGGCGGCGAGATCATCCTGCGCATCGCGCCCACCGGTGTGGAACCGATGGTTGCCCTGGCCGCTGAAGGCGGCACGCTCGGCCAGCGCATCACTACCGCCGAAGACCTGGCCGACGTTGTCGCCGACGTGCGCCGCCGTCAGGAGCGCCTGCAAGCCCAGCAGCAACGCCTCGACGAACTGGCCAAGCGCAAGGACATCACCGTCAGCGACCTGATCGCCTTGAGCAAGGAACAGGCCGCCATCGAAAACGACCTGCAAGCGCTGGCCCAGGTCGCGGCCGGCCAGCAACGTCGCCTCGACACTAACCGTGTCACCCTGAATTTCCGCTCCTCGGACGGGGCGAACCAACCGTCACGCTTGAGCCGGATGTTCAGTAACCTTGGCACGAATATGCTGGAAGGCACCGCTGACGCCCTGGAACGTGCCAGTTACGTGCTGCCCTTTGTGATCCTGGCGTTCCCGGTGGTCTGGTTGTGGGTGTGGCTGTGGCGCAAGTTTGTGCGCCGCCGCCCCTGATCAGCGCTTCATACAGCGCTGATAGCGCTCATCCACGCGCTTGGCGAACCAGGCGGTGGTGAGATTGCGGGTGATCTTCGGGCTCTTGAGCACAATGCCCGGCAGGATCGCCCGTGGCATCGGCGTGCCGTTGGCCTTGTCGGCCAGGGCAAACACGCGTTTGTAGAGGGTGGTGTCTTCAAAATCCAACCGCTCGCCCTGCTCCAGTTGGCTGCGGATGCTGGGGTTACGCATGTCCAGCCTGGCGCCCAGAGAACGTACCGCCAGTTCGGTGGTGCCGGGCAGCAACGAGCCATAACGGATCAAGTCCCCATCCAGCGCCAGCTCAGTGCCCGAAGCCCGGCTGACCGCCGCCTGGAACGCGGCATTGCGACTCGCGTACCAGCCGGCATTGAAGTCGGCGAAGCGGTACAGCGGCTGGTCGTAGTTCACCGGATAACCCAGCAAGTGGGCGATGCCGAAGTACATGCCGCCACGCCGGGTGAAAACCTCCCGACGAATCGTGCCGTCCACCGTGTAGGGATAACCCCGCGCCTGTTGCTGCGCAAAGTCGATGCTGACCTGCATCGGGCCGGCGGTATGCACCGGGTTGAAGCCGCCAAACAGGGTGTTGCCCAAGGGCACCATGCTGATGAAGTCATCGAAGATGCCGCTGAGGTCTTTCTCGGTGCGCGCCGTGCTCAACCGCTCGGCGTAAGACTTGCCGGTGGGCGATTTCAATTGCAGCGCGCTGTTCACCACGAACGCAGGCACATGCACCTTGCCGGCCCGGCGCAGGATTTCGTCCTGGGCGATCTTGCCCATGTTCGGCACGGGTGGGTCGACCTGAAACGTCGACTCCTGCTCGGTTACCGCCAGCACGGCGCAGATGTTCTCGGTACTGGGGTAGATCTTCTGGGTATCGAAGGCGGTGTAGATGTCCTGGGCCCAGCCGTTACGGTCCGCTACCTTGGCCGGCAGCAAGCGCACGATCTGCGCCTTCACCTCGGCCTCGCTGCGCTCCGGCTGCTGCGGGCCGCGTGAAGTGGAGCAACCGGCCAGCACCAGCCAGGGGGTGAGGCACAGAATCAGGCGGCGTAGGGACATTGGGCTTCCTTGAAGGCGATGGGCCGGGCGTTGCCGATATGGACCGGTAAGTCTAACGCGGGTTCGCCAACTTGCCCTCTCGCCAGCACCGACTGAACGTGACAGGATCTTTCATCACCCATTCGTACAAGGAGTTTGAATGCCATGCTTAGCCTGAACTTCCTCGTCACCTGCCTGATCGTCGTGCTCATTCCCGGCACCGGCGTGATCTACACCATTTCTACTGGCCTCACCGCCGGCAAGCGCGCCAGCGTGTGCGCCGCGCTGGGCTGCACCGCCGGGATCATCCCGCATCTGCTGGCCTCGACCCTCGGCCTTTCAGCCCTGCTGCACACCAGCGCCCTGGCGTTCGAAGCGCTGAAATTCGCCGGGGCCGCCTACCTGCTGTACCTGGCGTACGCTACCTGGCGCGACCGTTCGGCCTTTGCCATGAATGACACGCCGGTGGTTTGCACAGCTCGCAGCCTGATAGTCCGTGGCGTCTTGCTGAATATTCTCAACCCCAAACTGACCCTTTTCTTCCTGGCCTTCCTCCCCCAATTCGTGACGCCAGGTAACACCGCCCCTGCCGTGCAAATGCTGGTGCTGAGCAGTGTGTTCATGGCGATGACGTTTGCGGTGTTCGTGCTGTATGGCCTGCTCGCCAACGTATTTCGCCGCGCGGTGATCGAGTCACCGCGCGTGCAGAACTGGCTGCGCCGCAGTTTTGCGGCGGCGTTTGCGGGGCTGGGGTTGAATTTGGCGTTTGCACAGCGCTAAAGGCTTTTTGTAGCTGACGATAACCGCTGAAACATCCCACGTAAGCGCCGGATAAGCTCTACTCCCCCGCCCTGAGAACCTCTGCAAAGTCCCTCGCCTGAATACACAGTGCGAGGGAGTGCAGATGGTTTTTGTCGTAATGGCCCTGGTTGATGGGGCCGTGTCTTGAACCCGGCCATTGGCCGGCTGGCCCTGACCCCAATGGACGTCAAGACAGTCGATATCGACGGCGTCTTGCGTGATTTTCGTGACTGCCTGAATACGTTTGACGACTGGGCCGAGCGCTTTTGGAGCTTCTCGGCACTGGATATCGAGCAGGTATTCAAGGTGGGCGATGAGGTGGCCTTGGCCGCCCCCATCAACCGCTCGCTCTTTCCCAGCACCACCGTCGCCACATGCCCGGCCAACGGCACCTTGACGCTGGTGCACCTGTTTCAAAGCACGCAGTTTGTGCCCATCGGTAATACACCGGTGGTACTGCAACGCATCGACCCAAACGGTGGCCCGCTGGGCGAGCCGATCCACAAGACCATTGGCCCGAGCGGCGTTCTCGAAGTCAGCGAGTGTGATCGCAACCAGCAGTACCGGATCAATTTCTATCCCAACGTTTCCAGGGATCACGTCAAGGCGCTGTATGCGTCTTATCAGTCGGTGATCGCGGTACTGGACACCCGCCTGCGTGAAGCGTGGACCACGACCTTCCAGGGCCAGTGGAAAGATTATGCCGACGCCAAGCCACTTGATCGTCGCCGAATGCTGGAAGCGGCGTTTATCAGCGGTCTTGGAAAAGCCCTCTTCAACCTGTGGGACAACGTCACACAGTTGTATGAGCTGCTGGCGGACCTCCAGGTCAACAGCGAAAAGTTGTTGGCCTTTATCTCCCAGGCCGAACTCGATGCGCTGCTGAAACTGGGCAGCGACTCGATTGCCAACGGCTTGCTGGTGCTCAGCGATGAGCCGCTGCTGTTTATCTACCTGTCGGCGATGGTCAGTTGGATGCGCATGTTGCCGCCGCCGCAGATGAATGAACTGTGGGGAGAGATCACCGGCGAGGTGCTGATCAATCTGCTGTTGATGCGTGCATTGGGTGCGATGGGGATCGCGGTGCGGCTGGGGGCTCAGGTGCTGGGCTCGATCAAGTCCGCCCGGGCGCGTGAGTTATTGGAACTGCTGGCCAAGCAGATTGTGGGGCCGGGTCTTGAACCGCATATCGCAGCGGCCAGGCCATTGCTGCTGGGCAGTGTGGCGACGCCGGTCAAGACGGTTCCGGTTGCGCCGTTGAAAGTTGGGGAGCAGGTGGTTTCGAACCCTGTTCCGTTGGTTCGTAACAAGTCCCAGCAGACGGTTTTGGTCAGGCAGGAGCATGTCGACGACGTGTCTGCGTCAGGGAAAAACCCGAACGGGGATGCGGCGGCCGCTTCGGATAAGACCGTCACCAATGGCTGCCCGGTGTCGATGGTGACCGGGGAGGAATTGCTCACCCTGACCGATGGTGTGCTGGACGGGATATTGCCGTTTGAGTGGACGCGGCTGTATCGCACCAGTGCGGTGGAAGTGGATGTTGGGCTCGGGTTTGGTTGGAGCCATTCGCTGGCGCAGCGGCTTTCTGTTTCGGGCGATTCGGTGGTGTGGACGGACCATGAAAACCGCTCGACTGAGTTTCCGCTGCCGACTGAGGCGCGACCGGCGATCACCAATAGCCTGGCTGAAGCAGCGATTTATTTGGGGCCTTCGCCGGATGAGCTGGTGCTGGCCCAGGCGTCGCGGTTTTATCACTTTCGCGACGGTGTGCTGGTCTCGATCAGCGATGCGTATGACAACCGGCTGCGGATTGCCCGGGATTTTATGGGCCGCATTGAGCGGTTGGATAACGGCGTCGGGCGCTCGTTGTGTTTGCGTTATGAGCTGGACCGCATTGTGGCGGTGGATTACCAGGTTCAGCGGGCCAAGGGGTATGAGCCTTACGAATGGATCACTGAGCAGAGCGTTGTTTCCTACGCCTATGACGACCTGGGACGACTGGTTTGCGCGACCAATGCGGTAGGCGAAAGTGAGGTTTATCGGTACGACGAGCAGCACGTCATTCTGGAGCGTGGACTGGCCGGTGGCGCGAGTTTCTTTTGGGAATGGGAAAGAGCTGGCAAGGCGGCGCGCTGTGTTCGGCACTGGGCCAGTTTTTCGCAGATGGACACGCGGTATGTCTGGGGTGATGACGGCCACGTTGTCGTGCATAACGCCGATGGCAGTCAGGAAGTGTATGTCCACGATGACCGCGCACGGCTGGTGCAGCGCATCGATCCGGACGGTGCCCAGCATTTCAAATCCTACGACGTTAAAGGCCGGCTGACGGTCGAGCAGGATCCGCTGGGCGCAGTGACGGCGTATCAATACGACGACGCCGGACGTTTAGTGGCGGTGTTTCCGGGGGATGATGAGCCGACGTCCTACGAGCATGACAATGGTTTCGTACGGGTTGTGCGGCGTGGGAAGGCGCTTTGGAAGTACGAGCGTAACGATCAGGGCGATGTGACGCGTAGGACCGATCCCGACGGCCAAGTGACGGACTACAGCTACAACCAATATGGGCAGTTGATTGGGGTTTGGTATCCCGATCACAGCTGTCATCGCCTGGTCTGGAACGAACGCGGCCAGTTGCTTGAAGAGCAATTGCCGAACGGAGGCATCAAGCGCTATCGCTACGATGATCTAGGTCGCCAGATCGCCCGCGAGGATGAACAAGGCGCGCTAAACCAATACCAATGGGACAGCGTTGGTCGGCTAATTCGCGTCGTACTCCCCGGCGGTGCAACGCGGGAATACAGCTACAACCCCTACGGAAAAATCACCGCCGAACGCGACGAACTCGGCCACATCACCCGCTACGAATACGCCGACGGCCTGCACCTGATCAGCCGCCGCATCAACGCCGATGGTACTCAGGTCAAGTACCGCTACGACAACGCTCGACTGCTGCTGACCGACATCGAAAACGAAATCGGCGAAATCTACCGACTGGACTACCACCCCAACGGCCTGATCCAACAGGAAATCGGCTTCGACGGCCAGCGCACCGCCTACGTCTACGACCTCAACGGCAACCTACGGGAAAAAACCGAACACGGCGACGACGGTCGTCAGCTAGTTACCGTTTACCAGCGCGATCACGCCGGCCGCCTCGTACGAAAAACCCTCCCCGACGGCAACACAGTCGATTACACCTACGACCGCCAAGGCAACCTCCTCAGCGTCGACGACGGCCACTGGGCACTGGCCTACGAATACGACGCTCAAAATCGCCTCACCGCCGAACATCAGGGCTGGGGCACCCTGCGCTATGGCTACGACGCCTGCGGCCAACTTCAACATCTACGCCTGCCAGACAACAACCGACTGGTGTTCAGCCACGCCAAGGGCGGCCACCTCGCCACCGTTGAACTCAACGGCGCACTGCTCACCTCGCACCTCTTCAAAGCCGGCCAGGAGCACCAACGCCAACAAGGCCAACTCCTCAGCCACTACCACTACGACGAGCAGCACCGCCTGCACGCCCACACCGTCACCCAGCAGGAGAACTATTTTTACCAACGCCACTACGACTACGACCCATCCGGCAACCTCACCCGCCTCAATGACACCCGCAAAGGCGAACACCACTACCGCTACGACCCGCTCAACCGGCTGACCCGCGCCGATCACTCGCAAGACCAGCAAGAACGCTTCGCCCACACCCCCGCCGGCAACCTGCTCATGCAAGACCGCCCCGGCCCCGACATCGTGGCGGGCAATCGGTTGATGATTCAGGGTGATCGGCACTACGACTACGACGCCTTCGGCAACCTGATCCGCGAACGGCGCGGCAAGGGTCATCAACTCGTTACCGAATACCGCTACGACTGCCAACACCGGTTGATTGGCCTCACCCAGCCCAACGGCCAGACCGCGAGTTACCGCTATGACCCGTTTGGGCGGCGCATCAGCAAAACCGTCAACGACATCACCACGGAGTTCTTCTGGCAAGGCGACAAACTCATCGCCGAGCACCATGCGGACCGCCATCGCAGCTACCTCTACGAGCCGGACAGTTTCCGGCCCTTGGCCCTGTTGGAAGGCTTTGGTCCACAGGAAACAAAACCCTACCACTACCAACTCGACCACCTCGGCACACCCCAGGAGCTGACCGCCCCAGACGGAGAAATGGTCTGGTCCGCCCACTACCGCGCCTACGGTCAAATCAGCCGCCTCGATATCGGAAAAGTCGACAACCCGCTGCGTTTCCAAGGCCAATACTTCGACCCGGAAAGCGGGCTGCACTACAACCGCCATCGCTACTACAATCCTGATATTGGTCGTTACCTGACGCCGGACCCGGTGAAGCTGGCGGGTGGGATCAACACCTACCAGTACGCGCCCAACCCGACGGGTTGGATCGATCCGCTTGGACTGAGTAAATGTCCTGGCACGAAAGGATGTAAACCATCCTTAGGCGTTGAAGATCCTTCAGCACAGACATCAAGTAAAAAAGCCGAACCCAACCTTCCATCTTCGCGTCGTGATGAAGAATATCTTTTTCGCGGGGACAAAATCCCTCCAAACGAAGTCTTCAAAAATGGGTTTAAAAGCAAAGGCAACAGCGAAGATTTATACCTACACGCAATTGACAGCGACGACCCGCCAAGCAACTTCATAAGTACATCGCCATCCCGAGCAGTCGCAATCACCTTTGCTACCAGCTATGGAGACAAAAAAGGCTATTTATATACGCTTAGAAATATTGAGGGCCATGATATAAATACAGAATTAGGAAAGCAGGCGCCTTACCCGAAAGAACAAGAATTTGCTATCCATCATAAAATTAATACAGAGGACATACTAGGCGCCACCCCAATAAAAGCTGATGGAACTTACGTTGGATATTCAATACCAAACCCCAACAGGTAATAAAATGAAAACCAAAAATATAAAAGCAATAATCAATAACGAACACAAACAGGTCACCGTCAAATATAACTCAACGAAACTCACCATGACATTTTCAGAAGCCGAAAACTTTAAAAAAGTTTATGAAGGAAAAGATCTGTATGTTTGCTTCGCAAAAATCCGAGCAGATTTCCCGCATATAACATTTCTATGCAAAGGGGCAAAAATAAATGTTAAACCCTCAAGAATGGGTTCTCAAATGAGCGCTGGGCTTGTCGCATACGAAATGACGCTAGGCCAACAAGCCACCAGCGACAACATAGTCCATTTATTTGACTATGAAGAAGAAAACCTAACAAATAACCCACAAGAGCAAGTTGATTTCTTCAATAAATGGTTGGCGTCATTAGGTGCGGAGGATTACGAAAAGTTTAACTAAGCACTGTTCAAAATAAATATGAAAGATCGCGTTCCTCCCCCTGTGATAAGTAAGCCCGCTCACCACAGGGGATAAACGGCGTCCTTAGACCCCAGCCAACGCCAAATCCATCGCAAAGTAGGTAAAAATCAAATCCGCCCCCGCCCGTTTGATCGAGCCCAGGGTCTCGCGCACCACGCGATCCTCATCAATCGCCCCCGCCTGGGCACCGAACTTGATCATCGCGTATTCACCGCTCACTTGATAAGCAGCCACCGGCAAACGCGAGGCCTCGCGGATGTCGCGGATGATGTCGAGGTAGGCACCGGCCGGTTTGACCATCAGGGCGTCCGCGCCTTCCTGTTCGTCGAGCAGCGATTCGCGTACGGCTTCGCGGCGGTTCATCGGGTTCATCTGGTAGCTTTTGCGGTCGCCCTTGAGCGCGCTACCGCCGGCTTCGCGGAAGGGGCCGTAGAGGGCCGAGGCGAATTTGGTCGAGTAGGCCATGATCGGAATATGGATGAAACCGGCGTCATCCAGGGCGCGGCGGATCGCCTGGACCTGGCCGTCCATGGCGGCCGAGGGGGCGATCACGTCGGCACCGGCGCGGGCGGCGGCCACGGCTTGTTTGCCGAGGTTGACCAGGGTCGCGTCGTTGTCGACATGGGCGCCGTGCATCACGCCGCAGTGGCCGTGGTCGGTGTATTCGCAGAAGCAGGTGTCGGACATCACGACCATTTCCGGCACCGCGTCCTTGATGATCGAGGACATGCGCGAGACCAGGCCGCGTTCTTTCCAGGTGTCGCTGCCGCTGGCGTCCAGGTGGTGGGACACGCCAAAGGTCATTACCGATTTGATGCCGGCGCGGGCATACCGCTCGATCTCGCCGGCCAGTTTTTTCTCGGGGATGCGCTGCACACCCGGCATGCTGGTGATCGGGACGAAGTCGTCGATTTCTTCTTCAACAAAAATCGGCAGTACCAGGTCGTTGAGGGTGAACTCGGATTCCTGGAACAGACCACGCAGCTCCGGGGAGCGGCGCAGGCGGCGTGGGCGGGCTTGAGGGAACTGGCTGGTCATGGTTTTCCTGACTTAAAGACAAAAACTTCGGGGCGAAAGCTTATGCCCCCAAACCCTGGCAACACAAATGCCCAGGGACCAACAGTGTATTGCGCGGTCCGTAATAATTCATTGATCTAGAGCCGTAGACGGCCTTCGATGCACACCGCGACGGCGCCGCCGACCCAGATTTCCTCGCCCTGGCGTTCAATGTGGATACGCCCGGCACGCCCCATGGCCGTGCCCTGGCTGACGATATAACACGCCGGCGCCAGGCCCTCACCCAGCAACCATTGGGCAACCCCGGCATTCAGGCTGCCGGTGGCCGGGTCTTCCGGGGCGCCGTCGCCGGCGATAAAACCGCGCACTTCAAAGTCTGCATCCACCTCGTCGCACGCCGGGTTGCACGGGGCGACTACGCCTACCGCGAGGCCAAGCAGTTGCGCATAGTCCGGCTGCAGATCAAGCACCGCCTGGCGATCAGCCAACATCACCGCCAGCCAACCGGCGCCGTTGTCCACCCACTGGCTGCGCACGATTGCCCCCGGCGCAAGGTTCAATGCCTGGCGCACGCGTTCGAGCACATCATCTTCCACCGGTCCCGCGCGCAACAACGGCGGTGCGATAAATGCCAGCCCATCGCCTTGACGACGGATACGCACCAGGCCAATTTCGCACTCCTGGATGATCTCCTCGCCTTGGGGCACCCCTCCCGCTTGCAGCCAGGCGTGGCAACTGCCCAGTGTCGGGTGCCCGGCGAACGGCAGCTCCTGGACGGTGGTAAAAATTCTTACCCGGTAGTCAGCCCTTGGATCGCGCGGCGTCAGCAAAAACGTGGTTTCGCTGAGGTTGGTCCAATTGGCGAAGTCGGCCATCTGCCGGTCGCTGAGGCTGTCGGCCCCCAATACCACCGCCAATGGGTTGCCTTTGAGCGGCACACGGCTGAAGACATCCAGTTGTTTGAAATCGAAAGTCGGCATGCTCAGCTCGGAATATTCAGGCTACGGATTACCGCAGGCCGGGCGATAAACCCATCCAGCGCGCGCAGTACGTTGGGGAAGTCGGCGATGCCCACCAGGTCACCCGACTCGTAGAAGCCGATCAGGTTCCGGATCCACGGGAAGGTCGCAATATCGGCGATGCTGTAGTCATCGCCCATGATCCAGGTGCGGCCGAGCAGACGTTTTTCCAGCACTTGCAGCAAGCGGCGGGACTCGGCGGCGTAACGGTCGCGGGGGCGTTTGTCTTCGTAGTCCTTGCCGGCGAATTTATTGAAAAAACCCAACTGGCCGAACATCGGGCCGATGCCGCCCATCTGGAACATCAGCCATTGAATCGTTTCATAACGTGTCGCGGGATCTTCGGAGAGCAACCGGCTGGTTTTTTCCGCCAGGTAGATCAGGATCGCGCCGGACTCAAACAGCGCCAGCGGCTGGCCGGCCGGGCCATCGGGGTCGATGATCGCGGGAATTTTGTTGTTGGGGTTCAGGGACAGGAACTCGGGGGACAATTGGTCCTGGGTCTCGAAACTGACCTTGTGCGCCTCATAAGGCAGGCCCAGCTCTTCAAGCATGATCGAGACTTTTACCCCGTTGGGCGTGGGCAGCGAGTACAGTTGCAGGCGCTCAGGGTGCTGGGCAGGCCATTTGCTGTTGATCGGGAAAGCGGCAAGTGCGTTCATCGGGACGACCCCAGGGGCAGAAAGCCTCCATGATAGTCACCTGGACGCTGTCCTGCATGGGTCATCAATGCGCAACATCAGCCGGCTATTATCCCGCACGGGCGAACCAATACGTCCTCGTGCACTCTTATGTGCGCTTATCGGGTGAACGGAGGCACCTCAGCTGTATCGACAGGGAATACCACAAGACGCCCAGGCGTCATTGGGGCCAGGCTTGTCAGCCTTAACGTGACGCATGAAGACTCGAACCTACAATGACGATCAAGCCTCTGCGCCTTGTGCAACGCCTGAGACACTATGCCTACATCATGCTGCCGCTGTTGCTGGTCAGCGGCGCCATGGTCGCTGCCCTCGACGCCCGTGAAAGCCGCGCCCAACCCGTAGACGGCGTACAAACCCTGGTGTTCCTGCGCCACGGCGAAAAACCCGCCGGCGGCCTGGGCCAACTCAATTGCCAGGGCCTGAACCGTGCGATGAACCTGGCCACGGTATTGCCAGAGAAATTCGGCAAGGCCGACTTCGTGTTCGCCGCCAACCCGACGCGCAATGTAGAGGAAGGCGAGCGGGATAACTCCTACAGCTACATCCGCCCACTGATGACCATCAGTCCCAGTGCCATCAAGCTGGGCCTGCCGGTGAATATCAAATTCTCGGCGAATGACACCAGTGACCTGGCCGATGAGCTGGTCGAAGACAAATATCACAACGCCACAATCTATACCGCCTGGTCCCACGGCTACCTGCCGGAATTGATCAACAAAGTGGCGAGTGAGGCCTCGGGCGAAAAACATACCATCACCGAAGATTGGTCCGGCAATGACTACGACACGCTGTACGTCCTGACGCTGACCTGGCACAACGGCAAGGCCTCGCTGTTGAGCCGCAACTACAAGCAAGGCTTGAATGACGGCGACCAAACCTGTCCGGAACCCACACAGGTGAGCGCCGAGGGCTGAGAGCGTATGATGCGTCGCTATTGACTCATCTGCGGATCATCACCCATGTCCAACCTCACCTCCATCCAGCCCAACCGGGGTTGGTCATTCTGGTGGAAACCAGCGCTGTTCCTGCTGGTCGCCTGCGTCGGCCTCTACTACGTGAAGTGGTCGCCCTACTACTTCAAGGCGTTTGCCGCGGCGGATAACCACAGCATCGGCGCCTCGATTCTCAATGATCAACAAAGCTCACCCCTGGCGGCAGCGCTGGCCTATGCCCAGGTGTATTTCCTGGCGATCTGGAAAGCCGCCGTACTGGCGGTGATCCTTGGCTCCCTTTTGCAGGTATTGATCCCTCGTGACTGGCTGCTGCGCCTGTTCGGCCGCGCCGGGCTGGGTTCGACCATGCGCGGCGGGCTGTTCGCCTTGCCAGGCATGATGTGCAGTTGCTGCGCAGCACCGGTGGCGGCGGGCATGCGTCGCCAGCAGGTATCGGTGGGCGCGGCGCTGGCCTTCTGGATCGCCAACCCGGTGCTCAACCCGGCCACTCTGGTGTTCATGGGTTTTGTGCTGGGCTGGGGCTTTACCGCGTTGCGGCTGGTGGCGGGGATTGTGCTGGTGGTGGGTGTGTCGCTGGTGGCGCAGCGCATTGCCCGACCGGAGCAAGTGCCGGAGGCGGCGCTGGACGCGGTAGCCGAAGTCAGCACCCTGGAATCGCAACCGTTCCTCAGCCGCTGGTTGCGCACCCTCTGGCAGCTGTTCTGGAGCACCATCCCGGTCTATATCCTGGCGGTGCTGGTGCTGGGCGCGGCGCGTGTGTGGCTGTTCCCCCACGTGGACGGCGCGATGGCCAACAGCCTGATATGGCTGGTGCCGTTGGCGATTGTCGGCACGCTGTTTGTGATTCCTACAGCGGCGGAGATCCCTATCGTACAAACCATGATGACCCTGGGCATGGGCACCGGCCCGGCCGTGGCCTTGCTGATGACCCTGCCGAGCGTGAGCCTGCCGTCACTGCTGATGCTGCGCAAGGACTTCGATGCGCGGGTGCTGGTGACGGTGGCGGGGTTGACCATGCTGGTGGGTGTGGTCTGCGGGTTGATCGGGGCGGTGATTCTGTAGGCATTGCATGAATGCCCGCATAGCACCAACACATAAATATGCTTATGCAGAGCGCCCGTTTCTATGGTGCAGATACTCCAACACGGCGCCCTGCTCCCCGACAAATTCGATACGCGCGCCTTTGCTTTCACGCTGGAAGGCGTACATCGGGTCGTAGTACTCGCGCAATAGGCCTTCGATCCAGCCACGATGCAGGTCCACCGCGCCGCTGCGTGCCTGTTCGGCCAAGGCATCCTGCATGATCGAGTGCAACCGCTGGAAGCGTTCACCGCCAAGGCGCTTGTGGATATTGGCCAGGCTCTGGGTCAGGCGTTCGGCAAACAGCGCGTGGCCGTTTTCGCCAAACACCCCGATAAACTCCGCACATAGCTCCACCACATAGTCGCGCAGGATGCGTTCCACGCGGCCTTCGACACTGTCCTCCAGCCACACCATCGAATACGTCTGCATGCCCTTGTGCAGCGGCAATGGCAATGCACAGCTGCCGATCATGCGGCTCTCGTCCTCGACCACAAATTGCTCGATACCCGCCGCGCGCTTTTTAAGCAGGTCCACCGCCAGGCGGTTTTCGAAGTCGATGTTGGACGGCTGCGTCGTGGCGCGCTTGCCGAAACTGGAGCCGCGATGGTTGGCGTGGCCTTCCAGGTCCAGGGCGTTATGCAGTTGACCGAGCACTTCGGTCTTGCCGGTGCCGGTCATGCCGCCCAACAACACGAAGTCACACTGGGCCGTGGCCTGCTCAATGGTTTCCACCAGGAAGGTACGCATAGCCTTGTAGCCACCGCCCACCCGCGGGTAGTCGATGCCGGCTTCGGTTTTCAGCCATTGCTGCACGATCTGCGAACGCAAGCCGCCACGAAAGCAGTACAAGTAACCGTTGGGGTTGGCCTGGGCGAACTGCGCCCACTGTTCGACACGTTTGGCCTTGATCGCCCCGGACACCAGCTCATGTCCCAGCACGATTGCCGCTTGCTGGCCCTGCTGCTTGTAGCAGGTGCCGACCCGCTGGCGCTCGTCATCGGTCATCAGCGGCAGGTTCATCACGCCGGGGAACGCGCCCTTGGTGAATTCGACCGGCGCGCGGGTATCCATCATCGGCCGGTCGTTGAGGAAGATATCGCGGTAATCGGTGATGTCCGTCGCCATCAAATCACCTCTACCGCGTTGCTCTGTCGCTCAACCAACGCGCCGATCGGCTCAAGGTTCAGGCCCAGTTCGGCGGCCACCGCGTGGAATTCGGCATCGCCTTGCGGGGTGACGGCGATCAGCAGGCCGCCGCTGGTCTGCGGGTCGCACAGCACACGCTTGTGCAACTCCTGCAAACGTCCCAGCTTGCTGGCATAGCTGTCGAAGTTGCGCAAAGTGCCGCCGGGCACGCAGCCCTGCTCCAGGTAGTACTCGACCCCTGGCAGGCGTGGGACTTTTTCATATTCGATACGGGCAGTCAGGCCGCTGCCGTCAGCCATTTCCACCAAGTGGCCCAACAGGCCGAAACCGGTGACATCGGTCATGGCGGTCACGCCGGCCAGTTTGCCGAAGCGGCTGCCTGGTTTGTTGAGGGTGCACATCCAATCACGGGCCAGGCCGATATCGGACTCGCGCAGCTTGCCCTTCTTTTCGGCGGTGGTGAGGATGCCGATGCCCAGGGGCTTGGTCAGGTAAAGCTTGCAGCCGGCGGTGGCGGTGTCGTTGCGCTTCATATGGCGCTTTTGCACGATGCCGGTCACGGCCAGGCCGAAGATCGGCTCCGGCGCGTCGATGGAATGCCCACCCGCCAAGGGGATGCCGGCCGCGTCGCACACGGAACGGCCGCCACGGATCACTTCCCGGGCAATTTCCGGCGCCAGTACGTTCACCGGCCAGCCAAGAATGGCGATAGCCATCAACGGGTCGCCGCCCATGGCGTAGATGTCGCTGATCGCATTGGTGGCGGCGATGCGGCCGAAATCGAAGGGATCATCAACAATCGGCATGAAAAAGTCGGTGGTGGAGACCACGCCGCGTTCGTCATCGATGGCGTACACCGCAGCATCGTCACGGGAGGCGTTGCCCACCCACAGGTTGGGGTCGAGGTTCTGTGCGCCGCTGCCGGCGAGGATCACTTCCAGTACTTGCGGCGAAATCTTGCAGCCGCAACCCGCGCCGTGGCTGTACTGGGTAAGACGAATCGGCTCGTTCATGGTGGACCTCAAGCTATCAAGTGCGCCGATTCTACCAGACAGCAAAAGGCCGGCTGGGCTCTTGTGAGCACCGCCAGCCGTGAGACGAGTCCGAGCCGTTTTTTTTGAGACAGGTCTTAGCGTTTAGCCGTGTTGAAACGGGCACAAATGTACCTGTGACTCGGGGGGGTCATAACTATTTATCCTCTCTATATTATTGGCGATAAGACCTTATGGACTCAAAGAAGAAGCATGCAGATGGCCGTGACAACGCTGAACGCGTTATCGATCACACCCAGGTGAGCCAAACGCTTCACGGCACAGCCAGTGCCCACTCGTTAGTCGAAATCCATGACACCTCCAACAATTGGCTGGGATCCACTCTGACCGATGCCAGTGGACAATGGGCTTATACATCGGACCAGCCGGTCAACGAACACGGGCAAACCTTCAAGGTTTTCATAGACGGCCAGGCCACCCAGGATTATTTGATCGACGTTGTGACCTCGGCTTCCGACCTGACACCGTTCGCTATTGCTGCGCCAGACATCATGTCGGATGAGGTCAGCCCGCAATTGCAGGTTGCACTCAATCCTCCATCTGCCGCCGAAAGCGTCTCGGTACACACCGATGTTACGAGCCTGAGCATAACGGCAGCACCGACCATCGAAAGCGCGCTCGATGAGGCAGGACTTGAGACCGGGCGAGTCGAAAGCGGTGCCACGATTGACGATACACGCCCTACCCTTTCAGGGAAAAGTGAGGCCATCGGCACATTCGTTGAGATCCATCACAATGGCCAATACCTGACCTCCGCGCGTGTTCTCCAGTCAGGCCAATGGTTCGCTCGCATCCCGGCCGATAGCGCGCTCGAACCCGGTGAGCATACGTTCGTCGTCATCGATAGCACGGGCCAACCGTCGGAACCTTTTACGCTGACCATCAGCGTTCCTGAATCTTCAAGGCCCGTGATTGATTCGGTGTTCGACAACGTCGGTGTGGTCGGGGATATCGCAAACGGCGCAACAACAGACGATGCCTCGCCCACCGTCCATGGCCGTGGCGAGCCGGGCACACAAATGTTTCTGTATAACGGTACCGTCGTTATCGGCTCGGATATCGTCCGTGCTGATGGTACTTATACGATACACGCTGACCGCCCTCTGACACCGGGTGAGCATACCTTGACGGTCGTCGCCAACCGTATTGCATCGCAACCGTTCACGCTGACCGTGGCAGATACGGAGCCGTTCACCAAACCGCTGATCGAGTCAGCGTTTGACAATTTCGGCCAGGTCGGTGAAATCGCCAACGGCGGTGTAACCGATGACGCCACGCCAACCTTGTCGGGTAAAACCGCCCCCTTTGTACAAGTGGCCATTTACGATGGCAGCACCCGTGTAGGTTATGCCTTGAGCGGTCCGGATGGCAGCTGGTCGTTCCCGGTGCCTACCTTGAGCCAAGGCGAGCACTCGTTCACTGCGGTCATCAAAACAAATATCGGCACCCCACTCAGTTCCGAACCGTTCACACTGATCATCGGCGCACCGGACTTAGCCAAGCCGCTGATCGAACTGGCATATGACAACTTCGGCAAAGAAAGCGAAGTCGCCAATGGCGGTGTCACCGATGACGCGACACCGACGCTGAAGGGCAAGGCTGAACCCTATACAAACGTGGCCATCTACGAGGGCAGCACCCGTGTGGGTTACGCCTTCAGCGGCTCGGACGGCAGTTGGTCGTTCCAAGTGCCAACCCTGAGCCAGGGTGAACACGTATTCACCGTGGTGACTGCTGGGGTCACTTCCGATCCGTTCACGCTGACTATTGGCGCACCGGACGCTATCAAACCGGAGATTACCTCCGTGGTCGACAATATCGGGGGAGTGACTGAGCTTGCCAGCAACGACACCACGGATGATACCCGGCCAACATTCCATGGCAGAGGCGAGCCGGGTACCATCCTTACTGTTCATGACTACGATAAGAAAGTCGGTCAAGTATTAGTGGATCAGGATGGTAACTGGACGTATACGGGTGAATTCAACAAGCTGAGCCAAGGCCTGCACAGCTTCACCTTCGTCGGCGATGGCGTAACTTCCGAGCCCTTTGTGTTGAATGTGGAGGGGGCACCTGTTACTCGCACGCCGCAAATCGATAGCGCATTCGATAAGGTAGGTATTGAGACTGGACCCGTCGCCAGCGATTCGACCATTGACGATAATCGCCCGGTATTCAGTGGGCAGGCAGAACCGGACTCAGTCGTGTTTGTGTATGGCCCCGGTGGGTTTATGGATACCGTCCCAGCCGACACTAATGGCAGGTGGACGTTCCAACCCCACGATTTTCAAGCGTTGGAACCTGGAAAACACACTTTTACCGTCATTTCCGATGGCCTGACCTCCGAGCCCTTTGTGTTGCATGTTGAAGCCGCCGCACACGCAGCGCCATTGTTGGCCAACCCGGCAGAGCCCGGATTACCAGCCTTGTCGGATCTGCTGCAGATCACTTCCGAGTTGTTCACCGCCGAAGCTGACCTTCCGGTACTAAGCGAAAACGTCGAACTGTCTCTCGTTGGGTTTGATGGCAGTCTGAATGACGGTTTACCCGTGACCGACACAGCAAAGGGTAACCTTGTGCTTTCACCTCAGTTCATTACACAAACATGGCAGCAAGACACTACCTATCAGGTAGTTTAAGGCGATAAGCCGGCCGTTCCGCAACGGGACGGCTGGCGCGGCTTAAGCAAGCAAAGGTTTCAATCGCACAACAAAAAGCCGGCTGAGCTCCAAGGAGCAAAGCCGGCTTTTTAATTTCAGCCCCTACTGCCGAGCAGCAAGCAAACGCTTATGGCGATTGCGCCGTGCAATGTTCAAGCACTCGATGGCCGCCGAGAAGGCCATGGCTGCGTACACGTAGCCTTTAGGCACATGGGCACCGAAGCCTTCGGCGATCAGCGTCATGCCGATCATGATCAGGAAGCCCAGGGCCAGCATCACCACGGTCGGATTGTCGTTGATGAACTTGGCCAGCGGTTCAGCCGCTACCAGCATCACGATCACCGAAGTCACCACGGCAATGATCATGATCGGCAAGTGCTCGGTCATGCCCACGGCGGTAATGATGCTGTCGATGGAGAACACCAGGTCAAGCAACAGGATCTGCCCGATCGCCGCCGCAAAACCGATGGTCACGACGTTGCTGGTGCTGGTCTTCTCTTCCGGCTCCGGGTCCATGCTGTGGTGGATCTCGGTGGTGGCCTTCCATACCAGGAACAGGCCGCCGGCGATCAGGATCATGTCCTTCCAGGAAAACGCCTGGCCGAACACTTCGAACACCGGCGTCGTCAGTTGCACGATAAACGCGATGGTGCTCAACAAGCCCAGGCGCAGGACCAACGCCATGCTGATACCGATGCGCCGCGCCTTGGCCCGGTGCTGCTCGGGCAATTTGTTGGTGAGGATCGAGATGAAGATCAGGTTATCGATGCCCAGCACGATTTCCATGACGATCAGGGTGGCCAGCGCGATCCACGCGGTGGGGCTGGCGGCCAGTTGTAAAAGGTAATCCATAGGTCAGTCCTGACGTTGTACTGGGAGATTAGGTTTCTTTAGTGTTCGATTCGGATTCGTTTGTTTCCTGCTCATCCTTTTTTTGCGGATTGATCAGGTCTTGCGTCGCTTCGCTCAACGCCTGCTCCGCGGCCTTCTGGGTATCGTCGATCGCTTGCTTGGCCGATTCGGAGGCTTTACCCAGCACTTGCTGTGCGCTTTTTTCGACCTGATCGCAACCGCCGATCATCATCAATGAAAGCGCAAGCAACGACGCCGCGCCCAGGGAATTGAGTTTCATGATGTATTCCTCGTTATAACCCTTGGGTCCAAATAGTGGCCCCGCGATAGCGAGGCATTCTATGCAGATGAACAGTTCAGTAAAATTCGTATTTTTCTCGCTTATACTTCGGTTTTTACGAAGTGAGGCAACCATGCTCAATTACCGACAACTGCACTACTTCTGGGTCGTGGCCAAGACTGGCAGTATCGTGCGCGCCTGCGAGCAGCTGAACCTCACGCCTCAGACCATCAGCGGGCAGATCAGCCTGCTGGAGCAGACCTTCGGTATAGCCCTATTTCAACGGGTCGGCCGCCAGCTTGAGCTGACCGAAGCCGGGCGCCAGGCCCTGCCCTATGCCGAGCAGATGTTCCAGACCGGCAATGAATTGGAGGCGATGCTGCGCGCGCAGCCCAACGAACAGCAGATTGTGTTCCGGGTCGGGGTGGCGGACGTGGTGCCCAAATCCATCGTCTACCGCTTGATCGCGCCAACCATGGAGCTCAGCGAGCCGCTGCGCATTACCTGCCGCGAAGACAAGCTCGAACGGTTATTGGCCGACTTGGCGATTCAGCGCCTGGACCTGGTGATTTCCGACAGTCCCATGCCCTCGCACCTGGACATCAAGGGCTATAGCCAGAAACTGGGGGAATGCGGCATCAGCTTTTTTGCCACCCAGGCATTGGCTGACCAACACAGCGGCGACTTCCCACACTGCCTGCATGGCGCACCGCTGCTGATTCCGGGTGCGGAGACCGTGGTCCGCAGCCGTCTGCAACGCTGGTTCGCCGAGCAGCAGATCCAGCCGCGGATCATCGGCGAATTCGACGACAGCGCTCTGATGCAGGCCTTTGGCCAATCCGGCAGCGGGATTTTTATCGCTCCCAGCGTGATTGCCGATGAAGTGGTGCGCCAGTATGGCGTGGCACTGATCGGCCAGACTGATGCGGTTACCGAGTCGTTCTATGCGATCTCCGTGGAGCGTAAGGTCAAGCATCCTGGCATCGTGGCGATTACCGAAGGTGCAAGACGGGAACTGTTTACTGCCCTGCCGTGACGGCAATGTAGGGCACGGCAAGCAAGTCCGACGGCCGTGGGTGACGGAATGTCACAGCGAATAGGACGCTTCCTACAGCGTGCTAGACTTCGCGCCTGCTTCCTACAGCGCTTTCCTCCTGCAATGCTGCGCCCTACTAAAAAAACTAGAGACATCCCTTTATGACTGCTGCCCCTTCCCTCTTGCAACGACTCATGCGCGTCAGCCTGGTCACACAAATCGTTATCGGCCTGATTGCCGGCATCCTGTTGGCCCTGTTGGTGCCCGAGGCGGCCAGAGCCACTGGTTTTATTGGCAAAGTGTTTGTCACCGCGCTGAAAGCCGTGGCGCCGATCCTGGTGTTCGTGTTGGTCATGGCCTCGATCGCCAACCATAAACACGGCCAGGAAACCCACATCAAGCCGATCCTGTTCCTGTATTTGCTCGGCACTTTTGCCGCGGCCGTGGTCGCGGTAGTCGCCAGCATGTGGTTCCCCTCGTCGCTGGTGCTGGCCACCCACGACGCTACCGTCAGCGCCCCCGGCGGCATCGGCGAGGTGCTGCAAAGCCTGCTGCTCAGCGTGGTGGACAACCCGGTGAGCGCACTGATGAACGCGAACTTCATCGGCATCCTGGCGTGGGCCATCGGTATGGGCATTGCCATTCGCCATGCGGGCGTTACCACCCGCACCGTGCTGGATGACCTGTCCAACGGCGTCACGCTGATCGTACGCGTGGTGATCCGCTTTGCGCCGCTGGGGATCTTCGGCCTGGTGGCCTCGACCCTGGCCACTTCCGGCTTCGGCGCCCTGCTCGGCTACGCGCACTTGCTGGTGGTGCTGATCGGCTGCATGCTGTTTGTGGCCTTGGTGATCAACCCGGCCATCGTGTTCTGGAAACTGCGCCGCAACCCTTACCCGCTGGTGTTGATGTGCCTGCGCGAAAGCGGCATCACCGCGTTCTTTACCCGCAGTTCGGCGGCGAATATCCCGGTCAACCTGGCGTTGAGCAAACGCCTGGGCTTGCATGAAGACACCTACTCGGTATCGATCCCGCTGGGCGCGACCATCAACATGGCCGGTGCCGCCATCACCATCACCGTGCTGACCCTGGCAGCCGTGCACACCCTGGGCATCAACGTCGACCTGCCGACCGCCGTGCTGCTCAGTGTGGTCGCGGCCGTGTGCGCCTGCGGGGCTTCCGGTGTGGCCGGTGGCTCGCTGCTGTTGATTCCACTGGCGTGCAGCCTGTTCGGCATTCCGAGTGAAATCGCCATGCAGGTGGTGGCCGTTGGCTTCATCATCGGCGTGTTGCAGGACTCGGCGGAAACCGCGCTCAACTCCTCCACCGATGTGCTGTTCACCGCTGCCGCATGCCTGGGCAAGGAAGAACAAGCGGCTTAACCGTCGGCTATAAAAAAGCCCGGTGCGGTTCTTGAATGAACCGCACCGGGCTTTTTTTTGACTGGATGCTTAGAAAGCGCCCATGTAATCGCGCTTGCCCACTTCCACACCGTTGTGACGCAGCAAGGCGTAGGTAGTGGTGACGTGGAAGAAGAACTGCGGCAGGCCGTAGGACAGCAGGTAGGACTGGCCGCTGAAGCGCTTCTCTTTCGGCGTGCCTGGGCGGGTGATGATCTCGATGCCTTCCTTGCCGTCGACTTGCTCGGGCTTGATGGTGTCGACGAAGGCCAGGACCTTGGCGATCAGCGCTTGCAGGTCGGCGAAGGTCACTTCGCTGTCATCGTATTTAGGCACTTCGATCTCGGCCAGGCGCGCGGACACGCCCTTGGCGAAGTCGACGGCGATCTGCACCTGGCGCACCAGCGGGAACATGTCCGGGAACAGGCGCGCCTGCAGCAGGGCGTTGGGCTCGATGTTCTTGGCTGTGGCATGGGCTTCGGCTTTGCTCAGCACATCGCTCAGGGCGTTGAGCATTTGCTTGAAGACTGGGATGGAAGCGGCATAGAGGGAAATAGTCATGACAGTCTCATCGGTAATGGCAGGGTTGGAACCAGCGGCGATTATAGCCATGCCGAGCGCTTGTCTTTTATTTTTTCAAGGATAGGCTAAAGGCCTTCACTGCATAGGGAACGCGCGCGATGACCGCCGAGCACGACACCGACACCCCTGAGCCGCGCCTGAACAGCACGGAAATCCGCCTCCTGGGCTGCCTGATCGAAAAACAGGCGACCAACCCCGAAACCTACCCCCTGACGCTCAACGCCCTGGTGCTGGCCTGCAACCAGAAAACCAGCCGCGAGCCGGTGATGAACCTTAGCCAGGGCCAGGTCGGCCAGAGCCTGCGCGTATTGGAAGGCCAAGGCTTTACCCGCCTGGTGATGGGCAGCCGCGCCGACCGCTGGGAACATCGCGTGGACAAGGCGCTGGAGTTGGTGCCGGCTCAGGTGATCCTGATTGGGCTGTTGTTCTTGCGCGGCCCGCAGACCGTCAACGAACTGCTGACCCGCAGCGGGCGCATGCATGATTTCGAAGATGCCGAGCAAGTGGTGCATCAGCTCGAACGCCTGATCTCACGCGGGCTGGCGGTACTGGTGCCGCGCCAGGCCGGACAGCGGGAGGACCGCTATACCCATGCGCTGGGCGACCCGGCGGATATTGAGGTGATCATGGCCGCGCGCGGGAATCCGGTGGAGCGCGGGGCTGGAGTATCCGTGGACCGTATTGAAGAACTGGAAGCGCGAATTGCGGCGCTGGAAGAACGCTTGGCGCAGTTGGAACAGGCGTAATACAGGCAAAAATGTGGGAGGGGCGGTGCGACGATTCGACTTGCCCCCTCCCACTTTTGGCTATCCGTGCTCTTCAGCTTCGGGCAAACGCCACGGCTTTTTCGAACTGCTCCTGGGTCGGCCGCACACCGGTATAAAGCACAAACTGCTCCAGCGCCTGGATCGCAATCACTTCCAGCCCGGTAATCACCCGCTTGCCCTTGGCCCGGCCCCGCACAATCAACGGCGTTTCGGCGGGGATCGCCACCACATCGAACACTGTTTCGGCTTTATCGATAGCGTCGGCCTCAAATGCCAACGCATCCGCCTCCGCCCCGCCGGTCATGCCGATCGGCGTGACGTTGATCAGCATCCGTGGGCGCAACCCGCCAAGGTCGGTTTGCCACTCGTACCCCAGGTTCTGCGCCAATCTGCGCCCCGCCGCCTCGTTGCGCGCCACGATCACACCGTTGGCATAACCACCGTCACGCAAGGCACTGGCCACGGCCTTGGCCATGCCGCCGCTGCCGCGCAGGGCAAAGGTCGAGTCCTTGGGCACCGCATGCTTGCCGAGCAGTTGCTCAACGGCGATGTAATCCGTGTTGTAGGCCTTGAGATGGCCGTTGGTATTGACGATGGTATTCAGCGAGTCAATCGCTTGAACCGAAGCGTCGAGTTCGTCCACCAAGGCAATGGCGGCCTCCTTGAACGGCATGGACACCCCGCAACCCCGAACGCCCAACGCCCGGATACCACTGATCGCGCCGGGCAAATCGTGGCTGCTGAAGGCCTTATAGTAAAAATTCAGACCCAACTGTTCATACAGGTGGTTATGAAATCGCAGGCCGAAATTCCCAGGGCGGGCCGACAGCGACATGCACAGCTGGGTGTCCTTGTTGGGGTGCATCTGCATGGAAAACTCCTTTGAGTAAGCAAATCGGTACAGACCTTACACAACCTTTACCTAGCGGCTGTGCTGTTTTTCAGAAATACGTTGTCTTAAAAGTATCCCCGCGACATTACTTGAGTCTATTGATTGCAGACCACAAGCGCAGGGGCTAACCGAGGAATGACCATGAATCGTAAAATCCCCAGGATCGCCTTGCTTATCGGTGCACTCGCCATGGCAGGCCAAGCCTCCGCCCACGGCGGTGGATGGGCTGGCCCGGCCGCCTTGGGTGCGTTGGTCGGCGCCGCCGTTGTGGGCTCCGTGGTTGCCAGCCAACCCCGCGAGGTGTATGTGCAACAGCCCGTGTATGTGCAACCGCAGCCGGTGTATGCCGCGCCCCCGCCGGTGTACTACGCACCGCCGCCGCCAGTGTATGTGCAGCAAGAGGTGTATTACCGCCCGGCGCCGGTCTATTACGGTCCACCTCGTGGCTACTACGGCCCTCCGCACGGCTACTACCGCCGCGGCTGGTAAATGCCAGGCATGACGTACGAAACAGGCCTCGCCCGCACGCGGGGCCTTTTTTTGCCTGTGAAGTCCGGATTTATCGTGCGAAGGTCGCTATGAGGACAATGGCCTGGCGCCAATCCCACATGATCAAGGTCCAAAGTCTACTTGCCCGATAGGGGCTCGCGCTGTCATGTTTGTGTCACGACTCACTCTCACTATTCGACCCTGTCCACCCAATAACAACAAGGACGACTGAACCATGCCCACACAAAACCCGCACCGCACCGCTGGCCTCTGTACGTCCAGCAAGGTTTACAGCGCACTCACCGAACTCAAGCACCTGGAAGGTCACCGCAGCGCGAAATTCCTGGCGTTGCTGGCGGAAAACCTGGTGCGCAAGGGCCTGCTCAACGAGCAGGAAGTCGTGAGCATGCTCGATCAGGTAGTCGACTGACGCCTGGCATTGATGTCGACTATCGAGCCAGGTGATTTTTCCTCAGCCGCCTGGTCTCGTAAGGTGGCCTCCATAGCGACTGGAGGTATGTATGCCCACTGTTCAAATCATGTCCGTCATCGGCAGCGCCGTCCCCGCCCCGCTTCGAGCGTCGGGCTTGCTCGCCTGCTGGTACCTGGTACGCGACGGCGAGGCCATCAGCGGCCCGCTCACGTCGCTGTCGGCCGCTGAAAAACAGCTGCAGCAAGCCTCGAACTTCCGGCTCCACGCCTGAGGTTCAAGGTAACGGCAGTTTGACCCGCGGCTTGCTCTCGACAAACAGCGCCCAACTGGACATGAACAGCGCCGCCACCAGCGGCCCGATCACAAACCCGTTGAGGCCGAACACCGACAGGCCGCCCAGGGTCGAGATCAGGATCAGGTAGTCCGGCATCTTGGTGTCCTTGCCAACCAGGATCGGGCGCAGCACGTTATCCACCAACCCGATCACAAACACGCCGAACAGGCCCAGCACCACGCCCTGCCAGATCGAGCCGCTCAACAGGAAGTAAGCCGCCACCGGGGCCCAGACAATCCCCGCCCCCACCGCCGGCAGCAGCGACAGAAACGCCATCAACACCGCCCAGAGCAACGCACTGGGGATATCCAGGAACCAGAAGATCAAGCCACCCAGGGCGCCTTGGGTCACGGCCACCAACACATTGCCCTTGACCGTTGCGCGCACCACGCGGTTGAACTTGAGTTGCAACCGACGCTTTTGCGGTTCGGCCAGCGGCACCGCCGTGCGCACCTTGCGCACCAGTTCCGGGCCGTCGCGCAGCAGGAAGAACAGCAGATACAACATGATGAAAAAGCTCACCAGGAAATCAAACGTGCCCTGGCCGAAGCTGAATGCCTGGGTGGCGAAGAATTGACTGCCCTGCATCGCGCTCTTGACGATCTTTTCGCGCAGCCCTTCCAGGTTGCCCAAGCCGAAACGGTCCAGCAGGTGCTGGAAATAGGGCGGCAGAAAGTGCTTGAACTGCTCGATATACCCGGCCACGTCCAGCTTGCCGCTCTCGACGTTCTTGTACAGCGTCGCGCCCTCCTGCACCAGCAAGGCGCTGGTGATGATGACCGGCAGAATCGCGATCACCAGGCACACCATCAAGGTAGTCAGTGAGGTGAGGTTGCGGTTCCAGCCGAATCGCTGCTGCAGGCGGCGCTGCAGCGGCGCAAAGATGATACCCAGGATGACCGCCCAGAACACTGCGCCGTAGAACGGCAGCAATATCCAGATAAAGGCGACGGTCACCAGGACCAGTAGCAACAACAGGGTCTTGAATTGCAGGTTGGTTTGGTTCATGTCCGGTCCATGTCAGAAAGCTCGGCGCGCACGCGCCCTGCTGCTTAGTCCGTGGCAAATCCTGCGAGTGCCATCTTTGTTGCGGTAAGCGTAGACCCAGATCAATAAACCCTTCGGCGCCGCCCGGTACCCTCGCGACCTTTTACGACTCGAATTTCCATGCCTCTGCTCCTTCCTCCCGAACTGCTCGCCCCCGCCGGCACCCTGAAAAACATGCGCTACGCCTTCGCCTACGGCGCCGATGCGGTGTACGCCGGCCAACCGCGCTACAGCCTGCGCGTGCGCAACAACGAATTTGACCACGCCAACCTGGCCCTGGGTATCGACGAAGCCCGCGCACAAGACAAGCGCTTCTACGTGGTGGTGAACATCGCGCCGCACAACGCCAAGCTCAAGACCTTCCTCAAGGACCTGGCCCCGGTGATCGCCATGGGCCCGGATGCGCTGATCATGTCCGACCCGGGGCTGATCATGCTGGTGCGCCGGCACTTCCCCCAGATGCCGATTCACTTGTCGGTGCAGGCCAATACGGTGAACTGGGCCAGCGTCGAGTTCTGGCAGCAACAAGGGATTTGCCGGGTGATCCTGTCGCGGGAGCTGTCCCTTGAAGAGATCAGCGAAATCCGCCAGCAGGTGCCGGCCATGGAGCTGGAGGTATTTGTGCACGGCGCCTTGTGCATGGCCTATTCCGGGCGTTGCCTATTGTCGGGCTATATGAACAAGCGCGATGCCAACCAGGGCAGTTGCACCAACGCGTGCCGCTGGAAATACCAGGCCACGCCGGCGGTGGAAAACACCACGGGGGACATCGTCCAGGCGTATGAGCCCACACTCGGGATTGGCACGCCGACCGACCAAGTGTTCCTGCTGCAGGAAGCCAACCGTCCCGATGAGCATATGCCCGCGTTCGAAGACGAGCACGGCACCTACATCATGAACGCCAAGGACCTGCGCGCGGTGCAGCACGTGGAGCGCCTGACCCATATGGGCGTGCACTCGCTGAAGATCGAAGGCCGTACCAAATCGCACTTCTACTGCGCGCGCACCACCCAGGTGTATCGCCGGGCGATTGATGATGCCGTGGCCGGACGCGCGTTTGATCGCGCCTTGATGACAGACCTCGAGTCCCTGGCCCAGCGCGGCTACACCGAAGGCTTCCTGCGCCGCCATGTGCACGATGAATACCAGAACTACCAGAACGGCAGCTCAGTGTCGGAGCGCCAGCAGTTTGTCGGCGAGTTGACCGGCGAACGCCGCGGCGAGCTGGCCGAGGTCAAAGTGAAGAACCGCTTTGCCCTGGGCAACCACCTGGAGTTGATGACGCCCACCGGCAACCTTCACTTTGATCTGGACACCCTGCACAACAGCCAGGGGCAAGCCATCGAGGTGGCGCCGGGGGACGGGCACACGGTGTATGTGCGCGTTCCGGCGCAGATGGACCTGCGTTTTGCGCTGCTGATGCGCGATGTCTGAGGACGTCAGATCCTGAACTGACCGACCAGTTGTCCCAGGCGCTGGCCGAGGTCCGCCAGGCTGCGCGAGGTCTGTGCGCCCAACTGCGTCTCATCGGCCACGCTGTCCACGGCCACTGCGATCTGGTGCACGCTGCGGTTGATCTCTTCGGCCACCGCGGTCTGTTCTTCGGCAGCGCTGGCGATCTGCGCGTTCATCGAGTTGATGGTGCCGATCAGCTGCGCCATGGCGTCCAGCGACGCGCCTGCCTGGTTGGCCTGGGCCGAGGTGCCTTCACCGGCGTCGCTGGAGCGGCGCATTGCGTCCACGGCAGCCTCGGTGCCTTTTTGCAGGCGGTCGATCATGCCCTGGATTTCCTGGGTGCTGGTCTGGGTACGGCTGGCCAGCGCACGCACTTCGTCGGCCACCACCGCGAAACCACGACCGGCCTCCCCTGCCCGCGCGGCCTCGATCGCCGCGTTAAGCGCCAACAGGTTGGTCTGTTCGGCAATCGAACGGATCACGCTCAACACGCTGACAATCGAGGACACGTCCTGCTGCAGGCTGTCCAGAGACACGCCGCTGCTGCGAATATCATTCACCAGCGCGTGGATCTGCGCGATGCTGCCGTCCACCACACGCTTGGCGACCTGGCCTTCGGCGTCGGTCTGTTGCGCAGCTACTGAAGCGCCCTGGGCGCTGCGCGCGACTTCTTGCGCAGCGGAGGACATCTGGTTGATCGCGGTGGCCACCTGGTCGGTTTCGTGGCGCTGGCGCTCCATGGCCTGCTCGGAACGCTGGGCCTGGTCGGACACCTGGCTCACCAGGCCGGTAAGTTGCGCGGTCATGTCGGTGATCTGGCGCACCAGGCCATGAATCTTGTCGACAAACCGGTTGAAGGCTCCCGCGAGGTCGCCCAGCTCATCCTGGCTGGTAATGGCCAGGCGGCGGGTCAAATCGCCTTCACCGGCGGCGATGTCGTCGAGGTTGGCTTTCATCAAATGCAGCGGACGCAAGATGGTATTGGCCAGCAACATACCCACGGCAGCGATCACCAGCAGCACCACTACGGCCACGCCGAGGATGCTCAACAACACGCCCTCCATGCGTTTTTCCACTTTGGCTTCGACCACCGCCACCTGGGCTTCGATGCCATCGAGGTTCACCGAGGTACCGATGACCATGTCCCACTTGGGCAAATACTCGGTGTAGCCCATCTTGGGCACCAGCTCCGTCTGGCCGGGTTGGGTCGAGCTGTATTGCAGGTAGTGGGTGCCGTCCTTGCCGACCTTGACCAGGTCACGGTTGACGTACACACCATTAGGGTCGCGGTTGTCCTTGAAACTCTTGCCCACGCCGTCGGGGCTGTTGCCTTTGAACAGGCGGATGGTTTCGGAGTCGTAGCCGAAGAAGTAGCCGTCCTTGCCGTAGCTTGTGTTGGAGAGCAGCTTGACCACCTCGGCTCGCGCCGCCGTATCGCCCGGGGCGGCCGCGTCGTAGAGCGGCTTGATCGTGCTCATGGCCACTTCCACATAACTTTGCAGGGTGGCCTTGGCGTTGTTGAGCAGGCGCTCGCGGGTTTCAGCCACCTCGTTGCGCGCCTGGCCCTGGAGAATCCACACGGTGGTCAGGCTGATCACCAGGGCAAACAGCAGCACCGGCACGACGGCGAGGGACAGGACTTTGGCCTTCAGACTCAGACGCATGATTTTTCTCTCTTATTTAAGCGACTTGAGAGGTTATCGGCCAACTGCGCAGGTTCTATAGGCGTGGACCGTCAGAGGGTCATGGCGGCCAGCCAGCCAAACGCCAGCAGCGGAAGGTTGTAGTGCAGGAAAGTCGGCACCACGGTGTCCCAGATATGGTGATGCTGGCCGTCGATGTTCAGGCCGGAGGTGGGCCCGAGGGTAGAGTCCGACGCCGGTGAGCCGGCATCGCCCAGCGCACCTGCCGTCCCGACGATGCACACGATAGCCACCGGGCTGAAGCCCAGTTGCACGCACAGCGGCACGAAAATCGCCGCAAGGATCGGCACCGTGGAAAACGACGAGCCGATGCCCATGGTCACCAGCAGCCCCACCAGCAACATCAGCAAAGCACCCACACCACGGCTGTGGCCGATGAACGCTGCCGAGGTTTCCACCAGCGAACGCACGTCACCCGTGGCCTTGAGCACTTCGGCAAAGCCTGAGGCGGCGATCATGATGAAGCCGATCATGGCCATCATCTTCATGCCTTCGGTGAACAGGTCGTCGGTATCGCGCCAGCGCACGATGCCCGACACCGAGAAGATCAGGAACCCGGCCAGGGCGCCGATGATCATCGAGTCCAGCCACAGCTGAATGATGAACGCCGAGGCAATCGCCACGCCCGCCACCAGCAGGGTCAGCGGGTTGTACTGCACCGCCACCTGCTCGACCCGCTCGATTTTCTCCAGGTCGTATACACGTTTTTTGCGGTAGCTGATAAACACCGCCACCAGCAGGCCGACCACCATGCCCAGGGCCGGCAGGCTCATGGCTTGGGTCACATTGACCTGGCTGATGTCCACGCCGCTGCTGGCCACGTTGGCCAGCAGGATCTGGTTGAGGAAGATATTGCCGAAGCCTACCGGCAGGAACATATACGGTGTGATCAGGCCGAAGGTCATCACGCACGCGATCAGGCGGCGGTCCAGTTGCAGCTTGGTCAGCACGTACAGCAGCGGCGGCACCAGCAGCGGGATAAACGCGATATGGATCGGCAGGATGTTCTGCGAGGCTATCGCGACCACCCACAACAGGCCGATCAACAGCCATTTGACGTGGTTGCCGCCGGTGGCATCCTGGCGGTCCACCAGCAGCAGTGCCTTGTCCGCCAGGGCGTGAGCCAGGCCGGACTTGGCAATCGCCACCGCGAAAGCGCCGAGCAATGCGTAGGACAAAGCCACAGTCGCCCCGCCACCCAGGCCGCCGTTGAAGGCCTTGAGCGTGGCCTCGATTCCCAGGCCGCCGGTCAAGCCGCCTACCAGCGCGCCAACAATGATGGCGATGACCACATGCACACGGGACAGGCTGAGCACCAGCATGGTGCCGACCGCGGCGATGACTGCGTTAATCATGGTTACCTCAAGCAGAAACATAAAAAACAGGCATGCCCGCGCCCAGGTGGCCATTAAATGGCAACCCAAGTGCAAGCTTTAAGGAGGTCTTATTAGAGGGCGCGCACTTTGCAGCAGGTGGGTCTGCATGTCAAAAAACCTGTTGCGAGGAGGCTCGCCCCAGATGGCCATGAGTATCTGCACACCCCTCGACAGCTGCTACGCAAGGGACTCGCTCAAGATGTGAAGATACCCATGCTGCGATGGCAGTGTGTCAGGAATGGCGCTTGGGCAGTTCAATCAGCACCTTGAGCCCACCCAATTCACTCTCTTTCAACCGCAACACCCCGCCCCACACGTCGACGATATCGCGCACGATACCCAAGCCCAGGCCATGGCCATCAGTCTGCTCATCCAATCGCGCACCACGGCTGAACACTTGATCACGCTGGGCTTCAGGGATGCCGGGGCCGTCGTCCTCCACCGTCAGCAGGTAAGCGTCCTCGGTTTCGCGGACGTTCAGGCGAATTTCGGCATCAGCCCACTTACACGCGTTGTCCATCAGGTTGCCAAGCAGTTCCAGCAAATCCTCACGATCCCACGGCAGTTGCAGCCCGGGGCCCGCGTGATAACTCAGGTCCAGGTGCTCGCCATGGATCATGTTCAAGGTGGCCAGCAGGCCAGGCAGTTCCTTCTCACAGTCAAACAACGCGCCCGGCAGGGTTTCGCCGGCCAGGCGCGCGCGGTTGAGTTCACGGTTGAGACGGTGCTGCACTTGCTCCAACTGCTCGCGCAACAATTTGCTCAGTTCGGGTTGGTCCTTGAGCGCTTCGCTCGACGCTGCGCTGAGCAGCACCGCCAGCGGGGTTTTCAGCGCATGCCCGAGGTTGCCCAAGGCATTGCGCGAGCGTTTAAGGCTGTCTTCGGTGTGGGCCAGCAGGTGGTTGATCTGCGCGACCAAGGGCTCCAGCTCCACGGGCACCTGGGTGTCGAGTTGCGAACGTTGTCCCTGCTGCAACTGGGCAATCTGGTTACGCGTGGTTTCCAGTGGGCGCAACGCACGGCGTACGGTCAGGCGTTGCAGGATCAGTACCAGCAACAATGCCGCCAACCCGAGCACCAGACCGATCTGACGCATCAGGCGGAAACTTTCACGCACCGGGGTGTAGTCCTGGGCCACGCTGATGGAAATCGACTGGCCAAAGCGCTTGTAGTCCGCACGCAGCACCAGCAGCTGCTGGCCTTCCGGGCCCAATTGCAGATTGCCCTTGATCCCGCTCTCAGGCAGCCGAGGCAGTTCCTGATCCCACAGCGAACGAGAGCGCCAGTGGGTGTCGGCAAAATCGATGCGGAAGTAATGCCCGGAAAACGGCCGCTGGTAGGCCGGAGATAAACGCTGCTCATCCAGTTGCACGCCGTTGGGCCCGCGTACCAGCGCCACCAGCAGGTTTTCGGCGTCGTTGCGCAACCCGGCTTCCAGGTAGCGCTGCAAACCGGCTTCGAACAACCACAGGCTGGTTTGCGCCAGTACCACGCCGACGATCACCATCACACTGATCAAGCCCAGGCTGAGGCGCCGCTGAATCGACCTCATGCAGGGCTGGCGCCGAACCGGTAGCCCTGGCCGCGCCGGGTTTCGATCACGCTGCGCCCCAGCTTGCGGCGCAGGTGGTTGACGTGGACTTCCAGCACATTGGAGTCGCGCTCGGTTTCACCGTCATACAAATGCTCGGCCAGGTGGCTTTTCGACAGGATCTGTTCGGGGTGCAGCATGAAGTAACGCAACAGGCGGAATTCGGCGGCGGTCAGTTGGATTTCTTCGCCATCACGCAGTACGCACTGACGGCCTTCGTCCAGATGCAGCCCGGCGGCTTGCAAGGTGGGCTGGTTGGCCTGGCCGTGGGAACGACGCAACAGTGCCTGGATGCGCAGGTGCAGTTCCTCGGGGTGAAAGGGTTTGCTCAGGTAATCGTCGGCACCGGCCTTGAGCCCTTCGATACGCTCGGCCCAAGAGTCGCGCGCGGTGAGGATCAGCACCGGCGTGACCAGCGCGGCGGCACGCCATTGCGCCAGCACCTCAAGCCCCGGCAGACCGGGCAGGCCAAGGTCGAGAATGATCAAGTCGTAGGGTTCACTGCGGCCCTGGTACGCGGCGTCGCGCCCATCGGCCAGCCAGTCGACGGCGTAGCCCTGGCGCTGCAGGCCGGCCAACAGCTCATCGGCCAGGGGTACGTTGTCTTCCACCAGAAGCAGGCGCATCAGTCTTCCTCATCTTTGATCAGCACACCGGTGGTCGCGTCGAGCTTGATCTCGCGCACCACTCCATCGGTGGTCAGCAGTTCCACTTCATAGGCATATTGGCCATGTTTTTTTTCAAGCTCGGCCTCCAGCAGGCGTGAACCGGGATACCGCGCCATGGCCTGCTGCAGCAGCTGCTCAAGCGGCAGGATCACGCCCTGCTGGCGCAGCGCCAGCGCTTCGTCCTGGTTGAGGTCGCGGGCCTGCAAACCTGAGCAGAACACCACGAGCACCAGTGCCACTCGACTGCCGGTGCGTAAATTTACCGTCATTACGTATCCTGATGATTCTTGAGAACCTGCCCGGAGAGCGCGTCCAATTCGATGTCCCACTCAATGCCGTTGCTGTCGCGCACTTCGACTTCATAGACGTACTTGCCGTAGTCCTCATCCAGATCGGTGTCCAGCAGTGTCGAGCCGGGGTGCAGAGCCAGAGCCGCGGCTTCCAGTTGGTCGAAGGCAACAATTGTAACAGTGGCGGGCACGATCAGTGGTTTGTCGGGGTCCACAGCGGCAACCTGGGTCGCCGTGACGCCGATCATAACGGTGGCGACCAGGGCTGTGAGGCGCTTCATGATGAGTCTCCGTTACACAATGTTTTTCCTACGCCTGCCACGGTAACGACTGCAACTTAACTGAAACTGAATTGCCACCATGGCAATTGCGGCGGCACGCCATTTTCCTGCAGCGTGCGAGATTTCCTATACTGCCCCGCTCGCTTCAACAGAGACCGGTATGACAGCCATCCACATCAAGTTCCCCGCCATGACCCTCAAGGCCGGTAAACGCGCCCTCACGCGCATTCGCGAACAGGGCTTGAAGCCGGCGGACGTCGGCATTCTCCCCGGCGCGGCCGGCGGCCCCAAGGCGCTGGGCATCCAAGGCCTGGACCTGGCGCTGTTCGGTGACTGGCTGCCGCGTGCGCCACGCGAACGGGCGCTGATCGGTGCTTCGATCGGCTCCTGGCGGTTTGCCAGTGCCTGCCTGCCCGACCCGGTGCAAGGCCTGCTTGACCTGGGCCGCCTGTATAACGAACAGAGCTTTGCCAAAGGCGTGACCATGGCCGAGGTCAGCCGCAGTTGCCAGCGCATGCTCGACGATTTGCTCGCCGGCCGCGATGCGCGGGTGCTGGACAATCCCGACTACCGCCTGAACATCATGGTAGTCAAAAGCCATGGCCTGCTCGCCGATGACCATCGTGGACGCCTGGGCCTGGGCCTGTCCTCGGTGATCGCCGATAACCTGCGCGGCCGCGCACGGCTGTCGCGGCATTTCGAACGGCTGATCATTCACGACCCACGCCAGGCGCCACCGGTGCATCCGCTCACGGATTTTCCCTCGCGCTTCCTTGAGTTGGACACCGGCAACCTGCGCCAGGCGCTGCTCGCCTCCGGCTCGATCCCCATGGTGATGCAAGGCGTGCGCGACCTGCCTGGCGCAGGCACCGGCACCTACCGCGACGGCGGCCTGCTGGACTACCACCTTGACCTGCCCTACCACGGCGACGACATTGTGCTGTACCCGCACTTTACCGACCGGATCATCCCCGGCTGGTTCGACAAGGGCCTGCCATGGCGGCGCAGCAACCGGCAGGGTTTGCAGGACGTGCTGCTACTGGCGCCGTCCATGGACTACCTGGCCCGACTGCCCCACGGCAAACTGCCGGACCGCAGCGACTTCAAGCGCTACATGGGCAATGACAAAGGCCGTAACAAATACTGGCAAACCGCGATGAGCGAGAGCCGGCGGCTGGGGGATGAGTTTCTGGAGCTGGCCGATAACGGTGGGCTGGGTGAGCGCTTGCAGGCGCTTTGACCGAGCGGTATGCGCGGTGACGGACCAAGCTGTTAAACTCGCCGCCTGCCAGATACTGACCGAGCTGAAAATACTGTGGAAATCTTCAAGGAATTTACATTCGAATCCGCCCATCGCCTGCCGCACGTACCGGACGGCCACAAATGCGGGCGCCTGCATGGGCATTCGTTCAAGGTGGCGATCCACCTCAGCGGCGACCTGGACCCTCATACCGGCTGGATTCGCGACTTCTCGGAGATCAAGGCGATTTTCAAGCCGCTCTATGAACGCCTCGATCACAACTACCTCAACGACATCCCAGGCCTGGAAAACCCCACCAGCGAAGTGCTGGCCAAGTGGATCTGGAATGAACTCAAACCCCTGCTACCGGAACTCAGCGCGATTCGTATCCATGAGACCTGCACCAGCGGCTGCATCTATCGCGGTGAGTAAACCGGCGTCGACTGTGGCGAGGGCTCCCTTGCCACAGGTCAAACACACACTGTTCGACTGATCCATTTTGTATCACCACTGCACTGCTTTCGTGCCCGGCCGGGCATCGCGAGCACTCCCGCCTGCGTTTTCCCCTGTCTGGCAATAAATACCCACGGCTGCTGCGTTGGCACGCGCGGTGCAACGGGCTTGCGTCACTCATTCAGGGAGCAAGACCATGACGCAGCCAGAACCGGGCAACGATTACCCCTTAAGCGAAGTTCCCCTGCACGCGCGCAAAGGCCTGGCGTCTACCGCCATGGTGCTGCTGGGCTTCACGTTCTTTACCGCGACCATGTTTGCCGGCGGCAAGCTGGGGGTAGCGTTCAGTTTTACCGAGATGCTCGGCGTGGTGGCCTTGGGGAACCTGCTGTTGGGCATTTATGCCGCGGGCCTGGGTTACATCGCCTTCAAGAGCGGCTTGAATTCTGTCTTGATGGGACGCTTCTGCTTTGGCGAAGTGGGCAGCAAGCTCAGTGACTTGATCCTCGGTTTCACCCAGATCGGCTGGTATGCCTGGGGCACCGCCACTGCCGCCGTGGTGCTGGGTAAATATTTCGAATTAAGCCCTGGCAGCGTGCTGGCATTGATGGTGGTGTTCGGCCTGGTGTTTTGCGCCACGGCCTACGTGGGCTATCGCGGGCTGGAGATTCTGTCCTACATCGCAGTGCCGGCCATGGGTTTGTTACTGATACTGTCGATGTGGGTCGCCACGCTAAAAGTTGGCGGTTGGGACGGCCTGCTGGCGGTCGTGCCAACCCGTGAGCTGGACTTGTCCACAGCCATCACTCTGGTGTTCGGCACCTTTGTCAGCGGCGCGACCCAGGCCACCAACTGGACGCGGTTTTCGCGTTCGGCCAGGGTGGCGGTGCTGGCCAGCCTGATCGGTTTTTTTATCGGCAATGGCCTGATGGTGCTGATCGGGGCCTACGGTGCCATCGTCTATCAACAACCGGATGTGGTCGAAGTGTTGCTGCTGCAAGGCTTTGCCATGGCGGCGATGGCCATGTTGCTGCTCAATATCTGGAGCACCCAGGACAACACCATCTATAACTTTGCCGTGGCCGGCTGCAACCTGTTGCGCACCCGGCGCCGCAAGACGGTGACGCTTGCCGGCGCAGTGATCGGCACCTTGCTCGCGCTGCTGGGCATGTACGACATGCTGGTGCCCTATCTGATCCTGCTGGGCACGGTGATCCCACCGATTGGCGGAGTGATCATGGCAGACTTCTTCTACCGTTATCGCGGCCAGTACCCACGCCTGGCCGAAGCGCGCCTGCCGGCGTTCAACTGGCCAGGGCTGGCGGCGTACGCCGTGGGCACCGTGCTGGCGTTCAATTCTCCGTGGGTTGCGCCGTTGGTGGGGATCGCAGCCGCATCGCTGACCTACATGGCGCTCACCGCCGTATTGCGCGTGCGTGCGCCGGCTACCCAATCTACAAGCGTGGTTTCACGAGAATGGTAATCTGGCCGCCGTCTGCCTGATTGTTTTAGCCAAGAGGAACTTGCCCATGCACATCATCAACGCCCGCCTGCGCAACCGTGAAGGCCTGCATGATCTGCACCTGGAACATGGCCGGATCGCCAGCATCACCGCACAAACGGGGGTGCCGGTTTTAGCCACCGGTGATTTGGATGCTGCCGGCAATCTGGTGATCCCGCCCTTCGTCGAACCGCATATCCACCTCGACGCCACCCTCACCGCCGGCGAGCCCCGCTGGAACATGAGCGGCACCCTGTTCGAAGGCATCGAGTGCTGGGGCGAACGCAAGGCCACCATCACCCTGGAAGACACCAGGACTCGCGCAAAAAAAACCATCCAGGCCCTGGCGGCCCATGGCATCCAGCATGTGCGGACCCACGTAGACGTCACCGACCCGGACCTTACGGCGCTCAAAGCCATGCTGGAGGTACGCGAAGAAAGCACGCACCTGATCGACCTGCAGATCGTTGCCTTTCCCCAGGAAGGCATCGAGTCGTACCGCAATGGCCGCGAACTGATGGAAGAAGCCGTTCGCCTGGGCGCCGACGTGATCGGTGGCATCCCCCACTTTGAATACACCCGCGACCAGGGCGTGAGCTCGGTGAAGTTCCTGATGGACCTGGCCGAACGCACCGGTTGCCTGGTCGATGTGCATTGCGACGAAACCGATGACCCACACTCGCGCTTCCTTGAAGTGTTGGCCGAAGAAGCCCGCAGCCGCGGCATGGGTGCCCGCGTAACGGCCAGCCACACCACGGCCATGGGTTCCTACGACAACGCCTACTGCGCCAAACTGTTCCGCCTGCTGGGGCACTCCGGTATCAGCTTCGTCTCGTGCCCGACCGAAAGCATCCACCTGCAAGGCCGCTTCGACAGCTTCCCGAAACGCCGCGGCGTGACCCGCGTCAACGAGTTGCTCGAAGCAGGCATGAACGTGTGCTTCGGCCAGGATTCCATCGTCGACCCTTGGTACCCGTTGGGCAATGGCAACATCCTGCGGGTGCTGGAGGCCGGTCTGCACATCTGCCATATGCTCGGCTACCGCAACCTGCAAAGCGCGCTGGACCTGGTGACGGACAACAGCGCCAAGGCCATGGCCCTGGGTGATCGCTACGGCCTGGAGCCCGGGCGCCCGGCCAACCTGTTGATCCTTTCGGCAAACAGCGACTACGAGGTGATTCGCAGCCAGGGCCTGGCGCTGTACTCAATTCGCAGCGGCAAGGTTGTGATGAAACGTCAGCCGGCACAGGTAGAGTTTGTGTCGGCACACTGATCAGACAATCGAGTCGATGTCCAGCGGCTGCGGCTTCCCCCTTTCGTTCTGCGTGGCGGGAGGTACGCTGGCGGCCTGGGACCATTCACGGTTTTCACGGTGGCTGAACCAACGCTTGAGACTCGGTTGCAAGTGGGCGGCATGGGCATGGCTGCCGTAGACATCGCGGGCTTCGAGGCGGCGCCAGCGCAGTGATTGCAAGCGTTCGCGACTGGCGTGCAGGCGGTCGATTTCGGCGTTCAATGGCTCGTGATGTTCATAGGCACGGTCATTGGCCGGTCGATGTCGGGTCAGTTCTCGCCGCTTGTCTTGAAGCTGTCTGCGCATGGTCGCGAGGGCATGGTCGATTAACTCAAACTCTCTTTGGGTCACCAGCGGGCCGTTGTTTTCCAGGGTTTGTTGCCAACGCCGCAGCGTCGCCCAAGCGGCCGGGATGTAGCTGGCCGTCATGAAATGCTGTTTGTATTGCACCAACTGGCTGATCAACCCGGCGCGCTCGGGCATATCGCTGTCAGCTTGCAACGCTCGATTGCGGCCTGCCTCTTCGATGGACTCACAACCGGGCTTCCACAGCACCGATGATTGCGTGCCATCCGAGAGCGTGATCGGCATGAAATGCTGTTGCTCTCCATGGTGTTGGTAGGGGTTACCACCGAACCGCACCAGGCCGGCGGCAAACAACAGGCCACCGGCTGTGGGAGCGCTGAATAGCGTGACGAGGCCCGGGACCCAGAGCTTGGCGGTGGTATTCATCCAGGGTGCCGGGACACTGGGAACGGGGTCGTTGTGGTTGACGATACGGTGGTGGACCAGGGTGGATGCACCGGCGGTGAATTCGGAATCGGCGGCGCGGGGGGCGCCGTAGGTGTAGAGGAGGACGTTGTAGTCATTATCCGACACACGACGCAACCCTTCGGCCAATAACAATGCAATGGCACCGCCCAGGCTATGACCGCAGATGACTATTCGTTGGTCGTTGTAAAACTGGCCGAGGTATCGCAGTACGAAATCACGCATCGCCCGGTAAGCCTGATAGAACCCTTCATGAGCCTTGCCGACACCTTCGGCAAACGGTGTTTGATGGGCGTTTGCGTCACGCAACCCGTCACTTGGGCTGGCGGTGCCACGTACTGCTATCAAGATTACGTCATCGTGATGGGTTATGAATGCCTGGGTGTCAGTACCGTCTTTTTCGTCATCAAAGAAGTGCAGGCGCGAAGGGTATTCCTGGTCGTCCTCAAGCTCTGGACGATTTTGTGGATACAGCTCGGGATCGAAGGGCAAAATTTCGAAACGTTTGGAGTAAGGAATGTCTTCGTAGAGCGGATAGAAACGCTGAGTTTGTTCAGGATCAATCCGCCAGGCCTCGTCGTGCCCCGAAAGCTGTTCGGCAAAGAGATTTCCAACGCTTGGGTCCAGCGGAAAATGAACTTTATCCAAGGGTTTGACCGGCGGTTCCTGACCGAAATCGCAATAACTCAACGCAGCAAACAACCCCAACTGATACAGGTTCAAGGCACAGAAGTTATCAGCGGTGGACAGCATCGGCCTCAGCGCTCGCAGGGGCCGCACCTCAAGAACAGTATGATTGTTAGGAAACAGTACGATGCCCGATAACGTTGACTGGGGTGGGCCGAAGCCCAGGTCGGCAATCATTTTCAAGGCATGCCGTTGGGGCTGATGAGTCCGGGGCGCAATTGGAGGTAAGTGTGCGACATGTCTGACCAAATCACGCACTTCGACCTGATAGAACCGATTGGCTTGCTGTCGAGCGGGATTATTTTCAACGCGCCGACCATCCGTCGCAGCAAACCGAGTTCCTTCCGCGCGAAACTGAAGTTCTGTAATAGGAAGCTTATAAGTGGGGCGCGTCATTAAGTACTGATAGGGTTGCTCGGCCCCAGAATAAAGATCGTCAAAAACAAGAACCACGGGGCCGCAATAGATATCCGTTAGTTTGGCAAAGCCGTCTCCGTTCAAGCGTCCTTTATAGTGTTGACCGGCACTGTCGTAAACGGTATACGGCAAACCACCATATGAAGAGCCCGTTCCAAACTCATCAACCAAACAAAAGCTAATCCAATGCCCTCGCAGTGAGCAGGCAGGTTTTTTATCACTGAAAAAAATTTGCTTCCGTGCGTCCAGCTTCATGAATTTCTCCTTTTTACTTGCAGGATGGATAAACCTCACAGATGCGACCATCCGGCATTTTTATAGGCTTAAAGTCGGTGATATTACCGTTGCAGTAAGCGTACGGGTCTTCGAAGCTTTTCCCTTTGCAACGCTTCCAACCATTCGGAACAGCTACCCACTTATCGTCGATAGCAGGCGCCTCCTCACCACTTAATCTCAGCGCCATCCTGAGGGTGTTCCCCGCTAGCTGATCTCGTTGTGCGACGCCACCCGCCGATGCGCTTTGCAGTTGGCCTGCAGCGTCTAGAGAATTGCATTTAAGAATTTTTATGATTGCCTGCTTTGGCCCTATCGTCCGGAATAACCATTGACACTGCCCCAACAACTGCTGAACTCCCTGCTGTGGCATCCCTGAGGAATGGGTGGTGCGATCTAAAATTGAAATGTTGCCAATGTCCCCGCCGATATCCCAATCACGACTCCCCCACTTCGCATAGACATCAAACTCCAACCCGCGCAATACCAACGGGCATCCATTGACAATTTCAGTCAGCGGCAGTTGATAACTCAGCCGATGAGCCACTGGTGTGTAATCGGTAAAGAATACTTTGCGTTCCGGCCTCTTGCCTCGACGACGCGGCAAGGTGCAGGTTTCCCCCGTTGCGGGCCGGTAATTGGCGGCCGTTTTGAGTTTAAAATTCGCAGGCAAATCCACCTCCAACGTAAAGCTCTCAACCGGCCGACCCACGCACCCAAAAAGCCCTGCCGTACCCAGCGCAATCAGCACGCCCAAAACTTGCCTATTCATCTTTCTTCTCCAGCGAATGCCACTGCCATACCACCCGGTCAAAGTGCTCCTCGGGTGCTTCCCCCTCTTTCGGCTGCCAGCGAATCACACTGGCACCAGTAGCTTCTTCCAACCGTCGCACGACCAAAAATTCCAGCTGCTCGGGCCGGGTCCATTGCCAGGCGCGAGCCTGTTCCAGCACCTTGGCCAGCCACACTTTGGGGTCTTGAAATTCGACCAGCGCGACCAGGTTTTCACTGTGTTCCGCCAACAGATAACGCAGGACATTGGCGTGCAGGATGGTGCGGGCGTTGGGGTTCGGAGCCTTCAGCCAAGGGGCGGGATCGGGCACCGGGTACTCGCCAGGGGCGGGATTATCGACGCTGTGCCAGCGGTTTTCGTGCCAGTAGCAAACGCTGATCAATGGACCGAGAAAGGCCGCCCAATCCTGCAATGGCAGATAATCCAATGCGCGTGCGAGTGTGCGATTGTCGTGAAAGCGGTACAGCGACTGGTGACCAGCCGGCCCGACCAGCAGCCGCTCGCGCCAGTGATGAGTCAAGCTCGACAAGTCAGTGGTGGGGATGCAGCCCAACCAGCCCCAATTCGTTTCTGGCTGCTCTAAAAGGTCGAGCAGCGCAGGCTCGCCCATCTGCTCCAGCAGCAGGATCACCGGGCCTGTGGTGGCTATTTCCGCCAGCGGGGTGTGTGCGTACAGGCTGCAATACGCTGACAAGTCGCGGACGGCCAGCATTGGCTGGCGTGCTGCGTTATCGCCCTCAAGTATCAGGCAAGGCCTGCGTCCTGCCTGCATCTGTTGGACCATCCACTGGTTTGGCTGAGTTTCCATCAGGCAGCCCTCTCGCGGATATCGCACAGGCCTTCCCGGCAGCGTTCACACACGGGGCAGAAGTCCGCGCCCAGTTGCCTGGCCAGGTTCATGATGGCGCCTTGTGCGGCGGCGACTTTCGGCTCCTCGGCCATCCACTGGGAACGCGTCGACGGGGTCGCGCACGGCGAGCCACCGAGCGTGATAGGGCGACTGCTGAAAATACCGCCCGCCTGGATGACCAGATGTTCCCCTCCCGCCTTGAGACTCAGCTGTGCACCTGCGTCGATTACCAAGCTGGCGCCGGCCTTCAGATGAACCTGCTGTCCAGCCTCAATCAACAGGGTCTGTCCCACATAGGTCCGGCTGTCGCCCTGCACATGCAGATGATCGTCAGCCTTCAGAACGACCTTGCGATCCCCGGTGACCTGGTGATGCTCCTGGTTTTCCAGGTGAACCGTGCTTAACCCGCGAATAATTTCCCGCCGCTCTCCCATCACCTCCAGGCGGCTGTCATGGCCCACCTGTTGTTCCAGGTCCCGTTGTGCCCGAAGGTAGATAAGCTCCTCACCGCGGCGGTCTTCCAGGTACACCTCGTTGGAGCCGCCACCGCCCAAGGTACTGCGGCTGCGCAGAACACTGCGGGTCTTGTGCTGAGGCAATGGATAGGACGGCATGTGCAACGCATTCGGCAGGCAGCCGTTAATCAGCGGCTGGTCGGGGTCGCCTTCGAGAAAGGTCACCAGCACTTCCATGCCCACGCGCGGGATCATCGTTGCGCCAAACCCGTCACCGGCCCAACCGGACGCCACCCGTACCCAGCAACTGCTTTTGTCATCGGACGTGTCCAGGCGGTCCCAATGAAAGCGCACTTTCACCCGGCCATACGCATCGCAGTGCACCTCCTCACCGGCAGGCCCGGTTACCGTGGCGGTCTGGCTGCCGTTGATACCCGGTTTGGGATGTTTGTGAGGCGGCCGATACGTCGCACGCCAGGGGGTTGCAGTGAAGCGGTTGCGATAGCCGTGGAAGCTATCGACCTCTCCCATCACCCCACCCGCCAGCTCTTCCAGCACCTGCGGCTGATAGCCTTCGTGACGTACCGAAGTGATCAACCACAGGTCATTGCAGGACGGGTCTGGATGATCATGCAGCTCAAGGAAATGCCCGCTGCGCAGCGCCGGCTGATCACTCCTGCCCGAGGCGCGCTGACGGTCGCTGTGATGACGCTCCAGCGCCCGACGCGCCAGACGCGAACCGTGGGCATGCCCGGTAAAGCCTGCCGGATAGCCGTAGTCTTCAAGGGGGTGCCTGCAATCCGCCCCCGCCGCTTCCTGCAGACACAGGGAAGGACGCTCGAAATCATGATCACGCCGCACCGTTCGCCGACTGCGCGTGGCCAGGCGCACATCGAAACGCTGGATTACCCGCATTTGGGCCTCGGGCCCGCCGGCAGCGCAATAATGCTGTGCGGGCAAGCGGCGAAATACTGTCTGGTCATCACCGAACACCAGCACATGCGCGTCTTCGCTGTGGCGAAAGTGGTAGTGAATGCCCTCTTCCTCACACAGCCGCTGGATGAAATGCAGGTCGGTTTCCGCGTACTGCGCGCAGAACGTGCGCGGTGGATAGAGCACCGGACCCAGCTCAAAGGAATAGGCGTCGGCCAGGATGCCATGGGACTCGAGGACCGACGCGATGATCTGCGGAACGCTGCGCTGCTGGAAAATTCGTTGGTCACGCCGATGGGCGAGGCACGCAAGGCGCGGCGCGAGCGTCAGGTGATAGCGGGTAAGTCGTCGTCCCGGGTCATCCCGGCCGATTGTGTATACCTGCCCGTGCAGCCCTTCGTTCGCTTCGCCCAGATCCAGGTAGGCCGGTTGCTGGAGCATCGCCTCCAGGTCCAGGGACGGGTTTTCACTCACCACCTGTACCTGGATGATAAAAGGTTGATCGAGAATCTCGCGACCTTTGAACGCTACGACCTGAAAGTCGGTATCTATATATGGAAGGATCAATTTGAAACGTGACGAAACAAACGCGTTAACCATCCGTTGTTACCCGCCCTAATTAACCAATATCGAACTGAAAGACTTCCTCCCGTAAAACAGCGAATAAGTTTTCGAGAAAAAGCACCTGAACGCTCTAAAGCTTAGCGATTTCAGGAAAAAAACGGCCGCTTAAAAATAAAAAAGAAGTTTCGCACAGCAAAAATGGAAGTATCTTTTGCAAAATAAAAAACGCATCAATGAGCCACTTCTTACATATAAGAAATGCCCTACACCGACTTGAGTTAATTAACTAACCAATAGAGAAACAGCTGACACCCGTACAGGCTATCAGCCGTTCAAAAACTTATGCCTGAGGTCGCGCGGTCCCGAACAGGCTGACGCTCAGCAACGTATCGTCCTGAACATGCAAGCGAACTGGCGCAATGCCACCCGGCATCACCACGGCCACTTCACCGGCCTCGACCCAGCCCGCCCGCCATGCGGCACAGGCCACGGCACTGGCGCTGGTTCCGGAAGACGCCGTGGGGCCTTCGCCCCGTTCGAAGACCCGGGCGACCACCCGGTTGCCGGGTTGTTGGGCGGCCCACTGCAAATTGATCCCGGCAACACAGGGTTGGCCACTGCCCGCAGGCGGTGCGAAGGCTATCGCCTGCAGCGCTTCGAACAGGGCCGACCGTTGCATCTGTGAGTTGTCCGGCAGGGCCGAAGCCTGTTCGACCAAAGTGACGCAATGGGGATTGCCCACACGCACAAACTGGCTGTGTGCCCAGTGCGGGTCTATCGCCGCCAGCGCGCTGACGTGGCTGAGTTCAGTGGTATCCAGCAACACCTGATCCACATCCTTGGCTCCCACGGCCGACGGTCCGAAGGCGGGTGGTCCCAAGGCCAGCCAGAATCCCGCGACCTGCTCAAAGGCCGCCGGCTCAACCCATGTCGCCACCGGTGACACCCCATCGGGCTGGTCATGGTGCACGCGCAACTCACAGCCGTCGGTCATCAAGCCCTGGTCGGTGAGCGCCTGGGCAAAGATGGTCAAGCCATTGCCACTGCGCTCGGCCAGTGAGCCGTCGGTGTTGACGATCAGCAGGTCGAACGGCGGCTGGGCCTGGAACGGGCCGACCAGCAAGCCGTCGCAACGATGGGCCTTGCCCTCGGCCGGGTGCGGGGTCTCTCCCCACTCGCATTCGGCGGCGATGGCCGATGCGGCCCAGGCCTTGCGCGTGCGCGCCGCTGACGCTGCGCTGTCAGGCACGTCGATGCCCTGGTGTCTTAAGGCAGCCGGGTTGACCACAGCATAAATATTGCCGCGTGCGTCATAGAACAGGGTCATCGGGGTATCCACTTCAGCAATCGCTACGATCAAAATAGAAACAGGCGACTCGATTGTGTGGGAAGCAAGCGTGGCACGCCACCACGAGGCGGCCGCACCCAGGCATGTCGAATCGGCCTGCGCGTCCTACACTGATGTTTCCGATGGATCGACGTTTCATCAGGCCGAAGTCCGTGCGCAGTCGAACAAACGCGGTCCTCTTCTCCCAGAGGCTGCACACATGAATAGCACTGCTCCTCGTAACCCCGTTGAAACCCTGTACAAGAAAGGCCGCAAGACATTTACCGAGCTGGTCCCCGATGGCGGCGCACGGCTGGATGCGTTGTTCCACACGGCACCGGCCCTGGGCGAGCTTGCAGTCGGTGTGGTGTACGGATACTTGCATGACCGCCAGGGCCTTGACCCGCGCCTTCAAGAGGCGGCGATCTTTGCCGCCATTGTCGCAGCGGGTATGGTCGGACCACCCCTGAGCGTGCACTTCAAGACCAGCCTCGCACAAGGCTTGGCACCTGCGGAGCTGACCGAGTTGCTGTTGGTGGCGTCGGCATTCACCGGGTTCCCCCGGGCGGTGGCTACCGCCGAGCAACTCAACCAGCTGTTCGCCAGCGCCGGTCTGCCCTCTCCCCCGCCTGCGACGCCACGAGCCGTTGTCGTGGCTTTTTGCGACAGTGTGCGAACGGGTCGACCGTCGTATCCGGTCGATGCCCAGGCCCGCAAACTCCTGCGCAAACCTCGGCGCCTTGCGCTGCACGCCACGGCGGCGGACCGCGTGGTGGTCGAGAGTTACATGGGCAAGGAAACCACCCCCAGGGGCATGCTGCTGGTGCGGGTCATCCATGCGGAGGTCGTCGAAGTAGCGGCCTATATGCCCATGTCCTGACTCATTGTCAGAGGCGGCCTGGAAGGTGGTAATCCACGGCGGGAACCCTGGGGTTCAGCATTTCCCACCGGGATTACGCACCTTCCAGAACGCCTCCTACACACCCGACAGTCTCTGTGTGGTCGACGGCCTGCATAGCGTTCCAAGTGTGTAAAAATAAAATTCACAGCAGGTTGCTCCCATGGAACCTCCCTCGTGCCCTATGGCCTGATGTGCAAGGATGTCGCGCCGGACATCGTTCGTTGAACGCAAAAACAAGGATTTTTCATGACTGCCATTCCCACCTCAGCCCCCGTGGTTCCAGGGCGCCTGGAGCAAATGTCGACCCGAATCGCGTTCTTCATTGCAGGCTTCGGTATCGCGGCCTGGGCACCGTTGGTGCCGTACGCCAAAGCGCGCGCGCAACTGAATGAAGGCACATTGGGTCTGCTGCTGTTGTGCCTGGGGGTGGGTTCGATCATCGCCATGCCCATGGCCGGTCTATTGGCGTCGCGCTTTGGCTGCCGTCGCGTGCTCACAGCCGGCACGCTCATGATCTGCCTGGCCTTGCCGATGCTGGCCACGGTCAGTTCGGTACCGCTGCTGATCGCCGCGCTGTTCCTGTTCGGCGCCGGCCTGGGCACGGTCGACTCCACGGTCAATTTGCAGGCAGTGATTGTCGAAAGGGCCAGTGGCAAAACCATGATGTCGGGGTTTCATGGACTGTTCAGTCTGGGAGGCATCGTCGGTGCGGCGGGTGTCTCGGGGCTGCTGGGCCTGGGTTTGTCGCCGTTGCAGGCAACGCTGGTGGTGGTGGTCGTGACCCTTGCGGCGCTGCTCAAGGCCGGGCCGCATTTGCTGCCTTATGGTAGCGAAAGCGCCGGGCCGGCGTTTGCGGTGCCCCATGGCGTGGTGCTGTTTATCGGCTGCCTGTGTTTTGTCGTGTTTTTGGCCGAGGGCGCCGTGCTGGACTGGAGCGCCGTGTTCCTCAGCGCCGAACGTGGCCTGGATGAGGCCTACGCGGGCCTCGGTTATGCCGCGTTCGCCTTGACCATGACGGCCGGGCGCCTCACCGGTGACGCCATCGTGCGTCGATTGGGCCCCATGTGGGTGATCGTGGGGGGTGGCTCTCTGGCCGCAACCGGCTTGTTGCTTGCCACCCTGTCACCCGCTTGGGAAATGGCGCTGCTGGGCTACGCTCTGGTGGGCGCCGGCTGTTCCAATATTGTGCCGGTGCTCTACACCGCCGTTGGTAAGCAGAATGTCATGCCTGAACACATTGCCGTGCCGGCCATCACCACCCTGGGGTATGCCGGGATACTGGCCGGGCCTGCCGTCATCGGGTTCATCGCGCATGGCAGCAGTCTGGCCGCAGCGTTCCTGTTGATCGCGGGAATGCTGGCGGCGGTTGCAGCCAGCGGCAAAATATTGCGGATATGAATACCCTCCGTTGTACGCCGCATGAATCACTCAGGGAGCTTATGCGAACCCCTGCGCCTTAATGACCCTTCTCTTTCCTGTCGTTTTCCAGCCAACGCTCGATGCTGTAGTTTTTCAGCCAGCCATCATTGTTGTGGCTGCCAAAAATATTGCTGCCGTTCGCCTTGGTGCTGTCCAGCGAGGCCAGCAGCCCCGGCCGCTCGACAAGGTTCTTGGCCAGGTATACCTGTTGTTCGCTGTACTTTTTCTTCGGGAAGCCGGTCGCCGGGTCCCGCACCGCCTCACCGTTTGCGGTGATTTCGTCGGGGTCCTTGCTCATCTCGATAAGCGTGTCTTTCTTCACGTAGCGGTGCTTCTCGAAAAAGAAGCTGTAGTCCTGAGATTTGTCACGCAAGTCGTCAAACATGCCGCTGAAAGCCTGGACCACCTGGGCATCGGTCTTGGCATGGTAAGGGTCTGCGCTCTGCGTGTTGGGGTTGGTATTACCGACCATCAGATCGGCGGCTTTGGAGAGGCTGTCTCGAGTGATGGAGCCATCCTGGGTGATCGCCTCGTTCAAGCGCGGTCGATTGAGTATCTCCCGGGCCAGCATGATCGTACGCTCGGACACGGTGCTGTTGTTCGGATCTTCGTCGGCGACTTGCTGCAGCGCTTTCTGGTCCAGACGCCCGTCTTTCTGAAATTTTTCCAGCAATGAAAAATTGTTTTTCAATGCGCTCGCCAACAGGTGGTCATCGGAACTGATATAGGGGTTACCGGGAGTGTGCATGGCGCCAAAAAAGTTCTGATTGTCGACATGCCGATTGGCGGAACTTCTACCGCCGATAAAAGGGAACGAAGAGAGCGGCGACTGAAGAGGCTGCGTACCGGTCGTCCGCGCATCGATGCCCTGCCTGGAATACCCGCCGCCGGCGGTGGAGACCTGCTGCCCACCCTGTGCTGACGGGGTATTGGATGTAAGAAGCGACCTGAAACCTGAATTATTGATGCCATTCGTCATTCTTTATCTCACTCTATTTTGAATTTTTTAGCCTGAATCGTCCGCCGGATGTCACAACCGTCTGGGCATTCGCACGGCACAAGCTACGGATATGTGGCGCTCTAAAAGTTATGGTTCCGGCAAGAAGAGGCTCAAGCCCTGAACAGGGCCTGGCAGACTTTGAGCGTTTGTAACCAGCCAGCCATACCCTGCATCCGCGGCCTGCAGAGCCAGTGGGTGAACACGCCTATTTATTGGCGGCCGGACAACTTGCCCCACAAACTGCCCAACACTGAAAGCCCCGCGCTTAACGTCGGTTTTTCCATGCGAGCCTGAGCGCCTTTATGAAAATCTTCGGCGGTGGGCGCCTTGAAGCTGCTCTTAGGAGAGGAGGTGAGGTTGAGCTTTTGAGGCACCGGGGGGGCTTGGTTTTCTACTTCACTTGCCGCAGCAGACAAGGTCGAAACAGCGTACTGGGAGTGACGAGATTCAAAGGATGTCGAATTCATGGTCCAGACCTGATCCAATAAATGGAAACATCCATCGGCAGTCAAAACGCCGGTGGGTGCTTTCTTCGTGGTAAATGGTCGTTATTGGTTCCCTGCACAATCTGCCCGGACGCTGCACGCCAGTCGCAGCGTCCAGGCGTCATTCAGCGGGAAAGCAATTTGAGCGCTTTGCGACTGATGCGACCGTCGTTGTCGTTACCCGCGCGGTTATCCATCCTTTTCAATACATCGCCGCGTTTGAGAATTTCCTGGGCCAACTGGATCAAGTGGTTCTTGTCGGAGTCTTGCGTGGGGGGTTGGCGCGCCAGTTTTCTCAGGTCGCTGATTTTGAGCTCGGCCCCCCGGCGCCCTTTCAAGTCATCGAAATGCTCAAGCATCTCTCCGGCCAACTCCTTATCGCTCTTGTATTTGAAATAGTTCTCGCCTTTGATGACCAGGCTCAGGTTTTGCCTGTCGATCAGCCCATCCAGCGCGCCCGTGCTGCTATGCCGATCGAGGGCATCGGTCAACTCGGGGCGCCGCAGCAGCTCTTGGGCCAGGCGAATGTTCTGGTTCATGAGCGGGTCGCTGGAACATGACTTGTTCGCCATGGCGTGCAGGCTCTCGGTGCTGATATACCCCGGTTTGCTCGGATCCTTGAAGGCGTCGAAATTGTTGAGCAGCAACTGCGCCAGCTCTTCTCTATTCATCTTCGAATAGTGTGGGTCAGGCCTGCCCGGCATTGTCGGGAAAGGTCTTGGCGGCGGATTGCCAATCGTCGGATCAGGCCGTGGAGGCGGGTTGCCGCAACCTGGACGATGGGGTGGGCGCCCCCCGCCAAACCACTGTGTCATCCATTGTTTGAACTGTTCCATAAAACTCGGCATTGCAGGAGCGCCGCCCTGATAACCGGGGTGGCAAGGGCGATAGTGCCGCTCGGTTGACGGCTGATAATTGCCGAAGACCGGACCACCCTGGGTTTCCCTGAATCGAAAATTGACGTCAGCAGCGCTGTGGCTGTTGAAGGAGAGCGCGGAAGGCATCGGGCGAGCGACCTTGGCCTCGGACGTGGCAGCGGTTCGTGATGGGGTTGGGGTTGAAGAAGGGTTGAGGGTTTTATCTAGCATCGGGACCGACATAGGTTTCTCCATCGAAGGGGACGATTTTCAGCCGGTAGCGTCAACCAGAAGTCGAAAGCCATCAGCTTTCCCCTTGTGTGGCCCATCTGTCGGAATCGGTTCCTGATCTTGCAATCAGTACGTGCCGGGAACGTAGGAAACAGATAAGAAATCGCAGCGAACGCAGCGCGTTTCCTCAGTCCTATTCAAGTCGAGCAATTGCCTGCTATCGACCTCGCCAGCGGTATCGAAATCAAAGCACCTGCTTAAGACGGCTCAACTTCTCCCGACTGCCGCACACGCTCATCTGGCACCACTTGCGCAATTTGTTCTTGGAGCTATCCAGGAACAGCCAGTCGCAGTCGGTGGCGGTGCAGCTCTTGAGTTCGCGAAGATTGCCGGATACCAACAGTTGCGTTGCCTCGATGGCCAGGCGGCCGATCAACATCGCGGTCAGTTCACGGCTACTGGCGCAGCTTTTCCAGGCCCAACCCGGCACGCCGTCCACCGAGCGCAATACGCGCCAGGCGACGCCTTGCTGGAACGTCAGGTTGATCTGCTGCAAGGCCTGATCAGGCGCAACCTGGCCCAGGGACAACGGATAGAACGCCGTATACAAACATTCCCTGAATGCAATCAGCGCCTCCAGGTCCGGCTGGTACGACATCGACGCTTCAAACACCATGGGTTTGTATGCCTCGAACTCCCGGGCGCAAATCAAAGAGGCATGCAGCGCCCACTCAAAGAAGAACTGGAAACTGGTGAGCCGCTCCTCCATGACCTTGAGCGAGGAGCCGGGCCGACGGCCATTCGTCGTATTGATGAAGTCCAGCACGCGGGTTCCACCAATCAGCCGAATCGACTTTGCAGTGCCGGTAAAATGCGTCATGCCTGCTCCTGATAAACACGCTAGTGCTGCGATGGCGCAGAGTACCGTGTTTTTCCTGGTTGCAGACACTGGGATAAAAAACGCAAAGACCAACGGCTAGGCGTGATCGTCGGCGCGCAGAGCCCGTTCAAGAATAGCCTCGACAGACTGCGCTACGGACAGCGCCTGGGTGTTCAGGTGTACGTCCGGACAGACCGGCACCTCATAAATCGAGTCGATCCCGGTGAAGTGCTTGATCTGCCCGGCCCGGGCTTTTTTATACAGTCCCTTGGGGTCACGTTGTTCAGCGATTTCCAACGAGACATCCACGTGCACTTCGACAAAATATTCATGGCCCACAATCGAGCGCGCGTGATGCCGACAGGCCGCCGAAGGAGAGATCAACGCCACGATCACCATCAGCCCCGCCTCAAGCATCAAGCGCGCGACCTCCGCGACCCGACGGATGTTCTCCTCCCGGTCCCGATCGCTGAATCCCAAGTCGCGACAGAGCCCGCCACGCACCGAGTCGCCGTCGATAATGCAGGTCACGTGTCCTCGCGCTTGCAGCGCACTGTCCAACGCATCGGCAATGGTTGATTTGCCGGACGCGGAAAGCCCCGTCAGCCAGATGACCCTGGGCTGTTGCCCGATGCGCAAACGCTCGCGGTGACTGAACGCAAACGCATGCAGATCAGGGTTTTGACGCTGTACAACATCACTCATGATCGCTCTCCCGCGCCGCAACGGAGGGGTTACCCAGCATGAAGACCATCACGCATTGCGCAAACAGCAACAGCGCCACCACCCAATAGACTGTCGAGAACGACCCGGTAACGTCCTTGGAAAGCCCCCCCAGAAAATTGCCGCACACGCCCCCCAAGCCGATCAGCACATTGGCTATGCCAAAGGCCTGGGTCAGCCGGCTGACCGGCACGATTTGCCCGATATAACTGGGGACCAACCCGAACACCGGATAAAACGCCAGCGCAAACAACAACGCCGCCAGGTAGAACAACGCGATGCTGTTGAAACTGAACACCAGGGCCGAGGCCAGCCCCGCACTCAAAAAACACATGGCCAACGAGACCCGCACGCCGACCTTGTCGGCAATCCACCCCACCAGAAACCCCGAAGCCATGCCCACCGCGCCGATGGTCGTCCAGATAAACCCGGCATCCCGCACCGACACGCCCAGCTCATCGCGCAGATACGGCGCCAGGTAGGTCTGGAATGGCAGTAACGCCATGCCATTGAGGAATGCAATCGCCCAGGTCAGGTACAGCGAGCGGCTCAGCCAGGGCACGGGGCGCTTGGCAGACGACAAACGCTCAGCGGCGACCTCGCCCTCCCCTCCCGCCGCCAGATTGCGCAACAGCAACCAGGCCATCACGCACAACACCACAGAAATCAGGCCGGCCGTCAGCCATATCGAACGCCAGCCGCCGTTCAGGGTAAGAAACGACACCAGCAAGCCGTTGATAAACACGCCGTAGCTGGTGCCGCTGGAGATCAGCCCCATGACCCGCGATCGGTTACCGGGGCTGAAGCCCTTGGTGACGATCTCCGCCAGCGGGATATACACCGAGGCCGAGCAGCCTCCAAGCAGAATCAACAGGCCGCCGGACAGCCAGATACTCTGGCTGACACTCAGGCCCAACAGCGCCAGCGAGGTGATCACGGTGGACACCAGGCTGATTTTCCAGCCTTCGACATAGCGGCTGATCACGCTGGTCACCGACGAAAACAGCAGGAAGCCGACTTGCGCCCCGCCGGTGATCAAGCCCACGGTGGTGTAGTCGAAGCCGATGTCGCGGCGCATATCCACCACCAGGTTGGCGAACAGGTAGACGCCAAAGCCATAGGTGCTGGCCACGAAGCCGGTCAGGACCACGGCCAGTACGACACTGTCCAACGGGCGGGTGCTGCTGTGTACCAGTGTGCTCATCAGGCCCTCCTCATATGGCGCGTGCGGTGTGGATGACAAAATCACAATCCATCATGTCGTAGTCGCGCTCGAAATCGCCGTAGGTTTCATGGGATGAAAACCCGGATTCAAGCACTTCTGTGGTCAGCTCCCCGGGTAGCAGCGGATAGACCTGCAAGCAGTACTGTTCCTGGTTGTCGAAGGAATAGATGAATTCGCACAGCGACTGATCCACTTGCCCCAGGCTGACCGACGCCTGTTTGCCGCAGTAGTAGTAATTGCCGCTGGACTTGAACTTGCCCGCGCGAATGGCAAAGAAGTTGCGTTGATCGACAATCAGCAAGCCGCCCGGCTTGAGCAGCGCGCGAAATTTTTCCAGCACACTGATTCGGTCACGCGCCGCAAACACATGGCACAGCGAACTGCCCAGGCACACCACGGCATCGAAGTGCCCCAACACGCTGGGGTCGAGGGTCTGCCAGTCCATGTAGTGCGATTCGATATCCAGCCCTCGCGCCCTGAAGTTCGCGCGGGCCTTGGTCAGCATCGTGCTGCTGCCGTCCGTGGCGACCACATCGAACCCCGCCTGCTTGAGTTGCACCGCGTGAAAACCGCTGCCCGTCGACACGTCAATCACCGACTTCACGCCGTGCCGCTTCAGCAGGTTTTCAAAGAAACCGTTCTCCCCCGCCTTTCTTTTTTCCCAATCGATCAAGTCATCCCAGCGCTCGACGAAGTCGGCCGAATATTGCGTCGCGTAACTGGCGACTTCGTTGTGCTTGTGCCACGACATCCGATTCATCACGCACCTACCCCAGTTGTATTTTTGAAAGCCGCGTACTTGCTCGCCAACTCGCGAGCACAGTCGGCGGATTGTTCGATGGACATGGTTTTTTTCGAGTAGCCGAGCATCGCCTGCATCACGGCCATGCACTGAGGGTTGTAGCTCACCGATCCATCGCAATGGATTTCGTCGATGCCATCCTGGCTTTGGCAGATGGTATTGATGCGCACGGCCTCGTCCTGCGGACAGGCGTGCGAGAACTGCACCTCAATGCGCCCATCGTGCAGCCACACCGGATACCCACCCGGCAGCCCCAACGGGCCGGGGGCATGCACCAGCACCGGCGTGGGTGAAACCAGCCCTTCGATCACCGTGACCGCCGAACAGGCTGTGAGAAATTGCCCATCGATGCCGCCCAGGCGCCGGAACGCGGTCTTGACCGTGGCAAAGATCACCTCGGCCGGCAGGCGTGCCACGTCCGGACGGTCGCGAACCTCATACAACAAGCGGTAATTGGCGCGTCCAGGCAAACCGCCGCGTGGCACGTAGTGGCTGAAGTAATGCTGGGCATACAACTGCACCTGCACATCGTCGGGTGCACACTCCAGCAGTCGCGCGAGGGAAAAACGCAGCGCCGGGATCAGGTTGGCTACGTTGCCCACGCCGATATCCGGCGCCAGCCCCACCCTGGCCAGTATCGGGTTGACGGCATCGGGGAACGCCGCATTGACGGTTCTGGCTGCGATGCCCGAGGCCTTCACGGCTTGCATCAGGCCGTGCATGAGCGTCAGGTGCATGGGCAGCCAGGGACCGAACTGCGCCTGATCAAGTTGCTCGAAGGACTGTTTGGGCAAGCCGGTGATCACCCGCCACGACTGCAGCGACGCGCAGTTCACCAGCAGGTCCGGCGCTTCTTCACGCAGCAGCCGCGTGACCCTGTCGATATCGGTAAGGTCGGCGATCACGGGCTTGATCGCGATGTAGTGCCCCAACTGCGCACACGACAACCGGACCAGGTTGCACAGGCGTAAGGTCGCCTCTTCATTACGACCGAGCACCACAAACTCGAACGCATTTTTTGGCCCGAGGATCTTCAGGATCTGCAGGCACAGGTTGCCCGCGCCCACCAGCAGCAGTTTTTTCTTGGGTGCCGACGCAGTCATCGTGGGTAGGCTCCGTTGTCGACCGGAATCACTCTGCCGCTGATATGACGCATGGCCTCACCGGCCAGCAGCAAAATCACCTCGGCGACCGCGCCGGGCAGGATCGGGTCCTTGAGAATTTCCTGGCGCGCATATTCCGCACGGCGGTATTCGGGGATGGTGTCGTAGATGGCGGTGTCGTGGATCAGCGCCGGCGACACTGCGTTCACCCGCACGAACGGTGCAAAATTCCACGCGTTGGCCTTGGTCAGGCCGATCACCGCCGCCTTGGTGGCGCCATACATCGCGTCGCAGCTGCCCACCTCCCCGGCCACCGAGGCGATATTGACGATGCTGCGCGGGGCTTCGTGACGCATCTCCCGTTCGGCGAAGTCTTTGGAGAGGTAGACCAGCGCCTTGAGGTTTACATTGAGGATCTCGTCGATTTCATCATCACAATAGTGGTAGATACTTTTGCCATGGTAAATACCGGCGTTATTGATCAATCCGTAAATCGTCGCGTGACGTTCGTAGAGCATGGCAATAAAACCCTTGAGGGTCGCACTGTCCGAAAAGTCTGCGACGTGCACTTCCAATACATCCGCGCCATACAGTCGTTGCAATGCGTATAAGCCATCCGCATCTTTGTCGGCGCCAATCACGAAGTAGCCTTGTTGGATGGCCTGTTCCACCGTTGCCCGACCAATGCCATTGGCAGCGCCGGTAATAATTAACTTTTTCATGCACCCACCCTATTGACAAAATTCGTTCATTCGCGCGTAAAACGGCCGATGAAAGTCATACATACGTTGCAGTTCCGGCGCGCGGTCGAATGCACTGAAGTCGACAGACTGAGGCTGCGGCAACACAATGCGCTCACTGTTTTCCGCGGCCACGTGCCAACTTCTCCAGGTTTTCCATTGCGGCGGGCACTCGCGTTTCCACGTCATGGCGTGGGGCAGGAATTCGATCTGCAGGTAATCACACAACTTGCGAATAACGCGTTCCGGATCGGCGGCAAGTTCATCTGCATTCATCACGTAAGGCACTTTGCCGGTGAGTTTGGTCACCACACAAAAGATCTCGTACAAGGCTTTATGCCCAATCGCCTGCAGGGGCATGTCCGGGTGTATACGGTGATGGGAAACAATACTGCTGGCAGGCTCGCGAATAATAAAGATGTTGTCCTGTTGCGCCAGGAAGTCCACATCCACTTTCAATGCATCAAGGCAGTGATAGCACATGTCTTTATGAAAGACGTTGGCCTGTTCCTTGGCCTTTATAAGATGCTGCCTTATCCCTTGATAGGTGGTGGGCAAACTGTGATCCCACTCATCCGACGGAATCGCCGAGTCTTCACGGAACGCCATATGCGCAAAAGGCTCGTGGAAGACCTCAAAGTCGCCGCGTTCGATAAACACCCGTTCCAGCACGGTGGAGCGCGAGCGTGGATGTGCCCATAAACCGATCATTCTGTTCATGCCAACACCCCGTATTCAGCAGCCAGAAGGGTGTTGAACGCCATTTTTAGGGGGCTGGTCGCAGGGCAGAGTCGAACGCAGTAATCGGTCAGGCGCCGGTACGCGCTGTTGGCTTCATTGCAGGCGTTGATAAACGCCTCATGATTGCCGAAGTCGTAGGGTTCGATGCTGTCGGCGAAGTACGCCTCGCAGAAGTACGGAATCCGCATCAGCGTGGCGAAGATCGACGACGGCACCGAAGCCGGCTCATTGGCGGGAACCACCGGTTTGCCGTGGCTTTCACGCTCGATCAGAAACTCCACCACATCGGGTGTCAACGTGTAGCATGTTGCCGTCCGCCCGGTTTTCTCCAGGTGCCAGCAGGATTTGTTGCCACGCTCGTCGACGTCGATTTTTATGCTGGAAAGCAGCGTCTTGACGGGCACGTTCGAGGCGCCCACCAGACTTTGTATCTGCTCGTAGATCAGTAATTCGGCCCAGCGCATCGCTTGCGGGCTCAATATCAGGCCGCGCTCTGCGGCCTGCAGCGAGAACTCGGGCTGACAGGAAAAACGCCCGATCATGAAGGTGATGACATATTTACAACGGCTCGTATCGATTCCCTTGCCGCGCGCGGTGGCCAGGCCTCGCTCTATCGCCTGGAGCCCGGCCTGGAATTGCGTGACGGTAAAGCAAAAGGTGATGTTGATCGACGTGCCTTGGGCGACCAGTTGTTCGACAGCCTCGAAGCCCTCCAGGCTGCCTGGCACCTTTACCATCACATTCGCGGCCAGGCGCTGCAGCTCCAGGCCCCGCGCAGTCATGCGTTCGCAGCAATGCACGTCCCCAGGGTCGACCTGGGCGCAGACCCAGCCCTCGGCCTGGGCCGATTGAACCCATCGCGGCATGAGCGTCGCGGCGCCTTCAACGATCACTTCGTCATACAGCTTCTTGCGCAATTGAGCGGCCGACAGGCTGGCCAGGTTGAAACGCGAGGACCAGTAGTCGCGCTTTTCCAGGATCACGGCAGCGACCAACCGTGGGTTGGTGGTTACGCTGGCGAACCCGCCGGGCTGCGCAAAGTCGTCCGGCATCAATTGCTCGATATGGGCAACGGCCGCCGGGTATTTTTCCAACAGGTATTTTTTATAGGGCGCGTATATAACAGGCGATGAATCCCACCACACTTCGCAAGATTGATCATTATGTTTAAGCCGCTCCATATAACCCAATGTACCCACAACGCCTGCTCCTTGAGTGAACTGTTCAATGATGCTCAGTAGTTCATGCATACTGGCAAACACAACTGCGCCCGCGTCGGCCAATACATCGTGACGGTGCACCGGGCCAAACCCCAGAACTTTTATGCCGGCCGCAACAGCGGCTTGAATACCCGTGACACTGTCTTCAACTACCAGGGCGTCATATGGCTTAACGTTATATGCAGCACACGCCGTTAAAAACACCAGAGGGTCAGGTTTCCAACGCCCCAACTCATAACAACTGAATATTCGCCCCTCGAAATAAGAGAACAAACCGGTCAGCTGCAAACATTGCTCTATCTTGTTTCGTGGCGCGCTGGAGGCCACACAATACGGCACCTGCAGCCGCTGCAAGACATCAATGATTCCATCGGTGGCTTTCAACTCAAGTGTCAATGCTTCCAGCGCACGCGCCCGAAACTCATCTTCAAACTGACACTCCAGACACATATCCAATAACTGCTCGGCTTCGCGCAGACAGTCCGCAATCTTTCGCCCACGAAAGTGCTCAATAAAATAAGCCTGATCGAGTGCTTTGCTGGCAGGTACACGTGCATTAAGCAAGGAGATCAATACAGACAGGGTAATTTCTTCACTTTGGACTAATACACCATCACAATCGAAGATAACCAACTTGGGCAACCGCGTTGCCCCCTGCCCTGGTAGTTCCCCTATAGCTGCCAATATAGACATAGGCGTCTCTTATAGGTGACTCCGCGTGACTGCTGAACTACCAGCGGAGCGGGTTGATGTGTGCCTATAAGACACGTGGCAAAAAATCCTGTCAAACGCTTTTCAGCGGTTTTTTAGTATCTTATGGTTATTTTTTATAATTCTTTTATTCCTTTTATCGCTATGGTTGTAGTCGCGAATTTCACATGGGTGAACTTCTATTGCGCGCCATCAGTCAGCTGAGCTGAACTCACGAATTCAAGGTCAGGTGGCAATGCACATTTCGCTGGAGCAACAAGTGGCGCTGGTGACGGGCGCCAGTTCCGGAATCGGCGCTGGCGCGGCCAAAGCGCTGGCGCAAGCGGGCGCTGCGGTAGTGCTGAACTACAACAGCCAGGCCGCGCCGGCCCAGGACCTGGCGGCACACATCAATGCCAACGGCGGCCGAGCGATTGCCATTGGCGCCGACGTGTCCAACGAGGCGGATGTGGAACGGCTGTTCGCCCAGACCCTGGATGCGTTTGGCCACTTGGATATCCTGGTGGCCAACTCCGGCATGCAAAAGGATGCGGCGCTGGTCGACATGACCCTGGACGACTGGAACAGCGTGATCGGCGTCAACCTCACCGGCCAGTTCCTATGCGCCCGGGCGGCCGTGCGTATCTTCAATCGCCAGGGGATTCGTGACGGCGTGTCACGGGCCGCCGGCAAGATCATCCATATGAGCTCGGTGCACCAACTGATCCCCTGGGCCGGGCATGTGAATTACGCGGCGTCAAAAGGCGGCGTGGAGATGCTGATGCGCACCCTCGCCCAGGAGGTCAGCGAGCACCGCATCCGTATCAACGGCATCGCGCCGGGGGCAATTCGCACGGCGATCAACCGCGCCGCCACCGAAGGCGCGGCCGAACAGGCATTGCTGAAGCTGATTCCCTATGGCCGCGTCGGTGACGTGGAGGACGTGGCCAACGCCGTGGTGTGGCTGGCCAGCGACGCCTCCGATTACGTCGTCGGCAGCACGCTGTTCATCGACGGCGGCATGAGCCTTTATCCGGAGTTTCGTGACAATGGTTGATCTCAGGAACGAACCCCAAAGTGCCATTGACGCCCACGGCATCATCGGCGATATGCGCAGCGCGGCGCTGGTGAACGATAAAGGGAGCATCGACTTTTTTTGCTGGCCGGAATTCGACAGTCCATCGATCTTTTGCGCCCTATTGGACACCCCCGATGCCGGCACCTTCCAGCTTACTCCGGACCTGCCCAACGCGCGCCGCGAACAGATCTACCTGCCTGACACCAACGTGTTGCAAACCCGCTGGCTCAGCGACGAAGCCGTGGTGGAAATCACCGACCTGCTGACCATCAGCGAAGAAGTCGACGACCTGCCCTTGTTGATTCGCCGCGTGCGCGTGGTCAGCGGCACGGCCAACCTGCACCTGCGCTGCGCGGTACGCCATGACTATGCACGCAAACCGACCCACGCCACCGTCGATAACGGCACGGTGACGTTCACCGCCCAGGGCCAACCCGGCTTGCGCCTGGCCGGCAGCCATGCGCTGCACATCGAAGACAATGCCGCCGTGGCCACCTTCACCCTGGCCCAGGATGAAGGCGCCGAGTTCGTACTCGGCGGCCAGGCGGACGAACGCGTCGACAGCGGCTGTACCGACCTCGCGCTGGCCCACACCTTGAAGTTCTGGCGTGGCTGGATCGCCCAGTCGAACTACCGCGGGCGCTGGCGTGAAATGGTCAACCGTTCGGCCCTGGCGCTGAAGTTACTCACCTCGCGCAAACACGGCGCAATCATCGCCGCCGCCACCTTCGGCCTGCCGGAAACTCCTGCCGGCGAACGCAACTGGGATTACCGTTACACCTGGATCCGCGACGCGTCGTTCACCGTCTACGCCTTCATGCGCCTGGGCTTTGTCGAGGAGGCCAATGCCTATATGCGCTGGCTCAGAGGCCGGGTCAGTGACTGCTGCGGCCAACCGGTCAAGATCAATATCCTCTATGGCATCGACGGTCGCCAGGAGTTACCCGAGACCCACCTGGACCATCTCAGCGGCCACGGCGACGCCAGGCCGGTGCGCATCGGTAATGAGGCGGTCGAGCAAATCCAGCTGGATATCTACGGCGAGTTGATGGACGCGGTGTACCTGGTCAATAAGTACGGCGAGGCCATCTCCCACGAAGGCTGGGCACATGTGGTGGACGTGGTCGATCAGGTCTGCGGGATCTGGGACAGCCAGGACGTGGGCATCTGGGAAATGCGCGGCGAGCAGCATCACTTCCTGCATTCGCGACTGATGTGCTGGGTGGCCCTGGACCGCGCGATCCGCCTGGCCTCCAAACGCTCGCTGCCGGCGCCCTTCGCCCGCTGGGACCAGACACGCCAGGCGATCTATACCGACATCTGGAGCAACTTCTGGAACGAAGAACGCGGGCATTTCGTGCAGCACATCGGCAGCACCGCGCTCGACGGTTCGATGCTGCTGATGCCACTGGTGCGCTTCGTCGCGGCCACCGACCCACGCTGGCTGAGTACGCTGGAGGCTATTCAGAAAAGCCTGGTACGCGACGGCATGGTCTACCGTTACCGCAACGACGACAGCCGGATCGACGGCCTGCAAGGCACCGAAGGCGCGTTTGCCGCCTGCTCGTTCTGGTACGTCGAATGCCTGGCACGCGCCGGGCAGGTGGACAAAGCTCACCTGGAGTTCGAGCAACTGTTGCGCTATGCCAACCCTTTAGGCTTGTATGCCGAAGAGTTCGACAGCCAGGCGCGGCACCTGGGCAATACGCCACAAGCGTTGAGCCATTTGGCGTTGATCAGTGCGGCGACGTTTCTGGATCGCAAATTGAGTGGGGAGAAAACCGTGTGGCAACCCTGAGAAACGTACGAACGTCCATGCTCGACATCGCCTACGAAACCCATGGCCCCGCCGACGGTGAACCGGTGATTCTGCTGCATGGCTTTCCCTACGACCCTCGCGGCTACGACGCGATTGCGCCAGTGCTCGGCGAGCGCGGCTACCGCGTACTGTTGCCCTACCTGCGCGGTTATGGGCCAACACGGTTTATCGACGACCAGGTGATGCGCTCCGGACAACAGGCGGCGCTGGCCAAGGACTTGTTGGACTTCATGGATGAGTTGGCCATCGCGCAAGCGACGTTGGCCGGCTATGACTGGGGTGGGCGCGCCGCGTGTATCGTCGCCGCGCTATGGCCGGAACGCGTGCGCGGCCTGGTGACCGGGGACGGCTACAACATCCAGGACATTGCCAAGTCGCTCAAGCCAAGGCCGCCGGAGACGGAACATCGGTTGTGGTACCAGTATTACTTCCACACCCAGCGTGGCGTGGACGGCTTGACCGCCAACCGTCGCGAACTGTGCAGGCTGCTGTGGTCGTTGTGGTCGCCATCCTGGGCCGAGGGGCCGGGGCTGTATGAGCAGACCGCGCCGTCGTTCGACAACCCGGATTTTGTCGAGGTGGTGGTTCACTCCTATCGCCACCGTTTCATGTATGCGCCTGGCGATCCCGCGCTGGCGTTCATCGAAGAACAACTCGCCAGACAACCGCCGATTTCGGTGCCGAGCATTTCCTTGTGCGGTGCCGATGATGGTGTCGGCCCGCCGTCGCAAGAGGACGATGACCTGGCGCACTTCAGTGGTTTTTACCGGCGCCAGGTGCTGCCCGGCGTGGGCCACAATATGCCCCAGGAAGCGCCGCAAGCGACGCTTGATGCACTGCTGGAATTGCTCGCTTACGACACCGGCGAAAAGCGTTCGCGGTAAGCCTGGGGCGTCACCGACAACGCTCTTAGAAAGCTGCGGCGCAGGGTTTCTTCACAGCCAAAACCGCATTGCACAGCAATGCGCTTGATTGGCGTGTGGCTGTCGGCCAATTGTCGGCGCGCGGTTTCGACGCGGATCAGTTCGACCGCGCGCGCCGGGGTCTGCCCGGTTTCGGCACGGTAATGGCGTACGAAGCTGCGCTCGCTCATGCCGGCCTGGGCGGCCAGCGTCGCGATGTTCAGCTCCAGGTTGAGGTTTTCGGCGATCCACGCGTGGAGTTCGGCGAAGCGGCTGTCGCTCTTTTGCAGGGACAGCGTGACGCTGAATTGCGACTGGCCGCCAGGACGCTTGAGGAACACCACCAGGTGCCGCGCCACTTCCAAAGCCACGGCGCGACCGAGATCCTCTTCCACCAGCGCCAGACACAGGTCGATGCCGGCGGTCACTCCGGCCGAGGTCCACACGCCGCCCTGCTGGATAAAGATAGGATTGGGCTCCACCGTCAGCGCGGGAAACTTGCGCGCCAGTTCTTCACAGCGCGTCCAGTGGGTAGCCACGCGGCAACCGTCAAGCATGCCGCTGGCGGCCAATAGAAACGCACCGGTGCACACTGACGTCATGCGCCGGGTGTACCGGGCTTTTTCGCGCACCCAGTCGACCAGGGCCAGGTCTTCGGCGGCTCCGTAGACGCCCCAGCCACCGGCGATCACCAGGGTGTCACACGGCGCATCGACGGCCGGCAGCGGCTCAGCCACCAGCGCCAGCCCGGCGGAGGTCATTACCGGTTCCGTCTGCGCCGCAATCACCGAGACGGCGTAAGGCAACGACAAGCCGCGCTGGCGTGCCAGGTCGTTGGCGGAAGCGAAGACCTGCAACGGCCCGGTCACATCGAGCACCTGAGCATTATCGAAAGCGAGGACGTGGACGATTCTGGGCATGATTGGCGTAATTTGTGGGCTCAATGGCGTATTCGCCAAAGCCTAGGCCTCTAGAGTGAAGCCGTCCACCCCTTTATCGGAGCATCATCGATGACCTTGCAGATCGGCTTTGTGTTGTTTCCCGGCATCCAGCAACTGGACCTGACCGGCCCCTATGACGTGCTCGGCTCGCTGCCGGATGTAAAGTTGCACCTGGTATGGAGAGACCTCGCGCCGGTCACTTCCAGCACCGGGTTGGTGTTTACCCCGACCATGACCTATGCCGACTGCCCGAACCTGGATGTGCTCTGCGTGCCCGGCGGTTCCGGCGTCGGCGCGTTGATGGAAGACCCGCAGACCCTGGACTTCCTCAAGGCCCAGGCGCAGACCGCACGCTATGTAACCTCGGTGTGCACCGGCTCGCTGGTGCTCGGCGCGGCGGGTTTGCTGCGCGGGCGCAAGGCAACCACTCACTGGGCCTACCACGACATGCTCGCCCCGCTTGGCGCCATCCCGGTGCAGGAGCGCGTGGTGCGCGACGGTAACCTGTTTACCGGTGGCGGCATCACCGCCGGGATCGACTTCGCGCTGGTGCTGGCGGCGGAGTTGTACAGTGAAGCGGCGGCGCAATTGGTGCAGTTGCAGATCGAATATGCGCCGGCACCGCCGTTTGAGGCAGGTAGCCCGCAGACAGCGCCGGAGCAGGTAGTGGCAGAGGCGAAAAAGCGTGTGGTGGACTCGCGCAGGGTGCGGGGCGAGATCACGGCCCGGGCGGCGGCTCGGTTGGGATGAGCGAGCCCCTCGCGTCGCAGTCGTCGTGGAGATTCATACTGCGATGCGACGTGCCAGGCGACCATTTTGCTCAATAGGTGGTTCGTTCGGGATACCCGTGCCGACGATTGCTCATTACTCTACATACGGACTAGAATGCGAAACATTATCAATTAAGACTGCTGCGCCAGGATGCCCATGTCGAGCGATCACCCACTGGACCATGCCGCGATCGGCCAGCTGTACCATGCCCATCATTCCTGGCTGCGCGGCTGGCTGAACCGACGCACCGGTTGCCGTGAACACGCCGCCGACCTTGCACAGGAAACCTTCGTACGCCTGCTCAACGCACGCAAGCAGCAGACCTTGCAGCAACCGCGTGCTTACCTGAGCAGCATTGCGCGCAGCCTGATGATCGACCACTACCGGCGCCGTGAACTGGAGCGCGCCTACCTTGAAAGCCTTGCGCACTTTCCCGAGGTCGAAGTGCCGTCGGAAGAAACCCGCTTGCTGATTCTCGACAGCCTGGAGCGTATCGACCGCCTGCTCGACCAGCTTAAGCCACGTGTGCGTGAAGCCTTTTTGCTGGCGCAACTGGACGGCTTAACCTGCGCGCAGATCGCGCTGCGCGTGGGTGTGTCCAAAGCCACGGTGGAACGCGATCTGTCCAAGGCACTGCATGCCTGTTATCGGTTGCGCTATGTCGACCTCTGACCCGCGCCTGGTGGACCAGGCTATCGAGTGGATGATCACGCTGCGTTTCAATGTCGCCGACGATGCCAGTACCGCGGCGTTCGAACATTGGCTGCAGACCAGCGCCGAACACCAGCGTGTGTGGCAACGCGTGGCGACGATGAATGATGATTTCGCCCTGCTGCCGGCACAAGTCGGACGCCATGCCCTGCGCGGTGCGCGCCAACGCATCAGCCGCCGTGAAGGCTTGAAACTGCTGGGGCTGGTAGCCGGCGCGGCGGGGTTGACCTGGCTGGGACGCGACTACACACCGCTGCCTGCATTGATGGCCGATTACCGCACCGCCACCGGTGAACGACGCTGGGTCGCGTTGGACGATGGCAGCCATGTCCAGCTCAACAGCGCCAGCGCCATCGATATGGCGTTCACTCAAGAGCGGCGCCAGGTGCGGTTGCGCCAAGGTGAAATATGCGTGAACACCGGCGCCGACAGCCGGCCGTTCTGGGTCAGCACCCGCGACGGCCACCTGCGCGCCCTCGACACGCGTTTCCTGGTCCGCGAAGACGCCCAAGGCACGCTGCTTGCCGTGCAACAGGGCTGCGTGGCGCTGTTTGCCGATAGCCATGGCGCCAGTGCGCGACAGTTGATCAACCCCGGTGAACAGGTGATGTTCGACCGCAACGGCATCCACCCTCCTGTCGCCAACGGCCTGGACCCCTGGGCCTGGAGCGACGGCGTGATCAGCGCCCAGCAGATGCGCCTGGATGACTTCCTCGCCGAACTGGGCCGCTACCGACATGGTTTGCTGCGCTGCAGCGAAGCGGTTGCCGGCTTGCGGGTATCAGGTACGTACCAGTTGGACGACACCGATCAAGTGCTGACCTTGTTGGCGCAATCGCTCAAGGTCGATGTCACCTTCCGCAGCCGTTATTGGGTGACCGTTTCAGCCCGCGTATAAAACACAAAAATAAATGAGGTGAATTCGCATTGCCGCTCGACCTGTAAGGAAAGGCCGATCAACAGGCCGGTTCTGTCCACTTCCTTAAGGAGCATCCTGCGGTCATGCAAGCGTTCCCCTCCCAACGTTCACCCCTCAAGCGCGCGGTGCAGGCAGCCTTGCTCGGCGCCTGCCTGAGCAGCGCCGGTGTGTCACTGGCCGTGCAGGCCGAAACCTCGGCCAGCGATACCCAGGCCCGCGACTGGAACATCGCCGCCGGCGCCTTCGCCACGGCGCTGGACCAGTTCGCCCGCCAGGCCGGGATCAGCCTGTCGTACGACGCTACCAGCGTCGCCGGCAAGAGCAGCGCCGGCCTCAGTGGCCACTTCGACCGCGAGCAGGCACTCGGCCAGTTGTTACGCGGCCAGGGGCTGCAAGCCCAACGCCAGGGCAATAACACCTGGCTGCTGGTGCCACAGCCGGCCGACACCGGCGCGCTGAACCTGGGCGCCACCACCATCACCGGCGACCGTCTGAGTGCCACCACCGACGGCACTGGTTCCTACACCACGGGCGCTGTAACCATCGGCAAAGGCCAACACAGCCTGCGGGAAACGCCGCAATCGGTCAGCGTGATGACCCGCCAGTTGATGGACGACCAACACCTCACCACCATCGACGACGTGATGGAACGCACACCGGGGATCACCACCTACGAATCGCCCATGGGCGGCAAATATTTCTATTCCCGTGGTTTCAAGATGCTCGGCCAGTACCAGTACGACGGCGTACCGCTCGACATGGGCAAGGATTACGTACAAGCCGACAGTTTCAGCGCCAACATGGCGATCTACGATCGGGTGGAAGTGCTCAAAGGCGCGGCCGGTATGCTCAAGGGCGCCGGTACCGCCAGCGGTGCGGTGAACTTCGTGCGCAAGCGACCCCAGGCCAAACCCACCACCAGCCTTTCGCTGTCCGCCGGGACCTGGGACAACTACCGCGCCGACGTCGACACCGGCGGCCCGTTGAATGACAGCGGTACGGTGCGTGGCCGCGCGGCGATCAGCCAGCAGCATCGCGGCTCCTACATGGACATTGCCAAGCGCCAGGACCAGGCGTTCTATGGCGCGCTGGACTTCGACCTCAGCCCCGACACTACCCTGGGCGTCGGCGCCAGCTACGAAGACGTCGACGCCACCCCGTGCTGGGGCGGCGTGCCGCGCTACGCTGACGGCAAAAGCGCCAAGCTCAGCCGCTCCACGTGCCTGGGCCAATCCTGGAACGACTGGCAGAGCCAGCGCGTCACCGTCTTCGCCGACCTTACCCACGCGTTCAACGACGACTGGAAACTCAAGGTCGCGGCCGTGCACAGCCGCAACCTGCAAGACATCAAGTACGCCGCCAGCGAAGGCACCATCGCCTACGACAACCCGGCGCCCACGGCCAATTCCTATGCGGCGCTGATGGACTACGACCACAAGGACTTCGGCCTCGATGCCTATGTGGACGGCAAGTTCGAAGCCTTCGGCCTTGAGCACGAGCTGATCCTCGGTGCCAACGGCAGCCGGGGCACCCAGGATGACGTGTATGCGATCCAGAACCTGCCCACGCGCCAAAGCATCTATAACCCCAATCACCATTTTCCGGAACCGCCCAACAACAGCTTCTGGCCGAACATGTACCGTGGCGGCACGGTCAAGGAAACCGCAACCCAGTACGGCACCTATGCGACGTTGCGCCTGCGCCTGGCCGAGCCGTTGATGCTGATCGTGGGCAGCCGCGTGAGCTGGTACGAAAACCGTCGCCAGTCCAACAACCTGGCCTGGGGCGAATGGGCGGTACAGGATGCACGCACCCGCGAAACCGGCGAAGTGACGCCGTTTGCCGCGCTGATCTATGACCTCGACGAGCACCTGTCGGTGTATGCCAGCTACGCCGATATCTTCCAGCCGCAAAGCTCCTACGCTACCGTTGACGGCGCGGCGCTCAAGCCGAAGATTGGCGACAACTACGAGCTGGGCATCAAGGGCGAATGGTTCGACGGGCGCCTCAACAGCTCCCTGGCGCTGTTCCGTGCCGTGGAGAAAAACGGTGCCGAATCCGACTACACCACCCAATGCGCGACCTCCGCCGATGGCTATTGCTACACCGACAAGGGCAAAGTGCGCGCCCAGGGCGTGGAAGCCGAAATCAGTGGTGAAGTGCTGGAGCGGATGCAACTGTTCGGCGGCTACACCTACACGCAGACCAAGGCCCTGAATAACATCGACGTGGCGAAGGAAGGCGGCGTTTCCAACACCTATGTGCCACGCCACATGCTGCGCCTGTGGGGCGATTACCAACTCGACGGCGCGCTGTCGAAATGGAGCGTGGGCGCCGGGGTCAACGCCCAGAGCAGCAACTATCGCGTGCAGACCATCAAACTTGAACAGGCCGGTTATGCGACCTGGAACACACGGCTGGCGTACCACATCGACGACACCTGGACCGTGGCGCTCAATGGCAACAACCTGTTTGATAAAACCTACTACAACACTGTCGGCACCGCCTCCTGGGGCAACTTTTATGGAGAGCCGCGCAATCTCACGGTAAGCTTGAAAGGCGACTTCTGAACCAGAGAACAGCCTGTCAACCTTCAGAACGTGTCGAATACGACGTGGCGTGCATCTCCCAATGGTCGGTGTGGGGCGACTTGCACCGTCTACATGACGGTGGCTGCCGTCCTTTCCACCAAGGAAATCATTGATGACGCCTCTCAACGGATTAATTCCCTGCATCATTTCCGGTGGTTCGGGCACGCGGCTGTGGCCGGTGTCGCGGCAGGACATGCCCAAACCCTTCATGCGCATGCGTGACGGCCAGAGCCTGTTGCAAAAAACCTTCCAGCGCGCCGCCAAATTGCCTGGGGTGGACAGCGTGCTCACGGTGACCAACCGCGACCTGCTGTTTCGCACCCTCGACGACTACCGCAGCGTGAACAACACCCACCTGCCCCTGGACCTTCTGCTGGAGCCGTTTGGTCGCAACACCGCGGCAGCCATCGCCGTGGCGGCCCTGCATGTGCAGGAACACGTCGGCGGCGACACGCAGTTGCTGGTGATGCCCGCCGACCACTTGATCCTCAATGAGGTGGCGTTTGCCGAGGCTGTGGCACAGGCCCGCGACCTCGCCGAGGCCGGTTACCTGGTGACCTTCGGCATCCGACCCGACTACCCCGAAATCGGCTTTGGCTATATCGAACAAGGCGAAAAACTGAGCCACGGCAACCGGGTCAAACGCTTCGTCGAGAAACCCGACCTGGCCACCGCCCAAGGCTACCTTGATGGCGGTAAACACCTGTGGAACGCGGGGATGTTCTGCTTCAAGGCCAGCACCCTGCTGAACGAACTGGCCGCCCATGCACCCGATGTGCTCCAAGCCAGCCGCGCTTCGCTTGCGCACGGCCATAGCCTGCAAAACCAAACGTTGCGCCAGCGTGAACTGGACGCGGACGCCTTCGCCGGCGCGCCGGATATTTCCATCGATGTGGCGCTGATGGAGCAGTCCAGCCAAGTGGCCGTGGTGCCCTGCGACATCGGCTGGAGCGATATAGGCTCATGGGAAGCCCTGCGCCGACTCGCGCCCAGCGATGCCCAAGGCAACCAGGTCAACGGCGAAGCGATTCTGCATGACGTGCACGATTGCTACATCGACTCGCCCGAGCGGGTAGTCGGCGCGGTGGGCCTGCGCGACCTGATCATCGTCGACACGCCCGACGCGCTGCTGATCGCCGATGCCCACCGCAGCCAGGATGTGCGCTATATCGTCGCCGAGCTCAAGCGTCAGCACCATCCGGCATACAGCCTGCATCGCACCGTCACGCGGCCGTGGGGTAGCTATACCGTGCTGGAGGAAGGCAGCTGTTTCAAGATCAAGCGCATCGTGGTCAAGCCCCAGGCGTCGTTGTCGCTGCAGATGCATCGCCACCGCAGCGAACACTGGGTAGTGGTCAGCGGCGCGGCGCAGATCACCAACGGCGAGCGTGAATTGTTGATCAACGCCAACGAGTCCACCTACATCCCGGCCGGGCACAAACACCGGCTGACCAACCCCGGCATCATCGACCTGGTGATAATTGAGGTGCAGAGCGGTGAGTACCTGGGCGAAGACGACATCGTGCGATTCGATGATCTGTACGATCGCGCACCCGCCGAGGTAACAGAATGACAGGCGCACTGGACTGCGCCCCCTGTGCTGACATTACCCTGACTCGACAAACGTCGACGGCCCGTTACTCGCCGAAAAAAGTCGCGCGATCATGCGTCGTCAGTCGTCCAGTGGTTGCGGTGCCGGTTTACTGCCTGGCTTGGCCGGCTTGACGGGTTTCGTACCCTTGGCCGGAGCAGGCTCGACGGGCGCGGGTTCCGCAGCGGCAGCGGCTTCTTTTTCAGCCATCGGCATCTGATCGATGGCGTTGAAGAACTCCTTCAGGTCGAGACTGTCAGGTGGCACGGTCTTCTCGAGTTTCTTCTCGCCATCCTTGCCCACCAGAATCACCTTGGTACCGCTGCCGACGCCAAGTTTGAGGGCGCGGATCAGCGCGTTGGTTTCCGGTGGCGAGAGCTTTTTGTTGTCTTTGGGATCCTTTGCGAACTTCTCCCCCTCCGCTCCGATGCTGCCGAACTTCACGGTGTAGAGCACCATGCTGCGCTCTTCGAAGGGCTGCTTGGTTGCAGGCTCGTCCAGCTGTTTCTTCAGCGTCGACAACGTGGGGTTACCGGCGTCAAGCTCTACCACTATCAGGGGCCGGGCCTTGCCCAGGTCCTGCTTGAGCGGATTATCATCAGCAGCCAACAGCGGCCCCGTAAAAGCCATCAAGGTAGCCAGGGTCAGCGACCGGATGAGCATGCGCACCTCCTTTGAATTCCATGCAGGGTTCTTGAGTTTCATGTCTGCGACACTCAAATTCAAGGATGATTCCTACACCACTTCAAGAAAGCGTAGGTCACGACGCCCGCTAAGCAAGGGGGTTGAAGCGACGAGGTTCATTGTTTCATCTGATTGCACAAACATTACGAGACATTCCACTGCGGCCAATGACGGGCAAACACAGGCGCCACGATGGGGTCTGCATCCACCTGCGCCAGTGTTTGCGCAAAGCCTGGCGCCAGAGCGCTCAATGCCTCCCGTGCTTCATCCCAGCGTGACACCGCTGCCGCCATGATGCCCAGGGCATTCGGCTGGCCACTCGAGGCAAACAATTGCCCGGCGAACTGATCGGCGAAAATCACCCAGGCTTGATGAAGGTAACGACGCGTGCCTGTGACCAACTGCGCCTGCAGCGTTTCGTTGCCACTGTCGAGCCAACGCTGCGGGTAGTCGATGATGCCGATCGCCGAGTAGCAATTGGCGGCGATGTACACCAACCCACGCAGGATCTGCGCGCGGTTGCCGTTCAATAGATCCGAAGAAGGAAACTCCAGGCCCAGGTGGATCAGGATCGCCGCGCTTTCTGTCAGCACCTGACCATCAGGGGTGACCAGCGTAGGGATCTGTTTGAGCGGATTGATCCGCGCCAGGGCATCACTGCCCTCGCCGTCCTGCCAGGAACTGGCGTCCACCCGGTGCCATGGCACGGCGCAACGCTGCAGGGCGATTTCGATCATGCACGAGCCGGATTCGTCGGTGCCGTAGAGTGTGTACATGGCGTGTTCCTCCCAGGTAATCGTCATCGGATGACAACAATGCATTGCCGGGGCTCAACGAGGCAAGCGTTCTAGAACAAGCCCATTTGACCGCCGACCAACGTGCCAAAATCGTCATTCACAAACGGCAGGATCGCGTCGGCCACCGGCTGCAATTGACGGGTGACATAGTGGTCGTAGTCGATCGGCGACTGGCGCAGCTCCAACGGTTCGGGACCGTTGACGCTGATCACGTAACGGATCCAGCCGCCGCGCTGATACTGGCGCGGGCGGCCCAGGTGGTCGTTGTATTCATCGGCCACGCGCGCGGCGCGTACGTGAGGCGGCACGTTGCGCTCATAGTCATCCAGCTGGCGGCGCAGACGCTTGCGGTAGATCAGCAGCTCATCGAATTCGCCGCTCAGGGTTCGCCGTACGTAGTCGCGGATATAGTCCTGATGAGGCTGGCGGTGGAAGACGCGCTGGTAGAGTTCCTGCTGGAACCGACGAGCCAGGGGCGACCAGTCGCTGCGCACGGTTTCCAGGCCTTTGTAGACCATGTCTTCGCTGCCGTCGGCACGGGTGACCAGGCCGGCGTAGCGTTTTTTGCTGCCCTCTTGCGCGCCGCGAATAGTGGGCATGAGAAAGCGCGTGAAGTGGGTTTCGTATTGCAGTTCCAAGGCACTTTGCAGGCCGAACGCGCTGCGCAGATGCTCGCGCCACCACTCATTGACGTGCAGCACCAATGCCTGGCCGATGCGGCTGGCGTCCTCCTGGGAATGGGCGCTGCCGAGCCAGACGAAGGTGGAGTCGGTGTCGCCGTAGATCACTTCATAGCCCTGGGCTTCAACCAGTTCGCGGGTCTGGCGCATGATCTGGTGGCCGCGCATCGTGATCGACGACGCCAACCGCGTATCGAAGAAGCGGCAGCCGCTGGAGCCGAGTACACCGTAAAAGGCATTCATGATGATTTTTAGCGCCTGAGACAACGGCGCGTTGTGCTCGCGCTTGGCCACTTCGCGGCCTTCGGAGACGCGCGCGACAATGGACGGCAGGCAGTGGCGCGTGCGGGAAAAGCGCGCGCCACGAAAACCTTCCACCGACTCACTGTCATCCGGGTGCTTGAGCCCCTCGATCAGGCCGACGGGGTCGATCAGGAAACTGCGGATGATCGACGGGTAGAGACTTTTGTAGTCGAGTACCAGCACCGATTCGTAAAGGCCGGGGCGTGAATCCATGACAAAACCGCCGGGGCTGGCTTGGGGCGGCTTGTCCCCCAGGTTGGGGGCGACGAAGCCCTGGCGGTGCATCAGCGGCATATACAGATGAGTAAACGCAGCGACGGAGCCACCGTTACGGTCCACCGGCAGTCCGGTGACGCTGGCGCGTTCGAGCAGGAACTTGAGCAAGTCGGTCTTTTCGAAGATCCGCGTGACGAGTTCACAGTCCTTAAGGTTGTAGCGCGCCAGGGCGGGCTTGTCCTCGGCGAACATGCGGTTGATTTCGTCCATGCGCTGGTACGGCGTGGAGATGTCCTTACCTTCGCCCAGCAAGGTTTGCGCGACGTTTTCCAGACTGAAGGATTCAAAGCTCCAAGTGGCTGAACGCAGCGCCTCGATACCGTCGATGATCAAACGCCCGGCTGCTGCCGCAAAGTAATGGTTGCGACTGCCGTGTTCGCGCCAGGCCATGGGCTCGTCGCCGCGGCCGAGCATCAGCGGGACGTTGAGACGCTGGGCGTGCTCGTGGAGCACGCGCAGGTCGAACTGCACCACGTTCCAACCGATAATGGCGTCGGGATCGTGGGTGACGAGCCATGCGTTGAGGCGTTCGAGCAGTTGGGCGCGGGTGTCGCAGTAGTCGAGCTTGAAATCCACCGCGTCGGTTTTGTTCGGCGGGCCGAGCATGTACACCTGGCGTTCGCCGCAGCCTTCCAGAGCGATAGAGTACAGATCGCCCTGGGCGGTGGTTTCAATGTCCAGAGACACCAGTTTGAGCGGTGGACGGTAGTCGGGCGCGGGTTTCATCTGGGCGTCGCACAGGGTGCCCGTGGCGTCGAGCGTGCCGCCGAACCACACCGGGGCGGTGATGAAGCGCTCCATCATGTAGCGCTCCGGCGGGCGTACATCGGCTTCGTAAACGTCGACCCCGGCCGCGCGCAGGCGTTTCTCCACGTCCATCAACTGGCGGTGTTGGCGGGTATAGAGTCCAAGCACCGGACGGTGATGGAAATCGCATAATTGCAGCGGGCGCAACTCGATATCGCGCTCACCCTTGAGCAGCCAATCGAGCGGCTTGCGATGGGCCTCGGGAATAAACATCACCGAGGTCTGCACCGGTAGGCGGACGTAGCGCGGCCCTTGGTCGGTGGCCAGCCAGAAACTGACCTCGGTACCCGCCGACGTGTCGCGCCAATGCCGGGTCAGGACAAAACCCTGCTGTAAATCCACCGTACCGCACCTCAGGAATCGCTTTCAGGCGATGATTCTACGCGGTGCGGGACGCGGGGCGGAAAGGAATGGTTCTGTGATTGAGCGTTATAAGTCACTGGGCTGATGATGAGGCCCAGGTTTTGAGTGCGAATCAGCCAGGTAGGTTTCAATGTTGCCCATTTGTTCATCCCAACCACGGGAGTTCATATTGAAAGCCTTTTTACGCCGTGCCTCGGGCACCTCATCAAAACCAGACTCAACGACCCGTAGCAAAATGCCAGGGGCACGATCTTCAATGATGAACTCAACCAGAGTCGGCTTTTCCTTGTCATAGTCGATGTTCTCTTTTACTGCGAAGGGGTGCCACCGGAAAGAAAACAGTGTTTGCGGCAGGATGCGTTCGATCCTTGCCTTCCAGACCACATGTTCGTAGCCCGGATAAGTAATCTGCGCTTCAATGGTTTCGCCGGCGCGGAAGGTTTTGCCCTTGAGGGCAATACCAAACCATGCGCCGAATTGCTCGGCGTCCGTCAGCGCTTCCCAGACCTGTTTACGTGTTGCGTTGAGCAGAAGAACCTTTCGCTCTATGCGATCTGATACGTGCATAAGTCACCTCCTTCATTGACAGTAGGCGACATCAAACAATGCGCAACCCGAGGTTGTAAGCAATGATGATAATCCGCCCCTTACCCGGCCATAGGTTATGACTGAACCACTCAATGGAAGTTGCTTCTGCAAAAGTGTGCGCTACCAGATAGACAGCCTGGACATGCCCATCAGCCACTGCCATTGCAACAGTTGTCGCAAAGTGCATGCAGCGCCATTTGTCGCTACCGCTGGGGTGATGCGCGTGCATTTCCGCTGGACGCAAGGTGCGCAGCTGCTGTCGTCCTTCGAATCGTCGCCCGGGAAATCCCGATATTTCTGTTCGCGCTGCGGCTCACATCTGATAGCTGAGCGTGGGCATCAGCCCCATGTGATTGTGCGGGTGGCGACGCTGGATGAAGATCCAGGCGTTAGGCCGACCTCGCATATCTGGACCGTTCATGATGTGCCCTGGCTTGCCTATGAAGACGCAGAGCATTGGGATGAATGGGAAGTGTGACTCAGACGTGCGGATCACCCGGTGCTTTCGCAGGCGTCGCGTACTGCGGTTTCAGATGACCCTCCTGGTCGAGCAACCAGGCGTCCATAATCTGCCGCACCACTGGCCCGGCAACGCGTCCACCGGCCTCGCCGTTTTCGATCATCACCGAAATTACGATTTTCGGATGTTCAGCGGGGGCAAAGCCGACGAACAAGGCGTTATCCCGATGGCGCTCCAATGTCTTCTCACGGTTGTAGCGTTCGCCCTGCTTGATCGCGACGACTTGCGCGGTACCGCTCTTGCCAGCAATACGGTACTGGGCACCTTGTGCTGCCGCCCGGGCGATACCGCGTGGGTCGTGCATCACCAATTGCATGCCGTGGTTGACCTGCTCCCAGTCACGCGGGTCCTTGAGGACCACATTGGGCATGGGGTTTTCGTCTACGGGCGGTACACCGTTGATAGTCTTGGCCAGATGAGGACGGTTCCACACACCCTTGTTGGCGATCAAAGCGGTGGCCTGAGCCAGTTGCAGCGGCGTGACCTGCATGTAACCCTGACCGATGCCGAGGATCACGGTTTCACCCGGAAACCACGGCTGGCGACGCGTGGCACGTTTCCAGGCCTGGGAAGGCATCAGGCCGGCTGACTCCTCGAACATATCCAGAGAGACTTTCTGACCCAGGCCAAATTCAGCCAGGTAGTCGTGCAGCCGGTCTATGCCCAGCTTGTGGGCCAAGTCGTAAAAATAGGTGTCGTTGGAACGCATGATGGCGGCGTCCATGTCCACCCAGCCATCGCCGCTGTGGTTCCAGTTGCGGTATTTGTGATCAAAGTCGGGCAGTTGATAGTAACCGGGGTCGAATACACGGGTTTGGGCGGTAACGACACCACTGTCCAGACCGGCGATGGCCACCTCGGGCTTGATGGTCGAACCCGGCGCGTAGAGGCCTCTAAGGACCCGGTTAAACAGCGGCCGGTCGATGGAATCGTGCAGCGCGGCGTATTCCTTGAAGCTGATCCCCGTGACAAACAGGTTCGGGTCGAAACTCGGCTTGCTGACCATCGCCAGTACTTCACCGGTCTGCGGATCAAGGGCAACCACCGAACCACGACGATCACCCAGGGCCTCTTCCGCGGCTTCCTGAAGTTTGACGTCGAGGCTCAGGACGATATTTTTACCGGGAATGGGGTCGGTGTGTTTGAGCACACGCAGTACGCGGCCTTGGGCGTTGGTTTCGACTTCTTCATAGCCCACGTGACCGTGCAGCTCAGCTTCATAGAAGCGTTCGATGCCGGTCTTGCCGATCGACTGCGTGCCGCGATACTCCACCGAGTCGAGGTCCTTGGACTCTTTCTCGTTGATCCGTCCTACATAGCCGATGGAGTGCGCAAAGTGCGCGCCCAGCGGGTAGTGACGAACAAACTGAGGTTCAACGTCTACCCCTGGCAGGCGGAACTCGTTTACCGCCAACACCGCGATCTGCTCTTCGCTCAGCTCATAGAACAATGTCACGGGAACAAACGGGTGACGGGCCTGTTTCAGGGCCTTATCGAACACTGCGCGGTCTTCAGCAGGCAGGTGCAGCAGATTAACGATAGCGTCGAGTTCCCCCTTGAGATCGGTGGTGCGCTCGCGAGTGATGGTCAGGTTATAGCTGGGGCGGTTGTCGGCCAGCAGCACCCCGTTTCGATCATAGATCAACCCGCGAGTCGGCGTGATCGGCAGCACGTGGACACGGTTGTTTTCAGAGATCGTGGAGTGATAGTCGAATTGCACCACCTGCAGGAAATACATCCGCCCCACCAGGGCACACGTGATGCTTATTACCAAAATGGCACAGGCAAGCAAGCGCTTGTTGACTAGACGGTTTTCTTTCTCGTGGTCTTTGATCGGTATCGGTTCAGGCATTTCTACAGCATCTCGTTGAGGAAGGTCGACGCCGCGTCCTGCGGATGAAAGATCATTCCTTGCGAAAATGTGCTGCACCATACCAAAAATGCGGAAACACTTTGCATGGATTTCTCCAACGGCAGTCTGGAGAGTGATTTTTTCATTTAGGAGAGTGATGGCCTTGGGGCTACTTTCCGAGCGCCCAAAACAAAACCCCACCTGCTTTCGCAAATGGGGTTTCGGAATTTAATCTTGACGATGACCTACTCTCACATGGGGAAACCCCACACTACCATCGGCGATGCATCGTTTCACTTCTGAGTTCGGGATGGGATCAGGTGGTTCCAATGCTCTATGGTCGTCAAGAAATTCGGGTACTGAGTCGTGACCTGATGGTCTCGCTTCAGCAAATTGGGTATGTGACAGCTGTCGGTGTTTTGTGAGCGTCGAACTTTCGGTTCATCTCGTCTTCACACACCGCAATCTGGTGCCTTCTCAGGTCAGCAAATTGCTTGGGTGTTATATGGTCAAGCCTCACGGGCAATTAGTATTGGTTAGCTCAACGCCTCACAGCGCTTACACACCCAACCTATCAACGTCGTAGTCTTCGACGGCCCTTCAGGGGACTCAAGGTCCCAGTGAGATCTCATCTTGAGGCTAGTTTCCCGCTTAGATGCTTTCAGCGGTTATCTATTCCGAACATAGCTACCCGGCAATGCCACTGGCGTGACAACCGGAACACCAGAGGTTCGTCCACTCCGGTCCTCTCGTACTAGGAGCAGCCCCTCTCAAATCTCAAACGTCCACGGCAGATAGGGACCGAACTGTCTCACGACGTTCTAAACCCAGCTCGCGTACCACTTTAAATGGCGAACAGCCATACCCTTGGGACCGGCTTCAGCCCCAGGATGTGATGAGCCGACATCGAGGTGCCAAACACCGCCGTCGATATGAACTCTTGGGCGGTATCAGCCTGTTATCCCCGGAGTACCTTTTATCCGTTGAGCGATGGCCCTTCCATACAGAACCACCGGATCACTAAGACCTACTTTCGTACCTGCTCGACGTGTCTGTCTCGCAGTCAAGCGCGCTTTTGCCTTTATACTCTACGACCGATTTCCGACCGGTCTGAGCGCACCTTCGTACTCCTCCGTTACTCTTTAGGAGGAGACCGCCCCAGTCAAACTACCCACCATACACTGTCCTCGATCCGGATAACGGACCTGAGTTAGAACCTCAAAGTTGCCAGGGTGGTATTTCAAGGTTGGCTCCACGCGAACTGGCGTCCACGCTTCAAAGCCTCCCACCTATCCTACACAAGCAAATTCAAAGTCCAGTGCAAAGCTATAGTAAAGGTTCACGGGGTCTTTCCGTCTAGCCGCGGATACACTGCATCTTCACAGCGATTTCAATTTCACTGAGTCTCGGGTGGAGACAGCGCCGCCATCGTTACGCCATTCGTGCAGGTCGGAACTTACCCGACAAGGAATTTCGCTACCTTAGGACCGTTATAGTTACGGCCGCCGTTTACCGGGGCTTCGATCAAGAGCTTCGCGTTAGCTAACCCCATCAATTAACCTTCCGGCACCGGGCAGGCGTCACACCCTATACGTCCACTTTCGTGTTTGCAGAGTGCTGTGTTTTTAATAAACAGTCGCAGCGGCCTGGTATCTTCGACCGGCATGGGCTTACGGAGCAAGTCCTTCACCCTCACCGGCGCACCTTCTCCCGAAGTTACGGTGCCATTTTGCCTAGTTCCTTCACCCGAGTTCTCTCAAGCGCCTTGGTATTCTCTACCCAACCACCTGTGTCGGTTTGGGGTACGGTTCCTGGTTACCTGAAGCTTAGAAGCTTTTCTTGGAAGCATGGCATCAACCACTTCGTCGTCTAAAAGACGACTCGTCATCAGCTCTCGGCCTTAAGATCCCGGATTTACCTAAGATCTCAGCCTACCACCTTAAACTTGGACAACCAACGCCAAGCTGGCCTAGCCTTCTCCGTCCCTCCATCGCAATAACCAGAAGTACAGGAATATTAACCTGTTTTCCATCGACTACGCTTTTCAGCCTCGCCTTAGGGACCGACTAACCCTGCGTCGATTAACGTTGCGCAGGAAACCTTGGTCTTTCGGCGTGGGTGTTTTTCACACCCATTGTCGTTACTCATGTCAGCATTCGCACTTCTGATACCTCCAGCAAGCTTCTCAACTCACCTTCACAGGCTTACAGAACGCTCCTCTACCGCATCACTTACGTGATACCCGTAGCTTCGGTGTATGGTTTGAGCCCCGTTACATCTTCCGCGCAGGCCGACTCGACTAGTGAGCTATTACGCTTTCTTTAAAGGGTGGCTGCTTCTAAGCCAACCTCCTAGCTGTCTAAGCCTTCCCACATCGTTTCCCACTTAACCATAACTTTGGGACCTTAGCTGACGGTCTGGGTTGTTTCCCTTTTCACGACGGACGTTAGCACCCGCCGTGTGTCTCCCATGCTCGGCACTTGTAGGTATTCGGAGTTTGCATCGGTTTGGTAAGTCGGGATGACCCCCTAGCCGAAACAGTGCTCTACCCCCTACAGTGATACATGAGGCGCTACCTAAATAGCTTTCGAGGAGAACCAGCTATCTCCGAGCTTGATTAGCCTTTCACTCCGATCCACAGGTCATCCGCTAACTTTTCAACGGTAGTCGGTTCGGTCCTCCAGTTAGTGTTACCCAACCTTCAACCTGCCCATGGATAGATCGCCCGGTTTCGGGTCTATTCCCAGCGACTAGACGCCCTATTAAGACTCGCTTTCGCTACGCCCCCCTATTCGGTTAAGCTCGCCACTGAAAATAAGTCGCTGACCCATTATACAAAAGGTACGCAGTCACCCAACAAAGTGGGCTCCCACTGCTTGTACGCATACGGTTTCAGGATCTATTTCACTCCCCTCTCCGGGGTTCTTTTCGCCTTTCCCTCACGGTACTAGTTCACTATCGGTCAGTCAGTAGTATTTAGCCTTGGAGGATGGTCCCCCCATATTCAGACAAAGTTTCTCGTGCTCCGTCCTACTCGATTTCATGACTAAGAGATTTTCGCGTACAGGGCTATCACCCACTATGGCCGCACTTTCCAGAGCGTTCCGCTAATCTCAAAGCCACTTAAGGGCTAGTCCCCGTTCGCTCGCCACTACTAAGGGAATCTCGGTTGATTTCTTTTCCTCAGGGTACTTAGATGTTTCAGTTCCCCTGGTTCGCCTCTTGCACCTATGTATTCAGTACAAGATAACCATCTTATGATGGCTGGGTTCCCCCATTCAGACATCTCCGGATCAAAGTCTGTTTGCCGACTCCCCGAAGCTTTTCGCAGGCTACCACGTCTTTCATCGCCTCTGACTGCCAAGGCATCCACCGTATGCGCTTCTTCACTTGACCATATAACCCCAAGCAATCTGGTTATACTGTGAAGACAACATTCGCCGAAAATTCGAATTTCTCGTTAAGAGAACTCACAAATTTTACCTTAGCCTGATCCATTACCAGTGAAAGTAACGGTCAGTCTATCTTTCTATCACATACCCAAATTTTTAAAGAACGATCTAATCAAAGACTAGAAATCAACATATCATCACAATAATTCATTTCTAAACTTTCAACAAAAGACAGTAGTGGTGGAGCCAAACGGGATCGAACCGTTGACCTCCTGCGTGCAAGGCAGGCGCTCTCCCAGCTGAGCTATGGCCCCGTATTTCTACAGGCGTTTCCCACACAAAATTGGTGGGTCTGGGCAGATTCGAACTGCCGACCTCACCCTTATCAGGGGTGCGCTCTAACCAACTGAGCTACAGACCCAATTTCGAGCTGCTAAGGCCGACCTCACCCTGCTCTTTACCACAGAGCATGGGGTGCGCTCCAACCAACTAAGCTACAACCCTATTTAGGCTGCTTCTTATCGTCTTCTTCAATGAATCAAGCAATTCGTGTGGGAACTTATGGAGCAGCTGATGTCGTCGATTAAGGAGGTGATCCAGCCGCAGGTTCCCCTACGGCTACCTTGTTACGACTTCACCCCAGTCATGAATCACACCGTGGTAACCGTCCTCCCGAAGGTTAGACTAGCTACTTCTGGTGCAACCCACTCCCATGGTGTGACGGGCGGTGTGTACAAGGCCCGGGAACGTATTCACCGCGACATTCTGATTCGCGATTACTAGCGATTCCGACTTCACGCAGTCGAGTTGCAGACTGCGATCCGGACTACGATCGGTTTTGTGGGATTAGCTCCACCTCGCGGCTTGGCAACCCTCTGTACCGACCATTGTAGCACGTGTGTAGCCCAGGCCGTAAGGGCCATGATGACTTGACGTCATCCCCACCTTCCTCCGGTTTGTCACCGGCAGTCTCCTTAGAGTGCCCACCATAACGTGCTGGTAACTAAGGACAAGGGTTGCGCTCGTTACGGGACTTAACCCAACATCTCACGACACGAGCTGACGACAGCCATGCAGCACCTGTCTCAATGTTCCCGAAGGCACCAATCTATCTCTAGAAAGTTCATTGGATGTCAAGGCCTGGTAAGGTTCTTCGCGTTGCTTCGAATTAAACCACATGCTCCACCGCTTGTGCGGGCCCCCGTCAATTCATTTGAGTTTTAACCTTGCGGCCGTACTCCCCAGGCGGTCAACTTAATGCGTTAGCTGCGCCACTAAGAGCTCAAGGCTCCCAACGGCTAGTTGACATCGTTTACGGCGTGGACTACCAGGGTATCTAATCCTGTTTGCTCCCCACGCTTTCGCACCTCAGTGTCAGTGTTGGTCCAGGTGGTCGCCTTCGCCACTGGTGTTCCTTCCTATATCTACGCATTTCACCGCTACACAGGAAATTCCACCACCCTCTACCACACTCTAGTCAGTCAGTTTTGAATGCAGTTCCCAGGTTGAGCCCGGGGATTTCACATCCAACTTAACAAACCACCTACGCGCGCTTTACGCCCAGTAATTCCGATTAACGCTTGCACCCTCTGTATTACCGCGGCTGCTGGCACAGAGTTAGCCGGTGCTTATTCTGTCGGTAACGTCAAAATTGCAGAGTATTAATCTACAACCCTTCCTCCCAACTTAAAGTGCTTTACAATCCGAAGACCTTCTTCACACACGCGGCATGGCTGGATCAGGCTTTCGCCCATTGTCCAATATTCCCCACTGCTGCCTCCCGTAGGAGTCTGGACCGTGTCTCAGTTCCAGTGTGACTGATCATCCTCTCAGACCAGTTACGGATCGTCGCCTTGGTGAGCCATTACCTCACCAACTAGCTAATCCGACCTAGGCTCATCTGATAGCGCAAGGCCCGAAGGTCCCCTGCTTTCTCCCGTAGGACGTATGCGGTATTAGCGTCCGTTTCCGAACGTTATCCCCCACTACCAGGCAGATTCCTAGGCTTTACTCACCCGTCCGCCGCTCTCAAGAGAAGCAAGCTTCTCTCTACCGCTCGACTTGCATGTGTTAGGCCTGCCGCCAGCGTTCAATCTGAGCCATGATCAAACTCTTCAGTTCAAACATCTTTGGGTTTTTAAGAAACCCTAAACTTGGCTCAGCAATCGTTGGTTACATCTTTGATTTCTCGCGGAGCAACTTGTGATGCTGATAATCTTGTTGACTATCAGTCTGACCCCACAAGCACCCACACGAATTGCTTGATTCAGTTGTTAAAGAGCGGTTGGTTAAGAGCTTTCGTCTCAACCGAGGCGCGCATTCTACATCAGCCTCATTTGCTGTCAAGCGGTTATTTTCAGAAGCTTTCGAAGATTTCTTCAACAACTTCAACCACTTGCGCTTCCGATCTCTCGTCAGCGGGAGGCGAATTCTACAGCGTTACACGCTGCTGTCAACACCTCTTTTTCAACTTCCTTTTGGCTTCGATGAACTGAAGCGACTTGCTGTCGAAAACTACTTAACTCATTGTTTACCAAGGAGTTTTCCGTTTCGACTGCGCCGGAAGTGGGGCGAATTATAGGCTCCCTGAATCTGTGGTCAAGCATTAAATTAGTTTTCTATCAAACATCCTAAGTACGTCCTATAAAGACACTTAGCCCAGCTAACTGAGCAATATATTGCTCAACCCACCACAGTTAAGCATCATAGCGCCCTCTGCCTCTCAAATATGACTTCGGACGCTCCCCCATGACCACCTCCCCCCGCAGCCTGGCCTCGGTACTGTTCCCAGTTGGCCTACTGTTGATCGCCATGGCTTCCATTCAATCAGGCGCCTCGCTGGCCAAGAGCATGTTCCCTGTCGTCGGCGCACAAGGCACGACGACTCTGCGCCTGATCTTTGCCAGCGTGATCATGCTGCTCATATTAAGACCGTGGCGTGCCAAGCTGACGACCAAGTCCCTGCGCACCGTCGTCGTCTATGGAATGGCATTGGGCGGCATGAACTTCCTCTTCTATATGTCATTGCGCAGCGTCCCCCTGGGCATCGCCGTCGCCCTCGAATTTACTGGCCCCCTCGCCGTAGCCATCTACGCGTCACGCAAAGCAGTGGACTTCCTCTGGATTGCTCTTGCGATCATCGGTCTGCTCCTGCTGATCCCCATGGGCGAAGCCAGCAGCGGCATCGACTTGACCGGCGCGGCTTATGCGCTGGGTGCCGGCGTCTGCTGGGCACTCTATATCCTGTTTGGGCAGAAGGCAGGCAACGACAACGGCGTTCAAACCGCAGCCCTTGGTGTGATGATCGCCGCTCTGTTTGTCGCGCCTATCGGCATCGTTCATGCTGGCAGCGCATTGCTCATGCCTGCGCTGATTCCAGTCGCCATCGGCGTCGCCATTCTGTCCACGGCGCTGCCCTATACCCTGGAGATGGTTGCACTGACTCGCCTCCCAGCGCGCACCTTCGGCACACTCATGAGCATCGAACCTGCATTCGGTGCGCTGTCCGGTCTGTTTTTCCTGCAGGAGTACCTGTCCCTGGCGCAATGGCTGGCCATCACCTGCATTATTCTGGCCTCGGTCGGCGCGACGTTGACCATGCGCAACGAATCAAAGCCTCTGGTTCCCGCCGATTGACTGTTCTTTGAAGGTTGCTCTGGTATTTGCCGTGCATTTAGGCCATGTTTAAGAAGCTGCAAACGAATGTCATTTCATGGAGATTTTCGACAAGGACAGCACGAACGCTACGCTCGAGAGCGAGTAGAGCCAGCTTCAAGCATTGCGAAGCGGCTATTAAGGATAGGAATGAAGCGAATTTTGATACTGCTGATGATCGTGGCCATTGCTGGCTGTGCCGCGACCACACGGACAGAAATAAAACGCGGTAAAAAAGGGCTGCACATCAACTGTTCCGGCCTGTCGTCTTCCTGGGACCAGTGCTATACCAGTGCGACCAACGCGTGCGGCACCAAGGGCTACCGGGTTATCGCCAAGTCCGGTGACAATTCCGAGGAACCAGGGGATTACCCCTTCGGCCTCAACCCCGCCGGCTATACCAGCCGCAGCATGATCGTCATTTGCAAGTAAGCGACCGAGCAGTCCGTGTGCGACTGCTCAACCGCCTTTACCAGAGATATTCACGGCAGCCCCAACACGCCACCGGCAGGTAGCGCGCAGGGGGCTATATCAAATTGCCGCAGTACGCACCTGCAGCCACTCCAGCGCAGCGCCACTGAGCAACGGGCTCAGACGTTCGCGCACCTCAGCGTGATACGCATTGAACCACTGGCGCTCTTGCGCCGTGAGCAGCGACGTCTCCAGGCATCGAGTGTCGATCGGGCACATTGTCAGGGTTTCAAACGCGAGGAATTCGCCAAACTCGGTTTTGCCCGCTTCGCGGTTCAACACCAGGTTCTCGATACGCACGCCCCAACGTCCCGGGCGATAAGTACCCGGCTCGATCGATGTGATCATCCCCGGCTGCATGGCGGTTTGCGGCGCAGGAGCAGCCTGGTAGGCGATCACTTGCGGGCCTTCATGCACATTCAGAAAATAGCCTACGCCGTGGCCCGTACCGTGGCCGTAGTCCACGCCTTCGGCCCAGATCGGCGCACGCGCGATCGAATCCAACAGCGGCGACAGAATCCCTTTCGGGAAATGCGCGCGAGACAAGGCAATAACCCCCTTGAGCACACGCGTGCAGTCGCGTTTCTGTTCCTCGCTCGGCGTGCCGACAGGCACCATCCGCGTGATATCCGTAGTGCCGCCAAGGTACTGGCCCCCCGAGTCGATCAACAGCAAACCATCGCCTTCGATCACGGCATGCTCTTCTTCGGTCGCATGGTAATGCGGCATCGCACCGTTGGCGTTGAACGCGGCAATAGTGTTGAAACTCAGCGACACATAACCCGGGCGACGCATGCGTGCAGCGGTCAGGTGTTCGTCGATGGTCAGTTCGGTAATACGCTCACGACCCAAGGCACTGTCCAGCCAGGCAAAAAACTCGCACAACGCCGCACCGTCCTGATCCATGGCCTGACGAATATGTTCGGCATCCGCCAGGCTCTTGCGCGATTTGGCGAGAGTGGTCGGGTTCAGGCCTTCCACCAGCTTGACGCCGGCATCGAGGTGTTCCAGCAGGCCGGCAGTCACGCGGGCCGGGTCAACCTGCAGGCTGGCTCCCGATGGCACCGCGCGCAGAGCATCGGCCACTTCGCTGTAGTCGCGCACTGTCACACCGTCGCGCTCAAGGACAACGCGCAGCTCGGCGTCAACTTTGCTCAACGCCACGAACAAGGTGGCCTGCTGTTGATTGATGAGTGCAAAGGACACAAACACCGGATTGAACGACACATCGCCGCCACGCAGGTTGAACAGCCAGGCGATGTCATCCAGGGTAGCGATGAAGTGCCAGTCGGCCCCCTTCTCTTTCAAACTGGCGCGCAGTGCGGCGAGTTTTTCGCCACGGCTGACAGTGGCCTGCGGCGGCAAGTGTTGATAGAGCGGTTGGTTCGGCAGGCTCGGACGGTCCTTCCAGACCTCATTGAGCAAATCGATATCGGTACGCAACCGCGCACCGCGCTCCGCCAGTTTGCTGCCCAGGGTACGCGCCGAAGCAACCGCCATCACAGCGCCATCCACCGCCACCACAGCACCCTCCGGCGTCTGTTCGGCCAGCCATTCCAACGGTCCTGGCTGGCCCGGCTGCAGCTTCACCAATTCGATGCCACTGCCCTTGAGCTCTTTGGTTGCCTGCTCCCAATAACGACTATCGGCCCACACCCCGGCGAAATCCGCGGTGACAATCAGCGTTCCGACAGAACCATGGAACCCCGACAACCATTGACGCCCCTGCCAATAACCCGGCAAGTATTCGGACAAGTGCGGATCGGCCGACGGCACCAGCAAGGCATGGATGCCCTCGCGGCTCATCAGTTCGCGGGTCTGCGCCAGGCGCTGGGGAACCGTTCCATGGGTCAAAGGCTGCGTACTCATTGTGTCTCCTGCTAACCACTCATAATTGTTATGTGAAAATCAAACGGCCCAGAACGCCGGTGCACTGGCGAGCGCGGCCTTGATCAATTGCACGGCCTGATCGATGTCCTGCTCAGTGGTAAACCGACCCAGGCTCAAGCGGATGGTACGGCTTGCACTGCGCGCATCATGGCCCAGGGCCATAAGCACGTGGGACGGTGCATTGCTGGCGGAGCTGCACGCCGAAGTGGCAGAAAAAGCGATGCCGGCGCTCAGTGCACTGGCGTTGAATTCACCTTCACTGAACGTCAGGCTGAGGGTATGGGGAATACGCTGCGTAAGGCTGCCATTGAGGCGCACGCCACCGACCGTATCCAATTGGTCCAGCAGACGCTGGCGCAAGGCGATAATCCTGGCTTTTTCTTCAGCAAAAGACGCAGCGGCCAAGGCGAACGCCGTGCCCATGCCCGCGATCTGGTGGGTCGCCAGGGTACCGGAGCGCAGGCCACCCTCGTGGCCCCCGCCATGAATCTGCGCCAGGACCTTCTGTTGCGCCCGAGGCCCCACGTACAACGCGCCAATACCCTTGGGGCCGTAGAGTTTGTGCGCGGAAAACGACATCAGGTCCACCGGCCACTGCGTCAGGTCGATGGCCACCTTGCCCGCCCCCTGCGCTGCGTCCACATGTAATAACGCGCCATGTTCACGCACGCACGCGCCGATGGCGGGGATGTCATTCAGGGTGCCCAGTTCGTTATTGACCAGCATCAGCGACACCAGAAAGGTGTCGTCGCGCAACGCTTCACTCACCGCGTCGGCACTGATCAACCCGTCGGCGTCCGGGACCAGGTAAGTCACCGCCACGCCCGCTTCCTGCAATTGCCGTGCGGTATCCAGCGTGGCCTTGTGTTCGATCTGGCTGGTGATGATATGCCCACCCGCCACGCCGCGTGCCTGGGTCACGCCTTTGATCGCGAGGTTGTTCGATTCGGTGGCGCCGGAAGTCCAGACGATCTGCTCCGGCTGGGCACCGACCAATTCGGCCACCTGGTGACGCGCCTGTTCAACCGTTTGCCGGGCCGCCTGGCCGAACGCATGGGAACTGGACGCAGGGTTACCGAAATTGGCGTTGAAGCCCAGGCACTCGACCATCACCTGGATGACTCGTTCATCCACCGGGGTAGTGGCTGCATAGTCGAAATACAACGGACGTTTAGTCATGACAGTTAAGACTCGCAGAGCTGGTTCCCGAGAGCAGTGTCTCAGGAGGCATCGACCGGAACAGAGGTCGTCAGGTTTACCGCATCGAATGCCATTAAAGAAGGACCACTTTATGTAAATGTGCGTAGGAACGCTCCTGAAACTCAGCTTAACAGGCTGAAGTCACGCCATGGAAAACAAAAAGCCCGAGGTTCCTCAGGGGAAACCTCGGGCTTTTTGCCGCACAGCGACTGCTCAACTGGGACGACCATGCAGAACCACGCTGCGCTCGGCGTTCATTTCGCCCTGACGATCAAAACCGAAGGGTTTCTGCGGCTGCCCGGTCAGTGCGGCGCGCTGGCGTTGATACTCATCAAACGACAAGCCGCGACGGCTAAGGGCTTCGAGGGCCAGTTGGCGTGATTCTTCGGCGGTGTAGGGACGCAGCTCAGGCGAAGGATGCGTCGCACAACCGGCGAGGACAGCGGTAACAAACAATAAGGAAACAGCGAGAAATCGGTTCATGGCGGTAGCCCTGCAAAGGAGGTTTCGAGTCAATGAACACAGGCTACTCCCGGCCTTACCCAGTGAAAAATCACCTCCCGTGATAGTCGCTATCAACCGCCAAGGCACCTTGGATAGCGCCAACTTAATATTTCATTAAGTTCTATAAATATGGAAATTTGTTCGTTTACGGAATAAACACAACCCTCTATAACTGGCTCCAATTCGGCCCTCAACTGTTCGCCACGCAACTGTTGTCCACGCAACAGCCATTCAACAAATCGGCGGGCAGACAACAGCGGCATTGGTCAGCAGCGGGGCCGCAGCCCACGGCGTTCAAGGCTTTCACTGATTGGTACAGCTCTTGCTCAACACCTTGCACAACCCTGCTATGTACCCTGTTGAAAAAGGAATTGTTCATGAGCCGTCCCCTGAATGTCGTCGCCCTCTCCGGCGGAACCTGGCGTCCGTCCCGCACCTTGGTACTGACTCAAGCGTTACTGGCCGAATTGGCCAGGCTGCTGCCGATCCAGGCCACCCTGATTGAACTGGGCGACATTGCCAGGCCACTCGGCGGGGCGCTGTCCCGTGACGAGTTGCCCGACGACGTCGAAGCACAATTGGTGGCTATCGAAAAGGCTGACTTGCTGATCGTCGCCGCACCGGTCTATCGCGGCTCTTACCCCGGACTGCTCAAGCACCTGTTCGACCTGATCGGCCTCAATGCCCTGATCAATACGCCGGTATTGCTTGCCGCCACAGGCGGCAGCGAGCGCCACGCCTTGGTCCTCGATCACCAGCTTCGCCCATTGTTCAGCTTCTTCCAGGCGTTGACCCTGCCGATTGGCGTGTACGCCACCGAGGCCGACTTCACCGACTACCAAATCACCAGCGAGCTGTTAAAGGCCCGAATTCAATTGGCGGCAGAACGTGCAGCACCGTTGTTTGCTGCGCATGCCCCCTCTCTGCTGAAAATCGCTTAAGGAAGGGTCATGGACGTTTTCTGGTTTCTACCGACTCACGGCGACGGTCACTACTTGGGCACGACCCAAGGTGCGCGGCCCGTCACCCTCAACTATCTGAAACAGGTGGCTCAGGCGGCTGACAGCCTGGGTTACCACGGCGTGCTGATTCCTACCGGACGTTCGTGCGAAGACTCCTGGGTCATCGCCTCGGCGCTGGTGCCGCTGACCGAACGCCTGCGCTACCTGGTGGCGATCCGTCCGGGCATTATCTCCCCCACCGTCTCGGCGCGTATGGCCGCGACACTGGATCGCTTATCCAACGGCCGTTTGCTGATCAATGTGGTTACCGGTGGTGACCCCGATGAGAACCGTGGCGATGGCAGCTTTCTTGACCACGCAGAACGTTACGAAGTCTCCGACGAATTCCTCAGAATCTGGCGTCGTGTATTGCAGGGCGAATCGGTGGACTTCGAGGGCAAACACCTGCGCGTGCAGAACGCGAAGGCGCTCTACCCTCCCGTGCAAAAACCGTATCCACCGCTGTACTTCGGCGGCTCGTCCGACGCGGCGCACGACCTCGCCGCCGAACAGGTCGACGTGTACCTGACCTGGGGCGAGCCCCCCGCCGCCGTCGCGGAAAAACTTGCGGATGTGCGCGAGCGCGCAGCTCGCCACGGGCGCACGGTGAAGTTCGGTATCCGCCTGCATGTGATCGTGCGCGAAACCGAAGAAGACGCGTGGAAGGCCGCCGACCGACTGATAGAGCACATCAGCGACGAAACCATCGCCGCTGCGCAAAAATCCTTCTCGCGTTTTGATTCCGAAGGCCAGCGCCGCATGGCGGCCCTGCACGATGGGCGTCGCGACAACCTGGAAATCGCCCCCAACCTGTGGGCCGGTGTAGGCCTGGTGCGCGGCGGTGCCGGCACCGCGCTGGTGGGTAACCCGCAACAAGTGGCCGCACGCATCAAGGAATACGCCGACCTGGGCATCGAGAGCTTCATCTTCTCTGGCTACCCGCATTTGGAAGAGGCCTATCGCTTTGCCGAGTTGGTGTTCCCGCTGCTGCCGGAACCCTATGCCAGTCTCGCCGGGCGTGGCATCACCAACCTTACTGGCCCGTTCGGCGAAATGATTGCCAACGATGTGTTGCCGGCGACAAAGGCCTGAGTTCAGTAAGAACGGCCAAATAGACATTGAGGAACACCGCGTGACAGCCAAACCCCACAGCGCCCTGCCATCACCGATGCAGACCGCCAAACTGCTGGCCGCCAAGTTCGCCCTCAGCGCCGTCGAACGCGATGAGCGCGGCGGCACGCCCAAGGCCGAACGCGACGCTCTGCGCCACAGCGGCCTGCTGGCGCTGAGCATTCCGACCCAATACGGCGGCCTTGGCGCGCGCTGGAGCGACACCTTGGGCATCGTCCGAGAATTGGCCAAGGTCGACAGTTCCATCGCTCATGTCTTCGGTTTCCACCACCTGATGCTCGCCACCGTGCGCCTGTTTTCGCGCCCGGAGCAATGGCAACCCTGGTTCGAGCAGACCGCACGCAAAAACTGGTTCTGGGGCAACGCCCTCAACCCGCTGGACACACGTACCGTGGTCAAGGATTTCGGCGGCTGGCGCGAATTTTCGGGCAAGAAAAGCTTCTGCTCCGGCGCCAGCGACTCGGAAATGCTGATCGCCTCCGCAGTGGATGAAAGCGCCGGCGGCAAGCTGTTGATTGCGGCCATCCCCAGCGGGCGCAGCGGCATCACCTTGCACAACGACTGGAACAACATCGGCCAACGCCAGACCGACAGCGGCAGCGCCAGCTTCGAGCGGGTGCGCGTCGAGGAGTCGGAACTACTGCTCGACCCAGGCCCGCTGAGCACACCCTTCGCCTGCTTGCGTCCGTTGATTGCCCAACTGACCTTCACGCATATGTTTCTTGGCATTGCCGAAGGCGCCTTTGACGAAGCACGCAACTACACCCTCACCGAAACCCGCGCCTGGCACAAATCGTCAGCCGAGGATGTGCGACAAGACCCTTACGTGTTGCACCACTACGGCGAATTCTGGGTGGCACTGGAAGGCCTGCGTCTGCTGGTGGAACGCGCCGCCGAGTTGCTCGACCGCGCCTGGGCAAAAGGCCCCGGCCTCAGTGAAAACGAACGCGGTCAACTGGCGATTGCCATCGCCACCGCCAAGGTCGCGGCCACCCGCCAGGGCCTGGACCTGTGCAGCCGCCTGTTTGAAGTCACCGGCGCGCGTTCCACCCATGCCTCCCTGCGCCTGGACCGCTACTGGCGCAACCTGCGTACACAAACCCTGCACGACCCGGTGGACTACAAACTCCACGAACTGGGGGACTGGGCGTTGAACCAGGTCCTGCCGACTCCGACGTTCTACTCATAAGAAGAGGTGCCCATGCAGCTTTTAACCTTACCGCCCTCGCCCGCCCTTGCGACGTCGATCCGCGCCACGGCCCAGGTCTTCGAGGACCCGAAGTCCCAGGCGCTGCTCGACCATATACAGCAAGTGGCACCCAGCGAAGCCAGCGTGCTGATCATCGGCGAGACCGGCACCGGTAAAGAGTTGGTGGCGCGCCACATTCATAACCTCAGCGCACGGCGTAACCGCCCATTCGTCGCGGTGAACTGCGGCGCCTTTTCTGAATCACTGGTGGAAGCCGAACTGTTCGGTCATGAAAAAGGCGCCTTCACCGGCGCTCTGAGTGCCAAGGCCGGCTGGTTCGAAGAGGCCGACGGCGGCACTTTGTTCCTCGACGAAATCGGCGATTTGCCGATGGCGATCCAGGTCAAATTGCTGCGCGTATTGCAGGAGCGCGAAGTGGTGCGCCTGGGCTCGCGCAAGAGCATTCCTATTGATGTGCGCGTACTGGCCGCAACCAATGTGCAATTGGAAAAAGCCATCAATGCCGGGCATTTCCGCGAAGACCTCTACTACCGCCTCGACGTGGTCAGCCTGGAACTGAGCCCGCTGCGCGATCGGCCCGGCGATATTCTGCCGCTGACCCGCCATTTCATCGAAGCCTACAGCCAGCGCCTGGGTTATGGCCCGATCACCATCAGCCGCGAAGCCGAACACAAGCTCAGAAGCTACAGCTGGCCGGGCAATATCCGCGAACTGGAGAACGTGATTCACCACACCCTGCTGATCTGCCGCAACGGCGTCATCGAACGCGACGACTTGCGCCTGTCGAACATGCGCATCGAGCGCCAGGACGACAGCCAACACAGCATCGACAACAGTGCCGAGGCCTTATTGGAACGTGCCTTCCAGAAGCTCTTCGAAGAACAGGCCGGCGCCCTGCATGAAAAGGTCGAAGACGCCCTGCTGCGCGCCGCCTACCGTTTCAGCCATTACAACCAGGTGCACACCGCCAACCTGCTGGGCCTGAGCCGCAACGTCACACGCACACGCCTGATCAAGATCGGCGAACTGGCGGTGAACAAGCGCCGACCAGGAGAAAACGTGCAGGGTGAGCGCATGCTGCACCTATCCATATAAGCGGCAGTGCAACGCATTGTCATGACTGCGCTCGAAACTGCGCAGTACCTGGAACGAACCAAAGGTCACGGCCGTAGCCTGGTGAGCGCGGATCAGCGTCCAGAAATCTTCGTCACCCTGCTCAAAACGCTTGAACGCCGCCTCGCCATCCGCACGGGACTGCCAGTGCAGGTAGTTGAGAACCCGGCGTCCGTCATCGCTGACCTGCACGCTTGCACTCAAGAAGCCGACATGGCCCTGGGCCAGACGTTCGCTTTGGGTAGACAAGGCCGCTACCAGGGCGACTTGCTGCCGGGGCTCGATATGAAACTCGATCAGTTGAGTGAAGCTGCGATTTTTCTCTGATACCTGCATGAACACTCCCCTTTCTATGTAGGCAGAATCTTGCGATCCAGTGCCACGCAGGGTAAAACCTCTAGTTAAGTCAAGGTCAAGTACTTAATCGGAGTTTTATGGTCACCAAGGAACTCACCGTTGGCCAATTGGCCGCGCGCAGCGGCGTAGCGGTCACGGCCCTGCACTTCTACGAAACCAAGGGCCTGATTACCAGTCATCGCAACGCCGGTAATCAACGGCGCTACCCACGGGATGTATTGCGCCGGGTGGGGGTGATCAAGATCGCCCAACGTCTTGGCATTCCTCTGGCAACGATTGGCGAGGCGTTGCAGACGCTGCCAAATGGCCGCACGCCGACGGCCAAGGACTGGGAGCGTTTATCGGCACTCTGGCGCGAAGATCTGGATGAACGCATCAACAGGCTGTTGCTGCTGCGCGACAAGCTCAACGGCTGCATTGGTTGCGGGTGTCTGTCGCTGGAGGTCTGCCCGCTGCGCAATCAGGACGATCAACTCGGGGAGCGTGGGCCGGGGGCGCAGTTGCTGGAACCCACTTGAGTCTTCTCGTCGGGACCCACGGAGGCCTTGATTGGCGTGGCCTATAGTGAAAAGGCCACCCTTCGCAATCCCAATCAAGGAGAACGAGATGAACGTTAAACCCATCCCCGAGGGCTATCACAGCATTACGCCCTACCTGGGCATCGACAAAGCCTCTGATGCCATCGAATTTTACAAAACCGCCTTTGGCGCCACCCAAGTCATGCGCCTGGATATGCCCGACGGCAAGGTCGGCCACGCCGAACTGCGCATTGGCGGCTCGCCGATCATGCTGGGTTCGCCGTGCAATGAAATGGCCCTGCGCAATCCGGGAGAACACACCAGCGTCGGTTTGCATCTGTATGTGGAAGATGTCGACGCGCAGTTCCAAAAAGCTGTCGCTGCCGGCGCCACCGTGGTGTCCGAACCGAAGGACCAGTTCTATGGCGATCGCTCCGCGAGTGTGAAGGATCCCTACGGCCATCTCTGGTTCCTGGCCACCCACAAGGAAGAACTGACCGAGGAACAGATTCGCGAACGGGCCCAGGCGATGTTTCAGCAAGGCTGACGGTCCAGGCGCAACGACTGCGCGGCGGTCTCCGGCCTTTTGGAGCGCTGCGCACTCCGGCGCAAGCAAGCTTGCTCACTCCAGAAAACCCGCCTCCCCGTTCATATCCCGCAAAGCCGCAACCCGATCTTCGTGCGCCGCAACCTCTGAAACATTTTATTTCATTTATGCCTTAGGGCTTTCTCACTCTCATCCGTCTTAACTTAGATACAGCCCGTCGCGTCAGCAAAAGCTACGACCGGCCTTTTCGGGCCCTGCATCGCCCTCCTCCGCTCAAGACCCTCGTTCCTATGTCGAAGAAGTCGCGCTCCAAACTCTGGTTTCTCGTACACAGCTGGCTGGCGTTGCCCATCTGGTTCTTTGTACTGATCGTCTGCGTCACCGGGACCCTGGCGGTGGTCAGCCAGGAAATCGTCTGGCTGGCCAACCCGGATATCCGCGCAAGCAAGCCGTCGGATAACGCTGAGCCACTCAGTTATGACCAGCTCATTGCCGCCATCAAGCGCGACGAGCCGCAGGTGTACGTCGAGTCGATCAGCCGTCCGGACGAATCGCACTTCGCCCTGAGTGTCAACCTCAGCTACCCCGACGGGCGCTCCGTCGAGGTGTATGTCAACCCGTACACCGGGACGATCCAGGGCATCAGCCCGTCCTTCAATTTCCAGGCCTTTACCCGCGCCCTGCACGGCTGGTGGCTCGTGCCGTTTACCAACGGCTACAGCTGGGGCTGGTACCTGGTATCGGCGCTGGGTATACCGCTGCTGGCATCGCTGGTGACGGGGCTGGTGGTGTACAAGAAATTCTGGAAGGGCTTCCTGCGCCCGACCCTGCGCGTCCGCCACGGGGCGCGAATCTTCTGGGGCGACTTCCATCGCCTGAGCGGTATCTGGTCGATCTGGTTCATCGCGGTGATCTCCATCACCAGCATCTGGTTCCTGATCCGCGCGATCCTGGGAGACAACCAGATCTCGATCTCCACCGAACCCGTCGACCCGGTGATCGCGCGGGACAAGGTGCCGATGTCCGCGCCTGGCGTACCGGCGCCGATGATTCCCTTGGACGATGCCATCAGGATCGCCACGCAACGTATCCCCGGCCTGGAGGCGAGTTTCGTCAGCCTGCCGCTCAATGCCTACAGCCACCTGCAGATCGGTGGGCGCGGTTGGTACCCACTGATGTACCAGACTGCGCAAATCAACCCCTATGACGGGGATATCGCCGCGGCGCACCTGCTGTCCGATCGCTCGAAACTGGAGTTCGTCACCGAGTCCATGCGTCCCCTGCACACCGGCGACTTCGGCGGATTGTGGATCAAGCTGATCTGGGCCTTCTTCGGCCTGATCATGAGCATGATGGTGCTGAGCGGCCTGCTGATCTGGACCAAGCGCACCGCCCTGGCCACCCTCAACGCCTTCAAGCGCGAAGCCAAGGCCCAGCGCAAACCTGTTTCCATTGCCGCCATGCCGGCTGAAACCTCGCAGGCCCCTCAATGAGCAACGTCGCTTGTGGTACACCGCGTTCGCCACTGCGCGCCTTTTGGCTCAAATGGCGCTTTCATATCAACCTTTTGCTGGTGCTTGTGCCCCTGGGTTTCATGCCCAGGTATTTCTCCGACGCCGCACTGCTTCGCGGCGACACCGGCATCGGCGAGCGGGTGGTCGGTGACGTGCAGGTCGGCCCCTGGAGCCTGACCCTCGCCGAGTTCCGCAATGAAGGCCCGCAGCCGGATCCGGCCGGTCCCATGAAGTTTTTCAACGCAGCCCTGTGCGCCACCTGCGCCGACCAGGTCAAGGCCACTTACCTGCGCATCGGTAAACCCCGCAGTCTGCGCGCCGCCGGGGTGATCTTTTTCGGCACGCCATACCGCATGGGCGCTGCCGTGCCGGTGCCGGAGCGCACGCCTGCCGACGCTCACCTGTGGGTCACCATGGAAGGCTGGGACGGCAGCGTGCACCAGGGTTCCATCCCGTTGAGCCAGGCCTCGCCCGCCACCGTCGCCTGGCTGAACAGGCAAGGAGTTAAACCATGACGTTAAAGCGCCTGACACAGGCCGGTGCTGCGCTGTTGCTGTGTGCCGGTTTCAGCAGCACCGCCCTGGCCCACCACCCGATGTGTGAATGCAAGGAAATTTCCGGCGAGCAGATCCAGTGCAAGGGCGGCTTCTCCGATGGCAGCGGCGCACCCGGCGTGACCCTGGACGTGATCGGCTACGACGAAACCATTCTGGTGCCCGGCAAGCTCGGCGAGGACTCGACCTTGACCTTCAAGAAGCCATCCGCCGAATTTTATGTGCTGTTGGATGCCGGTCCCGGCCACGTCGTGGAAATCGAGCAAGCGGATATCCAGCCACAATGAGTACCACACAGGTTGTATGCCCCGCCGGTATCAGCGCTGGAAACCAACGTGCACTCTGTGATCAAAGTGTTGACCCCATGACATCCACCCCCACATGAATCGCATCATGCCGCCAGAACTCCAAGTCGCAGTCGATCAAGCGCTGGTGCTGGTCATAATTGACCCGGGCGATACGCAAGCCGGGGCTGCCCACCGACACGCGCAACGTGGCGGCGGCTTCCACCGGCAGCGATGTCGGCACGATCTCAAAACGTACCCGGCCGTAGTGCAGGTCGTACTTGCGCGCGTACAACTCCGTCATCGACTGATTCAGATCGCACTCAAGAATCCCTGGAAAATATTGCGGGTTCAGGTAGTGCTCGACATACAGCACCAACCGCCCATCAATCCGCCGGCCCCGGCAGATCTGGATCACGCTGGACAGCGCCGGCAACTGCAACCACGCGCAGACCGCCGCCGAGGCCGGTTGCAGGCGCGCGCTTATCACTTCGGTCGAGGCCACTCGCCCCTGGTCATTGACCATTGCGTGAAAGTGGCTGCGTTGCATCAGGTTGTAGGCCAGCCGTGGCGGCGAAACGAACCAGCCCCGGCGCTCTTCACGATAAATCTGCCCTTGGGCTTCCAGTTGTAACAAGGCTTCCCGCACGGTGATCCGGGTGGTACCAAACAACTCGCTGAGCTTGCGCTCGGCCGGCAGCTTGCTGGCAGGCGGCAACAGGCCGTGGTCGATCTGCTCTTGCAGCGCCAGGCCAATGGAGGTTACCGCCTTGATTGCCTCATCACGCATCAACGTTACCTATCTGGACTAGACCAGCACCGTTCAGGTGCATAAAGCGCTCGGTAAATGTGCTTGTACTACCGCATACCAGCCTAGGTATTACAGATGACCGACAGATGACAGTCCGCGCACCGCCTCGCACTCCATCCTGCAATAGATCGGCCAAGTCCAGGCCATCCGGGCACTTAAGCATGGTCTACGCTAAGCCTGCGCGCAGCGACCTTGGCGCGCTAAAAACGACATCGACATGAAACTGTCATCCATCGAGCCTAAATTGGCTCAGGTATTGCTGACCTAGACCAACACCACCGCTAACGTTCATAAAAAACGCCGCGTTGAAAACGCCCAAAGGAGCTTCGGATGAAACAGCTTTTCCTGGCATCACTGTTAGGCTCGACCATTGCCATGTGCACCGCCGCCATGGCTGCTGATACCGATCTAAAAACCTTGGAAGCCGCCGCAAAAGCGGAAGGCGCCGTCAACAGCGTCGGCATGCCCGATGACTGGGCCAACTGGAAAGGCACCTGGGAAGACCTGACCAAGACCTACGGCCTCAAGCACATGGACACCGACATGAGCTCGGCCCAGGAAATCGCCAAGTTCAAAGCCGAAAAAGACAATGCCAGCGCCGACATCGGCGACGTGGGCGCAGCGTTCGGTCCGATTGCCGTGAAGCAGGAAGTGACCCAGCCGTACAAACCGTCCACCTGGGCGTCGGTGCCGGACTGGGCCAAAGACAAAGACGGTCACTGGGCCCTGGCCTACACCGGCACCATCGCGTTTATCGTCAACAAGAAGCTGCTGCACGGCTCCGAAGTCCCCACCAGTTGGGCCGACCTGCAAACCGGCAAGTACAAAGTGTCGGTGGGTGACGTGAGCACCGCGGCCCAGGCGTCCAACGCCGTGCTGGCGGCGGCCATTGCCAATAAAGGCGACGAAAAGAACATCGCACCCGGCCTGCAGTTTTTCACCAAGATCGCTCAGCAAGGTCGCCTCGGCCTGTCCAACCCGACCATCGCCACCATGGAAAAAGGCGAAATCGAAGTGGGCATCGTCTGGGATTTCAACGGCCTGAGCTACAAAGCCAAGATGGCCAACCCGGATGACTATGTAGTGCTGATCCCATCGGACGGCTCGGTGAAGTCCGGCTACACCACCATCATCAACAAATACGCCAAGCACCCGAACGCCGCCAAGCTGACCCGCGAATACATCTTCAGCGACGCCGGCCAACTCAACCTGGCCAAGGGCAATGCGCGTCCGATTCGGGCTGAAACCGACCTGAAACTGCCGGCCGATATCGCCAAGAACCTGATCCCGGGCGAGCAGTACACCAAGGCCAACCCGCAGCCGATCAAGGATGCCGATGCCTGGGAAGCGACCTCCAAGAAGCTGCCTCAGCTGTGGAACGAGCAGGTCATCGTAGAGATGAAGTAAGCCTGTCGCCCACATTGGAAATCCAGTGGAGATCCAATGTGGGAGGGGCGGTGCGACGATTCGACTTGCCCCTCCCACATTTTTGACCCCCCGTTCCTCCAGAGGCATTGAGCCAAGCCAATCGTTGCGGAGCATCGCCCCCCATGAAGCACCCAGTCATCCTTGTCGTGCTCGACGGCCTGAACTTCGAGGTCGCGAGGCACGCCATGGGGCACTTGCAGGCCTATGTCGGCGCAGGACGCGCAGCCCTCTATACACTGGAATGTGAACTGCCTTCGCTGTCCCGCCCGCTGTATGAATGCATCCTGACCGGGGTGCCGCCGATCCAGAGCGGCATCGTGCACAACAACGTCTCGCGCCTGTCCAACCAGCGCAGCATCTTCCATTACGCCACCGACGCCGGTCTTGCCACGGCGGCGGCGGCTTACCATTGGGTCAGCGAGTTGTATAACCGCACGCCCTTTCTCGCCGCCCGCGATCGTCATACCGACGACACGGCACTGGCGATCCAGCACGGGCATTTCTACTGGAATGACCATTACCCGGATTCCCACCTGTTCGCCGACGCCGAAAGCCTGCGGCTCAGGCACGCGCCGGACTTCCTGCTGGTGCACCCGATGAACATCGACGACGCCGGCCACAAGCACGGCCTCGACACCGCGCAATACCGCAACAGCGCACGCTCGGCCGACATCATCCTTGCCGACTACCTGCAAGGCTGGCTCGACGCCGGCTACCAGGTGCTGGTAACCGCCGACCACGGCATGAACAACGATCGCTCCCACAACGGCCTGTTGCCGGAAGAGCGCGAAGTGCCGCTGTTTGTACTCGGCGATGCCTTCAGCCTGGATGCCAAGGCCACGCCGAAACAAACCGACTTGTGCGGCACCGTCTGCGAACTGTTGGGCGTGCCCCACGACAAACCCGTCTGCCGGGAGCTATTGAAGTGAATGCCATGACTCGCGGCAAATGGCTGGCGCTGCTGTGCCTGGTGCCCTTCGCGCTGTTCTTTATCGTGTTCGAAATCGCGCCGCTGGTGTGGGTGCTGATCAACAGCCTGCAAACCGAGGAGGCCGGCTGGGGCCTTGAAAACTTCGTGCGCATCTTCAGTTCGAAGTTCTACCTGCAAGCGATCCAGTTCAGCCTGGAGATCAGTTTCTACTCCAGCATCTTCGGCATCATCATCGCCACCCTCGGCAGCTACTCGCTGCGCCGCGTGGATTCGCCGCTGCGCAACTTCGTCACCGCCTTCGCCAACATGACCAGCAATTTCGCCGGCGTGCCCCTGGCCTTCGCGTTCATCATTTTGCTGGGCTTCAACGGCAGCATCACCCTCATGCTCAAACAGGCGGGGATCATCCAGGACTTCAACCTGTATTCCAAAACCGGCCTGATCATCCTCTACACCTACTTCCAGATCCCCCTCGGCGTGCTGCTGTTGTACCCGGCATTCGATGCGCTGCGCGAAGACTGGCGTGAGTCGGCGTCCCTGCTCGGTGCCAACGGCTGGCAGTTCTGGCGGCATATTGGCCTGCCGGTACTCACGCCCGCGCTGCTGGGCACTTTCGTGATCCTGCTGGCCAATGCCCTGGGTGCCTACGCCACCGTTTACGCTCTGACCACCGGTAACTTCAACGTGCTGCCGATCCGTATCGCGGGGCTGGTCTCCGGCGATGTGTCACTTGACCCGAACATGGCCAGCGCACTGGCCGTGGTGCTGGTGGCGCTGATGACCCTGGTCACGGTGGTCCATCAACTGCTGCTCAAGAGGAGCTACCATGTCTCGCGCTGAAGCCGGCCCGGCCACCCTCTACCACCGGACGGTGGTGTACCTGCTGTTTGCAATCCTGGTACTGCCGCTGGTGGGCACGTTTATCTATTCGATTGCCAGCAGTTGGTCGGCGACCATTCTGCCGGCCGGCTTTACGGTGAAGTGGTATGTACAGCTGTGGAGTGATCCACGCTTCCTGATGGCTTTCGGTCAGTCACTACTGGTGTGCGTGGGCGCGCTGATCCTGTCGGTGGTGCTGATCCTGCCGCTGCTGTTCGTGGTGCATTACCACTTCCCCAAGCTCGATGCGCTGATGAACATCCTGATCCTGCTGCCCTTCGCGGTGCCGCCGGTGGTGTCGTCGGTGGGCCTGCTGCAACTCTACGGTTCCGGACCATTCGCAATGGTGGGTACACCCTGGATTCTGATCGGTTGCTACTTCACCGTGGCGTTGCCGTTCATGTACCGGGCGATCACCAACAACCTGCAGGCGATCAACCTTCGCGACTTGATGGACGCCTCGCAACTGCTCGGCGCGAGCACCTGGCAAGCGGCGATCTTCGTGGTGTTGCCCAACCTGCGCAAAGGCCTGATGGTGGCGCTGCTGCTTTCTTTCTCGTTCCTGTTCGGTGAGTTCGTGTTCGCCAACATTCTGGTGGGCACCCGCTACGAGACCCTGCAGGTGTACCTCAACAACATGCGCAACAGCAGCGGCCACTTCACCAGTGCCGTGGTCATTTCCTATTTCTTCTTTGTGCTGGTGCTGACCTGGGCCGCCAATATCTTGAACAAGGACAAAAGCCAATGAGCTTCGTCAGCGTCCAACATTTGCAAAAAGGCTACGCCGGTACGCCGGTGTTCAGCGATATCAACTGCGAGATCGCCAAGGGCGAGTTCGTCACCCTGCTCGGCCCGTCCGGTTGCGGCAAATCGACCCTGTTGCGCTGCATCGCCGGGCTGACCTCGGTGGACAGCGGCAAGATCCTGCTGGATGGCCAGGACATCGTCCCGCTCAGCCCGCAAAAACGAAACATCGGCATGGTGTTCCAGAGCTACGCGCTGTTCCCCAATATGACCGTGGAACAGAACGTCGCCTTTGGCCTGCGCATGCAAAAGGTCAACGCCGACGACAGCCACAAGCGCGTACAGGAGGTGCTGCAACTGGTGGAACTCAAGGACCTGGCCGGGCGCTACCCACACCAGATGTCCGGCGGCCAGTGCCAGCGCGTGGCCCTCGCCCGCTCCCTGGTCACCCGCCCGCGCCTGTTGCTACTGGATGAGCCGCTGTCGGCGCTGGACGCGCGCATTCGCAAGCACCTGCGCGAACAGATCCGCCAGATCCAGCGTGAACTGGGGCTGACCACAATCTTCGTGACCCATGACCAGGAAGAAGCCCTGACCATGTCCGACCGCATCTTTCTGATGAACCAGGGCAAGATCGTGCAAAGCGGCGATGCCGAAACCCTCTACACCGCGCCGGTGGACGTGTTCGCCGCCGGGTTCATCGGCAACTACAACCTGCTCGATGCCGACAAGGCCACCCAATTGCTGCAGCGCCCGATCAGCGGGCGCATCGCGATTCGTCCCGAGGCCATCGAACTAAGCCGCAGCGGCGAGCTGGACGCCTTGGTACGCAGCCACAGCCTGTTGGGCAACGTGATCCGCTACCGCATCGAAGCGCGGGGCGTGGAATTGGTGGTCGATGTGCTCAACCGCTCTGCCGACGACCTGCACCCGGACGGCCAGCGCCTGGCACTTTCCATCGACCCCAGTGCACTGTGTGAAGTAGCCTGATGCAACGATTGACTGAGAGAGCGTGACCGATGGCATTGGTAATTTTTGATCTGGACGAGACCCTGATCCACGGCGACTGCGCCACCCTGTGGAGCGAGCAGATGGGCCGCCTGGGCTGGGTCGACCCCGAGTCGTTCATGCGCAGGAACAACGAACTGATGGACGCCTACAGCCAGGGCAAGCTGCGCATGGAGGACTTCATGGACTTCAGCCTGGAGCCGATGATCGGCCGTACGCCGGAGGAGATCGAGCATCTGGTGGAACCCTGGGTGGAGGATGTGATCGAGCCGCTGATCTACAGCGACGCGACCAAGACCATCGCCAGGCATCGCGCGAATGGCGACCGGATTCTGGTGATTTCCGCTTCGGGCACCCACCTGGTCAAACCGATTGCGGCGCGCATCGGTATCGATGAGGTATTGGGCATTGAGCTGGACGTCGCCCACGCCGTGTACAGCGGCCGCACCGTGGGCGTATTGACCTACCGTGAAGGCAAGATCACGCGCTTGCTGGAATGGCTGGAACTCAACGGCGAGACGTTGGAGGGCGCTTACTTCTACTCGGACTCGCGCAACGACCTGCCGTTGTTGCTGAAGGTTGATCATCCACACGTGGTGAACCCGGACCCGGTGTTGCGCGAACAGGCCGAGAAGGCGGGCTGGCCGGTCCACCACTGGACCTGATTCAACAGCAATCAAAGGTGGGAGCCGAGCAGCTCCCACGTTGACCGCTGGCCTTCAATCAAAGCTAACGAACGGCTTCGAACAGGCCCGTCGCTCCCATGCCGCCGCCGACGCACATGGTCACGATGCCGTAGCGCAGCTTGCGCCGCTGCAGCTCACGCACCAGATGCCCGACTTGCCGCGACCCCGTCATGCCGAACGGATGACCGATGGAGATCGAGCCGCCGTTGACGTTGTACTTGGCGTTGTCGATTTGCAGACGATTGCGCGCGTACAGGCACTGGGAAGCGAACGCTTCGTTGAGCTCCCACAGGTCGATATCCGCCACCTGCAAGCCTCGCGCTTTAAGCAACTTGGGCACCGAGAACACCGGGCCGATGCCCATTTCGTCGGGCTCGCAGCCAGCCACGGTGAAGCCACGGAAAAACGCCTTGGGTTTGAGCCCCAGTGCCAGGGCTTTCTCAAGGCTCATCACCAATGTCATCGACGCGCCGTCGGACAATTGCGAGGAGTTGCCCGCCGTCACCGAACCGTCTTCGGCAAACACCGGTTTGAGCCCCTGCAGGCTGGCCAGGGTGGTGTCGGGACGGTTGCAGTCGTCCCGATCGACTACGCCCTCAAGGACCTGCACCGCGCCGGTGTTCTTGTCCTCGACCTTGTACCGCACCGCCATCGGCACGATTTCATCGTTGAACAAGCCTTCGGCCTGAGCCTGGGCGGTGCGTTGCTGGCTTTGCAGGGCGTACAGGTCCTGTTCTTCGCGGCTGACGTTGTAGCGCCGCGCGACGATTTCGGCGGTCTGGCCCATGGGGAAGTAAATGCCCGGCACCTGCTCTTTGAGCAGCGGGTTGATCAGGTTGTCGGTATTGACGCTCTTCATGGTCAGGCTGATGGATTCGACGCCACCGGCGACGATGATGTCGCTGCAGCCCGACGCGATCTGGTTGGCCGCAATCGCGATCGCCTGCAAGCCCGAGGAACAGAAACGGTTGAGGGTCATGCCCGCCGTACCGGTGCCCAGTCGCGACAGCACCGCCACGTTGCGCCCGATATTGTAGCCCTGGGCGCCTTCATTGGAGCCGGCGCCGACGATACAGTCTTCCACCGTGGCCGGGTCGACGCCATTGCGAGTGAGCAGCGCATTGACGCAATGGGCCGCCATGTCATCCGGGCGGGTCTGGTTGAACTTGCCGCGAAAGGACTTGGCCAGGCCGGTTCGTACGCTGTCGACGATCACAACTTCACGCATGGGCTACCTCGATCTTGTCGTTGTTGGGAGATGGATCGAGGATAAATCCAGGCCTGCCCAACCGCGACGATCATTCACCCCATGGATGCAAAAGCATGGGGGTGGCACACGGTTTGTGTGGGAGGGGCCATCGGGTCACGCCCCCTCCCACATCGGACCGAGCCATCCAGGCTATTTCCTTTTCTTCTTGTCGTGCTTGTCGGTTTTAGCAAACGCCTCCTCCAGCGCCTGGTTGATCGTGCGCAGTACCTTGACCCGCGCCCAGCGCTTGTCGTTGGCTTCCACCAGGGTCCAGGCCGACACCTCGGTGCTGGTGCGGTCGACCATGTCGCCCACGGCCGCGCGGTAGTCATCCCACTTGTCGCGGTTGCGCCAGTCGTCTTCGGTAATCTTGAAGCGTTTGAACGGGATGTCCTCACGGGCCTGGAAGCGCTCCAGCTGCGTCTGTTTGTCGATGGCCAGCCAGAACTTGACCACGATCACGCCGGCATCACGCAGTTGCTCTTCGAAGTCGTTGATCTCGCCGTAGGCACGCATCCAGTCCGCCGGGGTGCAGAAACCTTCGATGCGCTCTACCAGCACGCGGCCGTACCAGGAGCGGTCGAACACGGTGAACATGCCCCGCGCCGGGATCTTCTGCCAGAACCTCCACAGGTAGGGCTGGGCGCGCTCGTCTTCACTCGGCGCGGCAATCGGCACGATATGGTACTGGCGAGGGTCGAGCGCCGCCGCCACCCGACGAATCGCGCCGCCCTTGCCCGCCGCATCGTTGCCTTCAAACACCGTGACCAGCGCGTGCTTGCGCATGCGTTTGTCGCGCATCAGGCCGGAGAGCCGCGCCTGCTCGGTAATCAGCTGTTCTTCGTAGTCATCCTTGTCCAGACGCAGGGTCATGTCGAGACTGTCCAGCAGGCTCTTCTTGTCCACCGAGGCGATCAGCGGCGCCGGGTTCATGCCGCTGGCCTTGCCCTTGGGCAGTTTCAGCGCGTTTTGCATGCCTTCCAGGAGCAGCTTGCCCACGGTGAGCCCACGGTAATTGCTGTCGACCCCTTCGATCACGTGCCAGGGCGCGTAGTCGCGGCTGGTACGGCGCAGCACACGCTCGCCGAAATGCACAAATTTGTCGTAGGTCTCGGACTGCTGCCAGTCCAGCGGGCTGATGCGCCAGCTGTGCAACGGGTCGTCGGCCAGGGCCTTGAGCCGCGCTTTCATCTGTTTCTTGGAGAGGTGGAACCAGAACTTGAAGATCAGCGCGCCTTCATCGCACAGCATCTTTTCCAAGCGCTCGGCACCGGCGATGGCCTGGTCCAGACGCGCGTCCTTGATCTGTCCATGCACGCGGCCTTGCAGCATCTGGCTGTACCAATTGCCGAAAAACACACCCATGCGGCCCTTGGCCGGCAGTTGCCGCCAGTAGCGCCAGGCCGGAGGGCGCGCCAGCTCTTCGTCGGTCTGCTGGTCGAAGGTGCGCACTTCGATCAGGCGCGGGTCCATCCACTCATTGAGCAGCTTGACGGTTTCGCCCTTGCCCGCGCCTTCGATGCCATTGATCAGGATGATCACCGGGAAGCGTTTTTGCTGTTGCAACTCGTACTGCACCTCCAGCAGCGCTTCGCGCAGCGCCGGCACCTCGGCGTCGAAGGTGTCTTTGTCGATGGCGTGACCGATTTCGGCGGATTCGAACATGGGCAGCTCCGTTTCAAGATGGCTCAAGACTAGCGGATTGGGCAGCAACACGTAGGAGGAAATTCCACCCGCGATTGCCATGGATCAATTCATTGCCGGTTGATCAGCTAGAATGGCCGCCTTGCCTTTGCCTGCCGTTATTTATGAGCCGCCCATGACCCCCATCGCCCATGCCCAGCTCGACTGGGATGACCAAGGTCGCCCGCATTCGCGGGTCTTCGACGACGTGTACTTCTCCGACCAGTCGGGCCTGGAAGAAACGCGCTACGTGTTCCTGCAGCAGAACCGCCTGCAGGAACGTTTCGCGGCCCTGCCCGATCACGGCGGCTTTGTCATTGGCGAGACCGGCTTCGGCACCGGCCTGAACTTCCTGTGCGCCTGGCAGTTGTTCAATCAACAAGCGCCACGCGGGGCGCGCCTGCACTTTGTCAGCGTCGAAAAATACCCCCTGAGCCACGCCGACCTGGCCCGCGCACTGTCGCTGTGGCCCGAGCTCAAGGCCCTGGCCGATCAGTTGCTGGGCCAATACGTGGCCATCCACCAGGGTTTCCAGCGGCTGGTCCTGGATAAAGGCCGGGTGACCCTGACGCTGCTGATCGGCGATGCCCTGGACCAGTTGCCGCAACTCGATGCCCAGGTCGACGCCTGGTTTCTCGACGGCTTCGCCCCGGCGAAGAACCCGGATATGTGGACCGCCGAACTGTTCGCCGAACTGGCACGGCTGGCGGCCCCCGGCTCGACCCTCAGTACCTTTACCAGCACCGGCTGGGTGCGCCGGCTGATCAATGCTGCCGGGTTCAAAATGAAGCGCACACCGGGTATCGGGCATAAGTGGGAGATCCTGCGCGGTGAATTCCTCGGCTGGCCGGCCGAAACGCCGCTGCCCGCGCCCGGCAAACCCTGGTTCGCCCGCCCGGCGCGCCTTCGCGGCGAACGCAGCGCGCTGGTGATCGGCGGTGGCCTGGCCGGTTGCGCCACGGCGGCCAGCCTGGCCGCGCGCGGCTGGCGCGTGCGCGTGCTGGAGCGTCATGCGGCGCTGGCACAGGAAGCCTCGGGCAACCCGCAAGGCGTGCTGTACCTCAAGCTCTCGGCCCACGGCACGGCGCTTTCTCAGCTGATTCTCAGCGGCTTCGGCCACACCCGGCGCTTGCTGGAACACCTGCACCGCGGCGTCGATTGGGACGGCTGCGGCGTGCTGCAACTGGCCTTCAATGCCAAGGAAGCCGAACGCCAGGAGCAATTGGCGGACGCCTTCGCACCGAGCCTGCTGCACCTGCTGGACGCGGCGCAAGCCCAGGCCCGCGCCGGCGTGGCACTGGAACAGGGCGGGCTGTTTTTCCCGGAGGGTGGCTGGGTGCATCCACCCGCGTTGTGCGAATGGCAGGCACGCCACCCGTTGATCGAGGTGCTGGCGCATCATGAGGCCCTGGCCTTGCAACGCGTTGATGGCCAATGGCAGGCCACGGCGGGCGATACGGTGCTGGCCAGTGCCAGTGTGGTGGTGCTGGCCGGCGCCGCCGAAATCAAGCGTTTCGCCGTCAGCGCCGATCTGCCGCTCAAACGTATTCGCGGGCAGATCACCCGGTTGGCGCACACTCCGCGCAGCCAGGCACTGACCACCGTGGTTTGCGCCGAGGGCTACGTCGCCCCGGCGCGCCTGGGCGAACACACCCTGGGGGCCAGCTTCGACTTTAACAACGATGACCTGACGCCGACCGTGGCCGAACATGTCGGCAACCTGGACATGCTGCGCGAAATCTCCACCGACCTGCTGCAACGCCTGGGCGCCGATCATCTGCCTGCCGAACAGCTGCAAGGCCGCGCGGCCTTTCGCTGCACCAGCCCGGACTACCTGCCGATTGTCGGTCCGCTGGCCGAGCGCGGTGCCTTCGACCAGACCTACGCGGCGTTGCGCAAGGATGCCCGCCAGATCCCCGAGGCGCCCTGCCCATGGCTCGACGGCCTGTATATCAACAGCGGCCATGGCTCGCGCGGGCTGGTCACCGCGCCGCTGTGTGCAGAGCTGCTGGCGGCCTGGCTGGACAATGAACCCTTGCCACTGCCACGCAGCGTGGCCGAAGCCTGCCATCCGAACCGGTTCGCCTTGCGTGCGTTGATACGCGGCAAGGCCGAGTCATAACAAGGGCGGCTGACCCGAACTTTGCATTGAACATTGACCTGTCTACCGCACATTCCAGCGCAGCCGCGCCGCTCACCGGCTGAGCAGCAGGCCATCAAGGCAGATCGCCTTATAACGTATTGTTCTAAAACTCCCACAATCTGCTCGGGTCAGTTTCTGGGTACCGGCCATTTTGGTGCACGGTACGTTTATCCCTCCCCAACGGAAAAACCGGTAAGGAACCTATGTGCGGATTAGCTGGCGAGTTACGTTTCGATCACCACCCTGCAGACCTCGCGGCAGTGGAACGGATTACCCATCACCTGGCACCACGCGGCCCTGATGCGTGGGGCTTCCAGGCCCAAGGGCCGATTGCCCTGGGCCATCGGCGTCTGAAAATCATGGACCTGTCGGACGGCTCGGCCCAGCCGATGGTCGACGCCCAACTGGGGCTGTCACTGGCGTTCAACGGTGCCATCTACAACTTCCCGGAACTGCGTCAGGAGCTTGAAGCGTTGGGCTACGCGTTCTATTCCGGCGGCGACACCGAAGTGCTGCTCAAGGGCTATCACGCCTGGGGCGAAGCGCTGCTGCCCAAGCTCAACGGCATGTTTGCGTTTGCCATCTGGGAGCGTGACGCCAAGCGCCTGTTCATCGCCCGTGACCGTCTCGGCGTGAAACCGTTGTACCTGTCGCGCACCGGTCAGCGCCTGCGCTTCGCATCGAGCCTGCCGGCGTTGCTCAAGGGCGGCGACATCAACCCGATCCTCGACCCGGTGGCGCTCAATCACTACCTCAATTTCCACGCCGTCGTACCTGCGCCACGCACCTTGCTGGCGGGCATCGAAAAACTGCCGCCGGCGAGCTGGATGCGCATCGACGCCGACGGCACCACCGAGCAAAAAACCTGGTGGACTCTGCCCTACGGCCCGCATGACGATGAAAAAAACCTGACGCTGCAAGACTGGACCGACCGCGTGCTCGACAGCACCCGCGAAGCCGTGGCCATCCGCCAGCGCGCTGCCGTGGATGTGGGCGTGCTGCTTTCCGGCGGTGTCGACTCAAGCATGCTCGTCGGCCTGTTGCGCGAAGTCGGCGTGCAGGACCTGTCCACGTTCTCCATTGGTTTTGAGGATGCCGGCGGCGAACGCGGCGACGAGTTCCAGTATTCGGACCTGATCGCCAAGCACTACGGCACCCGTCACCACCAACTGCGCATCGCCGAAAGTGAGATCATCGAGCAACTGCCGGCGGCGTTCCGTGCCATGAGCGAGCCGATGGTCAGCCACGACTGCATCGCCTTCTACCTACTGTCGCGGGAGGTGGCCAAGCACTGCAAGGTGGTGCAAAGCGGCCAGGGCGCCGATGAATTGTTTGCCGGCTACCACTGGTACCCGCAGGTGGACGGCGCGAGCGACCCGTATGCCGCCTACCGCGCGGCGTTTTTCGACCGCAGCTACGACGACTACGCCGCCACCGTCGCACCGAAATGGCTGACCGCCAATGACGCCGCCGGCGACTTCGTGCGTGAGCATTTTGCAATGCCGGGTGCCAATGCCGCCGTGGACAAGGCCCTGCGCCTGGACAGCACGGTGATGCTGGTGGACGACCCGGTCAAGCGCGTCGACAACATGACCATGGCCTGGGGCCTGGAGGCGCGTACACCGTTCCTGGACTACCGCCTGGTGGAACTGTCGGCCCGTGTACCGGGCAAATTCAAGTTGCCCGGTGGCGGCAAACAGGTGCTCAAGGAAGCTGCGCGCCGGGTGATTCCGAGTGAAGTCATCGACCGCAAGAAAGGCTACTTCCCGGTGCCTGGCCTCAAGCATTTGCAGGGCGACACCTTGAACTGGGTACGCGATCTGCTGCTGGACCCGAGCCAGGACCGCGGCCTGTTCAACCCGGCCATGCTCGACCGCTTGCTGACCGACCCTCAAGGCCAATTGACCCCGTTGCGCGGCTCCAAGTTGTGGCAACTGGCGGCGCTGAACCTGTGGCTCAGCGAACAAGGAATCTGATCCATGAAACCTAACGCAGCGGCGTATAGCCAACGCTTGCTCAAAGGCCAGGCGCCCACGTACGAACGCCTGCAAGCACGCCTGGCCGAAGACGGCAGCCCATCGGCGGCCGAACCGATTGCCGTGCATTGCGGCTGGGGCCGGCTGTTGATCGGGCACACCTTCCCGGACCCGGCCAGCCTGGCCGGGGAACTGCTCAATGAGCACCCCGGCGAGCGCGACATCGCGCTGTATGTGGCCGCGCCCCAGCAAATTCTCGGGATCGATCCGCAGCAGCTGTTCCTCGACCCGTCCGACACGTTGCGCCTGTGGTTCACCGACTATCGCCCCTCAACCCGCGTGTTTCGCGGCTTTCGTATCCGCCGGGTACAGAGCGAGGCCGACTGGCAGGCGGTGAACCAGTTGTATCAAGGGCGCGGCATGTTGCCGATCGACGCCGAACGCCTCACGCCGCGTCATCAAGGCGGCCCGGTGTACTGGCTGGCGGAAGACGAAGACAGCGGCGCGGTGATCGGCAGCGTCATGGGCCTGAATCATCAAAAAGCCTTCCACGACCCGGAAAACGGCTGCAGCCTGTGGTGCCTGGCGGTCGATCCGCAATGCACCCGCCCCGGCGTGGGTGAAGTGCTGGTGCGTCACTTGGTGGAGCATTTCATGAGCCGTGGCTTGAGCTACCTCGATCTGTCGGTGCTGCACGATAACCGCCAGGCCAAGAACCTCTACGCCAAGCTCGGTTTTCGCGCATTGACCACGTTTGCGATCAAGCGCAAAAACGGCATCAACCAGCCGCTGTTCCTTGGCCCTGGGCCACAGGCGGGGTTCAATCCCTATGCGCGCATCATCGTCGAGGAAGCCCACCGTCGTGGCATCGATGTGCAGGTGGACGATGCCGACGCCGGGTTGTTCACCCTCAGTCATGGCGGGCGCCGCGTGCGTTGCCGGGAGTCGCTGAGTGACCTGACCAGCGCCATCAGCATGACCCTGTGCCAGGACAAGAGCCTGACCCACAAGGTGCTCCAGGCCGCCGGGCTGAACCTGCCGTCGCAGCAAATGGCGGGCAGTGCCGACGAGAACCTGGAGTTCCTCGACGAACACCAGCGCATCGTGGTCAAGCCGCTCGATGGCGAGCAAGGCCAGGGCGTGGCGGTGGACCTGCGAAGCATCGAAGAGGTGCAGCAGGCGATTGAGACGGCGCGGCAATTCGACAGCCGGGTGCTGCTGGAAAGTTTTCACGAGGGTCTGGACCTGCGCATCCTGGTGATCGGTTTCGAGGTGGTCGCCGCGGCGATCCGGCGCCCGGCGCAAGTGGTCGGTGACGGTCAACATCGCATCGGCGCGTTGATCGAGGCGCAAAGCCGTCGTCGTCAGGCGGCTACCGACGGCGAAAGCAAAATCCCGCTGGACGCCGAGACCGAACGCACCCTGGCCGCCGCGGGCTACGACTACAGCAGCATCCTGCCGCGCGGCGAAACACTGGCCGTACGCCGTACCGCCAACCTGCACACCGGCGGTTGCCTGGAAGACGTCACCGCAATCCTGCACCCGACGCTCAAGGATGCCGCCGTACGCGCCGCCCGCGCCCTCGACATCCCGATGGTGGGCCTGGACCTGCTGGTGCCTGCCGCCGATCAACCCGAGTACGTGTTTATCGAAGCGAACGAACGCGCCGGCCTGGCCAACCATGAACCGCAACCGACAGCGGAGAAGTTTGTGGACCTGCTATTTCCGCACAGCCAACCGGCCGCCCAATGACCTGTAGCGAGGGCGCTTGCTCGCGCTGGGTTGCGTAGCAGCCCTGAAACAGGCCAACGCGCTTTAACTGAAAGAACCGGGTGAATTGACTGGGGCTGCTCCGCAGCCCAGCGGGAGCAAGCTCCCTCGCCACAAAAGCACCCTTATCTCATCAGGAGTTTTCATGACCCGAACCATCCCTGAACCGGATCTCAACTACCTGCAGAAAGTGCTGCTGGAAATGCTCGCCATTCCCAGCCCCACCGGGTTTACCGACACCATCGTGCGCTATGTCGCCGAGCGGTTGGAAGAACTCGGCATTCCCTTTGAAATGACCCGGCGCGGCACCATTCGCGCCACCCTCAAGGGCCAAAAAAACAGCCCCGACCGCGCGGTGTCGGCGCACCTGGACACCATCGGCGCCGCTGTGCGTGCCATCAAGGACAACGGCCGCCTGACCCTGGCGCCGGTCGGCTGCTGGTCGAGCCGCTTTGCCGAAGGCAGCCGCGTCAGCCTGTTCACCGACAACGGTGTCATCCGTGGCAGTGTGTTGCCGTTGATGGCCTCCGGGCACGCATTCAACACCGCCGTGGACGAAATGCCAGTGAGCTGGGACCACGTGGAACTGCGCCTGGACGCCTACTGCGCAACCCGCGCCGATTGCGACTCCCTGGGGATCAGTGTGGGTGACTACGTGGCCTTCGACCCCTTGCCCGAGTTCACCGAGAGCGGGCATATCAGTGCGCGCCACCTGGATGACAAAGCCGGCGTGGCGGCCCTCCTCGCCGCACTCAAGGCGATTGTCGACAGCGGCGAGCCGTTGTTGATCGACTGCCACCCGCTGTTCACCATCACCGAGGAAACCGGCAGCGGTGCCGCCGCCGCGTTGCCCTGGGATGTGAGTGAATTCGTCGGCATCGACATCGCCCCGGTCGCCCCCGGCCAGCATTCCAGCGAACATGCGGTCAGCGTGGCGATGCAGGATTCCGGCGGGCCGTATGACTATCATCTGTCGCGGCATTTGCTGCGCCTGGCGGCGGACAACGACCTGCCGGTACGCCGCGATCTGTTCCGCTACTACTTCAGCGACGCGCATTCGGCGGTGACCGCCGGCCACGATATCCGCACCGCGCTGCTGGCGTTCGGATGCGACGCGACCCACGGCTACGAACGCACCCACATCGACAGCCTCGCCGCGCTGAGCCGTCTGTTGGGTGCGTATATCCTCAGCCCGCCGGTGTTCGCCAGCGATGCCCAGCCGGCCCAGGGTTCACTGGACCGCTTCAGTCATCAGATCGAGCACGAGACACAGATGGAGAGCGACACGCGCGTACCGTCGGTGGACAGTCTGGTCGGTAGTAAGTCCTGACGCTGGCAACACGGGTCCCGGCGCAGTAGCATCGCCGGGACTTGATACCCGAGGCTTGTATGCTGATTCCACACGATGCGCTTGAAGTCGATACCCTGACCCGACTGATCGAAGATTTCGTCACCCGTGACGGCACCGACAATGGCGACGACACGCCGCTGGAGACCCGCGTGCTGCGGGTGCGCCAGGCGTTGACCAAAGGCCAGGCACTGATCGTGTTCGATCCGGAAAGCGAGCAATGCCAATTGATGCTCAAGCACGACGTGCCCAAGCATCTGTTCGACTGACGCCTCTTTCAGGGGGCGGTCAGGGGCTGGGATTGGGCGGTTTGTTGCTCCTGGATTTTCTGGTACACCTCGGCGCGATGCACATGCACCTCGGCCGGCGCGGTTACGCCGAACTTAACCTGGGAACCGTTCAATTCAAGGATGTGCACGGCGATGTCATCGCCGATGGAGATGATTTCGCCTACGGCGCGGCTTAAGACCAGCATGGCGGTTGTCCTTTTTGAGTAACAGGACCTCAACCATGCGCGCTGGGTAGGGCTGCAGCAACGGCTTGCGATGAAATCAGGCAATACCTACACATGCAGGTAAATTGCCTGACAGACTCATACCCATTCAGCCTTTAGTAGCTTGGGCCTTGGCGCGCATTTTATCGGCCATGGTCGTCATCTCGTCATAAAGCAACTGCGGGTTCTTCTGCTTAAGCGCCCATGCCAGGCGCCCCTGTTCGTGGGGCAGGATCATGAACTCACCCTCCGCGACACGCTGGAAGATGTAATCGGCAATATCCGCCGCCGAAATCGGCGAACTCTCCAACAACTTGCCTACCTGGGCTTTCATCGCCGGGGTCGGACCGCGGAAGGAATCCAGCAGGTTGGTCTGGAAGAACGACGGGCACACCACATGCACCCCGACTTCCTGCTGTTTGAGTTCCACCAGCAGGCTTTCCGAGAGCGCCACCACACCGGCCTTGGCCACGTTGTAGTTGCTCATGGCCGGCCCCTGCATCAGCGCCGCCATGGAGGCGATATTGATGATGCGCCCCTTGCTCTTTTCCAGCAGCGGCAGGAAGGCCTTGCAGCCCTTGACCACGCCCATCAAGTTGATCGCGATCTGCCAGTCCCAATCTTCCAGGGACAACTCGGCGAAGAAGCCGCCCGAGGCGACGCCGGCATTGTTGACGATCACATCGATGCCCCCCAGCTTCACCTCGCACGCCTGCGCGAACGCGGTGAGTTGGCTGTAGTCACGCACATCGCAACGCTGGATAAACCCATCGCCGCCGGCCTCGCGCACGAGCCGCAGGGTTTCCTGCAAGCCTGGCTCGCTCACGTCCGACAAGGCCAACTGCCAACCCTCGCGGGCCCAGCGCAGAGCGATTTCACGACCCAGGCCGGACCCGGCGCCGGTGATCATCATGCGATTTTGCATAGGAAGTAGCCTTGTGGTTCACAGAAGAAGTGACCGGCAGTGTAGCGAAGGTTTTTCCCGCACCCACGCACCATCAGAGTGATGAATGCCCCAGGCAAACCGCAGGCTCGGTCGGATACCTGCGCAGCACCTTAGTTCAATCTTTTTTCAACTAAGATCGTTAAGTGCGCGCGGTTTAAAAGAAATAACCGACTGAGCGAAATGCTTTAAAAAAACTTGGAATTTTCTTCGATGGGACAGAGTCGGAGTTGTTAAGGCGTTCGTTACAAGATGTACGAGCGTATCGTTAACAACCGGTCTTTGCAGAAGGCCAATAAGGAAAAAAACCATGAGCCTCATTCTGATCATTATCTTGATCCTCCTGCTGGTCGGTGGCCTGCCGGTGTTCCCTCACTCGCGTAACTGGGGTTATGGCCCGTCCGGTATTCTGGGCGTCGTGCTGGTGGTTCTGCTGGTGCTGTTGTTACTCGGTCGGATATAAACACGAGATAAAAAAAGAGGCCTTCAAAGGCCTCTTTTTTATTGCCGGTTAGTTAGTCCGGCTTGCCGTCAACCACACCGGCGGTGTTATCCAGCAGGCTCTTGGTAGCCGTCTGCAGGAACGACTCAAGTTTTTGCTTGAGTGCTGCTTCGTCCGGCGATTCAGCAATCACTTTACCGGTCGGGTTGGCGCCCAATTCGTATTGCCACAACTTCGGCGGCATCTCCTTGGGCAGTACCAGGATACGGTCTGCGGTGACCAGGGCCACGGTCTGGTCGCTGCCCGACGGCTTGATCACACCAAACCCCTTGTCGCCTTCCGGCAGGTTCAGCAGGTCACGGCCCCAGCACTGATGCCGGGTATCGCCACCCAGGCGCCCCATGATGGTCGGCACGATGTCGATCTGGGTGCCTACGGTGTGGTCACGCTCGCCGAACTTCTCTTGCATGCCCGGTGCGATCATCAGCATCGGCACGTTAAAGCGGCCCAGGTCCATCTCGGTGATCTGCTGTTCGTTGCCGAAGCCGTGGTCGCCCACGATCACAAACAGGGTCTCTTTGAAATACGGCTCCTTGCGGGCCTTTTCAAAGAACTGGCCCAGGGCCCAGTCGGAGTAGCGCATGGCCGTCAAATGCTCGTTGAGGCTGCCACGGTCGGTGACTTTCTCTACCGGCAATGGGGTCGGCAGTGCGTACGGCGTGTGGTTGGACAGGGTTTGCAGGAGTGCGTAGAACGGCTTGCCGCCTTCACGCGCCTTCAACTCTTCCAGACCCCGGTTGAACATATCCTGGTCGGACACGCCCCACGTCGGGTCGGAGAATACCGGGTCGACGAAGTCGTTGCGGCCGATGAAGTTGGTCATGCCCTGGTTGCTGAAGAAACCCGACTGGTTGTCCCAGGCGAAGTCGCCATTGTAGACATATACATCGTCAAACTTGCGTGCACTGAGCAACTGCGGCAAGCCCGACAGTTTGTGGCTGCCTTCCGGGGTCTGCATCAGGTATTCAAAACCTGGCAGGTTCGGGAAGCACGCCATGGTGGCAAACATACCCTGGTGGGTGTGGGTGCCGTTGGAGAAGAAGCGGTCGAACAGCAGGCCTTCCTTGGACAGCTTGTCGAAGTACGGCGTGATGTTGCCTGGGCGGCCCAATGCGCCTACCGAGTGACCGGCGAAGCTTTCCATCAGGATCACGACCACGTTCTTGATCGGCAGGGTCTTCTCGGCCGGTGGCATGTAGTCACGGCGCACAGCGGCGGTGTCGGTATCGACCAGTTTCTCTTGCGGCAGCACCAGCATGTCGCGCACGGTCTGGGTGGCCAGCGGTTGGTCCAGCGTGGCTTTCCAGATATTGGAGCGGTCTTCGCCGAAACGCGCCTTGGCCGCCGCGATCAGCGACAGGGTGCCATTGAGGCCCAGTTGGTTGGCGAAATTCGAATCGGTGGTGTACACATCGCCCCAACGCAGCGGCGGGCCCTGGCGCAGGGTGCCACGGGCGGCAACCACGGCGATCAGCAGGCACACCACGAATACGGCGATGCGGCTGTACCACGGCGCGACCGGGCGCGTGCCGATGCTGCCACCGCTGAACGGCCCGCGTGGACGCGTGGCGCGGTCGGCGCCTTTGAACGCCATGCTCAGGATCAGCGTGCCTACGGCCCAGGCCAGCAGGTAGCGCACCACCGGGAAACCGTACCAGAGCATGCTCATCACGGTTTTCGGGTCTTCCTTCACATACTGGAAGACCAGGCCGTTGAGGCGCTGGTGGAACTCGCGGTAGAAGTCCATCTCCATCAGGCCCAGGAACAAGGCGATGCTGGACGCAATCGTCAGCCAGAAACGGAAGAACCCGCGCGCGGCCATCGCACGTACGCTGAACAGGGCCAGCAGCAGCGGAATCAGCAGGTACATCACCAGACGGATATCAAAGCGCAGGCCGTTGGCGAAGGCTTCAAGAAACGTCGAGGCCGGCGTGTCGAGGATCATCTCGCGGTTGTAGACCAGCAGCGCCAGGCGCAGCAGGGAAAACATCACCATCATGACCAGTGCGCAGAGCAGCGTGTACGCCAGATGAGATTTGACGGTCGGTTGCAGCAGGCGATTTGAAGCTCGCTGCTGACTCAGGGCGTCCGGGTTTGCCATGTCGTTTCAGGACCCATTGGAAGTTAAGTGATGAAATAGTGCAGTGGCGCGAATGGTGCCCGATCAAACACAGCAAGGCTATTAATTAGTGAACGGGCACGGCTGCACCACCTTGTTGGCAGGCAGATAAATCCGGGAAATTGTCTTGGACAGGGTGTGAAAATTCTGTGCAGCGAATATTTCGATACACAAATCTTCCGGACGCCTTAAACCAAATGTGGGAGGGCGGTGCGACGATTCGACTTGCTCCCTCCCACATTGACTGTGCCCACTCCAGAAGGAGTGAGGCGATCAGATCCGTACGTTACCGCGCGGCCCGGCAATCGCCCAGATGATCAGGCCCAGTACCGGCAGCAGCAGGATCAACAGGATCCACAGCACCTTGGCACCGGTGCTCGCGCCGCTTTTGAACACGTTGATGATCGCCCAGATATCCAGCGCCAGGATGATCAACCCGATCAAGCCATTAAAAGTGGAACCCATGGTGTCGCTCCTAAGTGGGGGCATGCACTTGTAGGATAGTCAGGCCTGGCAGGGGTTCCGTTTTATTTCAGGCGTGCACCGCCACTTTCAGCGCTTCCAGCGACGGCTCGGCCTGAATGCCGACTTCGGCGCACAGTTCCAGCACCCGCGGCAGGTCGTTGCCGAACACCAGCACGGCCTGGATCTGGTCATCCAGCAGTTGGCTGAAGTTGAGCAACACATAGCCACCGTCTTGCGGGCTCAGGGCGCTCATCTGGATCTGGATGCGGTTGAGCGCGGTAAGGTCTTCGGTCTTGGCCAATTGCTTGGGCTTGAGGTTGAACGCCACGCCCGGGCCGAACGAAGCGACGATCTGCGCAAACAGATCGCCATAGGTGTCGGCCTGGAACAGCACGGTGTCCGGCAGGCTGCCGACCACGACCCACTCCCCCAGCGGAATCGGGAAGCTGTCGTCGTAGTTGATGTCCGGGTTGGCCGCCAGGAACGCCACCGGATCGGCATAAGCCTGGGCGGCTTCATCGGCGATGCGCGCCACCTCGTCCTCGCCCATGACCCCGGCGCTGATTTTGCTGATGAGTTCGACGAGGGCGGTCTTCATGGGGTGATCCTGTAGCGGGCGGGTTTTGGAGGGCGCGTAGCCTACACCAGTTTCTGCAACCGCGCCGCCGTATCCGCGGCCCCCATCGTCTGGGCCGCCGCCAGCGCCGTCGCGCCCTGAGCATCGGTGGCCTTGGGGTTGGCGCCCTGACCAAGCAGGTAATCGAGCATTTCCACGCGGTTGAACATGGCCGCCATCATCAATGCTGTACGCCCGTCGGACGAAGCCGCTTCCACCGGCGTACCGCCTTCGATCAGCGCCTTGACCACCGGCAAATTGCCCTTGAACGCCGCGCCGGCAATCGGCAATTGGTTCTTGTCATTGGCAATCAGCGGGTCGGCCTTGAATTCCAGCAGCACTTTTACCGCCTCGGCATGGCCGTGGTAGGCCGCGAGCATCAGCAAGGTGTCGCCGTTGTGGTTGCGAAAGTTGGCTGGCAAGCCTTTGGCCAGCAGCGCGGCGAGCATGGCCGCGTCGCCTCGGCGGGCGACGTCGAAGACCTGCTCGGCAAATTCGGCGGCTTCGTCTTCGGTCATCTGTTTAGGCTGGTCTGACATGTAGGGGCTCCTTTCTGGTACTCACTATGGCGCCCAGTGTCGCGAGGGAGTTCCCACCTGTCATGGTTTTTTTGTCAAAAGCGCCCATAGGCAGAATCAATAGCGGAACTGGCCGCCCTGGATCTGCGCCCGCAACTGCGCCGTGACCGGCACGTAGCAATCCGATCCGGGCAGCCAGGCATATACGGGGTCAGTGCCGGCCTTGTCCGGATCAAACGCCTCTTCCTTGAGCTTGACCTTCTGGTATTTGAACGTACCGGTGGTTTCCATCTTGACCTTGATCCGCAAGAACAACGGCACCGCATAGTGCGGCAACTGGCCCTGGGCGAATTGCAGCAGCTCACGCATGTCCAGCGCAGCCAGCGACTCGCTTGGGGTGATGGCAACCATGCCGGCACGGCCATTGGTGTTTTCGACCTCGACACCGTAGGCCACCACTTCGGCGATCTGCGGGTGTTGCAGCAGTACATTCTCGACTTCGGTGGTGGAGACGTTTTCACCTTTCCAGCGATAGGTGTCCCCCAGGCGGTCGACGAATTGCGCATGACCGAAGCCAATGCTGCGCAACAAGTCCCCGGTATTGAAGTAACGGTCGCCCTTTTCAAACACGTCGGTGAGTACCACCTTGCGGTTCTTTTCCGGGTCGGTGTAGCCGTCGAACGGCGATTTTTCATCAATCCTCGCCAGCAACAGGCCCTGCCCGCCCGTGGGCACCTTGCGCATAAAGCCATCGCTGCCGCGCAGTGGCTCACCGCAGTCGTGGGCGTAGTCGACCAACGCCCAGTGCTGCAGGCAAAAGCCGATGGTGTTGTCGAAGTTCAGCACGTTGGTAAAGCCGATATTGCCGTCGCTGGCGGCGTACAGCTCACAGATATGCTCAACGCCATAGCGCGCCTTGAACTGTGCCCACACACCGGGGCGCAAGCCATTGCCAACCATCTTGGTCACTCGGTTATCCCGATCGCTCTCGCTGGGAGGCTGGTCGAGCAGGTAGCGGCACAGTTCACCAACATAACCGAGGGTGGTTGCCTTGAATCGGCGTGCGTCTTCCCAGAACTGACTGGCGCTGAACTTGCGGCGAATCGCAAAGCCCGACGCACCGACAATCGCCGAGCCCCAGCACACACACAGGCCTGTGGCGTGATAGAGCGGCAAGGTGCAATAGAGGACATCGTCCGGGCCCATGTCCAGGGCAATGCTGCCGAAGCTGATGGCGGTTTTGGTCCAGCGGCCATGCTTCATGATGCCGGCCTTGGGCAGGCCGGTGGTGCCCGAGGTGTAGATATAGAAACAGGGGTCGTTGAAGAAGACCTGTGCGGTGCTGGCCGGATTGTCCACCGGGCACTCGGCGCTGGACGCCAGCAGGTCGATGTAACCCTGCGGCACCGCGCCGGACTGCTGATCCGCGACAAACCAGGTTCGCTCGGCCTTGATCGCTACCTGGTCGCGCACCGCGTCATAGGCGCCCACTAATTCCGCACCGACTGCAATGGCTACCGGGTTCACCAGGTTCAGGCTATGGACCAGCGTCGCCTGGGTCTGCGCGGTATTGAGCATCGCGCAGATGCCGCCCAGCTTGGCCACGGCCAGCACGCTCAGAAGCAGTTCGGGGCGATTTTCGATAAACAGCGCCACCACATCGCCCTTGCCGACGCCCTGGGCGTGCAAGTGGTGGGCAATACGGTTGGCGCGCTCGTTGGCGTTGCGGTAGCTGAGCACGCAATCGCCGTACAACAACGCGGCGCCATCAGGGTTGCGCAACGTGGCTTGCTCAAAGTGCCAGCCCAACCCGCAGGGCTGCGCGGGGTCGGTGACATTGGCCGCACGCATGCCGCGGATCACGCGTGGCAGCGCGCTGACAATGGCAGGCACCTTACGCAGCAACTTGCCCCAAGTGATCATGTCGTTTTGCGGAGGGTTCATGGTGGAACGTCCTTTTTCTTATTATTCGTCTGATCCCGCGACGCCGACGCCTCTGTAGGCGGCGGCCGAATGCCTTGCAGGAAAATACGTCAGCCCTTGAGTGACTGTACACGCGGGATTTGAAAAGTTTTGTATCCCGATGAACGAGCACCCAAGCAGGGAATTTCACCGCGCGCCGGCAGTCATTATCAGTAGGCGTGTCGGCAATCGACCCGCTGCAATAAAGCAAAATGCAGGATGCATGATGGCCATTCATGCAAATTGCACGAAATCAAAAATCTACAAATTTTATAATATGATGATTTATAAAGACTTTTTAACAAGTCACTAGCTGGCACAATCACTGCACCTATCACTCCATGCTTGCCCACTTGAGCCAACGGAGCTGATAGACATGAGCCTGATCCAAGATAAATTCGCTTCTGTATTTTCCAACTACGACGTTACTACTCAGCCACGTCCTGATGGCGGTATTCTGTTGACCCTGCGCAACAGCGAAGGCAAACAGGTCAAGCGTTCGATTTCCTATCAGCAGTTGCACACTGCCGACCAACTGACCTGGGTCATCAGCGCCATTCGCCGCGACCTGGCCGAACAAGCCAGCGAACTGCCGCAAATCTCGATGCTGCAAAGCCAGAATCGCTTCGCCCTGCCGACCTATCATTCGGCCTGATCACGCATCACCGGCACGCTTGACTGAAAAAAGGGCCGCGACGCCATCCAGCGTCGCGGCCCTTTTGCATGGGTTCAATACAGCCCCTGACGCACCGCCTCGTTCATCGCCTGGACGCGGTTGCTGACATCCAGTTTGCCGTAGATATTGCGCAGGTGGAATTTGACCGTGGCTTGGGACGTGGCGCGTATCTGGCTGATCTCCCAGACGGTCTTGCCCTCCGATGCCCATCGCAGGATCTCCAGTTCTGAAGGAGTCAGGGGCTTGCCTGAAAGACTCAAGCGCCGTCTGAGCGCACTGGGCACGGAATACGGGTTCGGACACGGCTCCTGTGGGCCATTCATGGTTCTCTCCTTATTATTGGCTGATGCCCTATCACCCTTCGGATTCCTCCTATTGACAGGTGATATAAACATTGAGAGCGCAGAGAGTTACATATCGAATGGAATCAGTGGGCAAGGCTCGTGATAAACAGCCAAGCCCTACATATGATTAGGCTTCTTCCCACAGCAACTTCAAACGTACAGGGGTTGAACACCCCAATCCCTTGGGTTCAGTCGTCCAAACCAGGGAAGCGAGCGGCAATCGAATCGCCGGTCAACTCGGGCGCACAGCCGTCCACCGAATTGAAAAAACGCAATGCCACGAAGTGCGGGTTCTCGCCCCTATCAAACCAATGCGCCACCTCCGCCGGGATCACCAGCAGATCGTTTTTCTCACAGCGCACGGCATACACGTAGTCGCCGATATGCAGGCCGAACTGGCCCTGGCCCGCGATGAAAAAACGCACCTCATCCTCCTTGCAACGACGCTCGTGGAGACCCTGCGCGCGCAACTCGGCGTTTTGCGGATGGTCGTCGGTGACGCGCAGCACTTCTACGTGCGCGTAACCCAGGGCGTCGATCTGCGTCTGGTACGCCGCGATCAGCGCAGCGTCACTGGCGCCCTTCTCGACCGGCTCAGGCTGCCAACGCGCGAACCGCACGCCGTGATCGGCCAGGACAGCGGCGATGTCGTCAAAATGGGTCAGTACCTTGTTCGGAGTGTCCGGCGTAGCAACGGGGTAGACGGCGACATAACTCATTGAAGGGTTCCTTGGTTCTGCTCGTGCAATCGAAGGCCAATGATAACGGCTGCAGCGAAGGCGGCGAGGCTGGCAATACTAAAGGTGAAGGTCGGCCCCAGCAGATTCCAGCTGTAGCCGGAATACAGCGCGCCCAATGCCCCGCCGGTGCCGGCGAGGGCGGCGTAGAGCGCTTGGCCCTGGCCTTGCTGTTTAGCGCCAAAGCTGCGCTGTACAAAGGCAATCGCCGCCGCATGGAAGCTGCCGAACGTGGCGGCGTGCATCACCTGTGCCAGCAACAGCACCCAGAAAAACTCGGCGAACGAGCCCAGCAGCAACCAGCGCAGCGCCGCCAACAGGAAGCTCGCCAGCAGTACCCGGCGTACCGAAAAGCGCGTGAGGATGCGGCTCATGCCCAGGAACATCAGCACTTCGGCCACCACCCCCAGGGCCCATAACAGGCCAATTACGCCACGGCTGTAGCCCAGGTGTTCGAGGTGCAGGGTGAGGAAGGTGTAATACGGCCCATGGCTCATTTGCATCAATGCCACACAAGCATAAAACGCCAATACGCCGGGGCTGCGCAGTTGCTTGAGGAAGCCGTCACCCGCCAGGCGATTGCCATGGGTAGCCGGTTGCGCGTTCGGCACCCACAGGCTGGCGCCGATGATACCGGCCATGATCACCATGACCACCACCGGGTAGATGTCCAGGCTCAGCCAGTCGAACAGGCGCCCCATGATCACCACCGTCAGGATGAAACCGATGGAGCCCCACAGGCGGATCTGGCTGTAGCGCGAGGTTTGTTTTTGCAGGTGAGCCAGGGTGATCACTTCGAACTGCGGCAGCACCGCGTGCCAGAAGAACGCATGCAGGGCCATCACCAGGGCCAGCCAGGCGTAGGTCTGGCTGACGAAGATCAGCGAAAAACTGACCAGGGTACACACCGCGCCAAACCGCACGATGGCCAACCGCCGGCCGGTGTAGTCGCCCAGCCAGCCCCACAGGTTGGGCGCCACGCAGCGCATCAGCATGGGGATGGCCACCAGCTCGCCGATGCGCGCGCTGGAGAACCCCAGGTGATCGAAGTACAGCGCGAGGAACGGCGCAGTCGCCCCCAGCAGGGCGAAGTAGAAGAGGTAGAAGCTGGAGAGGCGCCAATAAGGAAGGGCTGTCACAACCAGCCCGTCACAGCTGGCCCAGTACCGGCGTACTCACACGCACATCCGCGTTTTGCCCGCGATTACGCAGCAAGTGGTCCATCAACACGATGGCCATCATCGCCTCGGCGATCGGCGTGGCACGGATACCCACGCATGGGTCGTGACGGCCCTTGGTGATCACGTCCACGGGGTTGCCGTGTACATCGATCGAACGGCCGGGAGTGGTGATGCTCGACGTGGCCTTGAGCGCCAGGTGCGCAACGATCGGCTGGCCGGAGGAGATACCACCGAGAATGCCGCCGGCATTGTTGCTGAGGAAACCTTGCGGGGTCAGCTCATCGCGATGCTCGGTGCCGCGTTGGGAGACGCAGGCAAACCCTGCGCCGATTTCCACGCCCTTGACGGCGTTGATACTCATCAGCGCGTGGGCCAGTTCCGCGTCGAGGCGGTCGAAAATCGGTTCGCCCAGGCCGGGTTTTACCCCCTCGGCCACCACGGTAATCCTGGCCCCGACCGAGTCCTGATCGCGGCGCAGTTGGTCCATGTAGGCTTCCAGTTCCGGCACTTTGTCCGGGTCCGGGCTGAAGAAAGCGTTGTCATCGACGCTGTCCCAGGTCTTGAACGGAATTTCAATCGGGCCCAGCTGGCTCATGTAGCCACGGATCACGATGCCCTGGGTGGCCAGGTATTTCTTGGCGATGGCGCCAGCGGCCACGCGCATGGCGGTTTCGCGGGCCGAACTGCGGCCACCGCCACGGTAGTCGCGTTCGCCGTATTTGTGGTGGTAGGTATAGTCGGCGTGGGCCGGGCGGAACAGGTCCTTGATCGCCGAGTAGTCCTTGGACTTCTGGTCGGTGTTGCGGATCAGCAGGCCGATGGCGCAGCCGGTGGTGCGGCCTTCGAACACGCCGGAGAGGATCTCGACTTCGTCCGGCTCCTGGCGTTGGGTGGTGTGGCGGCTGGTGCCGGGCTTGCGGCGGTCGAGGTCACGCTGCAGGTCTTCCAGGGATAGCTCGAGCCCGGGCGGGCAGCCGTCGACAATGGCGACCAACGCCGCGCCATGGCTTTCGCCCGCGGTGGTGACAGTGAACAACTTGCCGAAGGTATTGCCGGACATGCGGGGCGCTCCGTGAAATCAGTTGAATCAAGTCAACCGTAATAACTTAAGGCGGCCAGTATACGCAGGCTAACCGACTAGTTCATCCTCGAAACCTTACCGGTGGACGCGGGTCCAACCGGCACCTCCTCGATAATGGCGCAATGATGCTGCGAGTCTTACTGTTCACCCTCACCCTGTTTGTCGGCGTGGCCCAGGCCGCCGCCCCTGTCGTACTGCAACGCCCCATCAGCCTGAATACCAGCAGCGGCGAGTTGTTCGGCTCGTTGCTGTTGCCCCAGTCCGACAAACCGGTGCCGGTGGTGCTGATCATCGCCGGTTCCGGCCCCACCGACCGTAACGGCAACAGCGCCGACGGCGCGCGCAATGACAGCCTCAAGCGCCTGGCCTGGGTGCTGGCGCGGCATAACATCGCCAGCGTGCGGTATGACAAGCGCGGTGTGGCCGCCAGCCTCGCCGCCACCCCCGATGAGCGCAACCTGACCCTCGACGCCTACGTGGCCGATGCCGTGGCCTGGGGCCAATTGCTCAAGGCCGACAAACGCATGGGCCCGCTGATTGTGCTCGGCCATAGCGAAGGTGCGCTGGTCGCGGCCCTGGCCGCACCGCAACTCGACCCGGCCGGCGTCATTTCCCTGTCCGGCAGCGCCCGGCCGGTGGATCAGGTGATCCGTCAGCAACTGGCCGATCACCTGCCCCCTGCCCTGCTGTTGCGCAGCAATGAAATCCTCGATCACCTCAAGGCCGGCCAGGTGGATACCGATGTGCCAGGCCCGCTGGAAGGCATTTTCCGGCCCAGCGTGCAGCCTTACCTGATCAGCCTGTTTCGCGCCGACCCTTCGGCGGCCTTTGCCAGACTGCGCATGCCTGCGTTGATCGTTCAGGGCACTCACGATATCCAGGTGGGTGTCGGCGATGCCCGGCAGCTGAAGCAGGCCAAGCCCGACGCACAATTGACGGTGATTGAAGGCATGAACCATGTGATGCGCATCGTGCCCAATGACGTGAAACAGCAACTGGCCTCCTACAACGACCCGAAGTTGCCCCTCGCTGCGGAGTTGGGCGAGCGTGTGGTGCGCTTTATCCAGGGGCTTGACTCCCATTAAGCGGCAATTGGCCTCCAGTCCTGGCAAAAACGGCCGATAAGCCCTGGGTCGACAGTAAAAAGACTGTCGACTCGCAGGGCCTGGACAGGAACACGTCGCATGACAACCACTGAAGCTACACCCGAACCGACCGCCGACACACCGGCTGGAAACACCGAGACCGTCGACACGGCGCCGCTGCCGTGGGCGGACGTTCAGGCCGAGCATTTCAAAATGCTGCGCCTGGCGCCCCTGGTCACCGACCGCGCCACCGGTGTGCGGCCTTTGCGCTTCGTGCAGTTCGGCTATGCCGAGCGCCATGACCAGCACCACAGCCTGTTGCGCATGGTCATTCAGCTGCCGGCCCAACGGGTGCGGCGCGAGCAGAACCATCTGGATATCTGGGTTGATCACGACACCCATCGCGTGCACTTCGGGCCAGGCAACAGCCTGGAAATCGAGCCGGCCAACCGGGGTATCGGGCGCTTCCTCGTGGCCCAAGGCGCCGCCTGGGCGAAAAAGAAGTGGTCGCACTACCGCGTCGACGGCGTCGACCTGTCCAACAAGGACGCGCTCAACGAGGCCACGCGCCTGCGCCGTGATCACTTTCTGCGAATCCAGGGCTTTGATGTGGCCTACGCCGATGTGCAGCATTTGAAAGGCAACGTGCAGCCGGGCAAGGTCGGCAGCGTGCTGGACAGCTGGAATACCGAGAAGGTGCAGTTCGTGGAGATCCTTGAAGCGGCGCAGATGCTGCAACAGGCCGAGCACAAGCTGCTGGAGCATGAGGTCAAGCTGCGCAAGGAAGAGGAAAAAGTCACCAAGTTCAAACGTGAGGACAGCGGGTTGCGCTTTACCATCACCTGCCTGGTGGCATTTACGGTGTTTCAGGCGGGGCTGTTGATCTGGATTGCCACTCATCGCTGACACGCTAAAATGCAACCAACTGCAGGATCAGGCCAGGCTTTCGTCAATCACCAGCAGCCGTTTCCTGTAATAAATCGGTGCGATTGAGGCCCGCAGCCGCCACGCGAATGCGAACTTGGCCTACGTCACATGTAGGACTTGGTTGTTCCAACCACTCCACATGACCTTCAACGCCTTGCAATGCTTTCACAGTGCCTCCATAGTGACTCTGGACTGAGCCCGGCGCTGTAGCGTCGGGCTTTTTGCATTATGCGACCGGCCCCTATGGAACCGGCAACTTCAAAGACGGCCTAATATGCGTTATCAATTGCCCCCACGTCGAATCAGCATGAAGCATCTGTTCCCCAGCACCGCCCTCGCTCTTTTCATTGGTCTCGGCTTCGCGTCGATGTCGACCAATACGTTCGCAGCCAACAGCTGGGACAATCTTCAGCCCGACCGCGACGAGGTGATTGCCAGCCTTAACGTGGTCGAGTTGCTCAAGCGTCATCACTACAGCAAACCGCCGCTGGACGATGCGCGCTCGGTGATCATCTATGACAGCTATATCAAGCTGCTGGACCCATCGCGCAGCTACTTCCTGGCCAGCGACATCGCTGAGTTCGACAAGTGGAAGACGCAGTTCGACGACTTCCTCAAGAGCGGCGACCTGCAGCCCGGCTTCACCATCTATAAGCGTTACCTGGACCGCGTCAAAGCGCGTCTGGACTTCGCCCTGGGTGAGTTGAACAAAGGCGTCGACAAGCTCGACTTCACCCAGAAGGAAACCCTTCTGGTGGACCGCAAGGACGCCCCCTGGCTGACCAGCACCGCCGCCCTCGACGACCTGTGGCGCAAACGCGTCAAGGACGAAGTGCTGCGCTTGAAGATCGCCGGCAAAGAGCCCAAGGCCATCCAGGAACTGTTGACCAAGCGCTACAAGAATCAACTGGCGCGTCTGGACCAGACCCGTGCCGAAGATATCTTCCAGGCCTACATCAACACCTTCGCGATGTCCTACGACCCGCACACCAATTATCTGTCGCCGGATAATGCAGAGAATTTTGATATCAACATGAGTCTGTCGCTGGAAGGCATCGGTGCCGTCCTGCAAAGCGACAATGACCAGGTCAAGATCGTGCGTCTGGTGCCGGCAGGTCCGGCCGACAAGACCAAGCAGGTCGCCCCGTCGGACAAGATCATCGGTGTGGCCCAGGCCGACAAGGAGATGGTCGATGTAGTCGGCTGGCGCCTGGACGAAGTGGTCAAGTTGATCCGTGGCCCGAAAGGCAGCGTCGTGCGCCTGGAAGTGATCCCGCACACCAATGCGCCGAACGACCAGACCAGCAAGATCGTGTCCATCACCCGTGAAGCGGTGAAACTCGAAGACCAGGCCGTGCAGAAGAAAGTCCTCAACCTCAAGCAGGATGGCAAGGACTACAAGCTGGGCGTGATTGAAATCCCGGCCTTCTACCTCGACTTCAAGGCGTTCCGTGCCGGTGACCCGGACTACAAGTCCACCACCCGCGACGTGAAGAAAATCCTCACGGAACTGCAGAAGGAAAAAGTCGACGGCGTGGTCATCGACCTGCGCAACAACGGCGGCGGTTCCCTGCAGGAAGCCACCGAGTTGACCAGCCTGTTCATCGACAAGGGCCCGACCGTGTTGGTACGCAACGCGGACGGCCGTGTCGATGTGCTCGAAGACGAAAACCCGGGGGCCTTCTACAAAGGGCCGATGGCGTTGCTAGTCAACCGTCTCTCGGCCTCGGCTTCGGAGATTTTCGCCGGCGCCATGCAGGACTATCACCGTGCACTGATCATCGGCGGCCAGACCTTCGGCAAAGGCACCGTGCAAACCATTCAGCCGCTCAATCATGGCGAACTCAAGCTGACGCTGGCCAAGTTCTACCGGGTTTCCGGGCAGAGCACCCAGCATCAGGGCGTACTGCCGGACATCGATTTCCCGTCGATCATCGACACCAAGGAAATCGGCGAAAGCGCCTTGCCCGAAGCCATGCCATGGGACACCATCCGCCCTGCAATCAAGCCTGCATCGGACCCGTTCAAGCCGTTCCTGGCACAGTTGAAGGCTGACCACGATGCTCGCTCCGCCAAGGATGCCGAGTTCGTGTTTATCCGCGACAAGCTGGCCCTGGCCAAGAAGCTGATGGAAGAAAAAACCGTCAGCCTCAACGAAGTGGACCGTCGTGCGCAGCACACCGACATCGAAAACAAGCAACTGGTGCTGGAAAACATCCGCCGCAAGGCCAAGGGTGAAGATCCACTCAAGGAGCTGAAGAAAGAAGACGAAGACGCGTTGCCGACCGAGGCGGATAAAACCAAGCCGGAAGACGATGCCTACCTGGCCGAGACAGGCCGGGTGCTGCTGGACTACCTGAAGATCACCAAGCAGGTGGCCAAGCAGTAAATGATGGCAATTTAATGTGAACGCTCGTCGGAGTGTCATCATATAGACATCATTCTGTCGTGAAATGAAGGACCGCAGGCTCATCGCCTGCGGTCCTTTTTTTCGATCGAGATCACCATGACCATGACCGAACAGCTGAATGCACTGGGCTTTATCCTGGCTCAAAGCAGTTTGCACAGCCTGTTCCAACCGATCATCTGCCTGTCCGAACGACGCATCCTCGGCTACGAAGCCCTCAGCCGTGGCCCGTCCAACAGCCCGCTGCACTCCCCCATCGCCCTGTTCGCCGTGGCCCGCCACGCCGGGCGCCTCAACGAACTGGAAATGGCCTGCCGCGAAAGCGCCTGCCGACGCTTCAGCGAGAAGAAGCTGCCGGGCAAACTGTTCCTGAATGTCTCGCCGGAGTCCTTGCTGGAAACGGCGCACCAGCCGGGACGCACCCTGCAACTGCTGCGCGACCTCGGCATCCCGCCCAGCCAGGTGGTGATCGAACTCACCGAGCAAACCCCCACCGACGATTTCGACCTGCTGCAAACCGCCCTGCACCATTACCGCAACATGGGCTTCTCGATTGCGCTGGATGATTTAGGCGCCGGCTATTCGAGCCTGCGCTTGTGGTCGGAACTGCGCCCGGACTACGTGAAGATCGACCGGCACTTCATCGACGGCATTCATCAGGACGCACTCAAGCGCGAATTCGTCGGTTCGATCCTGCAAATCGCCCGAGCGTCCCGCGCCCAAGTGATTGCCGAGGGCATCGAACTGCCGGAAGAGCTGGCAGTGTTGACCGAAATGGGTGTGGACCTGGTGCAGGGCTACCTGCTCTGTCGTCCGCAGGAGCATCCACCGAACGAAGCGCGATTGATGCTGCCCAAGCCTGACCAGCATGCGGTGACCCTCAATGACGAAGGCAGCGACCTCAGCGCCCTGCTCAACGAACAACCGGCGGTAGACCAGGACACCGCCACCGCCCAGGTGCTGGAGGCGTTCCGGCGCCAGGCCAACCTCAACTCCCTGGCGGTCCTGGATGAACGCGGTCACCCGGTAGGCATTGTGCACCGGCATTCGCTGTCCGACGCGCTGCTCAAACCGTTCGCCACCGACCTGTTTGCACGCAAGCCCATCAGCCGTTTGATGAGCGCGGACTTTCTGGCGGTGGAACTGGGCCAGTCGCTGCAGCAAGTCAGCCGCTTGCTCACCAGCCGTGCCCGCCAGCGTATCGAAGAAGATTTCATCATCACGCTCAATGGCGACTATCTGGGCCTGGGCCGGGTAATCGATGTGCTCAAGCTAATCACCGAGCTGAAGATTCAACAGGCGCGCTACGCAAACCCCCTGACCCTGCTGCCCGGCAATGTGCCGATCCAGCAATGCCTCACGCGGCTGTTGCAGCAACAGCGCGAATCGGTGATCTGCTACGTGGATATCGACAGCTTCAAGCCGTTCAACGATATCTACGGTTATGGGCGTGGGGATGAAGTGTTGCTGTGCCTGGCGCAATGCCTGAACGACCGGGTCGACCCCAGTCGCGACTTTGTCGGGCATATCGGCGGGGATGACTTTCTACTGGTGCTCGGCCCGCAGGACTGGCGCAAGCGACTCAACCAATTGCTGGATGACTTCCATACCCAATGCCGACGTTTCTACCGCGCCGAGCACGTGGATGCCGGCTGCTTCGTCGCATTGAACCGCCAGGGCGTGCGACAGGAATTCGCGCTGCTGTCGTTGTCGATCGGGGTGGTGCATTTATATCCACAGGCCTGTGGACAACTCGATGCCAGCCAGTTGGCGGAACTCGCGTCGCAGGCCAAGCATCATGCAAAGAATGTAACCGGCTACAGCATCCATGTGATCGACAGCATGGACAGCCTGCCCGTGGTTTAAACTTCGGCGGACTCCGGGTATTCGTACTCGAACACCCGCACCACTTCCGAGGCGTGCCAGGAAGCGGCGGCCACGCCATCGGACGGCCCGCTGAAACGCCCCAGCCGCTCCACGCACTCGAAGAAACCGGTACGCGGCAGGCGACTGGCGCCCTGGCTGATCACCAGCGAGCTTCGCAACGGCTGCTCGGCCTTGGCGTCCAGCGCCGCCAAATGCTCAAGGGCAGCCGCCAGGGTCTGCATGGCCGGCGTCGGAAACTGCAAGCGCTCCAGCAGTGCGCGATACGTCAGCAGATGACGCTGACGGCGCGCCTGGTCCAGTTCGTTGAGTAACCCATCCCAATGTTGACGACTGATACGTAGGCTCAAGATTCATCCCTCCAACCTGCAACGCCCAATTCCCAGGCCAGGCTGCGGCGTATCGCAGCATCCGGCTGACGTTCACCCGTTTCGATCAATCCAAGATACGAGGGGCTGATGCCCACGGTACGGGCCAGGGTTTCAATGGCCAGGCCCTTGGCTTCACGCAAGCCGCGCAGGTCCGCCAACGGGCGCAGGGCCGGGTCAGGTGCGGCTTGAACAGTAGGAGAAGGAACTTGCGTAGGTTGTTGCTGACCGGCGGCTTTTAACAGCGCCTGGTACTGATCCCATGGCAACACCGCGTACTCGGGTTCGCCATTGCGTGAAATTATCTGAATATCCATGACCGCCCCGTAGGATAACAACTCTTACTAAGTAAGCTCTTTCCGTAGGAGTGTAATCCTAACAGCCACAAAGGGCGCAGGGGGATAGGCGCATCGTCAGTTTTTTTGCGGGTTTTCCCTGGCTAACAGAGCGGGCGTCGCCGGCAGGCGCTCAACCACCGCGAGCTTTTCCGGGCGCTGCGCATCACGCCAGGCACGGAAAGCGCTCAATTCGCCCTCCAGGGTCTTCATGATCCATGCCAGTACAGCGATGTCATCGAACATACCGAACATGGGGATAATGTCCGGGATCGCATCAATCGGGCTCAAAAAGTACATCAACCCTGCCACCACCGAGATCAACGCCTTAGGGCTGATCGCGCGGTACTCGCCGCGCCAGTACGCCAGGCACAGGGCCTGCAGCAGTTTGAGATCATCCTTGAGCTTACCCAGACGGTTGCCCTGGCTGGAACCTTTGGCGGCAACGGCGAACAGCAAGGTCGGCAAACGCCCACGGCCGAGCAAGCGCGCGGCCATCGGCAGGAAACGGGTGAAATTGAAGGGTGGTTTCATCTGTCACTCCAGTTCCATCAAACAGAAAGGTTATCCACACAAATTGTGGATAACCTTGTGAACAGAGCCTGTTTTACCGCCTGAAAGCCACGGAATACAAGGCTTGCGGTCAGATCGGGCGTTTTTTGCGCACATGAAAAAAACCCAAGTTTTCATTGACTTGGCGCTTGCGTATGGCTACCCGTGCTCGAGTCTTATATCAGACTGTAGCCCGCCAGGGACGTTCGTTCGGATTTGCAGCAGCGTCAATGTGGGAGAGGCTTGATCCCTTCTACATTAGATCGATGCAAGCCACAGAAACAACAACGCCCCGTCGAGACGGGGCGTTGTGTGTTCAGCTGCCGATTACTTCTTGGCGGCAGGTGCTGCAGGTGCGTCAGCCTTGGCTGGATCCTTGATGGCCAGCAGTTCCAGGTCGAATACCAGCACGGAGTTGGCTGGAATCGCCGGGCTCGGGCTCTGGGCACCGTAGGCCAGGTCGGACGGGATGTACAGTTCGACCTTCTCACCCACGTGCATCAGTTGCAGGCCTTCGACCCAACCCGGGATCACGCCGCTGACCGGCAGGTCGATCGGGCTGCCGCGGTCCACGGAGCTGTCAAAGGTGGTGCCGTTGGTGAGCTTGCCGGTGTAGTGAACCGTCACCACGTCAGTCGGCTTAGGCTGTGCGCCGTCGGCCTTCTTGATGATCTTGTACTGCAGACCGGAAGCGGTGGTGACGACGCCGTCTTTCTTGGCGTTGTCTTCGAGGAATTTCTTGCCGGCGGCTGCCGACTCTTCGCTCATCTTGGTCATGCGTTCTTCAGCACGTTTTTGCAGTGCGGCAAACGCCTCGACCAATTCGTCGTCTTTGAGCTTCTGCTCTTTTTTGCCGACGGCATCTTCGATGCCCTGGGCTACTGCTTTGGAATCCAGGTCATCCATGCCTTCCTGGGCAAGGCTTTTGCCCATGTTCAGGCCGATACCGTAGGAAGCTTTCTGCGCCGGGGTTTTCAGCTCTACGCTGGTCTGCGAATCACAACCCGCAAGTACCAGGCTAACCAGGGCCACCGCCGCCGCCAACCGATGCTGTTTCATGCTATTTCCTTGTTCATGCGCCAAAAGGGCATTCGAATAAAGTCGCGAGCTTATCAGGCGGCCACGACCAATGGCTACCGGCATGTGAGCAGGAAACTTCTGATAAGTTCACGTGTTTAAAAGCATTTTCATTGATCATGGGGGCCCACGAAGGATCGTGGGATCGCCTGGTACCGAGCTCATGGCCACTTGCCGCATGTGTGGCGTAGTGGCATAACAACACGACTCCTCGACAAGACCGAGACAAGGATAGCCATCTTGCGCATTGTTTACCGCGTTTTACTCCTGATACTCGCCGCTCTGGGCCTGATCCTGGCCGTGGTGCTCTATTACACCGTCAACCCCAAGCTGCCGGACTATGTGCCCGTTGAGCAGGTGCATTACCAGGATCAATGGAGTGCCGCCGACCGCCAGACTTATTACTTCACGCCCCAGGGTACTCAGGTAAAAGGCTTGCACTACGACTGGTTCACCGCCCTGGAACTGCCGTTTTCCGAGCAACGCTTTGCCACGCCTGCGTACCTGGCGCGCTTCGGTTTTCTGGTCGATCCCAAGCAGGTGCCCACCGCGCAAAACCCCGGCAACCTGCCGGTCGGTTTCGCCCGGCACAAAAACGCCGACAGCAACGTTGAATACCTGGATATCACCTGCGCCGCCTGCCACACCGGCGAGTTGCATTTCAAAGGCCAGGCGCTGCGTATCGACGGCGGTTCAGCCCAACATGTACTGCCTTCCAGCGTACCCACCTTGCGCGGCGGCAGTTTCGGCCAGGCCCTCGTCGCCAGCCTTGCCGCCACCTATTACAACCCGTGGAAGTTCGAGCGTTTCGCCCGCCAGGTACTGGGTGATCGCTACGACACCGAGCACAGCCAGTTGCGCCAGGATTTCAAGCGCTCGCTCGACAAATTCCTCAAGGTCGCCTGGAACGACACCCATCGCGGCCTCTACCCCACCGAAGAAGGTCCGGGCCGTACCGACGCCTTTGGCCGCATCGCCAACGCCAGCTTTGGCGACGCCATTACCCCGGACAATTATCGCGTCGCCAATGCACCGGTGGACTACCCGCAACTGTGGGATATCTGGACCTTCGATTGGGTGCAATGGAACGGCTCGGCCCAGCAGCCGATGGCGCGCAATATCGGCGAAGCCCTTGGCGTCGGCGCGACCCTGACGTTCTTCGACGATGCCGGCCAGCCGCTCCAGGGCGATTCCCGCTACCCGTCCAGCGTGCGGGTGCGCGACCTCAACCTCATCGAAGAAACCCTGCAACGCCTCAAACCACCCACCTGGCCCGAGGAGCTGTTCGGCGCCATCGACAAACCCCTCGCCGCCCAAGGCCGGGCACTGTTTGCCGAGAACTGCGCCGGCTGCCACGTGCCCACCGTCAGCCAGGAAGGCGGCCGCCCGGTGCAACACCTGAAAATGCTGCCCGTGGACTACATCGGCACCGACCCGAACACTGCCAGTAATATCGCCGACCAACGCTACGACCTCAGCAGCCTGCGATGGGACCCCGTGGAACTGACCAGGCTCAACGTCCAGTTGCATCCCACGCCTACCGAGCCCCTGGACCTGAAAAAAATGTCCGTGGCCAAAGGCCTGGCCTACGTGACCGCCTTCGTCGAAGACCACGCCTACCGCGCCGCCGGTGTGACCCCGACCGAGCGCCCCCGCCTGGATGGCTATGGCCTGCCCATCGGCGTGCGCGAGTTGCGTGCCTACAAGGCCCGCCCACTGGCGGGCGTATGGGCCACCCCGCCGTTCCTGCATAACGGTTCGGTGCCAACGATCTACCAGTTGCTCTCACCCCAGGACGAGCGCAGCGTCACCTTTTATAAAAGCACCTTCAACTACGACCCGCGCCATTTGGGTTTTGAGACCGATGCCTTCAAGAACGCCTTCCTGTTCGATACCAAAATCACCGGCAACCACAACAGCGGTCACGAATTCCGCGCCGGTGAGCGTGGCAATGGCGTGATCGGGCGTGGCCTGCTGCCGCAGGAACGCTGGGCGCTGCTGGAATACCTCAAAGTGCTGGGCGGCCCGCTGGAGCAACAACTGCCATGATTATCCGATCTCAATACAACCAACGCTCCCTGCTCGCACGCCTGTGGCTGCGCCTCGGCGCGTTTCTCGGCAAGACGCTGCTGTGGCTGGTGGGCCTGGGCCTGCTCGGCTGGCTGACGGCCACCGCCTGGTACGCCTGGCAACACAGCGGGCCGGTATCGCCGAATGAACAGATCCCGACGGGTGAAGCGACGATGACCCAGGGCATCATTCAGACCGCGGTGCGCATCGTCGACCAGCACCGTGAAGGCACGCGCTACCTGCGCGATGCGCACGCCAAGGCGCATGGTTGCGTGAAGGCCGAAGTCAGTGTGCTGGCCGACCTTGACCCGGCGCTGCGACAGGGCGTATTCGCCACGCCGGGTAAAACCTGGCAGGCGATGATGCGCTTGTCCAACGGCAACGCTTATCCGCAATTCGACAGCATCCGCGACGCCCGCGGCATGGCGATCAAGCTGCTGGATGTCCCGGGCAAACAGTTGCTGGCCGACCAGCAAGCGCGTGCCGAACAGGACTTCGTGATGTTCAGCCACCCGAACTTCTTTGTCAGCGATGTGGCCGAGTACGCGCAGAACATCGGCGCCCAGGCGGATGGCAAGAAGGTGTTGGCGTTCTTCCCCAGGCTCGACCCACGCAGTTGGCAAGTGCGCCACTTGTTTATCGCCCTGGCGACGCTGGCACCCGCCCCGGCCAGCCCGACGCAGACGACATACTTTTCGGTCTCGCCCTACAAGTTCGGTACGGCCAACGCCAAGTTTCGCGTGGCGCCCGACCCGCAAAACTGCCCGGAGTACGTGCTGCCCAAACAGAACCAGGACCTGCCGAACTTTCTGCGCAGCGCCCTGAGCCAGCAGCTTTCCACCGACCGCGTGCCGGCGTGTTTCGTGTTGCAGATCCAGCGGCAGAACCCGCAAAAATTCATGCCGATCGAAGACACCAGCATCGAATGGAAGGAAAGCGATGCGCCGTATGAAACCGTCGCCAGGGTGCGGATTCCTGCCCAGGACTTCGACACCCCGGCGTTGAACCTGGCGTGCGACACCCAGTCATTCAACCCCTGGTTTGGCCTGGAGGAACACCGCCCCATCGGCGGTATCAACCGTTTGCGCAAGGCCGTGTACGAAGCGGTCAGCGACTACCGACACAGCCGCAACGCGCCGTAGAGAAATAAAAATCGCAGACGAAAAAAAGCCCGCTCAATGAGCGGGCTTCTTGTGGCGACCTGGCGTTCAGCGTTCCAGGTACCGAATATGGCGCAGCGGACGGGACTCGAACCCGCGACCCCCGGCGTGACAGGCCGGTATTCTAACCGACTGAACTACCGCTGCGCGTAACACATGAAGCGAATGGTGGGTGATGACGGGATCGAACCGCCGACCCTCTGCTTGTAAGGCAGATGCTCTCCCAGCTGAGCTAATCACCCTTCGTTTCGGTGTGGGCGCATCATACACCAAAAAATCGTAATGTCTTGATTTAAATGCACTTTATTTAAAAAAAGTTTTCAGCACGATTTTCGCCATATGCCTGACAGCAGAAAGCCCGTGGTTAGCGGGCTTCTTGTCACCACCCGGCACTCAACGTTCCAGGTACCGACTATGGCGCAGCGGGCGGGATCATAACGCAGCTTCAAACGCTTTAAAAGGAAACGGCGCTGGCTTGCTCACGCCCGTCCGCGGCAGGCTCAGCAGGCCTTCGACGCTTGGCCCAGACGATGGTAGGCCCGATTGAAATACACCAACCCCTCGTCAGCACCGCTCTGGCGAATCGTCTGGATCTCGCAGTAGAAAATACTGTGGGACCCCACTTCGTGTACTTGCGCGATACGGCAATCGAAATTCACCAGCGCGTCGAGCATCACCGGCGCACCGCTTTCCAGCGTGATCCACTCGGTGACGGCGAAGCGTTCATCCATCGTCAACGTGCGGTCGGCAAAGGCGCCGGACAGTTGCTGATGATCACCACACAAGGTGTTCACGCACACCGAACCGTTACGCTTGAAATGCTCGTTGGAATGGGAGGACCGGTTCATGCACACCAACAGCGTGGGCGGTGAATCGGTCACGCTGCACACCGCCGAGGCGGTAAAGCCGAACCGACCCGCCACGCCATCGGTGGTGATAACCGACACGGCACCGCCCAGCATGGCCATTGCATTGCGAAAGCTGCCTACGTCTACCATGGTCGTTCCCCTTAGATATCCAGCACGAGTTTTTTGGATTTGGCTCGTGAACAGCACACTAGAATTTGATCGTTGGCGGCCTTCTCATCGTCCGTGAGGTACACGTCCCGATGGTCCGGCTCGCCGTCGAGCACATCGCACAGGCAGGTCCCGCACACCCCCTGCCCGCAGGAAATCTCGATCTTGATGCCCACCTGCGCCAGCGCGGCGAGAATGCTTTGCCCTTGCGCCACCTGAACGGTCTTGCCGCTGCGCGCGGCCACCACTTCAAAGCTGCCACCCGAGCTGTCCACGTCCACCTGGAAATACTCCTTGTGGATGTGCGACTCGCTGTAGCCCTGGTCGCGCGCGCCCTGAATCACCCAGTCCATGAAGCCCGCAGGGCCACAGGCATACATGTGCACGCCGGCCTCGCCCCTGCCCAATACCTTGAGCAGGTCGAGCTTCTGCTCGGGCCCTTCGTCATCGAAGTGGGTAAACACATGCGGGGCAAACGGTGCGCTGGCCAGTTCGGCCAAAAACGCACTGCGTCCACGCTCACGCCCGCAGTAATGCAGCTCGAATGACTTGCCGGCAGCGTACAGGGCATAGGCCATGGCGATCATCGGCGTGATGCCTATGCCGCCACCCAGCAGCAGCGAACGCTGCGCCTGCGCCGCCAGCGGGAACAGATTGCGCGGTGTGCTGATCCGCACTTCGCGGCCTTCGAGCAGGGTCTCGTGCACGCCCACCGAACCGCCGCGCGAGGCCGGGTCCTTGAGCACGCCCAATCGATACAGGCTCGAGTCGGCAGGGTCGCTGCACAGCGAATACTGACGCACCAGCCCCGGGCCGATATGGATATCGACATGTGCGCCGGCATCGAACCCCGGCAGCGGCGCGCCGTCACGACGGGTCAGGTCCAGGACGACAACGCCGTCCCCTTGCAGCTCGCGCTTGCGCACGACTACGTCCAACAATTCTTCAGTCATGGCCGTTATTCCATGGAGTTCGCCAAGGCCGCCGTGGCGGCCGGTATCAGTCAGCGCATGAACAGGCCGCCATTCACGTCCCAGGTCGCCCCGGTGGTGAAATAGGCTTCGGGCCGCGCCAACTGCACAATCAGGTCGCCGAGAAAATCCGCATCGCCAAGACGCTGCACCGGAATGTTGGCCAGCAGGCCCGGCAGGCGTTCGGGCGGGATCGCCGCGCGCACCGCCGCCGAGTCGATCGGCCCTGGGGCAATCGCGTTCACGGTCACTCCGCGTGCGGCAAATTCCTTGGCGAAAATCTTGCTCAACGTCAGGATGCCGCCCTTGCTCGCGGCATAATGCGCGCCGGTGGCGGTGCCGCCGTTCTGCCCGGCCAGGGACGCCATATTGATGATGCGTCCGTAGCCGGCTTCGGCCATGTACGCACCCATCACCTGGCAGCCGAGAAACACGCTGCGCAGATTCAGGCCCACGACGGCGTCGAACTCCTCGGGGCTGATCTGCAGCAGCGGCGTGGTCTTGGTCACCGCGGCGTTATTGACCACCACGTGTAGCGCGCCGAAACGCGCCAGCACCTGCTCCAGGCCCGCTTCGAAATCGGCCTTGTTGCCTGCATCCAACTGCAGGGCGAGGCTGCGTTCGCCACCGGGGTCGAGCTGTCGGGCACACGCTTGTGCGGCCTCCAGCGTGAGGTCGGTGACAACCACCGAGTAGCCCGCGTGCAGCAGGCTCGCGCAGAAATGCTGCCCCAGGCCCTGCCCCGCGCCCGTCACTAATGCTATCTGGTTCATGTCGGTGCGCCTCAGAGGATGTAGCCGATACCGGCGAGGGCATCGTCACTGTTGATCAGGCTGACCACCTTGCGGTGGATCTTGAAACCGCCGTCGCTGCGGATCAGGTCGTAGGTCAGGTCGGCGCTGTAGAACTTAAGGCTTTCCTTGCGAAACTCACGCACGTTCTGCGCACAGCGCACGCTGACCTGGAGGCCGTCGTCGGCCAACACCCGGAATCGCGATTGCATGCGCACCGTACGCGGTTGCGGGCTGGTGGAGATCGACTCGCCGCCGATCAGGCGCTGAACCCGCAGCTCACGCATATGATGGTCGTCGTAGGCGTAGTTGAGGGTGTTTTCGAAGTCGGTTTCCTTGGGGTCGATGGGAATGATGTAGGTGCCCTTCTCGGTCCACATCTTCAACCAGCCCTCGTACTCACCGTGGTCGAGCATGTCGCCTTCCAGCCAGATGAAAGCGGTCACTTCTTGCAGTAATTGCAGGTTCATAAGGTTCTCCACGGGTCAGGCCGACATCATCTTTTTCCACTGCTGGTACCCGGCGCGCATGCCGGTCTCGGCACTCACATCGGATACCCGCCCGTCTGCACTGGCCTGTTCGCCGGGCAGGCCGCGGTTGAGCATGATCCACAGGTCTTCACCGGCGCTGGCGCCCTTCTGTACCCGCTCCCAGGCTTCGGAGTCGTCCGGGGTGCCGAAACCCATCGGGCCCTGGAAGTGTTCGTGCAGGCGCAGGCGATAACGGTTGGCCACGGCCGGGCCGCCATCCATGGTGATCACCGAGTGGTGGATTTCCGTCTCGGTCACCGAGATCGGTTGCAGCACCCGGAAGAACGCCATCGAGCAAGCGACGTTGGGAAACAGGTTGAGGTTGAAGCCGGTGCCGCCGACCGCACGCACGATCCGGCGCACCTGTTGCTCTTCGATGCCTTCGTCACGCAGCTCGGCGGCCAGCCCTTCGAAACGCTCGGGGATCGGCTTGTCCAGGTCGGCTTCGAGGTCGATCAGGTCGGGAATCATCACCATCACGCTGTGGCCGTTGCCGAGGTCCTCGACGTAGCCAGGGCCCTTGACGAAGTCGAACAGCTCAAGGGTCTGCTCATCCACCGACGACAGGAAGCTCTTGTGCACCAGTGGGAAGTGGTAGGCGTCGGTGGTGTTTTCCAGCTGGATCTTCCAGTTGCCGGGGAAGCGGAAACGGTGCTCGCCCGGGACCTTGATGCCATAGCCGGCGCCCTGCTTCATGAACAGGTCCATCCATTTTTTCGCCGCGCCGAGGTAGTCCTCCAGCGGCTCGATGTCGTCCTTGAAGGTGGCGAAGATCATGCCGGCGTAACTTTCAGTGCGCAGGCTGACCAGCGGCAGCTCGGCCTTGTCGATGCAGTCGCCGTAGCTTTCCGGGTGCGGAATACCGCGCAGTGAACCATCCAGTGCGTAGCCCCAGCCGTGGTACGGGCAGACGAAGCTGTTGGTTTTGCCTTTCTTGTGTTCGCACACGGTGGCGCCACGGTGGCGACAGCGGTTGAGCAACACGTGCACGTCTTTCTTGCGATCACGCACCACGATCACCGGCTGCTTGCCGATGTAGGTGGTCTTGTAGCTGCCGTTGTCGGGAATCTCGCTGGCGTGGGCGACCCAGATCCAGGTGCTGTAGAAAATCTTCTCAAGCTCTGCGTCGAACAATTGTGCGTCGGTGTACATCGAGGTGTGGACGCGGTCGGCCTGCACCAGGTCGGCGGGGTCGACGGCGAGGTTTACAGCGGGAATGAGCTTGCTCATGGGGAGTGTCCTCGTCGGCATCAAGTACGCTGAATGATCAGCTCGCGCCCAACCCGGGCTTCGACCTTGGTGTAGCGCCACAGCTTGTACGGGCCATCTCCCACTTGCGTTGTGCGAAACAGGTTGCAGGCGGCGTGCACGGTCTCGATGTCCGGCACGTCGGCCAGCAGGTAGGTGGTCCACGGGAAGCCATCGGAAGGTCCGACCATGCTCTGGTCGTCATCCATGTTGCCCAGCACCTTGACGCCGGTGAGGTCGTGAATGCCGTTCCACATCGCGCTGAACGCTGCCCACACCTGCAATTGCTCGTCGCGCGGGGCGTCGAAAAAGTTCTGGTTGATGCCCATGCAGAACAGCACGCGCAAGGTCTTTTTATCAGTCATTTTTATGTTCTCGACGGTTAGAGGTAGCCAGGCAAAGGCTGTTTGCCGAAGAACATGGCTCCGGCATTCTGATAGGTGATATCGCCCATGAAGGCGTGCTGCGTGACTACCTGGGCGTCGTTGACGCAACGGGCCAGCGGGCTGTCGTTGTACACGCCGCTCATGCCCGAGAGCATCTGCGCGGTACGCGCCACGTCAGCGGCAACGCGGGTGGCATGGGTCGACGACAGCCGCAGCAGGTTGGTCGCGGCCACGGGCACCGCGTCGCCGGCCAGTACGTAGTCCCAGGCGCGGTCGATGGATTCGTAGAAGAACGCCCGCGCGGCACGTAGCTCGGCTTCGGCACGGGCAATGTCGACCTGGGCCAGGGGCCGATCGGCAATCGCCGGAGCACCGGTCACCGAGGCACGACCACTGGCCATGTCGGCCAGGACATCGAGTGCGGCACGGGCCACGCCCAGGCCGACCACCGAGAGCACCTGGGTGGCGAATGACAGCGATGGGTAGCGGAAGAACGGTTCGTCCAGGTTGGGCAGGCCGCCGCGCACGAAGGTCCACTCCTCGCTGACCCGCACATTTTCGGCGACCAGGTCGTGGCTGCCGGTACCCAGCAGACCGACGGTGTCCCAGGTTTCGTCGATGCGGATCGCGTTGCGCGGTATTACCGCAATGCGCGGCAGGCCGAAGGTATCGCCGTTTTTCGGGGCGATGCCGACACCGACGATATCGGAGCCCAGGGAGCCGCTGGAGTATTTCCAGCGACCATTGACCATAAAACCGCCCTCGACCACTTCAGCCGGTTGCGGCGGGAAGATGCCGCCGGCGAACACCACGTCCGGACCGTTGGCATACACCTTGGCGATGCTCTCGGGCGGCAATGCCGCCAGGTAGACCGGGCTCATGCCAAAACTGGCAACCCAGCCGGCCGAACCGTCGGCCTGGGCAATGCGCTCGATCACCTGGCAAAACTCGGCGGGGGAACACTCCAGGCCACCAAAGCGCTTGGGCACCAGCGCCCGGTAGACACCGTGCTGTTTGAAGGCCTCGATTACGTCCTGCGAAATGTGGCGCTGACCGTCGAATTCACCGGCTCTGGCACGTTCGCGCACATCGACCAGCAAGGCTTCGAAGGCGGGGCCACTGGCAAGCGAGCTCACCGCGCCAACCGCTGGTTTTTTAAGCGAATGCATAGAGTAACTCCGTTGTCAGGAACGGTATTGGGCTGGGCAGGAAGTCAGCGTCGAGCTGAGCCGCGGGGCGGAGCGAGGGCGATGGATCGGCATAGTGGTTACCTTTGTTTTTGTGGGTGCCGTTGTGGAGAATTTGAGCGCAATTACGTGAATTGTCAATTGAATTATCGTGCTTATAACCACCACTAATCACGTAAATTACTGCGGGAAAAACAAAGAAATAGTGACTTATACCTATGTTTTTATTGAGTAACGTCCTGAATTGAACCTTGGATATCTCCTAGATGCTTTTTAAATTAATTTATTTTTTCCAAAAAAAGTAGGAGTTGGCTTGTCCGCTCCCACACTGGCTCTGTGCCATTTTTCAGCGCAACGGCGAGAACGGTGCCGGCAGGTACACCGTGGAATGCATCTGCAGCAGTTGCGGCGCGGAATTTTCCGGCGGCCAGGCGCCTTCGGCCACGGCGCGGGTGCGCACTTCAAGACGCTGCTCCAGCGAGCTGTAGGGCCAGATGTGCAGATAGCGCGGAATCTGCCCGCTGGTGGCATAGAAAGCGGCATACACCTGGGAATAGTCCGGCCCGGTTCGCCGCTCCACGGCCTTGCCCCAACCGCGCAATGTTGGCGTCAGCCCACTGGGCACGAGGTTGTATTCGCGCAATTCATAGAACGGGCCATGAACGCCGGGAGGCAGTGGATCGACAAAGGCAAAAGCGCTGTAGTCATCCACCTGTTGTTCAAGCAGAAATTCGCCAATCGCAAAACCATCGGACGCCAACAAATAGCGCTCGCGTTCGCGCTCGCGACACCCGCCATCGTCGAACCCGCGCAGCACCGCGATACGGTTCTGCGAGCCGATTTCCGACACCCAGCAGCCCATCAAATGCACGCCCTCGCCCGTCTCCCGCAAGCTCTGCTCCAGGCGCGGCAAGGCTTGCGGCACGGTGCGCACCCGTAAAGTGAAGGTCAACAGTTCGAAGTGTTTCATGGCAATCTCCAGCGCTACGCGCACGGCACGACCGCCCTTGCGGGGCAGTCTTGGGAAACGGTGGGGTTATCAGTGCGCGTTATCGCTCACTGTGCGGCAGGCTTGGGCACCGGCAGCTCGGCGTCGCTGGTCCATGCCTGCACCGGACGACTGAACAGGTTTTCGGTCTGGAAATGCGCCATGCGCCACTGCCCGTCTTCCTCGGCAAAGCGCACGCTCAGGCGCGCGGCGTTGAGATGGGAGGCGCCGCTGGCGAAGGTGGAAGTCTGCAGCATCACCCAACTGCCGAGCACGGCGTCGGCCTGAACCTCGATCAGTTCGCTGGTGAGAAAGTGCACGTTGAGGGCAAAGTGCGCCGGAGTTTTCATGTAGCCGGCGAACATCGCAGCAATGGCTTCGCGCCCGCGATAACCGCCGAAGCTCTGGGCGTACTTGGCGCCCTTGCCCTCCCACACCGCATCCTCGGTGAACAGGCCGGACAGTTCGTCGAGCGGCGTGTGGGCGTCCAGGGCATCACACAGCACCATGTAGCGGTTCATGCAGGCGCGCGCGCTGTCCTGGATTTCAAAACGGCGCAGGCGTTGTTCCAGGTCCGGGCGGGGAATGGTTGTGCTCATCTCACACCTCATGCCCGCTATACAGGCGCTCAAGCAGGCGACCGGCGATGGCCAGCAGTTGCTCATCCGCGCCCTTGGCCCCTATCAATTGCAGGCCAACCGGCAGGCCCTCGGCACTGGCCAACGGGATGCTCAACGCCGGGTGCCCCGACAGGTTGAACGGGCGCACGAAAGCAGTCATGCCCAGCACTGCCTGGGTGTCGGTCGCCTCGGCCAGGGTCAACGGGAACTCCGGCATGGTCGGCAGCACGAGCACGTCGACCTGCTGCAGCGCCGCATCGACCTCGGCGGTGAAGCGCAGGCGCACCTGCTCGGCCTCGGCCAGCGCGGCCGCCGTGGTGTTGCCGGCGGCCGCCAGGCGCGCGGCGATGTCGGCGCCCACCTTGCCGGTGTCCAGCAAGTGCGCGCAGGCATTGAAGGTCTCGCGGTTGATCACCACCATGCCGGCGTCATAGGCCGCCTTGAGGCTGGGCAGCGTGAGGGTTCCGGTGGGCAGTCGGCTGTCGGCGATGGCCGCGTCGATCACGCGCTGTACCGCTGCGCTGGCCTGCACACTCACAATGCCCAGGCGCGGCGCGGCCGGCGCCGGTGCCGGCTTGAAGGCAGGGTCGATTGCCTGCATGGCCGTGACCAGCATCGGCAGGCTCGCGGCAAACGGGCCGACGCAATCAAGGCTGCTGTGCGTCGGCATCACGCCACGGCGGCTGATCCGGCCGAACGTCGGCTTAAAACCGAACACGCCACAACAGCAGGCGGGAATGCGCACCGAACCGCCGGTGTCCGTGCCCAGGGAAAAATCCGCCAGCCCGGCGGCCACGGCGGCGGCTGAACCGCTGGAGGATCCGCCTGGAATACGCCCGGGGAAACGCGGGTTCGGCGCGGTGCCGACCCAGTGATTGATCCCCGTGGTGCCAAAGGCCAGTTCGTGCAGGCTGGTCTTGCCCACCAGGCGGCAGCCCTTGTCCAACAGGGCTTGCACCACCTCGGCATGGGCCGCGGCCGGCGCGGCATCGTCCAGGGCCTGGCTCGATGCACGGGTAGGCAGGCCGGCGATATCGATGGTGTCCTTGACCATTACGGTCGGCCCATCGCCGCCAAGGGAAAGCTGTTCAATCACCAGGGTCATGTCACGTTACCTTCAGTGCGAATTGCGGAATGGGGGCGCCCGATGCGCCCTTTCCTTTTTTCACACTCACCGAATATTACGTGAATTGTCAATTATATTTCTGAACATCAGCCGGAATCGAACGGGTCAATAACCGTGCCCAATTCACGAGAAAAGTCTATGATTGCTCGTCTCCCTCGACATGAGCACATCATGAGCCCACCAAAAAAACACGCAGGCCGCTACAACCCCGGCAGTGAAGACTTTCACAAAGAAGATTTTCCGTTCTACTGGCTCGCTATGGTGCATGGCCGCTACAGTCAATACATGGAAAAGGCCCTGAAGAAAATCGGCCTGGACATCCCGCGCTGGCGGGTGCTGTTTATCCTCAAGGAGAACGGCCAGTCGAGTATTTCCGAAATTTCCACCCACGCCATCGCCAAGCTTTCGACCATCACCAAAACGGTGTATCGCATGAAGGAAGACGGCCTGGTGGACACCGCGCCCTGCGAGGACGACGGCCGCGTCACTCAGGTGCGCATTACCGCGCAGGGGCGCGAAGCGATTGAACGCATCCAAGTGGCCACCGGCGATGTGTTCAAGCGCAGTTTCAACGGCATGACCGAAGCGCAGATTCAGCGCCTGAACCGCATGCTCGAAACGGTGTTCAACAACCTCGGCGAACCCTAGGCCAGCCGCGACACAGCCTGTCGCGCATAACCAATTCCCTGGCAGGCTCGAACAAGCAGCCAGGCGTGTATCGGCTTTTAATGCAGAGGTCTTTCGAGCGCCCGACGGGCGCGACGAACCCTTCATTGGAGCGCCGTCATGCACATTGCCTTATTGCCCTCAGTCGTTGCTTTCCTGGGCCGCGACCATTCCAACTTCATCGATGGCGCCGTGCACACCAGCGCGTCGGCGCGACGCATCGGCATCGTCGACCCTGGTACCGGCGAGACCGTCACGCAGTTGCGTGACGCCCAGGCCGAGGATGTCAACCTGGCCGTCAACAGCGCCTCCGCCGCCTTCAAGGGCGCCTGGGCAAAGATCACGCCCTACCAGCGCGGCGTTCTGCTCAACCGCCTGGCCGATCTGATCGAGGCCAACGGCGAGGAGCTGGCGCAACTGGAAACCGTGAGTTCCGGCAAATCGATCAACCTGTCGCGGCATATCGAAGTGGGCCAGAGCGCGGTGTTCCTGCGTTACTTCGCCGGCTGGGCCACCAAAATCGGCGGCCAGACCATGACCCCGTCGTTTCCCTCCATGGACGGCGAGCACTACAGCGCCTACACCCTGCGCGAGCCGGTCGGCGTGGTTGCGGCCATCGTGCCGTGGAACTTCTCGTTGATGATCGGCGTATGGAAGCTCGGCGCCGCGCTGACCACCGGCTGCACCGTCGTGCTCAAACCCAGCGAATACACGCCGCTGTCCCTGCTGCGCCTGGCGGAACTGGCGATCGAGGCCGGGATTCCAGCTGGCGTGATCAACGTGGTCAACGGTCGTGGCCAGGTCGGTCAGCAGTTGATCGCACACCCGCAGGTGCGCAAGGTCTCGTTCACCGGCTCGGTGCCCACCGGCATTGCCGTGGGCAAGGCCGCCATGGGAGCCGACCTGACACGTGTGACCCTGGAACTGGGCGGCAAGAACGCCGCCGCGCTGTTGGCCGACGCCAATGTCGATGACGCCGTGGCGCGCTTCGTACAAGCGGCTTACGTGCACCAGGGCCAGGTGTGCGCATCACCCGAGCGCTTGTTCGTGCACCGCTCACTCGTCGAGCAAGTGACACAGAAGATGGCGGCGATGCTGTCGCAGATGATCATCGGTTCACCCCTGGATGAACACGCACAGTTCGGCCCGCTGTCGAACAAGCCGCACTTCGACAAAATCCTCGGTTTTTTCGAGCGCGCCCTGCAACGCAACCAGGTGGCATACGGCGCGCATGCGCTGGACCGCGCCGGTTACTACGTGGAACCGACGCTGATCGTGGCCACCGGCAAGGACGACCCCCTGCTGCACGAAGAAACCTTCGGCCCGGTGGTGTGTGTGCTGGCGTTCGACGACGAAAAGGAACTGGTCGAGCTGATGAACGACAGCCCGTTCGGCCTCACCGCCAGTCTCTGGACCAACGACCTGTCCAAGGCGTTGCGCCTGATCCCGCAAATCGAAGCGGGCACGGTGTGGGTCAACATGCACACCTTCGTTGACCCCAGCGTGCCGTTTGGCGGGATGAAGGCGTCGGGTGTCGGGCGTGAGTTCGGCAGTGCGTTTATCGACGATTACACTGAGCTGAAATCGGTGATTATCCGCTACTAACAAGCAGGCGCTCGCGGGCCGACCGGGTGTTTGCTCTGACGGCACAGAGATCCAAATGTGGGAACGAGTACGGCAGACACTAATCGGTCCACCGTACTCTACTGCTGGTTGAACGATCAGAACCTGGTCGAGATCAACACCGCGCTATACACATTGAGCTTGTCATCCCCCAACTGCACGCCGCCATGATCCGCATCTTTGCGCGGGTCGTAGAGACCCAGCATGGGCGACAGCGTGATAGTGGGTGTCACCGACCAGTCCAGGATCAAATCCAGCTCACGCCCCGAACTGTCGATGGCACCACGGGTACGCTGGTTACGAAAATCATAAGCCAGAACGTTCACCGCGAGTGTCTCGTACGGCTGCGCGCGCCAGTACACTTGCTGGATCGTGGTATTGGCGCCAAAGGGTCCTGCATAGTTGGCGGCAACTTCGCCCTGGAACCAGGTACCGTAACCACGGCTGAAGCCATAGAGAAGAGAGTCCCATTCGACCCCATACTGACTGAAGCGATAGCCCAGTGTCTGCTTGCCCGGCAGATCGGCGAAGGTCCATGCTGCCTCGACATAACCCGCCTTGGCATTACCCCGCCGGGTGTTTTGCACAGCGATTTCCGATGACAGGAACAGCCCAAGTACGCCGGCATTTCCCGTAGCGCGCAAGCTATAGACATCCATGCCATCGCGGTCCGCCTGAATACCGCTTGCGAGCTTCCGATCAACCCCAAGCCCATGCAGATATGTCAGGCCAATCGTTCCCATATCGGCAGTGTATTCAAGGGTGGAAAACGCCATCTCGACTTTCGCCTGAATCGGGTTGTCCGACTTGAACCAGCCGAGCGAGCCATGCAGTCCCTGCTGACCACCGAGCTTCAACCAGAAAGTCTGGTCAAATGCACGGCGCGGCGTGATGTAATAGCCGCCCCCACGATTGTAACGGTTGTCTGCGACGCCCCTGCCCGCGCTGATGCCGTCACCGGCGACGAGAAAACCGTCACCGAGCAGGATCGCCTGCCGGCCGGCGGAAACTTCCACGCCGTCTTTGCCAAGCGCCGGAAAGAGATCAGCCGAGCGCCAGCCGGCAAAGGCCTCTTCCCATTTATCGGTGCGCTCGGTGCCATTGGTAAAACCTGCCGCATCACCATCGCCCCACGTCGCCGACGCGGTGCGGTTCACCGTACCGAACACCGACCCCAGATCATCGCTGGTCAAACTGCCGCTCAAGCCATACTTGATGTAGCCCTCCTGCCAGCTGGAATGCCCCGGTGCGCGATTGCCCCACTGTTGATAATTTTTCTGGCTGTGGAAAACGCCCACGGTAGAACTCACGTCCAGCGACAACGTGCGATCGGGCTCATCGACCAGCACATAGGCCTGTCCGACAGTGCACCAAAGACTCCCCGCGATGCAGACGCAACACCCTATTACATTCGTCAAACCTGGTTTCATGACTTGCGCGCTCCCTGGCGCGCCGCACGGCGGCGCACCGTTATTATTATTGTGTTGACCAAGCCTCTATCACTGAGCGATTGCACCATTGGCAAACATGTCTGCGACGATGAACCAGTGACCGTGCTCTTTCTTCCAGACAAACAAGCTCTTCATCTTGAAGGGGGCCTCGTTACCTGCCGGAGTCACGTCCCACGTCACCCAGGTGTAGGCGGACTCATCGTTGAGTTGCACCAAGCGATTGAGATGTATGACGGTGCTCTTGGAGCCCTCCATCAGATGCTGAACCAGGCCGGTAAGCTGCGCTTTGCCCTGATAAAGCTCCGCTACCCCTTCGCCGGTGATCTGGGTCTGCTCGGTGTAGACCTGCTCCACAACTGTCTTGGCATCTTTCTTCGGCCAACTGGCGGCAATGCCGTCCAGCTTGCTCTCAATGATGGCCTGCAACGGTTCGGACGATTGCGCATGTGCGTAGGCAGAGCCGCAGGCCAGAGCAGCCAGAAGCACAAGGGAAGACGACATTTTCTTGTTCATGGAGCACCCGTTTCAAGAATGAATGGATCAGATCGCTGTGGGCCAGTTTCTAAACTGGCACACAGAAATTTTGATGCAGTTGGGCGCCGATTGATTGGACGTGCTGGACAGCATTTTGCAAATTATTGCCAGTTTGCGCTCAAATCGCGGACAACAAAAAGCCGCGAGGATGCGACACGAAAGCAGTCACATCCGCACGGCTCGTTGAACCCGGGCTCAGTGCCCGCGACTTCTGTAGATGCTCGGTGTCAGCCCCGTCTGCTTTTTGAACGTCTTGGAAAAATGCGCCGAGTCGGCAAACCCCCAATAGCTGGCGATCTCGGTGATCGAGCGATGCGCGCAAACGGGGTCGCGCAGATCCTGCGCCGCCTTCAACAACCGCTCACGCAGAATGTACCGGCAAACACTGTCGCCACTGGCTTCGAACAGCCTGTAGAGCTGGCGGTTGGAAATGCCCAACTCTTCAGACAACGACGCCGGCGACAGCCGCGGTGAGTCGAGCCGCTGCTGGATGAGCGATTGCACTTCATGCAATTGCCATCCCGGCGAGTGGTCGCAGGCACGGTATTCCAGCACTGACTCAAGCAAGGCAACCAATGCTCGTTGCACACCGTCACCATCCTGCGGGCAAGACCACTGCGCCAGCTCGCCTCCAGCAACCTGACGCACCAGCGTGCCAAGCAGTTGACCACAGCCCCCCGTAGTCGACAACTTGCCGAAGCGTGCACGCTCCAGGCCCTTGAACAGCTCACGCGGCAGAGGGATCGACACATGGGAAAACAACCCTTGAGGGGTCATTTTCACCCCCTCGGAAAAGTCGAGCAAAGCGAGGTCGCCCGCCCGCAGGTCAACCACCCGCTCCCCCAGTTCAATGGCCATTGAACCCTGCTGTTGTAACACAAGGAAACACCGACCCGCTGAATCGCGCACGCTTGCCCTACCCGCCTTGGCAATCATATGGGCATTGCTGCGGATGTGAGCAACAGCCGTGCTGCCTACCAGCGTTTGTTTCATTTCCCCGATGAAAAGGCTCTGGCAATGGTCATAGCGCGTTTCGAAACGACCGCAGGCCTGGTTCACACTTTCGTTCCATGCCGACAACGCTTGACCACTCATCGATACTCTCCTAGGGACATGCCCACTATTAGTGCGCTTTTCACGTGATTCAGGTGACAAAAAAATCTACTTTCAGTGACCAAGCACAGAGCGCGCCAACTCGTGGAAAAACCCACTGGAAGGTCGTTATTTGTCTGCTACTGCCAAGCCTTTGTGCAAGGGCGCCAACCCATATAGTTTGAAACCCAAGCCCGATAGCCTGTGGTGTCAACCACGCGCTGCGGAATCCAACACACCATGACCCTTGCATTGAGTATTCAAAACAAAATCGCCTTACTGGCAAGCGTCTGCCTGGCCGCAGTGCTGGCACTGGTTGTGGGGCTGTCTCTTGAGCAACGCCAAACCAGTGAGGATTTAATACTCGGCGCGTCGGGCCAGCTGTTGCTCACGGCCGCTCAAGGCAACTTGCAGGCCGAAGGTCAATCCCAGGCCCTGGCCATCCAACAAGGATTCAGCCAAACATACGAGTTTGGTCAAGGTCTCAGTCGTCAGGTGATGCACCTGCGTGATAGCGCCGACAAGAGCCCGGCGGCCTCCCGCGCACTAAGAAAGGACTTGGCCCAGGTACTGCAAAAGGCACTCTCCGGACGCCCCGAATTGCTGGGCCTGTTCGTTGCCTTCGAACCCGACGCCTTGGATGGTCACGATACGGAATTCAAAGGCCAGTCAACGCTGGCCAGCAACGACAGCGGGCGCTTCTCGATGTACTGGCTGCAGCCCTCGCCCGGCAAGCTGGAAATGATCCCGGGCGATGAAAAGCTCTTGGCCGATACCTCGCCAGGCCCCAGTGGCGCGCCGTTCAACACCTTCTTCACCTGCGCCCGCGACCACGCCAAAGCCTGCCTGCTTGATCCCTACATCGACACTTCAAGCGCGCCGGCGCGGCTGGTCACCACGATTGCCATACCGATGATTGAAAACGGTAAAGTCGTGGCTGTGCTGGGCCTGGACATCAGCCTGGAGACCTTGCAACGGAATGCTCAAAAAGCCAGCGCCAGTATCTATGACGGCCAGGGCGGCATTTCGATTGTGAGCGCGGCGGGCGTAATTGCCGCTGACAGCCTTCATCCGGAGCAACTGGGCAAGCAGTTGCAAGCGATAATTCCCGCACAAGCGGCCGATGTGCTCAAGGCTATGCGCGAAGCACAGGTGCGGCCCCTAGAAAATGATCAACGAATCAGCGTGATCGTGCCGATTCGGCCGTTTGCCGATGCGACACCGTGGGGCGTGATCGTCACCGTCGCAAAAGACGTCTTGGCCGCCCCGGTGGTCAACTTGAAGGACCAGATGCACACGCAGCGCGTCAGAAGCCTGCTGCTTGAACTCGTCCTGGGCATTGCGGCGGCGCTACTGGGGGGCGCAATGATGTGGCTGACGGCCCGCAGCGTCACCCGGCCCCTGCTGCGCGTGGCACGCATGCTGGAGGATATCGCCGATGGCGAAGGCGATCTCACACGGCGCTTGGCGTACACGGCCAGGGACGAACTGGGCCGAATGTGCAACGCGTTCGACCGGTTCCTGGATCAATTGCAGCCGGTGATCGCGGCGGTGCAGGGGGCTGTCCATAACGCGCGCGCGACGGCCGACCAGTCGGCTCAGGTCGCCAGCCGCACCCATGCCGGTATGCAACAGCAGATTCGCGAGTTCGAACAAATGGCCACCGCCCTGCACGAGATGTCAGCTACTTCGCAGGATGCCGCCCGGAGCGCCGCTCAGGCAGCGGATGCTGCTCGGCATGCCGACCAGGCCACCGGCAATGGGGTGCGCGTGATCGAAAACACGGCCCAGGGCATCCAGGCCCTGGCCGCCGGCATGAGCAAAAGCATGATGCGTCTGCAAGCATTGTCGTCAAGCAGTCAACAGATAGGCACGGTCATGGAAGTCATTCTCTCTATCGCTCGGCAGACCAACCTGCTCGCTCTGAATGCCGCCATCGAAGCGGCACGGGCCGGTGATGCAGGTCGCGGTTTTGCGGTGGTGGCCGATGAAGTCCGTAGCCTGGCCCGGCGCACACAGGCGTCGGTCGAAGAGATCGGTGCCGTGGTCGAAAACCTGCACAACGGCACCCACGATGTGACGACGGCTATGCAGCACAGTCATGACCTGGCCCAACACAATGCCACCGAGGCGCGCCTGGCACTTGACGCGCTGGAACAGATTCGCCAGGCGGTCGGCATCATCACCGACATGAACGTACAGATAGCCTGCGCCACGGAAGAACAGAGCAGTGTCGCCGAAGAGATCAATCGCAACGTCGAAGCGGTACGCAACGTCACGGCCTCGCTGTCGACCCAAGCCGAACGCTCGGCGAGCATCAGCCAGCAACTGAACGAACTGGCCACCGAACAACAGGCGCTGGTGCAGAAGTTCAAGACCTGAGCGCAATGGCCGGACCCTCTTTCCATCACCCAGGATGCCCCATGTTCAAGATCGCTTTACTGACGTTATCCCTGACATGCACACCTGTACTTGCCGAGACGACTATGAATTCAAAAGCCGATGAAACCGCATTTGCGGCGCTGATGCAGAAGGAAATCACCAACCGAGCCACGGCTCGCTACGCCATCGAAGCCATTCTGAATCGGGATCAGCCGCAGGCGGCCAGGCAATTCTGGAGCAGCTATCAAGCGCTTGAAACATTGAATGAGGAGGCCTATGCAGCACCGACCACGCAATTGAGCGTGGAGCCCAATCGCTTCAGCGCATGGCTCAAAGGTCAGTCAGCGGCGTTGTACTACTGGCTCGCGCCCAAGCGCATGATCAAGACCATGGCGCAGGCCACCGGGGAGTATTACAAAGAGCTGAACGCCGATGCCGCGCGGGTGCCTGCGCGGCATAAGGGTTTCTACCAGTATGTGTTGCGCCAGGAAAACGTCCAGGTTGAAGCGTTTGCCCTGGCGGACAAGGATGATTACGCAACTGCCAGCGAACGCCTGGGGGCGTTCGTCGACGCTCAGCGCAACAACGCGGTGCGCGTGGAATAACAGCTTGTCACCTGCCTTACAGTCTGGACATGACTGCGGTGTCTGAATCCCTGGTGCGATTGAACGCCAGTTGAACTCTCAACACCGCAGCACCATAAATGGCCAGGACCGCGACTGAACAGGCTCCAGAGAACATCAATACCGCCGAGTAGCCCAACGCCTCGATCAGAAACCCGCCAATGGCCGGCCCGAATGCCGCACCGAGAGACAGGCACAGCGCGCCCAGCGCGACAAGCTTGCCCGACAGGTCGAACTCGGCCATAACGCCAAAGGTGTAAGCCAGCACGAAGCTGATCGAAAACAGAAAACAGATAACCCCCACGACATAGGTCGTCAGAGAGGAGAACTGCGCCAGCGCCACCAGGCCCAGCAACTCCGCGAGGATGATCACTGCCACCGGCATGAAGCGCCCCACCTTCAGGCCGATCGCCGACGCGATGAAACCACCGCCTGCATTGATCAAAAAGCCCAGCGCCAGCACCATGCCGATGGTATCGGAGCTCAGTCCGGTCTTTTTACCCATCAGTTCGAGGAACGCCCACACCGACATGATGCCGGTCAGGAAAACCAGGCTGGCCACCAGACTCAACCATACGATGGCGCGACTTTCGGTGCTGGCAATCTGCACAGCAGCATCAGATGCATCCAATTGGCGCTCGCTACGGCGCGGTACCCAGGGCAGCGGCAGAATGCCCATCACCACCATGGCAAGGGCGATGGTAATCAACATGCCTTCAAAACCCCACACCGGCGCCACCGCCACCGGCAGCAGGATGAGCAGGAAGGCGCCCGGTACCGTCTCGATACCCAGCTTGAAACCAAACGCACGTTCGGGCTGGGAGCTGTCACCGAAAATCGTCATGGCCAGGGCATACAAGGCGCCTGTTCCGGCGCCCGCCAAGGCCATGATCACCAGTAGCATTTCATAGGAAGGGTCATGCAGAACAAATAACAGCGCGCCCACCACCAGCGCCGACGAGAGCGCTGAAATAACCCGCCAGCTAAGTCGGTGAATCCACAGCAATGACGCCAGCCCGAACGCGCCAAACCCCAGGTTCATGGCCATCGCGAGGTTACCCAGTTGGTGCTCGCCGAGCCCGAATCGCTCGGCAAACGCTCCAAACAGCACCGGTAGCACGTTCAATAACAGTGCGCCCGCCCCTGAGACCAATCCTGCACACAGGTAGACGGAAGTTTTATCGATCGGATTTGTTTTTGTAGTTTTCATTGAGGTATCCCGGCTTGATAAACAGAAGCTCATGTTTACTTAACGACGGCCTACACGGTAGGCATTGAGTTGGCGAGAAACCTTGCCCAGGGAGCACAGCACTGCCCTGAAACGATCCTTGCCGAAAATACGCTTGCGTGGAATCGAACTCATCGCATCCCAGGCGGGCGAGCCACCGCTCATGCCGTCGGCGATGACCCTGGCGATCACCTGGCTGGGTGTGACCCCGAACCCGGAATAGCCCTGCACATAGAACACATTCGGATGCTCATCCAACGTGCCGACCTGCGGGAAGAGGTTCAACGAGCAATCCATCGGGCCGCCCCAGGCCAAATCGATTTTGGTCGTGGCAAGGTAGGGAAAAAGTCTCAGCATCTTTTTGTGGTTCCACGCCTTCAGGTCCAGCGGGACATACTCAAGCAGCATGCCGGCGGTGCCGTACATCAGCCGGTTATCCGCCGTGATCCGGTAATAATCGATGATCGGCGTGATATCGCTGAAGGCGCCACGGATCGGGCTGATGCGCTCGATCATTTCATTGGTCAGCGGCTCGGTGACCGTATTGAACGCGTAGACGTTGATGGTGGAGTTGTCGAGCGAGCGGTCCAGTTTGTTGAGAAAGGCACCGCACGCAAACAGCAGTTTGTCGGCCTTGACCGAACCTTTTGCGGTTCGCACGGTGACTTGAGGCCCATAGTTCACCTCAAGCACGGGTGACTGTTCGAAAATTCTGCCACCGTGGATTTCAGTGAAGGCCTGAGCCTGACCCAGCAGCAGGTTCAGCGAATGGATATGTCCATTGCCCATATGCTTGAGCGCGCAGGTGTAGATGTCGGACCCGACGATGCTGCGCACCTCGGAACCTTCCAGGTAAGTGATTTCCTGATCCGGGTTCAGGCTCTGGAAATCCTTGGCCCAGGACTGCAACAGCTTCCCCTGACGCTTGTTGAAGCCCAGGTAACCATAACCGTGCCGAAAATCCGCCTGGATGTCATACCGCGCGATGCGCTGCTTGATAAGGCTCGCACCCAAGTCGCTGATCTCGAAGATTGCCTTGAGCCCCTCGGCGCCGACGTCCTTTTCGATATTCTCCAGATCATGGCCGATGCCCGCCATCACGTGGCCGCCGTTGCGCCCCGAACCGCCGAAGCCCAGATAATTAGCTTCCAGCACCACCACGTTGGTGATACCCCGCTCGGCCAGCTCCAGCGCCGTGTTGATACCCGAAAAACCGCCCCCGATGATCACGACCTCAGCCTCGATATCACCTTCGAGGTCCCGATAATGCAGGTCGTATTTACGGGTCATGGTGTAGTACGAAGAAGGGTTTTCCAGAGACAACGACATACCAGCCTACCTTTTTATTATCAGGGCCTATCACGTCCACAGTGTGGAACGGATTGGCCTGACAGGCATGTCCAATATTGCCGAATTCTTGGTCAGGGCTGACAACCCATCAGCAAGTTGGCTCAAGTCTTCACGGCGACCGCCCGGGCAGGCAGGCGCAGGGTCACACCATAAGCAACCAACGCGCCCAACCCGCAACACCCCACCACCAGGCACATCGGCCAAGCGCTGCCATCCGCCAAATGGCTGCCCCACAGACTGGCCAGCGCCCCGGTAGCAAATTGCACCGAAATCCCCAGCGCCACGCTCGCGCCGGCCTGGCGTGGAAACAGCATCATCAAGCTGGCCATGCAATTGGCGCCGATCAAACCGGTCACGCCCATGTACAGCACCATGCAACACACGATGCTCGCCAGCCCGCCCCAGCCGGTATAGCCGACCAGCATCATCGCCAGCCCTGCCGCGCTCGCCAGTACCACGCCCACGCCAAGCATGCGTTGCGGGCCGTAACGGCCGACCCAACGGGCGTTGATGAAAGTCACCAGGATGATGCCGAGGATGTTCAGGGCGAACAGTGCGCTGAATATCCGTGGCGACACCCCGAAGTACACGACGTACACAAACGGCGAGGCGGTGATAAAGGCAAACATGCCGCCGAACGCCAGTGACATGCACAGGATCAGCGCCACTGCCCTGGGTTGCCGGGCAATGGTCAGGTACGCCGCGAACGCCGCCTGCACTGACGCACCGCGCTCCTGCGGCGGCAGGCTTTCCTTCAAGGTCAGCGCGACCATCAACAGGCACAGGGCAGACAGGATGAACAAGGCGGCGAAGATCGTACGCCAGCCCTGGATCAGCACCAGCCAGGTGCCGATCATCGGCGCGACCAACGTCGCCATCATGGTCAGCAGGTGCATCCACGACAGCACCTTGGCCGCCTGCACCAGGCCCACCAGGTCCCTGGCAACCGTGCGGGCCAGCACCAACGCGCCCGCCCCACCCAGCGCCTGGACAAAGCGCCAGGCAATCAACTGCTCGACGTTGCCGGCAAACAGGCAACCCAGGGTCGCAACGACATACAGCGCCAGGCTGCCCAACAACAGGGGGCGACGGCCATAACGGTCCGACAACGGGCCGTAGCACAACATGCCCAGGCACAGCCCGGCGAGAAACGCGCTGATGGTGTGTTGCACCTGCGCGGTGCTGGTCGACAGGTCCTCGGCGATCTGTGGGAAGCTGGGCAGGTAAGTATCAATCGAAAACGGCCCGAAGGCCGTCAACGATGACAACAGTGCGATCAGGCGCGCTTGCGTCTTCATCGGCCCGCAATCGCGAGGCTTTCAAGGAACTCGATGACCAGCCGGTTGAAGGTTTCGCCCTGGTCGTCGTGCACATAGTGGCTGGCATCCGCGACCTCCGCCGTGCGCACCTGCGCATTGCTGTCGCGCAGGGCTTGCAACGTCGCCTCCGGCAGGAAGTCCGAGCGCATGCCGCGAATGAACAATGTCGGGCAATCCAGGGCGTGCACCGCCGGCCACAGGTCGGTCGGTTCAATGCTCAGGCGCGCCTCGGCGATGCCTTGTTGATCGTGGCGCCAGGTGATCGCGTCCGCGCTTTCCTTCATCGAGTGCGCCAGCCGCGACGCCAGGCCCTGCGCCGACAAGCCAGGACGCGACGCCTGCCAGAACGCGCGGGCGGCGTCCCAATTGTCGAAACGCAGCGGGGTCTGGGCCATCTCGCGACGAATGCGCGCCGCACCGTCACCCTGGCTGGACGAACCGGGGCCGATGTCTTCGATGATCAGGCCGATCAAACGCCCAGGGTGCTGCCGTGCGTATTCCAACGCATTGGCGCCACCCAGCGAGTGCCCCAGCAACACGAACCGCTGCAAGCCGACATGGGCGACAAAATCCTGCAGGTCCTGCACATAGGACTGCGTGTGATAGCTGGCGGCCGGCGCCCAGTCGCTCAGCCCTCTTCCGCGCTGGTCCAGGGCATAGATGCAATAGCCATCGCCCAGCGCTTCCACCAGCGACTCCCAGGTCTGGGCGTAAGCGCGTAAACCATGCAGCAGCACCAGAGGCACACCGCTCGGCTCGCCCCAGCGTAGAAAATGCAGACGCAAGCCTGCGCGATTGGTAAAAAAAACGCTGTCTGGTGACATTGCCTGGCTCCGCCGCTCAGTGAAGGAAAAACACCGCTGTTCTGGGACTGTCGCGGTGCATGCGACCTAGAAACGCTCAAAACGATAAGGGCTCGGGTCGATGATCGGGGCATGCCCGCTGACCATATCCGCGGCCAAGTGGCCCGCCGCCGGCGAGGTGCCGAAGCCGTGCCCGGAGAACCCGGTGGCCACGGTCAGGCCGGGGATTTGCGCGACCGGCCCGATCACCGGGTTCGAATCCGGCGTCACGTCGATCGTGCCCGCCCAGGCCTGGGCAATCCTGGCTTGTTCGAACACCGGCCAGGCCGCCTTGAGGTTATTCATCGCATCATTATTGAGCCGCAGGTTGGCCGCCGGGTCCTGCACACGCACACGTTCGAACGGGCTGATACGGTCGGCCGACCAGCGTCGCGCAAGCGCCAGGTCGTTAAAGAAATACTTGCCCAGCGACACGTTCAACACGCTGCGCTGCGCGCGAAATTGCGGCATGTACTGCTTGGCCAGCAGCAGGTGATCCAGGGTCAGGAAAGCGTCCAGTTTGCCGCGCTGGGTAATGATGAAGCCGCCGTCCTTATGCTTGCGAAACGAAAAGTCCGGCGCGCCCACGGCAATTTCGGTGGGTCCTTGCATCGGATGGGTACGCAACACCGAACAGGTCAAGGCCAGGGTCGGCAACGACACGCCGAGGTTGCCCAAAAAGCGTCGCGACCACATGCCGCCGGCGAGCAACACCTGGTCGCAACGAATCTCGCCTTTTTCGGTGACCACGCCACTGACCTTGCCGGCGGACATTTGCAGCGTACGCACCGCGCACTGCTCGATAATCACCACGCCCAGGGCCATGGCAGCCTTGGCGATGGCGCTGCTGGCCAGGGTCGGTTCCGCGCGCGCATCCGACGGCGTGTAGATGCCGCCGGCCCAGTCACCCTCGCCGCCCGGCACAAGCGCTTCGATCTCGCGCTTGCTCAGCAATCGCGAGTCAAGCGACAGGTGCTCGACCGATTTGAGCCAGCTTTCATGCATCGCCATTTGCGCCTCGTTGCGGGCGACGAACAGAATGCCTTCCTGGCGATAACCCACATCCGCACCGACCCGCTCGGGCATTTGCGCCCACAAACGGTCAGCGGCCAGGGCCAGCGGAATATCGTGCGCGTGGCGGCTGGTCTTGCGTACCCAGCCCAGGTTGCGTGATGACTGTTCGCAGGCGATACGGCCTTTTTCCAGGACCACCACCGGGATATTGCGTTCGGCCAGTGTCAGCGCAGCGGTCAAGCCGATGATGCCGCCGCCGATGATGACAACGGTGGTGGCGGTGGGAAACTCGGTGGACGTATTCACGGGCGCAATAGTCGGGGCCATGATCAAGACTCGCAAAACAATTGAGGGCGGCCGCGCGAACGCACGGCCGCAGGACGGGTTATTGCGACAGGCGAATCACTTCGACCTGAGCCTTGGAGGCGTTGCGATACGCCGTCACTTCCAGCTCCACCTTGTACACCGTCGAACCCAACGGCGGGCAGGTGACGGTACTGGCCGGATCGACGCCACGGAACTTCTCGCCGATCAGGCCCATCACCGCCGGCACGTCCTTGGGGTCCTGGATAAATACCCGCGAGCACACCACATCGGCCAGGCTTGAATCGACGGCGGCCAGCGCGGTCTCGATGTTGGCGAACACCTGGTGCGTCTGCTCGAGGATGTCTTGCGGGATCAGTTTGGTCTGTGGGTTGCGCCCGGCGGTATTGGACACATAGATCCAGTTATCCACGACCACCAGGCGCGAATAACTGGCCTGGTCTTCAAAGGGGGAACCGGTCTTGAGCTTGATGATTTTGGTCATGTCACAGGTCTCGTCAGTGAGTTAAAGGTTGGCTTAGCGCAGGACGGGGGTTTCCCACAGGTTGAGCTTCACGCCGATGCCTTTCTCCACGGCATTGCGATACACCACGGTGCCCCAGGCCACATCCTCCACAGGCATGCCGCCCACCGACATGATGATGATCTCTTCATCGTTGCGACGGCCCTGGGCATCACCGGCGATGATCTTGCCGATGTCTTCAAGCTCTGCGTGCTGCATCTTGCCTTCGGCGATCATGTCCATGAACCGCACGCCAATGACCGGCACGCAGTGGTGCGCAGGCTTGGGCAGCTCTTCGAACCAGGCTTCGTAGAGGCCGGTGTTGTCCAGCACTTTGCGCACGTCGGCGCGCTCCATGCCTTCATCCAGCGAGCAGGACGCCGGCATCGCCATGAAGCACCCCGGCTTGACCCACTCGCGCTTCACAATTGGGTAGATCGAGGGGTCGCCTGTCTCGCCGGAGCTACAATAAGTAACAAGGTCGGAACCCCGTACCACCTCTTCGAGGCTGTCGACCACGTTGATCGTGGTCACCTGCGGGTAGGTGTCCTTCACCCAGGCAATGAAATCGTTCAGGCTTTTCTCGCCACGGCCCTTGATCTTCAAGGTATCGATCTGCGGGCAGACGGCGATGAAGGCGGCGAGCGTGGTCTTGCCCATCACCCCCGGACCGAGCAGGCCGACTACCTTCGAATCCTTGCGTGCCAGGTGACGCGCACCCACGCCGGGAATCGCGCCGGTGCGGTAGGCCGACAGCAGGTTGGCGGACATATGCGCCAGCGGTGCGCCGGTGTCGGGGTCGTTGAGGGTGAACATCAGGATCGAGCGTGGCAGGCCTTTTTCGCGGTTGGCGATATTCGAGCCGTACCACTTGACGCCCGCGGTGCAGAAGCTGCCTCCCAGGTAGGCCGGCATCGCCATCATGCGACGGTCGGCGGTGGGCTTGGGCATGTTCGGGAACGGCGAATCTTTCGGGAATACCACCATCGCACCGTGGGAATCATTGTTCGGCCCGGCCATGCGGTAGTCACCGCTATAGAGCAGGCCGAACATCTCTTCCATGGTATTCACACAGGCGAGCATGTCGGTTACGCCAGCGCGGATCATGTCCTGCTCGGACAGATAGATGAAGTCTATTTTTGTAGTAGTGGACATAATTATTCTCGGGCTGAAGGTGATATCGCTGCGGTAGGCGCTGCTCCCACGCTATCGAGGTCGAGTATCACGGGGCGTTTTGCGCCGGTATTGTAAATTTCGGACATCAACCCTCGGTCCGCCCGGCCGAGTTGGCGCGAAACATGCGTGAATATTCCTGCTTCCAGCCATCCCCGAGTCCGCCCATGATCAACCCGAGTACGCCGACGCTGCGGCACCACACCGCGTACGAACAACCGTGGTTCGTGCTCAACTCATCGCGCTATTCGGTGATGCCTTCCGAACACCCGGCGATCTCGCATTTCTATGCCTTCGACGTCGCCCACTCAGCGGACCTGCTGGCGGTGCCGGACGGCTGCGTGGATATCGTGTTCGACTGTGACGCCACGCGCCCAAGCGTGAGAATCTGCGGCACCCCGCTGGAGGCGCAGCGAGTCGAACTGCTGCAGGATCACCATTACTTCGGCGTGCGCTTTGCGCCGGGGGTCATTCCAGGCTTCATCAACGTCATGGCCGAGGACCTGACCGAACAGGAGTGGGACCTGCTGGAAGTGTCGGCCTTTGCCCAGCGCATTTTCGAGAGCATCGTCCAGGCCCCACAGTTGCACGAGCAGATGAAGCTGTTCAGCGACTACCTGGCCCCGCGCCTGATGGGCAGGACCTCAAAACTCACAGCCATGGTCATTCAACAAGCGCTGGCCCACCGGGGTGACCTGCGCATTCAGCAGTTGGAAGACCTCAGCGGTTACACCAGCCGCACGATCCATCGCCAGTTCAGCCAGGACACCGGCGTGTCGCCCAAGACGTTCTGCCGGATCATTCGCTGCCAGGCGGCACTGGAAACCCTGAACACCCGGAACGACGTTTCGTTTTCTGACCTGGCCCTGGACCTGGGCTTTTCCGATCAGTCGCATTTTTTGCGCGACTTCAAAAAGCTGGTCAGTACCACGCCCTGCGATTACCAACGCAAAATGCTGCAGAGCGCCTGCAACGAGCGCATCCGTTTCGCCTGAACATCCCCTTCTGCTCGACGAAAATTAATTCCCCTCTCCATCATTTCTCCATAAAACCTTCGCTGAACGTGCATGCTTGCGGTGCATCATCCAACCCGTTGCTGAAAAACCGTGCACCGACCGAGCAAACCATGACTGAATCACTCCTTGCATCGCCCTCCCACCAGGCGCTGGTGCTGATCGCCGAAGACGAGCCGGAAATCGCCGACATCCTCACGGCCTACCTCAAGCGCGCGGGTTTTCGTACCGCCCATGCACAGGATGGGCGGCGTGCGCTCGAACTGCATCAACTGCTCAAACCGGACCTGGTGCTGCTTGATGTGATGATGCCCAAGCTGGACGGCTGGATGGTGCTGGCGGAGCTGCGTCATCGCGGCAACACCGCGGTGATCATGCTGACCGCGCATGACCAGGACATGGACAAACTCATGGGCCTGCGCATCGGGGCGGACGACTACATCGTCAAACCCTTCAACCCGGCGGAAGTCATCGCCAGGATCCAGGCCGTGCTGCGCCGCTGCGGCGACCAAGGCCAGGGCGCCGACCACCGTGTACTGCGTGTCGACGCGTTTGAAATCGACATCGACAACCATGAGGTGAACGTCCACATCGGCACGCAAAAACAGCCGTTGTACCTGACGGTGACCGAATTCAAGCTGCTCGCACAGTTGGCCAAGGCGCCGCGCCGCGTGTTCAGCCGCGCCGAACTGCTGGTGCTCTGCTCGCCGGAGAGCGACAGCCTTGAGCGGACCGTCGACAGCCATATCAGCAAGTTGCGCCGCAAGATCGAAGACCTCGGCCTGCACGGCGTGCCGAGCAGCATCCGTGGCGTCGGCTACCGCTTCGGGAGCCAGGCATGAAAGCGGCCAACAGTCTGAGCCGGCAGATCATCGTGTCGATGTCGGCGGTGGTGATGTGCGTGATCGCACTCGCGCTGGTCGGCTCCTACATATTCTATGCATTGCTCTGGACCTTTTCGCCGCCGACGGAGCTGGAGATGCAGTCAGATGAATGGCTGCCCAGCGGCGTGGAATGGGTGTGGATGGGCCTGATCACCTGCGTCAGCCTGGGCGTCGGCGCGGCGGTCGCCGTCAAGTTGTCCAAACGCATTCTGGCGCCGCTCAATTCGGTGGCGGCGAGCCTGCGCAGCCTGGCTGACGGTGACCTGGATGCCCGCGCCGTGGTGCCCGATCTTTCCTTGGGCGAAGCTGCCCTCTTGGTGACTGACTTCAATAGCATGGCGAACCGACTCAAACGCATGGCCGAGGAGCAAGCCTTCTGGAACGCCGCCATCGCCCATGAACTGCGCACCCCGCTGACCATCCTGCGCGGCCGTCTGCAAGGGCTGGCCGAGGGCGTATTCGCACCGGACACCGCGCAGTTCTACAGCCTCCTGGGCCAGGTCGAAGGCTTGACCCGCCTGGTCGAAGACCTTCGCGTGGTGGGCATGGGCGACAACGGTCACCTGAAACTGACACTGCGGGAGATGGAGTTGGCCGATGCGCTGGAGGCCGAAGCACGCCTGTTCGAACCGAGCCTGAACAGCGCCGGCTTTGTCCTGCAGTTGAACCTGCGCAGTGGCCTTGTGCACTGCGATGCCGATCGCATGCGCCAGGCCTTGCTGGCGCTGCTGGACAATATTCGCCGACACGCCACGCCGGGCATCGTCAGCATTGAACTGGGCAGTGACGAGCACGGCCACTTCCTGAGGGTCGCGGATGAGGGCCCAGGGGTCGACGCGGCGTTCGCCGAGCACATTTTCGATGCGTTCCAGCGCGGCGAAAGTTCACGCTCGCGCGCCCAGGGCGGCAGTGGCCTGGGCCTGGCCGTGGTGCGGGCGATTGCCATCGCCCATGGCGGCGCCGTGACGTGTCGAAGCGTAATGAACAGCGGCACTTTGTTTGAACTCCGTTGGCCAGGCGTCTCGCTGTTTAATCCTCAACCCTGACCCCTTATAAATATCAATTCTCACCAAGGTGATGGTATGCGTCTCTCTATTGGCCTGTTCAAGAGAGCTAAGAAATACCGCCACTTTGCCTTACTGGACACACACGGACGTTGTATAGCTTTCATGAGTTGCGAAGGGATTCCCGCCAGGGGTGAATGGGTGGAAGTCAACGAAGTCAATGTCGCCTGGCTCGGCCAAACGCTGCCAGGCCCAGGACGCCCGCACAGCAAATAGCTGCATCGCTTGCTGCCTGGCTCTGATGTTTAACGTTATTACGTGGATAACTGTTATGCCTACCCAGCATTCAGCTCGGAACCCTATCGACCTTAAACAGCTGGAAACGTCATTGACGCTCTACACGTTCAAGTTGAGAAAGTTGCAACGCGTGTGGATTCCCCTGCAAAAGTACGCGCCGCAGTGCGTATTGGCGCTGTGGCTGATCGGCGTGTGCGTTTCATTGGTCACGCTGTCGTATTACCACTGGCTGGTGATTGCCCCGGCCATTTGCCTATTGATCATCGTGGAAATCATTATCGAAGAGGTCCAGATCGACCTGTTGTTGATGACCGACGAAGCGCGTTATCTGCTCGACATCACTCGCGACATCTATCACCGCTCAACGCGCCCCACAGGTGCGCCATACCGTCCATAACGCCGCCGATTCTGCTCGAAGAAAGTAAAAATCGGCGGGTTCGTACCAAAAGCGGCAAAGCAACCAAAGCGCTCTTGCCCCACCACTTGGCACCTCGCTCAGGCTCGGTGTGCCCGGCGTGTTTCGGACGGCGATTCGCCAAACAGCTCACGGTAATGCGTAGCGAAATGGCTCAGGTGAAAAAAGCCCATGCCCACGGCAATCTCGCCGACGTTTTTCTCGCTCGCGGGGGTAGCGATCAACTGTCGCCGGACCGCGTTGAGGCGCAGATTGCGCAGGTACTCGACCGGGCGCATATCGGTGACGGCCTGGAAGCTGTTCTGCAGGGTCCTGCGACTGACGCGCAACTGTTCGCACAGGTCAAGGATGCTCAACGGTGTATCGCCGCTGGCAATGATCAATTCCTGGCTACGCCGGACCAGGTAGGCACTGACGGCAAAATTGCCACGTCGGCAACGCACCTCATCGCCGGCGTGACTGAACAGATCGAGGAATGCACCGAGCAGTTCATCCTCCAGCATCTTTTCGGTAGCCGGGTTGATCTCGTGCGCATGTTCCAAAAAGTGACGAAACAGCGGGTGGATGCGCTGGCGAATGCGCAACAGTAACGTTTCATCCACGCTGAGCGCGGACACGCGGGTCAAGCGTTTGAGCTGATCATTGGACAGTTCGAAGGCGGCCAGTTTGGCAAAGCGCACGGCATCGACATTGAGGGCGAAAAAGTGCGTGCCTTGCGGCGCATGCAACACGAACTCTTCGCCGTCGCGCAGCAGCACCACGCTTTGCGCGCTCACTTGCTGGCCTTGAACCACCGGCGGGCTGCCCAGCGACATGGCCGCGCACAAGCGGCCCTTGGGCGAGCGGCCGTGCTGTACCACGCGCTTGTCGAGCACTTCCTGGAAAATCTGAAAACGGTCGCCGGACAACTGCCACAGTTCGCTGGTCAGGCAACCACGACCGAGTTGGTCATATACCTGCTGCCAGCCCTGGATCGAGCCGGCGTGCTGTTGAGAGTCGTTGAAGGTTCGCACTTGCGCGAGCATATTCGTCATTCCTCGGCGGCCGGTTGCGCATCTTTGGCCTGAAGGGGGGCTCTGTCATCCCTGACGGCAGCTGGCGTTTACACGGACGCGACGTCCGCGTGAAACACCAAAGCCAGTTCCGTGCCAAGCATGTGCAGACGATAGGTGCCCGGCTGTATATCCATCGGCGCCAGCAACGCGCCGGACAGCACAATCTGCCCTGCCTGCACGCCCTGCCCCGCGGCCAACAGGCGCCGCACCAGCCAGCACAGGTTGAACAGCGGGCTGTCCTCGCGGGCCTGGGTATCGCCGTGGCCCAATGGCACACCGTCGTGCTCCAGACGATAAGTGACGCAGCCATGCCGTGCAGGATCGAACGGCGTACGCGGCCCCACGCAATACAGCCCGGCGGCGGCGTTGTCGGCGAGGAAGGCGCCCAGCCCGAAACGCCAGCCTTTCCAGCGGCAGTCGGCGATCTCGAACGCCGGCGCCACCTCGGCAATGGCCGCCAGAATCGCCTCGTCGCTGTGCTCACCCGGCGTCAACGTGCGCCCGAACACCAGCGCCAGTTCGATTTCCAGCTTGGGTTGGATCAGCCGCGTAAACGCCAGCGTGCTGCCCGCGTCGACTTGCATGGCATTCGTAAGGGCGCCATACACCGGTTCATCAAGGTCAAAACGCGCTTGCGCCGCACGGCCGGCGAAGGCCACTTTCCAGCCACTCACGCGTTCGCCTGCCGCCTGGCGCCGCGCCAATCCTTGATGCAGCAGCGCGTAGCCCTGCAACCGGTCCAGCGTTTCGGGCGGTAACGGCGCCAGCGCCTGGGCACTGCGCTCGGCCTGATGCAGTTGGTCGAGCAGATCAGGGGTGTGGCTCATGACAGTTGCTCCGCCAGTTTGCGCAACACCCCATCCAGGCGTTCGGGGGTGGTAATGGCGGCGACGAAACGGTCCGGACGCACCACGACAATGCAGTCGCGCACCTTGGAGAACCATTCACCCAGGCGGTTATCCACGTCCTCCACACTCAGGGCATCGACGGCCGTCAGCGGCTGGTTGCGCCCCACGCCGCTGCGCGACCGATTGACCTGGATAAAACGCGTGCCCCAACGGGCCCAGTACTCAAGCATCGGTTGGCTGAGCTGTTCACGCGGATTCACCCGGTAACCCAGCACCGCATAACCATGGCCCAGCACCTCGTCCAGGCGGCGGCGCTGGCCCTGGGCGTCTTCGATGTTCGGCTGGATGAACAACTGACCGACCAGATCATCCTCACGCAACTCCGCCCGCTCGTGATAAACCAGGCCCTTGGTGATGGTGGCCTTGGGTTTGAACTTGAACTCCAGCAAGTGCGAGCGCAGGTTGTCGACACTGTTCACCGCCTGGAACAACCAATCGCGCACGCCCGCCATCAGCGGGTTGGTCAGGCCCAGGACCGCGCCCATGTTGTCGGCCAGGGCCACCAGCTCGGTGGCATGGCCACGGCGTTCCTGATCGTAGCTGGCCAGAATCGACGGCGCCGCGCGCCCCTGGATGATTGCCGCGAGTTTCCAGGCCACGTTGGCCACGTCGCGCAGGCCGGAGTTGAGGCCCTGCCCGGCCCAGGGCGGCGAAATATGCGCCGCATCGCCCACCAGTGCCACCCGTCCTTGAACAAACCGCGCAGCAACCCGCGAATGGTGGGTATAGGCACGAATGCGGATGATGTTGAGCTGGTCGACGGCATCGCCGATATGCCCGTGGATCAGTTTGCGAATCGTCGTCTCTTCGCACATTTTCGCTTCGTCTTCGCCCTCCATCAGCATGAACTCCCAACGCCGCTGCTGGTACGGCAGGTAGATGCACACGAATGGTCGCTGCGGATCGGCATGCAACGCGGTGTAGGGCGCATCCAGGGTGTCGTTGGCCGTATCGACCACCACCCATTTACGCGGATGGGTCAGCCCGAGCAGCTCGATCCCCAGTTGTTTACGCACGGTGGAGCGCCCGCCGTCGGCGCCAATTACATAGTCGGCCTGGAGCTGGTAGATCTCGCCGTCGGCATCGCGCACCTGCAGGGTCACGCCGTGGTCGTCCTGCTCCAGTTCGAGCAATTCATGGCCCTGACGCAGCTCTACGCTGGCATGCTGCCCGAGGTGTTCACGCAAGGTGCCTTCGAGCAGTTGCTGCATGAAAATATTGCGCATCGGCCAGCCGTACTGCGCGGCACTCGGCTTGACCTCGGCGAAACACACACCGCGTGCGTTGTAATAGCGCAGCGGCACATCGCAAATCATGTCGCGCACCGCCACCTCGGCGATGCCGATGCTCTGCAGCACGCGCAATGCCTCATCGTCCATGCCCACCGCACGCGGGTAAGGCAGGATGCCGTCGGCCAGTTCAAGGACGACGCAGTCGATACCGTACATTCCCATAGAGTGCGCGGCCGTGATCCCGTTGGGGCCACCGCCCACGATGACAACCTGGGTTTTCTCCTGCTTCATCGCTATTCACCGCTTTTCTTGTTGTGGTTTTGATCGCGCATCACCCAAGCCTGCACCTTGATCAGTGCAGCCCGTCGATACCTTTTACATCGGCGGCCTGCAGACCGCCCAGCCGTGCATGCAAACGTCCGCGCGTGGCAAAGGCCCAGATCACCACCACCTCGTCCGGCGACGGCCCGTCACCGAAGGTCAGGGAAATACTGTCATAGTGCGAGCGTACGTACAGCGCGTCCTTGTGGGCCAGGGGCACGTCGATGCTCGTACCGGGGCCACCACGTTTGCCGGTGGACGGTACCCACGATTTGCCGCCGCCCAGCGCGACGCGGATCGGATCGGCGGCCGGGTTGGTCAGGAACGCGTTGCCGTGCTCGTACTCGCCCGCGCTGCCCACCAGGATCGCCTTGCCATAGCTGACAATCGGGTGCGCACCGGCCAATGCCTGGATGCGTCGGCCAAACTCTTCGCCCAGCAGCGGCGACGGCTCGACCAATTGCGCGAGGTCTTCGCTGTAGCGCCCGGCGTAAGGGTTGGCGATCACGGCGGCCACAGCGTATTTGAACAACGGCTCGCCATCGGCCAACTGGCCGGTTTCATTGGCCAGGGTTTCTTCAACGAAGCTGTACCATTTGCGGATGTGATAGCTGGCGAAATTAGCGGTTTTCATCGGATGTGCCTCGGTTCAAAGGAGGGTCGAGTGGGACGAGTGTGTAGTTGCGACTCGGCGCGCCGGCGGCCTTGAAGCGCGCCTTGCCGCGCGCATCGTCGTGCTCGGTCTCAAGAAAGAATTCCATGCGGTTGCAGTCCGGATCGTTGAAATACAGGCCGTGGCCGATTTCATGGTCGGTAATCTTCACCACCTCGACGCCCTTCTTCAGCAACATGCCGTAGAGCTGGCGCAAGGTGGTCATGTCACCGGCGATTTCCAATCCATAGTGCTGCAGCCCCAGCCCGCCCTGGTGAGCGCCGGGTTCTGCGCGAATCAACGCGATGTCGTGGTGCTTGGTGCCAAATGCCATCATCACCCAGCTCTCGCCACGGGCACTCTCGTGCATGCCCAGAATGTCGGCGTACCAGCGCGCCGACACATCAGGATCACTCACCCATAGCGATAAGTGAGTGCGAAGGATTTCGACTTTCATCGCTCGCTACCTCAATGCTGTTTGACGATGGATTGATGCCCTGCCTTGATCTGCGCCACCGCGGGCGTCCAGAGCACGTCGGCGATTTCACTGAACTCGCGCCACTGTTTCTGCCAACCGTCACCGCCGTTCTCGGAGGTGAACAGGTGGCCGTACTTGGTGCCGGCGACGATTTGCCGAGGGTTGGCCGGATTGAACGCCAGGGCCCAGACACAGGAGTTGGGCTGCTGCGGCAGCGGCAGTACTTCCCAGGTCTGCGCGGCGTCACGTGACACCAGGACCTTGCTGGTGGTGCCGGGAGTGCCATCGGAAATGCTCAGGTACAGCGTATCTTCGGTGCCTAGCGGTGCGTTCATCGCACGCAGGTAATACAAGCCGAAGGCTTCACGGCCGATGATGCCGGTCCAGGTCAGCCCTTCGTCCAGGCTGCGGTAGACCGCGTTGACGCACACCACCACGATGACTTTCTGGCCATGGTTGGGCAGCACCAGGATGTTATGCACGTCCGAGTTGAAGTCCCACAGCAGGCGGTCATCGACGCGGGTCCAGCTGTCGCCCCCATCGCGGGAATGGAACAGCCCGCCTTCCTCCAGGCCGAACCACAACTGGTTGCGGTCGCAGGGGTCGTAGGCGAAGGCCAGCAAACGCGGGCGACTGACGCCATCGCAGAATTCCGGAATCTCCACCGGCGCGCGGTCCCAACTCGTGCCGCCGTCCAGGGTGCGCCACAGCACGGCGCGCGAGGGCGCGCCGGTGCCGACGAAAATCCGCCGGGCATCCTGCGGGTCCACCGCTACCTTCCACACGGTCTGGCCGTTGAACGGTGAGTCGACCTGCTGCCAGCGCCCGCCGGTGTCATGGCTGACACACAAGCCGATGTCGGTGCCGGCATAGATCACCTCCGGCGTGCCGGGGTGCAAGCTCAGCGAGCGGGTGATCGCGTCGAACTCCAGGTCCTGCCCCAGGCCCAGGCGATGCCAGGTCTTGCCATCGTCGGCGCTGCGGATGACCGCCTGGCCGACGGTGGCGACTAAAAGAGTTCCGTTACTCATCGCAGTTGCTCCTCAGATGAAGATGCCACGGGTGAGGCCGCCGTCGATGCCGATGGATTCACCGGTCACCGCGCCTGCCTTGGGGGACGCCAGGAAACCGATCAGCCAGCCCATTTCGATGGGCGCCAGGGTGCGGCGAATCGGGGTGGCGTCGATGTAGCCCTGTTCGACCTGCTCCGGGGTCTTGCCTTGTTTGATTCCTTCGCGCTCGTACAGCTCGCGGATGTGCGGGGTGTCTACCACGCCGGGGTGGATCAGGTTGACGGTAATGCCGCTGGCGCCCAACTGGTCGGACAGGGTCTTGGTCATGTGCGCAATGGCCAGGTTGCGCATGCCCGACAGCACTTTGCTGCTGCGCCCGGTGAGGCCGCCGATATTGATGATGCGCCCGAAGCCGGCGGCCTTCATGTGCGGGGTCACGGCCTTGGCGCAACGGAAATAGCCGATCACCTTGGTGTTGAGGTCCGACAGCAGTTCATCGTCGCCGGCATGTTCGATGTCATTGCGCACCACGCCGGACGGCGCCGCCGCACCATTGACCAGAATGTCGATACGGCCGAAGTGCTTGTGCGCCGCTTCAACCATCGCCGACACGGCCTTCATGTCATTGGTGTCACAGAACAGCGGCAGCACTTCGTTGCCGGTCTGTGCGCTGATCTCTTCGGCGGTCTGGGTCAGGAACGCCATGCGGCGTGCGCAGATCACCACCTTGCAGCCTTCCTCGGACAGAAAACGTGCGACTTCCTTGCCGATGCCCATCCCACCGCCGGTGACGATGGCCACGCGGCCTTTCAATTCCAGATCCATAGCAACAACCTCGTAGTGATGATTCAGTTCAGGCCAGATCGACGAATACGCTTTTGGTCTCGGTATAGGCGTCGATCACGTTCTTACCCATTTCCCGGCCCCAGCCGGATTGCTTGTAGCCACCGAACGGCGAAGCCGCATCGACAACGTTCCAACAGTTGACCCACACCGAACCGGCCTTGAGCTGCGCAGCCAGGCGGTGCGCCGAGCGCAGGTCGCGGGTCCACAGACCGGCGGCCAGGCCGTACGGCGAATCGTTGGCGCGCAGTACCAGGTCGTCGACTTCGGTCCAACTCATCACGGTGAGCACCGGGCCGAAGATTTCTTCGCGGGCCACGCACGCACGTTCGGCGCGGTCGAGAAATACGCTGGGCTGGATAAAGTGGCCGCGCTCCAGGTGCGCGGGACGTTCGCCGCCGCAGATCAGTTCGGCGCCCTCCTCCTGGCCGCGCTGCAGGTAGCCCTTGACCGTCTCCAACTGCCGCTCCGACACCAGCGGACCCATGCTGCTGATCGGGTCCAGGCCGTTGCCGAGGACATGGGCGGCGGCATGGCGTTGCAGTTCTTCAAGCACCTGGTCAAGCACACTGGCGTGCACATACAGGCGCGACGCGGCGGTGCACACCTGGCCCTGGTTGTAGAAAATCCCATCGGCGGCGCCCTTGGCGGCGCGCACGATGTCGGCGTCGGGCAAGATGATGTTGGGCGATTTGCCGCCGAGCTCCAGCGAGACCTTTTTCATGTTGCGCGTGGCGGCCTGGGCAATCAGCCGGCCGACCTGGGTCGAGCCGGTGAAGGCGATCTTGTCCACGTCGGCATGCTGCGCCAGCGGCGCGCCGGTTTCGGCGCCCAGGCCGGTAATCAGGTTGACCACGCCCGCCGGAAAACCTGCGGCCTCGATCAACTGCACCAGCCGGATCGCCACCAGCGGCGTCTGTTCGGCGGGCTTGAGCACCGCCACGCAGCCGGTCGCCAACGCCGGGCCGAGCTTCCACACGCACATGTTCAGCGGGAAGTTCCACGGCACGATCAAGGCGCACACCCCCACCGGTTCGCGCAGGGTGTAGTTGAGCATCGGCGCACCACTGGCCGGCGAGACGGGCAAGGTGCTGCCTTCGATCTTGGTCGGCCAACCGGCGAAGTAGCGAATGATGGTGGCGGCGCTGGCCGCTTCACCGCGCGCGGTGGCGATGGGCTTGCCGTTCTCCAGGGTGATCAACTGCGCCAGTTCCTCGCGGTGCTGGTCGATAAGATCCGCCAGGCGAAACAGCAACAGGCCACGCCGGGCCGGCGACTGCATCGCCCAGGTGCCGGTAAAGGCCGCGCGGGCGGCTGCGACGGCGGCGTCCACATCACGCTCATCGCTCTGCGCGACTTCCGTCAGGGTCTCCTGGGTGGCCGGATTTTCCACGGCAAAGCGGCGACCGCCGGCGGCGTCCTGCCAGGTTCCGCCGATGAACAGGCGACCGGGCTGCGCCAGGAACGCGCGGACTTCAGGTAACACGTCAAGCTGCTTCATCATCGGCTCCTTCACAGTGCCATTTCGATCAGGCAAGGCCCCGCGTCGGCGGCGGCGTTGGCCAGCGCGCGTTGCAGTTCGGCATTGGTGTGTACGGTGCAGGACGGCACGCCATAGCCTTTGGCCAGGGCTTTCCAGTCGATGCGCGGACGATCGAGCACGGTCAGCTTGAGGGCCTGGGGATCCAGTTCGGTCATGCCGAAACGGCGCAATTCGTTTTGCAGGATCGCGTAGCGGTGGTTGGCGGCAATCAGGATGACCACCGGCAATTGCTCGCGGGCGATGCTCCACAGGGTCTGGATGGTGTACTGCGCGCTGCCGTCCGATTGCAGGCAGAACACCCGGTTGCCACGCTCGGCCAGCGCGGCGCCAAAGCCCACCGGAATACCCTGGCCGATTGCGCCGCCGGTGTTGGTCATGACCCGATGCCGCTTGGCACGCGCCGAGGCCGTGAAAAACGGATAACCGCAGGTGCCGCCCTCCACCGAGACAATGCAGTCGTCCGGCAGCGCGGCGGCCAATACCTGGCCGACCGATTGCGCGCTCAAGGCGGCTTCGCCCGCCGGCAGTTGGATGTCCTGCGGCGTGGGCACATAGGCCGGCGCGCTCAGCGCATCGGCCAGCGCGGTCAGCGCCCCGGCCACGTCGTCGCCGACCTCGGCCAGCGACAACAGGCGCTCACGCTCGGCCAGCCGCGATGGGATACCTTCATAACCGAAGTAACTGATGGGCTCCGGTACACCGGCGCACACCACCTTGTCGTATTGCTCAAGGATTTCGATGGCCACTTCCGGGAAATACGGCAGGCGATCCAGGTCCGGCAAACCGCCGCCGCGGTAGCTCAGGCGCGGGAAGGTTTCGGCGAACAGTCGCACGCCGGGCAGTTGCGCCAGGCGCCCCGCCGCTTCCAGGCCGGCCACCGACAAGCCCTGGTCACCGACGATGAACACCAGGCGCTGGCCATCGCGCAGCGCCTGGGCCACGGCATCGATGCGGTCGCCGGCAAAACGTCGCACCGGTGCACTCAGCGGGCTGAACCGGCCGCTGTGGGTCACCGTGTCGGCTTGCAGATCCATCGGCAGAATCAGGCTGGCGATCTGCCCCTTGGCTTGCCAGGCGGCGCGCATGGCCTCCTGCAGGTCTTCGCCGATCCCCGACGCGGTGCGCGAGGTGCGCACCCAGCTGGACACGCTGCCGGCCAGCGCCTGGATATCACTGGCCAGGGGCGGATCGTAATTGACGTGCCACGAAGCGTGGTCGCCGATCACATTGACGATGGGCGTGTTGGCGCGCCGTGCGTTGTGCAGGTTGGCGATGCCATTGGCAAAGCCCGGGCCCAAGTGCGTCAGGGTCATCGCCGGTTTGCCGGCGATGCGGCCATAACCATCCGCCGCACCGGTGCATACCCCTTCGAACAACGACAACACCGGCTTGAGGGCAGGCGCACTGGCCATGGCCGCCACCAGTGGAATCTCGGTGGTCCCCGGGTTGGCGAAGCAGTACTCGATACCGCTTGCCGCCGCCGCATTCACTATCAATTGCGCGCCATTCATTGCCAGCCCTCTCACTTGAGCGTTTTCTGTGGTGAGATTTATCACACACAAAAACATACCAAACAAGATTTTTTTATTAATTTATCTCTTTTATTGAGATTTACTGGAATTTTAAGCGCAACAAAATTACATTTTTCGCCGACTGGTATAGTGTGACGCAACCCCATAGCCCCACATTGGATCTGCGGCGTTTTCGCCTATAGTGCTTACCCGCGTGCCACCCCCTTTCTAGGAACGAAATGAGCAGCCTGAGCAAATTGCTGAGTGTCCTGGACCTGTTCGGTCCAGCGACGTTGAGGATCGACCCGGACACCATCGCCGAACGCATGGGCCTGTCGCGCGCCACGGCCTATCGCTACGTCAAGGAGTTGTGCGACGCCGGCCTGCTGAGCCGTGTGGATGCCGGCAGCTATGGCCTTGGCCCACGGGTGATCGAGTTGGACTGGAGGATGCGCCAGTACGACCCCATCCTCCTGGCGGGGCGCGAACTGATGCACGAGCTGTCGGCGCAGACCGGCCTGGCGGTGTTCGCCAGCGTGTTTTATGACGGGCGCATCATCAACACCTACATCGCCGAACCCACCGATACGTATCACTTCTCTTTCGGGCGCGGACACCCGCTGCCGTTCTTTCGCGGGGCTCAATCCAAGGTGTTGATCGCCTTCCAAAAAGGTCGACGCTTGCAACGCCTGTTCGAAGAACACATGGCCGGCGATCCGCACAGCCCTTACGACTGGGCAAGTTTTGCCAAGGCCGCCAAGAAAATCCGCAAGGACGGCTATTGCCTGACCCACGACGAGCTCAACCTGGGCCTGACCGGCATCGCCGCACCGATCATCCAGCCGGATATCGACGAGGTGATCGGCAGCCTGTCCGCCGTCGGCAGCACCCAGAGCTTCAAGCTGCTGCGCCAGGAAACCGTGATCGAGATGGTGATGGACACCACACGGCGTATCGCCGAGAACATGCGCAATCACACCCACACCGCCGCGCCCTGAAGCGCGACGGTCGTGGCGGGTCAGAACGGTACGGCGACGGTCAACTGGCTGTACAGGTTGGTGCCGTTGCCGACGGTCTGGTTGCCGCCGCTGGTGGCGTCCTCCTTGGGTTTGTAGAGGCCGATCAGCGGGGTGATGATCAAGTGCGGGTTGACCGCCCACTCGGCATACACATCGAGCTCCTGTGCATTGAGGTTCAGCGCATTGCTTTTGCGCACGGTGTCGAAGTCGAAGTACAGCGCGCCCAGGGTAAGATTTTCCAGGGGCATGGCCTTGAGACCCAGGTGCTGGATGCGGGTGTTGCTGTTGAACGGCCCGGCATAGTTACCGGCGACTTCACCCTGCAGCCAGGTGCCGTAGCCGGCGCTCAGGCCGGTGAACAGCGAATCCCACTTCTGTGAATAACGGGTGTAGCGATAGGTGACCTTCGGCGTCCACGCGACATCGGCGAAGGTATAACCGGCTTCGCCGTACCAGGCTTTTTCGGGTCCGCTGTCCTTGTCCTGCCAGGCATACTCGAACGCCAGGTTCACGTTCGGCAGGCCGGCGTCGCCCTCACCGCGTACGCTGTAGACATTCATGCCCTTGCGCTGGCGCTGAAAGTCACTGGCCCAGCGGTCGTTGACATCGATGCCATGCACCCAGGTCAACCCCAGGGTGCCGGGCTTGGTGGTGTAATCCAGCGTGCCGGCGGCAACTTCGCTTTCAGCCTGGGCGCGGTTGTCGGACTTGAGCCACAGCAGGCTGCCGTGCAAGCCGTCCTTGCCGCCCAGGCGCAGGAACGCGGTCTGATCGAAGGCATGCCGCGCGGCCAGGTAATACGCCCCGCCGCGGTTCAGCGCGCCATCGGCCGGGCCCTTGCCCAGGTTCGGGCCGTCGTCGTTGATCAGGAAGCCGCTGCCCAGCTTGACCACCTGGCGCCCACCGGAAATATCCACGCCGTCCTGGCCCAAGGCCGGAAACAGGTCGCCGGAGCGCCAACCCAGGTAAGCATCTTCGATCTTGGTCGTGCGTTCGTTGCCAAGGGTGTTGCCGGCCGGGTCACCCTCCCCCCAGGTGGCGGAACTGACCAGCGCGAAGGCGCCATAGGCGGTGCCATTGCCGGCCAGGGACTGGTCGCCGCTCAAGCCATACTTGATGAAACCTTCGCGCCAGGTGGAACCACCCGACGTACCGTCGTAGTTCTTGCGGCTGTTGAACATGCCGAATACGGCGGTCATGTCCGCATTGAGATGGCGGCTCTCGTCGCTGTACAGTTCGTAGGCCTGAGCCTGACTGATCGCGCAAAGCGTCAACGTACACGCCAATGTGCCGCTGAGAATTGAAGTGGCTGGATACCGCATGATCGAAGCTCCTCGGGATGCGCCTTTAAAGGCTGTCTTAGTTATTGGGCATAAGAGAGGCGCAGCGTTGCTGCGCCAGGTAGGCAGGGCTTACTCAGCAGCACGCTTATTGACGAACAGCAGCTGTTGACCGGTGAACTCGAGCAGCCCCTCCAGGCCGAACTCGACGCCGAAACCGGACATCTTGCTGCCACCGAACGGGGTATTGGGCTGGATGCGCGCGTGACAATTGACCCACGCCACACCGCTTTCCAGGCGGCCGGCCAACGCCTGGGCCTGCTCCACATCCGGCCCCCATACCGAGCCGCCCAGGCCCATGTCGCCGGCGTTGGCGCGGCTCAGCACCTCTTCGACATCGCGGTAGGCAATCAGCGGCAACACCGGCCCGAACTGTTCCTCGTCGACCAGGCGCTGGCCGTCGGTCACATCCGCCACCAGGGTGGGTGGGTAAAAGAAGCCGGGGCGATCCAGCCGTGCGCCGCCGCACAACACCCGCGCCCCTTGGGCCCGGGCATCCTCGACCAACGCCTCGACCAGCTTGAGTTGATCGAGGTTCTGCACCGGGCCGAAGTTGACGCCGGGCTCGAGGCCGTCGCCCACCACCTGACGCCCCGCAATCAGCGTCAAGGCATCGGCAAATTCCTGATACTGGGACTCATGGATATACAAGCGCTTGAGCGCCGCGCAGGTCTGGCCCATGTTCAGAAACGCCGCCTGGAAAATCTCTTCGGCCACCTGCGCGACCGGCGTGCCCGGCAATACGATGGCAGCGTCGTTGCCGCCCAGCTCCAGGGTCAGGCGCTTGAGGTTAGTGGCGGCGCCACGCATTACGCTCTGGCCGGTGGCGGTGGAACCGGTGAACACGATTTTCTGGATACCGGGGTGCGCGGTGATCGCACTGCCGAACCCCTGCTCGCCGGTCACGCAGTTGATCACCCCCTTGGGCACATGCCGCGCAATGATCTCCACCAGGCGCAGGGTGCTCAGCGGCGTCAGGCTCGACGGTTTGCTGATCACGCAGTTGCCGGCCCTCAGCGCCGGCATGATGTGCCATACCGCGATCATGAACGGCCAGTTCCACGGTGTGATGGAGGCCACCACTCCCAGCGGCTTGCGGTGCAGTTCGACGCGCTGGCTCGGGGTTTCTTCCACCAACTCCACGTCGATCTGTTGCCCGGCAGCGTAGCGGGTCCAGGCGGCGGCCCCCATGACTTCGGAAAACGCCAGTTCCAGCGGTTTACCTTGTTCACGCACGATCAGCCGGGCCAGTGCGTCGGCGTCCTGCTCAATGTCATCGGCAATCGCGCCGAGGTGCTCGCACCGCAGCGCATGCGAACGGTGGCGCCACGTCTTGAAGGCGGCCTGGGCGGCGTTCACCGCCGCGTCCAATTGGGCCAATGAGCCGGCCGGGCATTGCGCGAAGACGACGCCGGTGGCGGGATTGATCACATCAAACTGCCCGTTTTCACCGGCAACCTGGACTCCATTGATAAGCATTGTGTAGTGCTGCATGTGGAAGCTTCCTTTAACGCAGACGAGCCGTGCCGTGCGACGACAACTGAGCTCGCAGTAGGTGTAGGGGTGGAACGTGCCTTAGAGCTTGTGGCTGCCCAGGGCCAGGAACCGCTGCGGCGAAACCTTGCGCAGGCGCGCGGCCAGGTAGACGCCGGCCAACAAGGCCGCAGGAATGACCGCACACAGGCCGTAGGACAAAAGCTGGCTGGCACCGGTCAGCACATCGAAATGCACCACCGCCAGCACCAGCACCATCAGCAAGGCCAGGCAGGAGAAAATCGGCAGGATGCGCCCGCGCCAGAGGCCGACCTTGAGCTCGGGATGCCGATGGAAGTACACGCACACCGCGACCGAGGTCATCGCCATCAGCAAGATCACGCACAGGGTGGCCAGGTTGGAGAACCAGGCGAACAGCTGCAGGATCGGATCGGCGTCCATCGCCGCGAAAATCAGCACCACTACCGCGGCGATCAGGCTTTGCAGCGCCGAGCCCATGTGCGGGCTCTGGTGCACACGGTGGGTAGTGCCCAGCAGGCTGTGCAGCAAACCATCACGCCCGATGGCGTAGAAATAACGCGCAGCGGCGTTATGAAACGCGAGCAGTCCGGCATAGATGCTGACCATGAACAACACCCGAATGATCTGGGTCAGGTGTGGCCCGACAAAGTGGTCGGACATGCCGTAGATAAACGTGGTTGGGTCCTGCAGGGCTTGCAGCATCGGCACGATCTTGTCCGCGCCCACGCCCACCACCATCGCCCACACCGAGAGCGCATAGAACCCGCCGATCAGCAGCACCGAGCTGTAGGTCGCAATCGGAATCGTGCGCTGCGGGTCTTTCGCCTCCTCACCATAAATGGTGGTGGCCTCGAAGCCGATGAAGGCGGCAAAGCAGAACAGCAGACCGATCGACGGCGTGCCGCTGAATACGTGCTGGCTGCTGAAGGAATCAAGGTTGACCCCGCTGTCGCCACCGGTCTTCAGAATGGCGAAATCCAGGGTGAGGATCGCCAGGTATTCAGCGATCACCACCACCGACAAGACCCGCGCCGACAGGTCGATCTTGCGGTAGCCGAGAATCGCAATACTGGCCATCGCCAGCAGCGAATAGGACCACCAGGGCAATACCAGGCCGAAGACACTTTCCATGGTGCCGCTGACCACGCCACCGAACATGCCATACAAGGCAATCTGCAGAATGTTGTAGGCAAACATCGCCAGCACCGCCGCCGAGCCGCCGGCCAGGCCGCCCAGGCCACGCGAGGTAAAGGCGTAGAAACCGCCGGCGTTGGTGACATGCCGCGCCATGGTGGTGTAACCCACCGAGAACGCCATCAGCACCGCCAGCGCCAGCAACAGCAACGCCGGGGTACCGGCGCCGTTGCCCAGCATGATGCCGATCGGGAAACCGCCGGCAATCACGCTGAGCGGACTGGCCGCCGAAATCACGAAGAAGATGATGAAGCCGACACCCAGGGCGCCACGCTTGAGCTCCGTAGAGCCATTGACCGGCATTATTACACTCATGTTATTGACCTTATTGTATGAGGCAGTCGCTGTGGGGTGGCGCCGATTCAGCCGCTATCGGTGCCGGGTAGCGCTTTTATTCTGGAGATTGCACGCTGGATTCGATCCTATGCCCGCCCTCGGAAGCCTCGCTATCCCAAATCGGTAACATCGCCGCCAGTGCCCCAAAACAGGTCGCCGCGCCGCCACACTCCCCGCCGATTTGGGATAGCCGCGTGCAGATCCCGACCTGCATGCTAGGTTCAGGCGTCCTCTGCCCGGCTGTCGGCCAGTGGTGTCAAGCGCCGGTCAACCCTTGGCCAATGCCTATGCTGAAAACGTGGCGCAGGCCGATGCACTGACAACCCCAATAAGAAATCGGTAGCCCACGCCAACCGATGATCGATCAACACGCTGTTCACCCGTGAGATAGCCCAATGTTCGACACCCTCTCCATTCGCTTGAAAATAGTCCTGTTGTCGGGCTTGTGCCTGCTGGGCGTGATCAGCCTGATCGTCGGCATGAACCTCTACCAGAGTAGCCAGAACAATCGGCTGATCAGCACCTCAAGCACTCGGATGCTCACGGACAGTGGCGAGAACCTGCTGCAGGCCAAGGCCGCCGAGCAGGCAAGCAACCTGCAGCGGGTGTTCGGCAGCAGCTTGCAGATCATCAGCGCCTTTGCCGACCAGGCAGCCAACCTGCGTAGCATGGCCGCCCAGCGCGGGTTGGCCGCCACGACCCTGCGTGAAGAACTCAACCAGGGGCTCAAGACAACGTTCGACCGCAACCCGCAGGTACTGGGACTTTGGCTGGTCTACGAATCGAATGCGCTGGACGGTAAAGACGCCGAGTTCGCCAACGACGCCGCACGCGCCTCCAACGAAAACGGACGCTTTGCCAGCGCCTGGAACCGGGGCGCCGGCACAGCGGTGAATATCCTGATCCCCGAAGCCGATTTGCAGAAAACCGAACTGAGCATCAGCGGCACGCCTTACAACAGTTGGTACACCTGCCCGCGCGACACCCGACGCACCTGCCTGATGGCGCCCTACGCCGACACTCAGGCCGGGCAGGTGCAACTGATGACCACCTTGTCCATACCCTTGATAGTGGATGGCAAGGTGATCGGCACCCTCGGCGTGGACCTCGCGCTCGGCGCCCTGCAAGCCGCCGCCAGCGATGCCCAGCGCGCGCTGTTCAACGGTTCGGGGCGCATGCTGATTGTCTCCGACAGCGGCGTGCTCGCCGCTTACAGCAGCGATGCCAGCCAGATCGGCAAACCCATCAGCGCGCCGCTGGCGCAGGAAGGCCAGGCCGTGCTCAGCGCGCTGGCACAGAAACAACCAACCGTGCTGGCCCAGGATAAATCGATACGCGCGGTCTACCCTGTCGCGCCGATCCCCGAGGCGGCGCCGTGGGGCGTGGTCATCGACCTGCCCAGGGATGTCTTGCTGGCCGACTCGGTGAAGCTGCAATCCTTGCTTGACCAGACCCAGACCCGTGACACCCTGGTGTCGCTGCTGGTGGCCATCGGTGCCGGGCTGCTGGGCCTGCTGTTGATCTGGCTCACCGCGTCCGGCGTGACGCGCCCGATCAACAGCGTCGCGCAGATGCTCAAGGCGATTGCCAGCGGCGACGGCGACCTGACTCAACGGCTCGATTACCGCAAAAAGGACGAACTGGGCGAGCTGGTGCAGTGGTTCAACCGCTTTCTCGACAAGCTGCAACCGACCATTGCGCAGATCAAGCAGAGCATCACGGATGCCCGTGGCACCGCCGACCAGTCCTCGGAAATCGCGCGGCAAACCAGTGAAGGCATGCAGGTGCAATTTCGCGAGATCGATCAGCTGGCAACCGCCTCCAACGAGATGAGCGCCACGGCGCACGAAGTCGCCAGCAGCGCGTCAAATGCCGCCCAGGCAGCCCGGGGTGCCGACCAGGCGTCCCAAGAGGGCATCAGCATCATCGAACGCAGCACGAAGGACATCAACGCCCTGGCCGATGAGGTCAGCAAGGCCGTGGCCGAAGTCGAAGCACTGGCGATCAACAGCGAGCAGATCGGCTCGGTGCTGGAGGTGATCCGCAGCATTGCCGAACAAACCAACCTGCTGGCGCTCAACGCCGCGATCGAGGCCGCGCGTGCCGGCGAAAGCGGTCGCGGGTTTGCGGTGGTTGCCGATGAAGTGCGCAACCTGGCCAAGCGCACTCAGGATTCGGTGGAGGAAATCCGCCAGGTGATCGAACGCATCCAGACCGGCACGCGTGGCGTGGTGGCCGTCATGCACTCAAGCCAGGCGCAGGCCCAGAGCAACGCCAGACAGATCCACCATGCCGTGCAAGCGCTTGGCAAAATCAGCCAGGCGGTGACGGTGATCAGCGATATGAACCTGCAGATCGCCAGTGCGGCGGAGGAACAAAGTGCGGTGGCCGAGGAGGTCAATCGCAACGTTTCGACCATTCGCGGGGTGACCGAGACGCTGACGGAACAGGCTGCCGAATCGGCGCAGGTCAGCAGCCAGCTCAATGCTCGGGCCAATCATCAAATGCAGTTGATGGACCAGTTCCGCGCCTAGACTGCGGCGGCGCCAGGCTATTGATGCGCCATGGTGGGCGGGTATTTCAGGCGCGCGCGCAGGCGGGAATCGCAGCACGCGCGGTTTGGGAGGGCAACTCGGCGAACAGGGCGTGGTACTCCTCGGCAAAATGGCTGAGGTGATAGAACCCCCATTGGGCGGCGGCATCGCCGATCGAGAGATGGGACGCGGCGGTCGACATCAAGGCACGGCGCACCCCATTGAGCCGCACCGAGCGCAGGTAGTTCAGCGGCGTGGTCTCGGCCACCGCGCGAAAGCTGTTCTGCACGGTGCGTCGACTCACCTGGAGGCGCTCGCACAATTGGATCACGCTGGGCACGTTGAGCATCTCGGCGGTGGTCAGCCGGTGGCATTTCTCGACGATGAAACTGCGGGTGGAACTCGGGCTACGCTGCTGCTTGTCACAGGCCGGGTCGGTGAGCAGCTGCATCAACTCATCGAGCAGAGCCTGCTCCAGCCTGGGCTCACACCCGCTGTCGGGCGCCTGGTCGGTCACCGCCAGGGACAGCATCGCCAGCAATCGCCCTCGGGCCTGGGCAAAGCGCTGCGCGCAGACCCGGATCACCGGCTGACGCAGCAACCGACTGATCTCCTTGGCCGACGCCGTGTGCGCCAACGCCTGCTCGAACCATTCGCGCTCGAACGTGACGGACAACAGCTCCATGCCCATCGGCATATGGAACATGAACTCCTCGCCGCCGTGCAGAAAAAACAGGCTGCTGCCGTCCACCTCGCGACCCTGCATGCGCGTCGAACCCGGCACGCTGATCGGCACGGCAAAGCACATCTTGCCGCGCGGCGCCACGCCGTGCTGCACCACGCGCTGGTTGATCTGCTCACGGAACACGTGGCAACGCGCGGTCGTCAGTTGCATCAAAGAACTTTCGGCCAGGCCGGCGGTTAACTGGCTGTAGTCCTGGCTCCATTCCTGAACAGTGGCCGCATGTACATGGATATCGCGAAAGTGGCTGACATGGTGGTTTGTCATGATGCGTAAAACCTCTGTCGATATCAGGTTTTTAGCCCGCAATGTTTGCGATATTCCCACACAGAAAAAATATTGCAAAATTCTTTCTGCCATTGGCCATTCGTCGACAACGGCGCGCTTTTCCCTGCGTCGATTTGCCGATTCGGGCTAACGGTCAAGGCCCCACCATGAGAATGATCGGCACACTGAAAACCGTCAGCCAGAGAGTTCGTCATGAGTGAGTCCAAACTAGAAGCCCTGCATTTCGCGGATGCCCCGCGCATGATTTCCAAAACCCTGCCCGGCCCCATGACCCGCGAGGCGCTGGCGCTGTCGGCGCGTACGGAGTCGATGGCGCGCGGCGGCGGGCGCATGCCGATCGCGATGGACCGCGCGTTCGGCGCGACCTTCAAGGACCCTGACGGCAACACCTACATCGACTTGTCCGCGGGCGTGGGCGTCAGCAGCGTCGGCCGCTGCCACCCGAAGGTGGTGCAGGCCATCCGCGACCAATCCGAAGTGCTGATGCACGCCCTGGAAATCAACAGCACCCGCCGCACCGCGCTCGCAGCCAAACTTTCCGAGATCGCGCCCGAAGGCCTGCGCGGCGACTGCATCACGTTCTTTACACAAAGCGGCAGCGATGCGTTGGAGGCGGCAGTCAAGTTCGCCAAACGTATCACCGGGCGTCACCAGATCCTCGCCTTCCACGGCGGCTACCACGGCGTGTGGAACGCCTCTGGCGCGCTCACCACCGGCACGGCCTACCGCAAGGGCTACGGCCCGATGATGGGCGGCGTGATCCATGCGCCCTACCCCTACGCCTACCGCTTTCCTTTCGATACCACACACCGCAGCGCCGAGCAGATCGCCGGCGACTACGTGGATTACCTGCTGAACAGCCCCTACACCGCCGCCGATGACGTGGCCGCCGTGATCGTCGAACCGGTGCAGGGCGAAGGCGGCTACGTGCCCCCCTCGCCGGAGTTCCTGCAACTGTTGCGCAAAGCCTGCGACCGCGCCGGCGCGCTGCTGATCGTCGATGAAGTGCAATCCGGCGCAGGGCGCACCGGCAAGATGTGGGCGGTGGAGCATTCCGGCGTGAAGCCCGACATGCTCACGTTCGGCAAGGGCATCGGCAGCGACCTGCCGATGGCCGGGCTGATCATGCGCTCGGACCTGGCGGCCGCGATTCCCGACGGGTCGATGCCCAATACCTTCGCTGCCAACTCGCTGTCCGCGGCCGTGGCGTTGACCAACATCAGCATCCTGCAAGACCCGGAACTCGGCCTGCTTGAACGCGCCCACACCCTGGGACTGGAAGCGCAGGCACACATACGCGGTTTCAATAGCCGATGGGTGGGCGAAGTGCGCGGCCGTGGCCTGATGATCGGCATCGAACTGGTCGAAGACGCCGCCACCAGGACGCCGCTGGCGGGCGAAAAAATCGGCCGGCTCATGGGCTACCTGATGAACCACGGCGTGCTGATGATCCCGTGCGGCCGCTACGGCAACGTCATGCGCGTGATGCCATCGCTGACGATCCCGCGCGCGATGTTCTTCAAGGCGCTGGACATCTTCGGCGACGCCCTGGCCTCCCTCGAGGCATGAGGTGTATGCCTCCTGCTCATCACCCCTGGACACTCACATGAATCAACACCTGAACCACTTCATCCAAGGCGCGCCGCGCGAAGCCAGCGACGGTGGGCGCATCCCGCTCATCGACCCCGTGACCGAACAGACATACGGCAGTTGCGCACGCGGCACCGTCGACGATGTGGAACGTGCCGTGGCAGCGGCACACGCCCAGCTTGAGGGCGGAGATTGGAGCCGGCTCGACGGCGCCCAGCGTGGTCGACTGCTGTCGAAACTGGCCGACCTGGTGGAGCGTGACAGCGAGGTGCTGGCCGACATGGACGCCAACGCCATCGGCCGCTCCCCCCTCGAACCACGCCGGATGGACCTGCCCAATGCCATCGCCAACCTGCGCGCCGCCGCCGGCTGGGCCAACCAGCTGGAGGGCCGCACCATCCCTACCGGCGGTTACTTCGGCAGCAAGACCCTCTCGTACACGGTGCGCGAACCCGTGGGCGTAGTAGGCGCCATCGTGCCGTGGAATTCACCGCTGATGATCACCGTGTGGAAGCTCGCCGCACTGCTGGCGGCAGGTTGCACCGTGGTCGTCAAACCCGCGGAAGAGACCCCGCAGTCGGCCCTGCACCTGGCGGTACTGGCGCAGGAAGCGGGCTTTCCGGATGGCGTGATCAACGTGGTCACCGGCTACGGCGCGCAAGTGGGCCGCGCCCTGTGCGAGCACCCACACGTCGCCAAGATCAGCTTCACCGGCAGCCCCGAGGCCGGGCGCGAGATCCAGCGCACCGCCGGTGTGCTGTTCAAGCACGTCGCGCTGGAGCTGGGCGGCAAGAGCCCGCAGATCGTGTTCGACGATGCGCCATTCGATGACGCGTTGTTCGGCTGCGCACTGGGCCTGTTCGTCAACCAGGGGCAGATCTGTGCCTCCGGTTCGCGCATCCTGGTCCAGCGCAGCCTGGCCGAACGCTTCGCCGCCGCACTGGCCGATGCCGCACGTGCGGTCAAGGTCGGTGACCCACGCGAGCCCGACGTGCAAATGGGACCGGTGGCCAAGAAAGCGCAGTTCGACCGCGTCAACCGTTACATCCAGCTGGGTATCGATCAGGGCGCAACGCTGCTGGCCGGCGGGGTCTCCACCCCTGGGCAAGGCTGGTTCGTACGCCCGACGATCTTCGCCAACGCGCGCAACGACATGGCGATCGCCCAGGACGAAATCTTCGGGCCGGTCGGCACGGTGATCACGTTCGACAGCGAAGCAGAGGCCGTGGCCCTGGCCAACGACTGCGCCTACGGCCTGGCGGCCACGGTCTGGACCACCGACCTGGCACGCGCGCACCGCGTGGCCGCGCAGGTCAAGGCCGGCGCCATCGGCATCAACTGCTGGAGCCCACTGGACGCCAACCTGCCCTGGGGTGGCGTCAAGGCCAGTGGTCTGGGTCGTGAAGGCGGGTTTGGCGGCGCGCAGGCCTACACCGAGGAAAAAGTCATCACCGTGCTGCTGCCCGACTAAGCCCACGTCCCACCCAGCCACCCTGCGGCCCTCTGCCCGCGGGGCGGCCATCCAACCGTGCATTCCTCACGCCTTTGATGATCAATGGAGAGCCTGCGATGAACCCGATAGATCAACCGACAATAGATCGGTATCCGACCTCCCTGCGCGTCTTGCACTGGGTCCGTGCCGTGCTCATCCTGGGCCTGCTCTGGGCAGGCTGGCACATGACCGGCCTGAACGACGAAGTGGCAAGCAAATACGAGCTCTATTACCCCTGGCACAAATCCTTCGGCGTGCTGACGTTTTTGCTGGTGCTCACCCAGATCGCCCTGCGCTGGCGGGCACCGAACATTCCGCAACCGCTGGAAACCCTGGCCCCGCACGAACGGATGTTGTCCAGGCTCACGCAACGCGTCATGTATGCGCTGTTGGTGATCGTGCCGTTGATGGGCTACTCCATGTCGAGCACTTACACCATGAGTGACGGGGTGTTCTTTTTCGGAGTGAACCTGCCGGAGCTGCTGCCCAAAAATGACGCCTGGTTTGTCGTCTTCCAATGGCTGCACAAAATACTCGCCTATACCCTGCTCGGGCTGATCGTGCTGCATGTGGTGGGTGCCCTCAAGCATCGGTTTTACGACCGAGACCCTCGTAACGATGTTCTGCGCCGCATGCTCTGACCGGATGAGGCGTTGGCGCAAGATGCCAACGCCTCGCGCGTACGCTGGAGGAAAATTTGCCGTGGCCAATCGTAAGGAGGGGAATACAGCGCAGCGGTAGACACACCCATATGAAAATGGATGAGTAAGAAATGATAAAAAGGCTGTGCCAGCGGTGTAACCGTGGCTGGAGATGGATGCCAGTGAAATGCTGCAGACGAAAAAAAGCCCGCTCAATGAGCGGGCTTCTTGTGGCGACCTGGCGTTCAGCGTTCCAGGTGACCGAATATGGCGCAGCGGACGGGACTCGAACCCGCGACCCCCGGCGTGACAGGCCGGTATTCTAACCGACTGAACTACCGCTGCGCGTAACACATGAAGCGAATGGTGGGTGATGACGGGATCGAACCGCCGACCCTCTGCTTGTAAGGCAGATGCTCTCCCAGCTGAGCTAATCACCCTTCGTCTCGGTGTGGCGCGCATTCTACGGAGCGACCCTGGGTCTGGCAAGCACTTTCTTAAATCTTTTTTTTGAGGCCTTCCAATGGCTTAGGCAGGGTTGGCCTGAGCCGCTATCAAGAGAATAATGCTCCCCTTTGTATAAAGGAGAGACTCACCCCATGTGGTTCAAGAACCTGCTTATCTATCGCCTGACCCAAGATCTGCCTGTTGATGCCGAGGCGTTGGAAGCGGCCATGGCCACCAAGCTGGCGCGCCCTTGTGCAAGCCAGGAGTTGACTACTTACGGTTTCGTCGCGCCGTTCGGTAAAGGCGAAGACGCGCCCCTGGTCCACGTCAGCGGCGACTTCCTGTTGATCGCCGCACGCAAGGAAGAACGCATCCTGCCGGGCAGTGTCGTGCGTGACGCGCTCAAAGAGAAAGTCGAAGAAATCGAGGCCGAGCAAATGCGCAAGGTCTACAAGAAGGAACGCGACCAGATCAAGGATGAAATCATCCAGGCCTTCCTGCCACGCGCGTTTATCCGTCGCTCGTCGACCTTCGCCGCCATCGCGCCGAAACAAGGCCTGATCCTGGTGAACTCGGCCAGCCCGAAACGCGCCGAAGACTTGCTGTCGACCCTGCGTGAAGTGATCGGCACCCTGCCGGTACGCCCACTCACGGTGAAAACCGCACCGACCGCAATCATGACCGACTGGGTCACTACCCAGAAACCGGCGGATGATTTCTTCGTGCTCGACGAATGCGAACTGCGCGACACCCACGAAGACGGCGGCATTGTGCGTTGCAAGCGCCAGGATCTGACCGGCGAAGAGATACAACTGCACCTGACCACCGGCAAGGTCGTGACGCAACTGTCCCTGGCCTGGCAAGACAAGCTGTCCTTCATGCTCGATGACAAGATGACCGTCAAGCGCCTGAAGTTCGAAGACCTGCTGCAAGACCAGGCGGAACAGGACGGCGGCGACGAAGCCCTGGGCCAACTGGATGCCAGCTTTACCCTGATGATGCTGACCTTTGGCGAGTTCCTGCCGGCGTTGGTTGAGGCACTGGGCGGCGAAGAAACGCCACAGGGTATCTAAGCCGTGTGAAGATCAAAATGTGGGAGGGAGCAAGCCCCCTCCCACATTTGATATGTGTTTCAACTTCAAGAATCTAACAACAAGGACACCCCCATGCGCGCACTCGCCGCCATGAGCCGCTTCGTCGGCAATACCTTCGCCTACTGGGTGTTGATTTTCGCTGTCGTGGCCTTCCTCGAACCCGGCTGGTTCATCGGCCTGAAAAGCGCCATCGTCCCGCTGCTGGGCCTGGTGATGTTCGGCATGGGGCTGACCCTCAAACTCGACGATTTCGCCGAAGTCGCCCGCCACCCCTGGCGCGTGGCGTTGGGCGTGGTTGCGCACTTCGTGATCATGCCGGGCGTGGCCTGGGTGTTGTGTCAGGTGTTCCACCTGCCGCCGGAAATCGCCGTCGGCGTAATCCTGGTCGGTTGCTGCCCAAGCGGTACCTCGTCCAATGTGATGACCTGGCTCGCGCGCGGCGACCTGGCGTTGTCGGTGGCCATCGCCGCCGTCACCACCCTCCTCGCCCCGCTGCTCACCCCGGCGCTGATCTGGTTGTTGGCCTCGGCCTGGTTGCCGGTGTCGTTCATGGAGTTGTTCTGGTCGATCCTGCAAGTGGTACTGCTGCCGATCGTGCTCGGCGTGGTTGCGCAGCGCCTGCTCGGCACGCGGGTGCGCCATGCGGTGGAGGTGTTGCCGCTGGTGTCGGTGATCAGCATCGTGATCATCGTTGCGGCGGTGGTTGCCGCCAGCCAGGCGAAGATTGCCGAATCGGGCCTGCTGATCATGGCCGTGGTGATGTTGCACAACAGCTTCGGTTTTTTACTGGGTTACTTCACCGGCCGCGTGTTCAAGCTGCCTTTGGCGCAACGCAAATCGCTGGCGCTGGAAGTGGGCATGCAGAACTCCGGGCTGGGCGCCGCATTGGCCAGCGCGCACTTCTCGCCACTGGCGGCGGTGCCGAGTGCGCTGTTCAGCGTCTGGCACAATATTTCCGGGGCGTTGCTGTCGACCTACTTCCGGCGCATGAGCGAAAAGGAAGACCGCCGCATTTTGGAGAACACCCCGCAAACTTGATCGCCCGATCCGTTTTCGGCACTCTACGCGCTTCGCGGGGACGACCTCGCGACGCCAATGCGCGTTGACTCCGGGGACGACCCCGCCTGAAGAAGCGAGGTCATCATGTCCTGGATCATTCTGTTTTTTGCCGGGTTGTTCGAAGTCGGCTGGGCCGTGGGCCTTAAGTACACCGACGGCTTCAGCAAGCCGCTGCCCACCGTCCTGACGATTGTCGCCATGGCTGTCAGCCTCGGGCTGCTGGGGCTGGCGGTCAAAGAGTTACCGCTGGGCACCGCTTATGCCGTGTGGACGGGTGTGGGCGCCGTGGGCACGGTGATCGCCGGGATTATCCTGTTTGGCGAATCCATGGCGCTGTTTCGGCTGGCCAGTGTGGCGTTGATTATTTGCGGGTTGATTGGGCTCAAGATCTCCACTTAAGCCACTACCGCCATCGGGAGCAAGCTCCTCCCACATTCTGAATGTATTCACAAATCAAAATGTGGGAGGGGCGGTGCGACGGTTCGACTTGCTCCCGATGAGGCCACTCCTCCAACACAGAACTACCTGACACTCCCCCGCAAACCACCCACCACAGCCTGCAACTGCGCAGGCGTTGCAGCCTCCACAGCAAGCGGCTCACCCGCCACCAACACCACCCGCGACCAGATCCTACGCAAGAACCCCTTGTTCGGATCGCGACTGAAGAAACTCCCCCACAACCCCTGCAACGCCATGGGAATCACCGGCACCGCGGTTTCTTCCAGAATGCGCGTCACGCCGCCACGAAACTCGTTCATCTCGCCATCGGTCGTCAATTTGCCTTCCGGGAAGATGCACACCAGTTCACCTTCCTTCAGATACTGCGCAATCCGCATGAAGGCCTTTTCGTAGATCTGGATATCTTCATGGCGCCCGGCAATCGGGATCGCTCCCGCCGTGCGGAAGATAAAGTTGAGCACCGGCAAGCGATAGATTTTGTAGTACATGACAAAACGAATCGGCCGACGCACCGCGCCGCCGATCAACAAGGCATCGACGAATGACACGTGGTTGCACACCAGCAACGCCGCGCCTTCATCCGGAATGGCCTGCAGGTTGCGATGCTCCACGCGGTACATGGAATGGCTGAGCAGCCAGATCATGAAGCGCATGGTGAACTCGGGGACGATCTTGAAGATGTAAGTGTTGACCGCGATGTTGAGCAGCGACACCACCAGGAACAGCTCGGGGATCGACAGCTTGGCCACACTCAGCAACAGGATCGACACCACCGCCGACACCACCATGAACAACGCGTTGAGGATGTTGTTGGCCGCGATCACCCGGGCTCGCTCGTGCTCGGCGGTGCGCGACTGGATCAGCGCGTACAGCGGCACGATATAAAAGCCGCCGAACACACCCAGGCCGAGGATATCGAGCAACACCCACCACGCCTGGCCATAACTCAGCACGGCCAGCCAGTCATTGGCCTGCACGTTCTGCGGGAAACCACCGGAGTGCCACCACAGCAGCAGGCCGAACACCGTCAAGCCGAATGAACCGAACGGCACCAGGCCGATTTCCACCTTACGCCCGGAGAGTTTTTCGCAGAGCATCGACCCCAATGCGATGCCCACCGAAAACACCGTCAGGATCAACGTCACCACGGTCTCGTCGCCGTACAGCCACTCTTTGGCATACGCCGGGATCTGCGTCAGGTAGATCGCCCCGACAAACCAGAACCACGAGTTACCGACGATGGAGCGCGACACCGCCGGCGTCTGCCCCAGGCCCAGGCGCAAGGTGGCCCAGGATTGACTGAAGATATTCCAGTTCAGACGCAACCCTGGGGTAGACGCCGCCGCCCGCGGAATACTGCGGCTGGCCAGGTATCCCAGCACGGCCACGCCGACAATCGCTACCGACACCACCGGCGCGTAATGCGCGGACGACATCATGACCCCAGCCCCAATAGTGCCGGCCAGGATCGCCAGGAACGTGCCCATCTCCACCAGGCCGTTGCCGCCCACCAACTCATCGTCACGTAGCGCCTGGGGCATGATCGAGTACTTCACCGGGCCGAACAGCGCCGAGTGCGTGCCCATGGCAAACAGCGCCAGCAACATCAATTCCAGGTGATTGGTGAGAAAGCCCGTGGCGCCCACGGCCATGATCACGATCTCGCCGATCTTGATCGCACGGATCAACGCGTCCTTGTTGAATTTCTCGCCAAACTGCCCGGCCAGCGCCGAGAACAGGAAGAACGGCAGGATAAACAGCAAGGCGCACAGGTTGACCCAGATGGAGCGGTCACCGTCGATGGTGAGTTTGTAGAGAATCGCCAGGATCAACGACTGCTTGAAGATGTTGTCGTTGAAGGCACCCAGCAACTGAGTGACGAAAAACGGCAAAAAGCGCCGCGTGCGCAGCAAGGTGAATTGTGAGGGGTGGCTCATCGTCCGTGTTCCTGCGTGGCCTGAAGGCTTATAGATTGTCAGGCCACGACTTTACCTAATCCCGCTTACTTATTCCCTAATCCTGCAATGCACGGAGAAACAAAAAGCTCACCTTTGTAGGCGCCCTGCACGGTGCGCTTGGCCACGACCAGCCACATCAATGCCAACGCCACCACCAGCGCACTGCCCGTTACACTGAAGAACCCCAGGTGCAGCACGTTCGCCAGCTTCAGCGTGGCCAGGGCATAGACACCCAACGGGAAGGTAAAGCCCCACCAACCGAGGTTGAACGGAATACCGGCGCGCAGGTAGCGCAGGGTAATCAGCACCGCGATCAGCATCCACCACAAGCCAAAGCCCCACAGGGTGATGCCCGCCACCAGGCCCAGGCCATTGGCGATCTCACCGATGCCGGGCATGCCATTGGCGGCGAAGATGGCGGGCGCATCGCCCCCCAGCAACAACATGCCAAGGGCTCCGGTGCCGATGGGGCCGAGCGCCAGCCAGCTCGACGCGGCCATATTGGCGTGGGGCAGTTTGTGCAGGGCCATGCGCAGCATCAGGATGGTCAGGATGCTGAACGCCACCGGCAGAGAAAACGCCCACAACACGTAGCTGGTCACCAGCATCACCAATTGCCCATGGGCGTCTGCCAGGTGTGGCGCGAGCAAGCCACCGCTGGCCGCGGCGACTTCGGCGGCGACCACCGGCAACAGCCATACGGCGGTCATCTGGTCGATGCTGTGTTCCTGGCGGGTGAACATCATGAACGGGATCAACACGCCGCAGGCCACGGCCATGGCTACGTCCAGCCACCACAGGGCTTCGGCCAACGGGATCACATCAGCGCCCCAACGCGGCAGGCCGAACAGCAGCAAGCCATTGAGAATGGTCGCCAGGCCCATGGGAATGGTGCCGAAAAACATCGAAACCGTGGAGTGCCCGAAGATCCGGCGTGCCTCGTGAAAAAACATCACCCAACGCGCGGCATACAAGACGCTGAACAGTGCGAACAGGCCAGTGGTAAACAGCCACAACGTTTCGGCAATCGCGTGCAGACCTGGCAGATTGAGCGGCAATTGCGCCAGGGCCAGCGCCAGCACGCCCGTGCCCATGGTCGCGGCGAACCAGTTGGGCGTGAACTGGCGAATCACTTCCCGGGGTCGGGTCAGGTGGCTGAAGGGTTTGTAGCTGATGGTATTCGAGCAAGTCATGATGGCAATCCTCTTCCTCGCATGAGGTTGAGGCCATGGTAGAACCTGATCGAATATCTATATAACGGGTAATATCTCTAACTGTTATCTGTTTTACCAATAAGCGCTAGACACTGCCTTCGCTTTCAATCACCAGAATCCTCGCCGGGCCTTGGGGATGCGCCACATGTTCGGTACCGATACCGGCATAGAAAATATCCCCCACCGCCAGCTCTGCCACCTGCTCGAACCCCTGGTCGCGGTAGTGCATGTTCACCCGTCCATCCAACACCACGAAGACTTCTTCTCCGTCGTTGATGTGCCAGCGATACGGCTGGTCAGTCCAATGCAAACGGGTGGTGATGCCGTTCATGTTGGCGACATCCAGTGCCTCCCAGGCACGGCTGCCGGTGAAGTCCTTGCTGCGGATGATCTTCATGCTTGAATCTCATGGCTTTTTAAGTCGCCGATTATTACCGGATCAATGGCTGGATGTCGCCTTGCGCCTGGAAGAATCCTGCACCAGCAGCGCGACCAAGGCACTGAGTGCCAGCACGATCAGCAATACGCCATACGCGTCGGTAGTGGCAATCAAACCCAGGCTGCGGATCAGATTGCCCGCCAACAGTGACGGCACGCAGAACGCCAGGTAACTCAGCACATAGAACGCCGACATCAAGCCCGCCCGTTCGTGGGGCAAGGCCAGCGGCACGACGCTGCGCACCGCCCCCAGGAACCCCGCCCCGAAGCCGCTGCCGGCGATCAGCGTGGCGATGAAAAATAACGGCAGGCTGCCGGCATGCACAGCGCCGAGGATCAACGCCACGCCCATCGCAAGCAGCCCGGCTCCCAGGCGCAGGACCTTGTCGGCCGGGCGATTGCGCAGACTGTAGATCATCAGCGCACCGCTCAATGTCAGCACGGCCACCAACCCGCCACCGATCAGATTGGACGTGGAGCCGGTCGCCGCCCGCACCAGCGACGGCGCGAGGGACAGATAAAAACCACCCATGGCCCATACCGCGACGTCCACCGGCAATGCAATCCACAACGCGCGGCGGGCCTGGGCCGGCACGTGCAAGGTGGGCCACAGTGACGCCAACGCCCCAGGCATGCGGCTGACGGTTTCCGGCAGGCGCCACACATACAAGGCTTGCAACAGCATCAAGCTGAACAGCACCGCGTAAATCAAGGTCGTCGGGAACGGTGCAAACTCCACCAGCAGGCTGCATCCCATTGCTCCGCAGGCCATCCCCAACAACGGCGCCACGCTGTTGATCAGCGGCCCTTGCTGGCGATCGGTATCGAGCAACGCCGCCCCCAGCACCGCCGTGGCCATGCCGGTGGCAAAGCCCTGCAGCGTACGCGCGGCAAGCAACCAGGCCACACTGGACTCATTGATAAACAGCAACATCGCCAGCATATTCAGGACCAGCGCGGCAAACATCACCGGTTTGCGCCCCAGGTGATCCGACAACGAACCCACGGTCAACAAGGCCGCCAACAGGCTCAACGCGTACACACCAAAGATCAGCGTGAGCATGCCCGCCGAAAAATGCAGGCCCTCCTGATACACGTGGTACAACGGCGTCGGCGCGCTGGACGCGGCCAGGAACGTCAGCAAGGTGATCGCCAGGAACACCAGGCTGGAACGCTGAGAAGGAAGATTGGGCATAGGCACACTCCGCTAAAGCTAATATTTTGCTTTTGTAGAGTGTGCTACTGGCGAAGGCTTAAAGCAAATTCTTTGTGTTAAGGTCATAACATGGCGATTAAAGAAGGCCTCCGCCCGGGGGGCCGTAGTGCCCGGGTACAAGAATCCGTTCATTCGGCCGTGCGTGAGCTGCTGCAAGCCCATGACCGTTCCAGCGTGACCGTGCCGATGATTGCCGCACGTGCGGGCGTCACGCCGTCAACCATCTACCGGCGTTGGGGCGACCTGTCGGTGTTGCTCGCCGACGTGGCCCTGGCGCGCATGCGCCCCGACAGCGAACCGGCCAACACCGGCAGCCTGCGCGGCGACCTGCAGGCCTGGGCCGAGCAATACCTGGATGAAATGAGTTCGGAGCCGGGGCGCAACATGATGCGAGACGTGCAATGCAGCGTGACCCCGGGGTTTTGCGTGAGCATCTTGAGTGGGCAGTTGCAGGCGATTGTCGATCGCTATCCCGCCGAGGCGGCGCCAAGCGTGGACCGCTTGATCAACCTGCTGGCGGCGCCGACGGTGTTTCGGATTCTGTTCTCCAGCGCGCCGCTGGAAGTAGAAGAACTGCACAAGCTGATCGAGCTGGCGCTGAAGTCATAAGGCCTTATACAAAACCAAATGTGGGAGGGGCTTGCCCCTCTCACATTTTTTTACCGCATTTAGATCAGTACTTACGTACGCATCCCGCGCCCACTCACCAATAACCGCGCGCAACCGATATACAGCACCACCGTGGCCACGATCATGAAGGTGATCGCCACGCTGATCTTGATATCCGACACGCCCAGGATGCCGTAGCGGAAGGCGTTGACCATATGCAGCACCGGGTTGGCCAGCGATACGGTCTGCCAGAACGGCGGCAGCAGGGTGATGGAATAGAACACCCCACCCAGGTAGGTCAGCGGCGTCAGCACGAACGTCGGGATGATCGAAATATCATCGAAGTTGCGTGCGAACACGGCGTTGATGAACCCCAGCAGCGAGAAGATTGTCGCCGTCAGCACCACTACCAGAATGGTCAACCCCAGGTGATGCACCTGCAGGTGAGTGAAGAACAGCGACAGCAAGGTCACGATCACACCGACCATCAAGCCGCGCAACACGCCGCCCAGGGTGTAGCCGATCAGGATGGTATGCGGCGACACGGGCGACACCATCAGTTCCTCGATGGAACGCTGGAACTTGCTGCCAAAGAAGCTGGAGACCACGTTGCCGTAGGAGTTGGTGATCACCGACATCATGATCAGGCCCGGCACGATGTACTCCATGTAGGTGAAACCACCCATGTCGCCGATCTGCCGGCCGATCAGATTACCGAAGATCACGAAGTACAGGACCATGGTGATCGCCGGCGGCAGCAGGGTCTGTGGCCAGATCCGGGTAAAGCGCTTCACTTCACGGTAGACGATGGTTTGCAGGGCGACGAGGTTGGGCTGCAGTTCGGAACTCATACCGCCACCTTCGTCAGATTTTTCTCCACCAGGGACACGAACAACTCCTCAAGGCGATTGGTTTTGTTACGCAGGCTCAGCACCTCGATGTTCTGGGTAGCTAACTGCGTGAACAGCGCGGTGATGCCCATGGCCTTGTCCACCTGGACTTCCAGGGTATGGCCGTCCACCAGGCGACTCGGGTAACCGAGCAGTTGCGGCGCCGCCGACAGATCGTTCTTCAGGTCGAGCAGGAAGGTTTCCACATGCAACTGGCCCAGCAGATTACGCATGCTGGTGTTCTCGACGATGGTGCCGTGGTCGATGATGCCGATGTTGCGGCACAGCTGCTCAGCCTCTTCCAGGTAATGGGTGGTGAGGATGATGGTGATGCCCTTTTCATTGAGTTCGGTGAGGAAGGTCCACATCGAGCGACGAAGCTCGATGTCCACGCCGGCGGTGGGTTCGTCGAGGATCAGCAGGCGTGGTTCATGTACCAGCGCGCGCGCGATCATCAGGCGACGCTTCATGCCGCCGGACAGCGAACGCGAAGGCACGTCGCGCTTGTCCCAAAGGCCCAGTTGGGTCAGGTATTGCTCGGCGCGCTCCTTGGCGATTTTCGCCGGGATGCCGTAATAACCGGCCTGGGTCACGACGATGTCGAAGGTCTTTTCGAATTGGTTGAAGTTGAACTCCTGGGGCACCACGCCGATGGAACGCTTGAGCGCCGCGGGGGATTTATCCAGGTCATGACCGAAGATATTCACCGTGCCGCTGGTCTTGTTGACCAGGGTGGAGAGAATACCGATGGTGGTGGATTTGCCGGCGCCGTTGGGGCCGAGCAAGGCGAAGAAGTCACCTTCGGCAACGTCCAGATCGATACCACTCAGGGCCTGGAAACCGTTGCCGTAGGTTTTGGTTAGCTGCCGGATGGACAGAGCGGAACTCATATCGGATTACGCACCAAAGAAGGGAATAGAAAGGATAGATGAGGGCGCAGCACAGGTAGTTCAACCGGCGATGCATGGCGGGCATGGTGCGTGCCCGCATCACACAAGTACAGTCACCCGTATTAATAGTAGGTATTAAGTCAACGCAGTCATCACCGTTTTGCGGTAGGCCGGGCGTTGTTGCAGGCGCTGGTACCAGGCTTCCAGATGGGGCATTGCAGGGCGCTCGATGGGCATTTCAAACCAGGCATAGATGAAACAGCCCAAAGGAATATCGCCCATGCCAAACACGCTGCCGGACAGGTAAGGCTGCTCGGCCAGGGCCTGCTCCACGGTCGCCAGCGCATCGATACAGGCCTGGCGCCCGGCATTGATGCTGTCCCAGTTCTGTTGTTCGGCCGGGGTACGCACCACACCCCAGAACACGGCTTTGAACGGCTCGGCCAGGGTCGAAGTGGTCCAGTCCATCCACTTTTCGGCGCTGGCCCGGGCTTGCACGTCGCTCGGGTAAAACGCCGACGCGTGCTTGGCGCACAGGTAACGCACGATGGTGTTGGATTCCCACAACACGAAGTCACCGTCTTCGATCACCGGCACCCGGCCATTGGGGTTCATCGCGAGATATTGCGGCGTATCGACCACACCGAAAGCTCCGCCCGCATCAATTGCTTCATAGTCCAGGCCGAGTTCCTCGGCGCACCACAGTGCTTTCCTGACGTTTGACGAATTTTTACGACCCCAGATCTTCAGCATGACCGCGCCTTATTGTGGATGAACATGGCTTGATGAACGCAGCAGCATACGCCGGTTCACACGCCGCTTGAATCGCTCTGTAGATCTCCCAGCACGGTCGGCATCGTTTCGGCAAACAGGTGTGGGTAACATTTCTGAAGGTGCGCGAAGAAGAATTCCTCTGGCACGTCGGCAAATTGCCCATGGTCCACCACGTACTCCATCGAACGCCGGCCCTGGCGGTTGAACGCATGGAATACGCTGTCATTGACCCCATCGAACTCCAGCGGCGGCACGTCGAACACCTCGCACAATTGGCTGTTGAACGCAGGCGTGGCCTTGACCCAGCGACCGTTCAGGTACAGCTCGGTGTAGCCGTGCATGGCAAACACATCACTCTTGAGCAGCGCGAGCAGGCGCGGGGTCGACAGATGATTGCGCACATCCGCCAACCCGATGCGCGCGGGAATACCGCAGTGGCGGGCGCAGGCAGCGAGCAAGGTGGCCTTGGGCACGCAGTAGCTTTCGCCGGTGGCCAGGGCGAAGCTGGCGTTCAACGTGTCTGGATCGCGGCTGAAGGTGTAGGGGTTATAACGCACGGCCTCGCGGACGGCGACATAGAGACTGACTGCCTGGTCACGCAAATACGCGCTGGTTCCGCGATGTTTTTCGGCGAACTCCACCACCGCAGGGTGGTCACTATCGATGAAGCGGCTGGGACTCAGATACCTTTCCATGAGCTTTATCTCCAAAGCAAGCCTGGAGTTTAACGACCGGCCTGCCCCGGAGATAACGACGATTCGGCCAAATGTCGGCGCCTGCCGATCGTTGCCTCTCGTACAACTCGTTACACCCTGATCACCGCGCTTTCTCGGATGCCGACTAAGCTCCTTGGTGGTTTCGCCCTGGTTCACGGAGGATTGAATATGCTGTTGTTGTGGATACTGGTTCTGGTGGTCGGCGTTGCTTACCTGGCACACCGCCGCACCGCGCCCCTGCCCGCCTTGGGCGTGGTCGCCGTCTACCTGTTGGCGATGGGCGCCTGGAGCCATGCCCCGGGTTGGCTGCTGCTGATCTTCTGGGTGTTGATCGCCGTGATCGCGGTGCCCCTGTTGCTGCCCGACCTGCGTCGCCAATACTTCACCAAACCGCTGTTCAGCTGGTTTCAGAAAGTCCTGCCGCCAATGTCCGAAACCGAGCGCGACGCCATTGACGCCGGCACCGTATGGTGGGACGGCGAGCTGTTCAGCGGTCGCCCCGACTGGGACAAATTGCTGGCCTACCCCAAGGCGCAACTGACCGAAGAAGAACAGGCCTTCATTGACGGCCCCACCGAAGAACTCTGTGCCATGGTCAGCGACTGGGAAATCGGCCAGGCCATGGACCTGCCGCCCGCCGCCTGGGAGCACATCAAGACCCACGGTTTCTTCGCCCTGATCATTCCCAAGGAATACGGCGGCAAGGGCTTCTCTGCCTACGCCCACTCCCAGGTCGCGATGAAGCTGGCCACCCGCAGCGGCGACCTGGCGTCCACCGTGATGGTGCCCAACTCACTGGGGCCGGCCGAACTGCTGCTGCACTACGGCACCGAAGAACAACGCAACCACTACTTGCCGCGCCTGGCGCGTGGCGATGATATTCCCTGCTTCGCCCTCACCGGCCCGCTGGCCGGCTCCGACGCCGGCGCCATGCCCGACACCGGCGTGATCTGCAAAGGCGAATGGGAAGGCCAGGAAACCCTCGGCCTGCGCCTGAACTGGGAAAAACGCTACATTACCCTCGGCCCGGTCGCGACCTTGCTCGGGTTGGCGTTCAAAGCGTATGACCCCGACCACCTGCTGGGTGACGAGGCAGACCTGGGCATCAGCCTGGCATTGATTCCCACCGATACCCCCGGTGTGGAAATCGGCCGCCGCCACCTGCCACTGGGCGCCGCATTCATGAACGGCCCCAATTCCGGCAAGGACGTCTTCATCCCCCTGGACTACCTCATCGGCGGCCAGGACATGCTCGGCAAGGGCTGGATGATGCTGATGAACTGCCTGTCGGTGGGCCGTTCGATTTCCCTGCCGGCGGTCGGTACCGGCGCGGCCAAGTTCACCAGCCTGGTGACCGGCCAATATGCCCAGGTCCGCGAACAATTCAACGTGCCGCTGTCGGCGTTCGAAGGTATCCAGGAAGCCCTGGCGCGTATCGGCGGCAACGCCTGGCTGATGGACAGCGCGCGCATGCTCACCGCCAATGCCGTCGACCTGGGCGAAAAACCCTCGGTGCTGTCGGCCATCCTCAAGTACCACCTCACCGAGCGTGGCCGCGAGTGCATCAGCCACGCCATGGACGTACACGGCGGCAAGGGCATCATCATGGGCCCGAACAACTACTTGGGCCGCAGCTGGCAAGGCGCACCGATCTTCATCACCGTGGAGGGCGCGAATATCCTCTCGCGCAACCTGATGATCTTCGGCCAGGGCGCCATCCGCTGCCATCCGTTCGTACTCAAGGAAATGGCACTGGCCGGTCGTGAAGACCGCGACCAGGCCCTGAAGGAGTTCGATGGCCTGCTGATGCAACATATCGGCTTTGCCGTGAGCAACGCCGCCAGCACCCTCGTGCTGAACCTCGGTATCGGGCACTTCGAGAAAGCGCCGGGCAACCGCTTGAGTCAGGGCTACTTCCGCGCGCTCAATCGCCAGGCCGCCGCGTTCGCCCTGCTCGCCGACTTGAGCATGATGCTGCTGGGCGGCGAGCTGAAACGCCGCGAACGCCTGTCGGCACGCCTGGGCGATGTGCTGAGCCATATGTACCTGGCCTCGGCGGCACTCAAGCGTTACCACGACCTGGATTCGCCGGACCACCTGGAACCGCTGTTCACCTGGGCCATGGAAGAAAGCCTCGGCGAATCGGAGCGTGCCCTGGATGAATTGCTGAGCAACTTCCCGAACAAGGTGCTCGGCTGCCTGCTGCGGGTGATCGTGTTCCCGTTCGGCCGCCGTCATACCGGGCCGTCCGACGCATTGGACGCCGAAGTAGCCGCCGTGATCGGCCGCGCCAAGGGCGATCCGACCCTGGAAGAACTGCTCGCCGGCTGCTACCGCCCGCAATCGGCAGAGGATCCGGTCGGCGCCCTGCAACACGCCTACGACCTGCTCGGCGCCAGCCATGGGTTGCAGAAAAAGCTCCACACCGCACTTAAAAGCGGCCAGATCAAACCAGGTGCCGGCGAACATGCCATCGACGCCGCCCTGAACGCTGGCGTGCTGCAACCGGCCGAAGCGCAGACCCTGCGTAACGCCGAAGCGGCGCGGCGCAAGGTGATCGACGTGGATGATTTCAACAAGGAAGAACTGACCCAGGCACAGGGCAAAGTCCGCTGAGTCGAGCGGTCATATAAAAACGGGCGCGAGGGGCATATACTCTCGCGCCCGTTTTTGCTTTAGAGGACTTATCTCGTGTCCAACGTCGTTGCCGATCATCTCGTCTTGCTCGACCACCTGCGCAGCATCCTGGTTGCCGTCGGCGAAGCCGAACAGGTACCCGAGGAGAGCCACACCCTGTTCCTGGAGCGCTTTGACGAATTGCGCGCCCTGCTGCCGATCGACCCGATCGAGAGCCAGTACCTGGGCCAGGACCTGATGAGCCAGGTCATCCTGCGCTACCCGCAAATTGCCCACCTGGTGCCGCGCGACCTGCTGTGGTTCTTTGGCGGCGATTGCCTGCACTTCATGCCCGACGAAGAACTGGACCTGTACCAGGCCCTGGAAGAGCGTCGCCATGAAGCCGAATTGAACGACGAACCGTTCGACTGGAACCAGGAAAAGCAGCTGCTGGCCATGCCTCAGGATCAGAGCAAGCACTGACTCACCCGTCTTGAGGTGAGCGGGCTTGCCCCGCGCTGCATAGGTATGAACCTGTGGCGAGGGAGCTTGCTCCCGTGACGGCCTGATAGCCGACGAGTCTCTAACTGATGCCCTCGATCCCAAATGTGGGGGCTTGCTCCCGATGGCGGCCTGACAGCCGACCAGGATGTTGGATCTGACCGAGTACATATCCATTCCTGCGGTAACGGCCACTTAGGGTTACGCCCTTACGGCGTGTCACTTGTGCGCCCAGCATGGGCGCCATCCTAGAGGTGAAAGTCCTCTCTTGAGCTGGCCACAGCGAATGAAGCGAAGCGCAACTGCATGAGGGCGACCGAGTGTGGGAAGGAAGCGTGGAGCATAAACCGCGAGCCGAGGTACACAAACTGCATCTGAGGCGTCACCGGTCAGGGCGAGCAGCCAAGTGACTGCGAAGCTCTTGTGGCCAAAGTGCCGGCGACGTAAATGCAGCGGTTGTGCGGTGAAGGATGGCGTTCTTACCTGGGGAGATCTCGCCTCATGCCTGAAAGGGCGACGACGAAAGGCGGAGCGAGAAGTCAGCAGAGGCCGTAGTAGCTGCGTTGCGGCGAAGGGCCGAACGAGAAGAAGTGAGGTTCACCATGGCGATACAACAGGCCTTGCATCAGATGCCCGGGAAACCGGGGCGGGACGCAGCTGCGCCGGGTGAAACCCGACGCGAAGCGTCCAGCGATGAAGCGGGTTGTCCGCGCCATGACCTGAACGGCACGGGGTCAGGGCTTCTGCAAGAAGCCCTGACCAGAGAAAACCTGCAACTGGCGCTCAAGCGAGTCCGGTCCAATAAAGGTGCTGCGGGCGTTGACGGTCTTGGGATCGATGAGACGGTCGAGCATCTGAAAACGGCCTGGTCCGTGATACGGACGCAGTTGCTGGCGGGGACGTACCGGCCAAGCCCGGTGCGTAGAGTTCTGATCCCCAAACCGGAAGGTGGCGAGCGCAAGCTGGGCATTCCCACGGTGACGGACAGACTGATCCAACAGGCGCTGTTGCAGGTTTTACAGCCTCTGTTGGACCCGGGATTCAGTGATCATAGCTATGGTTTTCGTCCCGGTCGCAGCGCTCACCAAGCGGTACTGGCGGCGCAGCAATACATTCACTCGGGGCGGGACATTGTGGTGGACGTCGATCTGGAACAGTTCTTCGATCGCGTTGATCATGACCTGTTGATCGCTCGACTGAGCAGGCAGGTAACCGACCGAGGCGTTCTGCGTCTGGTCCGGGCCTATCTGAACAGCGGGACGTTGATCGACGGCGTAGTGGTCGCCAGTGAACGAGGGACGCCGCAAGGCGGCCCACTTTCACCCTTGCTGGCCAATGTGTTGCTGGATGAGGTGGACAAAGAGCTGGAGCGACGAGGCCATTGCTTCGTCAGGTACGCGGACGATGCGAACGTTTACGTGCGCAGCCTCAAGGCGGGTCAGCGGGTGATGGCAGTGCTCCGTCGCCTTTATGATCGACTTAGGCTGCAAGTGAACGAGAGCAAGAGCGCGATTGCCAGTGCGTTTGGCCGCAAGTTTCTGGGTTACGGCTTTTGGCTGTCAGCTCAAGGCGAAGTCAAACGTTGGGTGGCAAGCAAAGCGCTACAGACGTTCAAAGGCCGCATCCGACAGCTGACGTCTCGTAATGGAGGCCGAAGCCTGTCGCAAGTGGTGGAAGGTCTGAGACTGTACCTACTGGGTTGGAAAGCGTACTTCGGTCTATCGCAAACCCCGCGCCTGTGGCACCGGTTCGATGAATGGATACGCCGACGACTCAGGGCCCTTCAGCTCAAGCAATGGAAAACCGGAAGGAGGACGTACCGTGAACTGCGCAAACTTGGAGCGAACCCTGACGTGGCCGCGGCAATAGCCAGCAACAGCCACAGGTTCTGGCACAACAGTGTCGGTCTGATCCATGGAGTGCTGACGGTGGCGTGGTTCGACCGGTTGGGTCTACCTCGACTCTGCTGACCTCAACTTCTCGAACCGCCCGGTGCGGACCCGCATGCCGGGTGGTGTGGCAGGGGCGCGGCCAGATGGCCGCCTCCTATGCCGATTTGGAAAAGAGCCCGGAATGCCGGCCCAGCCAAAAGTAACCAAAAGGGCTCTTGCCCCAACACTCGGCACCTCGCCTAGGCTCGGTGTGCCCGAACACAGGCTTGAATCCGTGGGCCGCCGCCATGCGCCATCCATGGCGCAGGGCGGCTAACCCGGCGTCCTGCCGGGTTACCCACGGATTCAAGCCTGCGTTCGGCCAGCGTGTTTGACGGGGCGCCTGAGATCAAGATCAAAAGCCAGAGCAACAGCAACAGCGCAAGATCAGGCAGTCGTGTAGATACCTATGCCCGCGCTGGGCTGCGTAGCAGCCCATTGCAAAAACCTTGTTCCTCCAATCAGGTCTCGGTAACTTGTTTTAGGACCGCTTCGCAGCCCAGCGCGGGCGGTGCGACGATTCGACAAGCCCGCTCACCACACGCAATGTCGGCTCCTTCGCCATGCACGCCACCAGATAATCAATAAACACCCGCAACTTCGGCGGCAGGTAGCGTGTGGGCGAATGCAACAACCACGCCTCACCATGGTACGACGCAATAAAATCCCATTGCGGCAACACCTGCACCAACCGCCCCTCCTCCAGGGCATGGCGCGCGGTAAAGTACGGCAAGCTGGCAATTCCCACGTGCTGCAACACTGCGTCCAGCCGCACACCGGTGTGATTCGCCGCATAACGCCCGCGCACGCCGACCGTCACCGTTTTGCCGGCCTGACGAAATTTCCAGCGTGAGTCTCCCGGGGTTTCGCCGAGGTAGATGCAGCTGTGCTCCAGCAAATCGTGGGGGTGCGCGGGCGTGCCGTGTTCGGCCAGGTATTGCGGCGTCGCACACAGCAAATGTTCGATCGGCAGTAACTGACGACCCACCAGCCCAGGCGGCGGGCTGTCGGTGATGCGGATGCTCAGGTCGACGTTGTCATCGATCAGGTCTACCTGCCGGTCCTCAAGGATCAGTTGCACGTCCACCTTGGGGTAACGCCGCAGAAATTCCGGCATATGCGGATGCACCACAAACCGCCCGACCGCCTTGGGCACGCTGACCCGCACCAGGCCCTCGGCTTCGTGGGTGAACTGGCCGCCGACCTCCATCACCGAACGTGCTGCGTTGACCATCTCCTGACAGCGCTTGAACACCTCTTCACCGCCCTCACTCAGGCGCAATTTGCGCGTGGTGCGCTGCAGCAAGCGGGTGGCCAGGGCCTTTTCCAAGCGCGAAATACTGCGGCTCACCGCCGACGGCGAAACGCTCAGTTGCCGTGCCGCTTCGGAGAAGCTGCCGGCTTCCACCACCTTGACGAAAATCGCCATTTCACCCAGCAGCGGCAAGGGAAGATTGATGCTCATGATGCACAGGTCCATTGATAATTGAGCGGATTATCACCCATCCAAGCACTATTTATACTGCCCGCAAAACCCTGATGCGGAGGTAAAGAATGACCGAGCGCCTGTTTTTCACCCACGACCACCTGACCGCCGAACTTGAAGTGCTCAGCTGCACGCCTCACGAGGGCCAGTTTGCAGTGGTCCTGCAATCGACGATTTTTCACCCCCAGGGCGGCGGCCAGCCGTTCGACACCGGCACACTCGGCGATAGCAACGTGCTGCGCGTCATCCAGGAGGCTGATCGCGTGGTGCATTACCTCGACAGGCCCGTGCAACCGGGACCGATCAGCGCACGGGTCGATGCCCAGCGCCGCGCCCTGCACACTCGCCTGCATTCGGCCGGGCACCTGATCGGCAATGTCGGCGAAATCCTGGGCTGGATGCCGATCAAGGCGCACCACTGGCCGGGCGAAGGCAAGATCACCTTTATCCGCGGCGAAACCGCTCAAGCGATGGACGCCGAGGCGATTCAGCAGCAGATCAACCAGTGGATCGCCGCTGACTGCCCACGCCACATGACCCTGGAAGACGGCAGCCGCGAAGTGGGCTTCGGTGACTTGCCCGCGTATGCCTGCGGCGGCACCCATGTGCAGACGCTGGGCGAGTTGGGCCGGGTGACCATCCTGGCCCTGTCGGAGAAAAAGGGCGCGCTGTCGGTGCGTTACAGTCTCGACTGAATCACCGCTTGCTCACCCACAGGTATCAAACCGCAACCGCCCCCGCCCGCCCCGACTCCACCACAAACGACTTCAACGTCGACACCCCGGCCGCCGGATCACGCGGGTCGCTGATCACCCGAAAGTGCGTGAGCATCTGCTGCTCTTTCAACTCCACCGACATATATCCGCGCTGGCGGCTGTCAAAAAACTTCACATGCGGGTTGAGCGGCAGGATCTTGTTGAACGCCTCATAGGACGGCCCGTCGGACGTCACCGAGCTGCCGACGAACTCGGTGGCGACCACCGGCGAGTCCGGTTTGTCAGCCTCGGCGTGCAGGTCCGTCACCCAGAACGAATGGATATCGCCCGCCCAGAACACCGGGTTCTTCACGCGATTGCGCTCGATCGACGCGAGCATGCGCGTGCGGTTGGCCATGTAGCCATCCCAGCCATCGGTCCAGCGTCCCGGTTTGTGGTTGGTCAGGTCACGCTGCGCCAGCGGGGCGACCAGCAGGTCCTGGGCGATCAGGTTCCACTGCGCCTTCGACTGGGCAAAACCCTGGTCCAGCCAGGCCTCCTGCTGCCAACCGAGCATGGTGCGAGCGGGGTCGCGCAAGTCGCTGCACGGATTGGTGGCGATATGTCCTTGATGGCTGCCATTGGGCAGGACGCAGGGTTGCTCGGAACGGTATTGGCGACCGTCGAGCACATGCAATCGTGCAAGCCGGCCGTAGTCCAGACGCCGGTAGATGCGCATATCCGGGCCTCTCGGCAAGCTGCTGGCACGCAGTGGCATATGCTCGTAATAGGCTTGGTAGGCCGCTGTGCGTTGCTGAAGAAATTGCGCCACCGCGATCTTCGGGTCCTGGGACCAGCGGTTGGCATAGTCGTTCTGTACCTCGTGATCGTCCCAGGTTGCGACGCAAGGCGCGGCGGCGTGCAAGGCTTGCAAGTCGGGATCGGTCTTGTACAGCGCGTAGCGGTTGCGGTAATCACTCAGGCTCACCGCATTGCCGGCGCCGTGGGCACGCACGACCTTCCCGGAGTCGGCGGCAAAAGAGTTGTCGTAGATATAGTCGCCCAGGAAAAACACCAGGTCGGGTCGTTCAGCGGCGAGATGACGATAGGCGCTGAAATAACCGCGCTCCCAGTGGGAACAGGAAACAAAACCCAGGCGCGCGGATGCCATGGCGTGCGCGGCGGGTGCCGTGCGTGACTGCCCCACCGGGCTCTGGGCGCCAAGCCCCTCGAACTGATACCAGTACGGCCGGCCCGCCTCCAACCCGGCGACCTCCACATGCACCGAATGCGCAAACCGCTCGCTGGCCGTGACCTCGCCGTGGCGTACCACCCGCGTCATCGCCGCATCAGTGGCCACCCGCCAACGCACCGGCACCGCGCGACGCAAGCCGCCGCGACCGTCAGCGGCATTGAACAACGGCGCCAGGCGCGTCCAGATCACAAAGCCATCCGGCAACGGATCGCCCGAGGCCACACCAAGGGTAAACGGATAATCCACCCCGGCGCTGCGGGCGAAGGGACTGAGCAGCGAAAAGGTGGTGGCAACGGCCAGCCCGGCGAGTACGCGTCGACGGCTGTGGTCGATGCCGCCGCTCATGAGCGCAACGCCCAGTTCTTTGGCAGGGTGGACAAACATGGCAATTCGCTACTCATTCCCGGGGGCCCTCGATGTAAAGTTTTCGAGAATGCCCCCTCCGAGTTGCAGTTCTGTGACACCTGAAAAAACGACTGGTAAGTTGTCTGTATAAGATGAGTGTTTTCTGCTCACCAAAAGAGCATCCTCAATGCCAGCATGACCACAACGATATTGAAAGCTGACTCCACCCACTGGTCGCCTTTCTTTAACGCAAACTTCGCGCCGGCGTTTGCGCCTATTAGCGTGCCAATAATCAGGCAACATCCATACTGCCAGTTAATGATCCCGCTGACGCCGAATACTATTAATGAGCCCACGGAGAGCACCAGTCCGCCGACTTTACGGGTACCCACTGACTCGCTGATGGTTTTCCTGAAAAAAATAATGAATAAATACGTCGACAGTTTGGCTTGCCCACCCAATAACCCACCGATCATTCCTACTGGAATAAAGAGCATATAGCCAAACAAACGCCTGATCCCCGACGGAGGTGCTTCGTCGCTACGAGGTTTTTTTATGAGGGACAGTGCGACGAGCAGCAATGTCAGTCCGCCAATTATTTTGTGCAGCAGAGCAGGATCTATTTGAAGAAGAAGGCTCGCTCCTCCCAAAGCCCCAACCAACCCCAGTGCCGCAGCTGGAAAGGCCAGCATATAATCGACCTTTCCCTGATTATGGAAATGTCGCAGTCCGGCGACCATAGTGCCTACCGATGCCAAGCGCGCTGTGGCGATCGACGACTGAGGCGGAATTCCCAACCAGATCATCACCGGAACGGTTAAAAACACACTCCCACCGGTGTTGGTCCCGATGAACCCCGTAATTATTCCGAGCACAACCAGACCAACGCCTGTCAACCACTCATATACGTTGCATAAACTGAATAGCGATTGAAATATCATAGGCACAGTTGGGACCCACCTTTAACTGTATCTGTCCTCGATTTAAAGACTACACGCGCGCCTTGGGTGGTTATATTGCCTGTGGTTTGATAAAAATTTTTACATGGAACTTCTATCAATAACGCTTCAGCCTTAACAATGAGCATAGAGTGTCTCCTGCTGGCAGCATTGATGCTGAAAAATCAAGTAAATGTACTCGATTGATCGCGACAACATCAAGCATCGCAACTCAGCTATTCACAGCCACCAACATGAATAAAATTTCATGCTTTCAATCATTGGCTTTTAAATCCAACAACCTGTTGGATTTCCTTATTAAACACAAAGCATTTTATTTATGACACTTTTCGTACAAGGCAGTTTGCTATCTGTTCTTCCCGCTTCTTATAACCATTCACATCGATATAAGCAGTGGCCGTCGGAAAATGCCTGTTTCGTTGGCCAGTTCAGTTAAACCTTTAGCACGAGCCAGGACGCCGAGGGCCTGGCCTATTGCGCTCTTTTGCGTAGTGTTCCATAACTTCTTCCAGGACAGCCTGGAGCGTATCAACGACCAGTTGAAGATCCTGCTGATTCGCGCCGCCAGCGGTGCCCGTGAGCAAAGCGAAGTACCGCAACGGGTGCCGACGCCGTTGCACACCCGCACCGCGTGACCGTTTGGCGGGCGCACAGGGCGCCCGCCACTTCTGCAATGAAGGGAAGCTATGTCCGTCTCGTTGAAAGTGTGCATCGCAGGCCTGGCAGGCTTGCTCATGAGTCCGCTGGTCCAGGCGGATTTTTCAATCCCGGGGTTTGAACTGGTGCATACCGTACCGGTGGATAGCGCGCTGGGCACCGACGATTTGCGCCAGCCGGGTCCGGTATGGATCGAGTTGTTCGATGCGGCCGAAAGCACGATCGATATCGGCCAGTTCTATGCGGTCGACCATCCGGGATCGCGCATGGACGCTGTCCTCGAGCACCTTGCGGCGGCGGGTAAACGCGGTGTGAAGATTCGTTTTCTGCTCGAAGAAAAAGGCCTGAAACTGTCGGAGCCGGCCACACTTGAGCGCTTGCGCGCGATTCCCAACCTGACCTTTCGCGTACTGCCCTATGCGCGCGTAAGCGGCGGGATTATCCATGCCAAATACATGGTGGTGGATGGCAAGCAGGCGTTTATCGGCAGCCAGAATTTCGACTGGCGTTCCCTCGAACACATCCACGAGACCGGCTTGCGCATCAGCGACCCAACGGTGGTGAGCCAGGTGCAGGCGATCTTCAATCAGGACTGGCAAGCCCAGGCGGCGCTTGGCGCCAACAAACCCGTGCCCCTGCCCGCCAAAGGCCAGGCCCCCGCACGCACCGGCAACTACCTGGTCGCCAGCCCGCAACGTTACAACCCGCCGGGTGTCGGTGATTCACAGCAGGAATTGCCGCGCCTGCTCAACGACGCCAAACACGAAGTCCGCGTGCAACTGCTCGACTACGCACCGCTGTCCTATGGACCGGACAACACCCGGCCCTATTACGCGGTGATCGACAACGCGGTGCGCGCCGCTGCGGCGCGTGGTGTGTCAATCAAGTTGATGGTGTCCAACTGGAACACCGACGCGCTTGAACTGCCCTACCTGAAAAGCCTGGCAGTGTTGCCCAACGTGCAGATCAAAATCGTCACCCTGCCCCAGGCCAGGCAAGGTTTTATCCCGTATGCACGGGTGATCCACAGCAAGACGATGGAAGTCGATGGGCAAGTGGCGTGGGTAGGCACCAGCAATTGGCTGGGTGGCTACCTGGATAATTCGCGCAACCTGGAGGTGGTGATGCGCAGTGAAGCGATGGCCAAGCGTGTAGGAGAGTTGCATGAACAGTTATGGGACGGACCCTACGCCAAAGCCCTTAACCTGACCGATGAGTACGCAGTGCCACACCCTGGCCAGCCTTGACCATGGCCACCTGAGTAATGGTAATGTGTGGAAATATTTCTGACATATCGATCAGAAATCTCCCACTTCATCTTGCAAAGGAATGCCTCCAGCGATGCACTTTCCACTCAAGCAATTGGCGGCGGCCACCCTGTTCGCGGCCAGCCTCTCGATCATGACAACGCCCGCGTTCGCCAACATCACTCCAGAGCAAAGTACGGCGATTCTCAAGCAGTTCAATGAAACATCCGTCACAGATTTCCGCGGTTTCCTCGGCACGTTGGCGAAAGGCGAGCTGGGCAAAACCACTGGCGCAGTCCCGGCGATCAACGCCTTTCTCGACAACAAAACCCTGGACGCCGAACAGCAGAACGAAATCCACCGCCTGCTGGGCATTTATACGCGGGTGAAATACGGCAAAGCCGCCCTCGAGACTTTGCGCGAGCTGGTGGAAATCCCGACCTTCAACGTGGACGGTGTGCCGCAGTATAAAAACCCTGAATTCATCAAGATCGCCGGCAAGATCGAGGTGCTGGCGAAGGCCTTCGACCTGAACTTTCGCAATATCGACAACCGCGTCTACGAAATCTCCCTGCCAGGCCGCGGCGACGAGGTGGTCGGCATTCATGCCCACGCCGACGTGGTGCCGGTGACGCCGGAAAATTGGGTATTGAAGGACGGCACCAAACTCGACCCGTTCAAGGTCACGCTGATCGGTGACCGCATGTACGGTCGCGGCACCGAGGATGACAAAAACGGCATCGTGGTGGCGATGTACGCGATGAAGGTGATCAAGGACGAAAAACTGCCGCTGGCGCGTAACTTCAAGTTGCTGATCGACACCACCGAGGAAACCTCCGGCGACGCGATCCCCTATTACTTCGAACGCAACCCGACGCCGCAGTACAACCTGGCGCTGGACGGCGGCTACCCGGTGGTGATTGCCGAGAAAGGCTACGGTACGGTGATGGCCACTTTCCCGCGCCGCAAGGGTGAAGGCAAAGGCGCGGAAATCGTCGCGATGACCGGCGGCATGGCCACCAACCAGATTCCATCGGCGTCGGTGGCCACTTTCGTCAGCGATAAACCGGCCGAACTGGCGGCCAGCCTGCAAAAGGCCGGCGACGAATACGCCAAGCGCAACGGCGGTGACTTCACCGTCGTGGCAAAGGTCGACGACAAGGACGTCAAACTGACCGTCACCGGCGTGTCGGCGCACTCCTCCGAACCGGAGTCGGGCATCAACCCGGTGGCGCGCATGCTGGAGCTGATTCACAGCGTCGACGGCAAGATCGCCCTCAAGCACAACCACATCACTGACGCCGCGCGTTACGCCGCCGACAACTGGGGCCTGGACTACCTGGGCGGCAAATTGGGCGTGGGCTTCGCCGACGACTTTATGGGCCCGCTGACCACTTCGTTGACCTTTGTCGGCCAGGATGACAAGGCCTTCAAGCTGGCGGTAAACCTGCGTGTGCCCAAGGGCAAGTCGCCGGAAACCCTCAAGGCCCAGATCGCCGACAAACTCAGCGCCTGGGACAAGCAGACTCGGGTCGACGTGAACTTTACCTACTCCATCGCCGAACCGATGTACCGCAACCCGGAAGGCGAGTGGGTGAAGGCGCTGCTGGCGGTGGCCACGGAGAACCTGGGCATGGAACATAAGTTCGGCACCTCGGCCGGCGCAACGTCGGTGCACGAATTGCCCAACGGCGTGCAATTCGGCCTGGCGCGTCCGGAAGTGAAGTACACCGGGCACACCGACAACGAATTCAAGACCGTCGACCAGTTCCTGTTGGACCTGCAGATCGTCACCGAGATGATGGGCCGTATCGGACAGTTGCCGAAGCTCTGATTAGTGGAGGTTATTGTTTACCGCCGGGACGGGCGTTCGTTGCTCTAGGTTGCGGTCTTTGCCCGAGAAGACCCACCATGAACGCCCAACCCGCGCCCGCCGATCAACGCGTCCTGTCGCAGGCTTATCTGCAAACAGTATTCGCTGACAGACCCCGCCTGGAAGATGTCGCCAATGCCCTGCTTCAGCAGGGCTTGAACGAACGCTTCGCCCCCCAGGCGTTGCGCGCCGCCAACCTGGCCATTGGGCAACCCATCAAAGACAGCAGCGGCGGCTATACACAGATCCGCTCGGCGGCGAATGCGCTGATTGAACGCGTCATGCGGAGCGAAGCGCTCCACTACGCGCCCGACCGTCACGTTGTCCTCAATGTCAGCGGCACAATTCCCAAGGCGCTGAGCAGCGCGATGACGATCAATGACCTGGCGCAATTGATCAACCAGAGCGGCCCATTGTTGGTCGCGCATTTTCAACAGCGCCTGGCCGATTATTGGAGTGAACCGGCCACATTGGTCGACCCCTTGAGCAGTCGCTGGCGCATCGTGTCCAAGCACCTGAACCTGTGCCTGAAAAAAGCGCCACAAGTGCCGCCCCTCAGCGTCGAACACTCGCGGCGTGTGCTCGGCGACCTGTATCCCACGCGGGAAGAACGTGACACCGCTGCCGGACGCGACCAGTACCCCGTGTTCCTGGTACACGCCGTCAGCGGTCCGGGACCGGGAGAATGGCTGACCCTGTTACTGCTCAAACGCCGCTGGCAGGGCCGCGATGCCTGCTACCTCTATAGCCCGGGCGGGAGTTTGCTCAGCCTCGATTCGCTGAACAACGTGGCCCCGTTGCTGCCGCGCTATATGAGCGATCACCGCTCCGGCGAGGCCATACGCTGGGCGCTGTTGGAGCCGGACGGCGATGTGTTCGACCGACTGGCCCAAACGTTGCTGGAAAAGCAATTGCACGACTTGGCGCAAATCAGTTGGTCGACCTTCCCTTCGGTGGACTATTACAAACAACTGTTCAATACCCTGACCGCGCCCGATGCCTGGTTTTCACCGCCTGACTCGCCCCATGCCGAGCTTGACGAGTCCCGCTTGCCGGCCTGGTTGCAGGGCGCCAGGCCACAATTACGCCGGCTCTACAGCCAGTGGCTGGATAAATTGGCCGAGGTGGAGCGCGCCTCAGCGGGCGCCGATTACCTCGAAGGTGTGGACACGATCAACGTCTATACCCGCAAGGCCCTGCAAAAACAGATGGCGCTGGATTACCCCCAGGAAGTGGCAATCAATCCGGACGATTACGCGGTTGCAATCACCCGCACCCAGGGCGGAACCGTCGGCTGGACGCAAACGAGCGAACGCAGCCTGACGGAGTGGGCGCTGGACAATCCGTTTACGTCGTCGTACGCCCGCGCCGAGATCAAGAACCTCAAGGAACCCGGCTATATTCCGGATTGGTGGCTTACCACGGATTACCTCAAGACCTTGATCGAACAGGTCGATATCGGCCGACACTACCCGGTTTTTCTTGAGCAAACCCTTACCGGTGACAGCGCTGACGTGCGCCGCCGGCAACGGCTGTTCCATGACCATGCCCGTGCGCAACTGCCATTGCTGGCCTTGGAACACCTGCTGCGCGGGCGTGCCGGATTCACCTGGGAGGGATTCAAAACCCTGCGTGCGCTGCTGTACCCGGAGATGGCCAAGGAACTGGCCAGCGAACGCCTCCCCATCGTCGCCCGGCCACTGGCCTTTCTGTTGCACGCCGGTGCCCGCGCGCACGTAGCCGCCAATATGTTCCTGATCGGTTCGGCCAATGCGGCCAACTCTCCCCACCTGCTCTATCGTCCCGGCGGGCCGCAGATCCTTCAAGCGTTCGCCTCCAGACAAGGCGTGCTGGACGCCATCGCGCAAACCGGCGCGCCGTTGAACACCGCCGTACTGGACAGCCTCGATGAAGCGTCACGCGCCCTGTTTGGCAACGGCGGTTTTCTCAGCCCCCATACCCAGCGGCAACTGCCGGGCGATGAATACAGCCCGCGCACCACTTCATCACCGGCGCTACTCAGTGACGAACAGGTCGCCGGGGACTTTCTGCAGCACGTGTTCACGGAAAATGCCAAGGCACTGGTGGCCACGGCCAGGCAACAAGCAATTGCCACCCAGGCGCAACGCTGGGCCGCGTTTCGCAACGACCTCTGGACGGTGTTCAATGCCGTGCTGCCGCTGCTGCGAGGGCCACTGGCGACCACCGGGTGGCTGGTCCAACTGATGCGCAGCACCCAGGCGCAGGTGTCGGGCCAATCACAGGATGCGGCCGCCGCCAGCGCGGAGTTTATTTCGTCACTGGCCGGCCTGTTGCTGCACCACGTCGCCACCTTGAACGAACGCCTGGGCATTGCGCAGACCAAGCCGCACAGTCTGTCGGCAGAGGCCGGGGCGGTACCGGCGCTCAGGACGATTCAGCTGGAGGGCAGCACGCTGATGCGCTCGGTGCCGCCTAAGGAAATCAGCCCTATGTACACGCCCTCCTGGTCCAGTGCCACGACCACCTTATCGAAGTCCCAGCGCGAAAACCTGGCAACCTTTCGCTGGCGTCCGGAAAACGCGATGCCGTTTCAACGCAACCCGGTGCACCCCAGTTATATCGAAACCAAAGGCCCGACCAAAGGTTTATACCGGGTGTTTACCCGCGAGCAGCGGTACTACCTGCATGCGTATATCAATGGGGAGTTGTACCCGGTCACGGCGGTGGAGGGTGGCTTTCGCGTCATCGATATTCATCAACACACGCGCCTGGGACCCTGGGTCAAAAGCGATGGCAATGGGGTCTGGTCATTTGATTTGCGGCTGCGCCTGATCGGTGGCATGCCTCGAAGCAGGCAGTTGCCCCGTCTCGACGAAATTCGGCGCCGCAATCAGATGCTGGAAGAAGACTACAAACATGCCCGCACCGAACTGGTCAGCGCTGAACTAAGCCTGGAGACCGCTTTCAAGGTTTACAGCGCGATCCGCGATAACCCCGAGCATCCACGCTTCGACTACAGTTTCGAACGTTACAAACAGACACAGCAGGAGCAGGAGCGCTGCCAGGTCAAGTTATTGGAGGCGCTCAAGCGTAAACATGAAAACCAGCCGATCCACCAATTCAACACCGAACTGATCAAACAACTGGATGACATGGTGAGTAACCTGCGCCAGCAAATCGCCCTGCAAGTCATCGCGCGCAATGCCGCCAGGGCCCCCAAGGAGGTGTTCGAAGGCTGGGTAAGCAGTCTGGAGTCCACTGACGATGCCGTCGCCCTGCAGGCTCACCAGGCCATCTTCGAGCAGACGAACACCGCAGCCCGGTTCAACCGGCAACTGCTTGAACTGAGCCTCAAGGAACAGGCGCGCCTGCATGAGTTGTCGTCGGTTCCCAGCTACGACCCCGCCGCCCATCTGCCGGATGAAATGGCAAAAGTCATCGGAACGCCGATGAATTGGCGCATCAAGCTGATCGAAAACTATCAGATCCTGATGCTCAAGCGGCCTCCGATCGGCGCCGAGTACGAAAACTACGGCCCTCTCTCAAAGACGCTGGACTTGTTGATCCGCGAAGTCGTGACGCACGACAATCTGTCGGCGGCCGACGAGCTGCCACGCGACGAGCGTATCGAACTGCTGGGGGAAGTGATCAATCAATACACCGCCATCCAGGACCGTCTCGACTTTGTCGGCGCGCCGTCCTCCGACCTGTTCGACCTCAACGTTTTCGAGCAGTTGGAGCGTTTGATCACCGATGTGCGCGAGGAAGCCGAACAGGCACAGGCACAACTGCTCAAAGAGCAAGCCCGGGAACCCGTTGCCAAGGCGCCCACCCGGCGCCCTTCAGGCTCGCGGCAGCGCTTGATCGTGACCCGTAACAAACACGTGTTCAGGGGACAGGTACGCGAGCGCACACCGGAGCAGGACGCAGACATCGTCGACGTCGAAGAGCCCATTGACCATCAGCGCCTGGGAACCTTCAAAGCCAGCGAAGAGGCCGGAGTATGGGAAGAAATTCGCGCGCAAGCGCCCCGTCCCCATCCACCTGCGCGCAGTGTAAAAAGCCTGATGGACGATGCCGACATCCTGCTGGAACGCGCTGAGCACGCAATCATCGAGGCCCACAGGATAGCCCAGACCTCCAATTCGCCCATTACGGTCGAAGAAGAATTGACCCGGATTGCCGCAAACGCACGCGAGAAGGCCGGCAAGCTGCGCCAAGCCATTGTTCAACGCGCAAAACCCGCCAGCGCCCGGGAAGCGAGCCAGCTCAATGACCTGGAAACCACGGCAACCGCCTTGACGAAAGAAGGCCGCCTTCTGCGCATTGAAATCATCAAGCGAAACCCGCCGCAAGCTTCGCGAATTCAGTACCTCAAGGAGCAAGGCGAAATCGAAATCGTAAAGATCGAAGGCCGGGTCAAACTGCGCCGCGATGGCGACTACCTGCAGGAATACCTGATCCGCGACAACGACCGCACACCGCTGGCCTACGCGCACTTTCACTACCGCACGAAACAGGCGCCCCTCGCGGAATTCACCGCCGGGCACCTGAAACGAACCGACCAACGTTATGTGGGCTTTGTCTCAACCGAAGGGCAACCGGCGCAGAATCTGTTGCAGGTGCATCGCAGCGTGATCGGGTCGCGGCTGGCCGAGGCGCTGTTTTTCGGGGTTACGCGAAGCATGCCCCGCACTGGCAGGGGCAAATATTGGTAACGCGCACACACAAAAACGCCGATCATCTCTGATCGGCGTTTTCGTTAAATATGGAGCGGGAAACGAGACTCGAACTCGCGACCCCGACCTTGGCAAGGTCGTGCTCTACCAACTGAGCTATTCCCGCAAATGGCGTCCCCTAGGGGACTCGAACCCCTGTTACCGCCGTGAAAGGGCGGTGTCCTAGGCCACTAGACGAAGGGGACACGCTACTGAAATACATGGTGTGTACTTCAGTGCCCAGAGGCCTGGTCCGAAGACCGGGTCCTGGTTTCACTCAGCGCCGCCCGAAAGCCACACTGCTTGTAAATTGGAGCGGGAAACGAGACTCGAACTCGCGACCCCGACCTTGGCAAGGTCGTGCTCTACCAACTGAGCTATTCCCGCATATGGCGTCCCCTAGGGGACTCGAACCCCTGTTACCGCCGTGAAAGGGCGGTGTCCTAGGCCACTAGACGAAGGGGACACACGTACAACATTCACTCCCTACCGCGTTTCGCTGTGTGCTTTACGCTGTAAGTGGCGCGCATTCTATGGATGGATTGAAAGGTCGTCAACCCCCAAGGATAAATTTATTTAAATCAATGACTTCGCCCCCGTTTACCGGTCCATGAGGGCATTCTGCCTGTCCGGACCCTGGCGCCTATATTCTGGCACCCGACAAGACGCTATAGTTCACCCAAGCAAATGATGGCAATGTGCATCCATGCAGGGAGGCTACTATAGATAGAAGAAACTACCTGGCAATTGGTCGATCAATCCTATCCGATAGCCAGCGCAGTCACTACACTCCACTGTAAACCCTATAAAGAGGTCACACCGGTGACACCACTCATGATCACCCTGCTGGTAATAGCCGGGATCGCAATACTGATCGCCATTGGCTATATGAACCACGTGGTGGAAAACAACAAGCTGGAAAAGCAGCGCACCGAAATCGAACTTAACGATCGCCTGCGTCGCTGCGGTGAAATCACCGAGACTTTCCCCGGCCAGTTCATGACCCCGACGCTCAAGCTGTTGTTGACCCGCCTGGAGCTCAACGTCAACCAGCGGCTGTCGAACCTGAACAAGACCAATGCTACATACAAAGCGCGCATCACCGAGTTGAGCGCGCTGGTGGCCCAGGGCGAATCCATCCCGGTGAACAACCCACCCGCGCCGATCCAGACCGAAGCCAAGGCCAAGGATGTACGCTTCCTGCTCGAGGCCCTGCATGGCCAGGTCACTCGCGCCGCCCAGGACGGTTTCCTGCCGACCAACGAAGCCAAGCACTGGATCAAGGAAATACGCCATATCCTGGTGCTGCTGCACATCGAGTTCTTCAACAACCTCGGCCAACATGCCTTGCAGCAAGGTCAGCCGGGGCAAGCGCGCCTGGCCTTCGAGCGTGGCGCGCAATACCTGCGCAAACAGCCGGAGCCGGTGCTCTACAGCGCCCAACTGCAGCAGTTGGAAGGCCAACTGGCCCGCGCCAACGCCACGGTACTGGTCAACAGCAAACAGACGATAGACGAGGCCAGCGAACTGACCGAGGGCATGAAGGAAGTCGACGCCGACGCCGAATGGAAAAAGAAAGCCATCTACGACTGATCATGTCATCCGTGGCCTGTCTGGGGTGAGCGGACCCGCGCACCCCAGACAAGATGCCATTACTTTGCCCCTATCCCCTCGCCCCCGACTCGCGTAAAAAAGTGCCCCTCACTCCGTGAAGTTAGAGGCCTGCTATGCCTGTCGCCGTGATTGATGAACAACCGTTGCACTACACCGACCAGGGCACCGGCCCTGTCGTCCTGCTTGGCTCAAGCTACCTGTGGGATCGCGACATGTGGGCGCCGCAGATCAGCGCGTTGTCGCAAAAATATCGCGTCATCGTGCCCGAGTTGTGGGGCCATGGTGAATCAGGCCCACTGCCTGTATCGACCCGTTCCCTCGACGACCTGGCGCGCCAGACCCTGGCCCTGCTGGACCACCTGGATATCGAACATATCAACCTGGTAGGCCTTTCGGTCGGCGGCATGTGGGGCGCACGCCTGGCGCTGCTGGCGCCTGAGCGGGTCAACAGCCTGGTGCTCATGGACACCTACCTGGGTGCCGAGCCCGAGGCCACGCGCCAGTACTACTTCTCGCTGTTCAACATGATTGAAGACGCCGGCGCCATCCCCACGCCATTGCTGGATGTGATCGCCCCGATCTTCTTTCGCCCAGGTATCGACCGCGAATCGGCGTTGTATCAGGATTTTCGTCAGGCGCTGCAGGCATTTCCCCGCGAACGTCTGTTGGACAGCATCGTGCCGTTGGGCCGGTTGATCTTCAGCCGCGAGGACATATTGGCGCAGCTGTCGCGCCTGGATGCGGACACCACGCAAGTCATGTGCGGCGAGCAGGACAAACCCCGGCCGCCTGAGGAGTCCCGGGAAATGGCCGAGCTGATCGGTTGCGAGTTGATTCTGATCCCCGAGGCCGGGCACATTTGCGCTCGGGAAAACCCGGACTTCGTCAACGAAGCATTGCTGACCTTCCTCGCCAACAACACCAACACCTGAGCCCCCTCCCCGTTGATCGCCGCACTCAAGCGGCGATTAAAGGCGGAAGTGCCCCACCATGCCCTTGAGCTCGGCCCCCAACTGCGCCAACTCGATGCTCGACGCGGCATTGCCTTGCATGCTCAACGCCGATTGATCGGCACTGGCGCGGATGCTGGTGACGCTGCGGTTGATTTCCTCGGCCACCGAGCTTTGCTCCTCGGCGGCGGCGGCGATCTGCTGGTTCATCTGCTGGATCAACGAGACGGCCGCCGCGATGCTGCCCAAGGCGCTTTCGGTTTCCAGGGCATCACTGACCGCCAGCTTCACCAGTTCGCCGCTCTGTTGAATTTGCTGCACCGACGACTGCGCGGCGCTGCGCAAAGTGCTGACCAGTCGCTCGATTTCTTCGGTCGATTGCTGGGTGCGCTTGGCCAGTGCGCGCACCTCATCGGCCACCACGGCAAAGCCACGCCCCTGCTCGCCCGCACGGGCCGCTTCGATCGCGGCGTTCAACGCCAGCAAGTTGGTCTGCTCCGCCACACTTTTGATGACGCCCAATACCGCGCCAATGTTCTGGATCTCCGCACTCAGGCTGTCGATACTCGTGCTGGCACTGGCACTGGACGTGGCTAACAACTCGATGCGCTGCAAGCTCTGGCGCACCACTTGCTGGCCGCTCTCAACCTTGTCATCGGCGGTCTGCGCGGCTTGCGCGGCCTCTTCGGCGTTGCGCGCGACATCGTGCACAGTGGCCGTCATCTGATTCATTGCCGTGGCCACCTGCTCGGTCTCTTCCTTCTGGCTGCTGACCTCGACGTTGGTTTGCTCGGTGACACTGGACAGCGAATGCGCCGAACTGGCCAATTGCTCGATCCCCGCCTGCAACCCGCTGACCATCTGGCTCAAACCGTTGCCCATCTGTTGCATCGCCTGCATCAACTGGCCGATTTCATCACGGCGGCTGACCTCCATCCTGCCGGTCAAGTCGCCGGCGGCAATCTGTTGCGCTACCGCGATCACGCGGCGCAACGGGGCGACGATCAAGCGCGTGATCACCCAGGCCGCAATCAACCCCACCAACAATGCCAGCGCTGACGAGCCGATGATCAACAACGTGCTTTTCTTCAATTGCGCCTGCATCGACTGGTCTTCTGCGTCATATGCCTGGTTGACCCGGCTGACCACCTCGGCCGCACGGTCATGCAATTGTTTGTAGACCACCTTCTCCTGTGCCAGCAGGCCAGTGTACTCACCGAGCTTCTCGGTGAAGGCGGCGATGTGCCCTGAGACTTCGTTGAGCACCGTCTGGTAGCCAGGATCCTTGACCGCGATTTTCAGTTGCTCGACCTGAGCCAGGGCCTGGTCGGCCTGTTCGATCTTGCCTTGCTCGGCGTCGTCCGCATCGACCTTGCGACTCTGGTCCAGGCGTACATGCGCTTCGTTCATGGCTTGCAGCATCAAGCGCGACACTTGGCTGATCTGCCCGGACTGTTCGATAAACTCGGCGCCCTCCTTGCCCTGGCTTTCCTTGAGGCCATAAGTACCGTCGTCCGACAGGCCGGCCTGCAACACATCGAGGTTATTGGCCACACTGGACACTGACCAACTGGCCATTTCCAGCGCCAGGTCCTTGGTCTGAGTCAGCTCGACAAACTCATCGAACGCCTTGCGGTAGGCGGTCAGGGCCGACTCGACATCCGTCATGACCGGCACGTTGGCGGCGGACTGCGCCTTGAGGCTCGCCGCCAGGGCCGCCAGGGCAGCAACGCTTTCATGCAGCGCGTCGACGGCCTTGGGGTCGGCGTGCAATGCGTAGTCCTGCTCGATCAGTCGCACCTTGAGCAGGCCACTGTTGAGCGACGACATGGCCTTGAGGCCTTCGAAGCGCTGACCAACGGTTTGCAGGGACCACACGCCAATGGCCGCTACCAGCGCGGTCAGCAGCAGCACCAAGGCAAAGCCCAAGCCCAGTTTTATCGCCATACCCAGGTTGGCGAAACGTCGTTGCACGCCCGAAATCATTGCACTTGATCCTCTTGCAATGGCGGATGCCATCAAGCCCGATAGACAAGCAGAGAGATTCGCAACGACCAGGCCATGAGCACAAGCCATTGGCGCCACAATAATGGCAAAAAGCTACACGCTCGTCGTTTTCAGAAAGGTCGAGGTCGATCTGGCGGGCCCCATGGCCCGGAACAACGCCAAGGCCCGTTGATCACCAGCATAGGCCACATTGATGCGCAGCCACTCACTGGTTTCGCCGGTCGGGCTGAATAACGCGCCAGGCGATAACAATACACCCAACCGCCGCGCACACGCCTGCAAGCGCGATTGCTGTCCCGCCGCGGGCCGTGCCCACACAAACATCCCACCGGCGGGGACCGCGAAGACCTCCCATTCTTCGTCCTCCAGTACCTGCAGCGTGGCGGTCATTTCGGCGCTCAGGCGCTTGCGCAGGCGCTGTACCCACTTGCGATAAGTCCCGTTGGCCAGCAACACGGCGACCACCGCTTCGGCAAACCGCGAGGTCCCGAAGCCGGTCAAGGTCTTGAGACTGACCAATTGGGTGATGATCGCCGTGCTTGCGCAAAGGTAGCCCACGCGTAACGCACTGCTCAGTGTCTTGGAAAAACTCGCGACGTAGATCACCCGATCCGCATGAGGCAACGCCGACAGCCGCGTGCAACTGGCATGTTGCAGATCGGCGTAGACATCTTCCTCGATGATCAGGAAGTTCTCGCGGTGCGCCAGCTCCAGCAAGCGCTCGGCCACCGCTCGGCACAGGCTGGTGCCGGTGGGGTTGTGATACAGGCTTTGAGTGAACAGGCATTTGGGATGGTGCGTGTGCAGCAGCGCTTCCAGTGCCGAGATATCCGGGCCACTGCGCGTGCGCGGCACCTCCAGTAAACGAACCCCCTGGAACGCCAATTGGCGATAGAGGTTGCCGTACCCCGGAGTCTCGACTACCACGCTGTCGCCAGGCTTAAGCAACGTACGGATCAACAGGTCCTGGGCATGGCTGGCGCCAGCGGTGGTGAGGATCCGATCCAGGCTGCTGGCGATGTGATTGCGGGTCAAGCGCTTGAGCAATTGCTCGCGCAGTGCCGGCAACCCAAGTGGGGTGCTGTAGTTGAACAGGCCGGCGGTGTCGGTACGGGAGACCTCACGAATCGCGTAGCTGAGGTCATCGCTTTCGCGCCAGGCATCCGGCAACCAGCCACAGCCCAGCTTCAGCTCACCCAGAGGGTTATCGACAAAGGCCCCCCATACCTGCTCCGCACCTTCGTACCAGTGACCTTCATAGGCAGCAGGCGGATGGGCCACGACAAAACCCGCGCCTTGCCTGGGCGCCAGCAGGCCTTGGGCAACCATCCGTTCGAAGGCTTCGATCACGCTGGACTGGCTGAGCAGGTTATCCAGCGCCAACTGGCGAATGGACGGCAAGCGTGTGCCTGGACTCACCCCGTTCTCGCGAATCCACTGCGCCACGGCACTGACGATTTGCTGCACCACCGGTACAAGGGCTTGTCGATCGATCCCTAAATCCATGAGCCACTCACTGTCTGATTTCAACCCGAAGAGTTAAGCACAGAAGCGCGCCACAACCGGTCGCAAAAATCCATTAAATCGTTGATTTAATTGAATTATTTACCTACTGATACAATTCGATCACGGCGTTTTGCCAGCTCTGGAAAAGCCCCACACGCCCCCCTTATGTTTTCGAATACGCGACGGGGCAAGGTCCTAGATAGCCGTCGCGCCGCCGTCCACCGCCAAGGCGTGGCCAGTGGTGAACGCGGCTCCGTCGCTGCACAGGTACAGCACCGCACTGGCGATTTCCTCGACGGTGCCAATACGCCCCACCGGGTGCATGACGGCAGCGAAGTCGGCCTTGCGTGGATCGGCTTCATAGGCACGGCGGAACATGTCCGTATCGATCACTGCCGGGCAGACGGCGTTGACACGTATTTTCTTTTTCGCATATTCGATAGCCGCCGACTTGGTCAGGCCGATCACGGCATGCTTGGAGGCCGCGTAAATACTCATCTTCGGCGCGGCGCCCAAGCCGGCCACCGAGGCGGTGTTGACGATGGCGCCGCCGCCCTGGGCCAACAGCAGCGGCAACTGGTACTTCATGCACAGCCACACGCCCTTGACGTTGACCCCCATGATCGCGTCGAACTCATCCAGGCTACCGTCCGCCAACTTGCCTTTCTCGATCTCGATACCGGCGTTATTGAACGCGTAATCCAGGCGCCCATAGGCGGCAATGGTCTGTGCCATCAATTGCTGCACCTGCGCCTCCCGGGTGACATCACAGCGCACGAACAGCGCTTCGCCGCCCGCTTGCCGGATCAACCCAACGGTGCCCTCCCCGCCGGCCACATCCAGGTCGGCGACCACTACTTTCAAACCTTCAGCGGCGAACGCCAGCGCGGTGGCGCGGCCAATACCGGCGGCGGCGCCGGTCACCAGGGCGACCTGGCCGGAAAACGTCATGCTCATGGAGGGGTATCCTATAGGGGAAATAGCCGTTGGCCGAGTCTAGCCAACGCCGGGAATTGCGCGTCAGCACTATCAGAACCACGGTTAGCGCTGCATGAGCCGTAGTGATAACACCCCACGGCGCTGTATCAATGGCGCCTATCGATGGGCATTCGCCCCCTGCACTGGCCTTGCTCCCAAGCCCTCAAAGGTCTATCACTCAAGGTTCATTTCCAAAGAGTCTCTGCCATGACTGCCCAGACCAATCGTCAATTCCTGCTCGCCAAACGCCCGGTCGGCGCGGCCACGCGGGACACCTTCACGTACCAGGAAGTGCCGGTGGGCACGCCGCAGGACGGGCAAGTGCTGGTGCACAATGAATACCTGTCGCTCGACCCGGCCATGCGCGGCTGGATGAATGAAGGTAAGTCCTACATACCTCCCGTCGGTATCGGCGAAGTGATGCGCGCGTTGGGCGTGGGAAAAGTGATTGCTTCGAACCATCCGAACTTCGCCGTCGGGGACTACATAAACGGTGCGCTGGGCGTGCAGGACTACTTCGTCGGCGAGCCGCGCGGGTTCTACAAGGTTGATCCAAAACTGGCACCGCTGCCCCGCTACCTCTCCGCATTGGGCATGACCGGCATGACCGCCTACTTCGCCCTGCTGGATACCGGCGCGCCCAAGCCCGGTGAGACCGTGGTGATCTCCGGCGCGGCCGGGGCCGTGGGCAGCATTGCCGGGCAGATCGCCAAGCTCAAGGGCTGCCGTGTGATTGGCATTGCCGGCGGTGCCGACAAATGCAAGTTCCTGGTCGATGAACTGGGCTTCGACGCCGCCATCGACTACAAAAACGAAGACGTACCCGCCGCGCTCAAGCGCGAATGCCCCAAGGGCGTGGATGTGTATTTCGACAACGTTGGTGGCGACATCCTCGACGCCGTACTCAGCCGCCTGGCGTTGAGGGCACGGGTGGTGATTTGCGGCGCCATCAGCCAATACAACAACAAAGAAGCGGTGAAAGGCCCGTCCAACTACTTGTCACTGCTGGTCAATCGCGCGCGGATGGAAGGCTTTGTGGTGATGGATCATGCGGCCAACTTTGCCGCCGCCGGACAGGAAATGGCCGGCTGGATGGCGCAGGGCAAGCTCAAGAGCAAGGAAGATATCGTAGCGGGGCTGGAGACCTTCCCGGAAACGCTGATGAAGCTGTTCAACGGCGAAAACTTCGGCAAGTTGGTGCTCAAGGTCAACTGAACCACCCTGGAACCCCTCAATAGGGGAGCGGACTTGGCTCGCTCCCCTGTTTTTTTACCGCGTATGCGTCAAGGTCAGGCGATCTCGGCCACTACCGCCGCCAACGCCTTGGCCGGATCGGCCGCCTGGCTGATCGGACGGCCGATCACCAGGTAGTCGGAACCCGCGTCCAGTGCTTGGCGCGGGGTCAGGATGCGGCGCTGGTCATCCTGGGCGCTGCCCGCCGGGCGGATCCCCGGAGTGACCAATTGCAGCGACGGGTGAGCGGTCTTCAGCGCCTGGGCTTCCAGGGCCGAGCACACCAGGCCATCGAGGCCGGCTTTCTGTGCCAGGGCGGCCAGGCGCAAGACCTGCTCCTGGGGCTCGATGTCCAGGCCGATAGCGGCCAGGTCTTCGCGCTCCATGCTGGTCAGCACGGTCACACCGATCAACAAAGGTTTAGGGCCACTGCGCTGTTCCAGCACTTCACGGCACGCGCTCATCATGCGCAGGCCGCCGGAGCAGTGCACATTGACCATCCACACGCCCATTTCAGCGGCAGCCTTGACCGCCATGGCCGTGGTGTTGGGGATATCGTGGAACTTGAGGTCGAGGAACACCTCGAAGCCCTTGTCACGCAAGGTGCCGACGATTTCCGCAGCGCAACTGGTGAACAGTTCCTTGCCGACCTTGACCCGGCACAGCGCGGGGTCCAACTGGTCAGCCAGCTTCAGTGCGGCGTCACGGGTGGGGTAATCCAGGGCGACGATGATAGGCGTCTGGCAGACGGTCATTGGCATGGGCTCTCAGGCAAGTCGAAATCGGCGCGGATTGTAGCGCAAGCGGTGCCGTTGCGGGATCCGATGATCGGTAAATACTGACCAACCGCTGTCAGGCGGGTATTTTTTGAAATTATGTCAAAGCCGATACATTCACGACATGCCCCCAACATGCCCCGCCGCTAGCCTCGCTCGCACGACCCACCGACCAGCACTTCCAGCCATGGGGCTGGGCGCCTATGCTGACCGCAACGACCAGGCAGATGATCGCACTATGCATACCCCTTTGGCCCCAGTGAACGACGCACAAAAAGGCGCGGTGATCACCGATGACAAGCGCTGGAACACTCGCGCGCTGATCGTCGATGACGACGTGCCGATCCGCGAACTACTTATCGACTACCTGGCCCGCTTCAATATCCTTGCCATCGGCGTTACCGACGGCGCGGCGATGCGCCTGGCCATGCACGCCGAAGCCTTTGATGTGGTGGTGCTCGACCTGATGCTGCCGGGCGAGGACGGGCTGTCACTGTGCCGCTGGCTGCGCTCGGAGTCGGATATTCCGATCCTGATGCTCACCGCCCGCTGCGAGCCCACCGACCGCATCATCGGCCTGGAGCTGGGCGCCGATGACTACATGTCCAAGCCGTTCGAGCCGCGCGAGCTGGTGGCGCGTATCCAGACGATCCTGCGCCGCGTGCGCGATGACCGCACCGAGCAACGCGCCAACATCCGCTTCGATAATTGGCGCCTCAACAGCGTGCTGCGCCAGCTGGTGGCCGACAATGGCCTGGTGGTGCCGCTGTCCAACGCCGAGTTCCGCCTGCTGTGGGTGTTTATCGAACGTCCGCGCCGGGTGCTGAGCCGCGAGCAATTGCTGGATGCGGCCCGTGGGCGTTCCATCGAAGCGTTCGATCGCAGCATCGACCTGCTCGTCTCGCGCCTGCGCCAGAAACTCGGGGATGACCCCAAGGCACCGCAGTTGATCAAGACCGTGCGCGGCGAAGGCTACTTGTTCGACGCACGGGATATCGGTTGATGCGTGCTCCCTTCAACACACTGTTCGGTCGGTTGTTCGGCGTGTTGCTGGTGGCGATTGTGCTGGCCCATGTGTTGGCGTTCTTCTGGTTTCACCATTACGGGCCCCCACCGCCGCCACCGCAGGAGACTTTTGTGGAGCAGGCGGACGGCACGTGGGTGGCGCAGCACAAGGAGCATCGCCGTCCCTGGTTTGGCGGGCCGGTGGTACCGCTGACGTTCCAGTTCATTTCGCTGATCATCGCCGCCTGGTACGGTGCCAAGTTGCTCAGCCGGCCGATACAGCGCCTGAGTGAAGCCGCCGAGCGCCTGAGCCTGGACCTCGACAGCCCGCCCCTTGACGAGTCAGGACCCCGAGAGGCGCGCCAGGCCGCATCGACCTTCAACCTGATGCAACGCCGGATACGTGAACAAGTCAGCCAGCGCGCGCGCATGCTCGGTGCCGTCTCACACGACCTGCGTACCCCGCTGTCACGCCTCAAGCTGCGCCTGGAACAGATCGAAGACCCGCGATTGCAGGGCCAGATGCGCCAGGACCTGGATGACATGATCGACATGCTCGACGCCACCCTGAGCTACCTGCACGAACAACGCACCAGCGAAACCCTGCAGTGGCTGGACGTGCAGGCGCTGGTGGAGTCCATGAGCGAAAACGCGCAGGACCAAGGCTCGGACGTGCAATTCGCCGGCACTTGCGCCCCACTGCAAGTGCAGCCCATGGCGCTGCGGTCGTGCCTGAACAACCTGATCGACAACGCCCTGCGCTATGCCGGCACGGCGCGTATCGAGTTGACCGACAGCCGCGAGGCCCTGGTAATCCGCGTTATCGACCAGGGTCCCGGGATTGCCGCCGACAAGCGCGAGGCCGTGTTCGAGCCGTTCTATCGGCTTGAAGGTTCGCGCAACCGAAATTCCGGCGGCGTCGGCCTGGGCATGACCATTTCCAAAGACGCAGTGGAACGTCTCGGTGGCCGCCTGCGCCTGGAAGAGACACCGGGCGGCGGCTTGACCGCGGTGATGTGGTTGCCCAGGGCTTAAAGAGGCTTGTCTTCGGGGCGCCTCGGCGCGTGGGTCGCGCTCCAATCCATCAGCAGGCTGTACGCCACCGCCAGCAGAGTCGGGCCGATAAACAAGCCGATAAAGCCAAAGGCGATCAAACCGCCGAACACCCCGAGCAACACGATCACCAGTGGCAGGTTGCCGCCACGGCTGATCAGGTACGGCTTGAGCACGTTGTCCACGCCACTGATGATGAAAGTGCCCCACACGCCCAGGAACACGGCATAGGTGTAATCGCCCTTCCATGCCAGCCAGGCCGTGGCCGGGATCCACACCAGCGGCGGCCCCATGGGAATCAGGCTGAGCAGGAAGGTAACGATCCCCAGCACCAGCGCGCCCGGCACACCGGCGATCAGGAAGCCGATCAGCGCCAGCACCGCTTGGGCGGCAGCGGTGCCGATCACGCCGTTGACCACCCGTTGCACCGTACCGGCCACCAGTTCGATGTAGTAACCGGCGCGGTCACCGATCAGGCGCTCCAACAGCCGGTGCACAAACATCGCCAAGCGTGGGCCATCGCGATAGAAAAAGAACACGAATACCAGGCTCAGGGTCAGCTCAAGGATGCCGCCGCCGATCTGCGCACTGCGCGCCAGCAACCAGTTGCCCACCTGCCCCAGGTACGGCTTGATACTGACCATCAGCGCCGCGCCCTGCTGGTCGATGCTGTTCCACATGCCGACCAGGCGCTCCCCCACAAACGGGATCGACCCCAGCCAGGTTGGCGCCTCGGGCAGGCCGTCGACCTGAATATCCTTGATCAATGCCACGGCGTCGCGCACATGGTCCGCCAGATTGAACCCCAGCCACACCAGCGGCACTGCCACCAGCAACATCCAGCCCAGGGTCAGGATGCCGGCCGCCAACGATTCACGACCGCCCAGCCAGCGCGTCAGCAGCACCATCAGCGGCCAGCTGGCAAACGCAAGGACAGCGCCCCAGAACAGCGCCGACCAGAACGGCGCCATCACCCAGAAGCTGGCACCAAACAGCACCAGCAGCAGGATTTGCACCAGCAGGCGATCGTTATTGAGCATGGGGTCTCTCGAGAAGAAGTCCGTAGGAAGAAAGCTTAGGCGAACGGCGCGGGTCCGTTCGCCTGGGATCGTCAGCGTATCAGATGCAGGTGCAGGCCTTTGCTTTCACCGGTGCCGGTTTCCAGTCGCGCGGCGCGTACGCCGTTGTCGACCAGGGCCTGGCGCCAGGCTTCGGCGTTCGGCCCGGTCAGGCTGACGCGTAATGTGGTGTCGAGGTTCAAGCCACGTGAAATCAAGGTGAGCCAGGTGACGTCAGGCTCGGCGCCCAGTGCCGGGAAGTCCAGTTCACCGGTGCTTTTCAACTCGCGCAACAGGGTCGCCGAGGTGGGCAGCAGATCGCCCAGCGGCGCACTGGCGTCCATTTGTTCAACATGCAGGTAGGCGCGTCGGTTACCGCGTGTAATGCCATACAGAGCGATCAGGGAATTGGCCTGTGGCTCGGCCAGGCGCAGCAGCAGGTATTCCTGCTGTCCATCGGCACCGACCAGCTTGGCGTTGCCGAACACTTCGTTGGCCCACAAGCTGCTCTCGCCGCAATCGCGGGCCTTGCACCAGAACAACAATTGCGCGCCGTTGGCCTGCAACGCCTCGCGGGTGGCGGTGAACGCCGCGCTCGAGCTGTGTTCGGCGGGCATCTCGTAGGTGATTGCGGTGGTCTGGCCGCGCGCGGTGGCCTGGCCTTCATAACGCAACTGGCCGCTGATCTTGCGAATCGCGCCCATGGGGTAGATGCGTTCTTTTTCTTCAGCGGGGCGGTAATCGACGATTTGCGCATCGACCTGACGGGCCACGGTGGGCAGGTCCTGGCTACCGGGTACATCGGCGGCAAACACCAGAGGGCTGAGAAGGCTCAGCCCGAGGACACGGATACATCCGTTACGCACGCTCATAAGATCAACGCGCCTTGGCCATCGGAGGTCGCAGCGGTGTTGAGATCGTTCATGGTTGACTCCCTTTCAATCCGCCCAGCCTCGGCAGTTGACCGCGCCAAGTCAAGGCGCGGAGAAGAACCGATTGAAACAGTCTGCAACAAGGATCGCGCCAGGCTCGTCGTTCAGGTGCAAATGATGGCCACCCGGCAGAGTCGTCACGGTAAAGGGTAGCTGAGAAAGCAATTCGGGATGTTTCGCCAGCATCCCGTCGGCAGCCACCACCAACTGCGTAGGGCAACCCACTCGTCGCACGAAGGCCATGGCTTGTTCATCGGTCAGACGCATCGGCGACGCCAGGGTCAAGCGGCTGTCGGTACGCCAGGTGTAACCACCCGCCACCGGCATCAAACCGCGCTGGGCCAGCAGTTCGGCGGCTTCGCGGCTGACCGCCACCAAGCCTTTCATGCGCGCTTCGACCGCACGATCCAGGGTGCTGTAGACCGGCTTGCGCTTGTCCCGCAGGTTCAATTGCGCCTGCAAGGCCATGCCCAGCCGCTCGGCAGCGTTGTCACCACTGGCAGTGGGCGGGATGACGCCGTCGATCAAACCCAGGTGCGTCACGCGTTCCGGTAATGCCCCCGCCAACACCAAGGACACGATGGCACCGAGGGAGTGGCCAAGTAATGCAAAACGTTTCCAGCCCAGTTGCTCGGCCACTTGCAGCACGTCAAAGACGTAATCCCACAAGGCGTACCCGGCACCCGCAGGCCGATGCGCCGAATGCCCATGCCCGGCCATGTCCAGCGCGACGATGCGCAATCCCTGCAGTTTCGGCGCCAGGCGCGCAAAGCTGTTGGCGTTGTCCAGCCAACCATGCAGGGCGATCACCGGCAAGCCGTCTTCAGGGCCGAACAGGTGGGCGGCCAATTCGATATGCGCCAGGCTCAGGCGGACTTCTTCGACCGGCGTGCTCATGCGCAACTGCGCTCGCGGGCCTGCCAGCGGGCGAACAGGTTCTTGATCAAGGCCGCAGTGTCCTGGGGGCGTTCAAGCGGGAACATATGCCCGCCGGGCATGGTGAGCATTTCCCCCATGGGCAGACGGACGACGCCGCTGGCATGGTGACGCATCACCACCCGGCTCTGGCGACCGCGCACCACCGCCAGCGGCACCTTCAGCTGGCGCACCTGGCCGGGGCTGGTATGGGGCACGCCTCGGTAGATACTGATTTCGGTGGCCGGATCGAAGCGCAAACGCAGACGGTCGCCCGCCTGGTACAAGCCATGTTGCAGGTAGGCTTCGAAACAGTCCGGGTCGAAACCACGAAACAGGGTCTTGCCGGCAAAGTAGCTGCGCGCAGCGTCCAGGTCGCTGAATTCTTCCCGACGGCCCAGGGTGCGCCCGGCCGGCGTCAGGCGGTCGATGAAGCCCAGGCGCTTGGCAGCGCGGATCACCCAGCGGTCGGCACGGGTCAGCACCGGCGAGTCGAGCATCACCACGCCGCGATACAACTGCGGGCAACGCAGGGCCGCGTGCAGATGCAGAACGCCGCCCAGGGAATGGCCCACGCCCCACACCGGTTCCGGCTGCTGCTGTAGATGGTGGATCAACTCGTCCACCAGGTTCTGCCAGTTATCGTCCACCGGAAACCTGGGGTCGTGGCCATGCTGCGGCAAGTGGGCGACCGTGTACTGCGGCGACAACGCGGCAAACAACTTGCCGTAGGTGGCCGAAGGGAAGCCATTGGCGTGGGCGAAAAACACAGGCTGCGACATACCGGACCCATCACTGAAAACAGAAGTGAATTGTCACCATGCCGGGTCGATGCAGCAATGACTGTAACTGCCAGGAATGATGACACTCACGCCACACCTATCGCGCCGGCGGGTTCTCGCCCAGAGGCACCACGGCCATGGTCAGGCGCGAGACACAGCTGGCCTTGCCATCCTCGCTGGTCAGGCGGATGTCCCACACCTGGGTGGTGCGGCCGATATGGATCGCCCTGGCCACTGCCGTCACCCGCCCGCTGCGCACGCCGCGCAGGTGGTTGGCGTTGACTTCCAGCCCCACGCAATAGAATTTGCTGGTGTCGACGCACAGGTAGGCCGCCATGGAGCCGAGGCTCTCGGCCAGCACCACCGAGGCGCCACCGTGCAGCAGACCGTAGGGCTGATGGGTGCGATGGTCGACCGGCATGCTCGCGGTCAGGGATTCGTCGTCAAAGCTCTCGAAGCGAATATCCAGCAATTCACCAATGGTGTTTTTCTGGACGGCGTTGAGTTGTTCGATATTCGGTTGGGTGCGCCACAGGCTCATGCGATTGTCCTTATTAATTTTATTACGCCCCTAATCCTGCCACACAACCGCCTCGGAACGCTCGCTCCAGGCCTGAAAATATCGGCCGTAGGTCGACTCGATCACGTTGCGGCGGATTTTCAGGGTCGGCGTGAGGAAGCCGTTTTCCACCGCCCAGCTGTCTTTGACCACCACCAGTCGGCGCAGGCGCTCATGCTTGTCCAGCGTCTGGTTGACCTGTTCCAGCCAGCGCTCAAGGCTACTGCGCGATGCTTGCCGATCGTGCTCCAGCGCCGACAGCACGCACAAGCCGATCGGCGCGGGAAGGCCATCGCCGACCACGCACACCTGTTCGATGCGCGCATGTTCGGCCAGGCGATTTTCGATCGGCGCCGGGGCCACATATTTGCCTTTGCTGGTCTTGAAGATCTCCTTGAGCCGTCCGGTCAGGCGCAGGCGGCCGTCGGCATCCTGCTCGCCTTTGTCACCCGTGCGCAGGAAACCATCGGCAGTGAGTGTCTCAGCGGTTTTTTGCGGGTCTTTGAAATAGCCAAGCATGGTCGCGTCGCTGCGCACCAGTACTTCACCCGACGGTTCGATCCGCACCTCGACGCCCGGGCATGGCTGGCCGATCCAACCGATTTTCTGCGCGCCAGGGCGGCACACGTGGGAGTAACCGCAGCTCTCGGTCATGCCGTACACCTCAAGCACGTCCAGGCCCAGGCGCCAATACCAGTGCAGCAGTGCTTGCGGCACCGGCGCCGCGCCAGACAGCGCAATACGCAACGCATCCAGGCCCAAGCCGACAAGCACCTTGTGGCCCACGCGCTTGCCGATAAACGGCAGGCGCAGCAAGGTGTCGAGGCGCTTCTGCGGGATCTTGGCGTAGACCCCCATCTGGAATTTGGTCCAGATGCGCGGCACGCCAAACAGCGCGGTCGGCCGCGCCCGGCGCAAGTCCGTCAGGAAGGTGTCCAGGCTCTCGGCGAAAAACACGGTTTGCCCGGTATAGATCGAGGCCATCTCCACGAACATCCGTTCCGCCACGTGGCACAGCGGCAGATACGACAGCAAGCGGTCGTCCTCCCCCAGGCCAAACAACTCAGCGCCGTGGGTGGCGGCGAAACCCAGGGCACCGAAACTGTGCATCACGCCTTTTGGCAGGCCGGTGGTGCCGGAGGTATAGATGATGGTTGCCAGGTCGGCGGCCGCAGGCGCGGGGTTGTCCTGGATCGCTGAACAAGCCTGCAGGTCGGCCCAGGTGAAGTCGAACGCGCCCGCCGGGCACAATGGCAGGCTGATGGTCGGCACGCCGTCAGGTACGCCTGGGGCCATGGCGGGCCAATCGTCGAGCTTGCCGACAAACACCAGCGCCGCCTCGCAATGCCTGAGTACATGGGCGACCGAGTCAGCGGTGAGGTTGGGGTAAAGCGGCACCGAGACATGCCCGGCCATCCAGATCGCCAGGTCGGCGATGATCCAGTGCGCACAGTTTTTCGAGATCAGGGCAATAGGCGAGCCCTGGGGCAACCCCTGAGCGCGCAGCCAGTTCGCCGCGCAACGGGCCTGGCGGCCGACATCCGCCCAGCCAAAGTGTTGCACCTCGCCCCCGCCCACCGGCTGGACCAGAAAGGTCTGGCGCGGGTGGCGCGCCTCTCGCTCGAAAAAAACCTGCAACGGCAAACGAACAGCGACGGGCATGGGACGCGCTCCTGTGTGGTCCGACCATAGCCAACCAAGCACTTGCTTGGTTGACTGTATAGCACACACAAAGCCGCGACATCGATTATGGGTTTTTCACACTCACCAGGCTCATCAGCCCTGCCAGCGGGAAGTCGCCTTCCAGCTCCGCCAGGCTGGCGGTGTACATCGGTTGCGGTTGGCGCTGATGACCATGCTGCAGAAAGCTGATCAGGTTGCCGACCAATGGTTGATGGCTGACCAGCAGCACATTGTCATCGGTGTCGAGCTTTTCCAGCACCTGCACTGGGTTGCCTTCCGGGGTCAGCCACGGCACGGTGCGGATCTGAGCTTCAAAACCCAGGGCTTCGCGCACCAGTTGCGCAGTCTGCTGCGCCCGTACGTAGGGGCTGGCAATGATGGCGCTCAGCGGCTGGCCGATCAGGTGCGCCGCGCTGCGTAACACGTCGCCACGGCCATGCTCGGTGAGGTTGCGTTCGGCATCCGTACGGGCATGCCCTTCGGCCTCACCGTGACGCAGTATCCACAGCTTCACAGTTTTGTCTCTTCATCGCGCACCGGATGCGGCGCCGGCGGCACGCTGTGAGCGGCTTCGCCCTCGGGCGCGCGCGGGGTTGGCCAATCGGCGAACGGCCAAGGCTTTTGCTCGCTGTGGAAACTGCCGAAGCGGCCGATCTGTGCAAGGAACTGGCTGAGGCTGTCGCCAAAGTTCATCAGGCCCAGGTTCGGCGCACCGTAGACCAGGCGGTAGATCAATTGCACCACGACCAGCGCGCCAAGAAGGAACTGCGCCACTTGCCACACCAGGGCAAACACCAGCATCCAGAGGACGCGCAGCACAATGGACTCGTACTTGGGAGCTGCTTTCGGATCGTTCATGACGCGTTCCTCAGTTGAAACCACTGGTGGAAATAAAGTCGACGTCGGTTTTCGGCTCGGCCCGCATCAGCAGTTCGATGACCTGGTCCAGCGTGCGTCCTTCAAACAGGATCGCGTGCAGCCCGGCGACCAGCGGCATGTACACGCCGACTTCCTGCGCTTTGGCCTTGAGCACCTTGAGCGTGTTGACCCCTTCGGCCACCTCGCCCAGGCGCGTCACCGCATCGTCCAGGCTCAAGCCTTGGCCGAGGGCGAACCCGACCTGATAGTTGCGGCTTTTGGGCGACGAGCAGGTGACGATCAAGTCGCCCACGCCCGCCAGCCCCAGGAACGTCATGGGATTGGCGCCCTGGTTCACCGCGAAGCGGGTCATTTCCGCCAAGGCGCGGGTGATCAGCATGCTCTTGGTGTTTTCGCCCATGCCCAACGCCACCGCCATGCCGGCGATGATCGCGTAGACGTTCTTGAGCGCGCCGCCCAGTTCGACGCCAAAGCGATCGCCACTGGCATATACACGGAAGGTGCGACCATGCAGCACCGCCTGGACGCGCTCGCACAAGGCCTCGTCTTCACTGGCGACCACGGTGGCGGTCAGCGCGTGTTCGGCCACTTCCCGCGCCAGATTAGGCCCCGACAGCACGCCAATGCGTGCCTGGGGAGCGATCTCTTCAAGGATTTCGCTCATCAACTTGAAGGTCTGCGCCTCGATGCCCTTGGTCAGGCTGACCAGCATTTTGCCCGCCAAGCGCTCAGCGTGAGGCGCCAATACCGACCGCAAGGCGCTGGACGGCAGCGCGACAAAGCACAAGTCGCAATCGGTCAGGGTGGTTTGCAGGTCGGTGACCGGCTCGACCGCCGGATGAATCTTGATGCCTTTAAGGTAACGAGGGTTTTCCCGATGCACGCGGATGGCCTCGGCTTGTTCGGGATCACGCATCCACTGGCGTACCGGGCGACCGTTCTCGGCCAGCAGGTTAGCCACGGCGGTACCAAAACTTCCGCCTCCCAGGACCGCAATAGGGCGCTGTTCAGTCATATGCAATCCGTTAATCCATACCAGTGGCGATGGCCGCATTATACGGAGCGGCCCGCTTGCGGCCAGCCCCTGTGTCAATTCGTGCGTCTGTCGGAAAATGCCATGCCTGTGTGAACTAATTGCGAGGGCGCTGACTGGCAAATAACCCCGCCTCGGTTAACATGGGCGGCTATCCGTCATTATCAAGGCCGTGTCGTGTATCTGGGCCCTCCTCCCCGTTCATCCCTGTTGCTGATGCTGCTCTGCAGTGGCGCCGCGCTGGCCGACGATTTGTTCCTCGACAGCCAGCCACTGCCCCAGGTATTGACCGCCACGCGCCTCAAGCAATCGGCCGCCGCCGTGCCCGGCAGCATGACCGTGATCGACAGCGAATTGATCAAGGCCAGCGGCGCGCGGGACATCAGCGAGCTGCTGCGCCTGGTACCGGGGATGATGGTGGGCTACACCACCGGCAACCAGGCCGCGGTGAACTACCACGGCACCAGCGCCAGCGATGCGCGGCGCATGCAGGTATTGATCGATGGCCGCTCGGTGTATCGCGCGGGCCTGGCCACGGTGGACTGGAGCGATATCCCGGTGGCCATGGAAGATATCGAGCGCATCGAGGTCTTCCGTGGCCCCAACACCGTCAGCTACGGCGCCAATGCGCTGATGGCGGTAGTGAATATTCTGACGCGCTCACCGGCCAACAGCCACGGATCGCGGGTCAAGGTCATTCGCGGTGAACGGGGGATCAACGACGTCTATGCCAGCCAGGGCGTGGGCTGGGAAACTGGTGATTTGCGCTTGTCGCTGTCCGGGCAACAGGACGATGGCTTTGACAGCGATGCCACCGGTGCCGACCGGCGTGACAGTCGACGTATCAGCCGCTTCAGTCTGGCGGTCAGCCAGGCGCTGAACGAGCAGCAAAGTATCGACTGGCAACTGGACGCCAAGGAAGGCACTAATCAACGTCCTTATACGTACATCCCTGTATTCGCCGGGATTACCGAAGGCGGCGACAATTCCGATGTCGCTGCCAAGGACTACGCCGGCTCACTGCGCTGGAACTTCGACTTCAACCCCGAACACAGCCTGTACATCCAGGGCTCGGCCCAGCAATGGGATCGCCGGCAAACCTGGAAAGCCTGCGACGCCAAGGTCTCGTTCAGCCCCGAGCTGACCCAGTTGTGGCAGCTCAACCCCAATTACGCCGAACGGCTGGCGCGGCACATGGACACCTACAGCCAGGGCACCGCGCCTCCCGGCAGCGCCGCCGAGCAGGTCCTGGCCAACCAGGTGCTGGACCAATGGCGCAACGGTGCCAACCAGAGCGTGTGCGGCGACATCGATCAAAGCACCCGCGAAAGCCGCTATGACCTGGAGATCCAGGACACTCTCAGCCTATCCGACAGCCTGCGCCTGGTCAGCGGCATGAACTACCGCTATGACCGCGCCGATTCCGACACCTACTTCAACGGCACCCTGGACGACACCACCTGGCGCCTGTTCGGCCAATTGGAATGGCGCGCCAGCGAACATTGGCTGTTGCAGGGCGGCGCCATGTATGAAGACACGCACTTGAGCGGGAACTCGCTGACGCCACGGGTCGCGGTCAACTACCTGATCAACCCGCGCCACGGCCTGCGCGCGGTGTACTCCGAGGCGATCCGCTCGCCGGACATGTTCGAGAACAACGTCAACTGGAGTTACCGCGTCAACCGCCTCAGCTCGCCGACCTATGGGCAGGATTCCGGGCAGTATTTCGTGAAGACACGCGGCCCGGGCAACCTCGACAAAGAACTGATGCGCTCGCGGGAGTTGGGTTACAACGGGTTCTTTGCCGACAACGGGCTGAACCTGGACGTGAAACTGTTCTACGACGAAATCACCGACATGATCAGCTCACCGCTGCGCAACAACCAATACATCGCCAGCAACGCCAACAGTTCGCGGTTTACCGGCGTCGAATCGCAAGCGGACTGGCGCGTGAGCAACACCGACCGCCTGCGCCTGACCTACGCTTACGTCGACGCCACCGCCAGCAACCCGCTGGACAAAGCGCAGACGGCGCGCAACAGTGGCTCGGCCGGATGGTTGCGCGAATGGGGCCAGGGTTGGTCCAGCGCACTGTTCTACTATGGCGACGACGCGCTCAACGACTATCGCTTCGAACGCGTCGACCTGCGGGTGGCCAAGCGTATCGCCCTGGGCAAAGCCAATGTGGAACTGGCCGGCATGCTGCAACAACGCCTGGATGACCAGCCCACCACCTGGGCGGATAACAACTACGACCATCGCCATGTGCTCTACTTCAGCGCGGAGTTAGAGTTCTGACATGGGCGCCTCGTCACGGATGACCGTCTTCTTTATCTATCGGCTTTGGCGCTGCAGTGTGCTGCTGGCCGGCCTGCTGCTGATCGCGCCTGCGTGGAGCGCCGACATCCTGCTGACCGCCGCCGAAGACGGTGAGGGGGTGCGAGCGTTTACCCAGGCCCTGGCCAATCAACGTCCCGAAGACCGCGTCACCTTCACGCCCCTCAAAAACCTGCCGACACCCAGCCGACTGCCGGCCACTACACGCCTGATCCTGCTGGACTTGCCGGGCCTGGACTGGCGCCTGCAAGAGACCCAGGGCCCGCCCACCCTGGTCATGCGCATCAGCCGGCTGCAAGGCCATCAACACCTGGGCAGCGCGCCGCATGCACAGGTCAGCCTGTTATGGAGCGACCCGCCGCTTGCGCGGCAATTGCACCTGATCGCCAGCATCCTGCCGCAGGCACGACGCATCGGCGTGCTCTACGGCACCGAGAGTGAATTCCTGCTGCCGGAGTTGCGCCGGCACGCAGCGGCGCTGGAGCTGGAAATCGTGCCGCAGCGCTGGGACAACACCAACGACAGCCGCCCGTTGCAGAATCTGTTCAGGAACAGTGACGTGCTGCTCGGTCTCGACGACGCGCAGCTGTACAACCCGAAAACCGCGAAAAACCTGTTACTGAGCAGCTACGCCCAGCAACTGCCGCTGGTGGGCCCCAACGCCGGCTTCGTCAAGGCCGGCAGCCTCGCCAGCACCTACAGCGACCAGGCCGACTGGCTGGCGGTGCTTGACCGCTTGCTGGACCAACCCCCGGCCACCTGGCCGCGCGCGCTGTACCCGGAACACTTCAAAGTCGTGGGCAACCCGCAGGTCGCGCGCTCACTGGGCATCGAACAGGTCGACGAAACCAGCGTCGCCGCCCGCCTGGCCGAAGGAGAAAAACGCCCATGACCTTGCGTCGTCGTTGGGACATCAACACCCGCACCCAGCTCATCACCCTGGGCCCGGCACTGCTGCTGACGTTGCTGTTGATCAGCTTCTTTACCTTCGTGCGTATCCAGGACCTGCGCCAGGAACTGGACCACACCGGCCAACTGATCGCCAACCAACTGGCACCCGCCACCGAATACGGGGTGATCTCCGGCAACAACGATGTGCTCGAAAGCCTGCTGCGCGCCACCCTGGCCACGCCCCATGTGCGTTTCCTGGAGATCCAGGACAGCACCGAAAACATACTGGTCTACGTCGAACAGCCGTCGGACAAACACGACCGTTCATTGTCGGTGAAGGTGTTCCAGGCGCCGATTCGCCTGCAGCATATCCAGCTGGGTAATGACTTTTTCCAGGACAACCTCAGCGAACCCAAGGCACCGCGTGCCGACTATCTGGGCAGGGTGATCGTCGGCATGTCCAATGACGCGTTCAGCCAACGCCAGCAGGAGATCCTGTTCAAGGCCGGGATCCTCGCGTTGTTCGCCCTGTTGTTTACCTTCCTGCTGGCCCGACGCCTGGCGGCCAGCCTGTCGCAACCGATCAGCGCCATGGGCCACGCGGTCAAGGCCATCCAGAAAGGCGAATACAAAACGGCGCTGCCGATCGTGGATGACTCGGAGCTGGGCGACCTGTCGCGGCATATCAACAACCTTGCCGAAGGCCTCAACCAGGCCAGCCGCGAACAGCAGCAGGCCATGGCCCAGTTGATCCAGACCCGCGAAGAGGCCGAGCGCGCCAACAACGCCAAGTCGGACTTCCTGGCCATGATGAGCCATGAACTGCGCACCCCGATGAACGGCGTGCTGGGCATGTTGCAGTTGCTCGAAACCACCGAGATGACCGAGGAGCAGACCGAATATGCGGCCCTGGCCTCCGAGTCCACCGAGCATTTGCTCAAGGTGATCAACGACATCCTCGACTTCTCGCGCATCGAACGCGCAGCCCTGCAACTGGAACATATTCCGTTCAACCTGGCCGACCTGATCAACAGCTGCGCCCAGGCGTTCCAGCACAGCGCCCAGCAGCGCGGGCTGACGCTCACGCTGGGAGTTGCGCAGGGCTTGGAAGCGCTAAAGGTTCAGGGCGATCCGACGCGTATCCGACAGATCCTGGTGAACCTGATCGGCAACGCGCTCAAATTCACCGAGCACGGCACGGTCAGCGTCGAGTCTGATTGGCAGCCCCTTGACCATGAGCTGGTGTGGTTCACCTGCATCGTGCGCGACAGCGGTATCGGTATTTCCACTGAGCGCCTGGAGCGGATGTTCGATGCGTTCCAGCAAGCCGACAGTTCCATTTCAAGACGTTACGGCGGCACCGGCCTGGGCCTGCCCATCGCACGCACCCTGGCCGAGCGCATGGGCGGCACCCTGCGCGCCGAGAGCGAAGAAGGTCTTGGTTCGGTGTTTACCCTGGAAATCCCGCTGGCCATCGACCAGCACAGCCTTCCGGCAGTCGCCGCCGACGCTGGCGGCAAAACCGGCGCGGGGGATGGCCGCCATGTGTTGTTGGTGGAAGACAACCCGGTCAACCGTACGGTGGTCGAGGCCATGCTGCGCAGCCTGGGGTTTGAAGTGAGCCTGGCCACCGACGGCGCCGAAGCGATCCGCAGCGCCGAGAGCCTGATCTTTACGGCAATCCTGATGGATTGCCGACTGCCCCTGATCGATGGCTACGAGGCCACGCGACAGATTCGCCAGCTGCCGGGATGCGCCGACCTGCCGATCATCGCGCTGACCGCCAACGCCTTGCAGGGCGACCGGGAAGCTTGCCTGGCAGCGGGAATGAACGATTACCTGGCCAAGCCGTTCAAACGTACCGATTTGCAGCAAATCCTGCAGCGCTGGGTGCAATAGCTCCGGGCCATTATGCCAACTGTGACTGGCGTGAAAGGCGAAAGTGCGGCAGTCTTAGGCACCCAAACGGGTCGACAGACAGGCCCGGTTTAAAATTTCAGTGAACAAGTGTACATTCAGTGCCTTGACGCTGTGACTTTCACTACAACGCAATAGTCTATGAGTAGGCTGCCGACATGAGGCATGAACGCTTCATTCGGTTCGGGAAGATTTGCCCTACCCTGCCGCATGGGATTATTGAGGAGCTCGCATGACCAAACAAAACGCCTTTACCCGGGAAGACCTGCTGCGCTGCAGTCGCGGTGAGCTGTTCGGCCCAGGTAACGCGCAACTGCCCGCCCCGAACATGCTGATGGTGGATCGCATCACCCATATCAGCGAAGAGGGTGGCAAGTACGGCAAAGGTGAATTGGTCGCCGAGCTGGATATCAATCCGGACCTGTGGTTCTTCGCCTGCCATTTCGAAGGCGACCCTGTGATGCCGGGCTGCCTGGGCCTCGACGCCATGTGGCAACTGGTCGGCTTCTTCCTCGGCTGGCAGGGCCTGCCCGGCCGCGGTCGCGCCCTGGGTTCGGGCGAAGTGAAGTTCTTTGGCCAGGTCCTGCCGACCGCCAAAAAAGTCACCTACAACATTCAAATCAAGCGCGTCCTCAAGGGCAAGCTGAACCTGGCCATCGCCGATGGTTCGGTGAGCGTCGACGGTCGCGAGATCTATACTGCCGAAGGCCTTCGGGTCGGCGTATTCACTTCCACTGACAACTTTTAAAGGGTTATCCGCATGCGCCGCGTCGTTATCACTGGTCTGGGCATCGTTTCTTGCCTGGGCAATGACAAAGAGACCGTCACCGCTAACCTGCGTGCAAGTCGCCCTGGCATCCGCTTCAACCCGGAATATGCCGAAATGGGTCTGCGTAGCCAGGTTTCCGGCTCCATCGACCTGCCTCTCGAAGAACTGATCGATCGCAAGATCTATCGCTTCGTCGGCCACGCTGCCGCCTACGCCTACCTGGCCATGAAGGATGCGATTGCTGACTCCGGCCTGAGCGAAGACCAGGTGTCGAACGTACGTACCGGCCTGATCGCCGGCTCCGGCGGCGCATCCACCCTGAACCAGATGGAAGCGCTGGACATCCTGCGCGAAAAAGGCGTGAAGCGCGTTGGCCCGTACCGTGTAACGCGGACCATGGGCAGCACCGTTTCCGCCTGCCTGGCCACGCCATTCCAGATCAAGGGCGTGAACTACTCGATCTCCTCCGCCTGTGCCACCAGTGCTCACTGCATCGGTACCGCTGTCGAGCAGATCCAGTTGGGCAAGCAGGACATCGTGTTCGCCGGCGGCGGTGAAGAAGAGCATTGGAGCCAGTCGTTCCTGTTCGACGCCATGGGCGCGCTGTCCACGCAGTACAACGAAACCCCGGAAAAAGCCTCCCGTGCCTACGACGCCAAGCGTGACGGTTTCGTCATCGCCGGCGGTGGCGGCATGGTGGTGGTCGAGGAGCTGGAACACGCTCTGGCCCGTGGTGCCAAGATCTACGCGGAAATCGTCGGCTACGGCGCTACTTCCGACGGCTACGACATGGTTGCGCCAAGCGGTGAAGGCGCCATCCGTTGCATGCAGATGGCGATGTCCACTGTCGATACCCCGATCGACTACCTGAACACCCACGGCACTTCGACTCCAGTCGGCGATGCCAAGGAAATGGAAGGTGTGCGTGCGGTATTCGGCGACAAGGCTCCGAAGATCAGCTCCACCAAGAGCCTGTCCGGTCACTCCCTGGGCGCCGCCGGCGTTCACGAAGCGATCTACTGCCTGCTGATGATGGAAGGCAACTTCATGGCCGGTTCGGCCAACATCGACGAGATCGACCCGGTCGTCGCCGATATGCCGATCCTGACCAAGACCGTTGAGAACGTCAAAATCGACACCGTGATGAGCAACAGCTTCGGCTTCGGTGGCACCAACGCCACCCTGGTACTGAAACGCTGGCAGGGCAAGTAAGCCCTGTAGCTTGATCCATGAAAAAGCCCCGACTGGTTCGGGGCTTTTTTATGGGTGACCCTATTTGAAACGTGCGTGCCGATGTGTAGCAGCTGTCGAGCCTTGGCGAGACTGCGTTGGCGGCATGTCTGACACACCACTAATGTGCCGAGCTATCACGCGCAGTCTTCGGCAGGACCGCCAGAAAGTTATCCCTCGCCACCTTGCGGGCAATGTCCTCGGGCAATGCGTCAAGGAAAGGGTCAAAGCGGCGCATTTCCTTACCCAGCTTATTGAAACGCCCGACGACGTCCGAGCCCAGCATGAACCGGTCCGGGAAGCGCTCCACCAGCTTTACCCACTCCGGCCGGGGCTTGCCCGCCTCGTCCAGCAAATACGGCGTGAGCATGCTCCAGGACAGGTCAATGTACAGATTGGGGTAAGCCTCCAACAGGCGATCCAAGGTGGGCAATAAAAAATCCAGTTGCACCTGATGCCGGTGGATCTCCTTGCTGGTGCCCGCATGCGCCCAGATAAACCGGGTATGTGGATGGTTGCGCAGCGGCTGCTCCACTTCGGCCAGGTACAGCGGGTTGCGCTCGCGCTTGGAGGTGATATTGGAGTGCAGCATCACCGGCAGGTCGTTTTCGGCGGCCAGGTGATAGATGCGTGTCATGGCTTCGTTGTTGGCGCGCGGGGTGTCGCCGGATGTCAGGGCCGTGAGGTCGTCGTGCCGGGTGAAGACCTCGCCAATGCCCTGCCACAGCCCTGGGTTGAGGTCGAGCATGCGCTGGATATGTGCGTCGGAGTTCTTGTCATTGGGGTTGAAGCCGCTCAGAAACGGATGGAAGTGCTGACGCTGCTCGGCGGTGAGCTTGTTCACGGCGGCGGCGACGATCACATCCGTGGCGCTGTACCAATAGGCATCGGCATCATCACCCGCGTAATAGCGCGGACGCTTGGGCTCGTCTTCGTGCCATTTCTTCGCCACGGGAATGCCGGAAATCATCACATGTTCGATGCGATGTTCCTGCATGGCCTTGAGCAAGTTGTCCATGCCTGCCGTTTCCTGGAAAAAATCCACGTAATGCAGGTGCGCATCGCTGTAGGCATAGTCGCGGGCCTGCACGGCAAGGCTGCTGGCGCCCAGTAACAAGGCAAGACTCAGGTGGGTCCAGGGCACGGTGAAACCTCGATAGGGGCTGATACGGGTAGACCTTCAGCAACCCGCCAGGGTTCATCGAGGGAAAACACGGAACACCGGGGTGCCCGCATGCTCTATAACTGCATGACCTTCATCCTGCCACTCCATGAGGTTCGCCATGCCTGTTACCGTGAATACGCTGAACGCTGAAAACTTCCGCCACAGCGTCAACATCAATAACCACGAGCTGTTTACCGACCTGCCCAAAAGCCTGGGCGGCGACGACTCTGCGCCCTCCCCCCATGATTACTTCGATGCCGCACTGGCGTCGTGCAAGGCCCTGACCGTCAGGCTGTATGCACAGAAGAAAGACATCCCGCTCACCGGCGTCACCGTAGAAGTCACCCACGATGCCGCCGAGGAGCAAAAGGGCAAATACACACTCAACGTCAAACTGACCCTCAAAGGCGTGCTCACCGACGCACAACGTGACGAACTGCACCGCGTGGCCGACAAATGCCCCGTGCACAAGCTGATGACCACCGCCGAGATCAACATCCAGACCACGTTGTCGGAAGGGGCTTTCAGTCAATAGCAGCAGTCTCTCGCCGAGCGGGTTATGCTCAACGCGAACTAACCCGCTCAGATTGGGACGCACCATGACCCCCCTCACCGTGATCCGCCCTCGCCAGGAAGATGTCGAAGGCCAACCGATCCTGCGCCCGCTGCCATCGCGAGAATGTCGCAGCGTCGGGCCCTTTGTGTTTTTCGACCATATGCTGCCAACCCGCTATGCAGCGGGCAGCGGCATGAATATCCGCCAGCACCCGCATATTGGGCTGTCCACCCTCACCTATCTGCTCGAAGGCGCGTTGCAGCACAAGGACAGCCTGGGTTCCGATCAGGTGGTACAGGCCGGCGATGTCAGCTGGATGACCGCCGGCAGCGCGATTGCCCACGTGGAACGCACGCCCGAGGCGCTCAAGGCCAGCGGGTTCAGCCTGCACGGGTTGCAAGTATGGCTGGCCTCACCCAAAGACCATGAAACGGGACCGGGGCATTACAGCCATCACCCGGCGGCGAGCCTGCCGGTGAGCGATAACCTGGGTGTGCACATTCGCCTGATCGCCGGCAGTGGGTTCTGCCTCAAATCGCCGGTACCGGTGCTGTCGCCCACGTTATATGCCGAGGTACGGATGCAGACGGCAACCACCCTGCTGATCCCGGATGAGCATGAGGAACGCGCGCTGTACGTGCTGGCAGGTGACGCGCAGCTCGACGGCGAACCGTTGCAGGCGCAGAGCCTGGTGGTATTGCCGAGCGGACAGGCGATGACCGTGTGTGCCGACTCCGATTGCCACCTGGTGGTGTTTGGCGGCGCGCCGCTGGATGGACCGCGGCGGATCAATTGGAATTTTGTCGCGAGCGATCCCGCGGTGATCGAGCGGGCGAGGCAGCGCTGGGCGGCTGGGGATTGGCCGACGGTGCCGGGTGAATCCGAAAGAATTGAGTTGCCTGTGAAATAGTCATCGGGGGCAAGCCCCCTCCCACATTTTGATCTGTGAACACATTCAAGGTGGGAGGGGGCTTGCCCCCGATGGCGCCAGAACAGGCGCTAGAGATTTAGCCCTTGAACACTTCATCCAACAAGTTATGCATCGACCGGAAGGCCCGTGCAGCAGTCTTTGCGTCGTACATCATCTTGCCTGGCACATTGGCGTCGGGGTCGGTAAAGGAATGCACCGCGCCGCCGTAGCTCAGCAGTTGCCAATCCACGCCCGCCGCGTTCATTTCATCTTCAAACGCCGGCAGCTGTTCTTTGGGCACCAGCGGGTCGGAGGCGCCATGCAACACCAGCACCGAGCCCTTGATGTTGTTGGCGTCCGCCGGGTTTGGCGTGTCGAGGGTGCCGTGGAACGACACCGCAGCCTTCAATGGCGCGCCCGTGCGGGCCAGCTCCAGCGAGCAGCAACCGCCAAAGCAGAAGCCGAACGTCGCCAGCCTGGAGGTATCAACAGCCGCTTCGGTCTGGCCTTGCAGTTGCTCAAGGGCCGCCTGCATGCGCTTGTTCAGTAACGGCCGGTCATTCTTCAACGGCATCATCGCCGCCCCGGCTTCATCGCCATTCGACGGACGCACAGTTTGCCCGTACAGGTCGGCGATCAGCACCACGTACCCCTTGCCGGCGACGCTTTTGGCGATCTCTTCAGCACCGGCACTCACGCCCATCCAGTTCGGCGCCATCAGCAGGCCCGGCAAGGGGCCCTTGTGGCTCGCATCGAACGCCAGGCGGCTCTCATAAGACTGGCCATCAATCTGATAGACCACGGAACGCACAGTGACTTGGCTCATCATTCTCTCCAGTTGAGGTGCACTAGAACGAAAAAACCCGCCGAAGCGGGTTTTTCTACAACGGTGTTAAACCGACAGTTCAACCAACAGCTTGTTCAGTCGGCGCACATAGGCGGCCGGATCTTTGAGGCTGTCGCCAGCGGCCAGGGCCGCTTGGTCGAAGAGGATGTGCGACAGGTCGCCAAACCGCTCTTCGCTCTGCTCGCCGTCGAGTTTCTCGATCAGCGGGTGAGCCGGGTTGAATTCGAAGATCGGCTTGGAATCCGGAACCTTCTGACCGCTGGCTTCGAGGATCTGACGCATCTGCATGCCCAGGTCCTGCTCGCCGATGGCCAGGATCGCCGGGGAGTCGGTCAGACGGTGGGAAACCCGCACTTCGCTGACGGCATCGCCCAGGGCAGTCTTGATCCGCTCAACCAGGCCTTCTTTGGCCTTGGCGGCTTCTTCGGCTTCCTTCTTCTCTTCTTCGGAGTCCAGGTTACCCAGGTCCAGGTCACCACGGGCCACGTCGACGAAGGTCTTGCCATCGAACTCGCTGAGGTAGCTCATCAACCACTCATCGATACGGTCGGTCAGCAGCAGCACTTCGATGCCTTTCTTGCGGAAGACTTCCAGGTGCGGGCTGTTCTTGACCTGCGCGTAGGTTTCGCCGGTCAGGTAGTAGATCTTGTCCTGACCTTCCTTGGCGCGCGCCAGGTACTCGGCCAGGGACACCACTTGCTCGCCGTCTTCGCCTTGAGTCGAGGCAAAACGCAGCAGACCGGCAATTTTTTCCTTGTTGGCGAAATCTTCCGCCGGGCCTTCCTTCATGACCTGGCCGAAGTTTTTCCAGAAGCCCTTGTATTGCTCAGGCTCGTTCTTCGCCAGTTTTTCCAGCATGTCGAGGACACGCTTGGTCAGCGCCGACTTCATGGAGTCGATGATCGGGTCTTTTTGCAGGATCTCCCGCGACACGTTCAGCGACAGGTCATTGGAGTCGACAACGCCCTTGATGAAGCGCAGGTACAGCGGCAGGAATGATTCCGCCTGGTCCATCACGAACACACGCTGTACGTAGAGTTTCAGGCCTTTGGGCGCTTCGCGCTGGTACAGGTCGAACGGCGCACGGGCCGGCACGTAGAGCAGCGAGCTGTATTCCAGCTTGCCTTCGACCTTATTGTGGCTCCAGCTCAGCGGGTTCTCGTAGTCGTGGGCGATGTGCTTGTAGAACTCCTGGTATTCCTCATCCTTCACTTCGGTGCGAGGACGGGTCCACAGGGCGCTGGCACGGTTGACCACTTCCCATTCCTGGGCGGAAGCCTCTTCGCCTTCGGCGGCTGCCTGTTCTTTGGGCAGCTCGATCGGCAGCGCAATGTGGTCGGAGTACTTCTTGATGATGTTGCGCAGGCGCCAGCCATCGGCAAATTCGTCTTCACCGTCTTTGAGGTGCAGCACGATGCGCGTGCCGCGATCAGCCTTGTCGATCGTGGCGATTTCAAACTCGCCCTCGCCTTTGGAGGCCCAGTGCACGCCTTCGCTGGCGTCAAGGCCGGCACGGCGGCTGAACACTTCAACCTTGTCGGCAACGATGAAGGCCGAGTAGAAGCCCACGCCGAACTGGCCGATCAGGTGCGAGTCTTTCTTCTGGTCGCCCGACAGGTTCTTCATGAAATCGGCGGTGCCGGATTTGGCGATGGTCCCCAGATGGGTGATCGCATCGTCACGGCTCATGCCGATCCCGTTGTCTTCGAGGGTGACGGTCTTGGCGTCCTTGTCGAAGCTCACGCGGATTTTCAGTTCCGCGCCACCTTCCAGCCACTCCGGCTTGGACAGGGCTTCGAAACGTAATTTGTCGACAGCGTCAGAGGCGTTCGAGATCAATTCGCGAAGGAAGATTTCCTTGTTGGAATACAGCGAATGGATCATGAGGTGCAGCAGTTGCTTCACCTCGGTCTGGAAGCCCAGGGTTTCCTTTTGAGTTTCCACACTCATGGTCATCAAACTCCAATTGGATGGCAGTGGCCGCCCCCGAAAGGGTTGGCGGCGGGTTGTCATCAAAGTTGGGGGCTAAGACCAGGATTTCAAGGGCGAGCCGGTTCCTCGATTTTGAAATGCGCACGAGCGGTGGCAATCGGTTCCGCCTGGGTGCTTTGCCAGGCGGTAATCGCCACATTCGCCACTCGTCGCCCCTGGCGCCACACCTGGCATTTGGCGTAAGTGTCGCGAAACTGCCCGGCGCGCAGGTAATCCAGGGAGAAGTCGATGATTTTCGGCAGGCCCGGCGCACCGGTAAACACCAGCAGATGCAGCGCTGCGGATACTTCCATAAAGCCGGCAATCACCCCGCCGTGCAGCGCCGGCAATATCGGGTTACCAATGTTGTCCTTGTTGGCGGGCAGGCGAAACAGCAAATCGTCGCCTTGCCGGGTGCATTCGACGCCAATCAGCTTGGCGTAGGGGATCAGCGCCAGCAGCGCTTCATAGCTGCCCCGCGTGTGAGCCTGTTCCAGCCGGGTCTTGAATCGATGCGTCATGCCTGCTCTCCCTTGATCGTGCTGCCCAATCCTTGGGAGCCCTTGAGGCGTTTGCCCATGCGCATGAACGTACCCACCCCATGGGCGATGGGCTGTTCCGGGTCGTCCTGATAAGCGACGCCACGGGTAAAAATCACGTCGGTGGTCACCCGATAGCATTGGGCGAAGCCGTACACCGGTTTATGCGGTTCGGCGGGATGCATGTAATCGATACGCAGGTCGAGGGTCGGGCACACCTCGAATTCCGGCAAAACGCACAGGGTAGCCATGCCGCACGCCGTATCCATCAGCGAGGTCAAGGCGCCGCCGTGGATCACCCCCGTCTCCGGGTCGCCTACGATAGCCGGCGCATAGGGCAGCATGAGTGTCATGCCCTCCTCGCTTGCCGCATGCACGCAAATGCCCAACACCTGGCAATGGCGCAACGCGCCAACAAAGCGCCTGGCACGTGCTAACAGTGAGTTTTCGGTCATTGGTCCAGACTCTTATATGTTGGGTATCCGCTGAGTAGGCGGTGCGGGTGAAAGTTCCTTGGCGCACGCGGTATATATATCTGCGCAATAAAAGGAACTAATGCTGAGCCCTCAGGCTCGAAAGGCCAGTAGATATCTTCAATAAGGAGAAACACCCCATGCGCAAGACTTTAGCTATTTCCATGATGCTCGCCGCTGCCCTCGGCCTGGCTGCCTGCGACAAAAAATCCGAAGACAAAGCCCAAGACGCTGCCGCACATTCCGAGCAAGCTCAGAAAGACATGGCCAAGGCTCAGGATAAAGTGAACGACGCTGCGAAAGAAAACGCCGAAGCTGCCAAATCTCAGGCTGAATCGAACGAAGCTGCCGCAAAAGAAGCAGCACCTGCTACCCCTGCCACCGGTTCCTGATACCGCGGCTTGAAGTAGCTTGGCTGCATAAAGAAAGCCCGCTTAGATAGCGGGCTTTACTTTGTCTGCTGTTTTTATTCGCTGCGTTAATACGCCGACGCGGACTAAGCCGTCTCTTTAACAGTGTCGGACAGCGTCGTATCCGTCTGCGTATACACCATCACTTGCAGTACGTCGGAATGAAACTCGCGGCGATACAGCACGAACACCACCCCGGCACTCATCAACATGAACAGCCAAGGGCTGACGAACCACGCCAACATGGTCATGCCGAAGTAATACGCGCGCAGGCCAAAGTTGAACTGGTTGGCGGCCATGGAAATCACCCGCGCCGCGCGCAACGCAAACGCCTTGCGCTCCTGCTCCGACACCAGCCGCTCACCGATCATCGGCGCCGACCCCACCAGCACTGCCGCGAAGTTGTACTGGCGCATGCACCAACTGAACGTGAAGAACGCATAGACAAACACCAGCGCCAGGCACAACAGCTTGATTTCCGACATGCCCTGGGACGCCTGCTGCACCATGGGAATATCCGCCAGCAACGACACGGCCCGCTCGGAGGCGCCGAGTACAGTGAGAATGCCGGCGAGGATGATCAAGGTGCTGGAGGCGAAGAACGAGGCATTGCGCTCCAGGTTGCCGATCACGCTGGCATCGGCGATACGGTTGTCCCGCAGCAGCATCCGACGCATCCAGTCCTCGCGGTACAGATGCAACACACTGGCCAGGCAGGCCGTGTCGCGGGCCTTCCAGGTGGCATAACGGGTGTAGCCGCCCCAGCACAGGACGAACCAGAGCGCGGCAAGCAGGTGGACTTGGTTGGTTTCGATGAACGACATGCGGGCCCTATGACAAGGTGAATGATGGCGGAATGCGGTCCAACCGTGGGAGGGGCGGTGCGACCTGCTCCTTCCCACACTGACCGAGTTCAAACTTTAGAAGGTCGTCGCCTATTAAGCATAAAAAATGCCCCGTATCGATTGATACGGGGCATTTCAGTAGCGCCTGTGATCCGCTGGTTATGCGATCGCTTCGCTGCGTTTGCCGAGCAGACGGTCAATCACCACCGCCACAACCAGGACCATCACCGACGGCACCAGCCAAGCCAGGCCTTGTTCGCTCAACGGCAGGTTGGCCAACGGCGAAGGCATCCAGCCCGCCAAGCCCGCGCCCTTGAGCGCATCGATGCAGCCGAAGATGAACGACACCAGCATCACCGGGCCAACGATACGGCCCTGCTCCCGCCAGAAGTCTTTGCAGAAGCTCAGCGCCACCAGCACGATGCACGGCGGGTAGATCGCGGTCAGCACCGGAATCGAAAACGCGATCAGCTTGGTCAGGCCCAGGTTGGACACGAACAGCGAGAACAGCGCCAGGATCACCACCAGGGTCTTGTAGGACAGCGGCAGGATGCGGCTGAAGTATTCGGCGCAGGCGCAGGTGAGGCCCACGGCGGTCACCAGGCACGCCAGGGAAATCAGTACCGCGAGAAAGCCGCTGCCCAGGGAGCCGAAGGTGTGTTGCACATAGGCGTGCAATACGGCGGCGCCATTGGCAGCACCAGCCGCCACTTCATGGCTGCCCGCCCCGAGGCGGAACAGGCTGATGTACACCAGCGCCAAACCTACACCGGCAATCAACCCGGCAATGATCGCGTAACGCGTGATGAGCTTGGGCGACTCGACACCACGAGAACGGATCGCGTTGACGATCACGATACCGAATACCAGCGCGCCCAGGGTATCCATGGTCAGGTAACCATTGATAAAGCCCTGGGAAAACGGTGCGGCCACGTATTCCGGGGTGGCGACCCCCACTTCACCGACCGGCAACACAAACGCGGCAATCCCCAGGATGGCCAGGGCGATGATCTTCAACGGCGCGAGGAAGCGACCCACGGTGTCCAGCAGACGGCCTGGGTACAGCGAGACGAAGAACACCACCAGAAAGTACACCGAGCTGTAGAGGAACAGTGCCAGCGGGCTCTCGCCCGTCAGCGGCGCCAGGCCGACTTCAAAGGACACGGTTGCGGTACGCGGGGTGGCGAACAGCGGGCCTACCGCCAGATACGCCGCCGCCGCGAGCAGGCCACCGGCGATCTTGCCGATCGGGCTGCTCAACGCGTCCATACCACCGCCGACCTTGGCCAGGGCGATCACGGTGACCACCGGCAGGCCGACCGCAGTGATCAGGAAGCCCAACGCTGCCATCCAGACGTGAGGCCCGGACTGCAAACCTACGATAGGCGGGAAAATGATATTGCCGGCGCCCACGAACAGGGCAAAGGTCATAAAGCCCAACGCCAGGATGTCCTGGCTTTTCAACACTTTCATTTAAGGAAATACCACACTGCTGAATCGGAATTTAGAGGGGGATTCCCTGTGGATGAGGGAAATACCGCCGGCCCTGATGGGGCCGGCCGGTCTAGCGCGGAGCTTCCTTTTGGGAGGCGCACGCATAATAGAGGCGGCCAGGGTACAGAATTAGCTTGAAGAACGCACTGTTGCGGGGCGGACTGTCCGATAAGCGACATCTGAATGTCGCGTTTTCATACTTTATTTTGGTAATACGATCAAATGTGGGAGGGGCGGTGCGACTTGCCCCCGATGGCGGTGGTTCAGTCAATACATCAGGTGACTGGCATACCGCTATCGGGGGCAAGCCCTAATGCCAGCCAGTTAAGAGACAACACTGTATCTGTGGCGAGGGAGCTTGCTCCCGTTGGGCCGCGAAGCGGCCCCTCTCTTTGTTTACACAGAATGGGACTGCTGCGCAGTCCAACGGGAGCAAGCTCCCTCGCCACAGGTCACTTTTTACCCCTTCAAAGCCTTAACTGACTGGCATTAGGGCAAGCCCCCTCCCACATTTGCATCCCTGCCAACCTCAGGGAATTTTGCTGAACCCAAAATGCACAAAGGCCACCCGAAGGTGGCCTTTGTGTGGTGAAGCGTCAGCTAAGCGCGAGGCTTACTTGACAGCCCAACCGGTCAGCTCGGCCAGGGCCTTGCCGATGTCTGCCAGCGAACGCACGGTTTTAACGCCTGCGTCTTGCAGTGCAGCGAATTTCTCGTCCGCAGTGCCTTTGCCGCCGGAGATGATTGCGCCAGCATGGCCCATGCGCTTGCCCGCAGGGGCAGTCACACCAGCGATGTAGGAAACAACCGGCTTGGTCACGTGAGCCTTGATATAGGCAGCCGCTTCTTCTTCAGCCGAACCGCCGATCTCGCCGATCATCACGATCGCTTCGGTCTTAGGGTCTTCCTGGAACAACTTCAGGATATCGATGAAGTTGGAGCCTGGGATCGGGTCACCGCCGATGCCGACGCAAGTCGACTGACCGAAACCGGCGTCAGTGGTCTGCTTCACAGCTTCGTAGGTCAGGGTGCCGGAACGGGAAACGATACCGACTTTACCTGGCAAGTGAATGTGACCTGGCATGATGCCGATCTTGCATTCGCCTGGGGTGATCACGCCTGGGCAGTTAGGGCCGATCAGGACTACGCCCAGTTCGTCGCACTTAACTTTAGCGTCCAGCATGTCCAGGGTAGGAATGCCTTCGGTGATGCAGACGATCAGCTTGATGCCGCCGAATGCCGCTTCCAGGATGGAGTCCTTGCAGAAAGGAGCTGGAACGTAGATCACGCTGGCGGTGGCGCCAGTGGCAGCTACAGCATCTTTCACGGTATTGAACACTGGCAGGCCCAGGTGCTCGGTACCGCCTTTGCCCGGCGTTACGCCACCAACCATCTTGGTGCCGTATTCGATGGCTTGCTGGGTGTGGAAACTACCTTGCGAACCGGTAATACCCTGGCAGATAACTTTGGTGTCTTTATTGATCAGGACGCTCATTATTTGCCCTCCGCAGCTTTGACAACTTGTTGAGCAGCGTCGGTCAGGCTGGTAGCCGCGATGATGTTCAAACCGCTTTCTGCCAGTACTTTAGCGCCCAGTTCAGCGTTGTTACCTTCAAGGCGCACAACAACCGGGATTTTAACGCCGACTTCTTTCACTGCGCCGATGATGCCTTCGGCAATCATGTCGCAACGAACGATGCCGCCGAAGATGTTGACCAGTACTGCAGCGACGTTGGAGTCGGACAGGATGATCTTGAACGCTTCGGTAACGCGTTCCTTGGTAGCACCGCCGCCCACGTCGAGGAAGTTGGCTGGCTTGCCGCCATGCAGGTTGACGATGTCCATGGTACCCATGGCCAGGCCAGCACCGTTGACCATGCAACCGATGTTACCTTCCAGGGCTACGTAGTTCAGTTCGAACTTGGCAGCGTGCGCTTCGCGCGGATCGTCTTGCGACGGATCGTGGAAAGTCTTCAGCTTAGGCTGACGGTACATGGCGTTGGCGTCGATGTTGATCTTGGCGTCGAGGCAGTGCAGATCGCCGTCAGCCTTGATCACCAGCGGGTTCACTTCCAGCAGGGCCAGATCGTGGTCCTGGAACAGTTTGGCCAGACCTACGAAGATCTTGGCGAACTGGGCAACTTGCTTGCCTTCCAGGCCCAGCTGGAAAGCCAGCTCGCGACCCTGGAACGGCTGAGCGCCAACCAGTGGATCGATAGTGGCTTTCAGAATTTTTTCTGGGGTTTCGTGAGCGATCTTCTCGATGTCCACGCCACCTTCGGTGGAAGCCATGAACACGATGCGACGGCTCGAACGGTCAACGACAGCGCCCAGGTACAGCTCTTTAGCGATATCAGTGCACGATTCAACCAGGATCTTGGTGACTGGCTGGCCATTGGCATCAGTCTGGTAAGTCACCAGACGCTTGCCCAGCCACTGCTGTGCGAAGGCCTTGGCGTCTTCTTTGCTGCGAACCAGCTTAACGCCGCCCGCTTTACCGCGACCACCTGCGTGGACCTGGGCTTTGACAACCCACTCGGTGCCACCGATTTTGTCGCAAGCTTCTGCTGCTGCTTCCGGGGTGTCTACTGCGTAGCCCTTGGAAACTGGCAGGCCGTATTCAGCGAACAGCTGCTTACCCTGATACTCGTGAAGATTCATGCTTTTTACCGTCTTCGTTAGGTACTGCGCATTCGGCGCTGCGCTCATTATGAGTGCCGCGCCACCTGTGACTGCTGCTTGCGCAACTTGCAGGGCTTATGGCCCGTAAAGCTGCGCAAGGCTGCGTCCAGCGGATATTCCGCGGTGAGTCTTGCGCACAAGGCTCACGACGGGCAACTCCGCCGTGGTTTCTTATTATCTCGCTTAGCGCTTCTTGCGGTTGGCGATGTGGATGGCGCCGCCATTCACTGCCAACGCAGCTTCGTGCAACGCTTCGGACAGGGTTGGATGGGAGAAGACCATCATGCCCAGGTCCTCGGCACTGGTGCCGAATTCCATACCGATTGCGCCTTGCTGAACCAGTTCTGCAGCGCTTGGGCCAATCACGTGAACGCCCAATACGCGGTCAGTCTTGGCATCAGCGATGACTTTGACAAAACCACCGGTGTCGTTGGCTGCCATGGCACGGCCAGAAGCGGCGAACGGGAAGGTGCCGACGTTAACTTCAACGCCTTCAGCTTTCAACTGCTGTTCGTTCTTGCCGACCCATGCAATTTCCGGGTGAGTGTAGATAACCGATGGAATCAGGTCGTAGTTCATCTGGGTTTTGTGACCCTTGATGCGCTCGACAACCATGATGCCTTCTTCGGAAGCCTTGTGCGCCAGCATCATGCCGCGCACCACGTCGCCAATGGCGTAGACGCCAGGCACGGTGGTAGCGCAGTGATCGTCAACGTGGATGAAGCCACGCTCGTCGATGTTCACGCCGCTGTCAGCTGCCAGCAGGTCGGTGGTCACTGGACGGCGACCAACGGCTACGATCAGCTTGTCGAAGGTGATGGTCTGTTCGCCATCCTTGTCGGTGTAGGTCACGACCACTTCTTCGCCGTTGACCTTCGAGCCGGTCACGCGAGCGCCCAGCTTGATGTCCAGACCTTGTTTGGTCAGGGTTTTCAGCGCTTCTTTGGACACAGCGGTGTCGGCGGCCAGCAGGAACGTGTCCAGGGCTTCCAGCACGGTCACTTGCGAACCCAGGCGGGACCATACCGAACCCAGCTCCAGGCCAATCACGCCGGCGCCGATCACGCCCAGACGCTTAGGCACTGCCTGGAATTCCAGGGCGCCGGTCGAATCGACGATCACGTTCTGGTCGACCGGAGCCGGTGGAATGTCGATTGGGCGCGAACCTGGGGCCAGGATCACGTTTTCGGCTTCGATGACTTCAACCGAACCGTCCGGCTTGGTGATCTCGACTTTCTTGCCGGCCAGCAGTTTGCCGTGGCCTTGCAGGGAAGTGACGCCGTTGGCCTTGAACAAGGTGGCAACGCCGGAAGTCAGGCCTTTGACGATGTTGGCTTTACGGCCGACCATCGCTGGCACGTCCATGGTCACGCCAGCATGATTGATACCGTGGATCGCGAAGCCGTCTTGGGCTTCGTGGAATTTCCAGGAGCTGTCCAGCAGCGCCTTGGAAGGAATGCAACCAACGTTCAGGCAAGTACCGCCCAGTGCCAGTTTGCCTTCCTTGTCGGTGTATTTTTCGATGCAAGCAGTCGAGAGGCCCAGTTGCGCGGCCTTGATGGCGGCAACATAGCCGCCAGGGCCCGCACCAATCACTACAACGTCAAATTTCTGAGACATGAAAATAGATCCTCTATTAGCTACAAGCTGTCAGCCGCAAGCTGCAAGCAAAAGCCAAACTGCTTTTTCCTGCAGCTTGTAACTTGGCGCTTGCAGCTGCTTCTCTTAAATATCCAGGAGCAAGCGAGCCGGGTCTTCCAGCAGGTTCTTGATGGTCACCAGGAAAGTCACGGCTTCTTTACCATCGATCAGGCGGTGATCGTAAGACAGTGCCAGGTACATCATCGGGCGGATCACGACTTGGCCATTGATGGCCATCGGACGCTGGATGATGTTGTGCATGCCCAGGATCGCGGCTTGTGGCGGGTTGACGATCGGCGTCGACATCATCGAACCGAAGGTACCACCGTTGGTGATGGTGAAGGTACCACCGGTCATCTCGTCGATGGTCAGCTTGCCATCACGGGCTTTCTTGCCGAAGTTGGCGATGCCGCCTTCGATTTCAGCTAGGCTCATCAATTCGGCGTTACGCAGAACCGGAACCACCAGGCCACGGTCGCTGGACACGGCAACGCCGATATCTGCATAGCCATGGTAAACGATGTCGCCGCCGTCGATGGAAGCGTTGACCGCCGGGAAGCGTTTCAGCGCCTCGGTGGCCGCTTTCACGAAGAACGACATGAAGCCCAGGCGCACGCCGTTGTGGGACTTCTCGAACAGATCCTTGTACTTCGAACGCAGGGCCATGACTTCGGTCATGTCGACTTCGTTGAACGTGGTCAGCATCGCCATGTTCGACTGCGCTTCTACCAGGCGCTTGGCCACGGTGGCACGGACACGGGTCATCGGTACGCGCTTCTCGGTACGGTCGCCGGCAGCGAACACAGGCGCGGCGGCAGCCGGTGCGGCAGCCTTGGCAGGTGCGGCAGCGGGCGCGTTCTTCTTGGCTTCGACAGCGGCAACCACGTCTTCCTTGGTCACACGGCCGTCTTTGCCGGTGCCTTTGATGGAAGCCAGGTTGATGCCGTTTTCTTCAGCCAGCTGACGCGCAGCCGGTGCGGCGATTGGATCTTCACCGCCAGCGGCCGGAGCGGCAGCCGGAGCCGAAGCAGCAGCCGGCGCAGCAGCCGGCGCAGCGGCGGCGGCAGGCGCTGCAGCAGCGCTGCCCTCTTCGATCGAACCCAGTACCTGGTTCGACAGAACGGTAGCGCCTTCTTCGGCAACGATTGCGCCCAGCACGCCGTCAGCTTCGGCCAACACTTCCAGAACGACTTTATCGGTCTCGATGTCGACGATCAGGTCGTCACGCTTGACGGCCTCACCTGGTTTCTTGTGCCAGGTGGCAACGGTGCCATCGGCAACCGATTCCGGGAATGACGGGGCTTTGATTTCGATAGCCATTATCTGTGGGTCCTTAAAATTCGGTTTCAGTCAGCGCGAAGGCGTTAAACAGTGAAAGCATCTTGCAGCAGTTTTTCCTGCTGCTCGGCGTGCATCGACGCATAACCACACGCAGGTGCAGCAGAGGCATCACGACCGGCGTACTCAAGGCTCAGGGCCTTGTTGTGGTTGCCGATACTGCGACGCAAATGATGCTGGCTGCTGTACCAGGCGCCCTGGTTCATCGGTTCTTCCTGGCACCACACCGCGTTCGTGAGGTTGGTGTAAGGCGCGATGATCTCCATGAGGTCATCTTCCGGGAACGGGTAAAGCTGCTCGATACGCACGATGGCGATGTCTTCGCGGCCTTCGGCACGGCGTTTTTCCAGCAGATCGTAGTAGACCTTGCCGCTGCACAGGATCAGGCGAGTGACCTTGGCCGCGTCCAGTGTGTCGATTTCCGGAATAACGGTCTGGAACGAACCTTCGGCCAGATCTTCCAGGGTCGAGATGGCCAACTTGTGACGCAGCAGCGACTTCGGTGTCAGCACGACCAGCGGCTTGCGCAGCGGGCGGATCACCTGGCGACGCAGCAAGTGGTAGATCTGGGCCGGGGTCGTCGGCACGCACACCTGGATGTTGTGCTCGGCGCACAGCTGCAGGTAACGCTCCAGACGGGCCGAGGAGTGCTCAGGGCCCTGACCTTCATAACCGTGTGGCAGCAACATGGTCAGACCGCACAGACGGCCCCACTTGTGCTCGCCGCTGGTGATGAACTGGTCGATAACCACCTGGGCACCGTTGGCGAAGTCGCCGAACTGGGCTTCCCAGATCACCAGCGCGTTAGGCGTGGTGGTGGAGTAGCCGTATTCGAACGCCAGTACGGCTTCTTCGGACAGGAACGAATCGTACAGGTCGAAACGTGGCTGGCCTTCGTACAGGTTCTGCAACGGGATGTAGGTGCCCGCGTCTTTCTGGTTGTGCAGCACGGCATGACGGTGCGAGAACGTACCGCGGCCGATGTCCTGGCCAGTCATGCGGATCGGGTGACCTTCGAACGCCAGGGTCGCGTACGCCATGGTTTCGGCGTAACCCCAGTTGATCGGCAGGCCGCCGGCTTGCATCTTCTGACGGTCTTCGTAGATCTTCGCAACCTGGCGCTGCACCACGAAGCCCTCTGGAATTTCCAGCAGCTTGGCGGACAGTTCCTGCAGGGTCTTGAGGTCGAACGAAGTGTCGTGACGCGCCGTCCAGGTGTGACCCAGGTACGGACGCCAGTCCACGAACAGTTCTTTGTTCGGCTCTTTGACCAGGCTTTTTACTACATGCAGGCCATTGTCCAGCGCGTTGCGGTATTCATCGATTTTCGCCTGAACCCGCGCGTCATCCAGGATACCGGCCTTGGTCAGGCTTTCGGCGTACAGCTCACGGGTGGTGCGCTGCTTGGTGATCTGCTGGTACATCAACGGCTGGGTGCCGCTTGGTTCATCCGCTTCGTTGTGACCGCGACGGCGGTAGCAAACCAGATCGATCACCACGTCACGCTTGAACTGCATGCGGTAGTCGACAGCCAGTTGGGTCACGAACAGCACGGCTTCCGGGTCATCACCATTCACATGCAGGATCGGCGCCTGGATCATCTTGGCAACGTCGGTGGCGTACTCGGTGGAGCGCGCATCCAGCGGGTTGCTGATGGTGAAGCCAACCTGGTTGTTGATTACGATGTGAACGGTACCGCCGGTCTTGAAGCCGCGGGTCTGCGACATCTGGAAGGTTTCCAGGACCACGCCTTGACCGGCGAATGCCGCGTCGCCGTGGATGGAAATCGGCAGGACCTTTTCACCGCTGGTGTCGTTACGACGGTCCTGGCGCGCACGGACCGAACCCTCGACCACTGGGGAAACGATTTCCAGGTGGGAGGGGTTGAAGGCCATGGCCAGGTGAACTTCACCGCCTGTGGTCATGACGTTGGACGAGAAGCCCTGGTGGTATTTAACGTCACCGGAACCCAGCTCTACCTTCTTCTTGCCTTCGAACTCGTCGAACAGCTCACGCGGGTTCTTGCCGAAGGTGTTGACCAACACGTTCAGGCGACCACGGTGGGCCATGCCGATCACGATTTCCTTGGTGCCGTAGGAACCGGAACGCTGGATCAGCTCGTCGAGCATCGGGATCAGGCTTTCGCCGCCTTCCAGGCCGAAACGCTTGGTGCCCGGGTATTTGGTACCCAGGTATTTTTCCAGGCCTTCGGCTGCGGTGACGCGCTCCAGCAGGTGGCTGCGCACATCGGCGGACAGCACCGGACGGCCACGCACGCCTTCCAGGCGATGCTGGAACCAGTGGCGTTGCTCGGAATCGGTGATATGCGTGAATTCAGCGCCGATGGTGCGGCAATATGTCTGCTGCAACGCTTCGTGAATTTCGCGTAGGCTCGCTTCCTCTTTGCCGATGAACAGGTCGCCGGCACGGAAGGTCGTATCAAGATCGGCATTGGTCAAGCCGTAATGATTGATCGACAGGTCAGCCGGTGCAGGACGCTGCCAGAGCCCCAGCGGGTCAAGCTGGGCCGCCTGGTGGCCACGCATCCGGTAGGCCTGGATCAGTCGCAGTACTTCAACTTGCTTCTTCTCGTGCTCACTGCTCACGCTGCCGGCGGAAACCGGTTGGGCGCGGCGCTGGTTCTTTGCCAGCAGCACGAAATGATCGCGAATCGCAGCATGCGATACATCGGTGGCAGCGTTGCCGTCTGAAGACAACGTCTGAAATTTGGTGCGCCATTCTTCTGGCACAGCGTTAGGGTCGTGCAGGTAGAGCTCATAAAGCTCTTCCACATAGGCAGCGTTACCACCTGAAAGATAGCCGCTGTTCCACATGCGCTGCATCACGCTTTCTTGCATGCTTGGTCACCCTCGATTTGGGGACACCACCGGCGAAAACACCGAGTTTGCTTGCAAAAGGCCAAGTGCAGCGACCAAAACAAGCCACTTAGGATCACGCTGATAGTTCGGGTACCAACCCGAATGCCCCTGCTTGTCTCATTTCTTCAAAATAAGAGCCGCGGCTTTGTAAGTCGCTGCTCAAGTTAAAACTACGGCGCCGGTTGAAGCCTGCGCCGCAGCATTTACGGGCACAACGGTCCTGCTTTATTACAACGTCTGTTACACGCCGCTTTGCAGCAGCATGTTACGGATGTGACCAATGGCCTTAGTCGGGTTCAGGCCTTTGGGACATACGTTGACGCAGTTCATGATCCCGCGGCAGCGGAATACGCTGAACGGGTCATCCAGCGAAGCCAGTCGCTCGGACGTCTTGGTGTCACGGCTGTCTGCCAGGAAGCGGTACGCTTGCAGCAGGGCAGCCGGGCCCAGGAACTTGTCCGGGTTCCACCAGAAGGACGGGCAGGAGGTCGAGCAGCAAGCGCACAGGATGCACTCGTACAGACCGTCGAGCTTTTCGCGCTCTTCCGGGGACTGCAGACGTTCGATGGCCGGAGCCGGCGTGTCGTTCTGCAGGAACGGCTTAACTTTCTCGTATTGCTTGTAGAAGATGCTCATATCGACGACCAGGTCACGGATAACCGGCAAACCTGGCAGAGGACGAACGATCAGCTTGTTGCCTTTGACCACGGCCGACAGCGGTGTGATGCACGCCAGGCCGTTTTTGCCGTTGATGTTCATGCCGTCGGAACCGCACACACCTTCACGGCAAGAGCGACGATAGGAGAAACCCTCGTCCTGCTCTTTGATCAGTGCCAATACATCCAGCACCATCAGGTCTTTACCGCCGGTATCGACCTGGAATTCCTGCATGAACGGCGCAGCGTCCTGATCAGGGTTGTAGCGATAAACACTGACTTTCAACATGGCAGCCACCCTTAGTAAGTCCGAATTTTCGGTTCAAACGTCGGAACCGTCTTCGGCGAGAAGTTCACGGCACGCTTGGTTACGCGCTTGTCACCCGGGAAGTACAGGGTGTGGCACAACCAGTTTTCGTCGTCGCGATCTTCATAGTCTTCACGGGCGTGGGCACCACGGGATTCTTTACGAACCTCGGCGGCGATCGCCGTCGCTTCAGCCACTTCCAACAGGTTTTGCAGCTCAAGGGCTTCGATACGAGCGGTGTTGAACGCCTGGCTCTTATCGTTGATCTTGACGTTGGCGATGCGCTTGCGCAGGTCAGCCAGTTGGGCGATACCTTTTTGCATGTATTCGCCGGTACGGAACACACCGAAGTAGTTCTGCATGCAGCTTTGCAGCTCGCGACGCAGGGTCGCCACGTCTTCACCGTCCGTGCGCTCGTTCAGAGCGTTCAGGCGTGCCAGGGCAGCTTCGATGTTGGCATCGGTGGCGTCATCGTATTCGATGCCGTCGGTCAGTGCCTTTTCCAGGTGCAGGCCGGCAGCGCGACCGAATACCACCAGGTCGAGCAGCGAGTTGCCGCCCAGGCGGTTGGCGCCGTGCACCGATACGCAGGCCACTTCGCCTACCGCGAACAGACCGTGAATGATCTCGTCCACGCCTTCGGCGTTCTGGGTGATCGCCTGGCCATGAATGTTGGTCGGCACGCCGCCCATCATATAGTGGCAAGTCGGAACAACCGGCACCGGAGCAACCACCGGGTCAACGTGGGCGAAGGTCTTGGACAGTTCGCAGATACCTGGCAGGCGGCTGTGCAGCACTTCTTCGCCCAGGTGATCGAGCTTGAGCAGTACGTGGTCGCCGTTCGGGCCACAGCCGTTACCGGCGATGATCTCTTTAACCATGGAACGGGCAACAACGTCACGGCCGGCCAAGTCTTTGGCGTTCGGCGCATAACGCTCCATGAAACGCTCGCCGTGCTTGTTGATCAGGTAACCGCCTTCACCGCGGCAACCTTCGGTGACCAGTACACCGGCGCCGGCGATGCCGGTTGGGTGGAACTGCCACATTTCGATGTCTTGCACCGGCACGCCGGCACGCAATGCCATGCCAACGCCGTCACCGGTGTTGATCAGGGCGTTGGTGGTCGATGCGTAGATACGGCCTGCACCGCCCGTCGCCAGCACGGTAGCCTTGGCGCGGATATAGGTGGTTTCACCGGTTTCGATGCAGATGGCGATCACGCCGACGAACGCGCCGTCGGCATTCTTCACCAGATCCACCGCGTAGTACTCGTTCAGGAACGTGGTACCGGCCTTCAGGTTGCCCTGATACAGGGTGTGCAGCAACGCGTGACCGGTACGGTCGGACGCGGCACAGGTACGGGCAGCCTGGCCGCCTTTACCGTAATCCTTCGACTGGCCGCCGAATGGACGCTGGTAGATACGACCTTGCTCGGTACGGGAGAACGGCAGACCCATGTGGTCCAGCTCGAACACCGCAGCCGGGCCTTCCTGGCACATGTATTCGATAGCGTCCTGGTCACCGATGTAGTCGGAACCCTTGACGGTATCGTACATGTGCCAGCGCCAATCATCGTTCGGGTCGGCGGATGCGATGGCGCAGGTGATGCCACCCTGGGCCGATACGGTGTGGGAACGCGTCGGGAACACCTTGGTGATCACGGCAGTCTTGTGACCGCCCTGGGCCAGCTGCAGCGCTGCGCGCATGCCGGCACCGCCGCCACCAATAATGATGGCGTCGAAGGAAATAGTTGGAATGTTAGCCATGAATCAGATACCCCAAAGAATCTGCACACCCCAGACGAAGTAAGCGAACATCGCAACGCCGCATACCGCCTGGAAGAGGAAACGGACTGCGGTCGCGGACTTGCCGAGCGCCATTGGCGTCAGGTAGTCGGTCGCGATGGTCCACATGCCGACCCAGGCGTGAGCGCCCAGGGCTACAAGGGCCAGCAGACTGAAGATTCGCATTGCATTGTGGGAAAACAGGCCGTGCCATTGCTCATAGCCGATGCCCGGATTTGCCACGAGGTATCCGATCAGGAAAATGAAATAAGCCGCGAGAACGACCGCAGACACACGCTGTGCCATCCAGTCATAGAGGCCCGAACGCGACAGATTCGTTACGCTGGTTACCATATCCAAACTCCTGCCAGAACGATCAGCACCACGGAAATGGCGATGATGATTTTCGAGCCCAGGCGGCCGCCTTCCAGCGTCTCACCGATGCCCATGTCCATGATCAAGTGGCGCACGCCGGCTACCAGGTGATACAGCAGAGCGGACAGAAGACCCCATGCTACGAACTTGGCCAGCGGGCTGGTCAAGCATGCCTTCACCTCGGCGTAACCTTCCTCGGAACCCAGGGATTTGCTCAATGCATAAAGCATGATGCCCAAGCCCAGGAACAGGATGATGCCGGAAACACGGTGCAGGAACGACGTAACGCCGGTGATGGGGAGTTTGATGGTCCTTAGGTCTAGGTTTACAGGTCGTTGGCTATTCACGGCTTTTTTTCACACTGAAGAGCCCCTAACAATCAGGGCAAAGTTGTTGGGGAGTGCGACTGGTCAGGTAAGCACCACCCAGGGAGTGCGACCCCCAATGAAAGCAAGCCCAAAAGCCCTTGGCGGTCGGTGGCCGAGTATAGACAGTTAGGTTACTAATGACAACGCGCGCACCTCACCCTAATAGCGGATTGCGCTGGCGGGATAAAAGGCGTAAATGGCAGGCAATTTCGAGGAAAAAGTACGGTTAAAGCCTTCTGGAGCAAGACTTTAGGCAAATTGACATCTGAATTTATCTCACTATAGTGGTGCGGGCCCTGCGTGGGGGGTCTGTCTGATGATTTGAAGCATAAATAGGAGGCCACATGGCTGACAAAAAAGCGCAGTTGATCATCGAGGGCGCAGCCCCCGTCGAGCTGCCCATTTTAACCGGCACCGTTGGTCCCGATGTTATCGACGTACGGGGCCTGACGGCCACGGGCCGTTTCACTTTCGACCCAGGCTTCATGTCGACCGCCTCTTGCGAGTCGAAGATCACCTATATCGATGGCGATAATGGCATTTTGCTTCACCGGGGCTACCCGATCGAGCAACTGGCAGAAAAATCGGACTACCTGGAAACCTGCTACCTGCTGCTAAATGGCGAATTGCCGACAGCTGAGCAAAAAGCCCAGTTCGTCAGCACGGTGAAGAACCACACCATGGTTCACGAGCAGTTGAAGACCTTCTTCAACGGCTTCCGTCGCGACGCCCACCCGATGGCCGTCATGTGCGGTGTGGTTGGCGCCCTGTCGGCCTTCTATCACGACTCCCTCGACATCAATAACCCGCAGCATCGCGAAATTTCCGCGATCCGCCTGGTTGCCAAGATGCCGACCCTGGCCGCAATGGTTTACAAGTACTCCATGGGCCAACCCATGATGTACCCGCGCAACGACCTGACGTACGCGGAAAACTTCCTGCACATGATGTTCAACACGCCGTGCGAGATCAAACCGATCAGCCCGGTGCTCGCCAAGGCCATGGACCGGATCTTTATCCTCCATGCCGACCACGAGCAGAACGCCTCGACGTCCACCGTGCGCCTGGCAGGCTCTTCGGGTGCCAACCCGTTCGCCTGTATCGCCGCCGGCATCGCCGCACTGTGGGGCCCTGCCCACGGCGGTGCGAACGAAGCGGTGTTGACCATGCTCGATGAAATCGGCGATGTGTCCAACATCGACAAGTTCATTGCCAAGGCCAAGGACAAGAACGATCCGTTCAAGTTGATGGGCTTCGGTCACCGGGTCTACAAGAACCGCGACCCGCGCGCCACCGTCATGAAACAGACCTGCGACGAAGTGTTGAAGGAACTGGGCATCAAGAACGATCCGCAACTCGAACTGGCCATGCGCCTGGAAGAGATCGCCCTGACCGACCCGTACTTCATCGAACGCTCGCTGTACCCGAACGTCGACTTCTACTCGGGGATCATCCTCAAGGCGATCGGCATTCCAACCAGCATGTTCACCGTGATCTTCGCCCTGGCGCGGACCGTGGGCTGGATCTCCCACTGGAAAGAAATGCTCTCCAGCCCGTACAAGATTGGCCGCCCGCGCCAGCTGTACACCGGCTACGAGTCGCGTGACATTACCAAGCTGGAAGATCGCAAGTAAGCACTTAACTGCTTGTTTGTCATGAGAACGGCCTCCCTTAGTGGAGGCCGTTTTTGTTTGTGCCGTCTGGTCCGCTATCGGGAGCAAGTCGAACCGTCGCACCGCCCCTCCCACAGCTGACCGAGTACATCATTTGGAATGCGGTCGAGTGTGGGAGGGGCTCACACCCATAAACCCCAGACAAAAAAATACCCCAGCCTTTCGACCGGGGCATTTCCTTATCCAGCTACGCCCTTAGTGATTAACCGCCCCACTCGCCCCCAGGCCAGTCTGCGAACGCACAAACTGCGGGAAGTACAGCGCACGTTCTTTCTCTGCCGCCGCCGACTTGTCGGTGATGGAGAAGAACCAGATGCCGATGAACGCAATGATCATCGAGAACAGCGCCGGGTACTCGTACGGGAAGATGGCTTTTTCATGGTGCAGGATCGAGACCCAGATGGTCGGGCCAAGCACCATCAGGCCCACGGCACTGATCAGGCCCAGCCAGCCGCCGATCATCGCGCCACGGGTGGTGAGGTTTTTCCAGTACATGGAAAGCAGCAACACCGGGAAGTTACAGCTGGCGGCAATGGAGAACGCCAGGCCGACCATGAACGCGATGTTCTGGCTTTCGAACAGGATGCCCAGGCCGATGGCCAACACCGCCAGGGCGATGGTGGTGATCTTCGACACGCGAATCTCGTCCTTCTCGTTGGCCTTACCCTTCTTGATCACGCTGGCATACAGGTCATGGGACACCGCCGAGGCACCCGCCAGGGTCAAGCCGGCAACCACTGCCAGGATGGTGGCAAACGCGACCGCCGAAATGAAGCCCAGGAAGATACTGCCGCCCACGGCATTGGCCAGGTGCACCGCCGCCATGTTGTTACCGCCCAGCAAGGCACCCGCGGCATCCTTGAACGCCGGGTTGGTGCTGACCAGCAGGATCGCGCCGAAGCCGATGATAAAGGTCAGGATGTAGAAGTAGCCGATAAAGCCGGTTGCATACAGCACGCTCTTACGCGCTTCCTTGGCGTCGCTCACGGTGAAGAAGCGCATCAGGATGTGCGGCAGGCCTGCGGTACCGAACATCAGCGCCAGGCCAAGGGAGAATGCGGAGATCGGGTCTTTCACCAGGCCGCCAGGGCTCATGATCGCTTCACCTTTGGGGTGAACCTTGATCGCCTCGGAAAACAGCATGTTGAAGTCGAAGTTGACGTGCTTCATCACCATCAGCGCCATGAACGAAGCACCGGACAACAGCAGCACGGCCTTGATGATCTGCACCCAGGTGGTCGCCAGCATGCCGCCGAACAACACGTACATGCACATCAGGATACCGACCAGGATCACCGCGACGTGGTAGTCCAGACCGAAGAGCAGCTGAATCAGCTTGCCCGCGCCGACCATTTGCGCGATCAGGTAGAACGCCACCACCACCAGCGAGCCACAGGCCGACAGGCTGCGGATCTGGGTTTGCCCGAGGCGATAGGACGCCACGTCGGCAAAGGTGTACTTGCCCAGGTTACGCAGGCGTTCGGCGATCAGGAACAAAATGATCGGCCAGCCCACCAGGAAGCCGATCGAGTAGATCAGGCCGTCGTAGCCGGAGGTGAATACCAGCGCGGAAATCCCCAGGAAGGACGCGGCCGACATATAGTCGCCGGCAATCGCCAGGCCGTTCTGGAAACCGGTGATCTTGCCGCCGGCCGCATAGTAGTCGGCCGCCGATTTGTTGCGTTTGGAAGCCCAGTAGGTGATGCACAGGGTGGCGCCGACGAATGCGACGAACATCACGATGGCCGAGACGTTCAACGGTTGCTTGTGCACTTCACCGGTCAATGCGTCCGCCGCCCAGAGGGCAGGAGCAAAAAGCGAAGCGCCGAATACTGCCAGTAGACGACGAATCATTGCGCAGCCTCCTTGAGAATCGCATTGTTCAGGTCGTCAAACTCGCCATTGGCGCGACGCACGTAGATGCCGGTCAACACGAAGGCGGACACAATCAACCCGACGCCCAGGGGAATACCCCAGGTAATCGACGAACCGGGGCTGATCTTGGCCCCCAGTATTTGTGGCCCGTAGGCGATCAACAGGATGAAAGCGGAGTAAAGCCCTAGCATGATCGCCGAGAGAATCCAGGCGAATCGTTCCCTTTTTCTCACCAGCTCCTTGAAACGCGGGCTGTTTTGAATCGAGAGGTAAATGCTGTCGTTCATTGTTTTTATCCTCGCAGCACAGCTTTTTTATTATTGGAACATAGCCACTGTATGCGGCTCTGGAACAGGTTCCAGACGACCTTAGTAGTAGATCGAGTGTAGCGAGGGTTTGTGAGGGCGAAGAAACATTTGCGGGGGGTGAAATTAATGTGGGAGGGGGCTTGCTCCCGATATAGGTGGCTCAGTCAAAATATCTGTGACTGACACACCGCTATCGGGAGCAAGTCGAATCGTCGAACCGCCCCTCCCACAAGGTATTGCATCAAGGTAGTGGATTACTTAGCGGTCCACTCGGCTACGCGCTCAGGATGCTTGGCGACCCAATCCTTGGCCGCTGCATCAGGCTTGGCGCCCTCCTGGATGGCGAGCATGACTTCGCCGATTTCATCCTTGGAAGCCCACTGGAACTTCTTCAGGAAAGCCGCGACTTCCGGCGCTTTGGCCTCCAGGCCCTTGCTGCCGATGCTGTTGACGGTTTCAGCCGCGCCGTAGATCCCTTTTGGATCATCCAGGAAGCGCAGTTTCCACTTGGCGAACATCCAGTGCGGCACCCAACCGGTGACGGCAATGGATTCCTGCTTGTCTTCGGCACGCGTCAGTTCGGCGATCATTGCCGCACCCGAACTGGCCTGCAGCTTGTAATCGAGGCCGTATTGCTTGATCGCTTCGTCGGTCTTGAGCATCACGCCTGAGCCGGCGTCGATCCCGACGATTTTGTTCTTGAAGGTGGTGTCGGTTTTGAGGTCTTCAATGGACTTGGCCTTGACGTACTCCGGCACGATCAGACCAATCTTGGCGTCCTTGAAGTTGGGGCCGTAGTCGACCACCTTGTCCTTGTTCTTGGTCCAGTATTCGCCGTGGGTCACCGGCAGCCAGGCCGAGAGCATGGCGTCGAGTTTGCCGGTGGCCACGCCCTGCCACATGATCCCGGTGGCGACCGCTTGCAGTTTCACGTCATAACCAAGCTTCTGTTTGATCACCTCCGCTGCCACGTGAGTGGTGGCAACGCTGTCCGACCAGCCATCCACGTAGCCGATGCTCAGGGTTTTGCTGTCGGCGCTGGCCAGTGTGGAGCTCATCGCAACTACCAGAGTGGCAGCTGCGCCCAAGAGTCGTCGCATCTTCATCGTACTTCCCCGAAAGTGCTGCGCCCGACGGATGCCGAGCGACGTCAACCTGTTGTTATGTGGTGCACCGCGCCCCCTTCACGCGCATCGATCCGGTGGTTGCAGTATCAGTGGAGTGCTGACAGCTTGATCATCAACCTGCCGGGTTCATCGACCTGCTCTGTCAGCGACCTCAGCTAAGCAAGAAACGACATCACATCGCCAGTAGGACGTTTTGTAGGAAATAGCGTCAAAATCCCGCCCGAAGTTTGCATGTCAAAATTATGCAGCCCCACTGGCATCAGTCAAATCCGGGTAAGATGCGCGCCTTTGCGCCAACAGATAAGCCGACCATGCCTGCGACTGCCCGCTTCCCCGCCCTGCCCTATTGCTTCGCCTTGATCCTTGGCCTGCTGGCCCTCGCCGGCTACTGGTATACCCTCGGCCGGCCGGTGGTGCTGCCGGATGTGGCCAGCGCCAGCCATAAGCTGCAGTGCGCGTCCTACACACCGTTCGACAAGGACCAATCGCCCTTCGACCAGCCCTTCACCCTGCGCCCCGCGCGCATGGACGCCGACCTGGCCCTGTTGGCCACCCGTTTTGAGTGTATCCGCACCTATTCCATGACCGGCCTCGAAGCGCTGCCGGACATGGCGCGCAAGCATGGCTTGAAGTTGATGGCCGGCGCCTGGGTCAGCAGTGACCCGGTGGCCACCGCAAAAGAAATCGATGAAGTGATCGCGGCCGCCAACGCCAACCCCGATGTGGTGACCTCAGTGATCGTCGGCAACGAAGCGCTGCTGCGCAAGGAAGTGACCGCCGCACAACTGATCAAACTGATCCATACAGTCAAAAGCCAGATCAAGCAGCCGGTCACCTACGCCGATGTGTGGGAGTTCTGGCTAAAACACCCGGAAATCGCCCCGGCGGTGGATTTCCTGACCATTCACCTGCTGCCGTACTGGGAAGATGAACCGACCGGCATCGACCAGGCCCTCAAACACGTGGGTGAGGTGCGCCAGACCTTCGGCAACACATTTGCGCCCAAGGATGTACTGATCGGCGAGACCGGCTGGCCCAGCGAAGGTCGCCAACGCGAAACCGCAGTGCCAAGCCGGGTCAACGAAGCCCGGTTCATGCGCGGCTTCGTCGCCATGGCCGAGGCCAATGGCTGGCGCTACAACCTGATAGAAGCCTTCGATCAGCCGTGGAAGCGCGCCAGCGAAGGGGCCGTGGGCGGTTATTGGGGCCTGTTCGACGCGGACCGCCAGGACAAGGGCGTCCTCGCCGGGCCGGTGACCAACGTGCCGTACTGGCCGCTGTGGCTGGGCGCAGGCGGCCTCCTTCTACTGGCGACGCTGGTGCTGGGGGGCCGTGTGGGCAGCACGCGCAACGCGCTCGCGCTCCCGCTGCTGGGCGCCGTCGCCGCGTGCTCCATCGGCACCTGGGCTGAACTCACCCGCGTCACCGCGCGCTTTAATGATGAATGGGTATGGGCCGGCCTGCTGGTGGGGCTGAACCTGCTGGTGCTGGCTCACGCGGCATTGGCCTTGAGCGCTCGGCAAGGATGGCGCGAGCGAGCCTTCAACTGGCTGGAACAGCGGGCGGGCTGGCTGGTGGCGGTCGCAGGGTTCGCTGGCGCGGTGATGATGTTGGCGTTGGTATTCGATCCGCGCTATCGCAGCTTCCCGAGCGCGGCGTTGGTGCTGCCGGCCCTGGTGTATCTGGTGCGTCCGGTGACCGGGCCGCGTCGGGAGATAGCGCTGCTGACCTTCATCATCGGTGCCGGCATTGCGCCGCAGTTGTACCGGGAAGGTCTGTTGAATCAGCAGGCATGGGGGTGGGCGGTAGTCAGCCTGCTTATGGCGTTAGCCCTGTGGCGTTGCCTGCGGGTGCGCAAGGCTTAAGAGCGCTATCGGGGTTGTCTGACCAACCGCAACCCCGCAATCACCACCGCAAACACCGCAAATGTGGTGTTGTACAACGCCAGGGCCGGCAGCCCGAACATCAGCCCCAGTACCGCCAAGCCCCATCCGCCACGGCCCGGTACGAAAAACGCCAGCACCGAGGTCACCAGCGCGGCCCAGCCCAGCACCTTGAAGTGGATCATCAACCCCAGGTTCGAGCGCAACTGGCACTCCCAGCGGCTGGCCTCATCCGCGCAAATGCCTACCCACTGGCCATCCTCCACGAAGCCGTAACGTGCGGCATAACTGGCAGCCAGCCATAGCGGCAGGGCAATAAGCAGCAAAATCAACGGCAAGCGGCGGGACATGGAGCACTCCGATAGACAAAAACGGCGCTCAGCTTAATGCGCCGGCGGCCGTTAGCAAGGTACATACACACAATTTGTATTCACCCATGCGTGGCAAAGTGTATCGTCTCGCTACTATTACGCCGATTCCGACGGTATTTCCGAATTTTCGCACTGAGTGCTGGCACTTCGGTGATACGGCGGTGGTCATAGCCTGCGAACTTCATTCAGCACGTTTCCTCTTAGGGATTAAGTCATGCTCCGTTCCTTGCGCTGTGCTGCCTTACTGGGCAGCCTTTTTTTGAGTGCGTCAGCACTGGCGGTCGACATCGACCAAGCCAGCTATGGCTACCCTTTGACCAACCCGTTCGAAGCGACCATCGCCACCACCCCGCCTGACCTTCGGCCCAAATTGCCGACCGACGACGAGATCAACCAGTCCGACTACACCCTGACCATGCGCCCCGAGCGCGAGTTCAGCCTGCCGGACAACTTCTGGGCAGTGAAGAAACTCACCTACCGCATCGCCAAGCAAGACCGCGCCGCACCTCTGATTTTCCTGATCGCGGGCACCGGTGCGCGGTTTGACAGCAGCATCAACGAATACCTGAAAAAACTGTACTACCAGGCTGGCTACCACGTAGTGCAACTGTCGTCGCCCACCAGCTTTGACTTCATCGCCTCCGCGTCGCGCTTCGCCACCCCCGGCATCAGCCAGGAAGACGCCGAAGACATGTATCGTGTAATGCAAGCCGTGCGCGCGCAGAACGCCTCGCTGCCGGTGACCGACTTCTACCTCACCGGCTATAGCCTGGGTGCCCTGGATGCGGCATTCGTCAGCAAGCTCGACGAAACCCGCCGCAGCTTCAACTTCAAGAAAGTCTTGCTGCTGAACCCGCCGGTCAACCTCTACACCTCGATCACCAACCTCGACAAGTTGGTGCAGACCGAGGTGAAGGGCATCAACAACACCACCACCTTCTATGAGCTGGTGCTGAACAAGCTGACCCGCTACTTCCAGCAAAAGGGCTACATCGACCTCAACGACGCCCTGCTCTACGACTTCCAACAGTCCAAGCAACACCTGACCAACGAACAGATGGCCATGCTGATCGGCACCTCGTTCCGCTTCTCGGCGGCCGACATCGCCTTCACCTCGGACCTGATCAACCGCCGCGGCCTGATCATCCCGCCGAAGTACCCGATCACCGAAAGCACCAGCCTTACGCCATTCCTCAAGCGTGCGCTGCAGTGCGACTTCGACTGCTACCTCACCGAGCAGGTGATCCCGATGTGGCGCGCCCGCTCCGACGGCGGCAGCCTGCTGCAACTGGTTGACCAGGTCAGCCTGTACGCCCTCAAGGACTACCTGCACGCCAGCCCGAAAATCGCCGTCATGCACAACGCCGACGATGTCATCCTGGGCCCGGGTGACCTCGGCTTCCTGCGTAAAACCTTCGGCGATCGCCTGACCGTCTACCCGCTGGGCGGCCATTGCGGCAACCTCAATTACCGCGTCAACGCCGACGCCATGCTGGAGTTCTTCCGTGGCTAAATATCTTTTGCTGCTCGCCGCGCTGATGTGCGCAGGCGTCGCCAATGCCGACAACAGCAAGGCCCACGAGCCGGTGACGATCGATGCCGATGGCTTCAAGGAGCCGTTGACCAAGCTCAAGTTCAACCCGGGCCTGGACCAGCGCGAATTCGAGCGGTCGTCGCTCACCGCGCTCAACGTGTATGACCCGTTGGAGTCGTGGAACCGCCGCGTCTATCACTTCAACTACCGTTTCGACCAATGGGTGTTCCTGCCCGTAGTCAACGGCTATACCTACGTCACACCAAGCTTCCTGCGCACCGGCGTGAGCAATTTCTTCAACAACCTGGGCGATGTGCCCAACCTGTTGAACAGCCTGTTGCAACTCAAGGGGCATCGCTCCCTGGAAACCACCGGGCGCCTGCTGCTCAACACTACCGTCGGTATTGCCGGCCTATGGGACCCGGCCACCGCCATGGGCCTGCCGCGCCAAAGCGAAGACTTCGGCCAGACCCTGGGCTTCTACGGCGTACCCGGTGGCGCCTACCTGGTGCTGCCGATCTTCGGCCCGTCAAACCTGCGCGACACCGGCGGCTTGCTGGTGGATTACACCGCGGAGTCCCAGATCAACTTCCTGAACGTCTCCGAAGTCAGCTCCAACCACCCGGAAATCTGGGCCCTGCGTGCCGTGGACAAGCGCTACCAGACCAGCTTCCGCTACGGCCAGATGAACTCGCCGTTCGAGTATGAGAAGGTGCGGTATATCTATACCGAATCGCGCAAGTTGCAGATTGCCGAGTAAACAACGCACACAAAAAAGGCCATTCGAATGAATGGCCTTTTTATTGCGGTTGAGAAAAATCAAACCCTGCTAAGCGTTTTTAACCTCACGACAAGGTAATCCATAGTTGTTCTCTCCCTTGTCGCCTTTTTTCAACAGTTGCACGGTCACCATGATAAACCCCACGACCGGTAGCGCGTACCACAGTATGTAAGCCCCCGTCGTATTCACATCATGAAGCCGACGAAATGTTACTGATAGGCGGGGAATAATCATAAGGACAGCGTAAATACCCAGCGGTATATAAAACCATTTGCTGTGGGCAACCCCTGCCCATCCTGCAACAACAATCGAACCGTACATTAGCACCACGTCAAAAAATGCGAATATCCAATACTCCCTTCTGCGGGCTCGCCCACTGAACTTGGCATAGTTTTTTATCGCTTGAAAACACCAGTTCATCCTTAACCCCTTATCGATCCATTTTTTATCGCGCCACTTCACATGAAGAAGCGCGACGCATCCTATAAATGCCTGGAAAACCGAACTGTAGGATTAATCTTAAACAGCGTTTCAAACTCTACTCGATACGAACGAATCAGCGTTTCGCCGCTCGCCATGCTTTGCCAAGTATCGATACAACCGCCAGCACGACGGCCCCGGCAATAATCCCCGCCACCGCATTGAGCACTGTAGGCATCAACCACGCCAGGCCACCGACACTCTGGCTCACCGTCTCGATCCAGTGATGCACCACCGGCACGCCATGGGTCAGGATGCCGCCACCGACCATGAACATCGCCGCCGTGCCGATCACCGACAGGCTCTTCATCATGTACGGCGCCGCCCGCAGGATGCCGCCACCAACACTGCGCGCTACCTGGCCAGGCTTTTGCGTGAGCCACAAACCCAGGTCATCCAGCTTGACGATACCGGCCACCAGCCCGTAAACGCCCGCGGTCATTACGATGGCGATACCCGACAACACGATGACCTGCTGCGTCAATTGCGCATCGGCCACGATACCCAGGGTAATGGCGATGATTTCCGCCGAGAGGATGAAATCGGTGCGGATTGCGCCTTTGATCTTGTCCTTTTCGAACGCCACCAGATCGGTCGCCGGGTCGGCCACGGCTTCGACCAGTTGGGCATGTTCGGCTTGATCTTCTGCCTTGCTGTGCAGGAATTTATGCGCGAGTTTTTCGAACCCTTCAAAACACAGATAGGCGCCGCCGAGCATCAACAGCGGTGTGACCGCCCAAGGCGCAAAAGCACTGATGAGCAGCGCCGTCGGCACCAGGATCAGTTTATTGACGAACGAGCCCTTGGCCACCGCCCACACCACGGGAATTTCCCGCTCGGCCCGTACGCCGCTGACCTGCTGGGCGTTGAGCGCCAGGTCGTCGCCCAGGACGCCGGAGGTCTTCTTCGCGGCCATCTTTGTCATCAGGGCGACGTCATCGAGTACCGCGGCGATATCGTCGATCAACACCAACAAGCTGCTTCCTGCCATGAACCGTGCATCCATAAGGGAGAGAGGGCGCGAGCATAACGCGTCGCGGGCACATTGTTGAGACCTGCGGATAGCCGGTGCTACCATGCGCAACCGCCTGTCATGGCAAGGAAACCTCCCGTGCTCAGTTTCATAGATACGTTTCTCTTTTGGCGAGTGGCTGTTGTCGTCAGGCAAGGAGCCGCGACGACTCATCGCTCGCTATGGGGAGGAGCGGCGACGCAGAATGGCGGCAACAGACGCCGTCAAAAAGAAACAGTATCTGTGAGACTGAGCACTTTATGAGCAGCATTCGCGAGCGCAACAAAGAAAAAATCCTGCGGGCGGCCAGCGAGGAGTTTGCCGACAAGGGCTTCGCCGCGACCAAAACCAGCGACATCGCCGCCAAGGCCGGGCTGCCCAAGCCCAACGTCTATTACTACTTCAAGTCCAAGGACAACCTCTACCGCGAGGTGCTCGAGAGCATTATCGAGCCGATCCTGGCTGCCTCCACGCCGTTCAACCCGGACGGCGAACCTTCGGTGGTGCTCGGCAACTACATCCGCTCGAAAATCCGCATCTCCCGCGACCTGCCGTTTGCCTCCAAGGTCTTCGCCAGCGAAATCATGCACGGCGCCCCGCACCTGAGCGCCGAGCAGGTCGAGCAACTCAACGCCCAGGCCAGGCACAATATCGATTGCATCCAGAGCTGGGTGGATCGTGGTTTGATTGCCGCCATTGACCCTCATCACCTGATGTTCAGCATCTGGGCGGCGACGCAGACCTATGCCGATTTCGACTGGCAGATCTCCGCGGTAACCGGCAAGGCCAAGCTGGATGAAGCCGATTATGAAGCGGCGGCGCAGACGATTATCCGGTTGGTGCTCAAGGGCTGTGAGCCGGACTGATACACCGAGGGGCCTGTGCCAATCGGGGGCTTGCTCCCGATGGGGCCCTGACAGTAACCGAAGATCAGGCTGACACCCCCGCATCCGCCCGCAACCCCACCCCCTCGATCGCCGTAATCGCACACTGCTCGTCAATATCCGACGTATCCCCGCTGATCCCGATAGCCCCCAGCACCACACCGCCGTGATCCCGAATCAACACCCCACCCGGCGCTGGCACCACGCTGCCCTGCCCCAGGCTGTTCAGCGCGGCGATGAATGCCGGGCGTTGCTGTGCGTCCAGCGCCAGCAAGCGCGAGCCCTTGCCCAGGGCAATCGCGCCCCAGGCCTTGCCGATGGCGATTTGCGGGCGCAGCAGACTGGCGCCGTCTTCGCGCTGCAGCGTGATCAAGTGACCGCCGCTGTCGAGCACGGCGATGGTCAGCGGTGCGGCCGCGATGGTGCGCCCGGCGTTGAGGGCCTGGCAGGCCAGTTGGGTGGCGAGTTTCAAGGTTAAAGCGCTCATGGTGCCGTCCTTCTTTTGTTATTAGGAATGCAGTGGAGGTGTGTTTGATCAGATGCCCCGCCAAACAAATAGAACACAATAAAATTAATTTTTGTATACAATATTTTCATACAAACCCAAAATACGTCGGAAAAATGCCCTCCGACGAACGCCAAGGCCCTCCAATAAAATGCATTGACCTGCGCCGCTCGCCATGAATACACTTCGACCATAAACCACTTGTATACAATTACAAAACGCAAGAGGCACCAAAACATGAGCAAAATGAGAGCAATCGAAGCCGCCGTCCTCGTCATGCGCCGTGAAGGCGTGGACACCGCCTTCGGCATCCCAGGGGCCGCGATCAATCCGCTGTACTCAGCCTTGCAGAAGGTGGGTGGCATCGATCACGTGCTTGCTCGCCACGTTGAAGGTGCCTCGCACATGGCCGAGGGTTACACCCGCACCAAGGCCGGCAACATCGGCGTGTGTATCGGCACCTCGGGCCCGGCGGGCACCGACATGGTCACCGGCTTGTACAGCGCCTCGGCCGACTCGATCCCGATCCTGTGCATCACCGGCCAAGCGCCCCGCGCTCGCCTGCACAAGGAAGACTTCCAGGCCGTGGACATCACCAGCATCGTCAAGCCGGTGACCAAGTGGGCAACCACCGTGCTCGAACCCGGCCAAGTGCCCTACGCGTTCCAGAAAGCATTTTATGAAATGCGCTCCGGCCGCCCAGGCCCGGTGCTGATCGACCTGCCGTTCGATGTGCAGATGGCCGAGATCGAATTCGACATTGACGCCTACCAACCGCTGCCATTGGCCAAGCCGTTGGCCACACGCGTCCAGGTAGAAAAAGCCCTGGCCCTGCTCGATGCGGCCGAACGTCCACTGCTGGTCAGCGGTGGCGGCGTGATCAATGCCGACGCCAGCGAGCTGCTGGTTGAATTTGCCGAGTTGACCGGTATTCCGGTGATCCCGACCCTGATGGGCTGGGGCACCATCCCCGACGATCACCCGCTGATGGTGGGCATGGTCGGCCTGCAGACCTCCCACCGTTATGGCAACGCGACGCTGCTCAAGTCGGACGTGGTGCTGGGCATCGGCAACCGTTGGGCCAACCGCCACACCGGTTCGGTGGAGGTGTACACCGAGGGGCGTAAATTCATTCACGTCGACATCGAACCGACGCAGATCGGCCGCGTGTTCACCCCGGACCTGGGCATCGTGTCCGACGCCGGTTCCGCGCTGACGATGTTTATCGAAGTGGCCCGCGAGTGGAAAGCCGCGGGCAAGCTCAAGGACCGCAGCGCCTGGCTGCATGACTGCCAACAGCGCAAGGCCACCCTGCACCGCAAGACGCACTTCGACAACGTACCGGTCAAGCCGCAGCGCGTGTACGAAGAGATGAACCAAGTGTTCGGCAAAGACACCTGCTACGTCAGCACCATCGGCCTGTCGCAGATTGCCGGCGCGCAATTCCTGCACGTCTATAAACCACGCCACTGGATCAACTGCGGCCAGGCTGGTCCCTTGGGCTGGACCATCCCCGCCGCGCTCGGCGTGGTCAAGGCCGACCCGAGCCGCAAGGTGGTGGCGTTGTCCGGCGACTATGACTTCCAGTTCATGATCGAAGAACTGGCCGTGGGCGCACAGTTCAAGCTGCCGTACATCCACGTGGTGGTGAACAACTCCTACCTGGGGTTGATCCGCCAGGCCCAGCGCGGGTTTGAAATGGACTACTGCGTGCAGCTGTCTTTCGACAACCTCAACGCCCCGGAACTCAACGGTTACGGCGTAGACCACGTCGCAGTCGCCGAAGGCCTGGGCTGCAAGGCCCTGCGCGTGTTCGAACCGGGCCAGATACAGCCTGCGTTGCGCAAAGCCCAGGCAATGATCGAGGAGTTCAAGGTGCCGGTGATCGTCGAGATCATTCTGGAGCGTGTGACCAATATTTCCATGGGCACCGAGATCAACGCCGTCAACGAATTCGAAGACCTGGCCCTGGTCGGCAACGATGCGCCGACTGCCATTTCCCTGCTCGATTAAGGAGAACCCTATGCCGCGTTTTGCCGCCAACCTGTCGATGCTGTTTACCGAGCAGGATTTCCTCGCCCGTTTCAAGGCGGCCGCCGATGCCGGCTTCCAGGGCGTGGAGTACCTGTTCCCGTATGAATTCAACTCCGCCGAGATCAAGGCGCAACTGGACGCCAACGGCCTGACCCAGGTGCTGTTCAACCTGCCCGCTGGTGACTGGGCCAAGGGCGAGCGCGGCCTGGCGTGCCACCCGGACCGGGTCGAGGAATTTCGTGCCGGGGTCACGCTGGCCATCGCCTATGCGCAGGTGCTGGGCAACACTCAGATCAACTGCCTGGCGGGCATCCGGCCGCAGGGCGTGAACGACGGAACCCTGGAAAAAACTTTCGTCGCCAACCTCAAGTACGCCGCCGAGAAGCTGCAAGCGGCGGGTATCAAGCTGGTCATGGAGATGATCAACACCCGCGACATCCCGGGCTTCTACCTGAACACCACGGCGCAGGCCCTGGCGATTCGCGAGCAGGTGGGCAGTGACAACCTGTTCCTGCAATACGACATCTACCACATGCAAATCATGGAAGGCGACCTGGCCCGCACCATGGCCGCGCACCTGGGGCAGATCAACCACATCCAACTGGCGGACAACCCTGGGCGCAATGAGCCGGGGACGGGGGAGATCAACTACCGCTTCCTGTTCGAGCACTTGGACCGGATTGGCTACCAGGGTTGGGTCGGCTGTGAGTACAAGCCATTGACCACTACCGAGGCGGGTCTGGGTTGGCTCAAGAGTCACAACGCCATCTAACAAACACAACAAAGAACCCAATGCGGGAGGATTTCTTCATGGCTAAAATCGGCTTTATCGGCACCGGCATCATGGGCCAACCCATGGCCGCGAACCTGCAGAAAGCAGGTCACCAACTGTTCCTCTCCGAACACCACGGCAAGGCCCCGGCGGAACTGATCAGCGCCGGCGCCGTGGCCCTGGCCAACCCGCAGCAGGTGGCCCAGGAAGCCGAGTTCATCATCGTCATGGTGCCCGACACGCCACAGGTCGAGGATGTACTGTTGCGCGCGGACGGTGTGGCGGCGGGCCTGTCACCGAACAAAGTGGTGATCGACATGAGTTCGATCTCGCCCACCGCCACCAAGGTATTTGCCGCGAAGATCAACGAGCACGGCGCGCAGTACCTCGACGCACCGGTGTCCGGCGGTGAAGTCGGCGCCAAGGCCGGTACCTTGAGCATCATGGTCGGCGGCGAGCCCCAGACGTTCGAACGCGCATTGCCGCTGTTCCAGAGCATGGGCAAGAACATCACATGGGTGGGCGGCAATGGCGACGGCCAGACCGCCAAGGTCGCCAACCAGATCATCGTCGCGCTGAATATCCAGGCGGTGGCCGAAGCGCTGCTGTTCGCCGCAAAAAACGGCGCCGACCCGGCCAAAGTGCGTGAAGCGCTGATGGGTGGCTTTGCTTCGTCGAAGATCCTGGAAGTGCATGGCGAACGCATGATCAAAGGCACGTTCGATCCGGGCTTTCGCATCAACCTGCACCAGAAGGATCTGAACCTGGCACTGGCCGGCGCCAAGGAACTGGGGATCAACCTGCCGAACACCGCCGGCACCCAGCAGGTGTTCAGCACCTGCGCGGCAATGGGCGGCAGTAACTGGGACCACTCGGCGCTGATCAAGGGGCTGGAACATATGGCGAATTTTTCGATTCGCGATCAATAACCCACACCACTCCTTTTTTTGAAATGCAGTCAAATGTGGGAGGGGCAAGTCGAATCGTCGCACCGCCCCTCCCACAATAGATCGCATTCCAACCCAACACTTGATGTCCCCTATAACAAAAAATCCGGGAGTCCGCTTATGTCGGTCGATCCGCAACACCTGCTTCGCGAGCTGTTTGCCACAGCCATCGACGCCGCCCATCCCCGCCGAGTGCTTGAACCTTTTCTGCCCGCCGACCGCAGCGGCCGGGTGATCGTAATCGGCGCAGGCAAGGCGGCGGCCGCCATGGCACTCGTCGTCGAAAGTTGCTGGCAGGATGAAGTCACTGGCCTGGTGGTCACCCGCTACGGCCACGGCGCGCCGTGCAAAAAAATCGAAGTGGTCGAAGCGGCTCATCCGGTGCCCGACGCCGCCGGTCTGGCCGTGGCCCGCCGCGTACTGGCGTTGATCAGCAACCTGGGCGAAGACGACCGCGTGATCTTCCTGCTCTCCGGCGGTGGCTCGGCACTGCTGGCGCTGCCCGCCGAAGGCATCACCCTGGCCGACAAGCAAACCGTCAACAAAGCCCTGCTCAAATCCGGTGCCACCATTGGCGAGATGAACTGCGTGCGCAAGCATCTCTCGGCGATCAAAGGCGGCCGACTGGCCAAAGCGGCGTGGCCGGCGACGGTGTACACCTACGCGATCTCCGATGTGCCAGGCGACCAGTCCACGGTGATTGCCTCCGGCCCTACCGTCGGCGACCCTAGCACCTCGCAACAGGCGCTGGCGATCCTCAAGCGTTATGGCATCGATGCCCCGGCCTCCGTGCGCAGCTGGTTGCAGAACCCGGCCTCGGAAACCGTCAAGCCCGGCGACCCGATACTCGCGCACAGCCACTTCCAGCTGATCGCACGCCCGCAGCAGTCCCTGGAAGCGGTGGCGGTCAAAGTGCGTCAGGCCGGCTTCAGCCCGCTGATCCTCGGCGACCTGGAAGGCGAAGCGCGGGACGTGGCCAAGGTGCACGCCGGGATCGTCCGGCAGATCGTGCGGCACGGCCAGCCGCTGGCGGCGCCGTGCGTGATTTTGTCCGGCGGTGAAACCACCGTGACCGTGCGCGGCAACGGCCGTGGCGGGCGCAACGCCGAGTTCCTGCTGAGCCTCACCGACAGCCTCAAGGGCCTGCCCGGCGTCTACGCCCTGGCCGGCGATACGGATGGCATCGACGGCTCGGAAGACAACGCCGGCGCAATCATGACCCCGTGCAGTTACGCGCGCGCCGAAGCCTTGGGCCTGAGCGCCAGCGATGAGCTGGACAACAATAACGGCTACGGCTATTTCGCCGCGCTCGACGGGCTGATTGTCACCGAGCCGACGCGCACCAACGTCAACGACTTGCGCGCCATCCTGATCCTTGAGACTGCCCAACATGACGCCTGACTTCTTGCGTATAGAGGCGCTTGTTTAGCGCCTGTAAAGGCCCCATCGGGAGCAAGCCCCCGATGAAGACAACCCGGTCCCACTGACTCATTAAAAATGCACAACCCCACCTGCCCCGACTGGGCCGAAGCCCTGCTCAACGGCTTCAGCCAGATTTTTCTCCAGCGCCAACCGCTGTGCGGCCTGCTGTGCCTGCTGGCAATCCTGTTCGGCGCCCCTGCCCTGCTCGGCGGCGCGCTGTTGGGCGGTGTGGCCGGGCTGCTCACGGCCCAGCGCCGAGGCTATCCCAAGGCTGAACGCCAGGCGGGTCTATACAGCTACAACGGCGTATTACTGGGTGTGTTGATCAGCCAGCACTTTGCCTGGTCAGCGTTAGTGCCACCGCTGATCCTGGCGTGCAGCGGCTTGAGTGCAATCCTCACGCGACAGTGGCTCAAACACACCTCCCACCCCAATGACCTGCCCGCCTACACCGCGCCGTTTGTCATGCTGGGTTGGTTGCTGCTGGGCGGGATCCCACCAACCGCCTTTGCCCTGAGTGAGCCCGACGCGCTGACCCACCTCAGTGCGCCGTTCACCGGCCTGGCGCAAGTCATGTTGCTGGACCAGCCTCTGAGCGGCGCCTTGATTGCCTTCGGCCTGTGGCTGGCCGACCGCCGCGCTGCCGTCTGGGCCCTGATCGGCGCCAGCAGCGGCGTACTGATCGGCCTGGTGCTGGACGCCCCCGCCGCCCTCCTCGGCCTGCACAGCTACAATCCGGCCCTTGCGGCCCTGGCCCTGAGCCGGGCACGCCGCCAGCCCTGGTTGCCGCTGCTCGGCATCCTGCTGACGATTCTGCTCACGCCGGGCTTTGCCGCCCTGCACCTGCCCGCACTTACCGCGCCGTTTATCCTCGCCTGCTGGCTGGTGCGCGCCGGCCGCCGAGTGCTTCAGAAACCGCGCATGGACAGTCCCTTCGAATCGCCCTAGGCTTGCTCGATATTCGATTCGGGCGGGACTTATGGACAGCAACAACGACTGGCGCCAACGCCTGTACGTCATGATTTTTCAGAGCGACACGCTGGCCGGGCGGCGCTTTGACGGCATCCTCCTGCTGATCATCCTCGCCAGCCTGGTGATCGTGATGCTCGACAGCATCGACCAGATCCACCAGAACTACGCCGACGTACTGGCCTATATCGAATGGGGCTTCACCGTCATTTTCCTGATCGAGTACGGCCTGCGTCTGTATTGCTCACCCAAGCCGCTGCGCTATGCCTTCAGCTTTTACGGGCTGGTGGACCTGCTCGCCATCGTGCCCGGCATCCTCGCCCTGTATTACAGCGACGCACAGTACCTGCTGATCATCCGCATCATCCGCATGCTGCGTATTTTCCGCGTGCTCAAGCTCAGCCCGTACCTCAAGCAAGCCAACTACCTGATGGCGGCGCTGCGCGGCAGCAAACAGAAAATCGTGGTGTTCCTGGTCAGCGTGTGCACCCTGGTCACGGTATTCGGTACTTTGATGTACGTGATCGAAGGCCCGGAACACGGGTTTACCAGCATTCCCAAGGGCATCTATTGGGCCATCGTCACCCTGACCACCGTGGGCTTTGGCGATATCGTGCCGAAGACGCCGCTGGGCCAGGTGATTTCATCATTGGTGATGATCACCGGTTACTCGATCATTGCCGTACCCACCGGGATTTTCACCGCGGAACTGGCCAGTGCCATGCGCGGCGAGCAACTGCAAACCGACTGCCCGGTGTGCAAGAAAAACAGCCATGAGCCCAACGCGGCATTCTGTTCGCGTTGTGGCAGTAATCTTTTCAAAAAAATGGAATAAGCAAAGTTCTTTTTAATCTTTAAGCGACTATGGCGCCCGGCTATAGTCGCTGGCAAAGTGCCTCCCCCTTCTGTCGAACAACAAGGAATGAGCAGTGAAAAAATTCGTTAGCGCCTCTCTCCTGGCCGCCGGCCTCGCCCTGGCGGGTGCCGTGCATGCGGCCCCGGTCACACTGCTCAACGTCTCCTACGACGTGATGCGCGATTTCTACAAGGACTACAACGCCGCCTTCCAAAAACACTGGGAAGCCGAGCACCCGAACGACAAGCTGACCCTGCAGATGTCCTTCGGTGGCTCCAGCAAGCAAGCGCGTTCGGTGATCGATGGCCTGCCGGCTGACGTGATCACCATGAACATGGCCACCGACATCAACGCCCTGGCCGACAACGGCAAACTGGTGCCGGACAACTGGGTCACCCGCTTGCCGAACAACAGCGCGCCGTTCACCTCGGCCACTGTGTTCATCGTGCGCAAAGGCAACCCCAAAGCCTTGAAAGACTGGCCGGACCTGCTCAAGGATGGCGTGCAGGTGATCGTGCCCAACCCGAAGACTTCGGGTAACGGCCGCTACACCTACTTGTCGGCCTGGGGCTACGTGCTCAAGAACGGCGGTGACGAAGAAAAGGCCAAGGCCTTCGTCGGCAAACTGTTCAAGCAGGCGCCTGTGCTCGACACCGGCGGCCGCGCGGCCACCACCACGTTCATGACCAACCAGATCGGCGACGTGCTGGTGACGTTCGAGAACGAAGCGGAAATGATCGCCCGTGAATTCGGCCGCGATCAGTTCGAAGTGATCTACCCAAGCGTCTCCGCCGAAGCCGAGCCGCCAGTGTCGGTGGTGGATAAAGTGGTCGAGAAGAAAGGCACCCGCGTAGCCGCCGAAGACTACCTCAAGTACCTGTGGTCGCCGCAAGGTCAGGAAATCGCCGCCAATAACTACCTGCGCCCACGCGACCCGACAGTGCTGGCCAAGTACACCGACCGGTTCCCGAAAGTCGACTTTCTGTCGGTAGAGAAGACCTTTGGTGACTGGCGCACCGTACAAAAGACCCACTTCAATGATGGCGGGGTGTTTGACCAGATTTACTCAGGTCAATAACTGAATAAACGCGGTAAAAACTGTGGGAGGGGGCTTGCTCCCGATATAGGTGGATCAGTCAACTGATGGGTTGACGGGTGCGCCGCTATCGGGAGCAAGCCCCTCTCACATTGGTTTATGTCATGCCCCTGAAGTTGTGTCTGAATGTATCATCGCCCTGCATAAGTGATATCACCACAAGCGGCCTACTCAGGGTGGGACCTTGTCTTTACTCTCGCTCACCATCTTCCTTCGCTTTTATGAGAACACCATGAACCCAACCACCCCTGCCACCAGCACCCTGACCCGGGGCATGGTGATGCTCTTCGCGTTTTGCTGTGGCGCCATCGTCGCCAACATCTACTACGCACAGCCAATCATCGAGTTGATCGCCCCGGACGTCGGCCTCACGCCGGCGATGGCCAGCCTGATCGTGTCGCTGACGCAGATCGGCTATGCCCTGGGCCTGTTCTTCCTGGTGCCGCTGGGCGACCTGCTGGAAAACCGCAAGCTGATGCTCTCCACCACCGTGGTCGCCATCGCCAGCCTGTTGGGCGCCGCGCTCATCGAGCAGCCAAACCTGTTCCTGCTGGTGTCGCTGCTGATCGGCTTCAGCTCGGTGTCGGTGCAGATCCTGATCCCGCTGGCCGCGCACCTGGCCCCGGCCGAGTCACGTGGCCGGGTGGTGGGCAGCATCATGGGTGGCTTGTTGCTGGGTATCCTGCTGGCGCGTCCGGTGTCCAGCGTGGTGGCGGATCACTTCGGCTGGCGTGCGATGTTCATGGCGGCAGCGGCATTGATGGCGTTTATCAGCGTGGTGCTGATGCTGACCATTCCCAAGCGCCAACCTGATCACAGCGCCAGCTACGGCCAGCTGCTGGGCTCGCTGGGCACCTTGCTGCGTGAGCAACCGGTATTGCGCCAGCGGGCGTTTTACCAGGCCTGCCTGTTCGCCACCTTCAGCCTGTTCTGGACCGCAGCCCCGCTGGAACTGGCGCGTAACCATGGCCTGAGCCAAAGCGAGATTGCACTGTTTGCCTTAGTGGGTGCCCTGGGCGCCATCGCCGCGCCCATCGCCGGGCGCCTGGCCGACGCGGGCCACACCCACCGCGCTTCGCTGCTGGCGATGTTGTTCGCGGCGCTGAGCTTCCTGCCGGCCTTCGTGCACCCGCTGTACAGCGTGATCGGCCTGGCGGTGACCGGCGTGGTGCTGGACTTCTGCGTGCAGATGAACATGGTCCTCGGCCAGCGCGCCGTCTACGCCCTCGACGCCCACAGCCGCAGCCGCCTGAACGCGCTGTACATGACCAGCATCTTCATCGGCGGCGCCTTCGGCTCGGCCATCGCCAGCAGCGTGTATGAACACGGCGGCTGGCTGGGGGTGATGCTGGTGGGCAGTGCGTTTGCGCTGGTGGCGTTGTTGCGGTTCGTAAGTGCATCACGGCAGACCCTGGCCGCCGTCGCCTGATCCAACCGGCGGCTTTGATACAGCGTTCGCTAGTAGGGGCGAGCGCTGTTCAACTTCACACCCTTGATATCGCTTGGCTTGATTACATTGGGGCTTCTCACAATGAAATCACTGATCCTGTCGCCATCCAAATCCACCACCAACGAGTACAAATCGTCAAAGTCAGGATCGGGTGGCACGACAATCACCTCGCCGCGCGTTCCCGTAAATATATCCGTTTGTATGAGCGTCGTATGGGTCGCTTCGGCCATGGGTGACAAGTCGATCTCGTCTCTGCCGCTGACAAAGTCATTTAACGTATCGTAGTGTTCACCGTCCGATTCAGACGCCGACGCGTACGTATAGATCTTTGGCTTTCCAACATCGGTTTTGTCGACTTCATTTACAACGGGCTCCGGCGCGGGTTTATTCGGTAGTTCACCGTTGACTATCAAATCAGTGTAATGAATCCGCCCGCGCGTATTAACCTGAAAATCAGCTTTGCCATTACCGCTCAAGTCGAGCGTCACTTTACCCTCGCCCAAACCCTCGTTATAACTCAGCACCGCCTCGCCAGCGCGCCCGGTGAAACGCTCGACAATATAAAGAACCCGAATCGCGGCATCGGACAAGGGTCTTGATATATCGATTCTGTCCGCACCACTGGCAAAGTCTTTTATCAAATCCGGGTGGCTGGGCGTGGAGTCAGTGACGTTGTCATAAGCGAAAACATTGCGTCCGCCATTGCCTTCCAACGTGTCAGCACCGGGCCCACCCGTGAGGCGGTTGTTTGCTGTGTTACCGATCAACGTGTCATGACCGAAGCCGCCCACCGCGTTTTCCACGGTGACGCCCTTGGCGATCGATACGTTGCCTATCATGCCGCCTACGTCCGAAAACGATTCGGCTTTCAAACTGATTTTCTGGTCCTGACGAAAGCCGGAAAAGTCCAGAGTGTCAGTGCCGCCCGCATCCCATACACAGAACACCGGTTTATCCCTGGCACTTTTGAGCGTGTAGAAGTCCCGGCCCGCATTGGCGTTAAAACCGTAGGTGGTATCGGTTTTTCGAGTCTCGGTGTTCGCGCCGTACAACCGTTGCACAGCGGCAATATCGTGCAGCATGGGCGCCGAGACTTTTTTCCTTTCGTACGGGTGATCACCAAAAGACGCATCATGGTAGCTCATCACGGTATAGGCGCTTGTGTCCTCCCTGTAAGGCTCCACGTCGCCGTGAGGGTGCTTAAGGCCAATGGCGTGGCCGACTTCATGTACAAACGTCTTGTCGAACTGCGTCCCATGCTCCAGTTTCGTGTGGGTGCGGCTCGTTCCCACGTTGACGCTACCTTCCTCGAAGTACGGATTGGGCAGCGTGGCCCAACCACCGGGATAATCCGGCAGCCCCTTGATCTTGAGCACGCCGTCCCGGCCGGTGGCGTTTTCTGTAAAGGTGACATTAGTCACTTCCGCCCAGGACTTGAGGCCCTCTCTGATTCGGTGTTTTTCCGCGGAGGTAAAGCCCGGTGCCAAGGTATAGGAAAGATCTATTTTCTTGTCTTTATTGCGATCACTCCATCGGGAGCCTGATCGGGTGAGATGTTTCGCCGCCTTGTCCGTAGAGTAAGACGGTTTATCGGTTTCAGACGAAGGAAAGTTGGAACGCCACGTGTAGCGCGCGTACTCAACAGAAGGAGCGCTTATTGTCTTCATGGGTAATACCCTGGGTACTTGTAAATAACCTGACACCGAACGGTGCCAAAACCACAACATTAAAACGCATAAAACAAAACTAAAATCACACACATAAAAATAGTGAACAAGTGCGAATTCCATTCCAATTGAAACGTTGAAACATCAACAAAAACCAACTAACAACTGCTAAAAATTAATCCGCGGGTGAGCGTTGTATATGCCAGTCATGTCATCCCCTTCTCAATGCCTTCGGACTGGATGTTTGCCCCGGAGCTAGCCAGTGGCGAGGTCAAAACCATGCTCAACGGATGGCAAGTGCCACGGCGCAGGGGCTTGTTGAGTATGTGGAAGGGCTACTGGCTTAGCACAGCAGTCTGGAATCGAGGAATGCGGCTGTTTAGCGATGGCCAATAACTGTATTCAACGACGCTGTCCAGCCAGCTTGGCTGCCTGCGCAACATCGCCAGGACGGCCTGTGAGGCAATGCTCAACGCCAGTTGCTGTCCAGGGCATCGATGGTGTCCAGCACCGAAACTAAAGATGCGTCGTTGCAGCCGCTTGAGCATGAAACTGTCGGGCTTGGGGTTAGCACCTGGGTCCCGGTTGGCCGAAGCCAGCAACACCAGAACGATATCCCCCGCCTCCAACACGGTGCAGCCAATCGTGCATCGCCTAACCACGAATCGCCGTGTGTTTTGTACCGGTGAATCGTAGCGCGCCACCTCCTCAACCAGTGCCATCGCCAGGGCAGGTCTTTGCCGGACCTGCTCAATCAGCTCGGGTTGGCGAATGAGCGTCACCAGCGTGTTGCCGATGAGGCCGGCAGTGGCTTCGCAGGTCTGCGACAACAACCCGATCAGGTTGGCGGTCAACACGCCCGTATCCTCCCACTGCCCCCGATGGATGTGCGCCAATAGCGTGGCGTCCTGCAGCACCTCAGTGAATATCGTGTTCAACCGCGACGCGGCGGTATCGGCATGGCGCAATTGCACCTCATCGCTTAGAGGTGAGAGGCAGGCGACAAACTCCCGCGTCAGTCTCGCGACCGTGTCCAATTGCTCTGTCGGCAAGCCCAGCAGAGATGCAACCACCGAGACCGGCAGGCTGAACATCAACGAGTCCAGATCACCCAAATGCTCGATGACTTGTCCCACTGCCTCGACGATAGAGGGCACCTCCACAGCGCATAGCGCAGGTTCGATCGCCGCTCTCGGGCAGCGATGGGCCGCGCCTTCATTCATACGCATCAAACGCGCGAACACCTGCCCTGCCGCGCCTTGTGCAATCGCCGGCGGCACCGGCTCGTGCAGCGGTCGCACGCGGCAGTCGGGGTGCATGAGCACCGCTTCGACGCTCTGCGCGCTGCTGGCGACCCATAACCCAAGAGTGGTATCGAACAGCAATCCGGGGCCGAGTCTCAGGCGTGAATAATATTTATAGGGATCTGCGTGTGTGACAGCTTCAAGCGGAGTCATTCAGAGCATCCGGTCCAATAAAGAACCGTTACTATCAGCGCGACTACACGGCAATGATTCGCTCGGGAACGAACTATGGATACTCAGGACGACGCTGCGCTTTCAACGGTCGCCGGTGCAATTGCAGAACCTGCCCGTACGAAAATGCTCTGTGCGCTGATGGATGGCCACGCGCGCACCAGCACCGAAATGGCCGTGATCGCCGAGGTCAGCGCTTCTACCGCCAGCGCCCATCTGGCCAGGCTCAAGGATGAGGGCCTGATCAAGCTGCAGACACAGGGGCGCCACCGTTACTACCGCCTCGCCGGCGCGCACGTGGCCCAGGCGATTGAAGGCTTGATGGTGATCAGCCGCAACAGCGCCAGCGCATTTGTGCCGAATACGCCCACGCGCTTGCAGTTTGCACGTACCTGTTACGACCACATGGCCGGCAGCCTGGCGGTGCAACTGCATGATCATTTCATCGCATGCGGCTGGTTGAAGGGCAACGACAGCTATCAACTCAGCATGCAGGGCGAACAGGCGATGATCGAACTGGGCGTCGATGTGGCGGCACTGCGCACGCAGCGACGACGTTTCGCCTGCGCCTGCCTGGACTGGAGCATGCGCCGTCCTCACCTGGCCGGCGCCCTGGGGGCGGCTTTTTTGCAAAGCGCCCTGCGGCGCGAATGGGTCACCCAAGACCTGGACAGCCGCGCGCTGGGGTTGACGCCCAAGGGCCGCAAGGAGATGAGCGGCCGATTTGGAATAACTATCGAAGGACAATGAAGACCCACTGGGAGGGCAGTGGCGGCGCGGGGTCAGGCGCAGGTCGAGTGCTCGTGGTCCAGGCAACACAGCAAACGCTCGACCGTGTGTTCCAGCGGGCCGGAGTTATCCAGCACGAACAATCCCGCGCTGTTGCCCGTGATCAACTCTTCGGTGAACCGCGCATTGCGCGCCAGGCGCTCTTCAATATCCGTCAACGACTCACGCCCGCGCGCGATCAGGCGCTGACGCAATACGGCTTGATCCACCGTCAGCAACAGCACCAGCAACGTCGGGTAACGCTCGCGGGTTTGCGCCAGGTGCGCGCGGGAGCCATTGACCAGCACGTCCTCCCCGGCCGCCAGCCACGCGTCAATCTCCTTGGGAATACCATAGGACAACCCGTTGGCCTGCCAGCTGAGGGCAAATGCGCCCTGCGTCTGCATTGCGGCAAACTGCGCCGGGCTCACGCCTTGGGCCGCTTCGCCCACCGCCTCCGCCGAACGGGTGATTACCCGGCGCACAATGCGGCAGCCACGCTCGGCCAACCGTGGGCGTGCGGCGTCCAGCAGGCTGTCCTTGCCCGAACCCGATGGGCCGATGAGATAGATCAACCTGCCTGACATCAACACACTCTCTTTGCTTGTTTGCAGACTTCTTGGACCACGGCGCCGGGTAGTCGGCACAGGAAAGTTTACCCAGCACGTTCTCGGAAGCCAGGCCAGCGGCGGCCACATTACCGGAGCGCGACATGCCGTGCATCACGTTCTGCGTATCCTGCAATGGGCGCTGCCCGGTGGCGAGGGAGCTTGCTCCCGATAGGGGTGTGTCAGTCAGAGATGTTTCAACTGACCCACTGCTATCGGGAGCAAGCCCCCTCCCACAGTCGATTGCATCTCAAGTCGAGAACTTCGTTGTTAGGACCTGCCCTACACAGATTTCGGGTTGCGTCCGATCAGTGTCGCCGCTAACCTTCGCGGGTCGCTGCAAAATCAGCGAACGGGTGTGGTAGCCCGGTTCCTTCATAGATCCCAAAAACGCTCAAGGGCGTTTTTTTGTGCGGGCTGCTTTGTGGCGGCTGTGCACGGGAGGCTTCGGCCTGCCGGGTTTCTATGACCGGTCTACCACCCCGTGTACAGTCGCCTCCTTACATCGTGTGGTAGCGAGATGGAGGTGCTCATTCATAGGAGCTTCGCCATGAAAAAAGTTACGCCAAATCCCCCACCATCCACCTCGGATGACATCCTACAAACCCCACCCGACATCATCTTCACCGTCCGCCCTGGCCTCAGCACCGAAGCTGCCCTGAGCAATGCCAGCGAAATGCTGGAATCGGCGACGGCCTGTGCGTACGACTGTGCCGAGCATCTGGATGGCGCAAGCCGCAAGCGGGTGCTGGCGGTGGTGCAAATGGTGGAGATTGCGCAGTTGTTGGTGGAGGCGGCGCTGGAGCGGGAGTGTCCCGTGGCTTGATCGCACCGCCCCTCCCACAGTTGATCCCCAGTGTTTGGAAGGATGGATTTCACAAGCATGAAAAAGGCGACCCTCAGGTCGCCTTTTTGTCATTGCGCGTATTGCTTGCTCAACCCCGGCGGCACGCCCTGTACATCGGTTTCTTCCCACGGGCCATTTGGGCTGATGGAGCGGCTCCAGCCGTTGCTCCAGCGGTAGTAGGTGCGCTGGCGGTAGAAGGTGTCGGGTTGGTCGTCGAGCACGTAGACCTGCATCTTGCCGTCCCAGTGGCTGGCGGCGCCGGGCGGTGGGGCGAAGGTCGGCGATTTGCTCGGCAGCGGTTTCGGGGCCGGTGTTACCGGGCCGGACGGTTTGGTGCTCGGTTTGGTTGACGGGCCCGACGGCGGGATGGTCGGGCCGGTGGGGCCTGGAGGTGGTCGGTGGACCGCACAGGCACTCAGGCCTAATACGAGGCTGAGCAGGGTGATGCGTGCGAATGCGGTCATGGCGTTTCCTCGAATTTACTGGTCCGGACTGTCGATGGTCAGTTGCTGCTGCGCAGTGGTGCTGCTGGCCAGGGGTTGGCTGCGGCCGATCCACTCACCCTTGGTCGGAAGTCCGGCCCGGGAAATGCGCGCAACCAGTTGGACTTCGGGGAAGTTGGACAGTTTCAACTGCGGCATCATTGCGTCGGCGTCACCCAGTTCGACGGTGATGGGCAGTTCGGCGACGGTGACGCGCTTGGCCGCCAACGGTGCCGGCGGGCCGCTGACGGCGCGGGCGAAGATGAAGACGCTGTCGGTCGGAAGGGCTTTGGCTTTGACCTCGGCGGCGAGGTCCACGCGGACTTTTAACAATGCCTTTTGTGCGACGGTGCCACCGCTTTCTTTCAACTTTTCCGTCGCCCGGTCGATCCCGCCTTGCAGCGCGGCGCGGGAGTTATCGCCGGGTGGCAGTTGCGCCAGCAGGCGGCCCCAGTAATCAATCGCGTCCTGATAACGCTGGCCTTCAAACGCGGCAATGCCCAGCAAACCCAAGCTGGTGACTTCCTTGGGGTCGAGCTTCAGGGCTTCATCAGTCAGCGCCTGCACCTCTGGCGACCACTGTTTGTTGTCGGCAAAGTACTGCGCCTGGGCCCACTGGCCGAGCAGTTCCGGCTGGCGACCGGCCAGGGCCACGGTGCGTTCGAAGACCTTGGCCGCATCGGCCGAACGATCCTGGGCCATATACGCGCGACCGAGGAAGTACAAGCCTTCGGCCGAATCCGGCTGGGCCACGGCGGCACGTTCCAGGCGCTGGGTCATGTCTTGCAGGGACACCGGTGGCTGGGAGAATTCGCGGGTCAGTTCAACCTTGTCGCTGGCGCCGAAATGCAGATACAAACCCAGGCCGAGTACCGGCACCAGCACGGCGGCGAGCAATGGCAGCGGTTTGCCCAGGCGCGATTCGCGGGGTTTTTCCACACCTTCGGTATCAGCGAGCAATTCGCGGGCGGCTTCGGCGCGGCCGGTGTCGAGTTGCGCGGCATTCAATACACCTTCGTCCTGCTGCATTTGCAGTTCGGCGACGCGTTCTTGATACAGCGCCACGTTCAGCGCGGTGCGATCCTCTTCACGCTGGGCACGGCGGCCGCGCAATACGGGGATCAACAGGAAACTCAGGGCAATCAGAAGCAGCAGGCCGGCTGCGAGCCAGAAATCAATCATCAGTCTTGGTGTCCAGCAATTGGTCGAGGCGTTTACGCTCTTCAGGGGACAGCGCGTCGCTGCCATCGGCAGGCGCGGCGCGGCGGCGACGGACGATCACAGCCATCACCACCACACCGGCCAACAGCAGCCCGGCGGGGCCGAACCAGAGCAACGCGGTCTTGCCGGTGAGGGCCGGTTTATAGCGCACGAAATCACCGTAGCGGTCGACCATGAAGTCGATGATCTGCTGGTTGTCCTTGCCCTCGCCCAGCATGCGGAAGATCTCTTTGCGCAGGTCGGCGGCGATGGGTGCGTTGGAATCGGCGATGTCCTGGTTCTGGCATTTGGGGCAGCGCAGTTCCTTGGTCAGGTCGCGAAAGCGCTCACGTTCGGCGTCGTTGGCGAACTCATAAGTGTCGATGGCGGCGTGGGCCATACCGGCCAACCCCAGCGCCAGCACAGCAGCGGCTAACAGGCGCTTCATGGCTTGGCCTCATCGACCAGGGCCTGGTATTTGGCGGCCAGTTGTTCGCGCCACACCACTTCGTCGATCACGCCGACGTATTTGTCGCGGATCACGCCCTTGGCATCGATAAAGAAAGTTTCCGGTGCGCCGTACACGCCCAGGTTCAGACCGAGGTTGCCGTCTTCATCGCGGATATCCAACTGGTACGGGTTGTGGAACTCCGCCAGCCACTTCAAGGCGGCGGCGTTGTCGTCCTTGTAGTTGATGCCGTAGATCACCACGCCTTTGTCGGCCAGTTTGTTCAGCACGGGGTGCTCGACGCGGCAGGAGATGCACCAGGTGCCCCACACGTTGACCAGTGCCGGTTTGCCCAGCAGGTCGGCGCGGGCCAGGGTTTTGTCGCCCTGCACGTTCGGCAGCGAAAACGCGGGGAACGGCTTGCCGATCATCGCCGACGGCAACTCGGCCGGGTCCAGGTACAAACCGCGATAGAGGAACACCGCCACCACCAGAAACGCCGCCAGCGGCAACACCATCAACCAACGCTTCATACCGCAGCTCCCATGCCGAGGGCTTCACGCACCCGGCTCTTGACCTTGACCCGATAACGCCGATCTAGCGCCGCGAGCAAACCACCGAAACCGGTGAGCAAGCCGCCGAACCAGATCCAGCGCACGAACGGTTTCACATGCACGCGTACCGCCCAGGCCCCCTCGCCCAGCGGTTCACCCAGGGCGACGTAGAGATCACGGGTGAAACCGGCGTCGATGCCGGCTTCGGTCATCATCGAACTCTGCACGGTGTACAGGCGTTTTTCCGGGTGCAGCACGGCGATTTCGTTACCGTTGCGTAATACGCGCACGGTGCCTTTATCCGACGTGAAGTTCGGCCCCTCGAAGTGCTTGGCGCCTTCGAAGATGAATTGGTAACCGGCCAGGTCCATGGACTCGCCCGGCGCCAGGCGCAGGTCGCGCTCGGCGCTGTTCTGGCTGGAGAGCACCACGCCCAGGGCGCACACGGCGATGCCGAGGTGAGCGATCTGCATGCCCCAGTAGCTGCGGGTCAGTGTCGGCAGGCCTTTGATCAGGCCTTTGTGGCGAGTCTTGTCGGCAATATCACGTACACCGGCCAGCAGTACCCAGGCGGCGAGCATGAAGGTGGCGAGCACCGCCCAGTTGAAGTCGCCATAGGCAACCCCGGCGATCACGGCCAGGGCCACACTGCCCAACAGCACCGGCATCAGCATGCCGGCCAGCCATTTGACCGGGGTGTCCTTCCAGCGCACCAGCACACCGACGGCCATCACCCCCATCAGCAGGCCCATCAACGGAATAAACAACGCGTTGAAGTACGGTGGGCCGACGGACAGCTTGGCGCCGCTCAGGGCATCCAGCACCAACGGATACAGGGTGCCGAGCAGGATCATCGACGCAGTCACCACCAGCACCAGGTTATTGCCCAGCAGCAGGGTTTCCCGCGACCACAGGTTAAAACCGACCTGGCTCTTGACCACCGGTGCGCGCAGGGCGAACAGGGTCAGGGAACCACCGACCACGAACAGCAGGAAGATCAGGATGAACACACCGCGCGCAGGATCGGAGGCGAACGCGTGGACGGAAGTCAGCACGCCCGAACGCACGAGGAAAGTGCCGAGCAGGCTGAGGGAAAATGCCGCAATCGCCAGCAACACGGTCCAGCTTTTGAACACTCCACGCTTTTCGGTGACGGCCAACGAGTGGATCAACGCGGTGCCCACCAGCCAGGGCATGAACGAGGCGTTTTCCACCGGGTCCCAGAACCACCAGCCGCCCCAGCCGAGTTCGTAGTAGGCCCACCACGACCCCAGGGTGATGCCAATGCCGAGAAAGGCCCAGGCGACGATGGTCCAAGGCCGCGACCAGCGCGCCCAGGCCGCGTCGAGGCGCCCACCGAGCAAGGCGGCGATGGCGAACGCGAAGGCCACCGAGAAACCGACGTAGCCCATGTAAAGCATCGGCGGGTGCACGATCAGGCCGATGTCCTGCAACAAAGGGTTGAGGTCATGCCCGTTGGCCGGGATCTGCGGCAGGATGCGGCTGAATGGGTTGGAGGTCATGATCAGGAACAACAGGAAGCCGATGCTGATCATGCCCATCACCGCCAGCACCCGCGCCAGCATTACCTGCGGCAGTTGGCGCGAGAACACCGATACGGCGAAGGTCCAGCCACCGAGAATCAGGGCCCACAGCAGCAACGACCCTTCGTGGGCGCCCCACACGGCACTGAACTTGTAGTACCAGGGCAAGGCACTGTTGGAGTTGTTGGCGACATAGGCGACCGAAAAATCGTCGGTCATGAAGGCGTAGGTCAGACAGCCAAACGCGAACAGCAGAAAGGCGAACTGGCCCCAGGCAGCCGGCTGCGCCAGGCTCATCCACAGGCGGTCGCCACGCCAGGCGCCGAGCAACGGCACCACGGCCTGCACGATGGCGAAGCACAGCGCGAGGATCATTGCCAGTTGGCCGAGTTCGGGAATAAATAATGCGGACATCATCACTCAGCCCTCCTTCGCGGGTGTTGGCGCGGATTGGCCGCTGTCCTTGAGCGCCTTGGTGACCTCAGGCGGCATGTATTTTTCATCGTGCTTGGCCAGCACTTCATCGGCTACCACCACCCCGTCGGCGTTGAGCTTGCCCAGGGCGACGATGCCCTGGCCTTCGCGAAACAGGTCCGGGAGGATGCCGCGGTAGGTGATGGTCACGGCCTTGTTGAAGTCGGTGACCACGAATGTCACGTCGAGGGAATCGCCGGAACGCTTCAGCGAGCCCTTCTCCACCATGCCGCCGGCGCGGATGCGTGTGTCTAACGGTGCTTCGCCATTCGCGATCTGCGTGGGCGTGTAGAACAGGTTGATGTTCTGCTGCAGGGCGCTCAAGGCCAGGCCCACGGCAATGCCGACGCCGGCCATGATGGCGAGGATGATCAACAGACGCTTTCTACGCAGCGGATTCACTTTTCGGTCTCCCGGCGCAGACGACGCGCCTCTTGTTGCAGGTAACGCTTGCGCGCCAGGATCGGCGCGGCGACGTTGAGGGCCAGCACCGCCAGGCAGATGCCATAGGCCGTCCAGACATACAGGCCATGGTGGCCCATGGCGAGAAAATCACTGAAAGAAGCAAAACTCATCCACGCGCTCCCAGGCAGCTTTGCACTTCGGCCTTGACCCAACTGGCACGGGCTTCACGCTTGAGCACTTCGAGGCGCATGCGCATCAGCAGCACGGCACCGAAGAAGCAGTAGAACCCCAGCACCATTAGCAGCAACGGCGCCCACATTTCCACGGGCATTGCCGGTTTTTCGGTGAGGGTGAAGGTGGCGCCCTGATGCAGGGTGTTCCACCACTCCACCGAGTACTTGATGATCGGGATGTTGATCACCCCGACAATCGCCAGCACCGCGCAGGCCTTGGCGGCGCTGTCACGATTGCTGATCGCATTGCCCAGGGCAATCAGACCGAAGTACAGGAACAGCAGGATCAACATGGACGTTAGTCGCGCATCCCACACCCACCACGAACCCCAGGTGGGTTTGCCCCAGATCGCGCCGGTGACCAGCGCCACGGCGGTCATCCACGCGCCGATGGGCGCCGCGCATTGCAGGGCCACGTCGGCCAGCTTCATCTTCCACACCAGGCCGACGATGCCGCACACCGCCAGCATCACGTAGCAGGACTGGGCCAGCATCGCGGCGGGCACATGGATATAGATGATGCGAAAACTGTTGCCTTGCTGGTAATCCGGCGGCGCAAAAGCCAGGCCCCAGGCCAGGCCGATGCTGATCAGCAACACGGCGGCGACGCTCAACCATGGCAGCAGCTTGCCGCTGATGCCGTAAAACCATTTGGGCGAGCCGAGCTTGTGAAACCAGGTCCAGTTCATTGCTGTTTCTCACGGTTGCTTCTTGTCGTAGCAAGAAGCGCAGGGTCTTTACTGGCCAAGCGTGTAACGCCTGACCAGACCTCATTATTCGCCGACGCTGATCTTCAGGCCGGCCGCTATGGCAAAGGGTGTCAGGGTTACCGCCAGGGCGGTCAGGCTGCCAAGCCACAGGAGGTAACCGGTCGCCGGCATGCCCATCAGCGCGGCTTGCAACGCGCCGCTGCCGAGGATCAGGACCGGGATGTACAAAGGCAGAATCAACAAGGCCAGCAACAGGCCACCCCGTTTCAAACCGACGGTCAACGCTGCGCCCACCGCCCCCAACAGGCTGAGCACCGGCGTACCGAGCAACAGGCTCAGCAACAGGATCGGCAGGCATTCGCTGGGCAATCCCAACATCATTGCCAACAGCGGCGAAAGCAAGACTAGCGCCAAACCGGAAAAAGCCCAGTGTGCCAGTACCTTGGCCAGTACCAGAAGTGGCAAGGGGTGCGACGAAAGGACCCACTGCTCCAGGGAACCGTCTTCGAAATCACTGCGAAACAGCCCGTCCAGCGAGAGCAGGACCGACAACAGCGCCGCCACCCACACCAATCCCGGGGACAAGGTTTGCAACAGTTTAGTCTCCGGACCGACCGCCAACGGGAACAACGCGATGACGATGGCGAAGAACACCAGGGGGTTGGCCAGTTCGGCCGGACGACGGCACAACAGCCGCGCTTCGCGGGCGACCAACAGGGCGAATACACTCATGCCGACCACCGTCCCAAATCCAGGTCGCGGTAACCGGACGGCACACGGGCCAGAGTATGGTGGGTGGTAAGCAACACCGTACCGCCCTGCTCGCAATGCCGCGCCAAGTGCTCTTCAAGTTGGGCGACGCCTTGTTTATCGAGGGCGGTGAAGGGTTCGTCGAGAATCCATAGCGGCGGGCCCGGCAGGTACAAGCGCGCCAGCGCCACGCGGCGTTGCTGGCCGGCGGACAAGGTGTGACAGGGAACGTCTTCAAAACCCTTGAGACCCACGGCGGCCAGGGCCTGCCAAATGGCGTCACGGGAGGCGCGATGATGCAGGGCGCTGAGCCAGCTGAGGTTTTCTTCAGCGGTGAGCACATCCTTGATGCCGGCGGCGTGGCCGATCCAGATCAGGTTGCGCGCAAGCGTAGTACGTTGCTCATCGAGCGGTTTGCCGTTCAGGCGTACAACGCCGGCCGTGGGCTGCATCAACCCGGCCAGCAGGCGCAGCAAACTGGTCTTGCCGCTGCCGTTGGGCCCGCTGACCTGCACCATGTCGCCGCCCGCCAGCCGCAGCTCGAGGTGTTCGAACAGCAGGCGCAGGTCGCGTTCACAGGAGAGCGCTATGGCTTCAAGAAGAGGGCTGGTCAAGAGATCGCGGGCCTTTACGGTTCAAGTCGGCGGTGCAGCGGCCGTTAAAGAGAGATGCACAATAACGGCTTTGGCGACCGATTTTAGAGAGCTGGATCAAATAGTTGTGAGGTTTTTACCGCTCTCGTTGCAGACGGGCGGCATTATACATGTGATGCCCTACGCTAAAGAGGGCTATTTCCCCAGAGACGACGTGCACGATGACCGGCGAGATCAACCTTCCTACGCTTCCTCCCGCCCCGGTGGCAGGGCAAAGCCTTGCGCCTGCCACGGGTGAATTGCTCAAACTGCTGGAGCCGCAGATCGGGCTGATCGACCCCGGAAAAACCGCGAACGCCGAGGTGATCGCACTCAAGCAAGGCGGCGAAGCCTTTCAGTTGTTGCTCAAGCTGACCCTTGAAGGCGGCCGCCAGACGCTGGTGCAGGCCTCCAGCGCCCAGCCACTGCCGTTGGGCAGCAATGTAGCGGTGAGCCAAACGCCGGCGGGCAACCTGACCCTCAGCTTGCAGCAGGCGATAAGCGCCAATGTGGCCGCCCTCACCCGTATTGATACCACCCAGTTACCGGAAGGCACCCTGCTGCAAGCCAAGGTGCTGACCACGCAGATGCTGCCCCAGGGCACCGCACAACCGGCGATCTACCGCTCGCTGGTGACGGTGCTCAACAATGCCCTGGCCGGTGCAACCCTGACGGTGGAAAGCCCGCAGCCGTTGCGCGTGGGCAGTTTGCTCAGTGCCGTGGTGCAGAACGCGCAGACCTTGAGCTTTGTGCCGCTCAGCGGGCTCAAGGATCAACTGGCCATCACGCAACAACTCGCCACCCAGCAGAGTCGCCAGGGCTCGCTGGATGCGGTGTTCACCGCCTTGCTAAACCTGCCGAGCGACGACAGCGCCTCCGATAACAGCACGTCCGCCAACCTGCGCGCCGCAGCGGATCGCTTGCTGGCCGCCCTGCCCGACCTGGCCCAGGTGAGCAATCCCAAGGTGCTGGCCCAGGTGATCCAGAACAGCGGGGCGTTTCTGGAAGCCAAGCTGCTCGCCGGACAAAACCCGCAAGTACCGCCGCTGGACATGAAGGGCGCGCTGCTGCGCCTGGTGGCCGACTTGCTGCCTGCGCTGCCCACCGCCACCAACTTGAACGCCATCCTTGCGGCCAACACACTGGCCCAGATCATGCCGAACTTTGTGCGCAGCCCGCTCAATACCCTCGGCCAGGTCAGCGCACGGCAGGCACCGGTCAGCTTCCCACTGCCGGAGCGGGTCATGGCCAAACTGGAAGGCGAAGGCGACCTGGAAAACCTGCTGCGCCTGGCTGCCGGAGCCATCTCCCGCCTGCAGAGCCATCAACTGTCGAGCCTGGAACAGACCGGCACCACCGCCGATGGTCGCCTGCAAACCACCTGGCAGCTGGAAATTCCCATGCGCACCCTGCAGGACATTGTGCCGCTGCAGGTCAAGTTCCAGCGCGAAGAACCGGCGCAGGACAAGGACCAACCGGAACGCAAGGCGAATAAAGAGGCCAAGCAGATGCTCTGGCGCGTCGAACTGGCCTTCGATATGGAGCCGCTCGGACCGTTGCAGGTGCAGGCGCAACTGACCCAGGGCAAACTCTCCAGCCAGCTATGGGCCACGCGCCCGTTTACGGCGAGTTTGATCGAAAGCCACCTGGGTAGCCTGCGCGAGCGCCTGGTGACGTCCGGCATCAACGTCGGCGACCTGGACTGCCACCTGGGCACCCCACCACGCGGGCCGAAAACCGGACTGGAACAACGCTGGGTGGATGAAACCGCATGAAGAACACCGAATCATCACGCCAGGCGATTGCCCTCAAGTACGACGGCCAACAGGCGCCAACCCTCACGGCCAAGGGCGACGATGCCCTGGCCGAAGCGATCCTCAAGCTGGCGCGGGAAAATGAAGTGCCGATCTATGAAAACGCCGAGTTGGTAAAGCTGCTGGCGCGCATGGAGCTGGGCGACAGCATTCCCGAGGAGCTGTACCGCACGATTGCCGAAATCATCGCGTTTGCCTGGACGCTGAAGGGCAAGTTCCCAGTGGGGTATGACCCGGATGCGGGGCCGGTGGAGCGGGATGTGACCGAGCGTGGCGACGATTACTGAATAGCCACAGGCAAGCCACCTCCCACTGTTGGATTGGGTGTCAATTCAAGACTTCGCTCAGCGGGATGAAATTGACTCGATCACCCACCGACAAGGTCGTCCCCTCCACCACCTCCACTAACCCCTCGGCCCACGCCGCGCTGCGCAGCACGCCGGAGCTTTGGTTGCGGTAGATGATCGCCCGGCCCTGCTCGATGCGCCCGCGTAAATATTCACGGCGATTGCCCGGTTTTGGCCACTCGAAACCCACCGGCACTTCGAAGCGCAGTGGCTCCACGTCAGCCACGCCTTGACGCCGCAGGATGTAGGGCCGTGCCAACAGCGCAAACGTCACCAGGGTCGAGGCCGGATTACCGGGCAGGCCGATCACCGGCACGCCACGGAAATGGCCGACGGTCAGCGGCTTGCCCGGTTTGATCGCAAGCTTCCACAGCGCCAGCTCGCCCTCTTCGCGCAGGGCGATACCGAGGTAATCCGCTTCGCCCACCGACACACCGCCGGTGGACAGGATCAGATCGACGCTGCCCAGGCTCGCCAATCGCGCGCGTGTCTGTTCCAGGTCATCCGGCAGGATCCCGGCGTCGACCACTTCGCAGCCCATACGCGCCAGCCATGAGCACAGCACGCGGCGGTTGCTGTTGTAGATCTGCCCCGGGCCCAGCGGCAAGCCCGGTTCGATCAACTCGTCACCGGTGGACAGCACCGCGACGCGGACGCGGCGCACCACGTCGAGGCGGTCGCGGCCCAGCGAGGCAGCCAGGCCCAGCTCGATCGGGCCCAGGCGCGTACCGGCCGACAACACGTGTTCGCCGACGGTGGTTTCCTGGCCCTGAGGGCGGATGTTCTGATTGAGATGCAGGGGCTCGGAAAAACTCACGCGTTCATCGGCGTGAATCACGGCGTTTTCCTGCATTTCCACGCAGTCGGCCCCCTCAGGCACCGGCGCGCCGGTGAAGATGCGCGCACAGGTGCCGGCGGCCAAGGGCTGTGGCGCCTGGCCAGCGAAGATGCGCTGGCTGACCACCAGCGGCTCACCGGCCCAATCCGCCAGGCGCACGGCGTAACCGTCCATGGCACTGTTGGGCCACGGCGGCAGATCGAGGGTGGAGACCAGATCCCGCGCCAATACCCGGCCATCACATTCAGCCAGGGGCACGGCGTGCTGCTCGCGGATCGGCGCGGCTTCGGCCAACGCCAGCAGTTGCCGCAGGGCGGCTTCCACCGGCATCAAGGCGCCGGTCTTGCCGGGCTTACCCACGGGATTCACAGGGTTCGGCCTGTTTCAGATGCGGCACGAAGTTGCACGGGCGATGCCGGTTATCCAGTTGCTCGGCAAGGATGCCGTCCCAACCGGTGCGCACCGCATTGGTGGAGCCCGGCAGGCAGCACACCAGCGTACCGTTGGCCAAGCCGGCCAGGGCACGGGATTGCACGGTGGAGGTGCCGATATCGGCCACGGAGATCTGGCGGAACAGTTCGCCAAAGCCATCGACCTGTTTGTCCAGCAGGCAGCTCACGGCTTCGGGGGTGCTGTCGCGGCCGGTGAAGCCGGTGCCGCCGGTGATCAGCACCACCTGCACCACGTCTTCGGCAATCCAGTGAGCGACCTGGGCGCGGATTTTATAGAGGTCGTCCTTGAGCAGCACGCGCTCGGCCAGGTTGTGGCCGGCGGCGCTCAGGCGGTCGACGAAGACCTGGCCCGAGGTGTCGGTGTCCAGGGTGCGGGTGTCGCTGACGGTCAATACAGCGATATTCAGGGGTACGAAGGGCGCATCTGCCTTGGCTTTCATGGCACGGTCCGGTTGTCGAAGGAACAGCCCGGTGTTATATCACAGGCCCCCATTTGCCTGCCGCAGCGGAACCGCCATGCCTCTTGAATCTTTGCCCCTGCCCTGTTCGATTCTGTTATTGGCCGGTGGCCGCGGCCAACGCATGGGCGGCGAGGATAAGGGCCTGCTGCAGTGGCGCGGCCAACCGCTGATCGCCCATCTACAACGCCTGACCCGACCGTTGACGGACGACCTGATCATCTCGTGCAACCGCAACCACGACCGCTACGCGCCCTACGTCGACCAACTGGTGAGCGACGACAGCCCGGACTTTCCCGGCCCGCTCGCCGGCATCCGCGCCGGCTTGGCGGCGGCGCGCCATCCGCATCTGCTGGTATTGCCGTGTGATGTGCCGGCCCTCGACGTTCAACTGCTGAACGCCCTGCGCGACACCGGGCAGCGCAATCCGTTGTGGCCCGTCATGGTGCGTCACGGCGAATTCTGGGAACCGTTGATCTGCATCATCCCGACCTACCTGCAAGCCGAGATAGAACAGGCCTGGCACGCCGGTGAGCGCAGCCCGCGCAAGCTCTTCCTGCAACTGGGCGGCATCGGCCTGGAATGCCCGGCGGATGACCCGCGCCTGGCCAACCTGAATACACCGCAACTGTTGCACCAGAGGTCCGGCGTGTCAGAATGAACGTCGTACAAGGAACTTTGTCGGCGTGTCATGCGTCACAAGGTCAGCATTTAAAAAGTATTCTCTCGGAGACAAGACCCATGACTCAACGGACCATCGCCGCTCTCATGCTTGCACTGGGCCTCGCTACCCTCGCCGGTTGCGCCTCGCCTACAGTGATCACCCTGAATGACGGTCGCGAAATCCAGGCCGTCGACACCCCTAAATACGACGAAGATTCGGGTTTCTATGAATTCCAGCAACTGGACGGCAAGCGCACCCGTATCAACAAGGATCAGGTTCGCACCGTTAAAGATCTGTAAAGCTTAACGTTTGCCCCAAGGCCCGCCTCGTGCGGGCCTTGTCGTATCTGGGATTTACCAGTCCAGGGTGATGGCACTGTGAAAACGCCGCTCTTGCCCGGTGACCGGGTCGATAAACCGCACGCCCTGGGCCAACAGTTTGAGGGGGTTGGCGTAGTCGTCCACGGCATCCTTGATCACGTTCGGGTAGAACGGGTCGTTGCAGATGCTCGCGCCGAGCGCAGTCATGTGCACGCGCAGCTGGTGCTTCTTGCCGGTCACAGGGAACAGGCCGTAACGCCACAGGTCGCCGTTCTTCTCCCGCACTTGCACACCCGTTTCGGTGTTGCTGGCACCCTCGCCTTCCTGCATGCGGAAAAACGGTTCGCCATCCACCAAGCGGCTTTTGTGGACTAACGGAAACGTCAGCCCAGGCAAGGCCGGGGCGATGGCTTCGTAGAATTTGTCGATCTGACGTGTGGGAAAAAGCTGCTGATAGGCCGCGCGGCTGGCCGGGTTGGCGGAGAACAGCACCAGGCCCGCGGTGTGGCGGTCGATGCGATGCAGCGGCACCAGCGATGGGTTGTCCAGGCGGCGGATCAGACGGCGCAGCAAGGTTTGCTCGACGTACTCACCGGCCGGGGTCACGGGCAGGAAGTGCGGTTTATCCGCCACCACCAGGTGCTCGTCGGCGTACAGGATGGTTTCCTGCACGGGGATCGCTTTTTCGTTCGGTACTTCACGGAAGTAGTAGATACACAGGCCCTCTTTGTAAGCGAGGTCCTGGAGAATCGGGCCGCCGTTGATATCCAGCACGCGGCCACGGGCGATGCGGTCCAGCCACTGTTCACGGCCGATCGCCGGGAAGTGCTCGCACAGGCAATCGAGCACGGTCGCCCACGGGCCGGGCGGCAAGTACAAGGTGCTGGCTTGGTGCTGGGATGCGGAAAAACCGGAAGTGGACATGCCGATGCTCAAAGCCTTGGAAAAAACCGGCGGCCATTATCCCGCATGAAGCGGGATTCGGCCTAGGGCCGATCTCAGGCCTTGGCCAATTCGGCCCGCAGCACCTTTGAGGCACTGGCCGCCTCGGTAAACTCCTTGAGCCAGCGCAGCACGTCCACCGCTTCCCAGCGGCCCGGATCGTACAAGGCGTAGAGCAAACCCTGGTAACCCACCACGTCCAACTGCTTGTGGTAACCGGCGCGCTGGAACAACGCTTCGATCTCGGCAAAGCAGGTATTGAAATGCACTTTGTTAAACGGCGTCTTGCCTTCCGTGACCAGGCCATCGAGGCGCAGCTCGTTCACCGCATCGCGCACGACGTCGGCAGACATGCGATTGACGCTGCTTTTCAGTTGTTCAACATTCACCACGGGCGTTCCCTCTATTCAATCGCTGTACAAACATACAGTAACTTAATATTTGGAAACCCGCCATCGCATAAACCTCAGCGAAGAAAGGTGACAACCTGTTCAATGTCGAACGGCCAGTCCAGTTCCGCCCCCGTGTCCACCCGTCGAAGCACCGGAATTCTCAGGCCGTAGACCTCGGTCAGGTCGTCGGGGTCGGTGATATCCACCAACTCAACGAGCAGCCCCTGTCCGACGACGAACGGCATGATTACCGCCTCAGCAATCTCACACAAATGGCAACCCAGGGTGCCGAACAGCTGGCATTCAGGAAGCATGGCAATTGGACCTCGCAAGAGACGAGCGATCATTCTAAAGCCGCCCTCCCGCTGTGACCCACAAAAAAAACTGACCCAGATCAGCATGACCTATAACTGAATCAGCGATTCTCGCGGCTTTTTGTCCGCTCACCCCTGCAACGGAGCTGCTCGTGTTCGCCAACCTGCTGATCATTCTGGCCTCATCCCTGGTGGTGATTGCGCTGTTTCGCCGGCTGCAACTGCCGCCCGTGCTCGGCTATCTGTGTGTGGGCCTGGCCGTGGGGCCTACTGCTCTGGACTGGGTGAACGACAGTGAAGAACTGCCCGACCTCGCGGAGTTGGGCGTGGTGTTCCTGCTGTTCTCCCTGGGCCTGGAGTTTTCCCTGACCAAGATGCTGGCACTGCGCCGTGTGGTATTTGGCCTGGGCAGTTTGCAAGTGCTGGGTTGCGCGGTGCTGCTTGGCGGTTTGTTGATGGCCCTGGGCGTGGCGCCCGGCATCGCCTTGCTGCTCGGCGCAGGGCTGGCGTTGTCGTCCACGGCGATCGTCAGCAAGGAGCTGACCAGCCTCGGGGAAATCTTCAGCAGCCATGGGCAGAACGCGATTGGCGTGCTGCTGTTCCAGGACGTGGTGGCCGTGTTGCTGTTGACCCTGGTGCCCGTGTTTGCCGGCAGCAGCGACCAAGCCTGGTACTGGGCCCTGCCGTTGACCCTGGGTAAAACCGTGGTGCTGTTCGTGGGTTTGCTGCTGGCCAGTCGCTGGTTATTGCCGCGTCTGTTTCATGAAGTCGCCGCCTCCCATTCGGCCGAGCTGTTTGTGCTGCTGGCGCTGGTGATCGTGTTGCTCACCGCCTGGTTGACCCATTTGCTCGGCCTCTCCCCTGCCCTCGGTGCGTTTCTGGCCGGCATGTTGCTGGGCGAAAGCCATTATCGTCACCAGATCGAAGCGGATATCCGACCGTTTCGCGACGTCCTGCTGGGGCTGTTTTTCGTCAGCATCGGCATGCTCATCGACCTGCAGCTGTTCCTCAGCCATGGCCTGTTGATCCTCGGCCTGACCCTCACACTGATGTTGGTCAAGGGCTGCCTGGTCGCCGCATTGGTCAAGCTGCGCGGCAGCGACAGTGAAACCGCCTGGCGCAGCGGCCTGGCCCTGGCCCAAGGCGGGGAGTTCTGTTTTGCGCTGATGGCGCAAATGCAGCAAAGCCGGCTGATCCCGGACCAGTTCAATGGCTTGCTGCTCGCCGCGACCTTCTGCTCGATGCTGCTGACCCCGCTGCTGTTACGCGCCGCGCCCGCCATTGCGCTGCGCCTGCACCGCAAACCCAACCAGCAAGTGCAGTTGGAAACCATCAGTGCTCTCAACGCGCAATTGCAGGGCCATGCGGTGATCTGCGGGTATGGCCGGGTCGGTCAGTCCATCGGGCGTTTTCTGCGTCGCGAGCGACAGGCGTTTATTGCGCTGGATGACGACCCGGAACGAGTGCAGGAAGCCGCTACCGAGGATAGCAGCGTGCATTACGGTGATTGCCGTCGCGGCGCCTTGCTCAGCGCGGTCGGCCTTGAGCGTGCGCGGTTGGTGGTGATTGCGGTGGACAACAGTGACGTCGCGCTGCTGGTGTTGAAGGAGGCGCGGCGGATCAACCCCGAAGTGCCGATTCTGGTGCGCACGCGCGATGACAGCCAGTTGGCCGAACTGAAAGCGGCGGGCGCCAGCGAAGTGGTGCCCGAGCTGTTGGAGTCGAGCCTGATGCTTGCCTCCCACGCCTTGACCCTGCTGGGGTTACCGGACCAGCAGGTGCAGGCGCGGGTCGCTGAAGTGCGGCATGACCGCTACAGCTTGCTGCATGGTTTTTACGCGCACCCCAACAGCGAAGACGAGGCGCCGATCAATCCTGACTGACCGCGCCGATCTTGTGGATCGACAGGTCCGCACCGTAGTACTCCTGCTCCTGGCTCAGGCGCAGCCCGCTTGCGCGCTTGATCACGCCGTACACCAGCAGGCCGCCGCCAAACGCCACGGCCACGCCGAGGCCGGTGCCGATCAACTGGCTGATCAGGCTCACGCCGCCCAACCCGCCCAGCGCCGTCTGGCCAAAGATGCCGCAGGCGATGCCACCCCATACGCCACACAGACCATGCAGCGGCCACACGCCGAGCACGTCGTCGATCTTCCAGCGATCCTGAGCGGCGATAAAGCACCACACAAACAGCCCGCCCGCGACAACACCAGTGATCAGCGCGCCCACCGGGTGCATCAGATCGGAACCGGCGCAGATCGCCACCAGCCCGGCCAGCGGGCCGTTGTGCAGGAAGCCGGGGTCATTGCGACCGATCACCAGTGCAGCAACGGTGCCGCCGACCATCGCCATCAGCGAGTTGACCGCCACCAGGCCACTGACGCCGCTCAGGGTCTGCGCACTCATCACGTTAAAGCCGAACCAGCCGACGATGAGGATCCACGAGCCCAGCGCCAGGAACGGAATACTCGACGGTGCGAAGGCCACCAGGCGCCCTTCACGGTAGCGTCCATTACGCGGGCCCAGCAGCAATACCGCCGCCAGCGCCAGCCAGCCGCCCATGGCGTGCACCACCACGGAACCGGCGAAGTCATGGAAACTGGCGCCAAAGGTGGCGAGCAACCAGGCTTGCAAGCCGAAATTGCCGTTCCACACCATGCCCTCAAAGAAGGGGTAGATAAACGCCACGATCAACGCAGTGGCACACAACTGCGGAGCGAACTTTGCGCGTTCGGCAATGCCCCCGGAAATAATCGCCGGGATCGCCGCGGCAAACGTCAGCAGGAAGAAGAACTTCACCAAGCCATAACCGTGGTCGGCGCTGATCACGGCCGCCGGTTGCATGAAGCTCACGCCATAGGAGATCCAATAGCCTATAAAGAAGTAGGCCAACGTGGAGATGGCGAAGTCGCTGAGGATCTTCGACAGCGCGTTGACCTGGTTTTTCTGGCGCACCGTGCCGACTTCGAGAAACGCGAAGCCTGCGTGCATGGCCAGTACCATGACCGCACCGATCAGGATAAACAGGGTGTTGGAGCTGTGGACCAGCGTGTCCACCGCGCTTTGCAGATTTTCCATTGAGGTTGGCAGGCCTGTATAAGGCAAAAAAGCACCAAAGCGGTTCAAGCCTGGGTTGCGCGCACTAAATTGGCACCGACGGCACCGCCCCTCTGCAGAGGGCGTGAACCGCTTTAGCGCAGCGATCAACCTCAAAGGCCTTCGCCGACAGGGTTTTTCCGCGAGTTTCAGTTATTTAAGGTAAGGTTTTTGAGGGCTTGAGGCCTTACCGCCCAGCTTCAGCGCAGGCCTCGCGACCCGCGCACCAAGGCAAAGCAAAAGCTGTACCAGACAATTGCACTGAACCTTCACCGATGCCGGTGACTCGAAACCACACGTACAGATCAGCCCATCACGGAGATAACCATGGCCAGAAAAACAGCTCAGACCGCCCAAGAAATACTGATGGCGGATTTTAAAACCCTGGTCAGTGACACCGAAAAGTTGCTGGACGACACCGCGATCCTGGCCGGCGATCAGGCTGACGAATTGCGCAGCAAGATCCACGAAAGCCTGCTCAAGGCCCGTGAAACCCTGCAAGTGACCGAAGACTCCCTGCGCGAACGCGGCCAGGCGGCGGTCACCGCCACTGAAGATTACGTGCAGACCAACCCTTGGCAGGCAGTGGGCATTGCCGCCGGCGTGGGCTTTCTGATCGGTCTGCTGGCTACAAGGCGCTAACACTATGTCTATCGGCGAAAGCGGCTCGTCCACGGGCACAAGTTCAACCTCACGACGCCTGGGCGCAGCCGTTCTAGGCTTGCTGCACAGCCACGTCGAACTGTTTGGCATCGAATTGCAGGAACAGAAGGCGCGCACCGTCAGCCTGCTGTTGTTTGCGGGCTTGGCGCTGGTGTTTGCCCTGCTGTTGCTGGTGGGGCTGTCGACGCTGGTGATGATTCTGGTATGGGACACCGGCTATCGCCTCACCGGGATCATCTGCCTGTGCGTGTTCTACACCCTTGCTGCCGCGTTCTGCGGCGTGCGCTTGAAAGCGGCGGTGTTCGATGAGTCCACACCCTTCCACGCCACGCTCGAAGAGCTGGCCAATGACCGGGAGCGCCTGCTGCCATGAGCCTGACTGAAATCCCCCACACCACCTCCCGCCGGGAAATGCGCAAGGCATTGATCCGCCTGCGCATGGAAATGCACCGCCAGGAGATCCGTCACGAGTCCCAACAACTGATGGCGCCCCTGCACAAAGTCCGCGACATGCGCCACAACTGGCAGGACAGCCTGGGCATCAAGCACGCGCCGCTGTGGGGCGTGGCGGCGGTAACGCTGTTGGGCTTCTTTACCGGCAAGGGCGCCAAGAGCGGCAGCCTCAGCAGCCTGACGCGCCTGGTGCGGTTGGGCGCCGGTTTGATCCCGCTGATCAAATTGGCGATGGCCGGCGCTTCGCGTAAAGGCTGAGCCCTGCTGGCTGCATTCTTGCAGACAGAATCGGCCCGCCCCTCATCAACGAGGGCCGGGCCTTTTTTTCGCCACCTCGCTTAAGGAGGCCCCGTGATCGACGGGCAACCGCTCGCCTGCTTCCAGCCGTTCATCGATACCGCCACCGGGCGCATTGCCGGCGTCGAGGCCCTGGGGCGTCTACGCCAGGCGGATGGCCGCTTGCAGTCCGTGGGCCCGCTGTTCGACGACCCGCGCACACCGGGCGTGGCCTTGCGCCGCCTGGACCGGCAGATTCGCGACAATGCACTGAGCCGCCTACATGAGGCCCCCGAAGACTGGTTCCTGAGCCTGAATATTTCGCCGCGCTGGATTAACCGCCTGCGCCCGGGCCAGGCGCTGCCGAGCCTGAAACAGATTCACCGGCACGGCGTCGACCCTGCGCGCATCGTGTTCGAGATCACCGAGCTGGGCGGAGACATCCAACGCCTGGCCGACGTAGTGACGCGCTATCGCGAGGCGGGCGCACGTATCGCCATCGACGACTTTGGCGCCGGCTACTCCCAACTCGACCGGGTGCTGGCGCTGCAGCCCGATATTCTCAAGCTGGATATGCGCCTGTTCCAGGCGGCCGCGCGAGGCGGGCCCAGCAGCGACGTGGTGCGGGCGCTGGCGCAGATGGCGGAAAAGACCGGGTGCTGGATCATCGCCGAAGGCGTGGAAACCGAGGCTCAACTGAGCTTCGCCCTGGAATGCGGCTCGCGGTACGTGCAGGGCTATCTGTTTGCCCAGGCGCAGCTGGACTGGTTCGCCGCCGACGCCTTCGTGCCGCGTTTTGCCCAGCTGCGCACGGCGTATGTCCAGCAGAAACTGGCGGAACGCGGACGCACCATGCAGTTGCGCCAGCAATTGGCCGAATTGATGAACATCCTGCAAACCTGGGCCCAGGACCAGGCGCCGCTTGCGCAGTTGCCGCAACTGCCGGCCTTCCCCTGGTTGCTGCGCTTTTACCAGTGCGACCGGCATGGCACACAGTTGACGCCCAACTTCGAATGGCGCCAGGACGCCTGGCAGGCCGACAGTCGCTACCTGGGCCACAACTGGTCATGGCGCCCGTATTTCTATCACCTGCTGGCCGAAGGCTGGGAGGAGCGACGCCTGACCCTGTCGTCGACCTACCGCGACGCCACCACGAACCAGTACTGCCTCACCGCCGGACAATTCTTCGATAACGGTCAGCGTTTACTGTTAATCGATATCGACGCGGTCGGCCTGTAGATTTTCGCTTGCCCAGGCCGCGCCGAACCGGGAAGCTGGGCGGGTCATTCACCGTACGGAGAGTACCCGCCTTGGATTGGCCCACCCTGCTGACCCGCGAACGTCTTGGAAAGCCGCTGCACAGCCCGGAAGAACTGGGGCGCAGCCCGTTTCACAAAGACCATGACCGCATCATTTTTTCCGGCGCGTTCCGCCGCCTGGGACGCAAGACCCAAGTGCACCCGGTGTCGAGCAACGACCATATCCATACCCGTCTGACCCATTCCCTGGAAGTCAGTTGCGTGGGCCGCTCCCTCGGCATGCGCGTCGGTGAAACCTTGCGCAGCGCCCTGCCCGACTGGTGCGACCCGAGCGACCTGGGCATGGTGGTGCAGTCGGCGTGCCTGGCCCATGACATCGGTAACCCACCATTCGGGCATTCCGGCGAGGACGCGATCCGCCACTGGTTCCAGCAGGCGGCCGGGCGCGGCTGGCTGGACGACATGAGTACCGCCGAGCGCAATGACTTTCTCAATTTCGAAGGCAACGCGCAGGGCTTTCGCGTACTCACCCAGCTGGAATACCACCAGTTCGACGGCGGCACCCGCCTGACGTACGCCACCCTGGGCACCTACCTGAAATACCCCTGGACCGCTCGCCACGCCGACTCCCTGGGCTACAAGAAGCACAAGTTCGGCTGTTATCAGAGCGAACTGCCGATTCTGGAACAGATCGCCCACAAGCTCGGCCTGCCGCAACTTGAAGAACAACGCTGGGCCCGTCATCCGCTGGTGTACCTGATGGAGGCCGCCGACGACATTTGCTACGCCCTCATCGACCTGGAAGACGGCCTGGAAATGGACCTGCTGGAATACGCCGAAGTCGAATCCCTGCTGCTTGACCTGGTGGGCGACGATCTGCCGCAGACCTATCGACAACTGGGCCCAATGGACTCGCGTCGCCGCAAGTTAGCGATTCTGCGTGGCAAGGCCATCGAGCACCTGACCAACGCCGCGGCACACGCGTTCGTCGAACAACAGGACGCCTTGCTGGCCGGCACCCTGCCGGGCGATCTGGTGGAGCACATGCATGGCCCGGCCAAACGCTGCGTGCTGGATGCCAAGGACATGGCACGCAAGAAAATCTTCCAGGACAAGCGCAAGACGCTGCATGAAATCGGCGCCTACACCACCCTGGAGATTCTCCTGAACGCGTTTTGTGGCGCCGCCCTGGAGCAGCATGGCGGCCGTACGCCATCATTCAAGAACCGACGCATTCTCGATCTGCTCGGCAACAACGCACCGGACCCTGCCTGGCCTTTGCACAAGTCGTTCCTGCGCATGATTGACTTTATTGCCGGCATGACCGACAGCTACGCCACCGAAATGGCGCGAGAGATGACAGGACGGTCCAGCCCGCAATAACCTGCCGAAAGCGCCGCCTGCTCCCTGAAAGGAATCTGCCTACAACGGGAACAGAGCGGCCTGATCGAATTCGCACAAGTATCCGAGGAATAATCGCGCACGCTCCGGGCAAATTTGGCGAACTACTCCTACATGCCCCCCATCGATGCTTGACTCACCGGGTGCCTTCCATGCCCAGTTATCCCCTTCGCATCCTGCTGGTGGAGGATCATCCCTTTCAATTGCTGGCCAGCCAGTGCCTGCTCAAGAGCTTCGGCTTCGAACAATTGACCCTGGCGGAGAACTCCGAACAGGCAATCCGTTGTATGAGGCAGGCCGAGGCCCCGTTCGATGTACTGTTGTGTGACCAGTGCCTGCCTGACTTACCCGGGTTGGAATTGATCGAAATCGCCATCCACGGCGGTTTTGCCGGCAACGCCATCCTGCTCAGCGGACTGCCGGTGGCGGAATTGTCACTGTTGCATGCCCAGGCCCTGGCACGCGGCCTGCCATTGCTTGGCTATTTGCCAAAACCGCTGAACAACGATGAACTTTCACAACTGATACAACCTTTACTCACACTACAAGTGTAGGACTTTAAACATATTGACCCGTCGAAAAGTGCTCGACTAACCGCCATTAAATGCCTGGCTTCCTGATTTGGCCACGCGGCCGGCCAAGCGCTGACAAACCACCTCACAAAGCCTTGGCAACCGGTAGGCCATTACCTTTTTTGCTGTAGGAAATCTCCTGTTTTATATCTACTCGGCCTTGGCTTCATGCTCCTGGCACCGCTTCTGAGCTAATGTGCCCGCTTTATTTACACCTGCATGGAACGTGACTATGAACACCGTTTTTATTATCGACGACCACCCGGTTATAAGGCTCGCCATCCGGATGTTGTTGGAGCACGAAGGCTACAAAGTAGTGGGAGAAACGGATAATGGCTGCGACGCCATACAAATGGTTCGCGAAAGCCTGCCGGACCTGATCATCCTGGATATCAGTATCCCCAAACTCGACGGGCTCGAAGTGCTCTGCCGCTTCAACGCCATGAATACCACCATGAAAACGCTGGTGCTGACGGCCCAGTCCCCCACCTTGTTCGCGACTCGCTGCATGCGCTCGGGCGCCGATGGCTAAGTGTGCAAGGAAGGCGACCTGAGCGAACTGCTGAGCGCCATCCGCGCGGTGCTGTCAGGCTATAACTACTTTCCCAGCCAGGCCTTGACCACTCATGGCGCAGACGGCAGGGAACTTGAACTGTTCAAGGCCGTCAACGATCGCGAACTAATGGTATTGCAACTTTTTGCTCAAGGTCGTACCAACAAGGAAATCGCCAAGGGCATGTTCTTGAGTAATAAAACCGTAAGTACTTATAAAAAACGACTCATGCAAAAACTTCAAGCCAAGTCCTTGGTAGAACTTATCGAGATGGCAAAACGAAACGCGCTAGTGTGAGAAAGCGGATGCCCAGATGTATAAAGGACTATCTGATTATATTGAGTGCCGGCTTGTGCTTCAGTACGGCCGTGCCTGCAAATCATCAAACGGGCCCGGAACACTTTAACTTATTGAGTCGCGCAGGTTCGGTACAACTGGAACCCCATCTGAACAGGACGCAACGCCTGTGGCTGCAAAACAAACGCGAACTGGTCCTGGGCACAGCGTCCCCCGACTACCCACCCTTTGACCTCACTTCCAGCGGACGCGACTACGAAGGCTTCACCGCCGATTATGCCGGGCTGCTGAACAAGGCACTGGCCCTGCCGGTAAGAGTGTTGCGCTATTCCTCGAGAGAGGCTGCCATCCGCGCCCTTGAAGCGGGGGATATCGATCTGCTGGGTTCCTCCAACAGCTTCGAGGCGGCAAACCCCAACCTCAGCCTGTCTGAGCCCTATGCCCCCGACCAGCCGGTGCTGGTGACCCGCGAAGGCGAAACCCGCAGCCTGAGTGATGGATTGGCGGGGCTGCGCCTGGCTCTGGTCTATCACTATCTGCCCATGGGCGAGGTGGAAAAGCTTTACCCCAAGGCAATCATTCGCGCCTATCCGTCGTATCAGAACGCATTGAATGCGGTGGCGTTCGACCAGGCTGACGTATTCCTCGGCGACACCATTTCCACCCATTACATGATCAACAAGGGCTACCTTAAAAACATCCGCATGGCCAACTTCGGTAAACATGAAGCCTATGGCTTCAGTTTCGCCATGCCCCAGCACCAGACCATCCTGCTGAGTATCGTCGACGCCGTACTGATGAGCGTGCCCACCAGTGAACGGGAAGCCATCGCCAAGCGCTGGAGTGCCGGCAGCGATATCCTGCTGACCGACCACAAACTGCAACTGACGCCCCGCGAAGAACGCTGGCTCAAAGACCACCCGGAAGTCAGCGTGGTGGTAAACGAAGCCTATGCGCCGCTGACATTCTTCGACGCCAACGGCAATTTTCGTGGCATCACGGCCGATCTGCTGGAATTGATTCGCCTGCGAACCGGGTTACGCTTCAAGATCGTGCGCGGGCGCGATGTGAACACGATGATCGATCAGGTCGAGGCCGGCAAAGTCGACATCATCGGCGGTATCGTCCCCAGCGCCGAACGCGAAACCCAACTGGATTTCAGTCGTCCTTACCTGGAGAACTCCTACGTCATGTTGACGCGCAAGGAGGCCCAGGCACCCACCGGCCTGGAAGAAATGGCGGGCAAGCGCCTGGCGGTGACGCAAGGCAGCCCACTGATAAAGTTTCTGCGCGACAGCTTTCCGAAGATCGAGCTGGTAGAGACGGGGGATACCTTCAAGTCGACTGAACTGCTGGTCAACGGTCACGTGGACGGCGCGGTGAATACCCTGGTGATCGCCAACTATTTCCTGTCCTCACCGATGTTCCAGGACAAGGTTCAAATCAGCTTCAGCATCGGCACGATGCCTGCCACGTTCGCGCTGGCCACTTCACGCCGCGCCACCGAGCTCAGCTCGATTCTCGACAAGGCCCTGCTCAGCATCGCCCCGGATGAACTGGGGGTGATCAACAGCCGCTGGCGGGGCTACAGCGCCGCCGGCGACAGTTATTGGCGCGACTATCACCAACTGATCGCTCGCATCATCATCGGCACCGGGCTCTTGTTGCTGATTTCCCTGACCTGGAATGCGTACATGCGCCGCCAGATCAAGCAACGCAAAATGGCCGAACGCGCCCTCAACGACCAGTTCGAGTTCATGCGGGCCCTGGTCAATGAGACCCCGCACCCGATCTACGTACGTGACCGCCAGGGCCTGCTGCAGACCTGCAACGACAGCTACCTGCAGGTGTTCGACGTCAAGCGCGAAGACGTCATTGGCAAAAGCGCGATGCAGATCAGCACGGCCCTAGCGGCAGAAGCGGCGCAATACCATGCCGACTATCAGCGCGTGGTGGCAGAGGGCAACCCGTTGATCCTGGACCGTACCCTGCATATCCGCGGAAAAAAACTGACGATCTACCACTGGATCCTGCCGTACCGCGACTCCATTGGCGAGGTACAGGGCATCATCGGTGGCTGGGTCGACATCAGTGAGCGACGCCAGTTGTTCGATGAGCTGCGTGCGGCCAAGGAACGCGCCGACGAGGCCAATCGTGCCAAGAGTACCTTCCTCGCCACCATGAGCCACGAAATCCGCACACCGATGAACGCCGTGATCGGCATGCTGGAGCTGACCCTGAAACGCGCCGACCAGGGCCATCTCGATCGTCCGGCCATTGAAGTCGCCTACAACTCGGCCAAGGACCTGCTGGAGCTGATCGGCGATATCCTCGACATCGCGCGCATCGAGTCCGGGCGCCTGAGCCTGGCACCGGAACGCGTAAACCTGAGAGAGGTCATCGCCTCGGTGGTGCGTGTGTTCGATGGCCTGGCACGCCAGAAAACCCTTAGCCTGCTGTTGGAGTTCAAGCCCGACCTTGACGACACCGAAGTGTTGATCGACCCGCTGCGCTTCAAGCAGGTGCTGTCGAACCTGGTGAGCAACGCGATCAAGTTCACCGAGCGCGGCCAGGTAAAGATCAAGGTAGAGGTCCTGCCCACCGACCTGCCGCAACAGATCGAGATGAAACTGGTGGTGGAAGACACCGGCATCGGCATCAGCCGGGAAGACCAGATGCGCCTGTTCGAACCCTTTGCCCAGGCCGACAACTCCGGGCAACTGGCCAGGAGCGGCGCAGGCCTGGGACTGGTGATCTGCCGCAGCCTGTGCGCCATGATGGGCGGGCAACTCAGCCTGAGCAGCGTGCCGATGGTGGGTACCCAGGTGCATGTCAGCCTGAAGATGATTCGTCTGCAGCCGGCGCTGGCGGTGGATGAGTTCACCCCCGAGGTGCCCGCGGCCGCGACGGTACTCAATGTGCTGGTGGTGGACGATCACCCGGCGAACCGCCTGTTGATGTGCCAGCAGCTGGGCTACCTCGGCCATCACTTCACCGCCGCTCAAAACGGCGCCACCGGTTTCCAGGCCTGGCGCCAGCAACACTTCGACCTAGTCATCGCCGACTGCAACATGCCCATCATGAACGGTTACGAGCTCAGTCGCTCGATCCGCGAATACGAGCAGCGCGAGCAACTGACGCCCTGCGTGGTCCTGGGATTTACCGCCAATGCCCAACCCGAAGAGAAACAGCGCTGCGCCCAGGCCGGCATGAACGACTGCCTGTTCAAACCCATCAGCCTCACCGCGCTGGAGCGGCAACTGGCACAGATCAGTCCTCAACCGGTCGGCGAGTCGTTCGATCTCGGCAACTTCGACACGCTCACAGGCGGCGACCCACAGATGAGCCGGCGCCTGCTCGAAGAGCTGTTGAGCAGCAGTCGCCAGGATCGCCAGGACCTGCTCGCCTTGCTGGCGGCGCAGGCTTCGCTCCAGGACATTATCGAGCAGGCCCACAAGATCAAGGGCGCAGCCCGTATCGTCCAGGCCCGTGCATTGGCCTCGCAATGCGAAACCCTCGAGCAGGCGTGCGCACGCGGCGATGAGCCAGCGCTGATCGAAGCGGCCGTGAAATCCCTGGAAAAGCTGATGCTGGAACTGGAAAGGGAGCTGCAGGTACAACTGCGTGGGCTGGACGGCGAATAAGGGGCGGCGACCGCCCCTCGTGCCTCAGCAGTCGGTCAAGCGCAGGAAAATCGACGCCAGTTGTTCGATGCCCACCTGGTCCTGCTGGGTAAAACGCGCCAGTGAAGGGCTGTCGAGGTCAAGAACGCCAATCAATTGGCCGTTCTTGACCAGCGGCACCACCAGTTCGCTGTTGGACGCACTGTCACAGGCGATGTGGCCGGGGAACGCGTGCACGTCATCAACGCGCTGGGTTTGTCGCGACGCCGCGGCCGCACCACATACGCCGCGGCCAAAAGGGATACGCACACAGGCAATCTGGCCTTGGAACGGACCAAGCACCAGTTCTTCATTGCGATTGAGGTAGAAGCCGGCCCAGTTCAAGTCATCCAGCTGGTTGAACAGGAATGCCGAAAACTGCGCACTGTTGGCGATGAAATCCCGTTCATCGGCCAGCAACGATTCCAGTTGTGCGCAGAGCATGGCATAGCCGTCCAGGCCGGTGCCGGCGTGTTGCAGATCGATCATGGTTGACGCTCCAGCAATTTAAGGCCCACCCAGTAACGGGCGAATTGATAAGCACAACGGCCGTTGCGGTTGCCGCGGCCGGTCGCCCAGCGCACGGCGAGAATGTCGAGGGCTTCGTCGCGCTGCCATGGCAAGCCGGCCTTGCCCGCCAACTCGCCGATCCAGTGCTCCACCACCGCCAGGAAATGTTCCTGGGTAAATGGGTAGAACGACAGCCACAAGCCGAAGCGGTCGGACAGGGCGATCTTGTCTTCCACCGCTTCGCTGGGGTGCAATTCGCCGTCCACGCGTTTCCAGTTCTCATTGTCGCTCTGGTTTTCCGGCACCAAGTGGCGGCGGTTGGACGTGGCATACAGCAGCACGTTTTCCGGGGCCTGTTCCAGGGAGCCGTCGAGCACACTCTTGAGCACGCGGTAGTCGCCTTCGCCGGCGTCGAACGAAAGATCATCACAGAACAGAATAAAACGCTGCGGCAGCTTGACCAGTTGCTCGACCACACGCGGCAGGTCGGCAAGGTGGTCACGCTCGATTTCGATCAGGCGCAAACCGGCCTGGCAATGCTGGGCCAGCAAGGCACGTACCATGGACGATTTGCCGGTGCCGCGCGAGCCCCATAGCAACGCATGGTTGGCGGGCAGGCCATCGAGGAATTGGTGAGTGTTGCGCGCCAGGGTTTCACGTTGCGTGTCCACGCCGATCAGGTCGGACAGGCGCATGTCCAGGCTCACGTCCAGCGGCATCAGGAAACCGCTGCGGCCCTCACGCTGCCAACGGGCGGCCAGGCACTGGTTCCAGTCGATGGCCTGGCGTGGCATGGGCAACAAGGGTTCCAGACGGGCGAGCACGGCGTCGGCTCGCTCAAGAAAGGCATTCAATCGAGAATCCACACTTATTCCTCTGGCAAGTTCTTGCAAAAGATGGCGTATTGGCAACCCTGCGGCAGATCACATCAGGCTGCGTAAAAACAGAATTATGCCGGGCAGGCCAGAGCGTGTGGATGTTCAGCTATGCTTGCCGGGCGAAGGGAAACGTGAAGTGGTTCAACACTCGATGGATATCAAGTTCGCCCACCGCTTGTCTTATAAACAAGCCCGATTGACTGTGCTGGTCGGTTTCGTCTTGGGAACCTTGCTCAGCCTGATCCAGATCGGCATTGATTATGCCAGCGAAGACGCATCCATCAACCGTGAAATTCGCTCACTGATCGAAATCAGCCATAACCCGGCGTCACGCATCGCCTACAACATCGACGCTGAACTGGCCCAGGAACTGACCCTGGGCCTGCTGCGCTCCCCCGCCGTCATTCGCGCGCAGTTGATCGACAACAACGGCGTGGTACTCGCCGACGTAGGCCACCCGCGCAAGGAAAGCACCTATCGGCCGCTCAGCGACTTCCTCTTCGGTGCCAACCGCCAATTCGAAGACCGCCTGTTCCTCAGCCACATGCCCGACGAGTCCCTCGGCGTGCTGCGCCTGGACGTCGACACCTACGCCTTCGGCAGCCGTTTCCTGCGTCGCGCCGAGATCACCCTGCTCAACGGGTTCGTGCGCAGCCTGCTGCTGACCGGCATTCTGCTCGGACTGTATTACGTGATGCTGACCCAGCCGCTGGTGCGGCTCATTGGCGAACTGAGTACGCGTAAAAACACGCGACTGGACTGCCCACCGGGCCACGAAAACGATGAAATCGGCGTGCTGGTGAACGTGGCCAACCAGCAATTCGAAACCATGGAGACCGAGATCCAGCAACGCCGTCATGCCGAGGACCGTCTCACCGAGTACCTGGGCCAACTGGAAGACATCGTCTCCGCGCGCACCCTTGAGCTCAAGGCCAGCAACCAGCGCCTGAGCCAGTCCAACGATGAGCTGGAGGCCGCGAAAATAAACGCCTTGGGGATGGCCCAGGCACGGGCGGCGTTTCTGGCCAATATGAGCCACGAAATCCGCACCCCGCTCAATGGCCTGCTGGGCATGATCGCCCTGTCACTCGATAGCCCGCTGAACGCCGAACAGCGCCAGCAGTTGTCCATCGCCCATGACTCCGGCAAGGTCTTGGTGGAGTTGCTCAACGATATCCTCGACTTGTCCAAGTTCGACGCCGGTCAGCTGGAGCTCGAGCGCATCCCGTTCGATCTGGGCTCGTTGGTGGAAGACACCGCCAACCTGCTCTCGCAAAACGCCGCCCCCAGCGTGGAACTGACCTGCCTGATCGACCCGCAGTTTCCCGCCCAGGTATTGGGCGACCCGACCCGGGTGCGGCAGATCGTCAGCAACTTGCTGTCCAATGCCTTGAAGTTCACCCGTTTCGGACGGGTGGACGTGCGCCTGAGCAGCATTGATGACACGGTGAGCATTGAAGTCTGCGATACCGGCATCGGCATTGCGCAGGACGCGCAGATGAAGATCTTCCAGCCGTTCACCCAGGCCGGCGCCGGTATCACCCGCCAGTTTGGCGGCACGGGGCTGGGCCTGGCGCTGACGTATAACTTGTGCGAAGCGATGAAGGGGCGCTTGAGCATCAGTTCGGAGGTGGGATTCGGCAGCCAGTTCTGTGCGCAACTGCCGTTGCCGGCGCACCTGCCGGCATCACCGCAGGCGCCATTGGCAGGCGATGTCATTGTGATTACCGGGCAAAGCAGCGGCCTGGCCGAATTGCTGACCACCCTGTTGCCCTATTGGGGACTCAAACCGCGTTGCTACAGCATCGATGACGACTTGAGCGCACAGCATCCCGACCTGTTGATCACCGACTGCCCGGAATGCCTGTTCCGCCTGCGGCCGGGCATCACCGCGCCGATTCTGGTAGTGACTGCCTACGGCAACTTCATGCCGAGCGAAGAGGTGGCGGCCCTCGCGCCCTTGCAGCAACAGGCCCGGCCATTGAGCCGCAATGCGTTGTACCAGATCCTGCAGCGCAACCTGCGCAGCGACACCCAGCCAGTCCTCGACCCGGTGCAACTGGACGCCGCGCCTCTTGCGCGCCGTGCGCGCATCCTGCTGGTGGAGGACAACCCGGTGAACCAACTGGTGGCCAAGGGCATGCTCGGCAAGCTGGGCTGCGAAGTGATTGTGGCCGCCCACGGCGGTGAAGCGCTCAAGCTTCTGGAAGAACAGCCCTTCGATATGGTGCTGATGGACTGCAACATGCCGGTGATGGATGGCTACGAAGCCAGCCGGCAGATCCGTCGCAGCGGGCGCTGGCCGGATCTGCCGATTGTCGCCTTGACCGCCAACGCCATGGCCGAAGAACGCGAACGTTGTCGGGCCGCCGGCATGAATGACTACCTGGCCAAGCCCTTCCGGCGTGAAGAACTCAACGCGCTGTTGGACCTGTGGGTGCCGACGACGACACCGCTGTGATTTGCACCATCAGTTGATCCAGGCCCTCGCGCAAGGCGTCGGCGCTGTTGAGGTCGATGCCGCTGTCGCACAACAGACGGGTCTTGAGGGCAAGGGTCTGGTCGCGCAGTTCTACACCGCTGTCGCTCAGGCCCAGATGCACTTCCCGCTCATCCCTGGCGCTGCGCCGGCGCGTCACCCAGCCAAGCTGTTCCAGGCGCTTGAGCAACGGCGTCAGGGTGCCCGAGTCGAGCATCAGGCGTTCGCCAAGTGCCTTGACCGTGGGCTGTTGCGCGCCTGTGTCGCGCCATTCCCATAGCACCAGCATCACCAGGTATTGCGGGTAGGTCAGGCCCAACTGGTCGAGCATCGGTTTATAGGCGCGGGTCACCGCCCGCGAGGCGGCGTACAGCTTGAAACACAGCTGGTTGTCCAGGGCCAGGGAAAGGGTCGGTAAAGAGGTCATTTGAGCAGGGCTTCGATCTCTTGGGTCAAGTCCTGCGGCTTGGTGGTCGGGCCAAAGCGCTTGACGACCTGGCCGTCGCGACCAATGAGGAACTTGGTGAAATTCCACTTGATGCCTTTGGAGCCCAGCAGCCCTGGCGCCGATTTCTTAAGTTGCACAAACAACGGGTGGGCGTCGCTGCCATTGACGTCGATCTTCTTGAACAGCGGAAAGCTCACGCCGAAATTCAGCTCGCAAAATTCGGAAATCGCACCTTCGTCACCCGGCTCCTGTTTGCCGAACTGGTTGCAGGGAAAGCCCAGCACCACCAGGCCCTGATCCTTGTACTGCTGCCAGAGCTGCTCAAGGCCCTTGTACTGCGGGGTAAAACCGCATTTGCTGGCGGTATTGACCACCAGCACGGCCTTGCCGGCGAAATCGGCCAAGGTCTTTTGCTCACCCTTGATGGTGGTGCATGGGATGCTCAGCAGGTTGTTGCTCATGGCAGTGCCTCGACGTAGAAAAGAGGCAAACCATAGCGAGCGATTCAGTTGCGTGCAATTCAATTGATCGCAATGATGGTAGCCGATAAGCCCGGTTCTATCGATGAGAGGGCGGTGCGACGATTCGACTTGCCCCCTCCCACCTTGCATCAAGTGAGGCCTAGCGCGGCACCAGGTCCAGGCACACCGAGTTGATGCAGTATCGCAACCCTGTCGGCGGCGGGCCGTCCGGGAACACGTGGCCCAGGTGCGCGTCGCATTTGGCGCAGGTGACTTCGGTGCGGATCATGCCGTGGCTGACATCACGGATCTCGACCATCGCGCTGTCGGCGATCGGCTCAAAGAAGCTCGGCCAGCCGCAGCCCGAATCAAACTTGGCCTTGGAATCGAACAACGGTTCATTGCAGCAGATGCAGTGGTAAACGCCGTCGGTCTTGGTGGCATTGTACTTGCCGCTGAAAGGTCGCTCGGTACCCTTGAGACGGCACACGTTGTACTGCTCCGGATCGAGCATGGCTTTCCATTCTTCAACGGTCTTCTGCAACTTTTCCATCGGTACACCTCGGCAACTGAAAAAGCCTGATCTGTGTCTTTTCCATGGATCAGGCGGCACGTATGATTGCGCCTCGTCAAAACGCCAGTCTGGCACCCGCGCTATCGGCATTCAAACGTATTTATGGGTGCGGGCCTCGCAGGTTTCACAGTACGGTAGTGTCCATGCCGTCTGGATCGTTCATTTTCAGGATCACATCGCCATGCAGGTCAGCAAATCGAACAAGCTCGCCAACGTCTGCTATGACATTCGTGGCCCGGTGCTCAAGCACGCCAAACGTCTGGAAGAGGAAGGCCACCGCATCCTCAAGCTGAACATTGGCAACCCGGCGCCCTTTGGTTTCGAAGCGCCGGACGAAATCCTCCAGGATGTGATCCGCAACCTGCCGACCGCCCAGGGCTACAGCGACTCCAAAGGCCTGTTCAGTGCGCGCAAGGCAGTGATGCAGTACTACCAGCAAAAGCAGGTGGAAGGTGTCGGCATCGAAGACATCTACCTGGGCAATGGCGTTTCCGAGCTGATCGTGATGTCCATGCAGGCGCTGCTCAACAACGGCGATGAAGTGCTGGTACCGGCGCCGGACTACCCGCTGTGGACTGCTGCCGTGACCCTGGCCGGCGGCCACCCCGTGCACTACCTGTGCGACGAAGGCGCCGACTGGTTCCCGGACCTGGCCGACATCAAGGCCAAGATCACCCCGAACACCAAGGCGCTGGTAATCATCAACCCGAACAACCCTACCGGCGCCGTTTACTCTAAAGAAGTGCTGCTGGGCATGCTCGAACTGGCCCGCCAGCACAACCTGGTGGTGTTCTCCGACGAGATCTACGACAAGATCCTCTACGACGACGCCGTACACGTGTGCACCGCCTCCCTGGCGCCGGACCTGTTGTGCCTGACCTTCAACGGTCTGTCCAAGTCCTACCGCGTGGCAGGGTTCCGCTCCGGCTGGATCGCCATCTCCGGCCCCAAGCACAATGCCCAGAGCTACATCGAAGGCATCGACATGCTGGCCAACATGCGCCTGTGCGCCAACGTGCCGAGCCAGCACGCGATCCAGACCGCACTCGGTGGCTACCAGAGCATCAACGACCTGATCCTGCCCCAAGGCCGCCTGCTGGAACAACGCAACCGCACCTGGGAACTGCTCAATGCGATCCCGGGCGTGAGCTGCGTAAAACCCATGGGCGCGCTGTATGCCTTCCCACGGATCGACCCCAAAGTCTGCCCGATCCTCAACGACGAGAAGTTCGTGCTCGACCTGCTCTTGTCGGAAAAGCTGCTGGTGGTCCAGGGCACCGCGTTTAATTGGCCATGGCCGGACCACTTCCGCGTGGTGACCTTGCCGCGAGTGGATGACCTGGACATGGCCATTGGTCGCATCGGCAACTTCCTCAAGTCCTATCGCCAGTAACCGAAATGACGTCGTACCGGCCTTCTGGGTCGTACGGCGATTATCTGGCAACACTTCTCTGGAGTGCGCGGCCTGAAACGCGACGATAGCCCCGTGCCAGCCGCCCTCCCCTAGTGTTCACGGGGGGGCGACGCACTCGATGGCTGACCGGGCAGGGGATTGGAGGTAGGAAAATCCCTTCAAAGTGCTACATTTCAGCTGTAGGACACAGTTTGAAATAGTCGCCCGGTTGAATCACCCCATGCCGCACCTTATATACCCCGCAGTAAGCGACATATTAAGCATGAGGAGAACTCTACAACCATGATGCGCATCCTGCTGTTCTTGGCCACTAACCTGGCGGTTGTACTGATTGCCAGCGTCACCCTGAGCCTTTTTGGCTTCAATGGGTTCATGGCGGCCAACGGGGTTGATCTGAACCTCAATCAGCTGCTGATTTTCTGTGCGGTCTTTGGTTTTGCCGGCTCGCTGTTCTCACTGTTCATCTCCAAGTGGATGGCGAAGATGAGCACCAGCACCCAGATCATCACGCAACCACGCACACGCCACGAACAATGGCTGATGCAGACCGTGGAGCAGTTGTCTCAAGAAGCAGGCATCAAAATGCCCGAAGTGGGGATTTTCCCTGCTTATGAGGCCAACGCCTTCGCCACGGGTTGGAACAAGAACGACGCCCTGGTGGCCGTGAGCCAGGGGCTACTGGAGCGTTTTTCGCCCGACGAAGTAAAAGCCGTGCTGGCCCACGAGATCGGCCACGTCGCCAACGGCGACATGGTCACCCTCGCGCTGGTGCAGGGCGTGGTGAACACCTTCGTAATGTTTTTTGCGCGGATCATCGGCAACTTCGTCGACAAAGTGATCTTCAAAAATGAAGAAGGTCGCGGCATCGCCTACTTCGTGGCAACCATTTTTGCCGAAGTGGTGCTGGGTTTCCTGGCCAGCGCAATCGTGATGTGGTTCTCGCGCAAACGCGAGTTTCGCGCAGACGAAGCCGGTGCGCGGCTGGCGGGCACCGGCGCAATGATCGGCGCGCTGCAACGCTTGCGCTCCGAACAGGGCATGCCGGTGCACATGCCGGACAGTCTGACTGCCTTCGGCATCAACGGCGGAATCAAGCAGGGCCTGGCGCGCATGTTCATGAGCCACCCGCCACTGGAAGAACGCATCGAAGCATTGCGTCGTCGCGGCTGATAGACAGGCGACTCGACAAGGGGCGATAGGATCGCCCCTTTTTTGTGGGTGCCGATACCGTCATCGCACCGGTATGAACAACGCGCCTTTCAGCACCTGACGAGCCGGTAAGCGCGCTCTTCAAGGCGCGTAACGCCATCCTGCAAGAACTTCCAGCTCTCACCAAGGATGTCCTGCTGCTCCAACACCTCCAATGACCAATGCTCGCCAAGCAGCATACGCACCTCTTCATCGGTGACGGCAAAGGGTGGGCCGGCCTTTTGCGTCTGGTCGTAGTCCAGGGTGATCAACAGGCCCTGACAACCGGGCCGCAGCACGACGTTCAAATGCTCGGCATACTGCGCCCGCATCAGCGGCGGCAAGGCGATCAGCGCAGCACGGTCGTAGAGTGCAGTGCAGTCAGCCAGCGCCTGCGCGTCCAGGGCAAAGAAGTCACCGCACCACACCTCGATGGCATCAGCCTGATACACCTTGAACTCACCCCGCCGGGTGATTCGCGGCGTCAGGTTCTGCTCGTCAAAGAAGGTTTCCACCGCCTGTTCCGACAATTCCACACCCAGCACGCGATGGCACTGGCTGGCGAGCCACATCAGGTCCAGGCTTTTGCCACACAGCGGCACCAGCACCTTGGCGCCCTCCTCCACAGCCAGTCCGGGCCAATGCTTTTGCAGGTAAGGATTGACCTCGGGCAAGTGAAAGCCGATCTGATTGCGCGCCCAGCGCTCCTGCCAAAACTTGGGCTCCATGGAATCGCCTCCGTAAATTCGATCAAACAGCACTAAAACTTATATTAGATTTAGATCAATGATCTGATTGAAGATGGCCTCATATTAACCCTCAGGACCCCTTTATGCTCCCCAGCCTGTTTATCTCACACGGTTCGCCCATGCTCGCCCTGCAGCCAGGCGACAGCGGTCCGGCGCTGCGGCGTTTGGCTGCAGAACTGCCCCGGCCACGGGCGATTGTGGTGGTGTCGGCCCATTGGGAAAGCCAGGAACTGTTGGTCAGCGCCAGCGCCGCGCCCGAGACCTGGCACGACTTCGGCGGCTTCCCCCGGGAGCTGTTCGCTGTGCAATATCCGGCGCCAGGCGACCCGCAACTGGCGGGCGAAATTGTCGATTTGCTGCACGCCGATGGCCTGAATGCCCGCACCGATAGCACCCGCCCCTTCGATCATGGTACTTGGGTGCCGCTGTCGCTGATGTACCCTGTGGCGGATATTCCGGTGGTACAAGTGTCCCTGCCGAGCCGCCTGGGCCCTGCCCTGCAAACCCGAGTCGGGCACGCACTGGCCAGCCTGCGCGAGCAAGGCGTGCTACTGCTCGGCTCGGGCAGCATCACCCATAACCTGGGGGAGCTGGACTGGCATGCCGGGCCTGAGAGCATCCAGCCCTGGGCACGAGATTTTCGCGATTGGGTAGTGGATAAGCTGGCGGCCGATGATGAAACCGCGCTGCATGATTATCGTCGCCGGGCGCCGAATGCGGTACGCAACCATCCCAGCGATGAGCATCTGTTGCCGCTGTACTTTGCGCGCGGCGCAGGCGGTGATTTCAGCGTGGCGCATCAAGGCTTCACGTTGGGCGCCCTGGGCATGGACATCTATCGCTTTGGCTGACACCGATCGACGGCTGGGCGGACGCTGGTACAGAACTTTCACGCAAAAAAAATCCCCGAACCAGTCGGGGATTTTTTATGTGCGATCAATCAACCCAAGGGCGGATCAATCTTCGCGGTAGCGACGCAGCTTCAACTGCTTACCGGCAACGCGTGTGTCTTTGAGCTTGGTCAGCAGTTTTTCCAGACCATCTTCCGGCAGTTCCACCAGGGAGAAGCTGTCACGCACCTGGATGCGACCGATGGCTTCACGGGCCAGGCCACCCTCGTTGAGGATAGCGCCCAGCAGGTTCTTGGCGGCAATGCCATCACGCGCGCCCAGCGCGGTACGGCAACGAGCACGGCCTTCAGCCAATGGAACCGGAGCACGACGCTCACGATCACCACGGTCTGGACGGTCGCCGGAACGCTCTGGACGATCACCGCGTGGCGCGTTGTTCGGTACCAGTGGACGTTCTTTCTCGATGGCTGCCAGGGTCAGGGCTTGACCGTTGGTGGCCTTGCGCAGCAGGGCTGCAGCCAGGGCACGCGGGGTGCAACCGATATCGGCGGTCAGGCGGTCCAGCAGGTCGCCGTGGGTCGATTCAGCGTCAGCCACCAGTGGTGCCAGGCTGTTGGTCAGTTTCTTGATGCGGGCATCGAGAACGGCCTGGGCATCCGGCAGGCGGACTTCGGCCACTTTCTGACCGGTTACACGCTCGATCACTTGCAGCATGCGGCGCTCGCGCGGAGTCACCAGCAGCAGTGCACGACCTTCGCGACCGGCACGGCCGGTACGGCCGATACGGTGAACGTAGGATTCCGGATCGTAAGGCATGTCGACGTTGAACACGTGGGTGATACGTGGAACGTCGAGACCACGGGCGGCAACGTCGGTCGCCACAACGATGTCCAGACGGCCATCCTTGAGCGAGTCGATTACGCGCTCACGTTGGTTCTGGGCAATGTCACCGTTCAGCGCAGCGGCTTTGTAGCCTTTGGCTTCCAGGGCACTGGCCAGGTCCAGGGTCGCTTGCTTGGTGCGCACGAACATGATCAGGGCATCGAAGTCTTCGACTTCCAGCAGGCTCAATACAGCCGAGGTCTTCTGGTCAGCGTGAACCAACAGGTGAGCCTGTTCGATCGCGGTAACGGTCTGGGTCTTGGTCTGGATCTTCACGTGTTGCGGATCGCGCAGGTGGCGTTCGGCAATGGCACGGATCGACTGTGGCAGGGTCGCCGAGAACAGTACGGTCTGACGGGTCGGTGGCAGTGCCTTGAAGATGACTTCCAGGTCATCCATAAAGCCCAGCTTGAGCATTTCGTCAGCTTCGTCGAGCACCAGGTGATTCACGGTCGACAGGACTTTTTCGTCACGACGCAGGTGGTCGCACAGACGGCCCGGGGTGGCGACAACGATCTGTGCGCCGTTACGGATGGCTTTCAGTTGTGGGCCCATAGGCGCGCCGCCGTAAACGGCCACAACGGTTACGCCTGGCATTTGCTTGGCGTAGGTTTCAAAAGCGGTTGCTACTTGCAGCGCCAACTCACGGGTTGGCGCCAGGATCAGGGCTTGCGGCTCGCGCTTGGCAGGATCGATGCAGTGCAGGATAGGCAGGGCGAACGCGGCGGTTTTACCGGTACCGGTCTGCGCCTGGCCAATCATGTCCTGGCCGGCCATGATGATCGGGATCGATTGCTGCTGAATCGCCGAAGGTTCTTCGTAGCCGGTCGCGATGACGGCAGCAAGAATGTTCGGGTTAAGATTAAAAGCGGCGAAGCCGCCGGTTTCCTGGGTCATGGGTCTGCCTCTAAGTGCATCCGCAAAGACCCATGCTCCAAAGCTGCGCATGCCGTGTTGAGACTCAAGAGTCGCCCTGGCTGCTTTGTCGGCGGGGATTTGCGAAAACGAATGAATGAAAAAGATTCGTCAAGGAAGAGTCCGCTGTGCGGACGTGCAGCCGAAGCTGACTTCGGGGAATTGCGCTACCTAAACGCGGCCCGGTTAAAGGCCGGCGCGCACTATACCGGAAATAGCTGAAAAAGGGAGCTTTTTTTATCCGAAAGCGCCGATAAACCGTGCTGCGTCAGAGTCTTTGCAGATAATCCCGCCAGGGTCTATTTTTCAGAGGCCCGGCCCTGTTGGTCATAACGCTTAAACGGTTCACCCAACCCTGAAGACCTTTGGTCCGAAACCCTTCCCTGCGCCCGAGGGCACTCCCGATGAATCAAGCCAGCAGCAGCCGTGTCAGCCGTGAACTCCAGGGTCATGTCCTGCTGTTGGGCCTGGACCGGGTGGCCAAGCGCAACGCTTTTGACCTGGGTCTGCTCAACGAGCTGAGCCTGGCCTATGGCGAATTTGATCGAAATGACCAGGCGCGGGTCGCCGTGGTATTTGCCCACGGCGACCACTTCACCGCCGGCCTGGACCTGGCCAATGTCAGCGCCGTGATGGCCGGCGGCTGGCAACCCCCGCTGGGCGGCTGCGATCCGTGGGGCGTATTCGCCGGCCCCCGCGTGAGCAAACCGGTGATCGTCGCCGCCCAGGGTTACTGCTTGACCCTCGGTATCGAGTTGATGCTGGCGGCGGATATCAACCTCTGCGCGAGCAATACGCGCTTTGCGCAAATGGAAGTGCAGCGTGGGATCTTTCCCTTTGGCGGCGCAACATTGCGCTTTCATCAGATCGCCGGTTGGGGCAATGCGATGCGCTGGCTGCTCACCGGCGATGAGTTCGACGCCCATGAAGCCCTGCGCCTGGGGTTGGTGCAGGAAGTGATGGCCAGCGAGGACCTGCTGCCGCGCGCCATCGAACTGGCGAGCCGTATTGCGCGCCAGGCCCCACTGGGCGTGCAGGCTACGTTGATGTCGTCGCGTTTGGCGCGCATGGAAGGCGAGACGGTAGCGGCAGCAGCGTTGCCGCCGATGGTGGATAAATTGTTTAACAGCGAAGATGCCAAGGAAGGGGTGCGGGCGATGATTGAAAAGCGGCCGGGGGTGTTCAAGGGGATTTGAGTTGGCTGTACGGCCGTCATCGGGGGCAAGCCTCCGATGACGCCAGGACAGACGACTAAGTCGCCGGCCGAATCGCCTTGATCAACGCCTGCAACGAATACCCCAAACGCGGCGCCAGCGCCTCGGCGCGGGCCGTGAGCGCAGCACGGTCCAACTCCTGATCCAGCTCCGAAGGCACCAGCAGAATCACATTGCCCTCCTTCACCGGCAGCTCCCAGTAATGCCGGTGGTACAACCCACGCAGCAACGCAGCACCCAAGGGTTTGCCATCGTCGGTGGCCCACTGGTTGATCACCAGCCAGCCGCCGGGGTTGAGTTTTTTCTGGCAGTTTTCCAGGAAAGTCCAGGCCAGGTGCCCGACGCCGGGGCCGACATCGGTATACAGGTCGACAAAAATCAGGTCGGCCGGTTCAGCAGTCTCCAACAACTCCAGAGCGTCGCCGATGCGGATGTACAGCCGCGGATCGTCATCCAACCCCATGAACTCAATGGCCAGGCGCGGCACCTCTGGGCGCAGCTCGATGGCCTCGACGTCTTCCAACGCCAGGAACTTCAGGCAGGCCTGGGTCAGCGTGCCGGCGCCCAAACCGAGGAACAATGCGCTCTCCGGCTGATCGTGGCACAACGCACCGATCAGCATCGCACGGGTGTAGTCGTACTCCAGCCAGCTCGGATCGGCGGTGAACACACAGCTTTGCTCAATGGCGTCGCCAAATTCGAGAAATCGGTAATCGGCCACTTCGAGCACGCGGATCATGCCGAAATCATCATGGACCTCGGCCAGCAGGCGCTCGACACGCTCCTCTGTCATCACTACTCCTAACGGGGCTGCTGCATGCAAAAGCGCAATTGTCGGCCAACCGGCGGCAACAGGTCACGCACTAATTGCTGATAACATTGGCGCCCGACCGTCAATCAGCCAAACGAGTTCATGATGAGCCAACCCTGGAGCCCCGACAGCTGGCGCGCCCTGCCAATCCAGCAACAACCCCGGTACCCGGACGCTGCACACCTGCTACAGGTGGAACAGAGCCTGGCCAGCTATCCGCCGCTGGTGTTTGCCGGGGAAGCCCGCGAGTTGCGCCGTCAGTTTGCCGAGGTCACCCAGGGTCGCGCCTTCCTGTTGCAGGGCGGCGACTGCGCCGAGAGCTTTGCCGAGTTCTCCGCGGCAAAGATCCGCGACACCTTCAAAGTGCTGCTGCAGATGGCGATTGTCATGACCTTCGCCGCCGGGTGCCCAGTGGTGAAAGTCGGGCGCATGGCCGGCCAGTTCGCCAAGCCGCGCTCGGCCAACGACGAGACCATCGATGGCATCACCCTGCCTGCCTACCGTGGCGATATCGTCAACGGCATCGGCTTTGACGAAAAAAGCCGCGTGCCGGACCCGGACCGCCTGCTGCAGTCCTACCATCAGTCCACCGCCACGCTCAACTTGCTGCGCGCCTTTGCCCAGGGCGGTTTTGCCGATTTACATCAGGTGCACAAGTGGAACCTGGACTTTATCGCCAACTCTGCCCTGGCTGAAAAATACAGCCAGTTGGCCAACCGCATCGATGAAACCCTGGCATTCATGCGTGCCTGCGGCATGGACAGCTCGCCGCAACTGCGCGAAACCAGCTTCTTCACCGCCCACGAAGCGCTGCTGCTCAACTACGAAGAAGCCTTCGTGCGCCGCGACAGCCTGACCAACGATTACTACGACTGCTCGGCCCATATGCTGTGGATCGGCGACCGTACCCGTCAGCTGGACGGCGCTCACGTGGAGTTCCTGCGCGGAGTGAACAACCCGATTGGCGTAAAGGTCGGCCCGAGCATGAACCCGGATGACCTGATCCGTTTGATCGATATCCTCAATCCGGACAACGACCCAGGCCGTCTGAACCTGATCGCGCGAATGGGCGCAGGCAAGGTCGGCGATCATTTACCGGAGCTGATCCGCGCCGTGCAACGCGAAGGCAAACAGGTGCTGTGGAGTTCGGACCCCATGCACGGCAACACCATCAAGGCCAGCAGCGGTTACAAGACACGCGACTTCGCGCAGATCCTGGGGGAAGTGAAGGACTTCTTCCAGGTGCACCAGGCCGAAGGCACCTATGCCGGCGGGATCCATATCGAGATGACCGGGCAGAACGTAACCGAATGCATCGGCGGCGCGCGGCCCATCACCGAAGACGGTTTATCGGACCGCTACCACACCCATTGCGACCCTCGGATGAATGCCGATCAGTCCCTGGAGCTGGCGTTTCTGATTGCCGAGACCTTGAAGCAGGTCAAGCGCTGAGAGACTTGCCGACTGAACTGACTCATCGCAGGCAAGCCCCCTCCCACAAGGAAGCGCATTACAAATGTGGGCGCTGGGCTTGCCCGCGATGAGGCCCTAAAGCCCGATATTGATCATCGCCACCCTTAACCGGGCGGCACTCGGGCTTTGGCAATTGAGCTGGACCTGCTCCAGCCCCAGCCAGGCGGCCATTTGCCGCAAGTTCAGCGCAAGCGCCAATATGCCTTCCTCATCCAACCCCGGTTCTTCTTCGTGTACCGCATGCACCGCCAGGCGTCCGTTGGCGCGCTCGGCACGCAGGTCGATCCGTGCGGCAATGCGCTCGTTATGCAAAAACGGTAGCACGTAGTAGCCGTACACCCGTTTGTGTTGCGGGGTGTAGATCTCCAGCCGATAACGGAAATCAAACAACCGCTCGGTGCGGCTGCGCTCCCAAATCAACGAATCGAATGGCGACAACAAGGCACTGGCCGGCACCTTGCGGGGCACCTTCGGCTCGGGCAGGCAGTAAGCCAGCTGCTTCCAGCCTTGCACCCGACACGCCAGCAAGTGACCGTCTTCGACCAATTCGGCCAAACGGCTGCGGCTGTCGGAGGGGTCCAGGCGGAAATAGTCGCGCAGGTCTTTTTCGGTGCCCACGCCCAGGGCAGTCGCGCTGTGCAGCAGCAGGCCGCGCTGGGCCTCGGCTTCCGTCAGAGGGACGTGTTGAAGGATATCGCCAGGAATGACACGTTCGGGTAAATCGTAAAGCCGTTCGAACCCGCGTCGCCCCGCGACGGTGACCAGGCCAGCAGCGAACAACCATTCCAGCGCGTGCTTCTCCTCACTCCAATCCCACCAGGGCCCGGCGCGCTCTTCGCGTGTCGACAAACTGCCTGCGCCCAGCGCGCCCTGCCGCTCGACGATCGCTAAAACACGTTGAATGGTGGCTTGCTGCTCCCGCCCAAAACGCGCCATCTGCGCATAGATGCCCTGGCCCTGCTGCGCCCGCTGCATGCGCCAACGCATCAACGGATACAACGCCATCGGCAGCAGAGAAGCCTCATGGCCCCAGTATTCAAACAAGGTACGCCGCCGCCCCTGGCTCCAGGCCGCCTGCTCAAGCATCAATGGGGAATAATTGCCCAGTCGCGAAAACAGCGGCAGGTAATGGGATCGCACCACCGCGTTGACCGAGTCGATCTGCAACACACCCAAACGCCCGATCAAACGGTTGAGGTGCGCGGCCTTGATCTGTGCAGGCGTCTGGCGCCCGGAAAAACCCTGGGCCGCCAGCGCCATGCGTCGAGCCTGCTTGAGGGAAAAGGACAGTTCGGCGGGCATGGACATCTCCTTGAGTGCTCGCGTCCTACCCTACTGCATCCCGGACTATTTTCGCAGCGGGTCTTCCCAGAAATGCCGATGATTTTCCTGCTCTACATCGGCCCGGCTCAGGCCGATGTCCTTGAGCGCGTCGTCGTTCATACTCGCCAGCGTCTGGCGCTCGCGGTGCAACGTCTGCCAGCGCATGAGCGTGTGGAACAGCCCGGCAAGTGGCCGTTTCGCCATCAGTACAAAACCTTTTTGACCTTTCATCTTCGCGCCCTCCCTTGGGGATGACGAAAGTGTGTGCCTGGCTCTATGATCAATCCAACGAATGTTTCTTATGCAATACATCTCAGGGATTGATCAATTGTCCAGCTACCCGAGTATCGACACCGAAGTGCTGCGCACCTTCGTCGCCATCGCCGATCAGGGCGGTTTTACCCGCGCCGGCGAACAGGTCAACCGCACGCAATCGGCGGTGAGCATGCAGATGAAGCGTCTGGAAGAAGACGTGCTGCAGCGCAAGTTGTTCGAGCGCGACGGCCGGCAGGTGCGGCTGACGCCCGAAGGCCAGGTGTTGCTCGGGTATGCGCGGCGCATCCTGAAACTGCACAGCGAAGTGTTCAACACCCTCCGAGAGCCGCATATGGTCGGGCTGGTACGCATCGGCACGCCGGATGACTACGTGATGCGCTTTCTTCCTGGGATTCTCAAACGGTTTTCCAAGGCTTATCCGCTGATCCAGATCGAGATGCACTGCGAGTCGTCGCAAGTTTTAATGCAACGCCGGGATTTGGCCTTGACCGTGATCAGCCGCCAGCCCGGCGATGACATTGGAGAACTGTTGCGCACTGAGCGCTTGGTATGGGCAGCGGCGCAGAGTTTCTGCGTGGATGAGCACCAGGTCGTGCCTTTAGCTGTTTCGGGGACCGATTGCTTCGGTACCCAGTGGACGCAAACGGCATTGGAGGCGGCCGGGCTCGACTACCGCCTGGCCTATCACAGCTCCAATTGCGCGGCGATTCAGAGCGTGGTCGGCGCCGGGCTTGCGGTCATGGCCAGCATGGAAAGCCTGGTGACCGAAGACTTGCGGATACTCGGCAGCAACGAAGGTTTTCCGCCCTTGCCTTCGATGAACCTGCGCCTGCTACGCAACCCGGCGATGGCCTCGCCCATCACCGAATGCCTGGCCGAGTACATTCTCGAAGGCTTCAAACTTTGAAGGTGAGCATCACCGCGCAGACCACCAGGAAGCCGCAGAAAAGGCCGCGCAACAGACGCTCCGGCAGCGCATGGGCGACTTTCACGCCCCAGCTGATGCTGAGCAGGCCGCCGACCGCCAGGGGGATGCCGATCATCCAGTCGACTTCGTGGTGCCAGGCGTAGGTCACCAACGTCACACCGGTACTGGGCAGCGCCAGGGCCAGGGACAAGCCTTGGGCGACCACTTGGGTGGTGCCGAAAATACTGGTCAGCACGGGCGTCGCGACCACCGCGCCGCCGACGCCAAACAAACCGCCCATGGAGCCGGACGCGGCGCCCAACACCCCCAGCCAAGGCCAGGAATAGCGCATCTGTGCCGTCGGCGGTGCGTTGCGCGTGAACATGCGCACCAGGTTGTAGGTCGACAGCGCCACCAGAAAGGCAATAAAGCCGATACGCATCGCGCCGGCATCCAGCCCCACCGCCCAGATCGAACCGAGCCAGGCAAAGGTGAAGCCCGTCAGCCCCAGCGGCAATGCATGGCGCAGTTCAATCCGGTTGCGCTGGTGGTAGCGCCACAGGGCCAGCATCACGTTCGGCACCACCATCACCAGCGCCGTGCCCTGGGCGATCTGCTGATCCAGGCCGAACAGCACACCGAGCACCGGGATGGCAATCAGCCCTCCGCCGATGCCAAACAGCCCGCCCACCGTGCCCAAGGCCGCGCCCAATACCAGGTACATCGCTAAATCCAACACCACTCATTACTCCACGAACCCATGGCCTTGCATGCTACGCAGTCGGCTCTGGCGCGCAAAGGCACAGCAACGCACAATGGCTGTGCCAATCTTGCATAAGCGCGCCTGCATGAACCCTAATCTCCTGACCGATCAGCTGAGCCTGTTTCTCGATGTACTGGAAACCGGCAGTTTTTCCGCCGCCGCACGCCGCCATCCGTTGACGCCTTCGGCGGTGGCGCGGCGTATCGACAGCCTGGAAAGTTCGGTGGGCAGTCGCCTGTTCCAGCGCAGTACCCATGCGGTGCTGCCGACCCCGGCAGGCCTGGCGTTTGCCGAGCGCGCGCGGCGGATTGTCAGCGAGTTGCAGCTGGCGCGCGCTGAAGCAGTATCCCTGAGCCATGCACCGGAGGGTCTGATTCGCGTGGACGCGCCGGCGGCGTTTGGTCGGCGGCATCTGGCGCCGGTGATTGCAGACTTTTTGAATGTGTACCCGGGGCTGGATGTGCACCTGCACCTGATCGACAGCTTTGTGGACATGCAGGGCGCGCACCTGGGCAAGGTCGACCTGGTGCTGCGTGCCGGGCACATCGTCGATACCCGGCTGATCGCCACGCCCCTGGCCAGCATCGTGCGCATCGCCTGCGCCAGCCCGGCCTACCTGAAAAGCCGAGGCACACCGACCCACCCGCGCGAATTGAGCGACCATGACGGCTTGGATTGGGATGGCCTGGCGCCGATGTTCGCCTGGCGTTTTGAAATGGACGGACGCCGCGCCACATACCGCCCGCAGCGCATCCGCATGAGCGCCAACAATGCCGAAGCCCTGCTCTGCGGCGCGCTGGCCGGACTGGGTATCGCCCACTTGCCCACTTGGCTGGCCAGCGAGTACCTGGTGCGTGGCGAATTGCTGCCGCTGTTTTGCGAAGACGGTCTGCCCAGTCCGGAAACCACCGGCATCTATGCCCTGCGCCTGGAACAGCAGCCCAATGCACGCAGCCGCTTGCTGCTGGAATACCTGAAATCCCGATTCAGCCCGGTACCGCCATGGGACCTGGCCCTGCAAAGCGGCCTGGTCTGACCATTCGCCAGAATTATCTAGCGCATTAAACATTTGGCCGCTAGATTCCAGGCCAGACACGTTTTTAAAGGCCCCCGCCATGAGCAAGAACCCTGATCCCTGCGAAAACCTGATGCTGGACAACCAACTGTGCTTCGCCCTGCACTCCACCTCGCTGCTGATGACCAAAGTCTACAAGCCCCTGCTGCAAGCCCTCGGCCTGACCTACCCGCAGTACCTGGCCATGATGGTGCTGTGGGAAGAGGACGGTTTGACCGTCGGCGAAATCAGCAGCCGCTTGCTGACCGATCCGGGCTCCCTGACCCCTTTGCTCAAACGCTTAGAGGTTGAAGGCCTGCTCAGCCGCACCCGCAGCCGTGAAGACGAACGCGTGGTCGTGGTGGAATTGACCGACGCCGGCCGCGCCCTGCAGGACAAGGCCATGAACATTCCCCACTGCATCCTCGGCGCCAGCGGGCTGGAGCTGGACCAACTGCGCAGGCTGCAAGCTGAGTTGATTACCCTGCGCAACAACCTGCAAAGCACGCTCTAACAAGCAATAAAGCGCTCAAACATGTAGGAGGGGCTTGCTCCCGATAGCGGTGGGTCAGTGAGCATATCTGTCGCTGATCCACTGCTATCGGGAGCAAGCCCCCTCTCACATTGGTTTAGGGTGTTCAGAAAAAATATTTATAAATTTATCTTGCGCGCTAAACATTAGCGCTATACATTCACCTCACCAACTACTTAGCGCGCAAACATTTAGCGCAAACAACCCAAAAGGAAAACCCTATGCAAACGCTCTATACCGCAGTAGCCACCGCCACCGGCGGCCGTGATGGTCGTGCTGTTTCCAGCGATAACATCCTCGACGTCAAACTTTCCACGCCGAAAGAACTGGGCGGCGCCGGCGGCCAGGCCACCAACCCGGAACAATTGTTCGCCGCCGGTTACTCGGCCTGCTTCATCGGCGCACTGAAATTCGTCGCCAGCCAGACCAAACGCAAAATCCCGGACGACGCCTCGATCACTGCCCACGTTGGCATCGGCCAGATCCCCGGCGGTTTCGGCCTGGATATCGACCTGCACATCAGCCTGCCAGGCCTGGCCCAGGATGAGGCGCAAAGCCTGGTCGACGCCGCTCACCAAGTGTGCCCGTACTCCAACGCCACCCGTGGCAACGTCGATGTGCGCCTGCACGTAGCCGTCTAACCAACTCTGCCAGCCCAGGAGAAGATCATGAACACCTTTGCCAAAGCGCTCACCGGTACCCTGCTCGCCCTGTCCGTCACTCATGCCTTCGCCGCCAGCGGCGATGTTGAACACAACACCCAGGCGTTCCTGGATGCGCTGAACGCTGGCACGGGCAAGCCGATTGAACAGTTGACGCCTACAGACGCCCGTGCGGTGCTGACTGGCGCCCAGGCCGGTGTGAAGCTGACGCTGCCCAAGGCCGATGTGAGCCAGAAGACCATCCAGGTCGATGGCAAGCCGCTGCACCTGACGATCGTGCGTCCGGCCGGGGTCAAGGGCACATTGCCAGTGTTCATGTTCTTCCACGGCGGCGGCTGGGTGCTTGGGGATTACCCTACGCATGAGCGTCTGGTACGAGATCTGGTGGCGGGTTCAGGGGCGGTGGCGGTGTTCGTCAATTACACACCGTCCCCTGAAGCGCACTACCCGGTGGCGATCAACCAGGCCTACGGCGCAACCAAATGGGTGGCCGAGCATGGCAAAGAGATCAACGTTGATGGCAAGCGCCTGGCGGTCGCGGGCAACAGCGTCGGCGGCAACATGGCGGCCGTGGTCAGTTTGATGGCCAAGGACAAAGGCACACCGGCAATCAAGTTCCAACTGCTGTTATGGCCGGTGACCGACGCCAACTTCGACACGGGGTCCTACAACCAATACGCCGAAGGGCACTTCCTCACCAGGAACATGATGAAGTGGTTCTGGGACAACTACACCACCGATGCCAAGCAACGCGCCGAGATCTACGCCTCGCCGCTGCGGGCCACCACTGAACAACTCAAGGGCCTGCCGCCCGCGCTGGTGCAGACCGCCGGTGCCGATGTGCTGCGTGATGAGGGTGAAGCCTATGCCCGCCAGCTGGATGCCGCCGGTGTGCCAGTGACCGCGGTGCGCTACAACGGCATGATCCACGACTACGGTTTGCTCAACGTGGTCAGCCAGGTGCCGGCGGTGCGTTCGGCAATGCTGCAAGCGTCGGATGAGCTCAAGCAACACCTGAAGTAAAACCTGCGCTCATAAAAAAACCCGACTCATGGTCGGGTTTTTTGCTTCGTACGGCAGGGCCAGAATTACTTCTTGGCGCGACCTTTGTACGAACCGCCTTCGCGGGTGTCGATCTCGATCAGGTCGTCGATTTCGATGAAATCGGCCACTTGCAGCTCGGTACCGTTGCTCAGCTTGGCTGGCTTCATCACTTTGCCCGAAGTGTCACCGCGAGCGGAACCTTCGGTGTAGGCAACCTTACGCACGATAGTGGTCGGCAGTTCTACGGAAACCAGGCGCTCTTCGAAGAAAATAGCTTCGCAGACATCTTCCATGCCTTCTTCGATGAACGGCAGAACGGCTTCGATGTCTTCAGCGTTCAGTTCGTACATGGTGTAGTCAGTGGTGTCCATGAACGTGTAAGTGTCGCCGCTGATGAAGGACAGGGTCGCTTCTTTGCGGTCGAGGATCACATCGTCCAGTTTGTCGTCGGCGCTGTAGACGATCTCGGTCTTGTAACCGGTCAGCAGGTTCTTCAGCTTGGTCTTCATGATTGCGCTGTTACGACCAGACTTGGTGAACTCAGCTTTCTGAACCAGCCAAGGGTCGTTTTCAAGACGGATCACTGTACCGGGTTTCAGTTCTTTACCAGTTTTCATTGCATATATCCGAAATTTGGATGGGATTTACAAAATTCAAGGTGGCGTATCATATCCAACTTTCATAAAACTGTACCAGCGCCGTCGCAAGATCGGCCTGCAAGCCCTGTTCCAGACACCAGGTTTGGGCGTGCAGACTCACTTCCGGCCAGTGCTCCAGCAGCATTTTCCATGGCTGCGCCATATCATCCTCGGTGTTCCAGGCTTGCCAGAGCGCTACCAGCGCAGCCTTGGCCGCCGGCGACAAAGCCGCGGTGTACAGCGCCAGAAAAGCGTCGAGCTTGTCCAGATGGATGTCTTCGTCCTGGCGATAGATATGCCACAACAATGGCCGCCCGGCCCATTGGGCACGCACGAACGAGTCCTCACCGCGCACGGCATTGAAGTCGCAACACCACAGCAGATGGTCGTACTGCTCCTGACGCACGAATGGCAGCACCTGCACGGTCAGGGCGTCACGTCGGTGCACATCCCCCGCTGTCAGCCCCTCTGCACCGAGCCAACGCTGAACGTCACCGAGGATGCGCCCTTCCGGCACCAACAGATGAGTGGCACGCCCGTCCGTCGCTAATACATCCAGCCAACTGGCGAGCCCGGCGTTTTCGTAGGCAAACAGGGAAAATAATCGCGCGCCATCTGCCCGAAATACCCCGAGGCTTTGCAGGAATTGCCGCTGCGCAACCGCATCCTGTTGAAAAGCCTGACGCTGCTCCAGTAATCCCGCTTCACGCAACAGGCCGCCCGTCCCAGGACGAAAACCAGGGAAAAAGAAGTACTTCTGCACGCCCTTGTACTTTACCGATGGCAGCCGATGACAGCCCACTACCCAGTCTTCGGCACTGAGGTAATCCAGGTTCATCCACAGCGGCGCACGCTCGCGTTCGGCCATGGTGTCCATATAGCCAGGCGGCAACTGGCAGGCAAACGCTGCAATCACCACATCCGCAGGCGGCGCACCGGCCCACTCGGCGGGCCAATGACGCACGTCGACGCCCGCCTGCCACTGCTGCGTCACCTGCACATCAATCTCGGGGCACATGCGTTCGAAGGCACGCAGATCATCGACCCACAAACGCACCTCGCATCCTTGCTCCGCCACCAACTGACGGGCCAGGCGCCAGGTCACGCCGATGTCGCCGTAGTTGTCGACGACGCTGCAAAAAATATCCCAGCGGGCTTTCATTCCGGGCTCCAACACTCAAAGGCTCGATTGTCCGCATAAATGCGCGGATGCAGAAGGCTTGATCGCGATTATTCTGCCCTCTGGCTGTGCGACAATCGTCGCCACACCGTCAATGCCTGCCAGGAGGCCATCATGTCCGAACGTCCGTTGTCGCTGTTCAAGCTCAGTGCCGCTGTGGCTTTTGGCTTGTGGCTGGGGTTTATCGCCATTGCGTTGACCGCCTGGCTGGCCTCGCGCTACCTGTTCCCGCAGAGCCTGGCCCCCGTGGCGCAAGCCGTGCAACAGCTAGGCAAGCCGGCCGCGACGTCACCGGCGCCGGAGCCGCCCAACCGCATGTTCGAGCAATACCAACAGAATCTGCAAAAACAGGAACAGCAGCAAACCCTCGACCAGGCGCGCAACAACGCACGTAACTTGTCCAACCCAAAATGCCAGTTCTGGCTGCAACAGGACCAGAACGCGCCGAATGAAAAGAGCCGGGCAAATGTCCTGCAATTCTGCGAATGATCAAGCACAGCCATGAATAAACACGCCGTTCACCAGTTGATTCTGGAAAAGCTCACCGCCGACCTCTGCATCGCCCAGCGCGCCGCGCAGACCGCTTACGAAACCGCGACCCACGAAGAGAACATCGCCGAAAACAAATACGACACTCTGGGGCTGGAGGCTTCCTACCTGGCGGCCGGCCAGGCCAAGCGGGTCGAGGAGATCAAGCAGGCGTTGGCGCTGTGTCAGAGCCTGCAACTGCGCGCCTACGATGAGCGGCGCGGGATAGAAATCGGCACGCTCATGGGCCTGGAAGACGAAAACGGTCGCCAGCAGTGGCTGTTCCTGGCACCGGACGCGGCGGGTTTGAAGGTGGACGTGGTCGGGCAACCGGTGACGGTCATCACCCCGCGCTCACCCTTGGGCAAGAGCCTGCTGGGCAAGTGCATCGATGATGAGGTAGAGATTCTGGTGGCGGGCGCCCGGCAACACTTCACGGTCACCGAGGCCCGCTGAGCCATTCAGTGGATCGGCAGTTCAACGCCGTCAAACAACTCTTCCAGTTCCTGCTTGTTGTGGCACTGGATCGCCTTGGCCATGACTTCGCGGGTCAGGTGCGGCGCGAACTTCTCGATGAAATCGCACATGAAGCCACGCAGGAATGTGCCACGACGGAAGCCGATCTTGGTCACGCTGGACTCGAACAGCTCACTGGCATCGAGCACCACCAGGTCTTTGTCGAGCTGAGTATCGACCGCCATCTTGGCGACGATCCCCACGCCCAGGCCCAGGCGCACATAGGTCTTGATCACGTCGGCGTCGGCGGCGGTAAACACCACTTTCGGCGTGAGGCCGCGATGACTGAAGGCTTCGTCGAGCTTGGAACGGCCGGTAAAACCGAACACATAGGTGACGATCGGGTATTCAGCCAGGGCTTCCAGGGTCAGCTTCGGCAGCTTGGCCAACGGGTGACCCTGAGGCACCACCACGCAACGGTTCCAGCGGTAGCACGGCATCATCACCAGGTCGCCGAACAGCTCGAGGGCTTCGGTGGCGATGGCGAAATCGACGGTGCCGTCAGCCGCCATTTCGGCAATCTGCATCGGCGAACCCTGGTGCATGTGCAGGGCCACATCCGGGTATTGCTTGATGAAGTCACGGATCACCGGGGGCAATGCGTAACGCGCCTGGGTGTGCGTGGTTGCGATCGACAGGGTGCCCTTTTTCTCGTTGGAGAACTCCTGGGCGATCTGCTTGATGCTTTCGACCTTACGCAGGATCTCGCCGGCGGTGGTGATGATGCGCTCACCGGCCGGGGTCACGCGGGTCAGGTGCTTGCCGCTGCGGGCGAACACTTCGACACCCAGCTCGTCTTCGAGCAGGCGGATCTGCTTGCTGATACCGGGTTGCGAGGTGTACAGGCTTTGAGCGGTAGCGGAAACGTTGAGATCGTGGTGCGCCACCTCCCAGATGTAGCGCAGTTGTTGGAGCTTCATATGTATCCCTCAAAGCAGATAGACGCCACGGGTATCAGCGACGGTATATAACTATATTAAAGGTCAGACGGATAAATCTAGAACTTTTTATCCTTTCTGCCATTCACACGTCATCACTGCGTCGACGTTGTAGCGACGGCACCAGGTAAACCGGCACACTGGACAGCTGCAGCACCCGTGCAGCGGTGCGTCCCAGCGGCGTAGCGGCCGCGGTTGCGTGGCTGTGACTGCCTACGATCAACAGATCGACGGACAGCTTGCGCAACTGGTCGAGGATCACCTCGCACGGGTCCCCCTGAATCACCCTGACCGACCGGATCAACTGCAGATCCTGCTCCCCATCGCCCAACTCCTCGCGAAAACTGTCCAGCACACGCTGTTCGATGGTAGCCATCACCGCCGTCACCCCCTGGGCTTGCCACTCACTCAGGGCTTTCTCATCAAGGTAGCTCTGCAACACCGATTCGGCGAACAGCCCGATGGGCTCGACCACATGAATGACATACAGATCCGCCTTGAACGTTCGCGCCAGCGCCAATGCATGCTGCATCACATAAGGCGCGTACGGACCGAGGTCCGTGGCATACAGCATCGAGCGAATCATAAAACCTCCTGGACTGCCAGGCTGGAGGAGATTGAATGAGCTTAGCAGCGCCCTTAAGGCTCGGCCTGAATCCGCACCTCGTTACTGATGCCGTGGGGGACATGTCCGGTGGCCACCACTTCCCTGGCCTTCTCGCAATGACCGGCCTGGTCGTCGAAAAACACATCGGCGGCAAAAGCTTCAAGGAACGCGGATTTTTCCAACCCCCCGAGAAACAACGATTCATCCAGGCGGATATCCCACTCGCGCAAGGTGCGAATCACCCGTTCATGGGACGGCGCCGACCGCGCCGTGACCAGCGCGGTACGGATCGGACAGGCCTCATCAGGAAACTCGCGCTGCAATAAATTGAGCGCCGCCAGGAAGCCTTTGAACGGCCCGCCGTGCAATGGCTGACGCGCCGATTCGCGTTCGCTCGCCTGGAACGCCTCCAGGCCACCGGCCTGGTACACGCGTTCCGACTCATCGGAGAACAGTACCGCGTCGCCGTCGAAGGCAATCCGCAGTTCCTCGCTGCAGGCCCGCCGCGCACCGCCCGACAATATCGTCGCGGCGGCAAAGCCGGCATCGAGGGCGCTGCGCACATCCTCGGCATGGGTCGACAGAAACAGGTGGCAGCCAAACGCGGCTAAATAAGGATAAGGACTACGCCCGCCTACGAAAGCGGCGCGGGAAATGTCCAGGCCGTAATGCTGGATCGAGTTGAACACGCGCAGGCCCGTGTCTGCGCTATTGCGTGACACCAACACCACCTCGACACGCGCCCGGCCCAGGCTGGCGTTAAGGCTCAGCAGCTTTTTGGCCAACGGAAAGGCATCCCCAGGCTCAAGGATTTCTTCCTCGTGTTCGATCTGGTATTTGCGATAAGCCTCAACCCCTTGGGCCAGATAGACCTTGTGGCTGTCGCTGAGGTCGAACAGCGCTCGCGATGAAATCGCCAGTACCAGTTTGTCGCCCAATCCCTTTGCCATGATGTGTCCCCCGACTCAGCGGTTGTGCCGATCAATAAAGCTCAAGGCCTGGTACAGCGCCCGCATCCGCGGCAACTCGCAACCGGCGGCCTTGGCAGCGGCCAGCGGACGCGCGTAGATCGCCGCCAGCTCCAACGGGCGTTTGTGCACGTGGTCGTGGTACATGCTCGGCAGGTAGTCGTCCATGGATTCGGTCATGGTGAACATCTGCCCAGCGTAACTGGCGGGAATCTCATGGCCGCAGGCGCGGGCGCCCTGCACCACTTCGGCCATCAGCGCCTGGATCAGTTCGCGGCTGGATTCGTCCGCCATCAACGCTGTGGTGCCGCTGCCCAGCAAGACAGAGAGGCCATTGAAGGGCACGTTCCACACCAGCTTGTGCCAGCGCGCCTGATGCACATTGGCCATGGCCTGGGATTCGATGCCGGCCTGGTGAAACAACGCGGCACCGGCCTCGACGATGGATGTTTGAAGGTGTTCGTCGTTGGCCGCCGAACCGCTGTGGTAGCCCAGGTTGACTCGACCCAGCGCCTGATGCTCGACAACACCGGGGCTCGATCGGTGCACACCGATATAGCACAGCCCGCCCAGCAGATGCAGTGACGTCGGCAGGTGCCCACGCAGGCTGTCTTCAACGTCCAGGCCGTTCTGCAGCAACACCACCTTGGCATCCGGCGCGGCGACCTGGGCAAGTGTCGGCGCCAGCTCCACGTTCCCCGTGGACTTGGTGCCCACCAGCAGCCAGTCGCAGGGCGGCATATCGGCAGCGCTCGCATACGCCTGTACCGGCTGCAAGTGCAACTGGCCATGCACGTTGCTGTTGACACGCAGACCATGCTGGCTGACCGCCGCATACTCGCTGCGCAACAGGAAGTGCACGTCGAACCCGGCACGTGCCAGCATCACACCGTAGAAACCACCAATGGCGCCGGTGCCGATAATCCCAATACGTGGCGATGGAACGGTCATGGCAAGTCCTCAGGAGTGCGGGTCAGCGCGTGATTCACCGCGCTGGTCAGGTCAGAAAGTGTAAGACGTGTCTGTAATTGCCCGAGGAACTGACCCTCGCACACCACGAACAACGCGGGCAAATGAAAGATTTGGTAGCGTTCGACCGCGCCACCGTTGTGCCCGGCATCCACCCAGCACACACGGTCCACCGGCAAACGCCAACCCGGCAATTGCTGGCGTGCCCAACGGCAACTGGAACACCCTTCGCTTGCGAACACCACCAGCGAAATCCCTGGCAATCCCAGCAATTGCTGGTCAATATCCAGATCGGTCAATTCCAGTTCCTTCACTATACTGCTGCCACCGCCGTCGACTGGACGGTGCTCGGAGTCCGTGTACATGGGTCGTTTTTTACCTCACCCTGATGATGTCGCCGCGCTGTTGATCCAACGTCCTTCCCCCGCCATTCCCCGCCAACGCCTGCACACTATCGGCCTGGGCGGCGTCGCCTGCAATTGCCCGCGTGCCTGGCGCCAAGGCACCGCTGTTGATCTGCACATTCCCTCGCTGGGTGCCAACGCACGTTATCCGGGCTACGTGGCATGGTGTCGCAAGGTGGAAGACGGCTATCGCGTCGCGGTTTCGTTTACCGATGAGCATGCCCTGTTCGGGGCGCGCATGGGTGAGCAAGCATGCAGGATAGAGCGCTACTGCCGCCAGCACGAAGAGGTCGACCCCACCCCTGCGCAACTCGAAGCCCTGGCCCGCGAGTGGGTGGCGCGCCATGCCGGTGAGTTCTCCCATGAGGCGTTTGTGCAGCCAGCGCGGGATTAAAGCGGGCTTTGCCCATTGTCGCGGGCCCGTGTTACGCGCTAAGGTTCCTCCCCCCTGCATCCAAATCATGCTGTGCTCCGCCGCACGGGGATGGCTGGCGGCCGGCACCCGTGACCCTGACGAGTAACACGATGGCTGATTTACCGATCAATGACCTAAACGTCGAATCCAACGAGACACTGATCACGCCCGATCAGCTCAAGCGCGAAATACCTTTGAGCGAGGCTGCATTGCAGACCGTCACCAAGGGCCGCGAAGTCATCCGTGATATTCTCGACGGCACCGACCACCGCCTCTTTGTAGTGATCGGCCCCTGCTCGATCCACGACCTCAAGGCCGCCCACGAATACGCTGAGCGCCTCAAGGTGCTGGCGGCTGAAGTGTCCGACACCTTGTACCTGGTCATGCGCGTCTATTTCGAGAAGCCGCGTACCACCGTGGGCTGGAAAGGTTTGATCAACGACCCGTACCTGGACGACTCGTTCAAGATCCAGGACGGCTTGCACATCGGCCGCAAGCTGCTGCTGGACCTGGCCGAAATGGGCCTGCCCACCGCCACCGAAGCGCTGGACCCGATCTCCCCGCAGTACCTGCAGGACCTGATCAGCTGGTCGGCCATCGGCGCACGCACCACCGAATCCCAGACCCACCGCGAAATGGCGTCCGGCCTGTCTTCGGCCGTGGGCTTCAAGAACGGCACCGACGGCGGCCTGACGGTTGCGATCAACGCGCTGCAATCGGTGTCCAGCCCTCACCGTTTCCTGGGAATCAACCAGGAAGGCGGCGTCTCCATCGTCACCACCAAAGGTAATGCCTATGGTCACGTGGTGCTGCGCGGCGGCAACGGCAAGCCCAACTATGACTCGGTCAGCGTTGCCCTGTGCGAACAGGCGCTGAACAAGGCCAAAATCAAGCCGAACATCATGGTCGATTGCAGCCACGCCAACTCCAACAAGGACCCGGCCCTGCAACCGCTGGTGATGGAAAACGTCGCCAACCAGATTCTGGAAGGTAACCAGTCGATCATCGGCCTGATGGTCGAAAGCCACCTGAACTGGGGTTGCCAGGCCATTCCAAAAGATCTGGCCGACTTGCAGTACGGCGTGTCGATCACCGATGCCTGCATCGATTGGTCCGCTACCGAGAACACCCTGCGCAGCATGCACGCCAAGCTCAAGGACGTATTGCCCAAACGCAAACGCACTTGAATCGGAGCGCAACAGCGCACCACAAAAACGCCGGGCTGAGCCCGGCGTTTTTTTACACGGCTGTTTTATGCCTTACAGCTTCGCGGCATGGCGCTGGTGGCGCTCCATGTAGCGCTCGACATAGGAGCAGGACGGAATCACCGTGTAGCCAGCCTCTTCGGCAAACTTCAAGGCCGCTTCGGTCAGCGCCGCCGCAATGCCACGGCCCCGCAGTGCGTTAGGCACAAAGGTCCGATAGATATCCAGGGTCTGCTTCCCAAGGTCCATATAGGTCAGATAGGCACGATGACCGTCCACATTGGTCTCGAACTGATGACCAGCCTGGTCATGGTGGATGGACAACGCCTCGCTCATCACTACTCCTTGCGGGTCTTGGTTTCTGACCCCTACCTTACCGATGTTTTTCCGGCGAAGGAACATCTACGCCACCCCGTGCCGGTTTCGACAACGAGAAAACCTTGAGCGCTCACACCTGCACGTAGGGAATAGTAGGCACCAATCCTGCGATTGCTCAAGGCGCACTCGTCATCCCCTGCCACGGGTGGATATAGAAAAGACCTCGACCCGTCGCGGATCGAAAGCCTGAACATTGCCGGCTGTTGAACCTTGAGACGAACAGGCGCTCTTAAAGTCACCTCTACATGCGTAAAAGATGCCCGGCAAGGCCACAGTCAACGCAACGCAAGTGTCGAGATGAATATATAAATTTTCATCTATCTGCAAGGCTTGGCACATGCGGGCCGGCCCTTTCAGCCTGGGTCTCATTTGCGCCCGATCGAAAAAAATTGGACGCTTTTTATACAAATCCCCAAAAGGTTAGCCAAAACAGATTCGCCGCGAGAATTTTTTTTGCTTCTTGCGCTACGTCAGTTTACTTACTACAAGTAATGGGTAGTATGTACGCCGGCTATTAGCTCACTCTGAGAAAGTAGCCATTTAATAGAAAGTCCTTGAAGGGGAACACGATGAACAACGTTCTGAAATTCTCTGCTCTGGCTCTGGCCGCAGTTCTGGCTACCGGTTGCAGCAGCGTCTCCAAAGAAACCGAAGCTCGTCTGACTGCAACTGAAGACGCAGCAGCTCGCTCCCAGGCCCGTGCAGACGAAGCCTACCGTAAAGCTGATGAAGCTCTGGCTGCTGCTCAAAAAGCACAACAGACTGCTGACGAAGCTAACGAGCGCGCTCTGCGCATGCTTGAAAAAGCTAGCCGCAAGTAATAACCCCTCGGGGTTGTTATCAAGCCGATCCATTTATGGGTCGGCTTTTTTATTGCCTGAATGCGAGAGGAACGTTGCGGCGTCTCGACTTGTTCCCCATAACGGGTTAACCGTCAGCACATCAGGTAACGACCGGCCGCTATCGGGAGCAAGCCTCCTCTCACAGGGTTTGCTCGGGTTTATTACTGCAGATCAATCGGCGCGCTGGAGGCTATCGGCGCAGCGCCGGGCACGCCGATTTCGGTGGGCAAGCCCTCTTCCGCCGCCACCACATCACGCACCTGATCCCAGTTGACTCGCAGGTTATTGGCCAGGTCTTCACGCTTGAGCAACGCGTTGATCACCGCCGTGTGCTTGTCGACCACCGACGGCGTGCCATCGTCGTTCAACGGCGTATGGGCTTCGAGATAGACCTTGCCGCCGCTGCTGCCGAACTTGTAGGCATCATTGATGATGCGCACCGAAGTGCCCACCGGCACCATGCCGGCCATCTCCAGCACGTTGTTGTTGAACATGCGGAAGCAACCATGACTGGTGCGCGTGCCGATGCCGAACTTCATGTTGGAACCGTGGATCAGGTAACCCGGTGTGCCCAGGGTGAACTTGAACGGGCCCAGGGGGTTGTCCGGGCCGGCCGGTACCACGTTGGGCAACGGGTCACCATTGGCGGCGTGTTCGGCCTTGATGGAAGCCGGTGGCGTCCAGGTCGGGTTCGGTGTCTTGGCGATGATGCTGGTATGGGCAATCGGCGAGCCCCAGCCCTCGCGACCAATCCCCAGCGGGAAGGTGTAGACCACGTTCTGGCCCTTGGGGAAGTAATAGAGCCGGTACTCCGCCAGGTTGATCACGATGCCTTCACGAGGCCCCGGTGGCAGGATGAAGCGCGTCGGCAATACGATCTCGGTGCCCGCCCCCGGCAACCAGGCATCGACACCGGGGTTGGCCGCAACCATCTCCGAATAGCCCAGGTCGTAGGTAGTGCCCAGGTCGGCGAAGGTGTCTTCGTACTTGGCCTTGATCACCTGGACCTGGCCGACGATGTCCTCACCGGGTGGTGGCAAAGGCAACTGCAACGCGGACGCAGAACCGGACGCACAGAGTGCAGCGAGAGACAGGCAGCAGGTGACGACGGAAAGGCGCGACAACATCCGGAAAATCCTTCGCAGAACGACGGGTAGGTAAAAATCGATTGTATACGTGAAGCGAGCCTCTAACCGCAAGCGTGTAGAGCACCTAGAGTTCGAAACGCAACTCCGGCCAGATCGGCGGCGTGCCACGCTTCTGGGACTCAAGAATGGCCCGGCATAAGGGGCACAGGCGCTGATCCTGAAAAATCGATCGATCGACCAGCGACCAGCGTGGTTGCGCCGGCAATAAAGTGCCGCACAGCGTGCGATCGATAGAGCCCCCCAGCTCCAATTGACGCGTGACCAGATGTACCCGCACTTCCTGGCAGGCGAACAGATCCAGCTGCTCGTCCGGTTCGATCAGTTGGTAATTAAACAGGGACCAGGCAGGACGCGACATCGGGGGCTCCAGATCGGGGGGGCGCCACCTTAGCCGAAAGCCTGCCGGTAGAAAAGCGTCATAACAGCGGTTTCAGCGCCGGCCAGACATTTTCCAGCAACTTGCCCTGGGCGGCGACCGCCGGGTGCAGTTGGTCAGCCTGCATCAACTCCGGATGGCCGCCTATACCTTCAAGGAAAAACGGTACCAGCGGAATGTCTTTTTCCTTGGCCAATGTGCCAAAGACTTCGGCAAAGGCCTTGGTGTATCGCGGACCGTAATTAGGTGGTAACTGCATCCCCAACAACAGTACCTTGGCGCCGCCGGCCCTGGACTGATCAATCATCGACGCAAGATTTTGTTGCAATTGCGCCGGCGGCTGCCCGCGCAAGCCATCATTGCCCCCAAGCTCGATAACCACCACGTCCGGCTTATGCTCCGCAAGCGCCGCCGGCAGCCGCGCGAGGCCTCCGGCACTGGTATCGCCACTGATGGAGGCGTTGACCACTTTATCGTCGAAACCTTCCTTCTTGAGGCGTTGCTCCAGCAATGCAACCCATCCTTTGCGGGTATCCAGGCCGAAACCGGCACTGATACTATCGCCGACGATCAGGATCGTACCCGCCGCTGCGCTCTGGGCCACGCACAACAAGGCCAGGCCAGCACTCAAAAACCACATTCGCATCGGACTCTCCATGGGCGCAAGCATTCTCACCGCGCGAAACCTCAGCAAAGTGGTTCCCAGCGCGGAAGGTGAACTGACTATCCTGCACGAACTGAGCCTGGAACTGAACAAGGGCGACAGCCTGGCTATCGTCGGCAGCTCCGGCTCCGGCAAATCCACCCTCCTGGGCCTGCTGGCCGGCCTCGACCTGCCCAGCAGCGGCGAAGTCACCCTCGCCGGCCAGGCGCTCAGCAGTCTCGACGAAGACCAACGGGCGCGCATCCGCGCCGAACACGTAGGCTTCGTGTTCCAGTCGTTCCAACTGCTCGACAGCCTCAATGCACTGGAAAATGTGATGCTGCCGCTGGAACTGGACGGCCGCAAAGATGCCCGCGAGCGCGCCAGACACCTGCTGGAGCGCGTAGGCCTGGGCCAACGCCTGACCCACTCGCCGCGCCAACTCTCTGGTGGCGAACAGCAACGCGTGGCGATTGCCCGCGCCTTTGCCGCCGAGCCGGACGTGCTGTTTGCCGACGAACCCACCGGCAACCTCGACAGCCATACCGGCGAGCGCATCAGTGACTTGCTGTTCGAACTCAATAAAGAGAACGGCACGACGCTGGTGCTGGTCACCCATGACGAGCGCCTGGCCCACCGTTGCCGGCGCCTGATCCGTCTTGAAGCCGGCCTGATGGTCGCCCCCCTGGAGCCTTGATGGCACGTTTGCCGCTGTTGCGCCTGTTCAGCCTGGCCATGCGCCAATTACTGCGCGATGCCCGCGCCGGCGAATTGCGCGTGTTGTTCTTTGCCTTGTTGGTGGCTGTGGCCGCCAGTACCGCCATCGGCTACTTCGGTGCGCGTCTCAACGGCGCCATGCTGTTGCGCGCCACCGAATTCCTGGGTGCCGACCTGGTGCTCGAAGGCAGCTCGCCGGCCCGCCCGGAGCAAATCCGCTCCGGCACCGAACTGGGCCTGGACCATGCCCGCGTGGTGGAATTCTCCAGCGTCATCGCCACCGACAACGGCATCCAGCTCTCCAGTGTCAAAGCGGTCAGCGAGCAATACCCGCTGCGCGGCGAACTCAAAAGCGCCGACGCGCCCTTCGCCGAGCAAACCCCGGGCGGCGAACCGAAACCCGGTGAAGCGTGGGTGGAAGCGCGCCTGTTGACAGCGCTGGACCTCAAAGTCGGCGACAGCATCGATGTGGGCATGAAGACCCTGCGCCTGGCCCGCGTGCTCACCTATGAGCCGGACCGCGCCGGCAACTTCTACAGCCTCACGCCCCGGGTCATGATCAACCTGGCGGACCTTGACGCCACCGGCGTGGTCCAGCCCGGCAGCCGCGTCAGTTACCGCGAGCTGTGGCGTGGCCCACAAGGCAGTACCGCGTTGCAGACTTATCGCGACTTGATCAAACCGGGCCTGGCCGCTAACCAGCGCCTGCAAGACTCACGGGACGGCAACCAGCAGATCGGCGGGGCCCTGGGCAAGGCCGAGCGCTACCTGAACATGGCGAGCCTGGTGGCCGTGTTACTGGCCGGTGTGGCCGTGGCCTTGTCGGCCAACCGCTTTGCGACCCGACGTTTCGATGCCAGTGCGCTGTTGCGCTGCCTGGGGTTGTCGCGACGCGAAGCCATGCTGTTGTTCAGCCTGCAACTGACGGTCCTGGGCTTGCTGGCGAGCCTGGCCGGCGCTGTGCTCGGCTGGCTGGCGCAGTTTGGTCTGTTCTACTTCCTGCACGACCTGCTACCGGCCGACGTGCCGCCCGGCGGACTGTTACCCGCCGTTGCCGGAATCGGCACCGGGCTGGTCGCCCTCGCCGGCTTCGCCCTGCCGCCGTTGGCTGCGCTGGGCCGCGTACCGCCGCTGCGGGTGTTGCGTCGCGATCTGCTGCCCATTCCTTCCAGCACCTGGATGGTCTACGGCGCAGCCCTGTTCGCCCTGGGCCTGATCATGTGGCGCCTGAGCCTCGACCTGGTGCTGACCTTCGCCCTGTTGGGCGGTGGCGTCGTGGCGGCCCTGGTCCTGGGTGGCTTGCTGCTGCTGTTGCTGCAGAGTCTGCGACGCTTGCTGGCCCGGGCCGCCCTGCCCTGGCGCCTGGGCCTGGGCCAGTTGTTGCGCCATCCACTGGCGGCGGCCGGCCAATCCCTGGCGTTCGGCTTGATCCTGTTGTCCATGGGCTTGATCGCCCTGCTGCGTGGCGAATTGCTGGACACCTGGCAAAACCAGCTGCCCAAGGACGCCCCCAACTATTTCGCGCTGAACATCCTGCCGGCCGACAAGGACGCCTTTGGTGCGCGCCTGCTGGAAGTACAGGCACAATCGGCGCCGTTGTACCCGGTGGTACCGGGCCGACTGATCAGCATCAATGGCGCGCCGGTGCAGGAGATTGTCAGCAAGGACTCCAGCGGTGACCGCGCGGTGCAGCGCGACTTGAGTCTGACCTGGGCCGCCGACCTGCCACCGGGCAATGTGCTCACCGCGGGTTCGTGGTGGTCGCAGCAACCCGGCGATGGCATCCCCGGCGTCTCGGTAGAAGCCAAGGTTGCCGAAAGCCTCAAGCTCAAGCTCAACGATCACCTGGTATTCACTATCGCCGGGGAAAATCGCGAAGCGCGGGTGACCAGCCTTCGCACCATCAATTGGGATAACTTCCAACCCAACTTCTTCATGATTTTCCAGCCGGGCACCTTGAAGGACCTGCCAGCCACGTACCTGACCAGCTTCTACCTGGCTCCGGGCCATGACTCGCAGATCGTCGATCTGTCACGGGCGTTCCCGGCCGTGACCATCCTGCAGGTCGAAGCCCTGCTGGAGCAGTTGCGCAGCATCCTCGCCCAAGTGACCCTGGCAGTGGAGTACGTGCTGTTGTTTGTGCTCGCGGCGGGGATGGCGGTGCTGTTCTCCGGCCTTCAGGCCACCCTGGATGAACGTATCCGCCAGGGTGCGCTGCTGCGTGCACTGGGTGCTGAACGTAGGTTGCTGGTCAAGGCCCGACGCATCGAATTCGGCTTGCTGGGAGCCGTCAGCGGGCTGTTGGCGGCGCTGGGCACCGAACTGGTGACCTGGGTGCTGTACCGCTATGCCTTCGACCTGGCCTGGCAACCGCACCCGTGGCTGTTACTGCTGCCGGTCATAGGCGCAGTGTTGATCGGGGGCGCCGGAGTATTCGGTACGCGTCGCGCGCTGAACGCCAGCCCACTGACCGTTCTGCGCGAAGGCTGATCGACCGATGGCAGGCATGCCTCACCGCGTGCGAGCCACGGTCGCCTACTTTACGTACTCGATACCGGTGATCCACCAACACACTTCGCCATTGGGGGTCTGCACGATGGCTTCATCGTCGACCTCCTTGCGTAACAGCGCGCGGGCCATGGGTGAGTCGATGGAGATGTAGTCCATTCGATCATAAATCTCGTCGTAGCCAACGATGCGAAAACGCTTGGTTTCGCCTTTCTCGTTTTCGATATCCACCCAGGCACCGAAGAACACCTTGCCTTCCTGTTCGGGCATGTACTCCACAACGCGCATGTCTTCCAGGCGCTTGCGCAGGTAGCGCACGCGACGGTCGATTTCGCGCAGCAGCTTTTTGTTGTATTGGTAGTCGGCGTTTTCGCTGCGATCCCCAAGCGAAGCCGCCCAAGTTACTTTGCGCGTGGTGTCTGGACGCTTTTCGCGCCACAGGTAATCCAGCTCTTTTTTCAGCGCCTCATGACCTTCTTTGGTTATCAGCTTGGTACTCAAACGCTTGCATCCCCAGGCAATGTGCAGTGATGACGATACGCCAGGTTCCGAGTCCTGGCACCGACGGGCTGACGTTGATGATAAATGAACCCGGGAAAGTAGCCAGACCCGTTCAGCTTCACCCCTCCAGCACCTGATCCAGCGCGTGCAGCATCCCTTGCAGATTCTGGCGCAACTGCGCCAATTGCGACTTCATCAGGTTCAACGCATCGGCCTTCTGGTTGAATGCCTGCGTTTGATCATGCAACTGCGCACAGCGCTGCTCCAAGGCTCGCGCCTTGTCATCCATCTGGTTCTGCTCGTGCTGTAGCCGAACCTGCCACTGCTCCAGCGTGGCCTCACGTTCAAGTACCGCATGTTTTTGTTGCGTCAGTTCCTGGGCGACGCGCGCCAGGTTGGTCAACGTACTGTCCACTTCGGGCAAGGCATCGTGCTCGGTCGGCGCCGGTAGTTGAGGCTTCGATGGCAGGCCAGGCTCCTGCACATCAGCAGGCGCGACCGACACCCGGACCAACGGTGTTTCAACCGCAGTCTGCAGGCTTTCTTCAAGCGATTGTTCGTGTTCAGGTTGCCGGTCAGGTTCAGCGGGGCTCGCACTTCTGGGTGGCGAGATCATTTGCGATGAAAACCGAATGGACGGCACGATCAACGACGTACTTTCGATCGCAGGCAGCGTAGGGGCGGATATTCCCAATGTGATCACTTTCATCACCAGCGCCTTCTTGATGTTGACCGAGTGATGGTCTTCGGGCCTGGCAGGCGGCAACTTGCAGCCTTTGAGATCGACAAAATAGTAAGGCACCTGGGTTTCGGTGACACCGCCCGCCTTGGCGCCCGACGTGCTGGCCAGCATCAGGATTTGCTTGAACACGTGCATGGCAATCTGCAGGTCTTCCTTGGATTCAATCCCGCTCAGAAAATAGCGTTCGAGTTTTTTGCGCAAGGCCGCGATATAGACCCTGGAGCTCCCCGGTTCAACCTCCTCGTCCAAGCTATAAACCAGAAAATTGGAGGCTATCTGACCGACGGCAAACCCGCAGAGCAGAGCGCCGTTGACCGGCGCATCCTGACCGTTGCGCTCAAGAACAAGAGTACGTAGCAGCATCATGTCAATCATGACCTTATTAAAAGGATGGAAGTTTATATAAACATCAATTAAACATTCAGCATTCAGGCATTCAAAACACACACCAATTGTTTCAGTGACTCACCGGGAACGCACGTAGGACTTGTCTTATAAGTAGTGATCGTCGTTCCCAAACATGATCATTAACCGTACCCTTTCAACCTCAGCCCTCTCTGTCCTGCCAAACTTATTCGGTAAAAAAATGATCGAAATAAGCAATCTCACAAAACACCTGGACAAGAAAAATATAATCAGCGGTTTTTCATTCAGCGCCAAACAACAGGAATGCCTGGGACTCTTTGGAGAGGACGGTAAAGCCAAGACCACCTTGCTGGATCTGATATCGGCCTCGATAACACCCTCCAGTGGGCATATCACTATTCAGGGCTTCAACACTCAAGCCCAGACTCTTAAAGCCAAAAGTCTGGTCGGTTATCAACTTGACCGCATACTCACTCATCCGACGATGTATGTAAGGGAATTCCTTTATTACATCGCCGCCCTTCGCGGGTTCAACGGTGCAGAAAAACGCACCCGCGTGGAACACGCCGCCACCCGCCTGGAGCTGCTACCGGTTCTCAACGCGCCCCTCGACGCCCTCTGCACCGGTCTGAAGCGCAGAGTCGCGATTGCGCAGGCCATTGTGCATAACCCCGCCTTGTTGTTACTGGACGAGCCGACCGAGGGGCTCGCGCCTGATCAAAAGCACCCGTTCAGGCAACTCATTCAGTCCCTGACCCAAGACATGCTGGTGATCATCGCCTCCCGCAATAGCGATGAATTGTCAGCGCTCTGCACGCGGGCGCTGGTTATCGCAGGCGGACGCCTGGTCGCCGATGCCCCTCTGCCCGACCTACAGCGTGACTCCCGCCATTTCCAGGCAGTCACGCTCACCGCCGATGCGCCGCTGGACCTGCTGGCCCTTGCCGTACTGCCGGGGGTCGCCGGCATCGAAGAGCATCGACACACCCCTGGCACGGTGACCGTACTTGCCATGCCGGGGCACGCTATCTACTCACACGTCTATTCACTCATCGCCAACCGCGGTTGGAAAATCAACACATTGAGCCTGGAGCCCGGTCGCGTGAACGATGTGGTTCGGCACTTGAGCCAGGAGGTTCTTCCTTGAGACTGCTGTCCACCATCTTCAAGCGCCAGCTCGCTTGCTATGCCGGGTCACCTGCCACCTACGTAAGTGTCGCCATATTTCTAGCCCTGACCATGGCCCTGGGGCTGTACGCCAGCCGATGGCTGGAGCAGGACATCCACGATTTGCGCCTGTTCTTCCAGTTACACCCCTGGCTCTATCTGCTGCTGATGCCTGCCCTGGCGACGCAGCTTTGGTCGGACGAATCCCATGTCGGTTTTCGTGACCTGATGAAATCACTCCCCGTCACCGGGGCTGAACTTGCGATCGGCAAGTTTCTGGCCGCTTGGGTGGTGGCGGGTTGGGCCCTGATATTAACGTTTCCACTGGTCATTTTTGCCAACTTCGTCGGCACTGCGGATAACAGCGTCATCGCCTCGCAATTGCTGGCAAGTTGGCTTCTGTCGGGAAGCTATTTGTCTGTCGGTTGTTTTATTTGCACATTTATACGCCAGCGTACGGTGGTGTTCATATTGACATCAAGCTTGTTATTGATAGCCTCCGGCCTATCTTCGGTGGTAGACGCTCTTGAGCATCAGGCACCGATCTGGATCGTTGATAGTTTGGCCACGCTTAATCCCCACTCACGCTTCAGCATGCTCGACAGTGGCAAACTAACGCTTCACGACAGTGCTTACTTCATCAGCATTATCCTCGCCTTTCTCACCGCAACAACAGTCACTCTTAATTACAAAAACCGCTGAGAAGGAAAGCCCTCCATGCGTTCCACTCTGCGCACCGGCATGACACTCGCTGTCCTGTTGTTACTGTTTCTGGCATTCAATCTGGTTTGGCTAGGCAAACTTCCCGATATCCGCTGGGATGTCTCCCAACAGCAAACCCATACCCCCTCGCCTCCAGCACGCCAGTTACTTGCGTCATTGGAACATCCTGTGGACCTGTACTATTTCAACGCGAGCGACGCCCCCAACAGAAGCCATGCCCTGAGACGCTACGGCAAGCACATCGAAGACCTGCTTGGCGAATACGAAAAGGCAGCGAAGGGCATGCTCAACCTGCACATTATCGACCCTGCACCGTTTTCGGAAGATGCCTATAAGGCCCAGCTCTATGGCCTCGACCATCAGGCGGGCTTCCTCGGTTTGATCGGTACCCGCGCAGGTCTGGGCGCACAACGCATTGAAGCTTTCAGCCTCGACCGGGAACCGCTGCTCGAATATGAAATCAGCCACCTGATTCATAAACTGCAGCACCCGAAGCCCAGGGTTGTGGGGCTGCTGTCAGGTTTGGCGATGGACGAGTCCGCCAGCGGGCTGCTGAAGACACTGCAACCTCACTTCACGCTGGTCAATCTGGGGGTGGCCACCGGACGTGTGCCCGAACACGTCCAGACGCTGATCGTCGTGCAACCACGTGCGCTGCCTGAGCAAACGTTGTATGGGATTGAACAATTTGTATTGAGGGGCGGAAGGTTGATGATGTTTATCGACCCCGTCAGCGGGCAAGGCCCAAACGCCACGCCGGCCAATGCCAGGTTGGACGAACTGCTGGCGGCCTGGGGCATGCAGATGCCGCAAGACAAGTTGCTTGTCGACCCCCTCTACGCGTCCTCGGTAACGCCGGAGCCGGGAAAACCCGGGATACTCCATCCGGCCCGCTTGAACCTGCCCCGGGACGCGATGACCCCCCACGACATCAGCAGTTGGAAGCTGAACCGGGTAACGCTGTCGAGCAGCGGCGCCCTATTGCCCGTCAAAAACAGTCGTACCCACCTCACCCCGCTCCTGCAAAGCTCCAGGCAATCGGTATTGCTGGACACGGACCGCTTTGCTTCGGCAACCGAGTTCGGCTCACTGATCGATGCATCGTCCACGCAAGCGCAACCCCATGTGATCGCGGCCCGTATCGAGGGGCCGGCTCATTCGATCTTTCCCGACGGCATCAAGGGTCAGCCGGGCGGGTTGCAAAAAGCGACGCAGATTCAGGTGGTGGTGGTCGCGGACACCGACATGCTGACCGATCAAGTCGCCGACTCAGCGCCCGACGGCAACATGCTGTTTATCCTCAACACCCTGGACAACCTGACCGCCCCCGATGCGCTCGCCAGCGTCCGGCCGCGTACACCGACGCGGAAGTTGCCGAACAGACTCAGCGAGATGCGCGACAACGCCGCGCGGGCCTATCGTGACGAAGCAGCCGAACTGGAGCGGCGCCTGCAACAAACGGAGCAGGAATGGCAATTGCTGAGCCCGTCGACGCTCGGCGTGGTGAGCCAGACGGTAGATACCAGCTCACAGCTGCAAGCGCTCAACAAGGAGCGCCTGCGCCTGCCCATCGAGCTGCATGCCTTGAAAGTTGAAGCGTACGCCCAGGTACATCGCCTGGAACTGGCGATAAAACTGCTGCTGATCTTCACAATACCGCTGATGTTATGCCTGATCGCCTGGGGCATTTACCTGCGCCAGCATCGTCGTTACTCACGAGCCGGCACGGTGTTTCACTGAACGCCCCACCAAAGGCAATCAACGACGAGCGATCAAGCCCTGACGTGCAATGCGCGTCAGTTGGCGGATCACTTCTTCCGCATCGCCGACACTGGGCGCCTGGATAACCGCGAGGTCAAAGCTGTTGCTGGCAAAGCGGGCCAGGGAATCGCCGTCTTCGACAAACTGGATCAGAAACGCCGAAGGTCGTCCGGTACGCCGTGGCCAACCGTCCAGGTAACGCAATAGCGTCGGCTGGTGCTTGCCGCCCAGGAGGATTTTTGGATTGCGTTGAGTGAGGTCCGCGGTGATCGGGGCCAGGCGTATGAGGGGGCGTGGTGCATTCATCGTGTCGTGTCTCTGCCTCAAAAGTCTGCGGGCAGGTGAGAGGCAACACCGAACCAGCGCTTTAGCGGAATTTCAAAGCGGGTCTGGACCCGGCTTCTGTCGGGCTTCAATGAGTCCCGGTGGCGCCCCGCAATTAGCTGTTTAAATCGGCGCATGAGCGGCATCGTAGAGAAGCCGGTGGGGCGGTGTCAAGAATCCAGAGCAACGAAAAGGCCCACACCAGGGTGCGGGCCTTTTCGGTTACTACAGTGCCCTTAATGGGCGATGGCACGGTCGGCAGACAGTTTGCCCGCACCTTCGAGCAGCACCGCCAGCGAGCCGCCGAGCAGGGCCAGAGCGAACTCATAACCATTGTTGGCCATGAACAGACCGTTGTGGATATGCACCGACAAGATCGCCACGACCGACAGGATGGTCAGGCCCAATGCCGCAGGGCGTACCAGCAAACCGATAATCAGCGCCAAACCGGCGAAGAACTCCGTGCCGCCCGACAACAGCGCCATCAGGGTGCCCGGCGCCAGGCCGATGCTCTCCATCCACTGAGCGGTACCTACCAGGCCGTAGCCGCCAAACCAGCCGAAGAGTTTTTGTGAGCCGTGGGCAGCGAAAATGACCCCGACCACGATGCGCAGGATGGTCAAGCCGTAGCCGGCACGGGTGGACAGAATGCTTTTGATCAATGGGCTCATGGTGCAAATCCTTTTCAAGGTAGGGGTTGGTTGGCCGCTATATTAATCAGTTTAAGAAATGATAAAAGCCGAAAAAATGCCTAATTAATATCAATATAATCGATTATTTACGTGATACCACTTTAGGTGCCGGCGGTTCCAGCGACTCTCGTTCCCGATCAAACGCCAAATAGTACTTATTGACGCTATTAACATAGCTGACGCCGCCCATCCCTACCTGCTCCATGGCAATGCGTTCAACCTGGAAGAACCACTGGTTGGGGTTGAGCCCTCGGCGCTTGGCCTCGGTGCGCATGCCCTGCACGCGCTCGGGCCCCATGTTGTACGCCGCCAGCACAAACGCCATGCGCTCGCGTTCGTTGAGTTTGGGGCTGGCGAAAAACTTGCGACGGATCATCGCCAGATAACGCGCCCCCGCTTGAACGTTACTGTCGAGATTCTCGATATTGTTGACGCCCACCCGCTGCGCCGCCGAGGGTGTGATCTGCATCAGGCCGGTGGGGCCGCCGCTGTTGCGCGCGCCTGGATCGAGCGCCGATTCCTTGAAGGCCAATGCCGCCAGGTTAAGCCAATCCATGCCCTGCTCGCGGGCGTGTTTCTGCAATACCGGACGCAGTTTTTCCAGACGCTGGCGGTCGGCGCGCGCCAGAGGATTACGCACTTGGTAGAGGCGGCGGTAGATGCGCTGGAACGCCACGTCCTGGTCGGACGGCGTGTGATAGGTCTTGAGAAATCGATCAATACTGGCGCGCAGCATCGAGGCATCCTGGCGCACAAACCAGTACTCGTCGCCCGGTTCATTGATCACCACCTGTTTGTCGAAGCGCAACTTGGGCAGGACCTTCGACCAGCGTTCGGCAATCGGCTTTTCTACAATGGTCAGATGAAAAATCCCGGCCTGGACCATCTCCAGCACATCTTCGACCGCGAGCGTCGGATCGACCCATTCCACCTTGATCGGCGGCTGTTTGTGCAGTGCCAACTTCTGATTGACCTGGCTGACCGCATCCGCGGCGGCACTGCCAGTGGTCAGCGCCAGCGTGCGCCCTGACAGTTGCTCCAGTTTGGTGAACCGTCGTTCGCCTTTCACGCCGACCAGCCACAGCGGCACATCGCTGGCAATCGGGTCACTGGTAGCGATCCTGTGAGCGGCGTTCACATCCAGTAATTCGCCGGGCGCGACCACATCACCTTCGCCACGGGCCAGGGCGCCCAGCAACTGATCCTTGGCCTTTGGAATGATCTTGAGGTTGATTTCCTGGCCATCTCGGGCGCGGGCATTAAGGTATTGCTCGAAAGCGCGCAGGCGATGGTACTCGACACCGATGGCCTGGCCTTGCACTTCACCGGAACTGTTACGGCTCTGGTTGACCAATACCCGCAGGGTGCGACTGGCGCGGATCTCTGCCAGGTCGCGGACCTTGCCAGGCTTGGTCACTTCCAGCGGCCCGTCCAGACGCGCGACCGCCGCCATAGGCAGCAGTAATGTCAGGCACAACATAAGCAACGCCGAGGGTCGGATCATCCGCTCTCCGGAAAGAAAACTGGCCAACGCCCTCGCGAAAAACGCGGCGTTGGGGGTCAGAAACAGAGCGCTTTATGCGCAGGCTTTGCGGGCAACCGTGACCAGGGGCAAGGCGTTGGGCCAGCCACAATGTCGGTCGCGACGTTCAAAGACAGCTATAACTCGTTGTAGTTCTTCGATTTTCTTATAAATCTACAGCTCTGATATGCTTTCCGGCCGCAGGCGGAGATAGCACCATGCAACTCATTGATATCGGCGTCAACCTGACCAACCCCAGTTTCGACGACAAGCACCACGCCGTTCTCGACCGCGCCTACGCCGCCGGCGTACAGCAATTGGTGCTCACCGGTACCAGCGTCGACGGCAGCGAACAGGCACTGGAGCTGTGCGTAAAGCTCGATGAAAGCGGCCACCGACTGTTCAGCACCGCCGGCATCCACCCCCACTCCGCCAGCGACTGGAACGGCGACAGCGCCCAACGTTTGCGCAATGTGCTCAGCAACAACCGCGTACGGGCGGTGGGCGAGTGCGGGCTGGATTTCAACCGGGACTTTTCCCCACGCCCGCAGCAGGAAAAAGTCCTGGAACAGCACCTGGCATTAGCCGTCGAACTGAAACTGCCAGTGTTCCTGCACGAGCGCGACGCCAATCAGCGCCTGTTGGAGATCCTCAAAGATTACCGCGACCACCTCACTGCGGCGGTGGTGCATTGCTTTACCGGTGAACAGCAGGCGCTGTTCGGCTACCTCGACCTCGACCTGCACATCGGCATCACCGGTTGGATCTGCGATGAACGCCGTGGGACGCACCTGCACCCGCTTGTCAGAGAAATTCCCCGAGGTCGTCTGATGCTTGAAAGCGACGCGCCCTACCTGCTGCCGCGGACCCTGCGACCCAAACCGAAAAACGGTCGCAACGAACCCGCGTATTTGCCCGAAGTACTGCGCGAAGTCGCACTGCACCGCAATGAAAGTCAAGAAGACCTGGCCCAACACAGCACCGCCTGCTCCCGCGCATTTTTTGGGCTGCCTGCCCTGGATTGATGCGGCGCATTGACCCATGTCAAAACCGGTTTTCTCAGTAGCGGCACAATAATGGCACCTTGCCAATGCTGTTTCCGCTATCAGAGAAAACCTTCCATGGGTGCCTGGCTTAGCAATATCTCGCTGAAGTACAAATTCTGGGCCGTGAATGCGGTCGCCTTCATCACCACCCTGCTGCTGGTGCTCTACGCCGTGCAGCTCGAACAGCAGGCGCGCAGCACCGCATCCCAGGCCTCCGCGCAGGCCCAGGGGCGGCTGCTGAATGCATGGCCGGTCGACAAGCCGCTGCCCAAAGGTGAACAGTGGCTGACGTTTGCGCGCGGCCAAGTCCCACAGCTAGGTGATCAAGATCTGTCAGCCTTGGGCACAGCCACAGGCTGGATCGAACTCAACCATATGCCGCTGTTCGGCGAAACCCCGCTGATGGGTGCCGATGTAATCGCCCGCCCGGACGGGCAATACATCGCCGTGCTGGCTTTCGCCCCCAGCATGAGCCAGGTGTTCGGTGAGCGCTTCGCCAACTATGCGGTGGCAGTGCTGATCCTGATGCTCGCCATGCTCGGCGCTTCGCAGTTGCTGATTCGCTTCCTGCTCAGCCAGCTCAACACCCTCAAGGACGTGATGCTGCACGTGGAGAAAACCGGCGACCTGTCGGCCCGCGTGCCCTTGGCGTGCAAGGATGAAGTCGGCCAGATGGCGACTGCGTTCAATGCCATGCAGGCCGGCTACCAACGCGTGGTCAACACGGTGGCACGCACCGCGCGGCAACTGGACGAAGGCGCCGCGCGCCTGGCCAGCAGCATGAACGAGGTGCAACACGGCATGCTCGGCCAGCAAAGCGAAACCGACCAGGCTGCCACCGCCATCAACGAGATGACCACCACCGTCCACCACATCGCCCAGCACGCCGGCGCCACCCGGGATTTATCCCAGACTGCCGACACCCTAGCCGGCAGCGGCCAAATCGTGGTGACCCGCGTGCAACACTCCATTGCGGGTCTGTCCAGCGGCGTGCAACAGACCGCCGAAATGATCCAGAAACTGGCCGAAGACAGCCAGAAAATCAACGGCGTGGTCAGTGTGATCCACAGCATCGCCGAACAGACCAACCTGCTCGCCCTCAACGCCGCCATCGAGGCCGCCCGCGCCGGGGAAATGGGCCGTGGCTTTGCCGTGGTCGCCGACGAAGTGCGCAACCTCGCCAAGCGCGTGCAAAGCTCCACCGACGAAATCACCCGCATGGTCTCGGCGCTGCAAGCCGGCACCCGCGACGCCGTGGACTTCATGCAGGAAAGCTCGTTCAAGGCCGACGACTGCGTGCAGCAGGCCCAGGAAGCCGGTGCCGCACTCGCCGAAATAACCGGCGCAGTGGCACAGATGCGCGAGAGCAATACCCAGATCGCCGTCGCCGCCGAACAGCAAAGCCACGTGGCCGAAGAGATGAACCGCGCAGTGGTGAGCATCCGCGATGTGACCGAAAACACGGTGCAGCAAACCGTGGACTCGGCGACCACCAGCAAGGAGCTGGCCACCCTGGCTGGGGAGTTGAGCAAGGCGATTGGCCAGTTGAAACTGTAGGACTGCTTAACCTGTAATCCGACTCCTACGATCGACCTTCCGTTTACCTGAAGTTTTGGCGAAACCTCCTAACAGTCCTGGCGAATAGCGCCGACTTCTTTACCCGACGAACCTCTGCAAAGTCTCTCGCCTGATCATTCAGCGCGAGGGACCGCCGATGCACCCATCCATTAATGCCCTGTTCAGTGGGGCCGCCTCTTGATTCCGGTCATGGGCAAGTTCGTCCTGTCTCCCATGAATGCCAAGGCGCCGGACGTTGAAGGCGTCTTGCGTGATTTTCGGGCGTGTCTCAACACCTTTGACGACTGGGCCGAAAGCTTCTGGAGTGGCTCGGCGCTTGAGGTGGAGCAGGTCTTCAAAGTCGGCGAAGACGTTGCGTTAGTTGCGCCCGTTTCGTCCACAAAACCCAGCGCTGTCGTCGCCAAGTGTGACGCCCAGGGTTCGCTGACTCTGGTGCATTTGTTTGAAAGCACCCGTTTCGTGCCTATCGGCAATACGCCGGTGATGCTGCAAGCGATTGCTTCCAATGGCAGCCCTGTAGGGACGCCGATTCATCGAACCATCGACTCCAGCGGCATTCTTGAAATCCAGGAGTGTACCCGCGACCAGAAATACCAGATCACCTTTTATCCCAACGTTTCCAAGGACCACGTCAAGGCGCTGTATGCGTCTTATCAGTCGGTGATCGCGGGGCTGGAGGCTGGCCTGCGTGATGAATGGGCGAAGACCTTCAAACCCCAATGGGACGATTTTGCCAACGCCACATCCTGGGAACGCAGTGCGATGCAGGGCGTGGCGTTTGCCAGCGGTTTGGCTCAGGCGCTCTACAACCTGTGGGACAACGTCACACAGTTGTATGAGCTGCTATCGGATCTCAAGGCCAACAGCGACAAGTTGTTGGCGTACATCTCCCAGGCGGAACTGGAAGAACTGCTGAAACTGGGCAAAGACGCCATCGCAAACGGTCTGTTGGTGCTCAGCGACGAGCCGCTGCTGTTCATCTATCTCTCGGCGATGGTCAGTTGGATACGCCTGCTGCCGCCGCCTGAGATGTACGAAGTGCTCGGTGAAATCACCGGCGAGGTATTGATCAATCTGTTCCTGATCTGGGCGACTCGAGGCATGGGCGTGCAGATTCGCCTCGGCGTTCAGGTGTTGGGGCACATCAAATCCGGACGGGCACGCAAATGGCTGGAAATGCTCGCCGACCAGTTGGTGGGACCCAAGCTGGAGATGCATGCAGAAGCGGCTAAACCATTGCTGCTGGGCAGTGCGGCGACCCCGATCAAGGCTGTGCCAGTTGCACCGTTGAAGGTTGGGGATCAGCTGATTTCCAACGCAGTGCCGGCGGTTCGTAGCAAGTCTCAGCGGACGGTGTTGGTTCGGCAGGAGCATGTCGATGATGTGCCTGTTTCGGGGAAAAACCCGAACGGGGATGCGGCGACGGCTTCGGATAAGACCGTCACCAATGGGTGCCCGGTGTCGATGGTGACCGGGGAGGAGTTGCTCACGCTCACCGACGGCACGTTGGATGGGATTTTGCCGTTTGAGTGGACGCGGCTGTATCGCACCAGTGCGGTCGAAGTGGATGTTGGGCTCGGGTTTGGTTGGAGCCATTCGCTGGCGCAGCGGCTTTCTGTTTCGGGCGATTCGGTGGTGTGGACCGACCATGAAAACCGTTCGACTGAGTTTCCGCTGCCGACTGAGGCGCGACCGGCGATCACCAATAGCCTGGCTGAAGCGGCGATCTATTTGGGGTCTTCGCCGGATGAGCTGGTGCTGGCCCAGGCGTCGCGGTTTTATCACTTTCGCGACGGTGTGCTGGTCTCGATCAGTGATGCGTATGACAACCGGCTGCGGATTGCCCGGGATTTTATGGGGCGCATTGAGCGGCTCGATAACGGTGTCGGCCGTTCGTTGTGTTTGCGTTATGAGCTGGGCCGCATCGTGGCGGTGGATTACCAGGTTCAGCGGGCCAAGGGGTATGAGCCTTACGAATGGGTGACGGAGCAGAGCGTTGTTTCCTACGCCTATGACGACGTGGGACGACTCGTTTGCGCGACCAATGCGGTAGGCGAAAGCGAGGTTTATCGGTACGACGAGCAGCACGTCATTCTGGAGCGTGGACTGGCCGGTGGCGCGAGTTTCTTTTGGGAATGGGAACGCTCCGGTAAGGCGGCGCGCTGTGTTCGGCACTGGACCAGTTTTTCGCAGATGGATACGCGGTATGTCTGGGGTGATGACGGCCGTGTTGTCGTGCATAACGCCGACGGCAGTCAGGAAGTGTATGTCCACGATGACCGCGCACGGTTGGTGCAGCGTGTTGATCCGGACGGCGCCCAGCATTTTAAATCCTACGACGCGAAAGGCCGGCTGACGGTCGAGCAGGATCCGCTGGGCGCGGTGACGGCGTATCAGTACGACGATGCCGGACGCTTGGTGGCGTTATTTCCGGGGGATGATGAACCGACGTCCTACGAGCATGACAATGGTTTCGTACGGGTTGTGCGGCGTGGGGAGGCCGTCTGGAAGTACGAGCGCAATGACCAAGGCGATGTCATTCGCAAGACCGACCCTGACGGTACTTCCACAGACTACAGCTACAACAAATACGGCCAACTGACGGGAGTTTGGTATCCGGATCACAGCTGTCATCGCCTGGTGTGGAATGAACGCGGTCAGCTCATTGAGGAGCAACTGCCCAATAGCGGCGTGCGTCGCTATCGCTACGACGATCTGGGCCGCCAGATTGCCCGCGAGGATGAACAGGACGCGCTGACCCAATACCAATGGGACAGCGTCGGCCGGTTGATTCGCATCGTGCTGCCAGGCGGTGCAACGCGAGAATACAGCTACAACCCCTACGGAAAAATCACCGCCGAACGCGACGAACTCGGCCACATCACCCGCTACGAATACGCCGATGGCCTGCACCTGATCAGCCGCCGCATCAATGCTGACGGTACTCAGGTCAAGTACCGCTACGACAACGCTCGACTGCTGCTGACCGACATCGAAAACGAAATCGGCGAAACCTACCGGCTGGATTACCACACCAACGGCCTGATCCAGCAGGAGATCGGCTTCGACGGTCAACGCACGTCATATACCTACGACCTCAACGGCAACCTGCAGGAAAAAACCGAACACGGTGATGACGGTCGTCAGCTAGTTACCGTTTACCAGCGCGACTATGCCGGACGCCTTGTAAGAAAAACCCTCCCCGACGGCAACAAGGTCGATTACGCCTACGACCGCCAAGGCAACCTCCTCAGCGTCGACGACGGCCACTGGGCGCTGGCCTACGAATACGACACTCAAAACCGCCTCACCGCCGAACATCAAGGCTGGGGCACCTTGCGCTATGGCTACGACGCCTGCGGTCAGTTGCAACACCTGCGCCTGCCAGACAACAACCGACTGGTGTTCAACCACGCCAAAGGTGGTCATTTGGCGACAGTTGAGTTGAATGGCGAAACGCTGACCTCGCACCTCTTCAAAGCCGGCCAGGAGCACCAACGCCAACAAGGCCAACTCCTCAGCCACTACCACTACGACGACCAGCACCGCCTGCACGCCCACACCGTCACGCAACAGGAAAATTACTTCTACCAACGCCACTACGACTACGACCCATCCGGCAACCTCACCCGCCTCAACGACACCCGCAAAGGCGAACACCACTACCGCTACGACCCGCTCAACCGCCTCACCCACGCCAACCACTCGCAAGACCTGCAGGAACGCTTCGCCCATACCCCCGCCGGCAACCTGCTGATGCAAGACCGCCCCGGACCCGACATCGTGGCCGGCAACCGCCTGATGATTCAGGGCGACCGACACTACGACTACGACGCCTTCGGCAACCTGATCCGCGAACGGCGTGGCAAAGGGCATCAACTCGTTACCGAGTACCGCTACGACTGCCAGCACCGGTTGATTGGCCTCACCCAGCCCAACGGCCAAACCGCCAGCTACCGTTATGACCCGTTTGGGCGGCGCATCAGCAAAACCGTGGACGGCATCACCACCGAGTTCTTTTGGCAGGGCGACAAACTCATCGCCGAACACCATGCGGATCGTCATCGCAGCTATCTCTACGAACCCAATAGTTTTAGGCCGTTGGTGCTGCTGGAAGGCTTTGGTCCACAGGAAACAAAACCCTACCACTACCAACTCGACCACCTCGGCACGCCCCAAGAACTCACCGCTCCAGACGGCGAAATCGTCTGGTCCGCCCACTACCGCGCCTACGGTCAAATCAATCGTCTAGATAAAAGCAAAATCGACAACCCGCTGCGCTTCCAGGGCCAATACTTCGACCAAGAAAGCGGACTGCACTACAACCGCCATCGCTACTACAATCCGGATATTGGTCGTTACCTGACGCCTGATCCCGTGAAGCTGGCAGGTGGGGTCAACGCCTACCAGTATGTGCCCAACCCTACGGGGTGGGTGGATCCTTTGGGGCTCAGCGCAGATTGCCCCGGGTCAAAAAGAAAAGATCCCGCTTGCGCCACGCCAACTCAACCGGATATTCCTAATGTTTCTCGCAAGGGGGCTTTCAGGCAAGCTAAAAGAGATGCCCATATACCGATGAATCAGAGCCCAGACGTGATGACCCACCCGAAAACCGGGCGGACGACACAGTACAAAAAAGAGAACATGACCGACCTGAATGATAAAAAAATACTGAGTACTACCGGTCACCCTATTGAGACGAGGGTATATCAATTTACAAGAGAAGATGGCTCACAAGTTCTTATTCAAGATCACTCTGCCGGGCATAAATACGGAAGACCGGACGGGCTTGGAGATCAAGTAACACATTTTAATTTACGACCTATTGAACAACCTCGCAACGGTAAAGTCATCGGTGCAGAAGCACACTACTTTTTCAGGAGGAAACATGAAACACTGGAATGAACTAGACAAAAATATATTCTTTGAAAAAATCTTTACCCAGCCTGTCAAGATAGGAGAAATTACGCTGTTTTCTTTGCAAATAGACAATGATCGGCCGAATTTGGGTATTGGGTTCGACATACCTGAATTCCCAGACGTCCTACCGGAAAAATGGAAAAACAAAGGTTACAACGTTTGCAGACTTGGCATTGACTGCTATGGCATTAGCGACCTAAAAATACTAAACATACCCATCCGAGACACTTTTATTTTAAGAATAACAAAGGAAAATGATCAGCTCTACTTCCAAGCCACCAACAAAAGCTCTTTAATCGAGTTCAAGGCTCAGAGCATCTCAATTTGCGACCCTAACCTTTACATCAGAGGCAAAGATGAAGACTTCTAAAACAACAGAACACAGTAACAAAAAATAGGGATACGCCAGGAATGAAAAAATGAAACACTGGAATGAATTGGACGGAAGTATATTTTTCAGCAAAATCTTCAGCACACCTATCGAAATTGGAAAAGTAGCTCTTTTTTCTTTAAGAATAGAAAATGATCAACCTTGTATTGGCATGGGTTTCGATATACTCGAATTTCCAGACAACCTACCAGAAAAATGGAAAAACAAAGGATTCAACACATGTAGAATAGGCATAACATGCAATGAAATCAAAGAGTTGCAAATTCGAAATATTCCTGCGCACGAAGTATTTATTGTAAAAACCAAAAAGACAGTAATTATTTTACATTTGAAGCCATAAGTAACAGCGCATCTATAAACTTTAAAGCTAATTTCATTTCACTTAGCGGCCCTAGTGTGTACATCAATGGACCTGACGACTACTACTTTAAGTAATCAACATATTCACAACTCAGTAAATACACACCGGAAAGGACACCAAACGAACGAGCCATCTTAAAACAGACGAAATATTCAAAATTTTAGACATCAACGCCAAAAATCCTTAATCAAACAAGATCCAAAGTAAGCACTTATGAATGATCAATTATAAACGTGTTACTTAGGGATAAAGGCGGTTTGCCATAAATTGCTGCCTATAGCCCCCATAGCCAACCCCAATTCGCCGCATCACCCTCTCCCACCTAAACTCCTTCCAAGTTGTTTCAACGGACAGAGGATTCACCATCATGGGCAAACGTCACCCCAATCTCCCCGCCTGGCAATGGCGTAACTACCCCCAGAACCACCAGCACCCGACCAACCTGGCGTTACACCTGATTGCCGTGCCGCTGTTCATCGTCGGTTTTCTGCTGATCGTGTCGGGCGTATTCAGCCTGAGTGTGGCCAGTTTTGCCGTAGGCATCGTCGGTATCCTGGCCGGCCTGGCGTTGCAGCGTCACGGTCATAGCCTGGAAGCCGAGGCCAGTGAGCCATTCAGTGATCGTAAGGATGCGGTGCAGCGTCTGGTGGTCGAGCAGTTCGTGACGTTCCCGCGCTTTGTGGCGAGCGGTGGCTGGTGGCGCGCCTGGCGGCAGCGCCATCGGCACTGAGGTTCAGGCGAAGACCACCACGGTCTGGCGACTGAGGGCGATCAACTCGCCGGTCGGGCTCCACAGCGCGGCGGCGGCATGGCCGTAGCCATCGCGGGCGTGTTCGATATTGACGTAGTACTGGCACCAATCGAGGGTGGTCAGATCTTGTAGCGGCTGGATGAATTCGATGGTCCAGGTCAGCGTGCTGCCTGGCGCGGGTTTCTTAAGGTGCGGGAGCAAGGCCGGAGGCCAGGCGTCGACCAGGGCGAGGATATGCGCTTCGGTCAGCGGTTCTTCCTTTACGTCCCCGCGCAGGCGAACCCAGCCGCCCATGTCGCGGGATTGGGTGCCCGTGAACGGTAGGCCGCCGACACTCCAGCGCATCGCCAAATGCCGCATGAATTCGGGGGTGACGCCCTTGATATAAGGCAGTTCCTGGCACTGGTCCCAGTGCTTGAACACCGGCGGCGCTTCGCTGACCACATCGATTTCCGATTCGCGAGACGCACCGAAACTGGCCTGTACCAGCGTCGCCGTTTCACCATCTTGCACCACGCGACCGAGCAATTGGCTGACGGCCTTGCCTTCGCGCAACACTTCCACGTGATAACTGGCCGGTACATCAGCCGCCACCGGCCCCACAAACGTGATGGCCAGCGAGCGCAGTGGGCGATCCGCCGGCACCTGGGCGCGCAGGGCTTCGTACTGTAACGCGGCGACCAAACCACCAAAAGTCGCGCGACCTTGGCCCCATTCAGCGGGAATGGTGACGTCCAACGGGTTACTACGGACGGCGTCGAGCAAATCACTGAAGCGCATGGCGACCTCACGTCAAAAATTACAGAGAGGGGATCTTAACGACCGAGCGGGAGAGGCACAGCGCTCATTCCGGCCAAAAGCCGGACCGACTTAGAAACAATCGGCGCTGAGTTTATCCAACACGCGATCCGCCTGCCCTTCCGCTTTGGCCATGGTTTTATGCCATACCGCCACACAGGGCTGCAGATCCGCTTGATGTTGAGCCTGGGCCAGCCACTGCCAGCAGTCGTGCCAATCGCCCAGGGCGGCCTGGGCTTTCTTCAGGTGCGACATGGCGTCGGCGGGCAACCTGTCCAACCCGGGATAGGCCTCGGCGGCGTAGCGCACGCGCTTGATCAGCAAGCGCAGGCGATGGCGATCATGCTCGGGGTCCTTGAGGGCCGCATCGAGTGCCTGCCATTGCTTGGCCAGACGTTTCTCGATGCGCGAACGCAGGCCCTTGAGGAGTTTTTGATGTTGGGATGCGCGGATGAAACGCGGGAAGGCATCCAGAATAAGCAGCAACTGCGCCACTTCAGCACTTTTCGCCACTTGGCGATAAGCATCGGGTTGCAAGCGCAAGCGCCGATCCGCCGCCGCGTAATGACCATGCTGGTGCAGATAGGCCGCCAACACTTCGCGATCGCGCAGCGGCGTGGTCAATTGGCCGACCGCGCGGGCGGCCATTTCAAGCTGTTCGACGCCCGGCAACCCACGCAAGGGCCGTAACAGGCTGCGCAGGCGCCGCACCGTGGTGCGCAGATCATGCAACGCTTCATCGTCGGTGACGGCAGCAAGGCGAGCCTGGCAGCTCAGTAACCCTACTTCCAGGCCAATGACCTGAGCGACTAACTGATCGACCAACGCTGACATTCTGCCCTCACTTTCCGATGAAAAATCCTACTCGCTGCTACGCTTCAACGTCCGGCGCGCGATTCACGGATATAGAACCGCGCCTTCTCAGCCTTGTTGGAGCAACCTTCAAAGGCTTCAAACTGCTGCTGGGTCTTGGCGCCCGTCAATAGAGATAAGGCCTTGGAGTAACTGACGGTGCCGGCAAACCCTTCAGCCTTGGCCAAGTCGAGTTCTTTCCAGGCAGCGTCCAATTGCGAGCCGCAGCTGTCGCGGTAGGCAGTTTTCCCGGCACAACCGGCCAAGGCCAGCATGATCACAGGCACACACATCCAGGCTTTCATCGATGACACCTCAAAAATAGAAAAACAGTCGTAGCGTGTAGACGTTACCTACAACAAAAAGTGCCTTGTCCTTAGCCTGAAATCGGTAGTACCTATTGCCAGAGCATACCCGAGCCTCGTCGTTTTTCTGGAAAAATATTGCACAGCTGGGCGAAGATTGAAGACGCCCCCTCAATAGGTGCATTGTGGGCGTCTGCCGATAAAGGACATGGACCATGAAGAAACGTGTTGCCTTGGTGCTGGGCTCCGGCGGGGCCCGGGGCTACGCCCATATCGGAGTGATCGAAGAGATCGAACGACGCGGCTACGACATCGCCTGTATCGCCGGCTGCTCCATGGGAGCCGTGGTCGGCGGGATCTACGCCGCCGGCAAGCTGGACGAGTACCGCAACTGGATTGAAAGCCTCGACTACCTCGATGTGCTGCGCCTGGTGGACGTGAGTTTTCGCCTGGGCGCGATTCGCGGCGAGAAAGTCTTCGGGCAAATCCGCAAGATCGTCGGCGAGATCAATATCGAAGAGCTGCGCATCCCCTACACCGCCGTGGCCACCGACCTCACCAACCAGCAGGAAATCTGGTTCCAGGAAGGCTGCCTGCATCAGGCCATGCGCGCTTCGGCGGCGATTCCCAGTCTGTTCACCCCGGTGATGCAAGGCAACCGCATGCTGGTGGATGGCGGCCTGCTCAACCCGTTGCCGATCGTGCCGGTGGTGTCGAGCCACTGCGACCTGATCATCGCGGTCAATCTCAACGCCACCAACCAGAAGCATTACCATTTGCCGGTGATCCAGCGCCCGCCCGCGTTCAAGAGCCGCTTCAACAGCCTGGCGAAGTCACTCGGCTCGCATCTGCCGTTTCGCCGCAAGCAGGCCGAGCAGTTGATGAAACTCGAACAGGAGGCCTTGCAGGCCCAGGCGGCGGAGATCAATCCGTGGCTGGAGTCGGCCGAACCCGAATCCCAGCAACCCGCCGCCGCGCCGGAAAAACCCGGCGCGCCGAAGTCGGCCACCGGGTCGTTCATCATCGATAACGTGGGGCCGGCGTCGCTGCTGGACCTGATCAACCAGAGTTTCGAGGTGATGCAAACGTCGTTGGCCCAGTACAAGATCGCCGGTTATCCGCCGGATGTGTTGATCAACGTACCGAAGCGGGTGTGCCGGTTCTTCGAGTTCTACAAGGCGCCGGAATTGATCGCCCTGGGACGCGAGATTGCCAGTGATACGTTGGATCGGTATGAGAGTGAGCAGCGTTGAAAGATGTGGCGAGGCTGATGGCGCCGGATAGTTTCAGGGCTGAACACTTAACAACCGATACCCCACCCCCGCCTCGGTCACGATAAACCGTGGCTGAGTCGGGTCATCCGCCAGCTTCTGCCGTAGGTGGCCCACCACGATGCGCAAATAGTGGCTGTCTTCGGTATGGGTCGGCCCCCAGATATCCTTGAGCAATTGCTGTTGGGTAATCACCCGCCCCGCATGCCGCGCCAGCTGCGCCAGCACCGCATATTCCTTGCGGGTCAGCGCCACCTCGGCGCCGTCCAGCAACACGCGGCGATAAGCCAGGTCCACGGTCAGCGGGCCGAAACTCAACGCGGCCTCCTGTGCCTCGCCCGCCGGCGCCTGACGCAGCAACGCGCGCACCCGAGCGAGGAACTCCTGGATGCCAAACGGTTTGGTCACATAATCGTTGGCGCCACCGTCGAGCGCTTCGACCTTTTGCCCTTCGCTGGCGCGGACCGACAGCACCAGCACCGGCACCGTCGACCATTCGCGAAACTCACGCAGCACCTGCTGGCCATCCATGTCCGGCAGGCCAAGGTCGAGCACCAGCAAGTCCGGCTTGTTCAATGCCGCCTGGGCCAGGCCTTCGTTACCGGTACCGGCCTCAATCACTTTGTAACCCTGGGAGGCCAGGCTGATGCGCAAGAATTTGCGGATCTGCGGCTCGTCATCGATGACCAAAATCGTCGCGGTCTGGCTCATGGTGTCCAATCAAAATCCGTGGAGGAAAGAGGGTAGCTCACGACTCGCGCTCCAGGCCAGGCTGTGTCGGCAATGGCAGGAACAAAGTGATACAAGTGCCGCGCCCTTCAATGCCGTCGGCCACGCTGATATGCCCACCGTGCGCGCCGACCATGCCCTGACAAATCGCCAGGCCCAGGCCGGTACCCTGCCCGCCTCGATCACCGCGCGCAGCGGTGTAGAACATATCGAATATCTTCGCGCGCTCCTCTTCGGGGATCCCTGGCCCCTCATCGGCCACGGCGAAAAACAGTTGGTTATCCAACACTCCCGCGCTCAATTGCAAACGGCCCAGAGGCGGCGAAAAGCGCGCGGCATTTTCCAGCACGTTGACCAGCGCCTGCTCGATCAACGCGGCATGTACGTACAGCAACGGCAATTCGGCCGGCACCTCGATGCTTACCTGCAGCGGCGCCAGCACCGCGCGCAAACGGCCGAGGGCGCTGCCGACGATATCGCCGGGCGACACCCAGTCCCGCGCCAGCTTCAGCGCGCCGTGCCCCAGGCGGGTCATGTCCAGCAGGTTCTGGATATAGCGGTCGAGGCGCTCGGCCTCATCGCGGGTGCCTTCGAGCAACTCACGGCGATCCTCCAGAGGGATGGCCTCCCCCAGCGCCAGCAGGCTGTCGATGCTGCCGCGCATGGAGGTCAACGGCGTGCGCAAATCATGGGACACCGAAGCGAGCAAGGCGCTGCGCAATTGTTCGGTTTCACCATGCAGGCGCGCGGATTCCAGTTCCTGAGCCAGTTGAGCGCGAGCCAGGGCCTGGGCCAGCGGCTGACTCAAGGCCGTGAGCAAGCGCCGACGTTGGCCGCTCAGTTCCAGGCCGGGTTTGGCACTGACACCGAGCAAACCCAGCGGCCCCTCTTCACCCGAAAGCGGCCACCACCACCAACGTCCGAACGGCAAAGTACCGGTGCCCTTGCCGGCGGGTTGGTCATGTTGCCACGCCCAATCGGCGGCGGCGCGTTCAGCTTCGGTGAGGGTCAGAGGGCCGCCGGTCTCGATCTTCCAGCTACCCTGGTCGTCGCGATTGACCAGGCACAGGTCCAGGTCGCTCCAGCCTTCCAGATGATGGGCCGCCGCACTGACCACCGCCTGGCGATCAGTGGCCGCCGTGAGTTTGCGCGACAGGTCGAGCAACTCACTGGTTTCTTCCTGAGTATCGCGCAACGCTTGCAACTGTCGGCGCTGGCGGGCAGCGAGGTTGCCGGTGAGCGCCGCCATCAGCAGGAAGAACAGCAGGGTCAGTACATCTTCTTCGCGCTGGATGGCGAAGGAAAAATTCGGCGGGATAAACAGAAAGTCATACGTCAGAAATGACAACGCCGCACATGCCAGGGATGGCCCCAGGCTGCTGCGTACCGCCACCAGCAGCACGGCGGCGAGAAACACCAGCGAGATATTCGGCAGCGGCAACACGCTGGACACCGCCCAAGCCACGGCGGCAGCCATGACGGTGGCGACCACCGCCAGGGCGTAATCGAACCACACCAGGCCACGCACCTGCGGCAAGCGCGGCGGTGCCGGCGTGTCATCGGTGTCGAGCACGTTGATTTCCAGGCTTCGAGCATTGCGCAGCAAGCGCGACGCCAGACCGCCACCCAACAGGCGGCGGTGCCAACGCATCCGCGACTGCCCCACCAATAACAGGCTGGCGCGACGTTCGTGGGCGTGCTGAATCAGCGTCTTGGCCACCTCCCCTGCGCGCAGTAACACCACTTCGCCACCCAGGCGCTCAGCCAGTTGCTGGGCGTTTTGCAGACGCAGCCGCGATTGCTCATCCCGCGCACGGCCGTTATCGATATGCACCAGGCTCCACGGCAAGTGCCGACGCTGCGCCACGCGACTGGCATGCCGCACAAGGCGTTCGGCCTGTGCATCGCCATCCACGCCCACCAGCAAACGGCCGCGCACCGCCGGCGCGGCCTGGCCGAGTTGGCGATAACCCTGGGCCAAGTCGTCGTCGACATGTGCCGCGGCGGTCTGCATCGCCAGCTCGCGCAGGGCCATCAGGTTGGTCTGAGTGAAAAATGCATCGATGGCGGCGCGCGCCTGTTCCGGTACATACACCTTGCCGTCGCGCAGACGCTCCAGCAGCTCGCGCGATGGCAGGTCGATCAGCAGCAGTTCGTCTGCCTCTTGCAGCACCCAGTCGGGCAGGGTTTCACGTACCTGCACGCCGGTAATGCCACGTACCTGGTCGTTCAGGCTTTCCAGGTGCTGGACGTTGACCGTGGTGAACACGTTGATACCGGCGGCGAGCAGCTCCTGGATGTCTTGCCAGCGTTTTTCATGGCGGCTGCCGGGGGCGTTGCTATGGGCCAGTTCGTCCACCAGCACCAGCTTGGGTTTGGCGGCGAGCAGGCCGTCGAGGTCCATCTCTTCGAGCATCACACCGCGGTACTCGCTGCGCAGCAACGGTTGCTGCGGCAGGCCGCTGAGCAGGGCTTCGGTCTCGGCGCGGCCGTGGGTCTCGACCACGCCAGCGATCAACTTCACGCCCTGGCGCAGCTGAGTGTGGGCTGCCTGGAGCATGGCGTAGGTCTTGCCCACCCCAGGCGCGGCGCCGAGGAAGACTTTGAGCCGGCCACGGCCGTTGCGGGGTAACTCGGCTAACAGTGCGTCGGCGCGGCCGGAGTCGCTCATGCGTGGGGTTCCTTCAATTGTTCAGGCCCAGAGAAATCCAATGTGGGAGGGGATCAGAGTTTTTCCAGGGCCATGTTCAGTGCCAAAACATTCACCACCGGCGGGCCCACCAACGGGCTTTCGATATGCTCATCCAACAGCCGCTGCAAGGTCGACACCGGCACATTCCGCGCCGCCGCCACCCGCGCCAGTTGATAGGCAATCGCCTCGGGTGGCAAGTGTGGATCAAGACCGCTGCCGGAGGTAGTCAGCGAAGCTAATGGCACCGGTCCCTGGCCGGGTACCTGCTGTTTATTCGCATCATCGAACACGCGAGTGGCCAGCGCCGGGTTGCTCGGGCCGAGGTTACTCGCGCTGCTGGAAACGGTCGCAAAGGCGCCGGCCGAAGGACGCGGGTGGAACCAGCTGTCACCGGTAAAATCCTGGGCGATCAGGCTGGAGCCGCGCACCTTGCCACTGGCATCGCGCACCAGGCTGCCATTGGCCTGATCAGGGAACGCGACCTGGGCAACGCCGGTCACCACCAACGGGTAGGCAACGCCGGTGATCAGGGTCATGAGCACCAGCAGGCTCAGGGCCGGACGGATGATATTGGACATTTCAGACTCCTCAATTCAGTGGGTTTACACCAGGTGCAACGCGGTCAGCAGCATGTCGATGGCCTTGATGCCCACGAACGGCACCAGCAGCCCACCCAAGCCGTAGATCAGCAGGTTGCGCCGCAGCAACGCCGCCGCACTGGCCGCCTGCACCCGCACACCGCGCAGCGCCAACGGAATCAACACCACAATGATCAGCGCGTTGAACACGATGGCCGAGAGGATCGCGCTCTGCGGGCTCTGCAGATGCATCACGTTGAGCACGCCCAGCTGCGGGTAGATCGAGGCAAACAGCGCCGGCAGGATCGCGAAGTATTTGGCCACGTCGTTGGCGATGGAAAAGGTGGTGAGCGCACCGCGGGTTACCAGCAATTCCTTGCCGATCTGCACCACGTCCAACAGCTTGGTCGGGTCGCTGTCGAGGTCGACCATGTTGGCGGCTTCGCGGGCGGCCTGGGTGCCGTCGTTCATGGCCATGCCGACGTCAGCCTGGGCCAGCGCCGGGGCGTCGTTGGCGCCGTCGCCGCACATCGCCACCAGTCGGCCGTCGTTCTGTTCATGGCGTATGCGTGCGAGTTTTTTCTCGGGAGTGGCTTCGGCCAGTACGTCGTCCACACCGGCTTCAGCGGCAATCGCGGCAGCGGTCAGTGGGTTATCGCCGGTGACCATCACCGTACGAATGCCCAGCTTGCGCAGCTCGGCGAAACGTTCACGAATACCGGGCTTGACCACATCCTTCAAATGAATCGCACCGAGCAATTTGCCATCGGCGCACACCAGCAACGGCGTGCCACCGCTTTGGGCGATCTTGTCGATTTCCCGCGACAGCGCAGGCAAGAGGTCACTGCGTTGCTGCCCAATGAACGCCAGCAGCGAATCCACCGCGCCTTTGCGGAATATGCGCCCTTGGTAGTCGACACCGGACAAGCGGGTTTCGGCGCTGAACGGCACGGCGGTCAGCTCATCCAGGGACGGTTCGGCCTGGGGGTGCAAGGCGCGCAGGTATTCGACAATGGATTTGCCTTCCGCAGTGTCGTCCGCCAGGGAGGCGAACAGTGCGCCTTCGGCCACCTCGCGACCGCTGACGCCAGGCGCCGCGACCACCGCCGCGCAACGACGGTTACCAAAAGTGATAGTGCCGGTCTTGTCCAGCAGCAACACATGCACGTCCCCCGCCGCTTCCACCGCGCGACCGGACTTGGCGATCACATTCAGGCGTACAAGGCGGTCCATGCCGGCAATGCCGATGGCCGAGAGCAAGCCGCCAATGGTCGTAGGAATCAGCGTCACCAGCAGTGCGACCAAAAACACTAACGGCAAACTGCCATTGGCGAAGTGGGCGAACGGCTGCAGGGTCACCACCACCAGCAGGAAGATCAGCGTCAGGCCGATCAGCAGGATATCCAGCGCAACCTCGTTGGGGGTTTTCTGGCGTTTGGCGCCTTCCACCAACGCAATCATGCGGTCCAGGGTCGACTCACCGGGGTTGGCGGTGATGCGGATCAGCAGCCAGTCCGAGACCAGGCGCGTGTTGCCGGTGACGGCCGAACGGTCGCCGCCGGACTCTCGGATTACCGGGGCGGACTCGCCGGTGATCGCCGCTTCGTTGACCGCCGCGATGCCTTCGATGACCTCACCGTCACCGGGGATCATCTCCCCAGCGGCGACGCGTACCACATCGCCTTTGCGCAGGCTGGTGGCCGGCACGACCTTGAAACTGCCATCGGCCTCCTTGCGCCGCGCGCTGAGGCCTTCGCTACCGGCCTTGAGGCTATCGGCACGGGCCTTGCCACGTCCTTCGGCCAAGGCTTCGGCGAAGTTGGCAAACAGCACGGTGAACCACAGCCACACGGCGATCTGCACGGCGACAAACGTAGGTACGCTGGTGTCGGGCACGAAGCAGAGCACGGTGGTGAGGATCGCGGTCAGCTCGACCACCAGCATCACCGGCGAGCGTTGCAGCTGGCGCGGGTCCAGCTTGACGAACGCCTGGACCAGCGCCGGGCGCCACAGGGCGGAGATCGCGGTTTTGGCAGGCGCCTGAGTGGTGATCGGGGCCGCGTTTTTTGCAGGCATATTCATGTTCATATCCCTTCCTAGAAGCCCATACTCAGGTGTTCAGCGATAGGACCCAGTGCCAGCGTCGGCAGGAACGTCAGGCCGCCCACCAGCAAAATGGTCACGGTCAACAGGGTCACGAACAGCGGTCCGTGGGTGGGGAAGCTGTTCTGGCCAATCGGCGCGCTCTTTTTCATCGCCAGGCTGCCGGCCAGGGCCAGTACCGGGAGGATGTAGCCAAAGCGGCCGATCAACATGCCCAGGCCGAGCATCAGGTTGTGGAACGGCGTATTGGCGCTGAAGCCGGCGAACGCCGAGCCGTTGTTGGCGCTGGCGGAGGTGTAGGCATACAGCAACTGACTGAAACCATGTGGGCCAGGGTTGCTGATGGCGCCAGCCGGGCCGGGCAGGCTGGCGGCAATGGCACCGAGCACAAGCACGCCTACCGGCATCACCAACAGGGTTACGACGAGCAATTGCACTTCCTTGGCCTGGAGTTTCTTGCCCAGGTATTCCGGGGTGCGACCGATCATCAGGCCGGCCAGGAACACCGCGATCAGCACGTTGAGCAGCATGCCGTACATACCGGCGCCGACGCCGCCGAAGATCACCTCGCCGACCATCATGTTGACCAGCGCCACCATGCCACTGAGCGGATTGAGGCTGTCTTGCATGCCGTTGACCGAACCGTTGGACGCCGCCGTGGTAGTCACCGACCACAGCACAGTGCCGGTGGTGCCGAAGCGCGCTTCCTTACCTTCCAGTGGCGCGGTTTGCTCCACGGCCGGGTTGTTCAGGGCAGGGTTAGGTTGGTACTCGGCCCACAGCGACGTCGCGCCGCCGATCAGGAACAGCGCCAGCATGCAGCCCAGAATGGCGCGGCTCTGGCGCAGGTCTTTGACGTAGTGGCCGAAGGTGAACACCAACGCCACCGGGATCAGGATGATCGACGCCAATTCAAACAGATTGGCCCAGGCGGTCGGGTCTTCAAAGGGGTGCGCCGAGTTGACGCCGAAGAAGCCACCGCCGTTAGTGCCGAGTTGCTTGATCGCAATCTGACTGGCCGCCGGGCCCAGCGGGATCACCTGATCCACGCCTTGCATCGTCACGGCATCGACGTAATGGGCGAAGGTTTGCGGTACACCCTGCCACACCAGGAACAGTGCCAGCACCAGGCACAACGGCAACAGCCCGTAGAGCGTGGCTCGGGTCATATCGACCCAGAAGTTACCCAGCGTCTGGGCGGATTTGCGACCGATCCCACGGCATAACGCGACCAGTACGGCAAGGCCGGTGGCCGCACTGACAAAGTTCTGTACGGTCAGGCCGGCCATCTGGCTGAGGTAACTCAGGGACGCTTCGCCGCTGTAGTTCTGCCAGTTGGTGTTGGTCATGAAACTGACTGCGGTGTTGAAGGCCAGTGTCCATTCCTGGCCCGGCAATTTCTGTGGGTTCAGTGGGAGAGATCCCTGGAATATCAGGATCGCGAACAACAGCAAAAAGCCCGCGAGGTTAAACGCGAGCAAGGCCAGCATGTATTTCTGCCAGCTTTGTTCCTGCTGCGCATCCACGCCGGACAGGCGATAACAGGCCCTTTCGACAGGCCCCAGCACCGGGCTCAGCCAGGTGCGCTGGCCTTCCATCACCTTGTAGTAGAACCGTCCCAGAAACGGCGCCGGCACCAGTACCACGGCAAAGAAGGCGATGATCAGCCAATAGTCATAACTGTGCATAGCCCGCTCCTAGTTCCGATCCGCGCGTAACAGCGCAACCAGCAGATAAATGAACAGCGCCACGGCCAATAGCAGTGACACCCCGTCCAGAACGCTCATGGAAGTCTCTCCGTTTAGCGGCGAGTGCCGCGTGTGGGGCAATTGTCCGCAGGAGTGGCGTAAAGGAACGAGAGCGAGGGGGTGGACGGGGCGTAAAGATGGCGTAAAGAGTGGGTTTATACGGGGTTTACACTGGGTATTCGGCGTCTGGACTTGCCCCCGATAGCGCCGGCTCAATCACCGCCGCACTTATCTGGTGCGACACCGGGAAATTTCAAACGCCAAACCATCCCCCAGACGACAGTTGCGCCGCTTTACGACAATGATTCCCAGGCTGGCATGCCCGCTGCAACACCTTGAATCATTCAAAACCGTTCAGGGAGCGCAGCACAATGAACACACAACTCAAGCCCACCTTGGGCACCCTGCACTTATGGGGCATTGCCGTCGGGCTGGTGATCTCCGGGGAATACTTCGGCTGGAGCTATGGCTGGGGCGTGGCCGGGACCTTGGGCTTTCTGGTGACCTCATTGATGGTCGCCGCGATGTACACCTGCTTTATCTTCAGCTTCACCGAACTGACCACCGCAATTCCCCATGCTGGCGGCCCCTTTGCCTACAGCCGCCGCGCCTTTGGTGAAAAAGGCGGCTTGATTGCCGGGTTGGCCACCTTGATCGAATTTGTCTTCGCCCCGCCCGCCATCGCCCTGGCCATCGGTGCTTACCTGAATGTGCAGTTTCCGGCGCTGGACCCGAAACACGCGGCCGTCGGCGCCTATATCGTGTTCATGGGCCTGAACATCCTTGGCGTAAAACTCGCCGCCACCTTCGAACTGGTGGTGTGTGTGCTCGCCGTGGCCGAACTACTGGTATTCATGGGCGTGGTCGCCCCGGCCTTTAGCTTCAGCAACTTCGCCCTGAATGGCTGGGCCGGCTCCGACACCTTTGGCGCCCCAGCGATTGCCGGTATGTTTGCCGCAATTCCGTTTGCCATCTGGTTCTTCCTCGCCATCGAAGGCGCGGCCATGGCGGCCGAAGAAGCGAAAGATCCTAAGCGCACCATTCCAAAGGCCTACATCAGCGGCATCCTCACCTTGGTGATCCTGGCCATGGGCGTGATGTTCTTCGCCGGCGGCGTGGGCGACTGGCGCACCCTGTCAAACATCAACGACCCATTGCCACAGGCGATGAAAACCGTGGTGGGCGACAGCTCCGGCTGGTTGCACATGCTGGTGTGGATCGGCCTGTTCGGCCTGGTGGCGAGTTTCCACGGCATCATCCTCGGCTACTCGCGGCAGTTCTTCGCCCTGGCCCGTGCCGGTTACCTGCCGTCTTTCCTCGCTAAACTGTCGCGTTTCCAGACACCCCATCGCGCCATTATCGCCGGTGGCGTGGTCGGTATCGCCGCCATCTACAGCGACGGCCTGATCAACCTGGGCGGCATGACGCTGACGGCGGCGATGATCACCATGGCGGTATTCGGCGCCATCGTCATGTACATCATGAGCATGCTCAGCCTGTTCAAACTGCGTAAAACCGAGCCACTGCTGGAACGTACCTTCCGCGCGCCGGGCTACCCGATCGTACCGGGCATTGCCCTGGTGCTGGCAGTGGTGTGCCTGGTGGCCATGGCCTGGTTCAACACACTGATCGGGCTGATTTTCCTGGGCTTCATGGTGGTGGGTTTCATCTACTTCCAGATGACTGCGCAGGACCGCGCCGATGCCCCGGCAGATGCAATGTTGACCGGGCTCTAAGATTTGCGAGGCAGAACGGCCTACACTGAACTACTCAGAAAGCCCGTTACTCAAAGCAGTCATTCCCGTGGGAAAAACCTCCCACGGCAATCTGCCTCAAGGAGAGCCTTATGCCGTGGTACGCGTGGTTGATTATGGTAGTAGCGATCGGGTCGATCGTCGGTGGGCTGATGATGCTGCGTGACAGCGCCAACAAGGTGGAACTCACCGACGAACAACGCAAACGCGTGGCCGAGCGCAACGCCCAGGCGGATGCCAAGGATGCGCAGGATCGCTAGGGTTTCTTACTCCCAGTCCGCCTTGGCAATATGCAACCCGTGCTGCCCCTTGTAGGCAGCACGCTCCGGCTGGCTCCAGCCGCTCAATAGCTCTTCCTCCAGTTTATAAATCTCAACCCCCAGCGGACGGCAGACTGTGAGCGGGTCCTGCGCATCCGGCCCCCACATCGGCAGCGACAAATCCCCGCCTGGGCACGTCGACAGCGCGCACAGCAAATCAATTTCGGCAAAGAACTCCAGGTAATCGCCCTTCTGTGCCGGGCACGCCTTCATGAAATACATGTCGTCATGATTCAGGCCGGTGCACTGAAAAATATTCAGCACGTCATGCACATCGAATTCCGTCAGGCCGTGGGGCAACACTGCACGCGTCAGGTTCGAGTGGCAATGGTGATGAAAGTCCTCACCGGTCAGCATGCGGTTCACATACGGATCGCAGCGCGTGCCAAGCAAATCGTGCAGGCGCCCGCCGTGTTCATCGATACCGTAGCTGGCCAGGCTGTCATCGGTAATGGTGACCAAAGGCCGCAAAAACGGCAGGTTCGACCACAGCCGGTCGTGGGTGCTGACATGCGCGCCCTGCAACTGACGGGTGCGCGCCGCCCATAGGCGTTCACGCGGGTCATTGGCGTTCCACACGTTAAAGTCCCCCACCTGCGGTCCCACCGGCGTGGTCACACGAAATACATGCCCAGCCGGTACCTTCCACGCCCTGCCCGTACGAATGGGTACTTCGAACTGCTCAATCAGCGTGCGTTGATCCGCTCGATCACGAATGCGCTCATAAAACGCCGTGTCAACCTGCAGCGCCGAACCTTTACTGACCTGATAAGCGGCCGGATAGTCTTTGTACATGGTGCAGATCCTCGATCAGGCAGGGGAGAACAGGGCCAACGACAGACATTCCGAATCCTCCAGGTACAGGCTCATCGCCTCCCCTGCCGCCGGTTTGTCCTGCTGGACCAACAATTGGTAAATTTCACGGTCACGCTCCAGCCAGGGCGACTGAAAACGCTGCTCATCGGGCGCTGCGCAAAACACCAGGCGCAGTTGCGCAATGACCTGGGCAAAGAACTCGTCGAACAACGGACTGCACATCAAACCCACGATGTGCTGATGGAACCGCAAGCTGTGTGTCGCCACGGTGCGCCAATCTTCGCGCTCCCGAGCAAGGGTGGTGGCATCAATGGCGTTTTGCATGCGGTCCGATTGCTCCGTCGTGAGCGGATCGCTCTGGGCAATCGCCTGCAACTCAAGGGTACGACGGACTACAAACAGGTCGCGCACCTCGTGGCGTTCCAACCGCCGCACCACCACGCCCTTGTTGCGCACGTAACGGGTCAACCCCTCGTGGCCCAAACGATGCAGCGCTTCACGAATCGTATTGCGCGAAGCGTTGTAGGCCTTGACCAGCTCGACCTCGACCAACGGCATGCCCGGCAAAAGCCGACCGCCGATGATGTCGGCACGCAACTCCAGAGCAATCTGATCGGCTAGCGACAAACTGGGAGACATGATTACCTCTCGATTGTTGAACAATCTACTCGGGAGACGTAATCACTTTTCATGCCAGGTTGGCGGTCAAGAGTTGGAAGACGAAAAGGCCGATCAGCGACCGGCCTCTTCTCACTGCCTTAGTTGAGCGCCAGCCTGTCGCGGTTCTTCTCCAACAGCGCCTTGCCGATGCCCTTCACTTCCAGCAATTCATCAACCGCCGTGAAGGGGCCATTGCTTTCACGATAAGCGACGATCGCCTTGGCCTTGGCCGCGCCGATGCCGAAGAGGTCGCGGTGCAGGGTTTGCGCGTCAGCGGCGTTGAGATTGACCTTGGCCGATTGCTCGGTCTTGGTGACTTGCGCGGTGATAGGGGCTGGCGTTTCGGGTTTGACGGACGGGGCGGCGGTGGTCGCTGCCGACAAAGTAGTGAGAAAAGCGAAGATTAGCGAGGTGAGAGAGGTGTTTTGCATTGGTGACGCTCCATGACATCGGTAAGAAAAAAGCAGCTTTTCCGAAGCTGCTTTTCAAACTTAGGTGATGTTGGAGATTCGTCAAAAATGCTTGAGTAACAGAGTGTTAAATCACGGTTCCAAACGGCGCTGCTGGTAGATCAAGTCGACGATTTCGCCGTCGGGAGAATAACCGCTGACCGTTTCACGCAGGATCTGGCGCACACGGTCGTAGTTGTCCTCCCTCACCGCGGCGAGCAATTCGCTCAGTTTGTTTTTGAGTACGTCCCAGGCCAGAGAGTCCTCGTTGGCGCTCATGATCATCGGATGCTGGGTCGCCACGACGTTGTTGCCGATCAGCAACTCCTCGTAGAGCTTTTCGCCTGGACGCAATCCGGTGAACTGAATTGCAATATCGCCGTGAGGGTTTTTATCCGTGCGCACACTCAACCCCGACAAATGAATCATTTTTTCCGCCAGTTCTATAATTTTTACCGGCTCGCCCATGTCCAGTACGAACACATCCCCACCCTGCCCCATGGAACCGGCCTGGATCACCAGTTGGGCGGCTTCGGGGATGGTCATGAAATAACGCGTGATCTTGGGGTGCGTGACGGTCAATGGGCCGCCCGCCTTGATCTGCCGGTGAAAAAGCGGAATCACGGAGCCTGAAGAACCCAATACGTTGCCAAACCTGACCATGGTGAAGCGGGTTTTGTTGACGCGTGCCACGCCGGACTTGTCGCCAAACATCACCGGAGCTTTCTCCAGGCTGAGTGCTTGCAAGGCTAACTCTGCAAGGCGTTTGGTACTCCCCATGACATTAGTCGGCCGAACAGCCTTGTCGGTGGAAATCAGCACGAAGTTCACCACACCGGCTTTCAAGGCTGCCTGGGCAGTATTCACAGTGCCAATAATATTATTCAACACGCCTTCGGCAATATTGTGTTCGACAATCGGCACATGTTTGTACGCAGCCGCATGATAAACCGTGTCGACGTGCCAGCTCTTCATGACGTCAAGCAGTTTGCTCTCGTCGCGTACGGAGCCCAGGATAGGCAATAACTTGATGGGCAGTGACTCATGGGCAATGCGGTACTCAAGTTCAGACAAGATGCTGTAAAGATTGAACTCACTGTGTTCGAACAGCAGCAGGGTCTTGGGCTTCAGGGCCAGGATCTGCCGACACAGCTCAGACCCGATCGATCCTCCCGCGCCGGTGACCATGACCGACTGGCCGACGATGCAACGCTCAAGCAGGTCTTCCTGGGCCGGTACGGCATCGCGTCCCAACAAGTCGGCAATATCGACTTCCTGGATATCGTCGACCTTGACTCGCCCACTGGCCAACTCCATGAAGTCCGGAACGCTGCGCACGTGCAGTGGAAAGCGCTCCAGGTTAGAAAGAATCTCACGCCTGCGCCCGCGCCCCGCCGAAGGAACCGCCAGCAATATCTGCTGGGCGCCCGTGGCGTCGATCATCTGCTGGATATGCTTGGGCTTGAACACCTGCAGCCCGGATATCACACGGCCGGCAATACTCCCATCGTCATCGATGAAAGCAACCGGGCGCATGATCCGCCCCATGCGCAACGCGGCGACCAGTTGATTACCCGCAGAGCCTGCTCCGTAAACGGCAACTTTCGTCAACCCATCATCACGATTGGTAAAGGGAACATGTTGCGCTGCGGCGAACCAATCTCCCATGAAGTACTGGCGCATCGCCAGACGCAACCCACCCACGGTCACCAGGCATAACCACCAGTAGTTGAAAATCACCGAGCGCGGAACAACATATTGATGATTGCTGTAAAGATAGACAACCAGACCCAGAATAAGTGAAGAAAGGCTCACCGCCTTGATGATGGTAATAAGTGCATCGTTACCAAAGTAGCGCATCACCGCACGGTACATGCCAAAGCGAATAAACAAGGGAATGGCGATCACCGGAGCGCTCAAGAACAGCCATGTATATCGCTGGATCGGTTGTTCCATCTCGGCAATGCCAAGTCGGACGACAAAGGCCATCCACAATGAAACCCACACCAACAAAATATCGACAAGCACCTGAAGGATGCGCTTGTGGCGGCGCGGGAGATTCAATAAAAAAACTCTCATCTTATCCATGCCCCTATCCGACACTTTCATGCTCCTGAAGTCAAAACCCGCCAATCGACGAAAATGGTGATATACGATGAATTGCCAGTGCTGAATATAGACTACATAGACGCGATAACTGCATCACAAAATCTCCTTTCAGAAAAATCTCATTCCTCGATGGCGTGTCTTCGGGGCGAGGCACCCGTACCCTTGCTCTAAAGGTGCCACCATCGAGCACCGCTCTACATACAATAATCACCACGGACGGAATGATACCCGCGTTGTGTCGGAAATCCTTTGAAATCATCATCACGACCCAAAAAATCAACGAGCGATAGGCGTTTAACCCTGCAAATCCGGCTATTCAGCTATTTCGTACGCAAAAATGGCATACGTATGACCAACTGCTAAGCTTGGCCCGACAGACAGCAATAGCAATCCTATCATTAGCAAGCATAGCAACAGTTCAACTAAGAGAAAGTGTAACAGAAATGGACGGCCTTCAAACCATTCATGACCCTGTGTTACCATCGCCAAGATGCACCAGCGGCTTATTCGATTTCTATCTCCAATGCTCTAAAACGCTGTATTGAAGCGTCCGATGAGCCAAATCGAACAGGTGTTCCATTCCAACCTTGGGAAAAATACTTCCTTCAAGGTTATACTCCGCCACGCTTTACCACGTGCCATTACAGTAAAGAACAATGTAGGAAAGGTCTGAAGGCATTCACCATAACAAAAATAGCCAGACTGCATGAACGGGACGATTGACCTTAATGAGAAAGATGCCACTTCGCACAAGTAAGCAGGCTCAACACGAATTAATCTTCGCGCTGGATAAAAATGACCAGCGCACTTTAGAGCCTGCGCACTACTTACTGAACCGCCCTCGCGGGCGTACACATGCGATGTTCAAAAACTGCCACCCCATGCAGGAAAATCGCTTTGGACTCAGCTGAATTGATTCGCCTGGCCCCCAACTGCCTGTTAGTGGGCTTATCGCAAATGTCGTACGCACAACCATCAGATGACACATTTGCACTATCTGATTGCGATGCTTCACCGCTCTGCCCCGGGGCTAGCGGATGCGCGGCGAACCAAAAATGACGGCACCCTAAATCCGCGGATCATGGCGTAAGCGTGCGTTGAACCTTATTTTTCAGTAGCGGTGTTGCGATGACTTTAAAAACCTTGTGTGTGTTCGGCACGCGGCCTGAAGCAATCAAAATGGCTCCATTGGCGCTGAGCCTTGCTGCGGATGAGCGCTTCGACGCAAAGGTCTGCGTGACTGGCCAACATCGGGAAATGCTTGACCAGGTGCTCAAGCTTTTCGAAATCACGCCTGATTTTGACTTGAACATCATGAAGCCCGGCCAGGATTTGACTGATGTCACGAGTGGCATTCTGCAAGGAATGAAAACAGTCTTCGCTGTATTCAAACCGGACATCGTATTGGTCCACGGCGACACCGCGACAACCTTTGCCACTACGTTGGCCGCCTACTACCATCAAATTCCCGTGGCTCACGTCGAAGCCGGCCTGCGTACTGGCAACCTCTACTCACCGTGGCCCGAGGAAGCAAACCGCAAGCTGACCGGCGCCCTTGCAACATTGCACTTCGCTCCGACGCAGACGTCCAGGCAGAACCTGCTCAGGGAAGGTGTTGCGCCTCATAGCATCCACGTCACCGGCAACACCGTCATTGACGCGTTACTGGACGTAGTCGAGCGGATCAAGAGCAGTGCGGCCCTGCAACAGCAGTTTCACCAACAGTTTTCATTTCTGGGTGAAGGCAAGCGAGTGATTCTGGTAACGGGTCATCGTCGAGAAAGTTTTGGGGGCGGCTTTGAGAAGATCTGCCAAGCCCTGATCAATACCGCCAAGGACTTCCCCGATGTCGAGATTGTGTACCCCGTTCACTTGAATCCGAATGTGCGCGAGCCGGTCAGGCGACTACTGACCGACGTCGAAAATATCCATTTGATCGAACCCCTGGATTATCTGCCCTTTGTGTACCTGATGAATCGGTCCTATCTGATTCTGAGTGATTCAGGCGGTATTCAGGAAGAAGCGCCGTCTTTGGGTAAACCTGTGCTGGTGATGCGTGACACCACCGAGCGTCCGGAGGCAGTCGAGGCGGGAACGGTAAAACTGGTCGGGACCGAGATTGAGGTCATCAGCACTCATTTGAGCGTCCTGCTGACTGATGTTGACGCCTACCGCCGGATGAGCTTCGCCCACAACCCCTACGGTGACGGAAAGGCATCCACGCGGATTCTGGAAGCGCTTTCACGAATTAAAAAGGCTAACTCATGAGTTTCGAAACTGTTTCTGTCATCGGCCTCGGCTATATCGGACTTCCAACGGCCGCAGTGTTCGCCTCACGCAAGAAAAAAGTCATCGGCGTTGACGTCAACCCGAACGCGGTGGCAACCATTAACCGCGGCGATATCCATATTATCGAACCGGATCTGGACATCGTCGTACGCGCGGCTGTCACTGAAGGCTATTTGCGGGCAACGGCAACGGCGGAGCCGGCCGATGCCTTTCTCATTGCCGTTCCTACCCCCTTCAAGGGCGACCACGAACCGGATCTTTCCTACATAGAATCTGCCAGCAAAGCCATTGCTCCGGTACTGAAAAAAGGCGACCTGGTCATTCTGGAATCAACCTCTCCAGTCGGGGCGACCGAGCAAATGTCTGCGTGGCTGGCCGAAAGCCGACCGGACCTGACATTCCCGCAAACCCATGGCACAGAATCAGACATCCGTATCGCACATTGTCCGGAGCGCGTGCTGCCGGGTCATGTATTGCGTGAACTGATTGCAAACGATCGCATCATTGGCGGGCTGACCAGTAAATGCTCAGAAGCTGCGCGGCTTCTATATAAAACCTTCGTCGAAGGTGAATGCATCATCACCGACGCACGCACTGCCGAGATGTGCAAACTCACCGAAAACAGTTTTCGCGACGTGAATATTGCCTTTGCCAACGAGCTGTCGATGATCTGCGAGAAGCTCAATATCAACGTATGGGAACTGATACGCCTGGCCAATCACCACCCCCGTGTCAATATCCTGCAGCCCGGACCTGGCGTGGGCGGTCATTGCATCGCTGTCGATCCCTGGTTCATTGTCAGCAAAACGCCGGCCGAGGCGCGCCTGATACGTACCGCGCGGGAGGTGAATGACAGCAAACCAACGTGGGTACTGGAGCAGGTTCAACTGGCCATCGGTCAATTCCTGCAGGAGAACCCTTCGAAAACGGCCAAGGAGGTTACGGTTGCCTGTCTCGGGCTGGCCTTCAAGCCGGACATTGATGACCTGCGTGAAAGCCCATCCCTGGAGATCGCCGCACAGATCGCCCATTCCCATCCCGGTACTGTGCTTGCGGTTGAACCGAACATCGGGCATTTACCCGCTCGCCTTGAAGGTCTCGCAACCCTGACCGGAATTGACCAGGCGCTCGCTTCTGCGCACGTGATTGTGCTGCTGGTCGATCACAGCGTGTTCAAGACAATCCCGGCTACACGCTTGTCATCGCTCAAAGTCATTGATACACGCGGCGTGTGGGTTTGAAAAAGGCTGAGGAACCCTGCTTGGAAATCGACGCGAGCCGTTAATATTGCGTCGGTTTCCGTGCACCGAGTGGGGCACCTTGGTCAAATGATCATGCAATTGCATTTGTCATAATGAGGGTTCAAGAGGTTCTGGCATGGTCAACCTATTGATCCAGGTGCTGACACTGATAAGTGGCCTGGTCGTTAACTTTGTGATTCCCGGCCTCTACGGGTTGGAAGCGTATGGCGCATTCATCAAGGCCAACGTACTGGTATTTTTATTTCAAAAGCTTCTGGATATCGTCAATGAGCAACTGATTGCCAGTGTGGAGGCCGAGTATATTCTCGTGACGTCATTGTTTATGGCTGTGCTGATTTTTGTACTGTTCAGCGCCGTGAACCTGATTGATCATATCGGCAACCCGCTCCTGCTTGGTGTGATGCTGTTAAGCTCGGCGTGTCTGTTATCGCTGTTCGGGCTGCGCCTGCAACGTTGGATCGTGGCCTACCTGGTGCTGTTTCTCGGGGTCTTCTTCACGCTCCTGCTAATCAGTCACCAGCAGATTTTGCCGCTGAGCATTGTCGATATATTGATCCTGACCAATTTAATTCCGTGCGCGTTTGCGATGGCGGTGCTGTTTTTCAAAGGGGCGAAACTGCCCGTCGGCAAACAGCTCTTGCACACATGCCAAGGTGTGCTGGCGTTGTTACCCAGGATGGTATCCATCACACTGGTGTTCAATCTGCTCACCAACATCCTGCCCTTCATTCTTTCCAAGAGCCTGCCCGTGCGCGATCTTGGATTGTTCAGGGTCATCGTCTCGATCATTCAATCAGCAACCAGCCTGTTCCCCGTCAACGTCAGGGCCGTTTTTGTTGCCTTCGTTTCGGGCGGGCAGCGCCAAGCGCAATACAGAATCATCACCTCGGTCGCTATCTTCTACTTCGCGCTGGTCGGGCTGGGCGGGTATGCAGGCGCATGGCTGTTCCCACAGTACTCGGCCTATCTGGTGATGCTGCCCTGCCTGCCGGTGTTGTACTGGGCGGTGGTGACAGAGCGCTACCTGGTCGCCTGCGGCCTGCACCGTAAAGTCATCGTGGCAAACCTGGTGATTGCGCCGCTGGCCATCGCGGGCATGATTGTGTTTGTTCAAAACCTGGAACAGGCGCAGGTGTTCTACGCCATAGGGTTCTCGGCCTACTTGTTGTTCCTGCATGTCGCCTGTCGTCCAGGCATCCGCTTGCCGGTGGTGTTCTGGGTCGCCTTTCTTTCGCCGCTGGCCATTTTCCTGACCTCTATCAGCCTGGTCTGGGCCGCCCTGTATATGGGCTCGCTCCTGGTCATTGCCGTGGGAGCACTCCAGCTTCGGCCCGCCGATATTCGAACGTTGAGGTTTTAACCGTGAACGCAGTAAAACTTTATCGAGTAGGCAACTGGCTGTATAGGCACCGAGTACCGTTGTTACCGGGCCTTGTTCGAAATGTGATTTTTCTTTTGTTCAACTCTTACATTCCGATCTCCGCAATCATCGGAAGAGGCACGATCTTCGCTTATGGCGCGATCGGCGTTGTACTGCACGCGAATGCAAAAGTGGGCGAAGGCTGCGTACTGGGACAAGGCATCACCATCGGTGCCGCTGAGGGCTATGTCACCAGCCAGATCAATCGCTGCCCGGTAATCGGTGACAACTGCTACATAGGAGCAGGCGCAAAAATCATTGGCGACATCACCATCGGTAACAACTGTCAAATTGGGGCTTCGGCGGTCGTCTTGAAAGACGTCCCTGATAACTCAATCGTTGTGGGGATACCTGCCCGAGTGATTGGGCAAACAGCAGATGACTACAAAGCGATACGCCCTTGATCACACTACGGAGCGCCAGGGTGATTAACCATCGATGCGTCAAAAATACCATGGCGATCACGGCGGCGGCGCTCGTTGCTATTTTATTCATGCACGGTTCTGGCGTGCTTTTCTACACGGCCATGATCGGCAGCGCTTTACTGGTATTAACGGCCATAAGGTCACCCTGGTTGGGTTTGCTGGCGCTATTCCCATTGGCGTTTGCGCTAAGACCTGCGCCGCCGTCCGCAGGTGCACAGGAAATAGCATTTGCCGCCCTGATAGGGGTGATATTTCTCAGTACACTATTCAAATTGCTTCGTGCTCAGGGTGTCAGGCCAACCCTGCGCCTGTTCGCCGCGCCAATCCTGGTAGGCGCGGGCTTTCTGGTGCTCAACCTTGCAGTAGCGATGTATCACCCTGTTCCCCTGGCCGACTGGATCAGGGGGGTCGTGCCCTTTGTGTTCATCTACGCATTGATCCCGATCTGCGCCCTCCTCGGCCGTGAGGAAAGCGATATCCATTGGCTGGGCGCATCGGTGGGAAGCCTGATTTTACTAACCGCCGGCTACATCGTTCTTTATTACTTTTATCACGGCATCTGGCAGCCATACTGGGTCCTTCCGGCCGATGGGGAAATGGTCAGGATTTCCCAAGAAGAAGCACTTCACAACGCCCAGGCACTGGGACCGATGCGTGGTCGCATCACCATGATGGTGGCGCAAGCAACCGACGCGATACTGCCACTGGGAATGGTGGTCGGTTATGTAGTCTGCACACTGACACCTGACCGAAGGGTAGCTTTGATCGGCAGTTTTATGTCGCTGCTGTGCATGGCCGCCGTGCTGATCACATTTACACGAAGCATGCTGATCAGTGCGCTCCTCGTTATTGGCCTGTTCGCGCTCTATACGTTTTTCGCGCATAAACGCCTACGGCTGAAAGTGGCATCAAGTATCGGCATTCAAACCCTGTTTGGCCTCGCATTCATTTTCGCCACCGGTATGCAGGATATATGGCTCGGACGCTTGAACTCACTGGCACAGACCGCATTACCTATCGCAACGTCATCCATTGAGTCCATTGGAGCGAAAAATACGCAACCAGAGGAACTGACAGCCATACTCCTCGAGCCCAAGCCCCCCGAGGAGAAGAAGGACTTCAACGTCTCTTCTCGCGTCGAGGAATATAAAATCGCCTGGGATATGTTCCTGAATCATCCTGTGCTGGGCAACGGTATCGGGGTCAAACACGAGATGCACTGGGAGAGGCCCAACGGTGATTCATTCACCGAATCAGTGGGCTATATCCATAACTGGCCACTGTACATGCTGATGGTCGGCGGCGTAGTCGGGCTGCTGATATATGCCGCCGTACTGGCCCCTCCGGTGCTATACCGATTGACCACCCTGAAAGCCGCCCCCATCTACCTCGCCGTGATTCGCACGGCGGTCATGACTCTGGCGATCTATGGTTTGTTTTTCGCGGTCTTTCGCCTGATTTCTTTCAACCTGCTGCTCGCAGCAGCCTGGGGAGTGATGCTGGCGCACAAACATTCAACCCAGGTGATGAATATCGCCTCGCCTGACGGACATAACGCCACGCCGGGAACGGTCGTCAAAGACATTCAGGAGACCTCGGTATAATGTGCGGCCTCAGCTTTTTTGCAGTTAAACACGATGTTCCCGAGACCCAGGCGCAAATGGAAAAAAGCCTGGCCGTGACCCGGCATCGAGGTCCGGACGCGTCCGGCACTTATTTCGCCAGTGTCGCGGACTATCAGGTTGGCCTTGGGCACAACAGGCTGAGTATCCTGGACCTGTCTCCAACCGGCAGCCAGCCGATGTTTGCCGGGAATGGCGTGAGCATCGTGTTCAATGGCGAAGTGTTCAATCACCATGTGTTACGCCGGCAGCTGGTGGAAAAAGGCTACCTCTTCAAGGGCACCTCCGACACCGAAGTCATCCTGCAATTGTATGTAGAACACCAGGAACAGGCCTTCGCGCTGCTGGAGGGCATGTTCACGTTCGTCCTATTGGATGAATCGCGCAAAAAAACGTTTCTTGTAAGGGACGTCGTTGGAATCAAGCCGGTGTATTGCTATTCCAATGCCAACGGCCTCTACGCCTGCTCAGAAATTCGCGGCCTGAAATGCTTTTCGCAAGTGACTGCCGAAATAGATCAGGATGATGTCTTCGAATTCTTCAATAACGGCTTTCTCTACGAACCCAACACGGGCTACAAGGCCATCAAAAAGTTGATGCCCGGCTGTTACTTGGCGTTCGACCTGACAACCGGCGACATAACGACTCAGCGCTACCAGACCGCGACGAACTTCAAGACAGGGCAAACCCTCGCCGAAGATGTGCGTTCTGCGGTGACGCGCCAATTGGAAGCGGACGTTCCGGTCGGCGTATTTTTCAGTGGTGGCGCAGACTCCAGCATCCTGGCCAGTTTCACCGGTGACGCTGATTTGTTTTTTGCAAAGTACGACGCAACGGACGACTCCATTGTAGATATGAAGTTTTCCGCCAATATCGCCGAACACCTTGGCAAAAAGCTGGTGATCACAGAGATTCTTGACTCAAACATCGACCCGTTCGAATCGATCGATTTCGTCGCTGCGAACACCGAAGAACTGGTGTCCGACTACACGTTCTGGGCGACCTATCGCTTGTCCACCGAAGCCAGGAAAAGCGGGTACACCGTCATGCTCAGTGGCATGGGCGGCGATGAAGCATTTGCCGGTTACCCACGCTACACCGTATTGAAGCACCACACATTGATTCGGTTGCTGTACCCCCTGTTGAGCGCACTGCTGAAACTCAAATTATTTCCAAAACGACTCGACAAGAAGTTCGAGCGGCTGGTCTCCTACGCTCAGGAAAGCTATTGGCCTTTGGCATACTCACGCATGCTGGGGTACTTCTCCCGCCAGGAGTTGAAGGGTTTTTTCCATGACTACGCCGGGCGCGAGCAACAATACAAGCAACGCTTGGCCAACGTATTGAACCGCTACACCGGAGACCCCGAGGACAAAGTCAAATGCGCACAGCACTTTGACCAGACAGGCTTCTTGAGCCATAACCTGAGTGTTTCGGACAAGGCGAGCATGTTGGCCAGTATCGAACTGCGCGTCCCACTGTTGGACGAACGCGTGGTGGCCAGCGGCCTTGCCAGCTCAAGTGCAGACTTGCTCAAGGGCGGCGCACCAAAGGCCCCACTCAAGAACCTGCTCAAAAGCCTGCTACCTGCCGCATTGGTTGAGCGTCCCAAAACGGGTTTCAATCCACCTCTTGACGGCATTATTCGTCGGATAGGCCCACAACGCCTGCTCGCCGAGTTCGAGCGCATCTACACCTACGTTGCCCGCGAGGAAGTGGAAAAATTGGTGAGCAATCACTTCTCAGGCAGCGCAAACAATACCTACAAACTCTGGCAGGTGTTGTACTTCGAGCGCTGGCTGAAAATAAATTTTCCATAACTATCGCCAGACCATACTCACGACTACACCTTTTAAGTGGTCTTCATAAGCAGGGCGTTGATGCAACGAATAACCAAGCTCTACCACACTGTCAAAATGTTGCGATTGAAGCAGATCTTTTATCGTCTTTATTATCGCTTCGCCAACGTCCGGCCGTTTTGCGCACAGGGTTTTACCCGACGCCCAGGTGTTCACCTGGAGAATGCTGCGCGCTGGAGTGCCTCGCGCTTCAATGCGGATGAGCAGTTTGAATTCATGGGGCTGACCGCGCCGATCGATTGGCACGATGAGACGCGGCCAAAAATCTGGCAATACAACCTGCACTACCTGGATCATTTGGCATCATCCGACCAAACCCGCACCGACTTCGACAAACGCCTGGTAAACAGTTGGATTGCAGACAATCCCCCCTTCAGTGGGTGCGGCTGGGAACCGTATACGCTGTCTTTGCGTATCGTGAACCTGATCAAGTGGCTGCAACAACAACCGAACCTGGAACCCCACTGGCTGGACAGCCTGGCGACCCAGGCCCATGCCCTGTCCGAACAGGTCGAATACCACATTCTCGCCAACCATCTGTTCGTGAATGGCAAGGCACTGGTATTTGCCGGGAGCTTTCTGCATGGTCGGCAGGCGGATGGCTGGCTCGCCAAGGGCCTGAAGATTCTTGATGAGGAAATAGAAGAACAGTTTCTCGCGGATGGTGCGCACTTCGAACTCTCCCCCATGTACCACGCATCCCTTCTTTGGGATATGTGCGACTTGCTGAACCTGGCCACTCACTCCGAACTGCCGGAACTGACCACTCGCCAAGATAAATGGAGACGCTTGATCGAGCGTGGCATGGCCTGGTTGCGCAGCCTCCAGCATCCTGATGGTGGCATTCCATTTTTCAATGACTGCGCATTCGGTATAGCGCCGACGCTGCTTGATATAGAGGCGTACGCGGTTGAATTGGGGTGCCGTGCGCAGGACGAAATGTCCGACACCTCGGCGATTGTCGTTGAGCACCAGGCGGCTAGTGGCTATGTGGCGATCAACTTTGGCAATCAGTGCAAGGCGCTATTGAACCTCGCCCAGGTTGCGCCTGACTATCAGCCCGGTCACACCCACGCCGACACCCTGAGTTTCGAACTCAGCCTGTTTGGCCAGCGGGTTTTCGTCAACTCCGGGACATCGCAATACGGAGAAGGCGCCGAACGCCATCGTCAGCGCAGCACGGCAGCGCACAATACAATAGAAGTGAACGGTGAAAGCTCATCGCAAGTGTGGGCCGGTTTCCGGGTCGCGCGACGCGCACGTACTACCGTGGGCAAGATCGAACAGACGGCCGATACCGTACGCATCAGCAGCAGCCATGACGGCTACCTGCGGCTCGCTGGGAAAAACGTGCATACCCGTGAGTGGCTCGCAACGTCCGGCCAATTACAGGTCATGGATTCTGTTTCAGGTGCATTCGATAGAGCTGTATCGAGGCTGTTTTTACACCCCGATGTCAGCGCTGTGCAACACGGCAACACGATAAGCATCACCTTGCCCGGTGGTCAGGTCGCTGTCGCGACATTAGAGGGCGCGACCCGGATCCATGTGGCGCCTTCTACATGGCATCCGGAATTCGGCAAGTCTGTCCCCAACCAGTGCATCGTCGCAGACATCTCGACAGACAGACTGACCACCTGCATAACCTGGTGAGGCGTACATGAAACTTTTAATCTTGAGCTTTTATTATCAGCCTGATTTATCAGCCGGCTCATTCCGCACGACAGCATTGGTGGGAGCGCTTCTGGAGCAACTACCCGAAAACGCCCATATTGAACTGATTACCACATTGCCCAATCGCTACAGCTCCTTCAGCACTCAGGCTGCGGAGCTGGAGGAACATCCCAGGCTGACCATCCGCCGGATTGCCCTGCCCCCCCACAAAAGCGGGATGGTCGATCAAGCCAAAGCCTTTCTGGTGTACGCCAACGCGGTGCGCAAGATTGTGCGAAACCAACGCTACGACCTTATCTACGCGACGTCTTCGCGACTGATGACCGCTGCGCTGGGAGCGTTGATGGCACGCACTAAGCGGACGCCGCTCTACCTGGATATACGCGATATCTTTGTCGATACGATCAAGGACGTACTGTCCAAAAACAAGGTCTGGCTACTTAAACCGGCATTGTCGCTGATCGAACGTTTTACCATTCACTCGGCGCAAAAGGTCAATCTGGTCTCTGAAGGCTTTCTGCCTTACTTCAAATTACGCTACCCCGATCAACGCTACTCGACCTATACAAATGGCATTGATGACGAGTTCCTCAATGCGCAACCGGTCGCTGAAGAGAAGTCTTCAAATCAGATTCTGGACGTGGTCTACGCAGGGAATATTGGCGAAGGCCAGGGGCTGCACAACATCATTCCCCAGCTCGCCAAACAGCTTGAGGGGAAACTGCAGTTCAGGGTGATCGGTGATGGCGGTCGAATCGAGCTATTAAAGGAAGCCCTTGCCACTCAAGGTTGTACCAATGTTGAGCTGCAAAAGCCGGTCAAGCGCGAGCAATTGATCGAGGCTTATCAGGCGGCGGATGTGCTTTTTCTGCATTTGAATGACCACGATGCGTTCCGCAAAGTCTTGCCATCAAAAGTGTTTGAATATGCCGCACTGGGCAAGCCGATCTGGGCGGGCATTTCGGGTTACGCCGCCAGTTTCGTATCTGAACATATTGAGAACGCCGCCGTGTTTGCACCCTGCGATGCTGCTGCCGGTATGCAGGCTTTCGAGACACTGAATGTCATGACGTGCCCGCGCCACGCCTTCGTCGAGCGTTTTGGACGCGACCGAATCATGCGCGAAATGTCGAAAGACATTCTTTCACTTACAGGAACGCCTTGATTATGCAAATCCTTCTGACGGGAGCGAGCGGCTTTATCGGTAGTGGATTAATCGCACCACTGCTTGAACGGCATCACTCGATTACCGCCGCTGTACGCGGACTCAAGGCCGAACTCGATCCGTGCATCAAGCAGAGCCTTGTCAGCGGGCTATCCGCCGAACAGGATTGGCAAGCGTTGCTCAAGGACCAGGATGCGGTGATTCATCTGGCGGCCCGGGTCCATGTCATGAGTGACGCATCCACCGATCCACTTGCCGAATATCGGCGAGTCAATGTCGAAGGCACCCTCAACCTGGCCCGCCAAGCCGCCGCTTGCGGGGTAAAGCGCTTTATCTTTATCAGTTCGATCAAGGTCAATGGCGAAAGCACGGTGGCGGGCGCGCCGTACACAGCCGAGAGTCCGACAGCCCCTACCGATCCCTACGGCGTCTCCAAAAAGGAGGCCGAGCATGGCCTGCGAGCGTTAGCGTGCGAAACCGGCATGGAAGTGGTGATCATCCGCCCCGTACTGGTTTACGGGCCCGGCGTTCAAGCGAACTTTCTGAGCATGATGCGCTGGTTGCACAAAGGTCTGCCCTTGCCCTTGGGGGCCGTGGACAATCGACGCAGCCTGGTTGCTCTGGAGAATCTGGTTGATTTGATTGTGACGTGCACCGAGCATCCCGCGGCGGCCAATCAAACCTTCCTGGTCAGTGATGGAGAAGACCTTTCGACCACGGCGCTCTTGCGTCGAATGGCGATGGCGCTGGGCAAGCCCGCACGTTTGTTGCCTGTACCGAGTTGGTTGTTGCAAGCCGGCGCCACTGCGCTGGGGCGCCGGGCGCTGGCTCAACGGCTATGTGGGTCCCTGCAGGTCGACATAGGCAAAACCCGCGAACTGTTGGGCTGGACGCCACCGAGCAGCGTTGATCAGGCATTGCATAAGACAGGTAAACATTTCTTGGAAACGCAAATTAAATGAATATGTGGTGGCTGTTACCGACGGTGGCGATTGTCGCTCTCCTTTTGACGGGGGCTTTACGCCATTACGCACTGGCTCGAAGCCTGATCGACATCCCGAATGCGCGCAGTTCGCACGTGGTACCCACGCCCAGAGGTGGTGGCGTCTCGATCGTCGTCAGCTTTCTGTTAGCGTTGCTGCTGACCGCCAGCCTGGGCCTGATTGCCTGGCCGCTCACATGGGCATTATTCGGCGCTGGGGCTGGCATCGCGGTGTTGGGATTTCTGGATGACCATGGCCACATCAGCGCACGCTGGCGCCTGCTAGGGCATTTTATAGCGGCGGCATGGGCACTCTTCTGGATCGGAGGGCTGCCACCGCTGACAGTGATGGGATTCGCCGTCGACCTGGGCTGGATCGGCCATGTGCTGGCAGCGGTCTACCTGGTATGGCTGCTGAATCTGTATAACTTTATGGATGGCATTGATGGAATAGCCAGCGTCGAGGCTATTTGCGTGTGCCTTGGCAGTGCCTTGATCTACTGGCTTACAGGGCATGAACTGATCGCGCTGACGCCTTTATTGTTGGCGTTCGCGGTGGCTGGTTTCCTGTATTGGAACTTCCCTAAAGCACGCATTTTCATGGGTGATGCGGGCAGCGGATTCCTGGGCGTCACGCTGGGGGTGTTATCGCTGCAGGCGGCCTGGGTTGCACCGCAGCTCCTGTGGAGTTGGCTGATCCTGCTCGGCGTGTTTATCACTGACGCCACATGGACCTTGCTGCGCCGGCTGCTGAGAGGCGACAGGGTGTACGAAGCCCATCGCAGCCACGCTTACCAGTTCGCTTCCCGCCTGTTCGGCAAACACCCGCCGGTTACCCTGGCGGTCGTGGCAATCAACGTTGGCTGGCTGTTGCCTGTTGCGCTTCTGGTAGGCACCGGCACGATCGACGGCTTGCTGGGCCTGCTGCTGGCCTATCTACCGCTGATAGTACTGGCCGTAAAGTTCAAGGCAGGAGAAAAAGAACCAGGCTGACCGCATCAAAGGGGGCGGCGATCGCCTCCTTTCCGGTCGAGATCAAACCAGTCTCTTGCGGCGAGCTCTGGCTATCCAGGCCACCAGTGGACCTATGATCATCCCGATCAGCAATGCGAACACGACGAACACGGAGACCGGCAACTGCGGTGCTGCCCAGCCAAGGAACTGCAGGGAAACCGACTGCTGATTTTCAAGCACAAATGCCAAGATGCCCAGCAGGAGCACCAACACTAGCAAGAGTGCACTAATGCGCTTCAAGCTACTCATGACTCACTCCCTTCACGAGTATCAAACCTCGTCTTCATCCTCATTGACCCGATCCCGCAGCTCTTTGCCCGGTTTGAAATGCGGAACGAACTTCCCGTCGAGGCTGACCGATTGACCGGTCTTCGGGTTACGGCCGACACGCGGAGCGCGGTAGTGCAGGGAGAAACTACCAAACCCACGGATCTCAATCCGATCGCCAGTAGCCAAACACTGCGACATCTGTTCAAGCATGGTCTTGATAGCCAGCTCAACATCCTTGGATGAGAGTAGCCCTTGATGGGTGACAATTCGTTCGATCAACTCCGACTTCGTCATATTTTTCCCTTCTTTTTCAAGCAGCTAGGAAAAGCGCTTCGAAGGTTTTAGCATGACTCGGTGAATTTGAACAGCCCATATATCAACTTATCTGATAGTTGAATAAACGCCCACATTGAATGTGCGACCGCCTCAGTTGCAGATCACCAGCATGGTACGGGTGACCGCTCCGGCGGGGTTCCAGCCGAACAGATAGTCGCCCTCCTCGTCCTTGGCATCACTGGAGCGGGTGATGACCTTATAACCCTGCATCTTGCATTCACGGGCGGCGCGCTTCTCGCACTTCTCCCAGGTATTGCCCAGGCCCGAGCAATCGATCTGAATACCACTGACGCCACGCTTGGCGTGGGTCTTGGCGCTGGTGGCGGAGCAGCCTGCAATCAATGCCAATACGAGTACTACCATCAGCCTGTTCATTCAAATCCTTACTGAAGCCGCAACATGGAAAGAGTCTTTCTTAAAACTATAACCAGTTCCGACATCACGCTGTACGCCTTGGTTCTAACTTGTTGATTCAGCAAATTTCACCCAAAAAAAAGGGCGACCGAAGTCGCCCTTTTTTACAGCTTTACAGAACTTAGTTCTGCTTAGCCATTGCCTGGCGCAGCAGTGCCGCCATGGTGGTGTCAGCAGCAGCTTCCGGAGCAGCTTCTTTCAAGCTCTGGATAGCTTCTTTCTCTTCCACTTCGTCCTTGGACTTGATGGAGAGTTGGATCACGCGGCTCTTGCGGTCAACGCTGATGATCTTGGCTTCTACTTCCTGGCCTTCTTTCAGAACGTTACGTGCGTCTTCAACGCGGTCACGGCTGATTTCGGAGGCTTTCAGAGTTGCTTCGATATCGTCGGCCAGAACGATGATGGCGCCTTTGGCGTCAACTTCTTTCACAGTGCCTTTAACGATGGCGCCTTTGTCGTTCTCTTGAACGTACTCGGAGAACGGATCGCTTTCCAGTTGCTTGATGCCCAGGGAGATGCGCTCACGCTCTGGGTCAACCGACAGGATAACGGTGTCCAGCTCGTCGCCCTTCTTGAAACGACGAACAGCTTCTTCGCCCACTTCGTTCCAGGAGATGTCGGACAGGTGAACCAGACCGTCGATGCCGCCGTCCAGACCAATGAAGATACCGAAATCGGTGATCGACTTGATGGTGCCGGAGATTTTATCGCCCTTGTTGAACTGGCCAGAGAAATCTTCCCATGGGTTAGATTTGCACTGCTTGATGCCCAGGGAGATACGACGACGCTCTTCGTCGATGTCCAGAACCATAACTTCCACTTCGTCGCCGACTTGTACGACTTTCGAAGGGTGGATGTTCTTGTTGGTCCAGTCCATTTCGGAAACGTGTACCAGGCCTTCCACGCCTTCTTCCAGCTCAGCGAAGCAGCCGTAGTCGGTCAGGTTGGTTACACGCGCGGTAACGCGAGTGCTTTCTGGGTAACGGGCTTTGATAGCAACCCATGGATCTTCACCCAGTTGCTTCAGGCCCAGGGAAACACGGTTGCGCTCGCGATCGTATTTCAGAACCTTGACATCGATCTCGTCGCCAACGTTGACGATTTCGGAAGGATGCTTGATACGCTTCCAAGCCATGTCGGTAATGTGCAGCAGGCCATCGACGCCACCCAGATCGACGAATGCGCCGTAATCGGTGAGGTTTTTGACGATACCTTTGACTTGTTGGCCTTCCTGCAGGGATTCCAGCAGAGCTTCACGCTCGGCGGAGTTCTCTGCTTCCAGCACGCTGCGACGGGAAACGACAACGTTGTTGCGCTTCTGGTCGAGCTTGATGACTTTGAATTCGAGTTCCTTGCCTTCCAGGTGCGTGGTGTCGCGCACTGGACGAACGTCGACCAAAGAACCTGGCAGGAACGCACGGATGCCGTTAACGTCGACAGTGAAGCCGCCTTTAACCTTACCGTTGATAACGCCCTTGACCACTTCTTCAGCTGCGAAGGCTGCTTCGAGAACAATCCAGCATTCAGCGCGCTTGGCTTTTTCACGGGACAGCTTGGTTTCACCGAAACCGTCTTCAACCGAGTCCAGAGCAACGTGAACTTCGTCACCGACATTGATTGTCAGATCGCCAGCATCGTTGTAGAACTGTTCCAGCGGGATCAGAGCTTCAGACTTCAGACCAGCGTGAACGGTTACCCAGCGAGCTTGGTAATCGATATCAACGATAACACCGGTGATGATGGAGCCTGCCTGAAGGTTCAGGGTTTTTAGGCTTTCTTCAAAGAGTTCCGCAAAGCTTTCGCTCATTTTAATTCCTGTTGATAAGGGCGAAGAATACGCCCATCTCCACACCCCAGACGGTGTGGGTCAGTTTCAGTTAAAAGAAGCCACCGCAGGACTATGACTGGTCCCCTGCGGCCTTCTTGATCACCCGGCGATATCGCGAATGGCGATTTCACTCAAGATGCGTTCCAGCACCTGCTCGATGGACAACTCCGTGGAATCCAGCTGTATGGCATCAGCCGCCGGCTTGAGCGGGGCTACTGCACGCTGGGTATCACGCTCATCGCGTGCACGGATCTCATCTAGCAGACTCGACAGACTAACACCATCGACTTTGCCCTTCAACTGCAAGTAACGCCGGCGGGCCCGTTCCTCGGCGCTGGCGGTGAGGAAAATCTTCAGCGGCGCCTCGGGAAACACCACCGTGCCCATGTCGCGACCATCGGCCACCAGGCCTGGCGGCTCCTGGAAAGCCCGCTGGCGCTGCAGCAAGGCATCACGCACGGCCGGCAACGCGGCAACCTGGGATGCCCAGGAACCGACCTGTTCGTTGCGCAGGTCATCCGTCACATCATCGCCTTCCAGGATGATGCGCTGCGGATGGCCTTCCGTCGCCCCGACGAACTGCACATCGAGGTGCGCCGCCAGCAGCTTCAGGGATTCTTCGTTGGTCAGGTCGACGCCATGGTTGCGTGCGGCAAATGCCAGCAGGCGGTACAGCGCGCCGGAATCCAGCAGGCACCAGCCCAGGCGCTTGGCCAGGATGCCGGCGATCGTGCCTTTGCCCGAGCCGCTTGGCCCGTCGATGGTAATCACCGGTGCTTTGATATTCACAATTGAGCCTCTTGGGCAACACGGATGCCGACATGGGCACACAGTGTAAGAAAGTTCGGAAAAGACGTAGCAACATTGGCGCAGTCATGGATACGAATCGGCGCCGTTGCCCGCAGGGAAGCGACGCTGAACGCCATGGCAATGCGGTGATCGCCATGGGCATGCACATCGCCGCCGCCTATCGGGCCACCGTCAATGATAATCCCATCAGGGGTCGGTTCACACTTCACCCCCAGTGCCAGCAGACCGTCGGCCATCACCTGGATTCGGTCGGACTCCTTCACGCGCAACTCTTCAGCGCCACGCAAAACGGTCCGCCCTTCGGCACAGGCCGCCGCCACAAACAGCACCGGAAACTCGTCGATCGCCAACGGCACCAGCGCTTCGGGAATCTCGATACCCTTCAGCCCGGCCGCACGCACACGCAGGTCGGCAACCGGCTCGCCACCCACTTCGCGCTGGTTTTCCAAGGTGATATCGGCGCCCATCAAGCGCAGGATATCGATCACACCGGTTCGGGTCGGATTGATCCCCACATGCTCCAGCAACAACTCGGAGCCCTCGGCAATCGAAGCGGCCACCAGGAAGAACGCCGACGAGGAAATATCCCCCGGCACTTCAATGTGGGTGGCCGTCAGCACATGGCCCGATTCCACTGACGCGGTGGCCCCATTAATCGCCACCGGACAACCAAAGCCGCGCAACATGCGCTCGGTATGGTCGCGGGTCGGCGCGGGCTCCGTCACCGCTGTAGTGCCTTTGGCATACAACCCGGCCAGCAACAGGCAGGACTTGACCTGGGCACTCGCCATCGGCAACGCGTAGGTCATGCCTGTGAGCGACTGGCCACCGCGAATGGTCAGCGGCGGGCGCCCTTCCGGACCTGTCTCGATCACCGCCCCCATTTCCCGCAAAGGCTTGGCCACACGATTCATCGGGCGCTTGGACAGCGACGCATCGCCCGTCAACACGCTGTCGAAATTCTGCGCCGCCAGCAACCCGGACAGCAGGCGCATGGACGTGCCGGAGTTACCCAGGTAAATCGGCCCCGGCGCCGCCTTCAAACCATGCAACCCCACGCCATGAATGGTCACGCGCCCATGGTGCGGGCCTTCAATGACCACACCCATGTCGCGAAACGCCTGCAAGGTGGCCAGGGCATCCTCACCCTCAAGGAAACCTTCGACTTCAGTCACCCCTTCAGCCAACGACCCCAGCATGATCGACCGATGGGAGATCGACTTGTCACCCGGTACCCGGATACGCCCGCTCAAGACACCGCCCGGGTTGGCGACGAAGATCAGGTCATCGGTGTCCACAGCGGTTTCCATGTAGGCCCGGCGCGCCAGGATCTTGCTGAAGTGTTCGCGCGCCACCCGCGCACGAGTGAACACGCCCAACAATTGGTGGCCATCCCCCGCATCGACCGCGTCACGCAAGGCATCGAGGTCGCTGCGGAAGGTGTCCAGGGTGCGCAACACCGCTTCGCGATTGGCGAGGAAGATGTCATGCCACATCACCGGGTCGCTGCCGGCAATCCGCGTAAAGTCGCGAAAGCCACCCGCTGCGTAACGGAAAATCTCAAGGTTCTCGTTGCGCTTGGCCAGCGAATCCACCAGACCGAACGCCAGCAAATGCGGCAGATGACTGGTGGCCGCCAGCACTTCATCGTGACGCTCGACCTGCATATGCTCGACATCCGCACCCAGCTCGCGCCAGAGACGGTCCACCACCGCCAACGCCGCCGGATCGGTTTGCACCAGCGGCGTGAGGATTACTTTATGCCGACGGAACAGCTGCGCATTGGACGCCTCCACTCCGCTCTGCTCGGAGCCGGCAATCGGATGGCCCGGCACGAAGCGCGCCGGCATGCCACCAAAAGCCAACTGCGCCGCGCGCACCACATTGCCCTTGGCACTGCCGACGTCCGTGAGAATCGCGTTGCCCAAATCCATGCCGGCCAACATCGCCAACAGCTTTTCCATGGCCAGGATCGGCACGGCAAGCTGGATCACGTCGGCGCCCTGGCACGCGAATGCCAGGTCCGCTTCACAGCGATCCACCACCCCCAGTTCAACGGCCAGTTTGCGCGATTGCGGGTCCAGGTCCACACCGACCACTTCGCCGCACAACCCGCTTTCGCGCAGACCTTTGGCGAAGGAGCCGCCGATCAACCCCAGTCCGACCACCACCAGGCGACCGATCATAGGCACAGCAGGTTGCAATGCAGTGACATCACCCACGAGCCAGAACCTTGGCCAGCGCCTCCAGGAAGCGGCTGTTTTCAGCCGGCAGGCCGATGGTGATACGCAGGTGGTTCGGCATGCCGTAGTTGGCCACCGGACGCACGATCACGCCTTCACGCAGCAAGCCCTGGAATACCGGGGCAGCCACCTGGCCGAGATCGACGCTGATGAAGTTGCCCTTGGACGGGATCCAGCCCAGGCCCAAATCACGGAAACCGTCCTGCAACTGCAGCATGCCGCTTTCGTTGATGCGTCGACCTTCTTGCAGATACTCGGCATCTTTGAGCGCCGCGCACGCCGCCGCCAGGGCCAGGCTGTTGACGTTGAACGGTTGGCGCACGCGGTTCAGCACGTCGGCGACCACTGCCGTGGACAGGCCATAACCGACCCGCAGCGACGCCAAGCCATAGGCTTTGGAGAAGGTGCGCGATACCAGCAGGTTCGGGTAGGCCGCCAGGAAGTCCAGCCCATCCGGCAAGTCGCTGCCTTCAGCGTATTCGATGTAAGCCTCGTCCAGCACCACCAGCACATGCTCCGGCACGTCTTGCAGGAATTCATTCAACGCCTGTGCATCGAACCAGGTACCGGTCGGGTTGTTCGGGTTGGCGATAAACACCACACGCGTATTGGCATCGATGGCCGCCAGCATCGCGGGCAGGTCATGGCCCCAGTCTTTGGCAGGAATGACACGGGCTTGCGCGCCAACGGCCTGGGTGACGATCGGATAGACCGCAAACGCGTGCTCGCTGAACACCGCATTCAGGCCCGGCGCCAGGTAAGCACGGCCGACCAGTTCAAGGATGTCGTTGGAGCCGTTGCCCAATGTCACCTGGTTCAGCTCGACACGGCACTTTTGCGCCAGCAGCGATTTGAGGGCAAAGCCGTTGCCATCCGGGTAGCGGGTCAGCTCGGCCAGCTCTTCACGGATGGCCGCCAACACCTTGGGGCTCGGGCCAAGCGGGTTCTCGTTGCTCGCCAACTTGACGATCTTCGAAGGATCCAGGTTCAGCTCACGCGCCAGCTCGTCCACAGGCTTGCCCGGGACGTAAGGCGACAGTTGTTGCACGCCCGGCTGCGCCAGGGCGAGGAAGTTGCCACTCATGTTAACGCCTCACAAAACCGCTTTCGGGTAAGAGCCCAGCACCTTGAGCGCCACGGCTTCCTGACTGATCTTTTCCAGTACACCTTTAACCAGTGGGTCGCGGTGGTGGCCGATGAAGTCGATAAAGAACACGTAGGTCCATTTACCACTGCGCGAAGGCCGCGTCTCGATGCGTGTCAGGTCGATCCCGTTGTCGTGGAACGGCACCAGCAACTCATGCAGTGCGCCGGGCTTGTTGCTCATGGAGACAATGATCGAGGTCTTGTCGTCGCCGGTCGGCGGCACTTCCTGGCTGCCGATCATCAGGAAACGCGTGGAGTTGTCCGGGCGATCCTCGATTTTCTCGGCCAGGCGCGTCAGCCCGTAGAGGCCCGCCGCCATATCCCCGGCAATGGCTGCCGAATTCCACTCACCCTTGACCCGCTTGGCCGCTTCGGCGTTGCTGGACACCGCCACGCGCTCGACATTCGGGTAATGGGCGTCCAGCCACTTGCGACACTGGGCCAGGGACTGGGCGTGGGAATAGATACGGCTGATGCTGTCGGTCTTGGTGTTTTCGCCCACCAGCAGGTGGTGGTGGATGCGCAGCTCGACTTCGCCGCAGATCACCATGTCGTGCTCCAGGAAGCTGTCCAGCGTGTGGTTGACCGCGCCTTCAGTGGAGTTTTCCACCGGCACCACGCCAAAATTCACTGCACCGGCCGCGACTTCACGGAACACTTCGTCGATGGCCGCCATCGGTTTGCTGATCACTGCGTGACCGAAGTGCTTCATGGCCGCCGCCTGGGTGAACGTGCCCTCGGGACCGAGGTACGCGACCTTGAGCGGCTGCTCCAGGGCCAGGCACGACGACATGATTTCACGGAACAACCGCGCCATCTCTTCGTTGCCCAACGGCCCCTTGTTGCGTTCCATCACGCGCTTGAGCACCTGGGCTTCACGCTCGGGACGGTAGAACACCGGCACTTCGCCTTCAGCCAGGGACGCCATCTTCACCCGCGCCACTTCCTGGGCGCATCGCGCACGCTCACTGATCAGCTCCAGGACTTTCTCGTCCAGGCTGTCAATGCGCACGCGCAGGGCCTTGAGCTCTTGTTCAGACATTAGCCGTGTTCCTTTTCGAACTCTGCCATGTAGGCAACCAACGCGTTGATCGCGTGGATGTCGACAGCGTTATAGATGGAGGCGCGCATGCCACCCACCGAGCGGTGGCCCTTGAGGTTCAGCAGGCCACGCTCGTCGGCACCCGCCAGGAACGGCTTGTCCAGGCGGTCATCAGCCAGGCGGAACGGCACGTTCATCCACGAGCGGTCGGTGAGGTTGATCGGGTTGCTGTACAGGCCGCTGGCGTCGATGAAATCGTACAGGGTGCGTTTCTTCACCTCGTTGAGCTTGCCCATGGCCGCCACGCCGCCCTGCTCCTTGAGCCACTCGAACACCAGGCCGGAGAGGTACCAGGCGAACGCCGGCGGGGTGTTGTACATCGAGCCGTTATCGGCCGCGACCTTGTAGTTGAGCATGGTCGGACACAGCGAGCGGGCGCGGCCCAGCAGGTCTTCGCGGATAATGTTGACCAGGATCCCGCTCGGGCCAATGTTCTTCTGCGCACCGGCGTAGATCATGCCGTAGCGCGACACATCGATCGGGCGCGAGAGGATGTCCGAAGACATGTCGCATACCAGCGGTACGTCGCCGACTTCCGGCACCCAGTCGAATTCCAGGCCGCCGATGGTTTCGTTCGCAACGTAGTGCACGTAGGCCGCGCCCTTCGACAGCTTCCATTCGTTCTGACCGGGAATGGCGAAGTAGTCGTAGGGTTTGGCGGTACCGGCCACATTGACATGCCCGTAACGCGAGGCCTCCTCAATGGCTTTCTGACCCCAGATACCGGTGTCGATGTAGTCGGCGGTGCCGTCTTCCGGCAGCAGGTTCAGCGGTATTTGCGCGAACTGCTGGCTGGCGCCGCCCTGCAGGAACAGCACTTTGTAGTTCGATGGGATGTCCAGCAAGTCGCGCAGATCCTGCTCGGCCTTGGTGGCAATGGACACGAACTCATCGCTGCGATGGCTCATTTCCATCACGGAGAGGCCTTTTCCATGCCAGTCGAGGAGTTCACCCTGCGCGCGCTGCAGGACTGCTTCAGGAAGCGCCGCGGGACCGGCACAGAAGTTATAGGCTCTCTTGCTCACATCCAATCTCACTCTGATCTGGTGGGGTGGTGCAATAAACGGGTATTCAATACTTTCACAAGGGACAAACAACAAGGGGGCGAATCTTCATCCGCCCCCTGCGTGTCCGCTTATTCCTGCGGTTCTTCTTCGTCTGCGGCTGCGTCGAGGGTTGGCTCGTCGACGTTGTCATCGCCTGCTGCGACCACCTCGCCGTCAAATTCCTCGCCCTCCAGCTCTTCACCCTCGACTTCCGACGGTTCCTGCACACGCTCCAGGCCGACCAGTTTTTCGTCCTTGGCCAGCTTGATCAGCGTCACGCCCTGGGTGTTACGGCCCAGGCTCGACACTTCGGCCACACGGGTACGTACCAGCGTGCCCTGGTCGGAAATCAGCATGATTTCCTCGCCGTCGAGCACCTGGACCGCGCCGACCAGACGGCCGTTGCGATCGTTGCTGACCATGGCAATAACACCCTGACCACCACGTTTGTACTCCGGGAACTCACTGATGGCGGTGCGTTTTCCATAACCACGCTCGGAAGCAGTGAGGATCTGGCTGCCTTCTTCCGGAATCAGCATCGAAATCAGCTTCTGACCTTCCGGCAGGCGCATGCCGCGCACACCGCGGGCGGTACGGCCCATGGCGCGAACGTCGGACTCTTTGAAACGCGTGACCTTGCCGCCGTCGGAGAACAGCATGACTTCACGCTCGCCATCGGTGATGGCGGCGGAGATCAGTACGTCGCCTTCATCCAGCTCCAGGGCGATCAGGCCCACGCTGCGCTGACGGCTGAAGGACTCCAACGGCGTCTTCTTCACGGTGCCTTTGGCGGTGGCCATGAAGATGAAGTGACCTTCGGTGTATTCCTCGACCGGCAGCATGGTGGTGATGTATTCATCACTGTCCAGCGGCAGCAGGTTGACCAGCGGACGACCACGGGCGGCACGCGACGCTTCGGGAATTTCGTAGGTTTTCAGCCAGTACACCTTGCCCTTGCTGGAAAACAGCAGCAGCGTGGTGTGGCTGTTGGCGACCAGCAGGTGCGCGATGTAGTCCTCATCCTTCACGCCGGTAGCCGATTTACCTTTACCGCCACGACGCTGGGCCTGGTACGCAGCCAATGGCTGGGTCTTGGCGTAGCCACCGTGGGAAATGGTCACCACACGCTCTTCCTCCGGGATCATGTCACCCAGGGTCAGGTCGAGGCGCGCATCGAGGATTTCGGTACGGCGCACGTCGCCATATTCGGCGCGGATCACTTCCAGTTCTTCGCGGATCACTTCCATCAGGCGCACGGCGCTGTTGAGGATGCGGATCAACTCGCCGATCTGGTTGAGGATCTCCTGGTACTCGGCCAGCAGCTTCTCGTGTTCCAGCCCGGTCAGGCGGTGCAGGCGCAGTTCCAGGATGGCCTGGGCCTGTTCCGGCGACAGGAAGTACTTGCCTTCGCGCAGACCGTATTGCGGGTCCAGGGTCTCCGGACGGCACGAGTCGGCACCGGCACGTTCAACCATGGCCACCACGGCGCTCGATTCCCAAGGCGTGCTGATCAACGCTTCCTTGGCTTCCGACGGGGTTGGCGAGGCCTTGATCAGGGCGATCACCGGGTCGATGTTCGACAGCGCAACCGCCTGGCCTTCCAGGATATGGCCGCGCTCGCGGGCCTTGCGCAGTTCGAACACGGTACGACGGGTGACCACTTCGCGACGGTGACGCACGAAGGCTTCCAGCAGATCCTTGAGGTTCAGGATGCGCGGACGGCCGTCGATCAGCGCAACGACGTTGATACCAAATACGCTTTGCAACTGGGTCTGGGCGTAGAGGTTGTTGAGGATCACCTCCGGTACTTCGCCGCGACGCAGTTCGATCACCACACGCATACCGTCTTTGTCGGACTCGTCGCGCAGCTCGGTGATGCCTTCGAGCTTCTTCTCTTTAACCAGCTCGGCGATCTTCTCGATCAGACGCGCCTTGTTCAACTGGTATGGGAGTTCGGTAATGACGATCTGTTGACGACCACCGACCTTGTCGATGTCTTCGATGATCGAGCGGGCGCGCATGTAAATACGGCCGCGGCCGGTGCGGTAGGCTTCGATGATGCCGGCGCGACCGTTGATGATCGCGGCGGTCGGGAAGTCCGGACCGGGGATGTATTGCATCAGCTCGTCGACGGTCAGCTCGGGGTTGTCGATGAGGGCCAGGCAACCGTCGATGACTTCACCGAGGTTGTGCGGCGGGATGTTGGTGGCCATGCCCACGGCGATACCGCTGGAGCCGTTGACCAGCAGGTTGGGAATACGGGTCGGCATGACCGCCGGGATCATTTCGGTGCCGTCGTAGTTCGGCACCCAGTCCACGGTTTCTTTATGCAGGTCGGCCAGCAGCTCGTGCGCCAGCTTGGTCATGCGCACTTCGGTGTATCGCATCGCCGCGGCGTTGTCGCCGTCGACCGAACCGAAGTTGCCCTGGCCGTCTACCAGCAGGTAGCGCAGGGAAAACGGCTGGGCCATCCGAACGATGGTGTCGTACACCGCAGTGTCGCCGTGAGGGTGATACTTACCGATCACGTCACCAACAACACGGGCAGATTTCTTGTACGGCTTGTTCCAGTCGTTACCCAGCTCGCTCATCGCGAACAGCACACGCCGGTGCACGGGCTTCAAGCCATCGCGCGCATCAGGCAGTGCCCGACCGACAATTACGCTCATCGCGTAGTCGAGGTAGGACTGTTTCAGCTCGTCTTCGATATTGACCGGGAGGATTTCTTTGGCCAGTTCGCCCATGAGAAGCCTGATTCCTTTTTCGGGTGAAACCTCGTCACATCCATATAGGACGAACGAAGCTCGCCGCTGCCGGCAGAGTGCCTGGCAACGACTTACGACAAATCAACGAGTTATGACACGGATCTGCACGTTATGGGCCACCCCTCGGGGCAGCCCTGGAAACCGCCGGATGTTATCACAATCGCCGCCACGCACCTATCCCCCTGATGCGCATGGAGACTAGTAATTTGACGGATGACAGGCTTGAGGGGGACGAGAGGGGCTCAGAGGTGGGGTGATGCTTTTTTTTGAGGGCGGATCCACAAGGTTTATTGACTTTGAGGACCAATCGGGGGCAAGCCCCTCCCACATTTTGACTGTGCTCGCAATTCAAACGTGGGAGGGGCTTGCCCCCGATAGCAATTTCACAGACACCACAGCCCCTTAATGCAGACGCCTACGGCACATCAACTTGGCCAGTTTGGCCGCGTCCGGCCGCTCTACCACACCTTTTTCAGTGACGATGACATCAATCAGATCGGCCGGTGTCACATCAAACACCGGATTGAACGCCTGCACGTCCAACCGTTGCCCATTCACCTCAAGCAACTCGCCCACATCACGCTGCTCCAGAGCGACCTCTTCACCGGTGGCCATCATCAGATCCAGGCTCGAACTCGGCGCCACCACCATAAAGCGTACACCGTGGTGCATGGCGCAAACCGCCAGCTGATAGGTCCCGATCTTGCTGATCACATCGCCATTGGCCGCAATGCAGTCAGCGCCCACGATGACCCAGGTCACGCCCTTGGTCTTGAGGATATGCGCACCGGCCGAGTCGGCATTCGCCATGACCGGGATGCCGGCGCCCGCCAACTCCCAGGCTGTCAGCCGCGAACCCTGCAACCAGGGGCGGGTCTCATTGACATACACCTGCTCGACCAGGCCCTCCAGGAACGCGGCGCGAATCACCCCCAGGGCTGTCCCGACACCGCCAGTGGCCAACGCGCCGGTATTGCCGTGGGTGAGAATCGCCTGGGCGTTGCCCTGATGCTTGCGAATTCGCTCAACGCCCAACTGGGCCATGACGAGATTGGCTTCGCGGTCGCTTTCATGAATCGCCATAGCTTCGGCTTCCAGCGCCACCAGCGGGTCGGCGTGCTTCTTGAGGCGGTCCAGGCGATCACGCATGCGCGCAAGTGCCCAGAACAGATGCGATGCGGTCGGACGGCTATTGGCCAGCAGTGCGTAGTCTTCTTCCCATGCGGCCTGCCAGTCACCGCCCTGGGCGATGCGCACACGCGCCGCCAGCACCAGACCATAAGCCGCGCTGATGCCGATGGCCGACGCACCACGCACCACCATCGTACGAATGGCCGCGGCCACTGCTTCGACTGTCGCACACGCTACCCAGCTTTCACGGGACGGCAAGGCGCGCTGATCGAGCAGGTGCAGCGTGCCGTCGCGCCAATCGATGGCCTTCACGTTCTCCAAAGCCAACAGTCGATCGCGCATCCCTTACTCCGCACTCATGAACAAAAGCCGCCGATTATAGCGATCCGCCAGCCAGGACGCTCGGGTATACTTCGCCCTTCTTTTATAGCTGCCCAGGAAGAGCCCGCGATGACCGCCACTGCCGCCCCGCTCGACTTGCTGTTGCTGCCGACCTGGCTGGTACCGATCGAACCCGCCGGCGTGGTGCTCAAGGAGCATGGCCTGGGCATTCGCGATGGGTGCATTGCGTTTATCGGGCCACGCGCGGCGGCCTTGAAGCTGGCGGCCACCGAGGTGCGCGAGCTGCCGGGCATGCTGCTCAGCCCTGGCCTGATCAACGCGCACGGCCATGCAGCAATGAGCCTGTTTCGCGGCCTGGCCGACGACCTGCCGCTGATGACCTGGCTGGAAAAGCACATCTGGCCCGCCGAAGCCAAATGGGTCGATGAAGCCTTCGTGCGTGATGGCACAGACCTGGCCATCGCCGAACAGCTCAAGGGTGGCATCACCTGCTTCAGCGACATGTACTTTTACCCCAAGGTCGCCAGTGACTGCGTGCACAACAGCGGCATGCGCGCGCAGATCGCGATTCCGATCCTCGACTTCCCGATTCCCGGCGCCAGCAGCGCCGATGAAGCCATTCGCCAGGGCATCGAGCTGTTCGGCGACCTCAAGCACCATCCGCGCATCAAGATCACCTTCGGCCCCCACGCGCCCTACACCGTGTGCGACGACAACCTGGAAAAAATCCGCGTGATCGCCGAAGAGCTGGACGCCGCGATCCACATGCATGTGCACGAAACCGCCTTCGAGGTACAGCAAGCCGTCGAAAAGACCGGCGAACGCCCACTCGCCCGCCTGGGTCGCCTCGGGCTGCTGGGTCCGCGCTTCCAAGCCGTTCATATGACCCAAATCAGCGAGGATGACCTGGCTTTGCTGATAGAAAGCAACACCAGTGTCGTCCATTGCCCGGAGTCGAACCTGAAACTGGCCAGCGGCTTCTGCCCGGTAGAGCGTCTGTGGCAGGCGGGCGTCAATGTGGCCATCGGCACCGACGGCGCCGCCAGCAACAATGACCTGGACCTGCTGGGCGAAACCCGCACCGCCGCGATGCTGGCCAAGGCCGTCGCCGGCTCGGCCACCGCCCTGGATGCCCACCGTGCCCTGCGCATGGCCACGCTCAACGGTGCACGGGCCATGGGCCTGGAAAGCCAGATCGGCTCACTGGAAGTGGGCAAGGCTGCGGATATCGTCGCGTTTGATTTGTCGGGGCTGGCGCAACAACCGATCTACGATCCGGTCTCACAGCTTATCTACGCCACCGGACGCGACTGCGTGAAACACCTTTGGGTCGCCGGCAAGCAGTTGCTCGACGACCGGCGACTGACCCGCATGGATGAACAACAGTTGACCGCCACGGCCATCGCCTGGGGCCAACGCATCAGCGGGCACAGCGAATAACGTCGGCGTTGAACTCACGTTCAACACCGACCAACCGATTATCAGATTCAGAGGATTCACCATGAGCAACGTCGACCACGCTGAAATCGCCAAATTTGAAGCCCTGGCTCACCGCTGGTGGGACCGTGAAAGCGAGTTCAAGCCCCTGCACGACATCAACCCGCTGCGGGTCAACTGGATTGACGAACGTGTCAACCTGGCCGGCAAGAAGGTGTTGGATGTGGGTTGCGGCGGCGGCATCCTGAGCGAAGCCATGGCCCAGCGCGGCGCCACGGTAATGGGCATCGACATGGGCGAAGCACCGCTGGCCGTGGCCCAACTGCACCAGTTGGAGTCCGGCGTGAGCGTGGAATACCGCCAGATCACCGCCGAAGCCCTGGCCGAGGAAATGCCCGAGCAGTTCGACGTGGTCACCTGCCTTGAGATGCTGGAGCACGTGCCGGACCCGTCCTCGGTGATCCGCGCATGCTTTCGCATGGTCAAGCCGGGCGGCCAGGTGTTCTTCTCCACCATCAACCGCAACCCCAAGGCATACCTGTTCGCGATCATCGGCGCCGAATACATCATGAAGCTGCTGCCGCGCGGCACCCATGACTTCAAGAAATTCATCCGCCCCTCCGAACTGGGCGCGTGGAGCCGCCAGGCCGGCCTGACCGTCAAGGACATCATCGGCCTGACCTACAACCCGCTGACCAAGCACTACAAGCTGGCCAGCGACGTCGACGTCAACTACATGATCCAGACCCTGCGCGAGGAGTAAGCCTGTGAAGTTGCGAGCGGTTCTCTTCGACATGGACGGTACCTTGCTGGACACCGCGCCGGACTTTATCGCCATCTGCCAGGCCATGCGCGCCGACCGTGGCCTGGCGCCGATCAACCCCGAGCACATCCGCGATGAAATTTCCGGTGGCGCACGGGCGATGGTCGCCGTGACCTTCTCGATGGACCCGGAGTCGCCAGGCTTTGAAGAACTGCGCCTGGAGTTCCTGGAGCGCTATCTCAAAGGCTGCGCGGTTCACAGCCGATTGTTCGACGGCATGGCCGAGTTGTTGGAAGACATCGAGAAAGCCAACCTGATCTGGGGCGTGGTCACCAACAAGCCACTGCGCTTCGCCGAACCGATCATGCAGCAACTGGGCCTGGCCGAGCGTTCGGCCGTGCTGATCTGCCCGGACCACGTTAAAAACAGCAAGCCGGACCCGGAGCCGATGATCCTCGCGTGCAAAATGCTCGACCTCGACCCGGCCAGCGTGCTGTTCGTGGGCGATGACCTGCGCGATATCGAGTCCGGCCGCGATGCCGGCACCCGCACAGCGGCGGTCACCTATGGGTATATCCACCCGGACGACAACCCGCGCCACTGGGGCGCGGATGTGGTGGTGGATCACCCGCTGGAATTGCGCAAGGTGCTGGATAACGCGTTGTGCGGTTGCTGATGGCTCACCGATCCAACTGACCGATGAAGCCCCCTCCCACATTGGATCTTCAGTGTTTTCAAATTCGAGGTTATTTATGTTTGATTACTCCGCCCCCCCAGATCTGCTCAAAGGCCGAGTCATCCTGGTGACCGGCGCCGGTCGCGGGATCGGCGCGGCGGCGGCGAAAACCTATGCCGCCCATGGCGCCACCGTGCTGTTGCTGGGCAAGACCGAAGCCAACCTGGCCCAGGTGTATGACGAGATCGAAGCAGCCGGCCACCCGCAACCAGTGGTGATTCCGTTCAACCTGGAGACCGCCCTGCCCCATCAATACGATGAGTTGGCGGCGATGATCGAAAAGGCGTTCGGCCACCTTGACGGCCTGCTGCACAATGCCTCGATCATCGGCCCACGCACGCCCATCGAGCAGCTGTCCGGCGAGAACTTCATGCGGGTGATGCACATCAACGTCAACGCGATGTTCATGCTCACCAGCACCCTGCTGCCGCTGCTCAAGCTGTCACAGGATGCGTCGGTGGTGTTCACTTCCAGCAGCGTCGGGCGCAAGGGGCGGGCGTATTGGGGGGCTTACGGCGTATCGAAGTTCGCCACTGAAGGCTTGATGCAAACCCTGGCCGACGAGCTTGAAGATGTGGCGGCAGTACGCGCCAACAGCATCAACCCAGGCGGCACCCGCACCAGCATGCGGGCCCAGGCGTATCCGGGGGAGAATCCGATGGAAAGACCGGCACCGGAAGAAATCATGCCGGTGTACCTGTACCTGATGGGGCCGGGCAGTGCCGGCGTGAATGGGCAGGCGTTTGATGCGCAGTAAACCCTGACACAACCGAAACAAAATGTGGGAGCAAGTCGAATCGTCGCACCGCCCCTCCCACATTTGTATTGCAGTGTTCTCTGGAACTTAGTTTTTCACCACGTCCTCAAGGGTGAAACGGCCGAGCGGATTTTGCAGGAAATTGCTCACATTCTTGCGTGAGATGTTGATGTACGGGCTGTAGTACAGATCGATCCAGTTCACGTCCTGCTTGGCCAGTTTCTGCAGCTCCACATACATCTGCTCACGCTTGACCGGGTCGGCTTCGATGCGCGCCGCCGCCACCAGCTCCTTGACCTTATCGTTCTTGTAGCGGGTCATGTAGTTCTGGTTGGTGTCGTGGCCCAGCACGAAGGTAGTCTTCTGGTCCGGGTCGAGAATGTCGTTAGTCCAGTACATCACCGAAATGTCGTACTCGCCGTCCACCAGCATTTGCCAGCTTTGGGTCGGGTCGACTTTCTGCAGGTTGGCGGTGACACCAACCTTGGCCAATTGGTCCTTGATGATCACCGCGATCTGCTCGTCGGCTTCGTTGCCGGCGTTGACCACGTAGTTCAGCTTCAAGCCATCGGCACCGGCAGCGGCCAGCAGTTTCTTGGCTTCGGCCGGGTCATATGGACGCTGCAGGTTGTCCGCGTAGTGATACAGCGAGCCTTTTGGAATGTAGGAATAGGCCACAGTGCCCTGACCGTAAGTGGCGGTCTTGACCAGCGATTGTTTATCGATGGCCATGTCCAGCGCCTGGCGCACTTGCGGTTTGGCCAGCAGGCCGTGCGCGTGGTTGATCAGCAGGTGATCTTCACGGGTGGATGGGTCGGCATGGATCACCACGTTCTTGTCTTTCTTCAGTTCCTCAACCCGCGAGAACGGCACGAAGATCGCCGTGTCGAGTTCGTTGTTCTGCACCATGCGCATGCGCGTGTTGTCGTCGGTCACCGAGACCCATTCCACGCCGTCGAGGCTGACCTTCTTGGCTTGCCAGAAGTTCGGGTTCTTCTTGAGGATCACCCGATCCCCCTTGCGCCACTCGTCCACGGTAAACGCGCCGGAGGTCACCGGGTTTTCCGAATAGGCGTCTTCGCCCATTTTGGTCATGGCTTTTTCCGACAGGATCGACACCGTTGGCGAAGCCAGTTGCGAGAGAAACGCGACCGCGGGGGTCTTGAGGGTCACGACCAAAGTCTTCGCGTCGGCGGCCTTGGCGGTATTGATCAGGTTGAACGGATCGGCCCACAACGAGGCTTTGTTATCGCGAATGCGCAACAGGCTGAACGCCGCATCATCGGCGGTGATCGGCGAGCCGTCGGAGAACTTCGCCTCACGCAGTTTGAAGGTGTAGGTCAGGCCATCCTTGGAGATCTCCCAACTCTCAGCCAGGCCCGGTTCCATCTTGGTGCCCAGGTTGTCCACGCGCACCAGGGTGTCGTAGACGTTGGCGAACACCCAGGTGTCGCGGTTTTGTGCACTTTTGATCGGGTCGAACGTGGTGCTGTCTTCACGGCAGCCGATGGTCAGTACACCGGCAGCCTGGGCCAGGCCGGCGGTCAGCGACCACGCGGTAAGCGTGGCGGCGGCGAGCAACTTCAAGTGGCGCGATTGCATGTCATAACTCCTTGTTCATGAATGGCAGGGAAGGGTCAAAGCAAAGGTTCTTCAAGCACGCAACTGTACCGATGCTCGTGCAGCAAATGGGTCGGCGGCAACACCACGGAACACATGGCGCGCGCATACCGACAACGCGGGTGAAAGGCGCAGCCTGTGGGTAAGTTCAGTGGGCTCGCAGGCTCGCCCAACAGCGGCTGCGCAGGCAACGGCAGATGCGGATCGATCTGCGGAATCGCCTGGATCAATGCCGCCGTGTAGGGGTGGCGCGGTGCGGTAAACACCGCTTCCACCGGCCCTTCCTCGACGATCTTGCCCAGGTACATCACGGCCACGCGGTCACACAGGCGCCGCACGATGGCCAGGTCATGGGCGATAAACAGGATCGCCAGGTTCATGCGCTGTTGCAGTTCCAGCAACAAGTTGATGATCTGGCCCTGGATCGACACATCCAGCGCCGCCACGCATTCATCGGCGATGATCAGGCGCGGCTCTACCGCCAACGCCCGGGCAATGCCGACACGCTGGCACTGGCCGCCACTGAGTGAGCCGGGTTTGCGACCGGCCAACTCGGGACGCAGGCCCACCAGGTCCAGCAGTTCGTTGACGCGGGCGGGAATGTGTTCCGAGGCCACTTTGCGCTGCACGCGCAAGACCTCGGCAATGGTTTCGCCAATCGTATGGCGCGGGTTCAGCGCGGCGTAGGGGTCCTGAAAGATCATTGCCGTTTCAGAGCGCAGGCGCGTGATGTCGATCGCACTGCCCTGGGCCATGTCGATGCCATCGAACAGCACCTGCCCGGCGCTGATGGGGTTCAGGTGCAGAATCGCGCGGCCCAGGGTGCTCTTGCCGCTGCCCGACTCGCCCACCAGGCCGAGGGTTTCGCCGGCGGCCAGGTTCAGCGACACCCCGTTCACCGCCCTCACCCACTGCTTGTTCAGGCCCAACAGGCCAGTGCCGGACGCAGCAAAGCGCACCTCCAGGTCCTTGATCTGCAACAGGCTCACGGGCGATCTCCCAACGGATAGTGGCACGCCACCCGCGTGCCTTCGGGCAAGCGCTCGGTGCACAAGGCGCCGACTTGCGGGCAACGCGGGTTGAACCGACAGCCTTCGGGCAACGCGTCGAGCAACGGCGGCTGGCCGACAATGGTGCGCAGCAAGGCATGGCCGCTGCTGTGGGCCGGCTGGCAGTCGATCAGGCCGGCGGTGTACGGGTGTTGCGGATGGGCCAGCACGTCGTACTTGCTGCCGTGTTCACACAGGCGACCGGCGTACATCACGGCAATGGAGTCGCAGGTTTGCGCCACCACCCCCAGGTCATGGGTGATCATGATGATCGACAGGCCACGCTGATCGCGCAGGTCCAGCAACAGCCGCAAAATCTGCGCCTGCACGGTCACGTCCAGGGCCGTGGTCGGCTCGTCGGCGATCAGCACCTTGGGGTTGCAGCCCAGCGCCACCGCGATCATCGCGCGCTGGCGCATGCCGCCGGAAAACTCGTGGGGATAATTGTCGACGCGCGCCTTCGGATCGGGAATGCCCACCTGGCGCAGCACATCGATGGCCTGCAAACGCGCGTGTTTTTTCGAAGCGCCCTGGTGCAGGCGGATGCCCTCGGCGATCTGCTCACCGATGCGCATCAGCGGGTCGAGGTGGCTGCTGGGGTTCTGGAAAATCATGCCCAGTTGCCCGCCGCGCACCGCACGCATGCCGGCATCGTCCAATTGCAGAAGATCCTGGCCGGCCAGGCGCACCGCAGCGCCTTGCACCCGCAGGTTGGGCGACGGCAGCAGACGCATCAGGCCACGACACGCCATGGTCTTGCCCGAACCGCTCTCGCCCACCAGGCCAAGGATTTCGCCTTCGGCCAGGTCAAACGACACGCGGTCGACCAGGGTCACCTCACGCCCGGCATTGTTGGCGATCACACTCAGGTCACGCACGTGCAGCAGGCTCATGAACGATCCCCCAATACGTGCGCCACGCCGTCCGCCAACAGGCTGAAGCCCATGGCCAGGGTCACGATGGCCAAGCCGGGAAACGTGCAGAGCCACCAGGCCGTGGTAATGAACGCCTGGCCTTCGGCGACCATGGTGCCCCACTCGGCCGTCGGCGGTTGTACGCCCAGGCCCAGGTAGCTCACAGCCGCGCCGTTGAGCAGCACCAGCACGGCGTCGGACATGGAAAACACAATCGAGCCGAACATCGCGTTCGGCAGCAAATGCCGGAACAGAATGCGCCCATGGCCAAAGCCCAGGCTCTTGGCGGCCAGGGCGAAGTCGCTCTCCTTGAGCACCAGGATTTGCGAGCGAATCAACCGCGCATACGAGACCCAACCCACCAGCGCCATGGCGATATAGAAGCTCTGCAACCCCGGACCGAGGATGGCCATGATCGCCAGCATCAGCACCAGGAATGGGAACGCCAGCACCACATCGATCACACGCATGCAGACACTGTCGAAACGCCCGCCGATGTAGCCGGACACCGCGCCCACGAACGTCCCGATCATGAACGGGAAGATCACCCCGAGCACCGCCAGTTGCAAATCGATGCGCGCGCCCCAGATCACCCGCGAAAGAATGTCGCGGCCGTAGTTATCGGTGCCGAATGGATGGGCCAGGCTGGGGCCCAGCAGACTGATATCGGTGTTTTGCGCAATCGGGTCATAAGGCGCTATCCACGGCGCAAACAGCGCAAGGCCCAACCACCCCAGCAGGATCAACAGCCCCCACGCCGCCGTGAGCCGGCCATTGCGAAAACCAAAACGCAGGCGCAAGCGCCACGGGGCAATCACTGGGCGGCTGGTCATTGCATCTTCACCCGTGGGTCGAGGGCTACGGTCACCACGTCCGCGATGAAGTTGACCGCCACCGTCGCGCAGGCCAGCACCATGGCCACGCCCTGCACCACCATGTAATCGCGGGTAAAGATGCCGCGCACCAGCAATTGGCCGATGCCGGGAATGGCGAACAGGCTCTCGATCACTACCGTGCCGCTGATCAGCCAGCCGATATTCACCGCCAGCAAGTTGACCGTCGGCACCAGGGCGTTGGGCAACACATGCCGGCGAAACACCGCCGCCTCAGACAGGCCGCGCGCCCGCGCAGCGGTGACGTGATCGGCCTGCAATTGCATCAACATACTGGCGCGCAGGTTGCGCACCAGCACCGCCGACAGCGCCAGGGCGATGGTCAGGCACGGCAATACCATATGGTGCGCCTTGTCCAACCCGCTCCGCCCGTAGCCGGACACCGGGAACAGGCCCCATTGCACGCTGAACAACAAAATCAGCATCAAGCCCAGCCAGAACGCCGGCATGCCCAGCCCGACGGTGGTGAACACGCGAATCAGGTTATCCGTCCAGCCGCCTTTATTGCGCGCCGCCAGCGTCGCCAGTGGCACCGCGATCAGCAGGGCCAGCACGACGCTGCCGAGCACCAGCACCAGGGTCGGTTCGATGCGAGTCACAATCAGCTTCAGCGCATCGACCTTGTACAGCAGGGAATTGCCGAGATCACCCTGGAGCAGGTTCTTCAGGAAGTAGAAGTATTGCAGCCACAAAGGCTGATCGAGACCATATTGGGCGCGGATTTTCAGCAAGGCGTCCGGCGTGCTGCGCGAGCCGAGCAACGCCCGTGCCGGGTCGCCCGGGATCGAACGCACCAGCACAAAGGTGATCAGGCTGATGCCGAACAGCACCGGCAGCAATTGCAGCGGCCGGGACAGTACAAAACGATAACGCGCCAGGTTCATCCGTCAGCCTCGATGACGAGCGAGAAAGTCCAGCAGCACCGGAAAATACGCCTGGGGTTCTTCATAGAACGGCATATGGCTGCTGTTGGGAAATACGTGCAGTTCGGCGTGGCGGGCGGCCATCTTCATGCGCATCGCGCAGGCAGGGGTGAGTTCGTCATGCTGGCCGGTGGTGATCAGGATCGGCATGCTGAAATCCGCCATTTCCTTGAGGCGGTTCCAGTCCTTGAGGTTGCCGACGTAAAGAAATTCGTTGGGCCCCTGCATGGTTTCATAGGGGCCCATGTTCCAGTCGCCGAGGGAACGCTTGACCGGCTCGGGCCACTCGTCGAGGCGACACACATGGCGATAGTTGAGCAAGGTGATCGCCGCCTGGTACTGCGGATGGTCAAGGGTACCCATGGCCTCATGGCGTTGCATCATCGCCACGGTTTCGCTGCCCAATGCGCCACGCAGGCGTTCAAGCTCCTGGGACAGGTGCGGAATGTCGCCGACGGTATTTTCCAGGATCAGGCTTTTCAGGACGTCGGGGTAATGGACGGCGTACTCGATACCCAGCCAGCCGCCCCAGGAATGCCCGAGCAGATGCACACGGCCCAGACCCAGTGCCTGGCGCACGGTTTCGACTTCTTCGACATAACGGCGGATTTCCCACAGCGAAACATCGGTCGGTCTGGCTGATGCCCCTGTACCAAGCTGGTCGAATGCAACCACTCGCAGGTTATGTTCTTTGAGCCAGCCATGGGCGTCGCGCAGGTAGTCACACGGCAGGCCCGGGCCGCCGTTGAGGCACAGCAACACCTCATCGCCTTCGCCAAAGCTGTAGACCACGAGGTTGTGGCCGTCGACCTGTACGTTGTACCGCTGGTCGGGGGCAATTTCACACCACATGCATACATTCCTTGTGTTGTATCGGCCTGGCGGGGTAGCGGCCGTTTACAGGTCAACACTACCGATGATGCCGCGCGTCCATAACCTAGCAGTTCTTATAGGTTTGGCCTGGCAGTCCTTCGCCGGGGCGTGGCATTCTACTTGCAGCACGTGGAGATTCAAATGACTTCGGGAGCAGAACGGATGCTGGCCAAGCTAACTGCCTTCAATACTCGTCTGATGCCGGGCAGGAGCCTGGACGAGCAGATGGACAACACTTTCCTGCTCGCCCAACAGCTGGGCTTCGATGCCTTGGTGTACGACTACACCCCGGTGCCGACTGACCAGGACGGTGCATTGATCACCCCGTCGGTGCTGGAACTGCGCAATACCCCGCCCGACTGGCATGCATTATGGTGCGGCAAAGGGTTCTACCAGATCGATCCGGTGCAGCATCTGGCCTTGAGCACGGTGTCGCCGTTCGTGTGGTCTTATGAGGCCAAGACGGATACGCCGCTGCAGAAAATCATCGATCCGTGCCACGCCCCCGTATCTTCCTACCTGCACGACCAGCAACTGACCTGCGGTGTCAGCGTGCCGATCCACCTGCCCCGTGGCGGTTTTGCATCGCTGACCGGCCTGCGCACCGGCAAGGCCAGCAGCGTGTTGCAGGATGCGCAACAGACGCTGTCGGAGTTCAGCGTGATTTCCCACGCCTTGCAGGAAGCGGCCTATCCGTTGTTCAGCAAAGAATTGCGCACCTATCCATACATCCACCTGACCAAGCGCGAGCGCGAATGCCTCAAATGGGCCGCCGAAGGCCTCACCGCTGCGCAAATTGCCACGCAGTTGAGCCGCTCACTGGCGGTGGTCAGCCTGCACCTGGCCTCGGCGATGCACAAACTGGGGGCCAAGAACCGCGTACAGGCGGTGGTTCGCGCCACACACTACCGCTTGCTCGAAGACTGATTCGCCGGCAAAACCTAGCTGTTTTGCTAGTTACTTAAATGCCCCGTGCAGATTATCGTGGCTCTGATCCTTTTTTTCAGAGCAGGGTACGAAATGGACTTCATCGAAAAAATCCGCGAAGGGTATGCGGCATTTGGCGACTACCAGACCTGGTACCGCGTCACCGGCGACCTGGCCAGCGGCCGTACACCGCTGGTGATCATCCACGGCGGCCCCGGCTGCACACACGACTATGTCGACGCCTTCAAGGATGTCGCGGCCAGTGGGCACGCGGTCATTCACTACGACCAGTTGGGAAATGGGCGCTCGACGCACTTGCCTGATAAAGCCCCATCGTTCTGGACCGTCGAGCTGTTCCTGGCCGAGCTGAACAACCTGCTGGACCATCTGCGGATCAGCGATAACTACGCGATCCTCGGCCAGTCCTGGGGCGGCATGCTCGGCAGTGAACACGCCATTTTGCAACCCAAGGGGCTGCGCGCGTTTATCCCGGCCAACTCACCGACCTGCATGCGCACCTGGGTCAGCGAAGCCAACCGCCTGCGCAAATTGTTGCCTGAAGGTGTGCATGAAACCCTGCTCAAGCATGAAGCCGCCGGCACCTACCAGGCCCCGGAATACCTCGCCGCCTCGCGGGTGTTCTATGACCAGCATGTATGCCGCGTCAACCCGTGGCCGGAGGAAGTGGCGCGCACCTTCGCTCAGGTCGATTCGGACCCCACGGTGTACCACGCCATGAGCGGTCCGACTGAGTTTCATGTCATCGGCAGTTTGAAGGATTGGACGTCCATCGGCCGCCTGTCGGCAATCAAGGTACCGACCCTGGTCATCTCCGGCCGGCATGACGAGGCCACGCCGCTGGTGGTCAAGCCGTTCCTGGATGAGATCGCCGATGTGCGCTGGGCGCTGTTTGAAGACTCCAGCCACATGCCCCATGTGGAAGAGCGCCAGGCATGCATGGGCACTGTGGTGAAGTTTCTGGATGAGGCGTGTTCGGTGATGCACCCGGAACTCAAGGCCGGTTGAGTGCAATGTGGGGGGGGATTGCCCCCCTCCCACATTTAGACCTCGCTGGTTTCAGCCTTTGCTGTCCTCGTCGGCACATCTGCGACTAAAGGAATTTCCTTCCCCTCGGCATCGAACAACTTGCCGCCCCTGAAGTAATCGCCATCACGCAGCGCCGCCACTTCGTGGAAGCACAGGCTGCGTTCGGTCCCCGCGACAAATACCGACTGCTGGTCCGAGTTGCCCGCCGTGAAATGGTTGAACGCCAGGTTCAGCAGGATCGCCATGATCGCCGACGAGCTGATGCCCGAGTGGAAAATCGTCGCGAACCAATTGGGGAAGTGATCGTAGAAACTCGGCGCGGCGATGGGGATCATGCCAAAACCGATGGAAGTGGCGACGATGATCAGGTTCATGTTGTTGCGGTAATCGACCTTGGACAAGGTACGAATACCACTGGCCGCCACCGTGCCGAACAGCACGATCCCGGCACCACCCAGCACCGAGGTCGGCACCGCCGCAATCACCCGGCCCATGAACGGCAGCAGGCCGAGGATCACCAGGAACAGCCCACCGGTGGCGACCACGAAGCGACTCTTCACCCCGGTCACCGCCACCAGGCCGACGTTCTGGGCGAACGCGCTCTGGGTGAACGAGCCAAAGATCGGCGCGAACATGCTCGACAGCATATCGGCGCGCAAGCCATTGCCCAGGCGTTTGGAGTCGACCTTGGTATCGATGATTTCGCCCACGGCCAGGATGTCGGCGGAGGTTTCCACCAGGGTCACCATCACCACGATGCACATGGAAATGATCGCAGCGATGTGAAAGGTCGGCATGCCGAAATGAAAAGGCGTGGGGAAACCGAACATCGGCCCTTGGGCCACGCCCGAGAAGTCCGCCATGCCGAGGAACACCGCAATCAACGTGCCGATCACCATCGCCAGCAGGATCGACAAGCGCGAAATCGTCGCGCTGCCGATCTTGCTCAGCAGCAACACCAGCAACAGGGTCAATGCGGCCAGGCCAATATTGGCCATGCTGCCAAAATCCGCCGCGCGGCTGTTGCCGCCCATGGCCCAGCGCGCGGCAACCGGCATCAGGGTCAGGCCAATGGTCGTGATCACAATACCGGTCACCAACGGTGGGAAAAACTGGGTGATCCTCGAGAACACCGGCGTGATCAGCAACCCGATAAACGACGCTGCCATCACCGCCCCGAGAATCGCTGGCACCCCGCCTGCACCGTCGCTGCCGACAATCGCCACCATGGTAGCCACACCGGCAAACGACACACCCTGTACCAGCGGCAACTGGCAGCCAAAGAACGGCAGGCCAAGGGTTTGCAACAGAGTTGCCAGGCCACCGGCAAACAGCGACGCCGCGATCAACAGGCCGATATCCGCCGGAGACAGCCCGGCCGCCTGACCGACGATCAAGGGGACGGCGACGATGCCGCCGTACATGGTGAGCACATGCTGCAGGCCGTAAGCCATGTTGGCGGCGACGCCGAGATTCTCATCTTCTGGCCGCTGTGACGCCTTCGGAATAGTCATGGTGAGGGGGTCTCTGTTTTTGTTGTGCGGCCACTGTATGCAATCTTAGGACTGTATGTCCATAGAGTTGTATACAATATGTCGAACAAGATACCCTCCATCGGCGTTACAAAAACAACCTGGCCGTGATGAGCCAAAACGGGGAGCAAGCCCCCTCCCACATTTTTGAGCGCATTGTCAGCTCAGGCGTTGGCCGGTTCGCAAGGACGGTTTTTCGGCCGCGCCAACCAGTACCCCAACACCGCAAGTGGCGCAGTCGCCAGCATTACAATCACCGTAATCAACAGCGGCTGCTCGATCATCGATGACACCAGCAGGCTGCTGAGAAAGCACAGCCCCAACTGCAGGGTGTTTTGCAGTGCTGCGGCCTTGCCGGAATTTTCCGAAAAGGGCATCAGCGCATTCGCTACCACGATCGGGTAACTGGCGCCGTTGACCAGCGCCATCAGGCAGAACGGAATCAGTAAGGTGGTGAGAGTCGGCACGCTCAAGGTGGCGACCAGATACAGCACCACCATGCTGATGCAATAAGCCACCAGCAACCAAGGCAGCAATGTCTTGCCCTGGAAACGCTGCAAGGCACTGCGACAGCTGTAGCCCCCCACCAGAAACGCCAGGGTCGGCGGTACATAGCTCAAGCCAATGTCATTCGGGCTGTAGCCCATGTCGCCAAGGATGAACGGCGAAGCAGTCAGCCAGGCGAAGAAACTGGCGGAGCAGGCAGCGAAGATCATCACGTTGCCGGTGAACACCCGAGACTTGAGCAACTGCGCATAACCGAGGCGCGACGGCGTTTGCGTCACGTTTTTCGGCACACGGCGCAGGAGTAAAGTCGGCAACAGCAACAGCAGCGACACACCCAGCAACACCCCGAAAATCGCCTGCCAGCCCAAGTGATTCAACACCATCGCCCCCAACAGCGGTGCCAGGGCCGGTGACAGCGACATCAGTGGCATGATGCTGGCGAACACCCGGTGCGCCTTGTCGGCCGGGTAACGATCGATCACCAGTGCTTGCCAGCTCACGGCAGCGGAGCACACACCAATCGCCTGCATAAAGCGCAAGGCCAGCAACTGCGGCGCCGTCTCGACCCAGAACATTCCGGCGCAGCCCAGCACGAACAGACTCAGACCCGCGAGCAGAATCGGTTTGCGCCCCAGTCGGTCGGACAACGGCCCCCACAACAACTGCCCCAGCGCAAAGCCGGCGAGGAAGATGCTCAAGCTGGCGCCCACCGCGCCAGCACCAATCTGCAACTGCTCGCCCATGGCGCCGAACGCCGGCAAGTACATGTCCATGGCCAGATAACCGAGCATGCTCAGCCCCGCCAGGTACCCAGTGAAACCAAAAGAATTTTTCATTGAAGCCTTTGTGAACTCTGCCATCAAACTATTTGCTGACTGGCGCTCATTATGAAGCTGACATATTTTGTGTGAAGCGATAATAATTGGACAACTTGTTCAAAAATTTTGAAGGCAGCCCCTATGTGGTCTGAATATTCCCTGGATGTAGTCGATGCGGTGGCGCGCCATGGCAGTTTCAGCGCCGCCGCCCAGGAATTGCACCGCGTGCCGTCGGCCATCAGCTATACCGTACGCCAGATTGAAGAATGGCTGGCGGTGCCGTTGTTTGTGCGGCGCCATCGCGACGTCGAACTGACCCCCGCCGGTCGCCTGTTTATCGATGAAGCCCGTGGCGTGATGAAAAAAATGCTCGGCACGCGGCGCTTGTGCCAGCAGGTGGCCAACGGCTGGAGCGGCCAGTTGAAGGTGGCGGTGGACTCCATCGTCAAACCCCAGCGCTGCCGACAGTTGGTGCTGGACTTCTATCGACAGTTTCCCGAAGTGGAATTGCTGCTCGAATACGAGGTGTACAACGGCGTTTGGGACGCCCTGGCCGACGAGCGCACCGATATCGTGATCGGCGCCACCAGCGCAGTGCCGGTCGCCAGCCGCTTCACCTTTAGGGACATGGGGCTGCTGAACTGGCTGTGTGTGGTCAGTGCGAAGCATCCATTGGCAACGGTCGAAGGTCTGCTCAATGACGACCAGTTGCGTCCGTTTGCTTCGCTGTGCATGACCGACACCTCGCGCAACCTGCCCAAGCGCGACACCTGGACCCTGGATAACCAGCGTCGCCTGGTGGTGCCGAACTGGGCGTCAGCCCTTGACTGCCTGCGCGATGGCCTGTGTGTCGGCATGGCACCGGCGCATCAGGTACTGCCGTGGATCGACCGCGGCGAGCTGGTGGCGCTGCAATTGACCCGGCCCTTCCCTGCCAGCCCCTCCTGCGTGGCCTGGGCCCAGGACAAGCTGTCTCCGGCCATGGCGTGGTTGCTGGAGTATCTGGGGGACACCGAGACGATGAACCAGGAATGGTTGAATGGGCCCATGGACTTTCCTGTCAGTTCAGCAGGCGAGTGATGGCCCGCACGATCATCTCCACCTCCTTGGCCTCCAGGGTCAAGGGCGGCAGCAGGCGAATGACCTTGCCCCGCGTCACGTTGATCAACAGCCCATGCTCTTGGGCCGCACGCTGGGCCAGATCGCGATAAGGGGTCGCCAGTTCGATGCCGATCATCAAGCCCTGCCCCCGAATCGCCAGCACCTGTGGGTGCTCATCCAACTCCATCCGCAAGCGCGCCAGCAGGCGCTCGCCTTGTAGCGCGGCGTTGTGCAGCAGGCCTTGCTCTTCGATGATCTCCAGCACGGTGCAGCCCACCCGACAGGCCAGCGGATTGCCGCCGAAGGTACTGCCGTGACTGCCCGGGGTGAACAACCGGGCGACTGCGGCCCGGGCCAGACAGGCGCCGATGGGCACGCCGTTGCCGAGGCCTTTGGCCAAGGTCATCACGTCCGGCACGATGCCTTCGTGCTGGAAGGCGAACCAGGCGCCGGTGCGGCCGATGCCGGTCTGGATTTCATCGAGCATCATCAACCAGCCGTGGCGCGTGCAGTGATCGCGCAGGGCTTGCAGGTAACCCGCTGGGGCAGGTAATACGCCGCTTTCGCCCTGGATCGGCTCCAGCAACACCGCAGCGATGCGCGCGCCATACGACTGGGTGATGGCTTCAATCGCCGCCAGATCGCCAAACCTGACCTTGAGAAAATCCCCCGGCAACCGCTGAAAACCCAGGCGCACCGACGGCCCATCGCTGGCCGCCATGGTGCCGAGAGTGCGCCCATGAAAGGCGTTTTCCATCACCACCACCAACGGTTCTTCGATGCCTTTTTTCCAGCCGTGCAGCCGCGCCAGTTTCAGCGCTGTCTCGTTGGCTTCGGCGCCGGAGTTGTTGAAAAAGGCGCGGTCCAGGCCAGACAGTTGCGCAAGACGCTGGGCCAGCCGTTGCTGCCAGTCGATGCTGTAGAGGTTGGACGTGTGCAGCAAAAGCCCAGCCTGTTCGCTGATGGCCGTCACCAGTTTCGGGTGGGAATGCCCGACATTAGTCACCGCCACCCCCGCCACCGCGTCCAGGTATTCGCGGCCCTGCTGATCCCACAGGCGCGTACCCAGGCCACGGGTGAAGCTCAAGGCCAAGGGTTGGTAGGTGGTCATCAGGCAGGCGGCGGTCATGACGGCGGGCTCCAGTGCATCGTTAAGGGATGATCGAAGTATCGTTAGCCACCCCAGCTGGATAAACTGCGCTTTACTGCAATGACTTTAAACCAGGGCTTGATAATGGATTTGTTCCAGGCAATGTCGGTGTACGTAAAAGTAGTAGAGACCGGCAGCATGACCGCGGCTGCCTATGCCTGCGGCATGTCGACCACCATGGTCGGCAACCACCTGCGCGCCCTGGAGCAGCGCCTGGGCGTCAGCCTGCTCAAGCGCACCACGCGCAAACAAAGCCTGACGGAATTTGGCGGCCAGTATTATCAGCGCTGCCTGGAGGTGCTGGGCCTGGTGGCGGACTCCGAGCAATTGGCCGAGCAGGCCCACAGCGACGTGCCCAAGGGCACGCTGCGGATCACCGCCCCACCGGCATTTGGCACCGAACGCCTGGCGCCGGCGTTGAGTGAGTTTTCCCGACGCTATCCGCAGATCAAGTTGTATGTGGTCCTCGGCAACGAACGCATGGACCTGGTCGATAGCGGCTTTGACGCGGCGATCCGCCTGGGTGAGTTGGAGCCGTCAAGCTTGATTGCCCGACCGATGCAGGACTACACCATCACCCTGTGCGCCTCGCCGGAGTACCTGGCCCGGCACGGCACGCCGCAAACGCCCGAAGACCTGCAACAGCACGATTGCCTGGCGTTCGCCTACCCTTCCACCGATGATTGGCGCGATGCCGACAAACTGTGGCGCATGACCGACGCAGCAGGCGAAGTGGAAATCCCGGTGTCCGGCTCGCTGACCATCAACAGCTCACAGGCCCTGCGCCAGGTGGCGGTGCAAGGCATGGGCATCGTCATGCTGCCCGATGCGCTGGTGCAGCCGGACCTGCAGAGCGGCAAGCTGGTGGCCTTGCTGACCCACTATCAACTGCCAAGCCGCCCCATGCACTTGCTGTATGGCCAGGACCGTTACCGGCTGCCGAAGCTGCGGGCCTTTGTTGATTTCGTCATGGAGAAGTGGGCGCGCTGAAGCGTAAGAAACTTCTGAAAACGCACACAAAGCAAATGTGGGAGGGGCGGTGCCCCTCCCACATTTTTTACATCGGTGTTCAGGCCTGAATCAGGCCATTGATCTTGACGGTCGGATTCACATCCGCCTCATAGTCCACACCGTCGATTTCAAAACCGAACAAGCGCAGGAACTCCGCCTTGTAGCCGGCAAAATCGCTGATCTCGTTGACGTTCTCGTCGGTGACCTGGTTCCACAGGGCTGCCACGGCGTCCTGGACTTTCGGTTCCAGTTCGGCCAAATCGGCACGCAGACGACCATCGGCGTCGAGTTTCGGCTCGCTGCCATACAGGCTGTCCTTGAACAGCCCGTAGACTTGCTCGATGCAGCCTTCATGGGTGCCCTGCTCTTTCATCACGCGAAACAGCAGCGACAGGTACAACGGCATGATCGGGATCGCCGAGCTGGCCTGGGTGACCACGGCCTTGAGCACCGACACGCGGGCGTCGCCCTTGAGCGCGGCGAGGTTGTCGCGCAGGGTCAGGACTTTCTTGTCCAGGTCTTTTTTGGCTTCGCCGATGGAGCCGTTCCAGTAGATGTCCTGGGTCAGCTTCTCACCGAGGTAGGTGAATGCGGTGGTCTTGGCGCCTTCGGCCAAAACGTCGGCGTCACGCAGGGCGTCGATCCACAGTTGCCAGTCTTCACCGCCCATGACTTTCACGGTGCCGTCGATTTCTTCCTGGGTCGCGGGCTCAAGGGTGGTGTCGACCACAACGCCCTTGTCGGTGTTGATACCGCGCAGGGTTACGGCCTTGCCGATCGGCTTGAGGGTGGAAGTGTGCACCACGCCTTGCGGATCGGTACGGCGTGGCGCGGCCAGGCTGTAGACCACCAGGTCGATCTTGCCCAGGTCTTTCTTGATGGTCTCGATGGTCAGGCGCTTGATCTCATCAGAGAACGCGTCGCCGTTGATGCTCTTGGCGTACAGGCCTTTTTCAACAGCGAACTTCTCGAACGCGGCGCTGTTGTACCAGCCGGCGGAGCTGAGCTTGCCTTCTTCGCCTTCTTTCTCAAAAAACACGCCCAGGGTGTCGGCGCCGCAGCCAAACGCAGCACTGATGCGCGCGGCCAGGCCGTAGCCGGTGGAAGCGCCGAGGACCAGCACCTTTTTAGGGCCGCCTGCGATGATTCCGTGTTGAGTCACGTAGTCAATCTGTTCCTTGACGTTCGCTTCACAGCCAACAGGGTGAGCGGTCACACAGATAAAGCCACGAACCCGCGGTTTGATGATCATAAAATCTCTGCCTCTTCCAAGGTGCCGAAGGCCAGTGGTGGCCGTTCAACTTCAATCGTACCGGTCTATGACGTCCGAAAAACCGAAGCGTCACGATAGTCGCAAATCTTCTGTTTACAAAATCCAATCCACGCACGGCTGGCAAGGCTTGAAAACTGTGAAAAGCCTTCACAATTTCGCCCTATTTAAAAACGCCATTGCAACGCAGAACGGCTTATCATGACGCAATTATTTCAACATGTTTCAAAACCCCACCACTCGCGGCCACGGATACGGACCTGTCGAATGGCGTCCTGCTGGAGCGAAGTTGCATGAACACGCTGGCCTTGCGTAAAAAAGCGGTATCGATCGCCTGGGTACTCGGCGTCCTGCTGATCATTGATGTGTTCCCTGAAACCACGCTGGTATTCCTCTGCCTGGTGCTGATCTGCGGTATTTATGACTTCCTGCGTAACGGCCTGTATGACACACCCACGTTCAAGAAATACTTTATCGGCAGTGGCCGCAACACCTGGTTGCTGGCACCGTTCAACACGCTGTTCGACCTGCTGAGTTCGCGCAATCGCCATGTTTATAAGATGAGCGACCTGCCGCCCGCCTGGCGTGAAGACCTGCAACAGGTGCTCGACGATGCGATGGCCCATAAAGATGAAATCATCGGTTACCTGGATACGCGCATGGCCGAGAAGAAGCGCGGCATGTTGTTTTTCCAGTGGTACGGGCGCCCGATTGAAACCACGCTGGATATTCCTGAGCTGCGCAAAAAACTGCCGTTCGTGAAGACCATCGGCGTGTCGGTGTTCAACGAAAACCGCTCCACCTCGTTTCACTTCGGCCCCCTGCGCATGATGTTCCGTGTGCTCTACAACATGGCGCCGGCGCCCCATCACGAGGGCGTGTATATCCAGGTGGGCAAGCACAAACACTATTGGCACGACGACCCACTGTTTATCTTTGATGACACGCTGATGCATGCGTCCTTCAACAAGAACGACGCCAAACGCTACTGCCTGTTTATCGATATCGTGCGGCCTACCCGGTTACCGCGGGTGCTGAATGCCGTGATCGCGGGGTTTGCCGGAATGGTCTTTACCCTGCGTCGGGTTTTCTACAAAAACTGGAAGCTGATTCAGTAAGTTCTGCGGCATGATGGTGTTGGACGGTATTTGCGCTCGGCCTTGCACCTGAGGTAAATATTCGGCTCGTGCGCTTCAATCCGCGCCCACCATCTCAAGCCATCGCGCCTCACAGGGCGCGGTGGCTGCGCTTTCAAGGAATCAGAATGCCCCAACGTCAAGTCATCAACGCCTCCGTCAGCCCCAAGGGCAGCCTCGAAACCCTGTCCCAACGTGAAGTCCAGCAACTGAGCGAAGCCGGCACCGGCAGCATCTACACCCTGTTCCGCCAGTGCGCCCTGGCAATCCTCAACACCGGCGCGCACATCGATAACGCCAAGACCATCCTCGACGCCTACAAAGACTTTGAAGTACGCATCCACCAGCAGGACCGAGGCGTGCGCCTGGAACTGTTGAACGCTCCCGCCGACGCGTTCGTCGACGGCGAAATGATCGCCAGCACCCGTGAGATGTTGTTCAGCGCCCTGCGCGACATCGTCTACACCGAGAACGAGCTGGACAGCCAGCGCATCGACCTGAGCAATTCCCAGGGCATCACCGACTACGTGTTCCACCTGCTGCGCAACGCCCGCACGCTGCGCCCGGGCGTCGAACCGAAGATCGTGGTGTGCTGGGGCGGGCATTCGATCAATACCGAAGAATACAAATACACCAAGAAGGTCGGCCACGAACTGGGCCTGCGCAGCCTCGACGTCTGCACCGGTTGCGGTCCCGGTGTGATGAAAGGTCCGATGAAGGGCGCGACCATTTCCCACGCCAAGCAACGCATCACTGGCGGGCGCTACCTGGGCTTGACCGAGCCGGGCATCATCGCCGCCGAAGCACCCAACCCGATCGTCAATGAGCTGGTGATCCTGCCGGACATCGAGAAGCGCCTGGAAGCCTTCGTGCGGGTCGGCCATGGCATCATCATCTTCCCGGGCGGCGCCGGTACCGCCGAGGAATTTCTGTACCTGCTGGGCATCCTGATGCACCCGGACAACCGCGATGTGCCGTTCCCGGTCATCCTCACCGGGCCGAAACAGGCCGCGCCGTACCTGCAGCAACTGCATGCGTTCGTCGGTGCCACCCTTGGCGAAGCGGCGCAGGCGCACTACCAGATCATCATCGACGACCCGGCCGAAGTGGCGCGCCAGATGACTGTCGGCCTCAAGGCGGTGAAACAGTTCCGCCGCGAGCGCAACGACGCGTTTCACTTCAACTGGCTGCTGAAGATCGATGAAGGCTTCCAGCGTCCGTTCGACCCGACGCACGAGAACATGGCCAGCCTGCAACTGAGCCATGCCCTGGCACCCCACGAGCTGGCGGCGAACCTGCGTCGCGCCTTTTCGGGCATCGTGGCGGGGAACGTCAAGGACAAGGGTATCCGCCTGATCGAACAGAACGGCCCGTACGAGATCCACGGCGACCCGACCATCATGAAACCGCTGGATGAACTGCTACAGGCGTTCGTCGCCCAGCATCGCATGAAGTTACCGGGCGGCGCGGCGTATGTGCCGTGCTACCGCGTGGTGCAGTGAGCTAGCGCTGCAGCCGCGCCGCCGCCAGCAGAGGCTGGCGGTCGGTCATAGTTTGTATCGCTTTGGCGCCTGGACAAGGGTGCGGATCAGCAGTGTGGGGTCTACGGTTTGAAGATGCCGACTCACCCACACCTGCGAGCACCCCATGGACCAACGGATCTTGTCCTCCATCATTCCTTACCCTAAGGTAAGGAGCATCATGCTGGAGATACTTACTATGGCGACCGCCACACTCACCTCAAAAGGGCAAATCACCATCCCCGTCCAAGTCAGAACCGCGTTGGGCCTGGAAACAGGCGACCGCGTTGAATTTGTCGAAATGGACGATGGCAAATTTTCCATCATCGCAGCGAGCAAGACCGTTCAAGACCTCAAGGGTTTGATCCGCAAGCCTGCCGAGGCAGTGTCCATTGACGATATGAACCGCGCCATCGCTGCGCGAGGAGCGAAGGCTGGATGATCGGGCTGGATACCAACGTATTGGTGCGCTATGTCACCCAGGATGATCCGGTTCAATCCCCCAAGGCATCCGCCCTGATCGAATCCCTCACCACCCTTTCGCCAGGCTTTGTCAGCCTGGTGTCCGTGGTGGAACTGGTCTGGGTTTTACAAAGCTGCTACCAATCGACCAAGAGCGATGTAGTCACCGTGCTGGAAACGCTCTTGCGCACGCGAGAATTGACCGTCGAACATGCCGAAGTCATCTGGCAGGCGCTGCGGCGATTCGCGGCCAACGGCGCCGATTTCGCCGATTGCCTGATAGAGCGCTGTGCTCACGCGGCCGGCTGCGAATACACCGCCACCTTTGATCTCAATGCCGCCAAAGCGGCGGCTATGAAACGACTGACCTGAGTCGCGGCGTTGCGGCAACGGGCAGGCTTTCCTGATACGAGGCTCAGCGAACCCAACCCCCTACCTGCCAGTGATACCCGTCATTGCGCTGCACCCAGTGCGGATGCACATAGCGATAACCTTCGCGTACCGGCTCCCAATGGCCATGCACCGCAACATAGCGCCCGCCTTCCCAGCGCCAGTAACCACGTGACCATATGTAACCTTCGCGCACAGGTGGCTCGACTTCAATCACCTGCACCGGGGGCGGTTGCGGCGCAACCACCTCGACATACTCACGCTGTACCGGCCGACGCTCATGCACAACGCGTTCTTGCACACACCCGGATGCCGCGACGACGACCGCCGCCAATGCCGCATAACGTAGCAACATACAAAACCCTCGGGCGCTGACGCCCAACACTTGCACCAGTAAAAAATCCCCCTGTGTATCAGCCGCGCTCCTGCTTGGCCTGGGTACTTTTTTAACAGGCAGTGTCTGTCAGATTGCTGAACCCGAGGGCATCAAGAAGTGCAAGCGACGGTCGGTCGCTTGAAGCGCACCAGCACCAGCCCCGCGACCACCACGGCGATACCGGCGTAGGTCGAAGCATGAATCACATCGCCAAACATCAGTACCGCCCACACTAACGTCACGGGTGGCTCCAGGTAGACCAGCGCCGCCACATGCGTCGCGGTCATGACTCGCAGCAGCATCCACAGGCTCAAGTAGGCGATAAAGGTGGAAAACACCGTCAGCCATACAATCGAGATCAGCACATCAGGTTCATGGGGAACGCTCAGCGTATCGGTGTACAACACGGCAGCGGTGAAGCCGATCAAGGTCAGCAGCGACTGAATGAACAACGGCAAAACCAAGCCACCGCTCTGGGTGTGTACCGAGCGGCGCTCATACAAGGTTGCCAACGTGAGGCCCAACGCCGATACCAGTGGCAGCAGGTACATGACCAGGCCGACACTTTGCCCGCCGCTGTTGTACTGCCCGAAGATAACAATCGATACCCCGCCAAAACCGATCATCAACCCCAGCCACTGCCAGCCTCCGCTGCGCTCCCCCACGTTGCCCGTCGATAAGGCAGCGGTCATCAATGGCTGTAGCGCTGCAATGATCGCGGCAATGCCAGGAGGCAAACCATTTTGGATCGCTACGTAGAGGCAACTCAGGTAGAGGAACTGCGATAGAAACCCGATCACGGCATAGTGGCGAATCTGTGCCCAGGAAACCTTCAACAACCTCACGTTCAAAAACAACGCTAAACACACAGAAACAAGCAGAAACCGCCAGAACAACAGGTTGAAGGCTCCCGCACTCTGCGCACCCAACTTGGCGCCGATAAAACCGGAACTCCATGAGAGGACAAATACCACCTGAAGAACCAGCAATTTCAAAAATTTACCGGTCGATGCGCTATGAAACATCATCGCCCCCCCTGCAAGGCTGCCAGGTCAGCGAAGGTGATGGGCTCTATGCCCAACCGCTGATATTGATCACAGGCCGGACGCGCCAGATCACGCTTGAGTTGGAACCAAGGCCTGATGGTCGTCAGCACACCGTCGTCGGAGGCAAGATGCCAGAACTTATTCACATCCTCGTTGCTATAGGGACAATGGAATGAAAGCACCAGTGACATGCGGCGGCCACGGGTAATCGGCCGCACGCCATGGAAAACCCTGCTTCCATAGATGTAGACCGCATCTCCGCTGGCCTTGACTGAACTGGTGCGCACACGGTCGCCCAAGCCTTCGACATCGAACCGCTGTATGGGCCCATCGAAATAAACGAACTCGCCGCCGTCGTACTCACTGGGGTCGGACAGCAGGATATTCAGTACAAAGCTGGTCCCGTCGGTGTGCCACATCCCGATCTGGGCCTTGGCATCCTGAGTTTGAGGCGGATAGAAATAGTTGACCTGAGAGCGCGCACGCACCAATGGATGCGGCACCAGCGGAACACCCGCAATTCGCGACACAGCCAGCAAAAACGCTCGACTGTTCATCATCTCCCGAATAAGCGTCGACGACTGTGTCACCGCGCGGGTCCGGTTGGAAATAATCCAGTCGCTGACACTGGAGCCCGCCTCGAGTTGATAACACGCACGCTTTAACTCCACGATCCCCTGCTCACTGAAGAGCCCGGAAACCTGAGCCACCGCTGCCAACTGCCGAGGCGTGGCAATAGGCTGCGGCGAGGTGGTGTAGCCAAAATCAGCGAGGCTGCGATAGACCGGCAGGTCCGGCCGTTCACTTTGCAGATAGCTGTCGCTCCAATGCTGCAGGGTGTCCAGCAATGCTCCAGGGTGTTTACACCTGGATGCCGGTGAGAGTGACGCCTGCAAGGCTGACTTCAAGCGTGCCGTGCCCTGGGCAAATACGGGCAGTTCACTGTGTCGTCTCATGATGATGCCCTCAGTTGGCAACTCGGTCGTGCGCGCAATACTCCGCCAACTGATACAGGACGCTTCCATCGCCACTGCAATACTCGCCAATGACACGGCACCCACCGTAATCCTGGCGCACGCGGATAAACTGCTCACGGGTGTATTTCAAACAGACATTGGTCAGTAGATAGCCCTCATCGTGCCCGCTGTTCACCGGCAGCAAGGTTACGGCAACGCGGTAACGATCATCGTCGTGCTCGATTTCCGAGATGACGACCTCATGGTCTCCAGTCTTCTCGAAGCCAAGTTTCAACCCCACCAGATCGGAAAATCGGCTCATGCAGCCATGTTCGTAAAAGCGGTGGATGTGCTGATCGCCCTCTGGGCTCGACAATTGCATTTCTGAAAGGATATAGGTTCGCGCACCGCCCACTCGGCGAATGATTCGGCCGATGGTATCGGGCAGCTCATTGCCTTCCTGGAAACCCAGCATCGTGATCAATGTCACGTCCTGTCCACACTCGATATGGCGTCGGCACAACTCACGAAAGTCAGTGGCCAAGTAACGAAATCTCTGGGGAGCAGACAGCAGAGGCTCGACCGCACGGCGCATGACACCACGCGACGCTCCGTTGATATCAACCGCCGTGTAATGCAACGACTGTGTACCGTGCTCAAGCAAGTAATGGAGTAGCGTTGAGGTCTTGATCGGCTCGGGGCCCAGTTCAACGTAATGCAAACTGCCCTCGCCCACTAAATCAACGAGGTCATCCGCCACCGCTAGCAAAAGCTCATTCAATGCACCCTTTCCACAGGGCGTGGCACAAAGATCGGCCCGGGTGACGCCTTCGTGATTCAAAGAGGTCATCAGGCTCAGCATTTCTTCACTGACTTGCCGATGTCGATCAAGTAAATCAGCGGATGACGCGGCGTATTTGGCCGCGTTTTCGACTGTCCAAATCGGGCAGACAACCCCATGGTTGCTCTTCAGTGACGAGACGACCAACTCATTGATATCCATATCGACTCCCTCTGTTTCTTGTTTGACTTCGGCGTGCCTGCGCTCGCCTGTTTGACTCAAAGCCTAGGGTGGCCGCATGATTTTGTATATTTGAATAATCTGCACCAGTAATTCCCAAAAGAGGAATCATGAGCAAGCAACTGAATATCGACTTGTTGCGTACCTTCCACGCGGTGGCACGCTTTCGGCGCTTCAACGAAGCGGCCAATCACGTCCATCGCAGCGCATCGACCGTCACTACACAGATCCAAAAACTGGAAGACTTGGTAGGCCAGCGCCTGTTCAGTCGCAGCAATCAGGGAGTGGAGCTGACGATGTACGGCAAAAAATTGCTCAGTGAAACGACAGATTTCCTCAAGAGCCACGATCGCTTGCTGGCCTCCCTGAGCCCGCAGCGCATGCAGGGAAAGATCCGCCTGGGACTGCCCGACTCCTACGCCCCGGCCTTTATGCGTGATTTTCTGCCGCAGCTCATTGCTGAAAACCCAATGTTGGAACTCGAACTGGAAGCCCGTTCCAGTGGCGAGCTATTGACGATGTTCAGCCGGGAACAGATAGACCTGGCGCTGATCGTCAGCGCACACCCTTTGGAACAAGGAGAACATCTGGGCTCGATACAGCCGGTGTGGGTGGTCTCCGAGCAGTTCAAAACCCCGGAGCAAGCCCCACTGCCTATCGCGGTGCAATTGGTCGGTTGCCCTTATCGAGCCTCGGCCATCCGGGCGCTGAAAGAGCACGGGGTCTACTATCGAATCCTGCTTGAAAGCGCCAGTTCGACCGCCGTAGAGGCGGCAATCATGTGCGGTTTGGCCGTGGGCATGATTGAGGAAAGCCGAATCACCCCTGGATTGACTAAAACCATTGCGGGGGTGCATCTGCCGGACTTGCCGCGACACCACATTTACTTGCTTTCCGACAGCGCAAACCATTTGGCGCTGCATCTGCATGAGCAGTTGAAGAAGGGTTTCACTCTTTAATCCGGCAAACCGCTGGTCGCTGCGCACGTAAGGGCATCACGCGGGACCGAAGCGCTGAACCACCGCCTCGACAAACCGTCGCAACTTCGCCGTACGCTGCCGGTTGGCGGTGTAGACCAAATGCATCGACCGGCTCGGCGCATCAAAGTCCGGCAGTACCCGCACCAACTCGCCCCTGGCCAATGCCCCGCGCAGAAAATCCTCCGGACCAAGGACAATACCGAAACCATCCAGCGCGGCCGACATCAAGGCCCGGCTTTCGTTGATCTGCAAACGGCTGGCCACCTGCACCTTGTACGGCGTCGTACCCTGGAAAAACACCCACTCGCGATCGGCCGGACGCGACCAGAAGGCGTACCCCAGGCATTCATGGTGCTCGAGGTCCGCCGGCACCCGCGGTGTACCGCGTGCCGCCAGGTAGGCCGGCGCAGCGCAGACCACCAGGCGGTAAGGCGCCAGCGGCCTGGCCGTGAGGCCGGTGGTTGCCAGGGGACCGATACGGAACGCCGCTTCGTACCCCTCCTCCACCAGGTCGACAAACCGATCCGTCAGGTGCAGGTCGATTTCCACATCCGGATGGTCACGCAGGAACCCGGTAATCAGCGGCATCAGGCTGTGGGAGCCGAAGGTCACCGGCGCGGTGATTTTCAACTTGCCGCGTGGCGTGTCATTCATGATCTGCGCCAGCGAGTCGGCAGCCTCGGCCTCTGTGAGGATATGTTTGCAGCGTTCGTAGTACGCGCTCCCCAGCTCCGTCAGGCTTTGTCTGCGTGTGGTGCGGTTGAGCAAGCGTGCGCCCAGGCGCGACTCCAGCGCGGCGACATGTTTGGCCACCATCTGCGGCGACATGCCCAGGCGCTCAGCGGCACGCGCGTAGGAGCCCAGCTCAGCCGCCGTCACGAAGGCATTCATGCTTGATAAGCGATCCATCATTCACCACTCCCAGTAACAACAGCCACACCCGAACGACAATTTATCACCCATTGGTTGCCAATCATCATAACGGCTCCCCCATCAGCAGGAGCACAGTCATGAAGATTGGCGTTATTGGAGCAGGCTTTATCGGGCGCGCCGTGGCTCAACTGGCACTGGCGGCCGGGCATGAGGTGATGTTGAGCAACTCCCGCGGCCCACACACCATGAGCAGCGTGGTGAGCGGCATACTCGGCGTGCAAGTGGGCAGCGCCGAAGACGCCGCCCAGTTCGGCGACGTAGTCCTCGTAGCGATTCCCCTGGAGCATTACCGCAGCGTCCCGGCCCAATGGCTGGAAGGCAAGACGGTGATGGACGCCAATAATTACTACCCCACCCGTGACGGGCATATCCCTGTGCTGGATCGCTTTGAAACCACCACCAGCCGACTGCTGGCTGACCACCTCCCCCACTCGCACGTCGTGAAAGTGTTCAACGCGATCTTCGCCCCCGACCTGACACAGGATGCCCGCCCCCACGGCGCTCCCGACCGCCGTGCCCTGCCGGTGGCCGCGGACGACGCCGCCGCGAAGGCACAAGTGATCCGGTTGCTCGACGAACTCGGTTTTGATGCCGTAGATGCAGGTGGCCTGGATGACAGCTGGCGGTTTGAGCGGGCCAAGCCTGCGTATTGCGTGCCGTTGGACCAGGCCGGCTTGAAGGCCGCGCTGGCCGCCGCCGAGCGCACGGTTGAACTGCCGGCCGTGGAGCGCTCGCGCCCTCGTACATAAACACGACGCGCATAAAAAAGCCCGCTGACCGTCACCGGTTCAGCGGGCTTTTTCTCAGCTTTTTACAGCGCCAGATCAGACGCCGGCTTGCTCGGCTGGGCCGCAGGCTTGGCAGCCTCGGTGGCCTTTGGAGCCGCCATTTGCGGAATTACAGGCGGTGGCATCAGTTGCAGGACGCCAGCGGTGTAGGCCCATTCCTTGGCAACCGCTTCAGGGCTGTCGTTCAGCTTGGTGCCGTAGCTCGGTACGATCTGGTGCAGTTTTGCCTGCCACTCAGGGGTCGCGACCTTGTCCTTGAACACTTTCTGCAGCACGGTCAGCATGATCGGAGCCGCGGTCGACGCGCCTGGCGATGCACCCAACAGGCCGGCGATGGTGTTGTCGGCGGAGCTGACCACTTCGGTACCGAGTTTCAGGACGCCGCCCTGCTCTTCGTCACGCTTGATGATCTGCACGCGCTGACCGGCCTGCCACAGGCGCCAGTCTTCTTTCTTGGCGTTAGGGAAGTACTCTTGCAGTGCCTTGAAGCGGTCGTCATCCGACAGCATCAGCTGGCCGGCAAGGTACTCGACCAGTGGGTATTCACGAATACCGACTTTGGTCATTGGCCAGATGTTGTGGGTGGTCGTGCTGGTCAGCAGGTCCAGGTACGAGCCTTCTTTGAGGAACTTGGTGGAGAAGGTTGCGAATGGGCCAAACAGGATCACGCGCTTGCCATCCAGCACACGGGTGTCCAGGTGCGGAACCGACATCGGCGGCGAACCGACCGACGCTTTACCGTAGGCCTTGGCCAGGTGCTGCTCGGCCACGGTTGGGTTATCGGTTACCAGGAACGAACCGCCCACTGGGAAGCCCGCGTATTCCTTGGCTTCAGGAATGCCCGACTTTTGCAGCAGGTGCAAGGCTCCGCCGCCGGCGCCGATGAACACGAACTTGGCGTCGGTTTCAGTCTTGGTCCCGTCTTTCAGGTTTTTATAGCTGACACGCCACGAACCGTCGTCGTTCTTGGTGATGTCCTGCACTTCGCTCGACAGTTTCAGGTCGAACTTGGGTGTGGTTTGCAGGTGGGCAACGAACTGGCGGGTGATCTCGCCGAAGTTCATGTCGGTACCCAGCGGGCTCCAGGTGGCCGCGATTTTCTGGTTCGGGTCACGCCCTTCCATCATCAGCGGAACCCACTTGGCGATCTGCGCCGGGTCTTCGGAGTACTGCATGCCGGCGAACAGCGGGCTGGCCTGCAGGGCTTCGTAGCGCTTCTTGAGGAACTTGATGTTGTCATCGCCCCACACAAAGCTCATGTGCGGTGTGGAGTTGATGAACGAACGCGGGTTCTTCAGCACGCCCTGCTGGACCTGCCAGGACCAGAACTGACGGGAGATCTGGAACGCTTCGTTGATCTCGACCGCTTTGGGGATCTCAACGTTGCCGTTCTTGTCTTCCGGGGTGTAGTTCAGCTCAGCCAGGGCCGAGTGACCGGTACCGGCGTTGTTCCAGCCATTGGAGCTTTCTTCGGCCACGCCATCGAGGCGCTCGACCATTTCCATCGACCAGTCCGGCTCCAGCTCGTTGAGCCAGACACCCAGGGTGGCACTCATGATGCCGCCGCCGATCAGCAGCACATCGACTTTCTTTGCCTCTTGCGCCTGAGCGGACGTGATCCCCATCGACAAAGCCAGCCCCAGCAGGGCAGTGTTTACTTTTTTAAACATCAGTAGCACCTATGATAAAACGCCATCCGCCCTACCGCCCTGACTCTTCAGGGTCGCAGGGTGGGCACACAAGGCCGACGTATCGACCTCACTGTTATGTCCCTTCTGCGCTGACTTCTTATCATTATTGGCTTCAGCTACCTGGACGACAGCCAATCGCCGGGACGTATACGGGTGTACGCACCAGAGAGAGACTAGACCAAGACGGCGCGCAGAATATCACGGCAAAAGGCCGTTATGCGCTGTTTGGCCAATTGACAGCTCTAAATCGCGGCTTTTAACCCGCAGGTGTCAAGAGCACCGGGCGCGACGTGGCGTCACACGCCCGGAACTCTCATGCCTGAGGCGGTTCTAGACACCTTTACCGTCGCATGCGTAGCATCGACGACTGTCTTTCGTGCACTCATCCAACAGAGCTCTCCATGTCTATCCACCAAACTCCCGGGCACGTGCTGCCCGCGCGCAGTGCCGCCAAAATGGAAGCGGCCATGGCCGTGGGCGCTTTCGCAATCGGTACTGGCGAATTCGCCATCATGGGCCTGATGCCAGACATCGCCCAGAACCTGGGTTTAAGCGAACCCCAAGTCGGCCATGCCATCAGCGCCTACGCCCTCGGCGTGATGGTCGGCGCCCCGCTGCTGGCCATCCTCGGCGCCAAATTGCTGCGCAAACATATGCTGCTGTTGTTGATGGGCCTGTACGCCCTGGGCAACTTCGCCACGGCGTTTACTCCGAGCTTCGGCTCACTGGTGGCCTTCCGCTTTATCAGCGGCCTGCCCCACGGCGCCTACTTCGGCATCGCCGCCGTCGTTGCCTCCAGCATGGTGCCCACCGACAAACGCGCCGGCGCCGTGGCCCGGGTGATGATGGGCCTGACCCTGGCCATGCTGCTCGGCAACCCCATCGCCACCTTCCTCGGCCAACACCTGGGCTGGCGCTCGGCATTCGGGCTGGTCAGCGTGATTGCCCTGTGCACCATCGCCCTGGTCTGGCAATTCGTGCCCCACCGCCACGACGAAGAACGCAGCGACCCGCGCAAGGAAATGCGCGCCTTCACCAAACCCCAAGTGTGGATGGCCCTGTCCATCGGCGCGATCGGCTTTGCCGGGATGTTTTGCGTGTTCAGCTACCTGGCACCGACCATGCTCGAAGTGACCAAAGTGTCACCGCAATGGATCCCTTTCGGCCTCGCCGCGTTTGGCGTGGGCGGAATCATCGGCAACATCGCTGGCGGCAAACTGTTTGATCGCATGCAGTTTCGTGCCGTGGGTTTGATATTGGTGTGGTCGATTGCGGTGTTGTTGTTCTTCCCCTTCGCCGCGGCTTCATTGTGGGGCGTGCTGCTGAGCATGGGCCTGGTCGGCACCATGGTGTCGTTGGCCGCACCGCTGCAAATCCGCCTGATGGACATTGCCCACGAAGCCCCGAGTTTGGCGGCGGCATCCAACCATGCGGCGTTCAACCTGGCGAATGCGCTGGGGCCGTGGTTTGGCGGGATGGCGATTACGGCAGGGCTGGGGTGGACCAGCACCGGGTACATTGGCGCAGCTACGGCGCTGATCGGCCTGGGCCTATACCTATGCGCGCGGCGGATGCAGGGTGGGCATTAATCCTGGCGCAAAGCACAAACGAACGGCCTGCACCACTGAAATGAAGACTGTTTTATCTTCAGACAGGTTAGGTTCAGGTTGGATCCAATAAACGCAGCATGTAACATATCCGTCATAAATTTCCGAAATGACAAGGACGTGTTTTGAGTTTTCCTGACAGAAGTGTGCTTCAGGAGTTTGCGGCCACACTTAACCATCGCAACGCCACGATTTTTACCACTGACAATACTGATGAAAATGCTCAGCAGGCGATTCAGGAGCTCATCGACACGCGGCATCAGCTGACAGACCGCATCAGCGCACCACTCAAAGGCATGGAAAACGGCCTGTTCGCCAAGTCCCAACCGCTGGATAGCCTGAGACCAAAATGGCGAGTCACCTTCGGACGCGCCAAACGTGACGGTGCGTTCGACTGGCCCGTCGAAGAAGTCCTCAACACCCTCGGCGCCCAGAAACGCGGCGCCCCGGTCGCCAGCTTGTATGGGTTCGGCTATAGAAAGTCGGCGCTTGGCCTGGTCCAGGAATTCTTCATCTTTACCGAGATGCTAGAGGGCTACCTCAATGGCCTGGCATGGCTCAAACAGGAACGCGACATCCAGCGCCTGATCGCCGCGTCCTTCAAACTGCTGCACTGCTTGCACAGCAAAGGCGTCGTGCACATGGACTTCTGGGCCAACAACGTGATGATCAATCTGAAGCAGCCAATGCTTGCGAAGGCCATCGACCTGGAAAACTGCTTCCTCACGTCAACCGACTACCTGCCCGAGGTGCTGGCGTTTCAATTTGGGTTCTATTACCGCCGAGAGATTTTCCGCTTCGTGATCGAGCAGGATTACGACCGGATGGTGCTGGAACAACTGACCCACTACGGCAACATTGATCGCCAGCGCTTCGACGCCATGTACGCAACCAGCAAGCACGAAAATATTAGCCGCCGGGCCCGCCGCCAGATTTTTCATAAGGGCACCGTCGTAACAGGCTGACTGACCTCAATCGTCGTGCAACAACCCCGAGCCATACTCCCCATAACTACTCCCCAACCCACTGCCGCCAAAATTCATCTTGGCGGCTTTGCTCGGGCTGTGGTCACCGAATGCCTGGCATCCGCCTGAAAAACACGGGTCGCTGTTTACAGCGGGTGAGGATGAACAGGCGCTTAACAGCAACGTACCGGTGATCATCACGACTTTGACGAGGTTGGAGATCATTGTTCGATTCCCTGTGGGCTGGTGGTGCGGACGGCCTCTCTTGAAGAGGATCGTAGACCTCAACGGCACGGGGAATGATGAAACTTTGTTGGGTGACAGGATGGGTTCAGGTTGCCGCCTTGGGGTGAGGCGGCGGGGTTGGGTGTCATGCGTTGCCGGATGCGGGCGCGACTTGCTCCTGGGCTCGGTCGATGAGTAATGAACTCAACTCGATTAACTGCTGAATACCCAATGCTATGGAGCGTTGGGAGTCGTCGAGGTTAAAAGCCAGGGTGGCGGCCATTTCGTTGGCGGATACGAGGTTTTCTGCGGCGTTGGCCAGGAGGGTTTCTGTGTCGATGTTTGGATTGACCAGAAAGAGATCGTCGCTTGGGCGTTCGACGGCGGCACCGTCGTCGGATGGAGGCAGGTGATGCTCGATCGCTCGCTGGGCTGCTGCTTGAAGCTTGGGATCAGAGGATGCCGCGTTTGAAGCATAAGGCGGGTTAGGTGTGACCTTGTACATGGCGAAGCTCCTTTAGCGTTTAAGGAACTGCCTATCTCACTTCCACATGAGGGGTGGCAGCTGTACGCAGGTGTGGAAGACCAGGGCTAAAGGACCCGGCGCACCGAAGTGCCCCGCGCACAGCCGCCATAAGCAATCATACAGACGTAAAAAAACGCCGGTAGGTGTTTATGGGCGATTGAGCGCCTTCAGCTTGGTCGGACTTCCACATCCGGCCGCTGGATTGGCAGCGGCTGGGGGAGGTTAGCTAGGGGAGGTCTGAGGGGCAAGCTGAGAAAAGCGTGGGAAATTTCCCAAGGATATCGTGATATGCGCAAGTTCACCCGAGAGTGTCAGTTTTTTTGTGTGCGGGCCGATAACGGCCTGCCGTCAGGCAGGCCATGCTTTTACCAGGTCGGCCTGATAAATCGATCTCCGTACAGAATCGCAAATTGGTTCATCGCACTCTTCCAGTCATGAGCCGCCGAGCCCCAGTTTGCCGTGATGTTACGCAGCCCAAGCCAGATCAGCTTGGTCGCTGCGTCATCCGTCGGGAAGTGGCCTCGGGTCTTGATGATCTTGCGTAGCTGAGCGTTGATGCTTTCGATAGCGTTGGTCGTATAGATCACTTTTCGAATGGCAGGCGGGAAGACAAAGAATGGAATCACTCGATCCCAGGCTCGTCTCCAGGCCGCCACCACCGTTGGGTATTGCTTACCCCAAGGGCCATTTTCAAAGGCGTCCAGTGCTTCCTCAGCCGCTTCTGCGTTGATGGCCTGATAGATCGGTTTTAGCGCCTTGGCCAGCTCACGGCGCTTGTCCCACGCCGCGTAATCGAGGCTGTTGCGGATCAAGTGGACGATGCATGTTTGCAGCGTTGTTGCCGGAAATACTGCGCTTAGCGCCTCTGGCATGCCTTTGAGACCGTCGGTCACGGCGATCAGCACGTCCTCTACGCCGCGGGTCTTGAGGTCGTTGAAGACCTTCATCCAGAACTTCGCACCCTCGGTGTTTTCGATCCAAATACCAAGAATATCGCGCGTTCCATCGGGTAAAACACCCAGCGCCAAGTAAATCGCCTTGTTGCGGACAAGGCCTTCTTCTCGGATCTTGACCCGCAGCGCATCGAAGAAAATGACTGGGTACATCGGCTCAAGCGGTCGCTGTTGCCACGCACCAATTTCCTCCATCACCTCGTCCGTGACTGAGCTGATGAAGTCATGGGAAACGTCCGTCCCGTATTGCTCAGAGAGGAAAGCGCGGATTTCTCGAACGGTCATGCCTCGGGCATACATGGCGATGATCTTGTCATCAAAACCGGTGTAACGCCGCTCATGCTTGGGGATCAGAATGGGGGCAAAACTGCCATCCCGATCACGGGGAATCTCCAGCCGCAGCGGGCCATCCCCCGTCAAAACCGTCTTGCCCGTTTTGCCATTGCGCTGGTTGGTTTCATCCTCTGGGCGCTGCGCGCCCGGCGGATACCCCAGGTGGTGACCGAGCTCGGCACTCAATGCTCGCTCGATCAAGGCCTTCTTGAAGGCCGCAGAAGCGTCTTCGATAGCCTCTGCGGTCATGAGCCCCTCACCGAACTGTTCGAGCAGCTCCTTGGGGATTTTTGGTAGGTCACGAAGGGGTTTCTTTTTGGTTGGCATACATGCACCTCTTACTCATGTTATGCCCGAACACAAAATTTCTGACACCCCCGTTCACCCTGTTAGATACAGATAATATAAAAATTATAGCGAGCAGCACAAAAACAAAAATAAATACTTATTTTAAAGGTGATCAATAAAAATCAGAAAAGAAAAATACAAACCAAATCTTCAACGTGAAAAAACTCAAAATAAACCATTAAACAACATCTATCCGCCTAACAGAATAAGCCCTAGGCCCTTTTTTTTTCAACCCTCAAATCAAACTCAACATAGTCACCAACGCTTATATATTCCTCTTTCCCCTGCACATCATCATAATAAAAATAAACATCTCTACCCTTCTCCCTCCTAATAAAACCGAACCCTTTAAATAAATCATAAGCACTAACTTTGCCGCGCTGCAACCCTTCAACATCCATCGCTTATTACTCCCAAATATCACTTTTTAATGGCAGCGTAGAATAACGAGCCCTAAGTTGCCTCCTTAAGGATCGTGCAAGAACCCGATCTGTTCTCGTCAATATGCCAAGCGAATGAATAATTTTATGGTACGCCGTCATTACGCCAACTTTTGAATGCGTTGATGGGTGACGCCGCAATAATTTTTTCGATTCGAAACATATTTTAGCTTTAGCATCGTCATCATACAATGGAAGTACACACCCTAAACGAGCCCTCAATTTGCGCGCCTCGACATGCTTAAGGCGTGTTAAAATCGCCACTTTCCCCGAAACCCTATTCCAAAGCTCATGATACTTCTCTGAGCACGGATTAGCCTTGTAATCCTTCTCGCAAACATAGACTAGCTGCCTAATATATCTTCGCTCGTCTTTTTTTAACTTAGGCTGACCATGACTAACCCACAAACCTGTAACTTTAAAATCAGCACCTAAGTCGTCTGAACGTTCAACTTTTGTTTTTTTGCTGTTAAGCCTTAGATCATGTTTTCTAAAAATCGCGGCAACAGCGCGAATGATTTCCGTAGTGGCTTCTTGAGATATAAGGGTGCTAGATGAAACAGTAACATCATCAAGAAGTCGACTATAAGTTAGACCTCGATCACGAAAGTTACTGACAAGCTTATATTCAGAGTTATGAAAAACAAGATTTGCGACATAGCTTGACGTGCAGGCACCTTGCGGAACATGCCCATTGAGAGTGACCAATGATGTCAAAATCTCACAAACATCGTCTGGAAACTTAAAAAAATACTTGAATATATCAAAAACACTGGAGACTTTAATGTTGTCGTAGAAATTTTTGATATCTAGACTTATTAAGAAAGAAGAGCCCACATGAAGCTTGCAATTTTCGACATAGTCTCGAGGACTATTAACATCTTTGATACCACCTTGAAGATAAGGTGGAAATTCAACTTTTTCAAAAATTCTTGAGTTAATGCGCTTCTGTAGTCTTTTTAACTCGTACTTAGGATCATAAACGGTGCGCACCTTACCTTTTTTACTTTCAATATCAAATGAAGTATAAGAGGTAGAAACATTGCTAGCTATATCAACTAATAGCTTAGGTACAACACCTAAGGTTTTAGCCAAAGTGCTAATTGATGCTATTGGTGCCAGGGGGTAATAGGGCTTATCCTTTGCCATAAAATTCCTTAAAGCAATAAGTAGAGAGTCAGTTAAACGTCAAAGCCATCCCAAAAAATCGAAATCGCCTTCCGTATAACCCAGCCGAGGAAAGCTGCAACAGTCATCCCCCAAACCGCATCTAAACCAATTTTTTTCCGACCGACTCCATCTCTGGAGTTCTTAGGAATGCTCTTTCTTTTACCAGTCACGCGTACATTAACACTGATGATAATCATCGGTTAGTTTTCCTTGCAATCAGGTCTGCGAAATGCCTACCTGTAGCCAGACCAAGGAAGAGCTTGAGCACAAAGAATATTAATATTGGTTTAGATGGACTCTCAACTATTACGCCAGACAACAGTCGCTGAATCCATTTGCTTAGAGCTCAGAGAGCTCTTTTACGGCGCATGGGCCCACGAGGTGCCGGTCAAGATCCTATTAGGATCGCCTAGTTTCGGGCATCGATTTCTTTGTACGTGACTTTAAAGAGCGAACAAGGCGAGATACGCCTGCGAAGCTGATACTAAACAGCCATTACAAAAGTGTCAACTCGGTTTTTTCAATAAAAAAAGAAAGAAAAGAAAGGGGACGGATTTATTTAAGGCCTCGCATCGCACGATCAACACCCAGCCCCCTCTGACCCATTCCTGATAAACTGCCCATCCTTCGCATTCTCCATCCCAGACCCCCAATGCCCTCATACATAGCTCCACCGCAAGCCCTCTCCCACCGCTTCTCCGTCGCCCCCATGATGGATTGGAACCACTAATTCTACAGGCCTTCAAATACGTGCCCTGTAGCGAACCATAAATATGTCCGTACCACTTCTGTACCACTCCCCTGCAAAGTACGGCAGTTCTTCGCACGTATCGGCTCCGCGAATATCCGCTGCTATGCTTCAAGCTTTAGGAACCAGGGCGATATTGATGGCGAGCGAATACTCACTAGCGGATGTGCTGGAAAGGATGTATGAGAACCAACTGGCGTTAGAGGCGGCAGTAATGGAGCTGGTGTTATGGACAGAAGAGCGTGGCGAATTGACGACTGGTGGAAACGTCCGTGGCGCCCTTCAAACGCTTGGTGAGAATGCAGGCCACATCAAACAAGGCTTAGCCAAGCTGAAGAAGCAGGATCGCCCGTAAAAATTTATCGCCAATGCGGAAGGATACTCCAACGTACCGGGCGTTCGAATCTCTCCTTCACCGCCACATTCTGAAAACGCAATCCTCTGATTTTACTAGAGAAAGTCGGGGATCTGTGGTTTTTAGTGTCTGAAAAATAGCCCCATGGGACCGCCATGGGACCAACGCCCTTTCTTGGTGCAAAAATGGTTGTCGCATAACAGCCCGCCGAGACGTGGTATGCGGTGTCGCCTGAGCGTCCACGAGCAATCGGGCGCTAGCCAGCTTTGGAGGAAGTTAAGGACATCGAAGTGGTGGTATCGGGTAGGCACAAATAGACGAGCATGAACTGGGTAGCCAGGCGCTCTGGGCGTACCGAAGCACGCTCGGCCGGAACTGAAATGCGACTTTTTTACGCCTAGAGCGTCCTGCACTGATATCGATTGCTGAGCAGCTATTCGATCATCTTGAGTGGATGGTTAGGGCTGGCAGTGGCGTCAAGGCACCAATAAATCGCTTGTTTGAATTTTTGTGATCTTTTTATTGAAAAACTGTAGATAGCTCGCGGTCAATCTTTCTATCTAAACGTATTCAGGGAGGAAACAGTATGTACCGGAAATTAGCATGTCGCATATGTCTGGCATGCAACCTCCCTTACCTTTCTAATGCTAACGAAACCGAATTTATGGGACAGGTGGCAGATGACATGCTTTGTCGGGTTTGCAGGCCGGTTCGTCCAAACGATGAAGTGAACGAAGCACTTCAAAGAAACGTACAGAAATTGTGCTGGTTGGTAGAGGGCAGAATGAAGAGAGCGCTTACAACCAACCAATAGCGCTAAACATTTCTAATAACGCGCCCTATGTTCGATGGCCCCCCACATCAAGGCCCGCTCCGGCGGGCTTTTTTGCGCTTGGCGGAAACCAGACCCCGGGAGCCTGGTCTACCATTGCCCTTGATAACGGCTGAGCATGATCGCTAAGGACGAGAGACGTGTCGCTACCCATCACCGCACGGCAGATGAATGCGCTCAGGGCGCTGCAACGCAAGGACCCGGACCTGGGCGAGCTGGCCACCGCCATTGCGCTGGCCTTCGATGCGACGAAGGTCGAGAACCCGCAGATGGCGCGATTGATCCTGGAAAAGACCTGCCGTCGCATGACCGCCCGGCAACCCGGCAGTCATGAAGCAATGATTCAGCACCTGGCGACCTTCGGGAAATTGAATTGCCTGACACCGGCGCAGGTCAGTGACTTTATCGTTCGAGTCAGAAGGCACGCTTGATGTTGCGCCATGGTACTGATCGCCAATGCCTGTCGCCCCGATTCCAACGTCCCATCTAAACGTGAATATCTGACGCTGTGTGAGCGAGAGTGTGTGCGCGTGAGCGCAAAGGTCGTGAGTACTGAGCAATGCTGCACAAAGCCTCAAAAGCAGCCCGCCCTGACACCTTTCGCGTTTTCATGTTGACCCACGGGAAAGAGGTTAGGAGGGTTAGTTTTTTTCAGAGCGCCTTGAAAGCCTTGTTTGTTATGGCTTTTCGAATGGTTGGCAAGGTTAGCTTTTGGGTTAGGTCTGGTTATTTCCTAACCTTTATTAGCGTTAAATATTCAATATATTAATTCCTTTAAAAACAACAGGTTACGAACTACTAACCTTTGACCTAACCCAACCTAACCCATCAAAGTTAGGTCTCAAGCCCAACAAACACGGGCCTTCCAAGTCACAACACCCCCCTCAAAAAAAAACTAACCTTTTTCCCGAGGCACCTACTGAATTCAGCTGTGTGTGCGTGCTTATGAGCGTTGCCAAAAACATCCACCTTCGCAGGATTCCGCAGGTTTTTTGCACCCTCTAAAACGCCGAGCAAGCCCCCAGCCTACGCCGTCGAGAGTGGTACGCAGGTGCGCAGAAAAAACGACCCATTTAGCCCGCAGGCGAGGTGGGGGGACGACGGCGCGCGCCAGGTGCAGACGATCCTACCCGCAGCCTGTAGCACGTCACTTCCCCAAAAAAATGTGGCACGTCGACTCCCCAATCAGGGGACTGCGAGCGTGGTACCGCCCTGGCTTAGATCGGCAGTCAGCGACGCGCTAAAAGGCCCGTGTTTATTGGCCCGCGTAGCCCCTTACGCTTGCCGTGACACCCTGCTAATGCTATGTTGAAATGGGTTTTTTCATGCTGATGAAGGGCAGACTTTCATCTATTCCCGCTGGCTTTTCCGACTCAACCCCCTCCTCTGCCTTACAGCTCGTCGCCTCAAATCGCATCATGGCCAAACGTCATTTACTGTATGCGCATACAGTTCTGGATTCGTAGCCATGGACAAAGATGAAGACACCCTCGGATGGCTCGGCCTCCCCACCCCACTGCAGATGTACCGACAGCATTGCCATCTACTGGAGAACGAAATCCAGGAACTCAACCTGCAATTACGCAAAGCCCGTGCTGACGTTTTCGGTATCAGTCAAACGCTGCTGGAGACCCAGGCGAAGAATGCGGAGTTTGCGCGGTATCTCCGGGAACGTGGAGCCGAAGCCGCAGCAATGCGTAAGCAAATCGCCGACCTGACCACATTGTCCAATGTGAGCAGACGAGAGGCGGACGAGCTGCGGCGCATCGTCAATGAAATGAGACCTCGACCGACCACGATTGTCTAACGTCAAACGGAAAGAGGGTTTGCAATGTGCGGAAGACTGTCGCAGTACCGGGGAATCCACGACTTTGTCGGGGCACTGAGCATGCCCAATGCCCTGGCAAACTCGGTAGGTGATCAGCCGATCGAGCGCTACAACGTCGCCCCAACGACCCACGTGGCGTTACTGCACCAGCAGGGTGAGTTGCTGCACGCAGATCCCGTGCGGTGGGGGTGGCGCCCGCATTGGGCGAAAGACCGCGTCGCGCCCATTAACGCACGCGTCGAAAAGGTAGCCCACGGTCCGTTCTTCAGAGCGATCTGGCCACACCGTGCGATCACACCTATCGCCAATTGGTTCGAGTGGGTGGATGAAGGCGGACCGAAGAAACAGCCTTATCTGATCCGCAGGCAGGACGGCGCGCCGATCTTGTGCGCAGCTATTGGTCAACTACCGGACGCCGATGAAGGTCCAGGCGAGCACGACGGATTTGTGATCATCACCGCTAATAGCGCCGGTGGCATGGTGGACATCCATGACAGAAGGCCCGTGGTACTAACACCGGACCTTGCCCGTGAATGGTTGAACCCAGCAACTCCGAAGGAGCGTGCCGAGCAGATGGTGTTGCACCAGGGCGAGCCGACAGAGACCTTTGAATGGTTCAAGGTCAGCACCGCCGTGGGCAATGTGAGAAACAAGGAAGCCAGTTTGATTCAGAAGGTTCGTTAGTAGAATACTCAATGACACCCTCAGAAGATAATATGCCTATAGAAGCTTATCAACAGGACGAAGACTGATAGACTTTGGCTTATCGACGATCGATATTTTCTTACCTTCAAACATCAGCCAAAAAGCAATTCGCACCTCCTGCTCATCCTTAAATTTTACAGGCTTAATAAAAGCAACCTTATCCCGAAGTTCCTCTATATCAGAAACCCCAAATTCTTTTGGATCCTTAACAAGGACAAACCGATCAACATACTCCACCTCCTTTATCTCAACATTTAAACTCAAACGTTGCTGAATTTCTTGAAGACTATATTTTTCAGTTAAATTCGGAGGCAGGTCTTGAAAGGTCAGTTCACTCCATAACACACTACCAATGTAATTTGCAAAACCAGAGAGTTTATCGGCAGCAATAGTCCACTTATCTGCGTGGGCATCAGTGATACTCCCGGCACTTTCAACACTTTTAGATATACAGTAGATCCAACAATTGTGCGTCGACCCACTCACGTTCAAATTCTTTACCTTTATATTCCCATTAGCAACCTGCATATCACCAATATGAACTCGACCACCGCCCCCAAACTCAAAAGACGCCAACCACTGAGGAGAAGCTTCAAGATAAGTGGGAAACTCTAGCACATAAGAGAATGTCCCCTCCCCATTATCCCTGAGAAGTTCATTCTCAATAGTTCTATACCCATACAACGTGCCAAGACGCACGGTATTACAACCAGACTTTATATTATATTTTTGAGCGCAGAACTTTGCAAAAACTGGAGCACTAAATCCAAAAGCCTTCATATTTTCTCTCTTTTTTAGAATAGTTTAGCGAACTCTACCATTTGAAAAATAAGGCAGCGCCACTATGCTCCTATTTTCCATCTCAACATACAAAATAGCCTAAAAATTAAAACTTGAGCTAGGAAAAACTAGACCTATGCATTTTACTAACATTTGATCACCGGCACATTCGAGTGATTCAGAGTGAAGCCAGTGTCAGCCTGCAGTCCGATGCTTGGTTGACTGCGTGCTATTTCTCCCCCACCCCAAGTTCAAAGGGCTTGAAGCGCACGACCTCCTCGCCGACCCAATCATTTAGAAGGGCAAGGCGAGTCTGAATTGGCTCAAGCTCCAGGGTGGCCCAAACTTCCCCCGCTTCCATCGGCGAGCCAAAGCCACCCGCGTTCTTCGGCACGATCCCCATCAACTGGGGATAGACCCGCAACGCCGCGAGCACATCGCCCTGGGTCTGGTCCTTGATCGAGTTGAATTCATCCTTGGCCGAAACCTCGCTCACCGGTATCAGTTGTATGCCTTCTTTCTTTCCGTTCGGCGCGTACACAAACAGGTTGCGGAAGTTGCCCGGCCCCTTGGAGTTTTTCAACGCCGTGCGCAGGTCATCAATGTCGGATTCGTTCTGCGCCGCGTCCGTCATGTACAGGATGAAACCCGCATGACTGCCATTCTCGTAGTACTTGCGGCGGAACAACGTCGCCGACTGGTTCAACAGCGCCGATTGCAGTGCACACAGCCACTCCGGCAACCCGTAAATTTCCTGGTGCAGGTCCAGCTCACGCAAGTGGAATACGCTGCCCTGGTCGAACTCGTGTTCATTCTTCCAGCCCTGCACCTGGAAAAAGCGCTGGTCCTTCCCTACCCGCATGTACTTCGCCAGTGCAGGTTTGAGCGCCACGGTCGAGCCCAGCAGTGACCGCCGCGCCTCCACATACCCATTGCCCAATGCCAGGTAGTCCTGGGCGTACTGGTCGAACGCCTCGCGGCTCAACAGCTTGTGCGGAATGAACGTGCGAGTCAGTTGGTTGCGCTTGAAGCGCAGCCCCGAGTCGAGGTGAACGCTGGCCTTCACCGATCGAGCCAGTCCGTCCAGTGACAATGGCGGCTCATACCAGCGCCCGTTAAACCAGCACTCCAACGAGTCGAATATCTCCCTGGCCGATAACACCGACTCAGGCTCGCCGAACGTGAACGCCACCGACTTGTGCTCACTCACCGCCTGCTCCGTGGCAACTGCCACCTCATTGTTTGTACTCATCAAAAAAGCTCCATCCGCCCGGTATTGGCAGCCGTCTGCCCTTCGAGCGGTTCGTGGTGTAGTGCATGGAAAAGCGCCCAGGCCAAGTCGGCGTGGCCGGTTGATTCGCTACGTCCTGCGGTATAGGTGAACTGCCGGCCGCTGGCGGTGATGGTTTTGCGGATCGCCATCAGTGATTGAGCGAAGTCCGTCCAGCCGGCGTCGAACTCCAGCCGGCCTTTATGGATCACGTCATATGCCTTCATCACCAAGCGCGACTTCACCTCTGGCGAATAGCTGAACGTTGTCAGCCCGGGGAAGAACTGCCGCACAAGCTGAGCCACGCCCGAGCCCATGCCGGTTGTGTCGATGCCGATATAGGTCACCCAGTAACGCTGGGTAACCATACGAATTGACTCGGCCTGCGCCGCGAAGTCCATGCCACGGAACTGGTGCCGCTCAAGCACCCGGAACTTACCGCCTGGCACCATCGGCGGCGCAACGACCACCAGGCCAGAGCTATCGCCCGTTTCGGCCGGGTCATAGCCCAACCAAACCTGACGGTCAGCCAGCGGACGCGGCGCCAACGGTTTGTAGTCCTCGGCCCATTCAACCCAACTGTCCACCATGCAAGACTGCAACATCGACAGAGGGAAGATGCTCGCCCCGTCATCCACAAACTGGCACATCAGCAAGTTCTGGAAGGCCTCGGCGTCGTACTCCTGGCGCAGCTCTTCAAGGTCAAACAGGTCACAGCCGCGCTGCTCGGCGTCCAGAATCGTGACGATCTGCCGCCACACCTTGTCCTCGCACAACCGCCCCTGTTGCAGGGCATCGTGGGAAACATCGACAGAAATACGGTTAGCGGCGGGTTTGCCCTTGTTGAATCGCTCTCCCGTCCAGAACGTGTAGGCCTCGTGAGCCATGCTCGACGGCGTGCTGAAGTAGGTGCGGCGGTATTGCTTCTGCATCGCCATGCCCGAGGCGACCTTGTTCAGCTCCTTGAACTTGAACGTCCAGAAGAATTCGTCGAAGTAGAAATTGCCGTGGTAGCCCTGGGCGGTGCGGGCATTGGTGCCCAGGAAGTGCAGCTCGGCGCCGTTCGCCAATGTGATGGGATCGCCGGTCAGTTCAACGCCGACGACTTCCCTGGCAAAGGACTGAATATACGCCTTGAAAATGTGAGCCTGATTCTTCGACGCTGATAGGAAAATCTGGTTACGCCCCGTGGTCAGGGCATCAATCAATGCCTCCCGAGCGAAGTAGAAAGTCGCCCCGATCTGCCGGCTTTTCAGGATGGCCCTGGTGCGCTGATTACCCGCCTTGTACCAATCCAGCTGATAACCGAAGCACCCATCGATAAACGCCTGGGTGAGCAGCTCAATATGCTCTTCGCTGAACTCATTGCGGCTCGGTTTTTTCTTGGGTCCGCTGTTGCGATCATTCAGTTTCGGGTTCAGCTCAGACTCGGTACCGCCCCCCTGGAACCGCTCAATACGGGCCTGGCGCTCCAGCTGCCGATGGAGCAGGTCAATTTCCTTGAAATCGCCGCCGGTCTTACCTTCCTTCAGGATCAACTGCACCAACCGCGCTTCCAACGCGCCGCCAATTCGCTCGACGTTACCCGCTCGGTCCCATTCGTCACGGGTTTTCCAGCTGTGGACGGTCTTCTCTTTTTCGTCCAGGTACTCGGCAATTTCGGTGATGCGCCAACCCGTCCAGTACAAAAATTTGGCCTGGCGACGGTTATCACGGATGGAAATTTCAGCGAGAGCATTCATGGCGCAGATGCTGCCTCCCGCGCGCGTGGTACACCCGCCCCGCTCCCTGTAGAGCCTTGCTCTACAAGTGCGGCTCGTTGCCCGCGAGGCCGCAGCTGCCGACCATGCCCACATCGCAACGGCAGTTCGCCGCCACCGCACTGAGGACTCCCCATGGCCAGCAGCACCAAACAGAAATTCCGCTCCAAGTGGACCCGCATTGCCGTAGAAGGCGCGACCACCGATGGCCGCATCATCGAGCGGAGCTGGATTGCCGACATGGCCTCGCAGTACAGCACCAACACCTATGGCGCTCGCATCAACTGCGAACACATCAAGGGTTACTGGCCCGGTGGCGAATTCGGCGCGTACGGCGACGTTGTGGCGCTTAAGGCTGAAGAAGTCGACATCGCCGGCATCAAGAAACTGGCGTTGTTCGCCCAGCTCGAACCCAATGACGCATTGCTGGCCTTGAACAAGGCAGGTCAGAAAATCTACACCTCGGTGGAGATCCAGCCGAAGTTTGCCGACAGCGGCAAGGCCTACCTGGTTGGCCTCGCCATCACCGACACCCCGGCGAGCCTGGGCACAGAGGCTCTGAGCTTCAGCGCCACACACGGCACTTTGGCCGGACGCAAACAGGATAAAGACAATCTGTTCAGCGCCGCCGAGGAAGCCGAACTCGAATTCGAAGAAGTCACCGACCAGCCGAGTACTTTTGCAGCAATCAAGGCCAAGCTCGGTGAGTTCATCAAACTGAGCAAGGACAAGGATGGCAAGGACGCCAACACTTTCTCCGACATCGGTGAAGCACTGGAAAGCCTGGTAACCCTCGCCACCCAGCAGGCTGAGAAAGCCGACGCTTCAAGCAAGGCCCTGGTCGATCTGAAAAAGCAGTTCACCAGCCTGGATACCGAGCTGAAAGAGCTCAAAACCAAGCTCGGCCAAACCGCTGACCTCAGCCAACCACAGCGTCCGCACAGCACGGGCGGTGCAGGCACCGTACTGACTGCTTACTGAACACACGGCCCGACACCGACAAGCCTATTCACCGGAGAACACCCCCATGCGTAAAGAAACACGCTTCGCCTTCGCCGCCCTGGCCGTGCAGATCGCTCTGCTCAATGGCGTAGCCAGTGCCCACGAAAAATTCAGCGTCGACCCCAGCATCCAGCAAAAACTGGAAGTTGCAGTGCAGGAGTCCGATGGTTTCCTGAAACAGATCAATATCATTGGCGTCGACGAGCAGTCAGGCGAGGCCCTGCTGCTGGGTGTCAATGGCCCGGTAGCAAGCCGCACCGATACCTCCGGTGGCACTCGCCGCAGCCCGCTGGGCCGCAGCACACTGAGCAAAGACACCTACATCTGCAAGCAGACCAACTTCGACAGCGCGTTCCCCTATGCGCTGCTGGATGCCTGGGCCAAGTTTCCAGACTTCCAAGTCAAGCTGAGCAACGCGATCATCCTGCGCCAGGCCCTGGACCGCATCATGATCGGTTTCAACGGCACCAGCGCCGCTGCAACCACCAACCGGGCCGCCAATCCCCTGTTGCAAGACGTCAACATCGGTTGGCTGCAAAAAATCCGCCTCAGCGCCGATGACCGCGTGCTCGACGCGGCCACCATTGGCCCCCGCAAAGTCATCAAGGTTGCGGGAGTCGATACCGTATTTGAAGGTGATTACGCCAACCTCGACGGCCTGGTGTTCGACGCAATCCAAATGCTCGACCCATGGCACCGCACCCGCCCGGATCTGCGCGTATTGGTTTCCCGCAACCTGATGCACAGCAAACTGCTGGCAGCCGTGGAAAAGGGGGCCGACTCCAACCAGGAAGAAAACGCCGCTCAAGAGATTGTCAGCCGCGCCCGTTTGGGTGGCCTGCCTGTCGTCGACGCTCCGTTCTTCCCGGATAACACCGTACTGGTCACCACCCTCAGCAACCTTTCGATCTACTACCAGAACGGTGCACGTCGCCGTCACCTGAAAGACGAACCTGAGCTGGATCGTATCGCCGACTACCAGTCCTCGAACGAAGCCTACGTGATCGAAGACTTCGGCCTGGTCGCCCTGGTGGAAAACATCACGGCCGTCAACTACCCAGCTCCAACCGGGGCATAAGAGGCGCGCCATGCACCAGACACCAGCCCAACGCAACCAGCTGCGCAAACGCGCAGCCATTGAGTCCGCCGCAACTGCGCCGGCCACTTCAATGGAAGGTGCAACCGCCTACGAGCACCAACTCGCCCAGCTGGCACAGCACCGTGCGCGTCTCAAGCAGGTGCAGTCCGACCAGGGCAAAGCTGAACTCAAAGCGCTGCTGATTCCCGAGTACGAGCCCTACGTGCAAGGTGTTTTGGACGCCGGCAACGGCGCTCAAGACGAAGTGCTCACCACCATCATGCTCTGGTGCATTGATGCCGGCGCCTACCCCGGTGCGCTGCAAATCGCTGATTACGTGATCAAACACGGCTTGAAAATGCCGGATCGCTTCGCACGCACTACCGGCACCTTGATCGCCGAAGAAATCGCCGAAGCCGCCCTCAAAGCGCAGAAGGCTGGTGAATGTTTCCCGTTGTGGATTCTGGAGCAGGCCGCCCGCATCACCGCCGAACAGGACATGCCCGACCAAGCCCGCGCCAAGCTGCACCTGGCAATTGGTAAGGAAAACGCCGCAAAAGTGCCGAATGAAAACCTCACGACAACTGACGTTGGTTTTCTGGTGGTGGCAAAGGCTCACCTGAGCAAAGCCATCGATCTGCACAGCAACTGCGGCGGCAAAAAGGATCTGGAGCGCGTCGAGCGCCTCCTCAAAAAATACGCTGCTCCCAGCAGCTAACCGAGCGTCCCCACGCACCCCGCCGGCTCGGGGCGGATCGGCCAGGCCGCTCCTCCTGAACGTGAAGCCCCGACCACCGGCGATCTATCGGAGCCGTCATGAACACCGCCTTTGCCAACCTCTACCAGAGTGCTTTCACTCCAACGGAATCTGAACGGCGCTTGGCTGCTGCGGCTGAACAGTACGTGACCGAAACAGAGGCTTACGACCGCACCGTCTGCACCGGCCCAGTTGTGAAAGGCTCCATCATGCCGGCCGACTCGCACGAACGTGTGCTAGTGAACCGCAATGCCATGCGTGCAATGGACCGTCTCTGTACGCAACACCCCGAATTCACCCGGCAGCAGATCCTGCGCGAAGTTTCCCGCGCAGACATCCGAGGCCCTTCCCTTTGAGCGCATTCGTAGCCAGCGGACCGGTCACCGGCGGTCATATCAACACCGACCCATTCTGGCCCTCAATCGATCTGGAGCAGCTGCGCGCCACCCTGCGCATCGACTCCAGCGTCACCCCAGCCCGCCTGGAAACCGCCGTGATCGCTGCCGCTATCAACCTCAACCGCGAGCTGGGCGACTGGCGAACAGCTCAACAGGCCGCCGGTTACGCCACGCTGGCCGACGTCCCTGGCGATCGCATCAAAGACGTATCGGTAAAGGCCCACCTCTACCGTCGCGCCATCGAAGCCGGCACCGGTGCCGAGGTCTGCGAGCGCTACCGCGACTACAGCGCCACCAATACCGGCAACAACAAGGCTGAAGAGGTTGCACCCACCATCGACGACTACCGCCGCGACCTGCGCTGGGCGATCCGTGATTTTCTCGGGAAAAGCCGCACTACCGTGGAGCTGATCTGATGCCGGTCGCCGTCCGCGCCAACCAAAACGACACCGTCGACGCCCTGTGCTGGCGGTATTACGGCCGAACCGCGGGCGTTACCGAAGCGGTGCTGCAGGCGAACCCCGGCCTGGCCGACTACGGCCCCGTCCTGCCACAAGGCCTCGTTATCAACATGCCCGAAGCCCAAACCAGCGCGCCCCAACGGCAGATGGTGAACCTATGGGACTGACCCACTGCAACCAAGGAAACCCACACCATGGCTGATCCGACTTCCAGCGCTGTGACCGGCCTGCTTATGGGCTTGGGCCTGGCCACCGTGACGCCAATCATCGACGGGGAAGCGCTATTTGGCGCGATTCTCGGCGCTTGGCTGGTGACCAGTACCAAGCGTGATCTCAAGGTTTGGCAGCGCCTGGGCTCCCTGTTTCTATCCGCCGGGGTGGGCTACCTCTTCGCGCCCATGTCGCTGCAGGCAATCCCGTTTATCACCAGTGGCGGCGGCGCGTTCGTCTGCGCGCTGGTGGTCATTCCAATCAGCATCAAATTGATGGTGTGGGTGGAACAGGCGGATATCTGGGACATCTGGCGTCGCATCCGAGGGGGCAGTTGATATGCCAAACATCGAACTGGCCGTGCAGTTGATCACGGCAATCGCCTACCTGCTGAGCGCACTGCGCCTGGCCTGCTACACCCGAGGCGATGCGCGGTATCGGCGCAGCATCTCGCTGCTGGCAAGCCTGTTTGGCGCCACGCTGTGCATTTGCGGTCTAGAGATCTTGCTGTACCGACAGCCCACCAGCGTGGGGCAGGCCGTCTCCGTTGTGCTGCTCTGCACCCTCATTTTCCGTTCACGCGGCAACGTCGCCGCCCTGTTGAGGCCCAGCGCATGACCACCACCCTTCGCCACGGCGACCGCACGCAGGCGGTGCTTATCCTGCAAAAGAATCTCAACAGGCACGGCGCCAACCTGGTACCGGACGGACACTACGGTGATGCCACCGAGGCTGCCGTGCGCGCGTACCAGCGGAAAGTTGGCCTGGTAGCCGATGGCGTTGCTGGCACCAAGACCCAAACCAGCCTGGCAGGCGGTGACTGTGCCCAGCTGCTGCGCAACCACGACCTGGTAACCGCTGCTGAACGCCTTGGCGTACCTCTGGCAACTATCTACGCGGTCAACGAAGTGGAGTCGAAAGGCAAGGGCTTCCTGGACAACGGCAAACCGGTGATCCTATTCGAACGGCACATCATGTACCGCCAGCTCGCCAAGGTTCGGCGCGTGGGCGATGACCCGGCAGAGACAAAGCGCCACGCCGATGAACTGGCCGCGACTAACCCAGCCCTAGTCAACTCGAAGGCCGGTGGCTACATCGGCGGTACCGCCGAACACCAGCGCCTGGCCATGGCGCGGCTGATCGATGACACCGCCGCCCTGGAGTCAGCGTCCTGGGGCGCCTTTCAGATCATGGGGTTCCACTGGCAACGCCTCGGCTACGCCAGCGTGCAGGACTTCGTGGCGGCGATGAGTGTCGGCGAATCTCAACAGTTCGACGCCTTCACCCGCTTCATCGAAACCGATCCAGTGCTACACAAGGCCCTGAAAGCCCGCAAATGGGCCGAGTTCGCGCGGCTCTATAACGGGCCGGACTACCTGCGCAATCTCTACGACACCAAGCTCCAGCGCGCATACGAGCGGCACGCCGGCTGCGAGTGCGGGCAGGGAGTGGCGGCATGATCGACTTCGAAGCGGTGAAAAAATTGCGAGTTCAGGACGGCGATCTACTGGTGGTGCCCGATTCAACCGAACAAGCCGACATGGAGCGGCTGGCCGAGTGCATCCAGTTGATGAACAACGCCAGGGCGGTGATCGTGCGCGGGCCTATCCAGCATCTCGACGCTGCCCGTATGAATAAACTCGGCTGGTACCGCGCGTGAGCACGCTGCGCCAGGCCCTGTACGGCATCGCCCTGCTCGGCGCCCTGGCGCTGCTCCTATGGGGCCAGCACCAGCGCATCAACGTCGCCGAGGGCCACGCCGCACGGGCAAATGACGCAGCCAAAACAGCCCGCGACGACGCGGACCGAAATCTGGCGACTGCCAAAACCCTCGCCGACACGTTGCAACAGGAACGCGAAAGCCAATCTGCCCTACGCGCCCAGCAGGACCAACTGCGCCAGGCCCTGGTAAAGCGCGAGCGAACCATAGAGGAATTGAAACGTGAAAACGACGAACTACGCGACTGGGCTGCTCAGCCTCTGCCTGACGCTGCTCGCCGGCTGCGCGAGCGCCCCGCCATCACCGGCGCCGCCGCTTATCGTGACTGGTTGTCCGGCCGTGGTGCCGTGCCACCTGCCGGCGACCACCCCCCTCAACAACGGTGATCTCCTTACCGACGAAGACCGCGCCGAAGCCGCATGGGCAGACTGCGCGGCACAGATAGACATGGTCTACAAACACCAGCAGGCCAGCCAATGAACAAGCCCGAAAGCCTACGTGCTCATCTGCTGGCCACCGTCGCCGAATTCCAGCATAACCCGGATCTGTTGCTGATCTTCATCGACAACGGCAAGGTCCGCTGCACCGCTGCGGCAAGCCTTTCCTTTGAGTACAGCTACGATCTGCAGATCATCATGACCGGCTTCGCGGGGCATCCTGACAGTGTGATGCTGCCGGTGCTGGGATGGATCAGCATCAATCAACCGGAGCTGCTGGAAAACTACGAAAAGACGCAGAACGGCCTCCAGTTCGAGGCTGACATTCTCGACAAGGACAAGGTAGACCTCGGCCTGACGCTGCATCTGACAGAGCGGGTGGTGGTAGGTAAGGATGACCAAGGCAACACCACCGTGAAACATGCCGGCGAGCCGCAACGTGTGGCGGGCTACCTCGATCCGAATTGGGTGCCAGGTTCCCAGGGCAATGCCAGCGAATGGGTAGTACCCGATGGCCGATAGGCTGGAAGCGCTGGAAACTTGGGCAGCCGGCCTACTGGAGCAGCTCCAGCCCGCCGCCCGGAATCAGCTCGCCCGCTCCATCGGCCAGGAATTGCGCCGTAGCCAGCAGAAGCGCGTGCAGACGCAGCAAAACCCGGACGGCAGCAAGTTCGCGCCACGGAAAAAGCGGGACTTGCGCGGTAAGCAAGGCCGCATCCGCCGCAAGGTTGAGATGTTCAAAAAACTGCGCACCGCGACCTACATGAAGGCCCGAGGCAACAGCAACGCCGTTACCGTGGGCTTCACCGGGCGTATCGCCCGGATTGCTAGGGTTCATCAGTATGGTTTGAAGGATCGTGCGGAGCGTGGAGCGCCCGACGTGCGTTATGAACAGCGCGAGGTTTTGGGGTTCACCGAGATAGATCTTGAACTTATCAAAGACCGCCTGCTAGATCATTTAACCGCTTGAGGCGTTATTGAACACTACGTTCTCCGACATACAAAAAACGAGGTTCAATTTTATCCTTGTACACCTGATGCAAAGTAGCAAGGTAGAGAAAACCAATACCGGTAATTTCGTAGCTGATTTTTATATATTGCTCTTTTGTATCAGCTAGCATGTTGATTGTTTTAGTGGCAATCTCTACCTTCCTCTTTGCCATGCGATAGGACACTAAAATATCACCAAGATACTCTTCTAAAACATAAGAATTATGGTAAAAGTGCATAAAGTTGTGAATATGTAGAGTAAGCATATCATTGGTAAATCTTACTTGATCTTCAAAGTTAGCATACTCAAACTCCTGCTTAACCAAGCGACGAAAAACCCCTCCGAGAATTTTAGCCTTCTGATCCGAGTCTGCTCGCTCAATAACTTCTAGCAACTCATTTATAAACTGCTCCTTTTTGTTTTCCTTCTTCAGAGTTTCGGAGAATGCATTCCATTCATCCGCCGTAAACTCCCCCGCCGTTTTAACAAATTCCTCAACCTTCTTTTTAAATCTACCCTCCCTAAATTGTAGGTAAGTTTTTACAGTCGCCATAGCCGTGGAGACAACCGGTATCTCTTTTAACACCTCGCTCTCGACACATGCATCAAATAGTGCCTCTGCATAATCAACAATAGGGAAATTTTTGACTGAATTAGTAGCGGCCTCTATTTTTCCCTTTTTTTCTTCGGTCATGTCCACAAGCTCCATAAGTTCAAAATCAAGAAACACCGACAAAACGTAGCCTTGGTCTGACGATAGATCAAATTAAAGTTGTAGGAATGGACGCTACAACCGGCGAAAGCTGCGCTCGCGTACGCGCAACGCCACCATCGGCGCCATGAACGATCTCGCCGCCCTCTCTCGCCTGCTCGAAAACCTCATCCGCTTCGGCGTCATCGCTGACGTGCAGATGGAGCCCCCGCGCGTGCAAGTAACAACCGGCACGCTGACCACCGCCTGGCTTCCATGGCTTGCTCCGCGCGCCGGATCCGACCGCGAGTGGGATCCGCCCACCATTGGCGAGCAGGTGATCCTGTTCAGCCCGTCCGGCCAACTCGCTAACGGCATCGTCGTGACAGGAGTGTTCAGCGACCACATCCCGGCCAATGGCAACCGCGCCGGCCTGCACCGCCGAACCTACGGTGACGGTACGGTGATCGAGTACGACAGCGTGGCCCACCACCTAAACGCCACACTGGTCGACGGCGGCACCACCAATCTGATCAGCCGTGGCGGCATCAACCTGGTCGGCGACATCACACACCAGGGCGACTACATCCAAACCGGAAATCAGACCGTCACTGGCCGGGTTGACGTGTCAATTGACGTAGTCGCAGCTGGCGTCAGCTTGGTCAAACACCCGCACACCGGCGTCAGGGCCGGCGGCGACCAGTCGGGGGTGCCCATCCCATCATGAACCGACAAACCGGCGGCGCCATCGGCGAGCGTGACCATATCAGTCAGGCGATCACCGATATTCTGACCACCCGAATCGGCACCCGCGTGATGCGCCGCGAATACGGCAGCCTCTTGCCCGAGCTGATGGACCATCCCTTCAACGAAGTTACTCGCCTGCGTGTATACGCGGCCACCGTCATGGCATTGATGCGCTGGGAAACCCGCATCAGCTTGAGTCGCGTGCAGTTTGTGGGAGCGAACATGCAAGGCCAGGCCTCGATCGATCTGGAGGGCACTGTGGTGGATACCAATGAACCGCTGAGCCTCAGCGTGCCGCTGCAGCTGGGAGGCAGTGTATGAACAGTTTCGCCGCCATCGATCTTAGCCAACTCCCGCCACCGCAGATCGTCGAGCAGATCGACTTCGAACAGATCCTGGCCGAACGCAAGGCCTATACAATCAGTCTGTGGCCGGTCGAGGAACAGGCCCAAATTGCCGCACGCCTGGAGATGGAATCAGAGCCACTGACTAAGTTGGTGCAGGAGAACGCCTATCGCGAAACCGTGTGGCGTCAGCGGGTCAATGAGGCGTGCCTTGCCAATTTGCTCGCCACAGCCCGTGGCACAGACTTGGAACAGTTGGCCGCCAATTTCAACGTCAAGCGCTTGGTGATCCAGGAAGGCAGGGCGAACGCAGTGCCGCCAGTGCCTAAGTTGATGGAGAGCGACGACAGCCTGCGCGAGCGTGCGCAAATGGCCTGGGAAGGTTTGAGCACCGCCGGCCCCCGCAACAGCTACATTTTTCACGCCAGGGCTGCGGACGGTCGTGTGGCCGACGCCACCGCCGAAAGCCCCTCACCCTCCGTCGCCGTGGTCACGGTGCAGTCATTGCTGGGCGATGGTATGGCTCCCCCGGATTTGCTTGCCATCGTCAACACTTACCTGAGCGACGACGACCGCCGGCCTGTGTGCGACCGCCTCACCGTTCAAGGTGCGCAGATCCTCAATTACCAAGTCAAAGCCAAGCTCTATCTGCTGTCGAGCGGCCCGGAGTCGGAACCTATCCTGGCTGCTGCCGAACAGCGCCTGCTGACCTACGTTCATCAACGGCGCCGCTTGGGGATGGAGGTTTCGGAATCAGCCCTGCATGCCGCGCTCCATGTCGAAGGCGTGCGCAAGGTCGAGCTGGAAGGTTGGGTGGACATCGTCGCGACTAAGGCTCAAGCGCCCTATTGCACCGGCGTCACATTGAGTCGGGGCGTTGAGTGATGGGTGCGCAGCAGCTGTTACCGGGAAACGCTACACCGCTGGAACGCCAGGCGGCGCAGGCACTCGCACAGATCCAGCGCGTCCCTATCCCTTTGCGACAGCTCTGCAACCCGAACACATGCCCCATCGATCTGTTGCCCTATCTGGCTTGGGCTTTCTCGGTTGATCGATGGGACAGCAAGTGGACCGAGGCTGCGAAACGCGCGGCAATCCGTTCCTCTCACTACATACACTCGCGCAAAGGCACCATCGGTGCGCTGCGCCGCGTTGTTGAACCGCTCGGTTACCTGATCGAGGTTCTGGAGTGGTGGCAGACAACCCCCGAAGGCGTACCCGCCACTTTCGCGTTGAAGGTCGGCGTGCTGGATACCGGCATCACCGAAGAAATGTATCAGGAGCTGACGTGGCTGATCGACGACGCCAAGCCGCTCACCCGCCACCTGACAGGCCTGGCAATCAGCCTGGAAACCCAAGGGGTTTTGAACATCAGCGTCGCTCTGTACGAAGGCGACGAAATCGACATTTACCCACCGGTCATGCGTGACATTGAGGTCACCGGGACCATAGGCATTGTTGGGCGCGAACACTCCATAGACACCCTGGACGTTTATTATGATTGATGCGAACTCTCAGTTTTTCGCGATCCTCACCGCAGTGGGGAGAGCCAAGCAAGCGAACGCCGACGCGCTCGGCGTACCTTGGAAACTCACCGAGATGGGCGTGGGCGATGCCAATGGCACGGACCCCATTCCGAACGAACTGCAAACCCGGCTTATCAATGAGTGGCGCCGCCGTCCGCTGAATCAGCTGCGAGTAGATCCGGCCAACGCTGCTGTAATTATTGCCGAACAAATTATCCCGGCCGATGAAGGCGGACGCTGGATCCGTGAGATCGGTCTGTACGACGCGGACGGTGACCTGGTGGCCGTGGCGAACTGCGCACCAAGCTACAAGCCGGCGCTATCGCAAGGGTCGGGACGCACCCAAGTCGTGCGGATGAATTTCATCGTCGCAAGCACCGGTAACATCACGCTCAAGATTGACCCAGCAGTGGTGCTGGCAACACGCGAGTATGTCGATCTGCGGATCATGGAAGAGCTGTACAAGCTCGACAACAAGCAATCGGTGCGTTTGGCCACCACGGCCAACATCGCTCTGGCGGGCCTTCAGACCATCGACGGGATTGAGTTGGTTGCTGGGGATCGGGTGCTGGTAAAAAACCAGGCTGTCGCCAAGGACAACGGCTTGTACATTGCGGCAGCTGCCATATGGAAGCGCTCGGAAGATGCCGACAGCAACGCTGAAATAACGTCGGCGTTGCTGGTGTCAGTCGAGCAAGGCGCCACCTTGGCTGATACACGCTGGCAGCTGATCACGGATGGGGTGATCGTCCTGGGCACTACGCCCTTGACGTTTCAGAATGTGACTCAGGGGTTTGCACCGATCAATTCCCCTGCACTGCTTGGAACACCAACAGGGCCGACCCCACCCAAGTTCAATAACAGCAAGCTGCTTGCGACTACCGAGTTCGTCCAGGCCGCTATCGGTAGTTATGCCGGGCAAACGAACTACTTGGGGAATACCGCTTTAACGGCAGCAGACGTTGGAAAACTGAGTAACTTCGCTCAGTTGTCAGTGGCTACGTTGCCGCCGTCCGCGACTGTGGTCCCTGGAGGACTGATCATCATTGGCAGCTCTTTGGCAGGGGGAGTAACGGTGACCGCTGCCCCGGGGGATACGCTGACGAACGTCTCAACGACTCCCGGACCTTTCTTTCTTCAGGTTGGCACCTTCGGCGTTTTTCGCCGATTGTTGGGCGGTAGCGGGTGGAGCTTTGACGGCGGTGACGCAGCGCTTAAGTATTCGCCAATGTTCGCAAGTAATCGCGCAGCCAATGGCTGGAAGTACGATCCGAGCGGCTTGTTAGAGCAATGGGGCGTTATTCCGGCTATCCCGGCAGGAGGTTCCGCCCTGGTCAACTTCCCGACCGCCTTCAACGCCGGCGCAATTGGTTATGCACTGGCGTCTGGTGCTTCTGCTGCGGGCGTTCCAGGCGTGAACGTCAACAACGTATCGGAAACTCAGGTTCGTTTCTGGAATCAGTCAAACACCGCCAGTACGCAGGCGGGTGGTTATCGCGTCATCGGTTACTGAGGAGAGTTTTATGCTCGCGTCAAAATCAAAATGTGGTTTTTATGACCCGGCCTTTAATCATTCGATACCGGATGACGCGGTGGAAATCACCGACGAAGAACATGCCGCACTGCTGACAGGGCAAGGAGAGGGCAAGGTGATCACTTGGGCCGAGAATGGTTTTCCGTTCCTGGCCGATCCGCCTGCCCCTTCCCTGGAAGAACTCGCAGTGGTGGAACGCGCATGGCGTGACTTGCAGCTCGCTGCAACGGACAGCATCGTAACGCGGCACCGCGACGAACTGGAGGATGGTTCGCCAACCTCCCTTACGCCTGACCAATACGCCGAGCTGCAAGCCTATCGCCGGCAGTTGCGTGATTGGCCGGAAGCCGGCGAATTCCCTCTGAACGAGCATCGACCGGCAGCGCCTGGGTGGCTGGCGGTAACCGCGGGGTGATTCGACTTCGGGACATTCACCACTTGATCCTGTAGCCACCCCGCTTACAAGCCACGCCGCTCGCCCAACCGGCGCGCGCGCGGCAGCCTGTGCACTGTCATTCCATCACAGCGCAGGCACAACCCATGGCCGATTATCTCCACGGCGTGCGGGTCATCGAACTCAACGACGGCACCCGCCCCATTCGCACTATTCCCACCGCAGTTATCGGCATGGTTTGCACGGCTGAAGATGCGGACCCGCTCGTTTTCCCCCTGGACACGCCCGTCCTGATCACCAACGTGCAAACCGCCGTCGGTAAAGCCGGCGTCAAGGGCACCCTGGCTGCGAGCCTGCAAGGCATCGCCGACCAGACCAAGCCCTACGTCATCGTGGTACGGGTCAAGGAAGGTGCCGACGAAGCGGCCACTACCAGCGCCCTGATCGGCGGCACCACTCCGACCGGTCAGTACACGGGCATGAAAGCCCTGCTCGCCGCCAAGGCGCGCCTCGGTCTCACGCCGCGTATTCTCGGTGTGCCTGGCTTGGACAGTCAGCCGGTCGCCACCGCCCTGGTCGCCATCGCCAAGGACCTGCGCGCCTTCGCCTACGTCAGCGCCTGGAACTGCAAAACCAAGGAAGAAGTGGTGGCGTACCGCGAGAACTTCGGCGCTCGCGAAGTCATGGTGATCTGGCCAGACTTCTTGAACTGGGACACCGTCGCCAACAAGACCGCGACCGCCTCGGCAGTTGCCCGTGCCCTTGGCCTGCGCGCCAAGATCGATCAGGAAACGGGCTGGCATAAAACCCTGTCCAACGTGGCCGTCAGCGGCGTGACCGGTATCAGCGCCGACGTGTTCTGGGATCTGCAGAACCCGGCCACCGACGCCAACTACCTCAACAGCAACGAAATCACCACGCTGATCAACGCCAATGGCTTCCGCTTCTGGGGTAGCCGCACCTGCAGCGATGATCCGTTGTTCGCTTTCGAGAACTACACCCGCACGGCGCAGATCCTCGCTGACACCATGGCCGAGGCGCACATGTGGGCCATTGACCGGCCCATGCACGCCTCCCTGGTGCGCGACCTGGTCGAAGGGGTGAACGCCAAAATGCGCGAGATGAAATCCCAGGGCTACCTGATCGGCGGCAGCTGCTGGTACCCGGACGACATCAACACCAAAGACACCCTCAAGGACGGCAAGCTCTGGGTGGATTACGACTACACCCCCGTGCCGCCACTTGAAGACCTCACCTTCCGCCAGCGAATCACCGACCGTTACCTGATCGACTTCGCCAAGGGCATCAACAGCTAAACCGGGCCTCCCCGCGAGGGGAGTTCACCCTGAACACGTATCCCGGAGAACACCGCCATGGCAATGCCTCGCAAACTCAAGAACCTCAACCTGTTCAATGACGGCAACAGTTACCTCGGCGTAGCGAAGTCGGTCACCCTGCCCGCCCTGGGCCGCAAGATGGAAGCCTATCGCGGCGGCGGCATGAGCGGCCCGGTCAAGGCAGACCTCGGTTTCTCAGACGACGGGATCCAGTTCGAGTGGAAGACCGGCGGGATCGATCTGATCTCTCTGCGTCAGTTCGGCGCCGTCAATGCGTCCAGCGTGGCCCTGCGCTTCTCTGGTCCTTACCAGCAAGACGACACAGGCGAAGTCAGCAACGTGGAAGTGGTTGTGCGTGGCCGTCACGAAACCATCGAGATGGGCGACGCCCAGCCCGGCGAGGACACTGAACACTCCATGACCACCACCTGCAGCTACTACAAGCTGACCGTAGATGGCGAAGAAATCATCGAGATCGATCTGCTCAACTTTGTCGAGAAGGTCAACGGTGTGGACATGCTGGAGAAGCACCGCACCGCCATGGGCATCTGACCCACCCCCTCGATCGATCATCACCCTTTAATCACCAGGAGCGAATCCAATGAAGAACGAAACCACCGAACAGCCTGACGTGCAGCAGCTGGCCGACGACAACACCGTCATCCTCGATACCCCGATCCGTCGCGGGACCACCAGCATCGACAGCATCACCCTGCGCAAGCCGAACTCCGGCGAGTTGCGCGGCGTGAGCCTGGTAGAGCTGCTGCAGATGGATGTCGCCAGCCTGATCAAGGTTCTGCCGCGCATTAGCACGCCAAGCCTCACCGTCGTCGAAGTCGCCGGCATGGACCCGGCCGACCTGCTGGCCCTGAGCAGTAAAATCTCCGGTTTTTTGTTGCAGAAGTCGGCGAAGACGGATGCATCCCTCGTCGCGTAGAGGACGCCATGGCCGATCTGGCCGTGGTTTTTCACTGGGCACCGGCTGATATGGATCAGTTGGGCCTGCAAGACCTGATGGACTGGCGCGAGCGCGCCAGGGTGCGGAGTTCCACCGATGGCGAATGATCTGAGACTTCAGGTGCTGCTCAGCGCCATCGACAAGGCCACAGGTCCGCTGAACAAAATCACGGGCGGCAGCAAAGAAACCGCCCGCGCCCTCAAGGCCGCCCGTGACCGCCTGAAAGAACTCAACACCCAGCAACGCGACGTCAGCGCCTGGCGTGACATGCAGGCCGCCGCCCGAGCGACATCCGAAGCGCTCGCCGCCAACAATGCCAAGGTGGGCCAGCTCGCCCGCGAGACCGCCAAAGTCCGTCAGCAGCTTGCACCGACCCAGGCGCTGTTCGAGAAGTCGCGGCAGAAGGTCGACACGCTTAAAACCAGTCAGGCCGACCTAAAGCGCGAACTCACCGGGACACGCAATGCCCTGGGCTTGATGGGCGATGAACACCGCCAATCCGCCAGCCAGATCGCCGCGCTCAACGCTGTGATGCAAAAGGGCAACGCCCTGACCCGCGAGCAGCGTGACGAATACACACGCCTCACAGCGGCCCAGCGGGAACGCAAGGTCCAACTGGATCAGCTCGCAGCCAAGGAAAAAACCTTGGCCGACCGCTTCACCCTCAACAATGCACAACTGCGCACCAGCCGCGCGGGCCATTCCAGCCTGCGCGAAGAAATCCGCCGTCTGGAAACACCGTTCAAGGATCAACTCGCGCTGCTTAAACAGCACACCGCCGAGTCGAAACGCTTGGGCGAGCAGTACGGCCAGCAGCAGGGGAAACTCGCCAGTCTGGGCGCACAGCTTAAAACTGCCGGCATCAACACCAACGCCCTGGGCGCCTCAGAGCTGAAGCTCAAGCGCGACATGGACAACGCCACCCAGGCCATGAAACAGCAGATGGATCGCCTGGATGCGCTGAAGCGCAAACAGGACAGCCTGGCCAAGGCGCGCGCAGCCTACGATAAAACCCAGAGCTTGGCCGGCAGCATGGCTGTGTCCGGTGCCGCAGGCCTCGGAGCGGGATACGCCGCCAGCCGACCCGTGGCATCGGCAATCAAAGCGTTTGCCCCGAACGAAGACTCAGCCACGCAGCTCAAGGTGTCGATGATGGGCGACACCGGCAAGGTATCTGAAGACTTTCAGAAGATCACAGACCTGGCCACCAAGCTCGGCGACCGTCTGCCAGGCACCACTGCCGACTTCCAGAACATGATGACGATGCTCCGGCGCCAGGGCATAAGTGCGCAAAGCATCCTCGGAGGCACCGGTGAAGCTGCTGCCTACCTCGGCGTGCAGTTGAAGATGGAAGCTACTGAGGCGGCCGAGTTCGCCGCCAAAATGCAAGATGCTACCCGCACCACTGAAAAAGACATGATGAGTCTGATGGACACCATCCAGCGCGGTTTCTACGCAGGCGTGGACCCAGGCAACATGCTCCAGGGCTTCAGCAAAATCGCACCGGTGATGGACGTCATCAAAAAGTCAGGGATCGATGCGGCCAAGGAACTGGCACCGCTGCTGATCATGATGGACCAGGCCGGTATGGAGGGTGGTTCCGCCGGCAATGCTTTCCGCAAAATTTTCCAGGCTGGGCTGGACGGCGACCACGTAGAAAGCGCGAACAAGATCGCAGCCAAGGGCAACACCGGCGTCTCTTTCAAGTTCACCGACGACAAGGGCAACTTTGCCGGGTTGGAGAACCTGTATGCCCAGGTGGAAAAGCTCAAAGCCTTCAACGACGTCGACCGCAACGCCATCATCAAAAAGCTGTTTGGGGATGACGCTGAGACGCTGACCACCTTGAACACCATGATGAACAAGGGGCTGGCCGGTTATCAGGAGGTACAGCAAAAGCTGCAAACCCAGGCCGATCTGCGTACACGCGTCAACGAACAGCTCGGCACCCTCACGAACGTCATGGAAGCGGCTGAAGGTAGCTTCACCAACGCCATGGCTGAATTCGGCGCTGCCGTTGCACCTGAGTTGAAAGACCTGATCAAAACCGCAGGTGAAATTGCAAACAGGATCGGCGCCTGGGCACGGGAAAACCCGAAGCTGGCCGGCGGCCTGGTCAAGGTTGTGGCGGCTGTAGCGGCCGCAGCCATGGTCTTCGGCACGCTGGCCTTGACCATGGCGAGCATGCTCGGCCCCTTCGCAGTGCTGCGTTATGGCATGGCGATGTTTGGCATTCGCTTGGGCGGTATCAAGGCTCAATTGATCGGCACCCGTATCGCGGCGGCAGGCGCTGGCGTAGAGATCGGCCGGATGGGGCGCATCTGGAAGGTGGTAGCGGCCAGCCGTGCCGCTGGAGGTGTAACAAGTGTCATCCCAGCGCTGATAAGTTCCGCGCGGCTTGCGGCAGTCAGCGTGTTGCCAATGCTCAGTGGTGCAATCAGCTCCGTAGGCGCGGCCATACTCGCTACCCCGGTCGGGTGGTTGATCGCGGCTGTTGCAGGTCTGGTCGCCGCTGCGGTGCTGATCTACAAATATTGGAAACCGATCAAGGGGTTCTTCCTCGGTTTTTGGCAGGGGCTCACCCAAGCCCTGCAACCTGTACTTGGTGGGTTCAGTAAGTTCGGCGAGTTGCTTGCCAGCCTGGCCAAGGCCGCGTACTCCATTCCGGTCGTAGGTTATGCATTGCAACTGCTTGGGAACATCGTCCGGCCTCTGTTCAACATGATCTCCACCGGCATCAGCACGGTGATCGGTTGGTTCAGCAACCTTTTGACGCCGGTCGAAGACGTCGGCGGCGCGGCGCAGTCGATGGGCCAGCGCTTTGGTTCAGCCATCGGCGGCATGATCATGACTCTGCTACAGGGCATCGGCTCGATCGCCACCGGCGTAGTCAATATCTGGACCACCATCAAAGCCAGCTTTGACCAGGGCCTCGTGGGTATTGCGCAACTGATCATCAACTTCAGCCCATTGGGCTTGTTCTATCAAGCTTTCGCTGGGGTGATGAGCTACTTCGGCGTGGAGTTGCCAGGGAAATTCACAGAGTTCGGCAGCATGATCGTCAACGGTCTGATCAACGGCTTGACCGCCGGCCTCGGCGCTGTGAAAGACGCTATCGGGTCTATTGGCGATTCAAGCATTGGATGGTTCAAGGAAAAGCTCGGCATTCACAGCCCGTCGCGGGTGTTCGCTGAGCTGGGCGGTTTCACCATGGAGGGTCTGACAAAGGGTCTGGAGGGTGGACAGAAAGGGCCGCTCGACGCCTTGTCGAGCATGGGCAAACAACTGACCGCCGCCGGCACGCTGGACCTCACTGCGACAGCCATGCCGGCGTTGGCGGTTGATGATCGTCCCCCCATCAGCAGCGCGGGCGCATCAACGCTATACGACAGCCACGACACCTACGAAATCACCATCGCTGCAGCGCCTGGTATGGACATGCAAGCCATGGAAAAAAGCCTGCGCGCCATGCTCAGCAGAATTGAAAACGAGAAACGCGCCCGTCAGCGCAGCAAGCTATCGGATCGGGATTAATCGCCATGATGCTCAGCCTCGGCATGTTTGTGTTCAGCCTATCGACCCTCGCCTACCAAGAACTGCAGCGCCAGACCAACTGGCGCCATGCGAGCAACAGTCGCGTCGGTGCGGCCCCTGCGCTGCAATTTGTTGGCCGTGGCGACGACACCATCACCCTCCCCGGCATCCTCCTGCCGGAACTGGCCGGCAGCATTCTCAGCCTGGACGCTCTGCGTTTGATGGCGAACACCGGCAAGGCCTGGCCGATGGTCGAGGGCACCGGGCGGATTTATGGTTTGTGGGTGATTGAAAGCCTGAGCGAGACGAAAACACTGTTTTTCCGCGACGGCACGCCACGACGTATTGAGTTCACCCTGAACCTGAAACGTACCGATGATGACCGTATCGACCTGCTCGGCGCTGCTACCAGCACCGGCCTGAACATTCTGAGAGGGCTGCTGTGATTGACGCCGCGCTTTCCAAGGTCACAGGGTTCCTCAAGGACACAGCCGAACGGTTCGTCAGGGACGCAGCCTATCCCGTGCCGGCCTTCCGTCTTTCTGTGGACGGTAACGACATCGCCCACCTGATAAGCCCGCGGTTGATGACCTTGGGGCTCACCGACAATCGTGGTGTGGAGGCCGACCAGCTCACAATCACACTGAGCGACCACGACGGCCTGTTGTCGATACCGCCAAAGGGGGCAGTACTTCGTTTGTGGTTGGGGTGGAGCGACACGGGCCTGGTGGACAAAGGCACCTACACCGTGGACGAAACCGAACACAGCGGCGCTCCGGACGTCCTCAGCATCCGCGCCCGCTCGGCCGACCTGCGCAAGGGCCTGAAAACCAAACGGGAACGTAGCTGGAGCAACACCACGCTCGGCGACGTGCTGGGCGATATCGCCATTGGTAACGGTCTGACGGCCACCGTCGCCGGGGCACTTGATGGGTTGCCCATTCTGCAGCTCGACCAGGCCAATGAGTCAGACGCCAACCTGATCAGCCGCCTGGGCGAAGAGTTCGACGCGGTGGCCAGCGTCAAAGCCGGATGCCTGCTGTGCCTGCCTGCGGGCGGCGGCAAGACCGCCAGCGGCATGGACCTGCCGCACATCACTCTCATCCGCGCCGACGGCGATCAGCACCGCTACCTCCAAGCCGACCGCGACAGCTACGACGGTGTGCGCGCGTATTACTACGACGTGAACAGCGCCAAGAAACAGGAGGCCATTGCCGGCGGCGGCGAGAATCTCAAAGACCTGCGCCATACCTACAGCGACCAGCAATCAGCATTGCGCGCCGCCCGTGCAGAGTTTCGGCGCCTGCAACGCGGTAGCGCCACGCTCAGCTACACCCTGGCTATGGGCCGGCCGGACCTGATCCCCGAGCTGACGTACACGCTCCAAGGGGTGAAGGCGGAAATCGACGAGATCATCTGGTATGGCGGAAACGTGGAGCACAGTTTGACCGCAGACGGCGGCTACACCGTGAGCTTGGATTTGGAAAGCAAATTGCCAGAGGACAATGTCGAGGACTTGGCTGAAGAAAATAAGGGCGATTACACGGGGATCATCGCGTACTACCGCGACCATAAAACCGAGAAGGAAAAGACCGTTACGGCGGGAGATCAGTCGAAGCCGAGGCGGTTGCGTTGGCTATATGCCAGTGAAAAGACCGCCAAGCGGGCGGTGGATCGGGAGTGGAAAAAGGCTCAGGCCGACAAGCAAGTATAAACCCCGGAACTTGTCCGGGGCCTGCTCGCAACTTACTCAGGTGCCTGGGTGAAAACCTCCAACAGTCGCAGCACATCTTTCTGACGCTGGTGGCTGATTGTCCTGAACATCGCCAGCAACATCACTTCCTGATCGCTAAGGCAGTTCGCATCTACGACTTGCACTTGGCCTTCCGATACACCGCTGTTCTCCATCATGCGAATACTCCTTTCACACGCAACGGGGACTCGGCGCCCACATGGCGCCATTAAAGTTTCCCCGGAGAACAGCTAATTTCCATCACGTTTTCCTGTGTCATCGGATGGCAAGAAAAAAGTGTGTTTTATTGCTTCATTGTGCGGGTTTGAAAGGGGGCAGCGTCATGTACACCCCGTTCTCACCCCAGCCTTGCAAGTTGCCCTTAGCGTCAACAACGTAATGCTCGTTGAAGTCGCTCTCGGGATCGTCGAGACGCAGCCCACCATCCGCCAGTTTTTTAGAGACGTATTTCACTGTGTTTTTCCCGCCACTGGGGAATATGGAGTCGATCAGGTACTTGTCATCCTGCTTGTACAACACCATCACATAACCCGTTGAACCGTCCCGCAACCAGCTCCCAATCCTGTTTGGGTACGCCTTCAGGTCAAGCGCTTTCAGGGTCTGGTAATCCGGCAGGCTCAAACCAATAAGTGAGGCTTTATAGTCGGGATCAAAACTAGCGTTTGCCCAGTAGGTCCTTTCGGATTGCCCTTCAACGCGAAACCCAATGAAGGTTTGGTCTGCCTTGATTTTAGTATTTGCACGAATGGCTTTTGCCACTTCAGCCAGTTCTGCCTCGTTTAAACGATTAGGGAGCATGACCTCGACTTTACGTGGTCTACCTTCCCGAAAATCGTCTTTGGTGATTGAGTAGGCGGGCGGCAAAACAGTCGTTGGGGAGCTTTGCTTCGTAGCCTTTTCAGGAGGGCTATCATTACTCGCTATCGAACACATCGAAACGACCACAACGATGATGAGCAGTAGTGTCACCAGCCTGAATACTTTCTGACCCGTGGTCAGTCCTGGATTTTTAATCCCACAGCTGGGACAGTTTTTTGCGGAGGTATCCACTGTGTGTTTGCAGGATCTACAAGGCTTCAAAGCCATTCCTTTTCTCCTTTACCTTCCATGAAAAAACCGACCTTCGTGGTCGGCGTGATGCTTCCGATTATTTAATGACGACTCGTATCAAACGCGAGTTAACCGAAACCTGCGACCTTGGCAAATGCTGAAGCCATACGCAGCAACACTTGGCGGTCATCTTCACTGACGCACTCGTAGGCCTTCAACAATTCCGCAGCATCGGCACTGATGCTATCGGTCGGCGTCGGCTTACGCTCCCCGGTGACTACATACAAAATATCCATCCCCAGCTGTGCGACGGCAGCAAGGTACGTCGCGTCCGGGCTGCCGACTCCCTTTTCGTAGTTTATTTGAGTGGTTTTTCCGACCCCGCCTACCGCCCCTAAATCAGTCTGACTTAGCTTCAGGCGCGCCCTCTCTTCCTTCAGCCGAACGCTGATGGTCATATTTTTGAACCTCAAACATTGACAGGTTCAAATATTTGAACCAATATCATCACACCATTACGCGAAATCACACGAATCCGAACTATGCACGCCACCTATGCACCCGAGCAAGCATGCCAGGCAGCTAGAACTCGTCTGGAAATGAAAGGCATGTCTGTAAAGGACTTTGCCCTCCAGTACGACCTTCATCCTTCAACCGTCTACGCAGTACTGAACGGGCAGAAAAAGTGCCTGCGCGGTGAGGCTCATCGCGCCGCCGTTTTACTCGGCATTAAGAAAGACGGCGTGATCACAAACTAGGGCCTCTGGCTCCAAGGGGAAACCAGAAGATGAAACGCCCAGTTCTAGACAGCAGAAAGAGCGTCGTTATGGCCGTCATCGGCGCCTACCCTGGCGGTCGGTCGTATGCCTCGGCAGACCTCGGCATGCCTCTAAAGAAGTTCGACAACCAAGCCTACGAGAACGCTGGCAGCCGCCCGCTGACCGATGAACACATTCACCGCTTGGAGCAGGTCGCCGGTACAACATTCCTGGCTGACTACATCGCTTCAATGTACGGCGGCATGTTCGTACCACTGAGCGTCCCGGAAAGCCTGGACAACGTGGAGCTATACAGCCGCTCGCTCAAGGCCTCGGCTCAGCGGGGCAAAGTCGACCAGATCATGTCTGCGGCTCTGGATGACGGTGTGATCGAAAAGCGTGAAGCCGATGCGATCATCGGAGCCTTGATCACCTACATGTCGGCCCGGTATGCCGAGGTTTTCGCGACCATTCAGCTCTACAGCCAGGGAGCTGTCTAGTGAGTACTTACAAACTGGTCTGCCCCCACTGCCACTGCCGCATGCGCATCCGCACCAGCGAAGGCCAACACATTTTTCTACGTATTACCTACATGCAATGCACCAACGAGGCCTGCGGCTGGGCGGTGCGTGCTGAATTTCAAATGACCCACGAACTGAGCCCCAGCGGCATGCCAAACCCGGCTGTACAGCTGCCGGTAGCTGACGTTGTCATTCGTCGCCAGGCAATGAAAACCGCCAACGATCAGCCCGATCTGTTGGACCAGTTGGAAATGGAGGCCACAACCGTATGAAAGCCATTACCCTGACTACCAACCCTGCCAGCGATTACCGTGCGGCAATGCAGCAAGCAGCGGTGGCTTACCTCTACCGTCATCGCTGCGAGCATCTTGCCGGTGACACTCAGTTGCTCGACAACTGCGTACGCTACCTGACGCTCTCACTTGAAGTCCCTCAGTACCTGGTGCATCGCATTGCTGAACTGGCGGTGGCCGAGTTCGAAAGCATGACCTGCAAGCGTGTGGCCTGGCTGGGCATTCATCCCACCAGCGGCCCCTTCCGCCCGGTGATCTTGTTGCTCGACAACTGCACCCAACAGCGACATCCCGTTTCAGCGCGCTTGCTCCCCACACGTCTGCTGCTGACTCGCAACCTCCCGCACTAATCCAAAACCCTCCCTGTTTGATGCCCGCACCGCGTGGGTAGGGGAAATTTGCAACTTACTGGTGGCCGAAATGAGCAAAATCACCATAAAACTGGAGCTGGACGAACAACAGGCGCAGCACTACCTGTTGTGGTTGACCAGTCAGTACGAAGTCACGATGGCTGATATTTGGTACTCCGACCGCTACCGGAATGTGCCAACTGGTCAGCGGGCGCCGAAGGTGCTTGAGGACTTGCCCTACCTGGCAGGCATCTGCAAGACGCGCAGCGAGCTGAAAAAACAGCTCGTTGTTACGGTCGCGGAGCATCTGCAGTGATTCGAAAGCCCATGGAAGACAAGATCCGCGCTGACGTGCTTCAGCGCCTGGAGTCTGATTACGGCCTTCAGCACATGAAAGGCACGCACTACATGCGCAAGGGCACATGCCCGCAGTGCAATCAGAAACGTTTGTTTTCGCGCCACGATGAACCCTGGTTCATTCGCTGTGGCCGCGAGAAAAATTGCCGGTACATGTCCCCTACCAAAGAGCTTTACCCGGATCTTTTCGACGACTGGAGCAAGCGTGCACCGGCCACCCGTGACGAGCCTGCCGCCAGTGCAAAAGCGTACCTGACGTTTGCCCGAGGTTTGCGCGTTGAGCTGATAGAGGGCTGGTACACCCAAGAAAGCTACTTTGATCGCGACCTGAATATTGGCTCTGCCACCGTGCGCTTTCCGCTGGAGCATGGTGGGTACTGGGAGCGCTTGATTGACCAACCGTCGCGCTTCGGTAAGAAGAAGGCCCGCTTCCAACCCCTCAAGAGTTACAGGGGGCACTGGTGGTGCCCGCCGTGCCTGGATCTACTTGACGTGGAAGAGCTGTGGATCGTTGAAGGCATCTTCGACGCCATCGCGCTCATTCAAAACGGTATCTCTGCGGTTGCTGCCCTTTCTTCGAACGCCTTTCCAGAGGAATCACTGAAGGCCCTGATCAGCGCTCGCGGCGGCAAAACTCCCAAGTTGGTTTGGGCTCTGGACAACGAGCCAGGCGCTCACAAGTACACCCGTATGTGGGTCAACCGTGCCCGTGAACTTGGCTACACCTGCGACGCAGCCCAGATATCACAGCCTGACGCCCGCAAGGTTGACTGGAACGATCTGCATCAACGCTGGGCATTTATCGACGATGAAAAAGTCCGTGCTGATCGCATAGAAACGGACCTGAAAGAAGCCCGCCATCAGGGTGCCCTGCTGATCGCAGAAAGTGCCAGCGATAAGGCGTTGCTGATGTACCAGTGGCGGGAACGGGAGGAATTTCACTTCTGTTTCGACTCTCGCCTGTACTGGTGGAAATTGGACCTTGCGAAATACAACAGCGCCAAACAGGCCCTTGAAAAAAGCGACGGCCACGAAGCCCAAACACTCAGCGAAAAGCAGCTTCGGGAGAAGGCGCTGAACGTCGCCGGCTGCGTCGTAGAGATCGCCAACTGTTACCCGAAAGCCCTCTATTTCCAGCGCAACGAGATTACAGACGAATCCTGGTACTTCTTCCGCGTGGACTTCCCTCACGACGGCGGTTCCGTGAAAAACACCTTCACTGGCGGCCAGGTCGCCGCCGCTAGCGAATTCAAAAAGAGACTTCTCGGCATGGGTGCCGGAGCCGTGTTCACCGGCAGTGGACAGCAATTGGACAAACTCATGAAAGACCAGCTTTTCGGCATAAAGACCGTTCAGACCATCGACTATGTGGGCTACAGCAAGGAATACCACTGCTACGTGTTCAACGACGTCGCCATCCGCGAAGGCCAGGTGATCCACATCAACGAGGAGGAGTTTTTTGAGATGGGCAAGTTGAAGCTCAAGACTCTGCAAAAGGGTGTGAAAATCGATCTGGAAAAGGATGGCAAAAAATACGATGACCAGTGGCTAGGGCTTCTGTGGCAGTGCTTTGGCGCCCAGGGCATCGTGGCGTTGACCTTCTGGTTTGGCTCGCTGTTCGCCGAACAGATCCGCGGCCGGTATCAGTCGTTTCCTTTCCTTGAGGCCACAGGTGAGGCCGGCGCCGGCAAGACCACGCTGCTCACTCTGCTGTGGAAACTCGCAGGCCGCGACGGATACGAAGGGTTCGACCCGTCCAAATCCACCAAGGCCGGCCGCAGCCGCTTGATGGGCCAGGTATCCGGCATGCCCATCGTGCTTCTGGAATCAGACCGCAGCGGCGACGACAAGGCTCACGCCAAAACCTTCGAATGGGACGAACTCAAGGATTACTACGGCGGCGGCACCCTGGCGACCAAGGGTGTAAAAACCGCCGGTAACGAAACCTACGAACCACCGTTTCGCGGCACCATCGCCATCAGCCAGAACGCCCCTGTGGTGGCGTCAGAAGCGATTATGACCCGGATCGTAAAGCTGCACTTTGTCCGACCGAACGTCACCGCTGAAAGCCGTGCGGCGGCAGATCGACTCAATGCGCTGGAAGGTTCGAGACTCAGCAACTTTGTGTTGCAGGCCGTGCGTAAAGAGCTGGAGGTGATGGAGCTGTTCAGCCAGCGGATAGCGGGCTACGAGGCGAAGTTACGCAATCTGCACTCCCACTGCTTTGCCTGCGACACCCCATTTAAAGACGAGCACAGCGAATGTAGCCATTGCGGCAACAAGCTGCGCGGCTACATCCGTGTGGAGCGGATCAACAAGAACCACGCCCAAATGCTCACCCTGCTGGACTGCCTGTGCATGGTGGTGCAGCTCACCGACGCACAGGTCGAGCATACCCGCTCGCAGATCATCCGCATGGCAATCGAACGCCAGGCCTCGATCAGCTCCGACCATCCGGTAGTGGCTGAATTCTGGGAAGTTTACGAATACCTGGAAGGCCTCGACGCCGATGGCCCGGTGGTCAACCACAGCAAGAAAGACCACGTCATCGCCATCAACCTCAACGACTTCGTGAAATGCGCTGCAGAAAACCGGCAAAAAATCGCCGACGTCAGCGAGCTGCGCGAGCGCCTGAAAGACTCCCGCTCGCGGAAGCTGCTTGACGTTAACAAGGCGACCGACAGCGCGGTACGGGCTCACCAGGCCAGTAAAACCAACGCGGTAATAACCAAGCAACCCATCGTCAAGTGCTGGCACTTCCAGGCCTGACACATCAACAGCTTTACCCGTCAGGCGCTGCAACGTCTGTCACTACCCAAAGGAGAAGCACCATGCACGTACAAGTCATCACCGGTGAAGGACAAAACGGCGCCACAAACCGGCTCAGGCATTTGACAGAGCTTAAGGCTTGGTTCGGCGAGAGCTCAAAAGGCATTCATGCCGAGGCCTATGCACCTGACGGTCTGATCGAAATTTTGGAAGTTCGTGCGGCAACTGATTTTGAAATTTTGGTGCTTGAGTGCAGCAGGGAACAGATCGAGGCAGTCCTGCTGTGGCAATCAGCAACCGAAGAAGTTGCCGCGCTTGAAAACGTGCTTGTGCACCTGGTGCGCAAGCAAAACCCAATCGGCGAAAGCCAGTAAGAAGGTGGTGCCGAGGGGCTGCAACCCCTCGACACCGACCACCCAAAGGAGAAGCACCATGCAAGTGAATCAACCCAAAGGCGGCACCGCAGAGGCTACCACAACCCCGCTGGCTGTCGGCGACAAGGTCAGTTACGTCGCTATGACCGGTGGAGGTCGGGAATACCGTCTCAGCGCGTGTACGGGCGTGATCGTAGAGATCGATGGAAACGTTGCCACCGTGCGTGCGACGACCGGTTCCACCATCACCAAACCGCTCGACAAGCTGACTCCCGACGGCCAGCCCAACGCGCTTACATGCATGCTCATGGGAGGTTAGCGGATGATCGTGTCCCTTCTACTTTACCTATGCACGGATGCGACCCGGACGAATTGCCAGGTGGTGAAAGCCGATAGCTGGGATGGCCCTTACGCCTACGAACAATGCATTGAGGTCCTGCCACGACTTACAGAGTCGTTGACTGCGCCCAACCGGGAACGACACAGGTTCGTTTGCGAGATACAGGGTGATGGAGCAAAACCCGCAGAGCATAAGGCTCAACCGGCATTCATCCATCAATCGTTTTGGATGTGAGGGATTCATCATGAATACAGCGTTTATCCTGATGGCCCAATACGAGGGCCAGGCGATTATCTCGCTGGAGTTGGTGTGTCGGGATTATTTCACGCATCTGACGCCGGAGATGTTCCAGCGCAAAGTGATGAGCGGCCAGATCAAGCTGCCCATCACCCGCCTGGAGCCGAGCCAGAAGTCTGCCAAGGGCATTCACCTCACCGACCTGGCTGCGTACCTGGACCTGCAGCGCGCAGCCGCAGTTAAAGAGCACAACCAGCTCAACGGGTTAAAACACGCCTTTTGAGCCACTTCATTGATGCGGCGCCCAGTTGGACGGGCGCCCTCAATATCTTTTCATGCCATTCCCAGCCCACATATCGGTCACCCTTGCCGCGCAGGTGGGTGTATCGCCGCATCGAGTTCCAATCCCGGTGGCCGGATACGCTCGCCACACGTGGGATGTCCCAGTCCATTTCAAACAGGCGGCTGATGCCTTCATGGCGTAGGTCATGGAAGTGCAGATCCGCAATTTCTAGGAACTTGCACGCTTTCGCCCAGGATGTAGAGATTGATTCAGGGCTGTAGGGGAAGATGTCGTCGCCTGCCTTGGGCATTGTCTGAAGGATGTGCCACGCCTCGTCCGGCAAATAACACCAAACGTCGTTGCCGATCTTCTGCCCGGGGTTTTTCATGTCACGCACCAGCACCCGCTGGCCAGCCTCGTCGAGGTCCGCCCAGCGAATACGGGTTATTTCATCCAGGCGCCGCGTGGAGAACAGAGCGAAGCCCACGACCTTCAACATATTGGTGACTGTCGGGCGTCTCACCTGCATGTCTTGGTAGTGCTTCAGCACCTTTCCCAGCTCGTCCAACGTCGGCCGGCGATCACGCTCCCGGCTTTTCAGGTTATAGCCCAGCTTGCGCAGCACTCGACGGGCGCCTCCCATAGCCAGCGGATCGACCTGGTAGCCCCATGCGTCTTTGGCGATCGATAGAACAGCACCGAGATGCGCCAAGTCGTTGCCGGCTGTTTGCGGCTGAACCCCACCACCCTCTCGGCTCATTCTCCACAGAGCGAAGTCGACCAGGCACTGAGGGTTAATATCGGTATCGTTCAACTTGCCAAAGTCCGTTTCGCCGATGGCGGTGAGAGTGCCCTTCTTGGTTTTGCCCAACGGCCGGGCCTTCCCTACCTCCAGCAGGTATTGGTCGATCATCTCTTTGACAGTGACACCCTTGCGGCTCGCTCGCTCGATCGCACCTGGTTCATCCAGCTCTGCCCCGCGCTTACGCGCCCAGGCCTGGGCGGCCTGTTTTCGGGCGAAGGTCTGGCTCTCTTGGTAGACTTGCACTCCGTCGCGCTTGATGCGGATCTGAGCCGTGTAGCTCACCGTCCCATCCGCCAGTTTTCTAGCCCTGATAGTCGCCATATCGAAAGTGGTACGCGTCAGTTTTGAAGTGGTACATCGTACCACCGAGCCCTCAAAAACGCCTGAAAACGCCCGAAATACCGCCCAGAACACGTTGAAGAAAATGCTAGATAAACAGAGCCTTAGCCCAACAGAATCAAGCTCCGCGCTGTCTCGGCGCTTTAGCGTTGCGCCCATGATGGACTGGACCGACCGCCACTGCCGGTTCTTCCTACGCCTGCTGTCCAAACACGCCCTGCTCTACACCGAGATGGTCACCACCGGCGCGATCCTCCACGGCGACCACGAACGCTTCCTGCGCCACAACGAAGCCGAGCACCCTCTGGCCCTCCAATTGGGTGGCAGTGTCCCCGCCGACCTGGCCGCGTGTGCGCGCATGGCCGAAGCCGCCGGTTATGACGAAGTGAACCTGAACGTCGGCTGCCCCAGCGACCGTGTGCAGAACAACATGATTGGCGCGATCCTGATGGCGCACCCTGCCCTGGTGGCCGATTGCGTGAAGGCCATGCGCGATGCGGTGTCGATTCCAGTAACGGTGAAGCATCGTATCGGCATCAACGGTCGTGACAGTTATGCCGAGCTGTGTGATTTCGTCGGGACGGTGAAGGACGCCGGTTGCACCAGTTTCACGGTGCATGCGCGGATTGCGATTCTGGAGGGGTTGTCGCCCAAGGAGAATCGCGATATTCCGCCGTTGCGCTATGACGTGGCGGCGCAGTTGAAGCGGGATTTTCCGGAGTTGGAGATTGTGCTTAACGGTGGGATCAAGACGCTGGAACAGTGCCAGGAGCATTTGCAGACGTTTGATGGGGTGATGTTGGGGCGCGAGGCTTATCACAACCCGTATCTGCTGGCGGAGGTGGATCAGCGGTTGTTCGGGAGTGAGGCGCCGGTGGTTGGTCGGGCTCAGGTACTGGCGCAATTGCGGCCTTATATTGCTGAGCATCTGGCGAGTGGTGGCGTGATGCATCACATCACTCGGCATGTGCTGGGGCTGGGCACCGGTTTCCCAGGGGCGCGCAGGTTCAGGCAGCTGTTGTCGGTGGATATTCATAAGGCGGCGGATCCGTTGGCATTGCTGGATCAGGCAGGGGCTTTGTTGGAAGGGCGTTAACTGGTTGGCTTGCTGCGGGTCAGTGGGTTATGGCTCGACTGATACATTGCTATCGGGGCAAGCCCCCTCCCACATTAGATCCAGTTGTCATCGGGCAGTTGGGTTGAACCTGCGGTCAGTTTTGACCTCCTATTGAGCAGTACGGCCGGTCACTCAAACGGCTGTTTTCAGGCTTATTGCCCGCGCAAACGATCGAGCGCATTTGCGCCTTGAGCGCCTGTCGACGCTCGGGTAATGTCACCAGACCCATAGGACAGAGCACGCCCATGACTTCCAAGCTGGAACAACTCAAGCAATTCACCACTGTCGTAGCCGATACCGGCGATTTTTCAACGCTCGCCAAGCTCAAGCCGCAGGATGCGACCACCAACCCTTCCCTGCTGCTCAAAGCTGCGTCGATCACAGGTTATGCCAAGCTGCTGGACGAGTGTGTGCAGGACTGCAACGGCGATGTCGGCCTGGCCAGCGACCGTTTCGCGGTGGCGGTGGGTCAAGAGATTCTCAAAGTGGTACCGGGGCGTATTTCCACCGAGGTGGACGCCCGCCTGTCGTTCGATGAGGGCGCGATTCTCAAGCGTGCGCACCGTCTGATCGACCTGTACGAAAAAGCCGGTGTTGGCCGTGACCGTGTACTGATCAAGATCGCTTCCACCTGGGAAGGCATCCGCGCGGCGGAGAAGCTGGAAAAAGAAGGCATCCAGACCAACCTGACGCTGTTGTTCTCCTTCGCTCAGGCCGTGGCCTGCGCAGAAGCCGGCGTGTTCCTGATTTCGCCGTTCGTGGGCCGTATCTATGACTGGTACAAAAAGGCCAACGGCAACGACTACACCGGTTCCGATGATCCTGGCGTACAGTCGGTGACGCGCATCTACAACTACTACAAGGCCAACGGCTACAAGACCGTGGTGATGGGTGCGAGTTTCCGCAACCTGAGCCAGATCGAAGAGTTGGCCGGCTGTGATCGCCTGACCATCAGCCCGGACCTGCTGGAGAAACTGGCGGCCGATGAAGGCAAGCTGGAGCGCAAGTTGTCGCCAGGGCATGCCGGTGAAGCGCGGGTGCATATGACTGAAGCGCAGTTCCGTTGGGAGTCCAACGAGGACGCGATGGCGACGGAGAAACTGGCGGAGGGGATTCGTCAGTTTGCTCGGGACCAGGAGAAGCTGGAGGCGTTGTTGTCGGCCAAGCTGTAAGGGCAGATAGCAGCAAAAAGGGCGGCACCTGTGAGGGTGCCGCCCTTTTTTGTGTCTTCGCCGGTCTCAAGCCGAGCAGACTCCAACTGTGGGATGTGTTTCGACAGGAAGGACGTCAGTGGCGCTCGAGGGCGTTGACGAGGTCGTGGAAGGCTTCGCGGTTGGACTCGTTGAGGCCCATGAGGATCTTGTGCGCTTCCAGCACCTTGACCCGCACCACTTCCTCGGACTGGTCCTGGGACGGCAGGTCGGTCAGGCATTCCGGGCACGGGATCGGGCGGTCAACGATGTTGAACACCTGGTCGAAGCCCATGGACTGCAGCAGACGCGTGATGTCTTCGTGGGTGGTGACGACGGTAGGCAACAGGCCGACCTTCTGCCGCGACAGAATGGACAACTTGGCCAGCAAACCAAGGGTGGTGCTATCGATGCTGCGGGTTTCGGTCAGATCGATCACGATCGCCGAGAAATTCAGCGCAGTGAAGATCCGCTCAATCGTCGCATCCAGCGCCGAACACAAGGTCAGGCGCACTTCACCGACAAACTTCAGGACAAAGGTCCCGTCTTGCTCGGCGAACTGGATTCTTCCGGTACTCATCAAAGATTCCTGCTCAACACCAGTAGGGCGATATCATCCGGCATCTCCCCCAGCGTGGCCAATCCAAAAACCTGCCGCAGGCCATCCAGGCTGCCGCCCGCCGACTTGACCCGTTGGGGCAAGGCGGCTTCTTTCTCTTTGAGTGTAGGTTCCGGCAAAAGGTCCAGAATGCCGTCGGACATCAGCGTGAGACTGAACGTCGGCGGCAACTCCAGGATGTGGTCTTCGTAAGTGGCTTCATTGAACAAGCCGACCGGTAGGCCACGCCCTTCCAGGTAACGCACACTGTCAGGAGTGTATAAAACAGGCATCGGCAGGTGACCGCCAATACTGTAGGTCAAAAGACCGGTTTCTTCATCGATCACGCCGCCGACCATCGTCACGTGCTTGCCCAGCTTGCAGCTGATCAGGCCCCGGTTGATGTGGCCCAGCACTTGCGACGGGGTGAACTCCGGCAAGGTGCCATTGCGCTTGGATTCGAACAGCAGCCGTGTGGTCATGAACTTCAACAGCACGGTGACAAAGGCGGAGGACGCGCCATGCCCGGAGACATCGGCCAGGTAGAACGCTACGCGCCGCTCATCCACACGGAAGTAGTCGACAAAATCTCCCGACAGATACAGCGACGGGATGATCTGGTGCGCGAACTGGAACTCGTCGATGGTCCAGGGGCTGACCGGCAGCATGTTCATCTGCACCTGGCGACCGGCGTTCTGGTCTTCCTGGAGCAAGTTGAGGCTGGCTTCGAGTTCGCGGTTGGCCGTTTCGAGCTTTTCGCGGTAGCGCTGGTTCTCGACCAAAAGGCGTGCACGATCCAGGGCACGGCGCACCGAGTGCTCCAGTACCGCGAGGTCTTCGAGGGGCTTGATCAGGTAGTCGGCGGCGCCCAGGCGCAGGGCCTCGACGGCATCGTTCATGACCCCGGCACCGGACACGACAATCACTGGCGTCTGCGGGGCAAGCTCGGTCACCTGGCGGATCAGCTCAAGGCCGCCCATCTGGGGCATGCGCAGGTCGCAGATCACGAGGTCGGGCTGGTCGCGCTCGAATACCTGGAGACCCTGTTGACCATTGCTGGCCTGCAATACGCTGAAGCCGCTGTCTTCCAAATAGGCCGCGAGGCTCGCGCGCACTACTTCGTCGTCATCGATTATCAGCAGCGTGGCACTGGTTTTTTGCATGTGGGCAAACGGCGCCAGAATTAGGTTGGCGTAGGTGGCTCGGCAATGACCGGGCTCACGTACTGGATTCGCTTTCTAGCCTCTCTGTCCTACAAAGCATAGGCGTTTTGCCCACGCACAACTGTAAAGCAGAGGTGCCCTTCTAAGGCGCAGACGGTACTCCCATCCGACAGGCGTTTCAAGCTCATGCCGATGGTCGCCGAGCGTCTTTACACCGCAAATCACCGGGAGTTATAAGAACAGGCACAACCACAACACAAAGTAAGGACGGAACCGATGAGCCAGCAAGAGCGCGACTATGCTGAAAAACGTGATTTCATCCGCATGAAAGTGGATGCCGATGTGTCACTGATTCACGCTGGGCAAGAGATTGCGGGGGTTTGCGTAGACCTTTCCAGCTCTGGCATGCAGGTACAGGCGCCTCGCCAGTTCACTGTGGGTGACCTGCTGACCGTGCGCATTGATTCGGAGCACGCTGCGCTCGCGGGCCTGGAGGCGGACACGCAAGTGGTGTGGGCTAAAACCGCAGGGGACGAGCAGCAGCTTGGTCTGAAGATCCTGAAAATGCGCTGAAACCCGCACACAAAAAAGGCGACCTCCAGGGGTCGCCTTATTTCGTTTCAAAACATCACAGCTTAAAAGTCGTCGACGACCTTGCCATCCTTGACCTTGAACTCGCGGTTCTGCAGGTAGGCGTTACGGATGAAGGTGTACTTGTCGCCGGTGATCAGCTTCTCACTGTCGAGCAAGCTGGCACGGGTGTCGACGATGTTCAGGCCCATGGTGCTGTTGCGCCAGCCGATATCGTTCATGTAGCGATACGGTTGCGTGTAGCTGTCGACGTATTTGGACGGTGCATCACGCAGTGTGCTCGGGCCCAGCAAAGGCAGCATCACGTAGGGACCGCTGCCCACACCCCAGTAACCCAGGGTCTGACCGAAGTCTTCATCGCTGCGTTGCAGCCCCATTTTGGTGCCGACATCAATGAAGCCCAGCACGCCGAAGGTGGTGTTGACCAACAAACGCGCCGTATCAACGCCTGCGTTGTGCGGCTTGAGTTGCAGCACATTATTGGCCAGGTTGCCGACATCGCCGATATTGCGGAAGAAGTTGTGGATACCGTCTTCGACAAATTGCGGCGTGATCCACTCATACCCTTGGGCCAATGGCTTGAGGGCGTAGGTATCAACGGTGTCGTTGAACGTGAAGATCGGACGGTTGACGCTTTCCCATGGGTCATCTTCCGATGCGGCCTGGGCGGCGAACGGGGCCAACAGGACAGTGGCACACACCGACAGCTGAGCGAAGTAGTGGCTCCAGCGCATAGCTTTATGCTCCTTGAATGATCTGTCATGGGCGCTATGCCCTGAATAAGGCCGTCAGTATATGACGGAAGTCTCCAATTAGGCAGCAACCAAGAAGAGTCATACGGAAAATGGACAAAATTCCTACAATTAACGCGACTGTCATCCCCTTGTCATTCTGCACCGATAGCGTCAGAGCTATTTCAGGGATGCTCACATGCCTCAAGCAGAGACCGCCGTCGCCGACGGCCCCGCCTTGACCGCCGTACTGTTTGGCCTGAGTGGTTGCCTGGTCGACTTTGGTTCCCAGGCGCGCACCGACTCAGCATCCCCCGACTCCCACGTCACCCCAGGCGCGCTGAAAAGCCTGCGCAGCCTCAAGGACCAAGGTGTGCCCTGCGCCTGGCTGGATGAGCTGCCCGCCTCGGTCACCACCCCTCTGGCCGCCTCCCTGCCCAACTGGCTCAAGGCCGCCTCGCCCTCCTCCATCCGCTGGCCTGCGCCCCATGCGTGCTGGCAAGCCTTGATGGAACTGAACATCGAACGCCTGGAAGGCTGCGTATTGGTCAGCGGTGAGCCACGCTTGCTGCAATCAGGCCTGAACGCCGGGCTGTGGACCATCGGCCTGGCCTCCTGCGGTTCGCTGTGCGGCCTCGCGCCCGAACAATGGCAGGCCCTGAGCGACAAGGAGCGCGAGCACAAGCGCGGCAAGGCCACCGTGGCGCTGTATGGCTTGGGGGTCCACTCGGTGATCGATCACCTTGGCGAGCTCGGCACCTGTCTGGCCGACATCAGCCTGCGCCGGCTCAAAGGCGAGAAGCCCTGATCGAGATCATGCACAGTCGGCGCCCGTGGATTAATCTACAGGTCAGTCCATAGACCTTTCACGGCGTGTCGCGGTCTATGCCAGTGCCTATCGATAAAAGGAAGAATGTCATGCCTGATCGCAAAAAACTGGAAGAACAGGTCGAGATCCTGCGCGGGCAGTTGGAACAGAAACCGCTGCTGTCTGAAGAAAAACGTGAAGCGCTGGAAGAATTGATCGCCAAGTTCGAAGTACAGCTGAAAATGGAACCGGCCACCCAGACACCCAGCATCGCTGACGATGTGAACCGGGCAGTGGAAGGTTTTGAACTGGATCATCCTGGCATTGCCGGGACACTGCGCAATATTGTGATTACCTTGGGCAACATCGGCATTTAACCCAAGCCTAAGCCGGATACAGAACCAAATGTGGGAGGGGGCTTGCCCCCGATAGCGGAGTGTCAGTCACAACATCTGTGTCTGAATATCCGTAATCGGGAGCAAGCCCCCTCCCACATTTTGGTTGTGTGTGAAGGCTTATTGGCGCGCCAGGCGCACGTTCTGGAACGCTACATCCTCAGTACTGCGATACGGGTTGATATCCAACCCACCCCGGCGCACATAGCGCGCATACACCGTCAATTTTTCCGGCTTCAGCAGGCGCTGCAAGTCCAGGAAGATGCGCTCCACACATTGCTCATGAAAATCCGAATGCTGGCGAAAGCTCACCAGGTATTCCAGCAAACTGGCGTGATCCAGTGCCGAACCACGGTACTCCACCACCACGCTGCCCCAGTCGGGCTGGCTGGTCACCGGGCAGTTGGACTTGAGCAGGTGGCTGTGCACGCTCTCCTCCAGCACGCGCGAATCATCGCAGCGCAACAGCTCCGGACGCGGGTGCTCGTAACCGCTGACGTTGATGTCCAGGTCGTCGATACACACACCCGGCAGCGCCATCACCCCTTCGGCTTCGATCTCGGCCAGGCTGCGGATACGCACACTCACCGGCTTGCCGGCAGCGGCACTGAGGTCCGTGCGCAGGGTCGCTTCCAGGCCTTCGATATCGGCAAACACGGTCTGGTTCAGCGAGTTGAGGTACAGCTTGAACGACTTGGACTCGATGATATTCGGCGAGTCGGCCGGGATGCTGAACTCACCGATCGCCACCACCGGCTTGCCCGACGGCAGCAGCCAGGACAATTCGAAGCAGTTCCAGAAATCCACGCCTTTGTAAGGCAGGGTCTCGGCGCTCAGGCCAAGCTCGGCCCACTTGGCCGCGCGAGGGATCGGGAACAGCAACGAAGGCGTGTAGGTGCTGATGTATTCACTGGACTTGCCCAGCGGCGAATGTTCGGCTGCGGGATGCATGGCGGAAACCTGGCTAAATAAACCGCGCCAGTCTACCAGCCTTTGCCTGAGCTCTTAAGCGGCACCTCACTCAACGGTCAGCTTGCCGACCATACCCGCCTGGTAATGCCCGGGCAGGTTGCAGGCGAACTCCAGGCCCGTGGCCTGAGTGAAGGTCCAGGTCAGTTCGGCGGTTTTACCAGGCTCGACCAGTACACTGTTAGGGTCATCGTGTTTCATGCCGCCCATATCACCATGGCCCCTATCACCATGACTCATGGCGCTGTGGTCCATCTTGCCCATCCCCGTGGAGGTGAGCATGCCGCTGGCCTGCATCTGTAACATTTCCTTCTGGTGTTCGGCGTGCATCGCCGCGTCACCGAGGTTGAATTCGTGCAGTAGCTGGCCCTTGTTGACCAATACAAAGCGAACGGTCTCACCGGCCTTCACCTCCAGCGACTTGGGCGAAAAGGCAATATCCTGCAGCGTGACGTCCACCGTGCGCGTGGCCTTGTCCGCCGTTGCCGGCTGGCCGAACGCATAGGTATGTGTCGCGTCGGCCATCGCATCGACACTCAACGCCAACAGGCAACCGGCCAACAACAGAGGTGTACGCAATGCCATCGAAATTCTCCCCATATAAGTAACCCGCTTGTGCAGCACTTTAAGATGACGTCGCTGCCAGCCAACTGACTGCTAGATTACAACTTTGTCAGGTTGCGCCCTTGGCCTGGCACCCGCGGTATAAAGCCCGTCGCCACCCGTTGCCAAGAGCTGCCCATGAAACTGCTGATCGTCGAAGACCAACCGAAAACCGGCCACTACCTGCGCCAGGGCCTGGCCGAGGCGGGGTTTACCACCGAATTGGTCGCCGACGGCACCAGCGGCCAACACCTGGCGCTGACCGGTGATTACGACCTGCTGATCCTCGACGTGATGCTGCCCGGCCGCGATGGCTGGCAAATCCTGCAGGCGGTGCGCAGCGCCGGCCTGGATATCCCGGTGCTGTTCCTCACCGCCCGCGATGCGGTGGAGGACCGTGTGCACGGCCTGGAGCTGGGCGCCGACGATTACCTGGTCAAACCCTTCGCCTTTTCCGAGCTGCTCGCCCGCGTGCGCAGCCTGTTGCGCCGTGGCAGCAGCACGCCCCAGGACACTGCCCTGCAACTGGCCGACCTGCGCCTGGACTTGATCCGCCGCCGTGTCGAGCGCGACGGCCAGCGCATCGACCTCACAGCCAAGGAGTTCGCGTTGCTGGAACTGCTGCTGCGCCGCCAGGGCGAAGTGCTGCCCAAGACCTTGATCGCCTCCCAAGTGTGGGACATGAATTTCGACAGCGACACCAATATCATCGAAGTGGCGATCCGCCGCCTGCGCCTGAAAGTCGACGACAACTTCCCCAACAAACTGATCCACACCGTGCGCGGCATGGGGTACGTGCTTGAGGAGCGCCTGTCTTGATCAAGCGCCTGTCCCTCGCCAGCCGCCTGGCGCTGCTGTTTGCCGCCTGCACCGCCGTGGTCTCGCTGATCGCCGGCGTGCTGTTCAACCACGCCAGTGAGGCGCATTTTATCGAGCTGGACCAGCAACAGCTCGACAGCAAACTCATGGCGCTGCGCAGCACCTTGCAAGGTGTCGACTCGCTGGAAACCTTCGTTCAACGTGAAGCGCAATTGCGCGCCGACCTCACGCGCCAGCCCGACCTCAGGCTACGCATCAGCGCTGACGGCCGACGCTGGCTGGACGATGCGCCGAGCGTCAACCTGCCGACGGCGCCCGGCCTGTATAGCCTGCAAACGGCCGGCACCGATTACCGCGTGTACAACGCACCGCTGATGGCAGGCCAAGCCGGCTCGCCGCAACTGAGCCTGATGCTCGACATCACCCACCACCAACACTTTCTGCAACGCATGCAGCATTTGATCTGGCTCACCGTCGGGCTGTCCGCCCTGGCTACCGCGCTGTTGGGTGCCTGGGCCGCACGCAGCGGGTTGCGCCCGTTGCGGCGCATGGGTGAAGTGGCCGCCGGCGTGTCCGCCCATTCCCTGACCCAGCGCCTGCCCCAGCAGCAGATGCCGACGGAACTGGCGGAACTGGCCCAGGCCTTCAACGCCATGCTCGGCCGACTGGACGATGCGTTCCAGCGCCTTTCAGCCTTCTCCGCCGATATCGCCCATGAACTGCGCACCCCGCTGTCGAACCTGCTGACTCACACCCAGGTCATCCTCACCCAGCCGCGCCCGCTGGAGGATTACCGCGAGGCGCTGCACAGCAATCTGGAAGAGCTGCAATGGATGGCGCAACTGGTCAATGACATGCTCTACCTGGCCAAGGCCGACCACGGATTGTTGATGCCCAAGCGTGAACCCCTGGCGCTGGCGGATGAAGCAGAGGCGCTGCTGGAGTTTTTTGCATTGCTGGCCGAAGACGCACAGGTTTCGCTGGTACGCGAAGGTAGCGCCCACACGGCCGGGGATCGCGGCATGCTGCGTCGGGCCTTGTCGAACTTGCTGGATAACGCGCTCAGGTTTACCCCCGCCGGTGGCGAAGTGCGCGTGCGCATGATGCAAAGCATGAAGGGCGTGACGCTGACGGTGGAAAACACGGGAGACGGCATTCCGACGGAGTTGTTACCCCGGTTGTTTGATCGGTTCTACCGGGCCGACCCGGCGCGGCATGAAGGCAGCAGCGAGCATGCAGGGCTGGGGCTGGCGATTACCCAGTCGATTGTGCGGGCGCACGGAGGGAGGATTTTTTGTGAGTCTGGGGCGGGAGTGACGCGGTTTGTGATTGAGTTGCCGGCTGGAGATTGAGGCAAGCAGTACCGGCCCTATCGGGGGGGTAAGCCCCCGATAGCAGTCTAAAGGCTTACGAATACCTCAGCGCATGCGCCGGCTCGATCTTCGCCGCCCGATACGCCGGATACAACGTCGCCAAAAAGCTCAACACAAACCCGGCCGTGCAAATCAGCAGCACATCCCCGCCTTGCAGCTCCGAGGGCAGGTTGCTGACAAAGTACACATCCGAACTGAAGATATGCTGCCCGGTCACTCGCTCGACCCAGCCCACCAACTCGCTCACGTTCAACGCCGCAATCACCCCCAGCACACCACCGATCAAGGTGCCGACGATGCCGATTACGGTGCCCTGCACCATGAAGATCGCCATGATCTGCCGTGGCGTGGCGCCGATGGTGCGCAAAATCGCGATGTCCGCGCCCTTGTCGTTCACCACCATGATCAAGGTGGCGATGATGTTGAACGCGGCAACGGCGACGATCATCAGCAGCAACAGGCCGATCATGGTCTTTTCCATTTTCATCGCGCTGAACAGGCTGCCCTGGGTGTGGGTCCAGTCATCGGGTTTATAGCCGGCGCCGAGGCTGCCGGCGATATCCGCCGAGACGCTGGGCGCTGCGTACAGGTCTTTGACCGCCAGGCGCACGCTCTGCACCTGGTTGGGCTGCCAATGCTGGATTTCTGCGGCGTCAGCCATGTGGATCAACGCCATGGAGCCATCCAGCTCGGCGCCGACCTTGAAGATACCGACCACGTTCAACCGCTGCATGCGCGGGGTGATGCCGCCCGGTGCGCTGCTGATTTCCGGCACGATCAGGGTCACTTTGTCGCCCACATTCAGGCGAAAACGCCGGGCGGTGATGTCGCCGATCACCACGCCGAACTCACCGGGTTTCAAATCCTCCAGCTTGCCCCGCACGATATGCTGGGCAACGATCGACACCTTGCCTTCCTGAGCCGGGTCGACGCCGCTGATCTCGATCGGCTGCATCGCGCCCTTGTAGGAGAACATGCCGTCCATTTGGGTGAACGGAACGGCGGCGGTCACTTGCGGGTTTTTCATCGCTGCGGCGGCCACCGGCTGCCAGTCATCGATCGGGTTCACGCCGACGATGGTGGCGTGGGGCACCATGCCGAGGATGCGCGAGCTCATTTCGCGCTGGAAGCCGTTCATCACCGACAGCACCACGATCATCGCCAGCACGCCCAGGGCGAGGCCGATCATCGAGGTCATCGAAATAAACGAGACAAAACGGTTGCGGCGCTTGGCGCGGGTATAGCGCGTGCCGATGAAAATCGATAACGGTCTGAACATTCGCGGGCACCGTTGAAAAAATGGAAAACCCGGCGTCGGACGCCGGGCTTGAAACGGGTCAGATGGCGACCAGATGACCTTCCTGCAGGTGCAGCACACGGTCCATCTGCCGGGCCATGCTCATGTCATGGGTCACCACCAGGAACGCAGTGCGCATCTGGGTGCTCAGTTCCAGCATCAAATCCTTGATGCCCTGGGCGGTGTGGGAGTCGAGGTTGCCGGTCGGCTCGTCGAGCATCACCAGCCCTGGGTTGTTCACCAAGGCTCGGGCAATCGCCACACGCTGGCGCTCGCCGCCGGACAATTCAGCCGGTTTGTGCTCCAGGCGATGGCCCAGGCCGACACGCTCCAGCAGGGCCTTGGCGCGTTGGCGGGCCTGCGGGATCGCGGTCTTGCCGATCAGCAGCGGCATGCACACGTTTTCCAGGGCGGTGAATTCCGGCAGCAGGTGGTGGAACTGGTACACAAAGCCCAGCGACCGGTTGCGCAACTGGCCACGGGCCTTTTCATTCAGGGCGGACAGTTCTTCACCGGCCAACCAGACGCTGCCCTGGGACGGCGTATCGAGGCCGCCCAGCAGGTTCAACAAGGTACTTTTGCCCGACCCGGAACTGCCGACGATCGCCACGCGCTCGCCCGGATGCAGCTCCAACTGCAGATTGGACAGCACCACCACGGATTCCGGGCCTTCCTCGTAGGATTTGCCCAGGTTGCGGCAGCTCAGGATTGCTTTTTCACTCATGCCCGATTCACTCATAACGTAAGGCCTGTGCTGGCTGGGTACGTGCCGCGCGCCAGGCTGGATACAGGGTGGCAAGGAAACTCAGGACCAACGCGGCGCCGCCCACCATCAACACGTCCTGGGCCTGAACCTGGGACGGCAAGTAATCGATGAAGTAGACGTCGGCGTTGAGAAACTTGTGGCCGATCACTTTTTCAAGCAAGGCAATGGCGGCGCTGACGTTCAGCGCGGCCAGAATACCGACCGCCGTACCGATCAGGGTACCGACCACGCCGATCACGGTGCCCTGCACCATGAAAATCGCCATGATCTGCCCCGGCGTGGCGCCAAGGGTACGCAGGATGGCGATATCGCCCTTCTTGTCGTTCACCACCATGACCAGCGTGGAGATGATGTTGAAGGCGGCAACGGCGACGATCAGCAGCAACAGCAGGCCGATCATGGCTTTTTCCATGCGGATGGCCTGGTACAGGTTGCCGTGGGTGCGGGTCCAGTCGCGGGCGTAATACTGGCTTTCGCCTAGATGCTGGGCGATTTCCCAGGCGCCGCGCGGGGCGTCGAACAGGTCGGAGAACTTCAGGCGCAGGCCCTGCACCTGGTCCGGCTGCCAGCGGTGCAGGCGCGCCAGGTCGGTGAGGTTGGTCAGGCCGAGGTAGCCGTCGATCTCGCCGGCGCCGACGTGGAAGGTGCCGACCACGGTAAACCGCTTCATGCGCGGGAACATGCCGGCCGGGGTCACGGTGACCTCCGGAGCGACGAAGGTCAGCTTGTCGCCCAGGCCCACGCCGAGCTTGGCCGCCGCCTTGTCGCCGATCACGATGCCAAAGCTGCCGGGCGCCAGGTCATCGAGTTTGCCCTGCAACATGAACTTGTCGATGATCGAGACGTTGCGCTCCTGGGCCGGATCGATGGCATTGAGCAGGATCTTCTGCACCTTGCCGTCGTGGGTCAGCAGCCCCTGCATCTGAGTGAACGGCGCGACGGCCAGCACTTTGGGGTTCTGCTTGACCTTGGCGGCCAGGCTTTGCCAGTCGCTGATGGGCGCATCGCCCTCGATGGTCGCGTGGGGCACCATGCCCAGCACGCGCGTGCGCATCTCATGATCGAAGCCGTTCATCACCGACAGCACCACGATCATCACGACCACGCCCAGGGCGAGACCGATCATCGAGGTCAAGGAAATGAACGACACAAAATGATTGCGACGCTTTGCACGGGTATAACGCGTGCCAATAAATACGAAGAGAGGTCTGAACATGTCGGGGCTTGTTCGGAGGAAAAGAAGACGTCCCGGTGGCGGGGTCTGGTAAGCAGCTTTACACTCAGACCATTACCGTTACCTGGGGTTCGCCATGTCGACATTAGATGAAGAAGAGCGCCGCGAATACTACCGTATCGACGACATGATCGCACTCCAAATCAGCACATTGTCTGGCTCCGAAGCGGCGAGCAAGGAAGTGTTGCTGGATGATTCGCCGCTGTTCAATCTGCTCAGCGAACTGCACCTGAGCGAATTCGAAGCCCAGCACCTGCTGCGCCAGATCAGCGAGAAAGATCGCAGCCTGGCGGCCTTCCTCAAAGTGCAGAACAAGCGCCTTGACCTGCTCAGCCAGGTCATGGCCCGCGGCCTGCTGGCTGAAGTGGGCGCGCCGCAGCCGGTGATCCTTTCCGAGGGTGGCATCGACTTCCAGCACCCTACCCCGCTGGCCCCCGATACCCATCTGGCGGTCAAGCTGGTGCTGATGCCCCAGGCACTCGGCCTGCTGCTGCGCGCGCGGGTGACCCATTGCGATCCAAAGGGCAGCGTTTTTGACATAGGCACCGAATTCGAAGCCATGACCGATGCCCAACGGCAACTGCTGGCGCGCTACATCCTGCAGAAACAAGCGCAGGAACGCCGCCTGGCGCGGGAAAAGAGCGACGCCCAAGACACCTGATTTCGTATTGACCTGGCCAGAAGAGCTGGCATTAAGGAGCAACTGTGACCCTGATTTACGGCCATCGCGGTGCCAAAGGCGAAGCACCGGAAAACACCCTGACCAGCTTTCAGGAATGCCTCAAGCACGGCGTACGCCGTTGCGAACTGGACTTGCACCTGTCCATGGACGGCGAACTGATGGTCATCCATGACCCCACCCTCAAACGCACCGCAGACCGGCGTGGCAAGGTCGTCGAGTATTCGGCGGCGGACCTGGTGAAGATGGACGCGCGTAAAGGCGGCCCAGGCTGGGTGAGCCCCTGCCCGATCCCGCGCCTGGAGGAGCTGTTTGAAAAGTGCGACTTCGATCACTGGCAACTGGAAGTCAAAAGCGCCTCGCGCACGCGCGCCGCGACCACTGTGCTGGCGATTCGCGAGATGGCGGTACGGTTCGGCCTGATGGACAAGGTCACAGTGACCTCGAGCTCTCGGGAAGTGCTGAAGGCGGCGGTTGAACTCACACCCGACCTGTCACGCGGACTGGTGGCCGAATATGCCTGGCTTGACCCGCTGAAGGTCGCGCAGAACTACGGCTGTGAATACCTGGCATTGAACTGGACGTTATGCACCCCCGAGCGTCTGGAAAAAGCCCAGCGCCAGGGTTTGCATGTATCCGTGTGGACGGTCAACGAACCTGCACTGATGCGCAGGCTCGCCGACTTCGGCGTAGATAGCCTGATTACAGACTTTCCCGGTTTGGCCACTGCCACCCTTGGGAATTACTGAAATCGGTCTCCCCGGCCGGCTCAGGCCACCGGCCGGAGCCGCTCAAAAAAGCCGGTTGAGGCCGTCGTAGGCCGCTACCCGATAGGCTTCGGCCATGGTCGGGTAGTTGAACGTGGTGTTCACAAAATACTTGAGGGTATTTTGCTCACCCGGCTGGTTCATGATGGCCTGGCCAATGTGCACGATCTCCGAAGCCTGGTAGCCGAAGCAATGCACGCCGAGCACTTCCAGGGTCTCGCGGTGGAACAGGATCTTCAGCATGCCTTGCGGCTCGCCGGCGATCTGCGCACGCGCCATGCTCTTGAAGAACGCCTTGCCCACTTCATAAGGCACCTTGGCCTTGGTCAGCTCGTGTTCGTTCTTACCGATCGAGCTGATCTCGGGAATCGTGTAGATCCCGGTCGGCACGTCATTCACATAGCGCCAGCTGCCATTGTCGACAATGCTGCCGGCCGCCGAGCGGCCCTGGTCATGGGCGGCACTGGCCAGGCTTGGCCAGCCGATCACGTCACCGGCGCCGTAGATGTTCGGCACGCAGGTGCGGTAGTTCTCATCCACCTCGATCTGGCCACGGCTGTTGACCTTGACCCCGATGTTCTCCATGCCCAGCTTGTCGGTGTTGCCGGTACGGCCATTGCACCACAGCAAGGCGTCGGCCTTGATCTTCTTGCCGGATTTGAGGTGCAGGATCACCCCGTTGTCCAGGCCTTCGACGCGCTCGTACTCTTCGTTGTGGCGCACGGTGATGTTGTTGTTGCTGAAGTGATAGCTCAACGCCTGGGAGATTTCCGAGTCGAGGAAGCTCAGCAGTTGATCGCGGTTGTCCACCAGCTCCACCAGTACACCCAGGCCGCTGAAGATCGAGGCGTATTCACAGCCGATCACGCCGGCACCGTAGATGATCAGTTTGCGCGGGGTGTGACCCAGGCTCAGGATGGTGTCGCTATCGTAGATACGCGGGTGGTGGAAATCGATGTCCGCCGGACGATAAGGGCGCGAGCCGGTGGCGATAATGATGTGCTTGGCTACCAGTTTCTCGACCACACCGTTGGAGCACACCACTTCAATGGTTTGCTCGTCGGCGAAGCTGCCGGTGCCGAAGAACAGGTCGACTCGGTTACGGGCGTAGTAGCCGGTACGCGAAGCGACTTGCTTGGCGATGACTTTTTCGGCGCTTTTCAATACGTCCGGAAACGAGAACCAGCGCGGCTCACCAATGGCCCGGAACATCGGGTTGGTGTTGAACTGCATGATCTGGCGCACCGAGTGACGCAAGGCCTTGGACGGGATGGTACCCAGGTGGGTGCAGTTACCGCCGACCTGGCGACGGCTATCGACCATCGCGACCTTGCGCCCAGCTTTGGCGGCGTTCATCGCCGCGCCTTCTCCAGCCGGGCCGGAACCCAGTACCACCACGTCGTAGTTGTAGACAGCCATGCGTACTCCTCAGAACAGGCCAGGCGTACGGTTGGACGCCAGGCTAAATCATGCCGCGGCCAGCGGGCATGAAGGACAATTTGGCTCAAGTGTGTGAACCGGGGCACAGTCTATATAAGGCTCAACGCCGCGCACATTAACCCTTGGTCGCGTCGTAGGCCAGTATTGCCATACTACATGACGCAAATCAGCGCCGATTTCAGGATGAGCCATTATGCGACAACTCTTTGTGTGTTTAATGCTGATGATGTCGATCGCCGCCCATGCCAATGACGCCGACCGACTCAAGCAGGCTGATTTCCCCGCACAGTTCGAGGGCCTGGCCCGGAAAAACCAGGCGGTGCTCAACTACCTCTGGGCGGATGTCTACGCCGCCGGGTTGTATGCCTCTGCGGATGTAAGCGCCAGACAGGCCTGGGCACAACAACAGGATCTGCGTTTGGTGCTGTATTACTTTCGCGACATCGACCGCAAGGATGTGATCAAGGCCGCCACGGCGACGTTGGAGCGCCAGCAAGCCAGTGCTCGTTTGAAGCCTGAACTGGATCAACTGCATGCACGCTTTCGCAATATCCGCAGCGGCGATCGCTACGCCCTGGATTTTCGGCCGGGGCGCGGTTTGAACCTGGAGATCAATGGCCAGGTGGTGTTCAGCAGTCGAGATACTGAATTGGCGAAAGCCTATATGGGTATCTGGCTGGCGCCGAAGGGGTTGTCGGACAGTTTGCGCGGGCAGTTGCTCAATTGATGCGTCGGCTGAACGACCGCTATCGGGGGCCCTCACAGGCAGCCCAAAACCCACAGCCATAAAAAAGCCCCGAACCAGTCGGGGCTTTTTCATTCAACACTCAGGCTTAGCGCGGAAACGCCGGCGGGTTAACCCCAGCCATGTCTTCCATCACACGAACCACCTGGCAGCTGTAGCCGAACTCGTTGTCGTACCACACGTACAGCACGACACGGTTGTCCTGGGTAATGGTCGCTTCCGCGTCCACCACACCGGCGTGGCGCGAGCCGACGAAGTCGGTGGACACCACTTCCTGCGAATTGACGAAGTCGATCTGCTTGTGCAGGTCGGAGTGCAGCGCCATGTAGCGCAGGTACTCGTTCATCTCTTCACGGGTCGCGGCTTTCTCAAGGTTCAGGTTGAGAATCGCCATCGACACGTTCGGCGTCGGTACGCGGATCGCGTTACCGGTCAGCTTGCCGGCCAGTTCAGGCAGGGCCTTGGCAGCAGCGGTGGCCGCACCGGTCTCGGTGATGACCATGTTCAACGCGGCGCTACGACCACGGCGATCGCCCTTGTGGAAGTTGTCGATCAGGTTCTGGTCGTTGGTGTACGAGTGAACGGTTTCGACGTGGCCGTTGACGATGCCGAACTTGTCGTTCACAGCCTTGAGCACCGGCACGATGGCGTTGGTGGTGCAGGAAGCGGCGGACACGATCTTGTCGTCAGCCGTGATTTCACCGTGGTTGATACCGTGCACGATGTTCTTCAGCTTGCCCTTGCCAGGCGCGGTCAGCACAACGCGGTCGATACCCGGGCAGGCCAAGTGCTGGCCCAGGCCCTCGGCATCACGCCATACGCCGGTGTTGTCCACCAGCAGGGCGTTCTTGATGCCGTACTGGGTGTAATCCACCTCGGACGGGTTCTTGGCGTAGATCACCTGGATCAGGTTACCGTTGGCGGTAATGGTGTTGTTTTCTTCGTCGATGGTGATGGTGCCATTGAACGAGCCGTGCACCGAGTCGCGACGCAACAGGCTGGCGCGCTTGGTCAGGTCATTCTCGGCGCCTTTGCGCACCACGATGGCCCGCAGGCGCAGGCCGTCGCCGCCACCGGTTTTTTCGATCAGGATGCGCGCCAGCAGGCGGCCGATACGGCCGAAGCCGTACAGCACCACGTCGGTGCCTTTGCGGGCCGCGGCGTTTTGCTGGCCAACCACGTCGGCCATTTCTTCACGCACGAACTGCTCGGCGCTGCGGCCGGCACCTTCCTTGCGGAATTTATAGGCCAACTTGCCCAGGTCTACCGAGGCCGCGCCGAGCTTGAGCTCGCTCATGGCCTTGAGCAGTGGGAATGTTTCGTGGACGGAGAGTTCGCTGTCGTCGGCGGAGCGATGGCGCGCAAAGCGGTGGGCTTTGAGAATCGCGATGACAGACTGGTTGATCAGGCTGCGGCCATAGATCGAGCTCACCACATTGTTATTGCGGTACAGCTGACCGATAAGCGGGATCATCGCTTCTGCGAGTGCTTCACGGTCGATCCATTCACCAAGACACTGGTCGGGCTTCTGAGTCACGGGAACCTTCCACATGTAGGGGCTGAAAAAAGGGGCTACATTATGTCGCCCGAGTGCCGGTTGAGCAATGCGCGACGGGCAACAAAAAGCCCTTGCAAAAAAATACCACCGCTCTACAGGCCAGGAAATACGCGGGTTCCAGAAGGCCACTAGTGGAACAACCCTGCCGACTTGTCCGTAACCCTCCGAAACAACCGCGGCCTTTGGCACTACATATTGAGTCAAAACCCTGCATTGTTTGTCTTAACCACTACATTTCCTACAAACCGCATTCCACACAGTCAGCAACTGACAGGCGGCACCTCGGGCCGTTACAATTGCCGACTTTGTCGCAACGCTTGGAGCTCAACCTTCCGTGCCCGTTCTGCGTCTACCGCTACTCCCTGCCGCGGCAGGTAAACAGCACTGGGGCAACCTGCCCGGTGCCGCCCTGAGCCTGGCCATCGCCGAGGCTGCCAGCGCAGCCAAGCGCTTTACCCTGCTGCTCACCGCCGACAGCCAAAGTGCCGAACGGTTGGAGCAGGAGCTGAGCTTCTTCGCCCCCGATTTGCCGGTGCTGCATTTTCCCGACTGGGAAACCCTGCCCTACGACCTGTTCTCGCCGCATCAGGACATCATTTCCCAGCGCATCGCCAGCCTGTACCGCCTGCCGGAACTGGCCCACGGCGTGCTGGTGGTTCCGATCACCACGGCGCTGCATCGCCTGGCGCCGACCAAGTTCCTGCTCGGCAGCAGCCTGGTGCTGGATGTCGGCCAGAAGCTTGACGTGGACCAGATGCGCACGCGCCTGGAAGCCAGCGGTTACCGGTGTGTCGACACGGTGTACGAGCACGGTGAGTTCGCGGTACGCGGTGCACTGATCGACCTGTTCCCGATGGGCAGCAAGTTGCCGTACCGCATCGACCTGTTCGATGACGAGATCGAGACGCTGCGCACCTTCGATCCGGAAAACCAGCGTTCCATCGACAAGGTCGAGTCAATCAAGCTACTGCCGGCGCGGGAATTCCCGTTGCAAAAAGACGCGGTCACCCGCTTCAAGGCGCGCTTCCGGGAACGCTTCGACGTGGACTTCCGCCGTTGCCCGATCTTCCAGGACTTGAGCAGCGGGATTACGCCGGCCGGTATCGAGTACTACCTGCCGCTGTTCTTCGACGAAACCTCGACCCTGTTCGATTACCTGCCCCAGGACACCCAGGTGTTCTCGCTGCCGGGCATCGAACAGGCGGCGGAAAACTTCTGGAACGATGTGCGCAACCGCTACGAAGAGCGCCGCGTCGACCCCTCCCGCCCTCTATTGCCGCCCGCCGAACTGTTCCTGCCGGTGGAAGACTGCTTTGCGCGCCTCAAAAACTGGCCACGTGTGGTCGCCAGCCAACAGGACGTGGACGCCGGCGGTGGCCGCGAACGTTTCCCGGCGCAGGCGCTGCCCAACCTGGCCATTGAAGCCAAGGCCAACCAGCCGCTGGAAGCGCTGTCGAACTTCCTCGGCGACTTCCCGGGCCGTGTGCTGTTCACCGCCGAATCCGCCGGGCGCCGCGAAGTGCTGCTGGAGTTGCTGGAACGCCTGAAGCTACGCCCGAAAACGGTCGACAGCTGGCCGGATTTTGTCGCGAGCAAGGACCGCCTGGCGATCACCATTGCGCCGCTGGATGAAGGCCTGTTGCTGGATGACCCGGCCCTGGCGCTGATCGCCGAGAGCCCGCTGTTCGGCCAGCGCGTGATGCAGCGTCGTCGCCGTGAAAAACGCGCCGACGCCAACAACGACGCGGTGATCAAGAACCTGACCGAGCTGCGCGAAGGCGCGCCGGTGGTGCATATCGACCACGGTGTCGGTCGCTACCTCGGCCTGCAGACCCTGGAGATCGATAACCAGGCGGCCGAATTCCTCACCATGGAATACGCCGAGGGCGCCAAACTCTACGTGCCGGTGGCCAACCTGCACCTGATCGCTCGCTACACCGGCAGCGACGACGCCCTGGCGCCGTTGCATCGCCTGGGCTCGGAGACCTGGCAGAAAGCCAAGCGCAAAGCCGCCGAGCAGGTGCGTGATGTCGCCGCCGAGCTGCTCGACATTTATGCGCGCCGCGCCGCCCGCGAAGGCTACGCGTTCGCCGACCCGAAAGCCGACTACGCCACGTTCAGCGCCGGCTTCGCCTTCGAAGAAACCCCGGACCAGCAAACCACCATCGAAGCGGTGCGCGCCGACATGCTCGCGCCCAAGCCGATGGACCGCCTGGTCTGCGGCGACGTGGGTTTCGGCAAGACCGAAGTGGCCATGCGCGCCGCCTTCATCGCGGTACACGGCGGCCGCCAGGTGGCGATCCTGGTACCGACCACCCTGCTCGCCCAGCAACACTACAACAGCTTCCGCGACCGCTTTGCCGACTGGCCGGTGACCGTGGAAGTGATGAGCCGCTTCAAGTCGGCCAAGGAAGTGAACGCCGCCGTCGCTGACCTGGCCGAAGGCAAGATCGACATCGTGATCGGTACGCACAAGCTGCTGTCGGACGATGTAAAGATCAAGAACCTGGGCCTGGTGATCATCGACGAAGAGCACCGCTTTGGTGTGCGCCAGAAAGAACAGCTCAAGGCCCTGCGCAGCGAAGTCGACATTCTCACGCTCACGGCGACGCCGATCCCACGCACCCTGAACATGGCGGTGTCGGGCATGCGCGACCTGTCGATCATCGCCACGCCGCCGGCGCGACGCCTGTCGGTGCGCACCTTCGTCATGGAACAGAACAAAAGCACGGTGAAAGAAGCCCTGCTGCGCGAACTGCTGCGTGGCGGCCAGGTGTACTACCTGCACAACGACGTGAAGACTATCGAGAAATGCGCCGCCGACCTCGCCGAACTGGTACCGGAAGCGCGCATCGCCATCGGCCATGGACAGATGCGCGAACGCGAACTCGAACAGGTGATGAGTGACTTCTACCACAAGCGCTTCAACGTGCTGATCGCCTCGACCATCATCGAGACCGGCATCGACGTGCCGAGCGCCAACACCATCATCATCGAGCGCGCCGACAAGTTCGGCCTGGCGCAACTGCATCAGCTGCGCGGCCGCGTCGGGCGCAGTCACCACCAGGCGTATGCCTACCTGCTCACGCCGCCGCGCCAACAGATCACCTCGGATGCCGAGAAGCGTCTGGAAGCCATCGCCAACACCCAGGACCTGGGCGCCGGTTTTGTGCTGGCCACCAACGACCTGGAAATCCGTGGCGCCGGCGAACTGCTGGGCGACGGCCAGAGCGGGCAGATCCAGGCCGTGGGCTTCACGCTTTATATGGAAATGCTTGAGCGCGCCGTGAAAGCGATCCGCAAGGGCGAACAGCCGAACCTCGACCAGCCGCTGGGCGGAGGTCCGGAAATCAACCTGCGTCTGCCGGCGTTGATTCCCGAGGACTACCTGCCGGATGTGCACGCAAGGCTGATTCTGTACAAGCGCATCGCCTCGGCCACCGATGAAGACGGCCTCAAGGACCTGCAAGTGGAGATGATCGACCGCTTCGGCCTGCTGCCGGAACCGACCAAGAACCTGGTGCGCCTGACCCTGCTCAAACTGCAGGCCGAGCAGCTTGGCATCAAGAAAGTCGACGCCGGGCCGCAGGGCGGGCGCATCGAGTTCGAAGCGCAGACGCCGGTGGACCCGTTGGTGCTGATCAAGCTGATCCAGGGCCAGCCCAACCGTTACAAGTTCGAAGGGGCTACGCTGTTCAAGTTCATGGTGCCGATGGAACGCGCCGAAGAACGCTTCAATACCCTGGAGGCGCTGTTTGAGCGCCTCATCCCGAAAACTGTTTGAAGGACGCCTCAATGCGCCTGTTCCGCATGCTGAGCTTGTTGTTGGTGGTCGTGGCGCCTTCGGCCTTTGCCGACAGCCCGTACCTGGTAGAAATGATCCTGGTACGCCAGAACGCGGAGCCTGTGATCAACAGCCGCGCCGCGCCGGAAAACTGGGACGAAGGGGCGGTGCGCCTGGGCGATAAAATGAGCCCGCCGCGCCTGAACAACATCGTCGACAAGCTCAATGCCGATAACAGCTACACCGTGCTGGCGCACAAGGCCTGGGAGCAGAACCTGGGCGAGCAGCCGGTCAAAATCGCGATCACCGACGGCCAGGAGCAGTTCGGCCAGTTCCCTGTCGAGGGCACATTGAACCTGCAACTGGGGCGCTTTACCGACATCGACGCGCAGTTCTGGGTCAATCAATTCGACAGCAACGCCAGCGTGATCGCCAGCGAACACCTGAACCAGACCGACGTACGCACCAAGAACAACCAGCTCAATTACCTGGATGGTGGCCACCTGGCGCTGCTAATCAAGATCACCTCGCTGACCGCCAAGCCACCGAGCGCACCACCGCCCGACATCCAGGACTGATCCAGCGCCATGCCCCTGACGCCGTCGCTGACCAAACCCCTGGCCCCTTCGTGGGCCAATCGCTTCAAAGAGCAGAGCCTGGAGCGCGGGCGACGTTATGCCCTGGAGAACCGCGTGCGTATCGTCGAATCCGGCGACAGCACCATCATCGCCAGTTGCGAAGGCTCGGGCGGCAACGTCTATCGGCAAACCATCTCCCTGCGCGAATCCGCCAAGGGCCTGTTGATCCTGGTGGACAGCCGCTGCACCTGCCCGGTGCACACCAACTGCAAACACATCGCGGCCGTGCTGCTCAAGGTCCAGGAAACCCTGGCCTATCCAGCAGCGGCGCAGGATGCCGAACTGCTGGAAAAACTCCAGGCCGTGCTGGATAACCGTGTAGTGCTGCCGCAGGTGGTGATAGAGGATGCGCTGCCGATCCCGCGCCTGTGGCTGGCCAGCGTTGAATTCAGTGCGTTCGAACCGCGCAATGGCAAGATGCAGCGCTATATCCAGCACCGTGCGGCGCTGTCGTTCAATTATCGGGGCAACTATGTCAGCGGCCAGAAGAACGCCGACATTATTGTGCGCGAGGAAACCCGGAGCCTTCGCATCAAGCGCCATCCCGAGCTGGAGCAGCCCTACCGCGAACAACTGCGCCTGCTGGGCTTCAAGATCGCCACGCGCCAGAGCAAGGCCTTGCCGGAAAGCGCCGGCGAGCTGTTCGAGATGGTCAATGACAGCGCCTGGCTGAACTTCACCCTCAACGCATCGCCCACCTTGCGTAGCGAGGGGTGGGAGTTGCAGATCGATGAGGACTTCGGCTTCGACCTGAGCCCGGTCGACGACTGGTACGCCACCGTTGATGAAGGGCCTGAGCGTGACTGGTTTGACCTGGAACTGGGGATCATCGTCAACGGTGAGCGACTGAGTCTGTTGCCGATCCTGCTCAACCTGATGCGCTCCCACACCGAGATCCTCAACCCGGAAAAAGTCGCGCGGCGCCGCGATGACGAGCTGATCCTGGTCAACATCCCCGGCTTGCCCAACGGTCACGGCCCGCTGCAAGTGGCGCTACCCTACGGCCGCCTGAAACCAGTGCTGGCAACCCTCGGTGAGTTTTACCTGCAAGAGGCCGGCACCACCACGCTGCGCCTGGCCAAGGCCGATGCCATTCGCCTCAACCCGCTGGAAGACCTGCCGCTGCAATGGGAAGGTGGCGAGAAGATCCGCAACTTTGCCCAGCGCCTGCGCGATATCAAGGACTTCACCTGCGTGGCGCCCGAAGGCTTGAACGCCACCTTGCGCCCTTACCAACTGGAAGGCTTGAGCTGGATGCAGTCGCTGCGCCAACTGGATGTGGGCGGAATTCTTGCGGATGACATGGGGCTGGGCAAAACCCTGCAGACCTTGGCGCATATCCTCAGCGAAAAGATCGCCGGGCGCCAGGACCGGCCGTGCATGGTGGTCATGCCCACCAGCCTGATTCCCAACTGGCTCGACGAGGCGGCGCACTTCACCCCACAGCTCAACGTGTTGGCACTGTACGGTGCCGGGCGTAAGAAACATTTTGCCAACCTGCAGGACTACGACCTGCTGCTGACCACCTACGCCCTGCTGCCCAAGGACATCGACCACCTCGCCACCCTGCCCTTGCATGTGCTGATCCTCGATGAAGCCCAGTACATCAAGAACCCGTCCAGCAAGGCGGCCCAGGCGGCACGCGAGCTGAACGCGCGGCAACGCCTGTGCCTGAGCGGTACGCCACTGGAAAACCATCTGGGCGAGCTGTGGTCGTTGTTCCACTTCCTGCTGCCGGGCTGGCTGGGCGACGTGAAAAGCTTCAACCGCGACTACCGCGTGCCCATCGAAAAACGCGCCAGTGACGTGCGATTGCAGCACCTCAACGGTCGGATCAAACCCTTCCTGCTGCGCCGCACCAAGGAACAGGTGGCCACGGAATTGCCGCCCAAGACCGAGATCATCCACTGGGTCGACCTCAACGAAGCACAGCGTGACGTATACGAAACCATGCGCCTGGCCATGGATAAAAAGGTCCGCGACGAGATCACCCGCAAGGGCGTGGCGCGCAGCCAGATCATCATCCTTGAAGCGCTGCTCAAACTGCGCCAGGTCTGCTGTGATTTGCGCCTGGTCAACGACGCCACCCCGCCCGCCCGGGGCAGCAGCTCGGGCAAGCTCGACAGCCTGCTGGAGATGCTCGACGAGTTGTTTGCCGAAGGCCGGCGGATTCTGTTGTTTTCGCAGTTCACTTCGATGCTGAGCCTGATCGAAGCCGAACTGAAAAAACGCGGGATTGCCTACGCGTTACTCACTGGCCAGACCCGTGATCGGCGCACGCCGGTGAAGGATTTTCAAAGTGGCAAACTGCAGATTTTTCTGATCAGCCTGAAGGCAGGCGGCGTCGGCCTGAACCTGACCGAAGCCGACACCGTGATCCACTACGACCCGTGGTGGAACCCCGCCACGGAAAATCAGGCCACCGACCGTGCGTATCGCATCGGGCAAGAGAAGCCGGTGTTCGTTTACAAAATGATTGCGCGGGGCACAGTGGAAGAGAAAATCCAGCACCTGCAGAAAGAAAAATCCGACCTGGCGGCGGGTGTGCTGGATGGGCGTACCACCGGGGATTGGCAATTGGGCAACGAGGAGATCGAGGCGTTGTTTGCGCCGCTGCCCAACAAGCAAGAGAAGCGATGACGGTCGGATCGCCATCGGGGACGAGTCGAATCGCCGCACCGCTCCTCCCCCCCTTTGATGGCGAATACATACAAATATGGGAGGGAACTCGCCCACGATGAGCGCGACTCAGTCTTCAGTCAATTAACTGAGCAGCCCGCAACGCGGCAAGCGCTGCCAGCCAACGCGGATCCTGTTTGTACTGCGTCGAAGCAATCGCTTGCCCGCGCATCCGCGCAATACGAGCAGACGGTGTGACCTTCATGCGCTGCGCCGCACTCAGCGCCAACTCGGCCGCTGCACGATCGTTGCACACCAGGCCCATGTCGCAACCGGCAGTCAGCGCCGCTTCAATCCGGCTGGCCGCGTCGCCGACCACATGGGCACCGGCCATGGACAGGTCATCGCTGAAAATCACCCCATCAAACTGCAGCTCACCGCGCAGGATGTCCTGCAGCCAGCGGCGCGAGAAGCCGGCGGGCTGGTTATCGACGTGCGGATAAATGACGTGCGCCGGCATCACCGCCGCCAGTTGCTTGCTCAGGCGTGCGAAAGGCACCAGGTCGTTGGCGCGAATCTGTTCCAGGCTGCGCTCGTCATTGGGAATGGCGACGTGGGAATCAGCCTCGGCCCAACCGTGACCGGGGAAGTGCTTGCCGGTAGCGGCCATGCCGGCGCTGTTCATGCCACGGATAAATGCACCGGCGAGCACGGCGGCGCGCTCGGGGTCGCCTTCGAAGGATCGGGTGCCGACCACGGCGCTGCGCTGATAGTCCAGGTCCAGCACCGGGGCAAAGCTCAGGTCCAGGCCGACGGCCAGCACTTCGGTGGCCATGATCCAGCCGCATTGTTCGGCCAGGTATTCGGCATTGGGGTTATCCGCCAACGCGCGCATGGCCGGCAGGCGCACAAAGCCCTGGCGCAGGCGCTGCACGCGGCCGCCTTCCTGATCGACCGCCAGCAGCAAGTCCGGGCGCACCGCGCGAATCGCCGCGCTCAGTTCCCGTACTTGGCGCGGGTGCTCGATATTGCGCGCAAAAATGATCAGGCCACCCACTTCAGGCTGGCGCAAGAGGTGGCGATCCTCGGCCGTCAGCCAGGTACCGGCGATGTCGACCATCAAAGAACCTTGCAGGGCAGCAGTCATAAACCTTCCTTAAATAACGCCCACAACCCAGTGCGCCGACGTCGCGCGGCAAGCACGGCAAGCACAATGGGTTGCGGGTAAATAGCTGAAATCGGCATGGCGGCTAGCTTAGCGGATGCAAGCGGCCGCGCACACCCGCAGCGGTCAAACCTTGGCGGGAACCGGCACGGTTTTGCTGCGTGGACGCAACTGCGCAGCCGCCATCGTCGGGTCCGTCACGCCGGTTTCGGCGCGCATGCCGGCGGCGAGGAACGGCACCATCAGGCGCATGACCTGCTCAATGGAGGTGTTGACGCCGAAATCGGTCTCGGCAATCGCACGTAACGCCTTGATACCGGACATGCTGAACGCCGCCGCACCGAGCATGAAGTGCACGCGCCAGAACAGCTCGATCGGTGGAATACGTGGGGCGGCTTCGTTGACCAGCAACATATAGCGGCGAAATACCTTGCCGTACATGTCTTCCAGGTAGCGGCGCAGGTGGCCCTGGCTCTGGCTGAACGCCAGGCCCAACAGGCGCATGAAGATCGACAAGTCATTACCGCTGCGTGGCTGGACGACCAAGGCTTGCTCAACGAGGATTTCAAGCAGTTCTTCCAGGCTGGGCTTGTGGTCGGCCTTGGCCTGGCGACGCTCCAGCTCACGATCGAGACTGGCGCAGAACGGCCCGAGAAAGCGCGAGAACACCGCCTGGATCAGGGCTTTTTTCGAGCCGAAATGGTAGTTCACCGCGGCAAGGTTGACCCCGGCCTTGCTGGTGATCAGCCGCAATGAAGTTTCGGCGAATCCTTTTTCCGCGAACAATTGCTCGGCAGCATCGAGAATGCGTTCAACGGTTTCCGACTGGGCCATGGCTACTCCGCCTGACAAACACTTGTTTGAAACATACGTTTCAGGGTGTGTCTTGTCAAGTCTGCAGGTTCGCTTTGCGGCTGGGCAGTCATCTATTTCAGCGCTATTTAATCACATCCTTCCAGCTCTGTAGGCAGCGCTATCTCTACCTTGTAGGACGGATAAAGAACGACCGTCCAGCGGAGTCCCGAAAAAGGATGATTGCCAAGCGCAGTTCACTGTATATAATCCCAGTCACTGTATAAAAAGACAGAGCGATCAACATGCTAAAACTGACGCCACGCCAAGCTGAGATTCTGGCTTTTATCAAGCGCTGCCTCGATGACAACGGCTATCCGCCGACGCGAGCCGAGATTGCGCTGGAGTTGGGGTTCAAGTCCCCCAACGCCGCCGAAGAGCACCTCAAGGCCCTCGCTCGCAAAGGCGCGATCGAGATGACCCCTGGCGCTTCGCGCGGCATTCGCATCCCTGGCTTCGAAGCCAAGGCCGACGAATCGACCCTGCCGATCATCGGCCGCGTTGCAGCCGGTGCGCCGATCCTGGCGCAGCAGCACGTCGAGGAATCCTGCAACATCAACCCGACCTTCTTCCATCCGCGCGCCGATTACCTATTGCGGGTCCATGGCATGAGCATGAAAGACGTGGGCATCTTTGATGGTGACTTGCTGGCCGTTCACACCACCCGTGAAGCCCGGAATGGTCAAATCGTCGTCGCCCGTATCGGCGATGAAGTCACCGTCAAGCGCTTCAAGCGCGAAGGCAGCAAGGTCTGGCTCCTGGCCGAGAACCCTGAGTTCGCCCCGATTGAAGTGAACCTGAAAGATCAGGACCTGGTGATCGAAGGCTTGAGTGTCGGCGTTATTCGTCGCTAAAGGAGGCATCATGCAGATCGTGCACACCCCACAACACACACAACTGTCGCTGTTCGAAGCCTTTATGGCCCAACCTCTTGCGCCTATCCTCAAGGAGACGGTCGAAGCGCCCTGGGGCGCCGAGCCTGAGGCGTTCAGTGAGCTGTCGTTGCGCGGTGCTGCCGGAAGCTGCCTGAGCCTGCTGGCGCCCATCCTGCGTGAGTTGAGCGAGGAGCAGGATGCACGGTGGCTGACGCTGATCGCCCCGCCAGCCAGCCTCACCCAGGCCTGGCTGAGGGACGCCGGCCTCAACCGTGAGCGCATCCTGCTGCTGCAACCACGCGGCGCACAAAGCGCCCAGCAGTTGACCTGTGAAGCATTGCGCCTGGGGCGTAGCCATACAGTGGTGAGCTGGTTGAATCCGCTGAATGCGACGGCCAAGCAGCAGTTGATCAGTGCTGCACGTTTGGGCGATGCGCAGAGCTTGAATATTCGATTGGGATAATTGATGCACCAACGACCAGCCCTGCGATGAAGGGCAGCCTGTGATGAGGGGGTTTGTGCGATGAGCAGGCTTGTTGTGGTGAGCGGGCTTGCCCCGCGCTGGGGCGCGTAGCGGCCCTAACCAAAAGATGAATGCGATATATCAGGTAGTCCACGGTGCCTGGTTTGGGGCCGCTTCGCAGCCCAGCGCGTGGCAAGCCCGCTCACCACAATAAGCCAGTTCACCACAGCAATCCAATTCACCAAAACGAGCCAGTGTCCACAGAAGTCAGTTCATCTGAGGCCAGGTTCAGCACAGAAAACCAGGCTCAGCAGTAAGCTCATTCCTCACACGACTCAGTGCAGAACCCGCGGCCCGTCTTCTTTCTCCGGCTCGCCTTCCGCCAGCCGTCCGGCCATCTGCACACCCACGCTCAACATGGCTTTTGCCACTTCAACGTGCTGGCCCTGCAAAAACACTTTTGCGTCTTCGGAAAAATCCAGGATAACCAGAGAACCTTCGTCCTCGGCCCGGCGCAGCTCGATTCGACCGTCAGGCAGTTCAACAATTTCCAGAAAGGACGTCGGCATAAAAGTCTGTTCTCCACGAAAGGCCGGGATTATATCAGTCATACACCCAGCCTCGCTGAGGATCTGAACAGGTTTCTTTACAGCTTGATGAACGGTGCTTTTTGAGTCCGAGCCGCTATTAACACTCGTTAAGACCTTCACGAAAGCGCAGTGCCATCTTCTTCAGCTCTTGCCGCCAGCCTTCCAACTCCTCCCGACTCAGGGGCTTGGGCTCTTCCTCCTCCAACGTCACCGCCACGATCAGCGGTTGGGTCACGTCGCCCTTGGGCACATGGGGAACCCTTGGTGGCTGGAACATATCAGCATGGGCCTTGAGCAAACGCGCCACCCAGCTGTCGGGGCTCTGAGCCATTTCCACCAGTTCAGCCAGTTCGGGGATGGCCATGGACGCCAGCACTTCGCTGTTCATGATCATTTCCGCACGCGGCGAACCGGCCTGTGGCAGACGGTAGAACCCGGCGATCTCATGGCACAAGCCCAGCAAGGCGCCGTACAAGTGGAACAACGCCGCTTCACGTCCTGCCTGGACCAGCGCAATAGCATTCATCTCCTTCCCTTCCTCGGCCCGGCCGAGGGCTTCCAGGGACAAACCCGCAAAGTAAATTTTCTGATTGGTACGGGTATAGAGTTCGTTGGCCATAACGGCAAATCTCCACAACGAATAGGCAGGATGCTGGCTGAACAGTGTCACGGATCAGCCGAGCGCACTGCAAGTGCCATGAACGGCTGCTTATGCAGGTCAACACTCTACTTTCAGAAGCAAACAGATCCAAATGTGGGAGGGGCGGTGCGACGATTCGACTTGCTCCCGGTAGAGGTGCATCAGTCATACACATGTCGACTGATGCACCGCTATCGGGAGCAAGCCCCCTCTCACATTCAAGCGTCAGGTCAGCGTATCCGGTGGATCAAGCGCCCTGGCGCTTGTCCTCGACCTTCCACTTGCCGCCGTCGTAGAACGCTTTCCAGCCGGTAGGCTTGCCGTCCACTTCGGTCTGCACGTACTGCTCCTTGGTCTTGCGGCTGTAGCGGATCACGGCTGGGCGACCATCCGGGTCCTTCTTCGGCGCTTCACACAGGAAGTGGTACTTCGGATCGATCTCGTCCTTGTGCGGCACGATCTCCAGCACCAGCGGTGCACGGGTCTCGCGGTTTTTCGGGAACTGGCTGGCGGCCAGGAACAACCCCGAAGCACCATCACGCAGGATGTAGGTGTCGTTGACCTTCTCGCACTTGAGCTCAGGCATCTTCACCGGGTCCATCTTCGGTGGCGCCGCGTCGCCGCTTTTGAGCAGTTTGCGGGTGTTCTTGCAGGTCGGGTTGGTGCAGCCGAAGAACTTGCCGAAACGGCCGGTCTTGAGCTGCATCTCGCTGCCACACTTGTCGCACTCCAGGCTCGGACCTTCGTAGCCCTTGATGCGGTAAGTCCCCTCTTCGATCTCGTAACCATTGCAATCCGGGTTATTACCGCAGATATGCAACTTGTGCTTTTCATCCAGCAGGTAGGCGTCCATCGCCGTGCTGCAGATCGGGCAGCGGTGCTTGCCACGCAGGACCAGCGACTCGGACTCACCTTCGTCATCGGCAGCGATTTCATCACCCGGCACCAGGTTGACGGTGGCCTTGCAGCGCTCTTTGGGTGGCAGGCTGTAGCCCGAGCACCCCAGGAACACACCGGTGGATGCGGTACGAATCTGCATCGGCCGGCCGCAGGTCAGGCACGGGATATCCGTCATCACCGGCTGGTTGGCACGCATACCGCTCTCAGGGCTTTCGGCCACTTCGAGTTTCTTCTTGAAGTCGCCGTAGAACTCGTCGAGCACGTTTTTCCAGTCGCGCTCGCCCTGGGCCACGTCATCGAGGTTCTCTTCCATGCCGGCGGTGAAGCCGTAGTCCATCAGGTTGGAGAAGCTCTCGGACAGGCGCTCGGTAACGATGTCGCCCATCTTTTCCGAATAGAAACGACGGTTGTGCAGCGCCACGTAGCCACGGTCCTGGATGGTCGAGATGATCGCTGCGTAGGTCGAAGGACGACCGATACCGCGTTTTTCCATCTCTTTTACCAGGCTGGCTTCCGAGTAACGCGCCGGCGGCTTGGTGAAGTGCTGCGACGGGTCGAGCTTGATCAGCTTCAACGTGTCGCCCTGGGCCATGTCCGGCAGCACGTCGTCATCGCCAGGCTTGGCGATCTGTGGCATCACGCGGGTGTAGCCGTCGAATTTGAGGATACGGCCCTTGGCACGCAGCTCGAAGTCGGAAGCCGCCACGCTCACGGTGGTGGACAGGTATTGCGCCGGCAGCATCTGGCAAGCCAGGAACTGGCGCCAGATCAGCTCGTAGAGGCGCTCAGCGTCACGCTCCATGCCGCTCAGCTTGGCGGGCGTGGTGTTGGCGTCGGAAGGACGAATCGCTTCGTGAGCCTCTTGTGCGCCTTCCTTGCTGCTGTAGACGTTCGGCTTCTCCGGCAGGTACTTCTTGCCGAATTCGCTCTCGATATAAGTACGCGCCATCGCCACCGCGTCCAACGACAGGTTGGTGGAGTCGGTACGCATATAGGTGATGTAACCGGCTTCGTACAGACGCTGGGCCATCATCATGGTTTTCTTCACACCAAAACCCAGGCGGTTGCTCGCGGCCTGCTGCAGGGTGGAGGTGATGAACGGCGCCGACGGTTTGCTGCTGGTCGGTTTGTCTTCGCGCTTGACGATGCTGTAGCTGGAGGCCTTGAGCTTCTCCAGCGCGGCCATGGCCTGGGCTTCGTTCAGCGGCTTGAAGGCCTCGCCTTTCTCGCGAGCCACTTCAAAGCGCACGTTGGCGCCCTTGGCGGTGCCGAGGTCGGCGTGGACTTCCCAATATTCTTCTGGGTTGAACGCACGGATCTCGCGCTCACGCTCCACCACCAGCTTGACCGCTACCGATTGCACACGGCCGGCGGACAGGCCACGGGCGATCTTCGCCCACAGCAGCGGCGAAACCATGTAGCCCACCACGCGGTCGAGGAAACGCCGGGCCTGCTGGGCGTTGACGCGGTCGATGTCCAGCTCGCCCGGCTTGGAGAAGGCTTCCTGGATGGCTTTCTTGGTGATTTCGTTGAACACCACGCGCTTGTAGCGGCTGTCGTCGCCGCCGATGGCTTCGCGCAGGTGCCAGGCAATGGCTTCCCCTTCGCGGTCCAAGTCCGTTGCGAGATAGATGGTGTCTGCATCTTTGGCGAGCCGGCGCAGCTCTTCGATGACCTTTTCCTTGCCCGGAAGGATTTCGTACTTGGCCTTCCAGCCATGGTCCGGGTCTACGCCCATGCGCGAGACGAGCTGCTTGCGCGCTTTCTCTTTAGGCGTGAGCACCGGACCTTCGCCCGCAGCCGCCTTGCCGCGCTTGGCGGCTGGTTCCTTGCTGGCGCTAGCCGAACCGCTGGTGGGCAGGTCTCGGATATGGCCGATACTCGACTTCACCACGTACTCGTTACCCAAGTACTTGTTGATGGTCTTGGCCTTAGCCGGGGATTCCACAATGACCAGCGATTTGCCCATGGATCGGAAAATTCCTGAATTCGAGAAGTGAAAGGCAGTTGGCGCCTGACGCGGCAACGCTATATATAGTGGCAACCGGGTGAGGTCAAGCGCAGCATTCTGCGCGACCTGCCGTTATTGCCCTGAAAAAAGACTGGGTTCGGCCTGGACCAAAGCAAAGCGCGGGACCTGCTCGCCGTCAACTTCGACGGACTCCAGGAACATGCTCAAGGGGCGCACCCAAAAACCGTATTCGCCATACAGTGCTTGGTAGAACACCACTTCTTCTTCGGTTTCGGAGTGCCGCGCCACACTGAAAACACGGTACTGCGGCCCCTTATAATGTTGGTAGAGCCCTGGTTCAACTTTCATGCTCCGGCCCTCTTAGAAAATTTGTTAAAAAAATACAAAAAAACCCAAAAACAAAAACCGGGGCACTGGGCCCCGGCTTCCGTCAACTCAACGCTTAGACGCGTTCGAAGACGGTGGAAATGCCTTGGCCAAGACCAATGCACATGGTGGCTACCCCGAGGTTGCCGCCATTTTGCTTCATCACATTGAGCAAAGTGCCAGAAATGCGTGCACCGGAGCAACCGAATGGGTGGCCCAAGGCAATCGCACCGCCGTGCAGGTTAACCTTCTCGTTCATCTTGTCGAGCACTTTCAAATCTTTCAGCACTGGCAAGGCTTGTGCGGCGAAAGCTTCGTTGAGCTCGAAGAAGTCGATATCGGAGATGGAAAGGCCCGCGCGCTTCAAGGCTTTTTGTGTGGCCGGTACTGGACCATAGCCCATGATCGCCGGGTCCACACCCGCCACCGCCATCGAACGGATCACGGCCAGTGGCTGGATGCCCAGGTCCTGGGCACGCTGCGCCGACATCACGATCATGCACGAAGCACCGTCAGTGATTTGCGATGAAGTACCGGCCGTCACGGTGCCGCCCTTTGGATTGAAGGCGGGCTTGAGCGCCGCCAGGCTTTCCAGGGTGGTATCCGGACGAATGGTCTCGTCGTAGTCGAACAGTTTCAGAAAACCGTTCTCGTCGTAGCCGTTCATCGGGATGATTTCATCCTTGAACTTGCCTTCCACGGTCGCCTTGTGGGCGAGTTGGTGGGAGCGCACGCCGAATGCATCCTGGGCTTCACGGGTAATACCATGCATTTTGCCGAGCATTTCCGCGGTCAGGCCCATCATGCCCGACGCTTTTGCCGCATACAGGGACATGTGCGGGTTCGGGTCAACGCCGTGCATCATACTGACGTGGCCCATGTGCTCCACGCCGCCGACCACGAACACATCGCCGTTACCGGTCATGATCGCCTGGGCGGCCGTGTGCAGCGCGCTCATCGACGAACCGCACAGGCGGCTCACGGTCTGGCCGGCCGCGGTGTGCGGGATCTGCGTCATCAGGGAAGCCATGCGCGCGATGTTCCAGCCCTGCTCCAGGGTCTGGTTGACGCAGCCCCAGATCACGTCCTCGACTTCGTTCGGGTCGACCTTGACGTTGCGCTCCAGCAGTTTGCTGATCAGGTGTGCCGACATATCTTCGGCACGGGTGTTGCGGTGCATGCCGCCCTTGGAGCGGCCCATCGGTGTGCGACCGAAGTCGACAATCACCACGTCTCTTGGATTCAAGCTCATAAATATTCTCGCTCTAGTCGTTTGGGCGCTTAACCGAAGAAGCTCTGGCCATTGCTGGCCATTTCACGCAGCTTCGCGGTCGGGTGGTACAGCGGGCCCAAATCAGCGTATTGATCAGCCAGGGCAACGAATTCAGCCACACCGATCGAGTCGATGTAACGCAGCGCACCGCCACGGAAGGGAGGGAAGCCAATACCGTACACCAGGCCCATATCGGCTTCGGCGGCGGTCTCGACGATGCCGTCTTCCAGGCAACGCACGGTTTCCAGGCACAGGGCGATCATCATCCAGTTAATGATGTCCTCATCGGACACTTCACGCTGCTCGTAGATGACTGGCGCGAGTACCTCATGCACCGAAGGATCAGCGACTTTCTTCTGCTTGCCCTTCTTGTCGGTCTCGTAGGCGTAGAAGCCCTTGCCGTTCTTCTGGCCCAGGCGCTTGGCGTCGTAGAGCGCGTCGACAGCCGAGCGGCGGTCGTCCTTCATGCGGTCCGGGAAGCCTTCAGCCATCACGTCGCGACCGTGGTGGCCGGTGTCGATACCGACCACGTCCATCAGGTACGCCGGGCCCATGGGCCAGCCGAATTTTTCCATCACTTTGTCGATGCGTACGAAGTCCACACCGGCGCTGACCAGCTTGGCGAAACCGCCGAAGTACGGGAACAGCACGCGGTTGACCAAAAAGCCCGGGCAGTCGTTGACCACGATCGGGTTCTTGCCCATTTTCTTGGCGTAGGCAACGGTGGTGGCAACGGCCAGCTCGCTGGACTTCTCGCCACGGATCACTTCCACCAGCGGCATCATGTGCACCGGGTTGAAGAAGTGCATGCCGACGAAGTTTTCCGGACGCTTGAGGGCCTTGGCCAGCAGCGAGATGGAAATGGTCGAGGTGTTGGAGGCAAGGATGGTGTCGTCTTTGACCTGGGCTTCCACCTCAGCCAATACCGCCTGCTTGACCTTCGGGTTCTCGACAACCGCTTCGACCACCAGGTCGACATGGCCGAAATCGCCGTAGGACAACGTAGGACGAATGCCGTTGAGCACTTCAGCCATTTTCGCAGCGGTCATGCGACCTTTATCAACGCGGCCCACCAGCAGCTTGGCGGCTTCCGCCAGGCCCTGCTCGATACCGTGCTCGTTGATGTCTTTCATCAGGATCGGCGTGCCTTTGGACGCCGACTGGTAGGCGATACCGCCACCCATGATACCGGCGCCGAGTACGGCAGCCTGTTTCACGTCCTTGGCAATTTCGTCATAGGCCTTGGCTTTTTTCTTCAGTTCCTGATCGTTCAGGAACAGGCCGATCAGACTCTGGGCAGCCGAGGTTTTCGCCAGTTTGACGAAGCCTGCCGCTTCCACTTCCAGGGCTTTGTCGCGACCGAAGTTCGCGGCTTTCTGGATGGTCTTGATCGCCTCAACCGGCGCCGGGTAGTTCGGGCCGGCCTGGCCGGCCACGAAACCCTTGGCGGTTTCGAACGACATCATTTGTTCGATGGCGTTGAGCTTGAGTTTTTCCAGCTTCGGCTGGCGCTTGGCCTTGTAGTCAAATTCGCCACTGATGGCGCCTTTGATCAGGTTCAGAGCGGCTTCAGCCAGCTTGTCCGGGGCAACCACAGCGTCGACGGCACCGACTTTCAGCGCGTCTTCGGCACGGTTTTCTTTACCGGCGGCGATCCACTCGATCGCGTTGTCCGCGCCGATCAGACGTGGCAGGCGCACGGTGCCGCCGAAACCTGGGTAGATGCCCAGTTTCACTTCCGGCAAACCGATTTTGGCGGTGGCGGACATGACGCGGAAGTCCGCAGCCAGGCACATCTCGAACCCGCCGCCCAGCGCGATGCCATTGATCGCGGCAACGGTCGGCACGTTGAGGTCTTCGAAATCGCTGAAAATCTTGTTGGCTTCGAGGTTGCCAGCCACCAGCTCGGCATCGGGCAGCTTGAAGTTGTCGACGAATTCGGTGATGTCAGCGCCGACGATGAATACGTCCTTGCCGCTGGAGACGATCACACCTTTGATCGATGCATCAGCCTTGATGGTGTCTACGGCCTGACGCAGTTCATTCAGGGTTAGACGGTTGAACTTGTTGACGGACTCACCCTTGAGGTCGAATTTCAATTCGACGATGCCACTTTCAAGAGCCTTAACCGTGATGGCTTTACCTTCGTAAATCATCAACTGATCTCCACGATATGGAAGCTGAACAGTACACACTGGACGCTGGCCTCTGGTTTGACATTGACAGTTGCATCAATGCTCACGCCAATCCGCCAGGCACACCCGCCAATGCGATAGTCGGGGTTCTGTATGAACGGTCTGACAGACAAACGCTCAATTCATACGCCCGTTTGATTTGGGTACGCCACCTTCATCCAATTCCAGGCAATTGTCAATCGCCCGAAAGGCCAGGAAAAAGGCGACTTTCCAGTCATTTTCAGAACCTGCCCCCAGGCACGCGCCGCGTCAATATCGCATTATTCATGAAATCAATAATTGAAAAGATTTGGCAAAGGACTGTACAGAACCGGATATGCCGCTAGGCTAGCGACAACCGTAACGCGCCTGGATGAACATCCGACGCGACAAACACTGATTTACCGGCCTGCCTGGCCAACTCCAGCCCGATGATGATGTCGGGCTTTTTATTGCCTGCTGCTTTTAATCAAGCCAAGGCCTTGAGCAGGGCATCAATGGCCAGCAAATCACTTGCTTCGCCCTTCTCGCCCCAATACAAAGCGATCATTTGCGTGTCAGCTTCCACCTTGTAAACGTTGGCCGGCAACGTCGCAAAATGCGGCAACAACTTCTCATCCACACACACTTCGCGCCACTGGTTGACCCACACACCCGGCTCCAACTGCCAATAACTCCAGATCGACGGTGTGCTGCCGCGCCGTGGCCGGCAATACTGCGCACAGGGGCTTGGCGGCTCCTGCTTGAGCCAGTGCGGCCACTCCTGGGGCGCCAGTTGCATGGCCAGGCCGATACGTCGCGCCTCCATGCGCAGGGCCATGCGCCCGCTCTGCCCACGCGACGGGCGCAGCCAGGCCAGGGGGCTTAAAACCACCGCAAGGATTGACACCACTATCCACACCGTCATATGTGTACTCCCGAATTTCTAGATGAGCGGATTTGACCTGACGCAACCCCATCCGCTTGAAAGCAGCCATACTGAACTTATTGCAGTCCCTTGGAGGAACGCCTCATGCCCTACCAACATATTCTGGTCGCTGTCGACCTGACCGAAGAGTGCGATCCGGTGATCAAGCGCGCGCAGGAATCTGCATTGGCCAATGGCGCCGTACTATCGCTGGTGCATATCGTCGAGCCCATGGCCATGGCCTTTGGCGGTGACGTACCGATGGACCTTTCCCAGTTGCAGCAACAACAATTTGACCAGGCCAAGGAGCGCCTGGACCGTTTGATTCTCAAATACCCGCATCTGAAAAAGGAAAACTGCCACCTGACATACGGCCAACCGCGCCAGGAAATCCACCACTTGGCCAAGGAAAAGGCTTGCGACTTGATCGTGGTGGGTAGCCATGGTCGTCACGGTTTGGCGTTGTTGCTGGGTTCTACTGCCAATGATGTGCTGCATGGCGCGCCATGTGATGTGCTGGCGGTGAAGCTGGTCAAGAGTTCATAAGACCACTGAAGATCAAAATGTGGGAGGGGGCTTGCCCCTCCCACATTTAAACCGCATTTCATATGAAAAAGCCCGGCGCTCATAGAAGAGCGCCGGGCTTTTTTATTGCCCGCGAATCAATCAGGCATCCAACTCAGCCCAACGCTCAACCAGCACTTCCAGCTCCTGGTTCAACGCCTCCAGCGAAGCGATGACCTTGGCGGTTTCCGCCGCAGGACGCTGGTAGAAACCCGCGTCGGCCATTTCTGCTTCTACCGCGGCGATCTGCTGTTCCTTGGCGTCGATATCACCCGGCAAGGCTTCCAGTTCCCGTTGCAGCTTGTAACTGAGTTTCTTCTTGGCGGCGGGCGCGGCTTCCTGTGCCGGTGCGGCAGCAGCGGCAGGTGCCACCACCGCCGAGTTCAAGTCGGCCTTGCCGGACTTGCTCTCGGTCACACCCAGCAGGCGCGGTGAACCACCCTGGCGCAGCCAGTCCTGATAACCACCGACGTACTCGCGCACCTTGCCTTCACCTTCGAAGACCAGGGTGCTGGTGACCACGTTGTCGAGGAATGCCCGGTCGTGGCTGACCATCAGTACCGTGCCGTTGAAGGTCAACAGCACCTCTTCCAGCAGTTCAAGGGTTTCCACGTCGAGGTCGTTGGTCGGTTCGTCGAGCACCAGCAGGTTCGCCGGTTTGCTGAACAGTTTGGCCAGCAGCAAACGCGCACGCTCACCACCGGACAAGGCTTTGACCGGCGTACGCGCACGCTGCGGGCTGAACAGGAAATCGCCCAGGTAGCTCAACACATGGCGGCTCTGACCGTCGATGTCGATAAAATCGCGGCCTTCGGCCACGTTGTCGATCACGGTTTTTTCCAGGTCCAACTGATGGCGCAACTGATCGAAGTAGGCCACATCGATACGCGTGCCCTCTTCCACGCTGCCGCTGGTCGGTTGCAGACCACCGAGCATCAACTTGAGCAAGGTGGTCTTGCCGGTGCCGTTGGCGCCCAGCAGACCGATACGGTCGCCGCGTGCCAGGACCATGGAAAAGTCCTTGATCAGGAACGGGCCGTCCGGATGATGGAAGCTGACATTCTCCAGCACCATCACCTGCTTGCCCGATTTGTCGGCGGTATCCAGCTGGATATTGGCCTTGCCGGTACGCTCGCGGCGTTCGCTGCGCTCGACACGCAACGCTTTCAACGCACGCACGCGGCCTTCGTTACGGGTGCGGCGCGCCTTGATGCCCTGGCGGATCCAGACTTCTTCCTGGGCCAGTTTCTTGTCGAACAACGCGTTGGCGGTTTCTTCCGCGGACAACGCGGCTTCCTTGTGCACCAGGAAGCTGGCGTAGTCGCCGTTCCAGTCGATCAGGCCGCCACGGTCCAGCTCCAGGATGCGCGTGGCCAGGTTTTGCAGGAAGGAACGGTCGTGCGTGATGAACAGCACGGCGCCCTGGAAATCCTTGAGCGCTTCTTCCAGCCAGGCAATCGCGCCAATGTCCAGGTGGTTGGTCGGCTCATCGAGCAGCAGCAGGTCGGGCTCGGACACCAGGGCCTGGGCCAGCAGCACGCGACGACGCCAGCCGCCGGACAACTGGGCGAGGGTCTTGTCGGCCGGCAGTTGCAGGCGGCTCAGGGTGCTGTCGACCAGTTGCTGAAGACGCCAGCCGTCACGGGCCTCAAGGTCTTGCTGGACGTGCATCAGTTTGTCCAGGTCCTCTTCGGTGACGCAGTTCTGCGCCAGATGATGGTACTGCGCAAGCAGTTCGCCAACGCCGTCCAGGCCCTCGGCAACCACGTCGAACACTGTCCGTTCGTCGGCCACCGGCAATTCCTGCGGCAATTCGCCGATCTTCAGGCCTGGCGCGCGCCAGACAGAGCCTTCATCGGGCTTCTGGTCGCCTTTGACCAGCTTCATCATGCTGGACTTGCCGGTGCCGTTGCGGCCGATGATGCACACCCGCTCACCACGGGCGATCTGCCAGGACACCTTGTCCAACAACGGCATAGCGCCGAAAGCAAGGGACACATCGCTGAATTTGAGCAGGGTCATACGCTTCTCCAAAAACTGGGCGCGCATTCTACCTGAGTTGAGGGTGGGATGCGGCCCGCATTTTCACTGCTGATACGTTCTGTAGGACATTTCTGGCGAACTTGAACGAACCGCCCGGCAAAGCTTTCGCCCGCCGCTGGCAAAAGGCTAAGCTAGGGGCAATCAGTGTCGGCGGTGCCGGTGCTAGTCGTGATTTCTCTGCACGGACGTCTCATGCGCAGTCGCCTTTTCAACTTTTTATCTTGTCTGCTTCTTTCCGCCACCGCCGTTCAATCCGCCCAGGCCGTGGACCTCACCACCCAACGTCAATATTACGATGAAGCCAAACGCGCCCTCGCCAAAGGCGATACGGGCCCGTACATGCAATACAGCCAGGCCCTGGCCGACTACCCGCTCACGCCGTACCTGGCCTATGACGAACTGACCGCGCGGCTGAAAACCGCGAGCAACGAGGAAATCGAACAATTCCTCGCCAAAAACGGCGACCTGCCCCAGGCCAACTGGATGAAACTGCGCTGGTTGCGCTGGCTGGCCGAACGTGGCGACTGGCAGACCTTTGAAAAGTACTACGATTCCAAGCTCAACTTCGTCGAACTGGATTGCCTGCACGGCCAGTATCAGCTCACCCACAACCTGAAGGCCGAGGGCTACAAGACCGCCGAAAAGCTGTGGATGACCGGCAAATCCCAACCCGCCGCGTGTGATGTCACCTTTGGCCAGTGGGCCTCCGATGGCCAACTCACTGAACAGAAGATCTGGGACCGCGCCAAACTCGCCGCCGAAGCACGCAACTACGCGCTGGCCAACAGCCTGGTGAAAACCCTGCCCACCCTCGGCGCTCAAGGCCGCCTGATGGTGGACGTGGCGCAAAAGCCCGATATGCTCAGCGACCCGTCACGCTTCCGACCGGCCACCGAGGCCATGTCGGACGCCGTGGGCCTGGGCCTGCGTCGCCTGGCGCGCCAGGACCCGGACAAGGCCATGGCCCTGCTCGACGGCTATGCCAGCAGCATGCACTTCTCCCGTGACGAAAAAGTGTCGATCGCCCGCGAAATCGGCCTGACCCTGGCCAAGCGCTTCGACCCGCGCGCCCTTGAAGTCATGACCCAGTACGATCCCGAACTGCGCGACAACACCGTTTCCGAATGGCGCCTGCGCCTGCTGTTGCGCCTGGCCCGTTGGGAAGATGCCTACCAGTTGACCCGTAAACTCCCACAAGACTTGGCCACCACCAACCGCTGGCGCTACTGGCAGGCCCGCAGCCTGGAACTGGCCGAGCCGAAAAACCCGCAAGCCCTGGTGCTGTACAAGAACCTGTCGCGGGAGCGGGACTTCTACGGATTCCTTGCCGCCGACCGTTCCAAGGCGCCGTATCAGTTGAACAACAAGCCGCTGGTGATGAGCCAGGCGCTGATCAACAAGGTCCGTAACACCCCCGGCGTGCGTCGCGCCCTGGAATTTTATGCGCGTGGTCAGGTGGTGGACGGCCGCCGCGAGTGGTATCACGTCAGCCGTCACTTCAACCGTGACGAGATGGTCGCCCAGGCCAAGCTGGCCTACGACATGAAGTGGTATTTCCCGGCCATCCGCACCATCAGCCAGGCGCAGTACTGGGACGACCTGGACATCCGCTTCCCAATGGCCCACCGCGACACCCTGGTGCGCGAAGCCAAGGTCCGCGGCCTGCATTCAAGCTGGGTATTCGCCATCACCCGCCAGGAAAGCGCCTTCATGGACGACGCCCGCTCCGGCGTCGGCGCCAGCGGCCTGATGCAACTGATGCCCGGCACCGCCAGGGACACCGCACGCAAGTTCAGCATCCCGCTGGCCTCCCCGGCCCAGGTGCTGGACCCGGACAAAAATATCCAGCTCGGCGCCGCCTACTTGAGCCAGGTGCACAGCCAGTTCAACGGCAACCGCGTGCTCGCCTCCGCCGCCTACAACGCAGGCCCCGGCCGCGTGCGCCAGTGGCTGCGCGGGGCGGATCACCTGAGTTTCGACGTATGGGTGGAAAGCATCCCCTTCGACGAAACCCGCCAGTATGTGCAGAACGTGCTGTCTTATTCGGTGATCTACGGGCAAAAGCTCAATTCGCCACAGCCGTTGGTGGATTGGCATGAGCGGTATTTTGATGATCAGTAAGAGGCGCAGCTTCAAGCGGCAAGTTTGAAGCTTCAAGAGGAGTGCCCGCATTGAGAGATGCGGGCATTTTTATGGAACCGCCGGACGTTCGCTTTGCACCGCTTCGGCCAACGCCAGACTCAGCGCCTGCAACATGAACTCAACGAAGGGAGTCGCCTCGGCTCGCTGATCGGCCGCCGACAGCGCGCCATAGTAGGCGTCCTGCTGCTCCCGAATCACCGCTTCCACCGGCAAGTAAGCCAATACAGGCCGCCACTGACTAAGGATCAAGGTTTGCCATAAACGCCCCATCCGCCCATTGCCATCCGCAAATGGATGGATAAATTCAAACTCGTAGTGGAACACGCAGCTCGCGATCAGCGGATGCCAATCAGAAACAGATAGCCATTGCAGCAAGTCATCTATCAAATGCGTCACGCGACTTGCCGGCGGAGCCATATGAACTAACTGCTCGCCACGATAAATGCCGACGCCCGACTGGCGAAACCGTCCGGCATCATCGATCAATCCAAACATCAGCAGTTCATGCGCCTTAAGCAGGTCAGCACGATCACCCACAGCCCACTGCGGCATCGCCTCGTAGGCAGAAAATGCATTACGCACTTCCTGGATTTCCCGAGGCAAGCCCAACACCCGCTTACCCTCTAGAACAGCAGTCACTTGCTCGACGCTAAGGGTATTGTTCTCGATAGCCAGCGAGGCCTGGATAGTGCGGATTCGATTGCCACGCCTTAACTGAGGCGTCTGACGATTATCATCACCGACTGAAAGTTGACCGATCTGCTCACTGATGTCGGCGACCAGAGCCAGCATCTTTGTAGTCAGTGTCAACGGAGGTTGATAACGGCTCATGTCCTCATCCAGTTCAATAACGAAAGGTCACATGATGCCTTAGGAACAGGCTAACCGCAGCTTCATTCCGCCTCAGCCCCATCACTGAACTGCAACGCCGCCAACCGTGCATACAGCGGATTACTCGCAATCAACTGCTGATGCGTGCCCACCGCCACCAGCTTGCCCTGGTCCATCACCGCAATCCGATCAGCGTTCTTCACGGTGGCCAATCGATGTGCAATCACCAGCGTGGTACGCCCCTGCATCAACTGCGGCAACGCTTGCTGGATCAGGTGCTCGCTTTGGGCATCGAGGGCGCTGGTGGCTTCGTCCAACAATAGGATCGGAGCATCTACCAGCAACGCGCGGGCGATGGCCAGGCGTTGGCGTTGGCCGCCCGAGAGGCCCATGCCGCCATCGCCCAGATGCGTCTGATAGCCGTTGGGCATTTGCAGGATGAAGTCGTGGGCGTGGGCAATGCGCGCGGCGGCTTCGACCTGCTCGCGGGTGGCGTTCGGGTTGCCGTAGCGGATGTTTTCTTCGACGCTGCCGAAAAACAACGCCGGGCTCTGCGATACCAGGGCGAAGTGACGGCGCAGGTCCATGGGGTCGAGTTCGGTCAGCGCCTGCCCTTCGAGCAGGATGCGCCCGTGCTGGGGGTCGTAGAAGCGCAACAGCAGGTCGAAGATCGTCGATTTGCCGGCGCCGGAAGGGCCAACCAGAGCCAGGGTTTCACCGGGGTTGATGCTCAGGCTCAGGCCGTCGATGGCGTAACTGTCAGGCCTTGAAGGGTAGGAAAAACGCAGGTCCTGCAGTTCCATGCGCCCACTGACCCGCTCCGGCAATTTCACGGCATCGGTGGCGGGCGCCTGGATTTCGTTGGTGGACTGCAACAACTCACCGATGCGCTCGGCTGCGCCGGCAGCGCGCTGCAATTCGCCCAGCACTTCACTCAACGTACCGACGGCGCTGCCGACGATCAGGCTGTAGAACACAAACGCCGCCAGCTCGCCGCCGGAAATGCGCCCACTGATCACATCCATGCCGCCCACCCACAACATCACACCCACGGCGCCGAGCACCAGCATGATCACCAGGGTAATCAGCCAGGCGCGCTGGGCAATGCGTTTGCGCGCGGTGACGAAGGCTTCCTCCACGGTCACCGCAAAGCGTTGTTCGTCCTGCCGCTGGTGGTTGTACGCCTGCACGGTCTTGATCTGGCCGAGAGTCTCGGACACGTAGCTGCCGACATCGGCAATACGGTCCTGGCTCAACCGCGACAGGCTGCGCACGCGGCGGCCGAAGATCAGGATCGGCGCCAGCACCAGCGGCAGCGCCACCACCACGATGCTGGTGAGCTTGGGGTTGGTCACAAACAACAGCACGATGCCGCCGATCACCATCAAGGCATTGCGCAGGAACAGCGACAGCGACGAGCCGATCACCGATTGCAGCAAGGTGGTATCGGTGGTCAGCCGCGACTGGATTTCCGAGCTGCGGTTGTTTTCGTAGAAACCGGGGTGCAGGTAGATCAGGTGGTCGAACACCTGGCGACGAATATCCGCGACCACCCGCTCGCCGATCCACGACACCAGGTAAAAGCGCGCAAAGGTGCCCACCGCCAGGCCCAATACCAGCACCATGAACAGGCCGATGGACTGGTTGAGCAGATGCGGTGACTGGGTCATGAAGCCCTGGTCGACCAGCAGGCGAATGCCCTGCCCCATGGACAAGGTAATGCCCGCCGTGACGATCAGTGCCAACAAAGCGCCCAGCGCCTGCCAGCGGTAAGGCGCGATAAAACGGCTGGCCAGGCGAATCGCGCGGCGTTGACGGACTGAGAGCATAGCGGGATCACCAATGAAGAATCTATCCTCAACATTGGGGGAACTTGGGCAAATAGCAATGAGTCAGGTTAATTATACCCGCCGATGCATGCCTCTAGAGGCTATCGGTCTAACGCCCGGCTGGAAATCCACCGCCGTTTCTGGTGGACTGGGTGTTCGAACCCGTGACCGGCAGGGAGTTGTAACAGCGCGGTCACGCGGGGGTTTTAGAGTAGGTACACAACCTGATGAGGAGACAGGCCATGACCTTGCAAAACAGCAGCGATGCCAAGATTGAAGTAATCCGCCAGCCGCAGCAGCTGCCTTGCTCGTATATCGACGCCAAGGGCCGTGAAGTGCAGATTACCGAAGAAATGATCCAGCAAGCCTGCAGCGAACTGGAACAGCGCCTGGTCAAACCTGCCCAGCAAGGCTGAAGCGCCCACGCTCTTTCAGACCCGGCCTCCATGGCCGGGTTTTTTATGGGAGGTTAAATCGCTTCGGCACCGAGGGCCGAGACGATCTGCGAAAGCGCGACGGATTCGCCGTTGATCCGCACCTTCAGCCCCTCGATCTCACGGCGTGCGGGGTAGTGCTTGCGCAGCAGGTCGAACGCCGTACGCTGCTGCTCCACCGATCCCACAAGACTGCGACGAAAATCCGCATCATCGCGGCGTGGGTCGTACACGCTGCGGCACACGGTCGCCAGCGCCCACGCCGGATCGCTTGCGGCGTTCAAGTGCACCTCGGCCAACCACAGGGGCGGCAGCAGATCACTCAATTGAATCCGCGGCACTTCGCCCAGGTGCGCACAGAACGCCTGGTAAATCTGCGCCGTGCCGCGCTGGCGACCTTCAAGGCTGTAGCCGGCGATATGCGGCGTGGCCAGCACGCACAGGTCGGCCAGGTCGACATCCACCTCGGGCTCGCCTTCCCATACATCCAACACCGCTTGCAGGTCTTCGCGTTCCAGCAGCACCTCGCGCAAGGCGGCGTTGTCCACCACCGGGCCACGGCTGGCGTTGATCAGCCAGGTGCCCGGCTTAAGCTGTTCGAGGCGCTGGCGATCGAGCAAATGCCAGGTGGAACCGTTGCCGGACTTGACCAGCGGGGTGTGCAGGCTGATCACATCGCACTGCTCGACGATCTGCGCCAGGCTTACGTAATCGCCGTCTTCGGCGATCTGCCGCGGCGGGTCGCACACCAGCACATTCCAGCCCAGCCCTTTGAGCACCTTGACCAGCCGCCCGCCCACTTCACCGGCACCGACGATGCCATAGGTGCGTGTGGTGAGGTCGACGCCTTCGATCTCGGCCAGGGTCTGCAGGCTGCCCAGCACATAGTCCACCACGCCACGGGCATTGCAGCCGGGGGCGCTGGACCACTGGATACCGGCCTGCTTGAAGTAGCCGAGGTCCAGGTGATCGGTGCCGATGGTGCAGGTGCCGACAAACCGCACCTTCGTGCCCTCCAGCAACGCACGATTGACGTTGGTCACCGAGCGCACCAGCAGCACGTCGGCCTGCTCGACCGTGGCGCGGTCGATGGAACGACCGGGCACCCGGCGAATCTCGCCAAATCCTTGGAAAAATGCATCGAGCAGCGGGATATTTTCGTCGGCAACAATCAGCATGGCAGGCTCCTTTGGCGGATCGGCAGTGTACAGGGATGCGATCCAAGTAACACAGGAGGACCCTGTGGGAGGGGCGGTGATCTTGGGAGCGCTTACAAATCGCTAACACAGGTTTTTTCCTGACTGATGCGTCAAGGCGTAGAATCCGCCGTCCTTGCGCGCCCCTATTGGACACCCGTACGTGAACACTGCCACCGCCCCCCTCACCCGCCCCGCCCGCATCCGCCAGGAAGTGCGCGGCCTGATGACGCTCGCGCTGCCGATCATGATCGGCCAACTGGCCACCACCGCCATGAGTTTCGTCGACGCGGTGATGGCCGGGCGGGTCAGCCCCCAGGACTTGGCGGCTGTGGGCCTGGGCAACTCGATCTGGATCCCGGTGTACCTGCTGATGACCGGTACCCTGCTGGCCACCACGCCGAAAGTCGCCCAGCGCTACGGCGCGGGCCAGTTCAGAGAGATCGGGCCGTTGGTGCGTCAGTCATTGTGGCTGGCCGTCGTGGTGGGGATCATCGCAGCCCTGCTGTTGCTGTGCGCCCAGCCGATCCTGCAGGCGATGAAGGTCGAGCCTGACCTGATCGCCCCGTCCATGGGCTACCTGCATGGCATCGCCGCCGGTATGCCGGCGGTTGCGCTGTATTACGTGCTGCGCTGCTTCAGCGATGGCCTGGGCCGCACCCGGCCCAGCATGGTCCTGGGCCTGGTCGGCCTGGCGCTGAATATTCCGCTGAACTACATCTTCATCTACGGCCACTTTGGCGTGCCGGCCATGGGCGGCGTGGGCTGCGGCTGGGCCACGGCCATTGCCATGTGGGTGATGATGCTCGGCCTGGCCGCCTGGACGCGCTGGGGAGCCGCCTACCAGAGCAGCGAATTGTTCAAACGCTTCGACTGGCCGCAATGGGCGGTGATCAAACGCGTGCTGGGGATTGGCCTGCCGATTGGCGTGGCGATCTTTGCCGAATCGAGCATCTTCGCGGTGATCGCCCTGCTGCTCGGCAGCCTGGGCGCCACGGTGGTGTCGGGGCATCAGATCGCGCTGAACGTCAGCTCGCTGGTGTTCATGATCCCCTACTCCCTGAGCATGGCCGTGACCGTGCGGGTCGGCCAGGCCCTGGGGCGTGGCGAGGCGCGGGAAGCCCGCTTCGCCGCCGGGGTCGGCATGGGCACCGCGCTGGCGTATGCCTGCCTGTCGTGCAGCCTGATGCTGGTGTTTCGCGAGCAGATCGCAGCGATCTACACGCCGGACCCGATAGTGATCCACCTGGCGTCGACGCTGATCGTGTTTTCCGCGCTGTTCCAGTTCAGCGACTCGATCCAGGTCACCGCCGCCGGCGCCCTGCGTGGCTACCAGGACACCCGCGTCACCATGGTGCTGACCCTGTTTGCCTATTGGGGCGTGGGGCTGCCGGTGGGTTACGCCCTGGGGTTGACCCACTGGCTGGGCGAACCCAGCGGCCCAAGCGGCTTGTGGCAAGGGCTGATCGTGGGGTTGAGCTGTGCGGCGGGGATGTTGCTGGTGCGCCTGGCGCGCAGTGCACGCCGGCGCATCCGGGCCGACAAGGCGCGGGCTTAATCAGCCTTCTTGCGGATCCAGTACAGGTAGGTACCGGCCTGTTCCTGCTGATCCACCAGTTCGTGATCAAGGAACACGCAGAACTTGGGGATATCGCGGCGGGTCGACGGGTCGGTCGCGATCACCTTGAGCAGGCCGCCGGGCGCCAGGTCGCGGATGTGTTGGTGCAGCATCATCACCGGCTCAGGGCAATTGAGGCCCGTTGCGTCGAGGGTGCCATCAACGGCGGTGTCGAAAATATCGCTCATTGTCTACTCCTGAAACCGGCGCTCAGTTCAGCGGGCCTTGGTTTTCTTCACATCCACCAGCCGACGCAGGTGGCACGTCACTTCCTCACGGTCGTGATACAGCTGCTTGCAGCCGATTTCCACGCGAATGCCGCGCGCCTTGAAGCCGTCTTCGATGCGTTCCAGCAGGCGCTTGACCTCGGCATAGCGCTGCTTCATCGGCAACTTCAGGTTCACCACCGCCTCACGGCAATACCCCTCGCCGATCCAGGTTTCCAGCAATGCCGCGTTGCGCGCGGGTTTCTCGACGATGTCGCACACCATCCAGTCCACCGGCTGCTTGGGCACGAAGGTGAAGCCGTCGGCCATCAGGTGTTGCACCAGGCCGGTGTCCATCAGGCTTTCGGCCATGGGACCGTTGTCGATAGCAGTCACCAGCATGCCACGGTTGACCAGTTGCCAGGTCCAGCCGCCCGGCGCGGCACCGAGGTCGACGCCGGTCATGTCGCCATGCAGACGTTCGTCCCACTGGTCGCGAGGGATAAAGTGGTGCCAGGCCTCTTCCAGCTTTAGGGTCGAACGGCTTGGCGCGTCCCGTGGAAACTTCAGGCGCGGGATGCCCATGGGCCACATCGCCGAGTTATTCGACTCGGCCAGGCCCATGAACACTTCGCGGCCACTCTTGAATGTCAGCAGCAGGCGCGGCTTGCTCGGGTCGTCCACCAGCTTGCCGGCATTCAACAACGCTTTGCGCAGGTGCACTTCGAACTTTTTGCAGAAATTCGACAGTTCCTTGCCGTCGTTGGTGTCGACCATCTCCAGCCACAGGCTGCCACACACAGGAAACGCGCGCAGGTGGGTGAGGATCACGCTGATGCGGTCGGTTTCCGGCAGGTCGATGAACACCCCACGCGCCCACTGCCGGGGGAAGATCAGCTCGGCAAAGCGCTGGCCGTGCATCAGGCGCTGGGCGCCGTCTTCTTCGGTGCAGACAAATTCGGCGCAGGCGCTGCCGGTCTTGGCCTTGGCGTAGCCGGAAACGTTCAGGCGCGCGGCGTGTTCCGCGATCTCGGAACAGACTTCGCCTTCAAAGCCCGGACGGCAGTGCATAAAAAGGGTGTTCATTGCATCTCCTGGTGAATCAACCGGCATTGCGCTATCGCAATGCCTGTCATGAAAACGCGCGCATGATAGCCGAGTTCGGAACCTTGGACTTAACCATAGAGTCCAGTTATTAGCCTGCTAATGAAAACAGCGCTAAGTTGATAGCTCTGTTCGTCCCGTCAGGTCCGTAGCCGTGCGGACCAAAAGGAGTCGTGTCATGTCATCGCTTGATAGCCTGAGTACCCTCAAGACCCTGCAAATAGACAGCAAAACCTATCACTACTTCAGCTTGCCCGAAGCCGCCAAGAGCCTGGGCGACCTGGACAAGTTGCCGATGTCGCTCAAGGTGCTGCTGGAAAACCTGCTGCGCTGGGAAGACAACAAGACCGTCACCGGTGCCGACCTCAAGGCCATTGCCGCCTGGCTCAAAGAGCGCCAGTCCGACCGCGAGATCCAATACCGCCCCGCCCGTGTGCTGATGCAAGACTTCACCGGGGTGCCCGCCGTGGTCGACCTGGCCGCCATGCGCGCCGCCGTGGCCAAGGCCGGAGGCGACCCGCAGCGCATCAACCCGCTGTCACCGGTGGACCTGGTGATCGACCACTCGGTGATGGTCGACAAGTTCGGCAACGCCGACGCCTTCGAACAAAACGTCGACATCGAAATGCAGCGCAACGGCGAACGCTACGCCTTCCTGCGCTGGGGCCAGAGCGCCTTCGACAACTTCAGCGTGGTGCCGCCGGGCACCGGCATCTGCCATCAGGTCAACCTCGAATACCTGGGCCGCACCGTGTGGACCAAAGACGAAGACGGCCGCACCTACGCCTTCCCCGACACGCTGGTAGGCACCGACTCGCACACCACCATGATCAACGGCCTCGGCGTACTCGGCTGGGGCGTCGGCGGGATCGAAGCGGAAGCGGCGATGCTCGGCCAACCGGTGTCGATGCTGATTCCGGAAGTGATCGGCTTCAAGCTCACCGGCAAACTCAAAGAGGGCATCACCGCCACCGACCTGGTGCTGACCGTGACCCAGATGCTGCGCAAAAAGGGCGTGGTGGGTAAATTCGTCGAGTTCTACGGCGACGGCCTGGCCGATCTACCCCTGGCGGATCGCGCGACCATCGCCAACATGGCCCCGGAATACGGCGCCACTTGCGGCTTTTTCCCAGTGGATGAGGTCACCCTCGACTACCTGCGCCTGTCCGGGCGCCCGACCGAAACCGTCAAACTGGTGGAGGCCTACACCAAAGCCCAGGGCCTGTGGCGCAACGCCGGCCAGGAGCCCGTGTTCACCGACAGCCTGGCCCTGGACATGGGCAGCGTCGAAGCCAGCCTCGCCGGGCCGAAACGCCCGCAGGACCGCGTGGCCCTGCCGAATGTCGGCCAGGCCTTCAGCGACTTCCTCGACCTGCAATTCAAACCCACCAACAAGGAAGAAGGCCGCCTGGAAAGCGAAGGCGGCGGCGGTGTGGCCGTGGGCAATGCCGACCTGGTGGGCGAAGCCGATTACGAATACGAAGGCAACACCTACCGCCTGAAAAACGGCGCGGTGGTCATCGCCGCCATCACTTCGTGCACCAATACCTCCAACCCCAGCGTGATGATGGCCGCCGGGTTGGTCGCCAAAAAAGCCGTGGAAAAAGGCCTGACCCGCAAACCCTGGGTCAAAAGCTCCCTGGCGCCGGGTTCCAAAGTGGTCACCGACTACTACAAGGCTGCCGGCCTCACCCAATACCTGGACGCGCTCGGCTTCGATCTGGTGGGTTATGGCTGCACCACCTGCATCGGCAACTCCGGTCCGTTGCCCGAGCCGATTGAAAAAGCCATCCAGAAGGCCGACCTCACCGTCGCCTCGGTGCTGTCCGGCAACCGCAACTTTGAAGGCCGCGTGCACCCACTGGTCAAAACCAACTGGCTGGCTTCGCCGCCGCTGGTGGTCGCTTATGCCCTGGCCGGCACCGTGCGCATCGATATCAGCAGCGAGCCGCTGGGTAACGACAAGGACGGCAAGCCGGTCTACCTCAAGGACATCTGGCCGAGCAGCCAGGAGATCGCCGACGCGGTGGCGCAGGTCAGCACCGGCATGTTCCACAAGGAATACGCCGAGGTGTTTGCCGGCGACGCGCAGTGGCAGGCCATTGAAGTGCCACAGGCCGCCACTTACGTATGGCAGCCGGACTCCACCTACATCCAGCACCCGCCGTTCTTCGACAACATTGCCGGCCCGCTGCCGGTGATCGAAGACGTCAAAGGCGCCAACGTGCTGGCCCTGCTGGGGGATTCGGTGACCACCGACCACATCTCCCCCGCCGGCAACATCAAGGTCGACAGCCCCGCCGGCCAATACCTGCGCGAGCAAGGCGTGGAACCGCGTGACTTCAACTCCTACGGCTCACGCCGGGGTAACCATGAAGTGATGATGCGCGGCACTTTCGCCAATATCCGTATCCGCAACGAAATGCTCGGCGGCGAGGAAGGCGGTAATACGCTGTATATCCCCACCGGCGAGAAGATGCCGATCTACGACGCCTCGATGAAATACCAGGCCTCGGGCACGCCGCTGGTGGTGATCGCCGGGCAAGAATACGGCACCGGCTCGAGCCGCGACTGGGCCGCCAAGGGCACCAACCTGCTGGGGGTCAAGGCGGTGATCGCCGAGAGTTTCGAGCGCATCCACCGCTCCAACCTGGTGGGCATGGGCGTGCTGCCGTTGCAGTTCAAGCTGGACCAGAACCGCAAGACACTCAAGCTGACCGGCAAGGAGAAGCTCGACATCCTCGGCCTGACGGACGTGGACATCGTGCCGCGCATGAACCTGACGCTGGTGATTACGCGGGAGGATGGCGGTAAAGAGAAGGTCGAGGTGCTGTGCCGGATCGACACGCTCAATGAAGTGGAGTACTTCAAGTCAGGCGGGATTTTGCACTATGTGCTGCGCCAGTTGATTGCCTCTTGAAGAACGACGTAAACCAATGTGGGAGGGGCTTGCTCCCGATAGCAGTGTGTCAGTCAATACATCAGTGACTGAACCACCGCTATCGAGAGCAAGCACCCTCCCACATTTTGACCGCGTTTAATGTTTCAGATCAGCCGAACAACCACTTCCACAGCAGCACCAGCACCGCCACCGCCAACACCGGCCGGGCAATGCGGTAGGCCTTGGGATGCTTGCGCTTCCACTGCTTGACCACACCGCTGAACTTGTCGCTGAAGGTCTTGCTCCAGGCATACGCCTGGTTGATCCCGCCGACGCGCTCGTCATCCAGGTTCTGTGGCGCCGTGGCGCGCCCCAGCTGCTTGCTGACCCAACGGTTGACGCGGGTCATCAGGCGGTTGCTCAGCGGGCGTTCGATGTCGCAGAACAGGATCACGCGGGTCTGCTCGGTTTCGTTCTTCACCCAGTGCACGTAGGTTTCGTCGAACATCACGTCTTCACCGTCACGCCAGGCATAGACCTGGCCATCGACGAAGATGCGGCAGTCATCGGAATTGGGCGTGGACAGCCCCAGGTGATAACGCAGGGAACCGGCAAACGGGTCGCGGTGCGGGTTGAGGTGGCTGCCGCCCGGCAACAGCGCGAACATGGCGCCCTTGACGTTGGGAATGCTGCTCACCAGCGCCACGGTTTTCGGGCACAGCGCCTCGGCCGATGGCAGCGGTTTGTCGTACCACTTGAGGTAGAAACGCTTCCAGCCTTTCTTGAAGAACGAACCGAAACCGGCGTCGTTGTTCTTTTCGGCGGCGCGGATGTAACCCTCGTCGAACAGATGCATGGCCTCTTCGCGGATCACTTCCCAGTTGTCCTTGAGCACATCCAGTTCCGGGAACTTGCTGCGGTCCAGGTAAGGTTTGGAGGGCACCGCCGAAAACAAGTACATCAAGGCGTTATACGGGGCGAACAGCGCCGAATGGTTGACGAACTGGCGCAACATCGGCAAACGGGCCTTGCCGCGCAGATGTACATACAGCGTGCTGCCGATAAACAGCAGCAACACCGACAACTTGGCGGCCAACGAAAAGGTCATGTAGCAACTCCTGGAAATAAGCGCCTGGCCAACAGCAGACGTAGCAGCCGGCCATGATAAACAGTTGGGCCAGTATGCAGAAGGCCCAGACTATCGGCGCTGACCCAAATCAAGCCTGGTTTTCCTGCTCGGTAAACAAATCGCTGAACAGCATGCTCGACAGGTAGCGCTCACCGGAGTCCGGCAACACCACGACGATGGTTTTGCCCTGCATCTCCGGTTTTTCGGCCAAACGCACGGCCACGGCCATGGCGGCACCGCAGGAGATGCCGCACAAAATCCCCTCTTCCTGCATCAGGCGCAGGGCCATGGCCTTGGATTCGTCGTCGGTCACCAGCTCCACGCGGTCAACCATCGACAGATCGAGATTTTTCGGCACAAAGCCGGCGCCGATCCCCTGGATTTTGTGCGGGCTGGGCTTGATCTCTTGCCCGGCGAGCGCCTGGGTGATCACCGGCGACACGGCCGGCTCAACCGCCACCGACAGAATCGGCTTGCCCGCGGTGTTCTTGATATAGCGCGATACGCCGGTGATGGTGCCGCCGGTACCCACGCCCGCCACCAGCACGTCTACCGCACCGTCGGTGTCATTCCAGATTTCCGGGCCGGTGGTTTTCTCGTGGATCGCCGGGTTGGCCGGGTTTTCGAACTGGGCCGGCATAAAGTAGGTGGACGGGTCGCTGGTGACGATCTCGCCGGCTTTTTCGATGGCGCCTTTCATGCCCTTGGCCGGCTCGGTCAGCACCAACTCGGCCCCCAGGGCCTTGAGCACCTTGCGCCGCTCCAGGCTCATGGACGCCGGCATGGTCAGCAGCAGCTTGTAGCCGCGTGCGGCGGCGACAAACGCCAGGCCGATGCCGGTGTTGCCCGACGTCGGCTCGACGATGGTCATGCCCGGCTTGAGTTTGCCGCTGCTTTCGGCGTCCCAGATCATGTTGGCGCCAATGCGGCACTTCACCGAATACCCAGGGTTACGCCCTTCGATCTTGGCCAGGATGGTCACGCCACGCGGGGCGATGCGGTTGATCTGAACCAGGGGCGTGTTACCGATCGAATGCGCGTTGTCTGCAAAAATTCGGCTCATGGCGGGTCCTATTGGGCAATTTCAGGAAGGCAACAAGGGTATGCCTCGTGTTGCGAAGCGTCCAGTCGGAGGAACGTTGAGCGCGTCTCGGCAGTCAATTTGCTACACGCAAGGAGAACTGCCCCATGAAACGTCGCTACAGTTGGCCGCTATGGACCGTCGCCGGGCTGGTGGTGCTGCTGGTTGCCTTGAACATCGCGTTGCCCTATCTGGTACGCAACTATTTGAATGAAAAGCTCGCGGACATGGGCGACTACCGTGGCGAAATCGCCGATGTAGACCTGGCTTTGTGGCGTGGCGCCTATCGCATCAACGGCCTCAAAATCGTCAAGGTGGACGGCAAGGTGCCCGTACCGTTCGTCAACGCTCCGCTCATCGAATTCGCCGTCAGCTGGCACTCGTTGTGGTACGACCATGCCGTAGTCGCCGAGGGGCAGTTCGTCAGGCCTGAAGTCAACTTCGTCGACGGCGGTGCGAACAAGCAAGCATCCCAGACCGGTAAAGGCACGGATTGGCAGGAGCAGTTGAGCAAACTGTTGCCCATCACCCTCAACGAAATACGCATAGAAGACGGCAAGATTGCCTTCCATAACTTCACCTCCAAACCTGCGGTGAACATCAACGCCACGTCGGTCAACGCCAGTTTCTACAACCTGACCAACGTGGTCGACGTCAAAGGCAAGCGCGATGCCCGCTTCGACGGCAAGGCCCTGCTGCAAGGCCAGGCGCCGCTGGAAGCCAGTGCCACCTTTGACCCGCTGAGCGATTTCGAAGAGTTCGAGTTCCGCTTCCGCGCCCGCGACCTGCAGCTCAAGCGCATGAACGACTTCGCCTCGGCCTACGGCAAGTTCGATTTCAAGGCCGGTACCGGCGATGTCGTGATCGAAGCCCAGGCCGAAAAAGGCCAACTGCGCGGTTATATCAAGCCCTTGCTGCGCGATGTGGAAGTTTTCGATTGGCAGCAGGACGTGGAAAACAAGGATAAGAACATCTTCCGCTCGATCTGGGAGGCCGTGGTGGGCGCCGGCGAGACCGTGTTGAAAAACCAGGGCAAAAACCAGTTTGCCACCCGCGTCGAACTCAGTGGCAGTGTGCATCAGCAAGATGTCAGCGCGTTCTCTGCGTTTTTAGCGATCTTGCGCAACGGTTTTATCCAGGCCTTCAACGCACGGTATGAACAGCCCAAGCCGTCAGCGGACTGAGGCCAGGGTGACTGGCCATTCAGAGACTGAATAACCCGTCTGCGTTCACAGTCGCCGGGGCTGCGCGGTATAGTCCGGGCATTGATGAATGCGAGGAAACACCGATGAAGTTCGAAGGCACCCAGGCCTATGTGGCTACCGATGACCTGAAACTGGCCGTCAACGCCGCCATTACCCTGGAGCGGCCGTTGCTGGTCAAGGGCGAACCGGGCACCGGCAAGACCATGCTCGCCGAGCAACTGGCCGCGTCGTTCGGCGCCAAGTTGATCACCTGGCACATCAAGTCCACCACCAAGGCGCATCAGGGCCTGTACGAGTACGACGCGGTCAGCCGCCTGCGCGACTCGCAACTGGGCGTGGACAAGGTGCACGACGTGCGCAACTACCTGAAGAAGGGCAAGCTCTGGGAGGCGTTCGAGTCCGAAGAGCGGGTGATCCTGTTGATCGACGAAATCGACAAGGCCGATATCGAGTTCCCCAACGACCTGCTGCAGGAACTCGACAAGATGGAGTTCTACGTCTACGAGATCGACGAGACCATCAAGGCCAAAAAACGTCCGATCATCATCATTACCTCCAATAACGAAAAAGAGCTGCCGGACGCGTTCCTGCGCCGCTGTTTCTTCCACTACATCGCCTTCCCCGACCGCACCACGTTGCAGAAGATCGTCGATGTGCACTACCCCGACATCAAGAAAGACCTGGTCAGCGAAGCGCTGGACGTGTTCTTCGACGTGCGCAAGGTACCGGGCCTGAAGAAAAAGCCGTCCACCTCCGAACTGGTCGACTGGCTCAAGCTGCTGATGGCCGACAACATCGGCGAAGCGGTACTGCGCGAGCGCGACCCGACCAAGGCCATCCCGCCCCTGGCCGGTGCCCTGGTGAAGAACGAGCAGGACGTGCAATTGCTGGAGCGTCTGGCGTTCATGAGCCGTCGCGGTAACCGCTGATGCTGCTCAACCTGTTCAACGAGATGCGCGCCGCCAAGGTGCCGGTGTCGGTGCGCGAGTTGCTCGACCTGATCAACGCGCTCAAGCAGCGCGTGACCTTCGCCGACATGGACGAGTTCTACTACTTGGCCCGGGCGATCCTGGTCAAGGACGAGCGGCATTTCGACAAGTTCGACCGCGCCTTCAGTGCCTATTTCAACGGCCTGGAAAAGCTCGACGACCACTTGCAGGCGCTGATTCCCGAAGACTGGCTGCGCAAGGAATTCGAACGCTCACTCAGCGATGAGGAGCGCGCACAGATTCAGTCCCTCGGCGGCCTGGACAAGCTGATCGAGGAGTTCAAGAAACGCCTGGAAGAACAGAAAGAACGTCACGCCGGCGGCAACAAATGGATCGGCACCGGCGGCACCAGCCCATTCGGTTCCGGCGGTTACAACCCGGAAGGCATTCGCGTGGGTGATGCGGGCAAGCGCCAGGGCAAGGCGGTGAAAGTCTGGGACCAGCGCGAGTACAAGAACCTCGACGACCAGGTGGAACTGGGCACGCGCAACATCAAGATCGCCCTGCGCCGCCTGCGCAAATTCGCCCGCCAGGGCGCGGCCGACGAGCTGGACATCGATGGCACCATCGACCACACCGCCCGCGATGCCGGGCTGCTGAACATCCAGATGCGCCCCGAGCGACGCAACACCATCAAGCTGTTGCTGCTGTTCGACATCGGCGGTTCGATGGATGCCCATGTGAAGATCTGCGAAGAGCTGTTCTCGGCGTGCAAGACCGAGTTCAAGCACTTGGAGTATTTCTACTTCCATAACTTCGTGTACGAATCGGTATGGAAGAACAACCAGCGCCGCACCTCGGAACGCACCTCCACCCAGGACCTGCTGCACAAGTACGGCGCCGACTACAAAGTGATCTTTATCGGCGATGCCTCGATGGCGCCGTACGAGATCACCCAGGCCGGCGGCAGCGTCGAGCACTGGAACGAGGAGCCTGGGTATGTGTGGATGCAGCGCTTCATGGCCAAGTACAAGAAGCTGATCTGGATTAATCCGTATCCGAAGGACACCTGGGACTTTACGGCGTCGACGGGGATTGTGCGGGAGTTGGTGGAGGATCAGATGTATCCGCTGACGCTGCGCGGGCTTGAGGAAGGGATGCGGTTTCTTTCCAAGTGACCCTGATCTGCGATCCGATCCACATCCAATCCACATCTTAATTTGCGGCGCTATTTAAATCGGCGCAAATATTCGATGTGCCGCCGATGCGCCGTCTCCTGCACCACCGGCACCAACCTCACCTTTTCCCCCGGCAAACACTGCGCCAGTCGCGCCAGCGATAGAGGCGTCAGCGCGCCCAATCGCGGATACCCGCCAATGGTCTGCCGATCATTGAGCAATACAATCGGCTGCCCATCCGGCGGTACCTGGATGGCGCCCAGGGGAATCCCTTCGGAAATCAGCGACGGCCCCTGATACTGCAACGGCGTGCCCAGCAAGCGCATGCCCATGCGGTCGGCGCGGCTGTCCAGGGCCCAGTCGGTGTTGAACGCATCGAACAGGCTCTGGCCGCTGAACTGGCCAATTTGCGCGCCGACAATCACCTCCAGCGGCGCTTTAGCGGGCAAGGCGGGCTCGCTCAGAACGTTCATCGCCCCGCCCGTGCCTGAATACGCCAGGCGCCCGCCTTCGGCCAACGCCTTGCCGAAACCGTCCACCCCGCCCAGGGCCTCACGCACGACAGTGGCGCAACTGCCCAGCACCTGCGGCGCCTCAAACCCACCCGGCGCCGCCAGGTAAGCCCGCGCACCGCTGAACGGCTGGGTAAAGCGCAGGCGCTGGCCCTTTTGCAGGATAAAACTGCGTCCGGAGCTAATGGCGCGCTCGTCGACGTACGCGCCCAGGTCCGCACCGGCCAAGGCCAGCAGGCAATAATCCTCAGCCTGTACGGTAAACCCACCCAGGGTGACTTCCACCACTGGCGCATCCAGCGCATTACCCAGCAGCCAGTTGGCCCAGGACATCGATACCCAATCCAGCGCGCCGCCCTGGGTCACACCCAGGTGGCGCACGCCAAAGCGACCGGCGTCCTGTAACAGGCACAGCGGCGTGCTGGCCTCAATGATCAAGCGGCTCATGCCTGCGTCTCCAACGGCGTGTCGTCGCCACCCAAGTGGATGAACTCGGCGTGATCGACCGATTCAAAACGTACCGTGTCGCCGGGCCGCATCAGGCTGTAACCGTCACGCTCGCGGTCAAACAGCTTGGCCGGGGTGCGGCCGATCAGGTTCCAGCCACCGGGGGAAACCACCGGGTAAGCTGCGGTTTGCCGTTCGGCAATGCCGACACTGCCGGCCGCCACGCGCTTGCGCGGGGTGTTCAGGCGTGGAGTGGCAAGGCGTTCGTCCACCAGCCCCATAAAGGCAAAACCGGGGGCGAAACCAAGGGCGAACACTTGGTATTCATGGGCGCTGTGGCGGCGGATCACGTCGTCTACCGTCAGTCCGCTGCGCTGGCTGAGCAACGTCAACTCGGGGCCGACGCTCAGGTCGTACCATACCGGCAACACATGGCACTGGCCGCTGCCCTGGGCCAGGGGTTGCAGGTCGGTGAGCGCCTGGTCGATCAGTTCGCGTGCCTGGGCCGGGTTCAACGCGGTGAGGTCGTAATGCACCATCAAGGTGGTGTAGGACGGCACCAGATCCACCAACGTCGCACCGAACTCATTGCGCAGACGCTGGGTGGCGGCGAGCATCCACGGCATGTTGGCTTCGGCGATCACGTCAAACAGACGCACCATCAGGCAGTCGATGGCGACCACTTCAATGCGTGGCTTCATGCTGGCTTCAACGCCTCGCGGATACGCTGCACCGCCGCGATCGAACTGGCGTTGTCGCCGTGTACGCACAGGGTATCGGCCTGCAGGACCAGAGGGCTGCCGTCGCTGGCGGTCAGCGGTTGGCCACGGGAAATGGTCAGGGCCTGTTGCACGATGGTCTCGACGTCATGGTGCACCGCACCCGGTAACTGGCGGGACACCAGGTGGCCGTGGTTGTCGTAGGCACGATCAGCAAAGGCTTCGAACCACAGGGTCACGCCGTATTCGTCGCCCAGGGCCTGGACCGCGCTGTTGTCACGGGTGGCCAGCAGCATCAGCGGCAACTCGCCATAGGCGGCCATGGCCTGGATCACCGCGCGCAACTGCGCGGGGTTGGCCATCATGTCGTTGTACATCGCGCCGTGAGGCTTGACGTAACTGACCCGCACCCCCTGCGCCCGGCAGATGCCGTCGAGCGCGCCGATCTGATAATGCAACAGGTCCTGGATTTCCTGGGGCGTGTACTGCATGGAGCGACGGCCAAAGCCTTGCAGGTCTTGATAGGCCGGGTGTGCACCGACTTGCACGCCATGCTTGAGCGCCAGGCTGACGGTCTTGCGCATGATGCTCGGGTCGCCGGCATGGAAGCCGCACGCCACGTTGGCACAATCGATGAACGGCATGACCTCGGCATCCAGACCCATGGTCCAGTTGCCAAAGCTTTCGCCGATGTCGCAATTGAGTAAAAGGCGGCTCACGCTGGTCGCTCCTGTAGGCTTTGTTTTTTTGTAGTGTGGGATCTTTTACCAAGATCCCGCAACGCTGTTGTCCTGACACCCAACGACGCTTATCGTGGAATGGCTCGATTTTTGGCGCTTGCCCGCGACGCGTCCAACTAATAAAAACCGATCCATGCATAAGAAAAGTTGATCCCATGAATTTGAAGTTTCTCGAAACCTTCGTCTGGGTAGCCAGGCTCAAGAGCTTTCGCCTGACCGCCGATAAGCTGTTCACCACCCAGGCGTCGATTTCCAGCCGCATTGCCGTGCTGGAAAGCGAACTGGGGGTGAAGCTGTTTCTGCGTGATTCACGCGGCGTGAGCCTGACCCCGGACGGGGTGAAGGTGCTCGACTACGCCGAGCAGATGATGGTGACCATGCAGGGGTTGAAACAGTCCCTGGAGACCACCAGCAGCAAGGTCGGGCGCATTCGCATCGGCGCGATGGACACGGTGATCCACACGTGGCTCAGCCCGCTGGTCGCCGAATTGATGGACCAGTTTCCCCTGGTGGAAATCGAATTGGTCGCCGATACCGCGCTCAACCTCAGCGATCAGCTGCAAAAAGGCTTCCTCGATCTGATTCTGCAAACCGATCTGCTGCGCCTGGAAACCGTGCGCAGCCTGGAGTTGTGCAGCCACCCCATGGCCTGGATCGTCGCCAGCCAGTCGATCTATAACCGCGACTATGCCTCCCTCGCCGAACTGGCCCAGGAACGCATCATCACTTACTCGAAAAACTCCCACCCGCATCAGGATGTGCTGAGCCTGATGCAGGCCAACGGCGTGGCCGCGCCACGCATGAACTGTGTGAATTCAGTGTCGGCGATTACCCGCTTGCTGCGCGACGGGTTTGGGATTGGCGCATTGCCGCCAGTGCTGGTCAGTGAAGAACTGGCGCGCGGGGAATTGCTGATGTTGCCGATGGCGCAGCGTTTGCCGAACTTGCAGGTGGTGGTGTCGTGGCGCGTGGGCGTGGAGCTGGTGGAGGAGATCGTGGGGTTGTGTCAGAAGGTGGTGGCGCGGTATGCCGAGGAAGTCGGCGAAGAGCGGATGGTGCTGAGCACACCGATTTGACTGAAGAAACACGATTAAAACTGTGGGAGCAAGCCCCCTCCCACGGTTTGACCGAGTTGGGTCTTTAGAGGCCCTTGAGGTCACGCTCTTCAATCGGCCGGCTCTGGCGCATGCGTTTGCCGCCCAATACGATCCAGTCGATCAAACGGAACAGGCATTCCAGGCCGAACGACAACAGCATCGCCCCGCCCAGCCCCCAGCCCATCGCCTCTGGCGTCAGCAGGATCTGGTAGCTGTAGCCGTTCCAGGTTTCCAGGCGAATGTCCGGGTCGGCCGCCACCGCCACCTGCAGCGCGCGGATGTACCACGGGCCTTGCATGGCCTGGAATTGTTTATCCAACGCCACCTGACGATCGAGCATGGCGCCCAGGCTGTTGGCGTCGCTCTGGAACACCGGATCATCGCTGGCGCGGTAGTGCGCCACCAGGGCCTGCAAGTCACCCTTGAAAAACTGCTGCGCGGTGGATTCAAACCCGCGCAGGCCGGTCTGGGCCTCGATCAGGTGGGCTTCGACGCGCTTGGCGTAGTCATTGATAAACCCCGGCACTTGCACGCCGACCAACAGGCCAATGGCAAACAGCACCAACCGCAGATAGCTGAGCAGCATGGTCGATATCCTTACTCGGTAATGCCCTGGCTGACGCATTCACCGCGTCGCCACAGGCTCCATTGGCCCGGTTCATAGCGGGTCCAGTTTTCGTTGTCGGTCAACGGCTCGGTGGCGATCACTGTCACGACGTCATTGGGGGTGGTTTCGGCTTGAAAATCGACGATCACGTCGACATCTTTCAAGCGCGCCGGGCCAAACGGGGCACGGCGCGTGATCTGCGCCAACTTGGTCGAGCAGTAGCAGAACAGCCAGTCGCCATCGCTGAGCAGGCAATTGAACACGCCTTTGCTGCGGTATTCGGCGCAGGCAGCAATCAGGTCCGGCAGCATTTGCTCGATGTCCACCGGTTCGGGGAAGGCTTCGCGCACACGGTTGAGCAAGTCGCAGAAGGCCGCTTCGCTGTCGGTATCGCCCACCGGTCGATAGAAGGTGGCGCGAGGGCTGAAGTCCGCCAGTTGGCCGTTGTGCGCAAAACACCAGTTGCGCCCCCACAGCTCACGCACGAACGGATGGGTGTTGGCCAGGCTCACCTTGCCCACGTTGGCCTGGCGGATATGGCCGATGACCACTTCACTCTTGATCGGATAACGCTGCACCAGCAGGGCGACTTCCGATTCACTGCTGGCGGCCGGGTCCTGGAACAGACGCAGGCCACGGCCCTCATAGAAGGCAATGCCCCACCCGTCGCGGTGCGGGCCGGTGCGCCCACCGCGCTGCATCAGCCCGGTAAAGCTGAACACGATGTCGGTAGGGACGTTGGCACTCATGCCCAATAATTCACACATGCCAGGGCTCTCGCTGCAACGTTAAAGGCGCGGTTCGACCCGCATACCGCTCACCGGCGCCGGACGACGGAATGGCTCGTCGTCATCCTCGTGCGGCTCGGCGGCCAACGCGGCATCCGTGGCGGCCTTGCGCTCACGGCGCGCATTGGCCGCGCGCTCGATGGGCCAGCGGATCAACACAACTACCAGGTACACGCCAAAGGCGATCATCGTGTACATGAACAGGTCGGAAATCGCCCGCCAGGCGTTGTTACCGACCTTGAGCACCAGGTCCAGGGCGGTGATGGCCACGGCCGGCGCGAACTGGGTCTTGACCGGGTCGACGATGGTCGGGCTGAACAGCAGCACCGCCATCAGCAACTGCAACGGCTCGCGCAGCCAGCGCCAGATCCAGCGGGTCATGCGCCACCACACCAACAGGCAGCCCAAAGCGGCGAAGGCGTAAAGGCCCCAAGCGGTCAGATAGTCGTTCTCGGTCATGGTGTCCATGGCAAGGCTGGCAAAGAGGCGGCTATGATAACGGCTTTTGCGTGTCGCGGCTGCAATGCCTGCCACCGTCCGCCAGACAGAGAGTGTTCCATGCCTACCTCAACCGCCCCAATCGCCCGCAAGGCCCCAGGCCAAGACCCGTACGCCTGGCTGCAAGAGCGTGACAACGGCGAAGTACTCGATTACCTCAAGGCCGAAAACGCCTGGCAGGAAGCCCAACTCGCCGATCAGGGCGCATTGCGTGAAAGCCTGTTTGAAGAGATCAAGGGCCGTATCCTCGAAACCGACCTGTCGCTGCCCTCGCCCTGGGGCCCGTACCTGTATTACACACGCACGACCGCCGGCGACGAGTACGCCCGCCACTACCGCTGCCACCGCCCCGCCGATGACAGTAACCAGGTGGACGAGAGCAGCGAAGAGCTGCTGCTGGATCCGAACGAACTGGCCAACGGTGGCTTCTTCTCCCTCGGCGCGTTCAGCATCAGCCCCGACCACCAGCGCCTGGCCTACAGCCTCGACACCAGCGGCGATGAGATCTACACCCTGTTCGTGAAGGAATTGACCAATGGCAAGGTCAGCGAACTGGAGTTCCAGGACTGCGACGGCAGCATGACCTGGGCCAATGACAGCCTGACCCTGTTTTTCGGCGAGCTGGATGACACCCACCGCCCGCACAAGCTGTATCGCTATCGCCTGGACGGCACGGCGGCGCAGGAAGTGTTTCACGAGCCTGACGGACGTTTCTTCCTGCACTGCTACCGTTCCAGTTCCGAGCGCCAGTTGCTGCTGGCCCTGGGCAGCAAGACCACCAGCGAAGTCTGGGCGCTGGACGCCGACCAGCCGCACCTGGCCTTCACCTGCCTGGCGCCTCGGGTCGAGGACCATGAATACGACGTTGACCACGGCCAACTGAATGGCGCGTGGACCTGGTTTATCCGCAGCAACCGGGATGGCATCAACTATGCGCTGTTCGTTGCAACCGACATTGGCGATGTGCCTACCGAGGATGAGTGGCAAAACCTGATCCCCCATAGCGATGACGTGATGCTCGACGGCGTGAGCCTCAATACCGGCGCCATGACCCTGAGCCTGCGCATCGGTGGCCTGCCGGTGATCGAAGTGCACCCGCAGGGCGTGCCTGCGTATCGCGTGGAATTGCCCGACGCCGCCTACAGCCTCTACGTACAGAACAGCCTGGAATTCGTCAGCGACAAAATTCGCCTGCGGTATGAGGCTCTCAATCGCCCGGCCCAGGTGCGTCAGCTGGAACTGGCCAGCGGCGCGCAGCAAGTGCTCAAGGAAACTCCGGTATTGGGCGTGTTCAACGCCGACGACTACGTGAGCCAACGCCTGTGGGCCACCTCCGCCGACGGGACCCAGGTGCCGATCAGCCTGGTGGTCAAGCGCGACCAACTCGGCAAAGCCACGCCGTTGTACCTGTACGGCTATGGCGCCTACGGTTCGAGCCTCGACCCATGGTTTTCCCATGCGCGCCTGAGCCTGCTCGAACGTGGCGTGGCGTTTGCCATCGCCCACGTGCGCGGCGGCGGCGAGCTGGGTGAAGCCTGGTACCGCAACGGCAAGCAAGAGCACAAGCAGAACACCTTCAGCGACTTTATCGCCTGCGCCGAACACCTGATCGCCCAGGGCCTGACCACGTCCAGTCAACTGGCGATCAGCGGCGGCAGCGCCGGCGGCCTGTTGATCGGGGCGGTGCTCAACCAGCGCCCCGAATTGTTCCAGGCGGCGATTGCCGAAGTGCCGTTTGTCGATGTGCTCAACACCATGCTCGACCCGGAACTGCCGCTGACCATCACCGAGTACGACGAATGGGGCAACCCCGAAGAGCCTGAAGTGTATGCGCGCATCAAGGCCTACGCGCCGTACGAGAACGTCCGCGCCCAGGCCTACCCGCACCTGCTGGTGATCGCCGGCTACAACGACAGCCGCGTGCAGTACTGGGAAGCGGCCAAATGGGTGGCCAAGCTGCGTGACACCAAGACGGATGACAACCTGCTGTTGCTCAAGACCGAACTCGGTGCCGGCCACGGCGGCATGAGCGGGCGTTACCAGGGATTACGTGACGTAGCGCTCGAATATGCATTTGTGTTCAAGGCGCTGGGGTTGATTTAAGGAACTTAGGCCAGCGGTCCTGTCTGAACACAGGACCGCCGACTGATTGATGGATCAAGATTGCAGCCATGGCACTATCGACTTTAATGAGCGCTTCTCTACAAACAGAAATCCGCGACATGCTCATGGATTGCGGCCTGTTCGACCCGCTGTTGCCGGAAGATTTTCACATCGCCGCCGGCTACTTCAACATCAGCACCATTGCCCGTGATGAAGCCATCTTCCTCGAGGGCGACGCCGGCACCTTCATGTGCATCATCCACAGCGGCCAGGTGGCGGTGCAGAAAACCAACCACGAAGGCCAACGTCTGACCATCGCGACCCTGCGCAGTGGCCGGGCCTTCGGTGAAATGGCGGTACTCGACGGCGAGCGACGCTCCGCCAGTTGCGTGGCGGCCAGTGACTGCGTGCTGTTGAACCTGGGCAAGGACTCCCTGGAAAAGATGCTCAACGAAGCCCCGAGGATTGCCGCCAAGATCATCCGCGCCATTGCGATTGCCTTGTCCAAACGCTTGCGCATGGCGGATGGGCAATTAATCAATCAACAGTTTTAACCGCCGGGGGTCTTCGGCTTGCTGTCGTTCTGCTGCAGACCGGGCACCGTCTGGTCCTTTGGCGGCGTCGGCAACACAATCGGCGCCAGGGGCGGCGAGCCGTTGGTCTTGGGCAATGCCGGCGGCGTGACTTGCGGGTACAGCGTCGGCGTTGGCGTGCCCGGCGCGCCGGAGGTTGGCGCGGGGGCGACCGGTACGGTTTGCAACTCCTGAGCCTGCGCTGCACCGCAGGCGAGCGCGCTCAACACAATGACCGTTAGAATGCTGCACTTCATCGATGGCTCCATGGCCTGACCGGAATGTCGTAAGGCTACTCCCAACCGCGCAAGAATGCCCTTCCCAATGAGATTTCCATGAAACGTTTCGTTCTGCTCGACACCACCCCGATCCCCGATAACGGCGGTGCCTTGTGCCTGTTCGAATACGGTGAAGATTTTGTCATCAAGATCCAGGGCGGTGACGGCGGCCAGCTGATGAATACGCGCATGCACGGCTCCGAAGATGCGCTGGCCGAAATCCCCTGCCGCAAGGTCGCTGGCCGCCCGGGTTCACGGGTACTGATCGGCGGCCTGGGCATGGGCTTTACCCTGGCGTCGGCGCTCAAGCATCTGGGCAAGACCGCCGAAGTGGTGGTGGCGGAACTGGTGCCCGGCGTCGTGGAATGGAACCGTGGGCCGCTGGGCGAAAAGTCCGGGCGCCCGTTGCTCGACCCGCGCACGGTGATCCGCCTGGAAGACGTGGCCAAGGTGCTGCAAGCCGAGCCCCAGGGCTTTGACGCGATCATGCTCGACGTCGACAACGGCCCCGAAGGTCTCACGCAAAAAGCCAACAGTTGGCTCTATTCCGCCGGTGGCCTGGCCGCCTGCGCCAAGGCCTTGCGGCCCAAGGGCGTGCTGGCCGTGTGGTCGGCCAGCGCCGACAAACTGTTCAGCGACAAACTGCGCAAGGCCGGTTTCAAGGCCGAGGAAGTGCAGGTGTTTGCCCATGGCAACAAGGGCACCCGGCACACTATCTGGATTGCGGAGAAGCTCAAGGCCTGAGCACTTTTAACCAAGTACTGAAGATCAATGTGAGAGGAAGCAAGTCGAATCGTCGCACCGCCCCTCCCACATTTTTGGCCCCGTCAGTTGTGGGATTTGCGGTAGTCGATCACATACGGCACTTTTTTATCGAAGGTCTTTTCCAGCTCTTCGCGGTCCAGCTTGCTCATGCCGCCCAGTTGCTGCGCGGTGAAACCGCTGTCGCCGACCTGCGCGCCGGGTGCCAGGCTGACCATGCGCTTGGCAACCGCTTCGATCGCATCCTTGTAGCCGCCTTTTTTGTTCAGGTCGTACCGGCCCAGATCAATCTGCGTGCGCAGCCAGTTACCCCAATAGAACTCCAGGAATTCCGGGGCGACCTCCCCCGCCTCCGGCTTGCCGTAGGCGGCCTTGCGCGTGAAATACACCAGGCTGCGAAAGGTATCGTCCTGCAGGCTCTTGAACCCAAGATGGGCCGGCAGTTGCGCGGGCGACAGGGGGTGGCCCTGGTTGTCCTTGAGCCAGACCTTGCGGGCCGCCTCCATGCGCCGCCAGAAGGTGGCGAGGTCCGGGCTGTTGCTGAAGTCGTCCGTCACCTTGACCCACATCTTCAAGCGAGGGCCGGCGCCGGGCGTTTCCCACAGGGTGGTGAAGCTGTGATGACCGTCGGTCAGGTACAACTGGTCGCCGGGGCCGACCACCACGGTTTTCATGTCCTCGGGATGAGTGCCCACCGGGTCTTTGCAGGTGAAGCTTTCGGGTTTATGCAAGTCAGCGTGCTTGGGCACCTTGTCGGCTTCGCCCTGGCCGTTGGTTTCGCAGTACTCATCAAACGCCTTGGCGGGTTTATCGGCGAACAGCCCCAGGCTGTAGTCGATCTGGTCGAAGCCGACCACGGCCTGGGTCGGGTGCAGTTGCTCAAGGGTGACCTCGATCACCTGGCCGGGCCTGGGCGTCGAGAACGCCTGGGCCTGGGCCGACAGGGCGCCCAATAGCAGTGCTACTGTCCATATGTGCCAACGCATAGGTCTCTCATCCTGGTGAATTGCATGAACCGATACTACAAATGGGCGCCGACGGCTAGAATCAAGGTTATCCGTGACCCACCAGACAGGAGCCATGATGAGCTCGACCAACCCGCCCTCCCACACCGCCAAGCTGGACCGCATCCTCGCCGATGCCCAGCGCGACCGGGAAATGGGCTACCGCGACAAAGCCCTGAAGATGTACCCCCACGTGTGCGGCCGTTGCGCCCGTGAATTCGCCGGCAAGCGCTTGAGCGAACTCACCGTACACCACCGCAACCACAATCATGATGACAATCCCCAGGACGGCTCCAACTGGGAGTTGCTGTGCCTGTATTGCCACGACAATGAACACTCGCGCTACACCGACCAACAGTATTTTGGCGAGGGTTCCACCAGCAGTCCGACGATTGCCAAGGCCACGCACAACCCGTTTGCGGCGTTGGCGGGGTTGATGAAAAAAGACAGCTGAGAGCTGCAAGTTGAAAGCTGCAAGAAAAAGCCACTCTGCTTTTAACTTGCAGCTTGTAGCTTGCCGCTATAATGCCGCCTTTTTAAAGGCACACCCGTGGGCAATAAACGCTACAGCTGCATCGGCCTGTATAACCCCAAATCCCCCGAAAACGTCGGTTCGGTGATGCGCGCCGCCGGTTGCTATGGCGTGGCCTCGGTGTTCTACACCGGCGTGCGTTACGAGCGCGCCCGGGACTTCGTCACCGACACCAAGAAAGTCCACCACGACATCCCGCTGATCGGCATCGACGACCTGAAAAAAATCCTGCCCCTGGGCTGCATTCCGGTCGCGGTGGAACTGGTGGAAGGCGCCCGCCCGCTGCCCGAATACACCCACCCCGACCGTGCGCTGTACATCTTCGGCCCCGAAGACGGCTCGCTGGACAAAGAGATTCGCGACTGGTGTGAAGACGTGGTCTACATCCCGACCACCGGTTGCATGAACCTCGCCGCCACCGTCAACGTGGTGCTCTATGACCGGATGGCCAAAGGCAACAACACCCGTTCGGGCCCCAAATACTGATTTTCTTGGAACATCCGACACCTGCGAGCAGTCATCTACCTATCACTAGCCCTGTTGGAGAACGATCATGAGCGACAGCACAACCTTGCGCCCCGTCATCGAACACACGCCCTTCCAGACCCAACCCACGCAAAACGTGCACGGCTGGGAGCGCATCGGCTCGGTCGCCGGTGGCGTGATGATGGTGGGCAAAGGCCTGCGCCGTGGCGGGATTTTCGGCTTGATCCAGGTAGCGATTGGCGGCGTGGCACTGGCCCGCGGTTTTACCGGGCACAGCTCGCTCAAGGCCAAGCTGGAGCAGGGTCGCCAGGAAATGAACAGCGTGCGCACGAAAATTGAACGCGCAGGTGAAGAGCTGAGGAACTTGAAAACCAAGGCGGAAGTGGCGGCTGAGAAAGCGGTGAAGAGCCCCAACTGACCTCAGTCTCCAAACTATTGGAGATCAAAATGTGGGAGGGGCAGTGCGGCGACGATTCGACTTGCTCCCTCCCACATTTCGTTTTGTGCAGGGCTAGGAATCAGCGTAGGAGTTTGGAATCCAGCACCACAGACGATTCGCCAAGGATGCTCTCGGCCAATTTAACGAAGTCTTGGGTATTGACGGTCTCGACGCGCATCACCGCCTGCGTCAAATCATCCAGCGAACGCTTGTTATGGGTTTTAACCCGAATCTCGCGGTCCAGCTCCTGCATCACCAGCACCGCCCGGGACACCGTCGCGCCGTTGACGTGTTCACCGCGTAGCGTGGTGACGTCCTTGCCTTCCTTGGTCAAACGCGCCTGTATCGCTTGATACCGCTCATCGGTGATCCCCCCGGCACGCCGCACCAGGTCGATGGCGTAATACTCCGCCAAGCCCTCGCTAATCCAATCGCTGCGGTCGTGGTCGTTGAAACGGCCGATGGCCTGCACCACTTCACGCATCAACGGGCTGCTGCCGTTTTCGCTGACCAGCGGCGTGCGGCTGTTGAGGTAGATCGAGTCATGTGCCGCGAACGCGCCACGGCGCATCGGGTCACTGGCCCCCACCACCAACAGCTTGGCCGGATGACGCGGGAACGCCGCTTCCACCTGGGGCCAGACGAACGTCAGCAAGGTCAGCACATCCATGCGGCGCATGGCCTGGCCCTTGGGCGAGGCCACGGTGACGTCGGTTTCGCCCAGGCGCACACGGCGGCTGCCCAGGGTACCGGCGAGCATCCAACCAGTGGGGCGGTCGAACAGGCGGGAAACGTTATCGATGCGGAATTTGTTTTTGCCGATGCGCGGCCAGGCGGTTTCAATGCTTTTCCAGCCGGCCGGCAGTTCGAACATCAGGCGCGATACCAGCTCGACGCCGTCCTGCTGGTCCAGACGTGCGGGCGGCACCAGGTCTTCGCCACGAAACAACGCCCAGCTCGGGGTCATCCGTGCGTCATAAATACCCGGTTTGCGCGCACGGGTCAGGCGCACTCGGTAGGTCAGGCTGGACTTCTCGGCGCCGGGCTGCCACCGCCCGCGGCTGCCGGCGACCTTCCACTGTCCGTCGGCCTTGAAGTCGCTGTAGTCGCCGCTGTTGCCGAGGTCGAAGTCCAGGCTGCGCACCGCCGAACCCTGGGACAGGCTGACGCGTACCTCGGCCTGGTCACTCTGGGGCAACAACTTGACGTGATAGTCCAGGTCGACTTTCTTCGCGCACCACGCCGAGCCGCTCAGCGCCAGCAGCATCAGGCTTGCCGCCAGCTGGATTGCCCCCTTCATACACACTCCTTGTTCAGCCTGCGCGGAAGATCAGGTAATCCTCCCAGTCGTCCTCGGGAACGCTGCCTTCGCTGAGCATGCGTCCGGACTGGGAAATGCGTTCATGGTGCACAGCGTCGCGGTCGCCGCAGACCAGGTGGTGCCACAACGGCAAGTCCTTGCGCTCGCTGACCAGGCGGTAGCCGCAGGTGGGCGGCAGCCACTTGAACTGGTCGGCCTGGCCTGGGGTGAGCTGGATGCAGTCGGGCACCGAGGCGCGGCGGTTGGGGTAATCGGTGCACTGGCAGGTTTTGAGGTCGAGGAGTTTGCAGGCGATCCGCGTGTAATAGACGCTGTTGTCGTCTTCATCCTCAAGCTTTTGCAGGCAGCACAGGCCACAACCGTCGCACAATGACTCCCACTCCTCCTGATCGAGGTGCTCAAGGGTTTTGCGTATCCAGAAAGGTTCGACTTTGGCGGCCATGGCTCTACATCAGTATCGGTCGGTGAAAAGGCCGCCAGTCTAGTGCCCCAGGCCCTTGGAACCAAGTGCTTGCGACTGGCGGCGTTACAAGACTTGTCAGTCTAGCGGGCGCGCAGTAGCTTTGAGCGCAGAATTGACCATCAGGAACCGTTCATGAGCACTAACCCACGCGTCGCCGACCACCCGATCCACAGCCAATTTACCGACCGCTGGTCGCCCCGCGCGTTCACCGGCGAGAGTATCCCGAAGGACACCCTGCTGAGTTTCTTCGAAGCCGCCCGCTGGGCGCCGTCGGCGTACAACTCGCAGCCGTGGCGTTTTCTCTACGCGCGCCGCGACACGCCGGACTGGGCGCGTTTCCTGGGCCTGCTCAATGAATTCAACCGCGGCTGGGCGCAGCACGCGTCGGCCCTGGTGATCATCGCCTCGAAAACCGACTTCATCGCACCCGGCGCCACCGAAGAAACCCCCGCGCTGTGGCACACCTTCGACACCGGCTCGGCCTGGGGCCACCTGGCGCTGCAGGCCAGCCTCAGTGGCTGGCACACCCACGGCATGGCCGGCTTCGATCAGGAACTGACACGCAAGGAACTGAAGATTCCAGACGGTTATGCCCTGCACGCGGCCGTGGCGATTGGCAAACTGGGCGACAAGTCGACCCTGCCGGAGTACCTGCAAGGCCGTGAAGTGCCGAGCCCGCGCAAGCCGTTGAGCGAGCTGGTGTCCGAGGGTGACTTCAGTCTTTAAGACTCGCACAGTACCAATGTGGGAGGGGTCTTGCCCCCGATAGCGGTGGGTCAGTCAGAGATGTTCCAACTGACCCACCGCTATCGGGAGCAAGCCCCCTCCCACATTTTTCTCCGCGTCAGGTCAGTAACCGCGCTCGAAATTCACTTCCCCGCGCAACGCTTCATTGGTCCGGTAGGCACGTACGTTCTGTAAAAACAACGCCACCATCATCGGCGGCGACGTCGGCGCCGAACTGTGCCCGGTCAACAGCAGGCCCCAGGCGGTCCAGAATGGATGACGCTGCGGCAGCGGTTCCTGGCGGCACACATCGATCACCGCGCCGGCCAGATGCCCTTCTTTCAAGGCCTCGACCAAATCGGCGTCGACCACCGCCACCCCACGTCCAACGTTGATGAACAAGCCCGTCGGCTTGAATTGCCTGAACAGCGCGGCGTCATACAGGTCGTGGGTGTTCGGTGTGTTGGGCAGCAGGTTGATCACGTAGTCCACCTCCCCCACCAGGCGGCCCAATTGATCGAGACCGGACACTTCGATAAACGGCGCCTGCTCGCGGGCAATGCTGGCGATGCCATACAGCTTGACGCCAAACGGCACCAGGAACTCGGCGACGCTCTGGCCGATATCACCCGTGCCGACGATCAACACCTTGCGCCCCGCCAGGCTCTGGCCGGTGCGGTTGTCCCATTTGCGCTCGACCTGGCTGACCAGCCGCGCCAGCACTTCACGTTCGTGGCCCAGCATGTAGGTGAGGACAAATTCGGCCATGACCTGGCCATAGATGCCGACCGCGCGGGTCAGGCGATAGTCGCGCGGCAAGCCTTCGGCCAGCAGCGGCGTAATGCCCGCCCAGGTCGATTGCAGCCATTGCGGGCGATGGCCCTGGCGCAACAGCGTCGCCAACAGGTCCGGCTGGCCGAGCCACACCGGGCAATCGGCGGCCAGGCGCGACAACTCGGCCGAGTCGCCGCTGGTGAGCACCTCCAGGTCCGGCGCCGCTTCGTTAAGCAATTGGGCGTAGAGCGGGTGATCCTGCTCAGCAATCAGAACACGCATGGTTCAAACCTTTCAAAAACAGTGCAGACGGCCACACACATCCTTACGGCCACCGCCCGCTAATACGATTCCATGAAGCCTGTGCCCTGACGCGGGCACTGATTGATCACATCGGGTCGTTGCGGCGCAGCAGCTCTTCGGGCAAGTGTTCGATGTACTCGTCCTCGGCCGGCGGCATTTGCAGGTGGTAGCCCTGCTTGTCGAGGTTTTCCAGCACCACCAGGATGTCCTCGCGCGACAGCTTGCGCTCCGGTGTCAGCACCATGTCGAACGCGTGGTGCGGCTTGCCGAAGGCGGCCATCAGGGGCTCCGGCACGCGCTCCAGGGCATCGCTTTTGAGCACGTAGAGGTACATGCCGTCTTTTTTCAAGCTGCGATAAATGGAGCAAATACGCTTCAAGGCTGTTCTCCGGCAGTGGCCAGGCTGTCGAGCAGCGCCTGGCCCATCAACTCGCGGCGCCAGCCACGCAGCGAGTCTGGCAATTGGTAAGGCCCATCGGGGTAGCCACTTTTAACCAGGGCTTCGAGGGTTTTCTTGCGCAGCATCAGTTCCGGCGCCATGTCCAGGCGCTCGGCGAACGTCTGGCCCAGGGTGCGCAGTTGCTTGATCAGCGCGGCGGCGTCCACCGGCAGCGGTTCGGCCACGGCGGGCGGCCACTGATCCATGGACACGCTGCCGGCACGTTTGATCAGGTCCAACAGGAACTGGCCATCCTGACGCACGGTGCGCGGGTGCATGTCTTCGATCTTGCCCAGCGCGGCGAGGTTATCCGGCTGGGTTTTGGCCAGGGGCCACAACGAGTGCTCGCGAACGATGCGATTGCGCGGCAGGTCACGGGCGCGGGCCTGCTGCTCGCGCCAGGCGCACAGTTCACGCAGCACGGCGAGCTGGGCACGGGACAGTTTCCACGCCAGCTTGGCGTCGCGGTACACCTCGTACGGGTCGACTTCGCGGCGCAGGTTGGCCACCAGCTCGGCGCCGTCCTCCAGCACCCAGGCGTACTTGTCATCGGACAGCTTCGGTCGCAGGCGGGTATAGACCTCGGCCAGGTGCACCGCGTCTTCGGCGGCGTAGCTGATCTGTGTCTCCGAGAGTGGCCGCTGCAGCCAGTCCGAACGCGTCTCGCCCTTGGGTAAATCGATGTCGAGCACGGCCTGCACCAGGCGCGAGTAGCCCATGGAGAACCCGAGGTTCAGGTAAGCCGCCGCCAATTGGGTGTCGAACAACGGCACCGGCAGGCTGCCGGTCAGGCGCAGCAAGACTTCGAGGTCTTCGCTGCAGGCGTGCACCACCTTGATGACGCTTGGGTTTTCCAGCAAGGCGGCCAGGGGTTGCCAGTTGTCGATGGTCAGGGGGTCGATCAGGTAAGCGCGTACGCCATCGCCGATCTGGATCAACCCGGCAATGGGGTAAAAGGTGTCGACCCGCATGAATTCGGTGTCGAGGGCGACGAATGGCAACTGCTGCCATTCGGCGCAGTGCTGGCCGAGGCTATCGTTGTCGCAGATCCAGTGAATATCGATGGCCACACGGCTCTCCCTTGAAGAATGGCGCGCAGTATATATCGCGAAAGGGGCTAACGAGCATCCGCAGTGCACAGGCAACCATGAAAAGTCAGGCAAGAGCTGAAGAATAGTCCGACAGGCGGGAGTTATCCTCTCTTACGTAAAACGTAAACCCGCCACAGGCCCGAGCCCGGCAGGAACTCCTGATGATTCAGGACCTTGAAGCCTGCCTGGCGAAACTCGTCTTCCACCGCCGTGCGCGAGTTGACGGAGATAATCACCGTGTCACGGCTGACCCGGTGAAACTCACGCAGCAACGCCAACCGCCCATCGCTGCTGGGCACGTGACGAAACAACTCCAGGCAGAAAATGCAGTCCACGGCATTGGCCGACAAGCCGATGGAAAACGCCGACCCTTGAAACGTCTTGACGCGCTTGAGCAACGTCGCCGGATGGTGGGTAACGGCGTGATCGAGCATGTCCTGGGAATTGTCCGACGCCAGGATCACCCGGTTGATGTGTTCAGCCAACACCGGCCAGAACCGGCCCGAGCCACAGGCCAGGTCGAGGATCAGCCCCGGCTCGCCGGCAACCTTCAACGCCTGACGCACCAGCCATTCGTCGCGCCACGACGCCAAACGTCGCCGCAACCCGGGTGGGCGCGTGTCGCTGCAAACCCGGGCGTGTTCACGGTCACAGCGCTCGGCGTATTCGATCTCTATGGATGAGGGAGGTTGTGACGACATCATGCGCTCATAGGGGTTAAACGGTGGTATACGACCTTGTTTCGCAGCTTAACCAGTGCAACGTGAAAAAAAGGTCGAAAACACCAGCGCAAAACGACTAACCCTCCTGTGCGCCTTGCCACCCCGCACCGCCCTCGAAATAATGGCTGCCACCCCGCCCCGGCCCCAAGGACTCGACCGCATGAAAGCTCCGCTAGCCCTGTGTGTATTGGCAACCCTGGCCACCAGCGCCCTGGCCGACCCCGCCCCGTCGCGCCTGGATGAGGTGTTGCAACGCGGCACCCTCAGCGTATGCACCACCGGCGACTACAAGCCCTACACCTCGCTGCGCGCCGACGGCAGTTACGAAGGCATCGACATTGCCATGGCCGAGTCCCTGGCCAAGAGCCTCAACGCCAAAATCACCTGGGTACCCACCACCTGGAAAACCCTGATGCCGGACTTTCTCGCCCAACGCTGCGATATTGCCGTGGGCGGTATTTCGGTGTCGCTGGAACGTCAGAAAAAGGCGTTCTTCAGCCAGTCTCTCGGAGAGGACGGCAAAATCCCGTTGGTGCGCTGCGCCGATGTGCAGCGCTACCAGACCGTCGAGCAGATCAACCAGCCGCAGGTGCGGGTGATCGAACCGGCGGGCGGCACCAATGAAGTGTTTGCCCGCACCCACCTGGGCCAGGCGCAGATCCGCCTGCACGACAACGTGACCATCTTCGACGAACTGCTCGCCGGCAAGGCGGATGTGATGATCACCGACGCCAGCGAAGCGCGTTACCAGCAGAAGCTCAAGCCTGGCCTGTGCGCGGTCAACCCGGAGCGGCAGATGCAGTACAGCGAAAAAGCCTTTTTGCTGCCCCGCGACGATGTGGCGTGGAAGAGCTATGTCGACCAGTGGCTGCACCTGAGCGTCGCCACCGGCGCGTATGACGCAATCGTCAGCCAGTGGCTGGCGGCGCCTTGAGCCAACGCCGTCTACGCTGTGGTCACATCCAATAAGAACGAGGGGCGGAACATGAAGGGACTGCGTCAACTGACCTGGCTGCTGCTGTTGTGTTTCAGCCAGGTGCACGCCAATCCTGCGCAGGATCAGGACGCCCAGGCGGCCAAGGCCCTGCTGGAAAAAGCCCTGGCCTATTACCAGAGCAATGGCGACAAAGCGTTTGCCGCGTTCAGCCGCCAGGGCGAGTTCATCGACCAGGATCGCTATGTGTTCGTGGTCGATACCCAAGGCGTATTGCTGGCCAGCGGCGGGCCCTCTTCGGCGTTGATCGGTCGCGATGTGTCTGAAGTACTCGGGCCGGACTTGCGCCAGTCCTTCAAGGACGCGCTCAAGGTGCCGGAAGGCCAGGGCATCCAGCAGGCCGACTACCGTTGGCAGAACTGGAACGATGGCAAGATCGAACACAAGCATGTGTTTTATCAGCGCGTCGGCGAGCGCATCCTGGCGGTGGGCTACTACCTGCCACGGGCCACCCCGGAACAGGCGCGGGCCCTGCGTAACAAGGCGGTGAACGCGCTGGTCAAGGATGAAGCCGGCACGCTCAAGGCCATCAACTCCTTGCAGGGCGGCTTCCTGCAGGACGACCTGTATGTGTTTGTGGTGGACCTGAACACCGGACGCTACGTGGCCCACGGCACCAACCTGCGGCTGATCAACACCGACTTCGCCAAGATCAAGGACCCGGACGGCAAACCGGTGGGTGAACCGATCCTCAAGATGATGACCGATCAGGACCAGGGGGAATACAAGTATCGCTGGAAAAACCCGGTGACCGACAAGGTCGAGAACAAACATGCGTATATCCGCAAGAGCGGGCATTTCATGGTGGCGGTGGGTTACTACAGCCCCTGAAGCTGAAATGCGGTAAAAAAATGTGGGAGGGGGCTTGCTCCCACATTCTGATCTTCATCGTGTCGGTTATTTGGCCTTGTCTTCGCGACCGCGCAGTACCCGATTCGGCATGGCGATGGCTGCTGCCAGCCCTAATAAAGACACCGCCACGCTCACCCACAATAAATGCTCGAACGTCACCGCCAGCTCCCCGCGCAGGGCATCCTGCGCCGCGCCTGGGGCGGCGTTCAAACCATCGAGCAGCACGTTGCCGGAAGTGCCCTCGGCCACCAGCGCACCGCTGGCCAGGTGGGCGAAGCTGGAACCCTGCAACAGCGCCAGCAGCAACGCCGACATGCACGCCACCCCCACCGCGCCACCCAGGGAGCGGAACAAATTGGTGGTGCTGGTGGCGACGCCGATGTCGCGTTGTTCCACCGAGTTTTGCGCCCCCACCAGAGAAGTGGGGAACTGCATGCCGGCGGCGATCCCGCACAGCAACATGAACAGGCCGGTGAGCAGCATGTCCTGGGGCGCGCTGAAGGCCATGCCCGCAATCGCCAGCGGGCTCAACAGCGCGCCGCTGAGGATCATCGGCTTGTAGCGTCCGGTCACCGAGGTCATGCGCCCGGCGGTATACGCGCCCATTGGCAGGCCCATCGCCAAGGGCATCAAGTGCAAGGCCGCGCTGTCGGCACCGCCGCCGGTTACCGTCTGAAAGCGCAACGGCATTAACACGGTCAGGGAAATCGCCTGGAAACTGGTGAAAAAAATCGTGCACCAGCACAGCACCGCGCTGCGGTTGCCAAACAAATGCATCGGCAACAGGGGCTCACGCGCACGCCGCTCGTGCCACACGAACAGGGTCAGTGCCACCAGCGCGCCGGCCAATAGCCAAAGCACTTCGCGATCACGCCAATGGTGGCCCTGGCCGATTTCGGTGATGCCCAGCAGCAAGGCGGTCAGGCCGATGATCATCAGCACCGTGCCCAGGTAATCGATGACTGGCTTGCGCTGCGGCATCGGCAGCCCCACCAGGGTGCGATGGGCCACGTACCAGGCGCCGGCGCCCAATGGCAGGTTGATCAGGAATACCCAGCGCCACGACAAGTACTCGGTCATGTAACCGCCCAGCACCGGCCCGGCCACGCTGGCCACCGCGTACATGCTGCTGAAATACCCCTGGTAACGCCCACGTTCACGGGGCGGGATGATGTCGCCGATGATCGCCTGACTGACCGAGATCATCCCGCCGGCACCGATGCCCTGCAGCACCCGCGCCAATACCAGTTGCTCCATGCTTTGGGCCATGCCGCACAACAGCGACGCCACGGTGAACAGGCCCATGCCGATCAGCATCATCGGCCGGCGCCCGTACAGGTCGCCGAGCTTGCCGTAGATCGGCACCGCCACGGTCATCGCCACCATGTAGCCGGAAATCACCCAGGCCAGCAGGTTGACGTCGTGGAAACGCGCGGAAATGGCAGGCATGGACACTGCGACGATGGTCTGGTCCAGGGCGCCGAGAAAGATCGCCATCATCAACGAGGCGAGGATACTGCGCACCGCGGGGAGCGGTGGCGCGGGCTGATTGAGCTGAGTCACGGCAGAACCTTCGAGCAAGGCCCGCGGGAAAAGGCGCCCTGCGGGAATGCTCGATACGATAGCAGGCTATTCGATAGCTTCGTAAGGAAGTCCGACGTAATTTTCCGCGATGGTTTTGCGCCCGGCCTCGGACTGGATAAAGTACTCCAGCTCGCTCTCGGCGATGCGCTGGCTGAAGCCGTCCGCCTCGGGAAATTGATGCAGCATCGAGGTCATCCACCAGGAAAACCGCTCGGCCTTCCACACCCGGCGCAGGCAGATCGCGGAATAGCGCTCAAGCAAATCCACCCGGCCTTCGCCGTACACCTTGAGCAAAATCCGAAACAACGTACTCACGTCGCTGGCGGCCAGGTTCAGGCCCTTGGCGCCAGTGGGCGGCACGATATGCGCGGCATCACCGAGCAGGAACAGGCGCCCGTACTGCATGGGCTCGACCACAAAACTGCGCAGCGGTGCGATGCTTTTTTCGATCGACGGGCCGGTGACCAGTTGCTCGGCCAGGTCGCCCGGCAGACGGGTTTTCAGTTCGGCCCAAAAGCGCGCGTCCGACCATTCGTCCAGCGGCTCTTCGGCCGGCACCTGCAGGTAATAGCGGCTGCGGGTCGGCGACCGCATGCTGCACAGCGCAAAGCCACGCGGGTGCTTGGCATACACCAGTTCGTCATGGACCGGCGGCGTGTCGGCGAGAATGCCCAGCCAGCCGAAAGGGTAGACGCGCTCAAAGACCTTCAATGATTCAGCCGGGATCGACTGGCGCGCCACGCCGTGGAAACCGTCGCAACCGGCGATGTAGTCGCAGTCCAGGCGATACGCCTGGCCCTGGTGCTCGAAGGTCAGCCAGGGTCGATCACTTTTGAGTTCATGCGGCTGCACATCGCTGGCTTCATAGAGCGTGACAGCACCCGCGGCGGCGCGGGCGGCCATCAGGTCGCGGGTGACTTCGGTCTGGCCGTAGACCATCACCGATTGGCCGCCGGTCAGCGCCTTGAGATCGATATGGGTCAGCCGGCCGTTCAGCGCCAACTCGAAACCGTCATGCACCAGGCCTTCGGCGTCCATGCGCTGGCTCACGCCGGCCTCGCGCAGCAGATCGACCATGCCTTGTTCCAGCACGCCGGCGCGGATACGGCTCTGCACGTAATCGGCGCTCTGACGCTCCAGGATGAGGGTTTCGATGCCGGCATTGTGCAGCAACTGGCCGAGCAACAGTCCGGAGGGACCGGCGCCAATGATGGCGACTTGAGTTTTCAGCGTTTTCATTATTTTTATCGCCCGCAGGTTCCACCGAACGTATCGAGTGAAAGAGTTGTCATTGATCTTGTTGCTGACATTTTTCACTTGAGTGAGCGCTATAAGAAGGTGAAAACTGCGTCAAAGCCTGCGCTTTTTGCCAATTGGGGCGATTACCGCACAACTATCCTGAGTATCGGATTGAAACCATGACCAAAACCGCGATTCCGGTCTTCAAGCTTTACGGGGAAAGCCAAGAATGGCCGACCCCCGATTTGTTGCACTGCGAAACCATTTCCCGGCGCAGTCGGGAATACCAGTGGGAAATCCAGCCCCACCGGCATGCGGACCTGTGCCAGTTGCTGTATGTGCACAAGGGCGAGGCGCAGTTGGAAATCGACGGCCAGCGCACCACGCTCAGTGAGGCGACCCTGCAGGTATTGCCGCCGCTGTGCGTGCATGGGTTTCGCTTCCCCGAAAATGTGCAAGGTTTTGTGGTGACACTGGCCGCGCCATTGGTGAGCCATTTGCAGGCGCAATTGGGGGCAACGGTGGACGGTCTGCAGGCCCTGGGAACTTACCCTGCGGGCAACGACAGCGATTACCTGAACAGCCTGTTTACCCGTTTGCAGGATGAATATGCCGACACACAACCGGCGCGGGACATGATGATGCATGCCCTGGTCAGCGTGCTGGTGGTGTGGGTCAGCCGCCAGGCCATCAAGCACCGTCATCCACGCGCGCCGCGTGGACGCGAGTATTTCCGGCGGTTCACCCAATTGGTCGAGCAACATTACCGCGAACACCCGAAGATCGAAGACCTGGCTCACAAGCTGGGCATCTCGGTGTCGCATCTGAACGGGACGTGTCGCGAACTGGGCGGGCAGCCTGCGTTGCAGATCATGCATGACCGCCAATTGCTGGAAGCCAAGCGCTTGCTGACCTACACCAGCATGACCATCAATGAAATGTCGCAGGTGTTGGGTTTTTCCGACCCGACCAACTTCTCTCGGCTGTTTCGCCGACGGGTCGGGTTCTCACCCAAGGCGTTTCGCGAACAACTCAAGGCTGAACAACCGCCTACCTGAGTGCGCTGAAACTGCCGCTGTGCGGAACGCATTGGTCCTGATGGCAGCTGATCGCGAAGGTCGGCTGCATACGGGTCTGCTCAACGCGGTAGGCGGCCGTTGCGTACAACGCGCTGGCCAAGGCGCAGAGGGTGAAAATCTTCAGGTATTTTCTGGTTTTTATACTCATGGCACAGACCTCTGGACGGATCCACACGGTGCTGTTTAAAGCATAGGCCAGCCACGGCAAGTTGCCATTATCGGGCGACATTCAACAAGGTGATGTCGCCCTAGAGACCGAGGTCCCACGCCGGTTCCTCCGGAAACCGCTGCACCAGGTAATCCAGCAGGCTGCGCAGCGCCGACGGCATGTGTTTGCGCGAGGCATACACCGCGTAGATGTTCATCTGCCGAGGTTCGACCTGGGGCAGCAGCCTCACCAGTTCGCCCCGCCGAATATGATCGCCGGCCTGGTAACTGGGCAGCATCGCCACCCCCACCCCGGCCAGCGTCACGCGGAGCAAGGTGCTGGCCTCGTTGGCGGTGATATTGCCGTGCACCGGCACCGACACGTGCTCGCCGTTCTCTTCGAAATGCCACAGGCTTTTGCCGAAGTACGAGTGGGTCAGGCAGTTGTGTCGGGCCAGGTCTTCGACTTTTTGCGGAGCAGGATGCTCCCGCAAATACGCCGGGGTGGCGCACACCACCGAGCGACACACGGTCAGGCGCCGGGCGATCAGGTTGGGGTCGAGGTCATTGCTGGTGCGGATGGCCAGGTCGATGCGCTCATCCACCAGGTTCACGGTGCGGTCGAGCATTTGCAGGTCGACCGTGACCAAGGGGTAGCGCTTGACGTATTCGGCAATGGCCTCGGCCAATTGCGCCTGGCCGAACGAGGTGCTGACGCTCAAGCGCAACAGGCCACGGGGCGCGTCATCCGGTTCGCTGACGGCGGCTTGCATATCGCCGCACAATTCCAACAGTTGCCGGCAGCGTGGCAGGGTTTCGCTGCCGGCGGCCGTGAGGCTGAGCTTGCGCGTGGTACGGTGCAACAGGCGCGCGCCGACCCAGTCTTCCAACTCGGCCAAATAGCGCGACACCACCGGGCGCGACAGGTCCAAATGATCGGCCGCCGCCGACTGGCTGCCCAGGTCCACCACAGTGACAAACACGCGCATTGCTTGAAGACGATCCATGATTTGACCGATTTTAGAAACAAACTATGTTACAGCATCGCATTTTTAGTCTTGTTTAGTGCAACTAAGCTCTGTGCATCCTTTGAATCGACTGCTGGAGCTGCCCGATGTTCTCAACCTTCAAGCGCCTGACCCTGGCCACCGCCGCCCTGGCCTTCGCCGCCCATGCGGCCGCTGCCGACCTGACTCTCGATGTGTACAACCCAGGCGAGGCGGCAATCTTCCCGGTCAGCTCGGTGCTGGTCAGCGGCGCCAAGGACGCGATCCTGGTAGACGCGCAATTCGGCAAGGGCCAGGCCGAGCAGTTGGTGCAAAAGATCCGCGCCAGCGGTAAGAACCTGACCACCATCTACATCAGCCACGGCGACCCGGATTACTACTTCGGCCTCGACACCCTCACTGCCGCGTTCCCGCAAGCCAAGGTGCTGGCGCCGCAACCGGTGGTCGACCATATCAACGCGACCGTGGCCGGCAAGCTTGCATTCTGGGGCCCGAAAATGGGCGCCGACAAACCGGCCAAAACCATCGTGCCGCAGGTGTTGCAAGGCCATAGCCTGACCCTCGAAGGCCAGCAACTGGACGTAATCGGCCTGGACGGCCCGCAGCCGGATCGCGGCTTTGTGTGGATCCCGTCGATCAAGGCTGTGATCGGTGGCGTAGTGGTCGCCCAGAACATTCACGTGTGGATGGCCGACACTCAGAGCGCGCAGTCCCACAAAGACTGGCTGGCCACCTTGCAACGCATTGAAGACCTGAAGCCGCGCACAGTGATCCCCGGTCACTACCTGGGCACAGCGTCGCTGGCTTCGGTGACATTCACCGCCGACTACATCAAGGCCTTCGACATCGAGACCGCCAAGGCCAAGGACTCCGCGGCCCTGATCGCGGCCATGAAAAAGCGTTACCCCACCCTGGCTGACGAAAGCTCGCTGGAGCTGAGCGCCAAAGTCGCCAAGGGCGAAATGAAGTGGTGAATCCGTTCCATCCTTAACCCTACTGGAGAACGTCATGAGCAAGATTGCAATCATTGGAGCCACTGGCCGCGCCGGTAGCCAATTGCTGGAAGAAGCACTGCGTCGCGGGCACAGCGTTGTGGCCATCGCGCGCAATACCGACACACTGGCCGCGCGCCCGGGCGTCACCATCAAACAGGTGGACGCGCTGGATGCCGAAGCCCTGCAACAGGCGATCAGCGGCAGCGACGTGGTGATCAGTGCCGCGCACTTCGCGACCCTCCCTGCCAGTGCGGTGATCGGTCCAGTGAAAAAGGCCGGCGTACCCCGCTTGCTGGTGGTGGGCGGTGCGGGTTCGCTGTTGCTGCCGGGCGGCGGTCGGGTGATCGACAGCGAGGGGTTCCCTGCCGAGTACAAGGCCGAGGCCAGTGCAGGCGCGGCATTCCTGGAGACCCTGCGTCAGGAAACAGAATTGAATTGGACGTTCCTGTCGCCATCGGCCCTGTTCGATGGCACCCAGCGCACCGGTCAATTCCGCCTGGGCCAGGATGATTTGCTGGTAAGCAGTGACGGTAACAGCTCGATCAGCTTTGCCGACTACGCTATCGCCATGCTCGACGAAGTGGAAACGCCGAAGCACTCGCGCCAGCGCTTTACCGTCGGTTACTGACTCAACGCGGTCCAGAAATGTGGGAGGGGCAAGCCCCCTCCCACATTTTGATCTGTGGTGTGTCAGTGTCTGCAATTTTTCAATAGCCCCAACGACTTTCTCATTTGCCCAGCTGCCCTGCCCATGGCCTGATTCGCTCTTGTTCACTCAAGGCCCGCCCATGGAAACCGTTCACGCAAAACCCACCACCGGTATGTGGCTGATGATCAGCGTGGTGCTGGTCGCCCTTAACCTGCGCCCGTCGATGGCGGCCGTGGGGCCGTTGTTGTCGTCGATTCGCGCTGATGTGCCGTTGAGTTTCAGCAGCGCGGCGTTGCTGACCATGCTGCCGGTGATGGCCATGGGGCTGGCGATGTTTTTTGGCATGGGCCTGGCCAAGCGCTTTGGCGAGCACCGCAGCATTGTGCTGTCGCTGGGGGTGATTGGCCTGGCGACGTTGTCGCGGCTGTTCCTCGACTCGGTGCTGGAGTTGATCGTCAGCGCCATCGCGGCGGGTATCGGCATTGCGCTGATCCAGGCGTTGATGCCGGCACTGATCAAGTCACGCTTCAGCGCCAACGTGTCGCTGTTCATGGGCCTGTACGTCACCGCGATCATGGGCGGGGCGGCGTTGGCCGCTTCATTCGCGCCCTTCGTGCAGGTGCAGACCGGCAGTTGGCGCATCGGCCTGGCGGTCTGGGCCGTGCTGGCGCTGTTGGCGCTGGTGTTCTGGTACGCCCAGCGGTCGACATTGCCACCATTGCCCCAAGCCAGCGCAGGCCCACAGGAATCTTTTTTCGGCAACCGCCGCGCCTGGTTGCTGGCGATCTTTTTCGGCCTTGGGACCGCGTCCTACACCTGCGTGCTGGCGTGGCTGGCGCCGTACTACGTCGAGCAGGGCTGGAGCGAACAAAGCGCCGGTTTACTGCTCGGTTTCCTGACGGCCATGGAAGTCGTGTCCGGCCTGGTCACCCCAGCTATCGCCAACCGACGCCAGGATAAACGCGGTGTAGTCGCGGTGTTGCTGGTGCTGATCATCGCCGGTTTCTGCGGCCTGATCCTCAGCCCGCAACACCTGAGCCTGGTGTGGCCGTGCCTGCTCGGCCTGGGCATCGGCGGGCTGTTTCCGATGAGCCTGATCCTGTCCCTCGACCACCTGGACAACCCGCGCCGCGCCGGTGGCCTCACCGCGTTCGTGCAAGGCATCGGCTACCTGATCGCCGGCGTGTCGCCGTTGATCGCCGGGATGATCCGCGACCAGTTGGGCAGCTTCGAGTGGGCCTGGTGGTCGCTGACGGCGGTGGTGGTGCTGATGTTGCTGATCGTCACGCGCTTCAATCCCAAGCACTATGCGCAACACATCCACTGACGTCGTGTTGCGAACAGTATTTGTCCCACACCAAACATAGAAACGACCTACAGAGCTTTCTATTGGCACGTCCGTTCCGTTAAGCTTTTTGCGCTTGTACCGCGTTCGGTACATCGGATTGACGGATGGAATGGATGCTAAACAGTAACTCGCTCAGAAAGCTCGATATGCAGGACTTGATGGTGTTCATCGCCGTCTATGACCAGAGCAGCGTGACCGAGGTGTCAGAGACGCTGTTCGTCAGCCAGTCCACCGTGAGCTACAGCCTGAAGAAGCTGCGTACCAGCTTTGAAGACGAGCTGTTCATCAACACGCGAGCCGGCATGCGCCCGACGTACAAGGCCACCAGCATGTATGGCCACGTGCAGAAGATCCTCGAAAGCATCAACCTGTGCCACGCCGGCAGCCAGGCGTTCGACCCGACCCAGAAGGCGGTGACCTTCAATGTGTGCGCCCCGGAATACTTCGAACAGCTGGTCCTGCCGCGCCTGTTGAAGCACTTCGACCGCGCCGACCTGCCGGTGATCGTCAATGTGCACAAGCTGGAAACCGACATCCCCGTCGACGATCTGCGCGAAGGTCGCCTGGACCTGGTGATCTGTTTCGGCCCGCACTTTCATCGCGCTCACAAAGACCTCAAGACCCAGATGCTGCTGGAGGACGACCTGGTGTGCGTCTTCGACAAACGCTCGGCGCCCCGGGAGCCGGCGTTCAGCCTGCAATCCTTCGTCGAACGGCGTCACGTCTTCCCCACGCCGTGGACCTCGGACACCAACATGATCGATGGCTGGCTGGCGCGCCATGCCCACAAGCGCCAGGTGATCGCCAGGGCCAACAGTTACAGCGCGGCGTTGAAGATGATCACCGGCACCGACTTTATCGTCACCCTGCCCCGCCGCGTGCAAAAGCTGTTGGCGCCGACGACGGTGTTCGGCCACTGCGAAGCGCCCAACGGGCTACCGGGGTTCACGCTGGAGATGCAGTGGAACGAAACCAGTGAGCAGGACAGCGCCAATACCTGGTTTCGCGAACAGGTGGTGAAGGTGTGTGGGACCGTAGATGCAAGCTGCAAGTTGCAAGCTGCAAGCCACAGCCCCCCATCGCTCTTAACTTGAAGCTTGCAGCTACTAGCTCGCAACTGCCTCCTTGCTATAGGTATCGCGATCCATGTCGCGTAATTCGACACTCAGTTGCACCTGCACGCCCTCGGGCCATGGGCCGAGGTCCTGCAACACCGCGAGCAAGCTTTGCGACAGTTGCTGTTTGACCTGCGGCGAACGCCCGCTGAGCAAGGCCAGGCGCGCCGCCACAAACCCACGCTCGTTGAGGCCGGTGCCGACGCGAAAGCTGTCGACCTTGACGGCCCGGCTCTTGATGTCGAACTCGGCGCCGAACTGACCGGAGGCCACCAGCGCATGGTTCAGGCGCAACAGGGCCTTGTCGGTGTCCAGTTGCGTCAGGTTGGCGGTGTATTCCAGGTGCAGGTGTGGCATGGCGAACTCCGAGGTTTTTATAGGACGGTTCCTACATATACCACGGATAAATAGCTCAAGCCTTGGCCACCAGGTTTCGATCACTCATAAACGCTTCCAGCCGCGAGCGTACCCAACGCTCGGCCGGGTCGGTGTCCACATGGCTGAGCCAGACCATGGATAAATCCAGGGTCGGCGTCTCGAACGGGAACGGCTCACAGAACAGGTTGCCCGACACCGCCATGGCTTCGGCGGTGTAGTCCGGCAGGCTGGCGATCAGATCGGTGCCGGCCAGCAAGGCGGGCAACGCGCTGTATTGCGGCACCGACAACACCACGTGGCGCTTGCGGCCGATCTCGGCCAGCCACTCATCGGCGAACCCCGACACGTTGGCCGTATGCGACACCAGCACGTGGGGGCGTGAGCAGTATTCATCGAGGGTCAGCGGCGTATCCGAAGCATCGGCACGCAACAGACGCGGGCGGATATGGCGCAGCAACTTGCGCTTGGCATTCGCCGGCAGACCACGGGTCTGGGTGATGCCGACGGTGATATCGCCGGAGGCCAACAGGTCGGGGATGCGCCAGTAGTCGACATGCTGCACCACGAACACCACTTGCGGCGCCTCCTGGCGCAACGCGCGCAACAGCGGCGGCAGCAGGCCGAACTCGACATCGTCGGACAGGCCGATGCGAAAGGTCATGGTGCTGATGGACGGGTCGAAATCGTGGGTCAGGCTCAGCGCCGACGACAGCGAGTCCAGCGCCGGCGACAGGTGCTGGATGATCTCTTCGGCGCGCGCGGTGGGTTCCATGCGGTGGCCGACACGAATAAACAGCGGGTCGTTGAACAGCGTACGCAAACGGTTGAGCGCCGAGCTGATGGTCGGCTGGCCCAGAAACAGCTTCTCGGCCACCCGGGTCACGTTGCGCTCAAGCATCAGCGCTTCGAAAACCACCATCAGGTTGATGTCGGCCTTGCGTAATTCATTGCGATTCATCGGCGCCTGCCCCTTACCCACGACAAGCGGCAGTGTAGAAAGGCCGACGGGCTGCGTCTATGTGCCACCCCGATCAATTGGTCGGGGTGGACACGTGTCACGGCTTGAGCGGGCGCTCCTGATCTCGCTCGGACAGCTCCGTGCCGTCATCCGGGTGTTTCCAGGTTTGCGGTTTTTCGTCCTCGCGCTGCCGCCGGGGCTGCTCACGCGCCGGCTCATCCTGATGTTGGTGTTCGTTACCCATAGCCACCTCCCATCCGTAAGAATTGGTCACGCTCTCAAGCATAGAACAGGCAGGAGGATTTTGATCGGCTTCAACAATTGATAACCTGCATGCATCAATAAATCCAAATCTTTCACTTATCATTTCTAAATGTGTCAGCCACTATCCTCAGTCTTAAGCGAAACAAGCACTTTAAAAAGAACGCTGGAGACACAAAAACATGACTAGCCCTGCTCGGCCCGATTCTGCCCGCTCTAAAGTGGGTGCGGTTTTCCGCGTCACTTCGGGCAACTTCCTCGAACAGTTCGATTTCTTTCTGTTCGGCTTCTACGCCACCTATATTGCTGCCGCGTTCTTCCCCGCCGCTAATGAGTTTGCGTCATTAATGATGACCTTCGCCGTGTTCGGCGCGGGCTTCCTGATGCGTCCATTGGGTGCGGTGATTCTGGGTGCCTACATTGATGACGTCGGTCGCCGCAAAGGGCTGATCGTGACCCTGTCGATCATGGCCAGCGGCACGCTGCTGATCGTGCTGGTGCCGGGTTATCACACCATTGGCCTGTGGGCCCCGCTGCTGGTGCTGCTGGGCCGTCTGTTGCAGGGCTTTTCGGCCGGCGCGGAACTGGGCGGTGTGTCGGTGTACCTCGCCGAAATGGCCACTCCGGGCCGCAAAGGCTTCTACACCAGCTGGCAGTCGGGCAGCCAGCAGATTTCCATCGTGGTCGCCGCCGCACTGGGCTATGGCCTGAACGTCTGGATGGAACCCGCCGTGGTGGCCGATTGGGGCTGGCGCATTCCGTTCGCCATCGGTTGCGTGATTATCCCGTTCATCTTCGTGCTGCGACGCAACCTGCAGGAAACCGAAGAATTCGCCAAGCGCCAGCATCGCCCCACCATGCGTGAAGTCATGGCGACCCTGGTGAAAAACTGGACCATGGTCATCGGCGGCATGCTCATGGTGGCGATGACCACCACCGCGTTTTACCTGATCACCGTGTACGCACCGACCTTCGGCAAGACCGTGCTGCAACTGAGCACGTCCGACGCCCTTCTGGTGACTCTGCTGGTGGCGGTGTCGAACTTCGTATGGCTGCCGATCGGCGGCACCTTGAGCGACCGCTTCGGCCGTAAGCCGGTACTGGTCGCCATGACCGTGCTGACCGTTCTCACGGCTTATCCAGCGCTGTCCTACGTGGTCAACGCACCGAGCTTCGCCCACATGCTGGAAACCCTGCTGTGGTTCTCCTTCCTCTATGGCATGTACAACGGCGCCATGATCCCGGCCCTGACCGAAATCATGCCGGTGGAAGTGCGCGTGGCGGGCTTCTCCCTGGCCTACAGCCTGGCGACCGCCGTGTTCGGTGGTTTTACCCCGGCGATCTCCACCTGGTTTATCCATATCACCGAAGACAAAGCCTCGCCGGCCTACTGGATGATGTTCGCCGCGCTGTGCGCGCTGTGTTCGACCCTGGCCCTGTATCGCCGCGCCAACAGCCGTGGCCAAGTGATGCAGGAGGCACTGCGATGAAGGCGCTGTTCAAGACGCTGACCGCCCTGGCCTTTGGCGCCCTGGCGCTGACGGCCCAGGCCGAAGAGCTCAAAGTGATGACTTCCGGCGGCTTCACCGCGGCCTATAAACTGCTCGGCCCGCAATACGCCAAGCACAGCGGCGACACCCTCCAGACCGTCCTTGGCCCGTCAATGGGCAAGGCGCCGGAAGCGATTCCCAACCGCCTGGCCCGTGGCGAACACGCCGACGTGGTGATCATGGTCGGTTATGCCCTGGATGAATTGATCAAACAAGGCAAGGTCGACCCGGCGTCCCGTGTGGAACTGGCCGACTCGCGCATCGGCCTGGTGGTGAAGGAAGGCGCAGCCAAACCGGCGATCGGCACCGATGCCGAGTTGAAGGCGGTGCTGAGCAACGCCAAGTCCGTGGCGTACTCGGACAGCGCCAGCGGTGTGTATGTCGAGAAAGAGTTGTTCAAGAAACTCGGCATGCCAGCCAAAGGCACCATGATCGAACGTCTGCCGGTGGCCGAGCAGGTCGCCAAGGGTGACTACGAAGTGGGCCTGCAACAGGTGGCGGAATTATTACCGGTAGCGGGCGTGACTTATGTGGGCAAAATCCCCGAAGACGTGCAGTCCGTGACGCGCTTTGCGGCGGGTATTCCGGTGAACGCCGAACACCCGGCCCAGGCCCGGGAACTGCTGCAGTTCCTGGCCTCGCCCGAGGCCCAACCGGCGGTGCAATCCACCGGTCTGGACTCGGTGTCACGCTGACCGAAACGGCATCTCCCGCACCAACCGCTCCAACTCCAGCGCCGCGGGCGGCAACGTCCGCCCGCGGCGCTTGATCAAGCCCACGTTACGCATCACCTGCGGCTCTACCAGCGGCACACTCACCAGAATCGGGTGCTCGCACGCCGGCATCGCAATCGACGGCACCATCGCCACGCCCAGCCCGGCCTCCACCAGCCCGATCATGGTGGTCACGTGGTGCGTCTCGCAGATACTCGGTTTTTTCACGCGTATGCCACGCAGGGCCTGGTCCAGCAGGAAGCGGTTGCCCGAGGTTTTATCCACCGTGATGTAGTCGTGTTCGTACGCCTCGGTCCAGGTGACGCTGTCGCGCTCGGCCAGCGGGTGATCACGCCGGCAGGCCAGCACATAACGCTCCTGCAGCAGCAATTCGAACTCCACTTCGTCAGCCAGGCTGCCGCTGAAACTCACGCCGAAGTCCGCCTCGCCGGTTTCCACCGCTTTGCACACCTCGCCGGCACTGGCATCCAGCACCCGCAGGCGAATTTTCGGATACAGCTTGTGAAATTCGGAGATCACATGGGGCATGAAGTAATACGCGGTCGACGGCACACAGGCGATGGTGACATTGCCCATGCGCGTGGACGCGACGTTGCTGATGCCCATCAGGGCGATGTCGAGATCGTCGAGCATGCGCTCGACCTGGGGCAGAAACGCGCGTCCGACCATGGTCAGGCTGACCCTGCGGGTGGTGCGCTCGAACAGCTTCACATCCAGCGCGGCTTCGAGTTTTTCGATGCGTCGGCTCAGCGCCGGTTGCGAGATCCGGATGGCTTCGGCGGCGCCGCGAAAACTGCCCTTGTCTACCACGGCGCGGAAGGCTTGGAGGTCGTTGAGGTCGAAGTTGATGATCACGGGAGGGGCCAGGTAGTCGAGGTGCAGCGATTATCGTATGAGCGCTGTTGAGACGCCATCGACACCGCTGCCCATTTGCGCCCTACACCTGAAACCGCGCCACCGCGTCATTGAGCGCAACCGCCAACCGCGCCAGCTCCTGGCTTGAACCGTTGATCCGCCCGGCACCGGACGAAGACTGTGCCGACAAGTCGCGAATATTCACGATGTTGCGGTCGACCTCCTTGGCCACCTGCGCCTGCTCCTCGGCGGCGCTGGCGATCACCAGGTTGCGCTGGTGGATCTGGTCGATGGAGTCGGTGATCTGGCTCAAGGCACCCCCTGCCCCTTCGGCCAGGGTCAGGGTGTCGCCGGCACGCTGGGTGCTCGACTGCATCGACGTCAGGGCATCGTTGGAGCCGGTGCGCATCGCCGTCACCATCTGGTCGATTTCCAGGGTCGATTGCTGGGTGCGATGGGCCAGCGCACGCACTTCATCGGCCACCACCGCGAAACCACGGCCGGACTCCCCGGCACGCGCAGCTTCGATGGCGGCGTTGAGGGCCAGCAGGTTGGTCTGTTCGGCGATGGAGCGAATCACATCAAGCACCTTGCCGATATCCCGCGACTGCTCGGCCAGGCTCTGCACCAGGGTCGAGGTCTCGCCGATGTTGCTGCTCAGGGCTTGAATCGCGCTGACCGTTTCACCGACGCGGTGCTGGCCCTCGCGCGCGGTTTCATTGGAAAGGCGGGTGGACTCGGAGGTGGACACCGCATTGCGCGCCACCTCTTCGGCAGCCGAGGTCATCTCGTTGACCGCCGTGGCCGCCTGTTCGATTTCGGCCGTCTGCTGTTGCAGGCTGCGGCTGCTCTGGTCGGTAATGCCATTGAGGTCGGTGGCGGAAGCGGCCATTTGTGCCGCCGATTGGCGAATCAATTGCAGGGTACTGCGCAGGCTGCCCTGCATGGAGTGCAGCGCCACCAGCAAACGAGTCACCTCGTCGTTTCCGCTGACCTCCACGGTCTGGGTCAAGTCGCCCCGTGCGACGTTTTCCGCCGCGCGCATAGCCTGCCCCAACGGACGCACGATACTGCGCGTGAGCAGCCAGGCCAGGGCTATCGTACTCAGGCCCGCCAGAATCACGAAACCGAAGACCATGGTGCGTGAGCGGCTGTACTGCGACTCGGCCGCCTGGCCCTGCTCGTTGATCTGGGCGTTGTAGTAGTCGGCGAGTGCGTTGAGTTGCGCGCCGGAGCCGTCGACCACGGTTTTCATGTCCACCAGCAGCAGCTTGTTGAGTTCAGCGCCCTGCTGCTTGTCGGCCAGCACGAACGACTGCGCCAGGCCCTGCTGGTACTGGCGCAGCGAGACCTGGAACTGGTCATAGAGCGCACGGACTTGCGGTGTGTCGATCACCGCGTCCAGGTCGGTCAGCCTCTTCGTCAGATCCTGACTGCGTGTGTCCATCTGGCTGCGGTATTGCGGGAGGCTCGCGGGGTTGGGGTCCAACGCCATGCGCAAAGAAATCGTACGGATGCGCAGCATGATTTCGCGAATATCCGCCACCAGTCGCATCTTGGGCACCAGCCCTCTTTCCACCTGCACCGCACTGGCGCGAATACTCGCCATGTTGGAGAGCGCAAAAAAACCCAACAGGGCCACAAGCAGGGCGATCAAGGCAAAACCCAGACCCGCACGGCGGGCGATGGACAGGCTGCGAAGGGACATTTTGGGGGCGCGCTCTTATTAGGGGTAAGACATCGTATGACAGCGTTTCGGCCGCGCGGGTGAGGACTTGAGGGCGGTGTGGGATAGGAAATAAGAAGTCGTGAATATTGATGATGTTGGGCTGTGCGTTCGTTCGATCACACAGCGCGCAAAACTGAGTTCGGCAGGTTTCTTTGGCTACTGGCAGGTTCCACCCTTATGATGCGACCCCGTCCCTCCAACCGGATGGGTGCCCTTCGGGCAGCCCATTGCAAACATCGGGCTAGCCGCCAACACCATGAGCAAAACCACCATTGATAGCTTCTTCATACCCATCTCCATGCCTGTCACGATGCGTGATGGCATAAAGATATCACTCACTACAAGATTTATCGATTCGATTTGTTAAGCCCCACCTCCTCATACTTGGTATTCGGACCCTGGCAAAACGCACACATCGATAGCACTGATGATTACTATCGAAACGACCGCCTGCGTGAATGCAAAGCCTGATTCATATAATCCCCTCTTATTCTCTTCACCGCGCCTGACACCAGGCGACATCCCCTCTGGAACTCAAATCCATGCCAAGTGCCAGCCAGGCCCATAGCGGCCTTCCCGAACATAATCAACAGAGCGTCAAACAGCAGTGGCTGGCGATTCTCTCCGTCGCCGTGGGCGCCTTCGCCCTGGTGACCAGTGAGTTTCTGCCGGTGGGCGTGCTCAACGATGTCGCCAGCGACCTCGGTATCACGGCTGGCCATGCCGGCCTGATGGTGACCCTGCCGGGCATCATGGCCGCCCTCGCCGCCCCGTTGCTGTCGGTGATCATTGGCGCCATGGACCGTCGTTACCTGCTGATCGGCCTGACGCTGATCATGATCATTGCCAACTCAGTGGTGGCGTTCGCCAGTGATTTCAGCCTGCTGCTGTTGGGCCGCGTGTTGCTGGGCATCAGCATCGGCGGCTTCTGGGCAACGGCTATCGCCCTCAGCGGCCGCCTGGCCCCCAAGGGAGTGGACGTCGCGAAAGCCACCTCGATTATCATGATGGGCGTCACCCTCGCCACCGTACTGGGCGTGCCCGTCGGCACCTGGCTCAGCGGCCTGATGGGCTGGCGCATGACCTTCCTGGTGACCGCGCTGGTGGGCATCCCCGTACTGCTGGCACAGGTCTTCCTGCTACCGCGACTCAACCCGGAAAAAGCCATTCTCGTCAGCGACCTGCCGGCGTTGTTTATCAACCCACGCGCTCGGGTCGGATTGATCGCAGTATTGTTGATCGGTCTTGCGCACTTTGCCGCCTACACCTATGTCGCGCCGTTCTTCAAATACAGTTCCGGCTTCGATGGGCCGACGATTGGTTCGCTGTTGCTGTTGTTTGGCGTGGCTGGGGTGTTCGGCAATATTTTTGCCGGTTTCGCCGCTAACCGCAGCGTACGTCACACCCTGATGCTGGTCGCGCTGATGATCGGCACCAGCACCGCCCTGTTCCCTTACTTCGCTACCGGCATGACCGGCGCCGCGATGCTGATCGGCCTGTGGGGCTTTGCCTTCGGCGCCTTCCCGGCCTGCGCCAGTATCTGGATGTTCGTGGTGGCGCCCAAGGATGTCGAACGTGGCATGCCGTTGTTCGTCGCATTGTTCCAAGTGATTATCGCCCTGGGCTCGTTCTTCGGCGGGCGGATCGTCGACCAATTGGGCAGCTCGGTGCTGTTGAGCCTGGCGACGGCGTTGGTAGGCGTAGGTTTTGTCACAGTGTTGGTGCTGGGACGTAACATCAGCAACCGCCTGGTGGCGCAACCGGCCTGACGAGACAGGATGCGCTGAAAAGCCTGCTGAGCATTGCGTTCAGCAGGCTTTTTCAGGTTCAGGCGCAATCTTCCATTGCCTGAGTCGGGCGCAAAAATGGTGTCGAGGGGCTTGTTAACCGGCCGACCGGCCCGAGTCTTTGGTTAAAATGTGCGAACTGAATGCCAGAAAGTCGCCCAGATGTTGAGTGATGATTGCAACGGTGATCGGCAGCTGAAGCGTTTGATACTCATGCACTGCGATATTGCGAAATCCGACCATGTTTTTCAGGTTGGTCAGCAAGGACGCACTTACCCACCCGTTCTGGGCCAGCAGCTCGAATACATCACGCGCGCTCTGTGGAATGCCAAGACGCTCACGCCGAATCAAATGCTGCCCCATATCCAGGGCCGCCTCGCAGGCACGCTGAATATTGAGAATGGCCGCATCCTGACGGGTGAAATCCGTAGCAAAGCTGGCAGGATCCTTTTCATACTCCTCTTGAGCACGAGCAACGCAACGCTCGATGCTGGCCGCCTTGTTGATGAGTACGTCATCGACCATATACCGTCCCGTCCTTATGAATATCGGCTAGTAACTCAGCTCTGGCTGAATCCAGCGCGGTTTTTTCGCTGAGAATATAGCTCTCGAAAACACCCGCCTGACTGTCCTTGTTCCAAAGCCGGCGCCCAGTGGTTATGACTTGGTATTGCATGACAGTCGATGCCGCGCGCAAGTCCAGTAGATCGATAGGCACGTTGACAATATCAGCCAATTCTCCGGACAGGCGCCACAATTGAAGCGCGTCAACTCGTCCTTCAACCAGCGCAGCCAAATCCAAATCACTGTTGGCATGCGCCTCGCCTGTCGCTTGACTGCCAAACACATACACAGCCAATAGGTCCGGGAGGTTAACGCGTAAATGCGTGAGCACTTTTTCAAGATTCATGATTGGCCCGCATCGTCATCTGAATAGAAGACCGTAGCAGAATTAACCTGGCAATTTCTGCTACAAAAACAAAAAACCCCAATAACACTTAAGTTATTGGGGTTTTTCGTTTTTCAATAATGGCGGAGAGATAGGGATTCGAACCCTAGGTACCGGTGAAGGTACAACGGATTTCGAATCCGTCCCATTCGGCCACTCTGGCATCTCTCCAACGGCGCGCATCATAACAGCAAGATCGGTGGATGCAAAGCGCCGAAGCGATTTTTTTCCGTGCTATCAGATGCTTGCGTCGATTACAGCGGTACGCCTAGACGATTGGCGACTTCTTCGTAAGCTTCGATAACGTCACCGAGGCCCTGGCGGAAGCGGTCTTTATCCATCTTCTTCTTGGTGTCCTTGTCCCACAGACGGCAGCCGTCCGGGCTGAACTCGTCGCCCAGGACGATGGAGCCGTCGTGGAACACGCCGAATTCCAGCTTGAAGTCCACCAGCAGCAGGCCAGCGTCGTCGAACAGCTTGCTCAGCACGTCGTTGACCTTGAGCGACAGCTCCTTCATGCGTGCCAGTTGCTCAGCGGTGCCCCAGCCGAATGCCACGACGTGGGATTCGTTGATGAACGGGTCGCCCTTGGCGTCGTCCTTCAGGAACAGTTCAAAGGTGTAAGGGTTGAGCTTGAGGCCCTCTTCGACACCCAGGCGCTTGACCAGGCTGCCGGCGGCGTAGTTACGCACGACGCACTCGACCGGGATCATGTCCAGTTTCTTCACCAGGCACTCGTTGTCGCCCAGCAGTTTGTCGAATTGGGTCGGAATGCCGGCCTCTTCGAGTTTCTGCATGATGAAGGCGTTGAACTTGTTGTTCACCATGCCTTTGCGGTCCAGCTGTTCGATGCGCTTGCCGTCGAACGCCGAGGTGTCGTTGCGAAACAGCAGGATCAGGCGGTTGGCGTCGTCGGTCTTGTATACCGACTTGGCTTTGCCGCGGTAGAGTTCTTCACGTTTTTCCATGATGGGCTCCGCTTTGAGTGAGGTGGGCTAGGCGATGTGTCGCCAGTCGAGCCCTGAATCTTGATCGGCCAGTTGCAGCCAGTCCGGGTCGCACCCGAGGGTGTCGACAAAACATTGCCGGGCAAGCGTCGGCAGGTTGTTCTTGCTGCTCAGGTGGGCCAGGACCAGGTGCTGCAGGTCCTGCCAGCCCAACTCATACACCAGGTACGCCGCCTGGTGATTATTCAAATGTCCCAGTTCGCCGCCCACCCGTTGCTTGAGAAAGTACGGGTAGTGACCGCGAGCCAGCAGGTCTCGGCAGTGGTTGGACTCGATCATCAAGGCATCGAGGTTCCGGTAACCGTCCAGCACCTTGGTGCAATAGGAGCCCAGATCGGTAAGCACGCCGAAGCGTCGTTCACCGTCACTGAATACATACTGCGTCGGTTCCTGGGCATCGTGCGCCACGGCAATCACATCGATGCTCAACGCACCAATCCGCAGCTGCTCGCCACCGGCCAGGAAACCCGCAGGTTCAATGGGTTTGCGCATCCCGCGCAAGGTACCGCGACTCAAGTACACCGGAAGATTGTAGCGCCGAGACAGCAAACCCACGCCATGCACGTGGTCGGCATGTTCGTGGGTCACCAGAATCGCACTCAACTGCGCGGGGTGAACCCCCAGGCGCAGCAGGCGCCGCTCGGTTTCCTTTAAAGAGAAACCACAATCCACCAGGACGTACGTATCGTCATGGGCAACCAGCGTGCCGTTCCCTTGGCTACCGCTACCGAGAACAGCAAAACGCATCGGGTCAGCCCAGGTTGTCCTGAATCACGCCCAACACTTTGCGCGCTGTTTCAGCTGGCGCAACGGTGTTGATGTTCTTCTCGACGGTGACTTGCACGCTTTCGCCAACCTTGCTCAAACGAACCTGATAACGCTCGGCGCGGGTCTCGACTTCTTCCTTGGTCGGCTTGCTGCCGAACAGTTTGCCGAAGAAACCAGGCTCGTCGTCTTTGCGCTCGGCCTTTTCAGCCACGTTGATGTAGTAAAGGCCCAGGCTGCGGTTGATGTCTTCAACACGCCAAGGGCCTTGCTCCAAGGCGCGCCCCACGCTGGCCCAGGCACGGTCCAGGTCTTCACCCAGGCTCAGCACCACGTTGCCGCTGCCGTCCTCGGTGAGGCTGACGCGGCTCGGGGTGTCGTAATCACGCGCGGCGAGCAGGGAAACGGAACCGCCCTTCTCGGAGATACGGCTCATGCTGGCCAGCATCTCGTCGACCAGTGCCGCGTCGACGCCGGTGTTGACCGAGCGGTTGGTGAAGTCGACGTTGGCGGTGCTGCCGGCAGGACGCTCGGCGCTCACCACGTAGACTTCACTGGTATTGCGCTGCACGCCAGGCTCGATGCGCACGCGTACACGGGCTTCGCTGTCGGCGGCTACACCGCTGGCCTGCAGACGCTTGGCCACGGTCGCGGACAGCTCGCTGCCTTGCTGCCAGGCGGTGGTGAATTCACCGGTCTGCGGACGCTGTTCGTCGATACGGAAACCGTTGTCCTGGAAGAACTGCACGGCCACCGGCCAGACTTCGGCGGGTGGACGCTGGGCTACGATCCAGCGCGAGTCGCCGCTCTTCTGCAGGCTGTAGTCGCTGGCATCGGCCACGGCCGAGATCGGCTGTGGACGCGGCACGATGTACTCACCCTTGGCGGTGTCGTCGGCGACGTTGCGCGGAATCGGCAGCAATGGGTCAAGGCGCTTGGCGACGTTGACACCCGGCGGCAATTCCATCGGTTTGGTGGGTTGTGCTTCCAGGTAATCGCTGCCGCGGTCACGGAAGTAGCCTTCCGGGCCCCAGATCCAACCGCAGCCACTGGTGCTGGAGATAATCAAGGCAAGTGCGGAAAGTCCGGCCAATCGCTTCATGCGTAGTACTTCCTCAATTAAACCAGGACGCCGGACTGGCGCAGGGCCTGTCGCAGCGGTTCGTGACAGGCTTCGCTGAGGCGGGTGAGCGGCAGACGGATACCGTCCGGCATCATGCCCATTTCAGTCAATGCCCATTTCACGGGGATAGGGTTGGATTCGATAAACAGTGTCTTGTTGAGCGGCATCAGCTTCTCGTGAATCGCCCGGGCGGTCACGGCATCACCTGCGATGGCGGCGGCACACATGTCGCTCATGGCTCGCGGCGCCACGTTGGCGGTCACGGAGATGTTGCCCTTGCCGCCCAGCAGGATCAGCTCGACAGCGGTGGCGTCGTCACCGGAATACAGCAGGAAGTCGCTGCCCACACCGGCCAGGATGTCCTTGGCGCGCTGCAGGTCGCCCGTGGCTTCCTTGATGCCAACGATGTTCGGCACGGTGGACAGGCGAATGACGGTCGCGGCCTGCATATCGCACGCGGTACGGCCTGGCACGTTGTAGAGGATCTGCGGGATATCGACGGCTTCGGCGATGGTCTTGAAGTGCTGGTACAAGCCTTCCTGGGTCGGCTTGTTGTAGTACGGAGTGACCAGCAGGCAGGCATCGGCGCCGGCTTTCTTGGCGTTTCGGGTCAGCTCGATGGCTTCACGCGTCGAGTTGGCGCCGGTGCCGGCGATGACCGCGATACGGCCCGCAACACGCTTGACCACGAACTCGATCACTTTGATGTGTTCTTCCACATCGAGCGTCGCCGATTCACCTGTGGTGCCGACGGCCACAATGGCGTTGGTGCCTTCTTGCAGGTGAAAGTCCACCAGTTTGCCCAGGCTGTCCCAGTCGAGATTACCTTGTGCATCCATGGGTGTGACCAGTGCCACCATACTGCCCGCAATCATGCAACCGCTCCTGCCGGAAAAAGAGAGCCGTAATGGTACTGGCGCCAAGATGCTTGCACAAGCGAAGTACCGCCTGAGGATGCGTTCTGGCGCAACTAAACGATGGGCAATGCCATCATCGGGCCAGAGCACGGCTTTCAACGCGGTGAAATCCAGCCGATCACGCAATGAAAACGCCACCTCCTATCCCTTGACGACGCTTTTCGCTACCCTTCATCCTTTGATCGATACGGCCCTCACAGTATCGACCGCTCATCGTTTAGGAAGGCTGCATGTCCACCCCCACAGTTCGCGAACAATTCCTTGTTATCAGTGCCCTCGGCGCCAACCCCATGGAGCTGACCAACGTCCTGTGCCGCGCCAGCCATGAAAACCGCTGCGCCGTCGTGACGTCCCGCCTGACCCGCCACGGCGAGTGCAGCGCGCTGGTCCTGCAGATCTCCGGCACCTGGGATGCCCTGGCACGCCTTGAGACCGGCCTGCCGGGTCTGGCCAAGAAGCATGACTTCACCGTCAACGTGGTACGCAGCGCCGCCCTGGAGAACCGCCCGCAGGCCCTGCCTTACGTGGCCTATGTCAGCTCGGCCTACCGTTCGGACATCGTCAATGAGCTGTGCCAGTTCTTTATCGACCATAACGTCGAACTGGAAAACCTGACCTGCGATACCTACCAGGCCCCGCAAACCGGCGGCACCATGCTCAACGCCACGTTTACCGTGACCTTGCCGGCCGGCGTGCAGATCAGTTGGTTGCGCGACCAGTTCCTGGATTTCGCCGATGCCCTGAACCTCGACGCACTGATCGAACCATGGCGCCCACAAAACCCAATGTAAGGAAGTTTTCATGGCGGTAGTCATCGACAAACCGGTCACCCATTTCGAAGCCCAGGCCACCAGTGGCCAGACCTTCAGCCTCGACGCCCTCAAAGGCAAGCAAGTGGTGATCTACTTCTACCCCAAGGACAGCACCCCCGGCTGCACCGCCGAAGGCCAGGGTTTCCGTGACCAGTACGCGGCGTTCAAGGCGGCCAACACCGAGCTGTTCGGCGTATCGCGCGACAGCGTGAAGTCCCACGAGAACTTCAAGGCCAAGCAGGCATTCCCCTTCGAGCTGATCAGCGACAAGGATGAAGCGGTCTGCCAGCTGTTCGATGTGATCAAGCTGAAGAAGCTGTACGGCAAGGAATACCTGGGCGTGGATCGCAGCACCTTCCTGATCGACAGCCAGGGTGTACTGCGCCAGGAGTGGCGCGGCGTGAAAGTGCCGGGGCATGTGGATGCCGTTTTGGCGGCAGCGCAGGCGCTGAACAAGGCCTGATTGTAGTGAGCGGGCTTGCCCCACGCTGGGGTGCGAAGCAGCCCTGAAACCTGCTACCGCGTTTTATCTGAAAGAACGCGGCCGCTGTGGCGGGGTCGCTTCGCACCCCAGCGCGGGGCAAGCCCGCTCACTACAAAGGGTGAGGGGTTACAGCAGCGGCGCCACCACCGGCTCACGTCGCGGCCACGCATCCAGCACCGCCTTGAACAGCGTCGCCAGGGGAATCGCAAAGAACACGCCCCAGAATCCCCACAACCCGCCAAACAACAACACCGCACAGATGATCGCCACCGGGTGCAGGTTGACCGCCTCCGAAAACAGCAACGGCACCAGCACGTTGCCGTCCAGTGTCTGGATGATGCCGTATACCGCCATCAGGTAGATGAACTGGTCGCTCCAGCCCCACTGGAACAGGGCAATCAAGGTTACCGGCACCGTCACCACCACCGCGCCGACATACGGCACCACCACCGAAATGCCGACCAGCAATGCCAGCAGCGCCGCGTAGTTCAGATCCAGGGCGATAAAGGCGATGTAGGTCACGCCACCGCAGATGATGATCTCGATGACCTTGCCCCGGATGTAATTGGCGATCTGGCGGTTCATCTCCTCAGCCACCCGAGTAATCAGCGCCCGTTCACGCGGCAGGTAGCCACTCACCCAGCGGCCGATCATCGCGCGGTCCTTGAGGAAGAAAAACACCAGGATCGGCACCAGTACCAGATAGATCATGATATTGACCAGCAACGGCAGGCTGGACAGGGAAAAGGTCAGCGCCCATTGCCCGAATTTTCCGATTTCACCGCGCGCCACTTCAATGGCCTGCAGCACCTGCTCGTCGGACACCAGATGCGGGTAGCGCTCCGGCAACAGCAGCAACAGCGATTGCCATTTGGCGAGCATGCCCGGCAACTCGTTGAACAGTGTGATCAACTGATGCCACAGCAGCGGCAGCACCACCACGATAAACACCACCAGCAAGCCCATGAACAGGGCAAACACCAACCCCACCGCCGCCCCGCCCGGCAGGCGCAGACGCTCCAGAGTAGTGACCAGCCCCTGCATCAGGTACGCCAGCACCATCCCCGCCAATACCGGCGCGAGCATGCCACCCAAGGTGAGCACAGCCGTAAAGGCCAGAAACAGCAGGACGGCCAGCACCACGGCTTCTTCATCGGAGAAGTAGCGCTGGATCCAGTCTCGTAACACTTTGAACATCAATCAACCTCGGGCGGTAGGGGCGAACGACTCAGGCCTTGCGCAACCAGTAGCGGTACACACCGGCGACATCTTCTTCGTGCAACAGGGTATGGCCGGCCAGCTTGGCGAATGTGCGGAAGTCGCGCTGCGACCCTGCGTCCGTGGCGATCACCTTGAGCACGGCGCCACTGGCCAATCGATTGAGCTCCAGCTTGGCCTTGAGCAAGGGCAACGGGCAGTTGAGGCCGCTGGCATCGAGTTCGGCATCAAAGGCTACAGCGTCGGTCATGGTTTTACTCCGGGCAAGCGTTCGGGGGTGCTTAGAATATCTGGTCCGAAGCTCAGTGTCCGGCTACAGTAAGCTCTTTGTCGAAAGGCTCTGTGCATGACTTTTTTGCGCCCCACCCTGCTGACGCTGGCTTGCCTGCTGGCCTCCCCAGGCTTCGCTGACGACCTGCCGTCGCTTGGCGACGCCAGTTCTGCCATTGTCTCGCCGCAACAGGAATATCAACTGGGCCGTGCCTGGCTGGCCTACCTACGCGGGCAGGTTTCCCAGCTGAACGACCCGCAGCTCAAGGACTACGTCGAAACCAGCGTGTACAAACTGGTGGAGACCAGCCAGGTCAATGACCGGCGCCTGGAGTTCATCCTGATCAACAGCCCGCAACTCAACGCCTTTGCCGCGCCAGGCGGTATCGTGGGCGTGAACGGCGGCCTGTTCCTCAATGCCCAGACCGAAGGGGAATACGCCTCGGTACTGGCCCATGAATTGGCGCACTTGTCCCAACGTCACTTCGCCCGTGGCGTTGAAGCGCAACAACGCATGCAGATCCCGATGATGGCAGCCCTGCTCGGCGGCATCATTGCGGCGGCCGCAGGTGCCGGCGATGCTGGTATTGCGGCGATTGCCGGCACTCAGGCCGCCGCGATCCAGGAACAGCGCCGCTTCTCTCGGCAGAATGAACAGGAGGCGGACCGCATCGGCATCGTCAACCTGGAAAAGGCCGGCTACGACCCTCGCTCAATGCCCACCATGTTCGAGCGCCTGGGGCGTCAATACCGCTTCGACGCCAAGCCACCGGAGTTCCTGCTGACGCACCCGGTCACCGAATCGCGGATCGCCGACACCCGTAACCGCGCCGAACAGGCCAAGCCCGGCGGCAAGGAAGACAGCCTGCGCTATCAACTCATTCGCGCACGGGTGCAGTTGCAATATGAGGACACGTCAGGACTTGCCGCCAAGCGATTCCAGGCGCAACTGGACGAGAACCCGAAAAACGATGTGGCGCGCTACGGCCTGGCCATCGCCCAGATCAAAGCCTCGCAGTTCAAGCAGGCACGGGACAGCCTGCAACCGTTGCTGGCCAAGGCGCCCAACGACATCACCTACAACCTGGCGCAGATTCAGCTGGATATCGATAACAACCATCTACCCGATGCCCAGCAACGCACCGATCGGATGCTGACCCAATACCCAGGCAACTATCCGCTGAATCAGATGCGAGTAGACCTGCTGCTCAAGCAAAATCGCACCGCGGACGCGGAAAAGGCACTGGATGGCTTGCTCAAGTCCCGTCCGGACGATCCGGATGTGTGGTATCAGGTTGCCGAAACGCGCGGTTTGTCCGGCAATATCATCGGCTTGCATCAAGCCCGCGCCGAGTACTTCGCGCTGGTGGGTGATTTCCAGCAGGCTATCCAACAACTGGACTTCGCCAAACGCCGCGCCGGCAGTAACTTCCCGCTGTCGTCACGCATCGACGCACGTCAGCGCGAGCTGATCGAACAGGAACGCCTGGTCAAAGGGATGATGGGCTAAACCCATCACTCACAAAAAAGCCCCGCCCTCGTTTAACGAAGGCGGGGCTTTTTATTGGGCTGGAGGGTTACTCAGCCAGTTTGAAGGTGATGAAGCTGGCACGCCCCTCACGCAACACACGCATCGACACCGAACGGTTCTTCGGCAACGCCTTGGCGATGTCGGTGAACTGCTTGGTGGTCTCAATCGCCTGATTGTTCAGGTGGGTGATCACGTCGCCCGGCTGCAGGCCGATCAAGGCGGCAGGACCGTCCTGCACTTCCTTGATCACAACGCCGCTCTTGAGGTCGAACGTCTTCTTCTGCTCGTCGGTCAACTCGGCCACGGCGATGCCCAGGCGGTTGCTGCTGCGCTCTGCGCCCGGCTTGGTGTTACCCAAAGCGTCCAGGGTCGCGCCCTCTTCAGGAATGGCACCGACGGTGAGTTCCACATTCTGGCGCTTGCCGTCACGGATCACTTCCAGCTTGGCTTTGCTGCCCGCCTTGAGCGCACCGACCAGGTGTGGCAGGTCTGCCGACATGATGATCGGCTGGCCGTTCATGCTCAGGATCACGTCACCTACCTGCAGGCCGCCCTTGGCAGCCGGACCGCCATCCTGGATCTGCGCAACCAAGGCGCCGGCGGGCTTGTCGAGGCCGAAGGACTCAGCGAGGTCCTTGTTCACTTCCTGGATCACTACACCCAACCAGCCACGGCTGACTTTCCCACCGCTTTTGAGCTGATTGGAAACGTCCATGGCCACGTCGATCGGGATAGCGAACGACACGCCCATGAAACCGCCGGAGCGGGTGTAGATCTGCGAGTTGATACCCACCACTTCGCCCGCCAGGTTAAACAACGGACCACCGGAGTTGCCCGGGTTGATCGGCACGTCGGTCTGGATGAACGGCACATAGTTTTCATTGGGCAGGCTGCGGCCGATGGCGCTGACAATGCCCTGGGTCACGGTATGGTCAAAACCAAACGGCGAACCGATGGCGACGACCCACTGCCCGGCCTTCAGATCCTGGGACTTGCCCAGCTTCAGCACCGGCAAGTCCTTGCCTTCGATTTTCAACAACGCCACGTCGGAACGCGGGTCAGTGCCCACCAGCTTGGCTTTCAGCTCGCTGCGGTCGGCCAGGCGCACCAGGATCTCGTCGGCGTCGGCAATCACGTGATTGTTGGTGAGGATGTAGCCATCCGGTGAAATGATGAAGCCCGAGCCCAGGGACTGCGCCTCACGCTGACCGCCACCACCGCCACGAGGGGCACGCGGTTGAGGCATGCCTCGTTCGAAGAACTCGCGCAGCATCGGCGGCAGGCCTTCCAGGTCTGGCATCTGCTGGTTCGAGACTTTGCGATCCGGCAGCTTTTGCGTGGTACTGATGTTCACCACGGCAGGCGAGGCTTGCTCAACCAGTTGGGTAAAGTCAGGCAACTCGACCGCTTGCGCGGTCACAGCCTGGCCCAGCACCAGTACCGTGGCGACTATGGATAGGTAGTATTTCAAACGTGGTATCGACATACAGCTCCCGTTACGACGAGCAGGGTTGAGCGACAGGGTTCAGGAAACGCCGGAAACTGCGACCGACGTCTTTGTTCCGCGAACAAGACAAGGCCAGAGCCGACAAGCCCTGACCTATAAAAAACATGAGAGGTTTTTGCAAGTGAAAATGCTGATCCAGACATTTCATGCTCTCGGTAGCCTGGTTGGCGTAGAGCCAAGGTGAAAGAGCAGGATGAACATAGGATTAACACCTCACGGTTTGGTGGGTGCCTTTTTCTCACCACGCACCGACAGCGCGATGCGTTCGGCGGTACCGATAGGAATTTCGCCCACCACCGTCACCATCATTTCGCCATCCACCGTATTCAAACGTCGGGACACCGCCACCGTCGGGCCCAGTTGCGTGCGAGTTTCGGTCACGCTCACATCACTGATGGGCTCAAGAAACACCGAGAATCGAGCCAATCCATCTTCATACATCAGGCTGTCGACTGTCGCTTTGGTATGGATGTCTTTACGGGCACTGCTGTTGGTCAACTGAAACCCCGGCGGCAACCACTCCAGATGCCAGGTCTCGGCGGGCTCAACTGCTGGGGCCTGGCTGTCGACCACGGAAATAGGTACGCATTCCTTGCTGGGCAGCAAGTCGCGATCATCAGGCACCGTAGACGTGTTCAAACGTGTGAACTGGAAACGCTCCAGCAACTGCCCCTGATCATTGAGCAACAGGGACTTGAGCGGCAGTGCGGTATCACGATCCAGATGCAGCTCAAAACCATAACGGTATTGATCACGCGGCGTGATCGACACAATGACCGCATTACGACCGGCCACGCGGGACTTGCCGATGACGGCCAGTTCATAGAATTGATTGAGTTTCTGTGGGTCAAGCACACGTGAGGAGTCGTCACGCGAATTGCCCAAGCCGGCCACAAGGGTGCCGCTGACGCATTGGGTTCGGCCATCTACCCGCACGACTTCCTGGGCAGATCCATCAAGCTGCAAAAGCCGCTCGCGGACTCGACCATCCTGGACGCGATGCCAGATGTCATGGGTAGAAAAACTACCATTACGCTCGTAGACGAACGTACCTTGAAAGCTTTGTTGTTGCTCTGCTCGCCCAAGCCGTGTCAGCCAGTCTTGGGCCTCGTCGGCATGGGCGGGGAGTGCAAACCAGCCACTGAGCAAAAGCGTAAGGAGCGGTATGGCGCGCATAGAGCCCCTTAACGGATCAACGATTTTCCAGGCTTGCAGCACGTGCGTATGGCAGAGCGCTTTCAGTGCCTTTCAAAGCCGATTCCTGTGCATGTTGGCGCAGGTAGCCCGGAAGACGCTGGTCCTGCCACCCGGATTGCCCTTGCAACACACCGTTAGCCATAGGGCCGGTGGTATCGGAGCTTTCCTTGTAGCCGGCCAAGACCGCTGGGCCTTTGACTTGCGGACCGGCCATGACCGGTTGCTGAGTCTGCTGGGCCAGTTCGGCACCGGCGATTTCATCCTGGTTGTACAGGCGAACACCGGCCAGTACGGCAACAGTTACCGAGGCAGCGACCGCCAGACGACCCAGGCTACGCCATGGACCACGAGCAGCTTTTGCCGGAACGGCTTCATCAGCCAGTGCAGCAGAAACGGCCGCAGCAATATCCAGACGAGGGATTAGAAGATCCTTGTGCATCACCGCCCGAGCGACTTGGTAACGAGACCAGGTATCACGGGTTTCGGCATCATCAAATGCATTGAGCACTCGACGAAGTTCCAGTTCATCCGCTTCGTTATCCATCACTGCGGACAGCGATTCCTGCAGGGCATCACGACTCATGGCGGTTCCTCTCTTGGCTGTCGCCGCTGTCTCTAGTTTTCCTGCAACAACGGTTGCAAGGCTTTATCGATGGCTTCCCGGGCCCGGAAAATCCGTGACCTTACAGTCCCCACCGGACACTGCATGACGCTCGCAATGTCTTCGTAACTCAGACCATCGAATTCACGTAAAGTTAACGCCGTACGCAAATCTTCTGGCAGTTGCTGAATCGTGCGATGAACGGTGCCTTCGATCTCGTCGCGCAGCAATGCACGCTCCGGCGACTCGAGATCTTTGAGGCCGTGGTCTCCATCGTAAAATTCAGCGTCTTCTGAACTTACATCGCTATCCGGTGGGCGGCGCCCGCGTGACACCAGATAGTTCTTCGCCGTGTTGATGGCGATGCGGTACAGCCACGTGTAAAACGCACTGTCACCGCGGAAATTGCCCAGTGCACGGTACGCCTTGATAAAGGCTTCCTGTGCAACGTCCTGCGCTTCATGGGTGTCGTGCACGAACCGCACGATCAACCCGAGAATTTTGTGCTGGTATTTCAGCACTAGCAGATCAAATGCTCGCTTGTCGCCGCGTTGTACGCGCTCAACCAGCTGCTGATCCTCTTCCTGGGTTAGCATGAACACTCCTCGTTGTACTTGAAGGAGGCTTGCATAACTAAACGATCAGGCTTGCAAACATAGACTCGGACTTTTCGCAAAAGTTCTCCCCCTTCAAGCAAGTTTCCGGCATGCACTGATTTGGCACACACGAAAAACGCAGCACGGGCAACGCCGGCTGCGCGAATAATCTTGTCGCCGGTTTCTGACGCGTCCAATGCTCCCGACGGGCCAATAAACTCAACATTTCCCAGCTTTCAGGCAACCTGCTATTGAGTCGGGGCTTATGCAAAAAGTTCCCGCGTCAATCACCAGTCGATTTACCCAAGCTGCGCACCGTAATCTCACATTGCCACGAATGCACGGCTATTGTGCCGCTCCCCCCCTCTATATACTAGTGGCCCGTGTGACCCTTTGATTCGCCGATCCAGGCCTCCTGTTTGCGCCACCCCCCTTCGGATCGCTTTTTGCGGAATCCTTCAAATGAGCCAACAGTTTCAACACGATGTTTTGGTGATCGGCAGCGGCGCAGCCGGCTTGAGTCTTGCGCTGACGCTGCCCGGCCACCTGCGCATTGCCGTATTGAGCAAAGGCGACCTGGCCAATGGCTCGACCTTCTGGGCCCAGGGCGGGGTCGCCGCCGTGCTGGACGACACCGACACGGTGCAATCCCACGTCGAAGACACGCTCAACGCCGGCGGTGGCCTGTGCAACGAGGACGCGGTGCGCTTTACCGTCGAGCATAGCCGCGAGGCGATCCAATGGCTGATCGACCAAGGCGTGCCATTCACCCGCGATGAACACGCCAGCGCCGACGACGGCGGTTTCGAATTCCACCTGACACGTGAGGGCGGCCACAGCCATCGCCGTATCATCCATGCCGCCGACGCCACCGGCGCGGCGATTTTCAAGACCTTGCTCGACCAGGCTCGCCAACGCCCCAACATCGAATTACTGGAACAGCGCGTTGCAGTCGACCTGATCACCGAAAAACGCCTGGGCCTGCCGGGCGAACGCTGCCTCGGCGCCTACGTGCTCAACCGCACCAGCGGCGAAGTCGACACCTACGGCGCACGCTTCACTATTCTGGCCTCGGGTGGCGCGGCCAAGGTCTACCTCTATACCAGCAACCCCGACGGCGCCTGCGGCGATGGCATCGCCATGGCCTGGCGCTCGGGCTGCCGGGTGGCCAACCTGGAGTTCAACCAGTTCCACCCCACCTGCCTGTATCACCCGCAGGCCAAGAGTTTCCTGATCACTGAAGCGCTGCGCGGCGAAGGTGCGCACCTGAAACTGCCGAATGGCGAACGCTTCATGCAGCGCTTCGACCCGCGCGCCGAACTGGCTCCGCGCGATATCGTCGCCCGCGCCATCGACCATGAAATGAAGCGCCTGGGTATCGACTGCGTGTACCTGGACATCAGCCACAAACCCGAAGCCTTCATCAAGACCCACTTCCCCACCGTTTACGAGCGCTGCCTGACCTTCAACATCGATATCACCAAAGGTCCGATCCCCGTGGTCCCGGCCGCGCACTACACCTGCGGCGGCGTGGTGGTCGACCAGCACGGCCGCACCGATGTGCCGGGCCTGTACGCAATTGGCGAAACCAGCTTCACCGGTCTGCACGGTGCCAATCGCATGGCCAGCAACTCGCTGCTTGAATGTTTCGTCTACGCCCGCTCGGCCGCGGCGGATATTCTCGAACAACTGCCGCACATCCCGGTGCCGGCCGCCCTGCCCCGCTGGGACGCCAGCCAAGTGACCGACTCGGACGAAGACGTGATCATCGCCCACAACTGGGATGAGCTGCGACGCTTCATGTGGGACTACGTCGGGATCGTGCGTACCAACAAGCGCCTGCAGCGCGCCCAGCACCGGGTACGCTTGCTGCTGGATGAAATCGACGAGTTCTACAGCAACTACAAAGTCAGCCGCGACCTGATCGAGCTGCGCAACCTGGCCCAGGTGGCCGAGCTGATGATCCGTTCGGCCATGGAACGCAAGGAAAGCCGGGGTCTGCATTACACCCTCGACTACCCGCAGATGCTGCCCGAAGCACGCGACACTATTCTGGTGCCAACCACCTACGCCGGCTGAACTTCAGGCGTATCCGCAGGCGCCGGTGCAGATCGGCGACCTGTGCGTCGCAAGGTACGCAGATCGAGCGCACGCGCCATTCACCCGGCACTCGATAGCGCAGCACCACCATCAGCGGCAACGCCAGGCTGTCAGGGCGCAACTGCACGCCGTGCCAGCCGCGCTCAGCGCTGAACAGTTGCCAGCCCGCCTCATCACGGCGCAGGCCTCGAATCGATGAACGATGCGTCAGCAGGACATGCCGTGGCAACACCCAAGCGGCATGCGCCAGGCACACCAGCACACCCAGGCTTGAGAACGGCACATCGATAAACAACCACGCACCCAGCGCGAACAACTGGGCAAGCAGATACGCCACCAGCAGCAGCCGCGAGGCCTGCCAGCGGCATTCAAAATGATTACTTGGGCTGGACACGATCCAGGATCATCCGAACCATGCGCTGCAGCTCCGGGTCTTCAGACTCGGCACGCTCCATGAACCAGCCGAACATGTCCTGGTCTTCACATTCCAGCAGCCGAACATAAAGGTCGCGATCCACCTCATTGAGCGTCGCGTACACCTCTTTGGTGAAAGGCACCAACAACACGTCCAGCTCCAGCATGCCACGACGGCTGTGCCAGTAGAGGCGATTGATTTCTACTTCTTCGACCATGGAACGCTCCTCAAATAGCGCGCCAGTATACAGGCCCGACTGCGAGGGAACACTCGGCTTTGGTCGCCCCATCTGGAAACTATCCATTTGCCGGGCGCCCCTCTATGATGCACCCATGACTTTTTGACCTGCGATGACCCATGGCCGACTCTGCTTTCTTCTGTCCCCTGTCCCACGAAGGCGTTCTCGCCGTCCGCGGCGCCGACGCTGCCAAGTTCCTGCAGGGCCAACTGACCTGCAACCTCAATTACCTGAGCGATACCCAGGCCAGCCTCGGTGCGCGCTGCACGCAAAAAGGTCGCATGCAGTCGAGCTTTCGCATCGTATTGCAAGGTGATGGTGTGTTGCTGGCCATGGCCAGCGAGCTGCTGGAACCCCAACTGGCTGACCTGAAAAAGTATGCCGTGTTCTCCAAATCCAAACTCACCGACGAAAGCGCCGCCTGGGTGCGTTTCGGTGTAGCCAATGGCGATCACCTGCTCACCGGGCTTGGCCTTGGGCTACCCGCCGAGACCGACAGCGTCGCCCGCGCCGAACACCTGATCGCCATTCGTGTTTCCCCCGGCCGCGCCGAACTCTGGGTGCCTGCCGAAAGCGCCGACACCGTGCGCAGCCAGTTGGCCGCACACTTGGACGAAGCCCCTCTGAATGACTGGCTGCTGGGCCAGATCCGCGCCGGCATCGGCCAGGTCATGCCGCAGACCCGCGAACTGTTCATCCCGCAGATGCTCAACCTGCAAGCCGTGGGCGGCGTCAGCTTCAAGAAGGGCTGCTACACAGGCCAGGAAATCGTCGCGCGCATGCAGTACCTGGGCAAACTCAAGCGCCGCCTGTATCGCTTGAAACTCGATGCAGCCCAGATGCCCGAGCCAGGTACACCGTTGTTTTCCCCCAGCCATAACAGTGCAATCGGCGAAGTGGTGATTGCCGCAAAAGCTGACCTGTCGATTGAACTTCTGGCAGTCTTGCAGGCCGAAGCAGCCGATAGTGGCGATGTGCACCTAGGCACACTCGAAGGTCCCGGCCTGCATCTGCTCGAACTGCCTTACACACTCGACCGCGATCGAGAGATCCAGCGTTAATCGCCGTACCTTTTTTGCAACACCCTAGAGAACATGAATGAACAAGCTGGAGGAAAGAGTCCAACAGGCTTTGATCAAGGCCATCGACAACGATGACCTGGTTCTGCCGACATTGCCGGAAGTGGCCCTGAACATCCGTCAGGCCGCCGAGAACCCGGAAATCAGCATCAGCCATTTGAGCAAAGTGATCGGTCGCGACACCGCGCTGTCTGCACGCCTGATCAAAGTGGTCAACAGCCCACTGCTGCGTGCGACCCAGGAAGTCACCGACCTGCACACCGCGATCACACGGCTGGGCACCAACTACAGCAGCAACCTGGCCATCGGCCTGGTGATGGAACAGATCTTCCACGCCCGCTCCGAAACCGTTGAACAAAAGATGCGCGATGTGTGGCGCCGCAGCCTGGAGGTGGCGGGCGTCAGTTACGCCCTGTGCCGCAGCCACAGCCAGCTCAAGCCGGACCAGGCAGCGTTGGGCGGCCTGGTGCACCAGATCGGCGTGCTGCCGATCCTCACCTACGCCGAAGACCATTACGAACTGCTTTCAGACCCGGTCAGCCTCAACCATGTGATCGACAGCATCCACCCGGTGCTGGGTGACAAACTGCTCAGTGGCTGGGACTTTCCGGAAATGCTGGCCAAACTGCCGGGCCAGTACCTGAACCTGGAGCGCGACTCCGCCAGCCTCGACTATATCGACCTGGTACAGATCGCCATGCTGTATTGCCATCGCGGTACAGAGCACCCGCTGGCAAGAGTGGATGTCTCAAGCGTGCCGGCGATGAAGAAACTGAAAATTGATCCCTACAGCGAGAAGCTGCGCATCGAGCTGGATGAAGCACGCTCGATGTTTTATTGATCAACCGGCGATAAAACTCACCCGCACCTTCAACCCCGCCCGCTCGCCATCGTGCAGGCTGATCTGCGCCAGGTGCGCCCGACAGATTTCACCGACAATCGCCAGCCCCAGGCCAGTACCCATGCCTTGCTGGCTGCGCCGATAGAAGCGCTCGAACACCCGGTCGCGTTCGTCCGCCGGAATCCCCGGCCCGTCATCCTCCACTTCCAGCACCGCCGGCGCCGTTACTCGCAGAATCACGTTGCCGCCGGGCGGCGTGTGCGCCAGAGCGTTGTCCACCAGGTTACTCAGCAACTCGTTAAGCAGCGTCGGCTCGCCGCGCAGCCACACCGGCTCGTCAGCCTCCAGCGCCAACGCCACACCGCGCGCATGCGCCAGGGGCGCCATGGCCATGCCCAGCTCGCGGGCCAATTGACTCAAATCCAGCAACTGCGCGCCACCCTCGGCAATGGCCCGGGCGCCGTTTTCGATGCGGGCCAGGGACAGCAATTGGTTGGCCAGGTGGGTCAGCCGATCAGTGCCTTGGGCGGCAGTTTCCAGAGTGCTGCGCCACGTGACGGGGTCTTCAGCGCGCAAGCCCAGCTCCAGCCGAGCCTTGAGCGCCGCCAATGGCGTGCGCAGCTCATGGGCGGCATCGGCAATAAACTGCGCCTGGCGTTCGAACTGGCCGCGCAGGCGTTCGGTGAAGTGATTGAGGGAGCGCACCAACGGCCCGAATTCATGCTGCACCTCCACCAGCGGCAACGGCCGCAGGTCGTCGGGCTGACGCTCTTCCACCGCCGTGCGCAGGCGCTCCAGCGGGCGCAGCGCAGCACTCACGGCAAACCACACCAGCAGCAACGCGCCGATGGCGAGCATGCCCAGGCGCAGCAAGGTGTCAGCCATCAGGCTGCGGGCCATGCTCACCCGCGCTTCATCGGTTTCGGCCACGCGGATTTCCGCCATGCCGTTCATGTTCGGTTCGGAAACGGCCTTCAGCAAGCTTACTACCCGCACTTGCTGACCCTGATACTTGGCGTTGTAAAACCGCGCCAGCGCCGGATAGTCATCAGTTCGCGGCGTGCCGGGCGGCGGCCCAGGCAGGTTCTCGTAGCCAGAGATCAGCTTCTGGTGGATGTCATTGACCTGGTAATAGATGCGCCCGGCACTGTCGTAGGCGAAGGTGTCCAGGGCCACATAGGGCACGTTGGCGCTGAGGGTACCGTCCACCTGGGTCAGGCCCGCGGCGATGGTCCGCGCCGAGGCCAGCAAGGTGCGGTCATAGGCGGTGTCGGCGGCTTCGCGCCCGTTCCAATAGGCACTCATGCCGCTGGCCAGCATCAACAACACCAGCAGCAGCGCCAGGTTCCACAGCAGGCGCCAGCGCAGGCTGCTGGGCTTATGCATCGCGGGCTTCCAGCAGGTAGCCGAGGCCGCGGAAGGTCACGATGGCGATGGGCTGGCCGTCGAGTTTCTTACGCAGGCGGTGCACGTAGATTTCGATGGCGTCCGGGCTGGCCTCTTCGTCCAGGCCGAACACCTGAGAGGCGAGCTGCTCCTTGCTCATCACCCGGCCTGGGCGGGCAATCAAGGCTTCCAGCACGGCTTGCTCGCGGGAGGTCAGCGTCATCAACTCGCCGCCCACGGTGAACCGTCGCGTGTCGAGGTCGTATACCAGCACACCGCAGGTCTGTTGGCGCTCGCCGCCCAGTACGCTGCGGCGCAGCAGCGCCTTGACCCGCGCCTCCAGTTCCGTCAACTCGAACGGCTTGGCCAGGTAGTCATCGGCGCCCAGGTTCAGGCCATGCACGCGGTCTTTCACGTCACTGCGTGCGGTCAGCATCAACACCGGCAGATTTTTCCCACGCGCCCGTAAGCGCGCCAGCACCTCGAAACCATCCATGCGCGGCAGGCCCACGTCGAGGATGGCGACCGCGTAATCCTCACTGCTCAAGGCCAGGTCCGCGGCCACGCCATCGTGCAGCACGTCAACGGTCAAACCCGTGCTCTTGAGCGCCTGGGCGACACTTTCGGCGAGCTGCAGGTGGTCTTCAACCAAGAGGACACGCATGGATTTCTACCTCGTTCAGGGGTGGTCGGCGCCACGCTTTGCCGGGCAGTTTACAGGCGCCGCCTGGCCTGTGAAGCCCGAAAACATTGAAAGGCGATTGAAAGGTTAGTGAAAGCTTCGCCCTTTAGCATCCAGACACGGTAGACCCTGCCTGCCCAGCTACCTCAACCGTAGCGCCCGAAAAACGCCTCGATGCGTTTTCGTCAAAATAAGAACAATAACGGAGTGCACCACGATGCTGTCGACACAGCCCCAGGCTTGTCCGCCTGTTCGTTTTTCCCGCCTGACCCAGACCGCCTTCGCCAGTGCCGCTGCCCTTGCCGGCTTTTCGCCGCTTAGCCAGGCTGCCTTCTTCGAAGACAGTAGCGCGACCCTGGAAACCCGCAACATGTACTTCAACCGCGACTTTCGCGATGGCACCAGTGCCCAGCAATCCAAGCGCGACGAATGGGCTCAGGGCTTCATGCTCAACCTGCAATCGGGCTACACCGACGGCACCGTCGGTTTTGGCGTGGATGCGCTGGGCATGCTCGGCGTCAAGCTCGACTCCAGCCCCGACCGCACCGGCACCGGCCTGCTGCCCACCCACGACGATGGCCGCGCCGCCGACGAGTATTCCAAGCTGGGGTTGACCGGCAAAGTGAAAATTTCCGCCACCGAGCTGAAAATCGGCTCGCTGATGCCTGAACTGCCGATTCTCAAGCCCAACGACGGGCGCATTCTGCCGCAGACGTTCAATGGTGGCCTGCTGACCTCCAAGGAGTTCAAGAACCTGACGTTCACCGGCGGCCGCCTGGACAAGGCCAAGGACCGCGACGACAGCAATTACGAAGACATCGCGCTCAATAACAAGAACAGCCGGTTTCTCAGCGGTGCCACTGGCAAACACTTCAACTTCGGTGGCGTGGACTACAAGTTCGCCGACAAGATTACCGGCAGCTACCACTTCGCCCAGCTCGACGACGTGTACCGCCAGCACTTCCTCGGCCTGGTCGCCGCGCGCCCGATGGGCCCCGGCACCTTCGCCGCCGACCTGCGCCTGGCCATCAGCGATGACACCGGCGCGGCCCGTGGCGGCAAGATCGACAACACCTCCCTCAACGGCCTGTTCAGTTATGCCCTCAATGGCCACAAGCTCAGCGCCGGCTACCAGCACATGTCCGGCGACAGCGCCTTCCCGTATGTGGATGGCAGCGACCCGTACCTGGTCAACTTCGTGCAGATCAACGACTTTGCCGGCGCCGAGGAGCGTTCCTGGCAGGCGCGCTACGACTACGACTTCGCCAAGCTGGGCATTCCAGGCCTGAGCTTCATGAGCCGTTACCTGTCGGGTGACAACATCAAGCTCAAGAACGGCGACACCGGCAAAGAGTGGGAGCGCAACACCGAGATCAAGTACGTGGTGCAAACCGGTACGTTCAAGGACGTGGCCGTGCGCCTGCGCAATGCCACGTACCGCTCCAACTATTCGGCCCGTGACGCGGACGAAATGCGTGTGCTGGTCAGCTACAGCGTCGCCCTCTGGTAAGTAGAACCCCATAACAACAACGATGGAGATCACCATGACCCCTTCACTGCGTAAATTGGCCCTCGCCGCCGGCTGCGTGCTGTTCGCTGGCCAACTGCTGGCCGCCGATGAGCCCAAGCGTCCGGAATGCATCGCCCCGGCCTCCCCCGGCGGTGGTTTTGACCTGACCTGCAAACTGGCGCAAAGCGCGCTGGTCAACGAGAAGTTGCTGAGCAAACCGATGCGCGTGACCTACATGCCCGGCGGCGTGGGTGCGGTGGCCTACAACGCGGTGGTCGCGCAGCGCCCTGCGGATGGCGGCACCCTGGTGGCGTGGTCCAGCGGTTCGCTGTTGAACCTGGCCCAGGGCAAATTCGGACGTTTCGACGAAAGCGCCGTGCGCTGGTTGGCGGCGGTCGGCACCAGCTACGGCGCCATCGCGGTGAAAAGCGATTCGCCCTACAAGACCCTCGACGATCTCGTAAAAGCCTTGAAGAAAGATCCAGGCAGCGTGGTGATTGGTTCCGGCGGCACTGTCGGCAGCCAGGACTGGATGCAAACCGCGCTGATCGCCAAGGCCGCCGGGATCAACCCGCGCGAGTTGCGTTACGTGGCCCTTGAAGGCGGCGGCGAAATCGCCACGGCCCTGCTCGGTGGTCACATCCAGGTCGGCAGTACCGACATCTCCGACTCCATGCCGCACATTCTCAGCGGTGACATGCGCCTGCTGGCAGTGTTCTCCGAGAAGCGCCTGGACGAGCCGGAAATGAAGGACATCCCGACCGCCAAAGAGCAAGGCTACGACATCGTATGGCCGGTGGTGCGCGGTTTCTACCTGGGACCAAAAGTCAGCGATGCCGACTACGCCTGGTGGAAGGACGCCTTCGACAAACTGCTGGCCTCCGACGAGTTCGCCAAGCTGCGTGACCAGCGCGAGCTGTTCCCGTTCGCCATGACCGGCCCGGAACTGGACACCTACGTGAAGAAACAGGTGGCTGACTACAAAGTGCTGGCCAAAGAGTTCGGCCTGATCCAGTAAACGCCCCTCCTTTCTTGCGCGGCCACGTCCTCTTCCACAAGAGGCGTGGCCCAGGAGTTCGACATGCTCTTACAACGCATTTTTGCCGCTGTGCTGTTGCTGGCCTGTGCCGGCCTGGCACTGATGGCCTGGCCGTATCAGGCGGCGTTTTCCTACGAGCCGGTAGGGCCTCGTGCCTACCCGCTGTTGATGCTCGGGCTGATGAGCCTGGCGTTGATCTACATGCTGATTCGCCCGCAACCGACCAGGCACACCGAAGAGGAACCGGCGCTGGACCGCGACACCCTGGTCAAGATCGGCATCTGCGTTGGCCTGTTGATCGTGTTTGCCGCCTGCTTCGAACCGCTCGGCTTCATCCTCAGCAGCATGTTGATCGGTATTCCCATGGCGCGCCTGTATGGCGGTCGCTGGGTGCCCAGCGTAGTGATCATCAGCCTGATGGCCATCGGTCTTTATCTGCTGTTCGATAAGGTCATGGATGTTCCGCTGCCCCTCGGCCTGCTAGACGTTCTGGAGAACTGATATGGATACTTTCGGCTATTTGGGCCAGGGCTTCGGCGTTGCGCTGTCCCCTTACAACCTGATCACCGCGTTGTGCGGCACCCTGATCGGCACCGTGGTCGGCCTGTTGCCGGGGCTGGGCCCGATCAACGGCGTGGCGCTGTTGATCCCCATCGCGTTCGCCCTGGGCCTGCCGCCGGAGTCGGCGCTGATCCTGCTGGCGGCCGTGTACCTGGGCTGTGAATACGGCGGTCGTATCAGCTCGATCCTGCTGAACATCCCAGGCGAAGCGTCCACCGTGATGACCACCCTCGACGGTTACCCGATGGCCCGTAAAGGCCTGGCCGGCGTGGCGTTGTCGTTATCGGCGTGGAGTTCGTTCATCGGCGCGTTTATCGCCACCTGCGGCATGGTGCTGTTTGCTCCGTTGCTGGCCAAATGGGCGATTGCCTTTGGTCCGGCGGAATATTTCGTACTCATGGTGTTCGCGATTGTCTGCCTCGGTGGCATGGCCGGTGACAAGCCGCTGAAGACCTTCGTAGCAGCGCTGATCGGCCTGTTCCTCTCGGCGGTCGGCATCGACGCCAACAGCGGTGTGTACCGTTTTACCGGCGACAACATCCACCTCACCGACGGTATCCAGTTTGTCGTGCTGGTATTGGGCCTGTTCTCCATCAGCGAGATTCTGTTGCTGTTGGAAAAAACCCACCGTGGCCAGGAAGCGGTAAAAGCCACCGGACGCATGATGTTCAACCTGAAGGAAGCTTCTTCGGTATTCGTGGTTAACATCCGTTGCGGCGTGTTGGGCTTCATCATGGGCGTACTGCCGGGTGCCGGCGCGACGCTGGCTTCAGCCGTTGCCTATATGACCGAGAAACGCCTGGCCGGTGCCAGCGGCAAATTCGGCCAGGGCGATATGCGTGGCCTGGCGGCACCGGAAACCGCCATCGGTGCTTCGGCCTGTGGCGCCCTGGTGCCGATGCTGACCCTGGGTGTTCCAGGTTCGGGTACCACGGCGGTGATGATCGGCGCGCTGTCGCTGTACAACATCACCCCCGGCCCGCTGCTGTTCCAACAGCAACCGGACATCGTCTGGGGCCTGATCGCGTCGTTGTTTATCGCCAACATCATGCTGGTGATCCTCAACATTCCGATGATCCGCATCTTCACACGCATCCTCGCCGTACCAAACTGGGCGCTGGTGCCGGTGATCGCCATCATCACGGCGATCGGTGTGTACGCAGTGCACGCCACCACCTTCGACCTGTTCCTGATGGTCGGCATCGGTATCTTCGGCTACATCCTGCGCAAGCTGGACTTCCCACTGTCGCCGGTCCTGCTGGGCTTTATCCTCGGCGGCCTGATGGAACAGAACCTGCGCCGGGCGCTGTCGATTTCCAACGGGGCACTGGAAATTCTGTGGTCGAGCCCGATCACCTTTGGCGTCTGGGTGCTGACCGCGATCATGCTGCTTGTACCGCTGCTGCGTATCTGGCGTAAACGTGCGCTCCAGCGTCGTGCCTTGGCCGATGTCTGAGGTCACCTTTAAACATTGGTGGGCAACACCGCTGGTCGGCTTGGCCGGCGGTTACCTGGCCAGCCTCGTCGGCTGGCCGTTGCCGTATATGGTCGGCTCGCTGCTGGCGATCATCCTGGTGCGTTGCCTCACGCCGTGGCAGTTGGCCGAGATCCCCGGCGGGCGCAAATGCGGCCAATGGGTAGTGGGCATCGGCATCGGCCTGCATTTCACGCCGTTGGTGATCGAGCAGGTGATGAGCCACTTCGGCCTGATCTTCTTCGGCGCGCTGGTCACCAGCCTGTCGAGCGTGGTCGGCGTGTGGCTGATGCGCCGCAGCGGTGAAGACCGCGCCACCGCGTTTTTCTCCAGCATGCCGGGCGGCTCCGGCGAGATGGTCAACCTCGGCGCCCGCAATGGCGCGGTGCTCAGCCGTGTCGCGGCGGGCCAGAGTTTGCGGGTGCTGGTGGTGGTGCTGTGTGTGCCGGCGATCTTCAAGTATTTGCTGGGGGGCGGTGCGCCGCAGTTTCATCCCGCGCCGGTGAGCTGGGCGTGGCTGGCCTTGCTGTTTCCCGTCGGCGCGCTGGTGGCGTGGGGCTGGCAGCGTTTGCGTCAGCCAAACCCGTGGTTGTTCGGACCGTTGTTGGTCAGCGCCACCGCCAGTGTCGTGTGGGACCTGCACATCGGCCTGCCCGACGGCGGCAGCCAGATCGGCCAATGGCTGATCGGCAGCGGCCTGGGTTGCCACTTCAATCGTCAGTTCTTTCGCAGTGCGCCGTCGTTTCTGGGGCGTACCTTGATCGGCACGGCCTTGACCATGGCGCTGGCGACGCTGGCGGCGGTGGGCTTGAGCGCCCTCACCCACCTGGACCTGCGCTCGTTGACCTTGGGCATGATGCCCGGTGGCATTGCCGAGATGAGCCTTACGGCCGAGACCCTGCAACTGTCGGTGCCATTGGTGACGGCGATGCAGGTGATGAGGTTGTTGTTTGTGTTGTTTCTGGCGGAGCCGTTGTTCAGGCATTGGAACCGTCAGCCGGAAAAAATCTAAACCTTCAAGGCAGTTCAAATGTGGGAGGGCTTGCCCCCGATGGCCATAGGTATCTACACAACTTTAATAGAATGATGCGTAGCAGGGGGCGCTCAAGTTCTGTAGATACCAATGGCTATCGCAGCATGAGCCTCTACACCATTTTTAAAAGCTGAAAATCCGCCCGCTCACCACAACAGCCCATTCACCGTAGATTTTTCGCTCACCGGGAGTTGTGTAGATGCCTGCGCCCCGATAGCAGTAGCTCAGTTAAAGCATCCGTGCCTGATTCATCGCTATCGGGGGCAAGCCGCCCTTCCCACATTTGAATGTGCTTGGCCTAGAGCGGCGGCAACCGCCACTCAATCGGCGTCTCGCCATTCTGCTCAAGAAACTTGTTGGTGCGGCTGAAATGCCCGCAGCCCAAAAACCCGCGATACGCCGACAATGGCGACGGGTGCACCGACGTCAGTACCAGGTGCTTGGTGGCATCGATCAGCTTCTGCTTGCTCTGCGCATGGGCACCCCAGAGCAGGAACACCAGGTGCGGCTGATGCGCGCTGACCACTTCGATAATCCGATCGGTAAAGAACTGCCAGCCCTTGCCCGCATGGGCATTGGCGTTGGCGCGTTCCACGGTCATGGTGGTGTTGAGCATCAACACGCCCTGGTCGGCCCAGCTTTGCAGGTAGCCGTGGTTGGGAATGTCGATATTCAGGTCGCGCTTGAGTTCTTTATAGATATTGACCAGCGACGGCGGCGCCGGCACACCCGGTTGTACCGAGAAACACAGGCCATGGGCCTGGCCGGGACCGTGGTAAGGGTCCTGGCCGAGGATCACCACCTTGACCTTGTCCAGCGGGGTGGAATTGAGCGCGTTGAAGATCAGCGGGCCCGGCGGATAGATCTCTTTGCCGGCGGCATGTTCCTGGCGCAGGAATTCGCGCAGCTCACTCATGTAGGGCTTGTCGAACTCATCGCGCAGGGCGTGTTTCCAGCTGGGTTCGAGTTTGATACGGTCGCCTTCGGTCATGATCGAGTTGTCTTGTAAAAAATAATGAGGCGAACCCTAGGAAAGCCGGCCCCGGTTGTCAATTGATCTGACACACCACCGGCACTTTCCTGCCGAGCGATCATACTCATCCTTCACCTTCCCGATTGAGGTCACGATGAACCTGCACTTCGAAGAGCTGACCGGCAGCGACGGTGCCCGCATCGGCATCGCCAGCCTCGACGCTGAAAAGTCCCTCAATGCCCTGTCCCTGCCGATGATCCTGGCGCTGGGCGACCGTCTGGATGCCTGGGCCAAAGACCCGAACATCGTCTGCGTGCTATTGCGCGGCAACGGCCCCAAGGCCTTTTGCGCTGGTGGCGAAGTGCGCAGCCTGGCCCTGGCCTGCCGCGAACAACCCGGCGAGGTGCCCGCCCTGGCCGCGCAGTTCTTCGCGGCGGAATACCGTCTCGATTATCGCCTGCATACCTTCTCCAAACCGCTGATCTGCTGGGGCCACGGTTACGTATTGGGCGGCGGCATGGGCCTGCTGCAAAGCGCAGCGGTGCGGATCGTCACGCCGAGCAGCCGCTTGGCCATGCCCGAGATCAGCATCGGCCTCTACCCGGACGTGGGTGCCAGTTGGTTCCTCTCACGCCTGCCGGGCAAACTCGGCTTGTTCCTGGGCCTCACCGGAGCCCATGTCAACGGCCGTGACGCCCTGGACCTGGGCCTGGCCGACCGCTTCCTGCGCGACGACCAACAAGACGAACTGATCGAAGGCTTGCTGCAATTGAACTGGCAGGAACAGACCGCGATGCAGCTCAACAGCCTGTTCAAGGCCCTGGCCCAGGAAGCTGTCGATCAACTACCCGAGGCCCAATGGCTGCCGCGCCGGGCACAGATCGACGAGTGGCTGGACGTGGGTGACGTGCGCTCCGCCTGGCGCGCCTTGAGCCAATTGCGCGATCACGCCGACCCGCTGTTCAGCCGCGCCGGCAAGACACTCAGCGAAGGCTGCCCGCTGACCGCGCACCTGGTGTGGGAACAGATCCAGCGCGCCCGTCATTTGTCGCTGGCCCAGGTATTCCAGATGGAATACACCCTGAGCCTCAATTGCTGCCGTCACCCGGAGTTCAGCGAAGGGGTGCGTGCGCGGTTGATCGACAAGGACCAGACGCCCCGTTGGCATTGGCCGGATGTGCATACGCTCCCGGATGCGGTGGTGCAGGCGCACTTCAACAAAGCCTGGGAGGGCCGGCACCCGCTGGCGGATCTGTCCGACTACTGAAACCTTGGCATCGAGTAGGAGGCGGATTTACATCCGCCGTCCTCTCACACCACCGTACGTACGGTTCCGTATACGGCGGTTCAGGTCATGCGGATAAGCCGTTGATCGTATCGAGTATCGAGACCAGTCCGAGCTGGTTCCACAGTTTCTTCGGCAGCGCCTGATTCATATGTGACGCTCCCGAGTTCCACCAAGGACCTCTGCCATTGAACGCTGATGTGCAAGCACGTCCTTCATGGATCCCCAGGCGCATCAGGTTGCGCGCCCTCGTAGAGGGCCGCTTCCATTGACGCCAGACGACACATCGAAGCTTACGTCTTACCCAACCGTCCAATTCTTCGAGTGGTTTCCTGCTCTGGCTGAGCTTGAAGTAACCCGCCCAACCACGCAGCACCGGGTTGATCCGCTCAATGACGTTAGCCATCTTGTGGCCCCGGGCTTTACGCAGCAGTGCTCTGAGCCGATCGCGTAGGCGATCCAGGCTCATCGTCGCCACTCTTAGTCTCGGCTGTTGGTGCCAGCTCATCCCATAACCCAAGTAGTCACAGGCCCAGGGCCGTGCCACACGGCTCTTTTCCTGATTCAACGTCAATTTCAGGTGTTGATTCAGGAAGCGTTCAACCCCGGCCAGCACACGCTCGCCTGCGCGACGACTACGCACATAAATGTTCGCGTCGTCGGCATAGCGTACAAAGCGGTGGCCCCGTCGTTCCAGTTCACGGTCGAGTTCGTTGAGCAGGATATTCGACAACAACGGCGAGAGCGGACCGCCTTGCGGCGTCCCTCCTGCCGTCGGCTGGCGATCCCACCCGACATGACTCCAGCCTCGAGGTAGCGACGGATCAGCCTGAGCACTCGCTTGTCTTCGACTTGACGTTCGATGCAGGCCATCAATACATCGTGGTTGACTCGATCAAAGAACTTCTCAAGATCAAGCTCCACGCACCAGCGGTTCCCCGCCGCCACATGGGCGCGAGCTGTTTCGATAGCTTGGTGAGCGCTTCTGCCCGGACGAAAGCCGTAGCTGTAATCCGAGAACAGAGGGTCGAAGATCGGTGTGAGCTGTTGCAGCAAAGCCTGCTGGATCAGGCGGTCCACTACACTGGGAATGCCCAGCTGTCGCGTTCCTCCCTTGGGCTTGGGGATTTCAACGGCGCGTACACCTTGCGGGTGATACTCACCGGCCAGCAACCGAGCCTTGAGGATCGGCCAATACTGATTCGTGTAGTCCGCCAATTGCTCGACCGTCATGCCATCGGCACCCGGCGCGCCCTTGTTGCTGACCACACGGTGATACGCACGCTTGAGGTTGACGGGTGCGAGCACCCGCGCCATCAGCGTGTCCGGCTCCGCTTTCGTCCGCGCCACAGACGCCGCCGATACCTCTGCGCTGTCAGCCGTCATCCTCGGATACTGTCCGGAACTCGGAGTAACAGTTTTCTCTGGGAGAAATTTCTGCATTTCGGTATTCAACGAGACTCTGACGCCTACCGGCGGCATAACCTGTTCAGCCCTTGATGACGTGGTTATTCGTCACTTACTACGGCCTCGGCTGACTTCTGCAGGTTCATCCCGTCGCCTCTCGACGCCCGGTAGCACAGTGGCAAACCTACAGATCTCCCAGGGTAATTCGCGCGACCTTCCTGCTTATGCCTGTCGGATCTACGTCGTAGCGTTCCGTGCAAGTATTGGGCTTTAACGATTTGCGCCGTCTTACCCCGCTACGCCGCCTCTATCCGCTTCCTGTTCGTCAGGCCAGCATTTTGCCTCGGGCTTCCTTCAGATTCGCAGTCACCCGCGACACCCTTGCCTCTGGCTAACACTTCCCCTTGCCGGGTGTGTAGAGGACTTTCACCTCCAAGTCACCAGCGTGGCCACCACAGCCAAGCTGGTTGCGCTTACGCGCAACGCGCCATGCCTGGCGCACGCATAAAAAAGCGGCGCTTCATGCGCCGCTTTGCATTCAAGACCTGTCAACGATGGCCGCCCCGGCCATGTCCATGATCACCGCGATCCCCGCGATCCCCGCCGCGTCCATGCCCGCCGTTGCCCCAGCGATCCCCCCAGCCCTGGTTCGGATAAGGCCGATAACCGGCTCTGGGTCCCGACGGATAGTAGCGTGGTGCCGGCTGGTAATAACGCGGCGCCGAATAGTAACGTGGCGCGGGTGCGTAATAGCGCGGCGACGGGTAATAGTCCCGGCGGTATTGATACGCTGAGCCACCGCCGTAGTAATAGGCCGGTGCCGGCGACGTGTAGACCTCGGAACGGTAGTAACTGCGACCTCCATCGTAATAGGGCACACAGGCCGAAAGGGTTAGACCGAGTAAAGCGCTGAGCAGCAGTCGTCGATACATGGCGGCCTCCTGGACCGCGGAAGAGCACCTCCAGCGACGCGGGAGGGCGGCATTCAGCTTTCACTGAATGACGAAATATCTGACATCAAAAAGCGAATCTGGTGCGTTCTGGTAACAACTTGATACATCAATGCAGAACGTTGATGTCCCCGCATGAAGCGTACGCAGCATAAGCGCCCAACTGACCTGCTGCTTTAACGATTAAGTAAATTTTTCTGGCTCGAAACTATTCGGATTGAGATGATGTCACTATGACACTACGCAAGATCAGGGAGGCTCTAGCGTAAGCCCTTCGCTAACCTCGCCGGATTCGATTCATGAAAATCTCAACCAAACTGCTGCTTTCATTTCTGCTGTGCGCCCTGGTTACCCTCGGGGTCGGTCTTTTGGGTATCAAGGGCGTCGTGCGCCTCGCCAACGCCCTGGAAAAGACGTTTTCGAACAATTTACTGTCGGTCAGCAATACCGCCGCGACCCTCAACGGCCTGGTCGCCCATAACCGTGGTTTGTACCGACTGATGGATGCCAGCAAGGGCGATGTGCCCCAGCAGGACCGCGACCGCGTACGCCAGGACATCGCCAACGAACTCAAACGCAGCCAGGCGGCCTTTGCCACCTATCGCGCCACCCCACTGGAAGCTGACGAACGGGCAGCGGGCGACACGCTCGACCAGATCTGGCCGGCCTACATCAGCAGCTCGGATCGCATCATGTCAATGCTGGAAAGCGGTCAGCTCGAACAGGCACGCACACAGCTCAATACCACCAACAATGAACTGTTCCGCCAGGCGCGCGAGCTGATCCGCGTGATGATCGAGTCCAACAACCGGCAGATCAAGGAAGGGGCCATCGCCGCCGATGAACTGCGCAACAGCGCATTGACCTGGATGATCAGCGGTATCGTGCTGGCGTTCATTATCGCGATCATCATTGGTGTGCTGATTACGCGGCTGATCACCCGCCCTATCGCTCAGGCGGTGCAGAGCGCACAGCGCATTGCCAAGGGCGATCTCACCCAAGCGATCATCACCGAGCGCACCGACGAAGCCGGGCAACTGCTGATGGCGCTGTCCGACATGCAGAGCGGATTGAAAAGCACCCTGATGGAAATCGCCAATGCCTCCGACCAGTTGGCATCGGCCGCCGAAGAACTCAGCGCGGTCACCGACGAGAGCAGCCGTGGCCTGACCCGCCAGAATGATGAAATTCAGCAAGCAGCGACCGCGGTGAACCAGATGACTGCGGCGGTCGACGAAGTGGCGAGCAACGCGGTGTCTACTTCCGAAGCCTCGCGTCAGGCCACCACCGAAGCCGAGGACGGCCGCGAGCAAGTGGCACAGGCCGTGTCCGGCATGCGTTCGATGGTGGTGGAGATCAATGAATCGACGCAATCGGTCGAGAGCCTCGCCAACCAGGTACGCGAGATCGGCAACGTCATCGATGTGATCCGCGCCATCGCCGACCAGACCAACCTGCTGGCGCTCAACGCGGCGATTGAAGCGGCCCGCGCCGGTGAGCAAGGTCGTGGTTTTGCGGTGGTCGCCGACGAAGTGCGGGCATTGGCCCATCGCACCCAGGTGTCTACGGTCGACATCGAGAAAATGATCGGTGCCGTCCAGGTCGGTGCAGATGGCGCCGTGGCGGCGATGAACAAAAGCCTGAGCTGGGCCAACAATACCCAGAGCCTGGCGCAAAATGCCGGCGAGGCGTTGCAGCGCATCACCGCCAGCGTGGCGAAGATCAATGAGCGTAACCTGGTGATCGCGTCCGCCTCCGAGGAACAGGCCCAGGTCGCCCGTGAAGTGGACCGTAACCTACTGAACATTCAGGACCTGTCCACCCAGACTGCCGCCGGCGCCCACCAGACCAACGCCTCCAGCCAGGACCTGTCGCGCCTGGCCACCTCGTTCAACGTGCTGGTCAGCAAGTTCCAGCTGTAAGTAGCCTGTCATGGGTTGGCGCTGTATCGTGCAGGTCCGAGTGAACCTTGCCCGATGCCGCCCGCCCCATGACCACGCCAAGCCTTTGCCCCGCCTGCGGTGCCCGTAACGACTGCACCCTGGCCGACCCGCGCACCGCCGACCAGGCCTGCTGGTGCTACAGCGTCACTATCGACCCGGCGGTGCTCCAGGCGCTGCCCGATGAGTTGCGCAACAGCGCCTGCCTGTGCCCGCGCTGCGCCCAGGTGGACGAACAGCTGCGTGGCCGCAATGCGGATTGATCGCTTCCTGAGCAACTTGCCCCGGTTCAATCGTCGGCAAGTGCGCCTCCTGTTGGTTGAACGGCGGGTGAGCGTCGATGACGTGGCGGTCAGCGACCCGCACCATGACGTTCGTGATTTCAGTTGTGTGTGCGTGGACGATGAGGTCATTCAGGCGGGCAAACCGGCGCGTTACTTCATGCTGCATAAGCCGCAGGGTTGCGTGAGTGCGACGTCGGATCCGCAGCACCCGACCGTGTTGGACTTGCTGGATGAGCCGGATAAAGACGAGCTGCATATCGCCGGCCGTCTGGACTTCAACACCACCGGCCTGATGCTGATCACCAACGACGGCCAGTGGTCGCGGCGCCTCACGCAACCGACGACGAAACTGCCCAAGGTTTACCGGGTGCACACTGAGGACACTATCGGCCCCGAATACGCGCCGACGTTTGCCGCCGGCCTGTACTTTGCGTTTGAAGACCTCACCACCCAACCCGCCGAACTGGCATTGCTGGGGCCGACGACCGCGCGCTTGAGCATCATCGAAGGTCGCTATCACCAGGTAAAGCGCATGTTCGGACACTTCAACAACAAAGTGATCGGCCTGCATCGCGAGCGCATGGGGCCGCTTGAGTTGGACAGTGCGCTTGCGCCGGGTGAATATCGAGCGTTGAGCCTTGAGGAAATCCGACGGATCTGACGACCGTTCGGCCGCCGATGGCAAAAAAACCATTTGTGCGACTTGCGACATCCCGAGCCTGTGCTTGACTCCCAATCAGCCGCCATGACATGACTGGCGAGTCACCTATAACCTCCAAGAAACACCTTGCCCTCGCCCGCGCTTGATCCACGGGCCTTCCAGGCAAACAGCCCGCCATAACAACACCCGTCGGCCAGCCCTCATCGGACCGACATGGGCCCTCATCTTCCAGGCGTATGCCTACCTGTCACAAAGCTCGTGCAGAGTGTTCTGCGCGCCCTACCCGCTTGCCAGGAGTCTTACGACATGAGGCCAGAAATCGCTGTGTTGGATATACAGGGTCAGTATCGGGTTTACACGGAGTTCTATCGCGCGGACGCAGCGGCCAAGACCATCATCCTGGTCAACGGCTCGATGGCCACCACGGCCTCCTTCGCCCAAACCGTGAAAAGCCTGCACCCGCAGTTCAATGTGGTTTTGTATGACCAGCCCTACGCCGGTCGCTCCAAAATCCACAACCGTCACGAGCACATGCTGACGAAAGAAGTCGAAGGCCAGGTCCTCCTGGAGCTGATCGACCACTTCGCCGCCGAACACGTGCTGTCGTTCTCCTGGGGCGGCGCCGCCACCCTGATCGCACTCGCCCAGCGCCCGCGACGTGTGGAGAAGGCCGTGATCAGCTCGTTCTCGCCAGTGATCAATGCGCCCATGCGCGACTACTTGGAGCGGGGCGTCGATTACCTCGGCAACCTCGACCGCGACCGCGTCGGCCACTTGGTCAACAGCACCATCGGCAAGCACCTGCCTTCGCTGTTCAAGCGCTTCAATTACAAGCATGTGAGCAGCCTGGCCGAGCACGAATACGGGCAGATGCACTTCCATATCAGCCAAGTGCTCAACAGCGATCGGCTGTGCTATCTGAAGGCGGCCAAGGCCATCGACATTCCGGTGCTGTTCCTTAACGGCGAATGGGACGAATACACCAGCGCTCAGGACGCCAAGTTGTTTGGCCAGCATGTGGCCAACAGCAGCTTCAGCACCATAGCGGCGACGGGGCATTTTCTGGATATGGAGCACAAGGCGGCGTGTCGGGACAGTCGGGACGCGGTGGTGGGCTTCTTGAAGTCAGAGCGGCAGGTCAGCCGATTGCGCTACAGCCAAGGCCAGACGCAGCATGCGTTTGCGATGTGAAAGGGGATGTGGCGAGGGAGCAACGGCGCGAGCGCCTTCGCCGCAACCTGCACATTTTCAAAGAAAAACTTCAAATCCTGGCGAACATCTGGTACAAAGTCAGCCGCTCTGAGCGGGTATAGTTTAGTGGCAAAACGAAAGCTTCCCAAGCTTTAGTTGAGGGTTCGATTCCCTCTACCCGCTCCACTCCATTTCGCTTTCGCGTCTTGATTTTCTTGACGGGGATGCACAAAAAAACCGACCTGATGGTCGGTTTTTTTATGGGCGAAATTTGGGTTCAGACCATTTGCCCGGTTTTTCGGAGCGAAACCTATACAAAATTATATTTTTGTACAACCATCAAGCCTTGAGCACCGGCACCCCGTCGCGTGTGATCGAGGAGCCCGGCCATGCCACGTCTTCTGGTTTCACTGTTGCTGCTACTCAGCCTGTGCAATTGCACAGGCGTTGGGGTGGAACACTATGCCGACCAGCGACCGACATTGGACCTGGAGCGCTTCTTCAGCAAACCCGTCAAGGCCTGGGGCATCTTCGAGAAGCGCTCGGGAGAAGTGGCCAAGCGCTTCGAGGTGGAGATTGCCAGCCGACGCGAAGGTAACGCGCTGATTCTCGACGAACGCTTCCTGTACAGCGACGGCACGCGCCAGCAACGTGTGTGGACGCTCACCCCCGATGGCCCGGGGCGCTGGCGCGGACGGGCGGGTGATGTGGTCGGCGAAGCCCGCGGCGAGGTGGCCGGGAATGCGCTGCGTTGGCGCTATCGTCTGAACCTGCCGGTGGATGGCTCGGTGTACGAGGTGAGCTTCGACGACTGGATGTACCTGATGGACGAGGACACGATGATCAACCGTTCGAGCATGTCCAAGTTCGGCGTGGAATGGGGTCAGGTCACGTTGTTCTTTCGTCGCCAATAACGTGCGAAGCGAGGGTGAAACATGAATTTGCAGACGTTGAGCGAACTGGCTGAAAAAGGCGAAATACAAGAGTTGCAACTGCTGTCGCTGGAGGGCGGTTTCTATATTGCGCGGGTGAAGTTTGAGCACGGCGAAAAGACTCTGCTGGATGATAACGGCAAGACCCTGCGTCTGCGCTCCAGCACTCATCTACGCGACCTGTTGCAGCGCGTTCCAGCGTTTCCCTGTGTGTTGGTGCAGCAGTGCGTGCATGACGAAATGTGCGGTGTGCGTGACGGGGCTATCGGTGCGTTGCGCATTCCGTTTTCGCTGGCGGCGCCCTTTTAATATCCGTGCGTATCGGCTCCCCTCCCCCTCGGTATGGGCGGCCTGGGAAGGCAAGCCTGTTGCGGTGTTCGCGTGACTTAGGCGGCTCGGTCCACGCGGTCCTGCGCCGCTTCGACCAGCATCAGACCCAGCTCAATCATCTGTTGAATAGCCAGAGCCAGATAGCGATGTTGGGAAGGCAGGCTTTCGGCGAACTCGTTGGTCATCGCGCCAGCACCCGCGATGGTTTCGTAGGCATTGGCGAGCAACGATTCGGTGTTGACCTCGGGACGGACGCTGAACAGTTTTACGGATGGATTACATGAATCAGTACACATCTGTTGATCCTCGTTAGGGACCACCACCCAAGGGGTAAGGGTGGCAGCTGTACGCAGGTTAGTAGACCGGGAAAAACAATCCGAAAACCGGCGCGCCCGAGAGCGCCCTGCGCACAGCTACCAATAAGCACAGGCATGAAAGTGCCTGACAGTAAGGACAGCCGTACGCCAGATTATTTTTTCATCGGGCTACTAAACCCGACCGCTGATGGGCAGCGGCTGGCGAACCTTAAAGAGGTCGCTCAAAGCGCACAACTCGGGCGATTCTGATGGTTGCGTAGGCAATGTCGCAAGCTTCAAAACCACTCGCGCGCGCCCCATTCCCGCTGCAAATTTTGACAATAGGCAAAGCATTCGCTCCTGGCGCAAAACCTCGCAACACCTCTCCCCGACGCCCTTTCCTTTGGCTCATACACTTCATTCAGCGCTCACCGAAACATCAGGCATCGACCGCTGGTAGGTAGAGTGTTGATATTTTATTTTCAGTGGTTATAGTCTCCACCACCACACACCACAAGGAGGTGTTGTGGATAGTCGATATTAGATAGGTCACATCGTTGCAGACGGCTGGTACCTGGTACGCACCCGCGGCAGTCACCATCATTTCAAGCACCCGACCAAACCGGGGCTGGTCACGGTTCCCCATCCCAAAAAGGACCTGTTGGACAAGACCGCCAAGAGCATTTTGAAACAGGCTCTGTTGAGTTAATCGTCCCTGGAGGACAACGCTTATGCTGTATCCCATCGCAATTTCAACCGGCGACGCAGACCACGCCTGGGGCGTGGAAGTCCCGGATATACCGGGCTGCTACTCGGCTGGCGACGATCTTGACGACGCCATGGCCATGGCCCGTGAAGCGATCGAAGGGCACTTCGAGATCCTTGCGGAAGACGGCGCGCCGATTCCAGGCGCGCAAAAAGTCACCGTGCATGCCGCCAACCCGCACTATGCCGGCTGCACCTGGGCGGTCGTCGACATCGATGTCACCAAGTACCTGGGCAAGGCGCAGAAACTCAACATCACCCTGCCGGGCTATCTGTTGAACCGCATCGATGAATACGTGCTGCACCACCCTGAAGAAAAAAGCCGCTCGGGTTTTCTGGCGTCGGCGGCGCTCAAGGTATTGCAACAGGATCGGTAACACCTCGTCAGCAAAGTCCTACAGCGGCAAACAGCCGGTACCCCGATAATGCCGGCTCATCAGCCCACAGAACGGGACTATAGCAATGCTCGAACCTGGACAACACACGCCAAAACCCATACTGCGCCAGGTGGTGGGTTGGGTACTGGTTTTACCGTTTCTGGTCGCATTGGTGAGGCTGCCGTACCCGCTGGGACTTTTGCTGGCACCGGGATCCATTGCGGCATCGGCGTATGGCGCCTGGTTTGCGTGGCATCACGCAAGCCGCCGCGTGTGTTGGTTGGCTTCGCTTACCACAGCGCTCAATATGGTCTCGTTTGGCATGATAGGGACGGCGTCACTGCCGATGGGTCTTTATTATATTTCGTGGCTTTATTGGTACCCGCCTCTCGCCAGTTGGATTCACTGGAATTTCTAAGTCCAAAGGGAATTTGATCGCAAGAAACGTAGTTTCCGACCGAGAGAATGCAACTACAGTGGCGACATTACCTTTTGCACCTGCCTTTTGAGGAGCCACCCATGTCCTGCGAATACACGCTCATGCCCTCCCCCGTCGGCCAACTCACGCTAGTGGCGCGCGATGGCAAACTTTGCGCCATCCTGTGGGAAACAGAACGCGCCAACCGCGTACGCCTGGGCCCACTGCACGAAGCCAACGACAGCCCGGTACTGCTGGAAGCGCAGCGCCAATTGAATGAATACTTCGCTGGCACACGCAACCGGTTCGAGCTGGAACTGGACTTCGCCGGTACCGATTTTCAGAAGCAAGTCTGGCAAGCCCTGCTAACCATCCCGTTTGGCGAAACCCGCAGCTACAGCCAGATCGCCCGGCAGATCGGCAACCCCAAAGCCGTGCGTGCAGTCGGCGCCGCCAATGGGCGCAATCCAATCTCGATCATTGCACCTTGCCATCGGGTCATAGGGGCCTCGGGTACCTTGACCGGATTTGCCGGAGGGCTTGAGGCCAAGCAGTATCTGTTAACGCACGAAGATCGCGGCCAAGTAAAACTGCCCTTCTGATCATGCACCTGCGATCGGACCACGAGTAAACGACTGGTAATCGAACAAAGGCTCAAAACCCAACGTGCGGTAGAGCGAGCAGCCCTTCTCTGACGCCTCCAGAAAGCAGCGTTGGGCGCCCAGCCTGGAGGCGTGAAGCAGCGCCGCTTGAATCAATCGAGTGCCATAGCCTTTTCCACGGTATCCGGCCATCGTTCCCACATCATTGAGCCTGGCGCCCGCATCGCTTATCGACAACGTCAGGCAAGACATCACCTGTCCCGCCATGGACAAGGTGAAATGGTAAAGCGATTGACCGGCGTCCAAGGCTCGCTGGTGCCGGGCCTGATAGTGCTTGACCCCCTCCGGGAGTATCGAGAACGCACTGCCCAGGGGGGCTGCCCAGTCATCCAAGTTTCGAGTCAGGCTTATCTGCGAACAGCACTCGCTCACGCACGGAACAAAGCGCGACAGTTCCAAAACCATCGCAGTGGTCTTTTCGGCAGCCTGGAAACCGGCCCCAATCAGCAGCGCGCCCCACTGCTCGGCATTTTCCTCATGAACCACTACCTGGACCGGCAGCAAGGTACGGCGAATCTGGTCCAACGTCGCAACCCTTGCATCATCACGACAGGCTCTACCCACACGCACCAGTAACAAGTTCCAAGGGGCCGCGTACTCATCGGTGAAATAGCTAATGACGCGAGCACAATAACGACGCTGCAGTGGGCAAGTCGTGGAAAAGAACTGATCTTCGGTCTGGTGGTAGAGCGTGGTCAGATCGCAGGTGGCGGTAGCAGTCACGGAGGATATCCAGCCAAAAGCCCAGTGTTGCGCCGGCCACGATCGAGGCGCCGTAGGCCCGCTCCGAAAAACCTGGAGAAAAAACTACAGCGTTCGTGAGCCGGCTATTTGTAAAAAGAAATTTCAGCACAGGACTGCGGTCAGTATTTTCATCACCCACTTTTGAGGAAACCGGTCATGAAATTCTCCGCAGTCTCACAAAAGCTGTCGCGCTGGGCGGGCAGCCCCCGGACGTTCTACACGGCGGTGGGGTTGATTCTGGCGTGGAGCCTGAGCGGGCCGTATTTTCAATACAACGACACCTGGCAGCTGATCATCAACACCTCGACCACCATCATCACCTTCCTCATGGTGTTCCTGATCCAGAACACACAGAACCGCGATAACGACATTCTGCACATCAAGATCGACGAGCTGCTGCGCGTCACCAAGGATGCCCAGAACGCAGTGCTGAGCCTCGACGGCCTGGACCGCAAGACCCTGGAAAAACTGCGTGAGGAATACCGTGAAATTGGCAAGACCGACACGTTGAGTGTTAACGGCAACGACGCGACGCCCGCCAAGACCGACCTGAACCAGGCGTAAAAAAACGGCGGTTGGAGAGGCTCCAACCGCCGTTTTGTATTTGCACGTAGGAATCAACCGTCGCCTTGATGACCTTTACCGTAGGTCGATGCCAAGGCACGCGCCTTCTGCAGGCGCTCCTCCAGCTTGGGCAGGGTCTCATCCACCAGGGCCTTTATTTCCGGAACGTCCGACGCCGCGCCTTCCTGCTTGAACAGCGCGATGGCGTCTTCGTTTTCCTTGACCTGTTGCGCGGTGTAGGCCGCGTCAAAGGAGTCGCCGTCCTTGAGTTCAGGCATCAGCGTTTCGGCCTTGTCGACGATCTTTTCGCGCGGGGCCACAGGCAGGTCGAGCTTCTTGGCGATGGCCGCCAAGTGCTGGTTGGCCAGGGTGCGCTCGTTGATCACCTCGATGGTGTAGTCCTTGATTTCCTTGGATGAGGTCTTGGCGTGGGCCATGCGACTGGTTTCGATATCGGCCATGCCTTTGGCCGAGGCCTGCTCGATGAATTCAGCAGGCGACTGGGCGAAAGCATTGCTGGCGCCGAGGCCCAGCAGCATCGCGAAGCTGGCGGTGCGTAACCGGATAGCCATGCGGCTCATGATGGGTTCCTCCAGGGCAAAAATTGGCGCGGGGGAACACACCCCGCCCTGAATTCGAATTTTCAGGACGCTAAAGGTTTAGAAAAAACTTGCCAGTACGACGAACGGTCATCGACTCCTCAGGCGGGTTTGCTGCCAAACAGACCGAGCAATTGGGCATGGGCGCAACTCTGACAGAGGTTGCCAGGTAGAGGGATGCTGCCTGTTCCGGAACTATGGGTACAACTTCATGCCGGCATACGGCTTGACGCGACAGGCTTGCAGGCGTGACGCTAGGTCGCCGACATGGGCTTCGAGCTTATGACCATCGGGATCGAGAAAATAGAACGACGCGCCTTCGCTGCGGTTGTCGCGCCACTCCTGCACATCGGCGCCCCGCAGGCGCTCAACCAGCGCAGCGAAATCGCCTGCACCCGCGGTAAACGCATAATGGGTGTAATCAGCCGTTGGCATCGAGTCACGCAGTGGATCCAGCGACAAACATAGCCACAGCCCTGGCAATGACAGGTAGGCCCCGTTGTCCCAGGTGGCATCGAGCCGCAGTTGCAGCAGGTCATGGTAGAAGCTGACGCTACGAGGCACGTCGGTGACTGCCAGGGTCAGGTGATTGAGGCCAGAAAACATAAAGATTCCGTATTAGAAAGGCCCTGACGAACGGGGCAAACCGTTGCTGTGGCGACAAGGTAGTATGTTGCACTACAGATCACTACGTTGAGGTTCATATGTCCGTTATGTCTCTACGCATACCCGAAGACATTGCCCACACACTTGCCAGTCTCGCCAAGGCTACCGGACGCAGCAAATCCTTTCTTGCTGTTGATGCGCTACGCGAATACTTGACACGTGAAGCGTGGCAAATCGAAGAGATTCAAAAAGCACTGAAAGAAGCTGATGCGGGTGACTTCGCAACAGCTGCCGAGGTAAAAGCTGTCGCCGACAAATGGCGCAACAATGCAGGTTGAGTGGCTGAGGGCTGCCCTTAGAAACCTTGACGATGAAGCGGCTTACATCGCCGAAGAAAACCCCAAAGCCGCCCATGAGTTTGTCCAGGCGATTTTGAGTGGCCTTGAATACGTCGCGAAGTTCCCAGCGATGGGGAAGGAGGGTCGAGTACCTGGGACGCGCGAATGGGTGGTGCCTCGCTGGCCATACATCGTCCCCTACAGAATTCGAGAGGGGCGATTGCAAGTAATGCGGATTTTCCACACCCGTCGCCAACCGCCCTCATCCTGGTAGCGTCTATCGAGACGTGTAAACACCCTGCGGCCGGCTGATCAAGCTGTGTTTGTGCAACCTCAGTGCCGCTCGCTGGCCAGGCGATGAATCTGGGCCTGCTCCACCAGCGGTTGCGGCGCGCCATGACGCACCGCCGCCAACATCGCACGGCCGACCGTTTCGGTGCTCACCACCCAGCCCGGTTTTACCCGACGCACCAGCGACAGCAACGGCCCGAGCGCGCTGTAGAACCACTGGTACAACGGCGTCTTCGAGCGTACGCCATGCAACGGCTGGATCACTCCCGGCCGGAACAGATACACCGCCTTGAACGGGAGGCGCAGCAACGCGTTCTCGGTCTTGCCCTTGACCCGTGCCCACATCGACTTGCCCATTTCGGAACTGTCCGTACCGGCGCCGGACACGTAGATAAACGTCATCTGCGGGTTAAGCCGCACCAGCGTGCTGGCGGCAACCAGCGTCAGGTCATACGTGAGGTGGGTGTACTTGACCTCGTTCATACCCGCCGAAGAAACACCGAGGCAAAAGAAGCACGCGTCGAAACCCTGCAGCAGGTTTTCCAGCGGTTGGAAATCCAGCATGTCGCTGTGCAGCACCTGGTGCAACTTGCCGTGTTCCTGGGTCAACGGTGTGCGGCCAACGGCGACGACTTCCTGAACGTCGGCGGCCAGCAGGCATTCACGCAGAACACCCTGGCCGACCATGCCGGTGGCGCCGAATAACAGAACTCTCATAAGGGACCTCAGCGGCAACCCGCAAGCTTGAAGCTCAAGTGCAAATCAACTTGTAGCTTAACGCTTGCGGCTCAAGGCTGCCCCTATCAAAACGCGCTGCGGAAAATCTCCTCGATCTGGCGCTGGTCCGCACGGCGTGGGTTGGTCAAACCGCAGGCATCCTTCAGCGCATTACTGGCCAGCAGTGGGATGTCCTGCAACTTGGCCCCCAGGTCGCGCAAGCCGGCCGGAATGTCCACGTCCAGAGCCAGGCTGCGGATCGCGGCGATGGCGGCCTGGGCACCCTCTTCATCGGTAATACCGCGAGTATCGGTGCCCAACGCACGGCCTACATCGCTCAAACGTTTGGCGCAAACGCTGGCATTGAAGCTTTGTACATGGGGCAGCAACACCGCATTGCACACGCCGTGGGGCAGGTCATAGAAGCCGCCCAACTGGTGCGCCATGGCGTGCACGAATCCCAGGGAGGCATTGTTGAAGGCCATGCCGGCGAGGAATTGCGCATAGGCCATGTTTTCCCGCGCGGCCTTGTCGCTGCCGTCGCGTACGGCCAGGCGCAGGTTGGCGCTGATCAGCTCGATGGCCTTGATGGCGCAGGCGTCGGTGATCGGCGTAGCGGCCGTGGACACGTAAGCTTCGATGGCGTGAGTGAGGGCGTCCATGCCGGTCGCGGCGGTGAGCCCCTTGGGCATGCCGACCATCAGCGACGGGTCGTTGACCGACAGTAAAGGGGTGACGTTGCGGTCGACGATGGCCATTTTTACGTGGCGGGTTTCGTCGGTGATGATGCAAAAGCGCGTCATCTCGCTGGCGGTGCCGGCGGTGGTGTTGATGGCCACCAGCGGCAGTTGCGGCTTGGCCGATTGGTCGACGCCTTCGTAGTCGCCGATACGTCCGCCGTTGGTGGCGCACAGGGCGATGCCCTTGGCGCAGTCATGGGGCGAGCCGCCGCCCAGAGACACCACGAAATCACAGGCACTTTGCTGCAACAGTGCCAGGCCTTTCTCGACGTTTTCCACATTGGGGTTGGGCTTGGCGCCGTCGTAGATTACCGAATCGATGTCCTGCATCGCCAGCTTCTCGGCGATCATACTGGCCACGCCCGCCTTGGCCAGGCCGGCATCGGTGACAATCAGCGCCTTGCGAAAGCCATAGTTGTGAATGGCGAGCATGGCTTCGTCGAGGCAGTCGGTGCCCATGATGTTGACGGCGGGAATGAAGAAGGTGCTGCTCATGGCGAATCCTCGGATGACGTTTATGCCCTACAGCATCGGCCTCACATGGCTGCGGCATCTTGATCAGGATCAACGCCGGCTCGTGATAAAGTCACCACCCAGCCGATTTCGAGTAGAACCGCCGCAATGAAGGATTTCCAGGATGTTGACGCCCACCTTGAAGACTGGAGCGCACTGCGCGCTGCCTGCGACTTCAGCGGGATTCTGATCGGCAACGGCGCAAGCCGCGCTATTTGGGAAGACTTTGCCTACGACTCACTGTTCGAAAACGCCCGCACGGTCGAAGAAAAACCCCTGGGCCAATCCGAGCTCAGCGTGTTCGACGCCCTGCAAACCCGCAGCTTCGAGCAGGCCCTGGGAGCGTTGAAAACCACCAGCCGGGTCAACAAGGCCCTGGCCGTCAGCTCGGCGGCGCCGCGCAACCGCTACTACGCGATCAAGGAAGCCCTGATCAATACCATCCACAGCGTGCACATCCCGTGGCGCCTGGTGCAGCCGTCGACGCTGGCGACGATCAACACAGAGTTGAAACACTACGCGACGGTGTTCACCACCAATTACGACCTGCTCAACTACTGGGCAATCCTGCACGCCTGCGGTATCGACGACCTGTTCCGCAGCGCCGATGCCAGTTTCGACCTGCGCAACACCCACACCGATACCCCCCGTATCCTTTACCTGCATGGCGGCCTGCACCTGGTGCGCAACCTCGACGGCACCGCGCGAAAATTGCCCTCCACCGACAGCACGTTGCTCAGCAGTTTCGCGATCAACAATACGATCAAGACCCTGGACGATGTGCCGTTGTTCGTCAGTGAAGGCAAGGTGGAGGAGAAGCTCAAGAGCATCCGCAGTTCGGATTATCTGTCGTTCTGTTATGAGCAATTGCTGAGCCACGCGGGCGCGTTGTGCATCTTCGGCCATGACCTGGGGCCGCAGGATAAACACCTGGTGGATGCAATTGGCCAAGCCAATGTGAACACCCTGGCGATCTCGGTATCGGGACGCAGCGATGGCTTTATTCGCCAGCAGAAGCGCCGGTATTCGCAGTTGTTCGATGGCACGGGCGTTGAGTTGAAGTTCTTTGCAGCACGCACGCATCCATTGGGCAATCCGGCACTCTCAGTACCTGTGGAACGCTGATCAAATCGAGTGAATCCTTTAAATAGAGACAAATGACAATAATTCTCGATAGTATTCGCGACTTTTCCCAGTCGCGCTTCGTCAAGAAGGATATCCATGTCTCGTCCCCAGCCCGACCCGTTGTCGGCCGACGCCGTTCGCGGGGTTTATACGGATATTCTGTATTTCCTGCGCAAACGCACGGACAACGCCAGCGACGCGGCGGACATGACCCAGGATGTCTTCACCCAATGGCTGGATTACGGCGACCGGAGCAAGGTCGAGCAGCCGCGGGCGTTCCTGTTCCAGATGGCACGCAACCTGCTGCGTGATCACTGGCGCAAACAGAAGGTGCGCCAGACCGTTCATTCCGATCAGCCGGACAGGGACGCGGAACCTGTCACCGAGGAGCAAAACGAGCCCATGGCCGCTGCACTTCGCCTGCAACGCTTGGAACAGTTGAAGGAAGTCCTCACCGAACTCTCGCCGCGCAGGCGAGAAGCCCTTATGCTGCACCGCTTCGAAGGCCTGAGTCAGGCGCAGATCGCCGAGCGCATGGGGATTTCGACCAGCATGGTGGAAAAGCACATCGCGTTTGCCCTGCTGCACTGCAAGCGACGCCTTCAACCCGAACCCGGCACGGAGCAGCCAGAATGAACCGCCTGAGCGACACCGACGCCCTGGATATCGAAGACAGCGACGCCATCGATGCCCAAGCCGCCAGTTGGTTTGCCCGCAACCGCAACGACGCGGGGCGTGCCGACCGCAAGGCCTTTGCCGCCTGGCTGGCCGAGCCTGCCCATGCCCGCGCCTATGCCGAGTTCGAGCAACTGTGGGCGGACCTGGCCCAGTTGCAGCAACTGAACAAGCCCGTTGTGCTGCCCGCGCGCAAACCGTCGATCTGGCGCCCGGCGGTGGCGGTGGCGGCCGCCTTGTTGTGCGCAGTGCTGTCGCCCTATATCGGCGCGCCCCTGGAGACTTATCACACACAGGTCGAAGCCCAAGCCAAGGGCATGCGCACCTTGACCCTGCCGGATGGCAGTACCTTGTATGTGAATGCCAACACCGGTCTGCGCGTGGACTTCACCGCGCAACGGCGCATCGTGCACCTGGACAAGGGCCAGCTGTACCTCGAAGTGGCCGCCGATAAAGAACGACCGCTTTATGTGCAGGCAGGCGAGGCGTCCGTACGCGTCGTCGGCACCGGGTTTGATGTGCGGCGCAGCCCGCAGCAACTGGTGGTCAGCGTCGCTCACGGCCAGGTCGCCTTCGAGCCGGCTGCGAACAGCCCGGTCACCCTGCTCGGCGCCCGGCAACGCGCCAGCTACAGCTATGCCATGGGCACCGTGCAGCAGCAAACGCTCACCACCGAAGAGGTGGCGGATTGGCGCAGCGGGCACCTGTCGTTTCGCAACCGCGAACTGGCCAGCCTGATCGATGAACTGAGCCTGTACCGGCCCCAGGCGCCCTTGCAGGTCAGTAACGCCGTGGCGCACCTGAAGATTTCGGGCAACCTGGATGTGAATGATCCAGACGCCCTGCTCAATGCCCTGCCCGCCCTGCTGCCGGTGAAAACCGTGGCGTCGGCCGATGGCATCCTGCGGATTGAGCCGAACAAATAATCCGCCAAGCCCACACATGAGAATATTTTGCATTTGCATGTGTGGTTTTTTTTGGCTGCCCCGTCTTCCTCCCGTCTGCGTTTGATACGCACACCTTTTTTGGCCATTTGGCCGCACCGGGGGATTTCATGTTTCGCGCGCCTTGCCCTGTTTCGCACCTGTTTTTCCGACCGACCGTTATCGCCGCCGGCCTGGCCTTCAGCCTCACTGCCCAGGCCGAATCGCTGCGCCTGCAACTGCCCGCCCAGCCGCTGGCCGCGTCCCTGAGCCAGGTGGCGCAACAGGCAAAAATCCAGCTGCTGTTCGATGAAGCGTTGCTCAACAACGTGCAGGCGCCAGCGCTTGACGGCGACTTCACAGCACAAGTGGCGATTCGCACCCTGCTGAAAAACAGCGCGTTCACCCTGGTCATGGTGGGCAGCACCTACGTGGTAAAACCCATTGATACCAAGACCACCCAAAGTGGCGCGATCCAGCTGGATGCCCTGAGCGTGATCGGCACCGGCAATGAAGTCGACTCCAGCACCGTCGGCCGCTCCACCCTGAGCCAGGCGGATATCGATCGCTACCAGGCCAATAACATCCCCAGCCTGTTGCAGACGCTGCCTGGTGTCAGCCAGGGCGGTTCGCTCAAGCCCGGCGGCCAGACCATCAATATTCGCGGTTTCGGCGATGCCGAAGACGTGCCGTTGACGGTCGATGGCGCCACCAAGAGCGGCTTTGAGCGCTACCAGCAAGGCACGGTGTTTATCGAGCCCGAGCTGATCAAGAGCATCGAAGTCGAGAAAGGCCCCAACTCTCCGTTCACCGGCAATGGCGGTTTCGGCGGTACCGTCAACATGACCACCAAGGATGCCCCGGACCTGCTGGAGGAAGGCCGCAACAGCGGCGCGATGCTCAAGTACGGTTACGCCAGCAACGACCACGAACAGGTCTACAGCGGCGCCGTGTATGGCCGTACCGAAGATGGCCGTTTCGATGCCCTGGCCTATTTGACCCAACGCGACGGCGGCGACATGAAAGTCGCCGCCAAGTTGCCCAACGAAAACAACCAATACCCGATCAACCCCCAGCGCCTGCCCAACACCGCCCAGGATGTGGACGGCAAACTGTTCAAGATCAACGCGCACCTCACCGATGAACACAGCGTCGGATTTTCCTACTCGCGCTCCCACAGTAACCGCTGGACACCCTTTTCCGCGGCCAGCTACCCGACACCCCCCACCCAGGCCAACATCGACCGTTATGGCTACGAAGGCGCGCTCAAGCGATTTTTAGCCCACCGCGACACCGTCGACACCACCTGGTCGGGCAAGTACGAATACCAGCCACTGGACAACCCCTTGGTGGACCTGACCGTCAAGTACTCCCAGTCCAACACCGACCAGACCGATGCCCGCGACGCCACGGCGTTTTTCCAACTGGCCACTGGCGGGCGCAGGATGGACACCGCCTACACCGACAAAAACCTCGATATCCGCAACGTCAGCCTGTTCGCCACTGGCCCCTTGCAGCATGCGCTCACCATCGGCGGGCAGGTGCGCAAGCACATCCGTGAAACCGAAATGTGGATGCCCGGCGCCACCTACAACACGCCGCGCTACAACAATGGGCACTTCCAGCCGGGCTTCATGCCCCATGGCAAGGTCGATACCAACAGTTTCTTCATTCAAGACGCGGTCACGTTGGGCGACGTGACGGTCACGCCGTCGCTTCGCTACGACCATGTGCGCAACCGTGGCGAAGCCAACGATGCGCCGTACTACAGCAACCCCGACCCGGCGGTCGGCCATGATTACAGCGACCGCACCTACACCGGCTGGTCGCCACGCCTGGCGCTGTTCTGGACCGTCACCCCGCAGGTCGGGCTGTTCGCCAACTGGAGCCAGACCTGGCGTGCGCCGGTGATCGACGAGCAATACGAAGTGCAAGGCGTGGGCAACCGCACGGCCACCAGCGTGGGCCTGGACCCGGAGCGCATCACCTCGATCACCGTGGGCAACATCACCCGCTTCGACAAGCTGATCACCCAGGATGACAACCTGCAAATACGCACGACGCTCTTTCACAACAAGGTCGAAGACGAAATCTTCAAGGCCACCGGGGTAGGTTGCCAGAACCAGGCGGTCAACGGCGGCACCATTGCCACTGCGTGCCCACCGGGGGCGATGGCCAACTATCGCAACATCGGCGGCCTGACCATCAAGGGCTTTGAAGTCGAGTCGTTCTACAACTCCACCTACCTGTTCGGCTCGGTGTCCTACGCCTATGCCAAAGGCCAGCACGAAGGCGCCTATACCAACCCGTGGGGGCCGGATGTCTCGGCACGCGATATTCCGCCCACCAAATGGGTGCTGGTGCTGGGCACAAACATCCCGGCGTGGGATGCCCAGGTAGGCTGGATGGGGCAATTCATCGGCGCGACCGACCGCCTGCCCAGCGATAACTACTCAGGCGGCCCTGGCTCCAGCGTCGGCGACCAGTTCTACGACCAGTACGGCAACAAGCGCTACAACACCCAGGGCCTGTTCGCCAAATGGAAGCCGCAGCAGGCTTACCTCAAGGGCACCGAGGTCAACTTCACCCTGGACAATATGTTCAACAACAACTTCCGCCCGGCCCTGAGCGGCGACCGCGCCTACACCAAGGGGCGTGACGCCAGGATCAGCGTGACGCGCTTCTTCTGACGCTTACCGTGGCGAGGGAGCCGCTTCAGCCCAACATTCCATCCGCGCGCAGCAAGGTTTCCAGGCAGTGTTCGGTGATGTGGTAGAACGCCTTCAGCGCCTGGATCTTCTCCAGCAACTGCGCGTTATCCACAGGCTCGGCGCGCTTGACCGCCAGGATCATCTTGTTTTTGTTGGTGTGTTCCAACGAGATGAACTCGAACACCTTGGTTTCATACCCGCAGGCCTCCAGGAACAGCGCACGTAAAGTGTCGGTGACCATTTCCGCCTGCTGGCCCAGGTGCAGACCGTATTGCAGCATCGGCTTGAGCAGCACCGGGCTCTGGATCTGCAGGCGGATCTGCTTGTGGCAGCACGGCGAGCACATGATGATCGACGCACCGGAACGGATGCCGGTGTGGATCGCATAGTCGGTAGCGATGTCGCAGGCATGCAGGGCGATCATCACGTCCAGCTCGCTGGGCGCCACACTGCGCACGTCACCGCATTTGAACACCAGTCCCGGATGTTCCAGGCGGGCGGCGGCGGTGTTGCACAAGGTCACCATGTCTTCGCGCAGTTCCACGCCGGTGACTTCGCCTTGGGCCTTGAGGGTGTTGCGCAGGTAGTCGTGGATCGCAAATGTGAGATAGCCCTTGCCCGACCCAAAATCGGCGACGCGCACCGGTTGATCGAGCTTGAGCGGTGAAGAGGTCAGCGCATGGCTGAACACTTCGATGAACTTGTTGATCTGCTTCCACTTGCGCGACATGGAGGGGATCAACGCCTGTTTGGCGTCGGTCACGCCCAGGTCGGCGAGGAACGGCCGGCTCAGGTCGAGGAAGCGATTTTTCTCGCGGTTATGTTCGGCCGAAGGCGCCTCGCGCAGTTGCTGCGGCTGACTTTTGAACAGCGAGCTTTTGTTCTTCTTGCTGTATTCCAGCTGCGCTTCATCAGTCAGCGACAGCAGGTGCGCGTTCTTGAACGAAGCCGGCAGCAGCTCGGCAATCGCCGCCACACCGTCGGCCAAGGGCAAATTCTTGGTGATGTCGCGGGTCTTGTAGCGGTAGACGAAGGACAGGCACGGCTGTTCCTTGACGGTGACCGGCTTGATGATCAGCCGTTGCAACTCGGCTTGCGTGCCCACGTACTTGGCCAGCACCAGCTTGATAAAGGCGTCCTGCGCCAGGCTTGCGTTCAGCAGGTCGATGAACTGGGCGTGATGATCCGGTTGAGCAGTGACAGACATGAACAAAAACGCCTCGGGCTGGGAATGCCGGGCATTTTAGGGCGGATGGGGGTTAAGGGCACGGGGTTATTTGCTCAACGGTAAATTCCAAAGCCACTGTAGATCCAATGTGGGAGGGGGCTTGCCCCCGATAGCGGTGGATCAGTCAACTCATGCATCGACTGATCCACTGCTATCGGGAGCAAGCCCCCTCCTACATTTGGAACTCCGTTGGCTGGGCTATTCGAGTATAACCAGGCGATTGGGCAACTCATTGCGAGCCTGCGTCACCGGCACATGCACCTTGAGCAATTCGCCACAGGCTTCAATGCAACTGATAAACCCCGCCAGCGTCTGCCCCTGCTTCACCTGCTGGGTAAACACCTTGACGATGGCATCCCAGTTGCTGTCATCCAGGCGCGTGGAAATGCCCTCATCCACCAGGATCTCCACATATCGCTCCGCCTCGCTGACAAAAATCAGCACGCCGGTGCTGCCGACTGTGTGGTGCAGGTTCTGCTCCAGGAATTGTCGGCGTGCCAGGTTCGAAGCACGCCAGTGGCGCACCGAGCGGGGGATAAGCCGCGTGGTGACCTTGGGCAGCCGAAACACCAGGCACAACACGATGAACGTCGCCCACTGCGCCAACAACAGGGTGTACATGGTCAGGTAGCCCGACACGTAATGCACCACCCCCGGCACCACCAACGCGATCAAACTGGCCCACAGCAACGGGATGTAGGCGTAATCGTCGGCACGCGCGGCCAGTACCGTCACCAGTTCGGCATCGGTCTGTTGCTCGACCCGGGCGATGGCTTCGGCGACTTGGCGTTGCTCGTGTTCAGTCAGTAATGCCATGGTTCTACGTGCTCTTTTCTCGTTATTGTCATCACCAGCCGCCCGAAGCGCCGCCGCCGCCAAAACCACCACCGCCGCCACGGAAACCTCCACCGCCACCGCCGCCGCGCCCGCTGCTGCTGAGGATCGCCAGCAGGATCGTACCCACCGGCAGGCCCATGCGATTACACAGCCACAACACGCCGATCAGCAAAACAAACAGGCCAATGGAAAGCCCGGGATTATCCCTGGCAAAGTTGGCATCCGCCACATGGGCGGGCACCGCCAAGGGTTCACCACCGACCACCCGGATCATCGCAGCCACGCCGTCGCTGATGCCCTGGCTGAAATTGCCGGCCTTGAATTTGGGCACAATGACCTGGTTGATGATCACCCAGGACTGCGCGTCGGTCAGCACGCCTTCCAGGCCATAGCCGACTTCGATGCGCAATGTGCGCTCGGCGCGGGCGACGATCAACAGCGCGCCGTTGTCCTTGCCCTTCTGGCCAATGCCCCACGCGCGGCCCAATTGATAACCGTAATCCTCAATGGTCGTGCCTTGCAGGTCGGGCACGGTGACGACCACGATCTGGTCACCCGAGGTTTGCTCGAGCGCCTGCAACTGCTGGGTCAGTTGCTCGCGCACCGCCGGATCGATCATCTGGGCGGTATCCACCACCCGCCCGGTCAACGCCGGGAAGGTCAACGCCGCCTGCGCCGCACCGACCCAGGCCAACAGCCACAGCGCCAGGCCTATCCGTAATAAACGCATCGACACCTCAGTGCAGCCTTATTTGAACTTCACTTGCGGCGCTTTATCGGCATCGGCGCTGGTGACTTCAAATGTCGCGCGGATCGGCAAGTCGCTGTACATCACGCTATGCCACAGGCGACCGGGGAAGGTGCGGATCTCGGTGTTGTAGGCCTGCACGGCCTGGATAAAGTCGCGACGGGCCACGGCGATGCGGTTTTCGGTGCCTTCCAGTTGCGATTGCAGGGCCAGGAAATTCTGGTTGGCCTTGAGGTCCGGGTAGCGTTCGGACACCACCATCAAGCGGCTGAGGGCGCCGCTCAAACCGTCCTGGGCTTGCTGGAACTGCTTGAGTTTTTCGGGGTTGTCGAGGGTGCTGGCATCCACTTGGATCGACGTGGCCTTGGCCCGCGCTTCGATCACGGCGGTGAGGGTGTCCTGCTCGTGCGCGGCGTAGCCCTTGACCACTTCCACCAGGTTGGGGATCAGGTCGGCGCGGCGTTGGTACTGGTTCTGCACCTGGCCCCAGGCGGCTTTGGCCTGTTCGTCCAGGGTGGGAATGTTGTTGATGCCGCAACCGCTCAGCACCGTGCTGATCAATAGCAAAGCCGCGGCTTTCAAGCCCCAGCGGTAACCCTGTGCTGCTTGCATGGTGTTTCTCCTGCCCAATCTTGATGGAATATGACGACTAACCCTATAAACCGCGCGCTTGGGGCATAATCCGCCACCACTGGATTGCATCGAGCCAATCAGCTACAAAGATGCCCAGCGCAAATAAGAGTTCCGAGTGTGCTGCATTTATCGGAACAACACCCGAACAACAATAGACGCTCCCCACATTTTGGCCGACGGCATCCATGGATGCTGCGCAGTGAGCCGAAAAAGGATATTCATGAAAAAGCTGTGTTTGCTCGGCCTTGTTGCCACTCTGGCCAGTCACCCCGTATGGGCAGAAACAAAGCCTGCTGCGCTTAAAGACAAGGACGCCTTCGTCAGCGACCTGCTCAAGCAGATGACCCTCGATGAAAAGATCGGCCAATTGCGCCTGATCAGCATCGGCCCCGAAATGCCCCGCGAGCTGATCCGCAAGGAAATCGCCGCCGGCCGCATCGGTGGCACATTCAACTCCATCACCCGCCCGGAAAACCGTCCGATGCAGGACGCGGCCATGCGCAGCCGCTTGAAGATCCCGATGTTCTTCGCCTACGACGTGATCCACGGCCACCGCACCATTTTCCCGATCAGCCTGGCCCTGGCTTCCAGCTGGGACATGGACGCCATTGGCCGCTCCGGGCGCATTGCCGCCCAGGAAGCCGCCGCCGACAGCCTCGACATCACCTTCGCGCCGATGGTCGACATCTCCCGCGACCCACGTTGGGGCCGCACGTCCGAAGGTTTCGGCGAAGACACCTACCTGGTCTCGCGCATTGCCGAAGTGATGGTCAAGGCCTTCCAGGGCGCGAGCCCCGCGAACGCCGACAGCATCATGGCCAGCGTCAAGCACTTCGCCCTGTACGGCGCGGTGGAAGGCGGGCGCGACTACAACGTGGTCGACATGAGCCCGGTCAAGATGTACCAGGACTACCTGCCGCCCTACCACGCGGCGATCAAGGCCGGTTCCGGCGGCGTGATGGTGGCGCTCAACTCGATCAACGGCGTGCCCGCCACCGCCAACACCTGGCTGATGAACGACCTGCTGCGCAAGGACTGGGGCTTCAAGGGCCTGGCCGTGAGCGACCATGGCGCGATCTTCGAGCTGATCAAGCACGGCGTGGCCAAGGACGGGCGCGAAGCCGCCAAGCTGGCGATCAAGGCCGGTATCGACATGAGCATGAACGACTCGCTGTACGGCAAGGAACTGCCGGGGCTGCTCAAGTCCGGCGAGATCGAGCAGAGTGACATCGACAACGCCGTGCGTGAAGTGCTCGGTGCCAAGTACGACATGGGCCTGTTCAAGGACCCGTACCTGCGTATCGGCAAGGCTGAGGACGACCCGGCCGACACCTACGCCGACAGCCGCCTGCACCGCGCCGATGCGCGTGATATTGCGCGCCGCAGCCTGGTGCTGCTGAAAAACCAGCACAACACCCTGCCCCTGAAAAAATCCGCGACCATCGCCCTGGTCGGCCCGCTGGCCAAGGCGCCGATCGACATGATGGGCAGTTGGGCCGCCGCCGGTAAACCCGAGCAGTCGGTGACCCTGCTCGACGGTTTGAACGCGGTGATCGGCGAGAAAGGCAAGATCATCTATGCCCGTGGCGCCAACATCACCAACGACAAGGCGGTGGTCGACTACCTCAACTTCCTCAACTTCGATGCCCCGGAAGTAGTGGATGACAAGCGCGCGCCGCAGGTGATGATCGACGAAGCGGTCAAGGCCGCCAAAGAGGCCGACGTCGTGGTGGCCGCCGTGGGCGAGTCCCGCGGCATGTCCCACGAGTCCTCCAGCCGCACCGACCTGAACATCCCGCAAAGCCAGCGCGACCTGATCAAGGCCCTCAAGGCCACCGGCAAACCGCTGGTGCTGGTGCTGATGAACGGCCGTCCGTTGTCGATTCTCGAAGAGAACCAACAGGCCGACGCGATCCTGGAAACCTGGTTCGCCGGCACCGAAGGCGGCAACGCCATCGCCGACGTACTGTTCGGTGACTACAACCCGTCGGGCAAGCTGCCGATCACCTTCCCACGCTCCGTGGGGCAGATTCCGACCTACTACAACCACCTGACCATCGGCCGACCGTTCACCCCAGGCAAGCCGGGCAACTACACCTCGCAGTACTTCGATGACACCACCGGGCCCCTGTTCCCGTTTGGTTATGGCCTGAGCTACACCACGTTCAGCCTGTCGGACATGGCGCTGTCGTCCACCACCTTGAACAAGACCGGCAAGCTCGACGCCAGCGTCACCGTGCAAAACACCGGCAAGGTCGACGGCGAAACCGTGGTGCAGCTGTATATCCAGGACGTGGCCGGCTCGATGATCCGCCCGATCAAGGAGCTGAAGAACTTTCAGAAAGTCATGCTCAAGGCCGGCGAAGAGCGCACGCTGCACTTCACCATCACCGAAGAAGACTTGAAGTTCTACAACACCCAGCTCAAGTACGCGGCGGAACCGGGTGAGTTCAATGTACAGATCGGGCTCGATTCCCAGGATGTGCAGCAGCAGACGTTCGAACTGCTCTAACGCGTGACGCGGTCAAAAAATGTGGGCGGGGCTTGCTCCCTCCCACATTTGACCTCAGTGTTCTTGCTAACCGCGCCGGTCCAGCAGGTTCACCACCAGCCGATCTACCCATCCCCACACCCGCTGCTTCACCCGCCGCCACACTGGCCGTGCCTTCCACGCTTCCAGGCTGACCACCTGGCTCTGGGCAAAGTCCGCAGTAAAACTCATCACCACTGCCTGTGTAAGCTCAGGGTCCAGCGCTTCCAGATTGGCTTCCAGGTTGAAGCGCAAATTCCAGTGGTCGAAATTGCACGAGCCGATGCTCACCCAGTCATCCACCAGCACCATTTTCAGGTGCAGGAAGCACGGCTGATATTCGAAAATCTGCACGCCTGCACGTAGCAGGCGCGGGTAATAGCGGTGCCCGGCGTAACGCACCGATGGGTGATCGGTACGCGGGCCAGTCAGCAGCAAACGCACGTCCACACCGCGCCCTGCGGCACGGCGCAAGGCGCGGCGCACGCTCCAGGTCGGCAGGAAGTACGGCGTGGCCAACCAGATCCGCGTCTGACTGTTGTTGAGGGCGCGGATCAGCGATTGCAGGATGTCACGGTGCTGGCCGGCGTCGGCATACGCGACGCGGCCCAGGCCAGGCCCGGTCGCCGGCACCTTGGGCAGGCGCGGCAAACCGAAATGGGTTGCGGGTTTCCAGGCGCGGCGAGCCGCATTGGCGTGCCATTGGCGGTCGAACAACGCCTGCCAGTCCAGCACCAGCGGCCCGTTGATCTGCACCATCACTTCATGCCACTCGGCGGTGTCCTGTCCAGGTGTCCAGAACTCATCGGTGACGCCGGTGCCACCGACCACAGCGACGCCCTGGTCAACCAACAACAGCTTGCGATGGTCGCGGTACAGGTTGCGCATCCAGCGTCGCCAGCTCAGGCGATTGTAGAAACGCAACTCCACACCCACATCGGTCAAGCGCTTGCGCAGCCCGAGGGTAAACGCGAGGCTGCCGTAATCATCGAACAGGCAACGCACCCGCACGCCGCGCTCGGCCGCCTGCACCAGCGCCTGCACCATGGCTTCGGCGCAGGCACCGGCTTCCACCAGGTACAACTCCAGATCGACCTGACGCTCGGCCCGGGCAATGCCCAGCAGCATCTGTGGAAAAAAACGCGGCCCGTCGATCAACAACTCGAACCGGTTGGCGCTGCGCCACGGAAATACCGCGCCGGCCACGTCAGCGCGCCGTGAAAATCAGCACCGCACCCACCGGCACCGACAAACTGATCGACTTGAGCCCCGCTGCTTCACGCAACGCCGCCACTCCCGGCGCCAGGTCGAAATCCTCGGCATGCAACACCAAAGGTTCCAGCGTCACGACCTGAAAACGCCGATCATCCAGGCGCGTGGCCAGCAACTCGGCGCTGTAGGTCTGGGTCTTGCCGTGCAGCGTCACTGAAAGCGGCAGGCGCAGTTCCAATTGCGCGCCAGGAGCCAGGTCGTTGATCGGTTGCAGGTTGATCTGAGCACTGATCAACGCTTCCGGGAAGGTCTTGACCTGAAACAGCGTATTGCGCATGCGTTCATCACGCAGCGGGATGCCGCTGTTGACCGACTCCAGCTCCACCTCCAACTGCGCCGCCCCCTTGCTGTCGACCTTGCCGTGCAACACCAGAAAGCGCTGCACTTCGGCGACTTCGGTGTTTTTGGTGGTGACGAAAGACAGGCGTGAGGACTCGTTGTCCAGGTACCAGTCGGCGTGGGCAGGCACTGCTGCGGCGGCCAGCAGGGCGAAGGCCAGGGGTCTGACGTTGAACATAAACACTCGTGGGGCAAAAAACCTGCACGAACCTTAAGCGCATGTCACGAACGGCGCAAACCCAAATGTGGAAGCGGGAAAGTGTGGTGTGTCACGGATTCAGGCGACACCCCTGCCGCTCCCCCACCCACCGCGCCGTGTGCGTACGCCCCAACCCACTCGCCGTCACTTCACTGCGCTCGGGGTTATCCCTGAACGCACTGGTAGGCACGTACTGCTTCACATACCCCAGGCAATACTGCGCCGGGTTGTTCGCCACGTACCGGCACGAGCAGTACTCCTTGGCGGTGTACGCCGCGATGATGTCGGGGAAGGCTTGCAGGTTGACGCGCTCGTGCCACACCCAGCCGAGCAGGGCGAGCAACAGCAGCAGAAACACGCTGGTGAACGGCCGACGACGAATCATGGCTGCACCGCCGCGAGCACGCGTTTGAGCAGTTCGTTGTGACGATAAGCGCCGTCGCGATCATCGCCGTAGCGCACGATCACCAGGTGTTCGGCGGGCATTACGAACAGCGCCTGGCCCCAGTGACCGAGGGCGGCGAAGGTGTCGGCGGGGGCGTCGGGCCAAGGCTTTGGGGTGCCTGTGTTGAGCCACCAATGGCCACCGGGGACGGCTTCGTCCTGGCCGGTTTTGTAGTGATCGAACGGCCGGCGGTTGAAGGCGACCCACTCCTTGGGCAGCAACTGTTGCTCGCCCCAGCGTCCGTCCCGTGCCATCAGCAAGCCGATACGCGCCAGATCGCGGGCGGTGAGGTAGGCGTATGACGAGGCGACGAAGGTTTCGTCGGCGTCGGTTTCCCAGGTGGCGTTGTGAATGCCCAGCGGTTTGAACAGCGCATCCCACGGGTAACTCATGTAGGCCTTGTGGCCGAGCATGCCCTTGAGCGCGGCGGACAATAAATTGCTGTCGCCACTGGAGTAACGGAACGCCTGGCCCGGCGCGCTGAAGGTGTCCATGCTGGCGGCGAACTCCGCCATATCGGTGTGACCACGGGTATAGAGCATCGCCACTACCGAGGATTTCAGCGGCGCGTATTCGTAGTCTTCCTGCCAGTCCAGGCCCGAGGCCCAGTGCAGCAGGTCGGCCATGGTCACCGTGGGGTGCTGTTTCATTGGCGGATAAAAACGCGCCACGGGGTCGCTGAGTTTGAAGCGGTTATCGCCGTAGGCCACGCCGAGCACCGTGGCCATCAGGCTTTTGCTGATCGACCAGGTCAGGTGCGGCGTGCTCACGGTGGTGGGCGCGGCGTAGCGTTCATAAACGATCTGGCCATCGCGGATCACCAATAGCGCATCGGTGCGGACGCCTTGGCGGCTGGCGTCATCACGTGGAGGGAAAGCGTAGGTGTCGAGGGCGTCGACGGCGGGGCCGGCCAGTGGCGTGCCCCTGGCCCAGTCCTTGTCGGGCCAGGTGTCGGCGTGGGCGGTAACGGTGACGAGCAGCAGGGCAACACACAACAAGCCTCTGACCATGGACACGAACTCAAGGGGGCATTCAAGCCCGAGAGGCTAGCCCAGACGCATGACAGATTGGCGACAAAGAGGCTGTCATCCAAGCGTCACCATAACTTCATGGAGATGACACCGGGGCTCCATAGCCTGAGTTTGGACAAACAAGTCGACCGGCCGAACAGTGGCTGGCACTCGGAGATTCGCCATGACTCAGATCGCCCGCATCAGCGACACCGGCAATGAACGCCGTCTGCAAGCCGAACGCCTGGTTGGCGCACAGGCATTGCAGGAAGCACAGGCCCTGCGGTTCAACGTGTTCAGCGGCGAGTTCAACGCCAAGCTGAAAGGCGCGGAACTTGGCCTGGACATGGATGACTATGATGTTCACTGCAGCCACATCGGCGTGCGGGATTTGAACAGCGGCCGGCTGGTCGCCACCACCCGTTTGCTCGACCACCAGGCCGCCAGCACTCTGGGCCGGTTCTATAGCGAAGAAGAATTCAGCCTGCACGGTTTGCTGCACCTGCAAGGGCCGATCCTGGAGATCGGTCGCACCTGCGTCGACCCGGCTTACCGCAACGGCGGTACCATCGCGGTGTTGTGGGGCGAGTTGGCCGAAGTGCTCAACCAGGGCGGTTACAGCTATTTGATGGGCTGCGCGAGCATCCCAATGCACGACGGCGGCATCCAGGCCCACGCGATCATGCAGCGCCTGCGCGAACGCTACCTGTGTAACGAACACCTGCGCGCCGAACCGAAAAAACCATTGCCGGCGCTGGACCTGCCGTCCAACGTCATCGCCGAGATGCCGCCGCTGCTCAAGGCCTATATGCGCCTGGGCGCGAAGATCTGCGGCGAGCCGTGCTGGGACGAAGACTTCCAGGTCGCCGACGTGTTCATCCTGCTCAAGCGCGATGAGTTGTGCCCGCGTTACGCGCGCCACTTCAAGGCGGCCATGTGATGAGCCGCCTGCGCGTGTACGGGCGCATTGCCCGCGTGCTGGTGGTGGTGGCGCTGGGCTTGAGCATGGCCAGTGTGTTTGGCCTGTTCGAACGCTTGGGCGTGGCCAACTCGATGGTGCGCCGCCAACGCTGGTCGCGGTTCTTTATGGCCCGACTGACCAACGCCCTGCCCTTTCGCGTGACGGTGCACGGCGAACTACCGACGCAGCCGATGCTGTGGGTGAGCAACCATGTGTCCTGGACCGACATTCCGCTGCTCGGCGCCGTGGCGCCGATGTCGTTTTTGTCCAAGGCCGAAGTGCGTACCTGGCCGGTTGCCGGTTGGTTGGCGGCCAAGGCCGGCAGCCTGTTTATCCGCCGCGGTTCCGGTGACAGCCAGTTGATCCGCAAGCAGATGACCCGCCACCTGGAGCAACAGCACCCGCTGTTGATGTTCCCGGAAGGCACCACCACCGACGGGCGCAGCCTGCGAACCTTCCATGGTCGCTTGCTGGCCAGTGCGATCGATGCGGATGTGTCGCTGCAACCGGTGGCGATTCGTTACCTGCGCGATGGACAGGTGGATGCGTTGGCGCCGTTCATTGGCGATGACGATTTGCTCTCGCACCTGATGCGCCTGTTCGGCAATGATCAGGGCGATGTGGAAATCCATGTGCTCAAGCCGATTGCCTGCGCCGGGCAGGAACGTGCGGCGCTGGCGTTCCAGGCGCAGCAGGCGGTGCAGAAGGCGTTGTTCGGGCCGTTGCCGGAGACTGAGCAGGTAGACGCCCGACCTGCCTTCGCTGCCTGACATGAGCTAAACACTGTTCCAAATGTGGGAGGGGCTTGCTCCCGATAGCGGGAGCAAGCCCCCTCCCACATTTAGATCTCAGTATTCAGTTGGTGTTGTGCGAATGCCTGCAACTCGGGGTAGAACACCCGGAAGTCTTCACTCAACGGTTCGTACAGTTCATGCAATTCGCGCATTGCAAACCCTAGCGCGTCGGGGTCGCTCAGCCGTCGCGAAATCCCCCACAACACCTGCTCCATCACCGCGAACTCACGGTACGAGCCCAGCCAATCGTCCGCCGCCATATACGGTGCAATCTGCGCCAGCCGCCCCGGCAGCTGCGGTTCGGCCGCCAGTACGCGGTACACCTGCGCGGTAAAGCGCTCCAGCGGCTGGTCGGCATACAGCGCCCAATCCCGCGCCAGGCAGTGATCGAAAAACACATCGAGGACAATTCCCGCATAACGCCGGCGAGTCAGGCTGAAGCGCGACAACGCCTCGCCCACCAACGGGTGGCTGTCGGTAAAGCGATCGATAGCGCGGTGCAACTGGATCGCCGCTTCGATGGGCGGGCTGAACTGCCCTTGCAGGCGGCCCTTGACGAAATCGCCATACAGGCTGCCCAGCAGTTGCGCTGGAAGTTGGCCGCCCAGGTGCAGATGTGCGAGATAATTCATGGCGCGCAGTCTAGCACTGCCGCCAACGTATCGTTATAACCCGATATACCGATTTAGCCTGAACTCAGATCAAAATCATATTGGTATATCGGGATATAGCGATTTAAAGTTCGCCTCATCGCGATATAACGCTTCAAGCCACCGAGCAACTGCCATGTCCATCGACCTCGACGAAATAATAAAAGCCCTGGCGCACCCAGTACGACGAGACATCCTCACCTGGCTCAAAGACCCGAAAGTGCAGTTCCCCGAGCAACTGCACAACCACGAATACGGCATCTGTGCCGGGCAGATCGACCAGCGCTGCGGCTTGTCCCAGTCAACCGTGTCGGCCCACCTGGCCACCTTGCAACGGGCGGGACTTATCAGCAGCCAGAAGGCCGGGCAGTGGCATTTTTTCAAGCGCAATGAGGACGTGATCCAAGCCTTCCTCGCGGCGCTTATCACTGAACTCAGCGCTGAAATCAGCGCGCCGCTGTAAAGGACACGAAAATGCCTCTCTCGCTACTTATCCTGGCCCTGAGCGCCTTCGCCATCGGCACCACCGAATTCGTCATCATGGGCTTGCTGCCCGATGTGGCGGCGGACCTCGGCGTGTCGATTCCCGGCGCCGGCTGGCTGGTCACCGGCTACGCCCTGGGCGTCGCCATCGGCGCGCCATTCATGGCTCTGGCCACCGCCAGGTTGCCACGCAAGGCGGCCCTGGTAGCGTTGATGGGGATCTTCATTATCGGCAACCTGCTCTGCGCCCTGGCCAGTGACTACAACGTGCTGATGGTTGCCCGTGTGGTCACCGCACTGTGCCATGGCGCGTTCTTCGGAATCGGTTCGGTGGTCGCCGCCAACCTGGTGCCGGCCAACAAACGCGCTTCGGCCGTGGCCCTGATGTTCACCGGTTTGACCCTGGCCAACGTGCTCGGTGTGCCGCTGGGCACCGCGCTGGGCCAGCAAGCCGGCTGGCGCTCGACCTTCTGGGCCGTGACAGTGATTGGTGTGGTCGCGCTGATCGGCCTGATCCGCTTCCTGCCGGCCAAGCGTGACGAAGAAAAACTCAATATGCGCGCCGAACTGGCGGCCCTCAAGGGTGCCGGTATCTGGTTGTCGCTGAGCATGACCGCGCTGTTCGCCGCGTCCATGTTCACCCTCTTCACTTACGTTGCGCCGCTGCTCGGCGATGTCACCGGCGTGTCGCCCAAAGGGGTGACCTGGACGCTGCTGTTGATCGGCCTGGGCCTCACCGTCGGCAACATCATCGGCGGCAAGCTGGCCGACAAGCGCCTGGCGGCCACCCTGATCGGCGTGTTTATCAGCATGGCCGTGGTGACCACCGCGCTGAGCTGGACCAGCGTCGCGGTGATCCCGACTGAAATCACCCTGTTCCTGTGGGCCACCGCCTCGTTTGCCGCCGTGCCGGCGCTGCAGATCAACGTGGTGACCTTCGGCAAGGCCGCACCGAACCTGGTGTCCACCTTGAACATCGGCGCCTTCAACATCGGCAACGCCCTCGGCGCCTGGGTCGGCGGCAGCGTAATCGCCCACGGTTTCGGCCTGACCAGCGTGCCTTTGGCGGCGGCGGCCCTGGCGATCCTTGCGCTGCTGGTGACCCTGATTACTTTCCGTCAGAGCGGCGACGCCGACCTGGCCCCTGCGACCAACTGATCAACTCACTTGAAGGGTGTTATCTCATGACGACTATTTTCGATCCGATCACACTGGGCGACCTGCAACTGTCGAACCGCATCATCATGGCGCCGCTGACCCGCTGCCGTGCCGATGAAGGCCGCGTGCCCAACGCGCTGATGGCCGAGTACTACGTGCAGCGTGCCTCCGCCGGGCTGATCCTCAGCGAGGCCACTTCCGTGACGCCGCTGGGCGTAGGCTACCCGGACACGCCGGGCATCTGGTCAACGATCAGGTACGCGGCTGGGCCAACGTGACCAAGGCCGTGCACGGCGCGGGCGGCAAGATCTTCCTGCAACTGTGGCACGTGGGCCGCATCTCCCATGAGTCGTACCTGAACGGCGAAACCCCGGTGGCGCCGAGCGCGATTCAAGCCAAGGGCCATGTCAGCCTGGTGCGTCCGCTGGCCGACTACCCGACGCCGCGCGCCCTGGAAACCGCTGAAATCGCCGACATTGTCGACGCTTACCGCACCGGTGCCGAAAACGCCAAGGCGGCCGGCTTTGACGGCGTGGAAATCCACGGTGCCAACGGCTACCTGCTCGACCAGTTCCTGCAAAGCAGCACCAACCAGCGCACCGACAACTACGGTGGCTCCCTGGAAAACCGCGCGCGCCTGCTGCTGGAAGTGACCGATGCCGCCATCGAAGTCTGGGGCGCCGGCCGTGTGGGTGTGCATCTGGCACCGCGTGCGGATGCCCATGACATGGGTGATGACAACCTGGCGGAAACCTTCACCTACGTCGCCAGCGAACTGGGCAAGCGCGGCATCGGGTTTATCTGCTCGCGCGAGAAAGAAGGCGCCGACAGCCTCGGTCCACAACTGAAGAAAGCCTTCGGCGGCGTGTACATCGCCAACGAGCGCTTCACCAAGGACAGCGCCAACGCGTGGCTGGCGGAGGGCAAGGCGGACGCGGTGGCGTTTGGCGTACCGTTCATTGCCAACCCGGATTTGCCGGCGCGCTTGAAGGCCGATGCGCCGCTGAACGAAGCGCATCCGGAAACCTTCTACGGCAAGGGCGCGGTGGGTTACATCGATTATCCGACGCTGTAATCACCTGAAACGCAAACCAAATGTGGGAGGGGCACCGCCCCTCCCACGTTTTGACCGCATGTATCCGTTTGGTAACATCGCTTCACAGAACCGCAACAAAATCCCTACAAAATACTTAGGCGGCTACCTATCAACCGCCCGCCAGCCCGTATATAAAGTCACCCCACCTATCAGGCAGAAGGACGATTGACTGTCCTTGGGCTTTACTGTTGACACAACCTGATGCAATTACGCATTTTGTCTCAATTGCGCAGGCTGGGGCTCAAGCGCAGCATATCGAGCCCCGCGTCCACCCAGCGTTCGGCTTCCTGGTGCAACTGGAAGCTGTCGGGTACCAGCAACCATTGACCGATCAGCCCGTTGATGTAGGCATGAATGCACACGGCGGCGCGGGTAGTGTCGAGATTTTCCGGAAGCTGTCCGCGATGGACCGCGTTACGCAGTGTCAGGCCGATGCGCAGGTTGCATTCCAGGCTGTGGGTCTGGCGCTGGCGGCGCATGTCACACATTTCATCGGTGAATTCGCACTTATGAAACAAAATCTCGTTGATGCGCCGGGTTTTCGGGTCCAGGGCCACTTGATGAAACAGATGAATCAGCAGCTTGCGCATGCAGCCCAGCGGGTCGAGCTCATCCTCGCTTTCGCTGGCCCTGGCCAACTCATCCAGCGGCTCATGCAAGGTATCGAGCAGCGCCTGCAGCAGATCGGATTTATTGCTGAAGTGCCAGTAGATGGCGCCCCGCGTCACACCGGCCAACGCGGCGATATCCGCCAACGTAGTCCGCGCAACGCCGCGCTCGTAAAAAGCGTGCTCGGCGGCATCGAGAATTTGGCTGCGCGTTTCCTGAGCTTCCTCTTTGGTGCGACGAACCATGGCAGTACAACCTCAATCAGGACACTTGAGACTATCGTTAACGCAGCGTTAATAGACGTTAACGATCATCAGAGAATTTTGTGGGACGAACACCGTCATGGGTGCCGAACGTAATGAAATCGAGGTTTCGAACGTTGCTTTGTCAACATTGCGCGAAACCTGTCAAGAGTTTACAAACAACCATGAACGTAAGTATATTGCGTAGCAAGCTACTTATCTACTCGCCGTTTGTTTTTTACCCTTCCACACTTCTTGTGCGCACCCTGCGCGCCTGACCCGAGGATCTTCATGCAACTTAAGCCAGCTGTTACCGCTCTGGTCACTGCCGTCGCCCTGGCATCGCTGCTCAGCGGATGTAAAAAGGAAGAAGCGGCTCCGCCCGCTCAAATCCCTCAGGTCGGCGTGGTCACCATTCAACCGCAAGCCTATACCCTGACATCCGAGCTGCCAGGCCGCACCACCGCCTACCGCATCGCGGAAGTTCGCCCACAGGTCAATGGCATCATTCTCAAGCGCCTGTTCAAAGAAGGCGCGGACGTGAAGGAAGGCCAGCAGCTTTATCAGATCGACCCGTCGGTGTACGACGCGACCCTGAAAAGCGCACAAGCCACCCTGACCCAGACCAAGTCCATCACCGACCGCTACAAGCAGTTGGTCGATGAACAAGCCGTCAGCCGCCAGGAATACGACACCGCCGTCGCCAACCGCATGACCGCCGAAGCAAACGTTCAAACGGCCCAGATCAACGTGCGTTACACCAAAGTGTTCGCGCCGATCTCCGGGCGTATCGGCCGTTCTTCGGTGACCGAAGGCGCGCTGGTCAGCAATGGCCAGGCCGATGCCATGGCGGTGATCCAGCAACTGGACCCGATCTACGTCGATGTGACGCAGTCGTCCGCTGAAATGCTCAAACTGCGCCGCGACCTGGAAAGCGGCCAGCTGGAAAAAGCCGGCGCCAATGCCGCCAAGGTCAAGCTGACCCTGGAAGATGGCAGCGACTACGGCCAGGAAGGCAAGCTGGAGTTCTCCGAAGTGTCGGTCGACCAGACCACCGGTTCGGTGACCCTGCGCGCCGTGTTCCCCAACCCTGACCACAACCTGTTGCCGGGCATGTTCGTACACGCCCAGTTGCAAGCCGGTGTGAACAGCAAGGCCATCCTGGCACCGCAGCAAGGCGTGACCCGCGACATCAAGGGCATTCCGACGGCGCTGGTGGTGACCAAGGACAACAAGGTCGAGCAACGCACCCTGGTGGCCAACCGCACCGACGGCGCCTACTGGCTGGTGGAAAAAGGCCTGGATGCCGGCGACCGTGTGATCACCGAAGGCCTGCAGTTCATCAAGCCGGGCATCGAAGTCAAGGTCAAGGACGCTGACAACGCCAAGCCCGCCGGTTCCGCTCCTGCTGCCGCTGCTGGCAAAGGGGAATAACCCATGTCGAAATTTTTTATCGACCGTCCCATTTTCGCCTGGGTAATTGCCCTGGTGATCATGCTGGTCGGGACACTGTCGATCCTGAAGTTGCCCATCAACCAGTACCCGGCCATCGCGCCGACCGCTATTGATATCCAGGTGACCTACCCAGGCGCGTCCGCACAAACCGTGCAGGACACCGTGGTGCAGGTCATCGAGCAACAGCTCAACGGTATCGACAACCTGCGTTATGTCGCCTCGGACAGTAACTCCGACGGCAGCATGACCATCACCGCGACGTTCAACCAGGGTACCAACCCGGACATCGCCCAGGTCCAGGTGCAGAACAAGCTGAACCTGGCGACCCCACTGCTGCCTCAAGAAGTGCAGCAGCAGGGTATCCGCGTGACCAAGTCGGTGAAGAACTTCCTGATGGTGATCGGTCTGGTGTCGGAAGACGGCAGCATGACCAAGGACGACCTGTCCAACTACATTGTGTCCAACATCCAGGACCCGATTTCCCGCACAGCGGGTGTCGGTGACTTTCAGGTATTCGGTTCGCAGTACGCCATGCGTATCTGGCTGGACCCGGCCAAGCTGAACAACTACCAGTTGACACCGGTCGACGTCAGCACCGCCATTTCCGCGCAGAACGTGCAGGTGGCCACCGGCCAATTGGGTGGCCTGCCCGCCCTGCCCGGCACCCAGTTGAACGCAACCATCATCGGCAAGACTCGCCTGCAAACCGCAGAAGAGTTCGGCAAGATCCTGATGAAGGTCAACGCCGATGGCTCGCAGGTTCGCCTGCGTGACATCTCGCGTATCGAACTGGGCGGCCAGAACTACAGCATCAGTGCGCAGTTCAACGGCAAGCCGGCTTCGGGCATGGCGATCAAACTGGCCTCGGGCGCCAACGCCCTGGACACCGCCAAGGCCATCCGGGCCACCGTGGCGTCCCTGGAGCCGTTCTTCCCGCCAGGCATGAAAGCCGTGGTGCCGTATGACACCACACCGGTGGTGACCGAATCGATCTCCGGCGTGGTACACACCCTGGTCGAAGCGATCGTGCTGGTGTTCCTGGTGATGTTCCTGTTCCTGCAGAACTTCCGCGCCACCATCATCACCACCATGACGGTACCGGTGGTATTGCTGGGTACCTTCGGGATCCTGGCAGCGTTCGGTTTCACCATCAACACCCTGACCATGTTCGGCATGATCCTGGCCATCGGCTTGCTGGTGGACGATGCCATCGTGGTGGTGGAAAACGTCGAGCGGGTGATGGCCGAGGAGCACCTGTCGCCCAAAGAAGCCACGGTCAAGTCCATGGGCCAGATCCAGGGCGCCCTGGTGGGTATTGCGCTGGTACTGTCGGCGGTATTGCTGCCGATGGCGTTCTTCGGTGGTTCCACCGGTGTGATCTACAAACAGTTCTCCATCACCATCGTTTCGGCCATGGCGCTGTCGGTACTGGTTGCCCTGATCTTCACCCCGGCCTTGTGCGCCACCATGCTCAAGCCGATCGACCCTGAGAAGCACGGCCAACCCAAGCGTGGTTTCTTCGGCTGGTTCAACCGCACCTTCGACCGTGGCGTTATCAGCTACGAGCGCGGCGTGGGCAACATGATCAAGCACAAGTACCCGGCGTTCTTTGTGTACCTGATCATCTTCGTCGGCATGATCTGGCTGTTCACCCGTATTCCAAGCGCGTTCCTGCCCGAGGAAGACCAGGGTGTGATCTTCGCCCAGGTACAGACCCCGGTCGGTTCTTCGGCTGAACGTACGCAAAAAGTCATCGACGACATGCGTGCTTTCCTGCTCAACGACAAGGAAGGCGAACCCGGTGAGGGCAAGGCCGTGAAATCGGTGTTTACCGTCAACGGCTTCAACTTCGCCGGTCGCGGCCAGAGCTCGGGCCTTGCGTTCGTGATGCTCAAGCCATGGGATGAGCGCGACGCTTCGCAGTCGGTATTCGAAGTGGCCAAGCGTGCCCAGGGTTACTTCTTCGGGGCCTTCAAGGACGCCATGGTCTTTGCCATCGTGCCGCCTTCGGTTCTGGAATTGGGTAACGCCACCGGCTTCGACGTGTTCCTGCAGGACCAGGGCGGTGTCGGCCACGAAAAACTGATGCAAGCGCGCAACCAGTTCCTCGGCATGGCCGCCCAGAGCAAGATCCTGGCCGGTGTGCGCCCCAACGGCGTGAACGATGAGCCGCAGTACGAACTCACCGTCGACGACGAGAAGGCCAGTGCCCAAGGCATTACGCTGTCGAGCATCAACCAGACCCTGGCGATTGCCCTGGGTGGCAGCTACGTCAACGACTTCATCGACCGTGGCCGTGTGAAGAAAGTGTACGTGCAGGGCGACGCCGCCAGCCGGATGTCCCCGGAAGACCTGAACAAGTGGTTCGTACGCAGCGACTCCGGGAAGATGGTGCCCCTGTCGGCCATTTCTTCGGGCAAGTGGATCTACGGTTCGCCCAAGCTCTCGCGCTACAACGGTGTTGCGGCGATGGAAATCCTCGGTACCCCGGCACCGGGCTACAGTACCGGTGATGCCATGGCCGAAGTCGAACGCATCGCCAAGCAATTGCCGGCGGGCGTGGGCTATGCCTGGACGGGTCTGTCGTACGAGGAACGTCTGTCCGGCTCCCAGGCGCCTGCGCTGTATGCCCTGTCGCTGCTGGTGGTGTTCCTGTGTCTCGCGGCGCTGTACGAAAGCTGGTCGATCCCGATCGCGGTGGTACTGGTAGTGCCGTTGGGTGTGGTGGGTGCGTTGATCGCCACCAGCCTGCGCGGCCTGTCCAACGACGTGTTCTTCCAGGTGGGCTTGTTGGTGACGGTGGGCCTGGCGGCGAAAAACGCCATCCTGATCGTCGAGTTCGCCAAAGAACTGCATGAACAAGGCAAAGGCATCGTCGAGTCGGCCATCGAAGCATCCCGCATGCGTCTGCGCCCGATCATCATGACCTCCATGGCGTTCGTGCTCGGCGTACTGCCGCTGGCGATCTCCTCGGGCGCCGGTTCCGGCAGCCAGCACGCCATCGGTACCGGCGTGATTGGCGGTATGATCACGGCCACTGTCCTGGCAATCTTCTGGGTGCCACTGTTCTTTGCAACCGTGTCCGCCGCAGGCGAGCGTAAACAGACTGAACCCAAGCACACTCCTAAAGAGGCTGGCCAATGAGCAAGTCGCTACTTTCCTTAGCCGTCACGGCATTCGTGCTCAGTGGCTGCTCGCTGATACCTGACTATCAGCGCCCCGAAGCGCCGGTGGCGGCGCAGTTCCCGCAAGGCCCGGCGTATTCGTCGGCCCAGGCGCCGAACCAGACCGCCGCCGAGCAGGGCTGGAAGCAGTTTTTCCATGACCCCGCACTGCAACAGCTGATCCAGACCGCGCTGGTGAACAACCGCGACCTGCGTGTCGCGGCCCTCAACATCGACGCGTATGCCGCGCAGTACCAGATCCAGCGCGCCGACCTGTTCCCGGCCGTCTCAGCCACGGGCAACGGCAGTCGTTCGCGTACGCCGGCCAAGCTGTCGCAGTCCGGTCAGGCGACCATCGCCAGCCAGTACTCGGCGGGCCTGGGGATCAGTTCCTACGAGCTGGACCTGTTCGGCCGCGTGCGCAGCCTGAGTGAAGAAGCACTGCAAAAGTACTTCGCCACTGAAGAAGCGCGGCGCAGCACCCAGATCAGCCTGGTAGCCAGTGTGGCCAACGCCTATCTGACCTGGCAGGCGGACAAGGAACTGCTCAAGCTCACCCAGGACACCCTGGGCGCTTACGAACAGAGCTTCAAGCTGACCTCGCGCAGCAACGAAGTCGGCGTGGCCTCGGCCCTCGACCTGAGCCAGGCGCGTACCTCGGTGGAAAACGCCCGGGTCGCCCTGGCGCGCTATACCCGTCAGGTGGCCCAGGACGAAAACAGCCTGACCCTGCTGCTGGGCACTGGCCTGCCGGCCAATATCGCCAGCAAGCCGCTGTCGGATGACCTGCTCAGTGAAGTGCCGGCCGGGTTGCCGTCGGACCTGTTGCAACGTCGCCCCGACATCGTGCAGGCCGAGTACAACCTCAAGGCGGCCAACGCCAACATCGGCGCGGCCCGTGCCGCGTTCTTCCCGAGCATCAGCCTGACGGCCAGCGCCGGCACCGCCAGCCCGACACTGGGCGGCCTGTTCAAGGGCGGCTCGGGCACCTGGTCGTTCGCGCCGCAGATCAACATCCCGATCTTCAACGCCGGTAGCCTGCGCGCCAGCCTGGACTACTCGAAGATCCAGAAAGAGATCAACGTGGCCAACTACGAGAAGGCTATCCAGACCGGCTTCCAGGAAGTTTCCGACGGCCTCGCCGCGCGTGAGACCTACAAGCAGCAACTGGATGCCCAGCGTGGCTTCGTCGCGGCCAACCAGGATTACTACCGCCTGGCCGAGCGTCGCTACCGCATCGGAGTCGACAGCAACCTGACCTTCCTCGACGCCCAGCGCCAACTGTTCAGTGCCCAGCAATCGCTGATCACCGACCGCCTGGCGCAGCTGACCGCCGAGGTCAACCTGTACAAGGCCCTCGGCGGCGGCTGGAACGAGCAGACCGCGAAGAACGAGCCGTTGAAAGAAGAAGCCCCGAAGCTGAAGTTGTTCTGATAGCACCGCTGTAAATAAAAAACCGCCTTCCTTACCAGGAGGCGGTTTTTTTATGCCATTTTTTTAAACCCACTCCCACATTTAATCAGCTATGCCCGACGAGTCGTATCAAGTCGCCCTAAACCTGCCGCCTTGCTTTTTCGTCAACCTTTCGGGGTAAAATTGGTCACAGATTCTTACAGACCACAGAGGGAGCTTGTCGTAATGATCGTAGGAATCGACCTGGGGACCACCAACAGCCTCGCGGCCGTCTGGCGTGGTGATGCCGCCGAACTGGTGCCCAATGCCCTGGGCCAGTTACTCACGCCAAGCGTGGTAGGGCTGGATGATCAGGGTCGCGTGCTGGTCGGCCAGGCCGCCAAAGAGCGTCTGCATACCCACCCGCACCTGACCACATCGCTGTTCAAACGCTACATGGGCAGCGCCACCGAAGTGCGCCTGGGCGATCGTTCGTTCCGCCCCGAAGAACTCTCGGCGCTGGTGCTCAAAAGCCTCAAGGAAGACATCGAACGCACCTACGGCCATACCGTCACCGAAGCCGTGATCAGCGTGCCCGCCTACTTCAGCGACGGCCAGCGCAAGGCCACGCGCATCGCCGGTGAGCTGGCCGGGCTCAACGTCGAAAAGCTGATCAACGAACCCACCGCCGCCGCCCTCGCCTACGGTCTGCATCAGCGCGACAAGGAGACCTCGTTCCTGGTGTTCGACCTCGGCGGCGGCACCTTTGACGTGTCGATCATCGAACTGTTCGACGGTGTGATGGAAGTGCGCGCCAGCGCCGGTGACAACTTCCTCGGGGGCGAAGACTTCGACACCCTGTTGCTGGAACACTTCGTCGACAGCCAGCGCACCGCCGCGGGTTTCCCACCCACCAGCAGCGTGCTGCAAGCCCTGCGCCGCGAGGCCGAGCGCGTGCGCAAAGCCCTGGGCCAGGACGACAGCGCCGACTTCACCCTGCGCGTCGACGGCCAGCAATGGGTCAAGACCATCACCCAACAGGAACTGGCCAAACTCTACACGCCGCTGCTCGAACGCCTGCGCGCGCCCATTGAACGCGCCTTGCGCGATGCACGGATTCGCGTCGGCGACCTCGATGAAATCCTGCTGGTGGGCGGCACCACGCGCATGCCGCTGGTGCGCAAACTCGCCGCCGGACTGTTCGGGCGCTTCCCGTCCATCAGCCTTGACCCCGACCAGGTGGTCGCCCACGGCGCGGCGATCCAGGCGGCGCTCAAGGCGCGTTCCGCTGCGCTTGAAGAAGTGGTGCTGACCGATGTGTGCCCCTACACCCTGGGCATCGAAACCTCGAACCAGTACGGCGGCCATATCGAAAGCGGCCATTACCTGCCGTTGATCGAACGCAACAGCAGCGTGCCGGTGAGTCGGGTCAAAAGCGTGTTTACCCTGCACGATGACCAGACCCGCGTCCTGCTGAAGATCTACCAGGGCGAAAGTCGCCTGGTCAAAGACAACATCGAGCTGGGCCAGCTGGAGATTCCGGTGCCCAAGCGCAAGGCCGGTGAAGTCGCGCTGGATGTACGTTTCACCTATGACAACAACGGCCTGCTGGAAGCCCAGGTGAATATCCCGCTGACCGGCGAGCAACATTCGTTGGTGATCGAGAACAACCCCGGCGTGCTGAACCCGCAGGAAATCCAGCAACGCCTGCAAGCCCTGGCGCAGTTGAAGGTTCACCCGCGCGACCAACAGGTCAACACCGTGCTCACCGCGCGCCTTGAACGGCTCTACCAGGAAAGCCTCGGCGATCTGCGCGAGCAGCTCGGCCACTGGGCTGCGCAATTCCAGCAGGTGCTCGATACCCAGGACGAACGCCGCATCCGTGAGGCACGCAGCGAACTGACCCGTCAACTTGAGCAGCTCGACAACGGGTTCTGGCGCTGAGGGAAAAGCACATGGAGTGTTGGGCCGTATTGCAACTGCCGGAAGATGCCGACGAGCGCACCATCAAGCGCACCTATGCGCGGTTGCTCAAAAGCTGCCGCCCGGACGACGACGCCGCAGGCTTCCAACGCCTGCGCGAAGCCTACGAGCAAGCCTTGAACGAGGCGCGCTGGCGAGCCGACGACGAGGCAGAGCAAAGCGTCGAGGCGCCGCGGGTCGAACAGGCCCACGACAACCTCGGCGACCTGGCCGAACGGATGGACGTGCGCCCCGTGAGTCCGGCGCCCTTCGACGCGCCCGCGCCCAACCCGGCGCAGGCCTTGCTCAGTGGACTCACCATCGGCAACCTCGATGAGCGCTGGGCCCAAGCGCGGCAACAGGACTGCGCCGACGCGTTCCAGGCAGGTCTGCTGCGCCATTGTTTCGACGTGCCGGGTGAGCGCAGTGCAATCGCCGGGTGGGCGGCGCAGCATCTGGACTGGCTGACCCCATGGCAACAGGTGGCCATGACCCCCTGGCAGCATGAAGCGCTGACCGGCGAACTGTTGCAAGACTACCGCCGCGCCCTGCAGGAACTGCTGGAGCAAAAGGCCGAGCGCGAGTTCATCACCCAACTCACTCACTGCAACAACCAGTCGTGGCTGCGGGTGTTCGACCTGCAGCAGCAGTGGCAGCGCATCGTCCTGCATCTGCTGCATAACACCCAGTGGAGCGTCCCGCTGTTCGAACGTGTGTGCCAGGCCTTCGGCTGGGACGACCAGAAAGGCGTGTACCCGGAACCGGCGTGGATGTGGCGTGAACTGGTGTCGCGCTGCGAGCAGGAAAGCTTCTACGCCAACCTGCAAGAAAAGGCCCAGGACTTGCGACGCAACGCTGCCGATGCGTTGGCCGCGCGCCTGTTGCTGACCCCGCTGTCGGCCACGCAGCAAAAACGCATCATCGACACCTTTGGCGAAAACGAGTGGAACGCCTGCCAGCACCTGGCGCAGGTGTTGACCTGGCGCTACCCGCAACTGGCCGAACGCCTGCCCCACACCGACCTGTTCTTCTGGCGCAAATTCGTGCCGCGGCCGATCTACACCCAGGTATTTATCCGGTTGTGGGCGGTGTTCGCACTGGGCATCGGCCTGAGCATTGCCCACACAGAGACGAAATCACTGAACCTGACGGCGGTGATCATCTTCCTGCTGCTGGCGTTCGTGCCGGCCGGGATCGGCTTTCGCGTCACTCAAATGTGGGCCGGGATGAGCTCCGTCTACCGGGTTCAGGACCTGTGGCTGAGCCAGTACCTGATCCCCAAGCGCCTGAACCCCAACCAATATTGGCTGGTGATTCGCCACGGCGTACCGCAGGCAATCATGCTGGTGGCCTGCGGGTTGATGCTGGGGGTGTTGGGCATGGTCACCTATGCCGGCATGATCCTGATCAACCTGCTGCACAAAAAGCGCATCGGCCAGATGAGCCAGAAGTTCAGCGAAGGCTACCCCTGGCTCAATGGCCTGCATTGGGCATTCTGGAGCCCATGGCAAGCCGTGTTCCTGGTGGTGATGGTAGCGGTGATCGTGGCCGCCCAGCACTATTTGCCCGTCGTGCCCTGGACCCACTTCGACCTGCCCAAGCGATAGCGCAATGCCGGGCGCCAGCCCGGCAACTTGCGTTCGATCATCGCCCACAACCCGCTCTCCCCCACTTTCTTCGCCCCCGCACCGCCAAGCACCATGGCCGCCACCTGCATAACCTCAATAACAACAGGTCAGACGCCATGAGCACATTCCATCCTCGCCAGCTGTTGCTGGCTGCCGCTGTCGCCAGTGCTGCCTTGCCGGTCTTCGCCGAAGAGCACGGCTTTCTCGAAGATGCCAGCGCCAACCTCAACCTGCGCAACTTTTACATCAACCGCAACTTCACCAACCCGACCAAAACCCAGGGCGGCGCGCAGGAGTGGACGCAGAGTTTCATCCTCGACGCCAAATCCGGCTTTACCCAGGGCACGGTAGGTTTTGGTGTGGACGTTTTGGGTCTGTACTCGCTCAAGCTCGACGGCGGGCGTGGCACCGGTGGCACCCAGTTGCTGCCGTTGGACCATGACGGCCGTCCGGCGGATGCATTCGGCCGTCTCGGTGTGGCGTTCAAGGCGCGTATTTCGAAGACCGAAGTCAAGGTCGGCGAGTGGATGCCGGTGCTGCCGATCCTGCGTTCCGACGACGGCCGTTCCCTGCCGCAAACCCTGCGCGGCGGGCAGATCACCTCCAGGGAAATCGACGGCCTGACCCTCTATGGCGGCCAGTTCCGCGCCAACAGCCCGCGCGATGACAGCAGCATGAACGACCTGTCGATGACCGGTAAACCCGCGTTCACCTCAGACCGCTTCAACTTCCAGGGCGGCGAATACGCCTTCAACGACAAACGCACCCAGGTTGGCCTGTGGAATGCCCAGCTCAAGGACATCTACAGTCAGCAGTTCATCAACCTGGTCCACAGCCAGCCTCTGGGCGACTGGACCCTGGGCGCCAACCTCGGGTTCTTCTATGGCAAGGACGACGGCAGCGCCCGCGCCGGCGACCTGGACAACAAGACCTGGTCCGGCCTGTTCTCGGCCAGATACGGCGGCAACACCTTCTACGTGGGCCTGCAAAAACTCACCGGCAACAGTGCCTGGATGCGTGTCAACGGCACCAGCGGCGGCACCCTGGCCAACGACAGCTACAACTCAAGCTACGACAATGCCCAGGAGAAATCCTGGCAGTTGCGCCATGACTACAACTTCGCCGCCCTTGGCGTGCCGGGCCTGACCTTGATGAACCGTTATATCAGCGGCAGCAACGTACACACCGGCACCATCACCGACGGCAAGGAGTGGGGTCGCGAAAGCGAATTGGGCTACACCGTGCAAAGCGGCAGCCTGAAAAACCTCACCATGCGCTGGCGCAATTCCAGCATGCGGCGTGACTACAGCAACAACGAGTTCGACGAAAACCGGTTGATCGTCAGTTACCCGCTCAGTCTGCTATAAACCGGCGCGACACTTGCGGTATCGTGCGCGCCTGCCGCCGCTGGCTCTTCCCGGCGGCGGCCTCTTATTCGAGCCCGCACCCACCATGAAATCCTTTGCCCTCGCATCCGCCGTGCTGGCCCTGGCCGTGAGCCTCAGTGGCTGTATCGGTGCGCCTGTCGCATTGACGCCGCAGACCGAACAACGCTTGCAAGCCCAGGCGCCGATCCGCTTTCTGCTGACCTTCGATGACGGGCCCAGCGCGTCGGGCTACAACAACCCGACCCGCTCGGTGGTCGCCGACCTGGCCAACAACCCGGTGTTGCCGGGGATCAAGGCGGTGTTCTTTTTGCAGACCGAAGCGACTCGCTCCGGCGGCAGTTCACGCGGCCGCAAGACCATGGAGCGCGAATACGCGGGCGGGCATGTGCTGGCCTTCCACACCGCCACCGCGTTTCATACCAACCACCGCTGGCTGAACGACGCCGAGCTTGAGCGCACCCTCACCCAGGGCGCCGCCGACATTGCGGCGATCACCGGTGCGCCACCGACCCTGGTGCGCCCGCCGTTCTGGAACTACGACCGCCGCACCTTCGCCGCCTATCAGCGCCATGGCATGCACGTCCTGTTGACCGATTTGAGCGCCAACGACGGCAAGATCTGGGGGTTCAACGCAAGCCCGCGCCGGCGCGCCAATCTGTATCGACAACTGTCGGTGGTGCGCGAGCATATTGCGTTGGGTGAGTTGCCGACAGTGGACGGCGTGATACCGGTGGTGGTGACCTTCCACGACATCAACCGCTACACCGCGCGGCACATGCAGGAATACCTGCAGATCCTGATGGACAGCGCCCGCATCAACTGCATGAAGACGGCGACCGAGCCGTTCTACACCGACCACGCCGCGCTGGAACGCGCGGCGCTGGCGCGGACGGTGAAGGATGTGAACGAGCAAGTGCATCTGCCGGGTGTGTGGAACTGGGTGTGGGACGCCGATTCCCACTGAGATCTACAGCCCTTGTGAAGAGCAAACATGTGGGAGGGGGCTTGCTCCCTTCCACATTTTCTAGCGTATTTCAGTCCTGGCGGGACTCCACTCCCAACTCATCCCACACCGACTCCGCCAGGTGGAACGTGGCATTCGCCGCCGGAATCCCGCAATAGATCGCGCTCTGCATCAGCACTTCCTTGATCTCGGCGCGGGTCACGCCATTGCTGGCCGCAGCGCGCAGGTGCAGCTTGAGTTCTTCGGCGCGGTTCATACCGATCAGCATCGCGATGGTGATCAGGCTGCGGGTGTGCCGAGGCAGGCCCGGGCGGGTCCAGATGTCACCCCAGGCGTGGCGGGTGATCATTTCCTGGAATTCGCTGTTGAACTCGGTCAGGGCATTGAGGCTGCGGTCGACATGGGCATCGCCCAACACCTCGCGACGGACTTGCAGGCCTTCGGCATAACGTTGTTTCTCGTCCACAAAAAGCTCCTTAACGGGCCAGCAGAAATTCAATCACCCGATTGCTGAACGCAGCACCGGCCTGGACATTCGACAGGTGGGCCGCAGGGAACTCGGCATACTCGGCGCCCTGCACACGCTGCTGGATAAAGTGGCCACCGGCAGGCGGTGTGACGGCGTCTTCAGTGCCGGCAATCACCAGGGTCGGCACCTTGATTGCAGACAGCTGCTCGCGAAAATCCGCATCGCGCACGGCCGCGCAATTGGCCGCATAGCCTTGCGGCGAGGTGGCCGCGAGCATGTCGGTGATCCGCGTGGCCTGGTGCGGATTGGCCGCGGCGAAATCGGCGGTGAACCAGCGTGCAATCGATGCATCGCGCAGCGCAACCATCGCCGCCGCGCCGTCGCGCAGTACCGTTTCGATGCGCGGGTTCCAGATGTCCGGCGTGCCGATCTTGGCGGCGGTGTTGCACACCACCAGGCGCCGCAGACGCTCGCCGCCGTTGATCCCCAGCCATTGGCCGATCAGGCCGCCCATGGACAGGCCGCAAAAGTGCGCGCGTTGAATATCCAGCGCATCCAGCAGCGCAATCACGTCGTGGCCCAACTGCTCGATGCTGTACGGGCCCTCGGTCACCAGGGATTTGCCATGACCGCGGGTATCGAAACGCAGCACGCGAAAATGCTCGGTAAAGGCCGGGACCTGCAGATCCCACATATGCAGGTCGGTGCCCAGGGAGTTGGACAGCACCAACACCGGTGCATCGACGGGTCCATCGAGTTGGTAATGCAGTTCGCCCTCGGCGAGTTGTACAAATGCCACAGTGGCCTCCTCAGGCAGTCAGTGCAAAATGTTCGGTGACCGCGCGCGTGACCCAGGTGCGCGCCTGGCCCAGGTAGTGGGCGGGGTCGAGCAGGCGGTCCAGTTCGGCCGCCGAGAGTTCGGCGGTGATCTGCGCTTCATCCGCCAGCACGGCGCGCAGGTGACGCCCCGCTGCGACGGCACGCTTGCAGCATTGCTCCAGCAGGTGGTGCGCGGTTTCACGGCCCAGGCGCTGGGCGAGCACGATACTCACCGCTTCGGCCAGCACCAGGCCCTGGGTCAGGTCGAGGTTATGCTGCATGCGCTCGGGGTCGACTTCCAACCCTTCGCTCACCAGCAGCGCCTGTTGCAACGCGCCCGAGACCAGGCGGCAAATATCCGGCAGGGTTTCCCATTCGGCATGCCACAGGCCCAGGCTGCGTTCGTGTTCCTGAGGCATGGCGCTGAACATCGTCGACACCAGGCCAGGCACGCGGGTCGCCGTGCTGATCAGTACGGCGGCGCCGACCGGGTTGCGCTTGTGCGGCATGGTGGATGAACCGCCCTTGCCCGGCGCCGACGGTTCAAACACTTCTGCCGCTTCGGTTTGCATCAGCAGGCTGATGTCCCGCCCCAGTTTGCCGAGGCTGCCGGCAATCAGGCCCAGCACGCCGGCGAACTCCACCAGGCGATCACGCTGGGTATGCCAGGGCTGTTCGGGCAGGCCCAACTGCAACTCCGCCGCCAGGGCTTCGGCCACCGGCATGGCCTGTTCACCGAGCGCCGCCAGGGTCCCGGAGGCGCCGCCGAACTGCAGCACCAGCAGGCGCGGCTTGAGTTCGGCGAGACGTTGCCGGCTGCGCGTCACCGCGCCCAGCCAACCGGCGATTTTCATACCCAGGGTGACGGGCGTCGCGTGCTGCAACCAGGTGCGCCCGGCCATTGGCACCTCGGCGTAACGCTGGGCCTGGGCGGCCAGCACGTCACCCAAACGGGCCAGGTCGGTTTCGATCAATCCCAGCGCGCGCCGCAGTTGCAGCACCAAACCAGTGTCCATCACGTCCTGGCTGGTGGCGCCCAGGTGCACATAGCGCTCGGCCCCGGCATCTTCACTGGCGATCAACTTGCCCAGCGCCTTCACCAGCGGAATCGCTGAATTGCCCGCCGTGGCAATCGCGGCGCCCAGGGCATCCACGTCGTACAGCGAGGCCAGGCACGCCTGGGCAATCGGCGCGACAGCGGCCTGCGGGATCAACCCCACCCGCGCCTGCGCCCGGGCCAGCCCGGCCTCAAAATCCAGCATGCCCTGCAAACGTCCCCTGTCGCAGAACACCTCGGCCATGCTGTCGGCGGTGAAGTAGGCGTCGAACAGTTGGTTGCTCGTGCGCAGTGTCATAACTCGTCCTTTACAGATCGTGGTGCAGGTAAGCGGCCTGCTTGGGCAGGCGCAGGCTGAACAGGAAGGCCACCGCCATCATCGCCGTGACATACCAATAGAAGGTGTTTTCCATACCAATGGATTTAAGGCTCAACGCCACGACTTCCGCCGAACCGCCAAACACCGCATTCGCCACCGCATACGCCAGGCCCACGCCCAAGGCACGCACCTGAGGCGGGAACATCTCGGCTTTGACCAGCCCGCTGATCGAGGTGTAGAAACTCACGATCGCCAACGCCAGGGTGATCAATACAAAGGCCAGGAACGGGCTGCTGACGGTCTTCAGGGTCAACAGGATCGGCACCGTGAACAGAGTACCCAGGCCGGCAAACCAGAGCATTGAATTACGTCGGCCGATCTTGTCGGCCAGCATGCCGAACAGCGGCTGCATGCACATATACAGAAACAGCGCGCCGGTCATGATGTAGCTCGCGGTCTTGGCGTGCATGCCGACGGTGTTCACCAGGTACTTCTGCATATAGGTGGTAAAGGTGTAGAAAATCAGCGAGCCACCGGCGGTGTAGCCCAGCACCGTGATGAACGCCCGGCCGTGGTCGCGAAACAGCGCGACGATGCTGCCGGCGTCCTTGTCCTGGCGGATCTCCTTGCTGGTGGTTTCCTTGAGGGTGCGCCGCAGCAACAGCGAGATCAGCGCCGCCACCGCGCCGATCACGAAGGGAATCCGCCAGCCCCAGGCCCGCAGTTCTTCTTCGCTGAGGACCTGTTGCAGGATCACCACCACCAGCACCGCCAGCAGTTGCCCGCCGATCAGGGTCACGTATTGGAACGACGCGAAAAAGCCGCGCTGGCCCTTGAGCGCGACTTCACTCATGTAGGTGGCGGTGGTGCCGTATTCACCGCCCACCGACAAGCCCTGGAACAGCCGCGCCACCAGCAGCAGGGCCGGGGCCCAGGCGCCGATGTCCTTGTAGGTGGGTAAAAAGGCAATGACCAGGGAACCGGCGCACATCATCAGCACCGAGATCATCATCGAATTTTTGCGACCGTGTTTGTCGGCTACGCGGCCAAACAGCCAGCCGCCGATGGGCCGCATCAGGAACCCGGCGGCGAACACGCCGGCGGTGTTGAGCAGTTGCACCGTGGGGTCGTCAGATGGAAAAAACGCCGGGGCAAAATAGATGGCGCAGAAGGCGTAGACGTAGAAGTCGAACCATTCGACCAGGTTGCCGGAGGAGGCACCGACAATCGCAAAGATTCGTTTACTGCGTTCTTCTCCGGTGTAATGACTGGTTTTTGTGGTCATGATTTTTTCACTCAGTGGGAACGGTTATAGCCTAGACATACTTTGCAACAACCATGTTCCGCAAGCAGACTTTTGGATCTGTGTAGTCTGGGCCGGCCTCATCGGGGGCTTGCTCCCGATGGGGCCCTACAGCCAACTCAATAATCGAAAAACACCGTTTCCTTATCTGTCCCCTGCAAAATCACATTCCACTGATACACCCCATCATCCCCCGGCTTGGCAATCAGCGTACCGCGCCGCTGCGCCGGCACACACGCCAGCAACGGGTCGTCCCCGTTCAGCGCTTCACCGTCAAAATAAATCCGCGTCAACAGGTGCTTGACCAAGCCCCGCGCAAACACCAGCACCACCAAATGCGGCGCCTGGGTCGTGCCCTTCAACCCCGGCACACTGCCCGGCTTGATGGTGGTAAAGCGGAAACGCCCCTCGGCATCCACCGGCACACGCCCAAACCCTTCGAAGTTGGGGTCGACGGCCTTGTCCTGCTCATCTTCGGGGTGGTCATATTTGCCGGCGGCGTTGGCCTGCCAGACTTCGAGCATGGCGTCGTTGACCGCATCGCCGTTGCCATCCACCACTTGCCCGCTGATCGCCACACGTTCACCGAGAGTGGCGGCGCTGGTCAGGTCCTCGCGGTTCAGCCAGGTCAGGCCGATGTGATAATACGGCCCAACGGTGTGGGACGTGGTTGCGTAAAGGCTCATCTCATTTCTCCATCGGCGTGGCGTCGCGGCCGCGCAGGACGATGTCCCAGCGGTAGCCGAGGGCATAGGAAGGAATGGTTTTTTCCAGGTCAAAACGCGCGATCAGGCGTTCCTTGGCGCTGGTATCGGGCACGCAGTTGTAGATCGGGTCGTATTCCAGCAACGGGTCGCCGGGGAAATACATCTGCGTCACCAGGCGCGTCAGCACGCTGGGGCCGAACAGTGAAAAGTGGATATGCGCCGGGCGCCACGCGTTGTGGTGGTTGCCCCACGGGTAGGCGCCGGGCTTGATGGTCTGGAACTGGTACCAGCCGTCGGCGTCGGTGACGGTCCGCCCGGTGCCGGTAAAATTCGGGTCCAGCGGCGCGTCGTGCAGGTCGCGCTTGTGGTTGTAGCGACCGGCGGCGTTGGCCTGCCAGATCTCCACCAGGATGCCCGGCACCGGCAGGCCGTTTTCATCCAGCACACGGCCATGAATGATGATGCGCTCGCCCTGAGGCTCGCCTTCATGCTGGGCGGTGAGGTCGTTGTCCTTCGCATCGACACGCTCGGCGCCGATGCTCGGGCCGGTGATTTCCGACAGTGAATGCGGCAAAAACACCAACGGCTGGGACGGCGAACGCAGGTTCGTCGACTGGTAGGCCGGGTGCAGGTAATCAGGTTGGGTGCCCGCTTGCGGGCGCCGGTAACCGGGCTTGTCACTCATGGAGCGGTCCTCTCTTGTTAGATGCGTTCAATCGCCAGGGCCAGGCCTTGGCCGACGCCCACGCACATGGTCGCCAGGCCTTTGCGGCCGCCGGTTTTTTCCAACTGGTGCAAGGCGGTCAGTACCAGCCGCGCACCGCTCATGCCCAATGGGTGACCAAGGGCGATGGCGCCGCCGTTCGGGTTGACCTGCGGCGCGTCGTCGGCAATGCCCAGTTCACGCAGCACCGCCAGGCCTTGGCTGGCGAAGGCTTCGTTGAGTTCGATCACATCAAAATCAGTCACGGCCAGGCCCAGGCGCTCGACCAGTTTGCGTACCGCCGGTACCGGGCCGATGCCCATCACACGTGGCGCGACACCGGCGCTGGCCATACCCAGTACTCGGGCGCGAGCGGTGAGGCCGTGCTTCTTGACGGCCTCGGCCGAGGCCAGAATCAGCGCGGCGGCGCCATCATTCACACCCGACGCGTTGCCGGCGGTGACGGTCTTGTCGGGGCCATTGACCGGCTTGAGCTTGGCCAGGGCTTCGAGGGTGGTGTCGCGTGGATGCTCATCGTGCTCCACCACGGTTTCGCCTTTTTTATGGGCGACCCGTACCGGCACGATTTCCTCGGCGAAGTAGCCGGCGGCCTGCGCGGCAGCGGTACGTTGCTGGCTGCGCAGGGCAAAGGCGTCCTGGTCGGCGCGCGAAACGTTGTAATCGTCGGCGACGTTATCGGCGGTCTGCGGCATCGCATCCACGCCGTACTGGGCTTTCATCAACGGGTTGATAAAGCGCCAGCCGATGGTGGTGTCCTCCAGCTTCATGTTGCGCGAGAACGCCGCGTCGGCCTTGCCCATCACAAACGGCGCGCGGGACATCGACTCGACGCCGCCGGCAATCGCCAGCTCCATCTCGCCACTGGCGATGGCACGGAACGCAGTGCCGACGGCGTCCATGCCCGAGGCGCACAAACGGTTGAGGGTCACACCCGGAATGCTCTCCGGCAGGCCCGCGAGCAACAGCGCCATGCGGGCGACGTTGCGGTTGTCTTCGCCGGCCTGGTTGGCGCAGCCGAGGAACACCTCGTCAACGGCCGTCCACTCCACCGACGGGTTGCGCTCCATCAGGGCCTTGATCGGCAGCGCCGCCAGGTCGTCGGCACGCACGGTGGCGAGGCCGCCGCCGAACCGGCCGATGGGGGTGCGAATGGCATCACAGATAAATACGTCGCGCATCAGGCCTCTCCTGGCGCTTGGCCATGGGCGGCGGCGGTACGGGCTTCGAGGTCACGCAAGGCCGTCAGTTCTATGTCTGTCGGTTCGGCGGTGGTGTCAACCTGGTCGGCAAAACGAATCGCCCAACCGGTGGCCGCCACGACTTGTTCGCGGGTCACGCCAGGGTGCAGCGCAGTGACCACAAATTCATGGGTGCCCTCTTCCGGCTCCATGATGCACAGGTCGGTAATAATCCCTACAGGCCCGGCACCCGGCAGGCCCAGGCGTTTGCGTGAATCGCCGCCTTCGCCGTGGCCGACGGAAGTGATGAAGTCCAGCTTGTCGACAAACGAACGCGACGACTGCTTGAGGATAATCAGCACGCTCTTGGCGGAACCGGCGATCTCCGGCGCGCCACCGGCACCCGGCAGGCGCACTTTGGGCCGGTGGTAATCACCGACGACAGTGGTGTTGATATTGCCGAAACGGTCGACCTGGGCCGCGCCGAGGAACCCCACGTCAATACGCCCGCCTTGCAGCCAGTAGCGGAAGATCTCACCGGTCGGCACCACGGTGTCGGCGGTCTCCGCCAGCTCGCCGTCACCAATGGACAGCGGCAACACCGAGGGCTTGGCGCCAATCGGGCCGGACTCATAGATCAGCACCACATCGGGCGACGAGGTCAGGCGCGCCAGGTTGGCCGCTTTGGAGGGCAGGCCGATGCCGACAAAGCACACCGAGCCGTTCTTGAGGCGGCGCGCGGCGGCGACGGTCATCATTTCGTTGGTCGAGTAAGCCATTACTTGGCCTCCTGCGCGGCGGCCAGCTTGGCCTGGAATTCAGTGAAGTCGGCGGTGCCATGGATGTATGCGTTGATCCATGCGGTAAAGGTCTCACGGTCGCGGGCGATCGGGTCCCACGCCTGGTAAAAACGGTTGTCGCGCTCGTTGTAGCCGTGAGCGTAGGACGGGTGCGCGCCACCTGGCACGTGGCACACCGCAGTCAGGGCCCAGGTCGGCAACACACAGCTGTTCATCGGTGCATTCAAGTCGTCGACGATCTCTTCAACGGTCACGATGCAACGCTTGGCCGCCAGCGCCGCTTCCTTTTGCACACCGAGAATGCCCCAGAGCAGCACGTTGCCCTTGCGGTCGGCTTTCTGTGCATGGATCACCGTGACGTCCGGACGCACCGACGGCACCGCCGCAAGCACTTCGCCAGTAAACGGGCAGGTCACGCTTTTGATCAGCGGGTTGACCTTGGGCAGGTCGGAACCGGCGTAGGCACGCAGCACCGCGAACGGCAAGCCCGAGGCGCCGGCGACATAGGCATTGGCCAGGTCGGCATGGCTGTGCTCTTCGATTTCCAGCGGTTGCGGCCATTGCTTTTCGACCGCGTCACGCAGCCGGTGCAGGGAGCCCACGCCTGGGTTGCCGCCCCAGGAGAAAATCAACTTGCGTGCGCAGCCGGCACCGATCAACTGGTCGTAGATCAGGTCGGGCGTCATGCGCACCAACGTCAGGTCTTTCTTGCCCTGACGGATGATTTCATGACCTGCGGCCGTAGGGATCAGGTGGGTGAAGCCTTCGAGGGCGACGGTATCGCCATCGTTCACAAATCGCTTCACCGCGTCGCGCAGCGCAAGAATTTCAGCCATGGGGTCGGGCTCCCGGTGTTGTTCGAAAAAGGCGCTGAGAGGGCGCCGAAGTGCTTGCAGATTAAGCCGGGCAAATGGGTCAAACAATCCGATAATCGACTAACCGTTCGATTATCGAACTGATTGTTGTCTAGCTACTCACTTGGGCGAACTCGGTCAGGCTTCAGGTAGCGTCGGCGTGGCTGACCATGCCTTTGATGACCACTGCTGTGGCGGCCAACGCCGCCGGAATCACCAGAGCGGTGAGCACCTGCTCGAAGTTCCAGCCCAGGCCGAGCAAGGTGGCGCCCATCCACGCGCCAAGAATCGCACCGAAGCGGCCGATGCCGAGCATCCACGACACGCCGGTGGCGCGGCCCTGGGTCGGGTAGAAACGGGCCGCCAGGGAAGGCATCGCCGATTGCGCGCCGTTGACGCACATCCCGGCGATCAGCACCAGGGTCGCCAGTAGCGTGATGTTGCCCAGGCTCTGCCCTACCGCGTAGGCAAACACCCCCGCCAGCAGGTAGAAAGCGCCGATCACCTTGTGAGGGTTGAACCGGTCCATCGCCCAACCCACGCCGACCGCACTCAACACGCCACCAAACTGGAACAGCGCACCGATAAACGCGGCCTGCTCCATGCTGGCGCCGCTGTCCCGCATCAGCGTCGGCAGCCAACTGGTGAGCAGGTAAACAATCACCAGGCCCATAAAATAGGTGAGCCACAGCAACAAGGTGCCGGCGCTGTAGGTGCCGGAGAAAATCACCGCGAACACGTTGCGTGCCTTGACGGTTTTTTGCTCGGGCACACTGAAGTCGGTGGCTTGGGCGACGATAGTGGGCTCGATGGGTGACAGCGTTTTGCGCACTTTGTCCGTGCCGCGATTGCGCACCACCAGGTAGCGCGCCGACTCTGGCAGCCACACCAGCAGCACCACGGCCAGGATCAATGGCAGGATGCCGCCGATCAGCAGCAGGCTGTGCCAGCCGAACGCAGGGATCAGCTTGGCTGAGATAAACCCACCACCGGCCATGCCCAAGTTGAAACCGCAGAACATGCTGGTCACCAGCAGTGACTTGTGACGTTCGGGGGTGTATTCGGACAGCAGCGTGGTGGCGTTGGGCATCCCGGCCCCCAGGCCCAGCCCGGTGAGGAAGCGCAGCACCAACAGTTGATCGACATTGCTGCTGTAGGCCGACGCCAGGCTGAACGCGCCAAACACCAGCACCGCCCCCACCAGCACGACTTTGCGACCAAAGCGGTCGGCCAGCGGGCCGGAACCCAGTGCGCCAAATACCATGCCGATCAACGCGGCGCTCATCACCGGGCCGAGGCTGGCGCGGTCGATGCCCCAGTCCTGGGACAGGGCAGGCGCGATAAAGCCCATGGCGGCGGTATCCAGGCCATCGAGGAACACAATCAGGAAACACAGAATCACCACACGCCACTGGTAGCGCGACAGTGGCTGGGCATTGATAAAGGACTGCACGTCCAGGGGGGCACCGACAGAAGGTTGATTCATTGTTTTTATTCCACACCGGGGGCGGGCCGACGACCTGGGGTCGTCATTATTATTGGGCGGCGCCAGAAGCGCGCTGCCGCACAGTAATAAGCCAGGTGAAACACCGTCAATCGATTACGCCGGGATCCGTGCGATCACCGAACAGCTTAGGCGAACAGCTGTGTACTCAACTCACGGCTGGCGCTGAGCATGCTCGGCAGGAAGCGCTGCTCCAACTCGCTGCGGCTGACGCGTCCGGCGTGGGTGCTGACATTGAGCGCCGCCAAGACCTGACCCGAGGCGTCATACACCGGCACGGCGATCGAGCGCAAACCCTGTTCCAGTTCCTGATCAACAATGCACCAGCCCTGCTGACGCACTTGCTGCAGGCATTCGAACAAAGCTTCGGGCGTGGTCAGGGTGCGGCTGGTCTTGGTTTGCAGGTCGGCATGATCGAGGTAGTCCTGCAGCGAAGCATCGTCCAGCGCTGCCAGCAGGATGCGACCCATGGAGGTGCAATAGGCCGGCAAGCGCCCGCCCACCGACAGGTCCACCGAAATCAGGCGCTGAGTGGTGGCCGAACGGGCGATATAAAGAATGTCGTCGCCTTCGAGGGTGGCCATGTTGCAGGCTTCGTGGAGTTGTTCGCTCATGCGGTCCAGATAGGGCTGGGCCGACACAGCCAGAGGCGTGGACGACAGATAGGCGTGGCCAAGCGTCAATACTTTGGGCAGCAACGAATAGGTGCGCCCATCGGTGGTGGCGTAGCCGAGCTTGATCAGCGTATGCAGGCAACGACGCACGGCGGCGCGAGGAATCTCGGTGCGGTGGCTGATCTGGGCGATGGTCAGGTGGCGCTTGCGCTCCTGGAATGCCTGCACCACGGCCAGGCCACGCGCCAGGGAGGTCATGAAGTCGGGATCACCGGTAAATGCCTGGATGCGCTTGGCCGGCGAGGCAACGATCGGCGGCGCGGCTGACGCGAAAGAGTTGCGCAATTGATCGTTCATCAGGGGATCCTTTCTTTTATTGTCGACCGCAGGGAATTCGGCCGCTATTACAAGCCGCGCCGGACATGGGGCACAAGGCAGAGCCGGGAACATTGGGCGATTATCGGACGATCATTCGATTATCGCAATTCTACCGGTTGCCGACACCTGAGCGCTTTTCACGCCCCCGGTACAATTTCAGGCATGTTTTATAACACCGCATGTCGGGTAAACTTTATGACGTCAGAATATGAGCACGTATTCACATGCTCGTGTAACAAAACCCGCACATAACGTTGACGCTTTTTAACTTTATCCCGATAGTGTTATCCAAATGCGTCGCTATAATGCACCCTGTGCTCAGGTCTGCCCGGTTTCACCATCGGCACCAGAGCTCGCCAGGTCGTGCACATGCCATGCAGTGCCGGTTGCAACACTTACCTTGAATCAATGCCATAACAAGCGACGGCGCTCTCCTTCACTAGTTGAACGTTTAGAACGTTCAACTTTGAACAAGCCGAGGGCGATATTCAGGGATAACGCTGCAAGCGATTTACACTCAACTCAATTAGGTAACAACGTGACGAAAGATGAACTGCGCGCAGAACTAGAGCGCCAGGAACAACGTTACAAGGACGTTTACGGCGGGGAAGTCACCACTTACGCCGCCCAGCCTGAACCTGAACGCAAACCCTGGCGCAAGCGAGCCAGCTTGCTCGATCAGGCATTTGCCCAGGAAATTCAAAAGATCGAGCAGGAACTCAAAGCCGAAGAGCCCTAAGCGATTCAGGTTGAGCCTCAAGGTTGCAACCCTGACCAAGGGTACATAGCTATCAATTGGCTACTCGTCGCCCATCGCCTCGGTAAAATTTCATACAAATGTTTCTGGCATGACGGATTGATGACAAAAACCGTTGTTTTCGGCCCCCTGCTTTATAAATCAAAGACTTGCCAAAGCCCCGAAAACCCTGGGATGAGGGGCCTTTGCCAGTTTTTTTTTAATGAAGAAGGTAACCGATGAGCAGCTAGTGCATCGATTACCGAGGTTTTCTGGCATAATCGCGCCCCCTTACGACCGGGTCAGAAAACCTTCATGATCGATTTATTCAGCGGACTGGATGCTTGGGTTCTCGTGAGCCTGTTGCTCGCCCTCGCCTTTGTCCTCGCCTTCGAGTTCATCAATGGCTTTCATGACACCGCTAACGCGGTGGCCACAGTCATCTATACCAAAGCCATGCCGCCGCATCTGGCCGTGTTCTTCTCCGGGGTGTTCAATTTCCTCGGCGTGTTGCTCGGTGGTGTCGGTGTCGCCTACGCCATCGTGCACTTGCTGCCGGTGGAGTTGCTGATCAATGTGAATACCGGCCACGGTCTGGCCATGGTCTTCTCTTTATTGGCCGCCGCGATCACCTGGAACCTGGGTACCTGGTACTTTGGCATCCCCGCCTCCAGTTCCCACACGCTGATCGGCTCGATCCTCGGTGTTGGCCTGGCCAACGCGCTGATCAACGATATCCCACTGGCTGACGGTGTGAACTGGCAGAAGGCAATCGATATCGGCGCCTCGCTGGTGTTCTCGCCGATGGCCGGCTTCCTGGTCGCAGCCCTGGTGCTGCTCGGCCTGAAGTGGTGGCGCCCGCTGTCGAAGATGCACAAGACCCCGGACCAGCGCCGCAAGCTCGACGACAAGAAACATCCCCCATTCTGGAACCGCCTGGTCCTGGTGATTTCCGCCATGGCCGTGAGTTTCGTGCACGGTTCCAACGATGGCCAGAAAGGTATCGGCCTGATCATGCTCGTGCTGATCGGTATCGTGCCGGCGCAGTTCGTCCTTGACCTGGGCAGCACCACTTACCAGATCGAGCGTACCCGCGACGCTACCGTGCATTTGAGCCAGTTCTACCAGCGCAACAACGCCACCCTCGGCGAATTCCTGGCGCTGGGTAAAAGCGTGAAGGACGACCTGCCAGGCAAGTTCCAGTGCAACCCACAGCAGACCGAGCCGACCATCAACGCGCTCGTCAGCACCTTGAAAGGCGTCTCCGACTACCATTCGTTGAACGCCGATCAGCGCATCGAAGTGCGCCGCTACCTGCTCTGCCTGGACGATACCGCGAAGAAAGTCGGCAAACTGCCGGGCCTGGATGCACGTGAGAAGTCCGACCTCGACAAGCTGCGCAAAGACCTCACCGCCACCACCGAGTACGCACCGTTCTGGGTGATCCTCGCGGTTGCATTGGCCCTGGGCCTGGGCACCATGGTGGGCTGGAAGCGCGTGGTACTGACCATCGGCGAGAAGATCGGCAAGCAGGGCATGACCTATGCCCAGGGCATGTCGGCGCAGATCACCACCGCGACCATGATCGGCTTTGCCAACATCTTCGCCCTGCCGGTATCCACCACCCACGTGCTGTCCTCCGGCGTGGCCGGTACCATGGTCGCCAACAAGAGCGGCCTGCAAGGTGGCACGGTCAAGACCATCCTGATGGCGTGGGTGTTGACCCTGCCGGCAACTGTGGGCCTGTCGGCCGGGTTGTTCTGGCTGGCGTCAAAGGCACTCGGCAGCTGATACCGCGCTGCAACGAAAAAAGGTGCGATCCGCGAGGGTCGCACCTTTTTTTATGATCAAGCCGGGCATAAATCAAAATGTGGGAGCGGGCTGTGACAACAGCAAAATAAAAAAAAGGCGACCGAAGTCGCCCAAAATGCCTTGCGTGCTCATGTAATCCGGAAAGACCTAAGGTTTTTTACGCTTGTTCGCGTCTCTCCAGATAAAAACTCCAAATCCTACAAAAAACAGCACCATGAGGCTTACAGTCAGCACTCCGGCGAATACCACATTATCGATAAACATGACCGGCCTCCTGTGCTTGCCCTGTTGCGATAGGGCTAAGTTACTGGAGAAGTCAGACGGGAAAATTGACGGGGATCAATGTCGCCCGCAACGGGGCGTAAAGAAGGGCAATAACTGACCTGCATCAATAGATGCAGGTCGTTTCAACGCTTTTTCGGTTTGTTCTTCGGCTTCTTCTTGGCTTTGCCTAACGGCATTGCCTGCTCAAACGCCTGGCGCACTTCGTTCAGGCGTTTGTCATTGAGGTCATGAACCCGCTTGGCGCGTTCGGCATTCAGGTCGATCAATTTATCATCATCACTCATGGCTTGGCTTACGTCGTGGCGAGAAGGGCTTAATAATGCGGCCTCCCCCGCCCGGCGGCAAATCAGTGCGCGACAAAAGGCAGGCCTTCGCCCGCAACCGAGCGATCAAACCTCGACGTCCACCCACAAGCCCTGGCGCGGCGCGTCTTCGATCAGCGGCACCACGGGCACGGTGTTGTCGGCATTGAGCACGTCGCCTGGGATGGCCAGGTGTTGGTCCGGGTCTTCCTCGGCTTCACGCCGGCGTTTTTGCTGCTCCTGCTGGCGGCGTTGCTCTTCGCGCAACACAAAGGCCGACTGCTCGGCATCGCCCTTTTTCAGGTCGATCGCGCTTTCATTGGCGCCTGCTTGCACAGGCACCACGGGCGGGATATCCGGCTTCTGGCGTACCGGATCAAGTTGTGACGTGACCGGCACAACGCTGACGGGCAGCATGGGTGGCAACATAATCTTTACTCTCCTGATCAACAGGCTGTCGGCGGGCCGCAGGGCGACTTGAGCAAAAGCTCGCCAACCTGTGACCCAGTCGACACTCCCAAGTGCCCGCCATCCGTCGATCCAACTGCCGACGCCCCCTTCAAACGGAGTAGTTTTTATCAGAATCCTTGGGCGTGGGAGCCTTGTTCCGTTAACATAGTCGGCTTTTTCACGGCGGGAGTCAGGCAGCATGGCGCAGCAGTATCAACCGGGGCAACGCTGGATTAGTGACAGCGAAGCAGAGCTGGGGTTAGGCACCGTTCTGGCACAGGACGGCCGCTTGTTGACCGTGCTCTATCCGGCCACTGGCGACACGCGCCAGTATGCGCTACGGAATGCGCCCCTCACCCGTGTGAGGTTCTCGCCGGGCGACTCCATCACCCATTTCGAAGGCTGGAAAATGACCGTACAGGAAGTCGACGACGTCGACGGCTTGCTGGTCTACCACGGTCTCAATGGGCAGAACGAGCAGGTGACCCTGCCGGAAACCCAACTCTCCAACTTCATCCAGTTCCGCCTGGCCAGCGACCGTCTGTTCGCCGGGCAGATCGACCCGCTGGCCTGGTTCTCGCTGCGCTACCACACCCTGGAACACACCAGCCGCCAATTGCAGTCCTCGCTGTGGGGCCTGGGTGGCGTGCGTGCGCAACCTATCGCTCACCAATTGCATATCGCCCGGGAAGTCGCCGACCGTATCGCGCCACGGGTGTTGCTGGCCGACGAGGTGGGCCTGGGCAAGACCATCGAAGCCGGCCTGGTGATCCATCGCCAACTGCTTTCGGGCCGCGCCAGCCGCGTGCTGATCCTGGTGCCGGAAAACCTGCAGCACCAATGGCTGGTGGAAATGCGCCGCCGCTTCAACCTGCAGGTTGCGCTGTTCGATGAAGAACGCTTTATCGAAAGCGATGCCACCAACCCGTTCGAAGACACCCAACTCGCCCTGGTCGCCCTTGAGTGGCTGGTGGACGACGAAAAGGCCCAGGACGCGCTGTTCGCCGCCGGCTGGGACTTGCTGGTGGTCGACGAGGCTCACCACCTGGTGTGGCACGAAGAGAAAGCCAGCCCTGAGTATTCGTTGGTCGAGCAACTCGCCGAAGTGATCCCTGGCGTGCTGCTGCTCACCGCCACCCCGGAACAACTGGGTCAGGACAGCCACTTTGCGCGTCTGCGCCTGCTGGATCCGAACCGTTTCCACGACCTGCAGGCCTTCCGCGCCGAGAGCGAAAACTATCGCCCGGTGGCCGAAGCCGTGCAGGAACTGCTCGATAAGGGCCGGCTGTCACCGGCGGCCCACAAGACCATCCAGGGTTTCCTCGGCAACGAAGGCGAAGCGCTGCTCAGCGCCGTCAACGATGGCGACACCGAAGCCAGCGCACGCCTGGTGCGTGAGCTGCTCGACCGCCACGGCACCGGCCGCGTGCTGTTTCGCAACACCCGCGCCGCCGTCCAGGGCTTCCCGGAGCGCAAGCTGCACGCCTACCCGCTGCCGAACCCGGACGAATACCTGGAACTGCCACTGGGCGAACACGCCGAGCTGTACCCGGAAGTCAGCTTCCAGTCGCAGCCGGACATCGAGGAAGAAAACCGCTGGTGGCGCTTCGACCCACGGGTGGAATGGCTGATCGACCAGTTGAAAATGCTCAAGCGCACCAAAGTCCTGGTGATCTGCGCCCACGCCGAAACCGCCATGGACCTGGAAGACGCCCTGCGCGTGCGTTCCGGCATCCCGGCCACGGTGTTCCACGAGGGCATGAATATCCTCGAACGTGACCGTGCCGCCGCCTACTTCGCCGACGAAGAGTTCGGCGCCCAGGTGCTGATCTGCTCGGAAATCGGCTCTGAAGGCCGCAACTTCCAGTTCGCCCACCACCTGGTGCTGTTCGACCTGCCGTCCCATCCCGACCTGCTGGAACAGCGCATCGGCCGTCTGGACCGGATCGGCCAGAAGCATGTGATCGAGTTGCACGTGCCGTACCTGGAAACCAGCCCGCAAGCGCGCCTGTTCCAGTGGTACCACGAAGCGCTGAACGCGTTCCTCAATACCTGCCCGACCGGCAACGCCCTGCAGCACCAGTTCGGCCCGCGCCTGCTGCCGCTGCTGGAAAACGCCGATGACGGCGAGTGGCAAGCGCTGATCGACGAGGCCCGTGCCGAGCGCGAACGCCTGGAGCAAGAGCTGCACACCGGTCGCGACCGCCTGCTGGAGCTCAATTCCGGTGGCGCGGGTGAAGGCGATGCGCTGGTGGAAGACATCCTGGAGCAGGACGACCAGTTCGCCCTGCCGATCTATATGGAAACCCTGTTCGACGCCTTCGGTATCGACAGCGAAGACCATTCGGAAAACGCGCTGATCCTCAAGCCGAGCGAAAAAATGCTCGACGCCAGCTTCCCCCTGGGCGACGACGAAGGCGTGACCATCACCTACGATCGCAACCAGGCACTGTCGCGCGAAGACATGCAGTTCATCACCTGGGAACACCCGATGGTGCAGGGCGGCATGGACCTGGTGCTGTCCGGTTCCATGGGCAACACCGCCGTGGCACTGATCAAGAACAAGGCGCTCAAGCCAGGCACCGTGTTGCTCGAACTGCTTTACGTCAGTGAAGTGGTTGCACCGCGTTCGCTGCAATTGGGTCGCTACCTGCCACCGGCCGCATTGCGCTGCCTGCTGGACGCCAATGGCAATGACCTGTCCGGGCGCGTCTCGTTCGAAACCTTGAACGACCAGCTGGAAAGCGTGCCACGGGCCAGCGCCAACAAGTTCGTGCAGGCCCAGCGCGATCAACTCACCCCGCGCATCAACGCCGGTGAAGAGAAGATCACCCCGCGTCACGCCGAGCGCGTGGCTGAGGCCAAGCGTCGCCTGGCGGCGGACACCGACGAAGAACTGGCGCGCCTGACCGCGTTGCAAGCGGTCAACCCGACCGTGCGTGACAGTGAACTGGTTGCCCTGCGCAACCAGCGCGAGCAAGGCCTGGCCATGCTCGACAAGGCTGCGCTGAGACTGGAAGCGATTCGGGTGTTGGTGGCGGGTTGATTTCCGCCCTGCCCTGTTAAAAAAGGCCCGCGCAATGCGGGCCTTCTTTATTCACTTGAGAACAGTGCTGGTTTTGCGGGCCTCATCGGGGGCTAGCCCCCGATAGCGTCACCGCGGTTTCAAGCCGTCGCGGCCGTAACCGGCACCTCAACCGCGCTCAACCCCTCTTTCATCCGCCGGGCATCACGCACAAAACTGCGCGAGGCCTGGAACAGAAACAGCATGGTCAAAAACAGCGCCACCGGAATCAGGTACATGGCGTCGTGCAAACCCACCGCTTTATAGGCCTCAGTCATCTGCTCGGCCCCCGCGGCATACATCGCCGAATGGGCGAAATGATCGGACAAGCCGCCCACCACGATCGGCCCCATGCCGCCGCCCAGCAAATACAACCCGGCAAAGAACAACGCCATCGCCGTCGCCCGCAGGCGTGGTTCAACCACATCCTGGATCGCCGTGTACACGCAGGTGTAGAAGTTATAGGCAAACAACCAGCCCACACTGAACAGCGCCACGAACACACCAATCTCGATACGTCCGGCATGCAAGGCCCAGGCGGTGGTGACGGTGGAGATGATCAGGCTGAACGCCGCGAACAGCAGTCGGCCATTGGCGACGCGTTGATGGATCTTGTCGGCAATCCAGCCACCCACCGTCAGGCCCACCAGGCCAGTCAAGCCGACGATGACACCGGTAGCGACGGCGGCGTCCTGCAGCGGCATAAGGAAATAACGCTGCAGCATCGGCACCAGAAACGAATTGCACGCGTAGGTGGCGAAGTTGAAGCACAACCCGGCCAGCACCAGCCAGAGGAAAGTAGGCACGGCCAGTACGCGACGGATCGGGCGGTCGACGCGCTCCTGGGACACCTGCACGGTTTCCGCCGCACCGCGCTTGGGTTCCTTGATATAGAACATGAACACCGCGAGGATCAGCCCCGGCACCGCTGCAATAAAGAACGGCGCGCGCCAGCTGTCGAACGCCTTGACCATCGCACCGATGGTAAAAAACGCCAGCAGCAGGCCCAACGGCAGACCGAGCATGAAAATCCCCATGGCGCGTGCACGGCGATGCGCAGGGAACAAATCGCCGATCAGCGAGTTGGCCGCCGGCGCGTAGCTGGCTTCACCGATACCGATGCCCATGCGCACCAGCAAAAAGGTCCAGAAACTGCCGACGAATCCATTGATCGCCGTCAACCCGCTCCAGGCAAACAGGCCCCAGCCCATCAGCTTGCTGCGCGAGCCAGTGTCGGCCATACGCCCCAGCGGCAGGCCGGCGATGGCGTAGACGATGGTGAATGCGGTGCCGATGATGCCGAGCTGGAAGTCGCTCAGGTGCCACTCCATGCGGATTGGCTCGATGATGATGGCCGGGATGGTGCGGTCGAAGAAGTTGAACAGGTTGGCGAGGAACAGCAGGAACAGAATGCGCCAGGCATTCGCCGCTTGGGTCGAGTTCTGCATGGGTCCGTCTCTTTTATTGTTATGAGAGCTGCGATGCACGACGCACCCTGCTCGGGTACTTGCAACATAGTCAGGCGAGCGCCGCTTGTCTGTAATGATTCGTAAAGCTGATAGGGCATGATTTCGTCCGGTATTCCGGGACTTTCCCTACGCAAAATATAAGTGCTGCCCCCTCTTCCCAACGGCCATGGCCCAGATAGAATGGCGAGCCTTCCCGTAGTGCCCCTCCCTACTTTTTATTGATGACGCCCATGTCCGAAGCCAGTCCGTGTCTGAATTGCGGTGCCTGCTGTTCATACTTTCGTGTGTCTTTCTTCTGGGGCGAGTGCGCCTCATCGGGCGGCACGGTGCCCGACGACCTGGTGGTCCAGATCAACCCCACTCGCGTCGCGATGATCGGCACCGACCAGAAACCCGCGCGCTGCTGCAGCCTTGAGGGTGAAGTGGGTAAAGGCACCCGTTGTTCGATCTATGAGCAACGCTCAAGCCCCTGCCGAGAGTTCGATGCCTCATGGAGCCAGGGCGAGCAAAACGTCGATTGCGATGCCGCACGTGCCGCGTTCGGCCTGGCGCCGCTGGAAGCGCCCGCCTTCGAGCTGGAGCTGCCCATCAGCGCCTAGGATCAAACGAACATCGCCAGGCCAACCTGCTGACGCCGAAAATTTGGCATTTCGCCATCACTCACCTAAAGATCGGCGACGAACGGCCGATCAATCAGAGTCCGCCCAGGTTTTGCCTGGGGTTATCAGGGTCAGCCCGATTCTCCGGACAAGGACGCACTGTAAAGTCGCGAACTCCCATTCCGTGATGGCCCTTTGATTCTTTTCAGCCATCCGTCCAGGCACATGGCGCACAATGACTTCTAAAAACAGCTCTGCCACCGTGGTATCCGACGTGTTGCCCACAGCTCCTGCGGACAAACCCTCAGGTTCAAAGTCATTGAGCACCACCCCCCCGCAGGCCACCCAGCAGTACCTGTACTTCACCGAAACCAATACCGACCGTATCCTCGACAACCTCGATGGCCTGCGCGACATGGTGTTCCCGCGCCCGCCCCACCTTGAAGGCGACAGCGATCCGCGCAGCGAACAGGAATTCCCGTCGGTGTGCCTGATCGGCCTGGGGCGGTGCGGTTCAAACATCGCGCTGGACGTGGCGGAACTGGTGTACAACGCGCGCAAGTTCTACCTGAACGAATTCAGTAACGAAGACAAGCTTCAATTTAAAAAGAGCCATACAGACAAGGGTTACAGCCCTACCCAGTGGATCCGCAACAACCTGCGCCTGGGCAGCGGCAAGACCAGCAAACCGGTGTTCCTGGTCGAACCCCTGGTGATGCTCGGCGACCTGGACAAAGACATCGCCGGGCGTATCCGCTTCTCGCGCAAGGGCGAAAAAAGCGGATTCCTGCGCGACTACAGCAAGATGAAAATCATGGACCTCTCCGAAGTCCATGCCGGCGGCGCCGGTAACGCGCCGATCCTCGGCCAGTACCTGGCCAAGATCATCCTCAACAAAGACACCCAGCGCTTCTCCAGCCCCGACTGGAAGATGATCCACTCGTACCTGATCGACTCCTGCGGCATCAAGGCCAACCAGTCGCGCCTGTACTTTTCGATCTTCAGCGCCGGCGGCGGGACGGGTTCGGGGATGGCCTCGGAATTCGGCCTGGCCCAGCAGCATTCGTACATGAACAAAACGTTCGACACCAAACCCGCCGACGAGCACGACAGCAAGAGCGGCCACGCCTTTGTGTTCGAGCCGATCTTCACCAGCGGCATTTGCGTGTTGCCGAACATCTCCGACCACCGCAGTGAAATGTCCGAAGCGCTGCACATCAACGCCGGGCGACTGTTGTGCAAATACCTGTCGGAGGAATGGGATTTCTCGTACAACTTCGCCAACGAAGACAGCAGCGAAGCCAGCGTGAAAGGCCGCATCCGGCCGTGGAACGCGATGATGCTGATCTCCAACGACATCATGCGCTACGCCGAAGAAAGCGATGACGGCAACATCCAGAACATTGACGTCAATGCCATGGAAAAACACGCCAACCAGTACATCTCCCAACAGATCTTCAACATCCTCACCGCCCAGGCCGTGACTACCGACTACGACCAGAACTACTTCCGTCGCGCCGGCATCGACATCGGCGAAACCATCCGCCTGGATGCCAACGACCTGTTCATGAGCCTGGCAGGTCCCGTAGCGATTGCCTACGCCGAGTCCGTCGTCCCGGAAACCCCGGCGCCTTCGAATGACAAGTTCAAGGTGTTCGAAAAAGAGCCGCAACGCCTGAACATCGATGACCTGTTCTTCCGCTCCATCGACCTGCCGCACTTCAACAAGGTCACCCAGGCCATCGAAGGCATCAGCCTGCTGCCGATCGAGTCCAAACGCTACAAAGCTTCCCTGGAACAGTACAAGAACTCCGGCTACGACGCGGCGGCGCTGCACGACCTGCACTTCTTCAAGAACTGCTCGTCGGTGGTGTCCATCGTCTCGCTGCCCAAGGACTACAAACTGTCCTACATGGACCTGAACCGGCTCAAGACCCACCTCAACAGCCTGTTCCCCAACACCACGCTCAAGCGCTACGCGCTGGTGATCGGCGCTTCGGCCAACTTGTCGCTGACAACCTTGATCGCCAAGAGCCCATGCCTGTCGGATGACTTCCTCACCTTGATCGTCGCGTTCATCAAACGCTGCTTTGCGCGCAACCCGTATCGATTCGATGACACGCTGGACAATTCGATGCTGGACTTCATCATCCACGAGGATTTCGACGAAGACCGTATCGACGAACTGCTCAACGAATTCGAGAACCCCGCCAAGATCCTCGACACCAACTGGTACGCGATCAAACCGATGTATGAGAAGAAGTACCGCGAGCTGATCAATGACAAAGACAAGTTTGTGTCGATCAATGACATTCGCCTGTCACGCGATTGCGTGAAGAAGGCGATCAAGTACCTGCGCGAGATCTACCGTCATCGCATCGGCAAGACCAAGGTCATTTCGTTGAATAACCATACCGGCAAGACCGCCTAGGCGATCGCGACGGCGCTGCACGGCGCCGTCGCCGCTTGAGTGTCACTACGCCCGGCGCTGGCGCAGGAAGGCAACGATGGTTTTTTCGTCAGCGCGTTTTGCGGGCCGCGGCAAATGCTTCGGCCAACCGGCGTCGGTTACGCCGAAAAACGTCCTCTGCCGCGCTTCATCCCAGCCGCTAATTTCCTTAGAGGCCGATTCCCACCAACCATGCCGACAGACCGCGTAATAGGGATTTTCAGGCGCAGAGCTGCCGTAGAGCAGGTCGCGACCGACCTTTTTCAAGTGCTTGCCCTGATTGCGCAACTTCCATTTGATCAGCAACCGCTGCCAAGGGGATGGCACCGGCTTGACTCGCGGCACCTCCAGACAGCGTGCGACCAGTTCAGGACTGAACGCTTCGCCATACAGCGTGAAAAAATGCGCCTGCATGGCGTGGAAGAAACGCTTGTCGGCATAGTAGTGATGCACCAGCTTCCTCGCCTCGCGCACCTTGTGGCCGCGCATCGCGAAGGAAATCGCAACCTGTTCGATGGTATGGATATCGAACGAGCCCAGGGTCCACTCGTCGATCAGCCGGATCGAGGCGTCGAGCAGCGGCCCATCACTGGCGCGCACGCCACACAAGCCACTGTTGTAGAGCTTGAAGCTGTTGTCGGCCGAAATACCGTGCGCGTGCAGGTGCTGGCCCAGCTTGAGGTAGTCCGGGCGCTTGCAGACGTAGCTCCAGTCGTATTCGAACTCATCCATCACGTACTGGCCAGGCTCGATCAGGTCGAGCACGCGATGGGGAGAATTGAGGAACAGCGTGTCGGTGTCGACGAACAGGGTCTTGTCGGCAAACGTCAAGCCGTGGGCAATCGCGCAGGCCTTGCGGCGGTGCAGGTAGCCGTTGTCGCCCTGCCACTGAGACAGGGTCTGTGTGTCCAACTCAAGCGTCTCGACAGGCCAACCGGCATAGTCCTGCGGGCGATCGGTCATGACGCGGATACACAGCGACTCACCCTGCTTGAGTTGCGAGAGGGCGGTGAGGATGCTGAATTTGGCTTCGCGCCGGTAGACGTCCTGGCTACCGTAGACAAGGTAAAGCAACTGATGCGAAGTGTTCGCTAAAGAGGGCGGCGCTGACTGCATGACGAGCTCCAGGTAAACAGGCGGCGAACTTTACCGGAATTCACTATTTCCTACGGCCATATCCGACAGACACATGTGTTTATAAATACGCAGAAACAATTCTTCCACCGATTCGGCCACGGGAGAACTGTTCCCATGACGCGCACGTCACCCAGGTCTGTGACCTTTCTCCACGGCAAGGTGCCATCACGGAGTCGGCGGTTACTGCGCTACACACTTCTGCGGGCAAAAAATACGCACCTTTTTTGTGCACGACTTTCTCAGGCTGCCCTTTCCTGGATCAAAATCCAGGGCGAAACCACCACCGCCCACAAGCCCGGGTCACGCTTGACCAGGTCCAATGCCCGCGTCGCAGACACTTCGCCCATGCTGTTCGCGGCCAGCCAGGCAGCGACTTTCTCGCGATTGTCCTGCGCCATCGCCTCCGCCGCCTCGATCAAATTCAGACCGGCATCGACCCACAATAGGGCACCCTTGGCAAAGAACGGTTCAAGCTCCTTCCAGGAAATTTCGGCGGTTTCACCGAGCAGCTTGGCATAGAGGGTGCTAGGTTCTTGCGTCATGGGAATTCACCTTGGGAAAAAATCGGCGCAATCATAACGTCGCGACCAAGGTAGAAAAACCCAGTTGCAAATGAGTCATCGAGAGAAAGTGTCAGGAAAGCCAAGGATTGCCCGAGTATCTGGCACCACCCCGCCGCAATTCTGTCTCTTTCTTTCATTTATGCGACACACCCGGGTTTTGCCCCCAGCAGCCAGCTTTTCAAGCGATCAACCGGCGCTCTACACTGTACCGGTACAGTTGCCAGGGCGGTGCCGGGGGGATATCCGAGATATCTGATCCGGTTCAGCAGCTCACGAGGCCGCTAGAACTATAAAAAATACAACAGTAAGAGTGGAGCACTATGAATAAGGCTACTAAGCAGATTTCCAAACTGTTTGCCGCTATGGTCCTGGCTGGGGTTGCCGGCCATTCGTTCGCCGCTGACACCATCAAGATCGGCATCGCCGGTCCGAAGACCGGTCCGGTAACGCAATACGGCGACATGCAATTCATGGGTGCCAAGCAGGCCATCGCCGACATCAACGCCAAGGGCGGCGTCGACGGTAAAATGCTTGAAGCCAAGGAATACGACGACGCTTGCGATCCTAAACAAGCCGTGGCGGTCGCCAACAAAGTGGTCAACGACGGCGTCAAGTTCGTGGTCGGTCACCTCTGCTCCAGCTCCACTCAGCCAGCGTCCGACATTTATGAAGACGAAGGCGTGATCATGATCACCCCGGCTGCCACCAGCCCGGAAATCACCGCCCGTGGCTACAAGCTGATCTTCCGCACCATCGGCCTGGACAGCGCCCAGGGCCCAGCGGCCGGCAACTACATCGCCGACCATGTGAAGCCTAAAATCGTTGCCGTGCTGCACGACAAACAGCAATACGGTGAAGGTATCGCCACCGCCGTCAAACAGACCCTCGAGAAGAAAGGCGTGAAAGTTGCCGTTTTCGAAGGCCTGAACGCTGGTGACAAAGACTTCTCCTCGGTCATCCAGAAGCTCAAGCAAGCCAACGTCGACTTCGTCTACTACGGCGGCTACCACCCAGAGCTGGGCCTGATCCTGCGCCAGTCCAAGGAAAAAGGCCTGAACGCCAAGTTCATGGGCCCAGAGGGCGTCGGCAACGACTCCATCTCGCAAATCGCCCAGGGCGCTTCCGAAGGCCTGCTGGTCACCCTGCCGAAATCCTTCGACACCGACCCGGCCAACAAAGCCATCGTTGAAGAGTTCACCAAGAACAAGCAGGACCCGACCGGTCCATTCGTGTTCCCGGCCTACTCGGCTGTTGAAGTCATCGCCGGCGGTATTACTGCCGCCAAGAGCGAAGACACCGCCAAAGTGGCCGAAGCCATCCACGCGGGCACCTTCAAGACCCCTACCGGCGAGCTGAGCTTCGACGCCAAGGGCGACCTGAAGGACTTCAAGTTCGTGGTCTACGAATGGCACTTCGGCAAACCTAAAACCGAAGTTTCCCCTCAGTAAGCCAGGCGTTACTGGTCCTACAAGCCCACTGTGAAAGCAGTGGGCTTTGTTTTACGAGGTTTATGGGCCTGTCACCCGCGATCCGGGCGCTGGCTCACCTGAAAATCTTAAAACCGTCACCAGCGGTTCGCTGGCAAACGCTTTGTGCAAATGTGCTCACAGAACACAGCCCAGGGCCGGAACATGACTCCACCAGTGAAATGCGTATCGGGTTTTTAGGAGCGCTGTAATGCCTGAGATCTATCATTTTTTCCAACAGCTGGTTAATGGCCTGACCATTGGCAGCACCTATGCCTTGATAGCCATTGGCTACACAATGGTTTACGGCATCATTGGAATGATCAACTTCGCCCATGGCGAGGTGTACATGATTGGTTCCTACGTGGCCTTCATCGCCCTTGCCGGGCTGGCCATGATGGGTATCCATTCCCTGCCGCTGTTGATGACCGCCGCGTTCCTTGCGTCGATCGTCGTGACCAGTGCCTATGGCTACAGTATCGAGCGCGTTGCCTACCGTCCCTTGCGTGGCAGCAACCGTTTGATCCCGTTGATTTCCGCCATCGGCATGTCGATTTTCCTGCAGAACACTGTATTGCTGTCCCAGGACTCCAAGGATAAATCCATTCCCAACCTGATCCCGGGGAGCTTCTCCTTCGGCCCGGGCGGCGCGGAAGAAGTGCTGATTTCCTACATGCAGATCCTGGTCTTCGTCGTCACCCTGGTGGCCATGCTGGGCCTGACCCTGTTCATCTCCCGCTCCCGTCTGGGACGTGCCTGCCGGGCCTGCGCCGAAGACATCAAGATGGCCAACCTGCTGGGCATCAACACCAACAACATCATCGCCCTGACCTTCGTGATCGGCGCCGCGCTGGCGGCGGTCGCTGCCGTGTTGCTGAGCATGCAGTACGGCGTGATCAACCCCAACGCCGGTTTCCTGGTAGGCCTCAAGGCCTTTACCGCGGCGGTATTGGGCGGCATCGGCAGTATTCCGGGCGCGATGCTCGGCGGGCTGGTGCTGGGTGTGGCCGAAGCGTTCGGTGCCGATATCTTCGGCGACCAGTACAAAGACGTCGTGGCGTTCGGCCTGTTGGTTCTGGTGCTGTTGTTCCGTCCGACCGGCATCCTGGGCCGTCCGGAGGTTGAGAAAGTATGAGCAGATATCTTAAATCGGCGTTTTTCAGCGCCTTGCTGGTATGGGCCGTGGCCTTTCCGGTACTCGGCCTCAAGCTGAGCATTGTCGGCATCAACCTTGAAGTGCATGGCACAGGTCCCGTGACCTTGACCATCATTGCCCTGTGCTCGGTGCTGATGTTCCTGCGTGTGCTGTTCACCCAGCAGGTCGGTGCCTTGTTCAAAGGCAACCGCGCTCCGTTGGTGTCGCCCAAGGTCAGCCAATTCCTGACCCTGCCGCGTACCCAGCGCTACATCATCATCGGCCTGATCGTGGCCGCGCTGATCTGGCCGTTCTTCGGCTCGCGCGGCGCCGTCGACATCGCCACCCTGATCCTCATCTACGTGTTGCTGGGCCTGGGCCTGAACATCGTGGTGGGACTGGCCGGCCTGCTTGACCTGGGTTATGTGGGCTTCTATGCCGTGGGTGCCTACACCTACGCGCTGCTCTCGCACTACCTGGGCTGGAGCTTCTGGATCTGCCTGCCGCTGGCGGGTATGGCGGCGGCCACGTTCGGCTTCCTGCTGGGCTTCCCGGTGTTGCGCCTGCGCGGTGACTACCTGGCGATCGTGACCCTGGGCTTCGGGGAAATCATCCGCCTGTTCCTGCGTAACCTCACCGACATCACCGGCGGCCCCAACGGCATCAGCAGCATCCCCAAGCCGACATTCTTCGGGCTGTCGTTCGACCGTAGCGCCGCCGAGGGCATGCAGACCTTCCACGAGTACTTCGGGATCGCCTACAACCCGGTGAGCAAGGTGGTGTTCCTCTATCTGGTGGCACTGTTGCTGGCATTGGCCGCGCTGTTCGTGATCAACCGCCTGCTGCGCATGCCGATCGGCCGCGCGTGGGAAGCGCTGCGCGAAGATGAGATCGCCTGCCGCGCGCTGGGGCTGAACCCGACCATCATCAAGCTTTCCGCGTTCACCCTGGGTGCTGCGTTCGCCGGTTTCGCCGGTAGCTTCTTCGCCGCTCGCCAAGGCCTGGTAACACCTGAGTCGTTCACCTTTATCGAGTCGGCGATCATCCTCGCCATCGTGGTACTGGGTGGCATGGGCTCGCAACTGGGCGTGATCCTGGCGGCGATCGTGATGATCCTGCTGCCGGAAATGATGCGTGAGTTCAGCGAATACCGCATGTTGATGTTCGGCGCCATGATGGTGCTGATGATGATCTGGCGTCCTCAAGGCCTGCTGCCCATGCAACGTCCACACATGGAGCTGCGCAAATGAGCCGCGAGATCCTGAAAGTCGAAAATCTGAGCATGCGCTTCGGCGGCCTGCTGGCGGTCAACGGCGTGGCCCTGACCGTGAAAGAGAAACAAGTGGTAGCGCTGATCGGCCCCAACGGCGCCGGCAAGACCACAGTGTTCAACTGCCTCACCGGCTTCTACAAGCCAAGTGGCGGCAGCATCCTGCTGGACGGCCAGCCGATCCAGGGCCTGGCCGGCCACGAGATCGCCCGCAAGGGCGTGGTGCGCACCTTCCAGAACGTGCGGTTGTTCAAGGACATGACGGCGGTCGAAAACCTGCTGATCGCTCAGCACCGTCACCTGAACACCAACTTCTTTGCCGGTCTGTTCAAGACCCCGGCGTTCCGCAAAAGCGAACGCGAGGCGATGGAATACGCCGAGTACTGGCTGGACAAGGTCAACCTCACCGAGTTTGCCAACCGCCCTGCCGGCACCCTGGCCTATGGTCAGCAACGCCGTCTGGAAATCGCGCGCTGCATGATGACCCGTCCGCGGATCCTGATGCTCGACGAACCGGCGGCCGGCCTGAACCCCAAGGAAACCGAAGACCTCAAGGCGCTGATCGGCGTGCTGCGTGAGGAAAACAACGCCACGGTGCTGTTGATCGAACACGACATGAAGCTGGTCATGAGCATTTCCGACCATATCGTGGTGATCAACCAGGGCACGCCACTGGCCGACGGCACGCCGGAGCAGATCCGCGACAATCCTGAAGTGATCAAAGCCTATCTGGGGGAAGCGTAAAATGCTGCAATTCGAAAACGTTTCCACTTTCTACGGCAAGATCCAGGCCCTGCACAGCGTCAATGTGGAAGTGCGCCAGGGTGAGATCGTGACCCTGATCGGTGCCAACGGCGCCGGCAAGTCCACCCTGCTGATGACCCTGTGCGGATCACCCCAGGCCCACAGCGGCAGCATCCGCTACATGGGTGAAGAGCTGGTGGGCCAGGAATCGTCGCACATCATGCGCAAGAGCATCGCGGTGGTGCCGGAAGGCCGTCGTGTGTTCTCGCGCCTGACCGTCGAAGAGAACCTGGCCATGGGCGGGTTCTTCACCGACAAGGGCGACTATCAGGAGCAGATGGACAAGGTGCTGCACCTGTTCCCCCGGCTCAAGGAACGCTTCAGCCAACGCGGCGGCACCATGTCCGGCGGCGAGCAGCAAATGCTGGCCATCGGCCGGGCGCTGATGAGCAAGCCCAAGCTGTTGCTCCTGGACGAACCGTCCCTGGGCCTGGCGCCGATCATCATCCAGCAGATCTTCGACATCATCGAACAGCTGCGCAAGGACGGTGTAACGGTGTTCCTGGTGGAGCAGAACGCCAACCAGGCGCTGAAAATCGCCGACCGCGCCTATGTACTGGAAAACGGCCGGGTGGTGATGCAGGGCACGGGGGAGCAGCTGCTGACCGATCCGAAGGTACGGGAGGCGTACCTGGGCGGCTAAGAGACGGTTGCTGAATAAACCGGATCTAAATGTGGGAGGGGCGGTGCGACAATTCGACTTGCCCCCTCCCACATTTGTTTCGCGTGATCCCTGAATAATTATTTTTCGATCCGCATGTAACGAACTCAACCCTCCCCTCTCTAGTGGTGCATGCAGGCAATCAAGCCTACTTATTCAACCGCTACTGGAGACACACCATGACCACCAAACTGTCCGCCGCCACACTCGTCCTGGCCCTGGGTTCCGCCCTGAGTCTGTCCGCCTTGACCAGCACCGCCCACGCGGATGATGACATGCAAAAGTGCTTCGGCGTCGCTGAAGCCGGCAAGAACGATTGCGCCGCGGGCGCCGGCACGTCCTGCGCCGGCACCTCGAAAACCAAGGACCAGGCCAATGCCTGGAAACTGGTCCCCGCCGGCACCTGTGCCAAAACTCCAAGCTCCACCTCGCCGACCGGTTTCGGCCACGAAGCGGCCTTCACCGCCAAGTCCTGAAACCCTGCGCGCCTCGAGTCTCGATCATGAACCTTTCATCCCGGCAAGCCGCTCTGCCGCGTCGGGCCGGGCTTGGGTTGAAGAACGAGCACTTCGCTGAAGTGCTCGACTCCTCACCCGACATCGGTTTCTTTGAAGTACACGCCGAAAACTACATGGTGGCCGGCGGCCCGTTTCACCACTACCTGGGGTTGATCCGCGAGCAATACCCACTGTCATTGCACGGCGTGGGTTTGTCTATCGGCGGCGAAGGCCCGCTGAACCGTGAGCACCTGGCACGGTTGGCCACGCTGATCGAACGCTACCAACCCCAATCCTTTTCCGAACACCTGGCCTGGTCCAGCCACGGCCCGGTGTTTCTCAATGACCTGCTGCCCCTGGCCTACGACACCGCCACCCTCAATCGGGTATGCGAGCATATCGAACAGGTGCAGAGCACGCTCCGGCGGCAGATGCTGCTGGAGAACCCATCGACCTACCTGCAGTTCCAGTGCTCGACCCTGGACGAGACCGACTTCATCAGCGAGACCATCCGCCGCACCGGCTGTGGCTTGCTGCTGGACCTGAACAACGTCTACGTGTCGTGCATCAACCACCAACGCGATCCACTGGCCTACATCGATGCGCTGCCATTGCACGCGGTGGGTGAGATTCATCTGGCGGGTTTTGCCGAAGACGCGGACAGCCTGGGTGATCGCCTGTTGATCGATGACCACGGCGCGCCCATTGATAACGCGGTGTGGCAGTTGTACGAACAGGTATTGGCACGCATCGGGGCGGTTCCGACGTTGATCGAACGGGACAACCAGGTACCGGCCTTCAGCGTCCTGATGGCCGAAGCCCGCACAGCCGAAGGGCATCTGTCGCGAGCACGCTCATGAGCCTTCAAGCCACGTTTGCCAATGCCTTGCTGATGCCCGACCAGCCTTGCCCCGACGGCCTGTTCAGCCGCAACGGTGCCGACCCGCAAAGCCGCTTTGCGGTGTACCGCAACAATGTCCACAGTTCGTTGATCAGTGCCTTGGCCGCCGCTTACCCGGTGACCTTGCAACTGGTGGGCGACGCATTTTTTCGCGCCATGGCCGGTGTTTACGTACAAGCGTGCCCACCCTGCAGCCCGGTGATCAGCGAGTACGGCAGCACATTCGCCGACTTCATCCAGGGTTTCGAACCCGCGAACAGCGTGCCCTACCTGGCGGACATCGCACGGCTGGAGCGGCTGCGGGTACGCGCTTTTCACGCGGCGGACATCCCGTCTCCCAATCAACTCAGCGTGCTCCAGCGACTGCAGGGCTCAACAGACCTCGGGCAATGGCGCCTGCAACTGCACCCCTGCGTCGCCACACTCAATTCGCCCTACGCCGTGGTCGCGGTGTGGGCAGCGCATCAGACCGAGGACGCTGTCGAGACGTTGAATCCCTGGTACGCCCAAAGCGCATTGGTGTTGCGCCAGGGCCTGGAGGTCAAGGTCGTTGCCATCGACAACGCTTCGGTGGCGTTTATCGACAGCCTGAACCGAGGCATGCAACTGGAAGACGCCGTGGCACAGGCCCACGAAGCGTCGGCCGACTTCGACCCGACACCGTGCCTGTCGCTGCTGATCCGCCACGACGCAATCACTCATCTGCTCCCGGAACAAGAGGTTTCACCATGAACATCAGCCCTCCCTGCCTGATCAAACGCGTCATCGCGCTTTTCGACGCAATCCCCTACAGCCTGATAGCCTTTCTGGGGCGCTTCTCCATTGCCGCAGTGTTCTGGAAGTCGGGGCAAACCAAGGTCGAAGGCTTTGCCATTGACCTGATCAGCGGCACCTTCCAACTCGGTACGCCCAAGCTGGCCGCCTCGACCTTGCCGCTGTTTCGCAGCGAATACCACGTGCCGTTGTTGTCGCCGGAAGTGGCCGCGCACATGGCGGCATTCGCCGAACATTTCTTCCCGGTACTGATCCTGCTGGGGCTCGCCACGCGGTTCTCGGCCCTGGCCTTGATCGGTATGACCCTGGTGATCCAACTGTTCGTCTACCCCGACGCTTATCCGACCCATGGCACCTGGATTGCGCTGCTGTTGCTGCTGGTCGCCCGGGGCCCTGGGCGCCTGTCCATCGATCACCTGATCGCCCGGCGCTACCGTTAAAGTCGGTCCAGCGCCGCGCCGCTGCGCTTGAACCACTCCACCAGGTAATCCGCCAATACCTGGGTGCGCCGCGGCAAGCCGCCCTGATAGGGATGGACCAGGTACATCGGCAGGCTACGCGTCTGATAATCGCGAAGGAGGCAACGCAAGCGCCCGTCAGCCAATTCAGCCGGTAGCAGGTAGGACGGCAGGCGGGCGATACCCGCCCCCACCAGTGCGGCCTTTTTCAGCAGGTTGTAGTGGTTGGAGGCAAAGGTGCCGCTGACCTTGACGCGCAGCAACTCGTGCCGCTGGTGGTACAGCCACTCTTCGCGGCCGCTGTAGTGGCTGTTGAGCAGGCAACGGTGCGCGGCCAGGTCGGCGGGGGTCTGGGGTTCGCCATGTTGTTCCAGGTAGGCCGGGCTCGCGCAGGTCATCTCATGCCAGGCCAGCAGTGGCTTGGCCACCAGGCGTTCGTTGTCGAGGGCGCCTGCGCGTACGCCCAGGTCGAACCCGTCCCGCGCCAAGTCCCGATAGCTGTTGTTGAGCTCCAGTTCAATCTGCACCTGTGGGTACTGCTTGGAAAATTCCAGCAACAAGCCATCGAAGAATGTTTCTCCGAGCGAAACCGGCACCGTCATCCGCACCGGCCCCGTCAGATCATCCTTGAGCCGCGCCAACGCCTGACGCGCTCGATCCACCTGCGCCACCAGCGCCTGGGCCTGGGGCAACAGCGCCGCGCCCGCCGCGGTGAGGCTCAGCCTGCGGGTGGTACGGTGCAACAAGACCACGCAAAACTGCGCCTCCAACTGGCTGATCCGCTTGGACAATTGGCCCTTGCTGCAGCCCAGTTGCTCGGCCGCCACGGTAAAGCTGCCCGCTTCGATCAGTACCGCAAACGCGGCCAGGTCATCCATCTCGCTCATGGATTGTTTCCAATTGAAAACCAAAGGTTGCCTATTAGCACGTTTATCCAGTTAAAAAGCCACTCTAGACTGAACCTTCACTTACCCCTTGGAGAAACAGCACCATGAAAATCCTATTGATTGGCGCCAGCGGCACCATCGGCTCGGCAGTCAAGGCAGAACTGGCCCAGCGTCACGAGGTGATCAGCATCGGCCGCAGCAGCGGCGACTTCCAGGTGGATATCAGCGACAGCGCCTCGATCCGCAAACTGTTCGAACAGACCGGCACGTTCGATGCCCTGGTTTGCGCGGCCGGCAGCGTGAACTTCGTCGCGTTGGGCGAGATGAGCGACAGCGACTTCGAACTCGGCCTGCGTGACAAGCTGATGGGCCAGGTCAACCTGCTGCTGATTGGCCGCGAATACGCCAACGACGGCGCCTCGTTCACCTTCACCAGCGGTATTCTCAACCGCGACCCGATTCGCACCGGCGCGTCGGCTGCCTTGGTCAATGGCGCCATCGACGCCTTCGTGAAAGCGGCAGCGATCGAATTGCCACGCGGCCTGCGCGTCAATTCCGTAAGCCCGACGGTGCTGGTGGAAGCCATGGGAAGCTACGCGCCCTATTTCCGTGGGTACAAACCGGTCAGCGGTGCCGATGTGGCATTGGCCTACGCAAAAAGTGTGGAAGGCCTGCAAACCGGCCAAACCTTTACCGTCGGTTGAGCCTACCCGTGCGTAAGAATCGCCTGAAGCGGGCAAGCGGGCTTGTGATGCAACGCCAGCCTGCGTAACGTGGCGGCACTTGTCAGGAGACCCAATAATGCGTGCCGCCCGTACCCTTGCTTTGTGTGCCTTGCTCCCCCTGTTCGCTGCCTGCCAGATGTTCGAAAGCGAGCCGGCCAAGCCCTCGACTGCCGGCCTGACCCGCATGCAGGGCGAACTGACGGCGGTCGGTGACAAGCTGCTGTTCCAACCCTGCGGCGATAAACGCAATTACTTGATCAAGGACACCGGCGCAACCGGCATCCTCCAGGAGGCAGCCTCCCTCGCTGGTCAGCAAGGCGCATTGTTCGCCGACCTGCGCGGCCAGTTCTCCGGAGTGGCCAGCGGTACTCAGGGCGAAGTGGAGCTGCAGCAGTTGTACCGTGTCGAACGCTCGACCTCGGCCTGCAACGACCCTGATTTCAAGCGCATGATCCTGCGCGCCAATGGCCACAAGCCGACCTGGGTGATGAACGTGACCGCCAAGGGCATGGTGCTGGAACGCGAAGGCCAGCCACCACTCGCCGTGCCTTACGTTGAAGAGCAGATCGGCGACGGGCGCTTCAACCTGATGACTGAAGCCAACAACCAGCACGTTGAACTGTGGGTGGCCCCGCAACGTTGCGTCGACAGCGCAAGCGGCCGCCTGCAACACATGACCGCCGAGTTGCGGATCAACGGTCAAGTGCAGCGTGGCTGCGCATCTTTCGGTGGTTCGCGGGACGATTGATTGCCCACAGTGCTGTTTTAGCATGACGGGAAACCACGGTTGGGGCTTATAATCGCCGGTTTGCAAAACCGCCGGCCTTACCGAACGCCGCACACCGGATCCTGTCATGTTACGAATCACCGAACTCAAGCTGCCCATCGACCATCCCGAAGAAGACCTGCGGCCCGCCATCGTGCAGCGCCTGGGCATCGCCAGTGATGACCTGCTCGATTTCACCCTGTTCAAACGCAGCTACGATGCGCGCAAGAAGTCGTCGGAGCTGTGCTTCATCTACACCATCGACCTGAATGTGAAGGGTGAAGCCGCCCTGCTGCTCAAGTTTGCCGACGACCGCAACGTCAACCCGGCACCGGACATCAGCTACAAGGTGGTGGGCCAGGCGCCGCAAGGTCTGGTCGAACGGCCGATCGTGGTGGGTTTTGGTCCCTGCGGTATATTCGCCGGCCTGCTGCTGGCGCAGATGGGCTTCAAGCCGATCATTCTCGAGCGCGGCAAGGAAGTGCGCCAGCGCACCAAGGACACCTGGGGCCTGTGGCGCAAAAACGTGCTCAACCCCGAGTCCAACGTGCAGTTCGGTGAGGGCGGCGCCGGGACGTTCTCCGACGGCAAGCTCTACAGCCAGATCAAGGACCCGAAATTCCACGGTCGCAAAGTGCTGCATGAATTCGTCAAAGCCGGCGCACCGGAAGAAATCCTTTACGTCAGCAAGCCGCACATCGGTACGTTCCGCCTGACCGGCGTGGTCGAAAACATGCGCCAGCAGATCATCGCCCTGGGCGGTGAAGTGCGCTTCGAGCAGCGAGTCACCGATGTGCTGATCGAAGACGGCCAATTGAACGGGGTGGTGTTGAATAGCGGCGAACAACTGCTGTCCAGGCACGTGATCCTCGCCTTGGGCCACAGCGCCCGTGACACCTTCCGCATGCTCCACAGCCGAGGCGTGTACATGGAGGCCAAGCCGTTCTCGGTGGGTTTTCGCATCGAACACCCGCAATCGCTGATCGACGCCGCGCGCCTGGGCAAATATGCCGGGCACCCGAAGCTGGGCGCCGCCGACTACAAACTGGTGCACCACGCCAGGAACGGCCGTTCGGTCTACAGTTTCTGCATGTGCCCGGGCGGCACCGTGGTCGCAGCCACTTCGGAGCCGAACCGCGTCGTCACCAACGGCATGAGCCAGTACTCGCGTAACGAGCGCAATGCCAACTCCGGCATCGTGGTCGGCATCACGCCGGAAGTGGATTACCCAGGCGGCCCGCTGGCGGGTATCGAACTGCAGGAACGCCTGGAGTCCCACGCCTACATCCTCGGCGGCAGCAACTACGAGGCTCCGGCACAGTTGGTTGGAGACTTCATTGCAGGCAAGCCCTCCACGGCGATTGGCAGCGTGGAACCGTCCTACAAACCAGGCGTGTCGTTGGGCGACCTGGCCCTGGCCCTGCCGGACTTTGCCATCGAGGCGATCCGTGAAGCGCTGCCGGCCTTTGAAAAACAGATCAAGGGTTACTCGCTGCACGATGCCGTATTGACGGGTATCGAAACGCGCACCTCGTCGCCGCTGCGGATTACCCGTAACGAATCGATGCAAAGCCTGAACGTGAAAGGCCTGTTCCCGGCCGGTGAAGGTGCCGGTTATGCCGGCGGGATTCTGTCGGCGGGCGTTGACGGCATCCGGATTGCCGAGGCGTTGGCGCGGGATATGTTGGGTATCGAGGACTGAGAACACCGCAAATCAAATGTGGGAGGGGCGGTGCGACTTGCTCCCTCCCACATTTGGTTTTGCGTCCGGTCAGATATTTGCGCGCAGGATGCTGGCCGGCAACGGCTCGCCCCGCTCCACACTGGCCGCAACGGCCGCAATCAACCCTTCCAGCACATACCCCTGCCCCGCCAGCCACGCCTGATCGTAATAGGTGGTGGCATACCGCTCGCCGCCATCACACAAGATCGCCACGATCGAGCCCGATTCGCCTGCAGCTTTCATCTGTTGCGCCGCCATCAGCGCGCCAATCAGGTTGGTCCCACTGGAACCGCCGACGCGACGCCCCAACCGCTCGGCCAGGTAATGCATCGCCGCCATTGACAGCGCATCCGGCACCTTGACCATCGCATCGATCACCTTGGGTAAAAACGACGCCTCGACCCTTGGCCGGCCAATGCCTTCAATGCGCGAACCGCAGTCCAGGCGCAGGCTGGCATCGCCGGTCTGGTAGTAGTCAAAAAACACCGAGCGCTCGGCATCAGCGCACAGCACACGCGTGCAATGCTGGCGATAACGCACGTAGCGCCCGAGGGTCGCCGTGGTGCCACCGGTACCGGGACTGGAGATCAACCAGCTGGGCTCCGGGTGTTGTTCAAAACGCATCTGCTGGAAGATCGACTCGGCGATGTTGTTGTTCGCGCGCCAGTCGGTAGCGCGTTCGGCGTAGGTGAATTGGTCCATGAAATGACCGCCACTTTCCCGCGCCAAGCGTTCGGATTCGGTGTAGATCTGCGTCGGATCCTGTACCAGATGGCTCTCGCCGCCATAGAAGGCAATCTGCGCGATCTTTTCCTGAGAGGTGCTCGCCGGCATCACGGCAATAAACGGCAGGCCGAGCAGGCGCGCGAAGTAGGCTTCGGAGATCGCCGTGGAACCGCTGGAGGCTTCGATCACCGGCGCACCCGGCTTGAGCCAGCCGTTGCACAGCGCGTACAGGAACAGTGAGCGGGCCAGCCGATGCTTGAGGCTGCCGGTGGGGTGGCTGGACTCGTCCTTGAAGTACAACTCGATGCCTGGCAAACCCGGCAGCGGCAAGGGGATCAGGTGCGTGTCGGCGCTGCGTTGGAAGTCCGCTTCGATGATGCGAATGGCTTCGCGGGCCCAGGGACGGTGGTCGCTCATGAGGGTGATCTCTAAGAATTTCAGCCGCAATTTTAAGATGTTTCCTACACTGCATACCGATACAGTGATGACTCAATTGGACACACAATTGCGGGTGTCCGACGCAACACGAAATCTGCCTCTCGCTTATAACAAATAAGAATATATTTTTTGTTTTAACAACTAACGGTACGGGTTAGGGTACCCACCTATTGAATCCGGATTGGAGAGCATCCCTTGGCTCTGCGTAGCACGTTCACCCGTTTCTTCCAGCTGGAAGCCGCCAGCGGTCTGTTATTGATCGCTGCCGCCGCGCTCGCGCTGATCGTCAACAACTCACCGTTGTCGCACCTGTACGCCGCGTTTCTGGATGTGCCGGTGGTGGCGCAGATTGGCGCGCTGAAAATCGCCAAACCGGCCCTGTTGTGGATCAATGACGGCCTGATGGCGCTGTTCTTCCTGCTGATCGGGCTGGAGGTCAAGCGCGAACTGCTTGATGGCCACCTGTCCAAACCGTCCCAAGTGGTTCTGCCTGGCGCAGCCGCCATTGGCGGCATGGTGGTGCCGGCGCTGATCTACTGGGCGATCAACAAGGACTACCCCGCCGCGCTCTCCGGCTGGGCGATCCCGATGGCCACCGACATTGCCTTTGCATTGGGCGTGCTGGCGCTGCTGGGCAAGCGCGTGCCGGTGTCGCTGAAACTGTTCCTGATGACCCTGGCCATCATCGATGACCTGGGTGCGATCATCGTGATTGCCGTGTTCTATTCCGCCGACCTGTCCGGCGCGGCCCTGGCTGGGGCAGGCGCCTGCCTGGTGGCCTTGATTGCGATGAACCGCCTTGGGGTCATCAAGCTCTGGGCCTATCTGATTGTCGGCCTGGTCCTGTGGGTATGCGTACTCAAGAGCGGCGTACACGCCACCCTTGCGGGCGTGACCCTGGCGTTCTGTATCCCGATGCGCACCAAGAACGCCGAGCCCTCACCGCTGCTGACCTTGGAGCACGCCCTGCACCCCTGGGTAGCGTACGGCATATTGCCGCTGTTCGCCTTCGCCAACGCCGGCGTATCCCTCACCGGCGTAAGTCTGGAGAGCTTCACCCATCACGTGCCCATGGGCATCGCCGCCGGCCTGCTGATCGGCAAGACCATCGGCGTGTTCGGCCTCACCTGGCTGGCCATCAAGACCGGCCTCGCCGCCCTGCCGAGCGGCGCCAACTGGGGCCAGGTGTTCGGCGTGGCGATCCTGTGTGGCATCGGCTTCACCATGAGCCTGTTCGTCGGTTCCCTGGCATTTGTGCCGGGCGCCAGCGAATTTGCCGGGGAGGATCGAATGGGGATCCTGACCGGGTCGATACTGGCGGCGTGTATTGGTTATGTGGTGACGGCGATGGCAAGTCGCAAGAAAGCCTGATCCTTGGCAGGAGCCGGCAAGCCGGCTCCTGATTCATCCAATTCCCCCCTCTTTCGCAGTTCCTTCCTACATCCACCCTCCTCGGCTTGCTCTAACGTCGGCACCCGGCTTCTTCGCCGGATCTCGTTAAGCACCACGCCAGGAGGGCACGATGGCAAGCAACAAGGATGTAGTTCAAGTCTGGCGATCCTATGGCACCGGGACCGGTGGGTATCGAAAGCTTGAGCCCATGAGTGAGGCTGAGTTGGCGGTTCGGACCGCGGCCCAGCAACACGCTCATAGAGAAATGATCGACCGGCAAATTGCTGAAGACGCGCGCTTTCAAGTGAGGCCGCTGCCGCCTCAGACACCCAAGGTGGGTTGCGTATTTGCCAAGTCCTGCAACTTGCCAGACGCAATCATCGATTACCACGATCCGACCGGTTATGTCCCCCTGGATCAACTCAAGGATTACGGCGAATACACATTGCTGGGTGCGCGAGAGGCTGACGCCGCTGGCCGTTTTCCCCTGCAAAAAGTCAGCGACACGGCAATACCTGCCGGGCTGGGGGCGCTGGCACTAGGTGGCACCGCGATAGCAGAAAACACAGGGGCCATTGCAGCTGCCGGCGCCAGTACTGTCGGCGCAGCCTTTCTGGCAGGCCTGGTGGCTCTGGTCTGGCCCTCCAGCCTAGGCGACAGTGCGCTCTACAGCGAAGAACAATTGCGCTCCATGACCAGGGCGCGCACTCGGGTCCGACTGCATATCGAGCAACGCGACGATGGCACTCTCAAGGGATACGCCTTCTATACCGGCAAGCATCTTGATTGGGAAATGGTCGACGTCGTGCAGTTTCAGGTATCCGGAACGCAATACATCGCCCACCTGGGTGATGGCATTGAGTTGATCTGGACACCTGCCGCAGACACCGCCGATACGCTCGGAATACCCGCACTGGAAGCGGCGCCATCGATACCACACATATGGGTGTATCCGCCGACCGAAAAAGCCGCCGCTATCATTGTCGACCCGATTTACCCGCCTGAGTACAAGGATTTCATTCTTGTCTTTCCCGCGGACTCCGGGGTCAGGCCCCTGTACGTCGTCGTGAGCTGGAAGTATGAGGACGCGCCTTATCACAGCAAGAAGGGAAACTCAGTTAAAAGTAAAAGGCCTGAAAACGGACTGAACTCACTCGATGAGTCGATAGAGGTAAATCCACCAAACTCGCGTAGACGTATAGCAATTGATCCACACACTAAGGAGTTTGTGGTGATAGACCGTACATCTGAAGGAACCTATCACGCGCATGTAAGGCCTTGGAGCGGCTTACGGCAAGAGATGAAAAACGCCTTAATCAGAGCCGGAAAAACCAACCGCAAGGGAAAAATATTGGGAGATACCAAATGACTATGCGATACCACGACCCATCATTGGATCACGATGAAGCAGTGCGTTATTTAGCAACGACGGATAGAGCCAAAGTAACAGAGGCATTGATCTCAATTGGGTTAGATGAAATAGACGGAGAGTGGGCGCAAAACACGTGCCTCCAGTTTATCGGACACCCTGACGATGACATCGCATCAGCAGCTATCGTAGCTATAGGACATATCGCACGTCGATTCGGACAGATAGATATGACGAAAGTCATCCCGGCGTTCGAACAAGCAAGAAGAAGAGGCTCCTCTTTATCCGCATCCGTAAATGATGCGATGGATGACATCGAGATGTTTACCTGACGCCCTCCGAACGCAATTCGACAAAAGCCCTAACCTATAAAAAACCCCAACCAGTCACCCGGTTGGGGTTTTGTGTTTCTACAACCGACGTTTAGCGAGTAACGCGGCTGGTACCGTCAACCGTCATGATGCGCACGCGGTCGCCAATGCGGAAGATTTCATTTTCCTGCACAGCTTGTACGTAGGCGCGCATGCTGCCGTCGTCTTCGCGAACGGTGATTTCCACGCCTTGGGTACGAGTCAGGCCTTCTTCGGTAGCCGAACCCAACAAGCCGCCGGCGACGGCACCGATCACGGCGGTCACGATACTGCCACGGCCACCGCCGATGGCACTGCCGCCCACGCCGCCAATGACTGCACCGGCCGCGCCGCCGATGGGGGTCTTGGTGCCTTCGATTTTCACCGGACGCAGGGATTCGATGGTACCCATGCGCACGGTCTGTACACGACGCGCTTCATCACGGGAATACGAGTCGCCGGTCAGACTCGAGGCGCAGCCACCCAACAGCAATGACAGGGTGGTAAAGCAGGCAACCAGTAAAACGGACTTACGCATAGCATCAACTCCAAAGGACAGGTCTTCATTAAACGCCGCAGCTTGACGCCTGTCACGGCAAGCCCGGCAGAAAATTGCTTTCATTCAGCCTTAGTACAGACTGCCAGCACTCAAAAACTCGACGAACGGTAGCATTCTTCTAATACCCAGGATGTTTATGGATTACTTCATCATTGTAGTCACTACGCTGGCCGGCCTGTATTTCCATGCTTGGCTTTACATGCGGATCAAACGCTGGGTGGACCGCGACCTCGCGCTGTCCATGGCCGGTGGGGATCCGCTCAAGCGCGCCTTCATGCTGCAACAGCTGGAGCAGGCGCGCGTCTTGAACATCAAACGCGGGGATTTGACGAACTGGCTGAAGAACGCCGCGCAGCAGTACACACCCGACGCCTCACAATAGAGACGTCGGGGTGAAGTGCATCATTCAGGTGAGGTGACGAAAGGTGCAGCTCAGGGCGCCAGGCGCTCACGGGTCCAGTCGGCCCCTTGCAAGCGATAATTCAGGCGATCATGCAGGCGGCTGGCGCGGCCCTGCCAGAACTCGATGCGCTCCGGCAGCAGGCGATAGCCACCCCAATGCTCGGGGCAATCAGGCTGGGTATCGCTGAAACGCTGTTCGGTGGCCTTGAGCAGGTCGTGCAGTTCCTCACGATCACGAATGACCTGGCTCTGCGGCGACGCCCAAGCCCCCAGACGGCTGCCCAATGGACGGACCTGATAATAGGCGTCCGACTCCTCGGGCGTGACCTTGACCACCCGCCCTTCGATACGCACCTGACGCTCCAGGGTCGGCCAGAAAAACGTCATGGCCGCAAACGGCCGTGCCGCGAGCTGCTCGCCCTTGGCGCTCTGATAGTTGGTGAAGAAGGTAAAGCCCTGCGCATCCAGGCCCTTGAGCAACAGGATGCGACAGTGCGGGCGACCGTCCTGGTCGACCGTGGCCAGGGTCATGGCATTGGCCTCCACCGGTGGCTGCTCGGTTTTCACCGCATCGGCAAACCACTGGTGGAACAACGCAAACGGCTCACTCGGGGCCTGGGCCTCGCTCAAACCGTCCCGTGTGTAGTCACGGCGCATATCGGCCAGTGCCTGGGTCATGCGGCTGTATCCTTCTGGTTCAGCAGGTCAGTTTTTTGCCTGGTCGTTCGCCGGTGCATCGGCCTTGGCTTTAGCCGGTGCGGTTTTCTTCGCGGCTGGCTTGGCCGGGGCTTTCTTGGCGGCTGGCTTGGCAGCAGCTTTCTTGGTGCTTGCCTTGCCGGCAGCCGCCTTTTTAGCCGGGGCCTTTGCGGCCGGTGCCGGGGCAGGTACATTCTGCACGGCGACCATTTCAGCCACGGGCGGGGTCTTGCCCGAGTTGTACTTGCTCAGCAACGCCAACATAGTTGTACGCTGAGTGAACATAATTTCCATGCGACGATTCAGCGCACGGCCCTGGTTACTGTCGTTGGCCGCACGTGGCATCAGGTCACCCATGCCGCGCAGCATCAGACGGTCTTGCTTCAGGCCGCTGAGACTGAAGATCGAGGCAATCGATTGTGCACGCTCCTTGGTCAACGCCTGGCTGGCCGGCGCGGTGCCGGTGGCGTCAACGTGGCCCAACACCAGAACGGCGGTCTTCGGGTCGGCTTCAACAGCCTTGGCCACGCGGGTGAATGGGCCGAGAGTGACCGGCAGCAGCATCGCGGGACGTTTCGGGTTGTAGGAACCGTCTACCGGCGCAATCACCACCAGGACGTTGTCGCGACGTTCCAGTTGCAGGTTGCTGTCCTTGATGGCGGCACGCAGGCGCGGCTCGTAGTCGTCCAGCCAGGCCTGGGTGACTTTCGGATCAGGCATCTGCACGTTGGTCACGTCGACCTTGGCCAATGGCTTGGGTTTGCTTTCGAACGGCCACCACCAGTGGGCTTCAGTCTCGTTTTTGGCAACCGCAGGGGCCGGGTCGGCAGCCTTGAGATCGGCTTTCAGGTCAGCCTTGGCGTCAGCGGCCTTTTCGTCGGCGCTTTTGGAACCGAACGGCCACCAGCTGGAACCCGTGTCGGCCTTGGCTGCCGGCGCCGGCGCAGCGGCTACGGCGGCAGGTGCGACAGGCGTGGCGCCAGCGGCGGGTTTGGCGTCCGGCTTGGCGTCGGTTTGGCTCACTGCGTCCTTGGTGGCGGTTTTATCAGATCCAAATGACCACCAATGCCCACCCTCGGCATCATTTTGTGGCGTTTGTGCGCAGCCGGTCATAGTGAGGCAAAGGGCCAGGGCCAAGGACTTGTTCGATAACATGAGATATCCACAAAATGAGAAAAGATACGGGGGTCTGGATGACCCGTTAAACAGACGCTTACAGAACTTTAAAGTTACAAAATTGTGTTCAGCCTCTTCTTATAGTTGCCTTTGTAACAAAAAATTGTGAAACAGCAAGGGGTTTACAGACAACCGGCCAATATTCCGACCAACTTCTGCGCGCGCGGGTCCATAAGTACGTAAGGGCCCAGCGTATTAGTCACGAACCCAAAGGCTACATCATGTTCAGGATCGGCAAAGCCGACCGAGCCACCAGCGCCCGGATGCCCGAACGCACGCGGGCCAAGGCCGAAGGTGGCGTTAGGTAAATCCGGTTGATCCAACATGCAGCCGAGGCCGAAACGGGTTTGTGTCAATAATGTTTTATCCAGGCCGATACTGTGCTCACGGGTCAACTCTTCAAGCATGTCCGCTTCCAGCAAACTACCGTCCAATAAACCACTATAAAAACCGGCCAGGCTGCGCGCATTGCCGTGACCATTTGCCGCCGGCTGCTGCATGCGTCGCCATTCGGGTTTATTAGTACTGGTCAGAATAGACGGCGGATTGGCAAATGCGCGCGTGGTCATTGCAGTCGGTTCACGCATCATTACTTGCAACAACCGTTGTGGGGCTTCATCGCCCATATTGCCTTTGCTGCGCGCTATATGAGCCACGCGATAAAACTCTTCATCCGCCAGGCCCACATGAAAGTCCAGCCCAAGTGGCCGCGCCACCCGCGCCACAATCGACTCACCCGGCCCACGTCCGTCGGCGCGGCGCAGCAATTCGCCGACCAGCCAGCCATAGGTGATGGCCTCGTAGCCATGGCCCTGGCCCGGCGTCCACCACGGCGCTTCGGCGGCCAGGGTGTCAACCATCAGTTGCCAGTCATACAGGGCTTCGGCAGGCAGCATCTCGCGGATCGCCGGCAACCCGGCCTGATGGCAGAGCAACTGGCGCAAGGTGATGGTTTCCTTGCCGGCGGCCGCGAATGCCGGCCAGTACCTGGCCACGGGCGCGTCCAGTTGCAACTTGCCCTCGGCCACCAATTGCAGGGCCGTGACGGCAGTGAAGGTCTTGGTGCAGGAGAACAGGTTGACGATGGTATCGCTGTGCCAGGCTTCGGCGCCGTCCTTGTCGGCGGTGCCGGCCCACAGGTCGACCACGGTTTCGCCGCCGATCTGGATGCAAAGCCCGGCGCCACGTTCCTGCGGGTCATCGAACAACGCGGCAAACGCTTCGCGTACCGCTTCGAACTGTAGTTCGTAATGACCCTGAATCTGCACCTGAGCGACCTCGAAAACGCCATGAAAAGTGGCGGTCATTGTTCCAGCCCTTGTGGCTTTTGTGAACCCGTCAACGTTCAATCAATGACCATTTCCCGAATGCCCACCGGCATGCCCGGCGCCCTGCCCCGAGCCTTTGCCGTCATGCCCGGGTTTGCCGCCTTCGCGTTCACGCACCTCGTCGTCCGGCTTGGCCTTTTGCGCCTCCTTGCCCAACTGATCGACCGCCTCCAGGTTGCTTTTGCGCACACTCTCGACAAACCCCTGGAACGGCATATCGGTAATGCCCACCAGGCCGAAGTGGCCGTTTTCGCCGTCCAGTAAGCGACCGGTCACCGGCTGATCCAGGTATTGAAACCAATGCACGCCGACAATCGACGGTTCGGCCATGGCTTGCTTGAGAAAGCTGGCATACGCCGCGCCGCGATCCTCTTCCCGCGCCAACTGGGTCACACCGCCCCAGAACGGCCCTCGGTCGGCGGAGCCGAAGTTGAACTCGGTGATCAGCACCGGTTTGTCCAGCGCCCGCAACGCGGCGAAGTCATAACCGTCCTGCGGCTTGAGGGTGTACATGTTGAAGCTCAGCACGTCGCAATACTGCGCGCAGGACGCCACCGCTTCCGGCGTGCTGACGGCATAGCGGCCGCCCAACAACAGCTGGTTGGGCGCGTGCCATTTGAGCGAGTCGGAAATGGTCTTGAAGTAGGCGTCGGCAAAGGTCTTCTGGAAATACTTGAAGTCCGCTTCGATTTCCGGATGTTCGGGGTTGGGCATCGGCGGCTCGAAGCCTGGGTCTTCCATCAGCTCCCAGCCGGCCAACTGGATACCCCAGGCTTTCGACAGCCCCTCCTCGTTACGGTACTTGTCGCGCAGTTGCTTGAGGAACGCGCGTTTGGCCGGCACGTCGGTGGTCATGCGCAGTGTGCCGTAGGCCAAGGCGTAGCGGGATTTGGCATCATCACCCGGACCGGCCCAAGCCAATTCGTTATCGGCGAAGAAACCGATCAACCACGGGTCGTCGCGGTGATCGCGGGCGGCAATGGCCACGGCGCGCTCAGTGGCCATGGCGAAGCGCGGGTCGAACGGGTCGGGCATGCCGCCCCACCAGTCGGTGCCGGTGCTGATGCTGGCGTAATCGCCGACGATCGACAGCGGCAGGGTGTACGGCACGCGGTCGGCGGCGGCCAGAGCATCGTCGCTCCAATTGCCTACCGTGTTGAAACCCCAGGCCTGCAGGCGGTCGAGGGTGTGAGCGACCCAACGTTTCTGGTCGAAGCCTTCACCACCATAGGTTCGCTGCAGGTTGGCGCCGTAGAAATCGTACCAACGCCCGGCACCAAAACTACGTCCTTCGCCCGCGCCATTACCGCTGCGGTTGTCGCCGCTGCCGTAGTACTTGTCAAAGGGCTCACCGGCCTTGGGCAGCGCGGCAAACATCCACTCACGGCCGGCTACGTAGGTCTGGCTGTTGTCCGGGGCCACGGTATTGACGCCCAGGGAGTAGAACGGATGGCCCAGCGGAGTCACCAGGTACCAGCGACCGTCGCGTTTTTCGGTGCGGAAAAACCCGCTGGCCTTGAACGCCGGGCCTTTGTTCCAGCCGCCGTATTGATCCAGTGAGGATTTGTCCCGCGTGGCCAGCCAGCCTTGGAGTTGAGTCTGTTCCTTGGCCGCGGCCGCCTTGAGCTGCTCGTCACTGCTGACCTTCTCGGGCCAGCGCGCACGGGTGGATTGACCATAGGCATCCACCAGTTCGCTGTAGGCAGCCTTGAGCACCGGTTCGCTGTCCTGCACGCCAAAGCGTTCCAGCAGGATGCTTTGCGCCGCGCTGGGCTTGAGCATCGACAAGGTCACCGAGACCACCTGGCTGCGGTCGATGTCCCCGGCACTTGCGGCCAGCAACACGCGCTGCCCCTCGACGGTGATCGGCATCGGCGGGCCGGCCTTCATGCCCTGGCTCAGCGGCGAGTTCGCTTGCAGAGGGATCAACAGGGTCTGGGCAGGGCCGGCCGGCAGGTCGATGCGGCTGACCAGTGTCTTGCCGTCACTGCTCTGCACCTTGACGTAGAGGGTCAGCGCCCAGTCCATGGCGCTCTGGATGCGCAGGCTCATGGCGCCCGACTGTGACCAGTCCCACACGCCATTTTGCGGACTGAGCACCAGGCTGGGCTCGGCAGCCGGGTTGAACGTGATGCGGCGCAGTACCTCGCCCTCCGCGGTTTGTTCGGCGTTGTATTGCGGCAGGCTGGCGTCCTGGGTCGCCACCTTGACCACATCGGCCGGACGGACGAAGTTGAACAGCGTCTGTTGCCCGGCTGGCGCGGCCATCAAGGGCGCAGCGAACAACAGGGCAAAAAGGGCGGGCAGCGTGCGAATCATACGAGCAAGGTTCTCCCAGACGGCCGGTGAATGGCCTGATGAAATACATGAGATAGACCACGGAGTGGGCGAATCCGCCCACAGTGGCTTAAGAAATTTCGCGCCTGAAGGGAGGCAAAGCATTAAGGATGGCTTTGCCATAGCGCTGAGTGACCAAACGACGGTCGAGCAAGGTGATGGTGCCGCGGTCCTCTTCGGTACGCAGCAAGCGCCCGCAGGCCTGCACCAGCTTCAGGGAAGCATCCGGCACCGAGATTTCCATGAATGGGTTACCGCCCCGCGCCTCGATCCACTCGGCCAACGCCGCCTCGACGGGGTCGTCCGGCACCGAGAACGGGATCTTGGCGATCACCACGTGCTCGCAGTAGGCACCGGGCAAGTCGACGCCTTCGGCAAAACTCGCCAGGCCGAACAGCACGCTGGAATCGCCACCGTCCACCCGCGCCTTGTGCTTGTTCAAGGTTTCCTGCTTGGACAGGTTGCCCTGGATAAACACCTGCTTGCGCCAGTCGCGGTCGAGACCATCGAACACGTCCTGCATCTGCTTGCGCGAGGAGAACAGCACCAGGGTGCCGCGCGAACCTTCCACCAGCTCCGGCAGGTCACGGATGATCGCCGCGGTGTGTGCCGCTGCGTCCCGTGGATCGGCCTTGAGATCGGGCACCCGCAGCACGCCGGCATCCGCATGGTGGAAGGGGCTCGGCACTACCGCAGTGACGGCTTTTTTCGGCAACCCGGCGCGCATGCGGAAGCGATCGAAGGTGCCCAGGGCGGTCAGCGTGGCGGAAGTCACCAGGCAGCCGTAAGCCACGTTCCACAGGTTGCGGCGCAGCATTTCGGCGGCGAGGATCGGGCTGGCGTTGACCTCGATATCAAACAACGCACCGCTTTCCGACAGGGTCAGCCAACGGGCCATGGGCGGGTTGTCTTCCGGGTCTTCGACGGTAAAGGCGGTCCACAACTCCCAGTTGCCCTGGGCGCGGGACAACAGGCTGCCGAACAGCGGGTACCATTCTTCGGCCTGGTTGCTGGCGATACCGATATTGACTTCACCATCCATGCCTTCCTTGAGCAGGTCGGTCAGGCGGGTGAACAAGTCGGTCAGACGCGAAAAACCTTTCTTCAGCTCGATGCCCATTTCGCGCATATGCTCGGGAATCATCCCGCCGACAAACCGGTGGCGCGGTCGCTCACGGCCTTCCACGTCTTCGCCGGGCTTGAAATCGGCGACCTGTTCGCAGGCGCTGAACATGAACTGCTGCTGGGTCTTGATCTCCCGCGCCAGCTCCGGCACTTGCTCGATCAGCTTGCCCAGATCGCCGGGCAACGGGTGCTGGGCCAGCAATTTGGTGAGGTTCTTGGCGGTGGACTCCAGCCAGTCGGCAGTGGAGCGCAGGCGGGTGTAATGGGCAAAGTGGCCGATGGCCTTGTCCGGCAGGTGATGCCCCTCGTCGAAGACATAGAGTGTGTCACGCGGGTCGGGCAGCACGGCGCCGCCGCCCAGGGCCAGGTCGGCCAGCACCATGTCGTGGTTGGTGACGATCACGTCGACCTTGCCCATGCCTTCGCGCGCCTTGTAGAACGCGCACTGGCCGAAGTTGGGGCAATGACGGTTGGTGCATTGGCTGTGGTCGGTGGTCAGGCGCGCCCAATCGGCGTCTTCCAGGGCGGTGGGCCAGCTGTCGCGATCGCCGTCCCATTTGTTGCCGGCCAGTTTCTCGATCATGCTGGTAAACAGCTTCTGGCTGACTTCATCAACCTCGATCTTGAAGCCTTCTTCTTCGAACAGCGACGCCGTGGCGGTTTGCGCGTGGCCTTCCTGCAACAGCACGTCGAGTTTGGACAGGCACATGTAGCGGCCACGGCCCTTGGCCAGGGCGAAGGTGAAGTTCAGGCCGCTATTGCGCATCAGGTCGGGCAAGTCTTTGTAGACGATCTGCTCCTGCAGGGCCACGGTGGCGGTGGCGATCACCAGGCGCTTGCCGGCGGCCTTGGCGGTGGGGATCGCCGCCAGGCTGTAGGCCACGGTCTTGCCGGTGCCGGTGCCGGCTTCGACGGCCACGACCGCGGGCTCACCGTCGCGGCGGCCTTCGTCGTCGGTGTCGATATCCCCGAGGACCTTGGCCACTTCGGCGATCATCAGGCGTTGGCCGTAACGCGGTTTCAAGCCCTTGGCTTCGAGAAAACGCGAATAGGCGCCCTGGATCGTGGTTTTGAGTTCAGTGCTGATCATGAATAGTCGGGCGCAAAAAACGCTGGATAAATTTTCAGTGGTTCGGATCGGCCGCTATCATACCCCGCTAATTAATCCCGCGCAGAACGGAGTACCACAATGACCGCGTTTAGCCTCGCCTACACCCTGCATGTATTGGCCGCCCTGATCTGGGTCGGCGGTATGTTTTTCGCCTGGATGATCCTGCGCCCCGCCGCTGTGGCGGCACTTGAGGGCCCTGCCCGGCTCACGCTGTGGGCAAATGTGTTTCAACGTTTTTTCGTGTGGGTGTGGGTCGCCGTGCTGATTTTGCCGATCAGCGGTGTAGGCCTATTGCAGCTGCGCTTCAACGGGTTTGAGACGGCGCCGCGCTATGTGCAGGTGATGATGGGTTTGTATCTGGTGATGACGGCATTGTTTATCCGCATCCAGACGCTGAAGTTTCCGGAGCTGAAGGCCGCGGTGGCGGCTAAGGATTGGCCGGCGGGCGCGGCAACGCTGGGGCAGATTCGCAGGCTGGTGGGGAGTAACCTGATTGTGGGGTTGTTGGTGGTGGCGATTGCTTCGGCTCGACCGATGTTTTGAGCGCCTCATCGCAGCATGGGTATCCACCAACTTCCGCTGAGCGAAAAATCCACGGCCAATGGGCTGTTGTGAGCGGGCAAGCCGGCTTGCCCGCGATGGCGTCAGAGCAGACGATTCAGAGCCGCTGAATAGTCACAGAACCCGCAGGTCCCACCGGCCCCGGCTGCCCTTCCAACCCTGGGCGGCCCTTTTCGCCGCCATCGGCGCGGTACACCAGACAGCCTTTGGATTCGCCACCCTTGCCAGGTTTACCGGCGGTTCCGGGCAAACCACCTGCCCCGCCCTCGACCCACACTTTGATCTGCTGCGCCGGGAACTCCTTCGGCAACTCGACGCGCACCTGCGCGCCCGCGGCGCCCGGCAGGCCGTCACCGCCGTTGTCGCCATTGAAGCCACGCCCGGCCGAGCCCCAAGTGCAACCCGGGTCTTCGCCGTTAGCGCCATCGAGCCCGGCATAACCCTGGGCACCCGCGCCGCCACGGGCATCCACCGAGAGTTCTTCAGCCGTCAGGTTATTGATGCGCAAGGTCAGGTCACGTCCGGCCTTGGCGGGTTTTTCATGGGTGCCGGGCGCGCCTCGCGACGTGATCTGGCTGCCGTGCTCCAGTTGTGCCTGGCGAACCTGCAATTGCAGCGCAGTATTGCCGGGCACAATGGCGATGCGTGCGTCGCGGCCCAGATGCAGTTGATCCACCGTGACCTGGCTGATGCTGGACGGGATCAGCAAGGTGCCATAATCCGCCACATCCAGGCGCTCCAGTTGCAACACGCTGGTGCTGCTGGGCAGACGCATCAACGAGTTGGTTTCAACACGGACGCTTTGAGCCAGGGCTACGGGACTGACCAACAGGGCCAACAAAAAAACCTTACGCATCATGGGGCTCCTGAGTATTTTCAAATTTTTCTTTGGACGCACAGTAACGACTTCTACGGGCGCTTTGCCAGTGAAGGATCAAAAAAGTTAATAAAGGGGAGGTTTCAACGAGGATCGCCGGCAATGCCCCTGTGGAATCCACAGGGGCAAGGGCTGTCAGCGATTGATCTGGATTTGCGTACGGCGGTTCAAGGCCCGACCCTCTGCGGTTTTGTTGTCGGCCACCGGCTGGCTTTCGCCCGCGCCGACAACTGACACAAAGCTACTGCGCGGCACGCCACGGCTGATCAGGTACTCCGTGACCGAATGCGCACGTTTTTGCGAGAGCTTCTGGTTATAGGCATCCGCACCGACACTGTCGGTGTGCCCGCTGACCCGCAGTTGGGCGCTCGGGGCTTCCTGCTTAAGGCGCGCGGCGATGGTGTCGAGCGTGGTCTTATCGGCTGCTGTCAAGTTGGCCGAGTCGAATTGAAAGTGCACGTCACGGATCACGATGGTTTCTTCCTTGACCACGGCCACCTCTTCAACCGCAGCCGCCGGAGGCGCGGGCGGGCAACCATTGGCATCCACCTGCATGCCTTTAGGCGTACCCGGACATTTGTCGCGGCTGTCCGGCACGCCATCGCCGTCTTCATCACCATCGCCGTGCACCCAGCAATAGGCGCCGGCCATTCCGCCGACGATCAATGCGCCATAGCCGGCATAGGCTGAACTTTCCGTAGCGCCGATCGCTGCACCGGTCACACCGCCGACGGCGGCGCAGGTGGGCCAATCGGTTTTTTGCAAACCTGCGCAACCTGTCAATACTCCGGTTAGCAGAACCAAGGGTAGAGCTGTACGCATGATGCTCATCAGTTTTCTCCTGGAGGGATCGGCGGGGGCCGATAAAAAGAGTAAAGACCGCTCTTTTCAACCACGCCAGTCAGCCTCGCCCCCGTATTCATTGAGGTTGGCCGCTCAGGTAGGAGTTTTCGCAGTCACCCGCTCTAGGCCCGCGCGCTTAGCCGCGTTAGTCTCTAGGGTCATGATGTGAGGATCTTTGATGAACGCCGGTATTTCTGTCCGTACCCCCCAGCAAGCGCTGGCCGCCCTGCTCGACCTGCACCAGCCCAAACGCCTGTTGCTGTTGGGTGCCAGCCAGTTTCCGGCGCTGGATGCTTTCAAGCAAGCGCACCCCGACACTCAAGTGTCCGTGGCGGCGCCTGGGCCCTTGCCCGCAGAACTCGCCGCCCAGCGTTTTGACCTGGCGCTGGTGGTGGACTGCCTGGAGCACCTGTCAAAACCACAAGGCCTGTCCTTGCTTGGCGGCATTCGCAACCTCAACGCCAGCCGCATTGCCGTATTGGTCGACCTGGGCGCCTGCGATTGGAAGGACACCGACTTCTTCTCCCTGGCCCTGCAGGCCGGCGAACGCTTCCAGCGCGATGAACAGGTGCTGACACTGTTTACCTACGACCTGCTTGACTATAAACAGGTGCCCGACTGGCTCAACGCCCGGTTCTGGGCCAACCCGGAAAATTTTGGAAAGTATTGGTGGTAACCCAATGAGTACATCCATTTGCCCCTGCGGCAGTGGCAACCTGCTGGATGCCTGCTGCGGCCATTATCACGCCGGGCACCCGGCACCTTGCGCCAGCGCGTTGATGCGTTCGCGCTACAGCGCCTATGTACTGGGCCTGGTGGACTACCTGGTGGCCACCACGCTGCCCGCGCAACAGGCCGGTCTGGACCGTAACGCCATGGCCGCCTGGAGCGCCCAGAGTACCTGGCTCGGCCTGGAGGTAGAAAACTCGGAGGTGTTCGGTGGCCAGCCGGAACATGCGTTCGTGACCTTCACCGCGCGCTGGCATGACAACACCGGCGAACATAGCCACCGCGAACGGTCTTCTTTCGTACAAAATGGCGAACGCTGGTATTTCATCGACCCGACGGTGGAGGTGAAGGCCGGACGCAACGATGCCTGTTTGTGCGGCAGCGGGCAAAAATTCAAGAAGTGCTGTTACAGCTACTTCTGACCACCACAGGACCCACGCCATGCTCCGGATCTACAGCTTGATGCTGGCGTTAACTTTCGGCCTGACCGGTTGTGCGTCGTGGTTCGAAAATGACTTGCCCCCGCCCCACGTTTCCCTGGTGAAGGTCGAAGTGGTGCGAGCCAAGTTGCTGGAGCAGAAATTCAAGCTGTACTTTCGCGTGGACAACCGCGACGACGCCGACCTGACCGTGCGTGGCCTGATCTACAAGGTCACCCTGGGTGATTTTGTGCTTACCGAAGGCGAGTCCAACGAGTGGCTCACCGTACCGCCGCGAGGCCACGCGTTTTTCAAGGTGTCGGTGCGCACCAACCTCTGGCCGCAGATACGGGATGTGGTGCAGATGCTGAAAAAACCCAGGCGGCCCGTGCCTTATCGCCTGGAAGGCGAGCTGAAAACCGGATTATTCATCGGTTATGACGTGCAGGTAGCCCACAATGGCGAGATAATCCCCGGTGATTTTATTCCGGAGCAACATCGATGACTCAGCAACCCCATGTCCATGGTCCCGACTGCAACCACGATCACGATCATCATGATCACGACCACGGTCATGTCCACGGCCCGAACTGCGGCCATGCGCACCAGGAGCCCGTGCGCAACGCCTTGAAGGACGTTGGCCGCAACGATCCTTGCCCGTGCGGCAGCGAGAAGAAGTTCAAGAAGTGTCACGGGGCGTAAGCCACACAGATAATCCTGATGCCTGATGTGGGAAGGACTTGCTCCCTCCCACATTGATTTGTACAAGACTCAAGTTCTCACGCAATTGCCACAACTCCTGCTTGCGTCGTTTCGCCGCGCTCACTAACGTAGCGCCTTTACTGACGCTACCCCCCGCAGGAGCTTTGCCATGGCCTCGCCAGCCCTCTCACATTTTCTTCCCCGGTTCGGCGTTGCCGCGGCAGTGGCCAGTGCATTAAGCCTGGCCGGTTGCCAGCTCCAGAGCACCCAGGACACCCTGCCTCCCGTCGCCGGTGTGCAGCCAATCAAGGGCCTGGCACAGAATGTGTCGGTGCGTCGCAATGCTCAGGGCATGCCGCTGATCGAAAGCAACACCTTCCACGACGCGCTGTTCACCCTTGGTTATGTGCACGCCAGTGACCGCATCACCCAGATGGTTACCCTGCGTCTACTGGCCCAGGGCCGCCTGGCTGAGATGTCCGGGACCGAGGTGCTGGATGTCGACCGTTTCATGCGGGCGGTCAACCTGAAGAAAAGCGCCGGCGAGCTGTATAACGCCTCCTCGCCGCGCCTCAAGCGCTTCTTCGAAGTGTATGCCCGTGGCGTCAACGCCTACCTGTTCCGCTACCGCGACAAGCTGCCGCCGGACCTGGCCCAGAGCGGCTACAAGCCCGAGTACTGGAAGCCGGAAGATTCGGCGCTGTTGTTCTGCCTGCTGAGTTTCAGCGAGTCGGCCAACCTGCAGGAAGAACTGGCCTCCCTGGTGCTCGCGCAAAAAGTCGGCGTCGACAAACTGGCCTGGCTTACCCCAAGCGCACCGGATGAACCGATCCCCCTGGCCGAAGCCGACAAACTCAAAGGCGTGAACTTCAGCCAGATCAGCGGCCTGGCCGGGCTGGACACGGTCAGCCAGCAACTGGGCAGCCTCAATGCGCTGGCGGTCACCACCTCGAGCAACTGGGCGATCGGCCCGCAACGCAGCCGCAGCGGCAAGAGCCTGTTGGCAGGCGACCTGGCCGCCCAGCCGCAAGCCCCGTCGCCGTGGAGTTACGTGCAGATCCGCGCCCCTAAATACCAGGCGGTCGGTGCCTCGATTGCCGGCCTGCCGACGCTGTTGTCCGGGTTCAACGGCAAAGTGGCGTGGAGCATGAGCACGGTCAAGGGTGACACCCAGGATCTGTTCCTGGAAAAGGTCAAACGCCAGGGCAACGCGCTGTACTACGAGAACAACGGCAAATGGCTACCGGCGGGCGTGCGTAACGAAACCTTCTTCGTCAAAGGCCAACGCTCGATTCGCGAAGTTGTCTACGAAACCCGTCACGGCGCCCTGCTCAACAGCAGCCAGGCGCTCACCAGCGGTCTGGGCCTGGCCCTGCAAACCGCCGACTTCAAAGACGACAAGAGCCTGGATGCGTTTTTCGACCTGTCCCGCGCGCAAAACGCCGGCAAGGCGTCCGACGCGACCCGGGAAATCCGCGCAATTGCCCTCAACATGATCTTCGCCGACGCCAGCAACATCGGCTGGCAGGTCACCGGCCTCTTCCCCAACCGCCGCGAAGGCGAAGGCCTGCTGCCCTCACCGGGCTGGGACACACGTTTTGATTGGGATGGCTACGCCGACGCGATGCTGCACCCCTATGACCAGGACCCGGTCCAAGGCTGGATCGGCACCGCCAACCAGCGCACCGCACCGCGCGGTTATGGCATGCAGTTGTCCAATTCCTGGGACGCGCCGGAGCGCAGCGAGCGTCTCGCGCAGCTGGCCAATGCGGGCAAGCACGACAGTCGCAGCCTGATCGCCATGCAATACGACCAGACCACCACCTTCGCCGCCAAGCTCAAGACCATGTTCCAGGCACCGGGCATGGCCCAGCCGCTGAAACAGGCAATCGATGCACTGCCGGCCGCCGACCAGGCCAAGGCGCGCGAAGCGCTGAATCGCCTGATGGCCTTCGACGGCCGCCTGGCTGCCACCTCCGCCGACGCGGCGATCTACGAGCTGTTCCTGCAGGAAAGCAGTAAACAGATTTTCCTCGACGAACTCGGCCCGGAAAACAGCGCCAGTTGGAAGGCATTCATCAGCAACGCCAACCTGTCCTACGCCGCCCAGGCCGACCACCTGCTGGGCCGCGAAGACAGCCCGTTCTGGGACGACGTGCGCACCGCGCAAAAAGAAGACAAACCAGCGATCCTCGCCCGCAGCCTGGCGGCCGCGATGACCGCCGGCGACAGCCAGTTGGGCGCCGATCACAAGGCCTGGCAATGGGGCAAGCTGCACAGCACCACCTGGAAGAACGCCGCCGGCCAGATCATTCGTGGCCCGCTGGCGTCCGGTGGCGACCACAACACCTTGAACCCCTCGCCGTATAACTGGGGGCAAAACTTCGACACCACCCAGGTGCCGGCGCTGCGCATGATCGTCGACTTCGGCCAGGCGGAACCGATGATGGGCCAGGGCGGCACCGGCCAATCCGGCAACCCGGCCAGCCCCAACTATGCCAACGGCATCGACCCGTCGCTCAAGGCGCAATACCTGAGCTTCCCGATGCAGCCGCAGAACTTCGAAAAGGCGTATGGGAAGACGCGGTTGACCCTGACCCCAGGCAAGTAAACGCTTCAAAATGTGGGAGGGGCGGTGCGACGATTCGACTTGCCCCCTCCCACATTTGCCCCGATGCATTCAGATAGAACTTCTGCGCTCGCCCCCGCCTCATACCTGATAAGCCCACCTCCCCGGTCACCCCATGGACCTTGTCATCGCCCGCCCCGAAGGCCTCTATTGCCCTGCCGGAGATTTCTACATTGATCCCTGGCGCCCGGTCGAACGTTCGGTCATCACCCACGCTCACGGCGATCACGCCCGTACCGGCAACGAGCATTACCTGGCGGCGGCACCCGGCGAAGGTATCCTGCGCTCACGCCTGGGCCAGGACATCAACCTGCAAACCCTGGCCTACGGCGAACAACTGCAGCACCACGGCGTCACCCTGAGTTTCCACCCCGCCGGGCATGTGCTCGGTTCAGCCCAGGTGCGCCTGGAATACCGGGGCGAAGTCTGGGTGGCGTCCGGCGACTACAAGGTCGAGCCCGACGGTACCTGCACGCCTTTCGAACCGGTGCGTTGCCACACCTTCATCACCGAATCCACCTTCGGCCTGCCAATCTACCGCTGGCAACCCCAAGCGCAGATTTTCGCCGGGATCAACGACTGGTGGCAGGCGAACATCGCGGCCGGCAAGGCCAGCGTGTTGTTCTGCTATTCCTTCGGCAAAGCGCAACGCATCCTGCATGGCATCGACGCCAGCATCGGCCCGATCCTCAGTCACGGCGCGGTCGAACCCTTGAACCGGGTGTATCGCGAGGCCGGCATCTATATCCCAGAAACTCTCTACGCCGGCGATTTCAAAAAGACCGACCCACAGTTGCGCCAGGCGCTGATCATCGCTCCGCCGTCCGCCGGCGGCAGCAGTTGGATGCGCCGCTTCGGCGACTACAGCGATGCCTTCGCCAGCGGTTGGATGCGCTTGCGTGGCACACGGCGGCGGCGTGGCGTGGACCGCGGCTTTGTGCTGTCGGACCACGCCGATTGGCCGGGCCTGTTATGGGCTATCGAACAAACCGGCGCTGAGCGGGTGATGGTCACCCACGGTTCTGTCGGCGTATTGGTACGCCACCTGCGGGAAAAAGGCCTGGACGCCCAGGGTTTCAGCACCGAATACGGTGATGACGAAGAGGAAGCCACAGCATGAAGGCCTTCGCCGAGCTGTACGCCAACCTCGACGCCACCACGTCCAGCAACGCCAAGCTTGCGGCGTTGCAGGCCTATTTCCGGGAAGCGCCAGCGCAAGATGCGGCCTGGGCGGTGTACTTTCTATCCGGCGGGCGGCCCCGGCAATTGGTGCCGACGCGTCTGTTACGGGACATGGCCACCGAAGCCTCGGGTATCGAACCGTGGTTGTTCGAAGAAAGCTATCAGTCGGTGGGCGACCTGGCAGAGACGATTTCCCTGCTGCTGCCGGAATCGACCCACACCTCGGAAGACGGCTTGGCCGTGTGGCTGGAAGAAAAACTTTTGCCCTTGCGCGGTCTGCCACCGCAAGAGCTGGCCGCCCGTTTGCCAGTACTGTGGGCGCAACTGGATCAACCCAGCCTGATGGTGTGCATCAAGTTGATCACCGGCAGCTTTCGGGTCGGCGTGTCCAAACTGCTGGTCACCCGCGCCCTCGCAGCCATGGCCCATCTGGACAGCAAACGCGTGGCCCAGCGCTTGGTGGGTTACACCGACCTGTCCAACCGTCCTACAGCTGAGGGCTACCTCAAGCTGATAGCCGCCGAATCGTCTGACGAACACGCCCAACGTGGCGGGCAGCCTTATCCGTTTTTTCTCGCCCATGGTTTGTCGCAACCGGTGGAGCAATTCGACGCGCTGCTCGGGTCACCCGCCGACTGGCAAGTGGAATGGAAGTGGGATGGCATTCGCGCGCAACTGGTCAAGCGCGAAGGTCGGTTGTGGGTCTGGTCGCGGGGTGAAGAGCTGGTCACCGAGCGCTTCCCTGAACTCCACAGCCTGGTGAGTGGCCTGCCCGATGGCACAGTGATCGACGGTGAAATCGTGGTGTGGAAAGACTCGGTGCAACCCTTCGCCCTGCTGCAACAGCGCATAGGCCGCAAGACCCTGAGCAAAAAAGTGCTTGAGGACGCGCCGGTCGCGGTCCTCGCTTACGACCTGCTGGAATATCAGGGCGATGACTGGCGCAACCGTCCCCAGGCCGAACGTCGAGCGCAGCTCGAACGGGTGATTGGCGAATGCAACAGGCCCGTGTTGCTGGCTTCGCCGCTGTTGCAGGGTGAAACGTGGGCGGCGTTGGCCGAACAGCGCGAAGCCTCGCGCAGCCTCGGTGTGGAGGGCATGATGCTCAAGGATCGCCAAGGCCTGTACGGCGTGGGCCGCACCAAGGACATGGGCCTGTGGTGGAAGTGGAAAGTCGACCCCTTCAGTGTCGATGCAGTGCTCATCTACGCGCAACGAGGCCACGGCCGGCGCGCCAGTTTGTACAGCGACTACACCTTTGCGGTGTGGGACGGCCCGCCCGGCAGCGAGCGCAGCCTGGTGCCGTTCGCCAAGGCATACAGCGGACTGACCGACGAAGAAATGCGCAAGGTCGACGCAATCGTGCGCAAAACCACGGTGGAAAAATTCGGCCCGGTCAGCAGCGTCACGCCGAGCATGGTGTTTGAGCTGGGATTTGAAGGAATTGCCCTGTCCAAACGCCATAAAAGCGGGATTGCGGTGCGCTTTCCAAGGATGCTGCGCTGGCGGCAGGATAAGGCGGTGGATGAGGCGGATAACTTGGCCACCCTGCAAGACCTGTTGGCCTGACGCTGAACCCTGGTGGGAGCAAGCCCCCTCCCGCACGACCCAAAAAAGTGCACTCAATTTTCAATGCCCATTTTCGGGCATTTCCTACGCTCAGAACTCCTTCGTCCCACCTTTTAAAACGATCATTCGGAGCCACATTCGGAACTATGGTGCAGAAATTGCTACCAGTGATCCGTCTGACACCGTTCAGTAACAGTCCTAAACGCGCCACAAGCGCTTATCTTGGTTTCCAGGGATTACATAATGAAAAAAGCATTGCTGACCCTTTCTGCACTGGCTCTGTGCATGGCCGCCGGCGTCGCCACGGCCAAGGAATACAAGGAATTGCGTTTTGGTGTCGATCCGTCCTACGCGCCGTTTGAATCCAAAGCCGCCGACGGCAGCCTGGTGGGCTTCGATATCGACCTGGGCAATGCCATCTGCGCTGAGTTGAAAGTGAAGTGCAAGTGGGTCGAGAGTGACTTCGACGGCATGATTCCGGGCCTGAAAGCCAACAAGTTCGACGGCGTGATTTCGTCCATGACCGTGACCCCGGTGCGCGAAAAGGCCATCGACTTCTCGAGCGAACTGTTCTCCGGCCCAACGTCGCTGGTGTTCAAGAAAGGCGCGGGTTACTCCACTCCTGAGTCGCTCAAGGGCAAATCCGTGGGCTACGAGCAAGGCACCATTCAGGAAGCCTACGCCAAGGCCGTGCTGGACAAGGCCGGTGTGACCACCAAGGCCTACGCCAACCAGGACCAGGTCTACGCTGACCTGACGTCCGGGCGCCTCGATGCATCCGTGCAAGACATGCTGCAAGCTGAACTGGGCTTTTTGAAGTCCCCAGCCGGTGCCGGCTACGAAGTCAGCGCGCCGATCGACGACCCGCTGCTGCCGTCGAAAACCGCGATCGGTATCAAAAAAGGTAACACTGAACTCAAGGCCCTTTTGGATAAAGGTATCAAAGCGTTACACGATGATGGCAAGTATGCCGAGATCCAGAAAAAACACTTTGGCGATCTGAACCTGTACAGCGGCAAGTAATGCCCCGGGGCGCCCCTCTTTTGGAGGGGCGCTTTTTTATCGCCATAGGTCCTGATTTATGTTCGAAGATCTGTTGCAAACCCTCGGGCTGAGCGCATTCAGTTTGAAGGGTTTCGGCCCGCTGTTGCTGCAAGGCACCTGGATGACCCTCAAGTTGTCGGTACTGTCCCTGGCCGTCAGCGTATTGCTGGGTCTGCTCGGCGCCAGCGCCAAACTGTCCAGCCTGCCCTTCCTGCGCATTCCCGCCCAGCTCTACACCACGCTGATCCGCGGGGTGCCCGACCTGGTGCTGATGCTGCTGATTTTCTACAGCCTGCAAACCTGGCTCACCGGTCTTACCGACTTTATGGAATGGGAATACATCGAAATCGACCCATTCAGCGCCGGGGTCATCACCCTGGGCTTTATCTACGGTGCCTACTTCACCGAGACGTTTCGCGGCGCGATCCTCGCCGTGCCCCGCGGCCAACTGGAAGCCGCCACCGCGTACGGCCTCAAGCGCGGGCAGCGGTTTCGCTACGTGACTTTCCCGCAGATGATGCGTTTTGCCCTGCCCGGCATCGGCAACAACTGGATGGTGATGCTCAAGGCCACCGCCCTGGTGTCGATCATCGGCCTGGCCGACCTGGTCAAAGCCGCCCAGGATGCGGGCAAGAGCACCTATCAGTTGTTCTATTTCCTGGTACTTGCCGCGCTGATCTACCTGTTGATCACCAGCGCGTCCAATTTCGTGTTGCGCCGTCTTGAACGTCGTTACTCCGCAGGCGCCCGGGAGGCCGTGCGATGATCGAACTCTTGCAGGAATACTGGCGCCCGTTCCTTTACAGCGACGGCCAGCACATCACCGGACTGGCCATGACGATGTGGTTGCTCAGCGCCGCACTGGTGATTGGTTTTGTGGTGTCGATTCCGTTGTCCATCGCGCGCGTATCACGCAAGCGCCTGGTGCGTTGGCCGGTGCAGTTCTACACCTACCTGTTTCGCGGCACGCCCCTCTATATACAGCTGCTGATTTGCTACACCGGCATCTACAGCATCGCCGCCGTGCGCGCCCAACCGGTGCTGGATGCATTCTTTCGCGATGCGATGAACTGCACCATCCTGGCCTTTGCACTCAACACCTGCGCCTATACCACGGAGATTTTCGCCGGGGCCATCCGCAGCATGGCCCACGGCGAAGTCGAGGCGGCCAAGGCCTACGGCCTCAGCGGCTGGAAACTGTACGCCTACGTGATCATGCCCTCGGCCCTGCGCCGTTCGCTGCCCTACTACAGCAACGAAGTGATCCTGATGCTGCACTCGACCACCGTGGCCTTTACCGCAACGATCCCGGACATCCTTAAAGTCGCGCGGGACGCCAACTCGGCCACCTTCATGACCTTTCAGTCGTTCGGCATCGCGGCACTGATCTACCTGGCCGTGACCTTCGCCCTGGTCGGCCTGTTTCGTCTGGCGGAGCGCCGCTGGCTGGCCTTCCTCGGCCCGAGCCATTAAGGAGCCTTCATGCGGCATCAGTTACATGATCTGATCGCGCCGGTGCCAGGCACCGCGCGGCAGATCCACAGTTTCCACTTCGGCCCTGCGCAGGCCGAAGGCAAGGTCTACATCCAGTCGTCGCTGCATGCCGATGAGCTGCCGGGCATGCTGGTGGCCTGGCACTTGAAGGCGCGCCTGACCGAGCTGGAAGCGGCCGGGCGGTTGTCGAGCGAAATCGTATTGGTGCCCGTCGCCAACCCCGTGGGCCTGGAACAGGTGTTGATGGACATCCCGCTGGGCCGTTACGAACTGGAGAGCGGACAGAACTTCAATCGCCTGTTTGTCGACCTCAGCGAAGTCGTCGGCGACCAGGTCGAGGCGCTGCTCGGCGATGACGCGCAGCACAACGCCCGGTTGATCCGCGCCGCATTAAGCAGCGCCCTGGCCGGACACACCGCCGCGACCCAATTGCAGTCCCAGCGTTTGGTGCTGCAACGTTTGGCTTGCGATGCCGACCTGGTGCTGGACCTGCACTGCGACTTCGAAGCCGTGGCGCACCTGTACACCACGCCCGAAGCCTGGCCGCAGGTGGAGCCGTTGGCGCGCTACCTCGGCTCGGAGGCCAACTTACTGGCCACCGATTCCGGCGGGCAGTCGTTCGACGAGTGTTTCACCCTGGTATGGTGGCAGTTGCAGCAGCGCTTCGGCGAGCGCTTCCCGATTCCCATGGGCAGCGTTTCGGTGACCGTCGAACTGCGCGGCCAGGGTGATGTGAACCACGGCCTGGCCAGCCTCGACTGCCAGGCGATCATTGATTACCTGATTCACTTCGGCGCCATCACAGGCAACGCGGCGCCGCTGCCCGCGCTGCCCTACCCGGCCACCCCACTCGCCGGCGTGGAACCGGTGGCCACGCCGGTTGGCGGCTTGCTGGTGTTCAGCGCCCTGCCCGGTGAATACCTGGAGGCCGGGCAACTGATCGCCGAAATCATCGACCCCCTTACCGACCGCGTAACGCCCGTGCACTGCCGGAACGCAGGCCTGCTTTACGCCCGTTCGCTACGCCGCATGGCCACTGCCGGGATGGTCATCGGCCATGTCGCAGGTTTACAGGCCTACCGTAGCGGCTATCTACTTTCGCCTTGAGGATGCATGCCCCATGTACAAATTGACCGTTGAAGGCCTGCATAAAAGCTATGGCGACAATGAGGTGCTCAAAGGTGTCTCGCTCAAGGCCAAGACCGGTGACGTGATCAGCCTGATCGGCGCCAGCGGTTCGGGCAAGAGTACCTTCTTGCGCTGCATCAACTTTTTGGAAACCCCCAACGACGGCGCCATGACCCTCGACGGCCAGGCGATCCGCATGGTCAGCGACCGCCACGGCATGCGCGTGGCCGACGACGCCGAGTTGCAGCGCCTGCGCACGCGGCTGGCGATGGTGTTCCAGCACTTCAACCTGTGGAGCCACATGAGCGTGCTGGAAAACATCACCATGGCGCCGCGTCGGGTGCTGGGCTGCAGCAAGCAGGACGCCGAAGACCGTGCGCGTTGTTATCTGGACAAGGTGGGGTTGCCGGCGCGCGTGGCCGACCAGTACCCGGCGTTTCTTTCCGGCGGCCAGCAACAGCGGGTGGCGATCGCCCGCGCGCTGGCCATGGAGCCGGAAGTGATGCTGTTCGACGAACCGACCTCGGCGTTGGACCCGGAACTGGTGGGTGAAGTGCTGAAGGTGATCCAGGGCCTGGCCGAAGAAGGTCGCACCATGATCATGGTCACCCACGAGATGAGCTTTGCGCGCAAGGTATCGAGCCAAGTGCTGTTCCTGCACAAAGGCCTGGTGGAAGAGCAAGGTGCGCCGGAGGACGTGCTGGGTAATCCGAAGAGCGAGCGCCTGCAGCAATTTCTGAGTGGCAATTTGAAGTAAACCTTTGCGGCGCCTGGAGGGTCTGTGGGAATAGACCCTCCGGAATGTCAGCCGCCGTATGGCAAAACCCATCGATTTCGCCAAGCAATGGTTTGCCGCCAAGGGCTGGAAGCCGTTCGCCTTTCAAAAAGACGTGTGGGCGGCAGTCAAACACGGCCAGTCAGGGTTGCTGCATGCCAGCACCGGTGCCGGTAAAACCTATGCGCTGTGGTTTGCCGCACTCAATCGCTTCGCCCTCACTCGCCCGCCCGCTGCCGGTAAACGCAAACCGCCCGCCGAACCGCTGACGGTGCTGTGGATCACGCCGATGCGTGCGCTGGCCGCCGACACCGCTCGCGCCCTTGAAGCGCCGCTTGAGACCTTGCAGATTCCCTGGAGCGTCGGTCTGCGCACAGGCGACACCAGCAGCAGCGAGCGCGCCCGCCAGACCCGGCGCCAGCCAAGCGCACTGGTCACCACGCCCGAAAGCCTGACCCTGATGCTCGCTCGCGCCGACAGCGAGGCCGGCCTGGCGCACCTGCGCATGGTAGTGGTGGATGAATGGCACGAATTGATCGGCAACAAGCGTGGCGTACAGCTGCAATTGGCATTGGCACGACTGCGACGCTGGCATCCGCAATTGATGGTGTGGGGGATCTCGGCGACCTTGGGTAACCAGGCCCACGCGCTGGAGGTTTTAGTCCCACAGGGCGGTGGGATCAATGTGCAGGGGCAAACGGCCAAACAGTTGAAAATCGACACCTTGCTGCCACCGGTCGCCGAACGTTTTCCCTGGGCGGGGCATATCGGTCTGAAAATGCTGCCCCAGGTGGTGGCCGAGGTGAACGCCAGCAGCAGTTGCCTGGTGTTTACCAACACGCGGGCGCAGTCGGAAATCTGGTACCAGGCACTCTTGGAGGCACGGCCGGATTGGGCCGGGGTGATCGCCCTGCACCATGGTTCGCTGTCGCGGGAAACCCGTGACTGGGTGGAGCGGGCCTTGAAAGATGGGCAGCTCAAAGCGGTGGTGTGCACCTCCAGCCTGGATTTGGGGGTGGATTTTCTGCCGGTGGAACGGGTGTTGCAGATCGGCTCGGCCAAGGGCGTGGCGCGCCTGATGCAGCGCGCCGGGCGCTCGGGCCATGCGCCGGGGCGGCCGTCACGGGTGACACTGGTGCCCACACATAGTCTGGAGCTGGTAGAAGCAGCGGCGGCCCAGGACGCGATTGCCGAGCGCCACATCGAAGCCCGCGAATCACCCTACAAACCGTTGGATGTACTCGTACAGCACTTGGTGAGTATGGCCCTGGGCGGCGGTTTTACCCCGGATGCGCTGCTGGAAGAAGTGCGCGGCGCCTGGGCCTATCGTCACCTCACCGAGGTCGAATGGGCCTGGGCCCTGGGGTTTGTGCGCCATGGCGGGCTGTCACTGACTGCTTATCCGGATTACCGTCGTGTGGAACCCGATGAGCATGGCATCTGGCGCGTACCCGACGCACGGCTGGCGCGGCGCCATCGCATGAGCGTCGGTACGATTGTCAGCGATGCGAGTATCCAGCTGAAGTTCTGGAACAAGGGCGGCGGCGGCGCAAACCTCGGAAGTGTCGAGGAAGGTTTTATCGCTCGGCTCAAGCCCGGTGATGGCTTCTTGTTCGCCGGGCGTTTATTGGAGTTGGTACGCGTGGAAAACATGACCGCCTACGTCCGCCGCAGCACCGCCAAAAGAGCTGCCGTACCGCGCTGGAATGGTGGGCGCATGCCGCTTTCCAATGAACTGGCACAGGCACTGGTGGCGCGCCTTGATGCAGCAGCCCAAGGGCATTTCGAAGGCCCGGAGATGCGCGCGGTGCAACCCCTGTTGCAGACGCAGTTGCGCTGGTCGGGCTTGCCTACACGCGGGCATCTGTTGGCCGAAGCGTTGAAGTCGCGGGAGGGGTGGCACCTGTTCCTCTACCCGTTCGCCGGGCGCCAAGTGCACCTGGGGCTGGCCAGCCTGCTGGCATGGCGGGTCAGCCAGGTGCAACCGGTGACTTTCTCCATTGCGGTCAACGACTACGGCTTGGAACTGTTGAGCGCCACGGCGGTGGATTGGCCGGCTTTGTTGAACGTCGCGCTGCTGAGCCCGGCAGACTTGCTGACGGACGTCGTGGCCAGCCTGAACGCCGGGGAACTGGCCTTGCGCCGCTTTCGTGAAATTGCGCGCATCGCCGGGCTGGTATTTGCCGGCTACCCCGGCGCGCCGAAAAGTACCCGGCAGGTGCAGGCATCCAGCGGTTTGTTCTTTGAAGTGTTCAAGCAATATGACCCGCAGAACCTGTTGCTGGCCCAGGCCGGGGAAGAAGTCCTACGCGATGAACTGGATATTCGCAGGCTGGAAGAGACATTACTTCACCTGTCGGCCCTCGAACTCGACCTGCACCTGATCGCACGGCCTACACCGTTGGCCTTTCCGCTGCTGGTGGAGCGGATGCGCGAGAGCATGAGTTCGGAAAAACTGTCGGAGCGCATTGCGCGAATGGTCAAGGACCTGGAAAAAGTCGCGGATAACGGGAAACCCTGATGCATTGTTCAGTGACGCTGCTGGGAGAGGAACTGTGGTTGCTGGCGGACAAGGCCGTATATTGGCCGGCACGCCGATGTCTGCTGATCGCCGATGCGCACTTTGGCAAGGCATCGGCCTATCGCAGCCTCGGGCAGCCTGTGCCGCAAGGGACCACCACCGAGAATCTGCAGCGGTTGGATCGGCTGTTGGCGGCCTATCGGTGCGAAAGAGTGATCTTCCTCGGCGACTTCCTGCATGGCCCCGGCTCCCACGCCAGCGGCACGCTGGCTGCGTTGCGCGCGTGGCGTGAGCGCAACCCTGAGCTGCCCATGACCTTGATCCGCGGCAATCACGATAAACGCGCAGGCGATCCGCCTGTCGACTTGAAGATCGAGGTAGTTCAGGAGCCACTGCTGATGGGGCCGTTTGCTCTGCAACACGAACCGGATGCCCACGCCAGCCATCATGTGCTGGCAGGGCATGTTCACCCGGTGTATCGCCTGCGCGGCAAGGGCCGCCAGAGTTTGCGGCTACCGTGCTTTCAGGTCGGGGGACGTGTGAGTCTGTTGCCGGCGTATGGCGCATTTACCGGAGGATTTACCGTCGCGCAGGACAATGATCGCCAAATCTATGTGATCGGCGATCACCAGGTGTGGCCCGTTCGCTTAAGCGCGGACTGACCTTTCAGGAATCAGGCGACTGGCGCTGGCGGTGGCTCGTCCGGAAGAGTGGGTTCACCCGGTTCGGTAGGCTGTGGATAATCCGGCTCGGGTTGGCCGGGGATGCCGCCCGCGTAGGTGGGATCGGCCATCAGGGACCAGGCCAGAACACCAATCTGGTTGGGTTCAAGCCGGGCAAGTTCAGCGCTGATTCGCGGGTCGATTTTCATAAGGCACTCCTCAAGCGTGGCTCGGCGCGTTTTACACGCGCCGAGGCAGTACACCCAATAGAGTCACTTTCTGCAGACTAATTCCCTTTACGCGTAGGACCTTTCGATCAAGCGCGTGGCAAGGTCACGCCGCGCTGGCCCTGGTACTTGCCGGCGCGGTCTTTGTAGGACACTTCACAGGCCTCATCAGATTGCAGGAACAGCATCTGCGCCACGCCTTCATTGGCGTAGATTTTCGCCGGCAGCGTGGTGGTGTTGGAGAACTCCAGAGTCACATGGCCTTCCCACTCGGGCTCAAGCGGCGTCACGTTGACGATAATGCCGCAGCGGGCGTAGGTGCTTTTACCCAGGCAGATGGTCAGCACGTCGCGAGGAATACGGAAGAACTCCACGGTGCGCGCCAGAGCGAAAGAGTTTGGCGGGATGATGCAGACGTCGCTCTTGACGTCGACGAAGCTCTTTTCGTCGAAGTTCTTAGGGTCGACGATCGCCGAATTGATGTTGGTGAACACCTTGAACTCATCGGCGCAGCGTACATCGTAGCCGTAGCTGGAAACCCCGTAGGAGATCACACGGTCATCGCCTTCGCCACGAATCTGGCGCTCAACGAACGGTTCGATCATGCCGTGCTCTTGCGCCATGCGGCGAATCCACTTGTCCGATTTGATGCTCATGGCGGGTGTCCTGAATAGCGAGGTGGAAAATTCTGTTGGGCATCTTACCGGGGCCGGCGTTGGGGTTCAAAGGCCGTCGGGCTTTTCTTGACGAATGCACCGCTTGCTATAAGCCATGGCCCACGTGGCCGGGGACCAAGTAACCATGCCCAGTGAGCGTAAATACCACCGCCAGTCACGAAAATAGAGAAACCTTCGGAAATACCATTGGCACGTTCCTGAAAAACGGTTAAGGTGGCGTCACTGTGTTGCTTGTGTCACTGAGAATCTCTACACGATATGTTGAATTTCGATCCAACCATCTCCAAGAATTTTTCCTGCTCTTTGCACTCAGTCTCGGCCAGGGCTTTTCCTGAGTCGCAGTTAACTTTGTTCAAGGAGTTACACCATGTCTAATCGCCAAACTGGTACCGTTAAGTGGTTCAACGATGAAAAAGGCTTCGGCTTCATCACTCCACAATCCGGTGACGACCTGTTCGTTCACTTCAAAGCTATCCAATCCGACGGCTTCAAAAGCCTGAAAGAAGGCCAACAGGTTTCTTTCATCGCTACCCGCGGTCAGAAAGGCATGCAAGCTGAAGAAGTTCAAGTTATCTAACTTGTACTGACTTAGTCGAAAAGACCCCGCCCTCAAAAGCGGGGTTTTTTTATGCCTGGATTTCTTGAAATACCCGAACAAACGCCAGGCAAAAAAATGTGGGAGGGGGCTTGCTCCCGATAGCGGCGTGTCAGTCAATACTTCCAGTGACTGAACTACTGCTATCGGGAGCAAGCCCTCTCCCACACTCAAGCTTTAAAGCTGCGTCGTTATTGGAACAACGACTCACTCGACAAGCCGTTCTTCTCCAGGATCTCACGCAAGCGCTTGAGCCCTTCTACCTGGATCTGTCGCACCCGCTCACGGGTCAGGCCGATCTCCAGGCCTACGTCCTCCAGGGTACTGCTCTCATGGCCACGCAGGCCGAAGCGGCGAATCACCACCTCACGCTGCTTGTCCGTCAGCTCAGACAGCCACTGGTCAATGCTTTGGGAAAGATCATCGTCCTGCAACAGCTCGCAAGGATCCGTAGGGCGATCATCCGTCAGGGTGTCCAGCAGGGTTTTATCCGAATCCGGGCCCAGCGAGACATCGACCGAAGACACACGCTCGTTAAGACCGAGCATACGCTTGACCTCACCCACCGGTTTTTCCAGCAGGTTGGCGATTTCTTCGGGCGAAGGTTCATGATCGAGCTTCTGAGTCAGCTCACGCGCTGCCCGCAGGTAGACGTTGAGCTCCTTGACCACATGGATCGGCAAACGGATCGTGCGGGTCTGATTCATGATCGCCCGTTCGATGGTCTGGCGAATCCACCAGGTGGCATAGGTTGAAAAACGGAAGCCCCGTTCAGGGTCGAACTTCTCCACAGCCCGGATCAAGCCCAGGTTGCCCTCCTCGATCAGGTCCAACAGGGAGAGGCCACGATTGACGTAGCGTCGGGCGATTTTCACCACCAGGCGCAGATTGCTTTCAATCATGCGCTTGCGCCCGGCCGGGTCACCCTTTTGCGACAAGCGCGCAAAATGGACTTCTTCTTCGGGGGTGAGCAGAGGGGAAAAACCGATTTCATTGAGGTACAGCTGGGTCGCGTCGAGCGCCCGCGTGTAGTCAATGTATTTGTGTTGCTTTAACGCGGTGGAGTTCTTGGATTTGGTGCGAACTGAAGGTTTAGCAGCCCCTTCATCATTCGACATCGATTCCTTATCGATACCGGTCTCCATAAGGAGAACCTCATCGTCGATGTCAAACTCCGGCGCTTCTTTACTGAGAGCCATTGTTATAGTCCTTTGGTGAGTTCGACCTCAAGCTCAAGCGACGCCTTTATCCTTGGCAACGCTGGAGCCTGTTCCTTCTACGTGAGGAACAGGCTGTGCAACACATCAACGACGGGGTAGGAATTGCAGAGGATCTACAGGCTTCCCTTGGCGGCGAATCTCAAAATGCAGCTTCACCCGGTCTGTCCCCGTTGAACCCATTTCGGCAATTGTCTGTCCGACTTTGACCTGCTGCCCCTCCCGAACCAACAGCCTGCGGTTATGACCGTAAGCACTGACGTAGGTATCGCTGTGTTTGATGATGACCAGCTCGCCGTAGCCCCGCAAACCACTCCCGGCGTATACCACTGTCCCATCAGACGCAGCTAAAACAGGCTGTCCCAAATCCCCGGCGATATCAATGCCTTTATTCAAACTACCGTTTGAAGAGAATTTTCCAATTAACACTCCGTTTGAAGGCCATCCCCAGCCGGTCGGCGCAGGCCCGGCAGGTGGCAACGGCGCGGGTGCCGGCTTGCCGGCAGTACTCGGTGCGACCGTGCCGGCAGGCCGGGTAATGTAGGTGGTCTTGCTCGAAGACGAGGGCGAAGATCCGGTGTTTGTCACAACTGCCGTAGGCGCGGCGCCCGTGCGGCCGTCGAAGCGAATCGTCTGCCCCGGATGGATCGTGTAGGGCACCGGAATATTGTTACGCGCTGCGAGCGCCTTGTAGTCCCAACCATAGCGGAAGGCGATCGAAAACAAGGTGTCACCCTTGCGCACCACATATTGCCCGGTGGTCACCGTGGGCCTTTGCGGCGCGGCATTAGTGCGGTCAACGACCCGCGCGCCGCTGCTCGGCGAACTGGAACAGCCTACCAACACCGAACTGAAGACAAGGCCAAGCACCAGTCGCTGAAAGCTTGTTTTACTCATACGCTGCGCAAGACCTGTGAGACTCACCCGCCGCTCCCTTTGTGGTGGCTGAATATGAACGCCTGTATCAGGCTTGAAATGTGACGCAAGTATAACTGGGCATTGAAGTTTTACCGGCACACGACTGAAACGAATCATTCAGCGTGTTGAATCACTGCGGCCATCATGTTGACTTGATAGACCCCGCCGTAAGACACATCCCTATCAACAGAATTCACTGCCGACGAAAATTGATCAGGCCAACGGGCCGTTGAGCAACGGCACAAAGCGTACGGCACCCAGTACATGCCGGGAAAAACCGTCATCTTCACGCACGATAAGCATCAATTGTTGCACTTCGCCGGAGCCCACCGGGATGACCAGGCGCCCGCCCGGCGCCAGTTGGTCGAGCAACGCCTGCGGAACATCAGTGGCCACGGCCGTCACGATGATACCGTTATAAGGCGCCAGTGCCGGCCAGCCTTCCCAGCCATCACCCCAGCGGAATACCACGTTACGCAGATTGAGCTCCACCAGACGCTCCTTGGCACGGTCCTGCAGCACCTTGATGCGCTCCACCGAGAACACCCGCTCCACCAGCTGCGACAGCACAGCGGTCTGGTAGCCGGAACCGGTGCCGATCTCCAACACCTTGTCCAACGGCCCCGCCGCCAGCAGCAGCTCGCTCATGCGCGCAACCATGTAAGGCTGGGAGATGGTCTGGTTATGGCCGATGGGTAACGCCGTGTCTTCATAGGCCCGATGGGCCAGGGCCTCATCCACAAACAGATGGCGCGGCGTGCGGCGGATCACTTCCAGCACCTGGGCGTTGGACAGGCCTTCTTCGTACAGGCGCTGGATCAAACGCTCACGGGTACGCTGGGAGGTCATCCCGATGCCGCGACGCAGCAGGTCGTCTTGTTCACGAGCCATCAGCGCAGCCCCTCCAGCCAGCCATCGAGACCACGGAAGGCATCACTGAAGGTGCGATCGAGTTGCAACGGGGTAATCGACACATAGCCTTGCATCACCGCATGAAAGTCCGTGCCCTCGCCACCGTCTTCGGCGTCGCCCGCCGCGGCAATCCAATAGCCTTCCTTGCCTCGCGGGTCGACCACCTTCAACGGGGCCGTCGCCCGGGCGCGATGGCCAAGGCGTGTCAGCTGGATACCGCGAATGTGATCAAGGGGCAAATTGGGAATATTGACGTTGAGCACCGTGCGCGGCGGCAAGTCCAGGGAGCCATGGGCCTCCACCAGCTTGCGCGCGAAATAGGCGGCGGTGGGCAGGTTGTCGAGTTGGCGTGAAGCCAGGGAAAACGCGAACGAGGTGCGGCCCAGGAAGCGTGCTTCAAGGGCTGCGGCCACGGTACCGGAATACAGCACGTCATCGCCCAGGTTTGCCCCGAGATTGATGCCCGACACCACCAGGTCCGGCTCCTGCGCAAGCAGACTGTTGATCGCCAGGTGCACGCAGTCGGTGGGGGTACCATTCACGCTGATAAAGCCATTGGCCAGAACCTGCGGGTGCAGGGGACGGTCGAGCGTCAGCGAACTGCTGGCGCCGCTCTTGTCCTGGTCGGGGGCAACCACCACGCACTCGGCATAATCTGCCAGCGCAGCATGAAGCGCGGCAAGACCGGGTGCGGTGGCACCGTCATCGTTTGATATCAGAATACGCATGGGCTGTCCGTCTGCCCCACCGGCACCAGATCAACAAGCTCGCGCACCAAGACAGTGGCGAAGCATCCGGCCGGCAGGACGAATTCCAATTGCAGAATGTCAGGCCCGGGATAATGCCACGTCAACCCGCCAATGGGCAGCCGCAGAATGCGACGTTCCTGGCTCATGCCGGCATTCACCAGCCAATCGCGCAGGTCGGCTTCGCTGGCGGCAATCGCCTGTTCCAGCTCATGGGTCGCGCCGGTCGCGGGCGAATCGCCCTCACCCCATTGCGGCCCGGTCGGGTGCAGGTCGAGGATCGCCAGGCGCGGGTCGCTGCATTCAGCTTCGCCCGCCGGGAAAAAACTGCGGCTGTCGGTAAACGCCAGCAAGTCGCCGACCTGGGCCCGTTGCCAGGAACCGTCGGCAACGCGCGCCGCCAATACCTTGTTAAACAGAAAACTGCGCGCGGTGGACAGCAACCGCGAACGCACATTGCGCTGTTCGGGCAAGGCCTTGCGCGCGGCCCACTCACGGGCGTCAACCACATTGCCGCCGTTATGACCAAAACGCTGAGCACCAAAATAGTTGGGAATGCCATGCTGGGCGATCAACTGCAAGCGTGCGTCGATAGCCGCATGATCGCCGGTCAATTGAGTCAGGCGCAGGGTAAACCCGTTGGCCGAATGTGCGCCACGCTGCAGCTTGCGTTTGTGCCGCGCGGTTTTCAGGATTTTGAGGGTGTCGTTTTGCGCAGCGCTCATGTCCGGATCCGCCTTGCCCGGCAACTGCACGCTGAACCACTGGCGGGTCAGCGCCTGGCGGTCCTTGAGCCCGGCATAGCTGACGGTGCGCAACGGCACGCCGGCGGCCTTGGCGATACGGCGCGCGGCTTCCTCGGTGTTCAGGCCACGCTTTTCCACCCACAACCACAGGTGCTCGCCGTCGCCGGTCAGCGGAATATCCAGCACTTCGTCGACCTGGAAATCTTCGGCGGTGGCCTTCAGGACGGCGCTGCCCAAGGCGTCGCCATAGGCACGCGGGCCCAACAGTTCCAGATCATTCATGCGCGCAGCAACAAGGCGACGGAGTGCACCGCAATGCCCTCTTCACGACCGGTAAACCCGAGCTTTTCGGTAGTGGTGGCTTTCACGTTCACTTGATCCAATTCAATGTTCAGGTCGGCGGCAATCAGTGCGCGCATCGATTCAATGTGAGGCGCCATTTTCGGCGCCTGGGCCACGATGGTGTTGTCGACGTTAGCGACCTTCCAGCCCATGGCATGGATCAGGCCGACCACATGGCGCAGCAACACGCGGCTGTCCGCGCCCTTGAACGTCGGGTCGGTGTCCGGAAAGTGCTTGCCGATATCACCCAACGCCGCCGCGCCGAGCAAGGCATCGCTCAAGGCATGCAACACAACGTCGCCGTCGGAATGAGCCAACAACCCATGGTGGTGTGCAATACGCACGCCGCCCAGGGTGATGAAATCGCCTTCAGCGAAACGGTGCACATCGTAGCCGTGGCCAATACGCATAAAAAAAAACGCCCCGATTTTATTCAGGGCGTGATTCTACCTACTTTTGCCGCACATTAACCGAGCAAAGCACGGCCATGGTGTCGCAAATGGTCTTCGATGAAGCTGGCGATGAAGAAGTAGCTGTGGTCATAGCCGGGTTGCAGGCGCAGTTCGAGCGGATGCCCGGCGGCCTTGGCCGCTTGTTGCAAGGCTTCAGGCTTGAGTTGCACGGCGAGGAAGTCGTCGCGGTCGCCCTGGTCCACCAGCAGCGGCAGCTTTTGCGAAGCTTCGCTGATCAACACGCAGGCATCCCATTCACGCCACTTCGAGCGCTCTTCGCCCAGGTAACGGGAGAAGGCTTTCTGACCCCACGGGCAATCCATCGGGTTGTTGATCGGCGAAAACGCCGACACCGACAGGTAGCGCCCAGGATTGCGCAAGGCACATACCAACGCACCGTGACCGCCCATGGAGTGACCGCTGATGCCGCGTTTATCCGAAGCCGGAAAATGCGCTTCAACCAACGCCGGCAATTCCTGCACCACGTAGTCATGCATCCGATAGTGCTTGGCCCAAGGTTCCTGGGTGGCATTCAGGTAAAAACCGGCGCCCAGGCCGAAGTCCCAGGCGTTGTCAGGGTCACCCGGCACTCCGGGGCCGCGCGGGCTGGTGTCCGGCGCGACGATGATCAGCCCCAGCTCGGCGGCCATGCGCTGGGCGCCAGCCTTCTGCATGAAGTTTTCATCGGTGCAGGTCAACCCGGACAGCCAGTACAGCACCGGCAACTTACCGCCCTGCTCCGCTTGCGGCGGCAGGTAGACGGCAAACGTCATGTCGCAACCGAGCACATCCGAATGATGCTTGTAGCGTTTATGCCAGCCGCCGAAGCTTTTCTGGCACGACAGATTCTCCAGACTCATGGCCGACCTCAGAAGTGGATGACGGTACGAATGCTCTTGCCTTCATGCATCAGGTCAAACGCTTTGTTGATGTCTTCCAGGCCCATGGTGTGGGTAATGAACGTGTCGAGTGGGATCTCGCCGTTCTGGGCCATTTCCACATAGCTTGGCAATTCGGTACGGCCGCGTACGCCACCGAAGGCCGAACCGCGCCAGACACGACCAGTCACCAGTTGGAACGGACGGGTGGCGATTTCCTGGCCAGCACCGGCCACACCGATGATCACCGACTCACCCCAGCCTTTGTGGCAGCACTCAAGGGCGGCGCGCATCAGTTGCACGTTGCCGATGCATTCGAAGGAAAAGTCCACGCCGCCGTCGGTCAAATCGACGATCACGTCCTGGATCGGGCGGTCGTAGTCTTTCGGGTTAATGCAGTCGGTGGCGCCCAATTGCTTGGCGATTTCGAACTTGGCCGGGTTGATGTCAATGGCGATGATGCGACCGGCCTTGGCCTTGACCGCACCGATCACCGCCGACAAACCGATACCGCCGAGGCCGAAGATGGCCACGGTATCGCCGGGCTTGACCTTGGCGGTATTGATCACCGCACCGATACCCGTGGTGACACCGCAACCGAGCAGGCAGACTTTTTCCAGCGGCGCTTCCTTAGGAATCTTAGCCACGGAAATTTCCGGCAATACGGTGTACTCGGAGAACGTCGAGGTGCCCATGTAGTGGAAAATCGGCTGACCCTTGTAGGAGAAACGCGTGGTGCCGTCGGGCATCAGGCCTTTACCTTGGGTGGAGCGAATGGCCTGGCACAGGTTGGTCTTGCCCGAAAGGCAGAATTTGCACTTGCCACATTCCGGGGTGTAAAGCGGGATCACATGATCGCCCACGGCAACCGAGGTGACGCCCTCGCCGATCGCTTCAACCACGGCACCGCCTTCGTGACCGAGGATGGACGGGAAGATACCTTCCGGGTCCGCGCCCGACAGGGTGTAGGCGTCGGTGTGGCATACGCCGGAAGCCACCACGCGCAGCAGGACTTCGCCGGCCTTGGGCATGGCGACATCTACTTCTACGATCTCCAGCGGTTTTTTGGCTTCAAAGGCGACAGCGGCGCGTGACTTGATCATCCGGGTTTCTCCAGGCACTGAAAATTGAGAAGAACAGTGTAAAACACCGCTCATTGATTAATAATCCAGCACAAAGCAAAACATTATTGCCATACAGGGACAATCCTCATGCTGGAGAACCGCTGGGAAGGCATTGACGAGTTCGTCGCCGTGGCCGAATGCAGCCAATTTACCGCCGCAGCCGAACGCCTCGGCGTATCCTCGTCCCATATCAGTCGCCAGGTCGCACGCTTGGAAGAACGTCTGCAAACCCGTTTGCTGTATCGCAGTACGCGCAAAGTCACCCTGACAGAAGCCGGACAAACCTTCCTCCAGCATTGCCAACGCCTGCAAGACGGCCGCGAAGAAGCGCTGCGCGCGGTCGGCGACCTGGCCAGCGAACCCAAAGGCATGTTGCGCATGACCTGCGCCGTGGCCTATGGAGAACGTTTCATCGTGCCGCTGGTGACGCGGTTCATGGGGCTTTATCCACAGCTGCGGGTGGATATTGAACTGAGCAACCGCCAACTCGACCTGGTACACGAAGGTCTGGACCTGGCGATTCGCCTGGGGCGCCTTTCTGACTCAAGCATGGTTGCCAGCCGCCTGGCGCCCCGCCGGATGTACGTGTGTGCATCACCGTCCTACCTGGAACGGTATGGGCGCCCTCATAGTTTGTCGGAACTGAGCCGGCATAACTGCCTGATCGGCAGTTCGGATATCTGGCAAATGGCTCAGGATGGGCGCGAATTTTCCCAGCGTGTCCAGGGAAACTGGCGCTGCAACAGTGGGCAAGCGGTACTGGATGCAGCGCTGCAAGGGGTGGGGTTGTGCCAGTTGCCGGATTATTACGTGCTGCAGCATTTGCACAGTGGGGCGCTGGTGTCGTTGCTGGAGGCGCATCAGCCGCCGAATACCGCGGTATGGGCGCTGTATCCGCAGCAGCGGCATTTGTCGCCGAAGGTTCGCAAGTTGGTGGGTTTCTTGAAGGAAGGGTTGGCTGAGAGACCGGAGTACTGCGGTTGATTGTGTGCTGTTCAGGCGGGCCGTCATCGGGAGCAAGTCGAATCGTCGCACCGCCCCTCCCACATTTTGAGCTCTGAACACATTCAAAGGTGGGGCTTGCTCCCTATAGCGGTTTCGCTGATTACCGCCGATTCGCCCAGCGCAACCGCAACCACTCAAGGTCCTCCGGTCGGGTCACCTTGATATTGTCCGAGCGCCCTTCGATCAGGCGTGGCGCCTGGCCGGACCATTCCATGGCCGAGGCTTCGTCGGTGATGACAGCGTCAGCCACCAGGCTGTCGGCCAATGCGCGGTGCAAAGCACCGAGGCGGAACATTTGCGGCGTGTAGGCTTGCCAGATCAAGCTGCGGTCGACGGTTTCCACCACCCGGCCGTGCTTGTCGACGCGTTTAAGGGTGTCGCGGGCCGGCACGGCCAGCAAGCCACCGACAGGATCATCGGCCAGTTCGCTTAACAGTTTGTCGAGATCATCACGGCTCAAATTGGGCCGGGCAGCATCATGCACCAGCACCCAGTCGTCATCACTGGCGCCCAGGGCGTTCAAGTGCAGCAGTGCATTGAGTACCGAGCCCGAGCGCTCTGAATCACCCTCCGCACGCTGGATACGTGGGTCAACGGCACAGGCCAGCGTGGGCCAATAGGGATCATCGCAGGCCAGACTGACCACCAGCCCCTTGAGGTCTGGGTGATCGAGAAAACAGCCAAGGCTGTGTTCGAGAATAGTGCGTCCACCGAGCTGCAAATATTGCTTGGGACGGTCCGCGGCCATACGGGCACCGACGCCCGCGGCAGGAATCACGGCCCAGAAGGCCGGCAAACTGTTGCTCATTGGGCCAACTGGTAGAGGGTTTCGCCCTCCTTCACCATGCCCAATTCATGACGAGCCCGCTCTTCAACGGTCTCCGTGCCTTTCTTCAGCTCAAGCACTTCGGCGTCGAGGACGCGGTTGCGCTCCAGCAGGCGTTCGTTTTCGGCATGCTGGTCGGCAATTTGCTGGGTCAGGTCTTTTACCTGCGCGAAGCTGCCATTACCCACCCATAGGCGGTATTGCAGGCCGGCCAGCAACAAGAGCAAGACGAGGAACAACCAATTGGGACTGCGCATCGAATATCGGGTATCCAGTGAAAAAAGACCGCCATGTAAAACTTTTGTAGCAACTGATAGCACGAAGCCTGGAATAACCAGGCTTGTGCTTGATAGCCATCAGATTAGCGCCGAAATGTTCACTATCGTGAATTTTCCGACGCAATCCGCCGACCTTTTACCATTTTTTTCATCATGTAGCGATCAGCCGCGAAACTCGCCGCGACCGTTGTACTTGGCCTTACCCGCCAGTTGCTCTTCGATACGCAGCAATTGGTTGTACTTGGAAACACGATCGGAACGGCACAGGGAACCGGTCTTGATCTGGCCCGCCGAAGTGCCCACGGCCAGGTCGGCAATGGTCGAGTCTTCGGTTTCGCCGGAGCGGTGGGAGATCACGGCAGTGTAGCCCGCAGCCTTGGCCATCTGGATCGCTTCCAGGGTTTCGGTCAGGGTACCGATCTGGTTGAACTTGATCAGGATCGAGTTGGCGATCTTTTTATCGATGCCTTCTTTCAGAATCTTGGTGTTGGTGACGAACAGGTCGTCGCCCACCAGTTGGACTTTCTCGCCGATTTTGTCGGTGAGGATTTTCCAGCCGTCCCAGTCGGACTCGTCCAGGCCGTCTTCGATCGAGATGATCGGATAGCGCTGGGTCAGGCCCTTGAGGTAGTCGGCGAAACCTTCGGAGTTGAACACCTGGCCTTCGCCGGACAGGTTGTACTTGCCGTCTTCATAGAACTCGCTGGCCGCGCAATCCAGGGCCAGGGTCACGTCGGTGCCCAGTGTGTAACCTGCGTTGGCCACGGCTTCGGAGATGACTTTCAGCGCATCTTCGTTGGACGCCAGGTTCGGTGCGAAACCACCTTCATCACCCACGGCAGTGCTCAGGCCACGCGCCTTCAATACAGCCTTGAGGTGATGGAAAATCTCGGTACCCATGCGCAGGCCTTCGGAGAAGCTCTTGGCACCCACCGGCTGCACCATGAATTCCTGGATATCGACGTTGTTATCGGCGTGCTCGCCACCATTGATGATGTTCATCATCGGCACCGGCATCGAGTAAACACCCGGTGTACCGTTCAGGTTGGCAATGTGCGCGTACAGCGGCAGGTCCTGGTCCTGGGCGGCGGCCTTGGCGGCAGCCAGGGACACGGCGAGGATGGCGTTGGCGCCCAGGCTGCCTTTGTTTTCGGTGCCATCGAGCGCGATCATCGCGTGGTCCAGGGCTTTCTGGTCCAGCGGATCCTTGCCCAGCAACAGGTCACGAATCGGGCCATTGATGTTGGCTACCGCCTTGAGCACTCCCTTGCCCAGGTAACGGCTCTTGTCGCCATCACGCAGTTCCAGCGCTTCGCGCGAACCTGTGGAAGCACCGGACGGCGCGCAGGCGCTGCCGATGATGCCGTTATCGAGAAGCACGTCGGCTTCGACGGTGGGGTTGCCACGGGAGTCGAGAACTTCACGACCTTTGATGTCGACGATTTTTGCCATTGTTGTAAACACTCCAAAGTTGACGAAAACGACGCAGCTGAAGGGAAACTTTTGACCGACCGCAAGGGTGGAACAACGGGGCAGGCTTGCAGGCGACAAGGCTCAGGCCCGAGGGCCTGAGCAGAAAGCGTGGGAAAGTCTACCGGAGAAACGACGCTTACGCGGTCTCTACCGTCGGAAAACTCTTGACCAGTTCGTCCAACTGCTTGAGCTGGGCCAGGAATGGTTCCAACTTGTCCAGGCGCAGGGCACATGGGCCGTCGCATTTGGCGTTGTCCGGGTCCGGGTGGGCTTCCAGGAACAGGCCGGCCAGGGACTGGCTGAGGCCGGCCTTGGCCAGGTCCAACACCTGGGCACGGCGCCCACCGGCGGAATCGGCACGACCACCGGGCATTTGCAGCGCGTGGGTCACGTCGAAGAACACCGGGTACTCGAACTGCTTCATGATGCCGAAACCGAGCATGTCCACCACGAGGTTGTTGTAGCCGAAGCTCGAACCCCGCTCGCAAAGGATCAACTGGTCGTTACCCGCTTCCACGCACTTGTTCAGGATGTGTTTCATCTCCTGGGGCGCAAGGAACTGGGCTTTCTTGATATTGATCACCGCGCCGGTCTTGGCCATCGCCACGACCAGGTCGGTCTGGCGCGACAGGAAGGCCGGCAACTGGATGATGTCGCACACTTCGGCGACCACGGCAGCCTGCTCGGGCTCGTGGACGTCGGTGATGATCGGCACACCGAAAGCTTGCTTGATGTCCTGGAAGATCCGCATGCCTTCCTCAAGGCCTGGGCCGCGATAGGAGGTCACCGACGAACGGTTGGCCTTGTCGAAGCTGGCCTTGAACACATACGGGATACCCAGTTTCTGGGTAACCTTTACGTACTCTTCACAGACCTGCATCGCCATGTCACGGCTTTCCAGCACGTTCATGCCGCCGAACAGCACCATGGGCTTGTCGTTGGCGATTTCGATGTCGCCGACACGAATGATCTTCTGGGCCATCAGGTTTACGCCTTCTTCTGGTGTTGCGTCAGTGCCGCCTTGACGAAACCGCTGAACAGTGGGTGGCCGTCACGTGGCGTCGAGGTGAACTCAGGGTGGAACTGGCAAGCGACGAACCATGGATGATCCGGTGCTTCAACCACTTCAACCAGCGCGCCGTCACCGGAGCGACCGGAAATTTTCAGGCCGGCCTCTTTGATCTGCGGCAGCAGGTTGTTGTTCACTTCGTAGCGATGACGATGACGCTCGACGATCACGTCCTTGCCGTAGCAATCGTGAACCAGCGAGCCCGGCTCCAACAGGCAGTCCTGTGCGCCAAGGCGCATGGTGCCGCCCAGGTCGGAGCTTTCGGTACGGGTTTCAACGGCGCCGGTGGCGTCTTCCCACTCGGTGATCAGGCCCACGACCGGGTGGCCGCTCTTGCCGTCGAACTCGGTGGAGTTGGCGTCTTTCCAGCCCAGCACGTTACGGGCGAACTCGATGACGGCCACTTGCATGCCCAGGCAGATACCCAGATACGGCACTTTGTTTTCACGCGCGAACTGCACGGCAGTGATCTTGCCTTCCACGCCACGCAGGCCGAAACCGCCTGGCACGAGGATCGCATCGACACCTTCGAGCAGCGCGGTGCCCTGGTTCTCGATGTCTTCGGAATCGATATAGCGCAGGTTGACCTTGGTACGGTTGCTGATCCCGGCGTGACTCATCGCTTCGATCAGCGACTTGTAAGCATCCAGCAGCTCCATGTACTTGCCGACCATGGCGATGGTGACTTCGTGCTCAGGGTTGAGCTTGGCGTCGACCACGGCTTCCCACTCGGACAGATCCGCGCCGCCGCATTGCAGGCCGAAACGCTCGACGACAAAATCATCCAGGCCTTGGGAATGCAGGATCCCCGGGATCTTGTAGATGGTATCGGCGTCTTCCAGGGCAATCACCGCGCGCTCTTCAACGTTGGTGAACTGGGCGATCTTGCGACGCGAGGAAATGTCGATCGGGTGATCGGAGCGGCACACCAGCACGTCCGGCTGCAGGCCGATGGAACGCAGTTCCTTGACCGAGTGCTGGGTAGGCTTGGTTTTGGTTTCGCCGGCGGTGGCGATGTACGGCACCAGTGTCAGGTGCATCAGCATCGCGCGCTTGGCGCCGACTTCGAAACGCAATTGGCGGATGGCTTCGAGGAACGGTTGGGATTCGATGTCACCCACGGTGCCACCGATCTCGACCATCGCCACGTCGGCATCGCCTGCGCCCTTGATGATGCGGCGCTTGATTTCGTCGGTGATGTGCGGGATCACCTGGATGGTTGCACCCAGGTAGTCACCACGGCGCTCCTTGCGCAGCACGTGCTCGTAGACACGGCCTGTGGTGAAGTTGTTGTTCTGGGTCATGGTCGTGCGGATGAACCGCTCGTAATGGCCCAGGTCCAGGTCGGTCTCGGCGCCGTCATGTGTGACGAACACTTCACCGTGCTGGAACGGGCTCATGGTGCCCGGGTCGACGTTGATGTACGGGTCCAGCTTGAGCATGGTGACTTTAAGCCCCCGCGCCTCCAGGATGGCCGCCAATGAAGCGGAGGCAATGCCTTTCCCCAATGAAGAAACAACACCGCCCGTGACGAATATGTAGCGCGTCATGAAAAACCCTAGAAGTCTGCGTTAAAGCGGTCCGAGCCGCCGGGGAAAGCGAAGAGAGGCCGAAGCCCCCGATCACCTGCATTAATCACAGTGCACCTTTCAAAAAAACCGCCGCGTTGTGACAGACCAGCAATGGAACACCGGTACGTTGATCGCTACACATTTTTCGGAATCGCCCAGCAAAGACTGCTTGGTAATCGGCAACTGCTGCGATTCAGGCGAATCCACAGAAGTTGTATCAAGAAGGGAGCGTAGTCTACCGGAAAGGCGCTATCAGCTCAAACCTTGATCGCAGGTCTGTGGCATCCAATGTAATTGCCAGCCTTCACTTGAGGCGGCCCAGCGCCCAGTTAGGTTGGGCACGCCGAGCAATTGCTGCCCCTGATACAGCAGCGGCAATCTGCCACGGATGAAGCCCGGCAACCCACTTTCGTTAAGCAGGCGCTTCAAGTCACGCCGGCCTCGGCCGGGCACTTCAAGCATTTCGCCGCCCTGGCGATAACGGACCTGCAGCGGGCCTTCAGGCACCTCGCCGCTCAATTCCAGACGGCCATTGCCGGGCAACTCCAAGGGAGTTTGCGGATCGGGCCAGCTCACAGCCGCGTCGGAAAATTCCGAGAATGCGCAGGGCAACCACCAGAGACGCCCGCCGCAACGGTGCAACTCACCGTCCGCCAGGCACCACACAGGCTGTGCGTCGCCCTTGGCATCGCACAGAGAACGCCAACTGGCCCAGTGGTCGCTGTCGGGTAAGCGGGTCAGAGGCGTCAGCCAATGACGCAGGGCGTTGCGCTGACGGGCGTCGGAAAGCTCGCGTAACGGCGTGAGAGCCAGTGACGGCAAAGGCAACCAGGGAAACGGCGAAGGTTGATCGGCGGTTTTCAGGTCCATGCACGCCAACTCGTCCAGCAGGCCCTGGGCTTCGTCGAGGTGTTCGACAGCACGGGCCAGGTTTGAAACGGCTTGCGGCCAACGTTCGGTGAGTGTCGGGAAGACGCGGTGACGCAGGTAATTGCGCGAGAAGCGTGGATCGGCGTTGGAAGGATCCTCGATCCACTGCAACTGATGCGCATCGGCATAGTTTTCCAATGCAACCCGCGATACATCCAGCAGCGGCCGCACCAGATGACCACCCGCCAACCGTCGATGCGCGGGCATTGCCGCCAACCCTCGCACCCCCGCGCCACGCAGCAGGCGAAACAGCAAGGTTTCTGCCTGATCGTCGCGATGCTGGCCTGTCAGCAACACCTCCCCTGCCCCCGTTACCTCGGTAAATGCCTGGTAACGCGCGTCACGGGCCGCACGCTCAGGGCTGGCGCCGGGTTGGACCTGGACGCGCATCACGCGCAAGGGCACGCCCAGACCGTCGCATACCGACTGGCAATGACCGGGCCAGGCGTCAGCCGCCGCTTGCAAGCCATGATGAATATGCACGGCACTGAGGGGCGGGAGCGTTTCGGTTTTTGCCAGGGAGGCCAACAAGTGCAGCAGGACGGTGGAATCAAGGCCACCAGAGAATGCGACGTGCCAGGCCGGGGCGTCGCGCCAAGGGGCCAGGGTTTGCAGGAGTTTGGCGGTTAACAGGGGCTTCATGGACAAATACCGCCATCAATCTGGAACGCGATAACTCAGCATACACAAAGCAAATGTGGGAGAGGGCTTGCTCCCGATAGCCTTACCTAGCAGCTATCGGGAGCAAGCCCCCTCCCACATGAGTACCGCTGCGAGGTTAGAGACCGTAGCTCATCAGGCGCTCGTAACGACGGGCCAGCAACGCTTCGTTATCCAGCTTTTTGAGCATCGCCAGCTGCGAACCCAACTCGGCACGGATGGTCGCGGCAGCAGCAGCCGGGTCGCGGTGGGCGCCGCCCAGTGGCTCGGCGATCACTTTGTCGACGATTCCCAGGCCTTTGAGGCGATCGGCGGTGATGCCCATGGCTTCGGCAGCGTCCGGCGCCTTTTCGGCGGTTTTCCACAGGATCGAGGCGCAACCTTCCGGCGAGATCACCGCGTAGGTCGAATATTGCAGCATGTTCAGTTGGTCGCAGACGCCAATGGCCAATGCACCGCCGGAACCACCCTCACCAATCACAGTGGCGATGATCGGAGTCTTCAGGCGGGACATGACACGCAGGTTCCAGGCAATCGCTTCGCTCTGGTTACGCTCTTCGGCGTCGATGCCTGGGTAAGCACCCGGTGTGTCGATGAAAGTCAGGATCGGCATCTTGAAGCGTTCGGCCATTTCCATCAGGCGGCACGCCTTGCGGTAGCCTTCAGGACGCGGCATACCGAAGTTGCGACGTACTTTTTCGCGTACTTCACGGCCTTTCTGATGACCGATCACCATCACCGGCTGGTCGTCCAGGCGAGCAATACCGCCAACGATGGCCGCGTCGTCAGAGAAGTGGCGGTCGCCATGCAGCTCATCGAACTCGGTAAAGATATGCTGAATGTAGTCCAGGGTGTACGGGCGGCGCGGATGGCGAGCCAGACGCGCGATCTGCCAGCTGGTCAGCTTGCCGAAGATGTCCTCGGTGAGCGTGCTGCTCTTGTCTTGCAGGCGAGCGATCTCATCGCCGATATTCAGCGAATTGTCATTGCCGACCAGGCGCAGTTCTTCGATCTTGGCTTGCAGGTCAGCGATCGGCTGTTCGAAATCAAGAAAATTCGGGTTCATAAGCGTCCGTCTTGGGTCGACGGCCAGGGTGAGCCTGGCCAGCCGGTTGTCTATTCGCGCCCTACCTTAAGGGAGAGGCGCGTTTAGGTCGAGATTAAATGTTCAGTCAAGATCAGGCGAAATGCTATCGCGAGACCGTCAACGGTATTGGAGGAAGACGTTGTCACGGCCGAACTGGTCACGCAATGCTTGAATCAAGCCATCCGCCGGATCAATTCGCCAGGTCTCGCCGAACTGCAACATCGCCTTGGCGTCGTTGCCGGTGTACTCCATGGTCACCGGGCACGCACCACGGTGCCGCTTGAGCAGGTCACCCAACCAGCGTAGCTGATCGCCCTTGAGCGCTTCGGTTTTCACCTTCAAGCGCAGGCTCTCGGCGAGGTTGGTGCGCGCATCTTCCATGCTCATCACCCGCTTGATGCGCAGGCGCAGGCCGCCGGAGAAGTCATCATTACTGACCTCGCCTTCCACCACCACCATGGCATCGGTCTGCAACAGCGACTGCGCCGAGTGGAAAGCGTCGGCAAACAGCGACGCCTCGATGCGGCCCGAACGGTCGTCAAGGGTGATGAAACCCATCTTGTCGCCCTTTTTGTTCTTCATCACCCGCAGGGCGATGATCATGCCGGCGACGGTCTGGGTGTCGCGCGCAGGTTTGAGGTCGATGATGCGCTGACGGGCGAAACGGCGAATCTCGCCTTCGTACTCGTCAATCGGGTGCCCGGTGAGGTACAGGCCCAAGGTGTCTTTCTCACCCTTGAGACGCTCCTTGAGGGTCAGATCCTTAGCCTTGCGATGGTTGGCGTACACATCCGCGTCCTCCTCGACGAATAGCCCGCCAAACAGGTCGGCGTGACCGCTGTCATGGGTGCGGGCGGTTTGTTCGGCGGCCTTGATCGCCTCTTCCATGGCGGTGAGCAGCACCGCGCGGTTGCGGTCGATATTCGCTTGATACGCCTTTGGCTCGTCATGGAAATACGGGCCAAGACGGTCCAGCGCGCCGCTGCGGATCAAGCCATCGAGGGTTCGCTTGTTGATGCGCTTGAGGTCAACCCGTGCGCAGAAGTCGAACAGGTCCTTGAACGGGCCGTCCTGACGCGCTTCGGTGATCGCTTCCACCGGGCCTTCGCCCACGCCCTTGATCGCGCCCAGGCCATAGATGATGCGACCTTCGTCGTTCACCGTGAACTTGAACTCCGAGGCGTTCACGTCCGGCGCGTCGAGGCGCAGTTTCATGGTGCGCACTTCTTCGATCAAGGTCACGACCTTGTCGGTGTTGTGCATATCCGCCGAGAGTACCGCCGCCATGAACGGCGCCGGGTAGTGGGCCTTCAGCCAGGCGGTCTGGTACGACACCAGGCCGTAGGCGGCGGAGTGGGATTTGTTGAAGCCGTAACCGGCGAATTTCTCTACCAGGTCGAAAATGTTACCGGCCAGGTCGGCGTCGATATTGTTGGTGGCGCACCCTTCAATGAAACCGCCGCGCTGCTTGGCCATTTCTTCGGGTTTCTTCTTACCCATGGCTCGACGCAGCATGTCCGCGCCGCCGAGGGTATAACCCGCCATTACCTGGGCGATCTGCATCACCTGTTCCTGATACAGGATGATGCCGTAGGTCGGCGCCAGTACCGGCTTGAGGCCTTCGTACTGGTAATCGGAGTGCGGGTACGCCAGTTCGGCGCGGCCGTGCTTACGGTTGATAAAGTCATCAACCATGCCTGATTGCAGCGGGCCCGGACGGAACAGGGCCACCAGTGCGATCAAGTCTTCCAGGCAGTCGGGCTTGAGCTTTTTGATCAGCTCCTTCATACCGCGCGACTCAAGCTGGAACACCGCCGTGGTTTCGGCCTTTTGCAGCAGGCTGTAGGTCGGTTTGTCGTCCAGCGGGATAAACGCGATATCCAGCGGTGCCTCGCCAACCTTGGCGCGGTCGCGGTTGATGGTCTTGAGTGCCCAGTCGATGATCGTCAGGGTCCGCAGGCCCAGGAAGTCGAACTTCACCAGGCCGGCCGCCTCCACATCGTCCTTGTCGAACTGGGTGACCAGGCCGTCGCCTTCTTCATCGCAATAGATCGGCGAGAAGTCAGTGAGCTTGGTCGGCGCGATCACCACGCCACCGGCGTGTTTACCGACGTTACGCACCACGCCTTCGAGCTTGCGCGCCATTTCCCAGATTTCGGCGGCTTCCTCATCGACCTTGATGAAATCGCGCAGGATTTCTTCCTGCTCGTAGGCCTTTTCGAGAGTCATGCCGACTTCGAACGGGATCATCTTCGACAGGCGATCCGCCAGGCCGTAGGACTTGCCCTGCACCCGCGCCACGTCGCGGATTACTGCTTTTGCGGCCATGGAACCGAAAGTGATGATCTGGCTGACCGCGTTGCGACCATATTTCTCGGCCACGTATTCGATCACACGGTCGCGACCGTCCATGCAGAAGTCGACGTCAAAGTCGGGCATGGAGACCCGTTCCGGGTTCAGGAACCGTTCGAACAGCAGGTCATATTCCAGCGGGTCGAGGTCGGTGATCTTCTGCACATAGGCCACCAGCGAGCCGGCACCCGACCCACGGCCCGGGCCGACCGGTACACCGTTGCTTTTGGCCCACTGGATAAAGTCCATGACGATCAGGAAGTAACCGGGGAAGCCCATCTGGATGATGATATCCAGCTCGAAGTTCAGCCGGTCGACGTAGACCTGGCGCTTGGCCTCGTAATCTTCGGTGGTGTCCTTGGGCAACAGGACCGAGAGACGCTCTTCCAGGCCCTCAAACGACACCTTGCGGAAATACTCGTCGATGGTCATGCCATCGGGGATCGGAAAGTTGGGCAGGAAGTGTTTGCCCAGCTTCACTTCAATGTTGCAGCGCTTGGCGATCTCGACGGAGTTTTCCAGGGCCTCGGGCAGGTCACTGAACAACTCGGCCATTTCCTCGGCGCTTTTGAGGTACTGCTCTTCGCTGTAATTCTTGGAGCGACGCGGGTCATCCAGGGCACGGCCTTCACCGATGCACACGCGGGTTTCGTGGGCTTCGAAATCTTCCTTCTTGATAAAGCGCACATCGTTGGTCGCGACCAGCGGCGCACCGAGTTTGTCGGCCAGGGCGACGGCGGCGTGCAGGTGCTCTTCATCATTGGGCCGGTTGGTGCGCTGCACTTCCAGGTAGAAACGGTCGGGAAAGACCTGCATCCACTCCTTCGCAAGCACTTCGGCTTCCTGAGGGTTGCCGCCCAGCAACGCGAGACCGATCTCGCCCTCTTTGGCGGCCGACAGCATGATCAGGCCTTCGCTGGCCTCGGCAACCCATTCGCGTTCGATGATGACCGAACCGTTGCGTTGACCATCGATAAAGCCACGGGAAATCAGCTCGGTGAGGTTGCGATAGCCCACACCGTTCATCGCCAGCAGGCTGATGCGGCTCAAGGCATTATCCGGGTCTTTGTTGGACAGCCACAGGTCGGCACCGCAGATCGGCTTGATACCGGCGCCCATGGCATTCTTGTAGAACTTGACCAGGGAACACATGTTGTTCTGATCGGTCACCGCGACCGCAGGCATGTTCATGCCCACCAGGGTTTTAACCAGCGGTTTGATCCGTACCAGGCCGTCGACCAGGGAGTACTCAGTGTGCAGGCGCAGGTGAACGAATGAAGCCGGCATAGTGATCCTGTCTTTATACGTGGAAACAACAAGGCCCGGATTGTACCGGGCCTTGGCAAAAACATCAGCCTCGCGACTAAACCTCGCTGAGGTTCTCGCGCAGCTCATAAGCCTGGCGCACCGGGGCAAAGGAGCGCCGGTGGATAGGCGTGGGGCCAAGGCGGGCCAGGGCTTCCAGATGAACGGGCGTCGGGTAGCCTTTGTGGCCGCCGATGCCGTAGCCGGGGTAGATCAACTCGAATGCGGCCATTTCACGGTCACGGCTGACCTTGGCCAGAATCGATGCGGCCGCGATGGCTGGAACCTTGCTATCACCCTTGACCACCGCCTCGGATGGCATGGCCAGTTTCGGGCAACGGTTGCCGTCGATCATCGCCATTTTTGGCGTGATATGCAGGCCTTCCACGGCGCGCTGCATGGCGAGCATGGTGGCGTGGAGGATATTCAATTGGTCGATTTCTTCGACTTCGGCCCGGGCGATGTGCCAGCTCAGGGCTTTTTCACAGATCTCGTCGTAGAGCTTTTCGCGGCGCGCTTCGGTGAGTTTTTTCGAGTCGTTGAGGCCGAGGATCGGACGGTTCGGGTCGAGGATCACCGCCGCTGTAACGACCGCGCCGCACAAAGGCCCGCGCCCGACTTCATCAACACCGGCCACCAGTTCGTGAGCTTGGGCAACCAGGCTGAAATCCAGGCCCATTTGCGTCTTCATAAGGCTTCCTGTTTGTTGCCGATCAAGGTCAACACGGCGTCCGCCGCCTGATTCGAGGCATCACGGCGCAAGGTGCGATGAATCTCGTCAAATCCACGGGTCTGCTCTTCACCGCCGTCGATCAACGGGAGCAGGGTCTGTGCAAGGGCGTCTGGCGTTGCATCGTCCTGTAACAACTCCGGCACCAACAGGCGCTGAGCCAGCAAATTGGGCAGGGAGATGTACGGGCTCTTGACCATGCGCTTGAGGATCCAGAACGTCAATGGCGCCAGGCGATAGGCCACGACCATCGGACGCTTGTACAGCAACGCCTCCAGGGTCGCGGTGCCGGAGGCGATCAGCACCGCATCACAGGCCGCCAGGGCCAGGTGCGACTGGCCATCGAGCAGCGTCAACGGCAGGTTGCGCCCTTCCAGCAACGTTTCGATCTGCGCGCGGCGTTGCGGGCTGGCGCAGGGCAGCACAAAACGCACCCCCGGCTTCAGGGCCTGCAGGCGCTCGGCAGCATCAAAAAACACGCTGGCCAAACGGCCGACTTCGCCACCGCGACTGCCCGGCATCAATGCGACGAGCGGACCGTCGGGCAAGCCCAGCTCGGCACGCGCCGCTGCGCGGTCTGCCTGCAAAGGTATGGTGTCGGCCAACGTATGCCCGACAAACCGCACCGGCACGCCCTTCTCTTCGTAGAATCGGGCCTCGAAGGGCAGCAACGTCAGCATCAGGTCACAGCCTTCGCGGATCTTCAGCACACGCTTCTGCCGCCAGGCCCACACAGAGGGGCTAACGTAGTGCACGGTCTTGATCCCGGCCTGACGCAACTTGAGTTCGATATTAAGGGTGAAGTCCGGCGCGTCGATTCCGATAAAGACGTCGGGCTTTTCTTCGATCAGCGTCTGGATCAGCAGCTTGCGCCGAGCCAGCAATTCACGCAGGCGACCCAGCACCTCCACCAGGCCCATGACCGACAGGCGCTCCATGGGGAAGTAGGAGGTGAGACCTTGCGCCTGCATCAATGGCCCACCGACACCGATGAATTCCACTGCCGGATGCTGAACCTTGATGGCGCGCATAAGACCCGCGCCGAGAATATCGCCGGAAGCTTCCCCGGCCACCAGCGCAATACGCAAACTGCCCATGATCAGCGGGTGATGCCGCGAGTCGACGCCTGGATCGAGTCACGGAACACCGCGACTTCCGGGAACAACGCCGCCGACTCGGTCAGCTGGGCCAATGCCTGGTCCACCGTCAGCCCCTGGCGGTACACCACTTTGTAGGCACGGCGCAGCGCATGAATGGCGTCTTCGCTGAACCCGCGACGGCGCATGCCCTCGAAGTTCATGCTGCGAGCCTCAGCAGGGTTGCCGAACACCGTCACAAACGCTGGAACGTCCTTGCCGATGGCGGTACCCATGCCGGAAAAGCTGTGGGCGCCGATATGGCAGTACTGATGCACCAGGGTGAAACCGGACAGGATCGCCCAATCATCAACGTGCACATGACCAGCCAACGCAGTGTTGTTGACCAGGATGCAGTGGTTGCCGATCACGCTGTCATGGCCGATATGGGCATAAGCCATTACCAGGTTGTGATCGCCCAGGGTGGTTTCGGCACGATCCTGCACCGTGCCACGGTGAATGGTCACGCCTTCACGAATGATGTTGTGGTCACCGATTACCAGACGTGTTTCTTCACCCTTGTACTTCATGTCCGGGGTGTCTTCGCCTACCGACGAGAACTGGTAGATACGATTGTGTTTGCCAATGCGGGTCGGACCTTTGAGGATCACGTGCGGCCCGATGACAGTCCCCTCGCCGATTTCCACACCTGCGCCGATGATCGACCAAGGGCCGACCTCAACGTCGGCGGCCAGTACGGCCGACGGATCGATGATTGCGCGAGGGTCAATCAAACTCATAGTTTGCGTTCCGCGCAGATGATCTCGGCGGAGCATACAGGCTTGCCATCCACCGAGGCCTGGCACTCGAACTTCCAGATCTGGCGCTTGCAGCTGATGAACTTGGCTTCCAGGATCAACTGGTCACCTGGGGTAACCGGGTTGCGAAAACGCAATTTGTCCGAGCCTACGAAATAGTAAAGCGTGCCATCGGCAGGCTTGAGGTCGAGCATTTTGAAACCAAGGATACCGGCAGCCTGGGCCATTGCTTCGATGATCAATACGCCCGGCATGATTGGATGCGCAGGGAAGTGACCATTAAAGAACGGTTCGTTGATGCTGACATTCTTGTAGGCACGAATGCGCTTTTCCTCGACATTGAGGTCCACTACACGATCCACCAGCAGGAACGGGTAACGGTGAGGCAGGTATTCGCGAATCTCGTTGATGTCCATCATTTCGGGGGGAAGCCTGTAATAAAGATTGGGGGCGGGCGACTAAACGCACGCCCCGCTAGCAAATCAAGGAGGCAAGTCTAGCGGCTGTGCGCACTTGATATGGAAATGGTATCAGCCTTCTGATGAAGCATTACCGCCAGGGGTCACGTCCCCAACACGCTTTTCCAGCTGTTTGAGACGTCTAGCCATGTCGTCGAGCTGCCTCAAACGCGCTGCGCTTTTACGCCATTCAGCCGCAGGCTGCATGGCGGTACCGGAAGAGTAGGCCCCAGGCTCGGTAATCGAGTGAGTGACCATGGTCATGCCGGTGATGAATACGTTGTCGCAAATGTCGATATGCCCCACCAGCCCTACGCCACCGGCGAGCATGCAGTGCTTGCCGATTTTGGTGCTGCCGGAAATCCCCACGCACGCCGCCATGGCGGTGTGATCGCCAATCTGAACGTTGTGGGCGATCTGGATCTGGTTGTCGAGCTTCACACCGTTACCGATCACCGTATCGGCCAAGGCCCCGCGATCGACAGCCGTGTTGACACCAATTTCCACGTCGTCGCCGATCAATACACCGCCGACCTGGGCAATCTTGTGCCAGACACCTTTGGCATTGGCAAAGCCAAAGCCCTCGCCACCGATCACCGCACCGGATTGAATCACCACACGCTCACCGATACGCACATCGTGGTAAAGGGTCACGCGAGGGGCCAACCAGCCATCCGCACCGATTTCGCAGCGCGCACCAATAAAACAATGCGCACCAACCGTTACACCTGCCGCAATGCGCGCGCCACTCTCGATCACCGCAAACGCGCCAATGCTCGCCGCAGGGTCAACGTGAGCATCGTCAGCGATCACCGCCGATGGATGAATACCGCCGGCGGCCTTGGGTTTCGGATCAAACAGGTGCGACACCCGCGCGTACGCCAGATAGGGGTCAGCCACCACCAGCGCATCCCCGGCAAACCCTTCAGCGTCAGCGGCCTTCAGCAATACAGCTGCAGCGTGGCTGTCGGTGAGGTATTTACGGTATTGAGGATTTGCAAGGAAGCTCAACTGAGCTGGGCCAGCCTCCTGCAAGGTGGCTAGCCCAGTAATTTCCTTCTCCGGGGAGCCACGCAAGGCAGCCCCCAGGAACTCGGCCAACTCGCCGAGCTTGATAGTCGCGGTCATGGCTTACTTCAGCTGGTTCATGCGCTCGATCACCTGACGGGTGATGTCGTATTGAGGCTTGACGTCGATCACTGCGCCACGCTCGAACACCAGGTCAAAGGCGCCTTTCTTGATCACTTCTTCCACGGCGCTGTCGAGCTTAGGCTTGAGCTGCTTGAGCATTTCGCGGTCGGCAACAGCCTTGGCTTCGTTCAGCTCCTTGGACTGGAACTGGTAGTCACGGGCCTTTTGCTTGAATTCAAGTTCCAGACGCTCGCGCTCGCCTTGCTGCATTTTGTCACCACCGGCTACCAGACGATCCTGGATGCCCTTGGCGCTGCTTTCCAGAGTCTTGAGCTTGGTCAGTTGCGGCCCGAATTTTTTCTCGGCGTCCACGGCGTATTTCTTGGCCGCGTCGGACTCCAGCAGGGCCATCTGATAGTTCAGGACGGCGATTTTCATTTCGGCGAAGGCCGGGGTGGTTACCAGCACGGTGGCCAGCAGAACCAATTGAGTCAACTTACGCACAATGCAACTCCTACAGAATCCGTTGTCGTTATCTTGGGTCAGACGCTTAGAACGTCTGGCCGAGGGAGAATTGGAAAATCTGGGTTTCAGCGTTATCCGGTTTCTTGATCGGCATGGCCAGAGCAAAGCTCAACGGGCCCAGCGCAGTCACCCAGGTCACACCCACGCCCACGGAGCTCGCCAGGTTGCTGAGGCTCACGTCGTTGCACTGGGTCTTGGACTTCACGCCACTTGGGTTGGTGATCTGGTCGCACTTGGAGTCGAACACGTTACCCACATCCCAGAAGACCGAAGTCCGCAGGGAGCGCTGATCTTTCACGAATGGCAGCGGGAACAGGATTTCCGCCCCGCCCTGAATCAACACGTTACCACCGAACGGCAGCGGGTCGTTGTCGGAGTCAGGGTTAGTGCCCTGGTTACCGGTCACAGCAGCACCACGGCTCGGCGTACCACGCGGACCGAGAGTGCTGTCCTTGAAGCCACGTACCGAGTTGAAACCACCCGCGTAGTAGTTCTCATAGAACGGCAGGCCATTGGTCGAACCATAACCGTCGCCATAGCCCAGCTCTGTGTGCAGGCGCATGGTGTAGTTATCGCTCAGCGGCTGGAACAACTGGCCACGGTAGTCCAGCTTGAAGAACGACAGGTCACTGCCCGGCGTGGTGACTTCCGCAGTAAGGCTCTGGGAATGGCCACGGGTTGCCAGTACGCCTTTGTTCAGGGTCGACTCGGACCAGCCGGCGGACGCCTTGAAGTTCAGGAACTTGTCACCTTCGCGACGGGTAAAGTCGAAGATCTCATCCACGGTGTACACACCGGTCTTGATCTCATCCTGTTGCGCGGTCAGGCCGAACGTCAGACGCGACGTCTCGCTGATTGGGTAGCCAACGCTGACACCCGCACCGAGGCTGTCGATCGCATAGCTTGCAACGTCGACATCAAGGTCTTTGTAATCGGTGGTGCGGTAGAAGGCGTTGTAGCCCAGGCTCACACCGTCAGCAGTCCAGTAGGGGTCGGTATAACCGAAGTTATAGCGGCTCTGGTATTCGCTTCGGGTCAGGCCGATGGACACACGGTTACCGGTACCGAGGAAGTTGTTCTGGGTAATGGAGCCACCCAGGATCAGGCCGGCGCTCTGTGCAAAACCAACGCTGGCGGTGATCGAACCGGAGGCTTGTTCCTCTACCGCGTAGTTCACGTCGACCTGGTCATCCACACCCGGTACGGCCGGGGTTTCGACGTTGACTTCCTTGAAGAAGCCCAGGCGCTCCAGACGAGTCTTGGACTGGTCGATCAGGTAGGTCGAGGCCCAGCCACCTTCCATCTGGCGCATTTCACGACGCAGCACTTCGTCCTCGGACTTGGTGTTGCCACGGAAGTTGATACGGTTTACGTAGGCACGCTTGCCTGGGTCAACCACGAAGGTGATGTCCACGGTGTGGTCTTCATCGTGCGGCGTCGGTACGCCGTTGACGTTGGCGAAGGTATAGCCTTCGTTACCCAGGCGACGGGTGATCAGTTCGGACGTGGTGGTCATCAGCTTGCGCGAGAACACCTGGTCTTTCTGCACCAGCAACAGGGACTTGACCTGGTCTTCAGGCACTTTCAGGTCGCCACTGAGTTTTACGTCGCGAACCTTGTACTTCTCGCCTTCGTTGACGTTGACGGTGATGTAGACGTGCTTCTTGTCCGGGGTGATGGACACCTGGGTCGAAGCGATATCCATGTTGATATAGCCACGGTCCAGGTAGTACGAGCGCAGGCGCTCCAGGTCACCGGAGAGTTTTTCACGAGCGTACTTGTCGTCGTTCTTGAAGAACGACAGCCAGTTGGTGGTCTTGAGCTCGAACAGGTCGATCAGGTCTTCATCAGCAAACTTGGTGTTGCCCACCACGTTGATGTGCTGAATGGCCGCTACGGTGCCTTCGTTGATGTTGACCTTGAGGCCGACACGGTTACGCGGCTGCGGGACCACTTCGGTCTCCACGGTCGCGGAGTAGCGACCCTGGGCAACGTACTGGCGCTGCAGTTCGTTACGAACACCTTCAAGGGTGGCGCGCTGGAAGATCTCGCCCTCCGCAAGGCCGGATTGCTTGAGGCCCTTCATCAGGTCTTCAGTCGAGATCGCCTTGTTGCCTTCGATCTCGATACTGGCGACGGAAGGTCGCTCGACGACGGTGATGACAAGGACGTTGCCTTCGCGACCCAGTTGGATGTCTTGAAAGAAACCGGTTTTGAACAGCGCACGAGTGGATTCCACCAGGCGACGGTCGTCAGCCTGTTCCCCGACGTTCAACGGCAAGGCACCAAAGACGCTACCCGCGGAAACCCGCTGGAGGCCGTTGACGCGAATATCGGAGATGGTGAAGGACTCGGCGTGAACTTCGGCGATCATCAATACGGTGAGAACCGCAGTTAGCAGCAGACGTTTCATGAAGTCCTTTCTTATTCCAACTGGCAATAAACAAACTGCCGCAAAATGCGGCAGATTCGCAATTCAGCGAAGCGTTACAGTCGACCCAGATCGTTGACCAGGGCTAATAACATCACCCCAACCACCAAACTGATACCGATCTGTATCCCCCAACCCTGCACCCGATCCGACAACGGGCGACCACGCACCCACTCGACCAGATAAAACAACAGATGCCCCCCATCCAATACTGGAATGGGCAACAAATTCAGAACACCCAGGCTGATACTCAGATAAGCCAGGAAATTCAGGAAATCCGCGACACCCGACTGGGCAGAAGCGCCCGCCACTTTAGCAATGGTTATCGGTCCACTCAAGTTTTTTACCGAGAGCTCGCCGAACAACATTTTCTTGAGGGATTCGAGGGTCAGCACACTCATGGTCCAAGTGCGTTTTGCACCCTCGCCAATTGCCGCCAACGGCCCGAAACTGACCTCACGAACCATCGATGGTGGCCATTCCGGACTTTTGACCCCGGCCCCCAGGTAACCCCCGGCCGCCTTGGCTTCCCCGCGAACAGCCAGGGTCACCGGGACGTCGAGCTGAGCACCGTCACGTTCAATTTTCAACACAATTTTGGTATCAGGGCGCACACGCACCAGATCGACCACTTGCTGCCAGTCACCCAGCGTCTGGCCATCCAAGGTCAGCAGGCGATCGCCGGTTTTCAGACCTGCGGCCTGTGCCGGCCCCTTCGGATCCAGCTCGGCGAGGACCGGCGGCAATGCTGGGCGCCAAGGGCGAATTCCCAGAGACTTGATCGGATCAGGTTCATCGGCCCCCTTGAGCCAATGGTCGAGGGCCAGCGCGCGCGGGGTTTCGGCGCTGGAATCCTGCTCGCGCACCACGACATTGACGGTGCCGCTTTCACCCAGGCGACGCACCAACTGCAAATTGACCGCGCCCCAGCCCGTGGTGGGTTCGCCATCAATGGAAACAATTTCCTGACCCGCCACGAGGCCGGCCTTCGCGGCGATACTGTCCGCCTCGACGGCACCGATGACCGGACGCACCTGCTGGCTGCCCAGCATGGCCAGCACCCAGAAAAACAGCATCGCCAACAGAAAGTTGGCAATCGGGCCGGCGGCAACGATCGCGATACGCTGACGAACGGTCTTGCGATTGAAGGATTGGTCCAACTGATCGGCCGGCACTTCGCCTTCGCGCTCATCGAGCATTTTGACGTAGCCGCCCAACGGGATAGCCGCAATCACGAACTCGGTGCCACGACGGTCGTGCCAGCGAAGCAGCGGCATGCCGAAACCAACGGAAAAGCGCAGTACCTTGACGCCGCAACGACGCGCCACCCAGAAGTGGCCGAATTCGTGGAAGGTAACCAGCACACCCAGAGCAACCAGGGTGCCGACAATCATGTAAAGCGCACTCATCTAATTTCTCCGCATTCCAAACCACTGCCCGAAGGCTCAGACGCTCACAGACTAACGCGCGTTGCGGCCCAGCCAGTCTCTGGCCAACGCCCGAGCCTTGGTGTCCGCCTCGAATACCGCGTCCAGATCATTCACAGCCACCACGGGCTCAATGCTCAGGACGTCCTCGATGATACTCGCGATCTGCGGAAAGCGGATGCGCCGTTCGAGAAACGCCGCCACCGCCACTTCGTTGGCCGCATTGAGCATCGCCGGTGCACTGTTACCCGCCTGTGCAGCCTCTTTGGCCAAGCGCAGGCAAGGAAAACGCTGCTCGTCCGGCGCCTGGAAATCCAGGCGCGCAATGGCAAACAGGTCCAATGGTGCCACACCCGAATCAATCCGCTCCGGCCAGGCCAGCGCGTTGGCGATCGGCGTGCGCATGTCGGGATTGCCCAACTGAGCCAATACCGAACCGTCCACGTAGTCGACCAGGGAATGAATCACACTTTGTGGGTGTATCACCACCTCGACCTGGTCAGGTCGCGCATCGAACAGCCAGCACGCCTCGATCAGCTCCAGGCCCTTGTTCATCATGCTGGCCGAGTCGACCGAGATTTTGCGGCCCATGGACCAGTTAGGGTGCGCACACGCCTGATCAGGCGATACATGCTCCAACTCCGCCAGTGGGGTTTGGCGAAACGGCCCCCCGGACGCGGTCAGCAGAATTCGCCGTACGCCCACTTGGCTCAAGCCGCGCGCGAAGTCACCGGGCATGCACTGGAAGATGGCGTTGTGTTCGCTGTCGAGAGGCAACAGGACCGCGCCGCTTTTGCGCACAGCCTGCATAAACAGCGCACCGCTCATCACCAGGGCTTCTTTATTGGCCAGCAGGATTTTCTTGCCCGCATCGACGGCTGCCAGGGTCGGGCGCAGGCCGGCTGCGCCGACGATTGCAGCGACCACCGTATCCACCTCGGCGTCGGCCGACACTTGGCACAACCCCGCCTCCCCTACCAACACCCGCGTGGCAAGCCCGGCAGCCCGCAGATCGTCCTGCAGCCCCCGCGCCGCAGCCTCTTCAGGCACAACAGCAAAGCGCGGCGCATGACGCTCGCACAGCGCCAGAAGCTCGCTCAGGCGGGTGAAGCCGGTCAGGGCAAACACTTGATAGCGATCAGGATGTCGAGCGATCACATCCAGGGTGCTCAGCCCTACCGAGCCCGTCGCACCCAATACCGTCACCTGTTGCAGGCGGCTCACGAAGCGGACATCCACAACAGGACGGCGAAGATTGGAATGGCAGCGGTGAGGCTATCGATACGGTCCAGCACTCCACCGTGACCCGGCAGCAGGTTGCTGCTGTCCTTGATCCCGGCCTGGCGCTTGAACATGCTTTCGGTGAGGTCACCCACGACCGAGATGAAGACGACGATGGCCGTGCCCACCAATGCCAGGAAAATTTCCTTTACCGACCAACCACGCACTACACCCACCACCAGGGTGATCAGCAAGGTCAAGGCGAGACCACCATACACGCCCTCCCAGCTTTTACCGGGACTGACCGCCGGCGCCAGCTTGCGCTTGCCGAATGCCCGACCAGAAAAGTAGGCCCCGATATCGGCGCCCCACACCAGCACCATCACGGCCATGATCAGCCAGTTGCCCATCGGTGAATTCTTGATTTCCACCAACCCTTGCCAGGCGGGTAACAGAATCAACAAACCGATCACCAACTTGCTGGCCACACTGGACCATTGCCCGCTGGTGCGCGGGTACGTCAACACCAGGCAGGTCGCAAGCGCCCACCACAACACCGCAGCGCCCAACACCCAAGGCACGACGATGCTCGACAGGGTATACATCAGGAACAGCAACACAGCCACGACCGCGGCATACGCTATGCGCGGCAACTGCGCAGCAAAACCGGCAAGACGCGCCCATTCCCAGGCACCCAGGGTGACAACCAGGCCGATAAACAGCGCAAAGCCGGAACCCTCGAGCAGGAAAAACCCACACAAGGCAATCGGCAACAGGATCAGTGCGGTGATGATTCGTTGTTTAAGCATTTAAACCCGGGCTCCAGCTTCGATCTGCTCGCTCGTTTTACCGAAACGACGCTGACGGGAAGCGAAATCAGCCAGCGCAGTGCGCATGGCATCGTGTTTGAAGTCCGGCCAGAACAGGTCGGAGAAGTACAGCTCGGTGTAGGCCAGCTGCCACAAGAGAAAATTGCTGATGCGATGTTCGCCGCCGGTACGGATACATAAGTCCGGCAACGGCAGGTCGCCGGTTACCAGACAGGTCTGCAACAGTTCGGGCGTGATGTCGTCAGGGCGCAGATGACCGGCCTGCACTTCGCGGGCCAGGCGCTGCGCAGCCTGGGCGATATCCCACTGGCCGCCGTAGTTGGCTGCAATCTGCAACACAAAACGGTCGGCGCCGGCCGTAATGGCCTCGGCTTCACGCATGGCCGCCTGCAACTCCGGATGGAACCGCGAGCGATCACCGATGATGCGCAGACTGATCTTGTTGTCGTTCAGGCGCTTGGCCTCACGACGCAGCGCCTTGAAGAACAGATCCATCAAGGCCGTGACTTCGTCGGCCGGCCGTTGCCAGTTCTCACTGGAGAACGCAAACAGGGTCAGCACCTCGACCTTGGCCTCGGCGCACACCTCGATCACCGCCCGTACCGCATCGACACCCGCTTTATGCCCGGCGACACCCGGCATAAAGCGTTTTTTCGCCCAGCGATTATTCCCATCCATGATGATCGCGACATGGCGCGGCACCACTGAGGGCACAGTCTGCTTGGTCTTGTCCATGAAGGTGTCCTGACTCCTTATACGGCCATCAGGTCCTTTTCTTTTTCTTCCGTGGCCTTGGTGATCTGGGCCTCGGCGTCCTTGGTCAGCTTATCGATATCGGCCACGGCACGACGCTCTTCGTCTTCACTGATTTCCTTGTCCTTGACCAGCTTCTTCAGGTCACCCAATGCATCGCGACGGATGTTACGCACGGCAACACGCGCATCTTCCGCTGCACTGCGCGCCTGCTTGGTGAAGCCCTTGCGGGTTTCTTCGGTCAAGGCCGGCATGGAAATCAGCAGCAATTCGCCCAGGTTGGTCGGATTGAGGTTCAAGCCGGCGCTCTGAATGGCTTTGTCGACAGCGGCGAGCATGTTGCGCTCGAAGGCCACGACCTGCAGGGTGCGCGAATCCTTAACGGTCACGTTGGCCACGCCGCTCAGTGGAGTGTCGGTGCCGTAGTAAGGCACCATCACGCTGCCCAGGATGCTTGGGTGCGCCTTGCCGGTACGAATCTGGCCGAATGCGTGGCTCAGAGACTCCAGGGATTTCTGCATACGCGCTTGGGCGTCTTTCTTGATGTCATTGATCATTGTTGGCCTTCCTCGATCAGAGTCCCTTCCGCGCCGCCATGTACGATATTCAGCAGGGCGCCGGGCTTGTTCATGTTAAATACGCGCAGCGGCATCTTGTGGTCGCGGCACAGGCAAATAGCCGTCAGGTCCATGACCCCCAGCTTGCGATCCAGCACTTCATCGTAAGTCAGATGATCGAACTTCTCGGCATGCGGGTCTTTGAATGGGTCTGCGGTGTACACACCATCCACCTTGGTCGCCTTGAGCACCACGTCGGCATCGATTTCGATGGCACGCAGGCACGCGGCGGAGTCAGTGGTGAAGAACGGGTTGCCGGTGCCGGCGGCGAAGATCACCACCTCTTTGGCGTTCAAGTGGCGCATGGCTTTGCGGCGATCATAGTGATCGGTCACGCCGACCATGGAAATAGCCGACATCACGATAGCCGAGATATTGGCACGCTCCAGGGCGTCGCGCATCGCCAAAGCGTTCATCACAGTGGCCAGCATGCCCATGTGGTCGCCGGTGACCCGATCCATGCCGGCCGCACTCAGTGCCGCGCCGCGGAACAGGTTGCCGCCACCGATCACCAGGCCGACTTGTACGCCGATACCGACCAACTGGCCGACTTCCAGCGCCATGCGGTCGAGCACCTTGGGATCGATCCCGAACTCTTCCGAGCCCATCAGAGCCTCGCCGCTGAGCTTGAGTAGAATGCGTTTATAGCGAGCCTGATAACCACTGCCCTGCTGAGCCATTGCGAATCTCTCCTGCGGCGTATTTTAAAAATTCTTGGCGAGCCGTTTACGGCTTGCGTTCACTCTAGCTGGACGCTATCACAGCGCCATCGGAACACGGCTTTGTAAGCCAGTTCCGAAGGGAATCCAAATAAAATCGGCCTTCCCATTTGAAAAGAGGCTGCGCGCGTGAGCGGGCAGCCTCTTTCGGGCGACAGTTGAAAACCGTCTTATTGCTTGGCGGCAGCCAGCTGGGCAGCAACTTCTTCAGCGAAGTTGTCGACCGGCTTCTCGATGCCGTCGCCTACTTTGAAGTAGGTGAAGGAAACGATTTCAGCACCGGCTTTCTTGGCCAGCTCGCCAACCTTGATTTCAGGGTTCTTGACGAACGCCTGCTCAACCAGGCTTGCTTCGGCCAGGAACTTGCTGATACGGCCCTTGACCATGTTCTCAACAATGTTTTCTGGCTTGCCTTTGATTTTTTCTTCGTTCAGCTGCAGGAACACCGCTTTTTCACGCTCGATGGCTTCGGCAGAAACTTCCGAAGGCAGCAGGAACTCAGGGTTGCTGGCCGCTACGTGCATAGCGATGTCCTTGGCCAGTTCAACGTTGCCGCCTTTCAGGACAACTGCAACACCGATCTTGTTGCCGTGCAGGTAACCACCCACCACATCACCTTCAACGCGTACCAGGCGACGGATGTTGACGTTTTCGCCAACCTTGCCGACCAGTACCAGGCGATCAGCTTCTTGAGCGGCGATCAGCGGAGCGGCGTCAGTCAGTTTGTCGGCGAACGCTTTTTCAACGCTGGCAGCAACAAATGCCTTGAAGTCGTCCTGCAGAGCCAGGAAGTCGGTCTGGGAGTTCACTTCCAGCAGAACAGCAGATTTGCCGTCTTCTTTCAGAGCGATAGCGCCTTCAGCAGCCACGTTGCCTGCTTTCTTGGCAGCCTTGATGGCGCCGGAAGCACGCATGTCATCAATGGCTTTTTCGATGTCGCCGTCAGCCTTTTCCAGGGCTTTCTTGCAATCCATCATGCCTTCGCCGGTACGCTCACGCAGTTCTTTAACCAACGCTGCAGTAATTGCTGCCATTTTCAAATTCCTCTTGGATAGGTTTTCAACCATTCCACCCGATCGAACGGGGGATCAATTCTTCCCGAATCTCCGTTGTAGGCTGCTGCACGTTACAGATGATGTAGCTGCGCTGCCGACAAACGGTTTTCGAGGTGGCAAAAAGGGGGCCAAGCCCCCTTTTTGCTTACTGAGTCAACGCCAGGGCGTCAATTACTCAGCGGCGGCTACCGGAGCTTCTTCAGCGAACTGCTCGGTACCACCAGCAACGTGGTTGCGACCACGGATTACAGCGTCAGCCATCGAACCCATGTACAGCTGGATAGCGCGGATTGCGTCATCGTTGCCTGGGATGATGTAGTCAACGCCTTCCGGGCTGCTGTTGGTATCGACTACGCCGATAACAGGGATGCCCAGCTTGTTGGCTTCGGTGATCGCGATGCGCTCGTGATCAACGTCGATAACGAACAGTGCGTCAGGCAGACCGCCCATGTCCTTGATACCACCCAGGGAACGATCGAGCTTTTCCAGGTCACGGGAGCGCATCAGCGCTTCTTTCTTGGTCAGCTTGGCGAAAGTACCGTCTTCGGCTTGCACTTCAAGGTCACGCAGACGCTTGATGGAAGCACGGATGGTTTTGAAGTTGGTCAGCATGCCGCCCAACCAGCGGTGATCGACGTACGGCGAACCGCAACGTGCTGCTTCTTCAGCAACGATCTTGCCAGCGGAACGCTTGGTGCCGACGAACAGAATCTTGTTTTTGCCCTGGGCCAGGCGCTCTACGAAAGTCAGAGCTTCGTTGAACATTGGCAGGGTTTTTTCAAGGTTGATAATGTGGATCTTGTTACGCGCGCCGAAAATGTATTTACCCATTTTCGGGTTCCAGTAACGGGTCTGGTGACCGAAGTGCACACCGGCCTTCAGCATATCGCGCATGTTGACTTGGGACATGATAGTTCCTTAATAAGTCGGGTTTGGCCTCCACGTATCCCAATGACCAACCAGCGGCATCAAGGCCTCCGGCACCCAGGTCATCGTGTCGACACGTGTGTGGATTTAAGCTTTTCGGGGCATCCCCGGAAAGCGGCGCATTTTATACCACACGAAGGGCGAAAACGAAACACGCAATCACATCTGACGTGCGCGACCTCTACGCAACCCTTTGAATAGAGCGGATTTAACCCCACCCTATAGAGAGAAGCGATCGTCAGGGGCTCATGGTTTACCGTCCGCGTCTGGTAGAATCGCGTTTTTTGTGGCTTGTGCGAATTCCGCAGCCTTTTGTCGCACGCCCGTAAACCGTATTGATTTCAGCGCGTCGCGCTAGAGAGAGCCTGTATGACCGTTAGTTTGAAAACCGCCGAAGACATCGCCGGCATGCGCATTGCCGGCAAACTGGCTGCCGACGTGCTGGAAATGATCGCCGAACACGTCAAGCCCGGCGTCACCACCGAAGAACTGAACCAGATCTGCCACGACTACATCGTCAACGTGCAGAAGGCTATCCCTGCCCCGCTCAACTACAAGGGCTTCCCCAAGTCGATCTGCACCTCGGTCAACCACGTGGTCTGCCACGGCATTCCGGGCGACAAGCCGTTGAAGGATGGCGACACCCTGAACATCGACGTCACCGTGATCAAGGACCGCTACTTCGGCGACACCAGCCGCATGTTCCACGTCGGCAACGTGCCGGTCTGGGCCGAGCGCCTGTCCCAGGTGACCCAGGAGTGCATGTACAAGGCCATCGAGATCGTCAAACCCGGCTGCCGCCTGGGCGATATCGGCGAAGTGATCCAGAAGCACGCCGAAAAGAACGGTTTCTCGGTGGTGCGCGATTTCTGCGGCCACGGCATCGGCACCGTATTCCACGAAGAACCACAGATTCTGCACTATGGCCGCGCCGGCACCGGCATGGAACTCAAGGCAGGCATGACCTTTACCATCGAGCCGATGATCAACCAGGGCAAGGCCGACACCAAGGTGCTGGGCGACGGCTGGACCGCCATCACCAAGGACCGCAAGCTCTCGGCTCAATGGGAACACACCCTGCTGGTCACCGAGACCGGCTACGAGATCTTCACCCTGCGCGCCGATGACACGATCCCTCGCGTTTCAGCCTGACGGATTGCCCAGGTTTTCCCGCAGCGTGTTGTGACTGACTGATAGATAGAAAGGAAAGCCGATCGATGCCCCAGGTGGATCCCGAACTCTTCGACCGTGGCCAGTTCCAGGCCGAACTGGCCCTGAAGGCGAGCCCCATCGCCGCTTTCAAGAAGGCCATCCGCCAAGCCCGCGAGGTGCTCGATGAGCGCTTTCGCAGTGGCCGGGACATTCGCCGGCTGATCGAAGACCGTGCCTGGTTCGTCGACAACATCCTGCAAAAGGCCTGGGAACAGTTCAGTTGGAGCGAAGACGCCGATATCGCCCTGGTGGCGGTCGGCGGCTACGGCCGGGGCGAACTGCACCCCTATTCCGACATCGACCTGCTGATCCTGCTGGACAGCGCCGATCATGAGATCTTTCGCGATTCCATCGAGCGCTTTCTGACGCTGCTGTGGGACATCGGCCTGGAAGTCGGCCAGAGCGTGCGCTCGGTCGATGAATGCGCCGAAGAAGCCCGCGCCGACTTGACGGTCGTCACCAACCTGATGGAAAGCCGCACCATCTGCGGCCCCGAACGCCTGCGCCAGCGCATGATCGAGGTCACCAGCACAGCGCACATGTGGCCCAGCAAGGATTTCTTCCTGGCCAAGCGCGCCGAGCAGAAGACCCGGCATCACAAATACAACGACACCGAATACAACCTGGAACCCAACGTCAAAGGCTCGCCGGGCGGGCTGCGCGACATCCAGACGATTTTGTGGGTCGCCCGTCGCCAGTACGGCACCCTGAACCTGCGCGCCCTGGCCGGCGAAGGCTTTTTGGTGGAGAGCGAAAACGCCTTGCTGGCCTCGTCCCAGGAATTCCTGTGGAAGGTGCGCTACGCCCTGCACATGCTCGCCGGGCGCTCCGAAGACCGCCTGCTGTTCGATCATCAGCGCTCCATCGCGACCCTGCTGGGTTTCGAAAGCGAGGACGCCAAGACCAGCATCGAAAGCTTTATGCAGCAGTACTACCGAGTGGTCATGAGCATCGCCCAGCTCAGCGACCTGATCATCCAGCACTTCGAAGAAGTGATCCTGGCCCCCGAAGACGAAGCGCCGCCGCAGCCGATCAATGCGCGCTTCCAGCTGCACGACGGCTATATCGAGGCGCGCAACGACAACGTGTTCCGCCGCACCCCGTTCGCCATGCTGGAAATCTTCGTGTTGATGGCCCAGCAGCCGGAAATCAAAGGCGTGCGCGCCGACACTATTCGCCTGCTGCGGGAAAACCGTCACCTGATCGACGATGATTTTCGCAACGATATTCGCAACACCAGCCTGTTTATCGAGCTGTTCAAGTGCAAGATCGGCATCCACCGCAACCTGCGCCGCATGAACCGCTACGGCATCCTCGGGCGTTATCTGCCGGAATTCGGCTTTATCGTCGGGCAGATGCAGCACGACCTGTTCCACATTTATACGGTGGACGCGCATACGCTGAACCTGATCAAACATCTGCGTAAGCTGCAATACACCCAGGTGTCGGAGAAATTTCCGCTGGCCAGTAAGCTGATGGCCAAGCTGCCCAAGCCGGAGCTGATCTACCTGGCCGGCCTGTACCACGACATCGGCAAGGGCCGGCATGGCGACCACTCGGAAGTCGGTGCGGTCGACGCCGAAGCGTTCTGCCAGCGCCACCAGTTGCCGCAGTGGGACAGCCGCCTGATCGTCTGGCTGGTGCAGAACCACCTGGTCATGTCGACCACCGCCCAGCGCAAGGACTTGTCCGACCCGCAGGTGATCCACGACTTCGCGCAGATCGTCGGCAACGAAACCCGCCTCGACTACCTGTACGTGCTGACCGTCTCCGACATCAACGCCACCAACCCGACGCTGTGGAACTCGTGGCGCGCCAGCCTCTTGCGCCAGCTGTATACCGAGACCAAGCGCGCCCTGCGTCGCGGCCTGGAAAACCCGGTGGACCGCGAAGAGCAGATCCGCCGCACCCAAAGCGCGGCGCTGGATATTCTGGTGCGCGGCGGCAACGACCCGGACGACGTCGAGCAATTGTGGTCGCAGCTGGGTGACGATTACTTCCTGCGTCACACCGCCGGCGATGTGGCCTGGCACACTGATGCAATCCTGCAACAGCCGGCCGATGGCGGCCCGCTGGTGTTGATCAAGGAAACCACCCAGCGCGAGTTCGAGGGCGGCACGCAGATCTTCATCTATGCACCCGACCAGCACGACTTCTTCGCCGTGACGGTGGCAGCCATGGACCAGCTCAACCTGAACATCCATGACGCTCGGGTCATTACGTCCAGCAGCCAGTTCACCCTCGACACCTACATTGTGCTCGACACCGAAGGCGAGTCCATCGGCGACAACCCGGCGCGGGTGAAAAAGATCCGCGAAGGCCTCACCGAAGTGCTGCGCAACCCGGATGACTACCCGACCATCATCCAGCGCCGGGTGCCGCGCCAGCTCAAGCACTTTGCCTTTGCGCCCCAGGTGACCATTTCCAACGATGCACAGCGCCCGGTCACGGTGCTGGAACTCAGCGCCCCGGACCGTCCAGGCTTGCTGGCGCGCATTGGCGGGATCTTCCTGGAGTTCGATCTGTCGTTGCAGAATGCCAAGATTGCAACCTTGGGCGAACGGGTGGAAGACGTGTTCTTCATCACCGATGCCGATAACCAGCCGCTGTCCGACCCGGAGCTGTGCCTGCGCCTGCAGGAAGCGATCGTGCAACAGTTGAGCGTGACCCAGGAACCCGGCGTTGAGCTGACGCGCCTGACTATTTGAATACCCGGTTTGTGAGCTCTTCTACACCCAGCAGACCGCATGCTTTCTAGCGAATTTGAACGAGACTTTCGATGAACAACGCCCTGAACCAGTTGCAGCCCTACCCGTTCGAGAAACTGCGTGCCCTGCTCGGCAGCGTCACACCCAACCCGGACAAGCGCCCGATTGCGCTGTCCATCGGCGAGCCCAAGCACACGTCGCCAACCTTCGTGGCCGAGACACTGAGCAGCAACCTCGACCAGATGGCGGTGTACCCCACCACCCTGGGCATCCCGGCCCTGCGCGAAGCTATCGGTGCCTGGTGCGAACGCCGCTTCAACGTGCCCAAGGGCTGGCTGGACCCGGCGCGCAACATCCTGCCGGTCAATGGCACCCGTGAAGCGCTGTTCGCCTTCACCCAGACCGTGGTCAACCGTGACGACGATGCACTGGTAGTCAGCCCGAACCCCTTCTACCAAATCTATGAAGGCGCCGCGTTCCTGGCCGGGGCCAAGCCGCACTACCTGCCGTGCCTGGACGAAAACGGCTTCAACCCGGATTTCGATGCGGTTTCGCCGGACATCTGGAAACGCTGCCAGATCCTGTTCCTGTGCTCCCCTGGCAACCCGACCGGCGCACTGATCCCGGTCGAGACCCTGAAAAAACTCATCGCCCTGGCCGACGAATACGATTTCGTCATTGCCGCCGACGAGTGCTACAGCGAACTGTACTTCGATGAACAAACCCCGCCACCGGGCCTGCTGAGCGCCTGCGTCGAACTGGGTCGCCAGGACTTCAAGCGTTGCGTGGTGTTCCACAGCCTGTCCAAGCGCTCCAACCTCCCGGGGCTGCGCTCCGGGTTCGTGGCCGGCGACGCGGACATTCTCAAGGCCTTCCTGCTATACCGCACCTACCACGGCTGTGCGATGCCGGTGCAAACCCAGCTGGCGAGCATTGCCGCGTGGCAGGATGAAGCTCACGTACAGGCCAACCGCGACCTGTACCGCGAGAAATTCGACGCCGTGCTGGCAATCCTTAAGCCGGTGCTGGATGTGCAACACCCCGACGGCGGGTTCTACCTGTGGCCAAATGTGAACGGCGACGATACCGCCTTTTGCCGCGACTTGTTCGTGGAAGAGCACGTGACCGTCGTGCCGGGCTCGTACCTGTCGCGCGAGGTGGATGGCGCTAACCCGGGGGCCGGTCGCGTGCGCCTGGCGCTGGTTGCGCCGCTGGCCGAGTGCGTCGAAGCGGCTGAGCGGATTCGGGACTTTATTCAGCGTCGCCGGTAAGCAACCGGGTCATTTCAGTGGCCCCAGGTTCGCCTCACTCATATCCAGCTCCGCCAGCACCTCCCGCAAAACGTCATCACCGATCTGGTGATGACGGCTCAAGCTATATAGCTCCAACCGTTGCGCGCGCAGGGCCTTCAGCCGCAGTTTTCGCTCAAGCAGGTCCATCTGCCGCGCCAGTGCCTGGGCTTCGGCCGAATCGTTGAACACCTCCAACTGATGACGATACTCCGACATCAGCCGCGCCTTGAGTTCGGTCGACAATGCCGCCTGGGCGGCGTCGGACATTTCCGATTCAGCCGGTTCTTCGACCTCCAGCGCGTGAATCGCTGCCACGGCGGTCTTTTTCCACGCCTCGCGCACTTCGTTATGGCGCTTTTCATCGGGGCTCTTTTCGAGACCGCGCAGTAACAACGGCAAGGCAATGCAGGCGCAGACCAGTGAAAGCAGGATCACGCCGGCCGCAATAAAGATCAGCAGATCGCGCTCAGGAAAGTCTTTGCCAGGCGCCAGCAACAAAGGCACCGACATCACACCCGCCAATGTCACCGCACCGCGCACCCCGCCGACCGTCAAGAGCCAACAGGATCGGGCGGTAGGTACCAGCGTCAGCTCACTTTTCCCACGCAGGCGACGCAACAATCCCGACAGCCTCCAGATACTCTGTACCCAGATAAACCGCAGCACCACCAGTACCAGGAAGATCGCGACCACCTCCAGGCAGCGATAGAAAAGCGTTGGCCAAAGCGTCGGTTCATGGCTCACCACCGCCTTGATAATGTCCGGCAATTGCAGGCCCAGCAGCAGGAAGATCAAGCCATTGAAGGCAAACTCCAACAACGACCACACACTGCGATTGAGCAGGCGCGTACTGGTCTGGCGTGGCAGCAGGTCGAGCCAGCTCTGCATCATCCCAGCAGCGACCGCCGACAAAATCCCCGAGGCACCCAAACGCTCAGCCAACACATAGGCAGCAAACGGCAGCAGTAACATGAACACCACATGGGTCGCCGGGTCGTCCCAACCGCGCGCGATCATCCAGGCGCGCAAGCGGCCGACCAGCCAGCTCAACGCCACACCGACCGCCAGGCCACCCACCGCCACCAGCACGAAGGTCAGGCTCGCATCCGCCAGGGAAAACACCCCGGTCAACGCCGCGACCAAGGCGAACTTGAACGTCACCAGGCCCGACGCGTCATTCATCAACGCTTCGCCCTGGAGCATGTGCATCAGCGGGGTGGGCAAACGGTTCTGGGAAATGGCCGACACCGCCACGGCATCCGTCGGCGACAACACGGCGGCCAACGCGAAAGCCACCGGCAAGGGGATCGTCGGCAACAGCCAATGGATGAAGTAACCGGCCCCCACCACGGTAAACAGCACCAGCCCCACCGCCAACGTCAGGATCGGGCCTCTGAGTCGCCACAACTCGCGCTTGGGCATGCGCCATCCGTCGGAGAACAGCAACGGCGGCAGGAACAGAAACAGAAACAACTCCGGGTCCAGCGCCACATGCAGCCCAAGCGTGGGCCAGGCCAGCAGCGCGCCGGCGGCAATCTGCACCAGCGGCAACGGAAGCGCAATCACACGCCCAACCAGACGCGAAACGCTGACCAGCATCAGCAGGATAAGAACGGTGTAGGCGGTTTGCATAACGCGGGGTTCTCGGACAATCGACTTGCAAAGACACACATCAGGCAACAACTGGTCGTTGAAGTGCCATATTACCGAGCCATATTACCCGGCGATGCCATGCGGTGGCTTTTGCACAAAAGTCGCACGGCGCAGGAGGAGCGGCACCCAAAGCCGCTGGTCGTGGCATAATCCGTAACCTTTAGTTTTCATCCGTCCAAAAGGGGGCAATTCCTTGACCGCTTCAAGCAAAACCTTGCACCTTTTCGGCATAAAAGCCTGCGACACCATGAAAAAGGCGCGCACCTGGCTCGATGAGCACGCGGTGAACTATGAGTTCCATGACTACAAAACGGCCGGTATCGACCGCGAACACTTGACCCAATGGTGCAACGAGCACGGTTGGCAGGTGGTTTTGAACCGTGCGGGCACCACCTTTCGCAAACTCGAAGACGAACGCAAAGCCGATCTCGATCAGTCGAAAGCCATTGAATTGATGCTCGCACAACCTTCGATGATCAAGCGCCCGGTGCTTGATCTCGGTGACAGAACCCTGATTGGCTTCAAGCCAGATACTTATTCGGCGGCCCTCAAGTAGGCCAGCCCTTCCCCATTTTTGTAGAGGTAACAGCATGTCCCATTCCCTGTTCAGCCTGGGCTTCGGCGTCGGCACTCAGAACCGCCAAGGTGCTTGGCTGGAAGTGTTTTACGCACAACCGTTGCTCAACCCACCGGCTGAAATCGTCGCGGCTATCGCACCCATCCTGGGTTACGCCGAAGGCAACCAGGCCATCACCTTCACCGTGACTCAAGCGCTGCAAATGGCCGACGCGCTCAAAGGCGTCGACGCAGCCCAGGCCGCCCTGCTGAGCCGCCTGGCCGAAAGCCACACGCCGCTGGTCGCCACCCTGCTGGCCGAAGACGCCGCGCTGACCTCCACGCCCGAGGCCTACCTCAAGCTGCACCTGCTGTCGCATCGCCTGGTCAAGCCGCACGGCCTGAGCCTGGCCGGTGTGTTCCCGCAGTTGCCGAACGTGGCCTGGACCAGCCAGGGCGCGATCGACATCAATGAACTGGCCGAACGCCAGCTGGAAGCACGCCTGCGTGGCGACCTGCTGGAAGTGTTTTCGGTGGACAAGTTCCCGAAAATGACCGACTACGTGGTGCCGGCCGGCGTGCGTATCGCTGATGCCGCCCGTCTGCGCCTGGGCGCCTATGTGGGCGAAGGCACCACCGTGATGCACGAAGGTTTCGTCAATTTCAACGCTGGCACCGAAGGCCCGGGCATGATCGAAGGTCGTGTATCGGCGGGCGTATTCGTCGGCAAGGGCTCGGACCTGGGCGGCGGTTGCTCCACCATGGGCACCCTGTCGGGCGGCGGCAACATCGTGATCAAGGTCGGCGAAGGCTGCCTGATCGGCGCCAACGCCGGTATCGGTATTCCGCTGGGCGACCGCAACACCGTGGAGTCGGGCCTGTACGTCACCGCCGGCACCAAGGTCGCACTGCTGGACGAGAAGAACCAACTGGTCAAGGTGGTCAAGGCGCGTGAACTGGCCGGCCAGCCGGACCTGCTGTTCCGCCGCAACTCCGAGACCGGTGCCGTGGAATGCAAAACCCACAAATCGGCCATCGAACTGAACGAAGCGCTGCACGCTCACAACTAAGCAGCCACTCGATGCCACTAACGGGCCGCGCCTTCAGGGGACGGCCCGTTCATACGAGTCTTGACCACCATGCTTGTGCCCTCCCCCTGGCGCGCCGACTTTCCGGCCATCGCCACCCTGCAACGGCAAGACCAGACCTATCTGGACAACGCCGCCACCACGCAAAAACCCCAGGTCCTGCTGGATGCCATCAGTCATTACTACGCCAATGGCGCAGCCAATGTGCACCGGGCCCAGCATTTGCCGGGGGCGCATGCGACCCAAGCCTTCGAGGACAGCCGCAGCAAGGCTGCGCAGTGGTTGAATGCAGGCGACACGGGGCAGATCGTGTTTACCCACGGCGCGACGTCAGCGCTGAACCTCTTGGCTTATGGCCTTGAGCATCTATTCAATGCGGGCGATGAGATTGTCATCAGCGCCCTGGAACACCACGCCAACCTGCTGCCCTGGCAGCAACTGGCCAAACGTCATGCGCTGAAACTGGTGGTATTGCCGCTGGACGATGACGGCGTGATCGACCTGAATGCGGCCGCCGAATTGATCGGCTCGCGCACACGGCTGCTGGCGGTGAGCCAACTCTCCAATGTCCTCGGCACCTGGCAACCCCTGGAGGCCTTACTCGCCCTGGCCAAGGCCCATGGCGCGCTGAGCGTGATCGATGGTGCCCAAGGCATCGTCCATGGCCGCCACGATGTGCAGGCGCTGGGCTGCGACTTTTATGTATTTTCCAGCCACAAGCTCTACGGGCCGGACGGCGTCGGCGTGCTGTATGGCCGCAACGAAGCCCTGCACCACCTGCGCCACTGGCAGTTCGGCGGCGAGATGGTGCAACAGGCCGACTACCACAGCGCGAGCTTCCGCCCTGCGCCGCTGGGCTTCGAGGCCGGTACCCCACCGATTGCCGGTGTGATCGGTTTGGGCGCCAGCCTGGATTACCTGAGTTCGCTGGATCAGCAGGCGGTAATCGCCCATGAGGCAGCGCTGCATGACTACCTGCTGCGCGGGCTAAGAGCACGCAATGGCCTGCGGGTGCTGGGCTCGCCGCAAGTGGCGCTGGTGAGCTTCACCGTCGAGAACCTGCACAATGCCGACCTCGCCTACCTGCTGGCGGACCAAGGCATTGCCGTGCGCGCCGGCCATCATTGCGCGATGCCACTGCTCAAGCAGATGAACCTCTCCGGGGCGATACGCGTATCGCTGGCCCTGTACAACGACTCAGCCGATGTGGAGCGGTTCTTTGACGCGCTGGATCACACGCTGGATATGCTGCGATGAGCCTGCCGACAGACGCAGTGACTGCGCTGCACACCTTCCAGACGGTTGGCGGTTGGGAGCAACGCGCCCGCCTGCTGATGCAGTGGGGAGAGCGCCTGCCGGTGTTGGCGGACGAGGATAAGATCGAGGCCAACCTGGTACAGGGCTGCGAGAGCCTGGTGTGGCTGGTCGGCCGCCTGCTGGAAGGCCGTTGGCAGTTTGCTGCCAGCAGCGATGCGCGGATGATTCGAGGGTTGGTGGCGTTGTTGCTGGCGCGAGTCAATGGGTTGTCGGCGGCTGAGCTGCAAGCGGTCGACTTGCCTGACTGGTTCAATCAACTGGGGCTTTCGCGCCAGCTGTCGCCGTCCAGAAGCAACGGCTTGAACGCAGTCCTGCAGCGCATGCGCGAGTTGAGCCGTACACAAATCTAAATGTGGGAGGTGCTGAAATTCAGGCGGGTTTGACCCGCTCTGAAGGCCGGCGCACCCCAGCCACAATCTTGTCCACCGCCTTGGTCGCCGCCACCATGCCAAAGGTCGCGGTGACCATCATCACCGCGCCAAACCCACCGGCACAGTCGAGCTTCACCCCGTCGCCGACAAAACTCTTCTGCAAACAGATGCTGCCGTCCGGCTTGGGATAGCGCAGCTGTTCGGTGGAAAAAACGCACGGCACGCTGTAATGACGGGTCACGGTGCGCGAGAAACCGTAGTCGCGACGCAACGTGGAACGCACTTTCGAGGCCAGCGGGTCGTTGAAGGTGCGGTTCAGGTCGCACACCTGGATCAATGTGGGGTCGATCTGTCCGCCGGCACCGCCGGTGGTGATGATCTGGATCTTGCGGCGCTTGCACCAGGCAATCAGCGCGGCCTTGGCGTTGACCGCGTCGATACAGTCAATCACGCAGTCGATATTCGCAGTGATGTACTCGGCCATGGTGTCGCGGGTCACGAAATCCGCCACTGCATGCACTGTGCAATCCGGGTTGATGCCCCGCAGGCGTTCGGCCATCACCTCGACCTTGGGCTTGCCCACGGTGCTGTCCAGGGCATGCAACTGGCGGTTGCTGTTGCTGACGCAGACATCGTCCAGGTCAAACAGCGAAATCTCGCCCACGCCGCAGCGCGCCATGGCTTCCGCCGCCCAGGAGCCAACGCCGCCGACGCCGACGATCGCCACATGGGCCGCTTTCAAGCGTTCCAGGCCTTCAATGCCATACAAGCGGGCGACGCCTGCAAACCGCGTATCTTCTGTACTCATGACCATTACCCCAAAAACCGGCGCGCATTATGGGCTACGCGGCGACAAGTTTTAAGCTACAAGTTAAGAACTTAGATGTACTTTCGCTGCCCAATGTCCGGTTTTTCTCTGCTTGCTGTACGGTCAGGGAAAGGCCGGTGTAGGATGCGCGCCGTTCGGCGCAGGCCGGCACCTCTTTTCGTTCCACACCTTTTGGAACCCGACATAACCATGGCATCGCGTAAATTTGGACTCAACCTGGTGGTGGTGCTGGCAATTGCCGCACTGTTCACCGGCTTCTGGGCGCTGATCAACCGCCCGGTCACCGCTCCCAACTGGCCTGAGCAGATCTCGGGGTTTTCCTACTCGCCGTTCCAGCAAGGCCAGTACCCGCAAAAAGAGCAGTACCCCACTGACGAGCAGATGCGTCAGGACCTGGCAATCATGAGCAAGCTGACGGACAACATCCGTACCTATTCGGTCGACGGCACCCTGGGGGACATCCCCAAGCTGGCGGAAGAGTTCGGCCTGCGCGTGACCCTCGGGATCTGGATCAGCCCGGACCTGGAGCGCAACGAACGCGAAATCCAACGTGCCATCGAAATTGCCAACAGCTCGCGCAGTGTCGTGCGGGTGGTGGTCGGTAACGAAGCGCTGTTCCGTGAAGAGATCACCCCAGAGGCACTGATCGTGCTGCTGGACCGCGTGCGCGCCGCCGTCAAAGTACCGGTCACGACCTCCGAGCAGTGGCACATCTGGGAAAAGAACCCGCAACTGGCCAAGCACGTCGACCTGATCGCCGCGCACATCCTGCCGTTTTGGGAGTTCATCCCGATGGACAAGGCCGGCCAATATGTACTCGACCGTGCCAGGGACCTGAAGAAACTGTTCCCGAAAAAACCGCTGCTGCTGTCGGAAGTAGGCTGGCCAAGTAACGGGCGCATGCGCGGCGGGAATGAAGCGTCCCCGGCGGACCAGGCGATTTACCTGCGCACACTGGTGAACAAGCTCAATCGCCAGGGCTACAACTACTTCGTGATCGAGGCTTTCGATCAGCCGTGGAAAGTCAGCGATGAAGGCTCGGCCGGTGCCTATTGGGGCGTATTCAACGCCGCGCGCCAGCAGAAATTCAATTTTGAAGGTCCCGTCGTCGCAATCCCCCAATGGCGTGTACTGGCCATCGGTTCGGTGGTGCTCGCGCTGCTGTCGCTGACCCTGCTGATGATCGACGGCTCGGCCCTGCGCCAACGTGGCCGTACCTTCCTGACGTTTATCGCGTTCCTGTGCGGTTCGGTGCTGGTGTGGATCGGCTACGACTACAGTCAGCAATACAGCACCTGGTTCAGTGTCACCGTGGGCATCCTCTTGGCGCTCGGCGCCCTGGGCGTGTTTATCGTGCTGCTCACCGAAGCCCATGAACTGGCCGAAGCGGTGTGGACCCACAAGCGCCGCCGCGAATTCCTGCCGGTTGAAGGGGATTCGGACTACCGCCCGAAAGTATCGATCCACGTGCCGTGCTACAACGAACCGCCGGAGATGGTCAAACAGACCCTCGACGCCCTGGCCGCCCTCGACTATCCGGACTACGAAGTCCTGATCATCGACAACAACACCAAGGACCCGGCGGTTTGGGAACCGGTGCGCGACTACTGCGAAACCCTGAGCCCGCGCTTCAAGTTCTTCCACGTCGCGCCCCTGGCCGGTTTCAAGGGCGGTGCGTTGAACTACCTGATCCCGCACACCGCCAAGGATGCCGAAGTGATCGCAGTGATCGACTCGGACTACTGCGTATCGCCCAACTGGCTCAAGCACATGGTGCCGCACTTCGCCGACCCGAAAATCGCCGTGGTGCAGTCGCCGCAGGATTACCGCGACCAGAACGAAAGCACCTTCAAGAAGCTTTGCTACGCGGAATACAAAGGCTTCTTCCATATCGGCATGGTCACCCGCAACGACCGCGACGCGATCATCCAGCACGGCACCATGACCATGACCCGCCGCTCAGTGCTCGAGGAACTGGGCTGGGCCGACTGGTGTATCTGTGAAGACGCCGAACTTGGCCTGCGGGTATTCGAGAAAGGTCTGTCGGCGGCGTATTACCACGACAGCTACGGCAAGGGCCTGATGCCGGATACCTTTATCGACTTCAAGAAACAGCGTTTCCGCTGGGCCTATGGCGCGATCCAGATCATCAAGCGGCACACTGCCAGCCTGTTGCGCGGCAAAGACACCGAGCTGACCCGCGGCCAGCGCTATCACTTCCTGGCGGGCTGGTTGCCGTGGGTGGCCGATGGCATGAACATTTTCTTCACCGTCGGCGCGCTGTTGTGGTCGGCGGCGATGATCATCGTGCCGACGCGGGTCGACCCGCCGCTGCTGATTTTCGCGATCCCGCCCTTGGCGCTGTTCGTGTTCAAGGTGGGCAAGATCATCTTCCTGTACCGCCGTGCGGTAGGCGTGAACCTCAAGGACGCATTCTGCGCGGCCCTGGCCGGGCTGGCGCTGTCCCACACCATCGCCAAGGCGGTGCTGTATGGCTTCTTCACCACCAGTATTCCGTTCTTTCGTACACCGAAAAACGCGGATAACCACGGCTTCTGGGTGGCCATTTCCGAAGCCCGCGAAGAAATGTTCATCATGCTGCTGTTGTGGGGCGCGGCGCTGGGGATCTACCTGGTGCAGGGCCTGCCGAGCAACGACATGCGCTTCTGGGTGGTGATGCTGCTGGTGCAGTCGCTGCCGTACGTGGCGGCGTTGATCATGGCGTTCCTGTCGTCGCTGCCGAAACCGGCAGCGGCACCTGAGCCCGCACCGGCCAGTTAAAACTTGCGCAATGCACTAAACGGCGGCCTCTGGCCGCCGTTTTGCTATAAGATAACGGCCGTTTTGTCTGCCCGCCCTGCTCTTCCAAACATGCTTTCCGGAGTTTTCCCATGACGGCCCATGCCGACCTTTCGCCGACCCTTCAACTTGCCATCGACCTGATCCGTCGCCCGTCGGTCACGCCGATCGACGCCGACTGCCAGAAGCTGATGATGCAGCGCCTGGGCGACGCTGGTTTTGCGCTGGAGCCGATGCGCATCTTCGAGGTGGATAACTTCTGGGCCACCCACGGCAAGCACGAAGGCCCGGTGCTGTGCTTTGCCGGCCACACCGACGTGGTACCGACCGGCCCGGTGCAGGCCTGGCAAAACGATCCGTTCGACGCGCTGATCGACGAAAACGGCATGCTCTGCGGGCGTGGCGCCGCCGACATGAAAGGCAGCCTGGCGGCCATGCTGGTGGCCGCGGAGCGTTTCGTCACCGACTACCCGGACCACAAGGGTTCGGTCGCTTTCCTGATCACCAGCGATGAAGAAGGCCCGGCGCACCACGGCACCAAAGCCGTGATCGAACGCCTGGCCGCACGCAAGGAGCGCCTGGACTGGTGCATCGTCGGCGAACCATCGAGCACCACCCTGGTGGGCGATGTGGTCAAGAACGGCCGCCGTGGTTCCCTCGGTGCCACCCTGACCGTGCGCGGCGTACAAGGCCATGTGGCCTACCCGCACCTGGCGAAGAACCCGATTCATCTGGCTGCGCCGGCCTTGGCCGAATTGGCCGCGGAGCATTGGGACAACGGCAACACATTCTTTCCGCCGACCAGCTTCCAGATTTCCAACCTCAATGCCGGCACCGGCGCCACCAACGTGATTCCCGGCGACCTGACGGCGGTGTTCAACTTCCGCTTCTCCACCGAATCCACCGTCGAAGGCCTGCAACAGCGCGTCGCGGCGATTCTCGACAAGCATGGCTTGGACTGGCACGTTGAGTGGGCACTGTCGGGCCTGCCGTTCCTCACCGAACCGGGCGCGTTGCTCGACGCCGTATCGGCCAGCATCAAGGCGATCACCGGTCGCGAAACCCAGGCGTCCACCAGCGGCGGCACCTCGGACGGGCGTTTCATCGCCACCCTCGGCACCCAGGTGGTCGAGCTGGGCCCGGTCAACGCGACGATCCATCAGGTCAACGAGCGCATCCTCGCCAGCGACCTCGATGTGCTGACCGAAATCTACTACCAGACCCTGATCAAGTTGCTCGCCTGATGCTCGCTTGCCCCCTTTGCAGCGCCCCGCTCAACGCGGTGGACAATGGCGTGGCGTGCCCGGCCGGGCACCGTTTTGACCGTGCGCGCCAGGGTTACCTGAACCTGCTGCCGGTGCAGCACAAAAACAGCCGCGATCCGGGCGACAACCTGGCCATGGTCGAGGCACGCCGCGACTTCCTTAACGCCGGGCACTACGCCCCGGTGGCCAGGCGCCTGGCGGAACTGGCGGCCGAGCGCGCGCCGCAGCGCTGGGTGGACATCGGCTGTGGCGAGGGTTACTACACCGCGCAAATCGCCGACGCCCTGCCCCACGCCGACGGCTATGCACTGGATATCTCCAAGGAGGCCGTCAAGCGCGCCTGCAAGCGCAACCCGGCGCTGACCTGGTTGATCGCCAGCATGGCCCGCGTGCCCTTGGCCGATGCCAGCTGCCAGTTCCTCGCCAGTGTCTTCAGCCCGTTGGACTGGCAGGAGGCCAAGCGCCTGCTCAGCCCCGGCGGCGGCTTGATGAAGGTTGGCCCCACCCGCGGCCATCTGATGCAATTGCGCGAGCGGCTGTACGACGAAGTGCGCGAGTACACCGACGATAAGCACCTGGCCCTGGTGCCACAGGGCATGAGCCTGGCGCACAGCGAAACCCTGGAGTTCACATTGAGCCTGGCCAAGCCCAGCGACCGCGCCAACCTGCTGGCCATGACACCCCATGGCTGGCGTGCCAGTGCCGAGCGCCGCGCCGAGGTGATCGAGGCCGCCGAGCCGCTGCAGGTCACCGTGTCGATGCGCTACGATTATTTCGTGCTTCAATAACCGACTTTCTACATCCGCGAATGGATTTTCGAATCCCGCAACGAGGAACATCCATGCGCCAACCCGATATCGAGATTTACCTGAAGGACGCCGACGTCGACTACAAGGCCATTGCCGCCTGGCTGGGCGCTGCCTTGGGCCCATGCACCGACTGGGTCCAGAAGGGCCAGACCTACAAGTGCAAGGCCGGCAATGTGCCCGTCACCTGGTTGCCAAAGGCCGTCGGCAAATGGAACAGCCTGTACCTGGAAAGCGACCAGACTCCGTGGGACGACGACATCGCCTGCGCCCGCGCCGCCTTTGCCGCACTGAATGTGGAAGTGCGCTGCGCACCGGGGACATGGGTCGAAGAGGAAGGTGAGGAAAGCGCTGATCGCTGGATGCGCATAAGCGTTGATGGGGAAGAAGAGATCACCTGGAAAACAGCTTAAAAGCAGCTACAAGCTACAAGCTACAAGTCAAAGCGCTTGCAGCTTGTAGCTTGACACTTGCCGCTCGGCCTTACAGGCCGACCACATCCTCCGCCTGCAACCCCTTCTCACCGCTCACAACCGCGTATTCCACCTGCTGGCCTTCGGCCAACGAGCGGTGGCCTTCACCGCGAATGGCGCGGTAGTGTACAAACACATCCTTGCCGTCTTCGCGCTGGATAAAGCCATAGCCCTTTGCATCGTTGAACCACTTCACATTGCCGGTTTCGCGCTCTGCCATCTGTTTTACTCCCACGTCGTTTTTTTATTGTTGAGCCGTTTCGCGTTGAACTGCCGAGTATAAGACAGGCTCAAAAACGATCAACTCAAGTTTACATCGCTGCTTTTTTGCCGATTTTCGGCGAATACGGCACACTACCGGCCCGAGCGCCTGCTCGGTTTTTTCCACTTCAAGCAGCTCGCCTATGACCCGCTCCCCGTTCCGCCGTCTGGTATTTGGCACCTTGCGCCGACTGTTGTACCTCTGGGTCCGCTCGGAGACGATCAACCAGTCGTCCCTAACCCTTAACCTGGACCGCAGCCGGCCGGTGTTCTACGTCCTGCAATCGCCCTCGCTCACCGAGTTGGCCGTGGTCGATGCCGAGTGCACCAAAGCCGGCCTGCCACGCCCGGTGCTGCCGGTATCGGTCGGCCCGCTGATGGAACCCGCGGCGTTCTTCTACCTCACGCCGGAGCCCGACTGGCTCGGCCGTCAGGACAAGCGCGGCGCGCCGCCGACCCTGACCCGCCTGGTCAACACGCTGACCGAACATGCCGAAGAGAATGCACAAATCATTCCGGTCAGCGTGTTCTGGGGCCAGTCGCCCGAGAGCGAGTCCAGCCCGTGGAAGCTGCTGTTTGCCGACAGCTGGGCCGTCACCGGGCGTCTGCGCCGGTTGTTGAGCATTCTGATACTGGGTCGCAAGACCCGTGTGCAATTCTCCGCGCCTATCAACCTGCGTGAATTGATCGAGCACAATAAAGGGCACGAACGCACTGTGCGGATGGCCCAGCGCATCCTGCGTGTGCACTTTCGTAACCTCAAGACCGCCGTGATCGGCCCCGACCTGTCCCACCGCCGCAACCTGGTGAAGGGCCTGGTCAACATGCCGCTGGTACGCCAGGCCATTTTTGATGAAGCCGAGCGCGAAAAAATCAGCCCGGAAAAAGCCAAGGCCCAAGCCCTGCGCTATGGCAACGAAATTGCCTCGGACTACACCTACACCGCGATCCGCTTTTTGGAAGTGGTGCTGAGCTGGTTCTGGAACAAGATCTACGACGGTATCAAGGTCAATAACATCGAGGGTGTGCAAAAGGTCGCCCAGGGTTATGAAGTGATCTATGTGCCCTGCCACCGCAGCCATATCGACTACCTGCTGCTCTCGTACCTGCTGTTCAAGAACGGGCTGACCCCACCGCACATCGCCGCCGGCATCAACCTGAACATGCCGGTGATCGGCAGCCTGCTGCGCCGGGGCGGTGCGTTTTTCATGCGCCGCACCTTCAAGGGCAACCCGCTGTACACCTCGGTGTTCAACGAATACCTGCACACCTTGTTCACCAAGGGTTTCCCGGTGGAGTACTTCGTCGAGGGCGGACGCTCGCGCACCGGGCGCATGCTGCAACCGAAAACCGGGATGCTGGCGATTACCCTGCGCAGTTTCCTGCGCTCCTCACGCATGCCCATCGTGTTTGTCCCCGTATACATCGGCTACGAGCGCGTGCTTGAAGGCCGCACCTACCTGGGCGAACTGCGCGGCGCGAGCAAGAAAAAAGAGTCGATCTTCGATATTTTCAAAGTGGTCGGCGCGCTCAAGCAGCGTTTCGGCCAGGTCGCGGTCAACTTCGGCGAGCCGATCAAGCTGGCCGAGTTCCTTGACCATGAACAACCCGACTGGCGCGCCCAGGAACTGGGGCCTAACTACAAACCGGCGTGGCTCAACGAAACCACCAACCGCCTCGGCGAACAGGTGGCGCGCCACTTGAACGAAGCCGCGGCGGTGAACCCGGTGAACCTGGTGGCCCTGGCGCTGCTGTCCACCACGCGCCTGGCCCTGGACGAGCAAGCCATGGCTCGCCAGCTGGACCTGTACCTGGCGCTGCTGCGCCGTGTGCCCTACTCACCGCACACCACCCTGCCGGAAGGCGACGGCCAGGCCTTGATCAAGCACGTCAAGGACATGGACCTGCTGTCGGAACAAAGCGATGCCCTGGGCAAGATCCTGTACCTGGACGAGCAGAACGCCGTCCTGATGACCTACTACCGCAACAACGTGCTGCACATCTTCGCCCTGCCGGCGTTGCTGGCGAGTTTCTTCCAGAGCAGTTCGCGCATGAGCCGCGAGCAGATCCTGCGCTACACCCACGCGCTGTATCCGTACCTGCAATCGGAGTTGTTTATCCGCTGGTCGCTGGAAGAACTTGACGCGGTCATCGACCAATGGCTCGAAGCGTTCGTCGAACAAGGCCTGCTGCGCTTTGAAAAAGACCTGTACCTGCGTCCGGCACCGAGTTCACGGCACTTTGTGTTGCTGACCCTGCTGTCCAAGAGCATCGCCCAGACCCTGCAGCGTTTTTACATGGCCATCTCGCTGCTGCTCAACAGCGGTCAGAACAGCATCAGCGCCGAAGAACTGGAAGACCTGTGCACGATCATGGCCCAGCGCCTGTCGATCCTGCACGGCCTCAATGCGCCGGAGTTCTTCGATAAGAGCCTTTTCCGACATTTTATTCAGACCTTGCTGGAGCAGGATGTACTGCGTCGCGACGAGGCCGGCAAGTTGAGCTACCACGACCTGCTCGGCGAGTTGGCCGAAGGCGCCGCCAAACGCGTGCTGCCCGCCGAGATTCGCCTGTCGATCCGCCAGGTGGCGCTGCATCGAGTGGACGGCGCAGCCGAACAACCGGCGGCCCCGGAAGAAACCCGCTAAATTGATTGAGGCGCCAGTGGAATACTGGCGCTGTTTACAAGGAGCGACACCATGAAAAAGATCATTCTCCTGGGTCTCACCGCCCTGCTCGGAGCCTGCCAATCCATGAGCCCTGCCCCGAAAGCCAGCCTTGACGGCGAAGTGTTCTACCTGCAACGCATCGCCCTGCCACCGACGGCCACCTTGAGCGTCACCCTGCAGGACGTCTCGCTGGCGGACGCCCCGGCCGTGACCCTGGCCGAACAGAAAGGCCCGGTCAAAGGCCAGGTGCCATTGCCGTTCCACCTCAGCTATGACCCGGCGCAGGTCAAGCCTGGCCACAGTTATTCGGTGAGTGCTCGTATCGAACTGGAGGGCAAGCTACTGTTTATCACCACCGAGCGGCACACCGTGCAACTCAACGGGCAGGACCCTCAGCCTCTGCGTCTGCGCGTTGATGCCGCGACCCACTGAATTCGAACATAAGGAAGCCTCCATGCTCCGTAACTCCCTTCGCCTGACGGCCCTGTGCGCCGGCCTGTTGCTCGGTGCCAACGCCATGGCCCTGGACCTTGGCAGCCTGTCCCAGGGCGACGCCAGCGGCGGCCTCAAGGACGCCCTCACACAAGGCGCGCAGATCGCGGTGAAACAACTGGGCACCCCCGGCGGTTTCAGCAACAACCCCGAAGTGAAAATCGGCCTGCCGGGCAAACTCGGCAAAGTCGCCGACAAGCTGAAAATGTTCGGCATGGGTGACCAGGTGATGCAACTGGAAACCAGCATGAACAACGCGGCGGAAACAGCCGTGACCCAGGCCCAGCCGATCCTGGTCAATGCCGTGAAAAAGATGAGCGTGACCGACGCCAAGGGCATCCTCAGCGGAGGCCAGGACTCGGCAACCCGGTATCTGGATAAAACCAGCCGCGAAGAAATCCGCGCCAAGTTCCTGCCGATCGTCAAGGCCGCCACCGACAAGGTCGGTGTAGCCCAGCAGTACAACGCCCTGGCGGGCAAGGCCGCGGCGTTTGGCGCAGTGGATGCCAAGAGCGCCAACGTTGAAAACTACGTGACCGAACAGGCGCTGGACGGTTTGTTCAAGATGATCGCCCAGCAGGAAGAAACGATCCGCGAGAATCCGGCGGCGGCGGCTACCAGCCTGGCGAAGAAGGTATTTGGCGCGCTGTAACCCTGCCTCACAGCGCCCAGGCCGCGTCCTGCGAACCTGGGCGCTGTGGCTTACACCGCGCGCTTAACGGTTAAACAGCGGATACAACGGCCTGATGGGCAATTGATGGTCGCTTACCGGATGTGGATGAGCGTGATGCGGCCTGCCATAAGTGGGGCGAGCGGGTTGATGGTGCCCATAACCTGGCTGGCTTGGATAAGGACGATAAGAGTGGGGAGGCCCGTATACCGGCCCTTGCGGTACAGCAGAACCCACCTCTGTACGTGGCAAATGATTGCCCAGCAATGCCCCGAGAAACGCACCTTTGAAAGCAGCAATCGCATTGAAAAACGACATCTGAAACTCCTTAAACTCATTGAGATAGGCCGGCCGCCCACTGGCTAAGCCAAGACCTGTGCCTGTCCATCAGGCAAATCTGAGTGGAGTGAACAGCGCAAACGTTCCAGCAGTGCCGATGCCTGTTTGCATCAGCATGTGAAACGGCCGCGGTTGCCCTCAATGAATTACCGAGTCAGCCAACCGCCCCATCATGAGCGTGGCAAAACAGCAGATCGCCACGGACGTTGCGCGATTGATCCTCAACGGCGTGAGCCAAGTCTTTTGACCCCCCGCAAAGCGGCTGCCCAGCACGATCCAGGCCGCCCCTACCGGTATCACCACCAGCGCCAGCGTGCCCATGAACGTGGCATAACCTTGCAGCGTGGCAAAGGTGCTGGCCGGCGCGATAAACGACACGATCAACAGCCCCTTGGGGTTCATGACCGTCAGCCAGAAAAATAGAAGCCTGCGATGTGATCGCGGCGTGGGGCGTCTATGCCGCCGTTATTGCGTTGCCAGAGCGCGTACGAGACAGACAACAGGTAACAGGCCGCAACCAACTGCGTGGCTTTCAGCGCCCAAGGCGAATACGCCGCCAGGTAAAGCAATGCGACGCCCCATACAGACACCTGGAACAAGTACGCGAGACATTCGATAAACACCAGCGCCCACGAGCCCCGGAGCCCGAACAGCACCCCAGCACGAAATAACAGGGTGTTAGTAGGGCCTGGGGCGAGCAATAACAACAAAAGCGCTGAAACAGTGGCCAACATGATTACACGACGTCCTTCCTTACTCGGAACCACGCAGCATACAGCGCCGGCAGGAATAATAGCGTCAACGCCGTCGCCACAATCAGCCCGCCCATGATCGCCACCGCCATCGGCCCGAAGAACACGCTGCGTGACAACGGGATCATCGCCAGTACCGCCGCGAGTGCCGTCAGCACAATCGGGCGGAAGCGGCGCACGGTTGCTTCGATGATTGCTTGCCACGGTGCCAGGCCGGCCTTGATGTCTTGTTCGATCTGGTCCACCAGGATCACGGAGTTGCGCATGATCATGCCCGACAGGGCGATGGTGCCGAGCATCGCGACGAAGCCGAAGGGCTGGCGGAACACCAGCAGGAACAGCGTCACGCCGATCAAGCCCAGGGGCGCTGTGAGAAACACCATGGCGCTGCGTGAGAAGCTGCGCAGTTGCACCATCAACAGGGTCAGCACCACCACGATAAACAGCGGTACACCCGCCTTCACCGAGTTCTGGCCACGGGCGGAGTCTTCGACGGTGCCGCCGACTTCCAACAGATACCCGTCCGGCAGTTCGGCCCTTACGTCTGCAAGGGTCGGCAGGATCTGCTGGACCAGGGTCGCCGGTTGTTCCTTGCCATAAATATCGGCGCGCACGGTCACGGTCGGCAGACGATTACGGTGCCAGATAACGCCCTCTTCGAAACCATATTCGAGGGTGGCAATCTGCGACAGCGCGACGCTTTTGCCGTTATCCGTTGGCACCGCCAGGCTTGGCAGCAGCGACAACTCCGTGCGTTCGTGCACGGTGCCGCGCAGGAGAATTTCGATCAACTCGTTGTCCTCCCGGAACTGGCTGACGCTGGAGCCGGTGAGCGAACTCTGCAGGAATTTCGACAGGTTGGCAGTGCTCACGCCCAGCGCCCTGGCGCGGTCCTGATCGATATTCAGGTAGACAATTTTGCTCGGTTCTTCCCAGTCCAGGTGCACGTTGGCTACGTGGGTGTTTTCGCGAACCTTGGCCGCCACTTTCCGAGCCAGTGCGCGGACTTCTTCAATGTGCTCGCCGGTTACACGGAACTGCACTGGATAGCCCACGGGCGGCCCGTTCTCCAGGCGGGTGACGCGCGCGCGCAGGTCGGGGAATTGTTCGTTGAGGGTTTCGATCAACCAGAGGCGCAGGCTTTCGCGCTCTTCAATGGTCTTGGCCAGCACCACGAATTGCGCGAAGCTGGCCGCCGGCAGCTGCTGGTCCAGCGGCAGGTAGAAACGTGGCGAACCGGTGCCGACGTAGGCCACATAGTTGTCGATGCCCGCGTGCGCCTTGAGCAATCCTTCCAGGCGTTTGACCTGGTCGGCGGTGTTGCTCAGGGAGGCGCCTTCGGCCAGCTTCAGGTCGACCATCAACTCCAGGCGACCGGAAGCGGGGAAGAATTGTTGCGGCACAAAGCGGAACAACGCCACCGAGCCGATAAACAGCAACAGGGTCAACACGATCACAGTTTTGCGCCGACGCACGCACCACTCCACCAAACGCCTTACACGCTGGTAGAAAGGCGTGCCGTAGGGGTCAGGGCCCTTGGTGCCGTGTTTGGCCGCGTGAATTTTCGCCAGGTCCGGCAGGAGCTTTTCCCCAAGGTAGGGTACAAACACCACGGCGGCGACCCATGAGGCGAGCAGTGCGATGGTCACTACCTGGAAGATCGAGCGGGTGTACTCGCCGGTGCTCGACTGCGCAGTGGCAATCGGCAGGAAGCCTGCGGCCGTGATCAGCGTACCGGTGAGCATCGGAAAGGCGGTGCTGGTCCAGGCGAAACTCGCGGCTTTGAGCCGGTCATAGCCCTGCTCCATTTTGATCGCCATCATTTCAACGGCGATGATCGCGTCGTCCACCAGCAACCCCAAGGCCAGGACCAAGGCGCCGAGAGAAATCTTGTGCAGGCCGATGCCGAGGTAATACATGGTGGCGAAGGTCATCGCCAGCACCAGCGGAATAGCCAGGGCCACCACCATGCCGGTGCGTACGCCAAGGGAGAAGAAACTCACCAACAACACGATGGCCAGTGCCTCAGCCAACACTTGAACGAATTCACCGACACTGGTTTTCACCGCTGCCGGCTGGTCAGACACCTTGCGCAGCTCCATGCCGGCCGGAAGATTCTTCTGCAAGCGTGCGAACTCGCCTTCAAGGGCCTTGCCCAGCACCAGAATGTCGCCGCCGTCGCGCATGGCCACGGCGAGGCCGATAGCATCTGCGCCCATGTAACGCATGCGCGGGGCCGGTGGGTCGTTGAAACCACGGTGGATCTCAGCCACATCGCCGATACGGAAGGTGCGGTCGTCGACGCGAATCGGGAAGTTGCGAATCTCTTCCACCGTCTTGAAGTTGCCTGACACACGCAGTTGCACACGCTCGCTCGGGGTCTCGAAGAAACCGGCGGTGGAGACCGCATTCTGTTCCTGCAACGCCTGCTGCACCGCCGCCAACGGCAAGCCGAGGGTGGCGAGCTTGAGGTTGGACAGTTCGATCCAGATCTTCTCGTCCTGTAGGCCAAGCAGCTCGACCTTGCCCACATCCGGCACGCGTTGCAGTTGAATCTGGATGCGGTCGGCGTAGTCCTTGAGCACGGCGTAGTCGAAGCCGTCGCCGGTCAGGGCGTAGATGTTGCCGAAGGTGGTACCGAACTCATCGTTGAAAAACGGCCCCTGGATATCCGGCGGCAAGGTCTGGCGGATGTCGCTGATCTTCTTGCGCACCTGGTACCACAACTCAGGAATCTGCGCCGAGTGCATCGAGTCGCGTGCGATAAAGGTGACCTGGGATTCACCGGGGCGCGAAAACGACACGATGCGCTCGTACTCGCCGGTTTCCATCAGCTTCTTCTCGATGCGCTCGGTGACCTGCCGCGAGACTTCCTGAGCCGTGGCTCCTGGCCAGTTGGTCTTGACCACCATGGCCTTGAACGTGAACGGCGGGTCTTCGCTTTGCCCCAGCTTGGTGTAGGACAAGGTGCCGACCACGGCCAGCAGGATCATCAGGAACAGTACGATCTGGCGATTACGCAACGCCCATTCGGAAAGATTGAAACCCATCGGGACTACTCCTTGGCCGCCAGATTCACCACACGGTTGGAGCGATCCACCGGGCGCACTTGCTGGCCCTCGTGGAGCACATGCACGCCTGCTGCGACCACCCAGTCACTGGCGGTCAAGCCTTCCAGGACCGGCACGGTTTTTTCGCCGAAGGCGCCGATGCGCACCGGGATGCGCGTGAGAGTGTTGTCCGGCTTCACGCGCCAGACGTAGGACGCACCGTTCTCCGCACTCAGGGCAGACAGCGGCACCGACAATGGAATAACGCCGTCGGCCTGTATGAATACGCGAGCACTCTGGCCCAACTCGGCGGGCACCTTGCCACTGGTGAAGGCGACACGAGCTGCGAATGTGCGCGATTTGGGATCGGCGGCGGGCGACAGTTCACGGATGCGCCCGGCAAAACGCTGATCCGGCTGGCTCCACAACTCGACCGACACCGACTGCCCGACCTTGAAGCGGCCAAACCCCTGTTCCGGCAAGCTGATCAGCACTTCGCGCTCACCGTCGGTGGCCAGGGTGAACACGGTTTGCCCGGCAGACACCACCTGGCCGACTTCCACCGCACGCTTGGCGACGACACCGTCCTGGGGCGCACGCAACACGGCGTAACCGGCCTGGTTACTGGCCACGTCGAATTCGGCCTTGATCTGCTTGAAGCGTGCTTCGCCCGCGCGGTAGAGATTCTCGGAATTGTCGTACTGCGAACGGCTGACCATCTGACGGTCCATCAGGGTCTTGTAGCGATCACGCTCGGCGCGCACCAGGCTCAGGTTGGCCTGGGCTGCGGCCACCTGGGCGCGAGTGGCTTCCAGTTGCAGGCGCACATCCTGAGGATCGAGTTCCGCCAGGGCCTGGTTGGCCTTGACGCGCTCTCCCTCTTCCACCAGCCGCTTGCTGACTTTGCCGCCAATGCGAAAGGCCAGGTCCGGTTCATAGCGAGCACGCACTTCTCCGGGGTAGCTGTCCGTCGACTGTGCCGATGGCTGCGGCTGCACCACCATGGCCGGACGGACGCTGGTTTGGGCCGCTTCTTCATGGCCGCAGGCGGCCAGCAGGAAGACCAGGCTGACAGGCAACGCAAGAGGCAGGAAAGTGCTGCGCATGCTGAAGGACCTTTCGCAAATGGAGCTAGGAATAATTATACTGGCCAGTATGTTATTAATACCAAACTCACCAGTCCAGTATTAAAGGTGAAAATGTCCGACAATCCTGCCAACACCAATAACCCTGGGCGTCCCAAGGACATGGCAAAACGCCAGGCAATCCTCGAAGCAGCCAAGTTTCTGTTTTTGAGTAACGGTTACGCCAACACCAGCATGGATGCCGTGGCCTTGGAGGCCGGCGTATCAAAACTGACCGTCTATAGCCACTTCACCGACAAAGAGACGCTGTTCACCGCCGCCGTCGTGGCCAAGTGCGAAGAACAGTTGCCAGTGATGTTCTTCGAGCTGCCCGCGGGCGTGCCCGTGCACACGGTGCTGTTGAACATCGCCCGGGGCTTTCATCGGCTGATCAACAGCGAGGAGTCGGTCAACCTGCATCGCCTGATGATGACCACCGGCAATCAGGACGCGAAACTGTCCCGGATCTTCTTCGAGGCCGGCCCCATGCGCATGCTGCAAGGCATGGAGCGCCTGCTCGGCAAGATCGACCAGAGCGGCGCCCTGAGCATCGACAAACCCTTCAGGGCCGCCGAACACTTTTTTTGCCTGCTCAAGGGTACGGCGAATTTCTGTTTGCTTTATGGCTGCGGCGGGCAACTGAGTGAAGAAGCCGCCGAAGCGCATGTGCAGGAGGTGGTGGGGTTGTTTATGCGGGCTTATAGGAGAGAGGCAGCGGCAAGCGATTAGCCGCGAGCTGCAAGTGAAAAGCGCTTTGCTTGCAGCTTGCCACTTATGACTTGAGCGCTTTCTTGGGATAGATGTCATAGCGGCTGGACTTGCCATCCAGCGCGTGGCTCGGCTTGGGCCCTTCGATGCACGGCGCCTTGCGCGGGCGCTTGACCACCACGCGGTGACTGGCCAGGGCCAGGGCGGCCGCCAGCAGGGCCGGTGCGTCCGGGTCGTCCCCCACCAGGGGTCGAAACAGGCGCATTTCCTTCTTCACCAGGGCAGTTTTCTCACGATGGGGGAACATCGGGTCCAGGTAGATCACCTGGGGCGGCTCACCTTCCCAATCGCGCATCACATCGATGGAGTTGCCCTTGAGCAGCTTCATGCGCGCCACGATCGGCGCCACTTCAAAATCATCCGCAGCGCGTGCCAGGCCGTCTTCGAGCAGGGCGCCGATCAGCGGCTGGCGCTCGATCAGGCTCATTTCGCAACCCAGGCTGGCCAGTACGAACGCGTCCTTGCCCAGGCCCGCCGTGGCATCCAGCACCCGCGGGCGCACACCTTGGGCGACACCCACGGCCTTGGCGATCATCTGCCCGCTGCCGCCGCCGTACAGACGCCGGTGCGCGGCGCCGCCTTCAACGAAGTCCACGCGAACCGGCCCCGGCGCATCCGGCCCAAGCTGCTGCAACTGCAGCCCGTGCTCGCCGACTTGCAGGGAAAAATCCGCATCCGCGAGCTGTAAAGGCAAGCCAAGCAGATGCGCCCAATAGTCGGCGCGGTCCTTGAAACCTTCGGCCAAAGCCTCAACCTGGATGCGGCTGGCCGCTGGATGTTCGTTCATCAATCGCTACGCTCAAAAATATTAAGGATCGGCAAATACCGGCCGATAAAAACAACAGTCAGGTATTTTGCCAGAGCTGAGCGTCGACCGAAAAAAATGTCAGACATTCTCCCCCTAACCATCGGTGTACTGCCGACCCACAACCACTACGGCCTGCGCAATACTCAAGCGCTGGCCGGGGTGAGCCATGTGTGGCAGGACTTCTTCGCCCGGGCGCTGGCCGAGCAACTTGGCGATGCGCCGGACGCGCTCGCGGCTAAAGCAGCGGCTGTGGTGGATCCGGCGGTAGAACCCAGCGAAGGCGCCGACCTGCTGTCGCAGATCCTCACCCAGCGTGAATGCGACGTGAAAGACACCGAAATCGCCCCGCCTGAGCCATTGTTCCTGCCCATCGCCGAATTTGACACCGAGTTGCTGCCACCGGCCGCCATTCCATTCCCGCAAGAAGAGATCGTCGCTCAGCAACGCCAGCAGAACTTTGAAAGCGCCTGGGTTCGCCCCATCGTGCTGACCGCCGGCCAGCCAGTGCCTGAGCCAGGCCCGGCGCCGCAGCCACGCCCGCTGCACTTGCCGATTGCCGAGTTCGAACTGGACCTGTTGCCACCGCCCGCCACGCCTTATCCAACCGAAGAGCTGCTGGCCCAACAGAAAGCCCTGGACTTCGATTATCACTGGGCACGCCCACTGATCACGCAGAACCTGCGACTGGCCGCCTGACCCTCAGCGGCACACCCACCATCGCCCCATATCCAGATGAAAATGGTTGCGGTGCGCGGCGTTGTAATCCGGGCTCAACACCACATTGAAATCATCACAGGCGCTGTCACGCACCTGACGCAGGAAGCGCGCCTTGTCACCCTCCCCCGGCCAATCCCTGAGCACGCTGATACTGCGCCCATCCGCCAGGCGAAACCCGGCGATATCCAAGGCATTGGCCGAGGCATGCTGGCTCAGCCGCCCGTCGGCACGGTTATACATGTTGCGACAGGCAAAGCTGCCCAAGTGATCGACCCGCGTCACCGCCTGGCCAAACACCGCCTCAGCCGCCGGTTGCACGCTGTGACGCTCGAACAGGGCGAACGCCACGGCCAGCGGGCAACTGGCGAGAAAGCTGCTGCTCAACCCGACTGCCGCGCTCTGTACGCGCAAGGTATTGCGCAAAGGGCAGGCCGCGTCGGCAGGCGTATCCGCCTGATGGCTCACACGCAGACCGGATGTTTCCAACACTTGATCACACAGCGCGGGGTCATCCTGCAGGCGCCCCAGTTTGTAGCGGGTCAGCACGTTGGGACTGGCGCGCACGTCCAGCGGTGCCCATGGGTTCCATTCATCGGGGACCGGCAGCCAGCCACGCCATACGCCCATCGCCAGAGCGCCACCAAGCAGCAGCAATATGCCCAGAATTTTAAAAAACCGCACCGTTCAACCTTTGAAGAACTGGTTGGCCTGGCTGAACGGCATCGAGCGCTCGGTAAAGGTGAATGTGCCCGACTCAAAAACTTCCTGAGCGGCGCGATAAAACTCGCCATAGGCCGCCAATGCCATCGCCGAGCCAACGCTGATGCGCTTGACCCCCATCGCGCTCAACTGCGCCACGCTGAGTTTGAGCCCGCCGGACATCAGCACGTTCACCGGCTTGGGCGCCACAGCCGTGACCACCGCCAGCACGTCCTCGGCGCTGCGCAGGCCGGGCGCATAGAGCACGTCGGCACCGGCTTCGGCGTAGGCTTGCAGGCGGCGAATGGTGTCGGGCAAATCCAGGCGGCCATGCAGGAAATTTTCCGCACGGGCGGTCAGGGTAAAGGGGAATGGCAGGCTGCGGGCAGCGACAACGGCGGCCTCCACGCGCGCGACGCCGAGGCTGAAGGAGTAGATCGGGTCGTGTGCAACGCCCGTGGCATCTTCGATGGAGCCGCCGACGATGCCCGTGGCTGCAGCACGCAGGATGGTCTGGGCACAGCCTTCGGGGGTGTCACTGAAGCCGTTTTCCAGATCAGCCGCAACCGGTAGCGCGGTAGCCTGGGCAATCAGGCCGGCGTTGAGCAAGGTGTCTTCCAGGGACAGCGCGCCTTCGGCGTCCGGGCGCGCCAGGCTGAACGCATAACCGGCGCTGGTGGTGGCCAACGCTTCGAACCCCAGGCTGGCGAGCATCACCGCGGAGCCGGCATCCCATGGGTTGGGCATCACGAACGCGCGGTCGCGCTCATGCAGGGCCTTGAAGGTTTCGGCGCGAAGGGTTTGGGCATCCATGGCTGACTCCTGGCGGAAAAAAGAGCCCTAGAGTAACCCCAGTTGCTCCGCTTCGGGAGTGCGTTCCAACGTCGGCAGCGCCGGCAGGCCTGGCAGGCGCGCCATCAGTTTTTCGTGGAAACGCAGCGCCAGTTGCGCGGCCAGGCGGTTGTCCGAGGTATGCAAGAACACGTACGGAGTGCGGCCCTCCTCGATCCAACCGGCGATTTTTTCCACCCATGGGACCAGGAAGGGGTCGTTGGCCTCAAGCTCCGGATGGCCGATAAACCGCACTTGGGGAAACAGCGTCAGCGCCGCCGGGCGTGGTGGCACCTTGGGCTTTTTCGATTGGGCATGCAGCACCGCCGCCGAGGTGGAGGTGCAACTGAACAGCGCACGCGGGTCAAGACAGATACGCTCCACGCCACGGTCCCGCAACAGACGGTTAAGCATGCGCTCGGCATCGCCCTTGGCGAAGAACTCGGGGTGGCGCACTTCCACGGCCATCGGGCGCTCCAGCCCGTCGATAAAACCGGCCAGCTCGCCCAGGCGCTGCGGCGAAAAAGCCGCCGACAATTGCAGCCACAGCGGCGAAACGCGCTCGCCCAATGGGCTCATGAGGCCAACAAAGCTTTCCGCCGCCGGCAGCTGCTCACGCAAGTCGCCACCGTGGCTGATATCACCGGGGAACTTGGCTGTGAAGCGAAAATCATCGGGCATGATTTCGGCCCAGCGCTGCACGGTGGCGGCTGAGGGTCGGGCATAAAACGTGGTGTTGCCTTCAACGGCGTTGAAGACCTGGGAATAGAGGGCAATATAATCGCTGGAACGGGCATCGGCGGGGTACAGGTACTCGCGCCAAGCGTTTTCGCTCCAGGATGGGCAACCGATGAAGTAAGGCAGGCGCATCAAATGTGAATGTCGAGGCCCAGCACTTCCATATCCCATTCGACAAAGCCGGCGGTGGTCAGGTAGCTGGCCAGGGCGGTGGCGACGCTTTTGCTCATGGAGCGCGGGAAGACCATGTCTTGCTGACGGGCTGGCAGGCCGCTGATGCGTGCTTGAGAACTGGCCTGCGCGTCGGACTGCACCTCAATGAAGTCCGGCGAATCTTCGACGGAGTCGTCCACCGTGGCGTTTGCCCTGCGTGGCTTACGCTTGATTGGGTACGACTGTGAGGAAAATCCATCAATACGCATGGCGCGAACTCGCTATCAGTAATGGCATTTTGGCAGCACTGTCCGTCGCGCGCAAATGCTCTGGTGATAACTAGAACACATAATTTGAAAAAGGTTTAAAAACAGGGGCAAATTCTGACGATTGGCGACAATTAGGTCACATTGCCATCATTTTTGGCGTCAAATAATCCCTCTTTCCGCCTTGGTCTGCGCGACCTTGTCACGCAAGTACACGGGTGCCGCCTGATCGGCAGGTATCGCCTCGTCACGCTCGAAAGCAAAACGCGCCAGGGTCAGCAGGTCTTCGGCATGAGGCAGCATCGTGGCGTCCTGGCCAGCCAGGTGCACGCCGATACGCTCGCCATAGCCCCAGCCGGTGCCAGCCCCGAACCAATCACCGCTGGCATCCTCAGGCAATACCGACGACTCCGGTGGCTGCACCGCCTCCACTCCCACCAGGCGCATCTCGCCCGCCGTTTCGCGATAGCAGCCCCAATAGACCTCATCCATCCGCGCATCGATGGCCGCGGCTACTTGCGAGGCACCCTGTTCACGCAACGCACGCTGGGCCAGTACGGCCAGGTTGGACACCGGCAACACCGGACGCTCCAGCGCAAAGGCCAGGCCTTGCACCACGCCAATGGCGATGCGCACACCGGTGAACGCACCCGGGCCACGGCCGAAGGCGATGGCGTCGACCGCCGCCAGGGTGGTGCCGGCGTCTTCGAGAAGCTGCTTGATCATGGGCAACAGCTTCTGGGCGTGCAGGCGCGGGATCACCTCGTAGTGGCTGGTTACTTTGCCGTTGTGCAGCAAGGCAACGGAGCAAGCTTCAGTCGCGGTATCCAGGGCCAGCAGGGTGCTCATCGGTGTGGGTGTCCAAGTCAAAAAAAGTGCGCCAGTATAAACAACAACGGCCCGCAAGCGGGCCGTTGTGTATGAAGCGGATCGAAGGATCAGCTCAGTGCCTGCAGCACCTTGGCAGTGATCGCTTCCACCGAACCCACACCAGGGATGTGGCTGTACTTCGGCTTGCCCTGGGCAGCGGACAGCTTCTGGTAGAAATCCACCAGCGGCTTGGTCTGCGAGTGGTAGACCGACAGGCGATGACGCACGGTTTCTTCGGTGTCGTCTTTGCGCTGTACCAGGTCTTCACCGGTGACATCGTCCTTGCCTTCAACCTTCGGCGGGTTGTAGACGACGTGGTACACGCGGCCCGAGCCTTCGTGAACGCGACGACCGGCAATGCGCTGGACGATTTCTTCGTCTTCAACGGCGATTTCGACCACGGCGTCCAGCTCGACACCAGCCTTCACCAGGGCTTCAGCCTGGGGAATGGTGCGTGGGAAACCGTCGAACAGGAAACCGTTCTTGCAGTCTTCCTGGCTGATGCGTTCCTTGACCAGGTTGATGATCAGGTCGTCGGAAACCAGGCCGCCGCTGTCCATCACGCTCTTGGCGATCAGGCCCAGCTCGGTGCCGGCCTTGACGGCCGCACGCAGCATGTCGCCGGTGGAGATTTGTGGAATGCCGAATTTTTCGGTGATGAACTTTGCCTGAGTACCTTTACCGGCCCCGGGAGCTCCCAGCAGAATGACGCGCATCGATGTGCTCCTCAATTTTTTATAGAGATGACGCTCGGATTCGCCACATGGGGGCAAATCTCGTAGAAATACGGCTCGTAAAAATAGGATTCGGGCCGCACAAACGGCCAAAGGCTGATCAAGATACACAGCAGGCCTTAACCACACAAGCCGCCAAAAGTCGCAGGAACCCGTGCTGCGTATGCGCCATAGGTAGGGTGCGCCTGCGTGCAACCCAACCGTTCAAACAACGACCGCCCGTTTCGGGGCGGCCGTCGCGGTTTAGCCGCAAGCCGTTGAGAACACGCAAAAAACCTCAGCCGGTGTTGCGCAAACCGGCGGCAATACCGGCCACGCAGACCAGCAGCGCCTGTTCCAGAGGGCTGTCCTGTGCCGCTTCCTGTTGACGCGAACGTGCCAACAACTCGGCCTGCAACAAGTGCAACGGGTCGAGGTAGGTGTTGCGCAGGCGGATGAACTCCAGGGTGTCGGGGCTATGGGCCAGCAGTTGCGACTGGCCGGTCAGGCCGAGCACCACGCCACAGGCCTGCGACAATAGGTCGCGCAAGTGCGCACCCAATGGCAACAGGTCGGACTGCACCAGGCGCTCATCGTATAAACGCGCGATATCGGCATCGGCCTTGGCCAACACCATTTCCAGCATATCGATGCGGGTACGGAAAAATGGCCACTGCTCGCGCATCTGCCCCAGCAATTGGCCTTCGCCGCGCGCCAGGGCCTTGCTCAACGCGGCTTCCCAGCCGAGCCACGCCGGCAGCATCAGGCGCGTCTGGGTCCAGCCGAAGATCCACGGAATGGCCCGCAGGCTTTCTATACCGCCGGCACGACGCTTGGCCGGGCGGCTGCCCAATGGCAAACGGCCGAGTTCCCGCTCCGGTGTGGACTGGCGGAAATACTCGACGAATTGCGGATTTTCCCGCACGACGGCGCGGTAGGCACTGACACCATCCGCCGCCAATTCGTCCATCAAATGTCGCCACGCCGGCTCCGGTGGTGGCGGCGGCAATAATGTCGCCTCCAGCACCGCCGCCAGGTACAGATTGAGGTTCTGTTCGGCGATGTCCGGCAGGCCGAACTTGAAGCGGATCATCTCGCCTTGCTCAGTGGTGCGGAACCGCCCCGCCACCGAACCCGGCGGCTGCGACAGGATTGCCGCGTGAGCCGGGCCGCCGCCACGCCCGACGGTGCCGCCGCGACCATGGAACAACAGCAGTTCCACCTGTTGCTCGCGGCAGATATCCACCAACCGCTCCTGCGCCCGATATTGCGCCCAGGCGGCGGCGGTGGTGCCGGCGTCCTTGGCCGAGTCGGAGTAGCCGATCATCACTTCCTGCGGGCCCTGCAACCGCGCGCGGTAACCTGGCAGCAACAACAGCTGCTCGATCACAGGGCCGGCGTTATCCAGGTCGGCCAGGGTTTCGAACAACGGCACGACGCGCATCGGCCGTTGCACGCCCGACTCTTTAAGCAGCAGTTGCACGGCCAGCACATCGGACGCGGCGCCGGCCATGGAGATGACGTACGAACCCAACGAAGCCGCCGGTGCGGCAGCGATTTCCTTGCAGGTATTCAACACTTCAGCGGTATCCGCCGAGGGCTTGAAATAACCCGGCAGCAGCGGTCGACGGTTGGCCAGCTCCTTCATCAGGAAGCTGATACGCGCATCTTCGTCCCAGTCCTCATAGCGACCCAGGCCCAGGTAATCGGTAATTTCGGTCATGGCCGCGCAATGGCGGCTGGCGTCCTGCCGAACATCCAGGCGCACCAGGAACAAGCCAAAGGTCACGGCCCGGCGCAGGCAGTCGAGCAACGGGCCATCGGCGATCACGCCCATGCCGCACTCATGCAGCGACTGGTAACACAGCTCCAGCGGCTCCAACAGGTCGCGGTTGTTCTGCAGCACCTCGGCCGGTGCCGGCGTGTTGCTGCCCAACGCGGCATGGGCCCACTGGCGCGTGGCGCGCAGGCGTTCGCGAAGCTGCTTGAGCAGGCTGCGGTAGGGCTCGACGCTGTCACCGACCTTGGCCTGCAACGCCGGGCTGGCCTTTTGCATCGACAGCTCGGAGGCCAGGTGGTCGATATCGCGCAAGTACAAATCGGCGGCCATCCAGCGCGCCAGCAGCAGCACTTCGCGGGTGACCGGCGCGGTGACATTCGGGTTGCCGTCGCGATCACCGCCCATCCAGGAAGCAAAACGAATCGGCGCCGCCTCAAGCGGCAGGCGCAGGCCGGTGGCGGCATGCAAGGCCTGGTCAGCCTTGCGCAGATAACTGGGGATGGCGTGCCACAGCGAATGCTCGATGACCGCAAAGCCCCACTTGGCTTCATCCACCGGGGTGGGCCGGGTACGGCGGATTTCTTCGGTGTGCCAGGCTTCGGCGATCAGTCGTTGCAGGCGCTGACGGATCTGTTCGCGTTCAGCCGCGGTGAGGTCGCGGTGGTCCTGCAGCGCCAGTTGCGCGGCAATCGCATCGTATTTCTGGATCAAGGTACGGCGCGCCACTTCGGTGGGGTGGGCGGTGAGCACCAGTTCGATCTCCAGGCGCCCCAACTGGCGGGCCAGGGATTCGTTGCTGTGGCCTTCGCTTTGCAGGCGGGTCAGCAACTCCGGCAATACGCGGGATTCGAACGGCGCCGGTTGCGACTCGTCGCGCCGATGAATCAACTGGTACTGCTCAGCGATATTGGCCAGGTTGAGGAACTGGTTGAAGGCCCTGGCCACGGGCAGCAGCTCGTCTTCCTGCAACTGGTTGAGGCTGGCGCTCAGTTCATCACCGGCGGCTTTCTCGGAAACGGCTCCGCGGCGATCCGCCTTGGCGCCTTTGCGGATCTGCTCGATCTTGTCGAGAAAGTCATCGCCGTACTGCTCTCGAATGGTAGTGCCCAGCAGTTCACCCAGCAGGTGAACATCCTCACGCAAGCGTGCATCGATATCACTCATCAGCCAATCTCCAGCCAGAAATCCGGGACGCGCAGGTTTGCCAGAGTGCCGCCAGCTTGGTTTTATGACAAGACTTTAAACCTTGCGACTTGCAGCTAGTCTCAACTGTGAGCCGTCACGCTTGTCAGTGTGGCGACCGGTCACTCATCACCGTCCGCCAGCGCGGGCTTTATTGAGGTTGCCATGAAAATCCGAGAACTGGCCCAGCATTGGGAAGAGAACGCCAAGGGTCGCCTGACAGAAACCAAATATGCGATCCACCTGAATGTTGAGGCCGCCGCGCGGCTGGCGGCCATCGCCGAAATGTACCCCAAGCGCCATCCCGAAGAGTTGCTCGGCGAGCTGATCGGCGCCGCCCTCGAAGAGCTGGAAGCCAGCTTTCCGTACATCAAGGGTCAGCAGGTCATCGCCACCGATGAAGAGGGTGATCCACTCTACGAAGAAAGCGAGCACACAATAGGAAAAGCTGTAAATCTGCTGAAAGCTGCGTAGTACATGGGGCTTCGGCCATTTCAACGAACCGTGAACTGCAAAGAAGGTCACAGCTCCACGAACACATGTAGCCAAGCCGGAGAAGCTCTATGGACGCCTTCAAAACGATGCTCAGTAATTGGGAAAACAGGGCTCACGAAGCCTCGGAGCTTGCTGAAATCACTCTGACCATACGCAAACAAGACCTAGTGAAAATTAAGGCGTTTGCAGAAGCCTACGGACTAGATGAAAGCGTCATCACCGAGGGGCTGATTCACACTGCTATAAAAGAAGCAGAAACAGCCATGCCCTACGTCAAAGGATCTGAAGTGATCCGAATAGAGGAAGGTGAAGAGATTTTTGCCGACGCAGGCAAGACACCCGCCTACGTCGAAGCTGAACAAGCAATTTCAAAGACTCTACGGGAGTAGGGTCTGTATTCCTGAATTAAGCCTCGCAAGAGGCTATGCAGGTTGATCCACACGAAGATTAAGCAAGCAGAACAGACCATACGTGAAGGGAAAGGACGTAATCCGGGTTGAGGATGGTGACGAGGTCTATGCAGACGCAGGTAAAACACCCGCCTACATCGAAGCTGAACAGATATTATTCAAATTTCTTTTAGTTTAAAAATAGGGATCTAATCAATCTACTACATACGAAGGATTTATTGAAGATTGTGCCCTAGCAGCCTTCACTTCTCAAAAATTCTCGGAAACTTTCAGCCTCACAGCTTTTAAAATTATTAAAATTTTTAAACGAAAAAAAATGCAGGGCATCACCCTGCACTCATTGCCAAAAAAGTATCGAAGCATATTGTGCCAGACACTAGCAAAGCAAAAACCTCACACCACTCTAAATATTCGACTCATTACCAAATCCGTAGTAGCGGTAATCGACTGTAGTATTGGGCCGGTGCTAGCATGCAAACAAGTTACACCCTGATAGTTCATCGCAGCAAGTATCGCCGCAAGAGCATGCGGCTTTGGACCAAACGGCACGAGCACTGTTGTAGCAGAGTTCTTGTAAGGAAAAAAAACCTCTCGCATACTATCGTAAGTTTGTTTAACACTAGCAAGTGGCGAATATATTACGCTTTTTACAGACTGCTCAATAAAATCTGAATTTATTGATGAAGTGCGTTTAGCGTAATCTTCCAAAGCTCCGGGACGAGCAACTAAGGCGAACGTCACATCTGGCTCTATCATTTGGTGGATACATATAGGAGCACCCGAATCAAATCCAAGACCAAATATTGCAACTGTTTTTTTATTATAAGTAGCTACAGCTTCACACCCCGGCAACACTATAGGCTCTCTTAGCTGCCTAGGACGATCACTATAAACATGCTCACCAACAGAATAAATAAAATCAAAAACCAAGTCTATTTCGGCACTGTAATTTTTAAAGAAATTTAGGATTTCCGCCGTCCACAACTTTGGCATTGAGGAGTAATCAACTAAAACCCTTGCCGATTCTGTTCCTACAAAAACCAAACGTTCAATTGCCAGCCTCAGACTTTCGACAACCACATGAGCTTGCCCATAGGAAACTTCAATCAACCCACCCGAAACCTTTTTAAAAAAATTTTCATTCTTCCCTCGAACGCCTCTTACATCTAATTTTTCATCAGAAAAATCAAAAACAAGCATATCCCCCATCAGGGGCCTATCTAAGACGGATGATAGATATGTGCAACGTTCCTCATAGCCGCAGCAAAAAACTGACACATCGTACGCACTGGCACAAACATCACCGAAAGAAATATCTTCAACATACAATTGAGACATCAGATCAGCTCCATCTGTTGGGTAGACAAACCACTCGAGGAATCACCATTTAATATTGAACTTAATGAAACGGATTTACCCCGTCTCGGCAACAGTAAAAAGTGAGGACTAAGCATATAGGAGAGCCTAAAGGTACCGCTTTTAACAGGCAATTCATCAAGCTGAGTTTTTTCTACCAGCGGCCTAATTAAGCCTAAACCCACAGCTTCACTAACCACAGACCAAATTTCCGGATCATCGACATTATATTTGAATGACAAGACCAAGTCAGTGGATAGTGGACGATGATGTAAACAATCCTTAAAGTACTTACCAATTATGGATAGTGCTTTATGTATGCCATCACCCTGACCCGGCTCACTTATAATTCTCCGATATTCATTATTGGAAAAATGACGTAAAAGCCGATCTTGAATTGAATAGGGAACTTGCTTAAACCCTTCATCATCAGAACTCGCCAAATAAAGCGAATTAAGAATACTAATAAATCTTCGCGGATTGCCATCCGAGCATCGAATGACCATTTCAACGCCAGCATAAATTTGCGAACTAGCATTCCCTTTTAACTTAGATACCGCTTCCCGAAGTAATAAAGCCCCTTTTAGCTTTCTACCTATTTCATCATCGAATTTTGAGTTAGAAAATAGTGACCGAGCTCGTTCGACAGTAGACTCATTCCCATACTTTTCGATAAGGCCTAACAACTCCGACCTGTCGATGCTTTTATCCGAAAGCACATACGAACTGCCAAGTAGCACTTCTAAACTAACGCCTTCTTGATCCCAGCGACTGCCTCTCAAACGCCGCTCAAATAGGTCAGTACAGAATTTTTTCAAAGCCTCATACTCAGCCTCCCCCTTTTTAGGCAGCTGAACATTGTCAAGATATATATACTTAAAGTCATCATCCCTAACAAGAGGCACTTCAGTATTTGTATCTAGCGTGTAGTGCTTATAAGGCATCGTTGTGATTTTAAAAACCAAACCATCAGCGTACGTTCTCATGTGAGAATTGAGAATACGCTGATACTCCATACTTAAGTATTCTGCCTCATCCAGACAAAGAGCCCATATTGCAGATCGCGGAAATTCTATAAATTTCTTGAGTATCGCTATTGAACGCATCAGTGGCTGAAACAACCCAACGTCAAACTCAACCCCGATCTTACTTCCCTCTTTACCCTCGTTGACCCTGAGCTTCTCTTCGTCGAGCAGTTTCCTATACTCAACATCAGCCAGACTATCTCTAATTTTCCGTATCGAATTTGAATCAGAGTTAGAAAACCATGCTTGCGATATTTCAAGCGAAATATCCCGCTCACCTATGATGCGTTCAAATTCCTCCTCAAAATAAGTACTCAAGCAACTTTCGACCGTTGAAAGGAACGCAGAGCAGCAGGCTACATTTAAACGCCACTGGAAATGCTTTTCTCGCCCCTCATCACTCAACCACGGTTTGCTCTTCAATCCCCCAACCCAAGACAACCTCATCGGCACGTACGTACCTATAAAGCTTTTGCTATTAATTAGCTCTTGAGCTGAATCATGATTCAACTTAGAAAGATACTCATGAGATAGCATCTTAACGATAGCTGTTTTACCAGAGCCTCTTGCACCAATTAAAATATGGTTTTTCGGTGAAATTAGGCGTGCGAAATCCTCAGTCCAAACAAACTGATAAGGCAGATCTTCCGGAGTACTATTTCTAGCATTATCGTTCTCAAACGGATTCTGAGCCCTTTGGCTGGAAATTTTCATCGAACTTTATCCTTAACCAAAATCAGTTTATCAAGAGCTTTCTGCTCACCTTGATACACCATCAAAACACCAACCTTCTTAGCTGCCTTTTCTAGCTGGTTATTCAAAAGCACATTGGGGTAGTATTGAAGAGACTCATTTTTTTCAACAAGATCTGACCATCTTGCCATGTGAGCGTTTTCGAAAACCTCACCTAAAATATCTTCCAAAATTTTATTCAATTTCTTAGGGCTTTCATATGCTCCAAATTGATTGTGACTATCAAAATCAATAGTGCCACTTTCAATCCAATTATGAGCAAGCAAGTGTGCCCAAGACTTTACATATCCTCTTGCCCACCCATTGTCGCCACACCTATCTCGAAAATCTACGAGGTGAAAAAAATTACCTACACCTCCAAAATATCTATCATCCAATCTAGAGCTAAAGCTTCCAGCACATAATATCCATATAGGGTGTCCTTCAGAGTTTATCTCAAGGTCAAATCGAGGAACATGTTTATGCCCATGAACCACGAAGTCAACTTCGTGTTTTGAGAGCAAGTGCAGTAAACCATCAGCATTGATCATGCAACTCTTGTCAGCTGCTCTAAACGTTTTATCCTGATATTGCTTCGGATGATGATGGAGAACAAAAATATTAATCTTAGATCGATCGACATACTTAGAAAGCAATTCATCAATGGCGACTATCTGCTCACTTTTAATTTCTCCACGGTGTGGATTTTCATCTGGCCCATCGTAAACAGCACTATTCAATGCAAAAATATTTATGTCATCAAAAGACCATACAACAACATAAGGAGACACATCAAAGCGGCCGACACCACTCCCTTGATTATCGGAAAACAAAAGACCACCTTTTAGAAAGTTTAGATACTTCGCCCTTACCAAATGATCGAAGTCTTCCCCCCCAGACTGGAGAGCGGCCCAATTTATATCGTGATTACCCGGGCAGAAGAGTATTTTTTCCCTACTAACCGTTAAGGATCGAGCTATTTTTTCGATAAGTTCAGAGGCCAGAGCAAACTCTTGCTCTTTGGCTCGATTGCTTATATCACCAGAAACCAACAGATAATCTGCTCCGATATTTTCCTTCAGAACAAAATCATGAAACTCTTGAAGATAATTTTCAACTGAAGCGTTTTCAGTTCTGTCGGGTGAAAAATCTTTACCCTTCGCCATATCACCGATGTGCAAATCACTGATAACTGCGACTTTCATTGAGCGGAGTTGGCTCATAGCTCCCCCGCCATAGTTTGACGATTTGAAATTAGCAGTTCCCCAACCATTTTTCTATGCTGGTGAAAACCTGCTACATGTCGCCTAACGGACAGATGTTCTACCGACCACTCAGATGGAATTGCACTCAGGAGAGTATCGCTCTCGCAATAGGACAATACAAAAGGAACGCCCCTTTCACTTGCACAGGTAAGAACTGCCACTAATCGGTCTATATCCCCGTAATCAAACGAGTTAGGGCCATACTCCCCTCTTTTTCGACTATCAGGTTTCGAATACGGAGGATCTAAATAAATAAAATCATCTGCACTAGCCCGACCAACCACAGTTTCAAAATCTTCAGCAAAAAAATCAACGTCTCTTAGACACTCGGAATATGCCTCAAGATCCGACAAATTAGGAATTGACCCAGTCTTTACACCCATAGGCACATTAAATCTTCCTTGAAGGTTAGTCCTATAAACTCCATTAAAGCAAAGCTTATTTAAATATATAAACCGACCAGCACGCTGATAATCCTCTAAATTTTTTTCTTCAAGGGCCCTTATTCTTTTGTACTCATCTTGGCTGACTTCAAGTCCACTTAAAAACTCAAAAACTTTCGAAGGAGATGTCTTAACCATTAAGTAAGTATGAATCAACTCAGAGTTCATATCTGACAAAACAGCTTTCTGAGGAAGCGTGTCAAAAAATAAACATGCGGAGCCACAGAACGGTTCAAAATATCGTGAATATGTATGCGGTAGATATTTTTTTATCTGTGGCAGTAGTTTCTTCTTACTACCCGCCCATCGAAATAGAGGCCGCATCTGAATCCACACTTGAAAATAAATTAACGGCATGATAACAGCAAAACGGCCTGCCAATCATAGACAAAACACATCAATCAAGCTAAATCAATTACAAAATCAATTTTAAATTTTTTTAAAGATAGCTTTTATCTATCGAATTGATGTGGTCGATAATTCGCATTTTGCAAAATCGACCTATATCCGAAGACGTCGGCCCTACGCCCCGCTTCCTGACCTTATCGCGCCGCTATCTGCATGATTTATCAGCCGGTTCCGACGAACCCAAGCACTGACCGAGATTCACCAAACCCGTTAAACCCCTGGTATTCCGGGCCTCTACCGAGGCTCGGCGTACTCCTGCGCGGGGCAAAAGTTCCATTTTTTTACACTGACCGATCAGTCAGCTATTTTTTTAGGCAAATCGCCATCCTCGCTGAACTATTCAAAAAAGCCGCCGGTCACAGCCAGTAAGCCATCACTTGGAACGGCCGTTTGAAAGGGTACTTCGAGCATTACCGCCAGGCCCGAAGCCGTTCGCCAAACGAGATGGATTTTGAAGTTTTTCAGGAGTTATCCAATGGAGTTGAAGACGATGAAGACCAGCACTGCCAAATCCTCGTTTAACCACCTGCGCGGGCTTAAATTGGCCGCGCTGGCAATCGGCACCAGCTTCGTTCTGGCGGGCTGCGCCGGCAACCCTCCGACCGAGCAGTACGCAGTAACGCAGTCTGCGGTGAACAGCGCAGTCAGCGCCGGCGGCACCGAGTATGCGGCCGTAGAAATGAAGTCGGCCCAGGACAAGCTCAAGCAAGCTGAAATCGCTATGCACGACAAGAACTATGAAGAAGCCCGCCGCCTGGCCGAACAAGCCGAGTGGGACGCTCGCGTTGCAGAGCGTAAGGCCCAGGCCGCCAAGGCTGATCAGGCGGTGAAGGATTCCCAGAAGGCTGTCGACGAGTTGCGTAAGGAAGGCATGCGCCCGGCTGCTATCCAGCAGAAATAAGCCGCTTGCCGTAACCGCACCGCACCCGATATCGAATTGAAAGGACGACACGATTATGCGTAAACAATTGATGATCCCTGCCCTGCTGGCAATGAGCGTTGCTCTGGCCGCGTGCTCCACCCCGCCGAACGCGAACCTGGAAAATGCACGGACCAATTTCTCGGCCCTGCAGGCCAACCCGAACGCCACCAAGGTAGCGGCCCTTGAAACCAAGGACGCACAAGACTGGCTGGACAAGGCTGACAAGGCCTACCGCGACAAGGAAGACCAGAAGAAGGTCGACCAACTGGCCTACCTGACCAACCAGCGTGTTGAAGTGGCCAAAGACACCATCGCGCTGCGCGAGTCCGAAGCCAAGTTGAAGAACGCCGGCGACGAACGTGCCCGCGCCCTGCTGGACGCCCGTGATGCGCAAATCAAGCAATTGCAGGACAGCCTGAACGCCAAGCAAACCGATCGCGGTACGCTGGTGACCTTTGGCGACGTGCTGTTTGCCACCAACAAGTCCGACCTGAAATCCACTGGTCTGGTGAACATCACCAAACTGGCGCAGTTCCTGCGCGACAACCCGGACCGTAAAGTGATTGTCGAAGGCTACACCGACAGCACCGGTTCCGATTCGTACAACCAGAGCCTGTCCGAGCGTCGTGCGGCCTCCGTACAACGTGCACTGGCCCAGCAAGGCGTGGATATCTCGCGCATCGTGACCCAGGGTTACGGCAAGGAATACCCGGTTGCCGATAACGGCAGCGTGTCGGGCCGCGCTATGAACCGCCGTGTTGAAGTGACTATTTCCAACGACAACCAACCGGTCAAGCCACGGTCTTCCGTCGCTAACTGAATCAGCGGTTTGTGTGGTTAAAAAAAGCTCCGTCTTTATAGACGGGGCTTTTTTATTAAAATCCAATACGAGTATCAGAAACGAATATAAGCGCTGATGCTGTTACCGTTGTGGCCCGAGTTGACATACGTGCTGAAACCGCCACTGTTGCCATTATTCCCGTAATTGCCGTAATTCCCCAAGCCTCCCGCACCGCCCGTGCCCCACCCGACCATTGCCTTCACGTCATTACCGTTCTGCCCGCTATTTTCGTAGCGGCTATAACTGCCGACATTTCCATTGTTGCCGTAATTCCCATGGTTGCCCTGATGCACGTTGCCACGCTCAATTGGCGGTGAATATGCCCGTTGAGTCCCCTCTGTCGACCGCTGATGGTCAGCCGCTGAACCAGGCTGGAAAAAAGCGTAGTGATCGTATCGCGGCACTAATAACTGAGTCATCTTGACATCTTCCTTACTCCAGAGAACTTGATGAGTTTAACCGTACACGATAGACGAAGCCGTTATCTGCAACTCGCGTTCCTATCGCATGTAATAAGTGTAGGAACAGGCGTCATACGTTCCCCTGCGGCGCTTATTAAAAAGTAAGATAAAACTTCAACGGTCGGATGGCGCATCCCCACCTCCAGTGATCCGCTTAAACGCGGCCCTGGCGATGGTTGTCAGTCAAGCCAGCGCTCAACAGGCGCTGGTGGTGGCCGTTATCGCCGAGGTTGGCATAGTGATTATGTTGCCCACTGTTACCGTTATTTCCATAATTGCCGAAGTTACCATTATTCATACTGTGGTGGCCGCTATTGACATGCACCCCCACTTGAGACGCCTTCACATCCCCTACGCTCACATAATTAATATTAAATACATAGTTGATGTGATTGACTCTCTGGGGCCTGGTTGAGGCCAAAGGACCCTGGCCAGGCGGCGGTCCCATGTAGCGCAGGGTCATGTGCCTTGAGGGCTGAGCATTGGCACCCCCTTGGCGCCACACCGCAGGGGAGTCACTGTAACTGCGTGAATGACCGCTTCCCGAATATGGCCACCCCATGCAGTTTCCCGTGACAGTGTTCCACACAGTGGATGCAGCCCTCAGCGTGTTCATGAAAGCGCCGCCAATCAACGAATCTAATCTCATCACTCAACTCCAGACGTAAATTCCCACGAACTCAGCTTGATCTCCTGATCAATACTGCTGTGGTCGCCGACAACAATCAGTTCCTCGCCTGTCTCGCCTGGTAATACAAGTAGAGCAACCAGCAATGATTATCCAGGGAATATAAAAAACCCACCGGAGACAGTGGGTTTGTTTTATTCAGTATTGGATCGGTCGCTGACTGTCGTCGTTGCCCACAAAGTCGGGCTTGGCACGCCGCGTCAACGCTTCCAACTCATTGTCCAACCTGTCGTCGTCGCATTCACGACACTCATCCAGGACCTGCTGCGCACGCGCCATGTCCAGCATCCTGCCTATCGCACTTATATTCACCGTGATTCCCCTTCGTAAGTTATCCATCAGCCACGCTGACACGCCATTGAGTGACGTCTTACGCAATACGGTTCCAAATATTTCAGGTGCGGTCAGGCGTCACTGCTGCAACTGCGGAGTTTCCTGCCCCATGCAGCGCACGGCCTGCTTCTTGTTGTTCACCAGCACACCGCTCAGGCCTTTTTGCTCGGTATCGAACATCACCAGCACGCCATCGACGCATTGCGCCACTTGGGCGGCCGGCGTCAGGGAGATTTTGTAGTCCTCGCCGGGCACGGTCTTGAGCATGGTGAAGTCACTGAGCAACAACGCATCTTCCGGTTTGGCGAAGTGCAGGTAGCCGTAGTACCACAAGCAACCGACGGTGCCGATGATGGTGCCGATGCCGGTGAGGATCAGCGGGATCATGTTGCGTTCTTCGCTCATTGCGGGCTCTCTGATGAATCAAGGTTAGGAATGGGGTAGTTCGCAATTTCGCCCAGGCGGCGCAAGCCGTTGAAGTGTTGCGGGTCATCCAGATAGCGCAGCATCACGGTTTGCCAGGTCTTGTCGGCAAAGGTCTGCACGTGGCCACCCCGGGTCAGCTGCAACACTCTGGGCGGTGGCGCGGCCTGGTACAGGCGAATGCCATTGGCCAGGGGCACGATGGGGTCATCCAGGCTGTGGAACAACAGTTTCGGCACGCCGGTCAGCCGGGGCATGACGTTGATTGCGCTGTCGGTGTCCGGTACCAGCCAGGACAACGGCACCTGAAACGGCCATGTTAGCCAGGAAGTGCTCAACGCGAATTGTCCTACGTCACGATAACTGGCGGGCACGCCATCCAGCACCAGGGCCTTGAGCCTTGCCTGGCGTTCGGGATGCGCTGCCAGGTAATGCACCGCCAACGCTCCGCCCAGGCTCTGACCGAGGACGACCAACGGTTGGCCCTGGGTTTCGGGGGCCCTGTCGATCCAACCGAAGGCGGCGTCAATGTCCTGGTAAATCGCCGGCAATGACGGCTTGCCCTCGGACAGGCCATAACCGCGATAGTCCAGCAACAACACTTGATAGCCCTGCTCAGGCAACCACCAACTGCCACCCAGGTGCCAGGCCAGGTTGCCGCCATTGCCATGCAGGTGCAGCACCGTGCCCTTGAGCGGCACGCCCGGTTTGGCCGGCAGCCACCAGGCGTGCAACTTCACGCCGTCTGCGGTGGTGAGGGTGACGTCGCGGTAAGCCAGGTGGGCTTTTTCCGGTGTGAACGGCAGGCCGGGCTCGGGGTAGAACAGCAAGGAGCTGCAGCCGTTCAAGGTTAGAAGCAGGCAAAGAATGCCGAGGATTCTCATCCGTTGAAGCCTCGTGATTGAGATGAAATGTGCCGACTTGTGAAGATCCAATGTGGGAGGGACGGTGCGACGATTCGACTTGCCCTTCCCACATTTTGATCCGGTTTCGTCAGAGGATGTTGGAGTAATCCGCCTCGATCCGGTCCAGGCTCAGGTGGTTGAGGAAGTTGGAGAAACACATCCAGGCCGCCAGCGCGTTCATATCGCGAAATTGCTCGGGCAGGTACTTGGGCGGCACCACCAGGCCTTCGTCGACCAGTTGGCGCAGGGTGCGCATGTCTTCCAGGGTGGTCTTGCCGCAGAACAGCAGCGGCACTTGCTCCAGCTTGCCTTTGCGCACGGCCAGCTGGATGTAGTTGTAGACCATGATAAAGCCCTTGAGGTAGGACAGATCCTTGGTAAACGGCAGGCCATTGGGCACCGAACCCCGGAACACGCGACTGGCGTTGCCGTAGCTTTCGGCCATTTCAAAACCTTGTTCGCGGAAGAACTCGAACACCTGCAGGAAGTCGGCGCCCTCTTCCACCATATGGATGGCGCGGGTGCGGTTGGTCAGTTTACGCAGGCGACTCGGGTAGGAGGCGAAGGTGATGATCTCCATCAGGATCGCCAGGCCTTCCTGGGTCACGGTGGACGACGGCGGCCCTTTGGACAGGAACGTGCAGATCGGCTGGTTCTGGCCGTTGAGCGTGGTGCCCACATGCACCAGGCCTTCGTGCACTTCGAGGGCACGCACATCGCGGTCGTTGAACATCGCATCGGCGCGGATCTTGATGTAGTCGGCACCCGCCGCGGCGTCGGCGACGATACCGTCGGACTCGAATACGCGGATGGTTTCTTCAGCCTCGCCAAACACTTTGTTCAGGCGGGTTTGCAGCAGCGCGACGGCGTCCTTGGCGGTGAGGGTCTTGGCTTCATCCTTGAGGTCGCCACGGCCGTCGATATTGTTCAGGTAATCGGAGAGCATCAGGCCAAGGTCGGCCAGGGTCGGATCGCCGGCGTGGAACGCGTCGGAGGCGGCGCCGTACAGCTCCTGGGAAATCAGGCCGAAGTCCTCGGTGCCGCGCGCTTCGAGCATGCGCACCACCATGCGGTACTCCTTGCACATGCGGCGCATGATCTGCCCCACCGGGCTGAACTGGCCGAGGCGCCGCGTGATGTCACGCTCGATGTTCTGAAACTCCAGCTTCACTGCGCTGGAGTCGAACGACAGCGGCCGGTTGAGGTAGTAATCGCGGTCCACCGCGGGCATGACCTTGCCCTTGGCCTTGAGGAAGCCCTGACGAATGTTGTCGTCCCACTTCACGGCGTCGAGGACGCGAATCGGTGTCTGCGCCAGCACAATGCGATCAGACAAAGTGCGTATCGTCTGCTGGTAATCGTCCACCTGATGCTTCCTTCTTTAAACGTTATTGGCCCACGCGCCGGTAGCGCACGGCTTCAACGAACACATCGGCATTGGCCGGGTTATCCAGGTAGGCAAACACCTGGTCCATGGGGCTGTCCACCCGCACGCCGGCGCCTTCTACGGTGTCTATGGCGCTGCCATGCAATACCTGTTGACCGATGGCCTGCTGGATCTGTTCCAGATCCAGGTTGTAGACCACCAGTTCGTGCTTTTCGTCGAGTTCGAAGCCCGCCAGGATGAAATGCCCGCCGAACCTTTCCGGTAACGGCGCCGACAGGTACCAGCGATCGCCATGGCGCGACACGTTGAACAGGTACTCATCACGCTGGCCGGGCTTGGCCGTAGGGTAGCTCACGGCCTTGTAACGTCCGTCGCCCGCTCGGGAAATCTGCAGGTTGAGGGGCTCGCCCCAGGCATTCTTGCTGGCCCACTTGCCCAGTAGCTCGTTAGGCGCAGCCTCGTGGGCCGGCAGCGGGTCCTTGAACGTCACCAGGCATCCGCTGAGCAGCAGCAACGACACGACGATTGCGACGACACGCCAGGCTTTCATGTAATAACCCCACAGAAAGCAGATTGAGCACAGGGCTAGACCGAGGCCAACACCAAATGCATGTAGCGCTTGAGAATCTCAAGCATCTCTTCACCGGTCAGAGGCTCTGCGCCGCCCAGCAGGCCCTGATATTCCATCCGACTGATAATCGCCGTCAACACTTTGGCATCCTGTTGCGGCTCGCGGGAGCCCAATACCTGGAAAAACTGCCCGGTGCCCTGCAACAGGATCTGCTGGTGGGAACGCACCAGCTCGGCCAGGCGCGGGTTCAGCAGCGCTTCCTGGCGGAAGGCCAGTTCGGCCATCAGGTAGTCGCGACGGTTGGTCAGTTGGCGCAGCACGTAGTCGGCGGTCAGCCGTGCGATGTCATCGGCCAGTTGCGAGCGCGACGCCGGGCTGCCATCGCCATAGGCGACCATCTCGCGCAACAAGCCTTCGTTGCGTACCCACAGCTTGCCCATGAAGGCAGCGCTGCGTTCCACGTACTGGGCAAAGGTGTCGGTGAGCAGGTCGTCGATATCCTTGAAGTAATAGGTGGTGGCCGACAACGGCACCCCCGCCTCCGCTGCCACCGCCCGATGGCGCACGGCACGCACACCATCGCGCACCACGATGCGCATGGCCGCATCGAGAATATCCTGTCGGCGTTGTTCGCTGCCCCGACGGCTGGCCTTGCGGCCCTGGTACTGGACGCTTTCAGCCACGGCAGCAGCGATGCCGGCGGCGCCTTCTTGTGCGGTTACGCGGTTCACCAAACACATCCTTGAAGAGTAAAAAACCTGGCGTCGTTTGCTTGACGCTTATAAACGCCACATAAAAAAGCCGCCTTATAAAAGGCGGCTTCGGAGTTCGCTACGGTTACGCTTGTGGCCGCATGTGCGGGAACAAGATCACATCGCGGATCGACGGCGAGTTGGTCAACAGCATCACCAGGCGGTCGATGCCGATACCTTCACCGGCGGTTGGCGGCATGCCGTATTCCAGGGCCCGAACGAAGTCGGCGTCGTAGTGCATGGCTTCGTCGTCGCCGGCGTCCTTGTCGGCCACCTGGGCCATGAAGCGCTCGGCCTGATCTTCGGCGTCGTTAAGCTCGGAATACGCGTTGGCGATTTCACGGCCGCCGATGAACAGCTCGAAACGGTCGGTGACGTTTGGATTCTCGTCGTTACGACGGGCCAGCGGCGACACTTCGAACGGGTACTGGGTAATGAAGTGCGGCTGTTCCAGCTTGTGCTCCACCAGCTCTTCGAAAATCATCACCTGCAGCTTGCCCAGGCCTTCGAAGCCCAGCACCTTGGCGCCGGCTTTCTTGGCGATGGCGCGGGCCTTGTCGATGTCGTTCAGGTCATCGGCCGTCAGCTCAGGGTTGTACTTGAGGATCGAGTCGAACACCGACAGGCGCACGAACGGCTCGCCGAAGTGGAACACCTTGTCGCCGTACGGCACGTCGGTAGTCCCGAGAACAAGCTGCGCCAGTTCGCGGAACAGTTCTTCGGTGAGGTCCATGTTGTCTTCGTAGTCGGCGTAGGCCTGGTAGAACTCCAACATGGTGAATTCAGGGTTGTGACGGGTCGAGACGCCTTCGTTGCGGAAGTTGCGGTTGATCTCGAACACTTTCTCGAAGCCGCCAACCACCAGGCGCTTGAGGTACAGCTCCGGCGCGATACGCAGGAACATTTCCATGTCCAGCGCGTTGTGGTGGGTTTCGAACGGCTTGGCTGCGGCACCACCGGGGATGGTCTGCAGCATCGGGGTTTCCACTTCCAGGAAGTCGCGCTGCATCAGGAAGCTGCGGATGTGAGCGATGACTTGCGAACGCACGCGGAAGGTCTGGCGCACGTCTTCGTTGACGATCAGGTCAACATAGCGCTGGCGGTAGCGCTGCTCGGTGTCGGTCAGGCCGTGGTGCTTGTCCGGCAGCGGGCGCAGCGACTTGGTCAGCAGGCGCACGCTGGTCATCTCGACATACAGGTCGCCCTTGCCCGAACGGGCCAGGGTGCCTTCGGCGGCGATGATGTCGCCCATGTCCCAGGTTTTCACCGAGGCCAGGGTTTCTTCGGACAGGGTTTTACGGTTGACGTAGACCTGGATACGCCCGGTCATGTCCTGGATCACCATGAACGAGCCACGGTTGAGCATGATGCGACCTGCCACCTTGACCGGGATCGCAGCCTCTGCCAGCTCTTCCTTGGTCTTGTCCGCATATTGCTTCTGCAGGGCATCGCAGTAGTTGTCGCGGCGGAAGTCGTTGGGGAAGGCGTTACCCTTGGCGCGCTCGGCAGCAAGCTTTTCCTTGCGCAGGGCGATCAGGGAGTTTTCTTCCTGTTGCAGGGCTTGCGTATCGAGTTGTTGGTCGCTCATGTCTTTTGAAATTCCATCACAGGTTCGTTGCCCCCACTGGTGCGGGGGACTTAGGGTCTTGGCTGACGGTTTACAGCCCTGATTTCAAGCTGGCTTCCAGGTATTCGTCGATATCGCCGTCGAGCACCTTGTCGCAGTCACTGCGTTCGATGTTAGTGCGCAGATCCTTGATCCGCGACGCGTCGAGCACATAAGAACGGATCTGGTGACCCCAGCCGATATCCGACTTGGTGTCTTCCAGTGCCTGGGAAGCCGCATTGCGCTTCTGCATTTCCTGCTCGTACAACTTGGCCCGCAGCATTTTCATGGCGGTGTCCTTGTTCGCGTGCTGGGAACGTTCGTTCTGGCAACTGACCACGGTGTTGGTCGGTACGTGGGTGATACGTACGGCCGAGTCGGTGGTGTTAACGTGCTGACCACCGGCACCGGAGGAACGGTAGGTATCGATGCGCAGGTCGGCGGGGTTGATCTCGATTTCGACTTTGTCGTCGATCTCTGGCGAAACGAACACGGCCGAGAACGAGGTGTGGCGACGGTTGCCGGAGTCGAACGGGCTCTTGCGCACCAGGCGGTGCACGCCGATCTCGGTACGCAGCCAGCCAAAGGCGTATTCACCTTTGATGTGCACGGTCGCGCCCTTGATGCCGGCGACTTCACCGGCCGACAGCTCCATGATGGTCGCGTCGAAACCGCGTTTGTCGGCCCAGCGCAGGTACATGCGCAGCAGGATGTTGGCCCAGTCCTGGGCTTCGGTGCCGCCGGAACCGGCCTGGATGTCCAGGTAGGCGTTGTTCGGGTCCATCTCGTGGCTGAACATGCGGCGGAATTCGAGCTTGGCGAGGTTCTCTTCGAGACGGGCCAGCTCGGCGACGACATCGCCCACTGCGCCTTCGTCGTCTTCTTCGACGGCCATGTCCAGCAGGTCACGGCAATCGGCCAGACCGGTGTTCAGTTCGTCGAGGGTGTCGACGATCTGCGCCAGCGCAGCGCGCTCGCGGCCCAGTTCCTGGGCATATTCAGGTTTGTTCCAGACACTCGGATCTTCAAGCTCGCGATTGACTTCGGTCAGACGCTCATGCTTTTGATCGTAGTCAAAGATACCCCCGAATAGTTTCGGAGCGCTCGGACAGGTCCTTGATGGTGTTAAGGATCGGGTTGATTTCCATGGCGGGCAGCACTCGTTGGCGAACTTTTGAAAGCCGGCGAGTATAACGGCAAACGACCCGAAACGGCAGCCCGCTTGGCGAAAAGGCAGGGTTTGTCCACGACCATCAGCACAGTGGAGATCAAATGTGGGAGGGGGCGTGTTGTGGTGAGTGGGGCTTGTCCCCCGACGGGTTCACCTTCAATCCAAGGGGGCTGCTGCGCAGCCCGGCGCAGGACAAGCCTGCTCACCACAGCAAGCCCCCTCCCACAGGTTGAATTGGCGGCGGCCGCGGGTTATTCGATCACCACCTGGTTGCGCCCATTGTGCTTGGCCGTATACAACCCCTTGTCCGCCGCCACGATCAATTTGCGGCAATCGCTGCCCTGCACCGGGGTCATGGTCGACAGGCCGATGCTGATGGTCAGGCTGGCCCCCTCGGTCGGAGCGGTATGCGGGATCTTCAGCGCGGCCACGGCCATGCGCAACTTCTCGGCCACCAGCCGCGCGCCGCCTGGCGAGGTGTTGGGCAGCACCAGCGCAAACTCTTCACCGCCGTAGCGCGCCGGCAAGTCCGACGGACGGCTGCTGGCTTCACGGATGGTGTCGGCGACTTTGCGCAACGCTTCGTCGCCTTCGACATGGCCGAAGCTGTCGTTGTAGGTCTTGAAGAAGTCCACATCGATCATCAGCAGCGACAGCTGGGTCTGATCGCGCAGGGCGCGGCGCCATTCCAGCTCCAGGTATTCGTCGAAGTGGCGGCGGTTCGACAGCCCGGTGAGGCCATCGGAGTTCATCAACCGTTGCAGCACCAGATTGGTGTCCAGCAGTTGTTGCTGGCTGACCCGCAACGCACGGTAGGCGGCATCGCGCTGCAGCAGGGTCATATAGGAGCGCGAGTGGTAGCGGATGCGCGCCACCAGCTCGATGTTGTCCGGCAGTTTGACCAGGTAATCATTGGCCCCGGCCGAAAACGCCGCGCTCTTGATCAGCGGGTCTTCCTTGGTCGAAAGCACAATGATCGGGATATTCGCCGTGGCCGGGTGGTTGCGGTATTCGCGCACCAGGGTCAGACCGTCCAGGCCGGGCATCACCAGGTCTTGCAGGATCACGGTGGGCTTGATGCGGATCGCCTGGGCAATCGCCTGGTGCGGGTCGGCGCAGAAGTGGAAGTCGATATTGTCTTCATGGGCCAGGCCACGTCGTACGGCTTCGCCGATCATCGCCTGGTCGTCGACCAGCAACACCATGGCGGCATTTTCGTCGGTCTTGATGTCGTCGATCTGTAAATCATTCATGTGCAGTCACCTGAATTACCACCTGCACGCCAGCACCCGCGGAAGGTCATGTTCATTGTGCAAAGACCTCCAGCAATCGGGGCGCAATTCTGTCAAGTGGGCGAATTTCAACAGCGGCATCGATTGCCGCCGCCGCTTTGGGCATTCCGTACACCGCCGAGCTTTGCTGATCCTGGGCGATGGTCAAATAACCTTGTTCACGCAGTAACTTGAGGCCCTGGGCCCCGTCGCGGCCCATACCGGTCAGCAGTACGCCGACGGCATCGCCATTCCAGTGGCTGGCCACGCTTTCAAAAAACACGTCGATCGACGGCCGGTAAATCTCGTTCACCGGCTCTGCCGTATAGGCCAACGTGCCATTTTTCAATAAACGAATGTGATGGTTGGTACCGGCCAGCAGCACCACGCCGCGTTGCGGCGGCTCGCCTTCGCGGGCCAGGCGCACCGGCAGGCCGGAGGCGCTGCTCAGCCACTCGGCCATGCCGGCGGCGAATACCTGGTCGACATGCTGCACCAGCACAATGGCGGCGGGGAAATCCCGGGGCAGGCCCTTGAGCAGGATTTCCAGCGCCGCCGGGCCGCCGGCCGAGGAGCCGATGGCCACCAGGCTCTGGCGCTGGCCGCTGATGCGCGGTGCGGCGGCTTCGGCGCGTACCCGGCTGCCGCGCTGGCCAATCAACCAACCGATATTGAGGATCTTGCGCAGCAACGGCGCCGCGGCATCCCTGGGGTTGCCGACGCCAAGCGCCGGGGTGTCCACCACATCCAGGGCACCATGGCCCATGGCTTCGAACACCCGGCCCATGTTGGCCTGACGGTCGACGGTCACCAGCAGGATCGCGCACGGCGTCTCGGCCATGATCTGCCGCGTGGCCTCCACGCCGTCCATCACCGGCATGATCAGGTCCATCAGGATCAGGTCCGGCGTCAGCTCGGCGCAGCGCTGCACCGCCTCCAGGCCATTGCCGGCCACCCAGACCACCTGGTGCGCGGGCTCGAAACCCAGGGCGCGGCGCAATGCCTCAACCGCCAGGGGCATGTCATTGACGATGGCTATCCTCATGCCCGCGCGCTCCCGATCAGCTCCACCACGGCGTCCAGCAAGGCATCGTCGTGGAAACTGGCTTTGGCCAGATAGTAATCGGCACCGGCATCGAGCCCACGGCGGCGGTCTTCTTCACGGTCTTTATACGACACCACCATCACCGGCAGCGATTGCAGGCGAGTATCACGGCGCAAGAGTGTGACCAATTCGATACCGTCCATGCGAGGCATATCAATGTCTGTGATCAGCAGGTCGAAGTCTTCGGAGCGCAAGGCGTTCCAGCCGTCCATGCCATCCACCGCCACGGCCACTTCGTAACCGCGATTAAGCAGCAATTTACGTTGCAATTCACGTACCGTGAGCGAGTCATCCACCACCAGCACGCGCTTGCGCGGTGCCTCGGCGGCCTGCTGGCTGCGCCGGGCAATGCGTTCCAGACGCCCGGTGTCGAGCAGTTTATCCACCGAACGCAGCATGTCTTCCACATCGACGATCAACACCACCGAACCGTCGTCCAGCAAGGCGCCCGCGGAAATATCCTGGACCTTGCCCAGGCGGTCATCCAGCGGCAGCACCACCAGCGTACGCTCGCCGATGAAGCGCTCCACGGCAATCCCATACACCGCATCGCGCTCGCGGATCACCACCACTTTCAAGGTATCCGCAGGGCTCTGCCCCGCCGGACGCTGCAACAACTGGCTGGCGGCGACCAGGCCGACATGCCGGCCCTCGTGCCAGAAATGCTGGCGGCCTTCCAGTTGCACGATGTCGTCCGGGGCCAGGTCACACATGCGTTCGATGTGCGCCAGCGGAAACGCGTAGGCTTCTTCGCCGACCTCCACCACCAGGCTGCGCACCACCGACAAGGTCAGCGGCACCTCCAGATGGAAACGACTGCCCTGCCCCGCTCTTTGCTCCAGCACGACCGCGCCGCGCAGCTGGCGCACCATATGCTGGACCGCATCCAGGCCGACGCCGCGCCCGGAGACCTCGGTGACTTTGTCGCGCAGGCTGAAACCGGGCAGGAACAGGAACGTCAGCAGTTCCTCTTCGCTCAAGCTCGACGCCGTTTCCACGGTAGAGAGATGCCGGTCGACAACCGCGCCGCGCAAGCGTTCCAGGTCGACGCCGTTACCGTCGTCGCTCAACTCCAGCACCAGCAAACCGGCCTGGTGCGACGCGCGCAGGCGGATCAGCCCTTCAGCGGGTTTGCCCGCCAGCAGGCGTTGTTCAGGCATTTCGATGCCGTGGTCGACGGCATTGCGCAATAAATGGGTAAGCGGCGCTTCGAGCTTTTCCAGCACGTCGCGGTCGACCTGGGTCTTTTCGCCTTCGATCTCCAGGCGCACCTGCTTACCCAGGCTGCGGCCCAGGTCGCGCACCATGCGCACCTGCCCGGCCAGCACATCGGCGAACGGCCGCATGCGACAGGCCAACGCGGTGTCGTAAAGCACCTGGGCGCGCTGCCCGGCCTGCCAGCCGAACTCATCCAGCTCGACGGTTTTTTCCGCCAGCAGCGCCTGGGCCTCGCTCAGCAGACGGCGCGTTTCGGCCAGGGCTTCCTGGGCTTCGAGGTTCAAATCCAGGGTCCTGAGATGGCCATCGAGGGTATCCAGGGCGCGCACGCCCTGGCTTTGCACACGTTTAAGACGCTGCATACTGGCCAGGTAGGGTTTGAGCCGCTGGGTTTCCACCAGGGATTTGCTCGACAGGTCCAGCAGGCTGTTCAAGCGCTCGGCGGTGACGCGCAATACGCGCTCGCCGCCTTCGGTCAAGCGTTTGTTCGTACGTGGCAGGTCGCCGGCAAGCAGTGGCGCGGGCTCGGATTCCGGTGGCGGTTCTTCGATGAGCGGTGCGGGCGCAGGCGGCGCCGATACGGGCGGCGGTGCGATCCTGGCCGTCAGCTGCGCCGGATCGAGCAGACGCTCCATCAATGCCACATAAGCCTGGATATCCGCCGGCCCCACATCATTGCCCGGCGTGGCGATGCGCATCAGCAGGTCAGTGCCTTGAAGCAAGGCATCGATGTGTTCGGGTTGCAGGTGCAGGCGGCGCTCCTGAGCGCTGACCAGACAGTCCTCCATGACATGAGCGACGCTCACGCCCGCATCCACCCCCACGATGCGCGCTGCGCCCTTGAGCGAATGCGCTGCACGCATGCAGGCCTCAAGCTGATCGGCCTGGGTCGGGTTGCGCTCCAGCGCCAACAGCCCTGCGCTGAGTACCTGGGTCTGCGCATCGGCTTCCAGGCTGAACAACTCCAGCAACGAGGCATCGCGCATCTGGTCGGGGGTCATGTGAGGCTCCGGGTCACGGCAGACAACAATTGCGCCTCGTCCAGCCAACGCAGGCTGCGGCCTTTCCACTGCAACACCCCTTGGGTATAGCGCGCGCTGGCCTGGGTGCCGGACGCAGACGCCGCCGTCAAGGTGCGCTCATCGATGGCGTGGATGCCATCCACTTCGTCCACCGGCACCACCACCGGGCCGTCCTGCGCGGCGATGATCAGCATGCGCGGCATGATGCGCCCACCGCTGGCGCCGTTGCCGGTACTGTCCAGACCCAGCAGCTCCGCCAGCGACAGGCACGCCACCAGTGCACCACGCACATTCGCGACACCGAGCAGGGCACGAGAACGTTGGTGCGGCAGCGAATGGATCGGTTGCAACGGTGCCACTTCCACCAGGCAACGGGTGGCAATGCCCAGCCATTCTTCGCCGAGACGGAATATCAGCAGTGAACGGGTGACGATGTCTTCGTCGACCTTGGCCGCCGCCACCGCTCGACGGTCGTCCTGCTGCAGCGCGTAGCGGTCGAGCAGGCGCGTGGCGGCGGCGGAATACACCGAACAATTACGGCAGTGGATATGCTCCAGCAACAGCGGGCACGACCTGTCACCGTGGATACCGATACGGTTCCAGCAGTCATCGATGGCTTGCGTATCGGCCAGGGTCAGGTCGAGGCCGGCGGTGTCGAGCGCCCCGGTGTCATTCATCGTTTGGACTCACTGTCAGCTCGTTCGCTACGTGCGGCCCGCGCCTGCAAACGACGCGCCCCCGCACTGTCACCCTGGGATTGGAGCAACGCGGCCAAGTGCATCAGGGCCTGCGGATGCTGCGGTTCGAGGTACAAGGCTTTTCGATAATAACCCTGAGCTTCCAGAGCACTGCCGGCCACATCGCTGAGCAGTCCCAGCCAGTAAAACACCTGCGCGGCCGGAGGATGGCTGTTCAGGTACTGCTCGCAGGCGGTACGGGCCTCGGCGCTTTTGCCTTCATTGGCCAGGGTGGCGATACGGCTGAGCAACGCGCTTGCATCGGACGGCGCCGACGTGGTCGGCACGCCTTGGGGGCTGACCGTACTGAAGGGGCGTGGCTTGGCGGGAATCGGCGGCGCGCGGCGCGGCGTGATCGGCAGGGGCGCGAATACCGGCTCAGGTTTCGGCGGTTCGGCATGCCGACTGAAGGCAAATGACTGCGGCACCCCAATCGAACGCATGCCATGGCGGCCCAGCAGGCTGCCCTCGGCAGGGCCGATAAACAGTACCCCGTCCACGTGGGTCAGCCCCTTGAGCACATCGAACACTTGCTGTTGGGTCGGCTGGTCGAAGTAGATCAACAAGTTGCGGCAGAACACGAAGTCGTAGCTCGACTCGTTCGCCAGCAGCGCCGGATCGAGCAGGTTGCCGACCTGCAGGCGCACCTGTTCGCGCACGCGTTCGGCGAGGTGAAAACCGTCGCCGTACTCGACAAAGTGGCGCTCGCGAAACGCCAGGTCGCCACCGCGAAAGGAGTTCTTGCCATACACACCACGTCGGGCGCGCTCCACCGACAGCGGGCTGACGTCCATGCCCTGCACCTTGAACTGGTGCGGCTCCAAACCGGCATCGAGCAACGCCATGGCGATCGAATAGGGTTCCTCGCCGGTGGAGCACGGCAGGCTGAGGATGCGCAGCGCGCGCATCTGCTTGATCTCGGCCAGCCGCGCCACCGCCAACCGGGCCAGGGTGGCAAAGGATTCGGGATACCGGAAAAACCAGGTCTCGGGGACGATCACCGCTTCGATCAGCGCTTGTTGCTCATCATGGGAGCGCTGCAGGTGCTGCCAGTATTCATCCGCCGTCTGCGCCAGCACTGCCTGGCTGCGCTGGCGCACCGCGCGCTCGATGATCGCCTCGCCGACCGACGCAACGTCCAGGCCGATGCGTTCCTTCAAGAAGGCGAAAAAGCGCGGGTCATCTCTCATAGGCTCAACTCGGCAGAAAACAGCAGGGCACGCACGTCATCGGTGAGCAGGTCATTCACGCCGATCCACTGCATCAGGCCCAGCGCGTCTTCGCGCACTGGCCCCAGGTACGGCGCCTGGCGATTGTCCAGGCCGTAGGGCTGAAACTGCCCCGGCTCGCAACGCAGGGTGTCGGTGGCCTGTTCCAGGATCAGCCCCAGCGAGCGCGGCGCGACCCAGGGTTGTGGCTGGTAGTTGACCAGCACCAGCCGCGTGCTGGTGCGGGCCTGTGCCGGGGTGCCGAAGGTCAAGGCGCTGAGGTCGATCACCGGCACCAACGCACCGCGATGGGCGAAGATGCCCGCGACCCACAGCGGCGCATGGGCAATCGGCTTGAGCGGCAGGCGCGGCAGCACCTCGGCCACTTCGGTGGCCTTGAGGGCATAACGTTCGCTGCCGATATGAAACACCAGGAACAATGCCTTTTTCACTGCCGGGACGGCGCCGCGTTTAGCCGCGAAGTCGCTCATCAGACTTTGAAACGCGACACGCCGCTGCGCAGGCCCACCGCGACCTGGCTCAGCTCATCAATCGCAAAGCTGGCCTGGCGCAGGGACTCCACGGTCTGGCTGCTGGCATCGCCCAGTTGCACAAGGGCATGGTTGATCTGCTCGGCGCCGGTGGCCTGGGCCTGCATGCCTTCGTTGACCATCAATACCCGCGGCGCCAGTGCCTGCACCTGATGAATGATCTGCGACAGTTGCTCGCCAACCTGTTGCACTTCGAACATGCCGCGGCGCACTTCCTCGGAGAACTTGTCCATGCCCATCACGCCGGCGGACACCGCCGACTGGATCTCGCGGACCATCTGTTCGATGTCGTAGGTGGCCACGGCGGTCTGGTCGGCCAGGCGGCGCACCTCGGTGGCGACCACGGAGAACCCGCGCCCATATTCACCAGCCTTCTCGGCCTCGATCGCGGCGTTGAGCGACAACAGGTTGGTCTGGTCGGCGACCTTGACGATGGTGACCACCACCTGGTTGATATTGCCGGCCTTCTCATTGAGGATCGCCAGCTTGGCGTTGACCAGGTCGGCGGCACCCATCACCGAGTGCATGGTTTCTTCCATGCGCGCCAGGCCCTGCTGGCCGGAACCGGCCGCCACCGACGCCTGGTCGGCGGCGGTGGACACTTCGGTCATGGTGCGCACCAGGTCCCTGGACGTGGCAGCGATTTCACGCGATGTGGCACCGATTTCGGTGGTTGTCGCAGCGGTTTCCGTGGCCGTGGCCTGTTGCTGCTTGGACGTGGCGGCAATCTCGGTCACCGAGGTGGTGACCTGCACTGACGAACGCTGGGCCTGGGACACCAGGGCTGTGAGTTCGGTCATCATGTCGTTGAAGCCGGTTTCCACCGCGCCGAATTCGTCCTTGCGCGCAAGGTTCAGGCGTTTGCTCAGGTCACCGGTGCGCATGGTGTCGAGGATCTCGACGATGCGCTGCATCGGCGCCATGATCGCGCGCATCAGCAGCAGGCCACACAGACCGGCAGCCAGAATGGCCACGGCCAGGGACACGAACAGGCTGATTTTGGCCGAGGCGACGGCCTCGTCGATGGCGGCCGTGGCGTTATCGGAGACACCTTTGTTTTCGGTGATTATGTCATTGAGCTTCATCCGGCCTTCGGTCCAGATCGGCGTCAACTCTTCTTCCAGCAATTGGCGCGCGGCCGGCAGGTCATTGGCCTCGATGCGCTCGATCACCTGCTTGAGCACTCTGTTGTAATTGAGGTGAGCGGCCTTGAAGTTATCGAACTCCATTCGATCGGCCTGGCTATGGACCGTACGTTCATAGTTGGCTATCTGCTGTTCAATGCGCGACTCGAAGGCGCTGTAGTCGGACCTGTCGCTGCCGGTGAAGGTTTTATCCTCACGCAAGCCAATGATATCAATGGTTTGAAGGTAGCTGTCGACCCAGGCGCTGCGGATCATCGAGCTGAGATAAACCCCCGGTACCGCGTCGTCACGCACCGCTTCCTGGCCGGATTCGATCTTCTGCAACCGCGAATAGGAGACCACAACCATTAACAGCATGATGGCGATAATGACCGCAAAACTTGCCAGGATGCGTTGGCGCAAGGTCCAATTCTTCACAGTTATTCCTCGGAGGGCCATTCAAATGGGGAGGAGTATAGCCGAGCACAAGGTCGTATTAACGGGTTTTGATGGAGCACCGGCTGAGTGCAGGAAATACCTGTGGGAGGGGGCTTGCTCCCGATAAGGGCGTGTCAGTCACTAAATCTGGTGACTGACCCACCGCTATCGGGAGCAAGCCCCCTCCCACATTGGGATTTGCGTACAACCGCACCTACTATTGGTTAAGCCGTACCTGCTTTTCCAATTCCAGCTTCAAGCCGGGCTCGATCTTCAGTTGGCGGGCCAATTCGTCCAGATAGGCCTTTTCCATGAAGTTCTCTTCGTCCACCAACATCACGCTGGCGATATACATCTCGGCGGCCATTTCCGGGGTGCCGGCCGCCCGCGCCACGTCGGCCGGGTCCAGGGGTTTGTTCAGTTCGGCGTGCAGCCAGCTCTGCAGTTCGTTGTCGTTGTCGTTGTCCAGCTTGGTGAACTCGCCTTCGATCAGCTCGCGCTCACGCTCATCCACATGGCCGTCGGCCTTGGCTGCCGCGACCAGCGCCTTGAGGATGCCCTGGCTGTGTTGCTCGACCTGGGCCGGCGGCAGGCGGTCGATGGTCTGCGGCTCGCCCTGAGGTGCATTGGCCTGGTTGGCCTGCCAGTTGCCATAGGCTTTGTAGGCGATGACGCCCAATGCGGCCAAACCGCCGTAGGTCAGGGCCTTGCCGCCGAATTTGCGCGCCTTTTTGTTGCCCAGCAACAGGCCCATGGCGCCGGCCGCCAGCGCGCCGCCGCCTGCACCGCCGAGCAGGCTGCCCAGTCCGCCGCCGCCGAGCAGGCCGCCCAGGGCACCTTTATCATCCTGTTTGCGCTGGCCGCCGGCCTTGTTTTGCAACATGTCCTGGCCGGACTTGAGCAATTGATCGAGCAATCCACGGGTGTTCATAAACGCCTCCAGACACGTGTGTTCATAGGACCAATAGGCCCCCAGCGTAAAACTAAGTGCCAAAAAGCCTCGATCTAGAGTGCTTCCAGATGTAACGCAACGCTTGCAGCTTGAAGCTTGCAACGGCCCTTCGCTTAAATCGATATACACTCGAACACATCGATAAAAATACCTCACTGGTAATTCCAGCATGATGACCTTGCGTCAAATCCGGCACTTTATCGCTGTGGCCGAGACCGGCTCGATCTCGGCCGCCGCGCAAACGGCGTTCATTTCCCAGTCGACCCTGACCCTGGCGATCCAGCAACTGGAGCAGGAAATCGGCGTCAACCTGTTCAACCGCCACGCCAAGGGCATGACCCTGACCCACCAGGGCCACCAGTTCCTGCGCCAGGCGCACCTGATCCTCGCCACGGTCGACAACGCCAAGCGCAGCCTGCAACAGAGCACCGACCAAGTCGCCGGGCAGTTGATCATCGGCGTGACCAGCCTGGTGGCCGGCTATTACCTGGCCGACCTGCTCACCCGCTTCCAGCGCGCCTACCCCAATGTGGAAATCCGCGTGATGGAGGATGAGCGTCCGTATATCGAGCATTTGCTGGTCAGCGGCGAGATCGACGTGGGCGTGCTGATCCTTTCCAACCTGGAAGACCGCCACGCCTTGCAGACCGAAGTCCTCACCCACTCGCCCCACCGCCTGTGGCTGCCGGCGCAACACCCATTGCTGGAGCACGACAGCATCAACCTCGCCGATGTGGCGCGTGAGCCGTTGATCCAGTTGAACGTCGACGAAATGGGCCACAACGCCCAGCGCCTGTGGACCAGCGCCGGGCTGCAACCACGCGTCACGTTGCGTACGGCATCGACGGAAGCCGTACGCAGCCTGGTCGCCGCAGGCCTGGGCGTGTCGATCCAGCCGGACATGACCTACCGGCCCTGGTCGTTGGAGGGCGACATCATCGAGGCACGCACGATTGCCGACCTCAGCCAGACCCTCGATGTAGGCCTGGCCTGGCGCCGGGGCACTGCTCGGCCTGCACTGGTGGACCCGTTCCTCACCGTGGCCCGCGAACAGCCGCACCCACGCAAGCCATCTATTTAATCGAATGCTGCATTCAGTATTTAGTATTTGTTGACCTCGCGCCCGACCTCTAGTCTCTGCTCATCCCCTAAGAGAAGGTCAGGTGCCTTGTAAGAGAACGCCCATGACCGCACAAGAAAAGAGATCGCGAAAAATGTCCGGCGCGCCCACCCCGCTGCTCACTGCGTTGCTGATCGACGGCGAACTGGTCCAGGGTCAGGGGTTTGTCGAGCCGATCCTCAACCCCGCCACGGGCGAGGTACTCACCCAGATCGCCGAAGCCAGCAGCGAGCAGGTCGAAGCCGCGATCCTCGCCGCCCACCGTGCGTTTGCCGGTTGGTCGCGAACCACACCGCAACAACGTTCAATCCTGTTGCTGGGCATCGCCGATGCTATCGAAAAACAGGCCGACTACCTGGCCCGCCTGGAATCGCTGAACTGCGGCAAGCCGTTGCACCTGGCGCGCCAGGATGACTTGAACGCCACCGTCGATGTGTTCCGCTTCTTCGCCGGTGCCGTGCGCTGCCAGACCGGCCAGCTCAGCGGCGAATACCTGCCGGGCTACACCAGCATGGTGCGTCGCGACCCGATTGGCGTGGTAGCGTCCATCGCCCCGTGGAATTACCCGCTGATGATGGCCGCCTGGAAGATCGCCCCGGCGCTGGCGGCCGGCAATACGTTGGTGTTTAAACCATCGGAACACACACCGCTGTCGATTCTCGCCTTGGCGCCCGTGCTGAAGGATTTGTTACCGCGTGGAGTAATCAACATCCTGTGCGGCGGTGGCGACGGGGTCGGCAGCCATCTGGTCAGCCACCCGAAAGTGCGCATGGTCTCGCTGACCGGCGATATCGTCACCGGACAGAAAATCCTCCAGGCCGCCGCCAAGACCCTCAAACGCACGCACCTGGAACTGGGCGGCAAAGCGCCGGTGATCGTGTGCAACGACGCCGACCTGCAGGCGGTGGTCGAGGGCGTGCGTGCCTACGGTTACTACAACGCCGGCCAGGATTGCACCGCCGCGTGCCGTATCTACGCCCAGGCCGGTATCCACGACAGATTGGTCGCCGAGCTGGGCGCGGCGGTCGGCAGCCTGCGTTTTGCCGGCAAGCGTGATGCCGATAACGAACTCGGCCCGCTGATCAGTACGCGCCAGCGCGACCGCGTGGCCAGCTTTGTCGAACGCGCCCTCGGCCAGCCGCATATCGAACGAATCACCGGAGCCGCCGTGCATTCCGGCGCCGGTTTCTATTACCAGCCGACGCTGCTGGCCGGCTGTAAACAGAACGATGAAATCGTGCAGCGCGAGGTGTTCGGCCCGGTGGTGACGGTGACGCGCTTCGACGAGCTGGAACAGGCGGTGGACTGGGCCAACGACTCCGAATACGGCCTGGCCTCGTCGGTGTGGACGCAGAACCTGGACAAGGCCATGCAGGTGGCGGCGCGCCTGCAATACGGCTGCACCTGGATCAACAGTCATTTCATGCTGGTCAGCGAGATGCCCCACGGCGGCTTGAAGCGCTCGGGGTATGGGAAAGATCTTTCGAGCGATTCGCTACAGGACTACAGCGTGGTACGCCACATCATGGCCCGCCACGGCCAGCATCTTTAAAACAACAACTAAGCTCATGCGTCACGGCTTCACCCACTGCCCCGACCATAATTAAAGAAGAGGGAACCCCATGTCCGCGCACAAGACAGCATTGCTCAGCGCCTTGACCACCGCGCTGCTGGCCAGCGTCAGTATTCAGGCCGCCGAACCGCTCAAGGCGGTTGGCGCCGGTGAAGGCCAGTTGGATATCGTCGCCTGGCCCGGTTATATCGAACGCGGCGAAAGCGACAAGGCCTACGATTGGGTCACCGGCTTCGAGAAGGAAACCGGCTGCAAGGTCAATGTGAAAACCGCTGCGACGTCTGACGAAATGGTCAGCCTGATGGCCAAGGGCGGTTACGACCTGGTCACCGCGTCGGGCGATGCTTCGCTGCGCTTGATCGCCGGTAAACGGGTGCAGCCGATCAATACCGCGTTGCTCGCCAATTGGAAAAACATCGACCCGCGCCTCAAGGATGCGCCGTGGTACGTGGTCGGCCAGCAAACCTACGGTACCCCGTACCAGTGGGGCCCGAACGTCTTGATGTACAACACCAACGTGTTCAAGTCGGCGCCCACCAGTTGGGATGTGCTGTTCAAGGCGCAGAACCTGCCGGACGGCAAGCCGAACAAAGGTCGCGTGCAGGCCTATGACGGCCCGATCTACATGGCCGATGCGGCGTTGTACCTCAAGAGCACCCAACCGGAGCTGGGTATCCAGAGCCCGTATGAGCTGACCGAAACCCAGTACAAGGCGGTGCTCGACGTGTTGCGCGCCCAGCAACCGCTGATTCACCGCTACTGGCACGACACCACCGTACAAATGAGTGACTTCAAGAACGAAGGCGTGGTGGCCTCCAGCGCTTGGCCTTATCAGGTCAACGGCCTGCAAAACGAGAAGCAGCCGATTGCGTCGACCATCCCGAAAGAAGGCGCCACCGGCTGGGCCGACACCACCATGTTGCACAGCGAGGCCAAACATCCGAACTGCGCCTACAAGTGGATGGACTGGTCGCTGCAACCCAAGGTCCAGGGCGATGTGGCCGCCTGGTTCGGCTCGCTGCCGGCGGTGCCTGCGGCGTGTAAAGCGAGCGAACTGCTCGGCGCCGAAGGCTGCAAGACCAACGGCTTCGACCAGTTCGACAAGATCGCCTTCTGGAAAACCCCGCAGGCCGAAGGCGGCAAGTTCGTGCCGTACAGCCGCTGGACCCAGGATTACATTGCGATCATGGGTGGGCGCTGAGGCTCTTCAGACAACACAGGTCCCCTGTGGGAGGGGCTTGCTCCTTCCCACACCGACCGCACTCACAGATCTGTCGTTTTTTTTCAGAAGTCCAGGCCGGGCCGCTGCGACGGTCCGCGCCTTTTCGGAGCACCGCACCATGACGCTTGCAGTCCAATTCACCCATGTCTCCCGTCAGTTCGGCGAAGTAAAGGCGGTTGACCGGGTTTCCATCGATATTCAGGACGGCGAGTTCTTTTCCATGCTCGGCCCGTCGGGCTCGGGCAAGACCACTTGCCTGCGCCTGATTGCAGGCTTCGAGCAGCCGAGCGCAGGCTCGATCCGTATTCATGGCGAGGAAGCGGCCGGCTTGCCGCCCTATCAGCGCGACGTCAACACCGTCTTCCAGGATTACGCGCTGTTCCCTCACATGAACGTGCGCGACAACGTTGCCTATGGTCTCAAGGTCAAGGGGGTGGCCAAGGCCGAGCGCCTGAAGCGTGCCGAAGAAACCCTGGCCATGGTCGCCCTCGGCGGCTACGGCGAGCGCAAGCCGGTACAGCTCTCCGGCGGCCAACGCCAACGGGTGGCCCTGGCGCGCGCCCTGGTCAATCGCCCCCGCGTATTGCTGCTCGACGAACCATTGGGCGCCCTCGACCTCAAGCTGCGTGAACAAATGCAAAGCGAGCTGAAAAAGCTGCAACGCCAGCTCGGTATCACCTTTATTTTCGTGACCCACGACCAGACCGAAGCGCTGTCGATGTCCGACCGCGTGGCGGTGTTCAACAAGGGCCGCATCGAACAGGTCGACACCCCGCGCAACCTGTACATGAAACCGGCGACTGCGTTCGTGGCCGAGTTCGTCGGCACCTCCAATGTGATCCGCGGCGAACTGGCCCAGCGTCTGAGCGGCAGTGCGCAAGCATTCTCGATCCGCCCGGAACACGTGCGGTTTGCCGACGGCCCGCTGGGGACCGGCGAGGTGGAAGTCAGCGGTTTGCTGCACGATATCCAATACCAGGGCAGCGCCACACGCTACGAACTGACCCTGGAAAACGGCCAGGCCCTGAACATCAGCCAGGCCAACAACCAATGGCTGGACACCAGCAGCGGCTATCAGGTCGGCCAGGCCATCACCGCCCGCTGGGCACGGGAAGCCATGACCCCGCTGGCCGACAGCGCAGGCGAGGTGTGACATGAGCCTGGCCGTTTCTCGACAACCGGCGATGCGCAGGCTTTCCAACCTGCTCTACCGCAAGCCCAACCTCTACCTGGCGATGTTGCTGATACCGCCGTTGATCTGGTTCGGCGCGATCTATCTGGGTTCGTTGCTGACCCTGTTGTGGCAAGGCTTCTACACGTTCGACGACTTCACCATGGCGGTCACACCGGACCTGACCCTGGCCAACTTCGCCGCGCTATTCCAGCCGTCGAACTTCGACATCATCCTGCGCACCTTGAGCATGGCGATCGTGGTGTCGATCGCCAGTGCCATCGTGGCCTTCCCCATCGCCTACTACATGGCGCGCTACACCACGGGCAAGACCAAGGCGTTTTTCTATATCGCCGTGATGATGCCGATGTGGGCCAGCTACATCGTCAAGGCATATGCCTGGACCTTGTTGTTGGCCAAGGGCGGCGTGGCGCAATGGTTCGTGCAACACCTGGGCCTGGAGCCGGTGCTGCAGTTTGTGCTGGGCATTCCCGGCGTGGGCGGCAGCACCTTGAGCACCTCGCACCTGGGGCGCTTCATGGTGTTCGTCTATATCTGGCTGCCGTTCATGATCCTGCCGATCCAGGCATCGCTGGAGCGTCTGCCGCCGTCGCTGCTGCAGGCGTCCGCTGACTTGGGTGCCAAGCCACGCCAGACCTTCATGCAGGTGATTCTGCCGCTGTCGGTGCCGGGGATTGCCGCAGGTTCCATCTTCACTTTCTCGCTGACCCTCGGCGACTTCATCGTGCCGCAACTGGTAGGCCCGCCGGGCTATTTTGTCGGCGGCATGGTCTACGCCCAGCAAGGCGCCATCGGCAATATGCCCATGGCCGCGGCGTTCACCCTGGTGCCCATCGTGCTGATCGCGGTGTACCTGTCCATCGTCAAACGCCTGGGGGCCTTCGATGCACTCTGAGAAATCAACATTAGGCTTGAGGATCGCCGCCTGGGGCGGCCTGGTGTTTCTGCACTTCCCGATCCTGATCATCTTCCTCTACGCCTTCAACACCGAAGAAGCGGCGTTCAGCTTTCCGCCCCAGGGCTTGACCCTGAAGTGGTTCAGTGTGGCCTTCGCCCGGCCTGACGTGCTGGAAGCGATCAAGCTGTCGCTGCAGATCGCCGCCATTGCCACGCTGATTGCCATGGTGCTCGGCACGCTGGCCTCGGCGGCGCTGTATCGCCGCGAGTTCTTCGGCAAGCAAGGCGTGTCGCTGATGCTGATCCTGCCGATTGCGTTGCCGGGGATCATCACCGGCATCGCCTTGCTGGCGACCTTCAAGACGCTGGGCATCGAACCTGGGATGTTCACCATCATCGTCGGCCACGCAACGTTCTGCGTGGTGATCGTCTACAACAACGTCATCGCGCGTTTGCGCCGCACCTCCCACAGCCTGATCGAAGCCTCGATGGACCTGGGTGCCGACGGCTGGCAGACGTTTCGCTACATCATCATGCCCAACCTGGGCTCGGCGCTGCTGGCCGGCGGCATGCTCGCCTTTGCACTGTCGTTCGACGAAATCATCGTCACCACCTTCACCGCCGGCCACGAGCGCACGTTGCCGCTATGGCTGCTCAACCAGCTCAGCCGCCCACGGGATGTACCGGTGACCAACGTGGTGGCGATGCTGGTGATGCTGGTAACGATGGTCCCGATTCTGGGGGCCTATTACCTGACGCGTGGCGGGGAAAGCGTGGCCGGTAGTGGCGGTAAATAACTTGGCCACTGAAAGAATGCGGTTCAAATGTGGAATAACACTCGTTTTTTGGAGGACTGAACCATGCAAACCAAACTGCTGATCAACGGCCAACTGGTACAAGGCGAAGGCCCGGCCCAGGCCATCTTCAACCCGTCATTGGGCCGCGTGCTGGTGGAAATCCATGAAGCCAGCGAAGCCCAGGTCGACGCCGCCGTGCGTGCCGCCGATGCGGCCTTTGAAAGCTGGTCGCAAACCGCGCCGAAGGACCGTTCATTGCTGCTGCTTAAACTGGCGGACGCAATCGAAGCCCACGGTGCCGAGCTGGCCAAGCTGGAGTCGGACAATTGCGGCAAGCCCTACAGCGCCGCCTTGAACGACGAAATCCCGGCGATTGCCGATGTGTTCCGCTTTTTTGCCGGCGCCAGCCGCTGCATGAGCGGCTCAGCGGGCGGTGAATACCTGCCGGGCCATACGTCGATGATCCGTCGTGACCCGGTGGGGGTGATCGCCTCTATCGCACCGTGGAACTACCCGCTGATGATGGTCGCCTGGAAAATCGCCCCGGCGCTGGCGGCTGGTAATACCGTGGTGCTCAAGCCGTCGGAACAAACCCCGTTGACGGCGCTGCGCATGGTCGAACTGGCGTCGCAGATTTTCCCGGCCGGCGTACTTAACCTGGTCTTCGGCCGCGGCCCGAGCGTGGGCAGCCCGCTGGTAACTCACCCTAAAGTGCGCATGGTGTCGCTGACCGGCTCCATCGCCACCGGCGCGAATATCATTTCCAGCACCGCCGACAGCGTGAAGCGCATGCACATGGAGCTGGGTGGAAAGGCCCCGGTGATCATCTTCGATGACGCGGACATCGACGCCGCCGTGGAAGGCATCCGCACCTTCGGTTTCTACAACGCCGGCCAGGACTGCACCGCCGCCTGCCGCATTTATGCCCAGGCGTCTATCTACGATGCCTTTGTCGAGAAGCTCGGTGCCGCGGTGGCGAGCATCAAGTACGGTTTGCAGGATGATCCGGCCACCGAAATGGGCCCGCTGATCACTGCGCAACACCGTGACCGTGTGGTCGGGTTTGTCGAACGGGCCGTGGCGCAGCCACATATCCGCCTGGTCACCGGTGGCAAGGTTGTGGAAGGCAATGGGTTCTTCTTTGAGCCGACGGTATTGGCCGATGCGCAGCAGGACGACGAGATCGTACGCCGCGAAGTGTTCGGGCCGGTGGTGTCGGTGACCCGGTTCACCGATGAAGCCCAAGTGCTGGGCTGGGCCAACGATTCGGACTACGGCCTGGCGTCGTCGGTATGGACCGCCGATGTCGGCCGCGCTCATCGCCTGGCCGCACGTTTGCAGTACGGCTGCACCTGGGTGAATACCCACTTCATGCTTGTCAGCGAAATGCCCCATGGCGGTCAGAAACTGTCGGGGTATGGCAAGGACATGTCCATGTATGGGCTGGAGGACTACACCACCGTTCGCCACGTGATGTTCAAGCACTGAACCCACTGGGGGAGGGAGCAAGTCCCTCCCCCATTTTGATCGTCACAATTTCTGAGTAGGGTGTTCCACTCACCGGCTCGGAAACGTCTTGTTTCATATGCGCTGCCATCACCCCGCCATCAATCAATTTTCCTTCCCCATCGAACCGCTTAAGCTATCCGGCGTCTGTTTAATGTCCGTTGCGTTTGGCCGAAGGCATGTCCGAACCGTAATTTCTGATCCAGCACGTGCCAGGAACGGCGCGGGATTTGCTCACGACAGGTTGTCTCTATGCACCGCAGGAATTTGCTCAAAGCGTCCATGGCCATTGCGGCTTACACCGGTTTATCGGCCAGCGGCCTGCTGGCCGCGCAGGCTTGGGCGGGTAACCGCGCCGCCGACGGCAAGGCCGTGGCATTCGACTTCGACACGCTGAAGGCCCAGGCCAAGCAGCTCGCCGGGACCGCGTACAAAGACACCAAACAGGTGCTGCCGCCGACCCTGGCGACCATGACCCCGCAAAATTTCAACGCCATCGGCTACGACGGCAAGCATTCGCTGTGGAAAGAACTGAACGGCCAATTGGACGTGCAATTCTTCCACGTCGGCATGGGCTTCAAGACGCCGGTGCGCATGCACAGCGTCGATCCCAAGACCCGCGAAGCGCGTGAGGTGCATTTTCGCCCTTCGCTGTTCAACTATGAAAAAACCACCGTCGACACCAAACAGCTGACCGGCGACTTGGGTTTCTCCGGCTTCAAGCTGTTCAAGGCACCGGAACTGGACCGTCACGACGTGTTGTCATTCCTCGGCGCCAGCTACTTCCGCGCGGTGGACTCCACCGGCCAATACGGCCTGTCGGCACGGGGTCTGGCCATCGATACCTACGCGAAAAAACGCGAAGAGTTCCCCGATTTCACGCAATTCTGGTTCGAAACCCCGGACAAGGACGCCACGCGTTTTGTGGTCTATGCCCTGCTCGATTCGCCGAGCGCCACCGGCGCCTATCGCTTCGATATCGACTGCCAGGCCAACCAGGTGGTGATGGCCATCGACGCGCATATCAATGCGCGTACCAGCATCGAACAACTGGGCATCGCAGCGATGACCAGCATGTTCAGCTGCGGCACCCATGAGCGTCGGATGTGCGACACCATCCACCCGCAAATTCATGACTCGGACCGCCTGGCGATGTGGCGCGGTAATGGCGAGTGGATCTGCCGCCCGCTGAACAACCCGGCCAAGTTGCAATTCAACGCCTTCGCCGACACCGACCCGAAAGGCTTCGGCCTGGTGCAAACCGACCACGAGTTCGCCAGCTACCAGGACACCGTCGACTGGTACAGCAAGCGCCCAAGCCTGTGGGTGGAACCGACCACCGCCTGGGGCGAAGGCTCGATCGACCTGCTGGAAATTCCGACAACGGGCGAAACCCTGGACAATATCGTGGCCTTCTGGACCCCGAAAAAACCGGTGGCGGCCGGCGACTCGCTCAACTACGGCTACAAGCTGTACTGGAGCGCCTTGCCGCCGGTGAGCACACCGTTGGCGCAAGTCGACGCGACCCGCTCAGGCATGGGCGGCTTCACCGAAGGCTGGGCGCCGGGCGAGCATTACCCGGACGTGTGGGCGCGCCGTTTCGCCGTGGACTTCAAAGGCGGTGGCCTGGATCGCCTGCCCGCCGGCACCGGGATCGAGCCGGTGGTGACCTGTTCCCACGGTGAAGTGAAAGACTTCAGCGTGCTGGTGCTGGACAACATCAAGGGCTACCGCATCCTGTTCGATTGGTACCCGACCAGCGACAGCGTCGAACCGGTGGAACTGCGCCTGTTCATCCGCACCCAGGACCGCACCCTCAGTGAAACCTGGCTGTATCAGTACTTCCCGCCGGCACCGGCGCTGCGCAAGTACAGCTGATGCGCATCCGTCAGGTCGCTCCCTCGTTTGGGAGCGATCTGACTCGCTATGGGTTCATTTCATCCATCGGTGTATAGACGCAGACTTAAGGGATGGTAGCCTTTTCAACCCATTGAAATTAAATGAGTGGCGAGATGATGCCTACTAAATCGAACACTTCGCAGCTCACTATCTCGGCGAAAAACAAGCCGAAACTGTCTTCTGCCCAACGCAAATTCAATAGCCTGTTGAAAAAAATCGACAAGCAACGCCAAACGCTGCTGGCCTGGGATACGGCCATGCCCAGGTACCAACAACGCTGGCATGCAGAGTTCAAGCCCTTGCACGTTCAGTATGCCGAGCGTCAGCTTTCGCTATTGAACGCACTGGACCACGCCGGTGATCGGCTCAAACTGGCAAAAGTCGATCGCCAGACCTTGCAGACCGTTATCTGTGAGTTGGCGACCTCGTTGATGGATGACACCAATCGCGAGCAGATGAAAGCGCTCTACAACAAACACAGTGGCGCAGACTTCGATGACGATGAGCGCCGGGAAAACCTGATCTTAAAGGAGGCCATGGAGCAGGCCTATGACATTAAGCTCGGCGATGACTTCGATTTCGGTTCGCCCGAGGAACTGGCATTGCACCTGCAGGAACGCCTGGAGGAGCAGAACAAAACACAGTCCGGGCAGCCGGAACGAGACGCCACGGCCCGCGAAAAGAAAGATCAGGAGCAGGCACACCAAGCCAGCCAGTCATTGCGCGCGGTCTATCGCAAACTTGCCAGCGCACTGCATCCCGACCGCGAGACCGACGAGGCCGAACGTCAACGCAAGACGACATTGATGCAGCGCGCCAATAAAGCCTACGCCGAGCGCAACCTGCTGGAACTGCTGGAACTGCAGCTGGAGGCCGAACACCTTGACCCGGTAGCCCTGCAAACAATGTCGGATGAACGACTGAAGCACTACAACCGAGTGCTCAGCGAGCAATACGACGGGCTGGTCGTTGAAGTCAGCGCAGTCGCCTTTGATTTTGCCCGGCTATTCGATCTCGATCCTTTTACCCCGGTGACAGTGGCGAACAGCGCATCGCAGGTAAACCTGGCGCTCAAGGAGCTTGAGTATCAACTGCGCGACCTGGAACAGGTGCTGGTTGAGATAGACAGTCCGAAAGGGCTGAAACGCTGGCTCAAGGCAGAACGCGCCGCCATGGAAGACGATCTGTTATCCGCCTTTGACGAATTTGATTTCTTCGACGAGCCAGACTTTTCGGACGATCCGGATTTTCCTGATGACTCAAACCCCTTCATGAGGTGAGCTGCGCCGTCAAAACCGCGACACACTCTTCATCGCCCCAATCAGGTAACGCATCGCCACCTGATCGTTTTCGGTCAGGGTGCGGTACTGCGCCAGCAATTCGGCTTCGTCCGAACTCAACCTGCGGCCGCGCAAGGGCAGCCTGCGGCCCAGAAAAGACACCACCACACCCGCTACACCATAGGACTTGGCCATGGACTGCTTCTCCTGATATCGATCAAATACTCCCGGTACCCATTACCCGCCTCCCGTGAAACGCAAGGTCGCCACGAGCAAACCGACTGACTCCCTGGGCCAGAAATCAGACTTACCTTAAGCGTAGAAACAATCTCGTTACGTGTGGGATTTTTTTAGAGTATTCACTTAAAAAATTACTTCGGTAACAAATACCTACAACCCAATCCTACTCGCGCACATAAAAAAACCCACCGGGCCAGGGTGGGTTTCGACGCAACCGCTGAAGGGTCAATCCCTCAAGTCAGACTCATGAATCGGCTGGTCCCGATGGGTCGCTCGCTGATACTGCGCCGGCCAGATCGCCTTGCGCCCGCCCAGATCATCGTCGGCATGCAACGGCCAGTAAGGATCGCGCAGCAGTTCGCGCGCCAGGAAGATGATATCGGCCTGGCAAGTGCGCAGGATGTGCTCGGCCTGGGCCGGTTCGGTGATCATGCCGACGGTGCCGGTGGCGATGCCCGACTCCTTGCGCACACGCTCGGCGAAGCGCGTCTGGTAGCCAGGGCCGGTGGGGATCTCGGCATTGGCGGCGGTGCCACCGGAGGACACGTCGATCAAGTCCACCCCCAGGTCTTTGAGGCGGCGCGCGAGCTCCACGGTTTCATCGGGGTTCCAGCCATCTTCCACCCAGTCGGTGGCTGACACCCGCACGAACAGCGGCAACTCCTGGGGCCAGACGTCGCGCACGGCCTGGGTCACTTCAAGCACCAGGCGGATGCGGTTCTCGAAGGAGCCGCCGTACCGGTCCTGACGCTGGTTACTGAGGGGCGACAGAAATTGGTGCAACAGGTAACCGTGCGCCGCGTGGATCTCCACCACCTCGAAACCCGCCGTCAATGCACGCTTGGCGGCGGCGACAAAGTCGGCGATCACTTGCCGGATCTGCCCTTCATCCAGCGGTTTGGGTGGGGTGTGTTGCGGGTCGAAGGCAATCGGCGATGGGCCTACCGGCACCCAGCCGCCGTCCTCAGGCTTGACGCTGCCATGCTTGCCGATCCACGGCCGATGGGTACTGGCCTTGCGCCCGGCATGGGCCAGTTGAATACCCGCCACCGCGCCCTGGGCGGCGATAAAACGCGTGATGCGTTGCAACGGTTCGATCTGCTGGTCGTTCCACAGGCCCAGGTCCTGGGCGGTGATACGGCCTTCGGCGGCCACGGCGGTGGCTTCGGTGAAAATCAGCCCGGCGCCACCGACGGCACGGCTGCCGAGGTGCACCAGGTGCCAGTCATTGGCCAGGCCATCGTCGCTGGAGTATTGGCACATCGGCGAGACCGCAATGCGGTTGAGCAGGGTCAATTGACGCAGGGTATAGGGTTCGAGCAGCTGACTCATGGCGCACCTCTTCCGGGTTCTGTGGGCGAGCTTCAAGACTCTCTAACGGTGAGTAGAGCCTAGTCGACAACGTTCGATTGCACAGGGTTCAGAAGACAAAACGGGAGCCGATTGCCGGCCCCCGTGTAAAGCCAGTTTACATTTCGACCTGGGTGCCCAGCTCGATCACCCGGTTTACCGGGAGTTTGAAAAAGCGCAGGTTGCCGTTGGCGTTCTTCAACATGAACGCGAACAAGCCTTCGCGCCAGCGCGCCATGCCTTCGAGTTTCGAGGCAATCACCGTTTCGCGGCTGAGGAAGTAGGTGGTGCGCATCGGGCTGAAATCCAGATCGTCCAGATGGCACAGCTTCAGCGCTTCGGGCACGTCCGGTTCGTCGGTGAAACCAAAATGCAGAATCACGCGGAAGAAGCCTTCACCGTAGGCATCCACCTCGAACCGCCGTGAGGCCGGCACGCGCGGGATGTCTTCGTACACCACCGTCAACAGCACCACTTGCTCATGCAGTACCTGGTTATGCAGCAAGTTGTGTAACAGCGCATGGGGCACGGCGTCGGGCCGCGCGGTGAGGAACACCGCCGTACCCTGCACCCGATGGGGCGGCTGCACGCGGATACTGCTGATGAAGATCGGCAGCGGCAGGCCGCCTTCGTCGAGACGCTCCACCAGCAATTGCTTGCCGCGCTTCCAGGTCGTCATCAACACGAACAGCACGATCCCCGCGATAACCGGGAAGGCGCCGCCCTGGATGATTTTCGGTACGTTGGCCGCAAAATACAGTCCATCGACCAACAGGCAGCAGAGCAATACCGGCACAGCCAGCACCGGTGGCCATTTCCACAGCAGCAGCATCACCGCCGAGACGAGGATGGTGGTCATCAGCATGGTGCCGGTCACCGCCACGCCGTAGGCCGAGGCCAGGGCGTTGGAGGACTCGAAACCCAGCACCAGCAGGATCACACCGACCATCAGCGACCAGTTAACCGCGCCGATATAGATCTGGCCCTGTTCGGCGCTGGAGGTGTGCTGAATATGCATGCGCGGGATGTAACCCAACTGGATCGCCTGGCGCGTCAACGAGAACGCCCCGGAAATTACCGCCTGGGATGCAATCACCGTGGCCAGGGTCGACAACCCCACCAGCGGGATCAACGCCCAGCTCGGCGCCAACAGGTAGAACGGGTTGCGCGCGGCTTCCGGATCGCCGAGCAACAAGGCGCCCTGGCCGAAATAGTTGAGCACCAGCGCCGGCAACACCAGGATGAACCAGGCACGGGCGATAGGCTTGCGGCCGAAATGGCCCATATCGGCATACAGCGCTTCGGCACCGGTCAGTGCCAGCACCACGGCGCCCAGGATAGCCACGCCAATGCCTGGGTGAGCCTCGAAGAAGCGTACGGCCCAGATCGGGTTCAATGCCTTGAGCACTTCCGGATGCTGGCTGATGCCATAGATGCCCAGGCCGCCCAGCACCAGGAACCAGGTCACCATCACCGGTCCGAATAATTTGCCGATGCGGTCGGTGCCGTGTTTCTGGATCAGAAACAGCGCCACCAGCACCACCAGCGCAATCGGCACGACCCATTTTTCCAGACCGTCGAACGCCAACTCCAGGCCTTCCACGGCCGACAAAACGGAAATCGCCGGGGTGATCATGCTGTCGCCGTAGAACAGCGCCGCACCGCACAGACCACACACCACGAGGAAACTGCGCAACTTCTTGCGCTCCCCCGCCGCCCGTCGCGCCAGCGCCGTCAGGGCCATGATGCCGCCCTCGCCCTGGTTGTCGGCACGCAGCACGAACAGCATGTACTTGATCGACACCACCCAGATCAGCGACCAGAAGATCAACGCCAGAATTCCCAGCACGCCGTCATGATTGACCTGAACCCCATAACCACCGGTGAACACCTCTTTAAGGGTGTAGAGCGGACTGGTGCCGATATCGCCGTAAACCACCCCGACCGCTGCCACCAGCATGCCAATCGGCTTGGCGTTTGAATGCTCGGCACCCGCTGCCTGACTACTTGCCTGACCCATCAACCACTCCTGCCCTTTGACCTGAGGTCTTTATAAACAACACATCTAAGCTGACCCTAGCATGCGCTGTTTTACTTCTCGTAACAGACGTTTTATTGACCCAAGGGTTTTACCCGTGCCAACGGCGCGAAGCATAGCGCAGCACTCGTCGCATTTCCCTGCATAAAGCTGGTCAAGTGCGTTGCCCGTCGCTAGAATTGCGCACTTTTTGATCAGAGGCACATTCCAAGTGCCCGTCCGTTGCCTCGTCGTGCACGACCGGCGGCGTCATTCAATACCGAGGTTAGACATGTCCACCACCATCGCAAAAGCCAACCCCAAGGTTGGCTTTGTTTCCCTGGGTTGCCCTAAGGCGCTCGTCGACTCCGAGCGCATCCTCACGCAACTGCGTATGGAAGGCTATGACGTCGTGTCCACTTATCAGGACGCCGATGTGGTGGTGGTCAACACCTGCGGCTTTATCGACTCGGCCAAGGCAGAGTCCCTGGAAGTGATCGGCGAAGCGATCAAGGAAAACGGCAAGGTCATCGTGACCGGCTGCATGGGCGTGGAAGAAGGCAATATCCGCAATGTGCACCCAAGCGTGCTGGCCGTGACCGGTCCGCAGCAATACGAGCAGGTGGTCAATGCCGTGCACGACGTGGTGCCACCGCGTCAGGACCACAACCCGCTGATCGACCTGGTGCCGCCGCAAGGCATCAAGCTGACCCCACGCCACTACGCCTACCTGAAGATTTCCGAAGGCTGCAACCACAGCTGCAGCTTCTGCATCATCCCGTCGATGCGCGGCAAGCTGGTCAGCCGCCCGGTGGGCGATGTGCTGGACGAGGCCCAGCGCCTGGTCAAATCCGGCGTCAAAGAGCTGTTGGTGATTTCCCAGGACACCAGCGCCTACGGTGTCGACGTGAAGTACCGCACCGGTTTCTGGAACGGCGCGCCGGTAAAAACCCGCATGACCGAACTCTGCGAAGCCCTCAGCAGCCTGGGCGTGTGGGTGCGCCTGCACTACGTCTACCCGTACCCGCACGTTGACGAGCTGATCCCGCTGATGGCCGCCGGCAAGATCCTGCCGTACCTGGACATCCCGTTCCAGCACGCCAGCCCGAAAGTGCTCAAGGCCATGAAACGTCCGGCCTTCGAAGACAAGACCCTGGCGCGCATCAAGAACTGGCGCGAGATCTGCCCTGACCTGATTATTCGTTCCACCTTCATTGTCGGCTTTCCTGGCGAAACCGAAGAAGACTTCCAGTACCTGCTGGACTGGCTGACCGAGGCCCAACTGGACCGCGTCGGCTGCTTCCAATACTCGCCAGTGGAAGGCGCCCCCGCCAACCTGCTGGACCTGCCCGTGGTGCCGGACGACGTCAAGCAAGACCGTTGGGAACGCTTCATGGCGCACCAACAGGCCATCAGCTCGGCGCGCCTGCAACTGCGCATCGGCAAGGAAATCGAAGTGCTGATCGACGAGGTCGACGAGCAAGGCGCGGTGGGCCGTTGCTTCTTCGACGCACCGGAAATTGACGGTAACGTGTTTATCGACGACGCCAGCGGTTTGAAGCCGGGCGACAAGGTGTGGTGCACCGTGACCGACGCCGACGAATATGACCTGTGGGCTGAAAAACGCGCCTGATGCAGTAAAGAAATGAAAAAGCCCTGCTTCCAGACAAGATGCGGGGCTTTTTTAGGTCTATCGTTTCGCCCATCAGCACCGTCTACAGTAAGGGGCCGCGGGCATGCGTCAGCATTCGGTTATCCATACACCTAAAACCAGCGACTACGCCGAGTTGGCGCGGATCTGGGAGGCCTCGGTGCGCGCCACCCATGACTTTCTGCCGGAAAGCTACATCGTGCGCCTGAAAAACCTGGTGCTGACCCGCTACCTGGATTCGGTGATGCTCATCTGCACCAAGGACTCGCGCCAGCGAATCACAGGGTTTGCCGGGGTGGCGGCAGGCAAGGTGGAGATGCTGTTTATCGACCCTCAGCACCGAGGCCAGGGCCTGGGGCGACAATTGCTGCGCTATGCCATCGAGCATATGAATGCCGATGAACTGGATGTGAACGAACAAAATCCGCGGGCGCTGGGGTTCTATTTCAAACAGGGCTTCGAGGTGATCGGACGCACCGAGCATGACGGTCTGGGCCAGCCCTATCCGTTGCTGCATCTGCGTTTGCGCCAGCAGCAACACCTACGCAGCGGCTGAGGTCCCCACAAACCGGCTCCCCCGAAAATACAGCAGGCTGAAATGGGGCCGGGATTAACCGGCGCCAGGCAGGTACAATAGTCACCCCCTTTTGTTACGGCCCTTGTCATGACTGACCCCATACGCCTCTCCAAACGCCTTATCGAACTGGTCGGTTGCTCCCGTCGGGAGGCTGAGCTGTTTATCGAAGGCGGCTGGGTTTCGGTGGACGGTGAAGTGATCGACGAGCCGCAGTTCAAGGTCACCACCCAGAAGGTCGAACTCGACCCTGAGGCCAAGGCCACCGTGCCGGAGCCGGTGACTATCCTGCTGCACGCCCCGGCGGGTGTGGATGCCGAGACGGCCATGGCCTCGATCAGCGCCGAAACGCTGTCCGAAGAGCACCGCTTCAGCAAGCGCCCGCTCAAGGGCCACTTCCTGCGCCTGACCGCCAGCGCCGACCTGCAGGCCAAGGCCAGCGGCCTGCTGGTGTTTACCCAGGACTGGAAGATTCTGCGCAAGTTGACCGCCGATGCCGCCAAGATCGAGCAGGAATACGTGGTGGAGGTCGAGGGCGACATGGTTGCCCACGGTCTTAACCGCCTGAACCACGGCCTGACCTACAAAGGCAAAGAGTTGCCGGCGGTCAAAGCCAGCTGGCAGAACGAAAACCGCCTGCGTTTTGCGATGAAAAACCCGCAGCCCGGCGTGATCGCGTTGTTCTGCGAAGCCGTTGGCCTGAAGGTCGTGGCTATTCGTCGCATCCGCATCGGCGGCGTGTCCATCGGCAAGGTGCCGGTCGGTCAATGGCGTTACCTGTCCGGCAAAGAGAAGTTCTAAGCCGTTCCCTTTTCTCGACACCGCCTGCTAGGGCGGTGTCCTCCGTTGAATACCAGGATTGCCCACCATGATTCACAATGACGTACTGCGCAGCGTGCGCTACATGCTCGACATCAGCGACAACAAGATGGTCGAGATCATCAAGCTCGGCGGCATGGACGTGACCAAGGACGACCTGCTGACCTACCTCAAGAAAGACGAGGAAGAAGGCTTCGTGTTCTGCCCGGACGAAGTCATGGCCCACTTTCTCGACGGCCTGGTGATCTTCAAGCGCGGCAAGGACGAAAGCCGTCCACCGCAGCCGATCGAAACGCCGGTGACCAACAACATTATCCTCAAGAAGCTGCGCGTGGCCTTCGAACTCAAGGAAGACGACATGCATGCCATCCTCAAGGCCGCCGAATTCCCGGTGTCCAAGCCGGAACTGAGCGCACTGTTTCGCAAGTTCGGTCACACCAACTACCGCACCTGTGGCGACCAGTTGCTGCGCAACTTCCTCAAGGGCCTGACGCTGCGGGTTCGCACGTAAGCCATGAATTACCAGGTCTCGCCCGTCGGTTTCGTACGCTCCTGCTTCAAGGAGAAGTTCGCCATCCCGCGCCAACCGCAACTGGCGCCTGCCGCCCGTGGCGTGCTGGAATTGGTGGCGCCGTTCGACCAGGGTGAGGCGGTACAGGGTCTGGAACAGGTCAGCCACGTGTGGCTGTTGTTCCTGTTCCACCAGGCCCTGGAAGATAAACCACGCCTGAAAGTGCGCCCGCCACGCCTGGGCGGCAACACGTCCATGGGTGTGTTTGCGACCCGTGCGACTCATCGGCCCAACGGGATTGGTCAGTCAGTGGTCAAGCTGGACAAGGTCGAGCCGGGGCGGCTGTGGATTTCCGGGATCGATTTGCTCGATGGCACACCGGTATTGGATATCAAGCCGTATGTGCCGTATGCCGATATTGTCGACACGGCCACCAACAGCATCGCCAGCGGTGCGCCGCAGCTGATTCCCGTGCAGTGGCTGAAGAAGGCGCTGCAGCAGGCACAAGGCCACGCTCAGCGCCTTGGAGAGCCATTGGTGGAGTTGATCGATCAGTGTCTGGCCCAGGATCCACGGCCGGCTTATCAGACGCCAGGGCCTGAGCGCGAATACGGGGCGCAGTTCTGGGATGTGGATGTGCGCTGGCACTATCCTGAGGCTGGAATGATTTGTGTGCTGGAAGTGGTTCCAGCTGCATAAACCGGAAACCAAATGTGGGAGGGAGCAAGCCCCCTCCCACATTTTTACCGCAGTTATTTCTCGACGAACGCGCGCTCTATCAAGTAATCACCCGGCTCACGCATGCGTGGCGAAACTTTCAGGCCGAAGCTGTTCAACACTTCGCTGGTCTCGTCCAACATGCTTGGGCTGCCGCACAGCATGGCGCGGTCGTCCTCGGGGTTGATCGGTGGCAGGCCGATGTCGCTGAACAGCTTGCCGCTGCGCATCAGGTCGGTCAGGCGGCCTTCGTTTTCGAACGGCTCGCGGGTCACGGTTGGGTAGTAGATCAACTTTTCACGCAGGGCCTCGCCGAAGAATTCGTTCTGCGGCAGGTGCTCGGTGATGAATTCGCGGTAGGCGACTTCGTTGACGTAACGCACGCCGTGGCACAGGATCACTTTTTCGAAACGCTCGTAGGTCTCGGGATCCTGGATCACGCTCATAAATGGCGCCAGGCCAGTACCGGTGCTGAGCAAGTACAGGTGTTTGCCCGGCTTCAAATCGTCAAGCACCAGGGTGCCTGTCGGTTTTTTGCTGATGATGATCTCGTCGCCTTCCTTCAAATGCTGCAATTGGGAAGTCAGCGGGCCATCCGGCACCTTGATACTGAAGAACTCCAGATGCTCTTCCCAGTTCGGGCTGGCAATGGAGTAAGCGCGCATGAGCGGGCGGCCGTTAGGCTGTTGCAGGCCGATCATCACGAACTGACCGTTCTCGAAGCGCAGGCCCGGATCACGGGTGCACTTGAAGCTGAACAGAGTGTCGTTCCAGTGATGAACACTGAGGACACGCTCGTGGTTCATGTTGCTCATGTACGGGGAACTCCTGGAAATGGGTCTGCGCCAGAGATGAAGCGCGCAATTGCACAACATTCTAATGGCGACGACAATATCTGTTAACTGGATTATTAAGATAAGGGTTATCGGTTATATCGATATGCGATTTACTCTCCGTCAACTGCAAGTCTTCGTCGCCGTCGCCCAGCAGGAAAGCGTCTCACGCGCTGCTGGCCTTCTGGCCTTATCTCAATCCGCCGCCAGTACGTCGATTACCGAACTGGAGCGCCAATCCAGCTGCCAATTGTTCGACCGCGCCGGTAAACGTCTGAGCCTCAACGCCCTCGGACATCAGCTATTACCCCAGGCCGTGGCGCTGCTGGACCAGGCCAAGGAGATCGAAGATCTGCTCAACGGCAAGTCCGGCTTCGGCTCCCTGGCGGTGGGCGCCACCCTGACCATCGGCAATTACCTGGCCACCCTGCTGATCGGCAGTTTCATGCAGCAGCACCCCGAAAGCCAAGTGAAGCTGCATGTGCAGAACACTGCCAATATCGTGCACCAGGTTGCACATTACGAAATTGACCTGGGTCTAATCGAAGGCGACTGCAGCCACCCGGACATCGAGGTACAGACCTGGGTGGAAGATGAACTGGTGGTGTTTTGCGCGCCCCAGCATCATTTGGCCAAGCGTGGCGTGGCAACGATGGAAGAGCTGACCCATGAGGCGTGGATCCTGCGCGAACAAGGCTCAGGCACGCGCCTGACCTTCGACCAGGCCATGCGCCATCACCGCAGTGCGCTGAATATCCGCCTGGAACTGGAACACACCGAGGCGATCAAGCGCGCCGTGGAGTCGGGATTGGGGATTGGTTGCATCTCGCGCCTGGCGCTGCGCGACGCGTTTCGTCGGGGCAGCCTGGTGCCGGTGGAAACCCCAGACCTGGACCTGGCGCGGCAGTTCTACTTCATCTGGCATAAACAGAAGTACCAGACCTCGGCGATGCGCGAGTTTCTGGAGTTGTGCCGCGCTTTCACCGCAGGGGTTCAGCGCAGCGACGAGATCGTGCTGCCGAGTATCGCCTGAGGCTTAGATAAGGATCACGGCCCACACCAGGGTGATCATGGTCAGCGCGACGAATTGCGCGGCGCTGCCCATGTCCTTGGCATTTTTTGACAGCGGGTGGCGGTCCAGAGAGATTCGGTCGATCGCCGCCTCCACCGCCGAGTTGAGCAACTCGACGATCAAGGCCAACAGGCAAACGGCGATCAACAAAGCCCGCTCGACCCGGCTGACGTTCAGGAAAAAACTCAGCGGGATAAGGATGACATTGAGCAGCACCAACTGACGGAAAGCCGCCTCGCCCGTGAAAGCCGCGCGCAGACCATCCAGGGAATAGCCCCCCGCATTGAAGATACGTTTGATACCGGTTTGACCCTTGAAAGGCGACATAGACGTAGGCAACTGAACCAAAGAAGTGGGGAAACTAGATCACGCCAAGTCAAAAAAGCGTGAATCGCTATCAGCTTAATGCTGTGAAATTGACTCAAGTTGTTGCAACAGCAGCGCAGCCTGGGTGCGCGTACGCACGCCCAGCTTGCGGAAGATTGCGGTCACGTGAGCTTTGATGGTCGCTTCCGACACGCTCAACTCGTAGGCAATCTGTTTGTTCAGCAGCCCTTCGCAGACCATGGTCAGCACCCGAAACTGCTGGGGTGTCAAACTGGCGAGGCCATCACGGGCAGCCTTGGCTTCATCGGACACGTTGATTTCTTCGAACGCCTGCGGCGGCCAGGACACATCGCCATCGAGCACTTTGCGCACGGCGCTCTGAATATCTTCCATGGCGCTGGACTTGGGAATGAAACCGCTGGCGCCAAACTCTTTGGAGCGCACCACCACGTCGGCTTCTTCCTGGGCCGAGACCATCACCACGGGGATCTGCGGGTATTGCCCGCGTAACAACACCAGCCCCGAGAAACCGTAAGCACCGGGCATGTTCAGGTCGAGCAGCACCAGGTCCCAGTCGGACTTTTCGGTGAGGCGGGCCTCCAGCTCGGCAATGCTGGCCACCTCGACCAAGCGGACATCCGAGCCAAGGCCCAGGGTCACCGCCTGATGCAGCGCACTGCGAAACAGCGGATGGTCATCGGCTATCAGGATTTCGTATGTGGCCATTGATTAAATGATCCTGTTTTTATGGCAGCCCCGATGGGTTCAGGGTTCGCCAGTACACACGGCAACGACCAGGCGGCCATCGCCACAGGGCAAGCTCGACGTCAAAAGCGCCTGGAACGACGTCGAAAATACGAGGTTGCGCCCCAATCGGCGCCCAGCATGCCCAGCGTAGCCTGGGGGGTCAAGCACTACGCCCGGTGGGCATTTTAGCGGCGACTGGGTTTACAGTGCCATCATGCAAACGTCGTCTGGCTATACGCTCGGTATATAGGGCGCCAGTCGAGTATGGACGACATCTGTCGGATCCAAGGGCATCTGGAACTTGGCGGCCAGGTAATGGGTGCTGAAGACGTCGAGGTAGGCATCCAGTACTTCGCTGGCGGCACCGTCGGCGGCCAATTCCAGACACAAGGCGGCGACTTCGGCGGTGCAGAAATGATCATCGCGCTTGGACCGGCGCAGCTTGTAACGCGACAGTTGCTCAGGCGCCAGACTCAGGACCGGCAAATGCTCCAGGTAAGGGCTCTTGCGAAACATCTTGCGCGCTTCACTCCAAGTGCCGTCCAGCAGGATAAACAAGGGGCGTTTGCCCTCGTTCACCATGACCTCACCCACCACCCGCTCAGGCGCCACGAACTCACCGGGGAACACGATATAAGGCTGCCATTGCGGGTCAGCGAGCAAGGTAAGCAACTGCGGATCGACTTCAGTGCGCGACCACGCGAACGCCAGGGTGTCATCGATGACATCGGCGATCAGCCAACCCGTGTTGCTGGGCTTCATCGGTTCGACATCATGCATCAACAGGCACATGGCGGACCTGGCCTGGACCTTGGGCCGCCAGGCGCACAGGCAGTACTCGGGGATCACCCGGCAACCGGGGCAACGTTCGGCACGGGAGCCCCGGTTGACGAACGGCTTGACAGCGCGCGCCAGGCGCAGGGTGCGCAGGCGAGAAACGGCGTGGCTCATCGGGTACGCCGCGGGAAAAGGTCAATCGACACGGAAAAAACTCGTGGAGGGCTGAAGTGCTCGCAGTTTACCAGCGATACGCCTGGCTGTAGTGGCAAGGGGTCACCTATAATCGCGCGCCACTGAACGCACGGCGCAGTGGTTGGTCTATGCACCAGTAACCGAATCAGGAGAATTTCATGCTGCGTTCCATGCTGCGTCTTGTCGCCCCATCCATCGCGCTTGCGCTGGTCTTGCCTGTGGGCGCCCAGGCGGCCTCGCTGCTGGAGGCGCAAATGAACAGGAAGCTGCAAAGCGTCGCGGCCGAAAGCAACAAGGACCTGCCCCGGGAAATCGACGAAAAAACCCTGGAAGTGGCCTACACGGTTGAAGGCATGCAACTGATCGATCACCTCAGCGTGCTGCCCGACCGCGCCGAACAGATGCGCGCCAATCCCAAAGCAGTGTATTTTCAACTGGGCCGCAGCGTGTGCACCAACCCAGGCTACCGCGAACTGATGGCCAAGGGCGCAGTCATGCGCTACGAAATCACCGAGAACAAGACCAACCGTCCTGTGGCATCGGTAAAGTTCGTGGAAGCCGATTGCCCGGCGCCTGCGAAGAAGAAAAAGTAACCTCTGCCTGCCCCCGGCGCGCCGCTGTCCACTGGCGCGCCCTCCCGCGCGTCAATCCCCACCAGCGTCTTGGACTGCACCCGGCAAATCCAATAAGCGGTTGCCAGCCAAGGGTTTTTCGGCCCATGATCAAGTCATCCCAACCGCTTGTTCACAACCTTTTTCAGGTTGTTTTGTAATATTTTCAGGGCAAAAGAAGGTTGCCCCCTGCGGCAAGCAGCGACACATGCAGTGTCGTCGCCTCCGGCGAATCACTCGTCGGCTACCCGGGCCCTGCAAAAAGGAGACGCTGAATGCCTTACGAACCGAATGACAGCCTGCTCAAGCATTTTGCAGAAAAAGACGTCGATCTCACGCAACAGGTCGATACTCAACTTCAGTTGATCGCCCCCAATAGCCCGAATATTCCCCTGTATCGCGACATGATTCTCACCGTGCTGCGCATGGCCGAGGAAGACCGTGATCGCTGGAATGCCAAGATCACTCTGCGTGCCATCCGAGAACTGGACCATGCCTTTCGCGTGCTTGAACAATTCAAGGGGCGGCGCAAGGTCACCGTCTTCGGCTCGGCACGTACACCGGTGGAAAGCCCCTTGTACGCCTTGGCCCGTGAAGTGGGCGCCGCGCTGGCACGCTCGGACTTGATGGTGATCACCGGGGGTGGCGGCGGCATCATGGCTGCGGCGCACGAGGGCGCGGGCCTGGAGCACAGCCTGGGATTCAATATCACCCTGCCATTTGAACAGCACGCCAACCCGACCATTGATGGCACCGAGAACCTGCTGTCCTTTCACTTCTTCTTTACGCGCAAGCTGTTTTTCGTCAAGGAAGCGGATGCATTGGTGTTGTGCCCAGGCGGTTTCGGCACCCTGGATGAAGCACTGGAAGTGCTGACGCTGATCCAGACCGGCAAGAGTCCCTTGGTGCCTGTGGTGTTACTGGATGCTCCGGGGGGTGGCTTCTGGCAAGGCGCCCTGGACTTTATCCGCAGCCAACTGGAAGCCAATCGCTATATCTTGCCTACCGACCTCAAGTTGGTTCGACTGGTGCATAGCGCTGAAGAAGCGGTGGAAGAGATCAACCAGTTTTATGCCAATTTCCATTCCACGCGCTGGTTGAAGCGTGAGTTTGTGGTACGCATGAATCACCCGCTTAGTGATCAAGCGCTTAAGCATCTACAGAGTGAATTTGCCAGCCTGCGATTGAGTGGAGAGTTCCAGCAACTTGCCTATACAGGCGAGGAACATGATGAGCCACGGTTCAGCCATTTGACACGACTGGTGTTCAACTTCAATGGGCGGGATCAGGGCCGGTTACGGGAGCTGGTGGATTACATCAACTTGCCGGCGAACTGGGCGCAGGCTCAAGGGAAGACACAGCAGCGGGTGTCGCCGCAGACGGCTTGATTTTTTGAGCGCAAAAAAAAAGACCCACTATTTTCATAGTGGGTCTTTTTTGTGGTCGGTGAGTCAGGCGAAAGGGTGATGGGACATTTGGGCCTGCTGCGCAGCCCAGCGGGAACAAGCTCCCTCGCCACAGTCAACTTAGTCGTCCACATCTCGGCCACTTAATAAGCGGCTGATCATCTCCATCGAAAAGCCGCGATAACTCAGAAAGCGGCCCTGTTTCGCTCGTTCCTTCGCATCGATAGGCAGATGGCCAGAAAATTTGCGACGCCAGGTGTCTTCCAACTGCGATTGCCAACTGATGCCGCACTCACGCAGGGCGAGGTCGATGTCGGCGCGTTGCAGGCCACGCTGGCTCAGTTCCTCACGAATGCGTGCGGGGCCATAACCGGATCGGGCTCGGTAGGAGACAAAGCTTTCTAGGTAACGGGATTCCGACAGCAGCCCTTCTTCCGTTAACCGGTCGAGGGCTGTGTCGATCATCTCGGGATCTGCGCCGCGCTGACGCAGTTTACGCGTCAGCTCGACCCGACCGTGCTCGCGGCGAGCGAGCAGGTCCATCGCAGTGCGCCGAACGGCGACGAGTGTATCCAGTACAACAGTCATCGTGTGCTTCAGATGTCAGTGTCAGCTTCTTCCACTTCTTCAACCGGCTCGCGGTTGGCGGCAGCTTTCACGTCTGGCGCAGGGGTCAGCAGTTTATCGCGGATCTGCTTTTCAAGCGTGGCGGCGATGTCCGGGTTGTCCGCCAGGAACTTGGCCGAGTTGGCCTTGCCCTGACCGATCTTGCTGCCGTTGTAGGCATACCAGGCACCGGACTTCTCGACGAAACCGTGCAGCACACCCAAATCGATCATTTCGCCGTTCAGGTAGATACCTTTGCCGTAGAGAATCTGGAACTCGGCCTGACGGAATGGCGGAGCCACTTTGTTCTTCACAACCTTGACGCGGGTTTCGCTACCCACCACTTCGTCGCCTTCCTTCACCGCGCCGGTACGGCGGATGTCCAGACGGACCGAAGCGTAGAACTTCAGCGCGTTACCACCGGTGGTGGTTTCCGGGCTGCCGAACATCACGCCGATCTTCATACGGATCTGGTTGATGAAGATCACCAGGCAGTTGGCGTTCTTGATGTTACCGGTGATTTTACGCAGCGCCTGGGACATCAGACGAGCTTGGAGGCCCACGTGCATATCACCCATTTCGCCTTCGATTTCAGCCTTGGGTACCAGGGCTGCCACGGAGTCGACCACGATCACGTCGATGGCGTTGGAGCGCACCAGCATGTCGGTGATTTCCAGGGCTTGCTCGCCGGTGTCCGGCTGGGAAACCAGCAGGTCATCAACGTTGACGCCCAGCTTGCCGGCGTACTCAGGATCCAGGGCGTGTTCAGCATCGACGAACGCACAGGTGGCGCCCATTTTTTGCGCCTGGGCAATCACCGACAGGGTCAGGGTGGTTTTACCGGAAGATTCCGGACCGTAGATTTCAACAATACGGCCTTTTGGCAGGCCGCCAATGCCGAGCGCGATGTCCAGCCCCAGAGAGCCAGTGGAAATAGCCGGGATCGCCTGACGGTCGTGATCGCCCATACGCATTACGGCACCCTTGCCGAATTGACGTTCGATCTGACCCAGGGCCGCAGCCAAGGCTTTCTTCTTGTTGTCGTCCATTAAAGTCCTCACGTAATCAATAAGGCCTGACGGCCAACACCTGTATAAGTAGACAGTATTGTTCCACAAAGATCGGAGATCGCCTACCCCTGATTTTCTATTTCTGCTGCAGCTCGTCGCAACAGACCCTCCAGCGCAGCCTTTACCGTTTGTCGGCGGACCTCGTCGCGGTTGCCGGAAAAGTGCGCAAGCTCGGCGGTGACCTCATCGCCCACGCCGAACGCGAGCCATACAGTGCCCACCGGTTTGTCCGGCGAACCGCCGTCCGGCCCCGCCACACCACTGACCGCCACGGCAAATCGCGCCAGGCTTTTTTCCTGGGCGCCACGAACCATTGCTTCCACCACTTCCCGACTGACCGCGCCCACTTTTGCAAACAAATCCTCCGGCACGTTCAACTGCCGGGTCTTCTGCCGATTGGAGTAGGTGACATACCCCGCTTCGAACCAGGCCGAACTGCCCGGTATCCGCGTAACCGCCTCGGCAATCCCGCCGCCGGTACAGGACTCGGCAGTGGTGACGTGGGCATTGAGCACCTGTAAACGTCGGCCTAATTCAGCAGCAAGTGGGGTAATGTCTTTCACGGTCGTCTCCTGGAGTGGGCGGGCGTTCGACTACCCTACAGGAGCAAATCGCTCATGCAAGCGACAGACTGGAACAAGAGATTAGCGGGCGACCGCGCGCGCATACGCCTGGCAAGCGCGCAAGGCGATCAGTCCCTGGTCGCCGGCATCGGTGATGTCGATAATTCGTTGAGCATGCGCCGGGTCAAGTCGGGCTCGCGCGGCTGCATGAACCACGCCGCCGGAGGTGGCGGTGGCTGGCATTGAACAGCCACGGGTGGGCTCGGTGGCGTCGAGAAGGACTGACAACCGCACATCAGCAGTGGCAAGACGGTCGCGCAAAGCAGCCTGATGACGCTGGACATCGCTCAACTCCCTGGCATGTTGTTGATCGCTGACATTGAGCTGCTGCTCCAGGGCCAGTCGTTTGTCCTGTTCAGCCTGCAGCTGATGCAAGCCCGCCAGGTATTGTTGGCTCAATACCTGCGCATGGGCTGAGGATTGTTGCTCAAGCTGCGCGGTATATCGCCATGCCTGCACTTGCCACACCACTGCGGCCAGCAGGCAGGCACCGATTACGCCTGGGAAGCGCATAGCACCGCCTTCGCCCGCGCCCACAACTGCAGACGATCCTCCAGACCATTAAGCCCACCATTGATGCGCCGAGTGATGGTGGTGAACCGCTCCTGGTCGGCCAGTTCGTTCAGGCCATTGCGCTGCCAGAACCAGGCAGCCGATTCACAGGCCCATTGCGGTTGCTCCAGCAAAGCCGGTTCGCGCAACAAACGATCATCGCCGAACAAGACGTGGCTGCACGCCAGGTAGTTGCGGCGGCCGGTAATCTGGATCAGCCCCCTGCCCCGGTATTTCTGGCCATCGCCGTCGGCGTCAGGGGTGTTGCCCAGGCGAGCGGCCAGCACGCCCGTGTCATATTTGCTCAAGTACGGGTCGCTGCCCAGTTCACGCACGTAGCGCAGTTCACCGGACTCGTGGCCGATTTGGGCAAGAAAGGCGGCAGCACGCGGCACGCTGTTAATTTCATGCCGCGCAAACGCCGCATTCAAGGCGTGCAAAAAGAGGCCTGCTGAAGAGCGGGCTTGCGGCATGATTTGAATCAGTTGGGACAGTGTGATGACCATCGGTTTCATCCTGAAAAACACGCAATACGGACAGCCCACCCGTCGTGATCGAACTGCGATAGCCCGTACCGTATCCCCCACATTCACCATCTTAGTAATCGACCGGAGCCCCTGCATGCAGGAAGGCCTGCTTTCCTCCAGGCTACGCCATTGATCAGGAAACTTACTCAAGCATGCCAATTCGCCAGGTCGTTCTTATTCCACCGACTAGTGACAATTGCGCCTATCAGAACGGCGAATAGCCACGCGTTTGCAGAGCTCCCAGCTCGAAGCAATGGGCGTGGTGGGGTCGAAAATAAAAAAGCCCTGCACAATCGCAGGGCTTCATTTGCTACAAGATCAACTACCGATCAGGGCAGTAAGTCATAAGTTACATAAAGGCTCGAATCGCTGTTACCCGGGCCATACCAAAGACCTTGGCCGGCAGGGATCAGAATCTCAAACGGAACCTGCCCCTGAACCGCGCAAACCACCGGAGAGGTCTTGAGCGTCGCATAAACTGGCGCGACAGTACCCGTGAACAGTCGGCCACCGTTATTGATGCATGTGCGGATCACTATGCCCGTGGTGTTCTGTGCTGGCAAAATCATGGGCCGAACGTAGTCGTCGAAGCCGATGAGGTTGATGAATTTTGCGCCTGCTTTTACTTGATCCATATCTATCTACCTTGAGTCGAATGATTTATCGCGGAGAATTCCGCATTCATGTCGCTCAAAGGCGATTGCTCGAGGCGCGTGGCCTTCACATGATTCAACGTCCCACATCGGGAACACTTGATCTGGAGTTCTGTAAACCCACCCATACGGGCGAGGAGCCTTTTGCAGTTACCGCATCTGAATTCGTTCAACATCCGCACCCCCCTTTTTTCTGAATGGCCTACTCCGTAAGCAAAAACCAGCGCGAAAGCTGGGTATCCGTGTTTTGCCGAACTTGTTGCGGATCGCTCAGGCAGTACGCCGCCGACGCGGTGACAGCAGAGAGGGAAGCGGCCGAAACCGAAGATGACGTGAATGGCAACCTACATGGACTACTTCTGCAAGGGCCGATATTGGTCCGGATCGTCGATGTTTGAGACGTCCCAAGTGCAAGCAAACAGTGGTGTGCCTGTGGGATCTTCGAGCAACGACGGGCCGAGATAGAGTATTTGGGTGAAGGAAACGGTCCAGATGTCGTAGTCAGTTTCGGCGCTGGAAAGTCCGGAGGGTGCCGCGACGACGGCCGTGGGCAAATCGCACTGATCCAACGGCAGGCCCCAGCGGTTATCCAGGGCGAGATCCATCAATTGGCTGGCCAGGTCGCACGCATCAAAAGGTGCCGCCCCGCTGGCGACCGTAGCCCTGAGTGAAACCGACAAAACATGTGCCTTGCGCCCTTCAGGGGAACGAACGCCGGGGCCGTTGCGTTCGACACTGATCAGCACGCCGGTGTGATCACCGACGCCGGCAAAGTCCTGGTGATTGCCTACCCGTAATTGTGGGAAAGCACTCTTCAGCGCCTCCCCAATCGCGACAGGCAGTTGGGATGGTTTTTCGATAAGTGTCATTTCGTTGCGTCCTTGCAGCGGCTATTGCTGATCCGGTCGGGAGGGTGGACCCTCGTTGACCCCGATGCGCTTGGCCGCCCAGCGTTCATAAAGGCCGATGGCAACGTCGGCCCCCGCCATGGCGGTGAGGCAGCCGATCGCGCCGGCGGTCCAGATCGACATGCCGGCGGCGTAGCACAGCATCAATGCCGAGACCCCGCAGACCATGCATGCCCCGGAGCGCAGCGCCAGGCGCCGTACCAGTGACCAACCCCGCGCCCCCTCTTTGTCGGCGCGCCACATTTCGCCGGATACACCGCCGATCAGCGCCAGTACGATCACCAGCCAGATAGGCATTTCCGCTAACGCTTGCTGCTCGTTTGTCATGTCACGCCTCCTGGCTGAGCAATGCCGGCAACGTGCCGGTGCCTGATTTATTCCGTTTGTCGGTAGGCATTCCAAAAAGCCCGGTCACCCAGGCTTTTCAGTAATGCGGTCCTTCGGCGCTACTGGCGCGGTACGGATCTTTCCTCAATGTTTTTCCGACCACGATCCCTGTCTGCCGGATAACTGCTTCTGGTGCTTTACGCTGCACACCCGGGTCAGTTGCCAACCCTCTGAACCGTTAAGGCCGGTTCATCGCTGCCTGTTTTTGTCGCGGTATCACTAAAGAGCGTCGGCATCCTTGCCAGTGTTGCCTGGCGTCCTTGCCATCGCTCGGATGGCGTCCTTGCCAATGTTGCGTGCCTTCCTTGTCTTCCTTGGCAGCATCCTTGCCGCCTCCACCAGGCCTTGTTGGCTGGCTTGAGATGAAGAGTATTACTGGATGCATATACAGTCAATGCACAAATGCATTTATTTTTTTGCGATAAAATGCACAAACGCATTTAAAGCCAGGCAGGCCTAGGGTTTGGCGATTTTTTACAGGTGAAAAAAAGCCCGCACGTTGGCGGGCTTCGTCTGACAGAAAAGAGTTAGCGAGCGTACATGCCCCACCAGAACACGTGGCCCAGGATGCTGATCTGCTCATCCTGGATGTCCTGGAAGCTGTAATCCTCATCGGGGTGTTCATCGCGGTTGAAACTGCGCAGGCGAATACCCGAAGGCAGACGGTAGAGCTGTTTGACCCGCAGTTGGCCATTGTGATTGATGGCGTACAGGTCGCCATCGACGATGTCGCCAATCGCGCTTTTGCCCGCGTTCACACCGACCGTCGCACCGTCGCGCAGCACCGGCAACATGCTGTTGCCGCGCACCGTCACACACTTGGCCTGGTCGAACTGCACACCGTTATGCCGCAGGCTGCGCTTTCCAAAACGCAGGCTGGCCTTCTCGCTTTCCTCGATGACGAATCTTCCTGATCCAGCAGCCAATTCAACCTCACGCAGAAAGGGGATCGACACCTCGTCATCATTAACGGGCGTGTCGTCATCCCACAGGCTTATGTCCTTGAGCTCCGAATGCATGGGGTCGCGCCCCTCCTCGCGCGAAACACCCAGCGCCACGCGGCCGCGCAGTTGGTCGGTGCTGACGCGGAAATACTCGGCAACACGGGAAATGTGCTTGTCCGACGGATCAACGATCTTGCCGCTGAGGATCCGGGACAGAGTGGATTGAGGCACGCCAGTACGCCGGTAAAGCTCCGTGGGGGAGATCCGGTCGCGGTCCAGCAGTTCTCTTAAGACGATAGAAACGTTGCGTTTTTGCATAATGGGGATAGTGACGGGAGTTTTTGGGGTTGGCAAATGCTAAATCGCATAAAAATGCATCATTTATGCATTTTACAGGCCCCAAGCGGCTCTGCGAAGAGTAAACCCTGCATGTTAACCTTGCCGTCATCGCAATAACGGCCGAGGTGGAGATGTCTGCCTCCAAACAAATGCTGCAGTAGGACGAGCACGGATGACTCAATGGCGAACCTATAGCTTTTGGACCAAGGCATGGATGCTCGCAGTGCTTTCGCTCCTGGTCTTGGTGTCCGATGACGCAGACCCAAGCTGGCTGGGCGAAGGTCCATCCCAGCGCAAACGCGTTTTCAGTCCCGGTTTCATTGTGCTCTGCATTTTTGTCGCTGTGTGTGAGCTGATCCTGCTAAGCCACTTTTATGGTGCACGCGGCTGAGTACCCAGGCCCCCATACAAACGGGGATGCCTCAGCGCTTGCGTTGCACACAAGCAGCGAGGGACGTTTCCTTTTGCGTTTTACCCCGGCGCTTGCGACCTGCGAACCTCCGACCTCGCGTGTTAACCTTGCCGCCATCGCAAAAAATGCTGGGCCAAGCGCCCCCTTTGCCCCATCACTTTCAACGAATTTGCCTACTACCCAATGAGTAAGAACACTTCAGACCTATCCTCCCACACCCCGATGATGCAGCAGTACTGGCGCTTGAAAAACCAGCACCCTGATCAGTTGATGTTCTATCGCATGGGCGACTTCTACGAGATCTTCTACGAAGACGCGAAGAAGGCCGCCAAGCTGCTCGACATCACGCTGACCGCGCGCGGGCAGTCGGCGGGGCAGGCGATTCCGATGTGTGGGATTCCTTACCATTCGTTGGAAGGCTATCTAGTCAAGCTGGTGAAGCTGGGTGAGTCGGTGGTGATCTGTGAGCAGATCGGCGATCCGGCCACCAGCAAAGGCCCGGTGGAGCGTCAGGTGGTGCGCATTATTACGCCGGGGACGGTCAGTGATGAGGCGCTGCTGGATGAGCGTCGCGATAACCTGATCGCGGCGGTGTTGGGCGATGAGCGCTTGTTCGGGCTTTCGGTACTGGACATCACCAGCGGTAATTTCAGTGTGCTGGAGATCAAGGGCTGGGAGAACCTGCTGGCGGAGCTGGAGCGTATCAACCCGGTGGAGTTGTTGATCCCGGATGATTGGCCCAAAGACCTGCCAGCAGAAAAACGCCGTGGGACCAAGCGTCGCGCACCGTGGGATTTCGAGCGTGACTCGGCGCTGAAAAGCCTATGCCAACAGTTCTCGGTGCAGGACCTCAAAGGCTTCGGTTGCGAAACCCTGACCCTGGCCATCGGTGCCGCCGGTTGCCTGCTCAGCTACGCCAAGGAAACCCAACGCACCGCCCTGCCGCATTTGCGCAGCCTGCGCCATGAGCGCCTGGATGACACAGTGGTGCTCGATGGCGCGAGCCGTCGCAACCTGGAACTGGACACCAACCTGTCCGGCGGGCGTGACAACACCCTGCAATCGGTGGTCGACCGCTGCCAAACCGCCATGGGCAGCCGTTTGTTGACCCGCTGGCTGAACCGTCCGTTGCGGGATTTGACGGTGCTGCAAGCGCGTCAGACGTCGATTACCTGCCTGCTGGACGGTTATCGCTTTGAAAAGCTGCAGCCGCAGTTGAAGGAAATCGGCGATATCGAGCGTATCCTGGCGCGGATCGGCCTGCGCAATGCACGGCCCCGTGACCTGGCGCGTCTGCGCGACGCCCTTGGCGCACTGCCGCAACTGCAAGTGGCGATGACCGAACTGGATACGCCGCACCTGCAACAACTCGCCGTCACAGCCGGTACCTACCCGGAACTGGCAGCGCTGCTTGAAAAGGCCATCATCGACAACCCGCCGGCGATCATCCGTGACGGCGGCGTACTCAAGACCGGCTACGACAGCGAACTGGACGAATTGCAGTCCCTGAGCGAAAACGCCGGGCAGTTCCTGATAGACCTGGAAGCCCGCGAAAAAGCCCGCACCGGTCTGGCCAACCTGAAGGTGGGCTACAACCGCGTGCATGGCTACTTTATCGAGTTGCCGAGCAAGCAAGCCGAGTCGGCGCCCATCGACTATCAACGCCGCCAGACACTCAAAGGTGCCGAACGCTTTATCACCCCCGAGCTGAAAGCGTTTGAAGACAAGGCGCTGTCGGCCAAGAGTCGTGCCCTGGCTCGGGAAAAGATGCTCTACGAGGCCTTGCTGGAGGACTTGATCAGCCAATTGGCGCCGCTGCAGGACACCGCCGCCGCCCTGGCGGAACTGGATGTGCTGAGCAACCTCGCCGAACGGGCGCTGAATCTTGACCTGAACTGCCCGCGTTTTGTCAGCGAGCCGTGCATGCGCATCGTGCAGGGGCGCCATCCGGTGGTGGAGCAGGTGTTGACTACGCCGTTCGTCGCCAACGACCTGTCGCTGGACGACGACACACGCATGCTGGTGATCACCGGCCCGAACATGGGCGGTAAATCCACTTACATGCGTCAGACCGCATTGATTGTGTTGCTGGCGCATATCGGCAGCTTTGTGCCGGCGGCCAGTTGCGAGTTGTCTCTGGTCGACCGCATTTTCACCCGGATCGGCTCCAGCGATGACCTGGCGGGTGGCCGTTCGACCTTTATGGTGGAAATGAGCGAAACCGCGAACATCCTGCACAACGCCACCGAGCGCAGCCTGGTGCTGATGGACGAAGTCGGCCGCGGCACCAGCACCTTCGACGGCCTGTCCCTGGCCTGGGCGGCGGCCGAGCGTTTGGCGCACTTGCGCGCCTACACGCTGTTTGCCACCCACTACTTTGAACTGACCGTGCTGCCGGAAAGCGAGCCGCTGGTGGCCAACGTGCACCTCAATGCCACCGAGCACAACGAGCGCATCGTGTTCCTGCATCATGTGCTGCCAGGGCCGGCCAGCCAAAGCTACGGCCTGGCCGTGGCACAACTGGCCGGCGTGCCGAACGACGTAATCCTGCGCGCCCGCGAGCACCTCAGCCGCCTGGAAACCACGGCGCTGCCCCACGAAACCGTGGTCGCCAGCCCCGCCAAGGCCGCCCGCAAGCCCGCCGCGCCGCATCAGAGCGATCTGTTCGCCAGCCTGCCCCACCCGGTGCTGGATGAGTTGGCAAAGCTTGACCTGGATGATTTGACGCCGCGCAAAGCGCTCGAAATGTTATATGCACTGAAGACTCGGATATAACGCTGACGCTTGCAAGCTGGTAGACTCTCGCGCGGTTTGGGATGCTGCAGGCTTTTTAGCCTGGCCTGCAGACTATCGCTCCCGAACCTCGCGAGCCCTGCCATAAAGGGTTTCGCTGCCGCCGCCTGAGGAGAAAATTAGAAATGACCTTCGTCGTCACCGACAACTGCATCAAGTGCAAGTACACCGACTGCGTAGAAGTGTGTCCGGTGGACTGCTTTTACGAAGGCCCGAATTTCCTGGTTATCCACCCGGATGAGTGCATTGACTGCGCCCTGTGTGAGCCGGAATGCCCGGCCGTTGCGATTTTCTCCGAGGACGAAGTGCCTGCGGGTATGGAACAGTTCATCCAGTTGAACGTCGAGCTGGCAGAAGTGTGGCCGAACATCACCGAGCGCAAAGATCCGATGCCGGATGCCGCTGAGTGGGATGGCAAACCCAACAAGATTGAGCAACTAGAGCGCTAAAACACCGCTGCCCAACAAAAAAGGCCTTGAGGGCCTTTTTTTGTGCTCGGAGGAACGCATTCACTTTTCTACAGGCAAAAAAAAGGGGCGGTATGACCCGCCCACATTTTTTCCCTAGTCCCTGTATTCCTTTTCATCATCCTGATGAATCGCATCCTGCGACGTTCCCTGAGCCATCGTTCCTTAATGGCTGTGTCAATCCGTGGACACAGGGCTGATATTAGAGAGTTCCAAGGGAAGTTCAACGGGATGCTACCACCGCACCGCCGGGCCTAACCCGTTACCCATTCAGAAATAATATTTATATTTCAATAGCATAGAAAACACTTGCGCAATTTCGAGACAGTCATGGCCGATAAAAACCCCAAACACTTACGAAAAAGTAAGCCAATGCTTACACGAGCAATTGCGTAAAGGGGTAACCAGCGCGCATTGACCGTCTGCCAGCCGTAAAAAAGCCCCGACACTGTCGAGGCCTTTTATCTTCAATCGTTTCAGTCGTCGCTGACGGTAATCGTCGGCATCGCCGGGGCCACGGCTTCCTGTAACACAATCCGCGCACCCACGTGGCGAGCCAGTTCCTGATAGATCATGGCGATCTGGCTGTCGGGCTCCGCCATTACCGTTGGCTTGCCGCCGTCGGCCTGTTCACGAATCAGCATCGACAGCGGCAACGAGGCCAGCAGCTCCACGCCGTACTGGGTGGCGAGCTTCTCGCCGCCGCCTTCACCGAACAGGTGCTCGGCGTGACCGCAGTTGGAACAGATATGCACGGCCATGTTTTCCACGACGCCCAGTACAGGAATGTTGACCTTGCGGAACATCTCCACGCCTTTTTTCGCGTCGAGCAGTGCCAGGTCCTGGGGAGTGGTGACGATCACCGCGCCGGCCACCGGGACTTTCTGCGCCAGGGTCAGCTGGATATCGCCGGTGCCTGGCGGCATGTCGATCACCAGGTAATCCAGGTCGCCCCAGGCGGTCTGGGTAACCAGTTGCAGCAAGGCACCGGACACCATCGGCCCGCGCCACACCATCGGTGTGTTGTCGTCGGTGAGGAAGGCCATGGACATGACTTCGACACCCAGGGACTCGATCGGCACGAACCACTTCTGGTCCTTGACCTTTGGCCGCGTGCCTTCGGCGATGCCAAACATCACGCCCTGGCTGGGGCCGTAGATGTCAGCGTCGAGAATACCCACGCGCGCGCCTTCGCGGGCCAGTGCCAGCGCCAGGTTGGCCGCCGTGGTGGACTTGCCCACGCCGCCCTTGCCGGAGGCTACGGCGACCACATTCTTGACGTTGGCCAGGCCCGGGATCTGCGCCTGGGCCTTGTGCGGGGCGATCACGCACTGGATGTCGACCTTGGCCGAACGCACACCGTCCAGCCCCTCAATGGCCATCTGCAGCATTTGCGCCCAGCCATTCTTGAACAAGCCGGCGGCATAGCCCAGCTCCAGCTGGACCGACACCTGATCACCCTGGACCTCGATGGCACGCACACAACCGGCACTGACCGGGTCCTGGTTCAAATAGGGGTCGGTGTACTGGCGAAGAACGGCTTCCACCGCTGCGCGATTCACGGCGCTCATGGGCTACTCCCGAAAAAGACTGACTGAAACAGGCGGCTATCCTAACCGTTCCAGCAGCTTAACGGCATGCTTTCGAAGGTTCGGAAGATTCGGAAACAGCGCCACGGGGTGAAATAAATTCGCCGGCGCTTTATAGTGGCCGACCTCCGTTTCATCAAGTAGCCGAGCCCCATGTCCGAGCCACGCAAGATCCTCGTCACCAGCGCCCTGCCCTATGCCAATGGTTCCATCCATCTTGGCCATATGCTTGAGTACATCCAGACCGATATGTGGGTGCGCTTCCAGAAGCATCGCGGCAACCAATGCATCTATGTCTGCGCGGACGACGCCCACGGTTCGGCCATCATGTTGCGCGCCGAAAAGGAAGGCATCACCCCGGAACAACTGATCGCCAATGTGCAGGCTGAACACAGCGCCGACTTTGCCGAGTTCCTGGTGGATTTCGACAATTTCCATTCGACCCACTGCGAAGAAAACCGCGAGCTGTCGAGCCAGATCTACCTGCGATTGAAGGAAGCCGGGCACATCGACCAGCGTTCGGTGACCCAGTATTTCGACCCGGAAAAGAAAATGTTCCTGGCCGACCGCTTCATCAAGGGCACCTGCCCGAAATGCGGCACCGAAGACCAGTACGGCGACAACTGCGAAAAATGCGGCGCCACCTACGCACCGACTGACTTGAAGGATCCGAAGTCGGCGATTTCCGGCGCCACGCCGGTGCTCAAGGACTCCCAGCACTTCTTCTTCAAGCTCCCGGATTTCCAGCAGATGCTGCAAACCTGGACCCGCAGCGGCACCTTGCAGGACGCCGTGGCCAACAAACTCTCGGAATGGCTCGACAGTGGCCTGCAGCAGTGGGACATCTCCCGCGATGCGCCCTACTTCGGCTTCGAGATTCCGGGCGAGCCGGGCAAGTATTTCTATGTATGGCTGGATGCGCCGATTGGCTACATGGCCAGTTTCAAGAACCTGTGCGACCGCACACCTGAGCTGGACTTCGACGCGTTCTGGGGCAAGGACTCCACCGCCGAGTTGTACCACTTCATCGGCAAGGACATCGTCAACTTCCACGCACTGTTCTGGCCCGCGATGCTCGAAGGCTCGGGCTACCGCAAGCCGACCGGCATCAACGTACACGGCTACCTGACGGTCAACGGCCAGAAGATGTCCAAGTCCCGGGGCACCTTTATCAAGGCGCGCACCTACCTGGACCACCTGGCGCCGGAATACCTGCGCTACTACTATGCGTCCAAGCTGGGCCGTGGCGTCGATGACCTGGACCTGAACCTGGAAGATTTCGTACAGAAGGTCAACTCGGACCTGGTGGGCAAAGTCGTCAACATCGCCAGCCGTTGCGCCGGTTTTATCCACAAGGGCAATGCCGGCGTGCTGGTGGCTGAAAATGCCGCGCCGGAACTGACCGACGCCTTCCTGGCCGCTGCGCCAAGCATCGCCGACGCCTATGAAGCCCGCGATTTCGCGCGCGCCATGCGCGAGATCATGGGCCTGGCCGACCGCGCCAACGCCTGGATCGCCGACAAGGCACCCTGGTCGCTGAACAAACAGGAAGGCAAGCAGGCTGAAGTCCAGGCGATCTGCGCCACCGGCGTCAACCTGTTCCGCCAGTTGGTGATCTTCCTCAAGCCGGTGCTGCCGTTGCTGGCCGCCGACGCCGAAGCGTTCCTCAATGTGCCGCCACTGACCTGGAACGACCACGCCACGTTGCTCAGCAATCATCAACTGAACGAGTTCAAGCCGTTGATGACCCGTATCGACCCGGTAAAAGTCCAGGCCATGACCGATGCTTCGAAAGAAGACCTGGTCGCCAGCCAGACCGATACCGGCTCGGCTGCACCAGCGGGCAATGGTGAGTTGGCCAAGGACCCCATTTCCCCGGAAATCGACTTTGACGCCTTTGCCGCCGTGGACCTGCGCGTGGCGCTGATCGTCAAGGCCGAAGCGGTTGAAGGTGCCGACAAACTACTGCGCCTGACTCTGGATCTGGGTGGCGAGCAACGTAACGTGTTCTCCGGGATCAAGAGCGCCTATCCGGACCCGTCCAAGCTCGACGGTCGCCTGACCATGATGATCGCCAACCTCAAGCCGCGCAAAATGAAGTTCGGTATATCCGAAGGTATGGTGATGGCAGCCGGCCCTGGCGGTGAAGAGATCTACCTGCTGAGCCCTGACACTGGCGCCAAGCCGGGCCAGCGCATCAAGTAAGCCCTGCCCGACAGCCCTGTCGTTTCGGCGACAGGGCTTTTGCGCTAGCCCCCCTCTCTTGCTTGCCGGATAATCAGCTTTCTGTTTGTTTAACCGGCCTGCCCTGGGGCTTGTCACCACACGGGTGACGCTCCTGGGTTTCAACGCAATGATCAACGCATGAACCTTATTCAACGTATCGACGCGCTGCTGCCACAGACCCAATGCGGCAAATGCGGGCATCCGGGCTGCAAGCCCTACGCCGAAGGCATTGCCGCGGGCGAGGCGATCAACAAGTGCCCGCCGGGTGGGCAGGAAACCATTATCGGCTTGTCGCAGTTACTGCGTGTGCCAGTGCTGGAACTGGACGCGACTCGCGGCGAGGCGCCTGCGCAAGTGGCATATATCCGTGAGGCTGAATGCATCGGCTGCACCAAGTGCATCCAGGCATGCCCAGTGGATGCCATCGTCGGCGCGGCCAAATTGATGCACACGGTGATTAGCGACGAATGCACGGGCTGCGACCTGTGCGTCGCGCCTTGCCCGGTGGACTGCATCGAAATGCGCCCGCCCACATCAGTGCTGCCGATTGTGGGCGGCCTGGCGGCGAGCGACGAGCAGCGCCGTGAACGCAACGTCAAACGCAACCGGGCACGCCGGCGCTTCGAGCAACGTAACGGGCGCCTGCAACGGGAAGAAGCACACAGACTGGCCGAGCGCCTGGCCAGGGCCAAGCGTCCGACGGCGCTGGAGCCGGTTCAACACGATGCGGTAGAGGCGGCACAGGACGCTGCGGTGAAAAAAGCCAAGATCAACGTCGCGATGAGTCGTGCCCAGTTGCACAAATCGCTAAAGGCATTTGGACATCCACCGACGTTTGAGCAACAGTCGCAATTGATCGTGTTGCAACTGCAGTTTGAAGCGGCGGAGCAGGCGCTGGCGGCCATTGAGGCTGGCAGCACACCCGCCATGCCGCTACCAGCTCGCAACAGTGCCGAGCTCAAACGCGCCAAGATCCAGCTGGCAATGCGGCGCGCCGAACTGAAAAAAGCCCAGGACCAGCAAGCCGACACGCAGCAGTTGGCCGACGCGCTGCAACGCCTGGATGAAGCGCAACGCCAGGTAGACGCCCATGGCGCTTGAACCACGACTCGAAACGACGCTGAACGCCTGCAAGGAACCCACCGCCGTATGAACGCCGCCAAACGCCTGGAAATTTTCCGCCGGTTTCACGAAGACAATCCGGAGCCCAAGACCGAACTGGCCTACACCTCACCGTTCGAGTTGCTGATTGCGGTGATCCTGTCTGCTCAGTCCACCGACGTTGGCGTCAACAAGGCCACCGCCAAGCTGTACCCCGTGGCCAACACCCCGGAGGCCATCTATGCCCTGGGTGTGGACGGTTTGTCGGAATACATCAAGACCATCGGCCTGTACAACAGTAAGGCCAAGAATGTCATCGAAACCTGCCGCCTGTTGATCGAACAGCATGGCAGTGAAGTGCCGCAAACGCGTGAGGCGCTGGAAGCGTTGCCGGGGGTGGGCCGCAAAACCGCCAACGTGGTGCTCAATACCGCGTTTCGGCAACTGACCATGGCCGTGGACACGCACATTTTCCGGGTCAGCAATCGCACCGGCATTGCTCGCGGCAAAAACGTGGTGGAAGTGGAAAAACAGCTGATGAAGTTTGTACCCAAGCCCTATCTACTGGACTCCCACCATTGGCTCATCCTTCACGGACGCTACGTGTGCCAGGCTCGCAAGCCGCGCTGTGGCAGTTGCCGTATCGAGGACCTGTGCGAATACAAAGACAAAACTTCCGACGATTGAGGTTCCATAGCTTTTTTCGATCTCTCGATTGAAAAAATCTTTTTTACCCATCCCCGAATTATCGTTATAAGGAGCGCCAACGGCAGTCTTAGCCTGGAGTTAACCTTATGAGCACTGGCAAGGAACAACTGGAAGTAGACGACGGCGTCGAGTCGGAAGAGGATGAGGTGGTAGAGCCTGTCGTAGTGGAAGTCGCCAAAACCAATCTAAGCAAACGCCGCACCATCGACAATCTGCTGGAAGAGCGACGCTTGCAAAAACAATTGGCCGAATACGACTTCGATCTCTGATCAGTCAGTCGACGGCCGGAAGCCTCCCTCACGGAGGCTTTTTCTGCCGGGTACCCTGGATAGGCGTTGAGCGCCTCTAAACCAACCCGTTGCGCTGGGCCAGCTCGATCAGGTCCACCAGGGATCGCGCATTGAGCTTAAGCAGCAGTCGAGTCTTGTAGGTGCTCACGGTTTTGTTACTGAGGAACATACCGTCGGCGATCTCCTTGTTGGTCTTGCCCCGCGCCAATTGCTGCAACACCATCATCTCGCGGCCCGAAAGACGCTCGACCATATCGGCCTCACTGGCATTGCCCATGGTGGAGCGCACTGAGTTGAGCGCCTGGTTCGGGAAGTAGCTGTAGCCCGACAGGACAGCCTTGATCGCACTCAGCAACTCCGTCAGGTCCTGTTGCTTGCACACATAGCCCGCCGCCCCCGCCTGCATGCAGCGCATGGAAAAATGTCCAGGGGCCTGGGACGTGAGCACCAGCACCTTGAACGGTGCAGGTTGCTTTGTAGACGACAACCGGCAAATAACTTCCAGACCGTCAAGTTGGGGGATCCCAATATCCAGTATGACAATATCCGGCATATGCTCCCGTGCAAGCTGCAACGCATCGACACCGTTATCAGTCTCGGCAACGACCTCATAACCATGACGTTCCATTAGCATACGCACAGCAAGACGAATGACAGGATGATCATCCACGATCAGCACTTTATTCATGAGAAAGTCCAATTTCGCTGTTCGAATTATTTAGAGCAAGCACAATAGCCTAGTCGTTTCCTAGTTGGCATAGCGCTCCCCCCCGAGCAACAGCAAGCAGAGACATGAGCCACAGAGATAAAGGAATTGCCCTACAAAAAACCGCCTGACTGGATGTATCCAGTTTTATGGGGCCTTTCAGACCTTTCCGGGACTCTACATATTTTGAGTGAAATCTATAGGTACTGAGGGGCAGCAGGTAAACGTACCGCACAGTACTTTCAGGAAATGCCCCTTGCCCACCCCTGCCGTACGTTAAGAGTGGCCATGAAAGATTGATAGTTTCAGTTCCATTTAACATATTTATTTACTTCCTTATTTCCTACAGAGTTTTCACAAAACTACACACTTACTCCCCTGCATGAGTGAACTTTCTGTAAGACTAGTTCCTACATAGGTGTAAACAATTCATTCAATCCTACACATATCAATGGCTACGGATTTAAATAAACCCAATAAACGTTTATCGACTCGAAAGCCGGTGCACTGTTAAACAAACCTAAACATTGCGCATCCATCTGAATTTTCTGCAAAAAAAATGGCCCCTTGAACAAGGGGCCATTTTTTACAGCGGGTGCGGCACTCAGAACAACGAACGACCTTTGTTGGCCGCGATGCGCATGCGCAGTGCGTTCAACTTGATAAAGCCCGCTGCGTCAGCCTGGTTGTAGGCACCACCGTCTTCTTCGAAAGTAGCGATGTTGGCATCGAACAGCGAATCATCCGACTTGCGACCGGTGACGATCACGTTGCCTTTGTAGAGTTTCAGGCGCACAACGCCGTTCACGTGAGCCTGGGAGGCGTCGATCATCTGCTGCAGCATCAGACGCTCAGGGCTCCACCAGTAGCCGGTGTAGATCAGGCTGGCATACTTGGGCATCAGCTCGTCTTTGAGGTGAGCGACTTCGCGGTCCAGAGTGATGGACTCGATGGCGCGGTGAGCGCGCAGCATGATGGTGCCGCCTGGGGTTTCGTAGCAACCACGGGACTTCATGCCCACGTAACGGTTCTCGACGATGTCGAGGCGACCGATACCGTGTTCGCCGCCGATACGGTTCAGGGTCGCCAGCACGGTGGCCGGGGTCATGTCGACGCCATCCAGCGCGACGATGTCGCCGTTGCGGTAGGTCAGTTCCAGGTACTGTGGCTTGTCTGGCGCGTTCTCCGGGGAGACGGTCCATTTCCACATGTCTTCTTCGTGCTCGGTCCAGGTGTCTTCCAGCACGCCGCCTTCATAGGAGATGTGCAGCAGGTTGGCGTCCATCGAGTACGGGGACTTCTTCTTGCCATGGCGCTCGATCGGAATCGCGTGCTTCTCGGCGTAATCCATCAGTTTTTCACGGGACAGCAGGTCCCATTCACGCCAGGGCGCAATCACTTTCACGCCTGGTTTGAGGGCGTAGGCACCCAGTTCGAAACGCACCTGGTCGTTGCCTTTACCGGTCGCGCCATGGGAAATGGCGTCAGCGCCGGTTTCGTTGGCGATTTCGATCAGGCGCTTGGCGATCAGTGGACGTGCGATGGAGGTACCCAGCAGGTACTCGCCTTCGTAGACGGTGTTGGCGCGAAACATCGGGAAGACGAAATCGCGGACGAACTCTTCGCGCAGGTCATCAATGTAGATCTCTTTCACGCCCATGGCTTGCGCCTTGGCACGTGCAGGTTCGACCTCTTCGCCCTGACCCAGGTCAGCGGTGAAGGTCACCACTTCACAGTTATAAGTATCCTGCAGCCACTTGAGGATCACCGAAGTGTCCAGGCCGCCGGAATACGCGAGAACGACCTTGTTTACGTCGGCCATGCCATCACTCCACGGGGTTGTACGGAAAGGCGTCGATTCTACCGACCAAAACCGCGAATTTACAGGGGCGCGACAGCAAATGAAGATAAAGCGACAGATTATGTCGAGCGAGCGACCGATGGCCGCACGTCAGGACGTGTGCGCAGGGTTGCTCGGACCCGTGGCCTGGGGGGCCGGTTTCTCGGGGGCAGCCACACGCTCAAGCTGAATATTAACCCGGCGGTTGCGGGCCCGGTTGGCGGCATTGGTGTTGGGTACCAAGGGGTAGCTCTCGCCATGGAAACGCAGAGTGATCTGCGATTCCTGGATGCCATTGGCCTTGAAGTAGTCCATCACCGCCAACGCGCGACGGCGCGAGACATCACGGTTGCTCAGGCGATTGCCGCTGTTGTCCGAGTGGCCGTTCAACTCGATATGATTGACGGTCGGATCAGCCTTCATGAACTCGATAATCACCGCCAGTTTCTGCTTGGCGGCTGCGTCCAGCTCGATGCCACCACCGGGGAAACCGACTTCGGTCTGCTTGACCTGATCGTAATTCATCGGCAACAGCTTGCCGGTGCACAACTGATAATCGCTGTAGGCCTTGTTGAATTTGACCGGCAACAGGCGAATTTCCGAATAGCCGCCGTCACGCCCGTAATGTCGGACGGTCGGCGAGCGCCCGTCGAGCAAGCCATTGAACAGGCGCCCGGCCTGGGCCTGGGAACTGTTGAAGAGCACATCGCCGCTGCCGGCACGCACGGCCCCGAGGTTGATATCGCCACGCCCTGGCTGCCACGGCGCGGCGGCGGCCAACAAGGTGGCCGACCCGCCGCCCAGCGAGCCGTTATAGGCTTTAAGGCGAAACGTCGCCTGCTCACCGGCCCGGCGCACGAACTCACCCGAACCGAAGTCGGTGATCGGCTGGGTCAGGCGGCACTCGAATTGGTCACCTTCCACCTTCCACTCAATGTTCTCCAGACGTGTCTGGAACGTGAGTGCCATCGCAGGCAGGCTGGCGAACACACTGAGCAGGGCTAGATAATGCTGGCGCACGGGAGGCTCCACTGGTTTCTACAACACTTCAAAGCGTCATACATCGTTAAGGCATACCCACCGCTATCGGTCGCATCCTGCAAAACTTGATAGCGAGTGCCTGCAAGAGTCTTTTCCGGTAGCATTCCCACCAGATTGACCCGCCTGGAATCCCCAATGTCCGACCGCCTGACCCTGCTGCGTCCCGACGACTGGCATATTCATCTTCGCGATGGTGCTGCGTTACCCCAAACCGTGGCCGATGTTGCGCGTACGTTCGGCCGCGCCATCATCATGCCAAACCTGGTACCACCGGTCCGTAATGCCGCGCAAGCCGACGCCTATCGCCAGCGTATCCTCGCTGCGCGACCGGCCGGCAGCCGCTTCGAGCCGTTGATGGTGCTCTACCTGACCGACCGCACCCAGCCCGAAGAAATTCGTGAGGCCATGGCCAGCGGTTTCGTGCACGCCGCCAAGCTGTACCCGGCCGGCGCGACCACCAACTCCGATTCCGGCGTGACCAGTATCGACAAGATCCTGCCGGCCATCGAAGCCATGGCGCACGTTGGCATGCCGCTGTTGATCCACGGTGAAGTCACCCGTGGCGACGTGGACGTGTTCGATCGCGAGAAAATCTTCATCGACGAGCACATGCGCCGCGTGGTCGAGCTGTTTCCGACTCTCAAGGTGGTGTTCGAGCACATCACCACGGCCGATGCCGTGCAGTTCGTCACCGAGGCTTCGGCCAACGTCGGCGCGACCATCACCGCGCATCACCTGCTCTATAACCGCAACCACATGCTGGTGGGCGGGATTCGGCCGCATTTCTATTGCCTGCCGATCCTCAAGCGCAACACCCATCAGGTGGCGCTGCTGGATGCCGCAACCAGCGGCAATCCGAAGTTCTTCCTCGGTACCGATTCCGCGCCCCACGCCCAGCACGCCAAGGAAGCCGCGTGCGGTTGCGCCGGCTGCTACACCGCGTTTGCCGCCATCGAGCTGTACGCCGAAGCGTTCGAACAGCGCAACGCCCTGGACAAGCTTGAAGGTTTCGCCAGCCTCAACGGCCCGCGCTTCTATGGCCTGCCGGCGAATACAGACCGCATTACCCTGGTCCGCGAAGACTGGACCGCCCCCGCCAGCCTGCCCTTTGGCGAGCTGACTGTTATCCCGCTGCGCGCCGGTGAAACACTGCGCTGGCGCCTGCTGGAGGAAAGCAAGTGAGTGAAGACCATTACGATGACGACCAGGAACACGGCGGCGGCGGCGGTGGCTCGCGCCACCCGATGGCCGAACGTTTCCGAGGCTACCTGCCTGTCGTTATCGACGTAGAAACCGGCGGCTTCAATTGCGCCACCGATGCATTGCTGGAAATTGCCGCCACGACCATTGGCATGGATGAACAGGGTTTTGTGTATCCAGAACATACCCACTTCTTCCGCGTCGAGCCGTTCGAAGGCGCCAACATCGAAGCCGCCGCCCTTGAATTCACCGGGATCAAGCTCGATCACCCGCTGCGCATGGCAGTCAGTGAAGAAACGGCTCTGACCGATATCTTCCGTGGCGTGCGCAAGGCATTGAAGGCCAATGGCTGCAAGCGCGCGATCCTGGTAGGGCACAACAGCAGCTTCGACCTGGGTTTCCTGAATGCCGCCGTGGCGCGCCTGGACATGAAACGCAACCCGTTCCACCCGTTCTCCAGCTTCGACACCGCGACCCTCGCCGGCCTCGCCTACGGTCAGACCGTACTGGCCAAAGCCTGCCAGGCAGCCGGAATCGATTTTGACGGGCGTGAGGCCCACTCGGCGCGCTACGACACCGAGAAGACCGCCGAGCTGTTCTGCGGCATCGTCAATCGCTGGAAGCAGATGGGCGGATGGGAAGATTTCGGCGACTGAGCGTCTCCTGAACGCGCCGCGCGCTCCCATAAAAAAACCGGCCCTCTCAGGCCGGTTTTTTTGTACCTCGATTCCGGCTTACAGCTTGCCGGCATTCTCGGTCAGGTAAGCCGCAACACCTTCTGGCGAAGCGTTCATGCCCTTGTCGCCTTTCTTCCAGTTGGCAGGGCAGACTTCACCGTGCTCTTCGTGGAATTGCAGCGCGTCGACCAGGCGGATCAACTCTTCCATGTTACGGCCCAGTGGCAGGTCGTTGATGATCTGCGAGCGCACAACGCCCTTGTCATCGATCAGGAACGCGCCACGGAAGGCCACGCCGCCTTCGGACTCAACGTCGTAGGCCTTGGCGATGTCGTGCTTCATGTCGGCAGCCATGGTGTATTTGACTTTGCCGATGCCGCCATCATTGATGGCGGTGTTGCGCCAGGCGTTGTGGGTGAAATGGGAGTCGATGGAAACGGCGACCACTTCAACGTTACGCGCCTTGAAATCGTCCATGCGGTGGTCCAGTGCGATCAGCTCCGAAGGGCACACGAAAGTGAAGTCCAGCGGGTAGAAGAACACCAGGCCGTATTTGCCTTTGATGGCTTCGGACAGTTTGAAGCTGTCAACGATTTCGCCATTGCCGAGGACGGCAGGTACGTCGAAATCCGGGGCTTGTTTGCCGACGAGTACGCTCATTGGGTATCTCCTGATGTAAGGGTGACGATTGAAGTAAAAGGACTGGCCTTGAGTCTGCCGCGTTTAAGCGACAGGCCTGTGACGCAGTCACGCTTCGTGAAGACCGATCATCATACACGGAAAAAACCGTTCGTCAGCGCGTGGGCGAGGCCGGCAAATAACGACGAATCTACTTTGACAATCATTCTCGTTAACATTAAGATCCATCGCACTTAAGCCTTAACCCGCGACGGTTCTCCCTTATGTATGTGTGCCTGTGTACTGGCGTCACCGACGGACAAATCCGCGAAGCAATCTATGAAGGTTGCTGCAGCTACAAGGAAGTGCGCGAAACCACCGGCGTTGCCAGCCAGTGCGGAAAATGCGCATGCCTCGCCAAGCAAGTGGTACGGGAAACCCTGACGCAGCTGCAGACAGCACAGGCCTCCCTTCCCTACACAACAGAATTTACACATGCCTGAATAGGCATGTTTTAAAGAACCGGACTTCGTGTCCGGTTTTTTTATGCCTTTAATTCAATTAGTTAGCGCCAAGACGCGGAACACAAACATTCTTATTCCGATTAATTTTCATTTATTATTCAATAACTTAGGTTTGACACTGGAGTTTTCGCCGCTCAAACTCCGCCCTATACACAGCGATTACAGGGCAGGACCCCAGTCATGAAAGGCGACATCTCAGTCATCCAGCAACTCAACAAAATCCTTGCCAATGAACTGGTCGCGATCAATCAGTACTTCCTGCATGCGCGCATGTACGACGATTGGGGCCTGGAAAAGCTCGGCAAGCGTGAATACAAGGAATCGATCAAGGCCATGAAGGACGCGGATGCGCTGATCAAGCGCATCCTGTTCCTGGAAGGCCTGCCGAACGTACAGGACCTGGGCAAGCTGAACATCGGCGAGCACACCCAGGAAATGATCGGCAGCGATCTGGGCTTTGAACGCAAGAGCCATAGCGACCTCAAGGCCGCCATCGCTCACTGCGAAGCCCAGGGCGACTTCGGCAGCCGCGAGCTGCTGGAAGATATCCTGGAAGACCAGGAAGAGCACATCGACTGGCTGGAAACCCAGCTGGGCCTGATCGACAAGGTCAGCCTGGAAAACTACCTGCAGTCGCAGATGGGCGAATAACCCCTCGCCAACAAGTACAAAAAAGCCCCGCTCTCTTATGAGAAGCGGGGCTTTTTATTGCATGGCCTTTTACAAAAGCATCACGCTTCGGTCTTGGCTGCCGCTTTTTCCGCTGCTTCTTTGATCAGCGCCTGCAACGAACCATCAGCCGCCATTTCGGTGATGATGTCGCTGCCGCCAATCAGCTCACCGGCCACCCACAGTTGCGGGAAAGTCGGCCAGTTGGCGTACTTGGGCAGGTTGGCGCGGATTTCAGGGTTTTGCAGGATATCCACGTAAGCGAACTTCTCGCCGCACGCCATCACCGCTTGGGACGCCTTCGCGGAGAAACCGCACTGAGGCGCGTTAGGAGCGCCCTTCATGTAAAGCAGAATGGTGTTGTTGGCAATCTGCTCTTTGATCGTTTCGATGATATCCATGGAACACCTCTGCAGGAACTTTTGCGACTCACAGGTCGGCACGGTGGCGCATTGTAACGCAAAATTCCAGCACCGTGCTGGCGCCCTAAGCTGCAGCCACCTGCACCGGCACGCCGTTCAACGCGGCGTTGCCGGATAACTCATCCAATTGCCGTTCGTCGGTCAAGTCATTGGCGCTCGCCCCCGGCTGCCCGCTGGCAATCGCCATCTGCACACCCGGGCGGCTATGGCCCCAACCGTGGGGCAGGCTGACCACGCCGGGCATCATGTCCAAACTTGCCGATACTTCCACCTCGACCATGCCGATACGCGAGCTGACACGCACCCGCTGGCCATCGCTCAACTGGCGGCTGGCGAGGTCGTCGGGGTGCATCAGCAATTGATGCCGCGGCTTGCCTTTCACCAAGCGGTGATAGTTATGCATCCAGGAATTGTTGCTGCGCACGTGGCGCCGGCCAATCAGCAGCAACTCATCGGCCACCGGCACCGGCTGTGCCGCAAACCGCGCCAGGTCGGCCAGAATCACCGTCGGCGCCGCCTGCACCTTGCCATCTTGCGTTTTCAAACGCGCAGCGAGGTTGGGACGCAGTGGCCCCAGGTCCACGCCATGAGGATGATCAGCCAGCATGGCGACCGACAATTTGTGATCGGAGGCGTCACCGTAAGCCCCGGCCCGCAGCCCGAAGTCGATCATCTGCGCCGGCGGCAGGGTTGGCTTGAGCGCCACCCCGGTCTGCGTCGCGAAGGCGCGGGCCAGGCCGACGAAAATCTCCCAGTCATGCAGCGCGCCCTCGGGTTTGGGCAGGATTGCGCGATTGAAGCGCGTGACATTGCGCACCGCAAACATGTTGAAGGTGGTGTCGTAGTGATCGTTTTCCAGCGCCGAGGTGGACGGCAAAATCAGATCGGCATAACGCGTTGTTTCATTGATGTAGAGGTCGACACTGACCATGAACTCCAACCCATCCAGAGCCTGCTCCAACTGCCGACCGTTCGGCGTGGACAGCACCGGGTTGCCCGCCACCGTCACCAGCGCGCGGATCTGCCCTTCGCCTTCGGTGAGCATTTCTTCAGCCAGCGCCGACACCGGCAACTCGCCGCCGTACTCGGGGCGTCCGGACACACGGCTTTGCCAGCGATTGAAATGCCCGCCGCCGGTCGAAGCCACGAGGTCAACGGCCGGAGAGGTGCACAATGCACCGCCAACCCGATCCAGATTCCCGGTGACCAGGTTGATCAACTGCACCAGCCAATGGCACAAGGTGCCGAACGCCTGCGTCGAGACGCCCATGCGCCCGTAGCACACGGCCTTGTCCGCTGCGGCAAAGTCCCGCGCCAATTGGCGTATCTGCTCGGCCGGCACCGCGCACTGGCGGCTCATCTTCTCGGCGGTAAAGCCGGCGATCGCACGGCGTACAGCGTCCAGCCCGTCGACAGGCAAATGACTCTCACGCGTCAGGTTTTCGCTGAATAAGGTGTTGAGCAACCCGAACAACAGCGCCGCGTCGCCCCCTGGGCGCACAAAAAGATGCTGGTCGGCGACCGCTGCCGTTTCACTGCGCCGAGGATCAACCACCACCACCTTGCCGCCCCGCGCCTGGATGGCCTTGAGGCGCTTTTCCACATCCGGCACGGTCATGATGCTGCCGTTGGACGCCAGCGGGTTGCCGCCCAGGATCAGCATGAAGTCGGTGTGGTCGATGTCCGGAATCGGCAACAACAGGCCATGTCCATACATCAAATGACTGGTGAGGTGATGAGGCAACTGGTCCACGGAAGTCGCAGAAAACCGACTGCGCGTCTTGAGCAGGCCGAGGAAGTAGTTGCTGTGGGTCATCAGCCCGTAGTTGTGCACGCTGGGGTTGCCTTGATACACCGCCACTGCATTCTGCCCGTGTCGGGACTGAATGCCCGCCAGCCGCTCGGCCACCAGGGCAAACGCCTCGTCCCAGGGAATGGGCTGCCATTCACTGCCCACCCGCAGCATGGGCTGCTGCAGGCGGTCCGGGTCGTTCTGAATATCCTGCAGCGCTACCGCCTTTGGGCAGATGTGACCACGGCTGAACGTGTCCAGAGGGTCACCCTTGATCGAGGTGATCGCCAGACGGCCGTCTTCGTCCTGGGTGGTTTCCAGGGTCAGGCCACAGATGGCTTCGCACAGATGGCAGGCACGGTGGTGGAGAGTCTTGGTCATGGCCAGTCTCTTATAGGGGCTTTGATCTCACTATGGGCCGCGCCCCTGAAAGGCACCACCAACGTTCGTCGCGTGAATCGACCGGCATCAGGCCAGGCCATGGGCCAAGCGTGAGCAAATGTTACAGAACCCTGCGCACGGCCTTTGAAACCGACACAGCCTGGCGCAGGACCGCCGCCGCACATTGCAAAAGGTTGCAGCGCCAGTGTACAAATGGGCCGCTGCTGTCCGGAAATCGTCTGCAAAAGCGTTCTAGCGCCTGTCTGAAATCCCTTAAAAACCGTAGCCCTATTGGTAAGACGCGACATTTAATTATAAGATCGCGCCTTCCCCTATTTCGTCGCCCCGTGCGGCTTTCGCCGCAGGTCTCGCCCGTTGTCACAATAAACAAGGCTTTGAGTATCTGCGGTCTGTTGCAAAAGGTAGTTAATGATGAGCGCAAGGCACTTTCTCTCCCTGATGGATTGCACGCCCGAAGAGCTGGTCAGCGTGATCCGTCGAGGCATTGAGCTTAAAGACCTGCGTAACCGCGGCGTACTGTTCGAGCCTTTGAAAAACCGCGTACTCGGGATGATTTTCGAGAAGTCCTCGACACGCACGCGCCTGTCCTTTGAAGCCGGCATGATCCAGCTCGGCGGCCAGGCCATCTTCCTGTCGCCGCGGGACACCCAACTGGGCCGTGGTGAACCGATCAGCGATTGCGCCATCGTCATGTCGCGCATGCTTGACGCGGTGATGATCCGTACCTTCGCCCACAGCACCCTCACCGAATTTGCAGCCAACTCGCGTGTGCCGGTGATCAACGGCCTGTCCGATGACCTGCACCCATGCCAGTTGCTGGCCGACATGCAAACCTTCCTAGAACACCGTGGCTCCATCCAGGGCAAGACCGTGGCCTGGATCGGCGATGGCAACAATATGTGCAACAGCTATATAGAAGCGGCGATCCAGTTCGACTTCCACCTGCGCATCGCCTGCCCTGAAGGCTACGAGCCAAGCGCCGAATTCCTCGCCAAGGCCGATGGCCGCGTGCAGTTGCTTCGCGATCCAAAAGACGCCGTGGTCGGTGCGCACCTGGTGAGCACCGATGTGTGGACCTCCATGGGCCAGGAAGACGAAACAGCCAAGCGCCTGGCACTGTTCGCGCCCTACCAGGTGACCCGCGCCTTGCTCGATACAGCCGCGCCGGATGTGCTGTTCATGCACTGCCTGCCCGCCCACCGTGGCGAAGAAATCAGCCTCGACCTGCTCGACGACCCGCGTTCTGTTGCGTGGGACCAGGCCGAAAACCGCCTGCACGCGCAAAAGGCCCTGCTCGAGTTCCTCGTCGAACCGGCCTACCACCACGCATGAGCCATCCACTACTGCTGAACCTGCGCAATCTGGCATGCGGTTATCAAGATCAACGCGTGGTGCAAAACCTCAATCTGCATCTCAACGCGGGCGATATCGGTTGCCTGCTCGGGTCTTCAGGCTGTGGCAAGACCACCACCCTGCGCGCGATCGCCGGCTTCGAGCCGGTACACGAAGGCGAAATCAGCCTGGCGGGCGAAGTGATCTCCAGCGCCGGTTTCACCCTGGCTCCCGAGAAGCGTCGCATCGGCATGGTGTTCCAGGACTACGCGCTGTTTCCCCACCTCAGCGTGGCCGACAACATCGCGTTCGGCATCCGCAAGCATCCGCAAAAGGACCGCGTGGTCGCCGAGTTGCTGGAGCTGGTCAACCTGAAGAACCTGGGCAAGCGCTTCCCCCATGAACTCTCGGGCGGCCAGCAACAACGTGTCGCCCTCGCCCGCGCCCTGGCGCCGGAACCACAACTGCTGCTGCTCGATGAGCCGTTCTCCAACCTCGACGGTGAACTGCGGCGCAAGCTCAGCCATGAAGTGCGCGACATTCTCAAGGCGCGCGGCACCAGTGCGATCCTGGTCACCCACGATCAGGAAGAAGCGTTCGCGGTCAGCGATCAGGTGGGTGTCTTCAAGGAAGGCCGGCTGGAACAGTGGGACACGCCCTACAACCTCTATCACGAACCGCAGACGCCTTACGTCGCCAGTTTTATCGGGCAGGGCTACTTCATTCGTGGGCAGTTGAGCTCGCCCGAGTCGGTCAGCACCGAACTGGGCGACCTGCGCGGCAACCGCGCCTACACCTGGCCAATCGGCGGTGCCGTGGATGTGCTGCTGCGCCCGGATGACATCGTTTATGCGCCGGACAGTACCTTGAAAGCGCGGATCGTCGGCAAGACCTTCCTTGGCGCATCGGCCTTGTACCGCTTGCAGCTGGCGACAGGTGCGCAACTGGAATCGATCTTCCCCAGCCATGCCGACCACCAGGTGGGCGCCAATGTGGGGATCCGCGTGGCGGCGGAACACCTGGTGCTGTTCCAGGCGTCAGGCAGCGTTGCGGCACAAGTGCCTCGATCCGAGTCAGGCGTACGCCGCTACAGCCCGGCCAGTTGAGTATTTGAAGAATAATGTGGGAGCGGGCTTGCTCCCTCCCACATTGGATTTCACTCAGGTCGAAGTCGATTTCAAACCCGGCCAATCGGCGCGAATTGAGCCCGGGTATGTTCAGCCAGCACCTGCGCCGACAGCTCCACTTCCAACCCCCTTCTCCCCGCGCTCACAAAAATCGTCGCAAACGGCTCTGCCGTCACATCGATAAACGTGCGCAACCGCTTCTTCTGTCCCAACGGACTGATCCCGCCCAGCAGGTAACCGGTCGAACGTTGCGCCGCCGCAGGGTCTGCCATTTCGACTTTTTTTACGCCCGCCGCATGAGCCAGCGCTTTCAAATCCAGACTTCCGACGACCGGCACTACAGCCACCAACAATTCGCCCTTCTCACTGCTCGCCAGCAGCGTCTTGAACACCTGTGCAGGGTCGAGGCCCAATTTTTCCGCGGCCTCCAAGCCATAAGAGGCCGCCTTGGGGTCATGTTCGTAACTGTGGACACGATGTTCGGCGCGAACTTTCTTCAACAAATCCAATGCAGGTGTCATGAGGGCTCCCAGGCGTGGCAGACAGACCGCCAATTCTAGGCCAAGCCCACGTAAAACGCTCTAGTGCGGCGTTCTATCCCATTCCGCCGGTTGACGAAAAGCATGATCATTCATCAAACCAATAGTTTGAAAGTGACCGACAGTTCACTTTCGACCTTTGACAGCCGCCATTCTTGTCTATATTTTTTCGTTTCCGAATACTGTAGGAATATATCCACAGCATTCCAGCAGTAAGCCGTGGCGCGGATGGGGATCTTCGTCACGGTGAAAATCGCGCAACCGCCCATTGAGGCAGTGCGCCAGACAAGAACAACAACTGAGGTTTTCCATGACAACTGCTCTTCAACAGCCTTCACTTTCGAGCCAATGCATGGCCGAATTCCTGGGGACTGCGCTGCTGATCTTTTTCGGTACAGGATGCGTGGCTGCGCTCAAGGTCGCGGGTGCCAGCTTTGGCTTATGGGAAATCAGCATCATCTGGGGGGTGGGCGTCAGCATGGCGATCTACCTGAGCGCCGGCATTTCCGGGGCTCACCTCAACCCTGCCGTCAGTATCGCGCTGTGCCTCTTCGCCGATTTCGACAAACGCAAACTGCCCTTCTATATCCTCGCCCAGGTCGCCGGCGCCTTCTGCTCGGCGGCCCTGGTGTACACCCTCTACAGCAACCTGTTTTTCGATTACGAACAAACTCATCACATGGTTCGCGGCACCCAGGCCAGCCTGGAGTTGGCTTCGGTGTTCTCCACCTACCCTCACGCGTTGCTGAGCACCGCTCAGGCGTTCCTGGTGGAAATGATCATCACGGCGATCCTGATGGGCGTGATCATGGCCTTGACCGATGACAACAACGGCCTGCCACGCGGCCCATTGGCCCCACTGCTGATCGGTCTGTTGATCGCGGTGATTGGCAGCGCCATGGGCCCACTGACCGGCTTTGCGATGAACCCGGCGCGGGATTTCGGTCCCAAGCTGATGACCTTTTTCGCCGGTTGGGGTGAAATGGCCTTTACTGGTGGCCGCGATATTCCTTACTTCCTGGTACCGATTTTCGCACCGATCCTGGGCGCATGCCTCGGTGCTGCCGCCTATCGCGGGCTGATTGCCCGTCATCTGCCCAGCGCCGCACCGGCTATCGCTGAAACACCTGACACGGCTGTCAACGGTAATACCCGTATTTCCTGATCGCGCCAGCCTGGTCGCCCTGCCCCTTGAGGCCCAGGCTGATTTCTGACTTCCTTATTTTCGTGCAAGGCAATCGACATGACCGACCTTCAGAATAAGAACTACATCATCGCCCTCGACCAAGGCACCACCAGTTCCCGGGCGATCATCTTTGATCGTGACGCCAACGTGGTGTGCACCGCCCAGCGCGAGTTCGCCCAGCATTACCCGCAGGCAGGCTGGGTCGAGCACGATCCCATGGAAATCTTCGCCACCCAGAGCGCGGTGATGGTCGAAGCCCTGGCCCAGGCCGGCCTGCACCATGACCAGGTCGCCGCCATCGGCATCACCAACCAGCGTGAAACCACCGTGGTATGGGACAAGGTCACTGGCCGCCCGATCTACAACGCCATTGTCTGGCAGTGCCGCCGCAGCACCGAGATCTGCCAGCAGCTCAAGCGTGACGGCCATGAACAGTACATCAGCGACACCACCGGCCTGGTCACCGACCCGTACTTCTCCGGGACCAAGCTCAAGTGGATCCTCGACAACGTCGAAGGCAGCCGCGAGCGCGCGCGCAACGGCGAGCTGCTGTTCGGCACCGTCGACAGCTGGTTGATCTGGAAATTTACCGGCGGCAAGACCCACGTCACCGATTACACCAACGCCTCGCGCACCATGCTCTTCAACATCCACACCCTGGAGTGGGATACGAAGATGCTGGAGATCCTCGACATTCCGCGGGAAATGCTGCCGCAAGTGAAGTCCTCCTCGGAAATCTACGGCCGCACCAAAAGCGGCATTGCCATCGGCGGTATCGCCGGTGATCAGCAAGCGGCGCTGTTCGGCCAGATGTGCGTGGAAGCCGGCCAAGCCAAGAACACCTACGGCACCGGCTGCTTCCTGCTGATGAACACCGGTGACAAAGCGGTGAAATCCAAGCACGGCATGCTCACCACCATCGCCTGCGGCCCGCGCGGCGAAGTGGCCTATGCCCTGGAAGGCGCGGTGTTCAACGGCGGTTCCACCGTGCAGTGGTTGCGCGACGAGCTGAAGATCATCAACGACGCCCACGACACCGAGTACTTTGCCAGCAAGGTCAAGGACAGTAACGGTGTGTATCTGGTCCCGGCCTTCACCGGACTGGGCGCTCCGTACTGGGACCCCTACGCCCGTGGCGCACTGTTCGGCCTGACCCGTGGTGTACGCGTGGATCACATCATTCGCGCAGCCCTGGAGTCGATTGCCTACCAGACCCGCGACGTGCTCGACGCCATGCAACAGGATTCCGGCGAACGCCTCAAAGCCCTGCGCGTGGACGGTGGCGCGGTGGCCAACAACTTCCTGATGCAATTCCAGGCCGACATCCTTGGCACCCAGGTCGAGCGTCCGCAAATGCGCGAAACCACCGCACTCGGCGCCGCCTACCTGGCCGGCCTGGCCTGCGGCTTCTGGGGCAGCCTGGATGAACTGCGCGGCAAGGCGGTGATCGAGCGCGAATTCGAACCGCAACTGGATGAAGCCGCCAAAGAAAAACTCTACGCCGGCTGGCAGAAAGCAGTCAGCCGCACCCGCGACTGGGAGCCCCACGAAGGCGCTGAATAAGCCAAGCGCAAAACACGCTTAGGGTTGTAACTGGCAGGGAGTCGATTCGTACGTCATCATGGGCCACTTTTGTATGGCAGCCCAAAGGACGCCCCATGAATCTGCCTCCCCGCCAGCAACAAATCCTCGAGCTGGTCCGCGAACGCGGCTATGTCAGCATCGAGGAAATGGCGCAGCTGTTCGTTGTCACCCCGCAAACCATCCGCCGCGATATCAACCAACTGGCGGATGCCAATCTGCTGCGCCGCTACCATGGCGGCGCCGCCTATGACTCCAGTGTCGAAAACACCGCGTATGCCATGCGGGCCGACCAGATGCGCGACGAGAAACAGCGCATCGGCGAAGCCATTGCCGCGCAGATCCCCGATCACGCCTCGCTGTTCATCAATATCGGTACGACCACCGAGTCCATTGCGCGCGCGTTGCTGAATCACCACCACCTGAAAATCATCACCAACAACCTCAATGTCGCCAGCATGCTCAGTGCCAAGGATGACTTCGACGTGCTGCTCACCGGCGGTAATGTGCGGCGTGACGGTGGCGTGGTGGGCCAGGCCAGTGTCGACTTCATCAACCAGTTCAAGGTCGACTTTGCCCTGGTGGGCATCAGCGGCATCGACGAAGACGGCAGCCTGCTCGACTTCGACTATCAGGAAGTGCGGGTTTCCCAGGCCATTATCGCCAACGCGCGCAAGGTGATTCTGGCGGCGGACTCGAGCAAATTCGGGCGCAATGCCATGATTCGCCTGGGGCCGATCAGTCTGGTGGATTGCCTGGTGACTGATCAGGAGCCGGTGCCGGCGTTGGTGCAGTTGCTCAATGAGCATAAGGTTCGGCTGGAAGTCGTATAGCGTCTGCAATGACGCCATCGGGGGCAAGCCCCCGATGGCGATTTATCCAGCGCCTTTTTCTCAAGCCTTCCCCAGGCTCATGTTCACAATTCTTCCTTTTCCCGCCCTTCGATGAGTTTTTTCAATCGAATTCGAGTGGCTGTGTCTGCGTTTATCAGCTACCATTTTCGCAAATGAACATTAATGTTCGAATTCCAATACGAAAAAGATCGCGAGGCCAGCCGATGAACCCTTCTACCTTGCCTGCTCCACCGCTTGCCGAAGTCTATGACGTCGCCGTTATCGGCGGCGGGATCAATGGCGTCGGCATTGCAGCAGACGCAGCCGGGCGCGGTTTGTCGGTATTCCTTTGCGAAAAGGATGACCTGGCCAGCCACACATCCTCCGCCAGCAGCAAGCTGATCCACGGCGGCCTGCGCTACCTGGAACATTACGAATTCCGCCTGGTGCGCGAAGCCCTGGCCGAACGTGAAGTGTTACTGGCCAAGGCCCCGCACATCGTCAAACAGATGCGTTTTGTATTGCCGCACCGCCCGCACCTGCGTCCGGCGTGGATGATTCGCGCCGGCCTGTTCCTGTACGACCACTTGGGCAAGCGTGAAAAGCTCGCCGGGTCCAAAAGCCTCAAGTTCGGTGCCGACAGCCCGCTGAAAAGCGAAATCACCAAAGGCTTCGAATACTCCGATTGCTGGGTCGATGACGCCCGCCTGGTGGTACTCAATGCCATGGCGGCCCGCGAAAAAGGCGCGCACATCCACACGCAGACCCGCTGCATCAGCGCACACCGCAGCAATGGCCTGTGGGAAATGAACATGGAACGCACCGACGGCAGCCTGTTTTCGATCCGTGCCCGCGCGCTGGTAAACGCGGCGGGCCCGTGGGTCGCCAAGTTCATCAAGGACGACCTCAAGCTGGACTCGCCCTACGGCATCCGCCTGATCCAGGGCAGCCACCTGATCGTGCCGAAGCTGTACGAAGGCGCCCACGCGCACATTCTGCAAAACGAAGACCAGCGCATCGTGTTCACCATCCCGTACCTGAACCACCTGACCATCATCGGCACCACCGACCGAGAATACACCGGCGACCCGGCGAAAGTGGCAATTACCGAAGGTGAAACCGACTACATGCTCAACGTGGTCAATGCGCACTTCAAGAAGCAACTGAGCCGCGACGACATCGTCCACACCTATTCCGGCGTACGCCCACTGTGCAACGACGAGTCGGACAACCCCTCGGCGATCACCCGTGACTACACGCTGTCGCTGTCCGGAGGCACGGGCGAGGCGCCGATCCTGTCGGTGTTCGGTGGCAAGCTGACGACCTACCGCAAGCTCGCCGAGTCGGCGATGGCGCAACTGGCACCGTATTTCACCCAGATGCGCCCGAGCTGGACCGCCAAGGCCAGCCTGCCGGGCGGCGAAGACATGACCACGCCAGAGGCCCTGGCCGACGCCATTCGCAGCAAATTCGACTGGCTGCCGAGCGAAATCGCACGCCGCTGGTCCACCACCTACGGCAGCCGCACCTGGCGCCTGCTCGAAGGCGTGCAGTCGCTCGCCGACCTGGGCGATCACCTGGGTGGCGGCCTGTACACCCGCGAAGTCGACTACCTGTGCGCCGAAGAATGGGTCACTCAACCTCAAGATGTACTGTGGCGGCGTACCAAGCTGGGCCTGTTCACCACCGCGCAGGAACAGGACAACCTGCAACGCTACCTGTCCAAGGTTGAACAAAACCGCAGCAAGACCCAGGCGGCCTGACAGCCCCGTCCTGCAAAAGCCCCTGCGCCGTGAGGCCCAGGGGCTTTTTTATGCCCGGCTGAATATTCGGTTTTCCGAACGCGATGCCTCAACCTATTCGGTTTGCCGGACTATCAGGTTGATTATTTCTCGTCATATAAAGTTAATTATCATATAAATCATACGTTTAATCTTTTATCACTGGCCTGGCACGACTCATGCTCTACACTCTTCGACGATTGCCTGAGGACGCCTCAGGAGCCGTCATGGCATTCGCTGTACAAGAGAGCCGCTCAGCCGGCTTCATAAAAAAAACAAATGTCGAGGAAGTATTGATGCGCATCGTTCCCCATATCCTGGGCGCAGCTATCGCTGCCGCTTTGATCAGCACGCCAGTCTTTGCCGCCGAACTCACCGGCACACTGAAGAAAATCAATGACTCCGGCACCATCACCCTCGCTCACCGCGACAGCTCCATTCCGTTTTCCTACATCGCGGATGGTTCGGGCAAACCGGTTGGCTACTCCCACGACATTCAAGTGGCTGTCGTCGACCAACTGAAAAAAGACCTGAACAAGCCCGACCTGAAGGTCAAGTACAACCTGGTGACCTCGCAAACGCGTATTCCGCTGATCCAGAACGGGACTGCGGACCTGGAATGCGGCTCCACCACCAACAACGCCGAACGCGCCCAGCAAGTCGACTTCACCACCAACATCTTCGAAATCGGCACACGTCTGCTGGTCAAGAAAGACAAGGATGGCAAGCCAAGCTACGCTGACTTCGCTGACCTGAAAGGCAAAAACGTCGTGACCACCGCCGGCACCACGTCCGAGCGCATCATCAAGGCGATGAACGCTGACAAGCAGATGGGCATGAACGTCATCTCCGCCAAGGACCACGGCGAGTCCTTCCAGATGCTCGAAAGCGGCCGCGCCGTTGCGTTCATGATGGACGACGCCCTGCTGGCCGGCGAAGAAGCCAAGGCCAAGAAGCCGGATGACTGGGTCATCACCGGTACTCCGCAGTCCTTCGAAGCGTACGCGTGCATGGTTCGCAAAGGTGATCCGGACTTCAAGAAAGCCGTGGATGACGCCATCGTCGCCCTGTACAAATCCGGCGAGATCAACAAGATCTACAGCAAATGGTTCGAAAGCCCGATCCCACCGAAAGGCCTGAACCTGAACTTCCCGATGAGCGACAAGGTCAAGGAACTGATCAAGAACCCGACCGACAAGCCGGCTCCGGAAGTAAAAATCTGATTCCTGACTAACCTTATCTCCTGGGGGAGCTCACCCTCCCCCAGGCGTCTGTTACTACCTGCTGGCTATAACTTGGAACACTCGACCTGGCGGTTTTCGAGCCGATCGTGTGTGCCTGACGTTCTCCGTCAGGCGGGAATGGATGTTCCCCAAGCGGGTGCTTGTACATCGATCGATCTCGAGGGGAGACCCTAATGAATTACAACTGGGACTGGGGCGTGTTCTTCAAGTCCACCGGCGTGGGCAGCGAGACTTATCTCGACTGGTACATCGCCGGCCTGGGCTGGACCATCGCCATCGCTGTCGTGGCATGGATTATCGCCTTGCTGCTGGGCTCCATTCTGGGGGTCATGCGCACCGTGCCAAACCGTCTCGTATCGGGTATCGCGACCTGCTACGTGGAACTGTTTCGTAACGTGCCGCTGCTGGTTCAGCTGTTCATCTGGTATTTCCTGATACCCGACCTGCTGCCGCAGAACCTGCAGGACTGGTACAAACAAGACCTGAACCCGACCACCTCGGCCTACCTGAGCGTTGTCGTGTGCCTGGGCCTGTTCACCGCCGCTCGTGTGTGCGAACAAGTGCGTACCGGTATCCAGGCGCTGCCACGTGGCCAGGAATCCGCAGCGCGCGCCATGGGCTTCAAGCTGCCGCAGATCTACTGGAACGTGCTGCTGCCCCAGGCCTACCGCATCATCATTCCGCCGCTCACCTCGGAATTCCTCAACGTGTTCAAGAACTCCTCCGTGGCGTCCTTGATCGGCTTGATGGAACTGCTGGCGCAAACCAAGCAGACCGCCGAGTTCTCGGCCAACCTGTTTGAAGCCTTCACCCTGGCCACGCTGATCTACTTCACCCTGAACATGAGCCTGATGCTGCTGATGCGCGTGGTCGAGAAGAAAGTCGCCGTGCCCGGCCTGATCTCCGTGGGGGGTAAATAATGGACTTCGATTTCAGCGGCATCATCCCCGCGATCCCAGGCCTGTGGAACGGCATGGTCATGACCTTGCAGTTGATGGTCATGGGCGTGGTCGGCGGCATCATCCTCGGCACCATCCTGGCCCTGATGCGCCTGTCGTCCAGCAAACTGCTGTCGCGCGTGGCCGGCGCCTACGTGAACTACTTCCGCTCGATCCCGCTGCTGCTGGTGATCACCTGGTTCTACCTGGCGGTGCCGTTCGTGCTGCGCTGGATCACCGGCGAAGACACCCCGATCGGTGCGTTCACCTCCTGCGTCGTGGCTTTCATGATGTTCGAAGCCGCGTACTTCTGCGAAATCGTGCGGGCCGGCGTGCAGTCGATCCCCAAGGGCCAGATGAGCGCAGCACAGGCGATGGGCATGACCTATGGCCAGACCATGCGTCTGATCATCCTGCCCCAGGCGTTCCGCAAGATGACCCCGTTGCTGCTGCAACAGAGCATCATCCTGTTCCAGGACACCTCGCTGGTCTACACCGTGGGCCTGGTGGACTTCCTCAACTCCGCCCGCTCCAACGGCGACATCATCGGCCGCTCCAATGAGTTCCTGATCTTTGCCGGTGTCGTCTACTTCATCATCAGCTTTTCCGCCTCGCTGCTGGTCAAGCGTCTGCAAAAAAGGTTTGCCGTATGATCTCTATCAAGAACATCAACAAGTGGTATGGCGACTTCCAGGTGCTGACCGATTGCAGCACTGATGTCAAAAAAGGCGAAGTGATCGTGGTGTGCGGGCCGTCGGGCTCGGGCAAGTCCACCCTGATCAAGTGCGTCAACGCGCTGGAACCGTTCCAGAAGGGCGACATCGTGGTCGACGGCACCTCCATCGCCGACCCGAAGACCAACCTGCCGAAACTGCGTTCGCGCGTGGGCATGGTGTTCCAGCACTTCGAGCTGTTCCCGCACCTGACCATCACTGAAAACCTGACCATCGCGCAGATCAAGGTGCTGGGCCGCAGCAAGGAAGAAGCCACCCAGAAAGGCCTGCAACTGCTCGATCGCGTGGGCCTCTCGGCACATGCCCACAAGCACCCCGGCCAACTCTCCGGCGGCCAGCAACAACGTGTGGCCATTGCCCGCGCCCTGGCCATGGACCCGATCGTCATGCTGTTCGACGAACCGACCTCGGCCCTGGACCCGGAAATGGTCAACGAAGTACTGGACGTGATGGTGCAACTGGCCCAGGAAGGCATGACCATGATGTGCGTGACCCACGAAATGGGCTTTGCCCGCAAAGTGGCCGACCGCGTGATCTTCATGGACGCCGGCAAGATCATCGAAGACTGCCCGAAAGAAGAGTTCTTCGGCGACATCAGCGCCCGCTCCGAACGCGCGCAGCACTTCCTTGAGAAAATCCTGCAGCACTAAGTACTACGCAGCTCCTACTGTGGAAACCGGGTCAATGTGGGAGGGGGCTTGCTCCCTCCCACACCGGACCGCACAGGCTGGCAGCTCTGGTTGACCCAAGGCATCTGTGATGAAATGCGACCCCAACCAATTTCGCGCCGCACCGCCATCACTTGCCGTGAAACCTCGTCTGATTCGCCAACTGTTCCTGCCGCCGTTGACCATCGCACTGATGATCGGCCTGGGTTATATCGGCTTCTGGATCAGCGAGTACTACGGTATCCGCACCCTCAGCGACACCGGCGAACGCCAGTTGGAGCTGCATGCCCGCACGGTCGAAAGCGAACTGAGCAAATACACTTACCTGCCCAGCCTGCTGGAGCTGGAGTCCAGCGTCTCGAAGCTGTTGGCCGATCCAAACCAGGAAACCCGCAAGACCGTCAACGATTACCTCGAAGGCCTGAACCGACGCAGTCGCAGCCGGGCCATCTACGTGATGGACACCACCGGTCGGGTACTGGCCACCAGTAACTGGCGCGATGCCGACAGTTACCAGGGTGAAGACCTGTCCTTTCGCGCCTATTTCCAGAACGCCGTACGCGGCCAGCCCGGACGCTTCTACGGCATCGGCAGCACCAATGGCGAACCCGGCTATTACCTGGCCCATGGCCTGGAAGAACACGGCAAAATCATCGGTGTCGCCGTGGTCAAGGTGCGCCTCGAAGCCCTCGAAGAACGCTGGCAGCGCGCGCGCCTGGAAGCCTTCGTCAGCGACGAGAACGGCATCATCATCCTCTCCAGCGACCCGGCCCGGCGCCTCAAGGCCGTGCGGCCATTGAGCAACGAGACCAAGGAGCGACTGGCCCACAGTCTGCAATATTACTGGGCCACACTGAACGAACTGGAACCCCTGGCCCGTGAGCGGCTCAACGAAGGCACCGAGAAACTGACCTTCCCGGCCAACAGCGAAGTGGTCAACGACGAGCACGCCGTCAGCTACCTGGCGCAAACCCGCCCGCTCAATGACACGCCGTGGAATTTCACCCTGCTCACCCCGCTCAACGACCTGCGCCGCGCTGCGATCAACCAGGGCATCCTGGTGGCCGTGGCATTTGGCCTGGTGGCGTTTTTGCTGATCGCCTGGAACGAGCGGCGCAAGGTCATCGCCACCCGTCTCGCCGCACGGGAAGCCTTGCAGGAAGCCAACAGTCAGCTGGAGCGACGGATTGCCGAACGCACCGCCGACCTGCGCGCCAGCAATGAACGGCTCAAGGGCCAGATCCGCGAACGGCGCCAGGCCGAAGAAACCCTGCGCCGTGCCCAGGATGAACTGGTGCAGGCCGGCAAACTCGCCGCTATCGGCCAGATGTCCACCAGCATCGCCCATGAACTGAACCAGCCGTTGGCGGCGCTACGCACCTTGTCCGGCAACACCGTACGTTTCCTTGAGCGCGGCGCTCTGGACACCGCCAGCGCCAACCTCAAGACCATCAACGAACTGATCGACCGCATGGGCCGCATCACCGCCAGCCTGCGCTCCTTTGCCCGGCGCGGTGATGACCAGGGCGAGGCCAGCCTCGCCAAAGCGGTGGACGCCGCGTTCCAGGTACTCGGTGCCCGCCTGGACAGCCTGCCATTGACCGTGCACCGCGACTTTGCCAACGCTGACTTGCAGATTGACCAGACGCGCCTGGAGCAGATCCTGGTCAACCTGATCGGCAACGCCCTCGACGCCATGCAGGCGCAACCGGCTCCCGAGCTGTGGCTGGAAGGCAGCAGCGGCGAAGGCAAATACCGCCTGCAGGTGCGCGACAATGGGCATGGCATCGACGCCGAGACGCGCAAACATCTGTTCGAACCGTTTTTTACCACCAAACCCGGCGAGCAAGGCCTGGGGCTGGGCCTCACGCTGTCCGCCAGCCTCGCGGCGGCGACCGGCGGCAACCTCGCCGTGGAACACCCGGCCGGCGGTGGTACTGCCTTTGTCCTGAGCCTGCCGTTGGCGGGCACTCAACCAGCTGAGTCGACATGAATATTGATCCCCAAGACCTCACCGTGCTGATCGTCGAAGACGACCCCCATGTGCTGCTCGGCTGCCAGCAAGCCCTGGCGCTTGAAGACATCCCCAGCGTGGGCGTGGGCAGCGCCGAAGAGGCGTTGACGCGCGTCGGCGAAAACTTCGCGGGCATTGTGATCAGCGACATCCGCCTGCCGGGCATCGACGGCCTGGAGCTGCTCACCCGACTCAAGGCCCTGGATAAAAGCCTGCCGGTGGTACTGATCACCGGGCATGGCGATATCTCCATGGCCGTCGGCGCCATGCGCAACGGCGCCTACGATTTCATGGAGAAACCCTTCTCCCCCGAACGCCTGGTGGACGTCGCCCGCCGCGCCCTGGAACAACGCGGGCTGGCGCGGGAAGTCTGGTCGCTGCGCCGTCAGTTGGCCGAGCGCGATTCCCTGGAAGGCCGCATCATTGGCCGCTCCCCGGCCATGCAGAACCTGCGCGAGCTGATCGCCAACGTCGCCGACACCTCCGCCAACGTGCTGATCGAAGGCGAAACCGGCACCGGCAAGGAACTGGTCGCGCGTTGCCTGCATGATTTCAGCCGGCGCCACGCCCACCAGTTCGTCGCGCTGAACTGCGGCGGCCTGCCGGAGAACCTCTTCGAAAGCGAGATTTTCGGCCACGAGGCCAACGCCTTCACCGGCGCCGGCAAGCGGCGTATCGGCAAGATCGAACACGCCCACGAAGGCACGCTGTTCCTTGATGAAGTGGAAAGCATGCCGATCAACCTGCAGATCAAACTGCTGCGGGTGTTGCAGGAGCGTACATTGGAACGCCTGGGTTCGAACCAGAGCGTGGCAGTGGATTGCCGGGTGATCGCCGCCACCAAGTCCGACCTCGACGAGCTGAGCCGTGCCAGCCAATTCCGCAGCGACCTGTACTATCGCCTCAACGTGGTCACCCTGGAACTGCCACCGCTGCGCGAACGCCGCGAAGACATCCTGCAACTGTTCGAGCATTTCCTGCAGCAGTCATCGCTACGCTTCGACCGCGCCGTGCCGGAGCTGGACAACCAGACCTTGTCGAGCCTGATGAGCCACGACTGGCCGGGCAACGTGCGCGAGCTGCGCAATGTCGCCGAACGCTTCGCCCTCGGCCTGCCCGCCTTCAAGAAAAGCGGCGCCGGCAGCGGCAACCAGGGCGTGGCCTTCACCGAGGCGGTGGAAGCGTTTGAGCGCAACCTGCTCAGCGACGCCCTGCAACGCAGCGGCGGCAACCTGACCCAGGCCAGCCAGGAGCTGGGGATGGCCAAGACCACACTGTTCGACAAGGTCAAGAAATACGGGTTGAGTCACTGATGGATCTGTTCCTGAAGGCCGCCCTTGGCGCGGCGGTGGTACTGATCCTGGCCGCGCTGGCCAAGACCAGAAACTACTACATCGCGGGGTTGGTGCCGCTGTTCCCGACCTTTGCGCTGATCGCCCATTACATCGTCGGCAAGGGCCGTTCGCTGGACGATTTGAAGACCACCATCCTGTTCGGGATGTGGTCGATCATTCCGTACTTTGTGTACCTGGCGACGTTGTACGTGATGGTGGATCGGATGCGGCTGGAGGCCTCTTTAGCCGTAGCAGCGGTAGCGTGGTTGATGGCGGCGACGATCCTGGTGAGTATCTGGGTACGCATCCATACCTGACACTCCACATTTTTATCCCGGTTGAGTCAGCGGACTATCTTGTCGACCTGAATACCCAGCTTTTTCAGGCGATACCAGAAACTGCGTTCAGAGATCCCGATCTTCGCCGCCGCCGCCGCCTGCACCCCATTGCTCTCGTGCAAGGCGGCCAGGATATAGGCCTTCTCCACCTCCGCCAGCGCCGCATCCAGGTCCTGGGGAATGCCCGGTCCGTCGCTGAGGATCGCCGCGACCCCGCCCTCCCCGCTCGGCTTGGACGCAAACAGGTAACCCGGCAAGTCGATATCTTCGATCACCGGTGACGCCGCCACGATGGTCGCGCGCTCCACGCAGTTTTGCAGCTCGCGGATATTGCCCGGCCAGTGATACGCCGCCATGGCCTGCAACGCCTCAGGGCTGAAACCGGTGATGCGTTTGCCGGCGGTGGCGCTGAGCGTCTGGGCGAAGTGACGAGCCAGCGGCGCAATGTCTTCCACGCGCTCGCGCAAGGGCGGCAACGGGATCGGGAACACGTTGAGGCGGTAATACAGGTCTTCGCGAAACTCCTTGTCGGCCACGGCGTCGAGCAGGTTTTTGTTGGTGGCGGCAATCACCCGCACATCCACCTTGCGTTCTCGCGGGTCGCCCACCGGCTCGATCACCCGCTCCTGCAAGGCACGCAGGATCTTGGCCTGCAACGCCAACGGCATGTCACCGACTTCATCGAGAAACAGTGTGCCCTTGTCGGCCTGCATAAAGCGCCCGACCCGGTCGGCCACGGCGCCGGTAAACGCACCCTTGCGATGGCCGAACATCTCGCTTTCCAGCAGCCCTTCGGGGATGGCCGCGCAGTTGACCGCCACGAAGGGCTGGTCGGCACGGCTGCCATGCTTGTGGATGGCACGGGCGACCATTTCCTTGCCGGTGCCGCTTTCGCCGGTCAGCAGGATAGTGGCGCTGCTGTCGCGTACCGAATCCACCGCGTGCAGCACCTTGCGAAACGCCGGGCTGTCGCCCACCAGGCTGTCGAATTGCGCGTGCTCATCCAATTCGGCGCGCAGACGTGCGTTGTCGCGCAGAATGTCGCGAAACTGCAGGGCCTTGGCCACAGTGATGTCCAGTTCGTCGATATCGAACGGCTTGGCGATGTAGTCATAGGCGCCGTTGCGCATCGACTGCACGGCGTTCTTCACGGTGCTGTAGGCGGTCATCACGATCACCGGCACATGGGGGTAGCGCACCTTGATCTCGGCCAGCAGCGCCGGGCCGTCCATGCCCGGCATGCGCCAGTCACTGATCACCAGGTCGATGTCTTCCTGTTCCAGCACCTTGAGCGCGTGCAGGCCGTTGCCGGCGATAAACACCTGGATGCCGTTCTGGCCCAGGGCCGATGCCAGCAGGTCGCACAGCTTGGGTTCGTCGTCGACTACCAGAATGTTATGCGTCATGAGTGTCCTCGTCGTCTTCGCCCATCGCTGGAATGTACAGGCTGAAGGTGGCGCCGGCATCTTTCTCGCTGGCGCATTCAATGCTGCCGTCGTGACTTTCCATGATCGAATAGACCTTGGCCAGGCCCAGCCCGGTGCCCGAGGCCTTGGTGGTGACGAAAGGCGTAAAGATGCGCTCGATCATGTCGGCCGCAATGCCTTGGCCGGAGTCGGCAATGCTGATAACCGTGTTGCCGTCCGCCGTGCGAATCCCCACGGTCAGCCGCCCACCGTCGGGCATCGCATCGATGGCGTTGAGAATCAGGTTGAGGCACGCCTGCTTGAGCTGCTTGGCGTCCGCGTAGATCGTCGCGCCCGGCGCCTGGTCATCGATCTGCGCATCGATGTTATGTGTCGCCAGCTCCGGCGCGCAGAAGCCCAGGATCTCCTCCACCAGTGGGCGCGCCGGCTGCAACGCGCGCAGCGGCGGGTTGGGCTTGGCGAAATCGAGGAACTCGGTGATCAGGTCGTTGATGCGGCTGACTTCGCTGATCACGTATTCCAAGTGGCGCTTGTCGGTGTCCGGCAGGTCGGCGCGGCGGTGCAACAACTGGGTGGCGGTCTTGATGATGCCCAGCGGGTTGCGGATCTCGTGGGCCAGGCCCATGGCGACTTCACCCAGCGCATGCAGGCGGTCACGTCGGCGCAGCTGGGCCTCGAGGTGATGCAACTCGCCCAGGCGCTCGGTCATATGGTTGAAGGTGCTGCTCAACTGCGCCAGCTCATCGCCGCCGCTGACCGCCACGCGGTGCGTGTAATTGCCCGAGATCACCGCCCCCACGCCTTCGGACAAATCCCGCAGCGGCCGGGTCAGGCGCCGCGACACCAGTACCCCCGCCGCGAGCGACAGCGCCGAGCTGACCAGAAAAATCAGCACGAACAGGTTGCTCTGGTTGACCAGCCCCATCAGGCTGCTATGGCGCAGCAGGCCGCTGAAGATCACGCCTTGCAAGTCACCGGCATCGTTGAAGATCGGCCAGTACAAACCGCTGTAGTTATTGGTGAACTGCTCGCTGGGCTGGCGAGTGGCGCGCATGGCGGTTTCGACAGTCTTGGGGATTCGCGAGGGGTGATCCTCGAAGCGTTGGGTCGAGAAGATTTCCGAGAACCCGTCCGGGTTGGCCAGGTACAGGCGCAGGTCGAGGGAATGCACATCGGCCACGCTGGTCAGGAAACTGCTGTCCAGGTAGGTACCGACCAGCAGCAGGTAGTCGACACCGTCCCGGCTGGTCTCGAAAGTGGAGACCACGATACCGGTGGTGGCCCCGCCCACCTTGACCGTTTGCAGCACCGTATTCTTGGCCAGGCTGATCTGTTGCACGATGTCATCGGCGGCGGTGGTGAACACCACTTTTCGATCACTGGCGCGAATCAGCGCCACCACGTCGATATCCGTGGCATCGGCGATGTCGGCCGTAAGCCGGTCATGGCGGGCGGCTTGCTTGTTGTCCGGCGGGCTGATGTAGCGCAGGAACAGCTTGGCCATGCGCGCGTTGTCGTGAAGGATGTCGCCGATCTCGTCCTTGACGATCTTGGTCGACTCTTGCAGCCAGATGCGCACGTTGCTGTCGAAAATCTGCGACAGCGTGCTAGCGGCCAACTCCGCCGCAATCATGGTGGGAATCACACTCACCAACCAGAACGCCAGCACCAGCTTGCGCTGGACGCTCCAGCGCGAAATGGCAAAGGGGCGGGCTTTCTGGCGGGTCTTGGTGATCATCAGGTTTCGCTTATCGCAGCAGCCATGGCAGGGTCGGAACGATCCGGTCGAATAAACAGTTTTACCAACTTGAGCAGGCCGTTGACCAGCCGGTTGCGATGCCGGAAGAACACGCTGTTGCCCTGGAACTCGCAGCCCAGGCGCAGCTTACTGGCATACCCGGCCTGGCCGCACTCGTATAACGCAATATTGTGCCGAATACAGTACTCGACGTTGGTCAGCCAACTGCGAAAGTACAGGTTGTAGTCACGGGTAAACGCCACGTCATGCCCGAAAAACTTGTCCACCAGCCGCTGTTCGTCGACCAGCATCAGGTTGAACGCCACCAAGTGCTCGTCCACCCAGTAAAGCGCACACACCGCACGCGACTCCAGGCGTTCGAGCACACCGGTAAAGTAGCTGGCGGGCAGGCGCTCGAACTGCAACTCGGCGCGGGTCAGCGTGGCTTCGTACAGGCGCATGACCTCAGGCAGCACGTCGTCGATATTGCGCCGCCATTCCACCCGTGGGCCGGGCGCGCGCAGTTTGCGGCGCAGGTCCTTGCGCGTGGATTTACCCAGCGAGCCGAGGTAAGCGTCCACCGAACCGTAGGGCAACGGCAATACACCTGTGGGCAAACTCGGCATCGTCTGGAAACCGGCGGCACGGCAACTGTCGACCCAGTGCGGATCGTTGCTCGGTGCGTCCTTGACCGCCAACAGGCCGATGCCGAAATCATCGGCGTCGTGGCGCGCGGCGTGCAGCACATGCTTGAGCAACAGCGGGCGGCGCGACTCGGGCACGTGGCTGGCAAATCCGGCATCACAGCGCTCGGCCACCGGCGAGCCGATGGCGTACAGCCCCAGTTGCAACACGCCCGGCCACAGCCGCTCCAGGCGTTCGGTCAAGCGCTTGCCGGCGCCGGACACCGTGGTGTCGAGGCGGTAATGGGTGATGAACGCGGGCGCGACCGCCACCAGGGTTCCATCTTCGTAAACCGCCAGGTAGCGCCACTGGAAATCAGCGATGGCGGCGTTTTCCACGGCGACGTAATAGTCCCAGTCCTCCAGGGCACCCGGAAAACAATCGTTCCAGGCACTGCGCTGGAGGGCCCGGATGGTGGCGAAGGCTTGGGTGGTGATCACGTCTACTTCCAGTTGGAGTTGTTGTGGTGAAAAGGATGTTTGTGGTGAGCGGGCTTGTCGAATCGTCGCACCGCCCGCGCCGGGTGGCGAAGCCACCCCATTCCAGGCACGAAATATCTCCAGCTAGACCGCGATGGCGGGTTTTGGGGCGGCTTCGCCACCCAGCGCGGGACAAGCCTGCTCACCACAACAGCACTGCTCACCACAGGAAACTTGCCGGCTGATGAAGTCGGCACTCAACTCGATCACCCGCCGGTATTGCAGGTCGACGGTGATCATGTGGTAGCAGTTGTCCAGCAGGACCTTGGTCACCGGCCCGCCGAGGTGGCGCTCCACGTAATCGGCGTTCCAGCGGCTGGTGATGTCGTCCTCGATGGAGTGCAGCACCAGGGCCGGGACCTTGATCCGGGGCATGCGTTTCTTGACCACCGCGTTCATCCAGTGCAACTCGCGCACGGTGACGCCTTCCATGGTCAACAACCCCGCTTCGCTGCTCTGGCCCTCCTTCATCTGCCGCTCGACGATCGCCCGCAGCCGTTCATTCTTGATGCCGTACGGCGGCTTCTCGGTGAAGCGGAACAAGCGCACGCCGAAAGGAATGCGGATCAGCAACGGCGTGATAAACGCCATTTTGCTGATGCTCCAACCGTCGTACCTCAAGGTGGTGGAATACATCAGCAAGCCGGCGACCTGGCCCGGATGCTCGGAGGCCAGGTACATCGACATCACCGCGCCCATGGACAAGCCACCGACAAACACCTGCGCGTGCCGCCGCTTGATCTGCACGAAGGTCTTGCGCACGCCTTCGTACCAGTCCAGCCAACCGGTGGCCTGCAGGTCGCTGTTGTCACCGCAGTGCCCGGCCAGGGTGGGCACATACACCGTGCAATTGCCCACCTTGGCCAGGCCCTTGGCGACCTGGCGCAGTTCGGTCGGGGTGCCGGTCAGGCCGTGGATCAACAGGATCCCGACCGGACCCTCACCGAGAACGAAGCCGGCATCACCTTCACCGAGGTCGATCTCTGCACTGTTCACCGGTTGGTTGCCCGCACCAGCAATTGTTCCAGCAGCTTCAGGCCCAGCTCGATTTCCGGGTAGCTGATTTCCAGGGACGGGGCCAGGGTGATCACGTTCTTGTAGTAACCGCCCACGTCGAGGATCAGGCCGAGTTTGCGGCCATCGACCACCATGTCGCCCTTCATGCCTTCTTCGACCATGTAGTCCAGGGTCGCCTTATCCGGCGTGAAACCATCCGGTCCGCAGATTTCGCAGCGCAGGGCCAGGCCCAGGCCGTCGACGTCGCCGATGATCGGGAAACGTTTTTGCAGGTCCTGCAGGCCTTCGAGGAAGAATTTGCCCTTGGCCATGACCATCGCGCCGTAGTCGACTTCGTTGGTCATCTTGAACATTTCCAGGCCCACCGCGGTGCCCAACGGGTTGGAAGCGAAGGTGGAATGGGTGGAGCCTGGCGGGAAGACCTTAGGGTTGATCAACTCTTCACGGGCCCAGATACCGCCCAGTGGGTTGAGGCCGTTGGTCAGCGCCTTGCCGAACACGATCACATCCGGCTGCACGTCGAAATGCTCGATCGACCAGAGTTTGCCGGTGCGGTAGAAGCCCATCTGGATTTCATCGGACACCATCAGGATGCCGTGCTGATCCAATACCTGCTTGAGTTCACGGTAGAAGTTCATCGGCGGGATCACGTAGCCGCCGGTGCCCTGGATCGGCTCGACGTAGAACGCGGCGTATTCACTCTGGCCGACTTTCGGGTCCCACACGCCGTTGTATTCGGTCTCGAACAGGCGGGCGAATTGCTGCACGCAATGGCTGCCGTATTCCTCTTTCGTCATGCCCTTGGGGCCACGGAAGTGATAGGGGAACGGGATGAATTGCGCACGCTCACCGAAGTGACCGTAGCGACGACGGTAGCGGTAGCTGGAGGTGATCGACGAGGCGCCGAGGGTCCGCCCGTGGTAGCCGCCTTCGAACGCGAACATCAGGCTCTTGCCGTTGGTGGCGTTGCGCACCACCTTCAAGGAGTCTTCGATCGATTGCGAACCGCCGACGTTGAAGTGCACGCGACCGTCGAGGCCGAACTTGTTCTTGGCATCCACCGCGATCATTTCCGACAGCTCGATCTTGCCCTTGTGCAGGTACTGGCTGGCGATTTGCGGCAGGGTGTCGATCTGCTGTTTAAGCGCATTATTCAGGCGCGGGTTGGCGTAGCCGAAGTTGACCGCCGAGTACCACATTTGCAGGTCGAGGTAGGCCTGGTCTTCGGTGTCCCATACATAGGAGCCTTCGCAACGGCTGAAGATACGCGGCGGCTCGATGTAATGGACGGTGTCGCCGTAGGAGCAGTACTTGGCTTCCTTATCCAGAAGGACCTGGTCTTCGGCGGTGGCGATGCGGATATCAGACATGATGGAAGAGTTCCTGGTTGTCAGTCGTAAAGGAGGTGGCGTTGGCGGCGACGCTTTGCGGCAGCTGCGCGAGCAGCGCAGGCACTTGGGCGAAGCAGTCGAAGCGCGCATGGGGAATCTGGTGGGCGACGCAGTACTCGGCGAGGCTGCCCTTGGCGAACACGAAGTCGGCGGTGGAGGCCACGCACATATCGGACTTGCCGTCGCCGATCACCAGCACGCGCTTGTTGCTCGGCGTGGACTTGCATTTGCAGTTGCCCGACGCCGCGCGGCAGGCATCGCTTGAATAGGGGAAGTCGATGCGCCAGCTGTTCTGGTCAACCTGCCGCAGGCGATTGGCGAGAATCGGCAGCAGGGTCACGTAGTTGCGCGACAGAATCCGCGCGATGCCTTGTTCGATGCCGTCGCTGACCACTTCGAGGGACGCGCCCAGGCCGATCACGTGATCGACGAAATCCGGGAAGTCCGGGTCGATCTCGACGCTGTCGAAATACGCCAGCAACTCGGCGGGCGTGGCCTTGATCAGCGCCAATTGGCGGCTCAGGCATTCGCGTGAACCGATGTGTCCATCCAGCCATAGCTGTTCGATGGTTTCCCATTCGGGGCCGGCGAAGCGTTGGAGGACGTTGTCGATGACGTCGGTGGGGGTGATGGTCCCGTCGAAGTCGCACACGATATGCCAGTCGATCATTGCGGTTACCTTGATGGAGTGCGCTGTCTGCGCTTGCACCAGGGGTAGAGCAGGGACTGTGCCAATTGGCCATAACCCAATGGAACCGGGGCTTTGCTCGGTGTGTGCGGGGGATTTGTGTCGTGCAAGCTACAATTTTTGTAGCTTGCTACAAACAAGATGAGTGCTTGCACAGGCGCGCAGGTTTGCGCGTTCATGCGCGTGTATTCACTCAAGGAACTGTGACCATGTTGCGGATCACATGCGCTGCACTGGCCGGCTTATTGAGCCTCACCGCCCAGGCTCAAGGCATCACCGGTGACGTCGGCGCAGGCGTCAGCTCCCAACCCCATGACCCCACCGGCAGTCGCTATGAAACCCGGCCGGTGCCGTATCTCGACCTGGACTGGGGCTCCGTGAGCCTGGGCACCGACGACGGCCTGACGTGGAGCGCGCTGGACACCCACGGGTTTACGGCCGGCCCGTATATCAATTATTTGCAGGGACGCACCTCCAACGGCTCGCTGCAAGGCCTGCGCAATGTGTCGGACATGGCCGAGGTCGGGGGTTTCATCCAATACGCGCCGGCCGACTTCTGGCGCGTCTATGCGCAACTGGGCCAGGCCGTCGGCGGCGGCCACGCGCAGAGCGGCGCGCTGGGCAAGGTCGGTGGCGAACTGGGCTACCCGCTGGGCGGCGGGATCATCGGCAGCAGCGGCCTGGTGGCGCACTTCGCCGACGCGCGCCAGACCCAGACGTTTTTCGGCGTGGATGCCAACGAAGCGGCAGCTACGGGTTTCAAGGCCTACAACGCCAGTGGCGGTTTCCAGAACGTGACGTTGAACCAGAGTTTTCAGTTTCCGCTGGCCCCCAACTGGTCACTGCTGACCAGCGCCAGCTGGGTACACCTGGTGGGTTCGGCGGCGGGCAGCAGCATCGTCCGGCAGACCGGCGAGGTGAACCAGGGACAGGTGCAGACGGCGATCAGCTACACCTTCGACTGATTCCCCTAATGTATGGAGATATAAATGTGGGAGGGGGCTTGCTCCCGATGAGGGGGTGTCAGTTGATAAATCTGTAACTGACCCACCGCTATCGGGAGCAAGCCCCCTCCCACATTGGCCCGCATTTCATGGCCTATATCAGTTCTCTTCGCCCTCGGCCAACAGCGCAATCCCGCCAATAATCACCGCCACTCCCACCCAGTGCAGCGGGCTGATATGTTCACCCAGCCCCAGCCACGACCCCAGCAACACCACCACAAACACCAGCGAACTCAGTGGAAACGCCAGCGACAGACTGCTGCGTCGCAGGATCAGCATCCACACGAAAAACGCACCGATGTAGCAGGCAATCGCCGCCAGGATCCCGGGATTACGCGCCACCTCGACCAGCCACTGCCAATTGAAGTCCATCTGCCCCAACTGATCGCCCGCGACTTTGGTGAACAACTGCCCGGCGCTCTCGGTGCAGATCAGCAAGGCCCACAGCACAACCGTGCCGAACCGCCCGTGCAACCACGTCTGCGTATTCATGCCTGACTCCCGCCAACGGCCACCAACATCACCCCCAGGGTGATCACCAACGTACCCAGCCAGCGCCGGCGGCTGACGGTTTCCCCCAGTACCACCTTGCCCACCAGGACCACCCCGCAATAGGCCAGCGCCGCCGCCGGGAACAACAGGCTCAACGGCGCGCGGGACAGGGCTTCGAGCCACACGAAAAATTCGATGACATAGGCGCCGATCCCGGCCCACAGCAACGGCGCATTGAACACTTGGCCCCAGAACGCATTCAGGCGAAAACCGCCTTCCAGTTCCGGCAAACGATCGAGACCCAGCTTGAAACACAGCTGGCCGATTACATCGAGGACGATGGAAAACGCCACCAGCAACACCACGGTCAGGCTCACGGGAACAACTCCTCAAAGAGCTCGATCAAGGCTTCATTGGTCGCGGCATTGCGCTGCAGATCCTCAGGCCTCCAACGCTGCGGCGGCGGCTGGTCGGACTTGGCCTCCCAGCGCTTGAACGCGTTGCTGAACGCCGGCGTGGCGAACTCGCCGCATACATCGATGCCAATGATGCGCTTGCGCGCGGCCAACGCGCGCAGGGCTTGCAGCAAGTGGCTCAGACGCATGCCGCCCTGGTCCCAGTTGGTGGCCGCGTCTTCGCTGGCCAGCACGTCTTTGTCGATGGTGATCCAGATCGCCTCGGTGGGCAGGCTGGTGATCATCTGTTCAAGAAACGCCGTCCAATCCAGCTGCGCCAGGTTGCGCCAATGCAGGTGGTTCTCCTGCTGCTGGTGACCGGCGCCATCGCCCACCCTGCCCCACACTTTCGACGGCGGATGCTGCCAGGGAAACAGCTGTAATTGCCCGCGCTTGAGGGCGCCGAGGTTGCCGCCGCGCAGTTGCGGGTTGTGCAGGTCATCGCTGCACGGGCCGAGGGTGACGATGCGTTTGATCGCCGGCATCTTCAACGCGCGGTTGACCCATGAGCCACAGTGACGCTTGGGCGCAAAGCGCACCCAGTCGGGGTGGTTGTCGAAGTGGATCAGGCTGATGGGCTCCTTGAGGTCGGCCAGAAACGCCGGGGTCAGGTGGTGATAATCGCCGGAGCCGACAAACAGGATGTCCGGCCGCGCATCCGTGGGCCTGGGCCGTTTGGCCAAGCGTTCGGCAAAGCGCTTCCAGGTTTTTTCGGTGGACCACAGGCGCAGCTTGGGGCCCAGGTCCAGCAGGTCGATGCGGGTGGCACGGCCACTGGCCAAGCGCCGGGCAATCGGCGCTTGGGCCGTGAGGCTGTGATCGAGGTCAAGAATATTCAAGGCAGTGTTCCCCTAAGGCTTTAGGGGGGTCAATGCAAGGGACGGGCCAGCGGGTGAACGAGCGAACTCTTGAAGACTGCGGTGAACTCATGTGGGAGGGAGCAAGCCCCCTCCCACATTTTGATTTGTGTTCGGCTTCAGGATCGGGATTCGTTGATGATCTGGCGAATCGCGCCCACGAACGCTTCAGCCGGCTGGCCACCGCTCACCGCATATTGGTCGTTGAACACAATAGTCGGCACCGAGCTCACGCCACGGGAGATCCATAGCTGCTCCTGCTCGCGCACGTCGGCGGCGTATTCATCCGAAGCCAGGATCGCGGCGGCGCGCTGGATATCCAGGCCGACGCTTTCGGCGATGATCGCCAGGGTGGCGTGGTCGGACGGGTCCTGGCCATCGCTGAAGTAGGCCTTGAACAGCGCCTCCTTGAGGTTGTACTGCAAACCTTCCAAACCGGCCCAATGCAGCAGGCGGTGCGCGTCGAAGGTGTTGTAGATGCGGCTTTGGCCGTCGGTGCGGAACGCAAAGCCCAGCGCGGCGCCCATGTCGCGGATGCGCGCACGGTTGGCCTGGGACTCTTCGGCGCTGGAGCCGTATTTCTCGGTGATGTGTTCGACGATGTTTTGACCGATGGCGGGCATGTTCGGGTTCAGTTCGAACGGCTGGAAATGAATCTCGGCCTGCACCTCGGCGCCCAACTGGTCGAGGGCTTCGGTCAGGCCGCGCAGGCCGATGATGCACCAGGGGCAGGACACGTCGCTGACGAAATCGATTTTCAGGGGAGTACTCATGACAGGCAACCTCGTAGGCAAAATGTGCCGCAAAGGTTGCACCATACACCACCTCACAACAGCTTCGCAGGCGCCACCTGATCAATCTGAGCCCAATGCGCGGCATCTTCACGATGGGCTTGCAGGTACGGCAACACCGCCATCAACAACGGTGCCTTGAACGCTTCCTGGAAACGATGGGCCATGCCGGGAATCAACTTCAACTGGCTGCCCTGGATATGCGCGGCCAGGTGCACGCCGTGCATCACCGGCAACAGCGGGTCGGCGGTGCCGTGCACCACCAGGGTCGGCACGCGCAGTTGGTTGAGCAGCGGCACACGGCTGGGCTCGGCGAGGATCGCCATGATCTGGCGCTTCACACCGTCCGGGTTGAAGGCGCGGTCGTAGGACAGCGCCGCCTGATGCAGCAACGCCTGGCGGTCGTCCTTTACCGTCGGGCTGCCGAGTGCGGCGAGCAAATCGGCCTGTTGTTCCAGGGCCACCTCACGGTTCGGCGCGCCGCGTCGGGACAGCAACTGCACCAGCGCCGCACTCGGTGCCGGCAGGCCTTCGGCGCCGGAGCTGGTCATGACCAGGGTAAGGCTCTCCACCCGCTGCGGCGCCATGGCCGCCAGGTGCTGGGCGATCATGCCGCCCATGCTCGCACCGAGCACATGGAACTGCCGGATCTGCAGCGCATCCATCAACCCCAAGGCATCATCGGCCATATCGGTCAGGGTGTAGGGCGCCGCCACCGGCAGGCCGAGCTTGTAGCGCAGCACTTCAAAGGTGAGATTGGCAGTGGCCGGGGCCTGGCGCCAGGTGGACAGGCCGACGTCGCGGTTGTCGTAGCGGATCACCCGAAAACCCTGCTGGCACAGGGCAACCACCACCTCATCCGGCCAGTGGATCAACTGCCCGCCCAGGCCCATCACCAGCAGCAAGGCCGGATCGGACGCACGGCCGATGCTCTGGTAGGCGATGCTCACCGTTTCCAGGTCGACCGTTTGGGTCGGGACATTGACATCACATCGAGACGCCGCAAAAGACGGCAGGCCGAACACAAGAGCGGCCAACAAAAGCAACACACGCATGAAAAACACCGAAACGCAGAACCCCAGTAGAACGCGAGTCTGATGAAGTTTGTTCAAGCGCGCTGCCACAGTTCCATGACAGTTTGATGAAGTGTGCCCGGCGGTCATGGTCGACAGGCTTTGCAACATGAGACAAACTCACGCTATCCGTTTTCATCACAAATTGTCTTCATGGAGAGCCCGTGCTCGAGATCCGTCACCTCAAGACCCTGCATGCCCTGCGCGAAGCCGACAGCCTGGTGGAAGCCGCCGAGCGCCTGCACCTGACGCAATCGGCACTGTCCCACCAGTTCAAGGAATTGGAAGAACGCCTGGGCATGCCGTTGTTCGTGCGCAAGACCAAGCCGCTGCGCTTCACCAGCGCCGGTTTGCGCCTGCTGCAACTGGCCGACGCTACCCTGCCGCTGCTGCGCGGTGCCGAGCGCGATATCGCGCGCCTGGCCGGCGGCACCGCCGGGCGTTTGCACATGGCCATCGAGTGCCACAGCTGTTTCCAATGGTTGATGCCCACCATCGACCAGTTCCGCGATGCCTGGCCCGAAGTCGAACTGGACCTGGCCTCGGGTTTTGCCTTCGCCCCGCTGCCGGCCCTGGCCCGAGGCGACCTCGACCTGGTGGTGACCTCCGACCCGCTGGAACTGCCGGGCATCACCTATGTGCCGCTGTTTACCTACGAAGCCATGCTGGCCGTGGCCAACCAGCACGCACTGGCGCACAAGGCGTATATCGTGCCCGAGGATCTGCTCACCGAAACCCTGATCACCTACCCGGTGGAGCGTGACCGCCTGGACATCTTCACGCGTTTTCTGGAACCGGCCGATGTGGAACCCGCGCAGGTGCGCACCTCGGAACTGACAGTGATGATGATGCAACTGGTGGCCAGCGGTCGCGGCGTATGCGGCATGCCGCATTGGGCACTGCATGAATACAGCTCGCGCGGCTACGTGAAGGCCAAGCGCCTGGGCGAGAAAGGGCTGTTTGCGACGTTGTATGCAGGGATTCGCGCGGACATGCTGGATGCGCCGTACATGCGCGACTTTTTGCTGACGGCCAAGGACACATCGTTTTCGACATTGGATGGGGTGAGTGCGGTGCGCTGATCAACACAATGTCTGAATCAACGAGGACAAAATGTGGGAGGGCACAAGCCCCTCCCCCATTGCAGCTCAGTCGGCCTTGAGCTCGCGCCACATGTGGATCTTGTCGAAGTAATCCACCCCCACCCGCACCGCCAGCGGCTCCAGGCCGTACTGGATAAACCCGCAACGCCGATAGAGCGCAAACGCTGCGTCGTTGCCGGCGGTGACGGTCAGTTGAATCACCTTCAGGCGCGCCTGTTGACGCGCTTCATCGAGCGCCGCCTCGACCAATTGGCGCCCGAGGCCCAGGCGCTGATACGCCGCATTTACGTACATGCCGAACAAGGTCACCTTGTGCCGCGCCTTTTCGCGGGGTTCGAAGGCCAGACCGACGATACCCGCCAGCTCATCACCGGCAAACGCGCCGAGCAGCCGGTCCAGCGGGTTGTCCAGGCGTTTTTCCCACCAGCTCAACGGCATCGACGCGCGCTCGGCCACGCTGGAGGTGAAGGCCTGGGGATAGCACGCGTAGGCCTCGAGCATCAATGCCCGATAGGCCTCGGCGTCACTGGCCACCAGCGCGCGGATGAACATCGGCGGCGAGGGCATCAGGCGCGGGCAACCAGCGACGCACGGTAAAACGGCAGGACCAGGTCACGCGTCAACGGCGCCAAGTGCAAACCGCCGTCACCCGTAGGGTCGATCCAGCGCAGCTCTTCGATCTCGGCAGCCGCGCTTACCGGCACGTTGACGTGCACCTGGAACAACTCGGCCTGCACGGTGAAGCCCGGCTCGTTGGCCGCCGGCGCCGAAAACTGCCCGAGGTACGCGGCCTGTTCCAGGTCGATATGCAGGTTCAGCTCCTCGTACAGTTCACGCGCGAGGGCCTGGGCAGGCTGTTCACCGGCATCGATCTTGCCGCCCGGCTGCATGAAAGCCTGGGTACCGCGCTTGCGCACCAGCAACGTCTCGCCGAGGTCGTTGATCAGGACAGCGGCGGCGATGCGGATGGTCATGGACATCGAATGAAACCTCGGGGGAAAGCGCGAAGGATCACATGCTCATCGCCATCAGGCAATTTTTCCCGACATACATGCACCGCAATGCCGATCATCGCCAACCCTACACTCAAGACTCATCTTTAGCCGGGCACGCCGCTCCCGCGGCGACGCTGCCCCTCGCATACGAGTCATCCATGCACATTTCACCCACACCCGCGCAGCCGCCGCAGCCGCGCCAGGCCGACAGCGTCCCGCCCACCAGCGTGCAACCCATGACACTGCCCGTCGTGCCGATTGCGAACCAACCTGTCGAAAAACAACAGGCGCAGCTTATTCGCGAACTTGCCAGGCTCAACGCCCAAACCGGCGACCTGCTCCTTGAGCAACCGAGCCTGGAGAGCCTCTATCAACAACAATTGGCGGCACTGTTTCCCGACTTGCACGGCATCATCGATCCGAACCAGATCTTTTACAGTCGCTACCGTGAAGACGAACAGGGCCAAAACCACCTGCTGAGCAGTGAGCCTCTCGGCACACTGCTCAGCAGGCTACGGTTGCCGGACGCGCACGACTATCTGGCGCAAGCGCCAGGCGCCTTCTATCGGGAGGGGCGAACGCTGGAGCCGGACAAGCGCCTGTCCACCTCCCATCCGCCGCAAGCGTTGGCGCGCGTGCTAGAAAGGGCCTGTACCACCGAACTGAGAGCATTCTGGCGGCAGCGGGAGAACGGGCAACCCGACACAGAGCACCAGTTGATCGCCGTGCGTCGCCAGATGCTGGCTCATCAGTTGGCATTACGCAGTCTTGATGGAACGCTGTCGCCCGCTGGACGAACGCTGGCGGACACCGTGCTCAAGTACCCGGACGCAGCGACGCGTGAACGCATACTGCCTGCCGACGGCCGCTGCGGAGTCTACCGGTTGACGCTGGACGGTGGCAGTCAATTTGCCGGGGCATTCATCTTCAGCGCCACGCCGCAAACGCCGCCCGTGGGCAGCGTACTGCTCTATACCCCTGGGGAAGGGTTTGAGGAATATGAAAACCTGGACCGGTTAAACTCAGCCGTGGCGGCGCGCCTGCGCAAGCGTGACCCGGCCAGCGAGTTGCTGGCTGCCAGCCTGCCGACCAAGGCTCGCGCCGAGCTCGGTGACTCGCCCTTGATGGCCGCAGCCCCGTCGAAAATAGCCACCGATGTGATTGCCAGCAGCGTGCGCTCACTGCGCACCTGGCAACACCACAATGTCCGCGAGGCGCTGCGCGGGGACACGATGCCGGTGACGCAGGAGCTTGATCTGGTCGCGGACTTAGCACCGCAATTGGATGTCTGCTGGGCCCTCGCGGCACGCAATCTACGCCTGGTTCAAGCCCGCGAAGCCGATTGGTTGAGCACCGCCGAACCCTCGGACCAGGCCCTGTACCGCCAGCGGCTACAAGCGATGATCGAGAGCAGCGAGACGCTCCTTCCCTTGCTTGAAAAGATGCCGACACTGACCTCTTTCGCCGAAAACGAAGCCGACCAGACATTGAAGAAACTGAAGCCGGAATATGCCGATGTGGACGTGGCCCCCTACAAGAGCCTGGTCAAGCTGCGCGTGACATCGTCGTTGCCCGTTACGGTGTCGGGTTATCGCGACGAACACTTCGACACGGTCTATATCAGTGACGATCCGGGCATCGACATCCCGCAGTTCTTACACACTCGACAGTTGACAAAGGGCACCTGGCAGACCAAATCCGTTGTGGACCTGCGCACCCTGGGCAGTTATGCCCGGCGCAATATCGAACCTCTGACCATTCATGCACTGCACAGAACGATCACTGCCAGCGCCGACATCATCGATACCTCGGGACACAACCAGGGCCGACTCGACGATGCAGCGTTGCGCGCCCTCGCCCAGGAGGCCGACATCGGCAAAAAGTATGCTGAATACCTCCGATCAGCCTTCTCGCAAAACGGCGAAGGTCGCGAGTTTTCCAGGGCCTGGCAGCGCGCCAATGCGGCAAAAATGAACAAGGATGCCCTTGAGAGCCAGCTGAACCCGGCTATCCAGGACCTGTTCACCTTCAAGACGCCCGGTAGTGGCTTTGATTGGATACAGACGATCACGCACTACCCCGACTCGGTAACCCGCCCACAGGTCGGCACCTTCGATATAGAGGCGAACCTTTTGGTGATGGGCAGCGGGCTTGAAAGGGGCCGGGGCGGACAGGTCATCAATGGCGTTCTGGTGATTCAGCGAAAAGGCACCAGGGCTGACGGCGTCTGCGTCCTGTATACCCCGGATGCTCCTGATAACGCGCCGTTCAGGGAACTTGCCCTGGGTCTTGTGCAATTGGACACATTGAAATCAACACCCGAATGGCGCGCCTATTTCACACGACGAATGGCTACCAGCGACACGCAAGAACGTGAGCGGATCTTCACGGACACACGCGGTGTGCACCGTTATACCTTGACCCTCATCAGCGGTGATCTTCACGCCTACCTGTATTCGGTGCAGCTTGGCTTTCAACTGGCGCACGCCGATTACCGCTCCAAGAGTAACGCCGACATATCACAAGAATCGGCGGTGAATGCCTTTATGTTTGGTGCTGAGGTTGTCGATGCATTGGCCGATCTGTTGCCGGCCAAGAAAGCCTTGTCGTTTTTATCGCGGGGCATCGCCAGAGGCTCGCGCAGGGCCCGACAACTGGGGCGTGGCGCCCCAGCGCTGGTCAAGAAAGTCGACGGCGAGCGCAAAATCGACTTCGACGTAGCCGAGCATTCGATCCGACCGCTGGAGCCGGCCTGGGTCGATGTCACCGCGTATCGATTGCCTAAACATATTGATCCGCTCTTTGACGTCGAGGCCTTTGCCGCAACGAACCATTACACGCTGTCGCGCAGCATGGGCGCACCGAGTTTTATTGACGGGCGCAACCATCAATTTATCGCCATTCGGGAGACGGGCGGTCGCTATTATCTGTATGCGTCTTATGTTGAAAAGGGCGCGCGCTATGTCAAACATCCGACCGCAAGTAAACCGGACTTTATGGTGGTGCCAGGAGACGCGAAAAGTTGGAAGCCGCGCTTTGACAGAACGACGCGGGGAGGAGGACAGGCGCTGGGCGCCCTGCGCCCGCTTAGCGCCGAAGAGCAGGTGGATGAAGACTTGATCACGGCACTGCACGTTTATTTGTCGGACGAACGGATGCGGCATTATGGAGAGGAAGTCAAAACGCTCCCTTTCACACAAAAACAACGACTGCTTGCTCACGCTCGACAGCTCATGGGGCCTCATGTGGATGAAGCCACCTTTAGAAGCATGGTCGCACGCCAGGAAGGTTTGAGACACCAGCCGCCCGGGCCGTTACGCGACGCATTGTTGACGTTGAAGGCCGATGTAGATGTTCATCTGCACATTCACAACACCACTCTGTTCATGGGACTGTTACCCATAGAGAAAGACAGTATCTTTGTCAGAATCAAAAGAATGATCGGAAGAGACAACTACCTTTTAAAAAGCATACAAGGATCCATTAGAATTACTGACCCTGACACCAACGCACACTTTGTAGGCTATGCCATTACCAACAAACAACTGAGGAGCCTGCAGGATTTTGAAAAAAAGTACGAAGTCTCAAGTATTTATCAAGATAATCTCAATGCATTTCTCGATGAAAAAGGACGACGGCAAATTGTTAGCAACATTGCCTCGGACAATAACATTACACAGGAGAAGGCCCTGGAGCGGCTTTTATCTGATAGCAGCGTTGAAGAGTCATTCAGAACATTTAGCACTGTAAGGTTTAGGGAAAAGTTGAAGCGACTTGGCGTAGAGTCCTATTCGGATGATTTTAAAAAATCCGGTATACCTTATATCGCGATATCACACATCAGACGAACAGGCAGCCCCACCAACGTCAAAATGGTCGACAGCCTGACCGTCGCTGATTTTGAAAAAAACATTCCACATTTTTCAACGCCTCTGGAACTGACCAGTCCCCAGGCCCGAACCAAAAAAGTCGAAAAACCATCACCAGCGCCCGCCTCCCCGGCACCTGCGCAACCCCTCGTGTCCCTGGAGGCGGCGCCCAACATCGTACATATCGACGAACTGGCGGCCGCCCAAATATCTCTTTTGCCGGACAGTGCAAAAACCAAACTTGAGGAAATCATTCAGGATATCGAAGCCGGTCGCGTGAGCCGCAAGAAGATTGGTAATTTTACCTATGTCGATTTGCCGCAACTGGACCCCGGTTCCGGCCGGGGTCGATGGCGAGCGGCCTTCGAGAAAACCGGAAAAGAAGATGAAAAGGATATCTTCATCCTGCGCGGCATCATCGACTATCACGCCAGCAAGCTGAAAGCCTGGGGACTCTAGACGGCACGGGCGACCAGACCGTTACCGCTACGGATGAGCCGGCAGCTCGTCCGGTTCCTTGATGAACACGCTGTACTTGGCCCCTTCCATCGCCTCGAACGCGATCAGCTTGTCCACCAGTGGCAGGTTCAGCACCTTGCCGGCGTTGAGCAGCAACATGCCGTTGTCGGCATTGAGGTTGCGCGCCAGGACCATGCCGTCTTCCAGTTCGCGGGTGGTCAGCACTTTGACGGTCGGGTCGCCCAGGGTGACATCGCTGAGGAACGTGGCGCAGGCCAGGATGAAGTCCTCGACCAGGTCCGGGTCGTATAAACGACCGGCATATTTGCGGATATACAACAGCGCTTCGTCGCTGTTCATATGCCGCTCGAGGATCAGCCCTTTCTGCAGCTCGATGAAGTCCACCGCCAGTTTCAGCAGGCGCGAACCGAATGGAATCGCATCGCCCTTGAGATGGTCGGGAAACCCGCTGCCGTCCCAGCGTTCCTGGTGATGGCGAATGATCCGCGCGGCATCCTTCATCGGCTCCAGGGTCATCAACAACGACTCGCTCTGGGCCGGATAGCCGCGGTACCGCTCGCGATCGGTGCTGTACAGTTTGTCGGCCGGCTCGATCAACATGCTGTCGCTCCAGCTCAGCTTGCCGATGTTATACAGCGCAGCGGCCATCGCCAGGTCACGCGAACTGGCCTCGTCGACGTACTGGGCGGCGCAGTACACGCGCACCAGTTCGATCAGCGCGCGGTTGGTCTGTTTGTTCTTGGGCAGGCGCAGGTTGGCCAGCAACGAAAACACTTCGGTGCCAGTCACGTAGCTGCGTTTGAGCTCTTCGTAGGCCAGGTCGAGCATGTCGGCGGTTTGCTGCAGCTCCGAGGTGCGCGCGGCCACGCGCTTTTCCAGGGTGGCATTGAGCAGCTTGAGCTGATCGTTCTGGGCATGGGTCAAGCGTTCCAGGCGCTGGTGTTCGAGGGCCTGTTGCAGGATCAGCTTGAGCTCGTCGTCGTTCCAGGGCTTGCCGATATAGCGGTGGATCTGCCCTTCGTTGATCGCCTTGATGATCATCGGCAGGTCGGCGTAACCAGTCAGCAGGATGCGACTGGTACCGGGATACAGCCGGTGGACCTCGGCCAGCAGTTGCGCGCCGTCCATGCCGGGCATGCGCGCGTCGCTCATCACCAGGTCGATCGGCTGGGCCGCCATGATCTCAAGGGCCTGTGCGCCGCCGCCGGCCAATACCACATCAAAGGGTTGGCCGCGCAACAGGCGACGCAGGCTGTTGAGGATCGATTCTTCATCGTCGACCAGCAAAATCGTGGGTTTGGTAGCGAGTTGTTCATCCATGCCTGCTGCGCCTTCACATTGAACTGAATTGAACTAAATTGAACCCTTGTGCCAAGCGGTATTCCCTTGCTTTTGGCGCGGGGTTGATTTGACGCCAACTGGCCGTCGATTTCAAGGTTGCTGGACTATGCTGTCAAAGCAGGCCGCTCGCCCAGCTCAAATTTGGAACCAGGGAAGGACTCGTTATGCTGTCGAACCTTTTGCCGTCAGGGGTTGCACCATGAACTCGAGCTCGGCGCGGGCCAACCGGCGCATCCTGATTGTCGATGACACAGCCTCCATTCATCAGGACTTTCGCAAGATCCTCTGTGCCGATGCACAGGGTGAACCGTCCCTGGACAGTCTGGAGGAAGCGCTGTTCGGCACCGCCACCAAAGTGCGCCAGGCGTTCCAGCTCGATTCCGCCTACCAGGGCCAGGAAGCCCTGGCCCTTGTAAACAAAGCCCTGGCCGACAATGCGCCGTATGCCATGGTGTTTATCGACATGCGCATGCCGCCGGGCTGGGATGGCCTGCAAACCATCGAGCAACTGTGGAACGTCGACCCCAACCTGCAGATTGCGCTGTGCACCGCCTATTCGGACTATTCCTTCGAAGCCATCGAAGCACGGCTTAAATACAATGACCAGTTGCTGATCCTGAAAAAACCCTTCGACCATCTGGAGATCCGCCAGATGGCCAGCGCCCTGACCTGGAAGTGGCAGTTGGCTCAGGACGTCGCCCTCAAGGTGATCGGCCTTGAGCACACCATCGAAGAACGCGTGCAGGAACTGCTCAAGGTCTCGCACCTGCTGCAATACGACACACTCACCGAGTTGCCCAACAGCACCCTGCTGGGCGACCGGCTGACCCAGGCCATTGCCATCGGTCGGCGGCACGACACCCAGCTGGCGGTGATGTTTATCGGGCTCGACCGCTTCAAGCGCATCAACAACGCCCTGGGTTACCCGGTGGGCGACGAGCTGCTGCAACAGGTCAGCCTGAGCCTGGTGGCGGCGGTACGCAGCTCGGATTCGGTGTTTCGCTACGGCTCCGACGAGTTTGTGATTCTGCTCAATGACGTGCAGCACCCGCAGCAAACCCAGCACATCGCCCACAAACTCCTGCGGGCCATCAGCGCCACTCGCCATGTCGCCGGGCATGACCTGAGCGTCACCGCCAGCCTGGGCATCAGCATCTACCCCAATGACAGCGCTAATGCGGTGGAGCTGATCAAGCACGCCGAAACTGCGATGCACACCAGCAAGGAACGTGGCCCGGACGATTTCAGTTTTTATACCGAAGACATGAACCTGCGCGCCCAACACCAGCAAAACCTGGAAAGCGCGATCCGCCAGGCGCTGGAGCGGGATGAGTTCGTGCTGCATTACCAACCCAAGCTGGACCTGATATCCGGGCGCATTGTCGGCGCCGAAGCGTTGATACGCTGGTTCCAGCCGCGTTCGGGCTGGGTCAGCCCGGTGGACTTCATTCCGGTGGCCGAAGACAGCGGGCTGATCGTGCCCTTGACCCAATGGGTGCTGCGCCAGGCCTGCGAGCAAGCACAAGCCTGGCGCGTGATGGGCCTGCCGGAGTTGCGCATGTCCGCCAATATTTCGGCCATCGACTTTCGTCAGCGTGAGTTTGTCGGCAACCTGGCGACGATCCTGAAGGAAACCGGGCTGCCCCCGACCCTGCTGGAACTGGAAATCACCGAAAGCGTGCTGATGCAGAACGTCGACGAAACCGTGGAGCTCCTGCACAAGATCAAGGCCATGGGCGTACGCCTGGCGCTGGATGATTTCGGCACCGGCTATTCCAGCCTCAGCTACCTGCGACGCTTTCCCATTGATGTGTTGAAGATCGACCAATCCTTTGTGCGCGGCCTGAACGTGAATAACCAGGACGCGCAATTGATCAGCGCAATGATCGGCATGGGCAAGAGCCTGGAGTTGAACATCATCGCCGAAGGGGTGGAAACCATTGAACAGCTGGAGTTCCTCAAAGCGCAGGAGTGCGAAGAGGGCCAGGGTTTTCTGTTCAGCAAGGCCGTGCCGGCAAAAGATTTCGCACAGTTGCTGCAGGTAGGCAGCGTAATGCCGATAACCCGTCCATAACCCCACGCTTGCAAGGAGTGCTCGCTTGAGACACCTCTCAACCTACGGTTCAGGTCTGGCCCTGCTGCTGGGGCTCGGCCTGCCGGTGATCGCCGCGCCGTTGGACGAAGCGCTCAAACCTTTGCCGCCGGTGCCGGTGCTGGACGCGGCCAAGGTCGAACTGGGCCGCCGACTGTTCAACGAGCCGCGCCTGTCGGTGAACAACACGCTGTCCTGCGCCAGCTGCCACCGACTGGAAAGCGGCGGTGCCGACAACACGCCGTTCTCCCTGGGTTTCGACGGCAAACCGGTCGCGATCAATACCCCCTCGGTGTTCAACGCCAGCCTGAATTTCAAACAGTTCTGGAATGGCCGGGTCGACACGCTGGAGGCGCAGATCGAACAAGTGGTCATCAGCCCGGTGGAGATGGGCAGCGACTGGAAGACCGTGGTGCAAAACCTCACCGACCTGCCCCTCTACCAGCGCGCCTTCAGCCAGGCCTACCCCGACGGTGTCACCGCCGCCAATGTGCAAAACGCCCTGGCCACCTATGAGCGCACGCTGCTCACGCCCAATTCACGCTTTGATCAATACCTGCTGGGCAACACCGAGATTCTCACGACCCAGGAAAAATACGGCTACCAGCGCTTCAAGGAATACGGCTGCATCGCCTGCCATCAAGGCATCAACATCGGCGGCAATATGTTCCAGAAGTTCGGGGTGATGGGCGACTACTTCAAGGCGCGTGGCAACCCGGTCGAAGCGGACCTGGGGCGCTACCTGTTGACCAAGGACGAAGAAGACCGTCATGTGTTCAAGGTGCCCAGCCTGCGCAATGTGGCCGTCACCGCACCGTACTTCCACGACGCCTCGGCCAAGACCCTGGAGGAAGCGGTTGACGTGATGTTCAAGTACCAACTGGGACGCAACCCGTCCCGGGAAGACAAAGATTTTATTATCCAGTTTCTCAAGACCCTGACCGGCGAATGGGCGGGCAAGCCTTTATGAGTACACCGTCATGACCCTCACCCGCCGTAGTACCAGCCAGGTATTGCTCGGTCTGATCACCCTGCTGCTGGCCTCGATGCTGGTGTTTCTATACCTCAAATCGTCCCGCGATCAGACGGCCAGCTACACCCAGTCGCGAGACTTGATCCGCCAGCTGCAACAGCTCAACGCGCAGTGGGACAGCGAGGTGCTCAAGGCGCGCATTGCGATTACCCATAACTACGACCCGCTGGTGACACCGCTGGCGGAAATGACCCGGCTATGGGACGACCTCAACAATCGGAGCACGTACCACAACCCGCAAGATCTGGCCCGTTGGCAGTCCGGCCAGGCGGCTTACCAGGCCGCGATCCAGGAAAAAGCCCGGTTGGTGGACCAGTTCAAATCCCACAACGCGGTGCTGCGCAACTCGCTGGCCTTTTTACCGACCGCCGAGGACGACATCCAGGCGGAATTCAATCGCATTGATGAAGAAGGCCGTCTGCGATTGCAAGGCGTGGCCACCGACACCTACGACTTGTTGCTCAGCAGCCTGGAGTTCGCCCAAGTCACCAGCGACGAGCGCGCCGCCGATATCCTGGTGGGCCTGGGCAAACTGGAGATCAACAAAGACAGCTTGCCCGATGAATTCCAGGCCCCGGTGGAGATCCTCAGCAACCACATTGCGTTGATCCTGCGCGAACAGCCGTTGGTCAACACCCTGCTCGACCGGATAGCCGCTGTGCCCGTGGCGGAGAGCCTGGACGACCTGACCACCCACCTCGACCAGGACCAGCAAGCCGCCGACCTGGTCGACCATCGATACCACCGCTATCTGCTGATCTTCGCCACCTTGCTGGTGGTGCTGTTGCTGTACCTGGCGGTGCGTCTGTTGCGCAGCTTCGCCGAGATCAACCGCGTCAACCGTGCCCTGCAGGCAGCCAACGAAACCCTGGAACAACGTGTGGAACGGCGCACCCAACAGCTCAAGGATGCCCAGAGCGAACTGCTCGACAGCGCCCGCCAGGCCGGCATGGCCGAGATCGCCACCAACGTGCTGCACAACGTCGGCAACGTGCTTAACAGCGTGAATATTTCCGCCGACATCGTCACCCGCAAGCTGCGCAGCAGCAAGGCGCTGGGCCTGGGCAAGGCCATGCAGTTGATCAACGAGCACAAGGCTGACCTGGGCACCTTCCTAACCGACGATGCAAAGGGCAAGCTGCTGCCCGACTACCTCAACCAACTGGTGGACGCCATTGCCGTCGAGCAGCAAGGCATGACTGATGAGCTGGGGCAATTGAGCAAAAGCGTCGATCACATCAAGGATATCGTCGCCACCCAGCAATCCTATGCCGGCGCGTCCACACTGCTGGAGCCGGTGCACATCAGCGCCCTGATGGAAGACGCCCTGCGCATGAACGCCGGTGCGCTGAGCCGCCACAACGTCACGGTGGTCAAGGAATACGGGCAGGTACCGGAAGTCATGGCGGACAAACATCGCTTGCTGTTGATCATGGTCAACCTGATCAGCAACGCCAAATACGCCATGTCCAACCTCACCGACCGCGCACGGCAGATGACCCTGGAGGTCAAGCAACTGGAGGACAACACCTTGCAGATCAGCGTGAAGGACGAAGGCGAAGGCATTCCCGCCGAGAACATGACCCGCATCTTTACCCACGGTTTCACCACCCGCAAAGAAGGCCACGGCTTCGGTTTGCACAGCTGCGCCCTGGCCGCCGTGGAAATGCATGGCCAGCTCAGCGCCCACAGCGACGGGCCTGGCCTGGGCGCAGTGTTTACCTTGACGATCCCTCTTAACCCTGCCGGAAGCCCCCTATGAATCAGCCCCCTAACCGGCGCATTTTGCTGATCGACGATACCCCGTCGATCCACGATGACTTCCGCAAAATCCTGATGCCCGCCGTGGAGGCCAACCAGGCACTGGACGACATGGAGTCGGCGCTGTTCGGCGATACCAGCACACCTCAGGCGCAAGCCTTCGAACTGCACTCGGCCTATGGCGGCGAAGAAGGCCTGCAGTTGCTCACCACGGCAATGACGGAGAAACGCCCCTATGCGCTGGCGTTTGTCGACATGCGCATGCCCCAGGGCTGGGACGGGGCCAAGACCATCGAGGAATTGTGGAAAGTCGATCCCGGCCTGCAAGTGGTGGTGTGCACCGCGTATTCGGATTACTCCTGGGATGAACTGCTGCATCGCCTGAACGGCCATGACCGTCTGCTGATCCTGAAAAAACCGTTCGACAACATCGAAGTGCAGCAGATGGCCAACACCCTGGCCAATAAATGGGACATGGCCCGCCGCGCCTCGCTGAAAAACAGTCATCTGGAACAATTGGTGGAGCAACGCACCCAGGCGCTGCAGGTGGAAATCAACGAGCGCAAGCTGCTGGAAAGCCAACTGGTGCAGTCGGAAAAACTCGCCTCACTGGGCCAGCTCGCAGCGGGCGTGGCCCATGAAATCAATAACCCGGTGGGCTTTATCTCATCCAACCTCAGTACGCTCGACGGCTACTTCAGCCAGTTGCAACAGATGCTGGATGCTTACCGCCAGGCCGAGGAAAGCCTGGCGCCGGGTGAACAACGCGATCAACTCAAGACGTTGCGCAACGACCTGGAACTGGACTTTCTCAAGGAAGACATCCCGATCCTCATCAGGGAGTCCAAGGAGGGCATTGGCCGGGTGGTGCAGATCGTCAAGGACCTGAAAAACTTCTCGCGCGTCGACAGTGACCAGAGCTGGCAATTCGCGAACCTGCTACAGGGCATCGACTCCACACTGAACATCGTCGCCAGCGAACTCAAGTACAAAGCTGACGTCATCAAGCAATACGCCCCCCTGCCGGAAATCGAATGCCTGGCCTCGCAGATCAACCAGGTGGTGATGAACCTCGTGGTCAATGCGGCGCAAGCCATGGGACCCGAACGCGGCACCATTACCATCAGCAATGGCGTGGAAGGCGAGAACATCTGGCTGGAAGTGGCGGACAACGGCTGCGGAATTGCCCCGGAAACCGTACAGAAAATCTTCGATCCCTTCTTCACCACCAAACCGGTGGGCGAAGGCACGGGGTTGGGCTTGTCGCTCTCCTACGGCATCGTCAAGAAACACCGCGGCGATATTTTCGTGAGCAGCGAACTGGGCAAGGGCACGACATTTCGCGTGGTGTTACCGATTCGGCAGACAGCGGCGTAGGAACTCGGACTACACGCCAGAGCCTTCTGTCCTTGTTCCTGATTTGAGTACAGGCGCAGAATGCCGCACCGACCTGAGAGTCCGACCCCAAGGAAACCGTATGAGCCTGTCCTTGCTTAGCCGTTACGCCTTCTTTGCCGTGTGCGTCATCTTCACCCTCGCCAGCCTCCCCTTTATCCAGCACGAATGGCTGTGGCCCATCACCATCGTCACCGGTGTATTGAGCCTGATCGGGATTTTCGACCTGTTGCAAAGCCCCCACGCGGTGCGCCGCAACTACCCGATCCTGGGCAATATCCGTTATCTGGTGGAGGCCATCCGCCCGGAAATCCGCCAGTACCTGCTCGAATCCGACAGCGACGCCCTGCCCTTCTCTCGGGCCCAACGTTCACTGGTCTATTCACGCGCCAAGAATGAAACCGCCGACAAACCCTTCGGCACCTTGATCGACGTGTACCAGTCGGGCTTCGAATTTATCGGTCATTCCATGCGCCCCGCGCCCTTGAGCGACCCGAGTGCGTTCCGCGTGATGGTCGGCGGCCCGCAATGTACCCAGCCGTATTCGGCGTCGGTGTTCAATATCTCGGCGATGAGCTTCGGCTCGCTGAGCGCCAACGCGATCCGCGCGCTGAACCAGGGCGCCAAGCTCGGCAACTTTGCCCACGACACCGGCGAAGGCAGCATCAGCCCGTACCACCGCGAGCACGGCGGCGACCTGACCTGGGAACTGGGCAGCGGTTATTTTGGTTGCCGCACCAGCGACGGCCGCTTCGACCCGGAGCGCTTCGCCGTACAGGCGCAGAACCCGCAGGTGCGCATGATCGAAATCAAGATGAGCCAGGGCGCCAAACCCGGCCATGGCGGGATTTTGCCCAAGCACAAAGTGACTAAAGAAATTGCCGACACCCGCGGGATCATGATGGGCGAGGACTGCGTCTCACCGTCGCGCCACAGCGCGTTTTCCACGCCGATCGAATTGATGCACTTCATCGCCCAACTGCGTGAACTGTCCGGCGGCAAACCGGTGGGTTTCAAGTTCTGCCTGGGCCACCCGTGGGAATTCATGGGCATCGCCAAGGCCATGCTCGAAACCGGCATCCTCCCCGACTTTATCGTGGTCGATGGCAAGGAAGGCGGCACCGGCGCCGCACCGGTGGAGTTCACCGACCATATCGGCGTGCCGCTGCGTGACGGTTTGCTGTTTGTGCACAACACCCTGGTGGGCCTGAACCTGCGTGACAAGATCAAGCTCGGCGCCAGCGGCAAGATCGTCAGCGCGTTCGACATCGCCAGCGTCCTGGCCATTGGCGCCGACTGGGCCAACTCGGCGCGCGGCTTCATGTTTGCCATCGGTTGCATTCAGTCGCAAAGCTGCCACACCAACAAATGCCCGACCGGCGTCGCCACCCAGGACCCATTGCGCCAGCGTGCGCTGGTGGTGCCGGACAAAGCCCAGCGAGTGTTCAACTTTCACCGCAATACGCTTAAAGCGCTGGCGGAGATGCTGGCGGCGGCAGGGTTGGATCATCCGTCGCAGTTGGCGGCCAAGCATCTGGTGCGGCGGATGTCGGCGACGGAGATCAAATTATTTTCGCAGTTGCATGTGTTTCTCAAGCCTGGGGAGCTGCTCACTGGGGAAGTGAACGGCTTGTTCTATTCACGGATGTGGCAGATGGCGCGGGCGGATAGTTTTGAGCCCCATGAAATTGCTGCTGCCTGAAGGAGGCCTGCCATGTTGAAAGTCATCGCCGAAGATTTCATCAAGCACGAACACTTAAACACCGTGCTCCCGTGGTACACCGAGCTGGTGGAAAAAACCCGCCAGGAACCACTGTGCATCGCCTACGACCTGTTCGTTGATCAAAAAGACCCAGGCCACTTCATTTTTATCGAACAATGGCCCAATCAGGAGGCGCTGGATGCGCACTGCCAGACCGAGCACTTCACTCGGTTGGTACCAAAAATTAATGCATATCAGGCCAAACCATGCCGGGTATTGCTGATGGATGCTTTCTGAGAATACCCATTGCGCGCTGAACCAGACCAACGACGGCATCGTTGAACACAACGAAATTTACATGCCGTTATTGGTCTTCGCCGCCATTGCCGCGCAATTGTCCGAGCGCTGGAAACTCATTGCCGAGGCTCGCGAAACACCACCCAGCGCGACAGCAAAAAACCGCAGACCAGGCTGACCATGCAGAGCATAAACAGCGCGTAACGCGGGACTGAGATCGGCACGCTAAAGGTGTACAGCGCATTGACGTAAAAGGAAAAGGACGCCGCTATACAGAAAACCAATAAATTGCTGACGGCCTGGCTCAGCTCGAACGCGGCCCTGAACACAAAAAACAGCTGCCAATGGATCACCGTATTGGCGACGCCAACCACCGTGTAGCTGGAGAAGCCCTTCCACAGTCTGCTCATACCGTCGTCCTGTTGCGGCTGTGCTCAGCAAGCCACGACGACCGGCACCCGTCTACTGTCAGAATTACAGGTACCCCACCCGGCCAACTGAGACATTCAGTAATACCCAGCTTTTGCAATTACTTACAAATCCCGCCAACCTGCGCCCGCCAGACGTGCGGCGTAGGACACTACGACCCTGCGCCCGCCCTCACTCAACTATTTGTTCAAGAGCCCGCTGCCATGCTGAACGGACGCGACCCGCGCATCGATTTTTTTCGGGGCCTGGCGTTGATTTTCATTTTCTGGGACCACGTCCCCCATAACCCCCTCGGTCAAATCACCTTGCGCAATCTGGGCTTCAGCGATGCAGCGGAAGTGTTTGTGTTCCTGGCCGGCTATGCCTCGGTGCTGGCCTACGGCAAGGTCTTGCAGCGCGAAGGCTATTGGATGGCCGGCTTGAAGATCCTGCGGCGTACCTGGGTGTTGTATGTGGTGCACATCTTTTTGCTGGCGGTGATGATGGGCATCGTGTTTTTCGCCAACAGCCATGTGGAAACGCGCGACCTGGTGGAGGAAATGGGCATGACGCATTTCATCACCCACCCTCAGCAAGCCCTGACCGATGAGTTGCTGCTGCGCTTCAAGCCCAACCTGATGGACCCGCTGCCGCTGTATATCGTGCTGTTGGGCGGATTGTCGTTGGTGTTGCCGTTCCTGCTGCGCCAGACCTGGGCGGTGGTGGCGGTGTCGCTCGCGGTGTACCTGATGGCGCCGTGGATGGGCTGGAACCTGCGGGCGATTGCCGATGGCGTGTGGTACTTCAACCCGGTCACCTGGCAACTACTGTTTGTGCTGGGCGGCGCGGCGGCGATTCATGCCAGCCGGCCGCGCCCCGCCGAGACGCGCGGGCTGTTCCGGCAGCCGTTGTTTATGGCCGCAGCGCTCTATGTGCTGGCGGCGGCGGTGATCACCCTGTCCTGGCGCTGGCCCGAGGTCCACGACGCGTGGATGCCGTCCGCACTCAGCGAGCTGTTGTACCCGATCAGCAAGACCGACCTGTCGCCGGTGCGGCTTGTGCATTTCCTGGCCCTGGCCTACGTCACCGCCAAATTGTTGCCCGGCCGTGCATGGACGCAACACTGGCTGGCCCGGCAAACCTGCCGTATGGGGCGCTTTTCCCTGGAGGTGTTTTGCCTGGGGGTGTTGCTGGCACCGCTGGCGGACATGGTCAACGCACTGGCGGGCGATACCTTCGCCGTGCAGGTATTCACGGCGCTGGTGGGGGTCGGGTTGATGGCCCTGCTGGGGGCCTGGCTGGCGTTCAATAAGCGTCTGCATCAGCAACCCAAACTCGTCCAGGCCTGAACAAGCAAAAAGCCCCATCACGGGGCTTTTTGCTGTGCATACGTCAGGCCATCAGGCGGCTGACCGCACCGCCCCATCGCTCGGCTGCAACTTGAATACATAAAACAGCACGGTCAACAGCACCAGGAATACCGGGCCGACATACAGCGCGACACGTGTGTCCGGGAAGTACGCCATCAGCCCCACCACCAGCACCAGGAAGGCCAGGGCCAGGTATGAACTGACCGGGTACAGCCACATGCGGTACTTGAGCCCGGCGCGTTCGGCCGGGCTCAGACCCTGGCGAAACTTGAGCTGCGCCAGCAGGATCATGACCCAGGTCCAGATCGCGCCAAAGGTGGCGATGGAGGTGACCCACACAAACACTTTTTCCGGCACCAGGTAATTGAGCAACACGCCCAACAGCAAGGCCGCAATCGACAGCAACAGCGCGCGGCGCGGTACGCCGTTGCTGGAGGTGGTGGCGAAGGTCGCCGGCGCCTGGCCGTTCTGCGCCAGGCTGTAGAGCATGCGCCCAGTGCTGAAGATGCCGCCGTTGCACGAAGACAACGCCGCCGTGATCACCACGAAGTTGATGATACCGGCGGCGGTCTTGATGCCCAGCCGCTCGAACGTCATCACGAACGGGCTGCCCTGGGTACCGATTTCGTTCCACGGGTAGATCGACAGGATCACGAACAAAGCGCCGACGTAGAACAGCAGGATGCGCCAGAACACCGAGCCGATGGCGTTGGGGATGGTCTTCTGCGGGTTCTTCGCTTCACCGGCGGTGAGGCCGATCATCTCCACGCCGAGGTAGGCGAACATCACCATTTGCAGCGACATCAACACGCCCTGGATGCCATTGGGCAGGAAGCCGCCATGGGCCCACAGGTTGGAGATCCCCAAGGCCACGCCGTCATTGCCGAAGCCGAAGGCAATGATGCCGACGCCGCCGATGACCATGGCGATGATGGTGACGATCTTGATCAGCGCGAACCAGAACTCGAACTCGCCAAACGCCTTGACCGCGATCAGGTTGATCGTGCCCATGCTCAGCAGCGCCGCCAGGGCCCAGATCCAGCGCGGAACATCGGGGAACCACACGCCCATGTACACCGCCACGGCGGTGATTTCGGCGACGCAGGTCACCAGCCACAGGAACCAATAGTTCCAGCCGGTGAGGAAGCCCGCCAGCGGGCCGAGGTAATCCTGGGCGTAGCGGCTGAACGAACCGGCGACGGGGTTGTGCACCGCCATTTCGCCCAGGGCGCGCATGATCACCAGGATCGCCAGGCCGCCAATGATGTAGGAGAGCATGATCGCGGGGCCGGCCATCTCGATGGCCTTGGCCGAGCCGAGGAACAGGCCGACGCCGATGCAGGCGCCAAGGGCCATGAGGCGAATATGCCGTTCGCCCAGTTCACGTTTCAGCGGGCCGCCTTGAGCGGTCTCGCCATGGGGCAGGTGATTGCCTGTCGGCATAAGGTACAACCTCGTCTTGTTATTGGATGACCCACTGAGCGACGAGCCGCGAGGCCAGTCGGGTCAGTGGATGCGCAGTATAAAAACCCGAACGAGGGGGCTTTCACTCTATAAACGATTAAATTCAGCGTTAAGTCCGGGAAAATACGCTACCCGCGAGAAATATTCACCTGCCTAAGCGTGAAACACAGGCGCCACCGAGGCCGTTGGCAAGGCTCTGACGCCCCGCACTACAAATTCCTCACGCCGCGCCGGCAGCGACTAAGCTTCAACCAGGTCCGATCAATCTGCGTAAATGGATCAATCGACTATGGGCGCTTTATGGCAAACCGATTCGACCCAGGCTGTGGTCCCCACCGACAGTCCGGATCATCCGCCATTGCCACAAAGCCCCCGCACGCGAAGGTTGTGGTGGCGGCTGGTGTGGCTGGTACTGTTGATCGCACTGCTGGGCCTGGGCTGGGCCGCCAGCCGGGAAATGCGCACCTCGCGCCTGCAGGCCGAACACCTGAGCGCGCTTGCGACATCACTGAGCTACCGCGTCGAACCTGGCCCCAGCGACGCCATTGTTTACCCCGGCGATGGCCCGTTCGACCGGCGCCTGGGTTACAGCGGCCTCAATGATTTTTTGCCGCGCCTGCTCAAGCGCAACTACCGCATCGAGGCGCAGGCGCGGTTCTCCCCGGCACTGATGCACTACGCCGAGCGCGGACTGTTCGTACCCTACGCGGAAAAGGTCCAGGCCGGCCTGACCCTCACCGACTGCCGCGGCGCCCCCCTGTACACCTTCACCTACCCGCAGCAACTCTATGCAGACTTCGCCGCGATCCCGCCGCTGGTGGTGCAAAGCCTGTTGTTCATCGAAGACCGCGACCTGCTGGACCCGAAGCAACCGCTGGCCAACCCGGCGGTGGACTGGCCGCGCTTCGCCAAGGCGGCCTGGTCGCAGGTGGCAAAGCTGCTGCATCTGCCGGGCCAGACCGCCGGCGGCAGTACCCTGGCCACGCAGTTGGAGAAGTATCGTCATTCGCCCGATGGCCTGACCCTGTCGGGCGGCGAGAAAATCCGCCAAATGATTTCCGCCAGCGTCAGGGCCTACCAACCGGGCCCGCAGACCCTGGACAGTCGGCAGCGTATCGTGCGCGACTACCTCAACAGCGTGCCGCTGTCGGCGGTACCGGGGCACGGCGAAGTGCACGGCATGGCTGAGGGCTTGCGTGTGTGGTTCGGCGCTGACTTCAACGCGGTCAACCAGGCGTTGAGTGACCACGCGCAGGACCCGGCGAGCCTGGCCAAACGCGGCCTGGCCCTGCGCCAGGTGCTGTCGTTGATGATCGCCCAGCGGCGCCCCTCGCATTATCTGAACAAAGGCCGCGACGAGCTGACGCAATTGACCGACAGCCATATCCGCCTGCTCGCGCAGAGTAACGTCATCACGCCAGCCTTATCCGCCGCCGCCCTCGCCAACCACGTCACCTACCGCGACTGGCAGCGCCAGCCCACGCTGCAACCGATCGAAGGCAACCGGGCCATCAGCGTCGCCCGCAGCCGCCTGGCCAGCCTGCTTGATCGCCCGCTGTATGACCTTGATCGTCTTGACCTGTCGGCCACCAGCACCCTGCAATACGACCTGCAAACCCAGGCCACCGCGTACCTCAAGCGTCTGGCGGACCCCGCGTTCGCCGCCCAGACGGGCCTGCTCGGACCGCGTCTGCTCACGCCACAAAGCACGCCCCAGGTGCGCTACAGCTTTACGCTGTTCGAGCTGACGCCGGATGGCGCGCGGGTGCGCGTGCAAACCGACAACACCGACCAACCCTTCGATATCAACGAAGGCAGCAAGCTCGAACTGGGCTCCACCGCCAAGCTGCGGGTGCTGACCACCTACCTGCAAATCATCGCCGAGCTGCACGAGCGCTATGCGGCGCGATCACCGGCCGCACTGAAGACCGTCGAGGTACCGGAGCAGGATCCGTTATCGCGCTGGGCTGTGGACTATTTGATGCGCAACAGCGACCGCGACCTGGCGAAGATGCTCGACGCGGCCCTCGACCGCACCTACTCGGCGAGCCCTGGCGAAGCGTTTTTCACCGGGGGCGGCCTGCACCGCTTCCATAACTTTCGCAATGAAGACAACGGCCGCAACCCGACCCTGCGCGATGCCCTGCGCGAGTCGATCAACCTGCCCTTCATTCGCCTGATGCGTGACCTGGTGCGCTACACCACCTACTCCGGCGCAGACAACAGCGCGCGCCTGCTCAAGGACGACAACGACCCACGCCGCCAGGAATACCTGGCCCGGTTCGCCGACCACGAAGGCACTGCGTTCCTGCTCAAGTTCTGGAAAAAATACCGCAACAAGGATACCCAGGCGCGCCTCGACACGTTCATGGACAGCCTGCACCCCACCGCCATTCGCCTGGCCGCCGTGCACCGTTATTTGCTGCCCCAGGCCAGCCAGCAAAGCTTCAACAGCTTCGTGCGCTCGCACCTCTTGGGCATCAAGACCCCCGACAAACTCAGCGACGAACGCCTGGCCACGCTTTACCAGAACTACGGCCCCGGCGCCTACGACCTGCCCGACCAAGGCTATATCGCCAAGGTGCACCCGCTGGACCTGTGGCTGCTGGGTTACCTGCTCAACCACCCCCAGGCGACGTTCAGCGAGGTGGTCAAGGCCAGCGAATTCGAGCGCCAGGAAGTCTACAGCTGGCTGTTCAAGAGCCGCCATCAAAGCGCCCGCGACAGCCGTATCCGCACCATGCTTGAGATCGAAGCCTTCCTCGACATTCACCAACGCTGGAAAGCCGTGGGCTACCCGTTCGACCACCTGGTACCGTCACTGGCCACCGCCATCGGCAGCTCCGGCGACCGCCCCGCCGCCCTCGCCGAACTGATGGGGATCATCCTCAACGACGGCGTGCGCGTACCGGCGCTGCGTATCGACAGCCTGCATTTCGCCAGCGGCACGCCCTATGAAACACGGGTGGTCAACGACCCCAATCGCGGCAAGCGGGTGATGCCCAGCGCAGTGGCCACGGCCTTGCGCGGCGCACTGTCGCAAGTGGTGGATGCCGGTACGGCGAAACGCGTGGCCGGCAGCTTCAAACTGGCCGACGGCACACCGCTGTCGATGGGCGGCAAGACCGGCACCGGCGATAACCGCATCGAAGCCATGGGCGCCGGCGGCCGCATCCTCAGCTCCAAGTCGATCAACCGCACCGCGACCTTCGTGTTCTACATCGGCGAGCAGCACTTCGGCACGCTGACCGCATTTGTCCCCGGTGTTTCGGCCGAACACTTCACCTTTACCTCGGCGCTGCCGGTGCAGGTGCTCAAGGGCATGGCGCCGATTCTCACGCCGTATCTGCAACCGGGCAGCCATACTCAGTGCGTTCAAAACTAAATAGCTACCGCCCGTGCAAAGGGGTGCTACGTCGCTATATCCCGTGTTCGATTAACCGCTTAATTCATACATAACCTTATGTTTATCAAGCAGTATTTCAAGCTTAAAGCACGGCCCGCGCCCGCCTAAACTGCCTGTTCATTATTTGCACAAGGCAACTCGACCATGACAGCTGAACCTGCCATCCCCGCGACCGTACCCATCACCCGTTCCGCCCATTTCACGTTGATCAAACAGGCATTGCCGACGTGGCTCACCCAAGCATCAGCGGCACGCGTGGCGGCGCTGGGGAGCGCAGCCAAAACCGCCCCGAGCGCCTTCGCATCGGCGTCACCCGACGCTCGGCAGCGCTTGAAAATCGCTGTGGCCGAGCAATGGACCGCGCAGAACGCAGTCGATAAGCACCTCCAACACCTGCAAGACGTCGAGGCCTTCGCCGAGCCCCTGTTAAAACAGGCACTGCTTGAGCAATACGGTCTGGATGAAGACGTGCGCGAGACCCATCTGAGGTTGTACGCACCGGCCAACCTGCCGTGGTGGGTGCATGACGTCACCGGTGGCGTGCGCAGCCGAACCGTGTCGCTGCTGCACGCCGCGCTGCACAACTTTGCCGCCCCCGAAACCTTTACCGCCGACTCGACGTTTATTACCCGCCCTGACCCCCAGGGCCTGTTCGATATCAAACACATCAAGCATCGGATCACGATCGGTCAATTCAAGAACCTGGTGCGTGAACTCGATATCGGCAGGCGTTACCAACAGCATCTCGAAGAACAGTTGGGGTTCAAGCAGCCGCTGGCCAAGGCGGTGCTACACGCCAGGGTCATCCGCCATGGCAAGGCTGCGTTCAAGACTGCCGTGCAGAGCGCGCTGATGCTGCAACAGATCGACCTGAACACCCACGACCTGATGCTGCGCCTGGTCGAAAGCCGCCAGGGGCTGATGCTCAACGGCGCGCCGCTGTGCTGTCACGATCTGACATTGATGGACACCCCGCTGACCGGCATCGTGGTCATCGCCCCGGACCTGACTCAAGGCCGTCAGCCGCTGCCCGTCTTGGTCTATGTGCCCGACGATCCGGAGCATCCGCTCAAGTACTATCCTGACGGCACGACCTTTGTAAAAGAGCTGACCCGCCAACTGCGCCAGCCCGCCTACCAACGCTTTTTCTGTCGTTTCGTGCCCCAGGCCCAGCGCGGCGTGTTCCTGGCCCGGCTCCATGAGCGCCTGGGTCATGTCACCTGGCACGCCGGGCGCTCACAAGACCCTCTGCCCAACTGGCGCGACACGCCGGTGGACAAGCCCTACCTGCACATCGGCACGCGCCGGGTGCAGACCGATCTGTGGGAGCACCTCTACCAGCGTCAACTGGACAAGATCCTCGATGACGCGCGCGAGATCGCCGTGTCCACGGCCTATGCCGACCGCATGGCGCGCTGGGCCTGGTGGGACAACCTGGAGCACATCCTGTCCGACGTACTGAACGCGGCCTTGCTGGTCGCCACACCATTCATGCCGGTGCTGGGCCAGTTGATGCTCGCCTACAGTGCCTGGCAACTTGCCGATGAGGTCTTCGAAGGCCTGCTGGACTGGACGCAGGGACGCCGTGTAGACGCCATCGAACATGCCGTGGGTATCGCGCAGAGCGTGGTGCAACTGGGGATCTTCGGCGCCGGTGCGTCGTTGGGGGCGCTGGCCAGGGTGAAAGCCTCGGCCTTTGTCGAGGGGTTGAAACCGGTGCAATTGGCCGATGGACGCCAACGTCTGTGGCACCCCGACCTTGCGCCCTACCGACAACCCGAGCTGGCGCCGGTCGCCGGCGCCAAGCCTGACGCCGAAGGGTTTCATCACCGGCAGGAGCAGAAGGTCATGCGCCTGGACAGCCATCACTACGCGGTCGCCCGAAACCCCGGTACCGGCCGGTATCGCATCCTCCATCCCAAGCGGCCCGACGCCTATCAACCCGAGGTCTTCAGCAACGGCGCCGGTACGCTGGTGCATGAAGGCGAGGAGCCCATGACCTGGGACAGTACCCGCCTGATGCAGCGCCTCACGCCCACCACCGCCGACCTCACGCCCGCCGAGCTGGCGCGCATGCGCGATATCAGCGGTACCGCCACCCAAGAGCTGCAGCGCATCTATGTCGAATGTACCGCGCTGCCGCCCCTGCTCGCCGACACCCTGGAACGTTTTGAACTGCGCCGCGCAGTCGATGGTTTCAGCGACCTGGTGCGCAAGGGCGCGCCAACCGGCGAAACGGATGACTGGACTGCGCAATCGCTCACGGAACTGCCGGGATGGCCGGTCGAGCGGGCCATTGAGGTGTTCGATGCGGCGGACCTGAGCGGTGCCTCAATGAAATACGGCGACTACGAGGCGGGGGCCGCGCAGACCTTGAGAATCAGCCGGCAGGCCGTGCAGGCCGGGCGACTGCCGGAACAGATCGTGGGTTATCTAAGTGAAATGGAACTTGAGGGATTGCTCGGCGCCCCCTTACCCGCCGCCCCGGCAAGGGTGCAGGCGTTACGCAATCGTCTGGGTGACTATCTCGACACACAACAAGCCGCGATTTTCGAACACCGTTATCGTCTCGCGCAGGCGTCTGATGACACGAGCGCCCGCCTGGTGCAGCAAACATGCCCGCAACTGCCCGACGCGTTGGTGCAACGCCTGCTCAGCCACGCCCCCCCTGAAGAGCGCCGCATGATGGCCGAGCAACAACGCTTGCCGCTGCGCCTCAGGCGCCTGGCCGAGGCGCTGCAACTGGAAGTACAGGCCGCCCACGCCTATGAAGGTCTCTACCCGGACGTACCGCTCGGCGTCGATACCGAACGGCTGTTGCTCAATGCCTTGCGGCTTTACACCGACACCTTCGCCGACCTGCGGATCAGCGTGCATGAGCACACCCCGGACGGCCTCTTGCGCTGCAGCGTCGGCCCCGAGGATGCGCGCACCGCCAAGGTGCTGCTGCGCAGTGCGAATGGCCGCTATGCATTGCCCGAAGCACGTACGCTCACCTACGACCTGTACGAAGCCACGCTGCGCCTGTTGCCCGAGGCGCACCTCAAGGCCCTGGGCTATAAGCCCGGCCAGGGCCCGGCTCTCAAGCAATGGCTGCAGACAAAATTGCTGCCACCGGCCGAACGCAGGAGCGCGCTGGCGCAGCCGCCCATCGCGCCGGTGATTCAGCGCGACACTCTGCGGTTGTTGAAGTGGCCCGATTTCAAGGCGCTGCGGCAATTGTTCGGCCTGGAACGCTCGGTGCAGGCGCGGATTACCCGCCTCTACCCCACGATGACGCCCGATGAGGCGCGCAGTGTCGCCGTGTTGTTGGATACGCCGGAGGGGCTACGCACACTGGACGCATTCGAAACTGAAAAACACCGGTTGATGCAGGACCTGCACAACTGGCTGCTCACGCCCACGGCGTCGGCAAATCGCGCGCTGGCCGACCAGGAACGCCTGGACCGGGTGAACATCGGCGCCATCCTGCGCCACTGCTGGGAACAACGCCCCCACGACTATCGCAGCGAATATGGCGACCCGTTGTTCGGCCGTGCCCTGGATTTCAGTGGCTACGCCTTACGGGGCGCACTCAGGGATTTTCCCCGGCTGCAGGCGGATTTCGGACATGTCACCAGCCTCACCATGACGGGCGCGGGAATGCTCGACAGCGATGCGGTTTTTTTGCACAACTTTCCCCAGTTGCGCACCCTGGACCTGACGGGTAACCAGCTCACCGAGCTGCCCGGCGCAGTAAGCCAGATGCCGCGTCTGAACGGTTTGAAACTGGGCGGCAATCCCATCCAGTGGACCGAACAGAGCCTGGCGCAGCTCAAGCAGCTTCAGCATTTGAAGATTCTGGAGCTTTCACACAACGCACATCTGTCGCACGCGCCGGATATCAGCCGCATGCCGCTCTTGCAAATGCTGATGCTCAATAACACCGGTATCAGCCGTTGGCCGTCGGGGCTGTTCGAACTCCCGCGCCCCGCGACCTTTGTCCTCGACCTGCGCAATACCGCTGTCCGCCAGTTGCCCCCGGTCGAGCCCGGCTCGTGGGAGGCGGAACTGGTGGTACGCACGCGCCTGAATCGACAGCGGCTTGATTTCGACAGCGAAAACCTGATGGTCGATCTCCGGAGGGCCGCCGGGCTGGACCCCTGGCGCACCTATCCGGCGCGGGGCGAAATCGACAGCGCATTCTGGCTGGAAAATCGTCGAGGCGCCCGCCGAGAACACTTGCAACGCCTTTGGGATGACCTGGAAGCCGAACAGGGTTCCCAGGGCTTTTTTGAAGTGATCAGGAGTCTTCAAGTCGAGGACATCACCTTCCAGACGCCTGAAGACGCCGGTCGTTACCAGCTCAACCGCACGCAGTTGAGCCTGAATGTCTGGCGCATGCTGCAAGCCATGCACAGCGACGATGGGTTGCGTGAACGTCTGTTCATGATGGCCAGGGAGCCGTTCAATTGCGCCGACGCCGGGGCCGAAATTTTCAACGCGATGGGCATTGAAGTGTTGGTGTTCGAAGCGTATCGCGACGCATCGCCCAGCACCTTGGGCCCGGCGCTGGCCCGGCTGGCCAGACAGAAAGCACGGCTGCACCAGGTCAACCGTATCGCCCAGGCCGACGTAAAGCACCGGCTCGCGCCGTTGGACGCCGGCGGACTGGGCCTGCGCCTCAATACCGAGGTGGTCGAGGGACAGCGCGGCACGGTCGATGAAGTGGAGGTTTACGTCGCTTATCAGACGGGGCTCAAAGAACGCCTTGACTTGCCCTGGCTCTCAAGCCACATGGCCTACCGAACCACCTCCGGGGTCAGCACCGAGCAACTGACTACCGCCGCTAATACCGTACTGGAGCTGGAACAGGGCGATGGGCTGGTAAACCAGATGCTCGAACAGGATTTTTGGAACAACTACCTGATGGACACCTACCCACAAGCGTTCCGGGACAATCAATGCCTGCATCGCGACAGCACCGCAGGGGTCGACGACTTGCGCTCGGCCCAGGACGACTGGGCACATTACCTGCGCAAACCGGCGGACCAGCAGGACGCGGTGGTCGCCGAGCAACTGCGCCAGCAGTTGACCACGCTGGCCGATAAAATGGACGTGCCGCACAGCGTGGTGCTGACCGGCGAACCCATGAGCGATGCCATCTACCTGCGCATTCTCGGCGACAGTTTTTACGATGAAAACGAGTTGGGCAGACGGCTGACCCGCGCGGTTCTAAGCCAGCAAGTTCACACTTCCGAATCCCAGATCACGGTGACGTTTCCGGCGTAGGTGCGTGAACTGCCGCTAAGCATTTCCTCGACATAATCGCGGGCGATCTCAAAGTGCAGGGTGGCAGGCTTGCGCTCCACATAGAACCCCGGTTGGAACAACTCGGTGCCGCTGCCATCGCGTCGCAGCAAACGTCTGTTGACGCGTTGACCTTCGGCATCGGTCAGGCCATGGGGCAGGCTTACGCTGATGTTGACCGGTACCGCATGGCCCACGTTCGGCTCCCACAATGCGCAGGTGTTGGCGCCGACACCATATTGGCATTCAAGCAACATTTTGAAGCGTGAAGACGTATAGATATGAAAGGTCTGGTCGCGAAATAAGCGGGTCGGTTTGCGCCCCTGGGTCAACCAGGCTTGCCAGCCGCCCTGGGGCTCCAACTGGACACGATTACCGCCAGGAGGCACTTCGATCTTCAGGGTGTGCTGGACCTCGAGATTGAAATCCAAGGTTAGCTGCGCCTCGTTGGCGACCATGACAGTGCCCATGTCGAAATCCTGTCCTGGGCCGATGCGATACGTCAGCGAACCGGTGTAATGCCCGACCGACATCTTCAACGGATTGGGCGTGCGCAGTTCGTAGGCAAAGTCCAAATAGTTGTAGGCCAACTGAGGGATCAGATAACGGGCACGTTTTGAGCAACTGGCTTCTACTGGGGTTTGCCAGAGAAACGCGTACTGCGAACTGTTGTACGCCCCTACACCGCTATATCGACAGGGGGCGGGTGAGTTCACCCAAGTGGACCCCCACAGCATCCCATGTGCAACACCGGCGCTCACGCCTCCGCCGACCAGGTTTACGGCGCTATCAGGCAGCGCATATTGCGACCCGATGGCGCGCACGCGAACTTCCACAATCTCACTTTCCCCCGAGTCGGCGTTGGTGACACTGATCTCACGCCACTCTGCGGGCACTTTGAACGTTGCGCCTTGCTGCGGATCTTCGTGATTGGGCTGAATTGGCCCGTTCGAAGCGAAACGTATGGGCAAGCGAATACTGAACATCCCCGCCTGCCCGCATTGGGCCGGGTACGATGCGCAGTAGCCACTGGTCGGCGTGGTATTGATGAACTTGTTATCGCTGGGCTTGGCCGAATCAGGCCTGAAGACTGCGGTGATATCCCTGTTCAAGGCGTGAGACTCGGCTGCCGCCACCAGTAAAAACGTAACTCCCAACGCCATCGTCCAACATCTCATCCCTACACCTCGCGTGTTGAATCAAGCCAGCCCCTGGATCTGAGCAGGACGCTGCCGCCAGAGACTTCGAAGCCGCCGAATGATCAACTGTTTTGTCGCGCAAATAAGCAAGGCGGTTCCTGGAAGCCCGTAGTCACTTCGCCTTATGTGAACGTAAAAAATGACGGCTTTTTCAGAAATTCAATCAGCGACTGCCAGAATTTTCCTACACAAGCCGTTCATCGCCCCGAAGAAAAAAACAGCTGCGAAGCCTAAAGATATATCTTAAGTTATATCTTGAAACGCACATGGAGAACGCAGATGAGAGACCACCATCACCGTGATCACGCCGATCACGACAGCTTCGACAGACGCCCACCCGGCCGCGAACGCGGCGGCCGTGGCCCGCGCGTATTCGCCCCCGGCGACCTGAAATTACTACTATTGGCCTTGATCGCCGAACAACCGTGCCATGGCTACGACCTGATCCGCCGCATCGAAAGCATGTTCGACGGCGCCTACAGCCCCAGCCCCGGAGTGATCTATCCGACCCTGACGTTTCTTGAAGAAAGCGAAATGATCAGCGGCGATGCCGACGCCGGCAAAAAACGCTACAGCGTGACCGACGCCGGACGTCTCTCCCTTGAGGACCAGGCCGTGGCGCTGGAGGGCGTGCGCATGCGCATCGAGGTGAGCAAGCGCTCACTGCGCGGGCATGATCGCCCGGCACAGATCCATGAGGCGGTGCACAACCTGCGCCATGCGTTGCAGTTGCATCACGGGCGCTGGAGCGCGGAAGAAATCCTGCGAGTCAGCACGCTGCTCAACGACACCGCCAAGGCCATTGTCGACGGCCCCCTCGCGCAATCCTTACCGGAGCAAACCGAATGAACACATCAAGTACATTGGGAATCCACCGCGTCACCCACGATATCAAGCGCCGTCGCCTGGACGTGCTGCGGGTGGTCGACATCACGCCGCGCATGCGCCGCATCACCCTGGGCGGGCCGCAACTGGCCGGGTTCGTCAGCCTGGGCAGTGACGACCACATCAAGCTGCTGTTCCCACAGACCGCCGCGCAAAAGGCCGCGCTGGAAAGCCCGACGTTCGATATCAAGACCGATGGCGCGCAATTGGCGATGCGCGACTACACCCCGCGCCGATTCGACCTGGCGGTCTTGGAGCTGGACATCGACTTTGTGCTGCACGGCGATGGCCCTGCCTCCACCTGGGCAGAGCAGGTCACAGTCGGCCAGCACCTGTACATCGGCGGCCCGCGCGGCTCGATGATCGTGCCGGACATCTTCGACAGCTACCTGCTGATTGGCGATGAAACCGCGCTGCCGGCCATCGGTCGACGCCTGGAAGAACTGCCGGCGGGACGCAAGGTTGTGGCGGTGATTGAAATCGCCGATGCAGCAGAGCAGCAAGCGCTGGAAAGTGCCGCCGATGTCGACATCATCTGGGTGGTACGTGGCCGGGATGACCTGCTCGACACCGTGCGCAACCTGACGTTGCCGGGGGGCAAGCTGTACAGCTTCGTCGCCACCGAGACCAAACTGTCGCGTCAGGTACGCCGCGTGCTGCTGGATACCCATAAGGTCGACGAAGCGTTTCTCAAAGCCGTGGGTTACTGGCGTGTCGACGGTAGCGACGACGAGTAGGCTCAACGCGATCGAAGTGGGCAGGCTTGTCGAATCGTCGCACCACTGCGATTGCCATAGGACACAACTGCCTGCTCTTGTGCTGTTGCTGTTGCTGTTGCTGTGGCTTTTGATCTTGATCTAAGGCGCCCCGTCAAACACGCTGGCCGCAATTCGATATTGATATGGGGGGTAAACCGGCAGGGATGCCGGTTTAGCCGCCCCGCGCCATGGATGGCGCGTGGCGGCGGCCCCCCGAATCAATGTCGGATTACGGGCACACCGAGCCTAAGCGAGGTGCCGAGTGTTGGGGCAAGAGCGTTTGGTTACTTTGCCGCTTTTGCAAAGTGACACGCCGTAAGGGCGGAACCCTAAGTGGCCGTTACCGCAGAAATGGATATGTACTCGGTAAGATCCAAAAAAATAGTCGCCTAATACGCAGCCATCGGGAGCAAGTCGAATCGTCGCACCGCCCCTCCCACATTTGATCGCGGGCGCATCAGGTAGATATCTCACAGCTGTCAGACCGTCACGGGAGCAAGCTCCCTCGCCACAGGTTCAGGACCGCGCCAAAATGGTCCCCATGGCTATCGCACACAAGCCAGCTCCCACAGCTTTTTACCCTGCGCACTTTAGAGATTTATCCAGCCCTACAATGACCAACGCAACCAGCACAAACCCCACCAATATCCCCCCGGCATTCACAAACACCTGTGGATAACCCAGGGTGCCGACATCAATGAACGGGTACTGGTACTGCCCGAGCAAATCCCCTCGCAACAGGGCGTAGGCAAAATACACCAGTGGGTAAATCACCCACAGACCAATGTGCTTCACGCGCAACGTCCCCTTGGGCACGCAGCGCCACCAGTAGATGAAGAACAGCACCGGCATCACGTCGTGCAGCAGTTCGTCGGCGATGAACTGGAAGCCCTCGGGTTGCCACAAATGCCGCAGCAACAGGTTGTAAGCCACGCCCACCACCACGATGCTCACCGCGATCGCGCTGCTGACCTTCGGTGCAAGGAAAAACCGCTTCGCCGACGAGTGTCGATTGACCAGGGCATAGCTCAACACCACGACCGCCAGGGTATTGGTGAGCACGGTGAAGAAACTGAAAAAATTGATCAGCCCGCCCAACAGGCTCGCGCCGCTGAACCAGCGCGAGTAAAAGATCAGGTACTGCTGGATCGCCAGGCCACTCCAACCGGCGAGTGCCGCCGCCGCAATAAACCGCTTCATTGCCTCAGTCCAACGGACGTTTGGTGCGCATCAGCTTGACGTACAACCCTTCGACTTTCTCGCGCGCCCACGGCGTCTTGCGCAGGAATGTCAGGCTCGACTTGATGCTCGGGTCGCTCTTGAAACAGCGGATATCAATGCGCTCGGCGAGGCCTTCCCATTCGTAGTGTTCCACCAGCGTGGTGAGGACGTGCTGCAGGGTCACGCCGTGGAGGGGATCTTGCGCTTGAGAAGGGGGTTGAGCGGTCATACCAGGCCTTTTTTGCCAAAGGAAAAATAACAAGCTGCGCACCTTAGCCGAGCGCGTCGGTGGGTGGAAGCGCCACCTATCACTGACGACGCACAAACCCTGGCGGCGCCGCCCTGTAAATGTGTAGCACCTCTGCGCGCGCACGGTCGACACAATCATTCCTTTAAGACAAGGAATGTGCCATGACCACTTCAAGTAACACGTCCTTTTTTTTCGAGCGACTCAAGACCAGCCTTAACCAGATCGCCCAATCGACGGGGCTTCTGGAGAACAATGGGCATGCCATGCAAAGCCTGCCCCTGGAATTCGGTCGATTGAAAAGATGCAACGAAGAATTGCTACTCGATAACCGCCAGGTTTCCGGCGCGGCAAAGCTGACCTACCAGAATTTGGCTGGCCTGAATTTGAAGGGGGCAGTAGGGAAGTTACTCAGAGAGAGCACTCACGCAGCGCTCAACGCCAGGCTGGCCGAGATGGAGCGACAGGTGGGGGCACACCGCAAATCTCGCAAAAACCGCCTCATGGACATAGCCGTCGAAGCCCTGCTGGACGAGGCAAAACTGAAAGTCAAAAACAATCTGCTGGCTCCCAGCGATCAGGCGCTCGTCGAACGCGCCGTGGGCTTTCTGCCGCCCGCGTCAAGGCCGGGCACGTATGCCCTGACCTTTGACTACCGCGCGCAGAACATCGAGTTTGCCGGAGCCTTTGTTCTGACCACTCTGCGCGAACCGGTCCGCTCACTGGACACGGATGTCGATGTCGGCCCGGTGCTCCTGTTCACGCCGACCCGAGGCTTGGAGTCGTTCGATTCGCTCAGGCATCTGGACAAGACGTTGCTGCAGTGCATGCAATCCCTCTCTTCACGCAATGAAGTGCTGGGGTGCCTGCCACGCCAGTATCAACACCTGCACACCGCCGCCATCTGGCCAATCGAGCTGTCGGCGATCAGCCCTGAGAAGGTGGCCGAACACACCTATAACGCCCTGCACGCCAAACGGATGCAGGACATCGCGTATGCACTGAGCAGCGAGCGAACCCCGGAGTTGTCCCCTCAGCAACTGATTGATGAACTCGATTGGGCGATGGCTTCCTCCCAACTGGACCTGAGCTTACGCTTGGACCTGTACACCAGAAGTCTGCAGGAGCGAACGCTGCTCCTCGCGGCACCGGACTGGTATCGCAGAGCCACCGCCGCGCAACGCCAACAGCTGGCGCTCCACGTCAGCGAGTACGACGCCAGTCATCAGGAAACCCTGGCCCTGTTCGGCAAGGGCGTCTCCCCGCAAGCCTGCGCACGCCTGCAACTGCTCGAACGTCTGGAACGAGATCATGATTATGACGACCTGCACCCTGATCAACTGATCATTACTACCCGCCGCCAAGTGGCGGGGGTCGGCACCTATCAGGATTCGCACACACTGGTGGAACTGGTCCTGCGAGGGCTGCATGTCGGCGACGACAAACCGGGGTCGGATTTCCTGAACCACAGCGTACTGTCCTACCAGGGCCAGTCGCTGCCACAAAAGTACGAAGAGCTTTCAATCCGCTACCTGATCGCCCTCACCCAGTCTTTGAGTCCACGCCTGGATTTTGCCGACGAACAGCGCAAGGCGCACAGTCAACCGGCATTGAAACAGCACTTGCAGACGATGCTGGACCGACGTACCGAGACATCGACTTATCTGGCGCTGTTACATGGGCACATCACCGCCGATGAGCATCAATGGCTTTGCGGCCGCCAGCAGAACGATCAAACCCTGAAAGCCAACATCGTGAAGGTCCACAATGCGCAACTCAAGGATGTCATGGTGCTCTGCCGCACCAATGCGCGAGGTGAAGTCACTCGAGCCTTGCTCTACACACCAGGGGCACCTCGAGACGAACAACTCAAGGGTTTCGACAGCGAACAGGCGTGCAAAGATCACATATACGTCTGGTTTCCATCTCCGGGGATGCCCGGCCCCAACCCTATGGCCAATTACCTGTTCGAGCAGGTCCTGTCCAGATTCCGCCAGCCGCTGAGAAAAGCCCTGCATCACTACGTCCAAAGTCATACCAAGCCTGACGACATCATCACATTCGAAACAACGTCGAGCTATGCCGATTGCCTGAAACAAGTGGTCGACTTCATGCTGGTCACACAGGAGGAAGAAGAAACCCTGAGAACCCCATCCTGGTTGCGAAGCTGCTCATCCGCTGATCGGCAGTTACGCCTGACGCTGGCGGACGACGCACACGGGGCCGAGCAGACCTACCAGAGCGAGTTCAAGGAACATACGCGGTTCCCGGACTTCGACAGCTTTTTGCTGACCACGGCAAAAACTCATCTGAATGCCTTGCTGGGTAATCCCGCAGGCGATGTCGACCCAAGGGATGTGTGGTTCTACCCCTCTCGAAGACCCACCGATCTGCTGACCGACATCAAAAGTTTCTCGTACCTGGAGCTATTTCGAGACGGGCATGACGCATTTGGTCTGAAGCATCTGATTCCCCTCTATCACCTCTTCGACTCCATCAACAACAACACAACCATCAAAGCGCCAGCAGGCGTCAACCTCAAGGGTCTGACCCTTGACAAGGCCGTGGAGTCCGCAAAAGGCATTTGGATCGGCGAACTGTATGTCGATGCCATCAAGCACCTGTTGATCAACCCCATCGGTCCCCGCTACAGCGAGCGACGCACAGCGGTACTGAGCGTTCAGCAATTGCAAATGAAAAGCTGCGCCTTGGAAAGCCGCCTGTGCGGCCATATAGCGACGGCCGAGCAGAACTGGCTGGTGCGCAGCATCGAAAGCCTGGGAGACAACGCCCCCACCACACGTCAGCGCTTCAAAGTGTATCCGCTACAAATCGACAGCCATGTCATCGATGGCTGCTACGTGTTCACCTACCCGAATGAATACACGTTGCTCTATACCCCCAACGCACCGGACGGCGTCACCTTCAGGCGGGCCAGATTGTTCAATTACATGTTGAAAAACGTCAGTGGGATAATCGATTACTATTGCACGCGTTGCCTGCTACGCAACCAGCCGACGTTGCGCAATTTCCTGGAGTCCTCCAAAAACAGTCTTCCTGCTCAGGACCCGACCACGCCCGCTCGCCCGTTGTATGACGCACCGGAACACGCAGGCACGGCATTGCCGTTATTGAACGAGCCGACTTTTGCGTTTTACAACAACAAACTCCAGTTCATCATCGACAATGTCAAAGCGACGACCACCAGCCGTCTCGACGCGGTGATGAATGTGGTCTGGTCCTGTGTCGATGTGCTGGAAATCGTGCTCGCCGTGGTGACTATCCCCTTTGCGCCGCTGAGCCTGGCGGTTGGCGCGGCCTTCATGTTCAAGGACGCGATGCTGGCGCTGATCGCCTACTCCCAGGGTGATAAGGAAGCCGCGTTCGGCCATTACCTGGCCGCGCTGGCAAATGCCGCAGGCGGCTTGTTGACCGACCTCAGGCCTACCTTGAGGGCACTGGGCAAATTCAATAAGTTGCCCGCGCGACCTATTCACCGAACCGTGGAAAACAGCCGCCTTATCGACGCTGTCCAGCAACTCCAGCCGCCGAACCCGGCACGCCCGAAGCCTTCATTTGCCGCAGCCGACATGCAACCGGTGGTTTACAACGGTGAGACACTCTGGGCACCACTCACAGCCGACCCACTCGGACGTTTTCTGTTGTACCGGTACGATGCCGCCACCCAGTCGTTACAGTCCACGACATGGCTGGTAAACCAGAACGTCGAGGGTAAATGGGTGCGCTCAGGCGTCAGCGGAGGGGCTCCCATCAGACCGATCATTGCAGATAGCCCTCTAAATCGTTATGAAATGCCCGAGCAGCATCGCAGGAAGATGACCCAGGTCCTGAATCCCAACTACAAAAGTGATCTGACCGGCTACTCAGAAGCGCTTGAGCTGAATATCTCGCCGTCTCTCATCAGGGACGAAATCGAATCACTACGCCCAGTTCGTGAACGCTACCTGCTCCAGGTGGACCAGCTCACTCGCGATGCCAACCAGTACTTTAAGGACCTGAAGCCTACCGTTCCAAGAGCGGACGTGCTTACCTTCGAATCTACCGCGTCCCATACCCATATCATTGAGCAGCTTTTCAAGGAGTCAAACGGCCTGATAATCGGCGAAACACACGGTTCGATCGCAAGTAAGCAATTTTTGATCGACAACATGCCGGCCCTCAGCAAACAAGGGGTCAAAACACTCTATATGGAACATCTGCCTCGGGACGTGTTCCAGGGCAAACTCGACCAATACAACACCACGGGGTCTTCCCGTAATGTCACCGACCGACTAAATGCGGTCGATAAAAGTTTAGGGTCAAGTAAGCACGCCAAATACAGCTACAGCAAATTGGTAACTGCCGCACGTGCCCAGAAGATTCAAGTCAAAGGCTTGGACGCATCCACCAGTTATGACCTCGACCGCGCGATGGATCTGCCCGATAACCCATCATTTGCCCATCGTTCCAACACCCTCACCAATTTCTACTCTCACAAAGTGATCGGCAGCGACACCGCACAAAAAACCGATGACCGATGGATAGCGCTTGTAGAGCAAAAACGCACGAACACCTACAACGGCGTCCCCGGGATCGCTGATCTGGAAAAAACCGTAAGCCTGCGTATCGTTGACGTTCCTGCCGGCGACCCCGTCGGCATCGGCCCGGACATCGCCGGCGACATTGCAGGAGACCCGTTGGCCAAGGCCGACTTCCGCCTGAAGCTTGAGAGCGACTACAAAGTGCCTGAAGAGCCTGGGCCCTCGCAGACGCGCCCCATCCCGGCCCAGGCCTACAGCCAGTTTGATCTGCCCGCGCAATACGCCGCCATCTACCGCGAACACATGGCCACGGCAATGGGCAAGAGAACCTTCTTTGCAACGGATTACGCTGAAACCGTTGCGCCCAAAAGCCTGGCGCAGAGTGCGTTCAAGAGAGCCCGGACCCAGCTGGCCACTGAAGCAGAGGCGTTTTTCAAAAAACTCACTCTCACACCACGTACTTCTTTGCCAGGGGTGCGGGACACCGTCACCCAGACCGAGTTTCTCGATGCTGTCTTCAGTAAAACCAACGGCTTTGTCGTCGGTGAAAGCCATGCGGCGACATCCAGCAAACGCTTCCTGATGGACAATATGAAGCACTTGGCCAAGGAATCCGGCGTCAAGACGTTGTATCTGGAACACCTGACAACCGATCTTCATCAGGCATCACTGGACACCTTGTACCTCACGGGAAGCATGTCCAAACCCCTGAAAGAGTATTTGAAACAGCTGGACGTCGGCCATGGCGTGGCGGCAGGCAGTCAGTACTCCTTCAGGGCACTGGTGGAGCGCGCCAATAAATATGGGATCCGGATCAGGGCGATTGATTGCGTGGCCAGCTTGCGTCAGGACGGCAGCCCATTCTCTCGCACCGAAGTCATGAACTATTTCGCAATGCGCACCCTCCAGGCCGACCAAGTGAAACACGGTGCCCACCGCTGGGTCTCCCTGGTAGGTAGCGGGCATACCAATTGGTTCCAAGGCGTGCCCGGCATGGTCGACCTGATGGACGCTGTCAGCCTGCATATTCACGATGTCGCGCCTGTGCAAGCCAAGGGCATCTCACGGGCCAGCCGTGAACTGCATTCCGAAGGTTCCACACTGGACGCCGACTTCCGACTGGACGTCGCCACCCCGGGACGCAATCCCGAGCCGGCTTTCGTCGCGTTCGACAGGGCGCGTCTACGCAATATTGGCGATTACGCGGTAGAACAGACTTCGCCGACCGACGTGCGTATCCTGCATCACTCCAACTCCGGCGAGATCCTGGAAACTGCGGTGCAGTTCGATGACAAAGGCTTTTTATTCATTGACCGCTGGAATCTCAAAGAGCACCGGGCCCTCAATCTGGCCTACCTCCTGGCCGCTCTTCCTCGGGGGATGAAACGCGTGACCTGACCTCGCTCGCCAAGCCTCGCACTGTCCATGGCAGGCGAGGCGTTAAGCGACGTTTTGTCACTGTTACCGGATTGGAAATGATGCATATCGCGATTGGCCCTTTCTCTCGACGCCCTCTCCCTTTATCCTTCGCAACAACCTGAAACGTTTCATCTCCCCGGTCGACCCCATCTTGCTGATTATTCCCGCCCACAAAGACAGCGCTGTCTTACACCCAACCGCGCCTGGGGATAAATCGCCGGCCTGTGGATAACCGAGCCGCTCCACGGAAAAACCCAAATAACGCTGAACCAAGCCCGCGCCGAATCGTCATCTACAGTGAATGAAGCACGGGGTTACACCTTTATTCCAACGTCACGGAGAAACACACTATGAGCACTGATGGTGCTTCAAGCCCAAGCCGCCTGCTGCCCAGGCTGCTAGGCGTCTTGCTGCTGATCATGGGCCTGGCCTTGCTGGCCGGCGGTATCAAGCTGACGATGCTCGGCGGGTCGCTGTACTACCTGCTGGCCGGTATCGGCATTACCTTGACCGGCATCCTGCTGCTGGCCACCCGTCGCACCGCGCTGGGCCTGTACGCACTGGTACTGTTCGCCAGTACGGTGTGGGCATTGTGGGAAGTCGGCCTGGACTGGTGGCAGTTGGTGCCGCGCCTGGCACTGCTGTTCGCCCTGGGCATCGTCATGTTGCTGCCGTGGTTTCGCCGTCCGTTGCTGCGTGGCCAACCGGCCCCGTTGGGCACCGGCGCACTGAGCGTGGCGGTGGTGTTGGCCGGCGCTGCCGCCCTCGCCAGCCAATTCACCAACCCCGGTGAGATCAAAGGCCAACTGGACCGCGACGCGGTACCGGGCATGGCCAATGCCGCGCCGTCCCAGGCCGATGGCGACTGGAACTCCTACGGCCGCTCCTCGTTCGGTGATCGTTACTCGCCGCTGGCGCAGATCACCCCGCAGAACGCGCACAAGCTGGTACCGGCGTGGACCTTCCGTACCGGCGACATCCCTGGCGCAGGCGATCCGGGCGAGACCACCGCGGAAAACACCCCGCTGAAAGTCAACGGCATGCTCTACGTGTGCACCCCGCACAGCCAAGTGATCGCGCTGGACCCGGACACCGGCAAGGAAATCTGGCGTTTCGACCCGAAGATCAGCACCCAGGGTGCCGAGAACTTCAAGGGCTGGGCGCACATGACCTGCCGTGGCGTGTCGTATCACGATGACGCCGCCTACGCCTCCGAACAGAGCCCGACCGGCAGCGCCAGCCCGGCCGCCGCGCCGAATGCCTGCCCCAAGCGTATCTTCGTGCCGACCGCCGACACCCGTCTGATCGCCCTGAACGCCGACACCGGCAAAATGTGCGAAGACTTCGGCGACAAAGGCCAGGTCGACCTGCGTGCCAATATCGGCAGCTTCGCCCCGGGCGGTTACTACTCCACTTCGCCACCGGCCGTGACCAGGAACCTGGTGGTGATCGGCGGTCACGTCACCGATAACGTCTCGGTCGACGAGCCCAGCGGTGTGATCCGTGCGTTCGACGTGCACACCGGCAAGCTGGTGTGGAACTGGGACAGCGGCAACCCGGACGACACCACCCCGTTGGCCGAGGGCAAAACCTATACGCGCAACTCGCCGAACATGTGGTCCATGTTCGCCGTGGATGAAAAACTCGGCATGCTCTACCTGCCGATGGGCAACCAGATGCCCGACCAGTACGGCGGCGACCGTACCGACGACTCCGAGAAATACGCCGCCGGCCTGACCGCGCTGGACATCGACACCGGCCACGTGAAGTGGACGTTCCAGTTCACCCACCATGACCTGTGGGACATGGACGTGGGCGGCCAGCCGTCGCTGATCGACATCAAGACCGACGCCGGCGTGAAGCAGGCGGTGATGGCGTCGACCAAGCAAGGCAGCATCTACGTGCTGGACCGCGCGACCGGCCAGCCGGTGGTGCCGATCCACGAAGTGGCGGTACCGCAGGGCGCAGTGGCGGGCGACCGCACCTCCCCGACCCAACCCAAGTCCGAGCTGAACTTCATGCCGCCGCCGCTCAAAGAGCGCGACATGTGGGGCGTGACACCATTTGACCAGATGCTGTGCCGCATCGATTTCAAATCCATGCGCTACGACGGCGCGTTTACTCCGCCATCGCTGCAGGGTTCGATCGTGTACCCAGGCAACTTCGGCGTGTTCGACTGGGGCGGTATTTCCGTCGACCCGGTGCGTCAGATCGCATTCGTGAACCCCAGCTTCATGGCGTTCAAATCGAAACTGATCCCGGCCGCCGACATCGCCAAGCAAGGCCCGCGCGTCAGCGAAACCCAAGGCGTGCAGCCGAACAAAGGCGCGCCGTACGGTGTGATCCTCGAAGCGTTGCTGTCGCCAATGGGCCTGCCGTGCCAGGCACCGGCGTGGGGTTATGTGGCGGCGGTCGACCTGACCACCCACAAAACCATCTGGATGCACAAGAACGGTACCGTGCGTGACAGCTCGCCGGTTCCGATCCCCCTGAGCATGGGCGTACCGAGCCTGGGCGGCACCTTCACCACCGCCGGTGGCGTGGCGTTCCTCAGCGGTACCCTCGACCAGTACCTGCGTGCCTACGACGTGAAAAACGGCAAGCAACTGTGGGAAGGCCGCCTGCCGGCCGGCGCGCAAACCACCCCGATGACCTACACCGGCAAGGACGGCAAGCAGTACGTGCTGGTCGTGGCCGGGGGTCATGGTTCCCTGGGCACCAAGCAGGGTGACTACGTGATGGCGTTCAAACTGCCGGATTAAGCAGGACCGGCGGTAAAACAAGGCGGCTACCTTCGACAGGTAGCCGCCTTTTTAATGGACGACGACGATCCAAATGTGGGAGGGGCGGTGCGACGATTCGACTTGCTCTCTCCCACAGTGGAACGCACCAGTCGTTAGGTGGGTGCCCGCTCACGCCGCATCCACCTCTCGAACGTCATGGCATCCAGCGGTCGGCTGATGAGATACCCCTGGGCGGTGTCGCAGTTCCACAGCCTGAGCAGCTTGAGGCTGGGTTCGAACTCCACCCCTTCAGCCACTACCTTAAGCCCCAGGTTGTGGCTCATCTCGATGGTGGAGCGCACGATCACACCATCGCCACTGGTGCTGTCGAGATTGCGCACGAAAGACTGGTCGATCTTCAGCTCCTGCACCGGCAAGCGCTGCAATTGCGCCAGCGACGAGTAACCGGTGCCGAAGTCGTCCACCGACAGGCTGATGCCACAACCGCGCAGTTGCTCCAGCACGCGCAGGGCCTGTTGCGGGTTGTGCATGATCGCGCTTTCAGTGATTTCGAAGAGCAACTGCGTAGCCGCTACATCGTGCTGCATCAGCAAGGTGGTGACGCGAATCGCCAGGTCATCATCGGCCAGGTCATCCACCGAGATATTCACCGACAATTGGATAAGCAAACCGCGTAGCGTCCACTCGGCGATCTGGCGGATGGCGGCTTCGATCACCCAGTGGGTCAGGCTGGCCATGCTGCCAGTGCGTTCGGCCAGGGGGATGAATTCAGCGGGCGACACCAGCCCCAACGTCGGGTGCTGCCAGCGCAGCAAGGCTTCGGCTTGGCCTACATGGCCATTCTTGAGGTCGAGCTTGGGCTGGTAACACAGGTACAAATCGCCCTCCACCGCGGCCCGGCGCAGGTCGCGAATCAGGGTGATCTGGCGTTGGTGGGCCAGGTCGCGGTCCTGCCGGTAGATCTGCAGGTAGCCCGGGAAGGCCGCCGCGTCGTGGCGGGCGATGGCGGCGCGGCTGATCAGCTCTTCCACCTGCTGGCCATCAGCAGGATAGGCGGCGATGCCGATGCTCACTTCGTGGCGCAGTTCGTCATCACCAATGCGTTGGGGTTCGGTGAGCAGCGCATAGAGACGGTCGGCGCGGGCCACGGCGCGATCAACCTCGGTGTTTTCCAGCAACAGCAGAAACTCGCTGCCGGCGATGCGCGCTGCGGTATCGCTGGCCAACAGGCTCATGGACAGGCACCGGCTGGCTTCGCGCAGCATGTCTTCCACCCCTTGCGGCCCGAAACCTTCGTTGATCACCCGATAATTCTCGATCCCCAGGTACAGCAATACCACCGGCCGCCGCGCACTGATCGCACTGCCCAAGCGCTCCATGGCCAGGGCGCGGTTGGGCAGACCCGTGAGCGGGTCATGCAACGCGTTATGGGCCAATTGCCGCTCGCGCATGGCGATGCCGCTTTGCATGGCATTGAAGGCCCGCGCCAACAGGCCGAACTCATCGTGGCCGCGCACGCGCACCGGCGTACGGTAATCACCGGAGCCGATGCGCCCGGCCGCGGCCACCAATGCAATGAGCGGGCGCGACACGCGCCGCGCCAGGAACAACGCGCCGGCCAACGACACCACCAGCACCGCCAGGGCAATTCCGAGGAACTGCCGGTCCAGCGGCGCGAAGGATTCCAGCGCATGGTCCAGTGGGCTTTGCAGCAACACGCGGACCTCATCACCATCGCCGGTATTGGCCAACGGTACTACCTGGCTGAGCACGCGCTCGCCATAAAACAGATGGACCCGCGCTTCGGGGTGGGTCGACGTCTCACGCAACAGGCTGAGGATCCTGGCCTGGTACGCGTCGGGCTGGGTGCTGAACACGCGGCCGGACTTGCCGTCCTGCACACTGAGGAACGAGACCTCCAGGTTGCTCATGGAGCGCAGTTCGTTGGCGAACAGTGTGTCCATGGGAAAGCCCATGACGACACGTGCAATGGGCTGCGGGTCGAGCACTTCATCCTGCACCAGCAAGTAGGGGCGCCCGTCCAGGGGCACGATCAACAATTGCAGGCCACTGCGTCGTGCATGACGCAACGCGTCGACATAGGGAAAGTCCTCGCCGCGCTCAAGCAAGGGCAAGGTGCTGGCCATGACTCTGCCCTCCAGGCCCAGCACAAAGACTTCACTGGAACGAATACCGGAGCCATGCCGGCGCAGCGCCGCCCGGATCGCTACCGCGTCGCCCGCGGCCACGGCCCGCTTGAACGGGCCGTCCGCAGTCAGCCAGTCGAGGCCGTATTGCAGGCGGCGACCACGCAGGTCGAGCAGGCGTTCGAACACCTGGCGACCGGTTTTCAACTGCACCTGGGCCTGGTTCTCCACGGCACGCGTCGTGGCGGCCTTGACCGCGAAGTACGTGGCGGCCACCACCACCAGCAGCAACAGCGCCAGCACCCCGGCTATGCGGGTTTGGAACGTATGGCGCCACATCATGGCAGTGCCCTCGGGCAGCGTTAGCCTTCTTCTGCCACTACGTCCCTTTGTCATGCGCATTCCTTGCAACGGCTGACCTGGCGTCAAAAAAACATCCATTTTTATTGGATATTTTGAATTAGCAGATTAGCTGGCGAAACGCATAAGTCCACCCAATAAAACAAGGGACTTCACTGACGTTTTATTGGCGATGAGCCTTCGACCGGCACCTCAGCCGCGCGCACGCATAAAGTCCCCCCAGCGCCGCACCAGGTAGTTGTGTTCATCCATCACCGAATTCCACACAGCAATATGCCCCATGCGCTGTTCATAGGACCCGCCGTCGCGCACCTCGCCGAGGTCAATCAGCGGTAAACCGTCGCTGCCCGGTAACTCTTCCCGCGCAGGCTGGCCGGCGTACCAGTAGTCCCACTCGGCGCTGCTCAGGTGGTCGCGGCTGCGCGCCGGGTTGCCGATGTAGTAGCCCTGGCGCGCCATCACCGCGCCGGGCCAGCCGGACAGCCACCAATTGAGGTACGCGTAGGCCGCATCCAGCACCGGGCCTTGGGCGTGACGCGACAGTGACAAGCCCCCGAACCAGGCGCGATAGCCCTCGCGGGGCACCGCCAGGCGGTACTTCACGCCCGCGCGGTGCAGGCGCATCAGGGTCGGCGACCACAGGCTCTGGATATCGATGCTGGGGCTGAGCATCAACTGTGCGGCTTCTTCATCGTCCGACCAGAACGCCGCGAAGTGGCCCTCCTTCTGTTTGCGCACTAGGATATCGGCAAGCACGTCGATCTCTTCGATGCTCATATTGCCGATGTCCTTGAAGTGCGCCAGCCCCGCGCCCTGCACCGCCAGCGCGGCATCCAGCGCACCGATGGCGGCGTCGCTTTGCAATGCCGTGCGGGCGCGCCAGGCCGGGTCGAGCAGCCAGCCCCAGCTCTCATTGCCGTGGCAAAAGCCTTCGGGCAGGCGCTCGGGGCGGTAGGCGAAACTGTCGGCATTGTGGGTCAGGGGCAGCATGCTGATGCGGTCGGTGACCGTGCTGCCCAGGCTGCCGTCGTGTTGCACGAACAGGCGCTCGCTGGGCACGCTGCCGCTGCCCAGGCGGTCGTTGGGCGACAGGCGACCACGCTTGGGCAGGTCGTTGATCTCGTGCCACAACGCGATACGCCGGGTGTCGATGGGCTGGATCGCCCGGGCCGGCCACACGAAGTCGACGTTGTGAAACCACTGGTCGTACAGGTCGTAGCTGTCAGGATGCATCACCGCGATGCGCTGGGCCTGTTCGACATCGTGCACCTGGTAGACCAGGCGAATCCCCAGCTCCTGCTCGGCGCGCACGCGCAAGGCTTCGAGCAAGGTCACCGAGGTACCGAGAACGCGCAGTGTGATCATGCCGCGAACCGCCGCGAGAACACATCAAAGGAGCGGCGCAGCCATACCGGGTCGAGGCCGCGCAGGATAAACACCAGCCGTGACCGGCGGTCCGTGCCCGGCCACGCGGGCAAGTGCACCGGGGCATGCAGGCAATGCTGCACGCCATGAATGACGATAGGGGCGTTACTGGCGTTCACGTTGAGCAGTCCTTTGACGCGAAGGATTCGTTCGCCGTGGCATCTTAGCAGCATCGACAACCAGACCCCGAAGCCGACCCAGTCCAGCGGCTGGTCGAAGGTCAGGCTGCACACCTGGGCGGCGCCATGGTTGGCGCTGGTGGCTTGATGCAGTTGCCAGCGGCTGACTTCCACGGCCGGCTCGGCGCTGCGCAAGCCCTCGCCGAGCAGCAATTGATCGCCGCTGTGGATGTCTTGGGTCGCGAGGATCGGTGTACCGGCGTTGAGCGCCTGCAAGTGCGCACGCAGCGGTGCGCAATCGCCGGCCAGGTCGGTCTTGCTCAGCAGCAAACGGTCGGCGGCGGCGACCTGGGCCAGCCACTCCGGGTGCAGGCGCTCTTGCAGCGCGGCATGGCTGGCGTCGACCAAGGTGACCACCAGGCCGATATGAAAACGCCCGCGCAGTTGCACATCGTTGTTCAACGTGGCGAGGATCGGCGCCGGGTCGGCCAGGCCGGTGGTCTCGAGGATCACACGTTTGAACGCGGGTATTTCGCCACGTTCACGGCGTTGCAGCAGGCCGAGCAAAGCGTCCTTGAGTTCGCCGCGAATCGAGCAGCAGATACAGCCGCTGGGCAGCAACACAGTGTCCGGCGCGACTTCTTCCACCAGCAGATGATCGATGCCGACATCGCCGAACTCGTTGATCAGCAACGCTGTGTCGCCCAGGCTTTCACCTTGCAGCAGACGCTTGAGCAAGGTGGTTTTGCCGCTGCCGAGGAAGCCGGTGATGACATTCAAGGCAATGCTCATGGGGCTGACTCCAGGTATTCCAACAGCGTTGGATCGAGAGGGTCCAACGGCCGACCAAGCATGCTTTCGGCCGCCAGCCAGAGTTGATCCAGGCCGCTGGCCAATGCTTGTTTACCGGTCGCACCGAGCAGCAGGTAGGACGCGCCCTGGAAGTCTTCGACCTTGAGCCGGAACACCGCCAGCACCTGGTTGATCGCGGCGATGCGGCGCAGGCGCTCGCGACGCCTGGGCAACTCATCGCCCAGGGGATCGCTCCAGTGCAGGTCTTCACCGAGCAAGCCGCAGAGTCCGCACATGGCTAAACCCCGCTCATGGCATGACATCGCCGGAGTTCGGGCCCAGGGTCTGGCCGACGAACAGGTTGCCGCCCGGTTCGCTGGCCAGCAGCACGGCGGTGGGCGCTACTTCATCGGCCAGGCCGAAGCGGCCCAGGGGCAGTTCGGCGGCCTTGGCGCGTTTCCACTCGGCGCTGATCCCGCCCACCAACGGCGTTTCGATCGGGCCGGGGGCGATGGCGTTGACCAGCACATTGTCCTTGGCCACTTCCAAGGCCAGGGACTTGGTAAAGCCGATCACCCCGGCCTTGGCCGCCGCGTAGTGAGTCAGTTCGGCACCGCCCTTGATGCCCAGTTGCGAGGCGACGTTGATAATCCGCCCCCAGCGCTGCGCGAGCATGTGCGGCAATGCCCGCTGGCTGGCGACAAACACGCTGGTGAGGTCGACGCGCAGCATATCGTTCCACATCTCGATGGACAGGTCGACGCAGCGGGCCTGAGTGAGCATGCCGGCGTTATTGACCAGAATGTCGATGCCGCCGAAGTGTTCGACGCAACGGTCGACACTGGCCTGGGCGCCTTCGACCGTGCCGACATCGGCCAGGCACTCGAACACCTCGGCGCCGAGGTTGCGACAGGTGATCGCGGTTTCGGCGAGGCTCGCGGCGTTGCGGTCGGCCAGCACCAGGCGTGCGCCTTCAACGGCGTAGGCACGGGCGATGGCGGCACCGATGCCGCTGCCGGCGCCGGTGATGACGGCACGGCGGTGGGTGAGTTGAGGCATATACCTATCTCCTAAAGCAAACACATATCCAATGTGGGAGGGTGCTTGGCCCCTCCCACATTTGGATCGAGTACACCAATCAATCGGGCCAGCGTACGGTCAAGCCGCCGTCGATGACGATGCTTTGCCCAGTCAGATAACTTGAGGCCTCACTGGTCAAGAACTGCACCAGCGACGCCACTTCATCCGCGCGCCCTACCCGCCCCAGCGGGATCGCCCGCGCGGCCTTGGCCAAGCCCTGCGGCCCCAACGAATTCTTCGCATCCAACGACTGCGGCGTCTCGATCAACCCCGGGATCACCGCATTGCAACGAATGCCCTTGGCCGCCAACTCCACCGCCAGCGAGCGACACAGCCCCGGCACGCCGGCCTTGGCGGCGGCATAGTGCGAATGCTCCTGCCAGCCATACACGCCACCGGCAATCGACGAAATCGCCACTAGCGCGCCGCCTTCGCCCATGTGCCGGGTCGCGGCGCGGAAGGTGCGCATCACCCCCGTGAGGTCGACGTTGAGCATCTCGTCCCACAGCGCATCGGTCATCTCCAGCAATGGCGCACGGCGCAGCAAACCGGCGTTGGCCACGGCATAATCCAGCCGGCCAAAATGCTGCACGGCCTGTGCGGCCAAGGCGTCCACCGAGGCGGTGTCGCCCACGTCCAGCGGCAACATCAGGCACGCGCCGCCGGCCTGTTCCACCAGGGCCGCGGTGCTTTGCGGGTCATGGGGGTCGGCCGGGTAATACCCGCCCACCACCGCCACGCCCACACGCGCATAGGCCACCGCGAGGGCTTGGCCGATGCCGCTGGCGGCACCGGTAATCAAGGCAACTTTACGGCTCATCACACACTCCTTACTGAACGGTTTCCGGGCGCACATGGCGGGCGGCGAACATCAACATGCCGGACAAAAAGCACGGCACGGCGCCGAACCACAGCGCGGCGGTCTGCCAGTCGCTGCCGGCGGACAACACTTGGGTGGCGCCGAAGCCTGCGACCACCGCACCGATCGGGCCCATGGCGTGGATGATCGCGCCACCGGTGGCACGAATGCTGGTGGGGAAACTTTCGCTGATAAAGAACAGCGCCGCCGAGTACGGCCCGATCAGGAAGAACAGGCCCAGGCTGTACAGCCCGACCACCATCGCCATGTTGCTCGGGCCGAACAGCATCCCGGCAAACGACAAGCCGCCGAGCATCCAGCCCAGGCCGATCACGTTGCGGCGACCGATCTTGTCGCCCATCCAGCCGTGGCTGAGGTAACCGCAGTAACCCACCAGGTTCGACAGCACGAGGATGATCAGCGAGTTCTCGAACGAGATGTGGTGCACGCTGACGATCACCGAGGTGCCCAATACGCTGAACACCTGGATCGCCGCCCAGTTGAGCAACAGCGCGGCGCCGATGACCAACGTGGCGCGTCGCGCCGGGCCCCGGAATGCGGCCTTGAGACCGGCCTTGCTGTGCTCGTCGTAATCCACGCCGTAGGTCACGGCGACGTTTTGCGCGTCTTTCACCGCGCCGCTTTTACGCAGCTCGCTGATGCGCTGGTGAATCTGGAATTGCGGGCTCTCCTTGAGCTTGCGCGCCATGATCGCAATCACGATCGCCGGGATCGCCGCGAAGATAAAACAGCCCTGCCAGCCGATGATCGGCAGCAACAGCGCGGTCAGGCCCGCCGCGATCAACGCCCCGACCGGCCAGCCGCCCTGCACCAGACTGTAGATGAAGCCGCGACGCTTGGTCAGCCGCGGGTCTTCGGAGGCGCCATACAACTCGGTCAGATAGGTGGCGTTGACGGTTTCCTCGGCGTAGCCCAGGCCGCCCAGCGAACGGATCAGGATCAGCGGCGACTTGCCCCACGCCCCGCCAATCGCAGTCAGCGCCGAGCACAGCGCGGAACCGGCCACGGTGAAGATAATCCCTTTGCGCCGCCCCAGTTTGTCGACGGTCGGCCCGATGGCCAAGGCCACGACGGCGGTACCCACCGCCACCCAGGTCGCGATTTCAGCTTGCTCCACTTCGCCCCAGCCAAAGTGCCGGCCGATCTCCGGCAGCAAGGTGCCGAACAGGATGAAGTCATACACCGCAAACACCCAGGCGAAGAAAGCGATCCAGGTCGCAAAGCGCACTTCCCGGGACGTCAGTTGCCGGGGTTTCCAGCCAGTCAGGTCAAGCTTGTTGTAGATGGACATAATCGCGCCTCAAGGGTGGGGGCAAAGGGTCAGGAACGGGGTTGGCGGCGGATAAAGTCGTCGGCGATTTCATCGAAGGTGACGAAGCGCACGCCGGCATGGCTCTGGATGTGTTCGATCAAGCGCTCAAGCATCAACAGCACTTGCGGGCGGCCGGACACGTCGGGGTGGATGGTCATGGTGAACACCGCGTGTTCGTGCTCGCGGTAGACCCAGTCGAACTGGTCGCGCCACATTTCTTCCAGGTGGCGCGGGTTGACGAAGCCGTGGCTGTTGGGGGCTTTCTTGATGAACATCATCGGTGGCAGGTCGTCGAGGTACCAGTTGGCCGGGATCTCCACCAGATCGGTTTCTTCGCCGCGCACCAGCGGTTTCATCCAGGTGTCGGGGTGCTGGCTGTAGTCGATCTTGGTCCAGCTGTCGCCCTTGCGCACGTAGTAGGGATGGAAGTCGTTGTGCATCAGGCTGTGGTCATACTTGATGCCTTTTTTCAGCAGCAGCTCGTTGGTGACCTTGCTGAACTCCCACCACGGCGCGACATAGCCGGTGGGGCGTTTGCCGGTGACCTGGGTGATCAGGTCGATGGACTTGTCGAGCACGATTTCTTCCTGCTCGGCAGTCATCGCGATGGGGTTTTCGTGGCTGTAGCCGTGCACGCCGATTTCGTGACCTGCGTCGGCCACGGCCTTCATCTGCGCGGGGAAGGTTTCCATCGAGTGACCGGGGATAAACCAGGTGGTACGCAGGCCGTAGCGTTCGAACAATTTGAGCAGGCGCGGCGCGCCGACTTCACCGGCGAACAGGCCACGGGAAATGTCGTCCGGCGAGTCTTCGCCGCCGTAGGAACCGAGCCAGCCGGCGACGGCGTCTACGTCGACGCCAAATGCACAGAGGATGTCTTTAGCCATGGTGTGTCTCCTTAAACGTTAAGTACGGATTCGACGGACAAGGCCGCGCGCAACAGGCGTGCGTCTTCTCCCGTCGGGGCGCTGAGCAGCAGCCCGGTGGGCAGGCCCTGGGCATCACGGCCGCTGGGCACGCTGACGCCGGGCATATCCAGCAAACTGCCGGGCATGGTCAGGCGCAGGGTGGCGAGGTTGGTGTGCACGAACAGCTCGTCGTCGGTTTCCAGCGGTGCCAGGGCTGGCGCGACATGGGCGACGGTGGGGGTCATGAGGACGGCGCCGTCGAGCTCGTCGATCAGTTGCTGTTGCAGACGACGGCGTGCATCGGTCAGGTGGATAAGTTGGCTGGCCGGCAGCGCGCGCGCGGCTTCGAGGCGACGGCGCACACGCGGGTCGAGTTGCTCGGCATCGCGGCTGTCCAACAAGGCTTCGTGCAGGGCGAAGGCTTCAAAGGCGCCAAGCCAGCCGTGGTGCTTGATCAGCGCCAGGGTGGCCTGGAAGGTCGTGCATTCGCGTTCTTCGATGAGCGCGCCCTGGGCCTTGAGTTGCTCCACGGCGCGCAGCAGGTTGTTGCGCACGGCCGGTTCAACGTCTTGTTGCGCCAGCACAAAGCGCTGGCCCTTGAGCGGGCGGGCGCGGTGGGTTTGAGTACGGCCATGCAGCAGATCATCGATGGTCAGCGCATCGCGCACACTGCGCGTCAGCGAGCCGAGGCTGTCGAGGGTGTGCGCCAGCGGGAAAACACCGTCGCGGCTGTAGCGTCGGCAACTGCTGCGATACCCCACCACGCCATTGAATGCCGCCGGAATCCGAATGGAGCCGGCGGTATCGGTGCCCATGGCAATCGGCACGATATCGGCCGCAACAGCCACCGCCGATCCGGACGAAGAGCCGCCTGGGATACGTGCCTGTTCCACGCCATGGGGGTTGCGCGGCGTACCGAAATGCGGGTTCAGGCCCAGGCCGGAATAGGCCAGTTCGCTGAGGTTGGTCTTGCCGACGCTGACCATCCCGGCGCGGCACAACAGGCCGACGCTGGGCGCATCGAGCAAGGCGGCGGGCGCATTGCAACGGTAAGCGGCGCCTGCGGTGGTGACGCTGCCGGCCACATCGAACAGGTCTTTCCAGGCCATCGGCACGCCATCGAACACACTCAACGGCTGGCCGGCACGCCACCGGGCGGTGGCGGCCTCAGCTTCACGGCGCGCGCGTTCGGCGGTCAGGCTGATAAACACCGCGGCGTAGCGTCCCGCTTGATCGAGCGTGTGTTCGAGGGCTTGCACCGGGTCGCTGCGACCGCTGGCAAAATCCTCGGCCATCGACGTGGCGTCTGACATCTGCATGCACCTCATAAACGTACATATTAATAAAATGTACATTTTACAAAGGCAGATTTCGTGCCAGTCTCTGTAGAAGGCCTTTGCCGGTTTTCAGGTTTATTGTTCAAGTCTGCGGGCTAGATGCTTTTTATTTAGACAAAAACGTTTCAGCGAAGCGTCATCAAGCGCGCCTACCGAATAATGTATCTTTTATAAATAAATACATTTTGGTGCAAAAAAGTAACATTCCCTGCTTCCAGGCCCCAAAAAAGTGCCACCGACGTGGCGCGGAGTGACAGGCGCATCTATGAGAGAATCCTCGGCCACCGTCCTATATGCCCCAGGGAACGCAATGAAAGCAGTGTCCGCCTCGGCCTCCCGTTACGCGATGATTCACCGACTCTTGCGCGACGCGATCGTCAACGGCACCGCCCGCCACGGCCTGGTGCTGCTGGAAGCGCCGCTGGCCGATCTGTTCGGTACCAGCCGTGTGCCGGTGCGCAGGGCGCTGGACCTGCTGCATGCCGAAGGCTTGATCTGTCGCTTCAATGGCCGTGGTTACCTGATCAACCCCGACGGCCTGGCCATTGAGCCGCTGCGCCTGCCCTTGAGCCATGCGCACCTGGGTCTGAACGGCGAGGCGGAGCTGGTGGACACACGGCCACTGGGCGAGCGCATCGTCGAGGAAATCGGCGCGGCGTTGTCCACCTGTATCGCCTTCGGCCACTACCGTCTGGATGAACAAGCCGCCGCCGACCACTACGGTGTCAGCCGCGCGGTGGTGCGCGAAGCCTTGATGCGCCTGCGTGATCGTGGTCTGGTGGAAAAGGAGCCCTACTCCCAATGGCTGGCCGGACCGTTGACCGCTCGGGAAGTCACCGAAGACTACGAACTGCGCGCCTGCCTGGAGCCCGAAGCCTTGCGCCAAAGCGCACCGGACCTGGACCGCGACCTGCTCCAAGCCATGCTGCAGCGCGTGCTCGACGCCCAGGCCAGCCCCCAGTGCAGCCTGGAAGCCATCGAACAGATTGAAAACGACCTGCACCAACGCTGCCTGGCCGGCCTGCAAAACCGCAAGATCGCCGCGCTGATCCGCCAGGGCCAGAGCCCGATGATCATCAGCCGGATTTTCTACCGTTTACTGGGGATCGGTGCTGATCCGGCGATGTTGGCCGAACATCGCCTGATATTGGAGCTGTTGCTGCATGGCGCGTTTGATGCGGCGGCGTTGAATTTGCGTGAGCATTTGCAACGGGCCAGTCAAAGGATGTTGCAGCGGTTGAAGGTGCTGTCGGTGTTGCCGGAACAGCCTTTGCCCGCCTACCTCCACAAAATCAGCTGACTAAACGCTAATCAAAATGTGGGAGGGGGCTTGTTCCCTCCCACATTGACCGCATCTGCCCGCGTAATTTCATGCAAATTATTGCTATCTCCCCTCCCCCATTGAAACCACCACTGCACCGCCCCATCTAAGCACCATACTTCCTGATGCAGGTGCCCCATGAGCGACCAGCAAGAATTCCCCGATTACGACCTCAACGACTACGCCGACCCCGAAAACGCTGAAACCCCTTCGTCCCACACCGGCCTGGCCCTGCCTGGGCAAAACCTGCCGGACAAGGTCTACATCATCCCGATCCACAACCGGCCGTTTTTCCCGGCCCAAGTGTTGCCGGTGATCGTCAATGAAGACCCCTGGGCCGAAACCCTGGAGCTGGTGAGCAAGTCCGAACATCACTCCCTGGCGCTGTTCTTCATGGACACGCCGCCGGAAGATCCGCGCCATTTCGACACCTCCAGCCTGCCGTTGTACGGCACTCTGGTGAAGGTGCACCACGCCAGCCGCGAGAACGGCAAGCTGCAATTCGTCGCCCAGGGCCTGACACGCGTGCGTATCAAGACCTGGCTCAAGCACCACCGCCCACCGTACCTGGTGGAAGTCGAATACCCGCACCAGCCCAGCGAGCCGACCGATGAGGTCAAGGCCTACGGCATGGCGCTGATCAATGCGATCAAGGAGCTGCTGCCGCTCAACCCGCTGTACAGCGAAGAGCTGAAGAACTACCTCAACCGCTTCAGCCCTAACGATCCGTCGCCGCTGACCGATTTCGCCGCCGCATTGACCTCGGCCACCGGCAACGAATTGCAGGAAGTGCTGGACTGCGTGCCCATGCTCAAGCGCATGGAAAAAGTGTTGCCGATGCTGCGCAAAGAGGTCGAAGTTGCGCGCCTGCAAAAAGAACTGTCCGCCGAGGTGAACCGCAAGATCGGTGAACACCAGCGCGAGTTCTTCCTCAAGGAACAGCTCAAGGTTATCCAGCAGGAGCTGGGCCTGACCAAAGACGACCGCAGTGCGGACGTGGAGCAGTTCGAACAGCGCCTGGAAGGCAAGACACTGCCGGCCCAGGCGAAAAAACGCATCGATGAAGAACTGAACAAACTGTCGATCCTGGAAACCGGCTCGCCGGAATACGCGGTGACGCGCAACTACCTGGACTGGGCCACCTCGGTGCCATGGGGCGTGTATGGCGAGGACAAACTTGATCTGAAACACGCACGCAAGGTGCTGGACAAGCACCATGCCGGCCTGGATGACATCAAGAGCCGCATTCTAGAATTCCTCGCGGTGGGCGCCTATAAAGGTGAAGTCGCCGGTTCCATCGTGCTGCTGGTGGGCCCGCCGGGCGTGGGCAAGACCAGCGTCGGTAAATCCATCGCCGAGTCCCTGGGCCGGCCGTTCTATCGCTTCAGCGTCGGCGGCATGCGCGACGAGGCCGAGATCAAGGGTCATCGTCGCACCTACATCGGCGCCCTGCCGGGCAAGCTGGTGCAAGCGCTTAAAGATGTGGAAGTGATGAACCCGGTGATCATGCTCGACGAGATCGACAAGATGGGCCAGAGCTTCCAGGGCGACCCGGCGTCGGCGTTGCTGGAAACCCTGGACCCGGAGCAGAACGTCGAATTTCTCGACCACTACCTGGACCTGCGCCTGGACCTGTCCAAAGTGCTGTTCGTGTGCACCGCCAACACCCTGGACTCTATTCCCGGCCCGTTGCTGGACCGCATGGAAGTGATTCGCCTGTCGGGCTATATCACCGAAGAAAAAGTCGCCATCGCCAAACGCCACCTGTGGCCAAAACAGCTGGAAAAAGCCGGCGTGGCGAAAAACAGCCTGACCATCAGCGACGGCGCCCTGCGTGCATTGATCGACGGTTACGCCCGCGAAGCCGGGGTGCGCCAGTTGGAAAAACAACTGGGCAAACTGGTGCGCAAGGCGGTGGTCAAGTTGCTGGACGCGCCGGACTCGGTGATCAAGATCGGCAACAAGGACCTGGAAAGCTCCCTCGGCATGCCGGTATTCCGCAACGAGCAAGTACTGTCCGGTACCGGTGTGATCACAGGTTTGGCCTGGACCAGCATGGGCGGCGCGACGTTGCCGATCGAAGCCACGCGTATCCATACGCTCAACCGCGGCTTCAAGCTCACCGGGCAGTTGGGCGAGGTGATGAAAGAGTCCGCAGAAATCGCCTACAGCTACATCAGCTCCAACCTGAAGTCGTTTGGCGGTGACCCGAAGTTCTTCGACGAAGCCTTCGTGCACCTGCACGTACCGGAAGGCGCCACACCCAAGGACGGCCCGAGCGCCGGGGTGACCATGGCCAGTGCGTTGTTGTCGCTGGCGCGCAACCAGCCGCCGAAAAAAGGCGTGGCCATGACCGGCGAACTGACGTTGACCGGGCATGTGCTGCCGATTGGCGGCGTGCGCGAGAAGGTGATTGCGGCGCGGCGCCAGAAGATTCACGAGCTGATTCTGCCGGAGCCCAATCGCGGCAGTTTTGAAGAGTTGCCGGACTATCTGAAGGAAGGCATGACGGTACACTTTGCCAAACGGTTCGCGGATGTGGCGAAGGTGCTGTTCTGACAAACTTCTAGCGTCTGTGAAGGCCTCTGTGGTGAGCGGGCTTGCCCCGCGCTGGGTGGCGAAGCCGCCCCTGAAAAACGCTGCGCGCTGCCAGACAAAACGTGGCGTTTGGTTTTGGGCCCGCTGCGCAGCCCAGCGCGGGGCAAGCCCGCTCACAACAACAAGCAAGCTCACACTCACTTCTGTCATTTCCCTCCTGTCACACCTTGCCCCATCTTCGGTTATGCTCGCCCTTCGTCGTGTATAAACGGAGCCCTCATGACCGCTGCCCGCCTGCTTCTCCCCTTGAGCCTTGCCCTGCTGGCCGCGTGCGCCAGCGCGCCGAAGCAAAACGTCACCGTGGACAACCAGAGCGCCTGCCCGCTCCAGCTTAAATCCGGGCAAAACCTGATCCTGACCCTGCCCAGCAACCCCACCACCGGCTACCGCTGGGCCATCCAGGACTCCGCCGGCGGCGTGCTGCGCGCGCTGAGCCCCGAGGTCTACAGCAGCACGGAGTCCGGCGTGATCGGTGGTGGTGGCCAGTCGACCTGGCGCTTCCAGGCGTTCGCCGCCGGCCAGGGCCGTTTGCGCCTGACCTCCCAGCAACCGTGGGAACCGGAAGCCGAACCGGCCGAAGTCTTCGACTGCGCCATTACGGTGAACTGAAATGCCGTGGCTGATTCTGGCGTTGATGGGCGCCGCCACTTTTGTCTACGGCCTGGCCACGCATGCGGCCTTGCTGTGCCTGCTGGTCAAGCCGCTGCCGGTGCTGGCGCTGCTTGGCTGGCTGCATGACGCGCCGCCCACCGACTATCGACGCTGGATCAGCCTGGGGCTGATTTTTTCTCTGGTCGGCGATGTGTTGCTCGCCTGGCCGGGCGACCTGTTTATCTTCGGCCTTGGTGCGTTTCTGTTTGCGCACCTGGCCTACCTCAAAGCCTATTTCAGCGATTGCCGACGCTTGGCCCTGTTGCCGTTGGTACTGGCACTGGGCGTGGGTGCGATCCTGTTGAGCATCCTGATTTTCCACGGACTCGGCAATTTGCTGATTCCCGTGGTGGTTTACGCGCTGGTGATCAGCGCCATGCTCTGGCGCGCGCTGGCACGCCTGGGCAGTGATGTGCCGAAACGCTCGGCGCTATTGGCGGCAGCCGGCGCGGTGTCGTTCGTGTTTTCCGACACGTTGATCGGTATTAATCGTTTTGTCGTGGCGTTCGAGGCAGCGCCGTATGCGTTGATCGCCACCTACTGGCTCGGGCAGTGGGGTATCACCGCTTCGGCTTTCCATCAGACAACCCGCGCATACGAGGGCCAACTTGGCTAAAATGCCGGCCTTTCCCCCATCGTCGCCGGAACAACCGTGAGCAAAGAACCCGATCGCCTATTCGCCCAGCCCCTGCCCCAGGTGCCGGACTTCGCCTTTAACGAGGACGTGGTGCGGGTGTTCCCGGACATGATCAAGCGCTCGGTGCCGGGTTACCCGACCATCGTCGAAAACCTTGGCGTGCTCTCCGCGCAGTTTGCCCAGCCCAATAGCGTGCTCTACGACCTCGGTTCATCCCTTGGCGCGGTGACCCAGGCGTTGCGCCGGCATGTGCGTACCGATGGCTGCCGGGTGATCGCGGTGGATAACTCGGCGGCGATGGTCGAGCGTTGCCGCCAATACCTGAATGGCCAGGACTCGATGTTCCAGGAGCTGCTGCCGGTGGAGGTGATCGAGGGCGATATTCTCGCACTGCAGTTCCAGCCGGCCTCGGTGGTGGCGCTGAATTTCACCCTGCAATTCATCGCCCCGGAAGAACGCCTGGCGTTGCTTGGGCGCATTCGCCAAGCGCTGTTGCCCGGCGGCGCGCTGATCCTCTCGGAAAAGCTGCGCTTCAACGATGCTGAAGAACATGCCCTGCTCACCGATCTGCATATCGCGTTCAAACGCGCCAACGGCTACAGCGAACTGGAAATCGCCCAGAAGCGCAGCGCCATCGAAAATGTCATGAAGCCCGACAGCCTCGAAGAACATCGCGAACGCCTGCTGGCGGCCGGGTTCTCGAAAGTCGTGCCGTGGTTCCAGTGTCTTAACTTTGCCTCGTTGATTGCCTTGCCATGATTGATTTGTCCCCCCTCGCCCGCCATTTGGTCGGCACTCCCCTGGCCGTTTGGGCCCAGGGCCTGCAAGCGCAGCTCGACAGCAAGATGGAGAAGGGTCACGGCGACCTGGAGCGCTGGCAAAGCGCGCTGGATGCGCTGCCGAAGATTCAGCCCAGCAACGTCGACTTGCTCAATGGCCTGACCCTCGATACCGAGTGCGATGACGCCACCCGCGCACAAATGCACACCGCCCTGATGGGGCTCAGCCCCTGGCGCAAGGGGCCGTTCCACCTGTTCGGCGTGCATGTGGACACCGAATGGCGCTCGGACTGGAAGTGGTCCCGCGTAGCGCCGCACTTGAACCTTACGGGCAAGCGCATCCTCGATGTGGGCTGCGGCAACGGTTACTACATGTGGCGAATGCTCGGCGCCGGCGCCGACAGCGTGATCGGCGTCGACCCCAACTGGCTGTTCTTCTGCCAGTTCCAGGCGGTGCAGCGTTATCTGTCTGAGCCCAAGGCGTGGCACTTGCCATTCCCGTTCGAAGATTTGCCGGCAAACCTGGAAGGCTTCGACACGGTATTTTCCATGGGCGTGTTTTATCACCGCCGCTCGCCGATCGAGCATTTGCTTGCGCTGAAAGACACTCTGGTCAAGGGCGGCGAGCTGGTGCTGGAAACCTTGGTGGTCGAAGGCGACCAGCAACAGGTGCTGGTGCCGGAGGACCGCTACGCCCAGATGCGTAATGTGTGGTTCCTGCCATCGGTGCCGGCGCTGATGCTCTGGCTGCGGCGTGCCGGGTTCAGTGATGTGCGCTGCGTGGATGTGAGCGTGACCACGGTAGAGGAGCAGCGAGGGACGGCGTGGATGAAGTATCAGTCGCTCAGCGATTTTCTCGATCCGGAAGATCACAGCAAGACGATTGAAGGGCTGCCGGCGCCGATGCGGGCCGTCATCATCGCCAGGAAATAATCCCGATCTCCCTGAAACAACAGAGATCTAAATCTGGGAGGGGCCCGCCCCCTCCCACATTTGATCTCCAGTATTTTTTAGAGCGGGGGCTTAGCCCGGCGGGCCTTGAAGAATTCGCTCAACACCGTCCCACATTCCTCAGCCAACACCCCGCCTTCAAACAACACCCGATGGTTCAGAAACCCCTGGGTAAAAAACTGCCCCTGGCTTTGCACAATCCCCGCCTTAGGCTCCAGCGCGCCATACACCACCCGCGCAATCCGCGAATGCACGATCAGGCCGGCGCACATGCTGCACGGTTCCAGCGTCACATACAGCGTGCTGCCCACCAGACGATAATTGCTGATCGCTCGCGCGGCGGCGCGGATGGCGACCATTTCGGCATGGGCGCTGGGGTCGTTGCCGCTGATGGGGCAGTTGAAGCCGCGACCGATGATTTCACCGTCCTGCACCAGCACAGCGCCCACCGGTACTTCACCCAGTACGGCGCCTTGGGCGGCGAGGGCCAGGGCTTCGCGCATGAAATGCTGATCGCGGCTGCGGTCGATGATCGCGGTGGGACGAATCTGGCGCATCACGCCACCTCGATGGCGGCCATCAGGCCGGTTTCCATATGGTCGATCACGTGACAGTGGAACATCCATACCCCTGGGTTATCCGCCACCAACGCTACACGGGCGCGCTCGTTCTTGCCCAGCAAGTAGGTGTCGGTGAAGTACGGGATCACCTTGTGGCGGTTCGAGGCGATGACCTTGAAGCTCATGCCGTGCAAGTGGACCGGGTGCTGGTACTGGGTCATGTTCTTGAGTTCGAAAATGTAGCTCTTGCCCAGCTCAAGCTTGGCAATTGGACGGTCGGCGCAGGTCTTGTCGGTGATGTCCCAGGCCTGGCCGTTGATCTGCCACAGGCTGGGCGGCTTGCCGTTGTCGACGTTGACCGACACCGAGCCGACCCATTCGAAATTGAAGTTGAGTTTCTCGGCGTTGGCCAGGTCCGGCTCGGCCACCGGGTTGGCCGGCAGTGCCGGCGGCCACGCGGTCGGCGCATCGTTGTTGACCACTGAGCGGAAGGTGCCGAGGCGTACCGGGCCGTTGCGGATCGACAGCTCTTCACCCGCCGGCGGCGCCTTGATCGCCAGGCAAATGCGCATGCCCGGGCCCAACCAGTATTCCTTGCCCAGCGGGCGCGGCTCGATAGGGTTGCCGTCCAGCGCGTAGATCTGCGCTTCGACGCCGGGGATGTTGATGCGGTAGGTCAGGGTGTTATCGAGGTTGAGCAGGCGCACGCGGGTGATCTGCCCGGCAGGCAGGTCGATGACCGCCTGGGGCACGCCGTTAATGGTCGAGAGGCGCCCGGCGGTACCGCCACGCGCTGCTTCACGCGGGATGCTGAACTCGACAAAGGCGCCCTCTTCGTCGATGTGCCAGTTCTTCAGGCTCAAGGTGCGTTCGTATTTGAAACCGGTGGGCTCGCGCTCTTCCACGATCAAAGGGCCGACCAGGCCACGGCCGAGTTCTTCGCTGCTGCTCACATGGGGGTGGTACCAGTAGCTGCCGGCGTCGGGCACGCGGAATTTGTAGTCGAAGTACTCACCGGGCAGTACCGGCAATTGCGAGACGTAGGGCACACCGTCCATTTCCAGTGGCAGGCGGATGCCGTGCCAGTGAATGGTGGTGGCGACCGGCAGGTGGTTGATGAAGCGTACCCGCAGCCATTCGCCCTGGCGCACACGCAATTCGGTGCCCGGTGCCGAGGGGCCGAACGCCCAGGCTTGGGTGGTGTGGCCCGGCACCAGCTCCACGTCCAGCGGTGCGGCGATCAGCTCGTAGTCATGGCCCGCCTCCGCCTCGGCGACTTTCCCCAGCCAGTAGCGATAGGCGCCACCGGCACCGACGCCCACTACGGCCAGGCCTGCAAGGCCACCCAGGATTTGTCGACGGGAAAAGGATCGGGACACAACAACCTCACGTATCGGCGGCAGGCCAGTGGCCTGCAAAGGGCGGATACGATACACCTGCGTCGGCTAAACAGTAAGGCTTCGCATTGCCGCATGGGTGAATTCCGGAATGCCCCTCCCACACTCGATCCTCATTGTGTTTTAGGCCTTGGCGGCAGCCAGGATCAGGGCCTTCATCTCGGCCACCGCGCCTTTGAACCCGACGAACAGCGCATGCGCCACCAGCGCATGGCCGATGTTCAGCTCGTTGATGCCCTTGATAGCGGCCACGGCTTCAACGTTGTGGTAATGCAAGCCGTGGCCGGCGTTGACGATCAGGCCTTCGCCTAGCCCACAGTTCACGCCGTCGATGATGCGTTGCAGTTCATCGGCCACTTCAGTGGGGGTGGTGGCATCGGCATAACGGCCGGTATGCAATTCGATGGCCGGCGCGCCGACGCGGCGCGAGGCTTCGATCTGGCGTTCGTCGGCGTCGATGAACAGCGACACTTCGCTGCCGATCCTCGACAGGCGCTCCACGGCGGCCTTGATCCGCGCCTCCTGGCCGGCCACATCCAGCCCACCTTCGGTGGTAAGTTCCTGGCGGGTTTCCGGCACCAGGCAAATGTGCGCCGGGCGGATGCGTTCGGCGAACGCCATCATTTCTTCGGTGACGCCCATTTCGAAATTCATGCGGGTTTGCAGCACATCCTTGAGCAGCAGCACATCGCGCTCCTGGATGTGGCGGCGGTCTTCACGCAGGTGCACGGTGATACCGTCGGCGCCCGCTTCTTCGGCATCCAACGCCGCCTTGACCGGGTCCGGATAACGAGTGCCCCGGGCCTGACGCAGGGTAGCGACGTGGTCGATGTTGACGCCAAGAAGAATGCGATTGCTGGTGGTCACGGAAGCGCTCCTGAAAAGGGAAAGAAACGGTGCACAGCATACACGGGGATGTCAGGGCTTTCGAAACAACTCGCGACTGACCAGCGGCCGTCCGCCCAGGTGCACGGCCAAGGCCTGGCGCATCAGGCGCTTGGCGGCCGACAACGCGCCGGGAGCCGACCAGTCCGCTTCGCTCATGGCGAGCAATTCGGTGCCTTGGAACAGGCCCGGTTGCAGCAGGTGCACACGCTCCAGTCCCGCGTCGACTTGCAGGCGGTACATGCCATCGGCGGCGATGGGCTCACCGTGCAGGTCGTTGGCGAGTTCGAAGCCATAGCCCAGGTCGTCGAGCAGGCGCCATTCGAAAGCCCGCAGCAGCGGCTCCAGCGGGCGGCCTTCGGCCAGGGCCAGCAAGGTGGCGGCGTAGTGATCGAAGACCGCCGGGTGCGGGTCTTCGGCGGGCAGCAGACGAATCAGCAGTTCGTTGAGGTAGAGGCCGCTGAACAACGCATCGCCGTTGAGCCAGGCCGACGTGCCGACGCTTTCCAGGCGGCCGACGTTTTTCAGCTCACCCTTGCCGCGAAACTCCACATCCAATGCAACGAACGGCCGCGCCAACGTACCCGCCTTGCCCCGCGCACTGCGCAAGACTGCACGCAGGCGGCCTTGGGGCGTGAGGAAATCCACCAGCGCGCTGGTCTCGCGGTAGGCGCGACTGTGCAGGACATAGGCGGGTTGGCTGGGGGGTTGGGATTGGGACATGGGTTCTCTATCTTGAAAACAATACAAACCTAATGTGGGAGGGGGCTTGCCCCCGATGGCGGTGGTTCAGTCACTTATCTATTAACTGACCCACCGCTATCGGGGGCAAGCCCCCTCCCACATTTTATGCCCTGCGGTGTCCTTACAGGTCGCCGTAGCCAAGGGAGCGTAACGCACGCTCATCATCGGACCAGCCACCCTTCACCTTCACCCACAGGTTGAGCATGATCTTGGAGTCGAACAGCAGCTCCATGTCCTTGCGCGCTTCGGTGCCGATGCGCTTGATGCGCTCGCCCTTGTCGCCAATGATGATTTTTTTCTGGCCATCACGTTCAACGAGGATCAGCGCATGGATATGCAGGGTCTTGCCCTGCTGCTTGAACTCTTCGATTTCGACGGTGATCTGGTACGGCAGCTCGGCACCCATCTGACGCATGATTTTCTCGCGTACCAGTTCGGCGGCGAGGAAACGGCTGCTGCGGTCGGTGATCTGGTCTTCCGGGAAGAAGTGCTCGTTCTCCGGCAGGTAACCGGCGATCACGCGCTCCAGGGCTTCGAGGTTATGGCCGTGCTGGGCCGAGATCGGCATGATCTGCGCGTTGGGCAGTTGTTCCTGCAACCAGGTCAGGTGCGGCATCAGTTCGGCTTTGTCTTCGATGCGGTCGGTCTTGTTCAACGCGACGATCAACGGACCGGTCACATACTGCACACGCTCCAGGACCATCTGGTCTTCGTCGGTCCACTTGGTGCGGTCGACCACGAAGATCACCACGTCGACGTCTTTCAACGCCGCCGAAGCGGTCTTGTTCATGTAGCGGTTCAGAGCTTTCTCGCCGCCTTTGTGCATGCCTGGGGTATCGACGTAGACCGCTTGCACGTTGCCTTCGGTCTTGATGCCCAGCATGTTGTGGCGAGTGGTCTGCGGCTTGCGCGAGGTGATCGCGAGCTTCTGGCCGAGGATGTGGTTGAGCAGCGTCGACTTGCCCACGTTGGGGCGGCCAACGATGGCAACATAGCCACAGCGTGTTGCGGTTGAATCAGTCATGGCCATTCTCCACGCCCAGGGCAATCAGTGCTGCTGCGGCCGCTACCTGTTCGGCAATACGACGGCTCACACCCTGACCTCGGCTTTTTTCATTCAGTAAGGTGATTTCACATTCCACGAAGAACACGCGGCAATGGGGTTCACCCTGGATATCCACCACTTCGTAGCGTGGCAGTTCGCACCCGCGTGATTGCAGGAATTCCTGCAGGCGGGTCTTGGGGTCCTTGTTGGTGTCGACCAGGGTGAGGCTCTCGATCTCGGAGGTCAGCCACGCGGTGACGCGCGCCTTGGCTGCTTCCATGCCGGCATCCAGGTAGATCGCGCCGATCAGCGCCTCGAGGGCATCGGCCAGGATCGATTCGCGGCGGAAACCACCGCTTTTCAATTCACCGGACCCCAGGCGCAGGTACTCCCCAAGGCCAAAACCACGGGCCAGCACGGCCAGGGTCTCGCCTTTTACCAGGCGCGCGCGCAGGCGCGATAACTGGCCTTCACGGGCCTGCGGGAAACGCTCGAACAGCGCCTCACCGGCGACAAAATTAAGGATGGCATCACCGAGGAATTCCAGGCGCTCGTTATTGCGCCCTGCAAAACTGCGGTGTGTGAGGGCAAGGACCATCAATTCCTGGTCCTTGAAGGTGTAGCCGAGCTGGCGCTCGAGACGACTGAGAGAAACGGTCACGGTTTATCCATAGTGAGTTGGTGGCACCGGCGGCCATCGACGATTGACGCAGTGTTCAAATTCAAATCCTGATGGGTGTTGCATGAGGCAGGACCGATTTGTCCCCACCCCAGAAAAGCATTCGGCGCTGTGTTCACAGCGCCGTCTGTATTACTTGATCAACCCGACCCGCGAGAAGTTCGGCAGGTGGCTGAGTTTGGGTTCCGGCCAGCTCATCCAGACCGCGAAAGCCTTGCCGACAATATTCTCGTCGGGGACCATGCCCTGCAGCTCCTTGGGAATGGTTGAATCGTCCCAGTAGCGGCTGTCGTTGGAGTTGTCGCGGTTATCGCCCATCATGAAGTAATGACCGGCCGGGACTTTCCACTGGCCGCCCTGCATCGAGCGGCTCATGGCCTTGTGCACCAAGTGCTCGGAAGCGGCGCCCAGTTGTTCCTTGTACACCGCCACATCACCCAGTTGCGGGTCGTATGTGGTGCCGATCATCTGGTCGGTGATCAGTTGATCGTTGACGTACAGATGCTTGTCGTGGGTGTAGCGAACGGTATCGCCGGGCAAGCCGATCACGCGCTTGATGTAGTTGACGCTCGGGTCTGCCGGGTAGCGGAACACCATCACATCGCCGCGCTGCGGGTCGCCGACTTCAATGACTTTCTTGTCGATCACCGGCAGGCGAATCCCGTAGGAAAACTTGTTCACCAGGATGAAGTCGCCCACGTCCAGGGTGGGTTTCATCGACCCCGAAGGGATCTGAAACGGCTCCACCAGGAACGAGCGCAACACCAGCACGATGAACAGCACCGGAAAGAACGACTTGCCGTATTCAACCAGCAAGGGCTCTTTGTTCAGCTTTTCGACCACCACCGCATCGGGCTGGCTGACGCTGCCCTGATAGGCCGCGATAGCCGAACGCCGACGCGGGGCGAAGAACACCAGATCGAGCAACGCCAGGAGGCCGCAAACGGCAACGGCGATGACCAGCAACAGCGGGAAATTTAGTGACATAGGACCTAACTATCCAACCTGAGCACCGCAAGGAAGGCTTCTTGTGGAATTTCCACGTTGCCCACTTGCTTCATGCGTTTTTTACCGGCCTTTTGCTTCTCAAGCAGCTTGCGCTTACGGCTTACGTCACCGCCGTAGCATTTGGCCAGTACGTTCTTTCTGAGAGCCTTGACGGAGGTCCGTGCAATGATCTGCCCGCCAATGGCGGCCTGGATCGCAACGTCGAACATCTGGCGCGGAATCAGTTCTTTCATCTTTTCGGTCAACTGGCGCCCTTTGTAGTGCGCGTTGTCCTTGTGCACGATCAGTGCCAGTGCATCGACCTTGTCGCCGTTGATCAACACATCCAGCTTCACCAGATTAGCCGACTGATAACGATCGAAATGGTAATCCAGCGAAGCATAGCCGCGACTGGTGGATTTGAGACGGTCGAAGAAGTCCAGGACCACTTCGTTCATCGGCAAATCGTAGGTCACTTGCACCTGGGTACCGAGGAACAGCATGTCGTGCTGTACGCCACGCTTTTCGATACACAGGGTAATGACGTTGCCCAGGTGTTCCTGCGGCACAAGAATATTGGCCCGCACGATCGGCTCGCGCATGTCTTCAATAGAGGACAGGTCTGGAAGCTTGGACGGGTTGTCGACGTAAATCGTTTCACCGTTTTTCAACAACAGCTCGAAAATAACGGTTGGCGCGGTGGTGATCAGGTCCAGGTCGTATTCGCGCTCGAGGCGCTCCTGGATGATCTCCATGTGCAGCATGCCGAGGAAGCCGCAGCGGAAGCCGAAGCCCAGGGCGTCGGAGCTTTCCGGGGTGTACTGCAACGACGAATCGTTGAGGGTGAGCTTTTGCAGGGCTTCGCGGAAGTCTTCGAAGTCGTCGGAGCTGACCGGGAACAGGCCGGCGTAGACCTGCGGCTGGATACGCTTGAAGCCCGGCAGCACATCGACGTCAGGGGTGGTGCTCAGGGTCAGGGTGTCACCGACCGGGGCACCGTGAATGTCCTTGATGCCGGCGATGATGAAACCTACTTCGCCGGCTTTCAGATCAACGGTGACGGTGTGTTTCGGGTTGAATACACCGACGCTGTCCACCAGGTGGATCTTGCCGGTGGATTTGACCAGGATCTTGTCGCCCTTCTTCACACGGCCATGGCGCACGCGGACCAGGGAAACAACGCCCAGGTAGTTGTCGAACCAGGAGTCGATGATCAACGCTTGCAGCGGATCTTCGATATTGCCGGTGGGCGCGGGGATGGTCTTGACCAGGCGTTCGAGCACTTCGTCGACGCCCAGGCCGGTCTTGGCGCTGCACTCGACGGCGTCGGTGGCGTCAATGCCGATGATTTTTTCGATTTCTTCTTTGACGCGGTCCGGATCGGCCTGTGGCAGGTCGATCTTGTTCAGCACCGGCATGACTTCCAGGCCCTGCTCGATCGCGGTGTAGCAGTTGGCCACGGACTGGGCTTCCACGCCCTGACCCGCGTCCACGACCAGCAGCGCGCCTTCGCAGGCCGCCAGGGAGCGGCTGACTTCATAGGTGAAGTCGACGTGGCCGGGGGTATCAATGAAATTCAGCTGATACTTGATACCGTCTCTGGCGGTGTAATACAGGGTAACGCTGTGGGCCTTGATGGTGATCCCGCGCTCGCGTTCGAGGTCCATGGAGTCCAGTACCTGGGCTTCCATTTCACGCTCGGCAAGGCCGCCGCACATCTGGATGAATCGATCGGCCAGCGTCGACTTACCATGGTCAATGTGGGCGATGATGGAGAAATTGCGGATATGACTCAAATCACTCACGGATCAACACTCAAAAAGGCTGCAGGCAGATTGCCCGCTGAAAAATAGCCGGGAATTGTACCTGATGCTCGGGCCAGACGTCATCTTTGCTGACCAGAACAAAAATGCCCCACTCATTCGAGCGGGGCATTTTTTGTGCATAAGCGGGGTATCAACCGGCCCGGCGCAACAGCCAGAAGCCGGCCAGGGCGCAGATGGTGGTGGGCACCAACACCGCAAACAGCGGCGAGAAACCGAACACCAGGCTCAAGGGGCCGAGCAAGTTCTGGGCGATCTGGAAGATAAAGCCCACTAATACGCCGGTAAACACGCGCTGACCGAGAGTCACCGAACGTAGCGGGCCGAAGACGAACGAGATCGCCATCAGCACCAGCGCAGCGGTCACTACCGGCTGCAGCACCTTGACCCAAAATGCCAGCCAGTAGCGGCCGTTGTTCAGGCCCTGGTCCTTGAGGTAATGGATATAGCTCCACAAGCCGGAGATCGGCAGGCTTTCGGGAATCATCACCACCGTATTGAGCAATTCCGGCTTAAGCGAGATACCCCACTCTTCGCTCGGCACGTTGATCACTTCGGTGCTGGCCTGGGTACCTTGGCCGACATTGCGGAAATAAGTCGTGGTGATGTCCGTCAGTTGCCATTTTTCATTACTGTACTGCGCACTTTTGGCGAAACTGGACGACAGCATATGACGCTCTTTGTCGAACCTGTAGCGCGTGACACCAATCAACAGTCCGCCGGGCTGAACAGCGTTGATGTGGATGAACTCATCCCCCTGGCGGTGCCACAAGCCGTGCTTGGCGCTTTGCGCATCGCCCGAACCCTGGGCCAGGGCGCGATTGGCCTGGGCTGTGGCTTCGGCCGGCGGCGCCACGTATTCGCCGATCAGCACGCTGCAGACCATCAGTAACAGCATGGGCTTCATGACCGCCCAGACGATACGGCCGATGGACACACCGGCGGCACGCATGATGGTCAGTTCGCTGTTGCTGGCCAAGCTGCCCAGGCCGATCAGGCAGCCGATCAGTGCGGCCATCGGCATCATCTCGTAGAGACGTCGCGGGGCGGTGAGGAGCACGTAGTTCAGCACGTTCCATACGGTGTAGGTGTCATTGATGCTTTTCATTTCATCAACCATAGCGAACAGCGATGCCAGGCCGATAATGATGCCAAGTACGGCCAGGATGGCGATCAGTACACTGCTGCCGATGTAGCGGTCGAGCTTAACCACGAGCCATCTCCTTCATACTGCGACGACTCTGCATCTTCAAGCGCAACGGCTCCCAATAAAGTAGAGCCAAGCCAACTGTCAGGAATATCGCGTGAACCCACCATAAGCCGAGCACGAGCGGGGTCTTGCCGTTCTCCAGCCAGCCACGGGCATAAGTCAGTAATGTCAGGTAGGTCATATACAGCAGGATGGCCGGCAACAGCTTGAGGAAACGGCCCTGACGCGGGTTGACCCGGGACAGCGGCACGGCCATCAAGGTCACGATGAACACCAGCAGCGGCAGGGAAATGCGCCATTGCAGCTCGGCGATGGAGCGCAGCTCCTGACTGCCGAACAGCGACGCCGTCGGCAGCGCGTCGCGGTCGGTCACCTCTTCACTGATATCCGGCCGTGCGAGCATTACGCCATAGGTGTCGTACTTGATCGCCCGATAGTCCGCCAGACCAGGGCTGCCGTCATAGCGATAGCCGTTTTCCAGGACCAGGTAACGGCTGCCATCGGGGCGCACTTCCTGGCGCCCGCTGTCGGCCACCAGAATCGAAATACCACGGTCTTTCTGGTTCTCGCCCTGATTTTTCTGAGAAATAAACACACCGCCGAGGTTGGCGCGGTCATCGGTCATGGTTTCGGTGTAGGTCACCCGCGTACCGTCGTTGAGCGCTTGGAAGCGTCCCGGCTCGAGCGTGTCGAACTCGGTCATCGCATCCTGCTTGTTCAGCAACAATTGGAACTGCATGGCACCCTGGGGCGCCAGGCTCAGGCTCAACCAGGCCATCACCAGGGCAACGCCGGCAGCCGGGATCATAGTCATGCCCAGCAGGCGCTGCTGGCTCATGCCGGTGGCCGAGAGCACGGTCATTTCACTTTCAAGGTACAGCCGGCCGTAGGCCAGCAGGATGCCGAGAAACAGGCCCAGCGGCAGGATCAGCTGCAAAAAGCCCGGCAGGCGAAACCCCATGATCAGGAACAGCGAGCCCGGATCCAGGGCGCCGGAAGCGGCCTGGGCCAGGTATTTGACGAAACGACCACTCATGATGATGACCAGCAATACCGCACTCACGGCACTCAGGGTCAACAGGACTTCGCGGGACAGATAACGGAAGACAATCAAACCAGACACTCCAGGGTTGTCAGGCTAAGGCGGCCAAACAAGCAAGCATACCGAGTCAGCCCCTTTACACAGGGCCGGCTAAAAAGATGGCGCATTATCCTGTGATTGACCGCGCCTGTCACTGCGCAACCTCACGCGTATGCACAAAGGCTGCGCCAAGGGTTGTCAGGCTCCGCCGGCGAGGTTCAAACTGCGGCCTTTGTCGCTGGCGGTTTACAAAGGCTGCCACGCTTTAAAGCCTGGGGACACACGCCAGGCTCACAGACCTTTATAAGGGACCCGAACATGGAATTGGTTGTAAAAAGCGTTAGCCCCGAAACGTTGAAGACCGCCACCCTCGTGGTCGCCATCGGCGAAGGCCGCACGCTTGGCGTGGCCGCCAAGCAAGTCGACGAGCTCAGCGGCGGCGCCATCAGCGCCGTGCTCAAGCGCGGCGACCTGGCCGGCAAAGTCGGCCAGAGCCTGCTGCTGCATAGCCTGCCCAACCTCAAGGCCGACCGCGTATTGCTGGTGGGCGTGGGCAAGGACGCCGAGCTGGGCGACCGCCCGTTCCGCAAGATCGTCAGCGCCATCCTCAGCACCCTCAAGGGCCTGGGCGGCAGCGACGCGGTACTGGCCCTCGACGAAGTCGTCGTCAAAGGCCGTGACAGCTACGGCAAGACCCGCCTGTTGGCCGAGTCGCTGGTAGATGGCGGCTATACCTTCGACCAGTTCAAGAGCCAGAAAGCCGAACCCCGCGCGCTGAAGAAAATCACCCTGTTGACCATCAAGGCCGCACAGGCTGAAGTCCAGCGCGCCGTGACCCACGCCACCGCCATTTCCAACGGCATGTCGTTCACTCGCGACCTGGGCAACCTGCCGCCGAACATCTGCCACCCGACTTTCCTGGGCGAACAGGCCAAGGCACTGGGTAAAGAATTCAAGGGCCTGAAAGTTGAAGTCCTGGACGAGAAAAAGATCAAGGAACTGGGCATGGGCTCGTTCTATGCCGTGGGCCAGGGCAGCGACCAGCCGCCACGCCTGATCGTGATGCAATACAACGGCGGCAAGAAGTCCGAGAAGCCTTACGCCCTGGTGGGTAAAGGCATCACCTTCGACACCGGCGGCATCAGCCTCAAGCCAGGCCTGGGCATGGATGAGATGAAGTACGACATGGGCGGCGCCGCCAGCGTGTTCGGCACCCTGCGTGCCGTGCTGGAACTCAAGCTGCCGATCAACCTGGTGTGCATCCTGGCTTGCGCCGAGAACATGCCGAGCGGCGGCGCTGCTCGCCCAGGCGACATCGTCACCACCCTGAGCGGCCAGACCGTAGAAATCCTCAACACCGACGCCGAAGGCCGCCTGGTGCTGTGCGATGCCCTGACCTACGCCGAGCGCTTCAAGCCGCAGGCGGTAATCGACATCGCGACCCTGACCGGCGCATGCGTCGTTGCCTTGGGTGCCCACACCTCAGGCCTGCTGGGCAACAACGACGAACTGATCGAGCAACTGCTCAGCGCCGGCAAGGCCGCCGACGACCGCGCCTGGCAACTGCCGCTGTTCGATGAGTATCAGGAACAGCTGGACAGCCCGTTCGCCGACATCGCCAACATCGGCGGCCCGAAAGCCGGCACCATCACCGCCGCCTGCTTCCTGTCGCGCTTTGCCAAGAACTTCAACTGGGCGCACCTGGACATCGCCGGCACCGCCTGGACCAGCGGCGGCAAGGACAAGGGCGCCACCGGCCGTCCGGTTCCACTGCTGACCCAGTACCTGCTGGATCGCGCCAAGGCCTGACAATGAAGCCCCCGGGGCGGTTGCTTCGATAACCGCCCCGGACTTCAGGAACCGCAATGACCCAAGTCGACTTCTATATATTGCCCAGCGCCGACCCGCTCGCGCGCCTGGACTTTGCCTGCAAGCTCACCGAAAAAGCCTGGCGCATGGGCCACCGCATCTACCTGCATTGCAGCGATGCCACCCAACGCGACGAGCTCGATGCCCGCCTGTGGCGCTTCAAGGGTGAAAGCTTCGTGCCCCACGGCCCCGCGGAATCCGAACCCGAAGGCCTGATCGTGCTGGGTTTGGGCGACCATTGCGGCGACCACCATGACCTGTTGGTCAACCTGGACCTGAAAGTACCGCCCTTTGCCAAGGCCTTCGCCCGCGTGGCGGAAGTGGTGGTGGAAGATCCGGCTATTCGTCAGGCCGCGCGGGAGAGTTTCCGTTTCTACCGCGAACAGGGCTATCCTTTGCAAGATCACCGGCTACAACGACTTTGAGCACACGATGGACACTTCCAACCCCGTAAAAAAAGATGACCACCTGCTGGACGACCTCGAGTCGATCCGCAAGTTGCTGGGTGATGACGACTTGCAACCGCCGCTGTTGACCGAACAGGCCGATGGCGAGGTACAGATTCCGCTGTTGTTCGACATGGTAGGCGGCAAGCCAGCCCCCGCACCGGTCGAGCCGCCCGCCGTAGAAGCGCCCCCCGTTGCCGCCGCCGCCGAGAAAACCCAGGACGCCCTGCTGCTGCACCTGGACAACGAACTGCGCGCCGCCGCACAACTGATCATGCAAGACGTGATCGACGACTTTGCCCCGCATATCGAAACCGAAATCAAGCGCCGGATGGATGCGCGGATGGAGCGTCTGATCGCCGCAGCCACAAGTAACTAGCTATAAGCTGCAAGTGAGAGCACTGCGACCCGCTTGCTGCTTGCAGCTTATAGCTTGCAGCTGCCTCACCCCTTATACTTGCCGGCTTTCCTGAATAAATGCCAACTAGGGTCCCGCCGCGCATGGATAAGACCTACCAGCCGCACGCTATTGAAACTTCCTGGTACAACACCTGGGAGTCCGAGAACTATTTCGCTCCGCAAGGTGCGGGCGAGTCCTACACCATCATGATCCCGCCACCGAACGTCACTGGCAGCCTGCACATGGGCCATGGCTTCAACAATGCGATCATGGATGCGTTGATCCGTTTCCGCCGCATGCAGGGTCGCGACACCCTGTGGCAGCCGGGCACCGACCACGCCGGCATCGCCACGCAGATGCTGGTGGAGCGTCAACTCGAAGCCACCGGCCAGAACCGTCACGACCTGGGTCGCGAGAAATTCCTGGAAAAAGTCTGGGAATGGAAAGACCAGTCCGGCGGCAATATCAGCCGTCAGATCCGTCGCCTGGGTTCGTCCGTCGACTGGAGCCGCGAGCGCTTCACCATGGACGACGGCCTGTCCGAAGCCGTGAAAGAAGCCTTCGTGCGCCTGCATGAAGACGGCCTGATCTACCGCGGCAAGCGCCTGGTCAACTGGGACACCAAGTTGCACACGGCAATTTCCGACCTCGAAGTGGAAAACCACGACGAGAAAGGTTTCCTGTGGAACCTCAAGTACCCGCTGGCCGACGGCGCCAGAACCGCCGAAGGCAACGACTACCTGATCGTCGCCACCACCCGCCCGGAAACCATGCTGGGTGACGCCGCCGTCGCGGTTAACCCGAACGACGAGCGTTACCAGGCACTGATCGGCAAGTTCGTCGAATTACCGCTGGTTGGCCGTCGCATCCCGATTATCGCGGACGATTACTGCGACCCTGAATTCGGCACCGGCTGCGTGAAAATCACCCCGGCCCACGATTTCAACGACTACGAAGTCGGCAAGCGTCACAACCTGCCGTTGCTGAACATCTTCGACAAAAATGCCGCCGTCCTGCCGGCCTGCCAGGTGTTCAACCTGGACGGTACGCTGAACGAGAGCATCGACGGCCAGATCCCGGCCGAATACGCCGGCCTCGACCGTTTTGAAGCGCGCAAGCAGATCGTGGCCGCCTTCGACGCCGCCGGTTTGCTGGTGAGCGTCGATGACCACGGCCTCAAAGTGCCGAAGGGCGACCGCTCCGGCACCGTGATCGAGCCGTGGCTGACCGACCAGTGGTACGTGTCCACCAAGCCGCTGGCCGAGCCTGCGATTGCCGCCGTGGAAGACGGCCGTATCCAGTTCGTGCCTAAACAGTACGAGAACATGTACTTCTCGTGGATGCGCGACATCCAGGATTGGTGCATCAGCCGTCAACTGTGGTGGGGCCACCGCATTCCGGCCTGGTACGACGAGTCGGGCAAGGTCTACGTGGGCCGCGACGAAGCCGAAGTGCGTGCCAAGCACAACCTTGGCGCGGACGTGGCGCTGCAACAGGACAACGACGTACTGGACACCTGGTTCAGTTCGGGCCTGTGGACGTTCTCGACCCTGGGCTGGCCGCAGCAGACTGAATTCCTCAAGAAATTCCACTCCACCGACGTACTGGTCACCGGCTTCGACATCATCTTCTTCTGGGTTGCCCGGATGATCATGCTGACCATGCACTTGGTGAAAAACGAAGACGGCACCCCGCAGGTACCGTTCAAGACCGTGTATGTGCACGGCCTGGTGCGCGATGGCCAGGGCCAGAAGATGTCCAAGTCCAAAGGCAACGTGCTGGACCCATTGGACATCATCGACGGCATCGACCTGGAAACCCTGGTGCACAAACGCACCTCGGGCCTGATGCAGCCGAAACTGGCGAAAAAGATCGAGAAGCAGACCCGCGACGAATTCGCCGACGGCATCGCCAGCTACGGCACCGACGCCCTGCGCTTCACCTTCTGCTCACTGGCGTCCACCGGTCGCGACATCAAGTTCGACATGGGCCGCGTCGAAGGCTATCGCAACTTCTGCAACAAGATCTGGAACGCTGCGCGCTATGTGCTGGATAAAGGCGAAGACTGCGGCCAGAACGGCGAAGCCTATGAACTGAGCCTGGCCGACCGCTGGATCATCTCGCAGCTGCAACGCACCGAAGCCGAAGTGACCCGCCAGCTCGACCAGTTCCGTTTCGACCTGGCCGCCCAGGCCTTGTACGAGTTCATCTGGAACCAGTATTGCGACTGGTACCTGGAGCTGTCCAAGCCGGTGCTGTGGGACGAAACCGCGCCGGTCGAACGCCAGCGCGGCACACGTCGCACCCTGGTGCGCGTACTGGAAGTGGCGCTGCGCCTGGCGCATCCGTTCATGCCGTTCATTACCGAAGAAATCTGGCAGCGCCTCGCGCCGCTGGCCGGTATCGAAGGCAAGACCATCATGTTGCAGCCTTGGCCGGTGGCCAACGAGGCACGTATCGATGAGGCGGCCGAAAGCGATATCGAATGGCTCAAGACCCTGATGCTCGGCACGCGTAACATCCGCGCCGAGATGAACATCGGGCCAGGCAAGCCACTGGCGGTGTTCGTGAAGAACGCCAGCGTCGAGGACCAGCGTCGCCTCAGCGAGAACGACGCCCTGCTCAAGAAGCTGGCGAAGCTGGAGTCGATCACCGTATTGGCCGAAGGCGCCGAAGCACCGCTGTCCGCCACCGCACTGGTCGGCGACATGGAAGTGCTGGTACCAATGGCCGGCCTGATCGACAAGGGCGCGGAACTGGCCCGTCTCGACAAGGAGATTGCGCGCCTGCAAGGCGAAGTGCAGCGCGTGGGCGGCAAGCTGTCCAACGCGGCATTCGTCGACAAGGCGCCGGCGCAAGTGATCGAGAAAGAACGCGCCAAGTTGGCCGAGGCCGAACAGGCTTTGGGCAAGCTGGCCGAGCAACATGCGCGGATTTCCAGCCTGTAAGGCTTGATTCGCGTGGAGAAAGAGACCTTCGGGTCTCTTTTTTTGCCTGGATATTCCCAATCCCTTGCTGGCAATACAGTCAATGTACGAGGGGCGGTGCGACGATTCGACTTGCCCCCGATTCCGGTATGTCAGCTGCCTATAAACTGGCTGACCCTCCACTATCGGGGGCCCCCTCCCACATTTGACCGAGTTCTCCTCGGGAATGTGTGACAATGCCCGCCACTTTGAGCCAACACCAGAATCATCATGACCGCCCCCAGCACACCCAAACCTCCGCGCAAGAAGCCTAAAACCGCAACCCCGGCCAAGCCCGTGGTCCCGCGCAAAGAGGCCACTCTGCACCCGCGCAACCGCCACACAGGCCGTTACGACTTCCCGGCGCTGATCAAGACCACGCCGGAACTGGCGCAGTTCGTGATTCTCAACCCCTACGGCAAGGAAAGCATCGACTTCGCCAGCCCGGATGCGGTGCGGGTATTCAACCGGGCGTTGCTCAAGTCGTTCTATGGCATCCAGCATTGGGATATCCCGGCGGATTACCTGTGCCCGCCAGTGCCCGGGCGTGCCGACTACGTGCATTTCCTCGCCGACCTGCTGGCAAGCACCAATGACGGCAAGATCCCGCGGGGTTCAATCGTCAAGGTGCTGGACATCGGCATGGGCGCCAACTGCGTCTATCCGCTGATCGGCTACATGGAATACCGCTGGAATTTCCTCGGTTCGGAAGTCGACCCTATCGCCGTAGCCGCCGCCAAGGCCATCGTGCAGTCCAACGACCTGAGCAAGGTCATCCAGCTGCGCCAGCAGCCCAACCCCAAGCACATCCTGTTGGGTCTGCTGGAGCCGGCCGAGCGCTTCGACCTGACCATGTGCAACCCGCCGTTCCACGCGTCCATGGACGAAGCCACCAAGGGTAGCGAACGCAAGTGGCGCGCCCTGGGCAAGGCCGACCCGAAACGCAAGTTGCCGGTGCTGAACTTCGGTGGCCAATCGGCCGAGCTGTGGTGTGAAGGTGGCGAAGCGCGCTTTGTGACGCAGTTGATCGCCGAGAGCGCGCATTTTGCCCACAAGGTGCTGTGGTTCAGCACCCTGGTGTCAAAAGCGTCGAACTTGCCCGCGATCGAGACCGCCCTGAAAAAAGCCGGCGTGCTGGAAAGCCAGGTCGTCGAAATGTCCCAGGGCCAGAAGCAAAGCCGTTTCGTCGCCTGGACCTTCCAGACCAAGAACGAACAGCAGATCTGGCGCCAGCGCTGGGTGCGATAACACCGAATCGCAGGCAACAAAAAACCGTGCCCGAATGACTCCGGAGCACGGTTTTTTTTGCTGCGTCTTACTTGTTAACAGCGTCGGTCAGGCCTTTGGCCACAACCAGCTTGATAACTTTCTTGGCAGCGATTTCGATGGCAGCGCCAGTCGAAGGGTTACGGCCAGTACGGGCAGGACGCTCGGTCACTTTCAGTTTGCCGATACCTGGCAGAGTGATTTCGCCGCCGTTTTCCAGCTGATCAGCAACAACTTGGCTCAGTTGGTCCAGCAGAGCGCGCACGGTGGTTTTCGGTGCGTCTACTGCTTCAGCCAGGTCAGCGATCAGTTGGTCTTTAGTAATAGCCATTGTGGTGTTCCTTCCCTATCAAATTCATATGGATTGCAGAGTGCAGTGTCAGCCATCGAGCCCGACCGTCTAGGTCTGGCACCCCTGGCTATAACCTCGGAGATCGGGGTTATAGATGCTTGAAACGGGGATTGGTTCGACCTGACAGATGCTGAATGCACGCTTAACGCCGAGACGCGGCGTAAGACGGGGCAAAACTAGCACAGAGACGGGGAAATATCCGCCTCTACCTACCCATTTGGTCAGCTTTATCGCTCTAAACCGTGAAAAAAAGGCATATGCCTCGTCAGAGGAAGGCCAAAACCGCCTTCGAGGGGTGTCTTGGCCAATGGGTGCGGTACACTTGTCGACTTTTCGGGGAGGCCAACCGCTCCCCTTCAACCAGCCGAGAAGCCCATGCCGATCCGTCATTGCATCGTCCACCTGATCGACAAAAAACCCGACGGCACACCCGCAGTTCTCCACGCCCGCGATTCGGAGCTGTCTGAATCGGCCGCCATCGAGAACATGCTTGCCGACCTCAACGAGAGCTACAACGCCAAACAAGGCAAGGCCTGGGGTTTCTTTCATGCCGAGTCCGGCGCGCACCCGTTCAGCGGCTGGTTGAAGGAGTATTTCGACGGTGGCCAGGATTTCACCACGTTCAGCCGCACCGCGGTCGAACACCTGCAGAAGCTGATGGAAGAATCCAACCTTTCCACCGGCGGCCACGTGTTGTTTGCCCATTACCAGCAAGGCATGACCGATTACCTGGCCATCGCCCTGCTGCACCACAGCGAAGGCGTGGCGGTGACCGATGAGCTGGACGTGACCCCGTCCCGTCACCTTGACCTGGGCCAACTGCACCTGGCCGCGCGGATCAACGTGTCCGAATGGCAGAACAACAAGCAGTCCAAGCAGTACATTTCGTTTATCAAAGGCAAGAACGGCAAGAAGGTGTCGGAGTACTTCCGCGACTTTATCGGCTGCCAGGAAGGCGTCGACGGCCCCGGCGAGACCCGCACCCTGCTCAAGGCCTTCAGTGACTTCGTTGAAAGCGAAGACCTGCCGGACGAATCCGCCCGCGAAAAAACCAAGACCCTGGTGGACTACGCCAGCAGCCAGGCCAAGCTCGGCGAGCCCATGGGCCTGGAAGAACTGTCGGGGTTGATCGATGAAGATCGGCCTAAAGCGTTCTACGACCATATCCGCAACAAGGACTACGGCCTGTCGCCGGAAATCCCGGCGGATAAGCGCACGCTCAACCAGTTCCGTCGCTTCACCGGCCGCGCCGAAGGCCTGTCGATCAGTTTTGAAGCACACCTGCTGGGCGACAAGATCGAATACGACGAAGCTGCCGGCACCTTGATCATCAAGGGCCTGCCGACGCAATTGACCGATCAGCTCAAGCGCCGTAACTGATGCTGGGCGGGGTACTCAAGAAAGTCCTGCTGGTGTTGTTGGTCGTGGTGGCGATCCAGAACTGGGGCAAGATCGAGCGGGTGTTCAACCCCTCGCAGGTGGTGCCGGAGCCGGTACGCACCTCGGCGCGCGTGGTGCTCTACGCCACCGAGTGGTGCGGCTACTGCAAGCAGATCCGCCGCTTTCTGGACCACAAAGGCATTCCCTACCAGGCGTTCGATATCGAGAAGGACGCCCAAGCGCGCAAGACATATGAGGCGCTGGGCGGCGGCGGGATTCCGTTTGTGGACGTGAACGGGACGCTGATTCGCGACTACAACCCGGATGCGATCATGGCGGCGCTGAAGTAGTCAGCGCACCACGATCATCCGCCCCAGCAGCTTGTGCTGCTCAAACCCCAGCACCGCCTGCAACGCGTTCAACACCGCTTGCGGGTCTTTGCTCGGGAAACTGCCGCTGACGCGCCTGGCGCCCATCTCTTCGTTGAGCAGCAGGATGCGGCCAGGGTAGTAGCGAGCCAAATCCTTGATCACATCGGCCAACGGCGCCTTGTAATAGTTGAGCCAGCCATCGCGCCAGGCCAGGCGCGATTGGCTGTCCACCGCCTGCAGTGGCCCAGCCATACCCTCGGCGTAGGCCACTTGCTGGCCTGCCGTGAGGATTTGCTGCCGGGCCTGCTTCGACGGCGTCACGCCCACTCGCCCCGACAGCACTGTGACCTCGGCCCCCACCGGCTGCAGGCGCACCTCGAACTGCGTCCCCAACACCCGTGCTTGCCCACCGCCCGCCTCCACTACAAAGGACTCGCCGGTGTGGTTCACGCTGAAAAAACCGGCGCCACGGCGCAGTTGGATGTGCCGCTCGCCATGGCTGAAATCCACGGCAATCGCGCTATCGGCGTCGAGGGTGACCTGGGACTGGTCGGCCAGGGTGACAGTCTTCAATTCCCCCGGCGCCGTGACGTAATCGGCGCCCAAGTCATCGACCCAGCGCGACGGCTGCCAACCGGCACCCATCGACACCATCAGCAGCAGGCACGCCGCCATGGCCAAAGCACCGGCCCCGCGCACTGCACGCGAGCGCTTGGACGTATTCATCGCATTGAGGTAGCCCTGCAGCGCCAGGGCTTCTTCGTCCGCCAGCCTACGCGCGGGTTGCTCGCTCAATTCCCACAACACCTGAGCCTGGGCATATGCCTCGGCATGGGCGGGATCGGCACGCAGCCAACGGCTGAACGTGGCCTGGTCGCCGCTGCTGGGCTGGTCGTGCAGCAGGCTCAACCAGGCCAGCGCGGCGTGTTCCTGATCGGGCGTGGGAGTGACGTTCACGGTGCTTTCCCTGGCGTGCGTGGGGGCGATGGCTCACGAAGGCTGGCCTTGCAGGCTTCGAGGGCACGCATCATATGTTTTTCCACGGCGCTTTGGGACAGCCCCATGGCCTTGGCGATTTGCGCGTACTTGCGGCCGTGGATACGGTTGAGCAGGAAAATCTGGCGTGTGCGCTCGGGCAGGCTGCGCAAGGCGGCTTCGACATGGCGCAAATCGTTGCCTGCCTCCAGTGCGGCCTGGGGTTCGCAGCCCTGGTTGTCCTGCTGCTCGGGCAACCAGCCTTCACTGCTGCGCGCCCGCGCGCCTTCGCTGCGCAGGTGGTCGATGGCGATATTGCCGGCGCAGCGCAGCAGATAGGTGCTGAGCTCTTCGACCTGCACCAGCGGCCGGCGCCAGAAGCGCAGGAACAGGTCCTGCACCAGGTCGGCCGCCGTGGCGCGGCAGCCCACGCGTCGGCTCACCAGGGCCTCCATCTGCGAACGCTGGGACAAAAACACCTGCAGGAAATACGCACGCCCGCCCGTCGCGTCAGCCTGCGGGCTGTCCTGGGGTTCGGATGGGGGGCTGATCATCATGGCGGGGCTCAGAGGACGGCAAAGGCCACGACGGGGCTGGTCAGCAGGCCGACACCCGCGAGGATCAAGGCCAGCCTTGGCCGATACGGCAACAACAGCACCAGCAGCAGTGCGCTGAGCATCAACACCGCGCACCACTCCACCAGACCCTGGGCCCAACCGGTAGCACTCACGGCGGGCCCGATCGCAAGGGCCAGCAGCAACCCTCCCGCCACACGCAACCCCAGGCGCCGACGCGGCGTTGGCTTGCTGTGCAGCAGTTCACCGTGATGGCGGTCTGTGGTCAGGCACAACGCGGTGAACCCGGCATAACACATCAAGAGCGCGAGCAACATTCAGTTCGCCTCCTGCTTGAGCTGCAGCGCAGGCATGCGTTGCGCCTTGGGCTGCGGCGCCGCGCGGTGCTGCATCTTCCAGGCCGCCCAGGCGAGGAACACGCCGCTGGCCAGGCAGGTCAGGTCGAAGCCGGCCATGGCCCAGTCGCCCCGTGCCAGGGATACGCCCAGATGTTGATGCGTGGTGAGGGCATTGAGCAGCGGCACCGCCATAAACAGCAGCGCAGCGAAGCTCAATTGCTCCACCCACGCCTGGCGACCACGACGCAGGACAGCGTGCAACAGGCTCAGGCCCCAGGCGATAAAAAAGGTCTGCACCTCCCAGCCGGAACGCTCGGCGAAGCTTACCGGCAGCAGACGGTTGGCCCAGAAGAACGCCGCGATGGCGATCAACAACCCGGACATGCTGGCAACGTTCAGCACTTCCACCAGCCGCAGCTCGAACGGCATCACAGCGGTCTTGGCGTGCTTGAGCTGGCGCTTGCCCAGCCAGAGCACCAGCCCGGTGCCGATCATCGCCGTGCCCGCCAGGCCGCAGATAAAGTACAACCAGCGCAACACCGGGCCGGCGAAATGGCCCATGTGCAGACCGAAGAACCCGCCGGCGATGACCGTCGGCAGCGACGGTTCACCGCTGACCCGTAGCAACTGGCCAGTAGTGCCGTTGAATTGCACGACGCTGCCGAAGTCATGCACCACATTGTCGGAACCGGCGCGGAACACATTGACCGACGCGTTCACATCACTCGGGTTATTCACCGCGATACGCCCGACTTCTCCGCCCGCCCACTGCGCCCGCGCCTGCTCGTACATCGGCAGCAGCGCCAGCAACTTGCCCGGCACACCCTGAGCCGGTGCGTTGTCGGTGGCGGGGAATAACTCGCTGAAGAAGGCGCGTGTATCTCCTTCATAGGCAGCCAGGATCGGCGCCGGCATCACCATGTTCATAAAGATCACCAGGCTGCTGTAGGTGATCATCAGGTGGAATGGCAGCACAAGCACACCCACCGCGTTATGCCCGTCGAGCCAGGAACGCTGGCCTTTGCGGGGACGGAAGGTGAAAAAGTCTTTGAAGATTTTCTTGTGGGTAATGATGCCGGTGATCAGTGCCACGAACATCGCCATTGCCGCGACGGTGGCAAGCCAGCGCCCCCAGGGGTAAGGCATTTGCAACTCGTAGTGGAAACGGTAGAAAAACTCGCCGCCCTTGCTTTCACGCGCCGCCACCGCTTGCCCACTGACGGGGTCGAGGGTTTTGCGACTGAAATTGCCGCGCTTGCCGGGGTCGAGCTTGTCTTGCCACATCACCGACAGGCCGGGGTCGCGGCTATTTGGCAGGATAATGAACCAGCGCGCGGCGGTGGGCGCGACGTGTTGCAGGTAGTTTTGCGCGACGCTGAGGCTGCGCGCATCGTCCCGCGGATAGGCCTGCACTTCCGGCTGCATCCAATGGCTGATCTCCTGCTTGAAATAGGTCAGCGTGCCCGTCAGGAAAATCGCAAACAGCAGCCAGCCAAAAACCAATCCGACCCAGGTGTGCAACCAGGCCATGGCTTGGCGAAATCCCTCTTTCATGCTCGCGTCATCCACACGCCTACACCCGCCAGGGTGGCAAACGCCGCGCTCGGCAACATGACGCCAGCCCAGGCGCGCCATGCCGTACGGCAGGCAAAGCACCACAAGACCGCCAACAGGTAGTACGCAAACGAACTCAGCATCCCGGTGATCACTGCATCCGCTCGGGAGGCGGGCAGCCACAATGCCAGGCAGATACTGGCCAGGGACGCCATCAGATAGCCGCCGACGACCGCGGCCAGCACACGCGAGGCGACGGCGAAGCGATAAGCAAGGGGCAATGAGGGTTTGCTTTTCATACGGGAGGCGCCAGGGTGATCAGTGCGCAATATTAATGATAAATATTCTCACAAGCAAAACAGAACGGATGAATCACCCTGCCAAGCGGATTGCCGAACCTGGTCCGGCACCCTACAATGCGAACAATTCTTGTTCTCTAAAGCTTGTCGAGGCTTGTGGAGTGTTCCTGTTGAGCCCGTCCCACACCGTCGAAGTCCTGTACAACAACCATCACCACTGGCTTACCGGCTGGTTGCGACGCAAACTCGGCTGCCCGGAAAGCGCCGCCGACCTGGCGCAGGACACCTTCATCCGCGTGCTCACTGCCCGCGAAGTTCCCACGTTGATCGAACCGCGCGCGTTCCTCACCACAATCGCCAAGCGCGTGCTGTACAACTTCTACCGTCGCCAGGACCTGGAACGCGCCTACCTCGACGCCCTGGCGCAGATGCCCGAATGCGTGGCGCCGTCGGAAGAAGAACGCGCGATCATCCTGCAAACCCTGGTGGAGCTGGACCAACTGCTCGACGGCCTGCCCGTCCAGGTCAAGCGCGCCTTCCTGCTGGCGCAACTCGATGGCCTGACCTACGCGCAAATCGGCGCCGAACTGGGTATCTCCATCGCCACCGTCAAACGCCACCTGCATAAAGCCGCCCTGCGCTGCTACTTCGCCCTATGAATGTCTCGAACCAGGTCGCCGAACAAGCCGTGCGCTGGCTGATGGAAACGCAGCAAGGCGCACTCAACCCGCGCCAGCACGCAGCCTGGCAGCGCTGGCTGAATGCCCACAGCGAACACCAGCGCGCCTGGGACCATATCCAGCACGTCAACCAATGTCTGCGCGGCATGCCCTCGCCCCTGGCCCATGCCGCCTTGAATGCGCCGACCACCACCAGCCGGCGCCAGGCGCTCAAGCTGCTGCTCATCCTCGGCGCCGGTTCTGCCGCGGCCTGGAGCCTGCGCCAGCAACATATCCTGCCACCGCTGAGCGCCGACTACCGCAGCCCGGTGGGCCAGCGGCGCAAGGTGCAATTGGCCGACGGCAGCCAGTTGCAGCTCAATACCGGCAGTGCGGTGGATGTGCATTTCGACGGCCGCCAGCGCCTGATCCGCCTTCTCGAAGGCGAGATCATGCTCAGCGGCATCGCCGGCAACGCGCCACTGCAGGTGCTCACCGGCCAGGGCCTGCTCACCAGCCAGGCGGCGCGCCTGAATGTGCGCCAGTTCAATGACCACACCCAACTGGCGGCACTCGCCGGCCAGGTCGAGGTGATGCCCAACGATTACAGCGGCCCGCCGCTCAGGGTAGAGGCCAGGCGCCAGGTCAATTTCACCGCTAAAGGCTGGGACACGCCGCGCTCCACCGAGGCCAACAGCGGCGCCTGGGCCGACGGCATGCTGGTGGCCGCGCATATGCGCCTGGAAGACTTCCTCGGCGAGTTGGGCCGTTACCGTCGTGGCCAGCTCAATTGCGACCCGCAGGTGGCCAACCTGCTGATCTCCGGCAGCTACCCGCTGGATAACAGCGAACGCATTCTCGACCTGCTGGAGGTCAGCCTGCCGGTAAAAGTGCGACGTTTTACCCGCTACTGGGTGACCGTCCAGGCACGCGTCTGAATCCATTTAAAAAACAGTGAGCCGTTTTCCCAGCCTCGCGTGACAGAGAAGGAAAGCCACCTTGATCCTTCCTTCTCAGGACCGCCCTTCATGCCCCAGCAGCCGACCCTTATCGCCCGCACCTTGCGCCAACTGTTCCTGGGCGCCAGCCTCAGTTTCACGGTATTGCCTTGCGTGATGGCGGCCGACGCCAAGCCTTATCACATCGCCCCGACCTCGCTTGAGGCTGCGCTGAACCAGTTTGGCCGCGAAGCCGGCGTGCTGATTTCCTTCGGTTCCGACGTGACGGCGGGCTTGCAGAGCCGTGGTTTGTCCGGCAATTACAGCGCCGCCGACGGCCTGCAGAAACTGCTGGAAGGCACCGGCCTGCAAGCCCGGCCCGAAGGCGACAACGCCTTCAGCCTGCAACCGGCCAATGCACCGACGAGCGTTGAGCTGGCCACCTCCAGCGTGGTCGGCGACTGGCTCGGCGATGCGGCGCAGACCAATGTGTTCGTACATCCCGGCGCCCGTGACGTGATCCGCCGCGAGGAGTTCGAACGCCAAGGCGCCACCCAGGCCAAGGACGTGCTCAACCGCATCCCCGGCGTCAACGCGCCGGACAACAACGGCACCGGCAGCCACGACATGGCGCTGAACTTCGGCATTCGCGGCCTCAACCCGCGCCTGGCGTCGCGCTCCACGGTGCTGATGGACGGCATCCCGGTGCCCTTCGCGCCATACGGCCAGCCGCAGCTATCGTTCGCGCCGATCAGTATGGGCAACATGGATGCGGTGGACGTGGTGCGCGGAGGCGGCGCCGTGCGCTACGGCCCGCAGAACGTCGGTGGCGTGGTCAACTTCGTGACCCGTGCGATCCCGGACGCGCCCACCGTCAAGGGCGGCTTGCAGACCGAAACCAGCCCGTCCTCCAGCCACGACGGCTTCAAGACCACCGGTAACCTGCTGGCCGGCGGTACCGCCGACAACGGCCTGGGCGGCGCGATTCTGTACTCCGGCACCCGCGGCGGTGACTGGCGCGAGCGCAGCGATACACACATCGACGACCTGATCCTCAAGGGCAAATATCAGCTCGACGACGCCAACAGTTTCAACGCCATGGCGCAGTACTACGAAGGTCAGGCCGACATGCCCGGTGGTTTGAACGTGGCGGACTACAAGGCCGACCCGTACCAGTCCACCCGCGCCTACGACAAATTCTGGGGCCGCCGTACGATGTTCAACGTCGGCTATCGCTATGAGCAGGACCGGCGCGAGTTCACCGTCAACAGTTTCTTCACCAAGACCCTGCGCAGCGGCTACCTGGACCAGGGCACATTCCTCTCGCTGTCACCGCGTGAATATTGGGTACGCGGCCTGGAAACCCGTTTCGCCCAGGGCTTCGATCTCGGCCCTACCAGCCATGAAGTCGGCGTGGGCTATCGCTACATCAACGAGGCCGGCCACGAACTGCGCTACCGCACGCCCATTTCCGCCAACAACCAGCAACTGCCCAGCACCGACAGCCGCAACGACCGCGACACCCGTGGCGGCACCGAAGCCAATGCGTTCTTCATCGACGACCGCATCGATATCGGCAAATGGACCCTCACGCCGGGCATTCGCTACGAGATGATCGAGTCCCAGCAGACCAACAACCTCACCAATGTGAAATACAAGGGCGACTACAACACCGCGCTGCCTGCGCTGAACGTGCTGTACCACCTGACCGACGACTGGAACCTCTACGCCAACACCGAAGGCTCGTTCGGCAGCGTGCAGTACAGCCAAATGCCCAACCGCGTGACCAGCGGCGAAGTGAAACCGGAAAAAGCCCGCACCTGGGAACTGGGCACGCGCTATGACAACGGCAGCCTGCGCGCGGAAATCGGCGCATTCCTGATCAACTTCGACAACCAGTACGAAAGCAACCAGACCAACGACTCGGTGATCGCCCGTGGCGAAACCCGCCACCAGGGCATCGAGACCAGCGTCAACTACGCACTCGACGGCCTGAGCCCGGCGCTGGCCGGCTTCGATGTGTACGCCACCTACGCGTATGTCGACGCCACCATCCGCGAAGACGGCCCGAACAAAGGCAACCGCGTGCCCTTCTCGTCCAAGCACAAAGGCACCCTCGGCGTGGGCTACACCGAAGGCCGCTGGAAACTCAACCTCGACAGCAGCTACCAAAGCAGCCAGTTCGCCGACAACGCCAATACCCAGGCCGAAAGCGCAGACGGCGCCAACGGGCGCATCCCCGGCTACATGCTGTTCAGCAGCCGCGCGGCCTATGACTTCGGCCCGCAATTGTCGGATTTGAATGTGGCGGTGGGGGTGAAGAACATCTTCAACAAGCAGTATTTCACGCGTTCGTTTGACGATAACAACAAGGGTAAGTATGTGGGGGAACCGCGTACGGTGTATGTGCAGACGTCCGTTGCGTTCTGATCAACTCCCCGCCAGGCAACTGGGCGTGCCGGCCACCAACGCGTCGATCGCACAGCGCGTCTTGGCCGGCATATGCGCCGCTGTCGGCCAGATCACATGAATGGGTGACGGCTGCTCGCGGTAGCCCGGCAGCACCGCTTCCAATTGCCCGCGCAGCACATAGTGGGCAACCAGCCAGCTCGGCAGCCAGGCCAGGCCGACGCCTGCGATAGCGGCGTCGGCCACCGCCTGCAGATCATCCATCAGCAACGGCGAAGCTACGCGGGAACGGTGCGGGGTGTTGTGGCGGTAGGCGATGCCGCGATGGGTGGCCAGGTCTTCGATGGATTCAATCGGGCCGACGCGCTGCATATACGCCGGCGCCGCCGCCAGGCACACCGACTGTTCACCCAGGCGCCGCGCGCTCAGGCGGTCGGTGTCGGGCAGCGGGCCGATGCGTACGGCGATGTCGAAACCCTCCTGCGCCAGGTCCACCAACCGGTCAGCGAAGCAAATCTCAATCTCCAAGGCGGGATAGCGATCCATCAAGCTCCACAGCGCGGGTGCCGCATAGTGGTGCCCGAAAGCCAGCGGCAAGCTCACCCGCAAACGCCCGCGTGGCTGTTGCCGACCGCTTTCCAGCACGGATTCGGCCGCCTCGAGTTCCGCCAGCGCGCGCAGGCAGTGTTCGTAGTAAGCCTGCCCGTCTTCGGTCAAACGCTGGCGACGGGTGGAGCGCTGCAACAGGCACGTGCCCAACCGCGCCTCCAATCGCGCCAAGCCTTTACCCACCGCGGAACGCGTGAGGTTCAACCGTTCGGCGGCCTCGGTCAGGTTGCCGCTTTCGACAATGTGTAAAAAGAGTTCAACGCCATCAAAACGCGGAGTAGCCATGGTTATTTGTCGCCCTGCATTCCCCTATAAGCGGAAAACTTATCACAAATAAAGAACCAGATTCCCCTGAGAATAAACCGATCCATTATCGACAGGAGAATCCCATGCCACCCGCCACGACGTTATCGGTCACCCGCGCCCCAAGCACCGCCAGGAATAATCTCGCCCTCACCGCCGTGTGCCTGGTGGCCCTGATGTTTGGCCTGGAAATCTCCAGCGTGCCGGTGATCCTGCCCACCCTGGAGCAACAACTGGGCAGCGGTTTTCAAGACGCTCAATGGATCATGAACGCCTACACCCTGGCATGTACCAGCGTGCTGATGGCGGCGGGTACATTGGCCGACCGCTTTGGCCGGCGGCGCATGCTGGTACTGTGCCTGTGGGTATTTGCCCTGGCCTCGCTGGCATGCGGGCTGGCCGACTCGACCGCCACGCTGATCGCGGCGCGATTCGTCCAGGGTATCGGCGGCGGTGCCATGATGATTTGCCAGTTCGCCATCCTGTCGCACCTGTTCCGCGAACCGGCGGCACGGGCACGAGCGTTTGCGATCTGGGGCGTGATTGCTGGCGTGGGCCTGGGCTTCGGGCCGATGGTGGGCGCGTTGATCCTGGCGGTGGCGGACTGGCGCTGGGTGTTCCTGGTGCATGTGCCGCTGACCCTGTTCACCCTGGTGCTGCTGCGCGTCAGTGTGGTGGAGTCCCGCGACCCGGCCGCGCACCGGCTGGACATCGCGGGGATGCTCACGTTGACGCTGTCGGTGTTTGCCTTGGTTTACTTCATCACCCAAGGCAGCGAGCGCGGCTTCGGCACACCGACCATGCTCGCCTGGGCGGGTTTGGCGCTGGTTGGGTTCCTGCTGTTCATCTGTATTGAGCGGCGCAGCGCGCACCCCATGTTCGATTTTTCGGTGTTTCGCATCCGGCGCTTCAACGGCGCGTTGATGGGTTCGATCGGCATGAACTTCAGCTTCTGGCCATTCATGATCTACCTGCCGCTGTACTTCCAGGCGGGCCTGGGCTACGACACGATGACCACCGGCGGCGCCCTGCTCGCCTACACCTTGCCCACCTTGCTGGTACCACCATTGGCCGAGCGCCTGGCCTTACGCTATGGCGCTGAACGCATCATTCCCCTGGGACTGGGCGCGATGGGCGTGGGCTTTTTGGCCATGGCGGCGGCCAACGGGGTCGAACAGCCGAATATCGGCCTGGTGCTGCTCAGTTGCGTGATCGCCGGCGTGGGCCTGGCGCTGACCAATTCGCCCACCACCAATACCACCACCGGTTCGGTGTCGGCGGATCGCGCCGGCATGGCCTCGGGCATCGACCTCAGTGCGCGACTGATTACCTTGGCGCTCAACATCGCATTGATGGGCCTGGTGCTGTTGCTGGGGATCAGCCATCAACTGGCGGCAGTGATACCCGACAGCACCGCCATGGATTGGCCGGCCATCAGCCAAAGCATTGCCGCCGGCAAACTGGATTCGGCGGGGCTGACCTTCAACGAGGCCCGGGCGGCACTGCGACATGGCGCCGGTTGGGCGATGTTGTTTGCAGGGTTGGGGGCTGGCGGCCTGGCAGTGCTGAGCCGGCACTTTTTCCGAGGCGGCCGCTGAACGAAAACGGGCCTGCATTTGCAGGCCCGCTTGTAGGAGGTTAAAAATCGATCAGCCGTTGATCACAGCGTTTTCGTTTTCCAGGAATTCCTCTTCCAGCGCGTCTTCATTCACTTTGTTGATCGGCTGGTTCTTCCCGGCAGCGCGAGGTTTACCTTGCAGTCTGCCGAACAGATGCTCCAAAGCGTGTTCGAGCTTGGTTGCCGCACTGTCAATTGCCTGTTCCAGGGTATCGCCCTTGGCGGATACCGACAGCGGCTGATGGCCTTTTGGCCGCGCTTCCAGGCGGCAACTTAAATCGTGGGGACCGGGCTTGTCGCCGTTCTCATCCCGCAGATAGACCTCCACACGGGTCAGGTCTTCTTCATAACGTTCGAGCGTGCTCTCAATGGTAGTACGTACCCACTCCTCCAGTCGGATGCTGCTTTCAATATGGTTATCGCTATTGACTTGGATTTGCATAGTTCTTCCCTTATTTCAGCTAGCTCGCGAGAGGTCACAACTGCGACACCAGGGTGGTGAAACCATGACCTCTTGATTACACAATTGAGCACCTGCAGAAACAATTCAACCCCTTTGCAAAGATAAATCCTACATTACAAATTAAGCCTGACGACAAGCAAAAACGCTGTTAGGGTGGGGAGTTAGTTACATCTTCTTACGCCCCGCGGACCTTACAATTGCCCCTCTCCCAAGGGATGCAATCCGCGAAAAATCTCCGCTTCCTCCACCAGCCAGTCGTGCACCGCACGCACGCCCGGATGACTCAGCGCGCCCGGCGCATACAGCAGCACATAGCGCTTATGGTTGGGCACCGCCAGGCCGAACGGCACGATCAAGGTGCCGCGCTCCAGTTCATCGTTCAGCAAGGTGCGTCGTGCAATCGCCACCCCCATGCCGGCGATGGCGGCTTCGATGGTCAGGTGGTTGCGGTTGAAGGTGTGGCCGCGGCGCACGTCAGCGTCGGGGTGGCCGATCGCGTTAAGGTAAAACTCCCACTCGGCGTACTCATAACTCCCACGCCAGGCGGTAATGTCGTGCAGCAGCGGGAAATGCACCAGGTCGGCCGGACCATGCAAGGGCGGGCGGCCACGCAGCAGGCTCGGTGCGCACACCGGGAAGATCTGCTCATCCAGCAGGGCGGTGGATAACAGGCCGGGGTAGCTGCCGTCGTTCAAGTCGACGGCCAGGTCGAAATCGCCCTCGTGCAGGGCAATACTGCTGTCCTCGGCGACCATGCGCAGTTGGATATCCGGGAAACGTTGCTGCAAACGCGGCAAGCGTGGGGTGAGCCACTTGCCGAGAAACGACGGGATCGAACGCAGGCGCAAGGTGCCGCTGATCATGCCCGCATCGAGCCGCTGCAACTCGGCATCGATGCTGCCGTAAGCCTCTCCCACCGTCGCCGCCAGCCGTTGCCCCTCGGCGCTGAGTTCCACGCCGCGGGCCCGCCGATGAAACAACCGAAAGCCCAAACGCTCCTCCAACTGGCGGATTTGCTGGCTCACCGCCCCTGGTGTGATGTGCAGTTCCTCGGCGCAACGGGTAAATGACAAATGCCGCGCTGCGCAGGAAAACACGTGCAGCCAGACGTAAGTCTGACCATGAAGGGGGCGGGTCATAGAGTTTAGTCCTGCTAAAGGGTGTCTTAGGATAATTCGTTGGTCAGCGCCGATCCAGCGGCTCAGTATCGCGCCAATTGCGCTCGCTCGACAAAAAATGGCAGCGATTTCTACTCCATTGCTTGGAAGGGTTTAGCATGGCTATCAGTGTTTTTGATCTATTCAAGGTGGGCATCGGCCCGTCCAGCTCCCATACCGTCGGCCCCATGCGGGCGGCGGCAACCTTTGCCCAGGCCCTGAGCGATCAGCACCTGCTGGGCGATATTGTCCGCGTCGAAGTGCGCCTATACGGCTCGTTATCCGCCACCGGCGTCGGCCACGCCACCGACCGCGCCTGTCTGATGGGCCTGATGGGCGAATGGCCGGACCGTGTCGACCCCACCTCAATCAACACACGCATCCAGCGGTTGCGCGAGTCCGGCCGCTTGTTGCTGGCCGGCACACAAGACATTGCCTTCAACTGGCACACCGACCTCCTGCTGCTGGACGAAAGCCTGCCCTACCACCCCAACGCCATGTCCCTGCACGCCTATGGCGACAGCGGCCTGCTCAGCGAGCAGACGTACTACTCGGTGGGCGGCGGCTTCATCATCGAAGCGGCCGAAGCCGCGTCGGGTATCGCGCCGACCAGCGATGTCGAGTTGCCCTACGACTTTTCCAGTGCCGCGGAACTGCTGGCACTGTGCAATAAACACGGCCTGCGCGTTTGCGAACTGATGATGGCCAACGAACGCGCCTGGCGCAGCGAGGAGGACATCCGCAGCGGCCTGCTGCATATCTGGTCGGTGATGCGCGAATGCGTGGAGCAAGGCCTGCGCGATGAAGGCATCTTGCCCGGCGGCCTGGATGTACCACGGCGCGCGGCGAAATTGCACCGCAGCCTGTTGGAAATCGGCAAACCCAATGTCATCACCTCGACCTTGTCGGCCATGGAATGGGTCAACCTGTTCGCCCTCGCCGTCAACGAAGAGAACGCCGCCGGTGGGCGCATGGTCACCGCGCCGACCAATGGCGCGGCAGGGATCATCCCGGCGGTGCTGCATTACTACATGAAGTTCAACGCCGACGCGTGCGACGACGATGTAGTCAATTTCTTCCTGGCCGCAGCCGCCGTTGGCATTTTGTGCAAGAAAAACGCCTCCATCTCCGGTGCCGAAGTGGGCTGCCAGGGCGAAGTCGGTTCGGCCTGCGCCATGGCCGCCGCCGGGCTGGCGGAGATCCTCGGCGCCACGCCCGAGCAACTGGAAAACGCCGCCGAAATCGGCCTGGAGCACAACCTCGGCCTGACCTGCGACCCGGTCGGCGGCCTGGTGCAGGTGCCGTGCATCGAGCGCAACGCCATTGCGGCGGTCAAGGCGATCAACGCCACACAAATGGCCCTGCGCGGCGACGGCAAACACTTCATTTCCCTCGACCGGGTGATCCGCACCATGCGCGACACCGGCGCCGACATGCATGACAAATACAAAGAAACGTCACGGGGCGGCCTGGCGGTCAGCTGGGTGGAGTGCTGACTGCGCTGTCTGCGATCGTTTTTTTCGTGTTGCCCTGAAATAGCCCACCGGCCTTCGTCACAACGCAGCACCCATGTGGGAGGGAGCTTGCTCCCGATTGCGGTCGCACAGGCCAATATTCATTGCTGATACACCGCTATCGGGAGCAAGCCCCCTCCCACATTGAGTGCTCATCGCCAGGCGGATCGCTGTACGGCACGCCCCTTGCTGTAGAGCTTCTGAGGGAAACGGACTTTGGCCGGTGGTCAGGCAACGCGAACTAATCCCGACACCGGTCGTCAATGACTGCATGTTCTTATCAGGCGGTAACGCACCATGGACAATCCTTTTCAGATCATCACGGACACCTTCAGCCCAAAATACCGGGTCAACCTGAGCATTCAACGGCTCGACGGCAGCATCATGCTCACCCTCTCCGATGAGACCGGCGTGGTGGCCAAGCGCATGATCAGCGCCGAACAACGCAAAGACCCGCAACGGCTCAAACGCCTGGTGCAGAGCATCCAGTTCGGCATCGCCATCGAACAGGGCCACAGCGCCATGGAGATCCTGGCGGTGATGACCGATGGCGACAGTCACAAACTGTTGCAACGGCCACCCAGCCGTCCCCTGCCCTTCAGCGTCGGGCTTTAAAGCTCGCCCTTCTCGGTCTCCAGGCTCGCCTCGCCCTTGCGACGCGGGCCTTCAACCTTCACAGACGGGAACGACGACGAGGCATAGCGCACTACCAGAATCGCGAAGGCCAACAGCAGAATGCCACCGCACAGGTAGATGATGCCCAGGTCCGGTGGGTTGTGGTGCGATACGTTGGAGATCAGCAGGCGTGTGAGCGCGGTGATTGCCACGTAGATCAGGAAGCGCACCGGCATGTGGTTGGTCTTGAAATAAATCCCGACCATCGCACCCAATTCCAGATAGATGAACAGCAGCAAGATGTCATCGATCTTGATGTGCCCGTTCTCCAGCATCCCCAGAAATTCCATCACCGCCGCCCAGGCGGTCACCGCACCAATGGCGAACAGCGCCAGGTAGTGGAACGTCTCCACAAACAGATTGCCCAGCGACTCGGCCAGCCCATGAACTTGCTGACGCAGCTTTTCGGCCCAGTTGATTTTCACGAAGGTGCTTCCTTAGGTCGGTTCGACCGGATAATGCGGGTTGGACGTGACGGTTGTTCTGCATGCAGAAAAAAGGCCAGAGGCGGGTATAAGATGATGGCAGGGTGATATGAGGCACAGATTGATCAACACCAACGCCTAACCTGTGGTGAGCGAGCTTGCTCGCGCTGGGGTGCGAAGCGCCCCCAAACCCTGCCAACGCGATCTCTCTGGAAAAACACCTTCGCCTGAATTGGGGCTGCTGCGCAGCCCAGCGCGAGCAAGTTCGCTCACCACAATAAAGCCCAGCGATATGAGAAATTTCCGGTGTAGCAAACCCCCATTTCCCAACTACATTAAAAACCTACTATCCAAATCCCGGCGTTTGGCATATCCTTTTAGCTGTATATCGATACAGTAGTAGCAAAAGACAACTATCGTGAAGGCATGTGAGGTGGTGAATGGCCGTCGAAGTGGTATACCGCAGCAGCCGAGATCTGGAGCGTTTGTTCATGGATAAAGCCGAAGCTGACCGTCATGACAAGATGCTTGAACTCGCTGAGTTGCTGGCAGAAGTGTTGCAAAAAGCCGTGCCGTCCCTGAGCGAGCAGCAGGTGGAGGAAGCGGGGATCTACATGGCGAAAAACCGCGATGTATTTGCCAAGGCGTTCAAGAGTCAGCCGGACGCGTTGTCCGAGTTGCTCAACGCAGCGGCGGAATAAAGCCCGAATTGAACAGGCCCTGAATCACTGGATCCAGGGCCTTTTTAATGCCTGTTCATTGGTAGAGCAGACGCTCTGCGAGTTCGTCCGCGACCCGTGCGGGGGAGCGTTTTTCGGCCTGGGCGTGGGCATAGATTTCGGTGAGACGCTTGCCGATGTTGGACAGGTGCGCGGTGATGGTCGGCAGTTCGGCGCCGCTGTGTTTGAGCGCGACGTAGATCAGGCCACCGGAGTTGATCACATAGTCGGGGGCGTAGAGGATGCCGCGACCTTCCAGTTGGTCGGCCACTTGCAGGTTGGTCAGTTGCGCGCTGGCGGAACCGGCCACGGCGGCGCAGCGCAGTTGGCCGACGCTGGTGCGGTTGAACACCGCGCCCAGGCCGCAGGGCGCAAGGATGTCGCAGGGGGTGCTGAGCAAGGCGTCGTTGGCGATGGGGTGCGCGCCCAGTTGTTCCATGGCCAGTTGCACCTTGCCGTGGTCGATGTCGCTGACCAGCAGTTCGGCACCGGCGGCGTGCAGCTGTTCGGCCAGGGCGTATCCGACGTTGCCCAGGCCCTGGATCGCCACGCGCAGGCCCTCGAGGTTGTCGCTGCCCAGGCGCGCCATGGCGGTGGTACGGATGCCGGCGAACACGCCCATCGCCGCATGGGGCGAAGGGTCGCCGGCGGCGGTGGTGCTGGTGACGAAGCGGGTGTGCTGGGCGATGCAATCCATGTCGGCTACCGAGGTGCCGCTGTCGATGGCGGTGATGTAGCGGCCATTGAGTTGTTCGACACAACGCCCGAAGGCTTCAAACAACGCCGCGCGGCTTTCCACATGGGGCGGGCGCAGGATCACCGCCGTGCCACCGCCCACCGGCAACCCGGCCAGGGCCGCCTTGTAGCTCATGCCCTGGGCCAGGCGCGCGGCATCGGCCACGGCGCTGTCGTCGTCGGGGTAGGCAATATAGCGACAGCCGCCCAAGGCAGGCCCCAGGCGGCTGTTGTGAATGGCGATGACCGCCTTGAGCCCGGTAACCGGATCGATGCTCAGGTGCAGCGATTCAAGGCGGGAGCTGTGCATGAGCGCAAACATCGTCAAGCTCCCGAATCACTTCTGGTAGTGGCCCAAGTATAGGCTTGCGGCGGAAAACTGCTCGAAGCGCGCAGGAATAAGCCGACAGATTTTATGGGGCTTGCGACATAAGTGAGTGGGATATTACGTACAGCACTGGACGAATATTCCCAGCAAGGCTAAAACGAGGGCATCTGTCGGAGAACGCAATGAAGTCCCGCCAAGCCTTTTTCGCCTGTCTGCAACGCTCGCCACCGGCGCTGTTCGAAGCCGCGCTCTGGATCGCCGCCGAGCACGACCCGGCCGTGCAACCGCAGCTGGTCCTGCAGCAATTGGCCTTGTTGCAGCAGCAGGTCAGCCTGGGCATGCCGCTGTTGCCGGCGGATGAGCTGGGCCAACCGTTGTTGCGCCGGATGAATGACCTCGGGTTCGCCCAGGATGATTTCACCCCGCTGCGCCCCGCCGCCGCCCTGCTCGACAAAGTGCTGCAACGCAAACGCGGGCAACCCCTGGCCATGGGGTTGATTGCCATGGAGCTGGCGCGACGCCTGGACATCCCCATGGTCGGCGTGAATTTCCCGGGGCATTTCCTGCTGCGGGTGCCCGGCGCCGATCACCTGCTGGACCCTTGCGGCGGCAGGCGCCTTTACCCCAACGATTGCCGCGAGCTGCTGCAGCGCCAATACGGCCCTCACCTCAAGTTGCAGGCCGAGCATGTGCTGACGGCCGAACCGCGTGCGATCCTGCAACGGCTGTCACGTAACTTGCGCCAACTGCACCTGTCCAACGACAACCCATTGGCCGCCCTGATCGACGCCGAACGCGTGCTGGAACTGGGCAGCGCCAACGCCGCCGATTACCTGGCGCGGGCCAGCCTGTACCAACGCCTGGACTGCCCCAACGCCGAACGTTTCGACCTGGAACACGCGCTGTTGCTCAGCGAAGACCCGATCCAGCGCCTGCGCCTGACCGAGCGGCTGGGGCACTTGCCGCCCAATTCAGTGGTGCATTAGGCCTGTGGCGCCCTGAGGATATCACCGGGCAACGGCGACTTTGGCACCTCGGCCACCGGCGAGCGCACCTGGATGATCAGCAGCGCGGCAATGACCGCCGGAATCGCACAGAAAAAGAAAATCTGCTGCACCGGGATATGCATCGCCAGCAAGAGACTGCCGAACAACGGCCCCAGGATTGAGCCGAAGCGGCCCACACCCAATGCCCACCCCGTGCCGGTGGCGCGCACATGCGCAGGGTAGAAATTGCTGGCGAAGGCATTAAGGGTTAACTGCCCACCGATGATGCAGAAGCCGGCAGCGAATACGCAGGCCACCAGATAGTGCCGATTGTCGTGGTTCAGCCCCAGCAGGATCGTACACACCGCCGCTGCCGCCAACACGCCGGACAACAGCCGCACCTTGCTTTTGAGGCGGTCGGCAAACCAGGCCATGCCGATCGCACCCAGGGTGCCGGCAAACAGAAACATCGAGGTCACCAGGTTGGCTTCATTGAGTGCCAGGCCGCTTTCGAGCAACAGCGACGGCAGCCAGCTGATCATGAAATACAGCAGGATCAGGCTGACAAAGAACGTCGACCAGATCAGCAAGGTCGGGCGTGCATAGCCGTTGCGAAACAGCTCCACCACCGTCAGCTTGCTGCCCAGCCGCGGCGTGTTTTGTGCCGCGCTCACCAGTGGCGGTTGCCAATCGGGCAACAGGCGCGAAGTGACTTTGCGCAATCGCAGATACGGCGGTGCGTCGCGCAACAGACGCGGCAACGACTCAGGCAGCAGCCACGCCAGGAACGGAAACAACAGCAACGGTGTAACGCCGCCCGCCAGAAATACTGCCTGCCAACCAAAGCGGTCGATAAATCCCGCCGCCACAAACCCACCCGCCGCGCCACCGAATGAGAACCCGCACGCCGCCAGGGTCACCATCAAGGTGCGCAGGCGTGGCGGCGAATAATCCGACATCAATGCCATGGCACTGGGCATCGCGCCGCCCATGCCAATGCCACAGATAAATCGTGCGGCCATCAACGAGGTCAGCGAGTGGGCGAACACCATCAGCACAGTGAGGCTGGCGTAGATCAACACACAGCCCAGCAGGATACGCCGCACACCAAACCGGTCGGCCAGGGGTGTCACCAGCAGCGAGCCCAAGGTAAGCCCCAACAGGTTGGCGCTGAACACCGGACCGAACGCGGCTTTTTCCAGGCCCCAGTCCTTGGCCAGCGCCGGCACCACATAGCCCAGCACCTGGGCATCATAGCCATCGGTCACCAGCAGCAGCGCCAGCAACAGGAGGATCAACCACTGATAGCGCGATACCGGACGGGCATCGAGTGCCGCGCGAAAGCTGGCAATCTGAGTGTGCATCGCAAGGTACCTGTTTATTTTTATGGGTAGGTGGCGAAAATCCAATGTGGGAGGGGCGCCGCGACTTGCTCCCTCCCACATTTTGTTCAATGCAAGCCTTGAGCGTTATGGGGTGTCCGGTTGGTTGGCGGGGTGCGCCTGGATGAACGCCGGATGCTGCGCCGCCAACTCCGCCACCCGCCCAATACGCGGATACGCCGCCAACGGCACCTTGAAGCGCTGCGCCGCATACAACTGCGGTATCAGGAACGCATCCGCCAGCCCCGGCGGTTCGCCAAAGCAAAACCCTGTGTCGCCAATCAACTGCTCCACCGCGCCCAGCCCCTGGCTGATCCAATGGCCGATCCACTCCAGCACCTTCGCCTCATCATGCCCCCACTGGCGCAGCAGGTTCTGGGTACTGGAGTTGTGCAAGGGGTGAATGTCGCAGCCAATGATCGCCGCCACCGCGCGCTCATGGGCACGGGTAGCCAGGTCCTTGGACAGTAACGGCACCTGTGGATAACGTTCGTCCAGGTATTCGATGATCGCCGACGACTGGATCAGCAACTCACCCTCATCGAGACGCAAAGCCGGCACACGGCCTTGCGGATTGATGGCCAGGTACTCCGGCTGACGGTTGGCGCCACCGGCCGGCACCAGCAAGTTCACCGGCACCGCCGTAAAGTCCAGCCCCTTGAGCGCCAAGGCGATGCGTACCCGGTATGACGCGGTGGAGCGATAGTAGGTATAGAGTTCCATCACCCAGCCCTCTTAGCGTGCCGCAATGACGGTACCCCGGCATTCGCCGAAGCCGATCGAGGCAAAACCGTCACGACTGCAGCGCGCGCGCAGGATGATTTCGTCGCCGTCTTCAAGGAACCTGCGGACCTCACCGGATGGCAATTCGATCACCTTCTTGCCGCCTTCGGTCATCTCCAGCAGGCTGCCGAATTGTCCCGCTTGCGGCCCGGATAACGTGCCGGAACCGAACAAGTCACCGGCCTGCAACTGGCAGCCGTTGACGCTGTGATGCGCCACCAGTTGCGCCACGGTCCAGTACATATGCAGGCTGTTGCTCAGTGCCAGGCGATGGGCCGGCAGGTTCTGTTCGCGCATGGCGGCAGTGGTCAGCAGTACTTCCAGCTCGATATCCAGCGCGCCGTTGGCCTGGTCACGTTTGTCCAGCAGGTATGGCAGCGGTTGCGGGTCGCCCTCGGGACGCGCCGGTTGGGCCTTGCGGAACGGCTCCAGCGCTTCGGCCGTAACCACCCAGGGCGAGATGGTGGTGATAAAGCTTTTCGACAAAAACGGCCCCAGCGGCTGGTATTCCCAGGCCTGGATATCGCGAGCCGACCAGTCATTGAGCAGGCAGAACCCGGCGATATGCTCGGCCGCGTCGCCAATGGCGATCGAGTCGCCCATGGCATTGCCCTGGCCGATCCAGATCCCCAGTTCCAATTCGTAATCCAGACGCGCACACGGGCCGAAGGTCGGTTCGGCCTGGCCGGCGGGCAGTGTCTGGCCTTTAGGGCGACGCACCTGGGCGCCCGACGCGCGAATGGTCGACGCGCGGCCGTGGTAGCCAATCGGTACGTATTTGTAGTTGGGCAGCAACGGGTTGTCGGGGCGGAACAGCTTGCCGACGTTCTGCGCGTGTTCGATGCCGACGTAGAAATCGGTGTAGTCGTTGATCCGCGCCGGCACGTGCATCTGACAATCGGCAGCGCGGTGCAGCACCTGCGCCTCTCGGGCTTGCAACGAGCTGCCCTCGGCCAGCAATTGCAGCAGGCGTTCACGCAAGGCCACGCGCGGACCACGGCCCAGTTCGAAAAAGGCATTCAGCTGGCCACCGGCAGTCGCTTCAACGGCGCGGCGGGCCTCGCCGTCAAACAGGTCCAGCGCCGCCAGCAGGTCGAAGATGCAATCGCCAATCGCCACGCCACTGCGCGGCGCCGAGCCGTTGATGCTGAAGATACCCAGCGGCAGGTTTTGCAGCGGGAAATCAGGGTGACCGTTGGCCGAAGCCACCCAGCTGCGGGCTAGCGTCTGTTGCGTCATGGGTTATCTCCGGTTCGGGTTGAAGGTGACGGGCAGCGCGGCCCAGCACGCGTCATAGGCAGGTTGCAGTTGCGGGCAGTCAAGGGCGAACTGGGTGGGACGCAGTACTTGGCTGGTCTCGAACATGAAGGCCATGGTGTTATCGATCTTGTGCGGCGCCAGCTCGACATTGATGGCCTTGGTGCAGGTCTCGCCGTCCGGGCCGTGGGCGCTCATGCAACCGTGCAGCGACGCACCGCCGGGCAGGAAGCCTTCGGCCTTGGCATCGTAGGCGCCCTGGATCAGGCCCATGTATTCGTTCATCAGGTTGCGGTGGAACCACGGCGGCCGGAAGGTGTTCTCGGCCACCATCCAGCGTGGCGGGAAGATCACGAAATCAAGGTTGGCCAGGCCATGGGTGCTGGTCGGCGAGGTCAGTACGGTGAAGATCGACGGGTCCGGGTGATCGAAACTCACCGTACCGATCGTATTGAAGCGGCGAAGGTCGTATTTGTACGGCACGTTATTGCCGTGCCAGGCCACCACATTGAGCGGCGAATGATCCAGCTCGCAGGCCCACAACTCGCCGAGGAATTTCTGTACCAGGGTCGTAGGCTGCTTCAGGTCCTCGTAATGAGCGACCGGCGTGAGGAAGTCGCGCGGGTTGGCCAGGCCGTTGCTGCCGATGGGGCCCAGGTCCGGCAGGCGCAGCGAGGCGCCATGGTTTTCGGCGACATAACCGCGCGCTTGCGCATCCAGCAGTTCGACGCGGAATTTGAGCCCGCGCGGCAGCACGACGATTTCCAAGGGTTCCACGTCCAGCACACCCAGTTCGGTGGCGATGCGCAGGCGACCTTGCTGCGGGACAATCAACCACTCGCCATCGGCGTTGAAGAACACGCGCTCCATCGTACGGTTGGCGCGGTAGTGATAGATGCTGATGCCCGAGGGTTTTTCCGACGCCGAATTGGCAACCATGCCGACGAGGCCATCGATAAAGTCGGTCGGCTCGCTCGGCATGTCCAGCGGGTTCCAACGCAGTCGGTTAGGTGTCACCGCCCCCAACGGCCCACCGGCCAATTGCCGCTCGAGCTTGACGAACGCCGGGTGGTTGGCCGACGGCTGGATACGGTACAGCCAGGTACGCCGGGCTTCGCTGCGCGCCATGGTAAACGCGGTGCCGGAGAACAGTTCGGTGTACAGCCCGTAGGGCGCTTTTTGCGGGGAATTCTGGCCGACCGGCAAGGCGCCGGGCAGGGCTTCGCTGGCGAATTCATTGCCGAAGCCCGACAGGTACTCGAGGTTCATGGAGCGTCCTCTGTGTGCAAGTTGTTTTTATCGTAATCCAGTTACGCTTAACGTAATTTGATCGCTATCGACCGTCAAGCTATAAAGACGCCCATTCATCTCTCGGATTCTCGCCCCTCCATGGAAAAGCCCCGCGACACAGGCAAACAAAAAGTCCGCTCGGCCGAAGTGGGCACCGATATCCTCAAGGCCCTGGCCGAATTGTCACCGGCCACTTCGCTGTCGCGCCTGGCTGAACATGTGCAGATGCCGGCGAGCAAGGTGCACCGTTATCTGCAGGCGTTAATCGCCTCGGGGTTCGCCGAACAGAACACCGCCACCAACCATTACGGCCTTGGCCGCGAGGCGCTCAGGGTAGGCTTGGCCGCACTGGGCAGCATGGACGTGCTGAAAGTCGGCGCCCTGCCCCTGGCCGAGCTGCGCGACGAGTTGAATGAAACCTGCTTTCTGGCGGTCTGGGGCAACCAGGGTGCGACCGTGGTACACATCGAACCGGCGGTGCGCGCGGTCACGGTGGTGACGCAGTTGGGCTCGGTGCTGCCGCTGCTCAGTTCGTCCACCGGGCTGGTGTTCAGCGCCTTCCTGCCGTCGCGGGAAACCGTGGAGCTGCGCGAGCGTGAGGTCCAGGCGGGCATCGCCCATGCGCTGGCGGACGATGAGGCCTATGCCACCACCTGTGCACAGATCCGCAGCCGTGGCCTGCACTTTGTGCACGGGTTACTGATGCCGGGCGTGGATGCGTTGTCGGCGCCGGTGTTCAACGCCGTCGGGCACGTTGCGGCGGTGATGACCGTGGTCGGCCCCACCTCGCTGTTCCATGCCGACGAAGATGGCCCGGCGGCGCAGCGCTTGCTGGCGGCGACCCGAGCCGTGAGTTGGCGCATGGGCTATCAGCCCTGAATCAGTCGTGCCACTGCGTCAGGGCGACGGCCAGGCGGTTTTCCAGGGCGTGGATCGGCGCGGCATCGCTCAGGTAATTGTTGCTCACCATCGAGAACACCAGGCGTCGCCCACCGGCATCGGTGATGTAGCCACTTAACGACGAGACGCCGGCCATCGAGCCGGTCTTGGCGTGCAGGTTGTTTTCGGCGGCCGTGCCACGCAGGCGATAACGCAGGCCGCCCCCGCTCATGCGGTCGGCGTTGCCGGCAATCGGCAGGGCGTTGTACCAGGCGTCGAACCAGGGCTGTCTGGACGCGGCCAGCAACAGGTCGGTCAGGGTCTGCGACGACACCAGATTGCGCCGCGACAAGCCCGAACCGTCCACTTGGCTCAGCGTCGCCGGGTCCATGCCCTGGCGTTTCATGAACACCGCCACCGCCGCCACGCCCGCCTGCGCGGTGCCCGCATTCGCCGTCTTGCGCCCCATGGCCTTGAGCAAGACTTCGGACATGTTGTTGTTCGACAGTTTAAGCAGCGGCGTGATCAGTGCCTGCAACGGCGCCGATTGGTGCTCGGCCAGAATCGTGGCGGTGAGCGGGGTTGCACCACCGATCACGCGTCGTCCCAAGACCTTGATGCCCTGCTGCGCCAGCGCCTGTTCGAACAGGTTGGCGACCAGTTGCGTCGGCTCCCATACGCTCACCCACTGTCGGCTTTGCGTGCCCGGCGCCAGCGCGCCGGTGAGTTGCAGCAGGTTGGTGCCATGCCGGCGGGTAATGCCATAGGTATCGCCAGGGCCGCTGACCGCGCGATTGCTCAGTTGCACGTAATCGGTTGCCGGGCTCACCCCCACGTTAACTGGCTGGCCGGTTATCACCGGGGCCTTGGCCGTGACGATTAATGTGCCCGCATCAAAATCCGTATCGGGCGACACCGTCAGTGCCGAAATCTGCGCGCCGTAGTAGGTACTTTCATCGTCCTGGGCCCAGTCCACACCGAGGCGTTCGGCGTCGAACCAAGTGTCATCGAACACCAGATCCCCCTGCACCTGACGCACGCCCTGGCTCGCCAGTTGCGCGGCCAGCGCCTGGTAATCGGCCAATTGCGTGGTCGGGTCGCCCAGGCCGCGCAGGTACAGGTTGCCAGTCAGGCGCTCGCCCTGCCGCACACCGTTACTGCGCAATTGCGTGGAAAACCGGTAGTGCGGCCCCAGCACCTCCATCGCGGCGGCGGTGGTCAGCAATTTGAGGTTGGACGCCGGCACCAGCCGCGTGTGCGGATTGTGTTGATAAAGGGTGTCGCCGCTGCGGGCGTCGCGCACCATCAGGGAAACGGTGGCGCCGTTGAGCGCCGGGTCGGCCAGCAGTTGATCGAGCGTTGCGGTGGAGCTTGGCGAAACGCTGGCGCAACCCGCGAGTAAAAAGCTCATGCACAGCAGGTGTAGCCATCGTCCAGAGTGCATCGGTATTGTGTTCCAGCAAGTCATCAGTACGGGCAACGCTAACAGCTCCGTCCTGTTGTGGCGAGCGGGCTTGATCCAACATTGGGGCCTCACCGCTCTCGCAATTCCCCTTAGAACTGCAACGTACTCGACACCGACACCTGCCGCGCATCGCCCATCGACACGAAAAACCGGCTGGCCGCCGAGGTGTAGTAGGTGCGGTCAAACAGGTTCTTCACGTTGAGCTGGAACTTGACCTTCTGCCCCTCGATTCTGGTGTCGTAGGTCGCGAACGCATCCGCCACGGTGTAGCCCGGCAGGTCGAAATCGTTGGCCGCATCGCCGGCGCGCTCGCCCACATAACGCGCGCCCGCGCCCACTCGCAATTGGTCGCCGCCGAACACGTTGCCGAAGTCGTACACCGCCGACAGCGAGCCGGTGTGTTTGGCGACGTTTTGCAGGCGGTTGCCTTGCAGGGTCGGGTCCTGGTCCTTGATGTCCTCGGCGTCGGTGAACGCGTAGCTGCCGATCACGCTCCATTGGTCGGTCAACTGCCCGCCGGCGTCCAGTTCCAGGCCACGGGAGCGCACCTGGCCGGCGATGCTGTAGATGGTGTTGGCACCGGAACCTACCGAGACCAGCACATTGCGCTTGTCGATGTTGAACAACGCCGCGCTGGCGGTGATGCGCCCCGGCATGTCGAGCTTGACGCCCAGTTCCCAGGACTTGGATTCCTCGGGCGTCAGATCGCCGGTCAAGGTGCTGCCATCGGCCAGGGCGGCGATGGTGGAGTTGGGTTTGAACGACTCGGTGTAGCTGCCGTAGAACGACAATTGATCGGTGTAGCGGTACACCAAGCCTGCGCGCGGCACCCAGGCCTGGCCCTTGCCGTCGGTATTGGCCTTGAACGGCACGCCCTTGCCGGCGTATTGGTCGTACATCTGGTAGCGCGCGCCAGCCACAAAGATCCACTGGTCGGTGAGGTGAATCGCGTCCTGGAAAAACAGCGAGTCGCTGCGCAACAGGTCGGTCTGGGCGCTGTCGGCGGCGCTGACCGTGGTGCCCGCCACTTCGTTGCCGTACACCGGGTCGTTGTAGTTGAAGTTGGCGCGCGAGCCCTGGCGAATCAGGTCGGCGCGATAGATCTTGCGGTATTCGTCGTCCAGGCCGAACACCAGGTCATGCTGCATGCCCAGCACGTTGACCTTGCCTTCCAGGCTGGCGGTGGCGAAACGGTCGGTGGTGATTGCGCCTTGGGTGCCGTCCATCCTGCGGGTCAATGTGCCGTTGCTGTTCACCGCACTGATGCGCACCTGGCTGGCATCGTAGGTTTCGCGGTTCCAGCTGTAGCCAAAGTGAGCTTTCCACGCGTCGTTCAAATCATGATCGGCTTCGAAGCGGTACAGGTCCGAGCGCCCTTCCATGTTGTTGAACGGCTCATCCAGGCGCCGTGTGGCGGGGATGTCCAACGGGTGGTTGGTCTTGGGATCGATGGCGGTACCACGGTCGAATGGCGAGAGAAATTCACGGTGTTCGTAGGCGAACAGCAACTGGGTGCTGTCGCCGTACCAGGCCAGGGACGGTGCCACCAGCGTCTCGCGGTGGGTGCCAAAGTTGCGCCAGTAGTCTTCGTCCTCATGGTCAACGATCAGGCGATAGGCCAAGCCCGAATCACCGATCGGGCCGGTGGTATCGAGGCCGCCGCCGCTGCCGTTCTTGCCGTCGCCGAAGGTGGAGCCGCGCACGGTCAGGGACGTGGATTGGGTCAACTCGGGCTTTTTACTGACGATATTCACTACGCCGCCGGGGTCCTGGATGCCATACAGCAGCGACGACGGCCCCTTGAGCACTTCGACGCGCTCGGCCGTGGCATTCAAAGCACGGCCCTGCACCACCGGCATGCCGTCGCGCATGATCGAGCCGTTACGGTTGTCGCCAAAGCCGCGCAGCATCACGGCGTCCTGGGTACTGGCGAGGGTGTTGGCCTGGGTGATGCCGCTGACATTGCCCAGGGCGTCATCCAGATTGCGTGGGGTCTGGTCGCGCAATACCTGGGCCGGGACCACATTGACGGTTTGCGGGGTTTCCAGCAGCAGCGCATGGGAGCGCATCACCGAACTGGTGGGCGGCGGCTGGTAGCTGGTGCTGTCCTGGGTTTGGCCGACACCGCTGATGGTGGTGGCGCCCAGGTTGAGCGTACCGTCGGTGGGCACGGGCTCCAGCGCCAGGGTGCGGGCGTCGATCTGGCGGAAGGTAAAGCCGGAGTTACCCAGCAGGCGTTGCAGGGCCTGGGCCGCGCTCATCTGCCCGCTGACCGCCGGTGCGCTCAGGCCATAAGGCGCTTCATCGGTATAGATCACGCTGATGCCGGTGACCCGACTGAAATCGCTAAGAGCCTGGGGCAACGGCTTGGCAGCCAGGGCAAAGGTGAATTGAGCAATTTGCTGCTCTTGCGCCTGCGCCACGCACAGCGGCAGCAACGCCAGCCCCGATACGACCAGTACCGACGCGCCCAACCACTGTTTAACCAAACCGCCCGCCATCGACTTCATGCTGTGAGAACCCGTGTAGAAAACGCTGTTAATGCGAATAAATCGCAGTTTCAAGCATTACACGGGTGGGCCACAGGTTTACCTCACCTTTATCTGCAAATATTTTTGGTTTATTGCGCCTGGAGGCGAAAACCGAAGCGTGGGAAGTGCACATGCACAGTGCCTGCGCGTGGGTCGGTGCGGCGCAGGATCAGCGTTTCGCGACCGGCAAAGAGCAACTCGCCGGCGACCGGATCGACCCCGTAATCGATCGCGCTGATGGTCACCTGTTGCCCGGCCTTAAAACCATTCAAGTCTTCGAATACCTCCTCGGGCAACTCAGCGGGGGTAGCCTCGCGGGCGATTTCCAGGGCCTGCTCAGCGCTCATCTGGCTGGCGGTGCCGTGGCCGAAACCGAGCACGCGTCCCAACCACGCCGACACGGCCGGATACGCATCCACCAACGGCGCGGTCACGGGCGTGGCCTTGAGGAACCACAACGAGTGGGCCAGGGCGAAGTCGGCTATGCACGGCTCGCCGAACAGGAAGTCACCCGGTTCACGCTGCAGTTGCTGCTCCAACCGCGCCATGATCGCCGGCCATTGATGTTTGGCCAATTCACTCGGGAGTTTGCTCGCCGTACCGCCGCTGAACAGCGCGGCGCGGTCGGCGAGAAAGGCCTTGATCGCTTCCGGCGGCAATTTTCCGAAACGCACCGCCACCGATTCCGGCTGGAACACCAGGCTCACGGCATGGGCAAACACCACGCTGTCAGCCCAGGTGGCGAAGGTTTGCGTGATCATTTCCTGGCCCAGCGGAAACAGCGCCGGCGCGACTTTTTCCTGTTCCAGGCGGCGGGCGATCAATGCAGTGTCGCAATAGATATCGGCGCCGACCTGCAGCACCGGGGTTTTACGGTAGCCTCCGGTGAGGGCGGTCAGGTCCGGCTTGGGCATCACCGGCGAGATATGCACCGAGTGCCAGGACAAGCCTTTGAAGCCCAGCAGCAGCCGAGCTTTTTCCGCGAAGGGAGACGTGGGGTAGTGGTGCAGGATTAGCTCAGACATGCCGGGGTCCACTCCAATGATGAACCCGCAGCTTAGCGCGCAATCGGCTGCGGCGGCGTGATGGGCGCCCATCAGTCAGATCAATGACCCGCTCGCCGCCAGGCACTCCTTGGCGCTCTTCTTCAATTTCTTGATCAGCCGTTCCTGGCGCAGCGCCTCGCCCTTGCTCGCGCACCGCTCGGTATACACCAGCGCGACCGCCGGGCTGGACAAAAAAAACCGTGCGCCCTTGCCGCTCTGGTGCGAGGCAAAACGGCGCACCGGGTCGTTGCTGATGCCGCAATACAGCGCGCCATTGGCGGCGCGCACCAGGTACACAAACCAGGGGTTGGGTTCGACAGGATCAGTCACAGGCGGATTCAACAGTCCAGAGGAACGCCAAGCTTATCAACGACTGGCCTGGAATGCCTTCAAGCCTTTGCGCGCCTGGGCACGCACGGCGTTTTTCACCAGCGGCGTCCAGCCCAGCAGCAGGCCTTTGGTGCCCAATGCCTGGCGCGACCAGCGCCACACGTCAAAGCTGTCGTGATGTTCGCAGATCTTGCCGTCACGAAACACAAAGCGCGCCTGGATATCGTTGACGACCCTGTTGCCGGTGGCACTGAACAGGTAGGTGGCGACCCAATGCGCACCGCCGCTGCGATCATCGCTGCGTACATTGTCGAAGGTCAGGGAGAAATCCTTGGCGCGGGTGGTGAGCATGCGCCACATATCGCCGGCATCCCGGCCACGCAGTTCACCGAAGGCCGGGTCGCTGAACAGCACATCGTCGGTGTAGCAGGCCGCCATGGCCTCGGCATCCAGGCGTTGGAACGCCTCGTAGAAGCGGGTGATCAGGGCGCTGTGGGCATCACTCATGGGGCAGGTTCCGTAAACATTTTTGTCAGGCCTGCACGATAGTCGGTGCAGGCTGTGAAGGCCATGGGCATTCATGACAAAAATAGCGCGGGCGTTGCGCCTTACAGGTAGACGATGTCCAGGGTGGCGCTGCCGTCGATCCGGATGTCTTCGGTAATAGGCAAAAAGCTTTTCGGAGCAATATATGTGGAAATCAACAGATCAGCCTTGAAGGCCTGCAACGGCAGTGGCGCCGGCAGTTGGGTGCTTCCCCCGTTCACCGTGCGCATCCAGTTCGGCTGCCAGCTTGAACTCCAGGTTTCGAACCAGGTCTGGCCATCCGTAGACTCGATCACGGCGCGCGCAACGCCGTCGGCTGTCGCGTTACTTGTGCCAAGCCTATACCCGCCGATTTTCTCGCCGCCAGACGCCAACCCCAGCCCGAAATATGAAACAGGCGACGGCCCAGTCCAATCCGGCGCAGCGGTCCCAGAGCGATTATCCATCGCCTTGATGGCAATCAGCGCCGTCGCGTCGCAATTGATGGTCAACGTCAACGTGGCGTCCGGCAGTTGTGTAGTCAGCCTGTCGAGGTCCTGGACCGATATCTTGCCGTGATCCACCACACCGCCATTGGACAACGCAGGCGTACAGGCCGATGGAGTAAGAGTGCCGGTAACGCTCAAGTCCACACTGGAGGCGGCAAATACATTGGAGACGCCCGCCAGCAATAATGCGGCGGCGGTAAGTACATGAGACTGTTGCATGGGAATGCTCGCTTGCGGTCGAATGTTAACAGTGCCAACACAGGAATGTCGGCAACTTATCAATTCGACTCATCTAATAGACCAGGGATGTCAACTTCCTACCCATTACGGCAAGAGGACGGCATTAAACTAAAGGATCAACGGCACACACCCCATACAACTAATACGAATCCGTCTATCCAGTTAGCGGTATTAAACTACAACTTGCTAAGGCACCATTCCGGCCTCGCGCGCATAGGCAAACAAATCCACATCCGTGGAAATACACAATCGGTGCATGGCGGTACTTTTCTGCTTGCTGATGGTCGAGATACTGCGATTGACCTGGGCGGCGATCTGGCTGACGGTCATACCGCTGGCCAACATGCGCACCACCTCGCGCTCCTTGCCCGACAGTTGCGGCGACGCATCGCTTTTTGAAGTGCCGGCCAGTTCCATCTGTACACGCAATGACTCACTGACAAAGGTGCGTCCGCTGACCACGGCCCTCAACGCCAAGGGCAACTCCCGCGCCGAGGCGCTTTTGGCGACGATCGCCCGCGCGCCATGGGCGAACGCCGAACGCAGCGTGGCGACATTGGCGAACATCGTCACCAGAATCACCGGCAATGTCGGGTATTGACGCTGCAACAAGCCCAACAAACCATACCCATCCGCTTGCTGGTCGCCGGGCATGGCGAAGTCCGTGACGATCACATCACACGGCGTGCTCGCCACCAACGCCAGTAACTGGTCAGGGCCGTTGGCCTCGCCAACGACTTTGTACATACCACCGGCCTCGACTACCACTTTCTGCCCAACACGAACAATGGGGTGATCGTCGGCAATAATTATCCGAAGCATTGTATTTTCCATGATGGCAATTTGAGTTTCAGAAAATAACCCGGCAAACCCTGGACAACAACCAGTGATCTTGCACAGTTTTTTCCCACACCCCGTATTTACGTGCGCTCAACTTAGACCTACAAAATAAAAGGAACAGTCATACAGAAACATCCTACATATCAAAGGGAGGAATTCCTTCATCTCTATGTAGGACATTAGAGATTGGCCAAGTACGACAGATAACCTTCGATGTCCCTTTCAAACCGCTTTAGCAGCGACGTGTTGGCTGCCACGCCAGTGCGCTGCACACGCTCGATCAGGAGCATGGCGCGTTGTTCCAGGCCCGTATCGCCCAGAAACGCCAAGCCCCCCACCAGCCGATGCAAACGCTGGGTGGTGATGACGGTATCTGCGTCGTTGAGCGCCTGTTTCAAAACCACCAGGTCTTCGTGAGCCTCCTGCATCAAACAAAACAACAAGGGTTCCACCACCTCCCAGAAGCCGAAGGTCGCGATCAGGCTGGCACGGGTTGGGAGCTTGCCATGCAAGCGTGCCAAATCCACCGGGCGTCTTGGCCGGTGCGGACGCACGTCGGGGTTGGGCAGCCAATACAGCAACACCTCGCGCAATCGTTCAAGGGTGATGGGCTTGAGCATCCAGTCGTCCATGCCGCACGCCACGCAACGCTGGATCTGCTCCGCGCCCAGGCATCCGGTCAAGGCGATCACCGGCAGCCGCGCGGTGCCGGCCAAACCTTCACGGCGACGCAGTTCAAGGGTCAGGGCATAACCGTCCATCACCGGCATGCGGCAATCACTGATCAGCAGATCGAACGGACGCGCCGCCAAGGTTTCCAGCGCCGCCTGGCCATCCCCAACCGTTTCATGGGCCAGCCCCAGCGAACACAAAAATGAACCGATCAACAGCCGATAGGCGCGGTGATCATCGGCCAGTAATACCCGCAGGGTCCGCCAATGCGGCGGTATTGGCGATGGACTGTGTGGACTACAGCCAGCAGTGGGGTCCTGCATAGCTACCTCGCGCAAAAAGATCAGCGCGCAGGCCCACGAGGGAGCCGACGGTTGCCGACCGGACGGTCGACCTCACTCGATTTTTTCGCGCAAGGGCCTGCACCTCCATTCAATTAAATGAATCGAGACTGTTAAAGAGCCAAGAAAAGTATCCGAATGAATGATTCAGGGCGATACAACAACTACGACAATACCGTTTCTCTTACACGCAAGGGTGTCTTTTCCGGCGCTCAGCGGCATCGCAGCTCACTATCGTAATAGTTGCATTCACACACGACAGGGCCGTCGCTACAGTTGCCGTCGCTCAGCCTCGGGACGGCGCGCCGGGGCTGACACATCCCTGTCTTAGCGCAGGGCCAGAACGCTTACCCACAAGGACTTGTGCCCATGGACAGAACCACCCCGGCCGCCCTCGCCATTGTGTTGGCGGCCTGCGCATCCGGCGCCGTCGCCGCCAGCAATACCAACTTGAGCGTCCACGGAACCATTACCCCAGCTTCCTGCACGCCCAACCTGTCCGATGGCGGCGTGGTCGACCACGGCAAACTGACCGCCAAGGACCTGCATCCGGACAAACCCACCAGCCTGCAAGCCGGCGAAATGACCCTGCAAGTGGTTTGTGAGGGGGCGACGTTTTTCACCCTGAACACCATCGACAACCGCGCCGGCAGCTCGGCGATCAACCCGGCGCATCACGGCCTGGGCATCGTCAACGATGACCAGAAACTCGGCAGTGTGGCCTTCGGGTTGTTCGACCCGGTGGCCGACAGCGTACCGGTGCAAACCATTCTGTCACGCGACGGTGGGGCCCACTGGAGCCCCTCGGCGTATCTCGGGCACGCCGCCTTGACGTCGTTCTCCGCCCCCGGCGGCCCGTACACGCCAATGGCCGTGCAAACCCTGAACGCTCGCCTGCGGGCATTCACCATGATCGTGCCCGCCACGGACCTGACCCTGCTCGATGAAGTGCCCATCGACGGCCAGGTCACGTTGCAACTCAAGTACCGGTAACCGTTTTCCCCTAATCGCTATTCCCGGAGTTCCACGATGAACATTGCCTTCAAAACCCTGACCGCCGCCCTGCTGTTTGCCGGCAGCAGCAGCGCCTTTGCCGCGTCCAGTGTCGACCTGACCGTCAAAGGCCTGATCACCCCAAGCGCCTGCACGCCCACCCTGTCCAACGGCGGCTCGGTGGACTACGGCAAAATTTCGGCCAAGGACCTCAATGTCGACAAAGAGACCTGGCTCGACCGGCAAACCCTGCAACTCACCGTCACCTGTGACGCAGCCACGTTGATAGCGCTGGACGCCGACGACAACCGCGCCGGCTCGAACCACGGTGACGACGAGTACGACTTCGGACTCGGCCTGATCAACGATACGGAAAAGCTCGGCCTCATGTCGCTGCGAGTGTTAAACCCAATCGCCGATGGTGTGCCGGTCAGGACCATCAGTTCCATCGATGGCGGTGTTAGCTGGGTCAACAGCCGCTACCTGACGCCCGTCGAACTCCTTGCGCCCGCCGCAACGGGCGTTGATGCGCCGATCCCGGTGCAGGTGTGGACCTCGGACCTGAGCATCTCCTCGGCAATCGCCCCGGCCAGCGGATTGACCCTCACCAACGAAGTCGCCATCGACGGTTCGGCAACCATCACCGTGCGTTATCTGTAACACCCTGACTCGAACAACGGCAGGCCTTCACGCCTGCCCTCGTCCCGTACGCAAACGATAAACCAGGCAACCGGTAAACCTTCCCCATGAAGCACTACTCTTCACGCCTTCTTGCCCTGTTTTACCTGCTCGGCGCCCAGTCGCTGGCGCTGGCAACCTCCAGCACCGAGCTGAACGTCACCGGCCTGATCACCCCCAGCGCCTGCACGACGACGCTGTCGGCCAACGGCATTGTCGACCACGGAAAGGTGCCGGCCAGCAGCCTCAACCAGTACGAATACAGCGCCTTGCCGACTCAGTCCCTGGACTTGAACGTGAGCTGTAACGAACCGGTGCTGTTTGTGTTGGTGGGCCTGGACAATCGCGCCGACTCCTCATTGGGACCCGGTTTCTATTACGGACTGGGCCACAATATTCACGCGCCGAGCGAACGGCTTGGCACCGTGTCTCTCGCCTTTCGCGATGCAATGGGCGACGGCAAGCGCGTGCTGGTGCTGGCTTCCAGCAACGAGGGCCTGACCTGGTTCCCGGAATCCAACGCCTACCCCGACAACTACATGGGGTTCGCCCACCTCGGCACCCTGGTGCCGGAGCCCCATCGCCTGCTGACCGCCACCTTGCAGATCAACACCTCCATCAATGCGGCCGCCTACCTGACCCTCAAGCAGGAAGTGCCATTGGACGGCTCCATCGTGCTCGACCTGAGGTACCTGTAACCATGCCTCCCCTGCCCTTTTTCAATTGCGCCTTCACCTGGGTGCGCCACGCCGGTGTGTACCTCGGCGCGCTTGCCCTGGCATTCGGCGTCCCCACATGGGTACTGGCCGACGGCATGGTGCCGGACACCTCGGTGGTGATCGTCAACGAGGCGGACGGCGAAGCCTCGGTCACGGTGACCAACACCGACGACAAGCTGGCGCTGTTGCACGTAACCCTTGAAGACATTCCCGAAGACCCGGCACCGCTGCTGTTCGTCACCCCGCCGCTGGCCAGGGTCGAACCGGCCAAGAGCCAACTGATCCGCTTCATCCTGCAATCGCCCGAGCCCCTGACCACTCAACGCCTCAAACGGGTGATTTTCGAAGGCATGCCCCAGGGCCGTGCGGCGGCCGAGGCCGGGCATGCGCGAGTGGGGGTGACAGTACGCCAGAACCTGCCGGTGATCGTGCATCCCAAAGGCCTGGCGCCCAACCGCACGCCCTGGACCGGACTGGAGTGGCGTTTGAACAACGACCAGTTGAGCGTGCACAACCCGAGCCCCTATGTGGTGCGCCTGGCCCAGGAACTGCGACTGCTGCCCGGCGGCGGTTCGGCGCTGCTGCCGCGCACCTATGTACTGCCTGGGGAAACCCTGACGGTCACGACCAGCGGCGCCGCGGCGAGCCGCGTGCAACTGCAGCCGGCCACGGTGTACGGCTTTGCCGTGGCGCCCTACGAAGCACCGATCGCCCTCTAGAAATAAGGTGGCCTGCCAACGCCACCCAACGGCCTGACGCCACCGCAGAGTGGGCAGGCCACCGACAGTTGAGTACAACCTTGTGAGCACAGCAACCACTGACCGCGACGGCAGAACAGTGCCCGACGTTTCACCGCGCCAAGCCGCCAGGATACTCGCTGGGCTGGCGCTGGCTGTTGGCGGCGCATGGCCTGGCGGTGCGCTGCTGGCCAATGAAAACCCGAGTGTCGGGTCTTTCGATCCACAGACCCTGTCCCGGCGCGGCATCGACCCGGAACTGGCCAATTTGCTGCTGCAAGCCCCGCGCTTCGCGGCCGGCCGGCACGCCGTCAACCTGAGTGTCAACGGCCATCGTCGTGGCCGCGTCGACGTAGAGTTCAATCGCCAGGGCGGGCTGTGTTTCAACCGCGCCCTGCTGGATGCCGGCAACCTGAGCGTGCCCGATAACGAAGGCGACCCGCTCTGCCATCCCTTTATCGACCGCTACCCGCAAACCGTCATCGAGCAGGACCCCGCCGGCCTGGGCCTGGCACTCATCGTACCCACCGACGCGCTGCGCCCCGCACAACAGGACATCTCGGGCTACCAGACCGGCGGCTTTGCGGGCCTGCTCAACTACGACCTCACCGGGCTCTATAACGAAATGGGCGACAACCGCAGTCGCTTCGGCTCGGCCAACACCGAAGTGGGCTTCAATGCCGGTGACTGGATCGTGCGCAGCCGTCAGGTCAAGACTTGGCAAGACAGCCGCTCGCGCACCACCCACCTGGACGCCTACGCCCAACGCACGTTCGCCGAGCACCAGGCGGTGCTGCAGGCCGGGCAGATCAGCCTGTACAACCCGGTGCTGGCGGGTACGCAGATCACCGGTGCGCAAGTACTGACCGAGACCGCACTGCAGGATCAGAACCAGGGGGCGACGATCACCGGTATCGCCAACAGCCCGGCCCAGGTGGAGGTCCGCCAGAACGGCGCGTTGATCCACTCCACCGTGGTGCCGGCCGGTCCCTTCGCCCTGACCGATGTGCGCCGCCTCAACGGCCGCTCCGACGTAGAAGTCACGGTCAAGGAAACCACCGGCGAACAACGCCGCTTCACCGTGCCCGCCGGCATGCTCGGCCTGGGTTTGCCGGCACCGGGCTACTCGGTGGCGGCCGGGCGCGTGCGCCAGATCGGCGACAGCGACGGCCAGGAACCCTGGGTGGTCAGCGCCGGCTGGAGCGGCGCGGTGCACCCGCAAGTCAGTGTGGGCGGCGGCGTGCTGATGGCGGATGCCTATCGTGCGGCGGGGGTGAACCTGAGTTGGTTGCCGTGGCAGGACAGCCAGTTGCAGTTGACCGCCCAAGGTGCCGAGGCCAGCCGTGAAGGGCGTGATCGCGGGGTGCAAACGGATGTGTCGTGGTCCCAGCGCTTGAGCGACAGCTGGTCGATGAGCACGTCCGGTTCATGGCGCTCCCAGGGTTACCGCAACCTGGAAGACTCGACCTACGTCGGCCGCGACCAACAACGCTCGCGCTACCGCGACCAGCAAAACCTGACCGCCTCCTGGGCGCACCCGGCGCTGGGCGCGTTCAGTGCCGGGGTGTCACGCACAGCATCGTACAACGGTGAAAGCAGCAGCCGCGCGCTGGCCTCCTGGGGCACGCAGCTCGGCCGGGTATCGGTGTCGGCCAGCGCCGAGTGGCAAGTGGGTGGCCGCCAACAGAACGACAACAGCCTTTACCTCAACCTCAGTCTGCCGCTGGGGGAAACCCGTCGTGCCCGGGCCTGGGCACGCAACACGGGCGGCGAACACCGCATGGGCGTGGGGGTGAGCGAGCAGTTCAACGATCAATTGAGCTACCGCGTCGGTGTGGAACGTGACAGCCGTGACCGCGAAGTCGAAGCCTCGCTCGGTGTGTCGGCCTTGCCGTGGTACAGCCAGTTGGATTTCAGCTACACCCGCGCCGATGACCGCAGCGCCAGTTACCAGGGCGGTGCCCGTGGCGGCATCGTGCTGCATGGGGACGGCGTGACCTTCTCGCCATATCCGGTGCGCGACACCTTTGCGCTGATGTCGGTGGGTGACATGGCCGGGATCAAGATCAACACCCCGAGTGGCCCGGTATGGACCGATTGGCAAGGCCAGGCCGTGGTGCCACAGCTCAGCGCCTATGGCCGCAGTCCGGTGGAAGTGCACACCCGCTCACTGCCGCGCAATGCCGACATCCACAACGGCCTGGCGGTTATCGCCGCCGGACGGGGTGCGGTAGATAAGGTGCAGTTTGGCGTCGCCATCACCCGTCGTGCCCTGCTACAGGTGACCGACGCCAACGGCGCGCCAATACCACGCGGCGCCAGCGTCAGTACCGCCGATGGCGAATTCGTCACCCTGGTGCAGGAAGGCAGCCAAGTGTTCCTGCCCGACGTACTCGACCCACGTCCCTTGTGGATCAAAGCGGCGGGCCAGCCGCGTTGCCGCCTGAGCTATGCATTACCGCAGGACCCCGACCCCGAGGTGTATTTCGAAACCGCACCGGCCCGGTGCGAACAGCCATGAGGACATGTGCGATGAGCCTGAAGCAGGCGCTGTATCCCCTGGTTTTTCTACTGTTGGGCAACCCTGCCTGGAGCGCCGAAGACTGCCGGCTCAACCTCAGCCAGGCACAACTGGACTTCGGCCTGATGAACCGCGCCGTGGCGTTGGTGCCAGCTCCTGAGCGTTTGCTCGGCGAGCGGCGCGTGAGCCTGACGCTCAACTGCGCGCAAGCCACCGACCTGAGCCTGTTTTATCGCGGGCCAGGGGCGGGGCCGGAGCGCTTTCGCTTTACTGAACGCGGCAGTTATGGCCTGCGAGTGAGCGAAGCAATAGTGGACGGCCAGGCGGTCGAACTGGGCTTGATTGCCGGCGCCGGGCAAGCGCCCTCCGCCACCAGCGCCCAGTTGGCCTGGCAGCCGGACCACGGCGTTGTGCCCATGCGCAATGGAATGGCCGTGACCGGTCGCAGCCTGTCGCTGCAGCTCGACATCAGCGCCTGGGCCAGCGAAGACGCCGCGCGGGTACGTGATGCCGTGACCTGGGACACCGCCGGGCTGTTCGACGCCATCGTCGCCGGCCGCTCGCGCGAACTGCGCCTGATGGCGCACTTTGCCCCGGCGGCCTGCACGCCCACGCTCTCCAACGGTGGCCATGTGGAGCTGGGCAAGCTGTCGGTCAGCGACCTGAACGTCGACAAGGACACCGCCCTGCCCCCACGCGCGTTATCGCTGGGCGTGACCTGCGACGCGCCGACCGCGTTCGCCCTGCGTATGCAAGACAACCGCGAAGGCTCGGCCACCGGTCTCGCCGATCCAAGCGTTTACGGGCTGGGCCTGGACGCTCGCCAACAGAAGATCGGCCGCTATCGGCTGTTGTTCGATCCGACACGCATCAGCGCCGACAGCTTCGCCCAGGTGTTTACCACCGACTCCGCCACCGGCGGGCTGCCCTGGAGCAGCGCCGGCACCCGCGTCAGCGCAGTGAGCGCCAATCGCTACCTGGGTTTGAGCGCCACTGCCGGCAGTACCGGCGGCCCCAGTGCCATCCAGAATCTCAACGCCACGCTGAGTCTGGAAGCGGTAATCGCGCCATTGAATTCGCTGGACCTGGGCAACGAGGTGCGGCTCGACGGCTCGGGCACACTCGAAATTCACTATTTATAGGAGCATCCACGTGAAACCTTTTTTGACGCCAGTGCTGGCCCTCACAGGGCTGACCGCTGCCTTGACGGCCCATGCCGCCTCCACCGTCGACCTCAGCGTGACCGGGCTGATTACCCCCAGTGCCTGCGAACCCGGCCTGTCCAATGGCGGCATCTATGACCTGGGCAAGATTGCGGCCAAGGACCTGAATGTCGATCAACCCACCCACCTGCCCACCCACACTCTGCACCTGTCGATCATCTGCGAAGCCACGACCTTGCTGGCTCTGGCGCCCAGGGATAACCGCCTCGGCTCCAATTCCGACAGTGGCGACCAAGCCTTCAGGTTTGGCCTGGGGCTGATCAACGACACCATAAAGCTGGGGCACCTGTCGTTGAGTCTGGCCTCGATCGTGGCCGATGGCGCGGGCAGGTATCCCATCGGTTCGACCGCACCCGATACCTGGGCGCCGACCAGCCTGCTGTCGCACTACTACCTTTCCTCGTTCTCGCTGAGCCCCAATTCATTGACCCCGGCGCCGCTCCAGCAACTGAACGCCGACCTGCACCTGGCTCCCACCATTGCTCCGTCCAACACCCTGCCCCTGGCAGAAGAAATGCCCATCGACGGTTCCGTGACCCTGTCCATCCACTACCTGTAGGCGCACACCCATGAAAACGTTATTGAGCGCTTTGGCGACCGTCGCCTGGCTGGCCGCCAGTGCATCGGCCCAGGCCGCTTCCACCGTCGAACTGACCGTCGGCGGCCTGATCACCCCCATGGCCTGCACCCCAGTGCTGTCCGGCGGTGGGTTGATCGACTTCGGCAAGATCTCCCGGCAGGACCTCAACCAGTCGACCGGCACGCGCTTGCCGCTCAAGTCGCTGACCTTGACCGTCAGTTGCAACGCCCCTGGCCGCTATGCCCTGCGCATGCGCGACAACCGCGACGGCACCGCCCACGTCAACAGCGAGATCTACTACGGGCTGGGCCTGGACAGCGCAGGCAACAAGATCGGCGTGTACTCGGTGAAATTCGACCCTCGGAAAACCGTGGCCGATGCCCTGCCGGTGATCTACGGCACCGAGTCGACTACAGGCGGCCTGGCCTGGCGCACGTCCAACAGCAACCCGATCGACATCGGCTCGCGCAGTTTGCTGGGTTTCACGGAGGTCGCCGGCAGCAACGCCGGCCCGTCGGCAATCCAGAACCTGACCAGCACATTGACTCTGGAAGCCGTGATCAATGCCCGGCAGAACCTGGACCTGAGCGTGGAGACGCCCATGGACGGCTCCGCCACATTGGAAGTGGTGTATTTGTAGCGCTAGACCTTCTCGCTGGTCACGCCCACGTACAACGCACGTCCGGCACCGCAACCGGCGACAATCGCACCCAGCCCGATCACGCCGAAGACCCAGCCGGTAGCGCCCCAGCCGCCGGTCCAGTCATGCAGCACACCGACCGCCAGCGGCCCCATGGAGGCCAGGGTGTAACCGAAGCCCTGGGCCATGCTCGACAGGTTGGCCGCAACATGCGCGTCGCGCGAGCGCAACACGATCAAGGTCAGTGCCAGGCTGAACGTACCGCCCTGGCCCAGCCCCAGCAGGATCGCCCAACCCCACAAGCCGTCCAGCGGCGCATACAGGCAACCGAACAGGCCGCCCAGCGTCAGCAGCATCACCACTACAATGGCCAGGCGCTGGTCTTTACCGCGCGTGGCCAACCAGGGCGCAGACAGGGAGCTGAACAACTGCACGATGATCGAGCCGGACAGCGCCAACCCTGCTTCGGTGGCACTCAGGCCGCGACCGATCAGGATCGACGGCAGCCAACCGAACACGATGTAGGACAGGGAGGATTGCAGGCCCATGTACACGGTCACCTGCCATGCCAGCGGATCGCGCAATAACCCCTTCACACGATAGGCGACGCGGTGCGCCCCATGCCTGTGCCCTACCTGCGGCAGCCAGAACAACGCGGCCAGCAGCGCCGGCACCGTCCAGAACCCCAGGGCCAGCGCCCAACTGCCAGCAAAATAATCACTGAGCGGCACCGAAGCCCCGGCCGCCAGCGCCGCGCCCAGGCACAGGGCCATGGTGTAGACACCGGTCATGGCACCGGCCTGTCGGGCGAAATCACGCTTGACGATGCCCGGTAGCAACACGCCGATAATGCCGATGCTCGCGCCGGCGATCAGACTGCCGGCGAACAGCCCCACTTCGCCGAACGCACTGCGCAGGATGATGCCGGTGGCCAGCGTGAGCAGGATGCCGAGCACCACACGCTCGGCACCAAAGCGTCGCGCCAGCCTCGGTGCGGCGGGCGCAAACAGCCCCAGGCACAGCACCGGCAAGGTGGTCAGCAAACCGGCCCTGGCGGCCGACAAGCCCAGGCTGTCGGACACTTCACTGAGCAACGGCGACAGGCTCGACAACGCCGGACGCAGGTTCAGGGCCACCAGCACGAGGCCCAGCAACAACAACCACGGGCGAAGCACCGGCGGATGCGCCTGTTGCACGGCATCGTCGTCGGCTTCGGCATCGATCAACAGCTCATCGAGTTCTTGTACAGGTTTGGTTTCACGGTTCATGGATCAACTGTCGGCAGAGGGATTTGGCGCGTTCCGGGTCTTGTTGTTCCACCGCATCGAGCAACTCGATATGCAGGTCGAACACCGCCTGGCGACGCGGCGAAACCGTCAGGGTCTGGCGCAACTGGGCACCGACAACGGCGGAAAAATAGTGGTACAGCTCGCTCAACGCCGGGTTGTGCGCAGCGTCCACCAGGCGCTTGTGGAACACCAGGTCGGCGCTGATATACGCCTCCAGATCACCGTGATACAGCACGGCGCTGGCCTTGAGCGCCTGGCGCAACGCGACGAGGTCCGCATCGCTGCGACGCAACGCCGCGAGCCCGATGGCCTCCACTTCCAGGATCTGCCGCGTTTCCTGCGCCTGCGCCAGGGAGCAATGGGACAACGCCCGCATCGCGCCCAACGGGTCGGTCATCGAACGCAGGTAACTGCCATCGCCCTGGCGGACTTCGATCAGCCCGGAAAACGCCAACACGCGCAGGGCCTCGCGCACGGTGTTACGGCTGATGCCCAACTCGGCGGACAACTCGGGTTCGGTGGGCAAGCGCTCACCGACCGCCCACATACCTCGGGTGATGCGCAGACGCAGTTGCTCCAGAGCCTGATCGACCAGCGAGCGTTTGATCAAAGGGGCGATGTCTGTCATGGGTTTCGCGCTTTCGTCCAATCATAGGATGAATTTTCCTACAGGCTATTCGGAGACTCCTACAAAGGCAAGGCGCTAGGGTTTTGGGCAGGCAAAGGAGCAGTATTTTCGATTGGTAAAATTACCCTTAGAGGGTAATTATTGGACTCAGGTGTCTTATGGAAAAGTACACACCTCATTACGATCTGGCGGTGATCAAGGCTGATGTCAGGCGACTTGGGGAGAAGGCATTTACCTCAACCGCAAGGAACACCGGACGGAAACTCGGCCTTGATATCCACGAGATGCAAGACGTCATTTTTCAATTGCAAACGGGCATGTTGTACAAATCAATGACTACCTATGCAGACCATAGAATCTGGCAGGACGTGTATCACATCAGTTCACGCGGTATGGAGATTTACATAAAAGTTACTTATCGCTCAGGCGGTATCCCACCGGTGATCTCCTTCAAGGAGTGCGACTCATGAAAACTCAACAATGCTTTATCTGCGGATCGCTCGACGGAATGACTCGCTTCGAGGGGCGGAGCGAGACCCTCAGCGTCAAAGGTATGGAACGTCGCGTCGATGATCTTTCTGGCTGGGAATGCCACGCATGCAGCGACGGCATGTATGACCCAGATAGCTCAGAGCGCCATGCGAAAGCAGGTGATGAACTCATCCACGCAGCCAGGAGGATGATCGGCTCTGAGATGAAGCGCATCCGTCGCAAGCTGCACCTTACGCAAAAAGAAACCGTGCAACTGTTATCCGGAGGCGGTCACAACGCTTTTTCACGCTATGAGCGCGGTGAGCTTCTCCCTCCCAAACCATTGGTACTGTTAATGCGGCTGCTGGATAGATATCCGCATTTACTCGCCGACGCCAAGGTATTGGCCGAAGGAGCTGACATGCGTGGATTCACTCATACCGTAAACACCGAACCCGAGGCACTCAAGGCCTCTTGAGCAGATCGAGTAGGAGGCGGATTTACATCCGCCGTCCTCTCACACCACCGTACGTACGGTTCCGTATACGGCGGTTCAGGTCATGCGGATAAGCCGTTGATCGTATCGAGTATCGAGACCAGTCCGAGCTGGTTCCACAGTTTCTTCGGCAGCGCCTGATTCATATGTGACGCTCCCGAGTTCCACCAAGGACCTCTGCCATTGAACGCTGATGTGCAAGCACGTCCTTCATGGATCCCCAGGCGCATCAGGTTGCGCGCCCTCGTAGAGGGCCGCTTCCATTGACGCCAGACGACACATCGAAGCTTACGTCTTACCCAACCGTCCAATTCTTCGAGTGGTTTCCTGCTCTGGCTGAGCTTGAAGTAACCCGCCCAACCACGCAGCACCGGGTTGATCCGCTCAATGACGTTAGCCATCTTGTGGCCCCGGGCTTTACGCAGCAGTGCTCTGAGCCGATCGCGTAGGCGATCCAGGCTCATCGTCGCCACTCTTAGTCTCGGCTGTTGGTGCCAGCTCATCCCATAACCCAAGTAGTCACAGCCCAGGGCCGTGCCACACGGCTCTTTTCCTGATTCAACGTCAATTTCAGGTGTTGATTCAGGAAGCGTTCAACCCCGGCCAGCACACGCTCGCCTGCGCGACGACTACGCACATAAATGTTCGCGTCGTCGGCATAGCGTACAAAGCGGTGGCCCCGTCGTTCCAGTTCACGGTCGAGTTCGTTGAGCAGGATATTCGACAACAACGGCGAGAGCGGACCGCCTTGCGGCGTCCCCTCCTGCCGTCGGCTGGCGATCCCACCCGACATGACTCCAGCCTCGAGGTAGCGACGGATCAGCCTGAGCACTCGCTTGTCTTCGACTTGACGTTCGATGCAGGCCATCAATACATCGTGGTTGACTCGATCAAAGAACTTCTCAAGATCAAGCTCCACGCACCAGCGGTTCCCCGCCGCCACATGGGCGCGAGCTGTTTCGATAGCTTGGTGAGCGCTTCTGCCCGGACGAAAGCCGTAGCTGTAATCCGAGAACAGAGGGTCGAAGATCGGTGTGAGCTGTTGCAGCAAAGCCTGCTGGATCAGGCGGTCCACTACACTGGGAATGCCCAGCTGTCGCGTTCCTCCCTTGGGCTTGGGGATTTCAACGGCGCGTACACCTTGCGGGTGATACTCACCGGCCAGCAACCGAGCCTTGAGGATCGGCCAATACTGATTCGTGTAGTCCGCCAATTGCTCGACCGTCATGCCATCGGCACCCGGCGCGCCCTTGTTGCTGACCACACGGTGATACGCACGCTTGAGGTTGACGGGTGCGAGCACCCGCGCCATCAGCGTGTCCGGCTCCGCTTTCGTCCGCGCCACAGACGCCGCCGATACCTCTGCGCTGTCAGCCGTCATCCTCGGATACTGTCCGGAACTCGGAGTAACAGTTTTCTCTGGGAGAAATTTCTGCATTTCGGTATTCAACGAGACTCTGACGCCTACCGGCGGCATAACCTGTTCAGCCCTTGATGACGTGGTTATTCGTCACTTACTACGGCCTCGGCTGACTTCTGCAGGTTCATCCCGTCGCCTCTCGACGCCCGGTAGCACAGTGGCAAACCTACAGATCTCCCAGGGTAATTCGCGCGACCTTCCTGCTTATGCCTGTCGGATCTACGTCGTAGCGTTCCGTGCAAGTATTGGGCTTTAACGATTTGCGCCGTCTTACCCCGCTACGCCGCCTCTATCCGCTTCCTGTTCGTCAGGCCAGCATTTTGCCTCGGGCTTCCTTCAGATTCGCAGTCACCCGCGACACCCTTGCCTCTGGCTAACACTTCCCCTTGCCGGGTGTGTAGAGGACTTTCACCTCCAAGTCACCAGCGTGGCCACCACAGCCAAGCTGGTTGCGCTTACGCGCAACGCGCCATGCCTGGCGCACGCAAAAATAAACCCGGCGCCAAGGCCGGGTTTATTTTCAAACATCATCCATCGATCAATGCAAAATCTGGCTCAAGAACAACTTGGTCCGATCATTCTGCGGATTGTCGAAGAAGTCATTCGGCGCCGCCTGCTCGACGATTTCGCCCTTGTCCATGAAGATCACGCGGTTGGCCACGGTGCGCGCGAAGCCCATTTCGTGGGTCACGCACAACATGGTCATGCCGTCTTCGGCCAGGCCGATCATGGTGTCGAGTACTTCCTTGACCATTTCCGGGTCCAGCGCCGAAGTCGGTTCGTCAAACAGCATGATTTTCGGCTTCATGCACAAGGCACGGGCAATCGCCACGCGCTGTTGCTGGCCGCCGGACAGTTGCCCCGGAAACTTGTGGGCCTGCTCCGGAATGCGCACGCGCTCAAGATAATGCATGGCGATTTCCTCGGCCTTGCGCTTGGGCATCTTGCGCACCCACATCGGCGCCAGCGTGCAGTTCTGCAGGATGGTCAGGTGCGGGAACAGGTTGAAGTGCTGGAACACCATGCCGACTTCACGGCGGATCGCTTCGATCTGCTTGAGGTCGTTGGTCAGCTCCACGCCATCGACCACGATGCGGCCCTGCTGGTGCTCTTCCAGGCGGTTGAGGCAGCGGATGGTGGTGGACTTGCCCGAACCCGACGGGCCGCACAGCACGATACGCTCGCCCTGCTTGACGTTGAGGTTGATGTCTTTCAACACGTGGAACTGGCCGTACCACTTGTTGACGCCCTGCATCTGGATAATGCCTTCAGGGCTCACAGGCTGTTTGATTGCTTCGCTCATAAAAAGAACTCCTAACGCTTGTGGCCTGTGTCGAGCTTGCGTTCCAGATGCATGGAATAGCGCGACATACCAAAACAGAAAATCCAGAACACCAGGGCGGCGAACACGTAGCCTTCGGTGGCCATGCCCAGCCATTTAGGATCGGCGGCGGCTTGCTTGACGCTGTTGAGCAGGTCGAACAGGCCGATGATGATCACAAGGCTGGTGTCCTTGAACAGCGCAATGAAGGTGTTGACGATGCCCGGGATTACCAGCTTCAGGGCTTGCGGCAGAATCACCAGGCCCATGCTGCGCCAGTAGCCCAGGCCCATTGCCGCAGCCGCTTCGTACTGACCTTTGGGAATCGCCTGCAACCCGCCGCGCACCACTTCGGCCACGTAGGCCGACTGGAACAGGATCACGCCGATCAGCGCCCGCAGCAGCTTGTCGAAGTTCATGCCTTCAGGCAGGAACAGCGGCAGCATCACCGAGGACATGAACAGCACCGTGATCAACGGCACGCCGCGCCAGAATTCGATGAAGGTCACACAGACCACACGAATCGCCGGCATGTTCGAACGCCGTCCCAATGCCAGCACGATGCCCAACGGCAAGGCGCCGGCGATGCCGACGGTGGCGATCACCAGGGTCAGCATCAGGCCGCCCCATTGGCTGGTCGCCACGTTGGCCAGGCCGAACACGCCACCGTGCAGCAGGAAGTAGGCAACGATCGGGTACAGCACCAGGAAGCTCAGGCCGTAGATCGCTTTGTGCGCAAAGCGCGAGATGAACAACGGCGCCACGCCGACAATCGCCAGCCACACGGTGAGGTCCACGCGCCAGCGCAGGTCACCGGGGTAGTAGCCGTACATGAACTGCCCGAAGCGCTGTTGGATAAACACCCAGCAAGCGCCCTCTTTAGTGCAATCGGCGCGCGTCGTGCCCACCCAGTTGGCATCCAGGATGGCCCAATGCAGGATCGGCGGCACCACCAGGTACACCAGGTAGATCGACAGCAAGGTCAGCAGGGTATTGAGCCAACTGGAAAACAGGTTGGCGCGCATCCATGCCACCGGGCCGAAGACTTTGCTCGGCGGCGGCATATCCGGTTTGAAAGTATGAGAACTCATGTGCGTTTCCTCACCGCTCGATCAGCGCAATGCGCTTGTTGTACCAGTTCATCAGCAGGGAAATGCTGATGCTGATCGCCAGGTACACGCTCATGGTGATGGCAATGACTTCGATGGCCTGGCCGGTCTGGTTGAGCACCGTGCCGGCAAACAGCGAAACCATTTCCGGGTAACCGATACCGGCGGCCAACGACGAGTTTTTCGCCAGGTTCAGGTATTGGCTGGTCAGCGGCGGAATGATCACCCGCAGGGCTTGCGGAATGATGACCTTGCGCAGCGTCGGACCGTTGCGCAGGCCCAGGGAACGGGCCGCTTCGGTCTGGCCGTGGCTGACGGACTTGATGCCCGAACGCACGATTTCAGCGATGAACGCAGCGGTGTATACCGTCAGGGCCAGGGTCAGTGCCAGCAGTTCAGGGATAAGCACCCAGCCGCCGACAAAGTTGAAGCCTTGCAGTTTGGGCATTTCCCAGTGCAGCGGCACGCCGAAGATCAACGCGCACAGTGCCGGGATCACGATGAACAGCGCCAGGCCCGCCCAGAATTTATGGAACGGAACGCCGGTGGCTTCAAAGCGTTTGTTGGCCCAACGTGTCATCAGCACGATCGCCACAATGGCAACCACGATGCTTGCCACGAACGGCCAGAACCCATCAGCGGCCATCGCCGCCGGCATGTTCAGGCCACGGCTGCTGACAAAGAAGGTATCGCCGAAGTTATGGCTGTTGCGCGGCCCCGGCATGGTCAGGAACACCGCGAAATACCAGAACAGGATCTGCAGCAGCGGCGGAATGTTGCGGAACACTTCCACATACACCGTCGCCAGCTTGTTGATCATCCAGTTCGGCGACAGCCGCGCCACGCCGACGATAAAGCCGAGCAGCGTTGCCAGGATCACGCCGATAAAGGTCACCAGCAAGGTATTGAGCAGGCCGATCACGAAGACGCGGGCGTAGCTGTCCGATTCGGTGTAGTCGATCAAGTGCTGCGCGATGCCGAAGCCGGCACTGCGCTCGAGAAAGTCGAAACCCGAGGTGATGCCCCGGTGTTGAAGGTTGGTCTGGGTATTGTTGAAGAGGTACCAGCCCAGCGAGACCACCGCCACAATCGTGATGATCTGGAAGAGCCACGCACGCACTTTGGGATCGCTGAAGCTGAGCTTCTGCTTTGGTGCGCCGATTTGATTTTGCATGAAGTGCCCCGGAAAGAATGGAACAGAACATCACCCGGCGGTTGGCCCACCGGGTGACAGAACCATCAGCGATCAGCGCACAGGCGGTGCGTATTGAATGCCGCCGTTGTTCCACAGCGCGTTCAGGCCACGGTCGATTTCCAGCGGAGTGCTCTTGCCGAGGTTGCGCTCGAACACTTCGCCGTAGTTACCCACTTGCTTGACGATCTGTACGACCCAGTCTTTCTTCACTTTCAGGTCTTTGCCGTATTCGCCGTCGGCACCGAGCAGACGTGCAACGTCCGGGTTCTTGGTGGACTTGGCTTCAGCTTCAACGTTTTTCGAGGTGATACCCGCTTCTTCAGCGTTGAGCATGGCGTAGCCTACCCAGCGCACGATAGCCAGCCACTCGTCGTCGCCATTACGCACGACCGGGCCCAGGGGCTCCTTGGAAATGGTTTCCGGCAGTACCACGTAGTCCTTCGGCGAAGCCAGCTTGCTGCGCTGGGCGAACAGCTGGGACTTGTCGGAGGTCAGCACGTCGCAACGACCGGATTCCAGCGACTTGGCGCTTTCGTCGGAGGTGTCGAAGGTGATCGGGGTGTATTTCAGACCGTTGCCACGGAAGTAGTCGGAAACGTTCAGCTCGGTGGTGGTGCCGGCCTGGATGCAGATAGTAGCGCCGTCCAGTTCCTTGGCACTTTTCACGCCCAGCTTGTTGTTAACCAGGAAACCGATGCCGTCGTAGTAGGTAATGAAGCCCGGGAATTTCAAGCCCATGCCGGCGTCGCGGGAGCTGGTCATGGTGGTGTTACGGGACAGGATGTCGACTTCGCCCGACTGAAGCGCGGTGAAACGCTCCTTGGCGTTCAACTGGCTGAACTTGACCTTGGTCGCGTCGCCGAACACGGCAGCGGCGACAGCGCGGCATACGTCAGCGTCGATCCCCAGGATCTTGCCGCTGGCATCCGGTACCGAGAAACCCGGCAGGCCGTCACTCACGCCACATTGCACAAAGCCTTTCTTCTGCACGGCGTCCAGGGTGGCGCCGGCTTGGGCGAAACCACTGACACCCAGTACAGCAGCCGCGCAAACGATGGCCAGGGTGGATTTCAATACCTTCATTCAAACCTCCAGTTTTGCTCTTGTTGTGTCGGAGCTCGAACCTCAGCGCACCCTTATGAGGCGATATTGACCCGTGTTGGCTTTTTTTAGGGTCAAGCGGCATGAGGCTGTCGCAATAATTCCAGCGGCTATCCCACAAACGACAGTCACTGATAGTGTTACCGTCTGTGGATAGTTCTGACATCGACCAACACATAGCAAGGCCCGTACCAGAGTGGCGGCCGAGTCGATTCAGCCTAAGGTCAAGAGGAAAAGATTCAACCTTGCGACATTCTCGTAACAGATCAACACCGCACGCACCGTTCCGTCGCACTTAATCGGAGCGCACGCACATTTATGGAGCAGACATGACCGAACCCTTGATTCTTCAGCCCGCCAAGCCCGCAGACGCCTGCGTCATCTGGCTGCATGGCCTGGGTGCCGATCGCTACGATTTCCTGCCGGTGGCCGAGGCCCTGCAGGAAACCCTGCTGAGCACCCGCTTCGTTTTGCCCCAGGCACCGACCCGTCCGGTAACCATCAATGGCGGTTACGAGATGCCGAGTTGGTACGACATCAAGGCCATGAGCCCGGCACGTTCGATCAGCCTGGAAGAGCTGGAAGTGTCGGCCAAGACCCTTACGGATTTGATCGAGACCCAGAAGAGAACCGGAATAGACGCTTCGCGAATTTTTCTCGCGGGGTTTTCCCAGGGCGGCGCCGTGGTCTTCCACACTGCGTTTATGAATTGGGAAGGTCCATTGGGTGGCGTCATTGCCCTCTCCACCTACGCGCCCACCTTCGATAATGAGCTGGACTTATCGGCCAGCCAGCAGCGCATTCCAACGCTGTGCCTGCACGGCCAGTACGACGATGTGGTGCAGAACGCCATGGGCCGCACGGCCTACGAGCATTTGAAGAGCCGTGGTGTCACCGTGACATGGCAGGAATACCCAATGGGCCACGAAGTGTTACCCGAGGAGATACGCGATATCGGCACCTGGTTGGCCGAGCGCCTGCGCTGAAACCCGCGTTTATGTAGCTGTATGACAGACGCACTACGCCGCGCCCGATTCTTGCATTACACTGGCCGGCGTACATTCCTTAACCAATTAATGAGATCACCGTGCTCAAAGCACTCAAGAAGATGTTCGGCAAACACGAAGCTGAGCCGCTCGCGCCTGATTCCAGTGCTCCCACTCCCGCGTCCGGCAACCGCACTGACGGTCAACAGCCAGGCCGGACCGCAGCTGTCGCCCAGCCGACGACACTGCCAGTGACGTCACCCGAGCCGGCGACACCTGCCGAGGTTCAAGCCGCACCCGCGCCCAAGCCGCGCCGCGAACGAGCACCGAAACCCGTCGTTATCCCGTGGAAACTCGAAGACTTCGTCGTCGAGCCCCAGGAAGGCAAGACCCGCTTCCATGATTTCAAGCTGGCCCCGGAACTGATGCACGCCATTCAGGACCTGGGGTTCCCTTACTGCACGCCGATCCAGGCGCAGGTGCTGGGTTTCACCCTGGCCGGCAAAGACGCCATCGGCCGCGCCCAGACCGGCACGGGCAAGACCGCCGCGTTCCTGATCTCGATCATCACCCAGCTGTTGCAGACGCCGCCACCCAAAGAACGCTACATGGGTGAACCGCGCGCGCTGATTATCGCCCCGACCCGGGAGCTGGTGGTGCAGATCGCCAAGGACGCCGCCGACCTGACCAAGTACACCGGCCTCAACGTGATGACGTTCGTCGGTGGCATGGATTTCGACAAGCAGCTCAAGCACCTCGAAGCCCGTCACTGCGACATCCTGGTGGCGACCCCGGGCCGCCTGCTGGACTTCAACCAACGCGGCGACGTGCATCTGGACATGGTCGAAGTGATGGTACTGGACGAAGCCGACCGCATGCTCGACATGGGCTTTATCCCACAGGTACGCCAGATCATTCGCCAGACTCCGCCGAAGGCCGAGCGCCAGACCCTGCTGTTCTCCGCAACCTTCACCGAAGACGTGATGAACCTCGCCAAGCAGTGGACCACCGACCCGTCCATCGTCGAGATCGAAGCGCTGAACGTCGCCAGTGAAAACGTCGAACAGCACATCTATGCGGTGGCCGGCGCGGACAAGTACAAGCTGCTTTACAACCTGATCAACGACAACGGCTGGGAACGCGTGATGGTGTTCGCCAACCGCAAGGACGAAGTGCGCCGCATCGAAGAGCGCCTGGTGCGCGATGGCGTCAATGCCGCGCAATTGTCGGGCGATGTGCCGCAGCACAAGCGCATCAAGACCCTGGAAGGCTTTCGCGAAGGCAAGATTCGCGTGCTGGTGGCCACCGACGTGGCCGGGCGCGGGATTCACATCGACGGCATCAGCCACGTGATCAACTTCACCCTGCCGGAAGTACCGGACGACTACGTGCACCGCATTGGCCGTACCGGTCGTGCGGGCGCCGCGGGTGTATCGATCAGCTTTGCCGGGGAAGATGACTCGTACCAGTTGCCCTCGATCGAGACGCTGCTGGGGCGCAAGATCAGCTGCGAAACGCCGCCGACGCATCTGTTGCGGGCCGTAGAACGCAAACGCCCTTAAGGCCTGAATGCGGTAAAAATGTGGGAGGGGCGGTGCTATTTCCAGCGATCAGCAGCAGCGTGGTCGCTGTCGCGCCCCTCAACCCAACGCGGCCCCTCGCTGGTATTTTCCTTCTTCCAGAACGGCGCCCGCGTCTTCAAATAGTCCATCACAAACGCACAGGCATCGAACGCCGCCTGACGATGGGCGCTGGCAGCCGCGACAAACACGATCGGTTCGCCCGGCTCCAGCGCGCCGACGCGGTGCAGCACCTCCAGCTTGAGCAACGGCCAGCGCTGCTCGGCTTCCACGGCGATCTTGGCCAGGGCCTTTTCGGTCATGCCGGGGTAGTGTTCAAGGAACATCCCTGACACATCGCGACCGTCATTGAAGTCGCGCACATAGCCGACAAAACTCACCACCGCGCCCACGCCCACATTGGCCGCGTGCATCGCGTTGACTTCGGCGCCGGGGTCAAACGCCTCGACCTGCACACGGATGGCCATGTTCAGCCTCCGGTCACGGGCGGGAAAAACGCCACTTCATCGCCGGCCTGCACCGGTTCATCGAGGCTGCACAGCTCCTCGTTGCGCGCGCACATCAGGCTCGCTTCGTTGAGCACTGCGAACTCCGGATCAGTGGCCAATGCCAGGCGCACCGCGTCGACAGTTGCGAAGTCGCCTTCCATTTCCAGCGAATCAAAGCCCACCGCTTCGGCGTAGCGCGCAAAAAACAGTACGTTGATACTCATTGCTCCTGCACCTTGAAATGCCCACTTTTACCGCCGAGTTTCTCCAGCAGGCGGATGGTTTCGATGGTCATGCCGCGATCCACCGCCTTGCACATGTCGTAGATGGTCAGCGCCGCGACACTGGCAGCGGTCAATGCTTCCATCTCCACACCGGTCTGCCCGGAGAGCTTGCAGCGCGCGACGATATGCACAGAGTCTGCGCCCTCGGCACTGAGTTCGACCTTGACGCCCGTCAACATCAGCGGATGACACAAGGGGATCAGGTCACTGGTTTTTTTCGCGGCCTGGATCCCGGCAATGCGAGCCACGGCAAACACGTCACCCTTGGGGTGGGCGCCGTCGACAATCATTTGCAGGGTTTCGGGCAACATGCGCACCCGCGCTTCGGCCACCGCCTCACGGAACGTCACGGACTTGTCGGTGACGTCGACCATATGGGCGCGGCCTTGGGAATCGAGATGAGTCAGCACAGCGATACTCCTGATCTTGAGCCGCGATTGTAAACCCGCCACTCAAGATCGCGCACGCTTGATTGCTTGCTCACTAATAGCTAATTGCCCGATCAGTGTGGCGAATACGCGCCATCAGAACAAAGAATTGGCGCCGTCAAACCAACCACCGTAAAACTTTAAAAAAATCGGAACGTAGACGTCATGACCTTACTGCCTTTCATCCTGCTCAGTTTATTCGCCGGCTTCGCCGTTCCCCTGCAAGCCGGGACTAACGCCAAACTGGGTAATCTGCTGGGCCACCCTTTGTGGGCGACCGCAGTTTCATTATTGGTCAGCCTGGCGGTTCTTATTCTCATCATTATTGTGACGAAAGCCCCGCGTCCCAATCTTGCAGCCATCCAAGAGGGCCCCTGGTGGATCTGGATGGGCGGAGTCGCCGGCGTATTTTATATTACCGTCGCCTTGTTAATGGCGCCCCGACTGGGTGCGCTCAACTTCATCATGGCGGTACTGGTAGGACAATTGGTTGTATCAATAGCCATTGACTATTTCGGCCTGATGGGCTTCCCAAAACAATCTCTGAATATAAACAAAGTGGTCGGCGCTGTCGTCGTTATAGGCGGTTTTCTAATTACCACGCGCACGTGAACGTCAACTAGTCAGTCATTAACTTAGAGGTGAGCTCATGACGAGCCAATGGGCGGTCAGAACTTGCACCTGCGACCGGATCAGTCGACCTGCACGGTATGAGCCACCACTTGCTTGACCTGTTCGCGCAACCAGGCATGTGCCGGATCGTCACGGAAACGCTGGTGCCAGATCTGCACAAACGGAAAGCGCGGAATGTTGAACGGTGGCGACAGTTGCACCAGGTCCGGGTTAAGCAAGGTGTCTTCCAGGGTACGTGTCGCCACGGTGAGAATCAGATCGGTGTGGTGCAGCAGGCTCGGCGCCGTGCGCCAGTGCGGCACACTGACGGCGATCCGTCGGCGCATGCCTTCGGCACGCAGCAGGCTGTCGACCTCGCCATTGGCGCCACCGTCCATGGACACCTGGATATGGGGGCGCTCCAGGTAGCTCTCCAAGTCCAGCACACCGTCCTTGGGCAGCGTGCGCCGGTCCAGCAGACAGGAAAAACTCTCCTCGAACAACACCTCCATCGACACGTCGGTCGTCAGGCTGGGAAACACTCCCAGGGCCAGGTCGATCTTGCCCTGTGCCACTTGTTCGAACATCGCATGCCGACTGCCCTGGGTGACCACCAGGGTCGTGTTCGGCGCCTCGCTGCGCAGTCGCACCAGCAACTTGGGCAAGATAATCGCCGCGCCATAATCCGACATCGCCAGCTGGAACGTACGCTGGGAGCTGGCGGCGTCAAATTCTATGGACTTGCCAAACAGCGTCTCGATCCCGCTGAGAATCTCCCGCAGCGGCGTCTGAATATTCTGGGCCAGAGCACTGAGCACAACCTCGTTGCCCTCGCGAATCAGGATCGGATCATCGAGCAGCACCCGCAACTTGCTCAGGGAGTGGCTGATAGCCGGCTGGCTCAAATGCAGGCGCGCGCCGGTACGGGTAACGTGCTTTTCGGTGAGCAGCGCATCAAGCACCACCAACAGATTCAAATCGATATTGCGTAGTAGAACCGTGACCATGCTGTGAATTCCATCTCAGGGAGCAACTCTTCAACAAGGAGCAAGCCATGCCTCAACTCAAACGAATCATTGAGACCGCACTGTACGTGGACGCTCCCGATCGCGCCAAAGCGTTTTACGCCCAGCACCTAAATGGCCTGATAACACAACGGGCGACCCAGGGTCGCCCGTTTCAGTCTGTATTTAAGGTCAGAGATGGGATTCGGCGTATTCAGCCAGAATCGAGCGAGGCACCCCTTGCAGCGCAATATGCACGCCGTTCGGGAAATCCTTGAAGCGTTCCGTCAGGTAGGTCAGCCCGGAGCTGGTCGCGGACAGGTAAGGCGTGTCGATCTGCGCCAGGTTGCCCAGGCACACCACTTTGGAACCGGCGCCGGCACGGGTGATGATGGTTTTCATCTGGTGCGGCGTGAGGTTCTGGCATTCATCGATCAGTATCAGGCTCTGCTGGAAGCTGCGACCTCGAATGTAGTTGAGGGATTTGAACTGCAACGGTACTTTGCTGAGGATGTAGTCGACGCTGCCATGGGTGTTTTCGTCATCCATGTGCAAGGCTTCGAGGTTGTCGGTGATCGCCCCCAGCCACGGCTCCATTTTTTCCGCTTCGGTGCCGGGCAGGAAACCGATTTCCTGGTCCAGGCCCTGCACGCTGCGGGTGGCGATGATGCGGCGATAGCGCTTGGTCACCATGGTCTGTTCGATGGCGGCCGCCAGGGCGAGGATGGTTTTACCCGAGCCTGCGGCGCCGGTCAGGTTGACCAGGTGAATGTCCGGATCGAGCAGCGCATACAGCGCCAGGCTCTGGTAGACATCACGCGGTTTCAGGCCCCAGGCTTCCTGGTGCAACAGGGGTTCCTGATGCAGGTCGAGGATCAGCAGCTTGTCGACCTGGATTTCTTTGATCCAGCCCACGAAGCCCTGTTCGTCGATGATGAACTCATTGATATGCACGGCCGGCAGGTTGTCGATCAACTGTACCTGGTGCCAGGTGCGGCCATGGTCCTGACGGGTTTCGACCTTGCTGACGAGGTCCCAGAACGAGCCTGTCACCGTGTGATACCCACGCGACAGCATCGACACGTCGTCGACCAGTTGGTCGGTACTGTAGTCCTCGGCAGCGATCCCACACGCTCGTGCCTTGAGGCGCATATTGATGTCTTTGGTCACCAGCACCAGGCGCAGGTCCTTGTCGCGTGCGTGCAGGTCGATCAATTGGTTGATGATTTTGTTGTCGTTGAGGTTTTCCGGGAGCAGGCTGTTGGGCTCGCCGCGCTTGCTCATCAGAATCGACAGCAAGCCTTTGGGTCCGCTTTTACCGCGCTGGATCGGCACGCCGACCTCAACATCTTCAGGCGACGCTTCACCCAGGGTCTTGTCGATCAGGCGAATGGCCTGGCGGCATTCGGCGGCGACGCTGTGGTGCCCGCTTTTGAGTTTGTCGAGCTCCTCAAGCACGATCATCGGGATGGCGACGTGGTGTTCTTCAAAGTTCAGCAGTGCGTTTGGATCGTGGATCAGTACATTGGTATCAAGCACATAAAGGATTGGCTGGTCGGAAGAAGGGTTACGTCCATGATCATCCATACTCGGTCACCTTTGTGGGAGCCATTCGACGCAATACCTGGGCGGTGCTGCGCCTCGATTCGACCACCGACTGCACCTTGAGTGACGTCAAGCGCAGTGCCCACATGAGGAGTCTTGTAAGACGCCACCTGTGTTGCAGGTTTCGGCGGTCTGACTTCGTAATACCGCAAAACCCATGACAGGAAAAAGCACTTTGACGCTTTTTTGAAGTTTATTTTTCAGGATGACGAATAGCACTAGCCGAGTACCATGCACCCCGTTAAAGTCGGAAGTCGGCCTGTATCGAAATGTCGCAGAAAATTGCCCCGAAAACACCCCAACCCCAACAGGGCCGGGCACCTCAACGAAATGCCTCGCGGCAGTCCTGCCACCCCAGGCCACTCTGCGCCGTTGCCTGCAACAACAGCGGCAATGCCACCCGCGCCTTGTCCTGGGTGTCGTGAAACACAATCACCCCTTTGCGCCACAACAGCATCAGCGTCAGCACCCGTTGCGCCGACTCTTCGGCCTTGAGCTTGCCCGGCTCGTCCTGGGAATCGATGTCCCACAACGCTACCTGCACACCCTGCGACTGGAAGAATCCCTGGCTGTCCGCCCGGCGCTGACCATAAGGCGGGCGGAACAGCGGCACATAGTTTTCCGGCATCAGGTTCTGCACCAGCGCGGCGCTGCGGGTGATCGAACTTTGCCAGTCCACCCAATGGCTGTGTGAGCGGTATTGCCAGCCCTGGGTGCCGACGCACTGACCCTGGTACAACGTCTCCACCTCGGCGGCGGAACTGCGCTCCACGCGGGCTTGCAGGCTGCTGCCGAGGGCGAAGAACGTGGCGCTCAGCTTTTGTTTGCGCAAATAGTCGACAAGCCAGTCGGTATTGCCGCTCACCGGCGCCGGGCCGCCGTCAAAAGTCAGCAGGAACAGGCGGTCGTTGAATTCATCACCATTGCGCTCATGGTCGCCAAAGCGCGCGACTTCGCTGCTGATCTGCGGGAACAGCGCGGCCTTGCGCAGCAGTTCGTCCAGGTAGCGCGCATGGAAAGCGTGGCTGGGAGCGGCCCAGCCTATATAGAAGGAATCTGCGCTGACCTCGAACTTGCCGGCCTCCTCGCGCAGGTCGTCCATGTTTTCCACCAGGTAGCAGAACGAGGCATCCTCCTCGCAGCTCTGTTGGGCGGCCGTGTAGTTCTCCAGCAGGCGCTGCCAGAGCTGGCGACGCAGGTCGTCGATGGCGGCCAGGTTGATGATCTTCAAGCCCAGGCGCTGCTTGAGCGCCGCCTCATCCAGGGCTTCACTGGCCAGCAGGCTGCGGGAGAACATCAGGATTTCCGCGCGCGAAGCCACATCGAACAGCGCCGGGCTGCTGAGTTTTTCGGGCCAGGTGTCGCGGTCCAGGCTGGCGATGTCCACCGGCGCCGCTTGGGCGGTGACACATAGCAAACAAGCCGACAATAAAAGCGCTAATCGCACACGGGGTCTTCCTTTCCATAGTTACCGGCCATCATAGCGGATCGTACCTATCGCCATCATAGGTGGAGTCAAAACGCCCCAGCCCCTAGAATCGCGCCCACGATTACAGGAGACGACTTCATGCTGATGGTGATTTCCCCCGCCAAGACCCTCGATTTCGAGTCAAAGCCGGTAACCCCGCGCTTCACCCAGCCGCAATACCTCGACCACTCCCAAGAGTTGATCGAACAGTTGCGCGCGCTGAGCCCGGCGCAAATCAGCGAGCTGATGCACGTGTCCGACAAGATCGGTGGCCTCAACGCCGCGCGTTTCGGCAGCTGGACCCCAGCCTTCACCCCTGAGAATGCCAAGCAGGCGCTGCTCGCCTTCAAGGGCGACGTGTACACCGGTCTCAACGCCGAAACCTTCGACGACGCCGATTTCAGCTACGCCCAGGACCACCTGCGCATGCTCTCGGGCCTGTACGGCCTGCTGCGCCCTCTGGACCTGATGATGCCGTACCGCCTGGAAATGGGCACCAAACTGGCAAATGCGCGTGGCAAGGACTTGTACGCGTTCTGGGGCACCCGCATCAGCGAGTGGCTCAACGAAGCGCTGGCCGAGCAAGGCGATGACGTGCTGCTCAACCTCGCCTCCAACGAGTACTTCTCGGCGGTCAAGCGCACAGCCCTGAACGCGCGGATCATCAACACCGAGTTCAAGGACCTCAAGAACGGCCAGTACAAGATCATCAGTTTCTACGCCAAAAAAGCCCGCGGCATGATGAGCCGGTTCGTGATCCAAGAGCGCATCAACGATCCGGCCAGGCTCAAGCAGTTCGATGTGCAGGGCTATCGCTTCAATGCGGAGCAGTCCAAGCCGGATAACCTGGTGTTTTTGCGCGATCACGCACCGGAATAAGGCGAGACAGACACAGAAGATCAAATGTGGAGGGAGCAAGCCCCTCCCACATTTTTGATTGCATTTCACATCACAAGCGTCATTAATTTGGCGTCAAAAAACATCATGAAGCAACTCTAACAATTCTTTCACTCGACATTCGTCGTTTTTTTTCGTAGTGGCACCACTTTTTTCAATCAGTAGTGGCACAAAACTATCCCATCGCGCCAACTACCTGTAACTACTGGCTCAAATAGCAAGTGCTATCAATATAGTACCAGTGCCATCTATTCCAATATTTCAAAAAATTTCGGCAAACAGGATGAGCGGCCAGGAACTTCACCCAAAACCACTGCTCATACCACCGGTAACGAAATTCTCTGTTCCTGTAAGAGATGACTTACATACCGACCCAATGAAGTAGCAAAGTTGCCTCATCAACTTTGACTCACGGGTCATATCATCAATTGAGATGAGTTGAGGGCGGCGATAAGGATGATTTGCTATCCCCTATAGGCCAAGGCAGCGCTTACCCAAATGTGTCGGTGCCAACGCTTAAGAGATTGATATCCAAGGGCTAACCGCCTCTATCAAGGCTCTACGGCGCCGGCGTCAGATCCTTCCCCCCGGAAGACTGGCTGCATTTGAGGGCAAGCCCCAATAACAAGGCCACGTTGCGCACAACTTGAGTGCAATAGTTAGTCACTCACTATTAAACATGCCTGTACGCGGTAAGTCGGCGTCTATTCGCCCAACTTCCGTGGCATTAGTGACGCTTGCAAACATGAACTCCGGCCATCTATTGGCACAATTAACACCGTCTTCAATGACAACGAGGTAAATGCGATGCGCATCAGCATATTTGGTTTGGGTTACGTTGGCGCAGTCTGTGCCGGTTGCCTGTCTGCCCGTGGCCACGACGTGGTCGGCGTAGACATCTCCAAGGAAAAGATCGACCTGATCAATGCCGGCAAATCGCCGATCGTTGAACCGGGTCTGGGCGAACTGTTGAACCAAGGCATCGCAACCGGTCGACTGCGTGGCACGACCAACTTCGCCGAAGCCATCCGCGATACCGACCTGTCGATGATCTGCGTCGGCACGCCAAGCAAGAAAAACGGCGACCTGGAACTCAATTACATCGAAGCCGTGTGCCGCGAGATCGGTTTTGTCCTGCGTGACAAAGCCACCCGCCACACCGTGGTGGTACGCAGCACCGTACTGCCGGGCACCGTGGCCAACGTGGTGATCCCGATCCTCGAAGACTGCTCCGGCAAGAAAGCCGGCGTCGATTTCGGCGTCGCGGTCAACCCGGAATTCCTGCGTGAATCCACCGCCATCGCCGACTACGACCTGCCACCGATGACCGTTATCGGTGAATTCGACAAAGCGTCTGGCGATGTCTTGCAGTCGCTGTACGAAGAACTCGATGCGCCGATCATCCGCAAGGACATCGCCGTTGCCGAGATGATCAAGTACACCTGCAACGTATGGCACGCCACCAAAGTGACGTTCGCCAACGAGATCGGCAACATCGCCAAGGCCGTCGGCGTCGACGGGCGTGAAGTGATGGAGGTGGTCTGCCAGGACAAGACCCTCAACCTGTCCCAGTACTACATGCGCCCAGGCTTCGCGTTCGGCGGTTCGTGCCTGCCCAAGGACGTACGCGCCCTGACCTACCGCGCCAGTTCCCTGGACGTGGAAGCGCCGCTGCTCAACTCGCTGATGCGCAGCAATGAATCCCAGGTGCAGAACGCCTTCGACATCGTCTCCAGCCACGACAAACGCAAAGTCGCCCTGCTGGGCCTGAGCTTCAAGGCCGGCACCGACGACCTGCGCGAAAGCCCGTTGGTGGAACTGGCGGAAATGCTGATCGGCAAGGGCTTCGACCTGAGCATCTACGACAGCAACGTCGAGTACGCCCGTGTCCACGGTGCGAACAAGGACTACATCGAAGGCAAGATCCCGCACGTGTCGTCCCTGCTCAACTCGGACTTCGACGACGTGATCAACAACTCCGACGTGATCATCCTGGGCAACCGTGACGAGAAATTCCGCGCCCTGGCGCAGAACGCTCCGGACGGCAAGCAAGTGATCGACCTGGTGGGCTTCATGTCCAAGGCCACCAGCGCGAACGGCCGTACCGAAGGCATTTGCTGGTAACAGCAACGGCAAGTTTCGCGCTGCACGTGGCCTGATCCCCAGCACGTGCAGCGCGAAGCCTTCTTCACCTTCGGATGACGCTTATGTCCAAGTTAAAACACGTACTACTGCAATCCGCCGGCTGGCTGTTCTTCCTCAGCCTGCTGATGGGTCTCGCCCTGCTATTGCCGGCGAGTACGTTCGACTCCGAGTCGAAGAATTTTATTTTCCTGATTGGCGCCGTCGGTATCTGGCGCTACTCGATGGGGGCTACGCATTTCTTTCGCGGCATGCTGTTCCTGTATGTGGTGTACCCGCACCTGCGCCGCAAAGTGCGCAAGCTGGGCAAGGCGGCCGACCCGTCCCACGTGTTCCTGATGGTCACCAGTTTCCGCATCGATGCGCTGACCACCGCGCAGGTCTACAGCTCGGTGATCCGCGAAGCCATCGAATGCGGCTTCCCCACCACCGTTGTCTGCTCGCTGGTGGAAATGTCCGATGAGCTGCTGGTCAAGAGCCTCTGGGAAAAGATGAACCCGCCCGAACACGTCAAGCTCGACTTCGTGCGCATCGCCGGTACCGGCAAGCGCGACGGCCTGGCCTTCGGTTTCCGCGCCATCTCCCGCCACCTGCCGGATGACCGCGCCGTGGTAGCGGTGATCGATGGCGACACCGTGCTCGCCGAAGGCGTGGTACGCAAGACCGTGCCGTGGTTCCAACTGTTCGGCAACGTCGGTGGCCTGACCACCAACGAATTCTGCGAAGTGCGCGGCGGCTACATCATGAGCGAATGGCACAAGCTGCGCTTCGCCCAGCGCCACATCAACATGTGCTCCATGGCCCTGTCCAAGCGCGTGCTGACCATGACCGGTCGCATGTCGGTGTTCCGCGCCAGCGTGGTCACCGACCCGGGCTTTATCGCCGACGTGGAAAGCGACTCGCTGCAACACTGGCGCCTGGGCCGTTTCAAGTTCCTCACCGGTGACGACAAGTCCAGCTGGTTCAGCCTGATGCGCCTGGGCTACGACACGTTCTACGTGCCGGACGCCGCGATCAACACCGTGGAACACCCGCCGGAAAAGAGCTTTATCAAGGCCAGCCGCAAGCTGATGTTCCGCTGGTACGGCAACAACCTGCGCCAGAACTCCCGTGCACTGGGCCTGGGCGTAAGCCGCCTGGGTCTGTTCACCAGCGTGGTGCTGTTTGACCAGCGCGTGTCGATGTGGACCTCCCTGCTCGGCCTGACCGTGGCAATCATCGCCACCTTCAAGTACGGCGGCGCGTTCATCCTCGCGTACCTGCTGTGGATCGGCATCACCCGCCTGATCCTCACGCTGCTGCTGTCGTGCTCCGGGCACAAGATCGGCCCGGCCTACCCGCTGATTCTCTATTACAACCAGATCATGGGCGCACTGGTGAAGATCTACGTGTTCTTCCGCCTTGATCAACAGTCCTGGACCCGCCAGGACACCAAACTGACCCGCGATTTGGCCAGCTTTCAACGTTGGTTCAACACCTGGTCGTCTCGGACCATGACCTTCTCCGCCGGCAGCATCTTCGTTGCCGTGTTGCTGATGATGGTCTGACCCTGCCAAGCCTGAATTAACTAGGAACTAGAACATTATGAACAGCCAAGTAAACGCCAACGTTGTCCACGAATCCGAAGCCCAGCGCCAGCATGCCCGGGTCAAAATCCCGGCCAAGCTGCGCTTCTTCAACAGCGACCGCACGCCGACCGAAGCACGGGTGATCGACCTGTCCGCCGGCGGCCTGGCGTTCACCGCCACCCAGCCGCTCACCGTCGGCCAAGTGCATAAGGGCCGCCTGCAGTTCGTGATCGATAACCTCGGCCTGGCGATGGACGTGGAGCTGCAGATCCGCTCCTACGACCGCCAGAGCGGCCGTACCGGGTGCCAGTTCCAGAACCTCGACGCCCAGGATATTTCCACCCTGCGCCACCTGATCACCTCGCACTTGTCCGGCGACATCGTGACCATGGGCGACGTGCTGGCGACCCTGCAACGCGACAACTTCACCAAGGCACGCAAGGTCAAGGACGGCGGCAGTGGCATGAGCTTCTTCGGCCGGCTGCGCGCCGTGACGTTCAGCCTGGCGATCTTCCTGGTCGGCCTGGCCGCGTTCGGGTTCGTGTTCAAATCCATCTACGGCATGTACTTCGTCAGCCACGCCCAGGCCGGCCTCGTCAGCGTACCCGGCATGAACGTAACCATGCCGCGCGACGGCACCGTGCAAAGCCTGCTCAAAGGTGACGCGGTTGCCGCCAAAGGCGCACCGTTGGCGACGTTCAGCACCAGCATGCTTGATGTGCTCAAGGGCCATCTGGATGAAGACCAGCTGCAACCGGCCAAGGTTGAAGAACTGTTCGGCAAGCAAATGACCGGCACCCTGACCTCGCCGTGCGACTGCGTGGTCGCCCAGCAACTGGTCGCCGACGGCCAGTACGCCAGCAAGGGCGATGTGATCTTCCAATTGGTGCCACGCGGCAGCCAGGCCAACGTGGAAGCGCGCTTCACCTATCGCCAGTTCGGTGACGTACGCCCAGGCACGCCGGTGACCTTCCAGGTCGCCGACGAAGAACAAGTGCGCACCGGCACCATCGTCAGCAGCACCAGCCTGAACAGCGCCGACCTGTCCTCCGACATCCGCGTGCAGATCAAACCTGATGCACCGCTGGACAGCACCTACGCCGGCCGTCCGGTAGAAGTGACCAGCGACCGTGGCCCATCGCTGAACTGGCTGATCGATAAAGCCATGGCTCACGGTCTGTAAGCGAGGACATGCCTGTGAACCCTATTTCAAGAACAAAACAATCCCTGTGGGAGCGGGCTTGCTGTGGCGAGGGAGCTTGCTCCCGCTCGACAGCGCAGCTGGAGCCGGCTCTTGGGGGCGCTGCGCACCCCAGCGGGAGCAAGCTCCCTCGCCACAAAGACATTGCCCACTTTGGTTCGGTAGCTCTGCTTGCCCTGGCCGTCAGCCTCGCCGGTTGCGCCGGCCTGCCCGACCAACGCCTGGCCAACGAAGCATTGAAGCGCGGCGACACCGTCACCGCCCAGCAGAATTACCAGCAACTGGCAGAGCTGGGTTACAGCGAAGCCCAAGTGGGCCTGGCCGATATCCAGGTCGGCACCCGCGACCCGGCACAGATCAAACAGGCCGAGGCCACTTATCGCGCAGCGGCAGCGACCTCGCCGCGTGCCCAGGCCCGCCTCGGTCGCCTGCTGGTGGCCAAGCCCGGCAGCACCGAAGCCGAACACCATGAAGCCGAAGGCCTGCTGAAAAAAGCCTTTGCCAATGGCGAAGGCAACACCCTGATCCCGCTGGCGATGCTGTACCTGCAATACCCGCACAGCTTCCCCAACGTGAACGCCCAGCAGCAGATCAGTAAATGGCAAGCCGCCGGTTACTCGGAAGCCGGTCTGGCCCAGGTGCTGCTGTATCGCACCCAGGGCACCTACGACCAGCACCTGGATGATGTGGAGCGCATCTGCAAGGCCGCGCTGAATACCACCGACATCTGCTATGTCGAGCTGGCCACGGTCTACCAGAAAAAACAGCAGCCGGAGAAACAGGCCGAACTGCTCAAGCAGATGGAAGCCGGCTACAGCGCGGGAACCGTCACCGCCCAGCGGGTCGACAGCGTCGCCCGCGTGCTCGGCGATGCCACCCTGGGCACCCCGGACGAAAAAACCGCCCAGGCCCTGCTGGAAAAAATCGCCCCTGGCTACCCGGCGTCCTGGGTCAGCCTGGCGCAACTGCTCTACGACTTCCCCGAACTGGGCGACGTCGACCAGATGATGAAGTACCTCGACAACGGCCGCGCCGCCGACCAGCCACGCGCCGAACTGCTGCTGGGCAAGCTCTACTACGAAGGCAAGTGGGTGCCGGCCGACGCCAAGGCCGCGCAAGCGCACTTCGAAAAAGCCGTGGGCAGGGAAGTCGCCGCCGATTACTACCTCGGCCAGATCTACCGCCGTGGCTACCTGGGCAAGGTCTACCCGCAAAAAGCCCTGGACCACCTGCTCACCGCTGCGCGTAACGGCCAGAACAGCGCCGACTTCGCTATCGCCCAACTGTTTTCCCAAGGCAAGGGCACCAAGCCCGACCCCATCAACGCCTATGTCTTCAGCCAGTTGGCCAAGGCCCAGGACACCCCCGAAGCCAATGACCTGGCGGCCCAGCTCGAAGCGCCCCTGACGCCGGAACAACGCGCCCAGGGCCAACGCCTGGTGCAACAGGAACTGGCTGCGCGCGGCACCCTGGCCCAGAGCACGTTGCAACTGCACGCTCTGGATGAAGAAGACGACGGCGAGGAATCCCTATGAAGCTCAATCCATTCGTCAAGGCTGGTATCGGCCTGACCTTCGCCCTGCTGTGGTCGTGCCCGACCCTGGCGGCGCTGACCGAAGCCAAGAACTTCGGTCTGGAAGTCAAAATCACCGGCCAGTCCGAAGACGACCGTGACCTCGGCACGCAGAAAGGCGGCGACGTCAACGGCGTCGGTATCGACCTCCGCCCCTGGATCTACGGCGAAAGCGGCAACTGGAGCGCCTACGCCATGGGCCAGGCCGTTGCTTCCAGCGACATCATCGAGACCGACACCCTGCAACAGTCGGCCGATGACGAAAACCAGCAGACCAGCAACAGCGACCGCAAGACCAAGAAAAACTACCTGGCCATGCGCGAGTTCTGGGTCGGCTACAGCGGCTTCACGCCCTACCCCGGCGAGATCCTCAAGCTCGGCCGCCAGCGCCTGCGCAATGACGACGGCCAATGGCGCGACACCAACATCGAAGCGCTGAACTGGACCTTCGACACCACCTTGCTCAAGGCCAATGTCGGCGTCGCCGAGCGTTTCAGCGAATACCGCACCGACCTCAAGGAACTGTCGCCCAAGGACAAGGACCGCCAGCACCTCTACGCCGACGCGTCCTACCAGTGGACGCCGGGGCAGTGGATCGGTCTGCGCGGTCACCACACCCATGACAACGGCAAGCTCGACTACCCGCAACCGGGCGTGCCCACCGACTCGCTGGACAAGCGCGAGAACGGCGATCTGACCTGGCTCGGCATCGAAGCCAACAGCGATGCCTATAACTGGCGCAACACCAACACCGTCAACTACTGGGCCAGCATCACCGGCATGCAGGGCGACCGCGACACCGTCAACGCGCTGAACGCCGACGGCACCCGCCCCACCAACGCCAAGCGCAGCGATGACGTGAGCGGTTGGGCCACCGACCTGGGCATCCGCCTGCGTCTCGACCCGCAGTGGCAAGTGGGTGCGGCCTATGCCCGCGCCAGCGCCGAATACGAGCAGAACGGCCTGCAAAGCAACCGTTCGAACTGGACCGGCACCCAGTCTCGCGTGCACCGCTTCGGCGAAGCGTTCCGTGGCGAGATGAACAACATGCAGTCCATGAGCCTGTTCGGTTCCTGGCAACTGCGCGAGGACTACGACGCAAGCCTGGTGTACCACAAGTTCTGGCGCGTCGACGGCAACAAGCCAGTGGGCAGCAACGGCATCGATGCGGTGCAGAACAACACCGACGACGTGACCGGCGCGATTCTGTCCAGCACGTCCCTGCCGCTGGAAGACGGCAAGAAAGACCTGGGTCAGGAGATGGACCTGGTGGTCACCAAGTACTTCAAGACCGGCCTGTTGCCAGCCGCGTTGAGCCAGTCGGTCGAAGAGCCGTCGGCGCTGGTGCGCTTTCGTGCCGGTGTGTTCAAACCGGGCGACGCCTATGGCAGCCAGGTCGACTCGTACATGCACCGCGCCTTTGTCGACGTGATCTGGAAATTCTGATGGGAGCCTGTGCAATGAATGCTCAAAGCCTACTCGTCGCGGCAATGCTGATGGCCAGCGCCACAGCGTTTGCCGATACGGCGGCCAAGGCGCCGACCATCGCCAAGGAACTCCAGCAGGCCAAGACCTACACCATTTCCAGCCCGCCGACCGCGCCGCTGGAAATGGCCAAGCCGGCCCTGCCCGACCTGTCGGGCTACACCAGCGCCGCCATCGAGAAAAAGATCGTGCGCGGCAAACCCGGCAAAGTCAGCATCCGTCGCATGATGCAGGAAGACGCGCTCAAGGACTTTATCGGCGGCGATAACAAGATGGCCGAATGGGTGGTGCGCCAGCACGGCATTCCCCAGGCGATCTTTGTCGACGACGGCTATATGAACCTCAAGGACCTGCTCGGCAAAGTGCCCAAGCAGTACCTGAGCGAAATCTCACCGGGGGTGTTCCTGGCCAAGTTGCCGATTGTGGTCGGGCGCAAAGGCATCCTGGAAATCGATAAGAAAACCCAGGAACTGCGCCTGTCCCAGCAAGCCGGTTCGTTCCTGATCAACGACGGCCAGCTGTTCGTGCGCGACACCAAGATCACCGGTTGGGACGAGAAGGCCAATGGCCCGGCGCTGTTCAAGTCGCCCAAGGAATTTCGCCCATTCCTGCTGGCCTGGGGCGGCACCGAGACCTACATCGCCAACAGCAAGATGGCCAGTTTCGGCTACGCCAACAGTAAGTCGTACGGGGTGAGTATTTCCCAGTACACGCCGAACATGGCCAAGGTGCTCAAGCGTGCGGAACCGACCGGCTGGATCATCGATTCCGAGTTCTCGGACATGTGGTACGGCTTCTACTGCTACGAGACCACCGGCTTTGTGATCAAGGGCAACACCTACAAAGACAACATCGTCTACGGCATTGACCCCCACGACCGTTCCCACGGCCTGATCATCGCGGACAACACCGTATACGGCACCAAGAAGAAGCACGGCATCATCATTTCCCGGGAAGTGAACGACAGCTTCATCTTCAACAACCGCAGCTACGAGAACAAACTCTCGGGCCTGGTGATCGACCGTAACAGCGTGAACAACCTGATCGCCGACAACGAGATCTACCGCAACCACACCGACGGCATCACCCTCTATGAGAGCGGTGACAACCTGCTGTGGGGCAACAAGGTGATCAGCAACCGGCGCCACGGCATCCGCGTGCGTAACAGCGTGAACATCAAGCTGTACGAGAACACCGCCATGGCCAACGGCCTGACCGGCGTGTATGGCCACATCAAGGATCTGACCGACACCGACCGTGACATCGCCCTCGACCCGTTCGATGCCAAGGTTTCGCTGATCGTGGTCGGCGGTGAGCTGGCGGGTAACGGCAGCGGGCCGCTGTCCATCGATTCGCCGTTGAGCATCGAGCTGTACCGCGTGTCGATGCTGGCGCCGACCAAATCCAGCGGCATCAGCTTCTCCGGTGTTCTTGGCGATCGCCAGGAAGAGATTCTCGACCTGCTGGTGCGCCAGCAGAAAGCCGTGCTGATCGACCCTGTCGAACGCCAGACCGAAATGCAGGACTGAGGATGACCCTTATGCACCCACACATGATCAAACTGCTGAGCCTCTCGGGTCTGACCCTCGGCCTGCTCGCGGCCAGCCAAGGCGTACGCGCCGATGAGGTGAAAGCCCCGACCTTCACCGCCGAACCGTGCTGCAGCCTGTGCCCGGCCGCCCATGACGCGAAGAACTACACCACGCGCTACCAGCAGAACTTCACCACCCTGGTGCAAGCCCAGGGCGACTGGCTGTTCCGTACCCAGGAAGACTTGCGCACCGAATTCGACACCAGCCCCTCCGGCTACAAACGCCTGCAACAGCTGCACGATGCGTTCAAAAGCAAGGGCGTGGAACTGGTGCTGGTCTACCAGCCGACCCGTGGCCTGGTGAACCGCAACAAGCTCAACCCGGAAGAAAAAGCCTCGTACGATTTCGACAAGGCGTTGACCAACTACAAGACCATGCTCGGCCGTTTCGCCAAGATGGGCTACGTGGTGCCTGACCTGTCGCCGTTGACCAATGAGCAATTGCCGGATGAACTGCCGGCTCACGATTTCTATTTCCGCGGCGACCAGCACTGGACCCCTTACGGCGCCCAGCGCACCGCCAAAATCGTCGCGGCCAAGGTCAAACAACTGCCTGAATTCGCCGATATCCCCAAGCGCGAATTCGAGACCAAACGCTCCGGGCGCATGGGCAAGACCGGCACCCTGCACAACATGGCCGGGCAACTGTGCGGCACCAGCTACGCGATCCAGTACATGGACCAGTTCACCACCGAGCCCAAGGGCGAAGCGGGCGACGGCGACCTGTTCGGCGATTCGGGCAACCCGCAGATCACGCTCGTGGGCACCAGTCACAGCGGCAAGAACTACAACTTCGCCGGGTTCCTGGAAGAAGAAATCGGCGCCGACATCCTCAACGTCGCCTTTCCCGGCGGTGGCCTGGAAGGTTCGATGATCCAGTACCTGGGCAGCGAAGAATTCCAGAAAAACCCGCCGAAAATCCTGATCTGGGAATTCTCGCCGCTGTATCGCCTGGACCAGGAAACCATCTACCGCCAGATGATGGCGCTGCTCGACAACGGCTGTGAAGGCAAGACCGCACAGATGAGCGCGAGCACCACGCTCAAACCCGGCAAGAACGAATTGATGGTCAACAGCTCGAACAAAGACCTGCGTAATGCCAATCACCAGGTCGATATCCGCTTCGCCGATCCGTCGGTGAAAACCTTGCAAGCCACCCTCTGGTACATGAACGGGCGCCACGAGGACATCAAGATCGAGAAACCCGAAACATCCGATACAGACGGGCGTTTCGCCTTTGAACTGCGCACCGATGAAGACTGGGCCTCGCAGAACTTGCTGGCCGTGGAAGTGCAGGGCCCTGAAGCGGGCGCTGCCGCGCAGAAAGTCGAAGCGAAAATTTGCACACGCAACGTATTCCCGGCCGGTGGTCAACAGACCGCCTCAACCGGGCAATGAGGTTACCTATGCAGAAGTTATTGATCCCAACACTGCTGGGCCTGGCGATGTTTGCCGGTTCAGTCAACGCCGCCGCGCCGCTGCGTCCGCCCCAGGGCTATTTCGCACCGATCGAATCGCTCAAGACCGGCGCCTCCAAGGAAAGCTGCGACACCATGCCGACGCCCTATACCGGGCCCCTGCAATTTCGCAGCAAGTACGAAGGCTCCGACAAGGCGCGTTCGACGCTGAATGTGCAGTCGGAAAAAGCCTTTCGCGACAGCACCGCCGACATCACCAAGCTGGAAAAAGACACCAGCAAGCGCGTGATGCAGTTCATGCGCGACGGCCGTCCGGAGCAGCTCGAATGCACGCTGAACTGGCTGGTGTCATGGGCCAAGGCCGATGCGTTGATGTCCAAGGACTTCAACCACACCGGCAAGTCCATGCGCAAATGGGCGCTGGGCAGCATGGCTTCGGCCTATGTGCGCCTGAAGTTTTCCGACTCGCACCCACTGGCCAACCACCAGCAGGAGTCGCAACTGATCGAAGCCTGGTTCAACAAACTGGCCGATCAGGTGGTGAGCGACTGGGACAACCTGCCGCTGGAAAAAACCAACAACCATTCGTACTGGGCCGCCTGGTCGGTGATGGCGACCTCCATCGCCACCAACCGTCGCGACCTGTTTGATTGGGCCGTCAAGGAATACAAGGTCGGCGTCAACCAGGTCGACGACCAGGGCTTTTTGCCCAACGAATTGAAGCGTCAGCAACGCGCCTTGTCGTACCACAACTACGCCCTGCCGCCGTTGTCGATGATCGCCAGTTTTGCCCTGGTCAACGGCGTGGACCTGCGCCAGGAAAACAACAGCGCGCTCAAGCGCCTGGGCGACAAAGTGCTGGCTGGGGTCAAGGACCCGGAAATCTTCGAGCAGAAGAACGGCAAGGAACAGGACATGAAAGACCTCAAGGAGGACATGAAATACGCCTGGCTTGAGCCGTTCTGCACCCTCTACACCTGCGCTCCGGATGTGATCGAGCGCAAGCACGGGATGCAACCGTTCAAGACCTTCCGCCTGGGGGGTGACCTGACCAAGGTCTACGACCCGACGCACGAGAAAGGCAACAAAGGCAGCTAGTCGCTGATCGTTCCCACGCTCTGCGTGGGAATGCAGCACAGGACGCTCTGCGTCCCAAAGCGTGACGCAGAGCGTCACAAGAGGCATTCCCACGCAGAGCGTGGGAACGATCACAGCCTCCCCCGAAATCGTGGGGGGGTTTGGGGGGGCTGCGGCCCTTGACTGTTGGTTAAACATGGAGAGATCGGGATGGTTTTCTCGTCCAATGTGTTCCTGTTTCTGTTCTTGCCGATCTTTCTCGGCTTGTACTACTTGAGCGGGCAACGCTATCGCAATCTGCTGCTGCTGATTGCCAGCTACGTGTTCTACGCCTGGTGGCGAGTGGACTTCCTGGCGCTGTTCGCGGCCGTCACGCTGTGGAACTACTGGATCGGCCTCAAGGTCGGCGCAGCCGGCGTGCGCACCAAGCCGGCCCAGCGCTGGCTGCTGCTCGGCGTGGCGGTTGACCTGTGCATCCTCGGCTACTTCAAGTACGCCAACTTCGGTGTCGACAGCATCAACGTGATGATGAAGTCGGCCGGCCTGGAGCCGTTCATCCTCACCCACGTGCTGTTGCCGATCGGGATCTCGTTCTACATCTTCGAGTCCATCAGCTACATCATCGACGTGTACCGTGGTGACACCCCGGCAACCCGCAACCTCATCGACTTTGCGGCGTTCGTGGCGATCTTCCCGCACTTGATCGCCGGTCCCGTATTGCGTTTTCGCGACCTGGCCGACCAGTTCAACAACCGCACCCATACCCTGGATAAATTCTCCGAGGGCTGCACGCGGTTCATGCAGGGTTTCATCAAGAAAGTCTTCATCGCCGACACCCTGGCGGTGGTGGCCGACCATTGCTTTGCCCTGCAAAACCCCACCACCGGCGACGCCTGGCTGGGTGCGCTGGCGTATACCGCGCAGCTGTACTTCGACTTCTCCGGCTACAGCGACATGGCCATCGGCCTGGGCTTGATGATGGGTTTCCGCTTCATGGAAAACTTCAAGCAGCCGTACATCAGCCAGTCGATCACCGAGTTCTGGCGCCGCTGGCACATCAGCCTGTCAACCTGGCTGCGTGACTACCTGTACATCACCCTGGGCGGCAACCGTAAAGGCACGCTGACCACTTACCGCAACCTGTTCCTGACCATGCTGCTCGGTGGCCTGTGGCACGGCGCGAACATCACTTACATCGTGTGGGGCGCCTGGCACGGCATGTGGCTGGCGATTGAAAAAGCCATCGGCCTGAACACCGCGCCGCGCAGCTTCAATGTGTTGCGCTGGGCCTTCACCTTCCTGCTGGTGGTGATGGGTTGGGTGATCTTCCGCGCCGAAAACCTGCACGTTGCCGGGCGTATGTACGGTGCCATGTTCAGCTTTGGCGAGTGGTCGCTGTCGGAACTCAACCGCGCCAACCTCACTGGCCTGCAAGTGGCGACCCTGGTGGTGGCGTACGCAACCCTGGCGTTCTTCGGCCTGCGTGATTTCTACACCAGCCGCCCTGCCGAGAAGACCAAGCCGGCCGATCCGAGCCTGATCAAGGCTGTGCCGGGCGACAACCCCGGCAGCATCCACGAGCCTGGTTTCAGCGTAGGCCGCGACGCGGCCGTGCAACCAGCCTACTGGACCGCTGACTGGCCACGCTACGCCATGCGCGCTGCGGTGCTGCTGCTGTTCGTGGCGTCGATTCTCAAACTGTCGGCGCAGAGTTTCTCGCCGTTCCTTTACTTCCAATTCTGAGGGAGCCGACCATGACCCGTTCATTACGCGTCCTCTATATCAGCCTGTTCATGGCGCTGCTGCTGGTCCTGGGCGCCTGGTCGCTGCGCAGTTTCTTCGGCTTCAGCACCAACGCCGATGCGACCGTGCTCAACGGTCGCTGGACCAAGGCCGTCGAGACGCACTACGACGACGAGTTTCCGATCAAGCGCCTGGGCACCAACCTGTGGGCGGCGCTGGACTACAAGCTGTTCAACGAAGGTCGCCCTGGCGTGGTGCTGGGCCGCGATCACTGGTTGTACAGCGACGAGGAATTCAACCCCGCCGTCAACGAAGACCAGAACCTGCAAGGCAACTACGCGCTGGTCGAAGGCGTACGCCAGAAGCTCAAGGCCCAGGGTATCCAACTGGTGATGGCGATCGTGCCGGCCAAGGTACGCCTGTACCCGGAGCACCTGGGTGAGGTGAAACCGGCAAGCATCCACGCCAACCTGTACCAGGACTTCCACGCCCGCGTGGCGGCAGACAAGATCCCTGCCCCGGACCTGCTCGGCCCGCTGCAACAAGCCAAGCTCGCCGGCAAGCAAGTGTTCCTGCGCACCGACACTCACTGGACACCGGACGGTGCGGAAATCGCCGCCAAGCAATTGGCCAAGGCGATTGCCGACAAGACGCCACTGAGCGGCGAGCCACAGCGCTTTGTCACCGAAGCGGAAAAAATCGAGCCGCATAAAGGCGACCTGCGTCTGTTCCTGCCGCTGGATCCGCTGTTCGAAAACCTGATGCCACCTAAAGAGCCATTGGAAAAACGCGTCACGCACCTGGCCGAAGAGAAAGGCGACGACGCGCTGTTCAGCGACAGCGAAACCCCGGTGGCCCTGGTCGGTACCAGCTACAGCGCCAACCCCAACTGGAACTTCGTCGGCGCCCTCAAGCAAGCCCTGGGCAGCGACGTGGTCAGCTACGCCGAAGACGGCCACGGCCCGATCCTGCCGATGCTCAGCTACCTCAAAAGCGACGACTTCAAGAACAGCCCGCCACAGGTGCTGATCTGGGAGTTCCCTGAACGCTATCTGCCCGTCAACAACGAAATCGGCGATGCCGACCCCGCGTGGGTTGCGCAGCTTAAACAAGCCGGTTCGCGCCAACAAAACATGGCTATCAACACCCCTGCTTTTAAAAATCAGAAACCCGAGACGCCCGACCGGGCGCAAAACTGAAAGAGAGGTAACTCACATGACTTTCACTACTACTCCGCGTCGTCTCGCCAAGACCCTGGCTATCGCTGCCGGCTTGAGCTTTGTATCGATGTCTGCCTTCGCCGCCGGTGACGCCGCCTTGTACGGCCCTGTGGCACCGAAAGGTTCAAGCTTCGTGCGTATCTACAACGCCAGCAACCAGGAAGTCAGCGCCACCGTCGGCAACACCAACCTCAGCGAGGTTGCGCCCCTGGCCAGCAGCGACTTCAGCTTTATGCCGGGCGGTGACTACAGCGCCAAGGTCGGCAGCCAGACCGTACCGGTCAAACTCGCCGCCGACCACTACTACACCCTGGTCAACAGCGGCAGCGGCCAGCCCCAGCTGATCGAAGAACCGCCGTTCAAGAACAAGCAGAAATCCCTGGTGCGCGTGCAGAACCTCAGCGACAAGGCCCTGACCCTGAAAACCGCCGACGGCAAGACCGATGTGGTCAAGTCGGTGGCGGCCAAGGGCCGTGGCGAGCGTGAAATCAACCCGGTGAAAGTGAGCCTGGCGTTGTATGACGGTGACAAGAAAGTCGGCGATGTGAAGCCGGTTGCGTTGGAACGTGGCGAAGCGGCGGTGCTGTATGTCACAGGCTCCGGTTCGAGCCTGTCGCCAGTCTGGGTGAAACGCCCAGTGTCGACCCGCTGATTATTTTCCCGGATTGACACTTCCCCCCTGTGGGAGCCGGGCTTGCCCGCGATAGCGGCGGTGAATCCACCGCCGCTATCGCAGGCAAGCCAGCTCCCACAAGGACCGAGGAGGTCAGTTCGGACCGAGACAAAAACAAGAGTGAAACGACAAACCTTCGTAGCTCTGACCCATATCGATTCAAGGAGAAACCCCCATGATCCCAGTAATCCTTTCCGGTGGTAGCGGCTCACGTCTTTGGCCGCTTTCCCGCAAACAGTTCCCCAAGCAGTTCCTGGCCCTGACCGGTGAGCACACGTTGTTCCAGCAAACCCTGGAACGCCTGGTGTTCGAAGGCATGGACAGCCCGATTGTGGTCTGCAACAAGGATCACCGTTTCATCGTCAATGAGCAGTTGAGCGCGCGCAAGCTCGAATGCCAACGCATCCTGATGGAGCCCTTCGGCCGCAACACCGCGCCGGCCGTGGCCCTGACCGCGATGATGCTGGTCAACGAAGGTCGTGACGAGTTGATGCTGGTGCTGCCCGCCGACCACGTGATCGATGATCAGAAAGCCCTGCAACGCGCCCTGGCCCTGGCCACCGTGGCCGCCGAACGTGGCGAGATGGTGCTGTTCGGTGTACCGGCGACCCGTCCGGAAACCGGCTATGGCTACATCAAGTCCACCAACGATTCGCTGCTGCCCGAAGGCGTGAGCCGTGTGCAGCAGTTCGTGGAAAAACCCGATGAAAAACGCGCCGTCGAGTTCGTCAAAAGCGGCGGTTACTTCTGGAACAGCGGCATGTTCCTGTTCCGCGCCAGCCGCTTCCTTGAAGAGCTGAAAAAACACGACCCGGACATCTACGACACTTGCGTGCTGACCCTGGAGCGCAGTGAGCAGACCAATGACACCATAACCTTCGACGATGCCACCTTCGCCTGCTGCCCGGACAATTCCATCGACTACGCCGTGATGGAAAAAACCCAACGCGCCTGCGTGGTGCCACTGAGCGCCGGTTGGAGCGACGTGGGCTGCTGGGCCTCGCTGTGGGCGGTCAACGATAAAGACGCCAACGGCAACGTGAGCAAAGGCGACGTGGTGATCCAGGACAGCCGCAACTGCATGGTGCACGGCAACGGCAAACTGGTGTCGGTGATCGGCCTGGACAACATCGTCGTGGTGGAAACCAAGGACGCGATGATGATTGCCCACAAGGACAAGGTCCAGGGCGTCAAGCAGATGGTCAACACCCTCAACGAACAGGGCCGCAGCGAAACCCAGAACCACTGCGAAGTCTATCGCCCGTGGGGCTCCTACGACTCGGTGGACATGGGCGGGCGTTTCCAGGTCAAGCACATCTCGGTCAAGCCGGGCGCGTGCCTGTCCCTGCAAATGCACCACCACCGCGCCGAACACTGGATCGTGGTCAGCGGCACCGCCGAAGTCACCTGTGACGATAACGTGTTCCTGCTCTGCGAAAACCAGTCCACCTACATCCCGATCGCTTCGGTGCACCGCCTGCGCAACCCGGGCAAGATCCCGCTTGAGATCATCGAAGTGCAATCGGGCAGCTACCTGGGCGAAGACGATATCGAGCGCTTCGAAGATATCTACGGCCGCTCGACGCCGATTGAGCGTGGCGTGTCGGTGAAAACTATCGCGCAGTAAAACAGTCGTACAAGAAGCCCTCGCCCAGCCCATTGCGTCCCCTATCCGCAGTGGGTTGGGTGGGGGCTTTTTGTTTGGGATCTGCGCTGGCTGTGAGGGCGCCATCGGGAGCAAGCCCCCTCCTACAGTTTGACCGTATTCCAAGGCTGTAACCGGTCCAAATGTGGGAGGGGGCTTGCTCCCGATGAGGCTCGTGAGAACAATCGCCATCATTGACCCCTGCCCCCATCCTGCCTATCCTCGCGCCTGTCACGACTCATTCGTGATGAGGTTTGACGGCCTCGCTGTTCTCAAGATGCATAGTCCCTTTACTTTGCTCGTGCACTCATGTGCCCGCAGCACAGCGTTATGGCGACTGTGCGTGGGGCACCTTCGGGTGCGCCGGGTTCTTGAGACCGGTCCGTCAACCTGCGCACAGTTGCCACCCAATCGTTTGACGGCGATCAGAGGCAGCTTCTTTTTCTCAAGGAGCAAGACAATGCCCAAACAAACCACCCGCCCCACCCCCTTCGGCCCCTGCGAGCGCAGTGAAATACCACTGTTTCGCGTACAACCCGACATCCCCATCGAACATGCACTGGAACATGCCAGCTATGTACTGGGCACTGCCCGAGTCCTTACCTTGGCGGCTCAAGACCTGTGCACCGAACACCAGAGCTACCTGAACTGGGCCAGCCTGCAATTGGCGGAAACCGGCTTGGCCTTGGTTGAGGCTTCAATTGATGGTTTGCAGGCAGACTCTGCTGCTCAGTAAGTAAGTCATCGGGAGCAAGCCCCCTCCCACATTCGAATGTATTCACAATTTTAGTGTGGGAGGGGGCTTGCTCCCGATGGCGTCAGCCCAATCACCCCCCTCTCAAGGTAACCAATCCCACCTAAGCTTAAGTTAGGATGCTCGTTCCCTATTCGAGGCGGTCTCCATGTTCTTCGGCGTTCTACTGATCATCACCTGGCTGATCCTGCTGCTGCGCTACCCGGCCAGGGCCCTGCCGGTTTCCCTCGCAGCCTTGGCGGGCCTGGGTTGCGTGGCCGTCTGGGTGGTGTGGCTGGACAACCGCGAAGCCTCGCAGCTGGCGCGCCTGGAACTGCGCATCACCTACGCCCCGCAGGAATGCCCCGCCGACCGTCCGCTGAAACTGACCCTCAACAACGGCAACAACGTACCACTGACCGAACTGCGCTGGCGCGTCGCCGCCTATGCGCCGGGCGACACCGTAAACCTGGCCGACAACGTCTACGCCGCCCCGCGCTATCGCGGCCCCGGCGAGTTGCAGGCCGGCGCCACCTGGGACGACTGCCTGCCCACCCCACCGCTGCGCCCCGGCTACCGCCCGCAAACCCTGGAATTTCGCGCCGAGCACCTGCAAGGCAGTTTCTCGGACTGACAAAGGATTGAGCCATGCCCAACGTACTCATCACCGGTTGCTCCAGCGGCATCGGCCGCGCTTTGGCCGATGCCTTCAAGGCGGCAGGCTTCGACGTGTGGGCCAGCGCCCGCCGCATCGATGACGTCGCGGCCCTCACCGCAGCCGGCTTCCATGCCGTGCAACTGGACGTCAACGACAGCACCGCCCTGTGTCATCTGGCCGAACAGCTGGGCGAGCTGGATGTACTGATCAACAACGCCGGCTACGGCGCCATGGGCCCGTTGCTCGACGGCGGCACCGAGGCGATGCAGCGCCAATTCGAGACCAACGTGTTTTCCATCGTCGGCGTGACCCAGGCGTTCTTTCCCGCACTGCGTCGCGGCAAAGGCCTGGTGGTGAATATAGGCAGCGTTTCCGGGGTGCTGGTGACGCCATTTGCCGGTGCCTACTGCGCCTCCAAAGCGGCGGTGCATGCGTTGAGCGACGCATTGCGCATGGAATTGGCGCCGTTTGGGATTCGAGTCATGGAAGTCCAGCCCGGAGCCATTAATACAAGCTTCGCGAAAAACGCCGGCGCCCAGGCCGAATTGTTGATCAACGAACAATCGCCGTGGTGGCCGTTGCGCGAAGGTATTCGGGCACGCAGCCAGGCGTCACAGGACAAGCCGACGCCAGCCAGTGTGTTTGCGGCGGATGTGCTCAAGGCCGTGCAACAGGCTCAGCCGCCACGGCTGTTGCGTTCGGGCAATGGCAGCCGGGCGTTGCCCTTGTTGGCGGCGTTGCTGCCCAAAGGATTATTGGAAAGTGTGTTGAAGAAGCGCTTTGGTTTGAATAGGAGTTTGTAAATGATCGACTACAGCGAGTTTTTCGAAGAAGTGATCCAGACCCACGTCGAGATCGAGCAATGGTTTGCCGGCGTTGCGCCTGAAGGCACCCTGCAACATCTACTGGCGCGCTTCTCGCCCGAGTTCAGCATGGTCGCCCCCGCCACCGGCACGCGAGTGAATGCGGCCGGGGTCAACGCGCTGTTCACGCGCCTGGGCGGCATGCGCCCGGGGTTGAAGATCACCTTGAGTGAAATGGCCGGGATTGATCGGCATGCGCGCGGTGCGACGGTGACGTACCGCGAACATCAGGTGGATGACAGCGGTACACAGACGGACCGCCGGGCCACGGTGGTGTTTGAAAAGCAGGCCAATGGCGCGCTGTTGTGGCGACATTTGCATGAGACCTTTATCAAGGCCTGACTCTCACACTTTAGCCTGCATCCGGCCAGGTCCTACAGAAAACAGCGAACAGCCTGACATCATTATAAGCAGACTACCCTCAGGCTCTTTCACCTCTGTCGATTCACAGGTGAAAGGATGCCAAGCGATTTCCTGCGTAGCGGTGTGCCGGACGCGCACACTACAACCCGCCAGCGACTGACCGGTCTGCTGGACCTGCCCAAACTATATCGAACTATTGACGCCGACCCGGCCATCGTCGGGGCCGGTGTGGTGCATATCGGCAGTGATTATCAGGTGACGGTGCTGCGTGAGTTTGTGCCGCTGTGCAGCATCAGGCCCAAGCGGGTGATTCTGCGGGAGGTGGCGGGACCAATGATGACGACCGACGAATACGCGCAGTGGGTAGCGAACTTGCCACGTGAGTCGCAGCTATGGCGCGAGGCAGCGGGCATGACGCTGGCATGTGGTGGAGCTGTGATTGGCATTATCGTTGCCAAGGCAGGCATCGCGTCAGCGCCGCTCAGTGCAGGTTCCAGCCTTGCAGTTACTTACATTGCTTATACAGCGGCAGCCGCCAGCGCTTTGCAATGTGGCAACGGCGTATGGCGAACCTACAAAGAGCTGACCGAACCCGCTGAGAACGATTATTACGATAGCCTTGGTTGGTATCAGGCAATGACCGTAGCCTTGGATAGCATTTCACTGGTAGGCACGGGCAGCACGACGTTTGTCACGGTAAAAACTGTCATGGCTATCAAAAATACGTCAGGCCGCAACCTGACCGACATATTGAGGCACATGAGCCGCCAGGAGCGCGCAAAGCTGACAAACGAAGTTCTGCGTTTGCAGAACCCTCGTCATCCTCGCGAAATGATCCGGTTAAAGCAGTTGGCAGGAACACTGCCCAAGCGCTTCAGCAATGTCCAATTACGTCAGGACCTGCTCATTCAATTAGCTGATCAAGTGGGCTCCGCTCTGACGGTCACTGGCAGCGGCCTGTCCGGAAACATCAACTCTGTCGTTATTGGCCTTTATGAGGAGTTCGGCAACCATGAACAATGACATTATCAGCGCCCAGGATCCCCGAACCTTACGTTATTACACCCGACGTTTTGCGTTCACGGTGGGCATGGGGGTATCAATGAGCCTCGTCAGTACTTCCGGCAACTTGTCACATAGCCTGTCGTATTACACCCGAATATATTACCTGCCAAGCGAATATGCGGTTTTGGCGGCTCTGGTATTACTACTGGTCATCTGCATTGGGATGGCGCTGGTGGCGGCGGGGTTTCGTTTCGGCCCTGCCCTCCTGGTAGGCGTCGCAGCCTTGAACGCTATGCTTGCGGCCGACTACCTGGGTAACCAACGAGTGACGATGTTTGCAGTGTTCCCTTTATTTCAAGCGCTGTTCTGTTTGTTCCTTCTCCACACAAGAAACCACCGCCGCTACGTCGGTATGTTGCGGGTCAGGCGTCGACGAAAAATCAGAGCCTAAGTCCTCATCTGAGACAGAGTCCGATCTGCCTATCAACAAAAAAACGAATGTGGGCGCTTGCCAGCTCCCATAATTTAGTTTCGTGTCTGCTCAACGATCACCGTGCAAGTAATCCCCGCCGCCAACAACACCCCTTCCGACACCTCATCAATATGAATCCGCACCGGCACCCGCTGGGCCAATCTCACCCAGTTGAAGGTCGGGTTCACATCCGCAATCAGCTCACGGCTCTCGGGGTTGTCACGGTCGTAAATACCGCGCGAGATGCTTTCCACATGCCCTTTGAGGGTCTCGCCGCTCATCAATTGCATATCGGCTTTATCGCCGACCTTCACATGGGGCAACTTGGTCTCTTCAAAGAAGCCATACACCCAGAACGAGTTCATATCCACCACGGCCATCTTGGCGTCGCCGATGCGCGCATAGTCGCCGCGATGCACGTTGAGGTTGGTGACATAACCGTCCACCGCCGCCAGCACTTGCGTGCGTTTCAGGTTGAGTTCGGCGGCTTCCAACTGGGCCAGTGCGTGCTGGTAATCCGCCTGGGCCGAGTCGGCGATGTTGCTGGCGTCGTCGCGGTTTTCCCTGGAGATCACCAGGGCATCGAGGTCGGCGCGGCGGTGGGCGTTGAGTTTGCGCATTTCCCAGGTGGCCTTGCGTGAAGCGACCAACGACTGCGCCTGTTTGACGGCGATGCGATAGTGCTCGGGGTCGATCTGCATCAGCAGGTCGCCCTTTTTAACCAACTGGTTATCGCGCACCGGCACGTCGATCACAACGCCGGTGACGTCGGCCGCCACGTTGATGATGTCGGCGCGCACGCGGCCGTCGCGGGTCCAGGGGGTCTCCATGTAGTGCACCCACAATGTGCGGCCAATCCAGATCGCCAGGGCCAGTACGAGCAAGGTGGCGAGCAGGCTGAAAAACTTTTTCATCGGGGCATTCTCAACGGTAGACGCTCAGCGCCAGGGCGCCGAACAGGCAAACGAACAAACTCAGGCGCAGCAACGCCGGGTGCCAGAAAAAACGGTACAGGTCGAACCCGGCCAGGAAACGGTCCAGTGCCCAGGCCAGCACCGCGGCGATCAGGAACATCAGGGTCATGGTCGGCATGTACAGGCCGTGGAACGCGATTTCACGGGGCATGCGGGGCTCCTTTGAGGGCCGCCAACGGCGATTGCGGGTCGAGCAACGAGGTGCGGATAAAGTGCAGGTAGCTCTTCACCCGACGCAGGGCCGAGGTGTCGAAGTGCGGGGCGAAGGGTTCGTCGGTGGCCTGCACGCGGCTGATCGCATGGTCGACGGCGATCAGCCCACGCTCCAGATTGCTGGCGCTGGGTTGCAGGAACAGCCGCACCAATGAGCGGCCCATCACGCGGATCGCCTGGCGCCACGGCTGGGATTCGGCGTAGGCCGGATGCACCGGCAAAATCGCCTGTTCCTTGCGCAACTCGATGATCGCGTGGCCGACTTCCAGCACCACGAACATCCAGCGCAACAGGTCGCGCTGCACCTGCGGCTGGCCGACGGCGAGGCCGTAGGCCTGGTGCAGCAGGTCACGGGTACGGCTCTCGAAGCTCGACGTCAGGCCCTTGAGCTTGCCGCTGATCGCGTACACCACTTGCTCGCGCAGGTCCTGCTCCAGGCGGCGCCACAACCAGCGGCTGTTGGGCGGCAGGATGATCGCGCCGGCGGCTGCGCACACCAGCATGCCGAGGACCATGGCGATGTAGTCGTTGATAAAGGTGTAGGGGTTGTAGACCGTAAGGTTGTCCGGCACTGAACCGGTGCTGAAGAAGATCAACAGGCCCACGCCGACACCGGCGTATTGCGGGCGCGAAGCGAGGAAAGCACCGAGGATGATCACCGGCGCGAGCATTACGCATAGCAATGGGAAGCCGTCGATCAACGGAAACACGAAGAACATCTCGACAAAGCCCACCAGCGCACCGATCAAGGTGCCGCAGGCCATCTGGAACGCCATGCGCTTGGGGTTGGGCGTGGCGGCGGACAGGCCGACGGTGGCGGCGGCGATCAACGTCATGGTGGCGCCGCTGGGCCAGGCCGTGGCCACCCAGTAGCTGCCGAGCACGATCAGGATAAATGAGGCACGAATCCCCGAAGCGGCGCAGGCCAGCCAGTTGGTTTTCGGCGTGTAGGGCTCGTCCCAGTCTTCCCGCGCGTGGGAGTGATCGGCCAGGGAGGCGTGGGTTTGCGCGTAGTTGTGCAGGTCATCGACAAAGCGGTACAGCAACTCGTAGGCGGTATGAAAATCCAGTTGCTCGGCGTCGCTCGGATTGCCCTGCTGGAATGCCGTGCGCAGGCTGCGCACCGTGGCGGGCAGGCCGTCCTTATAGGCACTGAGCTGGCTGACCAACCGCGCGGCGTCGGGGCTGGTGAGCGCGCGACCGGAAAAACCGTCGAGCACTTCGGCCAGGTCTTGCAGGCCCGGTTTGATCGCGGCAACCACATGATCAGCCGCATCGCTGCGCAGCCGCTCCAGCAACTGGTGCAGGGCATTGAAGCGTGTGGTGATGCTCATGAATTCGCTGTTGAGGCGACTGAGCCGCCCGTTGCGCCGCCGCATGTGCGGGTCTTCGAACACAGTGATGCTGCGCAGCCCTTCCAGGCCCACGGCTTCGGCGATAAAGCGCACGTTGCTGGCCTCGAACCCTTCGCGCTGGCTGCGACCGCGCAGGCCGTCGGTGACGAACAACGCGAACACGCCGAAGCGCTGGTACAAGGCATTGCGCATGGCGGCGCTGGCGGTCTGCGGCAGAATCGCCGCGCTGACCAGCGTCGAGCAGATAATTCCCAGAGAGATTTCCAGCACACGCCACACCGCCGCCATGAACGCGCCGTCCGGATGGGCCAGGGCCGGCAAACCGACCATTGCGGCCGTATAGCCGGCCAGCACAAAACCATAGGCGCGAAAGTTGCGGTTACGCGTGGCGCCGGCCGTGCAAATGCCCACCCAGATCGCCAGCGCGCCAAGGAACAATTCGGTGTTCTGCGCGAACAAGGCGATCAGCAACACCATCACCGCCGAGCCCGCCAGGGTACCGAGGAAGCGATAAAAACTCTTGGCGAACACCTGGCCGCTTTGCGGCTGCATCACGATAAACACGGTGATCATTGCCGTGCGCGGTTGCGGCAGTTCCAGGCGCATGGCCAACCACAGGGTGAGAAACGCCGCGATCAGTACCTTGAAGATATACACCCAGGTCACGCCGTCGCTGCGTGCCCAGTCGAAAAAACCACGGCGCCACTCAAGGGCATACAGCCAGCGCAGCGGTGCAGGCAAGGGCGTCATCGCAACCTACTCAGTGATCGAACACGGCCAGCGCCGCCGGGGTTTTGCTCGGGAGGGTCCGGGCATCTTGGGGTACGTCCCTGCCGGCATCGAGGCCGCCGCCCAAGGCCGTCACCAGTTCGGCATGCACACTCAGGCGCGCCGCCTGTACCTGCTGTTCGATCTGTTGCTGGCGAAACAGCAGGGTCTGGGCGTTGAGCACATTCAGGTAATCGGTGAGGCCGCGCTGGTAAGCGACCGTCGCGATGTCATAGGTTTTCTGCGCCGAGGCCACCGACTGCGCGGCGAACAACGATTGCTTGTCCATCGATTCGCGGCGGATCAACTGGTCGCTGAGGCCCTTGAGTGCGTTGACCAGGGTCTGGTTGTATCGCGCCACGGCGAGGTCATAGCCCGCGCTGGCTGCACCCAGCTCGGCCCGCAGACGGCCGCCGTCGAAGATCGGCAGGGTGAGCGCCGGGCCGACGCTGTAGTTGAATTTCTTGCCGGCCAGAAATGCCAGCATGCCGCCGCCGGTGGCCATATAGCCAAGGCTGCCGACCAGGTCGACGTTGGGGTAGAACCCCGCATGAGCCACGTCGATTCCGCGCGCCTGGGCTGCGACTTGCCAGCGGGCGGCGACCACGTCCGGGCGCTGGCCGAGCAATTGCGCGGGCAAGGTCGATGGCAGTTTCAATGGCGCGGCCAGAGACAGACTCGGGCGTTGCAGCTGCGCGCCCTCCCCCGGTCCTTTGCCTGCCAATGCGGCCAACTGGTTACGGCTCAGGGCGATGGCTTCGTCGAGGGCGTCCAGTTGGCGGTGGGTTTCCGGCAACGGGCTTTCGGCCTGGCTCACGTCCAAATGCGTGCCGATGCCGGCATTCAGGCGTTTGTTGGCCAGGTCAAGGATCTGCTGTTGCTGGGCCAGGGTCGCCGCGACGATAACGCGATTGGCGTAGTGCAACGACAGCTGGATATAGGCGCGCACGACGTTGTTCTGCAGTTCAAGCCGGGCCTGGCGCGCGTCGGCGACGCTCATGTGCGCCAGGTCCACGGCGCGCTCGCTGGCGTTGCTTTCGCGGCCCCACAGGTCGAGGGGGTAGCTCAGGCCCAACGACGAATTGTTGTCCCAGGTGTTGGCACCGCTCAATTCGCCGGGGCCGTAGAACTGATCCTCGGGCCAGTTGTGGCGCTTGAGGGTGGTGTCGCTGTTGATCTGCAACGACTCGGCCGACTCGGCAACCCCGGCCATGGCCCGCGCTTCGCGCACCCGCGCGGCGGCCATGGCCATGCTCGGGCTGTCACGGGTGGCCAGCTCGACCCAGCGGTCGAGTTGCGGGTCGCCGTAGGCTTGCCACCACTGGGCGGTGGGCCAATGGGCATCCTGGGCGGCGCTCTGGATGGCTTCGTCGGTGGCCAGGGTATTGGCGTTGAGGGCCTGGCCCTGGGGGGCGATTCCTCCGGTTCCGATGCAGCCGCTGATAGCTAACGATAAAGCCCAAACACTGAGAGTCTTCAGCTCTCTGCTGATGCGACGCGGCACGGCAAGCGAATTCCTGAGGTGGTGATGCACGGTAGGTGGCGCAATTCTAGGCGGCAGCATGGGGCACGATAAGCAGGTATTCCTGTGATTCTTTATTACCGTTCAGGCGATAATCCATTGGTAGGGATCACTGGTCGACGTAACTTTCTGTCACAATTTGCTATCTCCCCAGAGAACACTCCATGGACACCTTGCAAAACATGCGCGCCTTCAGTTGTGTGGCCGACGCCGGCAGCTTCACCGCCGCCGCCGCGCAACTGGACACCACCACGGCCAACGTCTCGCGCGCGGTCTCCAATCTGGAGGCCCATCTGCAAACCCGCTTGCTCAACCGCACCACCCGGCGCATTGCCCTCACCGAGGCGGGTAAACGCTACCTGTTGCGCTGTGAACAGATCCTCGCCTACGTCGAAGAAGCCGAAGCCGAGGCCAGCGACGCCCATGCGCGCCCCGCCGGGCAGTTGAAAGTGCACACCATGACCGGCATCGGCCAGCACTTCGTGATCGACGCCATCGCCCGCTACCGTCGCACTCACCCGGACGTAACCTTCGACCTGACCCTGGCCAACCGCGTGCCGGACCTGCTCGACGAGGGCTACGATGTGTCCATCGTGCTGGCCAGCGAGCTGCCGGATTCGGGCTTCGTCTCCCAGCGCCTGGGCATCACCTACAGCATCGCCTGTGCCTCGCCGGATTACGTCAAGGCCAAGGGCTGCGCGCACCGTCCCCATGACCTGCTTAACCATGCCTGCCTGCGCCTGGTCAGCCCTGTGGTGCAGTTGGACAAGTGGACCTTCAACGGCCCCGAAGGCCAGGAGAGTGTGGCGATCAACACCTCGCCCTTTCTGGTGAACTCGGCGGACGCGATGAAAACCGCAATCACCAGCGGCATGGGCGTCGGCCTGTTGCCGGTGTACGCGGCCATCGAAGGCCTGCGCAACGGCACGCTGGTGCGGGTGATGCCCAACTACCGCTCCCAGGAGCTGAACCTGTACGCCATCTACCCGTCGCGCCAGTACCTGGATGCGAAGATCAAAACGTGGGTGGAATACCTGCGCGGTTCGTTGCCGGAAATTCTGGCGGCGCATCAGGCGGAGTTGGTGGCGTATGAATTGAGCGGCAGTTTGGGTGGGGCGCGGTTGTCGAACTGACTGATGTCTACCAGACGATAGAGATCAAATGTGGGAGGGGCGGTGTCCTGACAATTGACGACAAGAATGTTAGCGTGCTTGGCATTCTTCCGTAGTCGATGAGCCCGCCTGCCATGAAAAAGACTGTCCTCGCCTTCAGCCGTATCACCCCGCCAATGATCGAACGCCTGCAACAGGATTTCGAGGTGATCGCGCCCAACCCCAAGCTGGGTGACATCAACGCGCAGTTCAACGAAGCCCTGCCCCACGTCCATGGCCTGATTGGCGTGGGACGCAAGCTGGGCCGGACGCAACTCGAAGGCGCGAGCAAACTGGAGGTGGTGTCCAGCGTGTCGGTGGGCTACGACAACTACGACGTGCCATATTTCAACGAGCGCGGGATCATGCTCACCAATACCCCTGACGTGCTCACCGAAAGCACCGCCGACCTGGCCTTCGCCCTGCTGATGAGCAGCGCGCGCCGGGTGGCGGAGTTGGACGCCTGGACCAAGGCCGGCCAGTGGAAAGCCAGTGTCGGCGCGCCGTTGTTTGGCAGCGATGTGCATGGCAAGACCCTGGGCATCGTCGGCCTGGGCAATATTGGCGCGGCCGTGGCCCGTCGTGGTCGCCTGGGCTTCAACATGCCGATCCTGTACAGCGGCAACAGCCGTAAGGTCGAGCTTGAGCAGGAACTGGGCGCGCAGTTTCGCAGCCTGGAGCAGTTGCTGGCCGAGGCGGATTTCGTCTGCCTGGTGGTGCCTTTGAGTGACAAGACTCGTCACCTGATCAGCACCCGTGAGTTGGCGCTGATGAAGTCCAGCGCGATCCTGATCAACATCTCCCGCGGCCCGGTGGTAGACGAACCGGCGCTGATCCAGGCCCTGCAAAACCAGACCATTCGTGGCGCCGGGCTGGACGTGTACGAGCAGGAGCCATTGGCCGAGTCGCCGCTGTTCCAACTGAGCAATGCCGTGACCCTGCCGCACATCGGCTCGGCGACCCACGAAACCCGTGAAGCCATGGCCAACCGCGCCCTGGACAACCTGCGCAGCGCCCTGCTGGGCCAACGCCCGCAGGACCTGGTGAATCCGCAGGTGTGGAAGGGCTGATACAGACTCAATGTCGGAGGAGCTGGCCCAGTCCGACACAAAATCCGGTTAAAGCCTGGCTCTCCCAAGTCGATAACCTTCCATAGAAGATCGTCATCCCTGATCCACAGAAGGTTCTTATGCCCACCACTAAAGCCCGCGCAGACTCACTCTCGCTTCTGCTCTTTACCTTGCGCAGCGGCAAGCTGATGGCCATCAACCTGCTGAAAGTCAGCGAAATCATTCCCTGCCCGCCGCTGACCAAGCTGCCGGAGTCGCACCCCCACGTCAAAGGTATCGCCACCTTGCGCGGTAACTCGTTGGCGGTAATCGACCTGAGCCGCGCCCTGGGGGAAATGCCCCTGGAAGACCCGGACGGCGGTTGCCTGATCGTCACCGACGTGAGCCGTTCCAAGCAGGGCCTGCATGTGCAGGCGGTGAGCAAGATCGTGCACTGCCTGACCACCGATATCCGCCCGCCGCCCTACGGCTCCGGCGGCAACCGCGCGTTCATCACCGGGGTGACCCAGGTCGAAGGCGGGCTGGTGCAGGTGCTGGATATCGAAAAGGTCATCCATGGCATTGCACCGGCACCGATTGAAGTGGCGCCGACCGACCTGACCATGGAAGAAGCGGAAGTCTTGGGCCACGCGCGGATTCTGGTGGTAGACGACAGCCAGGTCGCCCTGCAGCAATCGGTGCATACCTTGCGCAACCTCGGCCTGACGTGCCATACCGCGCGCAGTGCCAAGGAAGCCATCGACGTGCTGCTGGAGCTGCAAGGCACGGCTGAGGAAATCAACGTGGTGGTGTCGGACATCGAGATGTCAGAGATGGACGGTTACGCCCTCACCCGCACCTTGCGAGAAACCCCGGATTTCCAACATCTCTATGTGCTGTTGCACACCTCCCTGGACAGCGCGATGAACAGCGAAAAAGCGCGCCTGGCCGGGGCCAACTCGGTGCTGACCAAATTCTCCTCGCCGGAATTGACCAAGTGCCTGGTGATCGCCGCCCAAAGCGTCGCGCAACAAAGGCGGTAAGGGTTGGCCGAGTATTACCAGCTGCTGCGCCGTCACCTTACCGGCAGCCTGCCTGCGCCACAGTGGCCGGCCAATACCCGGCTGGATCATTATCGCGACGACCTCGCGCCAGCGATTCATGCCGTGTTGCGCATGACCCAGGAGCAGGGTGGCGGCCGGGTGCCCAGCCTGCAAACCTGGCAGCGACAGTTCACCACCGATGCCGAGTTCGACCCCAGGCTATGCCTGGTGGCCAGCAACGACGAGGGCATCCTTGGCGTGGCGCAGTGCTGGACCAGCGCGTTTATCAAGAACCTGTCCGTGCACCCCTGTGCCCAGGGCCAGGGGCTGGGCCGGGCCTTGTTGCTGCATTGCTTCCAGGTGTTCAAGCAACGCGGCGAACCCTACGTGGATCTCAAGGTGCTGGAAAGCAACCTGCGCGCCCGGCATCTGTACGAAAGCGCAGGCATGGTGTTTGTGCTGCGCGATGTCGTCGCCGAGGACTGACGGACGCTGGCGCATAACTTGCTTCCAACAGAGGCGCAAGGGTGCAAAGAGGTGAAAACCCGTCGCCCATGCTGCATGCCCTCTGACCTAGCCTGGTGACAGATCTGCCCATGAACACCCACTTTTCCTGCGTCGGTTGCGGCAAATGCTGCAGCGACCACCATGTGCCCCTGACCCTCGACGAAGCCCGTATGTGGGCGGCGGACGGCGGTAATGTCATCGTGCTGGTGGAGGGGTTCCTGGGCAATGGCCTGGGTCTGCCGGTGCAACAGCGCGAGCACGCCGAACGCCGTTCGGTGGTGGTGCCCAGTGGCGGCGCCGAGGCCTTCGTGGCGATCACCTTTGCCGCGTACAACGCCGGTCGCTGCCGGAATCTTGACGAAGACAACCTGTGCCGCATCTATGAGCGCCGCCCGCTGGTGTGCCGGATCTACCCGATGGAGATCAACCCGCATATTCCATTGACCCCCGCCGCCAAGGATTGCCCACCCGAGTCCTGGGAACAGGGCCCGGCATTGATCGTCGGTGGCGAGTTGGTGGACCTGGAACTGACGGAGCTGATCCGCCGCTCGCGCCAGGCCGACCGGGATGACGTGCAGACCAAAGAAGCGGTGTGCGCCTTGCTGGGTATTCGCACCACCGCACTCAAGGGTGACGGGTTTACCGCGTACCTGCCGGATATGGGTGCGTTTGCCCAGGCGATTGAACTGGCGGTTGAGCGGCCGTCCATGGCCAGCGAGTGGGTGTTTCATGTGTCGGGCATGGACATCGCCGAACAGTTGCTGGACGCCGGGGCGCAGATTGCCACCGAGGTGCCGGCCAACTATGCGTTTATCCCGTTGCGGGTAGCGTAAGCCGAAATCAGCCGCCTGTGGGTTCGGTCCAATCCATTCTCAATAGCTGGCCAGGCACTCGATTTCGACACGAGCGTCAAGCGCCAGCCCTGCCGCTGCGAACGTGGTTCGGGCGGGCGGATGATCGATGGAAAAGTAGCGGGCATACACCTTGTTCATGGCGGCAAACTCTTTGATATCGGCAAGGATGACGGTGCATTTGACGACGCGCTCCATCGACAACCCGTTTTCCCGGAGGATCGTTTGCATGTTTTCCAATGCCCTGGCTGTCTCGGCCTCTACTCCGCCAGGTACGCGCTTGCGGTTTTCATCCAGCCCAAGCAGGCCGGACAAGTAAAGAAAAGACCCCGCCCGCACGGTCCGCGAAACAGGAAAGCCCGGCGCGGCGGGTGAAAAGCGCAGGGGACTTCGCTCGGTACTCTGCGCGTCTGAGGCCGCGACCGGATAGCCCTGGATGATGGCATCGAAACGACCCGCGTCAAGCGCCGCCAGATTGGTCGCGCTGTCCTGCTCAACCCACTCGCAGCGCACCTTGGGCTCGGTGCACAGCGCATTGCCCGACTCTATATTCCGCCCCACCCGTTCGCCTTGGACGTTACGGCTTTCGAAGGGCGGCACCCGCGATTCCACGCCAGAGTGTATGACATTCCATGGCGTTTGCCGCGCGTAGGCAGGAGCCCACAGCACACCGGTCAGGGTGCATAAAACCAGCGCCAACATCAGTCGGTTCAGGGTCATGATTCAGTCCTTGCAAAGAGTGGGAAGGTGTCCAGGCATCGATCATCGACCGCCCGAATACCGCAAACTCTTTAGCAGGCCTATGCACCCTATTGAATCGAGCCGCTTCCTCTAATGTTGTGGGAAACAGCCTAAACAGCGGACTGCATTAACCTCACAGCGGCCATCAAGGCGTCGTGATGCCTGCATCCAAGTGGTAAGGCTGGATAATTCGTTGGTACTCACCGTTCTTCTTAAGCGCCTCAAGCGCACGGTTGAGTGCGTTACGCAAGGCGGTATCGGGCCTGCGCACTGCAATCGCCACACCATCGCCCAACAGCGCCGCCGTGACAGGATCGCCCACAAAATCGAAATCCTGGCCGGCCTCGGTGTCGAGCAGGGCTTGTCGAATTTCCACGGTGCCCTGCAAGGTTGCATCGATCTCGCCGGCGACCAGGCTGCGGACCAGATCGTCATTGAGCCAGAAGCTCTTGACGATGACGCCCCTGGGCGCCCACTTCGAGTGGGCAAAGGCTTCGCGATTGCTGCCCAGCAAGACACCGACCCGCTTGCCCTTGAGCGACTTTGCGCTGGGCAACAGGCCGGATCGGCGGCGAGCCACCAGGCGCGTGGTGAAGGGGTAGAGGTTATCGGTGAAGCTTGCCCAACGTCGCCGTTCGGACGTGGGCGCCATGCCCATGATCGCGTCGAACCGGCGGGCTTCAAGGGCGCGAAAATCTTCGACCTGCACCTGGTCGACCCAGGTGCAACGCCTATTCAGTTGCGCACACAGGGCGTTACCCAACTCGATGTTCAAGCCAACCAACTGCCCTTGCGGGTTGCGGCTCTGGAAGGGCGGGAAAAGCGCTGCGACGCCAAAACGGATCTCACCCTGGGGGTGTTCATCCGCCGCAACAGTGCCAACCGAGAGCAAGAGGGCAAGCGCTACACCGATGTGTATCAGGGCCACAGGAAACGTCCTTTTCCGCAGAGACAAGCTTCACCACGCCCTACCCGGCAATCAGCAGGACAGAGCAGCAACGCAGCAAGCTTTCAAGAAACGGTCGTCCGCATACAATAAGAAGATTCAGCAGATGCTGTAGGCAACAGTCGACACAGACTTCGCCTTATTAATCTCAGCGTTTACCCATCGAACGACGTGTACCGGGTGGCGGCATGCCCGGCGACTGGGTGTGGCCGTTCTTCGCGCCGTTTTTGTACCAAGGCTGCCCCGCCCCCTTGGCGCTGGCCAACTCACCTGGTTTGAACGGAAACTTAAACGCTGGGATTTCGGCTTTTTCAACGCCGTCAGGGCTGGCCGGATCGACGATGTCGATCGCTTCAACAGGGGGGTGTGTCGGGGAAGTCATAGGGGCTCCGGTGCAGCTATTTGTGTGAAAGCGCGAGTATAGCGAGGCCGGGGCGGCAAGCGGTAAGCTTCAAGCGGCAAGTTACGAGCGCTAGCTGTCCGCTCTGTCAGTTTGGCGTCACGCTCCTGACCGAATCACAGCGCTATAAAGCTTCTCTCCAATCTCCAACTTGCAGCTTGCAGCTTGAAACCTGCAACTGCGCCTCTGGCGCCTATCTATGCATATTCAACGCAAAACCGTCCTGATAGTGGGGGCCATCGTGGTGCTGGCGGTTGCGGCCTGGGCGCTGACCCGACCGCCCAAGGCCAGGCTGGCGGCGCCCGCCGCGATCCCGGTGCGCGTGGTGAGCGTGGCGCAGCAGGACGTTCCACGCTTTGTCAGCGGCATCGGCACGGTGTTGTCGCTGCACAGTGTGGTGATTCGTCCGCAGGTCGACGGCATCCTTACCCAAGTGCTGGTCAAGGAAGGCCAATTGGTCAAGGCCGGAGACCTGCTGGCCAGCATCGATGACCGTTCGATTCGCGCCAGCCTTGATCAGGCCAAGGCGCAACTGGGCGAGAGCCAGGCGCAATTGCAAGTGGCGCTGGTCAACCTCAAGCGCTACAAGCAATTGAGCGTCGACGACGGCGTGTCCAAGCAGACCTACGATCAACAACAAGCCTTGGTCAACCAGCTCAAGGCCACCGCCCAGGGCAACCAGGCCGCCATCGATGCGGCCAAGGTGCAACTGTCCTACACACAAATTCGCTCACCGGTCAGTGGCCGCGTCGGTATCCGCAACGTGGATGAAGGCAACTTCCTGCGCACCAGCGATGCCCAGGGTTTGTTCTCCGTGACCCAGATCGACCCGATCGCCGTCGAATTCTCGCTGCCGCAACAGATGCTGCCGACCCTGCAAGGCCTGATCGCCGCGCCCACACGGGCCAGTGTCGACGCGTACCTGGGCGCCGACACCGACGGCCAGACCGGCGACCTGCTGGGCGAAGGCCACTTGAGCCTGATCGACAACCAGATCAGCTCCACCACCGGCACGCTGCGCGCCAAGGCCGAGTTCAACAATGCTGCGCAACGCCTGTGGCCGGGCCAACTGGTGACCATCAAGATCCAGACCGCCCTCGACAAGAACGCCTTGGTGGTGCCGCCGACGGTGGTACAACGCGGCCTGGATTCGCACTTTGTGTACCGGGTCAACGCTGACAAGGTCGCGGTGGTACCCGTGCAGGTGACCTATCAGGACAGCGATGTGAACATCATCAAGGGCGTACAGGCCGGGGATGTCCTGGTCAGCGATGGCCAGTCGCGGCTCAAGGCCGGTGCGCAGGTGGAGGTGCTCAAGGAACCGCCGCAGGTGATCCAGACCGTCGACGCCAAGGTGCAGCCGTGAGCCGCTCGCCGTCGGCCTGGTGCGTCGATCACCCGGTCGCCACCCTGTTGCTGACCTTTGCCCTGGTACTGCTCGGGACGATCGCCTTCCCGCGCTTGGCCATCGCGCCACTTCCAGAGGCGGAATTTCCCACCATCCAGGTCACCGCCACGCTGCCCGGCGCCAGCCCCGACACCATGGCGTCCTCAGTGGCAACGCCCTTGGAGGTGCAATTCAGCGCTATCCCCGGCATGACCCAAATGACCTCCAGCAGCGCCTTGGGCTCCAGCCAGTTGACCCTGCAATTCACTCTAAACAAGAGCATCGACACCGCCGCCCAGGAAGTACAGGCGGCAATCAATACGGCGTCCGGCAAACTGCCCAGCGACATGCCGAGCCTGCCGACCTGGAAGAAGGTCAACCCGGCGGACAGCCCGGTGCTGATCCTCAGCGTCAGTTCCGACAGCATGCCCAGCACCGAGCTGAGCGACTACGTGGAAACACTGCTGGCCCGACAGATCAGCCAGATCGACGGCGTAGGCCAGATCAACATCACCGGTCAGCAGCGCCCGGCCATCCGTGTGCAAGCCTCACCCGACAAACTCGCCGCCATCGGCCTGACCCTCGCCGATCTGCGCCTGAGCATCCAGCAATCGAGCCTCAACCTGGCCAAGGGCGCGATCTATGGTGAGAACAGCGTGTCAACCCTGTCGACCAACGACCAGTTGTTTAAAGCGCAGGACTACGCGCAACTGATCGTGTCCTATAAAAATGGCGCGCCGGTTCAACTGCGCGACATCGCCAAAGTCATCAATGGCTCGGAAAACGCCTACGTACAGGCCTGGTCCGGCGATACGCCGGGGGTCAACCTGGTGATTTCGCGCCAGCCCGGCGCCAACATCGTCGAGACGGTCGACCGTATCCAAGCTGAGCTTCCACGCTTGCAAGCCATGCTGCCGGCCTCGGTGCAGGTCAACGTATTGACCGACCGCACCAAGACTATCCGAGCCTCATTGCATGAGGTGGAAGTCACCTTGCTGATCGCGATTTTGCTGGTGGTGGCGGTGATGGCGCTGTTCCTGCGCCAGCTGTCGGCGACGCTGATTGTGTCCAGCGTGCTCGGTGTGTCGCTGGTAGCCAGTTTTGCACTGATGTACGTGATGGGTTTCAGCCTGAACAACCTGACCCTGGTAGCGATCGTGATCGCCGTCGGCTTTGTAGTGGACGACGCCATCGTGGTGGTGGAGAACATCCACCGGCATCTGGAGGCGGGGCTCGACAAACGCGAAGCGGCGATCAAGGGTGCCGGCGAGATTGGTTTTACCGTGGTGTCCATCAGCTTCTCGCTGGTGGCGGCGTTTATCCCGCTGCTGTTCATGGGCGGCGTGGTCGGGCGTTTGTTCAAGGAATTTGCGCTGACGGCGACCTCGACCATCCTGATTTCGGTAGTGGTGTCCCTGACCCTGGCGCCGACACTGGCCGCGCTGTTCATGCGTGCGCCGAGCCATCGCGCCCACGACAAACCCGGCTTCAGCGAACGCCTGCTGGCCGGTTACGCACGCAACCTGCGCCGCGCGCTGGCCCATCAACGCTCCATGGCCGCCATCTTCATCGTGACGTTGGCCCTGGCCGTGGTCGGCTACGTGTTTATTCCCAAGGGATTCTTTCCGGTGCAAGACACCGGCTTCGTGCTCGGCACCAGCGAAGCGGCGGCCGACGTGTCGTACCCGGACATGGTCGCCAAGCACAAGGCCCTGGCCGAGATCATCAAGGACGACCCGGCGGTGCAGGCGTTTTCCCATTCGGTGGGGGTGACCGGCAGCAACCAGACCATCGCCAACGGCCGCTTCTGGATCGCCTTGAAAGACCGCGGTGATCGCGATGTGTCCGCCAGCCAGTTTATCGACCGCATCCGCCCGAAACTGGCGAAGGTACCCGGCATCGTGCTGTATCTGCGTGCGGGCCAGGACATCAACCTCAGCTCCGGTCCCAGCCGTGCGCAGTACCAGTACGTACTCAAGAGCAACGACGGCCCGACGCTCAATACCTGGACCCAGCGCCTTACCGAAAAACTGCGCGCCAACCCGGCGTTTCGCGACCTGTCCAACGACCTGCAACTGGGGGGCAGCATCACCCACATCAGCATCGACCGGCAGGCCGCCGCGCGCTTCGGCCTGACCGCCACCGATGTCGACCAGGCCCTGTACGACGCCTTCGGCCAACGCCAGATCAACGAGTTCCAGACCGAGATCAACCAGTACCAGGTGGTACTGGAGCTGGACACCCAACAACGCGGCAAGGTCGAGAGCCTGAACTACTTCTACCTGCGCTCACCGCTCACCAACGAGATGGTGCCGCTGTCGGCCCTGGCCAAGGTCGACCCGCCCACCGTGGGGCCGTTGTCCATCAGCCACGATGGCATGTTCCCGGCCGCCAACCTGTCGTTCAACCTGGCCCCCGGCGTGGCGTTGGGCGATGCGGTGATCATGCTCAACCAGGCCAAGAACGACATCGGCATGCCGTCCACCCTTATCGGCAATTTCCAGGGCGCGGCCCAGGCGTTCCAGAGCTCGTTGTCCAGCCAGCCGTGGCTGATCCTCGCGGCGTTGGTGGCGGTCTACATCATCCTGGGGGTGTTGTACGAGAGCTTCGTGCACCCGTTGACGATCATTTCCACCTTGCCCTCGGCGGGTTTGGGCGCACTGATCATGCTGTGGCTGATGGGCCAGGATTTTTCGATCATGGCGCTGATCGGCCTGGTGCTGCTGATCGGCATCGTCAAGAAGAACGGCATCCTGATGATCGACTTTGCCCTGGAGGCACAACGTGTTCGCGGATTGGCGCCGGAAGAAGCGATCTACGAAGCCTGCGTGACGCGGTTCCGGCCGATCATCATGACCACCCTCGCCGCCCTGCTCGGCGCCGTGCCGCTGATGCTCGGCAGTGGCCCCGGCGCGGAGCTGCGCCAGCCGCTGGGTATCGCGGTGGTGGGCGGCTTGCTGGTGAGCCAGGCACTGACGCTGTTCACCACGCCGGTCATATACTTGTACCTCGAGCGTTTTTTCCACCGGCCCACACCCACGCCTGCGTTGGCGACCACAGATTGAGGCGGTGTCATGCGCATCCTGATTGTTGAAGATGAAGAGAAAACCGCGGACTACCTGCATCGCGGCCTGACGGAACAGGGCTACACCGTCGACGTGGCACGCGAAGGCGTCGAGGGGCTGCACCTGGCGCTGGAAAACGATTATGCGGTGATCGTGCTGGATGTGATGCTGCCCGGCCTCGACGGCTTTGGCGTGCTGCGCGCCTTGCGTGCGCGCAAGCAGACGCCGGTGATCATGCTCACCGCTCGCGAACGTGTGGAAGACCGCATCCGCGGCCTGCGCGAAGGCGCCGACGATTATCTGGGCAAGCCGTTTTCGTTCCTGGAACTGGTGGCGCGCCTGCAAGCCCTCACGCGCCGCAGCGGCGGGCATGAGCCGGTGCAAGTCACGGTGGCCGACCTGTGGATCGACCTGATCAGCCGCAAGGCCAGCCGCAATGGCGTGCGCCTGGACCTGACGGCCAAGGAGTTCTCGCTGCTCAGCGTATTGGCGCGGCGCCAGGGTGAAATCCTGTCGAAGACGGCGATTGCGGAGATGGTCTGGGACATCAATTTCGACAGCGACGCCAATGTGGTCGAGGTGGCGATCAAACGCCTGCGCGCCAAGCTGGACGGCCCGTTCGAACACAAACTGCTGCACACCATTCGTGGCATGGGCTATGTGCTGGAGAACCGTAGTGTCGGCTAATTCCATCGCCCTGCGCCTGAGCGGCATGTTCACCCTGGTGGCGCTGCTGATCTTTGTGTTGATCGGCGGCGTACTCTATCAGCAGGTAGACCGTGGCCTGGGCCTGTTGCCGGGGGCGGAGTTGGACGCGCGCTACAGTGTGCTGGAGTCTTCGGTGAATCGCTTTGGTACACCGGACCATTGGGTGAAGATCAAGGCCAAGCTCAAGCTGTTGGGCGAGGAAGACAAGCGCATCCGCTTCTGGGTAGTCAGCAGCGACCCGAACTACGAATACGGTGAGCCGGACGCGCAGATCCGTGCCTTTGCCCAGGGTCCCACGGGTAAACGCGACTTGCGCCTGCCCGGTCACGCTGACCCGTTCAAGGTGCTGGTGAGCCAGTTTCCGGCCAAGGAGCAACGCCCGCCGCTGCGCTTCATGATTGCCATCGACACCGAGAATTTCCGGGCGACCCAGCACCATCTGCTGATGGCGCTGGTCAGCCTGGCGTTGGTTGGCGTGGTGCTGGCGGCACTGCTGGGTTTCTGGGTCTCGCGCCTGGGCCTCAAGCCGCTGGAAAAGCTCTCCGAGGAAGCGCAAAAACTTGCCCCGCCCAAACTCTCCGGGCGCCTGCAACTGTCGCCGCTGCCGCCAGAGCTCAAGCAATTCGTCAACTCGTTCAATGCCACTCTCGACCGCGTTGAGCAGGCCTATTCGCGTCTTGAATCCTTCAATGCCGACGTCGCCCATGAGCTGCGCTCGCCGCTGACCAACCTGATCGGCCAGACCCAAGTGGCCCTGACCCGTGGGCGGTCCGCCGAACACTACCTGGAAGTGCTGGAATCCAACCTGGAAGAGCTGGAACGCCTGCGCTCGATCATCAACGACATGTTGTTCCTCGCCAGCGCCGACCAGGGCAGCAAGGCCACCAAGTTGAGCGAAAGCTCGCTGGCCGATGAAGTGGCGACCACCCTCGACTACCTGGACTTTATCCTGGAAGACGCTCAGGTCCAGGTGCAGGTCCACGGCGATGCCCAGGTGCAGATCGAAAAAGCCCACCTGCGCCGCGCGCTGATCAACCTGCTGAGCAATGCTGTGCAGCACACGGCGCCGGGGCAGGTGATCGAAGTCAACATTCAGGTGCTGGAACACCAGGTGGCGATCGACGTAACCAACCCTGGCGAGGCGATTGCCAGCGAGCACCTGCCACGGCTGTTTGAGCGTTTCTATCGGGTGGATGCGTCGCGCAGCAACAGCGGGGCCAATCATGGGTTGGGGCTGGCGATCGTCAAGGCAGTGGCGTTGATGCATGGTGGCGATGTGTTCGTGCGCAGTGACAGCCGCGGCAATACCTTTGGCATCACCCTGCCCTTGTAGTCGCTTCGGTCAAGTGTGGAAGCCGAAGTTCAGGCTGTTGCGAATCGCTATCATCCACTATCCGTTTGAGGTGTTCCAAGGCACTGATCTTTCTTTTCAGCCCACTATTTAAATTTCAGCGCGTAGAACTAAACTGCCAGCATTCACACCGCTGAAGTCCGCCTGATGAGTCAACGCCGTCGTCGTACCCCGTCTGCACACCCCGAGCTGCTACTGATGTTCGGCAGTGGCCTGACCGTTGTCCTGATCGTGATCATTGTCGCGGCATTGTTGATTCGCGAACACGCCAGCACCCTGCAGGCGGCCACGCGCTCGACGGGCAACATTGCCCAGTTGATCAATGCCGACGTGCTGCGCAACGTTGAGCTGTACGATCTGGCCCTCAAAGGGCTGATCGCGGCCAGACAACGCGAAGACCTGTCCCAGGTCACACCGACTATCCAGCATCTGGTGCAGTTCGACTTATCCACCGCCGCGCCATTCAAAGGCGAAGTGCTGATGCTGGACGCCGGTGGCAATGTCATCGCCGACTCATCGACCCTCAAGCCCACGCCGCGCAACTTTGCCGACCGTGATTATTTCAAGGCGCATGTCAGCGATCCCGAGTCGGGCTTGTTTATCAGTCGGCCATTTAAAGTCCACTGCGAGTGCGATCAGATATGGCGCATGGCATTCAGCCGACGCGTCTCAGGCCCCAACGGCGAGTTCGTCGGCGTGGCGGTGGCGACCATGCGCCTGGCGTATTTCGACCAGCTGTTCAGCACCCTCACAATCGGCAACAGCAGCAGCGTCAACCTGCTCAACAACCGGGGCATCCTGCTCGCCCAACAGCCGCTGCTCGAACGGGACATGATCGACAAGGACTTGAGCGAGCGACCGAACTTCAAGCGCATCCTGCGTGAAGGGATGGGCAGCTTTCAGGCCATCTCCGCCATCAGCGGCAAGGAACGCTTGTATACCTTCACCAACGTCGGAGAGCTGCCGCTGATTGTGGTGGTGGCGTTGTCCAGCGACGATGTCTTCGCCCCTTGGAGACGTGCGGCGATGCTGACCAGCGGCGCTACCGGCATCCTGTGTATTGGCCTGCTATGGCTCACTTGGATGTTACGTCGCGAGCTGCGGCGCCGCTTTCGCGCCGAACAGGTGCTGTCGGAACTGGCAGCCACCGACGCCCTGACCGGCCTGGCCAACCGACGCATCCTCGATGAGCGCCTGCGTCTGGAATGGGACCGTGCCCAACGCTCGACGGAGCCACTGACGCTGCTGATGATCGATGTGGACCACTTCAAGGCGTTCAACGATCGCCATGGTCATCAAGGCGGTGACGAGGCATTGCGCACCGTCGCCCAGGTGATCGGCAGCAACATCCGCCGCCCCGCCGACCTGGCGGCGCGGTACGGCGGGGAAGAGTTCGCGGTGGTGCTGCCGCATACCGATACCAAGGGTGCCCTGGTCATCGCCGAACATATCCGCAGCAGCGTCGAGCGTCTGCCACGGGTAGCCGGGGATGAACGGCCGATCACCGTCAGCATTGGCTTGAGCACGTGGCACAAACGCAGCCGCCTGTCGCTGGAAGCATTGCTGTTGAGCGCGGACCAGGCGCTGTATGAGGCCAAGCGTGCAGGGCGTAACCGGATAGTGAATGCCATCCAGCCGTAGCAGATGCGCCGCGAAAGGGGCGTAATCGTTCACGATAAGCACGACTTTGCGGATAAAAAAAGGCCACCCGAAGGCAGCCTTTAAAAACTAAAGAAAGAGAGTTGTGACTTACACCGCCGCAACGGGACGCATGTAAGAGATCGGTGCGGTGCTGGCATCTTCGAAGGTCACGACTTCCCAAGCGTCTGTCTGCTCAATCAACTTGCGCAACAGCTGGTTGTTAAGGGCGTGGCCCGACTTGAAGCCTTTGAACTCGCCTATCAGGCTATTGCCCAGCAGGTAGAGGTCACCGATTGCGTCGAGGATCTTGTGCTTCACGAATTCGTCTTCATAGCGAAGGCCGTCTTCGTTCAGTACACCATCCGCGTCGACCACAATGGCATTTTCAACGCTGCCGCCGAGTGCGAGGTTGTGCTTGCGCAGGTACTCGATGTCACTCATGAAACCAAAGGTACGGGCGCGGCTGACTTCTTTTACGAACGAAGTGCTGGAAAAATCCACGCTTGCACTTTGGGTGCGGTCACGGAATACCGGGTGATCGAAATCGATCTCAAAGCTCACTTTAAAACCTTCGAACGGGACGAAGGTGGCGCGCTTGTCGCCGTCTTCTACTGTCACTTCCCGCAGAATGCGAATGAACTTCTTGGCTGCGTCCTGTTCTTCCAGGCCGGCAGATTGAATCAGGAATACGAAGGGTCCAGCGCTGCCATCCATGATAGGGACTTCGGACGCGGAGAGCTCGACGTAGGCGTTATCGATGCCCAAACCGGCCATGGCCGAGAGCAAGTGCTCCACCGTGTCCACCTTGACGTCACCGTTGACCAATGTGGTCGACATAGTGGTTTCGCCAACGTTTTCCGCGCGAGCAGGAATCTGCACCACAGGGTCAAGGTCGGCACGCACAAACACGATGCCGGTGTCGACAGGTGCAGGCTTGAGGGTCAGGTAGACCTTTTCCCCGGAGTGCAGACCTACACCTGTGGCACGAATAATATTCTTCAGGGTGCGTTGTTTAATCATGGCTTGGACCGCTTCAGCGCAAATTGCGAACTGGTATCAACAAAGGCTGGCGATAATAGCAGACCAGACCTTTGCTGAACACCAATCACCTTCATAGCCCTGATACATTCCATCAATCGGCCTGACGACGCAGGAATGCCGGGATGTCCAGGTAGTCCAGATCGTCTTGCGGATTCGGGCTACGGGACGCCGCAGCACCGGCCTGAGCCTGATTGCGCATCACGGTCGGACGGTCCAGGTCACGGTAGTTGACCGACGGCAGTTCCTGGCGCGCAGGCGCTGGAGCGGCAGCCGCTTGGCTCGTCTGGCTGCCGTGCAGCGTATTGTCGATGACCTTCACAGGCTTCTCGATTTTTGCGCCCAGGCCGGTGGCAACCACGGTCACGTGCAGCTCGTCGCGCATGTCCGGATCGATCACGGTACCGACTTTGACCATGGCGTGCTCGGAAGCGAAGGCTTCGATGATGCTACCCACGTCGGAGTACTCACCCAGGGACAGGTCGGGACCGGCGGTGATGTTCACCAGGATGCCGCGTGCGCCTTGCAGGTTCACGTCTTCGAGCAACGGGTTGCGGATGGCCGCTTCGGTGGCTTCGCGTGCACGGTTCGGACCGCTGGCGCAGCCGGTGCCCATCATCGCCATGCCCATTTCGCTCATCACGGTACGTACGTCGGCAAAGTCGACGTTGATCATGCCCGGACGCTTGATGATGTCGGAGATACCGCGAACGGCACCGGCCAGTACATCGTCAGCCTTGGCGAACGCGGACAGCAGGCTCGCGTCCTTGCCCAGGATGGTCAGCAGCTTCTCGTTGGGGATGGTGATCAACGAGTCGACGCTTTCAGACAGCAGACGGATACCTTCGTCGGCGATCTGCATGCGCTTGCGGCCTTCGAACGGGAACGGACGGGTCACGACCGCAACCGTCAGGATGCCCATTTCCTTGGCCACTTCGGCAATGATCGGCGCAGCACCGGTACCGGTACCGCCGCCCATGCCGGTGGTGATGAACACCATGTTGGTGCCCTGCAGCACTTCGGCAATACGCTCGCGGTCTTCCAGGGCGGCTTGACGGCCGACTTCCGGATTGGCGCCAGCGCCAAGGCCCTTGGTCACCGCGGTGCCCAATTGCAGGATGGTTCGTGCGCCGATGCTTTTCAGCGCCTGAGCATCAGTGTTGGCGCAGATGAATTCAACGCCTTCAATGTTGCTCTTGACCATATGGTTGACAGCGTTGCCGCCGCCACCGCCGACACCGATCACTTTGATGACCGGGCTGGCGGGGATGTTGTCTACGAGTTCGAACATGTTCCCTCTCCTTTCGTTTTCTCTAGTTTTTTCGCCTACTGCTTCTTTCGGTGTTGCGGTGTCGCGGTAAATCTTTAGAAATTGCCTTTTACCCAAGCCTGCAACCGCTCGAACAATGGCGCTTTGGCCTCATCGTCGCTGCGGTAGCTGTCACGGTGGCTCGGGCTCGACAGAGAAATGCCGTCGGTCTGCTTTTGCAGGCCGTACAACAGCAAGCCCACGCCGGTGGAATAAATCGGGTTGCGCACCACATCGCCCAACCCCTTGACGCCATGAGGCACGCCCAGGCGCACCGGCATGTGGAAGATTTCCTCGGCCAGTTCGACCGCGCCTTCCATCTTCGAGGTGCCACCGGTCAGCACGATGCCGGCCGGGATCAAATCTTCGTAACCGCTGCGACGCAGTTCAGCCTGGATCAGGGTGAACAGCTCGTCGTAGCGCGGCTCGACCACTTCGGCCAGGGCCTGGCGCGACAGTTCGCGCGGTGGCCGGTCGCCCACGCTCGGCACTTTGATGGTTTCACCGGCACCGGCCAGCTTGGCCAGGGCGCAGGCGTAGCGGATCTTGATTTCTTCGGCGTACTGGGTCGGTGTGCGCAACGCCATGGCGATGTCGTTGGTCACCTGGTCGCCGGCAATCGGGATCACGGCGGTGTGACGGATCGCACCCTCGGTGAAGATCGCGATGTCGGTGGTGCCGCCGCCGATGTCGACCAGGCACACGCCCAGTTCTTTTTCGTCGTCGGTCAGTACCGAATACGCGGAAGCAAGCTGCTCCAGAATGATGTCGTCGATTTCCAGGCCGCAGCGGCGCACGCATTTTTCAATGTTCTGTGCGGCGTTGACGGCGCAGGTCACCACGTGAACCTTGGCCTCCAGGCGCACGCCCGACATGCCCAGCGGCTCGCGAACACCTTCCTGGTTATCGATCACATAGTCCTGCGGCAGGGTGTGCAGCACGCGCTGGTCAGCCGGGATCGCCACGGCCTGGGCAGCGTCGAGGACGCGCTCAAGGTCGGCCGAGCTGACTTCACGGTCGCGGATCGCCACGATGCCGTGGGAGTTCAGGCTGCGGATATGGTTCCCCGCCACGCCGACGAACGCCGAGTGGATCCGGCAACCGGCCATCAGCTGCGCTTCTTCGATGGCGCGCTGGATCGATTGCACGGTGGACTCGATGTTCACCACCACGCCCTTCTTCAGGCCCCGGGACGGATGCGTGCCAATACCGACGATTTCGATCGTGCCGTCTTCCCCGACCTCGCCCACCAGCGCCACCACCTTGGAGGTGCCGATATCGAGACCGACGATCATTTTGCCGCTTTGCACGTTTGCCATGGGTCCTGCCTCTTCTTAATTCTTCGCGACAGCGGGTTGCGCTGCCGTGGGCGCAGCCGGTTCACGCCAGCCGACGGCAAGGCCGTTGGCGTAACGCAGGTCGACGCTCGCAATGTTCGTAATCTGTTCTTTCAAGGTCTTGTCATAGATGGCGATAAAGCGGCGCATCTTTTCCACCAAGCGGTCGCGTCCCAGCAACAACTGGATACCCGGGCCGGAACTGCCTGCCCCGGTCGTCAAAAACCAGCTGCCCCGTTCACGCAGTTCCAGGCGTGCAATGGAGAAGCCCAGTGGCCGCAGCATCTGGCTCAAGGCCTGGTACTGCTGCATCACTTGCTGTTGCGCCCGCTGCGGCCCGAACAGCTGCGGCAGGTGCTCGTAGTTGGCCAGTTCACGCGGGGTGAACGCCTGGCCCTGGTTGTTCAACAGCGCTTCATCGCCCCAACGGGCCACGGGCAGTTGTTCTTCCAGGCGGATCGTGACCTGGTCGGGCCATACGCGGCGCACTTCGGCGTGGGCGATCCACGGCATCTGTTCCAGCTCCGAGCGCATACCGGCCAGGTCGATGGTAAAGAAGCTCGCGGCCAGGTACGGGCCGATGCGCTGCTGTACCGCCTGCTGGCTGATGTAGCTCAAGTCGCCCTGCACGCTGATCTTGGTGATGGGCCGGTCGGCGTACGGCAACAGACGCTGCGCGCCTTCATACGTGCCGAAGCCCAACACCACCAGCAACACCGGCCAGAACAGCGCCTTGAGGAAACCAAAGTTGGCTTTCGGCAGGCGCGCCGACATCGGCTCTTTAGCCACCATTCGGCTGGCACCCCGTGGCACCGGCTTGCGGCTCGGTGCTTGGGGGGGCTGATGACGAAGCGATGCGCCTTTCATGTCTTAGCCTCGTTTCCTTTCTTCACCGGCGACGCTTGCCGCCAGGATCGCCAGCACCAACTGCTGGAAATCCAGACCGGCGGCGCGAGCGGCCATCGGGACCAGGCTGTGGTCGGTCATGCCCGGTGCGGTGTTGACTTCCAGGAACCAGAAATTCCCCTGGTCATCCTGCATCACGTCTGCCCGTGCCCAACCGGCGATACCCAGCGCCTCACAGGCTTTCGCCGTGAGGTCCATCAATTCCTGTTCCTTGGTTGCGTCAAGGCCACATGGGATCCGGTACTGGGTATCGGAGGCCACATACTTGGCGTCGTAATCGTAAAAAGTGTGGGGCGTGCCCAATGCGATGGGCGGCAATACCTGGCCACGCAGGGTGGCGATGGTGTACTCGGGACCCTGGATCCACTGTTCCACCAACACTTGCGAATCGTAGGTACTTGCCGCTTTCCATGCGTCGATCAATTCGGCGGCCGAGTTCACTTTGGCCATGCCGATACTGGAGCCTTCATGGGCTGGTTTGACGATCAAAGGCAGGCCCAGTTCCTTGGCCGCAGAAATACAATCGTCTTCGCTGCACAGCACGCTGTGACGCGGGGTGGGAATCCCCAGGCTGTGCCACACCTGCTTGGTGCGCAACTTGTCCATCGCCAATGCCGAGGCAAGGATGCCGCTGCCGGTGTAAGGGATGCCGGCGCACTCCAGCAGGCCCTGCATGCTGCCGTCTTCACCGCCACGGCCATGAAGAATGATGAAGGCGCGGTCGATCTTCTCGGCCTGCAAGCGCGCCAGGAAGTCATCGCCCACGTCGATACCGAACGCATTCACGCCGGCGCTTTGCAGCGCCGCGAGCACGGCATTGCCGGACTTGAGCGACACTTCGCGCTCGGCGCTCTTGCCGCCGAACAACACGGCCACGCGGCCGAAGTCGGCAGGCGCAATCGTAGAAAACAGAGAGGCGTAGTCAGTGGTCATTTCGACGCCCCCTTCTTGGCCGCAAACAGCGGGCTCGCCAGCAATTTGGGAGCAAGGCCGCCGATATCACCGGCACCCTGACACAGCAGAATGTCGCCGGCACGCAGCAGCGGCTTGACGATTGGCGCCAGGTCGACACCGCGCTCGATGTAGATCGGGTCCAACTGGCCACGCTGACGGATGCTGTTGCACAACTTGCGGCTGTCGGCACCCGGGATCGGTTCTTCACCGGCGGGGTAGACCTCCATCAGCAGCAGTACGTTGGCATCGGCCAATACATTGACGAAATCGTCGTACAAGTCGCGGGTGCGGCTGTAGCGATGTGGCTGGTACACCATCACCAGACGGCGCTCCGGCCAGCCGCCACGCACGGCCTTGATCACGGCGGCGACCTCGGTCGGGTGGTGACCGTAGTCGTCCACCAGCATCACATCACCGCCGTCTACCGGCAGTTGGCCGTAGACCTGGAAGCGACGGCCGACACCGGCAAAGCGCGACAGGCCTTCGACGATGGCTTCATCGCTGACGCCTTCGTCGGTGGCGATGCAGATGGTCGCCAGGGAGTTCAATACGTTGTGGTTGCCCGGCATGTTCACCGACACATCCAGCGGCTCGCGGTCGGGACGCAGCACGGTGAAATAGGTTTGCATGCCTTCCTGGCGCACATTGATCGCACGCACGTCAGCGTCTTCGCTGAAGCCGTAGGTCACGGTCGGGCGTTTGACCTGCGGCAGGATCTCGCGCACCACCGGGTCGTCCAGGCACACCACCGCCAACCCATAGAACGGCAGGTTATGCAGGAACTCGACGAAGGTTTTCTTCAACTTGTTGAAGTCGCCGTCGTAGGTCGCCATGTGGTCGGCGTCGATGTTGGTGACCACGGCCACCAGCGGTTGCAGGTGCAGGAAGCTCGCATCGCTTTCGTCGGCTTCGGCGATCAGGTAGCGGCTGGTGCCCAGTTGGGCATTGGTACCGGCTGCATTCAGGCGGCCACCGATCACGAAAGTCGGGTCCAGGCCACCGGCGGCGAACACCGAGGCGATCAGGCTGGTGGTGGTGGTTTTGCCGTGGGTACCGGCGACGGCGATGCCGTGGCGATAGCGCATCAGCTCGGCCAGCATTTCGGCGCGCGGTACCACGGGAATACGGCGCTCAAGAGCGGTGGCCACTTCCGGGTTGGAGGTGTTCACGGCGCTGGACACCACCAGCACGTCGGCCTCGGCGGCGTTCTCGGCGCGGTGGCCGATAAAAATCTGTGCGCCAAAGGACTTCAGGCGCTCGGTGACCGGCGAATCCTTCAAGTCCGAACCGGAGACCTGGTAGCCCAGGTTCAGCAGTACTTCGGCAATACCGCACATGCCCACGCCGCCGATCCCGACGAAGTGGATGCGACGGATACGGCGCATTTCCGGTTGTGGCATGGCTTTCTGATTCTCAACCATGGGCCACCTCCAGGCAGATATCGACCACGGTGCGGGTTGCGTCAGGTTTGGCCAGGCGGCTTGCGGTGCTCGCCATGCGGTTGAGTCGTTCCGGTTGCATCAAAACCTCGGTCAGGCGTGCGGCCAAATCGGCGGCGCCAGTCGTTCTTTGCGGCAGCAGGAAGGCAGCGCCCTCCCCGGCCAAATATTCGGCGTTGCGGGTCTGGTGATCGTCGATCGCATGGGGCAAAGGCACCAGCAACGACGGCAGACCGGCGGCGGCCAGTTCACTGACGGTCAGCGCACCAGCGCGACAGACCACCAGGTCGGCCCAGCCATAGGCTTGGGCCATGTCTTTGATGAAAGGCTGTACGTTCGCCTCGACACCGGCGTCGCGGTAACGCGTGGCGGTGACTTCATCGTGGTTCTTGCCGGCCTGGTGGAAGATTTCCGGGCGCACTTCCTGAGGAAGTTGCGCCACCGCTTCCGGCAGCAACTTGTTCAACGGCTCCGCGCCCAGGCTTCCGCCCAGGATCAGCAGATGCGCCTTGCGCCCGGCCAGGGCCTGACGCGCGATATCCATGAACAGTTCGGTGCGCACCGGGTTGCCGGTGGTGCGACGTTTGCTCGATGCACCGAAGGTGTTCGGGAACGCTTCACACACCCGCGCGGCCAAGGGCACCAGCAAACGGTTGGCGGTACCGGCGACGGCGTTCTGCTCGTGCACGATCACGGGCACACCGGCGAGCCTGGCGGCGACGCCACCGGGGCCGGTCACATAACCACCAAAACCGAGTACACACACCGGCTTCACGTCACGGATGACCTTGCGCGCCTGCCATACGGCCTTGAGCAACACGAACGGCGCCTTGAGCAGGGACAATTTGCCCTTGCCGCGCAGGCCGGTGACGTTGATCAGATGCAGCGGCAAACCGGCGGCCGGCACCAATTCGTTTTCGATGCCACGCGGCGTTCCCAACCAGTGCACGGTGTAACCACGGTTCTGGAACTCACGGGCACAGGCCAGGGCCGGGAACACATGCCCCCCAGTACCGCCGGCCATGATCAGCACATTAGCGCCCATGGGTCGGCTCCTCGGCGAAGTCGCTTTCGCTGAACTCCATCTCTTCGCTGCCCAGGTGGGTTCGACTCTCCCACTCGATGCGCAGCAACAAGCCCAGACAGGCGCAGCAAATCACCAACGAACTGCCGCCGTAGCTGAGGAACGGCAAGGTCAGGCCTTTGGTCGGCAGCAGCCCGACGTTCACGCCGATGTTGATCAGGAACTGGCCGATCCACAGGAACGACAAACCATAGGCCACATACGCGGCGAAATATTGCTTGGCCTTCTCGGCCCACAAGCCGATGTACATGCCGCGTACGCAGACGAATACGAACAGCGCCACGGTGCACAGCGAACCCACCACGCCCAGTTCTTCGGCAAGCACCGAGAACACGAAGTCGGTGTGCGCTTCGGGCAGGTAGAACTGCTTCTGCACGCTGTTGCCCAGGCCCACGCCCAGCCACTCGCCGCGACCGAAGGCGATCAAGGCCTGGGTCAGTTGGTAGCCGGAACCGAACTGATCGGACCACGGGTCGGTAAAGGTGATAAGACGCGCCATCCGGTAGGGTTGCGCCTGCACCAGAACAGTCACCGCGGCCACCGCCAGCACCACCATCAAGGTGAACCGGAACAAGCCGACGCCGCCGAGGAACAACATCGCCGCCGCGGCGCCCATCATGACCACGGTGGCGCCGAAGTCGGGTTCCATCAGCAACAGGCCAGCCATGGGCAGCAGCACGATGAACGGTTTGAAGAAGCCCATCCAGCTTTCGCGCACTTCTTTCTGGCGACGGACCAGGTAACCGGCCAGGTAAATCACCACGAACACCTTGGCGATTTCCGACGGTTGCACGTTGAACGCACCGAAGCCGATCCAGCGCATGGAGCCGTTCACTTCGCGGCCGATGCCCGGCAGGATCACCATGACCAGCAAGCCGAACGCACCGATCAGCATCAGCCAACCCAGGCGTTGCCAGGTGGCGATGGGGATCATCATGGTAACGATGCATGTGCCCAGGCCGATGATCAGGTACACCAGGTGTCGGATCATCATGTACAGGGTGTTGCCCGACTGCACGGCGGCCACTTCAGAGGATGCCGAGGTGATCATCACCAGGCCCAGGCCCAGCAGCGCGAGGCAACCGGCGAGCATCGGGAAGTCGAGGTCGATACCGCGCCCGGTAATGATCGGCGACGGGTACGGCTTGATGATGTTTCTGAAGTCGATACTCATGCCAAGGCCTCCACGGCGCGGGCGAACAGCTGGCCGCGCTCTTCGTAGTTCTTGAACATGTCGAAACTGGCGCACGCCGGCGACAGCAGCACCGCATCGCCTGGCTGGGCCAGGGCTTTGCACTGGGCGATCGCGTCGTCCAGGGACGTGGCGCGCACTTGCTGCACGGCATCACCCAGGGCAGCGGCGATCAAATCGGCATCGCGGCCCATCAACACCACGGCGCGGCAATGCGCGGCAACGGGCGCTTTAAGGTCTTTAAAGTCGGCCCCCTTGCCATCGCCACCGGCGATCAGTACCAGCTTGCCGTCGATATCGGCGCCCAGGCCTTCGATAGCGGCCAATGCCGCGCCGACGTTGGTGGCCTTGGAGTCGTTGTAATAGCTGACGCCGTCCAGGTCGCGCACCCATTGGCAACGGTGTTCAAGGCCGCCGAAGGTGCGCAGGCTCGACAGCATGGCGTCGAACGGCAAGCCGACGGCATGCCCCAACGCCAACGCGGCCAGGGCGTTGGACTGGTTATGGGCGCCACGAATTTTCAACTCGCGCACCGGCATCAGGTTCTGAAATTCGAAGGCCAGGTATTTCTCGCCGTTTTCTTCGCGGATGCCGAAGGCCTTGAAGTCAGGTTTGCCCAGGCCGAAGGTCCAGCAGGGCATGCCCTCGCCAATCAGCGGACGGCTCAGGGCATCCTGGCGGTTGACCACAAACTGCTTGGCGCCGCGGAAGATCCGGTGCTTGGCCAGGTGATACGCAGGCAGGCCGCTGTAGCGGTCCATGTGGTCTTCACTGACGTTCAACACGGTGGCCACTTCAGCGCCCAGGTCGTGGGTGGTTTCCAGCTGGAAGCTCGACAGCTCCATCACGTACAGCTCGACCTCATCGCTGAGCAGGTCCAGTGCCGGCGTACCGAGGTTGCCGCCCACGGCCACGCGTTTGCCGGCCGCCACGGCCATCTCGCCAACCAGGGTGGTCACGGTGCTTTTTGCGTTGGAACCGCTGATGGCCACGATCGGCGCCTTCGCGTGACGCGCAAACAGGTCGATATCGCCCGACAGCTTCACGCCACGCGCCGCAGCGGCTTGCAGGGCCGGTGTCGCCAGGGCCAGGCCAGGGCTCACGTAAAGCTCATCGGCGCGGCATAGAAACTCGACATCCAACTCGCCACAACGCACTTCCACGTGCGGGTAGTCACGGCGCAGCGTGACCAGCTCCGGTGGATTTTCCCGCGTATCGGCCACGGCAAACGACGTGCCCCGGTTCGCCAGGAAGCGAACCAGGGACATGCCGCTCTTGCCGAGGCCGACAACGATGCGGAAGTGGTCTGAAGCGATCAGGGACACTCGTTTCTACCTCAGTTTCAGGGTGGCAAGGCCGACCAGGACCAGAATCACGGTGATGATCCAGAAACGGACAATCACGCGTGGCTCGGGCCAGCCCTTGAGTTCAAAGTGGTGGTGGATCGGCGCCATGCGGAACACACGGCGCCCGGTCAACTTGAAGGACGCCACCTGGATGACCACCGACAGGGTTTCCATCACGAACACACCGCCCATGATGAACAACACGATTTCCTGGCGAACGATCACTGCGATGGTGCCCAGGGCCGCGCCCAGCGCCAGCGCGCCGACGTCGCCCATGAAGACTTGTGCCGGGTAGGTGTTGAACCACAGGAACCCCAGGCCGGCACCGATCAGCGCGCCGCAGAACACGATCAGTTCGCCCGCGCCCGGCACGTAAGGAATCAGCAGGTATTCGGCGAATTTCACGTTACCCGACAGGTAGCAGAAGATACCGAGCGCACCGCCCACCATCACCGTCGGCATGATCGCCAGGCCGTCGAGGCCGTCGGTCAGGTTCACGGCGTTGCTGGAGCCGACGATCACGAAATAGGTCAGTACCACAAAGCCAATACCCAGTGGAATGCTGGCGTCCTTGAGCATCGGGATGATCAAGGTGGTTTCCACCGCGCTTGGCGCCGTGGTGTAGAGGAAGATCGCGGCGGCAAGGCCGAACACGGACTGCCAGAAATACTTCCAGCGACTCGGCAACCCCTTGGAGTTCTTCTCGATCACCTTGCGGTAGTCATCGACCCAACCGATGGCGCCGAACAACAGCGTCACCAGCAGGACCACCCACACGTAACGGTTATGCAGATCGGCCCACAGCAAGGTGCTGATGCCGATGGACGACAGGATCAGCGCGCCGCCCATGGTCGGGGTACCGGACTTGGACAGGTGCGACTGCGGGCCGTCATTACGAACCGATTGACCAATTTGCAGGTTCTGCAGGGTGCGGATCATCCACGGCCCTAAAAACAGCGACAGCGACAGCGCGGTCAGTACACCCAGGATCCCGCGCAGGGTCAGGTACTGAAAGACCGCAAAGCCTTTGTGGAACTGTTGCAGATACTCAGCCAGCAGCAGCAGCATTAATGTTTCTCCGTACTTGAGCCACACAAGGCTACGACGACGTTTTCCATCACCGCGCTGCGCGATCCCTTGATCAAAATGGTTGTGTGTTTATCGTGTTCGGCCGCCGTCAGCGCCTGGATCAGCTCGGCCTGGGTGGCGAAGTGCTGCGCACCGGGGCCAAAGGCATTCACGGCGTAGGCCATGTTCGGGCCGACGGCGTAGAGCGCGTCGACTTTACCGGCGGCATACGCGCCGACTTCGCGGTGGCCTTGTTCCGCCCATTCGCCCAACTCACCGATATCGCCCAGGACCAGCACCTTGCGGCCGTCGAAGCCTTTAAGCAGATCCACGGCGGCATTGATGGAGGACGGGTTGGCGTTGTAGGTGTCATCGATCACGCGCATGCCGTTGGTCGCCAACTGCGCGACGGTGCGGCCCTTGACCGGCTGCACCGCCCCCAGGCCAGTGGCGATACCGAACAGCGACACGCCCAGGGCATGGGCGGCTGCGGCGGCGGCCAGGGCATTGGCAACGTTATGGTTGCCGAGCAGGTTCAGTTGCACCGGCTCGCGACCCTGCGGGGTGTGCAGGATGAACGACGGACAGCCACGGGCATCGACAGTGATGTCGGATGCATGGAAATCGGCGGCGGCGTTCAGCACGGCAAACGTCAGGACCTTGCGACCGGCGGCGCGGGCACGCCAGGTCTCGAAGGCCTTGTCGTCGAGATTCAATACCGCAGTACCCGAAGCATCGAGGCCTTCAAGGATTTCGCCCTTGGCTTCGACGATCTTTTCCGGACCACCGAACTCACCCACGTGGGCGGTACCGGCGTTGTTGATAATCGCCACGTGAGGCTTGGTCAACGCCACGGTATAGGCGATTTCACCGACACGCGAAGCCCCCAGCTCGATCACGGCCGCCGTGTGTTCCGGGGCCAGTTCGAGCAGAGTCAGCGGCGCGCCGAAATCGTTGTTCAGGTTGCCACGGGTCGCCAGCACCGGACCACGGGTACGCAGTACACCGGCGAGCAGTTCCTTGACCGTGGTCTTGCCGCTGGAGCCGGTGACGGCTGCAACCGGCTTATCGAACGCGGCGCGATTCAGCGCACCCAGTTGGCCCAGGGCCAGGCGGGTATCGGCGACCAGCAACTGCGGCAAGGTCGACTCAGGCACTTCGCACTGCACCAACGCGCCGACGGCGCCTTTGGCGGCGACATCATTAAGGTAGTCGTGGCCGTCGAAGCGCGGCCCGGTCAAGGCGACAAACAATTGCCCCGGTTTGATCGCGCGGCTGTCGATACTCACGCCGTCGAAGCGGCAATCGCTCGACAGGACGCGGGCCGACAGGGCCTGGGACAGTTCGCTGAACGTCATGGCCTTAAGCATGGGCAACCTCCCAGGCGGTCAGGGCATGATCGGCCTCGACCAGATCGGAAAAGGCGTGACGCTCGCCGTTGATTTCCTGGTAGTCCTCGTGACCTTTACCGGCCAACACCACCACGTCGTCAGCACTGGCGCTGGCGATCAATTGGGCAATGGCGGCACCGCGACCGGCAACAAAGGCGGCCTTGGACGCGTCTTTGAAACCTGCGCGGATATCGTCGAAAATCTGGCCCGGGTCTTCAGTACGCGGGTTGTCATCGGTGACCAGCACGCCATCGGCCAGGCGCTCGACGATCTCGGCCATCAACGGGCGCTTGCCGCGATCGCGATCACCGCCGCAGCCGAACAGGCACAGCAGCTTGCCTTTGGCGTGAGGGCGCAAGGCTTCGAGGACTTTTTCCAGGGCATCCGGGGTGTGGGCATAATCGACCACCACCAGCGGCTGCTCACCGCCGCCCAGGCGTTGCATGCGGCCGGCCGGGCCTTCGAGCTTGGGCAATACGTTGAGAATTTCGTCGAGGGCGTAGTCCAGGCCAAGCAAGGCGCCGATGGCGGCGAGCACGTTGCTCAGGTTGAAACGACCGAGCAAGGTGCTGCGCAGGTGGTGCTCGCCTTGTGGCGTCACCAGGGTGGCGCGCACGCCTTCGTCGTTGAACTGGGCTTCGCGGCAATACAGGTACGCGCTGGAATCCTGCAGGCTGTAGCTGATCAGGCGCGACTCGCTGTCTTGGGCGGCCAGGTGGCGTCCGAACTCATCGTCCAGGTTCACCACCCGGCACTTGAGGTCATTCCAGGCAAACAGCTTGGCCTTGGCGGCGGCATACGCCTCCATGGTGCCGTGGTAATCCAGGTGATCGCGGGACAGGTTGGTCATCACTGCCACGTCAAATGCCAGGGCGGTGACGCGGCCCTGGTCCAGACCGTGGGACGACACTTCCATGGCAACCGCCTTGGCACCGGCCTTCTTCAGGTCAGCCAGGGTCGCTTGCACGGCAATCGGGTTCGGTGTGGTGTGCAGGCCGCTTTGCAGGGCGCCGTAGAAACCGCTGCCCAGGGTGCCGACGATGCCGCAATGCTGGCCCAGCAGATCGAGGGCCTGGGCGACCAATTGGGTCACGCTGGTCTTGCCGTTGGTGCCCGTCACGCCCACCAGGTTGAGGTGGCGACTCGGTTCGCCATAAAAGCGGCCGGCGATATCGGACAGTTGCTTGGCCAAGCCCTTGACCGGAATCAGCGGCACGTCGGTGATCGGCAGCACGGTGGCGCCGTCCACTTCATAGGCCACGGCCGCCGCGCCGCGCTGCAAGGCATCGGCGATGTGCGCACGGCCATCGAACTTCCCGCCCGGCACCGCCAGGAAGAGGTCACCGGCGCGCACATTACGGCTGTCCAGGGTCAGCTCGCGAATCAGCAGATCGCGGCCGGCGTGGGCAAAAATCTTGTTCAGGCTAAGAGACATCAGCCGCGCCCTCCATTGGCTTTGACTGCAGCGGCCGGTGGCGCGGCGTTCGCTTGCTGGGTCGGCGGCAGGTTGTCCGGCGTGATGTTCATCAGGCGCAGGGTGCCGGACATCACTTTGCTGAACACCGGCGCCGATACCAGGCCACCGAAGTAACCGGCCTTGCTCGGCTCGTCGATCACCACGACGATGGCATAGCGCGGGTCGCTCATCGGGCCGAAGCCGGCGAACAGCGAACGGTATGAGTTTTCGGCATAACCCTTGGTGCCCACCGAGGTTTTACGCGCGGTACCGGACTTGCCTGCCACGTGATAGGCCGGCACCTGGGCGCGGAACACACCGCGCGGCGCTTCGATCACTTGTTGCAGCATGCCTTGCATGGTCTTGGCGACGTTTTCCGGAATTACCTGGGTGGCTTTCGGCGCTTCGTCGACGTGGATCAGGCTCAACGGCACCATACGGCCATTGTTGGCCAATACCGAGAAGGCGTGCGCCAGTTGGATCGCGGTCACCGACAGGCCGTAACCATAGGAAAGCGTGGCGGTCTCGGCTTTTTTCCAGTCGCGGTAGTTCGGCAGGTTACCGACGCGCTCACCTGGGAAATCCAGGCCGGTGGGTTGGCCCAGGCCGATTTTTTGCGCCAGGTGGTAGATGGTCTCGCCGCCGATATCGAAAGCAACCTTGCTCATGCCCACGTTACTGGAGTTGATCAGGATACCTGTCAGATCCAGCACCGGACCTTCGGTGCGCGACACGTCTCGAATGGTGTATTTGCCCAACTGCAAGGTGCCTGGATACACCTCGACTTTGTCGCTGGGTTTCCAGCGTCCGGTTTCGAGGGCGGCACTCATGGAGATGGCTTTCATGGTCGAACCCGGCTCGAACACGTCGATCATGGCGCGGTTGCGCATCATCGCCGGTTGCAGGTTGCGACGGTTGTTCGGGTTATAGGTCGGCTGGTTGACCATGGCGAGGATCTCGCCGGTCTTGACGTCCATGATTACCAGGCTGCCGGCCTTGGCGCCGTTCTCGATGATCGCGTTGCGCAGCTCGCGGTTGGCCAGGTACTGCAGGCGCAGGTCAATCGACAACGCCAAGGGCTTGCCGGCCTTGGCGTTTTTGGTGACCTGGACATCCTTGATCAGTCTGCCGCGCCGATCCTTGATGACTTGTCGTTTGCCGGGAACGCCGGCCAGCCATTCATCGTAGGCCAGCTCCACACCTTCGCGACCGTGATCGTCGATGTCGGTAAAGCCCACCATATGCGCCGTGGTCTCGCCGGCCGGGTAGAAACGACGAAATTCCTCGATGCCATAGACACCGGGGACTTTAAGGTCGAGCACCTGCTGGCCTTGTTCGGGGGTGAGCCCACGAACCAGGTAAATGAATTCTTTATTGGCCTGGGCGTCAAGGCGTTCGGCCAAGGCTTTAGGGTCTTGCCCCAGGGCTGCGGCGAGCGCCGGCCAGCGATCCTTGGCGACCTGCAATTCCTTGGCGTTGGCCCACAGGGTAGTGACCGGCGTACTGACCGCCAGAGGCTCGCCATTACGATCGGTAATCAGGCCGCGATGCGCAGGAATCTGGATATGACGCAGGCTGCGCGCATCGCCTTGACCGATCAGGAAGTCACGGTCGACCACCTGCAAGTCGAAGATGCGCCAGACGATCGCGCCCACCATCAAGGCCAGCAAGCCGAGCATCAAGCGAAAGCGCCATGGGTAGAGTGCCCCTTCGAGTTTCATCATGGCGCCACCATCCGAACTTCGGCCGCGCCCGGAATGTGCATTTTCAGCTGCTCGGTGGCCAGCACTTCGATACGGCTATGGGCCGTCCAGGTGCTTTGTTCCAGAATCAAGCGGCCCCACTCGGCCTGCGCCTTGTCACGCACGCTCAACTCCCCGTACAGGGTGTTAAGCAACTGGCGATTCCAGTGGGCGCTGTAGGACACCGCGATCGCGGACACCAGCACGCCGATAAACAGCAGCAACATGAAGAAGCTGCCGCCCGGGAGGGGCTTGGCGAACAGCTTGCTCACCGCAACTTCTCCGCGACACGCATGACGGCACTGCGCGAGCGTGGGTTGGCCTTGAGTTCGGCTTCAGAGGCGAACTGCGCTTTGCCATGGATCTTGATTTTTGGCACAAAGGCTTCGAAACGTACCGGCAGGTTGCGCGGCAGGTTGTCGGATTCGCCCTTGACCAGGCGACGCATGAACAGTTTGACGATCCGGTCTTCCAGGGAATGGAAGCTGATCACCACCAGACGACCGCCCACTTCCAAGGCATCCAGCGCAGCCTCAAGGCCGGCTTCCAGATCACCTAATTCGTTATTGACGTGAATGCGCAGGCCCTGGAACGCACGGGTCGCCGGGTTCTTGCCCTTTTCCCAGGCCGGGTTGGCAACCTTGAGCACTTCGGCCAGGTCGGCGGTGCGCTCGAACGGCTGGAGCTCGCGGCGCTCGACCACGGCACGGGCCATGCGCCCGGCGAAGCGCTCTTCACCGTACTCTTTGAATACGCGGGCAATTTCTTCCACCGGCGCGGTGGCGATGAATTGTGCGGCGCTGACCCCACGGGTAGGGTCCATGCGCATGTCGAGGGGGCCGTCGTTCATGAAACTGAAGCCGCGCTCCGGATCATCGAGCTGTGGCGACGACACGCCAAGGTCGAGCAGAACCCCGGCCACCTTGCCTGCCATGCCGCGCTCGGCCACTTCGGCGCCCAGCTCGGCAAAGCTGCGCTGCACAACGACAAAGCGGCCGTCTTCGGCCGCCAGCGCTTGCCCGGTGGCAATCGCTTGAGGGTCTTTGTCAAACCCGAGAAGTTTGCCGCCGGGCCCGAGCTGGCTGAGTATCAACCGGCTATGCCCACCCCTGCCGAAGGTGCCGTCCAGATAGCAGCCATCCGCGCGTACGGCGAGAGCCTCAACGGCTTCGTCAAGCAGTACGGTGATGTGGTTAAAGCCGCTATCAATAGTCACAGGATCAAATCACGCAGTTCATCAGGCATGGCGCCCGGTTGTTGAATAGCAGCCAGGTCAGCTGCTGAAACAGCATCCCAGGCATCTTCGTCCCACAATTGGAACTTGTTCAGTTGGCCGACCAGCATTGCGCGCTTATCCAGCTTGGCGTACTCGCGCAGACGCGGCGGCACCAGGAAACGACCGCTGCCATCGAGTTCGAGGTCGACGGCATTACCGATCAGCAAACGCTGCAGGCGGCGGTTTTCTTCACGCAATGAAGGCAGGGCGCGCAACTTGGTTTCAATCAACTCCCACTCATCGAGGGGGTAAACACATAAACAAGGGTCAACGGCATCGATCGTGATGATCAATTGTCCGGAACTTCGCGAAATCAGCTCGTCACGATACCGGCTCGGCATGGCGAGACGGCCTTTTGCATCGAGACTGATAGCGTTAGCTCCGCGAAACACAGATGCGTTTCTCCAAATTTTAGCGTTTTACGTCAAAAAAACCCACTTTGTGCCACTTTCCGCCACTTGCGCACACTATAGGAATGCGCCCACCACACCGTCAAGGCACGGATTCAAGGAAAAGCCTTACAGAACGGAGATTTAGGAGCGTAAAAGGAGGAGAAACCAGAGTTAGGCGAGGTTTTTGACTCAGCAAGCGCTGACAGCTCAAAGAGCTGCGACTTAAAGTTAAAGTGATTTATTAAGAGTAAGATTTTTTTGGTATTACGAAGACGCATCTGCCATTGATTTGGCAGGGAGGGATTCTTGCGTTACTACCGGTTTTCTGCCAGAGGCCTGACAGAAGAAAAAGGTGGAGAGTCGATCTGTAAGCCGGGTTCTGTCTTGAACAGTCATTCGTCTACGATGGCCATCACTGGACATCTTTAGCAACCTACCCGGTCCCAGCGCGGGCCACGCCTTGGGACCCTATTTGGTCTTGCTCCAAGTGGGGTTTACCTAGCCACGAACTGTTGCCAGTCGTGCGGTGCGCTCTTACCGCACCTTTTCACCCTTACCGGCACCGAAGCGCTTAGGCGGTTATTTTCTGTGGCACTTTCCGTAGGCTCACGCCTCCCAGGCATTACCTGGCACTTCGCCCTATGGAGCCCGGACTTTCCTCCCCCCCCTAATTTTCATAGAGGGCAGCGACTGTCCAATCGACTCTCCGCCGCGCAGGTTAACGGCACGACGGCCTCAGGACAAGTATTAAAAGTGGGCCATTGCTATCACGTTCAGACGAAATACCGGTTCAAACCCGGAACTATTCGGCTTTCTGCTTATCCAGCGCCACCTGATACAACACGTTCTTGCGCACGCCGGTTATCTCCGCAGCCAAGGCGGCCGCGCGCTTGAGCGGCATTTCCTTGAGCAGCAGGTCCAGCACGCGCATGGCCTCGCTGCCGACGGCGTCTTCAGCCTCCGGCGCGGTCCAGCCCGCCACCAATACCACGCACTCACCGCGCTGCTGATTGCTGTCACCCTCGACAAACGCACGCAGCTCTTCAAGCGGCAGGCCTTTGAGCGTTTCAAAAGTCTTGGTCAGTTCACGCGCCAGCAACGCCAGGCGCTCGCCACCGAAAACCAGCTCCATGTCCTGCAGACACTCCAGGATGCGGTGCGGGGCTTCATAGAAGATCAGCGTGCGCGGTTCTTCCTTTACCGCCTGCAGACGGGCACGCCGTCCCACCGCCTTGGCCGGCAGGAAACCTTCGAAAATAAAACGATCGGAGGGCAGTCCCGCCGCGGACAATGCCGCGATCAGCGCGCACGCACCCGGAACAGGCACTACATTGATACCAGCCGCCCGCGCCTGGCGCACCAGGTGGTAGCCGGGATCGGAAATCAGCGGCGTCCCCGCGTCGGAGATCAGCGCCACATCGTCACCGGCCAGCAGCCGAACGATAAAACGACTGCCCTCTTCGCGCTCGTTATGCTCGTGGCATGCCGCTAGTGGGGTGCTGATACCAAAATGCTGCATCAACCGTTGGGAGTGTCGCGTGTCTTCCGCCGCGATCAATTTGACCTCGCGCAGCACTTTCAGCGCACGGGCACTGATGTCGTCCAGGTTGCCAATGGGCGTCGCCACGACAAAAAGCGAGCCTGCAGTGGAATTCAAAGGACCTGGAGCAGTCAAAACGCACACCTCGATGGTTGGCAAAAGCCACATTGTAGCGCGTAGAGGCGTTTAAAATATGCCAGCACGGCCGATACCCTTTCAGCCGTTGATCACCCATAGCAACATTTGCACGACCTAAATCGACGGTTTCACGCCAGTAACATCGCGCCTGGGCCAGTGCTTGGGTACACTTCCACGCTAATTTGATCGGTATCAGGAACACTTACATGATCGCTTGCCTGCGGCTGCTCTCCGCCCTCTGCCTCGCTGCCTTGCTGGCCGCCTGCGCCAGCTCGCCCTCGTCCAGCCTTGGCGACCTTCCACGGACCCCAGACGCCAGTATCGAGCAACTGCTCGAACAGGCCGCCACCGCCAAGACGCCAGAAAAGGCCGCATTGCTGCGCCTGAGTGCGGCTGACATGGCCTACCGCCAGAACAACCCTGGCCGCTCGTCGCAGATTCTTGCGCAAGTGCCCCTGGATATCCTCAAGCCTGCCGCGCAGATATTCGCCAGCACCCTCGCCGCCGAATTGGCCATGGGTCGCAACCAGCCGAAGGCGGCGTTGACCGCCTTGAACCATCCGAGCCTGCAGAGCCTCAAGGAGCTGCCGGCAGAACAGCAGATCCGGACCGGCACCGTGCACGCCCGCGCGTATGAAGCCGATGGCCAGATCCTGGCCGCGGCTCGCGAGCGTGTGGCCATGGCGCCATTACTGACGGGGGATGCCGCCAAGAGCAATCACGAAGCCATCTGGACCTTGATTGCCGCCTTGCCTGCCGAACAGTTGCAGACCAGTGGCAACCCTGTGTTGGACGGCTGGATCACCTTGGCCCAGGCGGTCAAGGGTGCCGGCACGCTGGAGCAGCAACAAGCGGCCATCGACACCTGGCGCGCGCAGAACCCTGGGCACCCTGCTGCGGTGCAACTGCCGACTCCGCTGACCAAGCTCAAGGAACTGGCCAGCCAGCCACTGAACAAGATCGCCTTGTTGCTGCCACAGGACGGCCCCCTCGCCTCCGTCGGCAAGGCGCTGCGCGAAGGCTTCATGGCCGCCCACTACCAGGCCGAGCAAGCGGGGCAAAAGCCGCCGGTGATCGAGTTCTATGACAGCTCGCGCCTGACCTCCATCGACGACTTCTACGCCAAGGCCCAGGCCGCCGGCGTGCAATTGGTGGTCGGTCCGTTGGAGAAACCGCTGGTCAAGCAACTCAGCGCACGCGCCCAATTGCCGATCACGACCCTGGCACTGAACTACAGCGAAACGGATCAAGGCCCGGCCCAATTGTTCCAGTTCGGTCTGGCCGCTGAGGACGAAGCCCGCGAAGTGTCGCGCCGTGCCCGCGCCGATGGCCTGCACCGTGCCGCGGCCATGGTGCCGCGTGGTGAATGGGGTGAGCGTGTCTACAAAGCTTTCCGCCAGGACTGGGAAGCCAATGGCGGCACCGTCATGGGTGTCGAGTATGTCGACCAGCCGGTGGCCCTGGCCCAGCAGATCGCAGACCTGTTCCAACTGCGCAAGAGCGAAGGCCGCGCCAAGAGCCTGCAAAGCACCGTCGGTACCGACGTAGCGGCACAACCGTCGCGTCGCCAGGACATCGAGTTCATCTTCCTGGCCGTCACCCCGCAACTGGCCCAGCAGATCAAGCCGACCCTGAACTTCCAGTACGCCGGTGACGTGCCGGTGTATGCGACATCCCATGTCTTCAGTGCCAGCGGTGACCGCAACCAGTACCTGGACATGACCAACGTGATGTTCTGCGAAACCCCTTGGCTGCTCAATACCACCGACCCGCTGCGCAACCAGGTCGCCGCACAATGGCCACAAGCCAATGGCAGCCTTGGTCGGCTGTACGCGATGGGCGTCGATGCCTACCGCCTGGCGCCACGCCTGGGCCAGCTCAAGGCTCTGCCGGACACACGCGTTGACGGCCTCTCGGGCAACCTGGGCATCAGCGCCAACCAGCGTGTTGACCGCCAGATGCCATGGGCAAAGTTTGTCGGTGGCGAGATCCAACGCCTGCCGGACACCCCGCGCTGATGCCCGAGCGGTCCAGCGCGCAAAGCGGCAAGGACGCCGAACAACAAGCGCTGCAACACTTGCAGCAACAGGGTCTGCGCCTCCTGGCGCAGAACTGGTTGTGCAAACGCGGCGAGCTTGATCTGGTCATGCTTGACGGCGATACAGTAGTATTCGTCGAAGTCCGCTACAGAAAACACGCACAATGGGGTGGCGCGCTCGCCAGTATCGACGGGCGCAAGCGTCAGAAGCTGATACTCGCCGCGCAGTTTTTCCTGCAAAAAGAGTCTCGCTGGGCCGATTCCCCCTGCCGTTTCGATGTGGTTGCCATGGACAGCACCCCGTCAGGCACAGCTGATCTGACCTGGCTCAAAGATGCCTTCGACAGCTGATTCGCCGGACATTTTCACCACACACTTTTGCTCTTTGCTTTGCGGGCTGCACATTCCTGTGCCAAACAGCCGCGCTACTTAAGGTCACACAGATGGACATGCAATCCCGAATTCGCCAGCTATTCCAGGCCAGCATCGACACCAAGCAACAGGCGATGGACGTACTTGCACCGCACATCGAGCAAGCCAGCCAGGTCATGGTCAACGCCTTGCTCAACGAAGGCAAAATGCTTTCTTGCGGCAACGGCGGTTCGGCCGGCGACGCCCAGCATTTTTCCTCCGAGCTGCTCAATCGCTTCGAGCGTGAACGCCCGAGCCTGCCGGCCATTGCCTTGACCACCGATTCGTCGACGATCACCTCGATCGCCAACGACTACAGCTACAACGAAATTTTCTCCAAACAGATCCGCGCCCTGGGCCAACCGGGCGATGTGCTGCTGGCGATTTCCACCAGTGGCAATTCGGCGAACATTATTCAAGCGATCCAGGCCGCACATGATCGCGAAATGATTGTCGTAGCATTGACCGGACGCGACGGCGGCGGCATGGCCTCGCTGCTGCTGCCCGAAGATGTGGAGATTCGCGTCCCGGCCAATGTCACTGCACGTATTCAGGAAGTCCACCTGCTGACGATCCACTGCCTGTGCGATCTGATCGACAGCCAACTGTTCGGGAGTGAAGAATGACCGTTAACCGCCTCAGTCTCATGGCCATTACGCTGTGCCTTGCCATCAGCGGCTGCAGCACGGCAATCACCGCGACGCGTGACACCCCTATTCAGGACGACAAGGGCACCCGTACCTTCGGCAGCAAGATCGACGACTCGTTGATCGAAACCAAGGTTGAAGTCAACGTTGCCAAGGCCGCCACGGATTTGGGCAACGGTGCTTCGCGCATCGTCGTGACCAGCTTCAACGGTGTGGTGCTGCTGGCTGGCCAGACACCACGCGCCGACCTCAAGGCCCAGGCCGAACAAGCCGCCTCGGCCGTGCAGCGGGTCAAGAAGGTCCATAACGAATTACAGGTCATGGAGCCGATCACCCTGCTGGCCATCAGCAACGATGCCCTGCTGACGACCAAGATCAAGGCGCAGATGCTGACCGACAATGCAATTCCCGGCTCGCGCATCAAGGTCGTGACCGATAACGGCATCGTTTACCTGATGGGCCTGCTGACCCAGGCCGAAGCCACTCGCGCCGCCAACCTGGTACAGGGCGTGTCCGGCGTGCAGAAGATCGTGAAGGTGTTCGAATACATCGATTGATGTAACCGACAGCCACAAAAAAGGGCGCCGTGCATTGACTGCACGGCGCCCTTTTTAGTGGTCAGGGTTTATTGGTACTGCTGGTATGGATTGCCCTGGAACTGGTTGTTTTGCTGAGGTGCCTGCTGCTGGCCCGACGGCTGGCCATACTGCTGGCCTGGGATCGGGCCGAGGTTGACCTCTACGCGACGGTTCTGCGCACGACCGTTGACATCGGCATTGCTGGCAATCGGGTTATCCGGGCCGGCACCACGGGCGCTCAGGTTGGCACCATTGACGCCTTGGGACGTCAGGTAATTGGCCACGCTCTGCGCACGACGCTGGGACAGGTCCATGTTCAATTGGCGACTGCCGGTGCTATCGGTGTAGCCAACGATCTGGATCGTATTCTGGTTGAACTGCTTGAGGGAGTTGGCCAGATTGTTCAGCGGCTGGTAGAAGCTGCTGGAAATCGCGTCCGAATTGGTAGCGAAGGTGATGTTACCCGGCATGATCAGCTTGATCTGATCACCCTGGCGCTGCACTTCCACACCGGTATTGGCCATGCTTTCACGCAGTTTCTTCTCTTGCTGATCGGCGTAGTAGCCATAGCCGGCAGCGCCGGCACCGGCAACGACTGCGCCGATCAACGCGCCCTTGCCGCGGTTGTTATGGTCGATGGCGGCACCGGCCAACGCACCGGCCAGGGCACCGAGGCCGCCGTACTTGGCGGTTTTGCTCATGCCGCTGGGTTCATTATTCGCCTGTCCCTGGCTGCCGTCATAAGGATTAGGTGAAGCGCAGCCGGACAACAGGGCTACGGCGGTAGCGACAACAAGCAGACGACGCGGAGTGAACATTAAGGTGAGCTCCTACTTTTGCATTCTGTGGTGCAGAGGACAATTGGCAATGGACCTGTGCCGAGTTTGGAACGCGACAAACGGCAAAGATTCCGTTGGCGCGTCCCGAGCTGTAACAAAACATTCCGGCTTGCCGTTGCTGTAGAAACCGTAGCAGACCCACGCTGAACGCGACCTGTGTTTTTGCTACAACAGGTTGCCTGCTCGCCCTTCACGCCCGCACAAACGGGTTCTCACGCATTTCATCACCCAGCCGCGTATCGGGCCCATGCCCCGTGACTACCGTGGCACCCTCGTCCAGCGTGTAGAGGCGCTGCTTGATCGAGCGCACGATGGTCGCCTGGTCGCCGCCCCACAGATCCGTACGCCCTACGCCACGCCGGAACAATGTGTCGCCGGCAATCAGCAGCCGGGCATCGGCAAACCAGAAACTCATCGAGCCGGGCGTGTGACCCGGTGTGTGCAACGCGACACCGCAGCCGCAGGCCAGCTCTTCGTCATCTTCCAGCCAGCGGTCCGGAGACGGTACCGGCGTGTAAGGCACGCGAAACATCTGGCACTGCATTTCCAGGTTGTCCCACAGAAACTGGTCGTCCTTGTGCAGGTGCAGGGTGGCGCCGGTTTTTTCTTTCAACTGGCCGGAAGCGAGGAAATGATCCAGATGGGCGTGGGTGTGGATGATGCTGACTACCTTCAGGCCCAAGGCGTCGAGACGAGCCAGGATCAGTTCATGGTTACCGCCCGGGTCGACAACAATGGCTTTTTTGGTGATGGGGTCGCCGATGATGGTGCAGTTGCACTGCAACGGGCCGACGGGGAAAGTTTCGCGGATAAGGGCCGGCTTTGCGGTCGTCATAAATGGGCCTCTGTGCAAGTCGATTGGGTTTCCCAGGGGAATATCGCCAGAATACTTGCACTATAAAGCAGACCGGACTGCTTTGCGGTCCAGCGCGAGCAAGCTCGCTCACCACAAAAAGCCGGCTCGTCATGCGCCTTGAGGCGCTAACCAATCAACCTCAACTCCTGCGCTCGCGCCACCGCCTGCGTACGTCGCTCCACGCCCAGCTTGCTGTTGATATGGCTGGCGTGGGTCTTGACCGTGTGCAGGGAAATAAACAAACGGTTGCTGATTTCCTGGTTGGAACAGCCTTCGGCGATCAGTTGCAGGACGGCCAGCTCGCGCACGCTCAGGGTTTCGTGGACGGGCGAGGTCCCGATCTGCTCCGCCGCCGGCAACAGCGCCAACAGGCTTTGGTTCAGCAGGCCTTGCGGGTCTTTACTCAGTTGCTCGCGCATGCAGTCCGGGTGGCCGTCCAGCAGGCGCTGAAAGGGTTGCAGTGCCCCTCCCGCGCCAGCCTCAAGGGCTCGCGCCAATACCGGCCGCGCCTTGGCCTCCTGCCCCCCCAGCAGCAGAAGCTGCGCCAGTTGAGTCAGCGCCAGCAGCGCGATCATCTGACGCCCGCAGTGATGGGCGTGTTGCGCCAGTTCTTCAAGTCGTTGGAGTGCCGCTTCGGGCTGATGCCGGACGGCGTCGAGTGCGGCTTGTTGCAGTCCGATATGCTGCGGCAGGTGCGGGTGAAATTCTGGCGCCGCAGCGGCGTGCTCGCCGTTGTAGGTCTGCCCCAGCCGCGTCAACCAGGCATCGGCCAGGTCGGTGCGGCCCTGGGCCAGCCACAGCTCGCATTTGATCAGGGTAATCATCGCCAGGTAGTAGATCGGCGGCACATCCCAGATATGCATTAAACGCTCCGCCTCGGCGAGTTCGGCGAAGGCCGTGGGAAAGTCGCCGCACCGCCCTTCGAAGCTGGCGATCACGCAATGACCGATCAGCACGCTGATATCGCGGCAGGCGCGCGCCTCGGCCAGGCCGGCGCGCAGGAGGGTGAGACCGGCGTCGGACTGGTTGCGCATCAACAGCAAATAGCCTTCGTAGAGCGAGAGGCGGGCACGCACTGCATATAACCGCTGCGGCGCCAGGCCGTGCAGGCGTTGCAGCCCCTGACGCACTTCATCCAGGGCCCGCAGGATTTCACCCCGCGCCTGCAAGACCCGCGCACGATCGTAATGGGCCAGGGCCTCGAACAGCGGGTTGCCGACGCGCTGCGCCAGCTCCAGTGATTCGCGGTTCAAGCCACGGGCGCGCCACAAGTCGCCATCGGCGATGGCGAGGTTGGACAGGGTCGACAGGCACACCAGGCGCTGGCCGTAGCGCCGCTGCGGCAGACTTTCAAGGGCTTCGCTGCAATAGCGCAAGGTCAACTCACGGTCGCCCCGGCCCCGGGCAATGATGCCGCTCAGCGCGAGCCATTGGGCCAGCATCGACTTCTGTGCGGTAGCCGACGGCGCCGGCAGGAAGCGGCTGAGGTAGCCGGACAACTCTTGCGCCGCATCCAGCTGGCAAGCCAGCCCCAGCGCCCAGCTGTACAGCACGATCAGGCGCGGCGTGCTGATCAACAGGCTGTCGGGCAGGTCCATCTTCCAGCGCAGCAGCATGCCGACGTTCTGTTCGGCCAGCAGTTGTTCTTCGGAGAGGTTTTGTACCAGGTTCGCCGCCACGTCGAGGTGGCCGGCGCGCAATGCCTGCTCCACCGCCTCATCGATCAAGCCCTGGGCGTTGAACCAGCGGCAGGCGCGCAGGTGCAAACTCGCGGCCGGCAGCACATTGCTGCTGGCGCGCCGGGTACGCAGCAGGTCCGAGAATAAATGATGATAGCGGTACCAGTGGCCCTGCTCGTCCAGCGGCACCAAAAAGACTTGATGGGCTTGCAGGTAGCGCAGGATTTCGGCGCTGTCATGGGCTTCGCGCACCGCGTCGCACAGCTCGCTGCAAAAGCGTTCCTGAGGGGCGGTGTCGAACAGGAACGCCTGCACTTCGGGCGGCAGGCAGTCGATCACTTCTTCCAGCAGGTAGTCACGGATCAGCCCTTCCCCACCGTGCAGGCTTTGCGGCAAGGCGCCTTCGCTGCCTGCTTCGGAAGCCGCCAGCAGCCAGAAGCGCAGGCCGGCGACCCAGCCTTCACTGCGGCGGATCAGGTTATCGAGGGCCTCGCCCTTCAAGGAACTGCTGTGGCGGTCCAGCAGCGCCAGGGATTCGGCATGGGTCAGGCGCAGGTCCTGCTCGTGCAACTCCAGCAAATGCCGCGACAGGCGCAAGCGCGCCAGGTGCCAGTCCGGACGCTGGCGACTGGTGACCAGTACCAGCAGCCCGTCAGGCAGATGATTGAGGAAAAATTGCAGGCAACGGTCCAGCACCGGGCCCTGGGCCAGGTGGTAGTCATCCAGCACCAGCAACAGCGGGGCATGGATGGACAGGTGCTCAGTCAGCTCATCGAGCAGGCCATCGAGCCACTCTTCAAAGGCAAAGGGTTGGTGACGCTGACGCATTTTCAGCAAGCCCAGGGACTGGGCGCCGAGGTGCGCAAAGTACTGCTGCAAACCTTCGAGCAGGCGCTCCAGGAAACGCCCCGGGTCACTGTCCCGTGGGCTCAGGCCCAGCCACAGGTTTTGCCAGTGGCCCGGCAGGCTCTGGCAGAACTCCACCGCCAGCGAACTCTTGCCGAACCCCGCCGGTGCGCTGACCAGCAACAGTCGCCCCTCCAGCCCGGCGCGCAGCCGTTCGCACAGCCGCGGACGCGGCACGTAGCCGTCAGGCAGCGGAGGCCTGTAGAAGCGACCTTCCAGGGTCGGGATTACCGCACTGGCAGGCCCTTGGATTCGGGACAGATCAGTCATCGCCGGGCTCTTGTAGAAGGCTGTTGTCGGCATTGCAGATGTCCGCAGACTAGCGGTAAAAGCCGCCGCTTTGTAGATCTTTGCAACATTGGCCTGAAAAAGAACTGCGACAAAAAATATCTTAACCAACAAAAAGTGGGAGGGGCTTGCCCCCTCCCACATTGGGTTACAGCTTTCGTTTAGCGAACGCCATCCTGGCGCAGGGCCGCCGGAGTGAAGTCGCTGGTGGTGGCGGTGAAGCCGAAGTCATAGGCCTGCTTCTCTTCGTTCTTCATGCCCAGGGCCAGGTAGCGGCCGGACTGCAGGTCGTAGAGGGTTTCCAGCGCGTACCACGGCACTTGCTTGTCGTAGTAGTTCTCGCCATGGGCTTCGGCGACGCGCCACAGTTGACCGCGACCGTCGTAGTGATCGATCACCGCGGCTTGCCAGGTGTCTTCGTCGATGTAGAAGTCACGCTTGGCATAGATATGACGCTGGCCTTCCTTCAACGTGGCGACCACATGCCAGACGCGGCGCAGCTCATAACGCGTGAGGTCCTGGTTGATGTGGCCGGCCTTGATGATGTCGGCGTACTTGAGCTTCGGATCGTCGATCTTGTAGCTGTTGGAGGCGATATAGATTTCTTTCTTGCCTTCCAGTTTCCAGTCGTAGCGGTCCGGCGCACCGTTGTACATGTCGAGGTTGTCGGAGGTACGCAGGCCGTCGGCGGCGGTACCCGGACCATCATAGGACACTTGCGGCGCACGGCGCACACGGCGCTGGCCGGCGTTGTAGACCCACGCCGAACGCGGTTCCTTAACCTGGTCCAGGGTTTCGTGCACCAGCAGCACACCACCGGCCAGACGCGCCGGCGCGGTCACTTGCTGCTTGAAGTAGAACAGGATGTTGCCAGGATTTTTCGGGTCGAAATCCTTCATCTTGTCGCGGAACACGAACTGGTCGCGGAAGTACACCAGGCTGTAGGAACCGTTGGTTTGCGGTGTGGCCTGGGTGACCAGACGGGTCACGCTGCCACCGCGATAACGGGTGATGTGGTTCCAGATGACTTCGACACCGCTTTTCGGGATTGGGAACGGCACGGCGGTTTCAAAGTTTTCCAGGCCGTTGCCGCCGGACACCAGGTTGGTGGTGGTGGCGTTCTTCTTGATGGAAGCGAACACATCCGCCGGCACGGTGGCGCCGCGATGGGTCGGGTAGACCGGCATCTTGAAGGTTTCCGGGTAACGCTTGAACATCGCGTATTGCCCCGGCGCCAGCTTGTCTTTGTACTGCTCGACGTTCTGCGCGGTGATGGTGAATTGCGGTTGCTCACTGGCGTAAGGGTTGGCCAGGAAGCCTCTGGCATCCACAGCGCCGGCGTTGGTCGCCATTGGCGACCATTTCGGAATGGTGCCGGCTGCGTTACCGGCCATTTCGGCGCCCATCGGCGTCAGGGTCGTGCCCAGCTTGGCGGCTTCATCCGCCGACACCGCCGCCATGACGTTGCTCGCCAGGATCGACAGCCCAAGCACACCCACGTGCAACAGACTTTTGGTTATTTTCATGTTCTGGTCTTCCTGAAATGCCTGCAACTTGGAAAAAGTGTGCTTAGAAGTTGGCGCCGAAGCTCAAAGCGACAAAGTCGCGGTCATTCACGGTGCTGAAATCGCCACCGAAGAAGTTGGTGTAGTTGAGGCTGGCGGTGTAGGTGTTCTGGTATTCGGCATCCAGGCCCAGGCTGACGGCCTTGCGCCCCTCTTCGAAGTTGGCGCCAGGACCCGGCGAGTAACCCTTCACGTCGTGGGACCACGCCACGTTTGGCTTGAGGTTCACACCCGAGAAGACGTCCGGGTATTCCCAGATTGCACGGGCGCGGTAACCCCAGGAAGTGGCGGTGGTGAAGCCATCGTTGTTGCAGTTGGTATTGAGCCCGTTGGCGTTACCCAGGCCGGCACCGACGGCGGTCGAGTTATTGAGCGTATTACAGAAACCACCCGGCAACGTGCCTGGACCAAACACCGGGTCGCGGCCATAACGTGCCTGGGATTTGCTTTCCAGACCGCCCACGTGAGTCACCCCGATCTCACCCACCGTGGTCAAACGGCTGGCGCCCATCACCTGATCGAAGAAGTGCGTGAACGTGGTCTGGAACTGGGTGACTTCCTTACGGTTGTAACCATGCAGGTCCTGACCCGGCGAGCCTTTGAGCACCGAGGCATTGCCAAAACCTGGAATCGGCGTGACGCCGGCATAAAGGATGTCGGTGGTACTCAGTTGCACCGGGGCATTTGGCCGATAGCTCAACTCACCACTCCATGCGGTGCCCGTAGGCAGCGTGGTGGAGAAGCTCAAGCCGTAGAGGCGGATATCTTCCGGGTATTCGACAAAGTAGTTAGAGCTGCCCGCCACGATCACGGGGCGCAATGCCGCCAAGGGGCCCAGAGGCCGGGTGTAGGCCGACGATGGCGCACCCTGCGCACTGAAAATCGGCGCACGGCTGTGATAGTTCATGAAGTACGCGCCGAACTCGGTGTCCAGCGGTTCAAAGTTGTAGTGCATCGCTACGCCGAATTGGCCGCTGTCACGCGCATCGCGGTCGGGGCCACGGCGCACCAGCACGCCCTCTTCGTTCACATCAACCCCTACAGCATTGAGGGTTGGATAGGCCAGAGGCGAAATGCGCGAGCGCTTGCTCAAGACCCGAAGGTTGTTATCGCAACCATCAGAGATCACGTCCGGCTGGGAGAAGAACGTCCCGCAGTTATCGGTAACCGTCTGGTCCCATTCCAATTGATAAAACGCTTCGGCCGACAGGTTATCGGTCAAGGTCTGCGACACATAGAACATATTGACCGGAATCAAGCCTTCCTTGACCTCGGCACCCGGACGACGGAACGCGGACACGTCGATCGGGTTGATGGAGTTGATACCGCCACCGATGAAGGTACTTTCGCCCCAGCTCACGACCTGCTTACCGAACCGCACGCTACCCGGCTGATCGGCAATCGCATAGTTGTGGTAAACGAAGGCATCGAGGATTTGCCCGCCAGAGGACTTGGCGCCCTCTTTGCGGTTGTTGTCACTGATGTCCTTGAACTCACGACTTTCATCCTTGAGTTCGAAGTCATACCAGTACTTGCCACGCACAAACACGCCGGTGTCACCGTACTTCAGTTCCAGGTCGTGAATCCCCTTGAAGATCTTCGAGAACGTTTCACCGCGCTTGAAGTTCAGGTGGCCGTCATCGGAAGTCTGGGACAGACCATTGCCACCATTGTTGGCACCGATCAGGTCCTTGTTGGGTTTGGCTGTGGACCAGCTCGCCCCCACGGACAGCGAGGAGTCAAAACTCCCTTCGATTTCACCAATGTTGAAACTGACGCCGAATGCGGGCCCGGCGAGCGTAGAAGCGAGACTGACGGCCAGGGGCAGTCTTGCCCGGCGCCAGAACTGGTTTACTGAGGTCATCGACGCTACTCCATGTGCATTATTGTTATGGCAGTGAGTTCTTTCTGTTGATGCTTGTAACGGCCGGAATACAACGATTCCAATGCCGCCTGGCAACTGAACCTCCATGGCCCGAAGCGACGCATCCTTGAAAAACCCATGGGCGGACTATAGCCAGCAGGGGGTACGGCTTGATCCCTCTAAAGTGTGATTTGCATCACCGACCCGTCTGCCACAGTCCTTTCGCCATGTCGACGAAGGCCGACGCGCAGAGGATGGCTGAAAATCGGCAAATCACAAGTAAAGGCTCAAGATAGAGCATTGCCGTGCCCGAACGGGCACGGCGAAGGGCGTCAGAGGGTGGACAGGAAGGTGCTGTTGTTGGCCTGCCATTCAATGATGTCGATCCGGATACGTTTTTTATCGAGCTTGCCGACGCTGGTCTTGGGAATTTCAGTAACAACGGCGATCTGGCTCGGAATCGCCCACTTGCTCAAATGGCCCAATTCGACAAAAGGCTTGAGGTGCTCCTTGAGTTCGCGGGCCCCTATCACATGGCCATCATGCACCACCAACAGCGCAAACGGGCGCTCGCCCCACTGTGGATCGGCGATGCCCACCACCGCTACTTCGCGTACCGCCGGGTGACGGCTGACCAAGTCTTCGAGGGCCAGGGAAGAGATCCACTCGCCACCGGTCTTGATCACATCCTTGATGCGGTCGCGGATATCGATCACGCCGAACGCATCCAGCGTGGCCACGTCGCCGGTGTGCATCCAGCCACCCGCCCACAGCTCGGCGCCCTTTTGCGGCTCATTGAAATAACCTTCGCTGAGCCAGGGCGCGCGTAGCACCAACTCGCCCTGGGATTCACCGTCGGCGGGCAGGAAGTTGCCCTCACCGTCGACGATCGCCGCTTCGACCAACGGCCCCGGCACGCCGGCCTTGATGCGATAGGTGATGCGTTCATCTTCGCTGCCGGCCATCAACTCGTCGTTGAGGTGCGCACAGGACACCAGCGGCCCGGTTTCGGACATGCCGTACGCAGCGGTCAGCTGAATACCCCGCGCCTTGGACGCTTCGTACAGCGACCGGTTGAGCGCGCTGCCGCCGATGACGATTTTCCAGCCGCCAAAATCCACGCCTTGGGCGGCCTTGGCGTTGAGTACCATTTGCAGGATGGTCGGCACGCAGTGCGAGAACGTAACCTTCTCCTTGCGCCACAACTGCACCAGGTATTCCGGGTCGTAGCGGCCGGGATAGACCTGCTTCAAGCCAAGCATGGTCGCCACATACGGCAGGCCCCAGGCATGCACATGGAACATCGGCGTGATCGGCATGTACACATCGTTGGTGCCCAGCAACCGCACGCTGTCGATGCTGCCCATGATGGTCGCCACCCCGATGGTGTGCAGCACCAGTTGGCGATGGGTGAAATACACGCCCTTGGGGTTACCGGTGGTGCCGGTGGTGTAGAAGGTGGTGGCGACGGAATGCTCGTCGAAGTCCTGAAAGTCGTATTGGGGGCTGGCAGCGGCCAGCAGGGTTTCGTACTCGCCCACAAGGTTGGGCAACTCAGCGGTTGTTGACTCGCCGTCGGTGAGCAGCAGGGTCTTGTCGACGGTGGTGAGCTGCCCGGCAATCGCCTGGTAAAGCCCGACGAACTCGCTGTTGACCAGCACGAAGCGGTCCTCGGCGTGGTTCATGGTGTACAGAATCTGTTCCGGCGACAGGCGCACGTTGATGGTGTGGATCACTGCGCCGATCATCGGGATGGCGAACATGCATTCCAGGTAACGATGGCTGTCCCAGTCCATCACCGCCACGGTATCACCGGCCTTGACCCCGGCCTCGCTCAACACATTGGCCAGGCGCGCGACCCGTTCGATCAGGGTCGGGTAGGTGTAGCGCAGTTTGTCGCGGTAGACGATTTCCCGGGTTTTTTCGTAGCGGGCGCCGGACATCAGCAGGCGCTTGATCAACAGCGGGTACTGGTATGCACCTTCGGCGGGGGGAATAACACGGGTCTGCAACATACGAATCCCTTTTATGACTGCACGGTCTTGGCTTGAAGACCTGCACTGTAGAGAGGTTATGTTGCAGCTAAATCAGCCGAAGGAATGATTTGCAGACCCCCATGAGTACTAGCTTTTAGCCATTACTTTGAACTCCTGAAGATCCAATGTGGGAGGGGACGTGCTCCCTCCCACATTTGGAATGTGCCCACTCAAGCCTATTTCATGCTGGTGAATGCCAACTTCACGCCGATGGCAATCAACACCGCGCCCATGGTCCGATCAAACCAGTGCCCCATCCGCGCAAACCCCGCTCGCACACGCTGCTGGCTGAACAGCATCGCCACCATGCAAAACCACAACGCGGTCGCCACCGCCAGGTACACGCCATAACCGGCCTGCACCGCCAGCGGCGTGTGCGGGTTGATCACCACCGTGAACAACGACAGGAAGAACAACGTCGCCTTGGGGTTCAAACCATTGGTCACAAAGCCCGCGGTAAACGCGCCGCGCGGGGTGCGCTCGCCGGCTTCACGGTGCAGCTCGCCGTCGGCGGCAGGCTTGGCCGGCTGCGCACGCAAGGCTTTGAAGCCGATGTACAACAGGTACGCCGCCGCCGCCCATTTCAGCGCGTTGAACAACACGATGGACTGGGACACGATCAGGCCGATCCCGAGCAACGAGTAACCGACGTGCAGGAAGATCGCCGAGCCCACGCCCAATGCGGTCCAGGTACCGGCGCGACGACCGTGGGTCACGCTTTCACGCACCACCACGGCGAAATCCGGGCCGGGGCTGGCTACCGCCAACAGGTGAATCAAGGCTACGGTCAAAAACTCGGCGAGGTACATGCTCACTCCAATTACGTAACGGATTATTTCATCTGATAGGCTCGGCAGATTACGCCTTCGAACCCTGTCGCAAAAGGTACAGTTGATGACGAACAATCGCCGCGCCGTCTTCCTTGATCACCCCTCCCTGGACCTTGGGGACCTGGACCTCAGCGCGTTGCGCAGCAGCTTCAGCGACCTGCAGCTATTCGAACAGACCACGCCGCAGAACGTGATCGACCGCTTGCAAGGCGCTCAAGTCGCGATCAGCAACAAGATCGTTCTCAACGCTGAAACCCTTGCGGCCTGCCCGGAACTCAAGTTGATCCTGGTGTCGGCCACCGGCACCAATAACGTCGATCTGGACGCTGCCCGCGCCCATGGCATCACCGTGAGCAACTGCCAGGGTTACGGCACGCCGTCGGTGGCGCAGCATACGATCATGCTGTTGCTGAACCTGGCGACGCGCTTGAAGGACTACCAACAGGACGTGGCCGCCGGCAAGTGGCAGGAAGCCAAGCAGTTCTGCCTGCTGGACCATCCTATCGTCGAACTGGAAGGCAAGACCCTTGGTCTGCTGGGCCACGGTGAGCTGGGCAGTGCCGTGGCGCGCCTGGCCGAAGCCTTTGGCATGCGCGTGCTGCTCGGCGCCATCCCAGGGCGCCCTGCGCGCGCAGATCGCGTGCCACTGGATGAGTTGCTGGCCCAGGCCGATGCGATCACCCTGCACTGCCCGCTCAACGAACACACCCGCGATTTTATCGGCGCCCGTGAACTGGCACTGCTCAAGCCGGGCGCGTTTGTGGTCAACACGGCGCGTGGAGGATTGATCAATGAACAGGCCTTGGCTGATGCCTTGCGCAGCGGTCACCTGGGCGGCGCGGCCACTGATGTACTGAGCGTGGAGCCGCCGGTCAACGGCAACCCGCTGCTGGCCGGCGATATCCCGCGACTGATCGTTACGCCGCACAATGCCTGGGGTAGCCGTGAAGCACGGCAGCGCATCGTCGGCCAACTGGCGGAAAACGCTAGGGGCTTTTTCAACGGCGCCCCGCTGCGCGTCGTCAGTTGATAAACTGCGCCCCTTTTCAAGGAGCAGACCATGGATCCGCGCAGTGAAGTACTGCTTCGTCAGGCCGAACTTTTTCAAGGTAACTTGCTGTTGGTGGGTTTGCCCGCCGACGACCTGCTGGGACGACTGCCCAATGCCCACGGCTGGTGCTGGCACGCCGGCGACCAGGCGGCGCTCGATGCGCGTTTCCCGGAGCGCAGCCAGTTTGGCGTGAATGTGCCGGAGCGCACGTTTGATAGCGCGGTGATTTTCCTGCCCAAATCCAAAGACCTCACCGACTACCTGCTCAACGCCGTGGCCGCGCGCCTGCCCGGCGCCGAGCTGTTCCTGGTGGGGGAGAAAAAAGGCGGCATCGAAAGCGCCGCCAAACAGATGATCCCCTTCGGCAAACCGCGCAAGCTCGACAACGCGCGGCATTGCCAGCTGTGGCAAATCACCGTGGCCAACACGCCGCAAGCGGTGGCGCTGGAAAGCCTGGCGCAGGTCTTCGAGGTGCCCTTGGCCGAAGGGCCGCTCAAGGTCGTGAGTCTGCCGGGCGTGTTCAGCCATGGCCGCCTGGACCGAGGCACCGAGTTGCTGCTGGCGCATCTGGACAAACTGCCCAGCGGCCATTTGCTGGACTTCGGTTGCGGCGCCGGCGTGCTGGGGGCTGCGGTGAAACGCCGCTATCCGCACAACAGCGTGACCCTGCTGGATGTGGACGCGTTTGCCGCCGCCAGCAGCCGCTTGACCCTGGCCGCCAATGGCCTGGAAGCCGACGTGCTGACCGGTGATGGAATCGACGCTGCGCCGATGGGTTTGAATGCGATTTTGAGCAACCCACCGTTCCATGTCGGGGTACACACGGATTATTTCGCCACCGAAAACCTGCTGCGAAAAGCGGCCAAACATCTGGCAAAAGGTGGTGAACTTCGCCTCGTTGCGAATAGTTTCCTGAAGTACCAGCCGCTGATCGAAGAGCACCTGGGCGTGTGTGCGGTGAAGGCCGAGGGCAATGGTTTTCGCATCTACCGCGCCAAGCGCCCCTGACGGGCGTTTGAAAAAGAGGGCTTGCCGAATGGGTTTTGCCTAGGCAGAATCCGCTCCGTCCTAGGGGAGTAGTCTCCCACGAGCGAAATGCTCGTCCGGCATACGTCAACATACTTGGTCAGCAGACCATGGCGTATGCGACCCAGGAGTCCGCACAGACGGACCGGGGTTTGACAAGACCTATGACACGCACACCTTACCCGGGGCGGGAAGGCTGTACGTGTCATAGCCGTGTCGACCCGCCCCTGGAAACCTACCTGATGCTGGATTCATTACTCGTTCCTACCGCAATCGTTGCCTTGGCCGAAATCGGCGACAAGACGCAACTGCTCGCGCTCATTCTCGCGGCTCGCTTTCGCAAACCCTGGCCGATCATCGCCGGTATCGTTGCCGCGACATTGGCCAACCATGCGGCCGCCGGTGCCGTGGGTGCCTGGTTCGGTAGTTTCTTCTCGGATGCGGTGTTGCATTGGATCCTAGCGGCGAGCTTCTGTGCCACGGCCTTGTGGACGCTGGTGCCGGACAAACTCGATGACGACGAAGCCAGCACCACACGCAAGTTCGGGCCATTCCTGACCACGCTGATTGCGTTCTTCCTCGCGGAAATCGGTGACAAGACCCAGATCGCCACGGTGATGCTGGCCGCGCAATACCCGGAGCTATGGCTGGTGATTATCGGCACCACCCTGGGCATGTTGATTGCCAATGTGCCGGTGGTTCTGGCGGGGAATTTCGCGGCGGAGAAACTGCCGCTGACGTTGATTCGTCGATTAGCCGCAACGGCGTTCTTTGTGCTGGCGATCGTGGCTGTCTACAAAGCCATGCAGAGCAGTGGCTGGATCTAAGGATCCAAGCCTGCAAAACCAACCCAATGTGGGAAGGGCAAGTCGAATCGTTGCACCGCCCCTCCCACATCTGGATCTTCATCAAGCCTTAGGATTTCTTGGCCTGTTGATACAGCGGCATCACCTTCGGAATCGCCGCCTGCAACGAGGCGATACGGCTGTCGGACGCCGGGTGAGTGCTCATGAACTCTGGCGGAGCGCCTTCGGAAGCCTTGGCCATTTTGTTCCACAACGTGATGGCCGCGTTCGGGTTGTAGCCGGCGCGGGCCGACAACTCCAGGCCGATCAGGTCGGCTTCGTTTTCATTGCTGCGGCTGTTGGGCAAGGTCATGCCGTAGTTGGCCACGGTGTCGGCCAGCGCCAGGCTGTCCTGCCCCAGGCCGAACAACGCACCGGCGCCCTGCTTGGCCATTTCGATACCGTAGGCCTTGGACATCGCTTCACGACCGTGCTCGCGCAAGGCGTGGGCGATTTCATGCCCCATCACCGCAGCCAGTTCATCATCGGTAAGCTTGAGATTGTCGATCAACGCGCTGTACACGAGGATCTTGCCGCCAGGCCCGCAGTTGGCGTTCATCTCATCGCTCTTGATCAGGTTCACCTCCCAATTCCATTGGGCGGCATCCGCACGGAAGGTCGGCGCCTGCGCGATCAGGCGCTTGGCGATGGCCTGCACACGCTTGGCGTTGGCGCTGGTCTTGTCCAGGACGCCTTTGCCACTGGCTTCACCCAGGGTCTGCTGGTAGGACTGAGCATACATCTGGTCGACTTCCTGACTCGACAGCATGCTGAACATGTATTGCTTGCGCTCAACCCCAACGGCACCGCCGCTGGTGGTGTTGACCGACTGACACCCTGCCAGCAGCATCGCCGCCGCCAATACGCTTACCGCCAATGTTTTTTTCATCAACACTCTCTCCCTGGAAAACGGCCTCAAAACATGGCGCGTATCGTAGGCGCTCATTTGTATCGGCGCCAGATACACCAGACGTGCAGTCGCTAATTTTCGGATACATCCCACAGTCGCCGGGCTAAGCCGGCGTCAGGCACTCCGGGCCATTGAGCTTGGGATCGTTGACCATGTTGGCCAGGACCCGCTCACGCAATGCGACGGGCTCACTGGCCAACAGCCACTGCAACACATGCAACGGCGTCTCGGGATCGAGCCAGGCGGCCTGCCCCGCCGCATCCAGAATCAGCGGCCGGCGCTGACTCTGTGCGGCCTGGGTCACCACCGCGGTGCTCAGCCACACCTGCTCCTGCACCGGGTAGGCCTCCCAGATCGCGGCAAAAAACAAGGTGGAGCCCTCCCCCGGCGTCAGCCAGTACGGACGCTTGCGCTGGGTGCCGCGCCACTCGTAGAACCCATTGGCGGGCAGCAGGCAACGGCGCTGGCGGAACGCCTCGCGAAACATCGGTTGTTCGGCCAGGGTTTCGGCGCGGGCATGGGCCGGAGTGCGGGACAGGTCGGTGAGCCAGGGCGGCGTGAGGCCCCAGCGGGCGCGGGCCAGGGTGCGCTGGCCGTCGGCGGCGCGCTGGATCAGCACCGAATCATTCGGGGAGATGTTCCACTGGGCCTGCTGGTCGGCAGGAAAACCCGGCAAGGCAGCAAAGGCGGGGTTCCAGCGAAACAGGGCATAACGTCCACACATGGGGCAACACGACTCTTGGGTAAACCGACCGACAGCCTAACAGACCAGCACGTCGGGAAAGCTGTCGGGTTCATCGCCAGGCAAGGGTTGTGCGCCGATATAGGCAGTAATCAACTCGCGGGCATCAACAGCTCGGTCGTTATCCACTTCCAACCCCAACAAGCCGAAGATCGGCAGCTCGCCGGTGCCGCCGAGCAAATGGCGCCCCACCAGGTGCGCCTCGATGCCCTCGCTGGCGAGCATCTGTTGCAGCAACTCGCCTTCCATGAGGTTTTCCGGTTCGTAGATTCGCTGCATGGGCGTACCTGTCATTCACTTTCGGTATGGACTTCCAACATCCATTCATGACCATCCGTTTGCAGGGTGAACTTAATCGGTCGGCAACACACGGAACAGTCTTCGATATATGACTGATCTCCGCCGGAAAGGTCCAGCACCGCCTCGGCCGGCTCACCACAATAAGGACAATCGTACTGCTCGGTTTCCAGCATCGCAGTCTCCCAAGTGACTTGTGCGTATAATCGCCGGTCTATTTACAGGGTTATTTTCGGCCAGGCCCATTACCTGGTCCGCACCCTGGTATTTCCTTTACTTACCCTAGCCGTTTCTAACAAGAGAGCATGATGGGCGAATTCGATACCATCCGACCTTACAACGACAGCGAAGTCCCGGCAGTGCTGGACCGGCTGTTCAGTGACAAGGCCTTTCTGGACATCCTGACCCACTTCCGCTTCCCACGCTTCGCCGGCCCCCTGGGCTGGCTGCTCAAGCCGATGATCGCCCGCAAGCTGCGCCGTGAATTCGCTGGTGTCACCACCGTGGCGACGCTGCAGGATAAAGTCGAGTACTACGTCGACCACACCATCGACCGGGCGACCGACGGTGTGACCTACACCGGCGTCGAACAGCTCAAATCGGGCACCGCCTACCTGTTTCTGGCCAACCACCGCGACATCGTGATGGACCCGGCCTTCGTCAACTACGCCGTGTACCACGCCGGCCTGCCGACGCCGCGTATCGCCATCGGCGACAACCTGCTGCAAAAGCCGTTTGTCAGCGACCTGATGCGCCTGAACAAGAGCTTTATCGTGCACCGTTCGATCACCGGGCGAAAGGAGAAGATGGCGGCATTCAACCTGCTGTCCGCCTACATCAACCATTCGATCCGCCACGATTGCCAGTCGATCTGGATCGCCCAGGCCGAAGGCCGTGCCAAGGATGGGGATGACCGCACCGAATCGGCGATCCTGAAGATGTTCCACGTCAGCCGCAAGGACGAGCCGTTCGCCGAAGTGATCCAGTCGCTGAACCTGACGCCGGTGTCCATCAGCTACGAGTACGACCCGTGCGACTCGGCCAAGGCACGCGAGCTGTATATACGCGCCACCACCGGCACCTACGTCAAGGCGCCGGGCGAGGATGACGTGAGCATTGCCTTGGGTATTACCGGCTACAAAGGCCGCGTGCATATCAACTTCGCGCCGCCGATTACCGAGCGTTTCGAAGACACCAAGGTACTGGCCGTGGAAATGGACCGGCAGATTCTGAGCGGTTATCGGTTGTTCCCGGTGCACTACCTGGCATACGCCCAGTGGAGCGACGCCGACCCGCAACTGCAGGTGCCCAAAGCGGCCGAGCTGTTCCCCGCGGAGGAACTGGCCAAGGCGAAAGCGGAGTGGGAGCGGCGCTTGAACGAATGCCCGGCAGAACACCGGCCCTACCTGGTGGTGCAGTATGCGACGCCGGTGCGTAACCAGTACCGTGTTAAAGCAGGCATTGCCCTGTAAACACAGAGCAAACAATGTGGGAGGGGCGGTGCGACGATTCGACTTGCTCCCTCCCACATTTGCTTGCGGCGTCCTTAGAGATGGGTGCTGAGCCAGGAGATGGTCAGTGCCAGTCCCAGGCAGACGAAGCCGATTCGGTACGCCACACGGTTCGCGCGCTCGGTGCGTACGTCCAGAAACAGCATGGGTTGGTCGATCGCGCGGTCTTCACTTTGCGTGGCCAGGTCGGTCATTGCGCGTTGCTCGCGCAGGCGGGTCATGCACAGCAGTGCGGCACCCGGCAGGGCCACGGCTAACGCTACAACGTTGATCAAAAGTGCGGGCAGTGCCATCGCAAACCTCAGTGACGCAGTATCCGGGTATCGGCTCAGCTACAAACCTGAACGATAGTGGCGTCCAGCACCAAAAATGCTCCATCCCCCATGAACGGCTAATGTATCCAGTAATTTACAGCGTCACCTGAACGTCACCTTAACAAGCCACTCTGTTGCCCTTCGAACATACCGGGAGCTTGTCATGTTGCACGCGCACAACCAGGATCGGCTGTATCTGATTGCCCAAAGCGATGAGCAGGAAGCGCTGATCGGCGGTCTGGCGTTCAACGTTCAGGATCGCCACTGGCTGGTGTATTGCGCCCTTGGCGGGCACCAGCATGCGGACTGGCCGGAGGCCGACCTGTTGACGGGCGTGAGCCTGCTGGACTTCTGTATCGACACCGCGGCTTGAACGATCAGGCACAAAAAAACCGGACTCATCACTGAGCCCGGTTTTTTTGTTGGAGGGTTATTGCGAACTGAGCAGCGAACCGATGCTGGGGTCCTTGAACAGACGCGTCAACGCGTCACTCAGGACATCGCTGACCAGCTTGGTGTTGGTCTCCTGGTTCGGCGACATGCCAAAGCGCTGGTTCAGCGACGCACCGTAACGGCCGCTGTAGCGACGAGTGCCGGCGGTGACGTCGGACTTGAAGGTTGCGCCGATGGCGGCTTCAGTCACATACAGGCCTTCCTTGGGCGACTGATACTTCAGTTCGGCCAGGGTAATGGTCAACTGGGGAGCGCCGGGCGCGTTAGGGCTCGGCGTGAAGCCAAGCAGGCGTACGGCGGCTTCAGCCTGGGCCTGCAGCTTGGGCAGCACGTCCTGGCCGGTCACGGAAATGAGCGCGGTCTCGGGGTACAAGCCACCACGGGAACCCAAGGTCGGCGACGGACGACCATCCACCACCCGCACCGACACCGGCTGGCCGTGACCCACCGGGGCCAACTGCGTGGTGAGCTTCGGTTGCGGGCTGAGTTGTTGCGGGCTGTTGGCGCAGCCAACCAGGGTCAAGCTGGTCACAGTGATCAAACCGAACAACAGGCGTTGCAACATGCGCTTCTCTCCAGAAAATCAGGTACCGACAGGCCGGCAGTATAACGGGGCGCCGCCGCAGGGAACCAGCATCAGTTACAACCTATGACCCACTGATCCGACAGCGGTTCGCTGTCACCGATATGTCATCGCCGTTACATCGGCCCGTCATCCCGGCAAGGCACGCTTGGCCTCAATCTCAGGAGGTCCATGGCCATGCAATTTCTCTTCTCGCTGTTTAGCCGCAAGCCCGCCCCTCGCCGGTTTGCCCGGCTCGATGCGCAAGGCCGCTGCCAGGCGTTCAAGGAATGCAGCCAGCCGCCCGTAGGCGAAGGCTGGGTGGAAATCGATGAAATTCGCCTGAGCTGGATGCACCATCCATTACCCGCCCGCGCCCGTGTCAGCGCACGCCCCGTGCAGTCGTCGCAGCACCAGCCGTTGGCCGCCTGACCGAATACCTAATAAAAGTCATAAAACACGCCCATTTCCCTGACGTTCTTCGCTACAATCTCCCCCCGATTATAAGGACGTCTCCTGATCGGGCCTCGCAGTACGTTAATGCCTCGGTATTAACCCCCCAAGAATCGCCCACAGAGAGCCGCCCACACAGATCGAGTGAAGCTGGCGCGCTTGCTGTTTCCTTTGCAAACCACCCGCCTCTACCGAATCTGCCAGAGCTGCCATTGCGCTCGGCCACCGTGCCAGGCCGGGGCAGCCCTTTTTTGAGGTTCACGTCTTCAAAAGAGCGTGAAAAAACGGGTTTTCACAACTTCACAAGAGTGTGGCGAGCAAATGAATAGTTTGGCGTTTGTACAAGCACCATCAGCGTCTGGAACAGCCCAATCACACAGGACCGAGTATTCCTCAATCACCGGAGCTTGAGCCTGTCCGCTACGGATTGATTGCACGAATTGCACGCTTTGACCATAAGTCGAATTGCCACAGACGCCCATGAATGCGTTCATAGGCGAATGAGGCAGGCAGGAAGCGTGCGCTGACGTTGCAAAGAATTGCGAAACGGACATGGCGATCCTGGCCATGGGTAACCTGGGGCAACACGTGAACCGCCCCGTCACTCCTGGCAGCCATGCCGTCAATTTGGTGCTGCAGATTTTGGAGACGCGTTAAATGGCGCATAACGAAGCAGTCGACGTAGTTCTGGTAGGGGCCGGCATCATGAGTGCCACCCTGGCCGTACTGCTCAAAGAGCTCGACCCCGGCCTCACGCTGGAAGTCGTTGAGCTGATGGATTCGGGTGCCGCGGAGAGTTCCAACCCGTGGAACAACGCCGGTACCGGCCACGCCGGGCTGTGTGAGCTGAACTACACGCCCCAGGCCGCCGATGGCTCCATCGACATCAAGAAAGCCATCCACATCAACACCCAGTTCGAGGTGTCGAAGCAGTTCTGGGCGTACCTGACCAAAAAGGGCACCTTTGGCTCGTCCAAATCCTTTATCAGCCCAGTGCCGCACCTGAGCTTCGTGCAGGGTGAAAAAGGCGTTTCGTTCCTCAAGAAACGTTTTGAAACCCTCAGCCGGCACCACGCGTTTTCGGATATGCACTACACCGAAGACCGCGGCGAAATGGCTGAGTGGATGCCGCTGATGATGCCGGGCCGCCCGCTCGACGAAAAAATCGCCGCCACTCGCGTCATGAACGGCACCGACGTCAACTTCGGCGCCCTGACCAACCAATTGCTCGGCCACCTGACCAGCTCGCCGGACGCCCAGGTCAAATACTGCAAGCGCGTCACCGGCCTCAAGCGCAACGGCGCCGGCTGGACTGTAAGCATCAAGGACGTCAACAGCGGCAACAGCCGTGAGGTCGACGCCAAATTCGTGTTCCTTGGCGCCGGCGGCGCGGCCCTGCCGCTGCTGCAAGCCTCGGGTATCGAAGAGAGCAAAGGCTTTGGCGGTTTCCCGGTCAGTGGCCAGTGGCTGCGTTGCGACAACCCGGAGGTGGTCAAGCACCACCAGGCCAAAGTCTACAGCCAGGCCGCCGTGGGCTCGCCGCCGATGTCCGTACCGCACCTGGATACCCGCGTGGTGGATGGCAAGAAGTCCCTGCTGTTTGGACCCTACGCCGGTTTCACCACCAAGTTCCTCAAACACGGCTCGTTCCTTGACCTGCCGATGTCGATTCGCGCCGGTAACATCGGCCCGATGCTGGCCGTGGCCCGCGACAACATGGACCTGACCAAGTACCTGGTCAGCGAAGTGCGCCAATCCATGGAGCAGCGCCTGGAGTCCCTGCGTCGCTTCTACCCTGAGGCGAAAGCCGAAGACTGGCGCCTGGAAGTGGCCGGCCAACGGGTGCAGATCATCAAGAAGGACCCGAAAAAAGGCGGCGTGCTGCAATTCGGCACCGAGCTGGTCGCGGCGAAGGACGGTTCGCTGGCGGCGCTGCTGGGCGCCTCTCCAGGCGCGTCGGTGACGGTTTCGATCATGCTGGAACTGATCGAACGCTGCTTCCCGCAGAAAGCTGCCGGTGAGTGGGCGACCAAGCTGCACGAGATCTTCCCGGCTCGGGAGAAGGTGCTGGAGACGGACGCCGAGCTGTATCGCAAGATCAACACGCAGAACAACATCAGCCTTGAACTGGTTGAGCAAAGCAACGAGGCCGAAAGCTACGCTTGAGGCATTGCTGCAATAAAAAACGCCCCTCGGGGCGTTTTTTTACGGCTCGAATAATCAACCGCGAGCTTTTTCGATCAGCTCAACGTACTCAGCGGCGTGGCGCTGGTCCTTGATCAGATCAACAAACGTCTGGCCATGCTCATCCTTGCCATCCAGGTCCAGGCCGGCGTCCTTGAAAAACCCCAGGAACCGCTCGAAATCGTCGATGCGCAGGCCACGGTAGGCCTTGATCAGCTTGTGCAGGGACGGTGAAGTCGCGTCGACCGGCTCGAAGTCCAGGAACAACTTGATCTGATCGTCGCCGATCTCGTCACCAATCACCTGTTTCTTATCTTTACGCATTACCGACTCCAGCCTGCAGACATTTACACGGGCCTTGAAGTCTACCTGCGAGACGCAAGCTGCGAAAGCGCTGAAGAAACCCTGTGGGTGGGGCGGTGCGACGATTCGACTTGCTCCCGACGGCAGAGTATCAGGCACAGATTTATTGGCTGACCCACCGTCATCAGGAGCAAGCCCCTCCCACATTTGGATTTTCAGTGTTTTTACTATTGGGTACGGACTGCACCGGTATGCAGGTCCGCCCAGATATGCCCATTGGCATAACTGAGAAACTGCACATACAGCGTGTCATTGCGCAGCAGGTCGACGATCACACGGTATTGGGCAACGGGATAAGACAGCGTCAGGGTCTTGGCCTTGTCGTCAAACACCGGCTTTTTCAGGCTTTTGCTTTCGGCGTCGAAGTTGAGCACGACTTGGCTGATGGTCGCGCCCTTGTTCAGGGACTTGCCCTTGAGGCGGATCATCAGCGGCGAGGTCACCGGAATCGGCTGTTGGTTGGATTGACGCTGGTTGCCCACCACCACCGCATACTCAGTGACTTGTAACAGTTGCTGCTGGTCAGGGCTTTCGGCGCGCAGGGTCAGATCGTCCGGCGGCAGGAACTGCGCATGCATCGGCGCGGGCGCCGCGGCCAAGGGCAGACTGAGGGTCAGCGCCAGGGCGGCGCAAGTGCGTATCAACAGGCTCATGGGCCGCTCCGTGCGAGATGGCCCAGCACTGTAGCTCAATCGAACTGGGCAAGCATCCAGCGTAGATACTCGACCACATCGGCATCGCCTTCACGCGGCGCCCAATCGGCCAGCTCACCCTCGCCCACCGGACGATAAGGCCCGGCCTTGCACTCGAACATCACCGTATCAGGCGCAAGCACGACAAGACCGTGGAACACGCCAGGCGGCAAATCAACGCCCGCGCACTCGCCGCCCGCCTGCATCACGCGCTTGGCGATGACGTCACCGGCGTCATTGAACACCAGCAAACCCAGGCTACCCTTGAGCACCAGCAAGGTTTCCGCCTTGTCCGCGCTCAAGTGCCGATGCGGCGGTACATAGGTGCCTGGTTGCAGGCCCACGGCCAGGCGATGACACGGCTCTTCCATCTGGTGGAAGTTATGGTGGTAACGCCCGCGAGGGCTGGCGTCCGCTTTCTCGGCCAGTTCGGCAAACAGTGTCTGATCAAGAAAGCGAGTCATGACTTACATTCCTTTGACGGCGTAGATCCCATTGGCGTTGCGCCAGTAACCTTTGTAATCCATGCCGTAACCAAAGATGTAGCGGTCAATGCACGGCAGACCGACGTAATCGGCTTTCAGGTCCGGACGGGCCTTGCGGTCGTGGTCTTTGTCGATCAGCACGGCGGTGTGCACTTTGCGCGCGCCGGCGTGTTTGCAGAAGTCGATGATCGCGCCCAGGGTGTGACCTTCGTCGAGAATGTCGTCGATGATCAGCACGTCGCGGTCAATGAACGAGACTTCCGGCTTGGCCTTCCAGAACAGGTCGCCGCCGGTGGTTTCGTTGCGATAACGCGTGGCGTGCAGGTAGGACGCTTCCAGCGGGAATTGCAGATGGGTGAGCAATTTGCCGGCGAAAATCAGGCCGCCGTTCATCACGCAGAACACCACAGGGTTGGTGTCGGCCAGTTCGCGGCTGATGTGCGCGCCGACCTTGGCGATCGCCGCTTCGACTTGCGCTTCGGTGTACAGGCAGTCAGCCTCGCGCATGATTTGACGGATATGCTCGAGATCAGCGGACATGGCGCTCTCCAAGGGGGTGCTGTGGCAAGAAAAGCGGGCGAAGGTACGCTTCTCGTGCGCTCCGAGCAAGCCTTAATGGACTAACGTACTAGATGTCTATAGGACAACACTCTCGGATAGATTAATCTAGGCCGGTTTTTTTGCCCGCTGCCGGAGCCTTTCCCATGCCCACTCGCGAGATCCGCCACCCGCTGATCCGACACAAGCTCGGCCTTATGCGCCGCGCCGACATCAGCACGAAGAATTTCCGTGAGCTTGCTCAGGAAGTCGGAGCGTTGCTCACTTACGAAGCCACCAAGGATCTGCCCTTGGAAACCTACGATATTCAAGGCTGGGCGGGCACCGTCCAGGTCGAGAAAATCGCCGGCAAGAAGATCACTGTAGTGCCGATCCTGCGCGCCGGCATCGGCATGCTCGAAGGTGTACTCAGCCTGATCCCGGGCGCCAAGGTCAGCGCCGTGGGCGTGGCCCGCAATGAACAAACGTTGCAAGCCCACACCTACCTGGAAAAACTCGTCCCGGAAATCGACGAGCGCCTGGCGATGATCATCGACCCGATGCTCGCCACCGGCAGCTCCATGGTCGCTACCATCGACCTGCTGAAAAAAGCCGGCTGCAAGGACATCCGCGCCATGGTGCTGGTCGCCGCGCCCGAAGGCATTGCCGCCGTCGAGAAAGCGCACCCCGACGTGCAGATCTATACCGCCTCCATCGACGAGCGCCTGAATGAACACGGCTACATCATCCCGGGCCTGGGCGATGCCGGTGACAAGATCTTCGGCACCAAGCAGAAGGACGCGTAAGCATGCAGGATGAATTCAACGACCCGCTTTGGCGCCAGATCCTGTCTGGCGCACAAATGCTTTTCGTAGCATTTGGCGCGTTGGTGTTGATGCCACTGATCACAGGTCTTGATCCAAACGTCGCCCTGTTCACCGCCGGCCTGGGCACGCTGTTGTTCCAGGTGGTGACAGGTCGGCAGGTGCCGGTATTCCTGGCATCGAGCTTTGCCTTTATCACCCCGATCATCCTTGCCAAGGGCCAGTTCGGCCTCGCGGCAACCATGGGCGGCGTGATGGCGGCCGGTTTCGTCTATACGTTCCTGGGCCTGGCGGTGAAGATCAAGGGCACCGGCTTTATCGACCGGCTGCTGCCACCGGTCGTGATCGGGCCGGTGATCATTTCCATCGGCCTGGCCATGGCGCCGATTGCCGCGAACATGGCGATGGGCAAGTCCGGCGACGGTGCCGAGCTGATTCATTACCAGACGGCGATGATGATCTCGATGCCTGCGCTGCTCACCACGCTGATCGTGGCGGTCTTCGGCAAAGGCATTTTCCGCCTGGTGCCGATCATCTCCGGCGTACTGGTGGGTTTTGCCATGGCGTTCTACTTTGGCGTGGTCGACACGGCGAAGATCGCCGCCGCGCCATGGTTCGCCCTGCCCCACTTCACCGCGCCGGAATTCAACTGGCAGGCCATCCTGTTTATCGTCCCGGTGGCCCTTGCCCCGGCGATCGAACACATCGGCGGTGTGATTGCGGTGGGCAGCGTGACCGGTCGCGACTACCTGAAGAAGCCTGGCCTGCATCGCACCCTGCTGGGTGACGGCATTGCCACCACGGCAGCCGGCCTGTTCGGCGGCCCACCGAACACCACCTACGCCGAAGTGACCGGCGCGGTCATGCTGACCAAGAACTACAACCCGAAGATCATGACCTGGGCCGCGGTGTTTGCCATCAGCCTGGCGTTTATCGGCAAGTTCGGCGCACTGCTGCAGAGCATTCCGGTACCGGTGATGGGCGGGATTCTGTGCTTGTTGTTCGGTTCGATTGCGGCAGTGGGCATGAACACGCTGATCCGCCACAAGATCGACCTGGGCGAGGCGCGTAATTTGGTGATTGTGTCGGTAACCCTGGTATTCGGCATTGGCGGTGTGTTGGTCGGCACCGGCACCGGCCCGGATGATTTCGGCCTCAAGGGCATCGCCCTGTGTGCGGTGGTAGCGATTGGTTTGAACCTGTTGCTGCCGGGCAATGATGGTTGGAAGAACAAGAAGCCGGATGAGCCACTGCTGTAATTAGCAACACAAAACCAATGTGGAAGGGGGCTTGCTCCCTCCCACATTTGATTTCAGCGCCTGTTAGAGCTCACCGAGACCATCAATCAGCGCCTGGTTCTGCTCCGGCGTACCGATGCTGATCCGCAGGAATTGAGCAATTCGTTCCTGCTTGAAGTGACGCACGATCACACCCTGCTCACGCAGCTTGGCGGCCAACCCGGCAGCATCATGTTGTGGGTGGCGGGCAAAGATGAAGTTGGCCGCCGAAGGCAGCACCTCAAAACCTTTGGCCTCCAACTGCGCGACCAGCGTGTTGCGACTGTCGATCACCTTCTGGCAGGTCTTCTCGAAATACTCACGATCGTCGAACGCCGCCGACGCGCCGGCAATCGCCAGGCGATCCAGGGGGTAGGAGTTGAAGCTGTTCTTGACCCGCTCCAGCGCTTCGATCAGGTCCGGATGACCCACGGCCAGGCCCACACGCAAACCGGCCAGTGAGCGCGATTTGGACAGGGTCTGGGTTACCAGCAGGTTCGGGTAACGGTCCACCAGGCTGATGGCGGTTTCACCGCCGAAGTCGATGTAGGCCTCATCCACCACCACCACGGAGTCCGGGCTGGCCTTGACGATCTGCTCCACCGCGTCCAGCGCCAGCACGCAGCCGGTCGGCGCGTTCGGGTTGGGGAAGATGACCCCGCCATTGGGCCTGGCGTAGTCCGCGACACGGATCTGAAACTGTTCGTCCAGCGGCACCGGCTCGGACTCAATGCCGTAGAGGCCGCAGTACACCGGATAGAAGCTGTAGCTGATGTCCGGGAACAGCAGCGGCCGGTCGTGCTGGAACAGACCGTGGAAGATATGCGCCAGTACCTCGTCGGAACCGTTGCCAAGGAACACCTTGGCGGCGTCGATGCCGTAATACCTGGCCACGGCCTGCTTGAGCAGGTCGCTGTTGGGGTCCGGGTACAGGCGCAGGTTGTCGTTCAACTCGGCCTGCATCGCGGCCAGCGCCTTCGGTGAAGGGCCGTAGGGGTTTTCATTGGTGTTGAGCTTGACCAGCCTGGTCAGCTTCGGCTGTTCGCCGGGCACGTAAGGGACCAGGTCCTTGACGAAGGGGCTCCAGAATTTGCTCATCTCAATTACCTTTCTTGTCGTCAAGGATGCGATATTCCGCGCTGCGGGCGTGGGCGCTCAGGGATTCGCCACGGGCCAGTACCGAAGCGGTCTTGCCCAACTCGGAGGCGCCTTGTGGCGAGCAGAAGATGATCGATGAACGCTTCTGGAAGTCATACACCCCCAGCGGCGACGAGAAGCGCGCAGTGCCGGAGGTGGGCAACACATGGTTGGGACCTGCGCAGTAGTCGCCCAGGGCTTCGCTGGTGTGGCGCCCCATGAAGATCGCACCGGCGTGACGAATCGACGGCAGCCAGGCTTGTGGGTCGGCCACGGACAATTCCAGGTGCTCCGGCGCGATGCGGTTGGCCACTTCGATGGCCTGCTCCATGTCGCTCACCAGGATCAACGCACCACGGCCATTGATCGATTTCTCGATGATCTCGGCGCGGTCCATGGTCGGCAGCAGCTTCTCGATGCTGGCGGCGACCTTGTCGAGAAACTCGGCGTCCGGGCTGACCAGGATCGCCTGGGCGTCTTCGTCATGCTCGGCCTGGGAGAACAGGTCCATGGCGATCCAGTCCGGGTCGGTCTGGCCGTCGCAGACCACGAGGATTTCCGAGGGGCCGGCGATCATGTCGATGCCGACCTGGCCGAACACGTGGCGCTTGGCAGTGGCCACATAGATGTTGCCCGGACCGACAACCTTGTCGACCTTCGGCACGCTCTCGGTGCCATAGGCCAGCGCCGCCACGGCTTGAGCACCGCCGATGGTGAACACGCGATCGACACCGGCGATGCAGGCCGCCGCCAGCACCAGCTCGTTGATTTCACCACGCGGGGTCGGCACCACCATGACCACTTCGGTCACGCCCGCCACTTTGGCCGGGATCGCGTTCATCAGCACGGACGACGGATACGACGCCTTGCCACCCGGTACGTAAAGGCCGGCGCGGTCCAGCGGCGTAACCTTCTGGCCCAGCACGGTGCCGTCGGCCTCGGTGTAGCTCCAGGAATCCTGTTTCTGTTTTTCGTGGTAGCTGCGCACGCGCGCCGCCGCGACTTCCAGGGCTTCGCGCTGCGGCGCGGTAATGCGCGTCAGGGCCAGCTCCAGGCGTTCGCGAGGCAGGATCAGGTCGGCCATGGACTTGACGTCCAGACCATCGAACTGACGGGTGAAATCCACCAGCGCCGCGTCACCGCGTTCGCGCACGGCCTTGATGATGTCGAGTACTCGCTGATTGACCGAGCCGTCGGACACGCTTTCCCAGCTCAGCAGATGATCCAGATGATGGGCGAAATCCGGATCGGCAGCGTTGAGTCGGGCAATTGCAGTGGACGTGGTCATAGCGAGGGCCTCAATAGAATTGGCAAAAACTCAGGCGCCCTAAACTAGCAGTCGTTTCCGCTTGGGCACCTGAGAATTCTGGCTATGAGGCGGATAGACGGGCGCAGCTGTTGGGCTACGCGGGTGAGTCAACCGCGGTGTCGAGACTCCACTGCGGTGCGCAGGGTGTCGATCAACGCCTGGATACGGGCGTGCTGCATCTTCATCGACGCCTTGTTGACGATCAGGCGGGAGCTGATGTCTGCGATGAAGTCCTGGGGTTCGAGGCCATTGGCACGCAAGGTGTTGCCGGTGTCGACCACATCGATGATCTTGTCGGCCAGACCGATCAGCGGCGCCAGCTCCATCGAGCCATACAGCTTGATGATGTCGACCTGACGACCTTGTTCGGCGTAGTAGCGCTTGGCAACATTGACGAACTTGGTGGCCACGCGCAGGCGACCCTTGGGCTCGACATCACCGACACGGCCGGCAGTCATCAGTTTGCACAACGCGATACGCAGATCCAGAGGCTCGTACAGGCCCTGGCCACCATATTCCATCAGCACGTCTTTACCGGCGACGCCCAGGTCGGCCGCGCCATGTTCAACGTAGGTCGGCACGTCGGTAGCCCGCACGATCAGCAGACGAACGTCGTCCTGGGTCGTGGGGATGATCAGCTTGCGGCTCTTGTCCGGATTCTCGGTCGGCACGATGCCCGCTTCAGCCAGAAGCGGCAACGTGTCGTCAAGGATGCGGCCCTTGGACAGTGCGATGGTCAACATGGGAAACGTCAGTCCTTCATCAGGCTATTGCGGTCCGGACACAAACAGCGCCAGACACAGATCGAGGCCATGACAGCCTCGATTTGAAACGAATCACTTAACAGCAAACTGTGGCAAGGGAGCTTGCTCCCTTGCCACAATCCGAAGACTAACCCGGTACGCGGCGGATTTTGGCGCCGAGCATCTGCAGTTTTTCTTCAATGCACTCATAACCACGGTCGATGTGGTAGATGCGGTCGATCAGTGTATCGCCTTCGGCGATCAACGCCGAAATGACCAGGCTGGCCGAAGCACGCAGGTCGGTCGCCATGACGGGCGCGCCTTTGAGCTTCTCGGTGCCGGTGACGATGGCCGTGTTGCCTTCGACCTGGATCTTCGCGCCCATGCGGTGCAGTTCGTACACGTGCATGAAGCGGTTTTCGAAGATCGTCTCGATGACCGCACCGGTGCCTTCGGCAATGGCGTTCAGGGAAATGAACTGAGCTTGCATGTCGGTCGGGAATGCCGGGTACGGAGCGGTACGCACGTTGACGGCTTTTGGCCGCTTGCCGTGCATGTTCAGCTCGATCCAGTCTTCACCCGTGGTGATTTCCGCACCGGCTTCACGCAGTTTTTCTAAGACCGCTTCCAGGATGGTCGGATCGGTGTCCTTGACCTTGACGCGACCACCGGTAACGGCGGCGGCGACCAGGTAGGTACCGGTCTCGATGCGGTCAGGCATGACTTTGTAGGTGGCGGTGTGCAGACGCTCTACGCCATCGATGGTGATGGTGTCGGTGCCGGCACCGGAAACCTTCGCGCCCATGGCGTTCAGGAAGTTGGCCAGGTCGACCACTTCCGGCTCACGAGCGGCGTTCTGCAGCACGCTGCGGCCTTTGGCCAGGGCGGCGGCCATCATGATGTTCTCGGTACCGGTCACGCTGACGGTATCAAAGAAGAAGTTCGCGCCACGCAGGCCGCCTTCCGGCGCCTTGGCCTTGATGTAGCCGCCTTCGACGTCAATGACCGCGCCCATGGCTTCGAGGCCACGGATGTGCAGGTCCACCGGACGCGAGCCAATGGCGCAACCGCCAGGCAATGCGACTTCGGCTTCGCCGAAACGGGCAACCATCGGGCCCAGTACCAGGATCGACGCACGCATGGTTTTCACCAGCTCGTACGGCGCGATCAGGGTCTTGATGGTGCGCGGGTCGATTTCGACCGAGAGTTTCTCGTCGATCACCGGCTCAATGCCCATGCGACCGAACAGCTCGATCATGGTGGTGATGTCGTGCAGGTGCGGCAGGTTGGCCACGGTCACCGGGCCATCGCACAGCAGGGTCGCCGCCAGAATCGGCAAGGCAGAGTTTTTCGCACCGGAAATGCGGATCTCGCCATCAAGGCGGGCACCACCGGTAATAATCAATTTATCCATAAGAATCTCGACGCCTTGGGGGCTCAGGTGCGCTCGGCCCAGGCCGCGCGGCTGAAAAATTTCATAGTGACCGCATGGATGCTGCCATCGGTGATCCACGGGTTCAAATGGGCATAGATCTGCTGCTGACGCTTGACCGGGCTGAGTGCCGCCAGTTCATCGCTAATCACATTCAGCTGGAAATTGCAGCCTTCGCCTTCAACTTCAACAGTCGTTTCCGGCAGCTTTCCTTCGAGAAAGCTTTTAACTTCGTTGGCCTGCATGCTCAACCTCTATCGGCGCCCAGTGCGCGCGGGTCGCACATCATACAAAAAAGCCCCGCGCCTGCGAACCCCGTATAACAGGACTCTGACGGGGGGCTAGCTTGAAAGTATGTATTAAGGATGCGCCAACAGCTCGGTCAGACCGGAAACCTCGGCGATTTCGCGCATGTCGTCGGGCAACGCACGGATGCTGACCGGTTTTTTGGCCGCATCGGCATCGCGCATGAAGCACAACAGCAACGACAAGCCGACACTGCTGGACTTGGTCACCGCCGAGCAATCGACCACCAGCGCGGGAGCGCTGCTGGCCTTGATCAGCGCCTGGCCCTGCTTGCGCAGGTCCGGCCCGGTGCGGTAATCCAGCACGCCGCTGAGGAACAGCTCACCGGCTTCGCCAAGACGAACAGCCGACTCGGTCATTGCACGGTCTTCCCAGCTTCTTTATCGGAAGTTTCCTTGGCCTTGGCGACTTCACCGGCCCAACCATTGATAGTCTTGTCCAGGTCATTGCCATTGCGCTGCATGGCGTCGGCGAACTGGTCACGGAACAGCTTGCCGATGTTGATGCCGTTGATGATCACGTTACGCAGCTTCCACTCGCCGTTGACCTTTTCCAGCGTGTACTGCACAGGGTAGACGGCGCCGTTATTGCCTTTGACGCTCATGTTCACACTGGTGCGATCGCCTGACTCATCCCCGGCTGGAGCGACGGTGATGCCCTGGTTGTTGTACTCAAGCAGCGCGTTGCCATAGAACTGGAACAGGCCTTTCTTGAAGTTTTCCTGGAAGGTCTGCATCTGGGCAGGTGTTGCCTTGCGCGAATACTTGACCGTCATGATGCTGCGGGAAATGCCTTCGGCATCGACGACAGGGCCGACAATGGTGTTGAGCGCATTGTAGAACTTGCTTGGGTCTTGTTTGTACTGCTCTTTATTGGCAGTCAGGTCAGCCAGCATCTTGTTGGTCGTGTCCTGCACCAGCTCGTGCGCTGAGCCGGCCGCGTTCGCCATCAGCGGCAACGCTGCAAGCAGTACCAGAAGGCCACGTCGCAAGGTAGAGATCATGTGCAGATTCCTCATTTGGCGTCTTTATTGACCGTATTGAGCAGGAATTTACCGATCAGGTCTTCAAGCACCAGCGACGACTGCGTGTCGTGGATGGTCGAACCATCCTTGAGCAGGGCTGTTTCCCCGCCCACGCTGACACCGATGTACTTCTCGCCCAGCAAACCCGCAGTGAGGATAGATGCAGTGGAGTCAGTCGGCAGATTATCGACCTTCTTGTCCAGTTGCATCGTCACGCGCCCGGTAAAGCTGTCGCGGTCCAGATCGATTGCCGTGACCTTGCCGATGGTCACACCGGCCATGGTCACTTTAGCTCTGACAGTCAAACCGGCGATATTGTCGAAGTACGCGTAAAGTTTATAAGTATCGGCGGTGGGGCTGGCCGAAAGGCCGCTGACCCGCAGGGCCAGCAACAGTAAAGCCAGGATGCCAGCCAGCAAGAAAAGGCCGACACCGATTTCCACAGTGCGGTTTTGCATCAGAAATCTCCAAACATCAAGGCGGTCAAAATGAAGTCAAGGCCCAGTACCGCCAGCGAGGCGTACACAACGGTCTTGGTGGTGGCGCGACTGATCCCTTCTGAGGTGGGCTCACAGTCGTAGCCTTGGAATACGGCGATCCAGGTCACTACAAAGGCAAAGACGATGCTCTTTATGATGCCGTTGAGCACGTCACCGTTGAAGGTCACGCTGTTCTGCATGTTGCCCCAGTAAGAGCCGTCATAGACGCCCAGCCAGTCAACCGCCACCCACGAACCGCCCCAGATCCCCACCACGCTGAAGATCATCGCCAGCAGTGGCAGGGAAATGAAGCCGGCCCACAGGCGCGGGGCAACAATGTACTTGAGCGGGTCCACGCCAATCATTTCGAGGCTGGACAATTGCTCGGTGGACTTCATGTTGCCGATTTCGGCGGTCAACGCCGAACCGGCGCGGCCCGCAAACAACAATGCGGTGACCACCGGCCCCAGCTCACGCAACAGCGTCAGGGCGACCATCTGCCCAACGGCCTGCTCAGAACCGTAGCCGGAAAGGATATTGAAACCCTGCAACGCCAGCACCATGCCGATGAAAATCCCGGAAACCACGATGATCACCAGGGACATTACACCAACCGAATGCAGCTGCTTGATCAACAGGCCAAACCCGCCCCCAATGCCACCTCGACCGAGCAGGGCGTGAAACAGGAAAATCGTCGAACGGCCCAGCACTTCGACCATGTCGATGCCGGAGCGACCGAAAAGGCGAACCTTTTCGATGAGAGATGTCTTGCGCATCAGCGCTTCCCCAGAAGATCTGAGCGGTAATCCGCTGCCGGAAAGTGAAAAGGCACAGGGCCATCAGGATCGCCGGTCATGAATTGGCGAATACGCGGGTTGTCGGCGTTCATCAGTTCTTCAGGCGTGCCCTGCCCCAGCACCTGGCCATCGCCCACTACATAGAGGTAGTCGGCAATGCTCGCGGTTTCCGCCAGGTCATGGGACACGACGATGCTGGTGATGCCCAGCGCATCGTTGAGCAGGCGGATCAGGCGTACCAGCACGCCCATGGCGATCGGGTCCTGACCAACAAAAGGCTCGTCGTACATGAGGATCTGCGGGTCAAGGGCGATGGCTCGCGCCAGGGCCACACGGCGCTTCATGCCGCCGGACAGTTCGTCAGGCATCAGGTCGATGGCGCCGCGAAGGCCTACGGCCTGCAGTTTCAGCAACACAATGTCACGAATCATTTCATCAGACAGCTGGGTGTGCACGCGCAGCGGAAACGCCACGTTCTCGAATACATCGAGGTCGGTGAACAGCGCACCGCTCTGGAACAGGACGCCCATATGCTTGCGCGCATCGAACAGATCGCTGCGCGACAGCGTCGGCAGGTTCTGGCCATTGACCCACACTTCGCCGGCACTGGGGCGCAGTTGCATGCCCATCAGGCGCAACAGCGTAGTCTTGCCGCAGCCGGACGGCCCCATGATGCCCGTCACCTTGCCGCGGGGAATGCGAATATCGACGTTATTGAAGATGCTGCGCGTCCCGCGCTTGAAGGTCAGACCCTTCAGCTCGACCGCGTAGGCGTTATCGGCACTCATCTAAACTCCTTGGGATGCAGCCTCTCACTCAGACACCACGCTTGCGACAAACGTTTGCAACGGTGACGCAATAGATAGCCACATGGGCTGGGCGGACCGAACTGGCGGCGAACTATATCACTGCTGGTACAACGCGCCCAAGGCCGGAACTGCGCTTGTTCAGATCCAGGACAGGGAAAAAACGTTGCCGGCTATGTTACCAAGGCTGGAATCTCAGGCACCCGCTGAATAAAGCATGACGAACTTGCGTGAGGGAATCGATCATTACCGCTATAATCGCCGACTTTTCGTCAGGCTATACGATTTCAGACATGAGCCAATCCAGCGACCTTATTCAATCCGCACAACGCACCATCCGCCTCGAGCTTGAAGCCGTAGAAGGCTTGCTGGCACATATCGACGCAGATTTCGTACGCGCCTGCGAGATGATTCTGGCCAGCAAGGGCCGCGTTGTCGTGGTCGGCATGGGCAAGTCGGGCCACGTCGGCAACAAGATCGCCGCCACCCTGGCCAGCACCGGAACCACCGCGTTTTTCGTGCATCCCGCCGAGGCCAGCCACGGCGACATGGGCATGATCACCAAGGATGACATCATCCTGGCGCTGTCCAACTCCGGCACCACCAACGAAATCGTGACCCTGCTGCCGCTGATCAAACGCCTGGGGATCCAGATGATCAGCATCACCGGCAACCCGGACTCGACGCTGGCCAAGGCCGCCGAAGTGAACCTGAATGTTCACGTGGCCCACGAAGCCTGCCCGCTGAACCTGGCGCCGACCTCCTCCACCACCGCCGCGCTGGTCATGGGCGATGCCCTCTCCGTAGCGTTGCTGGAGGCCCGCGGGTTCACCGCCGAAGATTTCGCGTTTTCACATCCTGGCGGCGCCCTGGGCCGGCGCCTGCTGTTGAAAGTAGAGAATGTCATGCATTCGGGCGATGAATTGCCTCACGTGCAGCGCGGCACCCTGCTGAAGGACGCGCTGATGGAAATGACCCGCAAAGGCCTGGGCATGACCGTGATCCTGGAAGCCGACGGGCGCCTGGCCGGCGTGTTCACCGACGGTGACTTGCGGCGCACCCTGGACCGCACCATCGATATCCACACCGCAACCATCGACGCGGTCATGACTCCACACGGCAAGACCGCACGCCCCGAGATGCTCGCGGCCGAAGCATTGAAGATCATGGAAGACCACAAGATCGGCGCGCTGGTGGTGGTCGATAATCACGACCACCCGGTAGGCGCCCTGAACATGCACGACTTGTTGCGTGCGGGAGTGATGTAAATGACCAGCGATTTATTGCAACGCGGCAAGCACATCAAGTTGGCGATTTTCGACGTTGATGGCGTGCTGACCGATGGCCGCCTGTACTTTCTCGAAGACGGCAGCGAATTCAAGACATTCAACACACTGGACGGCCAGGGCATCAAGATGCTGATGGCGGCAGGTGTGCAGACGGCGATTATCAGCGGCCGAAAAACCCCCGTTGTGGAACGCCGCGCACAAAACCTGGGAATTGCTCACCTGTATCAGGGCCGTGAGGATAAACTGGTGGTGCTGGACGAGCTTCTTGGCCAACTCAACCTAAGCTATGAGCAGGTCGCCTACCTGGGCGATGACCTGCCGGACTTGCCGGTCATTCGCCGGGTGGGCCTGGGCATGGCCGTCGCCAACGCGGCGGCGTTCGTTCGCGAGCACGCCCATGGCATCACCACCGCCCGTGGTGGCGAAGGTGCGGCCCGTGAGTTCTGCGAACTGATTCTGCGAGCCCAGGGCAGCCTTGAAGCGGCCCACGCCGCCTACTTATAGAGCGTTATATGCTGAGCAAAAAGATTCGCAACTTCCTGCTATTCGGAGTCATCGCCGCGCTGTTCCTGGCGGTGGGCTACTGGAATATCAGCCCGGAGCGCTTCCTCGACCAGCCTGCCGCGCAGGTCGACAAAGGCGCTATCGACTATTACGCCACCAACGCCTACAGCGTGCAGTTCCTGCCCGACGGCAAGGTGCAGTATGAAATGACCTCGGACAAGGTCGAGCATTTGAAGGCCAGCGAAGTTACCTTGCTGACCAACCCGGACTTGAACCTTTATCGCGGCACTGAGTTTCCCTGGCACGTCACCAGCAAGCGTGGCGAAGTGAACCCGGACGGCACCCAGGTGGAGCTGATTGACTCGGTGCGCGTCGCGCGCACCGATGCCAAGAACCGTGACACCGTGATTACCAGCAGTCGCATGACCGTATTCCCACAGAAGCAATATGCGCAGACCGAGCAAGACGTTAGAATCGACGGCGCTGGCGGTGTATCGACTGGCAAGGGAATGAAAGCGTATTTGAAAGAAAGCAGGATACACCTGCTATCGAACGTAAGAGGACAGTATGAGGCTCGTTAAAACTCTCCCTATTTTGCTCGGCCTGGGCGCTGTACTGGGAAGCGTGAGCGCCTGGGCTCTGCCGAACGATAGCCAGCAGCCGATCCACATTTCGGCTGATGATGCGCAACTGGATGACAAGCAAGGTGTAGCGACCTACACCGGCGGCGTGATCATCACCCAAGGTTCGATGAAGATCACCGGTAATACCGTAACGCTGACGCGCACCCAAAGCGGTGACATCGACGTCGTGACTTCGGTAGGCAACCTGGCTTACTTCGAACAGAAGCAGTCGGCTACCGACACAGGTCCGATGAAAGGCTACGGCAAGACTATCCAGTATCACGCCCAGCAGAATCGCATCGTCCTGATTGACCAGGCCAAGGTGCTGAGCCCGGACGGCAACTCCACGGAAGGTGAAAAAATCACCTATGACACCGTGAAGCAGATCGCTAACGCCGGTCGCGCCAATGGCAGCAAAGTCACCGCGCCGCGCCCACGCATCGACATGGTTATCCAGCCGAAGAAGAAGGCCGAGTAATGGCAACCCTGAAAGCCCAGCATCTGGCCAAGGCCTATAAAAGCCGTCAGGTCGTGCGCGACGTCAGCCTGTCGATCGACAGCGGCCAGATCGTCGGCTTGCTCGGCCCCAACGGCGCCGGCAAGACCACCTGCTTCTATATGATCGTCGGCCTGGTCCAGGCGGACCAGGGTCGCGTTCTGATCGACGACCTGGATGTCAGCCACCAGCCGATGCACGGCCGTGCGCGGGCCGGTATCGGCTATCTTCCCCAGGAAGCGTCGATCTTCCGCAAACTGTCGGTTGCGGACAACATCATGGCGATCCTTGAGACCCGCAAGGAACTCGACCGCGATGGGCGCCGCAAGGAGCTGGAAAGCCTGCTGCAGGAATTCCACATCAACCACATTCGCGACAACCTGGGCATGAGCCTGTCCGGTGGTGAACGCCGCCGCGTGGAAATCGCCCGTGCCCTGGCGACCGCCCCCAAGTTCATCTTGCTGGACGAACCGTTTGCCGGCGTCGACCCGATCTCGGTCGGTGACATCAAGCAGATCATCCACCACCTCAAGGCCAAGGGTATCGGTGTGCTGATCACCGACCACAACGTGCGTGAAACCCTCGATATCTGCGAAACCGCGTATATCGTTAACGATGGCCAATTGATCGCCGAGGGTGACTCCGCGACTATCCTCGCCAACGAACTGGTCAAGGAAGTGTACCTGGGTCACGAGTTCCGCCTGTAAACCTGTCCGTACCGACAAGGCGGCGGCAAGTCGGTCGCCTGGAGCGCGGGAGTCAATAAAAACCTCGAGTTTTTTATTGTTACCGCGCTCTAGGCAAAGCCCCCGATATCAGGCATATAATTTGCTTATGTTTGGCGCTCACGCGCCCTGTCGTGGATGGCGCACTGCGCCGGCGAATAAGGTGTTAAGCCCCTGCCATGAAACCATCGCTAGTCCTGAGAATGGGCCAGCAGCTGACGATGACACCGCAGCTGCAACAGGCCATCCGCCTGCTCCAATTGTCGACCCTGGACCTGCAACAGGAAATCCAGGAGGCCTTGGAGTCCAATCCGATGCTCGAACGCCAGGAAGAGGGCGACGACTTCGATAATGCAGACCCGCTGGCCGACAACATCGAGCAAAAACCCAATTCCGACGTGCAGGAACCGTCCTATCAGGAAACCGCCCCGACGGTGGATAACCTTGAGGAAGGCGACTGGAACGAACGCATTCCCAACGAACTCCCGGTGGACACCGCCTGGGAAGACGTCTACCAGACCAGTGCCAGCAGCCTGCCCAGCAACGACGATGACGAGTGGGACTTCACCACCCGCACCTCCGCCGGCGAAAGCCTGCAGAGCCATCTGCTGTGGCAACTGAACCTGGCGCCGATGTCGGACACCGATCGCCTGATCGCCGTGACCCTGATCGACTGCATCAACAACCAGGGCTATCTGGACGAGACGCTCGAAGAAATTCTCGATGCCTTCGACCCGGAACTGGACATCGAACTGGACGAAATCGAAGCCGTCCTGCACCGCATCCAGCAGTTCGAACCCGCCGGTATCGGCGCGCGCACCCTCAGCGAATGCCTGCTGCTGCAACTGCGCCAGTTGCCCGCCAAGACTGCGTGGCTCGCGGAAGCCCAACGCCTGGTCACCGATTACATCGACCTGCTGGGCAGCCGCGACTACAGCCAGTTGATGCGCCGCATGAAGCTCAAGGAAGATGACCTGCGCCAGGTCATCGAGCTGGTGCAAAGCCTCAACCCGCGCCCAGGCTCGCAGATCGAATCCAGCGAAGCCGAATACGTGATTCCCGATGTGATCGTGCGCAAGGACAACGAACGCTGGCTGGTTGAGCTTAACCAGGAGTCGGTGCCGCGCCTGCGCGTCAACCCGCAATACGCCGGTTTTGTAAAACGCGCCGACACCAGTGCCGACAATACCTTCATGCGCAACCAGTTGCAGGAAGCGCGCTGGTTCATCAAGAGCCTGCAAAGCCGCAACGAAACCCTGATGAAAGTGGCCACCCAGATCGTCGAGCACCAGCGCGGCTTCCTGGAGTACGGCGACGAGGCGATGAAGCCGCTGGTCCTGCATGACATCGCCGAAGCGGTGGGCATGCACGAGTCGACGATTTCACGGGTGACCACGCAGAAATTCATGCATACCCCACGGGGTATCTATGAGCTGAAATACTTTTTCTCCAGCCACGTCAGCACCTCCGAGGGCGGCGAATGCTCGTCCACGGCGATCCGCGCGATCATCAAAAAACTGGTTGCCGCGGAAAATCAGAAAAAGCCGTTGAGTGACAGCAAGATCGCTGGTTTACTGGAGGCACAAGGCATTCAGGTCGCCCGTCGAACCGTCGCCAAGTACCGCGAGTCCCTTGGGATCGCGCCTTCCAGCGAGCGTAAGCGTTTGATGTGACGGGCGGGCCACAGCGTTCCAGTGGCGGGTATTCCTACCCGCCGCTTTATGCACTGGCAACGAAGGAGAAGCTGTATGCAAGTCAACATCAGTGGACACCAGCTGGAAGTCACCAAGCCCCTGCGTGAGTACACCGAGAGCAAGCTGAACAAGCTTGCGGGGCATTTTGACAAGATCACCAACGTGCAGGTCATCATGGAGGTCGATAAGCTCAAGCAGAAAATCGAGGCCACCCTGCACGTACCGAATGCCAAGCTCGTCGCCAATGCTGAGCATGAGGACATGTACGCGGCGATTGACTCGCTCTACGACAAGCTGGACCGCCAACTCATAAAGCATAAGGAAAAGAATCTGCACCTGATGCAAGGTACAGGTCGTTAACCCTCCCCCCATGATCCGACTTGAATCCATCCTGACCCCCGGCCGTTCCCTCGTGAACGTGCCGGGCGGCAGCAAGAAAAAAGCCCTCGAACAAATTGCCAACCTGATCCACCGCGAGGTGCCGGATCTGGAGATGCAAGATGTCTTCGAAGCGCTGGTTGCCCGTGAAAAACTCGGCTCCACAGGTTTTGGCAACGGTATCGCCATTCCTCACTGCCGCCTCAAAGGTTGCAATAGTCCCGTGAGCGCCCTGCTGCACCTGGAAGCGCCCATCGATTTCGACGCCATCGACGGTGCCCCGGTCGACCTGCTGTTTGTGCTGCTGGTCCCGGAAGCCGCCACCGATGCGCACCTGGAACTGCTCCGGCAGATCGCCAGCATGCTCGACCGCAAGGACGTCCGCGACAAACTGCGCAGTGCCAGCAGCAATGAGGCGCTGTATCAAGTTGTCCTGGATGAACAAAACGGGCACTAATCATGCGTTTGATCATCGTCAGCGGCCGCTCAGGCTCGGGTAAAAGCACCGCGCTCAATGTGCTTGAGGACAGCGGCTTCTATTGCATCGACAACCTGCCCGCCGGCCTGCTGCCGGAACTGGCGGAACGTGCACTTATTCACACCGAATTGGCGCAACCGCTGGTAGCCGTTTCGATTGACGCGCGCAACTTGCCCAGCCACCTGTCGCGCTTCCCGGAACTGCTTGAAGAAGTGCGCGCCAAGCATATCCACTGTGATGTGCTGTACCTGGACGCCGACGAGGAGACACTGCTCAAGCGTTTCTCCGAAACCCGTCGACGCCACCCGCTCAGTAGCCCGCACCGCTCCCTGGCCGAAGCCATCGAGGACGAAACCAAGCTGCTGGGCCCGATCATTGATCTGGCCGACCTCAAGATCAACACCACCAGTCTCAACCTGTATCAACTGCGCGACGCTATCAAGCTGCGCCTGTTGAGCCAGCCCGAGCCCGGCACGGCGTTTCTCGTCGAGTCATTCGGCTTCAAGCGTGGGATGCCGGTGGATGCCGACCTGGTGTTCGATGTGCGCTGCCTGCCCAACCCCTACTGGAAGCCTGAACTGCGCGAGCAGTCCGGGTTGGACCAGCCTGTGGCTGAGTACCTGGCCGCGCAGCCTGATGTAGAGGAGATGTTCCAGGACATTTCCAGCTACTTGCTCAAATGGTTGCCGCGTTTCGCCGCGAGCAATCGCGCGTATGTCACCATTGCCATCGGCTGCACCGGCGGCCACCACCGCTCCGTCTACCTGACCGAACGCCTGGGCCAGGTGCTGCAACAAACCCTCAAGAACGTCCAGGTCCGCCACCGCGACCTCAGCTGAAAGGAACACCCCCGCGATGCCCGCTCGTGAAATTGAAATCATCAACAAGCTGGGTTTGCACGCCCGGGCCTCGGCCAAGTTCGTCGGCGTCGCCGGGCAGTTTCCCTGCCAGATCCGCGCCGGGCGCAGCCCGGACTCCATGGTCGATGGCAAGAGCATCATGGCCATGATGATGCTGGCGGCCGGCAAGGGCACAACGATTCATTTGAAGACCGAAGGCGAGCAAGAACAGGAAGCGATGGATGCCCTGGTGGCGCTGATCAACAACTACTTTGACGAGGGCGAATAAACCCGCTTTTGACTCAGGCACGAGGCCGCAATGGCCTCAGCCCAACGCAGTATCCATCACCATCATCAAGCAGAACCCGATGCACAAGCCAAGGCTGGCCAGTTTTTCGTGGCCATTGCGGCGCGATTCGGGGATGACTTCGTGAGTCACCACCAGCAACATCGCCCCAGCCGCCAGCGCCAGCCCCAGAGGTAACAGCACCTGCGCCAGGCTCACCAACCAGGCGCAGAGCACGGCGAATACCGGTTCTACCAAACCTGAAGCGGCACCGATCAGGAACGCCTTGACCCGCGACATCCCCGCCCCGGCCAATACCAAGGCAATTACCAGGCCTTCTGGTACATCCTGCAAGGCAATGCCCATGGCCAGGCTGTCCGCATCCGGCATGCCGCCACCGGCGGAGACACCCACCGCCATGCCTTCCGGAATGTTGTGAGCGATGATGGCAAATACAAACAGCCAGATGCGCGGCGGGATTACCGGTTTTTCCGGAGTGCCCACCAGCATTTCCGGGCTGGCACCGGAGACTCTGCGATCCACCAGGTACAACCCGAACGCCCCCAGCATAATGCCGAAGCTGATCAAGCCGCCCGCGCCCCAGGGCGAGAGCCCCAGGCTTTGGGCCGCCGTTATGCCCGGCACAACCAATGAAAACGCAGTCGCCGCCAACATCACACCGGCACCAAAGCCCAACAAGGTATCGCCCAAGGCCACCGGCATCCGCCGAATCACCAGCACCGGCACCGCGCCCAACGCCGTGCCGAGCGCGCAGATCGCCCCGCCCTGCAACGCGCGCAGGATGCGCGGTGCCAGGTCCAGCCAGGCCAGCCCGTGGGCCACCAGCAATGTCGTCCCTGCCAATAACAGCAGCGAGCCAAACGCATAACGGAACATTCGCACGCTGCTGATCGCCAATGTTTCAGTGCCCATAGTCGGCCTTAGATCTTGTTATGAGGGTGAATGTCAGGCCAGGGCGGCTTGATAGCGTGCGGCGACTTCCGGCCAGTTGATAACACTGTAGAAGGCATTGATGTATTCCGGGCGACGGTTCTGGTACAGCAAGTAGTAGGCATGTTCCCAGACATCCAGGCCAAGGATCGGCGTATTGCCGTTCATCAACGGGCTATCCTGGTTACCGCTGCTTTCCACCACCAGGGTCTTTTGCGGGGTAACGCTCAGCCAGGCCCAGCCACTGCCGAAACGGGTCAACGCCGCCTTGGTAAACGCGTCCTTGAAACTGTCGAAACCACCCAGTTGCTCATCGATTGCCTTGCCAAGGGCCCCTTCAGGCTTGCCCCCGCCTTGGGGCGACATCACGGCCCAGAACAGCGAGTGATTGGCGTGGCCGCCGCCCTGGTTGATCACCGCCGCGCGTAGTTTCTCCGGCAATTGCTGAACACTGGACACCAGTTTCTCTATCGGCCAACCGGCGAATTCGGTGCCCTCGACCGCCGCGTTCAAGTTGTTGATGTAGGTCTGGTGATGCTTGGTGTAGTGAATCTCCATGGTTTGCGCATCGATATGCGGTTCCAGGGCGTCATAGGCGTAAGGCAAGGCAGGCAAGGTGTAAGTCATATCAATGTGCTCCGTATTGAGGAGGGGTCGGATGCGCCGCAGTACCGCCCAGCAGGCGATGGGTACGCGGGTACTCACCGTGATCGCTGATAAAATTCAATAATTCGACGTAGGTCTTACTGCTCTGGTGCAACGCCGCTTCGCGCAGTTGTGGGCTCAAGCGTGCGTCCTGCATGGTCTGAAGCAGGCGTTGGTGAATGGCGCACAGGTATTCGGCGCTTTCCTCTGGCTGGTTCAGGCGCAGGTGCAGGTCCGCCAGGTTGTGATGGGAAATCACGCAAGCCGCCACAGCTTCGTCAGCATCCGACCAGCGTTCAAACAATACCTGGGCCAGGGCCAGGGCCTGCAGATAGGCCTCGCGAGCATCGACCAGATCACCCTGCATAAAGCAGCGATTGGCGCGTTCGATCGTGCGTTTCCAGTGCTCCATGGTGAGCCTCCAAAGCGGGGTCGGTGATTACACGCCGCCGGCCGTGAGCTTTTCCGGATCCAGCAGAATTTCCAGTTGGCTGCGAGGCAAGTCAGTGTGTTCAAGAGCGACATCGATCACTGGACGACCCTGTTGATAGGCCTTCTTGGCGATTTCAGCGGCCTTTTGGTAACCAATGATCGGATTGAGCGCGGTGACCAGGATCGGATTGCGTGACAACGCCTCCTTGAGCTTGGCCTCGTTGACCTTGAAGCTGGCAATGGCTTTGTCCGCCAGCAAACGGCTGGCATTGGCCAGCAGCTCCAGGCTGCTGAGCAGGTTCTGGGCAATGATCGGCAGCATCACGTTCAGTTCGAAGTTGCCGGATTGGCCGGCAACCGTGATCACCGTGTCATTGCCGATGACTTGCGCAGCCACCATGGCGGTCGCCTCCGGGATCACCGGATTGACTTTGCCCGGCATGATCGACGAGCCAGGCTGCAAGCCTTCCAGCTCGATTTCACCCAGGCCTGCGAGTGGGCCGGAGTTCATCCAGCGCAGGTCATTGGCGATTTTCATCAGCGACACGGCGGTGGCTTTCAATTGGCCAGAGACGGCGACAGCGGTGTCCTGGGAGCCAATCAGCGCGAACAGGTTCTTGCCCGGCGTGAACTTCACACCGGTCAGGCTGCTCAGTTGCTGACTGAACCGTGCGGCAAACTCCGGGTGCGCATTAATTCCGGTACCCACCGCCGTGCCGCCCTGCGCCAGGGCTTGCAGGCTCGGCAGCAAGCCTTGCAGGTGGCCGATATTGGCCCTGAGTTGCTGCGCCCAACCATTGAGCACCTGGCTCATGCGTACCGGCATAGCGTCCATCAGGTGTGTGCGGCCGGTCTTGACGAAGGGATGAACCTCCTCTGCCTTCTGCTCGATCACCTGCACCAGGTGCAGCAAGGCCGGCAATGTTTGCTCATGCAACACCAGCGCGGCGCTGACATGGATGGTGGTCGGAATGATGTCGTTGCTGCTTTGCCCGCAGTTCACATGGTCATTGGGGTTGACCGCCTCGCCCAGCAAACGGCTGGCCAGGGTGGCGATCACTTCGTTGGCGTTCATGTTGGAACTGGTGCCGGAGCCGGTCTGGAAGATATCCACCGGGAAATGCGGCATGAAATCGCCTTCCAGCAAGCCCTGGGCGGCGTCGACAATGGCCTTGCCCTGCCCTTCGCTGATCTGCTTGAGATCGACGTTGACCTTGGCCGCTGCGGCCTTGGCCAGGATCAGTGCACGAATGAATTGTGCCGGCATGGGTTGGTGACTGATCGGAAAGTTATTCACCGCACGCTGGGTTTGGGCACCGTACAGGGCCTCGGCAGGTACTTGCAGCTCGCCCATGCTGTCGCGTTCGATACGGGTGTTACTCATCGGAAGATCCTTGCACCAAGTCGGAGTGAGAAATCGAAGGCAGCAATTGGCACGTCGCCAATTGCCAGGCAAAGGTCTGCCAGCGCTTGAGGCGGCAGGCACAGTGGGAAAGTTTTTCCAGGTCTCGCAGCGGGCGCCAGGCCTGGTCCAGGCACATGGAACGCCAATGCCACGGCAGCGCGATATCGCTGGCGGTGTCGATCAACAGGCAGAACGCTGTTTCAGCAATGGTCCACGGATGGGTCGCGGTGCAACACGCCAGGTATCGCCCCTCGCTGAGGTAATGTTCGATCAGGCGAGGCTCATTGGGATCGAGGCCACAGCGAATCTGACGACTCATCCAGCGCCAGCTTTCCAGGTACGGATCCTCATGCAGGACAGAACTCATGCTCCACACTCGCTCGGTAATGATATTTATTATTAAATGATATTGAGAATCAAAACAATAGCGGCCGACTAATCGTTCTGCGGCGCGCGCATAAAAAAAGCACGCCATCGTGGGATGGCATGCCTTTTATGAAGCGAGGGAGGTGTTAGCTACCGGCGACGGTCATTCGCTCGATCAACACCGAACCGGTGCGGATATTGCTGCGCAGTTCCAGGTCATTACCCACGGCAACGATCTGCTTGAACATATCGCGCATGTTGCCGGCGATGGTCACTTCCTGGACGGCGAATTGAATCTCGCCGTTTTCCACCCAAAAACCCGCCGCGCCTCGGGAATAGTCACCGGTGACCATGTTCAGGCCATGGCCCATCAATTCGGTCACCAGCAGACCGCGCCCCATGCGCCGCAATAATGCTGCCTGGTCCTCGTCCCCGTGGGTCACAAACAGGTTATGCACACCGCCCGAGTTGGCCGTGCTGGGCAGGCCGAGTTTACGGCCAGCGTAGGTGCCCAGTACGTAGGAGACCAGCTCGCCGTTCTCGACGAACGGTTTGGCATAGGTTGCCAAGCCATCACCGTCGAACGCCGAGCTGCCCATGGCACGCATCAAGTGTGGGCGCTCATCGATGGTCAGCCATTCAGGGAACAACTTCTGGCCGATAGCCCCCTCAAGGAACGACGACTTGCGATACAGGTTGCCGCCGGAAATCGCGCCCAGGAAACTGCCGAACAACCCTCCGGCCAGTTCAGCCGAAAACAGCACAGGCACTTCACAGGTCGGCACCGGGCGCGCACCCAGACGGCTCGCGGCGCGTTGTGCGGCGCGTTGGCCAATGCTCACCGGGTCTGCCAGCAACTCACCCTGACGATTCACGTCGTACCAGTAATCGCGCTGCATCTGGCCATTGGCCTCAGCGATCATCACGCAGCTCAAACTATGGCGAGTGGACGCATAACCGCCAATAAAACCATGGCTGTTTCCGTACACGCGACAACCCTGATGCGTACTCAATGTGGTGCCATCGGCATTCTTGATCCGACTATCGGCATCGAATGCCGCCGCCTCACAGGTCAGGGCCTGTTCAATAGCTTGCTCCGGCGTGATATCCCAGGCATGAAACAGATCAAAATCCTTCAAGTCCCTGGCCATCAATGCCTTGTCAGCCAGGCCCGAGCTTTCATCCTCGGAGGTGTGCTTGGCGATTGCCAATGCCGCGGCCACAGTTTCACGAATCGCTTCCGGACCGCTGGCCGAGGTACTGGCCGAGCCTTTGCGCTGGCCCACGTACAAGGTGATGCCAAATCCCTGGTCACGGTTGAACTCAACGGTTTCCACTTCGCGCTGGCGCACCGATGTCGACAGGCCCTGTTCCAGCGACACCGCGACTTCACAGGCACTGGCCCCCTGGCGCTTGGCCTCGGCCAGGATCTGCTCGACTTGTTCCTGCAGGGCCGGTAACGCTTGCGGACCGACGCTTTGGGCTGCACTCATGGTTTTCTCCACTCAAATTCTGCTTTCGGTTAAGGCCATCGAGCGACCGGGCCGGACAAGCGGCCCCCGACTGGTTATCATGGCGACGTTTCTTTGCGGACTGCCACCATGGTTGATTCTTACGACGACTCCCTCGATGGGGAGAAAAGCAAAACCCAGGTCAAACGCGAGCTGCATGCTCTGGTTGACCTCGGCGAGCGTCTTACAACGCTCAAGAAAGACTTGATTGCAAAATTGCCACTGACCGACGAAATGCGCCGGGCGCTTGCGGATGCACCGAAGCACACCGCGAATATCGCGCGCAAACGGCACATCATGTTTATCGGCAAGCTGATGCGCGATCAGGACATTGACGCCATTCTGACCTTGCTCGACCAAACCGATGCCTCCACTCGCCAGTACAACGAACGCTTCCACAACCTGGAGCGTTGGCGTGATCGCCTGATCGAGGGCGATGACGCGGTGCTGGAGAAATTCGTCTTGGACTACCCGGACGCGGACCGCCAGCAATTGCGCTCCCTGATCCGTCAAGCCCAGCATGAGCAGGCGCATAACAAGGCGCCGGCCACCAGCCGTAAAATCTTCAAGTACATCCGTGAGCTGGACGAGACTCAACGCGGCCTGCGTTGATGCCCTTCCCCGGGTGGCGATCCTTGCCACCCGAAGCTCCACCCCTTACGACCCCGTGCCACCCACGGTGATTGCATCAATCTTCAGCGTTGGCTGGCCGACACCCACCGGCACCGACTGCCCATCCTTCCCGCAAGTGCCCACGCCACTGTCCAGCGACAGGTCATTACCGACCATCGACACCTTGCTCATGGCTTCCGGGCCGTTGCCAATCAACGTCGCCCCCTTGACCGGCGCGGTAATCTTGCCGTCTTCGATCAGGTACGCTTCGCTGGTGGAGAACACGAACTTGCCACTGGTGATATCCACCTGGCCACCGCCGAGGTTGGCGCAGTAGATCCCGCGCTTCACCGAGGCAATGATTTCCGCCGGATCGCTTTGCCCTCCGAGCATGTAGGTATTGGTCATGCGCGGCATCGGCAAGTGCGCGTAGGACTCGCGACGGCCATTGCCGGTGCGCGCCACGCCCATCAGGCGAGCGTTGAGCTTGTCTTGCATGTAGCCTTTGAGCACACCGTTTTCGATCAACGTGGTGCACTCGGTCGGCGTGCCTTCGTCATCGACGCTCAGCGAGCCGCGACGCCCGGCCAGCGTGCCATCATCGACGATGGTGCACAGCTTGGAAGCAACCATCTCACCCATACGCCCGCTGTAAGCGGAGCTGCCCTTGCGGTTGAAGTCCCCTTCCAGGCCGTGGCCCACCGCTTCGTGCAGCAACACACCGGACCAGCCTGACCCCAACACCACCGGCAAGGTACCCGCCGGCGCCGGAATGGCCTCCAGGTTCACCAGCGCCTGGCGCAGCGCCTCACGGGCATAGCCCATGGCACGGTCCTCGGCGAGGAAATAACGGTAGTCGGTACGCCCGCCGCCGCCATGGCCGCCACGCTCGCGGCGGCCGTTCTGCTCGACGATCACACTGACATTGAAGCGCACCAACGGCCGTACATCCGCAGCCAACCCGCCATCAGTGGACGCCACCAGGATGCGCTCCCACACCCCCGCCATGCTCACAGTGACCTGCTGGATACGCGGGTCGAGGGCGCGGGTGGCCGCATCGATGCGCTTGAGCAGCTCGACCTTTTCCGCACGGCTGATCACTTCCAAGGGGTTATCCGGTGCGTACAACTGGGCCACGTCCTGGGTACTGAATGCCTGCACCGTGCCATTTTGGCCGGCACGGGAGATCGAACGCGCCGCGCGGGCAGCCAATCCCAAGGCCTCCAGAGTGATGGCGTTACTGTAGGCAAAGCCGGTTTTTTCCCCGGATTGCGCACGCACGCCTACACCCTGGTCAAGGTTGAAACTGCCTTCCTTGACGATGCCATCTTCCAGCGCCCAGGATTCGGATATCTGCCCTTGGAAATACAGGTCGGCGGCGTCGATGCCTGGCCCGGCGAGATCGCCCAGCACGGTTTGCAAGCTTTCGATGGTCACGCCACCGGGTGCCAGGAGATGTTCACTGACTGAGGACAACAACTCGCTCATAGGTTTGGCCTTAAATTCATCGTTCCGAAGCAGGCCGCTGTGCGCCCTGCGAGAAAAAGCGCCGATGGTTGACCACCGGCATGCGCGCCCGTATCGACGCCTGTTCAGTACTATCGCGTTCGGCCAGCAACACCGCCTCGCCTTGATCCCGTTGGGCCAGCACACGCCCCCACGGGTCGACAATTGCCGCGTGCCCATGGGTTTCCCGTGGCCCCGGATGCACACCGCCCTGGGCAGCCGCCAGCAGGTAGCACTGGGTTTCGATGGCCCGCGCGCGAATCAGTACATCCCAATGCGCGGCCCCGGTCACGGCGGTAAACGCTGAAGGCGCGCTAATCAATTCAGCGCCTGCGGCACGCAACTCGCTGTACAACTCGGGGAAGCGCAGGTCGTAACACACCGTCAGGCCCAAACGGCCGACCGGCGTATCGGCCACCACCACATTGCTTCCGAAAGCATAGTCATCAGACTCGCGATAGCGACCCCGAGCGTCCGCCACATCCACATCGAACAAATGCAGTTTGTCGTAACGGGCGACGATTTCACCGTGATAATCAATCAGCAGCGAGCAGGCATTGGCCTTGGCGTTCGGTTGATCCCTGGGCGGCAACGGCAAAGTGCCAGCCACTATCCATAAGGTGAGGTCGCGGGCGGTCTGTTTCAACCACGGCAGGATCGGACCTTCGCCCAGCGCTTCGGCACGGCCGATATCCGCGACGTCGCGGCGACCCATGGCGGCGAAGTTTTCCGGCAGCACCGCAAGCTTCGCACCGCCGGCCGCCGCTTGTTCCAGCAAGCGCCGGGCCTGGGCCAGATTGGTCAGCACATCGCTCTGGCTGACCATTTGAATTACCGCAAAGGACATGGGCCGACACTCCGTAATGGGCATGCGGTCATGCTACTCCACAGGCTCTCAGTTTGGTTTTTCAAATGGCTTGTCGAAGGTGATTTTCGGGTCCTTCCACGGCCCCTCCACTTTGTATTGCACGCTGGCAAAGCGCGACACCCGATCACCGATCAGCTTGTCGATCAGGAACAACGCGCCGCCAATGGCCGGCGCGCCGACGATCAACGCCGCGATCGGCAGGTTATTGGTCACCGGCAACGTCACCAGCAGCTTGGCATCGACGCGGTCAGCCACCAGATCCAGGGTGCCGTTGAGTTCCAGATTGCTTGACGGACCGGTCAGCGTGATCGGCTCACGAGTCACGAACACGCCATTGCTCGCGGCCAACAAGCCTTTGACCCGGTCATAGCTCAAGCCTTTGCCAAGCAGGTCCGAAAAGTCCAGGCGCAGTCTGCGCCCGATGGAGTTGAAGTTGAGCAGGCCAAATACCCGCAACGCCTGGGCGCCGCCCTCCACTTCAACGAACTGGCCCTTGCGAAAGGTTGCATCCAGGCTGCCGGAGAAGCGCTTAGGCCCAACCCAGGCCGGCGAACCCGGCCAACGCCCATCCACATCCAGGTGGAAGTCCTCACTGGTCACCGTGGGCGCAAAGCCCCAGCCCTTGAGTACATCGCCAATATTCTTGCCGTCCAGACGCCCCTTGTACCAACTGCCGCTGTCGCCCGGCGAACCTTCCCATCCCCCGGCCCCTTTGAGCAGCATACCCTTGAGACCCAGGTCCAGATCATTGAAGGCCAGTCCCTTCGCGGTTGGACGAATTTTCAATGACCACGCGCCCACCAGGTCCGGCCCCTGGAACAGTTGATCGATGGCGATATCCAGCGCCGGAATATCCTTGGGATCTATGCTGGCCAGCGGGTCCGGTGCATTTTCATCAGCCTGTATCGTCGGGTCCACGGCCGGCAGTTTCACGTACTGCAGGTTGACCGCAATCGGCGCGCCCTTGGCGTCCGGCAGGCTGACGCTGCCCTTGGCCTGCCGGCTGTCGAGCTGCAAGCCCCAAGCGGCGGATTTGCGGTTCAACTGCAGGTTGACCTGATCGAACTGAGTACCCAGGCCAGTGAGTTTGCCGATCTTGAAGTCGGCACCGCTGAGCAATTGCTTGGCGCTGCCGCCGGGGTCATTGCCGGCGTATTGGTTGACCAGCTTGCGCCACGGATCGATATCCAACTCCGAAAGCACGCCTCGGATACGCAAGCCCTTTGCGCCCGGTAGCACCGCGTCGCCATCACCGAGGAACAACTCGCCACGGCCTTCATTGAATGAACTCGCAGGTGCAGCAAAGGTGAAGTTCGCCAGCTCGCCGTAATCGAACCAATACCGGCGCTCGGCGCCTTGCAAGGTCATACGGAACGCACTGTCACGCCCCTGGCTGGCCGGCATGCCGAACGGTGCCGGCAAGTCCACCGCGACGCCCTTGAGGTTGGAGCTGACCATCAGTTGGCTGTCGGCACCGTCCAGGTCGAGCTGTAACTGATAGGGAATATCGCCGGACACCGGCAGGGGTTGAGTGATTTTCAGCCAGTCGGTGAGCCGCTTGACCGTCACCTGGCCCTTCACCGCAACCCGCGTGCTGAGATCACCCGGCTTGCCATTGGCGAAGATCTGCGCAGTGATCGGCCGGTCGAACGCTTGGGCCGTGATTTTCTCGCCACTCAAGCCCTTGGTGCTGTCGAAGCGAAAATCGCCCTTGAGCTGCGTCACGTCCAGGGTCGGCTCGGCCAGTTGCAGGCGCGCCTTGTCGGTCTGGAAGTCCACCACGATCTTGGGCTCGGTGCCTTTGACCAGGGGAATATCCAGGTCCAGCTTGCCTTGCAGATCGCCTTCGCCCTTCCAGCCGGCGAAGGTCGAAGCGGTGCCGATCGGCGCCTCCTGCAGGATTTTCAGGCCATCGCCCAGGCCACCGGCAAAAGCGCCGGTCAGCAGCAAATGACTGTCCTTGCCGGGCAGCGCATGGGGAATATTGACGTAGATGTCGTTGACCTGGGTGTCGAGCAATTGGCCTTTGCTCGCCAGGATGCGCACACCGCTCTCCTCGACAAACACTTCGCCATCGACCTTGCTCACATGAGGCCAGCCCGGCTGGAACGCCAGCTCGGCGTCATGCACCTTGAAGAATAGGCTGATATTGCGCGAGGCTGGCAACGCACCGTGGCTCAGCGAGCCTTGGTACTGGAAGAAACCCTGGTCCACCGCGCCCTTGAGAATCGCCGTGCGCAGCCACTCATCCAGCGCCGGGCTCAGCACGGCGGGCAGGTATTTGGGAGTAAAGCGCCCATCGCCATCGACCATGCCGACCCGCAGGTCCATGTAGTCTTCCTGGTTGTGGTCGAAATTCAGGCGAATGAGGAAGTCGGCGGCGATCTTGCCTTCCTCCCCCAGCACCTTGATATACGGCGCGATCAGGGTGAAGCCTTGTGCGTCGAGCTTCCAGGTCAGCCGTGCGTTGGCCTGGAGGTATTGCCAGGGCTTGGCGAAGATCGGGTCGAGGTGCAGGGAGAAGTCTTTGCTGTCCATGCGCAATTCGCCATGGCCCAGGTCACCGCTGATGCTCCCGGACACGTTGCGCGCGGCAGGCGCGCCAAAGTAGGCATCAAAGCCCACCCGCTCCAGGTTGGCGGCAAAACTGACTTTTTGATCGGTAGTGTCCTGGGGCCGGAAGTCCACCAGCACATTACGCAGCACGCCCGTGGCCTTGAGGTGTTCAACGGTTTTGGCGACGCCTTCCGGCAACGGCGCCAAGGCGTTGAGCAGCGGCGTGATCGGCGTCAGGTCGAGGCGGTCGGCCTGCAGGTTCCAGACCTCCTGGTCCTTGTCGGTCGCCAGGCTTTGCTGCAATTGCAGGCGCGATTCCCAGCGGGTGTCACCCAGGTTCATCGCCAACGAATCAAACAGCACCTTCAGGCCACTATCACTGCGTTGCAGGTAGGCGGTAAGGGCGAGGTTTTCGATGTGCACCGGCTTACGCTCGGCGTAACTGCCCTTGACCTGCGGCGAGTTGAGGCGCACCACCGCACCTTGCACGGTGCCTTTGCCCCAGTTCAGCCAGAACTCCCCACCGGCCTTGAACTGCGTGAGTTTCCACTGCTGAGTCAGTTTGGCCGGAATCCACTTGGCCCAGTCACTCTGCGGCAGGCTGAGGTAGGCCTGGACTTGTGCGTCTTTCCATTGGCTGGCACGTATGCGGCTGCGCAGGCTCACTGCCAGGGGCTGGCCGTCGGGCAGGGTCAGGCGCGCGTCGAGGCGTTGACGGGTGACGCCGGTATGCAGGCTGAGGCCTACATAGGTAAGGGTCAGCGGTGCCTGGTCAAGCGGTTGCAGGGTGACCTGGCTGTCGAGCAGCGACACACGCTTGACCATCTGCATGCGCGTGAGCAACTGCTCTGGGTCCAGCGGCTGGTCGTCCTGCATCGGCAGGCCTTGCAGTGCCCAATGGCCGTCCTTGTCTTCCTTGGCGCTCAGTTGCAGCCCACTGAGTTGCAGGTGAGCCAGGCGCACTTCGCGCGCCATCAGGCTGGCCCAGATATCCGGCACCACTTCCACCTGATCCAGGCGCAAGGCATTGCTGCCCTCGCCCACCATCACATCACGGGCCAGAAGCACCGGCGCGAAACCGCTCCAGCGCCCCTCAAGACTGCCAATGTGCGTCGGCATGCCGACCGCGCCCTCGGCCCTGGCTTCGACTTGCGCACGGTATTCGGCAACCAGCGGTGTCAACTCACGACCCAGGCTCACGTACACCGCCGCCAATACCAGCAGCAACGCGCACAAGCCCAGGCCCCAACGGGTCAAAGCGGCAAAAAAGCGTGTCAGACGCTCCATGTCAGGCGACCCTCAAGGCAGTAGGCAGACGACAGAACAAGGTCTGCCGGCATCAAAAAAGGCAAGCGAATGCGGATCAGAGCAGCACCACGTCGTATTGTTCCTGGGAATACATGGTTTCTACCTGAAAGCGAATGGTGCGCCCGATAAATCCCTCCAGCTCGGCAACATTACCGGACTCTTCATCCAGCAGGCGGTCGACCACTTTCTGGTTGGCAAGCACTCTATAACCTTCGGCCTGGTAGGCACGTGCCTCTCGTAGGATTTCCCGGAAAATCTCGTAGCAAACCGTTTCCGGCGTCTTCAACTTACCGCGCCCCTGGCAACTGCTGCACGGCTCGCACAACACCTGTTCAAGGCTCTCGCGTGTGCGTTTGCGGGTCATCTGCACCAGTCCCAGTTCGGTAATGCCGATGATGTTGGTCTTGGCGTGATCGCGCTCCAGTTGCTTCTCGAGCGTGCGCAATACTTGGCGCTGGTGCTCTTCATCTTCCATGTCGATGAAGTCGATGATGATGATCCCGCCCAGGTTACGCAGGCGCAGTTGGCGCGCAATCGCGGTGGCCGCTTCGAGGTTGGTCTTGAAGATGGTTTCTTCGAGGTTGCGATGGCCTACAAACGCGCCGGTGTTGACGTCAATGGTGGTCATGGCTTCCGCCGGGTCCACCACCAGATAGCCACCGGACTTGAGCGGCACCTTGCGCTCCAGAGCCTTCTGGATTTCGTCTTCGACGCCGTACAGGTCGAAGATCGGCCGCTCGCCAGGATAGTGTTCCAGGCGGTCGGCAATTTCCGGCATCAGCTCGGCAACAAATTGCGTGGTGCGCTGGAAGGTTTCCCGCGAGTCGATGCGAATTTTCTCGATCTTGGGACTGACCAGATCACGCAATGTGCGCAGGGCCAGGCCCAGGTCTTCATAGATGACACTTGGCGCGCCGATGGTCTTGATCTGAGCGCCGATCTGGTCCCACAGACGCCGCAGATAGCGGATGTCCATCAGGATCTCATCGGCACCGGCGCCTTCAGCGGCGGTGCGCAGGATAAAACCGCCCGCCTCCTTGATACCTTCGGCGGCCACGCAATCGCTGACCACCTTTTTCAGGCGCTCACGCTCGCCTTCATCTTCGATTTTCAGGGAAATGCCGACATGCGCCGTACGCGGCATGTACACCAGGTAGCGCGAAGGGATCGACAGTTGCGTGGTCAGGCGTGCGCCCTTGGAACCGATGGGGTCCTTGGTGACTTGCACCACCAGGCTCTGCCCCTCGTGCACCAGGGCACTGATGCTTTCTACCGCAGGGCCCTCACGCAGGGAAATTTCCGAAGCATGGATGAAGGCGGCGCGGTCCAGGCCGATGTCGACGAAGGCCGCCTGCATCCCCGGCAACACGCGCACCACCTTGCCTTTGTAGATATTGCCAACGATCCCGCGCTTCTGGGTGCGCTCAACATGCACTTCTTGCAGAACACCGTTCTCTACCACCGCCACGCGCGATTCCATCGGCGTGATATTGATCAGAATCTCTTCACTCATGGCTGGGTCTCGTTCAGGCGTTTTCACAATAGTGACCGGTCGCTTAAGGCTGGGCGCTGGAGTAACGCGTTCAGCGCGCGGTAAGGTGTTGCCAACAGGGTATGCCGAATCGGTCGAGCAGTTGTGCGGTTTCGCACACCGGCAGGCCTACCACGGCGGAATAACTGCCATTGAGCCCGGCGACAAACACCGACCCAAGCCCTTGGATAGCATAGCCGCCCGCCTTGTCCCGGGGTTCGCCACTGTGCCAGTAGGTGGTTGCCTCTCCGACAGAAATCCCACGAAAAAGTACACGACTGCTTACACATACGGTTTCGCAACGTTGACCGTCAGTGACGGCGATAGCGGTGAGGACTTCATGCTCGCGCCCCGCCAAGGTCATCAACATCGCCAGCGCATCGGCCTGGTCGACCGGTTTGCCGAGGATCTGGCCGTCGACGATCACGGCGGTGTCCGCCCCCAGCACGCAGGCGCCAGGCGTGTGCCCAAGTGCAGCAAAACCGGCCGTCGCCTTGCCGCGTGCAAGACGCTCGACATAGGCCACAGCCGGTTCATCAGTAAGAGGTGTTTCATCGATAGCGGCGCTCACCACGGTGAAGGGCACACCGATCTGGGTCAGCAGCTCACGCCGCCTCGGAGAACCCGAGGCCAGATAAAGCGAATTCATTGCAGACTCTCCCTGTAGAGTTCGATAACCAGGCAGAGCCTCGCAATCCATTCAATTGATTTTATAGCGACGACGCAGCCCACGCAGGCCAAAACTGATCCACGGCCACAGCAGCGCGCTGACCAGTGCCGGCAACACCAGCGCCAGGGTTGGCTGGCGGTTGCCGGTCAAGGCGCTGAGCCATAATTGAACAAGCTGCGCCAGGCCGAAGATCACCAGGATCACCAGGCATTGCTGCCACATCGGGAACATACGCAAACGCTGCTGCAACGACAGCACAAGAAACGTGATCAGCGTGAGGATCAATGCGTTCTGGCCAAGCAAAGTGCCGTACAGCACATCTTCCGCCAAACCCAGGAACATGGCCGTGACCATGCCCACTTTGTGCGGCAGGTTCAGCGACCAGAAAGCCAGCAGCAATGCCAACCAGAGCGGGCGCAGGATTTCCATGAACTGCGGCAGCGGCGAAACGCTGAGCAGCAAGCCGATGGCGAATGTCAGCCAGACGATCCAACCATTGCGTGAATGTGTACCGGCCATTATTCCTCCCTCTGCCGTGTGGTCGTCGGGGCGGCGGTCGCTGGCTTGACGGCTGGCGTCGTGGTGGTCGGCGGTTTGGCCGCTGCCGGTTTCACCGCGGGCGTACTGTGGGCAGCAGGCTTGACGGGCTTGACGGGCGTGGCCACCGGCGCCGTGGCCGGCGCAGTTGTCGCAGGCACTGCAGGCGTCGCCGAGGCAGGCTTGGGCACCGTTGCCGGAATGATCGGCGCGGTGCCGTTCTTCCGGTCTTCCGCTTCCTGGGCCTGGGCGGCATCGTTGGCGCGCTCTTCCGGGGTGCGGTTGTCGCTGAATACCAGCAGCAGGTAACGGCTGCGGTTCAGCGCTGCGGTCGGCACGGCGCGCACAATGGCAAATGGCTGGCCGGAATCGTGGATCACTTCCTTGACCGTCGCCACCGGGTATCCCGCCGGAAAGCGCTGGCCCAGGCCGGAACTGACCAACAGGTCGCCTTCCTTGATGTCGGCGGTGTCGGCCACGTGCCGCAACTCCAGGCGCTCCGGGTTGCCGGTACCGCTGGCGATTGCGCGCAAACCGTTACGATTGACCTGCACCGGAATGCTGTGGGTCGTGTCCGTCAGCAGCAGGACCCGCGAGGTGTAGGGCATCAACTCCACCACCTGGCCCATCAAGCCACGAGCATCGAGCACTGGCTGGCCGAGAACCACGCCGTCGCGCTCACCCTTGTTGATGATGATGCGATGCGTGAAGGGATTGGGGTCCATGCCGATCAACTCGGCCACTTCGACCTTCTCGTTGACCAGCGCGGAAGAATTGAGCAACTCGCGCAGCCGAACGTTCTGCTCGGTCAGGGCCGCGAGCTTTTGCATGCGCCCCTGCAGCAGCAGGTTTTCGGTCTTGAGTTTTTCGTTTTCGGCGACGAGCTCGGTGCGGCTGCCGAATTGGCTGGCCACGCCCTGGTAGAGACGTTGCGGCAGGTCGGTGATCCAGTAGGTCTGCATCAACACCAGCGACATCTGGCTGCGCACGGGCTTGAGCAGTGCGAAGCGGGCATCGACCACCATCAGCGCGACCGAAAGCACGACCAGCACCAATAAGCGCACGCCCAATGAGGGGCCTTTGGCGAAAAGCGGTTTAATAAGCCGCTCCTCCCAGGCAAATATTTTCTTTATTCATACGGCATCTAACCGGCCTGGATGCAGATTGAAGACGATAAACGCCAACAGGCAGCACTGCAAAGTGCTGCCTGCGGGCGAAACATGGCGCCACCAACGATCTTATTCGCTGGAGAGCAGGTCCATGGTGTGTTTATCCATCATTTCCAGTGCACGACCACCGCCACGGGCAACGCAGGTCAGCGGGTCTTCGGCGACGATCACCGGCAGACCGGTTTCCTGGGCCAGCAACTTGTCGAGGTCGCGCAGCAAGGCTCCACCACCGGTCAGCACCAGGCCGCGCTCGGCGATATCGGAAGCCAGTTCCGGCGGCGATTGCTCCAGGGCGCTCTTCACAGCCTGAACGATGGTGGCCAGGGACTCTTGCAGAGCTTCCAGCACTTCATTGGAGTTCAGGGTGAAGGCACGCGGAACGCCTTCGGCCAGGTTGCGGCCGCGAACATCGACTTCGCGAACTTCGCCGCCCGGGTAAGCGGTGCCGATTTCCTGCTTGATGCGCTCGGCGGTGGACTCGCCGATCAGGCTGCCGTAGTTACGACGCACATACGTGATGATCGCTTCGTCGAAGCGGTCGCCGCCAACGCGTACGGATTCGGCATACACCACACCATTCAGGGAAATCAGGGCGATTTCAGTGGTACCACCACCGATATCCACCACCATCGAACCGCGCGCTTCTTCAACCGGCAGGCCGGCACCGATCGCAGCGGCCATTGGCTCTTCGATCAGGAACACTTCGCGGGCACCGGCACCGAGGGCCGATTCACGGATGGCACGTCGCTCCACCTGGGTGGACTTGCACGGAACGCAGATCAGCACACGAGGGCTGGGCTGCAGGAAACTGTTTTCGTGAACCTTGTTGATGAAGTACTGCAGCATCTTTTCGCAGACACTGAAGTCGGCGATCACGCCATCCTTCATCGGACGAATGGCGGCGATATTGCCGGGTGTTCGGCCGAGCATGCGCTTGGCCTCGGTGCCGACGGCAACGACACTTTTCTGATTACCATGGGTCCGAATGGCCACAACCGATGGCTCATTCAGAACGATACCGCGCTCGCGCACGTAAATAAGGGTGTTGGCAGTGCCCAGGTCAATGGAAAGATCGCTGGAAAACATGCCACGCAGTTTCTTGAACATGGGAAAGGGACCCTAGGCAACGCGTGGGTAAAAAAGTGCGGCAAACTCTAACAACGACAGGGATTTTGGGCAAGGCGCCAATGTGCTAAATTGGCCGACTTTCTGTGCACCTAACCCCACAATCGCGGCCGTAAGACCGTAGAAATGCGGTAGTGTTCCGACAATCTAACACACGGACAGCTTCCGTTCTGTTTTCCACTGGAGATTCCCATGGCGCTTGAACGCTCCGACGTGGAAAAAATCGCTCATCTGGCCTCGCTTGGCCTGAATGAAGCCGATCTTCCACAGACCACCGCAGCCCTGAACAGCATTCTCGGGCTGGTTGACCAAATGCAGGCGGTGAATACCGACGGTATCGAGCCCCTGGCTCATCCGCTGGAAGCCAGCCAGCGCCTGCGCGCGGACGTCGTGACCGAACGCAATAATCGCGAGGCCTACCAATCCATCGCGCCAGCGGTCGAAAACGGCCTGTACCTGGTTCCGAAAGTCATCGACTAAAGGGAAAGAGCCTTTCATGCATCACATGACTCTGGCCGAGATCGCCCGCGGTCTCGCCGACAAAAAGTTTTCTTCCGAAGAGCTGACCACGACCCTGCTGGCGCGTATCGCCGAGCTGGGCCCCAAGGTCAACTGCTTCATCAGCCTCACCGAAGAGCTGGCCCTGAGCCAGGCCAAGGCCGCCGACGCACGTCGCGCCAACGGTGAAAACGGCGCACTGCTGGGCGCCCCGATCGCCCACAAAGACCTGTTCTGCACCCAGGGCATTCGCACCAGTTGCGGCTCGAAGATGCTCGACAACTTCAAGGCACCCTACGACGCCACCGTGGTCGCCAAGCTGGCCGCCGCCGGCGCAGTGACCCTGGGCAAGACCAACATGGACGAATTCGCCATGGGGTCGGCCAACGAATCGAGCTACTACGGCGCGGTAAAAAACCCGTGGAACCTGGAGCACGTGCCTGGCGGTTCGTCCGGCGGTTCGGCCGCCGCCGTTGCCGCGCGCTTCCTGCCGGCCGCCACGGCCACCGACACCGGCGGCTCCATCCGCCAACCCGCTGCGTTCACCAACCTCACCGGTTTGAAGCCGACGTACGGTCGCGTCTCCCGTTGGGGCATGATCGCCTACGCCTCCAGCCTCGATCAGGGCGGCCCGCTGGCCCGTACCGCTGAAGACTGCGCGATCTTGTTACAAGGCATGGCAGGCTTCGACACGCAGGACTCCACCAGCATCGATGAACCGGTGCCGGACTACAGCGCCAGCCTCAATACCTCGATCAAGGGCCTGCGCATCGGCGTGCCGAAGGAATACTTCAGCGCCGGCCTCGACCCGCGTATCGCCCAGTTGGTGCACAACAGCATCAAAGAGCTGGAAAAGCTCGGCGCCGTGATCAAGGAAGTCAGCTTGCCGAACAACCAGCACGCGATTCCTGCGTACTACGTGATCGCGCCGGCGGAAGCCTCTTCCAACCTGTCGCGTTTCGACGGCGTGCGCTTCGGCTACCGCTGCGAAAACCCGAAGGACCTCACTGACCTGTACAAACGCTCCCGTGGCGAAGGCTTCGGCGCCGAAGTACAGCGCCGCATCATGGTCGGGGCCTACGCCCTGTCGGCCGGCTACTACGATGCGTACTACCTCAAGGCGCAAAAAATCCGTCGCCTTATCAAGAACGACTTCATGGCCGCCTTTGAAGAAGTCGACGTGATCCTCGGCCCGACCACGCCGAACCCGGCCTGGAAGATCGGTGCCAAGACCGGCGACCCGATCGCCGAGTACCTGGAAGACCTCTACACCATCACCGCCAACCTCGCGGGCCTGCCGGGCTTGTCCATGCCCGCCGGTTTCGTCGATGGCCTGCCGGTGGGCGTGCAATTGCTCGCCCCGTATTTCCAGGAAGGCCGCCTGCTCAATGTGGCGCACCAGTACCAGTTGAACACCGACTGGCACACTCGCACCCCTACCGGCTTCTGAGGAGAACACTATGCAATGGGAAGTTGTGATCGGGCTGGAGATTCATACCCAGCTCGCCACCCAATCGAAGATTTTCTCCGGTAGCGCCACCACGTTCGGCTCCGAGCCCAACACCCAGGCCAGCCTGGTCGACCTGGGCATGCCCGGCGTCTTGCCGGTGCTGAACCAGGAAGCGGTGCGCATGGCGGTGATGTTCGGCCTGGCGATTGACGCCGAGATCGGCCAGCACAACGTGTTTGCGCGCAAGAACTACTTCTACCCGGACCTGCCCAAGGGCTACCAGATCAGCCAGATGGAGCTGCCGATCGTCGGCAAGGGCCACCTGGATATTCCGCTGGAAGACGGCACCATCAAGCGTGTCGGCGTGACCCGCGCGCACCTGGAAGAAGACGCCGGCAAAAGCCTGCACGAAGAATTCCCCGGGGCCACCGGTATCGACCTGAACCGTGCCGGCACGCCGCTGCTGGAGATCGTGTCCGAACCGGATATGCGCAGCGCCAAGGAAGCCGTGGCCTACGTCAAGACCATCCATGCGCTGGTGCGCTACCTGGGTATCTGCGACGGCAACATGGCCGAGGGCTCGCTGCGTTGTGACTGCAACGTGTCGGTGCGCCCCAAAGGCCAGGCCGAGTACGGCACGCGTTGCGAGATCAAGAACGTCAACTCGTTCCGTTTCATCGAGAAGGCGATCAACACCGAAGTGCGTCGCCAGATCGAACTGATCGAGGACGGCGGCAAGGTGATCCAGCAAACGCGCCTGTACGACCCGAACAAAGACGAAACCCGCGCCATGCGCAGCAAAGAGGAAGCCAACGACTACCGTTACTTCCCCGACCCGGACCTGTTGCCGGTGGTGCTCGAGGACTCGTTCCTCAATGACGTGCGCGCCACCCTGCCGGAGCTGCCGCAGCAGAAACGCGAACGCTTCCAGGCGCAGTTCGGCCTGTCGGTCTACGATGCCAGCGTTTTGGCCTCCAGCCGCGAACAAGCCAACTACTTCGAAAAAGTCGTGAGCATTGCCGGTGACGCCAAACTGGCAGCCAACTGGGTAATGGTCGAACTGGGCAGCCTGTTGAACAAACAGGGCCTGGAAATCGACGACGCCCCGGTGACCGCCGAGCAATTGGGCGGCATGCTGCTGCGCATCAAGGACAACACGATCTCCGGCAAAATCGCCAAGACCGTGTTTGAAGCGATGGCTGCTGGCGAAGGCACTGCCGACGAAATCATCGAGAAGCGCGGCCTCAAGCAAGTCACCGACAGCGGCGCCATCTCGGCCGTACTCGATGAAATGCTGGCGGCCAACGCCGAACAGGTCGAGCAATACCGCGCGGCAGACGAAGCCAAGCGCGGCAAAATGTTCGGTTTCTTTGTCGGCCAGGCCATGAAAGCCTCCAAGGGCAAGGCCAACCCGCAACAGGTGAACGAACTGCTCAAAAGCAAGCTCGAAGGCTGATTGCGATGAAGGGGCCGGGTGTGATCTCATGCTCGGCTCGGACCTCCCACATTTGATATGGGATTCCTTGAATGAAGCGTCTACTGGGCCTCCTGGCCCTGTTTTCTCTGCTGACCGGTTGCGCCAGCGGCCTCATCGACCCCAACGGCTACGACGAAACCGGTACCGCCTCCTATTACGGCGCCCGGCACCATGGCAAAAAAACCGCCAGCGGTGAACCTTTCAACCAAAACTCCCTGACCGCTGCCCACCGGCGGCTGCCCTTCGGCACCCAGGTCAAGGTCACCAATCTGGACAACGACAAATCCGTCGTGGTCCGCATCAATGATCGCGGCCCGCATACCCGTGGGCGCTTGATTGATCTTTCACGGCGCGCCGCCGAACAACTGGGCATGCTGCGCAGCGGCACCGCCAGGGTTCGCGTGCAAGCCATGAGCAACTGAACGAGGGAGCCTGGCCATTTTCGGATTAACCGCCCTTTCGCCCTGGAGCCTGCTCGAGCTGGTCAGCGGCCTGCTGCTGCTGATCGTTGGTGCCGAGATCCTGGTGCGCGCCGCCGTGCGCCTGGCGGCAAGCCTCAAGGTGCGGCCATTGATCATCGGCCTGACCATCGTGGCCTTCGGCAGCAGCGCACCACAGATGACGGTCAGCCTGCAGGCGACCCTGGCCGGCAACACCGATATCGCCGTGGGCAGTGTGATCGGCAGCAGTATCTTCAATGTCCTGGTGACCCTGGGCCTGTCGGCGCTGATCATTCCCCTGCGCGTCTCGCGGCAACTGGTGCGCCTGGATATCCCGGTGATGATCCTTGCCGGCCTGCTGGTGTTTATCCTCGCGGCCAACGAAGAGCTGACCCCGATCGACGGGCTTTTCCTGCTGATCGCCTTGCTGGCCTACCTCGCGGTGCTGCACTACCAGACCCGCCACTCGCGCCGCCCGCGCACATTGGACACCGTAGCCCAGGCGCCCTGGCTGAGCAGCGTGCTGCTGATGCTCGGCGGCTTTCTGATCCTGGCGCTGGCCGGGCATCTGCTGCTGGGCGCGGCGGTGGATGTGGCGAGCGACCTGGGCTTGTCGGAACGCATTGTCGGCCTGACGCTGATCGGCGTCGGCACTTCGCTGCCCTGCCTGGCCACCTCGCTGATTGCCGCGTTGCGCGGCCAGCGGGAAATTGCCGTGGGCAATGTGATCGGCAGCAATTTGTTCAATCTGCTCGGCGTGCTGGGGCTCACCGCGCTGTTGGCGCCGTCGCCGTTGTCGGTATCACCCAACGCTCTGGACTTCGACTTGCCGGTGATGCTCGGCGTGGTGGTGTTGTGCCTGCCGGTGTTCTACACCGGCTACCGCGTGACCCGCGCCGAAGGCCTGGTGCTGCTGGGGCTGTACCTGGCGTATGGGCTGCATGTGATGTCATTCACCACCGGCATGCCCCTGGCCAACAAGCTGGAACAATTGATGCTGCATTACGTCCTGCCGGCGCTGGTGGTGTTCCTGGTGTTCACCTCACTGCGCGCCTGGCGCCGCCAACACAAGAGGGAATCGCAATGACCGATCAGAAAAAGTCCGGAGTTGAAATGCGCCGCCAGGTCATGGGTGACGTATTCGTCGACCGCGCCCTGGGCAACGCCACTGAATTCACCCAGCCGCTGCAGGATTTCGTCAACGAACATGCCTGGGGCAGCGTGTGGAGTCGCGAAGGTTTGCCGCTCAAGACCCGCAGCCTGATCACCCTCGCCGCCCTCACCGCACTCAAATGCCCGCAGGAGCTTAAAGGCCACGTGCGCGGCGCACTGAACAATGGCTGCACCGTGGAAGAGATTCGCGAAGCGCTGCTGCATTGCGCGGTGTATGCGGGCGTGCCGGCGGCGATTGATGCGTTTCGCGCGGCGCAGGAAGTGATCGAGGCGTATCAGGCCGATCAGCAGTAACTGTCAGGCAGCATTCAGATCCACCCACCCGCCTGCAACACAAAAATACCGATATTCGTGGTCACCGCCGCCATCAGCGTGGTGATCACGATAATCGCCGCCGCCAACTCATGATTGCCCTCGGCCGCCCTGGCCATCACAAAGCTCGCCGCAGCCGTCGGTGCGCCAAAGTACAAAAACAGAATCCCCAGTTCCGGCCCGCGAAAGCCCAGCAGCCAGGCACCCAGGGTGGCGACAACCGGCAACCAGACCATTTTCATCAAGCTCGCGCTCAAGGCCATGTTGCCGCTTTTGCGCAGCGCCGCCAGGGACAAGGTGCCGCCGATGCAGATCAAGGCCAGTGGCAAGGTGGTATCGGCCAAGTACGCCAAGGACTTTTCCAGCCAGCCGGGCAGGCCAATCTGAAAATAGGCGAACGGCGCCGCCACGATCACGCTGATGATCAACGGGTTGGCCACCACGCTCTTGAAAATGCTCCAGGGGTCGGACTTGATCACCGGGCTATACACCGCCAACACAATGGTCGACAGGGTGTTGTAGAACAAAATCACCAGCGCCGCGAGGACCGCGCCCAGCGAGATCCCATAGTCGCCGTACATGCTGGCCGCCAGCGCCAGGCCGATCACCCCGTTATTGCCGCGAAACGCGCCCTGGGTGTAAATGCCGCGGTCTTCACGCTTGCAACGAAAGATCGCCCAGCCCCAGGCCAGGGCAAAGCTCACCAACGTGGCGATTGAAAAATAAATCAGCAGCCCCGGCTTGAGCGCCGAATGCAGGTCGGCATGCAGGATGCCCAGGAACAGCAGCGCCGGCATGGTGACGTTGAACACCAGGGACGAAGCCGTGTGGATGAAGTTGTCGTTGATCCAGTTGATGCGCTTGAGCAGCACACCGAGAAACAGCATGGCAAACACCGGCGCGGTGATGGTGAGGGTGGTGAGGAAGATAACCAGCATGCCGGGAAGAACCTTGGTGAGCGTCGTTAGGTGGCTAATGATAAGCCAGTGTAGGCCGCTTCGTCTGGTCTAGATCCTTGTAATGAGCGGGCTTGCCCCGCGTTGGGTGGCGAAGCCGCCCCAAACCCAAGCGACTGAGTTCCAACTGGAGAAACTCAGTGCCGGAGATGGGGCGGCTTCGCCACCCAGTGCGGGGCAAGCCCGCTCACCACAGTCAGGTAATCGGCGCAGGGTTGAACAGGGTGATGTCGTTATGCAGCTTGTGATGCTCCGCCCAGGTCTGCTTCTTGCCGCTGGCCACATCCAGGTAGAAGTGGAACAACTCCCAGCCCAGCTCCTCGATAGTCGCCCGCCCGGTGGCGATGCGCCCGGCGTCGATATCGATGAGGTCCGGCCAGCGCTGCGCCAACTCCGTACGCGTCGAGACTTTCACCACCGGCGCCATCGCCAGACCGTAAGGCGTGCCACGCCCGGTGGTGAACACATGCAGGTTCATCCCCGCCGCCAGTTGCAAGGTGCCGCACACAAAATCACTGGCCGGCGTGGCGCAAAAGATCAAACCCTTGCCCTTGAACCGCTCGCCAGGGCCCAGCACGCCATTGATCGCGCTGCTGCCGGATTTGACGATGGAGCCCAAGGACTTCTCGACAATATTCGACAACCCACCCTTCTTGTTGCCCGGCGTGGTGTTGGCGCTGCGGTCCGCCTCGCCCTTGGCAAGGTAACGGTCGTACCAGTCCATTTCACGCACCAGCTCTTCGGCAACTTCCTTTGTCTGCGCACGAGAAGTCAGCAGGTAGATGGCATCGCGTACTTCGGTGACTTCGGAAAACATCACCGTCGCCCCGGCCCGCAGCAACAGGTCCGAGGCGTAGCCCAGCGCCGGGTTGGCGGTGATGCCGGAAAACGCATCACTGCCACCACATTGCATGCCCAAAATCAGCTCGGAGGCCGGCACGGTTTCGCGGCGGCGCTGGTCGAGTTTTTTCAGGCGGGTTTCAGCCAACGCCATGATCTGCTCGATCATTTCGGTAAAACCGTGGCTGGAATCCTGCAGCCGGTACAACCACGGCTCGCTCAGGTCGACCGAGCTGTCGTTGTCATGCATCACCTGCCCGGCCTGCAATTTCTCGCAGCCCAGGCTGATCACCAATGCTTCGCCTCCCAGGTTCGGGTTGCGCGCCAGATTGCGCACGGTGCGGATCGGAATGTAAGCGTCAGTGGCGGTGATCGCCACCCCGCAGCCATAGCTGTGGGTCAGCGCCACCACGTCATCGACATGCGGGTACTTGGGCAGCAGCTCGTCCTTGATGCGCTTGACCGCATGGTCCAGCACCCCGGTCACGCACTGCACCGTGGTGGTGATACCCAGGATATTGCGCGTGCCCACAGTACCGTCGGCGTTGCGATAGCCCTCGAACGTGAAGCCTTCCAGCGGCGCCTGGCGCTCCGGCACTTCGGTGGACAGTGGCAGGCTGTCCAGGGGTGGCGCGGTCGGCATGCGCAGTTGATCTTCCTGGACCCAACTGCCGCGTGGAATCGGCGCCAAGGCGTAACCAATGGTCTGGCCGTAGCGAATAATCTCTCCGCCTTCAGGGATATCTTCCAGGGTCACCTTGTGGCTCTGGGGGATGAAATCCACCGTCACCAGGCCGTCCGGGAACTCGGTCCCGGCCGGCACGCCCTGGTCATTCACCACGATCACTACGTTGTCGCGCTCGTGCAAACGAATGGAGCGTGGCGAGTCGGCATGTTCAATCAACTGCATCACGGTGCCTCTCAGGAATGCGCTTGGGTTAGGTTGTTCAACTCTGGCCCCTTGCTTGGCGGCTCTTTGAGTACTACACGCTTGATCGGGCCGACGATGACCAGGTAGCTGAACACCGCCACCAGCGCGTTGGTGCCGACGAACACCAGGGCCCACTTGAACGAGCCAGTGGTGCTGATGATGTAGCCGATCACGATCGGGGTGGTGATCGAGGCCAGGTTACCGAAGGTGTTGAACAGGCCGCCACTGAGGCCGGCGATTTGTTTCGGCGAGGTGTCGGACACCACCGCCCAACCGAGTGCGCCAACGCCCTTGCCGAAGAAGGCCAAGGCCATGAAACCCACCACCATCCACTCAACGTCGACGTAGTTACACGCAATGATGCTGCTGGACACCAGCAAACCGGCAATGATCGGCGCCTTGCGCGCGAAGGTCAGCGAATGGCCCTTGCGCAGCAGATAGTCGGAAATCACTCCGCCCAGCACGCCGCCGATAAACCCGCAAATCGCCGGTAAGGAGGCAATGAAACCGGCCTTGAGGATGGTCATGCCACGGTCCTGCACCAGGTACACCGGGAACCAGGTCAGGAAGAAGTAGGTGATGCCGTTGATGCAGTACTGGCCCAGGTAAACGCCCAGCATCATGCGGTTGGTCAGCAGTTGGCGGATGTAATCCCACTTCGGCCCGTCGGTTTTCTTACCCTTGCCCTTGTCCTGGTCCATATCGACCATCGCGCCATTGGCGGCGATATGATTGAACTCGGCTTCGTTGATCATCGGGTGCTGGCGCGGGCTGTGGATAACTTTCAGCCAGACCAGTGAAAACAGAATGCCAATCACGCCCATCACGATAAACACGTGCTGCCAGCCGAAGCGGTAGACGATCCAACCCATCAGCGGCGCGAACAACACCGTGGCGAAGTATTGCGCCGAGTTGAAGATCGCCGATGCCGTGCCGCGTTCAGCGGTGGGGAACCAGGCGGCGACAATTCGCGCATTACCCGGGAAGGACGGCGCTTCGGCCAGGCCCACCATGAAGCGCAGCATGAACAGCGCAACCACTGCGGTGGAGACACCGAACTCACCGACATAGCCTTGCAGCACGGTGAACAGTGACCAGGTGAAGATGCTCAGGGCATAGACTTTTTTCGAGCCGAAACGATCGAGCAGCCAGCCACCGGGAATTTGCCCGGCCACGTAGGCCCAACCGAATGCGGAGAAGATATAACCGAGGGTGACCGCGTCGATGCCGAGGTCTTTTTGCAGGCTGGAGCCCGCGATGGCGATGGTGGCCCGGTCGGCGTAGTTGATCGTGGTCACCAGGAACAGCATGAGCAGGATCAAATAGCGGACGTGGGTCGGCTTGGTCGCTTGCATGTAGATGTACTCCCACTAATTATTTTTTTTGCGGGTAATAGTTATGTGTGTTCAGTGTGGGAGCCGGCAGGCGTCCGGCTCCCACGGATACTGCGTGTTACGAACCGATGTAGCTGGTTTTCACCACGGTGTAGAACTCTTGCGCATAGCGACCTTGCTCACGCGACCCGTAGGACGAGCCCTTACGGCCACCGAATGGAACGTGATAGTCCACACCGGCGGTCGGCAGGTTGACCATTACCATCCCGGCCTGGGAGTGGCGCTTGAAGTGGTTGGCGTATTTCAGCGAAGTGGTGGCAATGCCCGCCGACAACCCGAACTCGGTGTCGTTGGCCATGGCCAGCGCCGCCTCGTAGTCCGCCACGCGCACTACGTTGGCCACCGGGCCGAAGATTTCTTCACGGCTGATGCGCATCTGGGCTTCGCTGTCGGCAAACAACGTCGGCGCCAGGTAGTAGCCTTCGGTGTCGCAGGTCACCAGGCCGCCACCGCTGACCAGCCGCGCACCTTCGCTTTGGCCGATGTCGATGTATTTCATGTCCTGGTCAAGCTGGGCCTGGGACACTACCGGGCCAATGTCGGTACCGCTTTTGAGCGCGTGGCCGACCTTGATTGACTTCATACGCTCAGCCATGGCTGCGACGAATTGGTCGTGAATACCGGCGGTGACAATCAAACGGCTCGATGCCGTGCAACGCTGGCCGGTGGAGTAGAACGCGCTCTGCACCGACAGCTCGACAGCCTGCTTGAGGTCGGCGTCGTCGAGAATGATCTGCGGGTTCTTGCCGCCCATTTCCAGTTGCACCTTGGCCTGGCGCGACACGCAGCTGACTGCGATCTGACGCCCCACACCGACGGAACCGGTGAAGCTGATGCCGTCGACTTTCGGGCTGTTGACCAGCACATCGCCGACCACACGGCCGCTGCCCATCACCAGGTTGAACACGCCGGCCGGGAAACCGGCGCGGGAAATAATTTCCGCCAGGGCCCAGGCACAGCCCGGCACCAGTTCGGCCGGCTTGATCACCACGCAGTTACCGTAGGCCAGGGCCGGGGCGATCTTCCACGCGGGGATGGCAATCGGGAAGTTCCACGGGGTGATCAAGCCGACCACGCCGAGGGCTTCGCGGGTCACTTCGACATTGACACCCGGACGCACCGACGGCACGTAGTCACCGGACAGACGCAGGCACTCGCCGGCGAAGAATTTAAAGATGTTACCGGCGCGGGTTACTTCGCCGATAGCCTCGGGCAGGGTCTTGCCCTCTTCACGGGCCAGCAGGGTGCCGAGTTCTTCGCGGCGCGCGAGAATTTCGCTGCCGACTTTATCCAACGCATCGTGGCGAGCCTGGATCCCGGAGGTGGACCAGGCCGGGAACGCGGCGCGGGCAGCATCGATAGCGGCGTTGACCTGAGCGACGTCGGCCTTGGCGTACTCGCCGATGACATCGGACAACTCCGATGGGTTGATATTGGCGCAATAGTCGGCGCCGGCCACCCACTGACCGTTGATATAGTTTTCATAACGCTTGGCTTGGGACACGAATCTTCTCCTGACGCAAAAGGCCGCTGATTGCTCAGCGGCCTTGTAGATAAGTTATTGCGGGCCTTGCTTGTCGATCAGCGCGGCCAGGGCTTCGTATTCTTCCGGCAGCAGGTCGGTCAACGGCGTGCGCACCGGGCCTGCGTCATAGCCGACGATTTTTGCACCGGCCTTGACGATGCTCACCGCATAACCGGCCTTGCGGTTACGGATGTCCAGGTACGGCAGGAAGAAGTCATCGATGATCTTGGCAACGGTGGCGTGATCGTCCTTGGCAATCGCGTGGTAGAAGTCCATCGCGGTTTTCGGGATGAAGTTGAACACCGCCGAGGAGTACACCGGCACGCCCAGAGCCTTGTAGGCAGCGGCGTAAACCTCTGCGGTCGGCAGGCCGCCGAGGTAGCTGAAACGGTCGCCGAGACGACGACGAATCGACACCATCAACTCGATGTCACCCAGGCCGTCCTTGTAGCCGATCAGGTTCGGGCAACGCTCGGCCAGGCGCTCCAGCAGCGGCGCGGTCAGGCGGCACACGTTGCGGTTGTAGACCACCACGCCGATGTTTACCGATTTGCAGACCGCTTCAACGTGGGCGGCAACGCCGTCCTGGCTGGCTTCGGTGAGGTAGTGCGGCAACAGCAGCAGGCCCTTGGCGCCGAGGCGTTCGGCTTCTTGCGCGTATTCGATCGCCTGGCGAGTAGCACCGCCGACACCCGCGAGGATCGGCACGCTGGTGGCGCAGGTGTCAACAGCGGTCTTTATCACTTGGGAATATTCGCTGGCGGCCAGGGAGAAAAACTCACCGGTGCCGCCGGCAGCGAACAGAGCAGTGGCGCCGTAAGGGGCCAGCCACTCAAGGCGCTTGATGTAGCCCGCCTGGTGGAAGTCACCCTGGGCATTGAAATCGGTCACGGGGAAAGACAGCAGACCGTGGGAAAGGATGGACTTCAGTTCTTGTGGATTCATTATTCGAACACCCTGGGTAAAGACTTTCTGTCGAAAGATTGTTGTCGGTTTTGGTGATGTCGTACGTCATCGTACAACTATAAAAAGATTCGTCAACTGCAATTCATCGACCTTCATCTTCAGGTTGGTCGATAAGTGCGCCCTTGACGTAGGAATTTCCCGATATATACTCGAATTAACTGTATATACATACAGCTATCAAGGAAGATTCCTACGACATAGCAAGGAGCTAACATGTCAGGTCTTGAACTCGCAGCCCCCGAAAAGAACCCACCTACCCTGCGTTTCGAAGGCGGCGAACACACCGCCATCGGCGACGATACCCTGTTGCGCTTCGCCAAGGACGCCCCGGCGATTCCCGCACGCCAAATCGAGCTGCACCTGCCCAACGGGCTGGCGCTGACCTACGGCCAAGTGATCGCTCTGGGTGGTGATTTCTATGGCATTCCCGGCCACCCCATCAGCGATGGCGCCTCCCCGGCTGAGCGGGTGCAACGCTTCAACGCCGCCTTCAACTCGCTGGCGGTATTGCCGGCATCACGGATGGAGGCCGGCAAGATTCTCGCCGTGATGCAAATGGAGATCAACGCGGTCAACCAGGCGATCAAGGATGGCAAACAACCCCACGAAGCCTACGATGCCCTCGGTGATACGTTGTCCGAGGAATGGAACCGCATCACCGGCGGCGGCAGCGCGGTTTCGGCGCTGATTCCCTTGGGGCGCTACCTGAAACTGGCGGCGGACAATGCCGACCACTTCGGTGAATGGGCCTTATCGGCGTACCTCGCCGGGCATACCGCAGCGCTGCAACAAGCGTTGGTGGCGCACCAGACCGGCACCGACCAGGCATTGGAGCTGGCTTACGCCATGAACGGCTTTGCTGATCACTTTTTGACCGACCTGTTTTCCGCAGGCCATCTGCGCGTGCCACGCAAGCAATTGGCTGCGGTGGTGACACCCAGCGAACTCGGTTCGCTGATCAGCCGCTTCATGCACGACGAAGACAGCAAGTTCGGGCTCAAGGTGCAAAATGCCATGGGCGATGAGTGGCACGCCTATGGGGACAAACGCTACTTCGACACCCTCGATGCGGCTAATCGGGCACAGGTCAAACGTGCGGTTCAAGCTTCCGCTGATGAAATCTTCGAAACCTTTATCAGCGGTGCAACGCCCTCCCCGGCCAATTTCAAGGCGCCGCTGTATGTACCGGACTTGAACGCCGCGCAAAATCCGGCGAACAATTTTTCGCCGTTGTTCAAAGTGGAGGATGACAAGGTGCTGCGTCGCAAGGACGTGAATGACTTGAACGACAAGCGCTGGACCAATGACTGGTGGGGGTGGAGTACGTATTTGTTGCTCAAGGACTATAAGCCAAACCACCCACAGCCCTGACGTAATCGGTCCCGTGTCGCCCTTGAGCAGCGCAGGGGACCGTCTGTCGTAACTGTAATTTCTAACAGTTACAGAACGCCTGGAAGAAGAAGGAGGATAACCCGCTGAAAGCTGAAGCCACGCTTCGGCGCTGATCAACAGCTACCGATGCAAACAAAAGGAGCGATCAACATGGAATACTCAAAACCAACTCTCGATGGAATTAAGCCAACAGGAGAACCGCCCGTTTATGAACTCGACTTCAAGGATTTGCCCGGTTTGACCCTGACGCTGCCTGATAACCCTGTCAGCGTTCGCGCAGTTTTATTGGAAACTGATCCAGAGGACACTCGTGATCTGGACAGCAAAGAGTACTTCGAAGCCCACGCGGGCAATGCGATCGAAATACCACGCATCGTCAGCTTCACCACGGCGCCGGATGACGAAACACAACAACGACTACCAGGCAAAACTGCGTGGCTGGCCTACGAGGTCCAAACCTACGGAGGACAGACTATCCTCTCCAAAAAAGTAGAAGTACGATTCAAAGGCTGAACGTGGTTATTACCCCCGCTGCGCCTGCGCCTCTTCATGCGCATGGCGCAGCCGCTCCCGGCTGTTGGTCAGGTGCAAACGCATCGCCGCACGCGCTGCATCCGAATCCTGACGGGCAATCGCTTCATAAATCTCTTCGTGTTCGCGGCTCAGACGCCCCATGTAATGCTGCTGGTCGTCATGAGCCAGGCGCGCCGAGTTCAGGCGGGTTCGCGGAATGATGCTGGTGCCCAGGTGAGTCATGATGTCGGTGAAATAGCGGTTGCCGGTGGACAGCGCAATTTCGAGGTGGAACGCGAAGTCGGAAGCGACCGCATCGCCCGCATGGGCGGCGCTTTCATTCAAGGCATCGAGCGCCGCGCGCATGGCCGCCAGTTGCTCGTCGCTGCGACGCAGTGCGGCCAGACCGGCCGACTCTACTTCCAGGCTGATGCGCAGCTCCAGGATCGCCAGCACATCACGCAGTGTGACCACCGTGGCCGGGTCGATGCGAAAACCGCTGGGGCTCGGCGTATCCAGTACAAAGGTGCCGATGCCGTGACGGGTTTCCACCTGCCCCGCCGCCTGCAGGCGCGAAATGGCTTCGCGTACCACCGTACGGCTTACACCGTGGGCTTGCATGATCGCCGATTCGGTGGGCAGTTTATCGCCCCGTTTAAGCTCGCCATCGCGGATCTGCTCGGACAACACCGTGACCAATTCCTGGGCAAGGCTGCGGCGCTTGCGGGGAAGACGAGGGGCGGTGTTGGCGTTTTCCATGATGGATCATCTTTCTCGGTGAACTTGAGCACGCATCATAGCCCATGGCGGTTGTACGATCACCGTCCGGGCACGACTTTCATCCATATCCTGCGCGCAAAAAAATGCCCCGACATCAATCGAGGCATTTTTCAGGCAGGTCTGACGGAAAAACCGCTTATTTGACCACTTTCAGACTCGGCCGGCCGCTTGGACGCGGTGGCTCGGAATCGGGCGGCGGCAGATCATCACCGTCTTCACTTTCGATCGTTTCGTCATCCTCGAAAGGCGACTCCAGATCGAACACCATGCCTTGGCCATTCTCCCGGGCGTAGATCCCGAGGATGGCGCCAATCGGTACGTACAGCGTGTGCGGCACACCGCCGAAACGCCCTTCGAAGCTGACTGCTTCATTGTCCATGTGCAGGTGGCGCACGGCACTGGGTGACACGTTCAGCACAATCTGCCCGTCACTGGCAAAACCCTGCGGTACCTGAACCGCAGGAAACTCGGAATTGACCAGCATGTGCGGGGTGCAATCGTTGTCCACAATCCACTCGTAGAGCGCGCGGACCAGGTAGGGTCGACTGGAGTTCATCAGCGGCTCCTTAAGCCTTAGCGCATATCGCGTTCGACACCAGACAGACTCGCCTGGAAAGCCTCACGCGCAAATTGGCGCTCCATGTAATCAAGCAACGGCTTGGCCGGCCGTGGCAGTTCAATGCCCAGGATCGGCAAACGCCAGAGTATCGGCAATAGGCAGCAATCCACCAAACTTTGTTCCTCACTGAGAAAAAAAGGTTTATCGGCGAACAACGGCGAAACGCCTGTCAGGCTTTCGCGCAATTCCTTACGCGCCACAACACGGGCCGCCTCTTTACTGCGCGAATCGAGTATCAGGTCCACCAGCCCACACCAGTCACGCTGGATCCGATGGATCAGCAGACGGCTGTTGGCACGCGCCACCGGATACACCGGCAGCAAAGGCGGATGCGGGTAACGCTCATCCAGGTATTCCATCACCACGGTCGACTCCCACAACGCCAAGTCACGATCGACCAGGGTGGGCAAGCTGCCGTAAGGGTTCACTTCGATCAGCTTCGGCGGATGACGACCCACCTCCACACTGATGATCTCGGCGCTGACACCCTTCTCTGCGAGCACGATACGTACCCGGTGGGAATAGTGGTCGGCGGGGTCGGAGTAACAGGCCAACCGATTGGTCACGCCCATGGCGGTCCTCCTCGCTTGTTGAAATTATTGAAAGCTCAAAAACGAGCGCGCCCAGAGAGCATCTCTGTAGTACCCGATAACCGGGTCGCTACGTGTTCAGAGATGCCGCTGGGCGCGCAAGATTAACAGCAATTGCTTACGGTTGGATCAATGCACATCCTTCCAGTATTCGCGCTTGAGCAGATAAGCGAATACGAAGAAGAAAGCCAGGTACAGCAAGACGTACGTACCGATGCGCTGATGTTGCAGTTTGACCGGGTTGGCCGAGTAGGCCAGGAAGGTCACCAGGTTCTTGACCTTCTCGTCAAACTGCTCTTCGTTCAGCGTACCGGTCTTGGGCACGATGGTCAGTTGATCGCATGCTTCATGAGTCAGAGGCGTACCGGTCAACGGATCATATTGCTTCTTGCCGTTATCAACGACCTGAACCTGCTTGCATCCTACCACTTGGCGACCCTGCAGGCCGACCAGAACGTTAGGCATGCCGACGTTCGGGAACACCTTGTTGTTCACACCCCAAGGGCGCGCCGGGTCTTCGTAGAAGGACTTGAGGTAGCCGTAGAGCCAGTCGGTGCCGCGCACGCGGGCTACCAGGGTCAGATCGGGCGGTGCAGCCCCGAACCAGGCCTTGGCGTCCGCCGGCTTCATGCCGATGTTCATGTGGTCGCCAATCTTGGCGCCGGTGAACACCAGTTTATCCAACATCAACTCGTGGGGGATGCCCAGGTCATCGGCCACGCGCTCATAACGCTGGAACTTGGCGCTATGGCAGCCCATGCAGTAGTTGGCGAAGGTGCGCGCGCCGTCTTGCAGGGCAGCCTTGTCAGACACGTCGATGTCGACTTTTTCCAGTTCCGGGCCACCGTGCTCGGCGGCGAAGGACAGTAGCGGCAGCGCCGCAAGCATCAATGCAACAAATAATTTTTTCATCAGCCAGTCACCCTTTCCGGAACCGGTTTGGTCTTCTCGAGCCGGGTGTAGAACGGCATCAGAATGAAGTAGGCGAAATACAGGAAGGTGCAGACCTGCGACAGCAACGTACGCTCAGGGGTTGGCGCCAGCACACCCAGCACGCCCAGGATCACGAATGCAATGCAGAACACCCACAGCCAGATCTTGCTCAGCCAGCCTTTGTAGCGCATGGACTTGACCGGGCTTCGGTCGAGCCAAGGCAGTACGAACAGCACCGCAATGGCCGCGCCCATGGCGATCACACCCATGAGCTTGTCGGGGATCGCCCGCAAGATCGCGTAGAACGGCGTGAAGTACCAGACCGGAGCAATGTGCTCAGGTGTCTTGAAGGCGTTGGCTTGTTCGAAGTTAGGCTTCTCCAGGAAATAACCGCCCATCTCCGGGAAAAAGAACACGATCGAGCAGAACACGAACAGGAACACTACGACGCCGACAATGTCTTTCACGGTGTAGTACGGGTGGAACGGAATGCCATCCAGCGGGATGCCGTTCTCGTCCTTGTGCTTCTTGATGTCCACGCCATCCGGGTTGTTGGAACCCACTTCGTGCAGCGCCAGGATGTGCAGCACCACCAGGCCCAGGATCACGATAGGCAGGGCCACGACGTGCAAGGCGAAAAAGCGGTTCAGGGTGATGCCCGAGATCAGGTAGTCACCGCGGATCCACTGGGTCAGGTCATTGCCGATCACCGGGATAGCACCGAACAGCGAGATGATCACCTGGGCGCCCCAGTACGACATCTGGCCCCATGGCAGCAGGTAACCCATGAAGGCTTCAGCCATCAGCGCCAGGTAGATCAGCATGCCGAAGACCCACACCAACTCACGCGGTTTCTGGTAGGAACCGTAGAGCAGACCACGGAACATGTGCAGATAGACCACGATGAAGAACGCCGAAGCGCCGGTGGAGTGCAGCAGGCGCAGGATCGAGCCGTACTCGACGTCACGCATGATGTATTCGACGGAGGCAAACGCCTCTTCCGCCGACGGGGTATAGCTCATTGTCAGCCAGACGCCGGTGACGATCTGGTTGACCAGCACCAGCAGGGCCAGGGAGCCGAAGAAGTAGAAGAAGTTGAAGTTTTTTGGCGCGTAATATTTGCTGAGATGGTCTTCCCACATTTTAGTGGCGGGAAAGCGCGCATCGACCCAATCCATGAACTTGCTCATCACGCGTTCTCCTTATCGAGGCCAATGACAATAAGGTCGTCAGTTTCGTAGGTATGTGGGGGCACGGGCAGGTTCAATGGAGCAGGCTGGGACTTGTAGACGCGACCGGCGAGGTCGTAGTGAGAACCGTGGCATGGGCAGAAATAACCGCCAACCCAGTCCTTGCCCAGGTCGACAGGCGCGACCTCCGGGCGAAACGTGGGCGAGCAACCCAGGTGGGTACACAGCCCGACCAGCAGCAGAATCTCTGGCTTGATCGAACGTGCTTCGTTTTTGGCGTAGGCGGGTTGGTCGGATTTCTCGGATTTCGGGTCGGACAACTGACCTTCGATCTTTTTCAGATTTCCCAGGATTTCCTCGGTACGACGAACAATGAATACCGGCTGGCCGCGCCATTCAGCAATCATTTGCTGGCCTGGCTCGATCTTGCTGACATTCACCTTCACCGGTGCACCTGCGGCTTTCGCCTTGGCACTGGGAAACCATGACCCCACGAACGGGACCGCAGCCCCCACCGCTCCTGCAGCACCCACCACGGATGTGGCTGCTACCAAGAAGCGACGCCGGCCTGCATTCACGCCGTCATTGCTCATTCAGTCCTCTCCCATCAGCTTTTTGGCCTGTTAAATCAGGCGTCTACTAAGTGTTGAATCTTTACTTATAAAAATTTTGACGGATGGTAATGAAAAGCCCCACGTATGACAAGGGAATTGCCCGGACCACTACCCCCAGGCCTTGTAGTATAGGGGGTCTACGGATGTGGCAAGTTGTCACGGTAAAAAATGTGCATAAATCGCAGGCAATAAAAAACGCCCAGCTCCGTGAGGTGGCTGGGCGTTTTTGTGGAACGTAAAGCGAATTAACGCTTCGAGTACTGCGGACGCTTACGCGCTTTACGCAGACCGACTTTCTTACGTTCAACTTCACGGGCATCGCGAGTCACGAAGCCAGCTTTGCGCAGAGCGCCACGCAGGGTTTCGTCGTACTGCATCAGAGCGCGAGTGATACCGTGGCGGATTGCGCCAGCTTGACCACTTACACCGCCACCGATAACGGTGACGTAGATGTCGAACTTTTCAACGGTCTCGGTCAATTCCAGCGGCTGACGAACTACCATGCGGGCAGTTTCGCGGCCGAAGAAGTTGTCCAGGGTGCGGTTGTTGATCGAGATGTTACCAGTGCCCGGACGCAGGAAAACGCGAGCGGTTGCGGTTTTGCGACGGCCAGTGCCGTAATTTTGAGTCGCCGACATAATGAACTATTCCGTTAAAACTTCAGTTCTTGGGGCTGCTGAGCAGCATGAGGGTGTACAGCGCCCGCATAGACTTTCAGCTTGCGAAACATATCGCGACCCAGAGGGCCCTTAGGCAGCATACCTTTGACCGCGATTTCGATCGGGGCTTCAGGCTTCTTGGAGATCAGGCCTTCAAAGTTCGAAGACTTGATACCGCCTGGGAAACCGGAGTGACGGTAGTACATTTTGTCTTGCGCTTTATTGCCGGTAACACGTACCTGCTCAGCGTTGATGATCACGATGTAGTCACCGGTGTCAACGTGAGGGGTGTACTCAGGCTTGTGCTTGCCACGCAGACGGCTGGCGACTTCAGTGGCCAGACGACCCAGGGTCTGACCAGCGGCGTCGACGACAAACCAGTCGCGCTGAACTGTTTCCGGTTTTGCAGTAAAAGTTGTCATTCTTTAATAGCCTCAGGGGCCGCCCTGTAAATTAGACGGCGGATCTTACTGAATAGTGCGTACTTTGACAAGTCAAAGGCAGCCGGATACAGACGCTATCGGGGGCTCGGGTCGGCGCGTCCGTTCAACGGCAAGATTCTTCGGCAGACGGCGCATCACTTCCACTGCAGAAAGAGGTGGGCAATTATGCAGATTGCGAAAAAAAATTCAACCTGCTTTTATGATTGTTTTCCCTGAAGGAGTACCCGATGGATTATCGACAGCTGGGCCGTACGGATCTGAACGTGAGCGCGATAGCCTTGGGCACCATGACCTGGGGCGAGCAGAACAGCGAGGCAGAGGCCTTCGCGCAGATCGAGCGGGCCAAGGCCGCGGGGATCAACTTCCTCGATACGGCGGAAATGTACCCGGTGCCGCCCAAGGCCGACACCTACGCCACCACCGAGCGCTACATCGGCAATTATTTCAAAAGCCGTGGCGATCGCGCCGACTGGATCCTCGCCAGCAAGATCGCGGGCCCTGGCAACACCATCGACTACATCCGTGACGGCTACCTGCGTCACAACCGCAAGCACATCGCCCAAGCCCTGGATGCCAGCCTCAAGCGCCTGCAAACCGACTGGATCGACCTCTACCAACTGCACTGGCCGGAGCGCAGCACCAACTTCTTCGGCCAACTGAGCTACAAGCACAAGGACGAAGACGACCTGACCCCGCTGGAGGAAACCCTCGAAGCGCTGGACGAGCAGGTCAAGGCCGGGAAAATCCGCCACATCGGCCTGTCCAACGAAACCCCGTGGGGCACCATGAAGTTCCTGGCCCTGGCCGAAGCCCGTGGCTGGCCGCGCGCGGTGTCGATCCAGAACCCCTACAACCTGCTCAACCGCAGCTTTGAAGTGGGCCTGGCGGAAGTTGCCATTCGCGAACAATGTGGTCTGTTGGCTTATTCGCCCCTGGCATTCGGTATGCTCAGTGGCAAGTACGAGGGCGGCGCACGTCCGGCCAAAGCACGCCTGACCGAATACAGCCGCTTCAGCCGCTATTTCAACCCGCAGTCGGAAACGGCCTGCAGCCGTTATGTGGCCCTGGCGCGCGAGCACGGTTTGGACCCGGCACAGATGGCGTTGGCGTTTGTGACGCAGCAGCCGTTCGTGACCAGCAATATCATTGGCGCCACATCGCTGGAGCAGTTGGACAGCAACATCGCCAGTGCCGAGCTGAAACTCTCGAAAGAGGTGCTGGAGGGGATCGAGGCGATTCAGAAGGATCATCCTAATCCGGCGCCTTGACTGACCTTTAGGCCGCCATCGGGAGCAAGTCGAATCGTCGCACCGCCCCTCCCACATTTGACTGGGTTCACAAGTTCAAGTGTGGGAGGAGCTTGCCCCCGACGAGGCCCTCAAGGGGCACCCCAAAATCAAAGCGCCCGCGCAATGATCTCCTTCATGATCTCATTGGTCCCCGCATAAATACGCTGCACCCGCGCATCCGCCCAGGCACGGGCAATCGGGTATTCCCACATGAAGCCGTAGCCGCCGTGCAGCTGCACGCACTCATCGAGCACCTTGCATTGCAGGTCCGTGGCCCAGTACTTGGCCATCGCCGCCGTGGGTACGTCCAGCTTGCCTTGCAGGTGCAACGCCATGCACTGGTCGATGAATACCCGGCCGATCTGAATTTCGGTGGCCATCTCCGCCAGCTTGAAGCGCGTGTTCTGAAAGTCGGCAATCGCCTTGCCGAACGCCTTGCGCTCGCGGGTATATTCCAAGGTCCATTGCAACGCGGCTTCGGCGGATGACAAGGCACCGATTGCCACCGTCAGACGCTCCTGCGGCAGCTCCTGCATCAAATACGCGAAGCCCATGCCTGCCTGGCCCAGCAGGTTCTCCTTGGGCACGCGTACGTCCTGAAAGAACAGCTCCGAGGTGTCCTGGGCCTTCATGCCTACCTTCTCCAGGCGTTTGCCCTTGGCGAAGCCCGGCGTATCGGCCTGTACCAGGAACAGGCTGGTGCCCTTGGCGCCCGCCTTGGGATCGGTCTTGGCCACCACGATCACCAGGTCAGCCAGATAGCCGTTGGTAATGAACGTCTTGGAGCCGTTGATCACATACTCATCGCCGTCCAGCACGGCGCTGGTCTTGACCCCTTGCAGGTCGGAGCCGGCACCCGGCTCGGTCATCGCAATGGCAGTGACCATGTCGCCGGCGATCAATTTGGGCAGGTACTTGTGCTTCAGCGCCTCGCTGCCGTAATGCAGGATGTAAGGCGCGACGATATCCGAATGCAGGGAAAAGCCGATGCCGGTCAGGCCCAGCCGACTGATCTCCTCGATCACCACCGCACTGTAGAGAAAGTCCGCCCCCAGGCCGCCATATTCCTCCGGCAGATGGGAGCACAGCATCCCGGCCTCCCCCGCCTTGCGCCACAGTTCGCGGTCGATATAACCCTGCTTTTCCCATTGCCCATGGAAAGGCGCGGCGTCTTTTTCGAGGAAGGTGCGCACGCTCTCGCGAAAGAGCTCGTGCTCCGGACTGAATAAAGTTCTGGGAATCATGGGTCACCTGTGTGGATTGTCGGACAAAGGCCAGCCAACAGAGCCTAGGCCGCGAAAGCGTCACGGGACACTGGACACATGCGACAAAAAATAAGACGATCCAGCCGTCTGGTGACCACTTTCCCCTATAAGAATAAATGAAATTATGTCTAACCAAATCTCCACGCCCTTGCGGCGCGTCAGCATTTTGGCCATTGATCGGGTATTCGCGTCCACCCTCATGCAAGCCAAGGATTTCTTCCATCTGGCCAGCCTGCGCCATGGCAAACAACTCGGCCAGGGCCTTACGCCCGCGTTCGAAACGCGCCTGGTCAGCCCCGACGGCAAGTCTGTGCGCAGTTTCAGCGACGTGATCATGCCGGTCGACGGTGGCCTGGAAGACGCCGACATCATCGTACTGCCGGCCTTCTGGGATGACTTTGACGCGCTCTGCGTGCGCTACCCACAAGTGCTGCCGTGGTTACGCGAACAACACGCCCGCGGCGCCGTACTCTGTGGCGAAGCGACCGGCGTGTTCTGGCTGGCCGAGGCGGGATTGCTCGATGGCAAGGAGGCGACCACCTACTGGCGCTTCTTCAACGCCTTCGCCGAACGTTTCCCCAAGGTACAACTCAACCAGGACAAGCACCTCACCGACGCCGACAACCTGTATTGCGCCGGCGGGACCACCTCGGCGTGCGACCTCTACATCTACCTGATCGAACGATTCTGCGGCGCCAACATCGCCCAGGCCGTGGCCCGCGATATTCTCTACGAAGTGCAGCGCAACTATGCGCCGGGGCGTATCGGGTTTGGCGGGCAGAAACTGCACCAGGATGTGATCATCCTGCAGATCCAGCATTGGCTCGAAGAGCATTTCGCCGACAAGTTCCGCTTCGAAGACGTCGCCCGCGAACACGGCATGAGCATCCGCAACTTCATGCGCCGCTTCCAGACCGCTACCGGCGACAAGCCGCTGCACTACCTGCAACGCCTGCGTATCGAGACAGCCAAGGGCCTGCTCTCGGGCAGCCGCAAGAGCATCAAGACCATCAGCTATGAGGTGGGTTACGACGATGCGAGCTTCTTTGCACGGCTGTTCAGGCAGCACACGGAGCTGTCGCCGAACCAGTATCGCCAGCAATTCCAGCAGGCCGCGTAGCCCCAGCCAAACACAGTAAAACAAGTGGGAGGGGGCTTGCTCCCGATAGCAGAGTGTCAGTCACTGAAGATGTTGACTGATCCACCGCTATCGGGAGCAAGCCCCCTCCCACATTTTGATCTGCATTTGACCTAGGGCTTGTGACCGCGCGACAGGAACTCGTGGGACTGCATTTCCAGCAAGCGGCTCAGGGTACGCTGGAACTCGAAGTTCAAGCGGCCACCGGTGTAAAGATCCTTGAGCTCAACTTCCGCCGAGATGATCAGCTTGACGTTGCGATCGTAGAACTCGTCGACCATGTTGATGAAGCGGCGCGCGATGTCGTCGGTGGTGACGCCCATCTGCTCGACGCCGCTCAAGATCACCGCGTGGAAAATCTTGCCCAGCTCGATGTAGTCGTTCTGGCTGCGCGGGCCGTCGCACAGTTGGCGGAATTCGAACCAGGCCACGTCATCACAGGTACGCAGCGCGATCATCTCGCGGTTCTCGATCATCAGCTTGTCGTTTTCCACCGCCTGGGTGCATTCCGGCGTGAGGGCACGGAAGCTTTTGCGCAGGCTGTCGTGGGCCGCTTCGTTCAGCGGATAGTGGTACAGCTCCGCTTGCTCGAGGTGACGCAGGCGATAGTCGACGCCGCTGTCGACGTTGACGATGTCGGTGTTCTGCTTGATCAGCGCGATGGCCGGCAGGAAGCGCGCGCGCTGCAGGCCGTCCTTGTACAGGCCGTCCGGCACGATGTTCGAGGTGGCCACCAGTGTCACGCCGTTCTTGAACAGCTCTTCCATCAACGTGCCGAGGATCATGGCGTCGGTGATGTCGGACACGAAGAACTCATCGAAGCAGATGACCCGCGCCTCGTCGGAAAAGCGCTTGGCGATGATGGTCAGCGGGTTTTTCTCGCCCGGCAAGGTCTTCATCTCTTCGTGCACGCGCTTCATGAAGCGGTGGAAGTGCGTGCGGACCTTTTCCTTGAACGGCAGCGCTTCAAAGAAGGTGTCGACCAGGTAGGTCTTGCCACGGCCCACGCCACCCCAGAAGTACAGGCCCTTGACCGGCGTGCGGTCTTTCTTGCCAAACAGCTTGCTGAGCATCCCTGGCTTGCTTTGCGAGGCCGCGACCAGGTCGTCATACAGGCGCTGCAGATGACGCACCGCCGTTTCCTGGGCCGCGTCATGGAAGAATTCAGGGCGTTTCAGATCAGCTTGATATCGTTCTAGGGGCGTCATAATTTCGTTAGCAAGGCAACAAAAACGGGCCGACACTGTAACGACGGCCCTGGATAATGGCAATCAACCCTTGGTCGGGTTAATCCTCGATGGGGGTCAACGCAGTGCGCAAGGCTTCAATGGCTGCGTCACGCGAGGCGCCGTCGGCGAACTCGGCACTGTCGGCCACCGCGGCGCCGTCCAGCCAGACGCTGAAGCTCAGGGCGTCGGAGCGTACATCCAAAGCATCACCGCTTTGCAGTTGCTTGGTCACCGCGCCCGCCGCTTTGCCGTCGGCAAAGTTGCGTGACAGCAGCAATTGCTCGCCGTCGGCCGCCAGCAGGCGGAAACGGAAGCTGCCGTCGTCTTCGCGAAAGCTCACAAAACGCGCGGCTTTCGCGGCTTTCTTTTTGCTGGCGACCGGCGCCGCAGCCTGGTTGACGAACGAACGCAGGCCCACCGCTTCACGCAGCTCGGCCAGGAACGGCGCGGCCACGGCACGGGCTTTTTTGGCGCCAACCAGCAACAGGTCTTCCATGTCCGATGGGCGCGACATCAGTTGATGGTAACGCTCGCGGGCTTCACCCAACTGGCCGTCGAGCAGTTGGAACAGACGATTCTTCGCCTCACCCCAGCCCAGACCTTGCAGGAGTTCGGCGCGGAATTCCTCTTCCTGGGCCTTGCTCGCAAACGCCTGGTACAGGGTGAACAGGTGTGAGTTATCCGGGTCCTTGGCTTCGCCGGGGGCGCGCGAGTCGGTGACGATGCGCGAGATCGCGTCCTTCATGTCCTTGGCGCTGGTGAACAACGGGATGGTGTTGTCGTAGCTCTTGGACATCTTGCGGCCGTCCAGGCCCGGCAAGGTGGCGACGCTTTCTTCGATCAATGCCTCAGGCATGGTGAAGAATTCTTTGCCATTGCCGAACAGGTGGTTGAAACGCTGGCCGATGTCACGGGCCATTTCCACGTGCTGGATCTGGTCGCGCCCCACCGGCACCTTGTGCGCGTTGAACATCAGGATGTCCGCCGCCATCAGTACCGGGTAGCTGTACAGCCCCATGGTGATGCCCGCGTCCGGGTCTTCGCCGGCTTCCACGTTCTTGTCCACCGAGGCCTTGTAGGCGTGGGCGCGGTTGAGCAGGCCCTTGGCGGCCACGCAGGTCAGCAACCAGGTCAGTTCGGGAATTTCCGGAATGTCGGACTGACGGTAGAAGGTCACCCGGTTCACATCCAGGCCACCGGCCAGCCAGGTCGCGGCGATTTCCATACGCGAGCGCTGGATGCGCTGCGGGTCATCGCATTTGATCAGGGCGTGGTAGTCGGCCAGGAAGTAGAAGGAGTCGGCATTCGCATCCTGGCTGGCAAGAATCGCGGGGCGGATCGCACCCGCGTAGTTGCCCAGGTGCGGCGTGCCGGTGGTGGTGATGCCGGTGAGGATACGGGTACGCGTCGTCATGGGGTAATCGCTTATCAGACTGCTATCAATTCGAGAGGCGCGGCAGCACCAGATCCTTCAGATCGGTGAGCTTGCCATGAAAAAAGTGCCCGCATTCTGCCACTTTCAGCAGCTCATGGGGGCGTTTCAGGGCCGCGGACCAGTCGTAGACGAGTTGCGGGTCGACCACTTCGTCGGTTTCCGGCTGGATCAGGGTCAACGGGCAGCCTTGAGGCAGCGCATCCGTGTCGCGCAGGCGCATCACGGCGGCGGCGACCATGAACAGGTGTGCGAGTTTTTCGCCCTTGGCTTCCAGACGGCCACCGAGGCTGGCGGCCACGTAGCCACCGAAGGAAAAACCGAGCAAGGTGATCGGCAGATTCGGGTGTTTTTCGCGCAACCAGGTGACGGCCGCTTCGGCATCGTCGACTTCGCCGGTGCTCATGTCGTGGCTGCCGGCACTTGCACCGACGCCACGGTAATTGAAACGCAAAGTAATCAAACCGGCATCGCGGGCGGTGCGTTGCAGGGTCGAAACGACTTTATTGAGCATGGTCCCGCCCTGCACCGGGTTGGGGTGGCAGATCAGCGCCAGGCCACGTGGCTCGGGGTGATCGAGGTACAAGGCTTCCAGTTGACCCACCGGGCCATCGATCAAAACGGGGGTTTCACGCATGAGCAAGGATGAACTCCGTGACCTCTCAAAGGGTCGACTCGTCTAGCTAAAAGTCTGTGCATGGCATCATTGCGAGCTTAATCGCGGTATACAGCGCAGGTCCGAGCCGTTAACGTAAAGCAAAGCCGTTTATAGAGGAAGGACTCGTGGAACACTCGCTCTTAGTTTGGTTGTTGCCGACTCTTGCCCTGGTTGCCGGTGTCGCCATTGGATTCCTGGTTGCTCGCCTGCTGCCGAATGCCGCGCCTAACCGCACGCAGCGTCAGCTGGATGACATTCAGGAACGTTTTGACAGTTATCAGAACGAGGTTGTTACCCACTTCAATAGCACCGCCACCCTGGTCAAGAAGCTCACCCAGAGCTACCAGGAAGTACAGGATCATCTCGCCGATGGCGCAAACCGCCTGGCCCTCGACGACATCACCCGTCAGCGCCTGCTGGCCGCGCTGCATTCCGATGCACCGCAAACCCCACGGGAACGCCTGACCCCACCCCGGGAAAACCAGGAGCCACCAAGGGACTACGCGCCAAAAACGCCAAACGCCCCTGGCATGCTCGATGAGCATTACGGCTTGAAGAAGTAAGTTATTTTCAAGCGACACAAAAAAGCCCGGCTGATCGATGATCAGCCGGGCTTTTTTTGTTGCCGCTCACTCGCGAAAACACTGAGGTCAAATGTGGGAGGAGCGGTGCGACGATTCGACTTGCACCCTCCCACATTGACCGAGCAAGGCTTTAAACCGGTTGCTCCTGAAGCCAGCCACCCTCAATCCGCACATGCCGCCCGTGGAAACGCTTGAGACTGCTGCGATGCCCGACGCTGACGATGCTCAGCCCCGGCAGTTCATCGATCAACGCCTGGTACAACGTCGCCTCATCCTCTTCATCCATGGCCGAGGTAGCCTCATCCATGTACAGCCATTGCGGCGCGTACAACAAGGCGCGGGCGAACGCCAGGCGCTGTTGCTCGCCCGGTGAGAGCATGCGCTGCCAGTGATTGGCTTCGTCCAGGCGTTCGACCAGATGTGGCAAGCGGCAAGTTTCCAGGACCTGTGCATAACGTTCTGCCGAGTAGACGCTGTCGTCCTGTGGATAACTCAACACGGCCTTGAGTGTGCCAATCGGCAGGTAGGGCTTCTGCGGCAGGAACAGGTAACGTTTGGCCGGCAGACGAATGCTGCCGTGACCTGCCGGCCAGAGATGGCCCATCGCGCGCAACAGCGTACTCTTGCCGCTGCCGGAACGGCCGCTGAGCATGACGCGCTCACCCGGCTCCACACTCATGTTGGCGTCCGTCAGCAAGTGGCGGCCATCGGCCAGATTCATGCCCAAGCCTTGCACCACCAGGCGTTCGCCCTGCGCACTCACATCGATGGCCGCCGGGCGCTGCTCGTTTTCGGTCATGGCCTGCTGGAAACTCAGCAGACGGTCGCTGGTCGCACGCCAGCCGGCCAGATCGGAGTAGGCGCTGATAAACCAGCTGAAGTTGCCCTGCACATTGCCGAACGCCGAGTTGATCTGCATCAGCTCGCCCAGTTCGATCTTGCCGGAAAAGTAACGTGGCGCTGCCACAATAAACGCAAAGACGGTCGCAATCTGCTCGTAGCCCGCGGTGAAGAACGTCAGACGCTTGGAGACTTTCATGATGTCCCAGTAGTTATGCCAGACCTTGCCGAAACGTGCGCTCAGACGCTGATTCTCGTTGGGCTCGCCGTTGTACAGGGCGATGCTCTCGGCATTCTCCCGCACTCGCACCATGGAAAAACGCAGGTCCGCTTCGAACCGTTGTTGCTGGTTGCTCAAGCCGATCAAACGACGGCCGATCAGGTGCGTCAGCCAACTGCCGACGGCGGCGTAGACCAGCGCACACCAGAACATGTAGCCGGGAATGGTGATACCGAACACTTCAATGCTGCCCGACACGCCCCACAGGATGACGGAAAACGACACCAGGCTGACGACATTGCGCAACAGCCCAAGGCCCAGGCTCAAGGTATTGGAAGTGAAGCTGTTAAGGTCTTCGGAGATCCGCTGGTCCGGGTTATCGGTATAGCCGCCCTGCTCCAGCTGATAGTAGTTCTTGTGCCCCAGCCAGCGCGCAAAGTGCTTTTCGGTGAGCCACGCCCGCCAGCGAATGGTCAGCATCTGGGTCAGGTACAGGCGGTACACCGCGCCGAGAATCGCCACCGCCGCAATGCCGCAGAAATAGAGGATCTGCTGCCAGAAGGCTGCGGTGTCCTTGTTCTCCAGCGCGTTGTAGAAGTCCTTGTACCAATGGTTGAGCCACACGGAAATGGCCACGCTGAACAGCGACAAGCCAATCACCACGGCCAGCAGCAACCAGGCCTTGCCCTTCTCTTCGCTGCGCCAGTACGGCGTGATCATCGCCCAGGTTCGACGGAAAAACTGCCCACGCACCGCGTCGTTGACCGCAGAGTACTCAGCGTTCTGATTCATTGTTCAGGCTCGGTAGGAAAAAGGTGACAGGCGTTTGAACCGATCATAGTTGATCGGTTCAGGGCTCCGTGCGGCCTGAGGCGGGTCGTTCAGCCTAGGTTCAGCGTCGTACCGGGCGCTTTTGCAACTTGCGTTGCAGGGTACGGCGGTGCATGCCCAGGGCGCGGGCGGTGGCGGAGATATTGCCTTCGTGCTCGGTCAGCACGCGCTGGATGTGTTCCCATTGCAGGCGGTCCACCGACATCGGGTTTTCCGGCACCAGGGTGTCGAGGTCGGCGTGCTCGGAGAGCAACGCCGCCAGCACGTCGTCGGCGTCCGCCGGCTTGCACAGGTAGTTGCAGGCGCCGCGCTTGATGGCCTCGACGGCGGTGGCGATGCTGGAGTAACCGGTGAGGATCACCACGCGCATCTCCGGGTCCAGTTCCAGCAGCTTGGGCAGCAGCACCAGGCCGGAATCGCCGTCCATTTTCAGGTCGAGCGCAGCGTAGTCCGGCAGGTCGGCCTGGGCAATGGTCAGGCCCTCCTCGGCGGAGCCCGCGGTGCTCACGCGGAAACCGCGACGGCTCATGGCGCGCGCCATCACGCGGGTAAAGGTAGCATCGTCGTCTACCAGCAACAGGTGCGGCAGTTCTTCGCCTTCGACTTGGATCTCATCACTCATCGATATCTCCTCGTGCGACACGGGGCAGGCGCAGCTCGGTGAGCGTGCCACCTTCCTCATGACTATAGAGCTTCACTGAGCCGCCCGCGCGGGTCACGCTGGCCTTGCTCAAGAACAGGCCCAGGCCGAAGCCTTTGCCCTTGGTGGTAAAGAAAGGTTTGCCGATCTGCTCGGCAATGGCCAGCGGCACGCCCGCGCCGTGGTCGCGAATACTGATGGTGACGTGCTCCAGATCCCAGTCCAACTGTACGCCCAGGCCTTCGGGGCAAGCGTCGGCGGCATTGTTGAGCAGGTTGAGCAGCGCCTGGGTCAGGTCCGGAGGCGGCGCCATGCGCGGCACGGTGCCCTGCCCCAGCAGATGGAAGCGGTAGCTGGCTTCGGGACGCATCAGGTGCCAGCGATTGAGGGCTTCATCGAGCCACTGGGTCACGTCCTGCATCTCCACCGCCAGGCGGCGATTGGCTTCGGCGGCGCGCACCAGTTGTTGCAAGGTCTGCTTGCACTGCTTGACCTGTTCACGCAGTACGCCGAGATCTTCCTGCAGTACCGGGTCGTGATGGTCCTGAGTCATTTCGTTGAGCAAAACGCTCATGGTCGCCAGCGGCGTGCCCAACTCATGGGCGGCACCGGCGGCCTGGGTGGCGACGGCCAGCAGTTGCTGGTCGCGCAGGCCTTCTTCACGGCGAATGGCGCGCAGCTCCTCTTGGCGGCGCAGCTCTTCGGCCATGCGCGCGGCGAAGAAGGTAATGACTGCGGCAGACAGTGCGAAACTCAGCCACATCCCGTAGATCTGCAGGTTTTCGCGGGCGATGGGAAAGGTCTGCAACGGGTAGAACTGCGCCAGCAGCAGGGTGTACAAGGTCAGCGCGATGCCCGACAGCACCACCGAGTAGCGCCACGGCAATGTCACTGCGGCGATGGTCAGCGGCACCAGGTAATAGGAAACGAACGGATTGGTGGAACCACCGGAGAAATACAGCAACACACTGTGGATAAACAGGTCGCAGGCCAGCTGCAGGGCGTATTCCAGCTCAGTCACCGGCCAGGTGGTGCGCAACCGGATCGCGGTAAACACGCAGAGTACGGTGGAGAACCCGAGAGTCACGCCCAGTGGCAACCAGGGCAGCGGCAACAGGTCGAACCAATAGGCAAGCCCCACCGAACCGGCCTGGGCGGCCAGGACCAGGGTACGAATGAACGTCAGGCGCCAGAGGTTCTGGCGGGTGGCGGAAGTCAGTTTTACGGCGGCGAGCATGAGCTCTCCCGGTGGGCGCTGCTGGCGGATCGGCAGGAGTATAAACGAAGCAGACACGCCGGCACGGCGCGTGTGGCTCTTTGACGCAGTCCGCGCAAATGACCGCTCGTCGGCACCACGACATTTTGTAGGTGATGTGTAAACCCGAAGAACCCGATCCCACCGTCTACAGTCATACCGATACGAATAACCTCAAGGAGCTTCCATGTCTCGTTTCACTCGCAGCGCGGCCGTTATCACCCTCAGCATCGGCACCCTGGCCAGCCTTCCGGCACTGGCCGCCGACGAGCTGCATTACAACCAGATCTCCCTGCGCGCCGAAGTCAGCCAGGAAGTGGCCCGCGACAAAATGATCGTCACCCTCTACACCGAGTCGCAAAACGCCGACCCGGCCAAGCTCGCCGCCGAAATCACCACCGCGATGAACCAGGCCCTGGGCCAGGCCCGTGAAGTCAAGGCCGTGACCTTGCGCCAGGGCAGCCGCAACAGCTATCCGATCTACGACAACAAGAGCCAAAAGATCACCGGCTGGCGTGAACGCGCCGAACTGCGCCTGGAAAGCGCAGACTTCCCGGCGCTGTCCAAACTGACCGGCGAACTGCTCAATACCCTGAAAATGGGCAGCATGGACTTTGCCATCGCCGACACCACGCGCAAGTCCAGCGAAGACGCCCTACTCAAAGAAGCAGTGGACGCGTTCAAGGCACGCGCCCAGTTGGCAACCGACGCGTTGGGCGGCAAGGGCTACAAGATCGTCAACCTCAACTTCAACACAAACGGCTACCCGCAGCCCTTTGAGCGCGGTGGGATGATGATGAAAGCGTCCATGGCGGATTCGGCGCCGACCCCCGAAGTGGAAGCCGGCACCAGCAAGGTCAACATGGTCGCTGATGGGGTGGTTGAAGTGCTGCAATAAGCGCTGGTGGATAAATGTCGGTGCGCCCTCAGGGCGCATCGTTTACCGCTAAGCATTACATGCTTTATCAATACACATTGTTTGTTACACACAACAATACTAACAACCACGCTGAAGGCATCTGTTTACCCAGCGAACACTATTCTCCCCCACAATAAGTATTGCAAAAGTTGCGCAAGGCAACATTAGCAAATGGGCCGATCTTCTTGAATCGGAACCCTAACGGTCACTTATCTCACGCAAGTAAAGGAAGCGTTCTACAAACTCCCTACCTGTTGAGGTAACTATCCAATGCTCACAACTACACCCACGCGTAATTTTTCTTCAACCAGCACCCCACCGAAACCTGCCATCAACGACACAAGCCCTGCCGAAACAACCACGACATACCGCCATCCGGTCTCCCGACAAAAGTCTCCAAAACGACGGAATCATCATCAGACGCTCATTCCAGGGCTCCCGCATAACCCGGCCGTTGATAAATTTATCGCGGCCTCAACCCAAGGTTTCAAAACACCCACCCAAAGCACCTCGGACATTATCCGTGCCGAATTGAAAAAACGCTGGGGCAAGGACATTGATCCAGACAATACATTTATCACCACCTTGAACTACGACCCCAAGAAACCAAAACCCGCGGACGGCAAAGTTCTCAATAAAATCTCACTGACCCAAGCCGCGCTTCACAACGTACAACGCGCCAATAAAACCGATGAACATCAGACGGCGGCCGAAAAAAACCGCTCGACCCTGCATACCTGGCTGAACCGCTTTGCACCGCTGGCTCCGCTGCCAGCACTGATTGATAGCATCGACATGCAAGTGCATGCAAAAAAGACTTACGAGGGCATCTTTACCGGTACAGACCCGGATATGCCGCAGCTTTACAACCAGAGGACATTGCTACCCGAAACGCCTGCACAGTTCCGGGACATTGTATGGAACACCGACCGGAGTAAACCGTATGTAGATTTCCTGAACACGTTCTGGCCTGCGCATGAACAAAAATACGCGCAAACGAGCAAGGCCTCGTTTATCGGCGCCGCCCTGGCTCAATTCAACAATGACAGCCTGAACGAGCACAATACCAACCTGGTGATGCGGGCCGCGGGCGTACCGCTGGACACCACCTGGTCGAGCTTGACCCTGGACGATTTGAAGAGCTCGCGCGTGAAAGACCCCAGCGTGGAGGTCGGGTTGCTCAAGATCAATGGTTTCCAGTCCACGGACCTGCTCTACATCACCGACAAAAAATCCAGGACCGCCGCTGACGGTAAAACGATCAACTCCACGCTGCTGTATATCCCGGGCAACTCGTCACCGATCCACAGCTTTGACAGCCCGGCGCAGATGAAGAACTGGTTGGCCGAGCAAGCCGCGGACCCCGTCAAGCGTGAAGCACTGTCGATGCACTTTCCGCTGCGCGACCAAGCCAATCGATACTTCTCCGACGGCGTGAACCAGACGTTGACCGGCCTGGGAGGATGGTCGAGGAAAGACGCCGACGACGCCGGCCCGCTTGAGCGCCTGAATGAATTCGACCCACAAACGTTCATCACCACCGAACCCTTGTCCGACGACCCGTTCAAGGTCATGACCCAGCGGCAAAAGGCACGCTCCTACGTCGACGCCGAAACAGAGATCACCACCGACGGCGATGTCACCAAGGCCACGATCCTTGAAGTCCTGGAAACCACCACCAAGATAGCCCTGCTGATGACGCCGCTTGCCCTGGTCATGCCTGAAGTCGCGGTGGCACTGGAGGTGTTTTACGTCGCGGCAGGCGCCGCCGAAGTTGGAATCGGTGCCGACGACCTCAAGCATGGCAAGCCAGGCGGCGCAGACCATATTGTGTTCGGCGTGCTCAATGCGCTGCCGGTAGTGGCCGGTGGCGCAACCCGGGCCCTCAACGGGGTCGAGACGGGGGAAGCCGCCGCCGGCGAATACCTGGAAACCTCAGAGCTGGCTGAGGAAAATACAACACCTGTCGCACCTGAACCGGCCAAGCCGGTCGGTGAGCCCATCGCAAACCGCCTTCAACCTTCACGAACCGCCGACATCAGTGCCTATGCCGTGCCCGATGGCGAAACCGTTCTTGAGCGTGCCACGCGCAATGCCAAAGGTATCCATCAACTTAAAGACAGTGCCCAGATCGATCACTGGTATATCCAGTACAAGGATGCAACAGGCGTTCTCAAGGTGTACGAAATCAAGAGCGACTTCAAACTGAGTCACGATTACGTACAGATCATTGACCCCGTGACCCGCAAACCGGTGATGACGGTGCATGCCGGCGCGGACGGCGAATGGGTACGCGGTATCGGTCCAGGCGGCGCACGCACATGGCCTTGGCAACGCAAGCCTTCGCCGACCCCCAGCAACGAACTCAAGACACCCGGCAAGTTTTCGGACACGTTTCTCGAACTGGACGGCAGCAAAATCCAGGCGGCTGAAAAATTTGATGACTACCTGCTGATGGATGATCGCATTCGCTATGAATCCTCCAGTGCATTCTTTGAAGAGAGTGGCGTGGTCAAAAGAAAACTCGGCGTGTCCTGGACGCTGGAGGACAAACCGTTCGCCGTCGCGCCCGCAGAAACGGCGCGCACGACACCTTTGGCCAATGGCGAATACTCCGACAGTTTCACCAAAGACATCCACCGCCTGCGATATACCGTGGTCACCAAGGAAAATGGCCGGGTGACTCAGACTGAACTGAGCAGCTCTGCAACGACCGAAGAGGGCCTCAAGCGAGACAGGCTCCAACAACTGGAGACGCTGATCCCCGATCCGGTGTTGCGGGCGCGTATCTCCGAAGTTGCCCACCAAGGCTCCCTGGCCGAAGGCACCACGCACATGAATCAGCCGGATTCCGGTCTCAGGGATGGTTACTATCTGACCGGTGGAGATACGCAGATCACCATTGAATACGACAAGGTGACGCAACAGGCGCAGGTGCACTTCACCTCGAAAAACCCCATTGCCAATCCAGACCAGGATGTCCAACGGGTACCGGGTGCGCTGATCACCACCAAGCGCACGTTCACGATCTCTCCCAGCAATGACATCAACAGCGACGGCGAACAGGTCTATGTCATCGACAAACAGGCACCTACCCAGATAGAGCTGTCTGTCGTAGTGGACCAAGAGCCGGCAACTCAATAAGCCCTACCTGACGCCACTGAACGGCGGTACCCTCGGGTACCGCCGTTTTCGTTTGGGCAGCTTTATACATGCCTGCCACTTCAGGGGTCTTTATGGAAAGAATCGCCTTAAAACCGCTCATCCTCGCTGCCGGCCTGTTGGCTTTCATGCCGATCGCCCAGGCGGCGAGTACCCTGGTCTACTGCTCCGAAGCCAGCCCCGCCGGCTTCGACCCCAGCCAGTACACCAGCGGCACCGACTTCGATGCCTCCGCCGAAACCGTGTTCAACCGCCTGACTCAGTTCAAGCGCGGCGGCACCGAGGTCGAGCCTGGCCTGGCGACACGCTGGGAGGTGTCCAAGGACGGCCTGACGTATACCTTCCACCTGCGCGAAGGCGTCAAGTTTCATACCACCGACTTCTTCACCCCCACGCGCGACTTCAACGCCGATGATGTGCTGTTCACCTTCAATCGCCTGCTCGATGCTCAAAGCCCGTTTCGCAAGGCCTACCCGTCCGAGTCGCCCTACTTCACCGACATGGGCCTGAACACTACGATCAAGAGCGTCGAAAAACTCGACGAGCACAGCGTGCGCTTCAACCTCAACAACGTGGATGCCTCGTTCGTGCAAAACCTGGCCATGAGCTTCGCTTCGGTACAGTCCGCCGAATACGCCGCCCAGTTACTGCAGCAGGGTAAAGCCGAAGACATCAACCAGAAGCCGGTGGGCACCGGACCCTTCGTGTTCAAGCGCTACCAGAAGGATTCGCAGATTCGCTACGTCGCCAATAAACAGTATTGGAAACCCGAGGATGTGAAACTCGACAACCTGGTGTTCGCCATCACCCCGGACGCCGCCTCGCGCCTGCAAAAACTCAAGGCTGGCGAGTGCCAGGTCAGCGGTTATCCACGCCCGGCCGACATCGAGGTGATGAAACAGGACCCCAACCTGCGCGTGCTGCAACAAGCCGGCTTCAACCTGGGCTTTTTGGCCTACAACGTGACCCACCCGCCGCTGGACCAGCTCAAGGTGCGCCAGGCCCTGGACATGGCCATCGATAAACCGGCGATTATCAAGGCGGTATACCAAGGCGCCGGACAATTGGCGCAGAACGCCCTGCCACCGGCGCAGTGGTCTTATGACCCCAGCATCAAGGACGCGCCCCACGACCCGACCAAGGCCAGGGCGCTACTAAAAGAAGCAGGGGTTGCACCGGGAACCACCATCAACCTGTGGGCAATGACCGTACAACGCGCGTCCAACCCGAATGCGCGCATGTCGGCGCAGATGATCCAGCAGGACTGGGAAAAGATTGGCATCAAGGCCAACATCGTCAGCTATGAGTGGGGCGAATACATCAAGCGCGCCAAAAACGGCGAGCATGACGCCATGATTTACGGCTGGACCGGCGACAACGGCGACCCGGATAACTGGCTCGGCGTGCTCTACAGTTGTGCCGCGGTCAAGGGCAGCAACTACGCCAAATGGTGTAACCCGGCCTACGACACACTGGTGCAGCAGGCCAAGCTCAGCAGCGACCGCGAGCAGCGCATCAAGTGGTATCAACAGGCGCAAAAAATCCTTAAGGAACAAGTGCCTATAACGCCTATTGCGAACTCGACGGTTTTCCAGCCGTTACGAAAAGAAGTACAAGATTTCAAAATCAGCCCCTTCGGACTGACGCCGTTCTATGGTGTGAGTCTGGAGAAGTAACAAGAACGCCCCAACCGAGTGCGCCAGACGCCTCGGCTGGGCCGCTTTGGTGCGACCTTTGCACCTAAAAAACCCTCAAAATATACGTAAATATGTCGAAAGTTTCATAATTGCGACATTCCTGTACGTTCGTACCACTCTTTGAGCCTTGCAGCGGTTCAGCATCTTGCAATGGGTATGGCGCCTGCATAAGTATCCGCAGGCCGACTCACGAGGTCGCCCTCACCACCAAAAATGACAACAAATCATGAGGCCAACATGCTTAAACACGCAGTCCTTCCGTTATTAGTGAGCGCGGGCCTTTTGGCCGCGGCCCCTTTTGCCCACGCGGCAACTAACCTGGTGTTCTGCTCCGAAGGGAGCCCGGCCGGTTTTGATCCAGGCCAGTACACCACCGGAACAGACTTCGATGCCTCGGCCGAAACCATGTTCAACCGCCTGAGCCAGTTCGAACGTGGCGGCACCGCCGTGGTTCCTGGCCTGGCCACCCGCTGGGACGTGTCCCCGGATGGCCTGACGTACACCTTCCATCTGCGCGAAGGCGTCAAGTTCCACACCACCCCGTATTTCAAGCCGACTCGTGAATTCTCGGCTGACGACGTGCTGTTCACCTTCAACCGAATGATCAACAAAGACGATCCATTCCGTAAGGCCTACCCCACCGAGTTCCCGTACTTCACGGACATGGGGATGGACACCAACATCAAGAACATCGAGAAAGTCGATGCCCACACCGTCAAGTTCACCCTTGGCACCGTGGACGCCGCGTTCATCCAGAACCTGGCCATGAGCTTCGCGTCGATCCAGTCGGCCGAATATGCCGCCCAGCTTCTGAAAAACGGCACGCCGCAGGACATCAACCAGAAGCCGATCGGCACCGGCCCGTTCGTGTTCAAGAGCTACCAGAAAGACTCCAATATTCGTTACACCGGCAACAAGGACTACTGGAAGCCTGAAGACGTGAAGATCGACAACCTGATCTTCGCCATCACCACGGACCCGTCGGTGCGCATCCAGAAGCTCAAGAAAAACGAATGCCAGATCACCCTGTTCCCACGTCCGGCCGACCTGAAGGCGCTGGGTGAGGACAAGGACCTGAAACTGCCGAACCAGGCCGGTTTCAACCTGGGCTACGTTGCCTACAACGTCATGGACAAGATCAAGGGCAGCGACCAGCCAAACCCACTGGCGGACCTGCGCGTACGCCAGGCGCTGGACATGTCGGTGAACAAGCAGCAGATCATCGACTCCGTGTACCAGGGCGCGGGCCAACTGGCCGTCAATGCCATGCCACCGACCCAATGGTCCTATGACACCACCATCAAGGACGCCAAGTACGACCCTGAAAAAGCCAAGGCGCTGCTCAAGGAAGCCGGCGTCAAGGAAGGCACCGAGATCGTGCTGTGGGCCATGCCGGTTCAGCGTCCGTACAACCCGAACGCCAAGCTGATGGCTGAAATGCTGCAGAACGACTGGTCCAAGATCGGCCTCAAGGTCAAGATCACCAGCTACGAATGGGGCGAGTACATCAAGCGCTCCAAAGGCGGCGAAAACCAGGCCATGATCATTGGCTGGAGCGGCGACAATGGTGACCCGGACAACTGGCTGAACGTGCTGTTCGGCTGCGACTCGCTGGCCGGTAACAACTTCTCCAAATGGTGCGACAAAAAATTCGACGGCATCGTGAAGGAAGCCAAGGCTACGTCGGATGTCGCCAAACGCACCGAGCTGTACAAGCAGGCGCAACATATCCTCAAAGATGCAGTCCCGATGACACCTATCGCGCACTCGACGGTGTATCAACCCATGCGTAACACCGTGCAGGACTTCAAGATCAGCCCGTTTGGCTTGAATTCTTTCTACGGCGTCAGCGTTAGCGGCAAGTAAGGATCATTGGCGGCGACGTTTCATAAACGTCGCCGTTATTGCATTCGCTTGACCCTAGGAAACGGACCACATTCGCAAGCGATGCTTCTTACAGCAACGAACTGCGATAAACGGTCCCGTTGCCTACAAGCTCAATCCATTTTGGCGCATTTACTGCGAAGTCCACGACTCCTAACGTTGTAGGACAGCAGAGGAGCCAACTTAGGAAAGGCACTTGCCGTGCGTGGGATCAGTGATGTCGCCCTGTCCGAAAGGCAGGGTGATTGCTCACTGATGACAACTACAAACAAGGATCGGGATCGTCATGCGCCATACCTCCGTTCTATCCGCTATTTTTGGCACCAGCCTGCTGGCCGTGGCCACCCTGGGCCAGGCCGCCGACAAGAAGAGCCTGGTGTTCTGCTCTGAAGGCAGCCCGGCGGGCTTTGATACCGCGCAATACACCACCGCCACCGATAACGACGCAGCCGAGCCGCTGTACAACCGCCTGGTTGAGTTTGAAAAGGGCGCGACCAATGTGGTGCCTGGCTTGGCGACCAAGTGGGATATCTCCGACGACGGCCTGACCTACACCTTCCACCTGCGTGAAGGAGTGAAGTTCCACAGCAACAAGGAATTCAAGCCGACGCGGGACTTCAATGCCGACGACGTGCTGTTCACCTTCAACCGCATGCTGGACCCCGACCATCCGTTTCGTAAGGCCTACCCCACCGAGTTTCCGTACTTCAACGGGATGAGCCTGAACAAGAACATCGCCAAGGTCGAGAAGACCGGCCCGTCCACCGTGGTGATGACCCTCAACACGGTGGACGCCGCGTTCGTGCAGAACATCGCCATGAGCTTTGCATCGATCCTGTCGGCTGAATATGCCGAACAGTTGCTCAAGGACGGCAAGCCCAGCGACATCAACCAGAAGCCGATCGGCACGGGGCCGTTCGTGTTCCAGCGCTACCAGAAAGACTCGCAGATCCGTTATGCGGGCAACAAACAGTACTGGGACCCGAGCCGAGTCCAGCTCGATCAGTTGATCTTCGCCATCAACACCGACGCGTCGGTGCGCGTGCAGAAACTCAAGGCCGGCGAATGCCAGATCACCCTGCATCCGCGCCCGGCTGACATCGACGCGCTCAAGGCCGACCCGAAGCTGCAACTGCTGACCAAGCCCGGCTTCAACCTTGGCTACATCGCCTACAACGTGCGCCACAAGCCTTTCGACCAACTCGAAGTGCGCCAGGCGCTGGACATGGCGGTGAACAAGCAAAGCATCCTCAATGCCGTGTACCAGGGCGCGGGGCAACTGGCGGTCAACGCCATGCCGCCGACCCAGTGGTCCTACGACGACACCATCAAGGACGCGGCCTACAACCCGGAAAAAGCCAAGGAACTGCTCAAGGCCGCCGGCGTGAAGGAAGGCACCGAAATCACCCTGTGGGCGATGCCGGTACAACGCCCCTACAACCCCAACGCCAAGCTGATGGCCGAGATGCTGCAGAACGATTGGGCCAAAATCGGCCTGAAAGTGAAGATCGTCAGCTACGAGTGGGGCGAGTACATCAAGCGCACCAAGAACGGTGAGCACGACATCAGCCTGATCGGTTGGACCGGCGACAATGGTGATCCGGACAACTGGCTGGGCACCCTCTACAGCTGCGACGCCATCGGCGGGAACAACTACTCCATGTGGTGTGACCCGGCGTACGACAAGCTGATCAAGCAAGCCAAGGTCGTCACCGACCGCGAACAACGGACTGTTCTCTACAAACAGGCGCAGCAATTGCTCAAACAGCAAGTGCCAATCACGCCTGTCGCCCACTCGACGGTCAACCAACCGTTAAGCGCCAAAGTCGAAGGGTTCAAAGTCAGCCCCTTCGGCCGCAACGTGTTCTCGGGCGTCAGTATCAACCCATAAGAAAATAACCGGATTGAGCAAGGCTTAACCGCCTTGCTGCAAACGCGCAGGCTTTTATTAGGATTTTTCTTACAGCAAACGTTTGCAACAGCTTGAACGAGTTACACACCCAATAGCCGGTTCACCTAAAAAGACCGGCATAAAAAAGAGAACCAAAGGAGCTCCACCCATGAAACTGAGCAGCAAAGCGCTTCTGGCCCTGGCCATCAGCAGCATCACGGCTACCGCCTATGCTGAGCCCGTCAGCCAGGACTTCGTTCCGACCACACTGGCCGGCGCCAGCGCCCAAAGCGAGGCCAAGGGCTTTATCGAAGATTTCAGCCTGGGCGGCACCACGCGTAACTGGTACTCCCACGAAAGCAAATACCGTGGCGGCACCTTTTCCTACACAAAACACGGTAAAACTGAAACCGACCGTAACCGCACCAACTGGGTACAGGGCACCATCATCAACGCCAGCTCGGGTTTCACCCAGGGCACTGTAGGCGTCAAGACCGAACTGGCGGTGTACAACGCCCTGGTTCTGGATCGTAGCAAGCGTGACATCAAGGGCGGCTCCAACCGCACACTGGCCGACTCGGATGGCAACGCCGTAGACCAGTGGAGCAAACTGGGCCTGGCCAACATGCAGTTCCGCGTGTCCAACACCACTCTGACCGCCGGTCGCCAGAACTTCAGCAGCGGCATCGTCGACACCATCGGCAACCGTGCTCTGCCATCGAGCTTCGAAGGTGTGAGCTTCAACAGCGAAGAGTTCAGCAACCTGTCGTTCCAGGGCGGTATCTTCGATCGCGTTTCGCCACGGACCGAGCAAAGTCTGACGAAATTCGTCTCCGAATACGGCAATGGCCAGAAAACCGACAAGGTCAAAACACTGGGCTTCAACTACCAGCCGTTCAAGAGCCTGAAAACCAGCGTATTCGCGGCTAACGTCGAAGACTTCTGGAACCAGTACTACTTCGGTGCCACCCACGAATTGGGTGATGCACAGACCCTGGCACTGACCACCGGCCTGAACTACTACAAGACCACCGACACCGGCAGCAAGAAGATGGGCAACATCGACAACGATACCTACTCGTTGTCCCTGGGACTGACTCACCAGGCTCACACCCTGACCTTCGCGTATCAGGAAGTGAATGGTGACGAGTACTTCGACTACCTGCACGAAACCAACGGCATCTACCTGGCCAACTCCCTGACGTCCGACTTCAACAGCCCGAACGAGAAGTCCTTCCAGGTGGCCTACGCCATCAACATGGCCGAATACGGCGTGCCTGGCCTGAAGTTCAACGTCTACTCGGCACGCGGCTGGGGCATCGACGGTACTCACTACAACGGCACCGCCTATGGCGAAGCTGGCAAGTCACGTAGCGACTTGCGCTTGATGGATGGCGAGAAACACCAGGAATACGGTGTAGGCGCGGCTTACGCCGTGCAGAGCGGGCCACTCAAGGCCACCGCGATTCGTGCGACTTACGTCGAACACCGTGGCAGCGCTCAACAGGCTGACGGCAACATCAAAGAGTTCCGTCTGGTCACCACCGTCCCATTCAACATTCTTTAACTAGCACCAGGTAAACGGCGGGCTCAGGACGAGCCCGCCGTCTACGTTTGTCTGGTCCCATCGATTGCAGAGGGCTATGAATGAAAATGCTCCCGCTACAAGCTGCCGTTACCGCTGCGCTGTTAAGCGTCGCTATCGGCGTATCGGCCAAACCGCTGGTGGTCTGCACCGAAGCCAGCCCGGAAGGTTTTGACCCGGTGCTGTACACCACCGCCGTCACCGCCGACGCCGCTGCAGAAACCATGTTCAACCGCCTGGTCGACTTCAAGCCCGGCACCACCGAAGTGGTACCGGCCTTGGCCAAGGATCTGCCGCAAATCAGCGCTGATGGGCTGACCTACACCTTCCATCTGCGCGATGACATCAAGTTCCACACCACCGACTATTTCAAACCCACGCGTAACCTGAATGCCGACGACGTGCTGTGGAGCTTCCAGCGCCAGCTGGACCCGAAACACCCGTGGCACGACAAGTCCCTCGTGGGCTATCCGTACTTTGAAAGCATGGGCTTCAAGGAACTGCTCAAGAGCGTGGAGAAGACCGACGATCACACCGTCGTCTTTACCCTGACCCGCCCTGAAGCACCGTTCCTGGCCGACCTGGGAATGGCATTCTCTTCAATCCATTCGAAGGAATACGCCGACCAGTTGCTCAAATCCGGCAAGACCGAAGACCTCAACGCCAAGCCCATCGGTACTGGCCCGTTCATCTTCACCCGTTATCAGAAAGACGCCCAGGCGCGGTTCAAGGCCAACCCCGACTACTTTCGCGGCAAGCCGGCAGTAGACCCGCTGATCCTGGCGATCAGCACCGATAACAACGTGCGCCTGCAGAAGCTCAAGGCCAACGAATGTCAGATTGCGTTGTTTCCCAAGCCGGATGACATTCCAAGCATCAAGAAAGACCCCAACCTGAAAGTCGATGAACTGGCCGCGATGACCACCAGTTACACCGCGCTAAACACCACCCACAAATACATGAGCGATGCACGGGTACGTCACGCGATCAACATCGCGTTCGACAAGGCCGGCTATACCGAAGCCCTGTTCGGCAAAGGCAATGCGGTGGTGGGTACCGGCCCTTATCCGCCGACCCTGCTGGGCTTCAGCGACAAGCTGAAGAACCCGCCACGCGACCTGGACAAGGCTCGTGCCCTGCTCAAGGAAGCCGGCGTGCCGGAAGGCACCGAGTTCACCCTGTTCACCCGTAACGGCGGCGGCCCGACCAATCCTAACCCGATGCTTGGCGCTCAGCGCATGCAGGCGGATTTGGCGCAGATCGGCCTGAAGGTCAATATCAAAGTCATGGAATGGGGCGAGATGCTCAAGCGTGCTAAAAACGGCGAGCACGACATGGTTTCGGCTGGCTGGGTAGGTGATAACGGCGACCCGGACAATTTCCTTACGCCAAACCTGAGTTGCGATGCTGCGAAAAACGGCGAAAACTACGCACGCTGGTGTAACAAAGAGTTTCAAGACTTGATCGACAAGGCGCGCGCCATCGCTGAACCCGCCCAGCGCGCTGCACTCTATGAACAAGCACAGGACGTTTTCGACAAGGACCAACCATGGCTTCCCATGGCTTACCCGAAACTGTTCACTGCCATGCGCAAAAACGTAGAAGGCTTTACCCAAAGCCCTCTGGGTACAAATAACTTCGCCACTACCCAGGTGAAGTAAATAAGAGAAACGCTCGGCACCGTCCACCAGGACGGTGCCGGACCTGCCTAACCGGCTGATTGAGGTACACACCAAGATGTTTAGTTTTATTGCCCGCCGACTGGGGTTATTGATCCCCACGTTTTTCGGCATCACGTTGCTCACGTTTGCGTTGATACGCATGATCCCTGGCGATCCCGTCGAAGTCATGATGGGCGAGCGGCGCGTCGACCCCGAGATGCACGCACAGGCAATGGAACGCCTTGGCCTTAACAAGCCGTTGTATGCGCAGTACCTGGACTATGTCGGCAAGCTCGCCCAGGGCGACCTTGGCGAATCGCTGCGCACCCGCACCAGCGTGTGGACCGAGTTCACCGCCCTCTTCCCCGCGACCCTGGAACTGTCCATGGCCGCCCTGTTGTTCGCCGGTATCCTGGGCCTGTTGGCCGGGGTGATCGCGGCCTTGAAGCGAGGATCCCTGTTCGACCATGGGGTGATGGGCATCTCCCTGGCGGGTTATTCGATGCCGATCTTCTGGTGGGGCCTGATCCTGATCATGTTCTTCTCGGTAAGCCTGGGCTGGACCCCTGTTTCCGGGCGTATCGACCTGCTCTACGACATCGAGCCGCGCACCGGCTTCATGCTCATCGACACGCTGCTGGCTGACGAGCCGGACGCATTCTGGGACGCGCTGCACCACCTGATCCTGCCGGCCATCGTGCTCGGCACCATCCCGCTGGCCGTGATCGCGCGGATGACCCGTTCATCGATGCTCGAAGTGCTGCGCGAAGACTACATCCGTACCGCCAAGGCCAAGGGCCTGTCGCCGGCCCGCGTGGTGTTCGTACACGGCCTGCGCAACGCGCTGATCCCGGTGCTCACCGTGGTCGGTCTGCAAGTCGGCACCCTGTTGGCCGGTGCGGTACTCACCGAAACCATCTTCTCGTGGCCCGGCATCGGCAAATGGCTGATCGAAGCCATTGGCGCGCGGGACTACCCGGTGGTGCAAAACGGCATTCTGCTGATCGCCTGCCTGGTGATCCTGGTGAACTTCGTGGTGGATATCCTCTACGGCTTCGCCAACCCACGCATCCGTCACCAGCGCTGAGATCATGACCATGACCACACCTACACAAGCGTCGGCAGTCGATCAAAGCCTGCTGTACCCGTCCCCGTACAAAGAATTCTGGCAAGCCTTCTCCAAGAACAAAGGCGCGGTTGCCGGCCTGCTGTTCATGTTGCTGATCGTGTTCTGCGCGATCTTTGCGCCCTGGGTGGCGCCGCATAACCCCAGCGAGCAATACCGCGACTTCCTGCTCACGCCGCCGTCGTGGCTCGAAGGCGGGCAGATCCAGTTCCTGCTTGGCACCGACGAACTGGGCCGTGACCTGCTCTCGCGCCTGATTCAGGGTTCGCGCCTGTCGTTGCTGATCGGTTTGTCGTCGGTGGTGATGTCGCTGATCCCGGGCATCCTGCTGGGCCTGTTCGCCGGGTTCTTCCCGCGCTTGCTCGGCCCGACCATCATGCGTCTGATGGACATCATGCTGGCCCTGCCGTCGCTGCTGCTGGCCGTTGCCATTGTCGCGATCCTCGGCCCTGGCCTGATCAACACCGTGATCGCCATTGCGATCGTGTCGCTGCCGTCCTATGTGCGCCTGACCCGTGCCGCAGTGATGGGCGAACTGAACCGCGACTACGTGACCGCCGCACGCCTGGCCGGTGCCGGCCTGCCGCGCCTGATGTTCGTCACCGTGCTGCCCAACTGCATGGCGCCGCTGATCGTACAGGCGACCCTGAGCTTCTCCTCGGCGATCCTCGACGCCGCGGCGCTGGGCTTCCTTGGCCTTGGCGTACAACCGCCAACGCCTGAGTGGGGCACCATGCTGGCTTCGGCCCGTGACTACATCGAACGCGCCTGGTGGGTTGTGAGCCTGCCGGGTCTGACCATTTTGCTCAGCGTGCTGGCAATCAACTTGATGGGTGACGGCCTGCGCGATGCGCTGGACCCGAAACTCAAGAACGCCGCCTGAGGAGATTCCCATGTCACTGTTAGAAATCAAGAATCTCAATGTGCGCTTCGGCGACAAGACCGCCGTGCCGGTGGTCGATGGCCTCGACATTTCTGTCGACAAAGGCGAAGTCCTGGCCATCGTTGGCGAGTCGGGTTCGGGTAAGTCCGTGACCATGATGGCGCTGATGGGCCTGATCGAGCACCCCGGCATCGTCACCGCCGACGCGCTGACCTTCGACGGCAAGGACATGCTCAAGCTGAGCAACCGCCAGCGTCGCCAGATTGTCGGCAAAGACCTGGCAATGGTGTTCCAGGACCCGATGACCGCGCTGAACCCCAGCTACACCGTGGGGTTCCAGATTGAAGAAGTGCTGCGCCTGCACCTGAAAATGTCCGGCAAGCAAGCGCGCAAGCGCGCCATCGAACTGTTGGAAAAAGTCGAGATCCCGGGCGCCGCCAGCCGTATGGACGCCTACCCGCACCAACTGTCCGGCGGTATGAGCCAGCGCGTGGCAATCGCCATGGCCATCGCCGGCGAGCCGAAACTGCTGATCGCCGATGAACCGACCACCGCGTTGGACGTGACGATTCAAGCGCAGATCATGGACCTGCTGCTGGCCCTGCAAAAAGAGCAGAACATGGGCCTGGTGCTGATCACCCATGACCTTGCCGTCGTCGCGGAAACCGCCCAGCGCGTGTGCGTGATGTACGCCGGCCAAGCCGTGGAAGTCGGCCAGGTGCCGCAGCTGTTCGACATTCCGGCGCACCCCTACAGCGAAGCGTTGCTCAAGGCGATTCCGGAGCACAGCCTGGGCGCCACGCGCCTGGCCACGTTGCCCGGCATCGTGCCCGGCCGTTATGACCGCCCGCAAGGCTGCCTGCTGTCGCCGCGTTGCCCGTATGTGCAGGAAAACTGCCGTCAGAGCCGTCCGGGTCTCGACCCTAAATCCAACAGCCTTGCGCGCTGCTTCTACCCCTTGAACCAGGAGGTGGCGTAATGGCCGTCGTTCTTACCGCCCGCGACCTGACCCGTCACTACGAAGTGTCCCGTGGCCTGTTCAAGGGCCATGCGCTGGTACGCGCGCTTAATGGTGTGTCATTTGAACTGGAAGCCGGCAAGACCCTCGCCGTGGTGGGCGAGTCGGGTTGCGGCAAATCCACCCTGGCCCGTGCGCTGACGCTGATTGAAGAACCGTCGTCGGGCTCACTGAAAATCGCCGGCCAGGAAGTCGCCGGTGCCGACAAGGCCCAGCGCAAGCAATTGCGCAAAGACGTGCAGATGGTGTTCCAGAGCCCGTATGCCTCGTTGAACCCGCGCCAGAAGGTCGGCGATCAGTTGGGCGAACCGCTGCTGATCAACACCAACCTGTCCGCCGCCGAACGCCGCGAGAAAGTGCAGGCGATGATGAAACAGGTGGGCCTGCGCCCCGAGCACTATCAGCGCTACCCGCACATGTTCTCCGGGGGACAGCGCCAGCGTATCGCCCTGGCCCGCGCCATGATGCTGCAACCGAAAGTGCTGGTGGCGGACGAACCGACCTCGGCGCTGGACGTGTCGATCCAGGCCCAGGTACTCAACCTGTTCATGGATTTGCAGCAGGAATTCAACACAGCCTACGTGTTCATCTCCCACAACCTGGCGGTGGTGCAGCACGTTGCCGACGACGTGATGGTGATGTACCTCGGCCGCCCGGTGGAAGTGGGCCCCAAGCAAGACATCTACGCCCGCCCGCTGCACCCCTACACCCAGGCGTTGCTGTCGGCGACGCCGACCATTCACCCGGACCCGAACAAACCGAAGATAAAAATCGTCGGCGAGTTGCCCAACCCCCTGAACCCGCCGCCCGGCTGTGCGTTCCACAAACGCTGCCCGTACGCGACGGCACGCTGCAGCACCGAGGAGCCGCAACTGCGGGCGCTGGATAACCGTCAGGTGGCTTGCCACTACGCGGAGCAGTTCGTGGCCTGACACCCCGCCCCGTAGCAGCTGCCTCGCTAAAGCTCGACAGCTGCTACGGGCATTACAGGGAAGTTTTACAGTGTTCTACAGCCCTTCCCGTCAGGTTGCGCATCAGCCTGGCGGGAGGGGTTTCTTTTTAGTAAAGCGTTGCCGCAGGGTTTTGCCCCAGGGCGAGGCCCCCTTGAGTTCACCCTTGCCCTTTATCCAAATCGCCGCTCCCTCAACAGTGACTTTGAAGTTGAAATCAATCACTGCGCGCCATTGATCGGGGTCAGGCGAAGAGAAATCCACCGTTTTGCGAGTGATGGAGCCGCTCTCCCACTCGAAACTCTTCCCGGCGAACTCGTAATAGGCCCCGGCCAGCGAACCATGGAGATAGACTTCGCCGTCCGGATAGCGCTCGGGAATGTAAAACGTCAATTCTCTTGCGCTGTTATCTGTCGTCCACTTGGCCTGAATCACAAAATCCTCGCTGTCAGCATCAGCCGTTAACGTCAACACCGTCGCTTCGAATTCGTCCTCTGCCAACCAACCACTCAAATGTCCCGTCGCCATGGCGATCTCCCGTCAGCAATGCGATAACCACGTCTTGGATAGTAAAAAGCCAACTGAACGAGCGTCTACTGTCAGATCCGACAGGTAGCCTCAGGATTGGCCGGCATCAACGGTTCGGGTTTACGTCAGGCTTCGGGTGTCGTCGTAGGGCTCGCAGTCTTCCTTCTGTGCAGGCTGGGATTGGGGTTACCCAATTGCCATAGTTGACTTCGTTCTGCTTTTTTCTAGATGACGGGGACGGTGACTTTCCATTAACGCGTACCTGAATCTGCCAGAAAGCCGAGAAAGCTCACTACTTAGTGTTATATAATTTAAAAAAAACGAAACAACCCACCAAAAAAAAGACCGGTCTGAAGGAGCTTTCCGAAAAACAAAAAAAAACAACATGAGCGCTTGTTTTTCGAACCGCTCCTTGACTATTGTATATATGAACAACACCCCTAAACGACAAAACACTATTTAATTAAACCCGACAACTAGCCTACACCACCCTCCATACTCGCTCGCAACATTATATTTAAGCCACACGTTTACTTTGGAAATCCGTGTTGATATAGGCCGCCGGAAAATAACATCATGAAAAAAGTGGATAGTTCTGTCCTGAAAAAATGGTACGACCGCGAATACAGCGCGTGCAATAACGGCACTTTATTTGGCGAGCCACGAGATGAGTTCAAGCATTTTCTATCGACCCTTCCCGATGGCCCCGGTAGCGCTCTTGAGCTCGGCTGCGGAGACGGTCGTAACCTTACTGCTTTAGCACGCAAGGGCTATAGCCTAAGTGGTGTAGATATGGTCGACAGTACTGTACACAGTCGAAAACTCAATCCTTGGTTAAAGAATCTGATATTCCAGCAGTCCGACATATTAACCTATACACCCGTACAGGAAGGCTATGATGTGCTTGTTTGCTCAGAAGTCCTACACTTTTTCAGCAAAGACGAACTTCAACGGGTAATGCCAAAAATAATCCACTCAGTAAAACCAGGCGGATATGTTTTTTTAGATCTTCTGTCAGACTTGACTCGCTTTTTTCAGGCGACTGGGGAACCTTTCATCTGGGACAAAGAGGCTGGATTCTCTATCCAAGACACCGAAGGTTTTTTCGACGCTTGGTTGGGTAATTTTGAGATATTTGCTTCCAATCATTTTTTTGACAGACAAAGTTGGCCACTGAGCAAAGCAGAAAATTTGCCAATTGAGCCCTATACATGGCAAGGGACTTATGTCTCCGTGTGCGCCAGAAAGCGCAAATAACTTTGTAAAGTTTTGCGTGAATGGAGATTGGACAATGCAACTTTTCCATCAGGTCATCGCCAACAACGCCGATAGATACCCGACTAAACCGGCCATCATTCTGGACGGGCAAGCAACTACATATAAGGAATTGCAACAGCGGGCGGACGACATCGCATCGGCGGTGTCAACGCTCGGGATCGTCGCCGGCGACCGTGTGGGTATGTATGCGCAAATTTCCATTGATTTGATCGCCGGCTACCTGGGCATGCTGAAAGCTGGCGTGATCACCGCAGCGACTCATCACACTCTAAGTCGCACCAAACTAATTCACCAACTCAGGCACTCTGACGCCCGGGTGCTAATTACTGACTGCGTTGATGACTTGCCGGGGCTAATTGCCGAGGCAGGTCTAGAGCTGGTTTTGCTCACTGTCCCAGTCCGGATAGCGGTGCCTAGGGCCATTCAACTCGCCGATGCCATCGCCGCATATAAAGATAAAACGGATGTCATTATCCCATCGTTGACCGATGATCCTGAACGGCCTACATCGATCTTCTACACCTCTGGCTCGACCTTCAACCCAAAAGGTGTACTAGTCAATCACCGCATCATGTTGGCTGCCTGCCGCCAAGTCACAGCTTACCTGCAAAACGTTCCTGACGACCGTATCCTCAGTTATTCCACATTGGCATCCGATTACGGCGTCTACAACGTGATGATGCCGCTTTATGCTGGGGCCACCAGTGTCATTGAGAGCCGGCCTGCCGGCAGCGCAGAGGACGTACTCACGGTCGTCGAGCGTGAGTCAGTTACGGCAATGCATGTGTTTCCCCCAGTGTTTTTTCTTCTGACCAATACAGGCCCCCACTGGCAGGCGCGTGTGCCAAGCTTGCGTTATATCTCCAGCAGCGGGCAGGCCCTTCACAGCCGTCACATCCAGCGAATTCGTCAAGCGCTGCCCCAGGCGCGGATCTTTTCCAACTATGGGCTTACTGAATGCAAACGCGTGAGCTACCTGCGTCCTGAAGAAATCGACCAGCGTCCGATGTCAGTAGGTAAGCCTTTACCCGGAGTCAGTGTGTACTTGGTGGACGAACAGGGCCGGGTTATCGACCAGCCCGGACAGGTTGGTGAACTGCTGGTGACTAGCGACTGGCTGATGCTTGAGTACTGGAACATGCCCGAAGCGAATGCCAGTGCCTTTGTTCATGATGCGTTCGGTCATTCACGGCTTTATCGCACAGGCGATCTGTTCAAGCGGGACGTCGAGGGCTATCTCTACTACGTCGCCCGCAAGGATGACGTGTTCGCGCGCAATATCTGGAACGTCAATCCGCGGGAAATTGAGCAATGTCTAGCCTCGCACCCGGCGGTCGCCGAGGTATTGGTGGTACCGGTCGCTGACGAGTCGGAAGGACATGTACCAAGAGCCTGCATCGTGCTTGATGTCGATCAAGTTCATACCAGCGGACAGACGCTCATCGACTACTGCAAGAGACATTTGGACTGGCACATGGTCCCGACCCAGTGTGTATTTCTCAAGGCCTTGCCAAAAACCGATTCGGGCAAGTTCACCGCTAAAGGCCTGATCTGATAGTAGGAGCTATGCCATGAAGACGCCCCTTCACACAATGGATGACGCTGCCCTAGACCGGGATCTGCAACAAAGCGCGATGCTGAAACTCGCCGGACACTTCCACAGCCTGGCGACAGGTAAAAGCCAGGTGCCATTGCAGTCCCTTGATAGTCACCTTCGGTCCGAGATCAACGACCCGCATGTCCTTGACTACCATGACCGATTGATCGAAGGGGCAGGACCGTTGTTCTCCCACTTCATGGCCAGCGTGCCATACATCCTCGAAGAATTATCCAGGGTCGGGGTAGCCTTAACCCGCTTGGCTCAGGTCATTACCAGAAACACAGGTCAAACCTTCAATCTGTTTGAAGTGGACGCCTTTGATGGCAGTAACGGCCGCGCTCTTGCTGGTCATTCTCAGGGCATGATCCGCAGCTTTACCTCGTCGCCGAACCAGGCCAATCAGATAGCTTTCGACCAACATGCCGAACCAGCGCTATCGTGGTTCTATCCTCAGTCAGTATTCAAGGTAACGCCGGCCCTGCTGCAATCCCCTAAATACGATAGTTTCAGCGAGGGTTTCGACTTCATTTATGAGATGGCCGCATTCCAATTCTATACCCGTGACCGCGATGGCCAAATCGCCCATATCAAGCAATTTCTCAAACCTGACGGGCTGGTGTTTTTCCTAGAAAAACTCAACCACCCCGATCCGAAGGAATACCTGCGGCGGGAGAGAGTCAAAGACGAGGAATTCAAGACCCGTTACTTCAGCGAGGAAGAAATCTGCTGGAAACGTCAGCAAATGCTCGAGCAAATGCAAAAAGGTCAAGTCACACTGGAAGAACTAGTGAGCGCCCTGTCAGCCCATTTCACATGTGTGCACCTTCTTTGGAACAGCAGCAACTTCTGTGAATTCGTTGCCTCGAACAACCCGGAACAGATGAAGCGATTTCTGAATATTCTGGGGCCAGTGGTTCAACCATCGAGTTTTTGCTTCGAAGGTTCGCGTCTTGGCGCCATAGTTTCTTCACACAACGGTGGTACGGAGCCAGGCAATGTTCAATATTTCTGAGCAGCCGTTCCACCACGACGCATTACCCTCAATGTGTCGGAGGGCAGCTCAATGCCTGCCCACGTGGCGCGAGCGAGCCGCTGCCGCCGTACTCGCTCGGCGTTTGAGTAGCAGCACATTCGATGAACTGTTTGCCGAAGGTTGGTTAGACCTGTTGTCACCACGTGCACCAGCCACAAGTTCCGGACACTGGCTCACACTCGTGGAAAGCGCGCGTATTGCCGCTAGGGCATGTGCTTCTACGGGCTGGGTGATGGCGGTAGTGGGCAGTCACGCCTCAATTGCCAGGCGTCTGCCCACTAGTTGCATAGACCAGTTGTACAACGACGGTCCACGACAACTATTCGCTTCAGCCTCCAGCAGTGCCAATAGCTTGCTGTCATTTGAGTCCGCTGGGGTACGGGTTGACGGACGGTGGCGCTTCAGCTCTGGTATCGAGGACGCCACCTGGTTGATGCTTCACGCTCCCTGCCTCAACCACCCGGATAATGCTCACACTCCGCGCTTTCTCGTTCTGATCGCCGCCAATGAAGTTGAAAGGCTCGACAGTTGGGATAGCTGTGCAATGGCAGCAACGGGTTCTCACGACGTGCTGACCCATCAGTTGTTAGTGCCCCATGATCGCGTGTTTGCGTTGCACAAGATATTTGCGCAGGACCCGCTTGCTATGACGTGCGATTACATAGACCGATTGCCGCTCGCTCCTTACCTCACCACCTCGATTATTGGGCCGCTATTGGGATGTGCCGAGGGTGCCTTTACCGAGTTTGTAGCTATGTTCAACGGGTCGTTAACGAAAAACGATCCTCGGATCGCCGAACAGGTGGCGCACTCGGCTGCGCAGCTAAATAGCGCCTCCCTGTTGTATGACTCGCTAATTACCCAGCTGCATGACGCAGGTGTCAATGACCGTGCGCTGGATGCGCAACAGTTGTTGCAGCTCAAGCGCGATCGCGCCTATCTGGCGAAACAGTGCGTTCAAGTTGTACGCCGGCTGGTGGAAAGGCTCGGGGCGTCGTCTTTGGTTGCAAGCAACCCGCTTCAGCGCCACTGGCGTGATATCCAGGCTATGGCCGCGCACCGAGACGTTGCCTGGAACGAAACGATGCTGGCCTTCGGCGATACCATCCTGCGCTCCCTCGCAGCCGACGCTCTTAAGGACTGATTTATTTCAATAGACTGTTCCAGAGAGGTTTCACATGTTTGTTCGCAACAAATCCGATGTCGAGAAAACCCCTTATTTCGTCGAATGGGGCGCTGGCACCAGCCACCGTTTGCTCACTGAACACGACGCTATGGGCTTTACGCTGTGCCACACCGTTGTCCGCGCAGGTACGGAGTCGCTGCTGCATTACCGAAATCATCTGGAGGCGTGCTACTGCATCGCCGGAGAAGGAGAAGTCGAAGACATGCAAGGGAATGTCTTTTCAATCCGACCTGGAGATCTGTATGTCCTCGATCAGCATGATCGGCATTTCCTGCGCGGCGGAAAGGAACAGGACCTGATTCTAGTCAGCGTCTTCAATCCGCCACTACGCGGAGACGAGCGGCACACTTTGAATAACAGCTCGGGATCGGCCTACTGATGTCTCCTATCACCGACACACCACGCCGCTCACTCACACGAGGCCTTTATGCGTAAGGACTACCTCGCCTTTTTCACCTCACTGTTTCTCTCGAGGCTGGCGGATCAAATCTTGTTGTTCATGGTTCCGCTGGTGGTGTTCCAGACCACCAACAGCGCCTCGTGGGCCGGGCTGGCGTTTTTCGTTGAATCACTGCCGCGGTTTCTCGCGTTTCCGTTGTGCGGCGCGCTGTGCGACAAGTACTCGCCGATCAGGATCCTGCATATCAGCCAGATCTATCGGGCATTGCTGTGTGTGCTGGCGATGGCGTGCTACGCAGCAGTGGGGGGCATCGCCTGGTTGGTGGTGCTGTCAGCCGTGTGCGGGGTGCTGACCACGCAAGGCATCATGGCTCGCGAAGTGCTGATGCCGTCTGTCTTCGAGCATTACAGCTACACCAAGACCCTGTCCTACTCTCAGATCGCTGACCAGACCGGATTGGTCCTCGGCCCCCTGGTGGCGGCGCTGATGCTGGAGGTGTGGGCCTGGCATTGGGTGGTGCTCTGGGTCGCCGGGCTGTTCCTGCTGGCAGACCTGAGCATGCTGGCGTGGCAGCGCCTCAGCCGTATGACGCTACCGGTGTTCGAGCAGCATCAGGACCTCTGGCTGCAGCCTTTGCGTATCGCTTTCGCGCATATCCGTGATTTGGCGCAGTTGAAAAAAATCATTGTTCTGGCGGTCGGCGTCAATCTGATCGTCGGCGTAACCCTGGCCACTTCGGCGGCCATGGTGATCGGCCAGTACAGCGCCGACAAGGATGCTTATGCAGGACTGCAAGCGGCCGGTGCCGTGACAACCATCCTGATCCTGTTTTTTCTCGCTCGGGTGGAGCTGCCGCTGCGGGTATTGGGTTGCGTTGGCTATTCATTGATTGCCATCGGCGCATTCATCAGCGCCCTGAGCCCGAATTTGGTCGGCTATGGGCTCGGTTTTTTGCTGATCGTTGGCTTCGATAAAATGTTCAACGTCTACATGCGTACGATTCGCCAGCGGGTGATTCCACCTCAAGACTTCGGCAAGACCGTGGGCGTGATGACGTTGCTGAACAACCTGTCACAGCCTTTGGCCGGTTTACTGGTGGCCTTGCTGGCAGCGCCTTTGGGCACGCAGCGGGTGATCCTGATGCTGGCCGTGCTGACAACCCTGCTTGGGGCCGCCACGCTGTGGTGGTTTGCAAGAAAAACCAAACCCACACCCGAACTCGAGTGTTGAACCTGACCAGGGAACGTATGGCTTCTTGAGGTGAAATTCACGCCAAAAAAAGGGCGAAGCCACCATCGCTTCGCCCTTCTCTGTACCGCTCAGACCTTAATGGTGCTCGCGGGTCGCGCGGAATTTCACATCCGGCCAGCGCTCTTCCATCAACGCCAGGTTCACCCGCGTCGGCGCCAGGTAGGTCAGGTGACCGCCGCCGTCCACTGCCAGGTTTTCCACAGCCTTGTTGGAGAACTCCTCCAGCTTCTTCTTATCGCTGCACTCGATCCAGCGCGCGGAATACACGGTGATCGGCTCGTAGGAGCATTCGACCTTGTATTCCTCTTTCAGGCGGCTGGCGACCACGTCGAACTGCAGCACACCGACGGCGCCGAGGATGATGTCGTTGCTGCGCTCGGGGAAGAACACCTGGGTGGCGCCCTCTTCCGCCAACTGCTGCAAGCCCTGGCGCAGTTGCTTGGACTTGAGCGGGTCGCGCAGGCGTACGCGGCGGAACAGTTCCGGGGCGAAGTGCGGGATACCGGTGAAGCCCAGCACTTCGCCCTCGGTGAAGGTGTCACCGATCTGGATGGTGCCGTGGTTATGCAGGCCGATGATGTCGCCGGCAAACGCCTCTTCCAGTTGCTCACGCTCGGAAGAGAAGAACGTCAGGGCGTCGCCGATGCGCACGTCCTTGCCGGTGCGCACGTGGCGCATCTTCATGCCTTTTTCGTATTTGCCCGAGCAGATGCGCATGAACGCGATACGGTCACGGTGCTTGGGGTCCATGTTCGCCTGGATCTTGAAGATGAAGCCCGAGAACTTCTCCTCCACCGGTTCCACGGTGCGTTCGTTGGCGACCCGAGCCAGGGGTTTCGGCGCCCAGTCCACAACGGCGTCGAGCACATGGTCGACACCGAAGTTGCCCAGGGCAGTCCCGAAGAACACCGGAGTCAGTTGACCGTCGAGGAATTCCTGCTGGTTGAATTCATGGCAGGCGCCCTGCACCAGTTCCAGCTGGTCGACGAAGCGGTCGTACTCGTCCCCCAGGTGAGCGCGGGCTTCATCCGAGTCGAGTTTCTCGATGATTTTCACATCGGTGCGTTCGTGGCCGTGGCCGGCGGTGTAGACAATGATGTAGTCGTCGGCCAGGTGGTACACGCCCTTGAAGTCGCGATAGCAACCAATCGGCCAGGTGATCGGCGCGGCCTTGATCTTCAGGACCGCTTCGATTTCATCCAGCAGTTCGATAGGGTCGCGAATGTCGCGGTCGAGTTTGTTGATGAAGCTGACGATGGGCGTGTCACGCAGGCGGCACACGTCCATCAGCGCGATGGTGCGTGGCTCGACGCCTTTACCGCCGTCGAGAACCATCAGGGCCGAGTCCACCGCGGTGAGGGTGCGGTAGGTGTCTTCGGAGAAGTCTTCGTGGCCTGGGGTGTCGAGCAGGTTGACCATGTGGTCGCGATACGGGAACTGCATGACCGACGTGGTAATGGAAATACCCCGTTGTTTTTCCATTTCCATCCAGTCGGAGGTGGCATGGCGGTCGGATTTGCGGGATTTCACCGTGCCGGCCACCGCGATCGCCTTGCCCATCAGCAACAGCTTCTCGGTGATGGTGGTCTTACCGGCATCGGGGTGGGAAATAATGGCGAAAGTGCGGCGTTTCGCGACTTCGGCGGCCTGGTGGGTCATGGGAAATCGCCTGGCAGGTGAGTCAAAAAAGGGCGGCGAGTATAGCGCAAACCGGGCGCACCGGACCACCATTCGCCCGGTTGGGGGTGGCTAAATAAGGCCAAGTGTGGAACCTTTTAAAAGGTGGAGACGTCCACTCCCCTGCCAACACACTCGTATCAGGGGCTGAAAAATCAGCAAGTTAGCCTGACGGGGCAGCGCTTATGGCTCGAACTCATGCCGCTTTTGACGGTATTGGCGAGCTGCATTTCGCGACCACATTCCGCTGACAGCCAGCAATGGCATGCCACGCGCAAATGTGTTCGCCGACAAAAGAAAAAAGGAGTCCGCCTGTGGCTATTCGCTATGGCAAAGGGCTGATAGGAGGCGCGGTTGTCGTCGCGCTCCTGGCCCTGCTGGTCCACTGGATCGGCATCAACACGATCGAACTGTACCGCGACGATTTGTTGTTTTACCTGCAAGCTCATCTGATCCTTGTTTTAGTCTCCATGCTGGCCGCCCTGATTGTGGGCATCCCCGCCGGTATCCTGCTCAGCCGACCGAATTGGGTCGGGCGCGCGGAACGCTTCATGCAGGTCTTCAACATCGGCAACACCGTCCCGCCCCTGGCCGTATTGGCCATCGCCCTCGGCGTCCTCGGCATCGGCAGCGGCCCGGCGATCTTTGCGCTGTTCCTCGCCTCCCTGCTGCCCATCGTGCGCAACACTTACGAAGGCCTGAAAAACGTACAGGGTTCCCTCAAGGAAGCCGCCACCGGCATCGGCATGACCCCGCGCCAGGTGCTGTTTCGCGTGGAATTGCCCAACGCCGTGCCGATCATCATCGGCGGTGTGCGCGTGGCCCTGGCGATCAACGTCGGCACCGCACCGCTGGCCTTTCTGATCGGCGCCAACAGCCTGGGCAGCCTGATCTTCCCCGGCATCGCCCTGAACAATCAGCCGCAATTGCTGCTTGGCGCCGCGTGCACAGCGCTGCTGGCCTTGCTGCTCGACGGTCTGGTGACCATGGCCAGCCGCCTCTGGCTGGAACGCGGAGTGCGTGCGTCTTAAGGCTGGGTAAAGGAATTCACATGAAAAAACTAAGCTTGATATTAGGCTGCGTCCTGCTGTTTGCAGGCATTGCGCAAGCCGCCGAGAAACCGGTAATTCGCATCGGCGCCCGGGTGTTCACCGAACAGACCCTGCTCGCCGAAATCACTTCCCAGTACCTGCGCACCAAGGGTTACGACACCCGTGTGACCGGCGGACTGGGCAGCAACCTGGCGCGCAGTGCCCAGGAAAGCGGGCAGCTGGATCTGCTCTGGGAATACACCGGGGTGTCGCTGGTCGCCTACAACCACATCGACGAGAAGCTCGACAGCGCGCAGTCCTACGCACGGGTGAAAGAACTCGACGCGAAAAAAGGCTTGGTCTGGCTGTCGCCGTCGCACTTCAGCAACACTTACGCCCTGGCACTGCCGGAAAAAGTGGCCAAGGAACACCCCGAGATAAACAGCATCAGCGACCTCACCAACGCCATGGCGCAAGACACCAAAGAGCACCGCCTGGTGGCTCTGGACACCGAGTTCGCCAACCGCTCCGACGGTCTGGCCGGCATGGTCAAGCTGTACGACATGAACCTCACCCGCAAGAACACCCGGCAGATGGATGCAGGCCTGGTCTACACCGCACTGCGTAACGGCCAAGTATTTGCCGGCCTGGTCTACACCACCGACGGGCGCCTGAACGCGTTCAAGTTGAAGCTGCTGGAAGACGACAAGCGCTACTTCCCGGACTACACCGCCGCGCCTGTTATCCGCCAGGAATACCTCGACCAGCACCCGCAACTGGCCGCTGAGCTCAAGCCACTGGCGGACCTGTTCGACGACGAAACCATGCGCCAACTGAATGCACGGGTCGACGTCGACCATGAAAGCCCGTCCGCGGTGGCCGCCGATTTCCTGCGCCAACACCCCATCCATTAAAGAGGAGAAGACATGGAATTCCTGAACGCCTTTTCCCATCTTGATTGGGCCCAAGTCCTGCACCTGACCTGGCAGCACATCACCCTGGTCGGCATCGCGGTGATTCTCGCGATCTTTGTCGGTGTGCCCCTGGGCATCCTGATGACGCGCTACCCGACCCTGGCCGGCCCGTTGCAGGCCAGCGCAACCGTGTTGCTGACCGTGCCATCCATCGCCCTGTTCGGCCTGCTGCTGCCGTTCTACTCCAAGTTCGGCCAGGGCCTGGGGCCGATGCCGGCGATTACCGCCGTGTTCCTCTACTCCCTGCTACCCATCATGCGTAACACCTACCTGGCCCTTACCGGCGTGGAGCCGGGCATTCGCGAAGCCGCCAAAGGCATCGGCATGACCTTCGGCCAGCGCCTGCGCATGGTCGAACTGCCGATTGCGGTGCCGGTGATCCTCGCCGGCGTGCGCACCGCCGTGGTGATGAACATCGGTGTGATGACCATCGCCGCCACCATCGGCGCCGGTGGCCTGGGTGTACTGATTCTGGCCTCCATCAGCCGCAGCGACATGTCGATGCTGATCGTCGGCGCCGTGCTGGTCAGTCTCCTGGCCATCTTCGCCGACCTGCTTCTGCAGTCGTTGCAACGCTCGCTGACTCCAAAAGGATTGCTCAAATGATCGAACTTCAAAATCTGTCCAAGACCTTTCAAAGCAACGGCAAGACCGTCACGGCCGTCAACGATGTCAGCCTGACCGTCAACGAAGGCGAAATTTGCGTATTCCTCGGCCCCTCGGGCTGCGGCAAGAGCACCACGCTGAAGATGATCAACCGCCTGATCAAGCCCTCCTCGGGCAAGATCCTGATCAACGGCGAAGACACCACTGGCCTCGACGAGGTGACCCTGCGTCGCAACATCGGCTACGTGATCCAGCAGATCGGCCTGTTTCCCAACATGACCATCGAGGAAAACATCGTGGTCGTGCCCAAGCTGCTCGGTTGGGACAAGCAAAAATGCCACGACCGCGCCCGCGAGTTGATGAGCATGATCAAGCTCGAACCCAAGCAGTATCTGCACCGCTACCCGCGTGAATTGTCCGGCGGCCAGCAACAGCGCATCGGCGTGATCCGCGCGCTGGCGGCCGACGCGCCGCTGTTGCTGATGGATGAGCCGTTCGGCGCGGTCGACCCGATCAACCGCGAGATGATCCAGAACGAGTTCTTCGAGATGCAGCGCGCGCTGAACAAGACCGTGATCATGGTCAGCCACGACATCGACGAAGCCATCAAGCTGGGTGACAAGATCGCGATCTTCCGCGCCGGCAAACTGCTGCAGATCGACCACCCGGACACGCTGCTGGCACACCCGGCCGACGAGTTCGTCAGCAACTTCGTGGGCCAGGACAGCACGCTCAAGCGCCTGCTGCTGGTGAAGGCCGAAGACGCGGCGGACAACGCCCCGTCGGTGAGCCCGGAAACCCCGGTGGCCGACGCCCTGGAGCTGATGGACGAACATGACCGCCGCTACGTGGTGGTCACCTGTGCCGAGAACAAGGCGCTGGGCTATGTGCGCCGTCGCGACCTGCACCGTCAGACCGGTACGTGCGGCCAGTACCTGCGCGAATTCAACGCCACGGCGGCGTATGACGAGCACTTGCGCATCCTGCTGTCGCGCATGTACGAGTTCAACCGTTCGTGGCTGCCGGTGATGGATGCCGAGCGGGTGTTTTTGGGTGAGGTGACCCAGGAGTCGATTGCCGAGTACCTGAGTTCCGGTAAGTCGCGTGGGGGCAAGACCAGTATTGTTTCGCCTGCCGAGACGGCACTGGCCTGATCTTATGTGGGAGGGGCGGTGCGACGATTCGACTTGCTCCCTCCCACATTTGGTCCGTGATCTGTCAGGGAAATACCTTCAATTATCCCCATCCGGGGAACATCAATCCGTCACACCGGTCGGTTACATAAGTAGTTGCACGCCATCGCGCGACGAACGCGTGCAAAAACGCGACATTTTTAGTTGATCCCACGCCCATCAAGCCCTAAAGTTCGCGCCGAACGTCCATGCTGGAAACGATCCATCCGGCTCAAGTACTGACGACGAGACAGCAAGGCCAAGGGAAGCGGTAATTCCCATGGCCTTTTTGCTTTCGGCGACATGCCTTGGGAAGTAGGCGAACCAAAGTGGGGATACGGAGGACGTTCATTTGCACCCATTGCTAATTTCAGTTTGCCCTTAGGAGTTCCCAGCATGTCGATCAACGTCGAAGACTATTTCGCACGCGCCACTTTTGACAAAATGAAGGCGTTTGCCGACAAGCAAGAAACCCCGTTCGTGGTGATCGACACCGCGATGATCAGCCAGGCCTACGACGACCTGCGCGCCGGTTTCGAATTCGCCAAAGTGTATTACGCGGTCAAGGCCAACCCGGCCGTCGAGATCATCGACCTGCTCAAGGACAAAGGCTCGAGCTTCGACATCGCCTCGATCTACGAGCTGGACAAAGTGATGGACCGTGGCGTCAGCGCCGACCGCATCAGCTACGGCAACACCATCAAGAAATCCAAAGACATCCGCTACTTCTACGAGAAGGGCGTGCGCCTGTTTTCCACCGACTCCGAAGCCGACCTGCGCAACATCGCCAAGGCCGCGCCGGGCTCGAAAGTGTACGTACGTATCCTCACCGAAGGCTCGACCACGGCTGACTGGCCTTTGTCGCGCAAATTCGGCTGCCAGACCGACATGGCCATGGACCTGCTGATCCTCGCCCGCGACCTGGGCCTGGTGCCGTACGGCATCTCGTTCCACGTCGGTTCGCAACAGCGCGACATCAGCGTGTGGGACGCAGCGATTGCCAAGGTCAAAGTGATCTTCGAACGTCTGAAGGAAGAAGACGGCATCCATCTGAAGCTGATCAACATGGGCGGCGGCTTCCCGGCCAACTACATCACCCGCACCAACAGCCTGGAAACCTACGCCGAAGAGATCATCCGTTTCCTCAAGGAAGACTTCGGCGACGACCTGCCGGAAATCATCCTGGAGCCGGGCCGTTCGTTGATCGCCAACGCCGGCATCCTGGTCAGCGAAGTGGTGCTGGTGGCGCGTAAATCCCGCACAGCCGTCGAGCGTTGGGTGTACACGGATGTGGGCAAGTTCTCCGGCCTGATCGAAACCATGGACGAAGCCATCAAGTTCCCGATCTGGACCGAGAAGAAAGGCGAGATGGAAGAAGTGGTCATCGCCGGCCCCACCTGCGACAGCGCCGACATCATGTACGAAAACTACAAGTACGGCCTGCCGCTGAACCTGGCGATCGGTGATCGTCTGTACTGGCTGTCGACCGGCGCGTACACCACCAGCTACAGCGCGGTTGAATTCAATGGCTTTCCACCGTTGAAGTCGTTTTATGTTTAACAGCAGCCGCAAGTTTTAAGCTGCAAGAAAAACCCATGACGTGTCATGGGTTTTTTTATGCGTGCGCCAGGCATGGCGCGTTGCGCGTAAGCGCAACCAGCTTGGCTGTGGTGGCCACGCTGGTGACTTGGAGGTGAAAGTCCTCTACACACCCGGCAAGGGGAAGTGTTAGCCAGAGGCAAGGGTGTCGCGGGTGACTGCGAATCTGAAGGAAGCCCGAGGCAAAATGCTGGCCTGACGAACAGGAAGCGGATAGAGGCGGCGTAGCGGGGTAAGACGGCGCAAATCGTTAAAGCCCAATACTTGCACGGAACGCTACGACGTAGATCCGACAGGCATAAGCAGGAAGGTCGCGCGAATTACCCTGGGAGATCTGTAGGTTTGCCACTGTGCTACCGGGCGTCGAGAGGCGACGGGATGAACCTGCAGAAGTCAGCCGAGGCCGTAGTAAGTGACGAATAACCACGTCATCAAGGGCTGAACAGGTTATGCCGCCGGTAGGCGTCAGAGTCTCGTTGAATACCGAAATGCAGAAATTTCTCCCAGAGAAAACTGTTACTCCGAGTTCCGGACAGTATCCGAGGATGACGGCTGACAGCGCAGAGGTATCGGCGGCGTCTGTGGCGCGGACGAAAGCGGAGCCGGACACGCTGATGGCGCGGGTGCTCGCACCCGTCAACCTCAAGCGTGCGTATCACCGTGTGGTCAGCAACAAGGGCGCGCCGGGTGCCGATGGCATGACGGTCGAGCAATTGGCGGACTACACGAATCAGTATTGGCCGATCCTCAAGGCTCGGTTGCTGGCCGGTGAGTATCACCCGCAAGGTGTACGCGCCGTTGAAATCCCCAAGCCCAAGGGAGGAACGCGACAGCTGGGCATTCCCAGTGTAGTGGACCGCCTGATCCAGCAGGCTTTGCTGCAACAGCTCACACCGATCTTCGACCCTCTGTTCTCGGATTACAGCTACGGCTTTCGTCCGGGCAGAAGCGCTCACCAAGCTATCGAAACAGCTCGCGCCCATGTGGCGGCGGGGAACCGCTGGTGCGTGGAGCTTGATCTTGAGAAGTTCTTTGATCGAGTCAACCACGATGTATTGATGGCCTGCATCGAACGTCAAGTCGAAGACAAGCGAGTGCTCAGGCTGATCCGTCGCTACCTCGAGGCTGGAGTCATGTCGGGTGGGATCGCCAGCCGACGGCAGGAGGGACGCCGCAAGGCGGTCCGCTCTCGCCGTTGTTGTCGAATATCCTGCTCAACGAACTCGACCGTGAACTGGAACGACGGGGCCACCGCTTTGTACGCTATGCCGACGACGCGAACATTTATGTGCGTAGTCGTCGCGCAGGCGAGCGTGTGCTGGCCGGGGTTGAACGCTTCCTGAATCAACACCTGAAATTGACGTTGAATCAGGAAAAGAGCCGTGTGGCACGGCCCTGGGCCTGTGACTACTTGGGTTATGGGATGAGCTGGCACCAACAGCCGAGACTAAGAGTGGCGACGATGAGCCTGGATCGCCTACGCGATCGGCTCAGAGCACTGCTGCGTAAAGCCCGGGGCCACAAGATGGCTAACGTCATTGAGCGGATCAACCCGGTGCTGCGTGGTTGGGCGGGTTACTTCAAGCTCAGCCAGAGCAGGAAACCACTCGAAGAATTGGACGGTTGGGTAAGACGTAAGCTTCGATGTGTCGTCTGGCGTCAATGGAAGCGGCCCTCTACGAGGGCGCGCAACCTGATGCGCCTGGGGATCCATGAAGGACGTGCTTGCACATCAGCGTTCAATGGCAGAGGTCCTTGGTGGAACTCGGGAGCGTCACATATGAATCAGGCGCTGCCGAAGAAACTGTGGAACCAGCTCGGACTGGTCTCGATACTCGATACGATCAACGGCTTATCCGCATGACCTGAACCGCCGTATACGGAACCGTACGTACGGTGGTGTGAGAGGACGGCGGATGTAAATCCGCCTCCTACTCGATCCGCCTGCAAAGTCAGCCGTCTTCACGGACATGCCATAAACGCAAAATATAGACGGTTGATTCTTGAATCTCGTACCGCATCTCGTAACTCCCAACCAACAGCCGTCTTACGTCTCGCGGCTCAAACTCTTCAACTCGTTCGCCGATGCGAGGGTTGCTCAACAAGCTGATAGGCGCCTGAGAAAGCGACTGCACCGTGCGTGCAGCCGCTTGGCGATTTACTACGGCAAGGAAGTCGAAAAGTCGAGCCAGGTCCGATAAGGCCCTACTCGTCCACTTCAACTCCATCAGAGTGGTACCGGAAGCGGGGAATCGGTGCTTAAGCTGTCCGCCCAGGCCTGAACCGCCCGTTGGTCAATCACGCGGCCGGCATCAACATCGGCCATGGCCTCCCGCGTAAGTCGGCTGCGCTCCTCCTCAAGATCGACCCAATCGGCGAGCGCTTGCTTGACGATCCAACCACGCGAACGATTCATTCGCGCCGCCATCTGATCCACTTTTTGCGCAAGTGCCGTGGGGACATGAGCTGTCAGAACTTTAGTGTCGGCGCCCATAAATGCTCTCTTCGCGATACTGCGAAACCAGTGATTAAAATTGAATCAGCCCTAATCAGAGTGATTTAGGTTTGAGCAGCAACCTCGACACCTTGCCGCTCATCGTTTAATTGAGCCAGGCGCTGCGCAAACTCTTTCGCCAAAGCTTTTATTTTGGGTTGTTTGGCATTTAAAAGGGCTGCGTATGCCACCCGCAAAAACTTCAGATTGCCGCCGGCAAGCGCTTTGTGCAGCCACTCCAGCGCCGTCTCGACCTGGCCTCTATCCGCCAGCACCGCCGCATAACTGAACTGCCCACGAAAATCCCCGCCTTCGGCCGAGCGGCGATACCAGTCCACGGCGGCCTGCGGGTCCCTCGGGCAATACTGACCGTCTTCCAGGTAGCGCCCCAGCAGGTTCATCGACTTGGCGTGGCCCTGCTCCGCCGCCCGACGATAGAAGGACAATGCTTGCGGCTGATCCTCAGCAACACCGCGACCGGTCGCCAGCAGGTTTGCGTAGTTGTATTGCCCCCAATCCAGCCCCGCCTCGGCGGCCAGACGGTATTGCTGCGCCGCCGCGGCTGCATCCGCCGGGCAGCCCCAGCCATGCTCCAGGCAACGCCCGGCCATATTGCGCGCCATCAGATGACCGCCCTGCGCCGCGATGCGGAACCAGCGCAACGCCAGCGCTTCATCGCGGGCAATGCCGCGCCCTTCCAGCAGGATTTGCCCGAGCAGGGCCTGGGCATCCACCACGCCTTCCTTGGCCGCGATCAGGATCGCTTGGGCGGCGCGCACCGGCGCGTCGTCGAGCATGCTCTGCAACTGTTCGACATTGAGCACTTCCTGGCGGCGTAACAAAAAGCCCATCTCAGACCTCGACCCAGCGACGCAACAGGTTGTGGTAGGTGCCGGTGAGCTGGATCAACGCAGGGTGGTCGGGCACATCCGCGGTCAATTGCCGGATCGCGCCGTCCATCTCGAACAGCAGGGTGCGCTGGCTGTCTTCGCGCACCAGGCTTTGGGTCCAGAAGAACGAAGCGTAGCGCGCGCCACGGGTCACGGCGTTGACTTTGTGCAGGCTTGAGCCGGGGTACAGCACCATGTCGCCGGCGGGCAATTTGACGCGTTGCAGGCCGAAGGTGTCCTGGATCTCCAATTCGCCGCCGTCGTATTCGTCGGGATCGCTGAAGAACAACGTGGATGACAGGTCGGTGCGCACGCGCTCGTGACTGCCTTTGGGCTGGCGCACCGCGTTGTCGATATGGAAGTCGAAACTGCCGCCTGCGGTGTAGCAGTTGAGCAGCGGCGGAAACACCTTGTGCGGTAACGCCGCCGACATAAACAGCGGGTTTTGCCACAAGCGTTCAAGCATCGCCGCGCCGATTTCCTTGGCCAATGGGTGGCCTTCGGGCAACTGCAGGTTGTGTTTGGCTTTGGCGGACTGGTGCCCGGCGGTGATTTTGCCGTCGGCCCAATCGGCGTCTTCAAGGGCCTGACGGATGCGCTGCACTTCCTCGCGAGAGAACAGGCCGGGAATATGCAGCAACATGAGGGCAACACCTGAAAACAAGGAGGCGCCAATGGTATTGATTCTTATCCGCCATGTAAAACGTGCAGGACGAATGAGAGGCTAAAAACCGTAACGCAGAAGTGTAAAGAATGTAAATTCAATGCAATTAGCAATGTATCGCAATTGATATGAAGTCTTGTTCACCCTATATTCCGCGGCCTCACATCCTTGGGGAAAGGACACGTCATGTCGCGCACTACGCTAAAAACAACGGCCGGTTCACCACGCTTGCTGGCCTCGGCCATCGGCGTTGCCATCGGTGCCAGCTCCGCCGCCCACATGGCGCAGGCAGCCGAAGACACTGAGCAGAAAGGCCAGCGCAACAGCATCTCCCTGGGGGCCACCAGTATCACCGGGGAAGAACAGGACAACACCTCCTACCAGGTCGAAAAAGCTTCATCGCAGAAGTACACCGCGCCACTGGTGGACACTCCGCGCTCGGTCACCGTGGTGCCACAACAAGTGCTCAAGGACACCGCCGCCACCTCGTTGCAGGATGCCTTGCGCACCGTGCCAGGCATCACTTTTGGTGCCGGTGAAGGCGGTAACCCGCAGGGCGATCGTCCGTTCATCCGTGGGTTTGACGCCCAGGGCGACACTTACCTGGACGGCGTGCGCGACACCGGCGGCCAGAGCCGTGAAATCTTCGACATCGAATCGATCGAAGTCAGCAAAGGCCCGAACTCCTCGTTCGGCGGTCGTGGCTCGGCCGGTGGCAGCCTCAACCTGGTGAGCAAGACCCCACAGGCGCGGGACTTCACCAACGGTGGCTTCACCTACGGCTCCGACCAGACCCGCCGCTACGTACTCGACGTGAACCGCCAGTTCCTCGACGACAGCGCCGCGTTCCGCCTGAACCTGATGAGCCACGAGCAGAACGTCGCCGGCCGCGATGCGGTGAACTACGACCGCTGGGGTGTGGCCCCATCGCTGACCTTCGGCCTGGGTACCCCGACCCGCGTCAACCTCAGTTACTACCACGTGGAAAGCAACGACCTGCCGGACTCGGGCATTCCCTACGGTTACGGTTCGGCGACCGCCACCGCCCACGTGCACGACAAACCCACCGACGGCGGTGACAGCAACAACTTCTACGGCCTCAAGGATCGTGACTTCCGCAAGACCCGCGCCGACATCAGCACCGTCTCTGTCGAGCACGACCTGAACGACAACATGACCCTGAAAAACACCCTGCGCCACGGCAGCACCGGCCAGGACTACGTACTCACCCAGCCGGATGACAGCAAGTTCAACGTCAACCGCTTCGGCACCGTGTGGCGCCGCGCCAACACCCGCGTGTCCACCACCACGACCACCACCAACCAGACCGACCTGTTCGGCAACTTCCAGGCCCTGGGTTTCAAGCACAGCTACTCCACCGGCCTGGAGTTCACCGGTGAAGAAACCCGCGTCAGCAGCTACACCGTCAGCCCGAACGCCAACCCGGTCTGCACCGTGGCCGGCGGCGGTCGCGGCGGCCAGTGCACCTCGCTGAGCAACCCGAACCCGGATGACGCCTGGGCCGGCAGCATCGCGCGCAACTACAACGGTACCAACACCAAGGCCACCAGCCGCGCCGCCTATGTGTTCGACACCATCGAGCTGGACCCGAAATGGCTGCTCAACGTCGGCCTGCGCTACGACACCTTCGACACCGAGGCCAACACCAACGCCGCCACCGGGCGCAGCAAAATCAAGGACGACAGCCAGTTCTTCAACTGGCAGGCCGGCCTGGTCTGGAAGCCTGTGGAGAACGCCAGCATCTATGCCTCCTATGCCACCTCGGCGTCGCCGGCCGGTGGCCTGGTGGGTGAAGGCGCCGACGGTAATCCGCTGTCGGCGGGCGCCGCATCGAGCGACCTGCAACCGGAAGAAACCGTCAACTACGAGTTGGGCACCAAGTGGGACCTGTTCCACGACCGCCTCTCGCTGACCGCTGCGGTGTTCCGTACCGAGAAGAAAAACACGCGCATCCTGGTCGACGCTCTCACCTACCAGAATGCCGGTGAATCCCAAGTCGATGGCGTCGAGCTGTCCGCCAGCGGCAAGATCACCGATCAATGGCAAGTATTCGCGGGCTACAGCTACCTGGACAGTGAACTGGTCAAGGCCGGCCGTAACGGTCGCAACGGGGTGATCAGCGCAGGTTCCAACGAAGGCAACCAAATGCCCAACACGCCGAAGAACAGCTTCAGCCTGTGGACCACCTATGACATCACCTCGAAGCTGACCGTCGGCGGTGGCGCGTTCTATGTCGACGACGTTTACGGTGATGTGGGCAACACTGTTTACGTGCCGTCCTACACCCGCTACGACGCCATGGCCAGCTACAAGTTGACCAAAAACGTCGACCTGCAACTGAACGTGCAGAACCTGACTGACAAGGTCTACTACGACAAGGCCTACAGTTCGCACTTCGCCAACCAGGCGGCGGGGCGCACGGCGCTGCTGACCACCAGTTTCCACTTCTAACCAACGGCGTCACCCGGCAAACGGCCCCACGCATCGGATGCGCGGGGCTTTTTTGTGTAAAACAGAATGTTTCTCGACAAGCCACGGCATAATGCGCGCCGTGCCCTACATATCCGGATAGACGAGGCGGTCAGACGTGTTGAAGAAAACCCTGTTCCAGTTGCACTGGTTCTTCGGCATCAGTGCCGGGCTGGTGCTGGCCTTGATGGGGATCACCGGGGCTGCGGTCTCGTTTCAGGATGAAATACTGCGGGCGCTCAACCCCAGCGTACTGAGCGTAGAAAAACGCGAAGCCGGCGTGCTGCCGCCCGCCGAACTGGTGCGCAAACTGGAAGCCACCGAAGGCAAGACCGTGGCCATGCTCTGGGTCGAACGCGACAGCGGCCTCGCCGCGCGCGTGGCCTTCACCCCGCCGCCAGGCGAGCGCCGGGGCCAGATGCGCTACTTCGATCCCTACACCGGCGACTACCGGGGTGAGGTGGTTGGACAGGACGTCTTCGGCTTTATCCTGCAGTTGCACCGCTTCCTCGCCATGGGCGAAACCGGCCGACAGATCACCGGCGCCTGCACCCTGATCCTGGTGTTTTTCTGTCTCTCTGGCTTGTACCTGCGCTGGCCGCGCCAGGTCGCGAACTGGCGTGCATGGCTGACCCTGGACTGGCGAAAAAAAGGTCGCAGTTTCAACTGGGACCTGCATTCGGTATTCGGCACCTGGTGTCTGCTGGCCTATCTGCTGGCGGCGTTGACGGGATTGTCCTGGTCCTACGACTGGTACAGCCAGGGTCTGACCAAACTGTTGTCCGACGCCCCGCAAAACGAGCGGGTACGCACACGTGGCCCCGCGCCCGCGGGCCCGGCGCCGATCGCCAATTACGATGCGATCTGGAGCAGCATCTACAGCAACGCCGGTCCCGGCTTGAGCGCCTACAACATCCGCATGCCAGCGGTTGCCGGCCAGCCCGCCACCGTTTATTACCTGCTGCAAAACTCGCCCCACGACCGCGCGCTGAACCAGATCAACCTCGACCCGGCCACCGGCGAGGTCAAATCCCATGATCAGTACGCCAACAAAAGCGTCAAGGCGCAGTTGCTGACCAGCATTTATGCACTGCACACCGGCAGCTACTTCGGCCTGATCGGGCGCATCATCCTCACGCTCAGCGCGGTGCTGATGCCGCTGTTCTTTATCACCGGCTGGCTGCTGTACCTGGACCGTCGCCGCAAAAAACGCCAGGTGCGCGATGCCCGCCAAAGCCTGGCCGCCAACCACAGCGATGCGCCCGCCTGGCTGATCGGCTTTGCCAGCCAGAGCGGCTTTGCCGAGCAACTGGCCTGGCAGACCGCCGGGCAATTGCAGGCGGCCGGCCTGCCGGTGAAGGTGCAGCCTCTGGGTAGCGTCAGCCAGGCCGACCTGCGTCAGTCGCACAATGCACTGTTTGTGGTGAGCACCTTCGGCGACGGCGAAGCCCCGGACAGCGCCCGTGGTTTCGAACGCAGCGTGCTCGGCCAAACCCTGTCCCTCAAGAGCCTGAACTACTCGGTACTGGCCCTGGGTGACCGCCAGTACGAACACTTCTGCGGCTTTGCCCGGCGCCTGCATTTCTGGCTGACCAACCAGGGCGGCAACCCGTTGTTCGCCCCGGTGGAAGTGGACAGCGGTGACACCGCCGCGCTGCTGCACTGGCAACAACAGCTGGGGCAACTGACCGGCCACGCGCCCGCAGCGGCATGGCCCGCCGCGCAATACGAACACTGGACACTCAGCCAGCGCCGCCTGCTCAACCCGGACAGCAGCGGCTCGGCCGTGTACCTGTTGGGCCTGACCCCGTCCTCGCCACACACCTGGCAAGCCGGCGACCTGGTGGAAGTGCTACCGCGCAATGGCCCCCGGGCCATCGAGCACTTCCTTGAAGGCCTGGGCCTGGCGGGCAACGACGATGTGCTGATCGACGGCCTGGCCCAACCCCTCAACCAGGCCCTGGCCAGTCGCCAATTGCCGGACAACCGCACTCATCTGGTCGGCCTGCACGCCCAGGCGCTGGTGAATGCCCTGGTGCCTCTGGGCATGCGCGAATACTCGATTGCCTCGATTGCCAGCGACGGTGTACTGGAACTGATCGTGCGTCAGGAATGCCACCCCGACGGCAGCCTGGGCCTGGGTTCGGGTTGGCTCACCGAGTACGCGTCCATCGGTTCGGGCATCAGCCTGCGGTTGCGCCGCAACAGCGGCTTCCACCTGCCGGACGCGCCGGTGCCGTTGATTCTGCTGGGCAACGGCACCGGCCTCGCCGGCCTGCGCAGCTTGCTCAAGGCGCGTATTGCAGACGGCCAACAGCGTAACTGGCTGTTGTTCGGCGAACGCAATATCGCCCACGACTATCTGTGCCAGGACGAACTGCAAAGCTGGCTGGCCAGTGGTGATCTGGCCTTGCTGGACCTGGCCTTCTCGCGGGATCAGGCAGAAAAGATCTACGTACAGGACCGACTGCGTGAATCGGCGGATGTATTGCGTAAATGGCTGGCCGATGGCGCGGCGATCTATGTGTGCGGCAGTTTGCAGGGCATGGCCGCGGGCGTGGATCAGGTGCTGCACGACGTCCTCGGACGTGAGACGGTGGAGCGCTTGATTGAGCAAGGCCGTTACCGTAGAGACGTGTACTGATGCGATCCAATGTGGGAGCAGCCCCTCCCACATTTGGACCGCATTTCAGGTCAGACTGGTTGTAGTTTTTGCTCAAATACTGAGACGCCATCCAAGTCCCGCAGGACCACCGTCAACTCCGCCGTCTGCCCATCAATATTCACCTCGCCAAAAAACTGAAACCCGGCAAACGGCGAGGTGTTCTGCGCAGGCGGTGCCTTCTCGAACACCACCTCTGGGCCAAAGGTCTTATCCAGCGGATTGGGTCCAAAGCTCCCCGCATTCAGGGGCCCGGCGACAAACTCCCAGAACGGCTCAAAGTCCTGGAACGCCGCGCGATCCGGATGGTAGTGATGCGCTGCGCAGTAATGCACATCCGCCGTCAGCCACAGATGATTGCGCACCTGCTGCGCCTTTAAAAAACCCAGCAGCTCGGCGATTTCCAGTTCGCGCCCTTGCGGCGCGCCCGGGTCGTTGTTGGCAATCGCCTCCCAACGCGCCACACCGGGGCTGACCTCACCGTCGGGCACACCAAGGCCAATCGGCATATCGGCGGCAATCACCTTCCACTGCGCCTTGGAGGCCTTGAGTTCGCGCTTGAGCCAGTCCAACTGCTCGCGGCCAAGGAAGGGTTTTTCGCCGCCCAGGTTGTCATCGTTGCCGCCGCGATAGCTGCGCATGTCGAGCACAAACACATCCAGCAGCGGGCCATAGCTGAGCTTGCGATAAATGCGGCCGCCACCGTCGGCGCTTTGCCGGCGCATGGGGGAATATTCCAGCCAGGCCTGACGCGCACGGCCCACCAGGGTGTTGATGTCCTTGGTCTGGTAGCGCTCATCGAGTTGCTTGCTCGGCGACCAGTTGTTCACCACCTCATGGTCATCCCACTGCCAGATCTGCGGCACCTCGGCATTGAAGCGGCGCACGTTTTCATCCATCAGGTTGTAGCGGTAATTGCCGCGATAGTCGTCGAGGGTTTCGGCGACTTTGCTCTTGGCCTCGGTGGTGATGTTGCGCCAGATGCGCCCGCCCTCGGTGGGCAGTTGCGCCGGCACCGGGCCGTCGGCATAGATGGTGTCGCCGCTGTGGATAAAGAAGTCCGGCAGGCGCAGGCGCATGGCTTCGTAGATGCGCATGCCGCCGATGTCGGGGTTGATGCCGAAACCTTGTCCGACAGTGTCGCCACTCCAGACAAAACGGATGTCGCGGCGCTGTTGCGGCACGCTGCGCAGGTGGCCGAACCAGGGCTCGCTGGCGATACCGGTCTGGGCATCTTCGAAGTGCACACGGTAGAAAATCGCTTGGTCGGCAGGCAGTCCGCTGAGTTCGACGCGCGCGGTAAAGTCGCTGCCTTTGTCGGCCAGCGGCGAGACGAAGCGACGCGGGTTGCTGAACACGCTGCGGGTGTCCCACTCCACCACCATGCGCGCCGGGCGGTCGCTGCGGCTCCAGATCATCGCACGGTCGCCGAGCAGGTCGCCGGACTGCACGCCATCGGTGAGTTGCGGCCGGTCCTTGACCGACGCGATCACTGCCGGCGCCAGACCCGGCAGCAACAGGCCGGCACCGACGACTTGCATCACACGGCGACGGCCGAGATCGAAGTGACTCATGCGAGTGCCCTCTTGAGAATCAAAAGGGCACTAAAGCATGGTGGGATGAAGCCCATGTGACACATCTAAAGACACCGTTTGAATGGCGTCAGACTTTGGCGGTGGTGACTGCCAGCTCCACCGCTTCCGGGCGCTTGATCAGTGCGTACACCACCCCGGTCAGCAGGCTGCCGGCCACAATCGCCAGCAGATACAACAGCGCATGGTTGATCGCATTCGGGATCACCAACACGAACAACCCACCATGGGGCGCCGCCAGCACGCAGCCGAAGTACATCGACAAGGCACCGGTCAATGCACCGCCGGCGATGCAGGCCGGGATTACGCGCAGCGGGTCTTTGGCGGCAAACGGGATCGCGCCCTCGGAGATAAAGCACAGGCCGAGGATCATCGCGGCCTTGCCGGCTTCGCGCTCGGTCTGGGCAAATTTGCGCCGCGCCAGGAACGTGGCGATGCCCATGCCAATCGGCGGCACCATGCCGGCAGCCATGGTCGCTGCCATCGGCGCGCCGCTGGACGCCGCCAGCAATCCCACCGAAAACGCATAGGCCGCCTTGTTGATAGGCCCACCCAGGTCCACGCACATCATGCCGCCCAGCAGGATACCCAGCAGCACCGCATTGGTGGTGCCCATGGTGCTGAGGAAGCCGGTCAGCCCGGTGAGCATGCGCGCCACCGGCGGCCCCACCAGGTAGATCATCGCAAGACCGGTGAACAGGCTCGCCAGCAACGGGATGATCAGGATCGGCTTGAGCGCCTCCATGCTTTGCGGCAAGCGCACGGCACGGCTGATCAGCTTGACGCTGTAACCCGCCAGGAAACCGGCCAGGATGCCGCCGATAAACCCCGCGCCCAACGTGCCGGCCAACAGGCCGCCGATCATGCCCGGCGCAATGCCGGGACGGTCGGCAATCGAGTAGGCGATATACCCCGCCAGTAGCGGCACCATCAGCGTGAAGGCACTGTTGCCGATGGTTTTCAACGCGGCTGCGAGGGTGCCTGGCTGTTCGAACGCATGAATGCCGAACGCGAACGACAGCGCGATCAACAGCCCGCCCGCTACCACCATCGGCAGCATGAACGACACACCGGTGAGCAGGTGTTTGTACACACCGGTTTTTTCTTGCTTGGCCACCGCGCCGCTGGCCGCGCTTTCCACGGCACCCTCGGCCAGGGCCTTGTTGAGGGTTGCTTCGGATTGCTTGAGAGCAATGCCGGTGCCACAGCGATAGATCTTCTTGCCGGCGAAGCGCTCGGTGGCGACTTCGATGTCGGCGGCCAACAACACCACGTCGGCATCGGCGATGGCCTGCGGGCTCAACGGCGTACGCGCGCCGACCGAACCCTGGGTTTCGACCTGCAGGTCATAGCCCAGGCGCTTGGCGGTTTGCTGCAAGGCTTCGGCGGCCATGAAGGTGTGGGCCACGCCGGTCGGGCAGGCGGTAATCGCGACGATGCGCGGAGCATTTTTCGCACCGGCGGATGCATCGCTTGCGACGAATACCTGGGCCTCTTCAGCCCCGCGCCGCAGCACCGCGTCGACATCCGCCAACGCCTGGGCCGGGGTACTCTGGAACACGCGTTTGCCGACAAACCGCTGCATGTCCACCGGGGTGCTGCTGACCAGCAATACCCACTCGGCATCGTTGAGGGTCGCCTCGGACAATTGGCGTTCCGGGTGCTGCACATCCACCACTTCGACGCTGGTGCTCCACCCTTGGCGCTGCGCGGCGGCATCCAACAAGCGGGCGCACAGCACACTGGTGACCATGCCGTTGGGGCAGGCAGTAACAATGGCTAACTTCATCACAAACCCTCTTATTGTTCTGTCAGCGTGCGTACGACAACGCCGCTTTCGAGGCGCGCCAACTGCGCGTCATCGCTGATGCCAAAACCGATCTGCGTCACCGCCATCGCGGCAATCGCGGTGGCGCGGCGCAGGGTCTGCTCGGGCGTGTCGCCGCTGAGCAGCCCGTGGAGCATGCCGGCCAGCAGCGAGTCGCCGGCGCCAACAGTGCTGGCTACCGTCACTTGAGGCGGCGTGGCATGCAGAGTCGCAGCCGAGCTGTACCAGGTCACGCCGGCGGCACCGTCGGAAACCACCACGTGTTCCACACCCTGTCGATGCAGTTGGCTGACGGCATCGGTGGCGTTATCCAGCGCTTCGGCCAGCTCTTCAGTATTGGGCTTGACCATCCATGGCCCCGCCTTCAAACCGGCGCGCAGCGCTTCGCCGCTGGTGTCCAGAACCACCTTCAGACCGAGCGCCTTCAGTTGCTCCAGCATGTTCTGAAACCACTGCGGGCTGACGCCACGCGGCAAACTGCCGGCCACCACCACCGCATCGAAGTCAGGGCCGACGGTTGTGATCAGTGTCAGCAAGTCTTGTTGTGCCTGCTCACTCACCAGTGGCCCCGGCGCATTGATATCGGTGACCCGGCCGTCCTGTTCGGCAATCTTGATATTGCTGCGGGTCTCGCCCGGTACGCGAATGAACGAGTCGCCAAATCCCCGGCTGGCGATCAACACATCGAACGCCTGGGGGTTGGCACGCCCGAGAAAACCGCCCACGTTGACCACGTGACCGAGATCGGCCAGCACCTGGGCGACATTCACCCCCTTGCCGGCGGCGTGGGTGAGCAGGGTTTCGCTGCGGTTGACTTCACCGGGCGTCAGGCGCGGCAGGCGCACCGTCAGGTCCAACGCCGGGTTCAGCGTCAGGGTTAGAATCCTTGCCATTTACACGGCCTCCACTAGGGCACGCACTTCGGCGGGGGAGCCCACCGCCAGTGCTTGTTGCGCCAGGCTCTGGGCCTCGCTCAGACTGAATTCACGCACGCGCGCCTTCACTTCGGGAATGCTGCGGGCCGACACGCTCAACTCATCCACACCCAGGCCGATCAGCACCGGCACCGCCAGCGGGTCCGCCGCCAGCTCGCCGCACACACCGACCCATTTGCCATGGGCATGGGCCGCGCGCACGGTGATGTCGATCAGTTGCAACACCGCCGGGTGCAGGCCATCGGCCTGGGCCGACAAGGTCGGGTGGCCACGGTCGATGGCCAGGGTGTATTGGGTCAGGTCGTTGGTGCCGACGCTGAAGAAGTCGACTTCCTTGGCCAGCACCGGCGCCAGCAACGCGGCCGACGGGACTTCGATCATGATGCCCAGTTGCAGGTCCGCCACCGGAATTTCCAGGCGCAGGCGCTCGGTCATGTCGCGGGCCGCACGCCACTCATCGACGCTGCCGACCATCGGGAACATGATGCGCAACGGGCGGCTGTCCGCAGAACGCAGCAACGCGCGTAATTGCGCTTCCATGATCTGTGGGCGTTGCAGGGTCAGGCGAATGCCGCGCACGCCGAGGAAGGGGTTTTCCTCCTCGGCAATCGGCCAGTAAGGCAAGGGTTTATCGCCACCCACATCCAGGGTCCGCACCACCAGCGGACGCCCGCCGAGGCCGTCGAGCACGCGGCGGTATTCGGCCTCCTGGGTGGCTTCGTCCGGCGCTTGGGGATGCGCCATGAAAATCAGTTCGGTACGCAGCAGGCCGATGCCTTCGGCGCCCTGCTCCACCGCACTCGCCACACCGGCGCTTTCGCCGATGTTGGCGAACACTTCCACGGCATGACCGTCGCGAGTCACGGCCGGTTCGTGGCGCTGGGCCGCAGCGGCTTGCAGGCGCTGTTCGCGGGTGTCGCGTTCGACGGTGGCGCGTTGCAGGGTCGCGGCGTCGGCGTCCACATGCAGGCGGCCGCGCTGACCATCGAGCAACAGCGGCGTGCCGGCGGCCAGCAGCAGCACGCCGGGGCCGGCGCCGACCAGCGCAGGGATGCCCAGAGCACGCGCGACGATGGCGCTGTGAGCGGTGGCGCCGCCACGGGCGGTGAGGATACCGGCGACGCGAGTCGGGTCCAGGCGCGCGACATCGGAGGGGCCGACTTCGTCCATCACCAGTATGTAAGGCTCACTCGGCTCCTGGGCGCTTTCGACGCCGCACAATTGCGCCAGCACACGCCGGCCGATATCCCGCAGGTCGGCGGCACGCTCGGCGAGCAAGGCGTCCTGCAATGACTCCTGCTGCCTGGCGGCGGCTTCGATCACGCTCATCCAGGCGGCTTCGGCGCTCTCGCCCTGCTTGAGGCGGGTGTCGACTTCGTCGGTCAGTTCCGGATCGTCGAGCATTTCCTGGTGAGTGATGAAAATCTCACGGATCGCCTTGGACGGATTGCGTTCGATCAGGCCCTGGATATCGCGGCGCACGTCCGCCAGGGCGGCTTGCAGGCGCTGGCGCTCAATGGCCGAGGACTCGCCGCGCAGGGGGTAGTCGAATACTTGCTGGATCTGAATGTGCGCAGGACCGATGGCAATACCCGGCGCGGCCGCAATCGCCTGCACCTGGCTGCCGGCTGGCGGCGCGCTGACCACCGGCTCGATATCGAGCACTTCGGGCTGGGCGCTCACCGTCGGCAACGCCTCGACCTCTTCGCCAAGACCCTCCTGCACCGCCGCCAACAGCGCGGGCAGCGCATCGCCGGCGATGCTCGGCTCGGCGACAAATTCCAGCACCTGCCCGCGACGCGCACCGAGGCTGAGCAGCTTGCTCAGGCTTTTCACCGACACAGCACCCACTGAGCCATCGACGATGCGCACACGCAGGTCGCCTTCAAAACTCTTGGCCAATTGGGCGAGGATCTTCGCCGGGCGCGCATGCAGGCCATGGGCGTTAGCCAGGGTAATACGGGCACTCGGCCAGTCCGGCGGCAGTTCGCCGCCCAGCACTTCGAGCACCGCACGGCTGCTGGTGGCACGGCCCAATTCCTGGCCGCGGCCTTCGATCAGCAATGCGCATAGGCGCTCCAGCAGGGCTTGATGGGCCTCCCCCAGACTGGCCAGGCAGAACAGACCATTGAGCGGCTGACCGAGGTAACGCATCGGTTTATCCGGGGTCACAAACGCCAGGCCCGGACGTTTTACCGTCTGCTCGCTGTGCAGCCACCACAGGCCATCACCCAGGGGCAGCGCATCGACCTGCTGCAACACGGCGGCGAACCCGTTGCTCACGCAGTCGGCCTGGCGCAACAGGCGCGCACCTCTCCAGACCAGCTCTTCGAAGTCGTCGGCAGACACGCCCAGGCTGATCATCTGCGCATCCAGCGCCAGTTCCTGCGGCGCGCCTTGCAGCAGTTTCAGCAAGGCTTCGGCACTGCCGGCACGGCGCAGCGCCTGGCCCAGGTCGGTTTCACCCAGGGCGCGGGTGAGCAATTGCAGCAGGCGCAGGTGTTCATCGGATTGCGCGGCGATGCCGATCGCCAGGTAGACGATCTGGCCGTCGCCCCAGTCCACCCCTTCGGGGAACTGCAGCAGGCGCACGCCGGTGGCAAACACCTGGTCGCGGGTTTCGGGGGTGCCGTGGGGGATGGCAATACCTTGGCCGAGAAAGGTCGAACCTTGGGCTTCACGGGCTTGCAAACCGCTGAGGTAACCCTCGGCGACCAGGCCATCGGCCACCAGTTTGTCAGCGAGCAAGTGCAAGGCAGCAGACTTATCCACAGCCACCTGGCCCATGGATATCTGCTCGTGGGTGAGCTCAAGCATGCCGTTCTCCTAGTTAGTGCGCTGGTGCACTAGGTATTGTTTTGAATAAAACAGTGTAAAGGTGTTCTGCGATAACTGACTGAGCAGTCAATTGGCAGTAGCCACTCAGTCGCGAACATCGTAAAAATACGCCTGCTGAAACGTTTAATCTAGATTTTATGGCAGATTACGCGTTAATTGGCCATCCTTGAAGACCCACTCGGCACTTGAGCTGGGACATGGGTCCCGGGCTGGAATCGGTTAGGATTGGACAAAATGTCGGGGCAAGCTCTAAAAAACAAGGAAATCCCGGTTTGAAACTCAGTGATATCGCGCGTCTCGCCGGTGTGTCCGTGACCACCGCCAGCTACGTCATCAACGGCAAGGCCGAACAGCAACGCATCAGCAATGCCACCGTCGAGCGGGTGCGTGCCGTTGTCGAGGCTCATGGCTTTACCCCAAACCCACAGGCCGCCGGGCTGCGCAGCCGGCATACGCGCACCCTGGGCTTTATTCTGCCCGACCTGGAAAACCCCAGTTACGCACGTATCGCCAAGCTATTGGAACAAGGCGCCCGAGCGCGCGGCTATCAGTTGTTGATCGCCAGTTCCGACGACGATGCGGACAGCGAGCGCCAGTTGCTGCAACTGTTCCGCGCCCGGCGTTGCGACGCGTTGTTCGTGGCCAGTTGCCTGCCCGCCGACGACGACAGTTACCGCGAGCTGCAAGCCAAGGGCCTGCCGGTGATCGCTATCGACCGGGTGATGGCGCCGGAACAGTTCTGCTCGGTGGTCAGCGACGACCGCCAGGCCTGCCAGCAATTGACGGCCAGCCTGCTGCAACCGCTGCCCAAGCAGATCGTGCTGATCGGCGCACGGCCCGAGTTGAGCATCAGCCAGGAGCGCGCCGCCGGTTTTCGCGAAGCGCTGCAGGGGTTCACCGGTGAAATCATCGTCGAACACGCCGAAGCCTTCAGTCGCGAGGGTGGCCGCCAGTTGATGCAGCAATTGCTCCAGCAACTGGGGCACCTGCCTGATGCGCTGGTGACCACGTCCTATGTGTTGTTACAGGGCGTGTTCGACGCACTGCATGACTATCCGCTCAAATCACGCCCGCTGCGCCTGGGCACGTTTGGTGACACCCAGTTACTGGACTTTTTGCCACTGCCGGTCAACGCCATGGCCCAGCAACACCAGTTGATCGCGGACGCCGCCCTGCGCCTGGCGCTGGCGGCGATTGAAGAAGAGCAGTACCAGCCGGGCGTACACGCCATCGGCCGGACCTTCAAGCAGCGCATTATCGAGGCGTAAGCGTGGAGCTGATCGACACCCACACTCACCTGGACTTCGCCGACTTCGACACGGATCGGCGCGAAGTCCTCGCCCATAGCCGTGAATTGGGCGTGCGGCGCATGGTGGTGTTGGGGGTGTATCAGCAGAACTGGCAGAGGCTGTGGGATCTGGTGCAGGCCGATGAAGGTTTGTTCGCGGCCTTCGGCCTGCATCCGGTGTACCTCGACGACCACCGCCCCGCCGACCTGACCACCTTGGCCGACTGGTTGTCACGCCTGCATAGCCATCGGCAACTGTGCGCGGTCGGCGAAATCGGCCTGGATTATTTCCTGCAAACGCTGGATCGCGAACGCCAGCAAGCACTGTTCGAGGCGCAGCTTCAGCTGGCGGTGGATTTCCAGCTCCCGGCGCTGCTGCATGTACGCCGCAGCCACGCGGCGGTCATCGCCACGCTCAAGCGCATCCGCCTGCCACGCGGCGGCATTATCCACGCCTTTGCCGGCAGCCGCGAAGAGGCACACGAGTACATCAAGCTGGGCTTCAAGCTCGGCCTGGGCGGCGCCGCCACCTGGCCGCAGGCCTTGCGCATGCACAAGGTGCTGGCGCACCTGCCGCTGGACGCCGTGGTGCTGGAAACCGACGCGCCGGACATGGCCCCCGCCATGTACCCAGGCCGGCGCAACAGCCCTGAGCACTTGCCGGCGATCTGCGGCGCCCTGGCCGAGCGCATGGGCACAAGCCCGCTAATGCTGGCCGAGGCGAGCACACGCAATGCGTGCGAGCTGTTCAACTGGTAACGGCGCGGCGGCGATTTGCAGTTGCAGCGTCATTCTCTGCCGGTAACGGGCATAGCGCAGCGTTAGAAAGTGCATCAGGATCACCACCAGCGACACATTGAGCTGCCCGACCAGACTGATCAGCCCCAGCCACTCCGCCGCCAGGGCCACAATCAACACCGCACAGGTCAGCATGGTCATGCTCGGGCGTACCAGGGCCCAGTGGCCCAGCGACTTGAATTGGCGCATCTGCCGCGGGCATCTCAACTGCAGGATCTGCTGGCAATACGGGCAATCGAAGGGCTCCTCGATCGCGATGGCATTCAATTGCCAGGGTTTGAGTACAAACGTGATGTCGCAATGGGCGCAGTGCCCTTTGATGCCGATTGCAGCGGTCATCGTCGTGCCTCCCTTGGACCGTTAATAAGGTGAAACAAATTCTCACCTACTTACGCGTTCAAAAAAGACACACCGTGAAATACAGAAAAACGCCACACCGCTCGAAGACCGTTCTTACTCCCGCGTCCTACACGCGAAACGCCCCGATCAAATGCTTCAATTCGACCACCAGCAATGACAACTGCCGGCTCGCCGCTTCGGTCTGATGCGCCCCGTCGGCAGCATGTTCACCGGCACGGTTGATTTCGACGATGTTCTGGTCGATATCGTGGGCAACCGCGGTCTGCTGTTCCACGGCGGCGGCGATCTGCTGGTTCTGATCGACGATCATGCCGACGGCACCGAGGATGTTTTCCAGGGCCTGCTGTACCTGCTCCGACTGGCCCACGGTGCCATTCGCCATTGCATGGCTGGAGCCCATGGCGGTGACCGCCGCCGCCACCCCGTCGTGCAGACGGCTGATCATCTGTTCGATTTCCTCGGTGGACTGCTGGGTCCGTCGAGCCAGGGTACGCACCTCGTCGGCCACCACCGCAAAACCGCGCCCTTGCTCCCCCGCACGGGCCGCTTCGATCGCCGCGTTGAGCGCCAGCAGGTTGGTCTGCTCGGCGATGCTCTTGATCACCTCCAATACGCTGCTGATGGCCTGGCTGTCGGTGGCCAATTGGTTGATGACCCGCACCGACTGGTCGATTTCCAAGGCCAGCCGCGCAATGCTGCCTTGCTGGGATTGCACCAGGCTACGGCCACTGACGGTCTCATCGTTGACACTGTGGGCGCTGCTGACCGCCGCTGCGGCATTGCGTGCGACTTCCTGGGCCGTCGACGACATCTGGTTCATGGCAGTCGCTACCTGTTCGATCTGGCTGCGCTGACCGGACACCGCCTGGTTGCTCTGCGCCGAGACCGCTTGCACCTGGCCAGCCTGGCGCTCGACCTGGCTGACCGTGTGCCCGACACGTTCGATCAAGTCATGGATTTTCGCCACGGTGCCGTTGAACACCTGGCCCAGGTCGCCCAGTTCATCGCGACTGCGGGCAACGAAGGTCACGGTCATGTCACCGGCCGCGACCTTGTCCATCATGGCCCCCAGGCGCCGCAGGGTGGTGCGGGTAGAGGCGTAGAAACCGGCGTAAAGATAGAAAATCAGCAAGAACACCGCCGTCAGGCCCGAGATCAGCACCAGCATGTGCGTGCGGTTCTGCGCCAGCCGCTGCTCCAGTTGCTGGCCCAGGAAGGCCAGCGTGGCTGCATCGAGTTCATAGGTAGTGGCCATCAATTGACTGACCTCGTCGTAGAAGGCCGGCCAGGGCGCGTCGAGAGTTTCGGCCATCACCACCTGCTCTTCAAAAACTGCGCTGCCTTGCTTGAGGCTCCCATTGCTGGCCTTGGCCAGGCCATCGAGGGCGGCATGCGCGGCGCTGCTGGAACCCAGGGCGTCCTGCAACTTCAAGGCGTATTCGGCGTGGAGTTTTTCCAGCTGCTGCAACAATTCATCAAAGCGGGTGCTGGACGATGAGTTGAGGAAACCCTGGCCCAGGGAATACGCGCCCATCGCACGACCTTCGCCCAAGGTCTGGGTGACTTGCGGGGTGACACTGGTGATCAGCTCACTGAGTTGGCGCAGGTCGCTCTGGGAATCGCGGCTCAGGCCGGATTGGCTGGCGATGATCTGGCTGAGCATTTGCGCCTTGTTCAGCAGTTTGCCGATCAGCGCGCTTTTACTCATCAGCGAGGTTTCCTGTTGCTGGGCCGTAAAGGCGGCGATCAGTTCGTCGCGCTTGCCTTCGAAAACGACTATTTGCTCAGGCTCGCCGGCCACTGCGTTGAGGGCTTGCAAGCGGCTGAGCAGACTCTGTTCGAGGGTGCCGATCTGGCTCTCCAGGTCACCGGCCTTGCCCGATTGGCCGAGGGTTGCGTTGATCTGTACCTGGTTGTTGAGGGTTTCCAGATCACGACGCAACGCCAGGCTGCCGCCAAGCAGATCGAGGCTTTGCAGCTCGACTCGGGTGCCTTGGAATTCACGCCAGGAATCGCGCACCAGGTAATAGTTGGTCGCCAGCATCGGCAGCAGGAACAGCACGCTGATCAGGCTGAACTTCATGCTGAAGGTCAGGCGATTCATCAATGCGACAGCGGGATAGAGCAAGCTCTTCACAGGTGAACTCCCTTGTTTTTATTTTTATTGAGGCGCAGGGCGGCGGCACAAAGCCACTATTTGGCGCTCTGCCTGTATAGCTCAATTTGAAGGGGAGTTTTGTAACTTAAGGTTAACGAGGGGGGGAGTCCAGGGGGCTGCTAAGCAGCCCGGCGCGGGGCAAGCCCGCTGATGACAAGGATCAAGGCAATACGGTCCAGATGGCAAACCCGGCGTACCACAGCACCGCCGCGCGCAGCAGCAGTTCCCACAGGCGATCGAGGCTGCTGATACCGTCGGCCCCCACCACCGGAGCCGGAATTTCGGCGGCCACCAAGCCGACCTTTTCCACCAGTTGAGCCGCGCTGATGTCCCAGCTCAGCAGCTCATGAAGCATCACGCGGCTGACCGCAACAAAGTTGCCCACCAGCGCAAAGCTGGCCGCCAGCAAGCGAACCGGCAACCAATCGAAGGCATGTCGCAGTTGCCCGGCGCGCTCGGCCACCAACGGGTTGCGACTGTGCTCGCTGGCCAGCGCCAACAGGCGGTAAGCCAGGGCGGCGACGGGACCCAACAGGAAGTACCAGAAAATCACCGCGAAAAAACTCTGGTACGCCTGCCACAACAGGTGGCCCTGAACGCGTTCCAGCAACTGCTCGCCGCTGTCCGCGCCCAGCGCCAGATCGCGCTCGGCCACATGCTCGGCAGCCTGCAAGTCACCACGCCGCCAGGCATCGCGGAACGGGCCGAGCCCGGCCAGTAGATCGCCGCGCCCCAGGCTGTAGATCACCACCAACAGATGCACCGGCAGTGCCAACAAGCCATACGCCACCGGCTCCAGCACCAGAAGCAACAACGCCAGCAACGCCACCGGCAGCAGCACCAACAGGGTCAGAATCAGCCACGGCTGTTTGCCCATGCGCGGGCTCGATTCCAGCTTGGCCAATTCGCGCAACCAGCCACCATCACGCTGCAAACGTTGACGCAGGGCCGAGAATTTCTCGATCCACACGGCCAGTACCAATACCAGGAAACTCATCGTGCGTGTCCTCCATCCTGCAGGGCGCTGCGAAAGCGCGTCCAATCAAAAGCGGGGCCGGGATCGGTCTTGCGTCCAGGCGCAATGTCACTGTGGCCACAGATACGTTGCGGGGTAATACCGGGGTAAGCGCCGAGCAACTGACGGGTCAACTCGATCAGCGCCTCATACTGAGCATCGGTGAATGGCAGTTCATCCGTGCCTTCCAGCTCGATTCCCAGGGAAAAGTCATTGCAGGTTTCCCGCCCTTCGAAGCACGAAATCCCGGCATGCCAGGCACGATCGAGGCACGACACAAACTGCGTCACGGCGCCGTCACGCTCAATCAGAAAATGTGCAGATACCCGTAGGTCGGCAATCCCTTCAAAGTAGGGATGTTCCGTGACATCCAGGCGATTCTGGAAAAATTCCTGCACTTTACCCGTGGCGAACTGCGCCGGTGGCAGGCTGATGTTATGCACCACCAACAGTGAGACTTCGCCTGCGGGGCGCTCGTTGAAGTTGGGCGAGGGGCAATGACGGATGCCCTGGCACCAACCGCTGATGGGGTCCAACTGCATACAGGTTCCCTGAGTGAGACAACGTGTGACCAGTATGCCGCGTTCGACCCTGTGGTTGCGATCACTTGCCGCGATTGAGTTGCTGCAATCTGTCCACCACGGCGGCCAGCGCCCGTTCGAACAGGGGGCCGTCGTCCAACGTCTGCAGCGCGCCGCGCTTGAACGCCAGTGCCAACTGACCGGCGCTTTGCTCCAGGACCTTGAGCCCGGTGCGACTGACGAATATATAGGTGTCGGCCGGCGCCATGATCGCCGTCAACTTGCAGCGCAGGGTGTTGGCCTGGTCCTGCTGGTACATCACCCAGCCGCCGATGCGCAATTGGTGAACCTTGAGCAGGTCGGGATCATCGGCCGGCAGGTGTTCGCCTGAATCGGCGGGCAAGGTGCTGAGCACGAACGGCTCGCGCACTTCGATTAACGCCTCCACGCCTTCGGGCGCCTGGACATGCAGGGCCTGCAGGCGAACAAAGAAATCGCGCGTGCTGAAGGGGTCGAAGGCGGCACTGGTCAAACCGTCACGCAAGGCCTTGAGCAAGCCCGGCAATTGCTCCATCAGGTGCCGACCTGCCTCGGTATCGTCCGGCAGACCGACGCTCCAGACCAACTCGTCCATGGTGCGCAGCGCGGCCTGCCATTGCACCGATTGCTCACCATGCTTGAGGCTGGCCAACAGCATCACCTGGCTCCAGGCCTGTTGCAGGAACTGCACGACCGCTACCGGCAACACCTTGCCCAACAACCGTTGATTGAGCACATCCGCGACCCGCTGGCGGGCCGCTTCGGTGCGCATGCGGCCTTGTTCGGCGTCGCGCGTGTGTTGTTCCAGCAGCTCGCTGCGGCGCCACTCATCGGCCGTAAACGCGCTGAACTCGGTGAGCAGCTGGGAAAAAATCGCCGGGTCTTCGATGAATTCGTTGAGCAAGCGCTGCACCACCTGCTCGATGCGCACATACAGGTTGTCACGCGAGCAATCATCCCTGGAGCTCCAACCCAGGGCCGCCGCCGCAATTTCATTCAACAGGCGCCGCGCCGGATGGCTGGCGCGGCTGAGAACACTCTTGTCCAGCACCGCCACTTTCAGCATGGGTATCTGCAAACGTGCGATCAACGCCTTGAAGGCGTCCGGCACGCTGCGGTCATTGAGGATGAACTCGAACAACAGGGCGACCAGGTTGATCACATCCTCGTCCGCAACTTCCACCACCCGTGACCTGCCACTCTTGACGCTGACACGCGTCAGTAGCTGCTCGAGCTGGTTGCGCAGGTCGAAATCGTCCTCGGCTTGCGGCTCCGGCACGTACTGCTGCAGATGCGACAGCAGACGCAGCAGATCACGGCTGGAAATGGGCACAGGCTCGGCACTGGCCTCCAGAGTCGGCGCCACACTGCCGCGCACGGCGACCAGCAATTGCTGCAAGGCCGCAAAGGCTTCCTGGCCGGTTTCGTCAATGGCCAGGTCGGCGGTCGGCAGTGCCGGTTCGCGCTGGCAGTCACGTCCATCACGCCCACCGGGACGACGGGAGGGCACCGCCTTGAGTTCGGGCAACACGCCTGTGGCGATCAGCAATTGATTGGCTTCGCCATACAGTTGGTCGGCGTCACTGAGTACGTACTTTTCAAACAGCTTGAGCATGATCAGCTTGACGCGGATTTCCACCCCGAGGCTACGGCCCGCGCGCAGGAAAAACTCGCACAGCAGCGCCGGACCCAGGGGGTTCTCATGCTCATCCAGGTGCTTGCCCAGCACCGCGCTCAAGCGTGCGGTGAGCTGCGACAAGGCAAGACCATCACGGTTATGCACACGGCCCAGCATGGCCTCAAGTGCCACGGTTTTTTCCTGATCATCCCTGGACGCGCCCGAGGCCGTGTCATAGGACACCACCGGCAACAGTTGCCGGTCACCCAGCCCCGCATGGCCCAGGCCGGAAAAGGCTTCGAACAATTGCTCCATGAACACGCGCTCGAAATTCTTGCGCTTGAGGCGCAGGTCACGCATGGCTTCAAAGAAAATATGATGGTCGACGTCGTTGCGGGCCCTGTCGGCCATTTCAAACAAGGTGTCGTCGGCGTTATCGAACAGGTCCTGCAGCCCTTGCTGCAACTGCTGCGCAGCCTTGTCGCGAACCTGCAGCAACACCACCGGCAGGCGCGCGAGCGGCGATGGCGTGGCGTAGGCCTTGTTGAAGGGCAGCACCTTTCCGTCATTGTGCATCCTGGCCTCCTGAAACGGCGGTATCGGCTGGGGAGAAATCGGGCACAGGCCGGGTCAGGTCCTGTGGATCACCGGTCATCACCATGACGTCAAAGCTATGACGCCAATTGCAAGGCGCAGGATTATCTGGCAATTGGAGGGGCTTACGCCAGTAAACTCTGTTATGTGCCGGTAAATGAGCGGGTCGCTGGGTTCGAACGCACACTGCCCCTATAATCGGGGCACTTTGTTTGTGGAGCCTGTTATGCCGAATCTCCGTCTTGCCGACCTCACCGCCGAAATCGAAGCCAACGTGCGCCGCGCACTGCTGGAAGACATCGGCAGCGGCGACATCACCGCCCAGTTGATCCCGGCCGAACGGCTGGCCACGGCCACTATCATTACCCGCGATGCCGCGGTTATCGCCGGTACGGCCTGGGTGGATGCGGTATTTCGCCAGCTGGACCCGCGCGTCGCCGTGCATTGGCAGGTCACCGATGGCGAGCGTGTCAGCCCCAACCAGGCACTGTTCCACCTCGAAGGCCCGGCGCGCTCGCTGCTCAGCGGCGAACGTTCGGCGCTGAATTTCCTGCAACTGTTGTCGGGGGTGGCCACACGCGCGCAATTCCTGGCGGATGTTGTCGCCAGCACCCAGGTCAAGCTGCTGGACACCCGCAAAACCTTGCCGGGCCTGCGTCTGGCGCAGAAATATGCAGTGACCTGCGGTGGCTGCCACAACCATCGCATCGGCTTGTATGACGCGTTCCTGATCAAGGAAAACCATATCGCCGCCTGCGGCGGTATTGCCCAGGCCATCACCGCCGCGCACAAAATCGCCCCCGGCAAACCGGTGGAAATTGAAGTGGAAAGCCTGGATGAACTGCGCGAAGCCCTGGCGGCGGGCGCCGACATCATCATGCTCGATGAGTTGAGCCTGGAGGATATGCGTGAAGCCGTGCGCCTGAACGGCGGCAAGGCGAAGCTGGAGGCCAGCGGCGGGATCAATGAAAGCACCCTGCTGCCCATCGCTGAAACCGGTGTGGACTACATCTCCATCGGCGCGATGACCAAGGATGTGAAGGCAGTGGATTTGTCGATGCGCCTCAGTATCTGAGGGCTGATCGTTGTAGTGAGCGGGCGGTGCGACGATTCGACAAGCCCGCTCACTACGGTGTACTCAGACGACCAGGTTATTCATCTCGCAATATTCGTCCCATTCGACACCCAGCACCTCGGCCGCTTCCTTGTGCAGAGCCAGCCTTGCTGCTTCGAACTCTTCCGGGGTCGAGGTGTATTTGAGGGTCAGTTCCCAAGGCTGGAGGCCCTGGCTCTCGGCCTCGTCCTCGAATGCCCACTGAATCTGGTCGCGCTGATCATCGGCGCTCAGGTCCTTGATCTCTTCTTTAAGCTGCGACGTTTCCTCAAGGTAGTTCTTGAGCGCTTGTTCGTGCCGAGCTTCCTGGGTCATCTCTTTAGTGGTCATGTCTGTTCTCTTAGATCAAGGAATGGGGATGCATCTGGGTCATCAAGGTTGCGCAGATACAAAAGAACAGGCACATGTGCCGGCTCGTCTGGCCTTCAGAACCATTCTGGGATCATCTGAAAACGTTGCCTTTGCAGCGGTGTTGCCTTTGTGCCCGAGACAGGAATCGAACCTGCGACCTTCGCGTTACGAGTGCGCTGCTCTACCGACTGAGCTACACGGGCGGTGGGCTAAAGCTAGCACCGCATCGGGCGTGCAGCAACTTGCGCGCGTCAGCGGGCAATCACGCCTTGGGCCCAGAAGCGTGGCTGCAAGTAATGGTCGTGGGTTTTCCTGTACTGCTGCTGGGCCTGGTCGATGTGCGGTACATCGCGCACCGCTATCCCGATCAGCAGACCAACGGCCAATACACTCAGCACATTCCACGCCCCCCACGCCAATGGCAGCGTTGCGGTCGCAGAGGATCGCCACACATGCAGGCCCATAAGCCAGCCGACGACCAGGGCCAACCAGACCTGGGAGTTGGGCATGACGATCACACCGTCGACCATGGACTGCACCAGCGCACCGACCAACGCCGCAAACAGGCATAACCGCACCAGGTCCGCACGTTCGCGGGACAGCGCTCGCTCGCGCAACACCGCCACCGTGGCCCACCCGCCCCGCCCCGCCAGGAACGCCACGCACAGCGCTGATGGCACGCCCCATTCACTGGCCCACTGCAAAACGGACTGGTGTGGATGAGCAGCGATCCCGTTGTCGATATCGGCAAAATGCATCGGACCGAAGCCAAGCCACGTGCGCTCCACGAGCATATGCCAGCCTTGCCACCAGATCGGGCCGCGCCCCGACAGCGACGTGGTGAGACGATCCGCGGCGGCATTGGACAAGTCGAGGTTCAAGTAATCCGCCAGCACCGTAAATGCCAGCCAATACAGCAATAGCCCGCCCAACACGGCGGCCAATTGCCAACCCAGCCAGCGCCGCCCCCACGGCCCGAGCACCGCCAGCACCATGCCCGCAGCCCCCATGCCCAGCCACGTACCGCGCGTGCCACCACTGATCGCGATCAGCCACCAAACGCACAGCAACGCGAACACCGCACCGCGAAGGGGGCGCGAGACCGTGGGTATCAGCAGGGGCAGTGCCAGCAGCGGCAGGGTGAACGTCTGGAACTGACCGTAGAAACGTTTGTTGGAAAAGCCGGACAGCAACAGGTCAGGATCGAGCATGCGCCCGCCACCGGTGAACGCATGCGCGGCGGCATAGAGGTATTGCGACGACTTGATCAGGCACAGCAACAGCACAATCAGGATCAACACACGATCCAACGACTCACCATTGCGACGGCGCAGCACGGCAAACGCCGCGGCAATCGCCGCGCAACCGACAAACAGCGCCACTTCGGTGAACGCCCAGAGCGGCTGGTGGGCCAGCGCCGAGGACACCAGGCCCAGCCCGGCAATCAGCGCCAGGCCCAAGGCCGTAGGCCGGTCCACCAACCGCTCCACCGGGACAACCGACAGCCCATACAGCACCGCACAAAAGCCGAGTGCGATTTGAATCACACGCTGCAGATCGTGCCCGCTGAACGGCGCGCAAATCCCAACCGTCAGCAGGCACACCGCTACCACCAGAAAAAGACTGCCACGCTGCTGTACGGTTATTGCCATCGGCCACCTCGTCGCAGGGTTCAGCAGTTACGCCCCGTCAGCACCGCAGCCCTTGGCGACATATTTTGCGTCGGCGTTGGTCGTGCATTTCCAGCCCGTGGTAGCGCTGCGCGTCAGAGTGATGATCTTGCCCAATACCGGCGCGGGTGCGTCGAGGATTTCGCAGTTGATGGCGCCTGCGCCGCTGGTTACGTCACCCGCTACATCGATCTTGCAGTTGGCGGTTGGGCTGGTACCACCGATCAGTGCCAATGTAGGGACGGTGCCTTCGTTGATGACGCTTTCGTACCCGGCCTTGAGCGCGGCGACCTCGGCCAGGCCGGCGGTGAACTTGGCCTTGGCCTGATGCGTGGTGTACATGGGCAAGCCGATGGTGGCCAAAATGCCGATGATTGCCACGACGATCAACAACTCGATCAAAGTAAAACCTTTCTGACGCATCACATTCACTCTCCAGAACAGAACTCATGACAAGGCGCGTCCTGCGCCCCGTAGTGTGCAACGGCGCCAGTGTACTCACCCGCAAGCGCTTGATCGCCTGCACGACGCACATTCTGACATTTTATCCGGCGCCACCGCCCGGCCCGGTGCCGTCACCTGACTAAGCTGTAAATCTTCGACGACCTGTGTGCGGAACCGTGACATGAACAACGCTTCGACCATTTACGCCTGGGAAGGCATCAACCGCAAAGGGCGCAGGGTGTCCGGGCAAACCACGGGGCACAACCCTGCCCTGGTCAAGGCGCAACTGCGCCAGCAAGGCATCAGCCCCGGCCGGGTGCGGAAGAAAACCGCCGTGTTGCCCAGCCTCGCCCCTTCGGTCAAAGCGGCCGAAATCACCCTGCTTACGCGCCAACTGGCGACACTGCTCAAAGCCGGAATCCCCCTTCTGCAAGCCTTCGACATCATCGGCGAAGGCTTCGACAATGCACCGGTTCGTGACCTGGCCCAGGGCCTTAAACAGCAGATCGCCGCCGGCAGCAGCCTGGCGGAGGCGTTGCACAAACATCCGCGCTATTTCGATGACCTGTACTGCAATCTGGTGGCTGCCGGCGAACAGGCCGGCGCACTGGAAACCTTGTTGGAACGCGTGGCGGTTCACCGGGAAAAAAGCGAACAGCTCAAGGCCAGGATCAAAAAGGCCATGACCTACCCGATCGCAGTGCTGGTGGTTGCCGGCCTTGTCACGGGGGTACTCCTGATACATGTGGTGCCGCAGTTCCAGAGCCTGTTTGCCGGGGTCGACGGGCAACTGCCAGGCTTTACCCTGCAGGTCATCGCCCTGTCCGAGTTCATGCAGCGCGCCTGGTGGGCAGTGATGCTGGGCCTGGGCGCAGGCGTGATGGGCCTGCGCCAGGCGTATCGTACTTCATCGGCTTTCCATTACTGGCTGGATGCCGGTTTGTTGAAAGCGCCGCTGGCAGGCAAACTGCTCACCAGATCGGCCGTAGCTCGCTACGCCCGCACACTTTCCACCACCTTCGCAGCCGGTGTCCCGCTGGTGCAGGCGCTGGATTCGGTGGCCGGCGCCACTGGCAGTCAGCCGTTCAAAAAGGCAATCGAACATATGCGTCGCGACGTATCCACAGGCATGCAGCTGAATCACTCCATGGCCAGCAGCGGCTTGTTCCCCGCCATGGCGATCCAGATGACAGCCATCGGCGAAGAATCGGGCACCCTGGAGCGAATGCTGGAAAAAGTCGCCAGCCACTATGAGGCCGATGTGGACAATCAGGTCGATAACCTCACCAGCCTGATGGAGCCCGTGATCATGGTGGTGCTCGGGGGCATTGTCGGCGCGCTGGTCATCGCCATGTACCTGCCGGTCTTCCAACTGGGGAATGCATTTTGAGCGTGCTGTTGAGTGAACATCCGTGGCTTTTTGTCGCGTTGGCGGGAGTACTGGGTTTGATCGTCGGCAGTTTTCTCAACGTGCTGACGTGGCGCCTGCCGAAAATGCTCGAACGGGAATGGCGTGCCCAGGCCCATGAGGTGCTGGGATTACCCGCCGAACCCACGGGCCCGACCTACAACCTCATGCACCCGAACTCCTGCTGCCCCCAGTGTGATCATCCGATACGCCCCTGGGAAAATATCCCGCTGCTCAGCTATCTGTTCCTCAGGGGCCGCTGCGCGCACTGCAAGGCCCCCATCAGCGCACGCTACCCGCTCACCGAACTCGCCTGCGCGCTGGTCTCGGCGTCGGTGGCCTGGCAATTCGGCTTCGGCTGGCAAGCGGGCGCGGTCATGCTGTTGAGCTGGGGGCTGCTGGCGATGAGCCTGATCGATGCGGATCATCAGTTGCTGCCGGATGTGCTGGTGTTGCCGCTGCTGTGGCTGGGGCTGATCGTCAACGGCTTCGGATGGCTGACGACGTTGTCCGACGCCCTGTGGGGCGCGGTGATCGGCTACATGAGCCTGTGGAGTGTGTTCTGGCTGTTCAAGCTGGTCACCGGCAAGGACGGCATGGGCCACGGTGATTTCAAATTACTGGCGCTCCTAGGTGCCTGGGGGGGCTGGCAAATATTGCCGATGACGCTGCTGATGTCGTCGCTGGTGGGGGTGTTCGTCGGCTTGATCCTGATGCGCCTGCGCAGGGCCCAGGCTTCGACGCCGATGCCGTTTGGTCCGTATCTGGCCATTGCCGGCTGGATTGCATTGCTCTGGGGTGGTCAAATAACCGACTTCTATTTGCAGTCTGTCGGTTTCAGATGACCACTTCTGTTGCAACTCCCTGGATTCTTGGCCTTACCGGCGGCATCGGCAGCGGTAAAAGCGCCGCAGCTCAACACTTTATCGACTTGGGCATCGACCTGATCGACGCCGACCATGCCGCCCGCTGGGTGGTCGAACCTGGCCGGCCGGCACTGGCGCGTATCGCCGAGCATTTTGGCGGTGGCGTACTGCAACCGGACGGCCAACTGGATCGCGCCGCGTTGCGCAAGTTGATCTTTGAAGTGCCCGAAGAGCGCCTGTGGCTGGAAAGCCTGTTGCACCCACTGATCGGCGAGGAAATCCGCAGCCACCTGGCGCGAGCGCGCTCGCCGTACGCGATCCTGGTGTCACCGTTGCTGATCGAATCCGGCCAGTACAGCATGACCCAGCGCATCCTGGTGATCGATGTGCCGCAATCGCTGCAGATACAGCGTACCCTGCAGCGCGACGGCATCAGCGAGCAACAGGTGCAGGCGATCCTCAAGGCCCAGTCAAGCCGCGAAGACCGCCTGAACCATGCCGATGACGTGCTGGTCAACGATAAGGACCTCGCCTGGCTGCACGGCGAGGTCGAGCGACTGCACCACTTTTACCTTACTTTGCGTGGAGGCCGATCATGAGCCAACCCTTGACCGTCGACTGCCCAACCTGCGGCGCCCCCGTGGAATGGAAAGCGACCAACCTCAACCGGCCGTTCTGCTCGGACCGTTGCAAACTCATCGACCTGGGTGCCTGGGCCGCTGAAGAACACAAGATTCCGGTGGCGCCGGACGCCGAAGACGAGCTGTTTTCCGAAGACCTGCCGCCGCGCCATTAAGGACGCATAAAGGCATACTCCTGCTGGTCGTCGAGGTTCTCTGCAAGGTATTGCAGCTCGTCGGCCAGGTCTTCGAAACTGCGCACGCCCTTGCTCTGCTGCACCACCGCGCTGAGCATCGCGCGCAGGGTCAAACCTGGGTCGAAACCGATTTCCTGTGCCGCATCCTGGCTTCTGCGTAGCTCCTGCCGTGCCCATTCATACACACTCATGATCCGCGCTCCCGCTTTGCTCATAGACAATTTGGCAGAGCATGGGCCTGCTTGGCCGCAGGGCATTTGACCTGGATCAACGCGGCGAATCGTCGTCTTTCCAAGGCGCCGAGAGGTAGCGCGTGCGGTTGAAGGTCTCCAGCCATTCCGGACAAAACACCACCAGCGCGCTGATCACCATGCCGTTGATAAAGGCCTCGGGGAAGATGATCAGCCACAGGTAGCCGACGAAATCTTCCAGCCATTGCGGCATGGCAAAACGCCCGTCGAACCACAGCAAGCCCAGCCCCAGCAACAGGCAGAACAAGGCCGACAGCGCGGCGGCAAAAAAACCGGAACAGAAGATATACACGAAGGGATTGCGCGGTTGCGCTCGCTCAACCAGCAGTGCGCAGCCTTCGGTGATCAATACCGGTAGCCCGATAAACAACAGGCCGTTGACGCCCAACGCGGCCAGGTCCTGGCGCCCCGACAGCATCAAGCCCAACTGGGCGGCGAAACCACCGACGACTGCCAGGGGCCAGTCGAGCAACAGGGTCACAGCGGTCATGCCGATAAAGTGGTAGGACACGCCGGTGTCGAAATCCCGCCGCACCAACCACAGCATGAACAGCGCGAACACCGTCCCGAACAGCAAATGTTGGCGCCGCCGGTCGGCAAACACCTCGACCCAGGGCGAGCGCAGGATCGCCCAGATGAGCACCGGGGTATAAAGCAGCCAGCCGATACCGAGCGTTCCCGGTGCCAGTACTGCTGCGCTGATCACGGTTGCAATCCCACTGCACAAAAACTCACCCGACACCTCTTCGCTGGCGTTGAAGTCGAATCGTCAGTCTACACCGACCTTTTGGAGCGGGACTTCCTGCGGTCATCATTTGAGCGCTAAGCTGCAAGCATGGATGACTCAGACTACCTGCGCCTGCTCACCGTAGCGGCCGAACAAGCCAACGCCTTTCTGTCCAATGCCCGCAAATGGGAGCGTGAGCGTTGGGTCTGCCAGCGCCTGCTGCAAGGCCTGAACGTGCCTTACCGCGCCGAAGAGTTCCACGCCGCCGGGCAAGAACCGCCGGACGTGCTGTTTCGTGATGCCAGTTTCGAAGTGTTTTTTGTGCTGGATGAAGGCCGGCGCCTCAACGATGAATGGCGCGATGAACTGCTGCGACGGCGCAGCGCCTTTTCCTTGAGCCAGTTGGTACGACGCGAAGCCAAGCCACGACGCATCCCTGCTCACGAATTCCTGCTGCGCCTGGCGCCCACGTTGCGTAAAAAGACGCGCAACTACAAAGAGCGCGGGATGGACCTGGGCGAGCTGGATATCGTCGCCTTCACCAGCCTCAAGCGCGAAGTGCTCGACCTCAACAGCCATTTCCCGCCCCCCACGGAATACCTGCGCCAGGGCTGGCGCTCACTGTCCCTGGTGGGGCCGACGTTTGCACGGGTGCTGTTCGCCCACCCGGACGCGCCGGATTTCTTGCGCAACAACCTGGGCCGCAGCATAGTGTTCGATGTAGGCATCAGCCTCTGATCCCTTGACTGTAACGTGGCGCCCTTTTGCAACGTCTACCCGACGAGGCCTTATATGACCAGCCGCCTGAAACCCGACGACCAACAGCGTGTCGAAGAGTACCTGCAACTCTCCCAGAACAGAGTCGAGCGCAAGCCTTTCCGGCCATGGCTGCTCCTCTGCGTAGTGCTGGTGGTGGTGATCGGGCTCGGCCTGCTGAGCCGCCTTTTGAGTTACCTGACGCTATGAGCTGCCTGGCGCTCGCGGGGGTAACTGCTCCGATTTCTTTTAGCCTTGCGAGATATCCCCATGACCCATCGTATTATTATCGTCGGCGGCGGCGCCGGCGGCCTGGAGTTGGCTACCCGCCTGGGTAAGACTCTGGGCAAGCGCGGTACCGCCAGCATCACGCTGGTGGACACCAACCTGACCCACATCTGGAAGCCCCTACTGCACGAAGTGGCGGCTGGCTCATTGAACTCGTCTGAAGACGAACTCAATTATGTTGCCCAGGCCAAATGGAACCACTTCGAGTTCCAGCTGGGGCGTATGAGCGGGCTGGACCGTGAACAGAAGAAAATCCAACTGGCCGCCACCCTCGACGAAGAAGGTCGCGAACTGGTGCCGGCGCGCGTGCTGGGCTATGACAGCCTGGTGATCGCGGTGGGCAGTACCACCAACGATTTCGGCACCGAGGGCGCGGCGCAGCACTGCCTGTTCCTCGACACCCGCAAGCAGGCCGAGCGCTTCCATCAACAACTGCTCAACCACTATCTGCGCGCTCATGCCGGGCAGACTGATGTGGTGGAGAAAATCAGCGTCGCCATCGTTGGCGCCGGTGCAACCGGGGTTGAACTGGCCGCCGAGCTGCATAACGCCGCCCATGAACTGGCGGCCTATGGCCTGGACCGCATCAAGCCGGAAAACATGCACATCACCCTGATCGAAGCCGGCCCACGGGTGCTGCCTGCCCTGCCGGAACGTATCGGCGGGCCTGTGCATAAAACCCTGGAGAAGCTCGGCGTGACCGTGCTGACGGACTCGGCGGTCAGTGAGGTAACGGCCGACGCGCTGATTACCAGCAGCGGCCAGGTGATTCCGGCCAGTTTGAAGGTATGGGCCGCCGGCATTCGCGCGCCGGCGTTCCTCAAGGACATTGATGGGCTGGAAACCAACCGCATCAATCAGTTGCAAGTACTGCAGACGCTGCAGACCACCCGTGATGAAAATATCTTTGCCTTCGGCGACTGCGCGGCCTGTCCGCAACCGGGCACGGACCGCAACGTGCCGCCTCGCGCACAAGCCGCTCACCAGCAGGCATCACTGCTGGCCAAGTCGCTGAAACTGCGGATTGAAGGCAAGGAGTTGCCGAACTACAAGTACACCGACTACGGCTCGCTGATCTCTCTGTCGCGTTTTTCGGCAGTGGGTAACTTGATGGGCAACCTGACCGGCAGCGTGATGCTGGAAGGCTGGCTGGCGCGGATGTTCTATGTGTCGCTGTACCGCATGCACCAGATGGCGTTGTATGGGTTCTTCCGCACGGCGATGTTGATGCTGGGCAGCAAGATCGGACGTGGGACTGAGCCGCGCCTCAAACTCCACTAAAAACGCATAACACCTGTGGGAGGGGCGGTGCGACGGTTCGACTTGCTCCCTCCCACACCTACCTCGCGGCGAGTTCAGGATTTGTGCACGCAAAAAAAATCCCCGTATGTTTCGATACGAGGATTTTTAATATGGTCGGGGTAGGGGGATTCGAACTCCCGACATCCTGCTCCCAAAGCAGGCGCGCTACCGGACTGCGCTATACCCCGGTAATAAAAAGGCGACCTTTCAGTCGCCTTCTTCGATCAGCGCTTTTGGCCTCTGATCTTAAGATTCGATTCCAGCGTTAACTGGTCTCAAAAATGGTGGGTCGTGTGGGATTCGAACCTACGACCAATTGGTTAAAAGACAATTGGTTTTAGCGGTTCAGAGCTCAGGATTGTGTTCGCTATAGAAAAATATTGCCGTGGCCTAGCAGCCTCTAATGAACCCACATTAGAGGCTCCAAACCATGAAAATCACTTCGGTCGTTTCGACCAAAGGCGGCGTTGGTAAAACCACCATAGAGGCCAACCTCGGCGCATTCTGCGCGGACGCAGGCCTTCGTACCCTCCTGATCGATCTGGATCCAGCCCAGCCTTCGCTCTCTTCGTATTACCAATTGGTCGAGGAAGCTCAGGGCGGCATCTATGATCTGCTCGCTTTCAATATCACCGACTCCCTCAAGATCATCTCCAGCACGACAATTCCCAATCTGTCCCTGGTGATCTCGAACGACGAAAATAACCAACTGAACAGCTTGCTCCTGCAGGCACCGGACGGAAGATTGCGCCTATCCAATCTGATGCCGGCATTCGAAGGTCATTTCGACCTGGTACTGATTGACACCCAAGGTGCTAGATCGGCCATGCTGGAAATGGTGGTTCTGGCGTCTGACCTGGTCATATCCCCTCTTCCACCCAACATGCTCGCCGCACGCGAATTTAGCCGCGGAACCATGCAGATGTTGGATGGGCTCCGCGCCTACGGGCGCCTGGGGATGAAAATCCCTCCCGTGCGGATCGCCATAAACAACCTCGATCAAACCACCGACGCGCAGGTGATCGAGCAGTCAGTGCGCGAAATATTCCAAGACAATGAAGAAATCAGCGTTTTGGACAGCATTATTCCTACTGCAGTGGTGTTTCGCAGCGCTGCATCCCTCGGCGTTCCAGCACATCGCCTGGAATATCGCCAGCCTTCCAACCGCAAATCCCCAGCAGCCCTAGTCGTCATCCGCCAATTGGCCATTGAAATCTTCCCTGAATGGCGCGAGCGCTTCGAGGCCATGACCGAAGAGAGGGTAGCCAAATTGGTGAGGGAGGATCGTTGAAATGGCAAAGCCTTCTATCACCGATGCTCGCAGCATTACTGCAGACGTCATCCTTGAGATTGGCAAGTACTACAGCGCCCAACAATTACGCAGCTTGCAAGCCAAACTAAGTGGGACTGCTCGTGACATCCACTCTCTGACGAGCGGTACACATCTACCCGGCCGCATTGGTGCCCATTTGAGCTTTGAACAGCGTCAGCTTTTGCAGGACGCCGCGAAGCTTATCGAGTCATTGAATTCGAACATAAAGCACGCAAAGGAGAAGCGCGGCCGCGACGAAAGCGTGGCCAAGCGGCGTCAACAAGCACGAGATGCAGAAGCGAAGCGACTGGTAGCTGATACATATCTGAAACCTTTTGTCCCTGATCCAGCTGCTCTGGAACCTCTCCTGGAGATTCTTAAAACCGCGCTGACGCTCAATCGCGCAGACGTTTTCAAGAATGGTTATTCCCCTGGTGAGTTCAATCTCAGGCTCCGTGACTACCTGTCGCCTGCCTGCACACGAAAGCTCATTGGCTGGACCAGCCCAAGTGCGTTCTGGGTAAACACGGTCCTCTCTCTGCGTAATGACGTTGTGCAAGCTATCGAGCAGGAAATTGCTTACGACGATGGTTCCAGCGTCCAGGACCGTCTCAATGTGCTGAAACAGAAGGTTTCGGACTGTCGCGCCCGGGTTTATCTCTCAGTGGATGAAGAGGAAACATTGCGTCTTTGGTCAGAGGCGCTCTCCCCTCGTGCCCAGCAGGAAGGGGATGAGTGATGGATAAGCAACGAGTTCTTGAAAAAGTTGCTAAATGCTTTGCACTGGCCAACTCCAACGGTGCATCGCCTAATGAAGTTGAAACAGCGCTTCGCCAAGCCCGAAACCTGATGAAACAGTACAACCTCGAAGCCATCGAAGTTGCGGCTCACACGGTTGATGAAGCGAGCGTTCCCACACATACCCGCCGAGCTCCCCAAGATTGGCTTCACCTGCTCGCTCAGACGTGTGCGCGAGCGTTCGATAGCCAACACATTGCCTACTACAACCCTTTACAGGGCTGGTCTTTCAAGTTCTTGGGCAAAGGTATTTCGCCAGAGCTCGCTGCGCATGCGTACTCCGCACTGCATCACCAATTGGTGGCAGCACGCCGTGAGCATGTAGCCCAACAAAAGCGATGCCAACTGAAAACCAAGCGCCGTAGAGGTGCCCTGTTCGTAGAAGGTTGGATAAACGCCGTGAGTTACAAAGTGGCTGAATTCGCCGGCTCAATGGACAGTGAAACAAGCAAAGCTATCAGCGCTTACTTGGAACACCACCATCCAATGCTGAAAACCTTCGAGATCCAGTCCCGCGAAGCCAAAGGCCACGATACCGGGTCGATGACCGCAGGTTGGAATCAAGGGCAAAACGTCCGGCTCCATCGCGGCGTAGGGAAAACAGGCCACCCCGCTCTTATTTCCGGAGGTGGGCAATGACACGTCAATGTCTGTCCCCTCTGGGTAAGGCTACCTTGGAGCATGCGCGCTCCCGATTGGGATTGGTGCCGATTCAAAAGCATCACATTTGGAGTGAGGCTGAGGAGCGCATGCTCGTTGCTCGCTACCCCAACGAAACTACCCAAGCACTGGCCGATGAAATCGGACTCAGCGTCTATCAGGTTTACGCAAAGGCCAAACGCCTTGGCTTATCCAAAAGCGCTGAATTTCTAAGCAGCAATCTCTGTGGCCGATTTGATGGCAGAACTGGCACTGAGCACCGCTTTGCCAAGGGCATGACCCCTTGGAACAAAGGCGTTAAGGGGCTCCCCTCAGTCGGCCGCATGGGAACAACACAGTTCAAGGCAGGAAACCGGCCCGAGAACTGGCTTCCGATTGGCAGCCTGCGCACAACACCAGATGGGTATCTGCAGCGAAAAATCACTGACACCGGTTACCCACCAGTTGACTGGCAAGGTGTGCACATTTTCCTGTGGGAGGAGCATTACGGTCCCGTCCCTATCAACCATTGCGTGTGCTTCAAGGACGGTAATAAGGCCCAAATCGCTATCGACAATCTTGAGCTGCTCAGTCGAGCGGAGCGTATGCGCCGCAACACCATCCATCGCTATCCGGAAGAGCTGAAGTCCGTAATCCGCGCCGTCGGCAAACTCAAGCGCACCATTCGTGAGGCTGAACATGAAAAACAAGATTGAGGATCTTCGCAATCACCTGTTCGTCGCCATTGAAGGCCTGCTGGATCCTGACAAGCCAATGGAAATCGATCGCGCCAAAGCCGTGGCCGAAGTTGCGCAGGTGATGATCAATTCGGCCAAGGTCGAAGTGGACATGGTCAAAGCTCTGGGTGCAGCTACCGGCAGCGGCTTTATGCAGATAGATCAGGGGCGGTTGAAATGAATCATCTCGACCTATCTCCACCACACTCCGTCGAGGCCGAACAAGGCGTATTAGGCGGGCTGCTTCTCGACAATAACGCCTGGGATCTCGTCGCGGACAAGCTGGAATACTCCGATTTTTTCCGGCACGACCACCGCTTGCTGTTCGGGACCATTGCCAGCCTGGCCGACAAGGCCATTCCGTTCGATATCGTCACCATACATGACGCATTGGAGAATCCCGAAGAAGCGGGTGGCCTCGCCTACCTCGCCGAACTTGCGAAAAATACTCCTTCAGTGGCCAACATAGAGCACTACGCATTCATCGTACGTAACCGCTCTCAGCTCAGGCAGCTCATGACCCTTGGCTACCAATGCTCTCGCGAAGCTACAGATCCGCAGGCAAATGCCACGGAGGTTCAGGAGTCCATCGAGCAGCAACTCTTCGCCCTGGGGGAAGGTAAAAGCGCATCGGAATTCGTCAACATCAACAAGTGCCTGACAGCGGTCGTCGAACAAATCGATGAGCACTTCAATGGTGATGTAGTGGTGACCGGTGTGCCTTCAGGCCTGGACGATCTAGACGATCTGACCTCGGGTTTTCAAGAAGCAGACCTGATCATCCTCGGTGCACGTCCGTCGATGGGTAAGACCTCCCTGGCATTGAACTTTGTGGATAAAGCGCTCCAGGCGAAGCTAGACCGGACAGTTCAGGTTTTCAGCATGGAAATGCCGGCAAAAGCGCTGCTCTATCGATTGATGGCCATCCTTGGCCATATCGATCTTGGGAAGCTGCTGAAGGGCAAGCTCGATGACGAAGACTGGCCGAAACTGACCGCAGCTGTTTCGCGTATCAACAGCTACGGCGAACGATTGGTCATTGACGACTCATCGGAACTAACACCTGCTGCGATCAGGGCCAAATCCCGTCGTGCAGCTCGCCGATTTGGCCACCCGAGCCTGATCCTGATTGATTACCTGCAGCTTATGCGCTGCGCGGGTCAGGAAAACAGAGCCAACGAAATCAGCGCAATCTCTCGGGCCCTTAAAGCCCTTGCCAAGGAAATGAACTGCCCAGTGGTAGCGCTATCGCAGCTCAATCGATCCCTAGAGCAACGTCCGAACAAGCGCCCGATCAACTCAGACTTACGGGAATCCGGAGCAATCGAACAGGACGCAGACGTCATCATGTTCGTTTACCGCGACGAGGTGTATCACCCGCAGACCGAATACAAAGGCGTTGCCGAGATCATCATCGGCAAGGCACGCAACGGCCCCACTGGGACCGTTCGAACCGCGTTCATCGCAAATCAGACTCGCTTTGCCAACCTGGCGCCTAGTTCCTGGCAAGGGGGTCAGCCATGAAAAATACTCCCGCTATCTCTCATTGGTGCCGTCATTGTGGCGGTCACCATCCGATACATCAGGTGAGTGGAGCTGTACCGGCCTCCCCTGACTGTGAAGCGGCGGTGCTGATTTGCCCAACCTGCAATAGCTATGACATCGAGGAGCTTCTGGAGGTGCCAGATGCACAGTAACGCCTCGCTTTTCCCAAGCATTCATGCCGGTGCAGGATTCGAATCTTCGGCCGTGGTTCACGCTCATAAAACGGGGATCAACCCCGTTGAACTGGACGCTCTTGCTCAAGCTATTAGTCGCCTTGCTCGTGACCACAGCACAGTGGTCCCGTTGAGTATGCGTGGCGATCTTCGTGAGTTTCAGGAGCTCGGCTACATCGAGGTATCAGAAACAGCAAGTTCAACGCTCACCGTCGAACTGCTCTGCGCAGGCGCGTTGCTCTCAAGCTACTTCTGGTCGGTTTGGGTCCCCCGTCATCTCCAAAGCTGCTCTTTGAAAGTGGCTGTGATGTCCCACCTGCAACATTCAGAGCCAGTTCAACACTGCAGCGTTGTGTTTCGCGTGCCAGGCGCACGTGAAGCAACACGTCATTTTATACATGAGCTGGGTACCAAGTTTCCTGGTGACCAGGCTGAAATCATTGCGATTCAGGCAGGCAACGTACTGGCAGACAAGGATGTTGATCAATGACTGTCAGCCGTTTACGTGGACAGCACGAGAACCTTCGCCAGTTGGTGGAGTTTGCTGAGGCAAACGGCTGGACCGTCTCTCGAACTCACGGTGGCCACATCAGGTTTTCCAAAGCCGGGCTTGGTTCGATCTACACCTCTTCGACCTCCAGTGATCGCCGGTCTGGCCTCAATGCAAAGGCACGGCTTCGTCGAGCCGAACGAACTCAAATTAACGTTACTCAGGAGGCAATTTAATGCCTATCCGTCATCGCATCGTTCACCTGATCGACAAAAAACCCGACGGCACACCCGCAATTCTTCACGCCCGCGATACGGAGCTGGGCGACAAGATCGAGTACGACGAGGCTTCCAGCACACTCACCATCAAAGGTTTGCCTACCCAGCTCAGTGATCAGTTGAAACGTCGCTGAAATCAACCCTGCCCGATAAGTAATGGAGAACGCCATGAGCAATGAAACCAAACGTCAACTCGAAGAAAAATTCGTAGTCCGCCTTCCGGACGGGATGCGCGAGCGAATCGCACTGCAGGCACGTGAAAACACCCGGTCAATGAACTCGGAAATCGTTCACCGCCTTGAAGCGACCGCAGAGCTTGAGGCCGCTTTGGATCGAGCCCACAAGATCATTGACCAACTGTTGGCTGCAGCTCCGGCCAATGAGCAAGCTGGGGCAAGAGTATGAAACCGTCATTGGCCCAGAGCATGAAAGAAAAGCTGCAGCTTCCTGGCTTTGAATCCAAGTCGCCAGCTGCCGCTCGCTTGAGCGACCCCATCGTCGACACACCGATGTTGCTGACATTGGACGAGACGCTGCCGTATGACGAAAACCCAAGGACCACGCGCAACCCAAAGTACGACGACATCAAAGAGTCGATCCGTCAGCGTGGCCTGGATACGCCACCGCCCGTGACCCGAAAGCCAGGTGAGGAGAAGTTCCGGATCAGGAACGGTGGTAACACTCGACTCGCGATTCTCAATGAATTGTATCGTGAGACCGGGGACGAGAAATTCTTCAGGTTCCACTGCCTGTTTCGTCCATGGGATGCAGTCCGTGGGGAGATTATTTCTCTCACCGGCCACTTGGCCGAAAACGATCTGCAGGGGCAGCTTCTTTTCATCGAGCGAGCCATAGGTGTCGACAGGGCAAGAGCTCTGTATGAGGAGGAGATTGGGGGTCCAATATCTCAAAGTGAGCTTTCTCGCCGATTGAAAGCAGATGGTTATCCGGTTTCACAACCTCATATCAGCCGCATGCAGGACACTATTCGGCACCTGCTACCCGCTATTCCTGCAACCCTTTATTCCGGGCTTGGGGTAGATCGCATCTCGAAGATACTTGCGCTACGGAAAACAGCTCAACAATGTTGGGATCGAAATTATTCAAGTACGGAACACGATCAGCTATTGGACTTCGACACAGTATTCCAAGATGTTCTGTCTCAGTTTGAGGGTGATGCCGAAGAGTTTCTGTTCCAGCGATTCCAAGACGAATTGATCGACCAGCTCAAACAGCCGCTGAATCTCGGGTACGAAAAAATTCTGCTGGAGATCACGCAAAACCAGGACCAACTACGTCGCTCAACGCCGATCTTGGAGATTCCTTCCTCTGTAGCGCAATTTGACGTAGAGCCTCAGCCTAGTTCAACAAATGGCAATCTGGTTGCCCCAGCCATAACCATCACTAACGCAGAAGGCACGCCGAAAACTACCCCTACATCTGCAACAACGCACCCACAAGGAAAAGGCCAACAGCAGTTGGCCCCTCCTCCACATGAGCAAATGACGCCTCAAGAAAAACAGAAACGCATTGATGGGCACGTGGCGAGCCCTGTGAAAACATCTCCCAAAGTCGACAAAATGAAACGAGAACTCGCTGCGCTGGACGGTGAGATTTTGCCTGACTTTGCATCCAATGCCTTGGTAGCAATCCCGGTTCAAGCGGGCGGGCTTAATCCTATTTCGGACCTCTGGTACATCGAGCGCGAGATAGATAACACCGCCACCCTTCGCAAGCACATTGCCCAATTAGCACGCGAAATAGCTAGTGCCGTGAAGGCACCTGGTGAGTTTATGGACATTGATGGGGGTGTTGGTTTCAGCTACTGGCACCCAGAAGTCGATGTTGAAATCACTGCCACAGCCCAACATACCTTGACGCTGCTCCAGTCTTTGAGTGGCTCGATGGCCATTGTCTTAAACATGATCCATCAGCAGCCCGAACTCCAGGCTGATGCTTTGGCCGACTTTGAATTTGCAGCTGGTCTGGGCCAGATCCTAATGGGCCAGCCCCGCACGAAAGACCAGTCCCCGGAAAATGTAGAGCGTCTTAGCGACGGTGCTTTGGTGAAGCTTTTTAGGATTATTCGTCTTGCCAGGCGGTTGATTGACCTGGAGGTCGAGTCAGTCGCCAACAACGGTCCGAACCCTGTCAGCTAACTCAGGACTACTACTAAGGGGAGTCGTCATGTCCAAAACACCGCTCAACGAAGCCATCTTGTCTCAGGTGCTTCATCACATGCGTAACGGCCAACTTAGGCGCTGTATCGAAATGGGGCTTGAACCCGAGATACTTGCCCAGTTGCAACAGCCGTCCGTATTGAGCCTGTTACTCAATACACCTGTTTCCTGGTGCAACGTCACCATTGATGGGGACATGGTGAAAAAACTTCTTACAGGTGCCCAACGCTCCGACGAAGAAGTGCGCATGATCGAACGCGCTTTGCGCCTGGGCGCAACGACTCAAATGCTGCAACAGTTCTTTGGGTTGTCCCCGCAGGACGTAGCCCTTCAACGTCTAATGATCGGTGTATCAGCGCGACGCGGGCGGTGGCGTGAGTTCAGTGAAGAGATGGACGCTCATCTTTGGCATCGATGGACGCACCTGATGCAGGAGCATCAGGTTGAGCTTGAAGACAGTCTCGCTCTACTAGACATCGCCATGCTTGTAGCTGAAGAGCTCAGCAGCCCACCTGATTCCAACCCAGACGAAAAGACTGAGAGCCTGAGCCTGGCCGTCATATGGCATCGAGTACAGTCCTGGATTAAAGAGGGGCTTTACCCCCCATCAAATGGTGGGACGCACAAAAGACTGCAACTGGTTTCCAATCAAAGGAAGGCTCAGCCTGCATCTTCTTCGTCAGAAGGTGACCCCGTGCTATGAGGTTGTCTCGGCTGCCATTGTCGACGCTTTTGGATTCGGCCTCAGGGCACCTTGAGGCTCACTTGCTTCAGAAAAAAGAGTCGGTACCTCCAGGGATCGAAGGTTCAGCACCTTTCTCTGGAATTATTTTCAGTGGGAACCCTCATGAAACGGTTCCTCGCAGGCTACTTCTGGATGACCGTCTGACACCGCTTGAACGAAACACATGGCAGGTATTCCGCCTACTTATAAACGACGACGGTCTAACGGCGTTCCCTACTTATGACCAACTGCGGCCATATCTAGGCATGCAACCCGGCAGGCCGGCTTCGCGTGAAACCGTGTCTAAAGCATTGGTCACTCTCCGCCTCACACGTTGGCTGAGTCTTGGTCGACGCGTTCGTAATGACCTTAGTGGGCAAGTCCAAGGCAACGTCTATCTGCTTCATGACGAGCCGGTAACACCTGCTGAGGCCATGGAGTTTGATAAGGATTATTTGCAGCTCTTAACTCAGTCAATGGAGCACCAAACAAAGGTCATTAGGGAAGTCGCAGAGGTTGCTTGGAAAGAGTTCGCTGCCGACCCAGACGTTGGCCAGCGTTTACCTAGCAGATTGGACGTAATTGAATCTCGTATTAACAGCCAAACCTGGGTGGCGGAACAGTCCTCCGGTGCATCACAAGCAGCTGAGTTCGGAGTCCGAACCCAGCAAATTTCCATGCTGCCGCCGCTTAGTTCGGCAACCGAACTAAGCAAAAAAGAAGGTAAGCGAAGCACTTCTGACCAGAGTTCGGATGCCGAACTCAGTCTGAAATCAATGAGTTCGGCCTCAGTTCGGCATCCGAACTCATATAGTACGTATACAGATACAAACCATGATGTTTGTAAAAGCTCTGTACATGTACCGCACACTCCAAACGATATCGAGGCTGAATTACTCGATGCGCTGCATCGCCTTCCAGGCGACCAAAAACAGAAAGCAGTGTTGGCACTGCAAAAGGTGCCAACTGATCTTAAATCCGCTCTCATCAAACAATGGGTACACCGTTGTGAAAAGGGATCAGTTAGAAATCCGCTTGGTTACCTTATGACGTTGGTGGGCATGGCAGTCCGTGGGGATTTCAACAGTGATTGGCTACCCGAAGGCCAAACTGCCGCGGAAACAGTACTGCAAATCGCGCTTAATCCGCACGAGAGCACAGGTAAGTCATCCAAACCTGAACCCCTAATCCGCAGTCCAGAATCGATGCAAACGGCACAGAAAACGCTCAGTGGGATGTTGCAATTGTTGAACCCCCAACGAGGAACACAGCCATGATGTCGAGCAATCAAGACAATATTCTTACAAGGACCAGCATTGGTAGTCGCTGCCTGCAGTATCGGGACACCCAGAGCTATGCGGCCCGCATAGATCAACCCAGTGCCAACATTTGTAGTGGCAGTCCAACTGTCTTGGTCGACTGCACCTATACGGCCCGCATAGCTCAACCCAATTCACCTAATTGTGATACCAGCCAAAGAGGGTGGGAGGGTCAACGCTATGCGGGCCGCATAGCTCTACGAAAAGAGGGTGTGACTTATATCAAGATGCCTATTAAAGCAGTGAGCAGAGTGGGCTTTGCCCGCTTCCACCTATAAACAGAAGTCTCAACAAATTCCCTTCCGTCGAACTATGGATTTAATGCTGCAGCTATAACGACCAACTCGCAGCATGGAGACGTCATCCTCTCTCCAAGGAAAAACTGCACCATGGCTGATAACTTCCGGCTCAACATCGGATCACTGCGCAGCGATGTGAAGCTCACACTTCACACTCACCACGCTGCGCGCATCTGGATGGGGCGCCCAAAAAATGACTTAAAGGTAGGCATCATCGGCTTGTCTGGTTTTTGCACAGTCGTCAATCGTATCTCGAGAGGTGCACAACAAGATGATCCATACTCTGATTGGTGGATGATTCTTCTTGAAGAAAAAATTAATGTTTCAAAGGAGGCGTTGAAAGCAATCGAAGAACGCCTGGACACAGCTATGGCTTCCCTCCCCCCGGCCATCAGCATCAGTGAGAATCTGTCCATCCAGCCTGTCAGCCTCCCTCTATATATCGCAAATCCACTCGGCTTCCAGGCCGTGTACCTGCTGACTAACTACGACGAAATTGTCAGGCGCATTTTGCTGGCCCAGCATGTCGGCCTGGTCGGCCGTCACGACATGGAAACTTGGATTGATGAAGGAGCAGCCGTACTGCGCAGACTCTTTGGTCTGGCCCAGATCTACAAATACTCCGGCGCTGCACGCGATGACTTCGCCGCCAACAATGCCAAGGCTGAAGCAGCCCGCAAAATGTACGAGCGCTACGGTGAACTGCCGCAGGACATCCTGGAAGGCACCCGCCGTTCGAACTTTGCTCCCCCCATCATTCGCGGCCAACAGCAGTCCGAGGTGAGTGATCACTTTGATGATACCGAAGAAGGCTGATGTTCATGGGCCAGAACACGTCAAAGGACAGCGTGCTGCAACAGACAGTCTTCCGACCACTGCAACAGGATGCCTTCCAGAGACTGCAACAGGCTGCCTCACTAAAAGGCCTTTTAAAACCTTTTAAAGGTAAGGGGGAGCTGAGCCAATTTGCCGATCTGTGCCGAGCCCAAGAATCGGACTTAAAAGCTCTAGCCCAGGAAGTGCTGAACCAGGCACGCCAATATCCATTCACCCTTGTTCCAGTGCGACTCACTGAACAGAACACCCAGGCCGGGACCCAGTTTCTGCGCTGGCAGAAAGTGACGGACCGTCGGATGGGCGTGGGAGTTTGGGCAGAGATGATGAGCTCACCCAGAACACCGGAATCCATGCTGCAGGACCTCTACGTGATGGAGCTGCAGCGCATCACCTTGAACATGCAAATGAGTTTGTTGCACTCGATTACCAAACAGGCCGACGAGTGCGCCGAGAAAATGGGCCAGGCAGAGGCCGTGTACACCGCTCGACTGCAGCAGCTCACCAATCAAACGCAACATCCCTAACGTCGGAGAACACTCATGTCCACACCCGTACAAGGCTGGGAAGGCAATATCGGCTCCACCCCGGAATTCAAAGAGTTCGCCAACGGCAACAAGGATCCACGGAGGCTCATGCGGGCCAACGTCTACTTCGACAACTCGATTCCGGACGGTAAAGGCGGATACGAAGATAGAGGGGGATTCTGGGCGAACGTCGAGTGGTGGCACAAAGACGCTGAACACTACTCACATCTGTTTCAGAAAGGTATGCGCGTAATCGTTTCCGGTCGAGCCGTAATGGATCGCTGGGAAAAAGACGGTGAGGAAAATGCGGCTCTGAAAGTTCAAGCCTCGCGGGTCGCCATCTTGCCGCACAGGATTGCGAGCGTGACCTTGTCACCGTCGCAGGGTCAAGGCAACCCGTCACGTGATCAATCCAGTCCGCAACCTGCCCCTGATTTCGACGACTACCCGGACCCCGACCGTCAGTTCTGATTGCAGGGGCTTAATTTCGGCCCCCCAATCGTGAAGCTCGTGGTGGAGGGAAAAACATCAACGTCTTTCCCTCCCCAATCGTGAAGCCTTAAGGTGTATGAAAATGCGGGACGATGATGAAGAGAGGTGTCCAGATGGCTGGCTTCTGGTAGCAGCGGATCACCCCACGTTGGGACGGCTGTACTGGCGGTACTGTGATGAGAGCGACGTAAACGCAGCAGACTTCTACGGTATTACCGATAACATTAAACTCGCCTCCTGGATAAAAGCTGGTTGGCGTGATAAAGACGTCTGGTCGAATGACTACAGTGACATGAGTTCATTCGTTGCACGAAGATTCATACAGGAGCTTTTAAATCCGGATCGCTACGACACCAACTACTTCGAACTTTTCAACTGGGATGATGAGTCTGAAGATCTGGAGCTTCATGGCGATTTACACGATTTTCAACGACGAAGTGGTCAATCTGTCGAGTTCTTCGTACATTGGCTAAGAGCCGCCGATTGGTTCGACGCCCCGGCATCTGACTGCAACAATTTCCCGTAAAAAATCGCGCCATGCACCGATCTGCTGGAAGATGAATTAGAGCATCGTGGAGCAACCGCCATGGGTGATAACGCTTTCTTGCCTAGGACCTCTGACAAGCGAAGTTGCAACAACCCTCACCTGACGGTTATTGCCACTGGTGCGGCCGCTGCGCGGAAAGGGCTACAGGTGTATGACTGCCCTTACCAACACCCGGCTATGCGTGCGTCGTGGCTAAAGGGCTTTGCCCAGGCACAGCAGCTATCGCTGGACCTATAGCCGCATAATGCCCTCCCCCTCGCATTGACCATTTCCTATTGAAGCCCAACCCGCCTGACGCAACAGTCCCAATCTGATTATTTGAGAGGGACACACCGTGAAGCTATTGATCATCGAGGCACCTGGTAAGCTGAAAAAGCTCCAGCCAATGATGAAGAAGCTACGCCCAGGCGAAGACTGGCAGGTGGTTGCCAGTGGTGGGCACATCCGTGACCTGCCGGCCAAAGGTCAGGACGACAGCATGATCACCACCGGAGTACGTAAAAACTACACACCGGTGTACGAGATCCTGGATAAGAGCGCCAGGGCCGTCAAAACGATCAAGTCAGCAGCGAAACAGGCCAGTGAAATTTACCTTGCAACCGACCCTGATCGTGAAGGTGAAAGCATCAGCTGGCACATCCAGCAGGTACTGGCGGTAAAAAACTACAAACGCATTACCTTCAACGAGATCACTCTCAAGCGCGTTGAAGAGGCGCTGGCCAATCCACGACAAATCGATCTGAACAGGGTTGCCTCACAGGAATGCCGGCGTGTGCTTGACCGCTTGGTGGGTTACCTGGTGACCCAAGAGTTGCGGCGCCTGATGGGCAAACCTACTTCCGCTGGCCGCGTTCAGTCACCCGCCGTGTTTCTTGTGGTCTTGCGCGAACGCGAGATCCGCAACTTTCAGGTGATCAATCACTTTGGCGTGCGTCTGTTCTTTGCCGATCTAAGTCGGGGCACCACTTGGTATGCCGAGTGGCAACCGGTACCGGATTTCGCAAGCAAGGACTTCCCCTATGTTCAGGATAGCAACCTGGCTCAGCACGTCGCCGGCACTCGAAATGTGGTCGTGGAGTCCTGCGAGGATCGCAAGGCCGAGCGTCATCCTCCCGCACCATTCATCTCATCCACTCTTCAACAGGCCGCCAGCAACGCGTTGAAATGGGATCCGGACAAAACTATGCAGGTGGCCCAGCGCTTGTACGAGCAAGGCGTGATCACTTATCACCGGACGGACAACCCCAATGTTCCGGATGAAGCCATGGCGGATATTCGAACAGTAGCCAATGCCCTTGACATGAAAGCCGTAGATGACCGGCGCACGTTCAAAGCGGCTGAGGGCGCGCAGGAAGGCCACCCTGCCATCACACCAACATATTGGTCCGAAAGATCCGCCGGTGAAAACGATGACGAACTGGCCCTGTACAAGTTGATCTGGATTCGGGCATTGGCCAGCCAGCTCGAAGCCGCTATCTACGACGTGCGTACTGCGAAACTGCTCGCCGTTGGTCCTGGCGGCAAAGCACTGCGGTTCACTGCATCGGGCAAAACACTCTGCCACCAGGGATGGCTGAAGGTGCTCAAGGGCGATGATACGGATGAGGAGGAAGACGCAGAAGCAAACAACCCCGTGCCAGCGCTCACTCCAAAACAGATTCTTTCGGTCCACAGCGGCGAACTGCTGAAGAAGAAGACACAACCACCGTCACGCTACACTAAGGCCAGTTTGATCAAGGAAATGGAACGACGCGGGATTGGTCGTCCCAGTACGTTCGCCTCGATCTTGAAGAACATCACCAGCAAAGGCCTGATCGAGGAAAAGAGCCGAAAACTGGTACCGGCGTCGCTGGGGGAGGAAACGATCGCGAAACTCGAAGGGTTCTTCAGTTTCGTTGAGCTGGATTTTACCAGGGAGCTGGAGCGCGACCTGGACAAAATCGCCCAGGGCCAAGACACCTATGGCGCCGTCGTTGAACGTCTGCATAGGCGCCTGGAAGAGGAACTGTCTCAGCAACGTGGAATGCCGAGTGTGCCAATGACCTCCGCTCCACGTGCAGCTGCATCTGGTGGCGCTTTCAGCTGTCCCAAATGCAATCAACCCCTCGCGAGGCGGCAGAAGAAAGGGGATGGTGGATATGACTTTTGGGGGTGCACGGGCTTCAAATCGAATGGTTGCAAGGTGAGTTTTCCAAACTTGAATGGCAAACCCGATCTTAATAAACCCAGAGGGGTTTGACCTCTGCCATTGTTGATACAAATCACCGTCAACGCCGTTACGCATTAACCCTGGAAGCCGACCCCGCCTATACCTGACATTCCTCTGCGAAATTGCAGAGGAGGTCATGGGTGAGCGAACAGAAGAGACAATCGGTAATGGGTCTGCGCCTCTTAGCGCCGAAACTGGAGAAGTTCTCTGACCGGCAAATTGAAGTAGCCCAGACCTGGGCTTTGCATTTTAGCGTGCCGCCCGCCCGACTGACCTCATTCATAGAAACCTACCTGAGTTCAACCGTTCACACTCGGTGCTGGTGCGTCACCCTACCTTCACCAAATGATCAAAAACGTCCAGTGTTGGCCAGAATCGGCGATCACCTCCAGTACTTCGATGGTCATCAGGTAAAGGCCTGCAAAATCACTGGCAAGGACCGCGTCCACAAGAAAAAACCCACCGCAATAGTGGCCCAACAGCTCTTGCTCAGATTTGAAAAACGCTGGTATGCAAACGTCCTCCTGACCTCTTTCTGCAGGTCGGCTGCAGATAGGGCGCAAGACCTATCGATTGAAGATCTCGGGAGCTTCAATCGCAGTCGCTACGATGCAACGGTGAGCAACAATCGGTACTTCAATCCTCGAAACCGATTTTACCTGAAGCAGATTGGCAGCACGCTGAAGCAGTTTTGCCAGTGCCTGGACCAGAAGCTTCTGTTCGCTATCCGTTCAGCGCAATGCCCTTCCCCAAAGCTCTATAACTGGCTGGCTCAAGGTGACCGGACACGCCGAATGCAGGCACTTAAAGCTCAACCGGTGCTGGTCCCCCTCTTATTGTTGGTAAATCAGTGGCCGTGGCCGTGGGATGGTCAGCAACAGGTGTTCCTAGACAGTCCCTGGGAACAACTCCAAGAGTTTAGACCCACCTGGTGCGACGACACCTACGTGGTGGAATCCAGAGAGTGCCTGGTAGGCCGCATCGCGGACGCTGGCCTCCCACTTATCGACATCTTGGCATGGCTCTTACAAGCGCCAAGAACATCAGTTCGGTACTTGGGCCAACAACGCGTTTTTGATACCGGTAGCGCATTGACGCGAATAAGCCGAGAAGGTCCGGAAACTCCGTGGCATCGATTGCTGCTTGGAGCATCAATTGGCAACCGCCGCCCCTCGACTAAGAAGCACTGGAAAACCTTTTTTGCATTATTGGATAAGATTCCCTATCAACTTTTGGAGCAGACAAAAGACTGGAGCAGGTTGTTATCAGGATGCCCGACAGAGTGGTCCAACCCTGATTGGCCTCAAATTGCTGATCAGTTGCAAGATCTTAATGATGTTTTTAATAGCATTGATGAAAGCGTAGGACCCGATGCCCGTGACGCACTGCAAAAACTCAAAAGCTTCATTGCTACTGCAACTTATCACCAGATCGCCAGCTTGGTAGATGCCTTCCACTTGGCATTGATAGACATACGTGAAGCTCTTGATGCCGCAGATCCACAAACAAAAGCAGACTCTTCAACACCCTGGAGGACGCTGCTTAATTCGAACGACACCCTTCTCGTAAGCCCGAATGGGCTGCAAATTGTCGAACTGAAATGCCCAGCGGACCTTGATGCTGAACATCGAGCGCTGGGCCATTGCATTGATGGTTACGATTACAGCGCTTATCGAGGCAACTGCCGTCTTTTTTCGGTGCGTGAAAACGGGCAATCATTGGCCTCTGCCGAAATTCAAATGGATGAGAGTGCCTGGGGCGAAACGCGAGAAAGACTGACTCCCAAACACCTGGTGACGACACAACTGCGAGGGCTACGCAATCGCACGCCAAAGTCGGGCTCCAGGGTTGACCGGGCTTATCAATGGTTTTGGGCACAGATCAAATCGGGTGAGCTCGCAGTCAACCTGGAATGGCCGGACCAAACTCTGACCATGTCTCGCTATACAAATCGAAACCGGAAAAAGCTGCATGCTCAAGCGTGCACAGAATGGATCAACCTGCGCCTGAGCAGAACATGAGCCGCCCGCGTCTCATGAACGGCCGGCAGGACTTGGTCGAAAAGGTGATTTACGACGGCTATGACTTCGGGATCCTGCTGCACTACGTCGAGGGGGCCAACCGACTGTTTCTTGAGCGTGATGGTTTCTACATCCGTCGTGCCGAGCATCCGCAGCATCGATATTGGCGATTGCCGAAAGGCAAGTTATTGGATGACCTGAATCTGCTCTTTCACCGACTGATGGAGTTAACCGAAAGCCGATTCAACGAGAGCTGGCAGACCTTCTCCGCAAAATTTGCAGCCGCGCAACAATCACCAGACCGGCAAGCATTCACCTGGGGTTTAACTTTCCGAATTGCCCCTCTGGCACAGGGCGGTGTTCTGCTGTCGGGCGATTATCACCCTGGCGCAGTCGCTGTATCACGGCGAATGCACGGCGTGTTCCTTGGTCAGTCCAAGTCTTGGCGCATTGATTCGACTGCCGAACTGGTGCGCTCAAACCTCATACTTGAGCTGGGGCTTTCTGAAGATCAGTTTGAGATCCTGGACACCGTGCAGGAGCTGCTAACCGACGGATCCATTGTTCCGGCCGATGAAGTCGCCCGAATCAGCCTCGGAGGTCCGCCGCAAGAGCGCGTAGCACCAGCCGGAAATGAAGACGTCTCAACAGACGTTTACCTTGCCGCTGTGCCATCCATCCAGCGAACCGAGTTCACTAGCGAGCAAATCGACCAGGCGTTGACGGGGCATTCATTGCTGGGCCATCAACCGGCAGGCATCCGGCATTTGCTGCAACGAACGAGCGCTTTACTCGCTGATGACATGGGCTTAGGAAAAACACGTCAGGCCATCATCGCCGCCGCTATTCGAGCGGGAGACGGCCCCATCCTCGTCATCACCTTGTCGACTCTGATTATCAACTGGCAACGTGAAATCCAGATGGTGTATCCCGAAGCCAGAATAGGCCAGCAGGTCTTCGATCCCTCGTTGCAGTGGACCATCGTTAACTACGAGCGCTTGGGCGAGTATGTCCTGCAGGCCGGCCATTTTGAAGTAATGATCATTGATGAGGCTCACCGCCTGAAAGAGCCCACCGCGGCGTGGACTCGCCATGGTTTCGACATTGCCGCCAAGGTACCCAATCGCTATTTGTTGACCGGTACACCCGTCCTGAATCGAGAGTCAGAACTTCACACGTTATTGCGGCTTTCAGGCCATCCCGTTGGAAAGCTGTCACTCAAGGAGTTCTGTGAACAGTTCGCCGGCAGTCCGGAATTTCGCAAGAACCTTCGAGAGGCGATTGGCGACTGGATGCTTAGGCGCCGCAAAGACGTGCTCACGGAGCTCAAGGGTAAGCAACGGCAGACTTTGTCGGTAGAGCTTTCAGTCGAGGAACGTCGTGAATACGACCGTATACGCCTTGAAGACAGACCAAGTCTTGCCAGGCTGGGATCGCTGCGCCAGTTGCTGGAGCAGGTGAAGGTTCGGGTCGTTATGGAGCTGCTGTGCGAACTGGATGTGGATGACAAAGTCATCTTGTTCTGTGAGTTCAGGGACACGGTCAGCACCCTGCGTACGCAGTGCGAGAAGGCCGGACACGGTTGCGTTACCGTGGTAGGCAGTGACTCCATAGGCAAACGCCAAAAGGCGATCGACCGATTTCAAAGTGATCCTGACACCAGAGTGTTCGCAGCGACCACCTCTGCCGCTGGTACCGGCAACAACCTGACGGCTGCCAACTATGTGATGTTCCTCGGGCTGCCATGGACGCCTGGATTACAGGATCAGGCTGAGGACAGAACCTACAGGAATGGGCAGCTACGGATGGTCGTTGTGAAAATTCCTCTGGTGGAAAACACTATTGATCAAATGCTCTGGCAAATGCTGCTGGATAAGCGACAAATAGCCAATGATCTTATAGAGCCCGATGCAGCCGCCAACAACAGACAAACGTTGGCGACCCATTTATGATTTGCAATGAATCGCTACTGAAAAGCCTTAATGTTTAAGACATATTTGGAACCATTGCTTTGACTCTCAGGAACTTGAATGGTCTCGCCGTTTGCAACCGTAGTATCGCTGGCTATTTGGAATACCTCCGTATGTGGCAAATCTAACTGGAGCTTTCCGACCTTAGTCGTGTTCATCTCAAGCAATCGAACATACTTTACATGGTAACGAATCAGAATCTTTCCATTGCTCATGACGGCTGGGGTTATAAAACCGATTGTGCCAATATCAACATTATCAACAACAGGCATACCGTTCTCCACGGACTTGTTGAAAGTAATAGTTTTCACATTCCGATATGGAAAAGTTACACGATCCATTGTGTCACCTGAAAACCTCGCGACACTTTCACCATTACGAGTCAACTCAGCAGTCAGATGTACTGCTTCAGCAGCTGAGGCGCCGGTTGCCAAGGTTGCTAATGCCATAAAAAGAATTCCCTTCATACAATTTTGCTCCGCTTCAATTTTTTCTGATTTTCTAAGAGATAACATACGACCTGGGCTTTTTTGACCCCGGCCAGATGCGTAGTCCGCGCCTTCTTTATACACCCTTGAAATACCTAGAGACGCGGCTTTCTATTTCCTACTGCGCCACCAATGACAGGCTGTCACTGTGCCTCCATCATCAAAGGGGGCCTTTTGGCACATGATCAGGCACTTCACCACTCTCTCCCTGCTCGCGCTCGTCGCCAGTTGCGCAACCCACACGCCACAGACGCCTAAGCCGGCGTTTGATAGCAGCCGTAACCCGGATATGTTGACACCGGACCTCTACCCAAGCGGCGCCGTGCCTGAAAAGGAACCGGTCGTGCGCTACGGTCGTTACACCTTGGTCAGTACCTTGCCTGACTCGGGTCAGCGTGACCTGATGGCTCAGATCATTGACATCAGCATTCCAGCCAACATGCACCCCAATGTGCGCGATGCCATGCAATACGTCGTGGATCGTTCAGGCTACACGCTGTGCTCGCCCGACACCGGTCACGTCAACATCCTTTACACGCGACCACTCCCAGCGGCCCAGTACAAGCTTGGACCAATGACACTGCGTAATACGCTGCAAGTACTCGCGGGGCCGGCCTGGCAGGTGAAGGTGGATGAAGTGAATCGCCAGGTGTGTTACGTGCTGCGCCCTGGTTACCAGCTCCCGGATTCATCGCGCACCGTGCCAACACAAATGGCAGCCACCTCCGCACCTTCCACTACATCGGTTTCAGCGGCTCCGAAAAGCACTCCTATCGGCGAAATGCCCAGTAACGTTGTCGTCGCCGCCGTACCGACACCGACGCCAATCAACACGGCTTCTGCGGCACCTACAGCTGCAACGCCAGTATCTACCCCAGCAGTGCCCGCCAAGGATGGCTCCATTACGACCTCGTCAGGTATGCCCACAGCGAGCCGGACGGTCACCTCCCCAACTCCTGCGTCCACTCAGCCCGCAAGCATTGGGAAATCTGGAAACGTTGCACCAAGTACCACCGTCGCGCCAAAACCTGCTCTCGCAGTGGTAACCGCTCCTAAGCCGCTGGCCCAGATATGGACGGCGACCACTGGCTCAACACTTCGGCAAACCGTAGAAGCCTGGGCGGCTAGGGCTAAGTGGACGCTGATCTGGAAGGTCGACGACTTGGATTACCCCATAGACGCTCCACTCCGATTCGAGGGCAGCTTTGAGGAGGCTATCAAAGAGATCTTTCCGCTGTACGACTCAGCCCCTCGCTCATTCGTCGTAGACGGAAGCCCAGCACAGTTGGTGCTTTACATCGCAGAGAGGAAAAAATGATGACTGCAGGCCTCTGGATCCGAGGCACAGCCTCATTACTGGTCATGGCTCTGATCAGCTCCTGCTCGCTGCTGCGCGTGAATGAGTCGGCCAGCCGTGCCGAAAACGACGCAGCGACCGCCTCCCAATACAGTCGTTTCCTTCGCAATCAGCAACAAGAGCCGGCACGCGAAACGGTAGTGTTCAGCGACAAGCCATGGGTTTCAAAACAACCCATGGTCGCCAAGCGCGGTTTGCCGCTGGCCATGGATTGCGACATTACTTATCGACCTTCATACAACGTTGGGATCGCAGAGGTCGCGAACTACATCACCAGCGAGTGTGGCGTTCCAGTCATCGTGGCTCCAGATGCGATCGATCCGAGCGTTCTATCCATTCGTAATCAAGGTAACGCAGGGGCTAAATCGCCACCGGTTATGGCTTCACCGGATAACCTATCCAGTTTCATGCCAGCCGGTGTCATCGGCACCATGCCGAGTAACGCCCGATCTTCGGGTATGGATGGGCTCTATGCCCCTCGTACATTCCCAGTTAAGTACAGCGGCAAGCTTTCTGGTTTGTTGAATCAGGTGACCGCTCAACAGGGCCTGGCATGGAACTATTTATCCGATGATCGCAGCGTGCACGTCACCTACTTCGATACCAAAACCTTCGACGTCTGGGCGTTTGGTGATGATCAGGTCATCGAAAGCACTGTGAAATCCGGTTTGCTGACATCCACTGGCAGCGGGAGCTCAGGAGGGGGCGGCGGATCTTCATCATCAGGCGCTTCCGGCGAGTCTGGCAGTAACCAGAGCACCACCATCTCAATCAACACATCATTGATCGGAGATATCGAAAAAAACGTCACGGCGATGCTCAGCCAACAACCACCAGGCCGGATGTTTCTCTCTCGGTCGACCGGCACCTTGACGGTTAGCGACCGACCAGAGGTCCTTTCCAACGTTTCGAAATACTTGAGCTCAATCAACCGCAGCATCACTCGCCAGGTGCTGTTCAACGTCAAAGTCTTCGAGGTGACCCTCAGCGATAAGGACCAGAATGGGCTGGACTGGACCGCGGTCTATACCAACCTGAACAACAAGTGGGGCTTTTCTCTAAAAAATGCCACCACCGGGATTGGCGCAAATGCGGTCTCAGGCTCTCTGAGCATCTTGGACACCTCCAAGTCGCCCTGGGCGGGATCTAACTTGATCATAAAGGCACTGTCGGAGCAGGGCAGAATTTCAAATGTCCGTTCACCGTCGGTGACTACGCTCAATTTGCAACCGGCCCCTATACAGATCGGCAACGTCCAAAGCTACATCGCCTCGAGTTCGACAACCACGACAGCCTCTGTCGGATCTTCAACCTCACTGACTCCGGCGACGATCACCAGCGGTTTCAACATGATGTTGCTTCCTCGGATTATTGATCAGGACAATCTGCTGCTGATGATCACCCTGAGCATGAGCAGCAAACCCACCTTCACCCCCTTCACCAGCAATGGTTCCAGCGTTCAAACCGCCGATTACGACACCAAGAACCTGTCTCCCAAAGTCAAATTGCGTAGCGGCCAAACCTTGGTTTTGACCGGGTTTGAGGAGAACAGTGAAAACGCGACCAAATCCGGTGTCGGTGATCCTGGATTCTTCGGCCTGGGCGGTAGTCGCATCCGCAACACCGAGCACAATGTGTTGGTCGTGCTGATTACACCTGTTGTTGATAGCGACACTGGCAGCCCGAGCGCCCTGAATTTTCCAGCCGCCAACGATCCGTGGGGCTCTTGCCCCAGCCCTTTGCTGCGTTGCAGCGCATTCAAGGGGTAAGCCATGGTCGCGGAGATCGCCAAAAGCCCTCGCTCGGCGCGCGTGCAGGTGCTGCAGCACAAAGGAAAATCGTTCGTCACAGGCCTACGCTGGCATCCATTGGGTAGTGTCACTGGACACATGAAGGAAGCGCGGCAGTACGGCCGTGAACACCAGTTAGATATCGTCGCCATTCGCAGAACACCGGCCATCATCCAGGCTGGTTTCGTTGCGCGCAGCGACGAAGTCACCAAAGGCATGTACTCCCTCGCAGCGACGCTCGCGGGTCAATTGGGAGACTCGTGGATTGCGGCCTGGAGAACGGACGCTGACCTCGACCAATATGCCCTTGTCGCGGTGTTTCAAGGCGGCGTGATATCCGGGTGCGACATGATCGGCACCGGTGCCGAAGTTCGTCGTAGAGTCGTTCAGCAACGCAGTCGCGGCATCAACTTCGAACAGGAGTACCTGCCCACAGATTTTGAAATGGGTGGTCAACCACTGGACGTGGAAGAGCTACTGCAACCCTCGCACCTGAGACGTGAATATCGGCTTCGACCACTTGTATTTGGGCTATCCAAAGCAGAACTGGTGCAACTGGTGATTGTTGGTGCGCTGATCGCTGCCGGCATCATCGGGTGGGTTCAATGGCAAAGTCATCAGGACCGGATTGCCAAAGAAGCAGCTTTCCAGGCCGAACAACTTCGCCTGGCAGAGTTAGCCAGGCTGCAGCAAGAATCTGGCGTGGAGCAGTTGCCTCAGGCGCTGGAGCACCCTTGGGCTAAACGCCCATCTGTCCAAGACTTCCTTGAGGGTTGCAGCAGCGGCATTTATCAGTCTCCCCTGTCCATTAAAGGATGGTTGTTCACAAGTGCCGCCTGCGACGGTGCAAAGGTCTTGTCTTCGTACAAACGCACGGGCAATAGCACAGCAGACGATCTGATACAGGCAACACAGGGCCACTATGCCGATCGGCCGGTCTTCTTTGACGACGGCAACTCGGCCACGTTGAAACTCGACATTTCCTTGCCAGCAGCCGGTGATGAACCACTCAAGGAAGCGATCGTCATGCTGGCGAATTTGTCTTCCTGGCTGCACAGCTTCGGCCAGAGCCCCGTTTTGAAAGAGGTGCCGGTCGTAGTGCCCATCCAGCCGGCACTTCCTGGTCAGCCTGCTCCACCACCCCCACCTCCTCCTCAATGGAAGCAATTCGAGCTGCGTTACACCACAGGTATTACACCAATCGACTCTTTATCCGGCGCTCCAAGTCAGGGGCTTCGTCTTACAGAAATCAAAGCGGATTACAAAGCCGACCATCTTGAGTGGTCAGTTATAGGTGACCTTTATGCGAAGTAAAATTCTGCAGTTTTTCTGCCTGGTTATTGCTGCCGGATCCTCTATTGGCTGGGCAGAGGAAAACAGTGTCTCCGGTGTAAACGTCGGCGAGCTAGCCATTGTTCAGAGTCAGACGATCCTCCTCAAAGCGCAGGCGGAAAGGGCTCAGGCTCAGCGGTCAATCAATGGCGATGACAACCATTCAACAGCTCAGTCTCCATCCTCATTCGTCCCTCAAGGCCTCCTTCCAGCCCCTATTACCGCCACACGCGCTACCGATACCCAGCAAGAACTGCCCGTCGTCAAAGCCATATTTGGCTCCGCAAAGCGGCTTCGTGCCACGTTGCTCTACAGCAGCGGATTTGAAGTTGAAGCTGACGCCTCTGCGCGGGAGCTACCTGGAGGCTACCGAGTAGCGAACCTCACCATGGACAGCGTGACACTGGAACGTGATGGCAAGCGCTTCCCCCTCGGGTTTTCCAATATTCCACCGGGAAGCGCCTCCAGCACCAACAACCCGGCCTCCAGCAGTATCCCGTCAGCCACCACGCTGCCCGGGTTTATCCAAGGACAGCGGTGAGGGTACGAGCCAATGACGACTTTGACTGAAATACAAACTGAAGCGGAACCAGTTCTCGATGAGGCCGCTGCCGCGCTGCTGAATTCGCATCAGCAATTGCTCACTGCGCCTGGCGGATCTTTCGAGCTGAAACCGGAGCTACGTCAGCTGTGCGCATTGACCAGCGATGGAATCCTGTATGTGTCCGCCCAGCACCAAACGGATGCCTATGTCATGGCCTTCGAGGATGAGTTGGAACACAAGAATCATCCGTTTGAAGTCAAGATCTGCCCGATGAGCACGATCAAGGCGCTCTACCAGGCGAATGACGACGCGAACGGTAGAGCCCTCTCGACCACAGAGACCAAACGCCAGGCGCAGGTGGTACAGCTGCTAGGCAAGGCCCATCGGGATAATGCAAGTGATGTTCACTTTGTGGTGGGCCACGACATCACCAGGATCTTCTTTCGCATCCACGGGCTCTTATGGGAGGCAGAGCAGCATCAAAGTCAGGTGGGTCTTGAGCTCTGCTCATCCCTCTACAACAGCATGTGTGATGTTGCGAAAGACCACTACCAGCCACAAGTCAGCCAGGACGCACGTATAAAACGATCCTACGTGGATCAACTTGGTCTGTTCGGTGCCCGGGTTGCCACCAGACCGCTCGTAGAGGGTCCTTTGATGGTTCTGCGTCTGCTGTATGACGACAAAACCAAAATGACCCTTGAGGCTCTCGGTTTTCTCCCCGAGCAAATTGAGGCGTTTAGCCGTATCCGCAGCTTTCCTTATGGCGTGAACTTGGTCACCGGCCCTACAGGTTCCGGCAAATCCAAGACTCAGCAGGTCAACCTGAACCTGCTCTATGAAGAGTGTGGTGGCACAAAACACATTTTGACCATGGAGGATCCGCCCGAATATCCAATCATGGCCAACCAGTCCCCTTTAGGCGCAGGAGAAACCTGGAGCGACGGCATCACCAACACGATGCGACTCGATCCGGACGTTTTGATGTATGGGGAAATCAGAGACCTGGCCTCGGCCCAAGCGGCTTTCCGTGGTGGGATGACCGGGCACCTGGTGTCCTCCACATTGCACACCAATAACTCAGTGGCAGGGCTTCAGCGGCTAATCGACATGGGGGTAGACCGCTACCTCGTGACAGATCCCGCACTGATGACCAGCATCGTCAATCAGTCCTTACTCCCCGTGCTATGCCCTCACTGTCGTGTACCTGCCGCAGCTCACCTGGACCAGCTCAACGGAGCATTGGTGCAACGCCTGCGCGGCCTGGACGCGGTCGACCTGACCTACCTCAAAGGTCCTGGATGCCCACACTGCAAAGGTTTGGGTGTCGTTGATCGTACAGTAGCCGCGGAAGCCCTCATCACCGACCTCAATTTCATGCACGTTTTCAATAAGAAAGGGGCCAGTGCAGCACGTCGTTACTGGGTGAAGGAAATGGGCGGCATCACCAAAACTGCCCACACAATCCTCAAGCTCAAACAAGGTTTGGTAGATCCACGTCACGCCGAAATGATGGTGGGGCCGTTGGACTTTGACCGGCAAACCCTGGAGCTCGCCCATGCTGAGTGACGTCAGAGCGGTGCTAAACCGCTGGGCAGAAACCTTCTACGCCAAACAGTTCGGCAAAAACGAGCGAATCCAATTCTATGAAAGCCTTATGGGCATCCACGGGGATGGCGTTTCACTTGAAGATGCCTTGAATACCGTTGCGCGGGCATTCAGTGATAACGGCCAGAAACGCCACCCTGTATCGATTGCCTGCCGTGAAATCGCGCAATCGGTCAAAGGAGGCAAGTCGTTCAGCGTGTCATGCGAAGGCTGGGTGCCTTATGACGAAAACTCTTTGATCGCTTCCGGGGAAGATACCGGCAACCTGGTGCAGGCCTTTAGAGATTGCGTGAGGATTATTGAAGTACGCCAGAGGATCGGCAAGCTGGTGGCCTCAGCCACGGTTTACCCTTCGGTGGTATGGAGCGTTATGGCAGCGCTGCTGTATGTGATCGCCGCGTGGATGGTGCCATCAATGACAAAGCGCTCCAATCCCGATGCCTGGACAGGTGTACCGGCGTTTCTTTACGCACTATCCAATTTCGTAACTCACTACGGGCTGGTGACGCTGATCGCGGTCGTCATCTTCATCCTCGTATCGATCTTCACCCTGCCTGTGTTTTGCGGACTTCAGATCACGGCCGCCAGCCCGTCATGGAAGCTACAGTTGAACAAATTGCTCCAGGTCCTGAGAGTCCGAGCAGAGCGCCTTCCCCCTTGGTCGGTCTACAAGGCTCTTCACGGTTCCATCTTTTTGCTCAACATGGCCGTGATGTTGCGCTCAGGCATCAACCAGCTCGACGCATTGAAGTCGCTGCAGCGCAACGCATCTCCGTGGCTCAAGGAACGGTTGAGCGCCATTCATTACGGCGTCAGTGCCGGCAAAAACTTCGGTACCGCCTTGAAACTTGCTGGCCATGAATTTCCAGATCCAATGGCCATGCATTTTCTTGAAGTGCTCGCCACCCGCAAAGGCTTCGCCGAGTCGATGGAAAGGTTTTCCAACCGTTGGCTGGAGCAAACGCTCCAGCGTGTCGAGGCCATCGCGAAGTCGCTTATTGGGGTGTCCTCGATGGCGATGGGAATCATGATGATTCTGGTGGTGATCGGCATCTTCCAGTTGGCCGGCAATGTGACAGAAACGCTTAAATAAACCCAAATGAGGTCGTAAAGATGAGAACTAATACCCGCCAAAACCAACGCGGATTTCTTTCCCTGGACGGGATGTTCTGGCTGATGCTGATCGCCGTGGCACTCGGTTTCATCGTGTTCATGGGGTACAGAACGTTCGGTAGCTCGGACGTCACCATTGAACAGAGCAACCTCGGAACATTGCTGAGCAATACCAAAAGGCTGAAAAGCACAACCGGGTACGCAACAGCCGGTACCAACCTGGCCCCGTCCTTGATCAACCTGGAGGCCACGGGCGGTATGAGCATTAACGGCAACGCCTTATCCAACCGTTGGAACGGAGCCGTGACTGTGACCAGTAATGGTATGACCTTCACCATCACAGAATCCAACCTTCCGAAGAATGCCTGCATCACGTTGGCTTCCAACATGGCCAAGGACAAACAGACCACGACGGCGATCAACGGCGGCACTGCAATTGCCGGCGAAATCACTGCGGTGGCCGCTGCGACCAGTTGCTCATCGGATGCCAATACCATTGCCTGGACTTCGTACTAAGGAGTCCAGTGTGAGCGTGATCTCCGAAGCAGAATTCGTCGACCTGTACCTTGGCGACGGTTTTGCCGACGCCAAAGGCCTGCCGGGACAGGCGCGAAGGGTTGAAGCACCTGTCGAGTGGCGAACAGCGCTTGAGCGCTTACGTATGCAATGTGAAGCGAAATACGCTGAGACAAAGGATCCTGAGTTCGCTCTGATCGAAGATGGAGTGGTCCTTCGTGTCACCCAGCTACAGGACTTGAACGGCAAGCCCGTTTTCGTCCTAAGCAAATCATCGGTTCAGATCCGCCCCCTGGACATGTTGGGCTTGCCAGATTACCTCCAGGACGAACTGATGAGAGACACAGTCCGTGGCCTGATTCTTATCTGCGGCGAAATGGACTCAGGGAAAACTTCCAGCGCGGCCTCGCTGGTAAAGGCGCGCCTTGAAACCTGGGGGGGGATCTGTGTCGCTGTAGAGGATCCACCGGAACCCTATTTGAACGGTCAACACGGCGATGGCCGCTGTATCCAAGTTCCTGTCTCACGCCGGATGGGCGGCTACGAGGAAGCATTGATATTGGCATTGCGCACCCGAGCCGATTTGTTGTTTGTCGGTGAGATTCGCGACAGTGCAACCGCCGCACAAGTTATCCAGGCGTCCATCAACGGGCATCTAATTATTTGCACCGGCCATGCCGGCAGCGTCACTCAAGGTATTGAGCGTATATCAGCCCTAGCTCAGCCCCTGCTGAATAACGCCCGTGAATTACTTTCCAAAGGGCTTGTAGCCGTCATTCACCAGGCTTTGTCGACGGGCAGTGAAGGCAGTCGTCGACTGACACTGCAGAGCCTGCTCTTCACGGGAGCTGACAGTGCCAGCATTCGAGAAAAAGTCCATGCAGGGAAGATCACACTGCTGGAACAAGATATCGCCCACCAATCATCAAGGAGCCTCTGGAATGACCAGTAAAAATAAACAGCGAGGCTTCCTAAGCCTGGATATGGCAATCGGATTGCTCGTATTTGGTGTCGTTGTGACCTTGGCGATGGTATGGCAAATCAAACAAATGGATGACCAGGATTATCGAATTGCGGCCGATCAACAGCGAACAATTTCAGAGGCCCAGGCCAAGTACCTGAAAGACAATTTCAACGTAGTGCTCGCCAACGCGTCGGCGACCGTGCCAGTGCAAATTACGGTGCCGATGCTCATCAACGCTAATTACCTGCCTGCCGGTTACAGTTCCACCAACGTTTTCGGGCAGACCATCCTAGGCCTTGCCCGAAAACCCAATCCCAATCAGCTAGAAGCGATTGTCGTCACCACGGGCGGACAGACGCTCCCAGAAATGGGCGTGCGCGCCATTGCTGAAAACCTAGGAGGACCTGGTGGTTTTATATCTACAACCAACCCGAACGTCGTTCAAGGCATCCGCGGTGGCTGGCAAGTCGCGCTGAGTAATTACTCCATTGCGCCTGGGCCAGGCCACACCGCCAGTGCACTGTTTCTCATGGACGGCGCCTTGGCCAACGACTACTTGTATCGAAATGCTGTGCCAAACCACCCTGAGCTCAACACGATGAATACTGACCTCGGTATGGGCAACCACAACATTAATAATGCGGGGAGCATCTCCGCCTCTGGCAACGTTACGACTGGTGCCGACGTGACAGCGCGCAACGTCACAGCCTCCGCGAATGTGAACGCGGCGACCGCAAACGTCACGGGCGAAACGTACACGGGTGGATGGTTCAGAACTCGGGGCGACACTGGCTGGTACAGCGAAAAATGGGGAGGTGGTATCTATCAGAACAGCCCCGATTGGGTCCAGGTGTACAACGACAAAAATTTCTCCACCGGCGGCCAGCTTTGGGGTGGAAAGATCACGTCAACAGGCAAGATAACAGCCTATGATCGGATCGCTACTAACGAATTCATCTCCGTCGGTGGTCTTGCTACAGAAGGATCGGCCTGCAGTGATCGCACGCTCATCGCCAAGAGTGCAGTGGGAATAGTGCTCTCTTGTCAGAACGGCGTATGGAAAGGCGTGGGCGGCGCAGGCAGATGGGGCGGTTCATTTTGGACAGCCACGCACACTGCAGGTGGCTGCCCAGGGCCAAATCCATATACAGGTTCTTGCAGTTGCCCAGTTGGCTACCGAACAAATACCCAGTTTGCCGTTGCCATCGGAGGCTGCAATCCGTGCGTCTCTTATTCTTGCTACAAAGAAGAATGAGCCATTTTCAGCCTTCTCATTCACGCTGATAAATCGTACGCCAAAGAGATCACCGATATGACATTGCAATGGGCTGTTTTGATGATTCTGATCATTGCAACGGGGATCTTGATGGAAACCCAACAGCAAGCGCAAACCGCTTCCGACTTCGCCACTATTGACTCGCTAGGACGCAACTTTCTGATTTACCGATCCGCCGCCGCTGGGTTCGCGCAGTCCAATCCAAGCTTCTCTGGAATACCTGATGACGCTGCGCTGAACCTGCCGACGTGGTTTGTAAAACCGCTCGGTATTGAGGTCTACATCAATGCCGGAACAACCTATACCTTTTACAACGGCACGGCGCCGGCAGGGATGCCATCGACGCTGGTCGATCTAACTCAGTCGACTACCGTTGGTGTAAATCGCGCGGGAGTTCTTGTCTCCCCGAAAGCTGGAGTGACCGGTATCCCCATTCCATCTGTTATACCTGACGGTGCCGTCACTGCAGTGAACTGACCAAAGCCCAGGTCAACACTGGCTATGTTGCATATCGCCCAGCCTAACAACATAATGCACGCAACAACGTTTCCACCCCGTTGGCTACTGGCGGTCATCAGTAGCGCCCGGGGATGAGGTTCGCCTCATCTCCATCCCCAAAGCACGCTGAGCTCCGGGAAGGGCGTGCGGACCTGGTACAAAGCTTTCCCTGTGTCTCCCTGTCCAAGCCAGACACGCAGCCGTCTAACTCGTGAATTGCGAGTTCATAGACACACAGGGCTTTGCCGAGGTTCGAAGCACAGTAATCCCAGGGCCACACTGGTGTTGTGGCCCAATCTTTTTTAAGCTCACACAATGGGTAGCCTGATCATCCTGTAAAGGATTATGAGGCTACCCATTGGTAGCGGCTTTTCCCTGCCGGTGGCCCGCCGGCGAAACGCAGGGCTCCTTTTGTGCGCGGATGCGTGCCTTATGATTGCTGGCCTCAACCACGATAATCGGCCAGGTGTAGGAAGTGAGACGTTCAGATCACAGCCCAGGGATCGATGACGCCTTTACACCACACAGGTGGTATTTTTTTCTGAAAGACGCTTTGTACTAAATCCGAGAGTGACTGTTGAACCAGCTACTCTCGGTAGCTTCTCCTGCAAAACTGGACCTGCTTTGACCTCCCCGAAATATCCCTCCCCGCTTGACACATCACTATCCCCCCTTCAATGATATGGACGTGTTTTGCTGACGTTGTCAGCATCATGCCCAGGCAACCAGGATCTTTAAGGTTGCGACACGTCAATCGTGTTGATTCGCCCAAGACCGCTGAGCTTCTGGTAGCGCGGTCGGTCGACAATCGTCGATAGAAGCATCTGATGTTACTCACCTCGCGGGGAATCACTTCCCCGACAGGGCCAGTGCTTTCTCCGCATCCCAACCTGCAGGAGAATCACCATGTCCAAACTCACTTATAACTTCGGTTTTGCACTCGGCGTTGTTACCCGAGAGTTTTTGCGCGCCATGAAGAAGTCGAACATACGTCCAGCAGATCAGCCACTGGCGAAGTCTCACGTCCAGCTTCCACCACCCTGCGTTTCTGACAGCATGGTGCGTGATATGGATCACTTGCCAGCGATGGTTCGTGCCAAGGGTGTTGATTTGAACCTGTGGTATGCAGCAAATACCCGAGTGATCGAAAAGACAACGCGCAAACCGCGCTCACGAGGCAAGGCTCAACAACTGACACCTGCTGCTTGCTAAACCTCCCTCATTCACCCCAGCAGGAAACCTCCCGCTGGGGAGGTTTCTCTGAAACCCTTCACCTGGGGCTTGACAATCAGCAACAGGATTTTCATGCTGTATCCATGTATAGCTGACGTCGTCAGCAACATGCCCGTGTAGTCTGGATCCGAAAGACTACGATGCGGTTTACCGCATTGATCCACTCCCAAGATCGCCATAGCTTCCGGTAGCGCGATCAGTCGACTCAGTCGATGGAAGCACCTTTCCCACCCATGACGGGCCTTTCCCGTCAGGGCAGGCCTCTCAATTTTCTGGAGGTCTGATGAAAACTGAACTGGCTCTCTACCAAGCGCTGATTTCGATCAACGTTACGGAACAGAAAGCAAATGCTGTTATTGAAGCTTTGGAGACCGACATGCTTTCACGTTTGGCTACCAAATCGGATTTAACCGCCCTGACTGCCGAGCTTAAAACTGAGATTTCTCAGCTTGAAGTCAAGCTCACAATTCGCATGGGTGTCATGTTGTCAGCTGCCGTCGGTGTGATGATTGCTGCAATGAAACTGATGCACTAACAAAACCTTTTAGCTCTACCACCCTCGCGGGGAATACTTTCCCCCAAGGGCGAAGTGTTTCTCCGCTTTCTGCTATTTCGAAATTGGAGAATCACCATGAGCACTACTCAAACCAACGAAATCAAATTCTTCGACCTGCACACTACTGGTATTGGTTATCTCAACCGTATCCGTGAAGTGAAACCTCGCGGCAAGGGCAAGCCATTCATGGCTGTCACTGTTGCTGCATTACGCGGTTCGTCTGACGATACCGAGTACTCCTACATCGACTGCAATGTCGTCGGCGCCGAAGCTGAAAAGCTGATTCGTCGTTGCCAGGAAGCCGTCGATGCCAAGAAGAAGGTTCTTGTCAGCTTTCGCATTGGTGACATCTGGACCGACTCATTTGTCTATGAGAGCGGCGATAAAAAGGGTCAACCTGGGGCAAGCCTCAAAGGACGTCTTCTTTTTATCGGCTGGATCAAGGTAGATGGCGATACTGTCTACCAAGCCAAACCGAAAGACTCTGCTGAAACCCTGCCAAACCAGGAGGGTAACGCTGAAGAAAATTCGGAAGATGACCAACAACAGCCTGACGCGCAAATGCGTGAGTCCGCATGATTGAGAACAAGGCATCCCTCGGGGTGCCTTTCAACTCTTATATTTCGAAGGGAACACCTCCCTTTGGGATAGGTGATTTCCGTACCTAGGAGATTCACCATGATGCACTTCGTCCCACGCCTGGAGCTGTTGATCGAGATCGGTCTACTTGCAGCTCAAGCTCGCACTTACACTGAGTTAGATAAACAACTTCGACTTGAAGTGGCTCTCGATTCACAGGATGGCCCAAGATACCTTGAGTCTCAATTTCTTTGGGATGAAGCGTCGTTCATGATCAGTATCCTGGCAGAGATCGACGTCCGAACAGGTGTCACTCCGAAAGCTAACCCAATGCTGTCGGAATTCGGGCTCCTCGAAGAGTACTGGAAAGCCCGCAGTCGTATTGATCTGCATCCAGATCCAGACGATTTCGACGATTGCTGACGACCGAAAACACCTGCTGCTTTACGCACTGGCTCTAATACACCCTAAACACACCCTACGGGAAATCACCTCCCGTACGGGCCAGGTGTTTTCTCACCTGGAGTAAACCATGCAAAACACCAATAACCTCGTGTCGTCTGACTTGCTCAAACTCCCGGTCGTTCTGACGCCCCGGGCCTGGCAAGAAGCGGTGCATATCGAAAACCCACAGGATGTATCAGTAATCAGTAACCGATTGGGCGATGTCGTCCTGGAGGCCTACCGAGAACTGCATATGCAGCCTGACTGTTCACAAATCCATTTCGGGCTCTATCGGTTGCTGCCTGCCGGCGACAATTCGGATCGAGTCTGGTTGGACCTGAAACTTGACCGCATAGAATCGCCGCCAGGTTCATTCTATCTATACATCTCACTCAAGGAAGAAACCCATACCTCCTGCCCATAAACCATTCTGAACTCACTGCACCACCCCAAGCCCGACACTGTCGGGCTTTTTTTATTGTGCGAGTCATGCACTCGTAGCCTTACACCCATGCAGTGTGGAGCTGCCCATGATCAACATCCCAGGCCAGTTGGCCATCCGCACTATCAGCGGCCGCAATGGCGACTTCAACGTCGGCCGGCTATCCACCTCAATCGGCGAGTTCGTTATCAAAGACGCGCTTCTCGACCAATACGATGAAGGCAAATACAGAGGCGATTTCCTCATCACTGAAATACGCCCCTCCTACTACTCAACCGCCGGCCGGTTAGTGGTTGAGATCCGGGCCAAGCTCGAAAGCATGAGTCTCGACGATGTGGACAACTTGACGGCGGAAGACGCTGCAAAGCTTTCACCGAGCGAGCCAGATCCCATAGATGAAGAGTCGTCTTCAACTCCAACAAGGCCTGCGCGACAGCGCAAAGCGCTGACCACCACAACAGCGGTAAACAACGTCGACAAAGCGTCATCACCAGAGGACGCCCCCTTTGGGATGCCATTACCCAGTTCGAAGAGCGCCATAGAGCAAGACGCGATTCTGTTTGGCACGATCTGGCCACTGGGGGATGCGGTCAAACTTGACACCACCGTTGACCGGCAGCGCTTACGTCAGCAATGCACTCGCCTCGGCGAGCTTGGCTACGTGCTGGACTTCAAACAACAAACCTGGAGCTGCCAATCTCCCACATTGCGGGAGCTCCACCACCAAGGAAACACTCCATGAATCCGATTTTCTCAGCCATCGGTGAGCACATCCTGCTGACCGTCGAAGACCAACTGACCAACAACGAAGTATCCGATGATGATGAAATGCACGAGCACTTCATCGAAATTGGACTGACAGAGGCACAAGCAGACGCTGCCTTGCAACTGCGGCCCCTGTACCGGCTCAACCTCTACATGATAGGTCAGTCGCCATTGTTCCAGGGCGACACGACCACTAGCTTCGATCCACACACCCGCTCATTCAAGCGCACTCAATAACACATCATCCATAAACCCAGATGGGCAGCGTCCTGCCCTTCTGGGACTGGAGCTGCCCTCCATTCCGGAGGCTGCAAAATGTCCACCCACTCATTCACACGACTCTATCAGGTCGACGAATGTCCTGATCTGTATGTCGATGCCTGTGCCTGCGACGAGCAGCGCAACTTAGTGTTTCTGTCGGCCTGGGGCCGTGACACAGCACTGCAGGAGTTCTTGGCCAGACTGACCCTCGACTCCGCAGAAAACGGCTTGGACCAGTTTCATATCGTCGTCGACGGCCGGAGTCATCCAGTCTTCCCCAACGTCGACATGCTGGAGAAACGAACCACCCGGCAATTCCGCGGGACGTTATTCGGCAGCCTGGTACACCTATGGCTGTTCGACCGGCGCTGCGCGCATCCCGACCGGGCCAATCATTTCTCCTACGCCCTTCTACAGAACGGGCAGTCTCCTCACCAAAAGCTTTGGCCCCTGGTCATGGACACATGCCCATTACCGCTGCTACCGCATTGGCATAACCATGTTATGGAAGTGCTCACCCAACACGACATGTTGCAGTCCTTACCGGGATCGTTAGGTGCTATCTCTGCCTGGCGTTTGTCGCTGCAGCTCGACGTACTTGAACCCGCCCTGGGTGATCTGATCCGCCAGGGGCATCTCTCAACCCACGCTCAGTTGTGAGCCTTGATTCAGGAGCCTCATCATGGCTTTGATGTTCCCACGCCTGGCGCGCAACTTCGCTCGCAATGGCTACTACCCTACCGACGAAACGACTCTGGAACGGACCCTGCAGGCATTGGCTCCCTCTCCAACCGGCAAGATGCGGATCTGCGATCCATGTGCCGGCGAAGGGGTCGCCCTGGCCGAAGCAGCTCATTTTCTTGGGCGAGACCGCACGGACACATTCGCAGTTGAATACGACAAAGAGCGTGCCGAGCATTGCAGGACGCTGCTGGATCGCGTGCTGCACAGCGACCTCATGGACACCATGATCAGTCGTCAGGCCTTCGGTCTACTCTGGCTCAATCCACCTTATGGAGATTTGGTCTCCGATCACTCTGGCGCGTCGCAGTACCAGGGCAACGGACGCCGACGCTTGGAGAAGATGTTCTATCAGCGAACGCTGCCGCTGCTGCAATACGGCGGCGTGTTGGTATTCATCGTTCCGCACTACGTCCTGGACGATGAGCTGTGCGGTTGGCTCTGCAATCACTTCACCGAACTGCGGATTTACAGCGCAGCGGATCCAACCTTCAAACAGGTGGTGATATTCGGTATTCGTATCCGACGACAGGATCTGGCTCGGCCAAAAGACGTGAAATATACACGTGCACGACTTCAGGCGATCGGCGCCGGGACGTTGAATGCAGAAGTGTTACCTGAATATTGGTCTTGGGAACCCTATAGGGTCCTGTCGTCGACCAGCGAACTGGAGCACTTCTATCGCACCAGCCTCGAACCGGAGCAGCTCAGCGCTGAAGTCAAACAGCTGCGCGGTATGTGGCCTGACTTCACCCTGCACTTTGGTCAAACGGGTGTTCAACCACGACCACCCGTACGAGAGCTGTCCCGGTGGCACTTGGCATTAGCCCTGGCTGCCGGCGCAATATCGGGCGTCGTTACCTCGAAGTCCGGGCGAGTGCTGGTGCTCAAAGGCGATACTTACAAAGACAAGGTTCGCAAGACCGAGTTTACCGAAGACCAGGACGGTAACGTTTCTGAGGTAAGGATCCTGACCGATCGTTTCGTGCCGATCATTCGGGCATGGGACATGACGCCGGGATCTGCCAACCAAGGACGCGTTATCACCATCACCTCTTCGGCGGATCGACAACCTGAACCTGTTGAAGTAAGTGCAACGGCGGTTCCGGACACCACCTCACGCCTGTCGTTTGAAGCTGGACAATTGGTACTGACCCAATCCGTGCACCACCTGGTGGAGCATGGACTCCTCGATCCGAGTACCTACTTGCGACGGCATTTCTCCGGCGACTGGGGGGAACTGCCCCAGGCAGACTGGAGCAGTAACCAACGAGCCCTGGCTACCGGAGAGCGACTGTTCTCAAGCTACGACATCAACGCCGGGGATGAAACCCGGCTCTGGATCATCACTGAAGCCGACCGAAGCGTAACAACCTTGTTGCTGCCATCGGACTACTGACCCACCAACCCAATAGGGAAATCCCCTATCCAACCCACAGGGTATTCACAATACCCGTGGGGGTGTCGTGCATGCCCTGTTTTATCCTTTTTAGGAGAAACAACCATGAACGATTTGGCACATGCTCCAATTTCACCTCTTTCCATCGGTTTGACCGAATTCATCGAAGAGTTCGGTGATGAGCTGCTGGACTCACTCAACCGATCAAACCCACCGGTCTACGCCTGTCACATCGACCCAGCCCGTCAACGGGTGATGGATGAACTCAAACGTCAGCCATTTTCCGCTCAGGCCGAAGTGGTACAAGCCGTTGCAGCGTTACTGCTGGATCGTAACGAGCAGGCTGCGGTGATCAACGCAGAGATGGGGACTGGCAAAACCATGATGGCCATCGCTGTAGCCGCCGTCATGCACAAAGCTGGCTATCGCCGTACGCTGGTCGTTTCTCCCCCACACCTGGTCTACAAGTGGCGGCGAGAGATTCTCGAAACCATCCCAGACGCCCGCGTCTGGGTACTCAATGGACCCGACAGCCTGGTCAAGCTACTCAAGATGCGCGACCAACTGGATGAGCCCTACGACGGGCGACAAGAGTTCTTCATCCTCGGGCGCGTGCGCATGCGGATGGGGTTTCATTGGCGCTCGGTGTGTTGGCCACGTCGTGCCGGTGGCGACCATCGCCTTGCAGGTTGTCCAGACTGCGGACGCCTACTGGAAGACCAGGAAGGCAACCGGATAACCGTCGAAGATTTTCACCAAGAGGAACGCCGTCGCAGCTGCCCTCACTGTCACAGCCCACTCTGGACGCTTATGCGCCCAGGCAAAGCTGAAAACGGAACACGCCGAGCAACCATTCTGAAGTCTATGTGCCGGATTCCGACCATTGGCCCAGTGCGCGCTGACAAACTACTGAACGATTTTGGAGAAGACTTCCTCGCCTCGATGCTGATCGATAACGTCAGCGAGTTCATCAACCTGATGGACGCTCAAGGCAATTTCATCTTCAACGACCGTCAGGCCAAGCGTATGGAGCGTGCGATGGCCAACATCGAGTTTGGTTTTGGTGAGGGCGGTTACCAACCCACTGAATTCATCAAGCGCTACTTGCCTGATGGGTATTTCGACCTGCTGGTGGTGGACGAAGGCCATGAATACAAAAACAGTGGTTCGGCTCAGGGCCAGGCCATGGGTGTACTGGCAGCCAAAGCACGCAAGTGTGTTTTGCTGACCGGTACGCTTATGGGCGGCTACGCCGACGACTTGTTCTATCTACTGTTTCGGATCCTTACCCGCCGCATGATCGAGGACGGTTATCGACCAAACGCACGAGGCAGCATGGCCCCTGCGGCCATGTCGTTCATGCGGGATCACGGCGTATTGAAGGATATCTACACCGAGAGAGACAACGAGTCACACAAAACCTCCAAGGGTAAAAAGCTATCAGTGCGTACGGTAAAGGCCCCGGGCTTTGGCCCTAAAGGTATTCACCGCTTCGTGCTGCCGTTCACCGTGTTCCTGAAACTCAAAGATATTGGTGGGAACGTGTTGCCGGCGTACCAAGAGGAGTTTATTGACATAGGCATGTCTGCTGAACAGGCTTCGGCCTATCAGCAGTTAGCAGGAAAACTTACTCAGGAGCTTCGCCAGGCATTGGCACGTCGAGATACGACCCTCCTGGGGGTTGTACTCAACGTACTGCTGGCCTGGCCGGACTGCTGTTTCCGGCCGGAGATTGTCAAACATCCACGCAGCAAGGACACGCTGGCTTTTGTGCCTTCGATCTTTGCAGATGAAAAACGTATGCCCAAGGAACAGGCACTGCTCGACCTCTGCCTCGCGGAAAAAGCCAAAGGCCGCAAAGTCCTGGCCTACACCGTTTACAGCGGCACTCGTGACACCACTTCACGTCTCAAACGGTTGCTGGAACAGGCCGGTTTGAAAGTGGGGGTGTTAAGGGCGTCAGTCGATACCGCCAGGCGCGAGGATTGGATTCTCGACCAGGTAGACCGAGGTATCGATGTGCTGATCACTAACCCGGAGCTGGTAAAGACTGGTCTGGATCTGCTCGACTTTCCGACCATCGTGTTCCTGCAGACGGGGTACAACGTGTACACCCTTCAACAGGCAGCTCGACGATCATGGCGGATAGGGCAGAAGCAAGCCGTGCGGGTTATTTTCTTTGGCTATGCCAACAGCTCTCAGATCACATGTCTGCAGTTGATGGCCAAAAAGATCGCCGTGGCGCAAAGCACATCGGGAGATGTGCCCGATTCGGGCCTTGATTCGTTAAACCAAGATGGGGATTCGGTTGAAATGGCACTCGCTAGGCAATTGATAGCTGCATGACTATATGGCCACCTCCGGGTGGCCTTTTTTTGACCAGGCAACAATCCAAAGATTGTGCACACACCGTCAATGCGCACCCAGGTCCTCTTATCCTCCAACATCGCTGATAAAAACTATTGAAGCTGAACACTAATTTCTTATTCAAATATGACCCCATGGCCACTACAATGCCACCCCACTTGAACGTGATCATGGACGCGAAGATGCAATTCAGGAAAAGTATAAATTCACTACGAGCACTGGCGGTTCTATCCGTAGTGTTTTTCCACTTCAAGATCAGTGGATTTGGTGGGGGGTTCATAGGGGTCGACGTTTTCTTTGTTATTTCCGGGTTCTTGATGACCGGAATTATATTCAACGGTTTGCAAGCACAGACCTTCTCGCTTCTTAGTTTTTATGTATCGAGAGCGCGGCGTATCATTCCGGCTCTCCTAACGTTGTGCGTGGCATTACTGATATTTGGATTCATATATCTCCCTTTAGATGACTACCGTGACGCTATCCGGTCGATCAAAAGCAGTCTTTTCTTCAACTCAAATTTTATGTTCGCCAAAACTGGGAACTACTTTGATGCTCCGCTGCATGAAAACTGGCTACTGCACACCTGGTCACTATCTGTCGAATGGCAATTCTACCTCGTATATCCACTGCTTTTGATGGGGCTTTACAAATTACTTGGAACTCAAAAAACCAAAGTATCTTTGATTGTTCTTGCCCTTGCATCTCTCGGAACTTCTATCTACCTTTCTAAAGCTGACCCAGTCCTCGCTTTTTATATGCTGCCTACTCGTGCCTGGGAGCTAATCGTCGGCGGATTGGTATTTTTGTACCCGCTGCACTTCAGTAGACGAATTGGATACGCGTGCGAAGGCCTTGGCCTGGCCGCTATTCTCTTAAGTATTTTTTGCTTTAACGAGCAAGACCTTTGGCCGGGTTATCTTGCCTTGGTTCCTGTTCTTGGTGCGGCCCTTGTAATTTCAGCAAATTCGCAATCGATCTTTGGCAATAATCAAGTATTACAGTATACAGGCACGGTTTCATATTCTGTATATATATGGCATTGGCCACTAGTTGTATTCCTGTACACCTGCGGATTGCTAAATAGCCCTCCCCATGTGGTAGCCGCAGTTATTCTTTCCTTTGCACTGGGCACACTCTCTTTTTACTATATCGAATCGAAAACAAATAAAAAAATATTGCCACGCAAAGCAGCAATACAATATGCATTTGCTGTTTTGGTCATGGTTGGTATCTCTGCAATCCTATCCTCCGTGGTCAAAGACCATCCTGGAGTACGGTTTGCTTACGTCGACTTAGGTAGACCGGAATACACCAGCAAGCTTTATGAGCGAGAATGCTACCCCAACCCTTATGGTGCAGCTGATTGCAAGCTTGGCTCAGGAGACATATCTGTCATATTGTTCGGTGACAGTCACGCAGAGTCCACTGCAGCAGCAGTGCAAATGGAGAATAAACAAGCGGCTTTGTCTTGGGCACGTGGCGGCTGCCCGATACTGCAAAATTTTGAGATGCATGACAAAGAGCTAGCTGATAAATGTCATGGCTTTATGCGCGAAAAAATGGATACGTTGGCTAAGTCCTACCACGGAATTCCAGTTGTCCTGTTTAGTCGGGCAGCGATGTACTTAGACTCAGACCGTGGAAACAGCTATCGCACCTATATTACTGGACAAGAGCATCTTAAAGGCCAGAATTTTGTCAGCGCCTATACAGCAGAATATGCGAACGCCGTATGTTCAATCTCTAAAAATCACCCTGTATATATCGTTAGGCCTATTCCAGAAATGCCATTTAGCGTTTATAAAGGTCTAAACCTGCATAAGCGAATATTCCGACATGAATCAGATATTTCGGTTCCTCTGCTGAGCTATCAGAAGCGCAATCACGATGCTAACACTGTGATAGATATTGTAGCTAAACAGTGCAATGCCACAGTTATTGATCCGACTCCTTACCTATGCCCAAACGGTCAATGCATGGGATCCAAAGATGGAGTAGCTTTGTACTATGATGACAACCATTTGGTTGACTCGGGCAATCAACTGCTGAAGGGCTTATTCAGCAATATCCCAAAAGTAGACGTCCAGAACAGCGGTCCAGCCCAGCTGTCATTAGGCAAATCATTTACAACGGGCAGGCCCTAAAAACAAAGCGGTCTGGAAAACGTATTTCCTACTGCACTCCACAAGCCCGTTTGAGAGGGTGTCTTCGCGCAACGCGAGGACGCCCATGAACCTACCACGACCGACTCGAACCACTGTGATACTCAGCCTCTGCATCGTCGCTCTGACGGGCATGCTGGGCTATGAGCATCATCAACTCTCCCAACTCAGTATCAGCATGTCTACGACCGCTGATAAAGAGTCGCTCGATGCAATGCTGACGCGACTGAGTAAGGTCGATGAACGGCTTGACGCAGTGGATGGCAAGCAGTGGGTCAACAACGATGACTTCCGCTCCGGACAACAAGCCTTGTCGAATCGGATCGATGCGGCACAAGCGTATGCCAAGCAGGCAACCGAATCGGTGCAAGAGCTCTCAAGAAATGCTGCCTCTTCAGGCGAACTGGTGGTACTCAAGGCCAGCGTCGAAACGCTCGATGGCCGTGTTCACGAGTTGAGCCAATCCCAGATCAAGCAAGTTGCCGTCCCTCCCTCCAAACCCAAAACCGTCGCTCGCAAACCTCGACCTGCCCAGAAGCCCAGTACCAGCGTTGTTACACCGCAAACACCGCCCTTCACTGTCGTCGGTATCGAGTACCGCGGAGGTGAACGCTTTTTGTCTGTAGCCCCTCCTGGCAGCACGCAGTTGAACCAGATCTACCTAATTCGACCAGGTGATGCCGTGGCTGACACCGCCTGGCGCCTCAACGCTTTGGACGGTAGGTCTGCACGTTTTGATGTGGCAGGAACACCGCAAACTGTAACCGTCGCTCAATAGGACATAGCATATGTGCATCCCCAGCACCCTCCACTTGAAAACGAATGCGACGATCATCTCGCGACTCATTGCAGGCTTGGCAACTCTAGCAATTGCTTTGGGCTGCCATGCAGCCCCAGGACAACCAACCTCCATTTCGGATACACAGAACAGCCAAACCCAAAACTCCTCCCAAGGAGCCAACCAGACAGAACTCTCCCGTGAATGGGGGCTAACTCCCCAAGAGTGGACTCGCTATAAAACTGTGATGGAAGGCCCTCGCGGGATCTATTCGCCTGGTCTGGATCCTCTCACGGCACTCGGTATCGAAGCCAAATCGGAAGATGAGCGGCGACGCTATGCCGAACTTCAAGTGCAAGCTGAACGGAAACGAATAGATAAGGAACTTGCTTACCAGCGAGCCTATGACCAGGCCTTTTCCCGTCTCTACCCCAATGAAAAAGTCATCCAAATTTCATCGAATCCAACAACTGCTCCAGGCTCGAGCACGATCACTGCATTGAAAGGCACAGGACGATTAGCCGTATTTGTGCAAGACAGTTGCACCAGGTGTATTGCTCGGGTGACCGACCTTCAGGCTCAGAAACAATCCTTCGATCTGTACTTCGTTGGTAGCCAAGGGGATGACGAGACTATCCGCCGCTGGGCCATCCTGGCTGGGATCGAGCCAGCAAGTGTGCGCAGCCGCCAGATAACACTGAATCACGACGCCGGCCGCTGGCTCGGGCTTGGGCTCGGCGGCGAGCTCCCAGCTGTGGTGCGCGAGGTGAATGGGCAATGGCAGCGTCAGTAGTACGCGCAGTAATGGCTAGCTCTCTTCTGCTGGGCGCGGCGTTGGCCAACAGTGCGGAAGTCCCCCCACCGGCCTACCAATTGATTGCCTTGCCTGCCGGAGTTCCGTCCGAGGTGCTGTATTCCGTCGCGCTGCAGGAAAGCGGTACGCGGCTACGCGGCCAAATTGTGCCCTGGCCCTGGACATTGAATGTCGCCGGCGCAGGCTACAGGTTTGCGACCCGAAGCGATGCCTGCAGGGCACTTATGCTTGCGCTTCAGACCGCTGGTCCCAGTCGGGTCGACGTCGGCCTAGGGCAAACCAATATTGGTGCCAACGGACATCGTTACAGCTATCCGTGCGAAGGGCTGGATCCTTACAAAAACCTTACTGTTACAGCCCAAATTCTGGCCGAGCAGAAGGCCAAAGGCGGGGATTGGATCACGGCCGCTGGCCGCTACCATCGCCCGGCCGGGGGCGAACCTGCTGCCCGCTACCGCCGAGCATTTGCCCAACATCTCAGCCGTGTAACCGGCATCAACCTGATGGCGAATAACCCATGAGTAGACTGTTGAATGTAATGCTATTGCTGGGTTTGACCTCGCCGATATTGGCGCATGGCAGCCCATTGATCGTGGTGGAAGACCGTGGCGGGGTTTCAGCGCTGCCCTACTACCAGGATCTCGCACCCGAACCTGATAGCCACACCACCCAGCCCGAAGATATAGGGGTACGAGGGGTGGGATCTTTCCCCGTGCGCTCTGACCAACTGACACCAGGTCAGATACAGGGTCGAGTAATCAATGCGCCAGGCCTGCAACCCTTGTTCCTTGTGGGTGACGATGAAAGCTCAAGGGTTTGGCTATCGCAACGCCTCGAACAGCTCCAGCACCTGAATGCCGTTGGCCTGGTGGTCAACGTGATCAGCGCCGAGCGATTTGCCGAAGTGCAACGTTGGGGAAGCGGCCTTCAAATGGTACCGGCCCCTTCGGATGACCTGGCGCAACGTCTTGGAATCAAGCACTACCCGCTGCTCATCACTGCTACAGCCATTCAGCAATAGGGGGCCAGGGATGCCACCACCTCAGTCACTCACCGTAGTGATCAGACAACCTGAAGACCCGAGAACATGCCAACTCATCCTGGAGCAAGTGAGGTATGTGGTCTGGCTTTATGGCGGTCGTGTGACCTCGACAGAACCAGGTGATGCCATAGCAATGCGCTTGAAATTAGCTGATCGATTGGCTTCACACGAGATATCCCAAGAAAGCCAGGAGCTGGACAAACAGTTCCCATTGAAAACCCCTTAGCTATAGAAGGTCCAACCATGGCCGGTTCTTTCACCATTGAGGCATTGCTCCGTCCTGCCGTCGAGCTTTACACGGTCTGTGTCTGTGCCGCAGCAGCTCTGCTCTGTATTTTCGCGCCCTGGGCCTTTGCGATGACACCCTTATTTGGAGTGATTTCAGCCCTTGGTTTTTTGGGTCTTGGATATGTTCGCCTGAGACAAGCTCTGGTGGTGCTGCGATACCGTCGCAATATTCGGCGGCTCCCCCACTACACCATGACCAGTAAAGACATTCCCGTTAGCAATGAGCGACTGTTCATTGGTAAAGGCTTTCGCTGGAGTCAAAAACATACCCAGCGGTTGATGGACACTTACCTCCCCAAATATGCCGAATATATCGAGCCAACATCGATCTACAACTGGGCGCGGCGTATCGAGGAACGATTGGAGTTCGCTCCCTTCCCGCTCAAATTAATCGCCAAGGCCACATCTTGGGACGTTGCGATCAACCCAGCACGCCCACTTCCACCTGTTGGGGGCTTACCGCGCTTGCACGGTATAGAACCGAACGAAGGTGACGTCAGCTTGCCGCTGGGGGAGCGCGTAGGGCACTCCCTGGTACTGGGTACGACGCGGGTGGGCAAAACCCGCCTGGCCGAACTGTTTATCACCCAAGACATCAGGCGAACCCGCAGACGGCCCCGGCGGCGCGTGCAGATGGGACGCCGTGTTCAGCCTGTTCATCGAAGCCAGCGCAGCGTAGATAAAATTGATGAGATGAACCTTGATCGCGAGGTGGTGATTGTCTTTGACCCCAAAGGCGACGCCGACCTACTGAAACGCATGTACATAGAGTGCAAGCGTGCCGGCCGATTGGATGAGTTTTACGTATTTCATTTGGGCTGGCCCGACCATTCAGCGCGCTACAACGCGGTTGGCCGCTTTGGGAGGATCTCCGAGGTGGCAACCCGGATCGCCGGTCAACTGTCAGGGGAAGGCAATTCCGCTGCGTTCCGTGAGTTCGCCTGGCGGTTCGTCAACATCATTGCACGCGCCCTCGTGGCCCTCGGACGTCGGCCGGACTATGAGCAGATCCTCAAGCATGTGACCAACATCGATGCGCTATTCATCGAGTATGCACAGAAGTACTTTGCTGAACATGACCCCCGGGCCTGGCTAGCTATCGTCGATCAGGAAGGGAAGATCGATCGCAAAAATCTCAGCTTCGCCATGAAGGATCGTCCGCTACGTGTGATCGCATTGGACCAGTACTTGACTCAAAAGCGTATCTCCGACCCTGTGATGGAGGGGCTGCGATCAGCAGTGCGCTATGACAAGACCTATTTCGACAAGATTGTTGCCAGCCTGTTGCCGCTGCTGGAGAAGCTGACCACTGGGCGAATCGCTGAACTGCTGTCACCTAACTACATGGACCTCGAAGACCCACGCCCAATCTTCGATTGGATGCAGGTCATCCGCAAACGGGCAGTTGTCTATGTGGGCCTGGACGCGCTGTCCGATACAGAGGTAGCGGCAGCCGTTGGTAACTCCATGTTCAGCGACCTGGTTTCGGTTGCGGGTCACATCTACAAATTCGGTATCGATGACGGGTTACCCGGAGCGGCCGTAGCCGGTACCAAGGTTGCGATAAACGTCCACGCTGACGAATTCAACGAACTGATGGGCGAAGAATTCATCCCGATGATCAACAAGGGTGGCGGCGCCGGCATGCAAGTAACCGCCTATACCCAGACAATGAGCGACATTGAAGCGAAGATCGGTAACCGGGCAAAAGCTGGCCAGGTCATCGGTAACTTCAACAACTTGTTTATGCTGCGTGTACGCGAGACCGCAACTGCCGAGCTGCTGACGAATCAATTACCCAAGGTTCAAGTGTTCACCAGCACACCGGCCAGCAGCGCCAATGATGCGATCAACGGCAAAACTGCCTTCACCTCTAACACCCATGACCAAATCCAAAGCGTCAGCGTGCCGATGATTGAACCGGCACACGTCGTTGCACTGCCCAAGGGCCAATGTTTTGCCCTAATCGAGGGCGGCAATCTTTGGAAGATTCGTATGCCGTTGCCTGCGAATGATCCCGATGAGGTCATGCCTAAAGACCTTCAAGCACTGGTCGAAGGGATGCGAGACGGCGCAGGAAACAACAACGAGTGGTGGCAGGCGCCAGGTTATCAAGCTTTGGGTGAATCTTTGCCGGACGACCTGATTGAAGACTTCCGGCAGATGGCCAATGACGGCAAAGCCGCATAGGCTTGGGGGAATAGGCCATGGCCGATATTGCGGAAAAAGCCCAACAGCAGCAGGAAGGGCAAAAGTCCTTTCTAGGCATGATGATCTCAGCGCCCTTTCACTTCCTGGGGATGATGTTTGGCTCACTACTGGGCGCCATTCTCGTTGAGTGGTTGTGCATGTACGTGTTCTGGCCGGATGCTGGATGGAAGCACGCCCAGCAGATGTTTGAGCATGAGTTGAGCTGGTTGTCCCAAGACTTGTTACATAGCGTTGTCATCAAAGAACCGGGGCGCACCGCAACCTGGCTGGCAAAAACGACCTATGACTGGCTGATGGTTAAAAGCGGCCTGCAAGACAGCATTAACACATTGACCGAATACGCACGCTCCACGTCGCCTCAGCAAGCCGGCACGTTCAATCTGCGCTACGAACTCGGTCGGGTGATGATCAAATTCCAGGACTATGGTTTGGCCACGCTTTATACCGTGCTCACTTTTTGCGTACGAATGGTCATCCTGACACTGACAATCCCACTGTTTGCACTGGCGGCTTTCACGGGCCTAGTGGATGGCCTGGTTCGACGTGATCTGCGCAAGTTCGGTTCCGGCCGCGAGTCGAGCTACCTGTATCACAAAGCACGCGGAACAATTATTCCGCTAGCCATCGTGCCATGGACGATCTATCTGGCCATCCCCATCAGTATCAGCCCACTTTTGATTCTCTTGCCCTGTGCGGTGCTTTTGGGCGTGTCCGTCTTCATCACCGTCTCAAGCTTCAAGAAATACCTTTAATTGAGGACATCACCATGGGCCATCAGAAATTTGAATACCACACCGAGTTCTCCCCGTTTCAGTACATCGTCCGAACCAAAAAACTTTTCATGTTCAAGTCCGAAGAACCCACCACTGAGCCCGATACTCAGGGGTTTCTGGAGGACCCTGAACGTCAGCAGCGCCTTTCGCAACTGGGCAGCGATGGCTGGGAACTGATCAGCGTTCAACCCGTAGTCAGGGGTGAAGTCCAGATTGGCAATCAAAACGCCCAGAGCTGGGCCTACGGCATGGCATTGCCAACCGGCTACCTTCTTTTCTTCAAACGCCCAATCTCCAGAGAATGAGGGTTTAGTTACCGCATGAAGAAATCCTAACACCCCGGAATATGGTTTTCTTGCGGCGACTCTAGATCGATCACGGCAAGCTGACGGCAACAGGAATGAATTGAGCCCAGCCGTGATCCAGACCCTGCGCCTCCCCGAACTTACTTGCCGACTTGTACTGACAGGACTGATCTCAATTTCCGGGATCGGCCTGTCAGCCTCCCAAGCGGTAGCTGCTTCTGCCTCCGAACAAGCCAACCTGGACGTGATGATCCGCCAGTTGAACGCCTTGGAGGACACAGCACGTCGTAGCGCTCAAGTAGCTGACGAACCGGGCAAACGGTACTTCTTCGACTACCAGCGTTTGGCGGGTGATATCGCCCGGATCCGACATGGTTTGGAGGGTTATTTGACCCCAAGCCGAGCCCAGCCTCGGGATCCAGCGGAGCTATCGGGTCAATACACCACCGAAGGTCGCAAGCCATGAGTATGAACGGCGCTCAGGCGTCTGCCTTTCAAGCTGCGAGTGGTTTTCCGGCCTCGTCGAGCTACCTATTTTTCGTCGGCGTGTCCGTGGCCATCATTTTCGTGTGGGGGGCCTGGGCCGTCTGGAGCTGCTACCGAGGATGGGCCACTGGCAACCTTGACCGGACGATTGCTTCAACCTCATTGGTTCGCATCCTGCTGCTTTGCATGATCCTCACCACCTTTGTACTCAGTTGATCGTATTGGAGACTCATCATGAATTTGCTTCAACAAACACGCTACATGCTGATTGGCATGCTTGCTCTTCCGCAACTGTCCATGGCTGCCCTTCCACAGTCCCAGCCTCCGACTCGAGGTGAGGGTTCTAACCTGATGCAGACCATGCAGAACTACGCCTTTGACGGCATGTCCCTGCTCGGCCTCATCATCTGCGCCGTTATCTTCTGTGGAGTTGCGTGGCATGCCTTCGGCGTTTACCACGAGATCCAACTCGGCAAAAAGAAATGGGGTGATCTAGGAGCAACGGCCGCTGTCGGTGTGGCCATCCTGGGTGTCGCCATCTTCCTGATCACTAAGGCAACTACCATTCTTTAAAGAGCCTTGGCCATGACAGAACTCTCTGACGACGGAACGCTTATATTCCTACCGGTACGATTGAACAATCAGCCAGTCATCATGGGCGGTCTCACCGCCGATGAGATGTGGGCCACCTTGGCGATCAGTTCCGGCACCGGGCTGATTGTAGGCGTTCTGGCAGCGATCCTGACCCATATCTGGGCGCTTATCATTGCCACTGCCATGCTCTTCACGATCCTCGGACTGACCCTATCCAGCCGTTTTTTACGGCGTTGGAAGCGCGGTCGACCTGACACCTGGCTATATCGCCAGATGCAACTGAACCTCGCACGATATCTTCCGACCTGGAACAAGGCCCACCTGATTACACGCACGGGTGCGTGGACCTGCCGTAGAACGGGGGCTCAATGACTTACCGAAAAAAAGTGGACGCACAACTGTCCCATATCAACAGCCTGCGCTTGGTCATTGGCCTGCTGATTGCCTTGGGTCTGTACATGGCATACGGCTGGCAGAGCGCACCGCGTGATTTGACTATCCATGTACCGCCAGACCTCCGGTCGGGCAGCACCCGTCAGTGGTGGGATATCCCTCCAGAGTCTGTCTATGCCTTCGGTCTGTATATCTTCCAGCAAATGAATCGTTGGCCCGTCGACGGTGAAACCGACTACGAAGACAACATCGCCCGTTTGGGTGGCTACCTGACGCCCAGTTGCAAAGCTTATCTGCAAAAAGACTTCGAACTGCGCCGCAACAGTGGGGAGCTGCGCAAGCGCGAACGTGGGGTCTTTGAAATACCAGGTCGAGGCATAAACGATACCTCCGAGCAGCATATCGAACAGCACAGCATTAATGACTGGACGGTGAACCTGGATATCACCGCTGACGAGCACTACGGCGGGGAACGCGTTAAGCGAGCGCTGGCTCGTTATCCCTTGCACATCATTCGTTCCGATGTTGACCCCGAAAAGAATCCCTTTGGCTTGGCTTGGGACTGCTACAGCGGCAACCCTCAGCGCATCGAAGTCTCCGCTGAACCTGTCCGGTCAGGAGGTAAATGATGATGCGCCGGCTGCTGATTATCGGACTGCTCATGCTCAACTTCTGCGGGACGGCCAGAGCCGTTGAGATTTTACGCTGGGACCGAATTCCACTGGCAGTGCCCTTGATCGTCGGCCAGGAACGCATTGTTTTTGTCGACCATAATGTTCGAGTGGGTCTGCCCCGGAACCTGGTCGATAAACTGCGCGTACAGAGCACTGGAGGCGCACTGTACCTGCTGGCCAAAGAACCCATACCTCCGACTCGCCTGCAGCTCCAAAATATGAGCAGTGGCGAAATCATGCTGGTGGACATCATTGCAACAGAAGGCAAACCAAATCAGGCCGCGGCCGAGCCTGTAAAAATTGTTTCCGGTGAAGGTCCCTCGCCTCGCTACGGTCAGGCCAGCTTAAAGCCGACGAGCAGCCGCGCTCCGGCCCCCACTTCGGAGCCCAACGTTCAAGACGAAGATCCGCCGACTCAGCGCCGTGAGACGCCTTTGCCTGTGGTCATTACACGCTATGCCGCGCAGATGCTCTACGCCCCTCTGCGCACCGTGGAGCCTGTGGACGGTATCGCCCAGGTCAATCTCAAGCGGGGCCTGAACCTCACCACGTTGCTGCCGACGTTGCCGGTCGAGACCTCTGCATTAGGAGCATGGCGCTTAGACGACTACTGGGTGACGGCAGTGAAACTGCGCAACACCAGCACCCAGCACCTTGCGCTGGACCCTCGGGAACTGATGGGAGACTTCATCACGGCGACGTTTCAGCACCCTTACCTCGGCACCAAGGGTGATGCAAGTGACACCACAACGGTCTATCTGGTGACACGCGGCCATGGCTTGGCCGAATCGTTACTGCCGGTGGCCGTCAGCCAGATTGATCCGAAAGGAGGTCGCCGTGAAGAGTAATCCCCTGGTCAAATTCCTGGTCATCCCTTTCGCGATCCTGGCGTTATTCATGGTGGTCAAACTATTCAGTAAGGACAGTTCTGAGAAAAAGGCCCAGGCTCCAGAAACGCTCGTGCTCAGTACGGGTGAAGCCAAAAAGCTTGGCGTTGACGGCGATACCCCCGGCGACACGCTGCGCACCATCGTAGTGGAAAGCAGACAGCTCAAAGACCAGGTCTCCAATGCGTTGAAGAACAATGATGAGCTGAAGCAACAAAACCAGGAGTTGCAAAGACGCCTTCAGTCGATCAACGACAATGTTGACAGCAAGCTGCAAAACGTCCAGCAAACAATGAAACAGGAGTCACAACAACAAAGCCAGACCATCCTGGATACGCTGCAGCAGCAATACAACACCCTAAGCAGCAAATCAGTTGGCAGCAATCCATCTGGATCGGATTTGCCGATCGGATTCGGCGTACAGCCAGGTGATGGGCAAGACTTCAAAGGAGCGCCTGGACCGGATGTTGTATGGATCGAGCCGCAGGACGCTACCCCTGTCGATATCAATGGGAAGCCTATTGCTGCCGGCTCCAATCAAACCGCCTCGAGATTCAACTTCCCAACCTCCTTCGGCGAGTCAGTAGACCGAGGGCAAAATGCTCTTCGTACGGGTGCCCAGAACGTCTCGAACGAGATCTCGCCACAGGAGGCCCGCAAACAGGTACGCAAGGTCTACACGCTGCCACAGAACTCCACATTGATGGGTTCGGTGGCCATGTCCGCGCTGATCGGCCGGGTACCCATCGACGGCACGGTCAACGACCCCTACCCCTTCAAAGTACTGATAGGCCCGGACAATCTGACCGCCAACGGTATTGATTTGCCCGACGTCGCCGGCGCCGTGGCCAGCGGAACAGCTTCCGGCGACTGGACCTTGTCTTGCGTACGCGGGCAGATCAAAAGCCTGACCTTTGTTTTCAACGACGGCACTGTGCGCACGCTGCCACAGCCCCAAGAGGAAACGAATGGCAGTCAGAACAGCAATAACCAGAACAATGGCTACCAGAACACCATACAGGGAGGCCTGGGCTGGATCAGCGATGCCTACGGTATTCCGTGCATAAGTGGCGATCGTAAGAGCAACGCCTCGCAATACATCGGTTCCCAGGTACTGATTACCGCGGCCGGAGCCGGCGCTGCCTCCCTCATCAAATCGGACGGAAACAGCAGTTCATTTATAAATCCGCAGTCCGGGACCATCGGTTCAGTTGGCGGCTCAGGCAGTGACGCAATGGGCAAGATCATTGGCCAAGGCGTCAATGATGTGTCCAGTTGGGTGAACAAGCTCTATGGGCAAGCCTTCGCGGCAGTGTACGTGCAGCCCGGGGCAAAGGTAGCGGTGCACCTGGATCAGCAGCTGACCATCGATTACGAACTCCAAGGCCGCAAGGTCAACTATCGCTCAGGAGCCCGTCATGCCTCGACTTCGCTTGACTAACTGCCGCCTCAAATTAGGTGCATACATCGTCATCTCACTCATTGCCTCGGGCTGCTCTACTAGCAAGGACGAGCTACTTCCCCATGGCGACAACACGATGATGGACGTTTGGGATCAAGGCGCCAGTGGTTCAGGCAATAGTACGAGTAGCCGCCAGTTGCTCGATGCGCGCCAAGACCTCCGTCGACCTCTAGAGGCGGGTGAAACAGACAACGCCAAATTCACCCGTACAGCCCAAAACGAGATCTACAGCCAGTTCAAGCGTCTGCCCAACCCCGACCTGGTGATGTATGTGTTTCCTCACCTGGCAGGCTCGGATCCAGCACCGATCCCTGGCTACACCACAGTATTTCCACTGTACCAACGCGTGCAATACGCCATGCCCGGTGAACGCACGGAGGCCTATTAATGAGGTTTTTTGAGCGGTTTAAAACACGACGTGGCTCAGACCGAGTCGAGCCGGATCTCGCCGCTAATGCTACCGAGCACGTCGACGTGCTGGCATCGGGGACTGAATCTTTTGAGGCGGCGACTGAACGCTATTTCGCACGCCTGGCTGCCATGGGTGTTCCCTCGCCGAGTGATTGGCGTAACCCAAAGAAAAAACCTGCCACTACCGCTGACGTCGACCGCATGTATGACGTGAATCCCTCATTTGTGGATCTTCTGCCGTGGGTGGACTATCTGCCGGCGGAAAAAGCCATGCTGCTGGAAGACGGCGTTTCTCGTGCCGCATTCTTCGAGCTGATACCAATTGGAACCGAAGGTCGAGATCCCGAATGGTTACGTAAAGCCAGGGATGCCCTGGAAAACGCCCTTCAAGACTCTTTCGATGAGCTGGAAACCTCTCCGTGGGTCGTGCAGTTGTACGCACAAGATGAAACCAGTTGGGACAATTACCTGCAGCAGTTGCACGACTATATCCAACCCCGGGCGCAAGGCAGTGACTTCACCGAGCTGTACTTGAAGCTGATCAAGCAGCACCTCGAAGCCATTTCCAAGCCAGGTGGGCTGTTTGAAGACACCAAGGTCAGCCAACTGCCTTGGAGGGGCCAGCAACGCCGTGTCCGCATTGTCATCTACCGACGCACTCAGGGGTCTCAGGCTGACGTGCGCGGACAAGCACCGGCCCCCTACCTGAAAATCATCTGCGATCGCCTGGTAGGCGGCCTGGCGAACGCCGGCATAAAGACCCATCGCATGGATGGTCACGCTATACGTCACTGGTTGATTCACTGGTTCAATCCACGGCCTGACCATCTCGGCCCTACAGACGCTGATATCCGCCGTTTCTATGAGGTGGTTTGCAAGCAAGTGCCGGCAACAGAGGAAGGCGAATTACCGCTGGCCAGCGGAACCGACTTTTCGCAAAACCTGTGTTACCGCGAACCGCTCTCGGACACTGAGAAAGGCTTGTGGTACTTCGACGGTCTGCCCCACCGCGTGGTGATGCTCGATCGCCTACGCGAAGCGCCCAAGACAGGACACCTGACCGGTGAAACACGCAAGGGTGGTGATGCGCTCAACGCGCTGTTCGATAAAATGCCAGAGGACACCATTCTCAGTATCACCCTCGTGATCACTCCGCAGGACATCCTTGAAGGCCACTTGGAACAGCTCTCACGCAAGGCCGTTGGTGATACCCAGGCGTCGATCCTGACCCGCGAAGACGTTGCTGTCGCACGCCAGTTGCTTGGCCGCAAGCACAAGCTGTATCGAGGCAGCGTAGCGTTTTACCTACGCGGGAAAGACGACTTGGAGTTGCAGGAGCGCAGTTTGCAACTGAGCAGTGCCTTGCTGGGAGCGGGTATGGAACCCGTGGAACCTCGGGATGAGGTAGCACCCTTAAACTCGTACCTCAGATGGTTGCCCGGCAATTTTGATCCCAATGAGCGCAAAGCCCTGGAGTGGTACGCGCAACTCATGTTCGCTCAACACATTGCGAACCTGGCTCCCGTCTGGGGACGTTCAACCGGAACCGGGCACCCAGGCATCACGCTGTTTAATCGTGGGGGAGCGCCGATAACCTTCGATCCGCTGAACAAGCTGGACCGCCAGATGAACGCGCATCTGTTCATCTTCGGCCCCACGGGTTCAGGAAAGTCAGCCAGCGCAACGAATATCCTTAGTCAGATCGTTGCCATCTATCGGCCGCGACTGTTCATCGTTGAAGCCGGCAACAGTTTTGGTCTGCTGGGTGACTTTGCCAAGAAGCTCGGTTTGACGGTTAACCGTGTCCGGCTTGCACCAGGATCAGGGGTTAGCTTAGCGCCCTTCGCCGATGCTGAAAAACTCATTGAGCCCACCGCAAACGTCAAAACTCTCAAGGCTGATGACATCGAGGCCTCGGACGAACACCTGGCAAGCCAAACCGAAGACGAACAGCGCGACATCCTGGGAGAGATGGAAATTACAGCCAGGCTGATGATCACTGGCGGTGAGGATAAAGAAGATGCGCGCCTTACCCGGGCTGATCGCAGCGCCATCCGCCAATGCATTCTCAATGCGGCACAGAAGTGTGTCGCTGAACAACGCATTGTGCTTCCCGAAGACATCCGTGAGGCACTGCGAGAGATGGGGCATGAACCGGGTATACCGGCTGCTCGAAGCTCACGCTTCCTGGAGATGGCTGAAGCGTTATCCATGTTCTGCATGGGCACCGAAGGCGACATGTTTAACCGCCCAGGTACACCATGGCCAGAAGCGGATATCACCATTGTGGACTTGGCCACCTATGCCCGAGAAGGCTACAGCGCACAGATGGCCATCGCCTACATTTCGCTGCTCAACACGGTCAACAACATCGCAGAGCGGGACCAATTCAAAGGCCGTCCCCTGATCTTCTTCACCGACGAAGGCCACATCCAGTTGAAGGTTCCACTGCTGTCCCCCTACTCCGTCAAGATCACAAAAATGTGGCGAAAGCTGGGAGCCTGGTTTTGGATGGCCACTCAAAACGTTGACGACGTGCCACCAGAGGCCTCGGCCCTGCTCAACATGATCGAGTGGTGGATCTGCTTGAATATGCCGCCTGATGAGGTGGAGAAGATCGCACGCTTTCGTGAACTGACCCCCGCTCAGAAGTCGATGATGCTGTCCGCACGCAAAGAAAGCGGGAAGTTTACCGAGGGGGTAGTGCTATCCAAAAGCATGGAAATGTTGTTCCGGGTGGTTCCGCCTAGTTTGTACCTGGCCCTGGCCATGACAGAACCGGAAGAGAAGAAACAACGCTACGACATCATGCAGGCCACAGGTTGCAACGAGCTCGACGCAGCCATTGAAGTTGCCGCAACGCTAGACCGCTATCGCGGTATCGAACCTCACATCATTACTTTTCCCGAGCAAGTAACGGCCTTGGAGCGCCACGTATGAGAACACTGAATTCTTTGACCCAGAACCTGATTGAAAGTCTGACCCAGTTGCTTGAACAACCTGGTGAGGATGCTCTACAGGCTCTGGAGGTTTGCGCCCCCGTCCTGATAGAAGAACTGCAACAGGTTTTGATACGTGCGGTAGATCGTCGTGACATCGAGCACCAGCTTCAAACAGCTTTAGCCAACTGGTTTCGACAGCACCCTCAGCCCGAGAGCGCTGAACACGCCCTCCTTGAAGCACTGCGTAAACAAGCACTATTGTCACCGAAGTCCGCGGCCGAGCGCCACACATGATTCGGTATATGGGGGTAGTGGGTTTTCTAGCATTATTTTTGTTTACTGTCGGTTTTGACGTCCTCAAAAGCGAGATGCAAACACGACAACATTCAGGCCCTTGGACGTTCGGGCAGATAAATGCTCGCTGGACTGTGACTGAGTTTGCGGATATGGAATGTCCGTACTGCAAGATCTATACACCAGCTCTGAAGGCCTGGGTCCAAAAGCAGAAGAACGTAAACCTGCAGTGGCACCACCTGCCACTGGATTTCCACGGTTCGGCCGCGATTCACGAAGCCAGAATCGTTGAATGCGCGGGAGAGTTGGGCGGCGTGTCAGCTTTCTGGCAAGCCGTCGACCAGGTCTTTGAGCAAACCCGTAGCAATGGCATAGGCTTCAATGGTCAGCTGGACATAAGCCATGTCAATCGCCAAGCGCTAATGGACTGTGCCGTTAACAATAAGCAGATTTCTCTGCGCATCAGCCGGCAGGCAGAAGAAGCCATAAAGTCCGGGGTCACAGCGACACCGACCGTGCTGATTAGAGACAACAAAACAGGCAGGTCTCTAAAACTGGAAGGTCCTGCCGATGATGTGATGTTGCTGTCGGCAATTGACTTGTTGATACAAAAAAATAACTAGCTCCGCACCATATTTGCACTACCGAGTAGCACGGCAGACGACGACACCTCGTGTCAGGTGTCAGGTGAATACCGTATCTGTACAAATTTTGCGATGACCTGCACGCCCGCTTCGATGGACTAGTACATTTGTACTATTGTTTGATAATCAAAGTTCGCAGAATGTAATCCACACCTATTTCAATAGGTAAGAGTCTGCAATCTCAACTCAAGATATATAAAATATGACATAGAGAATCTTCAATGCATTTTGGCGTGAAAAACCAAGAGGACTGAACAAGATGAAAATAATTTCCACGCTTGACCTGCTGTTCGTTGCGATCATGGGCACTTCGCCGGCTGCTTTCGCCGCCGACCTGGTCGATGTGTCCAAACCTCCCAGCCAGGTTGCCCAAGGCGCGACCGCGCCGGTTAGCCTGCAGGCGGAGCACGGTAGCGACTACGGTCCGCTGATCGCCTGCGGCACCGGGGGGTCATCCTCGGTCCGAGGGTTGGAGGAAGTGGGGGGTAGCTGCTCAACCTCCGTCCGAGGTTGAACGCGGCGGCACGACTCTGCGATATGTCCCTCGGGATTAAGTGTCTGCTCTGCGAGGATCAGTCACGCGCTTGCGAATTATTGGATTACTTTTAGGCAAGGTACGAGCAATTTCGCTCAGGGAGAGACTTATGAAACTGCGCTATGTCTTTTTTTCCGCTCTGTTAGCTTTTTGCTTCGGCGCTAATGCATCGGCTGCCGGCAAAAATCCTTTCACTCAGCCATGTCGTGCAGATGATGGCTGTACTATTCCTTATGTTCACTGGGAAGAGGGTTAATTTGCAAGGTATCTAACCCGTGCAGAATCCTGTCCCATCCAGCAGTTTTTTGCCTCGGCCAGCTCCGGCCGAGGCAACCCCTTGCAACCCCCCTTCACCAGGTTGGCCTGCGCTGATTGATCTGGCCCACTGCCGGCCGTTAACACACCTCCAATGCGGCGATGAACAGCGCGACCTGGAACAGCAACGCTGGCAGCACCAGGTACCGGAACCGGCACACGAACGCGCCCAGAGCAAATACGCGGAATGGGTCGCCGCTGAACACGCCGCAGGGCGCCCGGCCGGGCCGGAAGTTCGATGAACGAGCTGATCTCCCCGGCGCCGGCGAACGACGCCTGACCGCCACCGAGTTCCAGCCGCTGGCCGCTGTGCCGGCGGCCGTGGAATGGTTTGCCAATATCGACGCACCCGCCCGCCGATCAAAACGACCTGGAAGACTTCTGCAGCTTTGTCGGACTTACCGGCGCCGATGAGTTCCGCTTGGTCACGCGTGCGCACGTCCTCCCCTGGCGCGACCAGCTGGAAGCCAGAAACCTGGCCGGGGTCACGATCCGGCGCAGACTGGCGGCGCTGGCCAGCCTGTTCGACCACCTCCTGGAGCACAATGCCTTCGCCTGCGGCAACCCCGTGCACTGCGTCAAATGGCCCCCGGTCGAAACGATGAGGGCAAGACGCCGGCGCTGGCTGACCAACAGGCCAAGGCCCTGCTCGATACGCCGGATCCAGACACCCAGAAAGGTCGACGCGACCGGGCGATTTTGGCGGTACTGCTGTACCACGGCCTGCACCGTGAGGAAGCCGCGCAGCTGATGGTAGGGGATCTGCAGGAACGCCGAGGCATTAAGCACCTGCGGGTGAGAGGGAAAGGGGGAAGACGCGGTATTTACCGCTGCACCCGGTCGCCGCCGAGCGGATCTATGCGTACTTGGAGCGCGACACCGACCGCTCGGCGGGCAACGGCCCGCTGTTCCGCTCGATCCGGGGCAAAACCACCGGGGCCAGCGTAACGGGTAACGGGATTTACGCAGTCGTGGCTCAGTGGGCCAACGCCGTGGGGATCGAGGTGGACGGCCTGGGCGTGCATGGCCTGCGGGCCACGGCCGCGACCAATGCCCAGGAACATGACGCCGATATCGCCAAGGTCCAGGTGTGGTTAGCGCATGCCAATATCAGCACGATGCGGATCTATGATCGGCGCGACCAGCGTACGGAGGATTCACCCAGCTACAAGGCGAGGTACTGACAGCTCGGTGCGGGCTTGTGAAGCATGCCACCAAGGGGGGCAAGTCATCGAAGTCGCTTACCCTGGAACGTCTCCAATTCCAAGCTCGACGTGATAGTTAACCAGGGTACTGAATCGGTATTCGCGCTGCAGAACCATGGAAGCCGGATCTTCCGAGGCGTATTTGACGTACCGCTCGACATACTTACTGAACTGTTTTCCGATGATGTGCTCCTTATCTCGGAGTTTTTTGATCTCATCGTTTGGGATCTGAAACGGTACGTTGGAAACGTAATCCGCCTTAGCCAAGAGCACGGCCTTGCTGTAGTCCAGGCCCTTCCTATCTTTCGTTATAAAGCAGTGTTTGTTTCCCTTCCAAATATGCGACCTCAGGGGGATACCAAACGTTAGGCCATTCAACTCGATAATTACGATACCGTATCCGCGGGTCTTTCCTGAGGCGTCCCAATGCGCGCCTGTCTTGTCTAGAACCTCGACGAGATGAGTATTCTCATCGTAAAAAAGTGCTTCGAGTTTCCTAAGTAGCATGCTATTCATCTTTCCCTGGATAAAAAAAAGCCCTTCAAGGGAAGGGCTTTTATCGTGCTTTCTGTCTGGAGATTTCTTTTTTTAACGTGGGGATCATCCTTCCACCACAGCTTTCGGTTTGGAGATTTCTTTTTTTAACGTGGGGACTCTCCTTCCACCACTCACGGGGTAAAAGATACGGGCTAATTGACAATTTGTCAATTGTGTCCGGAGACCTCACTGACCCAGGAGACGAAACGCTGATGGCCACACTGGTCAGATCGGAGGCCAATCCGGCGTATACAACAACGCGAGCCATCCCGCGCCGGCCAAAAACGGACCAAAGGGGATAGGGGTTGTACGGTCGATTTTGCTCGATGCGATACCCGCGCAGACGACCAGAGTTACCGCGAGGGTAGACAGCATCAAAACGACTGGCAGTATCTGCAAACCACCCCAAGCGCCGAGCATGGCCATCAGTTTCAAATCGCCTTGGCCCATCCCTTCACTGCCGCTGATCATCTTGAACAGACCGCGTATGAACCACAGCAGCAGATAACCACCCACGGCCCCCCATACCGCATGGGACAGCGTAGTGAACAGTTCGAAGCTGTTCAGAATCAAACCCAGCCATAACAGCGGCAACATCAGCAGGTCTGGCAGCAACTGGTGATCGAAGTCAATCAAGCTCAGGGTCAGCAATCCGCTGGCCAGTACTAAGGCAGCAAATGTTACGGGACCATCCTCATAGTGCAGCGCTGCCCAGGTCGACAGTAGCCCCATAGCCAACATCGTAATGCAGGTCCGTAGAGTTATGGGTCTAGCGCGAAACAGCAGAAAGGAATTGGGCAGGCGTTCGGTGGCTGAGTCTTGTACAAGCATCTGATCGGCATCCAATCGCCATTGAGTTTCTAGATAAGCCGGAATACCTACAACGAGCGCGCTGATAGGTACTCCGGCTAGAAGGCCAACCACGGAAAGGCCGATCGTTCGTGAGTCGTACACCTGAATGTCCTTGATCATGTAACTGCATTGGTAAAGCGATCAGTGACTGTCCCCGGCCAGCTTAATAGTGCTGGTTACGTAGGGCTGCTTTCGAGGCATCCCGCTCGATAGCGTCCTGAGAATTGAGGATCGGGTACGAGCCGCTCAAGCCAGAATCGCTCACGACCGCTTTGCTGCACCTGGTGCATTCGTGAATGCAGTAACCAAGCTTGCCGTCAGGGTGGTCATGGGCGATTTGGAAGTTGTGTCGGCCTAGCATGCACAGAATCTTCATAGCGTTTTCCGTTAGCTGGTTGGGTCGATCGAAGGGCACTCAGGAAACCTCAACTGGCGGACGCGCCTTCCTTCGCAAACAAGGCGTGTATGTGGGCAAGGTTGATCGCCCGACAGAGATCAACAGCACGACCTTCTACACTGGTCACATCACCAGCTCGCACGCCCGGAAGCTTTTCACCGTCGATCCACTCCTCCTCCTCCACAATCGTCGTGTAGCGTGCCATGTAGTCCGCAATATCGCTGACGTCCAACTGGTGAGCCCCCGCATGGGCCACCGCATCGGCGTAGTGAATGAGGTTCCAGCCAAATCGTTCTTCAAATCCAGCCACGCGCACAGCTAATGGGTCAGCAATGGTCAAATGCGGGGCGTTATCGAGGATGAGCTTGCGTATCCACTCGGCAGTTTTCATCCCTGCGCTGATGGCGGCAAACTGTATACGCTGCGTCTCAAGTGCATTAAATCGTAGAGTTGGTTTGTACTCTGTTGACATATTCTCGTACCTCAGGCGGCTAGCCGGCAAATGCCGGCATCAATGCGTGAACAGTGCCGGCATTTGCCGGCGCTGTCAATGCCTGTTTTCCGGGTGGTTTTAACGCAAAAAAGTAAAGGAGTGGATCTGTCATGGACCTACGTTCGACCCGTATGCCTTGACGTCAAAAAACCGACTAGCGGCACTCATCAGTTAAGAAAAGCTCAGCATGCCGGGGAAAATTACGCCTGTCAGGAAATAGCTCCGTGACAAACGGAAAAGGTTTTTCCGGACCCGCAAGGGCAGTCTGCTGATCCATTCTCGACCACTACGCGTGGAAGAATCCCATCTATTCGAAATGCGTGAATCGTTTTGCAGTTATGGATGATTTTGAGCTGAGTCTGAATTTCTTGCCGTTGTCTTTCTGTGAACCCAGACGAATAGGGCATTAGTCTCGCCATCTCAGCGTCGGCAGCATCAAACTCTTCGCAATAGGCTAAGAACACAGCGTATTGGCTTCTCACGCCGATCGCTTGATCTACCATGCCGTGATCTCCCAATAACGGCAGCAGGGCCTTCTCAATCACTAGCTTGGCGTGGGTGAAGCGGCCTCGGGCGGAAAGATCATCCGCTAGGTCTTGGCCCACCCGGATCTGTGAGTCAATTGCGCCCACCATCTCGTAGAGTATCAACGCGCCATACCTGTAAACCAGTTGCTCAGGATCCGTGTCGCTAAATAGCTTTGCCCGAAGCTCTAATGCGTCAGCAAGGCGCTTGATATTATCGCTAGCATTCCGCTTCCCGACTCTTTCCCAGAGCTGTTTAGGATTGAGTTTACGAATGTCTGACAGGTCAAATCCCAGGATTGCGAAATATTCGTTTATGACAGGGTTCAGCATCCGTAACGTATCTTTGGTGTTTCCAAGCTGCCAGAATGAATTGGCTGCATTGTATTGCAGTACTCGCCTTTCAACTGGCTTGTCTGGAAGCAACTCCTTTACCCGGGCAAAGCTCTCAAGCGCCAAATCGCCACGGCCAAAGAGTGCGTGGTGTTGCATCAACTTCATGTGGTAAGTGACCTGAATTTCACTATCCAGCGCGTAATCCGAGATGAGCTTTTGCATTTGGTCGAATCGATCGGCGAGGTTTCCATGCCGCCCGTTTTTTACATCCGAGAAAACCAACCCATCCAAAGCCCAAAACCGTTGTGTGGGTTGAATTTCTGGGGAGAGCGCAATTTGGTCCAGGTATGTTAAAAACTCAATGTTTGGGCCCATCTCATGGAACAATTCTTCTCCAGCAAACTGGATGATGGTCTCTACATCCTCCAGCTGGAGTAATACAGAAATCAAGGTTGCTAAACGAGAGGGTTCTCGCCGTACGCTCAGGTACTCAAAAAGTATGCTTTTGAGATGTTGCAGGGCATTAGCTGTGACTGCTGGATCAAGCGTGTGCAAATGCCGGCGACCTAGCAGCCTCAGAGAGTCATGGATCTTTAACTGATCTGCATCGATAGACTGGAGAATCCCTTGAGCACGCAATGTTCTTAGCAGAGATAGCGTTTGCTGTTTGGTCGTGCCTACGCTGACGCTCATCAAATTGCAGACTTCTTCCCTGGTAAGGCCAACATCTACAAGGCTCCAAACTGCTAGGACGTTACGTGTCGCTTCGGAAAGGGAGTTGAATAACCTTGAGAGAATAATCTCTTGAGCGGTCTCGTCGACGTTGCTTTGTTCTGATACCTCTGAGCAAAGCTTTGCCAGATCGCCCCTGTAATGCGTCTTGGAGAGCCTTAGAGCGCTTTGTACATAGAGAGGAAGCCCTGCGGTAAGCGAGCTGAGTTTCCTGAAGGTGTTTGCACTTCCCTTCACGCCTAGGTGTTGGGCCTCCGCAGCGATTGAATCAACATCCCACCCTAGAAGGATTTCTTGACTAACCCCAAGTAAAGCCGCTATCTCTTGCACCGCAGGGCCAGGCTGGCAGAGCAAAATGAATTTCAAATGCTTGGTGCTTTCTACTAAAGCGCGAAGGCTGTCAACGGGAACGCGATGAGCGTTGTCCAGCACCACCAGGGCCGACAGATTCTGATGACCTATGTGTTCATCAAGCACTTGAAGCGATTCGTTCCCTGTACTGCCTATGGTGAGAACTTTTCTTATTGCCGGACTACTTGGATCGAGAACTAGTGGTGCCAACTCTCTAACAAGCGATGAAGCTATCGCGGGGCCAGGCAGATCCCCAACATCGTAGTAGGCACAAGTGCTAGTTGAGTGCATGGCTGATTCTGAAGCCCAGGATGTTTTCCCCGAGCCTGAAAAGGCGCAGATTATTCTGATGCGATCAGCGTTTTCGATGGGCGGCTCATTTCTTTGCGGGCGGTACACAGCCGGCGGGCTTGGAAATGCCTGCATTTTAACAATGAGCTGGTCGAACAAAGTCTTCAAATCAGCAGTTTTGAAAGTATGGGTCGAGTAAGGCGCGGTGCCACTGGACGCTAACTGCACACAGCCAGCCAACTTCCACACAAGTGATTCTGGTAAGATCAGGGTGTAGGGCAGTGTTGCTGCGAGCTGGGCGCACCACTCAGTCGCTTGATCAATACTGCTCCAAGCAGGAGGCAACGACTGCGGCACGCGACCCTCTAAACCTGGCCATATTAATTTCACATCCCCAGACATCTCGCCGGATTGGACGGTTTGAAGCAGCGCAGGGCCTGGTGGTTGATTCATTACAACAAAGAACTGGGCTTTGCCTCGTCTAAGGCCTGCATCATGATCTGCACGCAATGTATCGAATCGCTTTAGCGCATCTGCAATGTCGCTAGGAATTATCGGCTTAATTCGGGTTTTGACCTGGACGTAAGTCCGCCCCTCATGTTGAAGCTCGATATCTTCGTCTCGCTCAACAGAAACAGAGCTAATCCCATGTTTATCTGCAAGCAGGAGACAGCCAACGGCATAGAGGTGCTGGTAAAGGTAGCCACGATGGACTGCCTCAATTCGCGTGGTTTGCAGGGGATCAAGAGCAGGGGGTAGATTGTCAATCAAGTCCGTTTGAGGTGGCAATGCGTAATTCCTTTTTGATCAATTTGCGTGGCTGTCGACTTTGCGGAAAGGTGGCCTACAGACATCTCGATGATATCCCATGGACTGCGTTGGCAGTGTGCCACTATTGCCACCATGGGTCACCGCCGGCATGCCAATAAACAAGGCTGCGGGTGATTGCTTAATGTTGGCCTATGGTTAAAACCAAGCCCGGAACGAAATCTAATTGTTTTCTCGTTCTTTTAGTCAAGACACGGCTGTGGCGGGCACCCAGTGAATTTTTTTTACAATGCAGGTATGCGATGTGTCAGCCGATGTTGCGTGAGCATGTGGGCAATTGCATGAACTTGACCAGCCATTTGCATTCGACTTGACCAGTCGTTTGCATCCGACTTGACCAGTGCGCATGATGCCAGTGTGAATCCTGCCCGGGTGGCAATGACGGCTGCCGGGCTTCTGTCCTATCAAATAATCAGCACGCGCTTAGGAGAGGAACATGAAAGGTTTTCTGGTGACTTTCTTTACTCAACAGAATCGTCGCTATCAGGGAAAGATGCTCGGCGACTGGATCGTTGATTTGGCGAAAGAAATGGGACTGCGGGGTGCGACTCTGTCCACAGGTATCGAAGGCTTTGGGCATACCGGCCGGCTGCATTCCTCGCATTTTTTTGAACTAGCGGATCAGCCTACCGAAATTCGTATGGCCATTACCGAGGACGAATCTGTGCAGTTATTCAAGCGATTGGAGCTTGAAGATATCTCGTTATTTTACATAAAAACCCCAGTTGAGATGGGCTTCGCCGGAACAGAAGTCACCTAGTCTGGCCTGCTTTCATAAGCGGTGACTCGAAGACGCCTACGCTTGCCTCGTGCTCCGAAACACGATTTTACATTTTGGACAGAGCTCGCTAAGATCGGCTCATTGGAGATGGCATTCCTCCATTAACCAACCGCTGTGCCCGTAGCAGCTGATGATGCCTACAGAAACCTGATCAACCAGGTCTGTAGGCGTTCGCGCCCAGAATCCCCTTTTTGGTCAGGCCCACTTACATTTTTGTGGCTGGCCAAATGTCTAAATTTCGACGACCTGAACAACTCGACTTACTGCCCTATATTGCGAAATGGCTTGCGCTTGCTGGTCTTGTAGCTCTTTTGGCAGGCTCTGCCTCTGCGTTATTCCTCCTTTCTTTGGATCATGCCACCCAGTGGCGAGAAGCCCATCCCTGGGTGCTCTGGCTCCTGCCAGTTGCTGGCTTTGCCGTGGGACTTGCGTATCACCTGATAGGCAAACCAGTTGATGCCGGAAACAACCTGATCATCGATGAGATCCACGATCCTAAAAAGACTATTCCCTTGCGCATGGTGCCGATGGTGCTAATCGGAACCGTGGTTTCCCACCTCTTCGGTGCATCTGTGGGACGTGAGGGAACGGCGGTGCAGATGGGCGGCGCTCTTGCGGATCAATTGACGCATGTCTTTCGGCTACGCCGCGAAGATCGCCGGGTGATTCTCATGGCCGGTATCAGTGCTGGCTTTGCGTCCGTCTTCGGCACCCCTCTTGCCGGGGCTTTGTTCGGACTTGAAGTGTTGGCCATCGGACGCATGCGTTACGACGCGCTTTTCCCTTGCGTGGTTGCGGCAATCGTTGCTGACCAGGTGGGGAAAGCCTGGGGAGTGGTTCATACGCATTACGTCATTGGCGAAGTGGTTCCCGTGCAGCTCTGGAGCGTCATGGCTGTGGTCGCCGCTGGGATTATCTTCGGCCTCACTGGCCTGCTATTCGCGACGACCACCCATAAGCTAGGGGCTTTCGTTAAACGACTTATCTCCTATTCGCCATTACGACCATTCGCCGGCGGCCTTCTGATCGCAGTGGCAGTGTGGGCGCTTGGTAGCAACCATTACACCGATGTCGATAAGTACATCGGACTGGGGATTCCGAGCATCGTCCAATCCTTTCAAATGCCAATGGCTCCTTGGGACTGGCTTGGAAAGATGTTGTTCACCGTTGTCTCCCTGGGGACTGGATTCAAGGGCGGCGAAGTCACTCCGCTGTTTTACATTGGAGCCACCTTGGGGAACGCGCTAGCGCCCCTCTTACATCTTCCCTTCGGCATGCTGGCTGGTATCGGTTTTGTCGCTGTCTTCGCTGGTGCAGCTAATACGCCACTGGCAACCATTGTCATGGCCATGGAGCTCTTCGGGCCTGAAATTGCTCCGCTTGCAGCCATTGCCTGTATCGCAAGTTACCTCGTATCCGGGCATACCGGGATCTATCACGCCCAGCGCGTCGGTCACAGCAAGCATCACCGTCCTCTGCCGAAGGAAATCCGGCTCTCCGATATCAAGCAATTTCATGCTCAAAGTGAATCCGCCAGCGAGCGCAAAGTGACTTTTATTGGGGAAGAGAAATGACCGAACATCGCCAAGATCGCCTGACAGCTTTGCAGCTCTATTTCCCTGGCGCTAGTCGGGCTCGAGTTACAAATTTCTGGCATCACCTGAGTGCGCCCGCACTTGCCCAACACCTTCTTAAAGTCGCGCAGAAAGCCAAGATTGATCAGGTCATGCTCAAACCGATTTCTGCGGGCTATTTGACGGGCCATCGCATTTCCCATCATCACCCGGAGCTTGGTGATATGCGTCATCCGCAGTGTCTGGAATTGCTGGATACAGAGGTCAAGCTGCGCACCTTCCTGCGCGACCACGCTGACGAGTTGCGCAAGGTGCGAGCAGTTCTTCTCTTATGCGAGTTACCGCTCAGTGAAGCCTTGTAATTCAGTTCGAAGAAACAGTTCGCAAATGAAGAGGCATAGCCGACTAACCGTTGGTCGCTCTCGCCACATTAGAGGATGTTGCCATGAATGGCTTTCAACTGACGTTTTTCACTGAACAGAGTACCAACTACCAGCATCTTCCACTCGGGGAGTGGCTGGTTGAGTTCGCCAAACGAGAGGGCATGTTGGGAGCGACGCTGGTGAGCGGTACGGAAGGCCTGGATCATTTAGGACATTTGCATACCGCGCATTTCCTCAGCGGTGCTGATCATCCGGTCACAGTGACGATATCCACTGATGAGCCCGGGTGCGAGAAGTTGCTGGAAGCATTGGCCAAGGAGGCGTTTTCGCTGAGCTTTATCAAATTGCCCATCGAGTACGGTCGAGTGGGCCAGGCGAAAAGCTGAAAACCACGGTTTGTTGGACAACCAGTAAAAAGGATAAACGCCATGTACCGAATTTATAACCTGCGTCCACAGCCAGCCCCCGTCAACTGGGCTCGTGACAACAGGCCGCTCCTCGTAGGACTGGTTTTTTGGGCGCTTTTTTTGGCGGGCATTGCAGGCAGCCAAAAGGTATCGAGCGAGGGTTGGTACATCGTCACCTCGCTCGAAGGCGCCTTGGTCACGATGCGCATGCCCAGTGAGAAATCCTGCAAGGCAGACGTGACCATCACCTGCGTACCTGGCTACGAGCTGAGAGCACAGCAACGTTGAACGTTACGAGCGCGATGGTGGTGGGCAATCCAAAGATGAGATTGCGAAATGGAACTCACCGACGTCGGCTCATCAAAACCACTTTAGAGAAATGGGATACCACATGAGCGCAGTGATGCTGAGCATCGTATTCGGGCTTGTGATGGGCAGGCTTTTTACAGGATCCGTCTATGAATTCGTCGCGCTTTTCATCGTAAGCATTGGAGTGTCGTTGCTGACGTTTCATCTGCTAGATCAAAGGCGGGCCATGCTACAAGCCCAGACTGCGTACTGCTGTTCTGTGATGGTTGCGTCAAACCAAATGCTGGAGCTTTTCCAGATGGCAAAGGGAGGGCAATTCATGCCCTTGGTGGGAGAGATTCCTGAGCTAATTATTGGAGGCTTCTTGGTTCCCGCAATTGCGGTGTCGGCAGTGCAGCTGTTCAGAATACTCATGGAGAGCTGACTTCCGAAATCGAGGCCTCTCGACTTATTCACATGGTTAATGACGTTCCCGAATCGTCCCTTGGAGAAAATCAATGAAAACGCAAATCCAGGCTATTCATGCACGTGAAATTCTCGATTCACGCGGTAACCCTACCGTTGAAGTCGACGTCACCTTGGAGTGCGGAACACTGGGCCGGGCTTCAGTCCCGTCCGGTGCCTCTACAGGCGCTCACGAAGCTGTTGAGTTGCGTGACCATGATCCAAAGAGGTATTCCGGCAGAGGAGTGTTAAAGGCCGTTAGCAATGTGAATACCGAAATACTTGAGTCTCTGAGAGGCCAGGATGCAGTTGACCAGGAACAGATTGATCATCTGATGATTAAGCTGGATGGAACACCTGATAAGTCTAGGCTTGGAGGAAACGCCATCTTGGGCGTCAGCCTCGCCGTAGCCAGAGCGTCGGCTTCTGCGATGAAAGTGCCCTTGTTCCAATATCTGGGCGGCGAGCAAGCAGCAAGAATGCCCGTCCCAATGTTCAATATTCTCAATGGCGGTGTTCACGCAAACTGGCAAGGCCCTGACTTCCAAGAATTTATGATTGCACCTACAGGGGCTGGCAGTTTCAAGGAAGCCTTGCGTTGGGGCGCTGAGGTGTACCACGAGCTGAAAGCGGTGCTTAAGGACGCCGGCTACTCAACAGCGGTCGGAGATGAAGGCGGCTTTGCGCCGACGCTCAAGAAAAACTCAGATGCCATTGAGCTGATCATTAAGGCAATTGAAAGGGCCGGTTATACCCCTGGATCTCAGATCGAGATCGCTATCGACCCAGCATCCAGCGGTTTCTATGAGAACGGTCTTTACCATCTGCGCTCTGAAGGTCGTAAGGTCGATGCTCAAGAGCTGATTAGTCTCTATTCCTCCTGGGTCGACAAGTACCCGATTGCGGTACTGGAAGATGGCCTCGCGGAAGACGATTGGTCGGGCTGGAAGCAATTGAATGCTGCGCTGGGTAACCGGATCGAGTTGGTTGGAGATGACCTGTTTGTCACCAACGTCGAACGGATTCAACGAGGCATCAAAGAAAACGTCGCCAATGCTGTACTGATTAAACCCAATCAAATCGGAACCCTGACTGAGACCAAAGCCGCCATCGTAATGGCTTACGGGGCAAATTGGGGAGCTATGGTTTCTCATCGTAGCGGGGAGACTGTAGACAGCTTCATCGCAGATCTGACTGTTGCCATGGGTACTGGCCATCTCAAGACGGGCGCTCCATGTCGAGGGGAGCGGGTCGAGAAATACAATCAGTTTCTGAGAATAGAAGAGCATCTTGGCAGCCATGCGTTTTATGCAGGACATGATGCATTCGTGCGCTGACGGCCTATAGCCGGTAAACCTGTTGTACTGGTTACCGTAAAAAACGAACCACATATCGCTGTTGGCAAAAACGTCAGTGGCATTGGCCTTTCCTAGACGCTTGGAGATATGAGCATGAGCTACACGGATATTCCAGCTGGTAACGCGATCCCCGATGACTTCTTCACCGTTATCGAGATTCCTGCAAACCACTCGCCGATCAAGTACGAGGTGGACAAGCCGAGTGGACAAATTTTCGTAGACCGCTTCCTCAGCACGCCCATGTTCTATCCGGCCAACTACGGGTTCATTCCAAATACGTTGAGCGATGACGGAGACCCGTTGGACGTCTTGGTGATTTGCCCTTACCCGGTATCGCCTGGCGTTGTCATTCGTAGTCGCCCGGTTGGCGTGATGTACATGACGGACGAAGCTGGAGCGGATGCCAAGGTGATCGCGGTGCCTCATGAAAAACTAAGCTCTGTGTACAGCAACATAAAGGAATTCTCTGACCTCCCTGCATTACTCCTCGCACAGATCCAGCACTTCTTCGAAAGCTACAAGGCATTGGAGCCGGGTAAGTGGGTAAAGATGGGCCGTTGGGGGAGCGCAGATGAGGCCCGAGAAGAGATTCGCAAATCGGTAGCTACGTATAAACCAAAAAAGGGGGACCACTCGCCACATTAAAGGATGTGGCCACCTGTGTACCGAGCTACGCTCCAAGCACTGCAATAATGTCACTGATGGCGAAGTAACCCAAGGACTGCATTCCTGAACGGACTAGAGATTCCCGAGGCATTTAAAGGGTGTCAGTTCACTCAATGATAGCCTGCCTGATCGTTAACCTTTCCTCGGAACACGGAGTAGCTCCAAATGGTGTAGCCCAGAATGATCGGGATAATGAGCAGAGCACCTACAAGCATAAAACCTTGGCTTTGCGGGGGGGCTGCGGCATCCCAGATCGACGTCAACGGTGGGACGATGTTCGGCCACAGGCTGATGCCGAGGCCGCTGTAACCCAGAAAGATCAATACCAGGGTCAAGATAAAAGGCGCGTAGTGAGCACTGCTCGCCACGGCCCTGAACAACCCCCACATAGTCACCAACACTAGGACTGGCACCGGCAGGAACCAGAACAGGTTCGGTAGGCAGAACCAGCGTGCAGCGATATCGCCATGGGCGAGCGGCGTCCATAAGCTGACCACGGCGATCACAGCCAGCAGTGCCAACGTCAAAGGACGGGCCAGGTTATGCATGGCTTTTTGCAGCACGCCTTCAGTTTTCATGATCAGCCAGGTGCAGCCAAGCAAGGCATACGCAACTATCAGCGCAGCGCCGCAGAACAGACTGAACGGCGTCAGCCAGTCTAGGCCGCCCCCGGCGTACTGGCGATCGACCACCGGGAGGCCGTCGATGTAGGCGCCCAACGCCACGCCCTGGAAGAAGGTCGCCACCAGGGAGCCGCCGATAAAGGCCTTGTCCCAGATGTGGCGCTTCTCGTCAGTGGCCTTGAAACGGAACTCGAAGGCCACGCCGCGGAAAATCAGCCCGAACAGCATGAAAATCAGCGGCAGGTACAGGGCCGACAGGACCACCGAATAGGCCAGCGGGAAGGCGCCGAACAACGCCGCGCCGCCAAGCACGAGCCAGGTTTCGTTGCCGTCCCAGACAGGCGCGACCGTGTTCATCATTACGTCGCGATCGCCCGAGCCCTTCATGAAAGGAAAAAGAATGCCAATCCCTAGGTCAAAGCCGTCCATAATTACGTACATCATGATGCCGAAGATGATGATCACGGCCCAAATCAGCGGAAGATCAATGCCCATGAGTCAATGCCCCTTGTGATGGCTATCAGCATCGCCACCGTGGGCGGCAGATAGAGGACGGGCAGGTGTTCGCAGATGGCCAGGCCCACCGTGGCTAAGCGCGTCGCCTTCGTGATTTTGGGGTCCTTTACGTACCAGGCGCATCATGTAGCCCAAGCCGGTTCCGAAAAGCGCGAAATAAACCAGGACAAACAGCACTAAGGTAATGCTCATCTGCGCCACGCTATGGTTCGACGAAGCATCGGCAGTGCGCAGCAGTCCATACACTACCCAAGGCTGACGACCGATTTCAGTGGTAAACCAGCCGGCCAATAGGGCGATCAGCCCTGACGGCCCCATAAGCATCAGGAAGTATAAGAACGAGCGGCACCGGTAGAGCGTGCCGCGCTTTCGCAACCATAGACTCCACAGTCCAGTGAAAATCATCAGCATTCCCAAGCCAACCATGATACGGAACGACCAGAACACGATAGTCGAGTTGGGGCGATCCTCCGGCGCAAAGGATGCCAAGGCAGGAATCTGACGATCCAGGCTGTGGGTAAGGATCAAACTGCCCAAGTAGGGAATCTCGACGGAAAACCGGGTCTTCTCAGCCTTCATATCGGGCCAGCCAAACAGGATCAACGGCGTCGGCTCATTGCCCACGTTTTCCCAGTGGCCCTCTATTGCCGCAATTTTTGCCGGCTGATGCTCCAAAGTGTTCAACCCGTGAGCATCGCCCACCACGGCTTGTATCGGCGCCACAATCAACGCCATCCACATCGCCATTGATAACATTCGACGGACGGCCGGGTTATCGCGACCTCCCAACAGGTGCCAGGCTGCTGAAGCGCCGACAAAGAACGCCGTTGCCACGAAGGCAGCAATCGACATGTGCACCAGGCGGTAAGGAAAAGACGGATTGAAGATAATCTTCAGCCAGTCCATCGGAATCACTTGACCATGATCAATTTTGAAGCCCTGTGGGGTTTGCATCCAGCTATTAGAGGCGAGAATCCAGAACGAGGAAACCAAGGTGCCAACGGCCACCATCACGGTAGAAAAGAAATGTAGGCCACGGCCGACTCTACTCCAACCAAAAAGCATCACACCCAAGAATCCAGCTTCAAGAAAGAAAGCCGTCAGTACCTCGTAGGTCAGTAGGGTCCCCGTTATAGGGCCGGCGAAATACGAAAATCTGCTCCAATTGGTACCGAACTCATACGCCATGACCAATCCTGACACCACACCCATACCGAAGTTGACTGCGAAGATTTTGATCCAAAAGTGGTATAAGGTCCGATAGGTATTGTCATGCGTCCTCAACCAAAGACCTTCCAACACTGCTAGATAAGCAGCCAGCCCGACGGTAACTGCCGGGAACAGGATGTGGAATGAAACGGTGAAAGCGAACTGCATTCGCGCGAGGTCAAGAGCTTGAAGATCGAACATATCGTGGCCTCCTAATGGCAATTTCGTATCAATAGAGGAAGCGTCTTGTCAGTGTCGACTCACCAAGGCACCGCCCCCCTCGGGATTTCGCTTGAAGCGCGAGAAATTTTTCTGCTGATGCCGAACGTTGCGCAACTGACGCGCTGGGTGATTTCCCAGTCCACGGGCGACAAAACCTTGCCGTATTTCGATCCGTTGGATGGCGGCGTCTACGCCAAAATATTGATATTGCTAGAGTCACCCGCGCGAACGGTCAGTCGTGCACGGTATGTCTCACGAGACAATCCGGGGCCTGCACAACGCAACCTCAAAAGTTTCATGGAACAGGTTGGGTTGGAACGCCGAGAGACCGTTATCTGGAATCTATATCCTTGGCTGCCCGATCTTGAAAAGCCCAAGGCGTCGCTCCGCAGGGCGCAAATTGAGGAGGGAATTGAGAAGCTAATCACGCTGCTTCCGCATTTTCCTGATCTCGCGACTGTCGTATTTGCCGGACGTGTCGCTCAGCAGGCGATGCTGCGGGTTCGACACGCCTTTCCCGATATCTCATTGCTCGAGATGCCACACCCCAGCCCGCTTTCTGTTTGCACTCACCCGAGTGTTCGGCAACGCATCCTATCCACGCTGCGTGACGCCAAACAGTCGATTGAGTAGCCAAAGGTTCAGGGTTTGCTCATCTTGTTCAGCGAGGCGATGCAGGGCGAGATGAACAAGTTGCCGCGATACGCGCCTACCAAAGTTTTGGCCGCGACGATGATCCACATGATCGCAAGCAGCAATACCAGTACCACGCCCACAAAATTGAAGAACGCGAGGTGCAACATGGAGCCCAATTTAAGGGTAGTCACCGCATACACGCCTAGCGGAAAGGTGAAACCCCACCAGCCGAGGTTGAAAGGAATACCCTCCCTGAAGTAGCGACCGGTAATCAGCAGCGCCAAAACCATCCACCACAATCCAAGCCCCCAAAACAGCACACCACCGATCAAGCCAATGCCCTCGGCAACGCCTCCGATGCCGGCCATTCCATGAGCGGCGAAGATCGCCGGAGCGTCGCTGCCGAGTACCAGCATCCCCAACGCACCAGTACCAATGGGCCCTAATGAAAGCCAGCTCGATGCCGCCATGCTCTCATGAGGCAATTTATGCAATGCCATGCGCAGCAGCAGAATCACCAGAATACTCAAGGCAACGGGCACTGAGTATGCCCATAGCACGTAGCTGGTGATCAACAGGGTGAACTGTGCACTCGCATCAGCAAGGTGCGGCGCCAGTAGCCCACCACTGGCGGCGGCTACCTCGGCCGCAACCACAGGTAGCAGCCATACTGCTGTCATCTGGTCGATACTGTGCTGCTGGCGGGTAAACATCATGAACGGGATCAGAACCCCGCACGCCAACGCCATGGCGACATCGATCCACCACAGGACTTCAGCTAAAGCGACAACCCCATCCCCCCAGCGTGGCAAGCCATAAAGGAGAAATCCGTTGATGATTGTCGCCAGCCCCATGGGGATGGTTCCAAAAAACATCGACACGGTGGAGTGACCGAAGATCTGTTTGGCTTCATTAAAGAACAGGGCCCAGCGGCTTGCGTACAACACCGTAAAGAGGCAAAACAACGCGATATTGAAAAACCACAAGGCTTCACCTAACACTTTGGGCCACTGCGCGGCAAATGGCAGTTGGCCCAAAGCCAGAGCCAGAATCCCGGTGCCCATCGTGGCGGCGAACCAGTTAGGTGTGAACTGCCGGATCGCTTCTCGTGGATTGGACAATGCTGCCAGTGGATGGCTGCCGCCCATAATCGCTGCGAGTCGTGTATCACTCATTTTCGCGCTCCCGCTTCAGTGTTCATTCAATGTGACTTGCCTGAAGTATAGCTTGATGAGGTTAGCGGCTAAACGGATAGTATAGGTTTACGTTACCTGTTAAAGAGGTAGAAAATTGAAGTTAAGCCTACGTCAATTGCAGATCTTCTGCGCCATTGCGCAACAGGGCAGCACCACCAGCGCGGCCATCGCTGTGTCACTTTCGCAATCGGCCACCAGCGCCGCACTCAACGAGTTGGAAAGCGCCTTGGATACCCGGCTTTTCGATCGCGTAGGCAAACGCTTGGTGTTAAACAATAACGGCCAAGCATTACTGCCCCAGGCCAGAAGCATGCTTGAGAACGCGTTGCAGATAGAAAACAGCTTCCTTCCAGGGCATGCAGAGCTGAAGACTCGCTTGCGGGTAGGCTGTAGTACCACTATAGGCAACTATGTTTTGCCATTGATACTTGGCGAGTTACGCCAATCGGCTCCGCACCTGCGGGTCGATGTTGATATGGCCAACAGCATGGCTATCGCCCGGAAGGTCGCAGATTTCGAGATTGATATGGGACTGATTGAGGGACCGTGCCACTTGCCCGAACTGAGTGCCGAACCTTGGCTTGTAGATGAACTGCTCATTGTAGCGGGCCAACGTCACCCTTTAGCACTCAAGTCGCAGGTCACCCTTGATGACCTGCGTACTGCTGAGTGGCTTCTCCGCGAACCTGGCTCGGGCACTCGGGAGGAAGTCGAACAGTTGCTGTTGCGTCACCTGCACGACCTCGCTGAAACCCGCCAGATCGGCAGCTCAGAAGCCATCAAACACGTCCTTGCACAAGGCATCGGCATCAGTTGCCTGTCGAGCTGGGTCGTTCGGGATCTGCTGACTTCTCAAGACCTGATTGAACTGCCGCATGCGTTGCCTGGGCTGAGCCGGCGCTTTTTTCTGATCCGCCACCGGGAAAAATTCATCTCGTCCGGACTTGAACGGTTCTGGCAAAGTTGCACTCAGTTTGCGAGCCAAAGCTAACGAAATCTATTTGAAAAGTAGGTAACTACTACCACAACAACTTGTTTTCGGAATTTATCCCAAGCGCTTAAGGTCAACTCATTGTCTAGCAGCAATCAGCGAGCTGCATTTGCCAAGGCGCAATCTCACGCCTGGCTGCCCCTTGTGAGGAACCTCTGATGAATGTGATCAAGAAAACAGTGACTGCACTGGCGTTGGGTATCGCGCTCGCCGCATCAATGAGTGCGTCGGCAGCGGAAGATCGCTGGACCTTCGATGGTGATATTCATAACAACTCACTGGCTGTCAGCCCTGACGAATCGACAGCCGTAGTCTCCTACAGTCAGCGTCCTGACGTGGTGGTCTACGACTTGAAAACCGGCAAGGTTCGTCAGGTTCTCACCGGCTATATCACGCCACGCAACATTGTCTTTTCTCCAAACGGCGATGTGTTCTACCTTTCCGACAGCAGCTTAGGGGTCGTTCGTAAGATCGACACCAAAACATTAAAAGTCATCGCAGATCTTCCGTTAGGTGCAGGTGCTTTTGGTACCACGCTCAGCAAGGATGGGAGCCTGCTCTACGTCAACAACGAGGCCGCCAGCACCTTGTCGGTTATTGACCTTGATCACCAACGACCAGTAGCTGTGGTACCTGGCTTCTCCCAACCGCGCCAAGGCATCCGAGTAAGCCCTGACGGCAAAACCGTCTATGTCACCAACTTTCTTGGCGACAAAATCACCCTGGTCGACAGCAAGACCAATAAGATCGAAGGTGAGATCACTGGCTTCAACAAGTTGCGCGCCATCTCCATATCGGCCGACGGCAATACGCTGTACGCGGCTAACAGCGGCAGTAACAGCATCGCAGTTGTCGACACTCAAAAACGCGCTATCACAACCACCGTTATGGTGGGCAAAGACCCCTACGGTGCAGCCCTGACTCCAGACGGACTGCACGTCTACTCGGGTAACCTGGGTGACAACACCCTGTCAGTGATAGACACCAAAACGCTGAAAGTGACGACCACTGTGACCGGTTTGAAGGCACCCCGCCAGGCCATTGTCTTCACCAAAGACAAGTCGAAGGCTTATGTCCTCAACGAGGACCTGAGCATCTCCACCGTCGATCTCGCCAGCAACAAGGTGGTATCGACGCTCAAGGCTGACTGATCGAAACAACGCAGGCCTTCTCGAGGGCCTGCTGATACTCCACGACCTGGTGAATAATAATGAATGGAAGTGATGAGTTCTGGATGATGAATCGCCGTCGTTTACTCGGGTTGGCCACTAGCGCTGGTCTCGCTAGCCTGCTTCCGCGCCAAGCCCTTTCTGGAACGGACTTGGCGCAACTAGATAGGATCGAATCCGCAGAGTCCGAACGACGCCTTGTACGTTTTCCAGAGAAAACGGGACTGATTCTGATTACTGATCGTCCGCCGCAGTTGGAAACGCCGCTGCATTATTTTCGCCAGGACCTGACGCCTAACGAAGCCTATTTTGTTCGGTGGCATCTGTCGGGGTATCCAACTCAGGTCGATACGCGAACCTTTCGACTGCGTCTCGATGGCCAGGTTGCCAATCCTCAGTCTTTTTCTCTTGATGCCTTGGTCAACGAGTTCGAGCCCGTGACACTGGTGGCCATGAACCAATGTTCAGGCAATGCCAGAAGCTTGTTTGGTCCTAAACCTCCTGGTGGGCAATGGCAATTTGGCGCGATGGGAAATGCACAGTGGACAGGCGTTCGCCTCAAGGACCTCCTTGATCGTGCAGGTGTTAAAGCAGGAGCAGTCGAGGTGGCAATTTCTGGGCTGGATGAGTCGCCAATGCCAGGCTTGCCAAAGATCGTGAAGTCATTGAAGTTTGACCATGCCAATGATGGTGATGTGATGGTTGCATACGCAATGAATGGCGCACCACTGCCGATGCTCAATGGCTTTCCATTGCGCTTAGTGGTACCCGGTTGGTACGCGACTTACTGGATTAAATCATTGGCTCACATTGAGGTGCTAGATAAACCTTTAAGCAATATTTGGATGAACCAAGCCTACCGAATTCCTGATAATCCAGAGATCAACGAGGAGCCAGGAAACCTCTCCAAGAAAACGGTACCCATCAACCGCTTTGTCACTCACTCCGTATTCGTACGTCCAGAACCCGAAGAACTATTGCTTGTAAATCATCCATACATGCTAGAGGGCTTAGCCAATGATGGCGGCGATGGTATCGCTCGGGTTGAGGTTTCAGTTGACGGCGGGCGTACTTGGGCAGATGCGACGCTCGACCCCGAGATCGGCCGGTTCTCTTGGCGTCGGTGGCGCTTCGTATGGACCCCCCTTGACAAAGGCCGATACACGTTCAAGGTCCGCGCCACCAACCGCGCCGGGCAAGGTCAACTGACCACCCAGTGGAATCGGGGAGGCTATGCGCGCCGGGTTATCGAACAAACCACTGGAATGGTGGTGTGAGATGACGACATTTCTCCAGCCTAGAATGCTCTTTTTTGCCTTGATGTGTAGCCTACCTATTTGGATACCAAGCGCCTTTGCGGCCGAGGAACCGAAGGTCGATTTTGGTGCTCCCGTGCACTCAATCACTGTTCCCCACGACGAGCCCTACTTGCCGGACGGTCCGGGGCGCAGCGAATTTCTGGCACAATGCGTGATCTGCCATTCTCCTCGTTACGTTACCAACCAACCTGCATTTCCGCGTAAAACCTGGGCGGCTGAGGTCGCCAAAATGCGCGACGAATATGGAGCGCCCATCCCCGACGAAGCCGTACAACCAATCATCGATTATCTGATGTTCTTCAATGGCAAGGAGACACCATGAGTGATCCTGTTCGCGACACATCGGCCCATGGGATTTCCCGAACTGCATTGGCTATGTTGATTGGTGTATTGGCGCTCGGCACGTTGATATCTTGGAAGGTCATCGGCACCCACGGCGCCTCGGATATCACCCGACGAGGAGATGCTCTCCCGTCGCGAGTGGACTCAACAGATAAGGTCGAGTTGACCACTGCATTGGTCGGCGCAGGCGCAATTGTGGTCCAACAGCGTTGCGCAGGGTGTCATGACGCGACTCAACGTTCGGTAGGTCCTAGCTGGAATGCAGTCCTTGCACGATATAAATCTGTAATTGGGACGAAGCCGCTTAATCACGAAGCGTTGGCTGTCATGGTCGCTGCCATTTCCCATCCCCAACCAGGATGGGATGGTTATTCTGCAGGGCCTACGGACATAACACTGACGCCGGAGGAGCGATCAGGAACGGCAGCATGGATTCTAAGCCGCTCCAAAACCGTTTCGTTGAAGGAGCTAAGCCATGAGTAGACTGATAGCTGGAACAGAGCATGCTCTAGACGCGAATCAACCCTCGGATATTTTGCCGCGCATTGATTACGATCTTATCAAAGCCCACGGTTATGCAGCAGTGATCACACTGTTTCTATCAGCTCTTGCGGGCCTGCTTGTTGCTCTGAAGCTGACAATGCCCGATCTGCTGAGTAGCCACGCAGCGCTGACCTGGGGTCGCCTGAGGTTCGATCACACACAAGGTATTTTTTTTGGTTGGCTTGCCAATGCTTTCTTTGCGTTCTGTTACCACATGGTCCCGCGCCTGGCTGATCGCCCGGTGTTCAGTCGCAGATTGGGCTGGGTCATTTTCTATATTTGGAATCTTGGTGTCCTTTTGCCCGGATGGTTACTTATTTCCCTCGGGCTCGATAGCCCATGGTTCGCAATACAGTCTTTAGAATGGGCGGAGTTCCCAATGATCGTGGACCTAGTGGTAGTACTCGGTCTGATTTTGGTATGTGCCCAATTCGCGGGGCCTTTCTTGCTTAAGCGGCAACGAGGAGGCTTGTATATTTCGGCTTGGTACCTGATCGGCGGAGCCGTATTTACGCTGCTTGCATATCCAGTAGGAAATTTCGCGCCTGCATTTATCCCCGGCGCGCAAGGTGCTGCATTCAGCGGGCTTTGGATTCACGACGCAGTGGGTTTGTTCGTTACGCCATTTGTACTTGCGATCTCTTACTACATTATTCCGGCCGCCACCAATCGACCTATCTATAGCCACTTTTTGTCAATGATCGGTTTCTGGTTTCTATTCTTTTTTTATCCGCTCAATGGCACTCACCATTACGTCTATTCGGCTATCCCCATGGACGCGCAGAAGGCGGCCATTATCGCCTCCGTGTATTTGGGCATGGACGTGATACTAGTTGTATTCAACCAACTGATGTCACTGCGAGGCCAAGCTTCGACAGTCGCAAGCGATGTCCCTCTGAGGTTTGTCTGGACGGGCACGGTGTTCTATTTAATCGTCAGTTTGCAGGGCGCGTTCCAGGCTCTGATGCCGGTCAACCGATTGACTCACTTTTCCGATTGGGTAATTGGCCATTCGCATCTCGCGATGCTGGGTTTTGCAACCTTCGTTGCCGCTGGCGGGATTGCCCATGCCTGGCAGCGTATACCAAACAACCGCTACAGCGCAGCGGCGATGAATTGGGCTTACTGGCTGATAACTATCGGCCTACTGGCCATGTTCACCACACTAACGGCCGGCGGTTTGGTACAGGCACAAATATGGGAAACCACCGCGCCGTGGATGGACTCTGTACGCGCATCTCTGGCGTACTGGTGGATCAGAGACCTAAGCGGATTGCCGATTCTGGCAGGCTTCATCGCGTTTTTCCTGGGCCTAACTACAGGAGCCCGAAACAACGGTGCTGCCGTAAGTACCTCTCCCGTCATTCACCCTACGTTAGCGGGAGTTTAAGGTATGCAAACGGTTACCAAGCATCGCCTGTTCAATAGCGCCTATCTGATCATATTTGTAGCCGGTATCGGCTTCTTTATCTTGTCGTTTATGCTGCTCGGGATATTGCCTGGGAAGCAACTGCAAAAGGAAATCGAGGCCCGTGCACCTGCCAACATGCAACAGTATTCCGCGAAAGAAGAACGAGGGCGCATTGTATATGCCCGCGAAGGGTGCGGTTATTGTCATACTCAACAAGTACGATTCGTAGCTCAGGACGTCAGTCGCTGGGGGGCGCCCACTGAAGCATGGGAAACGAAATACGACTACCCACAACTCTGGGGGACTCGCCGCATTGGTCCTGATTTAGCTCGGGAAACCGAGGTACGAAGTAATGATTGGCATCTGACCCACCTATTCAATCCTCGATATGTCGTTCGTGACTCTGTAATGCCTGGCTATCCCTGGTTGTTTAAAGGTGATGCCAACAAACCGACATCGGATGGAATTGACCTCGTTGCCTACTTACAGACGCTTGGTAGAGCTAGAAAAGTTTCGGGTTATGACGATCCGCTTCAGGCGCAGGTTGAAGCTCAACAATCAACCCAGAAGAGCAGTAACGCGATGTCGCACGACAGCATGGCAGATGAAGAAATGTCGGCGTCACTCAATGTAAGCCAAGATGCAATCGCCGCGCGACCTCGCTTGGATGGGCCAGTGCCTGGCTTTGTGATACCTACTAACGCAAATGACCGCTCGATCGCATTACGTCTGGGACAAGCGGCTTTCGCGGAGAACTGCGCCGGGTGCCATGGTCCGAGTGGAACAGGTGATGGCTTAGCGGCGCCGACGTTGCTGCCACGTCCGGCTAACCTGCGCGATGCACAATTTACAACCCGGCATTTAGCCGATGTTTTGTGGAACGGCAGGCCCGGGACAGCAATGCCCGCTTGGAGAGACCTTGATAACTCAACGCTGGTGGCACTCACGCTTTATGTGCAAAGCCTGCATACAGCGGACGAGCGCGCCTTGCCGTCTAGCGACGTAGCGCTTGGGCAGTCTCTATTTTCCACCAATTGTGCTAGCTGCCACGGTGCCAGTGGCCAGGGCAATGGGCCTGCATCTCGCGGGCTCTCCCCACGCCCCGCGAACTTCTGGGAGAAGAAAGGCAACACGGCGTATCTGGAGAACGTCTTGCGTGAAGGCATACCAGGTACGGCAATGCCTCCCTGGAAAGCAGTGCTCTCGGACGAACAACGAACTGCTGTAGTTACCTATTTGCGTACGCTATACCAACCTACCGAGCAGGAGTGAATCATGTTTGCTTCAATGGTAATTGTGATGACCCTGATCGTTTCTGCATTCGTTGTAGCTTGGTGGGTCAGCCCTGAACTTCGGCTGTGGAGTGAGGCGCCCAAGCTCGTGATGCTTGAGCGTGAACGTCGTTTTGCTCAAATAAGAACGCCATTGGATCAACAGGGGGGGAAAGATCAGGGTTCCGGTAAAACATAATATTGGGAAGTTTTTTACGGAACTGGAATAGAACTGTCTGGCGTTCGTCTACTGTCTGGTCGCGTACTATTTCAAATAGCAGGCGAGCCTACAAAAATTCACAAAAACCAAAGGAATACGTATGTTCAAAAAAATGATCCTCACCGCTGCTGTTGCCGTCTGCTGCATATCTGGTTTTGCGTTCGCCGACGCGCCAGTCAAGGTTGCTGAAACAGACAAGGGAAAAGTACTCGTAGACGCGAAAGGAATGACTCTGTACACGTTCGGTAAGGACACCTCGGGCAAGTCGGTCTGCACTGGGCCATGCGCTGCAAACTGGCCACCTCTGGCAGTGTCGGCAAACGCCAAAGCGGATCATGATTATTCTGTCGTCACTCGAGACGATGGCACAAAACAATGGGCTTACAAAGGCATGCCACTTTACAGCTGGGTCAAAGATACCAAGCCAGGGGATACAACCGGCGACGGTGTCAACCAAGTCTGGCACGTTGCTAAACCGTAACCTCATTAATTAACAGGCTAGCATGCGCCCTGGCTTTGTCAGTGGCGCAAACTAGAAGTTTAACTACCTGATAGTTCCGCCAACGTGCGGCCGCTGCGCCTCACAAAGCATGATGGATCAGATCAACGTAAAATGGGGCCGAGGCACCGTACGCTCTTGAGATGTTCCCATAACGCCATACTGGGGTATGAAGCGCCAGATGCTAAGCCCCATTTGCACAACCCAGCTGGATCACCTCTGGACTGTTAAATTTAAATAGGGCTAGCACTGGGGCTGGGACTTACTAAAGGTTTCAACCCTCAGATCTGATTAAGGTAGGATGATTCAAAGAGCATAGCAAAAATCTTAATCCCGCCAATTATACATTATTGAAAAAACAGGTGATTGCGTTGCATTTGACCAACTGCTTGCATTCAATTTGACCAATTGCATTCGTATTGCCCACCTGGATAAACACCGGATCCTATTGCAACCGTTTGCGACTTTTGATCCTTCGCATTGATTCGCCTTTCAGTTCTATAACGTGGGACTTGTGAACGATACGGTCAAGAATTGCATCGGCAATCGTGGGGTCGGAGAACAGGTCATACCATTTTTCTTTAGGGTACTGACTTGTAATCAACAATGAGCCGTTCTGTGACTGCTCGTCGATAACGTCCAGGAGGAACGGGCCCAACTGGGCGTCAATGCCACCGATGCCCAAATCATCTATGACTAATAATTCTGCGCGGATCAAATGCCGACGTAGTTTAGGCGTGGTGTGGTCAGCGTAAGAAAGTGAGATTTCTTCAAAAAGCTTCGTGGCAGTGCGATACAGCGTCGCTCGCCCAAGGCGGCAGGCTTGGTTTCCGAGTGCGCAAGCGAGCCAGGTTTTGCCAGTGCCCGTAGCGCCCGTGATGATCACATTCTGACGTCGCGCTAACCACTCGCACTCACCAAGGGACATGACCGTATTGCGGTCTATGCCTCGAGACGCCTTGAATTCAATGCTGTCTATTGTGGCTTCATTCTCACGAAGCCTTGCGTTCTTTAGCAAACGTCCAACCTTTCTGCTCTCACGCTCGCTATTTTCGGCATCCATCATTAAACCAAGCCTTGTTTCGAATGGTTCTTTCAGCAGCGCCGGTGTTTCAAGCTGACGCTCGTAGGCTGCTGCCATCCCGTGCAGACCAAGAGACATAAGGTTTTGGGCAGTATCGAGGATTGACTTCATAGCGGCTCATCTCCCTGTGAGGCGTAGTATTCAGCACCACGTATGTTGGCGTGTTCGACCAAGGGGGCGGATCTTCGGTAGTTGGGGCGCAGGTCAGATTCGTTCCGAAGGATCGAACGCAGCCGCTCAGAACTTAGTATGTTCAAGCTATTCGCATAGCCGCACGCGGACTCAAGGCGTGACGGTGTGATTGCCCCTTTGCGAACGTCACGTTTCAGGCCAACAACGACCTTCAAACCGGTCGAGAAATCTTTCCGCAGGTTGAGGTTGTCCTTCACGAAACGGAGCGTTTCCGGCCCAATAGTCTCAGCCCAGACAATCAGAGCTTCCGGCTGGGAGTCCTGGAAATATCTGTGATTCGGGGCCAAGTGCTCTTTGAGAGTGCTAGTGCCCCGCTGACGATTGAGCTTGTGCGAGCCGATGAGACGGCGCTGATGAATGATTTCGAGCCAATCGTCTCGCACGCGCAAATCGACAAGAAGATTCGCGAAGTGGTAAGGAACCGAGTAGCTGTGCTCTTCAAATTGTACGTGGTAGTCGCTGCCTACCCTAACCTGATACACCCACTTGCTGTAGCTGTACTTATGTTCTGGGAGCGGCTTGAGGGCTGGATAGTCAAGCTCAAGGAAGCGGCTGGTTCGGCTCTTAGGGTACGTTCGAGTGATTCGACTGTTTAGCTCATCAACCCAGTAGCTGATTTTCTCGTTGAGCTCTTCTAAGGAAAAAAAGGTGCTCGCTCTCAGCCTTGCGAGAACGAATCTTTGTACCAGTTGAACAGCAATCTCACCTAGCGACTTGTCTTGCGGTTTACGCGGTCTGGCGGGGTAAATTTGAAATCCGTAGTGCTCAGAAAACTCGGCGTAGGCACGATTTAGGGTCACCACATCTCTCGTGTTTTTCGTCACTGCTGACTTCAAATTATCAGGCACAACGAACCGTGGAACCCCGTCGAAGAACTCCAGGGCCAGAATGTTGCATCTGAGCCAGTCTGGGATCGTTTGACTTCTCACGGCGGTGGCAAAAATGTATCCCGAGGCACCTAGCGTTGCCACGAACACCTGAGCTTGGCTGATTGCTCCAGTATCCGGGTTGGTCACAGGCATTGTCCTGCCACAAAAGTCCACGAAGCACTTGTCTCCGGGGAGGTGAGTCTGTCGCATGCTCAGCTTTTGCCTATTGACCCATTCACGATAAATCCGTGTGAACTGAGCATAAGACACGCCTTCTGGCTCGCTTGTACGAAACTCTTGCCATAGGAGTTCCAAGGTGATGTCAGGAAGTTTTAGCTGTTCATGGATGGCAGGCCATGACGGGTAAGCCTTCCTTTGAGATGAGACTTTTGGCTGGGTATGCAGACGCTCCGCCAGCGCTTTGTCGTCAAGGTGCTTCAGTTCTTCCCAGCTTTGTCCACACTGTGCCAACTGATCCCGAATGGTGCGAACAGTGTTATGGGACACTTTGGCTAATAGGCCAATAGCCCTATTCGACAGCTTGGGGTCGCTCGTAAGGCGTAGCACCTCGCGCTGCGTACTTATTGGCAGCCTCATATGTTCTCCTCGCGACAGGTGTGTGAACACCTCACAGGTCGCGCCGTGTGAAAATTGCAGACAAACGGAATGTGATCGACTTGACGCCGAACGCGAGGGAACACAGAATGACGGCGCGTAGGGCTGAAACCTAACACCATCAAAAAAGCCTAGGGCTCCACCCCTGGGCTTTTTTGTGCTCCAAATCCACCGGCTAGCTCCTATCCTGATCTCATTGTGATACTCCTCATATGCTTAGTTCATACGGCCTGCTGCCGTGCGCAGCGCTGCGTAGCAATCCACCAAGCGACCTCTTTGGACAGAGCAAAGAACCCCCGACGATTAGGCACTTCAAATAGCGGCACCTCAATTGTCCCTCGCTGTTTAGCTTTACGAAACGCGTCGTACGATGTGTAACCCAACTCTCTCCACAGCGCGCTGCCACCCACCATCAGGCCATATCGCTGTTTGAGGTCGAGCTCTAATTCGAATGACAGAAATTGGATTTCAAGGGGCTCGCGCATCGCACTTAATGTCCGGTTTGGTCACAGTTGATAGTAATAAACCGCCCCCTTGCGCTCCAGCCGTAAGACTTCTACATTTTTTACGGTACAAAGATCGTTCGGGGATTTTTAAGTGTCTGATTTTAAGAGAATTGCAAACATTTATTCGGAGTTCGCAGGCAGCTTGCGCGAACAAATTCCGGAAAATAGCCGCCCCCGAAGCAACACAGTGGAAATGCTCGCAGTGGGCTACTGGTTCGAAGGACTGAGGCAGCGGACAGGCCTCAAAACTGCCTATGCCCTTGAGCTGTATTTCGAAAAAGAGTCATTTCGAAGAAATACGAATGGCACGATCCGGCATTACCGAAGCAAGTGGTCTAGGTACGAACAGAAAATGATCTCCCCCAAGGCCAAGACCTTGAGTAGGGTGGAACTGCTAGCACCTGGATCGTCCCGCGACCTGAATCATCCCATATGGACTTTGATGAAGCTGATCTCCCGGCAACAGAAAATCAGCTTCGACAGCTACTTCCGTGCGTTAAATACCGATGTCCAACTGGTGCTTTATCGCAGCACCAGCAACATGATTTGGGACAGTGTTCAGCGCGAACCAATCACTCAAGTTCTACTCGAAAAACTCGAACGCAGGGCAAGCTTGGATGCCCTCGCTGCGTTGATCGCGATAGTGGTCGAAGCAGATCTCCTAGGTCGAAAAACCGTTGCTATCAAGGCAGCAGGCACCTTGCACAAAGTACTTCTGATGCTGGCAATGGAGCTTCAAGCGCGCGGTGTTGCCGTTGGCCTAATCGATTGGCTCGTGTTCAACGTCCTACCCCTTGGAGTGCCTGCCCATCTGCATATCTGGATGAGCAGCGCTGACTACATCCACGCGTCGGCGCATTTGAACACCATGGTTTACCAGCATCCGGAAAGGCGCGGAAAAGCCCTACCTTGGAAGCTTCGTAATAAGCTGATGTGCAAGCTGCTTGCCGGGGACATGGGAATTGACGTTTTGCACGCAATGCGCCCTCAGTTCGAGTTGCGGACGGACATAGGGGAAATTGCGGCCGAGCTGGTCGAGGAGTTTAAGAAGACGTCGGCACTGAGAACTTGGGGATGGATGTGCATCATCGATGGCGCGCCACAGACAGTGCCACCAGTACCGCTGCTTTAGCCTTTCAAATGACTCGCTAGGCGAGTGGTCAAGTCCAATGCAAATGCCTGGTCACTTCCGATGCAAACGACTGGTCAAGTCGAATGCAAACGACTGGTCAAATGGGTTGCAATTTCCCAAGCATGTGTAAATTTCCAAAATTGACGTAGCCGCGTCAAAATATTCCACGAACCGTTCGATGTGCGCTTTGGCAGTAGCATTTGGAGAATGATGATGCCTGAAGTACCTGTACCACTTACTCCGCTCGAGTTCAAAGCGGAGCTTAAGCGTCGAGGTTGGACAGGGCGTGCACTAGTATTGCGCAGGGGAAACCCGAAACCTGGATCAGCAAGCTGACCAACGAGCCAGAGCGCGGCGCTCATTGGGATGACGCCTTGAGGGGTCTTCCTACTGTCAAAAAACAGAAGAAAGCATAGGGCGATTCAAGGCCGGCTGATTTTTAAATGGATGACATAATGGCAGAGTTTCCTGAGCCGTTTTATGCAACTGGTCCTGCGCCGGAAGGGAAGGTCATGGTTGGTGAAAAACCTCCCGAGTTGGTCGCCAGTGATCTGGCTGCCGGTGTGGCTCGTATTGGGGGATTCTGGAGGCATCCCAACTACTTTGAAGCTTATCTGTATTCAGCGACACTGCTCATTGAGCAAGGCCAGATCAAAGGAACCCTGGATGAGATCGGCCTTCCAGCTTTTTACCTTCAACGGCACGCAGTTGAGCTATTGCTCAAAGACCTGCTTCATTGGCTCATCTATATCGCAGATCTCCGCACCCAGCTTCACGTGTCGACCTATGAGCCACCGCAAGGCGCTGTTAAGGCCCAGGCAACTAGCCATAACCTGAAGAAACTGCTCGAGTTCATAGTTCAGGTGAGCACAGAAATGGCGCTGCCGGCTCCGCCAGTCGAGCTCGGAATCTTGATCGCCGATATGTCACAGTTCGAGCTAACAGAAACCTGGGCGCGTTATAGCTCTTCCTACGTCCTGCAAAAAAGTGAGGTGGCCACCACCAAACTTCACGTTAAGCACGTAGAAGAGGTGATCGAGATCCCGATCGTGGCCTTCCAGCAGCGGCTTGTAGCTGTTGCCAAATTGGCAATATCGAGAGAGCCGGGTGGTGAAAGCTATGAGGACATTCTGTATGACGAGTGGTCCCCCCTTAATTCGGCATTGAACCATATACGGTTAGACGACTAACGCCGGCGACCGCCTACTTTGGTGATGGCTTATTATCGCGATCCTTTGAAAAAAGCTACAACCGCGTTCGCCGCATCAATCCCTCCCATCAAGACCACGCCACTCATTAGGCCTATTGCGAATAGGGCAATGAACATTGGGATGTTTACCATCCTCACCATCATTTTGAGCCTGCCACGAAGCCGAGCTCCCCTAATGCTTTCCCACCTCACGCGTGTTTGAAGGCGTCCCACCATTGCACGCTCCTTCTCAAGGTCCTGCCAACAATCTTGCAGAACCTCAAATCCGCTATTCGCAGTGATGTGAGGCCAGGTTCCGTGTGCTTGCAATTGAGCTACCGTGAGGTTCGGATCCGACCGGCCGCGCTCATCAATTAGCCCCTGGCTCCAGATAAACGTGATGCCGAAGTTTCCGTAAAATTTGTTCCTTCGAGCTTTGTTATCACTCGTCGCATCCGCCTCGGTCACGCTGATAGGGACAATTTTGAATGCCTGATCAAAACCGCGTGCCCAGTCAACGATTTTCCTGAACATGTACGAGCCTAAGCCCAAACCTCTTACCGCTGGATCTATCAGAACACTGCCGTTTGTAAGCCTAACCGACTGACTGTGGCTCGACATATTTCCGCCCATGGTGGAGATGTGCGCGCCTGCATTCATCGCCCCTCCAGAGAGGTAGGTTGCTCTTACTTCAATCGAGGCGCGGTCAAAAGTTGATGCACCTTGCGAAGTGGTGTGTGTTTTAGTTGTAACCTCGATCATCACCAAGTGCCTTGCACGTACCCCGGAGTCGGTTATGACCAGGATCTCAAAATTACACTGTTGATCTGAGGTACGGATATCAATCACGGGCAAAGTCATTTCAATGGTTCGCATTAATCTGATGAAGCACCACTTCTGTTTTGAGCAAAAGCGTTCATAAGGGTGCTGAAATGGGAAACGCCGGCTTCGAGCGTCGGCGTTGATTCGTATTGGTGTTCACTACCGCTGCAAGCCGGTGAGCTTTGTTATACCTCACGCGGTGGTGACCTATGATTCAGGCAATGGCGTTGTGTGGTCCCTTGGAGGTTTTCAATTCCAAATAGGGTACCCCTTCTCATTCACCGCAGCTTTGATGTTCAGCTCGAACCCGTTCTCAAGAAGTCAGGTTGCGGCTCTGCGGCATAAACCGTAACAGCATCAGGATTCACCTGCAGGTGCTGCTCCAACTGCTCCTGCAGCTATTTTCTGAGTTCTTCTTTGGTCATTCAATCGCTCTCATTTTTGTTTGCAGGCCATGGCGTGGCCTCTGTCCTGGACTACCTGGCTACAGCCATGCGGTCGGCCGGGTACTGACGCATGAACTCCATGCTTTCGCCTGCAGGAACTTCAAGCCAATCGCCGTACAGCCCCCGGGGCAGAATCACCACCATGCGTTTTTCATCCTCGGGCTTGTGGTAGTTGCGCATGAACGGGTGATCATCCGCATTGATGGTCAGCATGGTGAAGCTGTGCAGTTCCTCCCCGGTACCGGGATCGCGCCATTGCTCCCATAGGCCCGCTATGCCCATTAACTCACCGTCTGCCCGCACAATCCGCGTTGCAATCGGTTTACCCGTTCGCCAGTCAGGTTCATAAATGGCCTCGGCAGGGATAATGCAGTGCTGAGCCTTTCGCCAAGCTGTGCGGTACGACGGCTTTTGACTAGCCGTCTCCGAACGGCAGTTGTAGGTGCTGCGTACGATTTTGGTGTCCTTGCTCCAGGTTGGAATCAGCCCAAAGGCGCCTGACAGCACCTCCAGCAACGCAGGCGATTCTTCGTCGACGTGCTCCGCACGGCGAATGAAAGGCCCGGTATAGCCTGGGTACAGTTGCAACTTACCCTGCTCGAACGGCTCAACGCCGAATGTCTCGGCCACCCGCTCCGGCGACGGCGCTTCGTAATGGCTGCACATACACAAACTCCTTCCAGATCCTGACGCCTCAATTGGCGTTTACCGTCCATAACTGGTCGAGCCGAGTGGTGTAGCTCGGGCTTTTCAGCTCACGACGCATGCCCCAGGCCGGCGCCGCCGGCACCGCGGCCGTACGCAGCGTACCTCGGCCCCAGCGGTTATTGATTTCGTCCAGGACGCTCATCACCTTGTCAGCCGTAGCAGGCTGCGTGTGCGCAAACAGATCATCGGTGAACTCACCAGGTTGACGCAGATCCATCAGCAACACTTCGGCCTTGCTGTATCGGAACCCAGGACGGAAAAGGCGTTCCACCGCATGTGTTGCTTCGCGGGTGATCAAGCGCACATCATTGGTGGGGTAAGGCAGCTCGACCAAGACGCCGTTGGCGTAACGCGCCTCGTCAGGGTTAAACATGCCGGTGCGAATGCTCACGCGGATCTTCTTGCACAGCGAATGCTGGGCTCGTAGCTTCTCCGATGCCCGCTGCGCGTAGGTGGCCACCGCTTCCTTGATGGGCTCAATCGTCGTCAGCCGGGTACCAAACGCTCGGCTGCAGCAGATCTCCTGCTTGGCCGGTGCCGCATCTTCCAGGGCCAGGCACGACGTGCCGGCGAGTTCACGCACCGTCTTCTCCAGAACCACACTGAATTTACGGCCGAGCAACCCAGGGTCGGCCTTTGCCAGGTCCATGGCCGAGTGAATCCCCAAGGCGTGCATGTGCGCCGTCATACGTCGACCAATGCCCCACACCTCTTCAACGGCAGTATTGCGCAGCACCCAGTCGCGTTTAAAAGGGTCGCATAGATCCACGACGCCGCCGGTCTGCGCCTGCAGGCGCTTCGCGGTGTGGTTGGCCAGTTTGGCCAGGGTTTTGGTGTGGGCAATGCCCACACCGACAGGGATACCGGTGTGTTTTAGGACTTTAGACCGAATCGTCCGCCCAAACTCTGTGAGGTCGCCAGGCATCCCCGTGAGGTCGCAGAAAATTTCGTCAATAGAATACACTTCGCTGTCGCAAACCATTGATTCTATTAGGGTCATGACCCTTTCGGACATTTGGCCGTACAACGCGTAATTGCTGCTGAACGCCACAATTCCGTGCCGGCGCAGCGTGTCTTTGATCTGGAAATACGGCGCGCCCATTTTGACGTAAGGTTTGGCGTCGTAAGTACGGGCGATCACGCATCCGTCGTTGTTACTGAGAACCACAATGGGCGTTTGAGCCAAGTCCGGTCGAAACACCCGTTCAACGGCCCCGTAGAAATGATTGCAATCAACAAGGCCGAACACGGGCAAGCCCGCGTACAGCGCAGTTCTAACGTGCATGGTCGCGCACGCTGTAGTTCACCACACCCCATATCACAAGTTCATCTCCCTCCATGACGTACCTGGGCGGAAATTTGGAGTTTTCGGCCATCAACACCACTTGGCCATCGCGGCTGTGAAAACGCTTGCACACGCACTCGGTATTAAGCGCAGCAATGACGATATCGCCATGCCGCGCCGTTTTGCTTCGATCAACCACCACCAGGTCACCACTGAAAATCCCGGCACCTTGCATGCTGTCGCCTTGGATCTTGGCCAGGTACATGTGCGGGGCTCGGATTTCAAACAGCTCATCGAGCGAAATCAATTTTTCAAGGTGGTCCGCTGCCGGCGATGGAAAACCGGCAGACACCTGGGAGGAATACAGCGGGAGTGATACCCCACCTCCGGCAATGGGACCAAGAAGGGTCACGCTCATAAACCTGGCCTGAACAAATAACTGTATGGATACACAGTTAACGTTGCCGCTGAATGCGCGTCAATTTGAGCCGACCAAATGCCCTTCGCCCTAAATTCAGCCCTGCCGAAAACCCATACTACTCGAACTCCTATTTCTTACTGCAACGGACGCGGCCATCGGGTTTCCTGTACCTGAATTCACTTCAGGTACGGTGCGATGAACCATATCCATAAGCCTTCCCGCACGTCGAGGCATTGGCTTGCCGCCATAGCCTTAACGTTCCTGTCTGCCGCAGCACACGCGGAAACATGGGTCATCACTGATCAGGCACATCCTGTTTCCGCACCCACTGGCGTGCGCATCATTCGTCTCGACGACCAGCAACGCCTCGAGGAGCTGCTATCTCGACAGCTCCCTGCCGACCCGCGCCAGGCTGAAGCAACCATTCAACATTTCCTATCAAGCCCTGCCGGCAAACGTCTTCAAAGCGAGCTTGCTCAAGCCCAGCAGGGCGTCACAGATGCCTGGAGTGTGGGTGTAGCAAAGGTCCCTGCAGTCGTCGTCGACCGCCGATATGTTGTGTACGGGGAGACAGACGTGTCTAAAGCCGTCACGCAGATTGATCGAGCTCGGAGCTTGTCACGATGAGACGCTCACGCTTTGCGATCCGCCCACTGTCACTGGCCATCACCTTCAGTTTGTCTTTCAGCGCTTCAGCAGCGATAACCTCGGCGACAATCATCGCGTCGACGCTGTCACCTACGTGCCTAGAATACAGGGTAGTCGGCATTTGCTATTGGCTCCTCTGCACGCCTTTCGGTTGCAAGGTCAAAACGTCGACCAAGGTTCGTCACTACGTGCCGGACGCCGTGGTATCGGCCTACTCAAATACGGGAGCAAACCCGTGGATTGAGATGTCGCCTCTCGGCACGCCAAATCCTATGGCCCAAGCCGGTAATGACGGCACCACCAACCACGTTGCTGAAAACAACATCATCAAGTTCAAGGAGGCCGACGTTATTGGCCATCCTGGTGGTGCCACGTTAAGCCAATTCGCCAGCACCTCGGGTTATGTCTGCAAAGGCGCAACATTACCGCTCGTTCCTTATTTCCTCAGCACCCTGGACCCGATTGCATGGAGATATGGCGTCCCGGAGGCCGTCTACCCCGAAGCACTCATCCCAGGTCTGCGCGAGGTAGGCAGCCTGCTATCCGCAAGCAGTTGGGGAAACGTTTATCCCCGTAGCGGTTTTCTCAACCAGACAGATGACTACAAGACGGGTGCTGTCATCGCACAGCGCGCCGGCGACGTAGTTACTCGTCTCGGCCAAGCACATGTCTATTTGCCGATGCTCGCCCTTCCCTATCCCGGCTATTGGCCAGCGGGAGCGCTGCGTGAAGGTGACGCCTCGACAGGAAAGTGGCAAGAGCTTACCCCTGTGCTTAACCCCACCTGCGCGACATTCCCAACAATCCTACCCAACATCGACTCGCAGGATGGCGGATATGCATGGGCACTCTGGCGCCCTTACTCATGCTGTCAACGCCGTGGCCAAACCTTCCTCGGCAGCACTGACTTCCTATGAACCTAAGCGACCGGAGCACCACATGAAACTCACCCCTTTGGCGACCTTCTTCATTTGCTGTTTTAGCAGCGCAATAGCGCAATCTGCCGACCCAATCAACGTCTCGTCCTCCGGCAGCGTTATCGGTGACGACGTGCTCTACAACATCGGCGGAGGAAATGCCGTGACCATGGGGAGCGCCGGCAACATGGATAGTATTTCCGTCGGCGGTGGCTGGAATAACAACCTGGTCTGCGGAAACATGAGCATGAGCAACACCCTGCAAAACCAGTTGAACGGTGCCACCTCTGGATTCCAGAACATCATGAGCTCGGTGGTACAGAACGCCACCAGCGCCGTCGCCTCGCTGCCAGCCTTGATCCTCCAACGCGCTAATCCAGCGCTGTACAACCTCATCACGAATGGCATCTTGCAAGCCCGATTGGACTTTGACCGGTCCAAAGGCACCTGCCGGGCCATCGGCGAAAAAATGGCGGATATCGCCGGCAATCAAATGGGTTGGGGCAAGCTCGCAGAGGGCCAGGCGATGAGTCAGGCGCTGACCTCCAACACGGACGCAGTGTCGGCTGTGGAACAAGTCGAAAAGAAAGGCGGCAATGATGGCGTCACCTGGGTCGGGGGGGATCGAGCAGGCGGTTCCGGCCAAAAGCCTATTCGTATTGTGGGGGACGTCACCAAAGCAGGCTACAACCTGCTGAACAAACGTGCCGCCGGCGACACCTCATCGATCAATAAAGACAGCTGCAACAATGGAATGGTGTGCAACGTCTGGTCATCGCCGCAAGAGGCCACGACCTTCGCCAATCGCGTGCTGGGGGAACAGCAACAACAGACCTGTGACAGCTGCCCTAAAACGGTTACAGCCGCAGGCGTAGGCCTCACACCGCTGATCCAGGAAACATACGACACCAAGCTGAAGGCCCTGCAGGAGTTACTGAGCGGAGGCAAGACTCTGTCGGTCGACAATCTGGAAGCTGCAAGCAGCAATTCGCTGCCAATCACCCGGGGCGTCGTAGCGGCACTCAAGGATGAGCGGGATCAGGATGTACTGGCTCGCCGGCTTGCCTCCGAAGTCGCGCTGTCCGACGTTTTGGAGAAGGCCCTGACGCTCCAGCGCACCTTGATGGCGGGCAGTCGGGAACCGAACGTTGCAGCCAATGACCTCGCCGTCCAAGCGGTAGGCCAGCAAAGCTCATCACTGCAACAGGAAATTGGCAATCTGAAGATGGAACTGGACATGCGCCAGCAGCTCGCGAAGAACTCACCACTGACCATCATTGAACGTGGCAAAGCTCGGGCCGAAGACTCACGCGGCGTGTTTCCAGGAGATCCAGAAACGGATCGACTGAATCAGTTGCAATCACCTACCAAGAGCAAACAGTGAGGTGTAGGCCATGACTCACAATCAGGATCCTGTCGTCCCCCCCAACCATTCAATGACTCGCCGAATCGGGCGGGGACTTCTCGTGATGACGGGTATTTTACTCGCAACCACCTGCCTCGTAGTTCTACTCAGCAGCGTCCTGATGAGCATGTTCGACAGTGTCGAGGAATGGCAAGGATGGCGTGTCGACAACTACTGGCCGCTCTTCACCTGGCGACTGATGCTCTATATCGCACTGGCAGTTGCCTGGCTCAAGCTCAAGGCTCGATTGCCGCAGTCGAGGCGCAAAGGCCTGCTGAAGATCGAGGTCATGGTGGCTTTATTGTTTGCCATGGTTGAGATGAGCAAAGTGCTGTATCAGGCAGGAGGTGTCCAGTGACGCTCTACACCAATGACTATTTAGAGTACTACCTGACGCTGGTCGGCTGGATCATCAACAACGGTATCTGGGATATGGTTTCAGATACCGGCTTGTTCGCACTGCCCTTCTGCATAATCGTGATTCGGGAATGGATCAAGGTGCGTGGAGAAGGGGCTGACGAGGGTAATAAAGGCGTACTTTCACTGGCCCGGATCGAGACCAACATCTATGTTGGCTACGTCGTCGTAGCATTCTTCGCAGTCCCTGCCGTCAATGTAAGCTTCGATACCTTGGCGTTCGATCAAAGTAGAGCCCAGCAATGTCAGTACAACTTACCTAAACCAGCTGACACGGGTTGGAATACCACATTCAGCTCACTAGCAGGAAAAAGCGCACAGATGCCCATGTGGTGGGCCTTCATGCATGCGCTGTCAAAAGGATTAACAAACGGGGCTGTCGCAGCCATCCCTTGTGGGACCGACCTGCGTCAAGTCCGGATGGAGGTGAACAACACCAAGATCAACAACCCGCTACTGGCCCAGGAAATCGGCGACTTTACACACGACTGTTATGGCCCATCGCGTGCCCGGCTCTTCATGCGTCAACCAGACTTGGGCACAAAAGCCAATGATCCCCAGTTCTTACAGGACCTCAGTTGGATCGGCTCACACTTTTTGCTGAACACCTCGGGCTACTACGACACGGACTACTCCAAGACACCCAGATCGTCTTGGCCATACAACGCTTCGCGTGATGTGGGGTTGCCGCAGGTAAGCGGAGGTGGAGGATATCCAACGTGTAAACAATGGTGGTCCGATAGCGGGGTAGGCTTACGAGATCGTATTAAAGATCAGGTATCACCTGATCTTATGACAAAAATGCTTGGTTGGGCGAAGTGGCTGTCCCAGGACGAAGTGACCGACTCGCTTGTTAGACAACTGGTCTCGCCGTCGAACCAAGTGAAAGGGGATGTGTATACGGACTACGGGGGACAAATCAATGGAACAGTGTGGAATGGAGCAGCTCGCGCAGCCGGCACTCTAGGAGTTGCATTAGGATCAATGGCGTACTTCCCGGCAATGGACATGGTGCGGCAGGCACTGCCGATGGTCATGGCGTTCTTGAAGATGGCGATGGTGATTTGCATACCGCTGGTACTGATCGTCGGCGCTTATCAGTTGAAAGTGGCCATGACCATGACCGTGGTGTTTTTTGCGCTGATTTTCGTAGATTTTTGGTTTCAACTAGCCAGGTGGGTCGATACCACAATCTTGGATGCATTGTATGGTTCGGGTTCACCGCATTTATCATTTGACCCAATAATGGGTTTGAATGCCACAACTCAAGATGCAATCTTGAACTTCGTTATGGGAGCCATGTTCATCATCCTACCGATGTTTTGGATAGGCGCACTGGGATGGGCGGGAATAAGTGCAGGCAAGGCGCTGGAGGGTCTAACGCGTGGCACGCAACCAGTTGAAAAAGCAGGTTCAGGAGGAGGAGACATTATCAAGAAAGCAATATAATAAACTCAGGAAGTTACGGATCCATTCATTCTGGATAGATCCGTAAGCGAGTTTTATGCCCTGAATTAATGGGAAAAATTATCTTCATCAGAAATTTCACCCTCAACATTACCCCATGGATCTAATGGTTGACCAAATACGTTTCGCCCGTACGGCGCATCTCGATCTTCAGAATTGCCAAGGCCACGTAGCCGGGAAAAGTCTCCTACAACCAAGGCCAGCAAGATAAGACCAACAGTCAGGACAGCCATGAACGCATGAGCCAACCAGACCGAGGAATAAACCGCAATTGAAATCAGAGCCAGACGCTTAATCCAACGCATTGTGGGTTTCTGACTGAACCAAGCGGCGCGCACGATCACACCCAAGCCATAGCCCAAGCGGCTTGCAACTCCCGGAGTGGTGTGTGTAGTCATGATGCTCATCCTAGACTGCCTCATCACTAGAGGCGCTTTGATACTATTTATAGTCTTGATTTATCGCTGCTGCAAGCCATCTGACACATAACTACACAGGCGGCTCCTGTCACATACCCAACTTCAGAGCAAAAATGGCCCAAAAGGTAAAGGGGTCTGTAAGAGCGAATGGAATGGTTCACAAGGGTAAAAGCCCTACCCGAAAGGGCCGCCGGTAGCGGGAAGAAGCAAAAGGCTGCACGGCACGAATACGTCACTCCTGGAGAACATTCATCACCGCAAGGGCAAAAGGTGGCAAGTAGCCAAAGAAATACGTGCGACCACTAATGTTACTTTTACCTTGTTCGCTGCACCTCGGATAGGCGAAAAGCCCGCCCCATAGATCATTTATGGAGCAGGTGATGTTCTCTATTTTCCGTCGCAGAAAAGCGCTACCCGCCCAAGGCCCCTCTCCTAACGGTTTCATGCAGCCAGCCTCTAGCCAATCCCTGTTGGCATCGCCGCGCCGCCAGAAACTACTGGAGAACATCTGGCAGCGGGCCTCGTTATCCCGCACACAGTTTGCGGAACTCTATAAGCGTCCACTCGAGCGCTACGCTGAGTTGGTCCAGCAGCTCCCTGCATCGCAAAACCACCACCACGCACACCCTGGAGGCATGCTGGATCACGGGCTTGAAATCGTCGCCTACGCGTTAAAAATTCGGCAGACCTATCTGTTACCTGTAGGGGCGCCACCGGAGTCTCAATCGGCCCAAGCTGAGGCATGGACCGCAGCAGCAGCTTATGGCGCATTGATCCATGACCTCGGCAAAATTGCCGTCGACGTGCATGTCGAGCTGGAGGGAGGAAGAACATGGCACCCCTGGCATGGCCCGATCAACCGTCCCTATCGTTTTCGCTATGTGAAGGGACGTAACTATCAACTTCACGGTGCCGCTGCAGCACTGATCTACGCGCAGATCCTCACCGCAGATATTTTGGACTGGCTCAGTGAATTCCCAGAGGTCTGGTCAGAGCTTGTTTTCGTTTTAGCCGGACATTATGAGCACGCCGGTATTTTGGGCGAAATCGTGATCAAGGCCGACCAGGCCTCTGTCGCTCAAGAGCTTGGCGGAAACCCAGCTCGCGCAATCACGGCACCTAAACAATCACTGCAGCGGCAATTGGCCGACGGATTGCGACACCTGGTGCGTGACACGTTCAAGCTGAATCAGCCTGATGGCCCGTCAGATGGATGGCTGACACAGGATGCCTTGTGGCTAGTGAGCAAACCGATTGCTGACCAACTTCGAGCCTATTTGCTGACCCAGGGAGTTGAGGGTGTGCCGAGCTCAAATGCTCCCTTCTTCAACATGCTCCAGGACCAAGGCGTGATCCAGACCAACGCTCAGGACAAGGCGATCTGGAAAGTCACGATCGACAACGGCCGCGGCTGGCGAAACACCTTCACCCTACTCAAACTTTCACCGGCGTTGATTTGGACTGACCCAAACGATAGACCCGAAGTTTACGGAGGCACAGTTGAGTTGGAATCCAACGATCCGGTGAGTGAAGCGTCGCCGGTGAGTAACGTTGCAAATCCAATTTCCGCAGCTTTGAAAAAAGCTACATCTGACTTTCCCAAATCGGAGGTCGATCGGACAACGTCGCAGACTCCAGCAGCCGAACTCATGAAGAATTCTTCACACAATTCCGCAGAATTTGACGAGCTACTGGCGCTGCTTGGTAATATCAATGAGCCATCAGAAGACTTCAACAATAATCAAGTCTCAGCGGCACAAACCGCGCCCGTGCAACTGGATAATACCCAGCCCCCCCAGCCAGACATTCAAGTCGGCGCGCCTCAAGAAACGATCGAAGAAGTCGCCCAGATGCCAAGCAGCAACATGGAAATAGGCCAGGGATTTGTCGAATGGCTGAAGAAAGGCATCGCATCCCGAAAAATCATCATCAACGATGCCAAAGCGCAGGTTCATACCGTAGCAGGTACAGCGATGTTGGTGACACCTGGAATATTCAAGCGATACGTCCTTGAGTTCCCCCACATTGAACAACAAGCCAAAGTGCAGAACGTTAATGCCTGGCAACTTGTTCAGCGTAGTTTCGAGAAGCAAAAACTTCATCGAAAAACATTAAAAAGTTTAAATATATGGACGTGTGACGTGGTCGGACCGAGAAAATCAAAGCAGCTCAAGGGGTACTTGCTGCTGGATCCATTGACCATCTTCACCGAGGTTCCCTTCGATAACATCAGCCTCTCCTTGAAAGCAGAAGTGGCAGAAGTGAAGGTGACGCTACAATGACGACTCCCTTAACGCTGACGGAAGAGTACATTTTTGCTCATGATCTGCGCTCCTCCAGCGCGAAGATCTATCGCGCATCCACCAAGGCTTTGCTGAAACATTTCCGAGCGTCACCAATTGAGGAAATCGATCATCGTGCGGTACTCGGGTGGCGGAAAAAAGTTCTTGAAAATGGCTTATCAAAGCGTAGCTGGAACACTTATTCAAATCATCTACGTACTGTCTGGGGATATGCCATAGAACACGGCCTAGTCACTCACACCACCATCAACCCATTCAGGAAAACCAGCGTTATCCCTCCAAAGAGGGCTAGCAAGACCATCAATGGAGATTCCATACAGAGAGGACGCAACTGGCTGATATCTCTTGTTGGGCAGGAGCGCTGTACTCAAGAGCGAAGCAAAATCACACCTGCATGGTTCTGGCTCGCGGTGTTCGAAATGTTTTATTACACCGGTATTCGCTTAAACGCTTTGTTATGTCTCCGCTATAAGGATATTGACTGGGACAGCCAAATGATCCTGGTTCGAGGCGAAACAGAAAAAACCCACCGTGAGTTTTTCCTACCCATCATGGAGGGGCTCGCCCCTCACCTTTGCAGAATTCTTGGAGAGGCAGAAAAGATTGGTTTTTCACCGGATGACCAGTTGTTTAACGTCAACAGGTTCTCCCGGCATTTTCACGGCAAGGAAATGAACATCGACCAAGTAGAAGCGATGTACCGCAAACTCACCGACAAAGTCGGGGTACGTATGACTCCTCATCGCTTTAGACATACGCTCGCCACAGACCTGATGAAACAACCAGAGCGAAATATCCATCTCACCAAAAGCCTGCTGAACCACTCGAATATCGCTACAACACTGAGTTACATCGAAGTTGACTACGACCATATGCGTGCAGTGCTGCATGAGAGAAGTCTGGCTCAGGGTGCTTTGAGTCGCGTTAGGCGGGTTGACACAAGCGGTACGCCGCAGCTGCCACTCACAAAGGCAAGGCTACCTGCACCCGATATTGAAAAGCTGGAGCCCAAAAAGCTGTCAGCACCGAAACAATCAAGTCATTCGGTGGAAAGGGATAGCCGCCCTATCAGATCAACAGGTCCGAGCGCGCTACAGAAGGCCCTTGAGTATGCATCAGCACAACTGCGTCCGGAATCCATTCCGGATAATGCAACTGATCAGATCTCAGATCACTTAGATCAGAGTCTCTTGTTGACGTTGATGGCTGGAGGACTCGGCGCGGGAACATTCAGAAAGCACGCTTCATCTGATCGATCAATGGGAATAGCTCAATTTCCACAAGCATCCCCATAGCACCAGAAAGAATCACAGCGCCCTAAAAAAAATTCTGGCTTACCAGAGGCTTTCGGCTGCCCGTAAAAAATATTTATGAATGCCTGGGCCTTGGGTCACAGGTTACAAAGCGAGCCCCCCCCAAAAAAACACAAAAAAAAGGCGCCAAAAAGGCGCCTTTTTCTTCAAATATGGTCGGGGTAGGGGGATTCGAACTCCCGACATCCTGCTCCCAAAGCAGGCGCGCTACCGGACTGCGCTATACCCCGGAATGTGCAACGAAAAACGATGCACATTGACATCATGACGAAGCGAAACTACTGTTCGCCTCAGACGGCTGCATGTCTACGACAATTTCAAAGTGCGCTAACACTTTCCAAAATCGTAAAAACCGCCATGATCAGAGCTCAAACCTCTGATCCTAAGATTTGAGTCCAGCGCTAACTGGTCTCAAAAATGGTGGGTCGTGTGGGATTCGAACCTACGACCAATTGGTTAAAAGCCAACTGCTCTACCAACTGAGCTAACGACCCAAATATGGTCGGGGTAGGGGGATTCGAACTCCCGACATCCTGCTCCCAAAGCAGGCGCGCTACCGGACTGCGCTATACCCCGATTTGAAATTGGCTCCGTGACCAGGACTCGAACCTGGGACCCAATGATTAACAGTCATTTGCTCTACCGACTGAGCTATCACGGAACTACATATTTCAATTTTACTGCTGTGTAACCTTCCTCTTCGACCCTGTCCGTATCGCTACGTTAGCGTCTCTGAGGCGCGCTATTCTACAATCTTAAAAACCCCTGTCAACCCTTTAAATTGCTTTTAAGACAATGATTTGCGCTTCTTTCTGATTTCTTCTTGGGGAGAAGAAACCCGTGGGCTGACGTTGCTGCGGGGCGCACTTTACAAGCCTTTGCCTTACAGTTCAACGCCCTATCGAAAAAAAAGGCCCGGCGATGCAGGGCCTTCTCTTATAGCAGTGCAATCCAGACTTAGTGGAAGACGATTTCGTCGTTCTCCACAGTCGCCTCGACGCTGGTGCCAGGCATAAAGCTGCCCGACAGGATCAACTGCGCCAGCGGGTTCTCGATCCAGCGCTGGATCGCACGTTTCAAAGGCCGTGCGCCATACACAGGGTCGTAACCGACCGCGATCAGCTTGTCCAACGCCTCGCGGCTGAGTTCCAGCGACAGCTCGCGCTCAGCCAGGCGACCACGCAGACGGCCCAGCTGGATCTCGGTGATACCGGCGATCTGATCCCGCGCCAACGGTTCGAAGATCACCACTTCGTCGACCCGATTGATAAATTCCGGGCGGAAATGACTGGTGAGCGCATCCATGACAGCGGCACGCTGCGCCTCACGATCCCCTACCAGCTCCTGGATCTGCGCCGAACCCAGGTTGGAAGTCATCACGATCACCGTGTTGCGAAAGTCCACGGTACGCCCGTGGCTGTCCGTCAACCGGCCATCTTCCAACACTTGCAGCAAGATGTTGAACACATCCGGGTGCGCCTTCTCGACCTCATCCAGCAGGATCACCGAGTAAGGTTTGCGCCGCACGGCCTCGGTCAGGTAACCGCCCTCTTCATAGCCCACGTAGCCTGGTGGGGCACCGATGAGACGCGCCACCGAGTGTTTTTCCATGAATTCGGACATGTCGATCCGCACCATGGCCTCTTCGGTATCAAAGAGGAATTCGGCCAGGGCCTTGCACAACTCGGTCTTACCCACGCCGGTCGGGCCGAGGAACATGAACGAGCCGCTCGGACGGTTAGGATCGGACAAGCCGGCCCGGGAACGCCGCACCGCGTTGGACACGGCCACCACCGCCTCTTCCTGGCCGATCACACGTTGGTGCAACAGGTGCTCCATCTTCAGCAGCTTGTCACGCTCGCCTTCGAGCATTTTCGACACCGGAATGCCGGTCCACTTCGAGACGACTTCGGCGATTTCTTCCTCGGTCACCTTGCTGCGCAGCAGCTGGTTTTCAGCCTTGCCGTGCTGGTCGACCATTTGCAGGCTGCGCTCCAGGTCCGGGATGACCCCATACTGCAACTCGGCCATGCGGTTCAGGTCACCTTTACGGCGTGCGGCTTCCAGCTCCTGGCGCGACTGTTCGATCTTTTGCTGGATCTGAGCAGAGCCCTGCACTTCGGCTTTTTCCGAGGTCCAGATTTCTTCGAGGTCCGAATACTCACGCTCCAGACGCAGGATTTCTTCCTGAAGTTTTTCCAGGCGTTTCTTCGCCGCGTCGTCCTCTTCCTTTTTCAGCGCCTGGGATTCGACTTTCAGTTGAATCAGGCGCCGATCCAGACGATCGAGCACTTCCGGCTTGGAGTCGATCTCCATGCGAATACGGCTGGCCGCTTCGTCGATCAAGTCGATGGCCTTGTCGGGCAATTGACGGTCGGTGATGTAGCGATGGCTCAATTTGGCCGCCGCGATGATCGCGCCGTCGGTGATCGCCACCTTATGGTGGACCTCGTAGCGTTCTTTCAGGCCACGCAGGATCGCAATGGTGTCTTCTTCGCTCGGCTCTTCCACCAGTACTTTCTGGAACCGCCGCTCGAGGGCCGCGTCTTTTTCAATGTACTGGCGATACTCGTTGAGCGTGGTCGCACCGACGCAATGCAGCTCGCCTCGTGCCAGAGCGGGCTTGAGCATGTTGCCGGCGTCCATGGAGCCCTCGCCTTTACCGGCGCCGACCATGGTGTGCAGTTCGTCGATAAACAGAATGATCTGCCCTTCCTGCTTCGACAGTTCATTGAGCAGGGATTTCAGGCGTTCTTCGAACTCGCCACGGAACTTGGCGCCGGCAATCAACGCCCCCATGTCCAGGGACAGCAGGCGCTTGCCTTTGAGACCGTCCGGCACTTCACCATTGATGATGCGCTGGGCCAAACCCTCGGCAATCGCGGTTTTACCCACGCCAGGCTCACCGATCAGTACCGGGTTGTTCTTGGTGCGACGTTGCAGGACCTGGATGGTGCGACGGATTTCATCATCACGGCCGATCACCGGGTCGAGCTTGCCCTCTTCAGCCCGCTTGGTCAGGTCGACGGTGTATTTGTCCAGGGCCTGGCGCGACTCCTCGTGGTTGGGGTCGTTCACCGCGTCGCCGCCACGCAGGTTGTTGATGGCATTTTCCAGGGCTTTCTTGCTTACGCCCTGACCCAGCAGCAACTTGCCGAGCTTGCTGTTTTCGTCCATGGCGGCGAGCAGCACCAGTTCGCTGGAGATGAACTGGTCGCCTTTTTGCTGGGCGAGGCGGTCGGCCTGGTTAAGCACGCGCGCCAAGTCCTGCGACATGTTCACGTCGCCGGTCGGGTTCTGGATTTTCGGCAGTTGGTCGAGCTCTTTGCTCAACTCCTTGCGCAGGCTGTTGACGTCAAAGCCCACCTGCATCAGCAAAGGTTTGATAGAACCACCTTGCTGCTCCAGGAGCGCCTGCATCAAGTGCGCAGGCTCGATGGCCGGGTGGTCGAGGCCGACCGCCAAGGATTGGGAGTCCGATAAGGCCAACTGCAATTTGCTGGTTAAACGATCAATACGCATTAGTCACCTTCCTTTTGAGCAGGCCGGAGCTATAAAACATTCCTGAATGAAGAAACCTGCCAGATACCCTTATAGATGGGGTGGATTCTGGAGGATTCAAGCGGGCGATGCTTGATATGGATCAGGAGAGTCTAGCGTTCCAGCCAGATAAGGGAGGCAAACCGACCGGTGCGCGGGCTGCGGCGGTAAGAGAAGAAACGCGGGTCGGTCACCGTGCACAAACCGCCACCGTAGACAGCCGTGACACCCCGCGCGGCGAGGCGCAGGCGCCCCAGCTTATAGATGTCGGCCATGAACTTGCCAGGGTTGCGGCTCGGCACAAAGGCGTCGACGGTACCCGGCAGTTGCCCCATGAAGGCTTCACGCACCTCCGGGCCCACTTCGAAAGCCTGCGGACCGATTGCCGGGCCCAGCCAGACCAAAACATCGGCAGGCTTTGCGTCCAGGCTTTCAAAAGCAGCTTCCAATACACCCGCCGCCAGCCCGCGCCAACCGGCATGGGCCGCCGCGACGCGGGTACCCGCACGGTTGCAGAACAGCGCGGGCAGGCAATCAGCGGTCATCGCAGTGCAGGCGATGCCTGGGGTGCTGGTCCAACTGCCATCGGCTTCAGGCGTGCGGCCAGGGTCGGCTTCGACCACCGTCACGCCATGGACCTGGAGCAGCCAGGCCGGCTGAATACTAAAGGCTTCGGTAAGACGACGGCGGTTCTCGAGGACGGCCTCAAGGCTGTCCTCGACATGATCGCCAAGGTTGAGGCTGTCGAACGGCGCCTGACTGACGCCGCCCGCGCGCGTGGTGACGCAAGCTTTAACCCAAGCCGGCGCGGGCCAGTCAGGTATCAGCCATTCACTCATCCGACAAACGCCTCGCGATCCTGCTTGAGCAGCGACAGCAGCCAGACAAAATCGTCCGGCAGTGGCGATTCCCAGCTCATGCGCTGACCGCTCGTCGGATGATCCAGTTCCAGGAAGCGTGCATGCAATGCCTGGCGCGGGAACGTCTTGAGCGATTCAACCATGGTCTGGCTGGCCGCAGGCGGAATGCGGAAGCGACCACCGTAGGCAGGATCGCCGACCAACGGGAAGTTGATGTGGGCCATGTGCACGCGAATCTGGTGAGTACGACCGGTTTCCAGCTTGACCCGCACATGGGTATGGGAACGAAAACGCTCCAGTACCCGATAGTGGCTAACGGCCTGCTTGCCACCTTCCATCACCGCCATACGCTGGCGCTGCTGGCCGTGACGGCCGATCGGGGCGTTGATCTTGCCACCGGCCACGACCACGCCGATCACGATGCACTCGTAGATCCGGCTGACGCTGCGGCTCTGCAATTGGGTTACCAACTGCGTTTGTGCCTGAATGGTCTTGGCCACGACCATCAAGCCGGTGGTGTCCTTGTCCAGACGGTGCACGATGCCGCAACGCGGCACATTGATAATGTCGGGGATGTGGTGCAACAGGGCATTGAGCAAGGTGCCATCAGCGTGCCCGGCCGCCGGGTGAACCACCAGGCCTGCGGGTTTGTTGATGACCAGGATGTCGTCGTCTTCATAGACGATATCCAGCTCGATGTCCTGGGCGACCCATTCTCCCTGGGCTTCCTGCTCGGCAGTCAGCTCAAGAATCGCACCGCCATGGACTATGTCTCGCGGGCGGATAACCGCTCCATCCACAGTCAGGCGGCCGTCTTTGATCCAGGCGGAAAGGCGCGAGCGCGAGTGCTCAGCGAATAATTGTGCGGCGACTTGATCGAGGCGTTGGCCGCCCAATTCGGACGGCACCTCTGCGCGAAGTTCAATTTTATCGGACATGCTCAGACTAGGCGTGGCACAGCCTTTGGTTTCGGCTGCGCGCTTGTGGTTAAATACGGCGTCTTTTGCCCCGAGGCTTTCAACGGGGCGCTCATCATAACAGGACGGCCCCGCCCAAGACAGCGGCCGTCATAGGGACGCAAGCCGCCATGCAAGTGAAACACCTGCTGCTGATCGCCATCCTCGCCATGACTGCTGCTTGCTCGTCAACAAAGGAAGTCGTCGACGAAAACCTGAGCGAAGTCGAGCTGTACCAACTGGCTCAGAAAGACCTGGACAATAATAGCTACACCAGCGCCACAGCGAAGCTGAAGGCACTGGAGTCGCGCTATCCGTTCGGGCGCTACGCTGACCAGGCCCAGCTTGAGCTGATCTACGCCAACTACAAGAACGCCGAGCCGGAAGCCGCCAAGTCCGCCGCCGAGCGTTTTATCCGCCTGCACCCGCAGCATCCGAACGTCGACTACGCCTACTATATGAAAGGCCTGACTTCGTTCGACCAGGATGTTGGCCTGCTGGCGCGCTTCCTGCCGCTGGACATGACCAAGCGTGACCCGGGCGCTGCCCGCGACTCCTACAACGAGTTCGCCCAGCTGACCAGCCGCTACCCCAACAGCCGCTACGCACCGGACGCCAAGCAGCGCATGATCTACCTGCGCAACCTGCTGGCCTCCTATGAAATCCACGTGGCCCATTACTACCTGACCCGCCAGGCCTACGTCGCAGCCGCCAACCGTGGTCGCTACGTGGTCGAGAACTTCCAGGAAACCCCTTCGGTGGGTGACGGCCTGGCCGTGATGACCGAGGCTTACCAGCGCCTGCATCTGGACGAACTGGCCAGCACCAGCCTGGAAACCCTGAAGCTCAACTACCCCGATCACCCAAGCCTGAAAGACGGCCAGTTCGTGCCGCAGGTTGCCGAAGCGGACAACCGTTCGTGGCTGAGCAAATACACCCTTGGCCTGATCGAGTCCCGCCCACCGTTGCCGCCGGGCGAAACCCGCGCCAACCAGGATGTGATCAAGCAGTATCAGGACGCCAAGGAAGCCATCCCGGCCGATCTCAAACCGCATGATGAGAACGGCGACGTGATCGAAGAGCAAGAACCGCAAGCCCTGGGCAACAACCAGGACCGCTCGTGGTTCAGCTACATGACCTTCGGCGTGTTCGACTGATCAGTCGAGACCACGTAAAAAGGGAGCCCCTTGAGGCTCCCTTTTTTGTGGGTGAGCATTATTGCTCTGTGCGCCTGCCACGTCCTTGCTAAACTGGCGCATTCCTCGTCGAGAAACTGCTCATCATGCTTCGTCTTCTGTTCTGGATTGCCGTTATTGCTGCCGCGGTGTGGTTCTGGCGCAAGTTCAAAAGCCCTGCGGCTAAACAGCAACGCGCCAGCGAACCCGGTGCGGCATTGATGGTGCGTTGCGCCCATTGCGGGGTGCACCTGCCGCAGGATCGCGCCCTCAGCTTGCGCCAGGAGTGGTACTGCACCCAGGCGCATCTGGAACAAGGGCCCAAGTCTATCCAGCGTTGAGGCGACCTTCGGGCGCGTAAGGCGCCGGGTCGATGATTGGAGCACGGTCCAGCAACAAGTCGGCAAACAGCTGGCAGGACGCCGGCGCCAGCACCAGGCCATTACGGTAATGCCCGCAATTGAGCCACAGCCCCTTGAAGCCCGGCACCTGGCCGATATAGGGAATGCCCTCCGGCGAGCCGGGCCGCAAGCCGGCCCAATGCCCGACCACCTCTGCGTCCGCCAGAGCGGGAATCAACTCTACAGCCGAAGCCTTGAGGCTTTCCAGCGCGGTTTCAGTGGGGGTCTTGTCGAAGCCTTCATGCTCGAGGGTGCTGCCAATCAGGATATGCCCGTCGCGTCGCGGGATCGCATAACGCCCCTTGGCCAATACCATGCATGACAGGAAATCCGCAGCGCACTTGTACAGGATCATCTGCCCCTTGACCGGCTCTACCGGCAACAACAAGCCCAACGTGCCCAGCAACTCACCACTCCACGCACCTGCCGCCAGCACGACTTGATCGCCCAGGATCGGGCCATCGAGCGTATTCACCCCCACTACATTGCCATCGTCCAGGACAAAGCCGCTGACTTCGCACTGCTCATGAAGGGTCACGCCGGGCAGTGCCAGCAACGCGGCCTTGAGCGATTTGACCAGACGCGGGTTGCGCACATTGGCCACGTTGGCCATATGGATCGCCCGGGCATACCCGCCACCCAGCACCGGCACTGCGTCGTGGGCGGCAGACACGTCCACTTTGCTCAACGGGCGACCTTCCCGGGCCGCCCAGGCCAGTGCCTCGGCTTCGTCGTCCAGGTCCAACCAGTACAAGCCAGTGGTATGCACCTCTGGGTCGACGCCGGTGGCGGCAAACAGTCGCTCAGCCAGTTGCGGATAAAAATCCTGGGACCAGTGGGCCAGCGCGGTAACCGCCGGGCTGTAGCGCCACGGATACAGGGGCGAAACAATACCGCCACCCGCCCACGACGACTCCTGCCCCACACCCGCGCGCTCCAGCAGCACTACCGCCTGCCCCTGGGTTGCCAGGTTGTATGCCGTCAACAAACCGATGACTCCGCCACCGACGATCACCACTTGCTGTTGCTTAGCCATCATTCGATCCAGTCGATAAAAAGGAACAAGCGCACCCGGCGCCCAATGATCGAGCATCCTCATCATTGCCCCCAGCACGTGCGGCGCGACATTTCAGGCGCCGCACCCGGATTCTCCCGCGCACCGGTACTGGTCAGGCTGAAGTCACCACAGGGGTCGCCAACCATCATGGATCCAGCGACCGGTGTCGCCACCAGGAGGAAATCCAAAGGGTTCAATGCAACGGTGATTCTATAGCGATCATTGCCAGTACTGACGTTGCCTGCATCAATAAAAGTGCCGTTCCTCGTATAAAACCGCTCCAGATGCTGGGCCTGCTCCAACAGAAGGGCGACAATTTCTGCGCGATAAGCTTTTTTTACCTGGCCGGTATAACCGGGGTAAATAACCGCGGCCAACACCGTGATGATCGCCACGGCGATCAATAGCTCGATCAGGGTGAAACCCTGGCTGTCCCTGCCCATCCCATTGCTCCTTATTGAAGTTGCCGCCATGACACCCGTCGAAAACGCGGACCATCCTCCTCCACCTGCGCATACAGGCTCTCCAGCACCGTACGCGATTGACCACTGAGCCCGACCGCCGTCACCCGGTACAACCTCGCAGAAACGCGCGGCGGCAGATTCGCCACCCCGACGCCAGCGCCCAGGGATTGCACGGCGTAGACGCCGCCCTTGAAGGCAAACCAGGCAACCGTCGAAACAGGGTCCGTCCCGGCGCCAGTCACCGAAAACGCTTCCGGCGGCGGCGCACAGGCCACAATTGACGAACATTGCGGCCATGCGCCCCCCGCTCGCTGCGCGTCCCCCTCCCCCCGCCTCAAACCGCTTTCTGCCGCCTGAAGTGACTGGTTACGATGCCAGAAGCTGCCGCTGTTCTTTTGCTGCGCCACGGCGCCTTGCATCGACGACAGCCCGAGCAGTGATAACAGCAGCAGAAACACCAGACTGATCAGCAGTGCCATCCCCCTCTGCAACGAATGCAAATTATTGAAAAACTTCATGGACGCCCTACCCCAAACGGTTTCGTAGCGCCGCCACGACGCTGTAGGTTTGATCCTTTACCCGATCTGCCGGGTCCTGCAACGTCATGCGGATGCGCACGCTGCGTATCAGGGCCTCGTTGGCCGGGCGACTGTCATAGCGCACGACCTGCATGGAATCCATTTTGGCGGCCATGCCAAAACTGATGTCGAATGCCCGCACGTTATCCACCAACACCGCCTTGGCCGGCGCGGCAGGCGTGCTGACCTTCAACTGGCCCGTCTCAAAGGTGTAAGTGAGCTGACGTACGGCAAAACGAATCTGCCCAGGCGCAGGTGCAGGTGCGTTCCCGGCATAGGCTTGAGCCGTACCGACGCAATCGGACAACACCGTCCAGTCGGGCTTGTCGCCACCTTCACCCCGATCGGCGGTTATCAGCGTCAGCGACGTCGCACTGCCAGCGGCAGTCCAACCAATCGGCCGTTCGAACGCCGCCGGGGCATTCTCGATAAACGCCGTGGCCAGGCAGCCAAACATGCCCGCCTGGCGAATGTCCCGGATCATCTTGCCCAGCACGAACCGCGCGTCATCCTGCAATAACATGGCGGCTTGCTGGCTGGCATGGGTCGCCCGCGAGCTGATCAACACCTGGCCGATCCCCAGTACCAGCAACAGCCCGACAGCCAGGGCCAGCAGCAGCTCCACCAGGCTGAAACCTCGATTTGTGCTTCTCACTGCCCCACCTGCGACTGATCGCCGATACGGCTGGTGAGGGCGAAGGTTTCCCGCGCGCCAGGCCTGTTGGTACCTCGGCTGTCATCCCAACTGATGCTGACGGTCACCTCGTCAGCGCTGATCGCCACCGTGCCCTTGGCGCTCTCTCCGGCAAAGCCCAGGATATTGGTCTCGAAATCATGCAAGTCCAGGTCGCGCACGCTGGCGGCGGCGCTATCGGCCGGCGCGCGTTCGCCCCGTCTCCATGAGTAATCGGCCCCGGCGTTGGCGCGGATTCGGTCGAGCATGTCGTAGGCGATAAAACTGGCCTGGCTGGTCATTCTTGAGCTGTCGGTGTATTTGAGCGCATTGAGCTGGATCACCGCAGCGCCCAACAGGCCGATGGCAAGGATCAGCACCGCCACCAGCACTTCAATCAGCGTCATGCCGCCTTGAAGCCGAGGGAAAGTGCGCAGGGAAAACAGGTTCAGGCCGTCAAGCATTATCGTCGCCATCCATGTCGAAGGCCAAAAAGAAGCAGGTAAATTCTGCCGTGCGACCCAAGACTAGCGGCGGTTTTCCAGCCGTGCCGTCGGCGGAACAAAGGGAAATACTTTGGACATAAATGCCATCACTCGGCGCCAGCGGCTGGACGCTATACCTAGGGCTGTACTGAATATTGACTCACGTCCACGGAGGGACGGCCCATGCGACAACGTGGTTTTACCCTGATCGAACTGCTGCTCGGGCTACTCGTAAGCGGCATCCTCGCGCACTTGGCAGTGCCCAGTTTCAAGGGTTTGCTGGAGTCACAGCAGCGGTACAGCGCAGCACACTCATTGGCGAACGGCCTTCGCCTGGCACGTACTGAAGCCATTGCGCGCAATCGGGCGGTGGTGATCCATGCCCGGCACGACGATTGGAGCCGGGGCTGGCGGGTGATCGTGGATATCAGCGGGCGCGGCCCTCTGGACGAAGACAATCCGGTGCTGCTGGAGCATCAGGACAACGGGCGCATCCCGATAGTCGGCAACGGACCGGTCAAGCGCCAGGTACGCTTCAGCGGGTTGGGCGAACCGGTATTTGCAGGCGGGGGGTTCCGTGCGGGCACCTTGCACGTGTGCACAGTAGATTCGGCGCAGAGTCTGCACCAGGTGGTGCTGGCACCCAGCGGGCGCATCAGCCTGCGCAGCGATAGAGCTGAGCAGGCATTGTGCCGCGGCGACGGCACCGTGGCCGTCAGAGCAGCGAGCGCACCCGCAGCTCCTTGGGCATGGAGAAAGTAATGTTCTCTTCACGCCCAGCCAACTCATCAGCGCCGGTCGCGCCCCAGGCGTGCAGTTGCTGGATAACACCACGCACCAACACTTCCGGGGCCGAGGCACCGGCGGTAATGCCGATACGCTCGACGCCGTCGAACCAACCGCGCTGCAGGTCTTCTGCACCGTCGATCAGGTATGCCGGTGTCGCCATACGCTCGGCTAATTCGCGCAGTCGGTTGGAGTTGGAGCTGTTGGGGCTACCGACCACCAGCACCACATCGCACTCGTCGGCCAGTTGCTTGACTGCATCCTGGCGGTTTTGGGTGGCATAGCAGATGTCATCCTTGCGCGGCCCACCGATGGCCGGGAAGCGCGTGCGCAGGGCGTCGATCACACGGCTGGTGTCGTCCATGGACAAGGTGGTCTGCGTCACGAAGGCCAGGCGTTCGGGGTTGCGCACCTGCAGGGCGGCGACGTCTTTTTCGTCTTCCACCAGATAAATCGCGCCGCCATTACTGGCGTCGTACTGGCCCATGGTGCCTTCCACTTCCGGGTGGCCGGCATGGCCGATCAGGATGCACTCGCGGCCGTCGCGGCTGTAGCGGGCGACCTCGATATGCACCTTGGTGACCAGCGGGCAGGTTGCATCGAAGACTTTCAGGCCACGGCCTGCCGCTTCGGTACGCACAGCCTGGGACACGCCGTGGGCGCTGAAGATAACGATTACGTCGTCGGGCACCTGATCGAGCTCTTCGACGAAGATGGCACCACGTGCGCGCAGGTCTTCGACCACGAACTTGTTGTGGACGACCTCATGACGCACGTAAATCGGCGGCCCGAAGACTTCCAGGGCGCGATTGACGATTTCGATCGCCCGGTCCACGCCGGCGCAGAAGCCACGGGGGTTGGCGAGTTTGATTTGCATGCTGTGCCTCGTGTCTCGCAGCTACTATGGATCAGGATTGACGCTACTCAACTGATAATTAAGATCAAAGGTGGGAGGGGCGGTGCAACATTGACGTCGCACCGCCCCTCCCACACTTTTAATTGTGCGTCGTCAGTCAGAGCGCTTTAACGTCGATGATTTCAACGTCAAACGTCAAGGTTTTACCGGCCAACGGATGGTTGAAGTCGATGGTCACTTGCGCGTCATCAAATGCTTTCACCACGCCAGGCAATTCAGTATTCGCCGCATCGTTGAAAATCACCAGCAGGCCTTCCGACAGGTCCATGTTCTGGAACTGCGAACGCGGGATGATCTGTACGTTTTGCGGGTTGGGCTGGCCAAAGGCGTTTTCCGGCAGGATCTGCAAGGTGCGCTTGTCGCCGGCCTTGAAACCGAACAATGCCGCTTCGAAACCCGGCAGCAGGTTGCCGTCGCCGACCCTGAAGGTCGCCGGGGCTTTGTCGAACGTGCTGTCGACCGTGTCGCCATTTTCCAGGCGCAGTGCGAAATGCAAAGTGACTTCCGTGTTCTGGCCGATGCGTTGCTCAGCCAATACCTGATCAGTCATTGACGGTCTCTCCGGTTTTCTTACTTTTGAACATGTCCAGCGCCAGCATGATTGCACCGACGGTGATGGCACTGTCGGCAAAGTTGAACGCGGGGAAATAATGACGGTTCTGCCAATGCACCAGGATAAAGTCGATCACATGGCCCAGGGCAATGCGGTCGTACAGGTTACCCAGCGCGCCGCCCAGCACCAGGGCCAGGGCGATCGCCAGCCAGGTGTCATCGCGCCCAAGACGCTTGAGCCAGACCACCAGTATCGCGCTGACCACCAGCGCGATAACCGCGAACAACCAACGCTGCCAGCCACCGCCATCGGCGAGAAAGCTGAAGGCGGCGCCGGTGTTGTAGGCCAGGGTCCAGCTGAAGTAATCCGGGATCACCACGATTTGCTGGAACATTTCCAGGGAGCCTTCGAAGTGAGCCTTGCTGACCTGGTCAATGACCAGGACCAGCACGCTCAGTACGAGCCAGCCCAGACGTCCGAAACGACTGGCTGCATTAGGCATAGTGGCGAACCTCGCCTTCACCGCTGATGTTGTCGACGCAACGACCGCAGATTTCCGGGTGTTCCGGGTTCACGCCGACATCTTCACGGCAGTGCCAGCAACGGGCGCACTTGGGGAAGGCCGACTTGACCACTTTGAGCTTGAGACCCGGCACTTCAGTGGCCACGGCGTCCGCCGGGGCCTGGGCGAATGGGGCCAGGCTCGCAGTGGAGGTGATCAGCACGAAGCGCAGTTCGTTGCTCAGCTTGGACAGGTCAGCGGTCAGGCTTTCTTCGGCAAACAAGGTGACTTCGGCTTGCAGGTTGCCACCCACGGCCTTGGCCGCACGTTGAACCTCCAGCTCCTTGTTCACCGCGACTTTAACGGCCATCACGCCTTCCCAGTATTCGCGGCCCAGTTCGAAGTCGGCCGGCAGTTCGGTCAGGCCTTCATACCAGGTGTTGAGCATCACCGATTCGTTGCGCTCGCCCGGCAGGTATTCCCACAGTTCGTCGGCGGTGAACGCCAGGATCGGTGCGATCCAGCGTACCAGCGCTTCGCTGATGTGGTACAGCGCGGTCTGCGCCGAACGACGCGCCTTGCTGTTGGCGGCGGTGGTGTACTGGCGGTCCTTGATGATGTCCAGGTAGAAACCACCCAACTCCTGCACGCAGAAGTTGTGGATCTTCGAGTACACGTTCCAGAAACGGTATTCGCCGTAGTGTTCCTGCAACTCGCGCTGCAGCAACAGGGTACGGTCCACGGCCCAACGGTCCAGGGCGAGCATGTCCTCGGCCGGCAGGAGGTCGGTGGCCGGGTTGAAACCGGTCAGGTTCGACAGCAGGAAACGCGCGGTATTACGAATACGGCGGTAGGCATCGGCGCTGCGGGCCAGGATCTGGTCCGACACGGCGATTTCACCCGAGTAGTCGGTCGATGCCACCCACAGGCGCATGATGTCGGCGCCCAGGGTGTCGTTGATTTTTTTCGGTTCGATCACGTTCTTCAGCGACTTGGACATCTTGCGGCCCGTCTCGTCGACGGTGAAGCCGTGAGTCAGCAGTTCGCGGTACGGGGCGTGGTCGTCGATGGCGCAACCGGTCAGCAACGAGGAGTGGAACCAGCCACGGTGCTGGTCGGAGCCTTCCAGGTACAGGTCGGCGCGCGGACCGCTCTCGTGGCCCATCGGGTGCGAACCACGCAGCACGTGCCAGTGGGTGGTGCCCGAGTCGAACCACACGTCCAGGGTGTCGCTGATCTTGTCGTACTGCGGCGCTTCGTCGCCCAGCAGTTCGGCGGCGTCCAGCTTGAACCAGGCTTCGATACCCTCCTGTTCAACGCGCTGGGCCACAACTTCCATCAGCTCGACGGTGCGCGGGTGCAGCTCGCCGCTTTCCTTGTTGAGGAAGAACGGGATCGGCACGCCCCAGTTACGCTGGCGGGAGATGCACCAGTCCGGGCGGTTGGCGATCATCGAATGCAGGCGCGCCTGGCCCCAGGCCGGGACGAACTGGGTGTCTTCGATGGCTTTGAGCGAGCGCACGCGCAGGGTGTCGCCGCTGGTCGGCTCTTTGTCCATGCCGATGAACCACTGCGCGGTGGCGCGGTAGATCAGCGGGGTCTTGTGGCGCCAGCAGTGCATATAGCTGTGCTTGATGGTAGCGGTCTGCATCAACGCGCCGACTTCGCTCAGCTTGTCGATGATTGCCGGGTCGGCCTTGAAGATGAACTGGCCGCCAAAGAACTCCAAAGACGGCACGTAGACGCCGTTGCTCTGGACCGGATTGATGATGTCATCGTTGACCAGGCCGTACTTTTTGCAGATCACGAAGTCGTCGACGCCGTAGGCCGGCGAGCAGTGAACCACACCGGTGCCCGAGCCCAACTCGACGTAGTCGGCCAGGTACACCGGCGACAGGCGGTCATAGAACGGGTGACGGAAATTGATCAGCTCCAGCGCCGAGCCAGTGGTGGTGGCGATCACCGAACCTTGCAGCTCGTAACGGGCCAGGCACGACTCAACCATTTCTTCGGCCAGCACCAACAGACGGTCGCCGACGTCCACCAGGGCGTAGGTGAACTCAGGGTGCACGTTCAGCGCCTGGTTGGCCGGGATGGTCCACGGGGTGGTGGTCCAGATCACGATAGCCGCCGGTTTGCTCAGGCTGGCCAGGCCGAATGCCTGGGCCAGCTTGGCCTCGTCGGCCACCGGGAAGGCCACATCGATGGTCGAGGATTTCTTCTCTTCGTACTCGACTTCCGCTTCAGCCAGGGCCGAGCCGCAGTCGAAGCACCAGTTCACGGGCTTGAGGCCCTTGAACACGAAACCACCCTTGACGATTTCGGCCAAGGCGCGGATTTCACCGGCCTCGTTCTTGAAGTTCATGGTCTTGTACGGATTGTCCCAGTCACCCAGCACACCCAGGCGGATGAACTCGGACTTCTGCCCTTCGATCTGCTCGGTGGCGTAGGCACGGCACAGCTCGCGGGTTTTATCGGCGCCCAGGTTCTTGCCGTAGGTCACTTCGACCTTATGTTCGATCGGCAGGCCGTGGCAGTCCCAACCCGGGACATACGGTGCGTCGAAACCCGACAGGGTCTTGGAACGCAGAATCATGTCCTTGAGAATTTTGTTCAGCGCATGACCGATGTGAATCGTGCCGTTGGCATAAGGAGGGCCGTCGTGCAGGACGAATTTCGGACGATCCTTGCCAATTTCGCGCAACTTTCCGTACAGGCCAATACTGTCCCAGCGCTGCAGGATCTGCGGTTCGCGCTGTGGCAGGCCGGCCTTCATTGGGAAGGCGGTGTCCGGAAGGTTTAGCGTGGCTTTATAGTCGGTCATTTAAGGCTCTTCGGTTAGCGATGGGCGCTAGGTGCGGCTAGTGCACGGGCGGCGGCGACATCCGCATTGATCGCCGTTTTCAACGCCTCGAGGGAGGCGAAACGCTGCTCTTCACGCAGCTTTTGGTGGAAAACCACCGTCAAACGCCGGTCGTATAAATCACCGGCAAAATCCAAAAGGTGAACTTCCAGGTGGGCCTTGCCATCACCCGCAACCGTGGGTCTGACGCCTATATTGGCGACTCCCGGCCACGATTGGCCGTCGATGTCGACGCTCACCAGATAAACGCCGGTCAGCGGCACACGACGGCGCTTGAGTTGCACATTGGCGGTTGGCGTGCCCAGTTGGCGCGCCAGCTTCTGGCCGTGCAGGACCCGACCGGCAATGCGGAAGGGGCGGCCGAGCAAACGCTCGGCCAAGGCGAAGTCGGCAGCGGCCAGGGCGTTACGCACCTGGGTACTGCTCACGCGCAGGCCATCGAGTTCGACGGTTTGCGCGGCTTCGACGGTGAAGCCCTGTGCAATACCCGCGTGTTGCAGGAATTCGAAATCCCCGACCCGGTCGCAACCAAAACGGAAGTCGTCGCCGACCTCCAGGTGTTGTACGCCCAGGCCATCCACCAGGATACGGTCGACGAACTCGGCGGCGCTGAGGCTCTGCAAACGCTGGTTGAAAGCCAGGCAGAGGACGCGGTCCACACCTTCTTCAGCCAGCAGTTGCAGTTTGTCCCGCAAGCGGGCCAACCGGGCCGGCGCCGTTTCGGGGGCGAAATACTCCCGCGGCTGAGGCTCAAAAATCACCACGCAGCTGGGCACGCCCAACTCGACCGCACGCTCGCGCAGCCGGGCCAGGATAGCCTGGTGGCCACGGTGAACACCGTCAAAGTTGCCAATAGTGGCGACGCAGCCCCGATGCTCGGGGCGCAGGTTGTGGAGACCTCGAACCAGCTGCATAACGCGCTTCTTGCTCATAAAGTGGTCGATTATAACCACACCCGGCCCCGGACGACAGGCAACAGCGCAGGGCAAATGGATCGAATCGATAAAACAGCCGCTTTATCGCGGCAAACTCTCTAACTCAGCGACTTGCGATTGAAATCCCGCAGGCGGAAACCCTGCAGCAGCAACATCCCGAAGTACACCACCACGCCAGCGACGACCAGCACGCCCAGGCGCATGAAGCGCTCCAGCATACGGCCCTCGCTCCAGGCCGGCATCACATGCATCAGGCCGAGCAATACCGCCGACATCATTGCCACCGCCACCAGCAGCTTGAGGGCAAATACCCCCCAACCCGGCTGCGGCTGGAACATCTGCTGTTTGCGCAGTTGATAAAACAGCAGGCCGGCGTTGATGCAGGCACCGGCGCTGATCGCCAGGGCCAGACCGGCGTGGGCCAGCGGGCCGATAAACACCAGGTTGAGCAGTTGCGTGACGATCAGAGTGAAGATCGCGATTTTCACCGGCGTACGGATGTTCTGCTGCGCATAGAACCCTGGCGCCAGCACCTTGATCACGATAATGCCGAGCAGACCGACGGAATAGGCGACCAGCGCATGCTGGGTCATCAGGGCGTCATGGGCGTCGAATTGTCCATACTGAAACAGCGACACTGTCAGCGGCTCGGCGAGGATTCCCAGGGCCAAAGCACAGGGCAATACCAGGACGAAGCACAGCCGCAGGCCCCAATCAAGGATGCGTGAGTATTCCTGGCGATCCTTGCTGGCGTAGGTGCGCGCCAGGGTCGGCAGCAGAATCGTGCCGAGAGCCACGCCGAGCACGCCGGACGGCAGCTCCATCAGACGGTCGGCGTAGTACATCCACGACACCGAGCCCGACACCAGTAACGAGGCGAACGCAGTGTTGATGATCAGGGATATCTGACTGACCGACACGCCCAGGATCGCCGGCAGCATATTGCGCATCACGCGCCACACGCCGGTGTCCTTGAGGTTCAGGCGCGGCAGCACCAGCATGCCGATCTTTTTCAGGTGCGGCAGTTGGTAGAGCAATTGCGCCAGGCCACCGGCCAGCACGGCCCAGCCCAGGGCCATCACCGGCGGATCGAAATACGGCGTGAGGAACAGCGCAAAGATGATCATGCTGACGTTAAGCAAGGTCGGCACGAACGCCGGCACCGAAAAACGGTTCCAGGTGTTGAGGATGGCCCCGGCCAGGGACGACAGCGAGATCAGCAATATATAAGGAAAGGTTACGCGCAACAGGTCTGTGGTCAGCGCGAATTTTTCCGGGGTGTTGGCAAAACCGGGCGCCGTGGCCCAGATAACCCAGGGCGCCGCGAGCATGCCGGCAATCGTCACCAGCATCAGCACCAGGGTAAGCAGGCCCGAGACGTAGGCAATAAAGGTGCGGGTCGCCTCCTCGCCCTGCTGGGTTTTGTATTCCGCCAGGATCGGTACGAAAGCCTGGGAGAACGCCCCCTCGGCAAAAATCCGCCGCAGCAGGTTGGGCAATTTAAAGGCAATAAAGAAGGCATCCGTGGCCATACTGGCCCCAAAGATGCGCGCCAGCAGGGTGTCACGCACAAATCCCAAAACCCGGGAGATCATCGTGATAGAGCTGACGGCGGCCAACGATTTGAGCAGATTCATTGAAAGAGTTTGCGCCTATAGATAAACAGCAGGCGAACTAAGCGCCCACTTATGCGATACTGCGCGCCTGCAACAGCACAGAGCCAAAGCTCGCGAGTTTACAGGTCAAGCGCCGGAAATAAATCACCCGCCTCTTCAGATCGACCACTCAGCAGTTCGCATCAGCCGCCCTTGACAACCCGTCAAGTCATCGGCATGATTCGCGGCCTATTTTGTTTGCTATTTCCTAAAAAGTCTTTCGAGGAGCTCGACGGTGGCCAACACACCTTCCGCCAAAAAACGTGCAAAACAGGCTGAGAAGCGTCGCAGCCACAACGCCAGCCTGCGTTCCATGGTTCGTACCTACATCAAGAATGTAGTTAAAGCCATCGACACCAAAGACGCTGAAAAAGCTCAAGCAGCTTACGTTCTGGCTGTGCCTGTTATCGACCGTATGGCCGATAAAGGCATCATCCACAAGAACAAGGCCGCTCGCCATAAGAGCCGCCTGAATGGCCACATCAAGGCTCTGAACGTTGCTGCTGCAGCCTAAGTGGTAACAACTGCAACGCAACCCAGGTTGTGAAACAGTTAAGAAATGCCCCGTACCGAAAGGTCCGGGGCATTTTTGTTTTCTGGAATGCGGTGAATTTCAGATAAAAAAACGCCCCGAACCAGTCGGGGCGTTTTTGCTACCACCTGATCAAAATATCAATCAATGGTGGTGACCGCCTTCGCCATGGACGTGGCCGTGAGCCACTTCTTCCTGGGAGGCGTCGCGGATGGCCACGATCTTCACTTGGAAGTTCAGGCGCTGACCCGCCAGCGGGTGGTTGCCGTCGACCGTCACGTCGTCGCCGTCCAGATCGCGGATGGTGACGATCTGCATTTGGCCGTCCGGCGCCGAAGCGTGGAACTGCATGCCCACTTCCAGCTCATCAACACCTTCGAACATGCTACGGCTCAGGGTGCTGACCAGTTCGGCGGAGTATTCGCCGTAGGCATCTTCAGGTTCTACGGCAACGGTCAGTTCATCACCGACTGCTTTGCCTTCCAGCGCCTTTTCCAGGCCTGGGATGATGTTACCTGCGCCTTGCAGGTAGACCAGCGGCGCGCCGCCGGCTGAGCTGTCGATGACCTCACCAGCGTCGTTGGTCAGGGTATAGTCGATGGAGACAGCCTTGTTAGCGGCGATCGTCATGGGGCGAGACCTTTTGCATAAGAATGAAGAACGGACAAGTCTAAACAAGGATTTGCCCGAAAGCGAACAGAACCCGGACAAACGGGACCGACCAACGGTCTCGACGATCACCGGCTTCCATCAGGACGACGACCTTCATTGGGTAGCCGAGCTGTCTTGCGGTCATACCCAGCACCTGCGCCACCAGCCGCCCTGGCAATCGCGCGCCTGGGTGCTCGACCCCGCGCAGCGCCTGGAAAAAATAGGCCAACCCTTTGCCTGTGGCTGGTGTGCGCAGGGGCCGAATAACGATAACCTTGGCGCTTGATTCCCGGTAGGCACTCAGCCATAGAGCGCCACCGAAGCCATGCACCTCAAGAGAATTCGCATGCAGACTTTTTTTATCGCGCCCACCGATTTTGGTGTGGGCCTGACCTCCATCAGCCTTGGGCTGGTGCGTACCCTTGAGCGGGCCGGGCTGAAAGTCGGCTTTTTCAAGCCGATTGCCCAGCCGCACCCCGGCGACACCGGCCCCGAACGCTCCACCGAACTGGTGGCACGCACCCACGGCCTCAAACCGCCGCAGCCCTTGGGCCTGGCCCATGTCGAGCGGATGCTCGGCGACGGCCAGCTCGACGAATTGCTCGAAGAAATCATCACGCTGTATCAGCAGGCCGCGGTGGGCAAGGATGTGCTGATCGTCGAAGGCATGGTGCCGACGCGCAGCGCCAGCTATGCGGCACGGGTCAACCTGCACTTGGCCAAGAGCCTGGACGCCGAGGTGATCCTGGTCTCGGCGCCGGAAAACGAAGTGCTCACCGAACTCTCCGGCCGCGTGGAATTGCAGGCGCAACTGTTCGGCGGCCCTAAAGATCCGAAAGTCCTCGGCGTGATCCTTAACAAGGTGCGCACCGAAGAGAGCATGGAAGCCTTCTCGGCGCGCCTTAAAGAACATTCGCCGCTGTTGCGCAGTGGGGATTTCCGCCTGCTCGGCTGTATTCCCTACCAACCGGAACTCAATGCGCCACGCACCCGCGACGTGGCCGACCTGATGAGCGCGCAGATCCTCAACGCCGGCGACTATGAAACCCGGCGCATGACCAAAATCATCATCTGCGCGCGCACCATGCGCAACACTGTGGAGCTGCTCAAGCCCGGCGTGCTGGTGGTAACTCCCGGCGACCGCGACGACATCATCCTCGCCGTCAGCCTGGCCGCAATCAACGGCGTCCCCCTGGCCGGCCTGCTGCTGACCAGCGATACCCTGCCCGACCCGCGCATCATGGAGCTGTGCCGCGGCGCGTTCCAGGCTGGGTTGCCGGTTCTGTCGGTGAGCACCGGCTCCTACGAGACCGCCAATCTGCTCAACAACCTGAACAAGGAAATCCCGATCGACGACCGCGAGCGGGCCGAGATCATCACCGATTTCGTCGCCAGCCACCTCGACGCGCGCTGGCTGCACCAGCGGTGCGGCACGCCACGGGAAATGCGCCTGTCGCCGGCGGTGTTCCGCTATCAGTTGATCCAGCGCGCCCAGGCCGCCAACAAACGCATCGTACTGCCCGAAGGCAGCGAACCGCTGACCGTACAGGCTGCCGCCATCTGCCAGGCCCGGGGCATTGCCCGTTGTGTGCTGCTGGCCAAACCCGAGGATGTGCAAGCGGTGGCCCGCGCTCAGGGCATCGAGTTGCCTGAAGGCCTGGAAATCCTCGACCCGGACCTGATCCGCCAGCGCTATGTCGAGCCAATGGTGGCGCTGCGCAAGAGCAAGAGCCTCAACGCGCCGATGGCCGAGCAGCAACTGGAAGACACCGTGGTGATCGCCACCATGATGCTCGCGCTGGATGAAGTCGACGGTCTGGTGTCCGGGGTTATCCACTCCACCGCCAATACCATCCGCCCAGCCCTGCAACTGATTAAAACGGCGCCGGGCTGCACGCTGGTGTCGTCGGTGTTCTTCATGCTGTTCCCCGAGCAGGTGCTGGTGTATGGCGACTGCGTGATGAACCCGCACCCGAGCGCCGCGGAGCTCGCGGAAATCGCCCTGCAAAGCGCCGATTCGGCGTCGGCGTTCGGCATCACCCCGCGCGTGGCGATGATCAGCTATTCCAGCGGCGATTCGGCCAGTGGCGAGGAAGTGGAGAAAGTCCGCGAAGCCACCCTGCTCGCCCATGAACAGCAAAGCTCGCTGCTGATCGACGGCCCGCTGCAATATGACGCCGCCGCCAACGAACATGTGGCGCGGCAGTTGGCCCCCAACAGCCTGGTCGCCGGCAAGGCCACGGTGTTCGTGTTCCCCGACCTGAACACCGGCAACACCACCCACAAAGCCGTGCAACGCAGCGCCGATTGCGTAAGCCTGGGGCCGATGCTCCAGGGGCTGCGCAAACCGGTCAACGACCTGCCGCGCGGCGCGCAGGTGGACGACATCGTGTACACCATCGCCCTGACCGCGATCCAAGCCGCCAACCGACCTATGGATATCTAAATGCTGGATTTTCTACCTGCCGCCGTGCGCGGGGTAATCGCATCGCTGTTGTTGGCGCTGAACACGATCCTGTTGTGTTCGTTCCTGTTTATCGTCGCGCTGTTCAAGGCGCTGCCGTTTGCCAAACGCTTCAGCGAATGGCTGATGAATCACACTCACGAAGCCTGGGTGACCAACAACAAAGGCTGGATGAACCTGGTGCAACGCACTCGCTGGCACCTCAAAGGCCTTGAGGGCCTGGACTATCAGCACTCATACCTGGTGACCAGCAACCACCAGAGCTGGGTCGACATCATGGTGCTGCAATACGTGCTCAACCGCCGTATTCGCCCGCTGAAGTTCTTTCTCAAGCAGGAGCTGATCTGGGTCCCGGTGATTGGCCTGGCCTGGTGGGCGCTGGGCTTTCCGTTCATGAAGCGCTACACCAAGGCCTACCTGGAGAAGCACCCGGAGAAGAAGGGCAAGGACCTGGAAACTACGCGCAAGACCTGTGCGAAGTTTCGCGACAACCCGGTAGGCATCTTTAACTTTGCCGAAGGCACGCGGTTTACGCCGGGTAAGCACGCCCAACAGAACTCGCCGTTCCGTTATCTGCTCAAGCCAAAGGCCGGCGGTATCGCGTTTGTGCTGGATGCCATGGGGGAGCAGCTCAAATCACTGGTGAACGTGACCATTCACTACCCCGGCGGACGTCCAGGGTATTGGGATTTGCTCTGCGGCAAGGTGAAGGACGTGGTGGTGCAGTTTGAAGAGGTGCAGATTCCGGCTGAGTTTATCGGCAAGAACTATGAGCAGGATGGGGAGTATCGGTTGGCGTTCCAGGGCTGGATCAACCAGCTGTGGGAAGCAAAGGATGCGTTGCTGGATCAGCTTCACACCGAATTCCCAGACAAAAGATGATCAAAATGTGGGAGGGGGCTTGCCCCCGATTGCTGAGTGTCAGTCACTGCATCTTTTGACTGACACACCGCCATCGGGAGCAAGCCCCCTCCCACATTTGACTGCAGCGCGCTTTAGATCGCGCCGCGCTGACGCAACAGCTCCAGCACTTGCTTGACGCTTTCTTCCAGCGACAGGGCCTGGGTGTCGATTACCAGATCGGCATTCAACGGCACGTCGTACGGGAAGGATTCACCCGGAATGTTATCCCCGCCGGCAGCGTACAGACCTTGCGGATCACGCTCGGCACACACCAGCGGCGACGCCTGCACATACACGGTCAGCAGACGATCGGCACCAATCAGCGCCTTGGCCTGCTCACGGCCTTCGGCATCCGGGGCGACGAACGCGGCCAGGGTCAGCAGGCCCGCTTCGTTGAACTGACGCGCGACGTGAGCCGCACGACGCCAGTTCTCGGTGCGGCCGGCACGGTCCTGGGCCAAGCCTTTGTTCAGGTCGTGACGCAGGTTCTGGCCATCCAGGACGAACACCGCGCGGCCCATGTCGAACAGCTTGCGCTCAACCGCATAGGCCAGGGTGCTCTTGCCGGCACCCGACAAACCACTGAACAACACGGTGGCCGGCTGCTGACCGAAACGCTGGGCGCGCTCCTCGGTGGCGACATGGGCCAACTGGCCGTGATGCGCCGCACTGCCATGGGACACTGGCGACGCGATGATCATACCGGCGGCCACGGTGCCATTGGTCAAACGGTCGATGACGATAAACGCACCGGTGGTGCGGTTGCTGTCATAACCGTCCAGGGCGATGGCGGCGTCGAGGCTGACCTTGACCCGGCCGATCTCGTTCAACTGCAGCGAACTCGCCGGACCTTCGGCCAGGGTGTTCACGTCCACGCGATGCACGATGCTGGTGATGGAGCCCGGCACGTAGCTGGTGGCGCGCTTGATGTCGTATTTCTTGCCCGGCAACATCGGTTCTTCGGCCATCCACACCAGCATGGCGTCAAAGGCGTCGGTCACCTGCGGCACGTTGTCGGCATGTACCAGCAGGTCGCCACGGGAGATGTCGATCTCGTCTTCCATGGTCAGGGTCACGGCCTGGCCTGGGCCGGCGTGCTCCAGCTCACCGTCGAAGGTGACGATGGATTTGACGCGGCTGCTCTTGCCCGACGGCAATACCACGACTTCGTCGCCCTTGTGCACGATGCCGCTGGCCAGGGTGCCGGCAAAACCACGGAAGTTCAGGTTCGGACGGTTGACGTACTGCACTGGGAAACGCAGGTCGGTGTAGTTGCGGTCGTTGGCGATCTCGACGGTTTCGAGGATCTCCATCAGCGACTGGCCGGTGTACCAAGGCGAACGCTCGCTCTTGTTCACCACGTTGTCGCCCTTGAGCGCCGACATCGGCACGAACGCCATGGTGCTCGGCTTGAAGGCGATGCCTTCGGCGAACTTCAGGTAATCGGCCTTGATCGACTCGAACACGCTTTGGTCGAAGCCATTGATGTCCATCTTGTTGACGGCAATCACGATGTGCTTGATGCCCAGCAACGAGGCGATATAGCTGTGGCGACGGGTCTGGGTCTGCACGCCGTAGCGGGCGTCGATCAGGATGATCGCCAGGTCACAGGTGGACGCACCGGTGGCCATGTTACGGGTGTACTGCTCATGGCCGGGGGTGTCGGCGATGATGAATTTGCGCTTGGCGGTGGAGAAGTAGCGGTAGGCAACATCAATGGTAATGCCCTGCTCACGCTCGGCCTGCAGGCCGTCGACCAGCAACGCCAGGTCGATATCATCGCCCGTGGTGCCGGATTTTTTCGAATCACGGGTGATGGCTTCCAGGTGATCTTCGTAGATCATCTTGGAGTCGTGCAGCAGGCGCCCGATCAGGGTGCTCTTGCCGTCGTCGACATTGCCGCAGGTCAGAAAGCGCAACATCTCTTTGCGCTCGTGCTGGCCCAGGTAGGCGAGGATGTCCTCGCTGATCAAATCAGATACGTGCGACATGACAGCCCCTTAGAAATAGCCTTGACGTTTTTTATCTTCCATCGAGCCTGCGCCATCGTGGTCGATGACACGGCCCTGGCGCTCGGAAGTTCGCGTCAGGAGCATTTCCTGAATGATGTCCGTCAGCGTCTCGGCTTCGGACTCCACCGCGCCCGTCAATGGGTAGCAGCCAAGGGTGCGGAAACGTACTTTCTTTTTGACGATACGGGCTTTGTCTTCGTCGGACAGGTGTTCGAGGATGCGGTCGTCGTCGATCATGATCAACGTGCCGTTCTTCTCGATCACATCGCGCTCGGCGGCAAAGTACAGCGGCACAATCGGGATGCCTTCGAGGTAGATGTACTGCCAGATGTCCAGCTCTGTCCAGTTGGACAGCGGGAACACACGGATCGACTCACCCTTGTTGACGTTGCCGTTGTAGACGTTCCACAGCTCCGGGCGCTGGTTCTTCGGGTCCCAGCGGTGTTTGCTGTCACGGAACGAGTACACGCGCTCTTTGGCGCGGGACTTCTCTTCATCGCGACGGGCACCGCCGAAGGCGGCGTCGAAACCATGCTTGTCCAAGGCCTGCTTGAGGCCTTCGGTCTTCATGATGTCGGTGTGCTTGGCGCTGCCGTGGGTGAACGGGTTGATGTTCTGCGCCACGCCATCGGGGTTGATGTGGGTTATCAGGTCCAGGCCCAGCTCTTCGACCATTTTGTCGCGGAACTTGTACATCTCCTGGAATTTCCAGCGGGTGTCGACGTGCATCACCGGGAATGGCAACTTGCCCGGGAAGAAGGCCTTGCGTGCCAGATGCAGCATCACGGCGGAGTCTTTACCGATCGAGTAGAGCATCACCGGGTTGTCGAACTCGGCGGCGACCTCGCGGATGATGTGGATGCTTTCCGCCTCCAGCTGTTTCAGATGCGTCAGTTTGTCGACCATGGTTACTCACGGAAAAACGATCTTATGGACGGCCAAGCGGGCCGTGTTCGAGCGGGGCATGCTAGCACAGCACCTGCTTCTATTCAGGGAGCTGGCTAGATCGAAACGGTATATGAATATGCCCCTGAGTTTGGCCTGCAATGCAGGCAAGCCCCCTCCCAGATTGGGGTTAATTAGATCGGGTTGGGGCAGTCGATGAATAAATGCTCCAGGGCAAAGCGCCGCGCCAGGTAATCGCCCAGCGCCTGCACGCCGTAGCGCTCGGTAGCGTGATGGCCGGCGGCGATAAAGCTGATGTCATTTTCGCGGGCGCTGTGGAAGGTTTGCTCGGAGGCTTCACCACTGAGGAACAGGTCGACGCCGGCGGCAATCGCGTCGTCGATATAACCCTGGCCACCGCCGGTGCACCAGCCGACGCGGCGGATCATCTCGCTGCCTTCGATCAACAGCGGCTCACGCCCCATGACGTCCTGTACACGGCGGGCAAAATCGCGCGGCGACAGGGGCTCGGCGAGCGAGCCGACCAGGCCGACGATCTTGGGGTTGCCTGGGTCCAGCGGGCCTTCGACGGTGATATCCAATTGGCGGGCCAGTTGCACGTTATTGCCGACGTCGGGGTGCAGGTCCAGCGGCAGGTGGTAGGCCAGCAAACTGATGTCGTGCTTGAGCAACGTTTTCAGGCGGCGTTGCTTCATGCCGGTGATGCAGGGGTTTTCGCCTTTCCAGAAATAGCCATGGTGCACCAGGATCAGATCGGCCTCGGCTTCGACAGCGGCGTCCAGCAGGGCCTGGCTTGCGGTCACGCCGCTGACGATGCGCATCACCTGCGGACGACCTTCGACCTGCAGGCCATTGGGGCAATAATCGGCAATTTTTGCGCTGGCGAGGTAGCGGTCCGCTTCCTCAACGAGGGTGGTCAGGGGGACGGCCATAAAAGACTCCTAAATATCCGGTTCCGAGGTGCTCGCAGCCTCGTATAATGCGCGACATTATGGGCGCTCTCCCGCCCCCTGCAACCTGTCAGGACTTACTTGATGCTCAAGGCACTGCGTTTTTTTGGATGGCCATTGTTGGCTGGCGTGCTGATCGCGATGCTGATTATTCAGCGTTTCCCACAGTGGGTGGGCTTACCAAGCCTTGATGTATACCTGCAACAGGCCCCGCAAACCACTACGGTGGTACAAGGCCCGGTGACCTACGCGGATGCGGTGGTCATCGCCGCGCCGGCCGTGGTCAACCTGTACACCACCAAAGTTATCAACAAACCGGCGCACCCGTTGTTTGAAGACCCGCAGTTCCGCCGCTATTTCGGCGACAACGGTCCCAAGCAGCGACGCATGGAGTCCAGCCTGGGTTCCGGCGTGATCATGAGCCCTGAAGGCTACATCCTCACCAACAACCACGTAACCACCGGCGCCGACCAGATCGTGGTGGCCCTGCGCGACGGCCGCGAAACCCTGGCCCGCGTGGTGGGCAGCGATCCGGAAACCGACCTGGCCGTGTTGAAAATCGACTTGAAGAACCTGCCATCCATTACCCTCGGCCGCTCCGATGGCTTGCGGGTAGGTGACGTGGCGCTGGCCATCGGCAACCCGTTTGGCGTGGGCCAGACCGTCACCATGGGCATCATCAGCGCCACCGGGCGTAATCAGCTGGGGCTAAATAGCTACGAAGATTTCATCCAGACCGACGCCGCGATCAACCCCGGCAACTCCGGCGGCGCGCTGGTGGATGCCAATGGCAACCTGACCGGCATCAATACGGCGATTTTTTCCAAGTCAGGCGGCTCCCAGGGCATCGGTTTTGCCATCCCGGTGAAGCTGGCGATGGAGGTGATGAAGTCGATCATCGAGCACGGCCAGGTGATTCGCGGCTGGCTGGGGATCGAAGTCCAGCCGTTGACCAAGGAATTGGCCGAGTCGTTTGGCCTGACCGGGCGTCCTGGCATCGTGGTCGCAGGGATCTTCCGCGACGGTCCGGCGCAGAAAGCCGGTCTGCAACTGGGGGATGTGATCCTCAACATCAACGGCGAACCGGCCGGCGACGGACGCAAATCAATGAACCAGGTGGCACGGATCAAGCCAAGCGACAAGGTGGCGATCCTGGTGATGCGCAACGGTAAAGAGATCAAATTGTCAGCGGAAATCGGCCTGCGTCCGCCGCCGGCACCGGTGAAAGAAGAGGAATAAGCCGCGGTTCCAGGTGCTCCTGTGCGGGCACCTGATATTTCAAGGCAATTCATTCTCATTAGACATGTTATATTGTTTCAATATCGACATTGGAACGCTCTATCATGCCGTCTCGAAGAATTGCCCCCTTGGCTGGCCTTGCCCTGGGTTTGCTGCTGGACCCCGCCTTCGCCGAAGAAAACACCCTGGAACTCGATACCATCAGCGTCACCTCCGACGCTTATGAGTCCGCGACAGGCCCGGTCAACGGCTACCGCGCCACCCGCTCGGCCAGCGCGACAAAAACCGACACGGCTCTGCGCGATATCCCACAATCCATCAGCGTGATTCCCGCCACGGTACTCAAGGACCTGGGCAGTACCAATGTAGAACGCGCCCTGGAATTTGCCGGCGGCGTGTCCAAGCAAAACAACTTCGGCGGCCTGACACTCTACGAATACAGCGTGCGTGGCTTCACCACCTCGGAATTCTACCAGGACGGTTTCAGCGCCAACCGGGGCTACCCGAGCACGCCGGATGCGGCCAATATCGAGCGCATCGAAGTGCTCAAAGGCCCCGCCGCCAGCCTGTATGGGCGTGGCGATCCGGGCGGCACGGTGAATATCGTCACCAAGAAGCCCCAGCCGCAAGCCTTCACCACCCTGCAAACCAGTGCCGGTAGCTGGGACCGCTATCGCACCGCCCTCGACGTCAACACACCGCTGGACGCCGAGGGCAATGTGCTGTCACGGGTCAACCTGGCCGTGGAAGACAACCACAGCTTCCGCGATCACGTGCAGAGCAAACGTGTGTTCGTCGCGCCCTCGTTCAGTTGGCAACTGGACCCGGACACTCACCTGCTGGTGGAAAGCGAATTCGTGCGCCACAGCTCCACCTTTGATCGCGGCATCGTCGACGCCCCCGGCGTATCCCGCTCCACCTTCCTTGGCGAACCCAACGACGGCGACATCGACAACCACAACAACCGCATCCAGGCCACGCTGGAACATCACCTTAACGACGCCTGGAAACTGCGCCTGGCCAGCCACTACAAACAGGGCAGCCTGTGGGGCGACGCTTCGGAAAACCGTGCACTGAACGCAGACGGCCACACCCTCAACCGCCGCTACCGCGAACGCTCCACGGGCTGGCATGACAGCATCACGCAACTGGAACTGCGCGGCCTGTTTGATATCGGCAGTTGGCAGCACGAACTGCTGGTGGGTACCGAATACGAGGATTACCGCAAGAAGGAACGCGTAACCGCGATCGCGGGCAGCTACCCCATTGACCTCTACAACCCAGTCTATGGCCAGCCCAAGCCCAACGGCGCGCGCTCCGGCACCGACTTCTTCGAACAGACCAAAAGCCACGCGCTGAACCTGCAGGACCAGATTGTCTTCACCGAGCGCCTGCGTGGCATGGTCGGCGCGCGCCTGGAGCATTTCGAACAAAGCACCGACGATTTCACCCGCAACCACGCCAAGAGCCGACAAACCCACGACGCCCTCACCCAGCGCGCCGGCTTGCTTTACCAGCTCACGCCCGAAATCGGCGTGTTCGCCAATGCCTCGACCTCGTTCAAGCCCAACAGTGGCCTGGACGCGACCGGCAACACCTTCAAGCCCGAAGAAGGCGTGGGTTATGAGGTGGGGATCAAGAGCGAGCTGTTCGACGACCGCCTCAGCACCACCCTCGCCGCGTTCCATATCGAAAAGGAAAACGTACTGGCGCTGGATCCCGCCACCAACACCAACCGTGCCATGGGCAAGGCGCGCAGCCAGGGCGTTGACCTGCAACTGACCGGGCAACTCACCGACGCAGTACGTGTGATCGGCGCCTTCGCCTACATCGACGCCGAAGTGACCAAGGGGGACAAAACCATTCCAACGGGCAGCCGCATCCTCGGCGTGGCCAAGCGCAGCGGCAGTCTGTTGGGCGTGTATGAATTCCAGGATGGCGCGTTGCGCGGTTCAGACCTGGGCGCGGCGTTCACCTATGTGGGCGACCGCTCGGGCGAAGCAGGCGGCAGCTTTGAACTGCCGGCCTACCACACCGTGGACTTACTGGCTCATTACAAGGCCACCGAAAACGTGACCGTGGGCCTGAACCTCAACAACCTGTTTGATGAAAAATACTACGAGCGGTCCTACAGCAATTACTGGGTCAACCCCGGTGAACCGCGCAACTTCACGGTCAGCCTGACCCTCAATCTGTAACACGGATCAAAAATGTGGGAGGGGCGCCAGGCTCAATTACAGTGAAAGAGGCGCTCTTTCACACAGCGTATTGAGCGCCACCGCCCACTGCGGGTCATCATTCAAGCACGGCACCAACACCAACTCCTCGCCCCCCGCCTCACGGAACTGCTCACGACCACGATCGCCGATTTCCTCCAGGGTCTCGATGCAGTCGGCAACAAACGCCGGGCACATTACCAGCAGCTTTTTCACGCCTTGCCGAGCCAGTGCGTCCAGGCGCGCCTCGGTGTAGGGTTCGATCCACTTCGCACGGCCCAGGCGCGATTGGAAGGCCACCGACCATTTACCGTCCGGCAAGCCCAGACGCTTGGCAACGTCACGCGCAACGCTGAAGCATTGCGCCCGGTAGCATTTGGCAAGCACCTCGGCAGAGGCGTTCTTGCAGCAGTCGGCGTCCTTGAAACAATGCTGGCCGGTCGGGTCGAGCTTCGTCAGATGGCGCTCGGGCAAGCCGTGGAAACTCAGCAGCAAATGATCGTAATCCTGCTCGACGTACGACCGTGCGCTCGCCGCCAGGGCATCGAGGTATTCCGGCTGGTCGTAGAACGGCTGCAGGATCGAGAACTGCACAGGCAGTTTTTTCTCTTGCACCACGCGGCGCGCCTCTTCGATCACCGTGGTCACGGTGCTGTCGGCAAATTGCGGATACAACGGCGCCAAGGTGACTTTCTGAATACCCTGTGCGGCCAGGCGGGTGAGCGTGGTTTCCAGCGACGGCTCGCCGTAACGCATCGCCAACTCCACGGGCCCCTGGGTCCATCGAGTGGTCATCTGCTGTTGCAAGCGGCGACTGAGCACCACCAGCGGCGAGCCCTCGTCCCACCAGATCGATGCATAGGCATGGGCCGACTGCTCGGGGCGCTTGATCAGAATCAGCGACACCAGCAGGCGCCGCACCGGCCATGGCAGGTCAATCACGTAAGGGTCCATCAAAAACTGATTCAGGTAGCTGCGTACATCGGCCACCGAAGTGGACGCCGGTGAACCCAGGTTGACCAGTAACAACGCGTGATCCGTCATGCAACATCCTATGGCTAGAGGCGGCTGGACAAGTCGTCCAAGGCCGCACGCAACTCAGTGAACTGGAAAGTGAAACCGGCGGCCAGCAAGCGCTCGGGCACCGCCTTCTGCCCGCCCAGCAATAAACCGGACAACTCCCCCAAGCCAACCTTCAGCGCAAACGCCGGCATGGGCATGAACGCGGGGCGGTGCAACACCTGGCCCAGGGTCCTGGCGAACTCGCGGTTACGCACCGGGTGTGGCGCGCAGGCATTATAAGGACCGCTGGCATCATCCTTGTGCAGAAGAAAATCAATCAGGGCGATTTGATCCTTGATATGCACCCACGGCATCCACTGCCGACCCGTGCCTATCGGCCCGCCCAGCGCCAGTTTGAACGGCAGCAACAGCCGCGACAAAAAGCCGCCCTCGGCCGCCAGCACCAGGCCGGTACGCACCATCACCACACGCATCCCCAGGGCTTCGGCGCGCTGGGCGGTTTCTTCCCAGGCGATGCAGAGCTGGCTGGGGAAATCGTCCAGAACCGGGCCGCTGGCTTCGGTCAATTCACGCTCGCCGCCGTCGCCGTACCAACCCACCGCAGAACCGGAGATCAAAACCGCCGGTTTCTGTGCAAGGCCTTCCAGCCATGCCAACAGGGTTTCGGTGAGCCCGATACGGCTGCTCCACAACAACGCCTTGCGTTTGTGCGTCCAGGGGCGGTCGGCAATCGGCGCGCCGGCGAGGTTGACCACCGCATCCACCGTCCCGATCACTTCGCGCAGCTCGCCGATGCCAAGCACCTGGGCACCGCAGAGCCTGGCGACTGTTTCGGGGCGGCGGCTCCAGACCGTCAGGCGATGGCCCTGGGCGAGCCAGTGTTGGCAGAGCTGGCGACCGATCAAACCGGTACCGCCGGTCAGCAAAATATGCATGGGACACTCCTCATGTAACGTTCGCCGCCGATCACTGGTCTATTTTAATAAGCAGGGATCAATTTAATAATCGGGCGTAACGTTGGTTTTAGCCTTAGCTTTAACCATAGGTCACGCCACACGATCAGGTACGCAAAAACTTATACCAAAAAACGATATTGTACAGCTATTGGTGTCGGCGTAGTCTGTACCCAACGGTAAACGAGGCCTCCCATGACTGTCCCCATCGCGATCATCGGTACCGGCATCGCCGGTCTCTCCGCCGCCCGAGCGTTACAAGAAGCCGGGCACGTCGTACAACTTTTCGATAAAAGCCGCGGCAGTGGTGGCCGCATGTCCAGCAAGCGCAGTGATGCCGGCGCACTCGACATGGGCGCGCAATATTTCACTGCCCGCGACCGGCGCTTCGTCAACGAGGTGCAACGCTGGCAAAGCAACGGCTGGGCCGAGCAATGGAAGCCCCAGCTGTACAATTTCAAATCCGGCCAACTCACACCCTCTCCCGATGAGCAAATCCGCTGGGTCGGCACGCCGCGCATGAGCGCCATCACCCGCGCCCTGCTCGACGACCTGCCGGTCGAGTTCGGCTGCCGCATCACCGACGTATTCCAAGGCACGCAACATTGGAACCTGCTCGATGCCGACGGCGGGCATCACGGGCCCTTCAGCCATGTGGTCATTGCCACGCCGGCGCCGCAGGCCACCACGCTGCTGGCCGCCGCGCCGAAACTGGCGAGTGCCGCCGCCGGGGTGAAAATGGACCCCACCTGGGCCATCGCGCTGGCCTTCGACAAACCGCTGGAAACGCCCATGGAGGGCTGCTTCGTGCAAGACAGCCCGCTCGACTGGCTGGCGCGCAACCGCAGCAAGCCCGGACGCGACACCGCTCTGGACACGTGGGTACTGCACGCCACCAGCACCTGGAGCAAGGCGCACCTGGACCTGTCCAAGGAGGCCGTGATCGAACACCTGCACGGCGCTTTCGCCGAGCTGCTGCACAGCGCCATGCCCGCGCCGTCGTTCAGCCTGGCGCACCGCTGGCTCTATGCGCGACCGGCCAACGCCCATGAGTTTGGCGTACTCGCCGACGCCGACCTGGGCCTGTATGTGTGCGGCGACTGGTGCCTGTCCGGTCGAGTCGAAGGCGCGTGGCTCAGCGGCCAGGAAGCGGCGCGACGTTTGATCGAGCACCTGCAATGAATCGCATCAACCCGGCCAAGCTGCTGCTGTCGAAATGGACAGCCACGTCCCCGCAAAACAAAGAAAAACACTTTCTCGTCACGGAACTGTTTCGTGACGAGGAAAACACGGTACTGGAAATCGAACTGCAGGCTGTCATGACCCTTCGCACTGAGCGTATGGCGTGGCAAACCCTGCAAAACCCCGACTGCTGGAAAATGGGCTGGAAATAATCTGGCCGCAAAAACCTGTACAAATAATTTGACTTGTACAGCATCAAACCTATGATGCAATTAGTTGTACAGCCCCTTAAACCTGTACAGGAATTTTTGCAGAGGTTTGCCCATGTCCAGCACCGCAAAACCCAAGATCGGTATCAGCGCCTGCCTGCTGGGTGAGAATGTGCGGTTCAATGGCGGGCACAAACAATCGCTGTTGTGCAGCCAGACGCTCGTCGAGTATTTCGACTTCGTGCCACTGTGCCCCGAAGTCGCCATCGGCCTGGGCATCCCTCGCGAAACCATCCGCCTGGTGGGCGACCCCGTCCAACCGCAGGCGGTCGGCACCGTGCACCGTGAACTCAACGTCACCCAGCCGCTGGATGAATACGGCCAACAGATGGCACTTGAGCACACCGATCTGTGCGGTTACATCTTCATGCAGAAGTCGCCGTCGTGCGGCCTGGAGCGGGTCAAGGTCTACCGCGAAAACGGCGCCCCTGTGGATGGCGGTGGGCGTGGCATCTATGCCCAGGCGTTTTGCGCGCGCCACCCCAACCTGCCAGTGGAAGAAGACGGCCGGCTGAATGACCCGGTGCTGCGGGAAAATTTCCTCACTCGCGTGTTCGTGTATGCCAGCTGGCAACAGTTGCTGGCAGAAGGACTTACCCGTCACCGCCTGCTGGCCTTTCATTCCCGTTACAAATACCTGCTGATGGCCCACAGCCCGGCGCACTATAAAAGCCTCGGCCACGTATTGGGCGGCATGGACAAAAGCACCGACCTTGAAGCACTGGCCTCCTGCTACTTCAGCGACTTGATGACCGGCCTTACAAAGTGCGCCACACGCGGCACTCACACCAATGTGCTGCAACACATCAGCGGCTACCTCAAGCAAGCCATCAGCGCCGACGACAAGCAGGAAATGCAAACCGTGATCGGCCAGTACCGCCACGGTATCGTGCCGCTGGTGGTGCCGTTGACGCTGCTCAAGCATCACTTTCGCCAACACCCGGACCGCTACATCGCGCAGCAGGCGTACCTGCAGCCGCACCCGGAAAACCTCAGCCTGCGCAATGCGATCTAGACCATGAAGCCTGCCCCGCAAGACGAACCCGGCGAAGACATCGCCCAAGCCCTCCAGGATGGCTGGCTGCCGATCCGTGAAGTGGCGCGCCAGACCGGCGTCAACGCCGTGACCCTGCGCGCATGGGAACGCCGCTATGGCCTGGTCGTGCCGCAGCGCACGCCCAAGGGCCATCGGCTGTTCAGCGCCGAACATGTGCAACGTATCCATGCCATCCTCACCTGGCTCAACCGTGGCGTGCCGGTCAGCCAGGTCAGAGCCCTGATCGACTCGGCCCAGGCCAGCCCAGACGCCGTCGAAAATGAATGGCACGCGCTGCGCCAGACCTTGGTCACCGCCATCAGCGAACTGGCCGAGCGCCGGGTCGACGACGCCTTCAACCAGGCCATGGCGCTGTATCCGCCGCGCACCCTCTGCGAGCAACTGCTGCTGCCGTTGATCAACGAGCTTGAACAGCGTTGGCAAGGCCAGTTCGGAGCGCAAATGGAACGGGTGTTTTTCCTGTCCTGGCTGCGCAGCAAGTTCGGTGCGCGCATTTACCACAACAATCGCCAATTGCAGGGCACGCCATTGCTGCTGGTCAACCAGTCCGACCTGCCCCTGGAGCCGCACCTGTGGCTCAGCGCCTGGCTGGCCAGCAGCGCCGATTGCCCGGTGGAAGTCTTCGACTGGCCATTGCCCGCCGGCGAACTTGCCCTGGCGGTGGAGCACCTGCAACCGCGCGCGGTGCTGCTGTATTCGAGCAAGGCCCTGAACCTGCCGGCGTTGAACAAACTGCTGGGCGGCATCGACTGCCCAACCGTGCTGGTCGGGCCCGCGGTGTGCATCCACCAGACCGAGTTGGCCGTGTTAACCCATGACATCCCGCAATTGTTCGTCGCCGAAGATGCGTTGGCGGCCCACCAGCAACTGATCCAGCGTGGACTCCTGTAATGCATCTGATCTGGCTGCGCACCGACCTGCGCCTTCACGACAACACCGCCCTGGCCGCCGCGAGCCAGCGCGGCCCGGTAGCGGCCGTGTACCTGATCACGCCCGAGCAGTGGCGGGCCCATGACGATGCGCCGTGCAAAGTGGATTTCTGGCTGCGCAACCTGCAACGACTGAGCCTGGCCCTCGGCGAGTTGAACATTCCCCTGCTGATCCGCAGCGCTGCAACCTGGCAGCAGGTGCCCGCCGTAGTCAGCGAACTGTGCCGGGAACTGTCGGTGAAGTCGGTGCACGTCAACGAGGAATACGGCATCCACGAAAACCGTCGCGATGCGGCGGTAGCCCAGCAATTGGAAGCCTGCGGCGTGACTTTCCACCGCTATCTGGACCAACTGCTTTTCCAGCCGGGCAGCGTGCTGACCAAGACCGGCACCTATTTCCAGGTGTTCAGCCAGTTCCGCAAGGTCTGTTATTCGCGCCTGCACAGCGCCTTGCCGCGCATCGTGGCCACGCCCAAGGCCCAGCAAAAACTAGCCTTCAACAGTGACCCGGTACCGCAAACCGTCGACGGCTTCGAACCACCGAGCGACAGCCTGCGCGCGCTGTGGCCCGCAGGTGAAGACGAAGCCCGGCGGCGCCTGGACGCGTTTGCCGAGCAGCAGATCAGCTACTACAAAGACGAACGCGACTTCCCCGCCAAACCCGGCACCAGCCAGCTGTCGGCGTATCTCGCCGCCGGCGTGGTTTCGCCGCGCCAGTGCCTGCATGCCGCGCTGCAAAGCAACCAGGGTGAGTTCGAAAGCGGCGACATCGGCACTATCACCTGGATCAACGAACTGCTCTGGCGCGAGTTCTACAAACACATTCTGGTGGGCTACCCGCGGGTGTCGCGCCACCGTGCGTTCCGCCCCGAAACCGAGGCCGTGGCCTGGCGCCATGCGCCCAAGGACCTGGCGGCCTGGCAAGAAGCGCGCACCGGCCTGCCGATCATCGATGCCGCGATGCGCCAATTGCTGGAAACCGGCTGGATGCACAACCGCCTGCGCATGGTGGTGGCGATGTTCCTCACCAAGAACCTGCTGATCGACTGGCGCGAAGGCGAGCGCTTTTTCATGCGCCACCTGATCGACGGCGATCTGGCGGCCAACAACGGTGGCTGGCAGTGGAGTTCGTCCACCGGCACCGATTCGGCGCCGTACTTCCGGATTTTCAGCCCCTTGAGCCAATCGGAAAAATTCGACAGCGACGGCGTGTTCATCAAGCACTGGCTACCGGAGCTGGCCGCGTTGAATAAAAAGGACGTCCACAACCCCGAAGCGGTCGGCGGGCTGTTTGGCATGGCGGATTACCCGCGCGCCATCGTCGACTTGAAAAAATCCCGCGAGCGCGCATTGGCCGCCTTCCGCAGCCTGCCTTCACGCCAGGAGGTGGCCGAGCATGAGTGATTTCCTGCCGCGCTTCGCGCACACCTTCGCCACGCTGGACAAGCACAACCTGCGCCTGCTCGACAGCCTGTACAGCCGGGACATCGCGTTCACCGACCCGCTGCACGCGTTACACGGCCTGAACGCGCTGCACGGTTATTTCGAATCGTTGTACAGCAACGTCACACAGCTACGTTTCGATTTTCATGGCTTCGATCAGGTTGCCGAAGGCGAAGGCTACCTGCGCTGGAAAATGAGTTTTTGCCACCCACGCCTGGCCAACGGCCAAGTCATCCGGGTGGAGGGCTGCTCGCACCTGATGTGGCGCGACAACAAGGTGTACCACCATCGCGACTACTTCGATGCGGGCGCCCTGCTCTACGAACATTTGCCGGTATTGGGCCGGGTCGTCCGTTGGCTGAAAAGGAGAATGGGATGAACGCAACGTCGCCCCGCCGTTATTGGCTGACCGGCGCCAGCAGTGGCATCGGTGCCGCGCTGGCCGTGGAATTGCTCGACAGCGGTGCCCATGTGGCGCTGAGCTCGCGGTCGCGGGAGCCGCTTGAAGCCCTCGCCCAACGCTACCCCGGCCAAGTGCTGGTGGTAGCCGGCGACTTGACCAACAGCCAGACCGTGCGTGAAATCGGCGAGCAGATCCAGACCGCCTGGGGCGCGCTGGACACGGTGATCCTGAATGCCGGCACCTGCGAATACGTGGATGCGCGGCAGTTCGATGCCTCGATCATCGAGCATGTGGTGCGCACCAACCTGCTGGCCAGCAGTTATTGCATCGAAGCGGCGCTGCCGTTGTTACGCGCAGGGCTTACCCCGCATTTGGTGGGGGTCGCCAGCGCGGTGACCTACCTGCCGATGCCCCGCGCCGAAGCTTATGGCGCGTCCAAGGCCGGCCTGCGCTACCTGTTCGAATCCCTGCGCATCAGCCTGTCGCCGGAGAACATCGACGTCACCGTGATCAGCCCAGGCTTTGTCGACACCCCGCTGACCGAGCGCAATGATTTCCCGATGCCCCTGAGCTGGCCGGCCGACAAAGCCGCTCGGCACATCTTCGCCAAGCTGGAGAAACGTCCGCTGGAAATCGCCTTCCCCGCGATGTTCATCGCCACCCTGTGGCCGCTGTCGAAACTGCCCAACCGCGCCCAACTGATCATCGGCAAACGCATGCTGCGCAGCCCGCCGCCGAAGAAGGACGACCTGTGAAGATCGCCATCATCGGCAGCGGCATCGCCGGGCTTACCAGCGCCTATCTGCTTGATCGCCAGCACGACATCACGCTGTTTGAAGCGGGTGACCGCATCGGCGGGCATACCCATACGGTCAATGTCACGGTGGAAGGCAAAAGCTACGCGGTGGACACCGGTTTTATCGTGTTCAACGACTGGACCTACCCCAACTTTATCCGCCTGCTGGGGCAGATTGGCGTGCGATTCAAACCCACCGAGATGAGCTTTTCGGTGTGCGACGAAAGCACGCGGTTCGAGTACAACGGCAATAACCTCAACAGCCTGTTCGCCCAGCGGCGCAATATTCTGTCGCCAGGGTTCTGGGGCATGTTGCGCGACATTCTACGTTTTAACCGCGAGGCGCCAAGGGACTTGCAGGAGCAACGCATCAACGCCGAGATGACCCTGGGCGACTACCTCGCCGTCGGCGGTTACGGCGAGCGGTTTGTGCGGCATTACATCGTGCCGATGGGCGCGGCGATCTGGTCGATGTCCCTGGCGGACATGCTGGGTTTCCCGTTGCAGTTTTTTGTGCGTTTTTTCAAGAACCACGGTTTGCTGTCGGTGAACAACCGCCCGCAATGGTGCGTGATCGAAGGTGGCTCCTCCCGCTATATCGAGCCGCTGACACGCAGCTTTCGCCAGCATATCCGCCTCAATTGTCCCGTACACCGGGTGGAGCGCAACGCCGACGGCGTGATTATCCACAGCGCCGCCGGCACCGAGGCCTTCGACAAGGTGGTGTTCGCCTGCCATAGCGACCAGGCACTGGCGTTGCTCGTCGACCCGAGCCAGGCCGAACAGGAAATCCTCGGTGCCCTGCCCTACGCCGACAACGACGTGGTGCTGCACACCGACACCCGCCTGTTGCCCGACCGCAAACTGGCCTGGGCCAGCTGGAATTACCGACTGGGCAGCCATACGCAGACCCAGGCGGCCGTGACCTACGACATGAACATCCTGCAAGGCATCGACAGCGCCACCACGTTTTGCGTCAGCCTCAACCAGACGGCGATGATCAACCCGCTGAAAGTCCTGGCGCGCTATACCTACGCCCACCCGCAATACAGCCTGGCGGCGGTGGCCGCGCAAAGCCGTTGGGAAGAATTGGCCGGCGCACAACACACCTTTTATTGCGGCGCGTATTGGGCCAACGGTTTCCATGAAGACGGCGTAGTCAGCGCCTTGCGCGTGGCCCAGGCGTTTGGGGAAGCCCTGTGAACAGCGCCTTGTACAGCGGCTGGATCGCCCATCGTCGGTTTGCGCCCAAGGCTCACGCCTTTCGCTACCGCATCGGCCTGCTGTACCTGGATTTGAGCGAAGAAGACGCCGTGCTTGGGCTGTCCCCGCTGGCCGGACGCAGCCTGTTCGCGCCTTTCGGCTTTCGCCAGCAGGATTACCTGCGTGAATTGACGCGCCATGGCATGAGTTTGAGCGATGCCGTGCGCCAGGAAGTCGGCAAGGCCCTGGGCCATACACCCCAGGGCGTTATCTGCCTGCTGACCCAGGCCCGCAGTTGGGGCCTGGCTTTTAATCCGGTGAGTTTCTTCTACTGCTTCGAGGCCGATGGGCAACTGGCCGCGATCCTGTGTGAAGTGACCAACACCCCATGGCGCGAGCGCTACCACTATGTGCTGCCGGCCCAAGCCTCGGGCGCCGACGAGCACCAACACTTCGCCGTGGCCAAGGCTTTTCATGTGTCGCCATTTTTACCCCGCGACCTGGAATACCGCATGAGTTTCAGCCCGCCCGCTGCGCGACTTGGCGTGCACATGGCCGACTGGCAGGGCGATCTGAAAGTCTTCGACGCCACCCTGAGCCTGCAAAAAGAAGCATTGAATCGCGCCAGCCTGCATCGCTATTTGCGGCATTTCCCGTGGATGACCGCCAAGACCTGCCTGGCGATTTACTGGCAGGCCCTGCGTCTGCTGCTCAAGCGCACACCGATTTTTTCCCACCGGGCCGCCGATGGCGCCTCTCGCACAGCCGTCGGTTACACCAAGGATCGCCGCCATGAAATCCCCTAGCTTATCGGTCAAGGCCAACCGCCTGAACGTCAACAGTATGACCACCGCGCTGCTGCGCAAAGGTGTGCTGCGTCAACTCAGCCAATTGCGCCACGGGCAGTTGGTGGTGATCGAGGACGGCGAGCGGCAAGTTTTCGGCGCACGGGAAGCGCAGTTGCTGGGAGAAATCCAGATCGTCGATTCGGCAGTCTGGGGGCTGGTGGCGGCCAACGGTTCCATCGGCGCCGGCGAGGCGTTTATCCACGGGTACTGGAGCAGTCCGGATCTGACCGCCGTGGTCCGCGTGATGGTCAGCAACCTCGACGTACTCGACGCGTTGGAGGGTGGCCTGGCGCGCCTGGCTCGGCCACTCACCCAAGGGCTGCACTGGCTGAACCGCAACACGCGCAAGGGCTCGCAGAAAAACATCGCCGCCCACTACGACCTGGGCAACGACCTGTTCGAAGAATTCCTCGACCCGACGATGATGTATTCGGCCGCGCAATTCTTGAACGCCGACGACACCCTGGAACAAGCGCAACTGAACAAGCTGGAGCGCATCTGCCAGAAGCTCGCCCTCAAACCCACCGACCACCTGCTGGAAATCGGCACCGGCTGGGGCAGCATGGCGCTGTATGCGGCGCAGCATTACGGCTGCAAGGTCACCACCACGACCTTGTCCAAGGAGCAATTCGCCTACACCGAACGGCGCATCGAAGCCTTGGGCTTGCAGGGCAAGGTCACACTGTTGCTGCAGGACTATCGCGATCTGACCGGCCAGTACGACAAGCTGGTGTCCATCGAGATGATCGAAGCGGTGGGGCATCGCTTTCTGCCGACCTACTTCAAGCAATGCGCGCATCTGCTCAAGAGCGACGGCCTGATGCTGCTGCAGGCCATCACCATCCGTGAGCAACGCTTCGAACAGGCCAAAAACAACGTCGACTTCATCCAGCGCTATATCTTCCCCGGCGGCGCCCTGCCCAGTGTGCAGAACATGTTGAACATCGTCAGCCGCGACACCGACATGAACCTGCTGCACATGGAAGACTTCGGCCTGCACTACGCACGCACCCTGCGTCTGTGGCACGAGAACTTTCGCCGCGCCCACGGCCGCCTCGCCCAATTGGGCTACGACGAATACTTCCTGCGCTTGTGGGAGTTCTACCTGTGCTACTGCGAAGGCGGCTTCATGGAGCGCACCATTGGCACCGCGCAGTTATTGCTGGCCAAGCCCTCGGCGATCACCCCGCCGCTGCTGGGGCGTTTCAGTGCTTAAAACCCTGGCCAATGCCGCGCTGTTCCAGTGCGGCTGGTTTGCCTGTGTACTCGGCGGTGACAGCCCATGGCTGCTGGTCGCAGTGGCCGTGCTGATCATCCACCTGCTGTGGATAAGTTCGGCCGCCGAGGACGGTGTATTGATCATCGGCGTCACGCTGGCAGGCACGCTGTTGGATACGCTGCTACGCAGCCTGGGCGTCTTCCACTTCAGCGAACCGGGGCCGTTGATTCCTTTCTGGTTGATGTTGCTGTGGGCGTTGCTGGCGACCACGCTGCACCATTGTCTGGCCTGGAGCGCCAGGCCCTGGTGGCGCGCGGCGTTGTTGGGCGCTGTCGGCGGGCCGTTGTCCTATTACGCCGGGAGCCAGTTGGCTGGCGTAGAGTTCGGCTACGGGCTGGGGCCGACCATGGCCTTGCTGGCCGTGCTGTGGGCCGGGGTATTCGTCGGGCTTCATCGGCTGGCACGCTGACGTCCGTCAGAGCATTCATACGCATATCCCTGGCTTGCCTTACACTGCGCGCCTATGAACACCATACCCCACACCCAAATCACCGAACCCGCCGTCACCTGCTCAACGTGCGCGGCCTGCTGCTGCCAGCTGGAAGTGATGCTGATCACCGACACCGGCGTGCCGGAGCGCTATATCGACACGGATGATTGGGGCGGCGAAGTGATGCTGCGCCTGGACGACGGCTGGTGCGCGGCGCTGGATCGAGACACGATGATGTGCACGATTTATGAACGGCGGCCGCTGATTTGCCGGGAATTCGAGATGGGAGCGCCGGAGTGCCTGGACGAGCGCGAAGGAATCGCCACGGCCTACCGCTGATCTAAAGACTGATGAAGATCAAATGTGGGAGGGGGCTTGCTCCCGATATAGGTGTTTCAGCCAGCAATCCAGTGACTGAACCTCCGCTATCGGGAGCAAGCCCTCTCCCACAGGGGACCTGCAGTGTTCTGAGGAATTACAACGGCATGGTGTAGTGCAGCGAGTAGCTCTCTACGCCATCGTTGTTGCTGCTGATCCCGGCATTGGAGTAATGCGTGGCGCGAATGCCCACTTCATGTCCGCCAGTAAACCGCAGGCCGAAACCCAAGCGGTCTTCGAACTGGAAGGCCTGGCCGATGTTGTTGTCTTCCAGTTTGGTGCGGGAAAACACCGCCACCCCGATCCCGGCCTCGATGTAGGGTTTGACCGACTGCCCGGCAAACTCATATACAAAGACCGGCGAGAAGGACAGGCTGCTGGCGCCGGCCCGCTCGTCACCCTCCCAGTAGGTGTAGGCGCCGCTCCAATAGCCGGTCAAACGGCCCACGTCGCTCTGCCACCAGCTTTTATCCCAGTCTGAAGTCAAGCCAAGCCGGTACGTCATGGTGGAGTCGCTGGTGCTTCCCACGCCAAATTCCAGGCCGGCAGCCTGGGCCGAAACCGAGTGTCCCACCACGACGGCCGCAAACGCGGCCAAACAGAACAAGCGCTTCATAAGAAACAGTCCTTTGAAAACGGAAAAGGTGTGATTTTTTACAGGCAATCTCGCTATAGAAGCTGACTCACAACCAGAAGTTCAGCGAATTTTCACGAAATTTTCACGAGCCAAAGCTTCGCACAACTCCGGGATGTTTCCATAGTGTCGGTAGGATATTTCTGAGATGACACACATCCCCGCTGGTCCAGAACTGCGCAGGCGCTGGATTTGCGACGGCCAACAGGTCGCGCTCCCCCAGCAAACGCTTGAGTTGGCGGGCCACGGCGGCGCCGGTGTCGATGAGAGTGATGCTGGAGGGCAGCATTTGCGCCAGGAGCGGCTTGAGGAAGGGATAGTGGGTGCAACCGAGAATGATGGTGTCGCAGCCGGCGCTGAGCAGCGGGTCGATGTAACCCTGTAACAGCGTGCGCAAGGCAGGGTTGGTGAGGTCGCCGGTTTCAATCAATTCAACCAGGCCGGGGCACGGCTGGGTGATCACCCGCACATCGGTGGCGAAACGGTCGAGCAAGGCCGCGAACTTGGCGCTTTGCAGGGTGCCGGTGGTGGCCAGCACCCCAACGACGCCAGTGCGGGTGGCGGCGGCGGCGGGCTTGACGGCGGGTTCCATTCCAACCAGCGGCCAGTCGGGGAAATCCTGGCGCAGGTCGGCCACCGCCGCGACGGTCGCCGTGTTGCAGGCGATCACAAATGCCTTGGCGCCTTTTTCGCGGAAAAACTCGGCAACCCGCCGGGAGCGCTCAAGAATAAAGGCTGGGGTTTTCTCGCCGTAGGGGATATGCCCGCCATCGGCGACATACAACAGCGATTCGTGAGGCAGTAGCCGCTGGATTTCATCGAGCACCGACACACCGCCGACACCGGAATCGAACACACCGATCGGCGCGTCCTTAACCATGTGGCGTCCCGCAGACACTGCAGCCAGGGTCACGTTTGACGCGCAATTCGCGAAACCGCGTGGTCAAGGCATCGATCAGCAACAGGCGGCCCACCAGCGGTTCGCCGAAACCGGCCAGCAACTTCAAGGCCTCCAGCGCCTGCAGGCTACCCACCAGGCCCACCAACGGACCGACCACGCCGGCTTCGCTGCAGGTGAGTTCGGTGTCGCTGCCATGCCCATATAAACAGTGGTAGCACGGGCTATCGGCGCGGCGCGGGTCGAACACCGACAATTGCCCCTCAAGGCGAATCGCCGCGCCGCTGATCAACGGCTTGGCACCCGCAACACAGGCGGCGTTGACCGCTTCGCGGGTGGCGAAGTTGTCGCTGCAATCGAGCACCACGTCCACCGCCGCCACGGCCGCCGCCAGGGAGTCAGCATCCAGTGCACGGCGATGAGGAATCAGGCTGATATCAGGGTTGATCGCTGTCAGGCGGCGCATGGCCGAATCGACCTTGGTCTGCCCGACACTGTCGGTGTCATGGATGATCTGGCGTTGCAGGTTGGTCAGGTCGACGGTATCGAAGTCAGCCAAATGCAGCTCGCCCACGCCGGCGGCCGCCAGATACAGCGCCACTGGCGCGCCCAGGCCACCCAGGCCGACGATCAACGCGCGGGCCTTTTTCAGGCGCAACTGGCCGTCGATGTCGACATGCTGCAACAGTATCTGGCGGCTGTAGCGCAACAGCTCCTGATCGGTCAGCACGGGCGGCGTCCCAGGGTAATGCGTTCGTGACCGCCCAGGTCGATGCGGCTGTGAACATCCTCAAAACCTTGGGTCAGCAACAGGTCACGCACGGCCTCAGCCTGGTCATAACCGTGTTCGAGCAGCAACCAACCGCCGGCATTCAAGTGCGCCGGGGCCTCGTTGATGATCAAGCGCAGATCGTCCAGACCATCACGGCCTGCCACCAGCGCACTGGCCGGCTCGAAACGCACGTCGCCCGCCACCAGGTGCGGGTCGTTCTCGGCGATGTACGGCGGGTTGCTGATGATCAGGTCGTAGCGATGACCTTGCAGGGCGCTGAACCAATGGCTGTTCAGCACCATGGCGTTATGGAGGTGCAGGCGCTGGCGATTGCGTTCGGCCAAGGCCACGGCTTCGAGCACGCGATCGACGGCGGTGACGTGCCAGGCCGGGCGCTCGCTGGCCAAGGCCAGGGCGATGGCGCCGCTGCCGGTGCCCAGGTCGAGAACTCGAGTCGGCGTGGCCGGCAACAACTCCAGCGCGGCCTCCACCAGCAATTCGGTGTCCGGGCGCGGGATCAGCGTGTGCGGCGCGACCTCCAGGTCGAGTTTCCAGAAACCTTGCTGACCGAGAATGTAAGCCACCGGTTCACCGGCGCGACGGCGTTGCAGGTAGCCGGCGAAAGTCAGCGCGTCTTCACTGCTGACGATTTTTTCGGGCCAGGTGTGCAGATAGCTGCGCGACTTGCCCAGGGCAGCGGCCAGCAACAGTTCGGCATCCAGGCGCGCGGTGGGCGAGTCCGGCAGGTCCGCAGCGCGCAACAGACTGGCGATGATGGTCATTTATTCACCTATCGCTGCCAGTTGATCGGCCTGGTATTCGGCGAGCAACGGCTCGATGACCGCATCCACACCGCCGGCGAGAATTTCGTCGAGTGAGTACAGGGTCAGGTTGACCCGGTGGTCGGTGACCCGGCCCTGGGCGAAGTTGTAGGTACGAATACGCTCGGAACGATCGCCCGAGCCCACCAGCAATTTACGCTCGCTGGCAATCGCATTGGCGGCGGCGCTGGTCTGCTGGTCGTTGAGCTTGGCCGACAACCAGGACATGGCCCGCGCACGGTTCTTGTGCTGGGAACGCTCTTCCTGGCATTCCACCACGATGCCCGACGGCAAGTGGGTGATGCGGATCGCCGAGTCGGTCTTGTTGACGTGCTGACCACCGGCGCCCGACGAGCGGTAGGTGTCGACACGCAGGTCCGCCGGGTTGATCTCGATAGCTTCCTGCTCGTCCGGCTCGGGCAACACCGCCACGGTGCACGCCGAGGTGTGGATACGCCCTTGGGATTCGGTCGCCGGTACTCGCTGTACGCGGTGGGCGCCGGATTCGAACTTCAGCTTGCCGTAGACGTTCTCACCTTCGACCCGCGCGATGACTTCTTTATAGCCGCCATGCTCGCCTTCGTTCTCGGACAGGATCTCCACCCGCCAGCCACGCCGCTCGGCATAGCGCGAATACATGCGGAACAGATCGCCGGAAAAAATCGCCGCCTCGTCGCCACCGGTACCGGCGCGGATTTCGAGGAACACGTTGCGCCCGTCGTTGGGGTCCTTGGGCAACAGCATGCGTTGCAGGTCGCCTTCCAGCGCAATCAGCTTGTCCTTGGCTTCGCGGACTTCTTCCACGGCCATTTCACGCATGTCCGGGTCGCTGTCCTTGAGCAGCGCCTGGGCGCCTTCAAGGTCGGCGTGGGTTTTCAGCCATTGCCCGTAGGTGGTCACGACAGGCTCAACTTCCGCGTACTCCTTGGAATAGGCGCGGAACTTGGCCTGATCGGAGATGACTTCGCCGTCGCCAAGCAAGGCGGTCAGTTCTTCGAAACGGTCCTGGAGCACGTCCAGTTTATTGAGCAGTGACGCTTTCATTGCGGTTTTTTATCCGAAGAGCTTTCTGACGCGCCCTCACCGAGGGCAAAGAGTTCCTGGGCCATGGCCAGCGCATCGAGGCGGCCTTCGGCGGTAAGCTTTTTTAATTGTACGCTGGGCGCATGCAGCAGCTTGTTGGTGAGGCCACGGGCCAGTTGCATCAGCACTTCTTCGGCGCTGCTGCCGTTGGCCAGCAAGCGCTGGGCCTTGATCAGCTCCTCGTCACGCAGGCGTTCGCCCTGTTGACGATACGCCTTGAGCACATCCACCGCCGCCAGTTCACGCAGGCGCACCATGAAGTCTTCGGCGCCGGTACTGACCATCTCCTCGGCGGCCTGGGCAGCGCCCTGGCGGCTCTTGAGGTTTTCGGCGACCACTTCGTGCAAATCATCGACGCTATAGAGGTAAACGTCGTCCAACTCGCCGACTTCGGGCTCGATATCCCGCGGAACGGCGATATCCACCATAAAGATCGGTTTGTGTTTGCGCAGCTTCAACGCGCTTTCCACCGCGCCCTTGCCAAGGATAGGCAACTGGCTGGCGGTGGAGCTGATCACGATATCGCTGCGCACCAGTTCGGCCGGGATATCCGCCAGCAGCACGGCGTGGGCGCCAAACTGTTCGGCCAGGATGCTCGCGCGCTCCAGGGTGCGGTTGGCGACCACGATGCGCTTGACCCCCAGATCATGCAGATGGCGGGCAACCAGGGTGATGGTTTCACCGGCACCGATCAGCAAGGCCTGGCTGCGCTGCAAGTCGCTGAAAATCTGTTTGGCCAGGCTCACCGCGGCAAACGCCACGGACACCGGGTTTTCACCAATGGCAGTGTCAGTGCGCACCTGCTTGGCCGAATTGAACGTGGCCTGGAACAGGCGCCCCAACAGCGGGCCGACGGTACCGGCCTCGCGCGCTACGGCATAGGCGGATTTCATCTGGCCGAGGATCTGCGGCTCGCCAAGTACCAGCGAATCGAGACCGGCGGCCACACGCATCATGTGACGAACTGCCGCATCGTCTTCATGCACGTAAGCGCTCGCGCGCAGGTCATCGAGGCTCAAATGGTGGTAATCGGCCAGCCAACGCAGCACGACATCCGGCGAAAGATGTTCCTGCTCTATATAAAGCTCACTGCGATTGCAGGTTGAAAGGATCGCAGCTTCGCGGCTGTCGGTGAGCCGGCAGAGCTGCTGCAAGGCCTCAACCAACTGCTCTGGCGTAAACGCCACGCGCTCGCGCACGTCTACGGAGGCAGTCTTGTGGTTAATACCGAGTGCGAGGAAGGCCATTCAATATCGCTGATGATGTCGGGAAGCCGACAATTGTCCTACTTCGATAGATTCAGAACAACCACCGTCGTCTATTGTCCCTATACCTTGTGCCTATAAAAGGTATCCACTGAGTCTCGGTTATGTTTGGCCGAAGGCTTGTGTCATGATGATCCGACCGCAGGTTAGTCGTCCTCTTCCTATATGAATAGATCTTCCGCGTTGCTCCTTGCTTTTGTCTTTCTCAGCGGCTGCCAGGCCATGGCACCCGTGTCGCCGGACGGTACGCCGCCGGTAGAAGACAGCACCCCCGCCCCTGAAAAGCCCAAGGTTTACTCCTCGTTTACTGAAGAAACGGTGTTCAGCCTGCTGAGTGCGGAACTGGCCGGCCAGCGCAATCGCTTCGATATTGCGCTGGACAACTACGTGACCCAGGCCATCAACACCCAGGACCCGGGGATTTCCGAGCGGGCGTTTCGCATCGCCGAATACCTGGGCGCCGATCAGGCCGCGCTGGACACCTCGCTGATCTGGGCGAAGAACGCGCCGGACGATCTGGAAGCGCAGCGCGCGGCGGCCATTCAACTGGCGCGGGCCGGGCGTTACGACGACTCCATGGTTTATATGGAGAAGGTCCTGCAGGGCAAGGGCGACACGCATTTCGACTTCCTCGCGCTGTCGGCCGCCGACACCGACCAGGACACCCGCAACGGGCTGATGAAGAGTTTCGACCGCCTGCTGCAAAAGCATCCGAAGAACAGCCAGCTGATTTTCGGCAAGGCACTGCTGCTGCAACAGGATGACGAAGCCGAAGCAGCCCTGAAGCTGCTGGAGCAGAACCCGCCGGAAGAGGGCGAAGTTGCACCGATCCTGCTGCGCGCGCGCCTGCTGCAGAACCTCAATCGCGGCAAGGAAGCGATTCCGCTGCTGGAAAAAAGCATCAAGAAGTACCCGGACGACAAGCGCCTGCGCCTGACTTATGCGCGCATGCTGGTCGAACAGGACCGCATGGAGGATGCCAAAGTGCAGTTCGCCAATCTGGTCCAGCAGTACCCGGACGACGACGAACTGCGTTATTCCCTGGCGCTGGTGTGCCTGGAGGCCAAGGCCTGGGATGAGGCCAAGGGTTATCTGCAAGAGCTGATCGAACGCGAAAGCCATGTGGATTCGGCGCACCTGAACCTCGGCCGTATCGCCGAAGAGCGCAACGACCCGCAGGCCGCGCTGCTCGAATACGCTCAGGTCGGCCCCGGCAACGACTATCTGCCGGCCCAGTTGCGCCAGGCCGATATCCTGATGAGCAACGGCCGCACCGACGAGGCCGAAAAACGCCTGGCCGCGGCCCGCGACGCCGAGCCGGATTACGCAATCCAGTTGTACCTGATCCAGGCCGAAACCCTGTCGGCCAACAATCAGGGCGAGCGCGCCTGGAAACTGCTGCAGCAAGCCTTGCTGCAATTCCCCGACGATTTGAACCTGCTGTACACCCGCGCCATGCAGGCGGAAAAACGCAATGACCTGGCGCAGATGGAAAAAGACCTGCGCCTGATCATCAAGCGCGACCCGGACAACGCCATGGCGCTCAATGCCTTGGGCTATACCCTGTCCGACCGCACCACGCGCTATGACGAAGCCAAGGTGCTGATCGAACAGGCGCACAAGCTCAACCCCGAAGACCCGGCCGTGCTCGACAGCCTGGGCTGGGTGAATTACCGCCTGGGTAACCTGGATGAAGCGGAACGCTTGCTGCGCCAGGCGCTGGAACGCTTCCCCGACCAGGAGGTCGCCGCTCACCTGGGCGAAGTGCTGTGGGCCAATGGCAAGCAGCGCGAAGCACGCCAAATCTGGGAGAAGTTCCTCAAGGAACAACCCGAAAGCCCCATCCTGCGCGGCACCATCAAGCGCCTGACCGGTTCCGAGACTCTTTAAGCTTATGTTCTTTCGCCACATTGCAGTATTCAGCCTTATCGCCCTGCTCGCCGGATGCGCGGGCATCGGCAGCCGTGAATCCGTTGAAGGCCAGGGCAACCCGGCGCAATGGAAGCAGCACAAGGATCAGCTCGCCAGCATCGACGGCTGGCAGATCGAAGGCAAAGTCGGGGTTCGCGCCCCCAAGGACTCCGGCAGCGGCACCTTGTTCTGGCTGCAACGCCAGGACTACTACGATATTCGCTTGTCGGGCCCGTTGGGCCGTGGCGCGGCCCGCCTGACCGGTCGCCCGGGGCAAGTCAGCCTGGAGGTGGCCAATCAGGGCCGCTATGAAGCGACTTCGCCGGAAGCCTTGCTGGAAGAACAGATCGGCTGGAAACTGCCCGTCTCGCACCTGGTGTGGTGGGTGCGCGGCCTGCCTGCACCAGACAGCAAGAGCCGCCTGAGCCTCAATGGCGACAGCCGCCTGGCCACCCTGGAACAGGATGGTTGGCAGGTCGAATACCTCAGTTATGTGCAGCAAAGCGGCTATTGGCTGCCTGAGCGCATCAAGCTGCATGGCACCGACCTGGACGTCACGCTGGTGATCAAGGACTGGCAACCGCGCAAGCTGGGGCAATGACGTGAGCGTAGAAACACTGACCCTGCCCTCCCCGGCCAAATTGAACCTGATGCTGCACATCCTCGGACGCCGCGAAGACGGCTACCACGAGTTGCAGACGCTGTTTCAATTTCTCGACTATGGCGATGAGCTGACGTTCGCCGTGCGCGACGATGGCGTGATCCGGTTGCACACCGAATTCGAAGGCGTGCCCCACGACAGCAATCTGATCGTGCGGGCGGCAAGAAAACTCCAGGAACAATCCGGCTGCCCGCTCGGCATCGACATCTGGATCGATAAAATCCTGCCCATGGGGGGCGGGATCGGTGGTGGCAGTTCGAATGCCGCGACCACATTGCTGGGCTTGAATCACTTGTGGCAACTGGCCTGGGACCAGGATCGCCTGGCCGCGCTTGGCCTTACCCTGGGCGCCGACGTCCCGGTTTTCGTGCACGGACACGCGGCTTTTGCCGAGGGCGTCGGGGAGAAACTGTCCCCGGAATTCCCCGAAGAGCCGTGGTATGTCGTGCTTGTCCCGCAAGTATCTGTAAGTACAGCAGAAATTTTTTCAGATCCGTTGTTGACACGTAACTCTTCTCCCATTAAAGTGCGCCCCGTTCCCAAGGGAAACAGTCGAAATGACTGCTTACCGGTTGTAGCAAGGCGTTATCCAGAAGTACGTAACGCTTTGAATTTGTTAGGTAAATTTACCGAAGCAAAATTAACCGGAACTGGAAGTTGTGTGTTTGGGGGCTTCCCAAGCAAAGCTGAAGCTGATAAAGTCTCGGCCCTTCTTACAGAGACCCTTACAGGGTTTGTAGCAAAAGGAAGCAACGTTTCGATGTTGCATCGCAAGCTGCAAAATCTGCTCTAAAAGGAATCGAGTACTGGGTACTCGTTGCAACAGATACAGGGGCGTCGCCAAGCGGTAAGGCAGCAGGTTTTGATCCTGCCATGCGTTGGTTCGAATCCAGCCGCCCCTGCCATTTTCTATACTCATCCAGGTTACCCTCAGCCTCTAGGTACTGCGCGTGTCCAAGATGATGGTCTTTACGGGGAACGCCAACCCCGATCTGGCTCGACGTGTCGTACGTCAGCTGCATATCCCTCTCGGTGACATCTCTGTCGGTAAATTCTCCGACGGCGAAATTACAGCCGAGATCAATGAAAACGTTCGCGGTAAAGACGTCTTCATTATTCAGCCGACCTGCGCTCCGACCAACGATAACCTGATGGAACTCGTCGTGATGGCTGATGCCTTCCGCCGCTCCTCAGCGACTCGAATCACAGCTGTAATCCCTTACTTTGGTTATGCCCGTCAGGATCGCCGTCCGCGTTCCGCACGTGTAGCTATCAGCGCGAAAGTCGTGGCTGACATGCTCACCGTGGTAGGCATCGACCGTGTTCTCACGGTTGACCTGCACGCTGACCAAATCCAGGGGTTCTTCGATATTCCGGTAGATAACATCTACGGCTCCCCCGTATTGGTGGACGACATCGAAGATCAGCGCTTTGAAAACCTGATGATCGTGTCCCCGGACATTGGTGGCGTCGTGCGTGCACGGGCCGTTGCCAAATCCCTGGGCGTGGATCTCGGGATCATCGACAAACGCCGCGAGAAAGCCAATCACTCTGAAGTGATGCATATCATCGGTGATGTCGAAGGGCGTACCTGTATTCTGGTTGATGACATGGTCGACACCGCCGGCACCCTGTGCCACGCGGCTAAAGCCTTGAAAGAGCACGGTGCGGCTAAAGTCTTCGCCTACTGCACACACCCTGTGCTGTCGGGCCGAGCGATCGAGAACATCGAGAATTCCGTGCTGGACGAACTGGTGGTGACCAACACCATCCCGTTGTCCGCCGCAGCTCAAGCCTGTGCGCGTATCCGTCAACTGGATATCGCACCGGTCGTTGCCGAAGCGGTTCGCCGTATCAGCAATGAAGAATCGATCAGCGCGATGTTCCGTTAAGGGTCAAACCTTAGCGACATCAACCTGACGAAAAGCGCCCCGCCCCAGCACTCTGTTGGGGCGGGGCTTTTTTGCCCATATCGCCTTTAGCGCTGGTCGCAAACGCTGGGGCGAATGTGGTTAATTTGGAGATACAACATGAACAACTTTACTTTGAATGCTGAACTGCGTTCCGACCTGGGGAAAGGTGCGAGCCGCCGCCTGCGTCGTCTCGCAAGCCTGGTTCCAGCTGTAGTGTACGGTGGCGACAAAGCCCCTGAATCCATCAGCATGCTGGCTAAAGAAGTTGCCAAACTGCTCGAAAACGATGCTGCCTACAGCCACGTTATCGAACTGAACGTTGGCGGCAAAAAGCAGAACGTCATCATCAAGGCCCTGCAACGTCACCCGTCCAAGGGTCACGTACTGCACGCTGACTTCGTACGCGTCGTAGCAGGTCAGAAACTGACCGCTATCGTTCCAGTACACTTTGTTGGTGAAGAAGCTCCGGTCAAGAAAGGCGGCGAGATCTCTCACGTCCTGAACGAAATCGAAGTGACCTGCCTGCCGAAAGATCTGCCTGAGTTCATCGAAGTCGACCTGTCGGCTCTGGAAATCGGCGCAATCGTTCACCTGTCCGACCTCAAAGCCCCTAAAGGCGTTGAGTTCGTTGCACTGGCTCACGGTGACGACAAAGCTGTTGCAAACGTACACGCTCCACGCGTTGCACCGGAAGCTGAAGAAGGCGCTGCAGAGTAATTCACTCTGTATTGCCGGAGCTTGAGGCAACATCGCGGACCGGAACGTAGCGAGAAAGCGGGCGACAACGCGAAGTTTATCTCTGGATAAGTGAGCTCCTGTCATCCACTTTCGCCGCACCCAGGTCGGCGATGTTATCCACAACTCCAAAGGAAGGGCCCCTGTCGTGACTGCCATTAAACTGATCGTTGGCCTGGGAAATCCAGGCGCCGAATACGAACAGACCCGGCATAACGCGGGGGCCCTTTTTGTTGAGCGTATCGCCCATGCCCAGGGCGTAAACCTGGCGGCCGATCGCAAGTATTTTGGCCTGACCGGGCGCTTCTCGCACCAGGGTCAGGATGTTCGACTGCTGATTCCCACCACCTACATGAACCGCAGCGGCCAGGCTGTCGCGGCGCTTGCGGGCTTCTTCCGGATCAAACCCGAAGAAATCCTGGTGGCCCATGACGAACTGGACCTGCCGCCCGGCGTTGCCAAGCTCAAGCTGGGCGGCGGGCACGGTGGGCACAACGGCCTGCGCGACATCATCGCGCAGCTGGGTAATCAGAATAATTTCTACCGCCTGCGGCTCGGCATTGGCCACCCAGGCGTTGCCAGTATGGTTTCAAATTTCGTCCTGGGTCGTGCGCCACGCGCCGAACAGGAAAAACTCGATGCCAGCATCGACTTTGCCCTCGGCGTGCTGCCGGATATCTTCGCCGGTGAATGGAACCGCGCGATGAAAAACCTGCACAGCCAGAAGGCCTGACTCTTACCGAGGGGAAACACCATGGGATTCAATTGCGGCATCGTCGGCCTGCCCAACGTCGGCAAATCCACCTTGTTCAACGCTTTGACCAAGTCCGGTATTGCGGCGGAGAACTTCCCCTTCTGCACCATCGAACCCAACAGCGGTATTGTGCCGATGCCTGACCCGCGTCTTGACGCACTGGCGGCCATCGTGAACCCCAAGCGCATCCTGCCGACCACCATGGAGTTCGTCGACATCGCAGGCCTGGTCGCCGGCGCCTCGAAAGGTGAAGGCCTGGGCAACAAGTTCCTGGCCAACATTCGCGAAACCGATGCCATCGCCCACGTGGTCCGCTGCTTTGAAGACGAGAACGTGATCCACGTCTCCAACAGCGTCGATCCGAAACGCGACATCGAAATCATCGACCTGGAACTGATCTTCGCCGACCTCGACAGCTGCGAGAAACAACTGCAGAAAGTCGCGCGTAACGCCAAGGGCGGCGACAAGGATGCAGTGGTCCAGAAGGGCCTGCTGGAGCAGTTGATCGCTCACTTCACCGAAGGCAAGCCTGCGCGCAGCTTGATGAAGAACATGGGCGCTGATGAGAAGGCCGTGATCAAAGGTTTCCACCTGCTGACCACCAAGCCGGTGATGTACATCGCCAACGTCGCTGAAGACGGCTTCGAGAACAACCCGCTGCTGGATGTGGTCAAGGCCATCGCCGACGAAGAAGGCGCCATCGTGGTTCCGGTGTGCAACAAGATCGAAGCGGAAATCGCCGAGCTCGATGACGGCGAAGAGAAAGACATGTTCCTCGAGGCCCTGGGCCTGGAAGAGCCTGGCCTGAACCGCGTGATCCGCGCCGGCTACGAAATGCTCAACCTGCAGACCTACTTCACCGCCGGTGTCGAAGAAGTCCGCGCCTGGACCGTCAAGGTGGGTGCCACCGCACCGCAGGCAGCGGGCGTGATTCACACTGACTTCGAAAAGGGCTTTATCCGTGCCGAGGTGATTGCCTACAACGACTTTATCCAGTTCAAGGGTGAAGCAGGTGCCAAGGAAGCCGGTAAGTGGCGCTTGGAAGGTAAGGAATATATTGTTAAAGATGGCGATGTGATGCATTTCCGCTTTAACGTATAAGCTTTATTGACGGCCTCGTTCGCAAGCAAAAAGCCGATGCTCTGCATCGGCTTTTTTGTGGCTGTAGATTTTACAGTCCGTCGCCGCTTAATGCAGCAACGTCCATATAAAGACTAAAACATTAAGTACTTTCCTACATAAAAAAGTACAACCACAATAAAAATCCTATTAAAGATCTCACTCACGCATCCTACTCATTTTTCGTGCAACACTCTTCCACTTTAGATATGCAATTCGCGATGACAAGAACTCAAAAATACGTTTTACTGCCTCTTCCTGACTCCCGTAACCTCAAGCGATTGTGGAACAGTAGCTATGTCGGCCTTTTATTCTCATGAACACCAAACGGATATAGCAATCACTGAAGACCCTTATATTGAAGTAATGCTAAATACTACCGCCACACGAAATATTGACGTTCTATTAATGGGCGAGACCGGCACGGGCAAAGACACCCTGGCGCAACGGATTCATCGGTTGTCGGGCCGACGCGGGCACTTTGTCGCCGTAAACTGCGCCGCGATCCCCGACAGCCTCGCAGAAAGCCAACTTTTTGGTGTGAACAGCGGAGCTTACACCGGCGCCGTACAATCCCGGGCAGGCTTCATCGAAGCCGCGCACCTGGGCACCCTGTATTTGGATGAAATCGACAGTATGCCCCTGACCCTGCAGGCCAAGCTGCTGCGGGTCCTGGAGTCCCGAGGCGTGGAGCGACTAGGCTCGACGCGCTTCATTCCCGTAGACATGCGTGTCATCGCCTCAGCCCAGCAATCGTTGCACGACATGGTCGAACAAGGCGCTTTCAGACGCGATCTTTACTTTCGCCTGAACGTCGTCAGCATTCATCTGCCCGCACTGCGCAACCGTCCTGAACGAATCATTCCCTTGTTCCTGAATATGGTTCGAGAGGAAGCCGAATACTTCAAGTGCAGCATCACACGCCCTTCCGGAGCGCTGATACAACAACTGCTTTGCCACCCCTGGATGGGTAACGTTCGCGAGCTACGCTCCACGGCCAAACGTTTCGCCCTGGGGATTTCGCCGCTATCGTCCGCCTCGGTGACAACCCACCCCGACACCCAATTGAATTTGAAAACACGCCTTCAACAGTTTGAAAAAACATTGATTGAGGAGTCATTGCGTCGTCACGCTCGATGCGTGGATGAAGCCGCAGAAGAATTGGGCATGGCCAAGAGAACGCTTTACTACCGAATGAAACAACTGGGCATACCACTGGGTCCACTGCCACGGAAAAACTAAATATCCAGATCTTCTACAAAACATGGAACTCCATCGAGCGTCACGACCACACAAACTACGAGCTTGGGGCCTTTAGCGCAGGCCGTATGTTTCGGTGTGCAACAAGGCATCCACCAAGCCAAAAAGTCAAAACTCACTAATAACGGAGAGCCACTATGTCCGGTCCAGTTAGCTACAGCCCATATACTCCACCATCCTACTACGGTGGTATCGGTGACAATAACGAAGACTTGAAGCAAGAGAGGAAGTTGGAGGCTCGTGAGTCGCTGAAAGAAGGTATTGAGGCCTTCAGGATCAGCGAACAGAAAAAAAACATCGACGCCATACGCTAAGTGAAAAACCGTCCTTGTTTATAGACAAGGACGGCCTCCCCCCATTTCCAGCCTGAGGTCCTGTATGAAAATAGAACGTCCACTTCAGCAGGAAAATACAGACAGCCTTACGCGTCACAATGATCACAACCCGTCATCCTCCCGACACGAAGACGCGAATTTCTTTGCTTCACTGCTGGAGCCTTCCACGAGGCCGATCACCCCAGCGCCAGCATCGAGTGGTGTCGCGGCTGCCGCCCTGAACTATTTAGACAAATCATCGGATGAAATGAAAAAAAGCCTGAAAGCCTTCAACTCCGAACTCAGCGAAAAAAACCGACTCAGCTATTCATCTCACCTGTCAAACACGATGCTGATGACGCAAATGCTGGTCAAGAGCGTGGGAAAAGGTGCACAACTCGTCGAAAAAATCAGCAATTTGCAGTAGGTCACCATGATTCGCTTTTTGTCCACGGGGTTGGTTTTATCGCTGGTGTTATGGCTCTCGGGCTGCTCTGAAAGTGTTGAACTTCATCGCCAACTTTCCGAACAGGAAGCCAATGAGGTCATCGCGGAGCTGGCAGACAAGCACATACGTGCGCAAAAGGTTCCAGCCAAGGACGGTGTCGTTGTTCGTGTCAACGCACCTGACATCAGTCGCGCCGTTCGCACGCTGGAAGCTGCGGGACTTCCTCGGATGGCCCGCACAACAATGGGAGATACCTTTCGTAAAGAAGGCGTTATTTCCACACCAATGGAGGAGCGCGCTCGCTACATCTACGCATTGTCTCAAGAGTTGGAGGCCACCCTGTCCAATATCGATGGCGTTATCGTCGCCCGGGTCCACGTGGTGCTGCCCGAACGCGTTGCACCGGGCGAACCCGTCCAACCCGCGTCCGCTTCGGTGTTTATCAAACACGATCCTAGGCTTGAACCTGATAGCATCCGGGCACGTGTGCGCCGAATGGTTGCCAGCAGCATCCCCGGCATGACGAACGCAACCGAAAACTCACAAAAACTGACCGTCATCTTTGTTCCGGCAGCGGCTTATCAGGAGCAGCAACGGCTGAGCTATTTCGGCCCGTTCCTGCTTCCCGAGCAGGACCTCATGTTTTGGCGCGTCACTGCACTACTGGCCCTCCTCGCCGGTGTAATGAGCGTCTTGGCTGCGGTGTTCTGGTTCAGACGCAGGCAGCGCACGCAGGCGGTAACCAATGAGTGAGCCACTGGCATGGGCGCGTTGGTGGTTTTACCCTTGGAACCACGCGCATGACGGGTGGGAAGAACCTAAATCGGTCCGGGTGGATGCCCTGTGCCGCGCTGAGCATGTTCGGGCAAGCATCGCCTTGAACATCACCCCTTCTCCGCCGCCTCCCCCTCATCTCACGATTCTTCGACTGGCGCTTGCCTCCAACGAGCAACTGCAGCAGATGCTGGCACTACTGGGACATATTTGTCACAGCTCCTTCGATGGGGCTGTGAGCGAAGCCCAGCACTTATGGTGCATGCGCCTTTCCAAAGCGATAACGGTCGACGCCCTGCTACCCAGCGATGCCGATCCCTTGCACCTGATGCTGGTTTGGGTGGACCCGGCCGTTTGGCAGCGTCTTCGGCTGCGATTTGCCCCACAGCGCGTATTGCAGCTGGAAGCACAACGCCCTGCTCTGCACGAGACACACGGGCGACTGGATACGTTATGGAAAGCACTGGTCTGGCGGGTCACGTCGCCCATTGACGAAGACTACCGAACCCCATAAAGCAAGGCGCGATCATGCTCAGACGACGCAAGATTGAATTATACGAAGGTGCCTCTGGCTCCACTCAAGTGCTGGTAAAGCGCGAAATGCTTGACCAGAGTGCGCGAGCCAACGAACTGGTGGAACATGCCAAGGCACACGCCGACCAATTGGTCAGCGAGGCCTTGCAGCACCGTGACGCTCTCGCGGAACAGGCGCACATAGCATTTTGGCAACGAGCCAACCTCGTGCTGGCACAATGGGAACATCAGCGAAACAGTATGTGCGAACAACTGGAACGGTACGCGGCGGCAATCGCCAGCCAAGCGTTTCGCTGTTTGTTGGACGACGTTCCGCCCGCTGCACGCCTCACCGCGCTGGTCAGGCAACTGGCAGCCAATCAACTGCCCGTGGTCCAGGCCACCTTGTTGTGCCATCCAGCTGAGCGCAATGACCTGGAACACTGCCTTATCGCCCTGGACATCACGCTATGGGCTCTGCGGCCTGACGAAAGGATCAAGCAACAGACGCTGGTGTTGGAAACGGCTGATGGTGATTTTCACATCGACTGGTATTTGCTGCGTGACATGCTGTTGATACGTGAAGCACCGCAGTCAAGTCCGTAGCCTCTCGCGACCGACGTGTCAAAAATTCAGGCTCAGGTGGAACTGGTGGCAATCCATATGCCACACAGCACACACACATCTTGAGTAAATATCCATGGAAATTTTCGGTGCCCAGAGAAACCACCTGTTTAGACAAGCCACCCTTAAATCGGAGCGGCTGGATAAGCGTTTAGAGGATCCGAGCACCCTGGATGGGGACGTCGCTTTTTTTGAACAGGTCAAGAACCACCGCATGGCGTTGTTTGCTTATAACGAGCAAGTCCGTGCGGAACATATGCTGCTCAAAACTGCGCTTGACGGCGTTCAGTAATTTGAATGAGCTGATTGCAGGTTGGATGCCTCCCAGGGAGTTCAGCCTCAGCCATTTTCAGGACACTTGCGCCCAGGCTCCGGCCACTGGCGAACTATGGCGGGTTCGCGGCCTGCGGGGCGGACGGGACGCGAGTCTCGAGTTCAATGGCGTCACACCGTTGCTGAATCAACGTGATATCTGGCGCGCAACAGTGACGCGCCAGGCCGCTCCAGCCCTGAAACGCCCCTCCTCGCCGCTACGCTCGGTGGCGCTCTAAACAGAGAACTCAACATGTACAACAAGACTGACAAGCATTGTGGCTTGTGCCGCCCCTTGCCCATAAACCTGTCCAGACCAACACCCTGGCGCGGCCTCTTGATACTGCCCTGGTTGCTGGCGCCCACGGCAGGCAGCTTCGCCGCCATCCCACCCGAATGGAAAAACACCGCCTACGCCTATGAAGCCGAACACAAACCCTTGCGCGAAGTGCTCGAAGACTTTGCGCAGACCTTTGGCACGCAACTGCAGGTGGAGGGTCTGCTGGAAGGTAACGTCAACGGTAAGATACGCGCCAATACTCCGCAGTCGATGCTCGATCGGCTGGGCGTAGAGCACCGCTTTCAGTGGTACCTGTACAACAACACCCTGTATATCAGCACCCTGGACCAGCAAGAATCGGCACGCCTGGAGGTCTCTTCCGAAACCCTTGCAGACCTCAAGCAGGCACTGACCGATATCGGCCTGCTGGACAGCCGCTTCGGCTGGGGCGAGTTGCCCGAGGACGGGGTCGTCCTGGTTTCCGGTCCGCGGCGCTATATCGAACAGATCAAGCATTTCAGTACCCAGCGCCGTTCCTCGGATGAAAAGCAAAGCGTGCTGACCTACCCGTTGAAGTTCGCCAACGCCGCGGACCGTCAAATAGAGTACCGCAGCGAAAAGATCACCCTCCCAGGCGTTGCCACCATGCTGCGCGGCCTGCTGGAGCCACGCTCAACTTCGACGCTCTCGGGGCTGGCACAACATTCCGCCGCACAGTCCCAGCCCGCACCTGTAATGCCCGCTTTTCCACGCCTGGGTAACCCGCTGCTGGGGCAGATGCTGGGCACAAACGCCGGCACCGCGCCTGTCGACACCGGCATGGCGATCACGCCTCGGGCACAGGTCAACACCAGCCGGATCCGCGTAGAAGCCGATGTGCGCAACAATGCGGTGCTGATTTATGACGTTCCGGAACGCCAGGCCATGTACCGCGAACTGATCAGCCAGCTCGACGTCGCGCGCAAGCTGGTGGAAATCGATGCGATCATCCTCGATATCGAGCGCACGCAATTGCACGAATTCGGCATCAAGTGGGGCTTCCAGAACAGTCGCTTCCGTGGCGGCGTCAACATGGCGCCCGGCACCTCTTCGCAATTGTCGATCGAGCACCGCGACCGTTTCTACGCCGATGTGCGCGCATTGGAATCCCGCGGGCTGGCAACCATGGTGTCCAACCCCTCGGTCCTGACCCTGGAAAACCAGCCCGCGGTCATCGATTTCAACCGCACCCAGTACCTGACGGCCGGTCGCGAGAACGCGACCATTCTACCGATTACCGTGGGTACCAGTTTTCAGGTAGTGCCCAGGGTCATCACCAGCCGCGGCGGGCACCAGATCCATCTGGCGGTGGATATCGAGGACGGCAACTTTGACGAATCCAATCCGGACCGCCTGGGCCCGGATGTCCGTCGAGGCAAGGTCAGCACCCAGGCCGTCATGGCGGAAAAGCGCTCGCTGGTCGTCGGAGGGTTCCACGTCACGGAAAGTAGCGACAAACAGCGCAAGGTCCCGCTGCTGGGCGATATACCGCTGCTGGGCAAGGCGCTGTTCTCCTCGACCGAACGCCAGAACAACCGACGCGAACGGCTGTTCATTCTTACCCCGCGCGTCATCGGCGATCAGTCCGACCCCTCGCGCTACTTGCCGGCGGACGATCAAGTCGAGCTGCAGGCAGCGCTCGAGCCCTTGGCCAGACGCCTGGCGCCGCACCAACCGATCATCAGCCGCAGCGATATCACCAGCACCCTGGCACACCTGGTCAGCGGCGAAGTCCCCAGAGGCTTCAAGACCTCGCCGATGCCTCTGGAACTGGGCACCTTGTGCAACACCCGCAATTTGCTGGCGCTGAACAGCGAACGCAGCCAGTGGTATGCCGGCCCGCAGTACAACGTAGCGGTGGTGGTAGTGCGTAACCAGTTCATGCGCAATGTGCGTATCGATGAAAAGGAATGCAGCAATTCCCAGACGCTGGCAGTTGCCGTCTGGCCAAATGCCTGGCTCAAGCCGGGAGAGGAAGCGGAGGTGTTTATCGCCATGCGTCCGGTGGCGAAGGATGAACACCTCGACGTGCACCGCCCCTCCCTGATCACTCCACCCCAAAAGGCCGTGCGATGAAACACCGTTTGCTTTACGTCACCCTGATCGGCGCAGCGCTGCTTGCCGCCGGCTGTACACCGACCTGCAAGGGCGACTCCTGCTCTCGCCCACAGTCGAACAAGGACAAGCTGGTGATCTGGTGGCCGCCGCAGATGCGCGTCGAGCCTGGCCCCGCCGGGGAGCGAGCGGATTATCAGACGGTGTCGCTGGAACGTTGAGAACGCCGGGTGGGCGGCGCCGCCGCTCACCCAAGGCAGGTGCCTGGCCGACTGCCGCTTGGGGTGACTAACGTTGGTCAAGTTCCGGCAATTGGAGGGTCTCACGCTTGGCTTCATCATCCAGCTCACGCAAGGTTCGGTAGATCAACGCCACGGCCTGCAAGGTTTCACGGGGAATGTTGGCACCCCGTTTTTTCGTATACAGCGTCCTGGCGAGCCACACACACTGGATCACGGGCACGTCAGCCGCTTTTGCACGGGCAATCAACCGACGCGCGCCAGCGTCAGTCCCCTTATCCACCAGTAAAGGCAGCGGCGTTTTACCGGGGCGGTAATACAAGGCCACGGCAAAGTGCGTCGGGTTGACCACCAGCATGTCCGCCTCCTCCAGTTTGGGCAGCTTGACCTTCGGTTCCTCCTGCGCCAATTGATAAGCCAGCGAGCGGCGCTGGCCTTTCACATGAGGATCGCCCTCCATGTCCTTGTACTCTTTGACGACCTCGACTTGGGTCATGCGCATGCGCTTGGCGAAGAAATGTTTCTGCAACGCCAGGTCGATCAGCGCCAGCACCAGTAACAGCCCAAGGCAGGCATGCAGCAGATAGCGAAACAGCGCGATCAGCGCCAACACGTAGCTTTGCAGATCGCTGGTCGCCAGGTTGATCAGCGCTCCCAAGGAAGGCCAGACCACCAGGTAAACGACCAACCCCAGCAGAAACGCTTTGGCGATGCTCATCAGCAGGTTCATCAGCGACTGGGCAGAGAACATTTGCTTGAGTTGGCTGAGCGGATTAAGGCGTTTGAAATCGAGCTTCAAGGTCTCTGGGGCAAATAAGATTCCGAACTGCATCCAACTGCTGATCAGCTTAACCGTGATTGCCACCCCCACCATCAGCAGGGCAAATGAGAAAAATACCAGCAGGCCCTCCAACAGCACTTCTTCCAGCGTTCTTACAAAGGGCTGAGTCAGGCGCGCCATCGGCAGCACCATCAGTTGCTGGAAACGCTGCAAACTCGTCTCGGCGGTGAATAATGCAATTTCGCTGATGGCCGTGAGCACCAACAACTTGCCCACATCCTGGCTTTGAGCGACCTGGCCTTTTTTGCGTTGGTCACGCAGTTTCTTGGCGGACGCCGGGTGTTTTTTCTCGCCGGAGTCACTCATGGCATCGCCGCCCGGAACAACAGTCCCAGTGAGTGTTTAAGGTCGCTCAGTTGGCTCATCCTGCCGACGATCAAGTCCTGCAGCAGCGCGAAGTAGAGCAATAGAATCCCGATGCCCGCCAGGCACTTGACCGGTGGCGCCAGCGTACTCACCTGTAACTGTTGGCTGTAGACCCCCAGCAGTGCAATGCCGAACTCCAGTAACAGCAGGACCGCGATGAAGGGCGCTGCGTAGAGCATCATATGCGTGAAGGTGTCACCCAGCAGGTCGACAAACAGGCTCATCCCATTGGCCGCCGGAAGCGGAAACCACGCCGTGGGCGGCCATATGCGGTAGCTGTCCCAGATCACTTGGGTCAACGCCCCCAAGCCCAGGGTGACCATCAACAGAAAGATCGCCAACTGCTTGAACAAGTGCCCGACCGGTGTCGCGTCCGGCCCCAGTGAGGGATTAAGCTGCCCGCCGGCCAAGGCTCCGCGCTGGTTATCCAGCAATGCCCCCACCGACTCGAACATCCAGAACGGCATCGACAGCAGCACTCCCAGCAGCAACCCCAGGGCTATTTCCTTGAGCACCAGAGCGCTGAGCATCAGTGCCGAGTAGTCCAGCCCCTCCAGCGCCGCGTGAATTCCGGGGGCGGGTATCAGCGCCATGACCATCACAATCGTATGCCTGGGCATGCCGCGTATATGCTGAAAACAAAACGCGGCCACCAGAAAGGCGCAGGGGTAGATACGCGCCATGCCAACGACCAGGCTGGGCAGGAACTCAAGATACAGCAGCACAGGCAAGCCCTCAGTTCTGGCCCGAGCGGCCGATCATTTCGAAGGTCAGGTTGATCAGTTGAATCAACTCCACGCCAATCCAGCGACCGGTCATGATCAACGTGACGCCCACCGCTACCAGCTTGACGCCAAAGGGCAGCGTCTGGTCCTGCACCTGCATCAGCGCCTGCACCAGCGAGGTCAGCACGCCGACCACCACGGCCACAATCAGCGGCGGCGCCGACAACACCACCACCAGCAACATGCCCTGCTTGAACAGCACGATCGGTTCCATAGGCCACTCAGAGATAGGAAAGGAACAGGCTGTCGAGCAGCCGCGACCACCCGGACACCAGTACGAACAGGAGCAGTTTGAGCGGCAGGGAAATGGTCATCGGCGAGACCATTTGCATGCCCAGCGCCAGCAGCAGGTTGGAGACGATCAGGTCGATCACGATGAACGGGATGTAGATCAGGAAACCGATCTCGAACCCCGCCTGCAGTTGCGACAGTACAAAAGCAGGAATCAGCAGGATCAGGTCTTCGCGCTGCACCTCCTCGGCCATTTGCGCCGGCCAGAGACGCGCAGTGTTCTCCAGCAGATGCGTCAGCACATCCGGGTCGACATTGCGCAGCATGAATGCGCGCAGCGGCATGATGGCTTCGCCCCCCGTTTGCAACACCGTTTGCACATTGCTCAGGTCAAGCGGCGAAACCTTGATGCTCTCGGCGATTTCATAGCCCACCGGCGCCATGATAAACAGCGTTGCCGCCAACGCGATGCCATTGATGGCCATGCTGGGCGGCACCTGCTGCACACCGATGGCATTACGCGTAATCATCAGCACAATCACAATTTTCAGGAACGATGTGCAGATGATCAACAGCATGGGCATCAACGAGAGTGCCCCCAGAAACATCGCGAGTACGAGGGGATCAAGCCCCTGAAGCATCATCGACCGAACAACACGCGGGACACCTGCAACCCCAGGCGGCCGTCGACTTCAACCAACTGCCCCTGGCCAATCGGCCGGTCGCCGTAATAAAGACCGGCCACGCCAGGCGCGTAGCCCGTGATGCCCAGTACCGAGCCAGGCCCCAGGTTGCGTAACTCGCCCAGGGTAAGGTTCAGTGTTCCACAGCGAACCGTGAGCGCCATGCTCAACTCGTCGAACGGCTCGTGTCCGAATACATCGACCACGGGCTCATCCTCCACAGGCTCCGAGTAATCGGGCGCCGTAAAATGCTCGTCCACAAACGTTTCCTCGATAGAAGTAAGGGTCAGGCACGCCGTGCCGGTTTCATCGTCAATGTCGCCATGCAGCCGACGCCTGCCAACTTGCACATGACCGCGACCCTGCACCTGGAAAAGCGCCGCCTCCAACACCAGCACATCACCCGGGCGCAGGCTGAATGCCTGCGCAATCGTCAGTCGCAGGTGTCCCAGGGTTACGGCAATTGCCAATTGAAATTTCGCCGGCAGGGGAGCGGCGATGGAGCGCCAGGGTGCGGCCTCGCTCAACATCAGGAGGCTTTCGGGCGTCAGCCACACATAACCCACGACCCGTGAGGCATCCAGACTCACACTGACTCGGCAACCGAACCCCGCAGGGCAATCGGTCTGCAGCAGGCGAAAATAACCGAACAGGGTTCGCACCTCGGGGCTCAGATAGTGCTGGAATAACGCCCAGAACCAGGAATCCGGATCGTTGCCGGCCTGGGCCAAGGTGACCGGGCATTCCCCCATCAGGCTGAGCAATGGTCCGGCCTCTGCCAACGCCAACACACCGCATGCCGTTTCGAAACACAACACCTGCGCACCTGCCGGTTCACGGCCGGGTTCCAGACGCAACTCGCCTTTCTGTCCGGCCACACTGAATGGCAGGCGCAAGCCGCGTCCCAGTCGACGAAGCGCTGCTACCCTGTCTTCTCTAACCAGGGGTACTGTCAGCGGCGGCATCATCATGCCGAGCCGAAGACAGGCAGATGCAGACTGACCGACTGCCCCAGCGCCGCGGCCAATCGCTCCTGGCACGGTTGCCGCACGCCGCTGAGCCAGCGCGACGTCGCCTCGAGTTCGGCATCCAGGTCGATGGACCACGTACCTTGCTCACGCCGCACAACGCTGTTGATTCGCCCCAGCCGCGGCAGGTACAACACCGCGTGAAGCGGCCACTGAGCACCTGCCAGCACGCGCGGCGCCAGTTGCTCGGCGAGCGCCTCGATCATCGCGATACCGGCCGAAGCCATCTCTCCCGACGCAAAGGACTGCGCGCCCGCGCCTTCATCGCCAAGGGTAAACAGCTGCGCGAACAATCGTCCCTGCTCCCAAGGCACTTGGCCCAGGGCGCCCGGCTCGCGCTCCTCGTGCAGCTCACGCAAGCGTGCACGTTCAGTGGGTTTGTTTGAAACCTCAGTCATGTGGGCTCCTCAGCCAGCATCAGGGACAACTCCTGAAGTTTTTCCACCTGTCGCAGGCATTCGGTAGCCTGCTTTTGGGCACTGCCCACCTGGGCCTGTTTTTCCACCTGCTGGCGTTGCAACGCCTCCAGCTGCCCCTGGTCTCGCTGGGTACTGGCCGATAACGAGCGCTCCTGTGCCCCCCAGGACTTGAGCGCTTGCAGGCTCAGGACCTGGCCCTGGTACTGATCGAGCAGTTGGGCACTTTGTCGGATTTCTTCCTGCCGGGCTTTGTCCAGCGCTTGCTCGGCCAGCTGGATATGGGCGACCAGCGCCTGCTGGGCGCGCTTGACCTCGCGCAGGGCGCGCTCGGCACGGTCCGCTCGATGCCGACGCAAACGCCGCAGGGTCTCGATCTCCCCCAGTAGTTCTTCAGAATGGGACATGGGCGGTCAGCGTCTTGAGCTGGTCCAGCGTCGCCAGCATCGGTGACGGCTCACGCAAGTCCTGGCGCAGGAAACCATCGACCGCCTGGCGGCTGTCCACCGCCAGGTCGGTCAAGGCATCGCTGCCAGGCTGATACTCCCCCAGCTTGAGCATCAGCTCGATCTGCTGATACGCCGACAACAAACGTCGCAACGCGGTACCCGCCTGGATATCGGCCGATCGCGCGACGTTGCTCAAGATCCGTGAAAGGCTCGCCAGCACATCCACGGCCGGGTAGTGCCCACGCTCGGCCAGCTTGCGCGACAGTACGATATGCCCGTCAAGCAGCGAACGCACTTCATCGGCCACCGGGTCGTTCATCGAGTCCTGCTCGATCAGCACCGTATAGATCGCCGTGATTACGCCTTCACGCGTCAATCCGGCACGTTCCACCAAGCGCGGCAACAGGCTGTAGACCGAAGGCGGCAAGCCGCCGCGCCCCAGCGGCTCACCGGCGGCCAGGCCGATTTCGCGCTGGGCCCGGGCAAAACGGGTCAAGGAGTCGATCAGCAACAACACTCGCTGGCCCTTGCGCCGGAAACCTTCGGCCAAGGCCGTTGCCGTGAACGCGGCGCGCGCCCGTTCCATGCTGGAGCGATCGGAGGTGGCGCATACCAGCACGGCTTTGGCACGCAGCTGATCATCCAGTTCGTGATCAAGAAACTCGCGTAACTCCCGGCCCCGCTCACCAATCAAGCCGAACACGATCACATCGCACTCCACGTTACGCGCAATCTCGGCCAGCAAGGTGGTCTTGCCGCAGCCGGCGCCGGCAAACAGCCCGACGCGCTGGCCTTCGCCCAACGTGATCAGGCCATCAATCGAACGGACCCCGGTGGCCAACGCGCGGTTGATTCGTGGTCGCTCCGTGGGTAAAGGCGCCTCGCACAGCACTGGGGTCGCATCGGATGCCTGCGCGTCGGCGAACGCACTGGGACCGTCGCCCGCAATCGGACGCCCAAACCCATCCAATACCTGCCCCAACAGCTCGTCACTGACCTGCACCCGGTGTGGCACCCCCAGGCGCTCCACACTGGCACCGACACGCACGCCCTCCAGATTGCCCAGCGCGCTGAGCACCGCATCCTGCTGATCAAACCCGATGATTTCGGCCAGCATGTCATCGCCGGGATTTTTTTCGACTCGACACAGATCACCGATACGTGCCTGCGGCAGCCGGCATTGCAGCAACATGCCACTCACCCGCTGGATACGACCACGTGCCGTAACCGGCGCGAAGGCGATCAACGCCTGTGACTGCTTGCGTTGCCAGGCCTCAAGGCGCTCTTGCAGTGCGGGGGTCACCAGCGCACCTCATACCGATGTGCGCCATCAAAAATCACTTTGCCGTTATCGATCAAGACCAAACGCAGGCCATCCACTTCGTCGCCCACAAACAGTCGCGTGCCCTCCTCGAGTACGACGTGGCCGTTCGCTCCGCCAACGATCTGCAAGATCTTGAACGGCAGCGCGCCGTCGCGGACCCGGACCCGACTGATTACCGGCACAGTCGTGTCGAACCGCTCGGCAAAACGGTCGAGCATGCGCGCGACCAAGTCCACTTCCTCCTGGGAGACTTCGCCATTGAGGGCAACCTGTTCATTGATCACCTGCAAGCTGACACGCTGGACCAACTCGCGCTCGCCGAGCATCTTCAACAACTGCTGGCGCACCTCGAAGGGTGAGTCCAATCCAGGCCTTTTAATCACCACGGGCATCAGCGACGCCTGGGCTTGGCGCTCACCGGTAAAGGCAATGCCGGCCCCCACGATGATCACGGCACACACCAGCACAAGACTGATAATGCGCTTTTGTTGCAGCATCGAAATGGAGGACAACACCGGCGCCAACGGCGCGTGCTTCACGGAGACGGGAGCTGGCCCCGCACGCTCGGCGGCCGGGGATTGTGGCCAGGGCTGATCGGCCAACATGACACACAGGCGCACAGGGCCAATGAAAAAAGGCGTATTGAGCGCCAGGTCGCTGATCTGGGCCAACATAAGACCGTTACTGTCTTGCAGTAGCCCCGCTTCAGCCTGTACCGACCAGCGTCCTACGGCCAACCGCAGGCTCGCGTGATGCTCGGCGATACCTGGGTCCTTCAAGAGAAGATCGGCGTCCGCACTGGCCCCCAGGCTCCATTGTTCGCCAAACAAGGGCAACGCCGCGCCCTGGTGCAGGCCATCGAGTACTCGAAGCTCGAACATCAGCGCACCCTCCCCTGCGCGGTGGGCAGCACTACGCTCATGCCATGGCTCCGCGCATCAACTCATCCTGGCCCACGTCAAAACGCCCCAGCACCTTAACCTTGGAATGACTCCCAAGCTCTGCAAAGGACAACACCGGCACATGGTTGAACTCGTCCATCAATAAGGTGCGCAAGGGACTGCGCAGATCCTGCGCAACCAATATCACGCTCTTGCTTTTGGGACGCGCGGTGAACGCCTGGTTGAGCAAGTTGACCAACGCCGCGCTGTGATCAGTATCGAGGGCAAAGAACACCCCGGTCTGGGTCTGGCGCAAGGCATCACGCAAGATATTTTCGGTTTGCGGCGAGAGCAGCCAGGCATGCAGTCCATCGGCCTCGCTGTACTGGTGGTAGATCTGTGATTTGAGCGCGATGCGCGCGTAATCAGCCAATGCCTCCGGCTCGCGCTCATGCTGGCCGTACTCGATCAACGACTCGACAATCAAGCGTACGGCACGCAACGGCACCCCTTCACCGGCCAAGCGCTGCAGCACCGCCGAAAACCGCGAAAGCGGCATGATCCGCTGCAGCTCCTGCACCAGTTCCGGCTGGCTGTGCTCCAGCCAACTGAGAATGGCCTTGCTCTCCTGTATCCCGAGAAAACGCGGCCCGCTGAGCATCATCGCGCGTGTCATTCGCTCGACGATCAGGCTTTGCGCGGTGAAGCGCTCCACCTGCGGATCGTCAAGCAAGGGATGTTCGGGCGTCAGCCATAGCCAGCCTTCCTCATCGCGCTCAGGCAGCCCGTGCACGGCATCGTCCGGCGGTGACGCCAACGCGTCGTGCGCTACGGCGATGCGGTCGCTCAAGGTGGCTTGCATCACCGGTACCTCATGGACGCAAAAACGTATCTCGTCCGGCGCCAGCAACTCGATGAACTCAGCTTCAAACGGTGGCAACGTCAAGCCGATATTGGCTACCAGCGTATTCCGCGCCTGGCGGATTTTCTGGACGATCTCAATGACCTGAGGCGTTGCATACACAGAAGGATGAAACTGCAACACGTACGGCCGCGACGGATCAAACCCACGCAGGTCTTCTTCACCGTTCTCCTCCGGCCGCACCGCAGCAGGGGCTTCGGCTGACGGACGCTCCTGGCGCTCACGCTGCCGGGCCAGGTAGTAACCCAGTCCTCCGGTCATCATGGAAATAAAAATGAACACCATTGTCGGCATGCCAGGCACGGCCGCAAACGCGAGCATCCCCACCGAGGCAATCATCCAGCTCTTGGGTTCGCTGGTCATTTGCCGGGCAATTTCCGCCCCCATGTTACTGATGCCTTTGCGCCCGTCCGGCGCCACGCGGGTGATGATCATGCCGGCGGTCAGGGAGATCAGCAGCGCGGGTATCTGTGCAATCAGGCCGTCACCGATGGTCAGCACCGAATACAGCGCCATGGACTCACCGGCGCTCAAACCATGCTGGAACATGCCAGTGGAGAAACCGCCCAACAGGTTGACCACCACGATGATCAAACCGGCAATGGCATCGCCCTTGACGAACTTCATGGCGCCGTCCATGGCCCCGAACAACTGGCTTTCACGCGACAACTGCTCACGCTTGTCCCGCGCTTGCACACCGTCGATCAACCCGGCGCGCAGGTCGCTGTCGATGGACATCTGCTTGCCCGGCATCGCATCCAGGCTGAAACGCGCCGCCACTTCGGCGACCCGCTCCGAGCCCTTGGTGATCACCAGGAAATTGACCAGGGTCAGGATCAGGAAGATCACCATCCCCACCGCGAGGTTGCCCCCGACCACAAAATTGCCGAAGGCCTCGACGATATCACCGGCGTCCTGCTCCAGCAGAATAAGGCGCGTGGTCGCAATCGACAGCGCCAGGCGAAACATGGTGGTCAGCAGCAGAATCGAAGGGAAAGAAGAAAACGCCAACGGCCCGGGCAGGTAGAGCGCCAGCACGATCAACAGGCAGGAAATACAGATGTTCAGCGCAATCAGGATATCCACCAGCCAGGTGGGCAGCGGCACGATAAAGATGAACACGATGGCCAGGACCACCACGGCACCCAGCACCTCGGCGCGCCGCGCTATCGTGAGCAACACACCGTTGACGGCGGCCAACGCACTCACCCGTCGATCCTCGTCTTGTCGAAAAATTGCAGGCGCCCACGTTCGACGCGGGCAAACTCGTCCATCACCAGCAGAAAGCTACGCAGAGCCTCTTGACGACTGCGGCTGTCGTCCCACAACGCCAGGGGCAAACGTTGGATGACCGGATACAGGCTGTTGAGGCAAACCAGTTGATCGACCGCCAAATCGCCGCCCAGGTCATAGGCCAGACGCTGCACTTCAGCTGACTCGATGCCGCTGCCGGCGTAGCCCAGCAGGCGCTGCAGCAAACCGACCGGTTCCTCCTGCGCGCCAAGGCGCAGGATCAGTGCCTGGCAATTGGCCAACACCGCGCCCAGCTGACCGCAGCTCTGCAGCCCCCTGAGAAGCGCACGCAAGCGCACATCAGGCACCGACGGTGCATGTGCCGCGACATCATCGGCCAAGGCCCGGCGCATCACGTTGAGGCCGTCGACAAACCGCTCGCCCCCATACATGCCCAGCAGCGCGTGCATCATGGTCGACAGGGATTGGCGAGTGACCACACTGGCGTAATACAACGTGCGTATGGCCTGGCGCTCCTGCGGGTCATCCGTGGCCCGTTGCAGCGCCGCGGCAATGTTCAGGCCGGCCTGGATTTCCCGTTTGAAACGCATCTCCAGCCTGGCAATGGCATCCCTCGCCAGTGCCGCTTGCGCACCGCGGGTTTCGTCCTGCGCCTGCGCGGCCACCTGCTTGAGTACCACGAAGGTACGCGCCGGATCGCCCCCGCCGAGGTCCAGCAACTTGTCCAGAGCCGGTTGTTGCAATAACTGAATGCGCATGCGCCGAGCAACCACCGCCAGGCTCGCCTGGGCCGGATGTCCGAGCATGTCATAGAGCTGCGCGAGCTGCTCAACGGGAGGCACCCGTATCGGCATGAACCGCTTGGGGAAGGCGTTAGCGTCGGCCGCCACGTCCTGACTGAAGATCAGCGCAATGTCCTCGCTCCCCTTCGCAGGGGTTGGCGCTTCGACAGGGCCGATACGAGACGGGTCCAGGCGCTGAATCTGCTCCATATCGTTGCTGGATTCGACTTTCATGGTTAAGCCAGAACAGGAAGAGTGTGTCTCTGTGTGGCAAGCCCCGCCCACCTGGTTCCATCGAAATCAACAATCTCACCGCCTGTGAAAATACCCGCACAAACTCACGGCGCACTTTGCAAAGCGTTGCGCAAAAAACGCTTAATTCAAGATATTTATTTATACAAATCAATAAGTTGAACGATTTTTTCATTTGGCACAACCGGTGCAAAAGGGCTTCCCGTCGAAACCATTTCGACCGCGTCTACCCTAAGGAAAAAATCATGAATATCCCTATTGAAGCTTTAGCGCACCTAGTTGGCAGCTCGCCTCAATTCATGCTTCACCTGACAGACGACCAGCAAAAGAAACTACGCCGTTTCATTCACAAGCGTGTTCTGAACCCGGAAGATGCGGACGATCTTCTGCAATTGACTTACCTTGAAGCCTGGCGCAACCGCGAGCGTTTCAGTGGCACTGCCACGCTCAGTACCTGGATGTGCGGCATCGCGCAGAATCTGATCCGCAACCACTTCCGGCGCCTGTATGCCAAGCCGGTGCATTGTGAATTGATGAGTCGTTGTGGCATGGGCAAGAGGACAACCACAATCTGGACTGGGAATTCGAGGTCAACCGGCGTCTTGAAAAAACCCTGAACGCCATCGACCACCTGCCCACGGAAATGCGCAAAACGCTGTACGCCTCGCTGGAAACCGACGGCAGTTACCAGGACACGGCCGACGCACTGGACATTCCTATCGGCACGGTTCGCTCACGCCTGTCTCGGGCGCGTGAACAGCTCAAGCGCATCACCCACACCTCGCTGCATTCGTAAGGCAAGCCACGTGTTGGGCGGCAGGGATATCTGCCCAACTCGATCAGGCTCCCTCGCGCCGACATCAATCGATGCCCCAGTGGAACCCACGTCCACCCCGCCACTCGTCGCCGTTTAGCCAGGTTTGGGTTAAACAATTGAAAGCGTAGAAAAAATTCTCAACAAAACACTTGACGCATCGGCGCCCGAAGCGAATAATGCGCGCCACTTGGCTACATAGCTCAGTTGGTTAGAGCATAGCATTCATAATGCTGGGGTCCGGGGTTCAAGTCCCTGTGTAGCCACCAAGTACCGGTTTATAGAGATCCAAGGATGTCTGTAAATCACCTCAAGAAGCCCGCCTCGTGCGGGCTTTCTTGTATCTGGACATCCAAGCTGATCCACCCACATCCTTCACATCCTGTATGCCCCCATGTATGCTTCAATGAAAATTGAACTGGAGGCATACACGGGTGAAACGCAGCGATATTAAACGCCGTCCTCTCTCCGATACCGCACTAGTCAACCTCGCTCCTGAAGCGGGGGCCTACCGCGAGCTAGACAGCTCGGGGCTTTATTTCAGAGTAAAGCCTAACGGGCAGAAATCGTGGGAGTTGCGCTATAAGAAGCCCGACGGCAAATGGTCGTGGCTTGGCCTTGGTGGTTACCCAGAAGTCAGCGGCGCCGTTGCTCGGCAAAAAGCTGCCGAATTGAGATCGGATGCAGCAGAAGGCAAAAATCCGATAGCCGCCAAGAAAACTAGAAAAGCTGCGGAGGTAGCAGCAACAAACGAAACCTTTGAAGCCTTGGCTCGTGAATGGCATACGTCTCGCTTGGCTGGCTGGGATGCCGGCACAGCAAAAAGAGTCCTTGGAGCCTTGGAACGCCACGTGTTCCCTCTTGTCGGAAAACGTCCATATGTGTCCATCATGTCAATGGAGTGGATGGAGCTTTTGAGAGGGCTCGAACGTCAGGGAATCCTCGAGCAGATGAGTCGCGTGAGGGCATACTGCAAAGACATTTACGACCTGGCTCGCGTAACCGGTAGGGCGATGAACAACCCCTTAGAGGGGGTTCATAAATTTCTCTCATCGGGAAAGGCCGAGAACTACGCCCATGTCTCACTGGAAGAGCTTCCCGCACTGCTCAGAGCAATACGATCATACCCACACGCCAGGGATGTCCAGCTAGGCCTCCAACTGCTTACTCTCATGGCTGTCCGTCCCAGCGAGCTTCGAGAGGCATACTGGGCTGAGTTCGACTTTGACAAAAGGCTTTGGACCGTCCCCGTTGAACGCAAAGGCCGTAAAAAAGGGCGTGAACACCTTGTACCACTCTGCAAGCAGGCGCTAAGCGCTCTTACTGAACTACGAAAAATCACGGGAGCGTACCCATTGTTGTTCCCTGGTCGAAGCGATCGAACCAAGCCTCGCAGCGATACCGTTTTTCTGATGGCGCTAAGACGCCTTGGTTACGAAGGACGACAGACCGGACATGGCTTCCGTCACATTGCCAGCACGGTACTCAACGAGCACGGTTTTCCAGCGGACCACATTGAAGCCCAGCTCAGTCACAAGGCGTCAGGTGTACGCGGGATCTATAACAAGGCTCAGTATCTGGAGCAACGTACGACAATGATGCAGTGGTACGCCGATCATCTTGACGGGCTTGAAGCAGGAAATATCAGAGCCGTATAAAACTACGGCCTCTTAGCTTCTTGCCCAGTAAAGAGCGTCCTGATAGGCCTAGCTTGAAGTCGACCATTTAGGCTGCGGGATGCCACAGTTCGGTGAGCACTTATCCAAATGGAGCTGACTGTCAGCTTTAACACTTTCACGCCGCCTACGAATTAACGCTGCTGTTAACTCGTAATAATAAACGGTAGACGGCGCTGAGCATCGCAGGTAGTGCTCCAGAAACCATTTCAAGTGCTTGTCTCTCCAAGACCAGGGCGTCGCACATCCCCAGCGCTCCCGAATCGCCTCGTGCATCCTTTCTGCTTGCCTGATGTGCCGCTGCTGCGTGGCATGTGCACCTTTGAGCACGGGGCGCAGGAACAACGCTATGTCGAACTCGGCCGTCATCGCCGGCCTCCGATGTAGGCACTCACCACATCGATGCGGTTATGTCCCAACTCGCGGCTTATCTGCTTACGGGCTCGCTGATCGAGTGCTCGATCCTCTTGATGAACACGACCACCATTAACGGGTGCAGGAAAGCCTATTAGTTGCTCATAGCGCTCACAGGCGTAAGCCGCCCGCAGCTCATGAAAGCCTTTCAATCCATGTTCATGCAGGAGGTCCCGTGCCGGTCGCACAACTGATTGCGTAAACTCTTTGTAGCTCTCGTTGGGAGCCAACAGGTTCCGACTGCCGCTGGGTGAAGCCTCCCAGGCCCTATCCAAGGCGCCACGGATTTGATCAGTGACCGCGATCCAGCGCGGTGCTGACGCGCCTGATCGACCACCTTTGGTGCCGTCTTGGATGTTGATCTTGCCCAGTTGCCGAACCTCGCGCTGCAGTCGGGGCAGATCGGCCAGGATCGCTTCGCGCAGGCGCATACCAGTCTCACGGGCGAGGAGCACAATGGCACTCACCCTCGATTGCTGACGATCTGACAGCGCCCGTGCGATCAACTCGACCTGCGCACGGTCTTGGCCTTGCGGGGCCTCACTACGCACGCTTGAGCGCTGCATACCCAGCGCCTTGCTCGGACTGGGGATTTTGACGTACTGATCACCGCGCAGCGCAGCCATCGTTCGGTTCACGCTTGACAGTCGGTTCTGCGCGGTGGCGATGCCGACGTTGCCCTGGTCAACCTGCTGCCTCATATAGGCGGCGTACAGCATGAGGACCTCGCGGTCGATCTGACGCGCGTCATTGAGCCTCGGCCCTTCCTCGGATCGACACCAATTCACGAAGGCCTGCCACCGATCGCTATGGGCTTTGACGGTAGCAAAATGGCCGTCGCCAAACAGATCTTTCAGGGCTTGCGGTCCGGCATAGCTGAGCTGGCGACCGAAGCCGAAATTGCGCCCCGCTCGCTTACCGACGCGAGCCATTTTTCTGTTCCTGATCGACTGCAGCAAGCTCATGTAGAAGGGCTTGCCAGTGCGCACTTACAATCGTGAACTGAGCCCAATCAGTCGGGCGAAAACACAGCGTGTTGTCAGTAACGTAGAGATGCACGCCCTGCTCTTTCAACAACTGAATGATGGCTGTCGTCGAGGTGATAGTTTTACGGGTGGTGGCGACACCGGCGACAGCGGCGACATCCCTTGCCCTGCCTGGCTTTAAGCGTGGCGACAAAGTGGCGACAGTAGCGGCGACAAATCGCGCTTTCGGCTCCTTTTGGCGCTGAGCCAGATGGTTGCGTAGCGCTTCATCAATATTGAACATGGCGCACCTCGAAGGTGTGGCCGTCAGTGATGAGCCACTGATGATCAATCAATTCGACCAACAGCTTGGCGGTATGACGACTGCTCTTACGGGCAAAGCGGGGACCGTTGCGATTCAATTCACGAATACTGAAACGCTTCCAATCTTTGACCTGTAGCCATCGCAGCAACCGGTCCGCCTCTTCCTTTACCCGACACACTGGCTCCTGCTCAGTCAGGCGCTGGATCTCGGTGAGGTGGTAGCCGACTAAAGCGGAGGCCCGTTGGATATGGTCGACCTCCACGACGCTGCTCTCCTCCACAACTGCAAGAATGCCGGCGACGCGCAGCAGGTTATCGGCGGCCTTTGATCCGCTGGGCCGTACGCTGGCCAGCTCGCCAAACTCCCCCAGTTGAGCTTCGATAGCGTCATGCAGATCAATCCAGCGACGACGAGCCAATGCACTGAGGCTCAGCGTTGAAAGCAACAGAGCACCGTCAGCCGAAAGTGACCATGGCTGATGAAACAGTGCCGAAAGGCGGTGGTGATATCGCTTCAGGGCAGGATCTTTGGACAAGTCGACAGACTGATAGCTACGTTGTCCGGCAAGGCTGGTGGGCCAGGTGATGAGGCAGCGACCGAGAATGCCTTGCCCCTGCAGCAATGGGTCACTGAGTAACTGCATGGCTAGATACGGTTGCAGCATCAGGTGCAGGCTTAAGCGTCGATCGTAAGCTCGCAAGCTTTCACCCGCCATAGACCGCGCGCGATCTATCGGACTGCCGTCCCAGAGTGACGACAAGGTCGTGACCGCTTTCAAACGGTTATCCCGACTCATGGTGCTGCTACCGAGGAATTGTCCTCCTTCATCGCAGAACAGACCCATGCTGGGCAAGTCATGACAGAGCCCCTTGATCAGCGCCTCGATAGTCGGGTCCGTGGTGATCAGCCTCGGGGCTGAAGGCTCCGCTTCGCGTGGCACCCCGTTCGCGGGCTCAGAATCGGCAGGCTTGATACGCTGCGCTTCCCGCTGTGCAACACGGTGCCGTGCAAGCTGTTCTCGGTAACGCTGCCACTGCTCACGCTCCCATTGGCGTGCTGGCAGCAATGCAGATCGGTCTGTCGCTGTTTTGCGATCACCGGACGCAGCCACCGTGATCAGGTACAGCGACAGCGGATAACTGCGTCCGTCGAGCTGTAAGCCCGCATGGCCTTGAGTGGCCAGCGCCGAGGCAGCCAACACCGATTGCGCAGCAAGCGCCTGGGGCACGCCGATGACTTCGGCCATGCGCTCTACCGCAGGCCCAAGAATCCCACCCAGTGCCTGCACTGGATAAGGCTGGGCCACGGGATTCGACTCAATCAGCGGTCGAGGCGGTCGTGGTAGTTCAAGCTTCGGATCTAACTGCTGCATGGGCCCTCTCCTCGTCTATTGCAGGTTGTCCTCACGTAGTCCCGCCACGGCTGTTGAGTGTTATCAGGGATCAAGGCCCCTGCGGCCTGTGAGGTGTTCACTGACGCGGAACGAACGGCTCCTTACGACCGGGAGCGAGGGCATAGCCCCATGAATCTGGCCTCCTTAGACGCATCAGAAAATGCGGGCGGGTGGAGGCTGCGCCGACTGACAAGTTCGGCACCTGGAGATCCTGGGTGGGAGAAGGCAAAGACCTAGACACCTGGGGCATGCCTGACCGTCAGTCAGGTACAGCCTTTCCATAGGCTGCGGCACTGGTACCTGTGTCGTTGCGGATGGCGACGAATCGGATTTGTCAGGCCGATTGTCACGAGGAGAGATGCGGCAATGCCTTTTTCGACGTGGCTTGCAGCAGTGGTACGAGCGCCCGTCTCTTTCCGGGAGAAAGAGACGGGCGCAGTCTGGCGCAGCGAGATGTGCCGAAAGGTGAGGTTGCTGCAGCGCAGTGAGGAAGGTCCATCGTCTGCCGCAGTGGGCAGATTAAGTCGAGTGAGCACCCATCACTCTTGGGGAGTGACCGTGCGAGCCGCCGGATGCTAATCGCACTTTGGGAGAACCACCACAGAAGTGGCGTAGCCTTGAAGGTTCTGGCTACCTGGGCAGGTGCTGCCAACGACAGCGATCCGTGCGCCAATTTTTATACCCACTCGAAAAGGCGGTCAAGCGTCACGGCCAAAGCGCTCAGAAAGTGGCGACTGTCGCCACTTTTGTCGCCATGCTCTAGGCCATGTTCTACGTGGGTTGTCGCCGCTGTCGCCATACCTATATCCGTGTCCAACGAAAGGATCCACTTTGACACTGAAACGGCTCTGCGCCCGGTACAGATCACGAGCAACTGCTGACGGGTAAAAGAAGGCTGGCGCTGATCAAATTTGAAATGAAAGGGAGGAACGGCGGTGGCTGCGAGAAAAAGCGAGTGAACCCTCCGATCGGCGCGATCAAAGATCGCTGGATCGGAGGGTTGGGCGAGAAAAGCAACATGTCAAACGCCAAATATAGCCTCAAGCGCCAAAAGCAGGATGATTGAGAGACGACTGCTTGAGGACGCATGATCAGCGTATGAAAGCGAGCTTCGAACGCTTCTGGGGGCTCCCCCGGTGATGGCGTATTCGGTTCTGCGTCAGTGCATGAGTAATACACCCTGGAAGCAATTCGGTGCGACAGCCCCAGGCTCGGTGATCGTCTCGAATCCGAATAAAGAACACACAGGCAACTTAATTTTGTTTACTCCATCTTTAGTTAGCGGGTAACCGTATATAAAACAAGCACATGTCGTGTTGAGGTTGATTTAGTGAAGAGCCATGCACAGCATTGAAGCCGCGACGAACCAAAAAAGGGCACTCTGATAGCTTATTCAGTGATTGCGAATTTCATTTGCTTTGCTTTGAAGCGCTGGCGTAACGTCGTAACAAAATATTTCAGCGGAGGTTGAACACATCTCAGACGGATGCGAACCAAGCATAAGGAATGTATGGGCTCGCAAGCATCACCTCCTGTCAGTTGGCATGTAATGGCGACTTGAGAGCGAGTGACCTTGCGCAACGGAAATAAATAGTGTGAGTAAGGATGAGTGAAATGCAAGGAACGAAAGGTTTTGTAAGTTGGTGGAGGGATTTTCTTGCAGAGATTAGTACAACACCAAACGCGCAATGCGCACTGAACGTGGTGGAGGGAGAAGCTAGAGAGCTGGATTTTGATTTCTACTCTTATGCTGTTAAACAGGGCACTCCGTTTACACAGCCGAAAATGGAAATTAGAGGGAACTATCCTGCCGCCTGGCTGGATCGATACCAGTCCAAAAACTACGGTGCCACTGACCCAACCATTGCGATAGGAGTCAGTGCATCGACATTTGTCGTGTGGAGCCAGGACGTGAAGGAGAAGCACCCGATGCTCTTTCGCGAAGCAGAGGAGTGGGGACTAAAGTTTGGCGCAACGCTGACTATTATAGGGGTAGGGAATACTACCCGTATGCTATCGTTTGCCCGTAGAGACAAAGATATCCAGGATGCACATATAGCTGAGTTGGAACTACGAATGAATTGTGTTCTGGCTGCACTGACTCGCAGACTCAATACCCTGGAAAGCTCAGGGGAGCGGGCGCCGATAAGCTTGAGCTTCAGAGAGACAGAAATCTTGAAGTGGACTGCCGATGGAAAAAGTACTGATGAGGTCGCCATTATATTGTCGATTTCTATTAACACAGTAAACTTCCATATAAAAAATATTCAGAAGAAATTTGGCGCATGCAACAAACTGTCCGCCGCCGCACAGGCTGCAGCATGGAGGCTAATCTAGAAATTTTTACGGTGCCCTACCAAATTTAGTAGGTTGTGCGAAAACTTAGCCCTGATCATAGTGTAAGTGTACTGCTTGCGCCCAGCTGGCAGTTACGAATACTTACAGCTAAGTCGCACATGCGGAATAAAAAATCTCAGCTATTAATTTAGTTATATAGATCGGATCGCTCGAGGTTGTCCTTGCAGTTTTCGGACTGCTCTTGCCTGCAGTACCGGTACGTGTAAATAAATTTCCGTCAGCGCTAAGGAGTACCAAATGAAAAAGCAGACTGTTGCAGTGTTGACCAATGATCTTCAATACGACCTGGTGGAAAAGACCAACGAACGGGTCGCTGCAGTAAAAGAAGCCACTGGGAAGTTTCAAACGTTTCTTGGAGACATGAGGGACTTGGGTTGCCCTATATTTCATCTACAATTGATTAATATGCCGGACGACCCGAATATCGAGCTGCATCAAGGCCGGATGCTGGCGGCAAAAGGGTCGAAAGGGGCGGAAGTGATGGCAGAGTTTGTTGCCGAAGGTGACGTCATTGTCGAGAAAAACAAGGACAGCGGCTTTTATGAAACTGCTCTTGAAGGGTTGTTGAAAGAGCACGGCATCGAGACCGTGGTGATTACCGGCATGCAGACGCAAATCTGTGTGCAAACGACCGCAGCAGATGCCTTCTTCAGAGGTTACAACGTTTGGGTGCCCGAGGACTGTGTGGTTTCGGCTCGGTCAGAAGACAAGATCCGCTCTCTCGACTGGATGGCGGGCTACTGTGCCACTGTTGCTACCGGTCCAGAGATTGTAGCGAAATTAAGTAAAGGTGAGACGCTCCCCCGCATGTCCAGCGTGACGCCATAAATCGCTTTAAATAAAACCGCGCAAGGAGCCCTCTGTGAGCAAGATCATTAATAACTCGATCAATACCGCCGTTACGGCAGACGTTACTAAAATCCAATTGGACCATGGTACAGGAGCCAAGCTTAGCCGCGAATTAGTTGGTTTGATTGTGGATGAGTTGGGTGATGTATACATTGGAAAGATGGAAGACAGCGCGGTATTGGACCTTGATTGCACGCGGATTGCTATCACGACAGATTCTTTCGTCGTAGCCCCTTATCTTTTCGGTAATGGAGATATAGGAAAAATTGCGGTGTGTGGAACAGTTAATGATCTTGCCGTTGTTGGAGCGACACCGGTCTATTTAACACTGGCACTGATTCTTGAGGTCGGGTTCCCTATCGCGGACCTCAAGAAAATACTTCGTTCCATTCGATTGTCCGCATTAGAAGCAGGAGTCAAGATTGTCGCTGGTGATACAAAGGTTGTGGGTCAAGGAGAGGCTGACGGAATATTTATTAACACGACCGGCGTCGGTATTGTGAAGTCCCAAGCACTGCAAATGACTTCAGTGAAGTCGGGCGACAATATTATTGTGAGCGGCTTTTTGGGTAACCATAGCGTGCATCTTTTATCGATTCGCGAAGGCTTGGGGTTTGAAACACGAGTTCTAAGTGATTGTGCTGTATTGAGCAATGCTATTGCCTCTTTGATGTCGGCGACGAAGGTCGGGGCCGTCAGATCTATGCGAGATGTTACGCGAGGGGGGCTGTCAGCAGTTCTGCATGAGTATGCGGCGGTGCTGAGCAAAACTATAATTTTTGAAGAGCATTTATTACCGATACAACATGAAACGCTGATGGCTACCGATATGTTGGGTGTAAACCCACTAAATTTAGCAAATGAAGGTTGCTTGTGCATTTTTGTGAGCCCGGACGAAACTGACGCCGTTATGACAGTACTTAGAAACATTAAAGAAACTTGCCACGCGTCGGTAATAGGTCGTGTGTCTGATGTGAAGGGTGCCAAAGTCCAGATGATCACCCACAGTGGTGATCAAGTTGAAATAGAAGAGTTAGTGGGTGCGGAGTTACCTAGACTTTGCTAAGAGCGCTGTAAGTAAGAAGCGAATTTGGGTGTGCTCGATTCGATATGGACAACAACATGAATCTACAGCGTTGGGTCATTCGGGTAACAGGTATCGTTCAAGGAGTAGGATATCGGCCCTTTGTTTATAAATTGGCTGGCAACACTGGTGTTCTTGGATCTGTCTGGAACGATCAGGCAGGCGTAGTGATTGATGCCGTAGGCCTACCCGCTACATTGCAAGCCTTCAAGATTAGCTTGGAGTTCAGCGCGCCGCCTTTGGCGGTTATTAACTCGATATCACATGTTGAGTGTGCGCTTTATGAAATACCCGAATGTTTTAAGATTGCTGAGTCCGTCAAGTCCACGGAAGTCAGTTCTTGGGTCGCGCCGGACTATGATGTCTGTGAAGAATGTTTGCAGGAAATGCGTGATCCACGTGATCGCCGCTATCGATACCCATTTATAAACTGCACAAATTGTGGTCCAAGATATTCAATTATTCGGAGTATGCCCTACGATCGTATAAAGACGACCATGTGCACTTTTACTATGTGCTGCGATTGCGAGCAAGAGTACCTTGATCCAGCAAGCCGCCGATTTCACGCCCAGCCTATTGCTTGTCCAAACTGTGGGCCGGAAGTTGAACTGCTGGATGCCGGAGGGGCCCTGTTTCACAAAACCGAAGCCATTACTGAAGCCCGACGCTTGCTTTTTGGTGGGAAAATACTCGGTGTTAAAAGCATAGGCGGATTTCATCTGGCGGCTCGCGCCAACGATGAGGTGGCCATCAAGATATTAAGAAAAAGGAAAAAGCGGGACTCCAAGCCTTTTGCGGTGATGGTTCGGGATGTTGAGACTGCAAGAACATGGGCTGACGTCTCTGATCAAGAGGCGGCAGTTTTGACAAGTTCCGCACGGCCCATTGTATTGCTGCGAAAAAAAACGGGAACGGTGGCTGAGGCTATCGCGCCGAGAAACCCCATGATCGGCTTAATGTTGCCTTCCGCTCCCTTGCATTACCTTCTTTTAGAGGATCCCACGCTCGGTTCGCTAGTAATGACAAGTGCGAACCTTTCGGGAAGGCCTATTTGTTATGAAAACCATGAAGCACTTGGCTTGTTGAAGGGCATGGCGGACTGTCTCTTGGTTCATAACCGTGACATACAGCGTCGTGTCGACGATTCGGTCGTCAGAGTCACTCTGCTTAAAGGTTCGAATGAACCATTTTTGACCTTTGTCCGAAGATCTCGGGGGTACGCACCGTTTCCGGTATCCGTGGCGCTGGAAGGGAAAAACGTCCTGGCCTATGGCGCAGAACTGAAAACCACCATCGCAGTTTCCAAGCAACAACAGGTGTTTGTGAGCCAGCATATCGGCGATTTGAAGAACAACCTTACGCTAGCCGCTCACGAACAATGCGCGAAAGATCTTTGTCAGCTCAACGATGTGCGCCCTGCGGTTATTGCGTGTGATATGCATCCTCTTTTTAGTGCGACTCGAAGCGCGATGGCCAATACTGAGCTTCCAGTGGTGCAAGTTCAACATCATCATGCACACATGGCATCGTGTATGGCTGAAAACAATCTTGCGGGTTTGGTCCTAGGCGTCATTTTTGATGGGACCGGTTACGGCACTGACGGAACCATCTGGGGGGCTGAGTTCCTTTTAGGGGATTACACCGACGTACGCCGAGTTGCGACTATCAGGCCTTTGAAATTACTCGGTGGGGATGCGGCGATAAAAGACCCCAGTCGCGTTGCGGTGGCGTTGCTCTGTGATGCGTTTGAGAGCTTTGGGGACATTGCAAACTGCAATCTTTTTCAGCGCTTGGGTGCTGAAAAAATGAGGGTCTACGAGGTGATGTATCGGCGAAATGTAAATAGCGTTAGTTGTACCAGCATGGGGCGATTGTTTGATGGCATCGCCAGCCTGATCGGTGTATGTGATAACGCCGAGTACGAAGCGCAAGGCCCTATAGAACTGGAAGGTCTACTGGGGCGTGATCACTCCCTAGCGTGTATTTATAGCTACGGACTGGTTCAGTCAGAGACCGGCCTAATAACGATTGATTACAGAGCGATGGTTCGCCAGATAGTCACCGACCTTGCTGAAAGTATTTGCCGTGCAACCATCAGCCGGAAGTTTCATTCCACGATTGTTGACATGATACGAACTGTTTGTAGAGAGCTATCAGCGCGCTTTCAGGCCAACCAAATTGTATTAAGTGGAGGTGTTTTCATGAACGAGTTTCTACTGGTCAACGCATATCAACAGTTGAAGGCGCTAGGACTTAACCCTCACTTGCATAAAAATTTGCCATCCAATGACGCCGGAATTTCCTACGGGCAGATTGCAGTAGCCACAGCGTCTATGAAGCCATGATCGATCAAAGGTCAATTTTTTCTAAAATCAGGTGATGTCATGAAATCGATCGGCACTGTTTGGGATATCGTTGGCGTCGGCTTGGGCCCTTCAAACCTCAGTTTGAGTGCATTAATCAACGGGTCCACTCATGCTGTTAAATTGAAAGCAGTATTTTTTGAAAGACAGAACGACTTTCAGTGGCACTCAGGCATGATGCTGTCAGACGCGTCCATGCAAACCTCCTTCATGAAAGACCTGGTGACTCTGATAGACCCTTCGAATCGATATTCATTTCTTATGTATCTGCAGAGAATCGGAGCATTGTATCATTTCTTAAATACAGATAGAGGAAAGCTAACTCGGCAAGAGTTTAATCGGTATTGTAAATGGGTGGTGGAACAGTTGCCTTGGTGCAATTTTAGTGAGCATGTTGTTCGCATAAATCATGTAGAGCATGGGTTTAAGGTCGAAACAAATCGTCGTGCCATTCTTGCAAAAAACGTTGTTATTGGAACCGGCCGCATGGTCAATATTCCGGAATTATTCAAGCCTTATATGGGAGAAAAATTATTTCATTCATCAACTTACTCATTCCGTCGCGCATCGCTAGATTGTAGCGATTCGGTCTGCATTATTGGCGGGGGGCAAAGCGGAGCTGAAATTCTTCTTGATTTACTTAAAATGGAAAAGCCTCCTAAGGAGATTTACTGGTTATCGAGACGGAGTATATTTGCCCCTCTCGATGAATCTCCGTTCGTTAACGAATTATTTTCTCCCGGTTACGTGCGCTTTTTTTTCAACGCTCCGGAAAGCCAGCGCGACCGACTTTTATCAGAGCAAAAACTTGCAAGCGATGGTATTTCTCCCGACACTCTCAAGGATATATATAAGGCGATATACCTAAATAAATTCGTACAGCACAGTCGTAGCGAGGTACGCCTGATACCCTCCAGCACGCTGGATGAATTTTTACTAGAGCGGCAAAAGTATCGACTAACCTATCGTTACTCTAGCGGTGCAAAGGGGGCGCTTTTAGCCGATTATGTGGTGCTGGCGACCGGTTATAAACAATCGGACTTCGAGTTCTTGAAACCTGTTGATGCGTTGCTTGTCCGAGAGGTTTCGGGATACTGTGTCAATGATGATTACTCTATAAAGTCCCGTCGACCAATGAGCAACAAAATTTACTTGCAGAATGCCGCGAAACACACCCATGGCGTGGCCGATCCAAACTTGAGTCTTCTGGCGTGGCGCAGTGCGAATATTATCAATAGCATTGCTAGAGTTAGTGTTTTTGATACAACTACCGCTGAAAGTTTCATGACTTGGGATGAATTAGCCTTGCAGGAGGGTAGACGATCCCATGTTCAATAAAAAAGTCTTCTCCGCCATTTCTCTAGGTCGGAAACTTATTCGCGAAAATGGCATATTGATCGTTGAACACAAAATGAAAAACCGGTGCGGCGCGGGATTTTTTATCGTTTCATCAGGGCAAACGACGGGTATCGATACACATAAGGTTCGGGAACTTTGGATTGTGCTTTCAGGACAGGGGTGTTTGTCCAGAGGTACCGATGAATACGAAGTTTCGCCTGGATCCGTATTTGCTTTTTCACCTTTTCAAGAACACCAACTTTTTGCGTCTAAAGGCCAGGCCGTGACCGTCTTCAACATTTGGTGGCACGATGAGTAAAAAGTGGGATCTTATTGTTATTGGTGCGGGGATCATCGGTGTAACGACCGCATGGATGGCGCGAAAATTTCATCATAAAAATGTTTTGCTTATTGAGCAGAAATTTGCCAGTCGAGGGGCCACGGCTTATGCCCTAGCGCTGCGCACACCTTATTTTGAATCTGCCAATATGCAGGCGTTGGTGGCCAAGTCGAAAAAGATCTACGAAGAGAGGATTGACGTCCTGCCTGAAAGTGCCTCTGCTCGTATCCCTTCATTTTGGGTCATTCCGGAAGCTGCCCAGGACACGCTTAGACGCAGGCTCGCCAGCGATCAGTTGCAAGTAGCATCGCGTGCCACACAAAAGGAGTTACTCAGATATCTGCCGGGATTGCAAGTCAGTAAAGACGAACGATTGATGTACGATCCTGACGACAGAGTTGGCTCACCTATTAAAACCTCGGAAGCCCTTCTCCGTGACTTCCTACATGATGGAGGCACTATTATTGAAGGTGTACGGTACGCTTCATGTTTGGAAGATTCGCGGGGCGTGAATGTCGTACTTTCAGACGGCACATGCTTATCTGGAACCAATGTCGTCGTTGCCACTGGGCCGTGGATGGCCCGTGAATTTTCCTCTTATCTTCTGCCACCCGTACGCTCTAAGAAAATCATCGCATTTCATATTGATGAAGCTCTACGCCAGGGAAGTCCGATTGTTCAATGGTTGGAGGATGATGTATTTCTTGCTCCCGACTATGCCAGAAACAGATACCTGCTATCAATACGTAGCAATGAGTGGGATGTTGTCCCCGATGATTCCAGGCTGTCTATTTCTGAAACAGAAACTGCATATGCGCGGTGTTTTTTGAGTCAACACTTTCCGCGCTTTTTGAATGCAATCCGCGGTGGGCGAGTTTTCTGCGATGGTTATTCGCGAACTTCCGTCCCCTATGTTTCCCGCGATCCATTTACCAAGGGTGTCTATTACGCGGGGGCCGCAGGAGGGGCTGGCTATCGCTTGGCTCCTGCCATTGCCGATAATGTACTAATGCTGCTTGGGACAGGGAGCCTAATCACTAATGCCTAATCAATATCTTATTGTTCCAAGTCCGCCAACGCCCAACGGACGGCTTCACTTAGGGCACATGGCCGGCGTTTACCTACCACTTGACATTTTAACCCGAACGCTGCGGCAACACGGGAAAACTGTATTTTTTATCGGTAGTACCGATGCATATGACTCATATGTATCATTACTTCACGACGAAGAACAAGAACGTAAGCGGCGAGTGCTTGATCTACACGCTAGTATTACGCATGATTTGAAACTCTTGGCTATCGACATGGATGATTTTTCCTGTCCGGTGGACAAGGTATGGCATGAGCTCTATGTTCAGACTCAGACAAACGTATTCAATACCCTGGCGACCTTGGGTAAAATACAGGCTATTTCTGAGGCATATCTTGAAGATATTGAAACGGGGTCCATATGTAGTGGGAGGAGGATCAGTGGGAATTGTCCGCATTGTTTTTCCAGTCTACGGGGTTTTATCTGTGAAGAATGTGGAGCTATAAACTCTCCAGAGCATTTGATAAATCCCTCCGCAGTAAGTGGCAGGCCGACGCTTGAACGACAGCACATCTCCAAATTCCTTAAATTGTCTTACGATACTCTTAACTATTTAAGAAAGCGTATTGCCGAGCAATTTGCTTCCAGTGAGATCACCAATACGCCATTGTGGTTTCTTACGCAGCAAGATACACTTGTCAGATTGACCTACGCTGGTGAATACGGCTTAAGCTTGAAAGGATTTTCAGCGAACGAGAAAGTATTCAATTACTCCGGCTTCGCGGATTATATTTTTGCGGGTGAACTATATAAAAAACTGACTGGGGACAAGGTTAATCCATTTGAGCGTGCGTCTGATTTTGTGACAGTCGGGATGTGCGGATTCGATAATGTACTAAGCTCCCTAGTATTTGAATCCGCAGTCGCACTGGAATCGCAGATATGGAAATGTGTCGACTACCCGATCGTTTCCAAACTTTTAACTTTTGAAGGTTCAAAATTTTCAACAAGTAGAAAACATGGCATTTGGGCCTACGAACTACTGAGCTGCAATAAAGTTGATCGTGATATTTTAAGATACTACCTTGCGGATCTTTGCACGAAAGAAACCACATGTGATTTTTCGGTAGCTCGCTATATTGAATTTAGTAATACCGGGGCGGGGCGCTATTTCTATAACAGTATTCAGCGTACTCACGACTTTCTCACAACGGTGGAGCTCGTTACGTCCGTGCAGATTGATTGTCCACCCAGCCTGACTCAGCTATTTTCTGCGTGCTGGTTTAATACAGAACTTAACGATTTAAGCGTGTCTGCGGTTATAGAAGGAATTGAAAATTGGATGGCGCAGCAGGCAATGCTGATGGAAAATCAGGAAGGAGCATTGGTTTATCTGTACGGATTGGCGATACTTGCTTATCCGGTGCTGCCTGGTGTGGCTTTGGTTTTATGGACTAGTCTAGGACTCACGGGCCTGCCAACACTCACGCAATCTCCGCCCCCCCTCTGTTATCGCGGCGTTTTTTTGTCGTTGCCGCTGCTCGATAAAACTGATATAGCGTTTTCCATACACCAAATGCAGGATGCGGAATGAAAATTTCAGCTATAACCCAAGCAACATTGGCCATGGCGATTCTTTGTATGATGGACCCGTTGGTTAAGAGCCTTGCGACCCGATACCCGGTGATGGAAATTGCATTCTTCCGATTTGCCGGAGGATTGGTGGTCAGTGCGTTGCTCGCGCTGTATTTTCGTCCAGCGTGGCCCGACAAGAGGTCCTTTGTTACCAATGGCGCACGTTCGGTGTTGGTAGCGATTTCAGTGTTAACACTGTTCTACTCACTGAAGCTTCTTCCCATTGCTACGGCTGTTGCTGTGTCCTTTATCTCGCCGGTGGTTATTGTAGTCCTGGCGGTCTTGGTGCTTGGTGAGCGTTTGACTCTGCGAATTCTATTCGCACTGGTGCTCGGGATTTCTGGTTTGCTACTGATACTGGGCAACTCTGTTTTGGGTGTTGAGTCTACTACGGCGTCATGGATAGGAGTGGCGGCAGGGATTATTTCAGCGGTGGCTTATGCGGTTTCCATGATTATCCTGCGTTCAAGAGCGACCCAGGATCCCATCGTGACCATTATCATTTTTCAGAACCTCACACCGACCTTGCTGTTGCTGATTCCATGCCTAATTTTGGGTTGGATAATGCCCGACTATAAAGATCTTCTGATTTTTCTTTGTGTCGGGCTTCTCGGTGCTTCCGGCCACTATTTACTGGCCCAGGCTTTTAGCCGGGCGAATGCCTCGAAATTGGCGCCCGTTGAATACACGGCACTTGTTTGGGGCGTATTTTATGGTTTCGTTTTCTTTAATGAATGGCCGCAGATCATCACAATCATCGGGGCTGCAGCGATCTTGCTGGGAGTGATTACGCTAAATCACACCGCGCCCCAGTCTCTGCCAGTCAACTCGGGATCCCTTGACTAGCCTTTCTGCGTGTGAGAGTTATCGTTCAGTGGTTGGAGGAACCTCGTGTATGCCCATATGTATGCCCACTATTATATTTTCATATAAAATCGATTAAAAACATAGAATTAAAAACTCAGTTCAAATGACTGTGTAGCCACCAAGTACTAAAAACGGCTTACCGAAAGGTAGGCCGTTTTTTTATGCCTGCAGAAAAGGCTGGGGCATACTCGCATCGTTACGCCCCACCACCATCGACTCACGCCCTGCGCCCGCATGAACCTCAATGTGACAGAAGCGCTCAAAAAAACCGCCCATCTGTATTTTGACGCTCGCTTGACCCCGCTGTTAGTGTCCAGCCTCCCCACACACGGAGTGCACCACGGTGAAACTGGACATCTATCAAGTCGACGCCTTCAGCCAACACCCCTTCGGCGGCAACCCCGCGGCGGTGTGTCCGCTTACCGAGTGGCTGCCCGATGATCAGTTGCAAAACATCGCCGCTGAAAACAACCTCTCCGAAACCGCTTACTTCGTGCCTCGTGACGGGTTCTATGAGTTGCGCTGGTTTACCCCGCAAGTCGAGGTCGATCTGTGCGGTCATGCCACCTTGGCGGCAGCGTGGGTGTTGATTCACCGGTTGCAGAATGCGCCTGAAGTGCTGCGTTTCGCCACGCGCAGCGGTGAGCTGCGGGTCACGCGCGATGGCGATGAACTGGCGATGGATTTCCCGGTCAGGCAGCCCGAGCGCTGCGAGCCGCCGGCCGGGATGCTCGACGCCCTGGGGATTGAACACGCCGAAGTGTTCGGCACCGATGACTACATCGTGCTGGTGGACAGCGAAGCCCGGCTTGCGGCGCTGAAGCCGGATTTTTCGCGCCTCAAGGGCCTGCCTAAACGCGGCATTGCGGTGACAACCAAAGGCACACAGTTTGATTTTGTTTCGCGCTGGTTCGGGCCGAATGTGGGCATCGATGAAGACCCGGTCACCGGTTCGGCGCACACCTCGCTGGCGCCGTTCTGGGCCGGACGCCTGGGCAAGACAACACTCACGGCCGAGCAAGGCGGCAAACGGCGTGGCCAGTTGCGCTGCGAATTCAAGGGCGACCGCGTGATCATTTCCGGCAAGGCCGTGCTGTATCTGCAAGGCCAGATCTACCTGTAAAAGCAGCTCCCCAAGGACAACAGATCATTTTAGAAATGAACGGAGTTCAGCGCGTGTTTTCGATTTCCCGCCGTCACTTGTCCATCGCTGCCACAGCCCTGGCCCTTGCCGCCTGCCACACCCTGGTCAACGAACAGCCACCGGCACCGGAGCTGGGCTCAGGCTATCGCACCGATCTGACCACCCAGCACGCCACACGCCATATGGCCGCCGCCGCCAACCCGCTGGCCGCCGAAGCCGGGCGTGAGATGTTGCGCCAAGGCGGGTCGGCGATCGATGCAGCCATTGCGATGCAAGCGGTGTTGACGCTGGTGGAGCCGCAGTCCTCCGGCATCGGCGGCGGCGCGTTCATCATGCTGTGGGATGGGAACCAAGTGCACGCTTATGACGGCCGCGAAACGGCCCCGGCCGGGGCGACTGAGCGGTTGTTCCTGAACGCCGACGGCACGCCGATGGCCTTCAGCGATGCGCAGATTGGCGGGCGCTCGGTGGGCACGCCCGGCGTGTTGCGCGCGCTGGAAATGGCGCACAAGAAGACCGGCCATCTGCAATGGGCCACGCTGTTCGAGCCGGCGATTCGCTTGTCCGAGCAGGGCTTCGCGATCTCCCCGCGCTTGCACAGCTTGATCGCCGCCGACCGTTTTATCGCGCAGTCGCCAGAGATGGCCGCCTACTTTCTGAATGCCGATGGCACGCCCAAGGCCACCGGTACGCTGTTGAAAAACCCGGCGCTGGCCGCCGTGTTCAAGCGCATCGCCAAGGAAGGGCCGGACGCGCTGTACCACGGTGCGATTGCCGATGAGATCGCCCGCAAAGTGCAGGGCCACCGCAATACGGGCAGCCTGTCACAGGCGGACCTCAAGGGCTACGTCGCCAAGGAACGCGCGCCGCTGTGCACCGATTACAAACAATGGAAAGTCTGCGGCATGCCGCCGCCGTCGTCGGGAGGGATTGCCGTGGCGCAGATCCTGGGGACGTTGCAGGCGCTGGAAACCCGCGACCCACGCTTGGCCATCGCGCCGATGAAACCGCTGAAGAACGCCTCCCCTGCCGGGCTGGAACCCACCCCCGGCGCGGTGCATCTGATGGCCGAAGCCGGCCGCCTGGCCTTCGCCGACCGTGCGCTGTATGTGGCCGATTCGGACTTCACGCCAGTGCCGGTCGCCGGTCTGGTCGCGCCGGATTACCTGGCCCAGCGAGCCACCTTGATTGGCGAGCGCAGCATGGGCATTGCCAAACCCGGCCAGCCGGCCGGAATCCAAGTGGCGTACGCGCCGGACCGTTCGCCACTGCGCATCTCCACCTCGCAAGTGGTGGCGGTGGATGACCAGGGTGGCGCCGTGTCGATGACCACCACGGTGGAAGCCGCGTTTGGCGCCCATGTAATGGTCCAGGGCTTCTTGCTGAACAACCAGATGACCGACTTTTCGTTCATCCCTGAAGAAAACGGCCAACCAGTGGCCAACCGTGTCCAACCCGGCAAACGCCCGCGCTCGGCCATGGCGCCGACCCTGGTGTTCGACCGTCGGAGCGGTGAATTACTGGCGGCGGTCGGCTCGCCCGGCGGTTCGCAGATCATCGAGTACGTGAGCAAATCCCTGGTGGCGATGCTCGACTGGCACCTCGACCCACAAGCCGCTATCAGCCTGCCCAACTTCGGCAGCCGCAATGGGGCTACGGAGCTGGAGGCCGGTTTGTTCAGCCCAGGGTTGAAACAGGCGCTCAAGGATAAAGGCCACGCAATGAGCGAAATTGAGATGACCAGCGGTATCCAGGCGATTGTTCGTACGCGGGATGCGCAGGGGAAAGTATCGTTGAGCGGTGGTGCCGACCCACGACGTGAAGGCGAAGCGGTCGGCGACTGAGGTTATCGAGCGGAGGTATTCCCTTGCACCAGGCAAAAAATCTCGGCGCCATTGCAGGCGTCGATCACGGTTTCTGTTCGATCAACGATCCGCTGCGTCCGGATGACCTGTTCATTTGCAAGCAGGTGCACAGTGCCGCAGTGATTGAGTGGCAGGCAGGGCTGGTGGCCAATACGGTCGAAGCCGATGGGGTGCTTACGCACACCCATCAGCCGGTCGCAGTGATCACCGCAGATTGCCTGCCCGTTCTGCTCGCATCGCAAGACGGTCAGCATGTGGCGGCGATTCATGGCGGCTGGAAGGGACTGCAACGCGGGATCGTGGCGAATGCGCTGCAACGTTTTGCCGATGTAGGGGTTGCGGCCGACCAGCTGCAGGTTGCAATCGGGCCGTCGATCAAGCCCTGCTGCTATGAAGTGAGCGAAGGGTTTATTACCGAGTTCCAGATGGATCAAGGGCACGTGTGGCGTGACGGCGAAGCGCCATGGAGCGTTGCGCAACCCCAGCCGTTATTGTCACCGCAGATCACCCCACCGCATGCGCGGCAAGCACGAAGTGCCTGGTTTGACTTGAGCGGATATGGGCTCATGCTGCTGCAAGCGGCCGGGGTTCGACGGGAACAGATCGAGGTGAGTGAGGTGTGTACCTACTGCACTTCAACGATGTTTGCCAGCTACCGCCGAAGAACGCATCACCCGGAGGAGGCGAAGACGTTGTTGTATTCGTGGATTGGTCGTACTGCCCCGTGACATGACTCCTATAACCTTCGCTCTCAGGTCCGACGCAGAGCCCAAAATACAAAGTGCCATGTCATTTTTTGCGATAAAAAGCACCTTGAGCAGCAACTTTTCACCTGCGATTTTCTGGCTCGCACTTTCTTGCCAGAGGCTACGTCAAAGACGTAGAATTTCGCGTGTTAACGATCATAGAGTCTCCGCTATTCAGCAAGCTGTGGCCCGATTACTGGACCGAGGAAGAACGGGGCATTTTCATGGCGTTTCTAGCCAGCCATCCTGATGCGGGGACGGTTGTACCTGGCTCCGGCGGCTGCCGAAAAGTACGTTGGAACCTCGAGGGGCGAGGAAAAAGTGGGTCGGTGCGAATTGTCTATACCGCGCAGCTGATTTGCGGATCACTGGTAGCACTGCTGATTTATGGCAAAGGCGCCACCGAGAATATTCCAGCGCATGTCCTGTATAAAATCGCGAAGGAAATGAACCATGCCACTCACTGAGAAACAACTGAGAGAACGCGACGCCAAGCGCAATATTGGCGAGGAATTGCTCGCTGCCATCGTGGACGTAAAGGCGGGCCGTCATGGCGGCGTCCATCACGTAGAAACCACTCAAGCTGCCGAAGCAAGAAGTAAAACAGGCTTATCACAACCCAAATTCGCCGAGTTGCTGGGGGTTTCTGTAAGAACGCTTCAAGAATGGGAGCAAGGCCGGCGCTCACCCTCGGGCGCAGCACGTTCACTGCTGCACATTGCCACCATCCGACCAGATGTTTTTCGTGAGGTCCTCAGTAACGCCTGATGGCGTTACTGGCCTCTTCTTTAAGAATCAGCGACTGATCTTCAACCCCTTGCGCCCCGTATGCCGCTCAAGCGCCAGCTCGATCAAGCGGCTCACCAGCTCGCTGTAGCTCATTCCCGCCGCCTGCCACAGCTTGGGGTACATGCTGATACGGGTAAAACCGGGCAGTGAGTTGATTTCATTGATCAGTACTTCGCCGTCATCGGTGAGGAATACATCGACCCGCGCCAAACCTGCACAGCCCAGTACTTCAAACGCCTCAAGTGCCAGGCGACGAATTCGCTCGCTGGCCTCATGGCTGATATCCGCCGGCACCACCACCTGAGCCGCCTGGTCGTCGATGTATTTGCTGTCGTAGGAATAAAAGCCGTTGCTCACCACGATCTCACCGCAACCGCTGGCGATAGGGTTATCGTTGCCCAGCACCGCGCATTCGATTTCACGGCCCTGAACGGCGGACTCCACCAGCACTTTTTCATCGAAACCCAGGGCCAGCTCAACCGCGGCGTGGTACTCGGCCTCACTGGCGACTCTGCTCACGCCGACCGACGAGCCCTGGCTGGCCGGCTTGACGAACATCGGCAGGCCGAGCCTGTTCACGGCGGCCTCAAAAGAGGTGTGCGCGGCGTTGCGGCGGGTCAGGGTGATAAACGGAGTAACGGCAATGCCGGCGTCGCGCAGCAGGCGTTTGCTGATGTCTTTGTCCATGCACACGGCCGAGCCGAGTACGTCGGAGCCGACAAAAGGCAAGTCCGCCATGCGCAGCAGGCCTTGCAGGCAACCGTCTTCGCCGAGGGTGCCGTGGACGATGGGGAAGATCACGTCGATGTGTTCCAGCACGCCCTGGCCCGTGGTTTCCACCACTTGCTGGTTGGCTTTGCCGGGCACCACCGCCAGTTCGCGGTTGGATTGGTTGAGGGCAATGAGCGCCGGGTTTTCGCTGTTGAGCAGGAAGTTCGAGGTGTCGTTGAGGTGCCAGTGGCCGGCCTTGTCGATACCGATCAACACCGGCTCGAAGCGCGAACGGTCCAGCGCATCGACGATATTGCGCGCCGACTGCAACGAGACTTCATGTTCCGCCGAACGGCCCCCGAAAATAATCCCTACCCGCACCTTACTCATGACCCAGCCTCACTATTGAACGTAAGGCTTCTTACCACGGGCCGTCAGCGATTCGCTACCAGATGTGCGCCGAACAGCATGTAGCAACCGCCGGCAAAGCGATCGAGCCACTTGCGCGAACGGCTGTACACGTTGGCCATGCGCTGGCTGGAAAAAACCAGGGCCACACTGGAATACCAGCTGAACGACAAAGTGGCCATGATGATCACCGCCAGGGTGAGCAACATCGGCGAGGGCGACGGCGGCATGGTGGAGGCGAAGATGGTGGCAACGAACAACGCAGCCTTGGGATTCGACAGGTTGCCCAGTAAACCCAGGCGCCAGGCAGAGAACAACGACCGCGTGGGTTCATCCGGCAACAGGCGCTGCCCCATGGCCGGGGCCGAGCGTTTGAACAGCTTCAGCCCCAGGTAGATCAGGTAGCAACCGCCGATGATCTTGAACGCCAGGTACAACATCGGCGCGGCGGTAAACAGCGACTTGATCCCCAGGCCGCCCGCCAGCCCCCACATGATCGTGCCCGTAGCCACTCCGGCCGACGCCACCACGCCATGGCGACGCGAACAGCTCACGGCCAGTTGCGCGGTATTGAAGAAGTTGGGGCCGGGTGTGACCACCGCCACCGTCCATAGAAGGGCCAGCGAGACCAGCGGTGCCACATAAGCAGGGTTGAGAAATTCCACGGCAGTCAGCTCCATCAGCGCAGCGCACGAGCCAGAATCATAGGCCTCGCCCAGCGCCTGCACAATCGTACAAGACCCCGGCAGACAAGGCCCTGCAGACTGGGTTAACGTGTTTCCACCTCTTTTTGTGACAAGTCACCATGGGCAACCCGACCCACACGCTCGACTGGCTGCACCGCGCCCCGCACGCCAGCGGCCTGGACCGTATCGAGGCGTACTTTGCCGGTTTCGCCTTCGACCCGCATCGCCATGACACCTACGCCATCGGGCGTACGCTGTTCGGCGTGCAGAGTTTTCACTATCGCGGCGGCACGACCCACAGCCTGCCGGGCACGACCATGGTGATTCATCCCGACGAAATCCACGATGGCCGTGCGGGCAGCGAGGAAGGCTTCAAGTACCGGATGATTTATGTGGAGCCGGCGCTGATCCAGCAGATCCTCGGCGGCAAGCCGTTGCCGTTTGTCCCTGGCGGTTTATCCACCGACCCAAGGCTGTTCCGCGCCAGCGAAGTACTGCTGCAGAGCCTGGATTGCCCGATCGATTCGTTGCAGGAGCAGGACGCCCTGTTCGACCTGGCCCAGGCGCTCAGCGCTGCCTCGGGAGCGATCGTGAGCCGCAAGAGCTTCGATTACCTGGCGGCCGAGCGTGCCCGGGAATTTATCCACAGCGCCCTGGGCCGCAGCATCACCCTGGATGAAATGGCCGACCACGCCGGCCGCGACCGCTGGGCCTTGTCGCGGGATTTTCGTGTGCTGTTCGGTACCAGCCCCTACCGCTACCTGACCATGCGCCGGCTCGACCTGGTGCGCAGCCTGCTGGCCCAGGGTCATTCATTGGTGGATGCGGCAATGACCGCCGGCTTTAGCGACCAGAGCCATATGACCCGACAGTTTCGCAGCACGTACGGCATGCCGCCGTCACGCTGGGTGAAGATGCTCGGGCGCTGATAGTCCCAACGTAGATGTTCAGACACCTATGCCATCGCAGGCAAATCTGCACCCACATGTCTGAGAGTACAGAGCGACTGCCCGACATTAACTGCCATGGTTGCGGCATAAGCCCATCACTTGATATTGCAGGGTAATGAGCTTGCCGCTGGAGTCTTCGTAAGTCATGCGCGAAGGCACCGCGTTGCATGCGCGAATCGGCGGCGTCACGTTGACCACCTTGGCAATGTCCAACTCCATGCCATAGCGGTACGTCTGTACCACGGGCGCCGGCTTGCCTTGTTTCTCGGCGTACGCGGCCATGGCTTTTTCGTTGCGTTCCATCATCAGCGCGAAGGTACGATCCCCTCCGCCTTCGGCCATCGCGGCGAATGACAGGATGGCGGTTAATATGCCCAAGGCAACTTTATAAATAATCATGGTGAGTTCCTGATTGAAAAGTTCAATACGGAGACTAACCCGCCCATCCTTTCACTATATTCACCACAAGATTACTTATTTGTCAGGTGGGCGAAAGTTTCCAACATTGTAATGTTCGCGCCATGTCGTTGTTATTCGCCGTTTGCAACTATCAGTCCGGGCCAGATCAATAAGAACGCCCACCTCCATAGACGCTGATAACTGCCAACACTGAGGAGCGACCCCATGAGCATCCGTAGCCTGACCTTCCCTCTTTCATTGTGTGCGGCACTGCCGCTGTCCGCTGTGGCGGTGGAGCAGCGGCCTGAAGGTTTTGTCGAAGGCAGTCGCATGAATGTGCTGATGCGCAATTTTTATTTCAATCGCGATGACCGCAAGGGTCAGTCCAGCCCCACCGGCAATGGCTATTCAGAGGCCTGGGCGCAGGGCCTGATCGGCACCTTCGAATCCGGCTTTACCCAAGGCCGTGTGGGGTTTGGCCTGGATGCCTTTGCCATGGTCGGGTTGAAGCTGGATTCGGGCAGCGGCCGCAGCGGCGGCAAAGGCTCGTTCAGCGTGATGCCGGTGGACAGCGACAACCATCCCGAAAGCCGCTACAGCAAAGTCGGCGGCGCCGTAAAAATGCGCGTGCTGGACACGGTGATCAAGGCCGGTGACGTGTTCCCGACCACACCGGTGGTAGCCTACGGCGACTCGCGGGTATTGCCGGAGAGTTTTCGCGGGGTGACCGCGCAGAACACCAGCCTGGCCGGGCTGACCCTGCAGGGTGGGCGCCTGAGTGGCATGAGCCAGCCCAGCCAAAGCGGCATGAACAAAGGGTTCGTGACGTTTTATGCCGGCCCGGTGGATGCGCCCTGGTTCGGTTATGCCGGCGGCGATTACCAGCTCAACCAGCACCTGAGCGTCAGCCTGTACGGCAGCCGTCTGAAGGACGCCTGGAACCAGTACTATTTCGGCAGCGCCGCCACTTACCCGCTGAATGACGAGGTTTCGTTGTTCGGCGATTTCAACTACTACAACGTGTCGGACGACGGCAGGAAACTGCGTGGAGCGCTGAACAACAACATCTGGAGCGCAAGGCTCGGGGTGAAGCTTGGCGCCCACAGCCTGGCCGTGTCGCACCAGCGCAACAACGGCGATAACGACTTCGATTACCTGCGCCAGTCAGATTCGATCCTGCTCAATAACTCAATCCAGTACAGCGACTTCAACGCCCCCAAGGAACGCTCGTGGATGCTGCGCTACGATCTGGACATGCAAGCCTTCGGCATTCCCGGCCTGTCGTTCATGACCCGCTACGGCAAAGGCACCGGGGCCGACTACAGCAATGCGAATGCGGTGTATATGCGCCGCGATGCGGCCGGTAACCCGCTGGCCGATCAGCGTCGCTGGGAGCGAGATATCGAAGCCAAGTACGTGGTGCAAAGTGGCAACTTGAAAGATCTTTCGCTCAGGTTGCGCCAAGCCACCGTGCGTTCAAGTGCATTTGAGTCAGACCTGGAAGAAGTTCGCGTCATTATCGAATACCCATTGGCTGTGCTCTAAGTCGTGCGCTTACATTCATTTGCCAATGCGCTACATCTCTTCACAGGTTGAAGTCTTTCAGAACTGTAATATCCGCTTCACCTTCTTGTTAAGTTGCACTTTCTAGACTGCTCAATCTACACACTTCATCTCTGCGGCTTTTGTGTAGCTCCTTTGGAACAGAGATGAGCTTTATGCGCCCCGTTATCGGGGCGTTTTTTTGGGCGCTGGCCTGGCGACGAATCGTCGCACCTTTCCTACATGGCTTGACCCTAAAGCTACTTTAGGCTTCAGGGTTTTCCGACAGCATCGCCGGACGCATCTATGAGGCCATGCCCCTTTCGTTTGATTTGAAGGTAAATCCCCATGCGTATCCTTGTGGTTGAGGACGAGCAAAAAACTGCCGACTATGTGCAACAAGGCCTGTCCGAAAGCGGTTACGTCGTCGACTGTGCCCCCAGTGGCGTCGACGGTCTGCACCTGGCCAGGCAACACCGTTATGAACTGGTGATACTCGACGTGAACCTGCCCAACACCGACGGCTGGGAGGTGCTGGAGCAGTTGCGCCGAGACGGTGATCAGCGCGTGATGATGCTGACCGCACGCGGCCGTCTGGCCGACAAGATCAAGGGCCTGGACATGGGCGCCGATGATTACCTGGTCAAGCCCTTCGAATTCCCCGAGTTGCTCGCTCGCGTGCGCACCCTGCTGCGCCGCAGCGAACATATCCCGTTGCCGGAGGTGCTGCGCGTCGCGGACCTGGAACTGGACCCGCGCCGCCATCGCGCCTATCGCGGCAACCGGCGCATCGACCTGACCACCAAGGAATTCGCCCTGCTGCATGTGTTGATGCGCCAGACCGGTGAAGTGATGACGCGCACCCAGATCATTTCCCTGGTGTGGGACATGAACTTCGACTGCGACACCAACGTGGTGGAGGTCTCTATCAGCCGCCTGCGGGCCAAGGTCGATGACCAGAGCGAGGTCAAGTTGATCCACACCATTCGCGGCGTGGGGTATGTGTTGGAAGCGCGTCAATGAAGACCAGCAGCCTGTCGATGCGCCTGGGCTTGACGGTCAGCCTGATGGGCGCCGGGCTGGTGCTGCTGCTGGCCACCCTGGCGTACCTGGCCCTGACCCACGAGCTGGAGAATCTGGCGCGCAAGGGCCTGGAGAACAAACTGCAACAGTTGGAGCACAGCCTGCGCCAGGACCTCACGCCCCTCGACATCGCCGCCCGCCCCCATTCGCTGCTGGACCTGGTGATGGGCCACGACAATATTTACCTGACCATCACCGGCATCCAGCCCGACGCACCGGTGCTGCTCAGCGTCGGTGCCAAACCGCAGCAGCCGTTGTTGCGCGACGCCCCCGCCAGCACAACCCTGACTTACCTGAACTGGACGGACAGCAGCGGCAATCGCATCCTCAGCGCCACGCACCTGATGCCCTTGCGCGGCGGCGAGCCGGTGCGAGTGTTGCTGTCGCTGGACCGCTCCGACGATGACGCATTGCTGAGCGCCTACCTGCGCTCCACGATCATCGCCGTGCCGTTGCTGCTGATCCTGATCGGCATCGGCGCCTGGTGGCTGGTACAACGTGGCTTGGCGCCGTTGAAACAGTTCAGCCAGGTGGCGGCGCAAGTGACCACCCAAGACCTGACCCATCGCTTGTCCGTGGATAACCTGCCCAAGGAACTGGCCGAGCTGGCCCAGGGCTTCAACGTGATGCTCAAGCGCCTGGATGCGGGGGTGCAACAGCTGTCGCAGTTCTCCGATGACCTGGCCCACGAACTGCGTGCGCCACTGACCAACCTGATGGGCAAGGCCCAGGTGACCCTGTCTCGCGAACGTCCCTTGGAGCAATACAAGGCCGGGCTGGAATCCTGTACGGAGGAAATGGAGCGCTTGTCGCGCATCGTTTCCGACATGCTGTTTCTGGCCCAGGTCAGCCATCCGGCGGCGCGGGCCGGGTTCACTGCGGTGTCGCTGGGTGAAGAAGCACAGCGGGTAATGGCGCTGTTTGCCCTGAGTGCCGAGGACAAGCAGGTGACCCTCAATCTGCGCGGCGACGCCCGGGTGAAGGGTGATCGCCTGATGATCCAGCGTGCCATTTCCAACCTGCTGTCCAACGCGATTCGCCATACGCCCAGTGGCGCCAGTGTGTTGTTGCTGGTGGAAACCTACGACCAGAACGTCACGCTGTCGGTGGGCAACCCCGGCCGGGGCATTGAAGCGCAGCACCTGCCGCACCTGTTCGAACGGTTTTACCGCGCCGACAGCAGCCGCACCCGCGCCGAAGGCGGCACCGGGCTGGGGCTGGCCATCGTCCAGTCGATCATGCATTTGCATCAGGGGCACGCCGACGTCAACAGCCAGCCCGGACGTTTCACACGGTTCAACCTGGTGTTTCCCCGGAACCTGCAAACAGCGCCGGATCAGGGTGGGAGGAACGGCGCGGCGTTTTCAGAGGTCAGGCCGCCTCCTCTTCACGACGATGCGCCCATTGATACAACGCCGGCAGCACCAGCAGGGTCAACAGCGTCGAGGAAATAATCCCGCCAATCACCACCGTCGCCAGCGGCCGCTGCACCTCGGCACCGGTGCCGGTGGCCAGGGCCATGGGAATAAAACCCAGGGACGCCACCAACGCAGTCATCAACACCGGGCGTAATCGGGTCAGCGCGCCTTCGTTGATCGCCATCGCCAGCGAGCGCCCTTCCTCGCGCAGGTTGCGGATGAATGCAATCATCACCAGGCCGTTGAGCACCGCCACGCCGGACAACGCAATAAAGCCCACCCCCGCCGAGATCGACAGCGGGATATCCCGCAGCCACAGGGCCATGATCCCACCGGTCAACGCGAACGGAATCCCGGTGAACACCAGCAGGCCGTCCTTGAGATTATTGAACATCATGAACAGCAACCCGAACACCAGCAGCAGCGCCACCGGCACCACGATGCGCAAACGTTCGCAGGCCTCCTTGAGCTGTTCGAACTGGCCGCCCCAGGTGGTCCAGTAGCCGGCCGGCACATTCACTTGGGCATTGATCGCCGCTTCGGCTTGCGCCACAAACGAGCCGATATCACGTCCGCGCACGTTGGCGCTGACGATCACCAGGCGCTTGCCGTTCTCACGGCTGATCTGGTTGGGGCCGAGCATCAGGTCCAGGCTGGCGACCTCGGACAAGGCAATAAAGCCCAACCGCCCGGACGTACTCCCGGCCAGCGCCGGCACCGGAATCAACAGCCGCGACAGCCCGTCGATATCGGTGCGCAGCGCGTCGGACAAACGCACGACCATATCGAAACGCCGGTCGCCTTCGTACAACGTACCGGCCCGCCGACCACCGACGGCCACGGCAATGGTGTCCTGCACATCGCCGACATTCAGGCCAAAGCGAGCCGCCTTGTCGCGGTCGATATTGATCGTCAGCACCGGCAGGCCGGAGGTCTGTTCCACCTTCACTTCCGAGGCGCCATTGAGCGTTTGCAGCGTCTCGGCAATTTCCCCGGCGGTGCTGTTGAGCACCGCCATATCATCACCAAACACCTTCACCGCTACATCGCTGCGCACCCCGGAAATCAGCTCGTTGAAGCGCAACTGGATCGGTTGCGAGAGCTCATACGCGCTGCCCGGCATGATCGCACTGGCGCGCTGGATATCGGCGATCAGCGCTTCGCGGGATTTGTTCGGATCAGGCCATTGGTCCTTGGGTTTGAGCATCACGTAGCTGTCGGAAATATTCGGCGGCATCGGATCGGAGGCGATCTCCGCGGTGCCCGTGCGTGCAAACACACGCTCGATTTCCGGCACTTGAGCCAGCAATATTTTTTCAAGCTGCTGCTGCATCTGCACCGATTGCGTAAGGCTGGTGCCAGGCACGCGCAGGGCTTGCTGGGCAAAGTCGCCTTCGCTGAGGCTGGGGATGAATTCACTGCCCATGCGGCTGGCCACCACGCCCGACGCGACGATGGTCAACATGGCCAGGCCGAAGACCAGCGGCCGGCGGGTCATCACCCAATCCAGCACCGGGGCGTACACGCGCCGCGCGCCACGCATCACCGCGTTTTCTTCCTCCTTGACCTTGCCGGTGACAAACAACGCAATGGCCGCGGGCACGAAGGTCACTGAGAGAATCATCGCCCCCAACAAGGCGATCACCACCGTGAACGCCATGGGGTGGAACATTTTTCCGGCCACCCCGGTGAGCGCAAAGATCGGCACGTAAACGACCATGATGATCAGTTGCCCGAAGATCAGCGCACGCCGCGCTTCCTTGGCGGCGGCGAACACTTCATGCAGGCGTTCGCTGCGGCTGAGCAGGCGGCCATGGCGTCGTTGCGCGTGGGCCAGGCGGCGGATCGCGTTCTCGACGATCACCACCGCACCGTCGACGATAATGCCGAAATCCAGTGCGCCGAGGCTCATCAGGTTGGCGCTGACCTTGTTGGTGAACATGCCGGTAAAGGTGAACAGCATCGCCAGGGGGATCACCATCGCCGTGATCAACGCCGCACGGATATTGCCCAGGAACAGAAACAGAATCGCCACCACCAGCAGCGCACCTTCGAAGAGGTTCTTCTTCACGGTGGCGATGGCTTTTTCCACCAGGTGGGTGCGGTCGTAAACGGTGACGGCCACCACACCTTCCGGCAGCGAACGGTTGATGGCTTCGAGTTTTTCCGCCACTGCCTGGGACACCGTGCGGCTGTTTTCGCCGATCAACATGAACACCGTGCCGAGTACCACCTCACGGCCGTTTTCGGTGGCGGCGCCGCTGCGCAGTTCACGACCGATCTCGACCTGCGCCACATTGCGCACACGGATCGGCGTGCCATCGGCAGAGGTGATGACAATATTGGCAATGTCGTCGATGGACGCCACCTGCCCCGGTGCGCGAATCAGTAGTTGCTCGCCGCTGCGCTCGATAAAGCCGGCGCCGACGTTGGCATTGTTGCGCTCCAGAGCCGTGACCAGATCGGTCAACGTCAGGTTGTAGGCCGCCAGGCGCTTGGGGTCGGGGGCGATCTGGTATTCCTTGGCGAAGCCGCCAATCGTATTGATCTCGGCCACGCCCGGCACGTTGCGCAGTTGCGGCTTGATGATCCAGTCCTGGATCACCCGCAGATCCGTCGCCGTATAGGCCGTGCCGTCCTCCTTGCGCGCGCCGTCCGTGGCTTCCACGGTCCACAGGAAAATTTCCCCGAGGCCGGTGGAGATCGGTCCCATGGCCGTTTCGATGCCGGTGGGCAATTGTTCTCGGGCCACTTGCAGGCGTTCGTTGACCAGTTGGCGGGCGAAGAACAGGTCGGTGCCGTCTTTGAATATCACCGTGACCTGGGAAAGACCCGAGCGTGACAGCGAACGCGTCTGTTGCAGGCCCGGCAAACCGGCCATCGCGGTCTCGATGGGAAAGGTGATGCGCTGCTCGGTTTCCAGCGGCGAAAAACCGGGCGCCGCCGAATTGATCTGTACCTGCACATTGGTGATGTCAGGCACCGCGTCGATGGGCAATTTCTGATAGCTGGCGATGCCGACACCGGCCATCAACAGCACCGCCAGCAGCACGACGATGCGTTGCTCGATGGCGAATTGGATAAGGCGCTCAAACATGAGAACTCACTCGCAGGATCAATGGGCGTGCTCGGCCGAGCCTTTGCCCAACTCGGACTTGAGGATGAAACTGCCAACCGTCGCCACCTGCTCGCCGGCGTCCAGGCCCTGGCGCACTTCGACATAGCCGTTTTCACTGACGCCCAGTTCAAGATGACGGGTGATAAAACCCGCTGGGGTGCGCACGAACACCGAGGGTTTGTCCTCGACAGTCTGGATAGCGGCCTGCGGCACGGTGACCTTCGCTTGCGTGGTGTCGGTAGCCAATTGCACGCTGACAAACAGCCCTGGACGCCAGACAGCGTGCGGGTTGGGCACGCTGACGCGCACGGTGGCGGTGCGCGCCTGCTCGCCGAGCAAACTGCCGACATAGGCCACAGTGCCGCGTACCTCGGTGCCCATTTCCGTGGAGCTGACAGTCACCGGTTTGCCGACGCGAACCTGGTTCAGGTCCTTGGGAAACACGCCGAACGTGACCCACACCTGGGACAGATCCGAGAGGGTCAAGGCATTGCTGGTTTCACTCACCACTTCGCCGACGCCCAGGTGTTTTTCCACCACCACACCGGCGAAGGGCGCACGCAGCTCATAGCGATTGCCGCCCACCCGCACGCGGCTGCCGCCGAGGGCAGCAATCTTTTGGCGGGCATTGTTCAGGGCGATTTCGGCTTCTTGCAGGGCCTGGCGCGCCAGCAGGTAATCCTGCTCGGCGGAAATTCCGTCCTGCCACAACTGACGCTCGCGCTGGAAGGTGGTACGCGCCAGTTCAAGCCGCCGCTCGCTGGCGGCCAGTTCGCTGCGCTGATCGGAAATCTGCTGGCTGGCGATCACTGCCAACAGCTGACCTTTTTCCACTGATTGACCGAGGTTGACCGTCACCGCCTCCACGACACCGGCCGCACGCGGCACGATATGCGAGGTGCGGTCCTCGTCGAAACGCACCTCGCCCGGCAGTGTCAGCAGCGTGTTGATCGGCCGCGGTCGGGCCTGATCCAGTTGTATGCCGGCGGCCTCGATTTGCTGCGCGGTGAGTTCGATTGCGCGCTCGTCTTCGTCCGCGTGTGCAACGCTCGAAAGCAGCAGGCCCAGGACGACGGCAACCATCACGCCGTGTTTGTTGTGCATGTAGAACTCCCGAAAAATCAAAAAAGGGTGAGGTCGCCGTAAATACGTTCGAGGCGCAACCAGGCGTCAGTGGCCTGGGCCGTGGCGGCCAGGTATTGGGTGCGCGCGGCGATCAGCGTGCGTTGGGCGTCGAGCACATCGAGGAAGTTGAACTTGCCCATCTCGAAGCCACGGCTGGCGGCGTCCACCGCGCGTTGAGCGGCGGGCAGGATCTGCTGGTTGAAGGCGCGCACTTCGCTCTCGGCGGTTTGCCACAGGTCCAGGGCCTGGCGGGTTTCGGTGCGCAGACGCAGTTCGGTGGCGTTGCGCAGGTCACGGGCCTGGTCCGCACGGCGCGTGGCAGCAAGCACATTGCCCTGGTTGCGGTTGAACAGCGGGATCGGCAGGGATACGCCGACCAGGTTCACCCGCTCGCGCACGCTGGCGTCGTATTGGCTGCCGATGGACACGTCTACATCGGGAATACGTTGGGCTTTTTCCAGGCCCACATTGGCTTCGCTTTGCATGATCTGCAGCTCGGCCAGGCGCAGTTCAGCGGTTTGTTCAAGGCGCGCGAGCAATTGCGCTGCGGACGGCAACGCCGGTGCGGATTGGCTTGGCGGGGCAACGGACTCGAAGTCGGTGGCGGCGTTACCGGTGCTGGCCGCCACGCGTCGATAAGCGTCGGTGAGGTCGATGCGCGCGCGGTTGAATTCCAGGCGAATTTCCGCCACCTGCACCTGGGCGCGGGTGGCTTCCACCGGGGATGACTTGCCGGCGGCGACGCGGCTGTCAGCGACCACCAGGCCGCGTTTGGCCAGGGCCAGGGAGCGTTGTGCGAGGTCGAGGCGTTCCTGGGCGCGAAGGGCGAGGTAATAGCTGTCGATCACATCGGCGCGCAACGTGTTGCGACGCTGTTGCAGGGTCAATCCTGCGGCGTCCTGGGCGCGAGAGGCCACGTCGATGCGCGCGCCGCGTTTGCCGCCCAGTTCCAGGGTTTGGCTGAGGGTGACGGTGGTGGTGCGGCTGTTGCGCCGGGTGTCTTCGGCCTCCCAGGAGGCGACCGGGTTGGGGATCAGCCCGGCCTGTTGGCGACCGCCGGCGGCGATGTCGATTTCCCATTGCTCGGCGGCCAGGTCCGGGTTGTTGGCGAAAGCGGTTTGCAGGGCGGCATCGAGCGTCAGGGGTTGCGCCTGGGCAGCGCCGATGGCCGCCCACAGCAGCGTCGCCCCTATGAGTTTTTTAACGAAAATTGCCATAACGAGAGTTCCACGACCATAAAGTCCAAGCCCGGAAAAGGTAGCGGTCGCGACTTATCAGGGCGGTGGAGCAACGATTACAAAGTCGACAGCAAGGGCTCTGTGTCAGGCGTTATCAGGTATGCTTTTCAACCAAGAAATATAAAGAAACAATTTCCCTAACCTGTTCGATAAGGAGTCCCATCTTGGAGTTATCGACTGTCGCGTGGATGGTTCACGACACCCGCTTGATGTTCTGCGTACTGTTGGCCATCGCCAGCATCATCGTGCTGATCAGTGCGACCAAGTTGCCGCCGTTCCTGTCGATCCTGATCGGCACCTTTATCGCCGGGGTCGGCGCCGGGCTGCCGCCGGAGGAAGTGGCCAAGGCCTTCAGCAAAGGCGCCGGGGCGATCCTGGGTGAAGCCGGGATCATCATCGCCCTGGGCGCGATGCTCGGCGCGCTGATGGCCGAGTCTGGCGCAGCCGACCGCATCGCCACGACCCTGCTGGGGTTGGGCAAGGGCAAGTCATTACCGTGGGTGATGGCGCTGGTGGCGATGGTGATCGGTTTGCCGCTGTTTTTTGAAGTGGGCCTGGTGATGATGGTGCCGATCATCTTCGTGATGGCCAAACGTTCGAACCAGCCGTTGCTGAAAATCGCCATCCCGGCGCTGGCGGGCATGACCACCCTGCACGCCTTGATGCCGCCGCATCCGGGGCCGCTGATCGCGGTGGGCGCATTGCACGCCGACCTGGGCCTGACCATGTTGCTGGGCTTTTGCCTGGCGGTGCCGGCGGTGATACTTGCCGGCCCGATCTATGGCAATTGGCTGTCCAAGCGCCTGCTAGTGGATGAACCGGCGGACATTGGCGCACTGTTCAGCGCCCCGCCCAAGGCCCCGCGCCAGCCAAGTTTTGGCGTGTCGTTGCTGATCATTCTGTTGCCGGTGATCTTGATGCTGGGCAGCACCTTGGCCAAAGTCGCGCTGCCGGCGGAAAATCCCGTCGGCCTGACCCTGAAGTTCCTCGGCGAACCGCTGATCGCCCTCGGCCTGGCGGTAATCGCCGCCGTGATCTGCCTGGGCTGGGCCGCCGGCATGCCGCGCACCGACGTCGGCAACACCCTGCGCAAGGCCCTCGCGCCCATCGCCGTGCTGCTGCTGACCATCGGCGCCGGCGGCGGCCTCAAGCAAACCCTGCTTGACGCCGGCGTGAGCCAGACCATCAGCAAAGTCGCCGAAGGCGCACACATGCCGTACCTGCTGCTGGCCTGGCTGATCGCCGTTGCACTGCGCCAGGCCACCGGCTCGGCGACCGTCGCGACCACCACCACGGCCGGTATCCTCGCACCGATGATGGCCGGGTTGGCGGCCACCCAAAGCTCACTGGTGGCGCTGGCAATTGGCGCAGGCTCGGTGTTCTTCTGCCATGTCAACGACGCCGGGTTCTGGATGGTGCGCGAGTACTTTGGCTTGCAGTTGAAACAGACGATCTGGGTGTGGTCGGTGTTGCAGACGATTGTGTCGGTGGTCGGGTTGGTGGGGACGTTGGTGCTTTGGCATTTTCTGACTTGACTACCCCTAGGCAGCCAACGCGTGGCGCTTGCCAAACAGCGCCACACTCCCCACCCCCACCGCCCCCATCACCACGCAATACCCCACGCAAATCCACGGGCTGGTGGGCATCAGCGCGATCAGCATCAGCGGCGTGGTGCTCGCCCACAGCGCATAGGCAATGTTGTAGGTGAAGGAGATCCCCGACACCCTTACCTGCGCCGGAAACAGCCCGACCATCACCGACGGCACCGCGCCCACCACGCCGCAACTCAAGCCCGCCACGGCATAGGCCGCGCCCAACCAGACGCCGCCGCTGATCAGGCTGGCGTACAGGATAAACACCCCCACCGGCAGCAACAGGCTGTAGACCAGTACCGCGCGCCAGGCACCGATGCGGTCCACCAGCAGGCCGGCGAGCACGCAGCCGATGTTCAGGAACACGATGCCCAAGGCGCTCAAGGCGAAGGTGCGGCTGGGGCTCATGCCGAAGGTTTTTTGCATCATGGTCGGGGTGATGACGACGAGGACCACCACGGCAGAGGTGAGCACGCAGGTGAGAATCATCGCCGGCAACAACACCGCGCGGTGGTCGCGCAGTACGGTGCGCAGCGGCAGCTCAGCGGCTGCCTGGCGGCGCGCCTGCATTTCGAGGAACACCGGGGTTTCGCTGAGCCAGCGGCGCAGCCACACGCCGATCACGCCGAACACACCGCCGAGCAGGAAGGGAAAACGCCAGGCGTAGTCGAGGATTTCGGCGGGGGTGAAGATTTGCGCCAGGCATGTTGCCGTCAGTGCGCCGAGCAGGTAGCCAAATGTCAGGCCGGCTTGCAGGAACCCCAAGGCATAACCCCGATGATGGCGTGGTGCGTGCTCGGCCACGAAGGTCCAGGCGCTGGGCACTTCGCCGCCCACCGCGGCGCCTTGCAGCACGCGCAGCGCCAGCAGGATCAGCGGTGCGAAATAACCGATTTGCGCGTAGGTCGGCATGATCCCGATCAGCAGGCAGGGCAACGCCATCATCAGGATGCTGAGGCTGAACACGCGCTTGCGTCCCAAGTGATCGGCAAAGTGCGCCATCAGGATGCCGCCCAACGGGCGCGCCAGGTAGCCGGTGACGAAGATGCCGAAGCTTTGCAGCAGGCGCAGCCACTCGGGCATTTCGGGCGGGAAGAACAGTTGGCTGAGGGTCAGCGCGAAAAACACGAAAATAATGAAGTCGTAGATTTCCAGGGCCCCGCCCAGGGCGGCCAGGCCCAGGGTTTTGTAGTCGGAGCGAGAGAAACGCTGCGCCTGCGGGGAAAAGGTGGCAGTCATGGCAAGGCTCGGCAGACAAACAAAAATAGCGTGCAGGTTATGAGCTGAGCCGGGTGATGGCAATCGCGGCAGATATATTTGTTTTCCTCATGGATCGATGAAGATAACTGCATTCCCATATCAATTGACGTGGAGGAACATGCGCGAAAACTGCCGCCACCCTAATAATTACAAGAGGTATATCTCGTGGCCGACGCTATCGAAGAAAGCCGCTATGCCCGTTTTGCTCTGCGCTGCTCCAATTTCGCCGAGCGCTGGTTCCCTGACTCCTGGGTATTCGCCGCGCTTGCGGTGATCATCGTCGCCGTGGCGACCCTGGGCATGGGCGCCGCACCGACCGACGCCGCCAAGGCGTTTGGCGATGGGTTCTGGAGCCTGATCCCGTTCACCATGCAGATGGCCTTTGTGGTGATCGGTGGATACGTGGTCGCCAGCTCGCCGCCGGCAGTGAAGCTGATTGACCGCCTGGCGCGCATCCCGAAAAACGGCCGCTCCGCCGTGGCATGGGTAGCGTTGATTTCCATGGTCGCCTCCCTGCTCAATTGGGGCCTGTCCCTGGTGTTCGGCGGCTTGCTGGTACGTGCGCTGGCCCGCCGTACCGATTTGCGCATGGACTACCGCGCGGCCGGTGCCGCGGCTTATCTGGGCCTCGGTGCCGTGTGGGCGCTGGGCTTGTCGTCGTCGGCCGCGCAGTTGCAAGCCAACCCGGGCAGTTTGCCGCCGTCGATCTTGTCGATCACCGGGATGATCCCCTTCACCGAGACCATCTTCCTGTGGCAATCCGGCGTACTGCTGCTGGCGTTGATCGTGGTGTCGCTGATCATCGCCTATGCCACCGCGCCCGGCCCGAACAGCGCCCGAGACGCCAAGGCTTGCGGTGTCGACCCGGCCTTCAACCTGCCCAAGCCACAAGCGCCGAGCCGCCCCGGCGAATGGCTGGAACACAGCCCGCTGCTGACGATTTTGCTGGCGCTGCTGGCGGCCGGTTGGCTGTTCCATGAGTTCTCGACCAAGCCGGCAATCAGCGCGATTTCGGGGCTCAATACCTATAATTTCCTGTTCATCATGGTCGGCGCACTGCTGCACTGGCGCCCGCGCAGCTTCCTCGATGCCGTGGCCCGTGCGGTGCCGACCACCACCGGTGTGCTGATCCAGTTCCCACTGTACGGCTCGATCGCCGCACTGATGACCGTGGTCAAGGGCGGCGACGGCCAGACCCTGGCGCACCATATCTCGACCTTCTTCACCTCCATCGCATCACACGATACCTACGCGCTGCTGATGGGCGTGTACTCGGCGGTGCTGGGCTTCTTTATCCCGTCGGGCGGCGGCAAGTGGATCATCGAAGCGCCATACGTGATGCAAGTGGCCAATGACCTGCAATACCACCTGGGCTGGTCGGTACAGATCTACAACGCCGCCGAAGCGCTGCCGAATTTGATCAACCCTTTCTATATGCTGCCGCTGCTGGGCGTGCTGGGGCTGAAAGCGCGGGACTTGATCGGATTTTCGTTTGTGCAGTTGCTGGTGCACACGCCGTTGGTGCTGTTTTTGTTGTGGGCGCTGGGGACGACGTTGAAGTATTTGCCGCCGGTGATGCCTTAGAAGCAGCGAAAAGCTTCAAGTTGTCAGCTTCAAGCTTGCCGCTTGAAGCTCGGGACTTGAAGCTGCCTTAATTCCGTCACATTGCATTGCTACCGTCCTGCGAAATATCTTGCAACAACTCGCCAAGGACTCTCCGCAATGAGTGATGAGCACGAAGACCGCCCTTCCTCCGATTCCGCCATCCAACCGGCGGTAGACACCAGCCGTCGACGCTTCCTCGGAGGCGCGGCGGTGCTGGGGGTTGGCGCGACCTTGAGTGCCTGCGGCAATACCAGCGAAACACCGGGCAAACCGGTGACGCGGCCGCTGACCCCACAAGAATTGGACAAAGCCCTGCGCGACCAGGTGAAAACCGTGGTGGTGATCTATGCCGAGAACCGCAGTTTCAATAATTTATTTGCTGACTTCCCAGGCGTTGAGAAACCACTGTCGGCCCTTAAGGCCAACGATTACCAGCAACGCGACCGCGATGGCAGCGTCTTGTCCACCCTGCCCCCGTCCTGGGGCGGCGTACTGCAGGTCGGCCCGCAAACGGTGGACGGGGTCACGTACCCCAGCGAAGTGCAATTTCAGGACAACCTGCCCAACGCGCCCTATGCCCTCAAAGGCCCGAATGGTGAAGACCTGCCCTTGAGCCTGGTCACCCGCGACCTATGGCACGTGTTTTACCAGAACCAGATGCAGATCAACGGCGGCAAGAACGACGGTTTTGTCGCCTGGGCCGATTCCGGCGGCCTGGTGATGGGCCATTACGCCCAGAGCCGTTACGCCCTGCGCCTGTGGGACGTGGCCAAGGAATTTGTGCTCTGCGATAACTTCTTCCAGGGTGCGTTCGGCGGCTCGTTCCTGAACCATCAATACCTGATCAGCGCCACCGCACCGGTCTACCCGAATGCCGCGCAATCGGTGGCCAAGGCGCAGATCGCCACGCTGCAAAGCGACGACCCGACCGACACGCGCCTCAAGCCTCTGGAAAAATCCCCGGCCAGCGCCATGGCCGGCCCGCCGCAGTTCGGCCCCAGCGCGTTGACCCCGGACGGTTACGCCGTGAATACCCTGGCCCCGCCGTACTGGCCGACCTGGATTCGCGACCCGGAAAAACCGGACTACGCCAAGGCCGACCTGCCCAACGTGCTGGTGCCGCAAACCCACGAGCACATCGGCGACAAGCTGTCGAAAAAGAACGTGGACTGGGCCTGGTACGCGGGCGCCTGGCAGGCGACGCTGGATCAATTCAAGGACTCGGGCGGCATCCCGAAAATCCCGAATTTCCAGTACCACCATCAGCCGTTCAACTATTTCAAGCAACAGGGGCCCGAGAACCGCGCCGAGCGTAACAAGCGCCTGCGCGACGCCGGCCTGGGCGATGAGTCCAGCACCAACAAATTCTTTGCCGACGCACAGGCGGGCAAGCTGCCGGCCGTGACCTTCTACAAACCCCAGGGCAACCTGAACATGCACGCCGGTTACGCCGACGTGGCCTCGGGCGACCGCCATATCGCGCGCGCCTTGAAAGTGCTGCAGGAAAGCCCACAGTGGAAAAACATGGTGGTGGTGGTGACGGTCGATGAAAACGGCGGCTGGTGGGACCACGTGGCGCCGCCCAAAGGCGACCGCTGGGGCCCAGGCACACGGGTTCCGGCGCTGGTGGTGTCGCCGTTCGCGCGAAAAGGCACGGTGGACCATACGGTGTACGACACTGCGTCGATCCTGCGTTTGATCACCCGGGTATTCGGGCTGGAGACCCTGGATGGCCTCAAGCAGCGCGATGATGCCATGACTGCACGCGGACAGAAGCCCATGGGCGATTTGACTAATGCGCTGCTGTTTAACCTATAGGACGCTTATCCAATAGCGACATGCCCGGCGATTTAGCACGCGGTTTTCCTGGTCAACCGCTACTGTGTGGGAGGTGGGCCTTCAACCCGCGCAGACGGGCTTTCGCTGACAAGGAATCAATTATGTTCAAACCGACCAGGCTGTCCCTAGCCCTGGCCGCACTGATGGCCAGTGCGGTCGTACAGGCGGACGTCGAAGTACCCCTGGGCAGCACGCAACGCGTCACCCAGTTGTTCGCTTATCCCAATAATTGCAACGTGATCTGTTTTCGGCCCTGGACGCTGGAGCAGACTGCCGAGCATTACCTGAACCAGAGTGTGCAGCGCGACGGCTACAGCCGAGCCAAGGTCAGCGTCAAGGTCCATGAGGGACAGGTAACGGCCACCTTCAGCGGCGTGCCCGACAATTATGGCCAGCCCCTGACGATGCTGCTCGATACCGCCGACCTCGCCTACCAGGGCGCCAGCAAACTCAACAGCGATGGCAAATGGGCCTATAACTGGTACCTGTTCCTGCCGTTGGGCATGGCCCTGGAAAATCGCAAGAGTATTGAGTTGCTGCACTTCCCACCGGACTACTCGCTGACCCAGGCCCAGGATTATCTGGAATCCAAAACCACCGACCGCTGGGCCGCGTTGCTCACCGACAACGGCGTACCGATGGCCGAGACAGCGGCCTACCAGACCATCATCGATATCGCTCCCATCGCGGCGCCGTCCAACGCGGGCAAAGACCTGGAGGGTGTCTACAGCTATTTCACCGATTACCAGACGCGCATGGTCAAGGAACTGAGCCTGCGCCCCACCGGCTCGTTGCCGATGGTGGCGTTCGGCGCGCCGGTGCGCAACTGGATCAAACAGCAATACGGGCAAACCGTAGGCGTACTGGGCCTGGCGCAGATCAGCCCGGAAACCGGCAGAAGCGTTTCGGTATTGGGCTCTAACCATCCCAGCTATATCTGGTATGCCGCCGACCCCGCGACCTATGAAGGCAACGAGCAAAAGGCCGACGATGCCGGCTTGAAGGTGATGGGCCAGGATTTGAGCGCCGCTTGCTGGCAGGCGGGAATGGGCCAGAAGCCGGCGAGCGACCCGAATGTACTGCTCAAGGCCTGCATGAACACCTGGCAAGTCACGCGCAAGGAGCAGACCTGCGAGTTGTTCTACACCTCGGTGCGCGAGCTGAGCCCGGAGCAGGCGAATGCCAAATGCGCTACGCCAGCGATCAAAACTCAGTTGAAACAGCTGAAGAACGCAGCGCCAACCCCCACAATCACGGTTCCAGCGCTATAAGCCGCACAAAAAACGATCGACTTCTACTGTCATATTTGACAGTAGAAATCGGATCCAAGTTAAGCGAGTCTTGAGCTGAGTCCATCCGCTGCAAGACTGGAAGTCAAGCACCACTCGCAGGTCGATGCAGCCTAACCAAGGAGAGTTATGAAGACTCGCCCCCTGGATAAGGCCAATACCGCTGTCAGTGACTGTCTTTACCCCTTCAAGACGCTGTTGATTGAACACGGCTACCCGTCGACCGAGTTATTTCGGGTCGTGCCGACCGCGGCTGACAAGGAGGGTGGCATCAAGGCTCGCCGAGCCCTGGACGGGCGTATACGCATCGCCAAAGTCTCCGGCTATGCCGTGGGCGAACGCCGTCTGCACACGCTGCAGCTATCGCCACGCATCCACTTGTACGATTGTTGGTTCTGCGGCCGGTTGCAGCATTCCTGCAACCCGAATGTATTCTTCGACACCACCTACCTGGAGCTTTGGACCCTGGTGCCCATCGCCGCCGGCGCCCTGCTGACCCTGGACTACGCCAGCACCGAGGACGCCCTGTTCCGGCAGTTCGCCTGCCAATGCGGCGAGCTGAACTGCCGGGGCTGGATCACCGGCAGCCAGGAGCCGTTGAACGCCGAGGGGCAGGCGTTCATGGCTCAGTGGCGGATGCGCAAACGGCCTTAGGCTTCGCCCAACGGGCGCAGGCGATATTGCGGCGGCAATTGCTCGAAGCCACTGATGGTCGTGTTCAAGCTCTTCCAGCGACCATCCTTGATGCCGTAGATGCAGCCATGGATCGACAGGCTCTGCCCACGGTGCCAGGCGTTTTGCACAATGCTGGTATGACCGACGTTGGCCACCTGCTGAATCACGTTCAGCTCGCACATGCGGTCCACGCGCTCCTCTTCGGTTGGCAACTGAGCCAGCACGTCGCGGTTTTCGTAGTAGAGGTCACGGATGGTACGCAGCCAGCCGTCGATCAGGCCGAACTGGCGGTCCTGCATCGAGGCCCGCACGCCGCCGCAGCCGTAGTGGCCGGTCACGAGGATGTGTTTGACCTTGAGTACATCGACCGCGTACTGGATCACCGACAGGCAGTTGAGGTCGGTGTGCAGCACGACGTTGGCGACGTTGCGGTGTACGAACAGATCACCCGGCAGCATGCCGACGATCTCGTTGGCCGGTACGCGGGCATCGGAGCAGCCAATCCACAGGTATTCCGGGGTTTGCTGGCGGGCGAGCTTGGCGAAGAATTCGGGATCTTCCTGTTTGATCGCATCCGCCCAGCGTTCGTTGTTATCAAGCAGGTCTTGTAGTTCGTTCATCAGGAAAGCCTCAGGAATGATGCGCAGGTGTGTGACTGACGACCCGTCGTCCGGGTCACGCCGAACGCCAATCAGCTTGAATCTTTGGGTAGCTGTGCCTGTCCACACACTATATGCCCCACAGTATGAGGATTGGCCATGACTGAATCACGACGTCCCTACGGCGCTACCCAGCCCGAACCGATTGATGACAATGAAGACCGCATGGGTGAGATGCGTGAGCTGGATTTTGACGAGCAGGACCAGACAGCGGAAATCGGCGACGAACTGCCGCGCCGCGAACGCGACCATCTGATGCCCGGCGAACGGGTACGCGAGGCTGGGCTGACCGGGGCGTCGACGGATGACCATGAGTCGACCGATGACGATATGAGCCCGGAAACGCTGATCCATGAGGACGGTGCGCGGGATGCGCGGGAGGAAGGTGAAGATAACGCGGCGGACTATGACTTGAGCGTCGTTGGTGAAGATGACATCGGCGGCGGAAACGGATTGGATGAGGCCGAGCTGGCCGATCTGGACCCGCTCAACTGCAAGCGCTGATTGAAATGTGGGAGGGGCTTGCTCCCGATAGCAGGGGTCAGGGACTGATAGGTCACTGATACACCGCTATCGGGAGCAAGCCCCCTTCCCACATTGGCGCTGTGTTTAATCGACGAGCGTGCAAGCCATGACCACCGCATCTTCGCGGCCACCGACCGCGGGGTAATAGTCCCGCCGACGGCCAATCTCGTTGAAGCCATAGCGCTCATACAGGCGAAACGCGCCGGTATTGCTGTCACGCACCTCCAGGAAGCACTCCCGAGCGTTCGCTGCGTAAGCGCGGGACATCAGGTGCTCCAAAAGCGCCAGCCCCAGACCACGCCCCTGGTTTTCCGGTTTGACGGTGATGTTCAGCAGGTGCGCCTCATCGAGGATGATCTGCACCACGCCGTGCCCCACCTGCTGCTCACCTTCGAACATCAGCCAGATCTGGTACTTGCCCAGCCCGTCGAGAAAGATCCCGCGCGTCCAGGGATGGCTGAACGCCGCGTATTCGATTTTCAGCACGGCATCGAGGTCGGCCTCGGTCATCGGGCGGAAAGATAAAGCCTCACTCATCGGTTGTTTTCCAGCGCGCCATCAGCCGGCGCATGGCTTGCCAGACATCAGCCTTACGCTGTGGCTCTTCCATTAATAATTCCAGGCCCGGCAGGGCCCACACCGAACCCAGGCCTTCGACCTGCAGCTCGCGGTACCAGGCTTCGGCATTCGCCTCGCCGGCAAACCGTACGGCGGGCAGGCCGATCAGCCACAGGCACACACAGGGTTCGTCTTCCAGGCGCGCCGAAACAAAACCCTGTACAAAATCTCGCGCCGCTTCGGGGCCCTGGTCCATGTTGCCGCGTACCAGCAGCGGCCAGCGCACCGGGTCGCCGACAATTTGCGGGCTGTCGGGCAGGCCGGCGGCGCGCAACATGTCTTTGAGCAGCATGTAGGCAGGGTCGCGGGTCTGGAAACGCTCGCCGGTGGGCAATTCCACCAACAGCAGGCAGCGACCGGCGCGCAGCAATTGCAGGGCAAAGCGCGGCGGCGGCACGACGGGCGCCTTGACCACCGTGACAGCCTCTTCGGCAACCACAGGCTTGGCCACGGCGGACGGGCGCGGCACCTCGATCCTGGCCCGCTCGACCACCGGGCGCGCCTGGGGCTCAGGCTTGACCAGCGCCACCGGCGCGGCGGCCTCCTCGCCCGACGACTCGAACGCCTCATAGGGCTCAAGCGCCTGCAGCAGCTGCGGCCGCGACGGCGCGGCAAACGGCAGTTCAGTGCGGGGCAGCCAGTTGACCACCTGCATGGCGGTCAAGTAAGCGCGACGTCGGGACTCGATAAGCACAGCTCGGCCACTTGTGGATAAGTTAAGAGCGAGGATTCTACCGCTGTTCGGTAACAATCGCCCACTGCGCACTGACCGGCTGTGGATAAATCCCGCGCCTGATGCAGTACAATCGCGATTTTTAATCGCCAACCAGCCGGCCATTCCCATGATCGAACCCAAGCGCGTCCTGCGCGCCCTCGCCGAACACTGGGCCTTACTTGAGCCACTGTGCGAACACTTCGACCAAGGCACCCTGAGCCTCGGCGAGCTGCGCGCGCAACTGGCCGCCCAACAATTGGACAGCACGCCCCAGGACATCACCAGCCTGCTGGACGTGTGGATCCGCCTGGATATCCTGGTGCCCGTCGCCAAGAGCCCGAACCGTTTCGAGCTCAACGCGCAAATCCACGACTTCCTGGCGTACCTGCGCAAGGAGCACCGGCTCGGCCTGTGCCTGGAGATTGAAGCCTACCTGCGCCACCTCGAGCGCCTGGCCGGTTATATCCAGGATGCCTTCGACATCCGCGACGGCCACGACCTGGCCCGTCAACTGCGCCTGTTGGACATGCGCGTGCGCGATGTACTGAAAAAGCTCGCCAACGACGAACAGGCCCTCGCCGCCGTGGCCGACCGCGCCAAGACCAGCGACCGCCAGATCCCATTGCGCCAGCGTTACGCCGAAGTCCTGGCAACCTGGGACGAATACGTCGAACCAATGATCCAACTGGTGAACGCCGACGGCGCCTTCGAGCAAGGCGTGCGCAAGGTGGAAAACGTACTGCTGCGCATGCTCACCGAGCAGCAGCGCCTCGGCCACCTGGTGGATGACGACATGCTGCTGCGCACCCACGCGCGCATCCTCGAAATGCAGACCAGCGCCCAGTTGACGTTGCGCCATGCGCGGGAGCTGCTGCTGCCACTGCGTGAAGAGGCGCGCCGGCACAATGCCGTCACCCGTGGCGCAGCGCTCGCCTTATCGGCCATCCGCCGTAAAGGGCTGGATGCGGTCCCACAGGCCGCGATGCCGATGTTCACCCGACCGCAAAGTACGTTCCTCGGCAGTGCCAGCCAGGTCGAAGCCTATGTGTATGCACTGGCGAATTTCGAGCCGAAACCGGCGCGTTTTCCCAAGGCGCACAAATCCCACAAGGGCGAAGCCCAGCGCGCGCCGCGCACGGTCAAGGAAATGCTCGAGCGCTGCGAAGACGCGCTGCCAATGCCGGACCTGATGACCTGGCTGCTGGAGCAGGAACCGGACGGCGCCACCGACGAATTGCTGTACTGGTTCTCGCGCCTCTCGCGGGAAAAACGCTTCAAACGCGAACGCCTGGAACGCCGCGACTACCACACACACGAGCATCAGGTCAGCCTGCGCTCATTCGCCCTGCTCCCGGCCAGCCCTGATGCGGCCGAGACTTCTGCGAGCACCCCTTATGCATCTTGATCTTTCCGAACTGTCCCAGCTGGCGCCGATCTTTCGCGAGCTGTTCAAGGGTTACCACGTCAGCCGCCGTGATCCGGAGCTGTACACGCAACTGTCGAACTTCCAGGACCAGTACCGCACGCTGTTCAAAGCTCTGGGCTTTGAGCTGGTCTGCGATACCCGTGGTTTCTACTATTTCGTGCCGGACTCCGCCATCGCCAGCGCGCAGGTGAACAAGACCGCCCAGCGCCTGGCGCTGTTCACCTTCATCATCGTCGAGCACCTGGCCGATCAGGGCCGTGACCCGATCGCCGTGCTCGACGGTGGCAGCCTGGGCCGCGATGAGTTGCCGTCCCTGCTGGAAAAATACCGCGACCTGTTTATCCAGGCCGAAGTGCAGACCCAGGAAGAACTCGAAGAAAAAATCATGCGCCGCATGACCCAACTGGGTTTTGCCAGCGAAGACAGCGGCATCTATCGCTTCCTGCCGCCCATGCACCGTTTCCTCGACGTGTGCCTGTCGGTGCAGCAGGACCGTGACCTGGCGGCCAGCGTGCACAGTGTGTTGCCGTTGCCTGCGCCAGTGATCATCGACGAAGACAGCGATGAAAAACTGCTGAAGACCGATGACCCGCTCGACTTGAGCGACTTTGCAGACGAAAGCGAAGAAGACGCCCTGGCCCGCGCCATTGCCGAAGAACAGGAGACCGATGCATGAGCAAGGAACGCTACGGCATCCGCCGCTTCGCCCTATTGAATACCGCCGGTTACAGCCTGGGTTTGTTCCCGCTGGAAGAACCGTTGTCGGTGTATGGCGCCAACAACCTGGGTAAATCCGCGTCGATCAACGCCTTGCAGTTCCCGATCCTGGCGCGCATGTCGGACATGAGTTTCGGCAAGTACACCCTGGAACAATCGCGGCGCTTCTACTTTGCCACCGACACCAGCTACATCCTGGTGGAAGTCTCCCTGCCACACGGCCCGCATGTCATTGGCGTGGTCGGTCGCGGGCCGGGCGGCGGTTTCGGTCACCAGTTCTTTGCCTACGCGGGCAAGCTGGACCTGGCTCACTACCAGAAGAACGACACCTGCCTGCGTCAGAAAGAGCTGTTCACCAACCTTGAGCGCGAAGGCCTGAAAGCCTACGAACTCAAGCCCGATGAACTGCGCCGTTTGCTGGTCGGCGGCCACACGTCAATCCCGCTGGACCTGACACTGATCCCGTTGCGTTCCACCAGCGAACAGAGCCTTAAGACCTTCCGCGCGCTGTTTATCAACCTGCTGCACATGCGCGAAATCACCGCGGCCAAGCTCAAGCAATTGTTTCTGGATGCCTTCGAACACAGCCTGCGTTCCGGCAGCGTGGATTACATCGCCGCATGTGAAGAAGCCTTCCGCGATGTACGACGCATGGAACAGGACTACAACTCACTGGTCGCCGCCGGCCCGTTGGTCGAAGCACTGGCCAATGGCGTGAAACAGCGCGACATCCTGCGCGGCAAACTGCATCGCCTGTCGCCGCTGCTGGATTCGCTGCTGGGCACCTGGTCGGACTACGCAAGTGCACGCAAGGAGGAGCTGACTATCCAGGCCGAGCACTACCGCAACGAGCAGGACGCGCTGCAGAACGACCAGCGTGGCGGTACCCAGGAGCTGATGCGCCTGGAGCGCGAAATCAGCGGCATCCAGCGCTGGCTGGGCGAGCTGTCGGTGCTCAAGCATCGCTTTGCCCTGGTCGATGACGTGAAAGTGCTGGAACAGCAATTGCTGGCGGCCAAGGATGCTCACGATGAACTCGCGGGTGCTCTGGCACAGTCGCGGCAGTTCAGCGCCGAAGATCTGGACGAGCGTCTGCGCGACCTGGAAAAACGGTTGAAGTCGGTCAGGCAGCAACTCGATCACGCGGATAACAACAGTTACGCCAAGCTGCGCGAAGAATTCTCGCAGCAGGATGTCGAGCGCCTGATGCGCCTGTTCAACAGCGCGTTGTTCAGCCTGCCGTTGGGCGAGCATGGCATCACGCTGGATGAGGACGGCCAGTGGGTCAAATCCCTGGAGCAGATCCTCGATGGCTTCAAGGGTGAGCGTTTTGAAGTGCCGGGGCTGTCCATCGACATCTCGCACATCGAGCCGCCGGCATTGCAGGCTCTGGCGGACCGCGCGGCCTTGCGTGACCAGAAGGAACGTCTGGAGAAAGAACTCAAGCAGCTCAAGACGCAGCAGGCGGTAGCGTCTGACCGCGCGGCGAGCAAGACCCAGACCGAAGCGCTGTATCAGCAAGTGCTGGATGCGCAAAAGGCCCTGGAAGACTTCCGTCGCGCGCAAACCCTGAGCGCCGAAGAAGGCGAGAAGCTGGAAAACCTGGCGCAGATGGAAGCGGCGCAGGATGAATTGAAGCGCTCCAGCGACGCCTTCACCGAACGCGTCCAGCAATTGTCGGCCAAGCTGCAACTGGTCGGTCGCCAGATCGGTGATATGGAAGCCAAGCAACGAACGCTGGATGACGCCTTGCGCCGTCGCCAGTTGCTGCCGGCGGACCTGCCGTTCGGCACGCCGTTCATGGACCCGGTCGACGATTCCATGGACAACCTGCTGCCGCTGCTCAACGACTATCAGGACAGTTGGCAGGGCCTGCTGCGCGCCGATGGCCAGATCGAGGCGCTGTATGCTCAGGTGCGTCTCAAGGGGGTGGCCAAGTTCGACAGCGAGGACGACGTCGAGCGCCGCCTGCAACTGCTGATCAACGCCTATGCACACCGTACCGACGAGGCGCTGACGCTGGGCAAGGCACGCCGCGCAGCCGTCACCGATATCGCACGGACCTTGCGCAATATCCGCAGCGACTACGACAGCCTGGAACACCAGTTGGCGTTGTTCAACCGCGAGATCAACAAGCGCCAGGTGTCCAACCTGCAAAGCTTCCGCATCGTACTGGCGCCGAACAAGGAAGCGCTCAAGCATATCGACCAGATTATCCACAGTGCCGGTCAGTATGAAGAAGGCGAAACCCTGTCGGTATTCGACCTCAGCCAGAGCGCCGAACAGGACAACAAGAACGAAGAAGCCAAGGAATACCTTGCTCGCCTGGTAGCCGCCAACCATAACCAGTTGGGCCTCAAGGACTTGTTCGAGTTGGCGTTCGAAATCACCAAGGTCCACGGCCAACCAGTGATCCATACCGACATCGACGGCGCGGCCTCCAACGGCACCACCATGACCATCAAGGCGCTGACCAACATGTACTTGTTGCTGCACTTGATGGACCGCGACCAGGCCGGGCGCGTGCGTTTGCCGTACTACCTCGATGAAGCGGCAGACATCGATGAAAAGAACCAGGCAGCGCTGTTGGAAACCAGCCTGCAACTGGGCTTTGTGCCGATTCTGGCCAGTGTGAAGCCACAGGTGTCCGCCCAGGTGGCGATCGACCTGGAAGGCGGCAGCGGGCCGAACGGGATCTACATCGATGAGGCGGACTGGAAGTACATCCGTCGTCACGATGTGGTGAAGGCCACTGTGAATGTGCAGGCGGATGAACCGGAGCTGGATGAGGTTTAATTTTTTCCGCTGAAACGCAAAGGCCCCTGGGGAGAATCCAGGGGCCTTTTTTGTGTCTGTGCCGGTCCCATCGGGAGCAAGCCCCCGATGGCGGCGCCTGGGTCTACTTACCGAGCGGAATTTTAGGCGCCCAGGTCAGCCATTCATCTTCAAACTTGTCGAACAGCGGGAAGGTCTGCTGCGGTCGCGCAGCATTGCCCATGCGCTCGCCGTCCGGGGTGGCAAAGGCAATGCCACCGGCGACCAGGGTTTCCAGAGACTCAGTGCGTACGGTCGCGCCTTTGAATAAGCCGAAGTCCAGGCCAAACCCACTGGTGTTCCAGAAGCGGCTACCGCTGCGCACCAGCGGCGCGTATTTGGGCTCGATCAGGATGTGCACCAACACGCGGTCGGCGGTCTGGCCCAACTCGTAGCCGGTGACTTTGCCCACGGTGACTTCGCGGTAGGTGACCGGTACGCCCTCTTTCAGCGATCCACGCCGCGCGGCGCTGAGGACCAGGCTCAAGCCTTGTTCCTGATGGACGGCTTCGGGCGGTTGGTCCAGGGCGACGAAACTCTTTTGTGGGCCTGCACTTTTCGCTGCTGGCTGCACTTCGATGTACTGACCGGTGACCAGGGTTTCCAGGTTGGAAGTCTTCATCAAGCCCAACTCAGGCTTGACGACCCAGAACTGAGTGCCGACGCGCGCAATACGGTCCGCCACTTGGGTAATACGTGCACTGAGCAGCACCGATTGCATGTCGGCACTGAGGTCGACGCTTTCGATCTTGCCCACATCCAGGCCTTTAAAACGCACGGCAGTGCCAGGGCGCAGACCATCAGCGCGGTCAACCTTGAGAGTGATCAGCGTACCGTGTTGATTCGCGGCCTCGCGGTCAGCAAACAGGCGGAAACGCGGGATGCGCTTTTTCAGCGGTACGTTTGGCTCCGGCGTTTCAAAGGCGATGCCCCCGGCCATCAGGCTGGCCAGGGATTCACTCTTGACCTGGATGCCACCAGTAAGACCTCCGGTCAGCGTGACACCGCTGGCATTCCAGAACCGCGTTGAGCCGTTCACCAGGTTTTCGTATTCCTTCTCGATGTGAACACCGATCACCAGTTGCTTGTTCTTACGCGAGAACTGGTAGCTCTGCACCGAGCCGACCTTGACCTGTTTGTAGAGGATCGGACTGCCGACATCCAAAGACCCGAGGCTGTCGGTGAACAGCACCATGTGCAGGCCCGGGGAGCGCAGATCCAGCGGTGGCGCCTTGGCGCGGGCCACATATTCGCGCTGGGGTGCAGTCCCTTTGTCACCCGGACGAACAGCGATGTAGTTACCTTTTACCAGCGCTTCCAGGCCTGTGATGCCGGCCAGGGAGATGGAAGGCTTGACCACCCAGAATTGGGTGTCCTGTACCAGATAGTCTTCGGCCAAGGGGTCGAGGGTCAGCTCCGCGTTGGCGCTGGAGAGGTCCGGGTCTATCTTCAGGGTTTTGAGGGTACCGACCTGGATGCCTTTGTACATCACCGGCGTACGTCCAGCCTGCAAGCCCTCGAAGTCGGTGAGCTTGACCTTGACGCGGATGCCGGCGGCGGCGGCATCGAAGTCTTCGTACAGACGGAAGGGCAGGCTCGGATCGGTGGGTGGGCTGTCTTTGCGGTTTTCGGGTGTGGCGAAAGCGATACCGCCAGCGACGATGCTGGAGAGTGATTCGCTGCGCACTTTTACGCCGGACAGGTTGGCGTCGATGCTGATGCCGCTGGCGTTCCAGAAGCGCGTGTGTTTACGCACCAGGCTGGCGTAGGTCGGCTCGATGTAGACCTTGATTTCGACGGTGCTCTGGTCCTCGGACAGCAGGTAGCTTTTGACCTGGCCGACCTGGATCTGTTTGTAGAACACGGGACTGCCACGGTTCAACGAACCGAGACGGTCGGCCTTGATGGTCAGGTGCAGACCGGGTTTGGCGTCCGATAACGGCGGTTCCTCGGACAGCGCCTTGAACTTGCGTGTCGGCTCGCCATCGCCAGGGCTGGCGGCGATGTAGTTACCCGAAACCAGGGTTTCCAGACCGGTGATGCCGGCAAGGCTGACACTGGGCTTGACCAACCAGAAGCGCGTGTTGGTCTTGAGGTATTGATCGACATCCTTGTTCATCTCGATGGTGGCGATCACCCCGCGATTGTTGCCTTCGTCGTCCAGGGCCAGCGCCTTGACCTTGCCCACCGGCATGCCTTTGTAGACCACTTCAGTCTTGTTGACCTGAATACCTTCGCCGCTTTCGAAGCGCACCTGGATCTCGATGCCCTGTTGTGAATAGGCGCGCCATCCCAGCCAGCCACCGATGATCAAGGCGATCAGGGGCAACACCCAAATGGCCGACCAGTTGGAAGCTGGGCGTGTTTTAGCTTTAGGCAAATCACTCATGGTCGTCGTCCGACTCCGTGTTATCCCAAATCAGTCGGGGATCGAAAGTTACTGCGGCAAGCATCGTCAAGATCACCACACTGGCGAACGCCGCCGCACCGAGGTTAGCCTCGACGCTGGCAAGCCGTCCAAAGTTTACGACCGCCACCAGAATGGCGATCACGAAGATGTCCAACATGGACCAACGTCCAATGAACTCGATAAAACGGTACATCACAATACGTTGTTGCGCGGACAGCGGTTGGTGACGCTGCACCGAAAACAGTAGCAGACCAATGCCCACCAGCTTGAATGTCGGTACCAGGATACTGGCGATAAATACGACAGCGGCGATGGGAAACATACCGTGCTGAACCAGTTCTATCACCCCGGACATGATGGTGCTGGGGCTGCCCTGGCCGAGTGAATTGATGGTCATGATCGGTAACAGGTTGGCGGGGATATACAGAATCGCGGCGGTGATCAGCAGGGCCCAGGTACGCGTGAGGCTATTGGGGCGACGTGCATGCACGAGCGCACCGCAACGGGTGCAGGTCTGCTCGTCCGCATCCGGTTCTTGTTTGTTCAATTCATGGCATTCGGCACAAATCAGAATGCCTGCATCAATCGCCCGCATGATCATCCTCTCCTGAAAGCGCTTGCCAGATTTGGTGGGGCGACATCACCACCTCAAGCAGAACTTGAACCATTAATAAACTGACGAAGCAGACCAGACCCAGGCCTATCGTAATGGAGGCCATGTCGGCGAGTTTGACGATCGCCACCAGCACTCCCATGAGGTAGACCTCCAACATCCCCCAATCTTTCATGTGATGGTAAATGCGGTATAGCAGCAGACCGTAACTTCGCCCGATCTTCCAACGGATGCTGAGTAGCACGGCCAATTGACACAGGAGCTTGAGCAAAGGAATCGCCATGCTGCACAGGAATACGACGGCTGCAACGCCTTGCATGCCGGTATCGAACAAGCCGACTACGCCGCTCCAGACGGTGTCCTCCGAGGACTGCCCGAGTAGATTGAGCTGCATGATCGGAAGAAAGTTCGCAGGGATGTACAACAACAACGCGGCGAGCACCAAGGCGAGACTGCGCTCCACGACATTGTGGCGGTGAGCGTACAACTCGTAACCACAACGTGGGCATTGGGCTTTTTCACCGAGGGCGAGCGCGGGTTTACGCATCAGCAAGTCGCACTCATGGCATGCCACCAGATCGTCCAGTGGTAGATCCGATACCTCAATGGCATCAACTGGATCGGGCATAGATAGGGCTCGTACTCTAAAAAAGGTTAGGTGCCTATTCTAGTGGTCTGTTTCAGAAATAACTGTGCAAATTTGTCGGGGATAATCGTCGTGCAGGCCGACGAGCGAACCTCTCAATACTTTCCGAGCGCCCAAAACAAAACCCCACCTGCTTTCGCAAATGGGGTTTCGGAATTTAATCTTGACGATGACCTACTCTCACATGGGGAAACCCCACACTACCATCGGCGATGCATCGTTTCACTTCTGAGTTCGGGATGGGATCAGGTGGTTCCAATGCTCTATGGTCGTCAAGAAATTCGGGTACTGAGTCGTGACCTGATGGCCTCGCTTCAGCAAATTGGGTATGTGATAGCAATTGGTGTTTTGTGAGCGTCGAACTTTCGGTTCATCTCGTCTTCACACACCGCAATCTGGCGCCTTCTCAGGTCAGCAAATTGCTTGGGTGTTATATGGTCAAGCCTCACGGGCAATTAGTATTGGTTAGCTCAACGCCTCACAGCGCTTACACACCCAACCTATCAACGTCGTAGTCTTCGACGGCCCTTCAGGGGACTCAAGGTCCCAGTGAGATCTCATCTTGAGGCTAGTTTCCCGCTTAGATGCTTTCAGCGGTTATCTATTCCGAACATAGCTACCCGGCAATGCCACTGGCGTGACAACCGGAACACCAGAGGTTCGTCCACTCCGGTCCTCTCGTACTAGGAGCAGCCCCTCTCAAATCTCAAACGTCCACGGCAGATAGGGACCGAACTGTCTCACGACGTTCTAAACCCAGCTCGCGTACCACTTTAAATGGCGAACAGCCATACCCTTGGGACCGGCTTCAGCCCCAGGATGTGATGAGCCGACATCGAGGTGCCAAACACCGCCGTCGATATGAACTCTTGGGCGGTATCAGCCTGTTATCCCCGGAGTACCTTTTATCCGTTGAGCGATGGCCCTTCCATACAGAACCACCGGATCACTAAGACCTACTTTCGTACCTGCTCGACGTGTCTGTCTCGCAGTCAAGCGCGCTTTTGCCTTTATACTCTACGACCGATTTCCGACCGGTCTGAGCGCACCTTCGTACTCCTCCGTTACTCTTTAGGAGGAGACCGCCCCAGTCAAACTACCCACCATACACTGTCCTCGATCCGGATAACGGACCTGAGTTAGAACCTCAAAGTTGCCAGGGTGGTATTTCAAGGTTGGCTCCACGCGAACTGGCGTCCACGCTTCAAAGCCTCCCACCTATCCTACACAAGCAAATTCAAAGTCCAGTGCAAAGCTATAGTAAAGGTTCACGGGGTCTTTCCGTCTAGCCGCGGATACACTGCATCTTCACAGCGATTTCAATTTCACTGAGTCTCGGGTGGAGACAGCGCCGCCATCGTTACGCCATTCGTGCAGGTCGGAACTTACCCGACAAGGAATTTCGCTACCTTAGGACCGTTATAGTTACGCCGCCGTTTACCGGGGCTTCGATCAAGAGCTTCGCGTTAGCTAACCCCATCAATTAACCTTCCGGCACCGGGCAGGCGTCACACCCTATACGTCCACTTTCGTGTTTGCAGAGTGCTGTGTTTTTAATAAACAGTCGCAGCGGCCTGGTATCTTCGACCGGCATGGGCTTACGGAGCAAGTCCTTCACCCTCACCGGCGCACCTTCTCCCGAAGTTACGGTGCCATTTTGCCTAGTTCCTTCACCCGAGTTCTCTCAAGCGCCTTGGTATTCTCTACCCAACCACCTGTGTCGGTTTGGGGTACGGTTCCTGGTTACCTGAAGCTTAGAAGCTTTTCTTGGAAGCATGGCATCAACCACTTCGTCGTCTAAAAGACGACTCGTCATCAGCTCTCGGCCTTAAGATCCCGGATTTACCTAAGATCTCAGCCACCTACCACCTTAACTTGGACAACCAACGCCAAGCTGGCCTAGCCTTCTCCGTCCCTCCATCGCAATAACCAGAAGTACAGGAATATTAACCTGTTTTCCATCGACTACGCTTTTCAGCCTCGCCTTAGGGACCGACTAACCCTGCGTCGATTAACGTTGCGCAGGAAACCTTGGTCTTTCGGCGTGGGTGTTTTTCACACCCATTGTCGTTACTCATGTCAGCATTCGCACTTCTGATACCTCCAGCAAGCTTCTCAACTCACCTTCACAGGCTTACAGAACGCTCCTCTACCGCATCACTTACGTGATACCCGTAGCTTCGGTGTATGGTTTGAGCCCCGTTACATCTTCCGCGCAGGCCGACTCGACTAGTGAGCTATTACGCTTTCTTTAAAGGGTGGCTGCTTCTAAGCCAACCTCCTAGCTGTCTAAGCCTTCCCACATCGTTTCCCACTTAACCATAACTTTGGGACCTTAGCTGACGGTCTGGGTTGTTTCCCTTTTCACGACGGACGTTAGCACCCGCCGTGTGTCTCCCATGCTCGGCACTTGTAGGTATTCGGAGTTTGCATCGGTTTGGTAAGTCGGGATGACCCCCTAGCCGAAACAGTGCTCTACCCCCTACAGTGATACATGAGGCGCTACCTAAATAGCTTTCGAGGAGAACCAGCTATCTCCGAGCTTGATTAGCCTTTCACTCCGATCCACAGGTCATCCGCTAACTTTTCAACGGTAGTCGGTTCGGTCCTCCAGTTAGTGTTACCCAACCTTCAACCTGCCCATGGATAGATCGCCCGGTTTCGGGTCTATTCCCAGCGACTAGACGCCCTATTAAGACTCGCTTTCGCTACGCCTCCCCTATTCGGTTAAGCTCGCCACTGAAAATAAGTCGCTGACCCATTATACAAAAGGTACGCAGTCACCCAACAAAGTGGGCTCCCACTGCTTGTACGCATACGGTTTCAGGATCTATTTCACTCCCCTCTCCGGGGTTCTTTTCGCCTTTCCCTCACGGTACTAGTTCACTATCGGTCAGTCAGTAGTATTTAGCCTTGGAGGATGGTCCCCCCATATTCAGACAAAGTTTCTCGTGCTCCGTCCTACTCGATTTCATGACTAAGAGATTTTCGCGTACAGGGCTATCACCCACTATGGCCGCACTTTCCAGAGCGTTCCGCTAATCTCAAAGCCACTTAAGGGCTAGTCCCCGTTCGCTCGCCACTACTAAGGGAATCTCGGTTGATTTCTTTTCCTCAGGGTACTTAGATGTTTCAGTTCCCCTGGTTCGCCTCTTGCACCTATGTATTCAGTACAAGATAACCATCTTATGATGGCTGGGTTCCCCCATTCAGACATCTCCGGATCAAAGTCTGTTTGCCGACTCCCCGAAGCTTTTCGCAGGCTACCACGTCTTTCATCGCCTCTGACTGCCAAGGCATCCACCGTATGCGCTTCTTCACTTGACCATATAACCCCAAGCAATCTGGTTATACTGTGAAGACAACATTCGCCGAAAATTCGAATTTCTCGTTAAGAGAACTCACAAATTTTACCTTAGCCTGATCCATTACCAGTGAAAGTAACGGTCAGTCTATCTTTCTATCACATACCCAAATTTTTAAAGAACGATCTAATCAAAGACTAGAAATCAATATTCATCAACGAATATTCATTTCTAAACTCTAACAGCAGAAACAGTTAATGGTGGAGCCAAACGGGATCGAACCGTTGACCTCCTGCGTGCAAGGCAGGCGCTCTCCCAGCTGAGCTATGGCCCCATAACAAAATTGGTGGGTCTGGGCAGATTCGAACTGCCGACCTCACCCTTATCAGGGGTGCGCTCTAACCAACTGAGCTACAGACCCAATTTCGAGCGCAACTGATTAGCTAAGAGCTATCAGCTTGGAGCTTAAAGCTGCTTCTATCGTCTTCTTCAATGAATCAAGCAATTCGTGTGGGAACTTATGGAGCAGCTGATGTCGTCGATTAAGGAGGTGATCCAGCCGCAGGTTCCCATCCCCTACGGCTACCTTGTTACGACTTCACCCCAGTCATGAATCACACCGTGGTAACCGTCCTCCCGAAGGTTAGACTAGCTACTTCTGGTGCAACCCACTCCCATGGTGTGACGGGCGGTGTGTACAAGGCCCGGGAACGTATTCACCGCGACATTCTGATTCGCGATTACTAGCGATTCCGACTTCACGCAGTCGAGTTGCAGACTGCGATCCGGACTACGATCGGTTTTGTGGGATTAGCTCCACCTCGCGGCTTGGCAACCCTCTGTACCGACCATTGTAGCACGTGTGTAGCCCAGGCCGTAAGGGCCATGATGACTTGACGTCATCCCCACCTTCCTCCGGTTTGTCACCGGCAGTCTCCTTAGAGTGCCCACCATAACGTGCTGGTAACTAAGGACAAGGGTTGCGCTCGTTACGGGACTTAACCCAACATCTCACGACACGAGCTGACGACAGCCATGCAGCACCTGTCTCAATGTTCCCGAAGGCACCAATCTATCTCTAGAAAGTTCATTGGATGTCAAGGCCTGGTAAGGTTCTTCGCGTTGCTTCGAATTAAACCACATGCTCCACCGCTTGTGCGGGCCCCCGTCAATTCATTTGAGTTTTAACCTTGCGGCCGTACTCCCCAGGCGGTCAACTTAATGCGTTAGCTGCGCCACTAAGAGCTCAAGGCTCCCAACGGCTAGTTGACATCGTTTACGGCGTGGACTACCAGGGTATCTAATCCTGTTTGCTCCCCACGCTTTCGCACCTCAGTGTCAGTGTTGGTCCAGGTGGTCGCCTTCGCCACTGGTGTTCCTTCCTATATCTACGCATTTCACCGCTACACAGGAAATTCCACCACCCTCTACCACACTCTAGTCAGTCAGTTTTGAATGCAGTTCCCAGGTTGAGCCCGGGGATTTCACATCCAACTTAACAAACCACCTACGCGCGCTTTACGCCCAGTAATTCCGATTAACGCTTGCACCCTCTGTATTACCGCGGCTGCTGGCACAGAGTTAGCCGGTGCTTATTCTGTCGGTAACGTCAAAATTGCAGAGTATTAATCTACAACCCTTCCTCCCAACTTAAAGTGCTTTACAATCCGAAGACCTTCTTCACACACGCGGCATGGCTGGATCAGGCTTTCGCCCATTGTCCAATATTCCCCACTGCTGCCTCCCGTAGGAGTCTGGACCGTGTCTCAGTTCCAGTGTGACTGATCATCCTCTCAGACCAGTTACGGATCGTCGCCTTGGTGAGCCATTACCTCACCAACTAGCTAATCCGACCTAGGCTCATCTGATAGCGCAAGGCCCGAAGGTCCCCTGCTTTCTCCCGTAGGACGTATGCGGTATTAGCGTCCGTTTCCGAACGTTATCCCCCACTACCAGGCAGATTCCTAGGCTTTACTCACCCGTCCGCCGCTCTCAAGAGAAGCAAGCTTCTCTCTACCGCTCGACTTGCATGTGTTAGGCCTGCCGCCAGCGTTCAATCTGAGCCATGATCAAACTCTTCAGTTCAAACATCTTTGGGTTTTTAAGAAACCCTAAACTTGGCTCAGCAATCGTTGGTTACATCTTTGATTTCTCGCGGAGCAACTTGTGATGCTGATAATCTTGTTGACTATCAGTCTGACCCCACAAGCACCCACACGAATTGCTTGATTCAGTTGTTAAAGAGCGGTTGGTTAAGAGCTTTCGTCTCAACCGAGGCGCGCATTCTACAGCAGCCTCATTTGCTGTCAAGCGGTTATTTTCAGAAGCTTTCGAAGATTTCTTCAACAACTTCAACCACTTGCGCTTCAGATCTCTCGTCAGCGGGAGGCGAATTCTACAGCGTTACACGCTGCTGTCAACACCTCTTTTTCAACTTCCTTTTGGCTTCGATGAACTGAAGCGACTTGCTGTCGAAAACCACTTAACTCATTGTTTACCAAGGAGTTTTCCGTTTCGACTGCGCCGGAAGTGGGGCGAATTATAGGCTTCCAGAATCTGCCGTCAACCTTCTTTTTCATATTTCTGTCATATAGGTCAAAAACGCCCAGAAACGCGAAAGCCGGCCCCAAGGGGCCGGCTTTGCGTTTACCGAGCCTTACAAGCTGGGAAATGCGAACTGCGATGCTTCATGGCTGGCCCGTTGCGGCCAACGCTGGGTAATCGCCTTGCGACGGGTATAGAAACGCACCCCATCCGGCCCATACGCATGCAGATCGCCGAACAGCGAGCGCTTCCAGCCGCCAAAGCTGTGATAGGCCACAGGCACCGGCAAAGGAACGTTCACGCCCACCATGCCCACTTCAATCTCGTCACAGAACAGACGCGCCGCTTCACCATCGCGAGTGAAGATACAGGTACCGTTGCCATATTCATGATCATTGATCAATTGCATCGCCGCTTCCAGGCTGTCCACCCGTACCACGCACAACACCGGGCCGAAGATTTCCTCTTTGTAGATGCGCATCTCAGGCGTCACACGATCAAACAAGCTGCCGCCCAAGAAGAACCCTTCCTCATGCCCCGCAACACTCAAGCCACGACCGTCGACGACCAGTTCCGCCCCCGCAGCCACACCGTCTTCTATATAACCGCTGACCTTATCCCGCGCCTGCCCCGTCACCAAAGGCCCCATATCCAGGCCGCAGGACGTACCCGCCCCGATCTTCAGCGCCTTGACCTGCGGCACCAGCTTGGCGATTAACGCATCCGCCACCTGATCACCCACACACACAGCCACCGAAATCGCCATGCAGCGCTCGCCGCAGGAACCATATGCCGCGCCCATCAAGGCACTGACCGCATTGTCCAGATCCGCATCCGGCATCAGCACGGCATGGTTCTTCGCCCCACCCAGCGCCTGAACGCGCTTGCCGCGCTTGGTCGCCTCGGAATAGATGTACTCGGCAATCGGCGTTGAGCCCACAAAGCTCAGCGCTTTCACTTCCGGCGCTTGGATCAATGCATCTACCGCGCCCTTGTCGCCGTGCACCACACTCAGCACGCCTTTAGGCAGACCGGCTTCCTGCAACAGTTGTGCGATCAGCAGCGTTGAGCTCGGATCACGCTCCGAAGGTTTGAGGATGAAGCAGTTGCCGCACACAATCGCCAGCGGGTACATCCACAGCGGCACCATCGCCGGGAAGTTGAACGGGGTAATACCCGCCACCACACCCAACGGCTGGAAATCTGACCAGGCATCAATGTTCGGCCCGACGTTACGGCTGTACTCGCCCTTGAGAATCTCCGGTGCCGAGCATGCGTACTCCACGTTCTCGATCCCGCGCTTCAACTCGCCAGCAGCATCTTCCAAGGTCTTGCCGTGTTCCTCGCTGATCAATTGCGAGATACGCGCTTCGTTCTGCTCCAGCAACTGCTTGAAACGAAACATCACCTGGGCACGCTTGGCCGCCGGCGTATTGCGCCACGCGGGGAAAGCTGCCTTGGCCGAGTCAATTGCACGCTGGATAGTTTCACGACTGGCCAACGGCACCTGGTGAATCACCTGACCGGTGGACGGGTTGTATACGTCGGCACTACGGCCGCTGTCGTCGACCAGCTCGCCGTTGATCAAATGCTGGATAAGGCTCATGCAGGGCTCCTGAGAAATTGTTCTATATAGAAGGAGAAATCAGTCGATTTTGTTCAGCACTTCGCCGACCGCATCGAACAGGCGATCCAGGTCTTGCGGTTTGCTGTTGAAGGTTGGCCCGAACTGCAGGGTGTCGCCGCCAAAGCGCACGTAGAACCCGGCCTTCCATAAGGCCATGCCAGCCTCGAATGGGCGCACGATGGGGTCGCCGTCGCGTGTGGCGATCTGGATCGCACCGGCCAGGCCGTAGTTGCGAATGTCGATCACATTCTTGCTGCCCTTCAAACCATGCAGTGCATTCTCAAAGTGCGGCGCGACTTCGGCCACGCTCTGCACCAGGTTTTCCTTCTGCAACAGATCCAACGCCGCCAGACCGGCAGCGCACGCCACCGGGTGTGCCGAGTAGGTATAGCCGTGGGGGAATTCCACCGCGTACTCCGGCGTCGCCTGGTTCATGAAGGTCTGATAAATCTCGCTGCTGGCAATCACCGCGCCCATTGGGATCGCGCCGTTGGTGACTTGCTTGGCAATGCACATCAGGTCCGGGGTCACGCCGAAGCTGTCGGCGCCGAACATCGAGCCGGTACGGCCGAAACCGGTGATCACTTCGTCAAACACCAGCAGGATGTTGTGCTGGTCGCAAATCTCACGCAGACGCTTGAGGTAACCCTGCGGCGGCACCAGTACACCGGCGGAACCGGCCATCGGCTCGACAAATACGGCGGCAATATTGGAAGCGTCATGCAGTTCGATCAGCTTGAGCAGCTCATCGGCCAGCGCAATACCGCCCTGCTCCGGCATGCCACGGGAAAACGCATTGCTCGCCAGCAAGGTGTGCGGCAGATGGTCAACATCCATCATCGCCTGACCAAACATCTTACGGTTACCATTAACACCGCCCAGGCTGGTACCGGCGATGTTCACGCCGTGGTAGCCACGGGCACGGCCGATCATCTTGGTCTTGGTCGCCTGGCCTTTCAGGCGCCAGTAGGCACGCACCATCTTCACCGCGGTATCGGCGCACTCGGAACCGGAGTCGGTGAAGAACACATGATTCAGGTTGCCTGGGGTCAGGTCGGTAATCTTTTCCGCCAGTTGGAAGGACAACGGATGACCGTACTGGAAGCCCGGAGAGTAGTCCAAGGTGCCCAGTTGCTTGGCCACCGCCTCCTGGATTTCCTTACGCGTATGCCCGGCGCCGCAAGTCCACAGGCCCGACAACGAGTCGTAGACCTTGCGCCCCTTGTCATCCGTCAACCAGCTGCCTTCGGCGGCCACGATCAGGCGCGGGTCACGCTGGAAGTTACGGTTAGCGGTGTAGGGCATCCAGTGAGCATCAAGCTTCAGTTGGCTGGCCAGGGACGATGGGGCGTTTTCGGGCATGTTCATCAGCAAAACCTCGCAGGGCAAACGACGGCGTCGGGATTGAAAAGCATTGTTGCAGCTAAATTGCCACGGGGATAAAGTTGATGAAATCCAACTTTTCTAACCTTCAGTCAGACCACGACTAAACTATGAGCCTGCGTCGACCCGATCCCCTGGCCCAAGTCAGCGACTTCGATATCCGCCTGCTGCGCATCTTTCGCAGTGTAGTGGAGTGCGGCGGTTTCTCCGCGGCGGAAACGGTACTCGGTATCGGTCGTTCAGCCATCAGCCAACAGATGAGCGACCTTGAGCAGCGCCTCGGTCTAAGGCTTTGCCAACGGGGCCGCGCCGGGTTCTCCCTGACCGAAGAAGGCCGGGAGGTCTACCAATCTGCTCTGCAACTACTGAGTGCGTTGGAAAGTTTCCGCACCGAGGTCAACGGCCTGCACCAGCATTTGCGCGGCGAATTGATCATCGGCCTCACCGACAATCTCGTCACCCTGCCGCACATGCGCATCACCCACGCCTTGGCGCAGTTGAAGGAGCGCGGCCCGGATGTGCAGATCCAGATCCGCATGATCGCGCCCAATGAAGTCGAACAGGGCGTGCTCGACGGGCGCCTGCATGTCGGCGTGGTCCCTCAGGCCAGCGCCCTCTCGGGGCTGGAGTACCAACCGCTGTACAGCGAACGCTCCCTGCTCTACTGCGCGGTCGGTCATCCACTGTTTTATGCCGACGACAAGCAACTGGACGACGAACGCATCGACAGCCAGGACGCCATCGCCCCCACCTTCCGCCTGCCTGCCGAGATCCAGGCCCACTACCAGGCGCTCAACTGCACGGCCAGCGCCTCGGACCGCGAAGGCATGGCCTTCCTGATCCTCACCGGCCGCTATATCGGCTACCTGCCCGATCACTACGCCAGCCTATGGGTGCAACAAGGCCGACTGCGCGCGCTGAAATCGGCTACGCGTTTTTACGATTTAAGCCTGGCATCGGTCACGCGCAAGGGCCGTCGCCCTCATTTGGTGCTGGAAAGCTTCCTGGACAGCCTGGCCGCAACACGTTGACGCGGGCCTCGCGCAAAAAGCTGAGCAATTGGACAGCTTTTTGCAAGAGCACTTGGACCTAGAATCGTCCGCCTCGAGTTAGCCCGCCATGCCACCAGAATCCTCCAGCCCCAGCGACCTGATCTACGGCCTCAACGACCGTCCGAAACCCGCCCCGGCCTTTTTGGCCGCACTGCAACATGTGCTGGCCGCTTTTGTAGGCATCATCACCCCGCCACTGATCATCGGCTCCACCCTGGGCCTGACCGCGCATTTGCCCTACCTGATCAGCATGGCGTTGATGGTGTCCGGGGTCGGCACCTTCATCCAGGCGCGCAGGCCGTTTGGCATCGGCGCCGGGATGATCTGCCTGCAAGGCACCAGCTTCGCCTTTCTCGGCGCGGTACTTTCAGCCGGTTTCCTGGTGAAACAACGCGGTGGCAGCCCGGAAGACATCATGGCGATGATCTTCGGCGTGTGCTTTTTCGGCGCAGCGGTGCAGATCGTGCTGAGCCGTTTCATTGGCCAACTGCGCCGCGTAATCACGCCACTGGTCACCGGCATCGTGATCACCTTGATCGGTATCAGCCTGATCAAAGTCGGCATCACCGACCTCGGCGGCGGCTTCAATGCCCCTGACTTCGGTGCCCCCACCAATCTGGCGCTGGGCCTGTTCGTGGTGTTGACGATCATCCTGCTCAACCGCTCGAACACGGCCTGGGTGCGCCTCTCGGCCATCATCATCGGTCTGATACTCGGCAGTCTGGCCGCCTGGCTCAGCGGTAAACTGGTACCCCAGGCACTTGCGGACTTGCCCTGGATCAGCGTGCCGATACCGTTTCGCTTTGGCTTCAATTTCGACTGGAGCGCCTTCCTACCGATCGCGCTGATTTATCTGATCAGCAGCATCGAAACGGTCGGCGACCTCACCGCCAACTGCATGATCGCGCGCCAACCTATCAGCGGCCCTTCTTATATAGGCCGACTCAAGGGTGGCGTGCTGGGTGATGGTGTCAGTTGCATGATCGCCGCTACGTTCAGTGCCTTCCCCAATACCACCTTCGCGCAGAACAACGGTGTGATCCAACTCACCGGCGTGGCCAGCCGTTACGTCGGCTTATATATCGGTGTGGTGCTGTTTTGCCTCGGTTTGTTTCCGTTGATTGGCGCCGTGTTGCAGCAACTTCCCAAACCGGTCCTGGGCGGCGCGACCCTGGTGATGTTCGGCAGTGTGGCCGCCGCCGGCGTGCGCATCCTCGCCCAGGCACCGCTGGATCGACGTAGCATGCTGATCATCGCCACATCGTTTGGCGTCGGCCTGGGCATCGCCGCCCAGCCAAACCTGTTGCACCAGATGCCGACATTGGTGCAGAACCTGTTCGACTCCGCCATCACCAGCGGTGGCCTGACCGCCATTGTATTGTGCCTCTTGTTACCGGAAGCCAAAGCGACCCACACAGGCGCAAACCACTCGCCCGAAAGCGACACACTGGAATCGCTTTGACGGTTTTATTGCATCGGGACTTGTCTGGGGCTTGAGGGTGGGTTATCTGTGCACACGTCGTCTCTCTCGATCAGCACGGTACTCTCCATGAGCCTCGAAGTTCCCGCCCACAGCAACCACGCCGGTAAACCCGCCAGCCGCATTCGGCAAAAGAATGAACAAGCGATTCTCCAGGCTGCTGAGGATGAGTTCGCGCGCCATGGCTACAAGGGCACCAGCATGAACACCATTGCTGCGAGTGCGGGGCTGCCCAAAGCCAACCTGCATTATTACTTCACCAACAAGCTGGGCCTGTATATCGCGGTGCTCAGCAATATCCTCGAACTGTGGGACAGCACGTTCAATACGCTGACCGCCGAAGACGACCCGGCCGTGGCCCTCTCTCGCTACATCCGCACCAAGATGGAGTTCTCGCGGCGCCAGCCCCAGGCCTCGCGGATCTTTGCCATGGAGATCATCAGCGGCGGCGAATGCCTCACCGAATATTTCAGCCAGGACTACCGCGCCTGGTTCAGTGGCCGTGCGGCGGTGTTCCAGGCCTGGATCGACGCGGGCAAGATGGACGCCGTCGACCCGGTGCACCTGATCTTCCTGCTGTGGGGCAGCACCCAGCATTACGCCGACTTCGCCACCCAGATCTGCCGCGTGACCGGTCGCAGCAAGCTGACCAAGCAGGACATGGAAGACGCCGGCACCAACCTGATCCACATCATTCTCAAAGGTTGCGGCATCAAGCCCGCCCTCTAGACGAAGCCACTCATGCCTTTCACGCTCACAGGCCTGTGCGAATTTCGCGAAGAAATACGCAAAAGCCGCTTTATCACCCTCGCCGTGCCGATTACCAGCCCGCAGGACGCCCAGGCGTTTTTCGAGCAGCACAGCGATCTGAACGCCACGCACAATTGCTGGGCCTGGAAGCTGGCCGATCAATACCGCAGCAATGACGACGGCGAACCCGGCGGCACCGCCGGGCGGCCAATTCTGGCGGCCATCGAGGCCCAGGGTTTCGATCAAGTCGCAGTGCTGGTGATTCGCTGGTACGGCGGCATCCAACTGGGCACCGGTGGCCTGGCCCGTGCCTACGGTGGCGGCGCAAATAAATGTCTGCAAACAGCCGAGCGCATCGAACTGATCAGCCGCGTAGCGCTGAGCTGCGCCTGTGGCTTCTCCGAGTTGAACCTGGTGAAGCTGCGCGTTGCCGAACTGGACGGATTGGTTATAGAGGAAACCTTCACCGCCAACGGTGTAGAACTGCAACTGGCCCTGGGCGAAGCCCACATCGATACCCTGCAAACCCAGCTCGCCGACCTGAGCCGTGGGCGTATCCTGCTGCAACGCTGAAACTGCTACTGTTGTTCCGCGCCATTCCCTGAACCGCGACTCCCAAGGAAGCTATTCATGTCTACGCCAAAAACCGCACTGATCATCGGCGCCTCGCGCGGGCTGGGCCTTGGCCTGGTCAAGCAATTGTTCCAGGACGGCTGGGACGTGACCGCCACCGTGCGTGACCCGAGCAAGGCCGATGCGCTGAAAGCCGTGGGCCCGGTGCAGATCGAAAAACTCGACATGGACGATCAGCAAGCCGTGATTGCCCTGGCCCAACGCCTCAAGGAGCGGACTTTCGACTTGCTGTTCGTCAATGCCGGTGTCAAAGGCCCGGCCAACCAGGAGCCTGGTCACGTCACATTGGCCGAAGTCGGCCAACTGTTTTTCACCAACGCCGTGGCACCGATCAACCTGGCACAGCGCTTTGTCGGGCAGATCCGCAAGGACAGCGGCGTACTGGCCTTCATGAGTTCGGTGCTGGGTAGCGTGACTATCCCCGACGGCTCAGACCTGGCGCTGTACAAGGCCAGCAAAGCCGCGCTCAACTCCATGACCAACAGTTTCATCACCCAGCTGGGCGACCACAAACTCACCGTACTGTCGATGCACCCGGGCTGGGTCAAGACCGACATGGGCGGAGAAAACGCGCATATCGATGTCGACACCAGCGTGCGCGGCCTGGTCGACCAGGTGAACGCCTACACCGGCAGAGGCGGCCATCACTTCGTGGACTACAAAGGCGACACCATCGCCTGGTAAACACCACGGATCGAAATGTGGGAGGGGGCTTGCTCTCTCTCACATTGATAGCGTCTATTTTCCTACAGCTAGACCAGCCCCAGAACTACACGTAATCTAAGCACTTCGCCCTCACCGGCGACCCTGGATCAGCAGACAGGGCAACACTGAGCTGGCAAACCTGAACCCATCATTCAGAGGAGCCGGCCAATGCCTGCGACCCGTATCTGGTTAAAAAACCCCCTCGCGATTTTTACTGCCAATGGCCTCGACGCCCGTGGCGGCCTGGTGCTGCAGGACGGTGTGATCACCGAAATGCTGGCCCTGGGGCAAGCACCTGCACAGCCCTGTGCACAGGTGTTCGACGCTCATGAACATGTGGTCCTTCCCGGGCTGATCAACACCCACCACCACTTCTACCAAACCCTGACCCGCGCCTGGGCACCGGTGGTCAACCAGCCCTTGTTCCCTTGGCTCAAAACCCTGTACCCGGTCTGGGCGCGGCTGACGCCGGAGAAACTCGCCCTGGCCAGCAAAGTCGCGCTGGCCGAGTTGCTGCTCTCAGGCTGCACCACCGCAGCCGATCACCACTACCTGTTCCCCGATGGGCTGGAAAACGCCATCGATGTACAAGTCGACAGCGTGCGTGAACTGGGCATGCGCGCCATGCTCACCCGGGGCTCCATGAGCCTGGGCGAAGCGGACGGCGGCTTGCCACCGCAGCAGACGGTGCAACAAGGCCAGGTGATTCTCGACGATAGCCAACGTCTGATCCGCAACTACCATGAGCGAGGCGAAGGGGCACAGATCCAGATCGCCCTGGCGCCCTGCTCACCGTTTTCCGTCACGCCGCAAATCATGCGAGCCAGCGCCGAGATGGCCAACAGCCTCGACGTGCGCCTGCACACCCACTTGGCGGAAACCCTCGATGAGGAAGACTTTTGCCTGCAGCGCTTCGGCCTGCGCACCGTGGACTACCTCGACAGCGTCGGCTGGCTCGGCCCGCGTACCTGGCTGGCTCATGGCATTCACTTCAATCCGGATGAAATCGCGCGCCTGGGCGCCGCCGGTACCGGCATCTGCCACTGCCCAAGCTCGAACATGCGCCTGGCCTCCGGCATCTGCCCGACCCTGGATTTGCTCGCCGCCGGCGCGCCTATCGGTCTTGGCGTGGATGGCTCCGCATCCAACGATGCGTCGAACATGATCCTCGAAGCGCGCCAGGCGCTGTATATCCAGCGCCTGCGTTACGGCGCCGAAAAAATCACTCCCGAAGGCGTGCTCGGCTGGGCCACCAAAGGCTCGGCGCAATTGCTGGGACGTACGGATATCGGCGAATTGGCCGTCGGCAAACAGGCCGACCTGGCGTTGTTCAAGCTTGATGAGCTGCGCTTCTCCGGTAGCCATGATCCGATTTCGGCGCTGCTGTTGTGCGGCGCCGACCGAGCGGACCGGGTGATGATCGCAGGCAAGTGGCGAGTGATCGACGGGCAGGTCGAAGGCCTGGATCTGAAGGGCTTGATCGCCGATCACACCCAGGCCGCACGGCAGTTGATCGCCGGCACCTAAGCAAACACAGTTCAAATCCTGCAGTGCTTATAGGCCTAGCAGAGACAACATGATAAAGGTCGCAAACAGCACAAAATGGGTCATCCCTTCGATGGCGTTGGTTTCGCCATCGTTGAGGTTGATCGCACTCACGATCAACGTAATAAACACCATCACCGTCTGCACCGGGGTCATCGCCATCTGGAACGGTTGGCCGGTGTAAAGCGCCACGGCCTCCATCACCGGCACCGTCAGAATCACCGTCGACAAGGAAGCACCCAGCGCGATGTTGACCACCGACTGCATGCGGTTGGCCAACGCTGCGCGCAACGCGGTCAGAATTTCCGGCGCCGCCGAAATAGCGGCCACTACAATCGCCGTGATCACCGGCGGTGCGCCCGTGCCTTCCAGGCCCAGGTCGAGTGTCTTGGACATCACCTCGGCCAGTGCGCCAATCACGATTACACCAAACACCAGGGTACCGATGGAGAACGCCAGGTTCACCGGCGTTTCCTGCTCTTCTTCGGGCAGTTTCCTGCGACGTTTTTCCGGGTAGCTGTAGCTGAAGAAGTAACTGTGCGGCCCCACCTGCATACGCAGGAACAAGGTGTAGAGCACCACCATCGCGCCGATGGTGAAGGCCGAGTAAATTTTCCAGTCAGCTTCGGGGATAAATTCCGGCACCACCATCGACACGCCCATGGCGGTAAGAATCATCACGCTGTAGGTGCGTGCTGAATCATCGTTGTAGGACTGCTCGCCATGCTTGATGCCGCCCATCAACGCGGCCAGGCCGAGGATGCCGTTGATATCGAGCATTACAGCGGAGTAGATCGTATCGCGCACCAGGGTCGGCGATGGTTCGTTACTCATCATGATCGCCAGGATCACCACCTCTACCAACACCGCCGCGAGGGTCAGGATCATGGTGCCGTAGGGGTCGCCGACTTTTTCCGCCAATTGCTCGGCGTGGTGGGCCACACGCATCGACGCCAACACGATGAAAGCGATCAGCGCCACACCGGCCAACAGCGCCACCATTTGCCCGCTGTGCAGCATCCAATGCTCCAACGGGTACGCAGCAATGGCAGCAATCAGCGCCAGCAGCATGAATTTTTCTTGCTTGAGGAGTGTAAGCATTACGGGCCTTTTCAAACGGCAAATCAGTCATTGATGGGGTACAGACTGCGCCACGCTGCTAACGTTTCGTTACATCTTAGTTGACGCCGCCCTTGTACGAATAAAACGAATACTCTCCTGCCGGTCAGGTTTTACCGATTATTTCGGCCATGCCCTGTAGAATGCCGCCATTGCACCTGATGAGATTTTAAAAATGTACGATTGGCTCAACGCCCTGCCCAAGGCAGAACTGCACCTGCATCTGGAAGGCTCGCTGGAGCCTGAATTGCTGTTCGCCCTGGCCGAACGCAACAAAATCGCGCTGCCGTGGAACGACGTTGAAACCCTGCGCAAGGCCTACGCCTTTAACAACCTGCAGGAATTTCTCGATCTGTACTACAAAGGCGCCGACGTGCTGCGCACCTCCCAGGATTTCTACGACCTGACCTGGGCTTACCTGCTGCGCTGCAAAGCGCAGAACGTGATCCATACCGAACCTTTCTTCGACCCGCAAACCCACACCGACCGTGGCGTGCCGTTCGAAGTGGTGCTTAACGGCATCGCCGCTGCGCTCAAAGATGGCGAACAGCAACTGGGCATCACCAGCGGCCTGATCCTTAGCTTCCTGCGCCACCTGAGTGAAGACGAAGCGCAGAAAACCCTCGACCAGGCGCTGCCGTTCCGTGACGCGTTCGTCGCCGTCGGCCTGGACAGTTCGGAAATGGGCCACCCGCCGAGCAAGTTTCAGCGCGTGTTCGACCGTGCCCGCCACGAAGGCTTCCTCACCGTCGCCCACGCCGGCGAAGAAGGCCCACCGGAGTACATATGGGAAGCCATCGACCTGCTGAAAATCCAGCGTATCGACCATGGCGTGCGCGCCATCGAAGATGAGCGTCTGATGCAACGCATCATCGACGAGCAGATCCCGCTCACCGTGTGCCCGCTGTCCAACACTAAGCTCTGCGTATTCGACGACATGGCCCAGCACAACATTCTCGACATGCTTGAGCGTGGCGTGAAGGTAACGGTGAACTCCGACGATCCGGCGTACTTCGGTGGTTATGTGACCGAGAACTTCCACGCGCTGTACACCTCGCTGGGCATGACCCAGGATCAGGCCAAACGCTTGGCGCAGAACAGCCTGGACGCTCGGCTCGTAAAACCGTAACTGGATAACACAGGCCAAAACTGTTAGCGGGCTTGCCGTGGCGAGCCCGCATTTACCTTGTATTGACTGCTTGAACAGCGAAAGGCATCTACGACAGGGCCAATCGGGCGATTTCCACCAGCCCGAGATCGCTCACCTCTAGCGCCTGGGACTCATTGATCAAACTCACCCAGTTCGACTGCAAAAACAGTTGACAGCCCCGTACCCAACGTCCCCCCCAGATGCGGTTGCTGCCGACTCCAATCAAAACAATCGCACACCAGCGGCGACGCCAGCGCCTGGATGAAAATGCCCAGGTCCGCCAACTGCTGCGCGCCCTTGACCGTGACCTCGATACGCTGCTCAAGGCGTTCAATCCAACCCGCCGCCATCATCCGTTCGTAGAGCGCCGCCGCCAACTCGCCGCCGAGGTGGCCATGGCACAGGCGGGCATGCCGCAATGAAAGTGGCGCCAGCAGCAGCGGTGGTGAAGTTCCCGACGCTCGGCGTGCCGCACTGGCGAAGGTGGTGTTTGCCAATGCATCGATGGCAACCCTCACATCCGGGGCCGCCACGCGGAACAAACGCCCGCCGCGGCGCGCCTCAATGCGAAGCAAGCCACTGCCGGTCAACCGCGCCAGATGCGCATTGGCCGAGGCCGGTGACAGCCCGGCCAGCGTTGCCAGCTCCTGCGACGATCGGGCCGAACCGTCCATCAACGCCCAGAGCATGGCCGTGCGTTTTGGCTCGGCGAGCAAACTGGCGATCTGGCTGATGCAAGGTGCTTCTTCCATCGATTCACTCCCTGTCGAATTATTTTTGTGCTGCGGTTGGCGCCAAAGTATAGGTGCGCCGACCGCCAGTTCCGCGGCGTCTGACAGCGCGGATAGGGACAGGCTCTGAGTGAAACTTCCTGCTGTGATGAAGGTTATTGCCCCGTGCCCACGCGCGCCGGCAACTGCGCGGTCAATGTCGCACAACGGGACACGAGCATTTCGCGCAGCAGGTTGATGGGTTTGCTCAACTGGGCGCGGTGGGCGCACAGCAGATTGAGCGGCGTACGCTCGCCACGCAGCTCCGGCAGGATCAGGCGCAAGCGCCCGGCCAGCACGTCGGTACTCACATCCAGCCAGGACTTGTAGGCAATGCCCACACCCGCCACCGCCCAGCGGCGCACCACATCGGCATCATCACTGAAGCGGTCGCCGCCAACCGTCAGGCTGACGTCACGTTTGCCGTCATGAAACGCCCAGTGGTCATGCACGCGACTGCCGAGCATATACAGCAGGCAATTGTGCTGGGCCAACTGCTCCAGGTGTCGAGGTTCGCCGTGCCGCGCCAGATAGACGGGGGCCGCGCACAATACGCGGATATTGTCCGGGGCCACAGGCAGCGCGATAAGGCTGGAATCCTCCGGCTCGCCATAGCGCAGGGCGATGTCCACCGGCTGACGGAACAGGTCGGCAATCCGATCGCCCAACAACAGGCGCACGGTGAGCTGCGGGTATTCGCGCTGGAACTCATCCAGCCACGGCAACAACTGGTTGCGGCCAAAATCGGAGGGCGCCGACAGTTGCAACACGCCGCTGACATGGTCCTGGCCACTGGCCAATAACCGCCGCCCCTCATCCAGCGAACTCAGCGCAGCGCGTGCATAGTCCAGGAAGCCTTCACCTTCGGCGGTCAAACGCAGACTGCGAGTGGAGCGCGCCAGCAAGCGCGCACCCAGTTGCTGTTCGATGCGTTTAAGCGCAGCGCTGGCCACGGCGGGCGACAGTTCCATCACCCGCGCCGCCGCCGACAGGCTGCCCAAGTCGGCCGCGCGCACAAACAACTGCAAATCATCAAAGCGCAGCATCTATCTGCCCATTATCAAAATTTTATTGAAACAGCCTAGTGTTTTAGCGGCTTTTATCTTCGTAGGAAATAGCCAATTATCTGCCCATCCCATTTATCACGTGTCTGGAGTCGACTATGTCCACCGCCTTTAACGTCATTGCCACGCTGATCGCCAAACCCGGCCAACAAGCCACTCTGGAAACCCTGCTGCGAGGCCTGCTGGAACCCACCCGCCTCGAAGCCGGCTGCGAGCAGTACGACCTGCACCAGGACCTGCAACACCCAGAGACCTTCTACATGCTTGAACGCTGGAGCGATGACGCCGCACTGGCCGATCACGACCAGAGCGCGCATATCCAGGATTTTCGCGCCAAGGCTGCCGACGTGCTCGAACATTTCGAACTCAAGCGCCTGACATTTCTTGCCTGATCACCATCCTTTTTCCGGAGTCCCCATGAAAGCCATTGCCTACTACGCCTCTCTGCCCATCAACGACGAACAATCGCTGCAAGACATCGAACTGCCAGCGCCGGTCGCCGGCCCGCGCGATCTGCTGGTGGAAGTCAAAGCCATTTCGGTCAACCCGGTGGATACCAAGGTGCGCCAGAACGTCGCCCCGGAAAACGGCGCCGCCAAAGTGCTGGGCTGGGACGTGGCCGGTGTGGTCAAGGCGGTCGGCAGTGACGTGACCCTGTTCAAGGCCGGCGACAAGGTGTTCTATGCCGGCTCCCTGTTGCGCCCAGGCGGCAACAGCGAACTGCACAGCGTGGACGAGCGCATCGTCGGCCATATGCCCAAGAGCTTGAGTTTTGCCGAAGCCGCCGCGCTGCCGCTGACCGCCATCACCGCCTGGGAACTGCTGTTCGAACGCCTGCAAGTGCGTGAGGGTAAACAGGATGAAGGCCAGAGCCTGCTGATCGTCGGCGCCGCCGGTGGCGTGGGTTCGATCCTGACCCAACTGGCCAGCCAGCTCACCGCCCTGAAAGTGATCGGCACCGCCTCGCGTCCGGAAACCCAGGCATGGGCCAAGGCACTCGGCGCCGACCTGGTGATCGACCACAGCCAACCGCTGAGCGAAGCGCTGGAACAGGCCGGCCACCCGCAAGTGACCCACGTCGCCAGCCTGACCCAGACCGACCATCACCTGGACCAACTGGTCGAAGCGCTGCAGCCTCAGGGCAAACTGGCGTTGATTGACGATCCCAAGGCATTGGACGTGAGCAAGCTCAAGCGCAAGAGCCTGTCACTGCACTGGGAGTTCATGTACACGCGCTCGATGTTCGAAACCCCGGACATGATCGAGCAGCACAACCTGCTCAACCGCGTGGCCGAACTGATCGATGCCGGCACCCTGGAAACCACGGTGGGCGAGCACTTTGGCCTGATCAATGCGGCGAATCTGCGCCGGGCCCATGCACTGCTGGAAAGCGGCAAGGCCAAGGGCAAGATCGTGTTGGAAGGGTTCTAGGAAGCGTCTGTCGGTGTCGTCCATTATTCACGTGAGTCATGGACGACACCGCTAGTCAGAGACTTGATCCTTGTCACATTTGTGAGCGTATTCAGGTTTATATTGGCCGCCTTTGCCACGATTCTTTTACGTGAGGAAGTCAGCAATGAAAATCCTGATAAAAGCGTTAGCAAAATCCCAGTGGGAGGTCCGGCTGGATCAGAAAGCCATTATTTTCCACACCGAAGCCGAGGCTCGCGCCTTTGCCGATACCCTGCAGGCGCGCATCCAGGCGCCCCATCGCTTTCCTGTCAGCCAGCCACAGTCCGCCGCTGGCTGAACCGCCCTTCAGACCTGCGCCTGCAAGGCTCTGGTTCGTTGCAGGCGCTGGGTCGATACGGCCACCGTCACCGCCAACACACCGCACAAGCTGATGACCATCGCCATCGGCATGGCGGTGCCATCGTGCAACAGTCCCACCAACGACGCCGCGCCCGCCGCCACGCCGAACTGGATGCAGCCGAGCAACGCCGACGCGCTTCCCGCTCGGGCGCCCTGCCCGCTCATGGCGCAGGCCGAGGTGTTGGGCAAAATGCAGCCCAGGCTGGCAATGCAGATAAACAACGGCACCAGCAATGGCCACAATGCGTCAGTGTGCAGCGCCGAAATGCCCAGCAGCGTCATGCCTGCCAACGCATAGAGCCACACCGTGCGCGACAGCAAAAACGCCGGGCCACGCTTGGCCAGCAAGCGCGCGTTGAGCTGTGCCACCAGAATAAAACCGGCGGCGTTGGAACCGAACACCCAGCCGTAATGCTCGGCGGGCACGCCATAGAGCTTGATAAACACGAACGGTGAACCGGCGATGTAGGCAAACATCCCGGCAATCGACAGCGCGCCGGTCAGCGCGTAACCGAGATAAACCCGGTCCGACAGCAGCCCCAAGTAGCGGCGCAGCGAGCCGGACAACGGCTGGCGCGGCTGATGGGCCGGGAAGGTTTCCGGCAAACCGACCGCCACGGCGACCGCCGCCATCACACTGAAGATCGACAACGCCAGGAAGATCGACTGCCAGCCCCAGAGTCCTACCATCAGGCCACCGGCCAGTGGCGCAAGGATCGGCGCCAGGCCGGTCACCAGCATCAGTTGGGAAAACACTTTGGCCGAACCCACCGCATCACACTTGTCGCTCACCACCGCACGGGAGATCACCATGCCTGCGCAGCCGCCCAGCGCCTGCACGAAGCGCGCGCCGATCAGCCAGTCCAGGGAAGGAGCATAGGCACAGGCGAAAGACGCCAGGGTAAACAGGGTCACGCCGCTGAGCAGCGGCCCGCGTCGACCAAAACGGTCCGCCAGCGGGCCGTAGATCAATTGGCCGATGGCCAGGCCGGCAAAATACACAGCCAGGGTCAGCTGGATATGTTTTTCATCGGTGGCGAACGCCGTGGCCATTGCCGGAAAGCCCGGCAGGTAAAAATCGATCGCCAGCGGCGCGAAGGCGCTCAAGGCGCCCAGGATCAGAATTATGCGAAGGTTCATCAGGCACCCAAGTGAGTCGGCAGCCCCACAGTCTAGCCGGGCCAGGGTGCCTTGAACATAAAGATAGCTCGCTAACTATTAAAATCAGGCGAGCTTGGCTTTATAGCCTTCTTCTGTAATGAGGTTGATCACTTGGTCGGCAGACAAACGGCTTTCCACGCCCACTTCCCTGGCGGCCAGATCAACCTTCACACTGGCCGCCGGGTCCTGGCTCTGCACCGCCTGGGTCACCGCCTTGACGCAATGGCCGCAGGTCATTCCTTCAACGCTGAATACTTGCATGACATGACTCCTTTGATGAGGTTGACGCCAGTCTCGACCTTGCCACGATGGCAAGGTCAAGTTTTGAAAACTTTGGCCGGGCTGGTATTCGACGCCACTGTCGGCCAAGCTTGACGCATCGTTGATTCAACCCTCGGAGCATTCGCCATGCGCTGGTCGTTTTTTGGCCTTGTCGGCCTGATGAGCTTGTCTGCCGCTGCGCCCCTGGCCAGCGCCGCCGAAGACTATGCGGTCCTGATTATTTCCCGCGAACGCCTGGAAGTACTGACCAACTGTGAGATCGGCCTGTACCTCAATGACCAGTTGGCAGGGCGGCTGTTCCAGGAGCAGGCCACCTCGTTCAACTTGCCGGCGGGCGATCTGTCGTTGCGCTTGAAGCTCCTGCCGGGCCAGGCACGCGGATGCCTTCCAGGCCTGCTGGCGCCGCCGGCGCAAAACATCAAGCTCAAGGTCGGTGAAGTACGCAAGTTACGTATCGCCCAAGGCCCGGACGGCATGTACCTCAAGCCCGCTGCACTGGAATACTGAAGGCGCTTGACCTTCCCCACAGGTCAAGGTTGATCCTAGGCGCAACTTCTTCTGGAGGACCGCCCCATGAATGGATCCACCACCTTTGACCTGCCCATCAGCGGCATGACTTGCGCCAGCTGTGCCGGGCGTGTCGAGCGCGCATTGGGCAAGGTGCCGGGGGTGCAAAGCGTCAGCGTCAACCTGGCCAACGAACGCGCCTATGTTGAAGTACTCGGCCAGATGGACCCCGCGGTGTTGATCGCTGCCGTCGACAAAGCCGGCTACACCGCCACCCTGCCCCAAAGCGAAATTGTCACCGACGCCCACCAGGCCCAGCACCTGCACCGCGAGCGTTGGGCGCTATTGTTGGCCATTGCGCTGGCACTGCCGCTGGTATTGCCGATGCTGGTGCAACCCTTCGGCGTGCATTGGATGTTGCCCGCCTGGGTGCAATTCGCCCTGGCCACCCCCGTGCAATTCATCTTCGGTGCGCGCTTTTATATAGCGGCCTGGAAAGCCGTGCGCGCCGGTGCCGGCAATATGGACTTGCTGGTGGCCATCGGCACCAGCGCCGGTTACGGCCTGAGTATCTATGAATGGCTCACCGCCCCCACCGACAGCATGCCGCACCTGTACTTTGAAGCCTCGGCCGTGGTGATCGCCCTGGTGCTGCTGGGCAAATACCTGGAAAGCCGCGCCAAACGCCAGACCGCCAGCGCTATCCGTGCGCTGGAAGCCCTGCGTCCTGAACGCGCGATTCGCGTGCAGGACGGTCACGAAGAAGAGGTCGCCATCAGCGCGCTGAAGCTGGATGACCGGGTACTGGTCAAACCCGGCGAACGCTTCCCGGTGGACGGTGAAGTGATCGAAGGCCAAAGCCATGCCGATGAAGCGTTGATCAGCGGCGAAAGCCTGCCGGTGCCCAAACAACCGGGCGATAAGGTCACTGGCGGCGCCATCAATGGCGAAGGTCGCCTGCTGGTGCGCACCACCGCGCTGGGTGCCGAAAGCGTATTGGCGCGGATCATTCGCCTGGTGGAAGATGCCCAGGCCGCCAAGGCGCCGATCCAGAAACTGGTGGATAAAGTCAGCCAGGTGTTCGTACCGGCGGTGCTGGTGCTGGCATTGATCACTCTGGTCGGCTGGTGGTTGTACGGCGCCCCGCTGGAAACCGCGATCATCAATGCCGTGGCGGTCCTGGTGATCGCCTGTCCTTGCGCCCTCGGGCTGGCCACCCCGACTGCGATCATGGCCGGCACCGGCGTTGCCGCCCGCTACGGCATCCTGATTAAAGACGCCGAAGCCCTGGAGCGCGCCCATGAAGTGAGCGCCGTGGTATTCGACAAGACCGGCACCCTCACCTCCGGCGCGCCGAAAATCGCCCATTTGGCCGCAGTGGATGGCAATGAAGCCCTGCTGCTGCAACAGGCCGGTGCGCTGCAACGTGGCAGCGAACACCCGCTGGCCAAGGCTGTACTGGACGCCTGCGACGAACGAGGGCTGACGGTCGCGGATGTGAGCGCCAGCCAATCCCTGACCGGACGCGGCATCGCCGGCACCTTCGACGGCCGGCGCCTGGCCCTGGGCAACCACCGCTTGTTGCAAGAGAGCGGCTTGAGCGCCGGCGACCTGGCTACCCGCGCCCAAGACTGGGAGGCCGAAGGCCGCACTCTGTCGTGGCTGCTTGAACAAGGCGCGCAGCCCAAGGTGCTGGGGCTGTTCGCGTTTGGCGACACCCTCAAGCCCGGCGCGCTGCAAGCGGTGACTCAACTCAAGGCACGCAATATCAGCAGCCACTTGCTCACCGGCGATAATCGCGGCAGCGCCCGAGTGGTCGCGCAGGCGCTGGGCATAGACGATGTACACGCCGAAGTGCTGCCCGCCGACAAAGCCGCTACCGTCGCCGAACTGAAAAAAACCGCTGTGGTGGCCATGGTCGGCGACGGCATCAACGACGCCCCGGCCCTGGCCGCCGCCGATATCGGCATCGCCATGGGCGGCGGCACCGATGTGGCCATGCACGCGGCCGGGATTACCTTGATGCGCGGCGACCCTCGTTTGGTGCCGGCCGCGTTGGAGATCAGCCGCAAGACCTACGCAAAAATCCGCCAGAACCTGTTCTGGGCCTTTGTGTATAACTTGATCGGCATTCCTCTGGCCGCGTTCGGCCTGCTCAACCCAGTACTCGCGGGCGCGGCCATGGCCTTGTCCAGCGTCAGCGTGGTGAGCAATGCATTGCTGCTAAAAACCTGGAAGCCCAAGAACCTGGAGGATCAACGCCCATGAACATCGGCCAAGCCGCCCGACAGAGCGGGCTGAGCGCAAAGATGATTCGCTACTATGAGTCCATCGGCCTGCTCAAGGCCGCCCACCGTACCGACAGCGGTTACCGCGTGTACGGCGCGGAAGACCTGCACACCCTGGCGTTTATCAAGCGATCGCGGGATCTGGGCTTTTCATTGGAAGAGGTCGGCAAACTGCTGACCCTGTGGCAGGACCGGCAACGGGCCAGCGCCGACGTAAAAGCCCTGGCGCGTCAGCATATCGAAGAGTTGAATCAGAAAATTGTGGAACTGGGGCAGCTGCGCGACACGTTGCAGGACCTGGTGGACCACTGCCACGGCGATGATCGGCCGGATTGCCCGATTCTCAAGGAGTTGGCGTCCGGTAGCTGCTGCGCCTGAGGGGTGTAACTGACCACACAAAACCGCCCCTCCCACATTTTTCAGATCTCGATTAGCTGGGAGATCACTGCATCCAAGGCGGAGGCGGTGGCTCTTCGGACGCTTTGCTCGCCGGCGCATCATCCGCAGCCCGAATCGCCTGACGACGCTCTTCATCCAAACGCGCCGCTTCGATCTCGCGGATCACACCGCCCACATCCGCCAACTCTTCCGGCTCATCGAACTCGCCGGTCAATAGGCTGGCCGGGTGCAAGGTGCCGGCTTCGTACAGCGCCCACATTTCCTTGGCGTACTTGGTCTTCTTCAACTCCGGGGCAAAACGCCCGAAGTAGGAGGCCATGTTGCCCACATCCCGCTCCAGCATGCTGAATGCGTGGTTGTTGCCGGCCGCATCCACCGCCTGGGGCAGGTCGATGATCACCGGGCCCGTGGGCGTGAGCAGCACGTTGAACTCGGACAAGTCACCGTGCACCAGGCCGGTACACAGCATCAGCACGATCTGCGAGATCAGGAAGGCGTGGTATTCACGCGCCTGATCCGGATCCAAGGTCACGTCATTCAGACGCGGCGCTGCGTCGCCGTACTCGTCGGCCACCAGTTCCATCAGCAGCACGCCTTCAAGGAAGTCGTAGGGCTTGGGCACGCGAACGCCCGCACCCGCCAGGCGGAACAACGCCGCGACTTCAGCGTTCTGCCAGGCATCCTCGGTTTCTTTCTTGCCGAACTTGGAACCCTTGGCCATGGCACGGGCCTGACGGCTGTTGCGGACCTTGCGGCCTTCCTGGTATTCGGACGCCTGACGAAAACTTCGTTTGTTCGCCTCCTTGTAAACCTTGGCGCAACGCAGTTCGTTGCCGCAGCGCACCACATAAACAGCTGCTTCTTTACCACTCATGAGTGGGCGCAGCACTTCGTCGACCAGACCGTCTTCGATCAGGGGTTCAATGCGTTTAGGAGTCTTCATCAGCTTTTATTGTGGGTCCTTTATTACCAAATACGCGTATGGCACTCGTTATACGGCAATCGGCCCGCCGGGGGGAGAGGCGACCGACCTTTGACCACTCAAGAATGCATCCTATATGCCAGTTTCACGGGTAATCAACGCTCAATGATTGCCGTGACGCCCTGCCCACCGGCGGCGCAGATCGAAATCAACCCGCGCCCTTTGCCCGCCACGTCCAGCAGCTTGGCCAGACTGGCGACGATACGCCCACCCGTGGCCGCGAAAGGATGCCCGGCGGCCAGGGAACTGCCCTTCACATTCAAGCGGCGCCGATCAATGGCACCCAGCGGCGCGTCCAGCCCCAGGCGGGTCTTGCAGTAGTCCGCATCTTCCCATGCCTGGAGCGTGCACAACACTTGGGCAGCGAAGGCTTCATGAATCTCATAGTAATCGAAGTCCTGCAGCGTCAGACCATTCCTCGCCAGCAGGCGCGGCACGGCGTACACCGGCGCCATCAGCAGGCCTTCGGCACCGTTGACGAAATCCACCGCCGCCGCTTCGCCATCGCGCAGATAGGCCAGGATCGGCAAACCACGCGCCTTGGCCCAGGCTTCGCTGCCCAGCAGCACCAGGGATGCACCATCGGTGAGCGGCGTGGAGTTGCCGGCGGTGAGGGTGCCCTTTTCACTGCGTTCGAACGCGGGTTTGAGCGCGGCGAGTTTTTCCAGGGTCAGGTCGGGACGCAGGTTGTTGTCACGGGTCAGGCCCAGGAACGGTGTGAGCAGATCGTTGTGCCAGCCCTCGGCGTAGGACGCGGCCATTTTCTGGTGGCTCTCAAGTGCAAGCTGGTCCTGCTCGGCACGCGGGATCTGCCAGGTCTGCGCCATCAATTCACAATGCTGGCCCATGGACAACCCGGTACGCGGCTCGCCATTGCGCGGCAGTTCGGGCTTGAGGTGATGGGGACGAAGTTGTAACAGGAGTTTTAATTTATCCGCCATGGATTTGCTGCGATTGGCTTGCAGCAGAATCTTGCGCAGCCCTTCATTCACGCCGATCGGCGCGTCGGACGTGGTGTCCACCCCACCCGCGATGCCGCATTCGATCTGGCCTAACGCAATCTTGTTGGCCACCAGCAACGCCGCCTCCAGCCCGGTGCCGCACGCCTGCTGAATGTCATAGGCCGGGGTTTGCGGCGACAGGCGCGAGCCCAGCACGCATTCGCGGGTGAGGTTGAAGTCACGCGAGTGCTTGAGCACGGCGCCGGCGGCCACTTCGCCCATGCGCAGGCCGTGCAGGTTGTAGCGTTCGATCAGGCCCTCCAGCGCCGCCGTCAGCATCGCCTGGTTGCTCGCCGTGGCATAGGGGCCATTGGAGCGGGCGAACGGAATGCGGTTACCGCCAATGATCGCCACACGGCGCAATTGAGTCATGGAAAGCTCCCTTTGTCTGTTATGGACCTGATCACTGAGCCTAGTCGAACGACTGCTACCCTGGGATTGTCAACCCTTTGAACCCCAGCCTTCGGAGAGCGTTCCATGTCTGACCGTTATATCGACTTCGCCAATTCAAGCCTCGGCCATCGTCTGGTCGCCGCCCTTGGCCTGCCGTCACCGGTACGCCTGGAGCGCTGGCAAGCCGGGCGCCTGCGCCCGGTGGACGGTGCGCTGCTGCTGGGCGGCGGCGCGCTGGCAAACCGGGTGCAGGCGTTTGCCAACAAACTCACCGATGCCATTTACAGCTATGGCACCGAGACGTCGACATGGATTCCCGGGCACGGTCCCAAGCTCAAGGCCGTGGTGTTCGACGCCAGCCACTTGCAGCACACCGACCAACTCAAGCAACTGCGAGAGTTCTTCCAACCGCTGCTGAAAAACCTGGATAACAGCGCGCACCTGGTGATCCTCGGCCGCGCTCCGGAAAGCCTCGGCGATCCGTTTGCCGCCAGCGCCCAGCGCGCCCTTGAAGGCTTCAGCCGCTCGCTGGCCAAGGAGCTGCGCCACGGTGGGGTGTTGCAATTGCTCTATGTCGGCAACGGCGCCGAAGACCAGTTGGAAGGCGCGCTGCGCTTCTTCCTCTCGCCCAAAAGTGCGTACATCTCTGGCCAAGTGATTCGCCTGCAGGCCTGCGCTACGCCTGTCGAGGACTGGACTCGCCCCTTGGCCGGTCGCAAAGCGCTGGTTACCGGTGCGGCCCGTGGCATCGGCGCGTCCATCGCCGAAACCCTGGCCCGCGATGGCGCCGAGGTCATCCTGCTGGATGTGCCCCAGGCCAAGGCCGATCTCGAAGCGTTGGCCGCGCGACTGGGGGCGCGCACGGTGGTGCTGGATATCTGCGCCGAAGACGCCGCCGGCCAATTGATCGAACACCTGCCCGATGGCCTGGACATCCTGGTGCACAACGCCGGGATCACTCGCGACAAGACCTTGGCCAACATGACGCCGGAATACTGGGACGCGGTGCTGGCGGTGAACCTCAACGCCCCCCAAGTGCTGACCCAGGCCCTGCTCGACAGTGGTGCCCTGCACGACAACGCCCGCGTGGTGCTGCTCGCGTCCATCAGCGGCATCGCCGGTAACCGTGGGCAAACCAACTATGCCGCGAGCAAGGCGGGCTTGATTGGCCTGGCCCAGGCATGGGCACCGCTGTTGGCGGAACGCGGGATCAGCATCAACGCCGTGGCCCCAGGCTTTATCGAAACGCAGATGACCGCGCACATTCCATTCGCGCTGCGTGAGGCCGGGCGGCGCATGAGTTCGCTGGGCCAGGGCGGTGTGCCGCAGGACGTCGCCGAGGCCGTGGCGTGGCTGGCCCAGCCGGGCTCCGGTGCGGTCAGCGGGCAAGCGCTGCGGGTGTGTGGGCAAAGTCTGCTGGGAGCATAAGCATGCATTGGCAAACCTTAGGCAGTACCCCGTTTCTGCCGCCGCTGTATTGGCGCGCGGCGCTCAAACGCAAGATCACTGGCAGCACCTTGCCTGAACAGGGCTTGCGCTGCAGGGTCAGCGTCAACCCCAGGGACGTGGCGGCCTATTGCAAGGTCTGCGGGTTTATCGACAGCCCGATGTTGCCACCCACTTACCCGCACATCCTGGCGTTCGGTTTGCAGATGAAATGGCTCACCGACACGCGCTTCCCCTTTCCCCTGCTGGGGTTGATCCACCTGAGCAATCGCATCCGCATTCATCGGCCGATGGGCAGCGTCAGTGACCTGTCCATTGGCGTGCACGCGCAAAACCTGCTGCCTCACGCCAAGGGCGCGACCTTTGACCTGGTGACCACCGTTGAAGATTCCCTCGGCCTGCTGTGGGAAGCCGAGAGTCGCATGCTGTGCCGAGGTGTGAAGCTCGAAGGCGAAGCAACGGATGATTCGCAAGCCACATCCGCACAGGTCAGCGAACTGGCCCGCTGGAATGCCCCTGCCGATATCGGCCGCCGCTATGCCCGTGTCTCGGGCGACTACAACCCGATTCACCTCAGCGCCTTGAGCGCAAAATTGTTCGGTTTCCCCCAGGCCATCGCCCATGGGCTGTGGAACAAGGCGCGCACGCTCGCCGCCCTGGCTGAGCATCTGCCCGCCGCCAATATCGAAATAGCGGTCGAATTCAAGAAGCCGGTGCGCCTGCCCGGCGACGTGGTGTTGTTCGCCAGCGCTGCGGGCTCCAGCGGTGATTTGTGCTTGAAAGGCGCGGGCAATATTGAACATATGGTGGGTCGGTGGCGGCCAATCAGCCCATGAATGACTGACAGAGCCCCCTCCCACAGGTTTTGCAGTGAGCTTCAGTGTGGAGGGTAGGCAGAGAGTATCCGGGTGACCGTCGTGCGAACGGCGTTGCTGCGCTCCTGGGGGTTGGGCGTACTGCTCATCAGTTGTTCGTCGCTGCCGCGCCACACCAGTTTGCCGTCCTTGCCGTCGAGCAGGTCGATCTGCAGGGTGGCGACCTTATAGGTGATGTTGCGCGTTTCGTTGTACATCGGCGCGCCCCAGTAGCCGTTCCACGGGCCGCCCCAGGCGCCGCCGTAGTTGGTGGTGACTTGTTGCTGACGGTCTTCGACGATCAGGTAGGCCTGCACGTTCACATCAGCCCGGGTGCCGGCCGCCGCCGGGCGCAGGCCGCGCTGGTCGAGTTGTTCGCCAACGGCCTGGCGGATGCGTTGTTCGGTGAGGTCACTCTTGATACGCGGATCATCGGGGCGGTATTGCAACGCCGGGTCTTTCCAGGCCCAACTGCGGTAGGCGCCGAAATCTCGGCTGGCATCAAAATCGTGGTTGACCTGGCTGGTCTGACAACCGCCCAGCAGCACGACAACGGCAAGCATAGCGATGCGACGAAACATGATGATCTCCAAAACGACCCAGGCTTTAAATGAGAATAGCGGTTAACGCGGAGGATACGCCGCCATCGCCTTTTGCACCGCCTGGCGCAGTGCATCCGCACGTTCGCCGAGGCTGCCCTGGCTGGCGGTTTCAGCACTGGTGCTCCACACCGGTTGGCCAGTGCGCGCGTCGAACAGATTGACCCGCACCACGGCCACCGTCACCTCATAGGTGCGCACGATCGGCGCCGAGTTGTACATGCCGTAGCCGTTGCCATAGCGGTTATAGCCGCCGTAGCCGTAGCCATAGTCGTCCTGGACTTGTCTGAGGCGCTTCTCCAGACGCACATCGGCGCTCACCAACAGGTCGGGCGCGCGCGCGTCATGCAACGGGCGCAAGCCGCGCTGGTCGAGGGCACCGCTGACCGCTTCGGCGATTTGCGCCGAATCCGCCCACGCCGTGCCCGCCGGCAACTGGCCGTTGCGCCAGGCCCAATTGCGATAGGCGCCGTAATCGCGCACCGGCGCCGGGTAGGCGCTGGCATCAAAGGTGCTGGCCGCCTGGGCCGGCGCCGGCGGCATCGGGGCCGAGGCTGCGACATAGGGATTGGGGCTTGAGCAAGCGCCCAGGCCGAGGGATAACAGGATCAAACAGAGACGACGCATTTCGACCTCCGCAGACTGGGCCGCTTAAACCGGACGGCAGATCCAGTGCAAATAACGCCCAAGCCCGGCAAAGCTTGGATGACGACGGTGAGCGAGTTCCATCTCTACAAGGTCCTGAAGATTGGCGCGGGCCTGGAATTCAACCGGCATATAATCGTGGAACACCCGCACCCCACTTTGGCTTTCGACCTGCCACAGTCCCTGGAGTTGCGCCGCCAATTCGCGTGGGTCGAGGGGTTGTTGCGGGGTGAGGCTTTGCTTCTCGCCGGCCATATCGTTCTTGCGCATTTTGCGGAAGTGGCCTTTGAGCAGATTGCGGTAAATCAGCGCATCGCGGTTGTAGAACGCCAGGGACAGCCAACCACCGGGCACCGTCAGCTGATGCAGCACCGGCAGGATCGCATGGGGTTCGGCCAGCCATTCCAGCACGGCGTGGCACAGCACCAGGTCGTAGGGTTCGGTGAGTTGGCCGAGCAGGTCTTGCCAGGGCGCATGGATAAAGGTCGCGGTCTGCCCGGCGTCGGCAAACCGCTGGCGCGCGCCGTCGAGCATCGGCTCGGCGGGTTCGGCCAGGGTCACCTGGTGCCCGCGCTCGGCCAGCCACAGCGACATATGCCCCAGGCCTGCGCCAATATCCAGCACGTGCAAGGGGCGGTCCGGCAGCGCTTCGGCCAGGTCGGCCTGCAACACCGCCAGGCGGATCGCGCCTTTGGCGCCACCGTAGATTTTCTCGGCAAAGCGCGTGGCCAACAGGTCGAAATGACGGTCACTCATGGGTAAACCGCCGCTCGCTGTCGGCCAGTTTGGCGCGCACCACTTCGTTCATGTCCAGGCCCAGTTCGCTGCACAGCAACAGCAGGTACAGCACGATATCGCCGACTTCCTGCCCGGCGTGGGCAAGTTTATCGGCAGGCAACTGGCGCGATTGGTCTTCGGTCAGCCATTGGAAGATTTCCACCAGTTCGGCCATTTCCACACTGGCCGCCATGGCCAGGTTTTTCGGGCTGTGAAACGGCTTCCAGTCGTTGGTATCGCGGATGCGGTGCAGGCGTTCGGTGAGGTGTTCGAGGTTCATGCTGGGCTCCTGAAGGTGTGTAGCTTCGGGGGGATGCGCCTTGAAGGCAAGTGAATCACTTGGAGTGACCTTCAGGCCCCCATCGGGAGGGGCGGTGCGACGGTTCGACTTGCTCCCGACGGCTATTTAATCAACAACGCTGAATTCCAAGCGGGCAGTTTGGCCAGCCTCGTCAAGGACACTGAGCTGATAACGCCCCAACCGCTCGAAACTGGTATTGATAAAGTCCTGATTGGCACTGTCCCCCAGCGGCTCACCGTTGAGAAACCACCAGCGTCGGCCGCTGCCGCCCAGGGCGGAGAGTTTCAGGCGCAGGACTTGCTGGCTGCCGGCGGGCAGGCGTAGCTGGTCGCCTTCGCGGATACCGACAATCGACAACGGCGAAGAGGCCGCCAAGGCCGGCGGCGGGCAGTCCGGGTCGGCCGCCGGGATGCGCGCTTCCCGGCGCTCCGCCCTGGGCAGCCAGGGTTCCAGTGGCGCCGGCCACAAGGCGATATTCCGGGCGACCGCGCCTGGGCAATGGGCATCCACCCGCAGCCCCTTGGCATTGACCCAGACATTGTCCATCAACCCCACGCTCAGCGGTTGGTCCAACGCCTGCAAGGTCGGCGGCGTGGTGTTGTCCAGCGTCCAGGCGAAGCGTTGGCGGCGGCAATTGGGATCGCTGCGGCTCATGGGCTGGCCCAGCGGCCAGCAGATCGCCGCCACGCCGACATTTGCCGGCACCGGTTTCACGGGGGCGCTGATGCCGCGCTGGCTGTCGCGGTTGGTCAGCACGTCGTGCACCTGCAGCATCAGCGGCGCCGCCGAAGCCAGGCCGAACTGACCCGGCACCGGCGTGCCGTCCGGTCGGCCGATCCATACGCCGATCAAATAGCGCGGCCCCACGCCAATTGCCCAGGCATCGCGAAAGCCATAGCTGGTGCCGGTTTTCCAGGCCAGCACCGGGCGCTGTACCAGCTCGGCACGCGGATCGCGGTCCGGTCGCGCCTGGCCACTGAGGATACGCCGCACAATCCAGGCCGACCCTGGCGACAGTAACGGCCGTTCTCTAAGCGTGTCGTCCGGTTGAAATCGCAGGGTCGCGCTCTTGCCGTCGCGGGCGAAGGCGCTATAGCCGCTCACCAGGTCTTCCAGCCGACTGCCCGCGCCGCCGAGGATCAAGGCCAGATTGGGCTCGGCCAACGCCGGCAATACCAACGGCACACCGCCGATGCGCATCTGCGCGGCAAAGCGCTTGGGCCCGTAAGCCTCCAGCAACTGCACCGCCGGCAGGTTGAGTGAACTGGACAACGCCGTACTCGCCGGCACCGCGCCGGTAAAGCCCATCGAGAAGTTGCCCGGCCGGTAGTCGCCGTAACGCCGGGGTACGTCCTGCAACAGCGATTCGGAGTGAATCAGCCCTTCATCCAGCGCCATGCCGTACAGGAAGGGTTTCAAGGTGGAACCGGGCGAGCGCAGCGCGCTGATCATATCCACATGGCCGAAACGTTTGGCGTCGCTGATATCCACCGAGCCCAGGTAGGCGCGCACGGCCATGCTCTCTTCCTCGACCACCAGGATGGCGGCGGAGGTGTGTTCCGGCAACCGCGCACGCCAGCCGAGCAGCAGGTCTTCGAGGCGGCGTTGCAGGGTAGCGTCCACGGTGGTGCGAATCAGCGGCGGGCTGTCGGGGCGGTTCAGGCGGCGCGCGAGCAACGGGGCAAGGCTCGGCTCCAGGCGCGGGGCGAGCAGCAGCGGTTCTTCCAGGGCTTCATCCACGGCCGGTTGCGGCCATACCTGAAACTCGCCCAGGCGGCGCAGCACTTTGTCCCGGGCGGCCTGGGCGCGTTGCGGGTGACGGTCCGGGCGCAGGCGGCTCGGCGCCTGGGGCAACACCGCGAGCAAGGCGGCTTCGGCATGGGTCAGTTGCGCCGGGGACTTGCCCAGGTAGGCCCAACTGGCCGCCGCTACACCCTGCAAGGTGCCGCCAAACGGGGCACGGTTCAGGTACAGGTTGAGAATCTGTGCCTTGGACAGGTGCCACTCCAACTGCGCGGTGCGCCACAGCTGGCGCAGCTTGCCAAGGAAGGTGCGCGGGTGCGGATCGAGCAAGCGCGCCACCTGCATCGACAAGGTGCTGCCACCCGACACCACCCGCGCGCCGGTGAGGTTCTGCCAGGTCGCACGGGCCAGCGCCAGCGGGTTTACGCCGGGGTGCTGGTAAAACCAGCGGTCCTCATAGGTGAGCAGTGCGTCCAGGTAGTACGGCGAGACCTCGCTGGTTTGCACGGGGTAACGCCACACGCCATTGGCATCGGCAAACCGCCACAACGGCGTGCCATCCTCGGCCAGCACTACCCGCGCCAGGTCGTCCTGAGGCAGGGGCAAGGGCCAGATGCGGTCGGCCAGCCACACCAGCGCAGTCACCAACACCACAAAACCTAAAGCCCAGCGCAGTAAACGCCCTTGGATGATTAATCGAAACCTCAAACCGGCAAACCTCTATGCTTGTAGGGAACTAGCCCGTCGCAATAACAACCAAAGGCACAGACACGCCCACCCTCTCATCAGGACACACACATGCAGGTAGAAAGCTTTTTCGAATGGTTGGGCCAGGCGCTCGGTTCCATCATCCGTTTTATCGTCGATGGCCTCAGCGGACTGTTCGGTGCCCTGACCCATGCCGGTGGCAACTTTATCGAAGGCCTGTCCCGCACCCTGGGCATGGATACATCGATCATCAGCATCCTCACCCTGATCATCGGCCTGATGCTGCTGTACTCGGCAGTACGTGCGTTCATGCGGGCGTCGGTGATCATGGGGATTATCTGGTTGATGCTGGGCCTGTGGCTGCTCAGTTGGGTCGTGCACTGATCCTGAACGTGCCACAGTCCCCTGTGGGAGTGGGCTTGCCCCCTCCCACATTCATCTTCATTCCAAACTGAATTATCAGCGGCCCTTGATCACCAGGTCCGCCGGCGTTTCCCCCACCGCCTGCCAGTTCGGCCGGTACATCGACTCCACCTGCGGCGGCGGCACGCGGTAAGTGCCTGGCGTCACAGCACGCGCCAGGTACAGCAGGTGCGTGGTGCCATCGCTCTCCAGGTTGATCGCCGCCACATAACGGTCATCGCGGAACTCCTGATGCTTGAGCGCCGCGTTCTGCATCGACTCGCGCCACTCCTTCACTTGGCTGCTGGCGTTTTCCAGGCTGGCGGCGCTTTGCGCCAGGTTCTGGTTTTCCAGTTCCAGGCCGGCGGGCAGCAGGTCGACCACCAAGGCATCTGGCACACGCTGCTTGGCACTGACCGCCAGATGCACCAGTACCAGGTCACCGCTGTTGAGGTTGCGCAGGTTCAGCGGCTGGCCGTTCATGCCCAGGTATTCGCGGCGGATGCTCAGGTTGTCGCCACCCGGTGCCGGGGGCACCTGCGGGTAGCCCGAGATCGTCAGTTGTTGGTATACCGGCGTATCGCCTTGATTGCCCAGGCTCAAGTCGCTGGACAGCAGTTTGTCGTCCAGTTGCAGCGTCGATTGCTGGTTGTTCAACTCACGCACGCCGCCGCTGCCAGTCAGCGACACCTGCCAGCTCGCCTCAGGCTGGGCAAACCCAAGCCGCCCGGCAAGGAACAGCGAATTGCGTTCCTGGGTCGACAGGTACGGGCTGGCCGCCAACTGGTCCGACAGGCTGAACAAACGTTCCTCGCGCTTGCCCTTGGCCAAGTCATTCTCTTCCAGCAAGGCCAGGATCATCGCCTGGTCCCGCAGCGGGCTGCCATAGTCGGCCAGCCATTCCTTGGCGCTGCGCTGCGCCGCCAGACCGGCCTGCAACGCTTGGTCCGCGCGTGGCTGGTCGCCCATCTTTTGCAGGGCGATCGCCAACTGCACCAGTGGCAACCCGGAACGCGCGTCGCTGCGCCGCTCGAAAATACTGCGCAACGCGCCCAACGGCGCCTGCTGACTGCGCGCCAACACCATGCCTGCATAGGCCTGCACGGCAAAGCGCGTGTGTTCGGCGTTGTCGCTGTAATCAACCTCGATCAGGTTGCGCTCCTGCACATACCGCAACAGGCGTTCGCTGGCCTTCTTCAGCGCTTCAGGCGGCACGGCGAAGCCCTGGTCGCGGGCGCGCAACAGGAAGTCGGTGACATAGGCGCTCAGCCAATACTCTTCTTCGCCATCGGCGCCCCACAAACCGAAGCTGCCGTTGTAGCGCTGCATGCCCAACAGGCGTTCGATGCCCAGCTCGATCTTGCGTTTACGCTCGGCATCCGGCTCGCCCTTGATGCTCAGGCGCTTGAGCAACGCGTCATCGGCATACAAGGAGGGATAGAGGCCGCTGGCGGTCTGCTCCAGGCAACCGTAAGGGTACGCCTTGAGCGCTTTGATCTGTGCCCCGAGATTCAGCGGCGGCCGGCTCGACAGACTCAACAGCGCTTCGCGCCCCGAGGTATCGAATTGATCAAGGGTTCCGGCAGGCAAGTTCCACGGTTCGCTTTTAAGCACCGCGCGGTAATGCTTGAGCAGCGCCGGGTAGGCAGGGCGCACGCCCAAGGTCCATTCACGGCTGAACGGCGGCAGGTTTTCACCCGGCAGGTCCAGCCCGTTAACTGTCACCTTCACCTTGCCCTGGCCCAAACCGCCCCAGGCTTTGACCGGGATGCGCAACGTGGTGCGCTGGCCTTGCTTGAGTTCAACGGTTTGCGCGGCACTGTTGACCAGCTCCAACTGGCCGTCGGCACTCAGTTGTACCTCCAGTTTCTGCGCCTTGCCCGACAGGTTGGACAGGTCCAGCGCCAGGGTGGTCTGGTCTCCGCCCGCCAGGAAGCGCGGCGCCGACAGCTCGGCGATCAGCGGCGCGGCGATCACCGTCTTGGCTTCGGCCATGCCATAGCGATCATCGCTCCAAGCCTGGGCCATCAGGCGCAGTTCGCCGTTGAAGTCAGGGATATTGACGCTGACTTCGCCCTCGCCTTTGTCGTTCAGGGTCACCGGCGCGCTTTGCAGGGCGACGATGGTCACGCTGGTGTCCGGGCGCTTGCCGCCCTTGGCCAATGCCGCGTCACCACCGAAGGCCAGGCTGGCCAGGCGGCCCTGACCGGCTTCGATCAACTGGCCGTAGATATCGAACTGGTCCACACCATAGGCCTTGCGGCCGAACAGGCTGGAGTAGGGATCGGGCGTCGGGTACTCGGTGATATTGAGGATGCCCACGTCCACTGCCGCGACCAGCACATGCACCTGCTTGGGTACGCTGCCGTCGGCATTTTTGGCCGCCACTTTCACCGTCAACGGTTGTTTGGGGCGCATTTTTTCCGGCGCAGTGAGGGTCACGCCGAGCTTGCGCTGGGTACGGTCCAACGGCAGATGCAGCAGGCCCACCGCCCGTTTGGGGGTGATATTGGCTTTGCGCTCGCCGGGACGAATCACCAGCGCACTCACGTACAAGTCATGGCGTGACCATTTCGGGTCGAGCTTGACCGCAAAGCTTTTGCCTTCGGCCGGCACGTCGATTTCCTGCCACCACAACGGCCCTTCGGCGGACTCCACCAGCAGGTAGCCTTTACCGGCGGCGGGCGGCGTGACGGTGACGTTGGCGGTATCGCCGTCGCCATACGCCGGTTTATCCAGCGCCAGCTTGACCTGATCGGGGCGCATGGCACCGCCTTCGGTGTTGTCCTGGGCCTGGTAACCGGCCCAGAAACGCAGGCTGCTGACCAAACCGGTCTGCGGGTCCTCGACTTCCACGCGGTACGGCCCCCACTCCACCTGGAAGCTGACCTTGGCGGTGTCGCCGGCCTTGATGTTCAAGGTCTGCTCGTCGAGGTTGAGGAATTTCTCGTTGTAGTGATAGCTCCAGCCGTCGCTGTCCGAGTAGTTCCAGTAGTAATCGCGACGCTCACGAACCAGGCGCACCTTGAGGTTCTGCGCGGCGAGTTTCTGCCCGTCCGGGTTGGCCAGCAGCACTTCGAATTCCGCCGGGCCATCGCCATTGGTTTCAGTGCCGTCAAACAGCCCACGCAGGCCCGGCAACCGCTCGGCCGGCCAGATCGGCTGCACCAGGCGCCGAGTGATCGGCCGCCCGCCTGACTCCTGCAGGCTGGCCTGCACGATCAGTTGCAGCGGCGACTTGGCCTCGGTCCATTTGCTTTCCAGGGTCAGCTTTTCCTGGCCCTTGGCGTCCAGTACGCTCTCGTCCAGTTCGAAATCCTGGCTCAGCTCCTCTTCGGTGACTGAACCAAACTGGTAACCCGGCAAGGCCTTGACCGCCTCACGTAACGGCCGCACATACACTTGCCCGCTGACCCGATTGCCGGAAGCCGGCGCGCCGTACAGGTAGCGCCCGTTGACCTGAATCACTGGGTTATCCGCCGGGCTCAGCGGCGTGTCGCTGCCCTTGAGTTCCAGCGCCAGACGCTCGGGCAGGAAGTCTTCGACGAGGAATTCATACAGCTGCGGCTTGCCATCGCCCAGGTCAAACACCAGCTGCCAGCGCCCGGTCGGTGCTTCGCCGGCCAGTTGCAGTGAGTATTGATAGAGGCCGGACGCGTCGGCGTCCCACACGAACTTGCGGCTGACCTGTTCGTCCGGGCGGCGCACTTCGACACTCACCGGTTGCGGCTTGACCGCCTTGCCGTCCTTGTCGCGCAGCAGCGCATTGAGCAGCACGGTTTCGCCGGGGCGATACAGGTCTCGTGGACCGAACACAAAAAATTGCAGCGGGTGCGACGGCTGGCCGCCGATATCGAACTCAGCCAGGTCCAACGCGGCGCTGTCGAGGCGCAACAGGCTGGTCTGCTCGCCCTGCTTGGCCAACAGCACCTGGGCTTTTTTCGGCAACGGCAACTCGGCGTGGCCGCCCTTCTCGGTCTTGCCCTGGCCCACGACGCGGCCGTCGGCATCTAGCACTTCCAGGTCCACGCCATCCAGCGCCTTGCCGCCGTCCAGGGCCTGGGTAAACACATCCAGGCGATTGGCGTAGCGGTGCACCGACAGGCCGATATCACTCAAGGTAAACAGCGTGGCCGGTTGCGAATAGTTGTAGGTGCCCGAGGCGCGCATCACCGCCAGATACACGCCCGGCTGCTGCAGTTGCTTGAGGCCGGCGATGGGCAGCAACAGGGTTTCGCGGGTGTTGCGTGCCGGGTTCAGGTCGAAACGGCCGCCGTAGACCAGATCGGCCAGCGGCAGCAATTCGCGGGACTCATAACTTTGCAAGCTGGTATTGCGCCCCCATTGCGCCAGGAATGACGGCAGCGATTCGGGCTTGATGCGGAAGAATTCGACGTCGATCTTGTCGACGTTCAGCGCGATCACCGGCAGCCCTTCGGCCAGGCGCGTGGGCAACAGCGTGCCACGGCTGGCGAAGCCGACGGTGGCTTGCAGGTCGCGGGTTTCCAGGCGGGCGGTGTACTCGGCGGCGAGCTTGTTATCGTTGACCGCCTTGACCCCGGCGTCCACCGTCAGCACCAGTTTGCGCTGCGGTTCGAGATGGCGCAGGCGCAGTTCCATCAGGTTATCGGACAGTTCCCAGGCGCCGTCGACCTTGCCGGACTTGCTGTCCACCAGATGCAGTTTGTCGGCGAATTTCTGATCAGGGTCCAGGGGAATGGAAAAACTCACCGACAAGGTGCTGGCGCCGTCCAACTGCACCTCGGACACGTCCACCACGCTCAACTCACGCCCGGCGTAACGCTGCTTCAACGCCGCCACATCCACCGCCGCCTTGACCGGTTTCGGTGTGGCGGTCGTGGCCGCCGCAGGCGCTGTGGGGGCAGCCGGTTTGTCGGAAGAATCGCAGGCACTCAGCATGGCCAGCGCGCAGGCGAGAAACAGTCCTTTGTTAAGCATGGGGCACTCATCGTCAGAGGGAACCGGGGGGGTGAACTATATATCAGCGCCGGCACAGCCGATGTGGCGCTGGTCACATTGACCGACGGAGGGTGGTTTTGTTCTGGATGAGCCTGAAGCCAAGACAAATCCCACAGCCTCTGAAGATCAAAATGAGGGAGGGGGACTTGCCCCTCCCACATTGGTTCTACTGCGTAGCTGATGGACAGTTACAATGCCGCTCCCCCGAAGGAGCCCGCATGCCCACCTTACTCACCGACTGGCGCCATCGCCCCACCCACCGCCGTGTATGGGCGTTGGCTGCGCCGATGATCCTGTCGAATATCTCGGTGCCGCTGGTGGCCCTGGTCGACAGCATGGTCATCGGTCACCTGCCTCATGCCCATCAGCTGGGCGCGGTGGCCGTCGGGGCCAGCCTGTATACCTTTCTCGCCTGGGCCATGGGGTTTCTGCGCATGGGCTCCACCGGTTTCGCCGCCCAGGCCGCCGGGCGCAACGACGGCGCGGCATTGCGGCAAATCCTGCTGCAAGGTTTGCTGTTGGCGCTGGGCCTGGCGCTGCTGCTCGGCACCGTGGGCATTCCCCTGAGCCACCTGGCCCTGGAATGGATGCAGCCTTCGCCTGCACTGAACCTGCTGACCCGCGACTTCTTCCACACTCGCCTGTTTGGCCTGCCCGCGGCGCTGGCCAGCTATGCCCTGGTCGGCTGGTTCCTCGGCACGCAGAACGCCCGCGCGCCGCTGGCGATCCTGCTGACGACCAACCTGGTCAACATCGCCCTGAACCTGTGGTTCGTCCTCGGACTGGACTGGGGCGTGGTCGGCTCCGCCCGCGCCTCGGTGATCGCCGAATGGACCGGCGCCCTGCTCGGCCTGGCCCTCACGCAAAACGCCCTGCGCGCCTATCCCGGACACATCGCCTGGGTTGCGCTGAAGCGGTGGCAAAGCTGGCGCCCGCTGCTGGCGGTGAACCGCGATATTTTTATCCGCAGCCTGGCATTGCAGTCGGTGTTTTTCATGATCACGGTGCAGGGCACGCGGCTGGGGGATGCCACCGTCGCCGCCAATGCGCTGTTGCTCAACGGCCTGTTGCTGACCGCGCATGCACTGGACGGCTTGGCCCACGCAGTTGAAGCGCTGTGCGGTCACGCCATCGGCGCACATGATCGCCACGCGTTAAGGCGATCATTGGTAGTGGCTTGTGGTTGGTCACTGATCGCCAGCCTCGGTTTCGCCCTGCTGTTCACCTTTGGCGGGCACCTGTTTATCGCCATGCAAACCGATATTCCCAGCGTGCGCGAAACGGCGGACATTTACCTGCCTTACCTCGCGGTACTGCCGTTGATTGCGGTGTGGAGTTATTTGCTCGATGGCTTGTTTATCGGCGCAACGCGCGCACGGGAAATGCGCAATGGGATGGTGCTGACGGTGCTGTTGGTGTTGCCGGTTGCGTGGGGGTTGCAGGGGCTGGGTAACCACGGGCTGTGGATAACCTTCCTGCTGTTCATGGCGGTACGCAGCCTGACCCTGTGGGCGATTGCCTGGCGCCTGAATCGGCAGGGGCTTTGGCTGGGCGTTAACTGAAGAAATGCAATCCAAATGTGGGAGGGGGCTTGCTCCCGATTGCGGTACATCAGCAACAATTAGTTGTCTGACACACCGCTATCGGGGGCAAGCCCCCTCCCACATTTTTAGACCTGCATCAGCTGATGTTATGAGGACAGGTAGGACGAACGCGTCAGGCCCAAACGCAAGGCGTCGAGGAACTGCGTGCGCTCAGACGCGCTGATCTTCGCGCTCGCGCACTTATCACGGTAGTGAGTCATCAACTCCTCCGGCGACAAGTGCACGTAGCGCAGCATGTCTTCGATGGTGTCGTGGGTCTCGATCCCGGCGCTGTACACCGAACCGTCTTCACGCTGGTAGATGTTCACCGAGTCGGTGTCACCGAACAGGTTGTGCATGTCGCCCAGAATCTCCTGGTAGGCGCCCACCAGGAAGATGCCCAGCAGGTAGTCTTCGCCCTCGTTCAAGGCGTGTACCGGCAGGCTGGTTTCGATGCTCTGCTCGTCGACGTATTGCTTGATCTTGCCGTCGGAGTCGCAGGTCAGGTCTTGCAGCACGGCACGACGCAGCGGTTCTTCGTCGAGGCGGTGCAACGGCAGAATCGGCAGCACCTGGCCGATCGCCCAGGTGTCGGGCAGGCTCTGGAACACCGAGAAGTTGCAGATGTACTTGTCGGCCAACTTGTCATTGAGTTCGTCCAGCACCTGGCGGTGCGAGCGCTGGCGGGCTTTCAACGAGTTATGCAGGCGGCGGCATACCGCGAAGTAACACTGCTCGGCCAGGGCTTTTTCGGCCAGGGTCAGCTTGCCGTCGGCGTACTGGGTAGCCACGTCGCTCATGTAGTGGGTGGCGCGCCAGTAGGTTTCGGTGACCATTTCGATGTCGGTCGGGCCGAGCAGGTCCACCAGCCACTGCACGGTTTCAGGCAGGCTTTCCTTGTTTTCGATCTTTGGGATTTCGTCGTTGTGTTTCTCGACGTCGGTAACCTGCACCACCAGCATGGCGTGGTGGGCAGTCAGCGAACGACCGCTTTCGGAGAAGATATTCGGGTGCGGCAGGCTCTGCGCATCGCAGAACTCCTTGAGCATGCCCACGACCACACCGGCGTAGTCGTCCATGTCGTAGTTGATCGAGCTGGCGTTGCGCGAGTGAGTCCCGTCGTAGTCCACGCCCAGGCCGCCACCGACGTCGATGTGGTCCACCGGCAGGCCGAGGTTGCGCAGCTCGCCGTAGTAACGGATGGCTTCCTTGAACCCGTGCTGGTAGTCGGCCAGGTTGGCGATCTGCGAGCCCATGTGGAAGTGCAGCAGGCGGATGCCCTGGTCCAGGCCGGCAGCGCGGAAGCGCTCGACCACCGACAGCAACTGCGCCGCCGACAGGCCGAACTTGGATTTCTCGCCACCGGTGTCCGCCCACTTGCTCGACGCCAGGGACGACAAACGCACGCGCAGGCCGACCTGCGGCTTGACCTTGAGGCTCGCGGCCTCTTCGATCACCAGGCCGACTTCGGATTCTTTCTCGATCACGATAAACACGTTGTGGCCGAGCTTCTGGCCCATCAGCGCCAGGCGGATGAATTCACGGTCCTTGTAACCGTTGCACACAATGGTGCCGCCCTTCGGCGCCAGGGCCAGCACGGCCAGCAGCTCAGGCTTGGAACCGGCTTCCAGGCCGATGGACACGTTCTGGGTAGCGATGATGTTTTCGATCACCGCTTCCTGTTGGTTCACTTTGATCGGGTACAGCGCGGTGTACTTGCTCTGGTATTCCAGGCGCTCGATGTTCGAATCGAAGGCGCCGGTCAGCTGGCGTACACGGTCTTGCAGGATGTCGGGAAAGCGCACCAGCAGCGGCAGCGACAGGCCGCTTTTACGCAGTTGGTCGACTTGCTCGTACAGATCGACCGGCGTGCTGTTCGGGCCGTTCGGACGGACTTCAACGCGACCGGCTTCATTGATCGCAAAATACCCGGCCCCCCAATGGCGAATCCCGTAAACACTGCGGCTGTCCGCAACTGTCCATTGGCTGCCATCGTCTTTGCGTGTGCGTCGTACGGACATCGAAGTCCCCTATAAATGAAGGCGAAGGCGCCACCTCTCGTTCGAGGCTGGCGCAGTCTAAAGAATGAAAATGACGATTTGCCTGTAAGAAGGTGAGACCCCACTTGCAGGACAGAGTTTAGACACAGGTTGGGAAGAGGCCTTCAGCCGCCGGACTTCTTGGCCTTGTAACCGAGCTTGATCAGCTCGGCCAACAGCAGTTCGACGTGATCGCCCTGGATCTCGATGACACCATCTTTCAACGCGCCACCGGTGCCACAGCGCTTTTTCAGCGTGGTGGCCAATTCCTTGAGCGCGTCCTCTGGCAGCGGCACGCCGGTGATGGTGGTCACCGTCTTGCCGCCACGGCCCTTGCTCTCGCGTCGCACGCGGGCAATACCGTCGCCTTCGGGGATCAGGGTCTGTTTGCAGGTGCACGAATCCACGGGCTGACGGCAGTCCGGGCAGTGTCGACCTGCGTCAGTGGAAAATACCAGGCCACCAAGGGCGGCGAAGGATGCGGCTTTCTTGGCCACCGGCAATCCTCTAGGGGGATGAAAAGTGGCGCAGTGTAACGGCAAAAAGCGAAGTTGCTAAGGGCCAAATGGCGCCATTTCATGCAACTTTAGCGACGTAACGCCAGATAGCGTCGCAAGCCCTCTTGAGCGTCCGGGCAGTAAGGCTTTTGCCGCGCCTCGCTCAAGATCGTTTCAATCGGTAAAAAGCGCGCCTCCATGACTTCTTCCGGTTGCAGGCACAGTAGCCCGTCCCATACGGCAGAGTAAGACTTGCACCACAGCCTGCTGTCGCCGTCTTCAAAGAAGAAGTGGTCATGTTCGTTCAATACCACCCCGCTGACGCCTAGTTCTTCTTCAAGCTCACGGGCCGCCGACTCGGCGTAGCTCTCCCCCGCCGCCACCATCCCGCCGGCCGCCGTATCCCAGAAACCGGGATACAACGCCTTGCTCAAGGTGCGCCGATGCACACACAGCTCACCCTTGGAGTTGAACAGGAAGATAAAGGTGCAACGGCCAATCAGGCCGCGCCGGCGCAGGTCGGACCTGACAAGGTGCCCGAGCAGGTTGTCCTGAGCGTCGACCCAGCAGATCAGTTCAGCATCGGAGGCCGCGCGGTGGGCGGCCTCCCGTTGAGTAGCGTCCATCATCAACCCTGGTTGAGGAGCTGACGCAAATCGATCACTGCAGCGTTGGCCCGGGAAATATAATTGGCCATCACCAGCGAGTGGTTCGCCAGTACACCGAAGCCACTGCCATTCAGAATCATAGGACTCCACACCGGCTCCTGCGAGGCCTCCAGCTCACGAATGATCTGGCGCACGCTGACCGTGGCGTTTTTCTTGGCCAGTACGTCGGCAAAGTCGACTTCGATGGCACGCAGCAGGTGCGACAGGGCCCACGCCTGGCCACGGGCTTCGTAGAACACGTTGTCGATCTGCATCCATGGGGTTTCCACCACTTCTTCGTCGACCTGCGGCACTTCACCCGGCGCCAGGGCTTCGGTTTTCAGGGCGGTGTTCAACTTGACCCGACCAACACTGGCCGAAAGACGTTGCGACAGCGAGCCCAAGCGGGTGGCCACATCGCCCAGCCAGTTGTTCAGGTTGTCGGCGCGTGCATAGAACAGCGCGCCGCGCTGGTTCGGGTCGGACAGGCGCGCTTCGTAGCGGCTCAGGGAGTTGATGCCTTCCTGGTATTCCGACTCGCTGGAGGGCAGCACCCAGCTCTTGTTGTCGAAGTTGAAACGCGGCTCGGCCTTGGCCAAATCGGCGTCTTCGGCCGACTGCGACTGGGAGCGGGCAAAGTCTTTACGCAGGGCGCGGGTCAGGTCGCGGACCTGCACCAGCACGCCGTATTCCCAGCTCGGCATGTTGTCCATCCACAGGCCTGGCGGGAAACGGTCGTTGGAGATATAGCCACCGGGTTTGTTCAGCAAGGTGCCGACCACGGTCTTGAGGGTTTCGACGGTGGTGTAGCCCACCACCATTTGCTTGCCTTCCTTCTCGGCCGCAATTTGCGCGTTTTGCTGGACCGGGAACAGCGCCGGTTCTTCGCTCCAGTACCAGCCCAGGGCGCCGGTGACCAACAGGTACAGGCCGAGGACGCTGAGCACCGCTCGGCTCATCAGCAGAGTACGAAAATAGCTGCGGTTGGCCGACTTGGGCTCAGGGGCGGGGCCTTTGGTACTGCCTGCGCGGTTTTTCCAGTCCAGCATGGCGATATCCTTTCAATCACTTGAGTTCATGCACTTCAACGGGCGGCGTGCGTTCACACACTCCGACAGCAACCCTACCCCATCGTGCCAGCCAATGCGGGGCTTTTCATCAAACTGGCGCGTGCGGGAAGTTCGACTATAAAGGATGCACGCTTTTTACGCTGCGTGACCATCAGGTCATTAACTGAATGCCAGGGCCTCACAGTTAATTGATGTATGACACTCATACGATCGAAAAGAGGTGCTAGCATAGAGCCATCAGTTCGACCTCTGCATGCACCCTCACTAGTAGTCAGGATATGACCGAGCCAGAAGACCCCAGCCGCGAGCGCCTCAAGCAGCATTTTGCCCAGCGGGTAATTCATCAGGCACGTCAAATTCTTGAGATCTGGCAGCGCCTGCAACGCAGCGAATGGTCGAACACCGACCTTTGCGAACTCAGCGAAGCCAATCTGCGCCTGCTGCGCTTTGCCGAGCGTTTCGAACAACCCGAGCACGGCCAGCTGGCGCGCCATATCGGTGAATCGCTCAAGGCCGTGGACGAAAATCGCGGGCGCCTGAGCAGCCAACTGATCACCGAACTCAACCGCTTGATGCAGCGCCTGTCCCGTACCGGCCTGCGTCAGGGCGACCAGCTGGAACAAACCTTCCTGCCGCCGATGCGCAAGCCGATCTACGTGATGCTGGCCGATCACGACCGCGCCGAGCGCCTGGCCAAGCAACTGGAATTCTTTGGCATGAGCGCCCAGTCGCTGGACAGCGTGGCGGCGTTTCGCGCGTCGATGGCCGAGCGCCTGCCCTCGGTGATTGTGATGGATGTGGACTTCTGCGGTGCGGGCCTGGGCCTCAAGCTTGCCGCCGAAGCCCAGGAAGGCCTGGAACACAAGCTGCCGCTGCTGTTTTTCAGCCTGCATGAAACCGACACCCCGACCCGCCTGGCCGCCGTGCGCGCGGGCGGCCAGGAGTTCCTTACTGGCACATTGGAAGCCTCCAGCCTGCTGGAAAAGATCGAGGTGCTGACCTGCATCGCCCAGTACGAACCCTATAAAGTATTGATCATCGACGACTCGCGGGCCCAGGCGCTGCACACCGAGCGGCTGCTCAACAGCGCCGGCATCGTCACCCGCACCCTGATCGAGCCGATCCAGGCCATGGCCGAGCTGGCGGATTTCCAGCCCGACCTGATCATCCTCGACATGTATATGCCGGCGTGTACCGGTACCGAGTTGGCCAAAGTGATTCGGCACAATGATCGCTATGTGAGCGTGCCGATCATCTATCTGTCGGCCGAAGATGACCTGGATAAACAACTGGACGCCATGAGTGAGGGCGGCGACGACTTCCTCACCAAGCCCATCAAGCCGCGCCATCTGATCACCACCGTGCGCAACCGCGCGGCCCGCGCCCGCCATCTCAAGGCGCGCATGGTGCGCGACAGCCTGACCGGGTTGTACAACCACACCCATATCCTGCAACTGCTCGAAGACTGCAGCTTCCGCGCACGCCGCGAGAACAAGCCGCTGAGCTTTGCCATGCTCGATATCGATCACTTCAAGCGCGTCAATGACAGCCACGGCCACCCCATGGGCGACCGCGTGATCAAGAGCCTGGCGCTGTTCCTCAAGCAGCGGCTGCGCAAGACCGACTACATCGGGCGCTACGGCGGCGAAGAATTCGCCATCGTGATGCCCGACACCGACTTGGAGTCGGCCTGCAAGGTACTGGATGAGATTCGTGGGCGCTTCGCCGAAATTCATTACCCGGCCCAGCCCCAGGATTTGTGGTGCACCTTCAGCGCCGGGCTGGTGGAGCTGTGCGATGACTCCGATAGCTTGATGATGGCCGCTCAGGCGGACGAAGCGCTGTACCGCGCCAAGGGCGCCGGACGCAATCGCGTACAAGCCGCACGCACATCAAGGCAGAGTGCCACCTTTTCACCAGAATCCACTGACTCCGTCATAACGCTGTAATGGAAACGCAATAACTTCAGGCACTTATCTTTTGCTGTCGGTTGAAACCACGCATGCGCCTGAAGCTGCTGACCAATCTCAATACCCTTCTGCTGGTGGCCGTGTGCCTGGCACTCGGGGCGACGCTGTGGTGGTCGCAACGCGCGCTGGAACGCCCGTATTTGTTGATGGAGCGCTACCTGGGGCTGTCGCAGAGTTTCCAGAACCAGGCCGCGCGCAATATCGACGACTACCTGGCCAGCGGCGACGCCCTGCGCTTGAGCGGCGCCAGCCAAAGCCTGGAAAGCCTGCTGCAGCACCTGAATGAATTGCCCGCCGAGCTGACGCAAAACCTGCGCCCCAGCCTGGTGGACCTGGATGCCTTCAGCAAAACCGACCTGCTCGCCGCCGGCAAGTTGGCCGGCGACCCGCAAGCCCTGTTGCTGCAAGCCGAACGTGAGCTGAGCGCGAACCTGGAGCAATTGAGCCAATACGCCATGGGCGTGAACACCCCCGAAGCAGCGCGTTATCTGCCGCCGTTGTTGGTCGCGTCCCAGCATCTGGGCAAGCTGTCCCTGGCCCGCGACAAACTGGTGAGCAGCGGACGCGCGGAACTGGCCGCCGACGTGGAGCGCGAAGTCGGCAGTATCCGCAGCCAGGCTGACCTGCTGGAGCAACTGCCTTTGCTCGGCGTCAAAGCCAGTACCGAATCCAACACCGACGATTTTTCCGCCCTGATGGGCCTGGAAAACAGCGAAAAAGCCGAAACCCAGGACACCGGCGTCGATCTCAAGCGCGAACTCAACAGCTTGCTGACCCGCTACCCCGCCGAACTCAAGCGTACTCGCGAGCAGATCCAAAAACGCGCCGACCTGGCCGCCGCCACCCATCTGAAAATCAACGCGGTGCAGCAGGCCATCGCCGCTCTTGAGCCGGTGGTGCGTGCACAACACGCCATTATCCAGGGCGAAGTGCGCCTGATGCAGGGCGTGATGATCGGCCTGATCCTATTGATTGCGCTGTTGATCGACACCTTGCAACGGCGCCTGGCGCGCGTGCTGACCAACCTGGCGCCGGCCTTGTCGACCTGGGGTGAAGGCAACTTCAGCCAGCCGATCGCCCTGGGCAAGACCAACCGCGAACTGCACGACATCGAAGCCTCCCTCAACCGCTTGCGTGCCTATCTGGTGGATCTGGTGGGCACCATTCGCGGCAACGCCCAGGAAGTGGCCGGCAGCAGTCGCGCCCTCGCCGAACTGAGCAGTGGCTTGCACGACGGCGCCGAGCGCCAGGCCGGGGATACCGCGCAGATTCGCGACTCCCTGGGCGAACTGGAAGCCACCATCCAGCAAGTGGCCGGCGATGCCAGTCAGGCCGCCGGTGCCAGCCGTAGCGCGGGCCAGGCCGTGGAACAAGGCCAACGGGTGATCGGCTTGAGCCTTACCGGCCTGCATGCACTGGTGGGCGAAGTGCAGCAAAACGCACAGATGATCGAGAAACTCGCCGCCGAGTCCGCCACCATCGGCGGCGTGCTCACGGTGATTCGCTCGATTGCCGACCAGACCAACCTGCTGGCACTCAATGCGGCGATTGAAGCCGCGCGCGCCGGTGAAGCGGGACGCGGCTTTGCCGTGGTCGCCGACGAAGTACGCACACTGGCCCAACGCACCGCTGGCGCCACCGCCGAAATCCAGGGGTTGATCACGGGTTTGCAAACCGCTGCCCACCAATCGGTGGAAGGCATGCGCGCCCAGGTCGAACACGCCGAGGCCACCGCCCAGCAAGCCCAGGCGGCGGACGGCGCGCTGGACGAAATTGTCGGGGCCATCCAGACGATTTCCGACACGGCAGTGCGGATTGCCGACGTGACCGCACAGCAGAGCGGCGCCGTGAGCGAAATTCGCGACAACAGCGAACGGATTCACCAGCTGGGTGAGGATAATTTGCTGCGCATCGGCGAGGGGCGCCGCCAGGGCGAGCACCTGTTGGTGCTGGGTGGGCAGCTCAATACGGCGGTGCAGGCATTCCGCGTCTGACCTGCCCCCATGCCAGATACAGTTCAAAATGTGGGAGGGGGCTTGCTCCCGATATCGGTGGATCAGTTACAGATATTGAGACTGACACGCTGCAATCGGGAGCAAGCCCCCTCCCGCATTTGATCTCCACGGGACTCAAGGGCGTATTACCCATGACCGGATCCCGCCCCCTAGTCACAAATTTCGCGCAATCCTCGCTAATCGTGCGGCCTACTGCATAGAACTGGACAGTCACAAAGGCTTTGCGGCATAGTCGCCGGGTTCTGCCGTACTCCCATCAATAACAAGGAACAGCCGATGGCGACCTTACTGGTTCTTCACGGACCCAACCTGAACCTGCTCGGCACCCGTGAACCGGGCGTCTACGGGGCAGTGACCCTGGATCAGATCAACCTCGATCTGGAACGACGGGCGCGTGAAGCCGGCCACCATCTGCTCTATCTGCAAAGTAACGCCGAGTACGAATTGATTGATCGCATCCATGCCGCGCGCGGCGAAGGCGTGGACTTTATCCTGATCAATCCCGCCGCTTTTACACACACAAGCGTTGCATTACGTGACGCGCTGCTGGCGGTGAGCATCCCATTCATCGAAGTGCATTTATCGAACGTGCACAAACGCGAACCTTTCCGCCATCACTCTTACTTCTCCGACGTAGCGGTAGGAGTGATCTGCGGCCTTGGCGCCAGCGGTTACCGACTGGCCCTGGAGGCCGCCCTGGAACAGCTTGAAGAACAGGCTAAACGCCCCTGACCGACCCTTGGGAGTTGATGATTCATGGATATCCGTAAAGTTAAGAAATTGATCGAACTGCTGGAAGAATCCGGTATCGACGAGCTGGAAATCAAGGAAGGCGAAGAGTCCGTACGGATCAGCCGTCACAGCAAGACCCCGGCCCAACAGTTCTACGCACCGCAGATGCAAGCACCGGCGCCAGCCCCTGCCGCGCCTGCCGCCGCCGCTCCAGCTGCCGCGGCGCCTGCCGCTCCAGCAGCGCCTGTGCTGAACGGCTTCGTGGTCAAGTCGCCAATGGTCGGTACTTTCTACCGCACCCCGGCACCGACTTCGCCAGCCTTCGTTGAAGTGGGCAAGACCGTGAAAGTGGGCGACACCATCTGCATCGTTGAAGCGATGAAAATGATGAACCACATCACCGCAGAAAAAGCCGGCATCATTGAATCCATCCTGGTAGAAAACGGTCAGCCGGTTGAGTACGACCAGCCGCTGTTCACCATCGTTTGAACCGCGGAGCGCCTTCGATGTTGAAACCTGCGAAGAAACTGCAAAAAGTCCTGATCGCCAACCGCGGCGAGATCGCGCTGCGTATCCTGCGCGCCTGTAAGGAAGAGGGCATCAAGACCGTCGCTGTTTACTCGACGGCCGATACCGAATTGATGCACGTGAAACTGGCGGACGAAAGCATCTGCATCGGCCCGCCACTGGCCACGAACTCGTACCTGAAAGTCTCGAACATCATCGCCGCGGCAGAAGTGACCGGCGCCGATGGCATCCACCCGGGCTACGGCTTCCTCGCGGAAAACGCCGATTTCGCCGAACAGGTGGAAAAATCCGGGTTTGCCTTCATCGGCCCGAAAGCCGAGACCATTCGCCTGATGGGCGACAAGGTCTCGGCCAAGGACGCCATGATCGCCGCCGGCGTGCCGACCGTTCCAGGTTCCGACGGCCCACTGCCTGAAGACGAGGAAACCGCGCTGCGCATTGGTCGCGAAGTCGGCTACCCGGTGATCATCAAGGCTGCCGGTGGCGGTGGTGGTCGCGGTATGCGCGTGGTGCACAAGGAAGAAGACCTGATCGAAGCCGCCAAGCAGACCCGTTCCGAAGCGGGCGCCTGGTTCGGCAACCCGATGGTCTATCTCGAGAAATACCTGACCAACCCGCGTCACGTGGAAGTGCAGGTATTGTCCGACGGCCAGGGCCACGCCATCCACCTGGGCGACCGCGATTGCTCGCTGCAACGCCGTCACCAGAAGGTCCTGGAAGAAGCGCCGGCACCGGGTCTGGACGAAAAGGCCCGCCAGGAAGTCCTCGCGCGCTGCGTCAAGGCGTGCATCGACATCAACTACCGTGGCGCCGGTACCTTCGAGTTCCTCTACGAGAACGGTCGTTTCTACTTCATCGAGATGAACACTCGTGTGCAGGTAGAGCATCCGGTTTCGGAGATGGTCACCGGTATCGACATCGTCAAGGAGATGCTCAGCATCGCCGCCGGCAACGTGCTGTCCTTCACCCAGGACGACGTGAAGATTCACGGCCACTCCCTGGAGTGCCGGATCAACGCCGAAGACCCGAAAACCTTTATGCCGAGCCCAGGCCTGGTCAAGCATTTCCATGCCCCGGGCGGCAACGGCGTTCGCGTCGATTCGCACCTGTACAGCGGCTATAAGGTACCGTCCAACTACGACTCGCTGATCGGCAAGCTGATCACCTGGGGCGCCACTCGCGACGAGGCCATGGCCCGCATGCGCAACGCCCTGGACGAAATCGTGGTCGACGGCATCAAGACCAACGTCCCGCTGCACAGGGACCTGGTTCGTGATGAAGGCTTCTGCGAAGGTGGTGTGAACATTCACTACCTGGAACACAAGCTGGCCAATCAGTAAGTGCTCCACCCAACAAAGCCGCCTTCGGGCGGTTTTGTTGTTTGTGGGTAGCGTTTTTTATGAATGTATACGGTCCAAATGTGGGAGGGGGCTTGCTCCCTATAGCGGTGTGTCAGACAGCAGATGTATTGACCGACACCCAGCAATCGGGAGCAAGCCCCCTCCCACATTTGACGGGCGTGCAGTCAGCAGTGTCGTCTTCTGCCGTTCGCTCGCGTAAACTTGCGCCCTTTCGCAGCCCCTCCCCGCTGCAGACTCATTCTTTTCAAAGGTGCCCGCCATGCCTTGGCTGCAAGTCCGTCTCGCCATCAGCCCAGAACAAGCCGAAACCTACGAAGACGCGTTCCTCGAAGTGGGCGCTGTTTCAGTGACCTTCATGGACGCTGAAGACCAGCCGATTTTCGAACCCGAACTCAATACCACCCCGCTGTGGTCCCACACCCACCTGCTGGCCCTGTTCGAAGACGGCACCGACGCCGCCGCCGTGCTGGCCCATATGGAGTTGCTCACCGGCGGCCCGCTGCCCGAGCATCACAGCGAAGTGATCGAAGACCAGGACTGGGAACGCAGCTGGATGGACAATTTCCAACCGATGCGTTTCGGCCAGCGCCTGTGGATCGTGCCGAGCTGGCACGCTGCTCCCGAGCCAAACGCAGTCAACCTGCTGCTCGACCCGGGCCTGGCGTTCGGCACCGGCACCCACCCCACCACCGCACTGTGCCTGGAATGGCTGGACGGCCAGGACCTGACCGACAGCCACGTGCTGGATTTCGGCTGCGGCTCGGGGATCCTGGCGATTGCTGCGCTGTTGTTGGGCGCCAAGGAAGCCGTGGGCACCGATATCGACGTGCAGGCGCTGGAAGCCTCCCGCGACAACGCCGGGCGCAACCACATCCCCGAAGGAAAATTCCCACTCTACCTGCCTGAGGACCTGCCCCAGGTACAGGCTGATGTGCTGGTGGCCAATATCCTCGCCGGGCCGCTGGTCTCCCTGGCGCCGCAGTTGTCGAGCCTGGTCAAGCCGGGCGGCCGTCTGGCGCTGTCGGGCATTCTCGCCGAGCAAGGTGAAGAGGTTGCCGCCGCCTATGCCAGGGATTTCGAGCTGGACCCGATCGCCAACCGCGATGGCTGGGTACGCATCAGCGGTCGTCGGCGCTAGAATGAGCGCTTGCCTGAATCGGATGGCCGCATGACCGACAGTTTCGTCACCCAGTGCCCGCATTGCCAAGCCCGTTTCCGCGTCAACCATGCCCAGTTGAGCGTGGCCCGCGGCGTGGTGCGTTGCGGCTCGTGCCTGCAAGTGTTCAATGCCGCTCGCCAGTTGCTGGAGCAGCGCGCCCACGCGCCCGCACCCGAGCAGCCGGCGGCGGCTGAACCTGCGCCCGAGACGGCGCCCCAGGCACAGCGGGCGATCAGCCAGAAACAGTGGACTGCCGAAGAACTGGACCTGGACAACCTGGACCTGGACGTAGAACTTGCCAAGCTGGAGCGCCGCGAGATCCAGCATACGCAGCCGGCCGGCACAGAGCGTCGCCAAGCGGGTTCCGACCGTCGACAGAAGGAAGATGCCCTCAGCGCCAGCCGCGATACGGTCAAGGCCGAAGAGGAAAAATGGGCCGCCAGCCTGTTCAGCGAACCGCCTGAAGAACGCACCCACGTAGTCGAAGACGAGCCGGAACCGACCAAGGCCCCTGCGACACGGCAGCGCACCGAACCGTCCATGTCGCTTCACGTCGACGATATCGACGACGAACCGCCGATGCGGGCAACCCTTGGCGATGAACCCGTCGACCCGCCCGTCACCCCCGTGACGGTAGACGCGGACGACACGGAGCCCGAAGAACACCCCCAGCAGCGCCGCAAGCGATTGCGCGCGCCTGCCAGCGAACACGACGACCTGCTGCAGGACCTGGAAGACGATCCGCTGCACCTTTACGCGCAAAAGCGCCCGTCGAGCTGGGGTCGCCGCCTGATCTGGCTATTACTGGTACTGATCGCCGCCGCCGGCCTGGCAGGTCAGTATATTGCCTATCAATTCGACGACCTGGCTCGCCAGGACGCCTATCGCCCGTGGTTCCAGCAACTGTGCCCCACGCTGGGCTGCACCGTGCCATCGCGGGTCGATATCGCCCACATAAAGAGCAGTAACCTGGTGGTGCGCAGCCACCCGGAGTTTGCCGGGGCGCTGGTGGTGGACGCGATCATCTATAACCGCGCGACGTTCTCCCAGCCCTTCCCGTTGCTGGAGCTGCGTTTTGCCGACATCAACGGCGGGCTGATCGCCAGTCGTCGCTTCAAGCCGGCCGAATACCTCAGCGGCGAGCTGGCCGGAGTCAGCGAAATGCCATCACAAACGCCGATCCATATTTCCCTGGACATCCTCGACCCAGGCAATAAGGCCGTGAATTACAGCCTGACCTTCCACTCGCCCGAGTGAATCGGCTTATGTACAAGGGTTTGGCGGCAGATTGTTGACTGCGCGCGGCACAACCAAACCAGCGGCGATAAAGAAATAACTGTTCAGATTTTATCCAATTCAGCCTTTATCCAGTCATCGAGAGCGGGTATCATGCCAACCCTTTTTCGAACTCTAATGATCCGGCCCCACAACAGGGAAGTCCTATGTCGGCGGTACGCATCGGCCCATACACATTGCAGAACGGCTTGATTCTCGCCCCGATGGCGGGCGTCACCGACCAGCCCTTTCGTCAGCTGTGCAAACGTTTGGGCGCGGGTCTTGTAGTCTCGGAAATGGTCACCAGCGACATGAGCTTGTGGAACACCCGCAAATCGCGGATGCGCATGATCCACGAAGGCGATCCCGAGCCCCGCTCGGTACAGATCGCCGGCGGTGATGCGCAAATGCTGGCGGATGCGGCGCGGGCCAACGTGGCGTTGGGCGCGCAGATTATCGACATCAACATGGGCTGCCCGGCCAAGAAGGTCTGCAACAAGGCCGCCGGTTCCGCCCTGTTGAAGGATGAGCAGTTGGTTGCCGAGATCCTGCAGGCCGTTGTCGCCGCAGTGGATGTGCCGGTCACCCTGAAGATTCGTACCGGCTGGGACCGGGACAACAAGAACGGCCTGACGGTGGCGAAGATCGCCGAACAGGCAGGCATTACAGCGCTGGCAGTGCATGGCCGCACTCGCGCCGATCTGTACACAGGTGAAGCCGAATACGACACCATTGCCGCCATCAAGCAGGCCGTGTCGATGCCGGTATTTGCCAATGGCGATATCGATTCAGCTGAAAAAGCCCGGCGCGTGCTGCACGCCACCGGTGCCGATGGCCTGTTGATCGGCCGGGCCGCTCAAGGGCGACCGTGGATTTTTCGTGAGATCGAGCACTTTCTGCGTACCGGTGAAACCCTGCCGGCACCGGAGCTGTTCGAGGTGGAACGTATTCTGCTTGAGCATCTGGCTGCCCTTCACACTTTCTATGGGGATGTGATGGGCGTGCGCATTGCTCGCAAGCATGTGGGTTGGTATCTCGCAACCCTGCCGGGCGCCAGGGAGTTTCGCGCCGGGTTCAATCGTTTGGATGAAACGCAAGCACAGGTCGCCGCCGTTCGTGAGTTCTTTGCCGAACGAGACAAGAGCCTGAGAGCAGGGGACGGACAAGGGGTGGCCGCATGACGATGATGACCGAGACTTTAGTGAGTGGAACAACACCCGTGAGCGACAACGTCAATTTGAAACAGCACCTGAACACGCCGAGCGAAGAAGGCCAGACCCTTCGCGGGAGTGTCGAGAAGGCGCTGCACAATTATTTCGCCCACCTTGAGGGCGCTTCCGTCACGGACGTGTACAACCTGGTGCTCTCCGAAGTCGAGGCGCCCCTGCTCGAAAGCGTGATGAACTACGTCAAGGGCAACCAGACCAAAGCCAGTGAGCTGCTGGGCCTCAACCGTGGCACGTTGCGCAAAAAGCTCAAGCAATACGATTTGCTGTAAGCATTCAATCAAACCAGAAAGGCGCCCGCGTAAAACCGGTCGCCTTTTTTGCTGACTCCTTTGCTTTTGATGGAAATTGAAATGACCGACCAGACTACCCGCCTGCCGATCCGCCGCGCCTTGATCAGCGTTTCCGACAAGACCGGCATCCTCGAATTTGCCCGGGAGCTGGAAGCCCTGGGTGTGGAAATCCTCTCCACGGGCGGGACCTTCAAACTGCTGCAGGACAACGGCGTGGCCGCAGTAGAAGTCGCGGACTACACCGGTTTCGCAGAAATGATGGACGGTCGGGTCAAGACCCTGCACCCGAAAATCCACGGCGGCATCCTCGGTCGTCGCGGTATCGACGACGCCATCATGAACGAGCACGGCATCAAGCCGATCGACCTGGTGGCCGTCAACCTGTACCCGTTCGAAGCCACCATCAACAAGCCAGGCTGTGACCTGCCGACCGCCATCGAAAACATCGATATCGGCGGCCCGACCATGGTTCGCTCGGCAGCCAAGAACCACAAAGACGTGGCCATCGTGGTCAACGCCAGCGACTACACCCAAGTGCTCGAAAGCCTGAAAGCCGGCGGCCTGACCTACGCCCAGCGCTTCGACCTGATGCTCAAGGCGTTCGAACACACTGCCGCCTACGACGGCATGATCGCCAACTACATGGGCACCGTGAACCAGGCCGCCGAAACCCTGAGCACGGAAGGCCGCAGCCAGTTCCCGCGCACTTTCAACAGCCAGTTCGTCAAGGCCCAGGAAATGCGCTACGGCGAGAACCCGCACCAGAGCGCGGCGTTCTATGTGGAGGCAAAACCGGCCGAAGTCGGCATCGCCACCGCGACCCAACTGCAAGGCAAGGAACTGTCCTACAACAACGTAGCCGACACCGACGCCGCACTGGAATGCGTGAAGAGCTTCGTCAAGCCGGCCTGCGTGATCGTCAAGCACGCCAACCCGTGTGGCGTGGCCGTGAGCCCGGACGCTGAAGGCGGCATTCGCCAGGCCTACGAACTGGCCTACGCCACCGATACCGAATCGGCCTTCGGCGGCATCATTGCCTTCAACCGTGAGCTGGATGCCGAAACCGCCAAGGCCATCGTCGACCGTCAATTCGTTGAAGTGATCATCGCACCGAGCGTGAGTGAAGAAGCCCGCGCCATCGTTGCCGCAAAAGCCAACGTGCGTCTGCTGGCCTGCGGCGAATGGTCGGCTGACCGCGCCGCTGCCTGGGACTACAAACGCGTCAATGGCGGCTTGCTGGTACAGAGCCGCGACATCGGCATGATCGGCAGTGAAGACCTGAAAGTCGTGACCCGGCGCGCTCCGACCGAGCAAGAGATCCACGACCTGATCTTCGCCTGGAAAGTGGCCAAATACGTTAAATCCAACGCCATCGTCTACGCCAAGAACCGCCAGACCATCGGTGTCGGCGCCGGCCAGATGAGCCGCGTGAATTCGGCGCGTATCGCCGCGATCAAGGCTGAGCACGCCGGTTTGCAGGTGGCGGGTTCGGTGATGGCGTCCGACGCCTTCTTCCCGTTCCGTGATGGCCTGGACAACGCCGCCAAGGCCGGTGTGACTGCCGTGATCCAACCGGGCGGCTCGATGCGCGATGCTGAAGTGATTGCTGCTGCTGATGAAGCCGGCATCGCCATGGTCTTCACCGGCATGCGCCATTTCCGCCACTGATCCGACGCAATAGAAATGTGGGACCCGGTTTTTGTGGCGAGGGAGCTTGCTCCCGCTGGGGTGCGAAGCGCCCCCAAAAGCTGGCGACCGCTACGCGGTCGAACGGGAGCAAGCTCCCTCGCCACAGCAAGCCCCCTCCCACATAAAGCGCCCTAGCAGCGCCTACAGAATTTGAGGTTTTTGAAATGAATGTTTTGATTATTGGCAGCGGTGGCCGTGAACACGCCCTGGCCTGGAAAGTTGCCCAGGACCCGCGCGTCCAAAAAGTTTTCGTCGCCCCCGGCAACGCTGGTACCGCGATTGAAGCCAAGTGCGAAAACGTCGCCATCGACGTATTGGCTCTGGAGCAGCTTGCGGATTTTGCCGAGAAAAACGTTTCCCTGACCATCGTCGGTCCGGAAGTGCCGTTGGTAGCCGGCGTCGTGGACCTGTTCCGCAGCCGCGGCCTGGACTGCTTCGGCCCAACCGCCGGTGCCGCGCAGCTGGAAGGCTCCAAAGCATTCACCAAGGACTTCCTGGCACGCCACAAGATCCCGACCGCCGACTACCAGAACTTCACCGAGATCGAGCCGGCCCTGGCTTACCTGCGTGAAAAAGGTGCGCCGATTGTGATCAAGGCCGATGGCCTGGCCGCCGGTAAAGGCGTGATCGTCGCGATGACCTTGCAGGAAGCCGAAGACGCCGTGCGCGACATGCTCGCCGGCAATGCCTTTGGCGATGCCGGTTCGCGCGTGGTGATCGAGGAGTTCCTCGACGGCGAAGAAGCCAGCTTTATCGTGATGGTCGACGGCAAGAACGTCCTGCCGATGGCCACCAGCCAGGACCACAAGCGCGTCGGCAACGGCGACAGCGGCCCGAACACCGGCGGCATGGGCGCCTACTCCCCTGCCCCGGTGGTCACCAGCGAAGTGCATCAACGCGTAATGGACCTGGTGATCTGGCCAACCGTGCGCGGCATGGCCGATGAAGGCAATGTGTACACCGGTTTCCTCTATGCCGGCCTGATGATCGACAAGGCCGGTAACCCGAAGGTCATCGAGTTCAACTGCCGCTTCGGCGACCCGGAAACCCAACCGGTGATGCTGCGCCTGCAATCGAGCCTGGTGCTGCTGGTGGAAGCCGCCCTGGCCCAGGCCCTGGACAAAGTCGAAGCGCAGTGGGACCCGCGTCCGAGCGTTGGCATCGTGCTGGCGGCCGGCGGTTACCCTGCCGACTACGCCAAGGGCGATGTGATTGAAGGCCTGGACGCGGCGGCGTCGCTGGAAGGCAAAGTGTTCCATGCGGGCACCGCGCTCAAGGATGGTAAGGTCGTGACCGCCGGTGGCCGTGTGCTGTGCGCCACCGCCATGGGCGCCAGTGTCGACGCTGCGCAACAACAGGCGTACGCACTGGCCGCGAAAATCGATTGGAAAGGCTGCTTCTATCGCACCGACATCGGCTACCGCGCCATTGCCCGTGAACGTGGCGAGAACCAGTAACCTGCTATCCGTTCGGTCAGGCAAGGGCCTCAGGCCCTTGCCGTACACCGGCTACCCCGCGCATAGTTAACCCGTGCATCAACCTACGAAGGGATTTCGCCGTGCGCTGGCTCAGGATCGCCATAGGTTTCACTGTCAGTCTGCTGACGCTGCTCTGCCTGTTCCCGGCCCAAGCCGCCGCGCAAGGCAGTGGCTGGGCAGTATTGCTTGATGAGCAGGCAGACCTGCAACTGAGCGATATTCGCTCCTCGCGCTACACCAACCAATTCAGCCCCATCGAACTGGACCGTATCACGGCGGCACCGCCGGACGGTGCGTTGTGGGTACGTTTCAAACTGCAACCGGGCAAGCACGAGCAAGTGCTGCGGGTATTCGCCCCGGACCTGTCGCACCTGAGCCTGTACGTCCTGGACGGCGACACGCTGGTGGAGCAAACAAGCACCGGCGCCCGCCAGCCACAGGAACAACGTCCGCTGCCCAGCAGTGATTTCATGCTACCGATGCCCCAGAGCCAGCAGCCCCTCGAGGTCTACCTGCGCCTGGTGTCGGAACACGAGCTGCGCCCCTATATCACCCTTGAGCCGGCCGTGCTGGCCGCCGCCGACCAGACCCAGACACTGATCTACGGCCTGCTGTTCGGCTGCCTGCTGATGCTGATCCTGCACAACGTTTCACGCTTTGCCTACCATCGCTCACGCAGCAGCCTGTGGCTGGCGGCGTGCGAAATACTGTTGCTGCTCAGCCTGGCGCTGCTGCTCAACCTGCCAGGTCCCTGGTTGCCGAACTGGCATGCGTTGCAAACGCCGGGCGCCTACCTGGCCTTGCTGCTGACCGCGCCGTGCGGACTGATGTTTGCCTATCGCTTCTTCATGCCACTGGGCCCGCACCCGCTGAACAAACTGTTGATGGCCGACATCCTGTTTATCGTGCTGTGCGGCCTGCTGCTGTTGTTCGTCAACACCCTGCCGCTGAACATCATTACCTACGCCCTGGTGGCCCTCGCCGGCCTGAGCATGCTGTTTGTCTCGGCCTATCACTGGCAGAAGGGCTACCGGCCGGCACGGTTGTTCGTGGCGGGCATGGTGGTGTTCAACATTGGCACACTGATCATCCTGCCGGCGTTGCTGGGCCTGACGATGGTGTCGCCGCAGGGGTTGATCGTCACCCTGCTGGCGTTCATCTGTCTCAGTGGCCTGTTGATGAGCCTGGCCCTGGGCGAGCGCCAGCGTGCAATTGTCGAGGCGCGCTTCAGCCTCAGCCGCGACCTGGCCGCCAGCAATGCCGAAATCGCCGCCAAGGCCGAGTTCCTGGCCAAGATCAGCCACGAAATCCGCACCCCCATGAACGGCGTACTGGGCATGACCGAACTGCTGCTGGGCACGCCGCTGTCGGTGAAGCAGCGCGATTACGTGCAGACCATCCACAGCGCCGGCAACGAACTGCTGACGCTGATCAACGAGATCCTCGACATCTCCAAGCTCGAATCCGGGCAGATCGAGCTGGACGATGTGCAGTTCGACCTCAACGCGCTGCTCGAAGACTGCCTGAGCATCTTCCGCGCCAAGGCCGAGCAGCAGAACGTCGAGTTGATCAGCTTTATCCAGCCCCAGGTGCCACGCGTCATCAGTGGTGACCCGACCCGCCTGCGCCAGGCACTGCTGAGCCTGCTGGAAAACGCCCTGCATAAGACCGATGAAGGCGAAGTGCTGATCGTCGTCGCCCTGGACGACCGCAGCACCAAGCCGCGCCTGCGCATCGCCGTGCAAGACAGCGGCCTGCCGATGGAAGCCGTCGAGCGCGAGGCCCTGTTGCACAGCGAACTGCACAGCAAGAACTTCCTCTCGGCCACGCGCTTGAGCGGCCACCTTGGCCTGGTCATCGCCCGTCAGTTGATCCTGTTGATGAACGGCGAGTTCGGCATCAAGAGCGGCAGCCATCAAGGCAGTACCCTATGGCTGACGCTGCCGCTGGACCCGGAACGCCTGGAGCACCCGACCTCCGACCTGGACGGCCCGCTCAAGGACGCACGGGTGCTGGTGGTGGACGACAACGACACCTGCCGCAAAGTGCTGGTGCAGCAATGCACGGCCTGGGGCCTGAACGTCAGCGCCGTCCCCTCCGGCAAGGAAGCCCTGGCGTTGCTGCGTACCAAGGCGCACCTGCGCGACTACTTCGATGTGGTGTTGCTGGACCAGAACATGCCCGGTATGACCGGCATGCAACTGGCGGCGAAGATCAAGGAAGACCCGAGCCTGAACCACGACATCCTGCTGATCATGCTCACCGGCATCAGCAACGCGCCGAGCAAGATCATTGCACGCAACTGCGGGATCAAGCGCATCCTCGCCAAGCCGGTGGCCGGTTATACCCTCAAGACCACCCTGGCCGACGAACTGACCCAGCGCAACAAAGGCGGTCTGCCGTCTCGCCCGGCGCTCAGCGCACCACCCGTGGTGACGGTGCCCGGTGACTTCAAGATCCTGGTGGCCGAAGACAACAGCATTTCCACCAAAGTTATTCGCGGCATGCTCGGCAAACTCAACCTCGACCCGGACACCGCCAGCAACGGCGAAGAAGCGCTGGAGGCGATGAAAGCCCAGCGCTACGACCTGGTGTTGATGGACTGTGAAATGCCGATTCTCGATGGCTTCTCCGCCACCCAGCAACTGCGTGCATGGGAAGTCAGCCACCAACGCATCCGCACGCCGGTGGTGGCGCTGACGGCGCATATCCTGTCGGAACACAAGGAACGCGCGCGCCAGGCCGGCATGGACGGGCACATGGCCAAGCCGGTGGAGTTGTCGCAGTTGCGCGAGCTGGTGGAGTTCTGGGTGGCGCAGCGTCAGCAACGCCCCGAGCACGAACCCTCCTGATCTGAAATACACTTCCAAAGTGGGGGGGACTTGGCCCCTCCCACATTTGATCTCTATCGCCTGATAGACTCTGCACACTTTCCCCTCCCGCGAGCCACCCCCATGCTCCACGTGTTGTTCAGCGTTTACCTGAAGATGCTGGTGCTCTACAGCCCGTTCTTCGTGCTGTCCTGCTTTATCAGCCTGACCCGTGGCTACTCCAGCAAAGAACGGCGGCGCCTGGCCTGGAAAGTGGCGCTGGCGACCCTGGTGTCGAGCGTGCTGCTCTACCTGTTCGGCCGCGTCATTTTCAGCGTGTTCGGCATCACCGTGGATGCGTTCCGCATCGGCGCAGGCAGTGTGCTGTTTATCTCGGCGCTGGGCATGGCACAGGGCAAGTCGGCGGTGCAGACCGACAACGTGCAGCAGGACGTGACCATCGTGCCGCTGACCATCCCCCTCACTGTCGGCCCCGGCACCATCGGTGCGCTGCTGGTGATGGGGGTCAGCCAGCCTCACTGGGATGACAAGCTCACCGCCATCCTCAGCATCGCCCTGGCCAGCCTCACGGTGGGCGTGGTGCTGTACCTGTCCAACCGTATCGAACGCATTCTCGGTGACCAGGGCCTGCAAATTGTCAGCCGGCTGATGGGCCTGTTTGTGTGCGCCCTCGCCGCGCAAATCATCTTTACCGGCGTGCGCGGTTATCTGGTGCCTTAGATACGGTACTTGGCGATCGCCAGTTGCACCTTGTCGCCCGCGCTTTCGCGCATCATCTGGACGGTTTTTTCGTTGACCAGCGAGGTATTCAGCACCAGGCAGGTCTGCCCGCTGAAAGCCTCGACCGAGGCGCTGTCCCATTCCAGGAACGGCAACCCCACCTGTTTATTCACGCCCTGGGTGCTGTAGGTCACCAGCACCATCATCAATTCCCCATCCGCTTCGACGCAGGACGCCAGGCCAAAATCACCGCCCTGGTGCAGCGTCGTGTTGCGCTTGAACAACGCCAGAGACGCCGGCTGCTGTTTCAACGCCTCCAGCGCATCGGCCGCCAGTTTAGGCAACGCATTGACCAGCGGCCCGGCCCATGAGGACGACGCCAACAGCGCCGCGATGATGTTCAATGCCGCCACCTGTACCGTCAGGCCCTTGTCCGAACGCGAGACCCGCTCGAAACGGCTGCGCAGCGGCAGCCAGCCCAGGCTGAGCATCACGTTGATAAACGCGTCGTACCAGGCCTCGGTACCGCGCTTAACATTCAACACATCGCTGACATAACTGCTGGCCAGCAAATAGCTTTTGCGAATGTATTCCCGGTGCAGGCCCGACACCCCCTCGGCAAACGACATGACACTGTTGTTGACCACGGCCGCATTGCTGTCGTCGGTGTCAGCCGGCACAGCGGCCGACGCACCCGGCGGCTTGTGCGCGGCAATCAGTTTTCGCCTTTTCGTGTTGTTGATCCTTCTGTGACGTCGCTCCATGTTCAGTTCTCCACAAACACCCCACATGGGGCTGCTTTCCACACTAGTCCACGGGCAGTCGAGCTTTCCAGGCGACAAACATGCCTTGGCCGACCACGCCGGATCGCGCCCTCCAGCAATCACGCGGGGTCGCTGCAAGCGTTCGGGTTTTCATCGCGCAAAAAAGAAAAAGCCCCGAACACGCGCAGCACAATCACTGCGTCATTCGGAGCTTTCCAGCGGTCGCCGGGGCGTATTCAGGACGCGGGTTTTTCGCCGTACCAGCGTGGCGTATACACCCACTCACCGCCACCGGCACGCGGGAACGTGCAGGTGGTGGACGAGCCGATCAGCACCATGGTGCGCATGTCCACCTGTTCCGGGGTCAGTTGCCCCAGCGTGGTGACACGCAGGGTCTGGCCCGGGCGACCGATATCACGGCCCAGCACCACCGGTGTCCGCGGCTCGCGGTGCAGCGCGACGATTTCCAGGGCGCGCCCCAACTGCCAAGGTCGCGCGCGTGAGATCGGGTTGTAGAACGCCAGGGCCAGGTCGGCCTGGGAGGCGAGATCCAGGCGTTTTTCGATGATTGACCAGGGCTTGAGGTTGTCCGACAGCGACATCACGCAGAAGTCATGCCCCAACGGCGCACCCGCCTGGGCAGCAGTGGCCAGCGAGGCCGAGACGCCCGGCAGGATTTGCAGATCAACCTGATGCCAGGCCGGGTCGCTGGACTCGTGAAGCGCCTCGATCACCGCCGCCGCCATGGCGAACACGCCAGGGTCACCGGACGACACCACCACCACCGAACGGCCCGTGGCGGCCAGTTCGAAGGCATGGCGCGCGCGCTGCATTTCTTCGCGGTTATCGGTGCAATGCTGCACTTGATCGTCACGGAACGGCCCGGCCATGCGCACGTAGGTCTCATAACCCAGCACATCGGTGCAGCGCGCCAGTTCGGCCTTGACCGCCGGCACCATCAATTCCGCCGCGCCAGGCCCCAGGCCGATCACGGCGAGGCGGCCACGCGGGCGCCCTACCTGGGACAGGTCCAGCGGTTGCTCGGCAACGTGAATCACGATGTCGGCGTCTTGGCTGATGCGGGCAAAACGCAGCGGCACCGCCAGCGCCGATGCCGCGTCATGCAGCGACGCATCGGCCATTTGCGTATCACTGGCAAGCAGGCACGCCAGGGACTGCACAGCGATGCCCGCGTCATGCAACGCCGCCCGCACGCGCTCGGCCAAATCCGCGCCCGGCTTGCAGGTCACACTCACGTTCTTCGGGTAGATCAGCAACTCATTGGCCACCGGCACGCGCTCGGCGCTGCCCACATGAATCGCCAACCGTGCGTGCCGGTCCTGCGGCAGATTCGCTTGCTCCAACCATGGCGCCGCGCCTTCGATGCGCACGCTTTCGCCGGCCAGCAAGTCGGAAACGAAACGCTTGCCCAGCTCCAGGTCGGCCAGTTCATAGCCCGTGGGTGGGTTGAGCAGGCAGGTGCCAAAACGCAGCTCGCCGCTGGTGGTGATCGCAGCGGATACATTCAGCGCAGCGCCGATTTCCCGCGCCATCCGGTTAACGCCGCCCAGGCCACCGAGCAGCGGCACCACGGCGCTGCCGTCTTCGGCCACGGCCAGCACGGCGGGCTCTTCACCTTTTTCCAGCAGCAACGGCGCCAGGGTGCGGATCACAATGCCGGCGGCGCACAAGGCAACCAGCGGCGTGCCTTGTTGATACAACCGGCGCAGGGTAGCGCCGAATTCGTTGTAGGCCTGGTCCGCACCTTCAACTCGCCCGGCCAAACCGTAAATCACCGCACCGGGATACACCTGCTGGATTTTGCGCGCCGTCGCCAGGCTGCCCTGGCCCAGGATGACAATCGCTGCAGTCATCACCCTTGCCACCGTTCACCGGGCACGATGATCAGCGAGAAGTACGGCGACGACATCGGCTCCACCTGATCCAGCGGCACGATCTTCTGGTTGGCCATGGTGGCGCGCTCCACATACAGCGCCCGCTCGGCCAGGCCGAGTTCTTCCAGCACCTGACGCACCTTGGTGAAGTTGCGGCCCAGTTTCATGATCACTGCGGCGTCGGCATCCCCCAGGCGGCGCTTGAGGTCGTCATGGGGCAATACCCCCGACAACACCGACAGGCTCTGGTTGCGATACACCAACGGCGCGCCGAGCACCGACGCGCCGCCGAGCATCGAACACACGCCGGGGATGACCTGGGCGTCGTAACGCTCGGCCAGACGGTCATGCAGGTACATGTAGGAGCCGTAGAAGAACGGGTCGCCTTCGCAGATCACCGCCACATCGCGGCCGGCGTCCAGGTGCGCGGCCACGTTGACGCTGGCGGTGTCGTAGAAATCGCTGATCACCTGCTCGTACGACAGCGGCGCCGGCAGCGCTTCGGTGGTCACCGGGTACACCAGCGGCATCAGGGTCTGTTGCGGCACCAGGTGATCTTCGATGATGCCGAACGCATTGCCCTTCTTGCCCTTGGCCACGAAGTACGCCACCACCGGCGACTCGCGCAGCAGGCGCAGGGCCTTGAGGGTAATCAGCTCCGGGTCGCCGGGGCCCACGCCCAGGCCGATCAAACGTCCGCGTGCAGGCATTATTCGACCTCCGTGGCGAGTGCATTGACTGCCGCCGCGGCCATGGCGCTGCCGCCCAGGCGGCCTTGCATGATCACGAACGGCACGCCACGGCTATCGGCCGCCAGCATCGCCTTGGATTCGGCGGCGCCGACAAAACCCACCGGGAAGCCAAGGATCAACGCCGGTTTCGGCGCACCGGCGTCGAGCATTTCCAGCAGGTAAAACAAGGCGGTCGGCGCATTGCCGATCACCACCACACTGCCTGCCAAATGCGGGCGCCACAACTCCAGGGCGGCAGCGGAGCGGGTGTTGCCCAACTCCCGCGCCAACTCAGGCACGCTGTCGTCACGCAGGGTGCAGATCACCGGGTTATTGGCCGGCAGGCGTGCGCGGGTCACGCCCTCGGAGACCATCCGCGCATCACACAGGATCGGCGCGCCCGCCGCCAAAGCATCGCGTCCAGCCTTGCCGGCGCCTTCGGAGAACTGCAGGCCGTCGATGGCATCCACCATGCCGCATGCGTGAATCACCCGCACCGCGAGTTTTTCCAGGTCGGCCGGAATACGCTCCAACCTGGCTTCCGCGCGAATAATGGCGAAGGAGTTGCGGTAGATCTCCTGACCGTCGCGGATGTAATCAATCATTGGTGTTGCTCCGTGGACGAGCGCGCAACAGGGCGCCCGCCGCTTCAATGGAAAGGTTGCGCGCGTGCAGCCGGCCGAAACCGGGCTGGGCTGCCTCGCGAAAATAGAGGTCGTAGTGACCAGGGCTCACCGCCAACAAGGTGACCGGCGCGGTGTGCGCGGCGGCGCAGGAGCGCGGGCAGCCGGACAGGTGGACGTCGAAGCCCGTGTGCAACGCAGCCAGTTGCACCGCATCGGCCTTGGTATCGGCCAGCGCTTTGGCGCAGCCGCTCGAACCGGTGCAGGCGGTCATGCGCGCCAGGGGTTGGTCGATTGAACAGAGAAAGCCCAGTTGCGCCAAGCGTTCCGTCACGCCGTGGGGTTTTTCGACATTGGGCAGCAGCACGCCTTGCCAAGGGGTGAAGCGCAAGGTGCCGTCACCGTAATCGCTGGCAAGCTGTGCGGCGCCCTTGAGCATCATCGAATCCAGGCGGCCCAAGGGGGCGACGGCGGCGACATAGAATTGATTTTTTTGTTCCTGTGGATAAGTGCCGAGGTGAAGCAAAGCGCCGCTGGGCGGGCGTTTGAAACCTTCGATCGGCAGCAGCGGCAGGCTCAGGCGGCCCAGCATGTTATCCACAGGTAAATGCCGCATGCGGGTTTGCTCTGGGGTGGCGAGTTCAAGGAACGCGTCGAGGACAGCCACCACCAACGCGTGCCCCTGGTCCAATCGCACGGCGGCCAATGGCGCATCCAGGCCCGGACAACCCGCCAGGCCAAACGCGAGCAACGTCTGGCCATTGCGCACGAATGCCGACAGCCACAGGTCATGATGATGTTCGAGCATCGCCAGGGCCTCGCCGCCATCCAGTTGCACGGCGAACTTGGCCGACAGCGCATGAAAGCGCGGATGATTTTCCAGCGTGGCGAGGATCTGCCCGGCCAATGGACGGGTGTCGAACAGCATCTGCGGGTCGATACCGGCGCTGGGGCTGAGCATCAGGTTGCGCACGTCGTCGCCGGCGGCGTTGTTCGGGCCCAGGCCCGCAGCGAGCAACATCGCGATCAACGCGTCCTGCTCGGCGCCGATCCCACGGATCTGCAGGTTGGCGCGGTTGGTCGCCTCGATCACCCCGCCGGCATAGGCTTGGGCAGCATCGGCCACGGCGTTCGCCTGCGCGGCGGTGATCGAACCACCGGCCAGTTTGATCCGGCAAATGCCGCCGTCCAACGCCTGGACGATACGCAGCAACCCCGGACAAGCCGAGGGGCGCAAGGTATTCAGAGCGGGCGTTGGGTTCACGGGGCTACCGGTTGACGGGTAAAGGCGCGGTATTATGCCTGCTTTGTCCGGCGGCATGAAAAGCCTGCCCGTCGGATGTCGCTCAAGGAATTGCTATGTCGCCCTGGCTGACGGTTGTAGGCATCGGTGAAGACGGCTTCAAGGGGCTGGGCAGGAATGCCCGGCACGCCCTGTTGCGCGCCACGCGGATTATAGGTGCTCAGCGCCAGTTGGACCTGTTGCCGGTGTGTATTCGTGGCGAGCGCCAGCTGTGGCCGAGCCCGTTTTCCCTGGAACCGGTGCTGGCAAAGCGTGGCGAACCGGTGTGTGTGCTGGCCAGTGGCGACCCGATGTTCTATGGCGTGGGCGCCAGCTTGGCGCGGCAGATCGCGGCTGAAGAGTTGCTGATCTTGCCGGCGCCGTCATCGGTGTCCCTGGCCGCCGCGCGTTTGGGCTGGCCGTTACAGGACGTGGTGACATTATCCGTGGTGGCGCGGCCCTTCGCGGCAATCAATGCGCACCTGGCCAGCGGTGTGCGCTTGTTAGTGCTGAGCAATGACGGTGGCAGCCCCGCGTTGATTGCCGCGTTATTGACGGAGGCCGGGTTTGGACCCAGCCAGTTAACGGTGTTTGAACACTTGGGCGGCGCGAACGAGCGGCGCCTCGACGGCCTGGCCGCCGACTGGCAACACTTGAGCACGGCCGATCTGAACCTGGTTGCCATCGACTGCCTGGCCTCCAGCGACACCCCACGCCTGTCGCGTCTGGCCGGCCTGCCGGACTCCGCCTTCCGGCACGACGGCCAACTGACCAAACGCGATGTGCGCGCCATGACCCTCGCCCGCCTCGCGCCGATGCCGGGCGAACTACTGTGGGACGTGGGCGCGGGCAGCGGCTCCATCGGTATCGAGTGGATGCGCACGCATCCCAGTTGCCGAGCGCTGGCGATTGAAGCCGACGAAGGCCGCCAAGGCCTGATCGAACACAACCGCGACGCCCTCGGCGTGCCCGGCCTGCATCTGGTTCGCGGCACAGCCCCGGACGCGTTGCACGGGCTGCCGACACCCGACGCCATCTTCATCGGCGGCGGCGTCACCCGCGACGGCGTGCTCGACGCCTGCTGGCAACAATTGCGGCCCGGTGGACGGTTGGTCGCCAATGCCGTGACCCTGCAAAGCGAAATGACCTTGATGAACTGGCGCGCTCAACATGGCGGCGAACTGACCCGCATCCACGTGGCCCAGGCGCAGCCGTTGGGGGAGTTTGATACGTGGCGCCAGGCGTTGCCGATTACGTTGTTGGACGTGGTCAAGCCGCTATGAAACGGATTCTGTTGCTGGGGGGCGTGACTGAAGCGTTGGCCATCGCCCGCACATTAGGCCCGCAACATATCTACAGCCTGGCCGGGGTCGGCCGTGTGCCGACTGACCTCACCTGCCAGGTGCGTGTCGGTGGTTATGGCGGTGCCGAGGGGTTGGCGCAGTTCGTTGGCGATGAAGGTATCAGCTTGATTCTCGACGCGACCCATCCGTATGCCGCGCAGATCAGCCGCAATGCCGCCGAGGCTGCACAGTTGAGCGGTGTGCCGTGCTGGGCATTGCGTCGCCCGGCGTGGCAACCGCAGGCCGGTGACGATTGGCGGGAGGTCGCTGACTGGGCTGAGCTGAACGAAGCACTGAAACCCTTCAAGCGGCCACTGTTCACCTTGGGCCGCGAACCGTTGCAGCATCTCCATGAAGTCCCCGTCGAGCAGTTCTGGACATTGCGGGCGCTGGACGTGTATCCGGGCAATGAACGGTGTGAAGTGATAGGGGCGCGTGGGCCGTTTCTGATTGAGGACGAACGGGCGTTGTTTGAACGACGAAAGATTGATGTGTTGATCAGCAAAAACAGCGGCAGCACGGCCACCGAACCCAAGCTGGAAGTGGCACGGGAGCGTGGTGTGCCGGTGTTGGTGTTGAAGCGGCCGGTGTTGGCGCGCGTAGACCGGGAGTTCCCAACGGTCGCGTCGGCATTACAGGCAATCACCCTTCTTTAAACACCACCGATCCAATGTGGGAGGGGCTTGCCCCCTCCCACATTTAAAACTGCGTCATCCAGCTACTGCTGCCGTCTGCACGCGATCCGCCAGCAACTGCGCCAGCTCGATCAACTGCGCAACGCCGAGCAACTCCTCTCGTTTCGGGCCCTCCAAATCAAACGCCAGGTCACAGCTAAGCGCGTTGGCCGATGCCAGTGTTTCGCTAAGGTTGACCAGCAGGTCTTCGGCGCTGATGCCGTCGGCAATGGTGAACAGGCGGATGGGCGGATTGGGGGTGTGTTTAATCATTGTGAAGTTCCATTGGTAAGTGGAGCTGCCACTGATCGCCGCGACGCGATAGGGGGTGGCAGCTGTACGCAGGTTCGCGGACCGGTTACCAATGAACCCGGCATACCCGAAGGTATCCCGCGCACAGCCACCATAACGCCGCACAGTAGACGATAAAAAAGCGCCAACTGAAAGCGGACAATGGCGCATAGGCGCATTGGTAAACCGGGCCGCGACGCCCGACCGCTGCGCTTGCAGCGGTGTACGGAGACTAGAGATCGAGTGTCCTAGGGACAACCTCAAAACCTTGTCGGAAATTTCTGTTTATACGAATAACCAGCCGAACGGCCGGCTCTCAGGCTTGACCGTAGAAAGCCGAATCCCCCTACAAACACTTCCGAACAAGCTGGCTGGCTCAGCCAAAAGCTCCCGCCCTAACCTCCCCTCTCGCGGTTTTGCTCCGGCGCCCGCGATGGGGATGCACTGCTTTTGCAGCGCGTCACAACTTGCCAATATGTATCCCAAGGAATACGATCCTAGATGATTCACTTCAAGAGATCTGATGAGTTTCAGGAATGGCTTTATTCGCTACGCAGTAAACCCGCCCATGGACGCGTACTGACAAGATTGGATAACGCAAGAATGGGCAATTTTGGAGACTGCGTAAACGTCGGAAATGGCGTATCCGAAATGCGCATCCACTACGGCCCTGGATACCGGGTGTACTTCAAGCGTATAGGTGAGGTGGTTTACCTACTGTTGATAGGTGGCGATAAATCAACGCAAAAACGCGACATCGAGCGCGCTAAAGAAATTGCCGATGAATTTGAGAAAAAGGAGTGACCCATGACTCAATTTAAAGATTTCGATATAGCCGAGCATCTGACGACCCCTGAGGACATGGCGGAGTATCTCGAAGCTTCTTTCGAGGAGGACGCCGGTGACGGATTGCTGATTCGCTCAGCGCTCAACAATATCGCCCGCGCCCAAGGCATGACCCAAATAGCCCGCGACGCCGGCCTCGGACGAGAAAGTCTGTACAAAGCCCTCTCCAGCACTGGCAATCCCGAATTCGCGACTATCATGAAAGTTATGAAAGCTCTGGGCCTCAAGCTTCACGCCAAGGCGGTCTGAGCCACTGCGACACCAAACCACACCGCCCCTTTTTACTTATCCCCTGCGATCAGGCTAAATACCCGCCTGCTCCTTTAACCCTACGGATTGTCCGCCATGGCCCGTCAACGCTTTGCAATTGCCTGGATCGCCTGCCTTGCAGTGCTGTTCAACGCCTTTGCCATGCCGCTGGCCAGTGCGATGCAGCAGACGGACGATCCGCTCAAGCAGCTGATGTGGGGCGGGTTCTGCTCTTCCAATGGCGCAAGCCTGAAGACGATTGCCCTGGGCAAACTGGAAATTCCGGCGCCGCAACAGGACGATCATTCCACCATGCAGCATTGCTGGTGTTGCTCCGGCGGGGCGCCGTTGGTGGCGTTGCCGGGGCATGTGCCGCAGTTGTATGTCACGCGGTTCGAGGCGGTCCAGAGCCTGCCGCCACCGTCAACGGCGCCGCCAACCCCGCGCCAGCAATGGCCGAGCCTCAACCCACGCGCCTCTCCAACGGTCTGATCTTCTTCGCAAGTGAACTGCGTTTAGAACCGTTCTGGAGAACTGCCATGCTTAAATCTTCCCTGCTTCTGGCCGCATTGCTGCTGCCGGTGTTCAGTGCCGCCAATGCCGAAGACTACAAGACCGGCGACCTGCTGATCAGCGATCCCTGGTCCCAGGCGTTGCCGCCCAATGCGCCCACCGTCGCGGCGTACTTTGTGATTCATAACACCGGCGCCACCCCGGATCGCCTGCTCGGCGCCGACACCTCCTTGGCGGAAAAAGCAGAGCTGCATGAGCATGTGATGCAGGGTGACCTGATGAAAATGCAACAGGTGCCGAATGTCGCCGTACCGGCCAAAGGCGAGTTGACCTTCGCGCCCATGGCCTACCACGTGATGTTGCTGGGCATCAAAGACCGCAGCCTGTTGGCCGACGGCAAACAATTCCCACTGACCCTGACCTTCGAAAAAGCCGGCAAGGTCGAGGTGCAAGTGTCGGTACAAAAGATGCCGCCGATGGCCACTCACGAGCATAAGCACGCTCAATAGGCCAACACCCAATGGGCGCCCCTCGCGCCAGGCTCTCTCCACACCACCGCGTGAAGCGCGGCAGTTGGATCAGCCTGTTCGCCATGCTGATGATCTTTATCGGTCCGCTGATTTCCCAAGCGATGCCGATGGACCATCACGCCGGTATGTCGATGCCGATGAGCATGTCCATGGACATGCCGGGCGAACATGGCGAATCCCATCACCCTAAAGCCCCGGCCGAACATCACGCCCTGTGGGCCAAGTGCGGTTATTGCGACCTGCTGTTCAGTTGCCCCGCCCTGCCCGGCAGCGTGTCATTCGTGGCCCTCGGCACCCCGCCGCCGGCCAATGCCCTCACCCCCGCCACGCGCCTGGGCCATGCCCGGCGGAGCATCTTCCCCGGCGCCCGCAGCCGCGCGCCGCCCATCGCCGCGTAAGCACCTGACACCGTTACTTCACCCCGGCCGACTTTAGACAGACAGCCATAGGCTGCTGGCCGTGTTGTTTACGATTTGATTGATGGAATTTGTCATGTCCAGGTTTTCTGCCGACACCCGATTGGGATGTACCCCCGTGCTCGCCGTTTTATGCGGCGCGTTGCTGACGCCCCAGGTCCATGCCGACGAGCATGAGCACGAACTGAGCCCCACCGTGATCACCGCGATCGCTCCCAGCTCGCCGCTGACCGTGATCACAAACCCCAAGGACCCGCGCCAACCGGTGCCCGCCAGCGATGGCGGCGACTACCTCAAGACCATCCCCGGCTTCGCCCTGGTGCGCAACGGCGGTACCAATGGCGACCCGGTGCTGCGCGGCATGTTCGGCTCGCGCCTGAATATCCTCACCAACGGCAGCATGATGCTCGGCGCCTGCCCCGGCCGCATGGATGCGCCCACCTCGTACATTTCCCCGGAAACCTACGACACCCTCACGGTGATCAAGGGCCCGCAAACCGTACTCTGGGGCCCCGGCGCCTCGGCCGGCACGATCCTGTTCGAGCGTGAGCCGGAACACTTCGGTGAGCTGGGGACACGGCTCAATGCGAGTGTGCTGGCCGCCTCCAACGGACGTTTCGACAAGGTCATCGACGCCGCCGCCGGCGGGCCGCTGGGCTATGTGCGGGTGATCGGCAACCAGGCCCACGCCGACGATTACAAGGACGGCAACAATGACACCGTCGCCTCGCGCTACGACAAGTGGAACGGCGACGTGGCGGTGGGGTTCACCCCGGACGCCGACACCCTGCTGGAACTCACCGCCGGCCGTGGCGACGGCGAAGCGCGCTACGCCGGGCGCGGTATGGACGGCTCGCAGTTCCTGCGCGAAAGCCTCGGCCTGCGCTTCGAAAAATCCAATATCGGCGAGGTGCTGGACAAGGTAGAAGCCCAGATCTACTACAACTACGCCGACCATGTGATGGACAACTACAGCCTGCGCACGCCCTCGGGCACCGGGATGATGGCGGGGCCGATGGCCTCCAACGTCGACCGCCGCACCCTCGGTGCGCGGGTCAAGGCCACCTGGCGCTGGGCCGACCTGCAATTGATCGGCGGCCTGGATGCACAGACCAACGAACACCGCGCACGCAGCAGCATGGGCATCGACACCTACAAGGACCTGCCGCGCACCAAGGACGCCAACTTCCACAACTATGGCGTGTTCGGCGAACTGACCTGGTACGCCGCCGACCGCGACCGCCTGATCAGCGGCGCGCGCCTGGACCGCGCCTCGGCCAAGGATTTTCGTCAACGCACGGGCTCGGGAATGATGTCACGCCCTAATCCGACCGCCGACGACACCCGCGCCGACACCCTGCCCTCGGGTTTTGTGCGCTACGAACACGACCTGGCCGACAGCCCCACCACCCTCTACGCCGGCCTGGGCCACGCCGAACGTTTCCCGGATTATTGGGAGCTGTTCTCCCCCAACACTGGCGCCGCCGGCTCAGTGAATGCCTTCGACGGCGTGAAGCCGGAGAAGACCACCCAACTGGACTTCGGCGCGCAGTACAAAACCGACAACCTCGAAGCCTGGGCCTCGGGCTATGTCGGCCAGGTGCGCGATTTCATCCTGTTCGACTACCGACCGGGAATGATGGGCACCACCTCCCAGGCGCGCAATGTCGACGCGCGCATCATGGGCGGCGAACTCGGTGCAGCGTACACGCTGACCCGCCACTGGAAAGCCGACGCCACCCTCGCCTACGCCTGGGGCAAGAACAGCAGCGACGGCAAGCCCCTGCCGCAAATGCCGCCGTTGGATGCACGCCTGGGCCTCACCTACAGCGAAGACGACTGGAGCGCCGGTGCCCTGTGGCGCGTGGTGGCCGCGCAAAACCGTATCGACCCGAACAAGGGCAACGTGGTCGGCAAGGACTACGACAAGAGCGGCGGTTTTGGCGTGTTCTCGCTGAACGCGGCGTACCGCATCAATAAAAACTTCAAGGTCAGCACCGGCGTCGACAACCTGTTCGGCAAAGCCTACGCCGAGCACCTGAACCTGGCGGGCAATGCAGGGTTCGGCTACCCGGCCAACGACCCGCAGGCCATCAAGGAGCCGGGGCGGACCCTTTGGACCAAGGTGGACATGAGCTTCTAAAAGCATCGGGAGCAAGTCGAATCGTCGCACCGCCCCTCCCACATTTTGATATGTGAACGCATTCAAATGTGGGAAGAGGCTTGCTCCCGATGGCGGCCTGAGTCACTACAAAAATTTAAGCTTTGCGGAGCATCCTTGATGAACAAGCAAAAAATCTCCTTCTACAACCTGGCCTGGCGCTGGCACTTCTACGCCGGCCTCTTCGTCGCCCCCTTCATGGTGCTGCTGGCAATCACCGGCATCATCTACCTGTTCAAACCGCAGCTCGACCCACTGATGTACGGCCACCTGCTGACCGTCCCCGCCGCCGAACACGCACTGAGCGCCGACGAACAACTGCAACGCGCCAAGGCGACCTACCCCCAAGGCGCAATCAGCAAATACCTGCCACCCGCCGACGCCACCAGCAGCGCGCAATTTGTGATGCACAACGGCGGCCGCGAAATCACGGTGTTCGTCGATCCCTACCGCGGCACCGTGCTCGGCGAGCAGGACGCGAAATACAACCTGCAAGCCATCGCCCGCGCACTGCACGGTGAGCTGATGATTGGCACCGTCGGCGACCGACTGGTGGAACTCGCCGCCGGTTGGGGCGTGATGCTCGTCGTGTCGGGCCTGTACCTGTGGTGGCCGCGCGGCAAGTCTTCGGGGGGGGTGTTGTGGCCACGTTTTAACAGCCGTGGCCGGCTGTTCTGGCGCGATATGCATGCCGTCGCCGGCTTCTGGGGCGCGGCGTTCTTGCTGGTGATGCTGCTCAGCGGCATGACCTGGACCGGCTTCTGGGGCAAGCAATACGCCGACCTGTGGAACCGCTTTCCGGCCGCCATGTGGAACGACGTGCCACAGTCCGATCAGCAGGCCCGCGTCCTCAACACCGCAACGCAACAGACCGTGCCCTGGGCCATGGAAAACACGCCGATGCCGATGTCCGGCGACCATGCCGAACACATGAACCACGGCGCGATGCACTCGGCCCCCGCCGCGCCCACCCTACGCCTGCAACAGGTGGTGGACCTGGCCACCGCCCGCAAGGTCGAGCCCGGCTACAGCATCACCTTCCCCACCACCGCCGACGGCGTATTCACCATTGCCGTGTTCGCCGACGACCCGCGCTTTGATGCCACCCTGCACGTGGACCAGTACACCGGCAAGGTCCTGGCCGACGTGCGCTGGGAACACTACAACCTCGTCGCCCGCGCCACCGAGACCGGCGTGATGCTGCACGAAGGCAAGATGTTCGGCTGGGTCAACCAACTGATCGTGCTGGTGGTCTGCCTGATGATCCTGCTCAGCGCGGTCAGTGGCGTGGTGATCTGGTGGAAGCGCCGGCCCCAGGGTGGCCTGGGCGTTCCGCCGTTGCGTCATGACGTGCCGAAGTGGAAAACCGCGATGGTCATCATGCTGGGCTTGGCGATTATGTTCCCTCTGGTCGGCGCTTCATTGATCCTGATTTGGGTTCTGGACCGCCTGGTATTGGCGCGGTTGTTCAGCCAAAGGGATAGCACACCTGCTTAGCGTTCATCAGCGCCGCACCCTCCACGCACCGTGACGGTGCCGCCCACGCACCGCCGTGCATTTGTGGCGCCATTTCGGTGCTTGCTCGCATATCACCAGGCGCTCAAAGCGGCGCCGCACACGCCTGCCACGGAGCAGGCACAACCCTTGCAAACGCCCTGATCAACCTCGCGCTACTCAACAACAACACCGGGTTCACGGAGAACACACCAATGAAGCGTCGCAGCTTGATCAAGGCTTTCACCCTGTCGGCATCCATCGTCGCCATGGGCCTGACCTGGACCGTACAGGCCGCCGAGACCATCAAGGTCGGCATCCTGCACTCGTTGTCCGGCACCATGGCCATCTCCGAAACGTCCCTCAAGGACATGGCGTTGATGACCATCGACGAGATCAACGCCAAGGGCGGGGTGAATGGCAAGATGCTTGAACCGGTGGTGGTCGACCCGGCGTCCAACTGGCCGCTGTTCGCCGAAAAAGGCCGGCAGTTGCTGACCCAGGACAAGGTCGCCGTGGTGTTCGGCTGCTGGACCTCGGTGTCGCGCAAATCCGTGTTGCCGGTGTTCGAAGAACTCAACGGCCTGTTGTTCTACCCGGTGCAATACGAAGGCGAAGAGATGTCGCCGAACGTGTTCTACACCGGTGCGGCGCCGAACCAGCAGGCGATCCCGGCGGTGGAGTACCTGATGAGCGAAGAAGGCGGCGGCGCCAAGCGCTTCTTCCTGCTGGGCACTGACTATGTGTACCCACGCACCACCAACAAGATCCTGCGTTCGTTCCTGCATTCCAAAGGCGTGGCGGACAAAGACATCGAAGAGGTCTACACCCCGTTCGGCCATGCGGACTACCAGACCATCGTCGCCAACATCAAGAAGTTCTCCGCCGGCGGCAAGACCGCGGTGATCTCCACCGTGAACGGCGACTCCAACGTGCCGTTCTACAAAGAGCTGGCCAACCAGGGCTTGAAGGCCACCGACGTACCGGTAGTGGCGTTCTCCGTGGGCGAAGAAGAACTGCGCGGCATCGACACCAAACCGCTGGTGGGCAACCTCGCCGCGTGGAACTACTTCCAGTCGGTGGAGAACCCAGTGAACAAGAAATTCGTCGCCGACTGGAAAGCCTACGCCAAGCAACACAACCTGCCGGGCGCCGACAAAGCGGTGACCAACGACCCGATGGAAGCCACCTACGTGGGCATCCATATGTGGGCGCAGGCGGCGGAAAAAGCCAAGTCCACCGACGTCGACAAAGTGCGTGAAGCGCTGGCCGGCCAGACCTTCGCCGCGCCGTCGGGGTTCACCCTGACCATGGACAAGACCAATCACCACCTGCACAAGCCGGTGATGATCGGTGAAATCCAGGCCGACGGGCAGTTCTCGGTGGTGTGGCAGACCCAGGAGCCGATCCGCGCGCAGCCGTGGAGCCCGTACATTCCGGGTAATGACAAAAAGCCGGACTACGCGGTGAAGAGCAACTAAGTCTCACGACAGATCAAAAATGTGCGAGGGGGATTGCCCCCGATAGCTGAGTGTCAGGCACTGCATGTGCTGACTGATGCACCGCCATCGGGGGCAAGTCGAATCGTCGCACCGCCCCTCCCACACTGTCCCCCGCAAGATCAGGACAACCTGTTATGCCCACTGCCCTGCACCGTTTCATCCTCACGGCCCTGCTATTGCTGCCTTTGGCGGTACATGCCGGCGACGCCGAAGACTTCCTGGCCGCCAACCCGACGCAACAAGCCAAGCTGCTCCAGGACTGGGCCGCCCAGCCCGACCCGGCGCGCATCGAGTTGGTGGACGCCCTGCAACAAGGTCAGCTCACGCTCAACGGTGAAACCAAGACCGTACGCCTGAACAACCGCCTGCGTGGCTTGATCGACAACGTACAAGCCAGCCAGCAATTGCTCGCCGCTGACCCCAAGGTGCGCCTGGCGGCTGCGCAAACCCTGCAAAAGAGCGCGCAACCGGCGCAACTTAAATTCCTCGACCAGCAAGTCGCCGCTGAAACCGATGAAGGCGTGCACACGGCCCTGAGCCTGGCCCTGGCCAACCTGCAACTGGTCGATCCCGACCCCGTGGTGCGCCTGGCCGCTGTACGCTTGCTCGGCAGCACCGGCGACCCGCTGGCGCGCACGCGCCTGGAAGCCCTGCTCGCCCCCGGTGTCGAAACCGATGCCGGCGTGCACACCGCCGCCGAGACCAGCCTGGCCCAGGTCAAACGCAAACTGATGCTGGGCGAGATCCTCGGCCAGGCCTTCAGCGGCATGTCGCTGGGTTCGATCCTGTTGCTCGCGGCGCTGGGGCTGGCGATCACCTTCGGCCTGCTCGGCGTGATCAATATGGCCCACGGCGAGATGCTGATGCTCGGCGCCTACTCGACCTATGTGGTGCAGTTGCTGATGCAGCGCTACGTACCCGCGGCCATCGAGTTCTACCCGCTGATTGCGCTGCCGGTGGCGTTTTTTGTCACCGCCGCCATCGGCATGGCGCTGGAGCGCACGGTGATTCGTCACCTGTACGGCCGCCCCCTGGAAACCCTGCTGGCTACCTGGGGCATCAGCCTGATGCTGATCCAACTGGTGCGCCTGGTGTTCGGCGCACAGAACGTTGAAGTGGCCAACCCGCAATGGCTGTCCGGCGGCATCCAGGTGCTGCCCAACCTGGTGCTGCCGTACAACCGCATCGTGATCATCGCCTTCGCGCTGTTCGTGGTGGTGCTGACCTGGCTGCTGCTGAACAAGACGCGCCTGGGCCTCAACGTGCGCGCGGTCACGCAGAACCGCAACATGGCGGCCTGCTGCGGCGTGCCTACCGGGCGCGTGGACATGCTCGCCTTTGGCCTCGGCTCCGGCATCGCAGGCCTGGGCGGCGTGGCGCTGAGCCAGATCGGCAACGTCGGCCCGGACCTGGGCCAGAGCTACATCATCGACTCGTTCCTGGTGGTGGTGCTCGGCGGTGTCGGCCAGTTGGCCGGCAGCGTCACGGCGGCCTTCGGTCTGGGCATCGCCAACAAGATTCTTGAGCCGCAGATCGGTGCCGTGCTCGGCAAGATCCTGATCCTCGCGCTGATCATTCTGTTTATCCAGAAACGCCCGCAGGGACTCTTCGCACTGAAAGGACGGGTGATCGACTGATGAACCAGCCATTGATGCTTACGGCCGCTCGAAAGGCCGGCCCCAAGGCGACGATTGCCGTCGGCACGGTCATCCTGGCCCTGCTGCTGGCCTTGCCGTTGTGCTCGCTGCTGTCGCCGGAAAACCCGCTGCACGTATCAGCGTACACCCTGACATTGGTGGGCAAGATCCTCTGCTACGCCATCGTCGCGCTGGCCCTGGACCTGGTGTGGGGCTACGCCGGGATGCTGTCGCTCGGCCACGGTTTGTTTTTTGCCCTCGGCGGTTATGCGATGGGCATGTACCTGATGCGCCAGGCCGCCGGCAGTGAGCTGCCGGCGTTCATGACGTTTCTGTCGTGGACCGAACTGCCCTGGTATTGGGCCGGCACCGATCACTTCCTCTGGGCCTTGTGCCTGGTGGTCTTGGCGCCGGGGTTGCTGGCGTTGGTGTTCGGGTTCTTCGCCTTCCGCTCGCGGATCAAGGGCGTGTATTTCTCGATCATGACCCAGGCCCTGACCTTCGCCGGGATGCTGTTGTTCTTTCGCAACGAAACCGGCTTTGGCGGTAATAACGGCTTCACCAACTTTCGCAGCATCCTGGGCTTCGGCATCACCGAACCGGGCACCCGCGCGGTGCTGTTTACCGCCACGGTACTGCTGTTGGTGGCCAGCCTGTATATCGGCTGGCGCCTGGCGCAAAGCAAGTTCGGCCGCGTGCTGACCGCGCTGCGCGATGCCGAGAACCGCCTGATGTTCTGCGGCTACGACCCGCGTGGTTTCAAGCTGTTCGTGTGGGTGTTGAGCGCCGTGCTGTGCGGTTTGGCCGGGGCGTTGTATGTGCCGCAGGTGGGCATCATCAACCCCAGCGAGATGTCGCCGACCAACTCCATCGAAGCCGCCGTGTGGGTGGCCTTGGGCGGGCGCGGCACGCTGATCGGCCCGTTGCTCGGCGCCGGAGTGGTCAATGGCATGAAGAGCTGGTTCACCGTGGCCTTCCCGGAGTACTGGCTGTTCTTCCTCGGGGCGCTGTTCATCATCGTCACCCTGTACCTGCCCAAGGGCGTTATCGGCCTGCTGAAGAAATGAGGAACGTCATGCTTGAACCTATCTTCGATGCAGGCAGCGGCCGCGATGCGATCGGCATCGGCCAGGCCGCGGGCAAGGGCCTCAACACGCGTCACGGCACGATCCTGACCCTGGAAGACATCAGCGTCAGCTTCGACGGTTTCAAGGCGCTCAACGACCTCAACCTGTATATCGGCGTGGGTGAGTTGCGCTGCATCATCGGCCCCAACGGCGCGGGCAAGACCACGCTGATGGACGTGATCACCGGCAAGACCCGGCCCAGCCACGGCAATGCCTGGTTTGGCGAAACCCTGGACTTGACCGGCATGAGCGAAGTGCAGATCGCCCAGGCCGGCATCGGCCGCAAGTTCCAGAAACCCACGGTGTTCGAAGCCCTCAGCGTGTTCGAAAACCTGGAGCTGGCGCAGAAGACCGACAAGTCGGTATGGGCCAGCCTGCGTGCACGCCTGAGCGGCGAACAGAAAGACCGTATCGATGAAGTGCTCGACACCATCCGTCTTACCGCGTCGGTGCATCGCCCGGCCGGCCTGCTGTCCCACGGCCAGAAGCAGTTCCTGGAAATCGGCATGCTGCTGATGCAGGACCCGCAACTGTTGCTGCTGGACGAACCGGTGGCGGGCATGACCGACGCCGAAACCGAATTCACCGCCGAACTGTTCAAGCGCCTGGCGGGCAAGCATTCGTTGATGGTGGTGGAACACGACATGGGCTTTGTCGGCTCGATTGCCGACCATGTGACGGTGTTGCATCAGGGCAGCGTGCTGGCTGAAGGCTCGCTTGCGCAGGTGCAGGAAAACGAGCGCGTGATCGAGGTGTACCTCGGCCGCTGAATAAGCTTTATGTAGGCGCCGGCTTTTGTGGTGAGCGGGCTTGCCCCGCGCAGGGCAAGCCTGCTCACCACAAAAGCCTGGATACTTGCACGATTTGAGGAGGTTTTGAGAATGCTGCAAGTCGACAAGCTGCACCAATACTACGGCGGTAGTCACATCCTGCGCGGGCTGTCGTTTGACGCGAAGATTGGCGAAGTGACCTGCCTGCTCGGCCGTAACGGCGTGGGCAAGACCACCCTGCTCAAGTGCCTGATGGGTTTGCTGCCGGCCAAGGAAGGCGCGGTGAATTGGGAAGGTCGCGCCATCACCGGTTTCAAGCCGCACCAGCGCGTGCACGCGGGCATCGCCTACGTGCCCCAGGGCCGCGAGATTTTCGGGCGGCTGACGGTGGAAGAAAACCTGTTGATGGGCCTGTCGCGTTTCCCTGCCTCCGAAGCCAAGGAAGTGCCGGCGTTCATCTACGATCTGTTTCCGGTGTTGCTGCAGATGAAGCATCGGCGCGGCGGCGACTTGTCCGGCGGCCAGCAGCAACAGTTGGCCATCGGCCGCGCCTTGGCCAGCCGCCCACGCCTGTTGATCCTCGATGAACCCACCGAAGGCATCCAGCCCTCGGTGATCAAGGAAATCGGCGCGGTGATCAAGAAGCTCGCGGCACGCGGTGACATGGCGATTCTATTGGTGGAGCAGTTCTATGACTTCGCCGCCGAACTGGCCGACCAGTACCTGGTGATGTCGCGGGGTGAAATCGTGCAGCAGGGCCGTGGCGAAAATATGCACAGCGACGGTGTACGCGGCCTCGTAACGATCTAATCTGTAGCGTCCTGACGATAAGCCCATAACCATGAACCTGCCCGTTTCCCCTGCCCTGTTCACCCCCAGCTGGCACGCCGCGCTGGAACTCGGCTACGCACGTTTCGGCGACACCACGCGCCCGGTAATGCGCCGCCACCTCGGCCCGCTGCGCGTGCAAAAGCACCTGTACGCCGAAGGCCCCGAGGTGTGCCAGCACATCATCGTGCACCCACCCGGCGGCATTGCCGGCGGGGATCGCCTGGACATCAGCGCCGATGTCGCCGAGGGTGCCTGGGTCCAATTGACCAGCCCCGGCGCGGCCAAGTGGTACCGCGCCGGCGGCCCGGCGTATCAGCAACTCGAGCTGAGCGTCGCAGCGGGCGCCACGCTGGAGTGGCTACCCCAGGAAACCATCGTGTTCAGCGCCGCCCAGGCCGAACTCACCACACGCATCGACCTGCACGGCGACGCCCGCCTGTTCTACTGGGACGTGGTCGCCCTGGGTCGCCCAGCCAGTGGCGAGCGCTTCGACCTTGGCCATTTTCAATCCCATCTGGATATCCGCCGCGACGGCCAGTTGCTCTGGCACGAACGCCAGCGCATTGTCGGCGGCGACGGCTTGCTGGATTCGCCGATCGGCCTGGATGGGCAGCCGGTGTTTGCCACGCTATTGGTGACCGGCGAAATCGCCCCTGAATTGCTTGAACAATGCCGCTCGCTGCCGAACACCGTGCGCGGCGATTTGACCCAACTGCCGGGCTTGCTGGTCGCGCGCTGCCTGGCCGGTGAAGCACTGCTGGCGCGGGGCTGGTTGATTGATTTATGGCGGCTGTTGCGGCCGGCAGTGTTAGGCCGGGAAGCTGTTTCACCACGAATCTGGAGCACATGAAGATCAAAATGTGGGAGGGGCAAGCCCCCTCCCACAGGGATCTCCATTGTATTTAAGAATGCATTTAAAGGACCTTGAACCATGGACCTCACCCCACGGGAAAAAGACAAACTGCTGATCTTCACCGCAGGCTTAGTCGCCGAGCGCCGCCTGGCGCGTGGTGTGAAGCTCAACTACCCGGAAACCATCGCCTACATCTCCGCGGCGCTGATGGAAGGCGCCCGCGATGGCCGCACGGTGGCCGACCTGATGCACTACGGCACCACCCTGCTCAGCCGCGAGCAGGTGATGGAAGGCATCCCGGAAATGATCCCGGACATCCAGGTGGAAGCCACCTTTCCCGACGGCACCAAGCTGGTCACCGTCCACCAACCGATTGCCTGAGGCCCGGCCATGATTCGTGATGCAACCGAAAAGGACCTTCCCGCCATTCGCGATATCTACAACGATGCGGTGCGCAACACTACGGCGATCTGGAACGAACAACCGGTGGACCTGGCCAACCGCCTGGCATGGTTCAACGCGCGCCAGGCCCTGGGCTACCCGATCCTGGTGGCGGTGGAAAACGATGCAGTCACCGGCTACGCCTCGTTCGGCGATTGGCGGCCCTTCGAAGGTTTTCGCTACAGCGTCGAGCACTCGGTGTACGTGCGCAATGACCAACGCGGCAAGGGCCTGGGCCCGCGCTTGATGCAGGTGTTGATCGAGCGCGCGCGCAGCGGCGGCAAATACGTGATGGTCGCCGCCATCGAAAGCGGCAACCAGGCCTCGATCCGCCTGCATGAGCGCCTGGGGTTCATCACCACCGGGCAGATGCCGCAAGTGGGCATCAAGTTCGGCCGCTGGCTGGACCTGACCTTTATGCAACTGGCCCTGAACCCGGGCGCCGAACCGCCCCAGGAGTAACAGCGATGAGCACTGCGCAACTGCGTCGAGTCAATGCCGAGAGCTTTGCCCATTACCGCCAGGGGTTGATCGAGCTGTTGCTGGACGCGGTCAAGCATGGCGCCTCGGTGGGTTTCATGGCCGACTTCGATGAAGCCCAGGCCCGCGCCTACTTGAGCGGCGTGCAGGCGAGTCTCGAAGACGCCAGCCTGTTGCTGTGGGTGGTGGTGCGTAACGAGCAGGTGCAAGCCAGCGTGCAATTGGCGCTGTGCCAGAAAGCCAATGGCCTGAACCGCGCCGAAGTGCAAAAACTGCTGGTGCACAGCAGCGCCCGTCGCCATGGCCTGGGCCAGCAATTGATGCACACCCTGGAACTCGCCGCGCGCCAGCACAAGCGCGGCCTGCTGTACCTGGACACCGAAGCCGGCTCCGGCGCCGAAGCTTTCTACCAGGCGCTGCGCTACACCAAGATCGGTGAACTGCCCGATTACTGCCAAAGCCCGGACGGGCGCTACAGCCCGACCGCCATCTACTTCAAGACCCTGGGGCAACCTGCATGATTCCTGGCGAATATCGGATCCAGCCTGGCGAGATCGAACTCAACGTCGGCCGCCGTACCCTCACCCTCAGCGTGGCCAACAGCGGCGACCGGCCGATCCAGGTGGGTTCGCATTACCATTTTTTCGAGACCAATGACGCACTGGAGTTTGACCGTGCCGCCAGCCGGGGCATGCGCCTGAATATTCCGGCGGGGACGGCGGTGCGGTTTGAGCCGGGGCAGGCGAGGACTGTCGAGCTCGTCGACCTGAGCGGGTTGCGGCGAGTTTATGGGTTTGCGGGAAGAGTCATGGGCGAGCTTTAGGTCGACTGCAAGCTATCAGCCGCAAGCTGCAAGAAAAAGCGGCTCGCGGCGCCCCATTTGCTTTTACTTGAAGCTTGCAGCTAATAACTTGCAGCTCATATCCGAGGACCGAGGTTATGAAAATCACCCGTCAGGCATATGCCGACATGTACGGCCCCACCGTCGGCGACAAGGTGCGCCTGGCCGACACCGAGCTGTTCGTCGAAGTCGAGCAGGACTTCACCGTCTACGGTGAAGAAGTCAAATTCGGCGGCGGCAAGGTGATCCGCGATGGCCAGGGCCAGAGCCAGTTGCTCGCCCACGAAGTGGTCGACACCCTGATCACCAACGCGCTGATCATCGACCATTGGGGCATCGTCAAGGCCGACGTCGGCTTGAAGAACGGGCGCATCCACGCGATCGGCAAGGCCGGCAACCCGGACATTCAACCGGGCGTGACCATGGCCATCGGCGCCAGCACCGAAGTGATTGCCGGTGAAGGCATGATCCTCACCGCCGGTGGCATCGACAGCCATGTGCATTTCATCTGCCCACAGCAGATCGAAGAAGCGCTGACCAGCGGCGTCACCACCATGATCGGCGGCGGCACCGGGCCCGCCACCGGCACCAACGCCACCACCTGCACCTCAGGCCCATGGCACCTGGCGCGCATGCTCCAGGCCAGCGATGCATTCGCGATGAACATCGGTTTTACCGGCAAAGGCAACGCCAGCCTGCCCGAGCCGTTGATCGAACAGGTCAAGGCCGGTGCCATTGGCCTGAAACTGCATGAAGACTGGGGCACCACGCCGGCCAGCATCGACAACTGCCTGAGCGTCGCCGACGAATACGACGTGCAGGTTGCGATCCACAGCGACACGCTCAACGAGTCCGGTTTCGTCGAAACCACCCTCGCCGCGCTCAAGGGCCGCACCATCCACACCTACCATACCGAGGGCGCCGGTGGCGGCCACGCGCCGGACATCATCAAAGCCTGCGGCTTCCCCAATGTGCTGCCCAGCTCCACCAACCCGACGCGGCCGTTCACGCGCAACACCATCGACGAGCACCTGGACATGTTGATGGTCTGCCATCACCTGGACCCGAGCATCGCCGAGGACGTGGCCTTCGCCGAAAGCCGCATCCGCCGCGAGACCATCGCCGCCGAAGACATCCTGCACGACCTCGGCGCGTTCTCGATGATCAGCTCGGACAGCCAGGCCATGGGGCGCGTGGGCGAGGTGATCACGCGCACCTGGCAGACCGCCGACAAAATGAAGAAACAGCGCGGCGCCCTGCCCGGCGACGGCCCCGGCAATGACAATTTCCGCGCCAAGCGCTACATCGCCAAGTACACCATCAACCCGGCGATCACCCACGGTGTGAGCCATATCGTCGGCTCCATCGAAGTGGGCAAATGGGCCGACCTGGTGCTGTGGCGTCCGGCATTTTTCGGCATCAAGCCGACCCTGATCCTCAAGGGCGGCGCGATTGCTTCAAGCCTGATGGGCGACGCCAACGCCTCGATCCCGACGCCGCAACCGGTGCACTACCGCCCGATGTTCGCCAGCTTCGGCGGTTCGCTGCACGCCACCAGCCTGACCTTTATCAGCCAGGCCGCAGCGGACGCGGGCCTGCCCGAAGCCCTGGGTTTGAAAAAGCAGATCGCGGTGGTCAAAGGCTGTCGCGACGTGCAGAAAACCGACTTGATCCACAACGATTATTTGCCGGATATCGAGGTGGACCCGCAGACGTATCAGGTCAAGGCCGACGGCGTGTTGCTGTGGTGCGAACCGGCCGAGGTATTACCGATGGCGCAGCGGTACTTTTTGTTCTGACGAGGTGAATGAAGCTCAAAAGCTTATTCACCGCCCGTTTGCGGCAGGGCCTATCTGCCGCACGCGGGAGGCTGCCGGGCAATTAGTGGTTCCAGGCCTCGCGGGGATCGAACGCGGCCTTTTTGGCCAGTTCCTGCCACAGCGCCTTGACTTCTTCATCGCTGTTTTTCGGCATCACCGCCTTGAGCTGCACGAACAGAAACCCGCGCTCGCCTTGCTTGTTCAGCAAGCCGTGGCCCTTGGCGCGCATGCGTTGGCCGTTCTGGCTGCCGGCCGGCACTTTGAGGTTGATCTTGCCGGTCAGGGTCGGCACGGCCACTTCGGTGCCCAGGGCCAATTCCCAGGGTGCCAGCGGCAGGTTGATGATCAGGTTTTCGCCGTCCACTTCGAATTTTGGGTGCGGCGCAAACTTGATGATCAGGTACAGGTCGCCATTCGCGCCGCCACCGATGCCCGGTGCGCCCTGGGCCTTGAGGCGAATGCGTTCGCCGTCGGCCACGCCGGCGGGGATCTTCACGTTCAGGCTCTTGGTGGTGTTGCTGACATGCCGGCCCGAGGCATCGTATTGCGGCACCTGGAAGGTCACCTGCTTGGACTCGCTCGACAGCGTCTCTTCGAGAAACACCGACAGCTGCATCTCCACGTCCTGGCCTTTACGCCCGGCAGGACGGCGCTGACCGCCACCAAAGGCATCGCCGCGCGCACCGAAGATCGAGCTGAAGAAGTCCGAGAAATCCTCACCGCCGCCACCGCCACCAAAGCCGCCACGGCTCTGCCAGCCCGGTGGTCCCTGAAACGGCTGACCGTGCTGACCGTATTTGCGCAGTTCGTCGTACTCGGCGCGCTTGTCGGCGCTTTTAAGCGCTTCGTAGGCTTCGGACGCGTCCTTGAACTTGGCTTCGGCGTCTTTTTCCTTGCTGACATCCGGGTGATATTTGCGCGCCAACTTGCGGTAGGCCGCTTTGATTTCCTTGTCGTCGGCCGATGGCTCGACGCCAAGTATCTTGTAGTAATCTTTGAAATCCATCGGGGTTTCACCTTCCTTTATCAAGATCGCAGAGCCCTGGGCACAAGGTGCGATGGTTTGCACCTGTTGAATCTTGTGGCCGGAGGGGATACGTCAAAGTGTTATCGGCGCTCGCCGTATGCACCAGATGTGGGGGCGAATCCTGCGCTTTCAAGCACGATTTAACGGATGGTCGGCCTACGCATCCGCCCTCGACTGACATACACTGCGCGGCCGTTTTTCGACCGGAACCCGATAGACATGAAAAACCCATCCCCGGCCCGTGCCTGCGGCATCGACTTCGGCACGTCCAACTCCACCGTCGGCTGGATCCGCCCCGGCCAGGAGACGCTTATTGCGTTGGAGGACGACAAGATCACCTTGCCGTCAGTGGTGTTCTTCAACTTCGAGGAGCGTCGCCCGGTGTACGGTCGCCTGGCGCTGCACGAGTACCTGGAAAACTACGAAGGCCGCTTGATGCGCTCGCTCAAGAGCCTGCTGGGTTCCAAGCTGATCAAGCACGACACCAGCGTACTGGGTACGGCGATGCCGTTCACCGACCTGCTGGCGTTGTTTATCGGCCAGCTCAAGAGCCGCGCCGAAGCCAACGCCGGCCGTGAGTTCGAGGAAGTGGTACTGGGCCGCCCGGTGTTTTTCGTCGATGACGACCCGATGGCCGACCAGGAAGCGGAAAACACCCTGGTCGACGTGGCGCGCAAGATCGGCTTCAAGGACATCTCGTTCCAGTACGAACCGATTGCCGCGGCGTTCGACTATGAGTCCACCATCGAAAAAGAAGAGCTGGTACTGATCGTCGACATCGGCGGCGGCACCTCCGACTTCTCGCTGGTGCGCCTGTCGCCGGACCGCCGTCACAACGACAACCGCCAGAGCGACATCCTCGCCACCGGCGGCGTACACATCGGCGGCACCGACTTCGATAAACAGCTCAGCCTGCAAGGCATGATGCCGCTGTTCGGCTACGGCAGCCGCATGAAAAGCGGCGCCTACATGCCCACCAGCCACCACATGAACCTGGCCACCTGGCACACCATCAACTCGGTGTACTCGCAAAAATCCCAGCTGGCCCTGGGCAGCATGCGCTACGACATCGAAGACACCGGCGGCATCGATCGCCTGTTCAAGCTGATCGAACAACGCGCCGGGCACTGGCTGGCCATGGAAGTTGAAGAAACCAAGATCCAGCTGACCCACGAAGACAATCGTCATGTGCCACTGGACCGTATCGAAAAAGGCCTGAGCGTGGATTTGAGCCGGGCGTTGTTCGAGTCGTCCATCGACGCCTTGCTCGAACGCGTGCGCAACAGCGTGACGCAGTTGCTCAACGACGCTTCGGTGAGCGTGGCGCAGGTGGACACGGTGTTCTTTACCGGCGGCTCCAGCGGCATCCCGGCGCTGCGTCATAGCATCGCGGCGATGCTGCCGAATGCGCGGCATGTGGAAGGGAATATCTTTGGCAGTATTGGTAGCGGGTTGGCGATTGAAGCGAGCAAGCGCTACGGCTGCTGACGTCCAAACACCATAAATCAAATGTGGGAGCTGGCTTGCCTGCTCCCACATTTTTGACGTGTGTACACCAAATCCTGAGTCACCACCGTCCCCCTTTGTGGCGAGGGAGCTTGCTCCCGTTGGGCTGCGCAGCAGCCCCAAAACCTGCCTGCACAGAACTTACTTTGGAATGTTGTAACCAACACGCCCTGCGCCTTGCACGATTTCCATGATGAAGCTTATAGTCCGGTCGTCGCCCTCACGGCGACCAGGTTTGGCGACCTGCATCCACGCTCAAAAATGCCTGCTTCGTTGGCAGGCGTTTTTGTACCCGCAAAGCCGTATTTATGGCGGCTGTGCGCGGGAGACCTTCGGGTCTGCCGTCCCCGTGGACCGGTTCGCCAACCTGCGTACAGCTGCCACCCTATTGTTTGGCGACAATGAGTGGGGGCTCCTCTTAGTCCACGGAGTTTCACGTATGAATCGCTACATGCCCCTAACCGGCCACGACTGCACCATCCCCGCTCTAACCATCGACACCCAAGCCCCAGTCGATGTCCTTCTCGACGCCGCTGCCTACCGCATTCGTGCGGTAACTCAATTGCTGGAAAACATCGCCTTTAGAGAAGAATTCAGCAGTGATGCCGTCGTGCTCCACGACTTCGCACAACTGCTGGCCATTCCCTTGCGGGATGGGTGCGATTTGATGGATGTGATTGGCCGCAAGCTAAGTTCGCAAGCGGCCTAAGCGCAAACAGGGTGGCTTTTCAGCCGCCCTGCCTGAACACGATCAAACCATCCCACCCAGCTTCAACTCACTCTTCAAATACGCATAATAAATCGGCCCCGCCACCACTCCCGGCAAGCCGAATGCGGCTTCGAACACCAGCATCGCCAACAACAACTCCCACGACTTGGCACTGATCTGCCCGCCGACAATGCGTGCGTTGAGGAAGTACTCGACTTTGTGGATCACGATCAAATACCCCAATGCCGCCACCGCCACCCAGATCGACAGCGACAGCGCGACGATGGTGATGAGGGTGTTGGACATCAGGTTGCCGATCACCGGCAGCAGGCCGAGCAGGAAGGTCAGTACGATCAGGGTTTTGGTCAGGGGCAGGTGGATGCCGCACAGCGGCAGCACCACGGCGAGGAATATCGCAGTGAATGCGGTGTTGAGCGCGGCGATCTTGATTTGCGCAAAGACGATGTTACGAAAGGCCTGGACCAGCAGGTGCAGACGGTCGAACAGCGCGGCGGCCAGGGGCTTGCGTTTGGTCAGGTCGGGGATGCGTTGCAGGGCGATGATCGCACCGAGCACCATGCCGATCAGCAGGGTGACGAACATGTGCGCGGCGTCTTTGCCGACCAATTGCAGTTCACTCAGGTGCTTGCTCAGCCACTCGCCGATGGCCACGCGAAATTCCGCGGCACTGGCGGGCAGGTAGGCGTCGAGGAACGGCGGCAACTGGCCGCGGGCGCGGTCGACCACACCCATGAACTTATCGAGGGAGGCGCCAGGGTTTTCCGCTTCGTGGAGCAGGAAGCTGATGGCACCGGCGAAGATCAGGGCCAGCACACTGACAATCAGGGTACCGAGCAACGCCACCGCCAGCCAGCGCGCGCGGCGGCCTTCGATCAGCCGTTGCAGTTGGGGGGTGAGCATGTTGACCAGTTCATAGACCAACAGGCCGGCCAGCAGGCTGGGCAGTAGTTTGAGCGGCAGGACCAGCAGCAATCCGCCGAAGATAATGATGTAGCTGGCCAGCAACAACACATGACGCTGAGGAAACGTTGGCATACAGCCTCAAAACGAACGGCGTTAAAGGATGGGCAGTCTGCCAGCGTTCCAGAAATCAAGCGAGAGCTGAAGGTGCGAATGCGATCAAGTGTGGGAGGGGAGGGGCGGTGCGACGATTCGACTTGCTCCCACACTTGTTTTCCAGCGCCTGCTAAATCGGGGTCAGCCCTTGAGGCAGGTGCTCATGAATGTCTTGCGCGCATCGCCGGCCAACGCCTTGGTTTTCGCCGACGCGTTGCAATCCTTCATTTTCTGCTGCTGCGGCGTCAGGGTCTTGGCGTCATTGGCCGCCGGGGCCGACAGGCAGGTCTTCATGAAGGCCTTGCGCTCGTCGCCTTTGAGCGTCTTGGTGGTGGCTTCGGCATTACAGGTGGTCATTTTGTTTTGCTGGGCGGTGGCGGCGAAGCCTTGGGAACACAGCAACAGGCCCATCATCAACAACGGTATACGCAGCATCTTCATGGAGTTTTCTCCCGGTTACCACGCCGAGGGGCGTGGCCTTTCGAGAGTGTAGCCAAATCCTGTTACACCTTCCCGCGAAGAGAGGATAATCCCCGCTCATTCCTCTGTATGGCGATGTCATGCAATACGCGTATCCCTTGCTGGCCATTTTTATCTGGGCCGGCAACACCGTGGTCAACAAACTGGCCGTGGGCTCGATCTTCCCCTCGGAGATCGGTTTTTATCGCTGGCTGCTGGCAGCATTGCTGTTCACGCCATTCATGCTCAAGCCGGTGATCGCCCATTGGGCGCAGATTCGCCCGAACCTGGGCAGGATCGTCATCCTCGGCGTGCTGGGCATGGCCGTTTACCAAAGCCTGGCGTATTACGCCGCGTCGCTGACCAGCGCCACCAACATGGGCATCATCCTGTCACTGATGCCGTTGATGGCGCTGACGTCGGCGATCATCAGCCTCGGCCAGCGCCTGACCTTCGGCGCCCTCACCGGTGCCGTGCTGTCGTTTGCCGGCGTGACCGTGGTGGTGTCAGCCGGCAGCCTGGGCGGGTTGCTGCAACATGGGGTGAACCTGGGTGACGGCATGATGCTGGTGGCAACCCTCGCCTACGCGGTCTACAGCACCCTGCTGAAAAAATGGCAACTGCGCCTGCCGCCGCTGGTGCTGCTGTATCTGCAGATACTGGTGGCGGTGGTGGTGCTGTTTCCGCTGTTCCTGTTTTCGGCCAAAGCCGGTCTGGGCTGGGCGAATATCCCGCTGGTGCTGTACGCCTGCCTGCTGGCCTCGATGCTCGCGCCGTTGGCCTGGATGCATTCGGTGAAGACGTTGGGACCAAGCCGCACCACATTGTTTTTCAACTTGCTGCCGTTGATAACCGCACTGATTGCGGCGGTCGTGTTGAAAGAAGCGTTAGCGTTGTATCACCTGGTGGGCGGTTTGCTGACCCTGGGCGGGGTGATTCTGTCGGAGCGCTGGACGACGCCGGTTGGCCGCAAGGTCAGGCGTGCCTGCGATGAATGATGACACGGTGTTCCTGCTACACCCCGGCGGCCTTTAACCTCTGCGCATGCTCCACAAACAGGCGAATCGGCTCGGCGCCCTTGCCCACCAGCCCCAAGGACTGGTTGACGATATCGAAATGGTCCAGCGCATAGTCATCACCAATCACCCGCCCCAGGTGTGAGCTATAGCGCCCGACCATGCCGTCGCACTGGCCTTTTTCGCGCACAAAACTGCGCGCGAACAAACGGCAGCTGCGGTTGGTCCCGTCGAACAGGTTGCGGCCACTGTCGGTGATGCCCGGCTGCAACGTGCCGGACCAGGAGTAATAGCGCACGCCATTGACCAGCTCGGCGCCCTGCCCGCCCCACGTCTCGGGCAAGCCCTGGGGGTACTGGCGATTGAACAGCGCCACGCCTTCGCGCGTCAGCGACAGGTGCGAGGCGCGCAGGTCAGCCTTGAAACGCGGCCCCCGATAGCCGGTTTCCAGCACGCCCATCACCCAGGCGACCAGATGAAACAGCGCGCTCATGAGGCGACCCTTGGCGCCGTCGACGGGGTAATGGGCATGGATATGGTCCGCCAACTCAGAACCGTGGTTGGGTCCGGCCACCGACGTCACCGACGCCACCCACTCCGGGCGTCTGGCCGCCGCGTAACGCGCGGTGAGCGCGCCCTGGCTATGCCCGATCAGGTTGACCTTGTCGGCGCCGGTCTCAAGGCGAATGCGCTCGATCTGCACCAATAACTGCTCACCGCGCACTTCGCTGGAATCCAGCGGCGCCACCTGCACGGGAAACACTTGCGCCCCACCCGCTCGCAGCGCCGGGACAATGCCGTACCAATAGGGAAACCACCCCAGGCGCACGAAGCCGAGCATGCCGGGCACCAGCACCAGGGGATAACGCGTGGCTGACAACTGCGCCATGAAGCGAACGTCCTTGATCACAAAAGGATGAGTGCAGCGTAGCCGCCGCGCACGACGCGCTTATGACACATGCGGCTAAATCCAATAAAACTTTTTGCTGTGCGCAAGACTCACAACCTGGAGCGATCACGCCGGCAGAGCGTGGCGTAAAACCGGATTAGCCCCAGGAGATTGAAATGACTCAAGCCCAATTGACCGACGTTGCTACCCTGCGCAGCCGCGCCCGCCAGAACGTCGAAAATGGCGCCGTGACCGAAGGTTACGACGCCGACCGCCAGGAAATCATCCGCTTGCTCAACGAGTCGCTGGCCACCGAGCTGGTCTGCGTGCTGCGCTACAAGCGTCACTACTTCATGGCCAACGGCCTCAAGGCAGGCATCGCCGCAGATGAGTTCCTGGAACACGCGACCCAGGAAGCCGAGCACGCCGACAAACTGGCCGAGCGCATCGTGCAACTGGGCGGTGAACCGGAATTCAACCCCGACCTGCTGTCGAAGAACTCCCACGCGCAGTACGTCGCGGGCAATACCTTGAAGGAAATGGTCTACGAAGACCTGGTGGCCGAGCGCATCGCGGTGGACAGCTACCGCGAGATCATCCAGTACATCGGTGACAAAGACCCGACCACCCGTCGCATCTTCGAAGACATCCTGGCCCAGGAAGAAGAACACGCCGATGACATGGCGGACATCCTGCAGGATCTGTAACACCTGAGGTGGGAGGGGCCTTGCCCCTCCCACAGTTGAATCTGTGTTTCGTCAGTCAGCCCTTCACGGTTTTCGGCGCCTTGCCTTCCTTCATCTGTTGCAGCAGCGGCGCGCATTCGTTGGGCTCTCCACCGCTGGGCGCGACCAGTGCAAGCAAGCCAGCGGCAGGCCCGGCAATCACGCCCAGCGCCACCATGCCTGCGCCTCGCAGCGCCAATGGAATGGCTTTGACCCCGGCATTGGGCTTGATGAACGGCCCGTTCACGTACAGCGGCGAGCGCAGCGAAAAAAGGCGAAAGCCCTTGGACTCCGGGTTAATGGTCAGGTCCAGTTGCTCGGTGGCCAGGTTCGCCGTGCCATCGATGTAGATGATGGCGTTCTCGGTATCGAACACAAACAGCCGCGTGGTTGCCAGGCCGGTCTTGATGCCGAAGTCCGCGGCGGCGCAGTTGATCTTCACTTCCTTGTCGCCGAACAGGCGGCCCACCACGTAGTTGCCCACGTTGAGACCGGCGATTTCCATCAGCCCCCGGCTTATCGCGCCGTCGTTGATCAGCATCTTCAGGTCACCGTTGGAGCTGCCCAGCAGCGCCGCGACGGAGTTGCCGCGCCCGGCAATATCGGCGTCGCCGTTGAGTTCACCGAAGCTGGTCTTCATGGGCTCGAAGGTCGGGAACAGTTGCTTGAGCTTGAAGTTACGCGCGGTGAGTTTGGCGCGGCCCTCCATCGGTGTGATGCGGCCGTTCAAGCGAATCTGCGCATCGAGCTTGCCACCGGCCACGCCGAAGCGCAGGGGCACAAGGCTCAGCTCACCGTCGTTGAGCACCAAGTGCGTGTAGAGATCGGTGAAGGGCAAGTCGGCGCTGTGCACAATGCGCTTGCCGGTGAATTCCACGTCGGCATCCATGTCACGCCAACGCTCGGTGCGGAACTCTTCCACCGGCAGTACTTTGGTCGCCGGTTGTTTGCTTGCTCCGCCACGGGCCTTTTGCTTGGCGTTGGAATCGGCACCGATCAGGGGCGCAAGGTCAGCCATCAGCAACTGGTTGGACACCAGCGCGCCGCTGAGTTTGGGCCGTGGCTGGCTGGCGACATAGGCGAGGTTGCCGTGGATGTCGCTGTTGCCGATCTTGCCGTTGAAATTCTCATAGCGAAATGACGCGCCATCGGCTTCGTGCAATTTGGCGATCAGGTGACCATCGGTGGAATACGCCGGCGAATCCGGCAGGGTCACGCCGGTCAGCGGGTACAGGTTGCCCAGGCTTGCGCCTGCCAGTTTCAGGCGCAGGTCAAGGGCGCCAAGGTTGCGGGGGTCGGTCAGGGTGCCGGCCAGAGCGATGCGGGTGTCAGCGATGTTCACCTGGGCCTGCAGCGGGAATGGCTTGGCCGCGTCCTGCAGGGCCAGCAGGCCGCCGATCTTGCCGGCGCCGTCGAGTTTCTGGCCGTGGTACTGGCCTTTGACCTTGAGACCAAACGCGTAGTCCTGCGGCGCGGCGCCTTTTTCCAAGGCCTTTTTGGCATCGGCGTCGCCGACGATCTCACCGAAGGGGATGGGTTTGCCCAACGGGTCGACGATCACATCGAGTTGGGTCTTGAGGGTTTGGTCGTCGAGCGTCACATGCCCCTTGTCGAAGCCGATGGCACCAATGTCCACCACCCAGCTGGAAGGCTCGGCGTCCGGGTCCTTGGGATCGAACTCAAAGGTCCAGTTGGCGCGGCCGTCGGCCAGGCGCTGCAACTCGGCGCTCGGCTCGGTGAGGTCGATACGCGGGATGACCACGCGCTGCACCAGCAGGGCCAGGGGTGAAATACGCAGTTCGACTTTCTTGAGCGTGACCATCTGCGGTTTTTTCGACCAGTCGGGGTTGCCCAGGGTCAGGTCTTGCGCAATCACGTGAGGCCACGGCACCCAGGCGCGCCAGCCGCCTTCATCGGGCTCGCGCCGCCACACCACGGCGAGGTCGCCATTGATAGCGAACGGACGATGCAGCTCTTCGGAGACTTTGGCGTTGAGGGGCGGCTTGATGCGATTCCAATCAAAAAACACCAGGAACAACACGGCGACAGCGATTAACAGAACGAAGCTGGCGCAGATCCAGGCAACGATTTTACGGGTGCGCGTCATTGCACAAAGCTCCTCAACACGGCTAGCAGAACGACTGTTCATAAGGGTACGACTGGCAAACCGCCTGGGGGTTTAGCCCTGCGGTCAATTTAATCGCAAAAAGCCATTTTCCTGATCGACCAGACACATTCAATCATCAACGGCGCACCATTGTTACCCGGGCACGTGTCGAAAATACCCACCCCGGTGCAAAACCGCGTGCTTGAGAGGCGCGTGCTAGAGCCTCCGGCGGGAACAATCAATTCTGTTGATTATTACCATTGTGTTTATGAACTTTTATATCGACTTATCGAGAGTAGCATTAGCCCCGTACCCACTTTATCGCCCTCCCAAGGAGCAACCCATCATGAAACGCCAAGTACTCGCTACCGTTCTACTGTCCATCCTGGCTTCCAGTGCCTTTGCCCTGCCAGCCGCCGAACAAGTCACCCCACAAGTCAAAGCCGACGCCGCGCACTTCAACCAGACCCTGGCTCGCAGCGGCTCGCAAGAAGATGAGAACCGTGACTACGCCAAAGGCGCCGTCGCTGAAAGTGGTTCGGACCGCGCCAACAAACGTGCTTATGCCGAAGGCGTGACCGAAAACGGCCGTAACCGCCTGGAACAGAAAGGCCTGGTTGAAGGTGGCGCTGATCGCCTGCAAGAACGCAACACTGTCGCCGAGGGTGGTGCCGACCGTCTGCAAGAACGCAACACTGTCGCCGAAGGGGGTGCCGACCGTCTGCAAGAACGCAACACTGTCGCCGAAGGGGGTGCCGATCGTCTGCTGGAACGCAATGCCGTTGCCGAAGGTGGTGCCGACCGCCTGGAAGAAATGCATCAAGCACAGAGCTAACCCTGTGGTGGCCCAGAAAAAAGCCCGATCAGTCGATCGGGCTTTTGACTTTTTGCAGTAAGCGTCACGTCTCCCCCCGCCAAGTTCGACGCCAGCGAAGCGGTTTTGCTAGAGTGCGTCGCTGTACTTGACCACAAAGCTCGCCCGCCCATGCTGCCCCGCGCCGAACAAAAGCAACAGACCCGCCTCGCCCTGATGGACGCAGCCCGCCATTTGATGGAGTGTGGCCGTGGGTTTGGCAGCTTGAGCCTGCGTGAAGTGGCGAAGACGGCCGGCATCGTTCCCACCGGGTTTTACCGACACTTTGCCGATATGGACCAGCTTGGCCTGGTATTGGTGAGTGAGGTCGGGCAGACCTTCCGCGCCACGATTCGCCTGGTGCGCCACAACGAATTCGTGATGGGCGGCATTATCGACGCCTCGGTGCGGATCTTTCTCGATGTGGTGTCGGCCAACCGCTCCCAGTTCCTGTTCCTGGCCCGCGAGCAATACGGCGGCTGCCTGGCCGTGCGCCAGGCCATCGCCGCCTTGCGCGAGGACATCACCCGCGACCTCGCCGCCGACCTGACGTTGATGCCCAAGCTGCAGCACCTGAATGCCGACGGCCTGCACGTGATGGCCGACCTGATCGTCAAAAGCGTGTTCGCCACCCTCCCCGACATCATCGACCCACCGCCTCACGCCCTGCCTGCCCACCTCACGCCCCAGGCAAAAATCACCCAGCAACTGCGGTTTATCTTCATCGGCCTCAAGCATTGGCAGGGCCTGGGCAGCACCGAATAGTCGATCAGCCCTGCGTATGAAAACGCTTGGCGGTGGTGTAGTGCTTGTTCCAGTAACTATTGCTCAGTGAATCGATACGCACGTTTTTGCCGGTACGCGGCGAATGGATGAATTTACCCTCGCCAATATAAAGGCCGACATGGCTGACCTGACCGCGTCCGTTCCCCTTGAAAAACACCGCATCGCCGGGCTTGAGCGCGCTGCGCTTGATGGTGGCGGCCGTTGACCGGTGCATTGCCGCCGTGGTTCGCGGGATTTTGATATTGGCCTGGGTCTTGAACAGGTAGACCAGCAAGCTGCTGCAATCGAACCCTTGCTCCACCGAATTGCCGCCCCACTTGTAAGGCGTGCCCAGCAACTCGTGCGCGCGGTCGATCACGTCGTCGATGGAAGACGACGGCAGGCTGTGCAGCGAGGAGCCGAAGTCGGCGCGAGGTTGATAGGTAGCCGACGCCGAGGTAACGACGAAAGACAGGCTGGCCAGGATGAGATAGAGAAATGACTTGATCATGATGAACGTCGCAGTGGGTTAAACACGGCGCACAGACTAATGATCGGCTGGGCAAGGGCTTGAACGCGAAATCCTGAGCAGGTGTAGGAAATATCCGAAATGCCCACAGGGAGTGCATCGCAGGCCTTGGCGCACCAATCTGGTTCACGTCAGAAATTTCCCGCGCCCTGTTTGGTGGCATCAACGCGCTTATCCACAGGCGTTTGCGGTACCCCGGCACGGTTGGCAAGCCCCTTGCTCTAGCTGTTTCATCGCTCATAGCTGGAAGCTTCCTGATGCTGGTGATCCACCGCCGAATCGCCCCCCAACCCCTCTGGGCCGCTGAGTTGCTGCTGAATTTCGAGGCCCGCAGCAAAAGCCGCCTGCGCTGTTTCAGTGCCGACGGTGAAGACGTCGGTCTGTTCCTGGAACGCGGTCAGCCACCGCTGCATGATGGTGAATTCCTACAAGCTGAAGACGGACGTGTCGTACGCGTGTGCGCCCGGCCTGAACAACTGCTGCACGTCACCTGCGCCAGCGCCTTTGAACTGACCCGTGCGGCCTATCACTTGGGCAACCGCCATGTGGCGTTGCAGGTCGGGGATGGCTGGTTGCGCCTGCTCGATGATTACGTGCTCAAAGCCATGCTCGAACAGCTGGGCGCCCATACCGAAACCCTCGAAGCGCCATTCCAGCCGGAACACGGCGCCTATGGCGGCGGTCATCATCATTCGCGCCATGGCGATGAAGACTTCAACTATCCGCCCAAGCTGCATCAGTTCGGCGTGCGGGTATGAACCCAGCCTGGGCGCTGCTGCGTCTGGCCAGCCCGCAATTGCCGATTGGCGGCTACAGCTATTCCCAGGGCCTGGAAATGGCGGTGGACGATGGCCGCGTGAATGATGCGGCCAGTGCCCGCCGCTGGATCAGCGACCAGCTGCTGCTCAACCTTGCGCGTTTCGAGGCGCCGTTGTTGCTTGCCCATTGCCGCGCCGCGGCGGAGCAGGATTGGCCGGCGCTGGCGCAACTGTGCCAAGCGCATCAAGCCAGCCGCGAAACCCGCGAGCTGTATCAGGAGAGCCGCCAGATGGGCTATTCCCTGCAGCAGTTGCTCAATGGTTTGCCGGAACTGGACGACGCAGCCCGCAGCTTTCTTGAACAACGCCATGAGCCGCATCTCGCCTTGGGCTGGGCCCTGGCCGCGCGTGCCTGGGCCATCAGTCCCGATGACGCCCTTGCCGCCTGGTTGTGGAGCTGGCTGGAAAACCAATTGGCCGTGCTGATGAAAACCCTGCCCCTGGGCCAGCAGGCCGCCCAGCGGCTGACCAGCGAACTGCTGCCGCTGCTGCAACAAGCCCAGCAGGATGCCGCTCGCATCGACCCTCAGCATCTGGGCAGCGCCGCTTTCGGTCTGTCCCTGGCGTGCATGGCCCATGAGCGCCAGTACAGCCGCCTGTTCCGTTCCTAAGACCTTTTTGGAGAAGCACATGAACACACAACCTCTGCGCGTCGGCATCGGCGGCCCGGTCGGCTCCGGCAAGACCGCACTGACCCTGGCCCTGTGCCTGGCCTTGCGCGACCGCTACAACCTGGCGGTGGTGACCAACGACATCTATACCCGCGAAGACGCCGACTTCCTGGTGCGCAACGAGGCCCTGGCGCCGGAGCGCATCATCGGCGTGGAAACCGGCGGCTGCCCGCACACAGCGATCCGTGAAGACGCCTCGATCAACCTGGAGGCGGTGGACCAGCTCAACCGCCGCTTCCCCGGCCTGGACCTGATCCTGGTGGAGTCTGGTGGTGACAACCTGTCGGCGACCTTCAGCCCGGAACTGTCCGACCTGACCATCTATGTGATCGATGTGTCGGCCGGTGACAAGCTACCGCGCAAGGGCGGCCCGGGAATCTGCAAATCCGACCTGCTGGTGATCAACAAGATCGATCTCGCGCCGTTGGTCGGCGCCTCGCTGGAACTGATGAACAGCGACACCCAGCGCATGCGCAACGGCAAACCCTTTGTGTTCAGTAACCAGAAAACCGGCGTAGGACTGGATGACATCGTCGCCTTTATCGAACGCCAGGGCTTGCTGACCGCCGCATAAATCAACCCATAAGGAATCTGCTCATGAGCCTCAAAAAACTCTTCGCAGCCGCTGCCTTGCTGCTCACCCCGGCCCTGGCCTTCGCTCATCCGGGCCACGGCGACAACGGCCTGGTGGCCGGTATCAGCCATCCACTGGGCGGCATCGACCACTTGCTGGCCATGCTCGCGGTCGGCCTGTGGGCGGCGCAGCAAAAAGGCGCTGCCCGCTGGGTGCTGCCGTGTACCTTTGTCGGCACCCTGCTGATCGGCGGCATGCTGGGCTTTGAAGGCCTGGCGTTGCCGGCGCTGGAAAGCGGGATTGCCGCCTCGGTGCTGGCCCTGGGCCTGGCCGTGGCGCTGGCGGTGCGCCCGCCATTGTTCATGGCGGTGGGCGCGACGGCGTTGTTTGCGCTGTTCCACGGTGTGGCGCATGGCTTGGAACTGCCGGACATGACCAGCCCTTGGACGTATGCGGCGGGGTTTGTCGGTGCGACTGCGGTATTGCACGCGGCGGGTTATGCGCTGGTGCGTTGGCTGCCGGCTGCTGCGGCGCCGCTGGTGCGGGTGGCTGGGGCGGCTTCGGCGGTGACTGGGGCTTGGTTGCTGGCGGGCTGATTCGCGGCGCAGTGGAGGGCCTCATCGGGGGCAAGCCCCTCCCACATTTGAACTGTGTTCACAAGTCTGAATGTGGGAGGGGGCTTGCTCCCGATAGCGGTCACACAGACACCACTGTTCCCAAGCCTGCTACCATGCGCGGCAAACACCCCTGCCGTGACGACGCCAGCCAATGCCCATCGCTTCCCCGCCTGCCTTGAATACCGTGCTCACGCACTTCCACACGCTGATCGTGCCGCTCTGGCAGGGCCCGGGCTGGAATGCCGACCTGGCACTGCCCTACGAGGCGCTGGATGCCGATCACCGGCCATTGCCCCCACAACGCTACCGCGCGATGGCCTGCGCACGGCAGTTGTACCTGTTCGCCAGCCTGATCGGCGAGCCGGGGGCCGCGTTCGCCGAAGAACGCGCCGCAGCACTGTTCCGTTCCCTGCAACGGCACTTCCATGACGCCGAGCACGGCGGCTGGTTCTACAGCATCGACCCGGCCGGGCAGCCGCAGGACAAACGCAAAGACCTCTACACCCACGCCTTCATCATCTTTGCCTGCGCTCATTACTGGGCCAAGGTGCGTGAGCCATTGGTAGAGTCGGTGCTCAATGCCGCCCTGGAAGTGGTGGCCCAGCGTTTCGCCACCGGCGATGGCCTGTACGAGGCCGTGCTGGAGCGCAATTGGTCGTCCCTCAAGTCGGGCCCGCTGCAAAACCCATTAATGCACCTGGCCGAAGGTTTCCTCGCCACCCTCGCCGTACGGGAAGACGCCGACGTGCAGGCCGCCCTGCTCAACCTGGCGACGGCCATGCAGCAGCGCTTCATTGATCGCCAGCACGGCGTGATGATGGAGAAACCGCTGGGCGCTGTGGATAACTGGTTTGAACCGGGGCATCAGTTCGAGTGGTTCTTTTTGCTGGAATCGTCGGCGGTGCTGCGCGGCACAGCGCTGCATGCCTCGCTGACACGGGCGTTTGCCTACGCCGAGGAAACGGGCGTGGATAAGTCAAGCGGTGCGGTCAGCGGCATGCTCGCCCTCGATGGCAGCATGCGCGACGGTACTCAACGGATCTGGGCTCAGGCCGAATACCTGCGGGCGTTGACCTTGCGGCCTGGCAGTGAGGCGGTGTTGCAACGCCAATTGCTCGCGCTGCAACAGCATTTCCTGCATGAGCAAGGCTGGCATGAATGCCTGGATGCCAATGGCAAGGTGAGTCGGCGGGATATGCCGTCGACCACGCCGTATCATTTGGCGACCTGCTATCAGGGGCTGATCCGGCATCTCGGGTGATCTTCAGGGCCTCATCGGGGGCAAGCCCCCGATGGCAACGATTCGATCTAAAGCCCTACTTGGCCCCACGTTCGATGGCGAACCCAGCCCAGGTCTGGCTCACCGGCATCAGCTCCAAGCGGTTGATATTCACATGCGCCGGCGTGTTCATGACCCAGAATATCGTGTCGGCAATGTCCTGCGGCTGGATCGGCTCGGCACCGGCATAAGTGGCGTCATAGCGCGCCTGGTCACCACCAAAGCGCACCAGCGAAAACTCGCTCTCGCACAGGCCCGGCTCGATGTTGGTCACGCGCACGCCGGTGCCTTGCAGGTCACACCGCAGGTTCAGCGAAAATTGCTTCACGAACGCCTTGGAGCCGCCATACACATGGCTGCCCGGGTACGGGTAGCTGCCGGCGATGGAGCCCAGGTTGATGATGCCGGCACCACGGCCGTGGGCGATCAAGCGCGGCAGCAGCAGATGGGTGGTGGTCAGCAGGCCCTTGATGTTGGTGTCGACCATGGTCTCCCAATCGTCGAGGCTGCACTTGGGCGCCGGGTCAGTGCCCACGGCCAGGCCGGCATTGTTGATCAGCCCGCGCAGGGTGGCGAACGACGGCGGCAGGTTGGCGATGGCGTCTTCCATGCCCTTGCGGTCACGCACGTCCACCACCAGGCCATGCACTTCGGTCTGCTTGGAAAGCTCTTCGACCAGCGCATTCAAGCGTTCGGCACGACGGCCGGTGAGCACCAGTTTCCAGCCGGCCTCGGCAAATCGACGGGCGCAGGCTTCGCCGAAACCTGAAGTGGCGCCAGTAATAAACAGCGTGTTGGACATGGTGTTCTCCTTGCGGGCATCGGGAAAAAAGTTGCCAGCAGAATGCCCTTACCCCGCCGTCGCGGCAACCGCTGTGCGCACTTCTTTACGCCCGACTGATCACTTTTTAACCATGCCGGGCAAAGCCATATAAACCGTGGTGTGTAGCGATATGCACGCAGGTTATCCACAACTGCGCCCACAGTCTTTGGGGGCAAGTGCAAAACCACACAGGCCTCTATTCACAAGGCTTGCAGGCGATTTTAGAAAGTTTTTTGCTTGACCTTGGCGGGGGCGTATGTAGGCCCATCGATGGCGTGGAAATCCAGACGATGGCTCCAGGCCAGTCATTCCGGCCTCTGCGGCGGTCTTTCCAGAGTTTAGTCACAGACTTATCCACAGGCTGAACAGACATATTCCGGTCATATACCTGTGTCTTTAAACAGGTTGACAAACCCCTTGGACGGTCGCGAAAAAGTCGCTGATCAAAAAACAACCGTCGCGCTGTAAGCCACGGTTTTAAAGGCGTTCAGCCAGCTACTCCCACGTTACCCACAGCCGGTTCCACAGCGGATGGGGACAAGTCAAAACGGTGACAAAACAGGGATTTGCGGCGGCTATATGTCGCGCTTTGGGAGGTAGCCGGATTTGTTTTCCACAATTTGGGATCGCACTTGTGGGCACCCTAAAACCCAATGTGGGAGGGGGCTTGCTCCCGATGGCGGTAGGTCAGTATCAGATGTGCTGACTGATACACCGCTATCGGGAGCAAGCCCCCTCCCACAGGGGTATTGCGTTGTTATTTAGGCTAGTGGCCGCCGAGGTAGGCGTTGCGCACGTCCTCGTTTACCAGCAATTCCTTACCGGTGCCCGTCAGGCGAATCTCGCCGTTGACCATCACATATGCCCGATCCGACAGGCGCAGCGCGTGGTTGGCGTTCTGTTCCACCAGGAAGATGGTCATGCCGGTGGATGCCAGTTCGCGCAGGGTGGCGAAGATCTGTTTCACCACGATCGGCGCCAACCCCAGGCTCGGTTCGTCCAGCAACAACAGCTTGGGTCGGCTCATCAGCGCGCGGGCGATGGCGAGCATTTGCTGCTCGCCGCCGGACATGGTCATGGCGCGCTGGTTACGCCGTTCCTTGAGGCGCGGGAACAGCTCGAACATGCGCTGCATGTCTTCGCTGGCAAACTTGTCGCCAATCGGGATGGTGCCCATCAGCAGGTTTTCCTCGACGGTCATGTCGGGGAACACCCGCCGCCCTTCCGGCGACTGCGCAATACCGTTGGAGGCGATGTAGTGGGATGACTTGTGGGTAATGTCGACGCCGTTGTAGATGATTTGCCCCGACTCGGCCCGCGGCTGGCCGAAGATCGACATCAGCAAGGTGGATTTGCCCGCGCCGTTGGAGCCGATCAGGCTGACGGTTTCGCCTTCGTTGATCTGCAGCGAGACTTTTTTCAGGGCCTGGATCGGGCCGTAGAACACGTCCAGGTCCTTGATTTCGAGGATAGGTGCGCTCATACCAGCTCCTCTTCGTCCGCGCCCAGGTAGGCGGCGATCACTTTCGGGTCGTTGCGGATTGCATCCGGCCCGCCTTCGGCGATCACGTTGCCGTGGTCCAGCACCACGATGTGGTCGGAAATACTCATTACCATGCCCATGTCGTGTTCGATCAGCACCACCGTGAGGTCGTGTTCGTCGCGCAGCAGGCGAATCATCGCGCTGAGGGCTTCGGTTTCCTGGGGGTTGAGGCCGGCAGCGGGCTCGTCGAGGCAGATGATCTGCGGCCGCGTGCACATGGCGCGGGCGATTTCCAGGCGGCGCTGCTGGCCGTAGGAAAGCTCACCGGCCAGGCGGTTGGCGCAGTCCACCAGGTCGACCACTTCGAGCCAGTAGAACGCGCAGTCCAGCGCGTCGCTCTCGGCCTTGCGATAGCCCTTGGTGTTGAGGATGCCGGCCAGCATGTTGCGGTTGACCCACATGTGCTGGGCCACCAGCAGGTTTTCCAGCACCGACATTTCCTTGAACAGGCGAATGTTCTGGAACGTGCGCGCCAGGCCGGCGCGGTTGACCAGGTGGGTGCCACCGAACATCTTGTAGTACACGCGGCTGAGAAAGCTTTTCGGCGACACGAAGTCGGTGGCCCGGAAGCGTTCGCCAAGCAGTTGGATCACATTGGTCTGCTTGCCGCGCACGTTGAGTTCGATCTTGCCGCCACTGGCTTTGTAGAAGCCGGTAAGGCAGTTGAATACGGTGGTCTTGCCGGCGCCGTTGGGGCCGATCAGGGCGAAGATCGAGTTGCGTTCGACCTTGAGGCTCACATCGCTCAGGGCCTTGATGCCACCGAAGTGCATCATCAGGTGTTCCACGGACAGCACGATTTCCTTGCTCATGGTGCCACTCCTTTACGTGGGGTCACACCCGTCCGGCTGATCCGTATCAGGCCGCGTGGCCGCCAGATCATCATCACCACCATCAGCACGCCAAACAGCAGCACACGGTATTCGCTGAAGCTGCGCAGCAGTTCCGGCGCCACGGTCAACACGAACGCCGCAATCACCACACCGACGGTCGATCCCATGCCACCCAGTACCACAATGGCCAGGATCAGCGCCGACTCGAAGAAGGTGAATGACGACGGGTTGACGAACCCCTGGTAGCTGGCAAAGAACACCCCGGCCAAACCGGCGGTGGAGGCACCGATGGTGAACGCCGAGAGCTTGACCAGTACGTGGTTCAGGCCCATGGAACGGCAGGCGATTTCATCTTCACGCAGGGCTTCCCAGGCGCGGCCGACCGGCATGCGCGTCAGGCGGTGCTTGATGTACAGCACGGCCAGCACCACCAGGAACAGCACGATATAGATGAACATGAACTTGATGTTGGGGTTGTAATCGATACCGAAGAACTCATGGAAAGGAATGCCACCATCCTTGGCACGCTTGCCGAACTCCAGCCCGAGGAAGGTCGGCGAGGGCACCGGCATACCGTTCGGCCCGCCGGTGAACGACAGCCAGTTGTTGAGCACCAGGCGGATGATTTCACCGAAGCCCAGGGTCACGATGGCCAGGTAGTCACCGTGCATTCGCAACACCGGGAACCCGAGTATGCACCCCGCCAGCGCCGCCGCGATGGCCGCCAATGGCAGCACCGTCCAGAAGCCCAGTCCCAGATATTGGTAGCCCAGCGCCAGGCCATAGGCGCCGATGGCATAGAACGCCACGTAACCCAGGTCGAGCAGGCCCGCCAGGCCGACCACGATGTTCAGGCCCAGGCCCAGCAGTACGTAGATCAGGCCGAGGATGACCACGGTGAGCAGGTACTTGTTGGCGAAGATCGGAAACACGATGGCGATCACGATCAGCGCCGGGATGATCCAGCGCAGCCGCGATTTGTAGTCCGGTGCCAGCACGTGCACGCCGGAGCCACTGCTCTCGAAGCCCTGCAGGATCTTCACGCCCTTGGGGGTTTGCAGGAACAGGCTCATGGCAAAGCGGCCGACCATCACGATGGCGACCAGCAGGCCCACGCGGGCCGGTTCCAGGTTGAAGCTGTAGCCGTCGAGGACCACGCCGACGATCGGACCGAACACGATCAACGAAATCAGCCCGGCAAGGATCGTATCGACGACACTTTTCTTGATATCGATAGGTTTGGCAGCAGACATGTTTTACACCTTCGCCACGAGTGGGCGACCAAGCAGGCCCTGGGGACGGAAAATCAGAATCACCACCAACAGGGAGAAACTGAACACGTCTTTGTAGTCAGAGTTGATCAACCCCGAGAACAACGACTCGGAGATACCGAGGATGATCCCGCCCAACATAGCCCCAGGCAGGGAGCCGATGCCGCCGAGTACCGCTGCGGTAAATGCCTTGATGCCGATGATGAAGCCGGCATAGAAGTCGAAGGTGCCGTAGTTGAGAGTGATCAGCACGCCGGCCAACGCGGCCATGGCGGCACCGATGACGAACACGTAGGAAATGACGCGGTCGGTGTTGATCCCCAGGATCGAAGCCATCTTGCGGTCTTGCTGGGTGGCGCGGCACATGCGGCCGAGCTTGGTGTACTTGATGACGTAGGTGAGCAAGGCCATGCCGGCGAACGCCGCCACGAGAATGAACACCTTGGTGTAGGTGAGCTGGACGAACCCGCTGCCGATATCGACACGCCAGGCCCCGGCCAGCAGGGTCGGGATGCCTTGTTGCTTGGCGCCCTGGGCGATCTGTGCGTAGTTCTGCAGGATCAGCGAGATACCGATGGCGCTGATCAGCGGTGCCAGTCGGGTGGAGTTGCGCAGCGGTTTGTAGGCGACCCGTTCAATGACCCAACCGTACACGCCGGTGACGACCACGGTGAAGATCAGGGTGCCGAGTATGAGCAGCGGGAAGGATTCGATGCCGAAGTAAGCCAGCAGTGCCAGACTGATCGCCGCGAGGTAAGCGGAAATCATATAAACCTCGCCGTGGGCGAAGTTGATCATGCCAATGATGCCATAGACCATTGTGTAGCCGATGGCGATCAGGCCATAGACCGACCCGAGGGTCAGGCCGTTGACCAGTTGCTGCAGGAAAATACCATCCATAACGCAATCTCACGCGGTGAGCACCTGCACACCGGTGGGTGTGCGGCGCTTCTGGAGGAAAAGACAGATCTCAATAACCACACTGTCCCAATATGGGAGGGGGGCAAGCCCCCTCTCACATTGGATCTCTAGTGCTTGTGCTTACTTCTGCTTTTCCAACTGGTGGTATTTGCCTTCTTTATCCCACTGGTAAACCACGTAGTCGGACACTTTCAGGTCACCCTTGGCGTCCCAGGTCTTCTCGCCCATCACGGTCTTGACCGGGTGAGCCTTCAGCCATTTGGCGGCGTCTTCGCCCTTGTTGGACTTGGCGCCGTTGAAACCGGCGGCCAAGGCCTGCAACGAGGCGTAGGCATACAGGGTGTAGCCTTCAGGCTCGTAACCGGCCTTGCGGAACTCTTCCACCACGGCCTTGCTGTCCGGCAGCAGGCGCGGGTCGGCGCCGAAGGTCATGTACACACCATCGACGTACTGCGCGCCGCCGGCGGTGGCCACCAGTTCGTCGGTCACGACACCGTCGTCGGACATGAACTTGACGTCCTTGAGGCCTGCTTCACGGATCTGGCGGACCAGTGGACCGGCTTCCGGGTGCAGGCCACCGAAGTACACCACGTCGGCGCCCAGGGAGCGGATCTTGGTGACCAGGGCACTGAAGTCTTTCTCGCCACGGGTCAGGCCTTCTTCCAGCACCGGCTTGACGCCGCGCTTGGTCAACTGGGCAGCGGTGGCGTCGGCCAGGCCTTTGCCGTAGGTGTCCTTGTCGTTGATGACCGCGACTTTCTTGCCCTTGAGCACGTCGACGATGTAGTCGCCGGCGACGATGCCTTGCTGGTCGTCACGCCCGCACATGCGGAACATGGCGCCGAGGCCGCGCTCGGTCACTTGTGGGTTGGTGGAGCCTGGGGTGATCGCGATGATGCCCGCCTCGTCGTAGACCTCGGAGGCCGGGATGGTGTTGGACGAGCAGAAGTGCCCGACCACGCCGATCACTTTGTCCTGGTCGGCCAGACGGTTGGCCACGGCCACGGCCTGCTTGGGTTCGCAGGCGTCGTCGCCGGCCACCAGCACGACTTTCTCACCGTTGATGCCGCCGGCCTTGTTGATGACTTCGGCTGCCGCCTGGGCACCCTTCATGTACTGCTCACCGAACGACGCGTTGGCGCCCGTCATGGGCCCCGCCACGCCAATCTTCACATCAGCTTGAACAAACGTAGAAACACCCAGCGCCGCTGCAACGGCGAGGGCCAGAAAACCTTTCTTGTAAAACGTCTGGGACATGAGTGGTGCTCCGATATTTTTGATTTTTGGCACGACAACTTGCATTCAAACCTTTCACCGAAAGCTCAGAGCAAGCGTCGTGCCAGTACGTTTTTATTCTTCAAAAAGACACGGTGTCATTGTTATTACAGGCGTTTCGCTGCCGCTTGCCAGTACGTGCAACCCTCTAGCTCACAGAGGTGCAACCGGCAGCCATAAAAAGTACAACCCTTGCGGGTCGCACCTGCAACCGGATGCATAAACGACTGTTCCTGCACTTGTTACAACATGCGTAACGGAACTGCACATTTACAGTGCGCGACTGCTACGACTTGCACCAATACAGATTAGGCGCCCGCGCACGGGATGCGGTCTTTTGCGCGGTATTTCGCTGATCAGATCACGATTCGCAGGCATTGCCCGGCGTGATACAGCGAGAATCCCGCCTCATACAAACAGCTACGCAGACCCACGCCGGCCAAAGGTTGCATGGGCGCGAACGGAATCGGCAACGCCTGGGGATTCTGGTGACACAGATAGTCGGCAAACGCCTTGCCGACCACACTGCCGGTGGTCACGCCCCGCCCGTTATAACCGGTGACCGCCACAAGGCCCGGCGCCGGCTCGAACAGACGCATCAAGTGATCGGGGGTGAAGGCAATGCAACCGGTCCAGGTGTATTCCCACTGCACCGATTTGAGATACGGGAAATAGTGCTGCTGCACCCGATCGGCCCACGCCTTGAGGAACCAGGCCGGCTTCTGGTTGCCGTTGCCCAGGCTGCCGAGCAACAAACGACCATCGGCGTCGCGGCGGATGCTGCTCAATACCTGACGCGTGTCCCACGATCCCTGGCCGCCAGGCAGGATTTGTCTGGCGGCGTCGTCGGTCAGCGGTGCCGACGCGACCTGATAGTAATAACCGGGGAAAAAGTTACGCCGCAGGTCGGTCCATTCGCCTTCGGTGTAGGCGTTGGAAGCGATGACTACCTGTGCGGCCCGCACTGCCCCCTGGGCAGTCTGCACCGACCAGTTCGAACCCTGGCGTTCGAGTTGAGTGACGGGGGAATGGTCGAACAGTTGCCCGCCAAGGCCGACGGCGGCCGTGGCCAGCCCCGAGGTGTAGGCCATTGGATTCAACGTGCCCGCACGTCGATCCAGCAAGGCGGCGGCGATCTTTTTCGTGCCGGTGGCCTGCTCGCAGGCCTGGCCGGTGAGCAGTTCCACCGGTGCGCCACGGCGTTTCCATTGTTCTTCACGGCTGCGCAAATCCGCCTCGCCACGGGCGTTGTGCGCCATGTGCAACGTGCCCTCGCGGCGCAATTGGCAATCGATGTTGTACTTGTCGATCAGGCTGAACACCAACGACGGCGCCGCGCCCAACATGCGGTTGAGCTGGCTGCCCACCGCTTCGCCGAAACCGGCTTCGATGTCATCCGGCGGGATCCACAGCCCGGCGTTCACCAGCCCGACGTTGCGCCCCGAGCCACCATGGCCGGTGCGATGGGCTTCGAGCACGGCGACGCTTTTACCCTGTTCCAGCAAATGAATGGCCGCCGACAAACCGGTGATGCCGGCGCCGATCACGCACACATCCACGTTGACCTCACCCTTGAGCGCGGTACGGTCCGGCCGGCTGGGGGTAAGATGTTCCCACAAACATGTTTCGCGTAGTGCCATTGCCAGACTCCGATGAGACCCAACAAACAACAATCCTGATGTGTAATGCGATCGTATGTGAGAGGGAGCAAGTCGAATCGTCGCACCGCCCCTCCCACATTTTGATCTCACTCCGACTTGAGGGATCAGTCGAAAGTGATGCCCTGCGCCAGCGGCAACTCCAACGAGTAATTCACGGTATTGGTCTGCCGACGCATATACCCACGCCACGCATCCGAGCCCGACTCACGCCCGCCGCCGGTATCTTTCTCACCGCCAAACGCGCCGCCGATTTCCGCGCCACTCGGGCCGATATTGACGTTGGCGATGCCGCAATCACTGCCCACCGCCGACATGAACTGCTCGGCTTCACGCACATCCGTGGTGAAGATGCACGATGACAAGCCTTGCGGTACAGCGTTGTTCAGGCGCAGGGCTTCGGCGAAGTCGGTGTAGCCGACCACGTACAGGATCGGCGCGAAGGTCTCGGTACACACCACGTCGCTTTGCTCGGGCATTTCCACAATCGCCGGCGACACGTAGTAGGCATTGGGGAAGGTGTCTTCCAGTTGGCGCTTGCCGCCGAACACCTTGCCGCCTTCGCTCAAGGCTTGCGCCAGGGCGTCCTGCATGTTGTCGAAGCCGTGTTTGTCGATCAGCGGGCCGATCAGGTTGCCTTCCAGCGGGTGGCCGATGCGCACTTTGGCGTAGGCCGCCTTGAGGCGCGTGACGATTTCTTCCTTGACCGACTCATGGGCGATCAGGCGGCGCAAGGTGGTGCAGCGCTGGCCGGCGGTGCCGACGGCGCTGAACAGAATGGCGCGTACGGCCATGTCCAGGTCGGCGCTTGGGCCGAGGATCATCGCGTTGTTGCCGCCCAGTTCGAGGATGCTGCGGGCGAAACGCGCGGCGACTTTCGGTGCGACTTCGCGGCCCATGCGGGTGCTGCCGGTGGCGCTGATCAACGCTACGCGTGGGTCATCCACCAGCGCAGCGCCGGCATCGCGACCACCAATGATCACCTGACTGAGGTACTGCGGGGCATCGTTAAAGTTCTTCAGCACGCGCTCGAACAGCGCCTGGCACGCCAGGGCGGTGAGCGGGGTCTTTTCCGACGGTTTCCAGATCACGGCGTTGCCGCACACCAGGGCCAGGGCGGTGTTCCACGCCCACACCGCGACCGGGAAGTTGAAGGCGCTGATCACGCCGACCACGCCCAGCGGGTGCCAGGTTTCACGCATGTGGTGGCCCGGGCGCTCGGAGGCGATGGTCAAGCCGTACAACTGGCGCGACAGGCCGACGGCGAAGTCGCAGATGTCGATCATTTCCTGTACTTCACCCAGACCTTCCTGGGTGATCTTGCCGGCTTCCCAGGACACCAGCTCGCCCAGGTCGGCCTTGTATTCACGCAGCATGTCGCCCAATTGCCGTACCAACTCGCCACGACGTGGGGCCGGCACTTTGCGCCAGGCCTCGAATGCATGCTCGGCGCGACTGACCTGTTGCTCCACCTCGGCGGCGCCTTCCCAGTGCACGCTGCCGATCCGGCTGCCGTCAATCGGCGAATGCACGGGCTGTTTACCCGCCTGGTACAGGGCCGGGTTTACCCCGAGACGATCAAGCAATGCGGCAACCATGGGTCACTCCTTCAAATCTGCGTACAAAAAATCGCGCCGCAACACGCACGGCGATCCAGACCTTATTTGTAGCTGGCCCAAGACTTGCCAACAAACGACGATTAGGCGAGATATCATTCCGTTTATTCATGCAAAGCATAAAAAGAGGCACGCCGTGCTGAACAAAAGACATTTGCCCTCGATCACCGCCCTGCAGTGTTTCGAAGCCGCCACCCGCCACCTGAGCTTCACCCGCGCCGCCGAGGAGCTGAACCTCACGCAGAGCGCGGTGAGCAAACAAGTGGCGCAGTTGGAGGAGTTGCTGCAACACCTGTTGTTTCGCCGCGTGCGTCGCCGCCTGCAAATGACTCCGGCGGGCGATTTGTACCTGGTGGAAGTGCGCAAGATCCTCACCCAGGTGGAGATGTCCACCCATTACCTGCGCTCCTACGGCGGCGAAACCGAAGTGCTGCGCGTGTCCACGCCCTACACCTTCGGCGCACGCTGGCTGGTGCCGCGGCTCAAGGGCTGGCGCCTGCGCCACCCACAGATCCACCTGGACCTGTGTAACGAGCAGGAACCGGACGAATTGCTGCAGGGCAAGGCCGACCTGGCCTTCTATTTTGGCCAGGGGTCACGCCCCGGCACCGAGAGCTTGAAGCTGTTCAGCGAAGAACTGGTGCCGGTGTGCGCACCGGAAAGCCTGCCGGCCAAGCCGCTGACGGACCCCACGCAGCTGAGCGAGTTGGTGTTGCTGCAAAACGCCTCGCGCCCCCAGGGCTGGCACGACTGGTTCGCCAGCCAGGGTTACCAGACCGAACACAGCTACCATGGGCCGCGTTTCGATACGTTCTATATGTGCATTCGTGCGGCACAGGTGGGGTGTGGCGTGGCGCTGCTGCCGCGCTTCCTGGTGGAAGAAGAACTGGCCGACGGCAAGTTGGTGATCCCTTGGCAGCATGCGATGCCGAGCCAGGATGCCTACTACCTGGCGTATCCGGAGCATTCGGCGGAAGTGCCCAAGGTGCGCGATTTTGTGAAGTGGATGATGGCTCAGGTTATTTAGTGCCCGATAGCGTCAGTAGCTTTGGCGAAAAAATCACTGGCAAAAACCCACAGGTCTATGCGCCACTAGCCACCTTCCTCAATTGCGCGTAAAGGCCGGCGCCATCGCCGACCCGTCTGGAGATTCCCGTTATGAGCGAGAGTGTGTTTGCCGATCGCATCGTGCAGAACCTGCTCGACACCGACTTCTACAAGCTGACCATGATGCAGGCGGTGCTGCACAACTACCCCAACGTGGAAGTTGAATGGGAGTTTCGTTGCCGTAACAGCGAAGACCTGCGCCCGTACCTGGCGGAGATCCGCTACCAGATCGAGCGCCTCGCCGAGCTGAGCCTGAGCCCGGACCAGCTGGGGTTCCTGGAACGCATCAGTTTTATGAAGCCGGATTTTCTGCGCTTTCTGGGGCTGTTTCGCTTCAACCTGCGCTATGTGCAGACCGGCATCGAGAACGGCGAGCTGTTTATCCGCCTGCGTGGGCCGTGGCTGCATGTGATCCTGTTCGAAGTACCGCTGCTGGCCATCGTCAGCGAAGTGCGCAACCGCTACCGCTACCAGACCGTGATCCTCGAACAGGCCCGCGAGCAGTTGTACCGCAAGTTCGACTGGCTGACCGCGAATGCCGGCAGCGATGAACTATCGGAACTGCAAGTGGCCGACTTCGGCACGCGCCGGCGCTTTTCGTACCGGGTGCAGGAGGAGGTGGTCAATGTGCTCAAGCACGACTTCCCCGGGCGCTTTGTCGGCACCAGCAACGTACACCTGGCCCGCGAGCTGAACATGAAACCCCTGGGCACCATGGCCCATGAGTGGATCATGGCCCACCAGCAACTCGGCCCGCGCCTGATCGACAGCCAGATCGCCGCCCTCGACTGCTGGGTCCGCGAATACCGTGGCCTGCTGGGCATCGCCCTGACCGATTGCATCACCACCGATGCGTTCCTCGGCGATTTCGACTTGTACTTCGCCAAGCTGTTCGACGGCCTGCGCCACGACTCCGGCGACCCGGTGCAGTGGGCCGAAAAAGCCATCGCCCATTACCACAAGCTCGGTATCGAACCAATGAGCAAGACGTTGGTGTTTTCCGACAGCCTGTCGTTGCCCAAGGCCCTGGAGATTTTCCGCGCGTTGCGTGGCCGCATTAATGTGAGCTTCGGCATCGGCACCAACCTGACCTGCGATATTCCAGGGGTGGAACCGATGAGCATCGTGCTTAAAATGACCGCCTGCAATGGCCAGCCCGTCGCGAAAATCTCTGATGAAGCGGGCAAGACCCACTGCACCGACCCGAATTTTGTCGCCTATTTACGTCACGTTTTCAAAGTACCTGCCATTTCCAGCAAGGAGTGAATCATGCAAGCCGTACAGCGTGAGATTGCGCAGCAGCTCAAGGTGCAAGCGCCATTCAAAGACCAGGCCGCCCTTGAAGCCGAGGTGGCCCGGCGCGTGACCTTTATCCAGGACTGCCTGCGCAATTCGGGCCTCAAGGCCCTGGTACTGGGCATCAGCGGCGGTGTCGACTCCCTCACCGCCGGCCTGTTGGCCCAGCGCGCCATGCAGGAACTGCGCGCCCGTACCGGTGATGCGGCGTATAAATTCATCGCCGTGCGCCTGCCCTACGAAACCCAGTTCGACGAAATCGACGCCCAGGCCTCGGTGGACTTTATCGACCCGGACGAGCGTCACACCGTGAATATCGGCCCGGCGGTGAAATCCCTGGCCAATGAAGTGGCGGCGTTTGAAGGCAAGGCCGCAGTGTCCCGTGACTTCGTGCTGGGCAACACCAAGGCGCGCATGCGCATGGTGGCGCAGTACACCATTGCCGGCGCCGCCGGTGGGCTGGTGATCGGGACTGATCATGCGGCGGAAGCGGTGATGGGTTTTTTCACCAAGTTCGGTGATGGCGCGTGCGACCTGGCGCCCCTGAGCGGGCTGGTGAAGAACCAGGTGCGCGCAATCGCACGCCACTTTGGCGCGCCGGAGTCGTTGGTGGAGAAGGTGCCGACGGCCGACCTCGAAGACCTGTCGCCGGGAAAGCCGGACGAAGCGTCACATGGCGTGACTTATGCCGAGATCGATGCGTTCTTGCAGGGTGAACCGGTGCGTGAGGAAGCGTTCAGGATCATTTGCGACACGTATCGCAAGACCGAGCACAAGCGGGTGATGCCGTTTGCGCCGTGAGGTGAGTCAGACAGCTTTGCAGTGACTGTCAGATAGCTATCGGGGGCAAGCCCCCTCCCACACTTGGCCGAGTTCCAGCATGTGAATGCGGTCGAATGTGGGAGGGGGCTTGCCCCCGATAAACGATAACGCGGTCTTATTTGACGACCACAGTGCCTTTCATCATCGAGATGTGGCCTGGGAACGAGCAGAAGAACGCATAGTCCGTCCCGGCGGCCAGTTTCGCTACATCGAAGGTCACCGAATCTTTCTCGCCGGCACCGATGATCTTGGTGTGGGCGATGATGCGGGCGTCACCTTCTTTCAGGTAGTTCTTGTCGATACCGGCGGCCATGCCGTCAGTGGCCACAGGCTGCATGTCGGCAGCGCTGGTCAGCACCCAGTTATGCCCCATGACATTTTTCGGCAAGCTGCCGGAGTGAGTCAGCTCAACGGTGAACGTCTTGCAGCTTTTGTCGATTTCAATGGCTTTGGTGTTAAAGGACATCTGGTCAGTGGAGTCGACGGTGACCTTGCACTCTGCAGCAAGCAACTGGCCACTCGCCAGAGTCAGCAGGGAAACAGCAAAGATTTTCGCAAACATGTGAATCTCCAAGGCAGGGTTTAAAAACGCGGATTGCGGTAAGGGTGCCTCATACGGGCTTGAGTTCTTATGATCTGAATCAACAAATTGTATACAACTTTAGGCTATCAGACTTATCAACACAATCTACCAGCCAAAGTCGCAGCACCCGCCTATGATCGGCCCCATCACCCACTGGAGCCCGAGCCATGCCCTTCAATCAATTCTTCAACGGCCTGTTGGCCGCGTATGCCTGCGGTAAGTGAAGGCCAAGCGCGCTGCTAAGCTGCTACCATAGCGACCCAAGGCAGCCGCGCGCCGCCACCCTCACCTTCGACCCTAGAGGATCGCCCATGGCCAAACCCAATTACTCCTTCGCCAAACGTCAGAGAGACCTGGCCAAGGAACAGAAGAAAGAGGAAAAGCTGCAACGCAAGAAAGCCGCTGCCGATGAAGAAGCCGGCGCACTGAACCCGGACGTCGACGCAGAAGAAACGAGCGACGAGACTGAAGCACCAAAAGATCCGGCTGAATAATTTCCTTTGTGGTGAGCAGGCGCGCCCTGCTCACCACAATCCACCGCTACTCCAGCGGCATCACCGTCACCCGCACTTCCGGGTCATGGCTCCCTCCCCCCAGAATCACCCCCCGCAACGGCGACACATCGGAAAAATCCCGGCCCCAGGCCAGGGTGATGTGCTCCAGTGCCGGCTGTACGTTGTTCGTCGGGTCAAAATCCACCCAGCCCGCCACCGGGCAAAACACCGAAACCCACGCATGGGACGCATCGGCGCCGATCAGTCGTGGCTGGCCGGGCGGTGGCTGGGTGAGCAGGTAGCCGCTGATATAACGCGCCGCCAGGCCTCGCGAACGCAGGCAGGCGAGCATCAGGTGGGCGAAGTCCTGGCACACGCCGCGGCGGCGTTCCAGCACTTCCACCAACGGCGTGGCGACTTGGGTGGCTTCGGCATCAAAGGTAAATTCACTGAAGATTTTTTCCATCAGTGCCTGCACGCCAAGCAACAACGGCTCGCCGGGCGGGAAACAACTTTCGGAGAACTCGACGAAGGTTTTCTTCAGGTGCACGTAGGGGGATTCGAAGCGATAGCGGCACGCTTCGATCCGCTCAGGGGTCATTGCCTGGCTGCTGTAGGTCAGGCTGTCTCGCGTCCGGTCCCAGGGCGGCGACTGTTGGAAGTCCAGCAGCGGCCGTGCCAGCACTTCCACGGTCAACCCGGCATTGACCAACAACTCATCGTGGGGCCGCTCGAAGGCCAGGCGCGTGATCGGGTTGCCGAACACATCCAGCTCATCGCGTCGCGACGATGGCTGCGGGCTGATCTCCAGCTGTTGCGAGGTGCAGCGCTGCCAGGCACATGGCCGTGGCCACAAATGCGCCAGCTGCTGGGCCAGGGACACCGGGCTGTCGTAGTGGTAATGGGTATCGTGAAAAATCTGGTAGCGCGCGCTCATTACACCGACACCGTTTGCTGGCTGACATCATCCACGTGGGCAAAATGGCGCAGCGCCAGGCGATCCGACACTTGCCCGCTTTCATCGGCCACCGCTTGCAGCAGGTCGGCCAGGCCATCCAGTGCGGCACGCACGCTGGTTTCGCCGAACAGTCCGTTCTCCAGGCAACCCAGGTCGAAACGCGCCAGGCGCTCCACCAAGGGCGCCAGGCCAGTCTCGCGGGGCACGCCGAAGTCATCGTTGAGACGACGCAGGGTACGGCTCACCAGCTTGAGCTGGAACAGCACCGCATGGGGGTTCTGCTCGTCGAGCAGCAACAGGTCGAGCACCGGAATCAACTGCGGCACCGCCAGGTAGCGCGAGCGATAGGTGATGCTGCTGTTGCCCAGCTCCAGCAACCAGTCCAGCCCCGCCTGATCGAATACCGCCACGCCGCGCAGGAACGCCGCGAGGCTGCCGCTCAGAAATTGCAGGCGCTCGATACGCCGGCCCATCATCAGGAAACGCCAGCCTTCGTCGCGGGTCATGTCGTCCAGGGCAAAGCCGGACAACGCCGCGAGGGACATCACCAGGCGGTTGAGGAAATCCAGCAACTCGCCAAAGTCCGGGCTTTCACGCTCCAGCTCCATGGCTTCGCGTTGCAGCTCGACCAGGGCCTGCCAGTTCTCTCGGGACAACTTGCCCCGCACCTGGGACGCCGCCCATTGCAAGCGCTGCAGGTTGGCGCGCAGGCTTTGCGGCCAGTCATCGCCGAGCAACGCCGCCATCAGGCGTTCGGGCAGCTCGTCTTCCTCCGGCAACAGACGCAGGTTTTCACCCAACTCCACCGCCGCCTGCAACGCCAATGGGTCGTCACCATCGACATAGCGCGCCAGCACGATACGCAGCCAACGTGCGCTGTCATCACAGCGCTCGCAATAACGGCCGAACCAGAACAGGTTCTCTACCACGCGCGACGGCAGATAAGGATCGCGGCGCACCAGGTCATGGGCACCAATCGTGCGCTGCGCGCGCCACTGCTCGCTGCCCGGTGCGCGTTCGCCGAGCACCCAGGTGTCTTTGCTTGCGCCACCGCGTTGCATCGACACCACTTCGGCATCGGCCTCGGCCGCCACGCGGGTCAGGCCGCCGGGCAGCACGCGGTAGCCCTCGGCGCTGGCCACGGCGTACACGCGCATGCCGATGGCGCGGTGTTGCAGGTGGTCATCCACGGTGTGCCACACCGGCGCCTGGGACAGTTGCGCCAATTCCTGGGCGACGTAGGCGTAGGGCCGCGCACGCATGCGTTCGGCCAGGGCCTGGCGTTGCTCATCGTTCAAATCGCGGCCAAACACCGGGGCGAAACTCTGCGACGGGAATGCCGGCTTGATCAGCAGCTCAGGCAGTTTCTCCAGGGCTTCGGCGAGCACCGGCGCTTCACCGCACCACCAGGTGGCGATGGACGGCAGGATCAGTGCTTCACCGAACAGGAATTCATTGATCTTGGGCAGAAAGCCCAGCAGGCCCGGGGACTCCAGCACGCCGCTGCCCAGGGCATTGGCTACCAGCACATTGCCCTGGCGCACGGCATCGAGCAGGCCGGGCACGCCCAGGGCCGAGTCGGTGCGCAGCTCCAGCGGGTCGCAGAAATCGTCGTCCAGGCGCCGCATGATCGCGTGCACCCGGCGCAGGCCGCTGAGGGTCTTGAGGAATACGGTGCTGTCGCGCACGGTCAGGTCGCCGCCCTCCACCAGTGGGTAGCCGAGCTGGCGGGCGAGGTAGAGGTGTTCGAAGTAGCTTTCGTTGAAGCGGCCAGGGGTGAGCAGCACGATCAGCGGCGGCTGGTTGTCGCTCGGCGCCTGGCGGGCCAGGGTTTCCTGGAGTGTGCGAAAGAACCCGGTGAGGTGCTGCACCTGCAAGTCGCGGTACAGGTCCGGGAAGGCACGGGACACGATGGTACGGTTTTCCAGCGCATAACCGGCGCCCGACGGCGCCTGGGTGCGGTCGGCGGTGACCCACCAACGACCATCCGGGGTGCGCGCCAGGTCCACGGCGTACAGGTGCAGAAAAGTACCGTCGGGCGGTTGGATGCCCTGGCACGGCCACAGGAAATTGTTATGCCCGAACACCAGTTCCGCCGGCAGCAAGCCTTCCTTGATCAGGCGCTGCGGGCCATAGAGATCGGCGAGCACGGCATTGAGCAGGCGCGCACGCTGGGCGATCCCGGCGGACAACTGCTGCCATTCATCGGCGGCCAGCACGTGGGGCAGCAAATCCAGCTCCCACGGGCGGTCGGCGCCCTTGGGGTCGGCGTAGACGTTGTAGGTCACGCCGTTTTCCTGGATCTGCCGCGTCAGCAGCGCCTGGCGCTGGGCCAGTTGCGCCGGGGTGCTGCGCTGCAGGTGATCGAGCAGGCGCCGCCAATGGGCACGCACGGCGCCGCTGTCGTCCAGCAGTTCGTGATAAGTCCCCGTGGTCAGCGGGTAACGGTCGAGCAAGTCGGACATGGAACGCTCGGCAGAGGCAAAGGGGCTCAGATTAACTCAACAAACACTGCAAATCCCCTGTGGTCGCCGGGCTTTTGTGTTGAGCGGGCTTGCCCCGCGCGAGGCAAGCTCGCTCACCACAAAAGCCCAGGGGCCCAGTGAAATCGCATTCAGTCTTTTTTATTGGAGAAACGTCGTAGATCCAGAGTCATCGGCAGCTCGTCATTAATCTCCAGGTTTGGCACCGGCAGTTTTCCAGGCGTATGCCCCAAGCGGAAAAACCGCTCCTGCCGCCGGCTCTCAGCGCCGTTGGCGTTCACCGGCAAGCTGTCGTAGTTGCGCCCGCCCGGATGCGCCACGTGGTACTGACAGCCGCCCAGCGAACGTTGCATCCAGGTGTCCAGCAGGTCGAACACCAACGGCGCGTGCACCGCAATGGTCGGTTGCAGGCAGTTGGCCGGTTGCCACGCGCGGTAGCGCACACCGGCGACAAACTCACCCACGCGACCGGTCGGTTGCAGCGGCACTGCAATGCCGTTGCAGGTCAGCAGGTAGCGCTGCGGCGGCAGGCCGCTGAGTTTGACTTGCAAGCGTTCCAGCGACGAGTCCACATACCGCACGGTACCGCCCACCGCGCCCTCCTCGCCCAGTACATGCCAAGGCTCCAAAGCCTGGCGCAGTTCCAGTTCGATACCGTTGACGGCGTAGTCGCCCACCTTGGGGAAACGGAACTCCAGGTGCGCGGCAAACCATTCTGCGCGCAGCGGGTAGCCGGCGGCGTTGAGTTCGACGATGACGTCGGCGAAATCCTGCTCGATAAAGTGCGGCAGCAGGAAGCGGTCATGCAGTTCGGTGCCCCAGCGCGCCAGTTTTGGCGGTGCATAGGGTTCACGCCAGAAACGCGCGACCAGCGCCCGCAGCAGCAGTTGCTGGGTCAGGCTCATACGCGCGTGGGGCGGCATTTCAAAGGCGCGCAGCTCCAGCAGGCCCAGGCGGCCTGTGGCACCGTCGGGCGAGTAGAGCTTGTCGATGCAGAATTCGGCGCGATGGGTGTTGCCCGTCACGTCGATCAGCAGGTTGCGCAACAGGCGGTCTACCAGCCACGGCGGGCATTCTTCGCCGGGGGCGGGCATCTGTGCGAAGGCGATTTCCAGCTCATATAACGCATCGTTACGTGCTTCATCCACCCGTGGCGCCTGGGAGGTCGGGCCGATAAACAGGCCGGAAAACAGGTAGGACAGCGATGGGTGGTTATGCCAGTAGCTGATCAAACTGCGCAGCAAGTCGGGGCGACGCAGAAACGGCGAATCCTTCGGCGTGGCGCCCCCGAGCACAAAGTGGTTACCGCCACCGGTACCGGTGTGGCGCCCGTCGATCATGAATTTTTCAGTGGTCAGGCGGGTTTGCCGGGCCTCTTCGTAGAGGAATTCGGTGCGCTCGACCAACTCGTCCCAGGTCGCGGACGGCTGCACGTTGACCTCGATCACACCTGGGTCCGGGGTAATCCGGAAGTTGCTCAGGCGCATATCGAACGGCGGCTCATAGCCTTCCAGCAACACCGGGCAATGCAACTCTTCGGCGGTGGCCTCAATGGCGGCCACCAGTTCCAGGTAATCCTCAACGCGCTCCAGAGGCGGCATGAACAAGTACAGCCGGCCCTCACGTGTTTCGGCGCACAACGCGGTACGGGTCAGCCAATCGGCGGATTCGTCCACCTGCGGCACGCGGTCTTCACTGGGAGCAGGCTCACCGTGGCTTTGCAGTTGCGCGGTGGTGGGCAGCTCCGGCTGCTCCTGATTCGGGTCGGTGGGGTGCACGAACGGATATTCCGCCGCCGTCACCCACGGTTGCGAGGCCAGCGGCAGGCGATAGCCCAGCGGCGAATCTCCCGGCACCAGGCGGCAGTGGTTGTCGCGCAGGTACCAGCGGCCGCTTTGCCAACGGTCATTGGCCGCCGTGCGCGCCAGCGGCAGTACCTGGCCGATGACCTTATCCAGGCCCTGGCTGAATACTTTGCGCAGGCGCGCGCGCTCCAGATCGTCGCTCAGGCGCGGGTCCTGGGCGGTGACGTTTTGCGCCAGCGCGCCTTCACGCCACAGGTAGTAGAAATTATCTTCGAACGCGGGGAATACAAAGCGCGCCGGCAGCTTGAGGCGCTCGGCGACGCTGGCCAGGAAACGCCCGGCCATCACGCCATCGGCGCCGTAGTCCTGCTGTTCATCGGCGATCAACGCGCTGTTGTGCCAGATCGGCACGCCGTCGCGGCGCCAATAGCAGTTGAGCGACCAACGCGGCAGTTGTTCGCCGGGGTACCACTTGCCCTGGCCGAAATGCACCAGGCCCTTGGGCGCATAGTGCTGGCGCATGCGCTGGAACAGCTCGGCCGACAGGCGACGCTTGTCCGGGCCGAGGGCGGCGGTGTTCCACTCGGCGCCGTCGGGGTCGTCGATGGACACGAAGGTCGGTTCGCCGCCCATGGTCAGGCGTACGTCGTCCTTGAGCAGGTCGCCATCGATCTGTCGGCCCAGGGCCTGGATCGCCAGCCATTGTTCCTCGGTGTAGGGCTTGGTCACCCGAGGGGCTTCCCAGATCCGCTCCACCGACATTTCGTGAGTAAATTCGCACTCGCACGGTTCCACCAGCCCACTGATCGGTGCGGCGGACGATGGGTCAGGACTACAGGCCAACGGGATATGCCCTTCACCGGCAAACAAGCCGGACGTGGCGTCCAGGCCGATCCAGCCGGCGCCGGGCAAATACACTTCGCACCAGGCGTGCAGGTCGGTGAAGTCCACCTCAGTGCCGGATGGGCCGTCGAGGGCTTTGACGTCGGCGGTCAGCTGAATCAAGTAGCCGGACACAAACCGCGCCGCCAAGCCCAGGTTGCGCAACAGTTGCACCAGCAACCACGCCGAATCGCGGCACGAGCCGGAGGCGTTTTCCAGCGTGAACTCCGGGGTTTGCACGCCCGGCTCCATGCGGATCAAGTAGCCGATATCGGCGGCCAGGCGCTGGTTGAGACCCACCAGGAAATCCACGGCGGGCAACGGCGTACGGTCGATACCGGCCAGGTAGGCGGCGAATTTAGGCGTCAGCGGCAGGGTTTCCAGGTACGGCGCCAGCTCGCGCTGCTCATCGGCGGCGTAGCTGAAGGGGATTTTCTCGGCGTAGGGCTCGAGGAAAAAGTCGAACGGGTTGAACACCGCCATCTCGGCGACCAGGTCGACTTCGATACGCAGTTCATCGGTCTTTTCCGGAAACACCAGGCGCGCCAGGTAATTGCCCTGGGGGTCTTGCTGCCAATTGATGAAGTGCTGTTCGGGCAGCACTTTGAGTGCGTAGGACAAAATCCGCGTACGGCTATGGGCCGCCGGGCGTAAACGCACGATCTGTGGGCCGAGTTCAACAGCGCGGTCGTAGCGGTAATGCGTAACGTGGTGCAACGCGACATGAATCGACACGGCGGCCTCCTGCGAGCCAGGGCATGGACACAACGTGCGCAAGACTTATGCCAGAGCGGAGGTCATTGCGCTTTATCGTAAGACCCGGTGCAGTAGAGCACCAAAACGGCGCCAATGTACGTACCGTGGTGCAAGAGCTGCACATATTTGTGGCGCAGGGTGGCGAATCTACCCACCTAGCGTGCTTTGTGTGTTGCGATGATGGCTTGGCGCAGCCGCCTCACTTCAACGAGTTTCTGGCGCATTTCGCGGTGACGTTTACTGTTGAGCAGCAGCAACCCCAGCAGCGGGAACAGCAGGCTCAAGCCATAGGAAAGCGGATGCGGACCAAACGCGATGGTGGGCAGCACCACCAGAACACAGAGCGCAAGCAATATCACCAGCGGCCATACCCATTGCGGCCGCCCGCGCGCGATCATGAAATTGCACTGCACGATGCCCCACGTCAGCGCGAGGCCACCCAGAAAGGAATATTTGAGGTTGTCGTCCATCGGCAAGCGCGGGAAATAACTGTCGAAAATCAGTGGCACCGCAAACACCAGGCTGAACACCGCCGCGAAAATCGCGCCCATGAAGACCGGAAAGTACTGCGCCAGAAAACTGCGAATACCGGGTAGCTCATTCATTGCTCATTTCCTCATACAGTCCCACGGCAATGGTGCGCACATTCCCCGAGATTGCACTGCCGGTGAATCCGATGGCCGCGCCCAGGGCATCCTGTATCTGGGTCACCGTTGCATGCTTGACCTGGGCGGGGGTGAAACGCTTGGTCGCCTCGCCGGACAGTTGCTTCAACTTGAGCATTTTGGCGGTCATGCGCGGGTCCTGGATGCTGAGCAGCTCCTTCGTGAGCTTGGCGCGCTCTTGCCGGGTCAAGCCTCGCAATACGTCCCGCACGCTTTTGCCCGTGGCGGCCTGGTTCATCCGCACCAGCTTTACCGTGGTCAACGTCGATGCGCCGACCCCGATCAACGACGCCGCATCCAGCGCGATCATCGTGTACTGATACCAATCCGAGCTGTCGAGCTTGTCGTTTTTGGAGGGGTCACTGATCTCATTGCTGACGCGATAGCCACTGGCAAAACACTGCAGTGTGCTGGCCGTGGCGGCGGTATAGCCGATGGCCGTGATCACGCTGCTGGCGCCCGCCGTGAACGGCACGGCGACGGTACCGCTGAGCACGACGATCCAACCGATGATCGCGCCTGCGCAGGACAGGGACGTGTTGATCGCCTCTCCCACCAGGCGCGATTCGCGAGGGTTGTCCTGGACCTGTTGCGCAAACTGCGCCGGGGCAATGTACTTCTGCGCTTCACGCAAAATAATGCGTTTGGGGGCAATGCTGCAGATCGGCTGGAACTCACGCAGCGTGACCACGTTGAACTCGGCATCGATATACACGACGCCCGCCCCTACGATGGCCGGATCGGCATCAATGGCCGCAAACAGGCGCGGCAGGTTGATCTGGCTTTCGATGCGCTGGCGCGCCAGGAACTGGGAGCGGTTGGAGTCCATGCCGATATTGAGCAGGGGGTTGCTCATTGGGGTGCTCTTCCTTGAAGGGGGTGGTGACTGGACTGACGCTATCGGGAGCAAGCCCCCGATAGCGATCTAATGGGCGCCACATTAGCAAACAGGCAACCCACTCGCCACACAGCAAAACGCCAGCTCAAGGCTGGCGTTCTGCATATTCAAGCGACGATCAACGCGGCACAACCGGCTTGCGCGCTGGCTTGCCGCCCTTGCCCTTGGCCGCATCGCTGCGCTCTTTGGCCGCCTGCTTGTTACGCGCCTGCGCGGCGGCCTTGGCTTGTTCGCGCTTGTCCCACGGGTTGCTGCCATCGCTGCCACGGGGTGGCAGGCCGGTGTGCTGGGTGAGGATTTTGGTCGTCGTTTCCTTGGCGACCTTGTGGCTGCCGGCCGGCGTCGAGTTCTTGCGACGGGCGCTCTGGTAGCTGTCGGTGCTCGGCTGATGCAGCGGGATCAATTGGTCTTTGCCCGGCCCGATCAGGTCGGCGCGGCCCATGCGGGTCAGTGCTTCACGCAGCATCGGCCAGCCTTTCGGGTCGTGGTAACGCAGGAACGCCTTGTGCAGACGGCGCTGCTCCTCGCTCTTGACGATGGTCACCGCGTCACTCTTGTAGGTGACCTTGCGCAGCGGGTTCTTGCCCGAGTGATACATCGCGGTGGCGGTGGCCATCGGCGACGGGTAGAACGCCTGCACCTGGTCGGCGCGGAAGCCGTTGCCCTTGAGCCACAGGGCCAGGTTCATCATGTCTTCATCGGTGGTGCCGGGGTGGGCGGCGATGAAGTACGGGATCAGGTACTGCTCCTTGCCCGCTTCCTTGGTGTACTTCTCGAACATGCGCTTGAACTTGTCATAGCTGCCGATGCCCGGTTTCATCATCTGGTTGAGCGGACCTTCCTCGGTGTGTTCCGGGGCGATCTTGAGGTAGCCACCGACGTGGTGGGTGACCAGCTCTTTGACGTATTCCGGCGACTCCACGGCGAGGTCGTAGCGCAGGCCGGACGCGATCAGGATCTTCTTCACACCCGGCAATGCACGGGCGCTGCGGTACAGCTGGATCAGCGACGAGTGGTCGGTGTTCAGGTTCGGGCAAATGCCGGGGAACACGCACGACGGCTTGCGACACGCCGACTCGATCTCAGGGCTCTTGCAGGCGATGCGGTACATGTTCGCGGTCGGGCCGCCGAGGTCGGAAATCACGCCGGTAAACCCGGGCACTTTGTCACGGATCTCTTCGATTTCGCGAATGATCGACTCTTCGGAACGGTTCTGGATGATGCGGCCTTCGTGCTCGGTGATCGAGCAGAAAGTGCAGCCGCCGAAGCAGCCGCGCATGATGTTCACCGAGAAACGGATCATGTCGTAGGCCGGGATTTTCTCCTTGCCGTACACCGGGTGCGGGACTCGCGCGTAGGGCATGCCGAACACGTAGTCCATTTCTTCGGTGGTCATGGGAATGGGTGGCGGGTTGAACCACACGTCCACTTCACCGTGCTTCTGCACCAGGGCGCGGGCGTTGCCTGGGTTGGTTTCCAGGTGCAACACGCGGTTGGCGTGGGCGTAGAGCACCGCGTCACCGCGGACTTTTTCCACCGACGGCAAGCGGATCACGGTCTTGTCGCGGGTCATGCGCGGGCTGGCCAGGATCTGTACGACCTTGGCTTCTTCCGGATCATCGACCGGTCCCTTTTCCTGCTCGATGGCGCAGGCCTGGGTGTCCTGGGTGTTCACGTACGGGTTGATGATCTTGTCGATCTTGCCCGGACGGTCGATGCGCGTGGAGTCCACTTCGTACCAGCCCGCCGGCGTGTCACGGCGAATGAACGCAGTACCGCGCACGTCGGTGATGTCTTCGATCTTGTGGCCCCACGACAGGCGTTGGGCGACTTCGACGATGGCCCGCTCGGCGTTGCCGTACAGCAGGATATCGGCGGTGGCGTCGATCAGGATCGAGTTGCGCACACGGTCCTGCCAGTAGTCGTAGTGGGCAATACGGCGCAGCGAGGCTTCGATGCCGCCAAGCACGATCGGCACGTTCTTGTAGGCTTCCTTGCAACGCTGGCTGTACACCAGGCTCGCACGGTCCGGGCGTTTGCCGGCCATGCCGCCAGGGGTGTAGGCGTCGTCGGAGCGGATTTTCTTGTCGGCGGTGTAGCGGTTGATCATCGAGTCCATGTTGCCGGCCGCGACGCCGAAAAACAGGTTCGGCTCGCCAAGCTTCATGAAGTCGTCTTTGGACTGCCAGTTCGGCTGCGCAATGATCCCGACGCGAAAGCCCTGGGACTCCAGCAGCCGACCGATGATCGCCATGCCGAACGACGGATGGTCAACGTAGGCATCACCGGTGACGATAATGATGTCGCATGAATCCCAGCCAAGCTGATCCATCTCCTCCCTGCTCATCGGCAGGAATGGTGCAGGGCCGAAACATTCGGCCCAGTACTTGGGATAGTCAAATAACGGCTTGGCTGTTTGCATGACGGTGACCGGTGTTGAGATGAAAAATCGCGGGCGCGAAATATAGCACAAAATTTGACCAATTCCGACGGTGGTGGTGGGTTTCTATTTTCAGCGCACTCAGGGGCTACCGGGCTAGGCATTGTTCAAAAAAATCGTGAGTAGGCTACCGACGATCGATCACTGCTCTGCATGGCCCACTCATGAATCACCCAGACACACAGGTTGCAACACCCACCCTTAGCCTTCACAAAGACTTCATCGACACGCAATTGCCGTACTGGCTCAGCGAAGCGTCGTTGGAATCTCGCCAGCAATTGCGTCGACAACTGATTGCCAGCAACCAGGCCCGGCACACGCTCAAAGCGCTCATGGACGAACTGAAAAGCCCCGAAGCTTACGCTCGTCCATTGATACGCGATCTCATCGACACACAATTCTCCTTGTTCCTGAAGGATGAAACATCCCTGTTAGTGCGCGAATGGAAGAACAGTCATTTACTGGGCCTGATAAAAAACCACGCGAGGACCACTGAACAAAACTTGCTGGAAGCAGCCCTGCAAAATTTTGAAGCCTCTGAAGCCGAAAAAGAGGGCATGGAACAAGGCTCCGGTCTTTATAACCTTACTGAAAGCGGCCGAACACTGAGCATGCTTGCACCAACGGATTTCGCCACTGCGTGTCGCGAACTGGATATCGGTGGCAAGTACCTGAAACACCTGACTGACGTGCTTGAACCCGCCCCCACGCCTGGCAGCAAGCGCACCGCCGCAACGGTGCTTGGCTTGTTCAGTGAGAATGACCGGCTGGCCTTCGGCGTCGCACTGAACATCAGTTATATGAAGGGGCATTTAAACACCCGACTCTACGCACACCTGCAGAGCCTGCAACAGACAGGCAATCACGTGGATCTGCCGTGCAGCCACCTGACCCTCGGTGGTGTGGTGCTGCCCAATGTGCTGATGATCCATGCAAGCAAGCACGTCAACGAATACCTGCTATAAGTCCCGGAAGATCCGATTACGCCCTTTCTTGCGTACCGTTCACTGCACGAGGTCGAGCAAACATTGGTTTCGCGCTTGAGCGATCCCGAGTACCTGGTGTTTTTCAATCGCCTGGTCCCCTTGCAGCATCAAGGCACGTTGCTGGCCCTGAAGCAGGGAGGGATTGACTGGATCGACAAAGGGCAACTGATCGGAAAGCCAGTGGTCTGCGCGTGCGCCCGCCTGAATGAACCGGTGACGCTCACGCCCATCCAGGGCAACGTGTTCCAGGCCATGGCCCGTCAGCGTATCGCACAGATCAAAAACGATGCGCGCATCCTGGCAGTCTCCACCGCCGATATCGATATCCTCAGCCGGCAAAAGCGTTTGCAACGCTGGAAAGACTTGGGCCAGTCACTGCTGTTGTTCGCGGCTTCATTTATCCCCATCGTCGGGGAAGTGTTGCTGGTCGTCACGGCCGGCCAACTGATTCATAGCGTTTATAACGGTTTTGCCGCCTGGAGCCGCGGCGACAGCGACGAGGCCTTGAATGACCTTCTGGATGTGGTGGACACCGTCGCCCAGGCCGTGGTCACGGCCGGCGCCATCAAAGCCACGGGGTTTACCGCAGGGCTGGTGAAAGTCCACTTGCGCAATAAAGGCTATCGTCTCTGGAAACCTGACCTGGCCCCCTACCTGCACCCGACGACGCTTCCGGAGGGGCTTGCCGCCGATAGCCAGGGCATCTACCGGCATAAACAACAGCAGTTTCTAAAAATCGATGATGGCATTCACGCCGTACAACAAACCGCTAAGGGCGGCCAGTGGGAATTGCCTCACCCTACCGACCCGCAAGCTTACAAGCCGCCATTGCTCAGCAACGGTGTTGGCGGCTGGCGCCATGCCCACGAAACCTCGCAGGACTGGGACGACCTCAAGCTGATAAAACGGCTGGGCCCCGACGCCGCGAATATCAAGCAGCCCATGGTCGAGCCGATTTTGTTGATTGGCGGCGTCGACACGACTGCCCTGCGCGAGGTCCATCAGGATGTCCTACGCCCCCCGCCGGCGCTGCGTACCACCGTCAAGCACTTCAACCTGCAACAGGAAATCCAGGATTTCGATCTGAACCGCGCCGAAGGTACGAGCGTGACGCCACACTCACCTTTCATTCAGCTCTACCTGGTGTGTTCACTGCGTGACTGGCCAACGAATCGCACGCTGAAAATCGTCGATGAACAGCAAAACGTGCTGATCAGTCAGGGCACCGGCCCGATTGAAATACGGATCCCAGAAGCACGCTTCAGAAAAGGCGAACTGCTGCACGCCTTGGAACAACAGTTGTCACAATCCGAATTCAACCGGCTGATGCCCAGTCTCTACCTGACATACCTGACCAAAGTGGAGAACCTGGCGAGGAACCTTCAGGCCACTGCGCAGACCCGGCATCAACCCTTGTTTACTTGGCTCAAGTCGATCAATGACAAGACAAACGACCCGATTCAAACCGATATTCGCGCACTCGTTCCCGAGCTTTCGAAAAGCCATCTTGAGGAGATGGCTGCCGTGCTGGCTCCACAAGAGCGAGCCCGTCTGCACCGCGAAAAAACGCTGAGCCCCTTGCAGCGCTGGGAAGCCGAGCAGTACGTTGGCAATGCTCGCAACCGTGCGACCTACGAAGGCGTCTATTTGGACTCGATGAACAATCCCGACAGCCTGCCGCTGATATTGCATAGTCTGGAGCAGTTGCCCGGCTGGCCGCCGTTTCGGCAGATCGAGGTCAACCAGAGCAACGGCCAGTTGCTGTACCGCATCGGCGACAAAGGCGCTGCTACCCACCACATTCTGGTCATGGAGCGGGGCCTTTACGCGACCTACGACGGCGCAACCAAAAACCGCCTGCACGAACCGGCGACGCTCTTTGACGCCGTTGATCAAACATTGTCCGACACCGAACGCGAGAATCTGCTCAAGCAATCTGGGGCTAAAGACTTGCGTGAAGCCGTGCGCAAAGCCTGCTCGCAGTCGCAGGTCAAAGCCCCACCTTTGCGTGCAGCGATCAACCGCCCGCAAGCGGTCGCCAGCGAGGGTCGGCCTTTCGATCCGCTTTTCGCAGACTCCGCCCCACCCCAGGGTTTGGCACTGCGCGCTGACGGGACCTATCAAAGCCCCGCGCAACCGGACGGCAGCTATCGTTATTACGTACAGGAACAGGGCGCTTACTTTCAAATCAAACCCGATGGATCAGACTGGCGATTGATCGACGCCCGCAGCCGATTCAGGGCTTACCAGCCTTATGTGCGCCGCAAACCCGGCGGCGGCTGGGAAATAGATCCGGTCAACGGTGCGCTGCTGGGAGGCCTGAAAGAACTGCCGTCCTCCCCGGACGAATCCATGGATACCGGTAGCAATGACTTCATCTCCGCCGAGTCCTCTGCCAGCGAGTATGAGTCCGCTACAGAGGGTACGGTGGAACCGCGCTACAGCGCCGCTGAGTCAGCGTATATGCGCTCGATGCGTGGCTATCAGTACAGTCAGAACCACCGCCGCCTCTACGACCGCGCCAACAATGGGCGCTACCCGCTGCGTGATGAACAGGGCCTTCCCATGCGCATCAGACAAATACAAAGCCACTCGAGATCGTTGAGCACTGGCGAGGTGCGAAAGAGCGACGTACTTCGGCCTTATATCCGCTGGGAAGGTTTTGAAGACGTCGCACGCCTTTATGAAGACAAGTTGGAGCTCGTGACCTTCACCGCGGCTCATCAAAAATTTGCACCGGAGGCCGTCATGATCGGCGAGGCTACCGTGGTCAGCAGACGCCCGATCAGCAAAGGCGAGCCTCTGGGTGTTTATGGTGGAGGGGTGTTGCCATTTCAGATTGCCCGAGCACGGCAAGACCCTTATTTGATGCAGATCAAAATCATGCAACCAATCACACCCCACGCCCCGAGCATGCAACCCGTGCTATCGGGAGACAACATCCTGTCCAGAATCAATACGATTTTTGAATATGAAAACGGGCAGCCGGTCAGGCAGGCGGCCACCGGTTACAACGCCGAGGCGGCGCAATTTTGGGTAATGACCCAGGTCGGCCAAAACCCTCAGGAAAAGGCGATTCTGACCGCGCTGTTCGCCACTGAAGATATACCCGCCGCCACCGAGCTGCGTTGGAACTACCAATACGACGAAGCAACGATCAGAGCGATTTTTCCGCGCTGAGCAGCTTATTCGTCGTCATCAAAGTTGTAACTACCCGGCGCCAGGTTCTCGAAGCGTGTGTATTTACCGATGAACGCCAGCCGGATAAAGCCGATCGGGCCGTTCCGCTGCTTGCCGATGATGATCTCGGCAATGCCCTTGTGTTCGGTTTCGGGGTGGTACACCTCGTCGCGGTACACGAACATGATCACGTCGGCGTCCTGCTCGATCGCGCCGGATTCACGCAAGTCGGAGTTCACCGGGCGCTTGTTCGGGCGCTGTTCCAGAGAGCGGTTGAGCTGGGAAAGCGCCACCACCGGACAGTTGAATTCCTTGGCCAGGGCCTTGAGGGAACGCGAGATCTCGGAAATCTCGTTGGTACGGTTGTCGCCGCTGGAGCCGGGGATCTGCATCAATTGCAGGTAGTCGATCATGATCAGCGCGATCTCGCCGTGCTCACGCACCAGGCGGCGGGTACGCGCACGCATTTCCGACGGGCTGATGCCGGCGGTGTCATCGATAAACAGCTTGCGATCGTTGAGCAGGTTGACCGCCGAGGTCAGGCGCGGCCAATCGTCGTCTTCCAGCTGGCCGGAACGCACCTTGGTCTGGTCGATTCGCCCGAGGGACGAGAGCATACGCATGATCAGCGACTCACCTGGCATCTCAAGGGAGTACACCAGTACCGCCTTGTCGCTGCGCAACACGGCGTTTTCCACCAGGTTCATTGCAAAGGTGGTCTTACCCATGGACGGACGGCCGGCGACGATGATCAAGTCAGAAGGCTGCAAGCCGCTGGTCTTCTCGTCGAGGTCGGTGTAGCCGGTGGAAATACCCGTAATGGCGGCGTCGGTATTGAACAGCGTGTCGATGCGGTCGATGGCCTTGGTCAACAGGTCGTTGACGCTGACCGGGCCGCCGGTTTTCGGACGCGCTTCGGCGATCTGGAAAATCTGGCGTTCGGCCTCGTCAAGGATCTCGGCAGCGGTGCGGCCTTCGGGGTTGAAGGCACTGTCGGCGATTTCGGTGCTGATGCCGATCAACTGGCGCAGGGTGGCGCGCTCACGAACGATCTGGGCATAGGCCTTGATGTTGGCGACGGAGGGCGTATTTTTCGCCAGCTCGCCGAGGTAGCCCAGGCCGCCGACTTGGGAGGTTTGACCCTCTTTGTCCAACTGCTCGGCCAGTGTCACTACGTCGATCGGCGAGTTCTGGTCGGCCAGTTTGGCGATGGCGCGGAAGATCAGGCGGTGGTCATGGCGATAGAAGTCACCGTCCGAGACTTGATCCAGCACGCGCTCCCAGGCGTTGTTGTCCAGCATCAAGCCACCGAGCACGGCCTGTTCGGCCTCGATGGAGTGCGGCGGCACCTTCAGGGCAGCGGTTTGCAGATCGTATTGCTCAGGAGCTGAAATATCGTTCATGGCCACTTGGAATTTGGGGGTTGTAGAAAAACAAAAGGCACGACCTGTAAACAGGATCGTGCCCGATGTTAACCGCCTGGCACACGAGGTGCCAGTCAGTTAGGTGCTGCTTAAGCTGCTACCACGACAACGCGTACGGTGGCTTCAACTTCGGCGTGCAGGTGCACGGCTACGTCGAATTCGCCTACGTTGCGGATGGTGCCGTTCGGCAGACGAACTTCGCTCTTCTGCACTTCAACGCCGGAGGCGGTCAGTGCATCAGCGATGTCGTGAGTACCGATCGAACCGAACAGCTTGCCTTCGTCACCGGCGGTGGCAGTGATAGTCACTTCCAGCTCAGCCAGTTGGGCAGCGCGCGTTTCAGCCGAGGCTTTCTTGTCTGCTGCGGCTTTTTCCAGCTCGGCACGACGCTCTTCAAACGCAGCCAGGTTGGCAGCGGTTGCAGCGGTGGCTTTGCCGTATGGCAGCAGGTAGTTACGACCGTAGCCGGCCTTAACGTTTACTTTGTCGCCCAGGTTGCCCAGGTTGGCGACTTTTTCCAGAAGGATCAGTTGCATGTGAAAATCCTCTAACTTTTAACCTTCACCGTTCGCGCCATCGGCATCTTTCGACGCCAGACGTCCGCGAAAATCAATCAGGCCGTCGACAATGGCAATCACCACGAGTAACGGATAAATCAGCTGCATGAACGGCAGTATCGTGACGTACAACCCCACCAGCCAGAACTTGGCCAGGCGCTTCTGCGCGACCAGCCCATGAATCAGGGCCAATCCGGCAAACACCAGCGGTACGCTGCAAAACAGCATCAAAAAGGCCATCTGTGGACCGAGATTCGGTCCGACAACCATCAATGCCAGCAGCAACATCGCCGGGCCCACGGGGATTCTGATACTGCGAAATTCGCGACCAAAACCACCCGGGTTGTACAACAACGCCTGCCAATAACGCCCAAGTATCAGGCTCAGCACGCTGACGACCTGCATTATTGCCGCCATAAGGCCGGTCAGGACCGGTGCAATCAGTGTTGCCAGACGCGCTCGCTCATCTACCGAAAGCTGCTGGTAGAGTTCCCCGAGGGCCAGCGGCAGGACCTTGACGATCTCCTGCGCCACCACCTCGATTTGCGGGCGGAAAGCCGCGTCAATCAACAGCGAAAACACCAACCCCAATGCCACGCTGACCAGCAGCGTACGGACCCAGGACTCACTTGCGCGCAGAACCAACGCAAGGCTCGATGACCCCAGCAGTACCAGAAGTACCTTGGGCTCATCCAGCTTCAGCCACCAGAACAAAGCGGCCAGCAATCCCAGGGCGAGGACACCAACGGCGTCCTGCAAACCGCGCCGCAGCAGCACAAGGCAACCTGCGGCAGCACCCAACCAATAAAGCAACGGCAATGCCGCACAGCCAGCCACTACCAGAGTGGCCTGCATACGACCGCGCATGATGAACTCAGCTAAGGCGCGCATGCATTCAATCCTTTACTACTTGTCGACTGCCCGGTCTCAGCGGCCGTGGCTGTCGGTGTAGGCCAGCAGGGCCAGGAAGCGGGCGCGCTTGATAGCGGTGGCCAGCTGACGCTGATAACGAGCTTTGGTACCGGTGATGCGGCTTGGAACAATTTTGCCGGTCTCGGATACGTAGGCTTTCAGAGTGTTGAGATCTTTGTAGTCGATCTCCTTCACTTCTTCAGCGGTGAAGCGGCAAAACTTACGACGACGGAAGAAACGTGCCATTTGATAGGCTCCTTAATAAGGTCCGTGGATTACTCGTCAGCGTTATCGCTGCTGTCGCTGTCATCACTGTCAGCGCTATCAGCGCCTTCGTGCTCAGGACGGTCGCGACGCTCACGGCGCTCACTGCGGTTTTCTTCAGCCTTGAGCATCTCGGATTGGCCGGTAACGGCTTCTTCGCGACGGATGACCAGGTTACGGATCACTGCATCGTTGTAGCGGAAGTTGTCTTCCAGCTCGGCCAGGGCCTTGCCAGTGCACTCAACGTTCAGCATCACGTAGTGAGCCTTGTGAACATTGTTGATTGCGTAGGCCAGTTGACGACGGCCCCAATCTTCCAGACGGTGGATTTTGCCGCCGTCTTCTTCGATCAGCTTGGTGTAACGCTCAACCATGCCGCCGACTTGCTCGCTTTGATCCGGGTGGACCAAAAAGATGATTTCGTAATGACGCATGAATGCTCCTTACGGGTTGTAGCCTGCCGCTCAAAAACGGTCAGACAAGGAGTGAATGACACTTATGGATCTTGCCGCAGGGGAGGCACATGCGTGCCTGCCAGGTGGGCAAGGGGCGCAATTGTAGAGAAGGGGAAGAAAGGGCGCAAGGTGATTGGTGATTATTTGAACAATCTCCACACACCACAAAAACAAATGTGGGAGGGGGCTTGCTCCCGATAGCAGTGGCTCATTCAACACAGTTGTTGAATGACATGCCGCTATCGGGGCAAGCCCCCTCCCACATTTTGGTTCTATGCCAGCTCAGAATTACTTCTTGGCCTTGGCCTTGGCGCCACGCTGACGCTGGGCCTCGAACAAGCACACGCCGGTCGCCACCGACACGTTCAGGCTGCTGACGCTACCGGCCATCGGCAGGTGCACCAGGTAATCGCAATGCTCACGGGTCAGACGGCGCATGCCTTTGCCTTCAGCGCCCATGATCAGGATGGTCGGGCCGGTGAGGTCCTGGTCATAAATGCTGACCTCGGCCTCTCCCGCCGTGCCCACAATCCACAGGCCGCGCTGCTGGAGTTTCTCCAACGTGCGCGCCAGGTTGGTCACGGCCACCAGCGGAATCACTTCCGCCGCACCGCAGGCCACTTTACGTACCACTGGCGTCAAGGTAGCCGACTTGTCCTTCGGCACGATCACCGCCAGCGCACCGGCCGCATCGGCCGAGCGCAGGCAGGCGCCGAGGTTGTGCGGGTCGGTGACGCCGTCCAGCACCAGCAACAGTGGCGCGCCTTCGGTACGGTCGAGCAGCTCGTCGAGCATGGCTTCGCCCCAGACCTGGCTCGGGCTGACATCCGCGACCACGCCCTGGTGAACACCTTCGACCCATACGTCCATTTCACGACGCTCGGCCTGGCCGATGGCAACCTTGTTTTGGGTGGCCAGTTCAACCAGCGCTTGCACGCGCGGCTCGCTGCGACCTTCCGCCAACCACACTTGCTTGACGCGTTTAGGGTGGTGACGCAGCAGTGCTTCTACGGCGTGTACGCCGTAGATTTTTTCCAGACTCATGGCTTGGCCTTAGGTTTGCGCGACCCGCCGCTTTTCGCGGGAGCCGAACCCGCTTTGGGCGGGCCTTTACGGTGTTTACTTGGCTTGCTCGACGGCTTTTCCGCCCCGTGGGACTTTCCCCCAGACGCCGCTTTACCACCGCTTTTGGCTTCGTTGAGCAACTGCTGCTTCAACTCGCGACTCTTGCGCAGCTCGGCATTTTTTGCCGCGGCATCGCTTGGTCGGTAGGCTTCGGGCGCCTTGTCTTTGGCAGACGAGCGGCGAGCGGCCTTGGCGGGTTCAGGCTCTGCGGTTTTTGCAGGCGTACCTTTGCCCTTGGTCGCCGGCGCGGCGGTTTCGCTGCCACGTTTTTTTCGGCTATTGGGCGATTCAGCGGGTTTGTCAGGCATGCCGAAGTCGATCTTGCGCTCGTCGAGATCGACGCGCATGACCTGCACTTCCACCGTGTCGCCCAGACGGAAGCTGCGACCGCTGCGCTCGCCCGCCAGACGGTGATGCACAGGGTCGAAGTGGTAGTAATCGCCTGGCAATGCGGTGACATGCACCAGGCCTTCGACGTAAATGTCGGTCAATTCGACAAACAGGCCAAAGCCGGTCACGGCGGTAATCACGCCTGGGAACGATTCGCCGACACGGTCCTTCATGAATTCGCACTTGAGCCAGTTCACCACGTCGCGGGTGGCTTCGTCGGCGCGGCGCTCGCTCATGGAGCACTGCTCGCCCAGCTGTTCCAGGGCCGCTTCGTCGTACGGATAGATCCGTGCCTTCGGAATGGTCATGGCACCGGCGCGCTTGACGTGCGGGGTGTTCTGCTTGGAATGGATCACGCTGCGGATCGCGCGGTGCGTGAGCAGGTCCGGGTAACGACGGATCGGAGAGGTGAAGTGAGTGTACGCTTCGTAATTGAGGCCGAAGTGGCCCTGGTTGTCGGCGCTGTACACCGCCTGGCTCAGGGAACGCAGCATCACGGTCTGGATCACGTGGTAATCCGGACGGTCCTTGATGCTGGCCAGCAGTGCCTGGTAGTCCTTCGGCGTCGGACCTTCCTTGCCTTTATGCAGGGACAGGCCAAGCTCACCGAGGAAGGCGCGCAGTTTTTCCAGGCGCTCCGGCGGCGGGCCGTCGTGCACACGGTACAAGGCAGGAATCTCGTGTTTCTTGAGAAATTCCGCAGTGGCCACGTTGGCCGCCAGCATGCATTCTTCGATCAGCTTGTGCGCATCGTTGCGGGTCGTCGGGGTGATCGCGGCGATCTTGCGCTCGGAACCGAAGACAATCCGGGTTTCCTGGGTCTCGAAGTCGATCGCGCCACGCACGTGACGAGCCCCCAGCAACACCTTGTACAGCGAGTACAGTTGCTTGAGGTGCGGCACCACGCCAGCATATTCGGTACGCAGGGCCTTGGCTTCGCTGGTCTTCGGCGTTTCCAGGATGGTGCTGACCTTGTTGTAGGTCAGGCGCGCCTGGGAGTGGATCACCGCTTCGTAGAACTGGTAATCGGTCATTTCGCCGGTTTTGGAGATGGTCATCTCGCAGACCATGGCCAAACGGTCGACTTTCGGGTTCAGCGAGCACAGGCCGTTGGACAGCTGCTCAGGCAGCATCGGGATCACGCGCTCAGGGAAGTACACGGAGTTGCCGCGCACCTGGGCTTCGTTATCCAGGGCCGAACCGATCTTCACATAGCTGGAGACGTCGGCAATCGCCACGTACAACTTCCAGCCGCCGGAGAACAGGCGCAGCTTGCCGGGCCTGGCTTCGCAGTAGACCGCATCGTCGAAGTCGCGAGCATCTTCGCCGTCAATAGTGACGAACGGCAGATGACGCAGGTCGATGCGTTTTTCTTTGTCCTTCTCTTCGACTTCCGGCTTGAGCTTGGCGGCTTCCTTGAGCACGGCATCAGGCCAGACGTGAGGAATATCGTAGGTGCGCAGCGCCACGTCGATTTCCATGCCCGGCGCCATGTAGTTGCCGACCACTTCAACGATATCGCCCTGCGGCTGGAAGCGCGCGGTTGGCCAGTGGGTGATTTTCACCTCGACGAACTGACCGACCTTGGCGGCGCCATTGCGGCCCGGGGTGATCAGCACCTCCTGCTGCACCTTCGGGTTATCCGGGACCACAAAGCCGATGCCGCCTTCTTCGAAGTACCGACCGACGATGGACTCGTGGGCACGGGACACCACTTCAACGATCACGCCTTCACGGCGACCGCGACGGTCCAGGCCGGAAACGCGTGCCAGGGCACGGTCGCCATCGAACACCAGGCGCATTTGCGCCGGGCTCATGAACAGGTCGTCACTGCCGTCGTCCGGGATCAGGAAGCCGAAGCCGTCACGATGGCCGGCAATGCGGCCGAGGATCAGATCAAGCTTGTCCACCGGCGCATAGGTGCCACGACGGGTGTAGATCAGCTGAGCGTCGCGCTCCATGGCACGCAAACGGCGGCGCAGGGCTTCGAGTTGGTCTTCGGTGGTCAGACCGAACTCTTCAACCAACTGCTCGCGGCTAGCAGGCGAGCCCCGATCGGCGAGATGCGCCAGGATCAGTTCGCGGCTAGGAATAGGGTTTTCATATTTTTCCGCTTCACGAGCGGCCTCGGGATCGAGGGACTGCCAATCGGCCATTAGAGAGTTTTCACCTTGTCTATATGCGGGTTAGTTTGGCATACGCGTATTGAAACGGGAAATTTCAGGTATCAACAAGCGTTTAAAAGCCCTTTATCGCCCTCGGCGCGCACCTTGCGCGACCATTGGCGAAATTTTCCAGGCTTTTTTAATGCCAGGGGTTTACAGCCAAAATTCCACTCCGTATAGTGCGCGCCATCGACGACGGCAACGTTGAAGATACTGCCCAGATGGTGAAATTGGTAGACACGCCAGCTTCAGGTGCTGGTGGCCGCAAGGCCGTGGAAGTTCGAGTCTTCTTCTGGGCACCATATTCAGATCAAACCCGCGAAAGCGGGTTTTTTCGTTTCAGGCCTTTGATTTTTAACGGGAATCTCGATTTATTTTTTTGAATCAGGGGTTTACAGATCAAAAAGCCCGCCGTATAGTTCGCCCCATCAACAGCGGCAACGTTGCTTGATAATGCCCAGGTGGTGAAATTGGTAGACACGCCAGCTTCAGGTGCTGGTGATCGCAAGGTCGTGGAAGTTCGAGTCTTCTCCTGGGCACCAAATTCAGATCAAACCCGCGAAAGCGGGTTTTTTCGTTTCCGAGGGTTTAAAAACCCTACCCGCATCGGCCGCCATACCGCACCTGAGAAACTTTATCGTTTATCCTTGCAATGATTTGTTGCATCTCAAGTGAGGAAAACCCCGGATGATGATCCGCGACCCCCATCTCAAGACCTCCGTTCTGCGCGGCCTGACCATCACTCTGCTGGGCCTGATCCTGCTCTCGCCCGCCGCCTATTCTGCCGACAAGGTTTCCCTGACCTTGTACAACGGCCAACACAAAGAGGTCGGCGACGAACTCGCCAAGGCCTTCGAAGCCAGGACCGGCATCCACGTCAATGTGCGCAAAGGCAGCAGCAACCAGTTGGCCAGCCAAGTCGTCGAAGAAGGTGATCGCTCGCCCGCCGACGTGATCTATACCGAAGAATCGCCACCGCTGAACAAACTCGGCGAACAAGGCCTGCTCGCCAGGATCGACGCCGGCACCCTCGATGTACTGCCCAAGGATTACGTCGGCCGCAACGGTGACTGGATGGGCGTGACCGCACGCACTCGCGTGGTGGCGTTCAACCCGAAACTGATTGCCGAGAAAGACCTGCCCAAGTCGGTGCTGGATTTCGCCGCCCCCGAGTGGCAAGGCAAAGTCGGCTTCGTCCCGACCAGCGGTGCATTCCAGGAACAAGCCGTGGCAATCATCAAGCTGCACGGCCGTGACGCCGCAGAAGAATGGCTCACCGGTCTGCGCGCGTTCGGCAAGGTGTACAGCAACAACATGGTGGCCCTAAAAGCCGTGGAGAACGGTGAAGTGGCCACCGTGCTGGTGAACAACTATTACTGGTTCGCCCTGAAGAAAGAAAAAACCAACCTGGACTCGCAACTGCACTACTTCAGCGACGGCGACGCTGGCGGCCTGATCACGGTGTCGTCCGCCGCCGCACTGAAATCCACCAAGCACCCCAAGGAAGCCCAGCAACTGCTGGCGTTCATGACCAGCGAAGAAGGCCAGCGCGTAATCACCAACACCTCGGCGGAATACCCGCTGCGCAAAGGCATGGAATCCAGCCGTGGCCTCAAGCCGTTCAGCGAGCTGCAGCCGCCAAACGTTACGCCTGCGGACCTGGGCAACGCCGAAGAAGCGCTGGATCTGGAACGTGACGTTGGCTTGAACTGATGACCACATCGCTGCCCGCCCTCGCCCTGCGCGGAAGTTTTAGCCTTCGGCGCAAACGTCCTTCCATCTGGCTGCTGCTTCCGGTCCTGTTCCTGGTGGGCTTGAGCCTGCTGCCGCTGGTCTATGTCGGGCTCAAAGCCTGGCAGGCCGGCTGGGCAGAGGCGGTGCATTTGTTGTGGCGGCCTTATGTATTCGGGCTGCTGCGCAACACCCTGGCGCTGATGATCGGCGTAACGGTGGCCTGCTGCGTGATCGGGCTATCACTGGCCTGGCTGCTGGAGCGCAGCAACCTGCCGGGGCGGCGTATCTGGGGCGTGATCCTGTGCCTGCCGTTTGCGGTACCGGCGTTTGTCAGCAGCTTTACCTGGGTGTCGCTGAGCGCCCATTTCGAAGGGCTGGGCGGCGCGATCCTGGTGATGAGCCTGTCCAAATACCCGCTGGTGTTTTTGCCGGTGGCGGCGACATTGCGCAATCTTGACCCTTCCCTTGAAGAATCCGCCCGCACGCTGGGTCTGAACCGCTGGGGCGTGTTCTGGCGCATCACACTGCCATTGCTGTGGCCGTCGCTGTTGGCCGGGGCATTGCTGATAGCCCTGCACATGCTGGTCGAGTTCGGCGCCTTGTCGATCATCGGCCTGCAAACCTTCACCACAGCGATCTATCAGCAATTCGAACTGGAATTCAGCAATGCCAATGCCGCGATGCTCTCGGCGGTATTGCTGGTGATGTGCCTGACCCTGCTGTGGCTGGAGCTGCGCCTGCGCGGCAAGGGCCGCCATGTACGTATCGGCCAGGGCGCGGCGCGGCATGCCGGGCAGGTCAAACTGGGCAAGTGGGCGTTATTGGGTCAGATGTATTGCCTTGCACTGGCAATCATTGGCAGCGGCGTCCCCCTGGGGATGCTCGCTTACTGGTTGGCGGTCGGTTCGTCGGCGGCGTTCCCGGTGGCCGAGATCAGCGAGGCGCTGCTTTCCTCATTGGCATTGTCACTCGGCGGGGCGGCGTTGTGCCTGGTACTGGCGGTGCCGGTCGGGCTGCTGGTGGTGCGTTACAAAGGCCAATTGGCGATCTGGGCCGAGCGCCTGCCGTATCTGCTGCATGCCCTGCCCGGCCTGGTGATTGCATTGACGCTGGTGTATTTCGCGCTGCATTACGTGCCGGCGCTGTACCAGACCTCGACGCTGTTGCTGATTGCCTATGCGCTGCTGTTTTTGCCGCTGGCCCAGGCGCCGATTCGTACGGCGCTGAACAAGGCGGCACCGCAGCTGGAAGAGGCGGCACGCACGCTGGGGGCAACGTCGTTCAGTGCGTTTTGCCGAGTGACCTTGCCGATTATCTTCCCGGCGCTGGGCGCGGCGTTTGCGCTGGTGTTTCTGGATGCGATGAAGGAGCTGACCGCCACGCTGCTGCTCAGCCCGACCGGGCTGAACACCCTGGCGACGGCGGTGTGGGCGCACACGTCGAATGTGGAATTTGCGGCGGCAGCGCCTTATGCGGCGTTGTTGATTCTGGTGTCGGGGTTGCCGGTCTATCTGTTAACAACTCGGATGTATCTGAGTCGCTGACATCGCTATCGGGAGCAAGCCTCCTCCCACATTTGTGGGAGGGGGCTTGCTCCCAATGAGGCCAGACAGACAACGCTAAGCCCGAAACTGCCCCAAACTCGCCTTCAACTGCGCCGCCAAGCCATCGAGCACCTTGCCACTGGCGGTCGTCTCGACCACCGCCTGCGCAGCGCGCTCAGCCTGGGCATGGATCACCTCGACCCGCCCACGCACCGCATGTGCGCCCTGGGCTTGATGCTCGGCCGCTCGCGTCGCCAGGCCGATTGCGGCATGAACCTGCTCCACCGACGCCTGTACCGTCTGCTGCAAGCGCACGCTGTCGCGCAGCACCAACAAGCCCTCGCTGGCCTGGCGCCCGGCTTTGCCGATGGTCTCCACCGCCTCACGCGCGCCCTGCTGCAACGCGACGATATGCGCCTGGATATCACCCGTGGAACTTTGAGTCTTGCTGGCCAGCGCTCGCACCTCGTCCGCCACCACCGCGAAGCCGCGCCCGGTTTCACCGGCGCGTGCCGCCTCGATGGCGGCGTTGAGGGCCAACAAGTTGGTTTGCTCGGCGATGCCGTGAATCACCGTCAACACTACCTCGATCTGTTCGCTCTGCTGAGCCAGACGCTCGATCACCTGCGAACCCGCCTGGACCTGCCCCGCCAATGCCTCGATCAAACTGCCGACCTCGGCCGAGGTACGCGCGTTCTCATCCGTGGCCTGGCGAATATCAACCACCTGCTGCAAGGCCGCCTGCATGGCATGACTTTCAGCCTGGGCTTCGTCGGCCATTTGCGAGAGTGCACGCAAGCTTTCCGCCACTTCATCACGCTGCAGGCCTGCCGCCGCATCGGCGCCGGCATTGCGCAACGTCATGGCGCCGATCTCTACGCCGGTACGCTGGGCCACATCGCCCGCCTCACGCACGATCGGTTGTAACTTATCCACAAAGCGATTGACCGCCGAGGCCATGTCGCCGATTTCATCCTTGCTGCTGATCTGCACACGCTTAGTGAGATCGCCCTCGCCCGCCGCCAGGTCGTCCATGGCGGCAATCAGCAGTTTCAGGCGATTGACCACACGACGACCCAGCACAACGGCGATCAGCAGCAACACACCAAAACCGACGGCCGCCAGGCCCATGCCGATACGCCAGCGCAAAGTGCCGGCGGCCTCTTGCACGGCGCCAGTGGTGTTGGCGGTCATCTGAGTGGCGGTGGCTTGCGCCGATTGCAGGCGGGCGCCCATGGCGGCAGCACTGTCCGCGGCGGCGCCTTTGAGGCTGTCGCCCACCAGTTGATCACCGCTGGCGATCAGCGCGGCAAAACGCTTGTCCAGCGCCTGCAGGTCAGCCTCGACCGATGCGGTCGACACGCCCATGAGCACTTTGCCGATTTCTACGCCATTGGGGCTGATGGATGCCTCGACGTAGAACACCGAGGGATCATGCCTCGCGGCATTCAGGACCTTGTCCAAGGCGCGGTCGCCCTGGCCTTTTTCCAGCAGCGCCTTGTTGATCGGGTTTTCGCGGTTCAGGTAACGGGTCAAGTGCTCACCCGCAGCGTCGTCGTAGACCACAAACAGCACGTTGGGATTGCGCTGGGCACGCCGGGCAAACTCAGACAGCGTCGGTACATCGCTATCCCACATGGCGCGCGGTGCCACCGAGGCGAGCAGTTGCGCCATATCGTTGGCGGAGTCTTGCAGGTCTTTTTCCAGGGTCGCGCGCAGTTGTTTCTGCTCTTCCTGCAAACGCGAGGAAAGCCCGGCGGTCAGACGCTGGCGTGTGCTGGCGGACAAGTTGTCCAGGCTCGACGTGACCTCCTTGCCGGCCTGCGCCAACTCGCCAGACAGTTTCTGGCTATCCACACCCAGACGCGCGCCTAAATCGGCTTCCAGCGCAGTGACCGTGCTCCGGGTCAGCGCGACCGCCACCAGCACTTGCACCAAAAGGGCGATACCAAGGGTAACGAACACCGGCCGCAACAGACGGCTTTGTAACAATGAGAGAACGGCAGACATCGGTAATCCCTCCACCACGGGTGCCAGTAATTTGATAGCACCGCGAAAGAAGGAAACACAGCAAGGGTCGTGCCGCTTGGCGAATACAAACGAAAAAGGACTCCCGAAGGAGTCCTTTTCTTTTTACATCAACAGCTTATTAAGCGAACGGATGACGCAGAACGATAGTTTCGTTGCGGTCCGGCCCCGTCGAAATAATGTCAATCGGCGCACCGATCAGCTCTTCAACGCGCTTGATGTAAGCACGAGCGTTGGCAGGCAGCTCTTCCAGGGTCTTGGCACCCACGGTCGATTCGGTCCAGCCCGGCACTTCTTCGTATACCGGCTGCAGGCCCACGTAGCTGTCAGCGTCGGTCGGCGCAACAGCGTTGCCTTGTGCATCTTTGTAGCCGGTGCAGATGTTGATGGCTTCAAGGCCGTCGAGCACGTCCAGCTTGGTCAGGCAGATACCCGAGATGCTGTTCACGTCGATAGCGCGACGCAGGATAACGGCGTCAAACCAACCACAACGACGAGCACGGCCAGTGGTCGCACCGAATTCGTGGCCTTGTTTAGCCAGGTGCGCACCGACGTCGTCGAACAGTTCAGTCGGGAATGGACCCGAACCGACACGAGTGGTGTAAGCCTTGGTGATGCCCAGGATGTAGTCCAGGAACATCGGGCCCACACCCGAACCGGTCGCCACGCCACCAGCGGTGGTGTTGGAGCTGGTCACGTACGGGTAGGTGCCATGGTCGATGTCCAGCAACGAACCTTGGGCGCCTTCGAACATGATGTCCTTGCCGGCGCGACGCAGGTCGTGCAGCTCGGCGGTCACGTCCAGCATCAGCGGCTTGAGCAGCTCAGCGTATTCCTTGCACTCGGCCAGGGTCTTGTCGAATTCGATGGCCGGCTCTTTGTAGTAACCGACCAGCATGAAATTGTGGTAATCCACCAGTTCACGCAGCTTGTCTTCAAAACGCGGCATGTTGAGCAGGTCGCCCACACGCAGGCCACGACGCGCAACCTTGTCTTCGTAGGCCGGGCCGATGCCACGACCGGTGGTGCCGATCTTCAACTCGCCACGCGCCTTTTCACGAGCCTGGTCCAGCGCCACGTGGAAGGACAGGATCAGCGGGCAGGACGGGCTGATACGCAGGCGCTCGCGCACCGGCACACCTTTCTCTTCCAGCTTGGTGATCTCGCGCAGCAGGGCATCCGGCGCAACCACCACGCCGTTGCCGATCAGGCACTGCACGCCTTCGCGCAGGACACCCGACGGGATCAGGTGCAAGACAGTTTTTTCGCCATCGATGACCAGGGTGTGGCCAGCGTTGTGGCCACCTTGGTAGCGCACTACGGCGGCAGCATGTTCGGTCAGCAGATCAACGATCTTGCCTTTGCCCTCATCACCCCATTGGGTGCCCAGGACTACGACATTCTTACCCATAACACTTGTCCTCATTCGCGCAAACTTGGTGCCGGCGATGGCCGGCAGGAAAACTCAAGAAGCCAGTGGCGATACTTGCCAAAGCCCGTTCTGCAGAATCAATTGCCGGTCGCAGTCCGCTTCACGGGCGGCGGCCAATGGCTGGCCAGGCAAAGCCTGGACAACACGCTGACCCTCACTGCGCAACTGGCACACCTGCTGCCAGAGTGCTGCGTCCGTACTGTCGGGCATCCAGATGCCACCAGACGGCAGCTCGACCTCAGCACGCCCCAGGGTCACCAGGGTTTTCAAATCGGTGGAGAAACCAGTGGCCGGACGCGCACGACCGAAGTCGGCACCGATATCGTCATAACGACCACCTTGGGCGATGGCCTGGCCAACACCCGGAACGAACACCGCGAACACCACACCCGTGTGGTAGTGGTAACCGCGCAGCTCGCCCAAATCAAAGTACAACGGCAGCTGCGGGAAACGCGCGGACAACCGCTCGGCAATCGCCAGCACGTCGTCCAATGCCGCCAACACTGGCGCAGGCGCATTCGCCAGGCGCTCACGGGCAGCGACCAGCACCTCAGGACCACCGCACAGGTTGACCAGCGCCCGCAGCATGCCGGCCAGGTCGGCAGGCACGCCCTCGGTCAGGGCAATGACTTCATCGATCGCCTTGCGTTGCAGGGCATCGAATAACTGTTGCTCCACTTCACCGGACAAACCGGCGGCGCGCGCCAGGCCACGGTAAATGCCGACGTGACCCAGATCCATGTGAACATCCGGTACATCAGCCAGTTGCAGCATGGCCAGCATCAAGCTGATCACTTCAACGTCGCTGCTCGGGCTGGCGTCGCCGTACAACTCCGCACCCAACTGGATCGGGCTACGGGACGACGACAAGGCACGCGGCTGGGCGTGCAGTACGCTGCCGGCGTAGCACAGGCGGCTCGGGCCTTCGCGACGCAGGGTGTGCGCATCGATACGCGCCACTTGCGGCGTGATGTCGGCACGAAAACCCATTTGCCGGCCCGATTGCGGGTCGATGACCTTGAAGGTGCGCAGATCCAGGTCCTGGCCCGCACCGGTCAGCAGGGATTCCAGGTACTCGATATGGGGGGTCACGACAAACTCGTAACCCCAGCTCTGGAACAGATCCAACACCTGGCGACGCGCTACTTCAATGCGCGCAGCCTCCGGTGGCAGTACTTCTTCGATGCCATCTGGCAGCAGCCAGCGGTCTACCGTTGCCATTACGCCATTCCCCTATGATCCGGGCGGCCAGCCCTCGGCCGAGCCTTGAGTGAAGCAGAAAATACCCGCAGCCTGCATAAACCACGCGCAAGAGCGACGTGACGAACGACCTGTCACCGGCCTCGTCGGGCACTTTCCTCGAAAAACCTGTCACGCCTGCCGAATCAAACATGCAGACGCAAAAAAGCCGGGAATTTCCCGGCTGCCGCATCATACACCCGTTTTCTGAAAGGATCACCCCGCCAAGCGTTTTAGCCGCCCGACGGAGTGTGTCCTACACAGTGACGAGCTGATTACTTGGATTTTTCCAGGTAGCGGAAGAAATCGCTACTTGGGTCCAGCACCATGACGTCGGTTTTGTTCGCGAAGCTTTCACGGTAGGCACGCAGGCTACGGTAGAACGCGTAGAACTCCTGGTCCTGGCCGTAGGCCTTGGAGTAGATCGCCGCCGCCTGAGCATCACCATCACCACGGGTCTCTTCAGACTCGCGATACGCTTCTGCCAGCAGTACACGACGCTGACGGTCGGCATCCGCGCGGATACCTTCAGCCAACTCGTTACCCTTGGCGCGATGCTCGCGGGCCTCACGTTCACGCTCGGTGCTCATACGCTCGAACACGCTGCGGTTCACTTCCTTGGGCAGGTCGATGGCCTTGACCCGAACATCGACCACTTCGATGCCCAGCTCTTTTTCCGCCATCGTGTTCAGCGAGCGGGTGATATCCGCCATCAGCGCATCACGCTCACCGGAGACCACTTCGTGCAGGGTGCGCTTACCAAACTGGTCGCGCAGGCCCGACTCGAGACGACGCGACAAGCGATCGTCGGCAAGCTGCTTGAGACCGGAGGTCGCGGTGTAGAAGCGCTCGGCATCCTTGACGCGCCACTTGGCGTAGGCGTCAACCATCACGGCTTTCTTTTCTAGGGTCAGGAAACGCTGTGTCGGTGCATCCAGGGTCATCAGGCGGGCGTCGAACTTGCGCACCTGGTTGACGTAGGGGACTTTCACATGCAGGCCCGGCTGGACGTCCGCCTGGACCACGCGACCGAATTGCAGCAGCACCGCGCGCTCGGTCTGAGCCACGATGTAGAAGCAGTTCCAGGCAGCGATGACCACGACGACGCCCACAATCAGGGCGGTCAGCGATTTATTGCTCATCAACGACTCTCCCTGGTACGTGTTTGCTGTTGCAGCAAGTCAGCGGCCGCACGGGCGCTCGCTTCGTTGGCAGCGGCATTGGAGCCGGCGGACGGTGCGCTGGAGCTGCTACGACCACCTTCGATCATCTTGTCCAGCGGCAGGTACAGCAGGTTGTTCTGCCCACCCTTGCTGCCGGTCACGAGGACCTTGCTGGTGTTGCTGAAGACTTCCTGCATGGTGTCCAGGTACAGACGCTCACGAGTCACTTCAGGGGCCTTGCGATACTCGGCTACCAGCTTGGTGAAACGATCCGCCTCACCCTTGGCGCGGGAGACCACTTCGTCGCGGTAACCGTTGGCATCTTCAAGGATGCGCTGGGCCTGACCACGCGCTTCCGGCACGACGCCGTTGGCGTAGGTTTCCGCCTGGTTGCGCGAACGCTGCTCGTCTTCACGGGCGCGGATCACGTCGTCGAAGGCTTCCTGCACTTCACGCGGTGCCGCTGCGCTCTGTACGTTTACCTGGGTGACGGTGATACCGGTGCGATAGGTATCGAGGAACCGTTGCAGGCGCTCCTTGATTTCGCTGGCCATCAATTCACGACCTTCGGTCAGCACCTGGTCCATGGCGGTGGAACCCACCACGTGGCGCAGGGCGCTTTCGGTTGCGTGTTGCAAGCTGATTTCCGGCTGATCAACGTTCAGCACGAAGTCCTGCAGGTTGCTGATTTTGTACTGCACGGTCAGCGGCACTTCGACGATGTTCTCGTCTTCGGTCAGCATCTGGCCCTGCTTGGTGTAGGCACGCTCACGCGTGACGTTCTCCATGTACTTCTTGTCGATCGGCGGGAAGTAGATGTTCAGGCCCGGACCGACCGTCTCGTAGTACTTGCCGAAGCGCAGCACCACGGCCTGCTCCTGTTCGTCGACTACGTAGACAGCGCTGTACAGCCAGACGGCCGCCAGCACGACAAGACCCAGGCCCAGCAGGCCGTAGCCGCCGCCCTTGCTTGTGCGACCGCCGTCGTCACCACCGCGTTTTTTCCCACCACCGAACAACCCATTCAGGCTTTCCTGCAGCTTTCGGAAGGCCTCGTCGAGATCTGGTGGCCCCTTGCGGTCGCCATTATTGCGGCGTTTACCACCCCAAGGATCCTGATTATTCGAGTTGCCACCCGGCTCATTCCAAGCCATAGCGCTCTCCATCTGATAAAGCAAAGACGCACCCACGGCGCGCCGACCAATGCTACAGAATGCCTGCTACTGCGGCACAACCGCTTTCGGAGGCTTTTATTGCAAAGTGTGTTGTTCGATGAACTCTGCCGGAACCACACCTTCACGGCTGACCAGCCGATTCAGTTCCGAGCGCGGCAATCGAACGGCCAGCAAGCTGACACCTTCTTCGTCGTGTTCTTCTTTCTGTACCGCGCCCAGCTCGAAAAACTGTGCACGCAGTCGAGCAAAACGCTGAGGCAAGCGCAAGGTGCCGACGAACAAATCGCTGCCGAGCAGTTCGGCAATGGCTTGTTCAAGCAGCTCCAAACCACTGCCATCGCGCGCCGACAGCCATACCCGCTGGGGCTTGCCGTTCTCGTCGCGCTGGATTTGTGGCTCAACGCCTTCAAGCAAATCGAGTTTGTTATAGACCTCGAGGATCGGCAAGTCCTGGGCCCCAATCTCGCCCAGCACCACCATCACCTGCTCGATCTGCAACATGCGATCCGGCTCAGCCGCATCGATCACGTGCAACAGCAGGTCGGAATTGCTCGACTCTTCGAGCGTAGACCGAAATGCCTCGACCAGCTTGTGGGGCAGATGACGGATGAAGCCCACGGTATCGGCCAGGACAATCGGCCCCAGGTCGTCGATGTCCAGACGGCGCAAGGTCGGATCGAGGGTGGCGAACAATTGGTCGGCCGCATACACATCGGACTTGGTCACGTTGTTGAACAGCGTGGACTTGCCGGCGTTGGTGTAGCCCACCAGGGACACGGTCGGGATATCCGCACGCGAACGGCCGCGTCGCGATTGCTCGCGCTGGCTGCGTACTTTTTCGAGGCGGCCCTTGATCTGGCGCAGGCGAACCCGCAGCAGGCGCCGGTCGGTTTCAAGCTGGGTTTCACCCGGGCCGCGCATGCCGATACCGCCACCTTGACGTTCAAGGTGAGTCCAGCCGCGAACCAGCCGGGTGCTCATGTGGTCAAGCTGGGCCAGTTCAACCTGGAGCTTGCCTTCATGGGTACGGGCGCGCTGGGCGAAAATATCGAGGATCAGGCCGGTACGGTCGATCACGCGACACTCGAAAACACGTTCGAGGTTACGTTCCTGACTGGGCGTGAGGGTGTGATTGAAGATCACCAGATCGGCTTCTTCGGCGTGGACCAGGTCGCGCAATTCCTCGACCTTGCCGCTGCCAATCAGAAATTTGGCGGTTGGCCGATGACGCGGCACGTTAAAAAACGCAACGGTCTCGGCGCCGGCCGAATTTGCCAACTCCTGAAACTCCTGCGGATCTTCGCGCGCCTCAGGGTCCTGTCCATCCAAGTGAACGAGGATCACTCGCTCACCACCACCGTGGCGCTCAAAGAACAAAGGAGACTCCTATCAGGCGTTACCTGGCTCAGCGTCAGCTGCATCATCACCTGCTGCGCTAGGCAGACGGATTGGACGAACAGGGACGACTGTCGAGATAGCGTGCTTGTAGACCATCTGGCTGACGGTGTTTTTCAGCAGGATCACGAACTGGTCGAACGACTCGATCGTGCCTTGCAGCTTGATACCGTTGACCAGATAGATGGAAACCCCCACTTTCTCTTTACGTAAAGTATTCAAGTAAGGGTCTTGTAGCGAATGCCCTTTTGACATGTGCCGCACTCCTTTAAGGATCAATAATAAAAAATCGGAAAATAGGTAGCTCAGGGCCGTCACACCCCTAAGGATAGACGGCAATTGCAAGGACTCAGCTCAATATGGAGACCGTTCCCAAGTATTTCAAGGCGCGTGACAGATTGTCGCTGTCCAGGCTGTCCAACCAGTGCAAATCGCTCCAGCTGCGCAGCCAGGTGAACTGGCGCTTTGCCAATTGGCGCGTGGCAATGATGCCGCGCTCCTGCATTTCGGCTGACGTCAGCTTGCCATCCAGATGATCCCAGACTTGGCGGTAGCCTACAGCACGTATCGAAGGCAGCCCTGGATGCAGGTCACCTCGTGAACGCAGTGCTACGACCTCGTCGATAAACCCCTGTTCCAACATAATTGTGAATCTTTGTGCAATTCGTTCGTGCAGCACCTGGCGATTTGCCGGAGCAATCGCCAGATTTGCCACAGTATAGGGCAATTGTGACTGTCCAGATGCGCCTGCGTCAGCACTTTGCGCAGTTTGTTTCAGGCGTAGTTCAGTCATGGTCTGACCGCTGACACGCCAGACTTCCAGCGCGCGACTGAGACGCTGGGGGTCATTGGGGTGAATGCGCGCCGCCGATACCGGGTCCACCGCCGCTAATTGGTCGTGCAGGGCTTGCCAGCCAAGGCGTGCAGCCTCTTCTTCGAGTTCGGCGCGCACCTGGGCATCGGCGGCAGGCATGTCGGCCAAGCCTTCCTGCAAAGCCTTGTAGTAGAGCATCGTGCCGCCCACCAGCAGCGGGATATTGCCCCGCGCGGTGATTTCGGCCATGGCGGCCAGGGCGTCGCTGCGAAAATCCGCGGCGCTATAGCTCTCGGCCGGGTCGATGATGTCGATCAGGCGGTGCGGATGCTGGGCCAGCAGTGCTCTGGAAGGCTTGGCCGTGCCGATGTCCATGCCCCGGTAAACCAGGGCAGAGTCGACACTGATCAGCTCGCACGGCAGCACCTTGGTCAGTTCGATGGCCAGGTCGGTCTTGCCCGCGGCCGTGGGGCCCATCAGGAAGATCGCGGGGGGCGAGGCACTCATCAACGGCCGCGCAAGAACAGTTTGTCCAGATCGTCCAGGCCCATCTGGGTCCAGGTTGGTCGACCATGGTTGCATTGGCCGCTGCGCTCGGTGTTCTCCATGTCTCGCAGCAAACCGTTCATTTCCGGCAGGGCCAGGCGGCGATTGGCGCGAACGGCACCGTGGCAGGCCATGGTGCCGAGCAATTCGTTGATATGCGCCTGGATACGGTCACTGGTGCCGTACTCCATCAGGTCCGCCAGCACATCAGCCACCAGCCGGTTGGCTTCGGCTTGCTTGAGCAAGGCGGGAATCTGGCGAATCGCCAGGGTTTCCGGGCCGAGGCGTTGCAGTTCGAAGCCCAGTTTCTGGAATACGTCGTGGTGTTCTTCGGCGCAATCGGCTTCACGCTGGCTGACCGCCAGGGATTCCGGCACCAGCAGCGGTTGGCCGCTGAGACCTTCGCTGGCCATGGCGATCTTCAGGCGCTCGTACATGATTCGCTCGTGGGCGGCATGCATATCCACCAACACCAGGCCGTGGGCGTTTTCCGCGAGGATATAAATGCCCTTGAGCTGCGCCAGCGCATAACCCAACGGCGGAATGTCCCCACCGCCTTCCGGCAAGGACACCGCCGCACCTGGCTCAGCCCCTGGCAGCGGCGCGAAGAACTCCCGATAGGCCGCCTGGGCCTCGGCTACCGGTACGGTCGATTGCGGACGCGGAGTGTATTGGTATTGATAACCCGCACCCGAGCCGGAGCCCGGCGTAGACGAGTAGGAAGGCTGTGGCGCTGGTGATTGCAGCAGGTTGCCCGCCAGGCTCATTTCACCCTGGGGGCCGAACTCTCCGGCCTCGGGGCCGCTGGGGCGCACCACCGCGGTCACGATCGGCGCCGACAACTGATCATCCGGGCGCACATCTCCAAGAGCGCGATGCAAGGTGCCATACAGGAAGTCGTGCACCATGCGCCCATCACGAAAGCGCACTTCGTGCTTGGTCGGGTGCACGTTGACGTCGACCACGGCAGGGTCGACCTCGAAAAACAGTACGAACGTCGGATGCCGCCCATTGAACAGCACATCGCGATACGCCTGGCGCACCGCGTGGGCCACCAGTTTGTCGCGCACCGCGCGGCCGTTCACGAAGAAGTACTGCAAATCCGCCTGGCTTCGGGAGAACGTCGGCAACCCGACCCACCCCCACAGACGCAGGCCATTGCGTTCGATCTCGATCGGCAGCGCCTGCTCCAGGAAGCCCGCGCCGCAGATCGCCGACACACGACGTGCCCGCGCGGCCTCGTCATGGGCTTCGTGCAGGCTGAGGATAGTCTTGCCGTTATGGCGCAGGTGGAACGCCACGTCGAAACGCGCCAGGGCCAGGCGCTTGATGACTTCTTGCAGATGATCGAATTCGGTTTTTTCGGCCTTGAGGAATTTACGCCGCGCCGGCGTATTGAAGAACAGGTCGCGCACTTCCACCGAGGTGCCCACCGGGTGCGCCGCCGGCTGGACCCGAGGCGCCATGTCACGGCCCTCGGTTTCCACTTGCCAGGCCTGCTCGGCGTTGCGCGTGCGCGAGGTGAGGGTCAGGCGCGCCACGGAGCTGATCGACGCCAGAGCTTCACCGCGAAAACCCAGGCTCATCACCCGCTCAAGGTCTTCCAGGTCGCGGATCTTGCTGGTGGCGTGGCGGGCCAGGGCCAGCGGCAGGTCATCGGAAGAGATGCCGCTGCCGTCGTCGCGCACGCGCAACAGCTTGACGCCGCCCTGCTCCACGTCGACATCGATGCGCTTGGCGCCGGAGTCGATACTGTTTTCCAGCAGCTCCTTGATCACCGATGCGGGACGCTCGACCACCTCACCCGCAGCGATCTGGTTAGCCAGGCGCGGGCTGAGCAATTCGATGCGCGACCCGCTATCCAAGGTTGATTCGCTCATTACTGTGCCGCCAATTCAGTGCCAGGGATGGTCAATACCTGTCCGACTTTCAATTCATCGGTTTGCAGATTGTTGGCGCTGCGCAAGGTCGCCGCCGACACCTGGAAGCGCACCGCCAGCATCGCCAGGGTATCGCCGGGCTGGACGCGATGGTCACGCGAGCCCTGGGCGATTTTGCCGGAATCACGCAGCCAGGCGATGTAAGTGCCCGGCGGCGGGTTCTGCTGGAAGAACTGGCGCACGCCGGCGCTGATGGAGCGCGCCAACGCCTGCTGGTGGCTGGCGCTGGCCAGCTTGGAGGCTTCGTTGGCGTTGGAGATAAAGCCGGTTTCCACCAGGATCGACGGGATGTCCGGCGATTTCAGCACCATAAACCCGGCCTGCTCCACACGCTGTTTGTGCAACGACGTCACGCGGCCGATATTGCTCAAGACCTTCTGTCCCACGTTCAGGCTGGAGGTCAGCGAGGCGGTCATCGACAGATCGAGTAATACCCCGGCGAGCATCTTGTCCTTGTCATCGAGGGACACGTTACCGGCGCCGCCGATCAAGTCGGAACGGTTTTCGCTGTCGGCCAGCCAACGGGCGGTCTCGGACGTCGCGCCGCGATCCGACAGGGCAAACACCGAGGCACCGAACGCAGCGCTGGAGGGCGCGGCATCGGCGTGGATCGACACGAACAGGTCGGCGCCCTTCTTGCGCGCAATTTCGGTACGGCCGCGCAACGGAATGAAGTAGTCGCCGGTACGGGTCAGTTCGGCGCGGTAGCCTTTCATACCGTTGACCTGGCGCTGCAGCTCGCGGGCGATGGCCAGCACCACGTCTTTTTCATGCTGGCCGCGCGAGCCGGAGGCGCCCGGGTCTTCACCGCCATGGCCGGCGTCGATCACTACGATGATGTCGCGCTTGCCGGCCGGCGCCGGTGGCGGCGGCGGCAATTTGACCTGGGGCTGCGACGGGTTGACCGGCACGGCCGGCACCGTCGCCACGCTCGGAGTCGGCGCAGGCGGCGGTGCGGCATCGGCGGCGTTGTCGAACAGGTCGACCACCAGGCGGTTTCCGTACTGGGCATTCGGGGCCAGGGAGAAGCTTTTCGGCGTCACCACCTTTTTCAGGTCGATGACCACCCGCAAGTCGGTCGGCGTGCGCTGGGCCGAGCGCATAGAGGTGATCGGGGTGTTGGCCGTGGACACCTTCAACGGCGCGGCCAGGGTCGCGCCGTTAATGTCGATGACCAGGCGATCAGGCGCCGTGAGGGTAAAAACACTGTGCTGGACCGGGCCAGACAGGTCGAACACCAGTCGCGTGTTATCCGGTGCTCGCCACAGGCGCACACTTTTCACCTGTGAAGCAGCCAGAGCATTGACAGTCATTGCCGCAAGCAACACCCCTACGACAGCAACCAACGCGCGAAAGCGCATACCTAACCCCACCAATTATTTGAATTCCAATGCCAGAGCCACACACCACGTTTCACCGCGCGAGCTCTGGGGCAACAACTTCAGCTGACGTCCGTGCTCATGCGGCGTAATGGTAATGGTCAGGTCCGGCTTTGGCAAAAAGCCTGTGCCTTTATTTGGCCACTCGATCAGGCACAGCGTATCGTCCTCGAAATAATCACGGATGCCCATGAACTCCAGTTCTTCGGGGTCGACCAGCCGATAGAGGTCAAAGTGAAAAGCGCGCAGGTCGCCGATCTCATAGGGTTCGACCAAGGTAAATGTCGGACTTTTCACCGCCCCGGCATGGCCCAACCCGCGGATGATCCCGCGTGACAGCGTGGTCTTGCCCGCCCCCAAATCGCCTTCGAGAAAGATCAGCCCCCGCCCCTGTGCGGCCCACGCAAGACGATGACCAAACGCCACCATGGCGTCTTCATCGGCCAGGAAAAGGATTACTTCAGACACGGAGACTGCTCCTCCAACAATTGACGAATGGCAGGTATCAGGTCACTGGCCGCCAAGCCGCGACCCAAGGTGCCCTGGCGCTCTCCCGCCGTGGCATGCACCCAAACCGCCAGGCAGCTTGCCTCATAGGCGGGCATGCCCTGGGCCAGCAACGCACCCACCAGGCCGGCCAGCACATCGCCCAGCCCCGCCGTCGCCATCGCCGGGTGGCCTTGATCACACCGCGAAACGCGTCCATCCGGGCTTGCAATCAAACTGCCAGCCCCCTTGAGAATAGCCACTGCATTAAATGCCTGGCTCAACGCGCGCGCCACCTTAAGACGGTCAGCCTGAACCTCGGCTGTCGAAATGCCCAGCAAGCGCGCGGCCTCGCCCGGATGCGGTGTAATCACACAATTGGCTGGAAGGCTCACGCTGCCGGTTGCCAGCTGATTCAACGCATCGGCGTCCCACACTTGCGGCTGACGCGCATTGGCGGCGACTGACAACAGGCTTTTACCCCAGGACGCCTCGCCCAGGCCTGGACCAATGACGATGACCGAGATTTTTTCCAGCAGGCCCATCAATTGGTTGGCCGAGCTCACGCCGACCGTCATGACTTCCGGCAGTCTTGCCAGTGCCCCCGACACGTTTTCGGGCCGGGTCGCCAACGAGACCATGCCGGCACCGCTGCGCAAGGCGCTTTCGGCGCTTAGCAATGCCGCGCCGCCAAAACCATGGTCACCGCCGACCACCAGCAGGTGGCCGAATTGGCCTTTATGGGCACTGGGGGAACGTGCAGCCAGTTGCGGCAAATGGCCGAACAACAGCGGCTGAACGTCAGTTATTGGGTGTTTTGTCTGAGGCATGCGTCTTCAAGCTCCGATGTCTGGCAGAATTATACGCATCTAACCTGTGGTTTCCCCTGTCTCATGCCCGCTATTACCTTCGATCTGCCCGCCCTCGCCCAATCGATCAAAGACTGGGGCCGCGAGCTGGGCTTTCAACAAGTCGGCATCAGCGGCCTTGACCTGGCTGAGCATGAACAGCACCTGCAACGCTGGCTCGACGCGGGTTACCACGGCGAGATGGATTACATGGGCGCCCACGGCAGCAAACGCTCCCACCCCGAAGAACTGGTGCCGGGCACCTTGCGCGTGGTGTCGCTGCGCATGGACTACCTGCCCGGCGACACGCACATGGCGCAATTGTTGGCCCAGCCGGAAAAAGCCTATATCTCTCGCTACGCCTTGGGCCGCGATTACCACAAGCTCATCCGCAAGCGCGTGCAGCAACTGGCCGACCGCATCCAGGCGCAAATCGGCCCGTTTGGCTTTCGTGCCTTTGTCGACAGCGCGCCCGTGCTGGAAAAAGCCATTGCCGAACAGGCGGGCCTTGGCTGGATCGGTAAAAACACCCTGGTACTCAATCGCAAGGCCGGCAGTTATTTCTTCCTGAGTGAACTGTTTGTCGATTTACCGCTGCCGCTTGATGAGCCCCACCGCACTGAACATTGCGGCCGCTGCACCGCGTGCCTGGACATCTGCCCGACCAACGCCTTCGTCGGCCCCTACGTGCTGGACGCCCGGCGCTGTATTTCCTACCTGACCATCGAATTGAAGAGCGCGATCCCTGAAGACCTGCGCGCCCTGATCGGCAACCGTGTATTCGGTTGTGATGACTGTCAGATCGTTTGCCCGTGGAATCGTTTCGCCCGATCCACCGCCGAGGGCGATTTCAAGCCACGGCATAACCTGGATAACGCGGAACTGGCCGAATTGTTTATGTGGGACGAGGATAAATTCCTCAGCAGCACCGAAGGCTCGCCCTTGCGCCGTGCCGGCTACGAGCGCTGGCTGCGCAACCTGGCGGTGGGCCTGGGCAATGCACCGTCGAGCATTGTGGTGCTGGAAGCCTTGAAGGCGCGCCGGGATTACCCGTCGGAGCTGGTACGCGAACATGTGGAGTGGGCGCTGAACCAGCACGCCACGCGCTAGTGCACGTCGTCGTTGTAGACGAACTTGGGCATTTCCCAGTGGAAACGGATCGCCAGCAGGCGCAATAGAAAGCCGCTGAACAAGGTCAGCAGAATCGCTTGCTCACTGGGCAGTTCCAGATAAAGACAGAGCAAATAGAACCACGCCGCGAGGAACGACACGCTGGCGTACAGCTCACGCCGGAAGATCAACGGAATGTCGTTGCAGAAGATATCCCGCAGAATCCCGCCGAACACCCCGGTGATCACGCCGCTGACCGATGCCACCAGCATGCCGTGGCCCATTTCCAGGGCAGTCATGCAGCCGATCAGGGTAAAGGCCACCAGACCAACGGCGTCCAGCGCCAGAAACAGCGAGCGCAGGTGGCGCATCAGCGGCGCGGCAAAGATCGTCACCAGCGCCGCAACCGAGGTCAGCACCAGGTATTCAGGGTGTTTGACCCACGTCAGCGGGTAATGCCCCAGCAACACGTCGCGCACCGAACCGCCCCCCAAAGCCGTCACACAGGCGATCAGCACCACGCCGAACCAGTCCATGCCGCGACGCCCCGCAGAGAGGGCACCGGTCATGGCTTCAGCGGTGATGGCGATGAGGTAGAGCATCAGCAACATGATGGCGATCCTTGTAGTGAGCGGGCTTGCCCCGCGCTGGGCTGCGCAGCAGCCCCAAATACTTGGCGATGATATCTATAGGGAGAAATGCGGCAACGGCAGTGGGGCCGCTACGCAGCCCAGCGCGGGGCAAGCCCGCTCACCACAGGAAGCCCGGACACGGTAAGAAACCGTTTCAAGCCTTGATGAAATGCTTGCGGTAATGCTGCAGCTCGGCAATCGACTCGCGAATATCATCCAGCGCCAAGTGAGTGCTGCCTTTATGGAAGCTGTCTTTGACCTCAGGCGCCCAGCGTGCGGCCAGCTCCTTAAGCGTCGACACATCCAGGTTGCGGTAGTGGAAGTAGCTTTCCAGCCCCTTCATGTGGGTATAAAGGAAGCGACGATCCTGGCAGATGCTGTTGCCGCAGATTGGCGATTTGCCCTTGGGCACCCACTTTTCCAGGAAGGCGATGGTTTCGGCTTCGGCCTCGGCCATGCTGATACGGCTGTCGCGCACACGCTGGGTCAGGCCGGAATTGCCGTGGGTGCGGGTGTTCCACTCGTCCATGGTGGCCAGCACCGCGTCGCTGTGGTGGATCGCGATCACCGGACCTTCAGCCAAGGTGTTGAGGTTGCTGTCGGTGACAATGGTCGCCATCTCGATGATGACGTCGGTGTCGGGGTTCAGACCGGTCATTTCCAGATCGATCCAAATCAGGTTCTGTGGGTTTTGCATGGTTTGATTCTCTTGGCACCTTGGCGTAGCTGCGCAGTTTAGCAGGCGGGGCCGTGCTAGACTCGCGACCGTTTTACCCAAACCTTTGCATTATCGACACGGAACACCAATGGCCAAACGCCAGCTCAATCGTCGCCAAAACTGGCGCATCGAAAAGATTCAAGGTGAACGCGCCGCGCGCGCCGCCAAACGTGAATCCTCCGCCGTGGAAGCGCTTGAAGGCGGCGACCTGGGCCCCGAACAGACGGGCCTGGTGATCGCGCACTTCGGGGTGCAGGTCGAAGTCGAGGCACTGGAAGGCGAACTCGCGGGCTCAGTGTCCCGTTGCCACCTGCGCGCCAACCTGCCTGCGCTGGTGACCGGCGACAAAGTGGTATGGCGTGCCGGCAACCAGGGCATCGGCGTGATCGTCGCCCAGTTGCCGCGCACCACCGAACTGCGCCGGCCCGACAGCCGCGGCCAGCTCAAGCCGGTGGCGGCCAACGTCGACATGATCGTGATCGTGTTCGCGCCACTGCCCGAGCCGCACGCCAACCTGATCGACCGCTACCTGGTGGCCGCCGAGCATGCCGGCATCCGCCCGTTGTTGCTGCTGAACAAATTCGACCTGATCGACGAGCAGAACGCTCCGGCGCTAAATGCGCTGCTGGCGGTCTACCGCACCCTCGGCTACCCGGTGCTGGAAGTCTCGGCCCATCACGGCAATGGCATGGAACAACTGCAACAGCAGCTCGACGGGCGTATCAGCGTGTTTGTCGGCCAGTCCGGCGTGGGCAAATCGTCGCTGGTCAACAGCCTGCTGCCGGAAGTCGACACCCGCGTAGGCCCGCTGTCGGAACTGTCCGGCCAGGGCACCCACACCACGACCACGGCGCGGTTGTTCCACTTCCCCGGCGGCGGCGAGCTGATCGACTCCCCGGGCATTCGTGAATTCGGCCTCGGCCACGTCAGCCGCAGCGATGTGGAGGCGGGCTTCATCGAGTTCAACGACCTGATCGGCACCTGCCGCTTCCGCGACTGCAAACACGACCGCGAACCGGGCTGTGCCTTGCTCAAGGCCCTGGAAGACGGCCGCGTGCAGCAGCAGCGGATGAACAGCTATCGGTCGATTATTGCGAGTTTGCCGGAGAGCAGTTACTGACAGGGCATCTCTTGATACCTATAAATTACAGTGCAAAGCGCCCTACTCCATTGAATTAATGGGAGTTGGCATCAAGAATTCAGCACAACTGGGTGGCTCGTCGACACAAGCCCGCTTGAATTCGGAATTTCTGATGCTCATAATCACTCCGTCACCAGCGAAAGCTGGCAGGAGTCTGGGTCCCTTTCGGGGTTGATCCAGCGGCGCAGAAGGGGCGAAGCAAGCTCAACTGCGTGTCGAATGAAGCCGCCTTCGGGCGGCTTTGCTTTTTGTGGGACATTCACGATTGGCTCTCTACTATCACCCCAAACAAGGCGACGTTCTTCTCTGCGACTTCACCCGAGGCTTCGTGGCACCGGAGATGCTGAAGATACGTAAAGTCGTCGTGATTTCTCCTACCGCAACTCACAATCGCAAACTCTGCACCGTGGTGCCCATCTCATCTACCGCCCCTGACATCCAGCATGACTGGCATCATTTGCTACGTACCAATCCACTTCAATCCGATGGTTATAAAGAGCTGTGGGTGAAGTGCGACATGATTTACACGGTCAGCTTCGAGCGTCTCGATAAACTCCACAGAAAAACCCGGTCCAAAGGACGAGAGTATTTCGTGCCCCGCCTGTGCACCAATGACATGCAGGGTGTGATCAGTGGTGTTAAGGCCTACCTTCCGCTTTGACCAAAAAAAACGCCCCGATCAGTCGGGGCGTTTTTGTTGAAGAAGTGCGGAGATGATGACTTAAGAACCTGTCCCAGGCACCGTAGGGTCTTTCACCCCACCATCATCAAACAGGTTCAGCTTCTGCCGCAGCTCGTGGGCCGGCAACGGCTCCTGCCCCGGCGGGATCGCGTTCGGGTCGGCAGGCACTTCGCCTGGCGCACCGGCACCTGGGGTTGGCTGCGGTGGCGGCGGCTGATCGCCTTCAATCGCGCGCTGGGCCTTTTTGGTCAGCACGACAATGTCGATGCGCCGGTTGGCCGGGTTGAACGGATCCTTGTGATCGAACAGCTGCGAGGAGGCAAAACCCACCACGCGAGCGACCTGCGGGTCCGGGTAGCTACCGGCCACCAGTGCACGGCGCGCAGCGTTGGCGCGGTTGGCCGAAAGCTCCCAATTGCCGAAGTCGCCCTGGCCTGCATACGGCTTGGCGTCGGTGTGGCCGCTGATGCTGATCTTGTTCGGCACCGTCTTGATGGTGTCGGCCATGGCCAGCAGGATGTCTTCGAAGTACGGTTTCAAGCGGGCGCTGCCAGAGTCGAACATCGGCCGGTTGGCGGCGTCGGTGATCTGGATGCGCAAGCCTTCCGGAGTGATTTCGAACGAAATCTGATCCTTGAACTTCATCATCTGCGGATTTTCTTCGACCTTGTTCTGCAACTCTTGCAGCAGCAGCTCAAGGCGCTCCTGCTCGACCTGCTCGGCCATGGTCTCGACGGTATCGCGTTCGATCGGGATTTTTTCCTGGGGCGCTTCGGTCTTGACCTCGGGGTTGATGGTGCGCTCAGGCGCCAATTCAGGCGAGCCGCCCAGGTCGATCACAAAGGGCGTGCCGCTTTCCGAAAAGCCAATCGGGTCTTTGAAGTAGCCGGCAATGGCGATCTTCTGTTCAGGCGTGGCCGTAGACATCAGCCACAGCACCAGGAAGAACGCCATCATCGCCGTGGCAAAGTCGGCGAAGGCGATCTTCCAGGCGCCACCGTGGTGCCCCGCAGCGAAGCGCTTGACGCGCTTGATGATTATCGGCTGGTTGTTTTCCATGGCTTAGCGACCGCGAACCGCTTGTTCCAGCTCGGCGAAGCTTGGGCGATGCTTCGGGTACAGGACCTTGCGACCGAACTCCACCGCCAGCGACGGCGGCATGCCGGAAGCGGATGCCACCAGGCTGGCCTTGATCGACTCGTACAGATTGATTTCTTCCTTGGCGTCGTGGGCCAGGGAGGTCGCCAGCGGGCCGAAGAAGCCGTAGGCCGCGAGAATACCGAAGAAGGTCCCCACCAGGGCCGCACCGACGTGCATGCCGATGGCCGCCTGGTCACCCTCGCCCAGGGAAGCCATGGTCACCACGATACCGAGTACCGCCGCAACGATACCGAAACCGGGCATGCCGTCAGCGACGCCGGTCACGGCGTGGGACGGATGCTCCAGTTCCTCTTTAAGACTGAACAGCTCCATGTCGAACAGGCCTTCAAGCTCATGGGGAGCCATGTTGCCGGACGACATGATGCGCAGGTAATCACAGATATAAGCGGTCATGCGCTCGTCTTTGAGCACCGCCGGGTACTTGGCGAAAATCGGGCTGGCCGCAGCGTCTTCGATGTCGGCCTCAATGGCCATCATGCCTTCGCGGCGGCTCTTGTTGAGGATCTCGTACACCAGGCCCAGCACTTCCAGGTAGAAGGTGTGGGTGAAGCGCGAGCCGAACATGCTCAGCGATTTTTTGATCACGTGCATGGTCATGTAGCCGGGGTTGGCCTGCAGGAAAGCACCCAACGCCGCACCACCAATAATCATCACCTCAAAAGGTTGGATCAGTGCCGCAATTTTACCGTGGGACAGGACGTACCCGCCGAGCACGCTCGCGAAGACGACGATGATGCCGATAATTTTAGCCATAGGAGATGAGTACTTGCGCCGTCGGGTTCATGGACATATTTGGGGGAACTGAAAAACTCTTGTTCTACTTATCGGCAAAACTGCGCCAGACTATAGGCCGTTAAGGCGAAAAGCCAGTTCGGCCCGCTCCGGGCGTGTTGACCGCAAGTGATGATCGCGCCCCAATCATGGCAAATGAAACGACAGTCCCACCTGTAAGACCTTTCTCTCTCGCCGCTTGGATCAAGCGCCTGGACGAGGTGTTGCTGCCTGTTCCCCAGGCCAGCCACGACCGCGTGTGCAAGGCAATCCGCGACAGCCGTAGTTCGTTGCGAGATATTGCCGAACTGATGCAAAACAGCCCGGCCTTGGTGCTCAGTGTGATGCGCGAGGCCAACAGCCACACCCATGGCAGCCTGGCGGAACCGGCTGAAAACCTCGAAGTGGCGCTCAACCGCCTGGGCCTCAAGCGCGCCGAAGAACTGTTGGCGCGCCTGCCCTCGGTGCCGGCCCATGAGATTCCCGTGGCGCTGCGCCAGTTATTGCTGGTGAGCCAACACGCGTCACAGCAAGCCAATGGTTTGTTCGGCAACCGCCTGGCGCGACTCTGGCAGGACATTCATTGGGGCAGCCTGCTGTTTCTGTCGCCGCTGTGGCCGATGGCCGTGGCTTATCCCAAGTTGCTGGAAGAATGGGAGCTGCGCGTCATCCACAAGGGCGAGTCGGCACGCAAGGTCGAGCAGGAGCTGTTCGGCGTGCGTCTGCTGGACCTGTGCCTGGGCATGAGCGACGCCTGGCACCTGCCGATCTGGGTCTCGCAAGGCTATACGCTGATGCAGAGCGAACAGCGTTTGTTGGTCAAGGCGCTGCATATCGCCCGCGAGGACGACGCCCTGCGCCACCAGCAACTGCTCGACGCCGAACCCAACCTGCGCCGCTGGCTGAACCAGCCGGCCAATACCGTGCTGCTGGCCAACGGCCTGGCGATGTCCGCCCAGGAATCCTGGACCTGCCCGCACACCCAGCGCTGGCAGTACCTGACCGCTTTGTACCTGCAACAGCCCTTGGCCGAGGTGCAGCAACATTCCCATCAACAAGCCGTGACCAGCGCCCGCACCACCCTGATGCCCGACCTCTGGCACCCGGCGCTGTCGTTGATCTGGCCATGGCATGTACAGAAGATTCATCGCGGCCTGCTGCCGGCAGCACCACCTACCGCCGAGGCACTGGCGATCTGGCGCAAGCGCTGCACCGAACTGCTGGTAGAGCCAAGCCGCTTTGCCAACGCCATGCACCTGACTACTTGCGCCAAGGAAGCCCTGGTGGCCAGCGGCATGCAGCGGGTCATGCTGCTGATGACCGACCGCGCCCAGAGCACCTTGCGTGTGCATCAGGTCGACGGCCTGCCGAAGGACGCCGCCAACCTGAGCCTGGACGCGGTCAACAGCACGCTGTTGCAGCGGCTGCTGGAAAAGTCCGCCCAGGTACGCCTCACCCCGGATAACCATGCCCAGTTCTCGGCCTTACTGCCGCCGATCCTGCGTCGCCTGTTCAACGGTGAACACCTGCTGCTGCGCTCGCTGAGCTGCAACGGCAAGGTAGTCATGCTGATGGTGGCCGACCAGGGCGGCGGACCGTTCTCGGAAACCACCGTGCAGGCCTTCGGCAAAACCGCCCAATGCATCGAAAAAGCCCTGCACTGCTTTACCAACCGCAGCGTCTGATGCTTGCGCTACAATCGCCCTCCTTTATCGCCAACATTTGTGCCCAGGAGACCTCACATGCCTGACTTCTCTGGCTTGCCGCTGGTGATCGAATCCAGCGACCTGATCGGTCGCCTTGATGCCGAACACCTGATTCTGGTGGACCTCACCAGCGCCGCCCGCTACGCCGAAGGACATATCCCCGGCGCGCATTTCGTTGACCCCAAACGCACCCAGCTGGGCCAGCCGCCGGCACCCGGCCTGCTGCCCCACAAGGCCGACCTGGAAAAACTCTTCGGCGAACTGGGCCACACACCCGACGCCACGTACGTGGTCTACGACGACGAAGGCGGCGGCTGGGCCGGGCGTTTTATCTGGATGCTCGACGTGATCGGTCACCAGAAATACCACTACCTCGACGGTGGCCTGCTGGCCTGGCTGGACGCTGAGCATCCCGTGTCGACCGACGTACCGGCCGCGCACGGCGGCCCGGTCAGCCTCACGCTGCACGACGGCCCCACCGCCACCCGCGAATACCTGCAAAGCCGTCTCGGCGCCGCCGACCTGGGCATCTGGGACGCACGCGGCCCGCTGGAATACTCCGGTGAGAAGGTGCTTGCCGCCAAGGGCGGGCACATCCCCGGCGCCGTGAACTTCGAATGGACCGCCGGCATGGACAAGGCGCGCAGCCTGCGCATCCGTCGCGACATGCCGCAGATCCTCGAAAACCTCGGGCTGACCCGCGACAAAGAAATCATCACCCACTGCCAGACTCACCACCGCTCTGGCTTCACCTACCTAGTGGCCAAGGCGCTCGGTTATCCGCGAGTCAAAGGTTATGCCGGTTCCTGGGGCGAATGGGGCAACCACCCCGATACCCCCGTTGAGATTTAAGGTTTAAGGACAGTTATGAAAAAGCAGTTGTTTATCCTCAGCCAGTACTTGCTGCCGCACCATTTGCTGTCGCGCCTGGCCGGCTGCATTGCCGAGTGCCGCGTACGCTGGTTCAAGAACGCGTTCACCACCTGGTTCGCCAAGCGCTATCAAGTGGACATGTCCCAGGCCCTGGTGGAAGACGTGACCGCGTACGAGCACTTCAACGCCTTCTTCACCCGCGCCCTCAAGGACGGCGCGCGCCCGCTGGATCAAACCCCAGGCGCGGTGCTGAGCCCTGCCGATGGCGCGGTCAGCCAGCTGGGTCCGATTGAGCACGGGCGTGTGTTCCAGGCCAAGGGCCACAGTTTCAGCGTGCTGGAATTGCTGGGTGGCGATGCGGCCGTGGCGGCACCGTTCATGGGCGGCGATTTTGCCACCATCTACCTGTCACCGAAGGACTATCACCGCGTGCACATGCCATTGGCCGGCACCTTGCGCGAAATGGTCTACGTGCCAGGACGGATTTTCTCGGTCAACCAGACCACCGCCGAAAACGTACCGGAACTGTTTGCGCGCAATGAGCGTGTTGTCTGCCTGTTCGACACCGAACGCGGCCCAATGGCCGTGGTGCTGGTGGGTGCGATGATTGTGGCGTCGATTGAAACCGTGTGGGCTGGCCTGGTCACGCCGCCGAAACGCGAGCTGAAAACCTTCCGTTACGACGAAGCCGCGCGTGCGCCGATTCATCTGGAAAAGGGTGCAGAGTTGGGACGCTTCAAGCTGGGTTCGACCGCAATCGTGCTGTTCGGGCCGGATCAGGTGAAGTGGGCCGAAGAACTGGTGGCCGGTTCGCCTGTGCAGATGGGCCAGGGTATCGCGTTGCCTAAAGCCTGATCTGAAAACTGCAAGGATCAAATGTGGGAGGAGGCTTGCTCCCACATTTTTTTACTGCATTTCTTCAGTTACAACTGACCGTCGCGGTCGCGAAAGCCCAGCAGGTAAAGCACGCCATCCAGCCCCAGGGTTGAAATCGCCTGCTTCGCCGATTGCTTGACCAGTGGCTTGGCGCGAAACGCCACGCCCAACCCGGCAATCGCCAGCATCGGCAAGTCATTCGCTCCGTCGCCGACCGCAATGGTCTGCTCCAGACGCAAGCCTTCCTTGTGAGCCAATTCCTTCAGCAGGTCCGCCTTGCGCTGGGCGTCGACAATCGGCTCCACCGCTACGCCAGTCACTTTGCCGTCCACCACTTCGAGTTCGTTGGCGAACACATAGTCGATACCCAGCTTGGCCTGCAATTGCTTGGCGAAGTAGGTGAAGCCACCGGACAGGATCGCGGTCTTGTAGCCCAGGCGCTTGAGTTCGGCGAACAGGGTTTCGGCGCCTTCGGTCAGGCGCAGGGATGCACCGATGGAATCCAGCACGCTCACATCCAGGCCCTTGAGCAACGCCAGGCGCTCCTTGAAGCTGGCGCGAAAATCCAGCTCGCCGGCCATGGCGCGTTCGGTGATCGCCGACACCTGCTCGCCCACCCCGGCGGCCTTGGCCAGTTCGTCGATGACTTCGGCTTCGATCAGCGTGGAATCCATGTCGAACACCGCCAGGCGACGGTTACGGCGGAACAGCGAGTCTTCCTGGAAGGCGATATCGACGTTCAGCTCCTGGGCCACGCTGAGAAACTCGGCGCGCAGGGCTTGCGGATCGGCCGGTTCACCGCGCACGGAGAACTCGATGCAGCCCTTGCCTTGATCAGCCGGTGTGTCCAGCGGCATGCGGCCCGACAGACGGTCGATATGGTCGATATTCAAACCGTAGTGCGCGGTGATCGAGCTGACGCGCTGCAGCTGTTCAGCCGTGACCTTGCGCGTCAGCAGGGTGACGATGTGGCGTTTCTTGCCCTGACCGGCCACCCAATGCCGATAATCCTGTTCGGACACCGGGGTGAAACGCACCTGCTGATCGAGTTTGTACGCGGTAAACAGAATGTCCTTGAGCACGGACGAGGCCTGCTCGGTGCTGGGAATTTCCACCAGGATGCCGAACGATAGCGTGTCGTGGATCACGGCCTGGCCGATGTCGAGAATGTTCACACCACCCTGGGCCAGGACACCGGTAATGGCGGCGGTAAGACCCGGGCGGTCCTCCCCGGTGATGTTAATCAGGACAATTTCGCGCAAGGCGCACCCCCAGGCTGGAAAAAAACCGCATTCTACCCACTTTCAGTGACCATCGGGCACAGCCAGCGCTTTGCCGGTGTTAGGCCTGTCGCTATACTGCGCGTCAACTTCACGGACCAAGAGCCGAGCTCAAGTGAACCGGCCCACGCCAGTAAAAACCGATAACTTCTTCCTGCTGATCTTCCGGGCACTGCGCCACCGCCGTGTACCGATCGCATTACGCATCGCCAGCCATAACGTGATCCTGGTCGCCCTGGCCCTGGTGATCTACGCCTGTGTGATGGGTTTGCAGTTCAAGCAGGCCATGCATGAGCAAGCCGACGCCCTGGGCGAGAGCCTGACCACCCAGACTGCCACCTCGGCGACTGAGTTGCTGGTGTCCAATGACATCCTCAGCCTCAACGTGCTGCTCAATAACCTGACCAAGAACCCGCTGGTGGCCCACGCCGCCATCTACAGCGTGGACAACCGCATCATGGCCGAAGCCGGGCAGCGCCCGAAGAATGGCCTGCTGGGTGAAGCCGAAGGGTTGTATCAGAGCAACATTACCTTCCAGGATGTTAAAGCCGGTCAACTGCGCATCAGCCTCGACATGCAGCAGTTCCAGCAGCCGATGACCATCAGCCTGCAGAGCATGGGCATCCTCAGCGCGATCCTGCTGGCATTGGCCCTGGCCTTGAGCCTGCGCCTGGGCCGGCATATCTCCACGCCATTGATGCAGCTGCGCATCTGGCTGCGGGATATCGACGAACACACCCCGGCCACCGATCGCCAGGATGAAATCGGCGACCTCGCCCGCCAGCTCCATGCCAGTTTCGCTCCGGAGCCGGTGGTGCCTGAGGTAGAACCCGAGCCCGAGTTCGATGACGGCGACTACGACGAAGCGTTTGAGGTAGAGGACGCTCCGGTGGCCGGCTTGAAGCCCGCTACGCGCAAGGCGTTCAAGGCCGAAGAGGACGAGCCGGACGATGAAGACCCGTTCGCCGACCTGCGCGACACCTCGGCCAGCGCGCCGGCTGTCGCCCCCAAACCGCTGCCGGTCAAGAGCACCGAACCCCAGTACAGTGCCGTACTGGCTGTGCAACTGGGGGCCCAGGACCAACTGCGGCGCCTGCCCCGCGCCCGCCTGACCGAATTGCTCGAGCGCTACCGCGATTGCCTCGACCAGGCCGCCTCGCTGTACCAGAGCGAACTGCATACCCTCAACGATGGCAGCACGCTGATGCTGTTCCACAGTGAAGACAGCGGTGAGGACTACCTGACCAACGCCATCTGCTGTGGCGAACTGCTGCGCGCCCTGGGCCATGCCCTGCAGATTGAAGTGGCCGACAGCGGCATCACCTTGCAATTGCAGCTTGGGCTGACCGTGGGCGATGACCTGTTTGGCATGAGCCAGATAGACCTGCTGCTCACCGAGATCGCCCAGGACGCCCTGGCCCTGTCCCAGCACAGCCGCAATCTGCTACTGGTAGAGCGCAAGATCAGCGAAGACACGCTGATCCGCCAACGCGCGCGCATCCGCCCGATTGCCAGCCCTGAAGGCGCCAGCTGTGTGGAGCGTTTGATGGAACCGTATCCGTCGATGCTGGAGCGGCAGTTGGCGCGGATGCATGAGACCCGCAAGCCCTGAAGCGCAATGAAGGACCAATGTGGGAGGGAGCAAGTCGAATCGTCGCACCGCACCTCCCACCTTTGGATTCCACAAGCCTTAAGTAAATCGTACACAAACAAAAGGCCCGCTGAGTCAGCGGGCCTTTTTTTGTCTGCGTTTCAGGTCAGAACCTGAACACTTCCATATCCGTACGAATCGGTGCAGCCATTGGCATTTTTGGCCTTTGCGGTGCGGCCGGCTTGGCCTGCGCCGGGGCTTGCTTGCGCGGCGCCTCGGCAATCGGCGGCTGGTTGGCCAGTGGCTTGAGGGCCACCGACAACTGTTGCGCCAGATGCTGCAACAGCACGCCCTGGGCCTGGACCTGGGACGCGGTAGTCCCGGCATGCTCTTCCTGCAGGTGCACGATGCGGTTATCACGCACCTGGCCGCGACGGTCGATCAGGCGCCACTGCGCGTCGAGGATCGCCGGTTGCGACTTGCCGGAATCGAGCCGGGTGATGGTCAACAGCACCTGCACATCCGGGCTGAAACCAGTCGGTGCGGGCGCGAGGACGACGCGCTGGCTATCGAGATGGCCAGCGACCTGGCGCAAGACCAACTGGTTGATATCGGACGACAAACTGCCCGCCCAACGGCCATCGGTTGAACCTTGCAGGCTGCCGTCACTCTGACGCTGCAGCAGGGTTTCGCGTTGCAGGTAGTCCGCGACGACCACCGGTCCCAGCAGGACGGCCATGCCGGCAGCTTGTTCTGGCTGTGCCGGACTTCCGCTGTCCAGCTGGTACAGCGACACCGGTTGGTGCGTGCTGCAACCCGCCAGCCCCAGTAGGCCAGCGAGCATGAAAATAAAAGGAAGGCGTGGAGCAGTCATCATCCCATCCAGGTGGCTGCCACAAGGCGAACCACAATGTAATACTAAAAATAACCTAAATACGCTCGGCCACGCCGGCGCTGGAAAGGCCATATCATCCGTGAATATGCGCCATGACTCCAGCGCCAAAGCGTCGATCTACGGGTTAAATCGTAGATCGAGCCCTCTAGTACGCCTTAAACCGGCGTTTCCACCAACAAGGCATCCACCCGCTGGAAGCCCCGAGGCAGTTTGTTACCGCGCCGGCCACGCTCGCCCTTGTAGTGTTCAAGGTCATCCGGGCGCAATGACAGCGTGCGCTTGCCGGCCTGGAGCACCAGGGTCGCGCCTTCCGGGATCACCGCAATGTCGGTCACGTACTCTTCGCGACTGGCCACGCGCTCACCAGGGATACCAATAATCTTGTTGCCCTTGCCTTTGCCCAGTTGCGGCAAGTCACTGATCTTGAACACCAGCAGCCGCCCTTCGGTGGTCACCGACGCCAGCCAATTGCTCTCACGGTCGTCCACCGGCCGTGGCAGGATCACCTTGGCGTTGTTCGGCAGGCTCAACAACGCCTTGCCCGCCTTGTTCTTGGCCTGCAGGTCTTCACCCTTGACCACAAAGCCGTAGCCCGCGTCAGACGCGATCACGTACAGCGAATCATCGTCGGGCAGTAACACACATTCAAAATTCGCCCCCGGCGGCGGCGTGAGCCGCCCGGTCAGGGGTTCGCCCTGCCCTCGTGCAGACGGCAGCGTATGCGCCGGCACCGAATAGCTGCGTCCAGTTGAATCGATAAACACCGCAAACTGGTTGGAACGCCCGGCCGCTGCGGTCTTGAAGCCATCGCCGGCCTTATAGGAAAGGCCGGTGGCGTCAATATCATGCCCTTTGGCGGAGCGAACCCAACCCTTTTCCGACAGAACGACGGTAATTTTCTCGTTCGGTAGCAGCTCGGTTTCCGTCAGCGCTTTCGCCTCTGCACGCTGAACGATAGGCGAACGGCGATCATCACCGTAGGTTTCGGCATCTTTGATCAGCTCGCTGCGCACCAGCTTTTTCAGCTTGGCCTCGCTGCCCAGCAGGGCTTGCAGCTTGGCTTGTTCCTTGAGCAGCGCGTCCTGTTCGTCGCGCAGTTTCATTTCTTCCAGCCGCGCCAACTGACGCAGACGGGTGTCGAGGATGTAGTCAGCCTGGATCTCGCTCAGCTCGAAACGCGCGATCAGTTCGGCTTTCGGGTGCTCGGCGGTGCGGATGATGTGAATCACTTCATCCAGGTTGAGGTAGGCGATCAGCAAACCGTCCAACAGGTGCAGGCGGCGCTCGACCTTGTCCAAACGGAATTGCAGGCGGCGACGAACGGTCTGCACCCGGAACGCCAGCCATTCCACCAGCAGGTTGCGCAAGTTCTTCAACTGCGGCTTGCCGTCGAGCCCGATGATGTTGATGTTGACTCGGTAGCTGGACTCAAGATCCGTGCTGGCAAACAGGTGCTGCATCAGCACTTCGTGGTCGACCCGGCTGTTGGTCGGGATGATCACGATACGGCAGGGGTTTTCGTGGTCGGACTCGTCACGCAGGTCGGCGACCTGCGGCAGTTTCGACGGTTTGGCCTGCATCAACGCGGCGATCTGCTCCAGCACCTTGGCACCGGACACCTGGTGCGGCAGTGCGGTAACGATAATGTCGCCATCCTCGACGTGGTACACGGCGCGCATGCGCACCGAGCCCTTGCCGGTCTCGTACATTTTCAGCAGGTCGGCGCGCGGCGTGATGATTTCCGCTTCGGTCGGATAGTCCGGGCCCTGGATATGCTCGCACAGCTGTTCGACGGTGGCCTTTGGCTCATCGAGCAGGCGCACGCAGGCCGTGGCGACTTCGCGCAAGTTGTGCGGTGGCACGTCAGTCGCCATGCCGACAGCGATGCCGGTGGTGCCATTGAGCAGGATATTCGGCAAACGTGCAGGCAACACCAGGGGTTCGTCGAGCGTGCCGTCGAAGTTCGGGCCCCAGTCGGCGGTGCCCTGTCCCAACTCGCTCAGCAGAACTTCCGAATAACGCGACAGGCGCGCCTCGGTATAGCGCATGGCGGCGAAGGACTTCGGATCATCCGGCGCACCCCAGTTGCCCTGGCCATCCACCAGCGTGTAGCGGTAGCTGAACGGCTGGGCCATCAGCACCATGGCTTCGTAGCACGCCGAGTCGCCGTGGGGGTGGAATTTACCCAGCACGTCACCGACGGTACGCGCCGACTTCTTGTGCTTGGAATCGGCGTCCAGGCCCAACTCACTCATGGCGTAGATGATGCGCCGTTGCACGGGTTTGAGGCCGTCGCCGATATGCGGCAGGGCACGGTCCATGATCACGTACATGGAGTAGTTGAGGTAGGCATTTTCGGTGAAGTCAGCCAGCGACCGGCGCTCTACGCCATCTAAGCTGTCTGCGAGGATGTCACTCATGCGGGCCTCATCAATGTTTGGTCAGGCGCAGCGCAAATGCCGCTGTGCCGGGTCGTGTCAAAAAAGGGATGGCTCATGGCTGGGCGCCCCAGCCACCGGCCGGGGCGGCAAAACGGTAGACCATTGGACGTTTTTCACCATCGGCGCGTGGGCCGAAGTTGTTGTCCAGGCCGATCCAGGCACCGCCGTCATCAATGACCAGCGCCTCGGCCAGGCCGTAGGGCTGATCATATTGGCGTTGGGGTGCGAGCATGTCGGCGGCAAACGACCAGCACCGCTCCACCGCAGCGGTCACGGCATCGCGGCGACACAGTTGGTACTGGCTGCTCTCAAGGGTGAACAACTTGCCCTTGAACAGCGCTACATCGGAGAAATTCCTGGAGATGGCCTTGGCCTTGGGCATCTGGCCAGGCTGCATTTCAATCCCTGCCTCGCTCAGCAACACGCATGGACCGTCGCAATCCCACAGGCTTTGCGGGCGCTTGATCGAGACGAGCCCGCGCCGCTCACGTTCGGCCGCCAGCCAGATCTGGTTACCCTCAGGGTTGATCGCCACGCCTTCGAACAACGCGTTGAAGTGCAATAACAGGCCACTGGCGCGGGCTTCACGCACCATGCCCGGGGCGATTTTCAGCCACTGCGGCGCGCCGGCCATCGGTACCTGCAGCACCGCCGCATGGGCTTCGCTGACGATGTAGCGGTTACCCACGGCATCACAGGTGATGCCTTCAAAATCCAGGTCCCCGCCTCGAACGAACGAGGCAGCCTTGGTGCGCGAGCGCAAGCCCCAGGGCAGCCCGGACTCCGGCACCGGCGGCACATCGATGTTCAGTGCCTGGGCCTGCCAGGTTGCTGTACGGGTATCCAGAAGGTAAATCTGATCGTCATCACGATCAGAAACCGCCCACAACTCATCACCGCACAAGGCCAGGCCCGACAGGTTACCGCCACGCATGCCCTCCACCGGGTGCTCGGCGATCAAGCTGAGCTCGGTCTTGGGCTCGGCGACAACCGGGGCGGTCTCCAAGGCGCAGAACAACAGTATCGCCAGGGCGAAACCGCTGCGCATCAACCCAGCACCTCGGCCAGGTTGCCTTTGGACTCCAGCCAGGACTTGCGGTCAGGCGCGCGTTTCTTCGCCAGCAGCATGTCCATCATTTCCGAAGTGGCGGCAAAGTCCTCCAGTGTCAGCTGCACCAGGCGCCGAGTGTTCGGGTCCATGGTGGTTTCACGCAGCTGCGGTGGGTTCATCTCGCCCAGGCCCTTGAATCGCGTGACTTGCGGCTTGCCGCGTTTCTTCTCGGCCACCAGGCGGTCGAGGATGCCATCGCGCTCGGCTTCGTCCAGGGCGTAGAAAATCTCCTTGCCCAGGTCGATGCGGTACAGCGGCGGCATGGCGACGTAGACGTGACCGGCATCCACCAGCGGACGGAAGTGCTGCACGAACAGCGCGCACAGCAAAGTCGCGATGTGCAGGCCGTCGGAGTCGGCGTCGGCGAGGATGCAGATCTTGCCGTAGCGCAGTTGCGTCATGTCCGCCGCGCCAGGGTCGACGCCGATGGCCACGGCGATATTGTGCACTTCCTGGCTGGCCAGCACTTCGCTGCCATCGACTTCCCAGGTGTTGAGGATCTTGCCGCGCAACGGCAGGATCGCCTGGAATTCCTTGTCCCGCGCTTGCTTGGCGGAACCACCGGCAGAGTCACCCTCCACCAGGAACAGTTCGGAACGCATCGGATCCTGTCCGGCGCAGTCAGCCAGCTTGCCGGGCAGTGCCGGGCCCTGGGTGATGCGTTTGCGCTCGACCTTTTTGCTGGCCTTGAGACGACGGCCGGCGTTGTTGATCGCCAGCTCCGCCAGGGCCAGGCCCAGTTCCGGGTGCTCGTTAAGCCACAGGCTGAAGGCGTCCTTGACCACACCGGACACAAACGCGGCGGCCTCGCGGGACGACAGGCGCTCCTTGGTCTGGCCGGAGAACTGCGGCTCCTGCATCTTCATCGACAGCACGAACGCAATGCGCTCCCACACGTCTTCCGGCGCCAGCTTCACGCCACGCGGCAACAGGCTGCGGTATTCGCAGAATTCGCGCATGGCATCCAGCAGCCCCTGGCGCAAACCGTTGACGTGGGTACCGCCCTGGGCCGTGGGGATCAGGTTGACGTAGCTTTCCTGCACGCTGTCGCCGCCCTCGGGCAACCACAGCAGCGCCCAGTCGACGGCTTCTTTATTACCGGCCAGGCTGCCGCAGAACGGTTCGTTGGGCAGGCGTTCGAAGTCACTGACCGAATCTTCCAGGTAAGAGCGCAGGCCGTCTTCGTAATGCCACTCGACCTTTTCGCCAGTGCCTTTGTCTTCAAAGGTGACCAGCAGGCCCGGGCACAACACGGCCTTGGCCTTGAGCACGTGCTTGAGGCGGCTGATGGAGAATTTCGGCGAATCGAAGTATTTCGGGTCCGGTGCGAAGTACACGCTGGTGCCGGTGTTGCGCTTGCCAACGGTGCCGATCACCTGCAGGTCGGTGGCTTTGTAGCCATCGGCGAAGGTCATCTCGTACTCGTTGCCGTCGCGCTTGACCTTGACTCGCACCAGGGTGGACAGGGCGTTGACCACCGAAATACCCACGCCGTGCAAACCGCCGGAGAACTGGTAGTTCTTGTTGGAGAACTTGCCGCCGGCGTGCAGCTTGGTGAGGATCAGCTCGACGCCCGACACACCCTCTTCCGGGTGAATGTCCACCGGCATGCCGCGACCGTCGTCGGACACTTCCAGGGAGTGGTCAGCGTGAAGAATGACATGCACCGACTTGGCGTGCCCGGCCAAGGCTTCGTCGACGCTGTTGTCGATGACTTCCTGGGCGAGGTGGTTCGGCCGACTGGTGTCGGTGTACATGCCGGGGCGTTTACGCACCGGGTCGAGGCCCGAGAGGACTTCGATGGCGTCGGCGTTATAAGAGCTAGCGCTGGGAGTGGCCATGGGGTCTCGTCGTGAGTCGTTCGATTAAAAAGTGACCTGCGATTTTCAAGGCAATTACAGTGCCGAAAAATCGAAGGATTGGTACTGATCCGCGCCAATGCCGGCAAAGCTCAGAAGCGCCGGCAATTGCTGGGCGAACCCCTGGTAACCATGGTCGCCACCGGCCTGGATACGCAAGGCACAGGCCCGGTAATACTGCTGGGCGAGGCGATAATCCAGGGTTTCATCCCCGGTCTGCAACCACACCTGATAACGCGCGGCATCCTGGGGGGCCGGCACTTCCAGCTCGGCCAGCGCCGTCACATGATCATGCGTCAGCTCCCAGCTTTCATCGGTGTAGAGGTTCTTCTGGGTGCCCAGGTAACCGTCGAACATCCGATGGGGGCTCACCGCCGGGTTGACCAGCAGCGCCTTGAGGCCATGGCGTTCGGCAAGATGGGTTGCATAGTAGCCGCCGAGCGAGCTGCCGACCAGCAGTGGCCGGCCCAGTTGCGCAATCGCGTCTTCCAACTGAGGAATCGCCTGACGGGGATGGTGATGCAGGGCCGGCACACGCAGTTGGTCGGCCAGGCCGAGGGCGTCCATCACGCGGATCAACTGGCTGGCCTTGTTGGACGCCGGCGCGCTGTTGAAACCATGGATGTACAGGATCGAAGCGGACATGCCGGGCTCTCCGTGCTTGCGCCAAAAGGGCGCAGTTTACAGGGATCGGAGCCCTGTGTGACTGATACAACGCCATCGGGGGCAAGCCCCTCCCACATTAATAGCCGTTGCTGCCGTAATCCACGGTGAAGGCGAAGCCTTGGACCCGCTCCACGCCCGTCTCCAACCGCCCGTCGGCATGCAAACGCAACCAGCGATACCCCGGCGCCTGCTCGCTGACCTTGAAGTCTTCACTGCCCGGCGCGAACTGGATGCAGGTCGATGGCGACGCCAGCAGGCGCACGCCGTTGCGTTCGCGGTCGATTTCCTGGTGCACATGGCCCCAGAGCACTGCCCTCACCTGGGGAAAACGGTCGAGTACGGCAAACAAAGCATCCGGATTGCGTAGGCCGATGGGTTCCATCCATGCGCAGCCGATGGACACCGGATGATGGTGAAAACACACCAGATGATGGCGAGCAGGCGCTTCGCTCAACGCCTGGGCCAGCAATTGCAACTGTGAATCCTGCAGGTAGCCCGGCACCGAGCCCGGCACAGCGGAGTCGAGCAGGGTAATGCGCCAGTTGCCCACATCCACCACCGGCTCCAGCAGGTCGCTGTGCACGGCGGCCTGCGCCATGATCTGCGGCTCATCGTGATTGCCGGGAATCCAGCGTACCGGGGCGTCGAGCAGCGCGGTCATCTCGCGAAACCGCTGATAGGAAGCCAGCGTACCGTCTTGGGACAAATCGCCCGTAGCCAGCACCAGGTCGATCTGCGGCTGCTGCTCGCGCACCAACTCGACCGCCCGTCGCAGGCTCTCACGGGTATTCATGCCCAACAGCACAGCGTCGGCCTCGGCAAACAAATGGCTGTCGGACAGTTGCACCAGCAATACCGGTGCATCGGGGTTCACGACGGATACGCTCGGCAAGGCGTTCTCCCAAGGCAATCACAAAATGGAGGTGTGGCGTGATTATGCTGGGGCAGGACACAAAGAGGAAACCCAGAGAAGCAAACGCAGTTCACATCTAGCGCACGACTTCAAACTCATGGCCCAAGGCCAGGCAGTGGCTCAACCATTCACCGAGGAACACATTGAGCTGTGCTTTCTCATCGGGCTGGTGCATGAACACATTCGGGTAAGGATAGATGCTGCGAAAGCGCCGCGCATGTTCGGCGCTGATCACCTCGGCCATGCGCGCGTCGTGATACACCTGCACTTCCAGTTGCGGCACCGGCAGCCACGGCAGGCTGTGCTCCTGGCGCACGCGCAAGGTGGTGGTGTACGGGCAATTGACGATGACTTCCAGGGCCAGCACGCCGAGCATCTGATCGCCGTGGGTCACTCCGATGCGCCGCGCCTCGGGCGCGTGGCGCATGTCGGGCAGCAGGCGCATCAGCCGCGCATAGTTGGCCTCGCAGGCCGCTTGCAGCCCGATCAGGTCGACTCGATAACGTTCCCGTGCCTTTACTGCCATAACCCCCTCACTTCCGCGCGATTAAGCGCAAGCCATTGCAGGGCGATAATGCTGGCTGCGTTGGAAATCCTGCCGTCGCGCACAGCTTGCAGGGCGTCTTCGAATGCCCAGACCGTCACGCGGATGTCTTCAGCCTCTTCTTCCAACCCATGGACGCCACCTGCCCCCGAGCTGTCGCAACGACCCAGGAACAAATGCACGAATTCGGTACTGCCGCCGGGCGACGGGAAATACTTGGTGATCGGCCACAGCGCGGAGAAGGTCAGCCCAGCTTCCTCCTCGGCTTCGCGGTGTGCAACCTCCTCCGGTTCTTCGTCCTTGTCGATCAGGCCGGCGACCATTTCCACCAGCCACGGATTATCGGTACGGCCCATGGCGCCTATGCGGAACTGCTCGATCAACACCACTTCATCACGCTGCGGGTCGTAGGGCAGCACGCACACGGCGTCATGACGGACGAAGACTTCACGGTTGATCACCCGGCTCATGCCACCGTCGAATTTCTCGTGACGCAGTTGCACGCGATCAAGCTTGTAGAAGCCCTTGTAGGCATTTTCGCGCTGAACGATTTCAATCGTGCTCGGCGTCGACTTTGCAAAGTCCGTCATATCCCTTCCTCGTTATGCCTGGGCAATTCGCGCCATCCTAACGCGCTCCTGCCCCTTGGCGCAGCCCCTTTCCGGTTGCCGGGATAGACGGCGGGCGTCAAATTCACTCTAATGAGCTTAGTGGCGAACTGACTGCCTTGCCGGTAGTCGAAGCTGCACAATTTCGCTCTTATCGATAGACGAAGGACTTCCATGTCGCTGTTAAAAATCGCCTCCGTGACCTGCATCGCCCTAACCCTCGGCGCCTGTCAAAGCCTGTTCCAACCCAGCTGGCGCACCCCGCTGGAGGCCACCCGTGACACCACCGAACAAACTCGGCCGGGTTGTGCCAGCGCCGATTGCGCGCTGGTAAATATCGACACCGTGCACTTTGCCAAGGAACCCAAGCTGGACGCGCTGATCGAACAGCGCCTGCTGGAAATGACCGGCGCCAACCCGCTGCCGACCAGCCTGGAGACGTATCGCGAGCAATTCCTGAAAACCGCCGCGCCGAACAACAGCATGTACTTGCAGGCCAAAGTACGTGAGCAGCATGACGGCTTGGTGATCATCGAGTTGTCCAGCTATCTGGACCAGGGCGCCACCCATGGCGAGCCGGGCCGCGCGTTCATCAACTATTCGCGCCAGCAGCAAAAGGCCCTGTCACTCACCGACATGCTGCTGCCGGGCAAGGAAGACGCGTTCTGGAAAGCCGCCCAGGTGGCGCATAACAGCTGGCTGATCAGCACCCGCCTGAGCCTGGAAGCGGAATTCGTCAAAAAATACCCCTTCCAGAAAACCCCGAACGTGGCGCTGACCTACGGTGGCGTGATCCTCAAGTACCCCACCACCACCATCGCGCCGTACGCCCTGGGCCATGTCGAGTTGCAGATCCCCTACTCGCGCCTCGACGGCATCCTCAGGCCTGAGCTGGTGCCCGCACGCCGCTGAAGGCCCGACCCAGGATGAACTGCAACAGCCCTGCCAGCACCAGCGCCGGCAGGGTTGCGCCAACATCCGGGTAGAGGTTGGCCAGCAGATGATAGGTGGCGATGCCTCCCAACCAGGCCAGCAGCGCCGGCCAACGCAGGCCGGTGAGCACGCCCTGGCCACGGCGGCGCAGGACGAAATGATCCATCAGCACCACGCCGAACAGCGGCGCGAACACCGAACCGATCAACAGCAGGAAGTTCTGGTACTGCGCCAACGGGGCAAAACAGGCGATCAAGGTGCAGATCACGCCAATTGCCAATGCCAGGTGCTCGACCTTCAAGCGCAATAGAATCCCGCTGGACACCGCCGCCGAGTGGATATCGGCAAACGCGTTCTCCGACTCATCCAGCAGGATCAGCAACAGCGGAATCCCCAGGCCCGCGCCGGCCAGCGCCAGCAACAGCGCATTCACCTCACCGCTCGGCGCAAACGCCAGGGTATAGGCCACGCCCAGGCTCATCAGCCAGAAATTACCGATAAAGAACCCCAGCGCGGTGCCGCCGAACACGCTTTTGGCGCGTTTGCCGAAACGTGAGTAGTCGGCGATCAACGGCAACCACGACAGCGGCATGGCGATGGCAATATCAAAGCCCACCGCAAACGGCATCGAACCGTCACCGGCCTGGGCCCAGAGCGCGGCCAGGTCAGCCTTGGCGAACAGGTTCCAGGTCAACCACAGGCACGCGCCGAGCAGCAGCCAGATGCCCCATTTGCGCAAAATCTGGCGCACGAAGGTCAGTGGGCCACTGACCGCCAACAACGTCGCCAAGCCACCGAAAAACAGCGTCCACACCAACGGGCTGGCCATCAGGCTGGCATCGCTGAACGCCCGCGCGCCCAGGAGGCTGGCGGCATCGCGCATGACGATGATTTCAAACGAGCCCCAGCCGATCAGTTGCAGCAGGTTCAGCAGCGCCGGCAGGCTGGCACCCTTTGCGCCGAGGCTGAGCTTGAGCGCGGCCATGGCGGACAGGCCGGTGTCACTGCCGATCACGCCGACGGCGGCCAGCAACAGCACGCCCACCAGCGTGCCGAGGAAAATCGCCAGCAAGGCGCCGGACAGGCCCAGGCCCGGCGCGAGCAAAGCGCCGGTTTGCAGGACCATCAGGCCGATGCCGAGGGAAAACCACAGGGAGAACAGGTCGCGGGCGCCGAAGACGCGTTTGTCAGCAGGCACCGCGATGTCGGGGGAGTAGGTGCTGGGTTGAATGTTCAAGGGTGTTGTCTCTGAGGAACATTTGTTGTTTGGGAGATAGCAATCGGGGGCAAGGCCCCTCCCACACTTGAATGTGTTCGCAATTCAAAATGTGGGAGGGGCGGTGCGACGATTCGACTTGCCCCCGATGACGGCGGTACAGGCACCGCCTGTCTCTGGATCAGACCTTCTTGTACAGCTGACTACCTTCCTGCTTGAACCGCTGCGCCTGCTCCGCCAAGCCCTTGGCCACGTCCACATCCACCGCATCAATGCGCTGGTTGGCCGCGTACTCGCGCACTTCCTGGGTGATTTTCATCGAGCAGAACTTCGGCCCGCACATGGAGCAGAAGTGCGCGACCTTGGCCGAATCCTTCGGCAGGGTTTCATCGTGATAGGAACGCGCGGTGTCCGGGTCCAGGCCGAGGTTGAACTGGTCTTCCCAGCGGAACTCGAAGCGCGCCTTGCTCAAGGCGTTGTCGCGGATCTGCGCGCCTGGGTGGCCTTTGGCAAGGTCGGCGGCATGGGCGGCGATCTTGTAGGTGATGATGCCGGTCTTTACGTCATCCTTGTTCGGCAGGCCCAGGTGTTCCTTGGGCGTGACGTAGCAGAGCATGGCGCAGCCGAACCAGCCGATCATCGCCGCACCGATACCGGAGGTGATGTGGTCGTAGCCCGGCGCGATGTCGGTGGTCAGCGGGCCGAGGGTGTAGAACGGCGCCTCGTCGCAGCACTCCAGTTGCTTGTCCATGTTCTCCTTGATCAGTTGCATCGGCACGTGGCCGGGGCCTTCGATCATGGTTTGCACGTCGTGCTTCCAGGCGGTCTTGGTCAGCTCGCCGAGAGTTTCCAGCTCGCCGAATTGCGCGGCGTCGTTGGCGTCGGCAATCGAACCGGGGCGCAGGCCGTCGCCGAGGGAGAAGCTGACGTCATAGGCCTTCATGATTTCGCAGATTTCGTCGAAATGCGTGTAGGTGAAATTCTCTTTATGGTGCGCCAGGCACCACTTGGCCATGATCGAACCGCCACGAGAAACAATACCGGTGACGCGCTTGGCCGTCAGCGGCACGTAGCGCAGCAGGACCCCGGCGTGGATGGTGAAGTAGTCGACGCCCTGCTCGGCCTGTTCGATCAGGGTGTCGCGGAACAGCTCCCAGGTCAGGTCTTCGGCGGCACCGCCAACCTTTTCCAGGGCCTGGTAGATCGGCACGGTACCGATCGGCACCGGCGAGTTGCGGATGATCCACTCGCGGGTTTCGTGGATGTGCTTGCCGGTGGACAGGTCCATCACCGTGTCCGAGCCCCAGCGAATGCCCCAGGTGAGTTTCGCCACTTCTTCTTCGATGGACGAACCCAGGGCGCTGTTGCCGATGTTGCCGTTGATCTTCACCAGGAAGTTACGGCCGATGATCATCGGTTCCAGTTCGGTGTGGTTGATGTTGGCCGGGATGATCGCGCGGCCGCGGGCGATTTCTTCGCGTACGAATTCGGGGGTGATGATTTTCGGCACGCTGGCGCCGAAGCTGTAGCCAGCGTGTTGCTGGTCGAGCAGGCCGCTGGCGCGGGCTTCTTCAAGCTTCATGTTTTCGCGGATGGCGACGTATTCCATCTCGGCGGTGATGATGCCTTTGCGCGCGTAATGCATCTGGGTGACGTTGGCACCGGCCTTGGCGCGGCGCGGGTTTTTCACGTGGGCGAAACGCAAGGCGGTCAGTTCGGCATCGCTCAGGCGCTGTTGGCCGAAGTGCGAAGTGAGGCCAGGCAGGCGCTCGGTGTCGCCACGCACTTCGATCCAGGGTGAGCGCACATCGGCCAGGCCTTTGCGCACGTCAATGATCACGTTGGGGTCGGTGTAGGGGCCGGAGGTGTCATACACCACCACTGGCGCGTTGATCTCACCGCCAAAATCGGTAGGCGTCACATCCAGGCTGATTTCGCGCATCGGCACGCGGATATCCGGGCGAGTGCCCTGTACGTAGATTTTTTGCGAGCGGGTAAAGGGTTGCACAGAGCCTGCGTCGACCTTGGCCGACTCACTCAAATGCACGGTGTTTTTTGGTTTTGTGCTCATCACGGGCTCTCCAACTTATCCAGGCGGTGGATTGTTGTCGGAGCGAACCTGAGACGGACGGACGCACTGGAAGCAGTGCTGTGCTCAATACAAGAGGACTGTTCGATTGTCGAACAGCATCCCGGACGAAGCACAAGAGGACTCGCCGGGTGACGAGAAATCTTGTTCCCTACGCAGGCGCTAACCTGATCAGGTTCAACGGGATCCGGTATTTACCGATCTCAGCCTTCCAACAAGGCACCCCGACAAGAACCCGGCCAGTCTAGACCAGGGTGGGGGCAAATTGCCAACGGCGGTGCGTTCAGCGTGATGAATGGCGTGATTACAGGATTGTTGCGCCGGGATCTCACCACTACACTCGTGTGCTGCCTCAATGCTTGACGCCAGGATTGGCCAGCCGTAGCCTTGAGCGCTAAATTATCATCGTAATATTCATACTAGGGATCGCCTCATGCTGCGCAAACTCTCACTGGCTGTTGCCGTGTCTTGTGCGACCAACGGAATGGTCTGGGCAGCTGAAGCGCCCTTGTCCGCCAGAACCGATCTGGTCAGCGTCTACCAGGAGGCCGTCGACAACAACGCCGACCTGGCCGCCGCGCGCGCCCAGTACGGCGCGCAAAAGGAAGTAGTGCCCCAGGCCCGGGCCGGCTTGCTGCCGAATCTATCGGGGGGGGCCGATATCAACAATGTGCGTACCCAGATCGACACACCCGCGGCCACCGCCAACCGCGATGCGCACTCCTGGCGCGCCACCCTGAGCCAGCCGCTGTTTCGCGCCGACCGCTGGTTCCAGCTGCAAGCCGCCGAAGCCGTCAACGAACAGGCCGCGCTGCAACTGTCGGCCACCGAACAGAACCTGATCCTGCAAAGCGCCGAAAATTACTTCGCCGTGCTGCGCGCCCAGGACAACCTGGCCTCTACCAAGGCCGAAGAAAATGCCTTCAAGCGTCAATTGGACCAATCCAACGAACGCTTCGACGTGGGCCTGTCGGACAAGACCGACGTGCTGCAATCCCAGGCCAGCTACGACACCGCACGGGCCAACCGCATCCTTGCGCAGCGTCAGGTGGAAGACGCCTTCGAAGCGCTGATCACCCTGACCAACCGGCAATACAATTCGATTCAGGGCATTGTCCATACGCTGCCGGTATTGCCACCGCTGCCGAACGACGCCAAGGCCTGGGTTGAAACCGCCGGCCGCCAGAACCTGAACCTGCTCGCCAGCAACTACGCCGTGACCGCCGCCGAAGAAACCCTCAAGCAGCGCAAGGCCGGGCATGCGCCGACCCTGGACGCGGTGGCGCAGTATGAAAAAGGCGATAACGATGCCCTCGGCTTCAGCAACCCGAATGCCTTCGGCACGCCGTATCGTGGCGATGTGGAACAACGCACCATCGGCTTGCGCCTGAGCATCCCGATCTACAGCGGCGGGCTGACCAGTTCGCAGGTGCGTGAATCCTACTCGCGCCTGGGCCAGACCGAGCAGCAACGCGAAGGCCTGCGCCGCCAGGTGGTGGAAAACACCCGCAACCTGCACCGCGCGGTGAACACCGATGTGGAGCAGGTGCAGGCGCGCCGGCAGTCGATCATCTCCAACCAGAGCGCGGTGGAAGCCACGGAAATCGGTTACCAGGTGGGCACGCGCAACATCGTCGACGTGCTCGACTCCCAGCGCCAGCTGTACGCGTCGGTGCGCAACTACAACAACAGCCGCTACGACTACATCCTCGATAACCTGCGCTTGAAGCAGGCGGCGGGTACGTTGAATCCGGGGGACCTGCAGGATCTGGCACGCTACCTCAAGGCCGACTACAACCCGGACAAGGACTTCCTGCCACCGGACCTGGCCAAAGCCGCGGCCGAACAGCTCAAGGCTCGCCCAGGCTACTGAACACCCTCCCACAGTCAGCGACTTAGCAGTCTGCCCAGCCCATCCAACAACCGCTTCAGCGCGCCCTGGTTCGCCTGCATCACCTTAAGCCCCGCCTGCGCCATCCTGCGGGCGTCCTGCGGCAGCTCGAACAGCTGCCGCACGGCTTCGGCCAGCCCGTCGGCGTCATCCACTTCGCGCAACGCCCCGGCGTCACGCAGCATTGCGGTGATTTCGAGGAAGTTGAATACATGCGGCCCCATGATCACCGGCTTGGCCAGTGCCGCCGGCTCCAATGGGTTATGCCCGCCGGTTGCGACCAGGCTGCCGCCGACGAAGGCGCTGTCTGCCAGGGCGTACAGAAACAGCAGTTCGCCCATGGTATCGCCAAGCAACACTGAGGTGCCCGCGTTCACAGGCTCACCCGTGGAACGGCGCACCGTGGCAAAACCCTGCTGCTCGCACAACTCGAACATCGGCCCGAAGCGCTCTTGGTGACGCGGCACCAGAATCAGCAACGCATTGGGATAGTTGGCGAGCAGCTGACGATGCGCCGCCAACACCACCTCATCTTCACCTTCGTGCGTACTCGCGGCGATCCACACCGGACGCTCGCTGGCGCCCCACTGCTCGCGCAAGGCGGCGGCCCGCTCCAGTAGTTGCGGGTCGATGGTCAGGTCGAACTTGATCGAGCCCGTCACCTCCACCGTTTCCGGCCGGGCGCCCAGGCTCAGGAAACGCTCGGCCTCGGTCTGCGTCTGCACGGCGAACAAACTCATTTGCGCCAGCATCGGCGCCGTCAGCCTGGCAAACCGCCCATACCCCTTGGCCGAACGCGCCGACAGCCGCGCATTGGCCAGCGCCACCGGAATGTTGCGCCGGGCACAGGCGTGGATATGGTTGGGCCACAGCTCGGTCTCCATGATCACTGCAAGCCTGGGCTGCACGTGGTCGAGAAAACGCTTGGCGGCGCAAGGCAAGTCATAGGGTAAATAGCAGTGCTGGATACGCGGCTCATTGGCGAACAACGCCTGGATACGCTCCGAACCGGTGGGCGTCATGCAGGTGACGGTTACTGGAAGCTGTGGATACCGTTCCAGTAGCCCACGGATCATGGGCGCTGCGGCAATGCTTTCGCCCACTGACACGGCATGCACCCAGATCCCGCCAGGCTGCATGGCCGGCAAGCCGTAGGAAAACCGCTCACCGACACGCTTGGCATAAGCCGGTGCCTTGCGCGCACGCAGCCATAGACGTAAAGCCACCAACGGCAGCGCCAGGTAAAACAGACAGCTGTAGAGAGTTCTATTCATGGCGGCGGAGTTTATCGGCTTTTTCAGTCAATGGCCCGCAGGCACTCGGCAAAACGTTGGGCGAGAAATTGTGCGGCGGGGCCGAGGGGCTCGTCGCGGCGCCACACCAACTCGACCACCAGCGCCGGCGGCGTCCATTCGCTGTCGAGTTCGACCATGTGGTCTTGATAGGCGGGGTACTGCACCACATGCCGAGGCAACCAGGCCCAGCCCAGGCCGCGCATCAACCATTCGGCCAGTACATAGAAGCTGTCGGCACGCCACACCTGTGGGCTGGCGGCTTCGCTACCGGGGTAAACGCTGGTCTGGGTCGACATCAGCAACTGCCGAAACTGCGCCAGGCGCTGGCAATCCACGGTATTTCGCGCCGCCAAGGGGTGGTTGCGCCCGCACACGGTGACCATCTCGACACTGCCCACCACCCTGCGCTCCAGCGCTTCCGGGATCTGGTCGTGATAGAACAACATGCCCAGGTCAGCCTTGCGCTCCACCAGCTTGCGGGCGACATCGCCCTGTGCGGCGCTGGAAAGCTGCACCTCCAGGTTCGGAAATTTCCCGGCCAGGGCATCCAGGCTGTCGAGTACCGGCTGGTACAGCATCGCCTCGTCCTGGGCCAGGCGCAGGCAGGCTTCTTCGCCGCGCATCAACGACAGCGCCCGGCCGTTGAGGCGCTCGCATTGGCGCAACACTTCTCTGGCCTCTTCGAGCAGCACGGCTCCGGCTTCGGTAAGGCGGGGCTGACGGCCGCTGCTACGGTCAAACAGGCTCACGCCCAAGTCGGCCTCCAGCAAGGCAATCCCATTGCTCACCGCCGATTGGGCCTTGTGCTGCCCGCGCGCCACCGCCGAAAACGAGCGCTGCTCGGCAACACTCACAAACAGCCGCATCTGCTCCAGGTTCCACTGTACGCTCATGCCACAACCTATCTTCAATTCGGATAGGTAATGACTTTACCGCATCTGAGCAACCTCTAGAATAGCGGCCATATCAAAGCGCTCTACACCGAGGAACAACGCCATGAACATCGCTTACTACTACCTGGCCATTGCCATTTGCTCGGAAGTGATCGCCACCGTTTCCATGAAAGCCATCAAAGGCTGGAGCACACCCATCCCGCTGCTGTTGGTGATCGTCGGCTACGGCGTGGCCTTCTGGATGCTGACGCTGGTGGTCCGTACCGTGCCGGTGGGCGTGGCCTACGCGGTGTGGGCCGGGATGGGGATCGTGATGGTCAGCATCGCGGCGCTGTTTATCTACGGGCAAAAGCTCGACGTGCCGGCAATGCTGGGGATGGGCCTGATTGTGCTGGGCGTTGTGGTGATTCAGCTGTTCTCGAAAACCGCCGGGCACTAGAAAAGCAGCGCGCTATACTAGCGTCCCTTTTTCTACGCCAGAGGTCCCGCGCGCATGTCTATTTCCACCGACGTTCTGATTGTCGGCGCCGGGGTTGCCGGCCTTTGGCTGAATGCGCGCCTGCGCCGCCAGGGCTTTTCCACGGTAGTGGTGGAAAGCGCCACCTTGGGTGGCGGGCAGAGCGTGAAGTCCCAGGGCATCATTCACGGTGGCGCGAAATACGCCCTGCATGGCGCCCTCACCGGCGCCTCCGAAGCGATTGCCGATATGCCGCGCCGCTGGCGCGAAGCCCTGGCCGGTACCGGCGAGCTGGACCTGTCCGGCGTGCGCGTGCTGTCCCAGGCCCATTACCTGTGGTCCCCTGGCACGCTCGCCGGCAACCTCACCAGCTTTTTCGCGAGCAAGGCCGTGCGCGGCCGGGTCGACCAGGTCAAGGGCGACGATTTGCCGCCGGCACTGCAGGACCGCCGCTTCAAGGGCAAGGTGTATCGCCTGGCGGAACTGGTGGTGGATGTGCCCAGCGTGATCAACCGCCTGGCGCAATTGGCCGGTGACGGCCTGCTCGCCGGGCAACACATCGAACCGCTGCGCGAAGGCGACACCTTGGTAGGCTTGAAGGTCGATGGCCGCGAGATCCGCGCCCAACGCATCGTACTGAGCGCCGGCGGCGGCACCGCCGACGTGTTGGCCGCCCTGGGCCTGAGCCAGCCGGCCATGCAGACCCGCCCACTGCACATGATCATCGCCAAAGGCCCAGGCCTGAAGCCGTTGTACGCTCACTGCCTGGGTGGCGGCACCAAACCGCGCCTGACCGTGACCACTCACCCCGCGGCCGATGGCAACTGGGTGTGGTACATGGGCGGCGATATCGCCGAGGCCGACGGTGTGGCGCGCACCCCCGACGAACAAATCGCCACCGCGCGCAGAGAACTGGCGCAACTGCTGCCGTGGATCGACATGAGCCAGACTCAGTGGACCACCCTGCGCGTCGAACGGGCCGAACCGCTGCAGTCGGGCCTGAGCCGTCCCGACAACGCTTTCCTCGCTGAAAACGACCGCCTGCTGGTGGGCTGGCCGACCAAGCTGGCCCTGGCGCCGGACTTCGCCGATCGAGTAATCAACAGCCTCGAACGTGACGGCATCCACCCAAGCGTAACAACACCGCTACCCGACCTGCCAAAACCCACCATCGGCGTACCGGCTTGGGAGCAACTGTTGCCATGAGCCTGCCGACCTTGCACGACCTGCATCGCCCCCTGGGCAGTACCGGCCTGCTGGTTTCGCCACTCGGCCTGGGCACCGTGAAGCTGGGCCGCGACCAAGGGGTGAAGTACCCCAGCGGCTTCCAGATTCCCGACGACGATGAAGCGCGGATGCTGCTGCGCCAGGCACGTCAACTGGGCATCAACCTGATCGACACTGCGCCTGCCTACGGGCGCAGCGAAGAACGCTTGGGGCCGCTGTTACGCGGCCAGCGCAAGGACTGGGTGATCGTCAGCAAGGTCGGCGAAGAGTTCGACGATGGCGTGTCCCGCCACGATTTCAGCGCTGCCCATACACGCCTGTCGATCGAGCGCAGCCTGAAACGATTGGAAACGGATTTTATCGACCTGGTGCTCGTGCATTCCGACGGCAACGACCTGCATATCCTCAACGACTGCGAGGTTTACCAAACCCTGGCGCAGTTGAAGCAAGAGGGTAAGATTCGTGGTTTCGGTTTCTCCGGCAAAACCGTCGAAGGCGGCGTGAAGGCGCTGGAGCAGGGTGATTGCGCGATGGTCACCTACAATTTGAACGAACAGGCCGAGAAAGCCGTCATTGATTACGCGGCGGCCCATGGCAAGGGCATCCTGGTCAAAAAGGCGCTGGCCAGCGGCCATGTCTGCCTGGAGCCTGGAATGGATCCAATACACGCCAGTTTCATGCTGTTGTTTGCGCAAACGGGCGTTGCCAGTGCTATTGTCGGGACCATCAATCCGCTGCACCTGGCCCATAACGTGGCAACCGCCGCCAAGGTCATTCGTCAACTCTGATGCCGCCGACGCGGCCGACCCCGTCGCACAAAGGAGCCGACATGCCGCGAACGCTCATTAGAAAAAACCCGAGCAACTTTAAAACACTGCCGCTGCACGTCGAAGCCACACCCGAAGGCCTGAGCTACCAAAGCGTGGGCATGCCGCTCAACTTCGCCCAGACCCTGCAACGACGCAAGCCGGTCGACGTGCCAGACCCTGAACGCTTCGCCGTTGAACTGGCAAACCTCGGCGTGTCGGTGCGACTGACCCTGCACTGGCAAAATCGCGACTACTGGGTACTGGTGCGCCAGCGTCGCCAGGACCGTGGCGATGTGGTGCTCAAGCTGATCTCCGGCTACGTCCCGGCCCATGAACTGAACCTGCCGCTGCACACCGCCATTCAGGAAATTGCCGAGGAGTGTCTGCTGGAAACGCCCGAAGGTTGGCTTGGCGGACGCTTCAATGACACCTGGCTACCCGCGCCCTACTCCGCCGCGCTGCATTACCGCGAAGCGCTGCCGTTTCGCTTGAGCCCGCTGTCTGGCGCGGCCCGCCCGGTGCGTTGCGCCACCACCCAATTGATCGAGCGGCCACGGGCCTACGTGCATTTGCCCACGGCATCGCTGCAACTGATTTATGACCTGCGCCTGGAAGTGCCCAAGGAAGCCAAATCCTTGAGCCTGTTCCATGTGGACGAACGCTTGGAGGGCGACCAGTTGGTAGCGCGCCTTGATCGCAAGCGGCCGGACCTGTACCTGATGCCGCTCAAAGATGGCCAGCCCCTGCCGGAGCTTTACACCGTCAAGAAAGACCAGCTGTACCCGGCCAGCACACGGGGCCTGTATCTGGCAGAAAGCTTCGCCCAGCAGGAAGGCTGGCTGGTACGCGAGGAACGTATTCGCTGGAAGGATTGGCTGAGGCAGCAAGGGCTGGCGGAGCCTGAGAAAGAATCGAAATTGAAGGGTTTGGCACGGCGGGTACTGCGCAAGATTGTGCCGAAGAAAAAGGCCAAGGGCTAAAGACTGATGGACCAGGACCCAACTGTGGGAGGTGGCGTGCCCCTCCCACAGTTGGATCGCGGTCAGCCGTTAAGCAATCGTTCCAGCCCGACCTTCAACGGCGTAGGTTCCGGCAACGTGAAGCTCGCCAACAACCGCTGGTTGTTCGCTCGCGAATGCCGGATGTCCCCCGAACGCGCAGCCCCGTAGGTCACGACAGGCAGCGCGCCCAGCGCGTCTTCCAAGGCCTGCAACACCTGCTTGAGCGTGGTGGTGCGGTTCCAGCCTACGTTGATCGCGCCCAAAGGTGCATCCGGCGCTTCGATGGCCTGCACCAATACGTCCACCAGGTCTTCCACGTACATGAAGTCACGGGTCTGCTCGCCATCGCCAAACACGGCAATCGGCAAGCCCTGCCGGGCCCGCTCGCAGAAGATGCTGATCACACCGGAGTACGGCGATGACGGGTCCTGGCGCGGCCCGAAGATATTGAAGAAGCGGAAGATCACCGGCTCCAGAGCATGCTGGCGGCGGTAGAAATCAAAGTAGTGCTCACCGGCCAGTTTGTCCGACGCATAGGGCGTCAACGGTGCCTTGGTGGTCTCTTCATCGATGGAAGCACCTTCGCCATTGTTGCCGTACACCGCTGCGCTGGACGCATACACCACGCGCTTGACGCCCGCCTTGCGCATGGCTTCGCAGACATTCAGGGTGCCGACGAAATTGCTCTGGTGCGTGCTGACCGGGTCATCCACCGACGCCTGCACCGACGCCACCGCCGCCAGGTGCACCACGGCCATCGCGCCGACGGCGGCACGCGCCACCAGCTCGGCATCGGCCACGTCACCTTCGATCAGCTCGACACGCGGGTTATCCAACGCCAGGTTGCCGCGCTTGCCCGTCGACAGGTTGTCCAGCACACGCACGGCATAGCCATTGGCGAGCAACGCGTCGACCAGGTGCGAGCCAATAAAGCCCGCGCCGCCGGTGATCAGAACCCGTGGTTCAGCCTTACTCATTGTTGCGGATCTTCTCGACAATCGCCGTGGTCGAGCTGTTCTCAACCAGGCCCAGCACTTTGACCGTTCCGCCGTAGGCGCTGACGATATCGGCGCCGACCACTTGGTCGACGGAGTAGTCGCCGCCTTTGACCAGCACGTCCGGCTTGACCTGGGCCAGCAGGTTTTCCGGCGTGCCTTCAGGGAAACTGATCACCCAGTCCACCGCCCCCAACCCGGCCAGCACGGCCATGCGCCGGTCGACGCTGTTGATCGGACGGCCCGGCCCTTTCAGGCGGCTGACCGATGCGTCGTCGTTGACCGCAACGATCAGGCGATCGCCTTGGGCGCGAGCCTGCTCCAGGTACGTCACGTGCCCGGCGTGCAGGATGTCGAAGCAACCATTGGTGAACACAATGCTTTCGTTGTGTGCGCGCGCATCGTCAATCGCCAGCAGCAGTTGCTCGATGGTCAGCACACCGCGCTCCGAGCCTTCGGAGCGCTGGATGGCCCGTCGCAGTTCGGGCGCGCTGATGGCCGCAGTACCCAACTTGCCGACCACGATGCCCGCCGCCAGGTTGGCCAGGGCCACGGCGTGGGGCAGTTCTTCGCCGGCCGCGATGGAGGCGGCCAGGGTGGAAATCACGGTGTCGCCGGCGCCGGTGACGTCGAACACTTCACGGGCACGTGCCGGCAGGTGCATCGCCGGGTGACCGGGACGCAGCAGGGTCATGCCGTGTTCGCCACGGGTCACCAGCAGGGCGCCGAGGTCGAGATCGGCCATCAACGCGGCACCTTTGCTCACCAGCTCATGCTCGTCGGCACACCCGCCAACGATGGCTTCGAACTCGCTGAGGTTCGGCGTGATCAAGCTGGCGCCTCGATAAATCGAGAAGTCCTTGCCCTTGGGATCGGCCAGCACCGGAATGCCCTTGGCCTTGGCGGCCTGGATGAGCATCTGGTGATTCTTCAACGCGCCCTTGCCGTAATCGGACAGCACCAGCACCTTGACGCCTTCGAGCAGCTCGTCGACCTGCTCACTGAGGACCAGGGCGTCGGTGGCGAAAGGTTCTTCGAAATCGATACGCAGCAATTGCTGGTGGCGACTCATGACCCGCAGCTTGACGATGGTCGGCTGGTGCGCAATGCGCTGGAACAGCGCACGCACGCCGGCACCGCGCAGGCTGTTGGCCAGGCTATCGGCGGCTTCGTCGTCGCCGGTCACCCCCACCAGGGAGGCCGGGGCACCGAGAGCGGCGATGTTGAGGGCAACGTTGGCAGCGCCGCCTGGACGGTCTTCGATTTGCTCGACCTTGACTACCGGTACCGGCGCCTCAGGGGAAATCCGTGAGGTACCACCATGCCAGTAACGGTCGAGCATGACATCGCCGACCACCAAGACAGGGGCTTGATCGAATCGCGGCATGGACAACTTCATGGAGCAACCCACTACAAAAAATGAACAGGGGCGCGATATTAGCACAGGGTGAGCGCCGCCCAACTCCGGCGCGTTCACCCTGTTTTCAGAAACACGGGGCGCGTTGCACGCCCCGGCGCGTCAAGTGATGTTTTGGGTGGCCGGTTCATCCAGCCCCATGGCGTGCAGGCGCGAGTAATAGCCGCCCATGGCCAGCAATTGGACGTGTGTCCCACGCTCGACAATTTCGCCGTGGTCCATCACCAGAATCAGGTCGGCCTTCTCGATGGTCGACAAGCGATGCGCGATCACCAGGGTGGTACGCCCTTTCATGACCTTGTCCAACGCCGCCTGGATATGCCGCTCGGACTCGGTATCCAGCGCCGACGTCGCCTCATCGAGGATCAGCAGCGGCGCGTTTTTGAGCAGGGCGCGGGCGATTGCCAGGCGCTGGCGCTGGCCACCGGAGAGCAACACACCGTTCTCACCGACTTCGGTGTCCAGGCCTTTGGGCAACTCGGCGATGAAGTCCATGGCGTAGGCATCGGCGGCGGCTTTTTCGATGTCGGCACGCGGTGCGTCGGCCAGGTCGCCGTAGGCGATGTTGTTGGCCACGGTATCGTTGAACAGGGTGACATGCTGGGTCACCTGGGCCACATGCCGACGCAGGTTGCGCAGGCGATAGTCTTCGATTTCCACCTCATCGAGCAGGATTTCGCCTGCTTCGTGGTGATAGAAACGCGGGATCAGGCTGGCCAGTGTCGACTTGCCGCTGCCCGAGCGCCCGACCAGGGCGATCATCTGCCCCGGCTCCGCGCTGAAGGAGATGTTCTTGAGCACCTCGCGTTCGGTTCCCGGGTAAGTGAAGCTCAGGTTGCGCACGTCAAGGCGGCCGCTGACGCGGTCACGCTCAACTGTGCCGGTGTCGACCTCAGGCTCTTCATCCAACTGCTCGAAGATGCTCTCGGCACCCGCCACGCCTTTCTGGATCGTCGAGCTGACTTCGGACAGCTGGCGGATCGGCTTGGGCAACAGGCCCGCCGCGGTGATGTAGGCCACCAGGTCACCGGCCGTGGCGTCGCCGCGCAGCAGCAATACCAGGAACATCAGCGTGGCCATGGCGGTGTAGATCACCAGTTGCAGCATCGGGGTGTAGACCGCGCCGGTCTTGTTCATGCGCAGTTGCTTGTCGGTGTTGCCTTGGCTGGCGGCGGCAAAGCGGCGCTCTTCATAGCCTTCGCCACCGAAGCTGCGCACCACGCGGTAACCCTGAATGGTTTCCGAGGCCACGTGTGTCACGTCACCCATCGCCACCTGGATTTTCTTGCTCTGCTTGCGAAATTTCTTGCTGGTGCTGCCGACCATGATCGCGATCAGCGGCAGGATCGCCAGCATCACCAGGGTGAGTTTCCAGTTCATCCACAGCAGGTAGCCGAACAGGAACACCACCGTCAGGCCCTCGCGGATCACGACCTTGATCGCATCCGTGGCCGCGCCGGTGACCATGGTCACGTTGAAGGTGATACGGGAAATCAGATGCCCCGAGTTATGGGTATCGAAATAACGGTTGGGCAGCACCAGCAGCTTGTTGAACAACTGCACGCGCAAGTCATGCACCAGGCCCAGGGACACCTTGGCCAGGTAGTAGTTGCCCAGGAAGGAACCCAGCCCTTGCCACGCAGCGATCAGGATGATCAGCAACGGCACGGCCATCAGCAGTTTCAAGTCCTTGAACAACGGGACCTTGGGCATGAACACCACGTCGGGATTGCTCAGGCCATCCACGAAGTATTTGAGGATCCCGGCGAGCATCGGCTGGGTGGACGCAAAGATCACGAAGCCCACGATACTCAGCAAGAACATGCCGATGTAGGGTTTCACATAGCCCAGCAGCCTGAGATAGATTTTCAGGCTGGACTCCTGGTCCGCTTTGGGCGGGGCGTCACTCATGGTCAAGCTCACTGATGGGATGGGACGCGAACTTTATCACAAGCGTCGGGTTTGGCCCGAGCCCAGACCAAAACACTGGCCAGCGCGATCGGCAGCCAGGAGATGAACCACTCGGCCCGTGGCGTACCGGTCAGGCTGGCGGCATCGAACTGCATGGCCAGGAACGAGAACACCCAGACGCCGATCACGCCCTTGCCGTAAAGCGTGTCGCGCGCCTTCCAGGCCTGCCACAGCACGCCGAACCACAGGCAGCACCACAGCAGCAGGCCCGGCAGGCCCAGCTCGATCGTCACATGGGTGAACAGGTTGTGGGAGTGATCGAAATAGAGGTTATCGGCAAACACCCTGTACTCGCCGCCCAGGCCCAGCCCGGTCCAGGGACGCTCGCTGATCATCTGCATGGCCGCCATGAAGATCTGTGGCCGGTAGGACACGCCACGGGACAGCATCAACGACTGCATGGCGAAGAACACCGCCAGCGCCGCCACCGCCGCACCAATGGCAATCACGCTGGAGCGACGGTCGCGGCACCAGGCGGGCATGGCGACGATGGTCAACAACAACGCCAGTGCCGCGCCGCGGCTTTGGCTCAGCACCACGAACAGCCCAAGAAGCCCGATGGCCAGCGCCCAGCCCACCTGCATCCAGCGGCCACGCGGCATCCAATGCAGCAGCCAGACCGCCGCCACGCCAATCACATAGGCGCCCAGGATCGGATGGGACAACTCACCCAGGCCTTCGAGGCGGGCGTACCAGACGTTGTGCTCCAGGCCGTAGAACTTGATGATCGCCACCAATGACGACAACGCCAGGCCAGCACCGCCCCATTGCATCACGCGGATGACCTGCTCGGTTCGGCCACAGGCAAACACCGGGAAAAACAGCAGGAACACGCCGATATACAACAGGCGCTTGGCCTCGCGCGAAGGGTCGTGGGCGTTGGTCCATGTCAGGCTGATCATGCCCCAGGCCGCCAGCAACACCACCATCACGCACAGCCAGCGCTGTTCACGCCAGACCTCCTTGAGTCGTTCTCGCGCCGCCCAGGCAAACACCATGGCCGGCAACCAGAGAAACAGTGTCAGCCCTTGTTGATAAAGCTTGTTGGTCGGTGCGAAGGCAATTGCCAGCAAAAACCAAAGCAGCCCCAAAATCATCCATACCTGCGCCCCACGACTTGCCTGCATCACCCGCTCCTGAATACGTTCAACCTGCCACCCCGGCATGGTTAAAACCCAAAACTTTCGGCATTATTGCCGATCACTGTGCCCGCGACTCCCACAAGGCTTTCCGACGATGCAATGTTCAAGGCTTCCCCAAGCCGATTTAAACGCGATGATTGACGGTGCCAAAATCCTCGAAAAGGACAGCTACGGCCCCAAAGTCTACCTGCTGACCGACGGGAATATCCTTAAACTGTTTCGCCGCAAGCGTCTGTTTTCGTCCGCGCTGTTTCGCCCCTACTCCAAACGGTTCATCGACAACGTGGCGCAATTGCAGCAGCGCGGCATTCCAACCTTGACCGTACTGGCGTTCTACCAATTGACAGCTCCCGGCATGACGGCCGTGCTGTATCGCCCGTTGCCAGGGGAAACGTTGCGCCAGATTTCCAACCAGGAAGGTTTTGACTGGCAGACGAACCTCGACCCGCTGGTGGCGCTTATTCGCCGCCTGCACGGCGCGGGGATCTACTTTCGCTCCCTGCATCTGGGCAACATCGTGGTCACGCCCGATAACGAGATGGGCCTGATCGACGTGGCTGACATGCGTTTTCTGCGCGCGCCGCTGAACCCGGAACTCGCGCGGCGCAACCTGCAACACTTCGCACGCTATATTGCTCGTGAGAAGCTGAACGAACGCTTTCCAATGCAAGCATTGGAGCAAGCGCTGCTAGCGGCATGAGAACAGCCGCCGGGTAGTCTGTGTGAACTCGTCCCAGGCCTGGTCCGGTGCCAGCACCCGCGACTGAGCCTCGACGACCTGCGCACCGGACGTCGCGAACGCACGCGCCATAAGGTCGCCCCACGCGGCTGCATCATCGGCGGGGGCGTACCAGCCGGCGTCCCCCAGTTGCTCGCGGAACACCGCCAGTTCACTGGTCAGCACGGGAACGCCGGCCATCACCGCTTCCTGCAGGATCAGTCCCAAGCCCTCTTCGGTTGACGGAATCGCCACCCAGTCAAACGCCCGGTAAAGGGTCGCCGCCTCAGGCAGGTGTCCCGCAAGCGTCACCTTGCCCTGCAAACCAAGCTGCTCGATACGCGCCTCAAGCGCTTCCCGAGCCGGCCCTTCGCCAATGATCACCAAGCGTGCGTGCGGTTTATCGGCCGACACACCGGCAAAGGCCTCCAGCAAACACGCAAACCCCTTGCCCTCGACCAACCGACCGACCGCGCCCAGCACCGGCGAGCCCGTCAACGGCAACTCCAGACGCGTTCGCGCCTGTTCGCGGGACAACGCCGCCGCTCGGAAAGCGGCAGGGTCGAAGGCACTGCGCAACACCGCCACCGGCCGCTGCAGATGACGCTCAAGTGCGTCGGCCAGGGTCTGCGACACTGCGGCCAGCGTGAGTTGCGACGCGGGAAACTGCGCCACCAGTTGTTGATCAGCGCGGCGCAAACGCGTGGCGCCATGAAAGATCACCACAGCGCGCACGTGCGGCAAACGCTTGAGTACCGGTAAGAGCACGCGTGCGACACCGATGCCGTCAAGCAGTACAACCTGCACGTCCTCAGGCAAGGCCTTCTGGAAACGTGCGCGCATCCAGGGCATCAGCAACTTCCACAGGTGCCGCCCCTTGAGCCTCGCAGAGGAAAGGTTCCACTCCACGGCCTGTTCGACCAGGCCCTCACTGTCGGTCGCGCGGCCTTGAAGCAACCAGGTGTGCACAGGTACGCCGCTGTCTGCGTGGGACAGTATTTGCTGATGAACCTTCTGCACCGAAGCAAATGCAGTACCACCAGCCCACATGACGTTGAGGATACTCATCAAAAAAACCTTATGCGGCGTGGGTATGACTAATCGGGTCTACAGATGGATCAACCAACCGATGCCGACCCCAAGGACCAGCATGACCGCCAGCTTGATCCGCTCTCGCCGCTTGCGTCGCGCTTTGGTCAAGCGCTCTTCCGCCGTCGACACATGCAAACCGAAACCGGTATGCAGGACCGCATCGCCTTCCAGGGTCACGGCCGCCAGGTTCAACTGTGCGTAACGCTTGGAAAGCCCCTTCTCGCCCGCGAACCCCGCATAGGGCGCGCACAAGCGGTACTCCTTGATCCGCCGCAGGCCAGGGTTCAGCGAGAACCCCTGCCACTCGGGCTTGTCGGACAGCAACGGATAACACGGCACCCCGCCGATCACTTCGCGCGGCCCCAGATGAATATAGGGGCTGTGCACCTGCAAGTCGTACACATAGTTGCGCAACCAGACCTGGAGAATATCGGGACGCTGCTCCAGTACCGTCTTGGAGTCCTCGACAAAACCCGGTCGATAAAACGCCCAGTCATCCTCGCAATGGAAGATGTAGGGCGTCTTGACCGACGCGTAAGCCAGGTCGATGGATGCCAGTTGCCCAAGCTTTGGCCGGTTGACGAAAAAAGTACAATGACTGCGCCAGTGTTCGGGAATCGCCAGACGTACCGCGTCGTCACCGGCGTCTTCGGTAATCAGGACTTCACGGATATCCGCCGTGTTGAACAGGTCGAAGCTCTCAAGCGTGCGCTTCAACAAATCGAAACGGCCGCAACTGGTGACGACAAGCGTTATGTCGCTCTGATCTGAGAATTGCATCCAAGCCTCGATAATATTATATGGCCGTCATTTGGCCTTAATCACATGCCCAGTTTCAGGCGCAGCCTTTCCATCAAGCTCAATGGAGCACGCGCCCGCAGCGGGGGAGCAAGTGCCTCGACAATGCGCTGGCCAATACGTGCAAAACTGAACTCGCTCACAGCCAGCGTTTGCCCGCTGCGCGCAATGTCCGCGGCCAACTGCGGATTGGCGCGCAAGATCGCGAGCTTTTCCTGCAATTGAGGGATGTCCTTGTAGAACACCACATTGACCATGTCTTTGAAACCCAGCGCCGCGTTTTCCGCCGCGCCCTGGTCAAATGCCAGCAACACGCAGCCGCAGGCCATGGCCTCGAAATTCTTGATCATGTATTCGCCCATGCCCACATCGGCACTGACGAAAAAACGGATGCGGTTGAGGGTCGCGCAGTATTCCTCACCGGATTTGGTGCGCGTCACCACCAAAGGTTCAACCTTGGCCAGCTCATCGAGCAACGCCTTGCGACCACTGTAGGCCACGCTGTTGGTACTGCCGACAAACGCCAGTTCGATGTCCCGCTCACGATCCTGTGGCTGCAGCAGTGCCTGGTCGTAGCCCTTGGGCACGAACACCGCGTCGAAGCCTTCGGCGCGCAGGCGCTCGGTGACCATGTACCCCGAGCTGATCACCCGCGCCCAGGGCAAGCGGCGGTAGTGCGCACTGAACTTGCCGGTGTATTTGCACGGGATGTAGTTCTGATAGGCATCGTGTTCGAGGATCACCAGGTTCGGGATGGTGCGGATAAAACCGGCCTGGCGAATCTCCTGTTTGAAGCGCAGGAAGAACACAATGCGGTCATAGCGGCTCACATCGACTTCACGCCGGAAATATCCGCGCAGGTTGCGTTGCTCGTCACTGCTCAACCAGCGGGTATCGCATTCGCAGTGTTCGGCAATGCCGTCGTACAAGCGATCCAGAATGGCGCGCTGTTCTTTCTGGACCAGAAACAAAACTCTCATGACTTTTCCTTTCACAAACGCCAGAACAACTCATGCCGTCGTACGGCCTTGCGGAAAAACTCGTTCTCACCATACGGCGACCGCGACCGCCCCGCCAATACGCGCTGCAGCCAGCGCCGCACACGGCGCTTGAACGGCGCTGGGGGTTGCAGGTCGTGCATCATGCCAAGCGCCATGGCCTTGTCGCGCTGCTGCGCCAGCGACAGCGGCAGGCTGCACGGACGTAACTCAAGCGCGTCGTCGAACTGCGGCGGCAAGGCGATACCGGTGCCGGCGTCGCCCATGGGCCAGCGGTCGTTGTCATGCAGGTGATTGGCGTAACCCAGGACAGTCGCCGGTTGCCACTCCAACCCCGCCAATGCCTCCATCACGGCCTGCTGCGCGCAGATGTGATCCGGATGTGGGTCGAGGATCGGATGAGGCAATACGATCACCTCGGGGCGTGCGGTCAACAGTAACTGGCGAAGATCGGCCAGCAGGTTGTTCCAGGTCGGCAAACCGTCTTGATCCGCCGGCAAGGGGAACGGATTGAACTGGCGAAACAAACGAATATCCGTCAGGTCGGCTTCCCGTGAAGCAACCGGCTGATCCGGCGTAGCGCGCATCGCCGGCAGTTGCAGGCAGAAGTAGCCCAACTGCACACACTGCGCCTCGGGCACCCCGGCCCAACGCGGCACGGCGATGCTGTCCCAGGCACGCAAGCGACCTTTGAGCCGCGAGGCTTCGACCGGGTCCAGGCCCATGTGCCGATAGTGCTCGGCTTCGATTTCACCGGCCGTGAGGGTCACGATCCACGGCGCTTGCGCCTGGCTGTAAAAACCGAACGCGGCCAGTTCCGCATCGTCGGCATGGGGCGCGATCACCATCACGCGCTGCGCCGAGTAATCCGGATGGCGCCAGGCCCATAGCCTTGGTGTGCCCTGCACGCTGCAGAACCGCCCGCGCAACCGCAGCTCACCCGCCATCAGCACAGGCGCCAAGCCACTGAGGTTAAGGTAACGCACACCGTTCACGCCGCGCTCGAATGCCTGGCGATCCGGGCTGTCGCCTCCCGAAACCTCAACGACGGGGTCGAAAAAACGCCCCAGCCAGCCGCCCTTGATTTTAACGGCCAGCACCAGAGTCGCATCGGCCGCCAAGGGCTGGTCCGCCAGCAGTCGCCCGCCTTCAAAGCGAACCCCGGCCACCTCGGCGTCCGCCGCAAACCGGTATTGATAGTCTTCGCCAGGGGCATAAAACAGGTGGTCGGCAAACCAGGCCTCATGGGCGACCCAGGCCAGCACGCCAAGGACAAACGGCAACCACCAGGCCACCCAGACACCGATGATCACCAGCAGCAACAGACCGATCAGCAGGCCAACCCGCTTATTACGCCGATGGCGCTTGAGCAACTGCTGTTTGCGGCTCATACGCTCAGCACCGGTACAGCGTTGCACCAACGGTCCTTGTATTCACGGTCGGCGCGCCCGAAGGAAAAGCGCAGCGGTTTGCCGACTTCGCGGGCCTGTTCCCAAGCGCTCTGCGTATTGAGGAAGCTCAACACGCTGCCCGGACTGAACGCACGGGTCTCGGGGTCGACGCCACCGTTGACGTACTCCACGCTGATCCACTCGGGCGACTCGACCCGGTACACCAACTGCACCGCAATAGGTGCGTCGTTGAGGAAGATGACCGAACCGATCAGCCACTCGCGCAGCAGCTCGATTACCTCGGCCATGTGCTCGGCGCCCGTGGCGACAAAGCCCCAGCGGCGCAGGAACAGATCGCAATAGATGGCCGCCAGCTCGGTACTGGAAAACTCGCTCACCGGCCGCACCACACCGCCGGCCTCTTCCAGCAGGCGCAGTTCGCGGCGCTGGTTGTAGCGAAACTTCTTCGACAGCTCTTCCGGAGTGCGGGCCATGGCCAACTGCTCGGCCTGGGGCCTGAGACCGCTGAAACGGCCTTCGTTCAAGGTCGACAGGTAGCGCGCCCGATGCCGCAACGGCACCTGGGCATTGGCGGCGGCCGGCAGGATCAACTCGGCATTACCCAGGTCGAACAGGCCTTTCTTGCCGTTTTTCTTGAGGACATCCTTGGACAGCGCCAGGTCGCGGCCCCAGGTGGCGATGCAGGCCTGGCGTTCCCCGCCCGACTCCCAGGCCAGGTAACGCACCGGGATATCGGCCAGCCCGGCCAGGCGCTCGATCACCTGCGGATGGGTCGCGACGCTGCCGCCAAAACGCTGCCATGCCTCGCTGTAGGCCGGTGCGTCGACGACGGACCAGCCCCGCTCGCGCCAGCCTTGGAATCGATTGAGCATCAAGCCCCCGCGGTCAGTTCAATAACGTGCGGCAGTTGCCAGAAGGTATCGCGTACCGCCTGATCCGAGAACTGCGTGCGCAGGCGCTCCAGCATCATCTCGGCGCACTGGCGTTGCTGCTGCCGATCCATGGCCGCCAGGTGCCGCAGCCCCTGGGCGAGGTGCTCGGCGTCGCCGAAGGGAAACAGGATACCCACGCCTTCGACCACTTCTTTCGCCCCGCCACAGGCCGTAGCCAGCAACGGCACGCCGGCCGCCATGGCTTCGAGCAGCACCATGCCGAACGGTTCATGGTCGGAACTCAGGGCAAACACATCGAACGCGCGGAAATAGCGGCGCGCATCCGGCACCTGGCCAAGGAACAGCACCTTGTCGGCTATCCCCAACTCACGCGCCTGGTCCTTGAGCGCTTGTTCAAGACGCCCGGTGCCGAGGATCGCCAGGCGGCTTTGCGCCGGCAAATGCGGCAACGCCAGGGCAAAGCCCTTGAGCAGCGTGGACTGGTCCTTGTCCGGGTGCAAGCGGCCGACATTGCCGATCACCCATTCATCCGGCGACAGCCCCAAGGCATCACGCGCTTGGTCCACAGGTGCCTGGATGGCCTGTAACGCGTCAACATCGATACGGTTGTACAAGGTCTGGATACGCGCCGCAGGCCACGCCGGCAGGCAGCGGCGCATGTCGTCACGCACCGCGTCGGATACGCCCAGCAGGCTCAGGCGCTTGCGGAAAATCCCGGCAAACAGCCTGCGGCTGCCGCGTTGATAATCACCAAAGGCGTGATGCACACCGATCACCGGCAGGCGCGTGCCGAGCAAGGCGATGTAGATCGGCTTGAAGCGGTGAGCGATACACAGACTGAAATTGCGCGATGCGGCGATCCTGCGCAGTTCACGGATGGCGCCCAGCTTCAGGCCACGAATGGCCTTGGAGCTGAATTCCATGAACAACACCTCGTCCGAGGCACAGCCGGCGGCGACACGCGGATCGGCGACCCCGGTGAGAAACACCGTGGTCACCTTGTAGCCTGTGCCTGCGAACAAACTGGCGTATTGCCGCGCGCAGTCCAGGAACGGCCCGTCATAACCGTGGCAGAACTGCAGGACGTGGCGGTCAGCCGAGCGCGTCATAAGGGTCCACGCCGTCTTTGACGACCAGGATGTCTTCCATGATCAGGTATTGCAGGTCGGAACCAAAGAACATGTCCAGCGCGTCTTTCGGCGAGCAGATCATCGCTTCGCCACGACGGTTGAGCGAGGTGTTCAGCGACACGCCGTTGCCGGTCAGCACTTCGAGCTCTTTCATCATGTCGTAGTAACGCGGGTTGTATTCGCGCTTGAGCACCTGGGCGCGGGAGGTGCCATCTTCATGGACCACTTCCGGCACACGGGCCTTCCATTCTTCGGCGACTTCAAAGGTGAAGGTCATGAACGGCGCAGGGTGATCGACCTTGATCATCTGCGGGGCCACGGTGTCGAGCATCGACGGGCAGAAAGGCCTCCAGCGCTCGCGGAACTTGATCTGGTGGTTGATGCGATCCGCAACGCCGGTTGCGCTCGGGCACCCGATGATCGAACGACCGCCCAACGCACGCGGGCCAAACTCCATGCGGCCCTGGAACCAGGCCACCGGGTTGCCGTCGACCATGATCTTGGCGATGCGCTGGGGCATGTTCTCGATCTTGCGCCAGTTCGGCTTGCTCTCGTGCCTGGCGCACGCGGCGATCACATCCTCGTTGCTGTAGGACGGGCCGAGATAGACGTGTTCCATCTTCTCCACCGGTACACCACGGGCATGCGACACATAGGCAGCCGCACCGACGGCGGTGCCGGCATCACCGGACGCCGGCTGCACGAACAGCTCCTTGACGTCGTCGCGGGCAATGATCTTCTGGTTCAACTTGACGTTCAGCGCGCAGCCGCCAGCGAAGGCGAGTTTGCCGGTGTCCTTGAGGATGTCGCCCAGGTAGTGGTCGATCATCTGCAGGGCCAGCTTCTCGAACAAGGCTTGCATGCTGGCGGCATAATGGATGTAGGGTTCGTCGGCGATATCGCCTTCGCGCTTGGGCCCCAGCCACTCGATCAGTTTTGGTGAGAAGTAGAAACCCTTGCCCTTTTCTTTATAGCGGCGCAGGCCGATGACGTTGGCGTAGTCGGTGTTGATCACCAGTTCGCCGTTTTCAAACGAAGCCAGGCGCGAGAAATCGTATTTGCTGGCGTCGCCGTACGGCGCCATGCCCATGACCTTGAACTCACCGTCGAGCATCTCGAAACCGAGGAACTCGGTGATCGCGCCGTACAGGCCGCCGAGGGAGTCCGGGTCGTAGAATTCCTTGATCTTGTGGATCTTGCCGTTTTCGCCGTAGCCGAAGAACGTGGTGGCGTACTCACCCTTACCGTCGATACCGAGGATCGCGGTTTTTTCCTGGAAGCCCGAGCAGTGGTAAGCACTGGAGGCGTGGGCCAGGTGGTGCTCAACCGGTTCGATCTTGATTTTCTTCGGATCGAAGCCCAGTTGCTCCAGGCACCAGACGATCTTGTTGCGGTAGCGCTTGTAGCGACGGTTGCCCATCAGGATCGCGTCGAGGGCGCGGTCCGGGGCATACCAGTAACGCTTGGCGTAGTGCCAGCGCGCCTCGCCGAACAGGCTGATCGGGGCGAACGGGATCGCCACCACGTCAACGTCGGAAGGCTTGATGCCGGCCTGTTCCAGGCAGAACTTCGCCGACTCGTAGGGCATGCGGTTCTTTGCATGTTTGTCGCGTACGAAGCGCTCTTCTTCGGCGGCCGCGATCAGCTTGCCGTCGATATACAGGGCTGCGGAAGGATCATGGCTAAGGGCGCCGGACAGGCCAAGAATCGTCAATGCCACAGGGGTCTAGCCTCTTTTAGTCTGCATGCAGGCGGGTCGCGCCTGAAAAAAGTGTGCTTCCCGCCTGGGCAGGAAACAGCTAAAGGGCGGGATTATAGCTTAAAAGCAGACGAAAGCTGTTAGCGGCAAGCGGCAAGCCATTAGGAACTCGCGGAGTTCAAGGCTGCCGTGGGCACTTTGCCGTTAGATCGTATAGGGGAGAATGAGCGTGTCGAGGACGCCGGAGACAGGCAAGTCGAGAACGGCCCAGGGCACGCCGGGAATGAATCCGGTAATACGATCGTTCCCACGCGCGCGTGGGAACGATCAATACAGGCCTCTCACGTGAAGCACGGGGAACCATCACACTTGCCTGGGCAACCGCTGATCAATCAGTTGGTACAACGCACTGTCCTGCGGCCAGTTACGCATGAACCGCGCCCGATCCCTGGCATACGCCGGTGCGAAACTGGCGGCTGAGCTGTGCTGACAGACCGAATCCAGATCAATCAGCGCCCAGCGGTCCTCGTGCCAGAACAGGTTGTGGCCCTTGAAATCCCCATGGCTGATGCGCTCGCCAATAAGTTGGGCAAACAGGTGGTCCAGGGCCAGCAATTCGTTTTCCGGCACGTCACCGTTGTCGATGTAGGGCGCAAAGCGCTCGATGATGTCCGGGCCCGGCAGGTATTCGGTGATCAGGTAGGCACGGCTGCGCAGCCAGAAAACGCGCTTTTCCAATACGGCCAGTGGCTTGGGCGTGGCGATACCCAGGAACGCCAGGCGGTTGCCTTCACGCCAGGAGTGCCAGGCGCGGCTTGGGCGCCAGAAGCGTTTGAGCCAATGGGCGAACCCCTTGATGTTGTAACGCTTGATCACCAACGGACGACCGGCCACCTCGACCTTGGCCACGCTGGCGGCACCGCCGGTCTTGTACAGGTGGCCGCGGTCGAGCAGCGCATCGGCCTGTTCCAGCACCGGCAGCATCGCAGGCTCTTCTTCGCGACGAATCGCGCGCAAACCAAACGCACCGCGCACTACGCTGAACAGCGTGCATTCACGGCCGACCTTGTTCAAAAAGTCCTTCAAGCGCCAGGCACTGACCTTGCGCACCTGTTTTTCCAGCGCTTGCAGCGGCAACGCGTGCTCACTGTTGCCGAGCAGGTAATACACCAGCAGCTCCTCGGTAAACGGCTCGAGGTTTTTCGGCAATTGGGCGAAAAACACACCGAGGTTTTCCAGTACTCGGTTGCGCGACAGCGGTTTACCAGCTTCTTCGACACGGATGCCCGCACCGTCGATCAAGTACAGCTTGCCGTCCTGGCGCAGCAGGTTGTCCAGATGCAGGTCTTCCTGCCACAGCCCTTTGCTGTGCATCTGCGCGATCGCACCCAGCGCTTCGGCGAGCACCGCGGTTTGTTCGTCGGCCAGCGGCGGCAGCGCTTCGACGGCCTGCCAGGCATCGGCCAGGCTTTCGGCGCCTTCGAGGAACTCGAACAGCAACCAACCGCCCTCGCCGTCCTGCAAGCCATCGGCGAGCAACCGGGGGGTGGTCAGGCCGTGTTCGGCCAGCAGGCGCACGCCCGTGAGTTCACGCTGAAAATGCCGCGCGGCCTTGCTGCCCACCAATAACTTGGCCAGCACCGCACGCCCGCGCCAGACCGCCGCGCCCACGTAACGCTCGCCCGGCAATACACGCAACAGGCTCAGCAGTTGCAACTGGCCGGGGCCGACGGCGTCCGCAAGATCGAGGGTCAGGGGCAGGCTCAGGGTGCGGCCGGCCTTTTTCAGCTCGGACAGGCGCATCAGCGGTTCTCCTTGTGGCTACGCCGCTTCGTCAGGCGCTGCAGCCAGGTGGCGACCAGCGGACTGTCTTCAGGCTGGTCGAGATAAGCCGCCAGCAATTGGCGCACCTGCGCGTTCGACCACTGCGGTGCGCGGCGCAACAGCGGCTCCAGGTCCTTGACCCGGTCACGCCAGCCGAACAGCAACGGGCGGGTTTTCTCCAGGTCGATCAACTGCGCGGCGTAACCGTCACCGGTCGCCTGCAAAAAAATATGCTTGGGGTAAAAACAGCCATGCACCTGGCCCACGCCATGCAGCCGGCGCGCCAGCCGGCCACAGGCCAGCAGGATGGCCCGGTGTTGGGCGTCGCTCAGTTGCGGCCATTGCTCCAGCACCGAATCCAGGTCGTTCCAGCCATCCAGGGCACGGGTCAGCAACATCGCGCGGTGTTCGCCAGCCACCTTGCGTTCGCCATAGAACGCCGCCTGCAACGCCGGGATGCCCAGCGTGCGATAACGGCTGATATTGCGAAACTCGCGGGAGAAACTCGGCTCGCCCAACGGCCGGTGCAGACTGCGGGTGAGGTAGTTGCTCTGGCGCTTGAGGTAATACCCGTGGCCCTCTATCTCCAGGCGGAACACACTGCTCCAACCGCCGCGACTGGTGTTCGGCTCGTCGACGGCGTCCAGTTGCTTGGCCCACAGCGCGTCGAATGTCGCCAGGCCGTTACGCTCCAGCACGGCACGGTCTTCAGCCGCCAGAAAATCACTCATTCGCGCCCCTCGAAAAACTTCACCACGTGGCGAATCCGCCGTTTGTCCGAATCACTCAGGTGCCGACTGCCACGGTACTGCAAGTAAAAACGCAGGCGCTGGGTGGCCGACAGGTGATACTTGGCCACTTTGTCCAGGCAAGCCAGATCCTTGGTGATGCGGTATTTGAGCCAGAAACCACGCCAGAAATCGCCGTTGGGGCAGTCGATCAAATACAGAGTCGACTGATCATCGACCAGCAGGTTGCGCCACTTCAAATCGTTATGGGTGAAGCGATGATCGTGCATGGTGCGCGTGTATTCGGCGAGCTGGCGGCTGACCGCATCGACCCATTTGGGATCGCGCAGGCGCGCATCGCGGTGCTCGGCCAGCACCGAGAGGTCTTCGGTGCGTGGCAACTCGCGGGTGATCATCGCGCCACGGTCATAGGCCAGGCCGTTACGCTCCAGGCCCCAGGCCACCACGTCGGCGGTGGGTATGCCCCACTTGGCGAAGCGCTTGAGGTTCTGCCATTCGGACTTGACCCGCGGCTTGCCCAGGTAGCGTCGCAGGCCCTTGCCGGCGCCGACGTAGCGCTTGACGTAGTAATTGACCCCACCGCGCTGCACCCGGATCACCTCCGACAACGGGTCGCGGGTCAGGCGCTCGCCTTGCAGGGCGAACACCGCTTCGAGGCTGCCGAAATCATCCGCCAGGTTGGCGTACGCAGGTTCCAGGATCCAACCCGCCATCAGAGCGCATCTCCATATCGCTGCTTGCGTGCGTAGAGCTTGTCGGCCTTGGCTTGCAGCCACTGCAACAACGCGCTTTCTTCGGCCAGGATCTGGCGCAACGGCTGCTGGAAGTAGCCCTTGAGAAAGCGCAGCTTGTCACGGCGGGTCAGGCCGATGTCCAGCGCCGAGAAGTACAGCGCGGCCAGGTCCTTGTCGCGCCAGCGATGACTGATCTTGTCGCGGGTCTGGGCGCGGTGCAGGTCGATCACCGAAAGTTTGAAGTGGTCGGCGGTCACCGGCGTGTCAGTGTGCAACAGGAAATGGCAGATGTAGCAGTCGCGATGGTTGACCCCGCCGCGATGCATCATGCCGGTCATGCGCGCCACTTCGGCGATCAGCGCACGCTTGAGACGTGGCTCGGGCGGCTGTTTGCGCCAGTCGATGCTGAAATCTTCCAGACTGACGGTGGGCGCCAACTCCTCGGTGACGATGAACGAATGCTGATCGGCCGGGTTGCTGCCGCGCTCGCCATAAGCCACCGCGGTCATGGTCGGCACACCCAATGCCTGCAAGCGCTGGATCGCCAGCCATTCCTGGCCGGCGCCCAATACCGGGAGTTTGGCGGTGACCAGGTTCTTGACGATCTCGCCCCAGCCGATGCCACGGTGAATCTTCACGAAATAGCCACGGCCATCCACCTCGGTACGCAAGGTGCGACGCGCTTCGAGTTCACGGTACACCTCGCCTTCCAGCGCCTCGACGGCGGCGAACGCATCGCGCCCGGCCCAGAGGGTCTTGAACGGTTCGGCAAGCATCAACTTCATGGTTTTGGCTCCGCCAGAATCACATCCGCAGCGTGCTGCGGCATGCTGTAGAGGTCGGCCGTCTCGGCGAAGGCCAACCCATTGCGGCTCCAGGCCGCGCGCTGTGCAGCGTCACTCAACATACGTACCAGGTAGCCGTTGAGCTGCGCTTGTTCAAACGGCTCATCCAGCACCAGGCCGCTGTCGGCCTCATTGATGTAATGGGCATAACCACACACCGCCGAGACCAGCACCGGCAGGCCGGCCACCAGGGCTTCGAGCAACACGGTGCCGGTATTTTCGTTGTACGCCGGGTGGATCAACAGGTCGGCGCCCAGCAGGAAACGCGGAATGTCGCTGCGTCCCTTGAGGAACTGCACGTTATCGCCCAAGCCCAACGTGGCGCTCTGCAATTGGAATACTTTGGGGTCGTCCTGGCCGATTACAAACAGACGGGTGCGTTTCTTCAGTTCCGCGGGCAAGGCGGCCACAGCCTTGAGGCTGCGGTCGACGCCCTTGGTCTTGAAGCCCGAGCCGATTTGCACCAGCAACAGGTCGTCATCGCCGAGGTTGAATTCCTTGCGAAACCCTTCGCGGATCTCGGCCGCGTTCGGCGGTGCGCGACGGTCCTGGGCGATACCCGGCGGCAGCAGGTGGAAGCGTTCCAGCGGGGTGTCGTAGTGTTTGATGAACAGCGGCTGCTGCACTTCGGAAATCATCAGGACTTCGGTCTTGGCGTCTTTGGCGAACACTGCGCGTTCGTAGTCGGCAAAGTGCTTGTAGCGGCCAAAATAGCGGTACAGCGAATGCCGCAGGTTTTGCGCCTTGTCTTCAAAGCAGCCATCGGCGGCGTAGTACACGTCCAGGCCGGGCATTTTGTTGAAGCCGATCAGACGATCCACCGGGCGCTTGGCCAGGTCGGCTTCCATCCAGGCACTGAGTTTCTCGTTGCGCCGATGATTGAGGAACGCCTTGACCGGCGCCACCAGCACTTCGAAACCGGGCGGGATATCGCCCTCCCAGATCAGCGTGTACACACGAATCTGATGGCCGCGCTGCTGACACTCCAGGGCGATGCGCATGAAGTCACGCTGCAGGCCACCGAAGGGAAAGTATTTGTACAGAACAAAAGCCAGTTGCATCAGTGCAGCTCCTCAGCCAATAACAACGTGCTCAGTCGGCTGGCCACACGCTCAGGATTCAGGCGCGTGAAGCACAGGGGCGACTCGCGCTTGATGTCGAACCGACGCAGGTCGTCGGCCGTCGGTTGATAGGTACAGTGCTTTTGCAGGCACGGCGCGCACGACCAGTCGCTGGCCAAGTGAATCTGGCCCTTGCCGTAGGCACCGGTCAGGCCGGGATTGGTGGGGCCGAACAGGGAAATGGTCGGCACATCCAATGCGGCGGCCAAATGACCAAGACCCGTGTCCACCGCTACGCAGGCACGGGCACCGGCCAGTACGCGGGCCACACCGGCCAGGTTGAGCTTGGGCAACACTTCGGCATTGTCCAGGCCTTGGGCCAGGCGTTCGGCGCGGGCCTTTTCGGCGGAGTTACCCCAGGGCAATTTTACGTCCACGCCCAGCCGCCCCATGCGCTCGGCCAGCTCGCGCCAGTAGGCTTCGGGCCAGTGCTTGGTGTCCCAGGTGGTGCCGTGCAATAGCAGCACAAATGGTTTTTTGGGCGGCAGGCCGAGCAGCTTGTCGGTGCTCAAGCCGTAGTCGCCCAGGCCTTTGGGCAAGTCATACCCCAGCGCCACGGCGAACAATTGGCGCAGACGCTCCACCGCATGCTGCCCACGGGCCACGGCCAGGCGTCGCGAATAGAAACGCGCAGCGAGCGGTTCACGGGCGGAGCTTTTGTCGAAACCCGCCACCGGCGCGCGCACGTAGCGAGTCAGCCAGGCGCTTTTGAGCAGGCCCTGGGCATCGATCACCAGATCGTATTTGGTCGACTGGACTTGCTGCTTGAAGCGCCGCCACTCACCGTTCTTGAGGGTTTGCCAGAGGTTCTTGCGCCAGCGGCGAATCGCCACCGGGATCACTTTGTCCACCGCCGGGTGCCAGGTGGGAATTTCGGCAAAGCCCTCTTCCACCACCCAGTCGAATTGAATGCCGGGGATCGCCCGCGCCGCGTCGGTGAGTGCCGGCAATGCATGGATCACATCGCCCAGGGATGAGGTCTTGATTACCAGTACCCGCAACTCAGTTAACCTCGACCACAGTGCCCTGCAACCGCTGCAAAGCCTCGTTCACCGGCTGCGGCAACAGCTGGCGCATGCAATTGTAGTGGCCGAAACGGCAGGTACGGTCAAAGCACGGGCTGCAATCGAGGCCCAGGCGCACCACTTCGACCTGGTCGGCCAACGGCGGGGTAAAGCCTGGCGAGGTGGAGCCATATACCGCCACCAGCGGGCGATTCAGCGCCGCTGCCACGTGCATCAGGCCGGAGTCGTTGGACACTACCGCATCAGCGCAGGACAGCAAATCGATGGCCTCGGCCAGCGACGTGTCGCCACTGAGGTTGACGGCCTCTTCGCGCAGGCCGGGGATCAGGCGCTGACGAATGTCTTCACCCACCGGATGATCTTTTTTCGAGCCGAACAGCCACACCTGCCAGCCTTCGCGAATCTTCGTCTCGGCGACTTTGGCATAGTGCTCCGCCGGCCAGCGCTTGGACTCGCCGAACTCGGCACCGGGGCACAACGCCAACACCGGGCGATCCAGGCTCAGGCCGAACTTGGCCAGCGCCGCATCGCGGGTCAGCGGGTCGATCTGCAAACTCGGGCGTGGGTACGGCTTGGGCAACTCGGCACCCGGCGCGTAGGCCAGGGCCATGAAGCGCTCGATCATCAGCGGGTAGCGCGCTTTGTCGAGCGTGCGCACATCGTTGAGCAGCACGTAGCGGAACTCGCCGCGCCAGCCGGTGCGCTTGGGGATGCCGGCAAAATACGGCACCAGCGCCGACTTGAGCGAGTTGGGCAGCAGGATCGCCTGGTCGTACTGGCCGGCCAGGGATTTGCCGATGCGACGGCGCGTTGCCAGCTCCAGGGCGCCGTGGCCGAGCGGGAAGCTCAAGGCCTTGCGCACTTGCGGCATGCGCTCAAGGATCGGCCGGCTCCACTCGGGGGCGAGCACGTCGATCTGGCAGTCTGGATGGCGTTGGCGCAGGCACTGGAACAGTGTCTGTGCCATCACCATGTCACCGACCCAACTGGGCCCAACGATCAGAATATTCATGTAGTTTCCACAAACGATGCGGGGAGGCTTATGCCTCCCCGCCCTAATAGTGTTTCAGCTCAACCCCAGCGTCTGCCAGATACGCATCACTTGTCGCCGTTCGTCAGCGAACTGATCACCGGGCACCGTACCGGCCTCGTTTTGCAAAGCCTGTCGATGCGCGGCGGAACGGTAGGCCTTATACACCTCGCGCAGCAGATGGGCATCGGCGGCGGGCATCAACCCCACCTGCTCCAGGCCTTCCAGAATGCGAATATTGTCGGTGTAGCGCAGCAACGATGGATGTTGCGCAGACCACGCCAAAGCGGCGTATTGCACCATAAATTCAATATCGACGATACCTCCGGCGTCCTGCTTGAGGTCGAACACCGTCGTCGCTTCGAAGGCATTGGCGCCGGTACCGGCCGCCGTGCCCTTGGTACCCAGGTTGTCACGCATCTTGGCGCGCATCTCGCTGACCTCCTGGCGCAGCTTCGCCAGGTCGCGTTCACGCCCCAACACCTTGGCCCGAACCTGCTCGAAGGCCTGGCCCACATCCTGACTGCCGACCAACACCCGCGCACGGATCAGGGCCTGATGCTCCCAGGTCCAGGCTTCGTTTTCCTGATACCGCTCAAAGGCGCCAAGGGAACTCACCAGCAAACCGGAAGCACCGGATGGTCGCAGGCGCATGTCGACTTCGTACAACTGGCCCGAGTTGGTCTGAGTGGTCAGCAAATGAATGATGCGCTGGCCCAGACGGGTGAAGAATTGCGCGCCATCGATGGGCTTGGCCCCATCGGTTTCAGCATGGGGATCGCCATCGTGGATAAACACCAGGTCCAGGTCCGAACCATGCCCCAGTTCGATCCCGCCGACTTTCCCATAACCGACAATGACGAATCCAGGATCGCACAGGGTGCCGTCCAGGCGTTGCGGCGAGCCATGGCGCGCCACGGTCTGGCGCCAGGCCAGGGCCAGCACTTGTTCGAGGATGGCTTCGGCAAGCCAGGTCAGGTAATCGCTGACCTTCATCAACGGCAGGCTGCCGGCGATTTCCGAGGCGGCCACGCGCAGGCGGTGGGCGAGCTTGAAGTGACGCAACGCTTCCATCTGCTGCTCAAGGTCATCCTCGGGGATGCGTGTAAGGCGTTCGCGCAGTTCGGCGGCCAGTTCCGGGGCCAGCGGCGGCTTGAACAGGCGGCCTTCGTTGAGCAGTTCGTCGAGCAGCAATGGGAAACGCGTGATCTGCTCGGCGATCCACGGGCTGGCGGCGCACAGGGTCAACAGGCGACGCAGGGCGTCCGGGTTTTCGGTGAGCAGCACCAGGTAAGCGGAACGACGGGCGACGGCCTCGACCAAGGGTAATACGCGCTCCAGCACCAGGTCCGGATCGGCATGCTCAACCGCCTGGGCCAGCAGGCGCGGGATAAACGCGTCCAGCCGCTCGCGCCCCAGGCGTTGCATGGCGCGCAACTGCGGGCTGCCACGCAAACCGGCCAGGGCCTTGAGGGCCTTGGGCGCATCGCTGAACCCCCCTTCGGTCAATTGACGACAGGCGGCGTCTTCATCCTGCGACTCTTCCCACAGCGGCAACCACTCGCCGCCCACGACCAATTCGCTCTCCTCGCCCTCTTCTTCATCGGGGTCGGCAATCACTTGGCGGAAGTGCCAGTCCACCCGACCGCGCCAGTACATCAGGCGCTCATGGAATGCCGACCAATCGGCAAAGCCCAGCATAAAGGCAATGCGCGCCTGGTCTTGCGGGCCGTCCGGGAGCATCTGCGTCTGTCGGTCGGCAATCGCCTGGATCGCGTGTTCGGTGTAACGCAGGAATTCATAGCCGTTGCGCAGCTCGGCGATCACCGCGGGCGGCAGGTAGCCCTGGCCTTCGAGGGTGCCGAGCACGTTGAGCAATGGCCGCTGCTGCAGGCTGAGGTCGCGGCCGCCGTGGATCAGCTGGAACGCCTGGGCAATGAACTCCACCTCGCGAATGCCGCCCGCGCCCAGCTTGATGTTGTCGGCCATGCCTTTGCGCCGCACTTCCTGCTGGATCAGCTGCTTCATGGTGCGCAGCGCTTCGATGGCGGAGAAATCCAGATAGCGGCGATAGACGAACGGCCGCAGCATGTCCAGCAACTGCGCACCGGCTACCTGATCACCGGCAACCACGCGCGCCTTGATCATGGCGTAGCGTTCCCAGTCGCGGCCCTGGTCCTGGTAGTACTGCTCCAGTGCATTGAAGCTGAGCACCAGCGCACCGGCCGAACCGTAGGGACGCAGGCGCATATCGACGCGGAACACGAAGCCGTCGACGGTCATCGGATCGAGGGCCTTGATCAGTTTTTGACCAAGGCGAATGAAAAATTCCTGGTTATCCAGCGAGCGTTTCACACCCACCGTTTCACCGCCCTCGGGGTAGGCGAAGATCAGGTCGATATCCGATGACAGGTTCAGCTCCATCGCACCGAGCTTGCCCATGCCGAGGACGACCATGTGCTGCGGCTCGCCGCTGCGCCGGCCGGTGGGCGTGCCGAACTGCACGCAGTGGCGCTGGTACAGCCAGTGGTAGGCCTGGTCGATGCAGGCGTCGGCCATGTCGGAGAGGTCACGACAGGTTTGCACCAGGTCGGCCTGACGCGTCAGGTCGCGCCAGATGATGCGCACCTGCTGGCGAGTACGCTGGCGCCGCAAGAGGCGACCCAGTTGCTCTTCTGTTTCAGCCTGTTGCACGGCACCGGCGATTTGCCCGCACAGTTCGCCCGGGGCGAAGCCACGGTCCAGTTCGCCCCAGGCGACCAGTTCGAGCAACATCAAAGGGTCACGAACACTCTGTTCAATGACGAAATCACTGGCGCCGCACACGCGGGCGAAGTCGGCCCACCGTTGCGGCGTCCACGCAGAAAGGCCATGATCGTCGTCCAGCGTGGCCACGGCGTCACGAAATGACTGCTCGGCACGCTGGGCAATGGGAAGAAGAATGGCAGGCAAGTCGGCCAGCGTTGGAAGGCTCATGGTCTATCCTTGTTCGGCGCGTAGATGGCGTGTAGCTGTGAACGCGGGAACCACGTTCGGTGACGGACTGTCGAACAAAGGTTATAAATAGCTGAAAATTCATAATTTTTGGCAGGCAACATTAAATCCATACCTTTTCTTGTTCGCAAAAGATCAACAATAACGATTATGCTCACCAGCCAGACCGAGCAATCCGCTCAGTCTTGTGTAGTTTTACTACTCGTATATACATTCGAAAGGCTGAAATGGCCGACGATTTGTAGTAAAACTACAGGACGCCGAAGCAACCTTCGGCCATCCAAGAATTTATGTCGTCTGCCCACAAGGCCAGTCGCAAACTTCAGGCAACCGATTCTGGTAGCCTTTCCGCCCTGGAGCAAGCCATGCAAGACCTCGATCCCGTCGAAACCCAGGAATGGCTGGACGCCCTGGAATCGGTTCTCGACAAAGAAGGCGAAGACCGTGCTCACTACCTGATGACCCGTATGGGCGAACTCGCGACCCGCAGCGGCTCGCAACTGCCCTACGCCATCACCACGCCATACCGCAACACCATCCCCGTTACCCACGAAGCACGCATGCCTGGCGACCTGTTCATGGAACGCCGCATTCGCTCGCTGGTACGTTGGAACGCCATGGCGATGGTAATGCGCACGAACTTGAAAGATTCTGACCTGGGCGGTCACATCTCCAGCTTCGCCTCCAGCGCAACCCTGTATGACATCGGCTTCAACTACTTCTTCCAGGCCCCGACCGACGAACACGGCGGCGACCTGATCTACTTCCAGGGCCACACCTCGCCAGGCGTCTACGCCCGTGCGTTCATGGAAGGTCGCATCAGCGAAGAACAAATGAACAACTTCCGCCAGGAAGTCGACGGTCAGGGCCTGTCGTCCTATCCGCACCCTTGGCTGATGCCTGATTTCTGGCAGTTCCCGACCGTATCCATGGGTCTGGGTCCAATTCAAGCGATCTACCAGGCACGCTTCATGAAGTACCTGGAAGCCCGTGGTTTCATTCCTGAAGGCAAGCAGAAAGTCTGGTGCTTCCTGGGCGACGGCGAGTGCGACGAGCCGGAATCCCTGGGTGCCATCTCCCTGGCTGGCCGCGAGAAGCTGGACAACCTGATCTTCGTCATCAACTGCAACCTGCAGCGCCTCGACGGCCCGGTTCGCGGCAACGGCAAGATCATCCAGGAACTCGAAGGCGTGTTCCGCGGCGCGCAATGGAACGTGACCAAAGTCATCTGGGGCCGTTTCTGGGACCCACTGCTGGCCAAGGATGTCGACGGTATCCTGCAACGCCGGATGGACGCAGTCATCGACGGCGAGTACCAGAACTACAAAGCCAAAGACGGCGCGTTCGTGCGTGAACACTTCTTCAACACGCCTGAACTCAAGGCGATGGTTGCCGACCTGTCCGACGACGAGATCTGGAAGCTCAACCGTGGCGGCCACGACCCGTACAAGGTCTACGCGGCGTACCACGAAGCGGTCAACCACAAGGAACAACCGACCGTTATCCTGGCCAAGACCATCAAGGGTTATGGCACCGGTGCCGGCGAAGCGAAGAACACCGCGCACAACACCAAGAAAGTCGACGTCGACAGCCTGAAGTTGTTCCGCGACCGCTTCGACATCCCGGTCAAGGACGAAGAGCTGGAGAACCTGCCGTTCTTCAAGCCGGAGCCAAACAGCGCCGAAGCCCGCTACCTGAGCGAGCGTCGTACCGCACTGGGCGGTTTCGTGCCACAGCGCCGCGCCAACAGCTTCAGCGTACCGACCCCGGACCTGAGCACGCTCAAGGCCATCCTGGACGGCTCGGGCGACCGCGAAATCTCTACCACCATGGCCTTCGTGCGGATCCTCGCGCAGTTGGTCAAGGACAAGGACATCGGCCCGCGCATCGTCCCGATCATCCCGGACGAAGCCCGTACCTTCGGTATGGAAGGCATGTTCCGCCAGTTGGGCATCTACTCCTCCGTCGGCCAGCTCTACGAGCCAGTCGATAAAGACCAGGTGATGTTCTACAAGGAAGACAAGAAGGGCCAGATCCTCGAAGAAGGCATCAACGAAGCGGGCGCCATGAGCTCCTTCATCGCAGCCGGTACGTCGTACTCCAGCCACAACCAGCCGATGCTGCCGTTCTACATTTTCTACTCGATGTTCGGTTTCCAGCGTATCGGCGACCTGGCATGGGCAGCCGGCGACAGCCGTACCCGTGGCTTCCTGATCGGCGGTACCGCAGGCAGAACCACGCTGAACGGCGAAGGCCTGCAACACGAAGACGGTCACAGCCACATCCTGGCTGCCACCATCCCGAACTGCCGCACCTTTGATCCAACCTACGGCTACGAGCTGGCGGTGATCATCCAGGACGGCATGAAGAAGATGACCGAAGAGCAGCAGGACGTTTTCTACTACATCACCGTGATGAACGAGTCCTACCAGCAGCCAGCCATGCCGGCCGGCGTGGAAGAAGGCATCATCAAGGGCATGTACCTGCTCGAGGAAGACACCAAGGAAGCGGCGCACCACGTACAGCTGATGGGCTCCGGCACCATCCTGCGCGAAGTGCGTGAAGCGGCGAAGATCCTGCGCGACGAGTTCAATGTCGGCGCCGACGTGTGGAGCGTTACCAGCTTCAACGAACTGCGTCGCGACGGCCTGGCCGTGGAGCGCAACAACCGCCTGCACCCTGGTCAGAAGCCACAACTGAGCTATGTCGAAGAATGCCTGAACGGCCGTAAAGGTCCGGTCATTGCTTCCACCGACTACATGAAACTGTTTGCTGAACAAATTCGCCAGTGGGTCCCGTCCAAGGAATTCAAAGTCCTGGGCACCGACGGTTTCGGCCGCAGTGACAGCCGCAAGAAGCTGCGTCACTTCTTCGAAGTCGACCGTCACTTTGTGGTGTTGGCAGCCCTGGAAGCCTTGGCTGACCGTGGTGAGATCGAACCCAAGGTGGTGGCTGACGCTATCGTCAAGTTCGGGATCAACCCGGAAAAACGCAACCCACTGGACTGCTGAGGAGACTTTTTGTGAGCGAACTCATTCGCGTACCTGACATCGGCAGCGGTGAAGGTGAAGTAATCGAGCTGTTTGTGAAGGTCGGCGACAAAGTCGAAGCCGACCAGAGCATCCTGACCCTGGAATCGGACAAGGCGAGCATGGAAATCCCTGCTCCCAAGGCCGGCGTGGTCAAGAGCCTGAAAGTGAAGCTGGGCGACCGCCTGAAAGAAGGCGACGAATTGCTGGAGCTGGAAATCGAAGGTGCCGCCGATGCGGCGCCTGCGGCCGCCGCTCCTGCTGCCGCACCAGCACCTGTTGCTGAAAAACCTGCTGCCGAGGCCCCAGCCCCGGCCGCCGCACCTGCCGCCGCCACCGTCCAGGACATTCACGTCCCGGACATCGGTTCGTCAGGCAAGGCCAAGATCATCGAGTTGCTGGTCAAGGTCGGCGACACCGTCGAAGCCGACCAGTCGCTGATCACCCTGGAGTCCGACAAGGCCTCCATGGAAATCCCATCGCCGGCTGCCGGCGTGGTGGAAAGCATTGCAGTCAAGCTGGAAGACGAAGTCGGCACCGGTGACTTCATTCTCAAGCTGAAAGTACAAGGCGCTGCGCCTGCCGCGGCTCCCGCTCCGGCGGCGGCCAAGGCTGAAGCGGCGCCAGCGGCTCCAGCCGCTGCCGCCCCTGCGCCTGCTGCAAAAACCGAAGCCGCACCGGCCCCTGCCGCTCCAGCACCAAGCGGTGCCAAGGTTCACGCCGGCCCGGCTGTACGCCAACTGGCGCGTGAATTCGGCGTCGAGCTCAACGCTGTATCGGCCACTGGCCCACACGGTCGCGTGCTGAAAGAAGACGTGCAGGTCTACGTCAAAGCCATGATGCAGAAAGCCAAGGAAGCCCCGGCGGCCGGCGCTGCAACCGGCGGCTCGGGTATTCCGCCGATCCGCACCGTGGATTTCAGCCGCTTCGGCGAAACCGAAGAAGTGCCGATGACCCGCCTGATGCAAATCGGCGCGGCAGGCCTGCACGCCAGCTGGCTGAACATCCCGCACGTGACTCAGTTCGACCAGGCCGACATTACCGACCTGGAAGCTTTCCGCGTTGCGCAGAAAGCCGTGGCCGAAAAGGCTGGCGTGAAACTGACCGTACTGCCGCTGCTGCTCAAAGCCTGTGCGCACCTGCTCAAGGAGCTGCCGGACTTCAACAGTTCGCTGGCGCCAAGCGGCAAAGCGATCATTCGCAAGAAGTACGTGCACATCGGCTTTGCCGTCGACACCCCGGATGGCCTGCTGGTCCCGGTCATCAAGAACGTTGACCAGAAGAACCTGCTGCAACTGGCTGCCGAAGCGGCTGCGCTGGCTGCCAAGGCCCGCGACAAGAAGCTCACCCCGGACGACATGCAGGGCGCTTGCTTCACCATCTCCAGCCTCGGTCACATTGGCGGCACTGGCTTCACACCAATCGTCAACGCGCCGGAAGTGGCAATCCTGGGTGTATCCAAGGCCACCATCCAGCCTGTCTGGGACGGTAAAGCGTTCCAGCCGAAGCTGATGCTGCCTCTGTCGCTGTCCTACGATCACCGTGTGATCAACGGTGCGGCGGCTGCGCGCTTTACCCAGCGCCTGAGCCAACTGCTGAACGACATCCGCACCATCCTGCTGTAAGCAACTACGGGCCTCCCTTTCACCGGGGAGGCCCGGTTGCATCGATTTCCGAGCGCCACGCTCGTACCTCAACCCCGCCAATTGGCGGGGCTTTTTTTACTCTTTCAGCCACCAGAAACTGGACAAACCGAACAGGTTTGTACACCTTCTGTCAGCGCACCTACAGAAATCCCCCACGCGGCCGATAACACCCTTATAGCACTTAGCCTTCATCCTCTCTTGTCAGTCCGCGCTGCATGATGCAACCTTGCCGCAGGCAGCAGAAAAGAGGGCGTGAGCCCGGCGCCGTGCGCGTTATTTCAAGTGAGTTCCCCCCCATGAAAAGCCAGCCCGATGTCGCCCGAATGGCGGCCGAGGTAGTGACGCAGTTACCGGTGCCTTCGCGCCTCGGTATGCTGCGCTTCGAGCGGCTTAATGAGGCGAGCTGGGCCCTTCTTTACCTGGACCCCAATTGCGAGCGCCAATTCGGCCTGTCGGCGGTGGAGCTGTGCGCGCTGCTGGGCACACCCTACGCCAGCCTGATGGAGCCCCAGGCGCGCTATCAACTGCACGACACCATCCAGCAGCAACTGACCCAGAGCCCTCACTACCTGGTGCGCTACACCCTGCACACCAACGACGGCCCCCTGAGCCTGCTGGAAATGGGCGAGGCCTACAAACAACACAATCGCCATCTGCTGCGCGGCTACCTGATGGTGGTCGACGGCCTGTTCAGCGAATTGCCCTCGCCAGCTCCCACCGCGGACCTGGAGAACCAGAACAGCCGCCTGCAAATTGCCCTCGAACTCAACCAGCGCGCCCAGCGGGAACAGTTGCAGCACCTGGAACGGGTGCGCGCGCAGCAGGAGTTGATCCTCCTGCTGGCCCGCCAGCGCTACACCATAAACAATTCGCTGCAGGAAGCCGCCGAGCTGATTACCCGCAGCGCCTGCGACATCTACCAGATTGACTGCGCCAGCATCTGGAACCTCGAAGGCCAGCACCTGGTGCCGATCTCGGCGTACCACCGCGCCGACCAGAAATACCATCTGCCCGACGCCATCGATGCCAGCTGCTTCCCGGACTATCTGGAAGCCCTGCACGCCAGCCGCGCCATCGACGCCAACCATGCCCTGCGCGATCCGCGCACCCGGGAAATGGCCGAACACCTACGCGCAAAAGGCATCCACGCCGTGCTCGACGCGAGTATCCGCGTGGACGGCCATGTGGTCGGCGTGCTGTGCCTGGAACAAGCCGGCAGCCCACGCGACTGGCAGGCAGATGAAATTGCCTTTGCCGGCGAGCTGGCAGACCAGTTTGCGCAGGTGATCAACAATCACAACCGGCGCACCGCCACCAGCGCCCTGCACCTGTTCCAGCGTGCGGTGGAGCAAAGCGCCAACGCCTTTCTGCTGGTCAATTGCGACGGCGTGGTGGAGTACGTCAACCCGAGTTTCACCGCGATCACCCAGTACAGCGCCGAAGAAGTCCACGGCCACCGCCTGGCGCAATTACCGGCGCTGGAGAATCTCAGCGAACTGCTGTTCGACGCGCCGTCGAGCCTGGCCAAAAGCAACAGTTGGCAGGGTGAGTTCAAGAGTCGGCGTAAAAATCTGGAACCTTACTGGGGCCAGCTGTCGATCTCCAAGGTGTATGGCGATAACCGCGAGCTGACGCACTACATCGGCATCTACGAAGACATCACCCAGACCAAGCTGGCCCAGCAGCGCATAGAGCGTCTGGCCTATACCGACAACCTGACCAACCTGGGCAACCGTCCGGCGTTTATCCGCAACCTCGACGAACGCTTTGCCCGCGACAGCGACAGCCCGATCAGCCTGCTGCTGGTGGACATCGACAACTTCAAGCGCATCAACGACAGCCTCGGCCACCAGACCGGCGACAAGCTGCTGATCAGCCTGGCCCGACGCCTGCGCAACAGCCTGAGTACCGGCGGCAGCCTGGCGCGCTTTGCCAGTAATGAGTTTGCGGTGTTGCTCGACGACACCGACCTGGAAAGTGGCCAGCAAGTCGCCAGTCAACTGCTGGCGACCCTCGACAAGCCAATGTTCGTCGACAACCAATTGATCAGCGTCACCGGTTCCGTGGGCCTGGCCTGCGCACCGCTGCATGGCCGCGACCCGCAAACCCTGATGCGCAACGCCGGCCTGGCGCTGCATAAGGCCAAGGCCAACGGCAAACACCAGGTACAGGTGTTTACCGAAGCGCTGAACGCCGAGGCCAGCTACAAGCTGTTCGTGGAAAACAACCTGCGCCGCGCCCTCACCCAGAACGAGTTGGACGTGTTCTACCAGCCCAAGCTGTGCCTGCGCAGCGGCCGCTTGCTGGGCATGGAGGCGCTGCTGCGCTGGAACCACCCGGAGAAGGGCATGATCCGCCCCGACCAGTTCATCAGCGTGGCCGAAGAAACGGGCTTGATCATCCCCATCGGCAAATGGATCGCGCGCCAGGCCTGCCGCATGAGCAAGCGGCTAAGCGCCGCCGGCATGGGCAACCTGCAGGTGGCAATCAATCTGTCGCCCAAGCAGTTCTCCGACCCGGACCTGGTGGCGTCGATTGCCGCGATCCTCAAGGAAGAAGACCTGCCGGCGAACCTGCTCGAGCTGGAACTCACCGAAGGCCTGCTGCTGGAAGCCACGGAAGACACGCGCCTGCAACTGGACCAGTTGAAGAGCTTTGGCCTGACCCTGGCCATGGACGACTTCGGCACCGGTTACTCGTCGCTGAGCTACTTGAAAAAATTCCCCATCGACATCATTAAGATCGATCGAAGCTTTATCCATGAGATCCCGGACAACCAGGACGACATGGAAATCACCTCGGCCGTAATCGCCATGGCTCACAACCTCAAGCTCAAGGTCGTGGCCGAAGGCATTGAGACCGCCGAACAACTGGCGTTCCTGCGCCGGCATCGCTGTGATGTAGGCCAGGGCTACCTGTTCGACAGGCCAATCCCCGGCGCGGAGCTGCTGAAAATGCTCAAACGTTACCCGCGCGGGCCAATCGCCTGACAGCGCTGTAACACTCGGGCACACTGGTTGTCTGACTTTTACTGCTAACTCAACCTGACGAGAGGACTGATCATGGTCTTGCGCTCGGAAATTCTGGTGAACAAAAACGTGCTACCTACTCAAGAACAAGCGCTGCCTGGGCGTGAAACGCCGATGACCCTGCCCGAAACGCACTTCGTCAACGGCAACCCGCTGCTGGGCCCGTTCCTCGACGACGTCGGTTTTGCGATCTTCGGCCTGGGCTGCTTCTGGGGCGCTGAGCGCAAATTCTGGGAGCGCGATGGCGTGGTCAGCACCGTGGTGGGTTACGCCGGCGGCTTCACGCCGAACCCGACCTACGAAGAAGTCTGCTCCGGCCTGACCGGTCATAGCGAAGTGGTGCTGGTGGTGTATGACCAGGCCAAGGTGAAATACGAAGACCTGTTGAAAATGTTCTGGGAACTGCACAACCCGACCCAGGGCATGCGCCAGGGCAACGATATCGGCAGCCAGTACCGCTCAGTGATTTATGCCACCACGCCGGAACAGTTGGCGGCGGCGAAGGCCAGTGCCGAGGCTTACCAGCAAGAACTGAGCAAGGCTGGCCTGGGCGAGATCACCACTGAAATAGACGAAGCACCGACGGTGTACTTCGCCGAGGCGTACCACCAGCAGTACCTGGCGAAGAATCCGCAGGGCTACTGCGGGATCGGCGGTACTGGCGTGACGTGCCCGATCTAAAGCCGACGCAAATCAAAATGTGGGAGGGGCGCCAGGCGTTATTCAGCGATCAACCAATCCATCTGCCACCCACCCTGGGTCTGGCCCAGCTTCCTGGACAGCCACGGCAGCAGCTCACGCAACTCCTCCTCCAGGCCCCACGGCGGGTTGGCAATCGCCAGGCCCGAGCCGGTCAGGGTGTTGGGCGTGTCCAGTGGATGCACCAGCAATTCCACCCTCAGCAATTTCGGCGCGCCGGTACCGGCCAGGTCCTGGTAGAAGCGGCGCAGCATGCGCTGGTCCTTCACCGGGTACCAGATCGCCGCGACGGTCTGGCGCATACGACTGACAGCCTCCTTGAGGGACGCGGCGCAACGCTGCATTTCGTCGAGCTTTTCGAACGGCGGGTCGATCAGCATCAACGCGCGTTTTTCCGGCACCGGCAACAAGGCGCGCGGCACATGCCAGCCTTCGCCCAGGTGCACCTTGACCCGGCGGTCGCCCTTCATGTTGTCCTTGAGCAGCACGCCGTCTTCGGGGTGTTTTTCATTGAGCAACACACGGTCTTGAGGACGCGTGAGGCGCCGCGCCAGCTCCGGCGAACCTGGGTAGTAGCGCAACAGGCCATCCGGGTTCATCTCGTGCAGCACGCGCATGTAGTCGGCGGTCAACGGCGGCAGGTCGTCCTGATCCCACAGACGGGCGATGCCTTCGAGGTATTCACCCGTGCGGTTGGCCTGGTCGCCTTTCAGGTCATACAGACCGATCCCGGCATGGGTGTCGAGATAGGCGAACGGCTGCTCCTTGCGCGACATCAAGGCGATGAGGCGGGTCAAGGTCAGGTGTTTGAAGACATCGGCGTGGTTGCCGGCGTGAAAGGCGTGACGATAATTCATGGTTGCTCCTGCGCAGGGGGCGAAGTTTACCTTCTACACGGGCAAAGGTGCAGGGCTGCGTGTCGGGCGGTGCTTATGCCCTAAACACAGAAAGCCGGCTGAAAAAAATCTAAATGGCGGTGCCTGGGCGGATTTATTGTGGCCATCCATTCTCCAGGGAGGTCAACAACCATCATGAAAGACGCCACCATCGCGCTGCACCACGGCTTCAAGTCGGACCCGACCACCAAGGCCGTCGCGGTGCCGATCTACCAGAACGTCGCCTTCGAATTCGATAACGCCCAGCACGGTGCCGACCTGTTCAACCTCGACGTGCCCGGGAATATCTACACGCGCATCATGAACCCCACCAACGATGTGCTGGAGCAGCGCCTCGCCGCCCTCGAAGGCGGTATAGCAGGCCTGGCCGTGTCAGCCGGCAGCGCGGCGATCCACTATGCGATCCAGACCCTCACCCGGGCCGGCGACAACATCGTCACCACCCCGCAGCTCTACGGCGGCACCTACACCCTGTTCGCCCACCTGCTGCCCAGTTTTGGTGTGGATGTGCGTTTCGCCCGCGACGACTCGGCCGAGGCCATCGCTGAACTGATCGACGACAACACCAAGCTGGTGTACTGCGAAAGCATCGGCAACCCGGCGGGTAATATCGTCGACCTCGAAGCCTTGGCCAATGTAGCCCACGACCGTGGTGTGCCGTTGATGGTGGACAACACCGTGGCCACGCCGATCCTGTGCAAGCCGATCCAGTTCGGCGCCGACATCGTGGTGCATTCGGTGACCAAATACATCGGCGGCCATGGCAACTCCCTGGGCGGCGTGATCGTCGACAGCGGCACTTTCCCATGGGCCCAATACCCGGAGAAATTCCCCGGCCTCAACACCCCGGAGCCGGCCTATCACGGCGTGGTCTACACCGAAAAATTCGGCCCTGCCGCTTTCATCGCCCGTGCCCGCACCGTGCCGCTGCGCAACACGGGCGCGGCGCTGGCGCCGATGAATGCGTTCCTGCTGCTGCAAGGCCTGGAAACCCTGGCCCTGCGCATGGAACGCCACACCGAGAACGCGTTGAAGGTCGCGCAGTTCCTGCAAGGCCATACGGCCGTGGAATGGGTCAGCTACGCCGGGCTGCCGGACCACCCGCATCACGCACTGGCGCAAAAATATCTGCAGGGTAAACCCTCGGCGATCCTCTCCTTTGGCTTGAAGGGCGGCTTTGATGCCGGCGTGCGCTTCTACGATGCGCTGCAAATCTTCAAGCGCCTGGTGAATATCGGCGATGCCAAATCCCTGGCCTGCCACCCGGCGTCCACGACCCACCGGCAAATGAACGAGCAAGAGCAAGCCAAGGCCGGCGTGAAACCGGAGATGATTCGCCTCTCGGTGGGCATCGAGGCAATTGAAGACCTGATCGATGACCTGCAGCAGGCACTGGGCTCAACTCGACTCTGAGGCGAGGTAGTCGGCCAGGGTTCCATGACTGATAGCCGGCCTGCGCACAAAGTAGGCGACCTTATGCTGCAAGGTCGCCGGCGTGAACGCGGTGTACAGGTCGGGACGCTGCTCTTGCAGCCATTGCAGCAGATTGTCGATCAGGGTTTGCGGTGATTGCTCTGCCAGGTGTTCGAGTAACGATACGGGCACGTGCCACCAAGGGCTGGCCTTGGCCGCAGTGACTGGCGCCGTCGCCACCGTGAGTGGCCGGCCATTGATCAGGTAGCGTTGGAACACCGGCAACAACTCACCCGCCTCGTCGCCCAGGTGTTGCACGATCGGCAGAAATTGAGCCCCATCCCAGAAGCGTAAAAACACATCCTGTCCATCGGGAAGCAGCACCTTGGTCAGGCCTTGCAGGTGAGCAACGACGGTTTCCAGCGGACTGGACGATACCGCCAGCCAGCCCCAATCCGTGGCTTCAGTGGCTGCGACCCAGTCAAGGACGGCACTGCCGGGCTCGACGATCCCCACGTAAGGCATCACCTCATCCCATTGTGCATAAGCTGTATCGGCCCAGATCGATTGAGGTGGCATTCCCGTTTCCGTGGTTTGCCAGGCGGCAAGCGGTGTGGCGTCGCTGGCACCGCTCAGCACCACAAAGAGCTTTTGATTGGGCAGCAAAGGCGACTGTGCAAGCCAGGCGCCGGGGGACAAGGGCTGAGACATCAAAGTAAATTCCTTTTAGGGTTGAATGGAATGGGGGAGATAGCACTGCCCGTTCTTACAGCGCTCACATTCTTCGCAAAACGGCGCACTGCGCTTGAGGCTGGCCACCTGCACCCCACTCAACGGGGCAGGAATGACCGCCAGCAATTTTTCCTTCACTCCCGGCATCAACGGGGACGCGACTGGAGCCGGTGCGCTGCCCAGCTGAATCGGCACGCTGCTGAAGATCCCACCCGCCGACAGCGTGATCGACTGACCGCCAGCCTGAACCGTCACGCTGGCGCCCGCATCGATCACCACGCTTTGCCCGGCGCCGATCCGAATGGTCCGCCCGGCGCGCATCTGCTGCGAACCACCTACTACAAGGTGATCGTCCTGCTTGAGTTCGGTCAGGCGATTGCCATGGGTGATGCGCTGTTCTTCGCCCTGCAGTTCATGATGCGATTCACCGCCGACCCTCACCCGCCGCTGGTTATCGACCTGCACCTGCTGGTCACGCAACACATGCTGAGTCCAATCGCGCTGAGCACGCAGGTAGATTTCCTCAGCACCCTTACGATCTTCAATACGCAGCTCGTTATAGCCGCCACCACCGGGGCTGCTCTGACTGCGGAAAATGCTGCGGGTCTTGTCCGCCGGCAGATCGAGTGGCACGGCAGTGGCCGCGTTGGGCAGGCAACCCATCACCAGCGGCATGTCCAGGTCGCCATTGACGAAGCCCACCAATACCTCCATGCCGACCCGGGGAAGCAACACTGCGCCGTAACGATCATGCGCCCAACCGCTGGCAACTCTCAGCCAGCAACTGGAATGGTCGTTGCGCTCCCCGGCACGGTCCCAGGCCAATTGCACCTTGACCCGCCCGTACTCGTCGCAATGAATCTCGCTGCCCTGAGGCCCGGTGACCACCGCATTCTGATAACCCGAAAGGGTCGGTCGCGCCTGCTCGGGCATGGATGGACGAAAGATCACATCCCACGGCGCTGCGACGAACTCATTGCGATAGCCTTGACGAGAATCCCCACCGGCAACCTCGGTGACCGCCTCTTCCAATACCTGGGGTTGCCGGCCCTCGTGAGCAACATGGGTCACCAGCCACACGTCATTCCATTGCTCGCGCGGGTGCCCGGCCAGCCTGAGGAACCGCCCGCTGCTCAATGCAGGCTCATCACCGTTGCCACGGGCGATTCGATAGTCACTCCGACGTCGCTCCAGCCCCCGTTGCGCGAGATATTTACCATGGGCGCGATCAGAAAAATGACCGGGGTACACCTGCTCTTCAAGCCGTGGCAACGGGTCGCCGGCAACGCCGCTCTCCAGCACCAGGTCAGGTTTACGAAAGTCGTAATCGCGCAGGCTGACGGCGGTCGCACGGGTTTCCAACTGCACCGCAAAACGTTTGATTGCCGGGGTATCCGCCACCATCCCGGAACCCGGCATGTAAGGGGTGGGCTGATCGGCCTGGGCAAATACCGTCTGGTCGTCCCCGAACACCAACCGGTGCCCATCGGGCGAATGCTGAAAGTGGTAATGAATGCCCAGCTCGGCACACAGCCGTTGAATGAACGCCAGATCGGTCTCGCCGAACTGCACGCAATATTCGCGCTCGGGGTAAGTACCGCTCAGGCGGAAATCGAATTGGTCACTCAGAATCCCCTGCTGCACCAGCACCTGCGCAACGATCTGCGGCACCGTCTTGTGCTGGAAAATCCGCTGGTGACTGCTGTGCATCAGGTACGCCAGCTGCGGCACAAGGCTGATCTGATAGCGGGTCAGGCGCCGCCCCGAGTCGCCCTGCGCTACGCGGTGGACCAGGCCATGCACACCATGGCCCTGATTATCGAAACCCAGGTAGACCTGGCGATGCAGCAAGCCGTCCAGATCAAGGTCAGGCTGTTCGCTGACCAGCTCCAGGTCAAAACGATAGGGTTGGCTGATGGCTTCGGTGCCTTGGAACTCAAAGACCTTGAGTTCGCTTGGCACACCGTCGAGGGTCAGGGTAAAGGCGCTTTGATTGGCAGGAGCGAACATCCGGTGTTTCTCTGCGAGGGGTGGGCGACAGATTCTGCCTCACGGCCGCGCCCCGCTGAGCACACCCCAGACAAATCAGTAAAACCCTACACGCAGGCGCCTGAATCTTCTTCAAGTCATCCCCAAATCACACCCAAAAAAAGGCCCGCCATCCGTAGGACGCGGGCCTTCTTTCAACTCAACCGGCACTTAACGCCCGGCGAATTACTTATTGAGGTTGTAGTCTTTTTCCGCAGCATCAAAGCGCTCGACCATACCGGCCGTCGGTGCGCCCATCTTGCTCACGAAGTAGATCGCCAGGCTGGCGAAGATGAAGCCTGGGATGATTTCGTACAGGCCCAGCAGCGAGAAGTGTTTCCACACGATCACAGTGATCGCACCCACCAGGATACCGGCCAGCGCGCCGTTACGGGTCATGCCTTTCCAGATCACCGAGATCAGCACCACAGGGCCGAACGCAGCGCCGAAACCGGCCCAGGCGTAACTCACCAGGCCCAGCACGCGGTTTTCCGGGTTGGCGGCCATGGCGATGGCAATCAGGGCAACCACCAGCACCATCAGACGACCGACCCACACCAGCTCAAGCTGGGAGGCGTTCTTACGCAGGAAGGCTTTGTAGAAGTCTTCGGTCAGAGCGCTGGAGCACACCAGCAACTGGCAGCTCAGGGTACTCATGACAGCCGCGAGGATGGCCGACAGCAGCACACCGGCGATCCATGGGTTGAAGAGGATTTTGGCCAGTTCGATAAACACACGCTCAGGGTTTTCGGTCACGGGACCTGCCACTTCCGGGTGCGCCGAGAAATAGGCGATACCGAAGAAACCTACCGCCACGGTACCGGCCAGGCACAAGATCATCCAGGTCATGGAGATACGACGCGCGTTGGCGATCGACTTGACCGAATCCGCCGCCATGAAACGCGCGAGGATATGCGGCTGGCCGAAGTAACCCAGGCCCCAACCCATCAGCGAGATGACGCCGATGAAGGTGGTGTTTTTCAGCATGTCGAAGCTGGTCGGGTCCTTGGCTTCAATCGCCAGGAACGTGGTGTCCACACCGCCGGTGGCCAGCAATACGATGATCGGCGTCAGGATCAGCGCGAAGATCATCAGCGTGGCTTGTACGGTGTCGGTCCAGCTCACGGCCAGGAAACCACCGATAAAGGTGTAGGCAATGGTCGCCGCAGCCCCCGCCCACAGCGCGGTCTCGTAGGACATGCCGAAGGTGCTTTCGAACAGGCGGGCGCCGGCCACGATGCCGGAAGCGCAGTAGATGGTGAAGAACACCAGGATCACGATGGCCGAAATGATCCGCAGCAGGCCGCTTTTATCTTCGAAACGGCTGGAGAAGTAGTCAGGCAGCGTCAGGGCGTCGCCGTTGTGCTCGGTCTGTACCCGCAGGCGACCGGCCACGAACAGCCAGTTGAGGTAGGCGCCGGCGATCAGGCCAATGGCGATCCAGCTTTCCGACAGGCCGGACATGTAGATCGCGCCCGGCAAGCCCATCAACAACCAGCCGCTCATGTCGGAAGCACCGGCGGACAAGGCTGTCACCACGCTACCGAGGCTGCGACCGCCAAGGATGTAATCGGAAAGGTTGTTGGTGGAGCGATAGGCCATCAAGCCGATCAACACCATTGCTGCGATATAGATCACGAACGTGATCAGGGTTGGGTTACTAACGCTCATAAGAGTGACGCCCTGGCATTGTTTTTATGTGGCAGCGGTCTGTCGGACGCTACCCACTGTATAGCTGGGTAAACGAACCTGCGTGCCGCGCATTTATGACTGACGTTTCCCCAGGAAAGCCGTCAGCCGATGAACCCCCCGGCTTTCAGGATGGTTGCACCTTGGGCACGAATGCTATTCAACAAAGCAAATAAGGTGCAACCTGTTTCTTGCGAATAAGTTGCACCCGGATGTGAATTCGACCAAACGCTGTGTTTTTGCTCCTTTTCGGAGCAAGAACAGCCGATCTCAGAAGCAAACGCACCAGCGCAAAGCGTATTCCGCTGGCGGGAAATTTTTTTCGGATGAACGTCGAAAATTTCATGCATAAAAAAGGTTGCACCCGGTTGCACCTCTTCATGGGCAAAGCTAATCTTGCCGCCAGCTAATGCCACTCGGTAGTGGCACCCATGAGGATAAGAAAATGGCGACGACCACCCTTGGGGTCAAACTCGACGACCCGACCCGCGAACGCCTGAAGGCTGCCGCGACCTCCATTGATCGCACGCCGCACTGGCTGATCAAGCAGGCGATTTTCAATTACCTGGAGAAACTCGAGGGTGGTGCAACCCTGAACGAGCTCAATGGCTTGAGCAGCAAGGACGCCGACGATGCGGGCGAGGTCCAGGCCGACCATGCACACCAGTGCTTCCTTGAGTTCGCCGAGAGCATCCTGCCGCAATCGGTGCTCCGCGCCTCGATCACCGCCGCTTACCGCCGCCCGGAACCGGAAGTGGTGCCGATGCTGATCGAGCAGGCCCGCCTGCCGGCTCCAATGGCCGAAGCCACCAACAAGCTGGCCGCCACCATTGCCGAAAAACTGCGCAACCAGAAGAGCGCCGGCGGCCGTGCCGGTATTGTTCAGGGCCTGCTGCAGGAATTTTCCCTGTCATCCCAGGAAGGCGTAGCGCTGATGTGCCTGGCCGAAGCGCTGTTGCGCATCCCGGACAAGGGCACCCGCGACGCGCTGATCCGCGACAAGATCAGCACCGGCAACTGGCAGCCGCACCTGGGCAACAGCCCGTCGCTGTTCGTCAATGCCGCCACCTGGGGCCTGCTGCTGACCGGCAAACTGGTCGCCACGCACAACGAAGCAGGCTTGACCTCGTCCTTGAGCCGCATCATCGGCAAGAGCGGAGAGCCGATGATCCGCAAGGGCGTCGACATGGCCATGCGCCTGATGGGCGAGCAGTTCGTCACCGGCGAAACCATCGCCGAAGCCCTGGCCAATGCCAGCAAGTTTGAAGCCAAGGGCTTCCGCTATTCCTACGACATGCTCGGTGAAGCCGCGCTCACCGAACACGACGCCCAGAAGTACCTGGCCTCGTACGAACAAGCCATTCACTCCATCGGCAAAGCCTCCAATGGCCGTGGGATTTATGAAGGCCCGGGCATCTCCATCAAACTCTCGGCCCTGCACCCGCGTTACAGCCGCGCACAGTACGAACGCGTGATGGATGAGTTGTACCCGCGCCTGCTGTCCCTGACCCTGCTGGCCAAGCAATACGACATCGGCCTGAACATCGACGCCGAAGAAGCCGACCGCCTGGAACTGTCCCTGGACCTGCTCGAACGCCTGTGCTTCGAGCCGCAACTGACCGGCTGGAACGGCATCGGTTTCGTGATCCAGGCATACCAGAAGCGTTGCCCGTACGTGATCGACTATGTGATCGACCTGGCTCGCCGCAGCCGCCACCGCCTGATGATCCGCCTGGTAAAGGGCGCGTACTGGGACAGCGAAATCAAGCGCGCCCAGGTCGAAGGCCTGGAAGGCTACCCGGTCTATACCCGCAAGGTGTACACCGACGTGTCCTACATCGCCTGCGCACGCAAGCTGCTGTCGGTGCCGGAAGTCATCTACCCGCAGTTCGCCACGCACAACGCCCATACCCTGTCGGCCATCTACCATATCGCCGGTCAGAACTATTACCCCGGCCAGTACGAATTCCAATGCCTGCACGGCATGGGTGAGCCGTTGTACGAGCAGGTTGTAGGCAAGGTTTCCGAAGGTAAGCTGAACCGTCCGTGCCGCGTGTACGCACCGGTCGGCACCCACGAAACGCTGCTGGCGTACCTGGTACGTCGCCTGCTGGAAAACGGCGCCAACACCTCGTTCGTCAATCGTATCGCCGACCAATCCATCTCGATCCAGGAACTGGTGGCCGACCCGGTAGCCAGCATCGAGCAAATGGCCACGCAGGAAGGCGGCTTCGGCTTGCCACACCCGCGCATCCCATTGCCGCGCGACCTGTACGGCAGCGACCGCGCCAACTCGGCCGGTATCGACCTGGCCAACGAACACCGCTTGGCGTCGCTGTCCTGCGCCCTGCTGGCCACCGCTCACAACCACTGGAAAGCCGCGCCGATGCTTGGTTGCGACGCCAGCGAACAAGCGGCGACGCCAGTGCTGAACCCATCCGACCTGCGTGATGTGGTCGGCCAGGTACAGGAAGCCACCGTCGAAGACGTCGACAACGCGATCCAGTGCGCCATCAATGCGGGCCCGATCTGGCAGGCCACCCCGCCCGCCGAACGCGCCGCGATCCTGGAACGCGCCGCCGACCTGATGGAAGGCGAGATCCAGCCACTGATGGGCCTGTTGGCTCGCGAAGCCGGCAAGACCTTCGCCAACGCCATCGCCGAAGTGCGTGAAGCCGTGGACTTCCTGCGCTACTACGCGGTACAGGCACGCAACGATTTCACCAACGATGCCCACCGCCCGTTGGGCCCGGTGGTCTGCATCAGCCCGTGGAACTTCCCACTGGCGATTTTCAGCGGCCAGGTGGCGGCTGCGCTGGCGGCCGGCAACCCGGTATTGGCCAAGCCTGCCGAGCAAACCCCGCTGGTAGCGGCCCAGGCCGTGCGCATCCTGCTGGAAGCCGGCATTCCGGAAGGCGTGCTGCAACTGCTGCCGGGCCAGGGCGAAACCGTCGGTGCCCGCCTGGTGGGTGATGACCGCGTCAAAGGTGTGATGTTCACCGGCTCCACCGAGGTGGCGCGCCTGCTGCAACGCAATGTCGCCGGCCGCCTGGATGCACAGGGCCGTCCGATCCCGCTGATCGCCGAAACCGGCGGCCAGAACGCCATGATCGTGGACTCCTCGGCACTCACCGAACAAGTGGTCATCGACGTGGTGTCGTCGGCCTTCGACAGCGCCGGCCAGCGTTGCTCGGCCCTGCGTGTGCTGTGCCTGCAGGAAGATTCGGCCGACCGCGTCATCGAAATGCTCAAGGGCGCCATGGCTGAATGCCGCCTGGGCAACCCGGAGCGCCTGTCGGTAGACATCGGCCCGGTGATCGACGCCGAAGCCAAGGCCGGCATCGAGAAACACATCCAGGCCATGCGCGACAAAGGCCGCAACGTTTACCAAGTGGCGATTGCCGACGGTGAAGAGATCAAGCGCGGCACCTTCGTCATGCCAACCCTGATCGAACTGGAAAGCTTCGACGAGCTGCAACGCGAGATCTTCGGCCCGGTGCTGCACGTGGTGCGCTACAAGCGTAAAGAGATCGACCAGTTGATCGGCCAGATCAATGCGTCCGGCTATGGCCTGACCCTGGGCGTGCATACCCGCATCGACGAGACCATCGCCAAGGTGATCGACAACGTCAATGCCGGCAACGTCTACGTCAACCGCAACATTGTTGGGGCCGTGGTCGGCGTGCAGCCGTTCGGCGGCGAAGGCCTGTCGGGCACGGGTCCGAAAGCCGGTGGTCCGCTGTACCTGTACCGCCTGCTGTCGACCCGTCCTACCGATGCGATCGAGCAATCCTTCGTACGCGGCGACAAACTGGCCGCTCCGGACGTGCGCCTGCGCGACGCCATGAGCCAACCGCTGACCGCCCTGAAAACCTGGGCCGACAGCAATAAGTTCAGCGAGCTGAGCGCCCTGTGCACTCAATTCGCCGCGCAATCGCAAAGCGGTATCACCCGCCAACTGGCCGGCCCGACCGGCGAGCGCAACAGCTACGCCATCCTGCCCCGCGAGCACGTGCTGTGCCTGGCGGAAGTGGAAGGCGACCTGTTGACCCAACTGGCCGCGGTGTTGGCGGTCGGTGGCTCAGCGGTATGGCCGGAAACCGACCTGACCAAGGCAGTGTTCCCACGCCTGCCGAAGGAGATTCAGGCGAAGATCCAGCGCGTGGCCGATTGGACCAAGGACGAGGTGGTGTTCGACGCCGTCCTGCACCACGGCGATTCCGACCAACTGCGCGCGGTGTGCAAACAAGTGGCCCAGCGTGGCGGTGCGATTGTTGGCGTGCATGGTTTGTCGCAAGGTGAGACGGCGATTGCACTGGAGCGCCTGGTGATTGAGCGGGCGTTGAGTGTTAACACGGCGGCAGCGGGTGGTAACGCCAGCCTGATGACCATCGGTTAAGCAGCAGCGGCAAGTTTTAGGCTACAAGCTGCAAGTAAAAGCATCGCGCTCTTACTTGTAGCTTGAAGCTTGCAACTTGTGCCGCCCCATCACCCCCATCTATCTTCCTTCCCCGTTTTTATTAGCGCTCCTAGACTGCGGCATACTTTTCTAAAGGTAATCCGCCATGTCCGAGACGCTGCTCAGTTCCCGCAATCTGGCTTTCGAGCTGTACGAAGTCCTCGATGCCGAGGGCCTGACCCAGCGCGAACGGTTTGCCGAGCACAACCGCGAAACCTTCGATGCGGCCATCAGCACCGCGCGCTCCATCGCCGAAAAGTACTTCGCGCCGCACAACCGCAAGAACGACGAAAATGAACCGCGCTACGAGGACGGCAAGGCCCTTCTGATTCCTGAGGTCAAGCCGGCCGTGGATGCGTTTCTGGAAGCGGGTTTCCTCAACGCTGCGCGCAGTTTCGACGCGGGCGGCATGCAGTTGCCCACCCTGCTGTCCCAGGCGTGTTTCGCACACTTCCAATCAGCCAACGCGGCGTCCACGTCCTACCCGTTCCTGACCATGGGCGCGGCCAACCTGATCGAAAGCTTCGGCACCGAAGAGCAGAAACAGCGCTTCCTGCAACCGATGATCGACGGTCGCTTCTTCGGCACCATGGCCCTGACCGAGCCCCACGCGGGCTCATCCCTGTCGGATATTCGTACACGCGCGGAACCTGCGGCTGACGGCACCTATCGGCTCAAGGGCAACAAGATCTTCATCTCCGGCGGCGACCATCCGCTATCGGAAAACATCGTGCACATGGTGTTGGCCAAACTGCCGGATGCACCGGCCGGGGTGAAGGGTATCTCGCTGTTTATCGTGCCCAAGTTTCTGGTCAATGATGACGGCAGCCTCGGCGCGCGCAACGATGTGCTGCTGGCCGGGCTGTTTCACAAGATGGGCTGGCGGGGCACCACGTCCACCGCGCTGAATTTCGGCGATAACGGTAACTGCGTCGGCTATCTGGTGGGCAAGCCGCATCAGGGCCTGAGCTGCATGTTCCAGATGATGAACGAGGCACGTATCGGCGTCGGCATGGGTGCGGTGATGCTCGGTTATGCCGGCTATCTGTATTCTTTGGAATACGCCCGCGAACGCCCGCAAGGCCGCCTGCCCGACAGCAAGGACCCCACCACCGCGCCGGTGTCGATCATCCAGCACGCCGATATCAAACGCATGCTGCTCATGCAAAAAGCCTACGTGGAGGGCGCCTTCGACCTGGGCCTGTACGCCGCACGGCTGTTCGACGACACCACCACGCTGGACACCGAAACCGAGCGCAAGCAGGCCCACGAACTGCTCGACCTGCTCACGCCCATCGTCAAATCCTGGCCGTCCGAGTTCTGCCTCAAGGCCAACGAACTGGCGATCCAGATCCTCGGCGGCCACGGCTACACCCGAGAATACCCGGTGGAGCAGTACTACCGTGACAACCGCCTGAACCCCATTCATGAAGGCACTCACGGCATCCAGTCCCTGGATTTGCTCGGGCGCAAACTGGCGCAGAACGGCGGCGCGGGGCTCAAGCAACTGATCCGCCTGATCGCCGAAACCGCTGCGCGGGCACAGAAATACCCATCACTCACAGCCTTGAGAACACCTCTGGAACAGTTGGTGGCGCGCCTGCAGGACGTCACACTGGGACTGCTGACGGATCTCGCCCAAGGCCAGGTCAACAGCAGCCTGGCGAACTCGGCGCTGTACCTGAAGGTGTTCGGGCACACTGTGATTGGCTGGCGCTGGCTGGAACAGGCAATTCACGCCGAAGAAGGGCTGGCCTTGGGCAATGCGGCGGATGTGGCCTTTTATAAAGGCAAACTCCAGGCCGCCCGTTACTTCCTGACCTGGGAAGTACCGGGCTGCCATCATGAACTGGCGATTCTGGAGGCACGTGATGATACGTGCCTGGGGATGCAGGATGCGTGGTTCTAAGGCTGGATCGCCTTGGAAATCACTTCGACCGTGGCGCTGACTTGCTCTTGGTAACGGTCGAGTTCCTGTTGATGGGCCTGCTGCATTTCGATCTGCTCGGCGCACAGGTTCAGCGCCGCCAGCACCAGTAATTTGTCACCGATCAGGGTCGGGTACTTTTTCTTGGTGGTGGCCAGGGAAGCCTTGAGCATGGTCACGGCGTGCATCAGGGTTTTATCTTCCCCGACCGGCGCCTTGATCGAGTAATCCTCTCCGAGAATCGAAACGACCTTTATCCCTTCATTCATGCGCTGACAGGACCTGCGCTCACGCGCTCAACCAACGCCTGAATACGCGCCGCGGTGGCGCCGTGCTTCTCTTCCTGTTCCATCAGGCTCAGTTGCAGGCTGTCGTTCTCATCCTTGGCGCTGGCGAGTTCGGCCTTGAGGGATTGATTGGCGCCCAACAGGTCCTGGTTTTGCTGTACCAGGTCGTTGACCAGTTGTTCCAATTGGCTGAGGGATGCTTCTAACATTTTGATTTCTCTGGCTTTTTCAAAGGGCGGTGACGATAAAGAAAAATCACCTCGGATGCCAGGGTTATCCCCGGCGCGCGGCCCGCTTTTTAAGGGCCGGGCCACACTTTCGAGCCTTAGTGACTGCATTTCCCCCATCTGGTTCCTGAAACCGTAAAACCCCTGGTCGGGCGCTTGCGTCTCCAACTGACTGTACTCAGTTAAAAATGTGCCAGAGGGCCTTGCCCCTCCCACATTTGGGTCCATGCGAATCAGGAAAAGCTTTTTGACAGCGCAGCAATTCAACAGGTTAGAATCGCTGGCACGCAGACTGCATGGTCAGCCTGCGCCCTGTCTTGTTTGCTTATGGAGTACTGCCTTTGAATGCGACTACCATCAACAGCCTGTTCTTGATCGGCGCGTTGCTGGTGAGTGCGAGCATTCTGGTGAGTTCTCTTTCGTCGCGCCTGGGCATCCCGATCCTGGTGATCATCCTGGGCGTGGGCATGCTGGCCGGTGTCGATGGTGGCGGCATCATCTTCGATAACTACCCGACCGCTTACCTGGTGGGCAACCTGGCACTGGCCGTGATTTTGCTCGACGGCGGCTTGCGCACCCGGGTAGCGAGTTTTCGCGTGGCGCTCTGGCCGGCGTTGTCGCTGGCCACGGTGGGGGTGTTGATTACCACCGGCCTCACCGGCATGGCGGCGGCGTGGCTGTTTAATCTCAACATCATCCAGGGTTTGCTGATCGGCGCCATCGTCGGCTCCACCGACGCCGCGGCGGTGTTCTCGCTGCTCGGCGGCAAGGGCCTGAACGAACGGGTCAGCGCCAGCCTGGAAATTGAATCCGGCAGCAACGACCCGATGGCGGTGTTCCTCACCGTGACCCTGATCGACATGCTCGCCAGCGGCCAGACCGGCCTGCACTGGAGCCTGCTGACCCATCTGGTGCGCGAATTCGGCATCGGCGGCATCGTCGGCCTCGGCGGCGGCTGGTTGATGCTGCAGATGGTCAACCGCATCAATCTGGCCAACGGTCTCTACCCGATCCTGGTGATCGCCGGCGGCCTGTTCGTGTTCGCCCTGACCAACGCCCTGCACGGCAGCGGCTTCCTCGCCGTGTACCTATGCGGCCTGGTGATCGGCAACCGCCCGGTGCGCAGCCGTCATGGCATTTTGCATATGCTCGACGGCATGGCCTGGCTCGCGCAGATCGGCATGTTCCTGGTGCTGGGCCTGCTGGTCACCCCCCATGATTTGCTGCCAATCGCCCTGCCGGCGCTGGGCCTGGCGCTGTGGATGATTCTGTTTGCGCGACCGCTGTCGGTACTGGTCGGCCTGCTGCCATTCAAAGCGTTCCACGGCCGCGAAAAAGCCTTTATCGCCTGGGTCGGCCTGCGCGGCGCGGTGCCGATCATTCTGGCAGTGTTCCCGCTGATGGCCGGGCTGCCCCATGCACAGCTGTATTTCAACCTGGCATTCTTTATCGTGCTGGTGTCACTGCTGGTGCAGGGCACAAGCCTGCCGTGGGTGGCGAAGTTGTTGAAGGTCACGGTACCGCCGGACCCCGCGCCGATCTCCCGCTCTGCCCTGGAAGTGCATGTCACCAGTGAGTGGGAACTGTTCGTCTACCGCCTGGGCGCGGAAAAATGGTGCATCGGCGCGGCCCTGCGTGAGCTGAAAATGCCCGAAGGCACGCGTATCGCCGCCCTGTTCCGTGGTCAGCAACTGCTCCATCCGTCGGGTAGTACGGTGCTGGAAGTCGACGATCTGCTCTGCGTGATCGGCCACGAACACAACCTGCCGGCCCTGGGCAAACTGTTCAGCCAGGCACCGCAACGCGGCCTCGACCTGCGCTTCTTCGGCGACTTCGTCCTCGAAGGCGACGCCCAGCTGGGCGCGGTGTCGGCGTTGTATGGCCTCAAGCTCGAAGGGATCGACCCGGACATGCCGTTGAGCCGTTTCATCACCCAGAAAGTTGGCGGCGCGCCGGTGGTCGGCGACCAGGTGGAGTGGAACAACACCATCTGGACCGTCGCGGTCATGGACGGGAACAAGATCGGCAAAGTGGGCGTCAGATTCCCCGAAGGAAGTCGCCCGGGCCCCGGACTCTTCCTCTAAACTGCGGAGCGACGCCACGCTCCCGACTCTTCACCTTGCTCAATCGGTCTCTATGCCAACCCTGCGCACATTTCTCGCCACCGCCCTGCTGGGCCTGACTCTCTGTGTCGGCAACGTCTACGCCGCCGACCCGCCCAGCGCCGACGCCATCCAGCAAACCCTGGACAAGCTGCCCGACCGCAAACTGCCCGACGCCGACATGAAGGCGCTGCAAACCATCCTGCAGCAGACCCTGACGTACCTGGGCAACCAGCAGGATTACGAACAGCGTCTCGCCGACGTCAAGCGCCAGCTGGAAGATGCCCCGCGCCAGACCAGCGAAAACCAGCGCGAGCTGACCCGGCTCAAGGCCACCAAAGTCATCCCGGTAGCCCAGCGTTACGCGACGCTGCCTATACCGCAGCTGGAACAACTGCTGGTGCAGCGCAGCACCCAGCAAGGCGACCTGCAAAAAGAGCTGGCCGACGCCAACAGCATGACCATCGCCGCGCAGACCCGCCCCGAGCGTGCGCAGACCGAAATCAGCAGCAGCCAGGCGCGCATCCTGCAGATCAACGCGACCCTCAAGGCCGGCAAGGACAATGGCAAAACCCTCAGCGGCGACCAACGCAACCAGTTGAACGCCGAGCTGGCAGCCCTCAACGCCTTGATCCCGCTGCGCCGCCAGGAACTGGCCGGCAACAGTCAACTGCAAGACCTGGGCAACAGCCAGCACGACCTGATCCAGGAAAAAGCCGCGCGCCTGGAACAAGAGATCCAGGACCTGCAAAACCTGATCAACCAGAAACGCCTGGCCCAGTCCCAGCAGACAGTCACGCAGCAGTCCATCGAGGCGCAGAAGTCCGGCGGCAGCGCCATCCTGGCCACGGAAAGCGCAGAGAACCTGAAGCTCTCCGACTACCTGCTCAAAAGCACCGACCGGCTCAACGAGCTGACCCAGAAAAACCTGCAGACCAAGCAGCAACTGGACACGGTGACCCAGAACGACGCGGCACTGGACGACCAGATCAACGTGCTCAGGGGCAGCCTGCTGCTCTCCAAGATTCTGTATAAGCAAAAACAGGCACTGCCGCGCCTCACGGTGGATCGCGACCTGGCCGACGACATCGCCAACATTCGCCTGTACCAGTTCGAGGTCAACCAGAAACGCGAGTTGATCAGCTCCCCCAGCGCTTATGTGGATAACCTGCTGGCCAACCAGCCGCCGGATGACGTGACCCCGCAACTGCGCCGCACCTTGCTGGAACTGGCGATTACCCGCAGTGACTTGCTGGAGCGCCTGAGCCGTGAGCTGAGCGCGCTGCTCAACGAATCCATCACCCTGCAACTGAACCAGAAACAACTGCTGAGCACCGCCACCACCCTGCGCGCGACGCTCGATGAACAGATGTTCTGGATCCCCAGCAACAAGCCGCTGGACACAGAATGGCTGGAAACGGTGCCGGCGCATCTGAGCAAGCAAGTCACCAGCCTGCCGTGGGCCTCCAGCGTCAGCGAACTGTATGACGGCCTCACCCAGCGCCCGCTGCTGTTCCTGCCGTTGCTGCTGTTGATCGGCGCCCTGCTGTGGCGACGCAAGGCGCTGTACCAGCGGTTGAGCAAGGTTCACCTGGACATCGGCCACTTCAAGCGCGACAGCCAGTGGCACACGCCGCAGGCCATCCTGATCAATATCCTGCTGGCCCTGCCGGTGTCCCTGGGCCTGGCCTTGTGCGGCTATGCGCTGCAGATCGACGCCCGCGGGCAAAACGCCAACCTGGGTTCCGCCCTGCTGCAACTGGCCCAGGCGTGGCTGGTGTTCTACACCGCCTACCGGATTCTCGCCCCAGGTGGCGTGGCCGAACTGCATTTTCGCTGGGAAAAACCCCAGGTTGAATTCCTCCAGGGCTGGGTGCGCAAGCTCGGGCTGGTGGTACTGGCCCTGGTCGCCGTGGTGGCGGTTGCCGAGCATCAGCCGGCGGCGCTGGCCGATGACGTGCTGGGCATCGGCGTGGTGCTGACCTGTTATGCGCTGATGGCTTGGCTGCTGGGCCGCCTGTTGCTGAACAGCCCTACCCACGAAAAAGCCTCACTGTTTCGTAAAGCCATGGGCCTGCTGTTTACCGCGCTGCCCGTCGCACTGTTTATCGCCGTGTGCTTCGGCTACTACTACACCGCCCTCAAGCTCAGCGACCGTCTGATCAACACCCTGTACCTGCTGATGTTCTGGCTGGTGGCCGAAGCCACCTTCGTGCGCTGGCTGAGCGTCGCCGCACGGCGCCTGGCCTACGCGCGCGCCCTGGCCAAACGCCAGGCAGCCAAGGAAGCCGGTGAAGGTGAAGCGGTGGTTGAAGAACCGACCCTGGACATCGAAAAGGTCAATGAACAATCCTTGCGCCTGATCCGCCTGGCCCTGCTCGGCGGTTTTATCGCCGCGCTGTACTGGGTGTGGTCGGACCTGATCTCAGTGTTTTCCTACCTGGATAACGTCACGCTGTACGAATACACCAGCGGTACCGGTGCGAATATCAGCATGGTGCCCATCAGCATCGGCGACTTTCTGGGCGCGCTGATCATTATCGGCATCACCTTCGCCCTGGCGCGCAACCTGCCCGGCTTGCTGGAAGTGCTGGTGCTGTCCAAGCTCGACCTGGCCCAGGGCAGCGCCTACGCCACCACCACGTTGCTGTCCTACGTGATTGCCGGCGTGGGTTTTGTGTCCACGCTGTCCACCCTCGGCGTGAGCTGGGACAAGTTGCAATGGCTGGTGGCCGCGCTGTCGGTGGGCCTGGGCTTCGGCATGCAGGAGATCTTCGCCAACTTCATCTCCGGCATCATGATCCTGTTCGAACGCCCGGTGCGTATCGGCGACACCATCACCATCGGCAACCTGTCGGGCACGGTGAGCAAGATCCGCATCCGCGCCACCACCATCACCGACTTCGACCGCAAGGACATTATTGTCCCGAACAAGACGTTCATTACCGGGCAACTGATCAACTGGTCGCTGACCGACACCATCACCCGCGTCACCCTCAAACTCGGCGTGGACTACGGCTCCGACCTGGACCTGGTGAAGGAATTGTTGCTCAAGGCTGCCAGGGAAAACCCACGGGTGCTCAAAGACCCCGAGCCTCACGTGTACTTCCTCAACTTCGGCGAAAGCACCCTCGACCACGAACTGCGCATGCACGTACGTGACCTGGGTGACCGCAACCCGGTGCTGGACGAGGTCAACCGCTACATCAACCGTGAATTCAAGAAGCAGCACATCAACATCTCGTTCCGACAGATGGAGGTGTACCTCAAGAACATGCACGGCCAGGAGTACAAACTGGTCCCGGTCGAGGATGATCGCAAGACCATCGCCGGCCCCACCCAGGAGCAGGACGCACCCGAACCGCCTGCCGGAAAAGTCGCGGATGCACCGGAGCCACCACCGAGCAAACTCGACTAACGCGCCTATCCCCAGCAGAATGCTCGGACATTCTGCTGGAGATGGCCGGTGAAAGCCCTCGACGAACTGACCTTCGACAACCGCTTCGCACGCCTGGGCGACGCGTTCTCAACCCACGTCCTGCCCGACCCCCTCGATGAGCCGCGCCTTGTCGTGGCGAGCGAGGCCGCCATGGCCCTGCTCGACCTCGACCCGGCGGTGGCTGAAACGCCGGTATTCGCCGAGCTGTTTGGCGGTCACAAACTGTGGGCCGAAGCCGAGCCGCGCGCGATGGTCTATTCCGGGCATCAATTCGGCGGCTACACGCCGCAACTCGGCGATGGCCGTGGGTTGCTGCTGGGCGAGGTGTATAACGAAGCCGGCGAACATTGGGACCTGCACCTCAAGGGCGCCGGGATGACCCCGTACTCGCGGATGGGCGATGGCCGCGCGGTGTTGCGCTCTTCGATTCGTGAATTCCTCGCCTCCGAAGCGCTGCATGCGCTGGGTATTCCCACCAGCCGCGCCTTGTGCGTGATCGGCTCCAGCACGCCGGTATGGCGCGAGAAACAGGAGCGCGGCGCGATGGTGTTGCGCCTGGCGCCCAGCCATATCCGCTTCGGACATTTCGAATATTTTTACTACACCAAGAAATCCGAACAGCAGGCCGAACTGGCCGAACACGTCTTGAACCTGCATTACCCCGAATGCCGCGAACAGCCCGAGCCGTATCTGGCGATGTTCCGCGAAATCGTCGAGCGCAACGCCGAACTGATCGCCAAGTGGCAGGCCTACGGTTTCTGCCATGGCGTGATGAACACCGACAACATGTCGATCCTCGGCATCACCTTCGACTACGGGCCGTATGCGTTTCTGGATGATTTCGACGCGCACTTCATCTGCAACCATTCGGATCACGAGGGGCGTTACTCCTTCAGCAACCAGGTGCCCATCGGCCAATGGAACCTCAGCGCGTTGGCCCAGGCGCTCACGCCGTTTATCAGCGTCGACGCCTTGAAGGACGCCCTTGGCCTGTACCTGCCGTTCTACCAGGCCCACTACCTGGACCTGATGCGCCGCCGCCTGGGGCTGACCACGGCCGAAGAAGACGACCAGAAATTGGTGGAGCGCCTGCTCAAGCTGATGCAGAACAGTGGCGTGGATTACACGCTGTTCTTCCGCCGTTTGGGGGATGAATCGGCGGCGTTGGCCGTGGCACGGCTGCGCGATGACTTTGTCGATAGGGCCGGGTTTGATGCCTGGGCCGAGCAGTACAAGGAACGTGTCGCACGGGACGGGGAATACAGCGAAGTGCAGCGCCGTGAGCGGATGCACGCGGTCAACCCGTTGTACATCCTGCGCAACTACCTGGCACAGAACGCTATCACCGCTGCTGAGTCAGGCGATTACAGCGAAGTGCGGCGGTTGCATGAGGTCCTTTCCAAGCCGTTTGAGGAACAAGCGGGAATGGAGCAATACGCACAGCGGCCGCCGGATTGGGGCAAGCATTTGGAGATTAGTTGTTCGTCGTGACGGGAAATATCCAGAAATAAAAACCGGACGCGCCTGACATCATTGAACATCGCTTCGCCTTAAGGTCGCCTTGTTGCAACCACGCAACAAACCTTAAGCAGATATGAAATACGGAGGTGCGTCATGGGCGTCGATGTTCCGAACCTGGAATCGGTGTGCGATCACGCTACACCCGATAAATATTCCGCTGTTCGTCTACATATGGACCTGTCCTTTCCTCATCGCGAGCTGTCCCAAGTCAACCATTGGCTGGAGCAGCGCGCTTGGAAGGAACTTGAGCTGTTTTTGATCGAGCGATACCCACAGCACAGGGAAGTGATAACGCTATGGCTCGAAGGCAGCCAGGCCAGAGCTGAGGCTAACGAGCCAATCACTACTCTACGCGCAGTGAACACGTAGCAATGACACGGAGGGATTGGAGCATCACCCAGTGACAACAGCCCTTAAAGTAGTAATGGCCAGAACACTGATCAGCGCTGTTGTATTCGATGCTTTGGTCCCTCTTTCCCCGTTTATAGCCCAAGACCTGAATGTGTCGGCGGCTTACTTTCAAAGCATGCTCGCTCTTTGCCTCGCTGTTTTCGCCTTGAGTCAGTGGCTCTCAACGCCTTTAATCAACCGAGCAGGCGCCTCACTCAGTCTAGCCACCGGCTCAACACTGGTTGCGCTTTTATGCTTGGCGACGACTTTCACCGCAAGCCGCTCGATGCTTTCAATCGCCCTTATTGCAATGTTTGCGGCCAACGCCCTGGCAACTACAGCCTCGCGCTTATGGCTTCACCAGCACCTGGGTCAGACGAAATTTCAAAGTACGACGGCTTACCTGTACGCCGGCATCAGCGTACTTGCTGCGTTGGGTCCGCTGGTACTGATGCTTTCAGCCTCAGCCTGGGGTTGGAGAGGGGTAATGGGCACGCTGGCGGGAGGGCTTCTAGTTGTCAGCCTCTGGCTTTTCTTCCAGCGCACAGAAGAGCCCAGGAATCCACTCGGCTCAACTGCAGCTACCGCCCTTTGGAGGCAGTCGAGGTTCGTCAGCGCATTGCTGATGGGCATATTGATTCAAAGCGCCTTTACCCCGTTAAACCTCAGCAAGGCATTCATCCTTGACGGTGTATTTCAGTTATCTACATCGACCATTGGGGCGATCCTTTCAGCCTGGGCAGCGCTGGTTGCTTCGGCATTTTTTGCCGCAGGCAAAGCGGTCGCGTATTTTACCGAGGCGCAGCGTCTCAAAGTGGGCTTGCTCGTTCAGGGCCTAGGTGCCATAGGAATGGTTGCGGCATGGTTTCAATACGATTTGAGCCTGTACCTGTTTGCCGCTGCGTCGACCAGTTTCGCCTTTTGCATTCTGCTGCCGTTAACCATTGCCCGTGCACTAGACGTAGCACCTTCGCAGCAAGCTGGAGCCTCGGCTGTGTTTGGAAGCGTCACAGTCGCCACCGCTGGATTGACCACAGGGTTGGGTGCTCAGATGCATGCGTCATTATTTTTTATATTGATGCTTGTCCTGGGTGTATGCGCACTGGGGCTCCTACTGCTCAATTTTATTCACCCCGGTGTATCGAATTGTCCTTCGCAAGGAGCCGCACCATGAAATGTTCCGACATCCCGACAAAACTAATAAGCGACACCCGCTTGCGCCTCCTGGCGCCGGTGCTGGATAAAGCCGCTGACATGCACCGGCTGATCGTCTACTTCAGCCAGCCCCATACCGACTTTCTGGCGTGGGCCAACGGCAGCAACCGCTTGGAAGATGCCCGCGCCAATATGCAAACGGCTGTGGATAACTTTAAAACCGTTCAAGGTGGCGCAACGTTGCGGTTTTGAGTACGAGGCGGTGCTTTCCAATACACAGATCGATAACGCAGGGGTAGTGGACGACGCCTGTGTTTATTTATTCACAGGCGCCTCATCTAGATAAAGGTTTCCACTGACACTCCAAAGCGCTCAGCCAGCCAGTGAATCTGATGCAGGTTGAGTCGACGTTTACCGCTAAGGATTTCAGAAACAGCAGACTGCGGAGCAACTCCCGGCAAATCGCTCTGGGTCAGACCGTGCTCTCGCATCATTGAACGCAACACATCGACACCACTGGCAACCGGCATCGGCCAGTGCTCATGATCGTAGCCTTCAATCCAGTCACCAATAATATCCACCAGACCCATTAGTGGGTGAGCTTCGTCTTCGCCCACGATATCCAGTAATTTATCGAGTGCCGCGACCAAAGCGTCATAGTCGTGCTCAGTTCGAGGCCTGCTTAACAACGGAGAAACAAAGGGCCAGTATTCAATAGCCAGTTTTAGATCGTCGTTCATGCTTCATCCTTTTGATCTGATCTTGATAAATCTTGTTGTCGACTCCAGATTGAATCCATTGGCCACCCCCAGGAGCCCCGGATGTCCGAACCTCTTGTAATCCCCTGCCCTCACTGCAACGGCCTCAACCGCATCCCCGACGAACGTTTGGGTGACGCGCCCAAGTGCGGGCGTTGCAAGCAACCCGTGTTGCTGAACAAACCTTTTGAATTGAAACAAGGCGACTACGCCAGCCAGATCAAGGGCGACCTGCCGTTGCTGGTGGATGTGTGGGCCGACTGGTGCGGGCCGTGCAAGTCGTTTGCCCCAGTGTTTGAACAGGCGGCTGGGCAGCTTGCGGGCAAGTGCCGGCTGGCCAAGCTCGACAGTGAGGCCAACCAGCAGTTGTCGGCGCAGTTGGGGATTCGGTCGATCCCGAGTTTGATTCTGTTCAAGAATGGCCGCGAAGTGGCACGCCAGAGCGGGGCGTTTCCGTTGCCGCAGTTGATGAGTTGGTTGCGTAGCCAGGGCGTGTAACCGATCAGGAAAGCACCACCGGACAGTGTGGGAGGGGGCTTGCTCCCGATGGCGGTGTATCAGTGACACATAAGTGCCTGACACTCTGCCATCGGGAGCAAGCCCCCTCCCACATTTTTAACCGCGTTTTACCGTGGGGATAGCGGCGTTTCGCGGTCCATCACCTGGCCGACGAGCATGATGCCCAGCTCACTCAATTGGTGGATGGCCAAGGCCACATCGCGGTGTTCACCGGTGAGGTCGTTGGACAGGCGGAGCAAGAGGGTGCGGACGGAGGAGAAGGTTTCGTAACTGTTGAGGATGAGGGTTTCGGTGGGGAGGTTGGGTGTAACGGTATAAATATTAACCATGAATCGTCTCCGAGTAAGGGAGCCGCAACCAGCCCGCTACTAAACGGAGGGTGGCAGCTGTACGCAGGTTAGTAGACCGGGGAGACGCAACCGGCGCGCTCGAAAGCGCCCTCCGTACAGCCACCATCAATTACCGATGATTTGCTGTACGTCTCACCACGGGCTACTAAACCCGATCACTGAACATTCAGTGACCGGAGAACCTTAAGAGAAGCCCATCCGGACGCACAAGCCGGCCGATTCTGGCTTAGCTGTAGGCATAGAGACAAGGCACAAGGTCCATTGCCAGACCCTTCCTACAGCTTCTGTGGGACAAATCCATTTCCCCTGCTGGAACGCCATACAAGCCCCCCCCCACAGTTTTTTGTGTCGTCGGCAAAATCAGCCGTTTTCCAGCAAGTTATGCAATTCGACAAACTGCTGCGTCAGCTTGTGTCGCGGGTCCAGGTGAATCAGCGGCTTGCTCTCCTGGTGCGACTCGCGCATGCGCACCGAACTGGCCAGGTACACCGGCAACACCGGCAGGCCTTCGGCAATCAGTTCATCGAGTATCTGTTGCGGCAGGCTCGCACGGGCCTGGAACTGGTTGACCACGATGCCTTCCACTTCCAGGCCTTCGTTATGGTCGTCCTTCAACTCTTCGATTTCCGCCAGCAGGCCATACAGCGCCTGGCGCGAGAAACTGTCGCAATCAAAGGGGATCAACACGCGATCAGCGGCAATCAACGCCGAAACCGCATAAAAATTCAACGCTGGAGGCGTGTCCAGATAGATTCGGTCGTAATCCTCGCCCAGCTCATCGAGCAGCTTTCGCAGCTTGTTGATCTTGTGCTTGGCCTCAAGCTTGGGTTGCAGGTCGGCCAATTCCGCCGTGGCGGTAATCACATGCAGGTTATCGAACGGCGTTTCGTAGATATCCACCTTGTTCTTCTTCGAAAACGGCCCGGAAGACAGGGTTTGCTTGAAAAAATCCGCGATCCCCATGGGGATGTCGTCGCCGGTCAACCCGGTGAGGTACTGGGTAGAATTGGCTTGTGCATCGAGGTCCACCAACAGGGTTCGATAGCCTTCGCTGGCGCTGACCGCCGCCAGGTTGCAGGCGATGCTGGACTTGCCCACGCCGCCTTTCTGATTGAACACCACACGCCGCATGGAAAAACCTCCGTGTATCAATAATTATCCGAGTGTAGAGGGCAAAAGCGCCTGTTAGCTACCTCGTTCATCGATGCATCGCTGCAATAAAGTCAGGTCACGTACAGGTGAACAGGAACGGTCCGACAATCCAACCCGACCTTGGGTAAAGGACAATCTGTAAATTCCTCCCACTATTTTGTAATCAGCCGTGAACAATTATTTACCAAAGTTTGCTAGAACCCCACGGCACCGGGATAATGCGCGCCATTCGGCGATTGCTCCCTGTCCCGGTATTCGGGGCCAAACGCTGCACATGGAAGCCCGCAGGGGCGGGATAACTTCTCAGTGATCAACTTCAACATCGCCCAATGGCGCGCCTGGGCCCCTGGCCTGGAGAGTGCGGACGACTGGCACGCCTGGTGCCAGGCCCCGGTGTCGCTGCCCGCCAGCGAAGCCTCGCCCGACGTGTCGTTCTTGCCAGCCATGCAGCGCCGCCGCCTGAGCCGTCTGGCGCGCATGGCCTTCAGCGTGGGCTGGCCGCTGGCCGAGGGCTTGGCGGATCTGCCGCTGGTGTTTATTTCCCGGCATGGCGAAACCCCGCGCACCCTCGACATCCTCAGCGATCTGGCCAACGACCAGCCGTTGTCGCCGACCCAGTTCAGCCTGTCGGTGCACAACGCGGTGATTGGCCTGTGGTCGATCCTGCGCAATGAAACCAGCGAAATGACCGCCCTCGCCGCCGCCGGCGACGGCCTGGAACACGGCGTGCTTGAGGCCGCGGCGCTGCTCAACGAAGGCGCGCCCGCGGTATTGCTGGTGATCACCGAAGAACAACCACCCGAAGCCTATGCCAACTGGATCGTCGATGTGCCCTTTCCCTACGCCCTTGGCCTGCTGCTGACATCAGGCGACGAGTGGCAACTGGAACTCACCCCCGGCACTGTCCAACCCACTCGAACCCAGTGGCCCCACGCCCTGAACCTGCTGCGCACCCTGCTCACCGAACAGGGCGCCTGCCAACATGCCTGGAAGAACCGCGTATGGAACTGGCAACGCAAGGCCTGACCGACAAACCACGGGACGCCTATTACTGGCGCCTGTTCGCCACCGCCGCCAGCTTCACGCTGTTCGGCTTCGGTGGGCTGTGCCTGCGTTTGCTGGTATTTCCATTACTCAGTTGCCTGCCGGGCAGCGCGGAAAAACATCAACGGCGTGTCCGCCACACCATCAGCAAACTGTTCTGGTTCTTTATCCGCATGATGTTTCGTGCCGGTGTGCTGACCTACAGCGTTGAAGGCGCGCAAAAGCTCGGTCGCCCCGGCCAGATGATCATCGCCAACCATCCATCGCTGATCGACGTCGTGTTCCTGATCGGCCTGATGCGCCAGACCAACTGCGTGGTCAAGCAGAGCCTGTTTCAAAACCCATTCATGCGTGGCCCGGTGCGCGACGCAGGCTACATCAGCAATGACGGCAGCGCGGACATGCTCGATGCCGCTGCAGACGCCCTGCGCGCGGGCCAGACCTTGATCATTTTCCCCGAAGGCACTCGCACCACACCCGGCGCGGCGCCTGCCTTTCATCGCGGTGGCGCCGCCATTGCACTGCGGGGTGCGACAATCATCACCCCCGTGGTGATCAAGGTCAGCCCCACCACGCTGACCAAGGCCGAACCCTGGTATCGCATCCCCAAACGCCGTTTTCACTTCAGTTTGCGCGTGGGTGCCGATATAGAACCACAGGCGTTCGCAACACTGGGGCCCGCGCCCCAGGCCTCACGCAAGCTCAACGATTACCTGCATGACTATTTTATTAAGGAGCTCGCCGAAGATGAGCGACCAACACTGCCTTGAGCACGACATAAAGACGCTGATCATCGAGGCCCTGGGCCTGGAGGACATCAGCCCCGACGACATCGGCAGCGAGCAGACCCTGTTCGGCGAAGGCCTGGGCCTGGATTCGGTAGACGCCCTGGAACTGGGCCTGGCAATCCAGAAAACGTACGGCATCAAGATCGATGCCGACGCCAAGGACACACGCAATCACTTCACCAACGTGGCCAGCCTTGCGGCGTTCGTCACGGCCAGACAGGCAGCTTGAGACCGGACCATGCAAACTCGTGACGATATTTTCAACACCCTGCGCGATGCCTTGGTGGAACTGTTTGAACTGCCCCAGGAGCGCGTCACCCTTGACGCCAACCTGTACCAGGACCTGGAAATCGACAGCATCGATGCCGTGGACCTGATCGACCATATCAAGCGCCAGACCGGCAAGAAAATCGCCGCCGAAGAGTTCAAGGCGGTGCGCACTGTGAACGACGTGGTTGAGGCGGTGTACCGTCTGGTCCAGCCCGCCGCATGAGCCGGCTGATCGGCCTTGGCCTGTTGTTGGCGGGGCTGTTGTACCCCTTTGCGGTGTATTACGGCACCGAACACTTTGCGCCATGGCAATTCGGCCTGTTGCTGGGCAGCCTGTGGCTGTTGCGCGCCTTCACCGGCGCACGCCGCCCCGGCAGCCGCTGGATGGCGTTGGCGGTGATCGTGTTCTGCCTGTTGCTGGCCTGGTTCGATAACCCGCATCTGCTGCGCTGGTACCCGAGCCTGGTCAGTGCGTTCATGTTGGCGCTGTTTGGGCTGAGCCTGAAATACGGCCCGCCGATGGTCGAACGCCTGGCCCGCATGACTGAACCGAACCTGCCTGCGAATGCGGTGGTGTATACGCGCCGGGTCACCGTGGTGTGGAGCGTATTTTTTCTGTGTAATGGCCTGCTCGCCGCCGCCCTGACCCTGTGGGCGCCGCTGAGCTGGTGGACGTTGTACAACGGCCTGATCGCCTACGGGCTGATGGGGCTGTTGTTTGCCGTGGAATGGCTGGTACGACAAAGGGTTCGAGGCCGCGTATGAATGGGTTGAAACTTGAGCACCTGCTGCTTGAGCCGCTGCAACAACGCAGGGTCACGACCGAGCCTGCGATGAATCACGCCCAGCTGTGGGAATATTCCCTGAGCCTGGCGGCCGGCCTGCAAGCGCGCGGCATTCAGCGCCTGGCGGTGTACCTGGAAGATGCCGGCAGCCTGGCGATCGCCCTGCTGGGGGCCTGGCGGGCCGGGGTCAGCGTGCTGCTGCCCGCCGATTTGCAAGCGCAAACCCGCCAACGCTGGGCCGATGCCGTCGACGCCTGGTTGACGGAAACGGCAGACCTGGAGGTGTTGTATCAAGCCCCCTTGAGCCCGGCCGCGCTCGACCTCGACACTTGCCAACTAAGCCTGTGTACGTCCGGCTCCAGCGGCGAACCCAAGCGCATCGACAAGACCCTGCGCCAGTTGGCCAACGAAGTTCAAGCCCTTGAGACGCTGTGGGGCGCCGACCTCAAGGATGCGTGCATCATCGGCAGTGTCGCCACCCAGCATATCTATGGTCTGCTGTTCCGCGTGCTGTGGCCGCTATGTGCCGGGCGCACCTTCGTGCGCAAGCAACTGGCCTTCCCCGAAGATTTGCAACGCGCCAGCCGCGAGCACGCGCAGTTCGCCTGGGTGGCGAGCCCGGCGCTGCTCAAGCGCATGGGCGACAACCTCGACTGGCCCGCGCTGAGCCAGGTGTCACGGGTGTTTTCCTCCGGTGGCGCGCTGCCGATCGAAGCGGCCGGCAGCTTGTATGATCGCTTGCACCAATGGCCGACGGAAATCCTCGGCAGCTCGGAAACTGGCGGTATCGCCTGGCGCCAAGGCGCGCAACCCTGGCAGCCGTTTGCCGATGTGCAACTGAGCCAGGATGCCGACGGCGCCCTGCGCATCGCTTCGCCCTACCTGCCCGCCGGGCATATCGAGCACACTGCCGATGCGGCGCGCATCCATGCCGATGGCCGCTTCGAACTGCTCGGCCGCCTGGATCGCATCGTCAAGCTGGAAGAAAAACGCATCTCCCTGCCCATGCTCGAACAGGCGCTGATGACTCACCCGTGGGTCGCTGAAACGCGCCTGGGCGTGGTGCAGGAAAACCGCGCCTCCCTCGGTGCGCTGGTGGTATTGAGCGCCGCAGGCCTGCATGCGCTGCGCAACCAGGGCCGGCGCAGCCTCACCCAGTCCCTGCGCCAGCACCTGAGCCAACATTGCGAAGCCCTGGCGCTGCCGCGTCGCTGGCGTCTGCTGCGCCAACTGCCGCTGAATGCCCAGGGCAAACTGCCCCAGGCCGATATCGAAGCCCTGTTGCTGGCACCACGGCCCAAGGCGCCGGAAGTGCTGGAGCAGGCCGAAACCGATGGCGAATGGACCTTGCAACTCAGCGTTCCGCCGGACCTGGCCTACTTCAGCGGGCACTTCCCGGTCACCCCGGTGCTGCCGGGCGTGGTGCAGGTGGAATGGGCGTTCAACCTGGGCCAGCAACTGCTTGATCTGCCCACGACCTTTGCCGGCATGGAAGTGCTCAAGTTCCAGCAACTGGTGCGCCCCGGCGACACCGTTGAACTGCACCTGCGCTTCGACCGCGAACGCGGCAAGTTGTATTTCGCCTACCGCAACGGCGTTGCCGCCTGCTCCAGTGGCCGGATCCAATTGGTGACCGCGCATGCATAAGCTCTTGTGGCGAGGGAGCTTGCTCCCGCTGGAGTGCGCAGCACTCCCAACCCAGGCACTGCATCTTCCCAAGAGTATTTCGGTCGCCTGCATGGGGGCTGCTGCGCAGCCCGGCGGGAGCAAGCTGCCTCGCCACAAGGTGAGCGGTAATCTTGAGAAGGTCCATCATGCATAACCCCTGCGCCCTGATCCCGGTCTACAACCACGAGGCCGCCGTGCCCGCCGTGGTCAGCAGCCTGTTGACCAGTGGCTTGCCGTGCCTGCTGGTGGACGACGGCAGCAGCCCGGCGTGCGCGGCGGTGTTGGCGCAACTGGCAACCCTGGATAACGTCACCCTGCTGACCCTGCCCCACAACCAAGGCAAGGGCGCCGCCGTAATGGCCGGTTTTCGCGAAGCGGCGCGCCTGGGCTACAGCCATGCCTTGCAAGTGGACGCCGACGGCCAGCATGACCTGCGCGAAGTCGAGACCTTTATCGACACCTCGCGCCGGCACGCCGACGCGATCATCTGCGGCTATCCCGAATACGACGACAGCGTGCCCAAAGGCCGCCTGTACGCGCGCTACCTGACCCACGTGTGGGTGTGGATCAACACGCTTTCGCTGCAGATCCGCGACTCGATGTGCGGCTTTCGCGTGTACCCGCTGGTGCCGGTGCTGGCGCTGATGGACTCGGCCTACATCGGCACGCGCATGGACTTCGACTCGGACATTCTGGTACGCCTGGCCTGGCGCAATCAGCCGATGCGCTGGCTGCCGACGCAGGTGCACTACCCCGCCGACGGCCTGTCGCATTTCCGGCTGTTGCGCGACAACGTACGCATCTCGGCCATGCACACTCGGCTGTTCTTCGGCATGCTGATCCGCGCGCCGATGATCCTGTGGCGACGGTGGCAGGCATGAACGACAGCACCAAGCACTGGGCCGACCGCGAAGAACGCGGCAGCTACCTGCTGATGAAGCTCACCGCCGTGGCCGCCAAGGTCCTCGGCCGCCGGCTGCTGAGCCCGGTGCTGTATGGCATCGTGCTGTACTTTTTCCTGTTCGGCCGTGCCGCGCGCCAGAGCGCCTGGGACTACCAGCGGCGCCTGGCCGAGTGGAGCGGGCGCGACGAGCTGCGCCCGAACCAGCGCAAAGTCTTCGGCCAGTTCATGGCCTTCGCCGACACCCTGCTCGACAAGCTCGACGTATGGAACGGCAAGCTGCGCATCGAGCAGATCGAAATCAACGACCCGGCCAAATTGCGCGGGCAACTGCGTGGCGGGCGCGGGCAGATGCTGGTCGGCGCACACCTGGGCAATCTCGAAGTGTGTCGTGCGCTGGCGGAGATCGGCGAACAAGTGACCATGAATGTGTTGGTGCACACCAAGCATGCCGAACGGTTCAACCGCTTGCTCGGTGAAGCCGGCGCGACCCATTTACGCCTGATCCAGGTCAGCGAGCTGGACCCGGCCACCATGCTGCTGCTCAGCCAGCGCCTGGACGACGGCGAATGGCTGGCGATTGCCGGTGACCGCGTGCCGCTGCATGGCGGTCGCACGGTGCGCGTGGATTTCCTCGGGCATGCTGCGGCGTTCCCCCAAGGGCCGTGGCTGCTCGCCGGCCTGCTCAAATGCCCGGTGAACCTGCTGATGTGCCTCAAGCGGCAGGGCCGTTATCACCTGACCATCGAGCCGTTTGCCGAATCGATCGAATGGAAGCGCAGCACCCGCGAACAGGTGATCGCTCAGTGGACCGCGCGCTACGCCGCTCGCCTGGGCCAGTTCTGCCTGCAAGCGCCTCAACAATGGTTCAACTTTTACCCTTTCTGGAAGACCGATGACGACGCATCTTGAGCCGGTAACCTTTGGCGAACGCCCTCTGCGCATCGAAGACGTGCTGGCCCTGGCCAACCGTCAGGCGCCCACGCAGTTGCAGGGCGATGCCGCGTATCGCCAGCGCATTGCCAAGGGCGCGCAGTTCCTCGACTCACTGCTGGACAAGGAAGGCGTGATCTACGGCGTGACCACCGGCTACGGCGACTCGTGCGTGGTGGCGGTGCCGTTGCAGCACGTCGAAGCGTTGCCGCGTCACCTGTACACCTTCCACGGCTGCGGGTTGGGCAAGCTGCTCGATGCCCAAGCCACCCGCGCCGTGCTCGCCGCGCGGTTGCAGTCGCTGTGCCACGGCGTGTCCGGGGTGCGCGTGGAACTGCTGGAGCGTCTGCATGCCTTCCTTGAGCATGATGTACTGCCGCTGATCCCGGAAGAGGGCTCGGTGGGTGCCAGCGGTGATTTGACGCCGCTGTCCTATGTGGCCGCGACACTGTCCGGCGAGCGCGAAGTGATGTTCCGTGGCGAGCGCCGCCAAGCCGCGGATGTGCACCGTGAACTCGGCTGGACGCCGCTGGTATTGCGCCCCAAGGAAGCCCTCGCGCTGATGAATGGCACCGCCGTAATGACCGGCCTCGCCTGCCTGGCCTTCGCCCGCGCCGATTACCTGCTGCAACTGGCCACACGCATCACCGCGCTCAACGTGGTGGCGCTGCAAGGCAACCCGGAACATTTCGACGAACGCCTGTTCGCCGCCAAGCCGCACCCGGGGCAGATGCAAGTCGCCGCGTGGCTGCGCCAGGACCTGGCCATCGACGCGCCCACCGCGCCGCTGCACCGCTTGCAGGACCGCTACTCGCTGCGCTGCGCGCCCCACGTGCTCGGTGTGCTGGCTGACAGCCTGAACTGGCTGCGGTCCTTCATTGAGATCGAATTGAACAGCGCCAACGACAACCCGATCATCGACGCTGAAGAAGAGCGCGTGCTGCACGGCGGGCACTTCTACGGTGGGCATATCGCCTTTGCCATGGACAGCCTCAAGACCCTGGTGGCGAACGTCGCCGACCTGCTGGATCGCCAGCTCGCGCTGCTGGTGGACGTGCGCTACAACCACGGCCTGCCGAGCAACCTGTCGGGCGCCCCGGCCGACCGCGCAATGATCAACCACGGCTTCAAGGCCGTGCAGATCGGCACCAGTGCCTGGACTGCCGAAGCCCTTAAAAACACCATGCCGGCCAGCGTGTTCTCGCGCTCCACCGAGTGCCATAACCAGGACAAAGTCAGCATGGGCACCATCGCCGCCCGCGATGCGATCCGCGTGCTGGAGTTGACCGAGCAGGTCGCCGCCGCCACCTTGCTCGCCGCCAACCAGGGTGTGTGGCTACGCGCCCAGGCCGAGGACGCGCGCCCGTTACCGCCCGCACTGGCCGCAATGCACGCAGCACTGGCCAAGGATTTCCCACCGGTGATCGAAGACCGCGCCCTGGAAGGCGAACTGCGCCTGTGCCTGCAACGCATCGCCGACCAACACTGGAGGCTGCATGCGTAGCCAAGGCGTATTGCACAGCGACACCGAAATCCTCGTGCCGTTTTTTGATATCGACACCATGAACGTGGTGTGGCACGGGCATTACGTGAAATACCTGGAAGTGGCGCGCTGCGCGCTGCTGGACAAGATCGGCCACAACTACACGGCGATGCTCGAAGCCGGCTACGCCTGGCCGGTGATCGACATGCAACTGCGCTACGTGCGCGGCGCCACCTTCGGCCAGACGATCAACGTGCGCGCCAGTCTGGTGGAGTGGGAGAACCGCTTGAAGGTCAACTACCTGATTACGGACCTGGCCAGCGGCGAACGCTTGACCCGCGCCAGCACCGTGCAAGTGGCGGTCGAGATCGCCAGCCGCGAGATGCAGTTGGCCTCGCCCAAAGTGTTCATCGATGCCGTCGAAAGGGCCTTGTCATGAAATTGATCACCTTCCTCGGCGCACTGCTGCTGTCACTTCAAGCCCAGGCTTTCGACCTGCAACAACTGAGCGACCAGTTAGCCAAACCCAGCGTCATCCACGGCAGCTTCACCCAGGAAAAACACCTGCGCGCGCTACCGCAGCCGCTGGTCAGCAAGGGCACCTTTGTCCTCGCCAAGGACCACGGCCTGCTGTGGTTGCTCAAGACACCGTTGCAACAGGACTACCGCATCAGCGCCCAGGGTATCGCCCGCCGTGACGCCAACGGCTGGCAACTGCTGCCGAACAAGAGCGCCGGGGCCGAGCAGAATCGTTTGTTCCTCGCCGTGCTGCAGGGCGACAGCAGCGGCTTGCAGCGTGACTTCGAACTGCAACTGCAGGGCGAGGCCACGCAGTGGAAGCTCACGCTGATCCCGCGTTCGATGTTGCTCAAACAGGTGTTCAACCAGATCAATATCGACGGTGGCGCGCTGGTGCACAGTATCGAACTGCTGGAAACCCAGGGCGACAGCACCCTGTTGCGCATGCAGGACAGCACCGCCGAGCAACCGTTAAGTGAAGCGGAGCAACACGACTTTGCCCAGTGAGCGCTTGTTGCCGCGCCTGTTTCTGATCCTGCTGGTGGCGGTGCTGGCCCTGGCCGGCTGGCAATGGCGCCATGGCGCGCCGCTGTCGGCCAACCTGATGGAGCTGGTGCCGGGCAGCACGCCGGATGCCCTGGAGCTGCTGGCCGAACAGCGCATGCAGGAGCCGCTCAACCGCGAGATGCTGGTGCTGGTGGGGCACACCGACCGCCAGCAAGCGGTGGCCGTGGCGCAACAACTGGGTGAGCGCTGGCAGGCCAGTGGCGTGTTTGAAAAGGTGCAGTGGAACCTGCAGGCCGACCTGCCGGCACTGCGCGAACAATTGCTGCGCGGCCGCCTGGCAATGCTCTCGGCCAAGGACCGCGAGCAACTGATCGAACAGCCCGACGCGTTTATCCAGCAACGCGTACAGTCATTGTTCGACCCCTTCACCGGCTTCAGCCTGGTGCCGAGCCAGGAGGACTGGCTGGGCCTGACCGGGCGCATCCAGAACAGCCAGCCGCAACGCGGCGCGGTGCAGTTGGATATCGGCAGCGGTGCATTGATCGCCGATGCCGACGGCAAAAGCTGGGTGCTGTTGCGCGCGCGCACCACCGGCAATGCCTTCGATATGAAACTGCCGCTGCAGGTGGCGGATTTGCTTCAGGCCAGTCGCGAACAAGCCGGCCAGCAAGGCGCACAGCTGCTGGCGGCCAGCGGTTTGCTCTACGCGGCCAACGGTCAGCGGCAGGCGACCCGGGAAATGACCTGGGTCGGCGGCGGCGCGACCGTGGGCATCCTGGTATTGCTGCTGCTGGCGTTCCGCCGCTGGCGGGTGTTGCTGGCCTTCGTGCCGGTGCTGGTGGGCATGCTGTTTGGCGCGGTGGCCTGCGTGGCGCTGTTCGGCCATATGCATGTGATGACCCTGGTGCTGGGTTCCAGCCTGATCGGCGTGGCGGTGGATTACCCGCTGCACTACCTGTCGAAAAGCTGGAGCCTCAAGCCGTGGCGCAGTTGGCCGGCGTTGCGCCTGACCCTGCCGGGGCTGAGCCTGAGCCTGGCCACCAGTTGCATCGGTTACCTGGCGCTGGCCTGGACGCCGTTCCCGGCGCTGACACAAATCGCCGTGTTCTCCGCCGCCGGCCTGGCCGGTGCCTACCTGTGCGCCGTGTGCCTGTTGCCGGCGCTGCTCAAGGGTGTCGAACTGCGCCCGGCACAATGGCCGTTGCGTATCGCCGAATGCCTGTGGTTGCTGCGTGAGGCCTTACTCAAGCGCGTCCCCAGCCCGGTGTTGCTGGCGCTGGTGCTGCTGTTCTGCGCCGGTGGCCTGTGGCAGTTGAACAGCAAAAACGATATCCGCCAGTGGATCGGCGCACCGCCGCAATTGCTGCAAGAAGCCCAGGCCGTGGCGCGCATTACCGGGTTCCAGCCCACCAGCCAGTTCTTCCTGGTGCGCGCCGAGAACCCGCAACAGTTGCTGGAGCGCCAACGTGCCTTGGGCCAGCGCCTGGATCAATTGGTGAACATGGATAAGCTCCAGGGTTACCTGGCGCTCACTCAACTGGTCAACCTGCCGGCCGAGCAGCAACAGCTGCGCGATGCCCTGAACACACTCGCGCCGCATTGGCAGCCGTTGCTGGACCTCGGCGTACCGGCCAGCGCCCTGCAAGCCGAAGTCGCACATCTGCAAGCGTTGCCCACCGAAGACATCGACGCCGCGCTGGCAGGTCCGTTGGCCGAACCCTGGCGCACGCTGTGGCTCGGCCCGGTGGACGGCGGCGTGGCGGCAATGGTCAGCCTGCAAGGTTTGAACAACCCGGCGCTGCTGCGCGTGCAGGCGGTGGACTTGCCCGGCGTGCAGTTGGTCGATCGCCTCGGTGATTTGAACCGCGTCTTCGCCGCCACGCAGATCAGCGCCGCCGAATTGAAACTGATGTCGTGTGGGTTGATCGTGCTGCTGTTGATTCTGCCGTTTGGCTTCAGCGGCGCCTTGCGCATCGTTGCCCTGCCCTTGCTGGCCGCGCTGTGCAGCCTGGCGAGCCTGGGTTGGCTGGGCCAGCCGCTGACGTTGTTCAGCCTGTTCGGTTTACTGCTGGTCACGGCGATCAGCGTCGACTACGCGATCCTGATGCGTGAACAGATTGGCGGCGCTGCTGTCAGCCTGTTGGGGACGCTGCTGGCGGCGCTGACGACGTGGTTGTCGTTCGGCCTGCTGGCGGTGTCCACTACCCCGGCGGTGAGTAACTTCGGTTTATCGGTGAGCCTGGGCCTGGCGTTCAGCTTTATGCTGGCGCCCTGGGCCGGTCATCGCAAACACGCCTTATGAATCTGATTATCGCCCATGCGGCAAGGAGCCCTCGTGCCCATAGTTGAAATGGAACGCCGCCAGGTCGTGGTGATCGGTGCCGGTCCGTCCGGCGCCATCGCCGCCGCGCTGCTCAAGCGTAAAGGGCATGATGTATTGATCATCGAGCGCCAGCATTTCCCGCGTTTCTCGATCGGCGAAAGCCTGCTGTCCCACTGCATCGACTTTATCGAAGAAGCGGGCATGCTCGACGCTGTGCAGGCGGCGGGCTTCCAGGTAAAAACCGGCGCGGCGTTCGCCTGGGGCGAGCGTTACAACGCCTTTGATTTCAGCGACACCTTCAGTAACGGCAAGCCGACGACCTTCCAGGTGCAGCGCGGTGAGTTCGACAAGTTGCTGGCCGACCAGGCCGCGCTGCAAGGCGTGGAGATTCGCTACGGCCAGACCATCGTCGGCGTGGACCTCAAGGGCGAAACCCGCTACCTGCACGTGCGCCGTGAGAACGGCAGCGAGTACCACCTCAAGGCCAAGTTCGTGCTCGACGCCAGCGGTTACGGCCGCGTGCTGCCGCGCCTGCTGGACCTGGAAGCGCCGTCGAACTTCCCGGTACGCCAGGCGGTGTTCACCCACATTGAAGACCGCATCGAACACCCGGGCTTCGATCGCAGCAAGATTCTTGTCACCACTCACCCGACGAAGCGCGATATCTGGTTCTGGACCATCCCGTTCAGCAACGGCCGCTGCTCGGTGGGGGTGGTCGCGGCCAAGGAGCATTTCGACGGTCGTGACACCGACCTCGACGCCTGCCTGCGCGGTTTTATCGACGAAACCCCGAGCCTGGCCGGCGTGCTGCAAAATGCTGTGTGGGACACCCCGGCGCGCACCATCGGCGGCTACTCGGCCAACGTCAAAACCCTGCATGGCCCGGGCTTCGCGCTGCTGGGCAATGCGGCGGAATTCCTCGACCCGGTGTTCTCGTCCGGCGTGACCATCGCCATGCGTTCGGCGAGCATGGCCGCGGGCCTGCTGGACCGTCAGCTCAAAGGCGAAACCGTGGACTGGCAAACCGAGTTTGCCGAGCCGTTGAAACGCGGCGTCGACACCTTCCGCTGCTACGTCGAAGGCTGGTACGCGGGCACCTTCCAGGACGTGATTTTCCATATAGGCGGCTCACCAGAGATCAAGACCATGATCAGCTCGATCCTCGCCGGCTACGCCTGGGACGAACGCAATCCGTTCGTCAGCGAGCCCAAGCGGCGGCTGCGGATGTTGTCGCAGATTTGTGCGAGTGAACCGGTATGACGTCCCGGTACCTGAGTAAAAACTACGTCGAAGAAACCCGATTCGGATTCTGGTTCCTGCGCAGCCACACCTGGCAGCATCATGTGTTGCGCGTGGCGATCAACGACCTGCGCAGCCTGTTCAGCGAGCCCCTGCCAGACGCGCCGGTGCTGCTGGACGCCGGATGCGGCCAGGGCAAGTCCTTCAAGCTGCTGCAGCAGGTGTTCGCGCCTGGGCGCCTGATCGGCGTGGACGCCGACCCGCACAGCCTGGAGATGAGCCGGGAGGAAGCGACCCGCCAACACCTGGCCGTCGAGCTGATCGGCAGCGATTGCGCCACCTTGGACCTGCCCGATGCCAGCGTCGACATTGTGTTCTGTCACCAGACCTTCCACCACCTGGTCGAGCAGCACCGCGCATTGCAGGAGTTCTACCGGGTGCTCAAGCCCGGCGGCTACTTGCTGTTTGCCGAGTCCACCGAAGCCTATATCGACACCTGGGTGATTCGCTGGCTGTTCCGTCACCCCATGCATGTGCAGAAAAGCGCCGAAGCGTACCTGCAGATGCTCCGCGAGCAGGGCTTTGAGTTCGCCGCGCAGAACGTCTCATACCCGTATCTGTGGTGGAGCCGCGCCACCGATTTCGGCCTGCTCGAGCGCTGGGGCCTGCGTCAGCCAAAACCGGTGGGCCAGCGTGAGGAAACCCTGGTCAACTGCGTAGCGCGCAAACCCCTGCGGAGCGCCGCACCATGACTCGCGGGTTGCTGCTCGGTTGCCTGTTGCTGCTGAGCGCCTGCGCCAGCCAGCCGCCTCTGCCGCAAAGAACACCGGCCCTGGCCTTGCCGATGCAATTGCATGTGCAGCGCCTGGCGGACGGCCAGAGCCAGGACTGGCTGCTGGTGATCCAGCGCGAAGATGGCGCGGTCCGCTGGTCGATGATGGACCCGTTGGGCATCCCCCAGGCCCGGCAGAAGCTGGTCGATGGCCAGTGGCAAGCAGACGGTTTGCTGCCGCCCAACCCCCAGGCACGCGAGCTGTTCGCCGCGCTGCTGTTTGCCCTGACCTCGGCGGATGAGGTACGCGCGCTTTACCCCAGCGCCCAGGCGATGGACCTGACGCGTACGTTGCCGGGCCATTGGCAGATCGTTTACCAATCCTCAGAAGTGTTCAGCGTGAACATGACCGGGCAGCCCTTGCGCTATCGCATTACACCGCTTGGGGCCAGCCGATGACCGCGTACCTCAATGCCCTTGGGGTGATCTGCGCACTCGGCCGTGGCCAGGCGGATGTCAGCCGCAGCCTGTTTGCCGGCGATTGCTCGGGCATGCGCGCCGAAAGTGGCTGGGTGCCGGAGCGCGTGCTGCCGGTGGCCGGCGTGCACGGCAAACTGGCGACCATCCCGCCGGAGCTTGGCCAGCAGAGCAGCCGCAATAACCAGTTGCTGCTGGAGGCTGCGCTGCAGATCGAGGGCCAGATTCGCCAGGCCATCCACACCTACGGTGCCTCGCGGGTCGGCGTCGTATTGGGCACCAGCACCTCGGGCATCGACGAAGCCAGTCGCGGCATCGCCCAGTACCTGCGGGAACAGCGGTTCCCTGGCGGCTACGATTACCAGCAACAGGAACTCAGCGCCCCGGCGAACTTCCTCGCCGACTGGCTGCAACTGAGCGGTCCGGCCTATGTGATCTCCACCGCCTGCACCTCCAGCGCCCGTGCCTTGATGAGCGCCCAGCGCCTGCTCGACCTGGGCGTGTGCGACGCGGTGATCTGCGGCGGCGTCGACAGCCTGTGCAAGCTCACGCTGAACGGGTTTACCGCACTGGATGCGGTCTCTAACACGCGCTGCAATCCATTTTCGGCGAACCGCGATGGCATCAATATCGGCGAAGCGGCGGTCCTGTTTCTGATGAGCCGCGAGCCGGCGCCCGTGGCCTTGCTGGGCGGTGGCGCCAGCTGTGACGCTCACCATATTTCCGCGCCCGAGCCCACCGGCAAGGGCGCGTTGCAGGCGATGCGCAAGGCCTTGGCCTGCGCGAACCGGGTGCCTGGGCAGATCGGCTACCTGAACCTGCACGGTACCGCCACCCAGCACAACGACGCCATGGAAAGCCTGGCCGTCGCCAGCCTGTTCCCCGACGGCGTGGCCTGCTCATCGACCAAACCCATGAGCGGCCATACCCTGGGCGCGGCCGGTGCCTTGGAGGCGGCGTTCTGCTGGCTGAGCCTGGCCCACGGCCGGGTGCCGCCCCACGTGTGGGACGGCGAGCCCGACCCTGCGCTGCCCGCCTTGCACTGGGCGCGCCTGGGCGACACCCTGGAAAAACCCTGCCTGATGAGCAACTCGTTTGCCTTCGGCGGCAATAATGTCAGCCTGATTATCGGAGAGGCCCCATGATCGATTGGCCACTCGCCGAACTGCTGCCCCATGCGGGCGACATGATCCTGATCGACCAGGTGCTGTCGTTCGATGAAGAGCAGATCCGCACCCGCACCACCATCAAGCCCGGCGGCCTGTTCAACGCCGCCGACGGCAGCCTGCCGGCATGGGTCGGCATCGAGTTGATGGCGCAAAGTGTCGCCGCCTACGCCGGTTGCCATGCGCGCCGCAAAGGCGAAGCCGTGGCACTGGGCTTCCTGCTGGGCACCCGCAAGTTCGAGTGCAACGTGGCGCACTTTCCCGCCGGCGCCGAGCTGACCATCCACGGCCTGCGCTCCCTGGAAGACGACAACGGCATGGGTGTGTTCGAATGCCACCTCACCGGCAGCGGTATCCAGGCCAGTGCGCGCTTGAACGTATTTCGACCGCCCCAGGCGGCCAACTATTTAGCTGAATCGAAGGACCAAACGTCATGACTGAATCCGTACTGGTCACCGGCTCCAGCCGTGGCATCGGCCGCGCCATCGCACTGCGCCTGGCCCAGGCCGGGCATGACATCGTGCTGCACTGCCGCAGTGGGCGCGCCGAAGCCGACGCGGTACAGGTCGAAATCGAGGCCCTGGGACGCCAGGCGCGGGTGCTGCAATTCGACGTGGCGGATCGCGCCCTTTGCAGAGAAATCCTTGAGGCTGATGTGGAGCAACATGGCGCCTACTACGGCGTAGTGCTCAACGCCGGCCTGACCCGCGACGGCGCGTTCCCGGCCTTGTCGGACGACGATTGGGACGTGGTGATGCGCACCAACCTGGACGGTTTCTACAACGTACTGCACCCGGTGATGATGCCGATGATTCGGCGTCGTGCCGCAGGGCGTATCGTGTGCATCACGTCGGTTTCCGGGCTGATCGGCAACCGTGGCCAGGTCAACTACAGCGCCTCCAAAGCCGGCCTGATCGGCGCCGCCAAGGCCCTGGCCATCGAACTGGGCAAGCGCAAGATCACCGTCAACTGCGTAGCACCCGGCTTGATCGATACCGCGATGCTGGATGAAAACGTACCGGTGGAAGAACTGATGAAGATGATCCCGGCGCAGCGCATGGGCACCCCGGAAGAAGTCGCCGGTGCGGTGAATTTCCTGATGTCGGCCGAAGCCGGCTATATCACTCGCCAGGTGTTGGCGGTGAATGGGGGCCTGTGCTGATGAAACGCGTGGTCGTCACCGGCATGGCCGGCATCACCTCCCTGGGCGGCGATTGGGCCACCATCTCGGCCAACTTTCGCGCCAACCGCAGTGGCATTCGACGCATGGACGAGTGGGACCGGTTTACCGAGCTGAACACGCGCCTGGCCGGGCCGATCGATGATTTCGTGGTGCCCGCGCACTGGACGCGCAAGCAACTGCGCAGCATGGGCCGTGTCTCGCGCTTGGCGGTGTGGGCGGCGGAGCGGGCGTTGCAGGACGCCGGCTTGCTCGGTGACGAGTCGATCAAGGACGGGCGCATGGGCGTGGCCTGTGGTTCGTCCACCGGCAGCACCGACGAGATCAAGGCCTTCGGCAATATGTTGCTCAACTCGGTGGCCGAGGGGCTCAACGCCAACTCGTATGTGCGCATGATGCCGCACACCACGGCGGCGAATATCAGCATCTTTTTTGGCCTGACCGGACGTTTGATCCCCACCTCCAGCGCCTGCACCAGCGGCAGCCAGGGCATCGGTTACGCCTACGAGGCGATCAAGTTCGGCCGCCTGCCGCTGATGCTCGCCGGTGGCGCCGAGGAACTGTGCCCCACCGAAGCCATGGTGTTCGACGCGCTCTACGCCACCAGCCTGAAAAACGACGCACCGCAGACCAGCCCACGCCCCTACGACAGCGGCCGCGATGGCCTGGTGATCGGCGAAGGCGGCGGCATGCTGGTGCTGGAAGAGTTGGAGCATGCCCTGGCCCGTGGTGCGCATATCCACGCAGAGCTTGTCGGCTTCGGCAGCAACGCCGATGGCCAACACACCACCCGTCCGGAACAGAAAACCATGCGCCGCGCCATGGAGCTGGCCCTCGAAGATGCCGGGCTTGAGCCGTCCGCCATCGGCTACGTGAATGGCCACGGCACCGCCACCGACCAGGGCGACATCGCCGAAACCCTGGCCACCAGCAGTCTGTTCGGCCCCCGTATGCCGATCAGCTCGCAAAAAAGTTTCCTCGGCCACACCCTGGGCGCATGCGGGGCGTTGGAGTCGTGGTTCAGCATCGAGATGATGAACCGCGACCAGTACGTGCACACCTTCAACCTGGACTCAGTCGACCCGCAATGCGGTGAGCTGGATTACCTGCAAGGTGGGTTTCGCCAGATGCACCACGATTACGTGATGAACAACAACTTTGCCTTTGGCGGCGTCAACACCTCGTTGATTTTCCGCCGCTGGTCCTGACTTTTTAATCGATTGGAGAATACGGAATGTCTTCCTTGCTACGCGCCACCCTGATCACCCTGGCCCTGCTGACCGCCGCCGGTTGCACCAGCAAACCCGTGCTCAACACCCAGCACGACCTGCAGGCCGACACCCAGGTCAGCGAAGAAAAAATGAAACAGGTCATCGTCAACGCCCTGCAAAAACGCGAGTGGACCGTACAGCGCCTGAGCCCACAACTGGTGCAGGCCGAAATCACCGTGCGTAACCAGTACTACGCGGCCATCGACATCCGCTATACCCGCAGCAGCTATGCCATCACCTACCGCGACAGCCGTGCGCTGGGCTACAAGGACGGCAAGATCCATCGCAACTACAACCGCTGGGTGAACAACCTGGACAGCGACATCATGGCCGGCTTGCGCAGCAATGGCGTGAGTGGCGAGCAGGGCTCGGCGGCGCAATTGTTTGAGCAGACCGGGACGTCCAAGCAGAACTGAGGCGTTCAATCCTTCAGAAACGACAAAGGGCGCCTTTCGGCGCCCTCTTCACAAACAGGTTGGCTTGTCATCGCCGCCTCCTGCCTGGCTCTGCGACGGCTGGTTGCCCAGGATCCTCAGAGTCTCACAAGCCCCTTTCGGGAACTCGGGCAGTATGCCTGAAATCAGCTCTCCTGCAACACGTGGCAAAGTGCCGTTCGTGCACCGCTCAGCTCATCACACCCCCAAAGCACTACGTACTGCCACCTTTACGGCTGAAAACTGCTCATGGGAAAGCTCCGCAATTTTGTAAGTTCGTTTGCCCTGCCGGTCTTTGCTTTTAATTCTATCGAGTCGCCCCAGACTAACGGTCGCTACGATGTCGCATTTCGCCCAACAGATCGGGCTCGCGCCTTGAAGATGACTGTCGAGCTGTAAATGATGCGCCAGCACCGTTTGCGGAGCAGTCGTACTCAGAGGAACAACCGTCACCAGCAACTTATTGGTTCGGTGCTTACGTATCACAATAACCGGCCGGATCTTGATGATTTCCGGGACCTCATAGCCTCGGAAATCACATATCAACACGCTGCCCTCCTTGGGCTGATACAGAAGTGCCACCCCTATCACTCGCTTGAAAAAAGCGATTCTGCGCAAGTTTCCGGCGAATAGCTAAGCCCGTTGCGTTACCTGATATGTGACAGGGCCTACACCACCGTCTTACGCGTCAACAGCTCCACAAACGCATTCGCCATCGGCGTCTGCGCACCCTTGCGCTGTACCAGCCACACCGACGTCACCGCCTCCGGGTCGAGCAAGGTGCGATACACCACTCCATCGATGCGAATGCGCTGGTAAGACGCCGGCAATACCGATACGCCCAATCCCGCCGCCACCAGGCCGATGATGGTCATCGCCTCTGCTGCTTCCTGGGCGACGTGCGGGCTGAAGCCGGCGTCGCGGCACAGGCTGAGCAGTTGGGCATAAAGGCCGCTACCGTAGCTACGTGGGAAAAACACAAAAGGCTCGTCAGCCAACTGCCGCAGACACAGGCCACCGTCGCTGCCTTCCACCAGCGGGTGACCGGCGTTCAATACGGCGACCAAGGGTTCGCGCATCAGCTCGATCACACTTAACGAATCCGGCAGCGGCAATGGCCGCATCAACCCGACCTGGATCGACTCATCCACCAGCGACTCGGCCACTTCGGTGCTGCTCATTTCCTGCAGGTTCAGATGCACCGCCGGAAAGGCCTGGCGAAATGCGAAGATCGCCTGGGGAATACTGGCGTTGAACGGTGCGGAAGAGGTGAAGCCAATCTTCAACTCCCCCAACTCACCCAACTGTGCGCGCCGCGCTACATCCGACGCCTTATCCACTTGGGCCAGCACCAACCGCGCTTCGTGCAGGAACAGGCGCCCTGCCTCACTCAGCTCAACCCGACGATTGGTGCGCTCGAACAACCGCGCGCCCACCTCCTGCTCCAGCGCCTGGATCTGCTGGCTCAGTGGCGGTTGCGAGATGCCCAGCACCTGCGCGGCGCGGCCAAAGTGCAGCTCTTCGGCGACGGCGATGAAGTACCGCAGATGACGCAATTCCATGTAAACCCCATTAGGTCGCAAAAGCTATCAAACAGGTCGAACAATATATTGGAAAGAATCATTAGCCAGCTATATTCTTTTTTGCATTGCCAGCACTGCCAGGCTTTGCTCCCGAGGTCCCCGTGAAATCTGCCGCCGCTTCACTTGCTCAAGAAGTCCCGCCCACCGCACTGGATGAGGTGGTGGCTCAGCTCAATGACGAGTTCATCGAAAAAGGCACGCCGATGTTCATGCGTACCGTGCTGGCGCTGTTCTCCGGCGGTTTTGCCACCTTTGCCCTGCTGTATTGCGTGCAGCCGATGATGCCCGCGCTGTCCCACGAGTTTGCCATCAATGCGGCGCAAAGCAGCCTGATTCTGTCGGTGGCCACTGCGATGCTGGCCCTGGGCTTGCTGATCACCGGGCCGATTTCCGACACCTTGGGGCGCAAACCGGTGATGGTCGCTGCGCTGTTCTGCGCAGCGCTGGCCACGATTGCCAGCGGCCTGATGCCGTCCTGGGAAGGAATCCTGCTGATGCGTGCACTGGTGGGCCTGTCGCTCAGCGGCCTGGCTGCCGTGGCGATGACCTATCTCAGCGAAGAGATCCACCCGCAACACATCGGCCTGGCCATGGGCCTGTACATCGGCGGCAACGCGATTGGCGGCATGAGCGGCCGCCTGATCATCGGTGTATTGATCGACTTCGTCAGCTGGCACACCGCAATGCTGATCATCGGCGCGCTGGCGCTGATCGCGGCCACGGTGTTCTGGAAGATCCTCCCCGAATCGCGCAACTTCCGCGCTCGCAGCCTCAAGCCGCGCAGCCTGCTGGACGGCTTTGTCATGCACTTCAAGGACGCGGGCCTGCCGTGGCTGTTCCTCGAAGCCTTCCTGCTGATGGGCGCGTTCGTGACCCTGTTCAACTACATCGGCTATCGCCTGTTGGCCGCCCCCTACGACCTGAGCCAGGCCGCGGTCGGCCTGCTGTCGTTGGTGTACCTGTCGGGCATCTACAGCTCAGCCAAGATCGGCTCCCTCGCCGACCGCCTAGGCCGCCGTCGCGTGCTGTGGGCGACCATCGTGCTGATGCTCGGCGGTATGGCGCTGACCCTCTTCACGCCGTTGTGGCTGGTGATACCCGGCATGCTGGTGTTCACCTTCGGCTTCTTCGGCGCCCACTCGGTAGCCAGCAGCTGGATCGGCCGCCGTGCGCTGAAAGCCAAGGGGCAGGCGTCATCGTTGTACCTGTTCAGCTATTACGCGGGGTCGAGTATTGCCGGGACGGCGGGCGGATTTTTCTGGCACTTGGCCGGGTGGAATGGGATTGGCGGGTTTATCGTGGCGTTGTTGATTGGCGCGTTGATGGTGGCGTTGAGACTGGCGAAGTTGCCGCCGTTGGGGCATGTGAAGGCCTGACGCGATTTTGCTTTTGATGTGGGAGGGGGCAAGTCCCTCCCACATTTTTGATCAGTGTTTTATTCGTGATATTGCGCGGACAGTTCGTGCACCGCACGCAGGAACGCGCCCGCATGCTCCGGGTTCACTTCCGGCGTAATGCCATGACCCAGGTTGAACACATGCCCGGTGCCCTTGCCATAGCTGGCCAGGATGCGCCCGACTTCGGCGCGGATCGCTTCCGGCTTGGCATAGAGCACGGTCGGGTCCATGTTGCCTTGCAGCGCAACCTGGTTGCCGACACGACGGCGGGCCTCACCCAGATCGCAGGTCCAATCCAGGCCCAGTGCATCGGCACCCGCGTCGGCAATGCTCTCCAGCCACAGGCCACCGCCCTTGGTGAACAGGATGACCGGCACTTTGCGGCCTTCGTGTTCGCGGATCAGGCCGCTGACGATCTTGCGCATGTAGGCCAGGGAAAACTCCTGGTACGCTGCCGCCGACAGGTTGCCGCCCCAGGTGTCGAATATCTGCACGGCTTGCGCGCCGGCCATGATCTGGCCGTTGAGGTAAGCGGTGACCGACTGGGCCAGTTTGTCGAGCAGCAGGTGCATGGCTTGGGGGTTGTCGTAGAGCATGGCCTTGGTCTTGCGGAAGTCTTTCGACGAGCCGCCTTCGACCATGTAGGTGGCCAGGGTCCAGGGGCTGCCGGAGAAACCGATCAGCGGCACGCGGCCGTTCAGCTCGCGGCGAATGGTGCTCACGGCGTCCATCACGTAGCCGAGGTCTTTGTGCGGATCGGGGATCGGCAGGGCTTCGATATCGGCCAGGGTGCTGACGACCTTCTTGAAACGCGGGCCTTCGCCGGTCTCGAAGTACAGGCCTTGGCCCATGGCGTCAGGGATGGTGAGGATATCGGAGAAGAGGATGGCCGCGTCCAGCTGCGGGTAGCGGTCCAGCGGCTGCAGGGTGACTTCGCAGGCGAACTCCGGGTTCATGCACAGGCTCATGAAATCGCCGGCGTGGGCGCGACTGGCGCGGTATTCCGGCAGGTAGCGACCGGCCTGACGCATCATCCATACGGGCGTGACGTCTACGGGTTGCTTGAGCAGGGCACGAAGGAAACGGTCGTTCTTGAGGGCAGTCATGTCGGCATCCGCAAAAAAAGTGCGGGCATTTTCTCAGAGCGCGACGCAAAAGGCACGGAGTGAGCCGTGCCTTTTGTCTATCGGGTCAATTTGTAGCGGACATGAAAGCGCTGCAAATCAAATGTGGGAGGGGCGGTGCGACGATTCGACTTGCCCCCGATTGCAGTGTGTCAGTCTCAGTATCTTTAACTGAACCACCGCTATCGGGCCAAGCCCCCTCCCACACTTTAAACCCATTTCAACCCGGGATCGGGGTCAGACTTGCAGATAGTCCAGGATCCCTTCGGCGGCATTGCGGCCTTCGAAGATCGCCGTCACCACCAGGTCAGAGCCGCGCACCATGTCGCCACCGGCGAAGATTTTCGGGTTGCTGGTCTGGTGCTTGTACTGGCCTTGTTCCGGGGCGACGACGCGGCCCTGGCTGTCGGTCTGGATTTCGAATTGCTCGAACCACGGCGCCGGGCTTGGGCGGAAACCGAAGGCGATGACCACGGCGTCGGCCGGGATGATCTCTTCGGAACCCGGGATCGGCTCGGGGCTGCGACGGCCACGGGCATCCGGTTCGCCGAGACGGGTCTCGACCACCTTCACGCCTTCGACGCGGTCTTCACCCACAATCGCGATCGGCTGGCGGTTGTAGAGGAATTTCACGCCTTCTTCCTTGGCGTTCTTCACCTCTTTACGCGAGCCGGGCATGTTGGCTTCGTCACGACGGTAGGCACAGGTCACCGACTTGGCACCCTGGCGGATCGAGGTGCGGTTGCAGTCCATCGCGGTGTCGCCACCGCCGAGCACCACGACCTTCTTGCCTTTCATGTCGACGAAATCTTCCGGCGACTTTTCAAAGCCCAGGTTGCGGTTGACGTTGGCGATCAGGAAGTCGAGCGCGTCATACACGCCCGGCAGGTCCTCACCGGCAAAACCGCCTTTCATGTAGGTGTAGGTGCCCATGCCCATGAACACGGCATCGTATTCGGCGAGCAGTTGTTCCATGGTGATGTCCTTGCCGATTTCGGTATTGAGACGGAACTCGATACCCATGCCGGTGAACACTTCACGACGGTTGCTCAGTACGGTTTTTTCCAGCTTGAACTCGGGGATGCCGAAGGTCAGCAGGCCGCCGATTTCCGGGTTCTTGTCGAACACCACCGGGGTCACGCCGCCGCGCACCAGCACGTCGGCACAACCCAGGCCGGCAGGGCCTGCGCCGATGATTGCGACACGCTTGCCGGTCGGTTTGACCTTGGACATGTCCGGGCGCCAGCCCATGGCGAACGCGGTGTCGGTGATGTACTTCTCCACCGAACCGATGGTCACCGCGCCGAAGCCGTCGTTGAGGGTGCACGCACCCTCGCACAGACGGTCCTGGGGACAAACCCTGCCGCAGACTTCCGGCAGGGTGTTGGTCTGGTGCGACAGCTCGGCGGCCGCGAGGATGTTGCCCTCGGCCACCAACTTGAGCCAGTTGGGAATGAAGTTGTGCACCGGGCACTTCCATTCGCAATACGGGTTACCGCACCCCAGGCAGCGGTGGGCCTGGTCGGCCGAGTGCTGGGGTTTGAAGGGTTCGTAGATTTCCACGAACTCTTTCTTGCGTTGACGCAACAGTTTCTTCTTCGGATCTTTGCGCCCGACATCGATGAACTGGAAGTCGTTATTCAGACGTTCAGCCATGTTAAAACCTCATCAAACTCTTCAGGCGCATATCACTGCGGGTTGGCACGGATGCTGGAAAGCAACGATTTCAGGTTGGCAGCCTTGGGCTTGACCAGCCAGAAACGACGCAGGTAATCATCGAGGTTCTCGGCGAGGTTACGACCCCATTCGCTGCCGGTTTCCTCGACGTACTCGTCCAGCACGTGCTGCAAGTGGTTCCGGTAGGACTCCATGGCTTCGCCGCTGATGCGCTGGATCTCGACCAACTCGTGGTTGACCTTGTCGACGAAGGTGTTGTCCTGGTCGAGCACGTAGGCGAAACCGCCGGTCATGCCCGAGCCGAAGTTGTAGCCGGTCTTGCCCAGTACCGCGACAAAGCCCCCGGTCATGTACTCGCAGCAGTGATCGCCAGTGCCTTCCACCACGGTGTGGGCACCGGAGTTACGCACGGCGAAACGCTCACCGGCGGTACCGGCGGCGAACAGCTTGCCGCCGGTGGCGCCGTACAGGCAGGTGTTGCCGATGATGGCACTGTCCTGGGTCTTGTACACGCTGCCTTTAGGCGGAACGATCACCAGCTTGCCGCCGGTCATGCCCTTGCCCACGTAGTCGTTGGCGTCGCCTTCCAGGTACATGTGCAGGCCGCCGGCGTTCCACACGCCAAAGCTCTGGCCCGCAGTGCCCTTGAAGCGGAAGATGATCGGTGCCTTGGCCATGCCTTGGTTACCGTGCTTGCGCGCGATTTCGCCGGAGACGCGTGCGCCGATGGAACGGTCGCAGTTGCAGATATCCAGGGCGAATTCACCACCGCTGGCGTCGCTGATCGAGGAACCGGCCATCGCGACCATCTTCTCGGCCAGCAGGCCTTTGTCGAACGGCGGGTTGCGCTCAACGCCACAGAACTGCGGCTTGTCGGCAGGGATGTGATCGCTGCCCAACAGCGGCGTCAGGTCCAGGTGATGCTGCTTGGCGGTCTGGCCTTCGAGGATTTCCAGCAGATCGGTACGCCCGATCAGCTCTTCCAGCGAACGCACACCCAGCTTGGCCAGCCACTCACGGGTCTCTTCGGCGACGTAGGTGAAGAAATTCACCACCATGTCGACGGTGCCGATGTAGTGATCTTTACGCAGCTTTTCGTTCTGAGTCGCAACGCCCGTCGCGCAGTTGTTCAGGTGGCAGATGCGCAGGTATTTGCAGCCCAGGGCGATCATCGGCGCGGTGCCGAAGCCGAAGCTTTCGGCGCCGAGGATCGCAGCCTTGATCACGTCGAGGCCGGTTTTCAGGCCGCCGTCGGTCTGTACCCGCACCTTGCCGCGCAGGTCGTTGCCGCGCAGGGTCTGGTGGGTCTCGGCCAGGCCGAGTTCCCATGGCGCACCGGCGTACTTGATCGAGGTCAGCGGCGAAGCGCCGGTGCCGCCGTCGTAGCCGGAGATGGTGATCAGGTCGGCATAGGCCTTGGCCACACCGGCGGCAATGGTGCCCACGCCAGCTTCCGCCACCAGTTTCACCGAGACCAGCGCCTGCGGGTTGACTTGCTTGAGGTCGAAAATCAGCTGCGACAAGTCTTCGATCGAATAGATGTCGTGGTGCGGCGGTGGCGAAATCAGGGTCACGCCCGGCACCGCATAACGCAGCTTGGCGATCAGGCCGTTGACCTTGCCGCCTGGCAGCTGGCCGCCTTCACCGGGCTTGGCGCCCTGGGCGACCTTGATCTGCAGCACTTCGGCGTTGACCAGGTATTCCGGGGTCACACCGAAACGACCGGTGGCGACCTGCTTGATTTTCGAGCTCTTGATGGTGCCGTAGCGCGCCGGGTCTTCGCCGCCTTCGCCGGAGTTGGAACGCGCACCCAGGCGGTTCATGGCTTCGGCCAGGGCTTCGTGTGCCTCCGGCGACAGGGCACCCAGGGAAATACCGGCGGAGTCGAAGCGCTTGAGGATCGATTCCAGCGGTTCGATTTCGCTGATGGCCAACGGTGTGTCCAAGGTCTTGACCTTGAACAGGTCGCGGATCATCGACACCGGGCGGTTATCCACCAGCGCGGTGTATTCCTTGAACTTGGCGTAGTCGCCCTGCTGCACAGCAGCTTGCAGGGTGCTGACCACATCCGGGTTGTAGGCGTGGTATTCGCCACCGTGCACGAATTTGAGCAGGCCGCCTTGCTGGATCGGCTTGCGCGCGCTCCAGGCTTCGGCTGCCAGGGCTTTCTGTTCGGCTTCGATGTCGACGAAACGCGCGCCCTTGATGCGGCTTGGCACGCCACGGAAGCTCAGGTCGCAGACTTCTTCGGACAGGCCGATGGCTTCGAACAGTTGCGCACCGCGATACGAGGTAACGGTAGAGATGCCCATCTTCGACAGGATCTTCAGCAGGCCCTTGGTGATGCCCTTGCGGTAGTTCTTGAACACCTCGTAGAGGTCGCCCAGTACTTCACCGGTACGGATCAGGTCACCCAGCACTTCGTACGCGAGGAACGGGTACACCGCCGAAGCGCCGAAGCCGATCAACACCGCAAAGTGGTGCGGGTCGCGGGCAGTGGCGGTTTCGACGAGGATGTTGGAGTCGCAGCGCAGGCCTTTTTCGGTCAGGCGGTGGTGCACCGCGCCAGTGGCGAGCGACGCGTGGATCGGCAGCTTGCCCGGCGCGATGTGGCGGTCGGTCAGCACGATCTGGGTACGCCCGGCGCGCACGGCTTCTTCGGCCTGGTCGGCGACGTTGCGCACCGCGGCCTCAAGGCCGAGGCTCTCGTCGTAGTTCAGGTCGATGATCTGGCGGTCGAAGCCTGGGCGATCCAGGTTCATCAACGAGCGCCACTTGGCCGGGGAAACCACTGGCGAGCTGAGGATCACGCGGGAAGCATGCTCAGGCGATTCCTGGAAGATGTTGCGCTCGGCACCGAGGCACACTTCCAGGGACATCACGATGGCTTCGCGCAGCGGGTCGATCGGTGGGTTGGTCACCTGGGCGAACTGCTGGCGGAAATAGTCGTACGGCGTGCGCACGCGCTGGGACAGCACGGCCATCGGCGTGTCGTCGCCCATGGAGCCGACCGCCTCGTAGCCTTGCTCGCCAAGCGGACGCAGCACCTGGTCGCGCTCTTCGAACGTGACCTGGTACATCTTCATGTACTGCTTGAGCTGGTCGATGTCGTAGAAGGCCGAACCGTGGTCGTTGTCTTCCATGGTTGCCTGGATGCGCAGGGCGTTCTTGCGCAGCCATTGCTTGTACGGGTGACGTGACTTCAAACGGTTGTCGATGGCGTCGGTGTCGAGGATCTGCCCGGTTTCGGTGTCCACGGCAAGGATCTGGCCTGGGCCGACACGGCCTTTGGCAATCACGTCTTCGGGCTGGTAGTTCCACACGCCGATTTCCGACGCGAGGGTGATGAAGCCGTTGGTGGTGGTGACCCAGCGCGCCGGGCGCAGGCCGTTACGGTCGAGCAGGCACACCGCGTAGCGACCGTCGGTCATGACCACGCCGGCCGGGCCGTCCCACGGCTCCATGTGCATCGAGTTGTACTCGTAGAAGGCACGCAGGTCCGGGTCCATGGTCTCGACGTTCTGCCACGCAGGCGGAATGATCATGCGCACGCCACGGAACAGGTCGATGCCGCCGGTGACCATCAGTTCGAGCATGTTGTCCATGCTGGAGGAGTCGGAGCCCACGCGGTTGACCAGCGGGCCGAGTTCTTCCAGGTCCATCAGATCGTTGGCGAACTTGGTGCGACGGGCCACGGCCCAGTTGCGGTTGCCGGTGATGGTGTTGATCTCGCCGTTGTGGGCGAGGAAGCGGAACGGCTGGGCCAGCGGCCATTTCGGCAGGGTATTGGTGGAGAAGCGCTGGTGGAACACGCAGATCGCGGTTTGCAGGCGCTCATCGCTCAGGTCCGGATAGAAGGCGGTGAGGTCCGCCGGCATCATCAGGCCTTTGTAAATGATGGTCTTGTGGGAAAAGCTGCAGATGTAGTGGTCGGTGTCGGCGGCGTTGGCCACGGACGAGCGACGACGCGAAGTGAACAGCTTGATCGCCATGTCCTGATCGCTCAGGCCGTCGCCCGCGATGAACACTTGTTCGATCTGCGGCAGGCGCTCCAGGGCCAGGCGGCCGAGGACGCTGGTGTCGATCGGCACTTTGCGCCAGCCGACGAGTTGCAGGCCGGCAGCGATGATCTCGCGGTTCATGTTCTCGCGAGCGGCTTCGGCCTTGACCGGGTCCTGGTTGAAAAACACCATGCCCACGGCGTACTGCTTGGGCAGGTCGATCGCGAAATGCTCTTTGGCGACTGCGCGCAGGAACAGGTCGGGCTTTTGAATCAGCAAGCCGCAGCCGTCACCGGTCTTGCCGTCGGCGTTGATCCCACCGCGGTGGGTCATGCAGGTCAGGGCCTCGATGGCCGTTTGCAAAAGGGTATGACTGGGCTCGCCCTGCATATGGGCTATCAGGCCGAAACCGCAGTTATCCTTGAATTCATCGGGTTGGTACAGACCTGCTTTCATAGACACTTTCTCACCAGGCTGCCTCTTATACCGAGGCAAATTTCTTTTCAATTCAACCGGTTACCTTCCACGCCGAACGTACGCCGGCTTAGCGGGGGCAAAAGGGAGGTCATTGTACACACCGACACAGAGGCTCACAAATTTAGCGACGAAATGTCGCAAATCTATGTCGCATTTATGAAAGGTTTAAAGCGATATGCTGTGCTAGTCAAAACTTTTTTAATTCTGACCGCTACGACTCAAAAGCTACTATGACGCAGACACCACAAAGCGCGCGGCCTGTAGAGGTCGCACGCACTTGCGGTTTTAATTTTGAGGTGCCGGGAGGGCGGCCTGGGTAAGGCCGCCGGATCTTCAGCGAGTTGTCGCGAGTTCTTGTTGAACGCTGGCGACAGTGCGAGGCCAAGGTTTACCAGCCTGAACCTTCGCTGGCAAGGCTTTGATCGCAGAATCGGCGGCGGCGCGGCTTGCGAAGTTGCCGTAGGTGATCACGTAGAGAGGCTTGCCGTTGAGCACTTTCTTGAAATAACGGTACTCGCCGCCCTGCTCTTTCACGAACGCCTGGGCGTTGGCTTCGGAGCTGGTGCCGAGGATCTGCACCACGAAGTTGCCGCTTGGCTGGCTGGCGTACCAGCTACCGCCAGCAGCGCCGGCCTTGGCGACGGTGACCGGTTTTTCCGCAGGCTTGGCCGCAGGCGCCGGTTTGGCGGCAGGAGCCGGTGCCACAGGCTTGGCAACCGGTGCCGGCTTGGCGGTCGCGACCGTCGGTGCAGGTGTCTGCGCCGGCACTGGCTTGGCGGCCGGTTGACCCGCTGGCACGCCCGCAGGCGGCGCGGTGGTGGTCACGGTCGGCGGGGTGGCGCTGGAGCCTTCCACCGGCACGCCGTCGTCGCCCTCGGCGATGCCACCGGCTTCTTCGGCGAGCGGGCCGCGCATCACCGGCTGGCCGACCATTGGCAGGTTGGTGGGTTGGCCGGAGTTGGCGAACTCAACGTTAGGAGTAGGCTTGCCCAGTGGCAACTGCGCCTGTTCGGTTGGCGCGCCGGCGGTGGTCGGTGCCTTGTTGCGACCCGGGATCAACCAGGCAGCGGCTACAGCGACCACGACAACAGCGGAAATCGCCAATACGTGCTTCTTAGGCATAGTGAACCCCATCTTTGGACGCTTGACCGCAGAGCGGCTGGCAATCATGGCTTCGATCATCGCATCGCGGGCAACCTGGTTGATGGTGCCGGGCCAGCCGCCTGCGCTGTCGTGAATATCAGAGATCTGTTGAGCGGAGAAAAGTTCGATACCGGCCCCGGCGCCTTCGAGGCGTTGAGCCAGGTATTCGCGGGTTTCGTCCTCTTCGTACGGCTGCAATTCGATGACGTGGAACAGCTCCTGATCGCCGCTCAATTGCTCAAGATCGGCGATCAGCGATGATTCACCGAACAGGAATACGTGCGGACGGCCTTCGGGCGTACCCGCCGCCAGCGCCAGCAGCGCTTCCAGGGCCGATTCGTCGAGCTGCTCGGCGTCATCCACCAGCAGGTAGACTTCCTGGCCGGTCAGGCCCAGTTGCACCACTTGCTTGAGGATCGCATTCGGCTCGGCATTGGCCACATCCAGAGCCTGGGCAACCTGGCCCAATACGCCCGCCGCATCACCGACGCCACGGGCCGACACCACCACGCTCTGTACTGACTGCTTGTTGGTGCTGGCCACCAGGGCCTGGCGCAGCAAGGTCTTGCCGCTGCCCAGCGGACCGGTCACAACCAGCAGCAATTGGCTGTAGCGCGCCAGGTGATGCAGTTGCCCCAGCACTGGCTTGCGCTGGGCCGGGAAAAATTTGAAGCCAGGCACCCGTGGCGCAAAAGGGTCGTGGCTCAGGTGGTAATGGCCGAGGAACGCCTCGTCGGCATGCAAACTAGTCATCGCGATCTTATTAACCTTTAAGCTGGGCCAGGGCGCGGTAATCCGCTCCCAGCGTGGCCTGTAAAATCTCTTTCGGATAATCGTCGGTCACCACCGCTTCGCCCATGTGGCGCAGCAACACCAGTCGCAGTCGACCGTCGATCACTTTCTTGTCTATCGCCATATGCTCGAGGAAGTCCGCCTCGGTCATCTCCTGCGGCGGAATAACCGGCAAGCCGGCGCGCTGGAACAGGCGGATACCACGATCACGCTCCTGGGCACTGATCCAGCCCAGGCGGTGCGACATCTCCAATGCCATCACCGTGCCAGCCGCCACGGCCTCACCATGCAACCACACACCATAGCCCATGTGCGTTTCGATCGCATGGCCGAAGGTATGCCCCAGGTTCAGGGTAGCCCGCACGCCGGACTCCCGTTCGTCTGCATTCACCACCAGCGCCTTGGCGGCGCAGGAGCGGGAAATGGCTTCGGTCAGCGCCGCCTGGTCGAGGTTGCGCAGCGCATCCACGTGCTCTTCGAGCCAGGTCAGGAACGGCTCATCGCAGATCAGCCCGTACTTGATGACTTCCGCCAGACCGGCCGACAGCTCGCGCGGTGGCAGGGTGTTGAGGGTCGCGGTGTCGATCAGCACGGCCTGCGGCTGGTAGAACGCACCGACCATGTTCTTGCCCAGCGGGTGGTTGATGCCGGTCTTGCCGCCCACCGACGAATCGACCTGGGACAGCAGGGTGGTCGGCACCTGGATAAAGTCTACGCCACGCTGGTAGCAAGCCGCCGCAAAACCGGCCATGTCGCCGATCACACCGCCGCCTAGGGCGATCACAGTGGTACGCCGGTCATGACGTGCCGTCAGCAGGCCATCAAAAATCAGTTGCAGGGTTTCCCAGTTCTTGTGGGCTTCGCCGTCGGGCAAAATCACGGAGATCACCGAGTAGGCCGCCAGGCTGCGACTCAAACGCTCAAGATACAGTGGCGCGACCGTTTCATTGGAAATGATCGCCACTTGTCGCCCGGCAATGTGCGGCGCCAACAACTCGGGCTGGTCCAGCAGACCTTCGCCAATGTGGATCGGGTAGCTACGCTCGCCTAGATCGACCTTAAGTGTCTGCATGTGTCCCCGCGTTAGAGATAGTTGACGGTCGGCAACGTCCGCTGCCTGATGGCTCTACGCCACACCTCACAGGGTCATGGCGCGCCGCCGAGAATAGCGCATTTCGGGCCTGGCTTTAACGGGGTGGCAGCCGTTGCAGACGCTCGAGGATATCGAGAACCACCATCCGGGGCGGCCGCTCATCGGTTTCCACCACCAGATCGGCGATTTCCCGATACAGCGGATCGCGCAACGCCAGCAGGTCGCGCAAGGTTTTTTCCGGGTTGGCCGTGCGCAACAACGGGCGATTGCGATCACGGGCGGTGCGGCCCACCTGTTGTTCGACCGACGCATGCAGGTAGACCACCCGTCCGCCGGCATGCAGCGCCCGACGGTTTTCATCGCGCATTACCGCGCCACCGCCAGTGGCCAATACTACGCCGTCGCAGCCGCACAGCTCGGCGATCATCGCCTGCTCGCGGTCACGAAAGCCCAGTTCGCCTTCTTTATCGAAGATCCATGGGATATTGGCACCCGTGCGCAATTCAATTTCCTTGTCGGAATCTTTGAACGGCAGGCGCAACTCTTTGGCCAGCAAACGGCCGATGGTGCTTTTTCCAGCCCCCATCGGCCCTACAAGAATCAAATTTCGCACAGAATCAACGACTCACAGCAATCGCCTGGTTATTCATGATACGCGGAGTCAGGAATACCAGCAGCTCGGATTTTTTCTCCGCCAGCACATTGCGCCGGAAAAGGCGGCCAAGATACGGCACATCGCCCAAAAATGGCACTTTATCTACCACTTTGCTCTGGGTATTGGAGAAAACCCCGCCGATGACGATGGTTTCGCCATCCTTGACCAGCACCTTGGCGTTGACCTCGTTTTTCTTGATCGGCGGCACATCGTTGAGTTTGTTCAGGTAGTCAGGCTCATCCTTGGTGACTTTGACCACCATGATCACATGGTTGTCTGGGGTGATTTGCGGGGTAACCTCCAGGGACAGCGAGGCCTCCTTGAACGACACGGAGGTGGCGCCCTGGGAGGTGGACTCCTGATAGGGAATTTCGGTGCCCTTGAGGATGCGTGCGGTCTCCTTGTCGGAGGTGACCACCTTGGGCTGCGAGACGATTTCACCGTTGCCGGTTTTCTCCATGGCCGTCAGTTCCAAGTCCAGCAGCAGGTTGTCAGTGATGTAGGCAATGCCCAGGCCGGAGGTGCCGGTGAGCGAACCCAGGTCGACAAACGGCGAGCTGGGCAGGTTTTCCGGCGGCGCCTCACCGTCCGGCACAGGCTTGCGGATACCGCCGGCGGCCCAGTTGCCACGGTTGATCGCGCCGCCCCAGCGTGCGCCCAGGCTTTTGTCATAGTCGACATTGGCCTCGACGATCCGCGCCTCGATCATCACCTGGCGCACGGGGATATCCAGTTGCGCCACTATCCGCCGCAGCTCCTCAAGCCGCTCACTGGTCTGGTAGGCGATGATGTTGTTGGTGCGGTCATCCACCGCCACCGAGCCGCGTTCGTCGGTGGCGCCTTCAAACCCTGTCATCGACTGAAACAGCTTGGCCAGGTCCGCCGCCTTGGCGTAGTTGACCTGCAACAGCTCCCGGCGCAACGGCGCCAGGTCGGCCATCTGCTTGCGTGCTTCCAATGTCAGCAGTTCGCGAGCGGCCAGTTCCTCGGCGGGCGCCACCAGCAAGACACCGGCCTTCACCCGTTTATCCAGGCCCTTGGCCTGCAGCACCAGATCCAGCGCCTGGTCCCAGGGCACGTCCTTCAGACGCAAGGTGATCGTCCCCTGCACATCATCGCTGGCCACCAGGTTGAGGCCCGCGACATCGGCAATCTGTTGCAATACGGCGCGCAACTCGATGTTCTGGAAATTGAGATTCAATGTGTCGCCGGTATAGCCGTCCGACATCGCACGGCCGGGGGCCGGCAGTTGGATCAGATCCACACGATTGGGCACAGCGGCAGCCATCGGTGCCGTGAACGCTATCCATAGCGCCACACCGAAGGACAGGAAAGTCCTTTTCATTTGCTTGATTCCGTTAAGAGTTGACGTTTAACACGAGGATTCGCGAGCGCTCCAGCCATGCGCCCTGTTCATCGGGAAACGATTCGACCAGTTCGATATGGCCATCATGAATGGCGGTGACGCGGCCATGATCAGGCCCCAGATAATCACCGACCGCCAGGCGGTGTACCGTTGATGCCGCGCGCAACAGTGCATAGGCGCGCGCCCCACGTGACAGCGTGCCGACCATTTGGAAACGGTCCACCGCCAGGTTTTCCAGGGCTCCACGCGTACGCGAGAGATCCGGCGCGCGGGCCGGCCGCCCAAGGGCATGCACCACCTGCAGGGCAAGTGGCTGGAACGGGTCACGCAGACCGCCAGCCGCATAGACAAAGCGCTGCCCCTGCATGGCCGGCTCGCCCAGCCGGGCAACCGGTTGCGTATGCCAATAGGTCTTGGCCACCAGTTCAAGCCGAAGCAACGTGCCCTCAGTGCGCAGGGCAACGTCATGCACCGTGGCGATCCGGGAAAGACCACCCAGGCCGCTGACGAACATTGCCAGGTCGTGATAGGAGCCGGTAGCGTTGACCTGCACGGGTTGCTCGACGTACAGCGCCCGAGGCTGCTCATCCAGCGGCGTGACACTTTCGACCACTACGCCATTGGCCAACGCCAACCGCGCGATGTCTTCGAGCAGACGAGGCATTTCGGACCTGCCGGGCAACTGCTGCAACAGCCCGTCGGACTTCCCCTGCATCAGCTGTAGCTGACGAGTCAGCGCCTCCAGACCCGCCGCCTGGAGCGTTTTTTCCGCGAGTTGGCGCTGCAGCGTCATTTCCCGCGCTTGTGCCTGGTGCAAGCGCTCGCGCGCAGGGCTCAGGTACGCCAGATCACCCACCAGCAGCACCAGGCCGGCCAGCGCACAGCCGGCCAGAACCTTGCCGGGCAAGGGCCATTGTGCAGCGTTGTGAGCAAGCGCGGAAAAGTAGAGCCTGGGCAGGCTCATGGCTGGGCCTCGGCGGATTCTCCATGGCGCACCATCAGTTGGAATTCATTGCCGCCGCGCGCCGCTTCGGTTCGGACATGCCGCAGCTGGGCGGCACCTGGCCCCTGCGCAGTTTCCAGGCGGCGCATCAGCTGCGCGATATCCTGGCTGGATTCGGCACTGCCGCTGATACTCAGCGTGTCGCCCTTGGCCACCACTTCGTGCAGATGCACGCCATCGGGTACCGCTCGCGCCAATTGATCCAACAGCTGGGCACCGGAGGAGCGGGCATCGTGCAGATCCTGCACGACCTTCATGCGCTCGGCCAGTTGCTGGCTCTGCTCCTGCAAGTCATCGATGGTCTTGATGCGCTGGTCCTGCGTGGCGACCCCTCTGTCCAAATGGTCGTTGCGCGTCACTTGCCGGTCAATCGCCCGATCGATCACCTGGTCCGCCAGCCACACCGCCGCCAGCGCCACACAGGCGAACGCCAGCAACAACGCCAGAAAGTACTTGCGCCGCCGCTCCGCCAGCGCCTGGCGCCAGGGCAAAAGATTGATTCGTGTCTTCAAGCGAAACTCCTCAGGGCCAGCCCGCACGCAACTCCCATCCCTTGTATATCCACGGCCCACTGTGCGCTATCAACTCGACGGCCCGGCGTGAAGCTGACGAAATCCTGACCGCTCGCGCGCGCCAATGCAAACGCTTCAATGTCGACCACCCGCGGCACCAGCCCCGCCAGCGCCAAAACCGCCTCGCGGGATTCGACCTGTGCCTTCAGGCAGGCCGCCAGCAATACCTCGACCCGCGCCGGGTTTTGGGCGCAGCGTCCTTGTACCTGGAAGTCGATGGCCACGTCATCCAACGCGTAAGGAATGTATTGCTCAGCCTCCATCTGGATCACCCAGGCCATCTCGTCGTCATTGAGCCCAGCCTGCAGTTCGACCACTCGCGTGATGACCGAAGGCCCCGTTACCGCTACCGCCGCACCACGCGCCGGGCTTTGCAGCCTCGACAAAGCAGCGGTCAGCGCGCGCGCCACCCCGTCGATGTCGAGCACTGCGCCGTCGACCACCGCATGGGCCGGCAGATCCTGCGTCGCATAGGCCTGGATGCTGTAACCCGCAGCTGAACGCCCGAGTTCGACCAGTTTGAGGCTGGTGTCATTGATGTCGATACCCAGCAAGGTATCGGCTTTTCGCCTGAAAAATCCCTTTACCATAAAACTCCCTAACCCTTTCCCTGTCATACCGCCTGATTGCCGCCGGCACCGTGCATTCGGTCGACATGTCGGGGAGCCATGCATGACGCCCCGAGCCGAAAATGCTTTAATGCCCAGCGTTTTTTCCCGCTTTTTATCTGCAGCTCGGGTTGATCCATCGTTCGCCATGCATGCCCCGACGCCTAACCCATTCTTTTCTCTGGAAATCCAAAAGCCTTGATTCGTCTGCTGAAGTTTTTCGGGTACTCCATTGTCGCCATCGTCTGCGGGCTGCTGCTCGTGCTCAGCGGGGCCTACCTCTACCTTAGTCCGGGTTTGCCCTCGGTAGAGGCCCTTAGAAGTATCCAGTTGCAGATTCCTTTGCGGGTCTACAGCAGCGATGAAAAGCTGATCGCGGAGTTCGGCGAAATGCGCCGCACACCGATCCGTTTTGCCGACATTCCGCCCAATTTCATCAGCGCCCTGCTGTCGGCCGAAGATGATAATTTCGCCAACCACTATGGCGTCGACCCCAGCAGCCTGGTGCGCGCCGCCACGCAGTTGGTAAAGAGCGGACACATCCAGTCCGGTGGCAGCACCATCACCATGCAGGTGGCGAAGAACTTCTTCCTCACCAGCGAGCGCAGTTTTTCGCGCAAAGCCACCGAGATCCTGCTGGCCCTGCAGATCGAACGCCAGCTGACCAAGGACGAGATCCTTGAGCTGTACGTCAACAAGATCTACCTGGGTAACCGCGCCTATGGCATCGAAGCCGCATCCCAGGTGTACTACGGCAAGTCCATTCGCGACGCCAGCCTGGCGCAGATGGCGATGATCGCCGGCCTGCCCAAGGCCCCTTCGCGCTTCAACCCCCTGGCCAACCCGGCGCGCAGCAAAGAGCGGCGCGACTGGATCCTGGGGCGCATGTACAAGCTGGGCAAGATCGACCAGGCCGCCTATGAAAGTGCCGTGGCCGAGCCGTTGAATGCCAGCTATCACGTTCCGACGCCGGAAGTGAACGCGCCGTATATCGCTGAAATGGCCCGCGCCGAAATGGTCGGCCGCTATGGCAGCGACGCCTACACCGAAGGCTTCCGTGTGACCACCACCGTTCCGAGCAACCTGCAGGAAATCGCCAATGAATCGGTGCATTCCGGCCTGATCGCCTACGATCAGCGTCACGGTTATCGCGGCCCGGAATCACGCCTGCCGGGCAAGACCCTCAGCGCCTGGACCGCCGAACTGGGCAAGCAGCGCGCAATCAGTGGCCTGGAGCCGGCCATCGTGACCCAGGTGAACAAAGACGGCGTGCAAGTACTCACCCGCACCGGCGAAGCCCGTGTGGCCTGGGACAGCATGAAGTGGGCCCGCCCCTTCCTGAACACCAACAGCATGGGCCCGATGCCCAAGCAGCCGGCTGACGTCGCCCAAGTGGGTGACTTGATCCGCGTGCAACGCCAGAAGGACGACAGCCTCAAATTCAGCCAGGTGCCAATGGCCCAGAGCGCACTGGTCTCCCTCGACCCGCAAAATGGTGCGATCCGTGCCCTGGTCGGCGGCTTCGCTTTCGAGCAGAGCAACTACAACCGCGCCACCCAGGCCAAGCGCCAGCCGGGTTCGAGCTTCAAGCCGTTCATTTACAGCGCGGCGCTGGATAACGGCTACACCGCCGCCAGCCTGGTCAACGATGCACCCATCGTGTTTGTCGATGAGTACCTGGACAAGGTCTGGCGTCCGAAGAACGACACCAACACCTTCCTCGGCCCGATCCGCATCCGCGAGGCGCTGTACAAGTCGCGTAACCTGGTGTCGATCCGCCTGCTGCAAGCGATGGGCGTAGGCAAGACCATCGACTACATCACGCGCTTTGGCTTCGCCAAGTCGGACCTGCCGCCGAACCTGTCGCTGGCCCTGGGCACCGCGACGCTCACGCCGATGGAAATCGCCACCGGCTGGAGCACCTTTGCCAACGGCGGCTACAAGATCTCGCCGTACCTGATCGACAAGATCGAAAGCCGCAACGGCGATACCCTGTTCACCGCCAACCCGCCACGGGTGCCGGGCGATGTGGTCAACGGCATGGCGGCCACCGATGGCCTGGCGGCGCCGAGCAATGGCGGCATTACCATTGAGCCGACGCCAGGTACCGCGCCGACCACAGCGGCCGCCCCGACCGAACCGCAAGCACCGGCCGTTGCCGAGCGCATTGTGGATGGCCGCACGACGTATATCCTCAACAGCATCCTTGAAGACGTGATCAAGAAAGGCACCGGCCGCCGCGCCCTGGCCCTTGGCCGCGCGGATATCGCAGGCAAGACCGGTACCACCAACGAATCCAAGGACGCCTGGTTCTCCGGCTACAACGCCGACTACGTGACCACCGTGTGGACCGGTTACGACCAGCCGGAAAGCCTCGGCCGCCGTGAATTCGGTGGCACCGTCGCACTGCCGATCTGGATGAGCTACATGGGCGCAGCCCTGAAGGACAAGCCGCTGCACACTCAGCCGGAGCCGGAAGGCATCCTCAGCCTGCGAATCGACCCGGTGAGTGGCCGTGCAGCCTCTCCAAGCACGCCGAACGCGTACTTCGAACTGTTCAAGAGCGAAGACACGCCGCCGTCGGTCAATGAATTGGGCAATGGCGCGGTACCGGGCAGCCCGTTGCCGGCGGACGAGGCCGCGCCGATCGATCTCTTTTAGAGAGCGGCAAGCTGTCAGCTACAAGCGGCAAGTTGAGAGCGGTGATGTGCTGCTCTTGAACTTGCCGCTTGCAGCTTGAAACTCCCCATAAAAAAACCCGGCGTTCCGAGCCGGGTTTTTTTATGGGTCTACGGCTTAGCCGTTGAACACATCATCCACGCTTTGCAGCGGGTAGTTCTTCGGATACGGCAGGGTGGCCACACCGGTCTCGATCGCGGCTTTGGCCACGGCGTCGGAGATCAGGGTGATCAGGCGCTTATCCATCGGTTTCGGAATAATGTACTCACGACCGAATTCCAGCTTGGCGCCACCGTAGGCGTCGCACACGTCCTGTGGCACCGGCAGCTTGGCCAGTTCGCGCAGGGCATTGGCGGCAGCGACTTTCATCTCTTCGTTGATACGCTTGGCGCGAACGTCCAGGGCACCACGGAAGATGAACGGGAAGCCCAGAACGTTGTTGACCTGGTTCGGGTAGTCCGAGCGGCCGGTGGCCATGATCACGTCGTCGCGGGTGGCGTGGGCCAGTTCCGGGGCGATTTCCGGATCAGGGTTGGAGCAGGCGAACACGATCGGGTTGGCCGCCATGGACTTCAGGCCTTCGGCGCTGAGCAGGTTCGGGCCGGACAGGCCGACGAACACGTCTGCACCGTTGAGGGCATCAGCCAGGGTGCGCTTGGACGACGGGTGGGCAAACATCGCCTTGTACTGGTTCAGATCGGTACGCTCGGACTGGATCACGCCCTTGCTGTCGACCATGTAGATGTTCTCAAGCTTGGCGCCCATGCTCACGATCAGCTTCATGCAGGAGATCGCGGCAGCACCGGCGCCCAGGCAGACGATCTTGGCGTCAGCCAGGGTTTTGCCGGCGATTTCCAGTGCGTTGATCATGCCGGCGGCGGTAACGATTGCAGTACCGTGCTGGTCATCGTGGAATACCGGAATGTCGCACTGCTCGATCAGGGCCTTTTCGATCTCAAAGCACTCAGGTGCCTTGATGTCTTCCAGGTTGATGCCACCGAAGGTGATGGAGATGCGCTTGACGGTGTCGATGAAAGCCTGTGGGCTTTCGGAGTCGACTTCGATGTCGAAAACGTCAATGCCGGCGAAGCGCTTGAACAGCACGCCTTTACCTTCCATGACTGGCTTGGACGCCAATGGGCCGAGGTTGCCCAGGCCGAGAATCGCGGTGCCATCGGAAATCACTGCAACCAGGTTGCCTTTGCCGGTGTACTTGTACGCCAGTTCTGGATCGCGGGCGATTTCGCGTACGGGCTCGGCAACACCAGGGCTGTAGGCCAGCGACAGGTCGCGAGCAGTGGCAGTGGCTTTGGTGAGCTCTACACTCAGCTTACCTGGACGAGGATGGGCATGATATTCGAGAGCGGCAGTTTTCAAATCAGACATATCGGCATTCCGCTTTTACTGTTGGTCGACGGACCGCCGAGGATACGCGTGTCGTAAAGCCCCTACAAGACTGGGCAGTCACAGGTGTCAAGGCCCCGCAGCGCCGTACTTTGGTCTAAGGCCACGGGATACAAGGGCTCAACTGTTCACAATCGAATAAAAAAATGTCTACAATTTTTTATTCATCTATCGATTTGAGCATGCCGGGATCCGTCAGCGGCAGCAACCAACGCGCCTGGTCGCTTTTGCGGCCACCGCGTTTGGCGCGATCTTGCACCCAGCCACGCGCCTCGACTTTCTTGCCTTGCAGACCATTGAGCAGGCTGCTATCGAATTGACGGGCCAGGTCGGGCGCAATGCGCAATACCACTGCGCCCTGCAATTCGATCCAGATTCCGCCGCGATTACGTTCGATACGGCTCACACGGCCGCTGACCAGGGCAAAGCCGGATTGGCGCAACTGCGCCACGGATTGCACCGGCGATTGCCGCCATACGCCCAGGCGCGCCGAGCGGGCGCTGTCTTCAGCGGCCTGCTGGCAGGTGGCGAGGTCGACATTGGGAGCGACGCCGACCTGGAATCCCAGGCCTTCGGCCAGCAATTGCGCCTCCAGGTTCTCGCCATCGGCGCCATAAAGGTGGGCCAGGGTGCGCCCGTAGTGATCCTGGCGCTCCCGCCCCGGCAACAATCCCACGCGACCGCCGCTGGCCTGCACCAACGCCTGCAGACGCTGGCGGGCGGCGACGGCAAAAGGCTCGTCGGTACGGCCTTTCTTGCCGGTTTCCGGCGCATTGAGCCCGATCATGCGCACACTGCGGCCATCCTTGAGGCGCACCGTGTCGCCATCCACCACCCGCTGCACCTCGACCTGGGCCAGGCCAGCAGGCGCGGGGCAAAATACTTCGGCCTGGGCGGCCGACAGCCAAATCGCGGATCGAGTAGGAGGCGGATTTACATCCGCCGTCCTCTCACACCACCGTACGTACGGTTCCGTATACGGCGGTTCAGGTCATGCGGATAAGCCGTTGATCGTATCGAGTATCGAGACCAGTCCGAGCTGGTTCCACAGTTTCTTCGGCAGCGCCTGATTCATATGTGACGCTCCCGAGTTCCACCAAGGACCTCTGCCATTGAACGCTGATGTGCAAGCACGTCCTTCATGGATCCCCAGGCGCATCAGGTTGCGCGCCCTCGTAGAGGGCCGCTTCCATTGACGCCAGACGACACATCGAAGCTTACGTCTTACCCAACCGTCCAATTCTTCGAGTGGTTTCCTGCTCTGGCTGAGCTTGAAGTAACCCGCCCAACCACGCAGCACCGGGTTGATCCGCTCAATGACGTTAGCCATCTTGTGGCCCCGGGCTTTACGCAGCAGTGCTCTGAGCCGATCGCGTAGGCGATCCAGGCTCATCGTCGCCACTCTTAGTCTCGGCTGTTGGTGCCAGCTCATCCCATAACCCAAGTAGTCACAGGCCCAGGGCCGTGCCACACGGCTCTTTTCCTGATTCAACGTCAATTTCAGGTGTTGATTCAGGAAGCGTTCAACCCCGGCCAGCACACGCTCGCCTGCGCGACGACTACGCACATAAATGTTCGCGTCGTCGGCATAGCGTACAAAGCGGTGGCCCCGTCGTTCCAGTTCACGGTCGAGTTCGTTGAGCAGGATATTCGACAACAACGGCGAGAGCGGACCGCCTTGCGGCGTCCCCTCCTGCCGTCGGCTGGCGATCCCACCCGACATGACTCCAGCCTCGAGGTAGCGACGGATCAGCCTGAGCACTCGCTTGTCTTCGACTTGACGTTCGATGCAGGCCATCAATACATCGTGGTTGACTCGATCAAAGAACTTCTCAAGATCAAGCTCCACGCACCAGCGGTTCCCCGCCGCCACATGGGCGCGAGCTGTTTCGATAGCTTGGTGAGCGCTTCTGCCCGGACGAAAGCCGTAGCTGTAATCCGAGAACAGAGGGTCGAAGATCGGTGTGAGCTGTTGCAGCAAAGCCTGCTGGATCAGGCGGTCCACTACACTGGGAATGCCCAGCTGTCGCGTTCCTCCCTTGGGCTTGGGGATTTCAACGGCGCGTACACCTTGCGGGTGATACTCACCGGCCAGCAACCGAGCCTTGAGGATCGGCCAATACTGATTCGTGTAGTCCGCCAATTGCTCGACCGTCATGCCATCGGCACCCGGCGCGCCCTTGTTGCTGACCACACGGTGATACGCACGCTTGAGGTTGACGGGTGCGAGCACCCGCGCCATCAGCGTGTCCGGCTCCGCTTTCGTCCGCGCCACAGACGCCGCCGATACCTCTGCGCTGTCAGCCGTCATCCTCGGATACTGTCCGGAACTCGGAGTAACAGTTTTCTCTGGGAGAAATTTCTGCATTTCGGTATTCAACGAGACTCTGACGCCTACCGGCGGCATAACCTGTTCAGCCCTTGATGACGTGGTTATTCGTCACTTACTACGGCCTCGGCTGACTTCTGCAGGTTCATCCCGTCGCCTCTCGACGCCCGGTAGCACAGTGGCAAACCTACAGATCTCCCAGGGTAATTCGCGCGACCTTCCTGCTTATGCCTGTCGGATCTACGTCGTAGCGTTCCGTGCAAGTATTGGGCTTTAACGATTTGCGCCGTCTTACCCCGCTACGCCGCCTCTATCCGCTTCCTGTTCGTCAGGCCAGCATTTTGCCTCGGGCTTCCTTCAGATTCGCAGTCACCCGCGACACCCTTGCCTCTGGCTAACACTTCCCCTTGCCGGGTGTGTAGAGGACTTTCACCTCCAAGTCACCAGCGTGGCCACCACAGCCAAGCTGGTTGCGCTTACGCGCAACGCGCCATGCCTGGCGCACGCACAAAAAAGGCGCCCGCAAGGGACGCCTTTTTTAACAGCTGGCAAAAGCCCATAAGGCTTTCGAGCCTTACTCTGCTGGAGTAGCAGCAGCCGGCTTCTTGCCGAAAGCACCGAAGCGATCTGCGAAGCGCTGTACGCGGCCGCCGGTGTCCAGAGTCTTCTGCTTACCGGTGTAGAACGGGTGGCACTCGTTGCATACGTCAGTACCCAGTGGCTTGCACAGGTTCGAGCGAGTTTCGAACTTGTTGCCGCAGCTGCAGGTAACTTCGATGGTTTCGTACGCTGGATGGATATCGGCTTTCATGGCACTTCCTCGGGCTAGCGTGCCGCCACTCGACACTATTGTCGAATACCGCACGTAATTAGGCCGCGGATTCTACCAGACCTTTTCAATCGCGCAAGCGGCGACACCTCTCTCGTATCCACATAAAAGCACCTTTCATCAGAAAACCGTGGCATACCCAACACTCCCCTCGTCTGCTAGTCTCGCGCCCCTGCGCCACCCCTGTCTTTACTATGAGATCTCCCCGCGTGCCCGACGCCATTTTGCGCCTAGCCCTGCCTTCGCCCCTGCGCCGCCTGTTCGATTACCGGGCCCCGGCCGGCGTGCTGCGGGCGCAATTGCAGCCGGGCATGCGCGTGCGCGTGCCGTTTGGCCGACGGGAAATGATCGGCATCCTGATCGAAGTCGCCGACCACAGCGAAGTGCCCGCCGATAAACTCAAGCCCGCCCTGGCCATGCTCGACGCCACGCCCCCCCTGCCGCCCGCGCTGTTCAAGCTGTGCCTGTGGACGGCTCAGTATTACCAGCACAGCCTCGGCGACACCTTGAGCTGGGCCCTGCCGGTACTGCTGCGCCAGGGCGAGCTGGCCGAAGCGCGTCAGGAACGGTTCTGGTCGAGCGTGCCCGGCGCCAGCCTCGATGACCCGCGCATCGCCCGTGCCCCGCGCCAGCGTGAAGCCCTGGCCACCCTGGCCCAGCACCCTCACGGCGTGGCGCATCAGCTGTTGAGCAAGCTGATGCTGAGCAAAGACAGCCTCGACCTGCTGCTGGCCAAGGGCTTGGTACAGGTTGAAATTCGCAAGCATGCTCCCGATCCGCGCCACGAACATTGGCTGGCCCAGCCGGAGTTACCGCTGAACCCCGAGCAACGCGCCGCGTATGAGGCGATTCGCGCAGGTTTCGACAGTTTCCACGCGTTCCTGCTGGCGGGCGTCACCGGCAGCGGCAAGACCGAAGTGTATTTGCAGTTGATCCGCGAAACCTTGCAGGCCGGCAAACAGGCGCTGGTGCTGATCCCCGAGATCAACCTCGGCCCGCAAACCCTGGCGCGCTTCGAGCAGCGCTTCAATGCGCGCATCGCGCTGGTGCACTCGGCGGTCAACGACCGCGAGCGCCTGGAGTCGTGGTTGGCGGCACGCGATGGCGAGGCCGACATTATTATCGGCACCCGCTCGGCGCTGTTCACCCCGATGAAAAATCCCGGGCTGATCATCATCGATGAAGAACACGACGGTTCTTATAAGCAGCAGGAAGGCCTGCGCTACCATGCCCGCGACCTGGCGCTGGTGCGCGCCCGCCAGGAAGACATCCCGATTGTGCTGGGTTCGGCCACGCCATCCCTGGAGAGCCTGCACAACGCCTACACCGGCCGTTACGGGCTCCTACGCCTGAATGAGCGCGCCGGCGGCGCCAAACAACCTCGCTTCCTGCGCCTGGACGTAAAAAGCCGTCCGCTGGACAGCGGTATTTCCGGGCCGATGCAACAGGCCATCGGCCAGACCCTCGCCGCCGGCCAGCAAGTCCTGGTATTTCTCAACCGTCGCGGCTTTGCGCCGACGCTGCTGTGCCATGACTGTGGCTGGATGTCCGAATGCGAGCGCTGCGACGCGCGCATGACCGTGCACCAACGCTACGGCGAGTTGCGCTGCCATCACTGTGGCCATGTGGAGCGCGTGCCCCGCCACTGCCCGCAGTGCGGCAAGGTCGACCTGCGCCCGGTTGGCGCGGGCACCGAGCGCGCCGAAGAGCGCCTGGGCATTCTGTTTCCGGATTACCCGGTGCTGCGGGTCGACCGCGACAGCACTTCGCGCAAGGATGCGATGAACCAACTGTTCGCCACTATCCAGAAAGGCCAACCGTGCATATTGGTGGGCACGCAGATGCTCGCCAAAGGGCACCACTTTCCCCGGGTGACGCTGGTGTCGATCCTGGATGCCGACGGCGGCCTGTTCTCCGGCGACTTCCGCGCCAGCGAGCGCATGGCGCAGTTGATCGTGCAAGTCGCCGGGCGTGCCGGGCGTGCCGAAGAGCCGGGCAAGGTGATTATCCAGACGCACCTGGCCGACCACCCGCTGCTGATCCAACTGACCGAACAGGGCTACTTTGCCTTCGCCGAACAGGCATTGAGCGAACGCCGTGCCGCGGGCCTGCCACCCTTTTCCCACCTGGCCTTGCTGCGCGCCGAAGCCCATAAACCCGGGCAAGCCGAAGCGTTCCTGGATGAAGCATGCAGCGCCGCCGAACGTTTGCTCGGCGAACTGGGTCTGAGCGGCATCGAACTCCTCGGCCCGGTACCCGCGCCCATGGAACGCCGCGCCGGGCGCTACCGCGCTCAGCTACTTTTACAAGCCACCTCGCGTGCGCCGCTGCATCGGTTATTAAGTAGCTGGTTGCTTGCTCTGGAGCAAATGCCCAGCGGGCGACAGGTGCGATGGTCGTTGGATGTGGACCCGGTAGATTTGTATTGAATTTCCCTGTGGCGAGGGAGCTTGCTCCCGCTGGGCTGCGTAGCGGCCCCAAGTTTTTGGGAGCGCTTCGCACTCCAGCGGGAGCAAGCTCCCTCGCCACAGGTTAATCGTCTGTAGAGATCCGACGAAGGTTGGCAAGCCCGCCCTCGCCACGGATAATGCCCAGTTTTTCCACCTGCGCATCGCGCGCCGCCGCTTGCGGTCGAAAGAGAACACCATGAAAGACACCATTCGCCAGCTGATCCAACAAGCCCTCACCCATCTCGTCAACGAAGGTGTGTTGCCTGAAGGCCTGACGCCGGCGATCCAGGTGGAAAACACCCGCGACAAGACCCACGGTGACTTCGCCAGCAATATCGCGATGATGCTGTCCAAGCCGGCCGGCATGAAGCCGCGCGACCTGGCGGAAAAAATCATTGCCGCACTGCCGGCCGACGAGAGTGTGACCAAGGCCGAAATCGCCGGCCCTGGCTTTATCAACTTCTTCCAGAACACCCAGGCCCTGGCGTCGCGCCTGGACGCCGCCCTGGCCGACGCCAAAATCGGCGCGCGCAAGGCCGGCGAAGCGCAGCGCGTGGTCGTCGACCTGTCGGCGCCGAACCTGGCCAAAGAGATGCACGTGGGTCACCTGCGTTCCACCATCATCGGCGACGGCGTGGCGCGGGTGCTGGAGTTTCTCGGCGACAGCGTGATCCGCCAGAACCACGTCGGCGACTGGGGCACCCAGTTCGGCATGCTGATGGCGTACCTGCAAGAGAACCCGATCACCAGCAACGAGCTGTCGGACCTGGAGAACTTCTACCGCGCCGCCAAGAAGCGCTTTGACGAATCCGAAGACTTCGCCGACCGCGCCCGTGGCCTGGTGGTCAAGCTGCAAGCCGGCGACGCCGAATGCCTGGCGCTGTGGAACCGCTTCCGCGATATCTCGCTGTCCCATTGCCAGGAAATCTACGAGCTGCTCAACGTTAAATTGACCATGGCCGACGTAATGGGCGAAAGCGCCTACAACGACGACCTGATCAATGTGGTCAACGACCTCAAGGCCAAGGGCCTGCTGGTCGAGAGCAACGGCGCGCAGTGCGTGTTCCTCGAAGAATTCAAGACTGCCGACGGCGAACCGCTGCCGGTGATCATCGTCAAGGCCGATGGCGGCTACCTCTACGCCACCACCGACCTGGCCGCCGTGCGTTACCGCAGCGGCGTGCTCAAGGCCGATCGTGCGTTGTACTTCGTCGACCAGCGCCAGGCCCTGCACTTCCAGCAAGTGTTCGAAGTGGCGCGCCGTGCGGGCTTCGTCACCCACCCGATGCACATGGAGCACATGGGCTTCGGCACCATGAACGGCGCCGACGGCCGCCCGTTCAAGACCCGCGACGGTGGCACGGTCAAACTGATCGACCTGCTCAACGAAGCCCAGGACCGCGCCTACAACCTGGTGAAGGAAAAGAACCCGGAACTGGCCGAGGCCGACCTGCGCAACATCGCCCGCGTGGTGGGCATCGGCGCAGTCAAATACGCTGACCTGTCCAAGCACCGCACCAGCGACTACAGCTTCAACTTCGAACTGATGCTCAACTTCGAAGGCAACACCGCGCCGTACCTGCTGTACGCCTACACCCGCGTGGCCGGTGTGTTCCGCAAGCTGGGCAAGGACTTCAGCGAAGTCGAAGGCCGGATCGTGCTGGATGCGCCCCACGAACAGGAATTGGCCGCCAAACTGGCGCAATTGGGCGAAGTGTTGAACAGCGTCGGCGAGAAAGGCACGCCGCATATCCTGTGCACCTACCTGTATGAAGTCGCCGGCCTGTTCTCCAGCTTCTACGAGAACTGCCCGATCCTCACTGCCGACGACGAAGCCCAAAAGCAGAGTCGCCTGCGCCTCGCCGCACTGGCCGGACGGACCCTCAAGCAAGGCCTGGAACTGTTGGGCCTGGAAACTCTGGAGCGTATGTAAGTTGGCTGCCAAGAAAAAACCTGCACCCAAGCGCGGCGCCAGCCGCTACCAGGCCCCGGCGAAGAAGCCGATCCCAGGCTGGTTGTGGATGGCTATCGGCCTCACGGTCGGTGCGTTTGTGGTGTTTCTGATGAAGCTGGATCCGGGCCAGGGCGATGACGTCAAACGGGTCAAGCAGGAACAGCAGAAAGCCAGCAAAATTGCCGAAGCCAACAAGACTGCGCCAAGCCCGACCGCACCGGTGAAGCCGAAATATGACTTCTACACGCTGCTGCCGGAATCGGAAGTGATCGTGCCGCCCGACGCCGTGCCGGAGAAAACCCTGCCGACGCCGCAGGTACCGACCACCCCGGTGACGCCGGCGGAAGCGGCGAAAATCGACACCGCCCGCGCCCAGGCGGCGCTGGCCGGGATTACCCCGCCGCCAGCACCACCGGTGGCAGAGACCAAGGCGGCGCCGGTGACCAAGTTCTTCCTGCAGGCGGGCTCGTTCCCCAAACAGGCGGACGCAGATCGAGTGCGGGCGCAGATCATTCTGCTGGGGCAGTCGGTGACGGTGGAGTCCGGCACGGTCAAGGATGCGACGTGGTATCGCGTGCTGGTGGGACCGTTCAGCAACCGTGAACAACTGACCGTGGCGCAGAAACAATTGGCCGGTGCCGGGTTTAGCAACCTTTTGCTACAACAACGCCAGAGCCGCTGATTTAGAAGACACAGCAGGACTAATGTGGGAGGGGGCTTGCCCCGATAGCGGTGGGTCAGTCAGCTTATCTGTAGCTGACCCAATGCAATCGGGAGCAAGCCCCCTCCCACATTTGGTTTTGTAGTGTTCTTAAATAGGTGTCGGACCGATAAACACCACTCGTCCGCCATAACCCTCTACGCTTGAAATCACCCCCACTACCCCCATATCAGTTTCCATCAGGGCATTTTCGCCCCGCTGCGTGGAGACTCTCCTCTTGACCACCATCGTTTCAGTACGTCGCCACGGCAAAGTCGTCATGGGCGGCGACGGCCAGGTTTCCCTGGGTAATACCGTGATGAAAGGCAACGCGAAAAAAGTGCGCCGCCTGTACCACGGCCAGGTACTCGCCGGCTTCGCAGGCGCCACCGCCGACGCCTTCACCCTCTTCGAGCGTTTCGAAGGCCAGCTTGAGAAACACCAGGGCCACCTCGTGCGCGCCGCCGTCGAACTCGCCAAGGAATGGCGCACCGATCGCTCCCTCAGCCGCCTGGAAGCCATGCTGGCCGTGGCCAACAAAGACGCGTCCCTGATCATCACCGGTAACGGCGATGTGGTTGAGCCCGAGCATGGCCTGATCGCCATGGGCTCCGGCGGCGGCTACGCACAGGCGGCGGCCAGCGCGTTGTTGAAGAAAACCGACCTGTCGGCCCGTGAAATCGTCGAGACCGCCCTGGGCATCGCCGGCGATATCTGCGTGTTCACCAACCACAACCAGACCATTGAGGAGCAGGACCTCGCCGAATAAGCCGTAGGCTTATTCCCGCTTGAGGCCGCCAAACACTATGTCCATGACTCCCCGCGAAATCGTCCACGAACTCAACCGCCATATCATCGGCCAGGACGATGCCAAGCGCGCCGTTGCCATCGCCCTGCGAAACCGCTGGCGCCGGATGCAACTGCCCGAAGAACTGCGCGTTGAAGTGACGCCCAAGAACATCCTGATGATCGGCCCGACCGGTGTCGGTAAAACCGAGATCGCCCGGCGCCTGGCCAAACTGGCCAATGCCCCGTTCATCAAGGTCGAAGCGACCAAGTTCACCGAAGTCGGCTATGTGGGCCGTGACGTCGAGTCGATCATCCGCGACCTGGCCGACGCCGCCCTGAAGATGCTGCGCGAACAGGAAGTGACCAAGGTCAGCCACCGCGCCGAAGACGCCGCCGAGGAACGCATCCTCGACGCCCTGCTGCCACCGGCACGCATGGGCTTTAACGAAGACGCCGCGCCGTCGTCGGACTCCAACACCCGCCAGCTGTTCCGCAAGCGCCTGCGTGAAGGCCAGCTGGATGACAAGGAAATCGAGATCGAAGTCGCCGAAGTATCTGGCGTGGACATCTCCGCGCCGCCCGGCATGGAAGAAATGACCAGCCAGTTGCAGAACCTGTTCGCCAACATGGGCAAGGGCAAGAAGAAAAGCCGCAAGCTCAAGGTGAAAGAGGCGCTGAAGCTGGTGCGCGACGAAGAAGCCGGGCGCCTGGTCAACGAGGAAGAACTCAAGGCCAAGGCCCTGGAAGCGGTCGAGCAGCATGGCATCGTGTTTATCGATGAGATCGACAAGGTGGCCAAGCGCGGCAATTCCGGCGGCGTCGACGTGTCCCGTGAAGGTGTGCAGCGTGACCTGTTGCCGCTGATCGAAGGCTGCACCGTGAACACTAAACTGGGCATGGTCAAGACCGACCATATCCTGTTCATCGCCTCCGGTGCGTTCCACCTGAGCAAGCCAAGCGACCTGGTGCCGGAGCTGCAAGGCCGCCTGCCGATCCGCGTGGAGCTCAAGGCGCTGACGCCGGGCGACTTCGAACGCATCCTCAGCGAGCCGCATGCATCGCTCACCGAGCAATACCGCGAGTTGCTGAAAACCGAAGGCCTGGGGATAGAGTTCCAGGCGGACGGCATCAAGCGCCTGGCGGAGATCGCCTGGCAGGTCAACGAAAAGACCGAGAACATCGGGGCCCGTCGCCTGCACACGCTGCTTGAGCGTTTGCTTGAGGAAGTGTCCTTCAGCGCCGGCGACATGGCCGGGGCGCAGAATGGCGAAGCGATCAAGATCGACGCCGACTACGTCAACAGCCACCTGGGTGAATTGGCGCAGAACGAAGACTTGTCGCGGTATATCCTGTAAGCCTCACACCGAACTGCTTTGCTTCAATGTGGGAGGGGCGGTGCGACGATTCGACTTGCTCCCGATGGCGGTGTATCAGTATCAGATGTGCTGACTGACACACTGTAATCGGGAGCAAGTCGAATCGTTGCACCGCCCCTCCCACATTTTTAAGCCGGTTTATTCAGGAGCACCTCATATGGCCAAGTTTCCTACCGCAGTAAACCTGCACAAAACCTCCAATACCCTCGGCCTCACCTACGGGCCCGAAGAAACCTACCAACTACCCGCCGAATTCCTGCGGGTGCACTCCCCCTCCGCCGAGGTCCAGGGCCACGGCAAACCCATCCTGCAATTGGGCAAGCTCAACGTTAAATTGACCAAGGTAGAACCGGCCGGTCAGTACGCACTGAAATTGACCTTCGACGACGGGCATGACAGCGGCCTGTTCACCTGGGACTACCTCTACCAACTGGCCGTGCGTCAGGAAGCGCTGTGGGCCGATTACCTTGCCGAGCTCAAGGCGGCCGGAAAAACCCGCGACCCGAGTCAGTCGGTCGTGCGGCTGATGCTCTAGCCAAGGCTTCTTGCGCTTTAGAGGGCATTTTCTAATTTCATTTGCTTGAATGCCCTGTCGCGTGGTCAACGATTGGCCCGCTTGCGAAAAAAATTAAACTCGGGTAACCAATGGAACTGGCAAGTTCCCTGCATTTGACGATGCGGTATCAACGGTCACCCGAGTCGCAGTACCTGAGGTGTGTTGTGTATCGAAACTGGGTGCGCAGCGCCAGCCGGTACTCGTCTTCCGGACAATGGAGCGTCGTAGATGAGTAACAAGAACAACGATGACTTGAAACGCCAGGCCTCGGAAAACACCCTGGGGCTGAACCCGATCATCGCGTTACGCAAAAAGGATTTACTCGCCTCGGCGAAGATGGTGCTGACCCAAGCCATCAAGCAACCGTTGCACAGCGTCAAACACGTCGCGCATTTTGGCGTCGAGTTAAAGAATGTGATGTTCGGCAAATCCGCGCTGGTGCCAGAGAGCGACGACCGTCGCTTCCATGACCCGGCCTGGAGCCAGAACCCGCTCTACAAACGCTACCTGCAAACCTACCTGGCGTGGCGCAAGGAACTGCACGACTGGATTGGCGACAGCAACCTGTCTGCACAGGACATCAGCCGCGGCCACTTCGTGATCAACCTGATGACCGAAGCCATGGCCCCCACCAACAGCGCGGCCAACCCGGCGGCGGTCAAACGCTTTTTTGAAACCGGCGGCAAGAGCCTGCTCGACGGTCTGTCGCACCTGGCCAAGGACATGGTGCACAACGGCGGCATGCCGAGCCAGGTCAACATGGGCGCCTTTGAAGTAGGCAAGACCCTGGGTACCACCGAAGGCGCCGTGGTGTTTCGCAATGACGTGCTGGAGCTGATCCAGTACAAGCCAATCACCGAGCAGGTGCATGAGCGCCCATTGCTGGTGGTGCCGCCGCAGATCAACAAATTCTATGTCTTCGACCTGAGCCCGGAGAAGAGCCTGGCGCGCTTCTGCCTGCGCAACGGCCAGCAGACGTTTATCGTCAGCTGGCGCAACCCGACCAAGGCCCAGCGCGAGTGGGGCCTGTCGACCTATATCGAAGCGCTCAAGGAAGCGGTGGACGTGGTCACGGCGATCACCGGCAGCAAGGACATCAACATGCTCGGCGCCTGCTCCGGCGGCATCACTTGCACCGCGCTGCTCGGCCACTACGCGGCGCTGGGAGAGAAGAAGGTCAACGCCCTGACCCTGCTGGTGAGCGTGCTGGACACCACCCTGGACACCCAGGTGGCGCTGTTCGTCGACGAGCAGACCCTGGAAGCGGCCAAGCGCCATTCCTACCAGGCCGGCGTGCTGGAAGGCCGCGACATGGCCAAGGTGTTCGCCTGGATGCGCCCCAACGACCTGATCTGGAATTACTGGGTCAACAACTACCTGCTGGGCAACGAGCCGCCGGTGTTCGACATCCTGTTCTGGAACAACGACACCACGCGCCTGCCGGCGGCGTTCCACGGCGACCTGATCGAACTGTTCAAGAACAACCCACTGGTACGCGCCAACGCCCTGGAAGTGTGCGGCACGCCCATCGACCTCAAACAGGTCACGGCCGATATCTACTCCCTGGCCGGCACCAACGACCACATCACGCCGTGGCAGTCATGCTACAAGTCGGCACAGCTGTTTGGCGGCAAGGTAGAGTTCGTGCTGTCCAGCAGCGGGCATATCCAGAGCATCCTCAACCCGCCGGGCAACCCCAAGGCACGCTACCAGACCAGCGACAGCCTGGCGGGCAAGCCGCTTGAGTGGCAGGAGAATGCGACCAAGCACACTGACTCGTGGTGGTTGCACTGGCAGGCGTGGCAGGCGGAGCGGGCAGGGAAATTGAAGAAGGCACCGACGGCTTTAGGTAACAAAACCTACGCAGCAGCGGAAGCAGCCCCAGGAACTTACGTACACGAACGCTAGATTGAAATGGGGTCAAGTGTGGGAAGGGGCTTGCCCCGATAGCAGTGTGTCAGTCAGCTGATCCATTGGCTGATCAATTGCAATCGGGAGCAAGCCCCCTCCCACATTTGGCCTGCATTCCAACCGTCACATCTCACAGGGCTTGAGCATGCCGCAACCGTTCATCTTCCGTACCATCGACCTGGATGGCCAGACCATCCGCACGGCGGTACGCCCGGGCAAGCCTCACTTGACGCCGCTGCTGATTTTCAACGGTATCGGCGCCAACCTTGAGTTGGTGTTTCCGTTCGTCCAGGCCCTGGACCCGGACCTGGAAGTGATCGCCTTCGATGTGCCCGGTGTGGGCGGTTCATCCACACCCAACCGGCCCTACCGCTTTCCCGGCCTGGCCAAACTCACCGCGCGCATGCTCGATTACCTGGATTATGGCCAGGTGAATGCGGTGGGGGTTTCCTGGGGCGGCGCGCTGGCGCAGCAGTTTGCCTATGACTACCCGGAGCGCTGCAAAAAGCTGATCCTGGCGGCGACCGCCGCCGGCGCCTTTATGGTGCCGGGCAAGCCAAAGGTGCTATGGCTGATGGCCAGCCCCCGGCGTTATATCCAACCGTCCCACGTGGTGCGCATCGCGCCGATGATTTATGGCGGCTCGTTCCGCCGCGATTCCAAACTGGCCGCCGAGCATGCCAGCAAAGTGCGCTCGGCCGGCAAGCTCGGCTATTACTGGCAGCTGTTCGCGGGGCTTGGCTGGACCAGCATCCACTGGCTGCACAAGATCCGCCAGCCGACCCTGGTGCTGGCCGGGGACGATGATCCGCTGATCCCGCTGGTCAATATGCGCATGCTCGCCTGGCGCATTCCCAACGCACAGTTGCACATCATCGATGACGGCCACCTGTTCCTGATCACCCGGGCCGAAGCCGTGGCGCCGATCATCATGAAATTTCTGGAGGAGGAGCGCCTGCGCGCCGTGATTCACCCAAGACCTGCGGTGTAAGGACCACACCGCCGCGCAACTTGCCAGGAACCGACTATGGTTCTGAATTGGCGTGCCTGTTGAAGGCTTGACGAAGGAGTGTTGGCTCATGCGAGAAAGACCCGTGACGAACCCGGCGCCCACCCCGGCCGCGTTCATCAATGCGCAAAACGCGATCACCGGCCTGCGCGGTCGGGATTTGCTGTCCACGCTGCGCAGCGTCGCCGCCCACGGCCTGCGCAATCCGGTGCATACCGCCCGGCATGCCCTGGCCCTGGGCGGCCAGCTGGGTCGCGTGCTGCTCGGGGAGACGGTGCATGAACCCAACCCCCGCGACAGCCGTTTCGGCGACCCGACCTGGGCGCTCAACCCGTTCTACCGGCGCAGCCTGCAAGCCTATTTGAGCTGGCAGAAACAAACCCGCCACTGGATCGACGACAGCAGCTTGAGCGACGACGACCGCGCCCGAGCGCACTTTGCGTTTGCGCTGTTCAACGACGCGGTTTCGCCGTCCAACACCTTGCTCAACCCACTGGCCGTCAAGGAGCTGCTCAACTCCGGCGGCAACAGCGTGGTGCGCGGCGTGAGCAACCTGTTCGAAGACCTGCTGCACAACAACGGCCTGCCGCGCCAGGTGAGCAAGCACGCGTTCGAAGTCGGCAAGACCGTCGCCACCACGCCCGGCTCAGTGGTGTTTCGCAACGAGCTGCTGGAGCTGATCCAGTACCGGCCCATGAGCGAAAAACAGTACGCCAGGCCGTTGCTGATCGTGCCGCCGCAGATCAACAAGTACTACATTTTCGACCTGAGCCCGGCCAACAGCTTTGTGCAGTACGCCCTGAAAAACGGCCTGCAGACCTTTATGGTCAGCTGGCGCAACCCGGACGTGCGCCATCGCGAATGGGGCCTGTCCACCTATGTGGCGGCGCTGGAGGAAGCGCTCAACGTGTGCAGGGCAATCACCGGCGCTCGCGAGGTCAACCTGATGGGCGCCTGCGCCGGTGGCCTGACCATCGCCGCGCTGCAAGGCCATTTGCAAGCCAAGCGTCAGCTGCGCCGCATCTCCAGCGCCAGCTACCTGGTGAGCCTGCTCGACAGCCAGATCGACGGCCCCGCCATGCTGTTCGCCGATGAACAGACCCTGGAAGCCGCCAAGCGCCGCTCCTACCAGCAAGGCGTGCTGGACGGCCGCGACATGGCCAAGGTGTTCGCCTGGATGCGCCCCAACGACCTGATCTGGAACTACTGGATCAACAACTACCTGCTGGGCAAGGAACCGCCGGCCTTCGACATTCTGTACTGGAACAACGACAACACGCGCCTGCCCGCCGCGCTGCATGGTGACCTGCTGGACTTCTTCAAGCACAACCCGCTGAGCCATCCCGGCGGCCTTGAGGTGTGCGGCACGCCCATCGATTTGCAGAAGGTCACAGTGGACAGCTTCAGCGTGGCCGGGATCAACGACCACATCACGCCATGGGACGCGGTGTATCGCTCCACGCAATTGCTCGGCGGTGACCGGCGCTTCGTGTTGTCCAACAGCGGGCATATCCAGAGCATCCTCAACCCGCCAGGCAACCCCAAGGCTAACTACGTCGAGAACCCCAGGCTGAGCAGCGACCCGCGCGCCTGGTACTACGACGCCAACCACGTCGAGGGCAGTTGGTGGCCGCAGTGGCTGGAGTGGATCCAGCAGCGCTCGGGCACGCAACGCGAAACCCTCACCGCCCTGGGCAACCAGAATTACCCACCGATGGAAGCCGCGCCGGGCACCTACGTGCGCGTGCGCTGAGCTCAGCGATCAGATTAAGAAGACTGGATGAAGACCCGCGACCGTATCCTTGAATGTGCCCTGCAGTTATTCAACCAGAAGGGCGAACCGAATGTGTCGACCATGGAGGTGGCCAATGAAATGGGGATCAGCCCCGGCAACCTCTACTACCACTTCCATGGCAAGGAGCCGTTGGTACTCGGGTTGTTCGAACGTTTTCAGCATGAGCTCACCCCCTTGCTCGACCCGCCGGCGGATGCGCAACTGGAGCCACAGGATTACTGGCTGTTCTTGCACCTGATCATCGAGCGCATGGCCCACTACCGGTTTCTGTTCCAGGACCTGTCGAACCTGGCCGGGCGGTTGCCGAAACTGGCCAAGGGCATTCGCCACCTGCTCACGGCACTCAAGCGCACCCTGGCGTCATTGCTGGCACGGCTGAAGGCGGCGGGGCAGTTGACCAGTGGTACGCAGGCGCTGGGCCAACTTGTGGAACAGATCACCCTGACCCTGCTGTTTTCCCTCGACTACCAGCGGATTCTCGACCGCGCGGGCGAGGTACAGGTGGTGGTTTATCAGATCATGATGTTGGTGGCGCCACACCTGTTGCCGCCGGCGCGGGAGGCGACCGAACGGTTGGCGCTGCGTTATCTGGACAATCCAGTTTAATACTCGATTTTTGATAGTTGCTGCGTCATCCCGCGCCTCTAAAGTGCTGGGTAAATTTGAAAAGCTCACTATCGGTTTTAATACCCAGCTTTCGATATGCCGATTGTTTTTGCGTACTAATGGTACTGGTACTGCGCGAAAACTTTGCCGCAATTGAACTCACGGACATACCATCGAGAAAACATCGCAATACTTCCCGCTCTTTGGGCGTGAGGCATGCGCTCAATTGTAACGGCGTAGAAACCTCAACTTTCGACTTTAGGTTTTTCACCTCACACACCGACTGCGGCCCTTGCAGTACCGACAACATGCACGACTGCAGGTAAACTCGGCCCTGCGCGGCCGTTCGAATAGCCGTAATCAATTCACTCAACTTTTCGTTCTTTCCCAACACCCCCCAACTTCCGGCTTTCAATGCCAATGAAACAATCGCGGGGGTGTAGTGTGAACACACGACGATAGGCCGGCATTGTTTGAAACGTCGATTCAGCGCCTGGATCAGGCTAAGGCCGTCAATATCCGACGAGCCCAGCGCAAAGTCCATCACCACCACATCCGCCAGCCGCACGGCAAGCGTCTCAAGCAACTCCCTGCCGCTGCCGAAGGAGCCGATCACTTCAATGTCGGCCTCCTTGTTAAGGCCCAACTCAATACCCTGCCGCACCATCTCGTGGTTATCTAACAGCATGACGGTATACCGGGTGGAATGTGAAGTAAGCATCAAAAAACCCGCATAAGTGAGTGGCGCTCATTACCAGCAATGCCTAGTTGCTCCGAGCACGGTATATCGCAGCCACCCCCGAGGATCAACACCGAAAAACAACCAGCCACTCTTTCAGAGCTTTCCTACAGTCATAACTTACAAGAAAAACTCAATACAATTACTTTTAAAAACCATGGCAAAGTTAGACGCTTTTCGAATAATCACGAGACAAAATTCGTTATCCATCTATAGGCGTCAATGTGTTTTAGAGACACATTACGTCGCCCGCCAAATTTGGCTTTTCAACAAATACAAGTGCAGCGCTTAACTTGCGGCGGGAACCGCCAACCTCACGATAAGGAATACTATGAAAATCAATGCCCTCTCCGCCGTAGCGGCCGCTGTCGTACTGACCGCCGGTGTTTCACAACCGACCTACGCCGCCCCCGACGGCACCATCAACTTCAGCGGTCAGGTCAACGACGTGACCTGCACCATTGAAGGCTCCCCGCCAGGGTCGGGCTCTGTGGTCAAGAACGTCAACCTGGGCGGCGTCTCTGCCGCACGCCTGGCCAAACCCGGCGATCGTGCCAACCTGACCGGTTTCACCATTCGTATTGGTGCGCCGGGCGAGGGCAGTTGCAGCAACGGCCGTACCGCGATGGTTGCGTTCGACCCCACCAGCGCGGCGATCGATGTGGCCACCGGGCGCTTGAACATCGACGGTTACGATGACCCGAACGACACCACCAACGCGAAGAATGTCCAGGTTGAAGTGACTAACCGCGATGGCACGCCGATCAACGTCTACACCGAAAAATCCGAAGGTGTGGTGATCGCCGACAACCAGGCCGTCATCCCGCTGGCAGCGCAAATGTATGCCAGCGGAGCCTCCACCGAAGGTGCGGTGAAAACCCGTGTCGGCTTCATGGTCCAGTACACCGACTAAAGGGAGCGACGGCCCGCACTGGCGGGCCCCGCCTGCAAAGACCTGCACCCGGCGTGCAGGTCCCTCTCCCGGACTCGAAGAACACTGAAGACGATGAAAAGTATGGCCTGCCTCGCTTTCGCTACCCGCGCCCTTGGGTTGTTGCTGATGTACGCGCTGCCCGCCCATGCCGGCGTGATCATTTACGGCACACGTGTGATCTACCCCGCTGAACAGCAGGAAGTGGTCGTGCGCCTGGAGAATAAAGGTGACCGCCCCGCCCTGGTTCAGACCTGGCTGGATACGGGCAACCTGGACTCGACACCGGCGACCGCGCAAACGCCCTTTACCCTGTCACCGCCGATCTTTCGCATCGAGCCGAATCAGCAACAGGCAGTGCGTCTGCGCCATATCGGCGGTTCGTCCCCCACCGACCGCGAAAGCCTGTACTGGCTGAATGTGCTGGAAGTGCCCCCACGCTCAGCCGATGCAGCACAAAACAACCAGCTCGAATTGGCCTTCCGTACCCGCCTGCGCGTCTATCTGCGTCCGCAAACCCTGCCCTATTCGGTGAGCAGCGCCCCGGCGAAAGTGCAATGGAAACTGGTACCCCACGACCAAGGGTTTGCCCTGCAAGCGACCAACCCCACGCCGTACCACATCTCCCTGACGTCGGTTGATCTGGTCAGTGACGGCAGACGCTTCAGCAAGACGCCGAACAAGGCGGCCAACGACAGCCTGTTGATGCCGGCCGGCGACGTCAAACGCTTTGCGCTGCCCCTGCTGCGTGATCGCCCGGTCCGCGCGGCCAAAGTCGAGTTCACCACCGTCAGCGACTTCGGTGCCCGCGTGCGCCATTCGGTTGACCTGCCCTTTTCAGACGCACGATGAGCCTCCCATGAACGCCGCCTCGATTTCACACCTGCCCGCCAAGCTCATCGCATTGACGCTTGCGCTGTTCGTCAGCGCCTCAGTCCACGCGAGCGTCGTCATCAACAGCACCCGGATCGTCTACCCGCAGAACGCCAAGGAAGTGACGGTGCGCCTGGAAAGCAAGAACCAGTCGCCGGTGCTGATCCAGGCCTGGCTGGACGACGGCAACGAGCACTCGACGCCGGAACTGGGCGGGATCCCTTTTGTTGCGACGCCGCCGATCTTCCGCATGGAACCGGGCAAGCAACAAGTGGTGCGCCTGGCCTATACGGGCGAGGCCCTGCCGTCGACGCAGGAAAGCCTGTTCTGGTTCAACGTGCTGGAGGTGCCTTCACAATCGCAAGGGGCTCAGGAACGCAACCAGTTGCAGCTCGCCTTCCGCTCGCGGATCAAACTGTTTTTGCGTCCGCCAAACCTGCCGTACGCCGTCGAGGATGCGCCTGCAAAACTGCAATGGCGTCGCATCGCCACAGAGCAGGGCCAGGCGCTTGAAGTCTATAACCCCACGCCTTACCACGTGACCTTCGAGCAGATCGACGTGGTGGACGCAGGGCAGCGCCATACACGCAAGAACGGCGCGGCCGACGGCGACAACATGGTGATGCCCGGCAGCCGCAACCGCTTTGAGCTGCCCAGCCTCAAATCGCCGCCCAACAGCGCAACGACCGTGGAGTTCCACACGCTCGACGATTTCGGCCTCAAGGTTGCCCACAGCGCGAAGGTCTCGTCATGACCGTCCGGATGCGCGACCACCCGTCCTAGCGTTGCGCCACTCGACCGGCACGTGGCCAAGCCGGCGGAGCGAGTCAATCACTGCATGACACCCGTTCGATCGATGCCTTTTTATCGAGGCAGGGCCCCTGTTCGCCCGCATTCGGACAGTACCTATTTGGAAAACGGTAAACATGAGTCTGAACATCCGCGTCAGCGCAAGAAACTGGTCCCTGATACGTGGTCGCCTGACGCTGACGACGCGCTGCCTTTTGCTGCTCGGCGTCGCGCAGGTCGCGGGCGTCCAGGCCGCCGAGGACGTCGAGTTCAACCCGGCCTTCTTTCCTGATGGCGCGGGCGGCCTGCAGGTCGATGTTTCAAAGTTCAGTCGGGGCAATATCGTACTGCCCGGCAGCTACCGTGCCGAGGTTTACCTCAATGGCCAGTGGATCGGCCGTGAAAGTCTGACCTTCGTCGCAGTGAACGGCCAGGACTCCGCGCAACTGTGCCTGGAACGCGAGGCGTTGCTCAGGTTCGGCGTTGACCTGGACGCCGTCGAACGACGCTCCGTCGAAGCCGACACTACCCCGGCGTTACCCTTCGACAGCTGCGCCGATATCGCCACTTACCTGCCCGGTGCCATCAGCCTGTTCGACAACGGCGAGAACCGCCTGGACCTGCAGATTCCGCAGCTCTTCCTGTCACGCAAGGTGCGCGGCTACGTCGACCCACGCCACTGGGACAGCGGCATCGACGCCGCCTTCGTGCGCTACAACGCCAATACCTTTACCACGCGCACCAGCGGTCGCTCGCTCGACTCGCATTACCTGGGCCTCAATGCCGGCCTCAACCTGGGCGACTGGCACTGGCGCCACAACGGCAGCTACAGCCAAGCCGAAACCAGTGCGGGTTATCAAGGCAGCTCGACCTATGTGCAGCGCGAATTGGGCATGCTCAAATCCCAGCTGATGGCGGGCGAAATCTACACCGGCGGCGAGCTGTTCGACAGCGTGCGCCTGCGCGGGGCCAGCCTGTTCAGCGATGACCGCATGCTGCCCGACTCCCAGACCGGTTTTGCGCCGGTGGTGCGCGGCATCGCCGAGACCAACGCCCGGGTCACCGTGCGCCAGCGCGGCGTGCTGCTGGATGAGGTGTCGGTACCGCCGGGCCCGTTCGTGCTCAACGACTTGTTCCCAACCGGTTACGGCGGCGACCTGAACGTCACCGTCACCGAGGCCGACGGGCGCCAGCGCGAATTTATCGTGCCGTTCGCCGCCAACGCCAATCTGCTGCGCCCCGGCAACCGCCGCTATGCGCTGAGTGTCGGCCAACTGGATGAAATCGGCCTGCGCCATCCGCCCACGCTGATGCAAGCGACTTACCAGCACGGCCTGAGCAACCTGCTGACCGGCTACACCGGCACGGTCGTGGGCCAGGATTACAACTCGCAACTGCTGGGGGCCGCGTTCAATACGCCGCTGGGCGCGCTGTCGTTTGACCTGACCCGCTCCAGCGCTCACCTTCCGGGGCATGGCTCGCGTGACGGGCAAAGCGTGCAACTGCGCTACAGCAAGAACTTCGCCGATACCGGCACCCACTTTGCCCTCGGTGCCTACCGCTACTCCACCGAAGGCTTCCTGAGCGTCGCCGACGCCGCACGCGTACGCGACCTCGCCCTCGACGGGCGCAGCCTGGATAACGTCTCACGCCTGCGCGACAGGATGGACATCAGCCTCAACCAAAGCCTGGGCAACGGTTCGGTCTACCTCACCGGTTCATCGCAAAATTACTGGAACCGCAAAGGCGGCAACCTGACCTTCACCACGGGGTACGCCGCGTCCTGGAAGGGCCTGCACTACACCGTCAGCGCCCAGCGTACCCATGATTTGCTCAGTGGCCAGGTCGACAAACAAATCGATCTGACCCTCAGCCTGCCCCTGGGCAGCACGCCACGTTCGCCCACCCTGACGACCAGTGCCTATCGCGGCAACCAGAGCAGCGGTGAACGCGTAAGCCTGGGTGGCAGCCTGGGCGAGCGCAGCGAGTTCACCTACGGCGTGGATACCAGCCGCAGCCAGGGCAATGGCAACGCCACCAGCGCCGACGTGAAATACCAGGCCAGTGTCGGCGTGCTATCGGCCAGTTATGGTCAGAGCAATGCTTACCGCTCGACCTCCCTGGGCATGACCGGCGGCATCGTCGCCCATGCCGGCGGCGTGACCTTCGCCCCGGAGCTGGGCGACACCCTCGGCATTGTCCAGGCCCCCGATGCCCAGGGCGCACGCATCAACGGCAACCACAGCGCGCAAGTAGGCAAAAGCGGCTTCGCCGTGGTGCCTCACCTCACGCCGTACCGCCAGAACGTGGTCGAGCTGGACCCCAAGGACCTTTCCGTCGATGTGGAGCTCAAGAGCGCCGCACAAAACGTCGCACCGCGCGCCGGCTCGGTGGTGAAGCTGCAATTCGAAACCGTCAGCGGCCAGGCCCTGTTGATCACCGCGCTGCGCGAAGACGGTAGCCCGCTGCCGTTTGGGTCGGATGTGTTCGATGAAGACGGTGCCAGCGTTGGGGTCGTCGGGCAGGGCGGGAAAGCGTTTGTGCGCGTGGCCCGGTCCCAGGGGCACCTGATGGTCCAGTGGGGGCCGCATGCCGATGCCAAATGTCGGGTGAGTTATGACTTAAGTACGAAGCCTTCCTCGGAGACCGCCAAACGGTTGCTTCAGTTGGATGCAGGGACGTGCAGGGCGTATAGCGCCAACGCGCCTGCCTGAAAAACCCAATCGGCACCGACGTCGCCATACTTATTTATGCGCTTGTTTTTTTACGGGGAAAACACATGAAGCAATCCACTACGTTGATGTTGACGCTGCTGATTTTAACTCTGCCTATCACCGCTCAGGCGGCTTGCAGTCCATACCCCAATTTTTCCAACGGGGTCTCGTTTCCGACCACCGTCAGCGTGCCGAGCTCTCTGCCCGTTGGGGGCCTGATTACAAGCGCGGTGTTTAACGGACCTTTCCCAATTTTTCAGATGAACTGCCCCACACCGACCCTGAGAACGATCATCGGCAGATATGGCGGCGCGGGAGGTGGAGCACTCCCAAATATGCCCTACCTTTATAAAACCAACGTGCCTGGCATCGGCATGCAAATCCAGGTGACGTTGCCTAGCGGGCAAATTGGGAATGCGACGCTGGCGAGCATGGATTGGACAATGCACCCCGGGAACTTTCCCTATGGTTATCGCAGCCTACAGTTGCAATTTTATAAAATAGGTCCGGTTACCACGGGTACCGTTCCCAGCGGGAACCTTCATGACCATCGATGGGATAGCATCCAAGGGCGCCACCAGATGCTGCTCAACAACTCGATACGCTTCGTTAACCCGACCGCCACCTGCGACCTGGCCACCGGCGACGTCAACCGTTCCATCACCCTCGACACCGTCAAAGTCAGCGCATTTGAGAACGCAAGTTCCGCAGGCGCCCGCGAGTTCGAGTTAACGGCCAACTGCACCAACGCCTCCAATGTCACCTTTCGCTTCTCCGGCACACCCGCCGTGGCGGATACCTGGCGTTTCGCCAATACCGGCACGGCCGGGGGGATCTCGCTGTGGCTGTATTCACGCATTGGCGGAACGAACCAAACCATTCGTGCCGACGGCACCGACAGCGCTCGCGCCGTCACGGTATCGAGTAACCGCGCGGTCCTGCCCCTGGGCGCCGCGTACTTCAAAACCGGTACGGTCAGCCAAGGCACGCTCGCCAGTACCGCCACCGTCAACATCACCTATAACTGAAACCCCGAGGACGCTCCGATGCGAATTCCAATGCTCTCCCTGTTGCTGGCAACCACTGCGGCACTGGCCGCCCAACCCGCCCAGGCGGCAACCACCGGCACCTTGAAATTTGCCGGCCAGGTCAACGCCGGCACCTGCAACCTTGCCGCTGGCGACGTAAACCGCACCATCACGCTGCCGCCCGTCAAGATTTCCGACTTCGATGCCAACACCAGCGCAGGCGCGCATGATTTCGAACTCACCGCTGATTGCGAATCGGATCTGCGCAACGTCATTTTCCTGTTCGCTGGTACGGCATCCGCCGGCAATCCCGCACTGTTTTCCAATACCGGCACCTCGGGTGGCATCGCCCTTTACTTGGCGCATCGCTCATCCCCGCTCTACGTTATCCCGGCAAACGGCACCGCCGCCCAGCGCAGTCGAACGATTGCCACGACTAACAAAAAGGCCGTGATCCCCCTCAGAGGGGCGTATCACAAAACCGGTGCAGCCATTACCCAAGGCACCCTGGCCAGCACCGTCACCGTTGCGATCACTTACAACTGAGGAAGAAGGGGGGTTACTCCTCGTTCGGCACTGAAATGAAACACGTCATTACACTCATTTCAACACTGACGGTCTTCTGCCTGCCTATCACGGCTCAAGCGGCCTGTGACAGGTATCAGAACGCCACGCTTACTCTCAACCTACCCAGCACGATAACCGTGCCGGACAGTATCCCGGTGAACGGTGAAATCATCAGCCGTTCATTCAGCGGTACGGCCCCCGCCTTCTTTATGGACTGCTCCACTTGGACGCAAAGAATTATCACCGGGCGCTACCAGACAACCCAGCCAGGCACACTGATCTATCGCACCGAGGTCCAAGGTGTCGGTGTACGCCTCAACCTCACGGATGCCCGGGGGATAAGCAATTTCTATGCAATGCATAATCAACAAGCCCCGTTCACCGGGATAATTCCCAGCTTCATCGCCGGGCAGTTGAGGTTTTACAAAATCGGGCCCGTAACCGACGGAGTGGTACCTGCTGGAACCCTGCGCGTGGACGGAATGGACAATCACATTCGCCCAGAGCGTTTCACCCTGCTGCTTGGAAACTCAGTACGTTTTATCAGACCCTCCGCTACCTGCGATCTGGCTGCCGGCGACGTCAACCGCACCATTACACTGGATCCTGTAAAAGTCAGCGCATTTGAAAATGCCCAATCCGCAGGCGCACGCGACTTTGAATTAACGGCGAACTGCACCGACGCCTCCACTACCACCTTCCGCTTTACCGGTACACCTGCCGTGGGCGATGCCTGGCGCTTCGCCAATACCGGCAATGCCGAGGGTATCGCGTTGTGGTTGTACTCACGCATTGGCGGGGCGAATCAGACCATTCGCGCAGACGGCACCGACAGCGCTCGCACCGTTGCGGTGTCCAACAACCGTGCGGTATTGCCGCTGGGCGCCGCGTATTTCAAGAACGGTACGGTTCGCCAAGGCACGCTGGCCAGTACCGCCACCGTCAATATCACTTATAACTAAAAACCTGAGGACTCTTTGATGAGCATTCGAACGCTACCTCTGTTGTTGGCAATCACTGCGACCCTGGCCGCCACCACGACCCAAGCCGCCACCACCGGCATCCTGACGTTTGCCGGCCGGATCGACGCGGGCACGTGCAACCTGGCTGCCGGCGATGTGAACCGCACCATTAACCTGCCGACCGTCAAGGTGTCGGACTTCGATTCGGCCACCATCGCCGGCGCGTTTGATTTCGAGATTTCCGCCGAGTGCGAATCGGATCTGCGCAACGTTATCTTTCGGTTCACGGGCACACCTGACCCGATCAGCAACTGGCGTTTCGCCAACACCGGCACCGCTAATGGCATAGCGTTGACGTTGTATTCGCGCATTGGCGGGGTGAACGAGACCATTCGGGCCAACAACACCAACAACACGCGCACGATTGCGACGTCCAGCAATCGCGCGATATTACCGCTGGGCGCCGCGTATTTCAAAACCGCGGCCGTGAGCCAGGGCACGCTGGTCAGTACTGCCACTGTTTCGATTACTTATAACTAGGAGGATTGGCGCGACCGCCAAGGCAGGTACATCGCGAGCGAACAAACGCCCTGTTTTCATGGAGCCACAGATGCAGCATTCCACCCTGAAATTGATAACCGCACTGCTGACCACCGGCCTGCCGATCAGCGCCAAGGCGTTATGCAATGCCTACCCGAATGTCCAATACGGCGTGTCCTTTCCCAACACCATCACCGTACAGAAATCCCTTCCGGTCGGCGGGCTGATCACCAGCCAGGCGTTCAACGGTCCTTTTCCAAACCTTGTATTCAGATGCGGCACTGGCATGTATCAGGTCTGGACCGGACGTTTTTCAACCAGCATGTCCGCGCCGGGCGGAGAGATCTATCACACGAATGTGCCCGGCATCGGCATGAGGATCATACAAAGCGACAACTATGAGCCGGCCTACAGCGTGTCATTGCGCAATGGCAGTCGAACCTGGCCCTCAAACAGTACCTACACTCACTTCATCACAACGTTACGGGCGGAGTTCTACAAAACCGGCCCCGTCACCACCGGAACATTGCCTGGCGGAAGGCTTCAGGACTCGATGCTGGATGGGAGTCGGGGGCGTATTCTGAAACAGCTCAATAACGCGATACGCTTCTTCGATCCGGCCGCTACGTGCGATCTGGCGGCCGGTGACGTCAGCCGTACCATTACGCTCGACTCCGTGAAGGCCAGCGCCTTTCAAAATGCCACTTCCGCCGGTGCGCGTAATTTTGACTTAACCGCCAACTGCAGCAATGCCTCCAGTGTCACCTTCCGTTTTACCGGCACCCCTGCCGTGGGCGATACCTGGCGCTTCGCCAATACCGGTACGGCTGCAGGTATCGCCCTGTGGCTGTACTCACGCATTGGCGGAGCGAACCAGACCCTGCGCGCAGACGGCACCGACAGCGCTCGCACCGTTGCGGTTTACAACGACCGTGCGGTGTTGCCGCTGGGGGCTGCGTATTTCAAGACCGGCACGGTGCGCCAAGGCTCACTGGCCAGTACTACCACCGTGAACATTACCTATAACTGAGTGGTTCACGCTGGCAAAAAAATGCCCGACCTTCACAGGCCGGGCGTTTTTTTGTGCGTCCTGAAAGGATCAGGACTGACTGGATGGCGTCGGGGTTACCGGCGTTGCAGTCGGGGTGACAGCAGCAGGCGTCGGCGCGGACACCGAGTTGGCGCTCGAAGCGACCGGGGTCGCTGGCTTGGCCGTGGCAGCAGGCTTGGAGGCCGCTGGTTTTTTCGCGACGGCCGGTTTCTTCGCGGCAGCAGGTTTGGCTGCTGGTTTCGCGGCGGACTTGGCAGCCGGCTTGGCGGCAGCTGGCTTGGCCGCAGGTTTCGCCGCCGCCTTGGCCACCGGCTTGGCAGCCGCTTTAGCGGCTACAGGCTTGGCGGCAGTCTTGGTGGCGGGTTTGGCCGCTGCGGTTTTCGCTGCTGGCTTGGTCGCAGGTTTAGCGGCGGCTTTGGCAGGGGCCTTGGCCGCTGGTTTTGCAGCCGGCTTGGCCGCCGCTTTCACCAGGGGTTTGGCAGCGGTTTTCGCAGCGGGCTTGGCGGCTGCGGTTTTAGCGGCGGGCTTGGCCGCCGGTTTGGCCGCTGCGGTTTTCGCCGGAGCCACTTTGGCGCCGGTGAGTTTTTCGATTTGCCTGGTCAGCGTATCGACCTTGCTGTGCAGCGTTTTCAATTCAGCTTTGCTGGGCACGCCCAATCGCGAAATGGCACTGTTGAGGCGCTTGTCGAAAGTTTCTTCCAACTTGCCCCAAGTGTCAGAAATGCTCGACTTGGCGGAACCGGCAGTGGCCTTGGCCGCTTCAACTTTTTTACCGACTGTGCTTTTGGTCAACTTCTCGGCCTTCTCGCCGTCCTTGACCAAAGTCTCGAAGTATTTACCGCCGTCACTGCTCACCTTCGAATACACGCCTAAACCAGCCAGCCAGATCTTGCGGGAATATTTTTCAACTTCCCCGACCCACGAGCTGCCTTCTTTTTGAGTAGTCTTTTTAACAGCCATCCCGATGTCTCCTTAGTGTTTGCGCGCGACACGTTCGAGCAATGCCGTCAGCTCTTCGAGCTTAGCAGAGAGTGTCTCCACGTCATGTTTAGACGCAATGCCGATTCGATTCAAGGCACTTGCAACACGCGTGTCAAAAGCTTTTTCAACTTTATCCAACTGAACTTCTACCAGACCTTTGACGTTGGAGACATTACTCTTTACTTGGTCAATCTGACTGTTGGCGGCATCGAGTTGTTCAATGGCAACTTTTTTACCTTTACTTTCAACATGTTGACCGCTCTTGACCAGCTCTCTGAAGTACTCGCCGCCCTCGCTGCCGACCTTGGCATAAGCCCCCAGACCGGCCAGCCAGATCTTGCGGGCATAGCGTTTAACGTCACTCAAGGCAGTGGTTTGAGCGTCGATTTTTTTCTTCAAAATAACGTTGGCCATGGTGCACCTCACGCAGGATAGGGTGGAGGAACGGCCCGCAGGAGTTGAGGGCTTGGGCACAAAGTAGGGTTAAAAATTAGAATCGGCACCCTAACGACCTTCAGTTCAAGCCAATGCCTTGTCCAGTGCCTTCTCGATTTCGGACTTGATCGTGCCACTCATGGCCGACATCAACAGGCCCAGTTCCACATCGATGCGCAGCGAATCATCGGCCACTGTTACCGTGCCTTTAACCCCGGAGCGCTTGAGGTTCAAGGTATCGCCGGACCACGACGGTTCAAGGCCATATTGATCCTTGAGTTTTTGCGCCAACTTGTCGGCCTTCGCCCGAGCGCCTTCTTTACCCAGGGAATGTGCACGCTCAACGGTAATACGGGCCATTGCAATGGCTCCTCTTTAAAGGGACGTGGAAACCTTCGATGCGGCAAAAGGTCTCGATAAGCACCTATCTTACCTGCAGCCTTGCCAAGACAAAGCAGGCCCTGGGGATTATCATGTCCCGCATTCTCTTTTGGTGACAGCGATATGACTGATCAGCGCAAAGGCAGCGATGCCGAACCCACCACTCACTTCGGTTTCAAGAACGTCCCGGAAAGCCAAAAGGCGGAAAAAGTCGCTGAGGTGTTCCACTCCGTCGCGGCCAAGTACGACCTGATGAACGACGTACTCTCGGGCGGCATGCACCGCCTGTGGAAGCGCTTCACTATCGAGTTGTCGGGCGTACGCACCGGCAACCGCGTGCTCGACATCGCCGGTGGCACCGGTGACCTGGCGGCCAAGTTCTCCAAGCTCGTTGGCCCCACCGGCCAGGTGGTGCTGGCGGACATCAACGGCTCGATGCTCAAGGTCGGCCGCGACCGCCTGCTCGACAAAGGCGTGGCCGGCAATATCGAATTCGTGCAGGCCGACGCGGAAAAGCTGCCGTTCCCCGACAACCATTTCGACTGCGTGACCATCGCCTTCGGCCTGCGCAACGTCACCCACAAGGAAGACGCGATCCGCTCGATGCTGCGCGTGCTCAAGCCGGGTGGCCGCCTGTTGGTGCTGGAGTTCTCCAAGCCGACCAATGCGCTGATGTCCAAGGTCTACGACACCTACTCCTTCGCGTTCATGCCGCTGATGGGCAAGCTGATCACCAACGATGCCGAGAGCTACCGCTACCTGGCCGAATCGATCCGCATGCACCCCGATCAGGAAACCCTGAAGTCGATGATGGTAGAGGCCGGTTTCGACCGCGTGACCTACCACAACATGACCTCCGGCATCGTCGCCCTGCACCGCGGCATCAAGCCCTGATGCTGCTGCAAGGCCTGCTCGCCAGCGTCGAACACGGCCTCAACCGTGCGCTGCGCCTGGACAGTACCGCCCTGGCGCGGCTCGCGCACTTGAACGGCAAGATCATTGTTGTCGACTGCACCAGCCCCGCCTTGCAGCTGTTTATCCTGCCCAGCGATGAAGGCCTGCTGCTCGCCAGCCATTGGGCCGCCGACGCCGACTGCACCCTGCGCGCGCCGGCATCGAACCTGTTGCACCTGGCCTTGAGCCGCAACAAGAGCGCGATCCTGCACAGCCCGGAAGTGGAACTGGAAGGCGACAGCGCGGTGCTGATGGACCTGGCCGCCGTGCTGCAGGACCTGGAGCTGGATTGGGAATACGAGCTGTCACGCTGGATCGGCCCCGTCGCCACTCAGTTGATCAGCGGGCACCTGCGCAGCCGCTCGCGCTGGTACCAGCAAGGGTTCGCCAGCCTCAACCAGAACCTCGCCGAATACCTGAGCGAAGAATCGCGCACCCTGGTCGGGCAGCGGGAAGCGCAAGCGCGCTTTCGTGAACTCGACAAGGCCAAAATCGACCTGGAACGCCTTGAGGCGCGCTTCGAGCGCCTGAGCCGTTCCCTTGATCCAAGCGATAACGCATGAAGCTGCTCGCCGTCCGCCGTTTGTTTCGTATCCAGCGCGTCGTAATCCGCTACCGTCTCGATGACCTGCTGTTCGCCCTGCCCCTGCCGTGGTTCCTGCTCGCGGTACGCTACGTACTGCCGTGGCGCTGGTTCCCCCGCAAACAACTGGAGCTGAGCCGTGGCGCGCGCCTGCGCCTGGCGCTACAGGACCTGGGACCGATCTTCATCAAGTTCGGGCAGATTCTGTCCACCCGCCGCGACCTGCTGCCCGAAGACATCGCCGACGAACTGATGCTGTTGCAGGACCGCGTACCGCCGTTCGATTCCAAGCAGTCGATGGCGTTGATCGAAGCACAGTTGGGCAAGCCGATCAGCGAAGTGTTCAGTCGCTTCGACGTCGAGCCGCTGGCCTCGGCCTCGGTGGCGCAAGTGCACGCCGCGCAGCTCAAGAGCGGCGAAGAAGTGGTGGTGAAGGTGATCCGCCCCGGCCTCAAGCCGATCATCGGCCAGGACCTGGCGTGGCTGTTCATCCTCGCCCGCGCCGCCGAGCGCTTCAGCGCCGATGCACGCCTGCTGCACCCGGTGGACGTGGTCGCCGACTACGAAAAAACCATCTATGACGAACTCGACCTGCTGCGTGAAGCGGCCAACGCCAGCCAGCTCAAGCGCAACTTCGAAGACTCGCCGCTGCTGTACGTGCCGCAGGTGTATTGGGACTGGTGCCGCCCCAAGGTACTGGTGATGGAGCGCATCTACGGCGTGCAGGTCACCGACCTCGCGACCCTGGCCGACCAGCGCACCGACATGAAGATGCTCGCCGAACGTGGCGTGGAGATCTTCTTCACCCAGGTGTTCCGCGACAGTTTCTTCCACGCCGACATGCACCCCGGCAACATCTTCGTCAGCACCGTCAACCCGTGGAGCCCGCAGTATATTGCGATCGACTGCGGCATCGTCGGCAGCCTCACCCCCGAAGACCAGGATTACCTGGCGCGCAACCTGTTCGCTTTTTTCAAGCGTGACTACCGCCGTGTCGCGCAGCTGCACATCGACTCGGGCTGGGTGCCGGCGGAAACCAAGCTCAACGAATTCGAAGCGGCGATACGCACCGTGTGCGAGCCGATCTTTGAAAAGCCGTTAAAAGATATTTCATTTGGCCAGGTTCTGATGCGCCTGTTCCAGACCGCGCGGCGCTTCAATATGGAAGTGCAACCGCAGCTGGTGCTTTTGCAGAAAACCCTGCTCAACATCGAAGGCCTGGGCCGCCAGCTGTACCCGGACCTCGACCTGTGGAACACCGCGCAGCCGTTCCTGGAACGCTGGATGCGCGAGCGCATGAGCCCCAAGACCGTGCTGGGCAACCTGCACAGCCAGATGGAACAACTGCCGCACCTGGCCAACATGACCCGCGACCTGCTCGAGCGCATGTCCCAGCCGCACGCCAAGGACCCGGAACCACCGTGGCGCAGGCGCAAGGACGATTGGTTCCTGCGCCTGCTCGGCGCCGCGCACCTGGTGGGCGGGGTCATGCTGGCGATTGGCGGCCCGTTGAATCAGCTGGGCCACTGGCCGGCTGGCATCATGGTCGCCGTGGGTATTTATCTGATCGTGCGTCGATAGCCAATCCGGTTATACACTGTCGCAAATTGCCGGAGCCGAACATGAAAGACTGGCTGGACGAAATCAAATGGGACAGTGACGGCCTGGTGCCGGCCATTGCCCAGGACCACAAGACCGGGCGCGTGCTGATGATGGCCTGGATGAACCGCGAGGCCCTGAGCCTCACTGCCGCTGAGCAGCGCGCCATTTACTGGTCACGTTCGCGTGGCAAACTGTGGCGCAAGGGCGAAGAGTCCGGGCATGTGCAGACCCTGCATGAGATACGCCTGGACTGCGACGCCGACGTGGTGATCCTGATGGTCGAACAGATCGGCGGCATCGCTTGCCACACCGGTCGTCACAGCTGCTTCTATCGCGTGTTCGAGAACGGCGAATGGAAGATCGTGGAGCCGGTGCTCAAAGACCCGCACGCCATTTATTCGGCAGGACACTGACCATGAGCGATACCCTGAACCGTGTGGCCCAGGTGCTGGAAGACCGCAAAGGCGCGGACGCCGACAGCTCCTATGTCGCCAGCCTCTACCACAAGGGCCTGAACAAGATTCTGGAAAAGCTTGGCGAAGAATCCATCGAGACCATCATCGCCGCCAAGGACGCGCAAATCAGCGGCGACTGCAGCGATGTGATCTACGAAACCGCCGACCTGTGGTTCCACAGCCTGGTCATGCTCGCCCAACTGGGGCAGCATCCCCAGGCTGTACTGGATGAACTGGACCGTCGCTTCGGCTTGTCCGGGCACGCTGAAAAGGCCTCGCGCCCGTCCGCCTGAATAACTTTTATCGAGGATTTGCAGCATGGGCATTTTTGACTGGAAACACTGGATCGTCATTCTGGTGGTGGTGGTACTGGTGTTCGGCACCAAGAAACTCAAGAACCTGGGCACCGACGTGGGCGAGTCGATCAAGGGCTTTCGCAAAGCCATGAACGATGACGAAAAACCCGCCGACCCTGCGGCCAATCCTGTACCGCCGGCTCAGCCTGTGCACCCTCAGGCCACTCAGCCGATCACCGAGCGTCGTACCTTCGACGTGCAGGCTGAGAAAGTCGAAGAGCCGACCCGCAAAGACTCGTGAGCACTGACTAATGTTTGGTATCAGCTTCTCTGAACTGCTGCTCGTCGGCCTCGTGGCCCTGCTGGTACTGGGGCCGGAACGCCTGCCCGGTGCCGCGCGCACCGCCGGCCTGTGGATCGGGCGCCTGAAACGCAGTTTCAATGCGATCAAACAGGAAGTTGAACGTGAAATTGGCGCCGACGAGATCCGCCGGCAATTGCACAACGAACATATCCTGTCGTTGGAGCAGGAGGCGCGCAAGATTCTCTCGCCGGTGCAGGAGCCGGCCAAGCCGGTGGCGCCGGTGCCCGAGCAGAGCATCGCACCGGCCATCGACGCCACGCCAGCCACGCCGCCCCCAACCGAGCCTGCGCCGACGTCCGTTGCGTCGCCCGCGCCCCATGACCCTACATTGCCGCCGCGAGCCCCATGAGCGCTGATAAACCGGAAAACGACCAGCACATGCCACTGGTCTCGCACCTCACCGAGCTGCGTACCCGCCTGCTGCGTTGCGTAGCGGCCATCTTCATCATCTTTGCCGGGCTGTTCGCCTTTACCCAGCAGATCTACACCTTCGTCTCCACGCCGCTGCGCCAGTATTTGCCGGCCGGCGCGACGATGATCGCCACCGACGTGTCGTCACCGTTCCTGACGCCGTTGAAGCTGACCATGATGGTCTCGCTGTTCCTGGCAATCCCGGTGATCCTGCATCAGATCTGGGGCTTTATCGCACCTGGCCTGTACAAGCACGAGAAGCGCATTGCGGTGCCGTTGCTGGTGTCGAGCATCCTGCTGTTCTACACCGGCATGGCGTTCGCCTACTTCCTGGTGTTCCCGTTGATCTTCAAGTTCTTCGCCGCCGCCACCCCGGCCGGCGTCGAGATGATGACCGACATCACCAGCTACCTCGACTTCGTGATGACGCTGTTCTTCGCCTTTGGCGTAGCCTTCGAAATCCCGGTGGCCGTGGTGTTGCTGGTGTGGATCGGCGTGGTCAACGTGCAGTACCTGAAGAAGATCCGCCCGTACGTGATCATCGGCTGCTTCGTTGTAGGCATGATCCTCACCCCGCCGGACATCTTCTCCCAGACCCTGCTGGCCGTGCCGATGTGGATGCTGTTCGAGATCGGCATCCTGTTCAGCAGCCTGATCAGCAAGCGCGGCGAACACCCGGATGACCAACCCGCCGACGACGACCAGCCGCCAGCGACCCAGCCGTGAACCTGCTGCTGCTTGAGGAGGCCGACTTTATCGCGGCCGACCGTGTGGTGCTGCGTGATCGGCGCCTGGTGCATATGCAGGAAGTCCACCGCGCCAGCGTGGGCGACAGCCTGCGCGTCGGCCGCATTGGCGGTTTGATGGGCAATGCACACTTGCTGCGCCTGGAAGCCCGTGAAGCCGAGCTGCAAGTGAGCTTCGACCAACCGCCGCCGGCCAAACTGCCGCTGACCCTGCTGCTGGCCCTGCCGCGCCCGAAAATGCTGCGCAGGGTGCTGCAAACCGTGGCGGCCATGGGCGTGCCGAAGGTGGTGCTGGTCAACAGCTACCGGGTCGAAAAAAGCTTCTGGCAAACCCCGCTCCTGGAGCCCGAGGCGGTTCGCGAGCAACTGATCCTCGGCCTGGAACAGGCACGGGACACGGTGCTGCCCGAGATCATCATCGAGAAGCGCTTCAAACCGTTCGTCGAAGACCGCCTGCCGGCGATGACCCAAGGCACCCTGGGCCTGATCGGTCACCCCGGCGATTACCCGCCCTGCCCTCGCGGCCTGGATGAACCGGTCACGCTGGCGATCGGCCCCGAAGGCGGCTGGATTCCCTACGAAGTCGACCTGCTGACCAAGGCCGGCCTGCAACCGGTGCAGCTCGGCGCACGCATCCTGCGGGTTGAAACCGCCGTCACCGCCCTGCTCGCCCGACTCTTCTAAACGCCGCGGTCTCCTGTGGGAGGGGCGGTGCGACGATTCGACTTGCTCCCTCCCACACTTGACTTGTGTGGCTATAGAATCCTGCGCTCATGCCGATAACCCCTGCAATAAGTCCAAGCCGTGCTCCAGGGGAGTTGTAACATGTACCGTGCGTTAGCCGAAAAGCTGGGTAATGTCAGCGTCAAGACCAAGCTGGGCGTAGGCTTTGGCCTGGTACTGCTGTTGACGTTGATGACGACGTTCACCGGCTGGACCGGGCTCTCCGGCGTGATCAGCCGTGGCGACAAGCTGGGCTATATCGCCAGCCTCAACGACCTGACCAAGGACCTGCGCATCGCGCGCCTGGACTTCGAGATGCGTCGCGGCGAACAGGGCCCGACGGCGGTCAATGGCTTCCTAGGCCAGCTGGAAAGCGGCCTGAAAAACGCGCGCACGCTGATCGAGCAACCCGCCGACATCGCCTTGATCGATGACCAACTCGCCGCTGTCGACCAATACAAGCGTGCATTCGACGCCATGGTCCAGGCCGGGGCCAACCGCGAAAACGCCCGCAGCAAACTGGGCGACACCGCCGACAATGCGGTACTCAAGGTCGGCGAAGTGGAAAAAACCCTGTTGCAGGGCGACAGCGTCAGCCAGTTCAACAGCATCGTCAGCCTGAGCAAACTGATCCAGCAGGCGCGCTTCCAGGTGCGCGGCTACACCTACAGCGGCAAGGTCGAGGCTGAACAGCCCGCACTGGACGCCATCGACAACGCCTTGAAGAAAATCGCCGAACTGACCGGCCAACTGCCTGAGCAGTTTTCGTCCAACCTGCAACAGGCCGGCGTTTCTCTGCAAGCCTACCGCGCAGCCGTCAGCCAGTATCGCGACTCCCAGGTGGCAAGCACCGCCGCCCTGAAAATCATGAGCGCCCAGGGCGACATCCTGTTGGACCGCAGCGAAAAGCTCACCAAGTCACAAACGGTAGTGCGCGATACCGACGCCGCGCACGCAAGACAACTGTTGCTGATCGCCACCATCTTGGCGCTGATCTTCGGCCTGGTGGCCGCCTGGGCAATTACCCGCCAGATCATCATCCCGCTGAACCAGACCCTGCAAGTGGCCGAGCGCGTCGCCTCGGGCGACCTGAGCCACAACCTGACGTCCTTGCGCCAGGACGAACTGGGCCAACTGCAACGGGCCATGCAAAGCATGACCCTGGGCCTGCGCGAGCTGATCGGGGGCATCAGTGAAGGCGTCACCCAGATCGCCAGCGCCGCCGAGCAATTGTCGGCCGTGACCGAGCAGACCAGCGCCGGGGTCAACAGCCAGAAGGTCGAGACCGACCAGGTGGCCACCGCCATGAACGAGATGGCCGCCACCGTACAGGAAGTGGCGCGCAACGCCGAGGAAGCATCCGAGGCAGCCGTGGCCGCCGACCAACAGGCCCGCGAAGGCGACAAAGTGGTCGGCGAAGCCATCGCCCAGATCGAACGCCTGGCCACCGAAGTGGGAAATTCCACCGCGGCCATGGGCGACCTCAAGCGCGAAAGCGACAAGATCGGCAGCGTGCTCGACGTGATCAAATCCGTGGCCCAGCAAACCAACCTGCTGGCGCTCAACGCGGCCATTGAAGCAGCCCGTGCCGGTGAAGCCGGGCGTGGTTTCGCGGTAGTGGCCGATGAAGTGCGCAGCCTGGCGCAGCGCACCCAGAAGTCCACCGAGGAGATCGCGGAACTGATCGTCGGTCTGCAGAACGGCACCCAGCAGGTGGCGACCATCATGGACAACAGTCGCGGCCTCACCGACAGCAGCGTCGAGCTGACCCGTCGCGCCGGCAGCGCCCTGGAGAACATCACCCGCACGGTCTCGACCATCCAGGCAATGAACTCGCAGATTGCCACCGCCGCCGAACAGCAAAGCGCCGTAGCCGAAGAGATCAACCGCAGCGTGTTGAATGTGCGCGACGTGTCGGAACAGACCTCCGCCGCCAGCGAAGAAACCGCCGCCTCCAGTGCCGAGCTGGCGCGCCTGGGCAACTACTTGCAGACCCTGGTCGGACGCTTCCGGATCTGACCCGCGCTTCACGGCGGCCAGACGTGGCCGTCGTACGCCAGCAACTTGTGAAATTTCCTACGCAGTTATCAGCCCGCCGTCACTCCGAATCGATTTAGCGTTGGTTTAAGCGCTGTTCGGATTCGGAGGTTCATCATGTTTTCTCAACTGACCCGTCTACTGGTCAATGCCAGCATCCGCGTCAAGCTCGCCCTGGGGTTTGGCCAAGTGTTGATCCTCAGCCTCGTCATCGCCATGACCGGCTGGCAAGCCCTCAACGCCGTGCTTTCGCGCTCAACCAACCTGACGACGCTGGGCCAACTGACCGCCGACGCCGAGGCCATGCGCGCTGATCGCATCGTGTATCGCACCCTGACGGACCCTGGCAGTCGCGGCAAAATCACCCTGCAGATCGAAAAAATCGAACAGCACCTGGCCGATCTTTCAACCCGAATGAACGCACCTGCCGACCGGCGACGCCTGGAAGAGGCCACACAGCTGGCGGCAGGTTTTCGAGAGGCGCTCGCCCAGTTGCCGGCCTTGATCGAAAACCGTGAGACCGCCCGACGCCTCCTTGAACAACTCGCCCTGCAGGCCAGCGACACCCTGGCGCAACTGGCCAGCGACTTGCCCGACCAGAACGACCAGCCTGCCCTTGATGCCATCGAAAACCTGCGCCGGGCGATAGCACAGGTAGACGATCGCACCCAGAACCCCGCCTGGGCCGCCGACACACTCCAGGCCTATGCCGAAGGGGTGAGCACCGCGCTCGATGCACTGGCCGTTGCCCAGTCGCCGGTGATGCGCCTGCCGGTGAATGCGGACCGGTTCGACAGTGACCTGGTCAATTATCGCGAGCAGTCGATCACACTCAAGGAGGCGCAACTCAATACGGAAGCCGTGCAGAATCGGTTCGAACAGCAACTCGATCAGCTCCTGGAGCACAGCGACCTGTTAAGCCAGGCGCAAATAACCCAGCGTGACCGCGAAGCCAGCCAGACCCGCACCCTGCTGGTCAGCGTGACCTTGGGGGCGCTGGTGCTCGGCGCCCTGGCCGCCGGGTGGATCACGCGGCAAATCACCGTGCCACTGCGCCAGGCCCTGGCAGCCGCCAACCGCATCGCCCAGGGCGACCTGAGCCACGACATCCAGACCCGGCGCCGTGACGAACTGGGCTTGTTGCAGCACAGCATTGGCGACATGACCCGTCATCTGCGCACGCTGATCAGCGGCATCGGTGAAAGCGCCCGGCAGATCGCCAGCGCCGCCACCCAGTTGTCGGCCGTGACCGAACAGACCCGCACGGGGGCCAGGCACCAGCAGGAAGAAACCGATCAGGTCGCCACCGCGATGAATGAAATGCTCGCCACCGCCCAGACGGTGGCGCGTCACGCCGAACAGTCTTGCATCGCGGCGGCAGAGGCCGGTGAGCAAGCCAATTGCGGGGATCAGGTGGTGACACAAGCCGTTGAGCACATCGGCCACCTGGCTCATGAAATGGCACGCTCCAGCCAGTCAATGCTGGCGTTGCAGCGCGAAAGCGAAAAAATCGGCGGCGTGCTGGAAGTGATCAAGTCGGTGTCCCAGCAAACCAACCTGCTGGCGCTCAACGCCGCCATCGAAGCCGCGCGCGCGGGCAGCGCCGGCGAAGGGTTTGCGGTGGTGGCCGACGAAGTGCGCAGCCTGGCCCAGCGCACGCAGGAATCGGCAGAGGAGATTGAAGGGTTGATCAGCGACCTCAACAAGGGTACGCAGCAGGTAGCTGATATCCTGGACGGCAGTTGCGCGCTCACCGACGTCAGCGTGGACCTGACCCGCGATGCGGGTGATGCCTTGGCGGCGATTGCGCGCACCGTCTCGATCATCCAAGACATGAACCCGCAAATCGCCGCTGCCGCCGAAGAACAAAGCGCGGTCGCCGAAGAGATCAATCGCAGTGTGTTGAAGGTGCGCGATGTCTGCGAACAAACCGCCGCCGCCAGTGAGGAAACGGCGGCCGCGAGTGTTCATCTGGAGCGCTTGAGCCTGGATCTACAGACGCTGGTCGGCAAGTTCAGGTTTTGAGGCTTACACCCCATAAACCATTCAGCGGTTTTTACAGGACCTGACGCAGAAACGCCTGGGCGCGCGGGTCCTTCGGCGCCTCGAAGAACTCGGCCGGGGCCGCGTCTTCCAGCAGTTTGCCATGGTCGAAGAACAGCACCCGGTCGGCCACTTCGCGGGCAAAACCCATTTCGTGGGTAACGCAGACCATGGTCATGCCTTCCAGGGCCAGGGTCTTCATCACGTCCAGCACTTCGCCGACCATTTCCGGGTCCAGCGCCGAGGTGGGTTCGTCGAACAGCATCACCTTGGGCTCCATCGCCAGTGCCCGGGCAATCGCGACCCGCTGCTGCTGGCCGCCGGACAGCCGCGAAGGAAACTCGTTGGCCTTCTGCGCAATGCCGACCTTCTCCAGCAGCGCCAGGGCCTTGGCTTCGCGCTCCTGCTTGCCGCGCTTGCGCACGACCTTTTGCGCCAGGCACAGGTTTTCCAGCACGGTCATGTGCGGGAACAGGTTGAAATGCTGGAACACCATGCCGACTTCGCGGCGATAGGCGTTCACATCGGTCTTCGGATCAGCCAGTTGCAGACCGTCGATGCTCACCGAGCCCGAGTCGAATGCTTCCAGGCCATTGAGGCAGCGCAGGAAAGTGGACTTGCCCGAGCCGGATGGGCCGATCACCACCAGCACCTCGCCCTTGGCCACCTGGGTGGTCACGTGGTCCACCGCGCGCACCACCTGGCCACGGGTCTCGAAGACTTTTACCAGATCGCGGACTTCAATCACTTTGCGCGAGCCTCCGCTCAAGCCGGCTGGCCATCTTCGACAGCGGCAGGTTGATCAACAGGTACAGGCCTGCGACGCAGAACAGGATTTCAAACGGCGAGAACGAGGTGGTGATCACTTCGCGACCGCTCTTGAGCAGTTCGGTAATCGCGATCACCGACACCAGCGAGGTGTCCTTCACCAGGCTGATAAATTGCCCGGCCAACGGCGGCAGTACGCGCTTGAACGCTTGTGGCAGCACCACATGGCGCATCGACTGGCCGGCACTCAGGCCCAGGGAGCGTGCGGCTTCGTTCTGGCCACGGGTGATCGACTGCACGCCGGCGCGGACGATTTCCGCCACATAAGCCCCCGTGAACAACGACAACGCGGCGATCCCGGCAAATTCCCGGGACAGGTTGAGCACCGTACCGATAAAGAAATAGAAAATGAAGATCTGCACCAGCAACGGTGTGCCGCGCACCAGTTCGACGTAGATCGTCGACAGATCGCGCAAGGTCGGGTTGCTGGACAGCCGGCACAGCCCCGTGGCCAGGCCGATCGCCAAGCCGAGGATGCCCGACACCGCCGACAGCCATAGCGTGGTCCACAAGCCCCACATCAGCGGGCCCAACGCCCAATGACGATTGACACCGATGACATCGCCTTCGGCCACATCATCGCCACGCGCGACTTGCAGGCTGTTGTCGGCGACCGTCACCTTTTGCTCGGTGCCTGCGTCATTGCGCAGGGTCACTTCGGCCACGTCGCCTTTGCGGGCCAGCTCGATGACGGTGGAGATATCGGCCGCCCGCTGGGCTTCTTCGGCCTGGTAGGCGAAATATTGCGGCACGCGGTTCCAGCGCCATTCATAGGACATCAGCGACGTGGCGTAGTACAAGGCGCCCGCCAGGCCAACCAGCACGACCACAGTCAGCAGGTGCCAGGGCCATTGGGCTTTTTTCTGTTTCATTACTCAACATCCAAAAAAGTCGAAGGCAAGCACCTTTGTGTAGTGAGCGGGCTTGCCCCTAAATCCAGGCACCGCAGTGTTTTAGAAAGACCGAGGCGTATGGTTTTGGGGCGGCTACGCCACCCAGCGCGGGGCAAGCCCGCTCACTACAAGTCAGCCTTATTCCATGTCCTTGAGCCACTCGGAGCTCTTGAACCACTTGTCATGGATGCGATCGTAGGTGCCGTCGTTCTTGATCTGGTGCAGGAAATTGTTGATGAAGTTGATGCTGTCGTAATCACCTTTCTTCAGGCCGAACGCCAATGGCTCAAAGGTGAAGGGCTCGTCGAGGAACACCAGCTTGCCGTTGCCGACTTTCTTCTCGGCCACTACGTTGTACGGTGCGTCATACACAAAGGCGTCGGCCTTGCCGTTGACCACGTCCAGCACACCTTCCTGCTCGTTGTCATAGCCGTGGTACTTGGCTTTGGCGATCAGTTTCTTGGCGACCATCTCACCGGTGGTGCCGAGCTTGGAGGTCAGGCGGTATTTCTCGTCGTTCAGGTCTTTGTAGGACTTGATGGTGCCTTCCAATTCCTTACGGATCAGCAGGGTCTGGCCGACCACGATGAAGGGTTCGCTGAAGTTCAGGCGCAGGTTGCGTTCCTGGGTCAGGGTCATGCCGCTGCCGATCATGTCGAACTTGCCGGTGAGGAAGGCCGGGATGATGCCGTCGTAACCGGTGGACACCAGTTCCAGCTTGACGCCCATGGACTTGGCCATGGCCTTGAGGATGTCGACTTCAAAACCGATGATGTCGCCGCGTTTGTCGGTCATTTCGAACGGCATGTAGGTCGGGTCCATGCCGACTTTCAACGTGCCGCGCTTGACCGCATCATCGATGGCGCCGGCCTGGGCCGCAGTGGCCGCAACCAGCGCGGTGACGCCGAGCAGCAGCATCGAAAGATACTTTTTCATCATCAAGTCCCCTGAACCATTCTTATAAGGTCGGTGCGCAAAAGGGCTGCACCATTTCGGGGTGCGATCCTAACCCACTCGCTGCCCGTCACAAAGGTTTCAGGGGGAATTGTTGTCGGGGTATGTCAGAAAAACCCTACAGCGTTGCGCACAAGCACAGGGATAGACGCGTGCGCGGAACGCAGTTGCAAAGGATTGATGTGTAAGCAGTTATGACTTTCAGTCGATTTCCGCCAGCCAGGCGGTGTCCCGGAACCACTTGTCGTGCAGGCGATCATAGGTGCCGTCCTGGGCGATCTGGCTGAGGAAATGGTTGATCCAGTTGAGGCTGTCGAAATCGCCTTTTTTCACGCCAAACGCCAGGGGTTCGAAGGTGAACGGCTGCTCCAGCGCCAGCAGCTCGCTGTTCTCCGGCCGGCTCAGGGCGATCAGGTTGTAGGGCGCGTCGTAAATAAACGCATCAGCCTGGCCCCGCACCACTTGGCGCACGCCTTCTTCCGGTGTGGCAAAGCTCAACAGACGCGCCGCGCCGAGCAGCCGCTGCGCCACCGCCTCGCCGGTCGTGCCTTCGGTGACGGCGATGCGGTAGCCGGCATCGTCGAGGTCTTCCACGCTGGAAACCTTGCCAAGCAGGCTGGGGTGCAGCAGCACGGTCTGGCCCACCACGATAAAGGAGTCGCTGAAGTTCAGCTTCAGGTTGCGCTCCTGGGTGACGGTCATGCCGCTGCCGATCAGGTCGAATTTTTTCGCCATCAACCCCGGCAACAGCTCCGTGTAGGGCACTGAAACCAGTTCAAGCTTTACGCCCAGCGCCTGGCTCATGCTCGCCAGCAAGTCGATCTCAAAGCCGACGATGCGCCCTTGTTTATCCGTCATTTCGAAAGGTACGTAGGTGGGTGTGGTGCCGACTCTCAGCACGCCGCGCCGCGCCGCATCATCAATTGCGCCCGCGTGCGCCAGGTTGTGTTGAATTAATGCGGCAACGCAGATCAGCGCTGCCAGACAATACCTCTTGATCATGAAACTCCCCTGTGACCGAGACAAATTCGGGGGGCGATCCTAACCCAGTCGCGGGCACGCCAATACGCCTCGAAAGAGGGTATTTTGTTTCGAAATAACCAGGGATTGGAACAACAGGGAAGAGGCGAAAAACGCTGTAGGACCAGCGTTTGAAACACCCCCGAGGTGAGCCCTCGGGGGTGTCTGAATCAGGCCGGTTGGGCCTGGGACGACAGTGGTTGCAGCGGCAGCAACGGCGCGTGCGGGTCGGACTTGATCGAGTCACGCCAGGCGGCCAGCCACTCGGCATGCCCTTCGCTCCAGACCTGCTCGTGCAGGCGGCCCAGGGCCACCGGATCACTGAGCAAGGCGACGCGTTCGGCGTTGTTGAGGCCGGTCGGGCCAACCTTCAACGCATGACGCACGCGTTCGGTACGCAGGTACTCGATCGGCTCCGCTTCACGGTGACGCGAAGTCGCCAGGGCACAAGCCAGGGCGTTCTGCTGCGGGTCGACCACCGAACGCACGAACCCGTCGTGCAGGGCGTGCCAGCGGTTTTCGTGGGTGTACTTCTCGGTCGACTGCAGCGCTTGCGGCGGGTTGTATTCCTCGGGGATGAGAAACAGGCTCTCGTCGCGGGACTTGAGGCCCAGGTTCACGCGGCTGGAGATCACCGAGACCGGGATCGACAGCATCAGCGAACCGACGATCGGCACCAACCACCACAGAAAGCTGGGATTCAACCACACCACCAGCAGGGCCCACAGGAAGCCCAGCAAGGTCTGGGTACCATGACGCTTGAACGCTTCGCCCCAGGTGGTCGAGTCGTCGTCACGCTTGGGTGAGTTCCAGGTCGCGGCCCAGCCGAGGAACGCGGCGAGCACGAAACGGGTGTGGAAGATCATCCGCACTGGCGCCAGCAGCATGGAGAACAGCATCTCCAGCAGCATCGACATCGTCACCTTGAACTTGCCGCCGAACTCTTTCGCGCCCTTGGCCCAGATCAGGATGATGCTCAGTAGTTTAGGCAGGAACAGCAACACGATGGTGGTGGAGAACAGCGCCACCGCCTTGTCCGGGTGCCATTGCGGCCACAGCGGGTACAGCTGGCGCGGAGCCATGAAGTACTGCGGCTCCATCAGCGTGTTCACCGCCAGCAACGCGGTGGACAGCACCAGGAACAGGAACCACAACGGCGCCGACAGGTAGGACATCACACCGGTCAGGAACACCGCACGGTGCACCGGGTGCATACCCTTGACCAGAAACAGGCGGAAGTTCATCAGGTTACCGTGGCACCAGCGACGGTCACGCTTGAGTTCGTCCAGCAGGTTCGGCGGCAGTTCTTCGTAGCTGCCCGGCAGGTCATAGGCAATCCACACGCCCCAGCCGGCACGGCGCATCAGCGCTGCTTCAACGAAGTCGTGGGACAGGATGGAACCGGCGAACGCGCCTTTGCCCGGCAACGGCGCCAGGGCGCAGTGCTCGATAAACGGCTTCATGCGGATGATTGCGTTGTGGCCCCAATAGTGGGACTCACCCAGCTGCCAGAAGTGCAGGCCGGCGGTGAACAGCGGGCCGTACACACGCGTGGCGAACTGCTGCATGCGCGCATACAGGGTGTCCATGCCCGACGCGCGCGGCGCGGTCTGGATAATCCCGGCATCCGGCGTGGCTTCCATCAAGCGCACCAGGCTGGTCAGACATTCGCCGCTCATCACGGAGTCCGCGTCGAGCACGACCATGTACTTGTAGTCACCGCCCCAACGACGACAGAAGTCATCAAGGTTGCCGCTCTTGCGTTTGACGCGACGGCGACGGCGGCGATAGAAGATCTTGCCGAAACCACCGGCTTCGCGGCACACATCGAGCCAGGCTTGCTGCTCGGCCACGCAAATGTCGGCGTCGTTACTGTCGCTGAGTACGAAGAAGTCGAAACGGTCAAGGTCACCGGTGGCGGCCACCGACTCGAACGTCGCGCGCAGGCCTGCGAACACACGCGGCACGTCTTCATTGCAGATCGGCATCACCAGCGCGGTGCGGGCGTTTTGCGGAATCGGCTCGTCGCCGGCACTTTTACCGGAGATGCGGTATTTGTCGTGACCGGTCAGCAGTTCCAGAAAGCCCATCAGCGCCGTCCAGAAACCCGCCGACACCCAGCAGAACAAGATCCCGAACATGATCAGGATGCTGGTCTGCAGCGCGTAAGGCAGTACCTGGGTGGCGGTTTGCAGCAGGGTCTGGTTGCGGATCTCGTCGAAGTCGACCAGCGACCAACCCTGGTACGGCATGATGCCTTTCATGTACCAGCCGGCCACGATGGTCTGGCCGAGCATCAGCACCAGCAGGATGTAACGACGGATCGAACCCACGGTACGCCAGCGCGCGGCCGGCAATACACGTTCATCCTTGGGCGGTGTCGGCGGATTGCTGCGCCCGGTGATACGGCGCCAGCCGCGCACCAGGATATTGGTGCGCCACGGCTCCGGTACCACGCGGGTACGCCGGATCGGCGGCGTGGCCTTGAGGCACACGCGGCCGCTGGCGTCGAGCGCGAGCATTTCGGCGTCTTGCAGCTCTTCGGCCGTGTTGAGGGTCAACCGACGGCCAACCGACGCCTGGGCGGCGTCGATGGGCGCGTCGAAGGTCTTGGACGACAACCGCTCGTGCAACTCGGTGAAGGATGCGCAGCCTGCCAGTTCGGCACGCTGCTCAGCGGTCATCGGTAGGTGCGCCAGGTACTCGGACAGAGTCTCTGGCCGGGCTTGAGAATTACTCATCGGCAGGCAACTGATAGCTCCAGGTTTCGGTCAGGACTTGCTCGGTCTTGATCGGCTCCGGTGTGGCTGGGGCAGCTTCTGGCTGCTTGGCTTCCTTGTCTTTCGCGTCTTTCTTGGCCTGTTTCTCGTGCTGCTTGGCCAGGACCTTGTCGGCCTTGAGCACCTGGGTGGACACATGCTCAGGCTCGGCCTGAGGAATGTCCTGCACCAGCGCCGCACGCATCTCGGTCGGCTTGCTCGCGTCCTTGATCTTCATGCGCAGGGTCAGGCGCCAGCCTTTGGTGTGCTCGTTGTAACGCACGCTGTTCTCGACCAGCTCAGCATTGTCACCCACGCTCACCTGGCTGCGCACCGGGGCGTCCGGCAGCAGTTTTTTCAGGGACGGACCTTCGAAGTCCACCAGGTACGCAACGCTGCCATCGGGCTGACGGATCAGGTTGGATTGCTTCACGTCACCGGTGGAACGCAGGGTCTGCTTGACCCAGGCGCTGTCCGGCGAGTGGAACGCGGCGTCGTCCAGGGTCCAGTGCAGGCGGTAGGCCACGTCCAGTGGCTGGCCGACTTCCGGCAGTTTTTCCGGGCTCCAGAAGGCAACGATGTTGTCGTTGGTTTCATCGGCGGTCGGGATCTCGACCAGATCGACGGAACCCTTGCCCCAGTCGCCTTCAGGCTCGATCCAGGCGCTTGGGCGCTTGTCGTAGTTGTCGTCCAGGTCTTCGTAGTGGCTGAAGTTGCGACCGCGTTGCAGCAGGCCGAAACCGCGTGGGTTTTCTACGCTGAAGTTGCTGACCGACAGGTGTTTGGGATTGTTCAGCGGGCGCCAGATCCACTCGCCATTGCCGGCATGGATCGACAGGCCGCTGGAGTCATGCAGTTCGCGACGGTAGTTGAGGACCTTGGAAGGCTGGTTCGCACCGAACAGGAACATGCTGGTCAACGGGGCAACGCCCAGCTTGCTGACCTTGTCACGCAGGAACATCTGGGATTTCACATCGACCACCGTGTCGGTGCCCGGACGCAGGATCAGGCGATAGGCGCCGGTCGCACGTGGGGAATCGAGCAGGGCGAAGATCACCAGGTGCTTGTCACCCGGCTTCGGACGCTCGATCCAGAACTCGGTGAAACGCGGGAATTCTTCGCCGGACGGCAGCGCGGTATCGATCGCCATGCCACGGGCCGACAGGCCATACACCTGGTCCTTGCCGACGACGCGGAAATAGCTGGCGCCGAGCATGGTCATGATTTCGTCTTGCTTGTCACCCTTGTTGATCGGGAACAGCACACGGAAACCGGCATAACCGAGCTGTTCGGTGGCCTTGGGATCGAACTTGACGTCGCCGAAATCGAAGCGCGACGGGTCGTATTTGATTTCCTGAACGCTGTCAGCCGTCACTTCGTTGATTTTCACCGGTGTATCGAAGTGCATACCCTGGTGATAGAAGGACAGCTTGAATGGGGTGTTCTGGTCGGCCCACTCGGCTTTTTCGTTGCGGAAACGAATCTTCTGGTAGTCCGCGAATTTCATTTCACGGAATTCGTTCGGCAGATTGCTGCGCGGAGCTTCGTACTTCTGCCCGGCCAGCTCTTTTGCCTTGGCCGACACATCGTCCAGACTGAATGCCCACAGTTGACCCGCGCCGAACAGGCAAAACAGGGCAGAGCCCGTCACCAGTGCGTTTCGTAACCGTTTGGCAGACAATTTTGGTGCATTACAGGGACTAACAATCACGAGCAACCCTCGCCGAAAACAGATCAAAAAACCAACGGCCAGCTATCTATATGCCAGGTTGGCGAGCATTGTTCCGACTCCCCTGGGTCAAAATGATTCCCCAATAGATATCGGACAAGTCTCTACCTAAATCAAAAATGGACCAAACAACGCTGATCCCCGTAGCGCGCGATTATCTAGTAGCCCGCGAGACAACGCATCAGGGGCAACGAAGTATTTGTAGCGAAAACCTGCGTTTTTAGGCATTAAAAGTCGTTTTTAATACATTCACGTCTGCAACAGAAAGGTCACAGGGCCATCATTGACCAAATGCACCTGCATATCGGCGCCAAAACGCCCCGAAGCCACCTTGCCATGTAATTGTTGCGCTTGTAACAACAGGTGGTCAAAAAGCGCCGCTCCCAGGACCGGCGGGGCCGCTGTCGAGAAGCTCGGCCGCAGCCCGCTCCGGGTATCCGCCGCCAGGGTGAACTGCGACACCAGCAGCAAACCGCCGCCAATGTCCTTGAGCGACAGGTTCATCTTGCCCTCGTCGTCACTGAAAACCCGATAGTTGAGCAATTTGTGCAGCAACTTATCGGCGCTTTGCGGCGTATCTGAAGGCTCGACCGCTACCAGCACCAGCAAACCCTGGTCAATCGAGCCGACAATTTCACCCGCCACCTCGACCCGGGCGCCACGCACCCGTTGCAACAGGCCCTTCATGCTTCTTCAGGCGGCAAATCAAGCAGGCGCCGTGCCATCTCGCCGGTCGCGCGCACCAATGCATCGGTGATGCCGGGCTCGGACGCCGCATGGCCCGCTTCGCGGATGACCTGCAGCTCGCTGTTCGGCCAGGCTTGGTGCAGCTCCCAGGCATTATCCAGCGTGCAGATCATATCGTAGCGGCCATGGATGATTACGCCAGGCAGGTGAGCGATCTTGTGCATGTCGCGGATCAGCTGGTTGGGTTCCAGGAAGGAGTTGTTGGTGAAGTAATGGCACTCGATCCGTGCAATGGACAGGGCGCGTTGCGGCTCGGAAAACCGCTCCACGTGCTGCGGGCTCGGACACAGGCCCAGCATGCGACCTTCCCAGCCGGACCAGGCCTTGGCGGCGTGCATCTGGGCGATCTGGTCGTTGCCGGTGAGGCGCTTGTGGTAGGCCGCGATCATGTCGTGGCGCTCGTCCGCGGGAATCGGCGCGAGGTAGTCCTGCCAGTAATCCGGGAAAAGGCGGCTGGCGCCGGCCTGGTAGAACCATTCGATATCCTGCGGGCGCGCCAGGAAAATGCCGCGAACGATCAACCCCAGCACACGCTCGGGGTGGGTTTGCGCGTAGGCCAGGGCCAGGGTGGAGCCCCAGGAACCACCGAACAGCACCCATTTGTCGATGCCCAGGTGCTCGCGAATGCGCTCCATATCGGCGACGAGGTCCCAGGTGGTGTTGTTTTCCAGGCTGGCCCGGGGGGTGGAGCGCCCGCAACCGCGCTGGTCGAAGGTGACGATGCGGTACAGGTTTGGATCAAAATAGCAGCGACTCTGAGCATCGCAACCCGCGCCGGGGCCACCGTGGATGAAGACGACGGGCAAGCCTTCGGGGGAGCCACTTTCATCGACGTACAGCGTATGGGTGTCATCGACAGCCAGATCGTGCCGGGCGTAGGGTTTGATCTGCGGGTACCAAGTCTGCATTGCGCGCTCCGTAGGGGGTCGGGTTCATCCCTGGGGGGACGTCTTTTATTCTGCCGTCTGGCACTATAAACCCGAATGGTGCAATGAGCATGCCCTTGAGCGCTTGGACTTGTGTCAACGCGTCCCCCGGCCGTACCCGCAGAGACGCTCTATCGCGAACGACGTACATGCCCAAACGGTATAAACGACTGTCACATATGACAGTAGATGTCCGGCGTCATCCTCCTCCTAATGAATATTGGCCAGGGACACCCGCGACAAGGACGATCTTATGAACACTTCATCCGCTCAACGCTACGTTGAAACGTTTACCGCAACGCTGAATTTCGCCAATAAAGTGGAGCCATTCAAGGCAAACCGCGTAGAGATACAAGAAAGCACTGACATTGCAGGTATCCGTTGCTGGACCATCAAAGCGTTCGAAGACAGGCTCAACAGCGCAACCGCCACCTGGACAATCAATACCTTGCGCATTTATTTGGCCAAGGGTCATACAACCGGCCGCTCCGAACTGGCCCCCGCACTGCGCCCTCCTGACCTGCGTGCCGACAGCGCGGGCTACTATAAGCTGGACAGCCCGGCAAACAATGACGATGAGATCGACACAACCCTTCAATTCCCGAGCCTGGACGGCAGCATTATCTACACGTGGACGCCCGGTAATAAAAACCTCAGTGCGGTGTTCATCTTCCGCGCCGCACACCCTGACAAGACCTCCTTCAGGGTCTGCGGAAACTTCAGCATCAACAACAATGGATCGCACTCGATTTAAAAGACGAGCGCGCCGCCCTTACTTTCCATGTCGTTGCTCGCCCCACTGCAATAGAGCTTTGAGCAGCGCTTGTAGTACGGCCCGTGTCGGCTCGGCCAGGTCGGGTCGGTAATTGAAGGGTTCGAACTCCTCCATATACGTGCTCTGGCACAACTCCAGCTGCACCGCATGAATATCCTGCGCCGGGTTGCCGTAGTGCCGGGTGATATGACCGCCCTTGAAGCGCCCATTGAGTACATGGGTGTACCGCGGATGCTGGGCGCAGATGGCCTCCAGTTGGCCGGCCAGCTCCGGATCGCAGGCAGCGCCATTGAAGGTGCCGAGGTTGAAGTCCGGTAGTTTGCCGTCGAACAGGTGCGCAATCACCGAGCGGATCGAGTGGGCATCGAACAACAATGCGTAACCGAACTCGGCCTTGAGACGCGCGAGTTCCTCTTGCAACTGCCGGTGATACGGGCCCCAGATTTTTTGCAGGTAGGTGACGCGCTCCTCTTCGGACGGCACCTGGCCTTCGCGAAACAGCGGGACCCCATCGAACAACGTCTCCGGGTAGAGACCGGTGGTGGCGCCGGCATAGAGCGGCTTGTTATCGGAGGGTCGGTTCAAGTCGATGACAAACCGCGAGTACTCCGCCGATAGGGTGCTGGCGCCCAGTTCCTCGGCAAAGTCATACAGCGTCGGGATGTGCCAGTCGGTATCCGGCAGGCTTTGTGCCTCGGGAATCAACCCGGCCTCGACCGCAGGCGTGAGACGCAGCCCGGCATGGGGCATGCTGATCAGCAGCGGCACACGGCCTTGTTTGAAGTTCAGAACCTTATCCACAACGGTACTCCTTTAAACAGTGACGTCGACGCCATGGCGCACGACGCGTTTATCCAACTCACCGCCCAGCCAGTAAGCCAGGTCGGCCGGGCGATCGATCTGCCAGGCGACAAAATCGGCGACCTTGCCCACTTCCAGCGAACCATGGGTGGCGCCCATGCCCAGGGCGGTGGCCGCATGTTGCGTGGCGCCGGCCAGGGCCTCTTCCGGGGTCATGCGAAACAGGGTGCAGGCCATGTTCAACATCAGGCGTACCGACAGTGCTGGCGAGGTGCCGGGGTTGAGGTCGCTGGCAATGGCGATCTTCACGCCGTGTCTGCGCAGCGCGTCCATCGGCGGCAATTGGGTTTCGCGCAGGAAGTAGAACGCACCCGGCAGCAGTACCGCGACGGTGCCCGAGGCAGCCATGGCGATGGCGTCTTCTTCGGTCATGAATTCCAGGTGGTCCGCCGACAACGCCTGGTAGCGTGCCGCCAGGCTGGAGCCGTGCAGCGACGACAGTTGCTCGGCGTGCAGCTTCACCGGCAGGTCGAGTTGCTGGGCGACCTTGAACACACGTTCCACTTGCTCGGTGGAAAACGCCAGGTATTCGCAGAACGCGTCCACTGCATCCACCAGCCCTTCGGCCGCCAGCGCCGGCAGCATTTCGGTGCAGATGTGCTCGATGTAATCGTCGGCACGGTCCTTGTACTCCGGCGGCAACGCATGGGCCGCCAGGCAGGTGGCGCGCACGCTGACCGGCAGCGCTTCACCCAGGCGACGGGCCACGCGCAGCATCTTGCGTTCGTTGGCCAGGTCCAGGCCGTAGCCGGACTTGATTTCCACCGTGGTCACGCCGTCACGCAACAGACTGCGCAGGCGCGTTTCAGCACTGGCAAACAGTTCATCTTCGGTCGCGGCGCGGGTGGCGCGCACGGTGCTGGCAATACCGCCGCCCTGGGCGGCGATCTCGGCGTAGCTCACGCCCTGCAGACGTTGCTCGAATTCGCCGCTGCGATTGCCACCGAACACCGTGTGCGTGTGGCAGTCGATCAGCCCGGGGGTGACCCACGCGCCTTGCAGGTCCTGCACCTGGGCGTAGTCCGCCGTCGGCACTTCGCTGCGCGGGCCGATCCACTCGATGAGCACACCGGCGGTGACCATGGCGGCATCCTCGATGATCGAGTAATTACCGTTGGCCATGGTTGCAATGTGGCAGTGCTGCCAAAGCGTTTTCATCAACGCCTCCCTAAGTTATCGATGAGACACAGCCGGTTCGTAATGGACCCTGGCGGCTTGCCCGGCGGCGGGTTTGACCCACAGCAGGTAGGCAACCACCAGCAGCCCGATCCACACGGCGCCGACCAGCAAGGCTGCCTGAGTGTCCGGGAAGTAGCCCAGCACACCAAATACAAACAGCATGAACACGATGGCCGCCGCAGGCGCGTAAGGCCAGAACGGCACCGGGAATTTAAGCTCGGCTACCTGCTCGCGGGTCATGGAGCGACGCATCGCGACCTGGGTGAACAGGATCATCAACCACACCCACACGGTGGCGAAGGTAGCAATCGAGGCGATCAGCAGGAATACGTTTTCCGGAATCAGGTAGTTGAGCACCACGCCGCCGAGCAACGCTGCGCCCATCACCAGCACCGTCATCCACGGCACGCCTTGTTTGGACAGTTGCGCAAACCCTTTGGGCGCCTGCCCTTGCTGCGCAAGGCCGTACATCATGCGGCCGGCACCGAAGATGTCGCTGTTGATGGCCGACACCGCCGCCGAGATCACCACGATATTCAGGATAGTGGCGGCCGAACCAATGCCGAGGTTGCTGAATATCTGCACGAACGGGCTGCCCTGGCTGCCGATCTGCGGCCAGGGGTAGATGGCCATCAGCACAAACAGGGTCAGCACATAGAACAGCAGGATGCGCAGCGGCACCGCATTGATCGCCTTGGGGATCACACGCTGTGGGTCCTTGGCTTCACCGGCGGTGATGCCGATGATTTCGATGCCGCCGAACGCGAACATCACCACCGCGAACGAGGCGATCAGGCCGCCGATACCGTTGGGCATGAAGCCGCCATGGGCCCACAGGTTGCTCAGGCCACTGGCCTGGGTTTCACCGGCCGAATGGATGCCGAACAGCATGATGCCGAAACCGCCGAGGATCATCGCGACAATCGCGCCGACCTTGAGCAGCGACAGCCAGAACTCCATTTCGCCAAACACTTTGACGTTGCACAGGTTCAGGCCGCCGATCAGGAACACAATGCCAAGCACCCAGACCCAGCGCGCGACCTCGGGAAACCAGAAGCCCATGTAGATACCGAACGCGGTGACGTCGGCGAGGCAGACGATGATCATTTCAAAGGCGTAGGTCCAACCGAGGATAAACCCGGCCATCGGGCCCAGGTAGGTGCTGGCGTAATGGCCGAAGGAACCGGCCACCGGGTTGTGCACGGCCATCTCGCCAAGGGCGCGCATCACCATGAACACTGCCGCGCCGCCGATCAGGTAGGCCAGCAGCACGGCGGGGCCGGCCATCTGGATAGCCGAGGCAGAGCCATAGAACAGCCCGGTGCCGATCGCGGAACCGAGTGCCATGAAGCGAATATGTCGGGCGGTTAGCCCGCGTTTCAAGCCCTTTTCTTGCTGATGCATTTCTCGTCCCTATTATTTTTATCCTGAGAAAAACGAAGCCCTGAGACAGGTGGTTTTTTTGTGGCGAGGGAGCTTGCTCCCGCTGGGCTGCGCAGCAGCGCCAAAACCGTGCGAGCGCTTCGCACTCGAGCGGGAGCAAGCTCCCTCGCCACAAGAGCATCCAATCTCAAACAGCCTTACAGACTCGGCAACAACTTCGCCGACACCAGCTCATTCAGGCAGCGGCTGGCGAGCAGTTCGCTGGCGGCGATGATGTCCGGGGCGAAGAAGCGGTCCTTGTCGTAGAACGCCACTTTGTCGCGCAGAAGGCCGCGGGCCTTTTCCAGTTTCGGCGAGGTCTTCAGGCCTTCGCGCAGGTCCAGGCCCTGGCAGGCGGCCAGCCATTCCACCGCCAGAATCCCACGGGTGTTCTCGGCCATTTCCCACAGACGCTTGCCCGCAGCCGGAGCCATGGACACGTGATCTTCCTGGTTGGCCGAGGTCGGCAGGCTGTCGACGCTATGGGGATGCGCCAACGCCTTGTTTTCGCTGGCCAGCGCGGCGGCGGTGACCTGGGCGATCATGAAACCGGAGTTCACGCCGCCATTGCCGACCAAGAACGGCGGCAGTTGCGACATGTGTTTGTCCATCATCAGCGAAATACGGCGCTCGCTCAGGGAGCCGATTTCAGCGATGGCCAGCGCCATGTTGTCGGCGGCCATGGCTACCGGTTCGGCGTGGAAGTTGCCGCCGGAGATCACATCGCCTTCGGCGGCGAAGACCAGCGGGTTATCCGACACGGCGTTGGCTTCGACCACCAGCACCTCGGCAGCCTGGCGGAACTGGGTCAGGCACGCGCCCATCACTTGTGGCTGGCAACGCAGGGAGTACGGGTCTTGCACCTTGTCGCAGTTCTGGTGCGACTGCGAAACCTGGCTGCTGTCGCCGAGCAGGTCGCGGTAGGCGGCAGCCGAATCGATCTGCCCACGCTGGCCACGAGCGGCATGAATGCGTGCGTCGAACGGCGAGCGCGAACCCAGCACCGCTTCCACGGTGAGGCCACCACAGGCCAGGGCGCCGGCAAACAGGTCTTCGCCTTCGAACAGACCACGCAGGGCATAGGCCGTGGAGACCTGGGTGCCGTTGAGCAACGCCAGGCCTTCCTTGGCGGCCAGGGTCAGCGGCGTAAGGCCGGCGACTTTCAGCGCATCGCTCGCCTCCAGCCATTCACCTTTGTAGCGCGCCTTGCCTTCACCGAGCAGCACCAGGGACATGTGGGCCAATGGCGCCAGGTCGCCGGAAGCGCCAACGGAACCTTTCAGCGGAATATGCGGATACACCTCGGCGTTGATCAGCGCGATCAACGCATCGATCACCTGCCGACGAATCCCGGAGAAGCCACGGCTGAGGCTGTTGACCTTGAGCACCATGACCAGCCGCACCAGCGCATCGCTGATCGGCTCACCGACGCCGGCGGCATGGGACAGCACCAGGGAACGCTGCAGGTTTTCCAGATCTTCGCTGGCGATGCGGGTCGAGGCCAGCAGCCCGAAACCGGTGTTGATGCCATAGGCGGTGCGGTTCTCGGCGAGAATCTGCTCGACGCAGGCCACGCTGGCTTCAATCTGGGCCGAGGCACTGTCATCCAGGCTGAGGGTTACCGGCTGCTGGTAGATGGCACGCAGTTGGGCGAGGCTCAGTTGGCCTGGAATCAGGTTTAGCGCAGTCACATTCGTTCTCCTTGTGAATTATTCTTGGTGTTCAGTGCAAATTCGGCAGTGCGGTGTCTTTGAGCAATGCAGCGGCGGCCGCGATGTCCGGCGCCAGCCAGCGGTCCTGCTCATACGCGGGGACCACTTCGCGCAGCAAACGCCAGGCGCGGTCGGTGCCGGCGCCGAAGCGCTGGCCCTTGAGGAACTCGAAGGCCTGGGCCGCCAGCAGGTACTCGATGGCGAGGATCTGAGTCACGTTGGCCAATACCTGGTGCAACTTGAGCGCAGCATTGGTGCCCATGCTCAGGTGGTCTTCCTGCAAGCCCGAGGTGACGAAATTGTCGAGCACCGCCGGCTGCGCCAACTGGCGGTTTTGCCCGCACAAGGACGCGGCGACGTACTGCACGATCATCATCCCGGAGTTCACCCCAGGGTTGCTCACCAGAAACGCCGGCAATCCGCTGACATGCGGGTTGATCAAGCGGTCCAGGCGACGTTCGGCCACCGAGCCGATTTCGGCCATGGCGATGGCGAGCAGGTCGGCGGCCAGCGCCACGGATTGGCCGTGGGGGTTGGCCTGGGACACTACCCGGTAATGCTCCGGAGTGCCGAGCAGCAGCGGGTTGTCGGTGGCGCTGTTGAGTTCGGTCTCGATCTGACGTGTGGCGTGCGCCACCTGGTCACGCGCGGCGCCGTGGATCTGCGGGATCGAGCGGATGCTCAAGGCGTCCTGGGTGCGAATGCCTTTGCTGCCGGCGATCACTTCACTGCCATCGAGCAGCGCACGCAGGTTGATGCCGACGTGTTGCATGCCGGGGTGTGGCTTGAGGGCGATGATCTCAGCATCGAACGCGTCGATCTGGCCGCGCAGGGCCTCGAAACTCATGGCGCCGATCACGTCGGCCCATTGCAGCAAATGATGCGCGTCGGCCAGGGCCAGGCAGCTCAGGCCAGTCATGCACGGCGTGCCATTGACCAGGCACAGGCCGTCCTTGGCGCCGAGTACCACCGGCTGCAAACCTTCTTCGTCCAGGGCCTGTTGCGCCGGGACGATCTGGCCGCGATAGCTCACATGACCGACACCCAGCAGCGCCACGCCGACATGGGCCATATGCGTCAGATAACCCACCGAGCCCTGGGACGGCACTTGCGGCGTGATGCCGTGGTTAAGCAGCGCCAGCAACGCCTGCACCACCTGCGGATGCAGGCCGGATTTGCCGTGGCTGTAGTTGATTACCGCCGCGCAAATGATCGCGCGGGTCTGCTCATCGCTGAGTACCGGGCCGACGCCGCAGGCATGGCTGAGCAAGGTATTGCGCGACAGCTGGCTGAGTTGCTCACCTTCGAGCGAGACATTGCACAGCGCGCCCAGGCCGGTGTTCACGCCATAGGCGCGTTCGCCGCTGGTGACGATGCGTTGCACGATGGCTTGGGCATTGTCGATGCGCGCCCAGGCCTGGCCCGAGAGTTCGAGCGCAGCGCCGTGGCGGGCGACGGCGACTACGTCCTGCCAGTGCAAGGGTGTATCGGCGATGATGATTTTTGCTGCCTGGGACATTGTTGACCTCTTCATATTCTCTACAGCTTTGCCAGCCCCACCACAAAACCTGGATCAGACCACCGCCGCCCGTCGCTGAACAAACCGGTCCACATACTCATCCGCCGGCGAATGCAGGATCTCCCGAGGCGTGCCGACCTGGATCAGCCTGCCGTCCTTGAGGATCGCAATGCGGTTGCCGATACGCACCGCCTCGTCGAGGTCATGGGTGATAAACACGATGGTCTTGTGCAGGGTCTTCTGCAGCTCCAGCAACTGGTCCTGCATCTCGGCACGGATCAGCGGGTCGAGGGCGCTGAAGGCTTCATCCATCAGGATGATGTCAGTGTCGGCGGCCAAGGCGCGGGCCAGGCCGACGCGCTGGCGCATGCCGCCGGACAGCTGGTGCGGGTATTTGTTTTCGTAGCCCTTGAGGCCCACGGTTTCGATCCAGTGCAGCGCACGCTCGGCGCACACCTGCTTGGTTTCGCCACGCACCTTGAGGCCGTAGGCGACGTTGTCGAGCACGCTCTTGTGGGGCAACAGGCCGAAGCTCTGGAACACCATGCTGATCTTGTGGCGACGGAATTGGCGCAGGGCGTCCATGTCCAGTTGCAGGATGTCTTCGCCGTCCACCAGGATCGCGCCGCTGGTGGGGTCGATCAGGCGGTTGAAGTGGCGCACCAGGGTCGACTTGCCGGAACCCGACAACCCCATGATCACAAAGATCTCGCCGGTGCCGATGCTCAGGGACAGGTCGTTCACGCCGACCACGCAGCCGGTCTCGGCCAGGACCTGATCCTTGGTCTTGCCCTGGCCGACCAGCGCCAGGGCTTCTTTGGAGCGGTTGCCAAAAATTTTGAAGACGTTTTTGACTTCGATTTTGCTGACAGTAGTCATTTGCTCGCCTCATGCCGTGGACGACCGTAGGCCTGGGTAATGCGGTCGATGACCACAGCGAGAATTACAATCGCCAGCCCGGCTTCAAGGCCACGGCCGACGTTGAGGGTCTGGATGCCGACCAGAACGTCTTCACCCAAGCCACGGGCGCCGATCATCGAGGCGATCACCACCATCGACAACGCCATCATGGTGGTCTGGTTGATGCCGGCCATGATGCTTGGCAGCGCCAGCGGCAGTTGCACGCCGAACAGTTGCTGCCAGCGGTTGGCACCGAAGGCGTTGATGGCTTCCATGACTTCGCCGTCGACCTGGCGAATGCCCAGGTCGGTGAGGCGAATCAAGGGCGGTGCGGCGTAGATCACCGTGGCGAAAATCGCCGGGACTTTGCCCAGGCCGAACAGCATCAGCACCGGGATCAGGTACACGAAGCTAGGCATGGTTTGCATGATGTCGAGCAGCGGCATCAGCACCGAACGCAAGCGATTGCTGCGCGCCGACAGGATGCCCAACGGAATACCGATCAGCACCGAGATCACCGTGGCGACCATCATCAGCGCCAGGGTTTGCATCAATTTGTCCCACAGGCCAACCGCGCCCACCAGGAACAGCAGACCGACGATCACCGTGGTGGTGACCACCTTGCGCGTGGCGTGCCAGGCGACAGCGCCGACAATCGCCAGCATCAGCCACCAGGGCGCCGCGCGCAGCAGGCCTTCCAGGTTGACGATGGCCCACAGCAGAGTGTCGGAGATCTGCCGAAATACATCGCCGTAATTGGTGACAAGTGAATCCACCCAACCGTTGACCCAGTCGGCAATGGAAAACGTAAAACTCTCAGGAAACATAGCGTGCTCTCGATCCAGTGGGTTGCAGCCGGTCGCCCGGCCACCCCTCAGGGTAGCCGGGCTCACTTGGCCTACAAGGCCGCGTCGATTTTCTTGGCTGCGTCGTCGCTCACCCAGGCGTGCCAGACTTCAGGATGTTCCTTGAGGAAGATCTTCGCCAGTTTCGGCGACTCAATGCGTTCCTTGGCCATGCGCCCCAGGTTCTGGTTAAGCAGGTCGATCGGCAGGTTGACCTTCTCCAGCACGGCCACCAGTTCCGGGGCTTGCTCATGGAAGGTCTTGGACAGACCGACCTTGATGCTAACGGTCTTGTCCACACCGGGTTTTTCTTCGAGCTTGACCAGGTCGACCTGGCCCATCAGCGGGGTTGGCGACCAGTAGTAGAACAGGATCGGCTCGCCGCGCTTGTAGCTCGACAACACCGCCGCATCCAGCGCCGGGCCGGTGCCTGGACGGAAGTTGGTGTAGGTGCTTTCCAGGCCGTAGCTCTTGAGCATTTCGCTGTTGTCCAGCTCGCAGGTCCAGCCGGCCGGGCAGTTGTAGAAACGGCCCTTGGACGGTTCTTCCGGGTCCTTGAACACAGCGGCGTACTTGGTCAGGTCAGCGATGTTTTTCAGGTCCGGGGCCTTGGCCGCAAGCTTGCGCTTGGCGTCGCCTTCGATCACATAGCGCGGCACGTACCAGCCTTCGATCGCACCGACGATCGGCGCACCGACGCCGACGACTTTGCCGGCCTTCTCGGCCTTGTTCCAGACTTCACTGCGGCCGACCCACTCTTCGGCAAACACTTGGATGTCATTGCTGCTCAGGGCGTTTTCCATGGTGATGGAATTGCCCGGCAGGCTGTCGGTTTTGCAGTCGTAGCCTTTTTCCAGCACGGTTTGCAGGATGTCAGTGAGCAACATGCCGCTTTCCCAATTCAGGCCGGCGAACTTCACCGGTTTGCCCGATTCGCACCAACCGGCCGCATAGGCGCCGCTGCTTGCCAGTAAGCCCGCAGAGAACAACGTGGTCAGCAGGGTCTTATTCATTTTCATTGTGTGACGCTCCCAATCATGAAATGGATTACGGCAGTCAAAAGGCATCCTGCCCTGTCCACGTCCCGTCAGGCCTGCGCCGCAGCGCGACCGGCTCCGCTTTTTTCAGTGGCTACAACGCTGTCCCGCTCGACCGGCAGGATCAGTTGATCGGGCACGCTGCCGTGCCATTTTTTTGCGCACAGGTAATACAGGGCGGCGGGCAATACCAGGCCGATGATCCAGGAGATATCCACATCCCCCAGGGTGCTCACCAGCGGGCCGGTGTAGAACTTGGTAGAGATAAACGGCAACTGCACCAGCACGCCGAATACATAGACGCTGATACCCAGCGGGTTCCAACGACCGTAGCGCCCGTTTGGATCGGACAGCGCCGGCACGTCATAGCGCTCGCGGGTGATGCAGTAGTAGTCCACCAGGTTGATCGCGCTCCACGGCGTAAAGAAGGCGAGCAGAAACAGGATGAAGGACTTGAACGCGCCCAGGAACGAATGCTGGCCGAGCAAGGCGATCAAGGTCGCGGTGCCGACAATCGCCAGTACGAACACCAAGCGTTGCAAGCGCGTGACCTCCAGGCGGCCACGGAAGCCGCTGATGATGGTCGCGATGCACATGAAGCTGCCGTAGGAGTTCAGCGTGGAGATGGTGACCTTGCCAAACGCGATGCTGAAATACAGCAGCGCCGCAGTGGCACCCGTACCACTCAAGCCGACGATGTAGGCCACTTCGTGACCGGCGAATTGCCCGTTGGACATGGCCGCGGCAAACACGCCGAGGACCATCGCCACCTGCGCGCCGATCACCGAACCGGCACCGGCGGCGAGAAAGGTTTTTACCGAAGAGGTCTTGCTCGGCAAATAGCGCGAGTAGTCCGCCACATACGGCCCGAAAGCGATCTGCCAGGAAGCCGCGAGCGACACCGCCAGCAGGAAGCTGCTCCAGCTGAAGTGGCGGATCTGCAGGAGTGCGCCAACGTCGGTCTGGCTCATCAGACGGCTGAACAGGTAGACAAAGGCGATCACGCCAATGACGCTGGCAACGCGACCGATGAAGTGGATCACCCGATAACCGAGCACCGTGACCAGCACGATGACACTGGCGAAAATCAAGATGCCGGTGCTGTCGCTGACCCCGAACAACTGGCCCAGCGCCTGACCGGACAATACCGTGCCGGTGGCGGTGAAGCCGAGGTACATCAGGCACACCAGCACGATCGGAATCGCCGCGCCGTACACGCCAAACTGCACCCGGCTGGAGATCATCTGCGGCAGGCCCAGCTTGGGCCCTTGCGCCGCATGCAACGCCATCACGCCGCCACCGATCAGTTGACCGACCAACAGGCCGATCAACGACCAGAACACATCACCGCCCAGCACCACGGCCAAGGCCCCGGTGACAATCGCGGTGATCTGCAGGTTGGCACCCATCCACAGGGTGAACTGGCTCAATAGACGACCGTGTCTTTCCGCTTCCGGGATGTAGTCGATCGAACGCCTTTCGATCAACGGGGTGGTGTCGTTTGCAGCCATGGGTGTTCAACCTCTGATGGATTGTTTTCAGGGGGGTGCTGGCTTACTTGATCATCGGCAGGTTCAAGCCCTGCTCCTTGGCGCAATCAATCGCGATCTGGTAGCCGGCGTCTGCGTGACGCATCACCCCGGTGGCCGGGTCGTTGTGCAGTACGCGGGCAATACGCTCAGCCGCTTCGTCGGTACCATCGCAGACGATGACCATGCCGGAGTGCTGGGAAAAGCCCATGCCCACGCCGCCACCATGGTGCAGCGAGACCCAGGTCGCGCCGCTGGCGGTGTTGAGCAAGGCGTTGAGCAACGGCCAATCGGACACGGCGTCGGAGCCGTCCTGCATGGATTCGGTTTCGCGGTTGGGGCTGGCAACCGAGCCGGAGTCGAGGTGATCACGACCGATCACCACCGGTGCCGACAGCTCGCCGCTGCGCACCATTTCGTTGAATGCCAGGCCGAGCTTGGCGCGCTGGCCCAGGCCGACCCAGCAGATACGTGCCGGCAGACCCTGGAAGCTGATGCGCTCGCGGGCCATGTCCAGCCAGTTGTGCAGGTGGGCGTCGTCGGGGATCAGTTCCTTGACCTTGGCGTCGGTCTTGTAGATGTCCTGCGGATCACCGGACAGCGCCGCCCAACGGAACGGGCCAATGCCACGGCAGAACAGTGGGCGGATATACGCCGGTACGAATCCCGGGAAATCAAAGGCGTTTTCCACACCTTCTTCCTGGGCCATCTGGCGGATGTTGTTGCCGTAGTCGAAGGTCGGGATGCCTTGTTTCTGGAATTCCAGCATGGCTTTGACGTGCACGGCCATCGACTGCTTGGCGGCCTTGATCACGGCAGCCGGCTCGGTCTTGGCGCGAGCGCGGTATTCGTCCCAGGTCCAGCCGGCCGGCAGGTAACCGTTGAGAGGGTCGTGGGCGCTGGTCTGGTCGGTGACCATGTCCGGACGCACGCCGCGCTTGACCAGTTCCGGCAGAATTTCCGCGGCGTTACCCAACAGGGCGATGGAGATGGCCTTGCCTTCCTTGGTGTACTTGGCGATACGCGCCAGGGCGTCGTCGAGGTCGGTGGCTTGCTCGTCGACATAGCGGCTGTTCAGGCGGAAGTCGATGCTGACCTGCTGGCACTCAATGTTCAGCGAGCACGCGCCGGCGAGGGTCGCGGCCAACGGTTGCGCGCCGCCCATGCCGCCGAGACCGGCGGTGAGTACCCAACGGCCCGTCAGGTCGCTGTTGTAATGCTGGCGACCGGCTTCGACGAAGGTTTCGTAAGTGCCCTGAACGATGCCCTGGCTGCCGATATAGATCCAGCTGCCGGCGGTCATCTGGCCGTACATGGCCAGGCCCTTGGCATCCAGTTCGTTGAAGTGTTCCCAACTGGCCCAGTGCGGCACCAGGTTGGAGTTGGCGATCAGCACGCGCGGTGCGTTGCTGTGGGTCTTGAACACGCCGACCGGCTTGCCCGATTGCACCAGCAGGGTTTCGTCGTCGTTCAGGTTCGTGAGGCTTTCGACGATCTGGTCGTAGCACTCCCAGTTGCGCGCCGCACGGCCGATACCGCCGTACACCACCAGTTCTTTCGGGTTCTCGGCCACTTGCGGGTCGAGGTTGTTCATCAGCATGCGCAGCGGCGCTTCGGTCAGCCAGCTTTTGGCGGTGAGCTTGTTACCGCGGGCGGCGCGGATTTCGACGTCACGGTATTTTGTAGGCTTGGTCACAACTCAGACTCCTCGGCGATCGATGCGCGAACAGGGATGGTGCGAAGCAGGGTCTTACGCACACATCTTTACTTGTATGTACAAGCATATGCAATCGAGCGGCCAACTTGAGGAGTGGGATGTTGAAGTTTTTTTGAAGCGCAGCTGTAAGCCTTGGAAATTAAGGCTTCGGGACGTGATGAAATTTCTTGCGGAAGGGTTTTGCAGTCAAAGGGATTTGTGATGACAGCGTGACGTTGCGCCACACTGGGGCATTCGGTAACACGTTGGTGCGCGAGCCGGAAACAGATCGCAAGAACAATGGGAAACAAATATGGGAGGGGCTTGCCCCTCCCACATTTTTTACCCGCGCGGGGTCAGTTCGATGATGCAGCAGCGGCCAGTGACGCAGACGTCCAGCAGCTCGCTGTTACCGTCCACTTGCAGACAATCATGATGACCGAGCTTCTCGCCCAGCACCTTCACTTCATCCGCCACGCTGAACACCAGCACGGTCTGCGCCGTACTGAAAAACCGCTGATCACCGTCAACCCACTGCAACCGCGCATGGTAATGCTGGGGCGAATAGATCAGGTTGAAGTCGCGGATCGGCCCGGTGATCAAGCGGCACGACACTTGGCTGTCGCCGTTGAACGCGAATGGCTGCAGCGGTAACAGGCCGCGCTGCTCTTCGCCATCCACGGTCAACACCATGCCGGCACCCTGGATTACCGTGATCACGCGCTGGTAGCCGGCGAAGGTGGAGAACCCACCCGACTCGCCAATATCGGCAATCGACAGGCGCCAGCCAAAACCATCCAGGCCGGCGCCTGCGTCACGGGAAATTTCTTCGGTGCTGCCGCCGCCGTTTTTCCATGGCATGCGCACGTAATCGGCAGCGCGCCAGATATTGACTGCACTCATTTGCTGAAACGTCCTTCCAGGCTATGACGGGAACCTGGGTGGATCAATCGCGCGGCGGTCACCGGCTGGCGACCCGACCAGGTACGCCGACGAATCAGCAGGCACGGCTCGCCAGGCTCGATCTGCAGCAGCTTGCACTCGGAGGCGTCGGCGAGAATCGCTTCTACGACGTGCTCGCCTTCCGTCAAGGGTGCAACCTGGTTCAGGTAGGCATACGGCGTTTGCTGGGTGAAATCCTGCTGCAAGTAGTCCGGTGCGACCAGGGCGTTGACGAACCGGTCTTCAATTTGCACGGGAATATCGTTTTCGTAATGCACGATCAACGAGTGGAACACCCGCCCGCCTTCGCGCATTTCCAGGGCCACGGCACGTTCGGAACCGGCGGCCTCTTCGCCCAGGTGGATGACCTGGCAGGTATGCCGATGACCGCGGGAGGCGATCTCATCGGCAATGTTGTGCACCTCGAACAGCGCCGACTGGCTCTTGGGCTCGGCGACAAAGGTGCCGACGCCTTGCATGCGCACCAGCAAACCTTCAGCGGTGAGCTCGCGCAGGGCGCGGTTGATGGTCATGCGGCTGAAGCCCAGTTGGCTGACCAGTTCGCTCTCGGACGGCACGCGGTAATGGGGCGGCCAGTTGCCGGTGAGGATCTGCTGGCTGATCATCTGTTTGACGCGGGCATACAAGGGCGCCGGACTTTCGTCCATGTGGGCAGCCAGCGAAGAGTTGGCGGGCGGAGTCGGCACAGGGAATCCTTGCAGGGGGAAAAGATGCATAGATTGCCGGAGTTTACCGAGCAGGCAAACGTCTGTATATGTATATACAAATAAACACACGACCGGAGTGCTCTGATCATGTCCGCTTTCTTTGCCGAACGCGCGCTGCTGCCTAGTGGATGGGCCAACGATGTACGTCTTGAAGTCAGCGCTGACGGGCTGCTGACACACGTCACGGCCAATGCCAGCTCCGATGCCGCCGAACGGCTGAGAGGCCCGGTTTTGGCGGGCATGCCGAACCTGCACTCCCACGCCTTCCAGCGCGCCATGGCGGGTTTGGCCGAAGTGGCCGGCAACCCCAATGACAGTTTCTGGACCTGGCGCGAGCTGATGTACCGCATGGTCGGCAAGATCAGCCCGGAGCAATTGCAGATCATCGCGCGTCAGCTGTATATCGAGATGCTCAAAGCCGGTTACACCTCGGTGGCCGAGTTTCACTACGTGCATCACGATGTCAGCGGCCAGCCGTATAGCGATCGCACCGAGCTGTCGCGGCAGATCAGCCAGGCGGCGGCCAGCAGTGGGATGGGGCTGACGTTGCTGCCGGTGCTTTATACCCATTCAGGCTTCGGCGGCCAGGCGCCCAATGAAGGCCAGCGACGGTTTATCAACAGCACCGAACACTATCTGGAGTTACAGGCGCGTTTGCAGCCGATTCTCGCGGCCCAACCGGCGCAGCAACTGGGCCTGTGTTTCCACTCCCTGCGCGCGGTTACACCGCAACAGATCAGTGACGTGCTGGCCGCCAGCGACAAGAGGTGCCCGGTGCATATCCACATTGCCGAGCAGCAAAAGGAAGTCGACGACTGCCTGGCCTGGAGCGGCAAGCGTCCGCTGCAATGGCTGTATGACAACGTGGAAGTCGATGAGCGCTGGTGCCTGGTGCACGCAACGCATGCCGACGCGGACGAGGTCACACGCATGGCCAGGAGCCGCGCGATTGCCGGCTTGTGCCTGACCACCGAAGCCAATTTGGGCGATGGAATTTTCCCGGCGGTGGACTTCCTCGCCCAAGGTGGGCGCCTGGGCATTGGCTCCGACAGCCATGTATCGCTGAGCGTGGTGGAAGAACTGCGGTGGCTGGAATACGGCCAGCGCCTGCGCGATCAACGGCGCAACCGTTTGTATCGCAGCGATCAACCGATGGTCGGGCGGACGCTGTTCGATGCCGCGCTGGAGGGCGGCGCGCAGGCACTGGGGCAGCCGATTGGTCGGTTGGAAGTGGGTAAACGTGCGGATTGGATTGTGCTGGACGGTAACGATCCCTACCTGGCGACTGCCAGCGAGGATGGGATTCTCAACCGCTGGCTGTTCGCCGGCGGTGATCGGCAAGTGCGCGATGTGCTGGTAAACGGCAAGTGGGTGGTGCGCGATGGGCGGCATGCCGGCGAGGAAGAAAGCAACCGGGCGTTTACGCAGGTACTGAAGGATTTACTCGGTTAAAAAATGTGGGAGGAGCTTGCCCCCTCCCACAATGGATCTGTGGTGATTCTGGGTTACTGCGAAGTCTTGGCCATCTGCTTGTCCGACGTACGCCAGATCAACCGAGTGGTGTCATAGCCCTGCTGCCGCGCCCGGCTCAGCAGGTCTTCGCGGGTATCGGCGCTCACTGTAGGCGTGCGCGACAAAATCCACATGTAGCGCCGGCTCGGGCTGCCGACGATGGCGGTCTTGTAGTCATCGCTGACGTACAGCACCCAGTAATCGCCCTTGGCCACGCCCGGTAACAAGGCGGTAAACCAGTTATTGAATTCCACCCAGAGCTTGTCGGTCTTGCCGGGCACTTGCGGCGTCGCTGTGCCCTTGGCTTCTTCCCACTTCCATTCGCTGGTCAGGCAGCGGTTGAACACCGACACGTCGCCGTCAGGCAACAGGGTGTAGCGAGCTTCGGATTGCGCGCAATTGCGCTGGAAGTACATCGGCAGTCGGGCCAGCTCATACCAGGTGCCCTGGTAACGCTTGAGGTTGACGCTGCCGGCAGTCTTGGGTTGCAGATCATCGCCAGAATGGCTGGCGCAGCCCGCCAAAAACAGGCTGGCGCAAAGGAACACAACAAAACGCATCATTCTTCTTCTCCCGCAGGCTTGCGCCCCGGTTTACTTCAGGCCTTGCCCGGAAAACATCAGAACCTTGTCACCGGCATATTGAACGCTGATAAAGCTGGTTTTATCGCCCCAGGTGCAACTGGACATGCCCAGTGCGCCGGAACAGTCAGTAGGCTTGCCCAGCAACGACTCGACCTCAGCCTTGGGCATTCCGGCCGACAGTTTTGCGTAATTCTCTTGATTGACCTTGCTGCAGGCGGCCAACAGCACGCAGAAAGTCAGCAGGGCAAGACGGCGTAACGACATGGAATAACTCCTGGAGGGACAAGGCAGCGTGGGTATCTGCCAGAAGCTTAGAAGGGAAAACAGGTGTCTGGTTCCCGATGCGGGGTGGTATTTCTTTTTTCTGCACAGGGACTGCGCTGTCCTGCCAAAATCGCAAAGTTTGCACTTGGATGAGGACTCCAGCTCATGAGTGAAGAAAGCAAATTCGAGCTATACGCTTCAGAAACAAAAGTGATGTTGGAACGACTCGCTTCAGGCGCGCAGGAAATCGAGTCAGGACTTTATCAGGACCTCGACGACGTCTTCATAGAGCTGGACCAGAGCCAAACCGCTGATACCCGCAAAAATGAAAAAGCCCCGAAACGCTGAAACGTTTCGGGGCTGTTTCAAAATGTAGGAGCGAGCGTGCTCCTACAGTTAGACCTTACTTCTTGTGATAAGCCGTCACACGCTCAACTTCTTCCTTCGAACCCAGGAACACCGCCACACGCTGGTGCAGGCCTTCGGGCTGGATGTCGAGGATGCGCTGGTGGCCGTCGGTGGACGCGCCGCCCGCCTGCTCGACCAGGAAGGACATCGGGTTGGCTTCGTACATCAAGCGCAGTTTGCCCGGTTTGGACGGCTCGCGGCTGTCGCGTGGGTACATGAACAGGCCACCACGGGTCAGGATACGGTGCACGTCGGCCACCATGGCAGCGACCCAACGCATGTTGAAGTTCTTCTTCAACGGGCCTTCTTCGCCTTCCATCAATTCGTTGACGTAGCGCTTGACCGGTTCTTCCCAGTGACGCTGGTTGGACATGTTGATCGCAAATTCCTGGGTGGATGCAGGAATGGTGATGTCTTCGTGGGTCAGCACGAAGCTGCCCATTTCGCGGTCCAGGGTGAAACCCTTGACGCCGTCGCCCAGGGTCAGCACCAGCATGGTCTGTGGGCCGTAGATCGCGTAACCCGCAGCCACCTGCTCAGTGCCTGGCTGCAGGAAGGCCTTTTCGTTCAGGGCTTCGTTCTGGCTCAGGTATTCGTTCGGGCAGCGCAACACGGAGAAGATGGTGCCGACCGGTGCGTTGATGTCGATGTTGGACGAACCGTCCAATGGGTCGAATACCAACAGGTAGGCGCCTTTAGGGTATTTGCCCGGGATCTGGTAGGCATTGTCCATTTCTTCGGACGCCATGCCGGCCAGGTGACCGCCCCATTCGTTGGCTTCAAGCAGGATCTCGTTGGACAGCACGTCGAGCTTCTTCTGCACTTCGCCCTGCACGTTTTCTGTGCCCATGCTGCCCAGGACACCACCCAGTGCGCCTTTGGAGACGGCGTGGCTGATTTCCTTGCAAGCACGCGCCACCACTTCGATAAGGAAGCGCAGATCGGCAGGCGTGTTGTTGCTGCGGGTCTGCTCAATCAAATAGCGACTCAAGGTAACGCGGGACATGTAAGGCTCCGGAGAATGGGGGGCTTGAAAACCCGCGCAGTTTAACGCGAGTCGGGGCGTATTTCCTCCTATCAGAGGATTAAAACCCAATAGAGTTCATGGACTTTATCTAACCTGCCGCCGGCGGCTTGCGCAGCAAACTGTAGGCCATGGCGCCCAGCGCGGCCACGCCGAGCAATAATACGGCCCAGAGGGCGTACTTTTTCCAATTCGGCCCGCTCTCGACAGCCGTCACAACCGCAGGCGGCGTGGCGGCGATCTGCCCGGCTATTTTGGCTTGTCCCAGTGCCTTGAGGCGCTCGGCGCTGTAGTCCGGGATCAGCGTCGACAGTGGCAGGTTCGCGGCCTTCACCGAGGCATTGCCCAACGCCAGGCTGAACGGCGGCTCTCCACGGGCCAGGAACACCAGTTGGGTCGTGCGCACCGCCAAGCGCAAGGCTGGCGCTTGAGCACCCAGGCCACCGCCGCGCTCATCCACCTGCAACCTGAGCTGGTTGACCACCTGGCCGGGCAACTGCAACTCATCCTGCACCACGTCCTGGCCGTTCTGGGTCAGGCGGTACAACAGGCCACTGCTCAAGGGCTGCCACGCTTGCTTGGCATCACTTCGCCCCGACAACGTCACCGGCGCCAGCGTATTGGGCTGCTGCAGCTCAATACGCAAGCGCTCCGCATTCAGCCCCGTGGGCAGCTGCCAGCTGTATTCGCCGGCACTGAGTCGCGTGCCGGCCAACGGCTGCGACCACACCAGCGGCATCGGCAGACTGCTGCTGGTGGCGCTGGTCAGTTTGGCCGAAGTCAACAGCGGCGCCGCCTGGCCTTGCCATACCAGGCGCAGGTAACGCGCCGATTGCCCCGGCAAGCTGACGTCATGCTGCTCGACCCGCTCGTCGGCAAACGACAAGCGCGCCACTTGCCCATCGCCCCAGGATTCCCAATGTTGCAGGTCGTCGCTGGCTTCCATGCTGAAACGCTGGAAGCCGTCCCGCTCGCGACTCCAATCGAGACTCAGCTGCTGCAAGGGCGCCTTGATCGCGCTGGCGTCCAGCACCCAGCCGCGCAGGACCTGCTTGCCCGGTTTCGCGGCGGTGCTCGGTTTGATTTCCACCAGGGTGCCTTCGGCGGTGGTTTTCATCACCACACCGGGCAAGGCCTGCTGGGTGTCGGCGGCGTACAGCGGGAACCACTTCACGTCGGTGACGTTGCGGCTTTCGGTGCGCAGGGACGACTGGCGCGACAGCGCATACGCCTGAGGCTCACCGGCAGCGTTGAAGACGCGCACATCACCGAGGTCCGCCTGACGCGCATTCAATTGCACGTCCAATGGCAACTCAAGACGATACCAGGGGCCGTTGCCGCTGACGCTCAGCGGCACCCGGCTGGCGAAATCCGCCGGGACTTCCTGAGCCCACGCCGACACCGCCGCACACAGGCCCACCAGGGCCACGCTCAACTTACCGATCAAGAGGCTGCTCCTTCAGTTTCCAGCACAGGTTCGACACGTTTGGGCGGCAGCGGCGCGAAGTAGCCCACCACCAGCAACAACCCGCCCACGCCGATAAACGACACGATTCGCGCCAGGCCGCCGCGATTGCTCAGCTCGACAAAGAACAACTTGGCCACCACCAGCGCAATCAGCGCCGCGCCGATCAGCCACACTTCGCGACGATGGCGCAAATGGCCACCGATCATCAGGCCCAGGGCGATCAACGTCCAGACGATCGACAGGCCGGCTTGCACCAGCATCGATTCAAGCAACGCGTCCAGCTGGAAGGGGACGCCGCCCCAATGGTGAGCCGTGCGCATCACCAGTGCGGTGAAGAACGCAAACAGTGAAAGCCCCGCGACACCCTGGGCGAGCAACTCGGCCCTTGGCCCGCGTTGCGGCGCGACGCCGCGCGACCACACGTACACACCCAGCAACGCGAACAACAGGCCAAGGTCCAGCGGGTTGAGCAGCGGTACATAGGGCAACGGCTCAGCCGTGCCGTCGCTGAAGCTGTTCGCCAGCCAGAACCAGCCGAGCATCAGCAACGCCAATGGCAATGCCGCGAGCACGCGATACTCTCGTGGATACGCCGACACCGGCCACGGCCAGTTGCGCGGCGCAGCCGCCAGCACCAGATAAAGGCTTGGCAGCACCGCCCAGCCCAACCAGCGCCAGGCGTTGTATTCGGCCGAGAAACGCAGCAGACCGTAGCGCAGTTCCAACGCCAGCACGCCGATCAGCATCCAGCAGCCCACTACATGGGCGATGCTCAGCGCCCTGCCCGGCACTACCGCCGCCAAGCGCCGCAGCGAGATGAAATGCACCGCAAACACCGCCAGCCACGCCAACCATCCGTACTGCGCCGCCGGGTGGTAATAGGTGTGCGCCGAGGCCAGCAGCACGATGCCCGCCGCCGGCATCAGCAAGGTGCAGAGCATGCCCAACGACGCCCAGCGCAGGCGTGTCGCCAGCAGCGTCCAGATCGCCACGCTGATGGCAGCGATGCCGAGCAGGAAGGCGCCTTGCAGCTCGCCGGGAACAAAACGCAGTACTTCGCCGGCCAGGGCCATCGTCCACCAGGCCGCGCCCCACACCAGCAGCAAATCGGACAAACGTTGCAATTTGAGCACCGAAAACACGGGTGCATGGGGCTCACGCTGCAAGCGCCAGGCGCCGACCATGGCGGCCAGCCCCAGCACCATGGGTGTCCAGAAACCGCTGTGGGCCAGTGGGCTCAATGCGTCGCGGCTCAAAGACCCGAGCAGGTCCGGCACCGCCAGCAGGAACGAGCCACCGCCGATCAGTTGCAGCAGCAAGCCGAAGATAAAACTCACGCGCTGTTGCAGATACAGGCTCAACCAGATGATCAACAACCCACTGGCCGCCCAGACGCCACTGGCGCTTTCCCACGGCAGCACGAACAGCACGGCGAGGTTGATCAGCACCAGTCCGGCCAGCAGCACCACCGACAGGCCGCGCAACAGGCGCACATCGTTGCGCACCATGTCGTCACGCGCCGCCAGCAGCATGCCGCCGATCAAGGCCAGGCCGATCAGCGAGGCCGTGAGCAAGCCGCTCCAGCCGGCATCGAATACCGCCGCGCCCTCACCGCCCTGCAAACGCAGCAGGAACAACGCGCCACCCAACAACTGCACGGCAAACGCAGCGAACAGGAAGGTGCGCGAGCCAATGCGCAGACCGATGAACAGCGTCACCAACCCGGCGATGGCCCAACTGACAGCGGTGCCTTGGGTCAGCAACAGCAACGGCGCCAGCAGGTACAAGAAACCCAGGCCCAGGCTCGCCAGGACCGGCAGGCCGCGGCGCTCCCAATCCGCCGCCTGCTCGCCGGGCGCCTGGCGCAACTGCTGGAAGCTGAACAGCAACGCCGCGCCCAGCAGCAAGGCTCCCAGTGGCGCGCCATCAAGCAAGGTGTGCTCGCCGATGCGCAACTCGCTGAGGAACGCCAGTGCCGAGCCCAACTGCAGCAACAAGCCAAAGGCTCGCGCCAACGGTCGTTGTTGGCGCAGACCCAGCCAGAAGATCCCGGCGCCTTCCACTGCCCAGGCTGCAGCGGTCCAGCGCGCATCGAGGCCCAGCGGAATCGCCAGGCTGGCAAAGATCACGCCCAGGGCCAGGCAGGTTTCCGCCAGCAGCAAGGCACGCCCGCCGCTCAACAACCGCGCCAGGCCCATATAGATAATGCCCAGGCCCAACGCGCTGAACGCAGCGGCAAACTCCAAGTGCTGCACCAATGCGAATTGCAAGCCAAAGCCCACCAGCGGCGGGCCGAACAGCATACTGCCGTCGACATAATCGCCCTTGGCCGCCGACCAGCGCAGCAAGGCATCACGGCCCTCGGGCGCGTCGCCCATTTCCTGCAATTTGCGCCGGGCGAACAACAGGCCGATGGCCAGGTACATCAGGAAAAACACCATCAGGAACGGTTCGGTGCTCCACAGCAGCTCCGGCGTGTAGGAGCGCATGCCCCAGGCGAAGCCGATGCCGAACGTGCCGACAAAACCGATCAGGTTGAGCAAACGCCAGGCCTTGAACCAGGCAATGGCGAGGATGCCGGTATTGAGCAGGGCAAAATAGCTGAACAGCGCCACATGGTTGCCGGCACCGGTGGACGTGAGGATCGGCGCGGCAAAACCACCGAGTGCCGCCGCACAGGCCAACCCCAGCGCGTCCTGGGTAACCGCCAGGATCGCCGAGAACACCGTGACCGCCACCAGCAGGCCCAGGGCCGCGCCGGGGTCGATCAGCGGGTGCAGGCGCATCGCCGCAAATACCGTCAGGTACAACACCGCGATGCCGGTGCCCTGGAGCATCAACCCGTAATTGCTGTTACGCAGCCGCAGCCACCAACCCAGGCCCAACAGGCCGAGGGCGGCGGCGGCCACACCGGCGTAACGCAGCTCGATCGGCACCACCATGCCTTCCGTGGCATAGCGCAGCAGGAACGCCAGGCCGAGGAACAACAGCACCACACCGACCCGCAGCACAGTGTTGCCGCCAAACAGCCAATTGCGCGCACCGCTGATGGCGCGTTCGATCAGGTTGGGGCCACGCGGGGCGGCAGGTTCCTGGAGACGTGGGGTGGCGACCCAGACATCATCCGGCAGCGGTTGGCTCGGTTCGGCAACGGCGGCAACGGGCGCCAATTCGGCCGGCAACTCCCAGACAAGCTCGGGGGCCTGGGCGACAGGTGCGGGTTCGGGGGTAAATTGCGGGACGGGAGCTTCGACAATGGCGCTGCCAGGTGGCGCGGGGACTTCCAATTGCCGCAGCCGCTCGCCCAGCGCGATCAGGGCCTTTTGCGTGGTTTCCAACTGGAGCGCTTGTTGATTTGCCTTGGATGACAGCTTCGACAGGCCAATCGCCTGGCCAATGCCCAACCCCAGCAGCGCACCGATGCCCGCATCATAGAACGACTCATCGAGCGTCCAGCCGAGCACCAGGCCAATCAGCATGAAAATCCATTGCATCGTCGATATTCCCTGAGCAGCCCGAGGTGGGCAAACCGGGGCCTAGTATATCGACGCGCAGCCAATGTGGGAGGGGGCTTGCTCCCGATAGCGGTGGACCAGTCGACATATCTGCAAACTGACACTCCGCCATCGGGTTCAATCCCCCTCCCACATGTTGTATTGCGGTGTTTAGTCGAGCGCTTTCCAGATCTCCGTAGCGTACTCGCGGATCGTGCGGTCGGACGAGAACCAGCCCATCCGCGCCGTATTGAGCACTGCCGAACGCCACCACGCCTTGGAGTCGTGCCAATGCGCTTCGACCTTGGCCTGGGCGTCCCAGTACGAGTCAAAGTCGGCGCAGACCAGGAAGCGGTCGTAGTCGATCAAGCCGTCGATCAAGCCCACGTAGCGGCCCGGATCGTCCGGCGAGAACACCCCGCCACGGATCGCCTGCAGCACATCGCTCAGACGATGGGACGCAGCAATATCGGGCCCGGCGCTGAATTCACCGGCATGTTTACGCGCCTCGACCTGTTGAGCACTGAGACCGAAGATAAACATGTGCTCGGCGCCCACGCGCTCGTGCATCTCCACGTTGGCGCCGTCCATGGTGCCGATGGTCAACGCGCCGTTGAGGCCGAACTTCATGTTACTGGTGCCCGATGCCTCGAAACCGGCGGTGGAGATCTGCTCCGACAGGTCCGCCGCCGGAATGATGCTCTCGGCCAGGCTGACGTTGTAGTTGGGCAGGAACACCACCTTGAGCAAGCCGCGTACGGTCGGATCGTTGTTGACGGTGCGGGCGATGTCGTTGGTCAGCTTGATGATCAGCTTGGCCTGGTGATAACTCGCTGCAGCCTTGCCGGCAAAGATTTTCACACGCGGCACCCAGTCGGTTTCGGGCTCGGCACGGATCGCCTGGTACAACGCCACGGTGTGCAGCAGGTTGAGCAACTGGCGTTTGTACTCGTGGATCCGCTTGACCTGCACATCGAACATCGCCGCCGGGTTCACCGAAATGCCCAGGCGCTCGTGGATGATCTCGGCCAGCGCCCGCTTGCTGTGCAGGCGCTGCTCGGCGAAGGCTTTGCGGAATGCCTGTTTCTCGGCGAAGGTTTCCAGCTCGCCCAGGCGCGTTTCCATATTGTCGAGGATGTCCGGCCCCAGGGCGTCCACCAGCATCGACGTGAGCTTGGGGTTGGCCTGGTACAGCCAGCGGCGGAAGGTGATGCCGTTGGTTTTGTTGTTGATGCGCTCCGGGTAGAGCTTGTGCAGTTCGGAAAACACTGTGCTGCGCATCAGCTGGGTGTGCAGGCCGGACACGCCGTTGACGCTGTGGGAACCGAGGAACGCCAGGTTCCCCATGCGCACGCGGCGGCCGTTGTCCTCTTCGATCAGAGACACGGCGCGCAGCACGTCGAAATCGTGGATACCCTTGGCTCGCAGCGAATCAATGTGCTGGGCGTTGATCAGGTAGATGATCTGCATATGCCGGGGCAACATGCGCTCCATCAAGCCGACCGGCCAGGTTTCCAATGCCTCGGGCAACAAGGTGTGGTTGGTGTAGGAAAGCGTTTCAACGGTGACGTCCCACGCGGCTTCCCACGGGATGTCGTGCAAGTCCACCAATTGACGCATCAGTTCGGCCACGGCGATGGACGGGTGAGTGTCATTGAGCTGGATGGCGGCGTGTTCGCCCAGGCTCAGGACCGAGCCATGCATGTTCTTGTGGCGGCGCAGCAAGTCTTGCAGGGAAGCGGAGACGAAGAAGTATTCCTGGCGCAGGCGCAGTTCCTGCCCCGCTTCGGTGCTGTCGGCCGGGTAAAGCACGCGGGAGATGCTTTCGGCGCGGGCCACTTCGGCAACTGCGCCCAGGTGGTCACCGGCGTTGAAGCGTTCCAGGTGCAGGTCTTCCACCGCTCGTGCGCGCCACAGGCGCAGGGTATTGACGCTGGCGCCGCGCCAGCCGACTACCGGGGTGTCGTAGGCCACGGCACGTACAGTTTCGTTGGGCGACCACACCTGGATCATCTTGCCCGAGGCGTCCGCCACGGTTTCGACGCTGCCGCCAAAGCCGATCGGGTAAATCACCTCGGCGCGCTCGAATTCCCAGGGGTTACCGAAATCCAGCCAGCGTTCGGTCTGCTCCTGTTGCCAGCCATCGACAACCGCCTGGCGGAACAAGCCGTGCTCATAACGAATGCCATAGCCGTGGCCGGCGATGCCCAGGGTCGACATGCTTTCCATGAAGCACGCCGCCAGACGACCCAGGCCACCGTTGCCGAGCGCCGCATCGGGCTCCAGCAGGCGGATGCGCTCCAGGTCGACGCCCAGCTCCGCCAGCGCATCGCGAGCGATCTCCAACACCCCAAGGTTACTGAGGCTGTCGTAGAGCAAGCGGCCGATCAGGAATTCCAGGGACAGGTAATAGACCCGCTTCTGGCCTTTGCGGTAGATACGCCGGGTGTGGTCCATCCAGTGATCGACCATCTGGTCACGGGCGGCCAGGGCGATGGCTTCGAACCAGTCGTGGTCGAAGGCGTGATCGGGGTCCTTGCCCACCGCGTAGGTGAGTTTGGTCAAGACGGCATCGCGAAATGCGGCTACCTCTGCTTCTCGTGCAAGTGGTTCCTGAGACATCAATTGCGACCTCGGGCGAGATAGAAGGAGTTGCTAGAGCCTAGACGGTCTGACAAACGGTAGAGGCTGCGGTTCGTCAGTTTTTTAACTCATTCATCAATGCGTGAATTAGATGCAGGGGCCGTGCCCGATCATGACTGGAGATGAAATCTTGAAAATATTGTTCAAAAAACCACCAATCCCGGTATGATCGCGCGCCCTGATACCGCCTCACCCTGGAACCTTGATGAAGCCTCAACTGATCGCCGCCGCGGAACTCGACCGCCTCGAAACCTGGCAGAAATACTCCGCCCACATGTGCGGTGGCTGCGTATCCAGCTGCTGCACGCTGCCGGTTGAGGTGAAGATCAAGGACCTGATCCGCATTGGCATCGTCGATGAATTCGAGCGCGGCGACCCGCCGAAGAACATCGCCAAGCGGCTGCAAAAGGAAGGCATCGTCGAGCGCTACAACTCCAAGTCGGAAATTTTTACCCTGCAGCGCATGAGCAACAACGATTGCCTGTATCTGGATCGTAAGACGCGCTTCTGCACTATTTATGACAAGCGCCCGGATACTTGCCGCAACCACCCCAAGATCGGGCCGCGGCCGGGGTATTGCGCGTACAAGCCCAAGGAAGTGGTGCGCGAGACCAAGTTCAAGACCCTCGACAAGTTCTGATCCAGGGTTTGTAGTGTTTTGAAGGGCCTCATCGGGAGCAAGCCCCCTCCCACATTTTGATTTGTGAACACATTCAAGTGTGGGAGGGGGCTTGCTCCCGATGAGGCCGGTACAGGCACCATAAAACCAGCAGGCATAAAAAAACGCCCCCGGCCTTTCGACCGGGGGCGTTTTTCATTCAGCCTGAGTTAACTCAGTTCTTGGCTTTCTTGGCAGCGCGGGTACGCTCGCCTTCATCCAGGATCTTCTTACGCAGGCGGATCGACTTAGGCGTGACTTCGCACAGCTCGTCGTCCTGGATGAATTCCAGGGCCTGTTCCAGGGTGAAGCGAACAGGTGGAACCAGAGCGATGGTTTCGTCTTTACCCGAAGCACGCATGTTGTCGAGCTTCTTGCCTTTGGTTGGGTTGACGCCCATGTCGTTGTCACGGCTGTTCAGACCAACGATCTGACCGTTGTAGATCTCTTGACCGTGTTCAACGAACAGCTTGCCACGCGCCTGGAGGGTTTCCAGGGAGTAGGTCAGCGCCTTGCCGGTTTCTACCGATACCAGTACACCGTTCTGACGGCCGGACATGTCGCCGGACTTCATGGTGTCGTAGCGATCGAAGATCGAGGTCAGGATGCCGGCACCGTTGGTCAGGGTCAGGAACTGGTTACGGAAACCGATCAGACCACGAGCAGGGATGTTGTATTCCAGACGTACACGGCCCTTGCCATCCGGCACCATGTTGGTCAGGTCGCCCTTACGCAGGCCCATCTCTTCCATGACCTTGCCCTGGGATTCTTCAGGGGTGTCGATGGTGACGTTTTCGAACGGTTCCTGCTTCACGCCGTCAACGGTACGGATGATCACTTCCGGACGACCAACACCCATTTCGAAGCCTTCGCGACGCATGGTTTCGATCAGTACCGAGAGGTGCAGCTCACCACGGCCGGAGACCTTGAACTTGTCAGCCGAGTCGCCTTCTTCAACGCGCAGAGCAACGTTGTACAGCAGCTCTTTGTCCAGACGCTCCTTGATGTTACGGGAGGTCACGAACTTGCCTTCTTTACCGCAGAACGGCGAGTCGTTTACCTGGAAGGTCATGGAAACGGTTGGCTCGTCAACGGTCAGAGGCTTCATCGCCTCGACGTTGTCTGGCTGGCACAGGGTGTCGGAGATGAACAGCGAGTCCATACCGCTGACGCACACGATGTCGCCGGCGAAGGCCTCTTCGACGTCGATGCGGTGCAGGCCGTGGTGCCCCATCAGCTTCAGGATACGACCGTTACGCTTCTTGCCGTCGGCGCCGATAGCCACAACCGGGGTGTTCGGCTTGACGCTGCCGCGAGCGATACGGCCAACGCCGATAACACCCAGGAAGCTGTTGTAGTCCAGTGCCGAGATTTGCATCTGGAACGGACCTTCACGGTCAACTTTCGGCGCAGGTACGTTGTCGACGATCGACTGGTACAGCGGGGTCATGTCTTCAGCCATGTCGGTGTGGTCAAGACCGGCAATACCGTTCAGGGCCGAGGCGTAGACGACTTTGAAGTCCAGCTGTTCTTCGGTGGCACCCAGGTTGTCGAACAGGTCGAAGATCTGGTCCAGAACCCAGTCCGGACGCGCGCCTGGACGGTCAACCTTGTTGATGCACACGATCGGACGCAGGCCGGCTTCGAAAGCCTTCTTGGTCACGAAACGGGTTTGCGGCATAGGGCCGTCTTGAGCGTCAACCAGCAGCAGAACGGAGTCGACCATCGACATTACGCGTTCTACTTCGCCGCCGAAGTCGGCGTGGCCCGGGGTATCCACGATGTTGATGTGGTAGCCGTTCCAGTTGATGGCGGTGTTTTTTGCCAGGATGGTAATACCGCGCTCTTTTTCCTGGTCGTTGGAGTCCATCACGCGCTCGTCGTTGAGCTCGTTGCGCTCCAGGGTGCCGGATTGACGCAGGAGTTTGTCTACCAGGGTGGTTTTACCATGGTCAACGTGAGCAATGATGGCGATGTTACGTAGATTTTCGATCACTTGTGTATCTCGATCAGAGGATTCGGTGTGCTGACAGGTCGTGGCAGCGATTAACAGTAGAGTCAGGCCTTGCCGTTACAGCTTGACGGCAGAGTCGGGGGGCCGGTGACGCAGGCCACAGGCAAACAGCCCCGGGCTCTTAGCTCGGTCGATAAACGCGCACATTGGCATGCCCCTCACTGAGCAAATGGTGGGCATGCAGGCGACTCATCACGCCTTTGTCGCAATACAGCAGGTACTGACGGCTGTTATCCAGTTCCTTGAAACGCGCGTTCAGTGCATAGAACGGCAGCGTTTGTACGTCGATGCCGGCGATGTCCAGCGGCTCGTCCTCAGCGGCATCCGGGTGACGGATGTCGATGACGATCTGGCCGGCCAGGGCTTCGCTGACTTCTTCGATCTGCACATCCTGGCCCAACTCATCGATCACGCGATCGATCGGGACCAGTTTGGCGTTCTCGAGCGCACGCTCCAGAATCGCCATGTCGAACTGTTGTTCTTCGTACTCCACGCGGTGACGCTTGGCGTGGGTCTTGGGGTTCACCGAGATGACCCCGCAATATTCAGGCATATGCTTGGCGAAGTCGGCGGTGCCGATTTGTTCTGCCAGGTCGATGATGTCCTGCTTGTGGCTGGCGATCAGCGGGCGCAATACCAGCTTCTCGGTCACGCAGTCGATCAGCGACAGGTTTGGCAGCGTCTGACTGGACACCTGGGAAATCGCTTCGCCAGTCACCAGCGCGTCGATCTGCAGTTGATCGGCAATACGGGACGCAGCGCGCAACATCATACGCTTCAATACTACGCCCATATGACTGTTATCGACTTTACCGAGAATTTCGCCCAGCACTTCCTCGAACGGGACGCTCACAAATAGCACGCGCTGGGAGCTGCCGTACTTCTTCCAGATAAAGTGCGCGACTTCCATCACGCCCAATTCATGTGCACGCCCGCCCAGATTAAAGAAGCAGAAGTGGCTCATCAGGCCGCGGCGCATGATCTGGTAGGCCGCCACCGTGGAATCGAAACCGCCGGACATCAGCACCAGGGTCTGTTCCAGGGCACCCAGCGGGTAGCCGCCGATGCTGTTGTGCTGGCTGTGGATCACAAACAACCGTTGGTCGCGAATTTCCATGCGCACTTCAATTTGCGGCGCTTTCAGGGAAATTCCAGCGGCGCCACACTCGCGACGCAGCTTGCTGCCGACATATTTTTCCACATCCATGGAGCTGAACGGGTGCTTGCCGGCACGCTTGCAGCGCACCGAAAAAATCTTGCCGGCAAGCGAGTTGCCGAAGTGCAGCTTGCATTTTTCAGTGATGTCGTCGAAGTCGCCCAACGGGTACTCGTCGACCTGCAGGAAATGCGCGATGCCCGGCATGCAGCTCAGGCGCTCGGTCATGTCCTTCAAGGCTTTGGCGTCGGTCAGGCGGGTTTCCAGCTCGAGGTTGTCCCACACGCCATTCACCACCACAGCCGGGTCCAGATCGCGGAGCACGGCACGGATGTTCTTGGCCAACTGACGGATGAAACGCATCCGTACCGGTCGGCTCTTGATGGTGATTTCGGGGAAGACTTTAACGATTAATTTCATGGAAACAGCGCGCGCCGGGCCTGCTGAAAAAGGGGGGCGCGGATTATAGCGGAAATCGCTCAAGGTTTAACCAGTTAATATGCACGTCAGTCGCAACGCACTAAAGAGGTGCATTTGCAGGCGACCGCGCCACATTGCGGTGCGCTATTTTCAGGCATTTGTCGCTACGCACCTTTATAGGGTCGCTTTTGGCGCAAAAAACCCATGTTGGCGCACTGGCATGCAATTTGCTCTCTTGTGAGGCAGGTTGCCATGGCGGACTATCCGCGCCGGCATCACCCACATTCTAAGGGCTAACTCCACTACCCCAGCCCGAAGCCACCCGGAGGACACTATGTCGAAGTCGGTTCAACTCATCAAAGATCATGACGTTAAATGGATTGATCTGCGCTTCACGGACACCAAAGGCACTCAGCACCACGTGACCATGCCGGCTCGCGACGCGCTGGATGATGCTTTCTTCGAAGAAGGCAAAATGTTCGACGGTTCCTCCATCGCCGGCTGGAAAGGCATCGAAGCCTCCGACATGATCCTGATGCCGGATGACAGCACTGCCGTGCTGGATCCGTTCACCGAAGAACCGACCCTGATCATCGTCTGCGACGTGATCGAGCCTTCGACCATGCAAGGCTACGACCGCGACCCACGTGCGATCGCCAAGCGTGCCGAGGAATACCTGAAGTCGACCGGTATCGGCGACACCGTATTCGTAGGCCCGGAGCCAGAGTTCTTCATCTTCGATCAAGTGAAGTTCAAGTCCGATATCTCCGGTTCCATGTTCAAGATCTACTCCGAACAAGGTTCGTGGATGTCCGACCAGGACGTGGAAGGCGGCAACCATGGCCACCGTCCAGGTATCAAAGGCGGCTACTTCCCGGTTCCACCGTTCGACCACGACCACGAAATCCGTACCTCCATGTGCAACGCCATGGAAGACATGGGCCTGGTCATCGAAGTGCACCACCACGAAGTGGCGACTGCCGGCCAGAACGAAATCGGCGTGAAGTTCAACACCCTGGTGGCCAAGGCTGACGAAGTTCAGACCCTGAAGTACTGCGTACACAACACTGCCGTAGCCTACGGCCGTACCGCGACCTTCATGCCTAAGCCACTGTACGGCGATAACGGTTCGGGCATGCACGTTCACTTGTCCATCGCCAAAGATGGCAAGAACACCTTCGCTGGCGAAGGTTATGCCGGCCTGTCCGACACCGCCCTGTACTTCATCGGCGGCATCATCAAGCACGGTAAGGCCCTGAACGGCTTCACCAACCCGTCGACCAACTCCTACAAGCGTCTGGTTCCAGGTTTCGAAGCACCGGTGATGCTGGCCTACTCGGCTCGCAACCGTTCCGCCTCGATCCGTATTCCTTACGTGTCCAGCCCTCGCGCTCGCCGTATCGAAGCACGTTTCCCGGACCCGGCAGCCAACCCATACCTGGCCTTCGCGGCTCTGGTCATGGCCGGCCTGGACGGTATCCAGAACAAGATCCACCCTGGCGACGCCGCCGACAAAAACTTGTACGACCTGCCGCCTGAAGAGGCCAAAGAGATCCCACAAGTGTGCGGCAGCCTGAAAGAAGCCCTGGAAGAGCTGGACAAGGGCCGTGCGTTCCTGACCAAAGGCGGCGTGTTCAGCGACGACTTCATTGACGCATACATCGAGCTCAAAAGCGCAGAAGAAATCAAAGTACGCACCTTCGTACACCCACTGGAATACGAGCTGTACTACAGCTGCTGATCCGGTAGCGCTGCTTAAGGTGGCGTGATGAAAAAGACCTCCTGTTCGGGAGGTCTTTTTTTTGCCTGGGAATTATCAGCTGGCTACTTGGCGGTCGAGCATACGGCTGACCATCAATGCGCCCAATGCACTCAGTTGGTGAATGGCCAGCGCGACATCGCGGTGTTTGCCATCCAGATCTTCAGAAAGGTCCAGCAACAAGGTGCTGACCGAGGAGAAGGTTTCGAAACTGTTGACCATCAGGGCTTCGTCGTCGATATCGGCGGCGATGGTGAAGATGCAGGGGGGTGGATTTGGGGTTGGCTTGAACATTTTCTACATTCCTCGAATGAGGCCGCTTTCATTTCGCTACTAAACGAAGTGGAGGCAGCTGTGCGCAGGTTAGTAGACCGGTGAATGTAGAAGCCCGGCGCATCCGAAGATGCCCTGCGCACAACCGCCATCAAGCGTGATGGAAAATGCACGACCTACAATTCGAGTCCAGGCTACTAAACCTGATCGCTGATGAGCAGCGACCGAGCAACCTTAGAGACGACAAGCCAGCCGTACAAGCCGGCGGATTCTGGCGCACCTGTAGGCAACCGCGCAAGATAAGGTAGCCTGAAACTGACACAGCTCTAAACCTGCAAACCCAATCAAAAACTGTGGGAGGGGGCTTGCTCCCGATAGCTGTATATCAGTCAGCCTATTTCCAGCTGACCCACCGCTATCGGGAGCAAGCCCCCTCCCACAAGGAGATCACCCTTGAAACATCGATTTGTGTTCGCTCTGTTGTTTATCAGCGCCACCGCCACCGCCGCGCCGCCCACGCTGCAACCACTGCTCAACAGCATCGCCGAACGCCTGGCGATTGCCGACCAGGTGGCCTTAAGCAAATGGGACAGCCACAAAGCCGTGGAAGACAAAAAACGCGAGCAAGAAGTGATTGCCAGCGTCGTCGCCCAGGCGCCGAGCTACAAGCTGGACCCCGCAGCGGCCGAGCAATTTTTTGCGGCGCAGATCGAGGCCAACAAGCTGGTGCAGTACAACCGCCTGAACGATTGGCAGCAGATGGGCAAAGCGCCTGACCTGCCGCGTCCGGACCTCAGCGGCCAGATCCGTCCCCAACTCGACCAACTGCAAAAGCGCCTGCTGCAGCAATTGGCCGACTTCACTCCGTATCGAAAAGACCCGAAGTGCCCACACTGGGTCGCCCTGGCCACTCTGGAACCCATGCACGAGCCGCTGATGCAGATTGCGATGGCCCGCGCCACTGGCGAGCTGTGCGTTTACCCGTAGTGAAACGCGCACAGAGCGGTTATGCACGGTGAATTGAGCAAATGTCCGATACCCACCGGGCAGCCGAGCGACCAGAATGCAGCATTCGGCAGCCACTTACGACGAATCTCGCAATGAACCGCACCTGCAAGCCCCTATGCTCAATGATGCTGATGCTCGCAGTATTGGGTCAGGCACACGCCACCCCGCCGCCCCCAAAACCCTACATCTGGACGGTCGATGCCCTGCATCCAGACAGTCCGACGTGGGTGGCCAACCTCAATGGCGTAGCCGTCCATGGAGACAAAACCGGTAAGGCGATGCTGCAGGTCATGTGCAATCACTCCGAGGGGAGCGCCTCGATCTCGCTGTTGGCCCCCACCGATCGGCTGCACTTCAAAACCGACATTTATGAAGGCAAGGAAGCCTCGTCAACCGGACCGCTCAGCATCACTACCGATAACCGTCCCACTCGTCACTACGCTATAAATGGCTATCACATCGGCGGATCTCTCGCGCTGTTCACGTTTATCACACAGGTCAATCAGCAGGCGTTAAGTGAGTGGGCAACTGAGAACAGGGGCGGTCAGCTAATCAGGATGAAGCTGACTTCGGCGATCCCCGACGATGGACCATTGACCGCTGAGTTTGTGTTGCCACACGACAGCGCCGCGCTACGCGAAGTCATCGATCCCTGTCTCACCGCGCGAAAAAAATCATCACACGACACACTCTAAAAACGCACAGCGAACAGCACCGCCCGGCAATCCCGCCACCGGCTAAGGCCGTCGCCCCGTCCACGTCCGGCAACTTGGCCACTCTCAGGATAGCCTTTGAGCGTTCCTGAACAGCTCGCGCAAATTCGCACTATATTGGTGCAACATACTGCACCCTACCCACCTCACCAACCCATTTTGGTTCGAAACTTCCCGCAAGGGCTGGCTAAACGCCACAGTTTCGAGCCTTAAACCCCTATTTCAGGGCTTTAACGCTTCTTTTCGGAGCCTTGGTTTGGTTTTTGCATTTTCCTTGTATCAGCGTGTGCCTCAAGCCCGCGCCTTGCTCCAAAAGAGGTCCTGATGACCATCAGCGATGCACTGCACCGTTTGCTACTCGACAACCTGACCACCGCGACCATCCTGCTCAATGACGACCTGCGTCTTGAGTACATGAACCCGGCGGCGGAGATGCTGCTGGCCATCAGCGGCCAGCGCAGCCATGGGCAGTTCATCAGCGAATTGTTCACCGAGTCGGCCGAGGCCTTGAGCTCGTTGCGCCAGGCCGTGGAGCAGGCTCACCCGTTCACCAAGCGCGAAGCGATGCTCACCGCCCTCACCGGCCAAACGCTGACCGTCGACTACGCCGTGACCCCGATCCTGAGCAACGGCGCCACCCTGCTGCTGCTCGAAGTGCACCCCCGCGACCGCCTGCTGCGCATTACCAAAGAGGAAGCGCAGCTGTCCAAGCAGGAAACCAGCAAGATGCTGGTGCGCGGCCTGGCCCATGAGATCAAGAACCCGCTGGGCGGTATTCGCGGCGCCGCGCAGTTGCTGGCCCGCGAGCTGCCGGAGGAGCATCTCAAGGACTACACCAACGTCATCATCGAAGAAGCCGACCGCCTGCGTAACCTGGTGGACCGCATGCTCGGTTCCAACAAGCTGCCGTCCCTGGCGATGACCAACGTGCACGAAGTGCTCGAGCGCGTCAGCCAGTTGGTCGAGGCAGAAAGCCAGGGCTGCATCACCCTGGTGCGCGACTACGACCCAAGCATTCCCGATGTGTTGATCGACCGCGAGCAGATGATCCAGGCGGTGCTCAACATTGTGCGCAACGCCATGCAGGCCATCAGCAGCCAGAACGAGCTGCGCCTTGGCCGCATCAGCCTGCGCACCCGCGCCCTGCGCCAGTTCACCATCGGCCATGTGCGCCATCGCCTGGTGACCAAGGTCGAGATCATCGACAACGGTCCGGGCATTCCCGCGGAACTGCAGGAAACCATTTTCTTTCCCATGGTCAGCGGCCGCCCGGACGGTACCGGGCTGGGCCTGGCCATTACCCAGAACATCATCAGCCAGCATCAGGGCCTGATCGAGTGTGAGAGCCATCCGGGTCACACCACGTTCTCGATCTTTCTGCCACTGGAACAAGGAGCCCCTTCGACATGAGCCGTAGTGAAACCGTCTGGATCGTCGATGACGACCGTTCCATCCGCTGGGTCCTCGAGAAAGCCTTGCAACAGGAAGGCATGACCACCCAGAGCTTCGACAGCGCCGACGGCGTGATGAGCCGCCTGGCACGTCAGCAGCCGGACGTGATCATCTCCGACATCCGCATGCCCGGCGCCAGCGGCCTGGACCTGTTGGCGCGCATTCGCGAGCAGCACCCGCGCCTGCCGGTGATCATCATGACCGCGCACTCGGACCTGGACAGCGCTGTGGCGTCCTACCAGGGTGGTGCGTTTGAATACCTGCCCAAGCCGTTCGACGTGGACGAGGCCGTGGCGCTGGTCAAGCGCGCCAACCAGCACGCCCAGGAACAGCAGAACCAGGAAGCCCCACCGGCCCTGACCCGCACCCCGGAGATCATTGGCGAAGCGCCGGCGATGCAGGAAGTGTTTCGCGCCATCGGGCGGTTGAGCCATTCCAACATCACCGTGCTGATCAACGGCGAGTCGGGTACCGGTAAAGAGCTGGTGGCCCACGCGCTGCACCGTCACAGCCCACGGGCGGCCTCGCCGTTTATCGCGCTGAACATGGCGGCGATTCCGAAGGACTTGATGGAGTCCGAGCTGTTCGGCCACGAGAAAGGCGCGTTCACCGGCGCGGCCAACCTGCGTCGCGGACGCTTTGAACAGGCCGACGGCGGCACGCTGTTCCTCGATGAGATCGGCGACATGCCGGCCGACACCCAGACCCGCCTGCTGCGCGTACTGGCGGACGGCGAGTTCTACCGCGTGGGCGGGCACACACCGGTCAAGGTCGATGTGCGTATCATCGCTGCGACCCACCAGAACCTGGAAACCCTGGTGCACGCGGGCAAGTTCCGGGAAGACTTGTTCCACCGTCTCAACGTGATCCGCATCCACATCCCGCGCATGTCGGACCGTCGCGAAGACATCCCGACCCTCGCCCGCCACTTCCTCAGCCGCGCCGCCCAGGAACTGGCCGTCGAGCCGAAGCTGCTCAAAAGCGAAACCGAGGAGTACCTCAAGAACCTGCCGTGGCCCGGCAACGTGCGCCAGCTGGAGAACACCTGCCGCTGGATCACCGTAATGGCGTCCGGGCGTGAAGTGCATATCAGCGACCTGCCACCGGAGCTGTTGAGCCTGCCGCAGGACTCGGCCCCCGTGACCAACTGGGAACAGGCGCTGCGCCAATGGGCTGACCAGGCGCTGGCACGCGGCCAGTCGAACCTGCTGGACAGTGCCGTGCCTGCCTTTGAACGGATCATGATCGAGACCGCGCTGAAGCACACCGCCGGCCGCCGTCGCGATGCCGCGGTGTTGCTGGGCTGGGGCCGCAATACCCTGACGCGCAAGATCAAGGAGCTGGGGATGAAGGTCGACGGTGGGGATGACGATGAAAGCGACGACGCCTGAATCTCAGCTCCACTGAAAGCCCCCTCCCACATTTGGATCTTCACAAGATTTCAGGGCTGTGCACCGCTTCAATGCACCATGAACCGGCATCGGGCATGGACCCAACGCCTGAAATCTCAGAGCCTCTGAAAAAATCCTGGGGCCCAAAAACACCAAAGCCCCGTATTCCGGGGCTTTGCGCTTTCTGAAAATTTTTTTGGCACATCTCGACGAATCTGGCACGCGCCCTGCAATAACCCCAGTACTACCCAGTTTTGGGGACCTTGGTACAGGCAGGCCGAGAATCCCCCTCTTTACACCCGGGGTGCTTGATGCGAACCGCGTCGCGCTCCACACCGCTTTGGGGAACCTCGGTACAGGCAGGCCGGGAATTCCCTCTTTAACACCGAAGCCCTTGGCTTCACCCCGTTTTGGGAGCCCTGGTACAGGCAGGCCGGGAACTCCCTCTTTTATTGCTCCTGGAGATGGATCTCCAACCGCCAACGGTCATCGACCTCCTCGCCTTTCCACGCCCCGCGCAATGGCCGAGCCGCCACCAGGTTCAGCAGCAAGCCACCATCGGTCTTGCGAATGCGCCAGTTCACGTCCTTGTCATTGACCTTGAGTTGCCCACTGGCGGCCTTGCCCTGGGCGTCGAACAGCAGCGCCACCGTGCCGTCGATGTGTTCGCCGTGCAGTTCAGGCTCGCGGCTGAACCACACCACCACGCCGTCCGTCACCGCCTCCAGTTGTTGCAGCTCCACGGGGTCGGGGATGGTCAGGCGGCCGATCATCAAGCCCACCATCAGGCCGACAATTGCCAAGGAGCCCATGACCTTGGGCAATAGCTTCGGCCTTGGGTCGTCTTCAGGGGTAGAATGCAGCGCATCTTTGCCTTCGGAGCCGTGCATGTTTCACGTCATCCTTTTTCAACCAGAAATTCCGCCGAATACCGGCAACGTTATCAGGCTGTGCGCCAACAGTGGCTGCCACCTGCACTTGATCGAGCCCTTGGGCTTTGACATGGACGACAAGCGCCTGCGCCGCGCCGGGCTCGACTACCACGAGTACGCCACGCTCAAGCGCCACGCCGACCTGGCCAGTTGCCTGGAAAGCCTGGGCCACCCGCGCCTGTTCGCCTTCACCACCAAGGGTTCGCGGCCGTTCCATGATGCCAGCTTTGCCGAGGGCGACGCCTTCCTGTTCGGCCCCGAGAGCCGCGGACTGCCGGCCGAAGTGCTCGACGCCCTGCCCGATGGGCATCGCCTGCGCTTGCCCATGCGCGAGGGTTGTCGCAGCCTGAACCTGTCCAACACCGTGGCCGTCGCAGTCTACGAAGGCTGGCGCCAACTCGGTTTCAAATAACGCACATAGCAAAATGTGGAAGGGGGCTTGCGCCCGATGAGGGGTTGCCAGCCGACACTGACGTGACTGGTACACCGCTATCGGGAGCGAGCCCCCTCCCACATTTTTACCGCATCGACTTACTGAACCGTCGACGAACCTTCCTGTTGCATGCGCTGCAGCTCTTGCGCGTACAGGGCATCGAAGTTCACCGGCGCCAGCATCAATGCCGGGAACGAGCCACGGGTGACCAGGCTGTCCAGGGTCTCGCGGGCATACGGGAACAGGATGTTCGGGCAGAACGCGCCCAGGGTGTGGCTCATGGAGGCTTCGTCCAGGCCCTGGATCAGGAAGATACCGGCCTGTTGTACTTCAGCGATGAAGGCCACTTCTTCGCCATTCTTGACGGTGACCGACAGGGTCAGCACGACTTCGTGGAAGTCGCCTTCCAGGGCTTTTTGGCGGGTGTTCAGGTCCAGCGCAACGCTTGGGGTCCATTCCTGGCGGAAGATGGCCGGGCTTTTCGGCGCTTCGAACGACAGGTCACGCACATAGATGCGCTGCAGCGAGAACTGTGGGCCTTGGTCTTGCGCTGCTTCGGTGTTCTGTTGATCAGTCATCGCAGATCCTTCTTTATCTTGGGGTCTTTAAGGGGTTAGGCGGACAGCAGCGCATCCAGTTTACCGGCGCGCTCCAGGGCGAACAGGTCATCGCAACCACCGATATGCCGAGTGCCGATCCAGATCTGCGGCACCGACGTGCGGCCAGCCTTCTGGGCCATTTCGGCGCGCACCTGGGGTTTGCCGTCGACCTTGATCTCTTCAAAGGCGACCTTCTTGCTCTGGAGCAACTGCTTGGCTCGAATGCAATAAGGGCAGTAATCGCTGGAATACACGACGACCTGGCTCATATCACTTCACCAGCGGCAGGTTATCGGCGCGCCAGCTGCTGATGCCACCGGACAGCTTGGCGGCGGTGAAACCGGTCTTGAGCATTTCGCGGGCGTGGGTACCCGCGTGCTGGCCTTGGGCGTCAACCAGAATGATGGTCTTGGCCTTGTGCTTTTCCAGCTCGGGCAAGCGCGCGATCAGCTTGTCCTGGGGAATGTTCAGCGCACCGACGATATGGCCGGTGGCGAAATCCTTGGCGGGGCGGATGTCCACGACAATGGCCTCATCCTTGTTGACCAGCGCGGTCAGCTCCGATGTGCTCAGGCTGCGGCCACCACGGCTCATCTCGTGAGCGATCAGCAGCGCCAGCAGGATGACGAAGGCACCCACGAGCAGATAGTGGGCAGTGGCAAATGCAATCAGGTGATCAACCATCAAGGAGGTTCCAGGGCGTTAAAATGGCGGTAAGTATACACAGCCGTCAGGGGGGGCCAACCCCCGTAAAGCGGTGACGTGGTCGGAACTTCGCTTTAAACTGCCACTCCCTTTTCAATTGCCTTCCTTTATTACCGCCGCGAGAGGATCTATGACTACTACGCCTAAACCTTTGGTCCTGATAATTCTCGATGGCTTCGGACACAGTGAAAGCCACCACGACAACGCGATCTACGCGGCGCGCAAGCCGGTACTGGACCGTTTGACGGCCACCGTGCCCAACGGGCTGATCTCAGGTTCCGGCATGGACGTAGGCCTGCCGGACGGCCAGATGGGCAACTCGGAAGTCGGCCATATGAACCTCGGCGCCGGACGAGTGGTGTATCAAGACTTCACCCGCGTGACCAAAGCGATCCGCGATGGCGAGTTCTTCGAGAACCCGACCATTTGCGCGGCGGTGGATAAAGCCGTGGCCGCCGGCAAGGCCGTGCACTTCATGGGCCTGCTGTCGGACGGCGGCGTACACAGTCACCAGGACCATCTGGTGGCCATGGCCGAACTGGCCTTCAAGCGCGGTGCCGATAAAATTTACCTGCACGCCTTTCTCGATGGCCGCGACACGCCGCCCAAAAGCGCGCAATCGTCCATCGAACTGCTCGACGCGACCTTCGCCGCCCTGGGCAAAGGCCGCATCGCCAGCATCGTGGGCCGCTACTTCGCAATGGACCGCGACAACCGCTGGGACCGCGTATCCCAAGCCTACAACCTGATCGTCGACGGCCAGGCCGAATTCAACGCCGCTACCGCCCAGGAAGGCCTGGAAGCCGCCTATGCCCGCGGCGAGAGCGATGAATTCGTCAAGGCGACCACCATCGGCGAGCCGGTAAGAGTCGAAGACGGCGACGCCGTGGTGTTCATGAACTTCCGCGCCGACCGTGCCCGCGAGCTGAGCCGCGTGTTTGTCGAAGACGGCTTCAAGGAGTTCGAGCGCGCGCGCCAGCCAAAAGTCCAATACGTAGGCCTGACCCAATACGCCGCCAGCATCCCGGCGCCTGCCGCGTTCGCAGCCGGCAGCCTGGACAACGTGCTGGGCGATTACCTGGCGAAAAACGGCAAGACCCAACTGCGCATCGCCGAAACCGAAAAATACGCCCACGTGACCTTCTTCTTCTCAGGCGGGCGTGAAGAACCGTTCCCGGGCGAAGAACGCATCCTGATCCCGTCGCCAAAAGTCGCCACCTACGATTTGCAGCCGGAAATGAGCGCCCCGGAGGTTACCGACAAGATCGTCGATGCCATTGAGCACCAGCGTTATGACGTGATCGTGGTCAACTACGCCAACGGCGACATGGTCGGCCACAGCGGCAACCTGGAAGCCGCGATCAAGGCCGTGGAGTGCCTGGACCTGTGCGTCGGCCGCATCGCCGACGCCCTGGAAAAAGTCGGCGGCGAAGCGCTGATCACCGCTGACCATGGCAACTGCGAGCAGATGTCCGACGAATCCACAGGCCAGGCCCACACCGCCCACACCACCGAGCCGGTGCCGTTCATCTATGTCGGCAAGCGCGATTTCAAAGTGCGTGACGGCGGCGTGCTGGCGGATGTGGCGCCGACCATGTTGATGCTGATGGGGTTGGAGAAGCCGGTGGAAATGACGGGTACTTCGATTCTGGTCTAAATCCAAAACACACCATAAAACAGTGTGGGAGGGGGCTTGCTCCCGATGGCAGTGTGTCAGTCACTGATGAAGTTGACTGATCAGCCGCTATGGGGGCAAGCCCTCTCCCACACTGGAGCTCAGTGTTTGATAGATGTCTTTTTGCCATACCTGCGCCACTCGGCACCTAACTTGCCCGCCAGCCCCAATTGGGCGTTTTTTTTGCCGCGCTTGGCGGGCATACTAGGCCGTCCCTTTCCCTGGTGTCGCCCGCCTCTATGCTTCGCGCCTTGATTACCCTTGCTCTTGTCTGCCTGCTTCAACCGGCGTTTGCCGATGAGCGCGCACAAACCCAACAACAGTTGGACGCTACGCGTCAGGACATTACCGAGCTGAAAAAACTGCTCGGCAAGCTCCAGGAAGAAAAATCCGGGGTGCAGAAAGACCTGCGCGGCACGGAAACCGAAATGGGCAAGCTGGAGAAGCAGGTCCAGGAGCTGCAAAAAGAACTAAAGAAGAGCGAGTCGGAACTGGAGCGACTCGACGCTGAGAAAAAAAAACTCCAGAGCGCACGCGTTGAACAGCAACGCCTGATCGCGATCCAGGCCCGCGCCGCCTACCAGAGCGGCCGCCAGGAATACCTCAAGCTGCTGCTCAACCAGCAGAACCCAGAAAAATTCGCGCGCACCCTGACCTACTACGACTACCTGAGCAAGGCCCGTCTGGAGCAACTCAAAAGCTTCAACGAGACGCTGCGCCAGTTGGTCAATGTCGAGCAGGAGATCGCCAACCAGCAATCGCAGTTGCAGGACCAGAAAAGCGCCCTCGACACCCAGCGCGACGAACTCGACAAGGTCCGCAAGGAACGTCAGCTGGCCCTGGCCAAGCTCAACGATGACGTAAAAGCCCGCGACGCCAAGCTCCAGGCCCGCGAGCAGGACCAGGCCGACCTGGCCAAAGTGCTCAAGACCATCGAAGAAACCCTGGCGCGCCAGGCACGTGAGGCAGAAGAAGCGCGACAAAAAGCGCTGATCGCCCAGCAGGAAGCCGAAAAAAAGCGCCAGCGTGAGGCCGAACTGGCAGCCACCACGGATGCTCCGGCACCGCGTAAACCGGCACATTCAGCCCCTGGCCCGCTGGTTTCCAGCGCTGGCGAGTCCTTCGGCGGCCCATTTGCTTCAGCGCGAGGCAAACTTCCATGGCCAGTTGATGGTCGATTGCTGGCACGCTTTGGGGAAACCCGTGGCGATGACACCCGCGCCAAGTGGGATGGGGTGATGATCAGCGCCTCCGCCGGCAGCCAGGTGCATGCCGTCCACGGTGGGCGCGTGGTATTTGCCGATTGGCTGCGGGGCGCCGGTTTGTTGGTGATTCTCGACCACGGTAATGGCTATTTGAGCCTTTATGGCCACAATCAGACATTGCTCAAGTCGGCAGGTGATGTTGTAAAAGCCGGTGAATCCATCTCCACTGTCGGTAACAGTGGCGGCCAGGACACCCCGGCGCTGTACTTCGCTATTCGTCAGCAGGGCCGCCCGAGCGACCCTGCACAATGGTGCAGATCCCAAGGATAGGGTCTCATCTACATTAGGAGTTCGTTCGACATGCTGCATTTGTCCCGCCTCACTTCGCTGGCCCTGACGATCGCCCTGGTGATCGGCGCGCCGCTGGCTTTTGCCGATCAGGCCGCCCCGGCTGCAGCCGCCTCTGCCGCGACCACCAAGGCACCGTTGCCGCTGGACGAACTGCGCACCTTTGCCGAGGTCATGGACCGGATCAAGGCAGCTTATGTCGAACCCGTAGACGACAAGACCCTGCTGGAAAATGCCATCAAGGGCATGCTCAGCAACCTCGACCCGCACTCCGCCTACCTGGGCCCGGAAGACTTCGCCGAGCTGCAGGAAAGCACCAGCGGTGAATTCGGCGGCCTGGGCATTGAAGTCGGCGCCGAAGACGGCAACATCAAGGTCGTGTCGCCGATCGACGATACTCCGGCGTCGAAGGCCGGCATCCAGGCCGGTGACTTTATCGTCAAGATCAACGGCCAGCCGACCCGCGGCCAGACCATGACCGAAGCCGTCGACAAGATGCGCGGCAAGATCGGCCAGAAAATCACCCTGACCCTGGTGCGCGACGGCGGAAACCCGTTTGACGTGACGCTGACCCGCGCGACCATCGTGGTCAAGAGCGTGAAGAGCCAACTGCTGGAGTCGGGCTACGGCTACATCCGCATTACCCAGTTCCAGGTCAAGACCGGCGACGAAGTGGCCAAGGCCCTGGCCAAGCTGCGCAAGGACAACGGCAAGAAACTCAGCGGCCTGGTGCTTGACCTGCGTAACAACCCAGGCGGCGTACTGCAATCGGCGGTGGAAGTGGTTGACCATTTCATCACCAAAGGCCTGATCGTCTACACCAAGGGCCGTATCGCCAACTCCGAGCTGCGCTTCTCGGCCACCGGCAACGACCTCAGCGAAAACGTGCCATTGGCGGTGCTGATCAACGGCGGCAGCGCCTCGGCCTCGGAAATCGTCGCCGGCGCACTGCAGGATCAAAAACGCGGCGTGCTGATGGGCACCACCAGCTTCGGCAAAGGCTCGGTGCAAACCGTGTTGCCGCTGAACAACGAGCGTGCGCTGAAGATCACCACCGCCTTGTACTACACGCCGAATGGCCGCTCGATCCAGGCCCAGGGCATCGTGCCGGACATCGAAGTACGCAAGGCCAAGATCACCAACGAGATCGACAGCGAATACTACAAAGAGGCGGACCTGCAAGGTCACCTGGGCAATGGCAACGGCGGCGCCGACCAGCCGACCGGCAGCGGCGCGAAAGCCAAGCCGATGCCGCAGGACGATGACTATCAGTTGGCCCAGGCGCTGAGCCTGCTCAAGGGCCTGAGCATCACGCGCAGCCGTTGATATGCGCGTTGCCCTGATCATCGCTGTGCTGTGCAGCCTGGCCGGAGTCGCCCACGCGACCCCGGCCGGCGAGCCTCATAAAGCCTACCTCACCTTGATCATCGACGACCTGGGGCAAAACCTGCCACGGGACCGGCGCGTGCTGGCCCTGCCCGGGCCTGTCACCACCGCGATCATGCCCGACACACCCCACGCCGCCGAATTCGCCCGCGAAGCCCACAAGGCCGGCAAGATCGTGATCCTGCACATGCCCATGGACCCGGCCACCGGGCCGTTCGCCTGGCACCCCGAGCTGTCTGTCGAAGAACTGGGCAAACGCCTGGACGCCGCCTTCACCGCGGTGCCCTACACCGCCGGCATCAACAACCACATGGGCAGCCGCATGACGGCACAACCGGCTGCCATGGCCTGGTTGATGGCCGAGCTGCAACGACGCCACAAATTCTTCGTCGACAGCCGCACCAGCGCACAAACCGTGGCCGCCGCCGAGGCACAGAAGATCGGCCTGGCCAGTGTCTCGCGAGATGTGTTCCTGGACGACGAACGTACCGAAGCGGCAATCACCACGCAGTTGCAGACGGCGATCAAGCTCGCCCACAAGCAGGGCTCGGCCGTGATGATCGGCCACCCCTACCCGCAAACCCTGGCGGTACTGGAGCGCGAGTTGCCCAAACTCAAGGCGCAGGGCGTGGAGTGGATTGATATCAAGCTGATGATCAGTGTGCGCAGCAATCAGGCCATGACCGCACACGGTAAAAATGGCGCGTATCGCTGACCAACCACTGTGGCGAGGGAGCTTGCTCCCGTTGGGCTGCGTAGCGGCCCCCAAGAATGTTGGGAGCGCTGCGCACTCCAGCGGGAGCAAGCGCCCTCACCACAGTGGTTCGCGTTTACAGGTAGTTAGCCACGATCTCCTCTACCCGACCGTCCTTGCGTAACTCATCCAGCGCAGCCTGAAGCTTGGTCACCAATTCGTCCGGTACCTCTTTGTTCAACGCGAGGTAAAGCTCGGCACTGTTGAACCGCAACACCGTCCTGAGCCCCGTCACACCCACCTGCCGCGCCAGGTAACGCCCGGCAGGATCGCCCGTGGCCCACAAGTCGATCTGGCCATCCTGCAGCTTTTGCGCATTGTCCTGGTCGCGCAACACCACTATCGGGTTGAGGCCCTGTTTCTCCAGGCTCTCGGCGATGGCATCGCCCTTGTAGGCGCCGATCTTGTAACCCCTCGCGTGCTCCAGGTCATCGAGTTTGAGCGTGCTGTCGGCCTTGGCCAGCAGCACCCAGTCATCCGGACCGATGGGGCCGACCCACTTGAACAGCGCTTCACGATCCGGCAGACGCGCCATCACGAATACGCCATAGCCGGGTTTCTCCAGGGCGAGCTTGTAGATTCGCTCCCAGGGGAAACGCAGGGTGAGGTTGTAGGAAATGCCGGCACGCTTGAAGGTCTCGCGCACGATGTCCACGGCGATGCCTTCGATATTCTCGTCCTTGGCGAAGTTCTTGCCGTTTTTTGCCATGTTGTAGGGCGGGAAATTTTCCGTCAGCAACACCAGGGTGGTGTCAGACGGTTCTTCGGCGTGGGCAGTACCGGCCATGAGCACGGAGGTACTGGCGAGGGCGAGCAGCAGCTGTTTGAACATGAAAAGTTACCGGAATCCATGGCAAGCGCAGAGAGTGCCGCGCACTTGCCATGGTGTCCAGCGGCGTTTAGCGCACGACGATACCGCGCGCCGCCATATAGGCTTTTGCCTCGGGAACGGTGTATTCGCCAAAGTGGAAAATACTCGCCGCCAGCACCGCGCTGGCGTGGCCTTCGATGACGCCATCGGCCAGGTGCTGCAGATTACCGACACCCCCGGAGGCGATCACCGGAATGCCCAGCGCATCGCTGATAGCGCGGGTCACGCCCAGGTCGAAGCCGTTCTTCATGCCGTCCTGGTCCATGCTGGTCAGCAGGATTTCACCGGCGCCCAGGCCTTCCATCTTCATCGCCCACTCCACTGCGTCCAGGCCGGTGGGTTTGCGCCCGCCGTGGGTGAAGATTTCCCAGCGCGGGGTTTCACCCGGACCCGAGACTTTCTTGGCGTCGATGGCCACCACGATGCACTGCGAGCCGAAGTGCTGCGCGGCTTCGCCAACAAACTCCGGGTTGAATACAGCGGCCGTGTTGATCGAGACCTTGTCCGCGCCGGCATTGAGCAGGTTGCGGATGTCTTGCACGGTGCGCACGCCACCGCCCACGGTCAGCGGGATAAACACCTGGCTGGCCATGCGCTCGACGGTATGCAACGTGGTATCGCGGCCGTCGACGCTGGCGGTAATGTCGAGAAAGGTAATCTCGTCGGCGCCTTGCTCATCGTAGCGACGGGCGATTTCCACCGGATCGCCGGCGTCACGGATGTTCTCGAACTTGACGCCCTTGACCACGCGACCGTTGTCGACGTCCAGGCAAGGGATGATGCGTTTGGCCAGCGCCATGGTCAGTCCTCAGCCGTTGTAGGCATCGCAGTAAGCCTGGGCTTGCGCGACGTCCAGGGTACCTTCGTAGATCGCGCGGCCGGTGATGGCGCCGATGATGCCGGGTGCCTTGGCGTCCAGCAGCGACTTGATGTCGCCCAGGTTGTGGATGCCGCCGGAAGCGATCACCGGAATCTTCGTCGCCGCCGCCAGCGCAGCGGTGAACGGTACGTTGCAGCCCTGCATCATGCCGTCTTTGGCGATGTCGGTATAAACGATGGCGGACACGCCGTCGGCTTCGAACTGCCTGGCCAGGTCGATGACCTGCACGGTGCTGATTTCAGCCCAACCGTCGGTGGCGACGAAACCGTCTTTGGCGTCCAGGCCGACAATCACTTTGCCTGGGAATGCACGGCACGCCTCGGCGACAAAGGCAGGGTCTTTCACCGCCTTGGTGCCGATGATCACGTAGCTCACGCCCGCTTTCACGTAGTGCTCGATGGTTTCCAGGGAGCGGATACCGCCACCGATCTGGATCGGCAGGTTCGGGTAGCGCTTGGCAATCGCGGTGACCACTTCGCCATTGACCGGCTGGCCTTCGAAAGCGCCGTTCAGGTCCACCAGATGCAGGCGACGGCAGCCCCCTTCCACCCATTTGGCGGCCATGCTCACCGGGTCATCGGAGAACACCGTGGAATCTTCCATACGGCCCTGGCGCAGACGTACGCAGGCGCCGTCCTTGAGATCGATAGCGGGGATAATCAGCATCTGGCAAACCTTATTCGATATTCAGCAATGCTTGGAAAATCAGGGTTTCTCAAGCGACCACAGGTCGCTTTCGATGCTTTCGAACCTTTCTTTAAGGAGCGTCTGCGTATCGAAAATCGCCCTGTTGTAATAATGCGGCGCCACTTCGTGGGTGAACAGGTCGAGAATCTCCGCGACCTCGAACGAGCCCAACTTGAGTTCGAAGCGGTCTTCCATGAAACGCTTGATCTTGAGGGTAGCCTCACTCTCCTGTTCGGGGGTGAGGCGCAAGATCGGCTGCTTCGGTTTGCGGGCCATTTACCAGCGACCATCCCAGGCGGCGAAGTTCTGCAGTAATTGCAGGCCATGGGTATGGCTCTTCTCCGGGTGGAACTGCACGGCGAAGCGCGAACCGTCGGCCAGCGCGGCGGCAAAGTCGACGCCGTAGTGCCCGCCACCCACCACTTGGCGCGGATTACCGGCGGCGATGTAGTAGCTGTGTACGAAATAGAAGCGCGCCAGGTCCGGAATATCGTGCCACAGCGGATGGTCCACTGTCTGACTGACCTCGTTCCAGCCCATGTGCGGGACTTTCAGGTGTTCGCCGTCTTCATGCAGGTCCTTGCCGAAAAACTTCACCTGGCCCGGAAACAGGCCGATGCATTCGACGCCGGCGTTCTCTTCACTGCTGTCGAGCAGGGCCTGCATGCCCACGCAGATACCGAGGAACGGGCGGTCCTGGCTGACTTCGCGCACCAGGCTGTCAAAGCCCAGGCGGCGGATCTCGGCCATGCAATCGCGAATCGCGCCAACGCCCGGGAATACCACGCGATCGGCTTCGCGAATCACCTTGGCATCGCTGGTGATCAGCACCTTGCCGGCACCTACGTGCTCGAGGGCCTTGGCCACCGAGTGCAGGTTACCCATGCCGTAATCGATAACCGCGACCGTCTGCATTACAGAACGCCCTTGGTCGAGGGCATTTGCCCGGCCATGCGGTCATCCAGCTCCACAGCCATGCGCAGGGCGCGGCCGAAAGCCTTGAACACGGTTTCGATCTGGTGGTGGGTGTTGGTGCCGCGCAGGTTGTCGATGTGCAGGCTGACGAGTGCGTGGTTGACGAAACCCTGGAAGAATTCCTGGAACAGGTCGACGTCGAAGCCGCCCACGGTGGCGCGGGTGTAGGGCACGTGCATCTGCAGGCCTGGACGGCCGGAGAAGTCGATGACCACACGCGACAGCGCTTCGTCCAGCGGGACATAGGCGTGGCCGTAGCGACGGATGCCTTTTTTGTCGCCGATGGCCTTGGCAAATGCCTGGCCGAGGGTGATGCCCACGTCTTCCACCGTGTGGTGGTCGTCGATGTGCAGGTCGCCCTTGCTGACGATATCCAGGTCGATCAGCCCGTGACGGGCGATCTGGTCCAGCATGTGCTCAAGAAAAGGAACACCGATATCAAATCGGGCCTTTCCGGTGCCATCCAGGTTGATCGAGGCTTTGATCTGGGTTTCCAGAGTGTCGCGCTCGACGGACGCCTTACGTTCGGCCATCACCAGCTCCGCAAAATCATTGGGCGAAAAAGGCAGCCATTATAGGGGCGCGGGCGCTAAACAGAAACATCGAAGGGGATAAGACTGATGGAGTGTCGGGGATAGACATGTGCATACAGGTGGGACCGACTGATGAAAACTCCACACATCCAAGGTGGGAGGGGGGCAAGCCCCTCCCACTCTTGATGTCAGTGGAACAGTACCGCGGTCTTCTGCAGGGTCACCCACACACCCCACGCCAACGGAATACCCACCACCAGCCAGGCGGCAATCGCCAAAGGCTTGCTGCCGGCAGAGGCTTTCCACTCCAGCACGGTAGTGGCGTCAGCCCCTTTGTCATGGCCCAGCGCTTGCTCGGCGGCCAGTTCCGCATCGGTCATGAAGTACTTGTCGGCCACCGGGCGCACCAGCAGGTTGCAGATGAAACCCAGCACCAGCAGGCCGGCGAGGATGTACAAGGTGATGTCATAGGCCGCGGCGCGTTCGACGCCGATGCTCAATTGATATTCACGCAGGTAGTTCACCAGCACCGGGCCCAGCACACCCGCCGCGGCCCATGCCGTCAGCAGGCGGCCGTGGATCGCGCCCACCATCTGGGTACCGAACAGGTCGGCCAGGTAGGCCGGGACGGTCGCAAAACCACCGCCGTACATCGACAGGATGATGCAGAACGCCGCCACGAACAGCGCTACGTTGCCCAGGTGACCGAGGTTCGGGATCAGCGCGTACAGGGCAAAGCCCAGGGCGAAGAACACAAAGTAGGTGTTTTTACGCCCCAGGTAGTCGGAGAACGACGCCCAGAAGAACCGGCCACCGATGTTGAACAGGCTCAACAGACCGGTGAACCCCGCCGCGATGGCAGCAATGGATGCAAGCTGCCCGGCGTCCAGTTGGCCGAACGGCACATCCACACCCAGCAGCTTGCCGCCGAACACTTCCTGCAGCAGCGGCGAAGCCATGCCGAGGATACCGATACCGGCCGACACGTTCAGACACAACACCAGCCAAACCAGGCGGAACTGCGGGGTTTTCCAGGCCACGTTCACGTGCACGTGACGGTGAGTGATCATCGCGTTGCTGGCTTTTTTCGCCGGCGCGCTCCAGCCCTCAGGCTTCCAGCCGGTCGGTGGCACGCGGTAGGACAGCGCGCCGCCGATCATGAACACGAAGTAGATCGCCGCCATCACCAGGAAGCTCTGCCATACGCCCACGCTGGTCGGCGAAGCGAAGTGCCCCATCAGCGCCGCAGCCAGGGGCGCGCCTACCATTGCGCCGCCGCCGAAGCCCATGATCGCCATGCCGGTGGCCATGCCGCGCTTGTCCGGAAACCACTTGATCAGGGTCGACACCGGCGAGATATAGCCCAGGCCCAGACCGATACCGCCGATCACGCCGGAGCCGATCCACATCAGCCAGATCTGGTGGGTATAGATCCCCAACGCCGAGATCAGCAGGCCGCCGCACCAGCAAAGCGCCGACACAACACCGGCCTTGCGTGGTCCGGCATGTTCCAGCCAGCCGCCCCAGATCGCTGCCGAGCAGCCCAGGAAGATGAAGAACAGGGTGTAGATCCAGCCCAGCATGGAGATGGGCCAGTCGCATTGGGACGAAAAAACCTGCGCGATAAAACCCATGTCCGGCGCGCAGGCCACGGGCGCGGTGATACCCAGTGCCTTGGACAGCGGCAACCAGAACACCGAGAAACCGTAGGCCATGCCGATGCACAGATGGATGGCCAGGGCGGCCGGTGGAACCAGCCAGCGGTTGAACCCTGGCTTGGCGATAATGCGCTCCTTGGACAGGAACGCAGGCTGCTCGGCGGTGTGACCCGTCGCAGTGCTGGTGCTCATTGATGTTTCCCCCAGTTATTAGTCGTTGTTCGTCAGGCGCTCTCTCCCTCGGCCTTGCACGCAAAGCGTGGCCGTTTTTTTGAGTGAAACTCCATTTTGGCGCGACGATAGGTCGCAGAAGGCGGACGAACGCGCAGAGATTAGCATTTGAGAACGCCAAAAAAACCAAAACGCCATCACCTTTCCGGTTTTTTTGTTTTTATTGACGTCAAATTCCCGTTCCGCCTGGCGTGGATACAATGTAACGATCGGTGAACTGACGAAGGCCGTCGGGCGTTATACTCTGCGGCTAATTTTTGAAATCGACATACAAGGACTCGCCCATGAAAGCGTTCGGCAAAATCCTGGGTCTGGTACTTCTCGGGCTGTTGCTGATCATCGTGGCTCTCGGCTTTGCCCTGACCCACCTGTTCGATCCCAACGACTACAAAGAAGAGATTCGCCAGATTGCCCGCGACAAGGCCCACATCGAGCTGACGCTCAATGGCGACATCGGCTGGAGCCTGTTCCCCTGGCTCGGCCTCGAGCTGCATGAAGCCAGCGTGGCCACCCTGACCGCCCCGACCCAACCTTTCGCAGACCTGCAAATGCTCGGCCTTTCAGTGCGCGTACTGCCACTGCTACGCCGCGAAGTGCAGATGAGCGACGTGCGCGTCGAAGGCCTGAACCTGCGCCTCACCCGCGACAAGCAGGGTCATGGCAACTGGGAAGACATCGGCAAGAACGTACCCGACGCCACGGCGGGTGCCCCCGCGCCAGCTCCTGCGGAACCGGTTGCTGAAACCAAGCCGGAAAAGCCCGCCCAGCCGATCCGCCTGGATATCGACAGCCTGACGATCAACAACGCCCGCATCGAATACAACGACGAGCAGACCGGCAAGCAGTTCAGCGCCGAAAGCATCCAGCTGAGCGCAGGCGCCGTGCATGAAGGCGCAAGCATCCCGGTGAAACTCACCGCCTTCTTCGGCAGCAACCAGCCGGTCATGCGCGTCAAGACCGAGCTCAACGGCAACCTGCGCATCCAGCGTGCCCTCAAGCGTTACCAGTTCGAAGACATGCGCATCAGTGGTGAAGCCACCGGCGAGCCGCTGCAAGGCAAGACCGTCACCTTCTCCACCCAGGGCCAGTTGCTGGTGGACCAGGCGGCCAATATCGCCGAATGGACCAACATGAAGCTCTCGGCCAACCAACTGCGCGCATTGGGTGAACTGAAGGTCAACGACCTGGACAAGACCCCGCAGCTCAGCGGCGCCCTGTCCATTGCCCAGTTCGACCTGGCCAAGTTCCTCGACAGCATCGGCAGCCCATTGCCGCCGATGGCCGAGGGCAGCCTGAGCAAGGTCGAACTGGTCAGCCGCCTCAAGGGCACGCCGACCAGCGTGGCCCTGGAGGACCTGAACCTGAAACTCGACGGCAGCACCTTCACCGGCCGCGTGGCCGTGGACGACTTTGCCAAGCAGTCATTGCGCGTGCAGCTCAAGGGCGACACGTTCAACGCCGACAACTATCTGCCGGCGCAATCCGAATCCGCCAAGGGCGCAACCGCTGCGCGCCAGGCCGAAGTGCAGAACAGCGAAGCCGGCGCCATGGCGGCCGGCGGCACCACACCGCTGCCGGATGCACCGACCAAAAGCGCCTGGAGCACCGACAAACTGCTACCGCTGGCGCACCTGCGCAAGCTGGACGTAGACGCCGATCTGGCCTTCGGCCAACTGACGCTGAGCAAACTGCCGATCCAGAATGCGGTGCTCAAAGCATCCGGCATCAATGGCCAGCTCAAGCTCGACACGCTCAGCGGCGGGCTCTACGACGGTACGTTCCAGGCCAACGGCACGCTCGATGTGCGCCAGGACGTACCGGTACTGGCGCTGCAAAGCCGCATCAGGCAAGTACCGATCGAGCGCATCCTGCAAGCCCAGGGGCAAACGCCGCCGGTCAAAGGCCAGGTCACGCTCGACAGCAACCTGACCGGCCGTGGCAATAGTCAAAAGGCACTGATCGACAGCCTCAACGGCACCGCCAGTTTTGCGATCAACAACGGCGTGTTGCTCAACGCCAACCTTGAGCAGCAACTGTGCACTGGCATCGCCATGCTCAACCGCAAGACCTTGAGCGGCGAACAGCGCGGCAAAGACACGCCATTCCAGGAGTTGAAGGGCAACCTGACGTTGCGCAACGGCGTGGCCAACAACCCCGACCTGAAAGTGCGCATCCCAGGGCTGGCGGTCAATGGCAACGGTGACGTCGACCTGCGCGTGCTGGGCATGGACTACCGCGTCGGCATCATCGTCGAAGGCGACCAGCGCGAAGTGCCGGACCCGGCCTGTGAAGTGGGCGCCAACTTCCGCGACATCGAAGTACCGCTGCGCTGCCGCGGCCCGTTGGAGCTGGGCGCCAAGGCCTGCCGCCTGGATAAGGACGGCTTGAGCCAGGTGGCGCTCAAGGCCGCCGGCAACAAGCTCAGCGACAAGCTGGAAGAGAAGCTCGACAAGGTCAACCCACAGCTCAAAGATGCTTTGAAAGGCCTGTTCAAACGATGAGAAACGAGCAGTTTTCAACGGCGGTGCTGGACTGGTACGACCGCCATGGCCGCCACGACCTGCCTTGGCAACAGGGCATCACGCCTTATCGGGTGTGGGTGTCGGAGATCATGTTGCAACAGACCCAGGTCAGCACCGTGCTCAATTACTTCGACCGCTTCATGGCCTCGCTGCCAACGGTCGAAGCCCTGGCCGCCGCACCGGAAGACGAAGTGCTGCACCTATGGACCGGCCTGGGCTACTACACCCGGGCGCGCAACCTGCAAAAGACCGCAAAAATCATCGTGGCCGAATACGGCGGCGAGTTTCCCCGTGATGTGGAAAAGCTCACCGAATTACCCGGCATCGGCCTGTCCACCGCCGGCGCGATCGCCAGCCTGAGCATGGGCCTGCGCGCGCCGATCCTCGACGGCAACGTCAAGCGCGTACTGGCGCGCTTTACCGCGCAAGAAGGCTACCCAGGCGAGCCCAAGGTGGCCAAACAGCTGTGGGCCACCGCAGAACGCTTCACGCCCCATGATCGGGTCAACGCCTACACCCAGGCGATGATGGACATGGGCGCCACGCTCTGCACCCGCAGCAAACCCAGCTGCCTGCTGTGCCCGCTGGAAAAAGGCTGTGAAGCCCACATGCTCGGCCTGGAGACGCGCTACCCGATCCCCAAGCCGCGCAAGACCATCCCGCAGAAACGCACGCTGATGCCGATGCTGGCCAATGCCGACGGCGAGATCCTGCTTTATCGGCGCCCGTCCACGGGGCTGTGGGGCGGTTTGTGGAGCCTGCCCGAACTGGACGACCTGGCAGACCTCGATCACCTCGCCGACCAGCACGCGCTCGAACTGGGCAAGCACCAGGAGCTGCCGGGGCTGATCCATACCTTCAGCCACTTCCAACTGGCCATCGAACCCTGGCTGGTGCGGGTCGAGGAAACCGCCCTTCACGTGGCCGAGGCCGACTGGCTCTGGTATAACCTCGCCACCCCGCCGCGCCTGGGCCTTGCCGCCCCGGTCAAGAAACTGCTGAAGCGCGCGGCCGACGTATTGAATGCAGGAGAGTCGTCATGACCCGCACCGTAATGTGCCGCAAGTACAAAGAAGAACTGCCAGCTCTGGAGCGCCCTCCGTATCCGGGCGCCAAGGGCCAGGACATTTACGAGCACGTCTCCGCCAAAGCCTGGGCCGACTGGCAAAAACACCAGACCCTGCTGATCAACGAAAAACGCCTGAACATGATGAACGCCGAAGACCGCAAATACCTGCAGGGCGAGATGGACAAGTTCTTTTCCGGCAAGGAATACGCCCAAGCCGAAGGTTACGTGCCACCTGCTCAATAATTGATCAAAAACCGGGGTCGGCACGTAAGCGACGGTAATAATTAAATATTTTTTGAAAACTTGCTTGACGACCCCCTGAAAAACCCGTTTAATGCGCCCCGTTGCCCAGATAGCTCAGTCGGTAGAGCAGGGGATTGAAAATCCCCGTGTCGGCGGTTCGATTCCGTCTCTGGGCACCACCTTTCGTTTTCAGGTGATGCCAAGCCCACCTGAAAGCACACAAGAAACCCGCCTAGTGCGGGTTTTTTGTTGTCCGGGATTTGACTTATCCAAGCGGCGATTTTGAGATAATGAATTCACTTCCCATCCTCTCGTGCCTTATGCCGCAAGGGCTGCGGCATCGGCTTTTTGAGATAACGCTCCGCGCAGTTAGAGATACTCATCGCTTACTCAAGCAAAAACACCATCAGCGGATTGTCGTTCAACCGCCCTTCAAAACTTGGCACCAGATGCTCAACGGGCGTGCCCTTCAACAGCGCGGTCTCCTTGCGCGCCACAATCACCCAGGCCGGCCGCGGCACAGCGTCCAATCGCTCAAGCTGGTTGCCGCCGACAAACAGCGGCTGCTCATCATGGTCCAGGTTCATCATGTAGCGCACCGCCCAGGTATCGCGACCGAGGTTGATAAACACCAGGGGCCCCGGCTGTGCCTGGCGCAACGTCTCCACCTGGCTGACAAAGGTGCGGGTGTCGAACTGTAGATCCTTGGCCGGCTCGACCACGCTCACCAGCAGCAGCCATTGCGCCACCAATGCGATCAAGCTGAGCCACACCAGCCGCCCCGCCCGGCGCCAGGCAATCAACGCCAACACTTGCAACACCACCAGTACGCCAATCAACAACGGCAGCGAAACGTCCGGCCAGTAACCGTGCTTTTGCCACCCGTGCCGACACACAAACACCACAACCACGCACAACGCCGGCAGCGCCGCGACAAGGCCCTCGTAGCAGCGACGCACGCCCACGAGCCAGCCTTGCGCTTGCAGCAGCCCATAGGCGGCGACAGCGGCAAACAGCGGCACCATCGGCAGGATGTAATAAGCGCGCTTGAAGTGTGGCACCGACAGACCGAGCAAGATCATCAAGCCGCAGGCGCCAAGCCTGACCACCCGTTGCACATCGTCATCGCTGTGTCGCACGGACCAGCGATGGCGCAAGGCAACCAGCGTGGCCAGTGCCAGGGGCACCACGGGGAAATAGCGATACAGACTCAACTGAAAGTAAAAGTAGAAGGGCTCGCCGCTTTCATCCAGGCGCCCGCCGACCTGCATCTTGAACACCTCATCGGCAAACGCCTCGCCGCCGCTGATGCGCGCCAGCTTCACCAACAACCACCAACACGCCGCCAGCAACACCAGGCCGACGACACCGTGGATCAGCACCTGCCTGACTCGCTCCCCCGGCTTGCCCAGCGCCCAATACACGCACACCACGCCGCAGACCTCGATCAACCCCAACGGCCCGCGTATCGCAAAGCCGAGGATGAACAGCGGGAACACCGCCAACCGCCGGAGCCGCGAACCCAGGCGCTCACCACTGTGCAGCAGGTAGAAACTGCCGACACACAGCAACGCCACCATCTGGTCCAGGCATACCGAACGCGACTTTTCCAGCAGTTGAGTGGTGAGCAGGGTCAGCAACACAGTGAGCAGCGCCCACTGCCGACTTGACGGGACCAGCAGGCGATACATCAATGCGACGACCCCGGCGGACGCCAGGGCGGTGGGCAGCACGTTCGCCAGATGGTTGGGCGCGCCGAACAAGCGGGCACATATAAAACTGAGGAAGGTCGCGGTGCCAGGGTAGTCCGCGTAAGGCTGCCCATAGGTGGTGGGGAAAAGACTCGCGCCATGGCGAAACATTTCCTGCATGAACAGCGCCCAGCGCCCGTCAAATCCCTGGGGCTGCTGATCCCAGATGCCCAAGGTAAACAGCAACAAGGCAAACAGGAAAATGCCCAGGGATTCGAGGCGAAAACGGTTGTGGTGACCCATCGATTGACCTGCCAGGTGGAGAACGCCGACGTATGTTGCCGACCACGTCCCTGAACAGCGCCTGAACAGGCTTGAACATTTACCGGTTCAGCGTTTTAAGGGCCACACCACTACCGGGATCAGGCGGATGTAGATCAATTCGGCCACCAGCTCGACCAGGGTTTGCAGGATCACCGCCGTCGCCGCCAGCCCGCGCACGTCTTCGGGCAGCGCCAGCGCCAAGGGCAACACCACCAGCGAGTTGCGTGTCGATGCACTGAACGTCACCGCACGCGCCGTGGGCGCCGGCAACGCCAACAGTCGCGCAGCCAGCATTCCCACCAATGGCGCCAGCAGCACAAAGGCCACATAAATCGGGATCACCGGCATCAGTAAGCCGATATCACGCACCACCGAGGTGATTTGCGAGCCGATCACCACGAACAGCACCAGCGCCATCGCGGGCACGGGCAACCAGGCCCACGCGTCATTCCAGGCATTGATAACCGTCGAGCGTCGTGCCAGAGCAGTGGTCAGCACCGCGAGCACCATCGGCAGCAAAATCAGCGCCACGAATGCCTCGATAAACGGTCCCGCCTGCACCACTACCTGCGACTGCGTCCCCAGCATCAAACCCAGGTACACCGGCAACAACGCCAACTGCAGCAACAACAGCAACGGCGTGGCCGCCAGCATTAATCGCGAGTCGCCCTTACCGATGTGAGTGAACACCACCACGTAGTCGATGCACGGCGTCAGCAACACCAGCAACGCCCCCACCAGCAACGCCGGGCGAGCCACCAGGCCACGGGTCAATACCCACACCAGCACCGGCACCAGAATGAAATTGGCGAGCAACAACGCCGACAGGAAGCGCTTGTTGCTCAAGCCTGTACGCAGGTCCAGAAAGGGAATTTGCAGGAACATCGCGTACATCAGTATCGCAATGGCGGGCGTGATCCATACGCTGAGAGTGTGAGCCGATAGAGGCGCGAGCAGGCCAACGACGGCAGCCAGGAGGACGGTGACGAAGTAGAGGGGGATCTGGTGGTGTTCGAGGGTGTCGCGGGTCATGGAGTGGGCTCTGGCGTATCGCAAAAGTGCGAGGCTATGTGCCTACTGACTTAAGGTCGAGCGAAATAGTCGACAAAGCCAGAAGGATCTCCCGGAGTTCAGCCCGCGCCTCGGGCCGCCAAACAACTTGCATCACGCTCTTTACGCTTGGATTCGATCAGCGCGCGCATCTCAGCCATAACCTGATCATGCGGAATACTCGGACGAGGATCATCAATTGACGCCTGCACCTTGGCCCTAAACCAACGGTCGTAGCTTGCGGCCTGCTCTTCTGTTTCAAATTCCGAAACGATAGGAGAAAGTGGGATGCTCATAGAGACCTCCGTAATGGATGCCTGCAAGTCTAATCTGTCCATGGTTTGCTGTCGTTTCTCTCAGATGTAAGGTTTTGCCAAAGCCGTGCGCCGGAACGATCCACGGCCCGCCAACGAGTGGCGCGAGCGTCGAAGGTTAATGACCCTGCCAAAGCCCGGACAAGTGCTGGCAAACCGCTTAACTGGTACTAAAAATAAAACCAAAACACAGGGCTGCGTGTGACGAAACACACCCGCAACCCTTGGGATTTGCCCCAACCTGCGCTTCAATACCCCACCCAGATCCTTCACCCCAGGACGCAAGCCCATGGCCTCGCCGAACAAGCAGCAAAAACGTGCCCAACGGGCCAAGACCAAGGCCAAGCAGAACCGCACCCAACGCGCCGTTGCGCCCAAACCGGATGCCTTCGCGGGCGATGACAGCCGCATTGACCTTGAGTCGGTGGATTTGACCGAGCTGTTCGTGGAGATGCGCGCCGCGGGCGAGATCAGCCAACAGGCGTTGTGCGCGGCATTCCTGGCCCACCCGCTGCTGGCGCTGGTGCTGGAACAGGAAGGCGAAGAAGAAGCCACCGACTTTATCCTGGCGGCGCTGATCGAGTATCGGCAATGGGCCACGGACAGTGATGATGAAGCGGCGGCGCTGGCGTGGATTGAATCGCCAGCGTTCCAGGCGGACTACGTGGCGGCGTCCCAGGCACTGACCAACTCGCCAGACTGATGCAAAACAAATTGTGGGAGGGGCAAGTCGAATCGTCGCACCGCCCCTCCCACATTTTTACCGCATTTCGTCAGTTGAGTACCGCAGCCCCCGCTCGCTGCGCCTTGCGGCGACTCGACACAAACAGCCCCGCCATCACCACCAGCAAGCTCAAGATCCCCGTCGCAATGATCTCGACCCGGTGCGCTTCCTGGAACAGCATGAAGGTCAACGTCCCCACGATGAACACCATCACCGCGTAGGTCAGGCCGGGGAACAGCCACATCTTGAAGACGATCTTCTCGCCCGCCGCCGTACGCTTCTGGCGCATGCGCAGTTGCGATACGGCGATCACCAGGTACACCAGCAACGCAATGGCGCCGGAGCTGGCCAGCAGGAATTCGAACACCGCCGCCGGTGCCACGTAGTTGGCAAACACGGCCAGGAACGCCGCGCCGGTGGACAGCATCACCGCCCAATACGGCGTGCCGCTTTTATTGGTGCGCTTGGCCACAGCGGGTGCATCACCACGACGGCTAAGGGAGAACAGCATGCGCGACGCGGTGTACAGCGCCGAGTTCAGGCAGCTGGTCACAGCAACCAACACCACCAGGTCGACGATCAGCTTGGCGTTCGGGATGCCCATGCGTTCCAGCACGGTCTGGTAGGAACCTACCGCCGCCAGGGTCGGATCGTTCCACGGCACCAGGGACACGACGATGAAGATCGACAGCAGGTAGAACAAGCCAATCCGCCAGATCACCGAGTTGGTGGCCTTGGTGATTTGCTGACCCGGGTTCTTCGATTCGGCCGCGGCGATGGTGACGATCTCGGTACCCATGAACGAGAACATGGTGGTCAGGATCGCCGCCAATACCGCACCCATGCCATTGGGCATAAAGCCCTGGGTGTCAAACAGGTGCGACACGCCACTGACCTGGCTGGTGGGCAAAAAGCCGAAAATCGCCGCCAGGCCGAGGATCACAAAGCCCACGATCGCAACGACTTTAATCAGCGCAAACCAGAACTCGAACTCACCGTAGTTCTTCACGCTGAACAGGTTGGTCGCCGTCAACAGCAGGGTGATGACCAGCGTGAACGCCCAGATCGCCACATCCGGGAACCAGGCATGCAGGATGGTCGCGGCGGCGTTGGCCTCCAAGGGAATCACCAGCACCCAGAACCACCAGTACAGCCAGCCAATGGTAAAACCGGCCCAGTGACCGATCGCACGGTCGGCGTAAGTGGAGAACGAACCGGTGTCCGGCGACGCCACGGCCATTTCGGCCAACATGCGCATGACCAAGACCACCAGCGTCCCCGCAGCGGCATAAGCCAGCAGCACGGCAGGGCCGGCGGCGGCAATCGCGTGGCCGGAGCCGACAAACAAGCCGGCACCGATAACGCCGGCAATCGAGAGCATGGTGACATGACGCGGTTTGAGCCCCTGTTCGAGGTCATTGGAGCTTTGCGTACTACTCATTGACACACCTTTGCGAGGAATTGCGAAAACGGTCCACCCTGCGTGGAACCCTCATCGTGAAAAGAAACCAACAGGGCGTTCTTTATTTTTTACGCAAGTTTTGCGCCAAAATGTTACAAACTCCCAATTGACGAGGCTTGTAGGACATTTCAGCAGTCATCGCAAGTCATTGAGAACAATGGCATTCTGCTATTTCGTTACCGGGCGACCCACATTCAACACGCACAAGCGCACCATAAACACACACAAAGCGTGCGCGACGCCCCACAAAAGGGCCGATAGGTACCGTTTGCCCGTTTAACCCTTCCAACACCCGGCCAAAGCTGGCACCATCGCGCCCTTTTTTACGCGAAGCCTGCGGTTTCTCGGGTTCAAACGGTTGTTCGGTTGTTGATGGCGCGACACCCTGCTGTATCGATGCGACACCCCGCCGCACACCGTCTGTTTACCGTCCGCGGCGCTGTTGGTGTCATCCGGACGCTATGCTAGCTTGGCGCCTCGCCAGGAAGGCGCCCCAACAGCGCAGATCGCAACGAACACAAGAGGTACGCACATGGCCGAGGCCACGCCCGCGCTTGAAATCCGCAACTTGCATAAACGCTATGGTGAGCTGGAGGTACTCAAGGGTATCTCGCTGACCGCTCGCGACGGCGATGTGATCTCGATCCTGGGTTCCTCCGGTTCCGGCAAGTCCACGTTCCTGCGCTGCATCAACCTGCTGGAAAACCCGCACCAGGGCGAGATCCTGGTGGCCGGCGAAGCGCTCAAGCTCAAGGCCGCGAAAAACGGCGAGCTGATGGCCGCCGACGGCAAGCAGATCAACCGCCTGCGCAGCGAAATCGGTTTTGTGTTTCAAAACTTTAACCTGTGGCCGCACATGAGCATCCTCGACAACATCATCGAGGCCCCTCGCCGTGTGCTCGGCCAGAGCAAGGCCGAGGCGATAGAAGTGGCCGAAGCCCTGCTGGCCAAGGTCGGCATCGCCGACAAGCGCCACGCCTATCCCGCTCAACTGTCCGGTGGGCAGCAGCAACGCGCGGCCATCGCGCGCACCCTGGCGATGCAACCCAAGGTCATCCTGTTCGACGAACCGACTTCAGCCCTTGACCCCGAAATGGTCCAGGAAGTACTTAATGTGATCCGCGCGCTGGCCGAAGAAGGCCGCACCATGCTGCTGGTCACTCACGAAATGGGCTTTGCCCGCCAGGTGTCCAGTGAAGTGGTGTTCCTTCACCAAGGCTTGGTCGAGGAGCAAGGATCGCCACAGCAGGTGTTTGAAAACCCGCTTTCGGCGCGCTGCAAACAATTCATGTCCAGCAACCGCTAACGGAGCAACATGCATGCAGAACTATAAAAAATTCCTTCTGGCCGCGGCCGTCTCGATGGCGTTCAGCGCCACGGCCATGGCAGAAACGTTGAAGATGGGGATCGAAGCGGCCTACCCGCCGTTCAATAACAAAGACGCCAGCGGCAACGTCGTGGGCTTCGACAAGGACATCGGCGACGCCCTGTGCGCCAAGATGAAAGTCGAGAAGTGCGAAGTGTATGTGTCGGACTGGGACGGCATTATCCCGGCCCTGAACGCCAAGAAGTTCGACTTTCTGGTGTCCTCGCTGTCGATCACCGAGGAGCGCAAACAGGCCGTTGACTTCACCGACCCGTACTACTCCAACAAGCTCCAGTTCATCGCACCTAAAGCCACAGCGGACTTCAAGACCGACGCTGCTTACCTGAAGGGCAAAGTCATCGGCGCACAACGTGCGACGCTGGCCGGTAGCTACCTGGAAGACAAGCTGCCGGACACTGAAGCCAAGCTGTACGACACCCAGGAAAACGCCTACCTCGACCTGACGTCCGGCCGCCTCGACGGGATCCTCGCCGACAAGTACGTGCAGTACGAATGGCTCAAGAGCAAAGACGGTTCCGCCTACGAGTTCAAGGGCGACCCGGTTGTAGAAAGCGACAAGATCGGTATCGCCGTACGCAAGGGCGACCCGCTGCGCGAGCGCCTGAACAAAGCCCTGGCAGAGATCAAGGCAGACGGCACCTACAAGAAAATCAACGACAAGTACTTCCCGTTCAGCATCGAATGACCTGAGCGACCTGACCGGCGCGCTCCCTTGGGCGCGCCGGTTTTATGCAATGCCTGCCGCGATATGAAAACACCATGAATTTCGATCTCTACGGATTCGGCCCCGCGCTTGCCGCCGGCGCGCTGATGACCGTCAAACTGGCGCTCACGGCCCTGTGCCTGGGGCTGGTATTGGGCCTGGCCGGCGCCTTGGCCAAGACTTCGCCGTACAAGCCGCTGCAATGGCTGGGCGGCACTTATTCGACCATCGTTCGCGGCGTGCCGGAGCTGTTGTGGGTGTTGTTGATTTACTTCGGCACCATCAACGCCATGCGCGGGCTGGGCGAACTGCTCGACATTCCCGACCTCTCGCTCAGCGCCTTCGCCGCTGGCGTGATCGCGCTGGGCCTGTGTTTCGGCGCCTACGCCACAGAAGTACTGCGCGGCGCGATCATCTCCATCCCCAAAGGCCACCGCGAAGCCGGCGTGGCGTTGGGCCTGTCGAAGGTGCGAATCTTTACCCGGTTGATCATGCCGCAGATGTGGCGCATCGCCCTGCCAGGGCTGGGCAATCTGTTCCTGATCCTGATGAAGGACACCGCACTGGTCACGGTGATCGGCCTCGAAGAAATCATGCGCCATGCGCAAATTGCCGTCACCGTGACCAAACAGCCGTTCACCTTCTATATGGTCGCCGCGCTCATTTACCTGGGCCTGACGTCACTGTCGATGGTGGCGATGCACTTCCTGGAAAAACGCGCCGCACGCGGCTTCGTGAGGACGACGTAATGGAATGGGAAGTCATCATCAAGTGGCTGCCGAAGTTTATCCAGGGCGCCATCCTGACCCTGGAACTGGTGGGCATTGCCGTGATTCTTGGCCTGATCCTGGCCATCCCACTGGGTATCGCGCGCTCGTCCAAGCGCTGGTACGTGCGCTCGCTGCCCTACGCCTATATCTTTTTCTTTCGGGGCACGCCGCTGCTGGTGCAGCTGTTCCTGGTCTACTACGGCCTGGCGCAATTCGACAGCATCCGCTCAAGCTTCATGTGGACGTACCTGCGCGACCCGTTCTGGTGTGCCACTGCCACCATGACGCTGCACACCGCGGCCTATATCGCCGAGATCCTGCGGGGCGCCATCCAGGCCATTCCCCCTGGCGAAATCGAAGCAGCCCGTGCGCTGGGCATGTCCAGGCCCAAGACGCTGCTCTACATCATCCTGCCCCGCGCCGCGCGCATCGGGCTGCCGGCGTACAGCAACGAAGTGATCCTGATGCTCAAGGCCAGCTCGCTGGCAAGCACCGTGACCCTGCTGGAACTGACCGGCATGGCCCGCACGATCATTGCGCGCAACTACCTGACCGTGGAAATGTTCTTCACCGCCGGCGTGTTCTACCTGCTGATCTCCTACCTGTTGGTACAGGGCTTCAAACTGTTGGAACGCTGGCTGCGCGTCGATGCCTGCCAGGGACGTTGAAGCGCGCTTTGCCGCGCTCGATGCGTTCCTGATCGAGCATCAAAGGCTGTGGCGACCACGGCCTTTTACTCATCAACGGTTACCTTGGGAAAGCGAGCTGCCTGAGCTCGCCCAATGGCTGCGCCAACGCACCTTGACCGAGGCCGAAACCAGCCACAACCAACCTTACCAACTGCCCGCACCCGCGCCTTTCCCGGCATTGGCCGCCGAGGCCGTGCGTCTCAGTGCTGTGGATAAGTTACCGGCCCAGCCCCTGCAACCCGCCGCGCACCGCCTGAACGTCGACGTACCGGGGCGCAAATGGCAACAGATCGAAGCCTTCGGCGCAGCCCTGCACTTTGCGCAAACGCCGAACCATTGGCTGGACTGGTGCGCCGGCAAGGGCCACCTTGGCCGGCGCCTGCTAGGCACAGGCCAGCAACTGACCTGCCTGGAACACGACCCGGCCCTGATCGCAGCCGGCCAAGCCTTGAGCGACCACCATCGACTGCCCGCTACCCATCGCCTGCAAGATGTGATGGCGCCGCTGACGCTCAGCTCCGAACACACGCCGGTCGCCCTGCACGCCTGCGGTGACCTGCACGCCCGCCTGCTGCAACTGGCCAGCGTCGCCGGTTGCAAACAACTGGCGCTGGCCCCTTGCTGCTACAACCGCATCAGCGCAGACGCCTACCAGCCGCTGTCCGAAGCGGCTCGCGCGTCATCCCTGCAACTGTCGCTTGACGATCTCGGCCTGCCCCTCAGCGAAACCGTCACCGCCGGCAAACGCGTCCGCCTGCAGCGCGACACATCCATGGCCCGTCGCCTGGCTTTCGATCAGTTGCAACGCCGGTTACGTGGCCTCGATGAATACCTGCCCACGCCCTCCCTGCCCGCCAGCTGGCTGGACAAACCCTTCGCCGACTACTGCCAGGCATTGGCACACCTCAAAGGGTTATCCACAGGTGAACAGGACCGGACGACACTGGAGGCAGACGGTTGGCGTCGCCTCGCCGAGGTCAGAAACCTGGAATTGCTGCGTGGTCTGTTTCGGCGCCCGCTGGAGCTGTGGCTGGTGCTGGATCGGGCACTCTTTCTGGCAGAGCGCGGCTACAGGGTTGAGGTGGGCAGTTTCTGCGAGCCCGCCCTGACGCCGCGCAACCTGATGGTGCTTGCCGAGCGCGATTAAGGGGCAAAATTGTCGCACCCCGCCCTGTGGATAACTCTGTTGATGGATTCTTTGCGAGACCTTTAACTACCTACGTTTCACCGCAAAAGCGGCGCTGGTCATTTTTTGTTCACAAAATAAAACGCCCGTAAAACAGGCAGTTGCGGGGTGATGAGAACGGCTCCGCCAAATGGCTGTTTCGAGCCGGCCCCATCCATCCGATTGTGCATAAGCATCTGGCGTTAGCGTCTAAACCGCGCTTTGCAAGGTGCGTTTTCGGCTGATCAACAACCGGCACAGGTCGTTGATATCGTCTGCCGCCAGGCTTGGCGCCGTGCGTTCCAGCGGGTCCGTGGCAAAGGCCAGCGCCTCGCTGATCGCCGGATCGCGGTGCACAACCTTCAACGGAGACTCGCCCCGGCGCAGCGTGAAGGCTTTGAGCATATCCAGGTCAAACGCCGAGCTTTCATCCAGCTGATTGATCACCCAGTGACAACGGGCCGCACGCTCTCGCTCAAGATGAGGCGCCAGCAGCTCATCCAATTGATCCAACGTACCGAGGCAGGCGGCATTCGGCTGGGCAACCACCAGCACAATGTCGGCCACGCCGAGGGCTTGATTGAGATAGACGTTGTTACCCGCGGGCGTATCGACGATCACCATATGCCCTTCGCTCAGCCCCAGCGCCGACAGATGCCGCGCCAGCCACTGGGGCTCGCCTGCGAGCCAGCGCTGCAGGTTTTCCTTCTGTCGGGTATCGGTATCCCCAAAAGGCAGCACCTGGCAACCGCAAAAGCCCGCTTGCAGAACTGTCGTCCACGGCGCCTTGAGCAGGCTGCTGCGACCCACGCCGAGTCGCTCATGTTCGACCCCAAAGTGCTGGCGCAAAGCGTTTTGTGGGTCCAGGTCCAATGCCACCACCGACTCCCCAAGACGCTGCAAGCCGCTGCTCAACGCCGTGGCGAGGGTGCTGCGGCCAACGCCGCCATTGATGGATATCAACGCCACCACGGTCGGGCGCAGCACGAACCGTTGATGACTCGGGGGTGCGTCATCGGCGCAGGACGGCTGGCCCCCTGCGCGCACACCATTTTTTGGGTTCGCGCGGGTGCCATCATCAAACGGGAGGGTGCCGAAAAAGTGCAGTCGAGCTTTTTTCCCGCTGGGATCACGGGTGACGCGCTGGCCGGACACGGCAAACAGGTCATCGGTGCGACTCATGGCCGGGACTCCTACGAGGCGTCCGATAAAGACCTCAAAGGTCGGTAAGACAAGGATTTACCGCAGTCTTTTTGTAGGCGCTCAGGTCGCTACATTCTGTGACAGCGGGGGGGATGTGTCATTATTTTGATGAAATAGCCACAACTGTTTCGGACGAGCGGAAAATAGCCAATTTACTGACGATTAAGTTCACGCACTTCCAGCGCCGATGATTTCATCGTGCCATTGTTTTTTGCCGGCTATCACCGCACCATTGCCGCACCTTCTATGCTGCAAGCTCTGGTAATCGCAGTGGCGATACGCTTTAAACTCCCGCGCATTCTGTACAGCGTCGCCATCGCGTTGTTGCTGGGTGGCGGCCTGCTGGGCGATTTGCTCGCCGATTGGGATTTCAGCCAGATCAGCCGCCGCGCCGAATCGCTTTACGGACCGCTCGGCCCCGGTCGTCAGCGCATCGACGCCTGGCAACAATTGCTGGCGACACAAAGGCAGGTCAGCGAGAGCGAGCAGCTCAAAGTGGTCAACTTGTTCTTCAACCGTCAGCTGCACTATGAAGAAGACATCGATCTGTGGCACGAGATTGATTATTGGGCGACCCCCATTCAATCCCTCTGGAAAGGCGCCGGCGACTGTGAAGACTATGCCATCGCCAAATACTTCAGCCTGCGACACTTGGGTGTGCCGGCCGAAAAGCTGCGCATCACCTACGTCAAGGCCTTGCGCCAGAACCGCGCGCACATGGTGCTGACGTATTATGCAAGCCCAGAAGCCATGCCCCTGGTGCTGGACAGCCTGATGGACCCCATTCTGCCGGCCAGCCAACGCACAGACCTGCTGCCCGTATATGCGTTCAACGGCGAGGGGCTGTGGCTGACCGGCGCGGCGGGCAATAAAAAAGTCGGTGACACCAAGCGCCTGTCACGCTGGCAGGATGTCTTGAAAAAAATGACCGCTGAAGGGTTTCCGGCCAGTTCGGACAATTAACAGGAGCTACGATGTCACTGTTCAAACAATTGCTGATCGCTATCTGCGTGTTCCTGGTGGTCGCATTCAGCGGTAGCTTCATGGTCAGCCTGGAAAGCTCGCGTACGCAGTACGTCAATCAACTGCGCTCCCACGCCCAGGACGCAGCCACCGCGCTGGCGCTGTCGCTGACCCCGAACATCGATGACCCGGCGATGACCGAGCTGATGGTCAGTTCGATCTTTGACAGTGGCTACTACGCGAGCATCCGCGTGATAGACCTGAGCAATAACCAGGTTCTGGTAGAACGCGCCGCCGAGCCGGACGCGAGCGGCGTACCGGCCTGGTTCGTGAAAATGATCGGTCTGGAGCCGGCCGGCGGCGATGCCATTGTCAGCCGCGGCTGGCAACAGGCGGCGCGGGTTGAAGTGGTCAGTCACCCGATGTTTGCCTTGGCCAAGCTGTGGCGCAGCGCATTGGGCAGCCTGGGCTGGCTGTTGGCCTGCGGTGCCGTGAGCGCGATATTGGGGGCGCTGTTGCTGCGCCGTCAACTGAAGCCGCTGGACTATATGGTCGAGCAGTCACACGCCATCGCCCGTCGCGAGTTCCTGAGCTTGCCTGACCTGCCCCACACCCCCGAATTGCGTCGGGTGGTGCAGGCCATGAACCAGATGGTGGAGAAGCTCAAGGCGCTGTTCCATGAGCAGACCGAGCGCAGCGAGCGGCTGCGTGTGGAGTCCTATCAGGACAGCCTGACAGGCCTGGCCAACCGTCGCTATTTCGAGATGCAACTGCACTCCCGGGTCAGCAATCTGGAAGAGTCCAGTTCAGGCTACCTGCTGATGTTGCGGGTCAACGATCTGAGCGGCCTCAACCAGCGCCTTGGCGGGCAGCGTACCGACCAACTGCTGCAAGCCGTCAGCCAGCAACTGGTGCGCACCTGCGCCAAATATCCCGAGACCCAAAACCTGATCACTCGCAGCCGTGGCGGCGAGTTCGCGGTGCTCGCCCCTGGCCTGGTACGCGACGAAGCGGTGCAACTGGCACAGGCCCTGGAAAGCACCCTGCAAAGCCTGTACGAAACGGGCGCCACCGACATGCCGATCGTGGCCTACATCGGGCTTGCGCCGTACAACCCCGGCGATGCCTCGGCAGACCTGCTGATGCTGGCCGACCAAGCGCTGACCCAGGCCGAGGCCAGCGCAGGTCAAACCTGGGTGTGCCTGGAGCACCGGGTCCCTGGCACGGTCAGCGATGACCCGCACAGCTGGCATACCTTGCTCGACGACGCCTTGAATCAAGGTCGCTTCCGCTTGTTTTTCCAACCCGTGCTCAGCAGCAGCGACATCCGGCAGGTGCTGCATTACAAAGTGTTGTCACGCTTGCTCGACAACCAGGACCAGACCATTGCAGCGGGCCAGTTCCTGCCCTGGCTGGAGCGCTTTGGCTGGACCGCGCGGCTCGATCAACTGATGCTCGACCTGGTGATCAAACACCTGACACAGCACAACCACTCGGTGGCGCTGAACCTGTCCGCCGCCACCTTGAACGACCCGCAAGCGTTGGAGCGTGTATTCGAACGCCTGGCCCAACACCCGGCACTGGGGCCGCGCCTGACGCTGGAAATCGGTGAAGAGCAAGTGCCCGAGCAAACCCAGCTGGAGCGCCTCACCCGGCGCATGCGCAGCCTCGGCTACAGCCTGGGCCTGCAACGTTTCGGCGGACGTTTCAGCATGATCGGCAACCTGGCGAACCTTGGCCTGGCCTACCTCAAAGTCGACGGCAGTTACATCCGTGCAATCGATCAGGAAAGCCACAAGCGCTTTTTTATCGAGGCAATCCAGCGTGCCGCCCACAGCATTGATCTGCCGTTGATTGCCGAGCGGGTGGAAACCGAAGGTGAGTTGCGGGTGATCCGCGAGATGGGTATCGAAGGGGTACAAGGCCAACTGGTCGGCGAACCGGCGCCCTGGCAGTAAAGCACTGAACGCTCATGCCTCCCTGACGGTCTTGCCGTGAAGGAGGTGTGCCGTGTCAGATCAAACCGGTTTCATCGTCATTGATCAGCTCGCTCAAGCCGCCCAACGTCGCCCTCGCCTTGGTACGCTCCAAAAACTTGGCCTGCGCCGCCGGCGGCAAGTCAGTGATGCTCATCACGTTCTTGGTGATCAGCACCTGGATCAAGTCATCAAGCACTCGAATCATCTCAAGGTCGCTTTGCTTGAGCTGTTTGAGGCTGCTATCGACCGCATCGTCGGCAAACCACGCCAGAATCTCATGATCGCCGGACGGTAGCGTCTCGGTGGCGCCGGCGAAGGCCTGCGCCTCGACGCGAACCAAAGCGTTGTGTTGATCGCGTTGCACGTAGAACATCAGCCCTCTCCCAATAAAAAATCCCTGCAGGCGCCGCACACGGCTCCCACAGAGATTACACACATTTCCCTGACGCTGATGCCCATGCAGCGCCAATCCCGAAAGATTGACGCCGCCAGAGTGATCAGTCGTGGTGCTTGACGGTCAAGTCGCCACCGGCGATCAGGTTGTTGATCGCGGTACTGCCATTGCCCCAGTTGGCGCCATCGATCTTGATCGTGACATCGGCCGTACCGCCCTGGGCGGTGAACGAACCGGTGCTGCTCACGCTCAGCGTCGAGTTGCCGGATGCGTCGGTGGTCAACTTCAAGTAGCTGGACAAGTTGGTGTCGTTGTTGCCTTGCAGCAAGTCGGACAGGTCCAGCTTGTCACCATCGCCATGCTTGAAGTCGGTGATGCGATCAAAGCCACCGCTGGTGTTGGTGTCGCCTTTGAGCCATACAAAGGTATCGGCACCCGCGCCGCCGGTGAGGACGTCATTGCCCCTGCCGCCCACCAGGATGTCGTTGCCTGCACCGCCGTTGAGCGTGTCGTTACCGCCCTGGCCGAACAGGATGTCATCGCCGGCGTTGCCGATCAGGGTGTCGCCGCCATCCTTGGTACCGTAAATGTTCGACGCGCTGGCCAGTGCACCGATGTCCTGCACATGCTCGGTGATGTACTGATGCAGCGTACGGTCATCGATGTGATCGACCGTGGTGGACAGCTTCTCGGCAGCGAACGCCTTGAGTGCGGCATTGCCTTCCTGGCCGTTGTAGCTGATCAGGTCACCGAACAGGATGTCGTTGCCCGAGCCGCCGGAAACGTTGTCTGCACCGGTATCGGCGGTGTGGCCGGTGATGGTGTCCGCCAGCTTCGCGGTATCGATGGTGCTGACGGTCTTGTCGGAATCGAAGTACTTCTGAAGCATGTCTTTGTCGACGTTGCTGCCCAGGCCGATGGCCTGTACTTCCACGCCGCCTGGAACCGAAGTCGTCAGCGCGGTGTAAGCCGCCTTGGCGTTGTCCAACGCATAGTCATAGCGACTGCTGCTGGCAGCCCCCGCTACGTCGAAACCACCATGGCCGTCGGACACGACGTAACCTTGCAGGATCCGGGTGCCGGACGAGTCATACGAGTAGACCTTGCCGTCAGTGTCGACGATGACCCGTGTCTGGTCATAGACGGTTGCGGTGAGTGCGGTGGTCTGGCCCAAGGTGTAGGTGTTGCCGTTGACCTTGCTGTCGAAGTCGACGTTACCGCCCCACCAGTAGCTGGCAGACCCCAGGCTGACGCTGGCATACGTATAGTTGTAGACATTCGGCTCACCGTCGGTAATGAAATACGTCAGGTTTTTCGCGCCGATGTTGCTGGTGGCGTCAGTGCTCTTGAACCAGGCCGTTGCCGCATTGAAGGCGTCCTGGTAGTTGGTCATGTCGTTCGGGTTGGAAGCCATGTTATTCAACACGACCTGCAGAGCGGCCTTGGCGGCGGCCTGGTCCGCCAGGTTGACCGACACCAGCGACTCGACCTTGGTATCGAAATCGACCAGCAACACCTTCACTACACCCGACCCCGTCAGCTTCGCGTTAGCGATCAGCGTGTCGAAAATGCTGGAGAGCTGGCCTTTGATCGAGTTCATCGCCGACGACCCGATACTGCCCGAGGTATCGACGACAAAGGCGATGTTGTAGTTGGAGCCTGGCGTGGTGATACCACCCTTGTCGCCCACCACGATGTTATTGGCTGAGCTTGTGCCCAGATCGATGGTGTCCGCCGCCGCGCCGCCTTCGGCGACAGTGTTGTAGACCTGGGACTTGACCGTGATGGTGGTCGTTGCCACGGACGAACTCAGGCTGTTGCCACCCTCGTTGTCAGTCACGGAGACATCAATGGAGCGATCACCGATGGCGGGATACTTGCTGGTGCTGGAGTACTGGAACGACTCAAGCAGCGCCTTATACGTAGCCGCATCCGCCGCACCCGACAGGGTCAGCACGATCTTGCCGCTGACGTCAGTGCCGACGCTGGTCAGGGTAATGCCTTTGTAGGTGCCGCCTACGGTCACCAGGCTGGAGCTGAGCTGATCACCCGCACTGGCGTTTTTCAGGGTGATGGTCGCACTTTGCATCTGGGTGCTGTCGACATCAGCGATGGCCACGCTGCCGGCAATCGCCACACCGGTTTTGCTGCGCTCGGTGTACGAGGTGTTGTAGCCGGTGGCAATGGCACCGTCGACGGTGCTGAGGTCCAGGGTCGGCGCGTCGTTGACCGCGGTGACCACGATGGTGATTTTGCCGGTCGTAACCTCTTCAACCCCAGTGCTCAACTCTTTGGCCGTCGCTTTGACGGTGATATCGAAGCTGGCGGTCGAATCCTTGAACGGCGTGACCGTCAGGGTTTTCAGGTTCCAGTTGCTGACATCGTAGAGCGCGGTGGTGCCGGTGGAGGTGTAGCTGTGGCCAGTGGCGCCATCGGTAATCACGGTGCCTTTTGGCAAGCCGCTGATTTCGACCTTATGGGATTCGGAGCCGTCGTTGTCGACAAACGTGGTGGTGATCGGAGCGACCTTGATGGCGGTGTCTTCCAGCCCACGGTTGTAGACGTAGCCGGTGTAATAGCCTTCGCCATTGACCACGTGGCTATCGCCCAGCACCGCGCCGGCGGCTTTCAACGCGTCCACGCTGGTGTAGGTCTGCACGCCGCTGTTGCCCAGCGACATCGACGGGCCGTTGTTGATCGACAGATTGACGTCGTAGTTACCGCCGCCTGCCTGGTTGTAGTGGTAAATATCGAGGGTGTAGTAACCCGATTCGGTCGGCGTATAAGCCGAGCCGGTAATCGCGCTGCCTTTGCTCCAGGTTTCGGAAGCAACCAACTTGCCGCCCACGGTGATCGCCAGGCTGTCGTCAGCCGTACCGGTGAAGGTATAGCTCTTGCCGGCTTCGAGGTAGATCAGGCCAGAGACTTTGGTCGCCGTGCCCTCCGCCACACCACCGTTGCTGACACTGCTGATCACACCTGTAGAGACCGCGCTGGCGGCGGTCTTGGCGTCGATCACCTTGATCAGGTCGCTGGACTGCGCAACACCGTTACCGTTGGTGCCCAGGTCTTTAGCGAGCGTGCCACCGGTCCAGGTCTGAATGACCAGCCCTGTCGGCACTGCGCTGAATTGGCCAACGGTCACAACCGGCACATCCGTCACCGGGTGGATATCCACCGTGATGGTTTTGGTGTCGCTGTAGGAGTTGCCATCGGTAGCCTGGAACTTCAGCTCAGTGTAATCACCCTGCTTGTTACCCACGCCAGTGCCGCCGAAGCTGTTATCGCCCGACTCGTTGGCCGCCGGGGTGTAACGCACATTGTGGTTATCGAAGTCAGCCTGGCTGAACGACTTACCAGCCGAGGTATCGGTTTTCAGATCCGCCGAGGTCAGCGCGAACCACTGGCCGTTGACTTTGTACTCGATGGAACCGGCAGGCAGGCTGGTGAACACCACTTTCGGGTTCGCGGAGTCTTCATCCTTGACACCGAAGTTTGCCCAGGCCAGTTCGACCGAGGTGTCTTCGTTGCTCTGGATGCTGCTACCGGTGGCGGTCGGGGTGTCGTCGACCAGGGTTACGGTTGGCGTGGCACTGTTGTGCGAAGTGGCGTTGTCGGCGTCGGTAACGGTCAGGTCGATTTTCGGCAGTTGATTGCCGGCGTTGACCCAATCGGCGCCTTTCTGCGTCAGGACTACGTTGGTACCCGAGAGGGTGTAGTAAGCATCGACGTTAGTGCCTGTGGTGAACGCAACTTTCAGGTTCGCAACCGGGGTCTCTTCGTCGGACGCGGTGAAGGTACCGGCGACGGTGCCCACCTTGGCGCTGTTCTCGACAAGGGTGTTGGCAGCCACGGTGATGACCGGGATGTCGTTGACCAGGGTGACCGTTGGTGTCGCTTCGCTGTGCGAAGTGGCGTTGTCCGCGTCGGTAACGGTCAGGTCGATCTTCGGCAGTTGATTACCGGCGTTGACCCAGTCGGCGCCTTTCTGCGTCAGGACTACGTTGGTACCGGAAATCACGTAGTAACCATCGGCGTTAGCGCCTGTGGTGAACGCAACCTTCAGGTTGGCAACCGGGGTCTCTTCGTCGGACGCGGTGAAGGTACCGGCGACGGTGCCCACCTTGGCGCTGTTCTCGACAATGGTGTTGGCAGCCACGGTGATGACCGGGATGTCGTTGACCAGGGTGACCGTTGGCGTCGCTTCGCTGTGCGAAGTGGCGTTGTCCGCGTCGGTGACGGTCAGGTCGATTTTCGGCAGTTGATTGCCGGCGTTGACCCAATCGGCGCCTTTCTGCGTCAGGACTACGTTGGTACCGGAAATCACGTAGTAACCATCGGCGTTAGCGCCTGTGGTGAACGCAACTTTCAGGTTCGCAACCGGGGTCTCTTCGTCGGACGCGGTGAAGGTACCGGCAACGGTGCCGACTTTCGCGGTGTTTTCGACGATGGTGTTGGCAGCCACGGTGATGACCGGGATGTCGTTGACCAAGGTGACCGTTGGCGTCGCTTCGCTGTGCGAAGTGGCGTTATCGGCATCAGTCACGGTCAGGTCTATCTTCGGCAGTTGATTACCGGCGTTGACCCAGTCGGCGCCTTTCTGCGTCAGGACTACGTTGGTACCGGAAATCACGTAGTAACCATCGGCGTTAGCGCCTGTGGTGAACGCAACTTTCAGGTTGGCAACCGGGGTCTCTTCGTCAGACGCGGTGAAGGTACCGGCAACGGTGCCGACTTTCGCGGTGTTCTCGACGATGGTGTTGGCAGCCACGGTGATAACCGGGATGTCGTTGACCAAGGTGACCGTTGGCGTCGCTTCGCTGTGCGAAGTGGCGTTATCAGCATCGGTAACGGTCAGGTCGATCTTCGGCAGTTGATTACCGGCGTTGACCCAATCGGCGCCCTTCTGCGTGAGGACCACATTGGTACCGGAAATCACGTAGTAACCATCGGCGTTAGCGCCTGTGGTGAACGCAACCTTCAGGTTGGCAACTGGGGTTTCTTCGTCGGTCGCAGTGAAGGTACCGGCGACAGTGCCGACTTTTGCGGTGTTCTCGACGATGGTGTTGGCAGCCACGGTGATAACCGGGATGTCGTTGACCAAGGTGACCGTTGGCGTCGCTTCGCTGTGCGAAGTGGCGTTATCGGCATCAGTCACGGTCAGGTCTATCTTCGGCAGTTGATTACCGGCGTTGACCCAGTCGGCGCCTTTCTGTGTCAGGACTACGTTGGTACCGGAAATCACGTAGTAACCATCGGCGTTAGCGCCTGTGGTGAACGCAACTTTCAGGTTGGCAACTGGGGTTTCTTCGTCGGTCGCAGTGAAGGTACCGGCAACGGTGCCGACTTTCGCGGTGTTCTCGACGATGGTGTTGGCCGCTACGGTGATAACCGGGATGTCGTTGACCAGGGTGACCGTTGGCGTCGCTTCGCTGTGCGAAGTGGCGTTGTCCGCGTCGGTAACGGTCAGGTCGATCTTCGGCAGCTGATTACCGGCGTTGACCCAATCGGCGCCTTTCTGCGTCAGGACTACGTTGGTACCCGAGAGGGTGTAGTAAGCATCGACGTTAGTGCCTGTGGTGAACGCAACTTTCAGGTTCGCAACCGGGGTCTCTTCGTCAGACGCAGTGAAGGTACCGGCAACGGTGCCGACTTTCGCGGTGTTTTCGACGATGGTGTTGGCAGCCACGGTGATGACCGGGATGTCGTTCACCAGCGTGACCGTTGGCGTCGCTTCGCTGTGCGAAGTGGCGTTGTCAGCATCGGTAACAGTCAGGTCGATTTTCGGCAACTGGTTACCGGCGTTGACCCAATCGGCGCCCTTCTGCGTGAGAACTACGTTGGTACCCGAGAGGGTGTAGTAAGCATCGACGTTAGTGCCTGTGGTGAACGCAACTTTCAGGTTCGCAACCGGGGTCTCTTCGTCGGACGCGGTGAAGGTACCGGCAACGGTGCCGACTTTCGCGGTGTTTTCGACGATGGTGTTGGCAGCCACGGTGATGACCGGAATATCGTTCACCAGCGTCACGGCTGGCTGAGCATCAGCGTGCGAAGTGGCGTTGTCAGCATCAGTAACGGTCAGGTCGATTTTCGGCAGTTGATTGCCTGCGTTGACCCAATCGGCGCCTTTCTGCGTCAGCACAACATCGGTGCCCGAGAGGGTGTAGTAACCGTCTTTATTGCTCTCGCCGGTGAATGCGACTTTCAGATTGGCAACCGGAGTTTCTTCGTCGGACGCGGTGAAGGTACCGGCGACGGTGCCGACTTTCGCGGTGTTTTCGACGATGGTGTTGGCAGCTACGGTGATAACCGGGATGTCGTTCACCAGCGTCACGGCAGGCTGAGCATCAGCGTGCGAGGTGGCGTTGTCAGCATCGGTAACGGTCAGGTCTATCTTCGGCAGTTGATTACCGGCGTTGACCCAATCGGCGCCCTTCTGCGTGAGGACCACATTGGTACCGGAAATCACGTAGTAACCATCGGCGTTAGCGCCTGTGGTGAACGCAACCTTCAGGTTGGCAACTGGGGTTTCTTCGTCGGTCGCAGTGAAGGTACCGGCGACAGTGCCGACTTTTGCGGTGTTCTCGACGATGGTGTTGGCAGCCACGGTGATAACCGGGATGTCGTTGACCAAGGTGACCGTTGGCGTCGCTTCGCTGTGCGAAGTGGCGTTATCAGCATCGGTAACGGTCAGGTCGATCTTCGGCAGCTGATTACCGGCGTTGACCCAATCGGCGCCTTTCTGCGTCAGCACAACATCGGTGCCCGAGAGGGTGTAGTAACCGTCTTTATTGCTCTCGCCGGTGAATGCGACTTTCAGATTGGCAACCGGAGTTTCTTCGTCGGACGCGGTGAAGGTACCGGCGACGGTGCCGACTTTCGCGGTGTTTTCGACGATGGTGTTGGCAGCCACGGTGATGACCGGGATGTCGTTGACCAGGGTGACCGTTGGCGTCGCTTCGCTGTGCGAAGTGGCGTTATCGGCATCAGTCACGGTCAGGTCTATCTTCGGCAGTTGATTACCGGCGTTGACCCAGTCGGCGCCTTTCTGCGTCAGCACAACATCGGTGCCCGAGAGGGTGTAGTAGCCGTCTTTATTGCTTTCGCCAGTGAAAGCGACTTTCAGGCTCGCAACCGGAGTTTCTTCGTCAGACGCAGTGAAGGTACCGGCAACGGTGCCGACTTTCGCGGTGTTCTCGACGATGGTGTTGGCAGCCACGGTGATAACCGGGATGTCGTTGACCAAGGTGACCGTTGGCGTCGCTTCGCTGTGCGAAGTGGCGTTATCAGCATCGGTAACGGTCAGGTCGATCTTCGGCAGCTGATTACCGGCGTTGACCCAATCGGCGCCTTTCTGCGTCAGCACAACATCGGTGCCCGAGAGGGTGTAGTAACCGTCTTTATTGCTCTCGCCGGTGAATGCGACTTTCAGATTGGCAACCGGAGTTTCTTCGTCGGACGCGGTGAAGGTACCGGCGACGGTGCCGACTTTCGCGGTGTTTTCGACGATGGTGTTGGCAGCTACGGTGATAACCGGGATGTCGTTCACCAGCGTCACGGCTGGCTGAGCGTCAGCGTGCGAAGTGGCGTTGTCGGCATCAGTAACGGTCAGGTCGATTTTCGGCAGTTGATTGCCGGCGTTGACCCAATCGGCGCCCTTCTGCGTCAGCACCACGTCGGTGCCGGAGATCGCGTAGTAGCCGTCCTTATTGCTTTCGCCAGTGAAAGCGACTTTCAGATCGGCAACCGAAGTCTCTTCGTCAGTCGCGGTGAAGCGGCCGGCAACAGTACCTTCTTTGGCGTCATTTTCTGTCAGCGTGTTGGCTTCAACGGTGATGACCGGAATATCGTTCACCAGCGTCACGGCTGGCTGAGCATCAGCGTGCGAAGTGGCGTTGTCGGCATCAGTAACGGTCAGGTCGATTTTCGGCAGTTGATTGCCGGCGTTGACCCAATCGGCGCCCTTCTGCGTCAGCACCACGTCGGTGCCCGAGAGGGTGTAGTAGCCGTCTTTATTGCTTTCGCCGGTGAAGGCAACCTTCAAGTCAGCAACCGAAGTTTCTTCGTCAGTCGCAGTGAAGCGACCAGCGACTGTACCTTCTTTCGCATCGTTTTCAGTCAGCGTGTTGGCTTCAACGGTGATGACCGGCACGTCGTTCACCAGCGTCACGGCTGGCTGAGCATCAGCGTGCGAAGTGGCGTTGTCGGCATCAGTAACGGTCAGGTCGATTTTCGGCAGTTGATTGCCGGCGTTGACCCAATCGGCGCCCTTCTGCGTCAGCACCACGTCGGTGCCCGAGAGGGTGTAGTAGCCGTCTTTATTGCTTTCGCCGGTGAAGGCAACCTTCAAGTCAGCAACCGAAGTTTCTTCGTCAGTCGCAGTGAAGCGACCAGCGACTGTACCTTCTTTCGCATCGTTTTCAGTCAGCGTGTTGGCTTCAACGGTGATGACCGGCACGTCGTTCACCAGCGTCACGGCTGGCTGAGCATCAGCGTGCGAAGTGGCGTTGTCGGCATCAGTAACGGTCAGGTCGATTTTCGGCAGTTGATTGCCGGCGTTGACCCAATCGGCGCCCTTCTGCGTCAGCACCACGTCGGTGCCGGAGATCGCGTAGTAGCCGTCCTTATTGCTTTCGCCAGTGAAAGCGACTTTCAGATCGGCAACCGAAGTCTCTTCGTCAGTCGCGGTGAAGCGGCCGGCAACAGTACCTTCTTTCGCATCGTTTTCAGTCAGCGTGTTGGCTTCAACGGTGATCACCGGAACGTCGTTGACCAGGGTGACCGTAGGAGTCGCTTCGCTGTGCGAAGTGGCGTTGTCAGCATCGGTAACAGTCAGGTCGATTTTCGGCAACTGGTTACCGGCGTTGACCCAATCGGCGCCCTTCTGCGTCAGCACAACGTCGGTGCCGGAGATGGCGTAGTAGCCGTCTTTATTGCTTTCGCCGGTGAAGGCAACCTTCAAGTCAGCAACCGAAGTTTCTTCGTCAGTCGCAGTGAAGCGACCAGCGACTGTACCTTCTTTCGCATCGTTTTCAGTCAGCGTGTTGGCTTCAACGGTGATCACCGGAATATCGTTCACCAGCGTCACGGCTGGCTGAGCGTCAGCGTGCGAAGTGGCGTTGTCGGCATCAGTAACGGTCAGGTCGATTTTCGGCAGTTGATTGCCGGCGTTGACCCAATCGGCGCCCTTCTGCGTCAGCACCACGTCGGTGCCGGAGATCGCGTAGTAGCCGTCCTTATTGCTTTCGCCAGTGAAAGCGACTTTCAGATCGGCAACCGAAGTCTCTTCGTCAGTCGCGGTGAAGCGGCCGGCAACAGTACCTTCTTTGGCGTCATTTTCTGTCAGCGTGTTGGCTTCAACGGTGATGACCGGAATATCGTTCACCAGCGTCACGGCTGGCTGAGCATCAGCGTGCGAAGTGGCGTTGTCGGCATCAGTAACGGTCAGGTCGATTTTCGGCAGTTGATTGCCGGCGTTGACCCAATCGGCGCCCTTCTGCGTCAGCACCACGTCGGTGCCGGAGATCGCGTAGTAGCCGTCCTTATTGCTCTCGCCAGTGAAAGCGACTTTCAGATCGGCAACCGAAGTCTCTTCGTCAGTCGCGGTGAAGCGGCCGGCAACAGTGCCTTCTTTCGCGTCGTTTTCAGTCAGCGTGTTGGCTTCAACGGTGATGACCGGAATATCGTTCACCAGCGTCACGGCTGGCTGAGCGTCAGCGTGCGAAGTAGCGTTATCGGCATCAGTAACGGTCAGGTCGATCTTCGGCAGTTGATTGCCAGCGTTGACCCAATCGGCGCCCTTCTGCGTCAACACCACGTCGGTACCCGAGATAGCGTAGTAGCCGTCTTTATTGCTTTCTCCGGTGAAAGCGACTTTCAGGTTCGCAACCGGAGTTTCTTCGTCGGACGCGGTGAAGGTACCGGCGACGGTGCCGACTTTCGCGGTGTTTTCGACGATGGTGTTGGCAGCCACGGTGATAACCGGGATGTCGTTCACCAGCGTCACGGCAGGCTGAGCATCAGCGTGCGAGGTGGCGTTGTCAGCATCGGTAACGGTCAGGTCGATCTTCGGCAGTTGATTGCCTGCGTTGACCCAATCGGCGCCCTTCTGCGTCAGCACAACGTCGGTGCCCGAGATAGCGTAGTAGCCGTCTTTATTGCTTTCGCCGGTGAAGGCAACCTTCAAGTCAGCAACCGAAGTTTCTTCGTCAGTCGCGGTGAAGCGACCAGCAACAGTGCCTTCTTTGGCGTCGTTTTCAGTCAGCGTGTTGGCTTCAACGGTGATGACCGGAACGTCATTGACCAGGGTGACCGTTGGCGTGGCCGCATCGTGCGCGCTGCCTTTGTCTGTGTCCGTCACGGTCAAATCAATCGCGGGCAGCTTATTGCCTGCGTTAACGAAGTTTGCGCCCGCCAATGTCAACACCACGGCGTTGGCAACAATGGCGTAGTAGCCATCTTTGTTGCTATCGCCTGTGAAGGTGACCTTCAGATCGGCGACCGGCGTCTCGACATCGCTGATGGTAAAGGTGCCAGCAACGGTCCCTTCCGCGACGCTGCCTTCCACCAGAGGATTGGCGACGACATCGATGACCGGCAGGTCGTTGACCGCAATCACATTGATCGGCAGGGTAATCGACTCAGACTTCGGCGCCGCATCGCCATCTTGCGCGATGGCGGTCACGGTGAGGTTCACCAGGCCGTTGGCGTTTGGCGCCGGGTTGAAGACCAGTGTGGCCTTGTTCCAGTCGCTGATATCGATGCTTTGGCTGCCGGCCGTCGCGGTGAAGGTATGGCCCGCGCCGTCGGAGAGGGTCGCGCCGTCCGGAATACCGCTGATCTGCAGCTTGAGCGTCTCGGAGCCATCCTTGTCGGTGGCGTAGGCGTCAATCGCGGACAGCTTGATCGCGTGGTCTTCCAGGCCCGTGTTCAGTACCTGGGTAACGCTGATGTTATCCAGCACACCGCCCAGCGAGTTGCTGGTCGGGGCCTTGAATTCGAGTTTGGCGTCACCGTCAGCGGTGACCGGCACCACGAAGGTGTAGGTCTTCATGCCAACGGTGGTTGCGTCCAGGGTGCCGACTTTGACGCCGCCCCAGAACACATCGATCACCGAATTGTTTTCGGCGCCCGCACGCGGCGAGTAGTCGACACTGATGCTGTACGCCGTGCCGGATTCGGCCTTGATGACGGTGTACAGGCTGGCGTCGTCGCCGGTGTTTTTCTCAAGCTCGATGACTTGGCTGTTGCCTGGAGTCGTTACGCCGTAGACGCTGCTTTGGCCGATTTCGACTTTGCCGTCGCTGTTACCGGTCAACCACTGGGTGGTCGGGGTGGTGCCGGCGGCATTATTGGCAGCGCCGACCGCGACCGTGCTCCACGAACCGTTGAGGGCTGCGCCGTCGAAGTTGATCGAACTCACCACGCCGCCCCCGAGCAAGCCCAGGTGTGGGGTATCGGTCACTGGTGCGATGGTGACTGCAGCGGTGGTTTCGCCACTGGTTTTACCGCCATTGTCGACCGCGGTGAAGGTGAGCGAGGTGCTGCCGCTCCAGTCGCCGGTTGGCGAGAAGTAGACCGACGCCTTGCCGTCAGCGCCTGCCGGCACTGAATCACCGATCTTGAGCTCGGTTGTCAGGGTGGCGTCGCTGTACAGCTTGCCGTTTTCCGGCAAGGTGGTAATGACGAAATTGGCGACAGTACCGTCCACATCGGTGCCGCTCAGTACGATCGTGGCCGCGTGGTCTTCATCGGCGCCGGCAGGGGTAGCCGCTGCGGTCGGTGCGTCGTTGAACAGGTCAATGGCGACCTTGCCGGTGGCGCTGCCAGTTTGCGCTGGCTCACGGTCAAGGTTGCCACCGCCGATATCGGTCACGGCGATGGTGACGCTGCGATCCGTACCGACCGGGTTGTTGCCCGGGCTCTGGAAGGTGATCGCTTCAACCACTTTGATGAAGTCAGCCGCGCTGTTGCCGGCTGGCGAATCGCTGGTGAGGGTGTAGACGATTTTACCGTCGGCGGCACTGCCGCTTTGGGTGATGGTGATACCGGCAACGGCCAGGGCCTTGAGCACATCGGCGCTGCTGAGCAGGTCACCGGACGCCAACTGGTCAACGGTGACCACCACTTTGCTGTAGGTGGTGTTGTCGACGTCGCTGATGCTCAGGTTTTCGACCAATGCCACCGCCGCTTTTTGCTCGACGAACGTGGTGCTGTCGAAGCTGACCACGGGTGCATCGTTGACCGGAACCACGTTGACCACGGAGGTCACAGGCGCCGAGTTCAGTTGGCCATCGTTCACGGTGATGGTCAGGGTGCGGTCGGTAGCGACCGGGTTCTGGCTTTCGCTGGCGAAGTGCACCGAACGCAGCACTTCCTGGTATTCGGCCTTGGTGGCTTCGCCGGACAGGGTCAGTACACCGGTGTCCTTGTCATAGCTGACTGTGATCTTGGCGTTGCTGGCATCTGCGATCAAAACGTCATCGGCCAGGTGGTTGACCAGCGTGACTTTGGCACTTTGCAGGGTGTCGTTGTCGACATCACTGATCGTCAGGTTCGCTGCGACGTAGCCGCCTGGCTTGCCTTCGATGTAGGTGTCGCCGAAGGCGTTGGTCGAGGCGTTGCCGAGTACCGGGGCGTCGTTGACCGGCGTGATAGTCAGTGTGAGGGTGCTGCTGGAGCCGGTATTGGTGGTGTAGCCGATCTGCGGCACCGCACCGTTGTAATCCTTGGCCGGAGTGAAGGTGTATTCGCCAGTGCTGGCGATGGTGAGGGTACCGACATTGGCGATAATCGCCTGCTGGCCCGCATCGTACGTGACGTTATCCACGGTGAACGACTTGACCGTCAGAAGGTTGTCTTCATCAGTGTCGTTGTTCAGCACGTTGCCGGTGACGTTGTTGTCTTCCAAGGCGCTGCCCGTGTCCGGGAGCAGTACGCTCGGGTCGTCTACCAAGGTGACGTCCGGCGTAGCAGCGGCGTTGGCGCTGCCTTTATCGGCGTCGGTCACGGTCAGGTCGAACGCAGGCAGCTTGTTGCCTGCGTTGACGAAGTCGGCACCGGCTTGGGTCAGGACCACGTTATTGCCGGAGATGGCGTAGTAGCCGTCTTTATTGCTGTCGCCGGTGAAGGTGACAACCAGGTTGGCAACTGGGGTTTCTTCGTCGCCAACGGTGAAGGAACCGGCGATGGTGTCTTTGCTGACGGTGTCTTCAACCAACGGGTTGGCAACCACTTCGATGGTTGGCAGGTCGTTGACCAAAGTAACGTCAGGGGTAGCAGCGGCGGTTGCGCTGCCTTTGTCTGCGTCGGTCACGGTCAGGTCGAAGGCTGGCAGTTTGTTGCCTGCGTTGACGAAATCAGCACCCGCTTGGGTCAGCACGACGTTGTTGCCGGAGATCGCGTAGTAGCCGTCTTTGTTGCTGTCGCCGGTGAAGGTGACAACCAGGTTGGCAACTGGGGTTTCTTCGTCGCCAACGGTGAACGAGCCGGCGATGGTGTCTTTGCTGACGGTGTCTTCAACCAACGGGTTGGCAACGACTTCGATGGTTGGCAGGTCGTTGACCAAAGTAACGTCAGGGGTAGCAGCGGCGTTGGCGCTGCCTTTATCGGCGTCGGTCACGGTCAGGTCGAAGGCTGGCAGTTTGTTGCCTGCGTTGACGAAGTCGGCACCCGCTTGGGTCAGGACCACGTTGTTGCCGGAGATGGCGTAGTAGCCGTCTTTGTTGCTGTCGCCGGTGAAGGTGACAACCAGGTTCGCAACCGGGGTTTCTTCGTCGCCAACGGTGAAGGAACCGGCGATGGTGTCTTTGCTGACGGTGTCTTCAACCAACGGGCTGGCAACGACTTCGATGGTTGGCAGGTCGTTGACCAGGGTGACGTCCGGGGTAGCGGCGGCGGTCGCGCTGCCTTTGTCTGCGTCGGTCACGGTCAGGTCGAAGGCAGGCAGCTTGTTACCTGCGTTGACGAAGTCGGCACCGGCTTGGGTCAGGACCACGTTATTGCCGGAGATGGCGTAGTAGCCGTCTTTGTTGCTGTCGCCGGTGAAGGTGACAACCAGGTTGGCAACGGGGGTTTCTTCATCGCCAACGGTGAACGAGCCGGCGATGGTGTCTTTGCTGACGGTGTCTTCAACCAACGGGTTGGCAACGACTTCGATGGTTGGCAGGTCGTTGACCAAAGTAACGTCAGGGGTAGCAGCGGCGGTTGCGCTGCCTTTGTCTGCGTCGGTCACGGTCAGGTCGAACGCAGGCAGTTTGTTGCCCGCGTTGACGAAGTCGGCACCCGCTTGGGTCAGGACCACGTTATTGCCGGAGATGGCGTAGTAGCCGTCTTTGTTGCTGTCGCCGGTGAAGGTGACAACCAGGTTCGCAACCGGGGTTTCTTCGTCGCCAACGGTGAAGGAACCGGCGATGGTGTCTTTGCTGACGGTGTCTTCAACCAACGGGTTGGCAACCACTTCGATGGTTGGCAGGTCGTTGACCAAAGTAACGTCAGGGGTAGCGGCGGCGGTTGCGCTGCCTTTGTCGGCGTCGGTCACGGTCAGGTCGAACGCAGGCAGTTTGTTGCCCGCGTTGACGAAGTCGGCACCGGCTTGGGTCAGGACCACGTTATTGCCGGAGATGGCGTAGTAGCCGTCTTTGTTGCTGTCGCCGGTGAAGGTGACAACCAGGTTGGCAACCGGGGTTTCTTCGTCGCCAACGGTGAAGGAACCGGCGATGGTGTCTTTGCTGACGGTGTCTTCAACCAGCGGGTTGGCCACCACTTCGATGGTTGGCAGGTCGTTGACCAAAGTAACGTCAGGGGTAGCAGCGGCGTTCGCGCTGCCTTTGTCTGCGTCGGTCACGGTCAGGTCGAACGCAGGCAGCTTGTTACCTGCGTTGACGAAGTCGGCACCGGCTTGGGTCAGGACCACGTTATTGCCGGAGATGGCGTAGTAGCCGTCTTTGTTGCTGTCGCCGGTGAAGGTGACAACCAGGTTCGCAACTGGGGTTTCTTCATCGCCAACGGTGAACGAGCCGGCGATGGTGTCTTTGCTGACGGTGTCTTCAACCAGCGGGTTGGCCACCACTTCGATGGTTGGCAGGTCGTTGACCAGGGTGACGTCCGGGGTCGCACTGGCTTGGGCCGTGGTGTTGGCCGCATCCGTCACGGTCAGGTCAAAGGCCGGCAGTTTGTTGCCTGCGTTGACTAAATCGGCACCGGCCTGGGTCAGGACCACGTTATTGCCGACAATGGCGTAGTAGCCGTCTTTATTGCTGTCACCCGTAAAGGTCACGACCAGACCGGCAACTGGCGTTTCCGCATCGCTGACACTGAACGTGCCGGCCACAGTCCCGGCCACGGCGGTGTTTTCGACCAGTGTATTGGCCGTTGTTTCGATCACGGGCAGGTCATTGACGGGTGTAATCGTCACCGTCAGCGTGCTGCTCGACCCGGTGTTGGTGGTGTACCCGATCTGCGGCACTTCGCCGCTGTAGTCCTTGACCGGGGTGAATACATACGCACCATCAGCACCGATGGTGATGGAGCCAATACCCTCGATCTGAGCAGTCTGGCCTGCGTTAAAAGTGCGGCCGTCCACATTGAACGTCGCAACGGTCAACACGTTATCGATGTCGCTGTCGTTGCTCAGCACGTTGCCAGTGGCGGAACCATCTTCTGCAATCGTGGCGGTATCGGCGACCAAAACGCTTGCATTGTCCACGGCGACGACTGTCGAGGTGGCCGCAGCAGGATTGATTGCCAGGTTTTCGTAGTTACCACCGGTGGCGCTGGTGATCGTGGCGCTGACGGCAAGGTCTTTGCCATCGGCCAGGTTGGCAGGCGTGTCGACACTGACCGTACCGCTGGTTTTACCCGCTTCGATGGTAATGGTCTGATCGTTGGACAGCTTGATCACGACGTCAGTCTGCGCCGCGTTGGTCACGGTCGCGGTGTAGACGATCTTGCCGCCTTCATCCACCGACGCGGTCGCGGTCAGCGTGACGGTGGTGGTGTCGATGGTGTCGTTGATCTGGGTGACCGCTGGCGCCGGGTCAGTGGTGATGATCAGGTTGCCGCCGCCGGCGGTGCCGGTGATGGTGGCGGAGATCGACGAAGCATCCAGGTACGGCGTGTCATTGCCTGCAAACGTGACGTTCAGTGCACCCGAGGTCTGGCCGGCGGCGATCACAACCGCGAGACCGTTGGACAAGGTGACGGTCAGGTCGCTGGTGGGTGCCTGGGTAATAAACGCCGTGTAAACGACAACACCACCGGCTTCGGTGATGGTGGGCGTGGCGGTCAGGGTAATGGTGACGTTGCGCGGGTCGACGCCATTGTTATCGCCGGCGGTGAGCGTATTGCCCACGGCATCAGCGGCGTTCAGACCGGTCGTCGGGTAACCGATGGTAGGGTCAACCACACCAGCGGTGGCTTCCAGCACGACAAAGCTGTGGCCGCCGCCAACGGCGCCGTCCGCGCCTGCAGCGGTCGGACCGGCCGCAGTGGGCTCAAGGTTCTGGGTCGGGTCGACGCCGGCAGCGATAGCTTGCTGCAGTTCGGCGACGGACGGTGCGGCTTGAGCAGTGGCGGCACTCAGGTCGATGGCCGAGTCAGGCGCGTTGGCACTCCACTGGCTGTCGCGGCCCAGGTCGATCACTCGACCATCGGCCAGCTCCAACGATATGGCACCCGCAGGGCCGGTATCGACCTGCTCCCCGGCAACCAGGCGATCCCCTTCTACCAGCAGGCGGCGAATCCCTTCCGGGGAAACTGCGAACACTTGACCGACAATGCTTTTGACGACCGCAACGCTGCTCATAAAAGACTCTCCGTGTATTACCGTTCGGGGGTATCCATCAAGGAGACCGGCCCGCTCGCCGCTGCCGATTCAGATAGTTGGAGTACACATTTTTTCGAAAATATATTGGCGTCAATATTTTGTTGTTTCGTGAGAAAAATTACTTTCCCGTCAAGGTATTGACCTATTGGACGCCATCCTAAACAATCCGCCTCGTAATGTCACATTGATATTTAAGCGGCCTCGCGACTTTCTGTTTGCGCCTTTCGGCGTCCAAGAAAAACGGGCATTTCGAGTTGCCACTCCAATTTGTTGCGGTTTTTCAGGCAACCAATCCTCGGGAAAAAATAGAATGCGTTTGCACCTTCTTAAAGTTATGCCTTTTGCTCTGGCCGCCGGTTTCGTCCAGGCTCAAACCCTTCCCGAAGCGATGCAGGACGCGGTGAAAAACCATCCGGAGATCCAGGCGGCTATCAATGCGCGTATTGCCGCCGACTACCAGGTCAGAGAGGCCCAGGGCGGCTACCTGCCTAAAGTCGACCTGCTGGGCGGTTATGGCCGTGAAAGCTCGGACAACACCTCGACCCGCGCCGCGAGCAATAGCCATGACTGGAAAACCCTGAACCGCGGCGAGTCGACCATCCGACTTCAGCAAAATTTGTTCCAAGGTTTCGGCACCATCAATGAAGTGGGCCGCCAACAAGCCACCGCCAACTCCCGTGGCTATGCGCTGCTCAATACCTCCGAGCGCACCGCACTGACGGTTGCCCAGGTTTATCTGGATGTCTTGACCCGTCGCGAGATGGTGCAACTGGCAGAAGACAACCTGAAAAGCCACGAACGTATTTTTGACCAGATCAAACTGCGCACCAGCCGTGGCGTCGGCAGAATGGCGGACATGGACCAGGCCGAAGCCCGACTGGCTCAGGCTCAAAACAACCTGATCACCGAACAGACCAACCTGGCGGATGCCAATACCAACTTCCTGAGCGTAGTCGGCAAAGAGCCCGATCAGCTCGAAAAGCCAATGGGCATTGTGACCGCGCTGCCGGCCAGCCTGGATGAAGCACGCCGCCAGATGGTTGCGGACAGCCCGGTATTGCGCTCGGCCGAGTCGGATATCGCCGCTGCCGAAAAGCAGTACGAAGCCGCCAAGTCGACTTTCTACCCGCGCTTTGATGCCGTGCTGCAACGCTCAGCCAATAACAACATCGGCGGCGAAGAAGGCCATGACAATGGTTATTCCGCCATGCTGAACATGCAGTTCAACCTGTACAACGGCGGCAGCGACAAGGCCAGCCTGCAGTCCAAGGCCTCCCAGGCCAGCCAGGCGCTGGATATTCGCAACAATGCGCTGCGCCAGCTGAATGAAGAACTCGGTTTGGCGTGGAACGCCTACAATAACGCGAGCCAGCAGGTGCCGATCGCACAGCAATACGTGGACCGCAGCAATAAAGTGCGCACCTCGTACCAGCAGCAGTTCAGCCTGGGCGAACGTACACTGCTCGACCTGCTCGACAGCGAGAACGAACTGTTCACCGCTCAGCAGCGCCTAGCACAGATCAAAAACCTGCACATCTATACGCAGTACCGCATCAAGGCCGATATGGGCCAATTGCTGAGAAGTCAGGGCGTCGTTGCGCCGCTGGCATCGGTTGTGCAGAACGAAGTCAAAACGAAGGTAAACCTGCCAGGGATGAACTGATTCTTGACGGCGTGAACCACTCAACCGTTTAAGAGAGAGTCAGCTTGGATTCTGAAATAGGTGTGGCGCAGCTCAACCATGACCCGCGCAGTCAGCATGACGACCCCTTGCTGGACGGGTTGTTGACGCTCTGCTCCTTGCATTACAAGCCTGCCAGCCGGGCTATGCTCACCACAGGCCTGCCCCTGGCGGGGCAGCGCCTGAGCCCGGATCTACTGCCCCGCGCAGCGGCCCGGGCAGGTTTGCAGGGCCGTTTGCTGCAGCGCAAGCTGGAGCAGATCCCGTCCATTGCATTGCCGGCCTTGCTGTTACTGAAGGAAGGTCGCAGTGCGGTGCTGTTGGGATGGGAGGGGGACACCGCCCGCCTGCTGCTCAGCGAAAGTGACGGCGGCGAAGTCCAAGTCACCCGTGAAACGCTGAGTCAAGATTACAGCGGTCGGGTTTTTTTCGCGCAGCCGCAACATAAATTTGACGTCACCAGCGGCACGTTGATCCCGCGCGCGCGCTCGTGGTTCAAAGACACCCTCAAGCGTTCGCGCTGGCTATATGCCGACGCCATCGCCGCCAGCCTGGTGATCAACCTGATCGCCCTGGCCGCGCCACTGTTTGTGATGAACGTGTATGACCGCGTAGTGCCGAACCAGGCCACCGCCACCCTGTGGGTGCTGGCCATCGGTATTTGCGGCGCCTACCTGTTCGACCTGTTGCTCAAGAGCATGCGCAGCCTGTGCCTGGACCTGGCGGGCAAGAAAACCGACCTGATCATTTCCGCGACGCTGTTCGAGCGCATCGTGGGCATGTCGATGAAAATGCGCCCGGCGCGCGTCGGCAGCTACGCCTCGAACATTCATGAGTTTCAGGGGATGCGCGACTTTCTCACCTCCCTGACCCTCGCCAGCCTGATCGATTTGCCGTTTACCCTGATCATCCTCGCGGTGATCGCGCTGCTCGGCGGCCACCTGGTCTGGATCCCCATCGTCGCCTTCCCGCTCGCCCTGGGCATCGGCCACTTCCTGCAAAAACCGCTGACCGCGACACTTGAGCGCACCATGGCTCTAGGGGCCGAACGCCAGTCGAGCCTGATCGAAACCCTCGCCGGGCTGGATGCGGTGAAGGTCAACAACGCCGAAAGCGAACGCCAATACCAGTGGGAACAAACCATCGGCACCCTCAGCCGCCTGGAGCTGCGGGTCAAGGTGCTGTCCGGCCTGGCGATGAACATCACGTTGCTGATCCAGCAAGTGGCGGGCGTGGCGATGATTATCTTCGGCGTGTACCAGATCATCGATGGCGTCCTGAGCATGGGCGGCCTGGTGGCGTGCTACATGCTCAGCGGTCGCGCACTCGGCCCGTTGGCGCAGCTGTCGGGCCTGCTGACGCGTTACCAGCAAGCCAAGGTGACGATGGTGTCGGTGGACCAGATGATGGAACTGCCGCAGGAACGCAACTTCGACGAACGCCCCCTCAGCCGCAAAACGCTGCAAGGCGCGATGGCGTTCCGCGAGGTCGACTTCACCTACCCGAACCAGCAGAACCTGGCGCTGCGAGGCATCAACCTGACTGTTCGCCCTGGCGAGAAAATCGGCATCATCGGCCGCAGCGGCTCGGGCAAAAGCTCGCTGGCCAAGCTGCTGGTGGGCCTGTATCAGCCGGACTCCGGCTCGCTGCTGGTGGACGGTGTCGACATCCGCCAGATCGACGTCAGCGAATTACGCCATAACATCGGCTACGTGGCCCAGGACATCCAACTGCTGGCCGGCACCTTGCGCGACAACCTCGTGTCCGGTGCCCGCTACGTGGACGATGAAATGGTGCTACAGGCGGCAGAACTCGCCGGCGTGCACGAATTCGCCAGGCTGCATCCCCAAGGCTACGAACTGCAAGTGGGCGAGCGCGGGCAAAACCTTTCCGGCGGTCAACGCCAGAACGTCGCCCTGGCCCGCGCACTGCTGCTGAACCCACCGATTCTGCTGCTGGACGAACCGACCAGCGCCATGGACAACACCGGTGAAGAACGCCTGAAACAACGTTTGCAGTCGGTTATCGAAAACAAGACGGTGATTCTCGTCACCCACCGTGCTTCGCTGCTGAGCCTGGTCGATCGCCTGCTGGTGATCGACCGTGGCCAGATCCTCGCAGACGGTCCAAAAGCGGCCGTCATGGAAGCGCTGAAAAAGGGGCAGATCAGTGTTGCTTAAGTCCGGTGCAGGCGGTTGGAAGAACGTTATCTTCCGCTATTTCAAAGGCAGCGACTCGCTCGATGACCAGCCATTGCCCGAGGTCGAAAAGGCGCTGATCGACGATGCGCCGCGCATCGTGCGCCTGACCATCTGGGGCGTGATCGGCTTTTTCGTGTTCCTGCTGTTGTGGGCGCACTTCGCGATTATCGACGAAGTCACCAAGGGTGACGGCAAGGCGATCCCGTCGTCGCGCATCCAGAAAATCCAGAACCTGGAGGGCGGCATCGTCGCGCAGATCTACGTACACGAAGGGCAGATCGTCGAAGCCGGCGCGCCGCTGGTGCGCCTGGACGACACGCGCTTTGCCTCCAACGTCGGCGAAACCGAAGCCGACCGCGTGGCCATGGAACTGCGCGTGGAACGCCTTAGCGCCGAGATCGAAAATCGCCCGCTGAACATCACCGAGGACGCGCGCAAAGCCGTGCCCAACCAGGCCTCGAACGAAGAATCGCTGTACCTGAGCCGTCGTCAGCAACTGGCGGACGAAATTGGCGGGCTGCAACAGCAACTGCTGCAACGCCAGCAAGAGTCGCGTGAATTCAGCTCCAAGCAGGAGCAATACCGCAACAGCCTGAACCTGCTGCGCCAGGAAATCGGCATGTCCGAACCCTTGGTCAAACAAGGCGCGATCTCGCCGGTAGAAGTGCTGCGCCTCAAACGCTCCGAAGTCGAAACCCGTGGCATGCTCGACGGCACCACCCTGGCCATCCCCCGCGCCCAGGCCGCCATCAACGAAGTGCAGCGCAAAATCGACGAAACCCGCGGCAAGTTTCGCAGCGAAGCCCTTGCCCAGCTGAACGAAGCCCGCACCAACCTGAGCAAGGCCCAAGCGACCTCCAAAGGCCTGGAAGACCGCGTCAGCCGCACCATGGTCACCTCCCCCGTGCGCGGCATCGTCAAACAGATGCTGGTCAACACCGTCGGCGGCGTAATCCAGCCCGGCAGCGACATGGCCGAAGTCGTCCCGCTGGACGACACCCTGCTGGTGGAAGCAAAGATCCGCCCACAAGACATCGCCTTCCTGCACCCCGGCCAAGAGGCGATGATCAAATTCACCGCCTACGACTACACCATCTACGGCGGCCTCAAAGGCAAACTCGAAACCATCGGCGCCGACACCGTGATGGACGAAGAGAAGAAAAACACCTTCTACATCATCAAACTGCGCACCGACCGCAGCCACCTGGGCACCGACGAGAAGCCATTGCTGATCATCCCGGGCATGGTGGCCTCCGTGGACATCATCACCGGCAAGAAAAGCATCCTGAGCTACCTGCTCAAACCGATCATCAAGTCCCGCGCAGAAGCACTGCACGAACGCTGATTTTTCGCGGGTGACGTAGGGAAATGCGGGGAGATTTGCGAAAACTTGGGTTTTCGCAAAAATAGTCAGATTTCAGGGGTTTACAGAACTCTGGCAGTCGCTATAATCGTCGCCCTAACACGCCGGTATAGCTCAGTTGGTAGAGCAACTGACTTGTAATCAGTAGGTCCCGGGTTCGACTCCTGGTGCCGGCACCACATTAGGCTCCATTGCATTCCACCGAATGCTCTGGAAGCCCCGAAAACCCGCCCTTTGGCGGGTTTTTTCGTTCCAGGACCCTCTGTCGGGATCCAACAAAATCCCCCTTCCCCAAGGGTATGTTAGGGGTACTGCGATTTCCCGGTCAGGAGCGCGTACCCCCATGCCACGTCTAGCGATCCCCCTCAGCGACCTGCAATGCCGCACGGCCAAAACCCGCGAACGCGCCTACAAGCTGTTCGACGGCGGAGGCATGTACCTTTTCGTCAAACCCAATGGCGTGAAGACCTGGCGCTTGAAGTACACCAAGCCCAGCGGCAAGGAAGGTACGCTCATCATCGGCAATTACCCCATCGTTACCCTTTCCGTCGCACGACGTAAGCGAGACGAAGCCAAGGCGTTGCTGCTCGACAACCTCGACCCAATGGAAGAAAAGAAGAAGGCCAAGATCGTAGCCCAGCGAGCGGCACTGCTTTTCCAAACCGTTGCCCTGGAGTGGCACGCCGACATGTCCCGTCGCTGGACCGAAGGACACGCAAAAACCGTGATGAGCCGACTGCGTACCCACGTCTTCCCGCTGATCGGCCAACGACCCATCGCTGAACTCGATACCCATGACCTGCTAGAGATCACCCAGCGCATCAAGGAACGCGGCACCATGGATGTGGCGTTACGGGTACAGAACTACTTATCCACCATCATGCGCGGGGCCAAAAGGGCCCGGCAGATCACCATGAATCCTGCACTGGATCTGGCAGGCTCGATTCACGCGCCGCGCACAGTCCATCGCCCGGCCCTCTCCCTCAACCGCCTACCCGAACTGCTAAACCGTATCGACAACTACAACGGCCGCGAACTGACGCGCCTCGCCGTCCTGCTGACGTTGCATGTATTCGTCCGCTCCAGCGAACTGCGCTTCGCTCGATGGAGTGAATTCGACTTCCAACGCGCCATGTGGGAAATCCCCGATACCCGCGCACCGATTGAAGGGGTACGCAACTCCACACGAGGGACCAAGATGAACGGCGACATTCAAATGGTCCCGCTCTCGCCGCAGGTCATCGAAATACTGGAGCGCCTGCGTAGCCTCAGTCGCTTCTCAGAGTTAGTGCTACCGGGCGACCACAAGTACTGGAAGCCCATGTCCGAGAACACGGTGAACACCATGCTGCGCAACGTCGGATATGACACCAGCAAGGACGTGTGCGGCCACGGCTTCAGGACTATGGCCTGTAGCGCCCTGCTGGAGTCCGGGTTATGGACCGACGCAGCCATCGAAAGACAAATGAGCCACAAGGAACGCAACCGTGTGCGCGCCGCGTATATCCACAAAGCTGAATTTCTGGAGCAGCGCCGGCTGATCATGGCGTGGTGGAGCAACTACATTGATGCCAATCGCAGCGGCCATGTAACGCCTCACGAATTCGCTCACCCAGTCGGCGACAACATCACGGCCCTACAAAATAACCGTGGCGCATCCAAACGTGGGTAAGCCAATGAGATCACCGCAATCCGCCCTTCCACGCGGGTCCATCCAAGCGGGGCTGCAAAGCCGCCCTGCTTGGATGGACCTCACTTAAAAAATCTAAAGCCCACGCAACTGTCTGTGGAAAACCACTGATTTCCACCGGTGGATAATTTCATCCACAGCCTCAGAACTCCCGAAAATTAGAGCCTTGACCCAAATTATCCACAGGCGTAGAAAAGATCGGGCAAAGCGCTGTCTTTGACAGCAACCCAGGTAGCCAGAACCTTTAAGGCTACGCCACACCGTGGTGGTTCTCCCAAAGTGCGATTAGCGTCCGGCGGCTCGCACGGTCACTCACCGAGTGATGGATGCCTACTTCAGATCATTGCCATTGTGGCAAATACATCCCTCTACCCAACTGCGCTGCAGCAACCTTTCCGCTTGGCCATTTCACTGCGCCAACCTGCGCCCGTCTCTTTCTCCCGGAAAGAGACGGGCGCTCCTACCGCTGCTGCAGCCCATCTCGTACGAGGCTTTGCGGCATTCCTCCTTGTGACAATCGGCGTGACAAACACCGAAGTCACCAGCAACAGCGATGCAGATGATGGTGCCGCAGCCCAAGGAATGGACTGCACCTGACTGACAGTGAGGCACGCCCCGGTCATCGCATTACTGCCTTCACCCGACTCAGAATCTCGCGGCACCGGTCTCGTCAGCCAGCGCAGCCTCCACCCGCCCACTTCCTAGGAAGTGCTCAGGAGACCAGATCATGAGATGCCCAAGCTCCCGGTCGTAAAGAGCCGTCAGTCCCGCGTTAGTGGACAACCCTCACAGGTCGCAGGGGCCTTGATCCCTGATAACACTCAACATCCTAGGCGGGATGACGTGGGGAAGGTTTCAAAGGTTTTGGCTTCGAGAGGAGTTTGATCATGGCATTGGTAGGTAGACGGGATGGACGAAATTTTGGCTATGGCCGACAACTGAGTTATGCCGGGCCGCAGGCGCTACGTGATCTGTTTGGCGGCGGGCATTACGGCACGGTGAAGGCGCACGGTGATCGCTGGCAGGCGTTTGTGCGGTGGTGTCGGTCGGAGGATGGGCCGGGGTTTAACGATGCGCGGCATATAAATCGGCAGATCTTATTGGACTATGCCGGACATCTGCGGCAGCAAGTTGAACATGGGGCTATAAACATCGCCACCGCACAAAACCGGTTATCCAGCGTGAACCGAACCATGGCTGCGCTTCGCGGTGATCAGTATGTGAAAGTGCCGAGTCCGAGCAAGGCGCTGGGAATGCGGCGTACCAGTGTTCGTCGCTCGGAGCCGCAAGGCCAGGACCGCGAACACGTGAAGCGGATCGTCGACGTGCTCTGCGAACATAAAATGCCGCGCGCCGCGGCCATCGCTCAGTTGGCGCGAGCCACCGGTATGCGCTTGCGCGAGGCCATTTTGGCCGACCTACCGCGTCTAAAACGAGAGGCTGAACAATACGGCAAGATCAACATCCAAGAGGGTACCAAAGGGGGCCGCTCAGGTGCCTTGGCACCTCGCTGGATTACGGTAGATGAGCATATTCGTGACGCTCTGAAGTTTGCCGAACAGGTCTCGCCTGAGGGTAGCCGCAACCTGCTTGCACCGGATGAACGCTATCTCGATTTCCAACGGGGAATCGTTCGTCCGGCACGGGACATCCTTCATACGCACAACCTAAAAGGCTTCCACGAGTTGCGGGCGGCCTATGCGTGCGAACGCTATGAGCAAATCACCCGGCATCTCGCACCCATCAACGGTGGCCGCTGCTACCAGCTCGACCGACGCCTCGATCAGGAGGCCCGAGCACAAATTAGCTGCGAATTGGGGCACGGTCGTATCGACGTGGTATCGGCTTACATCGGTGGCCGAGCATGAGCACGGCATTCGATATGGAGCTTTTCCTTGCTGGGGTGCTGACCGGGGCACATGTCACACGCGAACGTCACATCCGCCAGGCCAAGACTATTCAAGCAGCCATTTCTGAACGCTGGAACCGAGATAATCCATGGACATGGCAAAGAAAACATCTCGTTTGGTTTTTAAACCACCATATGAACTCAAACTCGAAATCGACGCGCTACTACTACCTGCTGACCGTGCGCTTGCTTGCTCATCGCCTAGGTAAGTCCTGGCGGTTCACCGCTAGTAGAAGGTAAAAGCCGGCCAATAGACGTCATTCAGATATGTCTATGAAATCGGAGTCGGCTCAGGTCTCCCAAGCCAAGACCTGCTTTGGTAAAAAGATCTGGTAGTAGTTCGATCATGACATCGCCGCCTCCATTTGCAGTGTCCAAGGATTTAACGGTCCGACGATCCTCAAGACTTTCGACCTTCAGTCGTTAAATTTACCTACGGTTTCCGACAGACTCTGTCCGAGCAATCGAAGGCCCTCACTGGATCTCTCCAGGCGTTCTCCAACATTTGCACTGCTTTCGCTAACTTCACGAACACGAGTCATACTTAGCGCCACCTGAGTCGCCAGGGTTCTCTGGGACTCGGCGGCAATGGCAATGTGCTGGTTGAGTTCATCAATACTCGCGATGGCCAGCGAGATGTCGTCGAGAGCCGTTGCTGCATGGTCGGCCAGCAGGACAACGTTACGGGTCAACGCCCTACTACTTTCCATGCGCTCCACGGCGGTATCTGCTCCGTTCTGGAGCTGTTGCATGAGCTGTTCAATCTGCACCGTCGACTCGCGCGTGCTCATAGATAAAGCACGAACCTCATCGGCGACTACGGCAAATCCTCGCCCCTGTTCACCCGCCCGTGCAGCCTCGATAGCAGCATTGAGTGCGAGCAAATTGGTTTGCTCGGAAACAGACTTAATGACATCGAGAGCTTTGCCAATCTGGATGCTCTCGTGACGCAGGTGACGCATCGCGTCAGTAGAGGCTTCGATATCGCCCGACAGATGAATTATTTGCTGAGTGACACGCTGAACAACCTCTCCCCCGCTACTGACCCTGTTACGCGCCTGCTCGGTTTCAATGCTTGCGCGCTCGGCATTGAGGGCGACTTGCTCAGCCGTTGCGGAAACCTTGCACATGGCTTCCAGGGTCTGCTCGGTTTCCAGGAGCTGTTGCCTGACATCACGTTGCGTCTGAGCAGATATCAACGAAAGCTCTGAGGTATCAGCCCCCAATTGTGCGATGCCTGACCCCATATGGCTGACCAGCCCCCGAATGCTTGCCACCATGACATGCACCGTGGACTGGAGGTCGCCAAGCTCATCCTTGCGCGCTACAGTGAAAAAAGGATCGCCCAGCCTTCCCGCAGCTACCCGTTTGGCGAGGATCAGGATTTCATTCAACGGGGACACGATCGAGCGCCGGATAACCCAACACGCCAGCAGGCTGACCACGATGGCCATCACCGCCGCCCCGAGCAGCAATTTCTCTGCCCGGCTCCCGGCATTGAGCATCAGCGCCTGCTCCTCGGACGATGCATGGCGAGCCAACGCCAAGACCTGATCAGCCTGACCCCGCATTTTTTGCGCGCTCAATCGACTCTCTGCCTGGCTGTCACTAAAGGTGTCGAACCGCAGCCGATATTGCTCCAGATTTTCCTTGGCCATTTGCAGGGGTTGCTGCTGGGCTGGAGGTAAATACGTGAGCAAATGGTCGATGGCTGTTTGGGTATCAGCCATTGCCATGTCCCAAGCGGCACGGTGGTCATCGTCGGGTTCGAGAATGAAGGAGGCTTCACGATCACGCACACTCAATAGTTTGCGCATCAATGCCGCCGTCTGATCAAGATCGGTCAGCCTGTCGCTGGATATGGCAGCCTGCCTGGCGTCACCGTTCAAGTTATCGAGCAGATCAAGAAAGACCAATTCGAAGCTTTCTGCCGCCGTACGCGCCTGATCCTGCATCCCCAATTGCGCGAGATATCCAGCGTTCAACAGGCCGGCATAAGCTTCGAATTGCGCTTGATAGAGATCGATAGCCTCCAGCATCCCTGACCAGGGTTTATCAGGCGTTTTCTGTTCAAGCAGCAAGCTTTTAAGCGTTTCGACAGCGACGGCAAGCGACTGCTTGATCTCTTGCTGTTGATCATCGGCACGACTCAACGCAAAGCTGTTTTCGGCGACTCGGGCACGCAGCACCCGTTCATTGATAACCATGACCTTGTTCAGCTGTTCATTGCCATTGAACAGAGAGTGCTGACTCACTAAAGCCGTAGCAATAACCCCAATGGTTACCAACACGGCGAGCGCAAAACCAAACGCCAGTTTGCCGCCGACCGGGAGGTCGCCAAGAGCGCGTTTAAAAAATCCAGGCGATATCGGGCCAGGCCGAGACTCACCCGTGAGGCGGGAATCAAGCATTGTCATAGGGGTTTTCTTGTTTTAGTGGCTGTAGGCACTCGTTACAACGAGTGCAAACGGATCGCGGCGCGCCAGGGCTAAAGCTTCAAACCAAGCCGTTCCATGGCCTCATGGGCCTCGATGATCATCCCGGACACCTCGGCGACGGTTACATGCAGCTTGGTTGCCCGAGATCTCATGTGTTCGTAAGCCTGAGTCTCGGTCAGGTTTTGGCGTTCGACCAACACCCGAATGGCTTTTTCGATCTGTCGACGGGATTTTATGGTCAACTCCAGTTTGTCGATCTTCCCCTGCAAGCGTTCCTGGTAGCTGTACGAGGCTCTGGCCAGTACCAGCGTGCTAAGAATTCCGGAAGATCGAAACGGTTTTGAAATCACTCCGTGAGCGCGCGTATCGAGCAACAACTTCAAGATGGTCGGGCTTTCGTAGTCGGAAAGCGCGATGAGTGCCGCGTTGACGGAGGCGCCCGACCAGATCTTATTGCCTTCCAGCTCTTGCGTAATCTGAAAGAGAATGACGTCGACGTCCGCAGGCGGCTCTGAGGGGAATGGCCAGACGATCTTCACGCGGCAGCCAATTCTTTTCAGTTGCTGCATGACAATATCGCGGTCATCCCCAGGGGGATAAACAAACGCAACGCAGATGCTGCGCAAATCTTCATAGAGACGGCGAAGGCTGGAACTCATGGCGTTACCTCAACCAAAACTCAGAGAACCCGAAAGTGGAGAGGTAAGGATCGGGTTTGACCGGCCCCGAACCTTCCCATACGACGTCGAACTGCCCATCACTGCGGCAGATGCCGATCCGGGGCGTCAGGGCGCAATGGTTATTTTCCGCATCAATCGCTATTGGCCCTTCTGGCGAAGCGAACTTCACCTTGTGTACAGCGTCGACTAATTTGCGCCTGTCCAGACTACCAGCTCGCTCCAGAGCACGCGCAAACAGGTGAACCTGGGAATAGGCCATTTCCGACCAGGTACTGGTTGGCCGATCACCGAATCGTGTGCGCCAAAGCTCAATGAACCGTTGATTACTGTCGTTGCGCAGCGAACCGAAATAGGTGGCGGCGGTGATGTGGCCTTCACACAGTTGCGGCCCGATCAAACGGATTTCTTCTTCGGTCATGGAGAGGCTGGCAATGGGCATTTTTTTGGGATCTAGCCCATGCTCGCCATACAGCTGATAGAAAGACCGGGCCGACTGTCCGACCAGGGTCGAGAAAACAACATCCGGCTGGGCTTCGCGGATTTCATTCAAAACGTCCTTGAGCTGCTCTACGCCTGCGTCGATGGGCAGGTAGACCTCATCCACAATTTCGCCGCCGTATTGTTCAACGACGTCCCTCATGATGCGATTGGATTCACGCGGATAGATGTAGTCCGCGCCCACCAAAAAGAACCGGGTGCCCTTGTTTTGCAACAGGTAGGCGGCCAGTTGAATGCTGTTCTGATTGGGTACGGCGCCGGTATAAATGATGTTTGGTGAATATTCGAACCCTTCATAGAACGAGCAATACCAGAGCAACGCGTTATGGCGTTCGATGAGCGGCAGCACCGCTTTTCGGCTGGAAGATCGGGAACAGCCAAAAATTACGTTGATCTCATCTTCGATCAGCAACTTGCCGGTCAAGCGTCGGTATTCTTCCGCAGACCCCTTCGGGTCATATGCGGTTGGAATCAACGGCAGATTCAGGACGCCACCCAGGGAGTTTATTTCCTCGATCGCCAGCGCAGTACCAAAAAAATGTTCGGACTCGGTGACACCGGTAGCACCCGAGCGCGAGTACAAGATGCCGATAGGCCACCCCTGATCTTTAGTGACTGCTGTCTTGGTGCTTGGCATGACGCTCACCTATTGATCAAAAATGTCTTGTAGTTCGGTTGCGGACCTGAGGCTTTGGATAGCCAACATCAACAATATCCTCGCTTTCTGCGGACTTAGGTCATTGGCGAAGATGACACCAGCCTCTTTCAAAGTACTGCCGCCCCCGGCAAAGCCATAGAGAGGCCTGACCCGACCACGAGGTACGCGGGTGGCAACGACCACCGTGATACCGGCGTCGATGGCCTGCGAAATGGCCGCATACACCTCGGCATTCACATTTCCCGCCCCCAGCGCCTGGATGACGATCCCCCTGGCGCCCGCCTGCACGGCAGCGTTCAACGAGGAGGCGTCGGCGCCGGCGTACATAGCTACGATGTCAACGCGAGGCAAGCTGTCTCGCCCCAGCGACAAGTATTGTCGACGACAGGATGAGCGATAAAAAATGACCGTATCGCCGTCCACTCTTCCGAGAAAACCGGCGTCGCCCGAGTTGAACGACTCAACGTCCGAGGTGTGGGTTTTGCTGACTTCCCGTGCGGCGTTGATCTGATCGTTCAGGACCACCATCACGCCCTTGCCCGAAGATTCAGGCTCAACGCAGACCCTGGCACCGCTCATCAGGTTGCGTGGCCCGTCGAAGTCCGATTCGGATGCATTGCGTTGAGCACCGATAAGCACAACAGGCTTGCGGCACGTCAATGTCAAGTCGAGAAACCACGCGGTCTCTTCAAGGGTGTCGGTGCCGTGTGACACCAGCACACCCGCGATATCCTGACGGGCCAACGCGGCTTCAATGATCTGATGCAGCTGTACCCAGCGCTGCGGCCCCATTTCGACTGACGGGACATTGGACAGGTTGTTGATTTCGAGCCGCGCGATCTTCGCGATGGCAGGAACGACCTTGATCAAGTCGCTGCCCGACAACGCAGGTATCGGGGCTGACGTCGAAGGGTCAACTTGCATGGCAATTGTTCCGCCTGTTGCGATGAACAGGCACAACGGAAGGTCGTCAGAGCTGGACAGGGCCATAAGCGTCACACCCTCAGATGGTTGAAAATGGCTTCGGTAGCACCCGGCGCGCGGGCGTCGCCTTCCTCTTCGATCTCACCTTGTTTAAGCACCAAGTATCGATCCGCCACCTTCAATGCGAACGGCACATTTTGCTCGATAAGCAGCAGGGTCGTGCCGTGGAGTTGCCGCTCGTGCACCAGTGCGACAGCGATCCGGTCAATCACCGAGGGCTGCAAGCCTTCAGTGATTTCGTCCAGCAAAATGATGGAGGGGCGCATCATTAACGCGCGCGCCACCAGCAGCATTTTTTGCTCACCTCCCGACAGCGTGCCGGCGTACTGCTTCAGACGGTCCTTGAAAACCGGGAACACGGATTCTATGGCAGCGAAACGCTCATCGAACAACGCGTCTTTCTCGAGCCCCATACGCAGGTTGTCCCGGATGCTCAGTTCGGTGAAAAGCGCTTTTTCCTGAGCCGCATAAGCAATACCTACTTGTGCGACTCGATGAGGCGACAGTCGGGTAATGTCACAGGCGTTGACTTGAACAGTGCCTTGTTTCTTGGGCAGGTACCCCATGATGGTCTTGAGCAACGTCGTCTTGCCCATGCCGTTCTTGCCCAGCAATGCGACCGCTTCGCCGGCCGCGACTTTGAACGACATATCCCGTAGGACGACGGACGCCCTGTAACCGCTCGTGACTGAATTCAGTTCCAATGTGGCACCGTTCATACGACCTCCTGTGGAGCAAGTGCAGATCCGGCATAAATCGTCTTGACCAAATCCGAATTGACGACTTCTTCGAAAGTGCCCTGCATGACCATCGTCCCTTGGTGTAATACCACGATTCGGGTAGCGATCTGTTCCACAAAATCCAGATCGTGTTCAACCAGCAGGCAGCACAACTTGTAGCGGTTTGCGAGCATGGAAAGCACCACACCGATTTGCGTGCGCTCGGTCTTTGTCAGCCCTGCGGTAGGCTCGTCGAGCAGCACGATACGAGGTTCCAGGGCCAGCACCATGGCCAGTTCCAGCGCTTGCTGTTCACCGTGCGACAAGTCTCGAGCGACCACGTCCAGCATGCTATCCAACCCGGTAACCCGCAGAACGTCCAAGGCATAGGATGGCAAGGCCAACGTATCCGCCCGAGTGAAAAACAAGGGTCGTTCGTGAAGGGTTCCGGCCATACGCAGACACTCGGCGACGGTCAGGGATTCGAAAATATTGGCATTTTGAAATTTGCGCCCGAGACCAAAACGGACGCAGGCCTCAGCCGGAAGCCGACGGATATCGTTACCGCACAGATGCACCGTCCCGGATGTACGGTCAGCCCCGTCGCTCATGCACCGCATCAGCGTTGTTTTACCGGCACCATTGGGGCCGATCAGTCCAACCAGATCACCGGCCTCGGCCTTGAGGTTGATCCCCTGCAGTACCTTGAGCGAACCATAACTCTTGGTGACGTCCTCCATTAGAAGCGCAGGCACGCCATCCGATTCGGGAACCGCTTTCCCTTCACGTTCAACCAGCGCCGGTACTCGCCGCGAACGTGCACCGAAACCGAGGGGCTTGAGCAGAGCCGGGACGATCCCCTGCGGCAACAAGACGATCACAAGCACGAAAGAGAGGCCGAGGATCAGTTGCCACAAAAACGGCATGCGGCTGCCGAGATAGGCCGTTGCGACGTTAATCAGAATCGCCCCCGCCATGGGCCCCCACAACGTGCCGCGTCCACCCAGCGCAACCCAGATGATCAGCTCGGTACCCAAGACGAAACCGGACAACTCGGGCGCCACCACGCCACTGAAAGCGCCGTAGCCAAAACCTGCGATCCCTGTAATCGCCGCAGTGGCGATCAGCAGAAGGATTTTGATGTTCGGGACGTTGATCCCCAGGTACGCACATCTGGACTCGTTGTCACGTATCGACGCCAGCACACGCCCGGCATCACTGCGCACGAACAGCCAGGCGAAAAGCCCTATCAGCGCCACGCCACTCCCGGCGATCCAGTACCAGGCATTGAGCGACAAGTCGAAGGTGTCATAGCCGGTCAGGCCCGAACTGGAGCCCGTCCACTCCCCACCGGACAGCAGCAACTGGGTCATTACGATGGGCAACACCAGCGAGATAACCGTGGCAAAAAACGGCGAGGCGCCCCGGTAGAAGGACAGCCACCCCACCAGCCCTGCAACCATCATCGGGACGACAATCGCGAGCCCGATGGCGATAGCAATGGAGCCAGGCGACAGGCCAAAGTGAGTAAAAACCAAGCCTGCGGCATACGCACCGATACCAAAAAACGCCGACTGCCCAAAGGTGAGATATCCGGTATAGCCCCACAGCACATCCACCGTGATAACGACGATCGCAAACAGAAAGGCCTTGATCAGCAGGTTGAGAACGTAGCTGTCGAAAATCCATGGGCCAGCGACCAGCAATGCGATGGCGATCAAAGCCAGCACGCCCGAACGGCCCCATGCTCCCTGACGACTGGACCCCGTGGATTGGGGGTTTGCCGCCTGCAACGTAGTGTTAGTCATGTGCGAACCCCTTTGGACGAATACGCAAGGTCAACGCCGCCAACACGGCAATCGTGAGTCCGCCAAGTACCGGGTTCGCATAGGTGCTCACGATAACTTGGCACGCACCAAATACCGCGCAAGTCACGAAAAGGCTGGGCATCGAATGCCCGGAGACCATGACGAGCATGAAGGCAGAAACCAGCCAGATAATCCCCATGCCTGGGTCAATACTCGAAAGCGGACTAATCAAGGCTCCGGCCAATGTGCCCAGGCCCGCGCCCAGGCTGAAGGTAATGAAGCGTATGCGCCCGGCATGGATGCCCAGGCCACTGGCCAATTCCTCGTTCATGATGACGGCGCGGGTTTTGACACCGAAGCGGGTGCCGTTGAGTAGCGCCGTCAGTAAGGCGCACAGGCCGAGAGCCAAGGGAATCAGCAGCAATCGATAGGCAGAGTAATCCGTTCCACCCAGCGACCAGGTTCCTGTCAGGGGCACGTCTGCAAACTTCACGTCCCGGCCAAAGGCGAGAATGATCAGCTGACCGATCACGATGCCCAGCCCCCAGGTTGCCAGGATGGCATCCAGAGGGCGTTTATAGAGTGGCCTAACAATCAAGTATTCGATGATCGCGCCAACGATCATTCCGGTCGCGAGAGCCAACGGCCACGCAAGCCAGGGACTCCATCCCAGTTGGGTCACGACAAACGCCGCATACCCTCCCATTGTCAGCAAGGCACCATGGGCGAAGTTGACGATTTTCATTATTCCGAAAATCATCATCAGGCCCGCAGTAACAATGAACAGCATGGCTATTGTTGTTGTTATATCTAGAATTAACACCATGACGTCTCCCTCCGGGGAGAATGCAACGTGAAGCGTTACTTAGTAATCAAGCAATGGACTATTTAAAATTCGGGCATTGAATACCTGGGCTGACTCCTTCTTGGGTTTCAAGAATGCGAATAGAACCATCGCTTTGTATTTGGCCCAAGCGCATGGCCAGGGGGGTATGACGGCTGGCATTCATCTGCACAACGCCGCGCGGTCCGACGATCGAGACATCTTTCAACGCATCTACAACCGCAGCGGAGTCGATGGAGTTGGCTTTTTCCACCGCGGCCTTGTAGAGAAAGAAGGCTTCATATTGCGGTTCGGAAAGTTCGTTTGGCGTGGACAGGTTCCCGGCAAACTTCTGGCCGAGGTCACTCAGGAATTTTTTATTTTCCGGTGTGTCGATGCTGGTCAAGTACGAAGCCGACATATACATGCCTGTTGCGACATCCCCCATGGTCTTGCCGGTGCCTTCGTCAATGGCCAGGTTGCCGTAAGGCAGTGTCAGCGCCGCTGCTTTCAACTGTTTGGCCAATGAGACGTTAGGTGCGCCACCTGCTGTGGCACTGATAAGCGCGTCAGGTTGCGTCGAGCGAATTTTTGAAATAACGGCGGTCCAGTCACTCCCGTCCATCGGCAAGTACTCTTCACCGATAACCTTTCCACCGTGTTGCTCAATGTACGCTTTAGTAAACTTGAGCATGCCCCGGCCAAAGGCGTAATCGCTACCGACAAGAAAGTAGTTTTTTGCCCCGAGCTTCTGGCTGAAGTAATCCACTACAGGGGCAACTTGCTGTTCTGGTACCCAACCGTTGACATACATCCACTTATTGCAAGAACGGCCTTCATAGAACGAGGTATAGATATAGGGCACGCGCCCACGGGAAATAACCGGCAAGGCGGCATTGCGCGCGGCGCTACTTTCCATCGCGATAATGGCGTTTACTTTCTTTTCCAGCACCAGCGTATCAAAGGCTTTCTGTGCACCTATTGCGCCGGAAGCATCATCAACAATCTCCAACTGCACCGGGCGACCGAGGATTCCCCCGGCGGCGTTGATTTGCTCCACAGCGAGTTCTGAGGACTGGACTACAGCCGGTGCCACGACACTATTGGCTCCTGACAACCCCACCGCGACACCAATCTTGATCGGTTCAGCGGCATGTCCCTGAGTTGCTACGAGTGCTGTAGCGGCAAGAACGGCGATGCGGATGAGGGTATAAGTGGATTTCATGTGAGTATCCTCAATCTTTTTTATTGTAGATAAGGGGGGTTAGTAGCGAGGTAGCTGCCAGCCGGTGCCCAGCATGGGGTCGTAGATATCGGTGCGTCGGTCACGCAGGACCGTGTTGAATGTCGTGAGGTGCCGGGATTGGCGGGACGCCTTCAGATTGATATCGGCGTAAAGGATTTGCTGGCGGTCTGCGCTGCCTGGGGCAGCCAATGGCCAACCGTCGGCGCCGACAATGATGCTGTTGCCCACAAAGAGCTGACCGCGCTCGGTGCCTACACGGTTAGCGCAAATGATGTTCAGACCGTTGACGTGCGCATTGGCCATGGCCAGGGTATTGGCCATGATCATGGCGCCGTTACCCTGCCCCGGCATTGGTACCCAGTTGGTTGGCATGCAGACGATATCCGCGCCTTGCATGGCCAGCAGCCGATAGACTTCCGGGAACCAGCCGTCATAGCAGATGATCATCGCCAAGCGGCCAAAAGGCGTATGGAACACCGGTAAACCAAAGTCGCCGACTTCGAAATACAGATGTTCGTCACCCCACAGATGGAGCTTGCGATAAGTCCCCACGTAACCTTCGGGGCCGACCATGACGGCAGCGTTGTAAAGCTTGTGACCCACTCGTTCGGCAACGCCGCCAATGACGTAAACATTGTGCTGACGGGCAGCGTCTTCCCACGCCTGGGTGCTGACGCCTGCCGGTACTGATTCCGCCAGTTCAAATGCCTCTTCACGACTGGAAAAGACATAACCGCTACTGACCAACTCGGGCAGTACAACGATCTGCGCACCGGCGCTGGCCGCTTCGGCGATCAAGCGCAGCGACACTTCCAGGTTTTCAGCCTTGCAGCCCACTCGTGGCTCCATTTGTACGGCTGCCACCGTGATGCTCGGAAATTCCTGGGTTTCGTCAGAGGATTTCAAAGTCGACATTTAAATTTTTCCAAAAAAAAACCCCCGACTGCGCTATTCACGCAAATCAGGGGCTTCTATAGCCGATATGTACTCAGCAATATTGCTGAGGGTCTACGATTTCTGACAAGAAAAGGCGACCTATGTGATGGAAGTTATACCGACCTTTCGAGCTATGTCAACGAATTTTTTAACGACAGAACCGAACCCTGCTGATGTGGCTACGCTCCAGCGTCAATCTTGCCAATCCTGCACCTATTCGCTTGTATTGAGTGGTGCCATCGAACCTAGCGAACACCTCCGGCTTGATTAGGATAATCGTAGGGATAGAAGCCTCTATAAATTAGCGTAATTACATTGTAAAACAGGTACTTATTTTTCTATTCGACTCCTGGTGCCACCATACAAAACGAAGCCCCTGCAGAAATGCAGGGGCTTTGTTGTTTCTGGGATATTCATCCTCGATCAACCCCTTCCCGCCTCACGCCGCCTCCTGTTGAATCACCTCTTTACACGCCAAAATTCCAGATTTCATCCTTCTAAATTATGTCCTGGCAATAATTATGGCGTATTCATAAAAAGGGATAATTGCATGAGCAGCATATTTCAGCGCGCTGAACTGGCCGAATCGATGGCAAACCAGCTTCTCAATCCAGGCGTATTGGATGAAGGTCTGCGCTCGGGTCTGTTTCTGTCCGGCCTGCGCCGCACGGGCAAAACGACATTTCTGAGAAACGACCTCATCCCAGCCCTGGAAGCAGCTGGCGCGCTGGTGATATACGTCGACCTCTGGAGCGACACGCTGGCCAACCCTGCGACCCTCGTGCACAACGCCATCTACAAAACCCTGACAGAACTGCAAACGCCGGGCTCGTCCGTCCTGGAAACGCTCAAGCGCGTCAGCAACATTGAGGTCGACGCAGCCGGATTCAAATTCGGCTTCAAACTCGACCGCATCGGCAACGCCAACGGCCCAACATTCGCGCAGGCATTCACAGAAGTCGTCGACCAAGCGAAGACCGATCTCGTGTTGATCATCGACGAAGTGCAACACGCTATTTCCTCGGATGACGGCAATCAGTTGCTCCTTGCACTCAAGGCTGCTCGTGACGCAATCAATCCGCGCCCCAATACACCGGGCTACTTCCTCTTTATCGGCACTGGCTCACACAGGGCGCAAGTGAGTGAGCTGACAGCTAAACGTAACCAGGCATTTTCCGGCGCGACATCGGCCGCGTATCCCCTGCTAAAGGGTGATTACGTTGAATTCCTGCTCAACCGACTGGCAATGACGGTGAAGAAGGAAAAGCTCCCCTCTCTCCAAGCCGCTACCGAAGCCTTCAACACCTTGGGGAATCGACCGGAGGAAATGCTTAAGGCCCTGCGCCAGCTCTTGCAACAGGACGGTGATCCTGATCTTTTTCTCCCCGTGATTGCCAGTACTTTGCGTTCGGCAGCGGCGAGTATTGAGCTGGAAAAAGTCGAACAGCTGGGCAGACTGGCTCAGGCGATTTTCAACAAGATCGCGGCTACGGAGGGTGATGCTCGGGGGATTTTCTCTACTGATGCAGCGGCGGAATATTCCAAGACGGTAGGTCGCGAGGTGCAAGTTGAAGAGATTCAGCCGGTGGTGATTGCCCTAGTGGCAGAGAACATCATCATGCGGCGCGGGCATGGGATTTATGCGATTACGGACCAGTTTGTTCAGGAGATTTGGTTGGAGGAGCGGGCGTTGATTGAGGGGAGTTAGGGGCACGCATAAAACACCTTTTTCTCGAGAATCGGAGAATCGTGGTTTGACCCCATTTTACGATTATCGTACCAATTCCAAAAACCCGGCCCGCTTGCGTAGTACCCGCTCAATTCACTGCACTTGGTTAGCAAAGTGGGGATGAGCGTAGACTATGCGGACATGGACTGGCGCACAGCTAATTTATCCACACTCATCAAAGTATTCGCGGGGAATGCACAAAAGCAGTGCATCGATTTACCCATGGTCACGCCTGGCGACTGGTAGGCATATCACATGTTTGAAGAGTGCACCGGTTCGCGGCGTTTAATTTCATAATGCCATGTGCGTTTTGGTGCGCGCTGACTAGACTTCGCAAACCCGGTGCATCCCGCCCGGTTCGATGCAGGCACGCCATGAAAAAATTAATTCTAATCGGCTGTTTGTCGTACATGAACCTCGCTTTGGCAGACTGTGATGCGAGTATGAAGGAAGGGCACCAACAGGCCAGCTCTGGAAATACTGCGTCGTCCATGGCTTCTGAAAGCCTCAAGCATTTCCAGCAGCTTATAGCCGACAAGGCCGACGACAGTATTATTTGTGATGCTGGAAAAGATACCCGAATGAAGACATACCTCACCGGGATCAAGTACAAGCATGCACGGCTCGCGTTCGTCAGTGCGATCAATACCTGTAGTGCTCCTTATGATGCTGAAGCGGCAAGCAACGCTGATTCTATGACATCGGCATACAACGCCAGCTTGGATCTGGTCAAAAAATATGACGGGATCCTTGGAGCACAGTGTGGAGCGCTGCCAACTGCACCGTTGTTGAATAATGCAAAATGACTTTCTGATCATCAAAGGGAAATAGGGAGGTCAGACCACGTTTTCAATTAACGAAAACCGTGGTCTGAGCCCCGTTTTTTCTCCAAAAACCATTGAAAATCTCAGGTCGTGTACAAAACAAAGGCGAATTGCCATTATGGCCGTATATACGATTGCGCCCTGCCAATCGTCCAGGGGGTTTTAATGTTCGCACACATCTCGAAGTCAGCCCGCTATTGGGTTATAACCTCGTGCTTTTCAAGCATAAGTGGCTGCTCTTCAGATGGGGGCTTGAGTGAGATGGCCGCGATGGGCATGTTGGTGGGCGGGGCGGCGACGGGTGACACGGGGCTGGCGGTTGCCGGGGTAGCCGGTTACGTTGGCGTTATGATCGTTGCGCCAATACTTGCTGACGGCTCAGAATCCGAGACGCTACCCGCTTCCTCACCTGGCACTGTCGCACCTGCAAGAACTACCTCAGCAATGGCTACTCCATTAGCAGCGCAGCAAATGATCGCCGCACCAGCCAAACCCGAGAGCACTTCAAATTATTGCTATGCCTATCTGACTGTCGGAGAGGAAAGAGGATCTACCTGCAGTCCAGTGGTTGAGATTAATGATGCCGACAGGACGGGAGCAGCATTTCAGACCCGATTGAACAACTATGTGGAAAAGGTGAAGCAATCCCAGCCAGGTGTATGGGGTGACTTCGAGTATTCCCAAACACTTAAAATGCAGAACGCGTTCATCTATCAGATGAAGCCAAAAACCGATGTTTCATCGAAGCAGGACGCCGGATTGATTTGCTATGTTTCCCGCGCGGATGCGGAAGCTCAGTTGAAACGATCACAAAAGATTGATTCGTCGATGAAAATCGTGGCATGGCCTTAGTCTGGCGCCGGGCTTCTTGTTTCTGGCAATCCCCTGCTCTGATAGGGTTGCACCCTCAGACAACAATGGAAGCATCAAAGCATGGGTTCATGGAAGACTCTGGCAATCGCCGTCATGGTATCAATCAGCGCTCAGACCGTTGCGGAAGATAGGGGCTCGTATCAAAACTCAATGATGATGATAACTATGGCTCCCACTCTCGTCCTTGTTGCAACGACGGGCATTTCTCTAGCCGTCACAAAAAAATTCAAGCCCGCCAAGGATGATGCGCTCGCGTTTATTGGCTCAGATGGCGAGATTCGCGGCGCTCGGTTTGAGCAGGCCTCCAGGTACTACCAGTCGGCGTATCCCTCCCCCCGCATGTCAGACATGCAGCTGGCCCAGGCGATAGTTACATCATTTTGAAAGCGACCTTCGAATCGGCACAGTGATTTTCGCTCGCCCTGAGACTCGCCCAGACCAACCGTTCTATTTTCCCGATTGCTCCTTGCGCCCCACCACGCTACCCTCCCTCCATCGCTGCCAATTCAGCGATCGGGCCTGAGAACCCGGCAAGATGCAGGCGCACCAAGCTCCCCCAAAACCCGATTTTGAAGGCGTTTTTTTTGCCTTAAAATTCGTGCAATGGCGGCTGTGCGTGGGAGACCTTCGGGTCTGCCGGGTTCCTGTATCTCCGGTTTCTCAGCCTGCGCACAGCTGCCACCCATTCGCCTGAGAACGAACGTGGTAGCTCTCACTCGATATGGGAGTTTTACCGATGACCGCTACACCCGCGTCTGCGTTAACCACCCTCGGCGTCACCCCCTTCTCCTTTCACTCCGACCAACCTCTGTTCCGCGTTAACAGCGGTGTTTCCCTGCATGAAGCCTTGCACCACGTTTCCGACCTGCTCCACGTCGCCAAGCTGCTCGCCGAAGATGCAGCGATGACGAAGGAGACGGACCGTTATGCCTGGGCGTCGCATTATTTGCAGGAGATGAGCAAGGCGGTGATTGATGATGTGGTGAAGGTGTTGGAGTCGCCAGGCAATACCGGGGGCGGGCAATAAGAAGGGCTGTGGTGGCTGGGCGAGCTCGGCTCCCACAGCATGAGCGCCCCGGCTTGGGGCGCTTTTTTCGGTATAACCCTGATCATCCGCGCGTCGTGAATGACCGCCGCTGAACGCCCTGAAGTTGATCTGCCTGCGGGTCGTTGCAACTAGACATCCGTTCTTTCTTGGGCGTTCGCGCTCTGCACAATCACCCCAAAATCGCGCCGTCTCCATCGCGGTATCGCCACGTCTCCCGTCACAGCTTTCTCAAAATAGGGCAATGCTCCCCACAGTTTGATATCCCCCACAAGGTAGATGCGGTGCTGGGCTCGGGTCAGCGCCACATTCAACAGATTGGGTTTGGAGGAGGCCCAAGTTGCGCCACCGGCATTCTCCATGTCAGTGCCCAATAGCATGAACACCGTTTTTTCCTCTTTGCCTTGAAAGGTATGGACGGTGCCGACGCTTCTTTTAAGCCAGCGTTTCAATTCATCCCTCTTGGGTACAGCCTGCTTCCACGTACAGCTCAGCAGACCTTCACGCAACGCTGTACGGATCGCCTTGAAAGGCGAGATGACGTAGAGCTCAGGCAGTGCCGTGTCGCGGTGGAAGAGGCTGACGATCACCTTGATCATGAACTCGATCTGCTCGGGCACTACCTGTTTGCGTTCGACGGCGCCGCGGATGTCGACCCAGCCACTGGGGAGGTCGATCAATGGCGCAGCGCTGGGGTTTCGCTCAGGTAGGCCATAGACCATTTTGTTGTCGTAGGCGATACGGTTGGCCAAGGTGAACATGGGTTCGTGACAGCGACGGTGTACACGCAATGGGCTGCCAACCCATATTGTCTCGTCCAAGAAAGGTGCATAGGCACCAAAGCGATTGGCCTGGTCGGCGAGACGCTGGACAGACACGCAATGAGGCGCATAGGCATTGCTGGCGGTGACAGGGTTGAGTTCGCCCAGCGCGTTGAGCAAAGGCGTTGGAAGTGTAAAGACGGGTTCAATCTGCAATGGGTCCCCAACCACCACACAGCGTTGTGCCCGCCAAAGCGCCCCAACTGCAGCTTGCGGAACGGCCTGGCCTGCTTCATCAATGAAAACCCAGCCCAAAGCGTTTGGGCCCAGGCCGGCGAATTGTTTGGCGAAGGAGGCAAACGTGCTGGAAACCACTGGCACCACCATGAACAGGTTTTGCCAGATGGGCAAAGCGTGGCTTGGGTCTTCCGGTGTTTTGTTGGAAAGCAGCGCAGAGATGGCTACAAGGTTTTTTCTCAGCGCCCCTCTCTTTTGACCCACCGTGTGCAGCCAGGCTTGTTGCAGTGCAAGTGCAGCCGCGAACAAGCTGGACCGCAGTTCAGCAAGCGTTCTATCGTGCCATAGTCCTTCGATCTGAAACCGATCGTTCTCCCTTAGCTCCAGCGGATCAGCGGGCAAATGAGGTTTGCCCAACCTTGCCAGCAATTGCTCGCATTCTTCACTCTGTCGTTGCCATTGCTGAGCGAGTTCCGCTTGCTGGTGCTCGTGAAGCCGGACGCGCTCCATGGCATCGCGAAGTTTTTCCACCAACGTCTGCTGGTCCTGGCGAACACTGCGGATTTCTTCATGGGTGTGCAGTTGGCTATTGGCATTGAGCTTGCGTCGCTCAAGGTAGGCCTTAGCCTCTTTCGTACGCCATAAACGTGCCCACCAGCCCGGTGCAGTGCGGTCGATCAGGCGCTGTTCTTCGGTGAGTTGTACGAAGTTTTGCTGCGCCACTTGAAGACGCTGAAGATGGCGTTCATGCAATGCATTCAGGCTGGCGACTTCGCTATTAGCCTCTTTGACTTGAAGCGTCGCAGTGGCGACGTAGTCAGCCTCGGTTCCTTGACTCAGCACGTCCAACAGTTCGGCCAGTCGCTCACGCTCGTCGAGTGCCTCGCACAATTGGCGATCAGCCTCCTTGAATGCATCGCAGGCTTGGTTGAAGGTCAGTGCATTGGGCCTGTCGAACCACTCCCAGATCCGCATAGCCTTTTCCTTGCTGGCGGTTTCAAGGCTGAACATGCTAAAGCGTTCATTGAAGTTGCGACGGTTAGTGGAGTTACCCAGCGCACAGCTGATCAGCCCCCAAGGCATCTGGTCACCTTCGGGAGAAATGTTGCCGCGCTTGGTCTGCTCAATTGCCATGTTGTGCGCTATCGGCTGCAAATAGCCGAAATGCCGCCATTGCTCGCCTAACGCCTTGCGCTTGACCAGATCGACAGAGATGTTTTCGACCGCTGCATTGTTGGTCGAAGCTACAACCATTTCGAACCCGGTCAGAGCGTTGATCAGAGGGCGTAGTTGGACAGTGCTTGAGTCGCTTTTGAAGCGCACCGTGAGTGCGTGTTTTTCAAAGGCATCGTCAGCTTTGGCCAAACCCGCCAGTATCCGAGTGCGTTGGACAATGTTGTCCGCGAACAGGTCTCGCAAAAGCGTGGTCTTGCCAGTGCCGGGTGGGCCGTTGACCGAAAAAAGCCCGCTGCGCTCAAGGTCCTGCCCTATCTGATTGAGAGCGAACTGTTGCATTAGGCTCATCGGTTGACCTGGGTCGGCCATCCAGTGTCCAGGGTTCATAAGCCTCGGACGCAGTGCCTGCAATAATGCTGAGCAGCCCTCTCTGGAATACAGGTCGATACGTTTGTCGGTGGCAAGCGGAATCAGATACTGCCCGAGTGCTTGCGTAATATCGCCGGTGCGCACGCTGTTGATCGCCCGTTCGATATCGCGAATATAAAAGCTGTTCAGGATATCCAGTTCTTCCTCCGGCGCTTCACCCTCTTCGTCGTCGTCGAAGTCGGGAGTTATGGCTTCGGGGGACGCTTTTTCCGTTGTCGTGACGGGCGTGCGCGCTTTGACCTTTGCCGTAATGGCTGCAATGGGTTGCGTTGCCGAGGGCGTGAATCCCGCCCATCTGCACAGCAATGCCTGCAACGAAAGCACCTCGGATGCATCCAGCCCCTTATCCGCAAAGCAGCCACGCTCACTCATGAAGTCGCGGAGCATCATCTTCAGCTCTTTTTGTGCTGAATCGAATACGTCATGGTTTAGAGCGTTCAGGCCATCATTAAGTGTTTGTCCCAACGCCCAAGGGGCCGTTGAAATGGAGATTGAATCGATGATGGGATAGCCGGCTCTATCCAGTGGCAACTTGGCAAAGCAGGTCATGCCCTCCAGGTCTGCACGTGCCTCTTCCTCAAAAACACCTGTGCTATCGGTGGCGTCGATTGAAGGGCGGATACATTCGCAGATCTGACTGATAGAGGACTTGTCGAAAACTCCCAGGAACAAGTTATAGCCAAGCAGTTCCTTGTCTTCAGGCACATCAATGGTCAGCCAACCGGTGTCTGTACTTTCCAGGCGATTACGCAAAAGCGTCTTGGACTGCCACTCTTCAAGGTCATCGAGATATTGCTCCAGCCCATAGGGGACGAAGAACTCGACCTTATGCCAGTATTCCAGTATCGCGAGGAGGGTTGCTTGGTCGTAGGATGCCAATGTGTAGATTCCCGAAAGTCCGTGTTCGTTTGGCGATTGTACATTGGTTCATCCAAGCACCATCCTCTGGCCTCAACTCAAGTGGCCAACTTCCGGGTGGTGGGACGGAAGACTTCACTCATGCGGTTTGCCAGCCTCTATCGCGCCCTGCGCATTTTTCGGTATAACCGACAACCCCGCGTCGTGAACAAACGCCCATGAACGCCCTGAAATTGATTGCCCTGCTGGTGATTTTCCCGCTGCTGCTCACCGCCCTGGGCGGCTGGGAGCGTCAGCGTGCTGACGAAACCACCACCGCGATGAACGATTACCACAGCACTGTGAATATCGCTAAACGGCAGCTTCAAGCTCTGGCGGCAAAAGACCCGGCGGCCACGGTCAAGCTGGTCGATGAAACAATCGGCGTGCACCTGGCGCTCAGCCGTCTGGCAAAAATCGAAACGGAACTGCCCATCGCCCATCGCGTGAACAATGCGATGCGTGGGCTGGCGCTGTGGGTGATGGGCCTGGGGTTGTTGGCGGCGTTGATTGGCGTGGCGGCGTTGGCGGGTACGCACTGGGCGGGGCGGCGGGCACGGCAGTCGCGGGAGAAGTTGTGGCAGGTGTTCTCTCTGGGCAGCCGCTTGTTGCCCTATGTGCTGGTGAGTCATGGGGTGGCGATGGCGGCGGCGGTCGCGGTCGCGCTGAGTTTTGAAGGCTTGGCGATGTGGCACATCGGTCGGTTGGGCAGTGGCGAAGTCAAGTTGATGGCGGTGCTGGGGGTGATCGCGGCGTTCTGTCTGTATTCGATCTGGCAGTTGCTTAAACAGCTGCGCCACATGCTGGGGATGTTCAAGCCCGTGCCGCTGGAGATGTTCGGCCAGTTGGTCAGCCCCGAGCAGGCACCGGGGTTGTGGCGTCAGGTAAATGCGTTGGCGGATAAACTTGGCGCGCTGCCGCCGGACCATATCGTGGTGAGCCTGGCCCAGGGTTTTTACGTGACCTCCAGCGAGGCCAGTGTGCAACCGGCGGATATTTCGTTGCACGGTCGCACCCTGCACGTGCCGCTGCTTTACCTGGGCCTGCTGAGCCACGACGAAATCGACGCGGTGATCGGCCACGAGCTGGCGCACTTTGCGGGGCAGGACACGGAGTACAGCCTGCGCTTTTTGCCGATCTACGATGGGGTCAATCGTAGCCTCGAAGCGCTGTTGGACACCCTGCAGGCCAGCGACTTTATCCAGGGACGTTTGATGCGACCGTCGTTGATGTTCGGTGTGTTTTTCATGCAGCGCTTTGACCAGGCGGTGAACCACTGGAGCCGTGAGCGCGAATTGCTGGCGGATGCCGCTGGCGCGCGGTTGGGGGGCAATAGCGCGGCAGCCTCGGCGCTGTTGCGGGTGTCGGTGTTGCAGCCGCATATTGAGGACTCACTGATGGCCTTGTGTGACGCCGCGTCAGCGACGGACCTGCCCGACGCGGTACTCCGCGCCTTGCGCGAGTGTGAGCTGCAGCTACCGCCCGAAGCCCTGGAAATTCATCAACCGCACCCGACCGATTCCCACCCGTCCAACGGCGAACGCCTACAGGCACTGCGCGTGTCGCTGGACGATGCCTTGCACAGCGCCACTCGCGCAGTGGATTGCGACACGGCGAATGCGCAAATCGATGCCTGCTTCAGCGCACCCCACAGGCTACGCGATCAGTTGTCGGGCGATTTGATCGACGTCGCCGTATTGGAGAATGCCGAACATACCCATCTGCTGGAAACCATGGTCGCATCGGCCCAGGGCGAGCATGCGTTGCACGAAGGTGGGCGGCGAGGCGCTGTGCTGATGGCGGTGCTGTCGGTCCCGTTCGTGCTGCTGGGGCTGTGGGTCATGGCTCAACCCTGGCTTGCCCCGGAACGCATGAAAGGCACGCCGTTGTCCGCCCTCGGCGCCGGTGCGGCCATCGGTAGCATCGCGCTGATCTTTCTCTGGCTGGGCGTGCGCCGGTTCAAACGCGCCCCGCAAATTGCGTTGCGCCTGACGCCGGAGCATTTTGTGTTTGCCAACCTGGCGCAGCCGTTGCCCATCGAGCACATCGACAGCGTCACGTTGCAATTTATGCAAGGCATCTGGGTAACGCTGGATCTGACGCCGGAAGCGCCCTTGCCCGAGTTGCGCAAAACCGCGTTCGGCGTGCCCGGCGCACGGGTCAACAAGAAGAAGCGCCAGGTGCTGCTGCAGATGGCGCAGCTGTGCATCGACAACAAAAAGATCGAGCCATACGACGGCCTGGTGTTGATGACTGACTACGTCAACGCGTCGCTGGCGCGCAAGATTTTGCAGAGCGGCGAGGGCTGATCGGCGCCCATGAAAAAACCCCGAACCAGTCGGGGTTTTTTATCGCCTGGCGTCAGGCGCGACGTGCGATCACTTAGAAAACGTTGATCGGGTAGTCGGCGAACAGACGCAGTTCGTTACCGCCAACGTTGTAGTTGCTGGCGTTGTTGGAAACGCGCAACCACGAGGCACGGGCACGCAGGCTCAGGTCTTTGGCCGGACCGCTCTGGACCACGTATTTGAACTGGTTCCAGATTTCACGCTCGGTGCCATCGCCACGGCCAGTGCCGTCGTCGATGTTGGTACCGCGTACATACGCAACGTTGTAGGTCAGGCCCGGCACGCCGAAGGTGGCGAAGTCGATACCGTAGCCTGCTTGCCACGAACGCTCGTCCTTGCCGTTGAAGTCGGACCAGTAGGAGTTGGCCAGCAGGATGGTGTTGCCGCCGTCGCCGATGCCGGTGTCGCGGGTATTGTCGCGATAGCCGCCGTACAGGTAGCCGGTGTCGCCGGTGCTGCGCTGGTGGGCCAAGGTGAAGCTGTGTGCGCCCACTGCCCAGGTGGCGCCCAGGCTCCAGATTTTGTTGTCACGCGCGTCGGCATCGCCGCGTTGCTCGGCGAAGCTCTTGTCCAGCTTGGTTTTGTAGCCGTTGAAGTCAAAGGTCAGCGACTGTTTCTCTGGCAGGGCCAGCACGTAGTTGACGTTGACGTATTGCTTCTTCAGCACGTCTTCCATGTCGGAAGCGTACAGCGCAGCGGACAGGCTTTCGGTGAACTTGTAGCTGCCGCCCAGGTAGCTGATGTTTTTCAGGTTGCCGCTGTCGGTGCCTTCAGCACTCTTGCGGGCTTCCTTGGTGAAACGACCCGCGTCCAGTTGCAGACCTTCAATCTCCTTGGAAACGATCGAAGTACCGGTGTAGGTTTCCGACAACAGACGGGAGTTGTCGTACTGCAGCACAGGCACAGCCGGCATTTGGTCGCCGTACTTGAGCACGGTGTTGGACACACGGAATTTCACCGCCGCGCCGCCTTTGGTCAAATCGTCGGCCGCCGCACCGCTGTCACCTTGTTTAAAGAAGTCGATGCCGCCCGCGCCGCTGCGACCTTTACCACCGTCCAAACGGATAGCGTACTGACCGATCACGTCCACACCCACACCGACGGTGCCTTGGGTGAAACCGGACTCGAACTTACCGATGAAGCCCTGGCCCCATTCGGCTTTGTCCTGCTTGCCGTTTTTGTAGTCGCGGCTGATGTAGGCGTTACGTGCGGCGATGTTCAGGTGGCTGTCTTCAACGAAACCCTTGGATTGCTCCTGGTCGTTTGCCATTGCTGTCGATGCGCTCAAAATCCCCAGAGCGATCAGACTCATCCGTTGCTTCAACATGTTCTTGTATTCCTTATTTCTGGTTGAGTACGCGCGGTGACACCAGGCCCCATGTCGCTTTCTGGTGTCGACTTTCTCCGGAAAAAAGAAGGCCCGCGGACGACTGAACATACCGCGGGCCTTTTCTTATTGGATGAGTCATGGCTGTTAGCCACAGGCGTTGGGCGCAATCCTAGTCGCGCGTTGAACTATGTGTCAATTTCGTGAATCGTCTGTATTTAGGCGAAATAATTCTAAGCAAAGGCTGATGGCCTTTCTAAAAACGACATGTATCAGCTTCCAACGACGCTGAAAACACATCTCGTAACACATTCAAAGCGGATACGTTTGGCAATAGATAACGCGCGCAAATGCAAAGCATTACCATTAACGCGCTGTTCTTCTCCCAACCCCTCTGGATGCATTTTCCCATGCCTGCCCCTCGCCTGACGCCCATCACCCTTGGGCTCTCTGTCCTGCTGTCTGCCGGTTTTGCCTGTGCTGCGACCACGTTGCCCGAAACCGCGATCAGCGCCGAAGCTGACGAAGACGACCCGCGCATCAAGGAAACCAGCACCGCTACCCGCACTGCCACACCGGTGCGCTATGTGCCCCAGGCCATCGATTCGGTGAAGACCGAAAGCCTGCGCTCCTACGGCACCAATGACCTGGGCCAGGCCTTGAGCGGCATCCCCAACGTGAGCAGCGGCGCCGACACGCGTTTCGACAGTTTGCGCATCCGTGGTTTTGACGCGAGCAACGATTTTTACCTGGACGGGATTCGCGACGACAGCCAGTACGTGCGCGACCTGCATAACATCGAGCGCATCGAAGTGCTCAAGGGGCCGGCAGCCGTGCTGTACGGGCGAGGCGGTCAGGGAGGGATCGTCAACCGTGTGAGCAAGTTGCCAACGGCCGGGCGTACATCGAGCATCGAGGCCCAGGGTGGCAGCAATGATTTGCGCAGTCTGTACGCCGACCTGAGCACCGATCCCACGGAGAACATCAGCTTGCGCCTGAACATGGGCAACCAGGACAACAACAGCTTTCGCGACGGCGTCAGCGGCAATCGCCAACTGTTTGCGCCGTCCATGAGCTGGCAGCTCACGCCGGACCTGAACTGGCTGGTGCAATACGAATACAGCCGCTACAACCGCACGCCCGACCGTGGCATTCCCGGCGTCAACGGCCGCCCCGCCGATGTGAGCCGCAGCACCACCTACGGTGACAGCCGTGATTACATTGACGACAAGACCCAGTCGCTGCGCTCCAAACTGGCCTATGAACTCAATGACAACTGGCAACTGCGCCAGACCCTGGGCGTGTTCAAGCTCGACAGCGACTTCGACAACACCTACCTCACCGGCTACACCCCAGCCACTAATAGCGTCACGCGCCAACGCTGGCAGCAGGACCTGACCACCTTAAACATCTTCAACAATGTCGAGCTGGAAGGCGGCTTCAGCACCTTCGGCCTCGACCATCGCCTGCTCACCGGTCTCGAACTGGGCACCCAGCGCCGCGATCCTACGTTGTATACCGCCACTGCCGTGAACCGAGGCGGCCAGGCGGTGCCGAGCCTTGACCTCAACCGGCCCAACCGCAATCTCAGCCACACCGGGCGCATGAGCGTATCGAGTGATAACCACACCGAAGTCGACAGCCGCGCCCTCTACGTACAAGACCAATTGCGCCTGAATGATCAGTGGCAAGTGCTGGCCGGCCTGCGCTACGACCGCTTTGAAGTGGACACCGAAAACAAGCTGCTCAACACCCGGCAAGACGTGAAAAGCCACAGCACCAGCCCGCGCTTCGGCCTGGTGTGGACGCCGCTGGAAAACCATTCGTTCTATGCCTCGTGGAGCAAAACCTTCTCCCCGGCGGGCGGCGGCCTGATCGGCATCACCCCGAACGCCGCCGGCAGCATCAACGACCTGAGCCCCGAGCTGACCAAACAAAAGGAGATCGGCGTCAAAAGCGACTGGCTCGATGACCGTCTGAGCACCACCCTGGCAGTCTACGAACTGGAACTCTACAACCGCCGCACCAGCGACCCGCTGGACCGCACCATCACCTTGCTCAGCGGCCTGCAACGCTCGCGCGGCGTGGAGCTGACCGCCACCGGCAAGCTCGTCGACAACTGGTATGTACGCGGCGGCATCGGTCTGCAGGATGCCAAAGTCGAGAAGGACAACAACGGCTTCGAAGGCAAGCGCGTCAGCGACGTGGCCAAGCGCAATGCCAGCCTGTTTATCACCTGGAAACCGGAAATGGGCTGGTACGCGGAAACCGGCCTGACGCTGGTGGGCGACCGCTATGCCGACAGCCTCAACACCGTGGTCCTGCCGGGCTACGGCACTTGGGACGGGTTGGTCGGATTCCGTCAGAAAGCCTGGGATGTGCGGGCGGCGCTGAACAACATCACCGACAAGACCTACTATGAATCGGCGACCAGCGTGGCGCAGATTCAGCCGGGAGAGCCGCGTAACCTGGTGGTGACGGGCACTTACACCTTCTAAAAAGCTACACAACTCAACAATGTGGGAGGGGGCTTGCTCCCTCCCACACACGTTACCAGCGCTGCCTAGTTTTTCAGTAAGTCACACAACGCATGCACTTCATCCTCACTGAACAACCCCACCGGGTAACGTTCATTCATCACGCTGCGCAAATCCGGCGACTGCCTGACCTGCCGTGAGCCGTGTTCCTTCAACCAGAGTCCCAGCGCCTGGATCGCGTCGCCGTTGACCCGCAAAGGGTGAAACGTACGGGTATTCATCAGGTTGATATCGGCGTTCATTTCAGCGCTCTCTCCTACTGCGTGAGCGGCTAACTTACTCAAGGTTTATGACAGAACTACGCAGTCATGCCCCCGAACCACTGTGACAATCAACGATACAAGAGCTATGCCAATGTCCTGTGTTTGCAGGCATGCACCCACAAAAAAGCCCGCAACCGTGCTGGGCCGCGGGCTTGCTGTGGGCACTGAAACCGAGTAGCGCCCCCGTTGCATGAAAGGCGCTGTTACAACTGCACTCAGTTTCTGTGCGGGGCGGGCTGTTGTTGGGTCAGGCAGTGGATATTGCCGCCCCCCAGTAACAGTTCACGGCCCGGCACCATCACCACTTCGTGTTGCGGGAACAGGTTCTGCAGGATCGCTTTGGCCTGGCTGTCCAATGGGTCGTCGAAGCTTGGCGCAATGATGCCGCCGTTGACGATCAGGAAGTTGACGTAGGAACCCGCCAACCGCACGCTCGGATTACGCTCCTGGGAACCGTCCACCGGGTCGACGCCTGCGCATTCTTCTTCAGTGGCATACAGCGGCCCCGGAATCGGCATTTTATGCACCGTAAACGCTCGGCCCCGGGCATCCGTGCTGCTTTGCAGGACATCCAGCGCGGCGTGGCAACGTGCGTAGTTCGGGTCCTGCGGGTCATCGGTCCAGGCCAGCAATACCTCGCCCGGACGCACGTAGCAGCAGAAGTTATCCACATGGCCGTCGGTTTCGTCATTGAACAGGCCGTCCGGCAGCCAGATGATCTTATCCACAGCCAGGTTGGCGCTCAGCACCGCTTCGATCCGGGCACGGTCCAGGTGTGGGTTGCGATTGCGGTTGAGCAGGCATTCTTCGGTGGTGAGCAGGGTGCCTTCACCGTCGACGTGAATCGAACCGCCCTCCAGCACAAAACCTTCGGTGCGGTAGCGCGGCGCGCGTTCGATTTCGAGGATCTTGCCGCCCACCTGCGAGTCGCGGTTCCACGGTGCATACAAGCCGCCGTCAAACCCGCCCCAGGCGTTGAAGTCCCAGTTCACGCCGCGCACTTCGCCGTTGTTGTTGATCACGAAGGTCGGCCCGGTGTCACGCACCCAGGCATCATCGCTGGACATTTCCACCACACGGATATTCGGCACGTCCAAACGGGCGCGGGCGTTCTCGTACTGGCCGGCGGACACCGCCACGGTCACCGGTTCGAAGCGCGCAATGGCCTTGGCCACGGCCACATGTGCCGCTTGCGCCGGCTTACCGCCCAGGCGCCAGTTGTCCGGGCGCTCTGGCCAGATCATCCAGGTTTGCGTCTGTGGCGCCCATTCGGCAGGCATATGAAAGCCATCGGCGCGGGGGGTGCTGTGCAGGGTGGTCATGGCGATCAGGACTCCGAATGGGGTAAAGGCCGACTTTATAACGGATAAAAATCGGCTTTAATAGCGATCAAAGAGCATGATCGATAAATATGACAAGTCGTAACCGATAACAATCGATTAATCACAACTGTTCGTCCAGCACCTTCGACAGCATGTCGACGAAGAAATCCACACTGCGTTTGGAGGTCACCATCGGCGGCTTGATCTTGAGGATGTTCAGGTAATCGCCAGTGGGCTGCATGAAAATGCCCAGCTCGCGCAAACGGTCGCACAGCCGTGTGGTTTCTTCGGTGGCGGGCTCCAGGGTTTGCCTATCGCGCACCAGCTCCAGTCCCAGATAGAAACCCGAACCGTGTACGGCCCCCACCAAGGGGTGACGGTCAATCAATGCCTCCAGGCGCGCCTTGAAATGTCCGCCCACCACTTGGGCGTTTTCCCACAGTTTCTCTTCCTCCATGACATCCAGCACCGCCATGCCGATGCGGCAACTGACCGGGCTGCCCCCTGACGACGAGAAGAAGTAACCCTCGGCTTCCAGCGCTTCGGCGATTTCGCGGCGGGTAATCACGGCACCCAGTGGCTGACCGTTGCCCATGCCTTTGGCCATGGTGATGATGTCGGGCACTACGCCCTGCTCCTCGAAGCCCCAGAAGAAATGGCCCATGCGGCCGTAGCCCACCTGCACTTCATCGGCGATGCACACGCCGCCTTGTGCACGGACCAGGCCATACACCTGCTGCAGATAGCCGGGCGGCAGGGAGATTCCGCCAGCATTGCCATACACCGGCTCGCAGATGAACCCCGCCAGTTGGCGTTTACTTGCGGCGATTTTCGCCAGGTTGTGCTCCACGCTTCTTACGTAGTCCGGCGCGCTGTCCTGCCCGCGAAACTCACCGCGATAGGTATTCGGCGCCGTCACCGGGTGTACCCACTCGGGGCGGCTGCTCAGCGCCTGGGGGTTGTCGGCAATCGAGGTGGACACCGCATCCGCCGCCACCGACCAGCCGTGGTAGGCCTCCAGCACACTGAGCATGTCGCGCCCGCCGCTGTAGGCCCAGGCCAGGCGGATGGCCAAGTCATTGGCCTCGGTGCCGCTGTTGACCAGAAACACCCGGTCCATGTCCTTCGGCGCCAGCGCCAGCAGCCGTTCGGAAAATTCGGCAATCGCCGCGTAGTGGAACCGCGAGTTGGTGTTGAGCAGCGACCACTGCCGCGCCGCCACCGCCGCCATGCGCGGGTGACCATGGCCCAAGACCGCGACGTTGTTGAGCATGTCCAGGTAGGAACGGCCCTGCATGTCGATCAGGTGGTTGCGCCAGCCGCGCTCGATGCGCGGCGGGTCGACGTAATAGTGCTTCTGTGAACGGGCGAAACTGGCGTCCCGGCGAGCCAGCAAGGCCGCGGGGTCCAACTCGGGTTCGGCATCACAGGCCAGCCCGAGCAAAGCGGCGGGCGATGGGCACAGGGTTTGCCAGGCCAACGCGCGAGACGGCGTGCAAAACAGCGGGGGTTCCAGGTCGGCACGGCACAATTGCACGATCAGCGGGGCGTGCACCTCACCCAACACCTGCCCTTTGACCAGAAACGAGCCAGGATTCAATCGGGTGTTCACCCCCCACAAACGCACACTCGCCTCGGCGCCCTGCACACTGACCAGGCCGTCGGCGGCCTGGCGCAATGTCCCGGCAAAAGGCGCTTCCACCACGGTGCCATGGGGTAAATGCAGCTCAACATGCAGCGCGAACGTGTCCGGCTCGTCGGCACTGTCCGGTCGGGTGCGTGACAGTCGGTATTGGCCATAACGACTGGCCGCCAACCCATGCACCGCCGCCGCTTCATCCAGCAACTGGCGATCGATGCCGGGAGCCTCCCAGTTGCCCGCCTCGAAATGCGGGCTGAGCACCCCCAGGTCGATCAACGCAAATGTCTGCCCCACCAGCCCCGGCAGCAAGGGCGCGAAGTCCTGGCTGGCCATCGGCACTGGCACTTCGCCGACACCGCTGAGGATCGCAGCCTCCATCAGCTCGAACGGCACCGACGTCGCGACCTGGAAGATTTCCCACTCATGCTCGGCGTTTTTCAGCAGGTAGGTGCTGTGCGGGTCCAGGCGTTGCTGCTGTTCGCTGCTCAATACCAGCACCGCCGCACGCGCCACGACCAGCGGCCACAGCGCCAGCAACTCTTCACGCTGCAACGGGGTAACAGCGTGGCACGCCTGGATCGCCGGCAGGATGGCAAAGGGGTCGCCCTCGGCATGGTGCAACAGCGCGGCGCAGGTCACCGACAGGTCGGCAATGCGCCAGGTGTGTACCAGGTCGCCAAAATCAATCACGCCCTGAATCTGCCAATGCCGCTGGGCATCGCGCTGCCACACCACATTGTCATCGGTGATATCCATGTGCACCGCCTGCCAGGGCAGGCGCTCGGCCAAGGGGCGGATGCGTGTCGCGACCTGCTCGGCGACCTGCTCCAGCGCGTCTCGATGGGGCAGGTTTTCCAAGGTCGCCAACAAATGAGTGATCAGCTCCCCGGCGTGGCGCGGGTCCCATTGCAGGGTCCGGTCCAGGCCAGGGTGGGTGAACTCAGCCAGCGCCCGGCTCATGCGCCCGCACAGCTCGCCAAAGCCCGCGATCACGTCGCGTCCCAGATGCGGCAGATGGGTCAATGGCTGCCCGTCGATATAATCCAGCACCCGCAGGTGCAAGGTTTGGCCGTCGACCCTCAGGGTCAGCAACTCTTCGCCCGCCAGGGATTCGATCACCCTCGGCACGCGCACCGCCTGCAAATGCTTGAGCGCGGCATGCTGGGCCTGCAGCTCCAGCGCTGCATAGTCACCGTGGCAGATTTTCAGTACAAACCGACCGCGAGGGCTGTCGACTTTGTAGTTGAGGTCTTGCTGGCTGCCCAGAGACTGCAACGTGCCGGCGAGGCCGTAATGCTGTTCGAGAAGTTGAGCCGCCTGATCGGGGCCTACGTACGGGCAGGGTAGACTGGCGCGGTGGATCAACGTGGCGAGCGGCATGGGGGTGGCCTCGGTTTTTTAGGTGTGTATATCGCCATTGTTCGGGGGGCTTGCGCAACCCCCCTCACATCCACACCCACCCGCTCCCCCAACACAGGCTATGCTCCCCTCGCTAAGCGTCCGGTTACGAAAGAGGCCCCCGACATGCGCATTTTGATCACCGGTGGCGCCGGTTTTATCGGTTCTGCGTTGATACGCCATCTGATTCAACACACCGAGCACGAAGTGCTCAACCTGGACAAACTCACCTACGCCGGCAATCTGGAATCGCTGGCCAGTATCGCGTCCAACAGCCGCTATGAGTTCGTCCAAGCCGACATCATCGACCAGGCGACTGTGAGCGCCGTGCTGGCGCGCTTCGAGCCCGATGCCATCATGCACCTGGCTGCCGAGTCCCATGTCGACCGTTCGATTGACGGTCCATCGGACTTTGTCCAGACCAATATCGTCGGCACCTACAGCCTGCTGGAGGCCGCCCGAGGCTACTGGCTGCAACTGGCCGAACCGGCCAGACGCGCGTTTCGCTTCCACCATATCTCCACCGACGAGGTGTACGGCGACCTGCATGGCGTCGACGACCTGTTCACCGAAGCCACGCCGTATGCGCCCAGCTCGCCCTACTCGGCCAGTAAAGCCGCGTCCGACCATCTGGTGCGTGCGTGGCGACACACCTACGGCCTGCCAGTGCTGCTGACCCATTGTTCCAACAATTACGGACCGTTCCATTTCCCGGAGAAGCTGATCCCGTTGGTGATTCTCAACGCTCTCGCAGGCAACCCCTTGCCGGTCTACGGTGATGGCTTGCAAGTGCGCGACTGGCTGTACGTCGAAGACCACGCACGGGCACTGCTCAGCGTCGTCACCCAAGGCGTGGTCGGCGAGACCTACAATATCGGCGGCCACAACGAGCAAAAAAACATCGACGTGGTCCGCAGCATCTGTGCGCTGCTCGAAGAGCTGGCGCCACAGCATCCACAGGGCGTGAACACCTACATCGATCTGATCACGTTCGTTAAGGACCGTCCGGGCCACGACCAACGCTATGCGATCGACGCCAGCAAGATCCAACGCGAGCTGGGCTGGGAGCCCATGGAGACGTTTGAAACCGGCCTGCGTAAAACCGTGCAGTGGTACCTCGATAATCTGGAATGGTGTCGCAGGGTCCAGAACGGCAGCTATCAGGGCCAACGATTGGGCAATACCGACATGCGGGATCTGATTGCATGATGCGCATCACCATTGAGCAGATCGGCATGCCGCCAGTTTGCCAACACGCATTGCGCGAGTGTCTTGCCGGGCGGCGCTAGGCATAATGCGCCTGTACCCACAGGCGCACGATTCCCATGACTCCACCCCTTCCGCGAAGACCCCGCTGGCGCAGCCTCGCCCTGCTGGCGTTGTGCCTGGCACCGCTGCTATGGCCGCTGGAGCATTTGGCCGAACGCTATTACCGCAATGAACTGGCCGGGCAGAACCGCCAGACCCTCGACCTGTACGTCGCCAACCTGCTCGGCACACTGCATCGCTACGAAGTGCTGCCGCAGATCCTCGGCGATTTGCCCGCCCTGCGCACCGCACTGGATGCGCCGCACGTCAGCACCAACCTGGCCAACGCCAACCAGTTGCTCAAGGACGTCGCCGCCCAGGCCGGGGTGGAAGTGATGTACCTGATGGACACCACCGGCAAGACCCTCGCCGCCTCGAACTGGGATAAACAGGACAGCTTCGTCGGGCGCAACTTCTCGTTCCGCCCGTATTTCAGCGAAGCCATGGCCGGGCACCTGGGGCGGTTTTTCGGCCTGGGCACCACCTCGGCCAAGCGTGGTTACTTCTTCGCCGCCGCCGTGCGCAATGGCGACACCATCATCGGCGTGCTGGTGGTCAAGGTCGATCTGGACCACACCGAAAGCCTGTGGGGCAACACACCGGAACAACTGCTGGTCACCGACCACAATGGCGTGGTGATCCTGACCTCGCGCCCGCAATGGCGATTCCGCGCCACCCGTCCACTCACCGCCGAAGAACGCCAGGCCATCATCGCGATCCAGCCGTATCCAACGCGTGACCCACAACCGCTGAGCCTGAGCAGCAGCGCCTGGTTGCGCCAATCCACGGCGATTGCCGAGACCGGCTGGAATGTAGAGATTCTCGCACCGCAATCCCTGATCAACCGCCCGGTGCGTACCGTGGTGGCGGTGGGCGGGGCGACGTTGCTGGTGCTGATGCTGCTGCTCGGTCTGCTGATGCAACGCCGTCGCCACTACCTGGAGCGCATCGCCTTCGAAGCCAAGGCCCGCCGCGAGCTGGAAATGCGCGTCGCCGAACGTACCAGCGACCTGGAAGGCTTGAACCGGCGCCTCAAACAGGAAGTGCTGGAGCGCGAACATGCGCAACAGGAACTGGTGCGCGCCCAGGACGACCTGGTGCAGGCCGGCAAGCTGTCGGCGCTGGGCACCATGTCGGCGAGCATCAGCCACGAACTCAACCAGCCGTTGGCGGCGATTCGCAGCTATGCGGAAAACGCCGAGATCCTGCTCGACCATGAACGCACGGCCGACGCGCGGGGCAATCTCAAGCTGATCAGCGAACTGACCGGGCGCATGGCCTCGATCATCGCCCACCTGCGCGCCTTTGCCCGCCGCGACCGGCATGCGCCGGAGAGCGTGGCGCTGCAACCGGCGCTGGACGATGCGCTGGCGTTGCTGGCCAAGCGGCGACGTTCGATGGAAGTGGAGCTGATCCGCGATCTGCCGGAGGCGACCTTATGGGTGCAAGCCGGGGAAACACGCCTGCGCCAGGTGTTGGGCAACCTGCTGGCCAACGCCCTCGACGCCCTCACCGAGAAAGGACCGCCGCGCAAACTGTGGCTGAGTGCCGAAACCACCGCACAGGGCGTCAACCTGTACATTCGCGACAACGGCCCAGGCTTTTGCATGGAAGCCCTGGGCCGTGCCAGCGAGCCCTTCTACACCACCAAGACGCGCACCCAGGGCCTGGGGCTGGGCCTGGCAATCTGTGAAACGCTGATGCGTGCGTTTGGCGGCGAATTGCTGTTCGCCAACCACAGGGAAGGCGGCGCGCTGTTAACCTTGAAATTGCGTGCCGGCTCGCCGGGCGTCAGTCTGCAACCGTCCGAGGACCGCAGTGTATGAGTATCGATAACCAGATTCAGGTGGTGTTGATCGACGACGATCCACACCTGCGTCAGGCGCTGTGCCAGACCCTGGACCTGGCCGGGCTGAAAGTCCTGCCCCTGGGTGAAGCCAGCGGCCTGACCGCGCGCCTGACGCGGGACTGGCCCGGCGTGGTGGTCAGCGATATCCGCATGCCGGGCATGGATGGCCTGGAGCTGCTCGCCGAACTGCACGGCCAGGACCCGGACCTGCCGGTGCTGCTGATCACCGGCCACGGTGACGTGCCGCTGGCGGTGCAGGCCATGCGCGCCGGCGCCTATGACTTCCTCGAAAAACCCTTTGCCAGCGACGCGCTGCTCGACAGTGTGCGCCGTGCCCTGGCCCTGCGCCGCCTGGTGCTGGACAACCGCAGCCTGCGCCTGGCCCTCAGCGACCGCCAGCAACTGAGCACGCGCCTGGTGGGGCATTCGCCGCAAATGCTGCGCCTGCGCGAGCAGATCGGCGCTCTGGCGGCGACCAAGGCCGATGTGCTGATCCTCGGCGAAACCGGGGCCGGCAAAGAGGTGGTGGCGCGTGCCCTGCACGACCTGTCGAGCCGCCGCAGCGGGCCATTCGTGGCGATCAACGCCGGTGCCTTGGCCGAATCGGTGGTGGAAAGCGAACTGTTCGGCCATGAGCCCGGCGCCTTTACCGGCGCGCAGAAACGCCGCATCGGCAAGTTCGAATTCGCCAACGGCGGCACGTTGTTCCTCGATGAAATCGAAAGCATGAGCCTGGACGTGCAGGTCAAGCTGCTACGCCTGCTGCAGGAGCGTGTGGTGGAGCGCCTGGGCGGCAACCAACTGATCCCGCTGGACATCCGCATCATCGCCGCCACCAAGGAAGACCTGCGCCAGGCGGCGGACCAGGGCCGTTTCCGCGCCGACCTGTATTACCGCCTCAACGTCGCGCCGCTACGTATTCCGCCGCTGCGCGAGCGCGGTGAAGATGCCTTGATGTTGTTCCAGCATTTCGCCGACGAAGCCAGTAGCCGCCACGGCCTGCCGCTGCACGAATTGCAACCTGGGCAACGCGCCTTGCTGCTGCGCCATAGCTGGCCGGGCAATGTGCGCGAGCTGCAAAACGCCGCCGAGCGCTTTGCCCTGGGCCTGGAACTGGCGCTGGACAACACGCCGGACAACCCCGCCAGCGGCGTGCTCATCTCCACACCGGGCGGCTTGAGCGAGCAGGTGGAGCAGTTCGAAAAAAGCCTGATCGCCGCCGAACTGACCCGCCCCCACAGCTCCATGCGCAGCCTCGCCGAAGCCCTCGGCGTACCGCGTAAAACCCTGCACGACAAACTGCGCAAGCACGGCCTCAACTTCGCCAACCAAAGCGCTGACGACGAATGATCCTGCCCACCCACCAAGAGGCCGCCATGAGCCGCGACAGCCGTTACCTGGAATCGATCCTCCACCACGACATCCCCCTCACCCGGGAAATGGGCCTCAAGGTGCTCGATTGGCAGCACGGGCAGCTGCAACTGCATTTACCCCTTGAAGCCAACATCAACCACAAGAGCACCATGTTCGGCGGCAGCCTGTATTGCGGCGCCGTGCTGGCAGGCTGGGGCTGGCTGCACCTGCAACTGCGCGAGGAAGGGATTGAAGACGGGCATATCGTGATCCAGGAGGGGCAGATCAGTTACCCGCTGCCGGTGACTCAAGACGCAACCGCGATTTGCGCCGCGCCGGAGGAAAAGGTGTGGAAGCGTTTTTTGGCGACGTACAAGCGCTATGGCCGGGCGCGGTTGACGCTGGACACGTGGATTGTGAATGAGGGCCATGAGGACCATGCAGTAACCTTCACCGGCCAGTACGTCCTGCACCGCTGAAAGCCATCACACAAAACAAATGTGGGAGCAAGCCCCCTCCCACATTTTGATCTGCGGTGGTCTTAAGACCGAGCCAGGGCCAACAACCGCTCACGCCATGCCGCCTTAGCCGGCAACGCCAGAAAGAACGGGTTCAACAACGACGCCCGCGCCGGGTAACTGAACGGCTCGCCACTCAACTCCAGCACCTCGCCGCCCGCGCCTTCCAGCACGCCCTGGGCCGCTGCGGTGTCCCACTGCGAAGTCGGCGCCAGGCGCGGGTAGCAATCGGCGCTGCCCTCGGCCAGCAGGCAGAACTTCAACGAACTGCCGATATTTGCCAGCTTCAACTCACCCAACCCCGCGCTCAAACCGTTCAACAGGCTTTCCTGCTCAGGGCTGGTGTGTCGACGGCTGGCAACCACGGTAAACGCCTCACCGGCCGCCGGTGCCTCGCGCACCTGGATCTGCCGAGGCGCTTCGTTCACATCGGAGCGCCATGCGCCCAACCCCGCGCCACCGAAATAGCAACGGCCACTGGTAGGCATCGACACCACGCCGAACACCACCCGCCCGTGCTCGATCAGGGCGATATTGACGGTGAACTCTTCACTGCCGCTGATGAACTCCTTGGTGCCATCCAATGGGTCCACCAGCCACCAGCGCGTCCAACCGGCGCGCACGCTCTGGTCGATATCGGCATCTTCCTCGGACAGTACCGGGATGCTCGGTTCCAGGGCCGTGAGGCCCGCGAGAATCAGGTGGTGAGCGGCCATGTCCGCTGCCGTCACCGGGGAATCATCGGCCTTGGAGGTCACGGCCACATCGACACGCCAGTACGGCAGGATCACTTCACCGGCCTTGCGAGCCAGCTCGATCACAGGGGCGATAAACGGGTGGCCTAAAAACAGTTCGCTCATGCGACAAACGCTCCACGCTGGGTCAACAGGTCTCGTACCAGGTACAGCGCCGCCAGGGCGCGACCTTCACTGAATTGCTCGTTTTGCGCCAACTGCGACAGCTCGCGCAGGTTGACCTTGTCCACGCGCATCGGCTCAGGCTCATCGCCTTCCAAGCGTTCTTCGTAGAGATCGGTGGCCAAGACCACCTGAATTTTCTGGCTCATGTAACCGGGCGACAACGACAGTTCGGTAATGTGCTCCAACTGCCGCGCGCCATAGCCGGCCTCTTCCTTGAGCTCCCGGTCCGCGGCGGCCAGCACGTCTTCGCCGGGTTCGATCAGGCCCTTGGGCAAGGACACCTCATATTCGTCGGTGCCGCCGCAATACTCTTCCACCAGCAGGGCATGATCTTCGTCGATCATCGCCACGATCATCACCGCGCCGTAACCGGCACCCCGGCCCACCAGGCGCTCGTAGGTCCGTTCGACGCCATTGGAAAAGCGCAATTGCACTTCCTCCACGCGGAACAAACGGCTACTGGCGACTATTTCGCGGGCGAGGACGGTGGGTTTCTGGCGCATAAGCGGCTCCTTGGCGTGATCGGGTTACTATACCGTGGCTTTTCCGATTGTCTGTGTCGGATATCTTTACTTACGTGAGAACGCCCCATGCCCTCTTTGCCCTGGCACGCCATCGACACCGTCCTGCTGGACATGGACGGCACCCTGCTCGACCTGCATTACGACAACCACTTCTGGATGGAGCACCTGCCCCAGCGCTACGCCGAACTGCACGGCGTAAGCCGGACCATGGCCGAGATGGAGCTGCTGCCACTGTTCGAGCGTAACGCCGGACAGTTGCAATGGTATTGCCTGGATTTCTGGAGTGCGGAACTGAAGATCCCGGTGCGCGAGCTGAAGCTGGAAACCGCCCACCTGATCGCCCTGCGCCCGGATGCCGATACCTTTCTGGCGGCAATCAAGCAGGCCGGCAAACGGGTGATCCTGATCACCAACGCCCATCGTGACTCGCTGTCGCTGAAGATGGAGCGCATTGAACTGGCGCCGTATTTCGAGCGGCTGATCAGCTCCCACGACTACGGTTTTGCCAAGGAAAACCCGCAATTCTGGGATGCCCTGCAAGCCGATACCGGCTTCGACCCGTCGCGCAGCCTGTTTATCGATGACACCCTGCCGATTTTGCGCAGTGCGCGGGAGTTTGGCGTGGGGCATTTGCTCGCGGTGAAAGAGCCGGATAGCAAAAAGGGGCCCAAAGACACGGCTGAGTTTGCAGCCGTCGATGACTACCGAGACCTCATTGCCGGACTCTGAACCATGTGGGAGGGGGCTTGCTCCGATGGCGGAGTGTCAGTCACTGAATGTGTATCTGACACTCCGCCATCGGGAGCAAGCCCCCTCCCACATTTTGCCCTGCGTTTTTACTCAGGAATGCGCAGCGTCTGCCCTGGGTAGATTTTGTCCGGATGCGACAGCAACGGTTTGTTGGCCTCGAAGATTTTGTTGTACTGGTTGGCAGTGCCATACACCGCCAGGGAAATCGCGCTCAGCGTGTCGCCCTTTTTCACTACGACGAAACGGGCAGCGGCAACGGCCGGGCCGGTTACGGTGATCTGGTCATCCACACTGGCCACGCCTTGGATGTTACCCAGCGCCAGCAAAATCTTCTCTTTCTCTTCCTGGCTGGCGACTTCACCGGTTACGGTCACCTTGTCGCCATCCACCGTGGTCTGCACATTCGGATTCCCCAGACCGACTTTGGCCACGTGCTCCTTCAACTGCTCACTGGCATTCGCATTACCCGGCGTCAACAGGTCGATCAACTTCTCGCCGGCTTCCTTAACAAAACTAAAAAGACTCATGGTGCACGCTCCTTGGTATTTAAGTTCCAGATGCCCAAGACTAGACCAATCCCACACAATTGGGTTCCAGACCGGCCCAAGACCCAAACGCGCTAGAATCCCACCGCCATTGGAATAAGCCCTGGAGCGAAGATGGACATCAAACAGCTGAAATTCCTCATCGCCCTCGACGAAACCCGTCACTTCGGCCAGGCCGCGGCGCGTTGCCATATCACCCAACCGACCCTGTCGATGCGCCTGCGCAGTCTGGAAGAAGAGCTGGACTTGCCTCTGGTCAATCGCGGCCAGCGCTTCGAAGGCTTCACCGCCCCTGGCGAGCGCGTGCTGGCCTGGGCGCGCACGGTGCTGGCGGCCTATGACGGCTTGCAGGCCGAAGCCGCTGCCTGTCGCGGTAACCTGGTCGGTACGTTGCGCCTGGGCGTAGTGCCACTGTCGAGTTTTGATCCGTTGGCGTTGATGCAACAATTGCATAAAGAGCACCCGAGCCTGCGCTTCGAGCTGTCGGCCCTCAGCTCGGAACAGATTCTTGAGCAATTGGCGAGCAATCGCCTGGACCTGGGCGTGTCATACCTGGAGCGCCTGGACAACGAACGCTTCGACTCGCTGGCCCTGGGTGAAACCCGCATGGGCCTGCTCTACGATCAACGTTTTTTCAGCTTCGGCGACACGCCGTTGAGCTGGGAGGCGCTGATCGAACTGCCCCTGGGCATGCTCACCAGCGGCATGCATTTTCGCCAGTCCATCGACCACAACTTCCACAGCCGTGGGCTCCATCCGCAACCGCTGCTGCAAACCGATGCCGTCCATCAGTTATTACAAGCCGTACACGGCGGCCTCTGCTGCGCGGTGATGCCATTGGACGGTGGCCTGGAAGCGCTCACCGAACACCTGCGCCTGCAACCGATCGAAGACGCTCACACCCTGGCGCGCCTGGGGCTGATCATGCGTCGCAGCGCACCCCGTTCGGCGTTGGCCGAGGCCTGTTTCGCGCTGTATCAGAAATTGCACATCGAGCCTTGATCGACGTCATCTATCGGTAGATCAGTACTGGCAATTAGACGCGACGCTTTGTCGCGCCTAGTCTAAACACTGATCAATCCGCCGGTGGTACTGCCTCATGAACGCCAAGCGCCCTGTCTGCGCGGCGCCCGCTCTCCAAATGCCCGCGCCCGCCGCCAGCCAGAGCTACCAGTATTGCAATCTCGAACACACGGATGTCGGCAGCACTGCGCTGGCCGAAGAAGTGGCGTTGGCCATTGCCTATAACGACATCAGTCAGGCAGTCATGCTGGTGACGCCGACGGACCTGGAAGACTTTGTCGTCGGTTTCAGCATCGGCAGCGGCATCATCGCCGACGTCAGCGATATTTATGACCTGAAACTCAGCGGCTCGGGCTCTGCCCAGCAGGCTCAGGTGCAGATTTCCAGTCGCGCGTTCTGGAACCTCAAGCAACAGCGCCGTCAGTTGGCCGGTACCAGCGGCTGTGGCCTGTGCGGCGTGGAAGCGGTGGAGCAGGCCCTGCCGGATCTTCAGGCACTGCCCGGCGCGCCCTTGCCGCCGGCCGAATGGCTCGATGGCCTGCGCCAACGCATCGGCGCGTTCCAGCCCTTGGGCCAGTACAGCGGCGCGGTGCATGCGGCAGTGTTTATGAACCACCGGGGCGAATTGCTGCTGGGCCGCGAAGACATCGGCCGGCACAACGCCCTGGATAAATTGATCGGTGCGCTGATCCGCCAAAAGATCCCCACCGAAGGTGGCTTGGCGATTGTCACCAGCCGTTGCAGCCTCGAATTGATCCAGAAAGTCCTGCGTGCGGGCATCCAGACCCTGGTCAGCCTGTCGTCGCCCACAGGCCTGGCCCTGCAATGGGCCCGCCGGCACAACCTCAATCTCATCCACCTGCCGCAAAAAAGTGCGCCGCGGGTCTACAGCCCTGCGATGGAGAACCAGCCGTGAGCAATCATCATCAAGCCGACCAAACCCCGACCCCGCGCTACAAGCCTTACAAAGGCCCGGCCGGCGGCTGGGGCGCACTGATCAGCGTGGCACAGGCCTGGCTGACCAGCGACAACGCGCTGAAAAACCTGCGCATGATGCTCAAGACCAACCAGAACGGCGGCTTCGATTGCCCAGGCTGCGCCTGGGGTGACTCGCCGGAAAGCGGCATGGTCAAGTTCTGTGAAAACGGCGCCAAGGCGGTCAACTGGGAAGCCACCAAGCGCCGTGTGGACGCTGCGTTTTTCGCCAAGCACAGCGTGACCGCGTTGCTGGAGCAGAGCGATTACTGGCTCGAGTACCAGGGCCGCCTGACCGAACCGATGCGCTACGACGCCGAGACCGACCGCTACACACCCGTCAGTTGGGAAGCGGCCTTCGACCTGATCGGCAAGCACCTCAACGCCTTGCCAAGCCCGGACATGGCCGAGTTCTACACCTCGGGCCGGGCCAGCAACGAAGCGGCCTACCTGTATCAGCTGTTCGTGCGCGCCTACGGCACCAACAATTTCCCGGATTGCTCGAACATGTGCCACGAGGCCAGCGGCGTGGCCCTGGCGCAGAGCGTGGGCGTCGGTAAAGGCACCGTGACCTTTGATGATTTCGAACACGCCGACGCGATTTTCGTGTGGGGCCAGAACCCTGGGACCAACCATCCGCGCATGCTCGAACCCTTGCGCGAAGCGGTTAAGCGCGGCGCGCAAGTGGTGTGCATCAACCCCTTGAAAGAACGCGGTCTGGAACGCTTCCAGCACCCGCAGCACCCGCTGGAAATGCTCACCAACGGCGACAAGCCAACCAACACCGCCTATTTCCGCCCGGCGCTGGGCGGCGACATGGCCATCCTGCGCGGCATGGCCAAGTTCCTGCTGCTGTGGGAACGCCAGGCCCAGGCCGAAGGCAAGGAAGCGGTGTTCGACCACGACTTCCTCAACGAACACACGGCCAACGTGCTGGATTACCTGGCCAGGATCGACGACACCTCATGGGACGAAATCGTCGAGCAATCCGGCCTGCCGCTGGTGCAGATCGAGCAAGCGGCGCGCATGTACGCCAAAGGCAAGAACGTGATCATGTGCTGGGCGATGGGCATTACCCAGCACCGCCACTCGGTGCCGACCATCCAGGAACTCGCCAACCTGATGCTGCTGCGCGGCAACATCGGCCGCCCGGGCGCCGGCCTGTGCCCGGTGCGTGGCCACAGTAACGTGCAGGGCGATCGCACCATGGGCATCAACGAACGTCCTCCGGTGGCGTTCCTCGACTCGCTGGAGCGTCGCTTCCAGTTTCGGGTACCGCGCACCAACGGGCACAACGTGGTCGAAGCGATCCACGCCATGCTTGAAGGGCGCTCCAAGGTGTTTATCGGCCTGGGCGGCAACTTCGCCCAAGCCACGCCGGACAGCACCCGCACCTTCGAGGCGCTGCGCAACTGCGACCTGACCGTGCAGATCAGCACCAAGCTCAATCGCAGCCACCTGACCCACGGTAAAGACGCACTGATTCTGCCGTGCCTTGGCCGTACCGATATCGACATCCAGGCCGAAGGCCCGCAAGCGGTCACGGTGGAAGACTCGTTCAGCATGGTTCACGCCTCCAATGGCCAACTGCAACCGCTGTCCAAGCTGATGAAATCCGAGCCTGCCATCCTCGCCGGTATAGCCGCCGCTACCCTGGGCAGCAAACCGGTGGACTGGAACTGGCTGGTGGCTGACTACGGGCGTATCCGCGACCTGATCGCCGACACCATCCCGGGCTTCAAGGATTTCAACGAAAAGATCAAGCACCCGGGCGGGTTCTATCTGGGTAACTCCGCCGGCGCACGCCGCTGGAATACCCCGTCTGGCCGCGCCAACTTCCGCCCGAACAGCCTGCCCAAGGACCTGATCCACGAGCGGACCCACGCCACAGGCCGTGTGCCGGACCTGATCATGCAATCGATGCGCTCCCACGATCAGTACAACACCACCATTTATGGTCTGGACGATCGCTACCGTGGGGTCAAAGGCCAGCGTGACGTATTGTTCGTCAACGAAGCCGACATCATCCGACTGGGCTTCAAGCCAGGACAAAAGGCCGACATTGTGTCGCTGTGGGAAGACGGCCGTGAGCGCCGCGTCAAGGGCTTTACCTTGCTGGCATTTGATATTCCGGCGGGGCAGGCAGCCGCTTATTACCCGGAAGTGAATCCGCTGGTGCCGCTCGAAAGTACCGGCGATGGCAGCCATACGCCAACCTCGAAATTCGTGGCGATTCGCCTGGAAGCCGCGAGCGAGAGCGGTTTGATCATGTCGCGCTCGGCCTGATCGATCATTTTGGACACAAAAAAAGGCCGCTTTTGCATAAAAGCGGCCGTTCCGAAGAGCTAATGACTCGCAAAAATCACTTAAGTTCCGCAGTTAAAACAGTAACTTAGAGAATTGTGTACAACTCGTGTTACTGGTCGGATTTCTATTGTCAGCATGTCAATACGGCCTCAGGATCGCGCCGTCATCCCCTTGAGGTTTACCTGAATGAAGCTTTCCTCGATTCTCTTGTTGTCCCTTGGCCTGGTCAGTGGCGCAGCCATGGCCGGTGGCACCACCGAAGCCGGTGTAGGCGGCGCATTGGGCGGGGTTCTAGGTTCAGTTGTCGGCCAACAACTGGGCGGCAACACAGGTTCGACCATCGGCGCGGCCCTTGGCGGCGCGGGTGGTAGCGCGGTCGGCGCCGACAAGCGCAGCCGTGGCGAAGCCGCCATTGGCGGCGCACTGGGCGCAGCCGGCGGCAACGTCGTGGGGCGCAGTGTCGGCGGCAGCACCGGCGCACTGGTCGGCTCCGCAGCCGGTGGTGGCGCAGGTGGCGCGCTGGGCAACTACATGGGTAACAAGAGCGACGACGATGACCGCCGTTATCGTGGACGCGACCGTGACGACCGTCGCTACTACCGCGATGACCACCCAGGCCGTGGCCATGCCTATGGGCATCGCAAGAACAAGCATCGTTATCGCGACTGATCCATACGCAGTCTGAAGATCACAGCAGTATCCATGTGGGAGGGGGCAAGTCGAATCGTCGCACCGCCCCTCCCACATTAGTTTTGCAGTATTTTTTTTGGGGGGGCCGGCTACACCACCAACCGCTGCAATGCCTCACGCAACATCCCCGGAATCGTCACCGGCTGGTTCGTCCCCCTGTCCACAAACACATGCACAAAACGCCCCGCCGCACAGGCTTCCTCTTCGCCTGTCTTGAACACCGCCAACTCATACTGCACTGAGCTGTTGCCCAGCTTGCCCACTCGCAAGCCGATTTCAATGCGCTCGGGAAAGGCGATCGACGCGAAGTAATCGCACGCCGAACTCACCACAAATCCCACCACCTCGCCGTCATGAATATCCAGCCCGCCCTGCTCGATCAGGTAGGTATTCACCGCCGTGTCGAAGAAGCTGTAATAGGTGACGTTGTTGACATGGCCGTACACATCATTGTCGTGCCAGCGCGTAATGATCGGCTGGAAGTGAGGGTAATCGGCACGTTGCGGCACGGAGTCAGGCATGTAGACCTCTGGTGAAAGGGAATTTACAGGTCGTTCAAATGGGCCTCGGCCCACTCGCGCACTTCGGCGTAGGGGTAGTCCTCCAGCGCAGCAAAACCCGGAATGCCCCGCGCCTTTAACTTGTTGAACAACGGCACACTGATCCCACCCAGGAACCGCGTCAGCCGTTCCGCGCCGGGCAGTTGGCCGGTGTGCACATGATGCCTGTGGATAAAATCACCGCACAGCCCCATGAAGTTTTTATCCACAAGCGGCGGCAGACTCGGCGGCGGTGGCAGATGCGCGACGTGCCCGTGGCACACCGAGCAATGTCCGCAGCGCTGCGGTGCGTTCTCATCACCGAAATACCGCGCCAACCGTTGCCCCAGGCACTGTTCAGTGGCAAACAGATCAAGCATGGCGTGAATCCGCGCCACCTCCGTCACCTCGTGCTGCTTGAAGCCTGTGTATAACTCGGCGCTCAGCACCAGTGGATCAAAATCGGTATTCAGCAGGCTGTAGACCTCCGTCATCTGCTTGCTTTCCAGCTCGATCAGGCCCTGCTCCTGGAAGTAATCCAGCGCCTTCACCACGCGGCCGCGCTCGGCGTTGTGCTGCTGGTAAAGCGCGTCGAAATCCACCGTCGCCCAGGTTTTCGCGCGCTTGCACACCTGGATAATGGCCGCGACAAACTGCTGCCGCTCACCCGAGAAGCGCGCCAGTAAAGCCTCTGGCTCAATCAGGTACTTGAAGCGGTATTCGGCATAAAACGCATAGCGCGGCGCGATCACGCCTTTGAGTTCCAGTTGCACCAACAGCGTCTTGAGCGGCAACTCACGAATATTGCTGTGGTCCGACAGCGACCTCAGCACAAACTCCCACTGCCCCTCGCTGCGCGCCGCCTGCAAGTCTTCGAGCACGTGGCGGATGCCCTCCTGCTCGGGCGTATCGCCGTAGATGAAGTTCTCCAGCACATTGAGACTGTCGCGGTTGGCCAACACCAGGCAGTCCGAAGGCTGGCCATCACGCCCGGCGCGGCCGATTTCCTGGCTGTAGTTCTCGATGGATTTGGGCAGGTCGAAGTGCACCACATTGCGGATGTCACTCTTGTCGATGCCCATGCCGAACGCGATGGTGGCGACAATGCAATTGGAGCGACCGCCCATGAAGCGCTGCTGGATACCTTCGCGTTTGTCATGGGGCAAACCGGCGTGATAGGCCTCGGCCTGGATGCCGTTGCGATTCAAGTGTTCGGCGATCTGCTCGGCGGTTTTCTGCAGGGTGACGTAAACGATGCTCGGCTGGTTGGCGCGCTCGCTCATCCACTGCACCAGGCGTCGGCGCTTGTCCGCCCCGCTGACCGGCTCGACCAACAGGTTCAGGTTCGGTCGATAGAAACCCGTGGTCACCACATCGTCCGGCGCAATAGCGAACTTGGCCTGCATATCGGCAATCACCTTGGGCGTGGCGGTAGCCGTCAGCAGCAGCGCTTGCGGGATCTTGAACTGGCGTTGGTAGTCCGGCAGTTTCAGGTAGTCCGGACGAAAGTTGTGGCCCCATTCGGAAATACAGTGCGCCTCATCCACCACCAGCAATGAGATCCGCACGCTTTGCAGAAAATTACGAAAGCGCTCGTTCTTCAGGCGCTCCACGGAAATCATCAGGATTTTCAACTCGCCGGAACGGGCGCGAGCCATCACGTCATTGGCCGCCTCGCGACTCTGCGCCGAATCGATGCTGCCCGCCGAGATACCGTGGCGTTGCAAGAAGCCCAACTGGTCCTGCATCAACGCCAACAGTGGCGACACCACCAATGTCAGGTGTGGCAGCAGTACGGCAGACAGTTGATAACACAGGGACTTGCCCGACCCGGTCGGGAAAATCGCGGCCGCCGAACGACCTGCCAGAACGGCGCTGACCGTTTCTTCCTGGCCCAAACGAAACTGTGGATAACCGAAGACCTGCTGGAGGGTGTCGTGCATAGGCTGTCACTCCATTGACCGTTGAACGTGGCTTAAAAACGTAGCCCAGTCGGCTCAGCGGATCGAGAAAGGTCGCATGAAAAAAAGAGACAGGATGATACACAGGGTGGGGGATGGCCCAGGGCCGAAGTGGGAATAATATGAGCAGGTAGCAGGAAGACACAGATCCAAATGTGGGAGGGGCTTGCCCCCTCCCACATTTTCAGAACCGCGCCATGGCTGAATCAGCGGTTCCGCACGCGCTCAATCGCCGTGTCATACACCGGATTGGCCTTCTGCTCCTTGGCCAACTGGTAATGACGCAACGCATCCGCAAACTGCCCCGCCGCTTCATAGATCCGCGCAATGTTGTAGTAGGCGCCGGCACGTACGGTGGCCGCATTGGCACCGGTCGCCAGGGCGATGGCCTTGCGATTGGCCCAGATCGACTCGGCAGTGTTACCGGCCTTCTGATATGCCAGACCGAGGTTGCCGTAGGCCTTGCCAAACCCATTGTCCAGATCGATAGCCTGACGGAACAGATCAATCGCCTGGTCCAGGTTACCCGCTTGGTAGGCCGCTTCACCCTGTACGTTCAGACGCTTCGCATCAGCTTGTGCGGATGAGCTGACAGCTACTGCGGTGACTGCAACGCTGTCATCCAGCAACGGCTTTACTTCGTTCAGTACGTTCTTGGCATCGACCTTCACACCGCTGAACGTGTTGATGTCCTGGAAGTCGCCGCTACCGGTCATGCGGAACACTGTCCACAGGTTACCGCTGCGGTTTTTCGGCACATAGTAGGTGCGTACCAGCGATTGGCCCATGTACACGAACACTTTGGCTTCGCTGTTGGACAACTGGCGCGAGCTTGGATTACCGCCGTTGCTGTAGTCGTGCACGGCGTAAACGTAGCTTTCGCCGTAGTGTTTTTTCTGCAGGGTGATGGTTTCAGGGCCGTAGCTGTCGGTGTCATCCACGTCCAACTCGGCGTCGGTGCCGGTCTTGTTCTCGAAGTAGATATTGTTGCCGGGGAAGATCATATGGGAGTCGAGATCGTCCGGCGTCTGGCCCCAGGTCAGCACCACACGCAGGCCATCGAGGTTTTCCATCACCGGGCTGATGGCATAGGTCATGCCCTTGCACGGGCACTTCACCACCAGGTTGGAATAACCAGGCTTCTTGATGATTAGCAGGTTGCTGGCATCATCAGCCGCCTCGCTGGTCAAGGTCACCTGGCCCTGGGCGTTGGTACGACCCACCACGTTCTGCGCGCCGTTGCGTTGCAGCAGCACTTCGGCGTCGGCGATTTTCTGGTCCTTGACCACCGCGCTGAGCACTTCAATCGGCAACTGTTCGGCCTGAGCGGAAAAAGCCACCGCACACAAAGACATCGCCGAAGCGACACGAAGCAAACTCATGCTTAACTCCCTTTAAGTAACGGGCGGAATCGCCCTACAAGATTTTGCGGTGAAACATACGCTGAATTCAGCCTGCTGGCGGACTTTTTATACAAAATGTGACGCGTTTTTTATCCCGCCTGCCCGCTGACGCATTGCGCTACAATCAAGCCTTGCTACCCAGGAGGACGCTGCGATGAGCGAGCTGACGTTTGAGCAAAAACAGGATCACTACCATAAGATCCGCCGTTCCAATTACCTGGCCAGCCTGCGCCTGGAAGGGTTCGAGACCCAACCCGCCGACGTCGACAAACCCTTGCCGACCCGCGAAGCCGTGCTTGCCAAGTACCGCAACACCTCACGCTGATGCTCGACAAATACCGGGTGGGCCAGGACCCGTACTGCTATCCCGGTAGCAGCGTCCTGCGCAACCGCCTCGATTTGCTCGACGAGCACCGCCTGCATCAGGCCGAGCGGGAATTATCCGAAATCGCCGTAGGCAACCTCCCGCTTTTCCCACCACCCTACGACCTCGAGCGCCTGCAACACATCCACCGTACGCTGTTCGGCGACATCTACGACTGGGCCGGTGAACTGCGCAGCGTCAACATCCAGAAAGGCGACACACTGTTCTGCACCCCGGAGCGCATCACACCGGAAGCGGCGAAGATCATTCGGCATATGGAACAGGCGAACTGGTTTGTCGGCGCGAGCCAGGCCGAACTGGTGACACAAATTGCCGAGGCGTACGGCGACCTCAATGTTGTTCACCCCTTCCGCGAAGGCAACGGCCGGGCGCAACGGATTTTGTTCGAACAGATCATCGTGAATGCGGGGTTTTCGGTGAACTGGTGGCTGGTCAAACATGCAGCGTGGATACCGGCGAATATTGATGCGGTGGCGTGCGATTATCGCGGGCTGGAGGCCATATTCGAGCGGTGTATCAGCAGGCCGGCCAACTAAGGAAGTTGGCTTTTCGGGGCGCTACACCGCCATCGCGTGGCAAGCCCGACTCCCATAGTTTGAGCCGTTTTACCTGTCAAATCGCTGCCAAGCCGAAAATGCCAGAAACTACTGTAGGAAACGGCCAAGCACCGCGCAATCCCATTCCTAAACTGCAAAAAACACCTGCTCGCCCCTCTACAGAACGTCCCTCTTTCTGACCGAAACTAGCGCTCTCTCAATTTTTTCGGCAAAAAAATGTGAACATCGAAAGGACTCAACACGTCGGCCATTACGGCGTCACGTTCAGCGTGATTCGCCTTACCCCAGCGATACAGCATCTCAATGCATGTGTACTCAGATGAATCATAGTCAGCTGCTTTACCTACAACTGGCGATATTTCTCGGCCTTTACCTTTTGCTGTACTACAAGATCACCGACTGCACGCTCAGAAAGCGCTTCGCCGTCACTTTTATCGCAACCGGCTTGATGCTTATGTTCTGGCTACCCGTCGCTGCCATCATTTTAAGTATTGAGCTCCTACCCTTCGCCCTGTTCTTGATAGGCTTGGCGCTCTTGATCACTCGAAACAAATACCGTCTCCAACGCAACCATCCCCCTCACCCACTCCTGCGTGCCCCCACCATGAACCTGGCCCCCAACTTCCCCGAAGACCCCGCGATGCAACAGTTGCTGCAACTGCTGCACGAAGAAATCGGCCTGCCGAAACACAAGACCCTCCGCCTGCAAACGGCGATCAACTTCGACCTGGGTTGCGACGGCAGTGAGGCCAAACAACTCATGGAAGCACTGGAACAGGATTTTGGCGTCGACCTGGGCGACTACGACGCTTATCGTTACTTCAACCCGCCGATGTTCGACGTGTTCATGAAACACCGCGCCAAGGGTCGTGGCGAAAAAGTGCCACTGACCATCGGTATGCTGTATCTGGCGATCAAGACCCACAGCTGGGACACGCAGACGCTGGAGAACCTGAGCTGAGCGAACACCGACTCCAGGCACACCGCAACCCCTCCCACATTGGATCTGCGCGAGCCCAAGGGGCCGCGTTCAAAACAACAAGGATCTTGCATGGACGCAACAATGGGCCTGCTGGCCGCCCTGCTCTGGGGCGGCACGGATTTCCTCGTGGGCCTCAATGCCCGCGCCGTCGGTGTTAAACGCGCCGTGTATTTCGGTCAGGCACTTGGCTTCCTGATCATGACCTTGCTGCTGGTCATCTTTCCGATCTTCCTCTTCAAAGCCCTCGACGCGTCACTGAGCGTCTGGCTGCTGGGCATTGCCGCCGCACTGCTCACTGTGTCCGGCGCGCTCGCGCTGTCCAAGGCTTTCGCTCTGGGCAAAGCAGCCATCGTTGCGCCGCTGGTGACGTCATACGGCGTGGTCACCACCCTGCTGTCCTGGGCCAGCGGTGAACACATCAATCTGATCCAACTCGGCTGCATCGCCCTGTGCGTGCTCGGTGTGATCCTCTCCAGCCTCCACAAGGACAACGGCGTCCCTCATAACAACCCACGTCTGTCCATCGCCTACGCCATGCTCGCCGCATTGCTGTACGGCACCAGTTTCTGGTTGCAGGGCCGCTATACATTACCGGCGCTGGGGCCGATTACCATGCTGTGGCTGGGTTATCTGGTGGGCGTGTGCGTACTGGTGATGATGGTGCTGAGGATCAAGGACGGCCTGAAAATACCACCGTTGAAAAACTGCGCAACGTTAACCGGCGCCAGCGTGATGAACCTCGGCGGGTTCTCGGCGTTTTCATGGGGAGCGATGGCCGGATCGGTCTCGGTGGTAACAGTGATCAGCACGTTGTCGGGTGGGATTGCGGCGATTCTGGGGTTTGTGTTTTTCAAGGAGCGATTGGCGGCCGTGCAAGTGCTGGGGGTCGTGTTGGTGCTGGTCGGGGCGGTGCTTTTGCACATTGCTTATTAACCCATCGCGCACAAAAAAGCCGCCCACAAGAGGCGGCTTTTTCACAACATGCGAATCTTACAACTTGGGACCCGCAGCCTTGATCGCATCGCTCACTTCAAATTTCTTGAAGTTCTCGATGAACAGGCCGGCCAACGCCTTCGCCGCTTCATCGTAAGCCGCCTTGTCAGCCCAGGTGTTACGTGGGTTCAACAGGCCGGTTTCAACGCCCGGTACGGCCAATGGCACGTCAAGGTTGATGGTGTCGAGGTGTTCGGTTTCGGCACCGATCAGAGCGCCGCTCTGGATCGCTGCGATCACGCCGCGCGTGGTCGGGATATTGAAGCGTTTGCCGACACCGTAGCCGCCGCCGGTCCAGCCGGTGTTGACCAGGTAGACCTTGGAGCCGAAGCCGCGGATGCGCTTGATCAACAGCTCAGCGTATTCACCAGCCGGGCGCGGGAAGAATGGCGCACCGAAGCAGGTGGAGAAGGTCGACTTGATGCCGCTGCCCGAACCCATTTCGGTCGAGCCCACCAATGCGGTGTAGCCGGACAGGAAGTGGTAGGCCGCTTGCTCTTCGCTGAGGATCGACACGGGCGGCAGTACGCCGGTCAGGTCGCAGGTCAGGAAGATCACCGCGTTTGGCTCGCCGCCCAGGTTCTTCTCGGAACGCTTGGCAACGTGCTCCAGCGGGTAGGCGGCACGGCTGTTCTGGGTCAGGCTCACGTCGGCGTAGTCAGCGTGCTTGGCTTCGTCGATCACGACGTTTTCCAATACCGCGCCGTGCTTGATGGCTTTCCAGATAACCGGCTCGTTCTTCTCGGACAGGTCGATGCACTTGGCATAGCAACCGCCTTCGATGTTGAACACCACGCCCTCGCCCCAGCCGTGTTCGTCGTCACCGATCAGGTAACGGCTTTCGTCGGCCGACAGGGTGGTCTTGCCAGTGCCGGAGAGGCCGAAGAACAGGGTCACGTCGCCCGCTTCGCCAATGTTGGCGGCGCAGTGCATCGGCAGTACGTCGGCGGCCGGCAGCAGGAAGTTCTGCACCGAGAACATGGCTTTTTTCATTTCACCGGCGTAACGCATGCCGGCGATCAGCACTTTTTTCTGGGCGAAGTTGAGGATCACGCAACCGTCGGAGTTGGTGCCGTCACGCTCTGGCACGCACTCGAAGTTGGCCACGTTGAGCACTTGCCACTCATCCCGGCCGGCCGGGTTGTACTGTGCCGGGTTGATGAACAGGCAACGACCGAACAGGTTCTGCCAGGCAGTCTGGGTGGTCATTTTGACGGCCAGGTAGTGGTCTTCGGCAGCCCCTACGTGAACGTGGGAAACGAAGTGCTCTTGCGCGTTGTTGAAGGCTTCTACGCGGTTCCACAGGGCATCGAACTTGTCGGCCGGGAACTTGCGGTTGATCGGGCCCCAGGCGATGGCGTCCTGGGTGGAAGGCTCTTCAACGATGAAACGGTCAACCGGCGAACGACCGGTGCGGTGACCGGTTTCCACGACCAGCGCGCCAGTATCGGCAAGCACGCCTTCACCGCGCTGCAGGGCTTCTTTGACCAGATCGTCAACACTCAGATCGGTGTATACGGCGTTATTGGCTTGCGTCATGAGGTTCCCCGTCGGCCTGTGGCCGAGTGCTCCAAACGTTTTGTAGTAGAAAGTTGCGCACTACTACCGCGAAAAAAGTGGGCCGGATTATGCCAGAAAAGCCCAAAAAGAGTAGGGCCCTCCCGTCAGAACACCTCTAATCCGGCATTTGTCAGGTGATTTACCTGTGCTTAAACGTTTTAGTGGCGGGTGTCGGAAGGCGTGTCGATGCCAGCGCCGGCGAACAATTGAGCGACATCAGCCGCATCGAACAGGTAGCGCTCGTTGCAGAACTGGCAGTCGATCTCGATATGGCCACCGTGTTCCACCACCAGATTTTGCGCATCTTCCAGGCCCAGGCTGACCAACGCATTGGCCGAACGCTCGCGCGAGCAGCTGCACTTGAAGCGCAGGCCCTGTGCATCGAACAAGCGCACGGCTTCTTCGTGGTACAGGCGATGCAGGATGGTTTCGTTGTCCAGGCCCAGCAGTTCTTCGGCTTTCAGGGTGTCGGCCAGGGCAATGATGTGCCGCCAGCTTTCGGCACGGTCATCGTCGTCCTTGATACGGTCGGCCGGCAGCTGTTGGACCAACAGGCCACGGGCGCGCTTGCCGTCGGCGTTGAGCCAGAACTTGGTGCCCACCTGCTGGGACATCACGAAATAGTTGGTGAAGCAGTCCGACAGCGTTTCGCCGTCAAGGTCGACGATGCCCTGGTAACGCTGGCCTTCCGTCGGGTCGACCGTAATGGCCAATACACCATTGGCCATCAGGTCGCTGAGCGTGGCGTCCGGAGCGATCCGGTCGGCCTCATAACGAGCCAGTCCACGGATCTCACGCTCGCTGGAGCACTCGATCATCAGCATCGGCACCGGTCCTTCGGAGCGGGCCTGCAGGATCAGCAAGCCGTCGAATTTCATGGTGCCGACCAGCAGCGCGGCGGCCGCCATCAGCTCACCAAGCAGCTGTGCGACCGGCTCCGGATAGGGGTGCTTGGCAAGGACTTCGGCATAGCTGCGCTCCAACGAGACCATCTCGCCGCGGGCGTCGCTCTCGTCGAAAATGAAGCGTTGGGTGAAGTCGGTATCCGGTAAATCAGTCATAGGTCTGGGTATCTGAATTGATGACAAATTGGTTACAGCGTTTATAAAATTAAACGCTTTAGCACCATTCTGGTGCGGTTTTCTCTTGGAAACAGAGAACTTAATAGAGCGAAGAGGGACAGTTTATGAACAATCCGGGTTTGTTCCAAGCCAAGTGGAACCTCCGGCGATGGGCTCTTTGCAATCTACTCGCTATCGGACTGCTGTGTTTTTGGCTGTGGCCCACGGGGCAGATGCTGTGTGTGATTTTCGACGAGTGGCTGTTTCATCTGCTCAACGACCCGCTGGCGACCAATGCAACGTGGCTGCATCTGTGGGCTGTCGCCAGTTTGCGGCCGTTTGACGCGGTGGTCGGGGTGATTCTGCTGACCCTGCTGATTCGCGGCGACTGGGTATTCAAGGCCGTGCAGGTGCGCCAGGGGCTGTTAGGTTTTGTCGGCATTTTGTTGCTGCTGTTGTTCATCCGCATGCTGTTTTCCAAGCTGGCCGCGCAGATGGGCTGGCAACACAGCAGCCCCTCGATGATGATTGGTGGGGCAGTGCAAATGAGTGACTTTTTCCCTGGCCTGGAGAAGACCTGGGAGCTGAAGGACCGTTCGAGCCAGAGCTTTCCGGGGGATCATGCGTCGGTGCTGTTGATCTGGGGAATGTTCATGACGGTATTTGCCCGGCGTGTCGGCCAGGTGCTGGTGATCTGGGGGCTGGCAGTGTTGTTCATGATGCCGCGCCTGGTGGCAGGCGCGCATTGGGGCCAGGACGATTACATCGGCGGGGTGCTGCTGGCGCTGTTGGCGTTGGGTTGGGGGTATTACACGCCGTTTGCGGCGGTGGTGTCGGGGGCGCTGCTGAGGGTGACGACGCCGATCTTCGAGTTACTCGGCAAGTTGCCGGTGATCGGACAATTGAGCATCGTGCGCACAGCCCCTTAACGCCCCCTCCCACAGGGGGATCTGCGCGATCAGTCATCATTGCCACTGCCGCGAAACTTGAACAGATCGCGGCGCTGCTTCTTGCTTGGCTTGCCATCGGTGGTCAGACCTGAAGCCCCCGCCTTGCGCATCGCCGCCGCATTTTCGCGCTTGGCGATGCTGGCTTCGGTCTCGGTGTACAACGCCTGCGCTTCAGGTGCGCTCCGGCGCACGATGGACAGCGCCTGGACCACAATGGTCTTTTCGTCGAAACCGGTACGAATCTGCAACTCGTCGCCGATGCGCGGCTCCTTGCCCGGTTTGCAGCGCTCACCGCGATGATGCACCTTGCCACTCTCAATGGCGGCCTTCGCCAGGGCACGCGTCTTGTAGAAACGCGCGGCCCACAACCACTTGTCCAACCGGACCTTTTCTTCCTCTTCCTGCTTTTGAGCCACTTGAATTCCTCGCTCTGAAAAATGTCGCAACTTTACCGTTGAAACCCTTCGACGCATAAACCCCAAGGCTCACCTAAGATACGCCAGGTAGCATTCTGTTTTCGCGAGGACATGCCGTGACCGACTTTCCGATTTCACTGACCTCGCCAAACCAGCGATGCGTGGGATGCCAGCAAAGCGAGCCCCTGGGGTTCGATTTTGCTTTCGCCTACCAGCCCATCGTAGACCTTCGTGACCATTCGATCTTCGCCAACGAAGCCTTGGTGCGCGGTGTCAACGGTGAAGGGGCGCTGTCGGTGCTCGATCAAATCACCGAAGCCAATCGTTACCGCTTCGACCAGCGCTGCCGTACCCAGGCGATCGCCGGCGCTGCGGCATTGGGGATGCAGACCTACCTTTCGATCAATTTCATGCCCAATGCTGTCTACCGTCCGGAGCTGTGTATCCGCAGCACGCTGGAGGCGGCCCGTGCACATAATTTCCCAGTGGACCGGCTGATTTTCGAGACCCTCGAAAGCGAGCATGTAGATAACTATCGCCATTTGACGAATATTCTGCGTGAATACCGCGAATTCGGTTTCAAGACCGCCATCGATGATTTCGGCGCGGGCTATTCGGGGCTGAATCTGTTGGCCGATTTCCAACCTGACCTGATCAAACTCGATATGGCGCTGATTCGCGATGTCGACCAGGACCGTGTCCGTCAGGTGATCGTCCGGGGGATTGTCACAATCTGTGAGCAGTTGGGCGTTACTGTCATTGCCGAAGGCGTCGAAACTGCCGGCGAGCGAGACTTTCTGTCCGACTGTGGAATATTTCTGATGCAGGGTTACTGGTTCGCCAAGCCCGCATTCAATGCCCTGGCCAAGGTCTCACCTCAGGCCTGGGCGAACTGATCGGTTACCCATATTGAAGACATTTGACCATTTGACCGTTGTGGGTCTGCGTGAGTGGGTGGCACTTCCCGACCTGGGAGTGGCAGGCCTGCGCGCGAAGATCGACACCGGTGCCAGCACCTCCAGTCTGCACGCCACCGATATCGAGCCCTTTGAGCGCGACGGTGAAAAGTGGGTGCGCTTTACCGCACACCTGGGCAGCGTGGTGCAGCTGCGTCATCGCCGCTGCGAAGCCCCACTGGTGACAATGAAAACCATCAAGAGCTCCAACGGCCATGCGCAGGTGCGCTATGTGATCAGCACCACCCTGGCGCTGGGGGATGGGGTATGGCGGGTGGAATTCACCCTCGCCTGCCGCAAGGCCATGCGCTACCGCTTATTGCTGGGCTCCAAGGCGTTGATTGACGGCCAGTTGGTAGTCAATCCCGGCCTCAAGTACGTTCAAGACAAGCCGGTGTTCCCGGTCTCTACTATTTCTGCCCCAGGTGCTGCATGAAGATTGCTGTGCTGTCGCGAAACCCGCGTCTGTATTCCACCCGCCGCCTGGTCGAGGCCGGCACCGAACGTGGCCACGAAATGGTGGTGATCGACACGTTGCGTGCCTACATGAACATTGCCAGCCACAAGCCGCAGATCCATTACCGCGGTAAGCCGCTGGAGGGCTTTGATGCGGTGATTCCGCGTATCGGCGCTTCGGTGACGTTTTATGGCTGCGCGGTGCTGCGCCAGTTTGAAATGATGGGGGTGTTCCCCCTGAATGAATCGGTCGCCATTGCGCGCTCGCGAGACAAGCTGCGTTCGCTGCAATTGCTGTCGCGTCGAGGCATCGGCCTGCCGGTCACCGGTTTCGCCCACTCCCCCGACGACATCCCCGACCTGATCGAAATGGTCAATGGCGCACCCTTGGTGATCAAAGTGCTGGAAGGCACCCAGGGTATCGGTGTGGTGCTGTGTGAAACCGCGACGGCCGCCGAGTCGGTAATCGAGGCGTTCATGGGCCTCAAGCAGAACATCATGGTGCAGGAATACATCAAGGAAGCCGGGGGTGCGGATATTCGCTGCTTCGTGGTGGGCGACAAGGTGATTGCGGCGATGAAGCGTCAGGCCAAGCCTGGCGAGTTTCGCTCCAACCTGCACCGCGGCGGCAGTGCCAGCCTGATCAAGATCACCCCGGAAGAACGCATGACCGCGCTGCGGGCGGCCAAGGTCATGGGTCTGGCCGTGGCGGGTGTGGATATCCTGCGGTCAAACCACGGGCCGCTGGTGATGGAGGTGAATTCATCACCAGGCCTGGAAGGGATCGAGACCACCACGGGCAAGGATGTGGCGGGGATCATCATTCAGCATCTGGAGAAGAATGGTGGGCCGAATATGACCCGGACCAAAGGCAAGGGCTAGAAAAGCAGTGGGTAGCCTCAAGCTGTAAGCTGCAAGAAAGGGCAAAAGTGACATACCTTTCTCTTGCAGCTTTAAGCTTGCGGCTTGCAGCTGTTCCTAGACCGCGTCTCTAGGCAGCATCAAGCCTAACGGCAAGCGCACCCGCGCCTCCAGACCACCGCCCTCGCGGTTGCGCAGTTCGACATTGCCGCCATGCATCGAAGCAATGCGCCGCACAATCGCCAGCCCCAGGCCAGTGCCTTTGCCACCCCGCGCACGATCACCACGGGTGAACGGGTTGAAAATGCCTTCCAGCTCGGCCGGATCAATCCCCGCGCCACGGTCCATCACACTCAACACCACATAAGGTGCCGCATTGTCGCCGGATACATACGCCGCCACTTCCACATCGGAGCCGGCATGGTGCAAGGCGTTGCCAATCAGGTTGTTCAGCAGGCGCTTCATCGAGATCCGACGCAACGCAAACGGCTGAATCGGCTCAAGACGCATACGTACCTGTTCGCTACTCTGGTTGTAAGGCGCTACCACTTCACGCACCAGGTCGGTCAGGTCGACTTCTTCCACTACTTCGTCACGGCCATCGCGGATAAACGCCAGGAACTGGTCGAGAATCGCGTCCATGTCCTCGATATCGCGGACCATGTCGTCGGTCAGGTCGGTATGGTTGTCCATCAACTCCAATGACAGGCGCAAACGCGTCAATGGCGTACGCAGGTCATGGGACACGCCCGCCAGCATCAGCTCGCGTTCGCGCCCGGCCTGTTCGACGTCTTCCGCCATCTGGTTGAACGCGCCATACACCTCGGTCATCTCACTGGGCGTATCACTGACCGGCAGGCGCACGCTGCGCCCCTGACCCAGCTGGCGCGCGGCAAACACCAGGCGTTTGAGCGGCTGGTTGAGCTGACGCACGAAAATCCAGGCGGAGGCCGTTGAGAGCAAGCCGATCGCCAGGAACCAGCCCAGCACGTTCCAGATCTTCTGCCCCCGCAACGGATGCGGATACAACGGCACCTTGATCCAGGCATCCCCCAGGCTCGGTGCCCTCACCCAGAGCGCGGGCGAAACATGCATGCGCAATCGCACCTCGGTATCCTCGCCCAGCTCGGCCTGCATCTGGCGCTGGTAAATCTCGCTGTAGGGCCAGTGCTGCTCGCCTTCGGGGACGCCGGCGCCGTCGACCCGGGTCAACGTCGAGGCCTTGGCCACCTTTTCGCGGTTCTCGGGGTCTACGGCCCAATAACCACGCAACGTCAACGCGACACCATGGCTGTATTGCCGATCCACCAGCACGTCCTCGTTCATCAATAGATAAACCAGTGTGAGTGCCTTGGAAAACAGAACGACGATCAACACCAGCCAAAGGGTGCGCGAGAAGAAACTTTGAGGGAACCACAGCGGGGTTTTCATAGATGACAGCTGGACACCTTGCAGGAACGAGCGGTGCTCGCAGAATTGCAGACGCCGGGCATCGCGTCGACCCTTATAAAGTCAAACGCGAAAATGCCCGCCTCGGCAAATCATTGGTCACTTGGTTGCGGTGCCATCCGGCACAAACACATACCCCACGCCCCATACCGTCTGGATATACCGTGGCTTGGACGGGTCCGGCTCGATCATCCGGCGCAGACGGGAAATCTGCACGTCGATGGAGCGCTCCAGGGCGTCCCACTCGCGGCCACGGGCCAGATTCATCAGCTTGTCGCGGGTCAGCGGCTGGCGGGCGTTCATCACCAGGGCCTTGAGCACGGCAAATTCGCCGGTGGTGAGCATATGCACTTCGTCGCCACGTTTAAGCTCACGAGTTGCCAACGACAACTCGTAGTCGCCAAAGGTAACGCTTTCGTCTTCGCTGCCAGGTGCACCGGGAACCGGTGGTGCCTGGCGACGCAATACGGCCTTGACCCGCGCCATCAGCTCATCCGGATTGAATGGCTTGGCCAGATAGTCATCGGCGCCCAGTTCAAGGCCCTTGATACGGCTCAGCTCATCGCCCTTGGCGGTGAGCATGATGATCGGGATCTGGTTGTTCGCGCCGCGCAGACGCTTGCAGGCCGTAAGGCCGTCTTCGCCGGGCAGCATCAGGTCGAGCACGACCAGGTTGAATACTTCACGCCCCAGCAGGCGGTCCATCTGCTCGGTGTTCGGCACCGCGCGGGCACGGTAGCCTTTGGAATTGAAGAAACGCTCCAACAGGCTGCTCAGCCCCGGATCGTCATCAACGATGAGAATTTTTTCGCCTTCAGCAGTTTGTGCAGTGCTGCTCATTGGATGCTCCTCTTATCTCGGCGCGCATTATGGCCTAGCTGCCGTTATACGCACCGTGTGCATTGTTAGCAGATTTTTCCTCCACTGCCAGCGAACCCGCGCCCTACAACCCTGCGTGCAGTAGCCCTCAAGGACAGAACGCTGGTTATAATGCGGCGCCTTCGTGCAGGGCAACGTCAGATCGTTACCGTTTACTGCCGGGCTTTTTTTACCCGCTTGTCGTGATTTTTTCGATTTCGAGGGTCAATAGGCTGCCTCTTGACCCAGGTAGCGGCGCCAGTCGGGCCGCTCAACCAGCCGCGCAAGGCCTTGTTTTCCGGGCCTGCGAGCTGCTTTTCAGAATTTCAGGTGGTTTTATGGACAGCATCAACAGCCGCATCGCCGAGGAACTCGGCGTACGCCCACAACAGGTCGAAGCGGCCGTCGCTCTACTGGATGAAGGCTCCACGGTGCCCTTCATCGCCCGTTACCGTAAAGAAGTGACCGGCAGCCTCGACGACACCCAACTGCGTCACCTGGAAGAGCGCCTGCGCTACCTGCGAGAACTCGACGAACGGCGCATCAGCATCCTGGCCAGCATCGAGGAACAGGGCAAGCTGACCCCGCAACTCGAGCGCGACATCAAGCTTGCCGACACCAAGACCCGCCTCGAAGACCTCTACCTGCCGTACAAACAAAAGCGCCGCACCAAAGGCCAGATCGCCCTCGAAGCCGGCCTGGGCGAGCTGGCCGACGGGCTGTTCAACGACCCGTCGTTGACCCCGGAAGCCGAAGCCGCGCGTTTTGTCGATGCCGAAAAAGGCATCGCCGACGTCAAGGCCGCCCTCGAGGGCGCCAAGTACATCCTCATGGAGCGCTTCGCCGAAAACGCCAGCCTCCTGGAAAAACTGCGCACCTACCTCAAGCAGGAAGCCATCCTCAGCGCCCGCGTCATCGCCGGCAAAGAGGAAGAAGGCGCCAAGTTCCGCGATTACTTCGAACACGACGAACCGCTGAAAAGTATGCCATCGCACCGCGCGCTGGCGATTTTCCGCGGCCGCAACGAAGGCATTCTCAGCTCGTCGCTGAAAGTCGGCGACGAGTTGCCGGGCACCATGCACCCGTGCGAAGGCATGATCGGTCAACAATTCGGCATCCAGAATCAGAACCGTCCTGCGGACAAGTGGCTCGGCGAAGTCGTGCGCTGGACCTGGAAGGTCAAGCTCTACACCCACCTGGAAACCGACCTGCTCGGTGAGCTGCGCGACGGCGCCGAAACCGAAGCGATCAACGTGTTCGCCCACAACCTGCACGACCTGCTGCTGGCCGCCCCGGCCGGCCCGCGCGCCACCCTGGGTCTCGACCCGGGCCTGCGCACCGGCTGCAAGGTCGCCGTGGTCGACGCCACCGGCAAGCTGCTGGACCACGCCACCGTGTACCCGCATGTGCCACATAACAAGTGGGACCAGACCCTCGCCATCCTGGCCGCGCTGTGCGCCAAGCATTCGGTGGACCTGATCGCCATCGGCAACGGCACTGCCAGCCGTGAAACCGACAAGCTGGCCGCCGAGCTGATCAAAAAATACCCAGCGATGAAAATGACCAAAGTCATGGTCTCCGAGGCCGGCGCTTCGGTGTACTCGGCGTCGGAGCTGGCGTCCAAGGAATTCCCGGACCTTGACGTCTCGATCCGTGGTGCGGTGTCCATCGCCCGCCGCCTGCAGGACCCGCTGGCAGAGCTGGTGAAAATCGACCCCAAATCCATCGGCGTCGGCCAGTACCAGCACGATGTGTCGCAGTTGAAACTGGCGCGCGGCCTGGATGCCGTGGTCGAAGACTGTGTGAACGCCGTCGGCGTGGACGTCAACACCGCCAGCGTGGCGTTGCTGGCGCGGATCTCCGGCCTCAACGCCACGCTGGCGCAGAACATCGTGACCCACCGTGACGAAAACGGCGCCTTCAAAACCCGCGCCGCGCTGAAAAAAGTTGCGCGCCTGGGCGAGAAAACCTTCGAACAAGCCGCCGGTTTCCTACGCGTCATGAACGGCGATAACCCGCTGGACTCTTCGGCCGTCCACCCGGAAGCCTATCCGCTGGTGCAACGCATCGCCGCCGAGACCGACCGCGATATTCGCTCGCTGATCGGCGACGCCGCCTTCCTCAAGCGCCTGGACCCGAAGAAGTACACCGACGAAACCTTCGGCGTGCCGACCATCACCGACATCCTGCAAGAGCTGGAAAAACCCGGTCGCGACCCGCGCCCCGAGTTCAAGACCGCCGAGTTCCAGGACGGCGTCGAAGACTTGAAGGATTTGCAGCCGGGCATGATCCTCGAAGGCGTGGTGACCAACGTGACCAACTTCGGCGCCTTTGTGGATATCGGCGTGCATCAGGACGGTTTGGTGCATATCTCCGCGCTTTCGGAGAAGTTCATCAAAGACCCGCGCGAAGCGGTGAAAGCCGGTGACGTGGTCAAGGTCAAGGTCATGGAAGTCGATATCCCGCGCAAGCGCGTCGGCCTGTCGATGCGCATGAGCGACGAGCCCGGCGAGAAAATCGACGGTGCCCGTGGCGCACGCCCTGGCTCCGCACCGCGTCAGTCGCAGAACAACGCACCGCGCAAGGAAACCGCGACCGCAGCGCCAAGCAACAATGCCATGGCCTCGCTGTTCGCCAACGCCAAGCAATTGAAGAAACGCTGATGGAAATGCCCGCCGGGTTGACCCAGAGCGCGTTCAGCGAACTGATCGGCTGCCGCCTGCAACGCCTGGAAGACGGCGTTGCCGAGGTGGCCCTGACCCTGGAGCCGCACCTGCGTAACCGCGCGGGCAAGCTGCATGGCGGGGCTATTTTCAGTCTGGTCGATATCACCATGGGCCTGGCCTGTTCCAGTGCCCATGGCTTTGACCAGCAGAGCGCGACCATCGAATGCAAGATCAACTACATCCGCGCCGTCGAAGACGGTGACGTACTGTGCACCAGCCGGGTGATTCACGCCGGCAGGCGCACCCTGGTGGTCGAAGCCGATGTGTATCAGGACGAAAGACTTGTCGCAAAAGCGCAGGGCACGTTCGCTGTCCTATAGCTCCCCACCCTTGATTTGAGTTAATTTCGGCGCTGCGATAACAGCGTCGGAATTTTCCTGCTGTGCTGTAGCCCAATTCATGGAATGAAGTAGGCTTATTAGTAGCGGGTCAAATCGACTCAAAACCAGGCGATCACGCCAGTTTTAACTTCACCCTTGTAGACCGTCCTGCCCACCCCCATATTGGGGCGACTGACGCGTGAAGGAATCCAACTTGAGCGAACTTCTCAACCGCCGCCTGGCCCTGCTCGGCAAGCGCGAACACCTCTCCCTGCTAGAGCACTGCCTGCACGGCATCGAGCGTGAATGCCTGCGCGTCACCGGTGAGGGTCGCCTGGCACAAACGCCGCATCCCGAAGCCCTGGGCGCCGCGTTGACCAACGAATTGATCACCACCGACTACTCCGAATCGCTGCTGGAGTTCATTACCCCGGCCCTGCCCAACCCGGCCGATACCCTGAGCAGCCTGGACAAGATCCACCGTTTTGCCTATTCCAAGCTCGGCAGCGAATACCTGTGGAGCCCGTCGATGCCATGCCCGTTGCCGGCCGAGGAAGATATTCCGATTGCCTACTACGGCACCTCCAATATCGGCCAGCTCAAGTACGTGTACCGCAAGGGCCTGGCCCTGCGATACGGCAAGACCATGCAGTGCATCGCCGGCATCCACTACAACTTTTCCCTGCCGGAAACGCTGTGGCCGTTGCTCAAGGAGACTGAAGGATTTGTCGGCACCGACCGCGATTACCAGTCCAACGCCTATATCGCGCTGATCCGCAATTTCCGCCGCTACAGCTGGCTGCTGATGTACCTGTTCGGTGCCTCACCGGCGCTGGACGCGGGGTTCCTGCGCGGTCGCTCGCACCAGTTGGAAGTCCTCGACGCAGACACCCTGTACCTGCCCTACGCCACCAGCTTGCGTATGAGCGACCTGGGTTATCAAAGCAACGCCCAGGCCGGCCTGACGCCTTGCTACAACGACCTGGCGAGCTACACCGACAGCCTGCGCGAAGCGGTGGCAACGCCCTACGCGCCCTACGTCGAAGTCGGCACGCACAAGGACGGTGAGTGGGTGCAGCTCAACACCAACATCCTGCAGATCGAAAACGAGTACTACTCCAACATCCGCCCCAAGCGCGTGACCTACACCGGCGAACGGCCGATCCAGGCGCTGATGGCCCGCGGCATTCAGTACATCGAAGTGCGCTGCCTGGACATCAACCCGTTCCTGCCGATGGGCATCGACCTGCCGGAGTCGCGTTTCCTCGATGCGTTCCTGCTGTACTGCGCTCTGAATGACAGCCCGCTGTTCGCCAATAACGAATGCGGTAACGCCACGTCCAACTTCCTCAGCGTGGTCAAGGAAGGTCGGCGTCCGGGCCTGGAGTTGCAGCGTGACGGTGCGTCGGTGGACATGAAGGCCTGGGCCACCGAGCTGCTGGAGAAGATCGCACCGTTGGCCGCGCTGCTTGACCAGAGCCATGGCATCGGCGAACACAGCCAGGCGCTGGACGCCCAGCTGGCCAAGGTCCAGGACCCGTCCTTGACCCCGTCGGCCCAGGTGTTGGCGGCGATGGCCGAGCGTAAGGAGAGTTTTGCGCAGTTCTCCCTGCATCAGAGCCAGCTGCACGCCGAGCATTTCCGCAAGGAGCCGCTGGCGGCCGAAGAGCAGGCACGCTTTGAAGAACTGGCGCGCGCGTCGCTGGCGCAGCAGGCGGAGCTGGAGCAAAACGAAGTGGGCGATTTCGATGTGTTTGTCGGGTCGTACCAGGCGAGCATTCTGGCCATCAGCAACTAAGGACCTACACGGTCTCCTATGGGAGGGGGCTTGCTCCCGATAGCAGAGTGTCCGTCACCCAATCAGTGACTGAACCACCTATATCGGGAGCAAGCCCCCCCCCACATTTAATCCTCCATCAGGCTCAAGATTTGCTTCAACCTTTCGCCCATAAGCTAATTCGAAAAAGTTATTTATTTTCGAATTCTTAGATCATTTAGTCTCCTCGCATGCCGACCCTCGGCCGCACGATTGAGGAGCTTCCCCTTGAAACTGTTAACCCCTCTGCGCCTCTTGGCCGCATTGTCCCTGGCCGGTGCCAGCCTGTTTGCCCAGGCAGCGGATGTGACCATCGCTTACCAGACCACCGTAGACCCGGCCAAAGTCGCCCAGGCCGACGGCGCGTACGAAAAAGCCACTGACGCCAAGATCGACTGGCGCAAATTCGACAACGGCGCCGACATCATCGCCGCCATTGCTTCCGGCGATGTGCAGATCGGCTACCTCGGTTCCAGCCCGTTGACCGCCGCCATCACCCGCAAGGTGCCGGTGGAGACGTTCCTCGTCGCCACCCAGATCGGCGGTGCCGAGGCTCTGGTAGCGCGCGACGGTTCGGGGATCAACAGCCCTCAGGACCTGATCGGCAAAAAAATCGCCGTGCCCTTCGTGTCCACCGGACACTACAGCCTGCTGGCCGCATTGAAGCACTGGAACATCGACCCTTCGAAAGTCACCATCCTCAACCTCGCGCCGCCGGCGATCATCGCCGCCTGGAAGCGCGGTGATATCGACGCCACCTACGTCTGGGACCCGGCCCTGGGCGTGGCCAAGGAAAACGGCAAGGTGCTGATCACCTCTGGCGAGCTGGCCAAGTTCGGTGCGCCGACATTCGACGCGTGGATCGTGCGTAAAGACTTTGCCGAGAAACATCCGGAGATCGTCACGGCCTTCGCCAAGGTCACTCTGGATGCCTACGCCCAATACCGCAAAGACCCACAAGCCTGGCTCGCCGACAAAAGCAACGTCGACAAACTGGTGAAGCTCTCCGGCGCCAAGGCCAGTGATATACCGCTGCTGCTGCAAGGCAATGTCTACCCGCTGGCCACTGACCAGGTGACCCTGCTGGGCGCACCCACCACCAAGGCCGTGACCGACACGGCTGCGTTCCTCAAGGAACAAGGCAAAGTCGACGCCGTGCTGCCGGACTACGCCCCTTACGTCAGCGCCAAGTTCATCACTCACTGATTCAGGAGTTCATCGCGATGGCCTTGCTACAACTGGAGCGCATCAGCGCACAGTACCCAGGCGCCCCGGAACCGGTACTGGCGGATATTTCACTCGAACTTGGGCCCCGGCAATTGCTGGTCGCCCTCGGCCCGTCCGGCAGCGGCAAGACCTCGCTATTGAATCTGATTGCCGGTTTTGTCGAACCCTGCGCCGGGCGCATCACCCTCGATGGCGTGCCGGTCAAGGGCCCGAGCGCCGAGCGTGGCGTGGTGTTCCAGGACGACGCATTGCTGCCCTGGCAGGACGTCCTGGCCAACGTCGGTTTCGGCCTGGAACTGGCAGGCGTGCCCAAGGCGCAGCGGGAAGTACGCGCACGGGAAATGCTCGCCCTGGTGGACCTGGCCGGCTTCGACAACCGCCGTGTCTGGCAGCTTTCGGGCGGCCAGAAACAACGTGTCGGCCTGGCCCGCGCCCTGGCGGCCGACCCGCGCGTATTGCTGATGGACGAACCCTTCGGCGCCCTCGATGCGTTCACCCGCGAGCAGATGCAGGAATTGCTGCTGCAAGTCTGGCGACGCACGGCCAAGCCGGTATTCCTGATTACCCATGACATCGAAGAGGCCGTGTTCCTCGCCACCGAGCTGATCCTGCTGGCGCCCAACCCCGGCCAGATCGTCGAGCGCCTGCAGTTGGACTTCGGTCAACGCTACGCGGCCGGTGAGTCGGCGCGGGCGATCAAGTCCGACCCGCGCTTTATCGAAACCCGCGAACACGTACTGGGCAAGGTGTTCTCGCAACGGCAGGTGTCCGCATGAGCAGCTATGAACTCCCCGCCACTGCCGTCAAGCCGGCGGCGCGCACAGTCATTCCCGTACGGCGCAGCCTGAGCACACGCTGGATCAGCGTGTTGACCCTGGTCGTGTTACTGGCGATATGGTGGGCCGTGACCGCCACCGGTTTGATCGAACCCCTGTTCCTGCCACCGCCGTCTGCCGTGCTGCAAAAAGGCTGGCTGCTGGCGACCACCGGTTATATGGACTCAACCTTGTGGCAGCACCTCGGCGCGAGCCTCAGCCGGATCGGCCTGGGTTTGGGCTTTGCGGTACTCACCGCGGTACCGGTGGGGATTGCCATCGGCTCCAACCGCATCGCCCGCGGCATTCTCGACCCGTTGATCGAGTTCTACCGGCCGATTCCACCGCTGGCCTATCTGCCATTGATCGTGATCTGGTGCGGCATCGGCGAGCTGTCCAAGGTACTGCTGATTTACCTGGCGATTTTTGCGCCAATCGCCATCGCCACCGCGACCGGCGTGCGCACCGTCGACCCGGCCAAACTGCGTGCGGCGCAATCGCTGGGCGCGAGCCGAGCCCAGTTGATTCGCCACGTGATCCTGCCCAGCGCCCTGCCCGACATCCTCACCGGTGTGCGCATCGGCCTGGGGGTGGGCTGGTCGACACTGGTGGCCGCCGAACTGATCGCCGCCACCAGCGGCCTGGGCTTCATGGTGCAGTCGGCGGCGCAGTTCCTGGTCACCGACGTGGTGGTGCTGGGGATTCTGGTGATCGCCCTGATCGCCTTCGCCATGGAAATGGGCCTGCGCGCCCTGCAGCGTAAACTGGTGCCCTGGCATGGCCAGGCACATTGAGTGATGGACATTAAATGACCCGCCTGACCGTTACGCCATTAAGCACCGCCCTGGGCGCCCAGATCAGTGGCGTCGATATCACCCAGCCGCTCAGTGTCGAACACCGCGATGCCATTGAGCAGGCGTTGCTCAGCCACTCGGTGCTGTTCTTTCGCGACCAAGCCATCACGCCGCAGCAACAGGCGCGATTCGCCGCGAATTTCGGCGACCTGCACATCCACCCGATCTACCCCAACGTGCCGGAACAGCCCGAAGTACTGATCCTCGACACCGCCGTCACCGATGTACGCGACAACGCCGTGTGGCACACCGACGTGACCTTCCTGCCAACCCCGGCGCTCGGCGCGGTGCTCAGCGCCAAGCTGCTGCCGGCGTTCGGCGGCGATACGCTGTGGGCCAGTGGCATTGCGGCGTATGAGGCGTTGTCCGAGCCGTTGAAGCGTTTGCTCGATGGGTTGACGGCTACCGACGACTTCACCAAATCCTTCCCGCTGGAACGCTTCGGCAACACTGCCGAAGACCTGCTGCGTTGGGAAGAAACCCGCAGTAAAAACCCGCCATTGTCACACCCGGTGGTGCGTACGCATCCGGTGAGCGGGCGTAAGTCGCTGTTTGTCAGTGAAGGGTTTACTACCAAAATCAATGAGCTTGAACCGGCGGAAAGTGAAGCGATTCTCAAGCTGCTGTTCGCCCACGCGACGCGCCCGGAATTCACCATCCGCTGGCGCTGGCAGGAGAACGACGTGGCGTTCTGGGATAACCGCGTGACCCAGCATTACGCGGTGGACGATTACCGGCCGCAGCGGCGGGTGATGCATCGGGCGACGATGCTTGGGGATGTACCGTTCTGACGATCCGATAAGCGGGCTCGCGGCACTCGAAAAGAAGCCGCTATGCTATCAATGATTTCATTGAGAGCAGGAGGGCATTCACATGGCGAGCCTTACCATTCGTAATTTAGATGACGGTATCAAAGAGCTTCTGCGCATTGAAGCAGCCCACAATGGGCATTCCATGGAAGAAGAGGCTCGTATTATTTTGCGCAAATCACTCGTGAGCGTCGGTAAAGGCCGGGGGTTGGGCAGTAGGATTCAAGCACGCTTTGCACAGGCGGGAGGGCTGGATGTGGACTTGCCGGCACGTAATTCCCCCATCAGGACGGTGGAGTTCGATGAATGATCGTACTCGACACCAATGTCTTATCTGAATTGATGCGACCCGAGCCGGCAGCAGCGGTGCTTCGTTGGATTGACAGCCATGCCGCCGAAGATTTGTTCACCAGTTCAATTACGATGGCAGAGATTCTTCATGGCATTGAGCGGTTGCCCGACGGGAAGCGTAAGCACAGCCTACATAATCATGCATTAGCAATGTTTGAAGACGACTTTGCCGATCGCATCCTTACGTTCGATGCTTACGCAGCCGTCCACTACTCAAAGCTAGTGACCGCTCGCGAACAATCTGGAAAGCCCGTTGGACTCGCAGACGCTCAGATAGCCGCAATCTGTCGTGCCCAGAAGGCAAAACTCGCAACAAGGAACGTTAAGGACTTTGAAGGCACAGCGGTGGATATCATCAATCCCTGGACGGCAGCAATGGCTAGTTAACCGCGTGCCGACATAGCTCCCCTACCAGCAATCAAATGTGGCAGGGACTTCTCCCTCCCACATTGACCCAGTGCTATCAGGTTATTCAGCGGTCGATGGCTTTTCCCACAGGTTAATCCCGCCTTCCTGCGCAAACCGATCGATCTCCGCCAGTTCTTCGGCACTGAAGCTCAGGTTCTTCAACGCCCCGACGTTCTCGATAATCTGCTCCGGCCGACTCGCACCGATCAGCGCGCTGGTCACCCGTGGGTCACGCAGCGTCCACGCCAGCGCCAATTGCGCCAGGCTCTGGCCACGGCGCTGGGCGATTTCGTTCAGCGCGCGCACGTGGGCGATGTTGGTTTCAGACAGGTGCCTGGCCTGCAACGAACCGCCGCCCGGGCGGTTGACCCGTGCGTCGGCCGGCACGCCGTTGAGGTATTTGTCGGTCAACAAACCCTGGGCCAGCGGTGTGAATGCGATCACTCCGGCGCCCAGCTCCTCGGTGGTGTCGAGCAGGTCTTTTTCCACCCAACGGTTGAGCAGGTTGTAGGCCGGTTGGTGGATCAGCAACGGTACTTTCCATTCCTTGAGCAGCGCCGCCATTTCACGGGTTTTTACTCCGGAATACGAAGAGATGCCGATGTACAACGCCTTGCCCTGTTGCACGGCGGTGGCAAGGGCGCTGGCGGTTTCTTCCAGGGGCGTGTCGGCATCAAAACGGTGGGAGTAGAAGATATCCACATAGTCGACGCCCAGACGCTGCAGGCTCTGGTCCAGGCTTGCCAGCACGTATTTGCGTGAGCCGCCGCCCTGGCCGTAAGGCCCCGGCCACATGTCCCAGCCAGCCTTGCTGGAGATGATCAATTCGTCGCGGTAATGCTTGAAGTCTTCGCGCAGCAAACGGCCGAAATTGATCTCGGCGCTGCCGTAGGGTGGGCCGTAGTTGTTGGCCAGGTCGAAGTGGTTGATCCCCAGGTCGAACGCGGTGCGCAGCAGGGCGCGCTGGGTGTCGATCGGCGCGCTGTCGCCAAAGTTGTGCCACAGCCCCAGGGACAGTGCTGGCAGCACCAGTCCACTGCGGCCTACGCGGCGATAAGGGATAGATTCATAGCGGTTTTCGGCAGCAATGTACGTCATCGAATCCTCTCTGGGCTTGGGGCAAATAAGGCCTGGGAATAAGGTTATTCCCAGACCTTTTAACCCGCTGAATCGCTTAAGTCTGCCCCTTCCTTTTACAGCAAAGACCTACTTGAGAGGAACGGTACGACGCACATCCATGAGCCATTTGCTCAACGCACCAAGTGCAGGAACTGCAGGTGACGCTCGTACTGGTCGAGGATGTCGTTGATGATCTGCTCCTTGGTGTAGCCCACCAGGTCGTAGTCCTGGCTGCCTTCGCTCAAGTGCACTTCCGCACGATAATAGCGGCGGTTGTTGATCTCTTTGGAGCCCATGCCGCCACGGGCGAACGACGGCGTGAAGTAACCGCGCATCTGCACTTGGTAGATGAACGGATGCTCCTCGCCATGGCCGATTTCCAGGCTGACACTGTCGTTGGACGGGTCCGGCTGGGTGACCACGCTCAGGCCCTTTTCGACGAACACGGCGGTCACTTCTTCAATCGCCGGGCGCACTGTCGATTCGAGGAAACGATACACCTCATCGCGCGACGGGAAGTGCACCGCCTGGCTCAGGCGCTGGCGCCAGCCGCCCTTGCCTTTGCGCGAGGCCGAGATCGGCGCCAGCGAATGCAACTGCGCGATCTGCTTTTGCGATTCAAGGTAGAAGGCTTTATGCAGGCCCCACATCATCAGCAGCAGGATCAACGAGAACGGCAATGAAGTCAGCACCACCGCCGATTTCAGCGAGTCGATACTGCCGGCAAACAGCAAGGCACTGGTGACCAGCGCGGTCATTGCACCCCAGAACACGCGCAGCCATTTCGGCCCGTCTTCATCGGCGTTGCCGCCCTTGGACGACAAGGTCGACAGCACAACGGTGCCCGAGTCCGCCGAGGTGACGAAGAACACAAAGCTGATAAACACCGTCACCGCGATGACGGTTTTGCTCCAGGGGTAGGTTTCCAGCAGCAGGTAGAGGCTCATCGAGGGATCATCGATAGCCGACTGACCGAGCGCCGCCATGCCGTGGTTGAGCACCTGGTCGATGGCGCTGTTGCCGAAGATCGACATCCACGCCAGGGTGAAGCCCAACGGGATCAGGAGTACGCCGAACACGAATTCGCGGATGGTACGACCACGAGAAATCCGCGCGATGAACAGGCCCACGAACGGCGACCATGCGATCCACCAGGCCCAATAGAACACCGTCCAACCGCCCAGCCAGTCGCTGGGTTTGTCGTAGGCGTACACATCGAAACTCTTGGTCGGCAAGGCGCCGAGGTAGTCGCCGATGTTCTGGATCAAGGTGTTGAGCAAATGCTGGGTGGGCCCGGCGAACAACACGAACAGCAGCAGCGCACAGGCCAGCAGCATGTTGATGTCGGACATCACCCGCACGCCCTTGTCGACGCCGGCCACCGCGACCAGGATCGCCGCGCCCATCATCAGGGTGATCAGGCCGACCTGGATCCACTGGGTGTGGGCGATGCCGAACAGATAGTCCAGCCCCGAGTTGAGGTGCAGCACCCCAAAGCCCATGTCGGCACCCAGACCGAACACCGTGGCGATGATGCCGAAGCCATCCACCGCGTAGCCGATGGGGCCGTTGATGCGCTTGCCGATCAGCGGGTACAGCGCCGAGCGCAACGCCAGCGGCAGGTTATGCCGGTAGGCGAAATACGCCAGGGCCATGCCGACAAACGCAAACACGCCCCAGCCGTGCAGGCCCCAGTGCAGGAACAGGACCTGCATGGCCTGGCGCGCGGCGTCGGCGTTGAGTGGCGCGCCCTGGGGCGGTTGCACCAGGTGCGTCAGCGGCTCGGACACACAGAAGAAAAACAGCGTGATGCTGATCCCGGCGGCGAACAACATGCCGGCCCAGGACAGGTAACTGAATTCGGGCTCGTCGTGGTCGGCACCGAGTTTTATCTTGCCGTAGCCCGATAGCGCGGTGACCACCACGAAGACCAGATACAGGGTCATCGCCAGCATGTAGTACCAGCCGACCGTATTGGCCGCCCAGTTTTGCGCGGCCAGCAGCCAGGCGCCGGCCTGTTGCGGGATAGCGATGACGGTGATGCCGAACAGCAGGATGAAGGTAGCGGCAAAGTAGAAGACCGGCGCATTCATGCGCACCAGGCCGCTGGCAGGGGTGGACGATGCACTCATGAACGATGCACCCCGAGGTTGAAGGATGTGGCTGTAAAAAACGGACTCAGCAAAGGTAAGCCTCCTGTTGTGAGCGGGCAGCGAACCACCGGGTTTAACTTGAACGAACGTTCAAGTTAAACATGAATAGGCAGTTTTGGACTAATCGCAGGGCTGAGCGGTAGACAATTCCTACGCTAGCTCAAGGATTGGTATGACGGGCGGGGGAGGACAATCGTTCAGCGATTGCAGGGAGAAATCCGGTAAAAATCTGCAATGCAATCAACTGTGGAAGGGAGGCTTGCCCCCTCCCACAGGGGATTTGTGCAGGATCCTTACTTCTGCGCCCCATCATCATGCTGCAAATTCGCCTGCGTGATATTCGCCTCGGCCGGCACGCTGCGGGTCAGCCACACATTGCCGCCAATGGTCGAGCCCTTGCCGATGGTGATACGCCCCAGGATCGTCGCCCCGGCATAGATCACCACATCATCCTCGACGATCGGATGCCGCGGATGGCCCTTCTGCAACTGCCCGTCCTCATCCGCCGGGAAGCGTTTAGCGCCCAATGTCACGGCCTGGTAAATGCGCACCCGCTCACCGATGATCGCGGTCTCGCCGATCACCACACCGGTCCCGTGGTCGATGAAAAAGCTCGGGCCGATCTGCGCGCCGGGGTGGATATCGATGCCGGTGGCCGAGTGGGCGATTTCCGCGATGATCCGCGCCAGCAGCGGCAAGCCGGCGCGGTACAGGTGATGGGCCAGGCGATGGTGAATCACCGCCAGGATCCCCGGATAGCACAGCAGCACTTCGTCCACGCTGCGCGCAGCCGGGTCGCCGTGGTAGGCGGCCAATACATCGGTATCCAGCAGGCTGCGCAGCGACGGCAAGGCCAGGGCGAAATCCTGGATCAGGCGGATGGCATGAGCGCCGATCCGGCTGTCGTCCTCGCCACCCTGGCGCGCGGCGTAGCGCAGTTCCAGGCGGGCCTGGGCGAGCAAGGCATTGAGCGCCACATCGAGGGTATGGCCCACGTAGAAGTCTTCACTTTCTTCGCGCAAGTCCACCGGCCCCAGGCGCATCGGGAACAGCGCACCGCACAACGCTTCAAGGATCTGCGCCACCGCTTCACGCGACGGCAACTCCCGGCCGCCGTGCTCGCCACTCAAGCGTCCATTGCGCGTTCGCCACTGGTCACGGGCGCCGCGCAGCTGGCTGACGATGGTCTGTAATTGCCAATGACTGGAACGCTCACTCACGGTTTTCACTCCTGACGAAATGCCCATCACTTTACGGTATCCACCCAGGCCGGCCTTAAGAACCAATGGTGTGATGCTCAGAACCATCGGGCATAAGCGATTGACGGTTGCCCGATGAAAAGTGCCTGCCTATAGTCGCTCCATCCCTTCAACAACCGTGCGTAGCCATGATCAAGCAACAGCTCGACCGCTTTAACCGTCTGGAACTGCTGGGCGGCGCCACTGCCCTGGAAAAACTCGAACGGCTGTCGACCTGGCTGGGCCGGGACATTTACGTCAAGCGCGATGACACTACGCCCCTGGCCATGGGCGGCAACAAGCTGCGCAAACTCGAATACCTGGCGGCCGATGCCATCGCCCAGGGCGCCGACACCCTGGTGACCGCCGGCGCCATCCAGTCCAACCACGTACGCCAGACCGCCGCACTGGCGGCCAAGCTTGGCCTGGGCTGCGCCGCCCTGCTGGAAAACCCCACCGACACCGACGACGCCAACTACCTGCACAACGGCAACCGCCTGCTGCTGGAGTTGTTCGACGCCAAGGTGGAGCTGGTGGAAAACCTCGACAACGTCGACGACCAGCTCAACGCTCTCGCCGATCGCCTGCGCAGCAGCGGCAAGAAGCCTTACCTGGTGCCCATCGGTGGCTCCAATGCCCTCGGTGCGTTGGGGTATGTGCGTGCGGGCCTGGAGCTGGCCGCGCAGATCGAAGACAGCGGCCTGGAATTCGCTGCGGTGGTCCTGGCCTCCGGCAGCGCCGGCACCCACAGCGGCCTGGCACTGGCGTTGAGCGAAGCGCTGCCGAATCTGCCAGTGGTGGGCATCACCGTGTCGCGCACCGACGAAGCCCAGCGCCCGAAAGTGCAGGGGCTGGCCGAGCGCACGGCCGAGTTGCTGGGTGTGGACATTCCCGAAGCGTTCAAGGTGATCCTGTGGGACGAATACTTCGGCCCGCGCTATGGCGAACCGAACGCCGGCACCTTGGCCGCGATCAAACTGTTGGCCAGCCAGGAAGGCCTGCTGTTGGACCCGGTCTATACGGGCAAGGCCATGGCCGGTCTGCTGGACGGCATCGGGCGTCAACGCTTTGAAGATGGGCCAATCATTTTCCTGCACACCGGTGGGACGCCGGCGTTGTTTGCTTATGACTCGGTTTTCAACTGAATAAACGCGGGCTGAATGGACCTTCTTCATATTCATAAAAAGAATATGAATTAAGATTTATATTATTTTCAAGTCTTAAAAACCGCCTTTATCATCGCGCCGAAGGCGAAGACGCGCTTCGCGCTTTAAGGCAGGATACGCCTACCGCGTCACCTGCTTCGCTCAACATAAAAACACAGGGGCTCTTCATGACTATTTCTGCATTCCGTCGCACATTGCTGGTTGGCACATTGGGTCTGGCGCTCGGCGCCGGGTGGCTGGGCCAGGCGGTTGCCGGTGAGCAACTGGGCAACATCAAGAAGGCCGGCGAGATCAAGATCGGCCTGGAAGGCACCTACCCGCCGTTCAGCTTCGTCGATGAGAGCGGCAAGCTCAGCGGTTTCGAAGTGGAGTTGTCCGAAGCCCTGGCCAAGGAGCTGGGCGTGAAGGTCAAGCTGCAGGCCACACCATGGGACGGCATCCTCGCGGCCCTGGAATCCAAACGTCTGGACGCGGTGGTCAACCAGGTGACCATTTCTGAAGAGCGCAAGAAGAAGTACGACTTTTCCAAGCCTTACACCGTCTCCGGTATCCAGGCACTGGTGCTGAAGAAAAACGTCGATACCATCAAGACCGCCGACGACCTGGCCGGCAAGAAAGTCGGCGTAGGCCTGGGCACCAACTACGAACAATGGCTCAAGGACAACCAACCCAAAGCCATCATCAAGACCTATAACGATGACCCGACCAAGTTCCAGGACCTGAAAGTCGGCCGTATCGACGCCATCCTGATCGACCGCCTGGCCGCTCTGGAATACGCCAAGAAAGCCCCGGACACCGCGGCTGCCGGCGACGCCTTCTCGCGTCAGGAATCCGGTATCGCCCTGCGCAAAGGCGAGCCTGAGCTGCTGGACGCGGTGAACAAGGCCCTCGACAAGCTGCGCGCCGACGGCACTTTGAAGAAGCTCTCCGAGAAGTACTTCAACGCTGACGTCACTCAATAATGGAAGCAAGTTTCCAACTCGCGCTGGACTCCGCGCCCTTTCTGCTCAAGGGCGCGTATTACACGGTGATCCTGAGCCTGGGCGGGATGTTTTTCGGTTTGCTGCTGGGCTTCGGCCTGGCCTTGATGCGCCTGTCGCGCTTCAAGCTGCTGCGCTTGCCCGCCCGCGTCTACGTGTCGTTCTTTCGCGGCACGCCCTTGCTGGTACAGCTGTTTTTGATCTACTACGGCTTGCCGCAAGTGGGCATCGAGCTGGATCCGATCCCGGCGGCCATGATCGGTTTTTCGCTGAACATGGCCGCCTACGCCTGTGAAATCCTGCGGGCCGCCATCGCCTCCATCGAGCGCGGCCAGTGGGAAGCCGCCGCCAGCATCGGCATGACCCGCGCGCAAACCCTGCGCCGGGCCATCCTGCCGCAGGCCATGCGCACTGCCCTGCCACCGTTGGGCAACAGCTTTATTTCGCTGGTCAAGGACACGGCGCTGGCCGCCACGATCCAGGTGCCCGAGCTGTTTCGCCAGGCGCAACTGGTGTCGGCGCGCACCTTCGAAATTTTCACCATGTATCTGTCCGCCGCCCTGATCTATTGGGTGCTGGCGAGCATCCTGGCGTATTTTCAAAATCGTCTGGAAGACCGGGTCAACCGGCATGACCTGGAGCCTTGAAGCATGATCGTGGTTGAAAAGCTGACCAAACAATTCAACGGTCAGGTGGTGCTCAACGGCATCGACCTTGAGGTCAAGGAAGGCGAAGTCGTCGCCATCATCGGCCCCAGCGGTTCCGGCAAGACCACCTTCCTGCGCTGCCTCAACTTCCTCGAAGAACCCACCAGCGGTCGCATCAAGGTGGGCGACATCCAGATTGACGGCAGCAAACCGCTCAACCAGCAGCAAAGCCTGGTGCGGCGCTTGCGCCAGCATGTGGGCTTTGTGTTCCAGAACTTCAACCTGTTCCCACACCGCACCGCGCTGGAAAACGTCATCGAAGGCCCCACCGTGGTCAAGAAGATGCCACGCGAGGCCGCCCTCGCATTGGGTCGCACCCTGCTGGCCAGGGTTGGCCTGGCGGGTAAGGAAAACGCCTATCCACGACGCCTGTCCGGAGGCCAGCAACAGCGCGTGGCGATCGCCCGCGCATTGGCCATGGAGCCCGAGGTGATTCTGTTCGATGAACCCACCTCGGCGCTGGACCCGGAACTGGTCGGCGAAGTGCTGGCGACCATCCGCAGCCTGGCCGAAGAGAACCGCACCATGGTCATCGTCACCCACGAAATGAGCTTTGCCCGGGACGTGGCCAACCGGGTGATCTTCTTCGACAAGGGCGTGATCGTCGAACAGGGCGAAGCCAAGGCGCTGTTTGCCAACCCCAGGGAAGAACGCACCCGGCAGTTTTTGAGCAAATTCCTCGCCCACTGAAGCGCCTCCGAGTAGCAGCTGTCGAGCCCTGCGAGGCTGCGTCGGCGGTGTGTCAGGCACGCCGCAAACGCAGCCTCGCCAGGGCTCGACAGCTGCTACGGATGTCGTGTCGACAGGCATGCTCCCACACAAGCGCGTTCCTACAGGAAGTCCTCATTCCACACTGTAAAACATCCCGCCATCTGCGTCTGAAACGCCCCGGCCCAGTCAGAACCTTCTGAATCTTCTCCAACTCGCCGTTTAGCCCTTGGCCGCCATTGACGCCCCCGCGCCAACGCTCTTATCTAACGCCCAGAGGATTGGATCCTATCCCGGCTACTCACTGAATCGTTCCTTTCAGCCCCTGCGCGCACCCGCGCCGAAGGGCTGGAACGATGGCTGCTGGCTGCATCAAGGAGATTACTTATGACGCGCACTGAAACCCCGGCGATGCTCACCGCACCGACGCTGCCCCAGGCCCTTCGAAACGGCATCAATGCCCTGGCCGCCACCCAGTTGCAAGTCGACATCGCCCCCTACCCCGGCATGGATGAGGGCGACCTGATCGAGCTGTTCTGGAACAACTGCTTTGCTGCCTCGCGCCGAGTGACCGCGGGCAAAGTCGGCACGGCCACCCACCTGCGCGTGCCGGAAAGCTTTGTGCAGGATGGCCAGGCGCGGATTCACTACCAGGTCATGCAGATAGGCTATGGCCCCGCGCGCTCGGCGGTGACCACGGTGCGGGTCAAGACCAACTACCCGGGCGGCCAACCTGCGGCGTTGTGCGGCGATGAGAACCAGAACCTTGCCCCTGTCGGCCTGCCCGAAACCATCCGCCGTTATGGCGTCAACAGTCGCCAGGTGCAGCGGGGTATCCCGCTGACCATCGGCCCGTACCTGAACATGACGCGCGGCGACGCCATCACATTGCGCTGGGGTGACATACGTATGGACTTGCCCAGGATCCAGGCCAAAGCGGTTGGCATGGCGGTGCAGGTCTGGGTGCCTTCGAGCGTGATTGTCGACGCTGGCGACGACTGCCGGCTGGAGGTGACTTACTGCATCCTGGACCGCGTCGGCAACAATTCGCGCTGGGCGCCGGCCCGCATGCTCCGTATTGCCGCGTGCGCGCCAACGCGCCCGGCCCAGGCCGCGGCGGTGTATCAACCCCGCCCTCTCGGCTCCCCCTGCGAACCAGGGTGATCGTCCTTCTATGTATATTCCCAAAAGTTAGTTTATTTAATTATTTAACACGTTTAGGGTATATAAACCGGACCACCGGACATCTCTGATTTTTCTGTTTTTATTTCATTGAATGCGAGGTCGGTATGGTCAGGATTACCCCGGTGCACAACGCCAGGGCATTACGTGCAGCCAAGGAGCGGCGCTGATGTCTAACTTGGCTCTAACACCCCCCCAGAGTGATCTGGATATCGCCCCCCTGCTGTTGCCGGCCACCGTGCTGCGCAACGATGCAGAGGCGCTCGACGCAGCCCATGCGCTGGCCCAGGCCGCACGCCTGCAGGCCGCCAAGCGCGACCAGCAACGCCAGTTGCCGTGGGCGCAGCTTGAACAGTTCACCCGCAGTGGGCTGGGCAGTATTTCCATCCCCCGCGAGTACGGCGGCCCACAGGTTTCGTTCGTGACCCTGGCCGAGGTGTTCGCGATCATCAGCGCGGCAGACCCGGCCCTCGGGCAGATCCCGCAGAACCATTTCGGCATCCTGCACCTGTTGCAGGGCACTGCCACCGAACGCCAGAAAAAGCAGCTGTTCCAGAGCGTGCTCGACGGTTGGCGCATCGGCAACGGCGGCCCGGAGCGCGGCACCAAAAACACCCTGCAGCTCAAGGCGCGCATCACCGCCCAGGGCGATGGTTATGTGGTCAGCGGCCAGAAGTTCTACTCCACCGGCGCCCTGTTTGCCCATTGGGTGGCGATCAAGGCGTTGAACGATGACGGCAAGCAGGTCATGGCCTTTGTGCGCCGTGGCACCCAAGGCCTGCGCATCGTGGATGACTGGTCAGGCTTCGGCCAACGCACCACCGCCAGCGGCACCGTGCTGCTGGACCGAGTGCCGGTGGACGCCGAACTGGTGGTCGACAACTGGCGCATCGGCGAAAGCCCGAACATCCAGGGCGCCGTCTCGCAATTGATCCAGGCCGCCATCGATGCCGGCATCGCCCGTGGTGCGCTGGATGACACCCTCGCCTTCGTGCGCGAACGTTCACGGCCATGGATCGACGCCAAGGTCGAACGCGCCAGCGATGACCTGTATGTGATCGCCGACATCGGCAGGCTGAAGATCGAACTGCACGCCGCCGAAGCGCTGTTGCGCAAGGCCGGCCAGGTGCTGGACCAGGTCAGCGCCGCGCCGATCACCGCGCAGTCCGCGGCCCGTGCATCCATCGCGGTGGCCGAGGCCAAAGTGCTGACCACCGAAGTGTCGTTGCTGGTCAGCGAAAAGCTTTTCGAGCTGGCCGGCAGCCGCGCCACCCTCGCCGAATTCAACCTCGACCGTTACTGGCGCAACGCCCGGGTGCACACGCTGCATGACCCGGTGCGCTGGAAATACCACGCAATCGGCGCCTATCGGTTGAACGGCACGCTGCCGGCTCGCCATTCCTGGATCTGACCGACCAGAACACTTTTCCACGAGATTCTGGAGAACACACATGACTTTCTCTGCAAACGTCGCGGTCATCACCAGCGATGAACACGCCCTCGTTGTCGCCAGCGACCTGGCCGAAGACTTGCGTCGCGACAGCGCCCAGCGCGACCGCGAGCGGCGCCTGCCACTGCCCGAGCTGGATGCGTTTTCCCGCTCCGGCCTGTGGGGCGTCAGCGTGCCAAAGGCCTTCGGCGGCGCCGGCGTGTCCAGCGTCACCCTGGCCAAGGTCATCGCGCTGATCGCCCAGGCCGACGCGTCGCTGGGGCAGATCCCGCAAAACCATTTCTATGCGCTGGAAGTACTGCGCGTGAACGGCAGCCCGGCGCAGCAACGACGCCTGTACGCCGAAGTACTCGCCGGCCAGCGTTTCGGCAATGCCCTGGCGGAGCTGGGGACCAAGACCGCCCATGATCGCGTCACCACACTGACCCGCGACGGCGACGGATTCCGTATCAGCGGCCGCAAGTTCTACGCCACCGGCGCGCTCTACGCGCAGCGCATCCCCACCTCGGTGGTGGATGAACACGGCGTGCAGCAACTGGCCTTCGTGCCGCGCGACAGCGCAGGCCTGAGCGTGATCGACGACTGGAGCGGCTTCGGCCAGCGCACCACCGGCAGCGGTTCGGTGGTGTTCGATAACGTGTGGGTCGCCGCCCACGACGTGATCCCCTTTCAGAGCGCCTTCGAACGCCCGACCACCGTCGGCCCGCTGGCACAGATCCTCCATGCCGCCATCGACACCGGTATCGCCCGCGCCGCCTTTGAGGATGCGCTGCACTTCGTGCGCACCAAGACCCGTCCGTGGATCGACTCCGGCAGCGACCAGGCCACCGAAGACCCACTGACGCTCAAGAGCTTCGGCCACCTGAGCATCCGCCTGCACGCCGCCGAAGCCTTGCTGGAGCGCGCCGGTGAATTTCTTGACCTGGCCCAAGCCGACAGCAATGCCCAAAGCGTCGCCGCCGCCTCGATTGCCGTGGCCGAAGTCCGCGCCTTGAGCACCGAAATCTCTCTGGCCGCCGGCAGCACCCTGTTCGAACTCGCCGGCAGCCAGGCGACCCTGGCCGAGCATGGCCTGGACCGCCACTGGCGCAATGCGCGCGTGCACACCCTGCATGACCCGGTGCGCTGGAAGTACCACGCCGTGGGCAATTACTACCTCAACGATGAACACCCGCCGCTGCGGGGGACGATCTGATGGCGCAGCCTTTGAAAACCAAAAAAAAGATCCTGCTCAATGCTTTCAACATGAATTGCATCGGGCATATCAACCACGGATTGTGGACCCATCCACGGGACACCTCGACCCGGTACAAAACCATCGAGTACTGGACCGACCTGGCGCAAACCCTGGAGCGCGGGCTGTTCGACGGTTTGTTCATCGCCGACATCGTCGGCGTGTACGACGTCTATCAGAACTCCATCGACGTGCCGCTCAAGAAGTCGATCCAACTGCCGGTCAACGATCCGTTGCTGCTGGTTTCAGCGATGGCCGCCGCGACCAAAAACCTCGGTTTCGGCCTCACCGCCAACCTCACCTATGAGCCGCCGTACCTGTTCGCCCGGCGCATGTCCACGCTGGATCACCTGAGCCGTGGCCGGGTGGGCTGGAACATCGTCACCGGCTACCTCGACAGCGCCGCCAAGGCCATGGGCCTCACCGAACAGGTCGAACATGATCGGCGCTACGACCAGGCCGATGAGTACCTGGAGGTGCTGTACAAGCTCTGGGAAGGCAGCTGGGAAGACGACGCCGTCATCAACGACCCGACGCAACGGGTCTACGCGCAACCAGGCAAGGTGCACAAGGTGCAGCACCACGGCGAGTTCTACCAGGTGCAGGGTTATCACCTGTGCGAACCCTCGCCGCAGCGTACGCCGGTGCTGTTCCAGGCCGGCAGTTCGGACCGCGGTTTGCTGTTCGCCGGGCGACATGCCGAGTGCGTGTTCATCAGCGGGCAGAACAAGGCCGCGACCAAGGTACAAGTGGACAAAGTACGCGCCAGCGCGGTCGAGGCCGGGCGCAACCCGGACGACATCAAGCTGTTCATGGGCCTTAACGTGATCGTCGCCGCCACCGAGGAACTGGCCTGGGCCAAGCACGCCGAGTACTTGAGCTACGCCAGCGCAGAGGCCGGCGTGGCGCATTTCTCGGCGTCCACCGCGATTGATTTTGCCCAGTACGCGCTGGACGAACCGATCCAGTACGTCAAGAGCAACGCCATCCAGTCGGCCACCAAGAACCTGCAGAACAATGACTGGACCCGGCGCAAATTGCTCGAACAGCACGTTCTGGGCGGGCGCTATATCACCCTGGTGGGTTCGCCCGAGCAGGTGGCCGATGAGCTGGAGTCCTGGATCAGCGAGACCGGCCTGGATGGCTTCAACCTGACGCGCATCGTGACGCCGGAAAGCTATGTGGATTTTATCGACCTGGTGGTGCCGCAGTTGCAGAGGCGCGGGTCGTACAAGACCGAATATGCGTCCGGAACGCTGCGCGAAAAAGTCTTTCATGGCACGGCGCGATTACCCGAACAACACACCGGCTCAACTTACCGACGCTGATCAGAAACATTGAATCTCCACGGCTTGCACTAATAACTTATGACTGGAAATCAACCATGAAAAAAATACTGCTCTCTCACCCAGTCAAAGCACTGGCCATGGCCCTCGGTCTGTTCAGCTCGGCGGTGTTCGCCGCTGACGCGCCGCTCAAGGTCGGTACCACCGCCGCCTTCGCGATTCCCCTGGAAGCCGCCGTGGCCGAAGCCGACAAGCAAGGCCTGAAGGTCGAACTGGTGGAGTTCACCGACTGGATCGCGCCCAACGTCAGCCTGGCGGCCGGCGATATCGATGTGAACTACTTCCAGCACATCCCCTTCCTGGAAAACGCCAAGGCCGCCGCCGGGTTTGACCTGGTGCCGTTCGCGCCGGGCATCATCAACAACGTCGGGCTGTATTCGAAGAAGTACAAAAGCTTCAACGACCTGCCCGAAGGCGCCAGCGTGGCGATTGCCAACGACCCGATCAACAGCGGTCGCGGCCTGCAACTGCTGGCCAAGGCCGGGCTGATCACGCTCAAGCCGGGCGTAGGCTACAAGGCCACCGAAGAAGACATCGTCGCCAACCCGAAAAAGATCAAGATCCTGCAAGTGGAAGCCGTGCAACTGGTGCGCGCCTATGACGACGCCGACCTGGTGCAGGGCTACCCGGCATACATCCGCCTGTCCAAGACCTTCGATGCCGAATCGGCGCTACTGTTCGATGGCCTCGACCACCCGGAATACGTGATCCAGTTCGTGATCCAGCCCAAGAGCAAAACCGACCCGCGCGTGATCAAGTTCGTCGACATCTACCAGCATTCACCAGTGGTGCGCGCGGCATTGGATAAATCCCTGGGCAAGCTCTACCAGGTCGGTTGGGAAGCTAAAAAATGAGCGCCGCCAACGCCCGACTGCGTGACCTGGACACCGCGCCCAGGGACGCCGAGCAGACTGAACTGCATCCGGACTTGAACCGTGCCCACGTGCGCTTTATCAATCTGGGCAAAACCTACGACGGCCAGGTGCACGCGCTGCAAGGCATCGACCTGGCGATCCAGCGCGGTGAAGTGTTCGGCATCATCGGCCGCAGCGGCGCCGGGAAATCCTCGCTGATCCGCACCATCAACCGCCTGGAACAACCCAGCAGCGGGCGTGTGCTGATCGATCAAGTGGACATCGGCGACTTTGACGAAGACCACCTGGTGGCGCTGCGTCGACGCATCGGCATGATCTTCCAGCACTTCAACCTGATGTCGGCCAAGACGGTGCGGCAGAACGTTGAGCTACCGCTCAAAGTTGCCGGCGTGCCCAAGCCCCAGCGTGAACAAAAGGTGCGCGAACTGCTGGAACTGGTGGGCTTGCAGGACAAGCACAAGGCTTACCCGGCACAACTCTCCGGTGGGCAGAAACAACGCGTGGGCATCGCCCGTGCGCTGGTGCACGACCCGGAGATTCTGCTGTGCGACGAAGCCACGTCGGCGCTGGACCCGGAAACCACGCAATCGATCCTCGGCCTGCTGCGTGAGATCAACCAGCGTCTGGGCCTGACCATTGTGTTGATCACCCATGAGATGGCGGTGATCCGCGACATCTGCGACCGCGTGGTGGTGCTGGAGCACGGGCACATCGTCGAGCAAGGCCCGGTGTGGGAAGTGTTTGGCAACCCGCAGCACGACGTCAGCAAAACCCTGCTGGCACCGTTGCAACATGGGCTGCCGCAAGAGCTGCAAAGCCGTCTGCATCCCACGCCGCCGTCGCCTGACGCGGCCGTGGTGCTGCGCCTGCAACTCACCGGCAATGGCCGCGACGAACCGGACCTGGCCGCGCTGTTCGGCGCCCTGGGTGGGCGCGTCCGCCTGCTGCAAGGCGGTGTGGAACGTATCCAGGGGCATGCGCTTGGGCAACTGTTGCTGGCGGTGAATGGCTCAACACACAGCGCCGAGGAATTGCGCACGCGCGCGGCGAACTGGGCACAACAGGTGGAGGTGCTGGGCTATGTGGTTTGATCGTTTAGTACAGGGCGCCATCGATACCTTGTTGATGGTCGGCGTGTCGTCGCTGATCGCGTTGCTGGTGGGGATTGCGCTGGCGGTGTTTCTGGTCACCAGCGACAAGGGCGGCATCTACCAGGCACCGGCGTTGAACCGCGTGCTGGGGGCGTTCGTCAATCTGTTCCGTTCGATTCCATTTCTGATCCTGATGGTGGCGCTGATCCCGTTCACCCGCCTGATCGTCGGCACCACCTATGGCGTGTGGGCGGCCGTTGTACCGCTGACCATCGCCGCCACGCCGTTCTTCGCGCGCATTGCCGAGGTTAGCCTGCGCGAGGTCGACCACGGCCTGATCGAAGCCGCGCAAGCCATGGGTTGCCGGCGCTGGCACATTATCTGGCATGTGCTGTTGCCCGAGGCGCTGCCGGGGATTGTCGGCGGGTTCACCATCACCCTGGTGACCATGATCAACTCGTCGGCCATGGCCGGCGCGATTGGCGCCGGTGGCTTGGGCGACATAGCCTACCGCTACGGCTACCAGCGCTTCGATACGCAGATCATGCTCACAGTGATTGTGCTGCTGGTGGTGTTGGTGGCGGTGATTCAACTGGGCGGCGATCGCCTGGCGCGGGTGCTGAACAAGCGCTGAGCTCCACAAGGTATAGTCGGGCCATCTCCGCATTCGGTATTGCCCGTCATGACCCTGAAACCCGACGACCTCGACCAGATCACCTCCACCACCCTCGGCCACTACAACAAGGTGGCCGAGGACTTTCGCGAAGGCACCCGCGACCACGATGTGAGCCAGAACATCGACGCGTTGCTGCGGCATATCCAGGGCACGCCACCGTTTACCGTGCTGGACTTTGGCTGCGGGCCAGGGCGGGATTTGCAGACCTTCACCCGCATGGGTCACGTTGCCGTGGGCCTCGATGGCTCCGAGCGCTTTGCGCAGATGGCACGCGAAGACAGCGGCTGCGAGGTGTTGCAGCAGGACTTTCTCAAACTGGAATTGCCCGCCGAACGCTTCGACGGGATCTTCGCCAACGCGGTGCTGTTTCACATTCCCAAACAGGAACTGCCGCGTGTGCTCAAGCAACTGCACGCGGCGTTGAAGCCTGGAGGCGTGCTGTTCAGCTCCAACCCACGGGGTGAGAACCAGGAAGGCTGGAATGGGCCACGGTATGGGTCGTATCACGACCTGGCGGCGTGGCAGGCATTGCTGACGACGGCGGGGTTTGTGGAGTTGGAGCACTACTACCGCCCCGCCGGATTACCGCGTGAGCAGCAGCCATGGTTGGCCAGCGTGTGGCGCAAACCTTAGAGACAACGCATTACAAATGTGGGAGGGGGCAAGCCCTAATGCCAGTCAGTTAAGGCTTTGAAGGAGTAAAAAGTGACCTGTGGCGAGGGCGCTTGCTTCCGTTGGACTGCGCAGCAGTCCCATTCTTTGTAAACAAAGAGCGGGGCCGCTTCGCGGCCCAACGGGAGCAAGCTCCCTCGCCACAGATACAGTGTTGTCCCTCAACTGACTGGCATTAGGGCTTGCCCCCTCCCACATTTTTAACCGCGGGTTTGCTGTTGCTCCTGCTTGGGCTCGCGAATCTTGTACCAGGCCACATACAGCGCCGGCAAAAACAGCAGCGTCAGCAAGGTGGCAATGATGATCCCGCCGATCATCGCGTAGGCCATCGGCCCCCAGAACACCTCACGCGCGATAGGAATCATGCCCAGGCTCGCCGCAGCCGCCGTGAGCAGGATCGGTCGGCGCCGGTGCTCGGTCGCTTCCACCACCGCATCCCACGGGGTGTAGCCTGCCAGCTCGTATTCATGGATCTGCGTCACCAGGATCACCGAGTTACGGATGATGATGCCGATCAGCGCCAAAATACCCAGGATCGCCACGAAGCCCATCGGCGTGCCCGTCGGGATCAGCGCCAGCACCACGCCAATCAGGCCCAGCGGCGCAACACTTGCCACCAGGAACATCTTCTGCACGCTGTGCAATTGGATCATCAGGAAGGTCGCCATGAGGAACAGCATCAACGGCACCACGCTGGCAATCGGGCCCTGGGCCTTGCCGCTTTCTTCCACGGTGCCGCCGGTAGCGACTTTGTAGCCCACCGGCAGGCCCGCGCTGAACCTGTCGATATCCGGCTGGAGTTGCTTCACCAAGTCCGTCGGCTGCATCTCATCGCGCACCGACGCCTTGATGGTGATGGTCGGCTTGCGGTCGCGGCGCCACACCAGCGGCTGCTCCAGCTCATAACGCACGGTGGCGAAGGCCAGCAGCGGGATCGAGCCGCCGTTGGGCGTCACGATCTGCAGGTTCTGCAAGGTTTCCGGGGTGCCACGCTCGGCGTCTTCGGCGCGGCCAACCACGTTGATCAGGTAGATATCGTCGTGCACCTGGGTCACCGAGGCACCGCTGACCACGCTGTTCATCAACTGCGCCACGTCTTCCGACGACAGCCCCAGTTGGCGCGCCTTGTCTTGGGCGATGTCGATACGCAGCACTTTGCCCGGCTCGTTCCAGTCGTAGATGATCTCGCCCAGGTGGGTGTTTTTATCCAGCATGGTCGCCAGCTCGATGGCGTGTTTGCGCACCTGGTCGGTGTCTTTGCCGGACACCCGGTATTGAATCGGACGCCCCACCGGCGGGCCCATTTCCAATGGCTGCACAAAGCTGCCGATGCCGACAAAATCATCACGCAGGCGTTTTTGCAGGCGCGCAATCAAGGCGCCGCGTTCTTCCAGGCCCTTACTCACGATGACCAGTTGCGCGTAGTAGGGATTTTCCAATTGCTGATCGAGGGGCAAGTAAAAACGGATCGCGCCCTGGCCGATGTAAGTGCTCCAACGGACGATGTCCGGGTCGTCCTTGATGATCGCTTCCAGGCGGTCGACGGCCTTGCGCGTCTCGTTGATCGAGGCGTTTTGCGGCAGGTTCAGGTCGACCAGGATTTCCGGGCGGTCCGACGACGGGAAGAACTGGTTCTGCACGAACTGCATGGAGAACACCGACGCCGCGAACAGCGCCACGGTGATGCCGATGGCCCACCAGCGGTTGCGCATGGCCCACAGCATGCCGCCATTGAAGACCCGGCCAATGCGCCCCGGCTCGGCGTTGTGCGGTTTCACATTGGCGCTGAGGATATGCACGCCGATCACCGGCGCAAACAGCACCGCCACCACCCACGACACCAGCATCGCCACCGCGATGACCGCGAACAGGGTGAAGGTGTACTCGCCCGCCGAACTGGCGTTGAGGCCAATCGGCACAAAACCGGCGACGGTCACCAAGGTACCGGTGAGCATCGGGAACGCCGTCGAGGTGTAGGCGTAAGTGGCCGCCTGTTCCTTGGTTTCGCCTTTTTCCAGGCGTGTGATCATCATCTCCACGGTGATCATCGCGTCGTCCACCAACAGGCCGAGGGCGATAATCAACGCGCCCAGCGAGACCCGCTGCATGGTGATACCGCTGTATTCCATGAACACGAACACCAGCGCCAGTACCAATGGGATCGAGCACGCCACCACCAGCCCGGCACGCATACCCAGGCTGATAAAACTCACCACCAGCACGATGATCACCGCTTCGAACAAGGCGCTGGTAAAGCCGCCGACGGCCTCTTCCACCACTTCGGCCTGGTCGGACACTTTGTGCACACCGACGCCCACCGGCAGGTCAGCGGTCAGCTCATCCATGCGCGTGTGCAGGGCCTTGCCGAACGACTGGATATTGCCGCCCTTCTGCATGGCGATGGCCAAGCCGATGGCCGGCTTGCCATTGAAACGAAACATCGGCCGCGCCGGGTCGACGTAGCCACGGCTGATGTCGGCGATATCCGCCAGCCGATAGAAGCGATCATTGAGACGCAGATTGACGTTGGCCAAGTCCTTCTCCGAGGCGAACTGCCCCGAGGTGCGCACGGAAATCCGCTCCGGCCCGGCTTCGATCACCCCGGCCGGCGTCACGGCATTCTGCGATTGCAGGCTCTGCACCACTTGGCGCTGATCCACACCCAGCGCCGCCAGTTTGCGCGTGGAGAAGTTCAGGTAAATCACTTCGTCCTGCTGGCCGATCATCTCGACCTTGCCCAACCCCGGCACCGAGCGGATTTCGGCGCGGACCTGCTCCACGTAGTCGCGCAGCTGGCGCATGGACAGACCATCACCGGTAAAGGCGTACACCGAGCCGAACACGTCACCGAATTCATCGTTGAACGATGGCCCTTGCAAGCCCTGGGGGAAGCTGCCGCGAATATCGTCGATCTTCTTGCGGACCTGGTACCAGATCTCCGGGATGGCCTTGGCGCTGGTGGTGTCCTTGAGGAACACAAATACCGTGGACTCACCCGGCCGGGTGTAGCTTTTCACGTAATCGAGGGCATCGAGCTCTTCGAGTTTTTTCTCGATGCGGTCGGTGACCTGCTTGAGGGTTTCTTCCTGGGTCGCGCCCGGCCAGCGAGTCTGGATGACCATGGTCTTGATGGTGAACGAGGGGTCTTCCTCGCGGCCCAGGTTCATGTACGAGAACACGCCCATCAGCAGCGCGACGAACATCAGGTACCACACGAAGGACTGATGTTTGAGGGCCCAGTCGGATAAGTTGAAGCTGCGTTTCATCGCGGACTGTCCTCGTCGATTTTGACTTTCTGCCCGGGTTTCAGGCTGTTCACGCCGGCGGTGACTATCCGTTCGCCGGGTTTGACCCCGGCGTTGAGCAAGGCGTTGCTGGTGTCACGGCTGACCACGCTGACGTCACGCGGTTGCACGGTCTGGCTCTGGGTGTCGAGAATCCAGATGCGGGTCTTGCCGTCGACTTCCTGCAAGGCGCTGACCGGCACCTCAAGGCGCGGCGCGATGGCGCTGCTCAAGGTCACGCTGATCGCCGTGCCCAAGCGAAACGCGGCGGGCGTCTCGCTCAGGCTCAGGCGCGCGCGCCGGGTACGCGTGGCGCTCTGGGCCTGGGGTTCGATCTCGCGCACGATGGCGGTGGTGTTGACGCTGGGGTCCAATTGCCCGGCAACAAGGAACACCACGTCCGGCGGCAAGCGCTCGGCGAGGCCGGCGGGCAGATCGATCACCGCTTCCTTGATGTCCGGGCGGGCCAGGGTCACCACTTGCTGGCCAGCGCTGACCACCTGGCCGGCCTCGGCGTTCCAGGCAGTGACGATGCCGGCGTGGTCGGTGCGCAGTTCGGCGTAATTGAGCTGATCCTTGGCCTGGTTGACCGAAGCTTGGGCCTGGTCGAGGCTAGCCTGGGTGGTTTTCAGGTCGGTCTGGGCCACATCCAGCTGGGCCTGGGCGCCGACACCGCGATTGAACAATTCCTGCTGGCGCCGCGCGTTGGCCTGGGCATTGATGTACTGCGCCTGGACGCGGGCGAGGTCGCCCTGGGTGGCGCGCAACTGGTTTTGTTGATCGGTGGGATCCAGCACCGCGAGCAAGGCGCCCTTCTCCACTTCGGCGCCCACATCCACGGCGCGGCGGGCGATACGCCCTGGCACACGAAAGCCCAGGTTGCTTTCGTAGCGCGCCTGGATGGTGCCGGCGAAACGGCCAAGGGTTTCCTGGTCTTCGGATTTCACTTCCATGGAGAGCACCGGGCGCACGGGCTCGGGCGGCGGTTCTTGCTTCGAACAGGCGACCAGCAACAGACTGGCCGCGAGTAACACCGTCAGGCGCTTCATGGCTGGGCTCCTGGCTGAGCGATCTCGACGATCATGCCGGGGTGCAGCAATTGCCCACCGGCCACCACGACTTTTTCGCCGCCCTTGAGGCCGTCGCCGATGATGACTTTACCGGTCAGGTAGCGCGCCACGCTGACCTTGTGCAGTTGCGCCTTGCCGTCACCGTCCACCAGCCACACAGCAGGTTCGCTGAGGTCCTTGGTGAGTGCCGACCACGGCAATTCGATGCTCGGTTTGGCCGGCCCATTGGCGGTGGCGCTCACCACCGAGCCCAACTCCATGCCCTTGGGCAAGGCTTGCAGAGCGATCTTCACTTGCACGGTGCCGGTGTTGGCGGCCACGGCGGGGGTGACTTCCCGCACTTTGCCTTGGGCCGTGATCGCAGGGTTATCCAGCAGGCTGACGGTGATCGGCGCGTCGGTCGGCGGTTCCACCAGCAGCGACTCATAGACGTTGAACACCGCATCGCGCTCGCCATCGCGGGCCAGGCTGAAGATCGGCACGGTGGCCTGCACCACCTGGCCGACCTCGGCCTGGCGCGCGGTGATCACACCGGGGGCTTCGGCGATCAACGCGGTATAGCCCAGTTGTTCGCGGGCGTTGGCGAGTTGGGCCTGCGCCGCGGCCAGCGCACTTTGGCTGCTGCGCAAGGCGGCCTGGGCCGAATCGTATTCGCTGCGACTGGTGTAGCCCTTGGGCAGGAGTTTTTGCTGGCGCACAAAGGCCGCAGCCGTCTGCTTGACCCGCGCCTGCTCGGCCACCACCTGGGCCTGGGCGGAATCGACGTTGGTCTGCAAATCCTTGGGGTCGAGCTTGGCCAGCACTTGCCTGGCGCTGACGCGGTCGCCCACGTCCACCATGCGCTGGATGATCTTGCCACCCACGCGAAACGACAGATCGGTTTGCACGCGGGCCTGGATATCCCCGGTCAGCGTGACGGCCGCGGCGAAATCCGCCGGCTGCACGGTTTGCACAAAAACGCGTGAATGCTGCTTGGGCTCGGTCTTTTCCTGACCGCACGCGCTCAGCAGCATCAACAAGCCAAATCCGAAAATACAAGTGCAAATACGACCGCCCATGCAGGCTCCTTTTGCGCGATGCGATTGTGCCAGTGTGTATGCGACTGTGAGCTTAGTTCAGGGTTCCTTATCTGCATGGAGACTCCCATACTCCAAGGGTTCCCAAACCGACTGAATGCTCATGCTCAAAACCCTCGCGGTGGCCAATTACCGCTCAATCAATAAATTGGTGGTGCCCCTGGGTCGCTTGAATCTGGTGACCGGACCCAATGGCAGTGGTAAGTCCAACCTTTACCGAGCGTTGCGCCTGCTGGCCGAAACCGCACAGGGCGGGGTGATCAATGCACTGGCCCGTGAGGGCGGTCTGGACTCGACCTTCTGGGCTGGCCCGGAAACCATCAGTCGACGCATGCGCAACGGCGATGTGCCGGTGGAGCCCATCGTGCGTCACGGCGTGAAGCGCTTGCGCCTGGGCTTTGCCGGCGAAGATTTCAGCTACGCGATCTCCCTCGGCCTGCCGGAGAAGACCCTGTCCTACTTCTCCCTGGACCCGGAGGTGAAAAAAGAGTGCATCTGGGCCGGCCACCTCTACCGCCCGGCCAGCCTGTTGGTGCAACGCTCGGGCCCTATGGTGCGCGCCCGCGATGGCCGTGCCTGGGACGTACTGGCCCAGCACACCCCGAACTACCACAGCCTTTTTGACCAGGTCGGCAGCCTGCGCGGTTCGCCGGAAGTGCTGCTGCTGCGCGAAAGTATCCGCGGCTGGCGTTTTTATGATCACTTTCGCAGCGATGTGGATGCACCGGTGCGCCAACCCCAACTGGGCACGCGCACGCCGGTGCTGCATCACGATGGCCGCGATCTGGCCGCCGCGTTGCAGACCATTCGCGAAATCGGTGACCCCGAAGCGTTGCAGCGCGCAGTGAGTGATGCGTTTCCTGGGGCGCGGTTGAATATCGAGCCCTTGCAGGGTGGACGCTTCGCCATTGAGCTCTATCAAGAGGGTTTGCTGCGGCCGTTGTCGGCGGCCGAACTGTCGGACGGCACCTTGCGCTACCTGCTGCTGATCGCCGCGCTGCTGACGCCAAGACCGCCAACCATGATGGTGCTCAACGAACCGGAAACCAGCCTGCATCCGGATCTGCTGCCGGCGTTGGCGCGCTTGATCATCCAGGCGTCACAGCAGTGCCAGGTATGGGTGGTGTCCCATGCCAGTCGGTTGATTGCAGCGTTGCAGCAGGATGAGGCGTGCAATTCGATTGTGCTGGAGAAGGTGATGGGCGAGACGCAGATCGTCGGGCAGGGGATTCTGGATGCGCCGGCGTGGCAGTGGCCGGAATAAGGGCTGACCGGGCCGGCCTCATCGGGAGCAAGCCCCTCCCACATTTGAATGTATTCACAAATAAAAATGTGGGAGGGGGCTTGCTCCCGATAGCGGTATAAGATCAGTTGGGAGTCAGCCCTGCCATTTACCGCCTTCAACAATCACACTCTCAGGCTTGGTCTCATCGCTCAGCTCTTTACGCACATATTGGTCGTACAGCTTGAGCAAAAACTTTTCTTCGCCCAACTTCGCCAACTCGGCATTCACCCAGTCGCGCAGTTCGATATTGCCCTTCTTCACCGCTGGCGCAATCGGTGCTTCGTCGCCGAGTTTTTCTTCCAGCACACGGTAGCCAGGGTTCTGCTTGGCCCAGCTGAACAGCACCAGATTGTCCTGCGCATAGGCATCGCCACGCCCGGCCGACAGCGCTTGCAGCGACTCGGAGTTTTTCTCGAATTTGAGCAGTTTCCAATCCGGGTGGTTCTTGGTCAGCCAGATATCGGCAGTGGTGCCGGTGGTGACAATGGTGGTACGGGTGGCCAGGTCGTTCAGGCTTTTGACCGCGCTGTTATTCGGCACCAGGGCCTGTACCGCGACTTTCAGGTTGGGGTTGGTGAAGTCCACCGCTTCCTTGCGCTCCGGCGTGACGGTCATGTTGGCGAGGATCAGGTCGACCTTGTCGCTTTGCAGGAACGGAATACGGCTGGCCGGCTCCACCGCGACGAATTCGACTTTGTTCTCGTCGGCCAGCAGGTCCTTGGCGAATTGGCGGCCGATGTCGGTATCGAAGCCGACGTAGCGACCGGCCTCATTCACAAAGCCGAACGGCGGTTTGTCGGTGAACACGCCGACAATCAGCTTATCGCGCGCCTTGATTTTATCGATGTAGCTGACAGCCGCAGGTTTAACCGGCTCTTCGGCCTTTTTATCGCAGCCGGCCAGCAAGGCGACGGCCAACAGTGGCAGCAGTAACTTTTTCATATCAGTTCCAGTTCCTTGATCTTTTTGGGCAGTGTTGAAACAAAGGAGAACTTCTCCAGGAACTGCTGCGCGCGTGCGGTTTGCGGGTTCGTAAAGAATGCCTCGGGGGTGTTGTGTTCGAGGATGCGGCCGGCCTCCATAAACACCACGCGGTCGGCGACGGCGCGGGCGAAGGCCATTTCATGGGTGACGATCAGCAGGGTCATGCCCTCGCGGGCCAGGCCCTGGATCACCTCCAGCACTTCCTTGACCATCTCCGGGTCGAGGGCGGCGGTGACTTCGTCAAACAGCATGACCTGCGGGTTCATGCACAACGAGCGGACGATGGCGATGCGTTGCTGCTGCCCGCCGGAGAGCTGGCGCGGGAAGGCGTCGCGCTTGTCGGCCAGGCCCACGCGTTCAAGTAGTTTTTCGGCCTGGGCACGCGCTTCACGGGGGTCGCGCTTTTGCACTTTGAGCGGGCCGAGCAGGATGTTGTCGAGCACGCTCATGTGCGGGAACAGGTGGTAGCTCTGGAATACCATGCCGATGTCCTGGCGCACCTGGCGCCAGTCGGTGGTTTTATCCAGCAGCTCTTTCCCTGCAAAGCGCAGGCTGCCGCTGTGGGCGACTTCCAACCCATTGAGGCAGCGCAGCAAGGTGCTTTTGCCGCAGCCGCTGGGGCCGAGGATCACCACCACCTCGCCGCTGTGCACGCTCAGGTCGATGCCCTTGAGCACCTGCTGCTCGCCAAAGAATTTGTTGAAACCCTGAAACTCGATCAATGCGCTCATGCTTGGGCCCAGCGCCGTTCCAGCACCTTGGAGGCAGCCGACAACGGGTAGCAGATAAAGAAGAAGAACAGGAACAGCGCGCCGTAGATCAACACAGACTCATAGGTACGCTCGATGATTTGCTGGCCGACCTTGATCACGTCCACCACGCCGATCAACACCGCCAGGGAACTGGTCTTGATGATGCGCGTGTAGACGTTGATGGTCGGCGGCGTCATACGCTTGAGGGCCTGGGGCAGCAGCACATAACCGTAGAGCTGCGGGTCCGACAGGCCAATCGACAAGCCGGCTTCACGCTGGCCACGGGGCAGCGAGTGCAGGGCGCCGCGTACCACCTCGCCCACCTCGCCCACCTCGCTGGCACCCCACAGCGACAGCACCAGTACCGCGCACCAGAAGCTGGGGATGCTCAAGCCAAAGAAAATCGGCATCCCGAAGAACAACAGGTACAACCACACCAGCACCGGAATGGCGCGGAACAGCTCCAGATACACCCGCAGCACGGCGTTGATCAGCTTGCTGTTCAGCGTGCGCAACACGCCATACAACACACCGCCCACCGTACTGAAGGCGATGCTCAGGAAAGAAATCGACAGGGTTTGTGCAGCGCCCTTGCCCAGTTGCGGCAACGACACCCACAACAATTCAAGACCCGAACTGGCCATGCTGGAGCCTCCTTTCCAGGCGGCTGAGCAGCAGCGACAGCGGCAGGAACAACAGCACGCAAATCAGCGTCAGCACGGCGAGCATCTCGTAGGTTTTGTAGTAGAGAGCGATGTAGCTCTTGGTGGTGTAGAGAATTTCCGGCACCGCCACGGCGGACACCACGGTGGTTTCCTTGAGCAGGAAGATGAAATTGGCGAACAGCGCCGGCAGGCTGAGGATGCCGGCCTGGGGCAGGATCACATGGCGCAGTAACTGCCAGTCGGACAGGCCGATGGACTTGCCCGACTCGATCTGTGCCAGCGGCACCGCTTCCACCCCGGCGCGCAGCACTTCGGTGAGGTAGGCACCGCCGAGAAAGGTCATGGTGATGATCGCCGCCCAGAACCCGGAGATATTCAAACCCAGGGCCGGCAAGGCGAAGTACACGAAGAACAGTTGGATCAGCAGCGGTGTGTTACGCGCCAGCTCCACGTACAGCGCCACCAGGCGCGACAGGTAGGGCGTGCGAAACACCAGCAGCGCGGCGTTGATCAGTGCCACCAGCAGTGAGGTGGCAATGGCGATCAGGCCCACTTGCAGCGTCACCCCCACGGCGTTCAGAAACGCCGGCAAGGTGCTGAGGATAAAAGCGAAATCGAAGGTCATGGGTAGTCCATATCGCCGCATGGGTAATGCCGCGAGCGCAGTCCGTTCCGACGTGGGTAACGTCGGGTAGCGCGAACTTTAAAGGTATAAAAAGTAAAATTTAAATACCAAAATAGCATATTGATATCACCCAAAAAGATAACCTCGGAATTCGCGGGATTGGCGGGTGACGGCTATGGTTGGGGGGTCTGCTTTTCGAAGGATTGAACCATGAACAAAGCGAAACCGATTGATCCGCAGGAGTTGGTGAAATGGTTGGTGGCGTTGCGTCGGGCGATCAATAGCCGGGGTCTCTAAACCACCGAAAATCGAATATGAGATGAAAATCAAATGTGGGAGGGGGCTTGCTCCCGATAGCAGTGTGTCAGTCAGCTCATCTGTTATTGATACACCGCTATCGGGAGCAAGCCCCCTCCCACAGTTTTTACCGTATTCCAAATGCCAGATATAAAAAAACGCCGACGCTATGCAAGCCATCGGCGTTGAAACCTTGAAGGGGTTTTACCGCTCGATCAGAACGCCGGCACGACCGCGCCGTTGTACTTCTTCTCGATGAAGGCTTTGACTTCCGGGCTGGTCAGGGCCTTGGCCAGCTTCTGGATAGCGTCGCTGTCCTTGTTGTCCGGGCGGGCCACCAGGAAGTTCACGTATGGCGACTTGGCGTCTTCGATGATCAGCGCGTCTTTCGCCGGGTTCAGGCCGGCTTCCAGGGCGTAGTTGGTGTTGATCACATCCAGGTCAACCTGATCCAGCACGCGTGGCAGCAGGGCCGATTCCAGCTCCTTGAATTTCAGGTGCTTGGGGTTTTCCTTGATGTCTTTGGGCGTGGACAAGGCATTGGTCGGGTCTTTCAGGGTAATCAGACCGTTCTTTTGCAGTAGCAACAGGGCACGACCGCTGTTGGAACCTTCGTTGGGAATGGCTACGATGGCGCCATCCTTGAGGTCTTCAATTTTCTTGATCTTTTTCGAATAGCCGCCGATGGGTTCTACGTGCACGCCGATCACGGTCACCAGATTCGTGCCCTTGCCCTTGTTGAAGTTTTCAAGGTACGGCAGGGTCTGGAAGTAGTTGGCGTCCAGGCGTTTCTCGGCGACCTGTGTGTTGGGTTGCACATAGTCGGTAAAGACCTTGATCTGCAGGTCCACGCCTTCTTTGGCCAGGGTCGGCTTGATCAACTCAAGGATCTCGGCATGCGGGATCGGAGTGGCAGCCACCACCAGTTTCTCGTTGGCTTGGGCGAAGCCGGCAGTCAGGGCAGCCGCCAGTGCGGTAAACAACAGAACCTTTTTCATACAGTGTCCTTATCGGAATTCCGGGTCGTCTGTGACGGCCCTTGTTATGTGGGGTGCCAGCGAAGTGCTATCGCGGCGTGAAGCGGACAATACCTAGATTTTTTATTCCCGAACAATATCTTTTATTCACGTTGATATTCCATTTTGCTCATGTAGGAATTTGCGCAGGCTTTCCTGCTCCGCAGGGCTGGCAGTGTTAAAGATGCGCTGCACCTGCTCCAACGGCGAACCGGCCACCGGCAGGTTCAAATGTTCGGGCAAAATCTCGTCGCCACTGCTCACTAGCAAGGCAAAGTGAATGACGTTTTCCAGTTCACGGGTATTGCCCGGCCAACTGTGACGCTCCAGTACACGCTGGGCATCGTCGCTGATCAGCGGCACCGGCAGGTCCAGGCGCTGGCTGTAGATGCCGAGGAAATACTCGGCCAGCGACAGAATATCGCCGACCCGCTCGCGCAGCGCCGGCAGATCCAGTTGCCCTTCACTCAAGTAATGGAACAGGCGCTCATTGAATTTGCCCGCCGCCACCGCCTGGGCCAGGTCGATGCTGGTGGCCGCCACCAGGCGCACGTCCACCGGGCTGGGTTGATGGGCGCCAACGCGGGTGACTTCGTGATTTTCCAGCGCGGCGAGCAACTTGACCTGGATCGGCAGCGGCAAGTCGCCGATTTCGTCCAGGTAAAGCGTGCCGCCATTGGCCGAACCGAACCATCCGGCGCGGCTGCTGGCCGTGCCACTGTGGCTACCGGCGGCATAGCCGAACAACTCGGCATCGGCATACGTAGGGCTGATCGCGCCGCAATTGACCGAGACAAACAAACCGGTACGGTCACTGCCACGGTGGATATGCCGCGCCAGCAATTCCTTACCGCTGCCGGTCTCGCCACGAATCAACACGGGCAAGGCGCGGGGTGCAAGGCTTTCGAGGTCTTCGCGCAACTGGCGGGAGCGGGGATCGACGAACACCAGCGCCTTGGCGCGGATGCTCAAAGGGCTTTTTTCGGCGTCGGGAAAGGTCAGCAGTGGCTGGCCGAAGGTTTCATGCAGACTCATGGCAGGCTCCCGCCCCAATCCACTCAGGGACGGGGCGTTGAAAGAAGGTTACGCACTACGCCGGGCGTGATGCTCAAGGCGGTGTTGCAGACGATAGAGGTAGGCGAACCCCTGCTCCCAGCGCTGATGACCGGACTTCACATTGATATGCCCGGCGCCGGAAAGGATGCCGGCTTCGGCGCCCCAGTTACGCGCCAGTTCCAGCGCACGCGGGGTGCTGACGGCACTGTCGTTGTCGGAGCTGACCACCTGGCTGGGAAACGGCAGCAGGTCGGTCGGGATGGGGGCGAAGTTGCGCAAGGCAGGCGAGCAGGCTGGCCGTTCGACATCCGCCGGCGCCACCAACAGGGCGCCGCGCACCTGGCGCAGCACGTGCGCCGGCGCGGTGGCCGCCCAATGTGCCACGGTGATGCAACCCAGGCTGTGGGCGATCAGGATGACCGGCGTGCTGTCGGCGGCGATGGCCTCGGCCAGCGCCGCCACCCAATCTTCGCGGCGCGGCGTCAGCCAATCGGCCTGCTCCACGCGCGCACTGTTGGGCAGGCTGTTCTGCCAATGGGTTTGCCAATGATCTTCTGGCGATCCTTGCCAGCCCGGCACGATCAGGTAACGAATCGATTCGCTGTGCATGGGTGTGCCCTCCTGCAGCGTTTAACGTTGTTGATCAGTATAGGGAGGAGGATTATGTTCGCTAAGGAATAAGAAGCTATTTATTAATAACCAAAAAGAAGCTTCAAGTTTTCAGCGGCAAGCGGCAAATCAGAAGCAAAAAAAAGGCCGCACCCTGCCAAGGAGACGGCCTGAAAACAGCTTAACTATTAGCTGCACGCTACAAGCACGAAGCAAATCGGCTTTTACTCGCAGCTTGCAGCCCAAAACTCACAACTGAGCGCTACCGTGCCGTAATCACCGACAACTTGGTGATGCCCGCGCGCTCGATAGACGCCATGGCTCGCGCCACTTCGCCGTAATTCACACCGTCGTCGGCCTGCAGTTGCACCCGTACATCGGGGTCCTTGGCCTTGGCCGCCTGCAGGTTGAATTCCAGCAGGCCGGGCTGGATTTCGTCCTTGTTGATAAACAGCTTGCCGGCGCCGTCGATGCTTACCACCAGCGGGTCCTTCTGCTCCACCGGCGCCACGGCTTCGGTCTTGGGCAGGCTGATCGGAATAGCGTTGGTCAACAGCGGCGCGGTGACGATAAACACCACCAGCAGCACCAGCATCACGTCCACCAGGGGCGTGACGTTGATCTCGCTCAGTACCTCATCACTGTCCTGCGTGGAAAAGGCCATTTCAGGACGCCTCCTTCACTTTTTGCGGGTTGCCGGCGCCGGCTTTGTTCAGCGTGGGATGCAGCAGCACGCGGAACGAGTTTTTCTGCGCGAGGCTGTAGAAATCGTGGGCAAAGTCGTCAAGGTCCGCGGCCGTCAGCTTCAAGCGACGCAGGAAGTAGTTGTAAACCAGCACTGCCGGTACCGCGACCGCGATCCCCACGCCCGTGGCGACCAGCGCCGCGCCAATCGGCCCGGCCACGGTTTCCAGGCTGGCGGACCCGGCGGCGCTGATGCCCTTGAGCGCTTCCATGATCCCCCACACCGTGCCGAACAGACCGATAAACGGCGAGGTGCTGCCGATGCTGGCGACCACGGCCAGGCCGGTTTCCAGTGAACGACGCTCGCGCACGATTTGCTGGCGCAAGGCGCGTTCGAGGCGGTCCTGGTGGTTGATCGCCTGGCTCAGGTCGGCAGCGTGGGGCGCATCGCCCACCTGGATCGCCGCGTAACCGGCCTGCGCCACGCGGGCGGCGGCGCCGGGTTGGGTCTCGGCCAGTTCGGCCGCGGAGTCAAGGCTCGATGCCGCCCAGAACTGTCTGTGGAACTTGCGATCCTGGGCCTTGAGGCGACCGAACTGCACGCCCTTGAGCAGCGCCAGGCCCCAGGTAACGACCGAAAAGACCACCAGCAGCCAGATCACCGTGCTTTCGATGGATTCAAGTGGAGATGCCAATGCCATGATGTTTTCCCTCTGTGCAAGTCGCGGCGCGTGCAACACCCCGCAGCGCAATAGTTAGTGAATCTTGAAATCGATCGGTACGCTGACCCAGCCGTTCTGGGCCACATCGCCCTGCTTGGCCGGCACAAAGCTCCAACGCTTCACGGAGGCCAGGGCGGCGTCGTCGAGTTGCTGGCGGCCGCTGCTTCTCTGGATCTGGATCTCGCCCGGCTTACCGCTGGCCAGCACCTGTACCCGCAACACCACCGTGCCCTCCCAACCCCGGCGCTGGGCCAGTGAGGGGTATTCGGGCGCCGGGTTCTTCAAGTAGGCGGCGTTGGCCGAAGCAGGCGTTACCGGGGCCGGCGCAGGCGGTGCGGCGGGCGCGGGAGCAGGTGGCGCAGGCGATGGCGGCGCAGGTGGCTGCTCCACCGGTTTGGCGACCGGCTTGGGCACGGGTTTAGGCACCGGCTTGGGTTTCGGTATTTTTTTCGGCGCCGGCTTGGCGGCCACTTCATCCACAACCGTTGGCGGTGGCTCGACCACAGGCGGTGGCGGCGGCACGTGCGGTAGCGGTTCCACCACAGGTGGCGCGGGCCTGGAGAATTCGATGGTCATCGGTGGAATCTCCGGCGGCACAATCGGCAGCACGGGGGTGGGCTTCTGGCTCACCCAATAAATCACCGCACCGTGCAGGGCCAACACCAGTAACCCCAACAGAACGCCTTCGCGCCGACTCGAAAAGCGCTTGGGAGTTCGCTGCAAACGCAGTTGCCCCAACGGCGCGCGGTGCGGCCGGCCAAGGTCGACCAACTCGCCACCCGGTGCCTGGCGCCATGGCGCCTCGTGTGCACCGGCGGCGGTCTGGACATTGCCCATTGATTCACTCCCTACGGTGTTTGAAACAAAAACCGACGGGCCTGCGTGGAAGGCCGTCCAGGGCTGAATCATCGACGCCGCACACTTATCTCTTAAAGTAATCTTTAAAGTTATACATAGACAAAAATCGAATAAATAAAAGCCATGCACACGGCGAAGCCACGACCTGCGCGGCCTGGCGTAAAGGCGGCGTTTTTCAATGCATTTCAGGCATTCAAAATATTCAGTAGAGGCATGGCTCAACGGGGCTGTTTGCGCACAAATCGAACAGTTCAGCCTGTAAACACTGCCCCGCCGCGCTCAGACCGCCGCGTGCATACAACGCCAGGCGCACGCCCTGCACCACGGGCAAACCGCTCTCTGCGCCGACTATTACATGTCCGGCCTGCACCACCCTCAGCGGCAATAGACTCACACCCAACCCCGCCGCCACCGCCGAACACACGCTGGCCAGGCTTGCGCTGGAATAGCCGATACGCCAGCGCCAGCCGCTCACTTCCAGGTGGTGCAGCATTTCATTGCGGTACAGGCCGCCCACGGGGAATGCCACCAACGGCAAAGGATCGCGCCCCAGGCACGGCGTGCTGCGGCTGTCTACCCAGCACAACGGCTCGGGCCACGACGCCAGGCAGTCATCGCTGCTGCCCATCTGCTTGACCAGCAACACGTCGAATTCACCATTGCGGTACTGGCGCTGCAACTCGGGCCCCAGGCCGCTGGTGACCTCCAGGCGCACCCGTGGATACGCCAGCACAAACGCCGACAGCAACGGCATCAGTCGCTGCGCCGCAAAGTCTTCCGGCACGCCCAGGCGCAGCACACCGTCACTTTGCTGGTTGATCAACACATCGGCAGCCTCTTCGTGCAGCGCCAGAATGCGTCGCGCGTAAGCCAGCAAGCGCTCGCCCTCGGCGGTGGCGACGACGCGCCGTTGATCGCGGTCCAGCAACTGGCACGCCACTGCGTCTTCCAGGCGGCGGATCTGCTGGCTGACGGTGGACTGGGTCAAATGCAGGCGCTCGGCGGCGCGGGTGAAGTTGCCGCAATCCACCACGGCGACGAAGCTGCGCAGCAATACGGGATCGAACATGATCATTCTCGTTGCCACTGGTTGGCATGGTTATATTTAATTTCAGAATACCGGGGGCGCTGGCCATACTCACGCCTCTTTTACCGAAGTGCAAAGGCGCTGCATGACCCTCAATAAATCCTTCGCCGGCTGGGGCCTGCTGGTGGTGCTGGGCCTGAACCTGCGGCCGATCCTGAGTTCCATCAGCCCGTTGCTCGGCGAGATCCGCCAGGCCACCGGCCTGAGCTTCCAGAGCAGCGCCCTGCTCACCAGCCTGCCGGTGGTGTGCATGGGCCTGGTGGCGCTGGTAGGCGTGCGCGTGGAAGCGCGGTTGGGTGAACGACGCGGTATCGCCCTGGGCTTGATGCTGATTCTGCTGGCTTGCCTGGCGCGTTGGTGGATGGGCCAGGGCTCGGTATTGCTGGTTACGGCCTTGCTCGGTGGCGCCGGTGTGGCGCTGATCCAGGCCTTGGTGCCAGCGATGATCAAGCGCGAATTCCGTCATCGCGTGCCGGTGGCGATGGGTGTGTACTCGGCCTCACTGATGGCCGGCGGCGGGCTGGCAGCGCTGCTCAGCCCGCTGGTGGCCACGCATTTCCAGCAATGGCAGGCGGGGTTGGGCGTGTGGCTGTTGCCGGCGCTGGGCGCCTTGTTGTTGTGGGCCTGGCTGCCGCTGGGCGCGGCGAGGAATCCACAGGTGGTGCCCGCGTTCAAAGGCCTGCGCAATCGGCGCGCGTGGCTGCTGGCGCTGTATTTCGGGCTGGTGAACTGCGGCTACATGAGCCTGGTGGCGTGGCTGCCGGCCTACTATCAGCAATTGGGTTGGGACGTGTTGCCCAGTGGCTCGTTACTGGCCTTCATGACGATCTTCCAAGTGATCGCCGCGCTCTTGATGCCCGTGCTGGCGCAACGCGGCATCGACCGTCGGCCGTTGCTCGGTATCAGCCTGCTGGCCCAGACCATCGGCTACCTCGGCCTGCTGCTGGCGCCGCTGCAATTTCCCCACCTGTGGGTGGCCTTGTGCGGCTTCGGCCTGGGCGCCTGTTTTGCCCTGAGCCTGCTGCTGACCCTAGACCATCACCGCGACCCTCGCCAAGCCGGGCAACTGGCGGCCTTCGTGCAGGGCGTGGGCTTTCTGATCAACGCGGTTTCGCCATGGATGACCGGCTGGCTGCGCGAACTCACCGGCCACTTCACCAGCGCCTGGGTGGTGCTGACGGTGACCGCGCTGGCGATGCTGGTGGTGACGCGGGTGTTCAGCCCGGCTACCTATCGCAGCGCACCTGCTCTATAGATATGCATTTTAGGTCTACTTAAATTAATAGAGCTTCGTTGACGGAATAAGCCAGGCCCCTAAAATCCCTATTCTTCCCAAGGACGCCGGCATGCCATGGATCTTCGCCAACTGCGCTACTTCATCGCGCTGAATGAGCACCGCAGCTTTGTGCGCGCCGCCGACGCCATGGGTATTACTCAACCGGCGTTCAGCCGCAGTATTCAGGGGCTGGAACAGGAGTTCGGCTGCGTGCTGGTCGACCGCGCCCACAAGGATCTGCGCCCCACGCCAGAAGGCGAGGTGGTGTTGCAACATGCCCTGAGCCTGGTGCAAGGCGCCGCCCGGCTCAGCCATGAGGTCACATGCATGACCAAGCTCGACGCCGGTGAAGTGCGCTTCGGCAGCGACGCGGTGGCGGCGGTCAATCTGGTTCCACAGGCCATGGCGCGATTTATCACGGCCTATCCCAAGGTACGCAGTGCGTTGCAGGTGGATAACTGGGAGAGGCTCGGGCACAGCCTCAATCGTGAAGAGATCGAGTTTTTTATCGCCGACGTGCGCCACTTCGAGGCCGATCCGAATTTTCGTACCCAAACACTCATGCCTCGGCGCAGTGTGTTTTTCTGCCGCGCGGGTCATCCGCTGCTGGCCAAGGACAGCCTGTCCACCAATGACCTGTTCGACTACCCGTTGGCCACGCCATTGATCGCGCCAGGCATTCGTAAATTGCTCGCCAACCTCAGCGGGCGTATCGACTTTGCGCCCGCTATCGAGTTGGAACAGTTCACCGCACTGGCGAGCATCGTGCGCCAGTCCGACACCATTGGCCTGGGGGCCGAAGAAGCCTTTGTCGACTCATTGGCCAGTGGCGAACTCAAGGCGCTGCACTGGCGCAACCTGCCCCATACACTCGACAGTTTGAACAACCGCTGCGGCGTGATCAGCCGCGCTGGGGGTCGCTTGTCGCCAGCGGCGAAGGCGCTGATCGAGAGCTTGCGGGCGGTGGAAAACCGAACCGATTGGCCCGTGCAAACGTCCCGAAGTCATTGAAGCGCACGCCCATCTCGGCCATGACCTTATGCGCCACCCTGGTCGTCATCTGGCGAATGTAGAACGGCTCCTTCACCACAAAATGATGAATCCCGTGGGTGCTGCCGAAGTTGAAGCAGAACGCCTGCAGCGGCCACAGCCACCAAGGGTTGAGCACTTGGGTTTGCTGGATCACATTGCCCAGTTCCACATCGCCGTAGTAGTGCATGTTGGAGCTGACAAAGTGCAGGCAAAAGGTGCGCAGCACGTTGGGGCCGATGATCACCACGGCGGCGATGTCGATCATCTGCATCATCTGCAAGGTGCCGGCGGACCAAGCGATTGGCGCGCCCAGCAGGCTGGCGATGCCATTGGCGACGTGGAAGCCGAGAAACACGTACCACGCGCCCCAATGCAGCAGCGCCAGCGGTGCGTAGACCAGCAGCGAGCGTTTGAGAATCTTGAGTTTGTGGCTCCAGGTCCTGGCGCGCAGCATGCGGATAAACGCCGACATCACGTTATCGCCCACCATCAGCAAGCGCGCAACCCCCCAGGGTTCGCCGTTGGTGATCGCACGTTCCTCCATATCGGTTTCGGTGCCGGAGACTTTGTGATGGTTGAGGTGCAAATGGCGGCGGATCCACGGGTTGATGGTGCTCGGCCGCGCCAGCCACACCAGGCCCATCATCAGGTTGTGCGGCAGGCGCTGCTTGCGAAAGTACATGCTGTGGATCAGGTCGTGTTCCAGCTCGTGGGTCAGTGAGGCGAGGAACGCATTGAGCAGCAGGCAGGCCCACCAAGCCATGTGACCGGTGATATAGAGCGCCGCCGAGCCCAGCATACCCAGCAAGGCGAACGCCAGGATGCCCGCGCCCAGAGCGTCCTGATGCAGCAACCAGGGGTGTTGCTGGCGCAGGCGCGCACCTTCGGCGAGCACCACTTCGCGGATATGCGCCGAACGCTGTTGCGCGTTCATCTGCTGGGGACTTGCAGAAGTACCGTCCATGCTCCCATCCTCTTGTTCAATGAAGGGTTACATCCTGCCTCAGGTCACGCGGCAGGACGCTAGCCCCACACGCCAACCTGTTGACCGCAAGCGCCAATCGCCATGACCGAACCCACGTCCCTCGCCAGTTGGACCCGTGCCCTGCGCAAGCAGCTCGACGCTCTGGGCCTCGACAGCGCCGCACTGTGCGCCCAGGCCGGGCTCGACCCGCAGCAGATGGACGACCCCAATGCACGCTATCCACTGTCGGCGACCACGCGTTTGTGGGCGCTGGCCGTGCAGGCCAGTGGCGATCCGGCGATTGGGTTGCGCGTGTCACGGTTTGTCAGCCCGACGACGTTTCATGCGCTGGGGTATGCGCTGGTGGCCAGCGGCAGCCTGCGGGAAGTGTTCGAGCGCATCGTGCGTTATCACCAGGTGGTCAGTGATGCGCTGACGCTGGAGCTTATTCGCGACGGCGAACGCTATCGTTTTCGCCTCATGCAACCCGAAGGCAGCCCGGCGCCGGCCTTGGAAGCCATCGATGCGTTTGCGGCGATCTATGTGCGCACCTGCCGCAACCGCCTGGGCCGGGATTACGCGCCCTTGGCCGTGCACTTGCGGCGCCCGGAACCGGCCGATCCCAAACCCTGGCACACGGTGTTCCGCGCGCCGGTATTTTTTGGCGCCGATGAGGACCGCCTGGAGTTCGCGGCCCAGGACTTCGACAGCCACCTGGACGACGCCAACCCGGAGCTGGCCGAGCACAACGAAACCGTGCTCAAGCGCACCCTCGCCCAGCTGCAACCGCTGACCTGGGAGCGCAAGGTGCGCGCGGCGATCGAAGCGCAACTGCCCGAAGGCGAGCCGAGCGCCGAACGGATTGCCCAGGCGCTGCACTTGAGTCTGCGCAGCTTGCAGCGGCACCTGGCGGATGAGGGATGCCGGTTCGATGCGCTGCTCAATGAATGCCGGCAGAACCTTGCGCTGCTGCACTTGCGCGACCCGCAGTGCTCATTGGCCGAGATCAGCCATCTGTTGGGGTTTGCTGATACCAGCAGCTTTAATCGGGCGTTCAAGCGGTGGACGGGGATGACACCGGGGCAGTTTCGGGATGGGTTGCAGTAGGCCGATGTGGGGGGGCTTGCTCCCGATAGCGAGGGTACAGGCACTGCAAATTCCGAATCCATCAGCGCCCGCGATCGCGCCGCAACAACTTCCTCACCCGCGCCACCAACGCCTTGGCCTCGAACGGCTTGAGCAGGTAATCATCCTCATGCAACTCCAACCCGCGCAGGCGATCCTCGATCCCGCCCGGCGTGGTCAGGAACAGCACTGGCGTGTCGCCCTTGTGCCGAATCGCCTGCTGCAACTTCCAGGCGTTCAAGCCCGGCAGCATCACGTCCAGGATCACCAGGTCGTACGCGGTGCTTTCCACAAAGCGCTGCGCCGCCATGCCGTTGGCCGCGACTTCCACGCCGAAACCGGCCTCGCTCAAGCCTTGGGCCATGAGCTGCGCCAATTGCGGCTGGTCTTCCACTAACAACACCTGCATGCCTTACCTCTGGGTTCGATTACAAACCTGTCATCAAATTGTGCGGTTTCTGACCACGTTCACTGACTACCGTGACGGCCTGCCGTATGGAGCCTTCACCATGTCTCGCCCTGCCTTGTTCTTGAGTCTCGCCTTGTGCACCGCCGCACAGGCCACACCGCAATTGCCCCGCCATGCCGACCTGGATCTGCGCACGGCCCGCCAACTGGCCGATGCCGGCCTTGCCCACTGCAGTGCCGCGCTGACCGTGTTGGACCGCGGCGGCAACCTGTTGCTGAGCCTACGCGCCGATGGCGTCGGCCCGCATAACAGCCTCGCCAGCCAGCGCAAAGCCTACACCGCGCTGTCGAGCAAAACCGCGACGCGGCTGTTTGCCGAACGTGCGCGCAACAACCCCGAGGCCGCCAACCTTAACAGCTTGCCCGAGTTGCTGTTGCTCGGTGGCGGCGTACCGCTGTTTGCCGACGCCGAGCTGGTCGGCGCGCTGGGGATCGCCGGTGCCGGCGGCGCCGCGCAGGACGACGCCTGCGCCACCCAGGCCGCCGAGCAGTTGGGCCTGAAAACTTCTCTCTGATTCCCCTCTGGAAAGGACCTGTCGATGAAAACCCTCAGCATGACCCTCGCCGCCCTCAGCCTCAGCGGCCTGTGCAACCTGGCCCTGGCCGCCGGCAACCCCCTGAGCGTGCATGTGCTCAACCTGGAAAATGGCCTGCCGAGCGCCGGTGTCGGCGTTACCCTGGAGCAACAGGTAGGCGATAAATGGCAGCCACTCGCCAAAGGCGTCACCAACGAGCAGGGACGCATCGCCGAACTGTTCCCAGCCAACCAAACCCTGCAACCGGGTGAGTACCGCGTGGTGTTCAAGACCGGCGACTACTACAAAAAGGCCAACCGTGAAACGTTCTTCCCCGAAGTGCCGGTGATCTTCCAGGTGAAACAGGCCGACCAGCATTACCACATTCCGCTGTTGCTCAGCCCTTATGGGTTCTCCACGTATCGCGGTTCATAGGCCCGCGGCCTGCCGCAGACGCTTGAGGTCAAGTATCTCAATCGCGCCGTAACTCAGGCCGATGATGCCCTGTTGTTCCAACGCCTTGAGCAGGCTGTTGGCGGTCTGGCGCGACAGGCCCAGCATCGCCGCCAAGTCCTCCTGGGGCAGTTGCAACGTGCGACGCGCCTGGTCTATTTCGCCGTAGCCCTGGGCGATCATCAGCAACCGATGGGCCAGGCGCGCCGACGCGGGCATCAGGCTCATCTGCTCGATATTGATCAACGACAGGCGCAGTTTGTGGCTCATCAACAGGGCCACGTCGCGCCAATACGCCGGATGGGTTTCGAGGATGTCGAGCATGGCTGCATGCGACACCTGCAACAGCGTGCACGGCCCCGAGGCCTGGGCATCGTGGGTGCGCGGCAGGTTGTCGAACAGGCAGATTTCGCCGAACCAGTAAGGCGTTTCCACCAGGCTCAACACCGCCTCCTTGCCCTGCGCGTTCACCGCGCTGATGCGCACCGCGCCTTCCAGCACCGCATACAACCCACACGGCGGGTCGCCGCGCTTGAACAGATACTGCCCCGCCGTCAGCGCGCGCAGCCGTGCGGCCGCCAGCAAACGGTGCTGTAGCTCGACCGGCAGGTGGCTGAACCAGTGGCCGTTGGCCAACCGGGCATACCATTGCTCTGCGTCCATGAGAACTCCGAAGATTGTCGCCCAGCTGACAGTCAGGCGCTGGCTGACAGGGCATGATCAAACATCCTACAGGAGGAACAACAATGAAAAGCCTCGTCGACCACCTCAGTCAATACGCCGCCTACCACCGCGATCCACGCAATATCGCCAGCCACTTTATTGGTATCCCGTTGATTGTGGTCGCCGTGGCCGTCCTGCTGTCGCGCCCGGAATGGGCAGTGGGAGGCGTGTGGATTTCACCGGCAGTGATCGTGGCGTTGTTGTCGGCGTGGTTTTACCTGCGCCTGGAACCGGCCCTGGGCGTGCTGATGACGGTACTGATGGGCTTGTCGGTATGGGCCGGGCATGTACTGGCGGCGCAGAGCACCCTGGTATGGCTGAGCAGTGGCGTGGGGATGTTCGTGGTGGGCTGGGTGATCCAGTTTGTCGGCCATTACTACGAAGGCAAGAAGCCCGCGTTTGTGGATGATGTGTCGGGGTTGATTGTGGGGCCGTTGTTTGTGGTGGCGGAGGTGGCGTTTTTGCTGGGGTTGCGGCAGGGCTTGAAGCAGCAGATCGAAGAGCGTTCGGGGCCGGTGGTTCGACGCGATCTGAAGCCTAGAGAGGTCTAAATGTGGGAGGGGGCTTGCTCCCTCCCACATTGGCCCCCATTTTCACATTGGGTATTGCGGTGTGTTCAGGCTTTTTGCCAGACCTTGGGTTTGAAGAACAGGGTCTCGCCACGCGCCAGGCCGGTCAGGCTGTCATGGTCCTTCACCACTTCAGCCTCGATCAGCTCGGGCTGGCCTTCGACCTTGAGCGTCACCCGCGTCGTCGCGCCCAGCGGGCGAATATCGCGCACCTCGGCGGCATGGTGATCCTCCAGCTCATGGCGCGACAGCGACACTTCGTGAGGACGGAACAGCACATGCTTGTCCTCGCCCAGGTGCAGGCGGTTGGAGTCGCCGAGGAAGTGGTACACAAAATCACTGGCCGGGTTTTCGTAGACGTCACCCGGTGACCCGATCTGCTCGATCACGCCCTTATTCATCACCACGATACGGTCGGCGACTTCCATGGCCTCTTCCTGGTCGTGGGTCACGAATACCGAGGTCAGGTTGATGTCTTCGTGCAGGCGCGCCAGCCAGCGACGCAGCTCCTTGCGCACCTTGGCGTCAAGGGCGCCGAAGGGCTCGTCCAGCAGCAGCACTTTCGGCTCCACCGCCAGGGCGCGAGCCAGGGCGATCCGTTGGCGCTGGCCCCCGGAGAGTTGTTCCGGGTAGCGGTCGGACAACCAATCGAGCTGCACCATGTTCAGCAGTTCATGCACCTTGGTTGCGATCTGGCTTTCAGTCGGACGCTGGTTTTTCGGCTTCATGCGCAGGCCGAACGCGACGTTGTCGAACACGGTCATGTGGCGGAACAGCGCGTAGTGCTGGAACACAAAGCCGACGTTGCGATCACGCACGTCGTGGCCGGAGACGTCTTCACCGTGGAACACGATGCTGCCGTCATCCGGGGTTTCCAGGCCTGCGATGATGCGCAGCAAGGTGGTCTTGCCGCAGCCTGAGGGCCCGAGCAACGCCACCAGCTCGCCACTCTGGATGTCCAGATTGATGCTGTTCAGGGCCTTGAAGGCGTTGAAGTTCTTGCTGACATTACGGACTTCGATCGACATGACTTATTCCTCACCGGCGCTGTTGCGCAGGCGGTTGATACGGTTCTCGCTCCACTGCTTGAGCAGCAGGATGAAGAGCGCCAGGATCAGCAACAGGCTGGCCACCGCAAACGCGGCAACGTGGTTGTATTCGTTGTAAAGAATCTCGACGTGCAGCGGCAAGGTGTTGGTCACGCCGCGTATGTGACCGGACACCACCGACACCGCGCCGAACTCACCCATGGCCCGCGCGGTACACAGCACCACGCCGTAGATCAGGCCCCACTTGATGTTCGGCACGGTCACATGCCAGAACATCTGCCAGCCATTGGCGCCCAGCAGGCGCGCCGCCTCTTCTTCCTGGGTGCCCTGCTCCTGCATCAGCGGGATCAGTTCACGGGCCACGAACGGCACGGTGACGAAGATGGTGGCGAGCACAATGCCCGGCAGGGCGAACACGATCTGGATGTCGTGCTCTTGCAGCCACGGCCCGAACAAGCCCTGGGCACCGAACATCAGCACATACACCAGGCCCGCGATCACCGGAGAGACCGAAAACGGCAGGTCGATCAGCGTCACCAGGATGCTTTTGCCACGGAACGAGTACTTGCTCACGCACCACGCGGCGCTGACGCCGAACACCAGGTTGAGCGGTACCGAAATCAACACGGCGATCACCGTGAGTTTCAACGCCGACAGCGCGTCGGGCTCCAGGATTGCGGTGAAGAACGCGCCGAGGCCGTTCTTCAAGCCCTGGGACACCACGATAAACAGCGGCAGCAACAGGAACAGGAAGAACACCAGCCAGCCAAGGCCGATCAGGATGCGTCGCGAGGTGGCACTGCCACGCCGGGCGGCATTGGCCGAGGACGCGGCGGAAATAGACGATTGGGACATGTTCCGCGCCTCCTTATGGACGTTCGATGCGCCGCTGCAACAAGTTGATCAGCAGCAGCAAGACAAAGGAAACCACCAGCATCAACACACCAATGGAGGTGGCGCCGCGGTAGTCGTATTGGTCGAGCTTGACCATGATCAGCAGCGGCAGGATCTCGGTTTTCATCGGCATGTTGCCGGCGATGAAAATCACCGAACCGTACTCTCCCACGCCACGCGCAAACGCCAGGGCAAAGCCAGTCAGCCAGGCCGGCAACAGCGCCGGCACGAGGATGTAGCGGAACACCTGCAACGGCTTGGCGCCCAGGCAGGCGGCGGCTTCTTCGATTTCCCGGGGGATATCGGCGAGTACCGGCTGCACCGTGCGCACCACGAACGGCAGGGTCACGAAGGTCAGCGCCAGGGTGATGCCCAGCGGCGAATACGCGATCTTGAAGCCCAGGTCGGCGGCGAACTGCCCGACCAGGCCGGTCGGCGTGTACAGCGCGGTGAGCGCGATACCGGCCACGGCGGTAGGCAAGGCGAACGGCAGATCGATCATCGCGTCGATGATCTTGCGGCCGGGGAAGGTGTAGCGCACCAGCACCCAGGCCAGCAGGGTGCCGATCACGCCGTTGATCAGCGCGGCGTACAACGCGGTGCTGAAGCTCAGTTTCAACGCCGCCACCACCCGCGGCGCGCAGATGATGGCCCAGAACTGATCCCAGGTGAGTTGAGCGGCGTGTACAAACATCGCCGCCAGCGGGATGAGTACGATCAGGCTGAGGTACACCACGGTGTAGCCCAGCGTCAGCCCGAAGCCGGGTATGACGGGGGAAATACGACGCGACATAAGAGTCCTTGGTTAGCGGGAACGGTGACTGACTGTGGCGAGGGAGCTTGCTCCCGCTGGGCTGCGAAGCAGCCCCAAAACCAGGCGACCCAGTGGCATCAGATACACCGCAGATACCGGTTTTGGGAGCGCTTCGCACTCCAGCGGGAGCAAGCTCCCTCGCCACAACAAGCCGAGCACACAGTAGCGGTGTTGTTTACTGCGCCGTGTAGATCTGGTCGAACACGCCACCGTCGTTAAAGAATTTCGGTTGGGCAGTTTTCCAGCCGCCGAAGTCTTTGTCGATAGTCACCAGGTCCAGTTTCGGGAACTGCTGGGCGTATTTGGCGGCCACTTTTGCATCGCGTGGGCGGTAGAAGTTCTTTGCCGCAATCTCCTGGCCAGCCGGGCTGTACAGGTGCTTGAGGTATTCGGTGGCGATCTCGGTGTTGCCCTTTTTCTCGGCGTTCTTGTCGACCACCGCCACGGGCGGCTCGGCGAGGATCGACAGGGACGGCACGACGATGTCGAACTTGTCGGCGCCGCCGTCTTCCTTGAGCGCCAGGAACGCTTCGTTTTCCCAGGCCAGCAACACGTCACCCTGACCGTTGTTGACGAAAGTGATGGTCGAACCGCGCGCGCCGGTGTCGAGGATCGGCACGTGCTTGAACAGCTCTTTCACGTATTCCTGGGCCTTGGCTTCGCTGCCGCCGCTCTTGAGGCCGTAGGCCCAGGCGGCGAGGAAGTTCCAGCGCGCACCGCCAGAGGTTTTCGGGTTCGGCGTGATCACCGACACGTCTTTCTTGATCAGGTCACCCCAGTCCTTGATGCCTTTAGGGTTGCCCTTGCGCACCAGGAACACGATGGTCGAGGTGTACGGGGTGCTCGCATCCGGCAGGCGGGTCTGCCAGTTCTCGGGCAAGGTCTTGCCCAGTTTGGCGATTTCGTCGATGTCGCCGGCCAGGGCCAGGGTCACGACGTCGGCGCGCAGGCCGTCGATCACCGCCCGGCCTTGCTTGCCCGAACCGCCATGGGATTGCTGGATCTTGACGTTGTCGCCTGGGTGGGACTGTTTCCAGTAGCTGGTGAACTCAGCGTTGTAGTCCTGGTACAGCTCACGGGTAGGGTCGTACGAGACGTTGAGCAGCTCGTAGTCCTTGGCAACGGCGGAACCGGCAAACACGGCACTGGCCAGTGCGGCCAGGGCATAACGGCGAATCGACGACATAGAAGCTCCTAGAATGCTGGGGTGTTGGCTTTTTCTTATAGTTGCGGGTCTTGCGAATCGCCGTTGCTGCTTAGCTCGGTTTGTTACCGGGGTTCTGCAAACGGAATTTTTCCTTGCGTTCGATCTGTACCACTTGAGCGTTATGCACAGTGATTTCCACCGCGCCAAACCGCAGATCGCGCAGGGCGCTCTGAATCTCACGCAAAATGGCTGCTTCGTCCTGGCCGTCGACGCTACGTAGAGATGCGCTCATGGTCTCGCTCCTGAAATGAATAGTGCCTGGCAGTGGCGGCACTGCTTGCGGCGTGAGAGCGATAGTAGATAAGCGCGGATATTCTTAAAAATACTATTTAAGAATGTTTATATAACCAGAAAGAATTTTCTGGTGGGGCGTGGGGTTGCGTGCCGATCTAGGCATCAAGTGGTGCGCGGATTCAATGTGGGAGGGGGCTTGCTCCCGATAGCGGTGGGTCAGTTGGCTGATTAATCAGCTGACTCACCGCTATCGGGAGCAAGCCCCCTCCCACATTTGGACTGCATTTCAGGTTTTGACTGCATTTCAAGGCTGGATAGCGGGAGCGCGGTCCCAGTCAATTTCATTCGCCGGCACCGGCCGGCCAAACCAATACCCCTGCCCCATATCGCAATCCTGTTCCAACAAAAACCGCGCCTGCTCGACCTGCTCGATGCCCTCGGCATGTACCTGCATGCCCATGCTTTTCGCCAACGCGATCACCACACGCACAATGGCGACATCGTCTTCGTCCCATGGCAAGCCGGCGACAAAACCCTGGTCGATCTTGAGTTTCTGTACCGGCAGGCGCTTGAGCCGCAGCAGCGAGGAATACCCGGTGCCAAAATCGTCGATAGCCAGGCGCAGGCCCAGCTCGCGCAGATGGTGCAATTGCTCCAGCGCCACTTCGGGGTCGTCCATTACCGCGCTTTCGGTGACTTCCAGCTCCAGGAAAGCCGGGTCCAGGCCCGTATCGCGCAGTACCTGGGCCACTTGCCCGTACAGTTCACGCCGGGCAAACAAGCGGCTGGACACATTCACCGCGATAAAGCTCAGCGGCACACCGGCGGCCAGCCATTGGCACATCTGGCGGCAGGCCTGGTCCATCACCCAGGCGTCGATATCGGCAATCAACCCGGTGCGCTCGGCGATGGGGATGAACTCGGCCGGTGGCACCAGGCCGCGTTCCGGGTGCTGCCAGCGCACCAGGGCCTCGACGCCGATCAGGCGGCCGCTGTGCAGTGCGTAGACCGGCTGGTAGTAAACGCGCAGCTCGTGTTGGACGAGGGCGCGGCGCAGCTCGCTGGCGATCTCCACGCGGTTCTGGGCATGGGCGGTGAGTTCTTCGGTGTACAACGCGTAGCCTTCGCGCCCCACACTTTTGGCCTTGAACAACGCCGAGTCGGCGTTGCGCAGCAACTGTTCGGCGCTCAGCGCATCGCTGGGGAACAGGCTGATGCCGATGCTGGCGCTGACAAACAGCTGGTGACCATCGAAGATGAACGGTTGCTTCATCACATCCAGCATGCGCTGCGCCAACGCGGCCGCCTGCACCACCTGTGGACAACTTTCCGCGATCACCGCGAACTCATCGCCGCCCAGGCGCGCCAGGGTCACGCCGGGCCCGAGCAGGCCCTTGAGGCGCTCGCCCGCCAGCTTGAGCAACTGGTCGCCGACGTTATGCCCGAGGCTGTCGTTGATGATCTTGAAGTGGTCCAGGTCCAGCAACAGCAAGGCGCAGCCGCGTTTATGCAGTTGCGCCGAGGCCAGCGCCTGTTCGGCACGGTCGGTGAACAGCAGCCGGTTAGGCAGGTCGGTCAGTGGGTCATGATGGGCCAGGTGGGCCAGTTCGTGTTCGGAGTCCTTGATGGCGCTGATGTCGGAAAACACCGCCACGTATTGGCTGACCTTGCCATGATCGTCATGGATGACCCGGATGGTTTGCCACTGTGGATAAATCTCGCCGCTTTTGCGTCGGTTCCAGATTTCACCGCTCCATTCGCCGATGCGCTCCAGCGTCTGGAACATCTGTTGATAGAAACTCGACGAATGGCGCCCGGATTTGAACAGGCTGGGCTGCCGGCCCATGACGTCTTCGCGCTGGTAGCCGGTGATTTCCATAAAAGCCCGGTTCACATGCACGATCAGGCCCTGGGCATCGGTGACCAACACCCCTTCGCGGGTGCAGTCGAACACGGCGGCGGCCTGGCGCAGACGTTCACGGTTGTCGTGATGGGACTGCGGCAGCGGGTGGCCCTGCGCAAAACGAGCGCCCATCAGGTAGATCAGCACAGCGCTGAACGTTACCCATACATAGCCGCGCACCTGCAACCAGAGGTTGAGCTTGCTCGGATCATCGAGAAACTCGATCAATGCGTGTTCTGTGAGCCCGATCCAGGCTATCGAAACCAGCAGGTATACCAGCCCCGTCCCCAGGGCTCTTCGGTATGAAAACGGCATAGGCTCAGCAATCCTTACCAAGAAAACAGAATTCCCCTACAAGGGCTGCGGATTATAGAATAAGAAACATCCAGTCACTCCTATCTGAAAGAGCGGCTGGTTTTCTGTGTAGGCTTAGTGATAATGCGTGAGCTGTTCTTTTCTTTATCTGAGGGCCATACAGCCTATGTGGTACAACGGTTTTCTTGACTTGTCAGCCTGGCAACTGGTGGCAGTCACTCTGTTGATGACCCACGTGACCATCGTTGGGGTCACGGTTTATCTGCATCGCTATTCAGCCCATCGCTCCCTGGAGCTCAATGCTGGCCTGAAACACTTCTTCCGCTTCTGGCTGTGGCTGACCACGGCGCAGAACACCCGCGAGTGGACCGCCATCCACCGCAAGCACCATGCCAAATGCGAAACCGTCGATGACCCGCACAGCCCGGTAATCAAAGGGCTATCCACTGTCTTGCGCAAAGGCGCCGAACTGTACCGCGCCGAAGCGGAAAACCCCGAGACGTTGCGCATTTACGGCAAGAACTGCCCGGACGACTGGATCGAACGCAAAATCTACACCCCTTACCCGTTGCTGGGCGTGGCGATCATGGGCGTGATCGACCTGCTGCTGTTCGGCACCATCGGTATCACCATCTGGGCCATCCAGATGATGTGGATCCCGTTCTGGGCCGCCGGCGTCATCAACGGCCTGGGCCATGCCGTGGGCTACCGCAACTTCGAGTGCCGCGATGCGGCGACCAACCTGGTTCCGTGGGGCATCATCGTCGGCGGCGAAGAGCTGCACAACAACCACCACACCTACCCCAACTCGGCCAAGCTGTCGGTGAAGAAGTGGGAATTCGACCTGGGTTGGGCGTGGATCAAGCTGTTCAGCTTTTTGCGCCTGGCCAAGGTGCAGCGCGTGGCGCCCATCGCCCACCGTGTGGAGGGCAAGGGCCACCTGGACATGGACACCGCCATGGCGATCCTCAACAACCGCTTCCAGATCATGGCCCAGTACCGCAAGTTGGTGATCGGCCCGCTGGTCAAGCAGGAGCTGGAAAAGGTCGATCACTCGGTGCGTCACCAGTTCCACCGCGCCAAGCGCCTGTTGTCACGCGAAACCAGCCTGTTGGATGACCGCCATCACCTGCGTATCCAAGGCATGCTGGAGCACAGCCAGGCCTTGAAGGTGATTTATGAAAAGCGTCTGGCGCTGCAGCAGATCTGGCTCAAGACCAGCTCCAATGGCCACGATATGCTTGCCGCCATCAAGGAATGGGTGCACGAGGCCGAGGCCAGCGGCATCCAGTCGCTGCGCGATTTTGCTCATCAACTGAAGACCTATTCGCTGCGCCCTGCAGCGGTCTGACAGTGCAGTGGGAGGGCCTGTCCTCCCACTCTCCAGCTTTTTGACGTCATTTCTCGGGCAGCGCCAATCGCGCCTGTTGACGGAACTTCACTGCAATTACCCTCTCTCAATGAACACTTCGCCATCATGGTGGCCCCTTTTAGTGACCGCTGCTACATCCTGCGGCGCGCCCAGAGAGAGTTGTGCCGATGGTTCACGAAAAACCCTACTCGCCAGACCCACCCGTCGCGGAGCATACGCGTCCGGCTGCGGCCGAAACCTTGCTGGCGTTGATGCACGCCCAAGGGGAAGTCGAGCGGTTGAGTGAGCGTGAACAGCTGCTCAGTACGCTGCTGGTCAGCGTCAACGCGGTGCTGTGGGCCATCGATTGGGAGACGCGCCGCGTGCTGTACGTAAGCCCGGCCTACGAGCGGGTATTCGGACGCGCCGCCGGCCTGCTGCTCGCCGACCATCGAGAATGGCGCAACAGCATTCACCCCGAAGACCTCGACTACGCCGAGCACAGCCTGGCCCGCGTGTTGGAACAAGGTGCCGTGGAGGACCGCGAATATCGCATCATCACCGCCGATGGGCAGATCCGTTGGCTGAGCGACAAGTGCTACATCAATCAGCAGGCCGAGCCCGGCGAACCGGTGGTCGTGGTGGGCATGGCCGAAGACATCACCGAAAAGAAGCAGCTGGAGCTGGAGCTGCAGCGCCTGGCCACCACCGACGTGCTGACCCAGAGCAGCAACCGCCGGCATTTCTTCGAATGCGCCAACCAGGCGTTCGACACCGCCTGCGCCCAGGGCGCGCCGCTGGCCTTCCTGCTGCTGGACATCGATGACTTCAAGGACATCAACGACAGCTACGGCCATCTGGAAGGCGACCAAGTGCTGCGACGTATCGCCGAGAGCGGTCGAGGGGTGTTGCGCCGTGGCGATTTGTTCGGGCGTATTGGTGGTGAGGAATTTGCGGCGGTGCTGCCCGGTTGTGCGCCCGAGATGGCACTGCAGGTGGCCGAACGCCTGGGCAAGGAGATTCAGGCGCTGAGCTTCAACTACGAAGGGCGAGCATTCAGCGTGACCATCAGCCAGGGCCTGGCCAGCCTGACCGAGGACGATGCAACCCTGGACAGCCTGTTCGCCCGCGCCGATACCGCCATGTACGAGGCCAAGCGCCTGGGCAAGAACCGCGTCGTCGCGGGCTGACGCCGATCACAAAATGTGGGAGGGGGCTTGCGTAGTGGCATCCACTGCGGCCAGCACACAAAAAACCCGCTGCGAGGCGGGTTTTTTGTGTCGATCAGGTCTACGTCCGCTTACAGCTCGGAGAAGCACTCTTCGATGATCGCCAAGCCTTTGTCCAGCTGCTCGTCCGGCGAGGTCAGCGGCACCAGTACGCGCAACACGTTGCCGTAGGTACCGCACGACAGCAGGATCAGACCCTTGTCACGCGCCTTGGCCACCACGGAGGCAACCGCCGCCGCGTTTGGCTTGTGGCTGTCGCCATCTTCGAACAGCTCGAGCGCGATCATCGCGCCCAGGGCACGCACTTCGCCGATCACCGGGTACTTGGCCTGGATGGCCTTGAGGCCGGTGACCAGACGCTCGCCAACCGCCTTGCAGCGGTCCAGCAGGTGCTCTTCCTCGAAAACGTCCATCACCGCCAGCGCAGCGGCGCAGGCGATCGGGCTACCGGCGTAGGTGCCGCCCAGGCCACCTGGGGCAATGGCGTCCATGTATTCAGCCTTGCCGCACACACCGGCCAGTGGGAAGCCGCCGGCGATGGACTTGGCGAAGGTGGTCAGGTCGGCGCTGACGCCCATCTGTTCCATGGCGAAGAAGGTCCCGGTACGGCCGGCACCGGTTTGCACTTCGTCGGCGATCAGCAGGATGCCGTGCTTGTCGCACAGTTCGCGCAGGCGCTTCATGAAGGACTTGGGCGCGACGTAGAAACCGCCTTCGCCCTGTACCGGCTCGATGATGATCGCAGCGATATCACGCGGCTCGGCATCGTTCTTGAAGATGCGTTCGATGCTGGCGATGGCGTCGTCGTCGCTCACGCCGTGCAGTTCGTTCGGGTACAGCGCGCGGAAGATACCGCCTGGCATCAGGCCCATGCCGGCCGAGTAAGGCACGACTTTGCCGGTGAGGCCCAGGGTCATCATGGTGCGGCCGTGATAGGCACCGGTGAAGGCGATAACGCCGGCACGACCCGTGGCGGCACGGGCGATCTTCACGGCGTTTTCGACGGCTTCGGAACCGGTGGTGACCAGCAGGGTTTTCTTGGCGAAATCACCCGGGACCTTGGCGTTGATTTTCTCGCACAGTTCCACGTAAGGCTCGTAGGCCAGTACCTGGAAGCAGGTGTGAGTCAGCTTGTTCAGTTGCTCGGTCACGGCCGCGATGATTTTCGGGTGCACGTGGCCGGTGTTCAGCACGGCGATACCGCCGGCGAAGTCGATGAACTCACGACCTTCAACGTCGGTCACGGTGGCGTTCTTCGCGGATTCGGCGAAGATCGGGTGAATCTGGCCAACACCGCGCGGTACAGCGGCTTCGCGGCGTTTCATCAGGGAAGCGTTGGTCTTGCTCATAAAGTCCTCATTCGCCACTCATCGGGTGGCGTGGTTCAAGGAATACGTGGCGGGGAGGCAACTGCGACAGCATGCGATGATCGACTGCCACAGCGTTCCCGGCCACTACGAATAACAGGGTGAAACACACAACGGGTCAGCGCTCTCGTGCCCGTTGCGTTTACAGCCATGCCAAACCGGGGCTTAGATGCCCAGGCAGAGGTATTTGATTTCCAGGTAATCCTCGATCCCGTACTTGGAACCTTCACGGCCCAGGCCCGAAGCCTTGATGCCGCCGAACGGCGCCACTTCGTTGGAGATCAACCCGGTGTTGACGCCGACCATGCCGTATTCCAGGGCTTCGGCCACACGGAAGACACGGCCCAGGTCACGCGCATAGAAGTACGAGGCCAGGCCGAACTCGGTGTCGTTGGACATCGCGATCACTTCGGCTTCGTCTTTGAAACGGAACAGCGGCGCCAGTGGGCCAAAGGTTTCTTCCTTGGCGACTGCAGCGTTCTTCGGCACGTTGGTGAGGATAGTCGGTTCGAAGAAGTTGCCTTCCATCACCTTGCCACCGGCCAGCAGCGTAGCGCCTTTGCTCAGCGCATCGGCGATGTGCTCCTGAACCTTGGCCACGGCTTTCTCGTCGATCAACGGGCCGGTGGTGGTGCCGTCTTCCAGACCGTTGCCGATCTTGAGCTTGGCCACCGCGACTTTCAGCTTCTCGGCGAACGCGTCGTACACCGAATCCTGGATGTACAGGCGGTTGGCGCAGACGCAGGTCTGGCCGTTGTTGCGGTACTTGGAAATGATCGCGCCTTCGACGGCCTTATCCAGGTCGGCGTCGTCGAACACGATGAACGGCGCGTTGCCGCCCAGCTCCAGGGAAACTTTCTTGATGTCCTTGGCGCATTCGGCCATCAACTGGCGACCGATTTCGGTCGAGCCGGTGAAGGACAACTTACGCACGATCGGGTTGCTGGTCAGCTCGCCGCCGATGTCGCCGGCACTGCCGGTGACCACGCTCAGCACGCCTTTGGGGATACCAGCACGGTGCGCCAGCTCAACCAGGGCCAGGGCCGAGAACGGGGTTTGCGAGGCTGGCTTGATCACCATGGTGCAACCGGCGGCCAGGGCCGGGCCGGCTTTACGGGTGATCATCGCAGCGGGGAAGTTCCACGGGGTGATCGCAGCGGTCACGCCGATTGGCTGCTTGATCACGATCAGGCGCTTGTCGGGCTGGTGGCCGGGAATCACGTCACCGTAGATGCGCTTGGCCTCTTCGGCGAACCACTCGATAAAGGACGCGGCGTAGACAATTTCGCCCTTGGCTTCAGCCAGCGGCTTGCCTTGTTCGAGGGTCATCAGGCGACCAAGATCGTCCTGGTTTTCGATCAGCAGTTCGAACCAACGGCGCAGCTTGTTGGCGCGCTCCTTGGCAGTCAGTGCGCGCCAGGCCGGCAGCGCCTTGTCGGCGGCTTCGATGGCACGGCGGGTTTCCGCGGCGCCCATCTTCGGCACGGTACCGAGAATCTCGCCCGTGGCCGGGTTATTGACCTTGATGGTCTGACCATTGTCCGCATCGACCCAAGCGCCATCGATAAAGGCTTGTTGGCGGAACAACTGGGAATCTTTGAGCTGCATGTCGGCTTTCCTTAACAGCACCGCGCGCACGCGGAGCGAATTAGAGTTGTTGAAAGGCGCCTTGTGGGCTGCCGTCAGGGAAATCAGCCTCAGTGCGCAAGATCAATAAAGCGCGCACGGGAGACAGAGCGTTTGAAATCTCAAACGAATCCTAGGATCAATGGGGGTACAGGGCAATAGTCTGTTCGAAAAAAAGAACGAAAACGGCGCATTTCGCGGGTGTTTCGGATCAAGCGCATAAACGACGACACCCCCGGCGCCTGGTGGGCACCGGGGGTGTCGGGACGTTGCGATTTACGATTGGAACGATTTGAGGATGGTCAACAGACTGGTCAGGTTGTCGGCCACGCCGCCCTGGGCGACTTTTTCGGTGGCGGCGGCGCCTGCCGTGGTGTCAACGCTGTAGATCTGCATCACGCCCTGGTTGGTGGCCGCCTGTGCCAGGGTGTTTTGCTGTTGCTGGGCCGAGACCGAGTTCTGGAACAGGATCGCAGTGGCCTGGCCCATGGATTGGTAGATCGTGCTCATGGCCATCGCGGGCGATTCGGCCACGACCTTGACGTTGGTCTGGGTGACGGCGTCGGTGATTTGCGGGCTGACTGTGCTCATGGTTGAAACTCCTGGTTTGAAAAAGAACAACATCCGTTATCGCTCAGTGCTTAAGACTGGAAGGACTTGAGCACGGTCAACAGGCTGGTGAGGTTATCCGACACGCCGCCCTGGGCGACTTTTTCGGTGGCCGCCGCGCCCGCGGTGGTATCGACGCTGTAGATCTGCATCACGCCCTGGTTGGTGGCCGCCTGGGCCAAGGTGTTTTGCTGCTGCTGCGCCGACACAGCGTTCTGAAACAGAATCGCCGTGGCCTGCGCCATCGATTGGTAGATGGTACTCATCGCCATCGCGGGCGATTCGGCGACTACTTTGACGTTGGTCTGGGTGACCGCGTCGGTAATTTGTTCGCTGACAGATGCCATGATTAATTTCCTTATTGAGTACACGGTGCATTCCGTGTTCATGAATGAACGTTGCGAAACAGCGGCTGTGAAGCCCAAGTGTTCAGGATTTGCCGGCCTGGGCCAGGGCCGCTTCAATCTGCTTGATCAGTGCCGCGATCAGGCCCTGCACTTCCTTGCGTTGCGCATCATGATCCGGCGCCACGCCGTCCAGCACTTGGCGCAATGCGGCCTCACGCTGCTTGGCCGCCGTCATGAGCGCCTGCTCGTTGGCTTTCGACTGTTCAAGCACCTGAGTTGCGCGCTTGAGGGTTTCGTCGACGATGGCCTGCGGCGTTCCGGCGAAAATCTGCGGGTTGCGCAGCAATGCCTCCAGCCGTTGACGGTCAGCGCCGGACAAGACTGGCGGGGGCAATGGCTGAGCGGCTTCAGGTTTCGGGCGCAAGGGCGCGCTGGCGCCGCTAAAGCCGCACCTCATTGTTGTCCTGCCAAAAACCGGCGAAATAGAAGTTATCGTCGTTGTCGCAACTTGAGGCGAGCTCCCACGGTGTCATGACGGTGGCACGTGTATCGAAGATCGGCGCCGGGACCGGCACCAGGTTGGCACTGGTGTAAAGGCTGCCTACCTCATAGGCGTTGGCCACAAATTGCGAGCAGAACGCGGCATTGCCGATTGACACCGATTCATTGATACGCGCCATAAGACCGGGCTCATAGCTCGACAGCTTGAAAATCGACAGCATTGCATTCCACTTGCTGTATCGACCCGAGATGTCCTTGCTGGCCACATCGCCATAAAACTGGTCGGCGGCATAGGCGGCAGCCCCGGCGAGCTTGGCGTTCTTGCACGTGAACACCATGGCCCCGCGAGGTACAGCCTCAGTGGTCAGGTCGGTGACTTGAATGCCACCGCCAACACTTTCCACAACATGGGTGGCGTCGATGGCAATGGCCGCGTGCACCACCGGCACATTGGGATCGCCGGTTCCGAAAATCTTGGCTTTAAGCCATTGCCCCGCCTGAATGAATGCACGGGGAATGCTGGTGGACAGCTTGTCGTCCACTTGTGCCACTGAAAAAACAATATCTCCAGGCTGCATGATGTCGCTCCTCACTTAAGAAAAGTTGCTTTCAAGTTGCTGTTGCACCGCTCCAGAAGAACTCTGGAACGCTGTGCTCGGTTCAGGCCGCTGGCGCGGCCCGGTTAGCCAAGGTGTCGGCGTACTTGGCGATGCTCTGGTCGATCTTGTCGATGGCCACGCTGGCCGCCTCGGCTTCCATCGCCCCGGCGGCGGCGGCCACGGCGGCAGCGGCGCCCACCAGCAAGTCGGTGGCCAACGCGCCCAGCGCGTCCTCGGCGGCAGCCGGCAGGTTGTCCTTGACGATGTTCTCGGTCATTTGCTGCAGCAGCACGGCCTGGGCCGCCAGCGCGATCTTGCTGACCCCATCGAAATACCCCGCCGCCGCCTGCGCCACCAGCCCCGCCGCCTGACTGATCATCATGTCGGCCGGCACTGCAATCTGCGCCGGGGCATAGGCAAAGTTCTGCGCATTCGTAAATTGCACGGCCTGCACAATCTGACTGTTGAGGGCCGCCGTGCTGTCGGACGAGGGCGTGCTCGCCTGGGTCATCAGATGCTTGTTCATCATCTCCATGACGGAAGGCCGGGCAGGCGCGCGTGGTGTGGACGTGGAGGTTGCGGGTGTCGGCGCATCGTCGGGTTTTTTATTGCTGTTGAATGGCCACATGATCAAATTCCCTCAGGCCTCAGCCTTTTTCGCCAATCTGCATGATCAGCGCCACAGCCTTGGAGATCACGGCGTTGGAAATCTGGTTCATTGCCTGCTGGCTGTTGACCGCGTTCTGCAACGACAGGCCCGCCGCGCTGCTGGCCACCTGGTACAGCGACGCGATGGCCTGGGCCGGCGCCTCCGCCACCACCTTGACGTTGGTTTGGGTTACCGCGTCGGTGATCTGGCTATTGACCTCTGTCATACATCTCTCCTTGATGGCATTCACCCCGGCATGGGCGTGGATGGTGGCGGCGTGACGCGCTCATACAACTAGAACGCCCCACGCCGGCGTCTGTGAATCACATTCAGCGCAAGGCGCTGCGCAGCAGTTGTACACGTTTGCGCACCAGCGGCAGCTTGACCTGCAGTTCGGCGGCAATTTGCGGATACGGCAGGTCATCGATAAAGCGCATCTCGAACAACCGCTGCTGCACAATCGGCAACTGCGCTACCTGCGCCTCGATCTGTTCAAGGCGCTCATACCACTCCACCCGCTCCAGCACCGACGCGCAGGGGGCGGCGAGTGCGGCCAGGTGATCGTGCTCAAGATCGATGGAGTCATCGAACAGCCGCCCCTGGCGCTTACTGCGCCGCAGACTGTCGAGAAACACATGCTCAAGCACCAGAAACAAAAAACCCTCGGGGTCGCGAATGCGCTCCGGAGAACGCCGAAAAAACAGCAGCGCCTTGATGGCCGTGGCCGATAACCACTCCTGCGCCGGGTCCAGATTGCCCTTGGCACGCCGCAACGCGCGGCACTTGAGCTCGGTGTAAACTGCGCGCCAACTCGCTTCGAACAAGCGGTCATCAGCGCCCCATTGATCCTTGAACTGAACAGTCATCCCCATCGCAAGCACTCCTGTGCATCCTTGATGAAGGGTCAGTCTGCGAGGACTCGACAAGGGGACGCTGTTACCTGGGGAACATCGCAGCGACTAATTCAAGGCAAATGCCTTGCGGCGCAAATGCTCCAGATCGTTGATCACCATCCGCTCCAAGTTGCCGCTGATCACGCCGTTGCGGCGCCATAATTGCAATTGAACATTGAGCTTGGGCCGGCTGGTGTTGAGCATCGACGCCAACACCCCCTGGCTGGCGGGTAACGACACGCTGGGCAGGGTTAGGGCCAGGTCAATATCGCCCATATTCGCCAACAAAAACCGCGCCAGTCGCGACTCCAAGCGATACAGACACACCAACTCCAGCAACTCGATGGCATGCAGCAAACGCACCATCATCAGCATCAACAGGCGCCGCAGAAATACCGGTTCTTCAAACAACAGCGCAAAGTGTCGACTTCCCAGTTGCAGCAAGCGCGTCGGGCCACTGGCAAAGGTCGAAGATTCGCGGCCATGGTCCTTGATCAATGCCGTCTCCCCCACGACCTGCCCAACGCCCGAACTGCCGATGATCTGCTCCCGACCGTCCGGGCCGTGCACCACCGAGTAAATCCGGCCCTCCACCACCAACGCGATAAATTCGAGAGTGTCGTCCTTGAAATAGAGGAGTTCACGATCATCCAGCGTGCGCTCCACCATATGGGTGGCGACGTAACGCAAAAGGTGCTCCGGCATACCCCGAAACAAATCGGAGCGAGCGAGCAGGGTTTGTCTCAACGGGAGATCGAGCATCACGGTTCCTTTGGAATGCATGCGTTCACCTGGGGAATTGCGGCGTTGAAGCGGTTCTAAAGCCACAAGAGCAAAGCAAACAAAGGGACGTACGGCACAATCAGTTGTGAAAGAAGATGGCTATTAGCTATCTTTTACCGGAAACAGCCTACCGTGGCGGCCAAAACGCCAGAATGGACGCCCATGGTCGACATGGGTATGATGTCGCCCGCACAAGCATCCGTAGCTCAGCTGGATAGAGTACTGCCCTCCGAAGGCAGGGGTCGTGGGTTCGAATCCCGCCGGGTGCACCATATAGCAGTCTCGCGCTGTCTCAGACAGTCTACGAAACACCCCAAGAAGCCCGCCCCGTGCGGGCTTTCTTGTTTCTGCAGCTCCCCACTACCGCCCCTCCACAAATCCCACCCAACGATAGCCTGGCATCCAAACAAACCACTAACGTACGATACCCCCTCACCCTCCGGAGCCCCCACGGATGAGCACCCCCACCCCCCAACCCTTCGCTCTCTGGCTACGCTCCTACTCCGGTCAGGTCGAGCTTCACCAGCATGACTTCCATCAAATAGTGCTCTCCCAATCCGGGTCGATGGAGATTGAAGTCGACGGGCGAGGTGGCAAGGTTGATGCGGGCCAGGGCGTGGTGATTTCGGCGGGCTCCCGGCATACCTTTCTGGCCGACACCCATAACAGTTTCCTGGTGGTGGATGTGCCCACCGGCCTTGGCGAGGCGCATAAAAGCGCTGCCGCGGAATTTGACCTGCTCAATGACAAGCGCTTTTTTGCGGTCAGGCCGGATATACGGCATTTGCTCGATTACGCCAGCAGCAACGGGGCACGGTTGATCGGTTCACTTGCGATGGCCGAGTCATGGAGTCGGTTGCTGTTGGGCTCTTTGCTACAGCCCGACGTGGCGCCGAATGACCTTGGGCAGCTTATTCTCGCGAAGGCGTTGGCCTATATTGAGCAGCACCTGGGCAACGCTCTGACAGTGCGTGATATTGCGCGCTATGCGGGCACCAGCGAACGGCGATTATATGTGTTGTTTGGGCAGCATCTGCATACAACCCCGTTCGCGCATATCGCGAATTTGCGCTTGAATCTGGCCGTTGACCTGCTGCGCCAGACGTCTTTGTCGATCATTGATATTGCGCATCGCGCCGGGTACGCCGACCAGAGTGCGTTAAACCATGCCTTGAAGAAAGCGCGCGACATGACGCCGGCCGCTGTGCGTAAACAAGCGCGACACCACTGAAAAAAATAGCAGCCCTGAACAATTTTTTGGCGGGTCTGATCAATACTCGCTCGCCTGAGCTTTCTATTGTTCCCGCTTGAGGTTTATCCGCAGACGGGGTTTGCATGAGCACTTCCAACCCATCCATCACCCTTACCAAGGGCGCCGCCGGTGCGACGCTGATTGGGGTGATTGCCGTGTTTTTGTGGGCGTCCCTGGCGCTTTTGACCACTTTGACCGTCGGGATCCCGGCCTTTCAGTTGCTGGCGTTGAGCTTCGCGGTCGCGTTCGTGGCCAGCCTGTGCATGCTGGGGCTGCGTGGCGCTGCGGGGTTCAGCAGTTGGCGCCAGCCCTGGCCGGTGTGGGCAACGGGCTTTGCCGGTATCTTCGTCTATCACGCGTTGTATTTCTTTGCCCTGAAAGCCGCACCTGCGGCTGAAGCCAGCCTGATTGCTTTTTTGTGGCCGCTGCTGATCGTGCTGCTGTCGAGCTTTGTCACCGGCGAATCGTTGCGCAAGCGCCAGTTGCTGGGCGCTTTGCTCGGCTTAGTGGGGACGGCCTTCATCATGCAGTTGCGGGCGCGGAATGACAGTGCGTCGATGCCGGTGATGGGTTACGCCGCTGCCTTTGCCTGCGCCTGGGTCTGGGCGATCTATTCGGTGTTCAATCGGCGCTTCAGCCATGTTCCGAGCAGCATCATCGGGGGGATTTGCGGGCTGGTGGCGGTAGCCGGGGGGCTCTGCCACCTGGCTTTCGAAACCACGGTGCGGCCTGACCCAGGCCAGTGGGGAGCAATCATCGGCCTGGGGCTGGGCCCGGTCGGCCTGGCTTTTTTCGCCTGGGACCACGCGACCAAGCACGGCAACCTGTCGATGCTTGGCGCGCTGTCTTACCTGGCGCCGCTGTTCTCCACGCTGCTGCTGATTGCCATGGGGCAAAGCGATGCCAGGCCGATCCTAATGATTCCCGCGGTGTTGATCATTAGCGGTGCGGTTATCGCCACTTCACGCTCACGCGCGACCTCAGGGTGATTTCGACGGGCAAGGAGGCAGACAATGGATCCTGCCTCACTTGCGCCCCTCAGACCCGAGCCGGCGACACAATGATCTTCACATTGTGTTCCTTGTTTTTGACCAGTTCCTCGAAGCCCTGGCCGACGATCTGCTCCAACTGAATACGCCCCGTCACCAGCGGCGTGATATCCAGCCGGCCATCGGCAATAAACGCGATCACGTCGGCGAACTCGCCGTTATAGGCCAGCGCCCCCAGCACCTGTTTTTCCGTCGCCACCAGTTCGAAAAAGTTGAATTCGCTGGGCTCTTCGAAGATCCCCACCAGCACGCATTTGCCGGCCTTGCGGATCAGGTCGATGGCGAGTTTGGCCGTGTGCTTGTTGCCGATGCATTCAAAACTGACATCGGCACCGAGCCCGCCCGTAAGGCGGCGGACTTCGGCCAGGGCGTCGCATTGGTTGGGATCGAGCACGTGGGTCGCGCCCACTTCATGGGCCTTGGTTTTGCGCGCGCCGGACATTTCCAGGGCGATCACCTGCGCCGCGCCCGCCGCCTTGGCGCACATGATGGTGCACAGGCCAATGGTGCCGGCGCCGACCACCACGACGTTTTGCCCGAGCAGGCTGCCGGCTTTTTTCACCGCGTGCATGCCCACCGCCAACGGCTCGATGAGTGCCCCGGCTTCGGCCGGGAAGTTCGCCGGCAATTTGTACAGCAGGTTGGCCGGCACGTTGACGAGCTCGGCGAAGGCGCCATTGTTCATCAGGCCGGTGAAGGCCAGGTTCTCGCAGATGTTGTACAGCCCGTGGGTGCAGTAGTAGCAGGTGCCGCAATGCTGGCAGGCATCGGCCGCCACCGGTTCGCCGACGCTGAAGCCTTGCACACCGGCACCAAGTTCGACGATCTCGCCACAGAACTCATGACCGAGAATGCACTGGCCCTTGATGCCGGTCAGCGGGTGCGGGGCGTCGACTGGGATGAATACCGGGCCGGCCACGTATTCATGCAAGTCGGAGCCGCAGATGCCGCACCATTGCACGCGGATCTGCACCCACCCGGCAGGCGGCGAAACGGGCAGGGGAACGTCTTCGACGCGGATATCGTGACGGCCGTGCCAGACAGCGGCACGCATGCTGCGTTGCGGGGTGTTCGAAAGGCTCATCGCGAAGTCTCCTTGAAACGGTGGGTACCGGCGCATCGGGCGGGTTGCCAGAGCCAGAGCAAGGCCGGTGCCAGGTCCGCAAAAAACCCTGGACAGGCGTTTTTTAGAGCACTCCGATGGGTATCCGGGGATGGCCGTTATCGCCGTCCAATGAGACGCGCCATGTCAGCGCGCACGAGGCCGCGACGAGACGCTGAGACGTTGCGTCTCGCGGTCTAAATCAGCCCACCGCGCCTGTATGACGTTTTGTCCTTCCATCTGTATCTAACGCGCGCCCTCCGACCGCCCTACCATCAGGCGCATCCAACCCGCGCAACGAAGTACCTACAGGAGTTAACCCATGCCCGAACTGTCGAACCTGCTGGCGTATGGGCTGATTTCGCTCGGGATGGTGCTCACGCCCGGCCCGAACATGATCTACCTGATCTCGCGATCGATCTGCCAGGGGCCGCTGGCCGGGCTGATTTCGCTGGGCGGTGTGGCGTTGGGTTTTGTCGTTTACATGCTGTGTGCGGCGCTGGGTATCACCGCGCTGCTGATGGCGGTGCCGTATGCGTATGACGCGCTCAGGCTCGGCGGCGCGCTCTACCTGTTGTACCTGGCCTGGCAAGCGCTCAAGCCGGGTGGGCGCTCGGCGTTTCATGTGCGTGAGCTGCCGCGCGACGGGCCACGGAAGTTGTTCACGATGGGCTTTGTGACCAACCTGTTGAACCCGAAAGTGGCGGTGATGTACCTGTCGTTGCTGCCCCAGTTCATCACCCCCACCGGCCACGGCAGTGTGCTGATGCAGTCCATCGTGCTGGGTTGTACCCAGATCATGATCAGCGTGAGCGTCAACGCGGTGATCGCGATCATGGCGGGTTCCATCGCGGCGTTCCTGGCGGGCAAGCCGGTATGGCAGTTGGTCCAGCGCTGGCTGATGGGCACGGTGCTGGCCGGCCTGGCCGTGCGCATGGCCATCGATGCGCGGCGCTGAGATGGGCTGTTGTAGTGAGCGGGCTTGCCTCAATGCCAGTCAGTTACGCGCAGATCCAATGTGGGAGGGGGCTTGCTCCCGATAGCGGTGGGTCAGTAGATATCTACGTGACTGATTCACCGCTATCGGGAGCAAGCCCCCTCCCACAGGGGATCTTCGTTGCCTTGAGCATTGCGTTCGCTTAACTGATCGGCATTGGGGCTTGCCCGCTCACCACAGTGGGGAGATAGCTATGCTGCCAGGGCCTCGCGCAGCACCTGCTCCAGCAGGGTGAAAAACCCGTGGATGTGCGCCTGTTTCAACGCCTGGGGCCGGGTGACGAGGTAGACGTCCAGCGACGGCAGTTCAATCTCCGGGAAAATTTCGCTCAGGCCCTCTGCCAGGAGACGCGGCAGCACCGCGACGCCCATGCCGCGCCTCACCGATTCAAGCTGCACGTTGAACGAACTCACGCGGATCGCGGCATGGTCCAGCCCCGCCGCCTTCGCCGCGCGCATGGGCGGCAACAGGTCCAGCGGCGGCAGCAAGGCGATACTGGCCGCCGTGGCGGGGGTGAGCGCTGGGCATCGCTGCAGGTAAGCAGCCTGCGCAAACACGCCGTAGTCGAGTGTGCCCAGCGCTCGATAGATCAGCGAAGGTTCGCCCAGATGCGCGGTGCGCACGGCGATGTCGGCCACGCCGCGCACGATCTTGTGAAAGTCGGTGGTGACCAGTAATTCCACGGCGCAGCCAGGGTGCAGGGCGGTAAAACGATTGGCCGCTTCCAGTATCGAGGCCGAAAAGCCTTCGCCGGCACTGACCCGTACCGTGCCACTCAGCGCGGCCTGCGTCCCGTCCCCCTCGACCATCGTCTGGCGGCGCAGGCCGGCCTCGGCCGCCAGCGCGACGTCCACCAACGATTGCCCGCGTGAGGTCAGCCAGCAGCCCTCGACCCCGCGCTCCACCAGCGGCTCCCCCAGGGCGGCTTCCAATTGGGTCAAGCGCCGAGAAACGGTGGACGCCGCCACCCCCAGCAACTGACCCGCTTGCAGAAAACTGCCACGCCGCGACACGGCCAACAGCAGACGAAGATCATCCCAATTTGCTTGCGACGCCATACCCGTGCTCATCCCTGGTCTGCAAATATGCAAAGCCATTATGCAGCAGTCGCCGTTTTTCACACGCGGTCTCAGCGGTATATCTAGCGGCCTTCTGAATACTTGGTATGGCCTGTATGAACACAAATCCCCACCGTCTGCGCAGTACCTTCGTGACCGGCGCCACCGGCTTGCTGGGCAACAACCTGGTCCGCGAGTTGGTTGCACGCGGCTACGCGGTCAAGGCCCTGGTGCGCTCGCAAACCAAGGCTGAACAGCAGTTCAGCGACCTGCCGGGCGTGGAATGGGTAGTGGGCGACATGGCCGATGTCGGCGCCTTTGCGTCGGCGCTGCAGGGCTGCGACACGGTGTTTCACTGCGCGGCGTTCTTTCGCGATAACTACAAGGGCGGCAGCCACTGGGACGCGCTCGAACAGATCAACGTGACCGGCACACGAGCGCTGCTCCAGCACGCCTACGACGCAGGGGTCAGACGGATTGTGCACACCTCTTCGATTGCCGTGCTCGACGGCGCACCCGGTACGCCTATCGATGAAACGTGCCTGCGCGCCGAAGCCGATGCGGATGACTACTACCGCAGCAAAATCCTCGCTGAGCGTGAAGTAATGAGGTTTCTGCAAACCCATCCCCGGATGGATGCGTGCATGGTACTGCCCGGCTGGATGTGGGGGCCGGGCGACCGTGGGCCGACGTCCTCGGGGCAATTGGTCAAGGACGTGATCAACGGCAAGCTGCCGGGGCTGATCCCCGGCACCTTTTCGCTGGTCGACGCCCGCGATGTGGCCTGGGCCCACATTGCCGCCGCCCAGTACGGGCGACGCGGCGAACGTTATCTCGCGGCCGGCCGCAACTTGACCATGCGCCAGTTAGTCCCGCTGCTGGGACGTATCGCCGATGTGAAAACACCGTCCCGACAACTGCCACTGCCCGTGCTTTACCTGTTGGCCGCCGTGCAAGAGACCTACGCCTACCTCACCGGTAAACCCATTTTGCTGAGCATGGCGACCCTGCGGCTGTTGATACGCGAGGAGCACCGTACCTCGTTCAACCACCGCAAGAGTGAAAAGGAGCTTGGCCTGAGCTTTCGCGCGCTGGAACAGACCGTCACCGACACGGTGGCTTGGCACCAGCAATACGGAGGGGTGTAAAAAAGCCTCAGGTCGACAGGCCTGGGGCTTTTTTGTGGGCAGAATATACGTCTGCCGCTGAACGCCTATATCATGCGTGAGCCCGTATTTTTGAAGCTCAATAAGCAAGCGACGTGACTACACGTCGTGCGACGACCGCCGGTAAAGGTCGAAGGAATTGCCATGAACATCGAATCAATCACTATCAAAGGATTCAAAAGCCTCACAAGTCTGACGCTTGAGGGGCTGACACCCTTTACCGCCCTGGCTGGCTCCAACGGCGCCGGGAAAAGTAATATTACCGATGCCCTGGCGTTCTTCGGTGCCGTTGTAAAGCGCGGAGCGGCTACCGCCATTCGCGATTTCGGTGGTTTCCAACAAATCCACTGTTTCAAATACCGCAAAGAAAAAAGAACTTCACTGTCCTTTGAAATAAAAATAGAGATCGATAGTGAACAATTTGAATACGCGCTCAAGCTTATTGATATCGACAAAACCCCTCAGGTCATTGAAAGCCTGAAGGTCAATGGAGAGCTGTGCATTGACCGGCGCCAAAACGGCGAAACACGACTGACGCTTTCTGGCTACTCTCCACTCACACCGCTTCTGCAATACCCTCAAGACATGACGGCACTGATGTTGTTCAGCAACTCACCGCTCTATAAGTTCCTTACAAACATACGGGTGTTTCGCATTGATCCAATGGCTGCAAAAGAGCCGGACAGCTCGACCGCCGATGCCACAATGTTGGACAGCCATGGTCGAAACGTCGCAACCATGCTCTCCGTACTCGAAAAGGACGACGATTTCAGAACCCAAGTCCTCGAGTGGATTGAGCTGATTGTGCCCGGTCTGGAAAATGTCTCGACTGAAAAACAACGTCTCGACAGTGCTACGGTCATCACATTCAAAGAAGAAGGCACCCGAACTCACTTTCCTGCGCGCTTGATTTCCGACGGTACTATTTATGCCCTGTGCATCATGACCGCCGTGTTGAGCCGCACGGCTCAGGCGGGTCTGACCATTATTGAAGAACCTGAACGCGGTATTCATCCGAAAGCCATCGGCGAACTCGTTACGCTCATGCGTGACAACGCGACGGTTGAGCATCCCGTTTTCATTACTACGCACAGTGAGTCCGTAGTGCGTAACTTGAATCCGGAGGAGCTTTGGCTTGTGAATAAAATCGAAGGCCGTACAGGCGTCAAATGCGCTGCGGAATCCGGCGTGGATAAAACCCAGATCCCTCTGGACACCGCATGGCTGACGAATCTGCTTAATGGGGGGCTTCCGTGGTGAAAGTTGGTTTTATCGTGGAAGGCGACTGTGAAAGGATCGTGGTCGAGTCCGCAAACTTCACTAAATTCCTGAGTGACTGCGGACAGGAGCTGGTAGCCCCTGTGATTGACGCGAAAGGAGGTGGGAACCTTCTTCCACACAATATTGATGCGTTCATTCAGGTGTTAGAGATGAAGGCGGTGAGCAAAATCTACGTTCTCACCGATCTGGAGGAAGAGGTCTCGGCTGATGTCGTTCGTGACCGTATAAGCAACGCCAAAGTCAAAACCATATTCATCGCAGTAAAAGCCCTCGAGGCATGGTTCCTCGCTGACAGCCAGGCAATGAGCAACTGGCTGAAGCAGCAGTATCATGAGCCCTATCCTGAAGCGACCCTCCACAAACCCTATGATCGCCTTAAAGAAATTGCCAAAGTCACAGGCGTCTCAGGACCCGGCAATAAACCAGCGTTCGCCAAAAAAATGATCAAGCACTTCGATTTCAGTATCGTTCGCGCAGCGCAGCATCCGCAGTGCCCCAGTGCACGCGAGTTGGTTGATTACTTTCAAGGAAAGTGAACCCACCACCTGCATCTCCTTTTCCAGGAGCGCTGTCAGTTGATCGACGCCAGCGCTCTCTCCAGGCAGCCAAAACTCACATACCGGACAGGTATGGCAACCCGGAGATACAAACGAGCGCCCGAATTTGCACAACCTGCCACGCGAGCCGAATCACTGTTTGTGAAGGGCCTCCAACCTCGCCGGCAAATCTTCGTCGGGAAAACGCTCGTGCAACGCCAGCAACTGTTCGTCCGCCGCTTTGGTTTGCCCCGCCTCACGCAACCGGATAATTTCCCGCAGCCCCTCCTCCAACGAAGGCAGTGCAACCGGTGCGCGCTTGCTCATTTTTGCCATGGACTGATCTGCCAGCGCGCCGGCAATTTCAGCCTGAACCGGCGCACGTTCGGCCTGGGGCGCGGTGGCGATTCGGGCCATTGGCGCGGGTGCCGGCGCCGGTGCGGAAAGCGCTGGAGGTGCGGGCCGTGCGGCTTCTTCGTGCAAGGCGGAGAACGTCGCGGTGGAGATTTCCGGTTGCGGCACCGGCGAGCGCATGACCACGCCGATCATCAGTGCCAGGCCGGCCACGGTGGCGAATGCCATTTGCCAGCGCGGGCGTTGGCAGGCGTGCAGCCAGCGTTGCCACAGGTTCGGTTGCGGTGCCGGGGCTTCGCGGCGGGCGGCGTTGAGGATGAAGGCGTCGAGCGAAGCAGGCGGCTCGCCCGTGCTGTGTTGACGGAAATGCTCGATCAGCTCGTCGTCAGGGGTGTGTCGGGAGTCAGTCATACAGGTACCTCCTCGGCCAGCAGGCGACGCAATTTCTGCTGGGCGTAGCGCAAGCGACTTTTTACAGTTTCCAGCGGGGTTTGGGTGAGCGCCGCAATCTGCGGAACTTCGAGGTCGCCATGCAGGCGCAGCAGGAACACTTCACGCTGGTCTTCGGGCAAGTCTTGCAGGGCCGCGTCAAGGCGCGCCTGGTCGCGGCTCAGGCTCAACTGTTGCTCAGGGCCGGCGCTGTCGTCGGCCTGGGCGTGCAGTTGCTCATCGTAGCTGTCGTGCAGCGGGTTGTGGATGCCGTGCTTGCGCCAGTGGTCGATCAAGCGGTTGCGGGCAATCTGGAACAACCACGTGCGAAAACTCGCCCGGCCTTGTGGCTGAGTGCTGCTGCGGATCAGGCTGAGCCAGGTCTCCTGGTAGATTTCCTCGGCCAGCTCGGCCTTGTTGCACAGCGACACGAGGAAACGGTACAGGCCCTGGCGATGGCGCGCGTACAAGGCTTCGAACGCCGCGGCGTCGCCGGTGCGGTAGCGGGCCAGCAGGGACTCGTCGCTGGGTGGTTTGTCGGGTACGGCCATCTAATGGGTGAACTCCTTTCTGTCAGCCGCAGCTGATCTAACTGTGGGAGGGGCGGTGCGACGATTCGACTTGCTCCCGATGGCGGTGGGCCAGATATCGATAAGCTGACTGACACTCCGCTATCGGGGGCAAGCCCTAATGCCAGTCAGTTAAGGGACAACACTGTATCTGTGGCGAGGGAGCTTGCTCCCGTTGGGCCGCGAAGCGGCCCCTCTCTTTGTTTACACAGAATGGGACTGCTGCGCAGTCCAACGGGAGCAAGCTCCCTCGCCACAGGTCACTTTTTACCCCTTCAAAGCCTTAACTGACTGGCATTAGGGCAAGCCCCCTCCCACATTGGATCATTGTCGTATGTGGGTTCAGTGTTTCAGGCTTTGGGCCAATTCCACCAGTTGCACAAATTCGTTGCGCAGGCCAAAGGGATCATCACCCCGCGCCGAGCGGGCCAGTGCGGCGGTGTCTTTCAAACTCATGCTGCCAGTGTAGCGGCCATCGCCCTTGAGCTGTTGGGCGAAGGCGGCCACGGCGGCCGAGAAGCGCAGATCGTCGCTGGCCTTGGCGGATACGTTGCCAACCGGCCGCTCGATCAAGCGGCTGTCACCGCCCGCCGCAGGCTTGTAGCGCACCCGCACCATCGCCAGCTCATCGGATTTTCCTTCAGCGGCAGGCGCGACGGCGTAGCGCAGCGGCTCCAGCCAGCCCTTCTGTCCTTTCGGCACGATTTCGTACAGCGCGGTGACGGTATGGCCAGCGCCGATTTCACCGGCATCCACTTTGTCGTTGTTGAAATCCTCACGCTTCAACGCGCGGTTTTCATATCCCAGCAGGCGATATTCGCTGACCTGGGCCGGGTTGAATTCCACCTGCAATTTTACATCCCGCGCCACCACGGCCAGGGTCGAGCTGAGCTGGTCCACCAGCACTTTGCGGGCTTCGCGCAGGGTGTCGATATAGGCGTAGTTACCGTCGCCGGCGTCGGCCAGTTGCTCCATCAGGTGTTCGTTGTAGTTATCCACACCGAAGCCGAGGGTGGTCAGCGAAACGCCGCTTTTACGCTGCTCGGCGGCCATCTGCTTGAGGCCGTCGAAGTCGCTGATGCCCACGTTGAAGTCGCCGTCGGTGGCCAGCAGGATGCGGTTGATGCCCTTGTCGATAAAGCCTTCGCGGGCCATCTGGTAGGCCAGTTGAATACCGGACGCGCCCGCGGTGGAGCCGCCGGCGGTGAGTTGATCGATGGCGTTGCGGATTTTGGCTTTATCGCGGCCCGAGGTGGGCGGCAGCACCACGCGTGATTCACCGGCGTACACCACTAACGACACGCGGTCCTGCTCGCGCAGTTGATCGACCAGCAATTTCAGCGTGCTTTGCACCAGCGGCAAGCCTTCGCGGCGGTCCATGGAGCCGGACACATCCACCAGAAACACCAGGTTGGCCGGCGCCAGCTCCGCCACGGCACGGTCGGACGCCTTGATGCCGATGCGCAGCAGTTGCGTGCGCGGGTTCCACGGCGTGGCGGCGACTTCGGTGGTCACGCCGAACGGCGAGCCATCGGTGGGCAGGGCATAGTGATAGGGGAAATAGTTGACCATTTCCTCCAATCGCACAGCGCCTTCGGGCGGCAGGCTGCCTTGATTGAGGAAACGTCGGACGTTGGCGTAGCTGCCGGTGTCGACATCCACGCTGAAGGTGGAGACCGGTGTTTCGGCGACGCGATGCACCGGGTTGTCGGACAGGTTGGCGTATTGCTCACGGGGTTCGCTGCGGTAGTCCAGCGTTGCGGACTCCTGCTTCGCCAGGCGTGCGGTCATCGGCGCGGGCATCGGCATGGGTTTGCTCCGCGCGCCCGGTACGGGATAGGGCTCAAGCACGGAGAGCGGGCCCGTATCGACCGGGGCGACCACATCCGGCGCGGGCGACACCCCGCAGCCGGCCAACGCCAACAACAGGGTAATGCTGAAGCCTTGGGTAGCAGGACGCAGGAAGAGCAGAGGGCGGGACATGGACTGAACCTCGTGAATGAATGATCCGTTCACAAGGTCAGACGCAAGGTGCGGGATATTCGGGTTAACCCGAATTCAGATAACACCACAGATCAATGGTGGGAGGGGCTGTGGTGTTTTCGGAACCGGGATCAGTCCGTGCCGTACTTGGGGTTGCGCGGGCCGTACAGGATCCCGGTGCGCTGCCCCGCCGACAGCAACCGAGCACTGGTGATACCGGCAATCGGGTGCGCCGCATCGGTGGAGCTGTTGATCACCTGCTTGACCGCTGCGGTGATCAGCATGCCCACCAGGCCGCCGCTGTTGTTGTTGCCCTCTTCGCTGGACGCCCGTGCCGAGCCGGTCCACAACGTGGTGCCGGTGCGCAGGTCGACCAGTTTGGCCGAGGCGGTCACGGCGGTGTCGCTGGAGATCAGCATATACTTGGTGCCGTACTCGCTGACGGTGATGTACAACGCCGCGTCCGCGCCGAAGATCTCATGCAGCTTGGTCGGCGGCAGGCCCTGGATGTCGTTGGCGGTGGTGAGACCGTTCTGGCGGAAGGTTTCGTCCACCAGGGCGATCGGCATCACGTAGTAACCGGCTTCGGCCAACGGGTAGGTCACTTGCGAGACCAGGCTGTACGAGGCCTGTACTTCCGGCGATTCGTTGATCGGCGGCAGCACCAGGATCGACTTCGGTCGCGCCTGTTTGTACGCCGTGTAATCAATGGTCTTGGGTGCCGCGCAACCGCCGAGCAAAGCCAGGGCCAGCAGGGCGCCAGTGAGTTTCAACAGGCTCATTTGGTAGCCACTCCGGTCTTGGCGTTTTTCAGCAGAAAGTCCATGTACGCGGCGGACTCAGGGAACAGGGCCTTCTCGGTGCGAAATTCCTGCACCATCTGGTCGTCCTTGCCCATGCTCAGGTACAGCATGCCCAGGTGGGCGTGGTAGCCCGGCGGCGCCTTGCGGCCACTGGCGTTGATCTTTTGCAGATCACGCTCCAGCGCCTCGACCTGCGCTTCCTTGGGCTCGCCCTTGAAGTACTCGTAAACCTGCGGCTGGTAGCTTTCCCATTGATACAGGGGTGGGGGCGCCGTCTGGCACCCGGCGACCGCCGCGATTGCTGTCAGCATCAGCGCTAACTTCACTGCCTTGCTCATCCGTGTACTGCTCCTTTAAGGGTTGCTGATCAGTTGCGCGGGTTCCAGGCACCGGCGTTGATACCATCGACCAGACGGTTGATCGCTTCGCGCATGGCCAGGTCCAACACCTTGCCATTGAGGGTGGAGTCGTAGCTGGCGGTGCCGCCGAAGCCGACCACTTCACGGTTGGACAGCGCGTACTCACCGGCGCCCTGGGTGGAATCCACCACTTCGGAGGTGCTGATGTTGACGATGTTCAACGCCACTTTGGCGTAGGCCACCTGGGTCTTGCCACGGCCGAGAATGCCGAACAGCTGGCGGTCGCCGGTTTCCTTGCGACCGAACTCGGTCACGTCGCCAGTCACTACGTAGTCCGCGCCCTTGAGCTTCTGCGCAGTGCCTTTGATCGCGGCTTCCTGGGAGATTTCGCCCATGTTGTCGCGGTCCAGCACGCTGAAGCGGTTGGTCTGCTGAAGGTGGGTGATGAGGATGGTCTTGGCCTGGCCGCCGAGGCGGTCGACGCCGTCGGAGAAGATGCCACGCATGTAGCTGGAGCGGTTGTCGAACTTGCCCACGGCAATCGGCACGCGCACGCCGGAGTAAGCGACGTTGGCGCTGGCGACTTGCTCCACCGGCATCGCGCGATTGCTCTCGGTGGCGCAACCGGCCACGCTCAGCAGTGCTGCGCCGGTGAGGCCCGACAGCAGGATTTTGGAGAGTATTTTCACAAGGTGCTCCTAAGTGGGAAATCGGGTGCAGCCGAAAACACTAGCGGGACGGAATATCGCGCAGGTCATCGACAATGAAACGGCTCAATAAACCGGTGTAGAACGTCTCGACGCTGGAGTTACCCGTATTGGTCAGCACCCCGGCCATGGTCTTCATGTTCTGCCAGTCACCCACGTATCCGCGCGGCATCAGCCCCTCGCGCACCTGGGAAAAATGCAGCACCTCGGCACCGGCCTTCTTGACCTTTACCTGGTAGTTGAAGTCGACACTGGCGAGGATGGTGTTGTCATCCACAATGTTGGTGATGAAGCCGCCCTTGGAGTCTTGAATGCGACGGGTGTAGACCACGTTCACATCCAACAGGTAATCGGCTTTGTCTTTGCTGGTGGCGTAGCGCTTGGCCTTGAGCAGACGGTCGACCAGATCGACGCCCAGTTGCTGGCGAACCTTGTCATCGGGCAAGAAGCGTTCGTTTTTGCCGACTACTTCGACGTCAAAGGTGTCGAGCCAGTAAGTGGCGGTCTTGGGAATGGTCACAGGCGCCGGAGAAATGTAGTAATCCGGCTTGGAGGCGCAGCCCGCCAGTAGGCAGACGGCGAGGAATACGGCAAATGCGCGCATGTCTGAATTCGTCCCTGAAAAGTATCGTGCTTTAAACAATCGCGGCATTTTACGGGGTTGAGAGCGGTTCTCAAGGTGTTTCGTCGGTTGGTGTGCGGTGGTGCACGTTACTCAATGTGACAAGGGAGCTTGCTGCTCAAGCCTTGACCACAATCGTCTTGGCCAACATATCGCCCAGGCGACGACGCAGCCCGAACAGCACCAAAAATCCATCCAGCGGACTGAACAACAGCTTGCATGCGTTGCGCAAAAACGACTGGGGAATCGTACAGATCGTGGGATACGGAAAACCCACAACCGTTATACGACACAAGCGTTTACCAAGGCTTTGACCCTTGGGCAAAGCGTCGCAAAACAAAAAGTACCCGAAAGCCAGCAGCGTTAACCCGGAGTGAACGACCTGCAGAAGCATCGGCCCCAGCACATCGTAGTAACGCATGCCGACCCAAACCAGGACATATTTCAACAGTAAGATGAACACAACCACGGCCATATCGATGCTGAAGGCAAGGAGCCGATTGACACGGCTGGCCCGGTTGTAAGTGTCCGCTGTGGTGGCTGGTGAACTCATCGCGATAAACCTCTGATGTAAAAGGTGGCCAAGTACCGCCCGGCGTGAGAGCCGCGCGGTAACCTGGCCAATCGGCGCAAGCCAGGATTACTTGACCAGGTCCGGGCGAGTAATCCTTGCAGCGCAGGCGCCGCTAAGCGGCGGTTTAGAACGCGTAGCGCGCTTTGAGCATTACGCCATCGGCGTCGAAACCACTGCGAGCCTGGCGGGTGTAGCTGGCGCCGACGGTGAAGTCCGACACGTTGTAGTTCACGCCCACGCTGGCCTCGTAGCTGTCACGCGCCACCGATGCACCGGTCACGGTAAACGCCGAACCGCCCGCTACGAAGCTGGAGGTTTGCGCCACGCGGTCACCCATCAGGTCGTGATAGGCCATCAACGTCGCTTCCGGCTGCAAGCGGCCGGCGCCCATCGGCAGGTTGCCGGCCAGACGCACGCCCGCGCCCAACTCGCCCACTTCATAGCGCTGCGAACGCGTGCTCAGGGCGGCCGAAGAACCTTTCTCGTCGTAGCCATCCATGCGCACATTGGAATAACGCGCGGCCACACGCGGCTCGATCACCACGGCTTGGGACGGCTTGAAGCTGTAACCACCGATCACGCTGGCCGACAACACGTTACTGTCGTAGCTGCCTTTGGCCGTGGTGCCAGCGATGTGGCGCTTGCTGTCGTTTTCGTTGTGGCCATAGCTGAGGCTGCCGTCGACGAACCAGTTTTGCAGGGCAACGTTACCGTACAGCGACAGCGCGTGCCCTTCGACGTCGGTCTTGTTGCCCAGGTCGGAATGGATGTTGGAATTGAGGTAGCTGTAGGCCACGCCCAAGGTGGTGGTGTCGTTCAAACGACCGTCCACACCCACCGCCATGCCGCTGCTGTTGGCCGAGTAACCGTTGTTGCCGCCACGACCGTCCTGGTCCATGTTGCTGCTCAGGCCCTGCACCCACACGCCGCCAACCTGATGGCTTTCACGCTGGTCGGTGAGGCGATTGAAGATCGCGCCGTTAACCACGGACTGCCCCGACAATGCCACATCGAGGGCGCCACGGTTGACGTCCGGCTTGAGCTGGTCGCCGATCTGCGCCAGTTGCTGCGCGGTGCCGGCGTTGGCCAGGGCCTGGAAGACTTGATCGTCCTGGCTGAGGGTGCTCAACACGCCGTTCTTGAAGCGGTTGACGGCCAAGGCCGAGGCTGCGCCGGCGCCCACGCCTGCCAGGTCCTGCTGAACCTGTTGGTCATTTTTAACCGCTACCACGGCCTTGACCGTTTGCGCATCGGCCGAGTAGCTGAGCACGTCCAGCAGCGATGAAGCGCTGGTCACGGACAACCCGTTGTTCTGCACGCTGGTGGCTTGCAACAGGGTGTACTGGGTGCCGTCGTTGGTGCTGGCGAAATCGCCCGGGTTGGCGCTGACCGTCAGCTTCGACGCTTGGGCGAAGTTGGCGGTGCCGTTGACGGTCAGGTACGGCGTGGTCGGCACGACGCTGTCGGACAAGTGCATATCGATGCCGGCGCCGCTGGCAACGTTGAGGTTGCCGGTGATGGCGGTGCCAGGCGCCGACAGGTTCAGCGAGCCCGCGTTGACCGACACCGGTGCGATGATGCGGCTGCCGGTGAAATTGGCCTGGCCTGCGACGTTGACCGCATTGAGGTTGAGCAGGTCGCCGGTGATTTGGCCGCCGGTCCAGTTCAGGGTGGCGAGGTTATTGGCGTCGATGGCCGTGCCGGAATTGCTGCGGATTTCGCCGGCTTGCTGGTTGATTTCGAACGACGACGTTTGATCGGGGCCGACCAGAATCGCCGTGCCATCGGCGGTGATCGTGCCACGGTTGATGATGCCGCGCGAACCGCTGGCACTGTTCTGGGCAAAGGTTGCCTCCAGAAACTCGAAAGCATTGGCGTTGGTGCCCTTGGCCTCAAGCGTGCCGGTGTTGAGGATGTAATCGATGGTGCCGTTATAAAAAAACATACCCTTGGCGTCATTGCCATTGGCAGAAATCAAGCCGCTGTTTTCGATACGCAGCGGGCTGGTATCGGTTTCCACTTCAATGCCCCAGGCGCCTTCACCCGTGGCGGTAATCGAACCCGAATTGAGCAGCTTACCGCCGATAGTAGTTGGCGTGCCGCCGTTGACGTCCAGGATCAAACCAATCGCATCCGGGCCTGCCATATCGATCACACCCGTGTTTGAAACATCACCCGCGATGGTCGTGCCATGCAGATAAATGCCTTCACCGCCGCCCAGGTAGCCGGGGGTCGTCACGGTTCCCGTCGGAGGCGTCGAGCGGATAGTGCCGGAGTTGATAACACTGCCGCCAATGGTCGTGGCGCCGATCTCAAGCCCTTCATAGCCGCCGTTGCGCATCAGAACGTTGCCCGCCTGAATCACATCTCCCGTGATAGTGCCGGGGTTCAAATTGGCGGGGCCCGTCCAGAACATCGGGTCGATAGCGATTGCACGAACAGTGTTGCCTTGTGACTCCACCGTGATATCTGCGCGATTGATCAACGAACCCTGGATATGAGTATCGGCGACACCCAGCCCGGCCGGGGGCGAATTGGTCGGCGTGGTGATCTGCGTGGTCTGCCCGGTGAGGATAAGCGACTCGTTGTAGCTCTCGCTGACAAACTGGGTCTTGCCTGCGCCAAGGTCAACTTCCACCGCCAGCACCTGCGTGCTGATTGCGCCAACCATGATTGCCAACAGACTTTTCTGGAACGGCTTACGCTTCATTTCAAACTCCATGAACTACAGGTCAAAGCCGCCAACAGGCCCGGCGGCAGTAGGTGTATCGAACGAAGGGATCAAAGGTCCCGAATGCATGCCCTCGGCGCGTTTGCCGAATGCGCGGGCGCGCACCTTCGCACCGCACAAGGCAGTGGCGAAAAAGGGAATAAAGGGGGAAAAAGCTCACATCAATCCTTAATGTCTTTGAAAACGCTGCAGTCCATGCAGCCGACCGCGTGCGGGTAGGCGCGGTAAAGACCTCTGAATGTACGAAAAGGTTCAGGATTGTGTAGGAAAGTTGTGCAGTCGGTCACAGGGTGACGAGGTAAAAGAAGCTGGCCGGCCATGAACCGCAGCGTTGCCCACCCGGCAACCCAGGCTCGAAAGCTTCATGGAAAAGTCGTCCCAATGCGCGCGCGCTCGTTCGAGAACCAGATGCCGGTGACCTTGCCCACCACGTCCTCCACCGCGACCTGGCCCATGAAGCGGCTGTCGTTGCTGTTGTTGCGATTGTCGCCCAGTAAAAAGACATGACCCGGCTCGACCTTGATCGGCGCCATTGCCTGCGATTGCGGCCCTTGCACCCGGTCGGCCGGTGCGTGAAACAGCCCGAGGTTTTCACCGTTATGGATCAGCTCACCGTTCACGATGGCTAACGTATCCCCTGCCACACCCGCCACCCGTTTGACCGCTTCGGTGCCATTCCAGCGATACACCACCATATCCCCGACCTGCGGCGCGCCGGCTTGCAGGTCGGCGACGATGTAGTCGCCAATGGACAGCGTCGGCACCATCGAGCCCGACGGAATGTAATAGTTCTTGAAGCCCAGCAACGGCACCCGAAAGACATCCAGCATCAGCACCAGGACCAGCACCCCGCCGACGTACAGAGCATGAACACGTTTACGCGGCACATTGGGCGCGCCGCTGTAGCGACGCGCCAATACGGCGGACACGATGGCGGAGGTCAGCTTGACCGTGATGACGAACGCGAAGAAGGCATACAGCCCAAGCGGTGTGGTGATCCACCCCAAGGCGCCCATCAGCGCGACCCCGCCGAGCAACAACGCGGCGACCCGCATGCCCCACTGCAGGCGGCCCACATACACCAGGCCCCAGCCGGGGATGAGGCAAGCCATCAGGAAGGCCTGGAGGGAGAGTTTTGCGGGTTTCATGGAAGGTCCTTTTTATCCGGCGAATGCCTACTTCAGCTCTTGCACCAGATAACGCCCGGAAATCTGCGTGATCCCGGTGAGCGCCCGACGCAAGGCCTCGGGGTCTGTGCGGTAGGTGAGCGGCGTGTAGCCGTAGACATTCTGACCATTGAACGGCGTGACCGCCTCGCTGGTGCGCCAGATCATTTCATCGCCGCGGTTCATCTGCGCCACCACGTTGAGGGTGGGGTAAATCACACTGCTGAAGCCCTGAGTCAGGCGAAAGCCCCACTCGGCCACGGTCAGTTGGATCTGCGCATCGGCGGGCTCGTCGTCACCGACCACCTTGAGCGTTGAAGCCTTGCCCAGCGCATCGATAAAGCCCTGTTTGAGCAACACGCCTACGTCGATTTTTTCCGCCTCCATCACCGTCAAAATCGCCACGGGTGTCGGCATCTCGGCCAACTGCCCGACCTTCATGCCGGCCGCGAACCCCGCGCCGCTCAACGCCGCGGTGCCGACCTTGGAGGCACCGCTGGCCATGCCGACACCCGCACCAAGCCCGGCCCCCAGGGCCGCGCCCCAGGCTTGCTCACGGCCGAAGTACACCATGTTCTTTTCCCACTTCACGGGCAGGACTTTGACGGTCTTGATCTGCGCGCGGTTTTCGGGCGTCAGGGGGTGGCTGACGCAACCGCCGAGGATGAGGGTGGTGAGGAGGATGAAGAGGAAGTTTTTCACATCAGTCCTTTAATGTTTGCAGTTGAACAGCAACTGCCGGCAGAGCCTCGGCCCGGCCGGCACCCAAGGGGTTAGCTCATTTGCTTTCTTTGGCAATGGTACCCAGAGAAGCATCCTTGACCAGATAACGGCCTTCCAGATCGCTCAGCATTTTGAGGCTGTTGCGCGCCACGGCGAAACCCATTTCGACTTCCTGCTTGAGGTAAACCACCTGACCGGCCTTGACGTCGATTGGCATGTCCGCCCAGTTTTCAGCCTTGGAGCTGATCACGTGCTTGCCCGGCGTCACGAAAAAATAGATGTACTGGTTACCGCGGTTGTAACCCATCTCCGAGTTGGCTTCCTTGTCATCCAGGAACACGTTGAACCGTACCAGCATCCCAACGTTGCTAGGACGAACGACGTAAACCAGGCCCTTATCGGCCACGGCAGCCTTGGGCAACGAATAGCTCGCCACGTCAGCCTGCATTTTCTCCACCGACGGCGTCGAAGAACAGCCAAACAGCGTGGCCAGGGACAGAACAACAGCGGCTTTGCAGAACAACTTGATCATGTATTTCTTCCTTGTGGGTAGCGGTGCAGCGGTTTGAAAACACCGGCGAAGGCCGGGGTACTTTGGTGACGCGTTTGGGCATCGCCAGTGTTTCGGCAAGGGATGGCAGAACATGAGGCATTGTGCCATCACTCTGATGCCTTGCGCGGTTTTGGGTGCGGGGCTTATAGTCCGGCCGTCGTCCCTATGGCGATCAGGTTTGGCGACCTGACAACAGAGTGCAAAAGCAATCCGCTTTCATGCAGGTGTTTTTGCACCCGCAAAGCTGTGCTTGTTATGGCGGCTGTGCGCGGGAGACCTTCGGGTCTGCCGGTTTACTCTGTTGCCGGTTCGCCAACCTGCGTACAGCTGCCACCCATTCGTTTGGCGACGATTGCGTGGTGGCCTCGACCACCAAAACAGAGTGTTAACTATGAATCGATACATGCCCCTAACCGGCCACGACTGCACCATCCCCGCCCTGCTCATCGACACCCAGGCGCCCCTCGACGTCCTTCACGACGCCGCCGTGCACCGTATTCAGGTCGTCACCCAGTTGCTAGAAAACCTAGCCTTCCGAGAACAGCTCAGCAGCGATGCCGTAGTGCTTTCAGACTTCGCCCATTTGCTGGCCATTCCGCTGCGCGATGGGTGTGATTTGCTGGATGTTATCAGTCGTAGGCTTAATGCTGATCCGTCCTGAGTGAAAGCCGGGCGGCCGTAGTGTCGCCCGCTTTGTGCGTGAGCAGTACAACCAAATAAATCAACTAAATAAATCCGTCCCATTTATCACTCTACTCCCGACCCCCACAAGGATTAACCAACTGCAGTACCTTCGTCCTCGTCGCATAGGGAATAGTAGTGTTAGCAATATAACCCCCGCCATAATTGTACCGCCCGGTGTTCTCCACGAAGTTACCTTGGGGGCCGACGAAGGTTTTTTTACCCTGCGTCATTGCATCCAGCATGAGTTTCTTCTTCAGTAAGTCCGGTTTTGCGTCGGGGGTAATCGGCCATATTTGCAGGGCGTAGTCTTTGGTAAACATGTAGAAGTTCGGCGCTGTGTCGAGGGATGCCTGTGCGTGGGCGCACATGACTTCGCTTGCCTGGGGCTGCAAGACCGGCCTGTAGTGCTTATTGCTGTAACTGGCAAGAATCAGCTTTGTGCGGGTCTGCACGGCCAGTGCATCCTGCAACTGACAGGGGGTTATGTCACCGTATGGGTGGGCGCACCACGCCACCTGGGTCATCGTGACAACATCTTCTGGTTTCACCGCTAGGTCTTTCTGAATGGCCGCACGATCTTCGGGTTTTTCGTAGGGAATGCCGGCGCACCCGGCGAGTAACGCAGGCGGGAGCAAGACGGCTAAGAGCAGGCGCATTTGGGACTTCCTTGCGAGAAAGATATTTGGAGCGCAGCAGGATAGCCAGGCATGATTAGCCGGGCAAGCGCAGCTTAACTATCCAGTGTTTACTTTCGACGCCTGATTTCTGGTTCATATTTCCCCCCAGTGATTAAATCGCAATATGACTACAAAAGGGACGACTACAAAAGGAACAGATTTATTTAATGACTTACCAACCAACACCACGCCTAAACAAATCAGTCCCCTTTACTGCTATTTTTTCAGCAGGATCAGAGGGTTACCTGTTAAGTAAGTGCCATTCAAATCCGTCCCATTTTCCCTTTTCCAGTCACCTTTTCCGTCCTTTTCCTATAAAATACCTACCCGTTAATAAAATCGTAGGCTGACCGTCGTTCCCTCAACTGCCGCCCTGATTCAAAACGTTTATCTCGCGCCAGCAAATACTTTCTGGTAAAACCTGATTCTTATTAAACAGGGAAAAAACCTCAATCACATCATCAATATTAAACCACTCATCTTTTTTTAATGGAACCCGCCCCGCACTAAACGACAACAAGGTTCCATCTTCAAAGTTCGTGCTGGAATTTGAATGATAACCTCTAAACAGCTTTTTACTTTTAGCGTCATATCTTTCAATAAAACAAGTAAATCTGCCTCCAGCCACTTGAACGTAGTTACCGTCATCATCAGTCATGCATGCGAACGAACTAGGGCCGTAGCTTTTTAATTTCTTCAGCGCTTTTATAAGCTGCGCCTGATTAACATCATCTATTACAGGACTATTTTCAGCTTCTAGCTTCATACTTACCACCGTCACGGGACATAGACTGTTGTAGCGCTTTCGATGACTTGGCCATTTAGCCCTCCTTTCCCTTGCGCCCCAAACTTATTAACAAAATAATCGGTAAATTCTTGATAGCTAGTCTTGCTAGCGGTTCCGCTTTTCACTTCAAGACCGTGCAATTTTCCGTTTGTGTCACGTACCACAATGTCATACCTACGATCACCGAGAGGCCCTTTAACAACCATCTCAGTTCCCACAACTTCCATTCCATTTGATTCTAAATGTTCAGCAAATTCATTTGCCTTGACTGTTCCCGGAGGAGATACACCAGTCGGGCTTGAAAATTTTCCGTCAGGGGTTCGATAGCTCCCGTCTGAATGCAGTTTTATTTCGGGAGCAATATTAGTCTCTAGGCTAACTTTCGTCCCACCTGCCGAAGCTGTACCTGCTACCTCCTTTGCACCACCAATCGCTTCTGCACCAAAATACCCCTCCGGCAACCAACACGGCCCCGTATTGTGCACCCACGTCTTCAAATCCCCAACGTAGAACGTGTGCCCCACATCCACTGTCAGGTTGAAGGTCTGGCCCACTGGCAAGTAAAGCTCCAGCGACTCCACTTCAGACGACGTGTTGTCGGTATCGCCATCGGCCAGGGATTGCAGCAGATCTCCCGGTTTAAGATCGATAACCGGTATGAAGTCGCGCTTGGCCGGTACGTAGAACGGGTGACCCGGTGTAACCAGCAGGGTCTCGCCTTCGGCTTTACCGTCTGCGCGAACACTTTTCAGCTTAAGGCGGTAAATCGGTTGGTCGGAGCGCTGATGGGTGGCCAGAATTTTTTAGTGGAAAATTAGCTGGAGAAGCGTCCAGCGCAGCGGCGACGAAAGAACTTCCGGCTCCTAATCGAAGTGGGTTGGACCTTTCCAAGGTCGACGTTTTGACTATAAGGGATGCGTGGAAATTAGATGGCGAAAACAGAGGTCTGATTTTCGTCCAGGAACCTCAAGGAGACTTTGCTAAACCGTTCGTTAAGTTCGAAGCGGGTACAACAGGGGCATTTTCCGATGTTCTATCGCAGCGTAAAGCAGTCCCTGCAATTAGATTTGACAATCCAAATCCGAACGGCAACAATTTTGTGAAGTTTGACGGCATAGAGGATATTAACGGTATCACCTTGATTGATCGAAAAACGGCGCTAACTACATTTGATAAACAGATACAGAGCGTTCAGCGAGTATCGGCAGCGCTAAAGCAGAATCCGGGAGTTAAGGCGGTTTTTGAATTTCCCAATCAAAAAAGCAGCTGATAGGGCAACAGATATCCTTGTTGAGCAAAATATCAGAAATATTTCTGTAAGGGTGGCACCTTAATGACTAAATATAAGCTTGAATTTCGACATAGACCTAATTTTTCAGAGTCTATCGAAGAGAGGCATAATAATTTTTTGAGAGCTGTAAGCGATTTGGGCGTTCCATGGGGTTTGAACGATTCCCTTAAAATTCCCCCTATTGGAAGCGAGTTGGTGACCTCGGTGTCATTAGATAAGCTACTTCCAGTCGGCGTTAAAGGTCGTATTTCATACGCTCTGCGAGATCAGAAGTATCTGGAAGATGATGCGCAGTTTGATGATACTCTATTTATTGAATTTACTGCTTCAAAAGTCGACTATTCAGATTTGTTGAAAGTTGTTTTTCCTAGATATATTAAGGCGTTTGGTTCCTATCGCTCGGCTTTGCATGATTGGAGTGTTACGAGAAGCGATTGGCCTTTAGTGGTAGAAGCTTGTGAAGCTACAAAGAAAGACGTCAATGGTAGGGATGGCGTTTTACGTATAAATGCAGCGAATTATTTCGATAAGGAATTGTGTTTTCGTGCTTTTGGAAAGGGACCTCGTGAACTTGTTGATTTAATAAGTGGTTATGTAGAAGAAGTGCGTGAGCTTGAAGATGGAATCTTGATTGTGATTAGTTATAATCCGCTATCTGCCGACGAGCTCCTCAGTGCGGGTGATCGACTAAAAAGCTTGGTGATTTGATTGTTTTTTTGGTCAAGATGGTCGGTGTAGGGCTGTTTTGACTGGGCCTGGTAGAGTTGTTGGGAAGATTCTGCTTTTATGGTTCTTTAATAAAATGGTTTTATATATCGACCGGGCAGTTATGGTTTAACTGCCCGGATTCTGCTTTAGATTTTCGAGTTTAATTTCTGTCCAATAACATCCAGCAGATCACACCCATCCCGCAGCGGGATAGCCAGCAACAGCGTGAAATCATGTAGCACAACGGCATCACTGCTGATCTCCTCCCGAAATGTCAGATTCTCCAAAAATTGCGTCGCTGCGCGAATACGATACGCGCCGCCGTCATAGAGAACATCAATGGGAACTTGCGAAAAAAGGGGACCGAAAAAAGGGGACGGATTTGAATGGCACTTACTTAACCTTCTTCGGGTGTCCATTTTTCCTGACCTCGGCCCTGGCCGCCGAACGCTTCTGCATCAGCATCGGGTAAGGCTTGGGCCTTCGCTTTATGGCACGAGGCTCAATGCGCCCAGTCCGGTTTCCCACACGTTTCCTGGCGATCAATTTGAGCAAATTCTGGGCCCCATCGCCTCGTGCATCGGCACCGTACTGGCACATCGCAAGGCATAATTGAAGGCTATGTTTGAAGCTCAGCTGTCGCGGCAAACAATCAGCTAATAGCGCTGATTGGGCCATTACCATCCGAATCAAATTGTGCGCCAGCAGATACATCCATAACTCTTTGACGGCCATGTCAGGCGTCTTGCAGCTCAGCGTTTCAAGCCCCAACGTTGTCTTGAGATTGCGCAAGTCCAGCTCAACATGCCAGCGGTCTTTGTACAGTGATTTTAGCGCTGCCTTGGATGCTTGTTGTGGGCACTTCAAGGTGGTTACCAGGATTTTTCCGCCGGTTTTCAGTTCACGTACTGTCAGTGTTTCAGGTACATCGTCGTAATAAGTTTGGCTCATCCAGGAAGGCCGTTGCTTGGGCTTTTTCAACACCACCAAATGATCTTCCGATCCCAGTGATTGCCCTAGTTGAAAGTCCGTACTGCGCCGCCTGGCACCGTATTGTTCGAATACACCGTCGATTCCACGACGATGCAGTTCACACAGCAAAAAGTACGTCGCGTAGTAGGCGTCGCCCAACACAACGTCGCCTCGATTAAGCGTGTCGAGCATCGTTCTGAGCAGTGTCTGCTCATCGCCACCCTTGCCCCGAAAGCGCCCCAGCGAGGCATCTAAAACGGCACCGCTGGCCAGGCAAATGATCCCCACCAAACGGCAGATGGGGAAACCCAACCCGACTTTCTGGCCACGAGACTGCGGATAGGCATTTTGGTTGGCCGTGGTGTCCGGCATGGTCACCGTGGTGCCATCCACTAGACGCACTGGGCGCCCCATCCAGCGCCATGATGGTGGCGCGTTGTGACTCATTGATGATCCCGTGGAGCGCAACAACGTTGAAACCATTTCTACCGGCAACCGCGCCCGTGCTTTGCAATAAGCGCCGGTGTACACGCTGTTGGGCTTCAATCCATCGCAGCAACGTTTGATCGAGAAGTCATTCACGGCATTCTGGCAAGAACGGTCGGCATTCATGGCCTGGGCCAGAAACATCGACAGGGTCTCGGTTGGTGTGAACAACCGTTGACGATGCTTGGGCATCACGGGCTCGACACGCTGTAGCAGCTCTGGGTCGGCGAGCAACTTGAAGAATGCTGGAGCATTGCTGTTTTTGGCGTGCTGATGAATGCGCTGCTGTTGATGATTGACGATTTGACGTCTACGATTCACGCGGGCTGTGTCCTTGTTCTATTGGTGTGTGTTCGCAACTATCACCGTAGACCAAGGCCAGCCTTTTTCAATTTTTTCAGCAGGATCAGAGGGTTACCTGTTAAGTAAGTGCCATTCAAATCTGTCCCCTTTCTGCGTTTTCTGTCCTAGACCAGCCCCAAGATTGGCTTGAACTGCTCATTCATTTTTAAAAAATTTTCATATGACATATTCGGGTCATCGTTAAGAACTAAATAAACCCCATCCATCAGACGTACCGCCATACGACACATGCCTTGCAGTCGTGCAATTACTTCATCAGGGCCATAACCTAGAGCACGCTGACAAAGAGTCGCATCCCAGAACTGGGCAGGATAGAGCGTATAGATATTGTTGCGCCCATCAACATCTACAGTTTTGTCCTCACGCAACCCGTTATAAATTGAATTATCATCGTTTAGTCCCCCTTGATAATACAGACCATACAGATCATAGGATACGTGAGCCTTATACCCTCTGAACGCCTCAACCACATTCGGAAAATACTCATTCAAGACAACGGCATAATTAATAGCTTTGTTTGATATCTTAAACCCGAAACGCAAGTGCTCGTCATAGGAGGCCATATCTTCATATACGTATCGATCACCACGATACGCATAGTCCCCCACAAACCGGAGCCCTCTGATCGGAAGCTTAACTGTATAGGTAGCAACCAACCCGTCGCCGCAATCCGGGGTATCCGGAAGCTCAAGACCTGCGAAGCCTAAAGGTGCACCGATCCGAGACATCCTATCCATTACATCAGCATGTCGCTGGCTAATAGATAGAGTTCTGTCAGGACGTGCGTGAATCCATAGTTCTATATCTGCTGCACTCATGGGGCTCTTGTCCTAGTACTAACAATTTTATCAAAACCATTGGAACGAATAAAAGCCTTGGCCTGTGCCTCAACTTTTTGATTCGGAAACTCATATACAACTTTATACCCAGGATTCTGTTCCACGGCGGCTTTCACACGCTGCAAAGTATCCATAACCGACTTTTGCGTTGAAGGGCTCCAAATAGCCAATTTTGTCTTTGCATCAATTAACATAACGGATGAACCATCAACAGTCGCCTCAATTCCGTCAAACTTAACGAAATTTACACCTTTGTCGTTGGGATTGGTATAGCGCAGAGCCGGCACCCCTCCTTTACCTGTAGTTAAATCACTGAACGCGCCATTGGTACCGGCCTGAAAGTCCTGCGCAGCCGGCTTTCCTTTCGGACCTTCAGCAACATAAATCAGACCTTTATTCTCACCACCCAAGGCTCTTGCTTCAGTCTCGGTAAGTACGCGGGTATTGAGGTTTGGCAGTAAGTCATCAACCTCACCTCCAAGCCTTTTTGCACCTTGCTGATCAAGTACCGAATTAGGCAGTTTCTCCGTCAAATCAGGCCCTTTCGGGTTGCCTCCGATGCGCTCCAAAGCGGCCTTTTCAGCATTAACTAATGCCTCTGCCTCTTTTGCATCAGGATACCCGTCAGCCGGAGCTTCGAATTGGATGGTAATGGCCTAATCAGCGCTATTAGCTGATTGTTTGCCGCGACAGCTGAGCTTCAAACATAGCCTTCAATTATGCCTTGCGATGTGCCAGTACGGTGCCGATGCACGAGGCGATGGGGCCCAGAATTTGCTCAAATTGATCGCCAGGAAACGTGTGGGAAACCGGACTGGGCGCATTGAGCCTCGTGCCATAAAGCGAAGGCCCAAGCCTTAACCGATGCTGATGCAGAAGCGTTCGGCGGCCAGGGCCGAGGTCAGGAAAAATGGACACCCGAAGAAGGTTAAGTAAGTGCCATTCGGGACAGATTTATTTAATCTCAAACTTATTCAAATAAATCCGTCCCCTTTTTTGCTCTTTTTTGCTTTTTTGTCGCGATGACTTGCCTGCCGCTGCTAATGGACAAACCTGGGTCAGACCAAAATCTGTCTCCTTTTATCACTTTTATCCAAATTGACAAGTTTGAATATGCCCCCCAACGTCCGTGGGCAACCACTCTTTTCCAACAGCCGTTTGGCACGTCGAGCTATACGTAATTTTATCCACATAACCGTTTATAGAGAAAATGGACAAATTTATTTAATTGGCTTTTCTACCGCTACCTCGAATTCAAAATAAATCGATCCAGTTTTCTTCCTGAAACTAGAATTTCATCTATTTAATTTAACAACACCGGAGTATTTACCGAATTCAGGAGCATTTTCGTAGTTACCAACGGGATCAAACGTCGATTTAGATTTTTCCAAATTATGGGGATTAAACCCCTCGCGGCGTATGATCAGCTCACCATTTTCCTTAAAAATGTAGCTCGTTCCAGAAACTACTTTATCTTCGTCCCCGTAATACTCGCGATGTGTTGCCATGGTCAAAAATAGCTTTTCCGCATCAATATACTTAAATTGATAAGTAAGATATTCGCGACCTTTATCGTCCAGAAAACCTACCCCAACCATTTTTTTATCTATCAACATCTCTACAAAACATGAGGGTTGTGAGTCAGAGCCTATCAAAGCCACATATGACTTACCTGCCAGGTGTTTCGCCCTAGCCGCCTGCTCGTTCATCGGACCGATAGCAATACGTTTGAGACGAAACCAGTTATTACAATAAAACACCGACAACCCCATCAGTACACCTTCCCATTGACATCTCTGATAATGACTCCAGCCTTATTCGCAGCATCAAGAATCGACTGAGGTATAGCTTAAAAGGGGACAGCCTTATTTAATTTGCATCTGTACTGCCTCATCAAATTCAAATAAATCTGGCCTATCCCTTCCTGCTTCCTTTTATTCTTAAATCCTCTAAAAACTCTCCGCCCAAAGTATGACCACTTCACTTCCGCCACTATTCGGCCAACTAGGTAGCGGTTTCTTGATCACCATTGACAGAGTCAAACAGGGCGCCGACAACACCAGCTGCCATAAACCGCCGTTTCACTTCCTCACTAACAATGACCGCGCCCAAATATTTTTTTAACCTAAAAATATGACTTGACCCCACCTTATCCCGGTCAATTACCAAATTGTAAAAGGCACGGTAATTGCCGGCCATATCTGGCCTAACAGGATCATTAATTTCAAATTTTTTGAAGCGCGAGTTTTTTTCATCTACACAATCAATTTGCGTTTCGATGATCATTAAGAAATAATTATGACAAACTTTTTTATTATTTATTTCAACTGGCGCAAAAACGACATTTCGATAAGGCTCATCAACCTCTTGCAAGCCGGCGAGCGAATTTCGTGCTTTCTCGCTTAAGACGGGAACACTCGCATATCCAGCGAGGGAATAATCAACCTCTTTACCGTCGACTTTGACATCAAGAGTATACGTTCCTGCCTCCATGAAATTAACTGGAGGATCACTAAAGTGCCAGTTATTTACATGATGTACGCCCCCAAGTTTCCACTTATCACAGACAGTCACATCTTGCCGCATTAGATAATATTTCATCTCAGTCCCTCGTGAGCCATTTATAACTTCACTACCCACGATTACTGCCTCTATTTTAATCCCTTTCAATGTCCTCGTCACAGTAAACGAATAAAAGGAGAAAGGGGACAAAGTTTCTTTTAACTCAGCTCGTTTAAATAAATCCGTCCCCTTTCTTTTTTGAAAGTACAAAAGGGACAGTACAAAAGGGACAGATTTATTTAATGACTTACCAACCAACACCACGCCACGCCTAAATAAATCCGTCCCCTTTACCTTTCTTTACCTTTCTTTTTCCCTTTTCTGTATTCACCCATTAAAATTCGAAATTAATGTCACCTTCCATAAGTCGCCGTTTTTAGAAAATTCCATACGTACTGCATGCGTCTTGAGCTCATACTTAAGCCACTGCTGAATATAGCCAATTAGCATGTCTACTCTGCCTGGTGCCGCTTTGTCAGCAGGACCTAACTCCTCAAGGACAGTTTGTACATTCCAGAGCTTACCAATTCGATCAATCACATCACCTTTATACGCGGCATAGCCTTCATGATCTTGAATAAAAAAATGAATATGATTTAACTTTCCGGCACGAAACCCAAACTCAATTCCGGTTTTAATAAACTTATAAAACCTCGTCTTCCCCATCGGATCGTTATAGCTATCCGGCGTTTCTGTAATAACTGGTAATTCGCCCAGTTTTCGGCATAACTCCGTCACTATCGGCCCACCTTCATCTTGACCAAGAGCTTGAATAAAATCTGACCAACTGTTCATTATTTAATAACCCCAGTCTTACGGTTTCTCTCAACGATTTTTTGAATGGTTTCATCCACTAGTTTCGAGTCGTAGCCTCGGATACTCAAATTTATCCTCAGTTTTTCTGTGTCACGGCACACTGCTCCGCACAGGTCGGCTGCATCTTGTTGAATCTGCGCAGGAGTATTTTTCCCGCCATAGGTACGACCAGCGATGTGCACCTCTCTCGGAACCTCCACAGCTGTCGAGTTTTGATAAAGAACTCTATATTCCGCATCTGTAAGCGGACGGCCTAATTCTGCTTCTTTCGACGTACGCAACGCAGCAATTGAGGGTATATGGTCATGTTCTAGACGATCTCCTACCACTTCCCTTGCCTTAAGACTTTTTAACGCGTCCACCTCAAGCTCTTGTACTGCCGTTTTCGAAGGCGTGGCTCCGCCAAAATACCCCTCCGGCAAAAAACACGGCCCCGTATTGTGCACCCACGTCTTCAAATCCCCAACGTAGAACGTGTGCCCCACGTCCACCGTCAGGTTGAAGGTCTGACCCACCGGCAAGTAAAGCTCCAGCGACTCCACTTCAGACGACGTGTTGTCGGTATCGCCATCGGCCAGGGATTGCAGCAGATCTCCCGGTTTAAGATCGATAACCGGTATGAAGTCGCGCTTGGCCGGTACGTAGAACGGGTGACCCGGTGTAACCAGTAGGGTCTCGCCTTCGGCTTTACCGTCTGCGCGAACACTTTTCAGCTTAAGGCGGTAAATCGGTTGGTCGGAGCGCTGATGGGTGGCCAGAATTTTAGCGGCGAAGGGTTTGCCGCCTTTTTCGGGTTTGCTCCAGACCACGTCGCCGACTTTGAGCGACTCGATGGTGCGGTCGCCGTTGGGGGTCGAGACTTTGGTGCCTGCCGCGAAGCAGCAAGGCTCTTTGTAGTTCGTGAGGATGACGTCGTTGCGTCTGGTCGCGAACAGGTCATCGGCCCTGGCGTAGCCGCCCACATCACCGGTGTAGGCGGTCTGCTCGTATTTCCCAAGCGAGGTTGTCGGCGCTGTCGCATTGGCGCCTGTGCGCTCGAACCGCACTGCCGAGTCAAGGCTGTTGGGGCTCAGGCCATAGTTGGGCACGTCATCCGCGACGCGTGCGATGCCGCTGCTGCCAAGCGCTTCCTGCCGGCCGACGCTGGTCAAACCGGCGACTGACTCGCTTCGCGCTATGAGTGCACCGTCAGCTCTTACGAGGGTAGAGGCCTCGCCTGCCTTCCCAAGCATCCCGAGTTTTGACCAGGCTCCTGCTGGAGTGAAGTTAGCCGCCACAGAGCTGCCGATTTCTGTGATTTGCGCGGCGGATTCATAGCTGTTGCCTTGATAATCAGAGACAAATTTCCTACCCGCCTGCCGGGTTCGACAAGGCCACCGGTGTAGATGCTGCCGCTGCTGACGGCGGAGAGATTGTTGCTGACGCGTAGGGTACCAACGTTGATCAGGTCGCCGCCGGTGATTAGGGACAAAATAAAAGCCAAGTTTTTAAAGAGCTACTTCAGACCAGTTTTATAAACTCTAAAAACACAAATTATGTTCTGTATTTGTTTTTTCACCGAAATGCGTCCACGCGCAAATAGATCTTTCCCCTTTGACCTCCTGATGAAAACGCGTCGACCAGCAAGGGCCGAGGTCAGGGAGAATGAGCCACTCGAAAAGTATTTAAGCAAGTTTCATTCAAAACAGCTTTATTTCAACTAAAATTTATTTAAATAAAAATCTCCCCCTCTCTCTATATACATCTATTCCCTTTCCTTACGCAGACTGCTAATAATTTTATTCCAGTAGCGTACTGCTTCAAAGTGCTGCTGTCTCGTCAACCAAGTTTTGTTCTCAGGGTTAGTGGGATCACCACCAAGAATAATCGGCGTAATCTCGAATAACTCCATGCCCTTGGGGCGTGAGTGCTCATTCAGGCCACTCATTTCAGTCTGCCAATCGAGCAAATAGATCAAGGAGGTCGCGCGCTACCAGAATGGCGGACTGCCGATCCATGCCTACGAACGGGATGCGCACTATGGGCATTGCTGCATCCTCGGTGTCGAATCCATACCCCTCCCCTCCTCCGTTAGAAGCGAACAAAATGATTCCCGGCGCATATGTCTCGACATCATATTCGCAATTGAAATCGGCTAATTCTTCCGCTCTCCAAAAAATGATGTAGTTGTCGCCAATGAAGCCTTCGCCGCCGTCATGCTTCTTGAGGAAGTTAATATAACTCTCAGGAAGCGCGACTCCCAAGCGTGTTGACAGACCATTAACAGCCGAAATTTCAGCCGGACCATTGAGTTGCCCCTCTGTCAGATCATATCCCATTGCTATCTTCCTAGGTCTTTCTGCAATTGATTCCACCATGGAGTTACCTGCTGCCTATGAACATCGCGAGGCAGAATAACTTTGTTGGTGGACTCGGTCGGACTTCCGCCAAATTTCACCGGGTTAATTTCATGCACGTCTACAGGCTCACCTATAAGTCCTTGTTCTCGGCGGAAAGTGCTATTAGCCTTGTTGGCCGCATTTCTGGCGGCATTATACTCTGCCCCCTCCAATAATCTGAAGGGCCCTTGCGGTACCGGGACGCCCGCTGGGTAGCCTGTCCAATCGGAAATCGAAAAACTTCCTTCCGGGAGATCGATAGCAACGGGAGGTACTGAGCTTTTGGCGGCGCTGTTAGCGGTCGCGTCTGCACCTCTGGCCACATCGACTTCGATATTTGCGAGTTTGGAGTCACCTCTACCGCCAAAATACCCCTCCGGCAACCAACACGGCCCCGTATTGTGCACCCACGTCTTCAAATCCCCAACGTAGAACGTGTGCCCCACGTCCACCGTCAGGTTGAAGGTCTGGCCCACCGGCAAGTAAAGCTCCAGCGACTCCACTTCAGACGACGTATTGTCGGTATCGCCATCGGCCAGGGATTGCAGCAGATCACCCGGTTTAAGATCGATAACCGGTATGAAGTCGCGCTTGGCCGGTACGTAGAACGGGTGACCCGGTGTAACCAGTAGGGTCTCGCCTTCGGCTTTACCGTCTGCGCGAACACTTTTCAGTTTGAGGCGATAAATCGGTTGGTCGGAGCGCTGATGGGTGGCCAGAATTTTAGCGGCGAAGGGTTTGCCGCCTTTTTCGGGTTTGCTCCAGACCACGTCGCCGACTTTGAGCGACTCGATGGTGCGGTCGCCGTTGGGAGTCGAGACTTTGGTGCCTGCCGCGAAGCAGCAAGGCTCTTTGTAGTTCGTGAGGATGACGTCGTTGCGTCTGGTCGCGAACAGGTCATCGGCCCTGGCGTAGCCGCCCACATCACCGGTGTAGGCGGTCTGCTCGTATTTCCCAAGCGAGGTTGTCGGCGCTGTTGCATTGGCGCCTGTGCGCTCGAACCGCACTGCCGAGTCAAGGCTGTTGGGGCTCAGGCCATAGCTGGGGACGTCATCCGCGACGCGTGCGATGCCGCTGCTGCCAAGCGCTTCCTGCCGGCCGACGCTGGTCAAACCGGCGACTGACTCGCTTCGCGCTATGAGTGCACCGTCAGCTCTTACAAGGGTAGAGGCCTCGCCTGCCTTTCCAAGCATCCCGAGTTTTGCCCAAGCCCCTGCTGGAGTGAAATTAGCCGCCACAGAGCTGCCGATTTCTGTGACTTGCGCGGCGGATTCATAGCTGTTGCCTTGATAGTCAGAGACAAATTTCCTACCCGCCTGCCGGGTTCGACAAGGCCACCGGTGTAGATGCTGCCGCTGCTGACGGCGGAGAGATTGTTGCTGGCGCGTAGGGTACCAACGTTGATCAGGTCGCCGCCGGTGATCAGGAAGACAAAAATAAAAGCCAAGTTTTTAAAGAGCTACTTCAGACTAGTTTTATAAACTTTAAAAACAGAAATATGTACTGTATCTGTTTTTCACCGAAACGGTTCCACGAGCAAATAGATCTTTCCCCTTTGACCTCCTGATGAAAACGCGTCGACCAGCAAGGGCCGAGATCAGGAGGAATGATCCACTCGAAAAGTGATTAAGTAAGTTTCTTCGAAAATTTCTTCGGGACAGGTTTATTTAGCTCAGGCCTTTTAAATAAATCCGCCCTCTTTTTTCCGCCGTATTTTTTCCTTTCCCCATGTAAAAATTAGATTTTCTACAAATTAGCGACGCCAGAACGGTAACTCGTCAGAAGCAAGAGATTCATACAAGTCTTCGGAACGGCTCACATCAAAAATGTAGTCAGGCGCGTCGGTGAAGCCAATTCTTAAAGGGACGTACTCGTTAAATTCTTTATAGAAAACATCTGAACATTCGATAGCCTCAAGAATAACTTCGAAGAAGCGAGAAAAAACGTCGGCCAGAGTATTACCGTTCAAAAGCAAGCGAGTATTTTCCTTATCTAGCCCAAAAGCGCTTATATCAAAATTACCTGCAGGAATTTTATCAAACTCAGACATTACGCTTTTTAAACTCACCTTTAACTCAGCCAATTCGTTTTTTTTTAAAGAGCGGCAATAAAGCTTCTCTGTAACCAAGGGGTATTTACTTCCTTTTTTACCATCCTCAAGGAAAAAAACAACTGACTTAAAAAAACAGTCAACGTCAGAGACTGAGCCTAAGACAGATATTGTCATTGCGGCAAGAACACCTACATTTTTTTTCATTCTGCTTTAAACCTAATGGATGAGGGAGATATTGCTCCATTTGACTTATCAACTATTCCACGGACGATTTGCGCACGTTGCATAGGCGTAACAGCTTGCCCTCGAATATCGATGACGACTTGCTGCTGCATTCCTTGGGGTAAATTCTCAGCTCGCTGAAGAGCTTGTTTGGAAACATTACTAATTAACCCGTTTTGATTTTTTGCAATATTGTAGTTCTTCACTTCAACGCTGCATACGTTACCTACACACCAATCTGGACGAACACTACCCGAAGTGCCGTAAGGGACTTCTTGTCCGTTTTTATAACTGATTTGTGGTCGAGCTCCAGTTCCAAGATCAACGCCGACATCATTCTCAGACTTTTGGGGTGAGGGACGAACAGGTGTCCCCGTAGAAGCAAGACCATCTACTTTTCCGGTAGCGCTACCAAAATCCGCAGCGCTATCAACAGAAATCGGCCCCCGATTGCCGCTTGCAGACAGCTCGTCGCTATATACACCCTTCGAAGTGGCCCCTGGTGCAGAGGCAGAGCCTTTTGATGCAACGGCTTCGCCTGCCCCATTTGCACCAAAATACCCCTCCGGCAACCAACACGGCCCCGTATTGTGCACCCACGTCTTCAAATCCCCAACGTAGAACGTGTGCCCCACATCCACCGTCAGGTTGAAGGTCTGGCCCACCGGCAAGTAAAGCTCCAGCGACTCCACTTCAGACGACGTGTTGTCCGTGTCGCCATCGGCCAGGGATTGCAGCAGATCTCCCGGTTTAAGATCGATAACCGGTATGAAGTCGCGCTTGGCCGGTACGTAGAACGGGTGACCCGGTGTAACCAGCAGGGTCTCGCCTTCGGCTTTACCGTCTGCGCGAACACTTTTCAGCTTAAGGCGGTAAATCGGTTGGTCGGAGCGCTGATGGGTGGCCAGAATTTTAGCGGCGAAGGGTTTGCCGCCTTTTTCGGGTTTGCTCCAGACCACGTCGCCGACTTTGAGCGACTCGATGGTGCGGTCGCCGTTGGGGGTCGAGACTTTGGTGCCTGCCGCGAAGCAGCAAGGCTCTTTGTAGTTCGTGAGGATGACGTCGTTGCGTCTGGTCGCGAACAGGTCATCGGCCCTGGCGTAGCCGCCCACATCACCGGTGTAGGCGGTCTGCTCGTATTTCCCAAGCGAGGTTGTCGGCGCTGTCGCATTGGCGCCTGTGCGCTCGAACCGCACTGCCGAGTCAAGGCTGTTGGGGCTCAGGCCATAGTTGGGCACGTCATCCGCGACGCGTGCGATGCCGCTGCTGCCAAGCGCTTCCTGCCGGCCGACGCTGGTCAAACCGGCGACCGACTCGCTTCGCGCTATGAGTGCACCGTCAGCTCTTACGAGGGTAGAGGCCTCGCCTGCCTTTCCAAGCATCCCGAGTTTTGCCCAAGCCCCTGCTGGAGTGAAATTAGCCGCTACAGAGCTGCCGATTTCTGTGACTTGCGCGGCGGATTCATAGCTGTTGCCTTGATAGTCAGAGACAAATTTCCTACCCGCCTGCCGGGTGGATGCTTGATCAATTGCATCGTTCGAAGGGTCGAGTATTGGGCCCAGGATGGCGTCGGTGGCCACCAGCGGACGATTTTCTGATAGCTCCAGCCCCACCTTGACAATGCCCAACACCCCTCCCCACAGAGCGCGACCTGCCCCTGCGGCTCCACCCTTGGCCAGCTCGACGTAGTCAGTCGGTTTGCCACTGTAGTCCAGATTAGTCTTGTAAAAATCTACCGTCCCTTGGGATTTGTACCGTTTAGGGTCACCCAGGTAATCGATGTTTCTATCGCTGTCTTGGTAGGCAGACGGGCGCGTGTCCTTGAAGTCAATAATTAACGCCGCCGTCTCATTGCCACTGTATCCACGCCGGCTTCCGTCTGCGGACGCATCGGTTCGGGCGTAGTTATTCGCAATTGGGGCCAGAGCCACACCTAAGTGCTGCAAGGTTGCTGTATCGATCTTGCTTGCATCTTCAGCCGGGATTGATTTGCTCCAACGATCATCGGTGTAGTAAACCAGCGCAACCGCCATGCGCCGCTCAGCCTCTTCCTGAGTGATCTTTAGGTCCGCCGCCATTTTTGGCGCTTGTTCTTTGATCAGGTCTGCGGCTCGTGGGTGCAGTTGCTCGTTGTAACGTTCAACATTCCCCGCCACCCAAGCGGCATCATTCGGGTCACCGTTAACCAGAGACGCGGCCGCAATACCGATGAGTTGCGCGGTGGCGACTTTGAATTGATCATCTTTTGCGAAACGCTCATCCAGGTACTTACCGAGGTTCTCGTTCGCAATCGCTGTCAAGCCTTGAGCCGCACCGGCGGCAATGGCGCCGGTCTTGAAGTCACCCCCTCGAGCGGCTACAAGCGTGCCACCCAACATCGCATGCAGAAAGACCTTCTCTGCCGAACCTGGGCTCAAGTCCATGTAGTCCGCGAAGTCGCCAAGGCCCTTGTCACCGGCGGAGACAACCATGTCGAAACCTTGCGACACCAAGGCGGAGCCCAGATTGTCTTTCAAGCTGCCGCCGTTGATGGCGGTAGAGATGCCACTTCCGATGACGGCATGGGTGCCGCCGCGCAGTACCGCATCCTGCGCTTTCTGCCAACTGAGCCATTCATTGGAATAGCCCGGGTTCTGCACCGGCCCCGCCGTAGTGACTTTGGCACCCGCACCGTCGGCCGGGCTAGCGCCCTTGAACCAAGTACTGTCTGCGTAGTTCAACGCCCCGGTTGCCAGCCCCGCGATGGCGGCGTTCTTGAGGCTGCTGCTGCTGAAGGTGTCCTTGAGCGCAAGGCCGATGTTGCCTTTGTTGTTGATCGTGCTCACAGCACCGGTACTGGCCAGCGAGGTCAGTGCGGCGGTGGCCATCATGTTACCGAGCCCCGCACTTGTGGCTGCAACCGCCGCCGACGTACTGGTCGCTGCAACGGCTGCGGTGCCGGCGGCCATGGCAGTCCCTGAGCCCGCTGTCGCGCCTGCTGCCCAGCCAGCCATCGCACTCGCACCGCCTGCCGTCAGCACGGTCACGATAATAATGATCGCCAGCATTACACCCTGGCCCATGCCCGAATTGCTGTATTTGAACGAGTCGTGCAGCTCTTTAACCTGCCGCCAATCTACATCCCCGCGCTTTTCGGCCTCTTTGATCCAAGCCAATTGCGGGTCGGCCTTGACCATCGCGTCGATGGTCTGGCTGACGGTTTGCTGGTCGACTTGCTTGATGTCGATTTTCAAGCCGTTGACGGCCTGGATGACGGTTTGACCCTGTGCTACCAGCTCACTCTGACGCAAGGTTTCATCGGTCTTGCCTTTGCCCTTCATCGAGAACCAAGCCATGTTGCTCTTGCTCTTGGTATGGCTCTCGTCGTGATAGTCCTTCACGCCTTCGAAGGTGATGGCCCCGCCGCTTTTCAAAATCAGGTCGTTGCCGCTATTGAGCTTGGCGACCTGGTAACGCTGGTCGCCGTTGCTGACCAGCGTCAGGTTGCCGGCGGTTTTGATTTCGGTGCCGACGTTGGTGGTCTGGGTGACTTCGTCACGCTTGGCTTTTTTCGCCCCCCAGCCTCCGTTCTCCTTCATGTCATACAAGGTATGCGTGCTGTTCTGCGCCGCCAGCAAATTCAACTTATCCCCGCTATACAGATAAGCCTCATTCCCCGCACTGATCCTGCTCGCCACAATCGTGGTGTCACGCCCGGCCTGGCTGGTGAAATTCCCACCCGCCGTCAGCACGCTCGCCACTTGGGTGGTCTGCTCGTCCGCTGTCTTGATGCGTTTCTTGCCGTGCTTTTCCTTGCCCTCGACGTTGTGCACATCGCTGACCGACGACACGTTGAAGTCACGTCCGGCGTCGACGTTGAAGTCTTTGCCGGCGGTGGCAGTGCTGCCGATGATGTTGACGTCTTGCCCGGCCTTCATGTTCAGGTTGCCGCCCGCGGTGACGGTGGCGGCGAGGTTTTTGACGTCGGTGGTGATGGTGGATTTTTCGCCGCGTTCACGGGTTTCGTGCTTGACGCTGGTGTCGCTGGCGGCGATGAGGTTGAGGTCGCGCCCGGCGGTGAGGTTGGCGTCGTTGCCGGCGGTGAGGGTGCCGCGGCTGGTCATGTCACGCCCGGCGTCCATCGCGAGGTTTTCGCGCGCAACGATGGTGCCGGCGCTGGTGTCGGTGAGGGTGCGCATGCCGGCGCCGTCGCGCACCTGGATGGCGGTGTTGTCGTTGGTGATGTCACCTCGGACTGCGGCCATGCTCACTTGCTTGCCGCGAATTTCACCGGCCATGGCGTTGCGGATGCTGTCTTGGGCCAGCAACGTCAGGTTGTTGCCGGCTTCGATCAGGCCGCCGTTGTAGAGGCTGCCGGCGGCAGTGGCAGAGAGGTTGTTGCTGGCGCGCAGGGTGCCGACGTTGATCAGGTCGCCGCCGGTGAACAGGTTGAGGTCGCGGCCCTGGATCAGGCTGTTGCCGCGCACGTTGCGCGACTCGGCCTGGGCCAGGTAGAGCACCGGCACGAGGACGGTCTGGCCGTCGACCACGCGGTTTTCCATCCACACAATGTCGTGGGTCAGGGCGCCGACTTGCTGGCTGGTGAGGGTTACGCCGAGGCTCAGGCGCAGGGCGTCTTTGCTGGCGAGGGCGTTGTCCATCAGGTAGCGGAACTGGTCGGCGTCGCTGGTCAGGCCGCCGGCGAGGAAGCGTTGGCCGGTTTGGGCGAGCACGGCGTCGCGGATCAGGCGGGTTTCGTATTGGCCATCGCCGAGGCGGCGCCAGGCGTTATCGCTGGTGAAGCCGAGTTTGCCGAGCATGTAGTCGGAGCTGAAGAAGCCCGTGAGGGAGGCGAACTCGGGGTTGGTCTCGATCAGGTAGTGGCTGGTCGGGTCAGGATTTTTAACGAACAGGCCGTACTCGCCCTTGGGCAGCTGGAAGTTGGGCGCGGTGGTGGGGTCGACCGGGGCGAAGGCGGTGCCGGTGTAGTCCACGGGCACGAAGCCGCCGCCAGGTGCAACGCCGGCCACAGGCAATACGCTGCCGGGCGCCTGGGCGCTCGGGTCGTTGGCGTGTTTGCTCAGATTGATGTTGATGCCACCGACGGGGATGCCGGTCTGGTCATCGCCAAGGGTGCCGGTCAACTGGGCCAGGGTGTTGTTATGCAGCGTGCCGTTTTGCAGGGTGCGGGTGACGTTGAGGTTGACGGTGCCACCGGCTTGCATCGTGGCGTTGTAGCCGGGGCCGCTGTTATCGGTCCAGGTGGTGACGTCGCTTGAGTGGGCGAAAGGCCAGATATTGGGTGAGCGGTTTTTCAGTTCTTCGAAGCGCGCCTTATCGAAATGCCCAGCCGCCGTGGCCGCATTGAAAGCGGGAACGTCGACATATTGCATGCGTTCAAACAAATCATCAGAAACGTGACCTGGCGTGGCGACGACAAGCTTACGCTGCCCTGTGCGCGTCGCGGCACCCTGGTTCAGCAGGTCACCGGCGGTAATACTCAGGTCGCCATTGGCAGCCATCAGGCTGTAGCGGTTCTGTACATTGTCGCCTTGCAGCAGCATGTTTTTGCCCGCTACCAGGCGCGCCGCTACCGAATCCTTGGTCGCCGCCTCAAGGTACGTCTCGTAGATGGTGATGTCGCCACGTTCCCAGTTGTCTTTCTCACCGCAGTGCTGGTAACAGATCCAACTCAAGCTGCCGGTGGTCAGCGTCTGCCCGAGTTCGAACTCATCCTTGGCGTTTTCGATAAAGCCTGCATTGATGCCGATCGAGCCTTCGCTTTCCACGGTGCCGGAGCGGTTGCTGAACAGCACAGCACGCCCGCCATCGCGTGCAGCAAAACTCAAATTGCCCTTGCTGTAGACATCGCCATACAGGTTGCTGAAACCATTACCGCGCAAGGTCATGTCGCCGCCGCTGAACAGCAGCGAATCGGCGGCGTTGGTGATGCCATTCACGGCGGTGAGGTTCACCGCGCCCTGGGCGCCCAAGGCGCCACGGTTATTGATCTGCGCCGCCGCGATATCCAGCTGCTGACGCGCGGTGAGGAAACCGAGGCTGTCGAGGGTGCCGGTCAGGCTCAGACGGGTGTTGGTACCCGCCAGGCGGCCGCCGTTCTGGCTGAGGTTATTGGCTGTCACAGTGAGTGTTTGCAGGGCCGATACGCGGCCGCTGTTGGTCATGTCGCCGGTGGTGATGCTCAGGTCACCGTCGCTGAGCAGTTCGCCACCGTTGTCCAGGCTGGCCACGTCGAGGATCAAGCCCTTGCCGCTGGCCATGCGGTCGCCGACCTTGAGGCTCAGGCCCTGGGCGCTTTTGTAGGTGAGGACTTCGTTGAGTTGCACACGGCCCAGGCCATCGACTTTGCCGAAGGCCCAGTCGGCGGTGCCCATGCCGTTGATGGTGCCCTGGCTGCCGGTGAGGCTGGCGGTATTGATGCGGAACAGGCCACTGCCGGCGTGCTGCAACAGGCCGGCCTGGTTGTTCAGGCTGGCGGCGTCGAGGCTGAAGCCTTGGCTGCCGAATTCGAGAATGCCGTTCTGGTTATTGACGGCGCCGCTGAGGTTGAGGCTGCTGGTGACGCCGTTCAAGGCGCGCAGTTGACCACTCGCGCTGTTGTCGAGGTTGCCGCCGCTGACGGTCAGGCCCTGGTTGGCCTCGATCAGGCCGCCACGGTTGGTCAGGGTGTCGCGTGAGGTGAGGGTGAGCAGGTTGCCGCTGATCTGGCCGCCCGCGCTGTTGTCGAGGGTGGCGCCGCTGACGGTGACTTGTTCTTTGCCGAACAGTTTGCCGCCACGGTTGGCCAGGGTTTCGACCGTCAGTTGCAGATTGCCGATCAGGCTTGCCATCAGGCCGTCGCTGCCGTTGTCGACCTTGTCGGCGGTGACGGTCAGGGTATCGCCTTGCACGGTGCCGCCCTGGTTATCGAGGCTGCCGGTGGTCAACTGGGTGACGGCGCCGCCGCTGAGGATCAGGCCCTTGCGGTTGCTCAGGTCCTGGCCGCTGTAGCTCAAGCCCCCGGTGCCGGCCAGCAGTTGGCCGCCGTCGTTGTTGTTCAGGTGCTGGGCGGCGATATCCAGGCGTATGCCGCGCAGGGTGCCGCCGGCGTTGTTGAGGGTGGTGAGGGCCTTGACCAGGACGCTTCGCTCGCCGGCATCGACCACGCCGCCAACGTTGGTCAGCAGGTCGCTGACGTTGAGGGTGACGTCGCCGCCATCGCTGACCAACGCGCCCTTGGCACTGTTGTTGAAGCTCTGCGCCGTCACGTCGACCGTTTGGCCAAGCAGGATGCCGGCGCTGTTGTCGAGGCGCTCACCGCGCAGTTGCAGCAGGCCTTCGCTCTGGATGCGGCCTTGGGCATTGAGCAACTGGCCCGGGCCCTTGAGCAGCAGGCTCACGCCCTGGATGCCGCCGGCCAACAGGCCGGCATTACGGTTGTCGAGACCGGAAGCGCGCACGTCGAGCTGGTCGCCCACTACGCGCCCGGCGCGGTTGTCGATATCGCCGCCAGCGACGTCGAGCAACAGTTGTTTGCCGACGATCACGCCGCTCTGGTTATCCAGGCTCGCGGCATGCAGTTCGATATTGCCCTGCCCGGCCTGCAAACGGCCCTGTGCGTTATTGAGCTGTTGCGCGGTCACGAGGGTGAGCTTGCCGGTGTCGGCGCTCAGCACACCGCCTGCGTTGCTGCTGAGGCTGCCGGCGTTGAGGTTCAGGTCGGTGCTGGCCTGGGCAAACCCTTGGCTGTTGTTGAAGGCGTTGGTGACATTGAGGGTGAGCGCGCCGGCGTCGGCCTGGATCAGGCCCTTGAGGCTGTTATCCAGCGAGGCGGCGTTCACCGTGGTAGCGCCGGCGACCACTACGCCGTTCTGGTTGTTGAGACTGCCCGCGTTCACGGTCAGGGTGTTGGCGATGATTTGCCCGCCGCTGTTGTTCAGGTCGGCACTGGTGAGCACCAGGCTGCCGCCGGCCATTTCTATGCGGCCTTGGCGGTTATCCAGCAAGGCGCTGTTGAGGCTTGCGGCCTGGCCGTCACCAAAACGAATCAGGCCGCCGAGGTTGACGATGGCCGGCGAATTGATCGCCAGGCTCTGTTCGCCGAACAGGCGTGCGGTAGCGCCCTGGTTGGTCAGTTTGGCGCTGCTGATGTCGACGGTTTTGGCCTGGATGATCGCACCCTGGTTGGTCAGCGCTTGCGCGGCGGTGATCGCCAGTGCGCGGCTGGCCAGCAGGTTGCCGCTGGTGGTGACGGTTTGCGCGTTCACCACCAGGTCACCGGTGGTATTGCGGGTGTTGTCGGGGGCGACGCCGGCTTCGATGATGCCGGAGTTGTTGACCGTGGCCGCATTGATGTCGATGCGTTGGCCGGCGGCCACACTCTTCTGGTTGACCAGCGCCTGGGCACTGGTGACCTGGACGTTGCCGGCGGCGTAGACCTTGTCCGTGAGGTCGACGTTCTGCGCGGTGACCCGGATGTTGCCGGCGGTGGCCGCCGTCTGCGCCATGCTCAGGCGCCCATTGGCGTCCAGCTGGATATCGCCGCCACTGGCCGCGAGCGTGCCGTCGAGCTTCACGCCCACACCGGCTTCGGTGCCGACCAGTTTGATCGCGCCGGCATACATGCCGCCCAGGGCGCTGGAGTCGATGGCCAGCTCAGGTTTGGCACTGCCGTCGTCGGCGCGTGCGGTGGCGCTCAGGGTTTGTGCATCCACGTCATTGCGACCGGCAATCACGGTGAGCTGGCGTGCGTTGATCTGCGCGTTGATCTTGGCCGAGCGGGTGATGATTTCGAAACGGTCGACGTCGCTGGCGTTGAGGCCCTGGCCGTCGATGGTCACGGCGCCGCCATCGACCTGGTAGCTCTTGAGTTGGCCGGCCGCGTCGAGCACCGGTTTGCCGGTGGTGAGGGTGACGTTGGGGGTGTTGATAAAGCCGCAACCGCTGCAGGTGATGCCGTACGGGTTGGCGACAATGACCTTGGCCGACTGCCCCGCCACTTCGGTGTAACCGCGTAACTGGCTGGGGTTGGCGCCGGTGACTTCGTTGAGGATGACGTTCGCGGCGCCGCCCTTGAGGTTCGGGTTGCCGACGATGTAGCCGCCAAGCTGGGTGTTGGTCACGGCGCCGTTGGCGTTGTTGAGGATCACGCCGTTGGGGCCGACGTTGTAGTCCGAGAACTGGTTATGGGACACGCCCGCGCCGTTGGGCGTGGCGATGTTCACCACGGGTACGCCATTGCCCGCCGCGCCCACGGTGGTGCCCGGCGCGCTGACCACGATGCCTTCGGCCTGGGCCAGCAGCGGCTGCCAGAACAGCGCGTTGGCCAGGATCAACGCCAGGCCGCGCTTGGGCAGGCCGAGGAACGAATCCCGACGCTTCAACACAGCGGAAGGTTGGCGGACCAGGAAGGCAAATTGGCGAACATCCATTTTCAGATTCTCGTTACGGCGCAGCGTTGAATTACAGGAAGAAATCCATGCGGAAGTAGATCGGCGCTTCGCGCTCGGTCAACACGCTGGGTCTTTCTAACGAATGGGCAAAGGTCACGCTGGTGCTGACATGTTTGCCCCGGGCGAACAGTTCCAGGGAGTTGCTGGACACTCGGCCATGGACGTTGTCGTTGTAGCGATCGTTGCTGATCACACCCTGGTCGTAGCCGACGCTGGCGCCGTATTCGGCGAACGCCGGGCGCATCCAGTCGAGGGTCACCGGGCGCGCCCAGCGCACTTCGTTGCGCCAGTAGCCGCCGCTGTCGCCGGTCAGTTGCTGGTCCTTGAACCCACGCACCGAGGCCGAGCCACCCAGGCTCATGCGCTGTGGGCTGAACAGGACGTCTTCACTGCGTTGGCCGGTCGCCAGGCTGCTGAAGCTGAACGACTCGCCCCACAGGCTGAATGGCTGCAGGTAGCTGACCGTGGCGGTGTACTTGCGGTAGCGCGAATTGGGCTGCCGACGACCCAGCGAGTCACGCTCGTCCTGGGATTGGGCGTCGAGCAAGCCGATGCCGTTTTGCATGCCCAGGTCAAGGTTGACGAAGGCATTGCCGATGCGTCGCCCGTGGTTGATGCCCAGTTGCAGTTCGCTGAGGCGGTTGCTGCTGGGCTCGGTGCGTACGTCGAGCACGTAGTTGTTGGTGCGCAGGTGCGACAGGCCGACGTTGACCGAGGTCTTGCTGACGTCGTCGCGGTGGATGACCCGCTCGGCGCGCAGCTGGTGGTTCTCGTTGTCGCCATTGAGCTTGAATTTGGAGCTGTCGGTCTGGCCGTACGTGCGGTAATCGCTTTCGTTGTAGGTGTAGCTGAAGTTCCACCAGCCCCACGGCACGTTGTAATACAGCATGCTGTTTTGCGAGGTTTTCTGGTGGTCGCTGACAGCGTCGTGGCCGCCGCGCAGCATCAGTTGGTCGCCCAGCCCCAGCGGGCTGTCCCATTCCAGGCCCGCGCCCCACTGCTGTTCGCCGGTGCTTTTCTGGCCGTCGTTGTTGCGCGACAGGCTGGCGCGCCAGGGTTTTTGCGGCACGTTCTTGACCACGACTTCACTGCCGCCGATCTGGGTGCCGGGCATCAGTTCCATTTGCGCCTGCTTGGAGGGCAGGCGGTTGAGCTGGTCCACCAGTTGCTCGATTTCGCGCAGGTTGAGCGCCTCGCCGACCTTGCCGGGAAAGGCCATGGCCAGTTCGCGGTCGGTCACGCTGCTGCCCTCGGCGCTTTTCAACGCTTCGAGCTTGCCTTCGACCACCAGCACCTGCAGGTGACCGCTGGACAGGTCCTGTTGCGGCAGGTAGGCGCGGCTGGTGACGCGGCCCTTGGCGATGTAGTGGTCGGTGATGACCTTGAGCAGTTCATTGAGCTGCGCCACGCCCAGGCACTGGCCGACATAGGGTTTGAGCAGGCGCGCGCGGTCGGTGGCGGACAGGCTGTCGGCGCCCTTGAGTTCGATGTCCTGGATGGGGAAGCAGCGGGTGTCTGCCGGCGTGGCCGGGGCCTCGGGCTTGGCCGCTTTGCCGGGCAGATCCTTAAGTTCCTGCAGGCGCCGCTGCTGCTCTTCGAGCAGGCGGTTCTGGCGGTCGCGGATCAGGTCCTGATCCCCGGGCGTGGGGGCAGCCATGGCACTGTTTGCGCCCATGTAAGCGAGCAGCAACGTGCAGAGCAAATACCGAGTCCGTGGCAATAAAAAAGACATATTCGGTCCGTCGAAAATCAAGGGCCGCGAAACTAACATTGAACTTGCGCCAACCCAAGAAGCCGGGCTAGTTGCACATTCGTACTTGTTATTCACGCAACCTATTGATTATTAACAACAAATAATTATCAAAAAGACGGGCAGCCTGATACTCGACGTATTATTCCGACAGGCGGCAACTCTTTTGATAGCGATTCGTCGGAGAACTTGGAATAGCCATTATTTAGCCATCAAGTTGCTTCCGAGATAGGTTAGTACCGGGAAAGGCAGAAAAGTTCGCGGCGCTTTTGTGAATTGGGTCCCACTTGTCGACATTCATCTTGAAGGGTGAGTGGAGAACCAAAATGTGAGAGGAGGCTTGCTCCCGATAGTGGTGGGTCAGTAGATATCTACGTGACTGATTCACCGCTATCGGGAGCAAGTCGAATCGTCGCACCGCCCCTCCCACATTGGATTGGGTACAACCTTAGCTGACGTCTTTTTTATCAGGCACCAGGCTCAACCCTGGCTTTTCCACATCACGGGAGACATGGGCTTTGACTTGCGACACGCCGCCGTCTTCGTCGTTATGGATTACCAACACCCCCGGCCGGCGCAGTTGCTCCAGGTCGCCTTCAGCCAGCCTGAAACTCTCGTTCAGGTTCTGGTCGCTGAGGGCCTTGGCCTCGGCGCGCCGTTGGGCGAATTTGCGCCCCTTGCGTTGCTGGTAGCGCGCCCAGGTCACCAGGATCACCGCGTTGAACAGCGCAATCCACAAGTAGATCTGCAAGGTGTTGAGCGCCGCGAAGATCGGCGCCTCGATGCGCGGGCCACCGTGGGTCTCCAGCATCGAAGTGATCCCACGCGCCAGCAGCCAGATCAATCCGGCCCAGGCCATCAGGGTCAACAGCACATCGATGATCCACATCAGCGTACTTTGGCGAGTTCTGACCAGTTTCATGATCACGCCTCCTCTTCAACGGGTTTGATACCGCGATCCGGGCTGACCCAGCGCGCGCGCTTCTGATGCTGGTTGAACAACACCTTCGGAAAGCTGACCAGGGTGGTAAACAGGCTCACCAGCCAGAACACCATGGGGTACCACACGGTCCAGAACAGGGTTTTCCACAGGTCTTTTTCGTAGCGACGGTCGATCATGATGCTCACTGCAAACTGCACCAGGCACACCATGGCCAGCACCAACCCGGTAAAGGCCGGCGGCATCAGGGAGTCCACGGCAATCGCCGGCGGCAGCACCACGAATTTGCCCACGCCCCAGAAGATCACCGACAGCATGAAGGTGAAGGCCCAACCGGTGGACAGGCAGTATTCGAACAACAGCGGCCACAGGTAGCGGTGACGCCATTGCCAGATGCCGCGGATGTTCTTGAACAGCACTTCGGCGCCACCCTGGGCCCAGCGCAGGCGCTGCTTCCACAGGCCGCCGACGGTTTCGGGCATCAGGATCCAGCACAGCGCGCGCGGCTCGTAGAAGATGCTCCAGTGGTCCAGCTGCAGCTTCCAACTGACATCGATGTCCTCGGTGATCATGTCGGTGCTCCAGTAATCGATGCGGTCCAGCGCCTTTTTACGGAACGCCACCACCACACCGGATACCGTGAAAATCCGCCCGAACACGCGCTGCGTCCGCTTGATCAAGCCGATGATCGAGGAGAACTCGCCCACCTGCACGCGGCCGATCAGGGTCGAACGTGTGCGGATGCGGGGGTTGCCGGTCACGGCGCCCAGGCGTGGGTTGTCGAGCATCGGCGCGACCAGGTAGGCCGCCGCGTTCTTGTCGAGCAACGCATCGCCGTCGATGCACACCAGGTATTCACTGCGCGCGGCCACGGCGCCCATGCGCAGGGCCACGGCCTTGCCCTGGTTCTGCGCCAGGTGCAGCACGCGCAGGCGGGGGTGCTCCAGCGCCAGGGCATCGAGTGCCGCGGCGGTGTTGTCCTTGGAGCCGTCGTTGACCGCGATCACTTCGATGTTCGGGTACACCTGGCCCAAGGCGGCCGCGATGGTGTCGGCCACGTTATCCCCTTCGTTGTAGCAAGGGATGATGATCGAGATCAGCGGGTTGCCGGCCAGCGTCGGCGCCGGGGTGTCTTCCGCCCAGGGCCAGTGGCGCTCCCAGTGCAGCCAGAAGTACAGGCCGCCGGCGATCCACAACGCCGACATGAACAGCGGATAGAAAAACACGAAGTCCATCAGGAACTGCCCGGTGACCAGGAAGATCAGGCCCAGGGGCACACCCAATACCAATGCCAACACGAATAAAGCCAGGATTCTGTCAAACATGGTCAAGGGTTCCATTGGTTGGAAAGGGCCGGACGCACAGTCTTCAGGTCCGGAGAGTTTTCCAGGAAGTTGTCCGGGTAATAGCCGAAGCTGGTGACGCCCTGGCGCTTGAGTACGCCCATCCATTCGGCCAATTGTTCAGCGCTGATGTCAGGCGCGGCTTTGGTGCGCCAGTCCTTGGCTTGCAGTTCAAACACTGTGCGTTCGAGCGCGCCCCGTGCCTTGACCGTGGCCACCAGTTTTTCCAGCCAGGCATTGGAGGTTTTTACCTCCTGGCCTTCCATCAACGGCATGGCCATCGGCGCGGTCCAGTCGTAGGCCTGGAGGAAGTCATCGAGGTTCTGCGCGAACCAGGTTTCGCTCTGCGGATTGAGCATCGGCTCGGCAAAGATATTGCGTGCGGTCAGCACCTGCGGGCCGCGGATGGCGCGGACCTTGGCGGTCAACTCGTGGGTGAAGTCGATCAGGTAGCGGCTCTTGAAACGCGTCCAGCGTTGCATCACCGCCGGGTCCGCGCGCAGCGCCGCAATGGTGTCGGGCAAACCATTGGCGGCATAGGTTTTCAGCGCGGCGGGGCTGGCGTCCTCGAAATCGTTGAACACCGCATCATCGTGGTAAAGGATGCCGTCGATGGGCCCTACGCGTGCCAGGTCTTCATAGATCTCGCCGATGATCTGCCGCACCTTGGGATCAAACGGCGACAGGCGCTGGTACTGGTCGGGGTCCAGGCCGATGGCGCCGGTCTTGGGGTCCCACCGCGTCACGCGGGCCAGCTTGGGGTCGAGGGCAAAGCTGAGCACCGGCATCCAGGCGTATACGCTGGCATGGGCGCGGGTGCGCAGTTGCCAGGCGACGCGGTTGAACAGGTCGGCCCGCATCGGCAGGTGGCGGTTGGGGAAGTACAGGGAATGCACCAGGCCGTCGCCCTTGGGGTCGGCGAAGGCTTGCAGGAACACCGTACCGGCGCCCATGTCCACCACCCGCTGCACCAACTGGTCGAGGTTGCGCGCCTGTTGAGCCGCGTCGGGGTCATAGACGTTATCCAGGTCGACATGCAACACCCGCAACGGCGCTTTGGCCTGCACGGCGACAATGCTGTTGGCGAAGTGCTCGCCATCCGGGTCGGAGGCGACCAGAAAGCGCGGGCTGCTCATCAGGTTGCCGAGGTCGTCGAGGCCGTCTTCAAGGGTCAGGGCCATTTCGTAACCCTGCGCTCCGACCACCGCCAGCGAGGTGCCGTCGGCCGCGCCGTACGGCCACACCCATACCCGAGGCGCCTTGCCGGTGACAGCCCGGATTTTGTCGGAGATCGCGACCACGTCAGTGCGCATGCGCGCCTGGAACTGCGCTTCGCTTTCGTAGCGTTGGGTCGCCGGATCAAACCGCCGGGTCGTCGCCGCCGGCTCCAGGTTGCCCTGGGGGTTGGCCAGGATGCCTTTGTGATTGGCATCGGTGTGCGCGGCGATTTCCACCAGGCCCGACTGCGACACTTCGCGTATCTGCTGCCAGGTCAGGAAGTCACCGCGTGGACGTGGTGTACCGGCAAAATCTACGGGTTGGTTGAGCGGCGTATCGATCCAACTGCCCACCGGCGCCAGCAGGGCCGGCCAGCGGTAGGCGCGCAGGATCGGCATCACACGGGTGTAGAAGCTCGAATAGCCGTCGTCAAAGCTGAGCATGACGGCTTTGGGCGGCAGCGCGGGGCCGCCACGGCGCGCGGCCAGGATCTGGTCAACGCTGACGGCCTGGTAGCCGTTCTCGCGCAGCCAGGCCAGCTGTTCGATCAAACGTTCGGTGCGCACCGCCACCACGGCCTGGTCGGGGTCGCGGTCCGACACGTCGTGGTAGGCAATGCCCAGGAAATGGTTCTTCGGCCACACCTGTTCGTTGGCCGGTGTCGGCCGCTCGGCGGGTGGAGTGAAAGGGGCGGGTTGCTGGGCGCAGGCACTGGCCAGCAATACACCCAGAACCAACAAGCAACGGCTGAGGAAGGTCATGGTCAGGCTCTTTTAGAAACGGTAAGTGAGGTCGACGAGCAGGCGCAGATCGCGTTCGCGATCGCCATCGTAAGGTCGGCTGATCAGGCTCAGGTTCGCGCCGACGTCCAGCACGTCGTTCCAGCGAAAGCGTTGGCCGTAACCCACCAGAGCCATGCCGCCCGTGGAGTAATCCTTTTGACTGTAGGTACCCGCGCCGAGCTGGAACTGTTGGCTCCACTGGGTCTCGTAGCGGTGGTAGAGCACATGATTGACGGTGACGGTGGGCAACACGGTCAGGTCAGACTTGGGGTTGAAGTACACCGTGTCTTCCTTGCTGTTGCGGCTGGCACCGACTTCAAGGCCCAGGTCGACTTGTACCTTTGGCGAGCTGTAAATGCCTTGACGGCCGGTGAGCAACGCTTCGAACCGGTCGTTGCCGTCGCTGAAGTGGGATGGGCTGAGGGTCAGCTTCCACTCGCGGCTTTCGTTGGCGCGCCAACGGATGAAACCGCTGCCGCCGTTGGCGGTGACGTCGGCATTCAATGCGCGCAACGGCGTGGTGCTGAGCAGGTAGCCGAGGCTGCCGCCGTATTGCCAGTTGTCGTTGATGTCGCGGGCAATCGACACGCTGGCGCCTTGTTTGGAACCATGGCCATAGGAATGGTTGGACACTTCGGCTTCCAGGGTCATGTCGCGTGTGCGCCGTTCCACACCCACGCGCTGCCAGCGGTGCTGGCCGGTGCCTTCGGAGAAGTCGGCGGTGGCATAACCGGCACCGGCGAACAGGCGCCAGTCTTCATCGATGGGCGGCGTGTAGATCACGCTTTCGATGCCCCAGTCACGGCTGCCGGCAACCGCACCGGCATCGTTGTCACTGCCGCCGCCGTAGCTTTTACCGGTATAGGCCTCGACGCGCAGTTCGGCCATGTCGTGCACATCGCGCAGACGCTTGAGACGCTGCACCTGGCGGCTGTCCGGGTTGCGGGCGACCACATCGTCGGTCAGTACATCCATTTGCCGCCACTCTTGCAGGTCCATGGCGGTGTACGCCTGGCTGATCTCCAGAGCGATGTCGCGCGGCACCTGGGATTCGGTTTCTTTCAGCACGCCCTCGGCGCGCCGTGGCAGGTCGCGGGCGCGGTACATGTCGGCCTGGGCCAGGCGCAGGCTGACGTTACCCGGGGCCTTGGCCACCAGCGCTTCCAGGCTGGCTTCGCTGCCCGGCAGGTCGCCGCCGGAAACGCCGGCCTGGGCCGACAGTTGTTGCGCGTCCATCCACGCATCGTTGGGGTTGCCGATAGGCAGGCCCTTGAGTTCGACGCGAGGGTTCTGGCTGTTGGCGAGGCCCTTGGCGACCTCATTGGCCTCCTCGCCTTTATCGCTTTCCTGCAAGGCGTAGAACAGCGCGGTGGTGTCTTCGACCCGATCATCCGGTTCGGCGTCGGCGGCGCTCAGGGCCTGGCGATACAACGGCTCGGCTTTTTCCGGCTGGCGTTGGTCGAGGTACGAGGCGGCCACCCAGCGCACGGCGTAAGTCGGCAATTGCACGCCTTCACCCTTTAGAACTTCGTACTCGCGGATCACGTCGGCGGTACGCGCGCGGGCCTTGAGCGCGCCCAGGCGGTCGATGCGCCAGCGCACCACGTCATCCTGGGCAGTGGCGTCGGGGGTCCAGCGGGCGAGCAGCGTGTCGTAGTCCTGGAGCGCTCGATCAGCGATAACGTAGCGTTCCTGTTCGCTGCGCGTGGCGAATTCGGCCATGCGCACACGTTCAGCGGCGAGGTCACCTTCCAGGCGGCGCTGGGTGACCGGGTCGAGCAGGCCGGGCTGCTTGGCCGACAGGCGCAATGCCGCTTCCGGCAGACGGGCCTTTTGCAGGGCGATGATGTATTCGCGAGCGACCTCGGGCTTGTCGCCGGCGCGGATAAACGCCTGGTCGAATTCAAACAGCGCATCGTAGTTCAAACCGGCGCGGGTCAGTGCGTAGCCCAGGGCCATGCGCCGGTTGGGGTCGTCCGGCTTGGCGGCCACCAGCGCGCGAGTACGTTGCACCGCCTCGGTGGCCTTGCCGCCGTCGGCCTGGGTCAGGGCCAGGCCCAGCTGCAGGTCGGTGTTGTTCGGTTCGCGCAGCAGTGCCTGGCGATACACCGCTTCGGCCTCGGCCCACTGCTTCTGGTTGCGATAGGTACGCGCCACGGTGGCGAGCGCCTGGGTGCTGAGGTTGCGATTTTTACCCTGGGCCTCGTACACCTTCAGCACTTCAGCGTCCTGGCCGGCCCAACCGGCGATCACCAGGTGATCGCTGATCTGGCCTGGCGTCTGGCGTTCGGCCGACAGCTGGCGCAATTGGGTAAGCGCGGGCGTGAAGTTGCCGTTGCGCGCCTGAATGATCAGGGCGTCGTAGGCCGGGTCGGCCATGGCGAAGGTGGGTATCAGCAGTTGGCTGCATAAAGCGGCCCCGACGAGCAGTCGCAACCGGCCTGATGCACTGAGTGGTAGGTTTCGCAACATATCGTGAGCTTCCTTACACACGGAAAGCTGTAACGATAGGTGATCCTGAGCGAAGCGCTCAGGGTGCCGGCGTCTAATGACCCGGCCTAGCTTTCCTGTGCGAACTATCTCTCAGGAAAGTAAGAAGAAATTCAAATCAGAACAATTGTTCAGAATTGGCTGACCGCTTTTTTGCGCTACGCAAAAACAAATGTGGGAGGGGCGGCTTGCCCCCTCCCACATTTTGACTGCATTTCAAGCAGCCTCACTCAGAGGCCGGATGTTGAGGCGTTACTGCCCGCCGCTCATCGCACCGACTTTGCCCATGACAAAGCCAATGAACTGCTCAACGGTCATCTTCTGGCCGTTGAAGGTCACTTCATTGTTGGCGTAGTGCAGCTTGGACACCACATCGCTGCCCACCAGGGTCGCCAGCTGAGTGCCAACCGCCATGCCGCTGACCATTTCGGCAGCCATCTGGGACTGCTGCTCGATGGCTTTAGGGTCGGTCACGCCACCCAACTGCGCCTGCAGGGCGGATACGTCGGCGATCATCGGCTTGGACAGGCTCAGGTTGGCGTCGAGCAGCGACACCATTTGCTTGCCCAGTTCAACCGGCGGCAGCTCCATGGAGGCCGGCTTGGCCAAGTCCACCAGCAGGTTGAATTTGCTTTCGCCGTGGGTGGTTTTCAGCGACAGGTTTTCCAGGGCCAGGTGCGGCTTGGCGGCCAGTACCTGGTTGACGTTGGCTTCGGCCAGGGCTTGCTCGGCGTCGGTCAGTTGCAGCTCCGGTGCCGGTTCGCCCGCGGCGGCGGCGGCTTGCACCGGCTGCATCTTGTCCTGGTACAGCTTGGTCAGCACCAGCATCGCCGGAATGTCGATGTTCTTCATGCTCAAGGCCATGGCGGCCGAACCCACAGGTTTGCCCTGGTAACCGATCTCGTCGATTTTGTAGTCGACGCGGCCGGCCAGGTTGTTGTCCTTGGTTTCGCTGGAGTCTTTCTGTTCGAAGCCTTTGAAGCTCAGCACGGCTTTCTGCGGGCCGAAGGTGAACTTGCTGTCGCTCAGCTCAATGGTGTTCTGCCCGGTGTAAAAACCGAAGGTGGATTTTTCCAGGTTGCTGGCGATGGTCAGGCCCGCCAATTCGGCCTCGAAGGCTTCGCCATTGGCATCCACGGCGGCGACCTTGAGGCTGTTCATGAAGCCATCGGCCTTGACCTTCTGGCCTTCGGCGGTGCCGTCGAAGTTCATGTTGGCGCCGGAAAAGCTCACCGACGACTTGTCATCCTTGAACTCCAGCGGCAGCAACTCGATGTTGCCGCTGACCGAACGGGTATAGCCGATGTTGGCCACGCCCTTGAGCGGCGACACGTCCTTGGCGGCGGCGAACCACTTCTCGGTGGTGGGGTTCTTTTCCAGCGCATAGTGACTGGTAGCCATGACCGGCAGCCATTTGAGCGTGACCAGGCGCGAGACCGGCAGCGGGCCGTGCTCGATATGGTCGACGAAAAGCAATTCGGGGTTGGGGTTTTCCGCGCCGAACACCGAGCCCTGGCCCTTCAGGCGGTAGTGAGCGGTGCTGCTGAACACGCCACGGTCCAGGGAAACCAGTTCCAGGCTCAGCGTGCCATCGACCCCGGCCATGGAAGTCTGCAGTTCCTTGTTGGCGTTCTGGATCGCGGTTTGCAGCACCGGCTCCAGTTGTTTACCGGTGTACCAGGCGCCGCCTGCACTGACGACGCCAACGGCGACCACAAAACCCAAAAGAACGACTGCTGGCTTATTCATGAAGTGACCTGATCAAATCCTGTGAGGAGTGGGCTGTCTTCCTTGAACCCCGGATGAGGTTGGCTCAAGCCCGCCGAAAAGCGGGGGAAGATTAGCACTGGCGGCCACAAACGGCCCAGCCTTTCAGAGGGATCAGTTCACGACTAGTTCACGAATACTCCAGTTCGATTTCATCCAACTGGTGATCGAAACTCTTCAAACGCGCCGTCCAGGTGTACACCAGCACCTCGAATTCGCGGTGTATCACCGCGTTGCCAGGGGTGTCGGCCTTGGGGTCGCAAAAATCCAGCTGGTAGCGCTCGCGGGCCATCTGCGTGGCGACGTCGGACAATTCCCGCGCATTATTCAGCCAATGCCGACCGTCGGCGACCTGCTTGTCGAGCACGACGCACTGCTTTTTCAGGACTTCGAGGCTTTTTTCCAGCGGCGTGCCCGTGAGTTCGCCCATGACTTCCTGGAAGGTGCGCCCCGGCTGCCAGTAGCTGCCCCAGAAATAGCGATCGAACACGGTTTCGACTCGGCGCAGCGCAACCTTGGTGTCCCAGATCGCCACGCGGGTCTTGCCTTGTTCGAGGAGTTTTTTCTTGACCCGTTGATTCTGGTAGGAGGCCCAGGCGACGACGCCGATGGACAAGGTGCCGATCACCAGACAGGCACTGTCGAGAAACACCATGGCCTTGTCGAGTTGATGGGCAAGCATGACGCCATAGAAATACGCGGCCGATAACAGCACCAGTGCGAAGAGCACGCACCAGAAAGCGGGAGCATAAGGGTTTTTCATTATTGGAATCCCCATGAGCAAACGCGAGCAGTGTCAGGCAGGCCATCACCGGGCCCACCTGTCAAAGCATAGCCATTGGCTCAGGGTTTGCTGGCTGCAGAACCGTGCGTTCGTCCGCTTTCCCAACCGCCGCCCAGAGCGAGGAACAAATCGATCTGGCTCATGGCAACCTGGGTGTTCGCCGCCGCCAATTGCGCACGCATCGCCGTGTAGGTGCGGGTGGCCTGCAGGTCGGCGAGGAACGACTCGCGGCCGGCCTGGAAGAACCGGTGGGTCTGGTCCGCGGCTTGCCGCGCCGATTGCTCGGCGTCGGCCAGCGCATCACGGCGCTGCAACATGGCGGTGTATTGCGCAAGGCCGGTCTGGGTTTCGCGGATGGCATTGAGCACCACGCCGTCAAAATGCGCCAGGGCGCCCTGAGTCGCGGCTTCGGCTTCGTGAATACGCGCACGCGCGCCGTTGGTCGGCACAGTCCAGCTGATCATCGGGCCGAAGCCCCAGCGGTTGGTGGCCGGCTGGCCGAGGTTGTCGAGCAGGCCGACGGCGCCCACGGTGGCACCGATGGCGATGTCGGGGTACAGCGCGCCGGTGGCCACGCCGATACGTGCGGTGGCGGCGGCCAGTTGGCGTTCGGCCTGGCGCACGTCGGGGCGGCGCTTGAGCAGCGCGGCACCGTCGCCCACCGGCAGCAATTGGGCGATGTGCGGCAGCTCGGCGCAACTGCCGGTGCCCGCCGGCAGTTGGTCCAGCGGCTTGGCCAGCAGCATCGACAGGCGGAACAGCCCGGCCTGGCGCGCCGCTTCGTAGCGCGGCATGTCGGCGCGCAGGGATTTGTACTGGGTTTGCGAACGGGTGACCTGGGTTTCATCGCCTCGGCCGGCGTCGCGCAGGCGTTGGGTCAGGCGGGTGCTCTGGGCTTGCAGGTCCAGGGATTGGTTGGCAATCGCCAGCTCTTCGTTGGCGGCGCATACCTGGGTGTAGGAGCGCACCACATCGGCGACCAGGGTAATACGCGCGATATCGGCGGCGGCCTGGGCCGCGTCGGCGCTGGCCTGGGCGCTTTCGATGCCGCGTTGCAGGGTGCCGAACAGGTCGAATTGGTACGAGGTGGTGATGCCCAGGCTACCGATGTTATCCACCGGGACTTTGTCCGCCAGCAAAAACGCTTCGCCGGACTCCTGCAGGCGCTGCGCTTCGGCCTTGGCCCCGGCGCTCCAGCCACCGGCGGACTCGGCTTGTTGCGTCTGGAAACGCGCCCGCTGCAAATTGGCGGCGGCCACGCGCAGGTCGGTGTTGGAGGCCATGGCCTGGCGCACCAGTTCATCCAGGCGCGGGTCTTGGTAGAGCTTCCACCAATCGGCGGGGACCGGTGCCGACACCTCATTTTTACCGTCCAACGGCAGTGGCCCTTGCAGGTCGGCACGATTGACCGCGGCCGTGTCCGGCACCTGGTAATCCGGCCCTACCGCTTGGCAGGCCGACAGCAGCAAACCCAGCGCAGCGGTGGCCAACAGCTGCTTCATGGCTGGGCTCCGTCACGGGGTTTGTCGCCAATGATCGACACGGTGGCCGTACGCCCGGCGATCATGCGAAAGTCCGCCGGCACCTCGTCGAAGGCGATGCGCACCGGAATTCGCTGGGCCAGGCGCACCCAGCTGAACGCCGGGTTGACGTTGGGCAACAGGTTGGAGCCGCTGCTGCGGTCACGGTCTTCGATACCGGCGACGATGCTTTGCACATGACCGTGCAGGCGCGCGTTGTCGCCGATCACGCGGATATCCACGCCCATGCCGACGCGGATGCCGTCGAGTTTGGTCTCCTCGAAGTAGCCGTCGATGTGGAACGAGTTGCTGTCCACCACCGACAGCACCGGGTGCCCGGCGGTGACGAACTCCTGGGTACGCGGCGCGCGGTCATTGACGTAACCGTCCACGGGGCTGCGGATCACCGAGCGGTCGAGGTTGAGTTGGGCCGAGTCCACCGTCACCTGCGCTTCGGCCAACGCCGATTGAGCGCGGGCCACGCGGGACTGGCTTTCTTCCAGTTGCTCGCTCGGCACCAGGTTGCCCAGGCCACGGTTACGCTTGTACTCGCGCTGGGCCTGGGCCAGGGTTTCCTGGCGGTCGGCCACGGCGGCCTGGGCCTGGCGCAGGGCCAACTTGAAGCGGTCCTGGTCGACGGCAAACAGCACCTGGCCCTTGCTTACCAATTGGTTGTCATGCACGTCCACGCGCTGGATCAACCCGGACACGTCCGGGGCGATCTGCACGATGTCGGCACGGATGTGCCCGTCGCGGGTCCAGGGGGCAAACATGTAGTACATGACCATGCGCCACACCACGACGACCGCGAAGCTCACGATCAACAGCGTCAGGACCACACGGCCGATGGTCAAAAAAGGTTTTTTCATGTCATCAGATATCGACTGAGTGAGTCCACCGCGCCCAGCAACAGCGCGTAGAGCCCCACATTGAACAATGCCCGGTGCCAGACCAGGCGATAGAAGTGCATGCGCGTCAACAGCCCGTGCACCACCAGAAACAACCCATACGTAATGCCCATCAGCACCAGCAACGTGGGCAGGAACACCCCACTGATATCCAGATCACCGATCATAAAGGCGCTCCATCGGGCAGCGGCGCTTGCATCTGTGTGCCGTCAATAAATTCGACACCAGGCAACAGCGCCAGGCGCAGGCCCGCCAACGCATGCAGCAGGTGCAGGCGGGTGTCGTCTTCGTCTTGCAGGCCCTGGCCGTTGAGCGCGCGGCGCGTGCGGTCGAGGGTCATCAGCAGACCGCTGGGCGCGGGCAAGCGTTCACCCGCCTTGAGGCACGCCTTGAAGTAGGCGCCGACGCCCTCCACCACTTGGTTGAGCAACACCCGTGGCACGCCGAGGATGCGCGGCGAGTAGGCCAGCAGGTCGAGCAGGTTCAGCGCCACGCGCAAATCGCGCAAGGCGATGCCGGTGTCCTGGCCGGTGAGGGCCAGGCGCGGCAGGTGCTGCATCAGGCGGTCGAGCATCTGCACGGCCATGTGCCGATGTTCGGCCAGGGTCGCGGGTTCGGTGAGACCGACAATGTCGCGCCAGCTGAAGCGGGTCAGGCGCTTGGCCGCCAGTTCCGCGCCGAAAGGCCGCGCGACCAGGGTCCACACAAAGGCAAACAGCAAACCCACCGGGCCGGCCAGGTTGACGTTGGCGAAGTTCAGAAAGTCGGCATCATAGGCACCCTGGATGCTGATGAAAGACGAGGTGTTCACCAGCGTCAGCAACATGCCCAGGTAAAATCGCGGCTGCACGGTGAGGGTGCCGATGCAGATAAACGGCACCGCGAACGCCAGCACCAGCATCGGGAAATCGTGCAGGTTGGGCAGCACCAGGAACAGGTACAGGCTGGCGAACAGCACCGACATGGCGGTCCAGAAAAAGAACCGATAGATCTGCGGCGCCGGGTCGTCCATCGAGGCGAAGAAGCTGCACGCCACCGCCGCCAGGATCACGGCGCTGCCGCCGTCGGTCCAGCCCAGCAGAATCCAGAGTACCGAGGCGACGATGATCGCGCTGACGGTGGAAAACGCCGAGTAGAACATCAGGCCACGGTCGAGGAACGGCGTGAGCCGGCCCAGGCGCCAGTGGCGGTACACGGCGCGCCAGGTGTCCTGGCTTTCGCACTGAATGGCGGCTTGCAGGCTGCGGCAGTCTTGCCACAGGTCGATCCACTCGCCCAGGCGGTACAGCGCATTGGAGAACAACAAGGTGTGGCGGTCGTCCAGCGCATCGCCTTGGGGTTGTTGGGCGTCGACCTGATCACGCAGGGCGCGCCAGCGGTCCAGGGGCGCGCTTTGCTGGGTGTCTTCCAACCATTGGCGGGTGGCGTCCAGGAGCGGCGTGAGGCGCTCGATAAACTGCGGCGCGCGGTGTTCGATGGCGTACAGCGCATCGTCGAGGGCATCCACCACCGGCAGCAGATGGATCATGCGCCCACGCAGTTCCTTGGTGTTACGCACCGTCTGCGGCCGCGCGCCTTCGTGCGGCAACTGGCCGATCATCAATTCGAGGGTGTTGAAGGTGGCGACCATGCCGCTGCGTAAAGCGCTGACTTCTTCAGGCTCCACGTTGCGCGTCAGAAAACGTTGGCTGTAGACCTGCGCATCGGCAAACCACTTGGCCACCGAGCCATCGAACACCGGCATCAGGCGCCGTGGCCAGAACATCGCGCCCACCACGGCGGCGACCGCGATGCCGAGGAAGATTTCTTCGGTGCGCGCTTCGGCCACGTCCCACACCGCCAGGGGGTTATCCACCACCGGCAGGGCGATCAGCGGCAAGGTGTAGCCGGCCAGCATCAACGCGTAGTTGTTGGCGGTGCGCAGGTGCATGGACAGAAACAGCAACGTGCCCGTCCACAACGCAATCACCACCACCAGAATGTACGGCGACTGCACGAACAGCGGCACAAAAAATACCGCTGCCGCCGCGCCCATCAAGGTGCCGATGGCGCGGTACAACGCCTTGGAGCTGGTCGGTCCTACAAACGGGCTGGAAACGATGTACACCGTGGCCATCGCCCAATACGGACGCGGCATTTGCATGAGCATGGCGATGTATAACGCAATCATCGACGCTGCGAAGGTCCGCACCCCATAGAACCAATCGCGGGCCGGCGGAAAACCACTGAAGAATCCGCTCACAGCGTCGCCGCCTCAAAAGCCCGCAGCACACGCAGCGCGGCTTCCATATCGGCGGGCGCAATGTCCGCCAGCACTTCACGGCGCAGGCGCACCAGTTGCGCTTCCACCGCCTGCACCAGCTCACGGCCACGCGCGGTGAGGCTCAAGGCCTTGGCGCGGCGGTCGTGGATATCTTCGGTGCGGCACACATAGCCGTCGGTGCACAACCGGTCGAGCAGGCGCACCAGCGACGGGCTTTCCATGCCGGACGCCTGGGCCACTTTCACCTGGTGCACACCGTCGCCCAGGCGCCCGATCATCAACAGCGGCACGGCGCAGGCTTCGGAAATACCGTAGCTCACCAGCGTGCTCTGGCAGATCTTGCGCCAGTGACGGGCGCCCACCACCATGCTGCTGCTGAGGTTCATCTGGAGTTGTTCGAGGGATTGAGGCATTGGATAGCTTGCATACAGTTAGTTTGCTAACTATCAATATGATGGAGGGTGGTTGTGTCGTCAAGTTTTGAAACAATTTCTCGATGGATGGAGCGATTCAGCGGCAACAGCGCAGGACCCATGTGGGAGGGGGCAAGCCCCCGATTGCGGTGGGCCAGTCATTGATGCATGCGCTGACACTCCCTCATCGGGGCATAGGTATCTACACAATTTTTAAAAGCTGAAAGTCCTCCCTGTGGTGAGCGGGCTTGCCCCGCTCACCACGACAGCCGGTTGACCCTAGATTATTCGCTCAGCGGAAGTTGTGTAGATACCTATGCTCATCGGGGGCAAGCCCCCTCCCACATTTGGATCGATGTTGGCTTCAGGATTGCTCTGCGGCCTGGCCATCCAGGCGACGCTGGATTTCTCCCATCATGTCGAGGCCATCGCGCAGGGAAACCAGTGCGGCTGTGACCAGGTGATGGAGGTTTTGGCTGTCAGATTTGGCGGTCAGGGTTTCCAACAGCTCAGTGCCGATACGGACGCGACTGCGCGCCGTTTCGTGGAGCAAATGCGAGGGGGCAAAGGTGTTGAAGGCCAGTACGGGAACGCTGGTTGGGTTGGTTTGAAACGGTTTGTATTGGTCCATCGATAAAACCTCACAGATAAGGATTTGAACCACCCGCTCTCGTCGCCAAACAAGATAAGGGTGGCAGCTGTACGCAGGTTGGCGAACCGGTTATCTGTGAAACCCGGCAGATCCGAAGATCTCCCGCGCACAGCCGCCATAAAACCTAATGCATTCATCCAACAGAGAACGCACGAGGTATGAACGCTGAAACGCGTCACAGAAACTCGGATCGCCAAATCCGATCGCCGATGTGCGGCGACGGGGCGAACTATAGGGGGGATGGTGGAGGCTGTGCAACAGACTTCATGGGTTGTCAGGCCCCTTGACCGGTCAGGATTTTTTGCACCATCGCCATACGCTCCAGACCTTGACTGCCTCAGAAACAATCACTAACACAGCCATTAACACCAAGTTGTAGTTAGGAACAAACTTAGCACCTACCAGCAACAGCGAAACAGAAGGCACAATAAAAGCCAATCGCAAGGGTGTTTGAAGGTAAGTAACACACCTCACCTGTTCACGTCCAAGAAAGAACAGTAAGCACGAGATTACGATGGAAACTTGCAGCAGCATGGCAAAGCCGAACATGTATAACTGCACAACACTATGATCACGCAGCACCCATAAAGCACTTTCAAGATCGCTTAAATAAGGAATCCTTCCCTCTATTGCGCTGGCCACTGCATACCGAATCAGATAAAGGGCATCCATGGCTCCCCAAAACCAAAAAACATGCTTGCGCGTCATTCTCCCGCTTCCTTGTATTCATAGGCCACATCCGATTTTACAGGCTGCCAATGCCACGACTTACCACCCACCTGCCAGTTATCATCGCCCTCCAGATAACGTTGTTTTATATGCCGCAGCTCTCCATATCGACGCTCAACTGATCGGTGGGAAAGTTGATCATCTCGACTATCAAGTCTTACCCACCGTTGAGTCATAACTCTAGTGGTGTTCGCGAGATCTTTTCCGTCCGAGAGAAATACCCGTCCCTCATCAGCTGCTGAAACTAACCGATTAGCGGCGAGGATCGCGGTATTTTTAACGCCATCGTAATCGATGCTTACCTTCTCCCATTTGCCAGGCCCAACATACAGTCGGCGCCCCATTAGATGTCCATACTTGATGCGACATTCGCGACTTAAGGGGAGAAAGGGATAGTCCATCACAAACAACCACTCACCGGCTCCCAGTTTATCCAAAACCCGCCGCTGGTCTTTTTCAGCGGGGCAGCAAACGGGAGAAAGACCGCACTCACTGAGCAATTCACTCAACCCGGGCAGCACATACGGGGCGCGAAAAAACTCTCGTACTTTTATTTCCGCAAAATAGGGACTCTCGATCTTTGTGAGTTCATAACTTTCAATCTCGTCGCGTGGGACCAGGCGTTTCATGTTGTGTCCAGACCAGGGAGTTAGCGCTTGTTAATAGCGACTCCCTCACACCCGCCACTATCGTCCACTTCCGTTTAGTCGATAGGAAATTTCCCAATTTCGCGCAGAGCATGCCCCACCTCCTGCTCAATAAACTCAAACACCTCCTCCGACACGCTGTACTGAAACTGCTTGCGCCGGTGCTTGGAAACCTTGCCCTCGTGATCCAGGCACATCATCACCAACCTCGATAAATCACTGCCGCGCACGTCAAAGCGTTGATTCACGGCCTTGATCACCCGGTCATAACGGTCGAGAAATTCGGTTTCCTCGCGCAGTTCCACTTCCAGCGCGCGGCGGGCCATTTGCAGGGTGAATTCGACGCAGCAGGTGGCGTCCCAGTAGCGGTAGATCGAGGGGTGGCCGATGAAGTCGAAGGCCATTTGATCGCCGTCCAACCATGTGACGTTCCAGAACTCGCGCGTGGGTTGTGAAAACCCTTTGAGCGCCTCCAGATAGGCCTGCTCTTCGTGCTTCATCGCGACGGACACCGGCAGCAGCAGGCCGTTTTCCAGTGCGCCGTAGTGGCAGAGCGTTTGATGGATCAGGAAGCGCGACAGGCGCCCGTTGCCGTCCATGAACGGGTGCAGGAACACAAAGCCAAACGCGGTAACGGCCGCCGCTACCAGCGGGTCGACGCCGCGCACCGGTTGATTGGAAAAGGCCATCAGCTCTTCCATCAATTCTTGGCACAGCGCAGGAGCCGGCGGCACATAGCTCACGCCCGCAGCGCCGCGCAGGCCGTTATGCAGGTGGTTTTGTTCGTGGCGAAAAGCAACGGCTTTGTCGAAAGGGTTGGAAACGGTGCTGTTTTGCAGCTCAACCAAATAGTCTTCAGTGAGCAGGCGACCTTCGTGCGCCTGGCGCAACAGTTGGACGAAGCGGCGGGATTTTTCTTCGCTCGGTTGTTCTTTTTCGATGGCGAACGAGTCGCGGGTTTCGTGCAAGTAAGCCCACTGGATGGCGCGGTCCATCATTTCGGGTGGGAGGGTGGCCATGAAGGATTTGGCGCGGTCCAGCACATTGAGCGCCAACAATGCAGCCAGCTCAGGCGTTCGCTCCACAGTGGCGCAGTAATGCAGCGAACCCAAACCGTTGAAATCCACACGCCAGCGGCTATTGCGGATGCTGGGGCCGGTGACGTAGCGCTCGGGATCGAACAATGCAACGACGCGGCCCCGAACAGGCATTGAATAGTCCAGCACCCGCCCCGTTAACCCCTCCCATAAAAAACAGGCTTTGCGGATAAACGCGCCGTTTGGCGACTCCATTAATCCCGCCAAAAATGGCTCAGGCCCAAGCCGTTCAAAAACCTGAGCGAGAACAGCCAAATTCACGCCCTCATGCTTGAGAGCAAATAGCACATGGTCAAATAATGCATCGGGTGCGGGCGCCACGGTGGCCGGGACAGCCAGACAAGTGCCGATTAGAGTGATTCTGGTCACGGGTTTAATCATTGCCACACGCGGGAGCGCAATAACCTTTAGATCCAGTACGTCACATAGATGGGCATATCCGACTGTTGCCAAGGTGAATCTCCCCAGAAAAAAATCACTCAGGCGATTAAAGCCCAGATTTTTTTACTGCTCACCATTTTTTTTTACAAAACCTTAACTTTCAAAAGATTTTTTTACACCCCTCGCCCATCGCGCAACATCAGATTCAACTCATCCACCACCACCGCCCAATCCGCATCGTCCAAAATCTCCTCACGCAAGAAAGCGCGCTGGCTGTCGGTCCAAAAAAACGCGTCCGCCAATTTCAGATCCGGTTTGAGCGGTGAATGACTGGCCAGGAATTGATCGATGCTCTTCGGGTCATCCGGCAAACCCAACTGTTTGAACAATGACGGCAAGCTATGCACTGGCGATTCCATGGCGAGTTCCTAAGAAGTTGATTCTCCAGAGTCTAACCCAGGCGCCAGCCAGGCCAGCAACCACTCGACGCACTGCTGCGCCGACAACACGCCGGTATCCAGTACCAACGCGGCAGCCGCCGGCGGCTCATAGGATGAACCCACGCCGGTAAACCCCGGCAATTCGCCCCGCCGCGCTCGCGCGTAGTGGCCTTTGGGATCGCGCCCTTCGCACACCGCCAAGGAGGCGCTGCACCACACTTCCCGATAATCCGCGCCCAAGCGTTCGGCAAACACCGCCCGCAATTGGGTCAGCGGTGCGATCATGGCCAGGATCACGATCTGCCCGTTCTCCACCAGCAGCGCCGCCAGTTCGCTGGCACGGCGGATGTTTTCCTGGCGGTCGCTGTCGGCAAAGCCCAAGTCTTTATTGAGGCCGCGGCGCAAGGCGTCGCCGTCGAGCACGATGCTTTGCCGGCCTTGTTCGAACAGCGCGGCCTGCAGCCCCTGGGCCAGGGTCGATTTGCCGGAGGCGGGCAAGCCGGTGAGCAGGATCGCCATGCCGCGATGCCCATGACGCGCCTCGCGCTGACGGCGCGTAATGCTTGCCGTCGGCGCCACCAGGTTACGGGGCAACGGCACGCGGTACCGGTGCGGCGATGTTGCCGGCAGCCCACGCCGATTCGCGGCTGGCCAGCGCGGTGGCGATGCTCTGCACGCGGTCGGAGTCCAGTTGCTCGGGCAGCGGGTCGAGCCCGGCGCTGGCGAAGATCTGGCCGTAGGCGTTGCGCAGGTCGGCGTAGGCCAGGTCACGGCGCAGGTCGGCTTGCAGGGTATTGAGTTCACCCTGGATCAGGTCCAGTTCACCCAAGCCGGCGGCTTGGTGGCGGTTGCGCAGTTGGGTGAGGATTTGCCCGTCGATGCTGGCCAGTTGTTCGTTGGTCTTGAACTGGCGCACCGCGTCCTGGTAGTTGGCGTTGGCCACGTAGACTTGCGCCAGCACGGCAATCGACATGGCCTGGCGCCGTGCGGTGGCGACTTCTTCGCCGGCCTTGGCCACGTCGATGGCGGCCGGTGCGGAGATGACGTTGAACAGGTTCCAGGTGATCTTGGCGCCGTAGTCGGCCCAGCGGTTGTCCACCAGGAACGAGTTGCTGTCGTAGTGCCCACCGGCGGAAAACTCCAGGCCCGGTAGCAGGCGCAGCATGGCTTTGCGGGTTTCGGCGGCGCTGATGCGGGTCTGGTAGTCCTGCTCGCGCAGTTCGGGCCGGTTGGCCAGGGCTTCCTGTTCCAGGCTGGCCAGGTTGATCTTCAGTTGCGGCACGGTGTAATCGTCCGGCGTGGCCAGTTTCAGGTCGGTGCCCATGGGCAGGTTGATCAGCGTGGCCAGTTCGGTCTTGGCCAGGGACAGCGCGCGACGCTGCTCCTGCAATTGGCGCGTGGCTTCGATCAGCGAGCGCTGGTAGCCGAGGGCCTGCACCGGGTCGCCGATGCGCTGCTCGCTCATGCTCTGGCTGTTGACCTGAGCCTGATCAACCCGCGCCATCAGGCTGTCGATCTGGCTCAGCAAACGTTCGGCGGCCACCGCCCGCCAATAAGCCGAGCGCACGTCCTGGACGATAGTGTTGATCACCTTGCGTCGACGCTCCTGGATGATCAGGCGCTGGTCGCCCTGCTGCTTGGCGCTGATGTAGCTGACACCGAAGTCGAGCACGTTCCACACCATGGTCAGGTCCGCCACGCGACGGTCGCGGTCCTGGGAGGTGGACGGTTCGAGGGACTGCGTACCGGTGCGCACGCTCTGGCTGCTGGAGGCGTTGGTGTTATTGCGCCCGGCGTAGCCGGCGGACAGTGCCATGCGCGGCAGCATGTCGAAGCTGGACAGGTCCGACTGGCGCTTGGCCAAGGCTTCTTCCATCACCTTCAAGCGCCCTTCGAGGTTGTATTTCACCGCGCGGGCCATGGCCTCATGCAGCGTCAGCGGGCCGCTCAGAGGCTCCTGATTGGTGTACATGCCGTGCAAATCGCTGCGGGCTCGCTGCTCACTGACACTGCGTTCAATCGGCTCACTGGTGACTGCGCAACCGCTGATCGCCAGCGCCAGCAGGCTGGCGCCGCATAACTTATGACCTGTCTTCATCCCTGTAATACCCCTGTTCCTGCGCAAAATGGGAGTGTGTTCAAGCCTGCATTTCGCTGATGCCGACCTGTTGCAGCGCGGCCGCCAGGTCCATCACCTGGCGATGCTCCGTGTCTTTGATCTGTTGCAGTTGCTGGCCCAGAGTTGGAGCGCCAAACGCGCCACGCAAGCCCTGCGCCGCATCGCCACTGCCCTTGATCGACTTGTTGTCGAACGCCTTGACGCCACTGTCGTCGCCGCTGTTCTCGCGGTTGAACAGCCCCGAGAGGGTGCTTGAACCAAACACCCCGCCATCGCCGCCACCAAAACCGAGGAAGCCCTGGCCACTGCCGTCCCCGCTGCCGTCGGTGCTGAACACCTGCGCGATAAAACTGGGCGACGACGCGCCGTTGTTGATGAAAATACTGCCGATGGGCGGCAAGCCCGCGCCCATCTCACGTTGCTCGAACAACGGCGGGAAGCCGATGGGCGAACCCAGGTCGCCTCCCGGCCGGCCGAAGATGATCGGCTGCAACGGCTGGTTCGGCGCGTCCTGGGGCGCAGCCGGCGCGGTGACACGAAACAAAGGGTCGCCCGTCAGCGCGATGGTGTTGATCGCAAAATTGTTGGAGTTGGCAAAACCGCTGCCGGCGTTGCCCGCCAGGTCCGTCACCAGGCTGGAATCGAGCGTGATGAAGTTGCTCGGGTCATTGATATTGGCCGTCGGTGTCAGGGTCGCGGTCCAGGTCTTGCCGCCGTCGTTGGTGGCCAGGTTGGACAAGGTGCCATTGGCCACGCTGAGGTCATCCAGCTCAAAGCCTGTGACCCTCTCGCTGAAGGTGAAGGTCACGGTGGTGCTCTGCCCGACCGTAAGGTTCGGGTTGGCCACGCTGATGGTCGCGGTGGGCCGCTCACCATCAATGGCAAAGTTGTTGGAAATCACGATGCTGCTACCGGCGTTACCCGCGGCATCATTCACCAGGCCGGCGTCCAGCACGATCAGGTTGGTGGCATCGCTGATAGCCGCCGTAGGCGTCAGGGTGGCGGTCCAGGTTATACCGCCGTCGCTGCTGGCCAGGTTGGACAACACACCATTGGCCACGCTCAGGTCCGACAGGTCGAAACCGCTGACCGCTTCACTGAAGCCGATGGTCACTGTGGCGGTCTGGCCGATGCCCAGGTTGTTGTCCGCCACGGAGATCGTCGCGGTGGGACGCTGGGTGTCGATCGTGTAGTTGTTCGAATCGGTGGTGCCCACGCCTGCGTTGCCCGAAACGTTGACGACACCGGTGTTGTCCAGGGTGATCAGGTTACTGGTGTCGGCAATGCTCGCACTTGGCGTGAACGTGGCCGTCCAGGTGACGCCGCCGTCGGTGGACGACAGGTTACTCAGGGTGCCGTTGCTGACACTCAGGTCGCTGTTGTCGAAACCGCTCACCGCTTCGTTGAAGGTGATAGTCACCTGGGAGGTTTCGCCAATGCTCAGCGCCGTATCGGCGACCACGATAGTGGCCGTCGGCACCTGCGTATCGATGCTGTAGTTGGCGGAATTGGTGGTCCCGGTTCCGCTGTTGCCCGCCGCGTCACTCACGCCGGCGTTGTCCAGGACGATCAGATTGGTCGTGTCGCGCACGCCAAGGGTCGGGGTGAAGACGGCGGTCCAGGTCAGGCCGCCGTCGCTGCTGCTCACCGCGCTCAGGGTGCCGTTGGCAATGCTGAGGTCATCGTTGCTGAAACCGGTGACGGCCTCGCTGAAGGTGATGGTCACCAACGAGGTTTCGCCGACGCTGAGGCTGGAGTCGGCCAGCACAATTGTTGCGGTTGGTCGCTGGGTGTCCAGCGCGTAGTTGTTGGAATCGATGCTGCCGACATTGGCGTTGCCGGCCAGGTCGACGATGCCGCCACTGTTGAGCGTGATGAAGTTGCTGCTGCCCGTGATGCCATCGGTCGGCGTGAACGTGGCGGTCCAGGTGATGCCGCCGTCGCTGCTGCTCAGCCCCGAGAGCACGCCGTTGGCCACCGTCAGGTCAGCGCTGGTGAACGCCGTCACGGCCTCGTTGAAGGTGATGGTTACCAGCGAGGTCTCGCCGGCGGCAATGGTGGTGTCAGCCACGACGATGCTCGCGGTGGGGCGCACCGTGTCGACCGCGTAGTTGTTGGAGTCGGTGGTGCCCACGCCTGCGTTGCCCGAAACGTTGACGACACCGGTGTTGTCCAGGGTGATCAGGTTACTGGTGTCGGCAATGCTCGCACTTGGCGTGAACGTGGCCGTCCAGGTGACGCCGCCGTCGGTGGACGACAGGTTACTCAGGGTGCCGTTGCTGACACTCAGGTCGCTGTTGTCGAAACCGCTCACCGCTTCGTTGAAGGTCACAGTGACCAACGACGTCTCGCCAATGCTCAGCGCCATATCGGCGACCACGATCGTGGCCGTCGGCACCTGCGTATCGATGCTGTAGTTGGCCGAGTTGCTGGTACCGGTTCCGCTGTTGCCCGCCGCGTCACTCACGCCGGCGTTGTCCAGGACGATCAGATTGGTCGTGTCGCGCACGCCGAGGGTCGGGGTGAAGACGGCGGTCCAGGTCAGGCCGCCGTCGCTGCTGCTCACCGCGCTCAGGGTGCCGTTGGCAATGCTGAGGTCATCGTTGCTGAAACCGGTCACGGCCTCGCTGAAGGTGATGGTCACCAACGAGGTTTCGCCGACGCTGAGGCTCGAATCGGCCAGCACAATCGTCGCGGTTGGACGCTGGGTGTCCAGCGCGTAGTTGTTGGAGTCGGTGCTGCCGACATTGGCGTTGCCGGCCAGGTCGACGATGCCGCCACTGTTGAGCGTGATGAGGTTACTGCTGTCCGTGATGCCATCGGTGGGCGTGAACGTGGCGGTCCAGGTGATGCCGCCGTCGCTGCTGCTCAGCCCCGAGAGCACGCCGTTGGCGACCGTCAGGTCAGCGCTGGTGAACGCCGTCACGGCTTCATTGAAGGTGATGGTCACCAGTGAGGTCTCGCCGGCGGAAATCGCGGTGTCCGCCACGACGATGCTCGCGGTGGGGCGCACCGTGTCGACCGCGTAGTTGTTGGAGTCGGTGGTGCCCACGCCGGCGTTGCCTGCGCCGTTGATCAGGCCGGTATTATCCAGCGTGATGACGTTGCTGGTATCGGCAATGCTGGCGCTCGGGGTGAACGTGGCCGTCCAGGTGACGCCACCGTCGGTACTGCTCATGGTGCTGAGTGTGCCGTTGCTGACAGTCAGGTCCGAATTGTCGAAACCGCTGACCGCCGAGTTGAAGGTCACGGTGACCAACGATGTCTCGCCGATGCTCAACGTGGTATCGGCAATCACAATGGTTGCCGTCGGCACGTTGGTGTCGACCTGGTAGTTATTGGAGTTGGTGGTGCCGGTACCGGTGTTGCCCGCCGCATCGCTGACGCCGGTGTTGTTCAGGGTGATGACGTTGGACAAGTCGCTGACCCCGAGGGCTGGAGTAAAGGTCGCCGTCCAGGTGAGGCCGCCATCGCTGCTGCTGACTGCGCTCAATGTGCCGTTGGCCACGCTCAGGTCCGAATTGTCAAAACCGGTCACCGCTTCGGAGAAGGTGATGGTGACCAACGACGTTTCGCCGACGCTCAGCGCCGTATCGGCGATCACGAGGGTGGCGGTCGGGCGCAGCGTGTCGACGGCATAGTTGTTGGAGTCGGTGGTGCCGCTGCCGGTATTGCCTGCCCCATCGACAATACCGGTGTTATTGAGGGTGATCAGGTTGGTGGCATCACTGACGCCCGCCGATGGCGTGAAGGTTGCGGTGTAGGTGATGTTGTCGCTGGTGCTCAGACCGCTCAGGCTGCCGTTGGTGACGCTCAGGTCGGCCAGGGTGAAACCGGTCACCGCCTCGCTGAAGGTGATTGTCACCACCGATGTTTCACCAACGGCAATCGCCGTGTCGGCGAGCACGAGGGTGGCGGTGGGTCGCGCGGTGTCGATGGCGTAGCTGTTGGAGTCGGTGGTGCCGCTGCCGGCGTTGCCCGCTGCGTCAGTCACGCCGGTGTTGTCCAGGGTGATGAGGTTGCTGCTGTCGCTGAGACTGGCGCTGGGCGTGAGCGTCGCGGTCCAGGTGATACCGCCGTCGCCGCTGCTCAGGCCGGTGAGCGTGCCGTTGGCAACCGTCAGGTCGGCGGCGGTAAAACCTGTCACTGCTTCGTTGAACGTGATGGTGACCAACGAGGTTTCGCCGACGCTCAACGCAGTGTCGGCCACCACGATGCTGGCGGTGGGGCGCTGGGTGTCGACCGCATAGTTGTTGGAGCTGGTGGTGCCGCTGCCGGCGTTACCGGCCGCGTCCGCCACACCGGTGTTGGCCAGGACGATCAGGTTGGTGGCATCGCTGGTGCTGGCGCTCGGCGTGAGCGTGGCGGTCCAGGTAATACCGCCGTCACCGCTGCTCAGCCCACTCAAGGAGCCGTTGGCGACGGTCATATCGGCCAGGGTGAAACCGGTGACGGCCTCGCTGAAGGTGATGGTGACCAGGGACGTCTCACCGATGTTCAGTGCGCTATCGGCCACCACGATGGCGGCGGTCGGACGCTGGGTATCGACGGCGTAGTTGTTCGAGTCGGTGGTGCCGCTGCCGGGGTTGCCGGCCAGGTCGGCAATACCGCTGTTGGTCAGGGTGATCAGGTTGGTGGTGTCACTGATGCTGGCCGTCGGGGTGAACGTTGCAGTCCAGGTGATACCCCCGTCGCTGCTGCTCAGCGTGTTCAAGCTGCCATTGGCAGCGGTCAGGTCGGCGAGGGTGAAACCGCTCACGGCCTCGGTGAAGGTGATGGTTACCACGGAGGTTTCACCGACGCTCAGGCTGGTGTCGGTCACCACGATGGTGGCGGTTGGGCGTTGCGTGTCGATGGCGTAGTTGTTGGAGTTGGTCGTGCCCACGCCAGCGTTGCCGTTGAGGTCCGCCACGCCGGTATTGTTCAGGACAATCAGATTGGAGGTATCGGTGACAGGCGCATCCGGCGTCAGCGTGGCGGTCCAGGTGATGCCTGCGTCACTGGTGCTCAGGCCGCTGATCGAGCCGTTGGCGACGGTCAGGTCGGCGCTGGTGAAACCGCTCACGGCTTCGCTGAAGGTGATGGTCACGACGCTGGTTTCGCCGATCCTGAGGGCGGTGTCGCTGACCACGATGGACGCCGTGGGCGCCACGGTATCGTTGACGATGTAGTTGTTCGAGTCGGTGGTGCCCACGCCGGCATTGCCGGCCAGGTCGGCAACGCCGGTGTTGTTCAGGGTGATGATGTTGGTGGTGTCGGCAATGTTGCTGGCCGCGGTCAACGTACCGGTCCAGGTGACGCCGCCGTCGCCAGTGGTCAGGGTGCCGACGGTGCCGTTCTGCACCGTCAGGTCCGCCGCGGTGAGGCCCGTCACGGCTTCGGAGAAGGTGATGGTCACCGTCGAGGTGCCGCCGGAGTTCAGGTTGGTGTTGGCCACCACGACGGTCGCGGTGGGCGGCGTCTCGTCCGGCACATAGTTGGTGTTGATGGTGCCGCCGTCACCGTAGACGTTGGCCACCGAGGCCGGCGAAACACCCGCCGTGCCCGCACTGGTACCGCCCACGCCACTGCCACCAATGTTGCCGGCCAGTGCCGCGAAGTTGGCGGCGGTGATCAGGATCGAGCCTTTGTTCCAGATAGCGCCGACCCCGACACCGCCCGCACCGCCTGCCTGAAGATAGCTGCCGCCGGCTCCGCCACCCCCACCGCCACCGCCCGCGCCGACGTTGTTGGAGATGGTCGAGTTACCGATGATCCGCAGGGTCGCGCCGGTGTCGTTGTAGATCCCGCCCACCGCGCCGCCGCCGTCGCCACCGAAGTTGTCGTACCCGTCACCCCCACCGCCACCGCCGATGGACAATCCGCCACTGCTGGCCGTACCACCGGCCGAGCCGGTGCTATAACCCGGATACGCCGCACCGCCGGCGCCACCCGTGGTGGAACCGCCACGCCCGCCGATATTGAAGAAGCCGCCGCCCGCACCGCCCTGCCCCGCAGTGCCATTGCTGCCCGTGGAGTTAAGCGTATCGCCGCCCTTGCCACCGGTACCACCGCTGATCGCGCCACCACCGCCGCCGCCGCCACCGGCGTATGTCGGCGTTACACCGCCGCCGCCGCCACCACCGGAAGCGGCGTTGGCGGTCACGGTGACGTTCTTCAGGGTCAAGGTGCCGGCGTTGTAGATACCACCGCCCTGGGACACCAGCGCATCGTCACCGCCATTACCGCCATTGCCGGCGGTCATGCCCCGGGTAATCACCAGGCCATCGAGGGTGGCCGTGGTGCCGGATGTCACTTGCAGGATCTGGGTGCGGTACTGGCCGTCGAGCGTCACGTCGGCCACGTTGTCGTTATTGAGGTCACCGTCGATGGTGACGTTCTTGTCGACCACCAGCACCTGGGTCAGGGCAACGGTCATGGTGCTATTGAACGTGACGATGTCGCCGTTCTGCGCAGACGACAGGGCCGCGCGCAAGGAACCAATGCCGGAGTTGAGGTTGTTGGTGGCGGTCCAGGTGGCCAGACCCCATTGGTACTCGCTCATGGCGCTGGTCGACAGCACGTTGGCGCTTTCGATGTTGCCGGTGGCGATTTCCAGGTCCCAATCGCCGCCCAGGCCGGTGCGGTCAGTGGACGCCGCGACATCGCGGCCGGTCAACTGCGCCAGTGAATCGACCAGGCTCAGGCCACGCTCGCCTTCGGCGGTGTAGCAGCCATAGATGAGGATATCGCCGCCGACGTTCATGTCCTGGCCGATCCGCGCCAACACTTCGCTGCGGGCCTGGACGTTATCCGCCGACAGGTAACTGTTGCCCAGCCACACATCGCCGGCATTGCCGTGGGCGACGATCTGCACCGAGCTGACGCCCTGGTGGCTGTCCAGGTAATCGGCGATCTGCTGCAAACCGTCCTTGCTCGCCTCCAGTTGCACCACCTGGGTACCGGGCGCCACGCCTTCGAGCAGGCTGGCGGAATCCTTGACCCGGGAGTCGACGAACAACACGCTCTTGCCCGGCACCGCCGCCTGCGTCGCATCGACCTGGCCCTGGGGCGCATGGGTGTCCGCCGGCTGATCCGCCGTGGGGGCCTTGGCCGCCTCGGCCGTGGGCTGGGCATCCGGCTGCGCGGCATCGGCCACGGTTGCCGCTACCGCGCCGTCGAACAGCATTCGCGGCTCCAGGAACATGATCATTGGCGAAGCCAGCGCGTGTGCGCCCTCGGTTACCCGCGATTTGTCTTTGCTCCACCACATGACGATCACCCGGACTCGAACGACTTGAATACGCAAAAAGAAAAAGCTGCAATCAACTGATCGCGGCGTCGGTTTTCATACGAATGACATTGGCCGCACTGGCAGACCCATCGCGCCAGAACGACAACGCGGCATACTTCTCAAACAAGTCCGGCGGCAACAGCGTTCGCCGTGCCTGTGGCGCGACCTTGGGCTTGACCTTGTGCAGGCCGGTCAGTCCCAGGGCCTGGTCAAAGAGCGGCGCGTCGTAGGTCAGGTGGTTGAAGTCATGTTCGAACCAGGGTTCGCCGATGAAGTCGTACACCAGCCGCATCACCCGCTCCGGGGCCTGGCTCAACAAGTCGTAATCAACGACCAGCAACGATTCGGCGTTCTCGCCGTAATACGCCTCTTTGAGCGCGGTCCAGGCAAAACCCACCAGGCGATTGCGCTGGGCCAGGGTTTCGCAGCGGCTGTAGACGGTGTTGCGCTCGTCATCGTCGTTGAACAGTTTGGTGTTCTCGAACGGGTTGGCGCGGTACAGGCGTTCAAGGCTGTCCAGCACCCAGGCCACGTTGCGCACACAGGCGATCACTTTGGCCTGGGGGAACAGGTCATGCAGCGCGGGCATGCGCGCGCACCATTGGCGGTTGGTATCGAATACCACGGGGGTGGAGGACTTGTCGGCGTAATAGGCGTCGAACAGCCCGCGCAGCAGGCGGCGGCGGGTGCCTGCGTCAATCACCGAGCCGAACTCGCTGCCTGCGCTGCATTGCGCCAGCACCCCATTGAACAAGGGGCTCACCGGGCTGCTCATGCCGGCGTGAAAACGCGGGTTCTGCAGGAGAATCGCGGAGAGCAAGGTAGAACCGGAACGCGGCAGTCCGGAGATAAAGTGATACTGCATCCTTTCACCAATTTTGTAGGACAAAATCCATTTGTGATGAAAGCGTAGCTGAGGATTAACGTCTCAACTAGTGGTTATTTGCCACTATTTTGGTAGGCCGTTAATGCCAAACGGATATTAGTCGCAGCCCGCACGCTGCGATGCGTCTGGCCCGCGGCACAGCAGATAGAGACGCGCCCTCGCGCCGCCGCCGTCTTGCTGGCTGATCAAGCGCCAGCCGTCGGGCAAGGGCGCAAATTCGTCCGGCCCGTCGTTGCTGCTGATCAGCCAGACGCGTCGGGTGTCGGCCGGTAATGCCGACAAACGGTCGAGGGAAATGCGCCCGCCGTCCTGGTCCACCAAGGTGCCGAAGCCATAGGCGTTCGGCCGTGTGGGTGTGCCATCGGGCTTGGGCGGGGTGAAGAGTTGCAGCTGCGCGTCGGTCTGGTCGTAATACACGTAGCTGAGGTACCACATCATGTCGCTGAGGACGATGCGGTCGTCTTCCTGGTAATTGCGATTGACGAACTCCACCGGCACATTGAACTGATCGTGCTCATCCACCGCAAAGTTATTCTTCAGCCCCACCAGTTCCACGCCGACCAACAGCACGAACAATGCGGCCCCGAGCCACGCCAGGCGCGACGGCAGACGGTCGATTGCCACGGCCACCAGCATCGGCAACGCCAGGGCGTAAACGGTGAGGTAGCGCTCGATGAACACGGGCGAGATAAACGACACCGCATACACCAGCAGCAGCGGCAGCAGCAAGAACAGCGCCAACAGCACCGCCGGGCGATGACGCTCGCGATCACGCCAGGCGGCGGTGCCCACCACCACCAGACACAGCAGCGGGAACAGCCAGAACAGCGGCGGCCAAAGGTCCAGACCTTCATCCTGGAGCACAAACTGCCAGATCATCGACGGTACGGAGAGCAGGTTGACCGGTTCTTCCCAGCCAATATCGCCGCCGACCTTGAGTTGGTCGACGTGCTGCACCAGGTCCAGCAGGTTCGGCAGCCAGGGCAGGTAAAGCAGCACAATGGCGACGTTAGCCAGCCACCAGCTGCGACACGTGATCAGGCGTTGGCCCGGCGGTTGCGACGTGCTCAACAGCCCCAGCCAGGCCCAGTGCACCAGTACGCACAGGGCGGTGAAGTAGTGGGTGTAGAAACCGGCACTCATCAGCAACACATAGGCAGCCAGGTAGCGTGCGCGTTCCGGTTGGCGCACCCAGTACACCAATGCCAGGGTGGCACCGAGCAGCCACACGCCGAGCAGGGCATACATGCGCACTTCCTGGCTGTAGCGCACTGCGGTGGGCAACAGTGCCAGCAGTACACCCGCCAGCACGGCCGCGCGCCGCGATGAGAGCTGCCGGGTGAGCCACACCCCGAGGCCCACGACAGCCACGCCGGGCAGCGCGCTCATGCCGCGAATCGACCAGATCCCATCGCCAAACAGCTCGATCCAGCCGCGCAGCATGAAAAAATACAGCGGTGGGTGAACATCGTGGGCGGCATGAAACCACAGGTCGTCCAGGGCGTACTCGCTGAGCAGCAGGCTCGAGCCTTCGTCGCCCCAGATCGCCGCGGTGGTCAGCCCGTAAAAACGCAGGGCCATGGCCAGCCCGAGGATCGGCAACCACCACAAACGGCTGAGCCAGCCGGCACCCGCCCAGACATCGTTGAGCGCGGCAACGGCGCCGATCTTTTCGTCCTGTCCTACCCACCTTCGCACCACAAACCCCTCAGCACTGCCCGTTTCCAGGGAAAAACATGCACGCGCACAAACCAGCGCCACTGTAGGCCAAACAGCCCTGATTCGCCCACTGTTTCGAAAGCGCCGGGCAGTGCGCCAAAGCTGCGTCTACGCTCTGCGATGACGCCCCTTCGAGGGTCGTCACCCCCTATAGAGCCTCTACAAGGATGAACGATCCATGGAAGTATTCATCGGCACTATCCAACCCTTCGCGTTTAATTTCGCACCTCGGGATTGGGCCTTGTGCGCCGGCCAAACCCTCTCCGTCAGCCAGTACCAAACGCTGTTCGCCCTGATCGGCATCACCTACGGCGGCACCGGCTCGACGACCTTCATGCTGCCCAACCTGCAAGGTCGCCTGCCTGTCGGCCAAGGTGGTGGCCTTGGCTTGACGCCGCGGGTTATCGGCGAAGTGGCCGGCACCGAAAGCGTCACCGCCACGCTGGCCAACCTGCCCGCTCACACCCATGGGATCGCGGCACTCACCGCCAGCACTTCGGTGCAATTGACCAACGCCGCCAGCAACCCGGTCAACACACCCACCGCCACTAACTCGTTTATCGGTGCTTCCGGCACTGGCCCGGGCAGCGCCAGCATCTACTCAGACCAACAGGGCGCCAGCCCGGTGCCGCTCAAAGGCGTGAGCACCACCTTGACCGGCACCATTGACCCCGCCGGCCAAGGCCAGCCCATGGGCAGCATGAATCCCTTTCTGGTTATCAACTTCAGCATTGCCCTGAGCGGATACTTTCCGTCACGCGACTGATGTCATCCTTGGCCGAGGCTTAAGTGCCTCGGCGCTTTTGAAGCGGAGCCACGCTTATGTTGAACCTGGTCACCTCTGAACATTTTCGCCCGTTGCTGGCGGGCAGCAGCCTGCTTTACCTGCCGGATGGCTCGGCGCTGCCGATTCAAATCGAACGTGTACGCGAGGCGCCCCAAGCGACCTTGCCGCACAGCCCACGCGGGGCATTCAGCGTATTGCTCAGCAGCCTCGGCCCTACCGATTTCGTCGACGGTCTATGCTGCCTGCCGCTGCCGGACGTGTGCCTGGAACAGGTGTTTGTGTCCCGCGAGCCCGCCATGGGCCGGGACGCCGAACGCGGTTATTTTTGCATCGTGTTCAACTGAGACGGGTACCACACCAACCGCTGCGCGGCGGCAGTGTCTTCCTCCACCCGAAACCCCAGCGCCAGGTAATGCTGGCGCGCATGGGGGTTGCTCGCCCAGACCACGGTGGTCACCGGGCAGACCACCTGGGCTGCGGCCCGCTGCACCCCTTGCAACACCACGCGGCCAAAACCCTGGCCGCGGGCGGCCGGGATAAACGCCAGGTACAGCACGCGCATCTCATTCGGCCCGAAGTCGGCACTCAGTGCGCCGATAGGCGTTCCCAGTTTCTCGACCACATAATGCAGCGCACCGGGAAAATGCGCGTCCAGCCCCGCTTCCTGGACCTGGAACTGCTGGGCGATCACCTCCTCCACCAGCGCCTGCTCGCCATCGATCCATTGCAGATCAGCGCGCGCCGAGCGGTACAGGCCCTGCAAAAACGGCCCATCGGTGCTGCGTGACGGGCGCACCACCAGGCCCTGCGCCAACGCGCCATCCTTGTTCAACATCGCCTTACTCCTGTCAAAAACCGCTTTCCCTGACCCCCAGCGCAGCCGCACGGCGCCAGGCCACGCCCAGCACCGATTCGCTGCGACCTTGCAACACCACCACGCCGCGCAATGGCTGATGGGGCGTGGAGATCGGTTGCACACTCTTGAACCGCGCGCCGTATTGCGCCTGGACCGGTGCCGGACGCTGGTTTTCATCGCGGCGCACAGCGATAGGCCCGTGGTGATCGGAGGTCAACGCCTCCTGATCCAGATACGCCACGCCATTGGCATCGATCTCCGTCAGTTCCACCGCAATCGCCGCGTGCATCGGGTCATCGGCAATAAACCGCCCGGTCGCCCCTGGCAACACGCGCCACAACTCGGCCTCCGCCAGGTAACCGCGCAGGCGCGCACCGTCCTCGACCACGCGCGCCAGTGCGTCCTTGGGCGACAGCCAGCGGCCCGGACTCAATTGCGGCAACACATCGCGCACGGTCCCGGCATGGGGCGCGCGCAACAACAGGCGCTCGCGCTGGGCGGCCAAGCCTCGGTATTCAGCCAGGGCCTGGGACAAACGCCGGTCATTGATGCCGGCGTCCGCCGCCGTTTCGCTGCGCCCGGCCTGGCGACGCATCTGCAACTGCAGGATCTCCACTTCGCGGCGCACGATGCCCTGCCGCGCATCCAGGTCCGGGGACTCCAGCTCGACCAGCACCTGACCCGAGGTCACGACCTGCCCATCCGCGACCTTCAGCGCCTTGACCCGCGCCGCCACCGGCGCATGCAACGCACTGGCGCGGCCCGCTTCGAGCATCGTCGGCAATTCCACCGCGCTGCGCCACGGCAGCACCAGCGCCAGCACCATCAGCAGCACGCCAAGCCCGGTGAGCACGACCCTGGGCGTATGGGCCTGGCTGCGCCGACTCCACCATTGGCGCCACTCCTTGAACACCGGCAGGAAGATGAACCAGACCAATTCCACCAGCATCAGGAAGATCCCGAGCAGTTTGAAAAACAGGTGATACACCGCCAATGCGATCCCCAGGAACAGCGCCGCACGCCACAGCCACGCCAGGTAGCCCCACCACAACAGGCGCCGGCGCATTGTCGGTGACCAGGGCTCCGGTGCCGGCTCGCCATAACCGAACAACAGCTCGCGCAAGCGCCAGCGGCACAGGGCGAACGCACGGCCTTGCAGGTTATCCACGCCCCACAGGTCGCTGATCAAAAAGTAACCATCAAAGCGCATGAACGGGTTGAGGTTGATCGCCAGGGTGGTCAGCCAGGTGGCACTGGCCAGCATGAACGCCGCCGTGCGCGCAGGGCCGTCGGGCAACAGCGACCAGGCCAGCAGCGCAACGCAGGCGAGCAGCAACTCCGCCATCACGCCGCCGGCGCCGATCAGCAGCCGGGCGCGGCGGTCATTCACGCGCCAGGCGTCGCTGACATCCGTGTAGAACATCGGCAGCAACACCATGAACGCGATGCCCATGCTTTGCACCCGGCAGCCGGCACGTTTGGCCATGAACGCATGGCCAAATTCGTGGCACAGCTTGGCGAAGAACAACGCCACGCCGAATGCCAGGGCGCCCCCCAGGCTGAACAGGTGTGGGAAGGTCGCCAGAAAACGCTGCCAGTCCCGCGCCACCAGAAACACGCCCAGGCCCAGGACAACAGGCAAGCCGTAGCGCAGCAGGCCCGGCCCGAACCGCGCCAGCCATGGCCAGGCACGGTTGAGGAAAGTGTCCGGGCGCCACAGTGGAATGCGAAAAAACAGGTATTGGTGCAGCAGCACTTGCCACAGGGTTTGCTTCTGGGCGGCGGCTTTATACAGGTAGCTGGCTCGTTGTTCGGGGTCGAGGGCGGCGATCAGGTCGTGGGCGCGCAGAAAGCCCAACAGCTCATCCACTTCGCTGCCGCCCAGGGGCAAGCCCGGTTCACGGTTGGCGGCCTGCAGGACCTTGTCCGCATCGCCCAGGGACCAATGACGCAGCAACCGGATAGCCGTGGCGCCGAGTTTGAAATAGCGCCCACGCACCGGGTCGGCCAGGGTCCAGCGCGGCGAACCGTCCAGGGCGGCACCGGCGCTGGACAGTTGCAGGTCGTCGCGCAATTTGGGCAGGCCCATCAAAGCCCCACGCTCTGGCGCAGGCCCGCCAGCGGTCGACGCAACAGGTACAGCGCAAGTGGCGCGCGCTCGCCAAAGATCTTCGCGGTGCCGCGCAGGCCGATGCGCGGCGGCGCTTCATCGAACTGCGCGTCCAGGCGATAGGCCAATTGCCCGCCCGGCGTGGGCTGGGCCTCGTAGGCGGCGCGTTGCAAAGTGGCGAGGTGGCGTTGCAACGGGTCGCTGTCCAGAAACAGCGCCACCTGGGCGTTCGGCGCCAGGGCAATCGCGTCGCCCACCGCCAGTTCGATGCGCAGCTCCGCCTGGCCGGGGTCGGCGATCTGCAGCAGGCGCTCGCCGGTCTGCACCGGTTTGCCGGTCCAGCGCTCGGCGTCGGCAAACACTGCGATACCGGCGCGCTCGGCGCGCACTTCGCTGCGCTTGAGCAACTCGCGGGCGTAGTCACGTTCGGCGCGTTTTTGCTCGACCCGCGCCGCCAGCAAGTCAATGCGCGAACTCGACTCGGCGTCGGCAAAGGCCCGCTGGGCGTTGGCCTTGAGTTCGGCTTCGGCCACGCCCAGGGCGCGCGCGGCCACGTCGGCCTGGGCCGTGAGGGTGGTGCTTTCGAAGCGCAGCAGCAGATCTCCGGCCTTGACCGGCTGGTTGGGTTTGACCAGAAATTCGGCAATCACGCCATCCAACGGCGCCGCCACCACTTGCCCGGCCAGCGGCACCACTTCGGCGGGCGCCAGCACCGACTGGCGCACCGGAATCAGCAACAACAGCAACAACACAACTACCACCAGCGCGCGGCGCTTGCCGGTCAGGCGCAACCGCCACGGCTGGCGTGGTTGCAGCGCATGCCAGGCATGGCTGTAGGTATCGCCCAGTTGGGCCAGCAGCACCTGTTCGGCCGGGTTCCACGGGGTATCCCGCGCCAGCCATACACCACCGAACACACGGTCTTGGGGGTCGATCAACGGCAGCCAGAACACATGGCCGGCGGACAGGCTCTGCCAGTCGGCCTGCACCTGTGCGCTCAATTGTTCGCTGGGGATCACACGGGCGGTCTGCCCCAGCGACTGCTTGTGTAATTGCGCCACGGCCTGTTCGACAAAGGCCACAAACGGCGCGTTCGGGTCGACGCTGCTCACGGCGGTCACCGCCCTGACCTTGCCGGCGATCAACAGCCCCGCATGACGGTAACCGAACAGCGGCTGACCGTCGTTGACCAGGCTGTAGGCCAGTTGTTCGGTGCTGCGCGCGGCACGGGTCTGGCGCTCAAGGTCAAGAAACTGGGCGAACACCCGCTCGGAGTGCCCCGGCATCGGCGCGTTCATTGCAGGTGCGCAAAATGGGCCGTGCCACTCATGCCGGCCATCAAGCCGGTGGCATTGGACACCGTGGCCACCAGCAACAGCGTCTGGCTGCCTTCATCAATGCGAGCGCCCAGGCGTTTGACCGTGGCGCTGAACGCTTGGCCGGTTTCATCGGGGGTGAAGTTGAACGTCTGCCCGGGCTTGAGCTTGCTCATCCAGCGCGACGGCACCAGCAGGTGGATTTCCAGGCTGCGGTTGTCGACGATTTCCAGCAGCGGCGAGCCGGCCGAAACGCTTTCATAGCGTTGGACCTTGCGCTGCACCACCTGGCCGTCAAACGGCGCAAGCACGCTGCAACGCTTGACCTGCACCTGGTAGACCTGGGATTGAGCCTGGGTTTCGGTCAGCTTGGCTTCGGCGCGTGCCACCTCAAAACGGCCGACCGAATTGAGCGCCGCCAGTTGCTTATTGTGGGCCAGCTCTTCACCGGCGCCGCGATTGGCCGCCGAAGCGGCATTGAGTTGAGCCTGATAGGCCGAACAGTCAAAACGCGCCAGCGTGTCGCCCTTCTTGAACGACTCGCCTTCACTGAACGGCAAGTCGACGATGCGCCCGGACAATTCGCTCGCCAGCACCGCCTGGTCACGCGCACGCAGCACACCACGCGCTTCGCTGTCCGTGGTGGCGGTGGTCACAGGCGAGTGATCCAGTAACGGGTCGTCGGCCATCGCCATCGGGGCCACGCTCATGAGGCAGGAGAAACTCAATACCCATCCATGCAACAGCTTCATACATTTGCTCCTCCCTGACATGCACGCAGTCTAGGTCAGCGAGATTAAATTGCCACTGCGGCCAATCGGACAAATCTTTGATTTGTGTAGGCCTTCACCCTCGCTTTTGTCGGATCAGGCTATTATTGGCGCCCTCCATGGACTCAGGATCAAGGACACGTCATGCGCATCGGTTTTCTGTCACCCCTGGCACTGGCATTGCTGGCCGCTATTTCATTGCAGGCACAGGCCAGTTCCGACGATACCTGCTACCCCGACTGGCGGGTTTCGCGCGACCGTCTCGATACCTGCAGCAACCAGCCCTTCCTCAGTCCAGGCAACGACAGCCGTGTAAACCTGCGCCTGTTGCTGGCCGACAAAAAAGTCGCGCCGTTGGCCCCCGACGCCTTGAACGACGATGACCTGTCCCAGGGTTTTGGCCCGGTGCCGTTTCCGGTGTATATCCTTAACCGCGCCGCCAACGCAGAGACCGAACCCGACTCGGACGACGCGCCAACCGTCGAACTCGAGCACCTGCTGAGCTCGCTGGGCATCACCCACGAAGCGTCCAAAACCGCTGGCGAGGCCTTCCTTGGAGGCGAAGGCAGCCGCTGCCGCAGCAACGACGAGAGCAGCGCCACCGCGTTTATCAGCCAGGTGATCAAGGCCGATATGCCCGCAGCGGAACGCCAGTTGCTGGCGAACGCGCGTGTGCAGTTGCTCACCACTTGTAACTGGGACGGCCCGGTGGTTGCCGAGCCGATCGAATCGTCCAACGGCCGCCTGCTGGGCACTTATCTACAAGCCGCCGCCGACTTCTACAGCGGGCGTTTCAGTGACGCCGAGCGTGGTTTTGCCGCCGTCAGCCGCAGTGAACTGCCCTGGCTGAAGGAGACCGGGCAGTACATGACCGCGCGCACCGCGCTGAACCAGGCGCAGGCCGAAGCGTTCGACCAATACGACATGCCGCAACTCGATCATGTGGATAAGTCCGCCCTGAGCGCTGCCGAAAAAGGCTTCCTCAGCTACCTGGAAACTTATCCACAGGGTGAATATGCAACCTCCGCTCGCGGCCTGTTGCGCCGCGTGCATTGGCTCGCGGACGATTCCGACAAGCTCTCCGAAGACTTCGCCTGGCAAATGACCGAAGCCACCGACGCGCAGCGCAATGTGTCCCTGGACGCGCTGGTGGAAGAAGCCGACCTCAAGTTGCTGATGGTCTGGGGCGGCAGCATCAAGAACCCGATGATGCAAGTGGTGACCGACCTGCGCTCGATGCGCGCCAGCACCCCACCGCGCCTGACGCGCGAAGACCTTGACGCGCAAAAAGCCACGTTCGCCGACAGGCCCGAGCTGTTCGAGTACCTGCAGGCAGCCTTCGCGCTGTACGTCGAGCATCAACCCGACAACGCCTTGAAGCACCTGCCGCAGGACGTACCGTCGAGCCTGGACTACTTCGCCTTCAGCCAACAGACCTTGCGCGCCTTGGCGATGGAAGCCAAAAACGATTGGAAAGGCGCGCAAGCCCTGTGGCTGCAGCTGTTGCCACTGGCCAAGCTGCCCTTGCAGCGCGATCAACTGGAACTGGCCCTGGCCATGAACTACGAGCGCAGCGGCCAGCTGGCCAAGGTGTTCGCCAGCGACTCGCCGATCAGCGCCAAGCAAGTGCGTTACATCCTGCTGCGCAACATCGCCGGGCCTGAACTGCTGCGCCAGCAGATCGCTCAGGCCAGTGACCCGCTGGAGCGCCAGACCGCACAGTTCGTGCTGCTCTACAAAGACCTGCTGCACCGCCAGTTCGCGACCTTCGCCGACGACTTCAAACAACTGCCGGCCCAGGCCTCTGAAGACAAACTGGGCACCAGCCTGGGCTACGTCTACAGCGGCGGCCAGGCGTTGAAGCTGTTCCAGTGGAACGGCGACAAAGCCGAATCCGGCTATGCCTGCCCGACCATCGCGCAAACCGCCGCCACGTTGCAAAACGACGCGAAGAATCCTCAGGGCCTGAACTGCCTGGGCGAATTCATCCTGCGTAACAGCCTGGACGGCATGCCGTTGGAGCAGGCTCGCGCCGCCGGCAGCCTGGGTGCTACCGCATCGCAGTTCAAGGGTGAAACCTTCTCGCGCCTCGACGGTTACAAACAGGTGATCGGCGACGCCAAGGCGCCGAAGAACGACAAGGCCTATGCGCTGTTCCGCGCCATCAACTGCTACGCACCGGCAGGCTACAACAGCTGCGGTGGCAAGGATGTCGAGCCCGCCGTGCGCAAGGCCTGGTTCCGCCAGCTCAAGACCGGCTTCGCCGACACCGAGTGGGGCAAATCGCTGCAGTACTACTGGTGAGACACCTGTGGCTGGGCTTGCTGTTGCTGGCAAGCCCGGCCTTCGCCGCCGTCGATGCCCGCGACTACGACGCTTTCTGGCTGTGGAGCGGCGTTGCCCCCCAGCCGGTGCTCAAACAGGCCAAGACCCTGTATATCCTCCAGGGCCAGATCAACTCCACCCGCCGCGCGCCGCAGCGTGGCGTGCGGATGATCGCCCAGGGCATAAGCGTGCCGCGCCTCACCGAAGGCCAAGTCTGGGTGGTGTACCGCGCCCATACCCTGCACTGGCCGGAAGCGGTCTACACCCAACTGCTCGGCCAGGTACAACGCTGGCGCGACGCGGGCAACCCGGTGGTCGGCATCCAGATCGACTTCGACGCCCGCACCCAATACCTGCACGACTACGCCGACTTCCTGCGTGACCTGCGCCAACGCCTGCCCGCCGACCTACGCCTGAGCATCACCGGCCTGATGGACTGGAGCAGCAACGCCGACCCCGCGGCCATCGCGCAGCTCAAGGGCGTGGTGGATGAAGTGGTGGTGCAGACCTATCAAGGGCGCCACAGCATCCCGGACTACGCGGCGTATCTGCCACGGATGAACCGGCTGGGGCTGCCGTTCAAGATTGGTTTGATTCAGGGTGGAGAGTGGCACGAGCCGGGGTATTTGAAGGGGAGTGAGTGGTTTCGGGGGTATGTGGTGTTTTTGCAGAATCCTTGACGCTCTTGACATCGGCATTAAAATATGCAATAAATCGTCCACAGTCCATGGACAGCGGACACCAGGATCCAGTTGCAGATGAAAAGTCAAGACATCGTACTTCTCTTCAAACTAATCAGCTTGGACCTTCAGGCCAAGGGCGAGCGTCTCAAAAAACGCGAATTCACGGTAATACGCGACCATGAAGAAGCCATGCTTCTCGCGCCAACGGAGCCAAAAGCTTACCTCGACCACTTTCTTGATCTTCGCCTTACAGGAAATGTCGAGAAAATAAAACTTTCCGCTGCCGAAGGGTGGGAGGGGTGGGAGGATATTGAGGATTCAGACAGTGCGCCCAACATCGAAAGCTACTCCGTCAGGGCACTTTCGGCTTCTCTCGCATTGAGCAAAAGCGAAGTGTCCAACTCGATGAATCGCTGTCGGGAAATCGGGCTCGTTTACACCGATTTACCGAGTGGAAAGCCAATGGTCAGAAACGGGGCCCTCTTGGATTTCGTAAAATATGCGATCCGTTACGTGTTTCCAGCCAAACCTGGCCCTATTGTCCGAGGCATCCCTACGGCTTTTGCGGCACCGATAATGGCCGGAAAGATCATGAGCGGTGGCGAACTCATGCCAGTCTGGCCTGACGCTTACGGGAAGAACAAAGGACAGGAGGTTCTGCCCTTATTTAAAACCGTACCTGGAGCGGTCAAGAAAGACGAGCTGCTCTATCACTTCCTAGCCCTTGTGGACGCCATTCGCATTGGCGGGCCACGCGAAACCAAGGTGGCCGACGCCATGCTTAGGGAGTGGATTCTGTGACATCCAACCGAACAATGATGCTGCAAATGCTCGAAGAGGTCGCCCAGGCGCTTGGCGAAGAGTTGCGGGAGCAAGTGGCCTTTGTCGGCGGATGCACGACTGTTTTGCTCATCACCGACGAATACACACTTGAATCAATTCGCGGCACGGATGATGTGGACTTGGTCATTCACCTGACCGGCACCCCTGACTGGTATCGGCTGGAAGAAAACCTGAAGCCCCGAGGCTTCAAAAATACTGGCCAGGACTCCGTCACCTGTCGTTTACGGCTCGGCGCCTTGAAAGTCGATTTCATGCCGACCGATGAAAAGGTCTTGGGCTTTTCCAATACCTGGTTTGTCGGCGGACTGGAAAACGCCGTCGACTACACACTCCCCAACGGAACATCTATCAAAGTCTTTGCAGCGCCGTGGTTCCTCGCTGCAAAACTTCAGGCTTATCAAGGTCGAGGTCATGGCGACGTACTGATGTCCAATGACATCGAAGACATCATCGCCTTGCTGGACGGGAGGGAAGAGCTTATCGACGAAGTAAAGCAAGCACCTTTTGAGCTGCGACGCTTCGTGAGCGATCAATTCACCGCATTGCTGAGACAGTCCGCGTTTCAGGACGTCATCCAAAGCACCGCTCAAGACGCTGATCGGGAGATACTGATACACGAGCGCCTGAAGACACTAATTGAATGGGGAGTGTCTGCTTGATCCTCCATTTGAGCCTAAGTCAGCAAGGAACTGATAGAACAGAAAACCGCGATGTCATCGGTTCGATTCAAAGCAGGGAGGCGTACCTGCATGTAATCGCCGATGGAACCTCCAGACCGGGTAGCGGCGACTTGGCGCGGGCCTTGACTCACCATCTGCTTAAGTCTTTTTCCCGCGCAGGGCCATCAGTTACGTCATGCTCTGATAAGGCACTGGAACTCGTCCTCAGCTCACTTGGCGAAGTGCACTCGAACCTTTGCCCAGACTTTCCACGCGCCTCCGCCAGCTACCTTGCGCTGCTGGTGATTGATCAAACGACCGTATCCATCCATGCAGGTGACTGTTGCTTTGGATATCTGGGCAAAGATCAGCGCTTGTACTGGCTAAGTTCACCGCACTGCGGCCCCAACTGGAAAGGAGACCTGAGCCACGCAGTCATCGCGGACAGCCCTGCCCGCAAGACGCTCCTCAATTGCATGAGTTACCGCAGGCCTCATGAGCCAGCCGTCAGATCAATACAAACAGTTGCGAATACGACATGGGTTTTGGCAACGGATGGATTTTGGGCAGAACTTTCAGCTACAGACCAGCTCAAGGCCATCACGGAGCGAACCCTTGCAGGTTGCTCAACCGAAGACGACGTCACCTTCATGCTATTGCGGTCGTAGAAGCAACGCTGCGCCCCGGCTCAATCAGGACAGCCCTTGTTCTAGAAACGCAGATATAAAGCCCAGACTCCAGAGGCCTAGTCCGATCATGATCCAGATACCGTTCGCCCAGGTCAGTCGTATGTTGGCCTTGCCGTTGGGGTCGCCCTCGACCTGGTTCACCGCACCCTGCACCTGAGCGGCCAGGGAGACCTACAGAATCATAAGGCAAATGCTCAACTTCAATGTCGTCAAGGAGGTGACGAACCAGATATAGGCATAAGGCAGGAACGCACAGATGATCAGCCCCAGAGCCAGGCTCCTCGGCCACCATCGATAGGACACGCCGTCGAGCGCCAGCTTCTGGCTGATTTTCATCACCAACGAATAGAAGAAAAAAACCGAGAAGAACGCTCGCACAAGCGGCAACACCTTCGCGCCGGTTGCCTGCCGATAACGGGCCCAGTGCTTGTAGAGCCAATAGAACGAATACATACCCTGAGACAACAACACCATCAGCACCAGTTTGCGCGGCGCAACCACGAAGAATGTGGTTTGGCTGGCAGAGGATAGGGCGCCTAGATCAGCTTGCGGGGGCGCGTAGGGATTTTCGATGACCGACATTCGGCAAAGCTCACAGGTAATAAGTTGGCCTGAAAGCTTAACGATCACGGCTCATCAAAGCTTATAGCAGCAAGAATCAAGAACGGTTCTACATCAGCCAATCCAATTTCAGCGTTGAGCAACCGCCAGCGGATACACCGACTCCCAGCCCCCTCCCAGTGCTTTATACAACCCCACCATCGCCAACGACACGCCGGTAGAACTCTCCACCCACTGCTCCTGCGTCGCCAGCAATGCGCTTTGTACAGTGAGCACATTGACGAAATCCGCCACGCCTTCGACGTACTGGTGTTGGGCGGTGACCAGGGCGATCTGGTTCTGGCGCACGGCTTCGGCGAGGCTGTCGCGGCGCAGTTGGCTGGCGTTGTAGCGGGTCAGTTGGTCGTCGATTTCATGCCAGGCGCGCAGCACGGTGTGCTGGTAGGCCAGGGCCGCTTCCTGTTGTTGGGCTTCACGCAGATTCAACATGCCTTTCAGGCGCCCGCCGTTGAACAGCGGCAGGCTCAATTGCGGGCCGAAGGCGAACGCGCGCGAGCCCCATGAGCCGAAATCCGCCAGTTGCATGCCTGGGAACCGAGATTGCCGGACAAGGTGATGCGCGGGTAGAAATCGCCCTTGGCTACGCCGATGCTGGCGGTGGCTGCGTGCAAGCGGGCTTCGGCCTGGCGGATGTCCGGACGGCGTTCGGCAAGTTGCGACGGCAGGCCGATGGCGACCTGGCGCGGGGCTTGCGGCACAGCGGCGTCCTTGGACAGTTGCGCGTGCAGGGCCTGCGGCGGCTCGCCCATCAGCAGGCTCAGGGCGTTGATCAACTGGTCCTGGCGTTGTTGCAGATCGGGCAGGCGCGCCTCGATGGCGGCGACCTGGGCAGCGGCTTCGGCCACGTCCAGATCCGTCGCCACGCCGTCAGCCAGGCGCAGTTGCGAAAGCCTGAGGCTGTGGCGGGCGACGTCGAGGTTTTGCTCGGTGACCGCGCGGGTGTTTTGTACCCCGCGCAGTTGGATGTAGTCCTGGGCGGTTTCGGCCAGCACCGATAACAGCACGGCGCGGCGGTCGTTTTCGGCGACTTGCAGGGTGGCGTCGGCGGCTTCGGTTTCGCGTTTTACACGGCCCCAGAAGTCCAACTCCCAGGCGGCCGAAAAGCCCATGTCCCATTGATTGAACGCGGCGCGGCCGTTTTCGCCGGAGGGGTCGCTCAAGCCTTTGCCGCTGTTGCGTTTGCGCTGGTAAGCCCCCGTGGCATTGACCTCGGGATAACGCTCGGCGGTGGTCACCTGGCGTACGGCACGGCTTTGCTCCAGACGACTGCTGGCCAGTTTCAGGTCGAGGTTATCGGTGAGGGCACGGCGTGTGAGGGCCGAGAGTTGTTCGTCGTGGAACACATCCCACCAGCGCTCCTGCAACGGGTCGCTGACCGCACGGCTGTCGGCCTGGCGACCTTGGGGCTCGCTCCATTGCGTGACCTGTGGGGTTTGCGGGCGCTGAAAATCCGGGCCTACGGTGCAGGCATTCAGGCTGATCAGGCTCAAGGTGAGCCAGGCAACTCGTTTCATTGCTGGGCCACCTCACGTGGGTGCGCGACCGGTTGGGTGTCGACGCTGGCTTCCACCGACATGCCCACGCGCAGGCTTTCGGTCAGCGGTTGGTTGGGTTCGAGCACGATCTTCACCGGAATACGCTGCACCACCTTGGTGAAGTTGCCAGTGGCGTTGTCGGGTTTGACTGCGGCGAAGGTCACCCCGGTCGCGGGCGCCAGGCTTTGCAGGTGGCCGTTGAGCAATTCGCCGTCGAGGCTGTCGACGCGTACCTGCACCGACTGTCCGGCGTGCATGTGGGAAAGCTGGGTTTCCTGGAAGTTGGCCACCACATAGGCCTCGGCCAACGGCACCACGGCGAGGATCTTGCTGCCCGGCGTCACGTAGGCGCCCACTCGCACTGCACGTTCGCCCACCATGCCGTCCACCGGCGCGACGATGCGGGTGTAGGACAGTTGATAGCTGGCCATTTCCAGTGCGGCCTGGGCACGCTTGAGCCCACCTTCGGCCGCATCGCGCTGGGCGGTGAGGATTTCTACTTGCTTGCGCTCGGCCGCCAGCACCGCCGTGGACTTGGCCAGGCGCGCGGTGGCCTGGTCGATGCGGGTCTTGGCTTGTTGCGCATTTTGCACTGTGCCCGCGCCCACACCGGCGAGGTGGTTGTAGCGGTTCAGTTCGTGTTCGGCGAAGGCCACTTCGGCGCGGTCTGCGGCGACGGTGGCTTGAGCCTGGGCGATGACTGAGCTTTGGCGCTCCAGGGTCGCGGTGGCATTTTTGAGCTGGGCTTGGGCGACCAGTGTGTCGGCATCGGCGGCCTGGGCGGCGGCGCGAAAATCACGGTCGTCGATCAGCGCCAGCAGTTGCCCGGCCTTGACCCGCTGGTTGTCCTCCACCAGCACGTCCTTGATAAACCCGGCCACGCGCGGGGCGACGAGGGTGAAGTCGGCGGCGACGAAGGCATCGTTGGTGCTCTGGCGCTGGTTGCCCAACAGACCCGGCGCAACCAGGTACACCAGCACACCGACGGCAAATACCGCGATGACGGAGACGGCCATTTTGTCTTTGCGTTTCATGAGAAGTCCTTGGGGCTAGGTCGGTGCGCGAGGCGGAAAGATCCGCGTGGGCATCCAGAAAATCAGCAGGATCAGCGCCACGGCGACACCGCCCATCACGTAATAGAGGTCCGAAGAGGTGAGCACCACGGCCTGCACGTGCAGCCGATGGGCCAGGCCCGGCGCGTCGCCATCGACCAAGGGCGAATTGCCCAGGCGGTCCACCAGCAGGGTCGAATGGAAGTGCAGGCGCTGGGTGGTCAGCGTATCCAGCACGCCGGTGGCGACCACGGCGGCCAGGCCTTTGACGGTGTTGAACCAGGCCGAGGCGAACGGCCCATCGGTGGGTTGGATACTGCCGGTGGAGAGCATCAGCAGCGGCAACACGGCCATGGGTTGCCCGAAGATTTGCAGCAGGTACAGGCCGTAAAAGTCGTCGCGAATCCACGCCGAGGTCAGGTGCGCACTGCCGACGCAGCACAGCGCCAGCATGCTCAAGCCGATGCCCAGCACCCAGCGGCAATCGACCCAGCGCAGGTTGCACAACGCTGCCACCAGCGGCAGCGCGATCAACTGCGGCAGCGCCATCAGCAACATCACCGGCGCGGTTTGCAGAGGACGATAACCTTGGACCTGGGCGAGAAAACTCGACGGGATGATGATCACCGAGGTCAGCACCATCAGCACACCCGCCAGCACGATCAAGGCAAACGACAGGTTGCGCAGGCCGAGCATCTGCAAGTTGAAGAACGGTATCGGCTGAGACCACTCATTGAGCATGAACAGCACCAACAGCAGGCTGCCGCCACTGAGTAAAAAGGTGATCAGGCCTGACTCGAACCAGTCCAGCCGATTGCCTTGCAGAATGCCGATCACCAGCATGCAGATCGCCGGAAAGCCCAACAGCAGGCCGCGCCAGTTGAACTGCCTGAAGCGCTCCAGGCGCAGCGGATCTTGCGGCAAGCCGTAGGCCACGGCGGCCAGCGCCAGCAGGCATGGCGCCACGATTTGCCAGAACGCCCATTGCCAACCGACGTACTCGGTCCACAGCGCCGCCAATGGGGTGCCCAGGCTTGGGCCGAAGGTGGCGGTCAGCGCGTAGCCGGCCAGGCCGTAAAGCTTGACGTTGGCCGGCAGGAAACGCAGGGCTACGGTCATCAACATCGGCGGCAACGCGCCACCTGCCAAGCCTTGCACGGTGCGCAGCAGCAACAGACTTTGGTAGTTCGGCGCGAACGGGCACAGGATGCCCAGCACGGTGAACAGGCCAATGGCGCACAGGGTGAAGCGGCGCAGGGAAAACGTCACCGCACACCAGGGCGCAAACGCCATGGCAGCGACAGACGTGGCGGTATAGGCCGCGACCAGCCAGGTGCCTTCGTCAAAACCGATGTACAGCGCACCACGAATGTCGGCGAGGGCCACCTTGGTGACCATCTCGTTGAGGCCGGACACCAGCACCGCCAACAACACACCGACCAGGCCAATGATGATGCGCGGGCCGAACACGGGCGCAGTCATGGCGGCGGGTTTGGCTGCGGCCGCAAGGATGGGGGCAGCGAGGGAAGTCATGAACAGGTAACTCGGGATTAGAAATACCCGAGCAGTTTATTCAGGCACAAGCATGACAAAAAGTTACTTATCGGTATCTTATAATTGCGCCAAGCGCAATCCTGAATCCGCAACAAATCCCCTCCCACATTGGGTCCGTGTGCATTCAGACGTTTGGCGGTTGGGCTTCGAGCCAAGTGGCATGGCAACTTTCGCGCATCGTCTCGCGCAGCCATTTGTGGGCCGGGTCTTTGTCGAAGCGTGGGTGCCAGGATTGGGCGAGTACCAGGGTCGGCAACGGGATCGGCAGCGCAAAGGCACGCAGGGGAAGCTTCAGGCGGTTGGCGCTGTAGAGCGCCTCCTTGGGCACCGGCAGGATCAGATCGGAGTCGGGCAGCATGAACATTGCTCCGTGGAAACCTGGGGCGATCATCGCCACGCGCCGTTCCAGGCCTAGGGCGTTCAGTGCGGTGTCGATCGGCCCACGGGCGATGCCGCGCCGCGAGATGCTGATATGGGAATAGCTGGCGAAACGGGCGGCGGTGATGTCTTCGTCGAACAAGGGGTGGTCCTGCCGCGCCAGGCCGACAAAAGTGGTGGAGAACAGGGTCTGCACCTTGACCTCCGGGCTCGCCGGCTGGGTGTTGCTCACACGTAAATCCAGCCGCCCCTCGCGCAGCGCTTCGTCATCGGTGTCGCCTTCGGGCACGAAGCACAGCTCGCACAGCGGGGCCATGCGCTCCATGGTGTCGAACAGGCGGCCGCCATACACGCCGATAAAAAAGTCGTTGGCGCGCACGCTGAAGCGGCGGCGCAGGGTGCTCAGGTCTACTTGGTCGGCCGAACGAAACAGCAAGGCGGCCTGTTCCACCACGTTGCGCACCTGGCCTTGCAACTCCAGGGCCTTGGGCGTGGGTACCAGCCCCCGACCAGCCCGCACCAGGATCGGGTCGCCCACCGCTTCACGAATACGCGTGAGGGTGCGGCTCATGGCCGCCGGGCTGAGGTTCATCCGCCGCGCGGCGCCGACCACACTGCCCTCGTCGAGCAAGGCGTCGAGGGCGACCAGCAGGTTCATGTCCGGTAGTTGCATGCCAAGCACTCGTGATCGTGGGGGAGTGAGCGGGATGCAATCGTAGCAGGTGTATCAGCGTTGCATGCCCCAGCGCTTCACGGTGAGCCGCTCGAAAGTGTCAAACACCAGGTTTTCCACGAGCAGGCCGATCAGGATCACCACCGCCAGCCCGGCAAATACCTTGTCGGTGTACAGCTCGTTGCGGTTCTGGAAGATGTACCAGCCCAAACCGCCTTTGCCACTGGTGGCGCCGAACACCAGCTCGGCGGCGATCAGCGTGCGCCAGGCAAACGCCCAGCCAATTTTGAGGCCCGCGAGGATCGAAGGCAGCGCCGCCGGGATCAGGATGAACAGCACAAAGCGCATACCCTTGAGACCGTAATTGCGACCGGCCATGCGCAGGGTTTCGGACACGCCGAGGAACCCCGAGTAAGTGTTGAGCGCCAGTGCCCACAGCACCGAATGCACCAGCACGAAAATCAGGCTGTTCTGGCCCAGGCCGAACCACAGCAGCGCCAGCGGCAGCAATGCGATGGCCGGCAGCGGGTTGAACATCGAGGTCAGGGTACTCAGCAGGTCGCGGCCCAATTGGGTCGACACGGCCAAGGTGGTCAGGGCGAACGCCAGCACAATGCCGATCAGGTAACCCTTGATCAACACCACCAGCGAGATGCTCACCTTGCTCAGCAATTCGCCGCTGAGCAGGCCGTCGTACAGCGCGTTGAAGGTCTGCAGAAAACTCGGCAGAAGGAGGTCGTTGTCCTGGTAGCGCGCGACGGCCTCCCAGAGGATCGCCAGCACGATCAGGATCAGGCCCTTGCGCAGCCAGCCTTGTTGCCACAAGCGTTGGCGCAGCGGCAGTTCGCGTTCCACCGGGACACTGAGCAACGGTTCGAGGGTGATTTCGTATTCCTGGCGCATGGGTTGCCCCCTTAGTAAGCGATGCGGATATCGGCAAAACCCAACTCGGGTTCCGCAGCCGTGGATTCATCGAACAACAAGCGATGAATCCGCCGCGCCGACGCCTGGAAGTCCACACCGCCAAGGCTGTGCAGGTCGTATTGATGGCTGTGGATTTCCGCACGCACCCGCCCAGGGTGCGGCGACAGCAACAGAATGCGATTGCCCACCACCAGCGCTTCTTCGATGGAGTGAGTGACGAACAGCAGGGTGAAGCGCACTTCCTCCCAGAGCAGCAGCAACTCTTCCTGCATCTTGCGCCGGGTCAGAGCATCGAGGGCGGCGAAGGGTTCGTCCATCAGCAGGATTTTCGGCTGCATGGCCAGGGCACGGGCGATGGCGACACGGGCTTTCATACCGCCGGAGAGCGTATGCGGGTACGCATCGGCAAAGGCGCTGAGGCCCACTTTATCGAGGTAGTGCAGAGCGCGCGCTTCAGCTTCGCGACGCTTGAGGGTCTTGGATGCCAGCAGCGCAAACATTACGTTCTGCTTGACGGTTTTCCACGGTGGCAACTGGTCGAATTCCTGGAACACCACGATGCGGTCCGGGCCCGGTTGCTCGACCTTCTGGCCCAACAGGCGGATCTCGCCTTCGCAGGGTTTGATAAACCCGGCGATGGATTTGAGCAAGGTGGATTTGCCGCAGCCCGAAGGGCCAAGCAACACGTAGCGGTCGGCCGGGTCGATTTCGAAACTGACCTGATGGGTAGCCCGCACCACGCGCTCGGGGGTGCGGTATTCAAGGCTGACGTTATCCACCGCCAGCAGCGGCTCGGCGGTGTGCAGGTTGCTGGCCGTGTGGCCTTGCAAGGGCGCGTTCATTTCAACTTCCTTGCAGGGGCTTGGCATCCTGGAAGAAGTAGTCCTTCCATGACTCAGGCTTGTTTTTGATAGCGCCGACGCGGTAGAGGAATTCCGCCAGCGGGTAGGTGTTCTTCGGGGTGACGCTGAATTCGAACTGCGGGTTGTCGATGATTTTGAGCAACTCGGCGCGGTCGATCTTGGCCTTGGTCACACGAATATAAGTATCGGCGGCGGCGCCTTTGTCGTTCTGGGCGAACTGCGCGGCTTCGCTCAGTGCCTCGATGAACGCCTTATAGGTCTTCGGGTTGTCGTTGCGAAATTTTTCAGTGGCGAACAGCACGGTTGGCGAGTTCGGCCCGAGCAGGTCGTAGGTGTTCAGTACCACGTGCACATTAGGGTTCGTCAGGGCCTGGTCCTGGAAGGGCGGGTTGGAAAAGTGCCCGGTCAACTCGGTGCCGCCGGCGATCAATGCAGCCGTGGCGTCAGGGTGCGGGACCGCAATGGTGTATTTGTCGAGACGATTGAATTCCTTGTCGCCCCACTGCTTGGCGGCGGCGTATTGCAGGAAGCGCGACTGCACGGAAACACCCACTGCCGGGACGGCGATGCGGTCCTTGTCGGTGAAATCAGCGATGGTCTTGACCTTCGGGTTGTTGCTGACCAGGTAGTAGGGGAAGTTGCCCAGGGACGCCACGGCCTTGACGTTCTGCTTGCCGTGGGTGCGATCCCAGATGGTCAGCAACGGGCCGACACCGGCCCCGGCGATATCGATGGAGCCGGAGAGCAACGCATCGTTGACCGCCGCGCCGCCCGAGAGTTGGGTCCAGTCGACCTTGATGTCGATGCCTTCCTGTTTACCGTACTTTTCGATCAAATGCTGATCGCGCACCACGTTGAGCAACAGGTAGACGATGCCGAATTGTTCGGCGATGCGGATCTCGCCTTCGGCCTGTGCCGCCGCTGGAGCGATCAGGCTGCCGGCCAGCAGGCTGATACCGAGTCCGAGCGTGGCGGCCAATCGCGCAAAAGGAATGTTTCTGGACATGGTCTTGCTCCGAATCAGAAAGGCGCATCGCCCTGGATGGTGGTGCGAAACAGTTTGCGACGCCGGTGGCTCGGGCAACCGGCGGCCAGGTGAATCAGCGAGCGGTTGTCCCAGAAAACCAGGTCGTGGGGCTGCCACTGGTGGCGGTAGATGTTGTGCGGCAGCACGCTGTGGGCGTAGAGCTGGGCCAGCAGGTCGCGGCTTTCGTCCTCCGGCAGGCCGACGATGCGGGTGGTGAAACCCTCGCTGACAAATAGCGCCTTGCGGCCGTTTTCCGGGTGGGTGCGCACGATCGGGTGAACCACTTCCGCGACTTGGGCAAGCTGCTCTGGCGTCAACGTCGGGCGCCAGTTGCCTTCGAATTTGGTTTCGCTATAGCGCGCGGTATAAGAGTGCGCGGCGCTGCGGCCTTCAACGGCTTTGCGCAGGTGCTCGGGCAGTTGGTCCCAGGCTTTGTGCATATCGGCGAACAGGGTATCACCGCCCTCGGATGGCAGCTCCTGGGCGTGGAGCATCGAACCCAGGCTCGGCAGCTCTTTATAGGACAGGTCCGAGTGCCAGAACTTACCCGCATCACCCAGGCCGATGGATTGGCCGTTTTCAATGATGTTGGAGACGATCAGGATTTCCGGGTGGTCGGCCAGCAGGAACTGTTTAAGCACGTGAATCTGCAGCACGCCAAAACGGCGGCTGAAGGCGATCTGTTGTTCGGGGGAGATACGTTGGTCGCGAAAAACGACCACGTGATGATCCAGGTGCGCGCGATGAATGCGGGCGAAATCCTGATCGTTGACTGGCCGGGACAGGTCCAGGCCGATGATTTCGGCCCCCACGCTGCCGGGCAGCGGACGAACCTCGAAGGCTTGGGCGGTTAGGATCGCTGTTGGAACAGTAGAGGTGGCGGACATGAGTTCACTCCCGGTCGGACAGGAGAGTGACTTTATAGGTATAAGAATTTCATTTTAAATACCGATAGTGAATATCGATAGACAGAAATGTCGCAAGTCGACAACGGCGCGTCAGACCGCCGAAAACCAGTGCGTGGGCCGTCAGAGCGACGTGTTGAAACGCTTACAAGCCGAAACCGTGCCGGTTTGACAAGCTTATGGGCAGTCTCTAGTGTGCATTGGATCCAATTAGCCACCACCATTCCAAAAGGAAGGATAGCGTAACCGTGACGCAGAAGCCGACCCCTTTGAACAGCATCAAGGTCAGCGGGCCCATTCCCGCTCACCTGGCGCGCTCCGTGATTGAAGAAACCCTGCGCAATGCCATCCTCGATGGCCGCTTGCCCTGCGGCACCGCCATGCGCCAGCAGGAACTGGCCAGCCTGTTCGGGGTCAGCCGCATGCCGGTACGTGAAGCCTTGCGCCAGCTGGAGGCCCAGTCACTGTTGCACGTGGTCACCCATAAGGGCGCCGTGGTTGCACCGTTGATCGAAGACAATTCGGCAGAGACTTATGAGCTGCGCATGTTGCTGGAGTCCGAAGCGCTGCGCTCGTCGATTCCCTTGCTGACCGACGCCGACATCGCTGAGGCGGACGCGCTGATCTCTGCCCTGGAACAAGAAAAAGACTACACCGAGATTGGCCGTCTCAATCGTCTGTTTCACATGGCCCTGTATGGCAAGGCGCCCAACCAGCGGTTGCTTAAATTAGTGGAGCACGGGTTGAATGAGGAAGAACGTTTCCTGCGCTTTAACCTTGAGGCGATGGGATTGGGCGAGACATCCCAGGAAGACCACCGTGAACTGCTGAATTTGGTGGCGCAAAAGAAAGTCGGCGAAAGTATTCTGACATTGCGCAATCACTTGATGCGCGGGATGGAAGTGATCACCACCTACCTTAATGGCTTGGATGTCGCCGGCAAAAAGAACGTGCAATAACTCCCTTACTTTCCCGTCGCCAATCCTCAATGCCGCGGAACACTTTACTTGTAGGACAGTGTTCCGCACCGAAGAAACCTCCCACTTTTAATCAGTAACTTTCTGACATCCAATATTATTTAGAAAAACTTCTAGTACATTCATACCCCCGCTAAATCGTTTAACCCGCTTATCATCTTCTATCACTAAGCCAGGCAGGCCAACTCCACGTCTACGCGTGGTCTCGCGCTATGTCGCCAGGCTGATACCGGTTCCATTTTTTTGCCGAACACAATAATCAACCGTGGATTAATTCTGCGGCCGCAACAACTATAGGCATCAACCATGTACCCACCGTTACTTGAACAAAAGAAAATTCAATTGTGTAGCCACCCGCTGTTCCAAGAAATAACATCGCGTCGAAAGTTACAACTTTTCATGGAAACTCATGTGTTCTCTGTTTGGGATTTCATGACCCTCGTCAAACGTCTGCAACAGGATCTGACCTGCACCCATTTGCCCTGGCTGCCCCCTGCTGATCCGCAAGCGGCACGTCTGATCAATGAAATCGTGTTGGGCGAGGAGTCGGACGAACATCCCCGGCAAGGCCATTGCAGCCACTTCGAGTTGTACCTGGAAGCCATGGCCGAAGTCGGCGCCAGCACCATGGTGATCAACCGCTTCATTGCGCTGCAGCGCAACGGCCTGGAAGCGAGCTCGGCCTTGCATAGGCTCGATGTGCCTGCTGGGGTGAGCCGTCTTGTGACGGATACGTTGCACATCGCCCGGCACGCCCCCACTCATTGCGTGGCGGCCGCGTTCTTTCACAGTCGCGAGTCTGTGATACCGACTCTGTTCGAGCGCATCTTGCACAGCGACGGGTTTGTTCATCACCAGGCGCCAACCTTGTGCAGGTATCTAAGACGCCATATCGAACTGGACGCTCAGGATCACGCGCCGGCAGCCCGGTTGCTGCTTGAACGCCTGGTCGGCGCAGACCCGACCTACCCATCACAAGCAGACGACGCAGCCCTTGCCGCCGTGGAAAGCCGTATCCGTTTTTGGGACGAGGTGCGGGCGTCGCTGCAGGAGGTACGTCCATGAGCATCGCCGACTACCCTTCGATTATCGATGACTGGGAGCGCAGGGCAACCATCCGCACGCGCCCCCGCCGTGTGCTGGAAAACGATGACAACTTGATCTACCCGCTGTGTCGCCAACCTCTGGTACTCAGCGCGACCTTTCTGGAGCATTGCCCACAGTGGCGCGACTTCGTGCTGTTGCAGAGCTTCTACAAATTCATCAACGACGTGGTGATCTTCGAAACCGAGATCGTCGACAGGACCGCACGCCGCATTGCCAAGAATCGCTTCTCGCTGCCCTTCCCCCTCGCCTGTCGAATTGATGCAATGACGGTCGTGGTGGACGAGGATTACCACGCCTTGGTCGCCCTGGACTTACTGCAACAAACCGTAGCCATGACGGGCATACAGCCGCTCCAGTTGCCTGAGCAAATCGAACTGAGCCGCGCACTCCCGACAGCACAGGCAGAGGCGCCGGCCCATCTGCGCGATGCCGTGGAACTGATCGGCGTGGCAATCGCCGAAAACACAGTCACCCAGGATGTAGCCGCGTTTTCCAAGGACAGCAGCGTCAAAGCCTCCCTACGTGGCTTGATGGCCGACCACCTGTTTGATGAGGGCCGTCACGCACAATTCTGGACTCGGTTGGTGCGCCTTTATTGGCAGGCCGCGAGCCCGGATGACCGTGACGGCATCGCTCAAGTACTGCCGACGTTCCTGGCGCGTTACCTGACCAACGACCTGCAAAAGAGCTTTGATCTACAACTGATCGAGCACCTGGGTGTCAGCGCACGCGTACGCAGCGCATTGAGCGATGAAATCAGGGCGCTTGCGTTTCCCATCACCCGTCAGCATCCGTTGATGGGCAATATCATGGCTTTCCTGCAACACAGCGGTTTGCTGCAAACGCCGAGCGTGGCGCGAGCGCTGAACGATCTCTTGCCGGTGCGGGCATGAAGCGCCTGAGGATCGGCTGGAACGGTTCCAGCAAAGCCCTGGACGCGATCAGGCTGGTGCTGGAACAGTACGGCCACGTCTCGGGTAATGAGGCCATCGACCTGTGGATTGATGATGGCAGCGAACCTCTTCCGGCCCATGTGGGCAAAACGATGTGCATCAACCTGCGCCTGGGTGTGGGGCCCATCACCGAGTATGGGTTGCCCGCCTTGCAGCTGCGCCTCTACGACCGTGACCGAGCTGTATTGGCCGTACTGGACGTCGCCGCAGAGCCCAGCGGCAATGGTCAACGAATGCGTCAACGGGCGACCAGCACGCTGGTGGATTGGGTGGCGGCGCAGGTCAGTTGTTTTTCACGAGACCTCGAATATTTCGCCATGACAGCCATCGCCACCGACTGGCCCGAACAAAGCCTGCAAGGGTTGGAGGCGCTGGCGTTTTTACATCGATTCAACCGTACCTTTGACCCAGGACTAAGCCGACAAGCCCAAGTGCCGATGATCGAGCGTTTACAGGCGAGCCTTCAGGCCTTTTCCGAACGAACGGCGTTGAACATTGCCGGCAAGGCATGGACCTACCGGCAACTGCGCAGCCGCGCAATGGCGATTCAACAGCAATTGCGGCCAGCGCTGGAGGGGCTCGAAACCCCAGCCGTAGTCGGCGTGTGCTTGGGAAAGTCTATCGAGCTGTATGCCAGTATCCTTGCGGTACTGGGCAGTGGCGCGGTGTACCTGCCGCTGGAACCCGAACAGCCACCTCAACGCCATCAGGCCATGCTCGAAGATGCGAGGGCAGGCGTATTGCTGGATGCCGGTCGGCACTTACTGCGCGAGCGTTTCATTGCGCTGGATGTCAGTGCTATCAGGCCACGAAACGCCGACAGCGTATCCGATCTGACGCAGCATCGGCCCGACCCCGATGCGCCGTGCATGGTGCTCTATACATCAGGCACCACGGGTCGCCCCAAGGGCGCACTGCTCAGCCAAGCCAACCTGGCGCATTTCACGGCATGGTTCGGCACCTGTATGGCGCTGGACGAGCACAGCCGCGTTCTGCAGTTTTCACCGTTGAGTTTCGACTCGTCATTGATTGATATCTTCCCGGCGCTGATCGCCGGTGCCCAGTTGATCGTCCCCGGCGAGGAGCAACGACGCGACCCTCATCAACTGATGGCGCTACTGCGCCGGCAGTCCATCACCCATGCTTTCCTGCCGCCCGCCCTGCTCAATATCCTGCCGCTGGATCAACCGCTTGGCGTCACTCACTTGCTCACGGGTGGCGATGTCTGCGAACCCCTTGTCATCGAGCGATTGGCCGGGCAGTGCCAGTTCCATAATCTCTATGGCCCCACCGAAACCACGGTGCTGGTGACTCACCGCAGGTTGCAACCGGCAGACAGCAACCGAAACATTGGCGTGCCCATCGCCAACAGCCAGGTGCTGATCCTCGACGACAACCTGCAACCGGTGGATGAGCAGGTGCAGGGCGAGGTTTACATCGTCGGACCTGGGGTGAGCCTGGGGTACGTGAATGCGCCTGGGCAGGCTGAGAGTGCGTTTGTCGAGCTGTCGATACCCAGTGGCCAGGTTCTTCGCGCCTACCGTAGCGGCGACCTGGCTCAGTGGACACCTACAGGCATCCTGCTGGGCGGGCGGCGCGATAATCAGGTGAAGATTCGCGGCTTTCGGGTCGAGCCCCGGGAGATCGAGCAGTGCTTGCGCGACAGTCGGCTGTATCGACAAGTGGCAGTGATCATCGATCGTGATGACAGGATCCACGGTTTTGCCGCCCAACCCGAGCCCGGCGCCAGTATGCCAGCCCTCAAGCAACACGCACGGCAGTGGCTACCGGAGTATATGCAACCTGCCTCCTGGGTCGCGTTGCAAGGCATGCCACGCACCATCAACGGCAAAGTCGACCGCCAGGCACTATTGGCCATGGCGCTGCCGCCTCGTTCCCACCTACCTGTCCACGACGATGCAAACACTGCGCTTCAAGCGCAATTGACTCAGTTGTGGCGCGAACTGCTGGAATTGCCCTCTGGCGCGTTATCCATCGATGGCAGCTTCTTCGATCTCGGCGGCCATTCGATTTTGCTGTCGACCTTGCTGCTGCGTGTGCGCGAGCAGTTTGGCCGTAGTTTCGCATTGAGCCATTTCATCGAAGTGCCGACGATCCGTGCCCTCGCCACGTTGCTTGAGGATGGTGAGCTACCGGACACCTCCAGCGCCCAGGCGCTGGAGGATACCCAGCGGGAGTGGGCGATCAGCGCGCTGGACGAGGACTGCGCGGGAGACCCGCGAAAAATGATCGTGACGGGGGCCAACAGTTTCGTCGGCGTGCATATTGTCGAAGCGCTATTGGCGGATGGCGCAATCGAAGTGGCCTGCCTGGTACGCGAGCAGCCGGGGGCGTCTGCAATGGCCCGGTTTACCCAGGCATTGCGCGAATACCGCCTGGAACATCTGGATTTGAGCCGCGTGCGGGTCTTCGCTGCCGATGTCAGCTTGCCGCGATTGGGCTTGACGACCGAGGCATATGAATCCCTCGCCAGGGACTTTGGTGTGCTGGTGCACAACGCAGCACAGGTCAACCACGTGATGGACTACGCCTCACTGGCAAAGGACAACGTCGATCCCATATTCGAGTGCCTGCGTTTGTGCGAAACCCACAGTAAGAAAGTCTTGAACTTTGTTTCGACATTGTCGGCTTCCAGCAGCATCGACACGCAGGGGCATGTTCTTGAGGAACCCGCCGCCGCGACCCTGCCCCTGTATGTGAGAAATGGCTACAACCTGTCCAAGTGGGTCGCGGAGCGGTTGCTGGGGCGTGCCGTCGAACAGGGCGCCTGGGTGAATATCCTCCGGCCGGGAAACATCAGTTTCAACAGCCGTAACGGTGTCTGCCAGCCGCATAAAAACCGCCTGATGCTGATGCTCAAGGGGTCGCTGCAACTGGGTGTGCTGCCTCGCCTGGAGCTGAACTTCGACTTGATGCCAGTGGACTTCCTGAGTCGCTTCATTGCCGTCCACTGCGCCAGCTTCCAAGCCCATGACAACGTCTTCAACTTGCACAACCCTCAGCCCTTGAGCTGGGAACATTACCTGGACGCCTTCAGCGGGGCCGGCTACCCGTTCGAGCGGGTGGACATCAAGCAGTGGCAGCAGGCTCTGAGAGCCGTGGGTCAGGACAATGCTCTATTCGGTGTACTGGGCTTTTATCTGGATCACTTGGATGACGACATAGGAGACACGTCGATGATTCTTCATGACAACGCACGACGCGGTGTTCAGAAAATGGGAGAGCAGTATCCCGAAAAAGACGCAACGCTACTCAGCAAAGGCTGCAACTACCTCAAGGCCATCAGCTTTCTATGAACCGCTTCAGGACATTCTTATGAAACCGCTGCAACCCGATACGTTAATCCGCAACCCGAGCAGCGTGCCGATTGTGGCCTCTGCCGTGGTTGATTGCCACGCCCGTCGGCTGTGGAGTGTAGTGGGGCAGTTTGCAGGCTTTGATGCCTTCATTCCTGCCCTTATGCACATTGAAATGATCGGCACGGGTGTGGGCGCTTTGCGCAAAAAAAATTTTCGCGATGGCAACTGTGTCGTCGAGCAACTCAATAGTCGCGATGAACAGGCTATGCACATGACCTGGACCACGATCTACAACACCCTCGGTGTGGCGCGGTTGTGGGCAGCGATCAGCGTCCAAGCACTTGGAGCACAATGCTCCAGAGTAACTTGGACCATCATTGCAGAGCCCATGGACGCCGCACAGGAGGGGTTTGAGCAGTTTGTGCAAGACTTCGCCAGCAGCGCCCTGGAGAATGTACGACGCTTGCTGGTCAAGCCATAGGAGCGAAACCGCTCACTCCTACTCCATCATCAGCGGATCAGATCTTGAAGCTGTCGACCAGTTGCTTCAACCGATTGGCCTGCTGCGACAGGGCATCGCAGTCCTTGAGGGTTTCGTTGAGATTGGTCACACCCTGCTGGTTCAGCAGGTTGATCTGGTTGATGTCGACATTGAGCGTTTCCACCACCGCAGTCTGCTCTTCGGTAGCTGCGGCGACCGACTGGTTCATTCCGTCGATTTCAACGATCCGCTGCGTCACGCTGATAAGGCGCTCGCCGGCCTGGTTGGCCACCTGAACGCTTTCCTCGCTGGACGTTTGACTGGCATTCATGGTGGTCACCGCTTCGCGCGAGCCCACTTGCAGCGAGGTGATCATCTTGTGAATTTCTTCGGCCGACTCTTGGGTGCGATGAGCCAGGTTGCGCACCTCGTCTGCAACGACGGCAAACCCACGCCCGGCCTCCCCTGCACGGGCTGCTTCAATCGCTGCGTTGAGTGCGAGCAAATTGGTTTGCTGGGAGATGCCCTTGATCACGTCAAGAATGTGGCCAATGTTGTCGGTGCTGGCGTTCAGGGTTTCGATCTGGGTGCAGGACAAACTGATCTTTTGTGAAAGCTCAGACATTGCCAGAATGGTTTGCTCAACCACTTTGCGCCCATCGTCAGCCTGTTCGCTGGCGCCACTGGCATGCTGTGAAGCATCGGCGGCGTTACGTGCGATTTCCTGGGTGGCCGCGCCCAGCTCGTTGATGGCTGCAGCGACGCTGTTGGTGCGGGCGCTTTGCTCATCCGAGCCGATGATCGATGCGTTGGAAGAAGCCATCACGCGTTGGGACAGATCGTGAACCTGGCGCGTTGCCGAAGACACCTCAGAAATCGACGCGTGAATACGCTCCACAAACTCATTGAACGCGCTTGCCACTTCGCCGAACTCGTCCTTGCTGGTGACAGCCAGACGGCGAGTCAGGTCGCCCTCGCCCTGCGCGATATCCTGCATGGCGACGCCCATGGTATTCAGAGGTCGTAACAACACTTGGATAAGCAGGCTCAAGAGCACAGCAATTGCGACCACGGCGATCACCATGGCGATCAACGCAGAAGTCCGGAACTTACCCAAAGGGGCGTAGGCTTTTTGTTTATCGATCGACAGGCCGATGTACCAATCTGCCCCCGGCAAACCGCTGATAGGCGTGAATGACAGAATACGATCCTGGCCATTGAGAACGACATCCTGGTTAACCTTCTCTATCCGCACGCTGGTGCCCGGGTAGATGTCCTTAAGGTTTTTCATCACCTGATCCTGATCAGGGCTGACGATGACTTGGCCATCGCCGCTGACCAGGAACGCATGGCCGATGCCACCGAAGTCCACGGAGTTGATGATCTTCACCAGGGTTTGCAAACTCAGGTCACCGCCGACGACACCCAGCAGCTCGCCATTCTTTTTCACCGGCATGGCGATGGTGACGATCTGCCCACCCACTGCAGCCATATAGGGTGGCGTGAGCATGGGTTTATCGGCAGCCACGGCTTGCTTGTACCAGGGGCGCTGACGAGGGTCATAGCCATCGGGCATCTTTGCATCCGGGCGCTGGGTGAATACACCATTGGTTTGCCCAACATAGGTGAACTGGAAGTTCGAGGTGAACGCCGACTGATCGACCAGACCTGGAAGGTCCGCAGCATTGCCTTGATGGGCGAAATTCTGCGTAAGACTTTCAAGGACCAGTATTCGGCCACTGAGCCAGTTCTGCACACTACTGGCGGTGAGCTCACCGGATTGCTGAATGGATGACTCCAGGTTCTGTTTGATCGTACTGCGCTGCAGGTAATCGTTGTAAAGCGTGAATAACGCGAAGGCTAGGACCACAACGCCTGACGCGGCCAACAGAATTTTATGACTGAACTTGAGATTCATTTCATCGACTTCTTTTGCCAAATGGGGGGAGCGTGCCGAGAGGAACATTCCTTGTTCGATATAGACGGCTTAGGAGCTGCTCTATTTCGGTGCACGCATGGCTCATCAGGCTTTCGGCCACAGAAAGGTAAAACTTAGGTGATATCGGGAAAAATGTTTTTCCCGCATAAGAAATAGACAGGCGGTAGAGCTTCGCGGCGCGAAGTCGGGGGATCCGACGAGTACGGATCAACCCTTCAAAACGACAAAACCCCTGTCTGCGTCAGCAGACAGGGGTTTCGGAATTTAATCTTGACGATGACCTACTCTCACATGGGGAAACCCCACACTACCATCGGCGATGCATCGTTTCACTTCTGAGTTCGGGATGGGATCAGGTGGTTCCAATGCTCTATGGTCGTCAAGAAATTCTGTTTACCAGACCGTTGCATCGCAACGTGCCGGTTAAAATCAAGGACTTCTACATAAACAAAACCCCACCTGCTTTCGCAAATGGGGTTTCGGAATTTAATCTTGACGATGACCTACTCTCACATGGGGAAACCCCACACTACCATCGGCGATGCATCGTTTCACTTCTGAGTTCGGGATGGGATCAGGTGGTTCCAATGCTCTATGGTCGTCAAGAAATTCGGGTACTGAGTCGTGACCTGATGGCCTCGCTTCAGCAAATTGGGTATGTGACAGCTGTCGGTGTTTTGTGAGCGTCGAACTTTCGGTTCATCTCGTCTTCACACACCGCAATCTGGTGCCTTCTCAGGTCAGCAAATTGCTTGGGTGTTATATGGTCAAGCCTCACGGGCAATTAGTATTGGTTAGCTCAACGCCTCACAGCGCTTACACACCCAACCTATCAACGTCGTAGTCTTCGACGGCCCTTCAGGGGACTCAAGGTCCCAGTGAGATCTCATCTTGAGGCTAGTTTCCCGCTTAGATGCTTTCAGCGGTTATCTATTCCGAACATAGCTACCCGGCAATGCCACTGGCGTGACAACCGGAACACCAGAGGTTCGTCCACTCCGGTCCTCTCGTACTAGGAGCAGCCCCTCTCAAATCTCAAACGTCCACGGCAGATAGGGACCGAACTGTCTCACGACGTTCTAAACCCAGCTCGCGTACCACTTTAAATGGCGAACAGCCATACCCTTGGGACCGGCTTCAGCCCCAGGATGTGATGAGCCGACATCGAGGTGCCAAACACCGCCGTCGATATGAACTCTTGGGCGGTATCAGCCTGTTATCCCCGGAGTACCTTTTATCCGTTGAGCGATGGCCCTTCCATACAGAACCACCGGATCACTAA